>NZ_CP036435.1:0-4883650 GCF_004322975.1 Citrobacter sp. ABFQG
AAATCCAGCGAAGAACCGCCTACCAGCACCACAAAAGTCATATCGCGAATAGATCCACCAGGTGACACCTGGCGTAACGCGCGCAGGCAGTTGGTCACAAAAACCTTCTCTTTGGCCTGTCGGCGCACCAGACGTATTTTTTCCAGCGAGGTCTGGTTATCTACCGGGATCAGCTCGCCCTCTTTCAAATACACAACTTTGGCAAACACCGACGGGCTGAGCGGTTCGCGGAAAAACTCTACCGCGCCGTTCTCATGGCGAATGCTGAACAGGCTCTCCACTTTTGCCAGCGGGTATTTTTTAATTTCCTCCGCCAGAAATGCATCGCTTAAGCCCAGCTCTGTTTGAATCAACAGGCTGACCATATTCCCCGCCCCGGCCAGATGTACCGCTTTCACTATGCCATCGCTATTGATGACGGCTGCATCGGTAGATCCTGCGCCTAAATCGAGGATTGCCAGCGGCGCAGCGCATCCAGGTGTTGTTAACGCCCCCGCTACAGCCATGTTAGCCTCCACGCCACCAACTTCAACCGGCGTGTTTAACCGGGCACTCAGCTCACTGGCGATGGCCTGCATCTGTAAGCGATCGGCTTTCACCATCGCCGCAATGCCCACGGCGTTCTCCATTGAACACTCTCCGGCGATGCCGCCCTGCACCTTACGCGGAATAAATGTATCGACCGCCAACAGATCCTGAATATGCACCGTGTTCATGTCATGACCGGTCAGCGAGGCCATCACCTTTCGCACCCGCTCCAGCATGCCGCCTGCGTGCGTACCAGCTTCCCCGGCAATATCGCGCACGGGCGCGCAGGCGCTCATCGCCTGCATAATGGCCTGCGCGCCTTGCGCTACGTCGGCTTCACCGCCACGCTTTTCACCACGGATAAAGATCTTACCCGCCGGGATCACTCTTGATTGCACATCGCCCTGCGGGGTTTTCAGCACCACGGCGGAACGGTTGCCAATCAGCGCTCTGGCGATGGGGACGATAGTTTGCGTTTCCTCGGGCGTCAGGGCAAAGAAGGTCGCAATGCCGTAAGGGTTCGACAGCACCCGCACCACCTGTCCTGGGGCCGCCACTTCCACCGCCGCCAGCACACCTTCCGGCACCTTCTCCAGCAGAGTGACTTCATCAACCACCGGCATTGGCCGATGCAGGCGATTATTCACCAGCACCCCATCATCTTTTTTCAGGATGGCCGCCACCACATTGACGCCGCGATCCAGCGCTTCATTGATAAACCAAACCGCCTCAAGGAAATCCATCTCCTCACCTACCAACGGGATCCAGCCCTGGGCAAATCGATCCTCGCTCAACGCCGCCAACTTCTCCACGGCGATGGTGGTTCCCATGCCCACGCCAACGCCACCGGGCGTTTGTGGGTTATGGCCAATCATCGTCGATTCGGTAATGATGGTTTCAGTGATGGTTTCCATCGCCACATCGCCAATCACCGGTGCGGCCTCGTTGATGCAAATTTTTGCTACGTCCTGCAGCGACCACGGCGTGTTATTCAGCGCCTGCTGCAGGGATGCGACTACCCCGGCGATATTATCCCGCGTGCCTTTCATACCGGTCGTGGCGACAATCCCGCTGCCGATAAACCGGCCATCCTGCGCCAACGCCACTTCGGTGGTGGCGTTGCCGATATCGATCCCTGCAATTAACGGCATGCTGCCTCCGTCACTGGCTGCCTTTACGCAGCTTATTTCTCTGCTGATATACCTCTGCCGATTCGCGGACAAACCCGGCGTTCACCGTGGCATGCCATGTGTGTTCCAGTTCATCGGCAATGGCCTGCAACTCGGCGAACGAAGAACGAAACGGTCGCAGCGCGTTGTAGACCTCCAGAATGCGGGCATCCGGAATCGCAATCAGTTCTGCCGCACGACGAAAATTGCGCGCCACGGCATGACGCTGCATCTGCTCAGCAATCTGCGCCTGGTACTCCAGCGTTTGCTGAGAAATACGCACATCCTGCGGTCCTACGCGGCCCGCCAGCACATTCTCAAGAGTAATGTCGGTTAGCGGCTTGCCGGTAGGCGTCTGGATTTTCTCCGGGCAGCGGGTCGCTAATGGGTAATCCTGCGCAGTCATGATGTTGTCGTTCATGGTCATTCCCTTACCAGTGCAATATGCAACGTGACAGGCGCAGCATCCTGCACCACGTGTTTGGTTTCTTTGATATGAAACAGCGCGGCCTTGGCCATAAATTTAGGGCGCACCATCTGGTCATTGACCACTGGCACCGGCGAAGGCGACTCTTTGCGTGCATATCGCGCGGCGTTTTTACCAATCTGACGATAGGTTTCCAGCGTCAGCAGCGGAGCCTGAGAGAACAGCTCGAGGTTGCTTAACGGCAGCAGATCGCGCTGATGAATCACCGTGGTTCCTTTCGACTGGATGCCAATCCCGATGCCTGAGCCGCTGAGATTTGCCGCATCCCATGCCATAAAAGAAACATCCGAGGTGCGCAGGATCCTCACTACCCGCGCATGCAATCCCTCTTCTTCAATCCCTGCCACCAGCTCTTTCAGAATCGCGTTGTGCGGCATGTCAATCAGGGTTTTATGCTGGTGCTTGCCAAAGGCCGGGCCGACGCCAATCACCACTTCATCCACGCGTTCATCCGCGTTAGCCGCCTCGCCTTCGCTCACCTGTAAGGTGAAAACCGGCTTACGTTCAGTTGTGCATTCCACAGTGTTCCGCCTTATTCGATCGAGCCGGGCTGAACCACGCCCGCAATATTTTTAATTTCCGCCCAGCGTTCGGCACTGATGCGATAGCCGGTACCAGGTCCCTGATAATCATTGATGTCATTGACGGCGCTGACGACGTCGAACTGGCGATCCAGAATGGCCGACGTTTGCAGGTAATCACCAGTAACACGCTGTCTCAGCATATTGAGGATATTGCTGGCGATATCTTCAAAACCGCTGCAACTCAACGCGCCGACGATATCCAGCCCGGTGATATTACGCTTCATCATCTCTTCCACGGCCGCCAGATCCTCCACTACATTGCGCGCAGGCATATCTTTGCTGCCGTGAGCATAAGTAGCGGCTTCCACTTCTTCATCGCTAATCAGCGGCAGGCCCAGTTCGCGGAACACCGCCTGAATGGCGCGTGCAGCCTTATTGCGTATAGCGATGGTTTCTTCTTCAGTCACCGGACGCAGACCGCCGTCAACCATCAGATCGCGTTGCAGGATGTTGTAATCATCGAAGTCTTCAGCGTCGAAGTTCGACCCGGCAAACATGTTGTCGTAGTTGGGTACCGCGCTGTAACCGGAGAAAATAAAATCGGTACCCGGCAGCATCTGCATCAGGGTGCGGGCTGTACGGCGAATATCGGAGTGAGAAAAGGTCTGGTCATTGGCGGAGGCCACTTCAAGGTCGAGCATTGAGGCAATCAGGTTTTCCGCCAGCACCGCGCGGATCCCCGAAGGCACAGCGCCGGTCATGCCGATACAGCTGACCGCACCGTTTTGCAGCCCCTGTACGCCCGCGCCTTTAGTGATAAAAATGCAGCGCGACTCCAGATATAGCATCGATTTACTTTCGGAATAGCCCATCAGCGCTTCCGAGCCAGTGCCGGAGGTGTAGCGCATCTTCAGGCCACGCGACGCATAAGCCGAGGCGAGAAACGCTTTGGACCACGGCGTGTCATCACCGTCGGTAAACACCGATTCTGTGCCATACACCGACACCGTTTCGGCATAACTGGTTAGCCCACGCATGCCCAGCTCCAGCTCCGTGGCCTCTTCAACAGAACATTGCGTCAGCACACCGGGACGACCGCATTGGGAACCCACCAGCAGCGCCAGGGCGTTAAACGGCGCGTAGCGGGCGATCCCGACCGTCGTTTCTTGCTCGGAAAAGCCGCGGATCCCCGCTTCAGCAGCGTCGGCGGCAATCTGTACCGGGTTATCTTTCAGGTTGGTCACGTGGCACTGGTTGGAGGGCGTGCGTCTGGCACGCATTTTTTGCAGCGCCATCATCATCTCCACCACGTTCATTTGCGCCATCACTTCCACCGCTTTCGCCGGGGTGATGGCAGTGGTAATGGCAATAATCTCTTCCCGACTGACGTGGATATCCACCAGCATTCTGGCGATCTCCAGCGCGTCGAGCTGCATGGCGTGCTCGGCCTCAGCCACGTTAATGGCGTAGTCGGCAATGAAACGGTCGATCATGTCGAACTCGGCGCGGCTCTTACCGTCCAGCTCAACAATACGACCATTTTCCACCTTCACCGACGACGCTGGATCGTAGGGGCTTTCCATGGCTATCAGCCCCTCTTCAGGCCATTCGCCAATCAGCCCATCCTGATTTACAGGCCGCTTCGCAAGTACTTCGAATCGTTTTGATCTTCTCATGATTTATTGACTCAAAAGATAAAAAATAGGGACGCCGGGCCGCATTGCCGGGGACACAACACCCGTCATTCGCCTTTCATCAGCAATGGTCGAACTCTAAATGAGCAGAACAATAAAAAAATAAAATTAATTTCGTTCCAATTTGGCACCTAATAAAAACGCATCGTTTCATATTGAAACGCAATTCAGGAATATCCATCGTGAATTGTGACGAGGTTAAATGATCATTATCAATAAACGTAAAACCAGGAAGGTGAATTTAATATCTTTGAAATTTTCGCTCTATTGACTTAATAACGCACGGCGAGAAAATAAGGTAAAGCCAATGATAAAAATAGCTGTTGCGCGATATGTTTCGTGACCTCAGCCCTACAACATTTTCAGGAGAAACTGTGAATAAGAGCCAACAAATTGCCACCATTACGCTGGCGGCTGCAAAAAAAATGGCGCAGGCCGTTGAGGCTAAAGCGCTTGAGATCAGCGTTCCGGTGGTCTTTTCCGTGGTGGATCGCGGTGGGAATACGCTGCTAATGCAACGCATGGACGATGCGTTTGTCACCAGCTGTGATATCTCTCTTAATAAAGCGTATACCGCCTGCTGCCTGCGCCAGGGTACCCATGAAATTACCGACGCGGTACAACCTGGTGCTTCGCTATATGGTTTGCAGCTTACCAACCAACAACGCATTGTTATTTTCGGCGGCGGTTTACCCGTCATATTAAACGGTGAATTAATTGGTGCCGTTGGCGTTAGTGGCGGCACCGTGGAACAAGACAGATTATTAGCAGAAACCGCACTGAATTGTTTCTCTGAATTATAATTTAAATCTAAGAAGGTATATTATGAGCTATCGTATGTTTGATTACCTGGTGCCAAATGTGAACTTCTTTGGCCCCAATGCTATTTCCGTTGTCGGCGAACGCTGCAAACTGTTAGGCGGTAAAAAAGCGCTTCTGGTTACTGATAAAGGTCTGCGGGCCATTAAAGACGGCGCGGTAGATAAAACCCTCGCCCATTTACGTGAAGCGGGCATTGACGTGGTGGTTTTTGATGGCGTTGAACCTAACCCCAAAGACACCAACGTGCGTGACGGTCTGGAAGTCTTTCGCAAAGAGCATTGCGATATCATCGTTACCGTCGGTGGCGGTAGCCCGCATGACTGCGGTAAAGGCATCGGTATCGCAGCAACTCACGAAGGCGATCTCTACAGCTATGCCGGGATTGAAACCCTGACCAACCCGCTGCCGCCGATCGTTGCGGTAAATACCACCGCCGGTACCGCCAGCGAAGTCACTCGCCACTGCGTGCTGACCAATACAAAAACCAAAGTGAAGTTTGTGATTGTCAGTTGGCGCAACCTGCCGTCGGTCTCCATTAACGATCCGCTGCTGATGCTCGGCAAACCCGCCCCGCTGACCGCCGCGACGGGTATGGACGCCCTGACCCACGCCGTAGAAGCCTATATTTCCAAAGATGCCAACCCGGTCACCGACGCTGCCGCTATTCAGGCTATTCGCCTGATCGCACGCAACTTGCGTCAGGCCGTAGCGCTGGGCAGCAACCTGAAAGCTCGCGAGAACATGGCCTACGCCTCCCTGCTGGCAGGTATGGCTTTCAACAACGCCAACCTCGGCTACGTTCACGCGATGGCGCATCAGCTTGGCGGTCTGTACGACATGCCGCACGGCGTGGCGAATGCCGTACTGCTGCCGCACGTGGCGCGCTATAACCTGATCGCTAACCCGGAAAAATTTGCCGACATTGCAGAGTTTATGGGCGAAAACACTGACGGACTTTCCACCATGGATGCCGCCGAACTGGCTATTCACGCCATTGCCCGTCTCTCTGCTGACATCGGCATTCCGCAGCATCTGCGCGATCTGGGTGTCAAAGAAGCCGATTTCCCGTACATGGCGGAAATGGCGCTGAAGGACGGCAACGCCTTCTCTAACCCGCGCAAAGGGAACGAGAAAGAAATTGCCGAGATCTTCCGTCAGGCATTCTGATAGTACAGGGGGCGCAATGTCACTTTCATCACCGGGCGTACATCTGTTTTATCACTCGCGCTGGCAGGATACTCGCGTGCTTGATGAGCTGTGCTGGGGACTGGAAGAGCAAGGCGTCCCTTGTCGGGCAATCTGTTGCAACGAGCATGACTGCGCACTGGCATTGAGCAAACTTGCGGCCAAAAGCTCAACGCTACGTGTCGGTCTGGGTCTTAACGCCACGGGTGATATTGCTTTAACCCACGCCCAGTTGCCCGAGGATCGGGCGCTGATCCGTGGTCATATCACCGCCGGAATTGCGCAGATCCGCACGCTTGGCGCCAATGCTGGTCAACTGGTCAAAGTGCTTCCCTTCAGCGAGATAAAATAAATGTACCGCATCTACACCCGAACCGGCGATAAAGGCACGACCGCACTGTTTGGCGGCAGCCGTATCGACAAAGACGACATCCGCGTTGAGGCCTATGGCACGGTGGATGAACTGATTTCCCAACTTGGCGTCTGCTATGCCAGCACGCGTCAGGCCGGGCTACGCCAGGATCTGCACGCCATACAGAAAATGCTGTTTGTTCTGGGTGCGGAACTCGCCAGCGATGAGAAAGGACTCGCTCGCTTACAACAGCGTATTGGTGAAGAGGATACTCAGGCGCTGGAGCAGCTTATTGACCGTAATATGGCGCAAAGCGGCCCGCTCAAAGAGTTTGTTATTCCGGGGAAAAATCTCGCATCGGCACAGCTACACGTTGCGCGAACCCTGACGCGCCGACTGGAGCGGGTCCTCATCGCGATGAGCAGATCGCTAACGTTACGCGATGAACCCAGGCGTTATATCAACCGACTGTCAGACGCGCTGTTCTCGATGGCGAGAATTGAAGAAACTAGTCCAGATGCTTGCGCTTAAACTGGCTGGCATCAATGTCGTACTGCTTCATCTTGCGCCACAAGGTAGTGCGACCGATATTCAACAGTTGCGACATCTCCTGCACGCGCCCGCTGGTGACGCGGGCAGCATGGATAATCGCCTCTTTTTCGATAGCGGTAAACGTCAGACTAGCAGGCAGCAGTGAAGACGCCGTCTCCAGACCAGGACGTTCGGCAAACAAATAATCCGGTAGATTGCTCAGCCGAATATGGCCGTTATCACTGCTGATGGCGATGTTTTCGATAATGCTGTTCAGCTCAAAGTCATTGCCCGGCCACGAATAAGCCACCAGTTGCGCCAGCGCGTCGTCGTCGATCTTCAAACTGTATGAAAAGCGTTTTTTCAGGCTATTCAGCCGCGTAAAAATCAGCGAGGGAATACTACTGCGCCGCGCCCGCAGCGGTGGGATCACTATCTCAAAAGAGTGCAGCGCATAATACAGCTGACGGCTAAAGCGGTTTTGCTCCACCAGATTGGCGAGATCAACCGTGGTGGTGGCGATCACTTTGACATCCACCGGAATCAGCCGACGGGCATCCAGGCGGGTTAATACCCCCTGTTTGATCACCTGTAACAGCGCGGATTGCAGCTCCGGCGCCAGATATTCAATTTTTTCCAAAAACAGCGTGCCGCCGTTCGCCAGTTCAAGACGGCTCAACCGGCCATTTTCATCGTCGGTGGGCGCACTGCCCATAAAATCCTGCCCCAGTACGCTGTTGGCATACAGCTGACAGTTCACGGCGATATACGGCCCGCTGGCGCGCTCGCTTTCATTGTGGATGGCCTGACTCAGCAGCTCTTTACCAACACCCTCTTCCCCGCACAGCAGGATCGGGAAACTCCCCCTCGCTGCCTGGCGTCCAAAATGGATCAAGCGGCGGGTTTCCGGATCGTCAGTCGACATCTGCTCAAAGGTGTGGCTCACCTTGCCGAGCTGGCTGGTCATCAGCTGGCGCATTTGTTCCACCGGATGCAGTAGCAGAATAAAGCTGTTGCCCTGCTCCTCAACAATCGGCTTCAGGGTAATGACGGCATCAACAAACTGATGCTGGCTTTCAAAGGTAACTTCGACGTGATTCAGACCGCGGGCATGTTTGATCGCCCGGCGCAGCAGCATGGGGAGATTGAGCAGATCGTGAATGTTTTTCCCCTGACTGGCCTGCGCATCGAGATGCAAAAGCAGCGCCGCTCGCGCATTGAGGAACTGCAATACGCCCTGTTCGTTCCAGGCCATCACACCATCATCCATACTCTCCAGCAGCCCGTACATCTGGTTCAGATGGCGGTTGGATTCAGCCAGCAGGCTGTCGGTCAGCAAAGAGTTGCCGACTTCTCTGGCAATCGCCAGCGTCAGGGATAAATCAGAAACGCACTCATGCTCCACCAGACAACACAGCGAAATGGAGCCGAACAGTCGACCATGGTTATCGAAGACCGGCGTCGAGCAGAACGACCACGGATGTAGCGCCTGTTTAAAATGCTGATCGCCAGAGGTTTTTGTCGGCTGGCCCGGCATCGTCGCCAGCGACAGGGCACAACTGCCAATGATGCTTTCTGCACAGTAGCTGCCGTCACGAAACCCAAGCTCCGCCAGCTGTTCTACCGTCTGCGGATCGCCGCAACGGCTGAGAATACAGGCTGATTCATCCAGAATCAGCAGCGCACACGGGCGGCCGTCCATAAACTCCCAGGCATCTTCCAGCGCAGCCTGAGCAATCGTCAGCAACGCCGTCTTGCGACGACAAATCGACTCAAAGGTCAGCCCCTGCGCCTGATGCGGCGCCTGCCAGGTTTCCCGCTGCATAAACTTGCTGCAACGATGCCATGACTGGGCAATGACTGAAGAGACTTCCTTCCCGATGCTATGCGTGTGCGCCGTCATATCCCTTTCCGCTGTTTAACCATAGACAACCCCTCCGGCAGAAACTGTCAGAGGGGGAGAAGATGCCGGATAAAAACCTACCGACGACTGATTAACGCGCCAGCCACTGCTGTCCCAGCAGATCTGCCGTCAAGATAGCGGCATGTACGCTTTCAGGCGTTACCGGGAACGGCATATTGTGGATGGTTTCACCTTCTGCGCAGGTCGCTTTCGCCACGGCCATGATCTTGCCGTCAACGTCTTCTTTCACGCCCATTTCCGCTAACGTTACCGGCAGGCCGACTTTCTGACAGAAATTCAGCACGGTTTCGATCTCTTCCATCGGGCTGTTTTGCAGCACCAGTTGCGCCAGCGTACCAAAGGCGACTTTTTCACCGTGGTACAAATGGTGGCACTCTTCCAGAATCGTAAAGCCGTTGTGGATCGCATGCGCCCCTGCAAGACCGCTGCTTTCAAAGCCGATGCCGCTGAGGTAAGTGTTAGCTTCGACAATACGCTCCAGCGCATCGGTCACCACGCCAGCCTGCGCAGCAAAGCGTGCCTTCTCGCCTTCCGCCAGCAGGGTATCATAGCACAAGCGCGCCAGGCTCAGCGCCGCCACGGTGGACTGTCCGCCCGCCATGCTGGTCGCTCTGGCGTCATAACAGGCTTTCGCTTCAAACCAGGTCGAGAGCGCATCGCCCATCCCGGCCACCAGCAGACGTACCGGCGCTTTGGCAATGATCGCAGTGTCCATCACCACCATATCCGGGTTTTTCGGGTAGATCAGATACTCTTCAAACTCACCGGCTTCGGTATAGATAACGGACAGCGCGCTGGTTGGCGCATCGGTAGACGCGATAGTCGGGATCACCACCACCGGCAGCTTCTGGTAGTAACCAATCGCTTTGGCGGTATCCAGCGTTTTCCCGCCGCCAATCCCAACCACGCCGCGACAACCGTGCTGTTTCAGAATGGCAATCAGTCGATTAATTTCAACATGGCTACATTCACCGTTAAAGCGTTCCGCATGGCAGCTAATGTCGTGGCTGTGCAGGCCGTTGAGTACTTTCTCTCCCGCCAGCTTCATCACGAAGTCATCCGCAATCACAAAAAAGCTGTCCGCCAGGTTTTTAGCGTATTGACCAAACAAGGTGGAAGCGTCAGGACCCTGGAGATATTTGGCTGGAGATTGAATAACTTTTAGCATTCCTTTCATCCTCAAATAAGTACATGTTTTTACATGGTGAGCCCTGGCGTTAACCTGTTTGGCCTGATGCAGACGGCGAAAACGGGAGGTACCGGAGCGATGCAATAACTGTATGGCGAGGCGTGCACAAAAAAATCTTTCGTCTTTTTGTTCTGATATGAAACAGATAAAAACGGAGTACGTTCCATATTGGAACGCTTATCCACAAAAATGATAAGGTTTGCGATCCCGATCCGCTCATTTGCCACCAAATCTCCGGCACAGACGAATCTCACTTTCTTTTTACCTACTCACTTGCCAAAAAACCGGCAAAAAAAAAGCTGACAGTGCCGTATCAGCTGCATTCATCGCGAGAGAAAAAAGTCGAGCGATCTCGCATTGTGATCGTTCTTCGTTCTTTTCGGTTTCATTACGGAACAAAAAATAATGACAACGTTCCGTAATGAAACTCATTTTAACGTTGTTTTTTTCCGCGCTGACTTCGCCAGAATCTCTCTATCGCCTCCGTACCATGACCATGCTTCCGGGGGTTTGTCTTACACTCAACCTCAAGGAGCCGTTATGTCTCAATTCTTTTTTAATCAACGCACCCATCTCGTGAGCGACGTCATCGACGGTACGATTATCGCCAGCCCGTGGAATAACCTGGCGCGTCTGGAAAGCGATCCGGCCATTCGCATCGTGGTCCGTCGTGACCTCAACAAAAATAACGTGGCGGTAATTTCCGGCGGTGGTTCAGGGCACGAACCCGCGCACGTTGGGTTTATCGGTAAAGGTATGCTAACCGCTGCGGTTTGCGGCGACGTTTTCGCTTCCCCGAGCGTGGATGCGGTACTGACCGCCATCCAGGCGGTAACCGGTGAGGCGGGCTGTTTATTGATCGTGAAAAATTACACCGGTGACCGTCTTAATTTCGGTCTCGCCGCCGAGAAAGCCCGTCGCCTTGGTTACAACGTTGAAATGCTGATTGTTGGCGACGACATCTCCCTGCCTGATAACAAACACCCACGCGGCATTGCGGGAACCATCCTGGTGCATAAAATCGCAGGCTATTTTGCCGAACGCGGCTACAACCTCGCCACCGTCCTGCGTGAAGCGCAATACGCGGCCAATAACACCTTCAGCCTGGGCGTTGCGCTTTCCAGCTGTCATCTGCCGCAAGAAGCCGACGCCGCCCCGCGTCATCATCCGGGCCACGCGGAACTGGGCATGGGCATTCACGGCGAACCAGGCGCATCGGTTATCGACACCCAGAACAGTGCGCAGGTGGTGAACCTGATGGTGGATAAACTGATGGCAGCCCTGCCTGAAACCGGCCGTCTGGCGGTGATGGTTAACAATCTTGGCGGCGTTTCCGTTGCCGAAATGGCCATCATTACCCGCGAACTGGCCAGCAGCCCGCTGCACCCACGTATCGACTGGCTGATTGGCCCGGCCTCACTGGTCACCGCGCTGGATATGAAAGGCTTTTCACTGACGGCCATCGTGCTGGAAGAGAGCATCGAAAAAGCGCTACTCACCGAGGTGGAAACCAGCAACTGGCCGACGCCGGTCCCGCCGCGTGAAATCAGTTGTGTACCGTCATCTCAGCGTAGCGCACGCGTGGAATTCCAGCCTTCGGCGAACGCCCTGGTGGCCGGGATTGTGGAACTTGTCACCACAACCCTTTCCGATCTGGAGACTCATCTTAATGCGCTGGACGCCAAAGTCGGCGATGGCGATACCGGTTCGACCTTTTCCGCTGGCGCGCGTGAAATTGCCAGTCTGTTGCATCGCCAGCAGTTGCCGCTGGATAACCTTGCCACGCTGTTCGCGCTGATTGGCGAACGTCTGACCGTAGTGATGGGTGGTTCCAGCGGTGTGCTGATGTCTATTTTCTTTACCGCTGCGGGGCAGAAACTGGAACAGGGAGCTAGCGTTGCCGAATCCCTGAATACGGGACTGGCGCAGATGAAGTTCTACGGCGGCGCAGACGAAGGCGATCGCACCATGATAGATGCGCTGCAACCGGCCCTGGCTTCGCTGCTCACGCAGCCGCAAAATCTGCAGGCCGCATTCGACGCCGCGCAAGCGGGAGCCGAACGAACCTGTTTGTCGAGCAAAGCCAATGCCGGTCGCGCATCGTATCTCAGCAGCGAAAGCCTGCTCGGAAATATGGACCCCGGCGCGCACGCCGTAGCGATGGTGTTTAAAGCGCTGGCAGAGAGTGAGCTGGGATAAGCCATAAGTGCCTGATGCACTGCGCTTATCAGGCCTACGAGTGCAAAGCTTTGTAGGCCGGATAAGGCAACGCCGACATCCGGCGGACGTTAACGATAAACGCGGATCCCGCCCTCTACGCCGCGGCTAAACAGCACCTGCCAAAGCTCAATATCTCTGGCGCGGAAAGCCCCTGCGCACGCGCATAAATAGTAATTAAACATTCTTCTGAAGGTGGCGGAATAACGTGATGACAGCTCCGGCCATGCCTGATTAAAGCGCTCATGCCAGGCCATCAGCGTTTTATCGTAATCGCTGCCGAAGTTATGCCAGTCTTCCATCACAAACCGTGATTCGCTGGCCTCGGCAATATGGGAAATCGCCGGTAAGCAGCCATTTGGGAAAATGTATTTATTGATCCACGGATCGACGCTCATCCCTTTTTTATTGCTACCAATGGTATGCAGCAGGAACAGTCCGTCTGGTTTTAAACAACGGTCGGCGATACTGAAATAGGTGTCGTAGTTTTTCGGCCCGACATGTTCAAACATCCCCACGGAGACAATGCGATCGTAGTGTTTATTAAGATCGCGATAATCCTGCAGCAGAATGTTAACGTCCAACCCTTCACAGCGCTGCTGCGCCATTTTCTGCTGCTCTTTGGAAATGGTAACGCCTTCTACTGCCACGCCATAATGACGCGCCGCATATTCCGCCAGCCCGCCCCAGCCACAACCGATATCGAGTAAACGCATACCCGGTTTAAGCTGCAGCTTCTCGCAGATCATTTTTAATTTGGCATTTTGCGCATCGTTTAATGTGGTTGCATCTTTCCAGTAACCGCAGGAATATTGCATATGCGGATCAAGCATCAGCGCAAAGAGATCGTTACCAATATCATAATGTTCTTTACCGACGATCCATGCACGGCTACGTGACTGCAAATTAAACAGGCGCGCGCTGGCAATGCGTAAAATATCTTTCAGATTACCTGGCATCTGCTGGTCGAGTTTTGCTTTCAGGATTTTGCAGAACAGAATATCGAGCCGTTCGCAGTCCCACCAGCCTTCCATATAGCTTTCGCCAAGCCCTAATGAGCCTTGCTGCAATACTCGTTTAAAGAAACCGGTATGATGAAGTTGAATGTCCCAGGCGCGTGAGCCATTAATTCTGATATCCGCTTGTGAAAGCAGCTCTTTTCCCATTCGGGTCCAGTTATCATTTGTTTCATTGACGATGACAGCATCTGAACAAAGCGAGTTCATGGTATTTACCAAAAGTGGGCTAAAAATTATTACGCAAGATTATTATGGAAAAAAGAGTGTATGTATTATGATCCGCGGACAAGATCTATCGAGCAGCGGACACATCATCGGGAGTATTGACGATTCATTTATGGAAACTCTGGCGCAAAAACAGTGGAACTCCTTCCCGGATAACTCCATGACCGAACTGCCGCAGGACGTATTCTTTCGCTCTTATGTCCTGGAAGCCAACCACCATGTACCGCAGCATTCACACTCTTTTATGCAATTTCATTTCGCCCGCAAAGGCAGCATGCGCATTGATGTTGCTGGTAAGTGCTGGATAATCCCAGCGCATTATGGCATCTGGATCCCAAATAATACTGAGCATGCAGTTTGGGCATTGGATGATGTGTATTTAGAAAATCTGGATATTAAACCGGGCTTTCTTGAAGAGAGCATCAATGAATGCAAAGTTGTGGCTATCAGTGATTTCGCCAGAGAGTTTATTCATTACGCCACGAATTCAATTTCAGGTCATTATGATAGCCAGTCAAAAGAGGGCAAACTGGTTAGCGTACTGGTCGATATTATTCTGCAACTCCCGGAAGTCGCCTTTGTATTACCCTGGCCGCAGGATCGCGAATTAACCAAAGTATGCCGAACCATACAAGAATCCCCCGCCCTGGAGCATTCAGTTGAATACTGGGCGCATCATCTGGGTATGTCTGCCCGTACCTTTTCACGCCATTTCAAAAAAGAAACCGGATTGCCTTTCAGCGTCTGGAAGCAAAAAATGCGTATTCTGGAATCCGTATTAATGCTGAAAAAAAATAAAAGCGTGACCGCCGTGGCGCTCGACGTAGGATATTCAAGCACCGCGGCATTTAGCTATGCCTTCCGCCAGGCGTTTGGCGTTCCGCCATCTAATTATTAATCTGCCGCTTTACGCTGATGCCAGTAGGCTGCCGCACGCACCCGTTGAGGGTCAAACGCCTCGGTTTCAAAGCGAGCACTCAGGTTTTTTACCACCTTGCCTTCGCCAGTAATCCAGACGTAATAATCATCTGCGGGCACAGTTAGTCGCGATAAGCGTTCATTCACCGCCTGCGCGTCATGGCCGATAAACCACTCAATAGTAAACCCGTCGAGATGGGCAAGATAATCCTGGTACGCCGCATCCTGCACGCTGACCAGCGCCGTGACGTTTGGACGTACCGCTAAACGGCTGAGCGACTCCAGGCGTCGGCGTAGCGCGGGCATTCCCGACTCATCGCACACATAAACCTGATACGCATAATCCTCTGGCACCACCAAAGAACCGCGCGGCCCGCCGATTGTCAGCTTGTCGCCCTCGCGGGCATTCATCGCCCACGTACTCGCCACGCCGCCATCATGAATATAGAAATCCAGCGCCAGCTCATGGCGCGCTTCGTCATACAACGGCGTGTAGTCACGGGAAAGCGGACGCACGCCGTCAGCCCAGACAATGCCTTCATCGGTGACGACAGGCGGCACAAAGTGGCTGCCCGGTTCAGGGAAAAAGACCTTGGTATGGTCGTCAAAGCCGTGTGAGCTAAAACCGTCCAGAGCGTCACCGCCCAGTACAATGCGCTGAAAGCCCGCGCTAATACGCTCTACGCGCAGGACGGTAAGTTCCCGAAAACGCAGTTCATTACGAACGCGCTGCGGGTAGCGTGAGGTGTTTTTTGTCATGTTTTCGCCTTCGTGAAAATAATAAGATATATCTAAATTCATTTTTAAATGATAATGATTGCTAATCAAGAAGATTGCAAGGACTTTTTTGATATAGTTACCGTCTGATTAAACAGCTATCAAAAACCAATAAAAACACTAGATAATCATGGCCTTAAACAACATCTAATTTGTATACTTGCAAAATGACAATCTTTAGATATAAATTAGATATATCTAAATAACATCAGGAGACGATGATGCAAAACCATCATGAAGGTTGCTGCAAAAATACAGAGCACCAACGCGAAGGCTGCTGCAAGGGTGAAGGACATCACCACGAAGACCGCCACAACGAGCACCATGCAGGTTGCTGCAAAGGTGAAGAACATCGCCATGAAGGCTGTAACAAAGATCACCACCACGAGCACGGCTGCGGGCACCGCCACGGTCGCGGCGGCGGTGGTCGTCGCCAACGCTTCTTCGGTCACGGAGAATTACGCCTGGTCATTCTGGATATCTTGACCCGCGACGCCAGCCACGGCTATGAGCTGATAAAAGCGATTGAAACCCTGACTCAGGGTAACTATACCCCGAGCCCGGGCGTTATCTATCCGACGTTGGATTTCTTGCAGGATCAGGCACTGATCACCGTCAGCGACGAGGAAGGTGGGCGTAAACAGATTGCGATCACGACTCAGGGCCAGCAATGGCTGGATGAAAACCGTGAGCATCTGGAACATATCCACGAACGGATCAAAGCCCGCTGCGTGGGTTTTGAATTACGCAAAAATCCACAGATGAAACGCGCGCTGGAAAACTTCAAAGCCGTGTTGGATCTACGCGTTAATCATGGTGATACCAGCGATGCGCAGATCAAAAAAATCATCGGTATTATCGATCGCGCTGCGCTGGATATTACTCAGCTGGATTAATCTGCACAGCAGGCGGAACCCGTTTGCCCGACGTTCCGCCTGTATTATTAGTATTAATGCAGCACCGTGACCGCATCTTCCAGACGACCCGCGCGATGCTTCACCATTGCGGAAATCTGCGCACTCTCTTCAACCAGTTCGGCGTTTTTCTGCGTAATGTTGCTCAGCTCATTCACCGCGCGGGTCAGGCTGGAAAGACCATCTGACTGTTCCAGCGTTGAGTGGCTGATTTGGGCGATCAGCTGAGTGACGTTTTGCACCTGCGCCACAATATCGTCCATCGTGCGTCCTGCGGCGTGAACCTGGTCGGATCCGGACTGCACTTTGTCGGCGCTGGCATCAATCAGCTTACGGATATCATTGGCAGCACTGGCGCTGCGGCTGGCAAGATGACGCACTTCTCCCGCCACCACGGCGAACCCTTTCCCCTGCTCGCCCGCCCGCGCGGCTTCAACAGCGGCGTTCAAAGCCAGAATGTTGGTCTGGAAGGCAATATCGTTAATCAGCGTGGTAATGGTGCCGATCCGCTGGGTGCTGTTGGCGATATCGTCCATGGTTTTGATGACGGTATCCATCGCCTCACCGCCGTGCGTTGCCGCGCTGCTGGCGGCAATAGAGAGCTTATCAGCCGCCGCGGCTGTCTCTGAGTTTTGTTTTACCGATGCCGCCATCTGATTCATGGTGGTCACCGTTTCCTGCACGTTCTCAACGGTCTGCTGCGTATGCTTATTTAAATCATCGCTACCTTTTGCCAGCGTTTCGCTGTCGCTGCGCACGCAACTCACCTGGCTGGAGACGTCATGAATAAGCCAGCGACACATTAATCCCAGTTGGCCCACTGCTCGCAGCATCAGTCCCAGTTCATCGCTGCGGTTAAGATGCGACACGCTGTTCCGCTCACCGGTCGCCACTTTCAGCGCCTGACGGGTGACATTCTCAATAGGACGCACAATCTGCCATTCGAAAATAGCCGTTCCTAAAAGCATCACCAATGCACTCATCAACAGTAACGGCCATTCAGCACCCATTTGCTGCAATGCGACCGCTAGCAGGACAAACATGAATGCCATCACGCTGCGTACCCGCCAGCGAATCGGCATCGCCGGCAGTCTACCCAGCCAGCCTTTGCGTACCACCAACCCCTTATGGATACGCCGGTTGCAACGTCCTTCGTTCAGCGCTTTATATAAAGGCTCTACCGCTGCAATTTCCTCGTCAGTTGCCCGGGTACGAATCGACATATACCCGGTCACGCGTCCTTCCCGCACCATCGGCACCGCATTGGCCCTCACCCAGTAGTGATCGCCATTCTTACGCCGGTTTTTCACAATCCCGCTCCATGGCTCGCCCTGCTTCAGGGTGTACCACATATCCGCAAACGCCGCTTTTGGCATGTCCGGATGACGAACCAGATTGTGCGGCTTTTCAAGCAACTCATTCAGTTGATAGCCGCTGATCTGAACGAAGGTGTCGTTCGCATGGGTGATATAGCTTTGCAAATCGGTGGTCGACATGAGGGTGATATCATCATCCAGCGGTGTATTTTGCTGACTAACGTAGGGATGAGAAGACATGATTGCGTCCTGTGCAGGTTATCTGGTTGTTAACTCTTTCGGCTTATGTTATTTCGGCGATAATTTTTTTATCTTTAGTTGTTAAATTTGATTTAGATCGCAATTTGCGATTAAACCTCAAAAACTGTACGCATTCTAATCCATTGATTTAAAATACTTTCATCCAGTAACTATTCAATATCACTTCTACCAGCGCACTGTCACAGTGCAAATATTGCCCATTTTTAGAGCAAATTTGCGTTTATTCGATCTGTTTTCAGGCTCCTGACTTGGGCAAAATGCCAGCAAATGTTAAATAATGGCATTAAATGTTGCGTAAATAAGATGTTTCCTGGTGTTTATCCCGATTTTTGCTAAGCGCGCCGGAATGGCGCAATCCCTGCAATACTTAAATCAGTATCATGTGATACGCGAGCTCCGGGAGCATATTTTGAACAGGTTACCTTCCAGCGCATCGGCCCTGGCCTGCAGCGCACACGCACTGAATCTCATCGAAAAGCGCACGCTTGATCATGAGGAAATGAAATCGTTAAACCGAGAGGTGATTGAGTACTTCAAGGAGCATGTCAATCCGGGGTTCTTAGAGTATCGAAAATCTGTAACTGCAGGCGGGGATTACGGAGCCGTAGAGTGGCAAGCGGGAAGCCTGAATACGCTTGTCGACACCCAGGGGCAGGAGTTCGTCGATTGCCTGGGTGGTTTTGGAATTTTCAACGTGGGGCACCGTAATCCAGTCGTGGTTTCCGCCGTACAGAATCAACTCGCGAAACAACCTCTGCACAGCCAGGAGTTACTTGACCCTCTGCGGGCCATGCTGGCAAAAACTCTCGCCGCACTGGCGCCCGGTAAACTGAAATACAGTTTCTTCTGTAACAGCGGGACCGAGTCGGTTGAAGCCGCTCTGAAGCTGGCGAAAGCGTATCAATCACCGCGCGGTAAATTTACGTTTATTGCCACCAGCGGCGCATTCCACGGTAAATCACTGGGCGCGCTGTCCGCCACGGCTAAATCTACCTTCCGCAAACCCTTTATGCCGCTGCTGCCGGGCTTCCGTCATGTGCCGTTTGGCGATGTTAACGCGATGCGCACCATGCTCAGCGAGTGTAAAAAGACCGGTGACGATGTCGCAGCCGTGATCCTCGAACCCATCCAGGGTGAAGGGGGGGTGATCCTGCCGCCACAAGGCTATTTAACCGCTGTTCGTAAACTTTGCGATGAGTTCGGCGCACTGATGATCCTTGACGAAGTGCAGACCGGGATGGGGCGTACCGGCAAGATGTTCGCCTGTGAGCACGAAAATGTGCAGCCCGACATTATGTGTCTTGCCAAAGCGTTAGGCGGCGGCGTGATGCCCATTGGCGCAACCATTGCCACCGAAGAGGTGTTCTCCGTCCTGTTCGACAATCCTTTCCTGCATACCACCACGTTTGGCGGCAACCCGCTCGCTTGTGCGGCTGCGCTGGCCACCATTAACGTCCTGCTGGAGCAAAATTTACCGGCTCAGGCGGAGCAGAAAGGCGATATGTTGTTGGATGGTTTCCGTCAGCTTGCGCGGGAATACCCGGACCTGGTACATGATGTACGCGGCAAAGGCATGCTGATGGCGATTGAGTTTGTCGATAATGAAATCGGCTATAACTTTGCCAGTGAGATGTTCCGCCAGCGGGTACTGGTCGCCGGGACGCTGAACAATGCCAAGACGATCCGCATCGAACCGCCGCTAACGTTAACGATCGAGCAATGCGATCTGGTGTTGCGATCAACACGCAAAGCCCTGGCAGCATTACGGGTGAGCGTGGAGCAGATGTAACAGATGTCTGTCCGGCCTGCGTGAGCAAACGTAGGCCGGATAAGGCGTAGCCGCCATCCGGCATCAGCACAATTTAAACAATCCGCACGCCTGCAGGCATCACCCGTTCTGGCGTTAACAGCACGCTTTCGCTGCCATCGTCCGTCTCAGCGCACAGCAGCATACACTCTGATGTTTCACCGCGCATTTTGGCCTTTTGCAGATTACACAGCACCACCACCGTTTTCCCCATCAGCTCCTCTTCGCTGTAATAAGGCACCAGGCTGGTCACGGTTTGCAGCGTACGTTCTCCCACATCAACCTGTACGATATACAGCTTATCGGCATTGTCATGGCGCTTAACCTGTGCGATTTTTCCAACACGTATTTCCATGCGGGCAAAATCAGCAAATGCGACAGTATCCATTGTTTTCTCCTTTGGTAAAATTTTACTAAATACTAGCAAACTATTTTCCGGGCATTGTTCTCAAAAGCGGGGAAATGACGTATCCATCACACTCTGCAAGCCCAGTTTTACCCCGAGCATGTCAATTAAACGTGCTTTTTTTACTGAAAACAGATGAATAGATAAGCACTTCATTTACAATGCGCAGGTAACTCAGGGAAAAGGCAAACATGGCAACACTTAAAGACATCGCAATCGAAGCTGGCGTGTCCCTGGCGACAGTGTCCCGGGTTTTAAACGATGACCCCACGCTGAATGTAAAAGAAGAGACCAAGCATCGCATTCTGGAGATCGCGGAAAAGCTGGAGTACAAAACCAGCAGCGCCCGTAAGAACCAGACCAGCGCACTCGGCCCCCAGCATATTCTGGCGCTCTACAGCTATCAGCAGGATTTGGAAATCAACGATCCTTACTATCTCGCGATCCGCCATGGGATTGAAACCCAGTGCGAGAAGCTGGGGATTGAACTGACCAACTGCTATGAGCACAGTGGGTTGCCGGAGAGCAAAAACATTACCGGCATTCTTATTGTCGGCAAGCCTTCTCCTGCGCTGCGCGAGGCGGCAACAGCGCTTACCGACAACATCTGCTTTATCGATTTTCATGAACCCGGCAGTGAATATGACGCTGTCGATATCGATCTGGCCCGCATCAGTAAAGAGAGCATTGACTACTTCATCGCCCAGGGCGTGACCCGCATTGGCTTCATCGGCGGCGAAGATCAGCCTGGCAAGGCTGATATCCGCGAAGCCGCGTTTGTCGAATACGGTCGCCTGCAGCAGGTCGTTTCAGAACAGGATATTTATCGCGGCGGCTTCTCCAGTTCATCAGGCTATGAACTGGCCAAAAAAATGCTGGCGAAAGCCGACTATCCCAGCGCCCTGTTTGTGGCTTCTGACTCGATTGCTATTGGCGTTCTGCGCGCCATTCACGAGCGTGGACTGAACATTCCGCAGGATATTTCGCTGATTAGCGTTAATGATATCCCGACGGCGCGCTTCACCTTTCCTCCGCTTTCCACCGTACGCATCCATTCAGAAATGATGGGCAGTCAGGGCGTCAACCTGCTGTTTGAGAAAGCCCGCGACGGACGTGCACTTCCCCTGCTGGTTTTTGTTCCCAGCAAGCTGAAACTGCGCGGCACCACCCGCTAAAATCCCCCGTTAATCCGTCCGGTTTCTGCTGAAGCCGGGCGCGCATTGTCATGCATTTTTTTCTGCGCCCGAATTATTTTCGTGATCCAGTTAAAGTAAATCACCTCACTCGCTATATTTTAGTAAAACTTTTACTAAAATCACCATCAATTACACTTACTCACCATTAAAATGAATGGTTCCGATTTTTCTCCACCGGGAGGCCTTATGAATCGCTGGGAAAACATTCAGCTCACCCACGAAAATCGACTGGCGCCACGCGCATATTTTTTCTCTTACGACTCCGTTGCGCAGGCTCGCTCGTTTGCCCGCGAAACCAGCAGCCTCTTTCAGTTGCTGAGCGGTCAGTGGAATTTCCAGTTCTTTGAGCATCCGCTGCAGGTGCCGGAAGCCTTTACGTCGCAGTTTATGAGCGACTGGGGCAACATCACCGTACCCGGTATGTGGCAGATGGAAGGGCACGGCAAGCTGCAGTATACCGACGAAGGTTTTCCTTTCCCGATTGATGTCCCCTACGTACCGACCAATAACCCCACCGGAGCCTACCAGCGTATTTTCTCTCTCAGCGAAGGCTGGCAGGGTAAACAGACGCTGATTAAATTTGATGGCGTAGAAACCTACTTCGAAGTTTACGTGAATGGTCAGTACGTTGGCTTCAGCAAAGGCAGTCGCCTGACGGCCGAGTTTGATATCAGCGCGGTGGTGAAAACAGGTGACAACCTGCTGTGCGTTCGCGTCATGCAATGGGCTGATTCCACCTACGTTGAAGACCAGGATATGTGGTGGTCGGCGGGAATTTTCCGCGACGTCTATCTGGTCGGCAAACAGGCGACCCATATCCAGGATTTTACTGTTCGTACCGATTTCGATGATGACTATCGCGATGCCACCCTCTCCTGCGACATCGCGCTGGAAAACATCGCCTCCACACCAACGATGGCATCGCTCGAATACACTTTGTTTGACGGTGAGCAGGCACTGCATAGCGGTGTGATTAACGCTCTGACGGTGGATAAACTCACCCGCACCGCGTTCAATTTCAAGGTCAGCGCACCACAGCAGTGGTCGGCGGAATCGCCGTATCTCTATCATCTGGTTATGACCCTGAGAGATGCCAGCGGCAACATCCTTGAGGTTGTGCCGCAGCGCGTCGGATTCCGCGATATCAACGTTCGCAACGGTCTGTTTTACATCAATAACCGCTATGTCATGCTGCATGGCGTCAACCGTCATGATAACGATCATCTCAAGGGTCGCGCGGTCGGTATGGATCGCGTGGAAAAAGATCTGCTGTTAATGAAGCAGCACAACATCAACTCCGTACGCACCGCCCATTACCCGAACGATCCACGTTTCTATGAATTGTGCGATATCTACGGTTTGTTCGTCATGGCCGAAACCGACGTTGAATCTCACGGCTTCGCTAATATCGGCGATATCAGCCGGATCACCGACGATCCGCTGTGGGAAAATGTCTACGTTGAGCGCATCGTACGCCACGTCCACGCGCAGAAAAACCACCCGTCGATCGTCATCTGGTCGCTCGGCAATGAATCCGGCTACGGCTGTAATATTCGCGCCATGTACCACGCGGCAAAAGCGCTGGATGACACGCGTCTGATCCACTACGAAGAAGATCGTGACGCCGAAGTGGTGGATATCATTTCCACCATGTACACCCGCGTACCGTTGATGAATGAGTTTGGTGAATACCCACATCCTAAGCCGCGCATCATCTGCGAATATGCTCACGCAATGGGCAACGGCCCCGGCGGGCTAACGGAATATCAGAACGTCTTCTATCAGCATGATTGCATTCAGGGACACTATGTCTGGGAGTGGTGCGATCACGGGATTCAGGCCAAAGATGAAGACGGTAACGTCTGGTACAACTATGGCGGTGACTACGGCGACTACCCGAACAACTACAACTTCTGCCTTGATGGCCTGATTTATTCCGATCAAACCCCAGGCCCGGGTCTGCAAGAGTACAAGCAGGTAATTGCACCAGTGAAAGTGCGCGCGCAGGATCTGGCTCGCGGCGAGCTGCGGGTAGAAAACAAACTGTGGTTCACTACGCTTGACGACTACACCTTGCATATTGAGGTTCGCGCCGAAGGAGATACGCTCTCTGCTCAGCAGATAAAACTGCGCGACGTTCCTCCCAACAGCGATACGCTGCTGCAATGCACGCTGCCGGAGCTGGATGCGCGCGAGGCGTTCCTCAACGTCACCGTGACGAAAGATTCCCGCACGTTATACAGCGAAGCCGGGCATCACATCGCGACTTATCAGTTCCCGCTGAAGGCCAGAACGGCGACTGCCGTACCGTTCAGTCTGCAAAACGCCACCCCTTTGACGCTGGAAGAGAACCGCCAGAGCTGCACCGTTCGCGGTTATAACTTCCATCTGACGTTCTCAAAGCTGACCGGTAAACCCATTAGCTGGAACGTCAATGGTGAAGAGCTGATTACCCGCGAGCCGAACATTAATTTCTTCAAACCAACCATAGATAACCACAAGCAAGAGTTCGAAGGCCTCTGGCAGCCAAATCATATACAGATAATGCAGGAGCATCTGCGCGACTTTACCTTTGAGCAAACCGAAGATGCGCTGCTCATCACCAGCCAAACGATTATCGCCCCGCCGGTATTTGATTTCGGTATGCGCTGCACCTATCGCTGGCGGATTGCCGCAGACGGTCAGTTGAATGTGGAGCTTTCCGGCCAGCCTTACGGCGAGTACCGGGACATTATTCCGTGCATCGGCTTCACGATGGGCATCAGCGGTGATTTGGGACAGGTGGCCTGGTACGGACGTGGTCCTGGTGAAAACTATGCCGATAGTCAGCAGGCCAACATCATCGACATTTGGCGCAGCAGCGTGGATGAGATGTTCGAGAATTATCCGTTCCCGCAAAACAACGGCAATCGTCAGGACGTACGTTGGGCAACGCTAACCAATCGTCACGGTAACGGTCTGCTAGTGATTCCGCAGCGCCCTGTCAACCTGAGCGCCTGGCGTTATACGCCAGAAAATATCTTTGCCGCACAGCACTGTAATGAGCTGCAGCACAGCGATGACATCACTCTCAATCTGGACCATCAGCTACTGGGCTTAGGTTCTAACTCGTGGGGAAGCGAGGTACTTGATTCCTGGCGCGTCTGGTTTACGTCATTCAGCTACGGCTTCACGTTGTTGCCGGTTGCCGGCAGTGAGTCTGGCGCTCAAACCACCGCCAACCGTGCCTTTGGCACCGGGTTCTTTTCCACGAATATGCACAGCGAGAATACAAAATGAGGATCATCGACAACTTAGAGCAGTTCCAGCAACGCTATGCTTCGGGTCGGAAATGGCAACGCTGCGTCGAGGCCATTGAAAATATTGACAATATTCAGCCAGGCGTCGCTCACTCTATCGGTGATTCTCTGAGCTACCGCGTAGAGACAGACTCTGCAACCGATGCGCTGTTTACCGGTCATCGTCGTTATTTTGAGATCCATTACTACCTGCAAGGACAGCAAAAAATAGAGTATGCCGCCAAAGAGGATCTCCAGGTGGTTGAATATTATCGCGATGAAACCGACCGCGAATATTTGAAAGGCTGCGGAAAAACCGTAGAAGTGCACGAAGGACAAATGGTTATTTGTGACAACCATGAAGCCTATCGTTTTATCTGTAATAGCGTAGTGAAGAAAGTCGTACTCAAAGTCACCATCGAAGATGGTTATTTTCATAATAAATAAAAAACACAGGCGGCGCCGACGTTGCGCCGCCAGTACCCTATAATAATCAGGAATCGGAGATGTGCTATGTCTGATACCAAACGTAATACCATCGGCAAGTTCGGCTTACTTTCACTCACCTTTGCCGCGGTTTATAGTTTTAATAACGTTATCAACAATAATATTGAGCTTGGTCTGGCATCCGCACCGATGTTTTTCCTCGCGACAATTTTCTACTTTATTCCATTCTGCTTAATCATCGCCGAATTTGTTTCGCTGAATAAAAACTCCGAAGCCGGTGTCTACGCATGGGTGAAAAGCTCTCTGGGCGGGCGCTGGGCCTTTATTACCGCCTACACCTACTGGTTCGTTAACCTGTTCTTTTTTACCTCGTTACTCCCGCGCGTTATCGCCTATGCCTCGTACGCATTTTTAGGCTACGAATACATTCTGACGCCCTTCGCCACAACCGTGTTAAGTATGGTGCTGTTTGCCTTCTCGACCTGGGTTTCGACCAACGGCGCAAAAATGCTGGGGCCGATTACCTCCGTCACCTCCACGTTAATGCTGCTGCTGACGCTGTCCTACATTTTACTGGCGGGTACTGCGTTGGTGGGCGGCGTGCAGCCTGCTGACCCCATCACCGTTGATGCAATGATCCCGAATTTTAACTGGGCATTCCTCGGTATCACCACCTGGATATTCATGGCGGCAGGCGGCGCGGAGTCCGTGGCGGTATATGTCAACGACGTCAAGGGCGGGTCAAAATCGTTCGTGAAGGTCATTATCATTGCCGGGATTTTTATCGGCGTGCTTTATTCCATCTCCTCGGTGCTGATCAACGTCTTCGTCAGCAGCAAAGAGCTGAAGTTTACCGGTGGATCGGTGCAGGTATTCCACGGTCTGGCGGCATACTTTGGCCTGCCGGAACTGATCGTTAACCGCTTTGTCGGCCTGGTCTCCTTTACCGCGATGTTCGGCTCTCTGCTGATGTGGACCGCAACGCCGGTGAAGATCTTCTTCTCTGAAATTCCGGCGGGTATTTTCGGTAAAAAAACCGTCGAACTGAATGAAAACGGCGTACCGGCCCGCGCAGCGTGGATCCAGTTTCTGATCGTTATCCCGCTGATGATTATCCCAACGCTCGGTTCCAATACCGTGCAAGACTTAATGAACACCATCATCAACATGACCGCCGCCGCATCGATGCTGCCGCCGCTGTTTATTATGCTGGCCTACCTGAATCTGCGCGCAAAACTGGACCACTTACCGCGCGACTTCCGTATGGGTTCGCAAAAAACCGGCATTATTGTGGTATCAATGCTGATCGTCCTGTTCACTATCGGATTTATTGCCTCTACCTTCCCGAGCGGCGGAAATATCATAACCATTATTTTCTATAACGTCGGTGGGATTGTTATTTTCCTCGGTTTTGCCTGGTGGAAATACAGTAAATACATCAAAGGGCTAACTAAAGAAGAAAAAGCTATTGAGGCTGCTCCCGCTTCAAATATCAATTAATGACTAAAACATAATAACAATAAACAATATTCTCCAAGGCTATAACCAAAATAATTCGAGTTGCATGAAGGCGGCAAGTGAGTGAATTCCCAGGAGCATAGATAACTATGTGACTGGGGTGAACGAACGTAGCTAACGCACATGCAGCTTGAAGTATGAAGGGTATATAACAATAAAAATTATATTTTATTTGCTTAGGATCGAAGCATGAATAACATTAACCATTATTGCAGGGCAATTATTGCCCTGCCCTTTTTCTGCGTCTCTTCTCTGGGTGCAGAAGAAGTTCGCCCTGCTGAACACGACGATACGAAAACACCTGCCATAACCTCCCCCTCTTTTCGTTTTTATGGCGAATTGGGCATGGGTGGATATATGGATTTAGAAGGAAACGATAAGCATAAATACAGCGACGGTACTTACATTGAAGGTGGCCTGGAGATAAAACACGGTTCATGGTTTGGTCTGATCTACGGCGAGGGCTGGACCGTGCAAGCCGACCATCAAGGCAATGCCTGGGTTCCTGACCATAGCTGGGGCGGATTCGAAGGCGGGATCAACCGCTTTTACGGTGGTTACCGTACCGATGCTGGAACAGAGGTGATGCTCAGCCTGCGCCAGGACTCCTCGCTGGATGACCTGCAATGGTGGGGGGATTTCACGCCAGACCTGGGCTACGTTATTCCGAATACCCGAGACATCATGACCGCCATTAAGGTGCAAAACCTGACCGGCCCTTTGCGCTATAGCGTGACCGCTACACCCGCCGGACATCACGATGAAAGCAAAGCCTGGTTGCACTTTGGTAAATACGATCGCTACGACGATAAATATACCTATCCGGCTATGATGAATGGTTACATCCAGTACGACCTGACTGAAGGCGTAACCTGGATGAACGGTCTGGAGATAACGGACGGTACCGGACAGTTGTTCCTGACCGGCATCCTCTCGCCCAACTTCGCCGCCCGCGCGTGGCACCACACGGGTCGCGCCGACGGGCTGGATGTATCCGGCACCGAGACCGGCTATATGGTCAGCGCGATGTATGAAGCGCTAAAAGGCGTTTACCTCTCCACCGCATATAGCTACGCCAAACACCGACCGGATCGCGCCGAGGAAGAAACCACGTCCTTTATGCAGTTCGGTATCTGGTATGAATACGGCGGCGGACGTTTCGCTACCGCCTTCGACAGCCGGTTCTATATGCAGAATGCATCTGGTGACCCGAGTGACCAAATCTTCCTGATGCAATATTTCTATTGGTAACAAGGACCGGAACTCATGAATATCAAACCTCTTCTTACGCCGCTGGCCTGCTTCCTGCTGATGAACGTCTCTGCGCATGCCGCCAGCGTTAATGACTTCAAAAACATCATTAATCGCACCGGTGCGCCGGACTACATGCATGACTACGATCACGACGACCACCAGCGTTTTAATCCCTTTTTCGACCTCGGCTCATGGCATGGGCATCTGTTGCCAGATGGCCCCGCAACAATGGGCGGCTTTCCTGGCGTCGCACTGCTGACCGAAGAGTACATCAACTTTATGGCCAATAATTTTGACCGACTGACGGTGTATCAGCACGGTAAAAAGGTCGATTTTGCCCTCGAGGCTTACAGCATTCCCGGGGCGCTGGTACAGAAATTGTCATCAAAAGATGTACAGGTAGAGATGACGCTACGCTTCGCCAGTCCGCGCACTTCGCTGCTGGAAACCAAAATCACCAGCAACTCGCCGCTGGATCTGGTGTGGGACGGCGAACTGCTGGAAAAACTGGAGGCAAAAGAGGGAAAAGCCCTGTCGGATAAAACCATTGATGGCGAGTTCCCTGGCTATCAGCGCAAAATCACCGCCACGCACGACGGCCTGAAAGTCACCTTCGGCAAGGTGCGTTCAACCTGGGATCTGCTCACCTCCGGCGAGTCGGAGTATCAGGTGCATAAATCTGTCGCCATGAAAACCACGGTTAATGGTCATCGCTTCACGGGGAAGACCCATATCAACGGTTCGACGACGATTTACACCACCTGGTCTCATCTGCTTACCGCCGAAGATGTGGCAAAAGAGCAGCCGCAGATCCGCGATATTCTGGCGCGTCCTTCTTCTTACATGCTCGCCTCGCAGCAGCGCTGGGACGACTATCTCAAGAGAGGCTTAAACAACCCGGACGCCACGCCAGAACAAACCCGAGTGGCGGTGAAGGCGATCGAAACGCTGAACGGTAACTGGCGCTCGCCGGGTGGCGCGGTAAAACACAATACCGTGACGCCGTCGGTTACCGGCCGTTGGTTCTCCGGCAACCAGACCTGGCCGTGGGATACCTGGAAGCAGGCCTTCGCCATGGCGCACTTTAACCCGGAGATCGCCAAAGAGAACATTCGCGCCGTCTTTTCATGGCAGATTAAACCCGGCGATCCCGTTCGCCCGCAGGACGCCGGATTCATTCCCGACCTGATTGCCTGGAACCTTAGCCCCGAGCGCGGCGGCGACGGCGGCAACTGGAACGAGCGTAACACCAAGCCAAGCCTCGCGGCCTGGTCGGTGATGGAAGTCTACAACGTCACCAAGAATAAGGCCTGGCTCGAAGAGATGTATCCAAAGCTGGTTGCATATCACGACTGGTGGCTGCGAAACCGCGATCATAACGGCAACGGCGTACCGGAATACGGCGCGACTCGCGATAAAGCCCACAATACCGACAGCGGTGAAATGCTGTTTACGGTGAAAAATGGCGACAAGGAAGAAACCCTTTCTGGACTGAAAAACTATGCCAACATCACCAGTAAAGGCCAGTATGACAGCCTCGAGATCCCAGCACAGGTTGCTGCTTCCTGGGAATCCGGGCGTGACGATGCGGCAGTCTTTGGTTTTATCGACAAAGAGCAACTGGATAAATACGTCGCTAACGGTGGGAAACGCAGCGACTGGGTGGTCAAATTTGCCGAAAACCGCAGTAACGACGGTAAGTTGCTGGGTTACTCGCTGCTGCAGGAATCGGTCGATCAGGCCAGCTATATGTACAGCGACAACCATTATCTGGCGGAGATGGCGACCCTGCTCGGTAAACACAAAGAAGCGCAGCGCTACCGCCAGTTGGCGCAAAAACTGGCGGATTACATCAATACCTGCATGTTCGACCCAGACACCCGATTCTTCTATGACGTGAGGATCGAAGATAGCCCGTTGACCAACGGCTGTGCGGGTAAACCAATCGTCGAACGTGGCAAAGGGCCGGAAGGCTGGTCGCCGCTGTTTAACGGGGCGGCAACGCAGCCCCATGCGGATGCGGTGGTTAAGGTGATGCTCGATCCCAAAGAGTTCAACACCTTTGTACCACTTGGTACTGCAGCGCTAACCAACCCCGCCTTCGGCGCGGACATCTACTGGCGCGGGCGCGTCTGGGTGGATCAGTTCTGGTTTGGGCTAAAAGGGATGGAGCGTTATGGCTATCGCGATGAAGCGTTAAAACTGGCGGATACCTTCTTCAGCCACGCCAAAGGCCTCACCGCAGACGGTCCGATTCAGGAGAACTATAACCCGTTGACCGGTGCACAGCAGGGCGCGCCAAACTTCTCCTGGAGCGCGGCACATCTCTATATGCTGTACAACGATTTTCTTAAAAAACAGTAATCTGTGACATACCGCCGGATGGCGCTTCGCTTATCCGGCCTAAAAAGACACATTTTCACAGGCCGGATTAGGTGCTTGCACCGATATCCGGCAAATTCATTCTCTGGCTCCACTCCTTTTTTGAATCCCATCACAATCACGGCATTCCCCTTTTCCCTTTTACGCGGCGACGGCTAAATTAGAACTCATCCGACCACATAACAATAATTTTACATACTGGACACCTTTATGAGCTATCCGTCGCTGTTCGCCCCGCTCGATTTAGGCTTCACCACGCTTAAAAACCGCGTGCTGATGGGTTCAATGCATACCGGGCTGGAGGAGTATCCCGATGGTGCAGAACGGCTGGCCGCGTTCTACGCCGAGCGCGCTCGTCACGGCGTAGCGTTAATTGTGAGCGGAGGCATTGCGCCTGCGCTTTCCGGCGTGGGGATGGAAGGCGGCGCGATGCTCAACGACAGCAGCCAGCTTGCACACCATCGTGTCATTACCGATGCCGTTCATGACGAAGGCGGCAAAATCGCCCTGCAAATCCTGCACACCGGGCGTTACAGCTACCAGCCGCATCTGGTGGCACCATCTGCTATTCAGGCCCCCATTAACCGCTTTACGCCACATGAGCTGACGCACGATGAAGTGCTGCAGTTGATTGAAGATTTTGCCCATTGCGCCCAACTGGCGCGGGAAGCGGGCTACGATGGCGTAGAAGTGATGGGGTCGGAAGGGTATCTCATCAACGAATTCCTGACTCTGCGTACCAACCAGCGCGATGACCAATGGGGCGGTGAGTATGCCAACCGGATGCGTTTTGCCGTTGAGGTGGTGAGAGCGGTACGTCAGCGTGCCGGTAATGACTTTATAATTATCTTCCGCCTGTCGATGCTCGATCTGGTAGAAAACGGCGGAACCTTCGACGAAACCGTCCAGCTGGCGCAGGCTATAGAAGCCGCCGGGGCCACCATCATTAACACCGGTATTGGCTGGCATGAGGCGCGTATTCCCACTATCGCTACCCCGGTACCGCGCGGCGCGTTTAGTTGGGTGACGCGTAAGCTGAAAGGGCATGTGACAATCCCACTGGTCACCACCAACCGCATTAACGATCCCCAGGTCGCCGATGACATTCTGGCCCGTGGCGATGCCGATATGGTGTCGATGGCCCGTCCGTTCCTCGCCGATGCCGAACTGCTGTCAAAAGCGCAAACCGGACGAGCGGATGAGATCAACACCTGTATCGGCTGTAACCAGGCCTGTCTGGATCAGATCTTTGTCGGTAAAGTCACCTCTTGCCTGGTCAATCCGCGCGCCTGCCATGAAACCAAAATGCCGATCGTTGCGGCAGCTGTGCCAAAGAATCTGGCGGTTGTCGGTGCGGGTCCTGCGGGCCTCGCCTTCGCCATTAATGCCGCCGCACGCGGACATCACGTCACGCTGTTTGACGCACATGGCGAAATTGGCGGGCAGTTTAATATCGCCAAACAGATCCCCGGCAAAGAAGAATTCTATGAAACCCTGCGCTACTACCGCCGGATGATCGACGTGACTGGCGTGACCCTGAAGCTGAATCATTTTGTCAGCGCACACGATCTGCACACTTTCGACGAAGTGATCCTTGCCAGCGGGATCGAGCCACGTATGCCGCCGATTGAGGGGATCGAACATCCAAAAGTGCTGAGCTATCTCGACGTTCTGCGCGATAAAACGCCAGTGGGCAAACGCGTAGCGATCGTTGGCTGCGGCGGGATTGGTTTCGATACAGCCATGTATCTGAGTCAACCCGGTGAAGCCACCAGCCAGAACATTGCGGAGTTCTGCGTGGAATGGGGGATCGACACCAGCCTGCAACAGCCTGGCGGCTTACGCCCGGAAGGTCCGCACTTATCCCGCAGCCCGCGCCAGATAGTAATGTTGCAGCGTAAAGCCAGCAAACCGGGGCAAGGTTTAGGTAAAACGACGGGCTGGATCCATCGCGCCACCCTGCTCTCACGCGGCGTGAAAATGATCCCGGCAGTCAGCTACCAGAAGATTGATGATGATGGGTTACACGTCGTGTTGAACGGCGAACCGGTGATCTTTAACGTGGATAACGTGGTGATTTGCGCCGGACAAGAGCCACGCCGTGAACTGGTCGATCCGCTGCACGCGGCAGGTAAAACGGTGCATCTGATCGGCGGCTGCGATGTGGCGATGGAACTGGATGCCCGGCGCGCTATTGCGCAGGGGACCCGCTTAGCGCTGGAGATTTAACACGTTGTATCCCGTAGGTCGGATAAGGCAACTGCGCACATCTTTGCCTGATGGCGCTACGCTTATCAGGCCTACGAGGCAGCTCGTGTAGGCCGGATAAGGCGTTAGCCGCTATCCGGCACAAGGGCTTAACGACGGCGACCGGTTTTGACCGCTTTTAGCACCACGAATTTATTATTGGTGGCGATGGTTACGCAGTTGCCGAAAATCTTCTTCAACTTGTGGAAGTAGTCGAGGTGACGGTTAGCCACAATGTACAGCTCACCGTTGATTTTCAGGCAGCGGCGGGCGTGGTGGAACATCTCCCAGGCGATATTATCGGTCAGCGCATGCTTCTGGTGGAACGGAGGGTTGCAGAACACCGCGTTGAAGCGGAACGGTTCTACGCCGGAGAGCGCGTTATTAATCATAAATTCGCTGCGATCCAGCGCGTCCGGCAGGTTAGTTTCCACGTTCAGACGGCTGGAAGCGACCGCCATCGGTGATTCATCAACAAACACCACGCTGGCTTCTGGGTTCTTCGCCAGCAGCGTCATGCCCAGCACGCCGTTACCACAGCCGAGATCGACAATCTCGCCTTCCAGGTTTTCCGGCAGATGTTCCATAAAGAAACGTGCGCCGATGTCCAGCCCGGTACGGGAGAAGACGTTGGCGTGGTTGTGGATGGTCCAGTCGGTGCCTTCCAGCTTCCAGCTCAGGGTCTGGGCGGTATCGGCTAGCGCCGGTTTGGTAAAGGTGCCGTTGATCAGGCGCGCCTTTTTCCATGCCAGCGTGGTGGTGGTTGGTCCCAGCACTTTCTCAAACAGCTCCAGCGTAGAGGTGTGGATATCACGCGCTTTTGCACCGGCGATGATACGCGTCTGCGGCGTGACCACTTCACGCAGGGCGCGCAGTTGCTGCTCCAGCAGCGCCATGGTTTTTGGCAGCTTAATCAGCACCACGCCCGGCGCCTGCGGATAGTCAGCGGTACTGTCGAGGAACTTGACGCTCGACTCGGCAATATCGTTGTGACGCAGGTTCTCACGTGTGGCAAGCTCGCTGAGATAGGAGTCGCCAATGCTGTACGGCGTATGTTCCGCCAGCGCACAGCCCAGCGCACCAAAGGTATCATTCAGGATCAGCACCGGGCCGCTAATTTCGGTATCGTCCAACTGTTGCAGCAGATATTCATCTGCAGCTTCCCACGCCAGCAGCGGGTTAACGTCATCCGTTTCCGGGAAACGTTTAAGTGACAGCGAACGGAAACCGTTGTCTATGTGGCTCATCGGCCCTCCTGAATGGTAAAATTTCGGCGTATCCCTGAAAAGGGTGCGTGAGTATACACTTTTTATACTTTATATGGGGCACTAATGAGTCAGTTGACCTATCTGCAAGGATATCCGGAGAATTTACTTTCTCAGGTGAGAACGCTGATTGCTGAGCAACGCCTGGGCGCAGTGCTGGAGAAGCGCTATCCGGGTACGCATGACTTCGCGACCGACAAAGCGCTCTGGCAATATACTCAGGATCTGAAAAATCAGTTTCTGCGTAACGCCCCGCCGCTGAATAAAGTCATGTATGACAGCAAGATCCACGTTCTGAAGAATGCGCTGGGACTGCATACCGCCGTTTCTCGCGTGCAGGGCGGAAAGCTCAAAGCTAAAGCGGAGATCCGCGTGGCCACCGTTTTTCGCAATGCCCCCGAACCCTTTTTGCGTATGATTGTCGTTCATGAACTGGCGCATCTGAAAGAAAAAGAGCACGACAAAGCGTTTTACCAGCTGTGCTGTCATATGGAGCCTCAGTATCACCAACTGGAGTTCGATACCCGCCTGTGGTTAACGCAACAATCGTTAAAGCAAACTGCGTAGTCGCGCACTGGCTTTGTCTTCAGGGCATGCTAAATTGACGAAAGAATCCCTTTTCGCAGCCTGAAGGCCTTTATGATACGTTTCGCAGTAATTGGCACAAACTGGATCACCCGCCAGTTTGTCGATGCCGCCCATGAAACCGGCAAGTATAAGTTAACCGCGGTCTATTCTCGTAGCCTTGAGCAGGCACAGACCTTCGCCAACGATTACCCCGTCGAGCATCTGTTTACTTCGCTGGAAGCGATGGCGCAAAGCGAGGCGATCGACGCCGTCTACATCGCCAGTCCAAACTCCCTGCACTTCCCGCAGACCGAGCTGTTTTTGCGGCACAAAAAGCATGTTATTTGCGAAAAGCCACTGGCCTCCAACCTGGCGCAAGCCGAAGCCGCTATCGCCTGCGCGCGTGAAAACCAGGTCGTGCTGTTTGAAGCGTTTAAAACCGCCAGCCTGCCTAACTTCCTGCTGTTACAGCAATCGCTCCCAAAAGTTGGAAAAATCAGGAAGGCATTTATCAATTACTGCCAGTACTCCTCGCGTTACCAGCGCTATCTGGATGGTGAGAATCCGAACACGTTTAATCCGGCGTTCTCCAATGGCTCGATTATGGATATCGGTTTTTACTGCCTGGCCTCGGCGGTTGCGCTGTGGGGCGAACCACAGAGCGTTCAGGCCAGCGCCAGCCTGCTGGAAAGCGGCGTGGATGCCCACGGTGTGGTGGTGCTGAATTACGGTGATTTCAGCGTTACGCTCCAGCACTCAAAAGTAAGCGACTCGGTATTAGCCAGTGAAATTCAGGGTGAGTCGGGATCGCTGGTCATCGAGCATATTTCCGAATGCCAAAAGGTGTGCTTCGTTCCACGCGGGGGGAAAACGCAGGATCTGACGACGCCTCAACACATCAATACTATGCTGTATGAGGCAGAGGCTTTTGCCCATTTGGTTGAATCCGGCGAAGTGGATCACCCGGCACTGGCCGTCAGCCGTATCACCGCTAGACTGCAAACGGAGATTCGCCGCCAGACCGGCGTGGTTTTCCCGGCAGACGAAACGGTAACCTCGCTGACTGCGTAAAAGTGTGTAAATGGAATGTTGCAGGCCATTGACTGAATGCATGGCCTGTAATATTTTGTAACCCGCAAAGGGGAGTAACTTCGTTGTCGGTTGATCGTCATTACGATGTGTGAAAAACCACATCCGGTCACCGGGCGATAACAAAGGAATACGCCATCGTATTCCTTTGTTGTTGTAAGTGAGACCTTGCCGAATGGCAAGGTCTATGCATAAAAAGCAGCGGCTAACGTCATTCGGCGTTGGCCGTTTTTTTTATGCATGGGGAAATACAATGAATACTGTCGGCACACCGTTGTTATGGGGTGGCTTCGCTGTCGTAGTGGTAATTATGCTGGCCATCGACCTGCTGTTGCAGGGTCGTCGTGGCGCACATACGATGTCGATGAAACAGGCTGCGGCCTGGTCAATCGTCTGGGTAACGCTGTCGCTACTGTTTAACGCCGCCTTCTGGTGGTACCTGGCGGAAACCCAGGGCCGCGCCGTTGCCGACCCACAGGCACTGGCGTTCCTGACCGGCTATCTGATCGAAAAATCGCTGGCAGTAGATAACGTCTTTGTCTGGTTGATGCTCTTCAGCTACTTCTCAGTGCCGCCTGCGTTGCAGCGCCGGGTATTGGTGTATGGCGTGCTGGGAGCAATTGTTCTGCGTACGATCATGATCTTCGCCGGCAGCTGGCTTATCACCCAGTTTGAGTGGTTGCTGTACGTGTTCGGCGCGTTCCTGCTGTTTACCGGCGTGAAGATGGCTCTGGCGAAAGAAGATGCCTCCGGTATCGGCGACAGACCGTTAGTACGCTGGCTGCGCGGCCATTTACGCATGACCGATACCATCGAAGATGAAAAATTCTTCGTGCGTAAAAACGGTCTGCTGTTTGTCACGCCGCTGATGTTGGTGTTGATTCTGGTTGAGCTGAGCGACGTGATTTTCGCCGTCGACAGTATTCCGGCTATCTTTGCGGTTACCACCGACCCGTTCATCGTGTTGACCTCGAACCTGTTTGCTATTTTGGGGCTGCGTGCGATGTACTTCCTGCTGGCGGGCGTGGCAGAGCGTTTCTCCATGCTGAAGTACGGCTTGTCGGTCATTCTGGTGTTTATCGGTATTAAGATGCTGATCGTCGATTTCTACCATATCCCGATCGCTATCTCGTTAGGCGTGGTATTTGGCATTCTGTTTGTGACGCTGATTGTTAACGCATGGGTCAACTACCAGCACGATAAAAAGCAGCAAATACAGTAAGTTTCATCTGCTAGCTGAAAAGCCCGGCAGCACACTGCGTGCGTCGGGCTTTTTGTTTATCATGTCAAAACAATGTTAATTCAAAGTTATAAAATATGATCTCAGCGGGGAATCCAGGATATTTCTCTTCCCGAAGCTTTATCTTTCCTTATACTCAACCACGCAAACACTTTGTTACATCCAGAAAGATGCGTCGTAAGAGCGCACGATGGATGAGTAACAACACAATGAAAGGATCACGACATGACTACGCAACGTTCATCGGGGCTACTCTCGCGTTTGGCGCAAGGGAGCCTGGTTAAACAAATTTTGATTGGCCTGGTACTGGGGATTTTACTCGCACTGGTGTCAAAACCTGCGGCAGAAGCCGTTGGTTTACTGGGTACGCTGTTCGTCGGCGCATTAAAAGCCGTCGCGCCAATTCTGGTTCTGATGCTGGTCATGGCCTCTATCGCCAACCACCAACACGGGCAAAAAACCAATATCCGCCCCATTCTGTTCCTTTACCTGCTCGGAACATTTTCAGCGGCATTAGCCGCCGTTGTCTTCAGCTTCGCCTTCCCGTCGACACTGCACCTTTCCAGCAGCGCTGGCGATATCGTGCCGCCGTCCGGCATCGTTGAAGTAATGCGTAGCCTGCTGATGAGCATGGTTTCTAACCCAGTTGATGCCCTGCTTAACGCTAACTATATTGGTATTCTGGTCTGGGCCGTCGGTCTGGGTTTTGCACTGCGCCACGGTAATGAAACGACCAAAAATCTGGTCAATGATATGTCCAACGCCGTCACCTTTATGGTAAAGCTTGTGATTCGTTTCGCGCCAATCGGTATCTTTGGTCTGGTCTCATCCACGCTGGCAACCACCGGTTTTGCAACGCTTTGGGGCTACGCCCAACTGCTGACCGTACTGGTAGGCTGTATGCTGCTGGTGGCGTTTGTGGTCAACCCACTGCTGGTCTTCTGGAAAATTCGCCGTAACCCGTATCCGCTGGTGCTGGCCTGTCTGCGCGAAAGCGGCGTGTACGCTTTCTTTACCCGCAGCTCCGCCGCCAACATTCCGGTGAATATGGCGCTATGTGAGAAGCTGAATCTGGATCGTGATACCTACTCGGTATCTATCCCGCTGGGCGCCACCATCAATATGGCGGGTGCGGCGATCACCATTACCGTGCTGACGCTGGCGGCGGTGAATACGCTGGGTATTCCGGTCGATTTACCGACGGCGCTGTTACTGAGCGTGGTGGCTTCGCTTTGCGCCTGTGGCGCATCTGGCGTGGCGGGTGGATCTCTGCTGCTGATCCCACTGGCGTGTAATATGTTCGGTATCCCGAATGATATCGCCATGCAGGTAGTTGCCGTCGGCTTTATCATCGGCGTATTGCAGGATTCCTGTGAAACGGCGCTGAACTCTTCTACAGATGTCTTGTTTACCGCGGCCGCCTGCCAGGCTGAAGACGAGCGTCTGGCAAATAACGCTCTGCGCGGCTAATCCCTGCGCCCCTCCGTCATTGGGCGGAGGGGCCCTTTTCTTGTACGCTTTTTTCAATTTTGAACGGATCAATTCCGCGTTTTTGCATCCGCCGGAAGCGAATAATGTTCAGGCCATTCATCACCAGAAAACTCCCTTCGATCATCGTCCCGCCAATCGATCCCAGCCAGAAATTATGGATAACCCAACAGGCGGTTGCGCACCACATTACGCAACGCACGGTTAACCCTTGGCAGCGAAACAGCGCCCAGGTGCTGGCCAGCGTGCCAATTATCGGTAACAGCTCCATCGCATGCTGTAATTTCGCCAGACCGAGAACCAGGGTGAGGATAATAAAAACGGCCATCACCCACAGTTTGCGGGTATGCATTGAGACAAGTGTGCGGATGGTGTTTAGTTCTGCGCTCATTCCCGCGGGCCAGGCGCCCATCAGAAAAAAATGCACGCCAATGGTGGCGCTATAGACAGCAAGTTGCAGCCGGAAGCGGCGCTCATCGCGATTGAAAAAGGTGGTAATGCCGATCAGAAAGGCGATGACACCTACGCCCTGGGCCAGCCAATACGCGGTCATGAATGATCCTTGTCAGGTAATGCAAAAACAAACGGCGCTCCATATTATGAAACGCCGTTTTTAGATTCCACCATAAACAAACTTACCCAAAAGATTTTGTGCTACAGCAAGGTGGCAAGTTCGCACATCCCCGAGAGCTTACATGAGTAAGTGACCGGGGTGGGCGAACGCAGCCAACACAGCTGTGGTGCAAAAGATGAAGGGTAATTACAACGTTACGCCGCTTTTAAAGATAGCCAGTTCCCGGAAATCGTTGCGCTCGTTGCAGGTTTGCTTACCGTTGGCGAACTCAACGATCGTATCGACAAACTCGCTCAGCAGTTGAGGCATCGCTTTACCGTGGATCAACTGTCCAGCGTCAAAATCGATCCAGTGCTTTTTCTTCGCTGCCAGCTCGCTGTTGGTGGCAATTTTCACCGTCGGTACAAAACCACCGTACGGCGTACCGCGACCTGTACTGAACAGCACCATATGACAGCCCGCGCCCGCCAGGGTACTGGTGGCGACGGCATCGTTGCCCGGTGCGCTCAGCAGGTTCAGGCCATGCGTCTTCAGACGTTCGCCGTAGCGCAGTACGTCCACCACCTGACTGGAGCCTGCTTTTTGCGTACAGCCCAGCGATTTATCTTCCAGCGTGGTGATACCGCCCGCTTTGTTGCCCGGCGATGGGTTCTCGTAGATCGGTTGGTCGTGGGCAATGAAGTACTGCTTGAAGTCATTAACCATGGTGACCAGCTTGCCGAACGTTTCTTCATCGCGGCAGTGGTCCATCAGCAGCTGCTCGGCGCCGAACATTTCCGGTACTTCGGTCAGCACGGTAGTTCCGCCGTTAGCAATCACGTAGTCGGAGAAACGGCCCAGCATCGGGTTGGCGGTAATACCGGAGAGGCCGTCAGAGCCGCCGCATTCCAGACCAAACTTCAGCTCGCCCAGCTTACCCGGTTCACGCTTATCGTTACGCATCACGTTGTACAGCTGGTGAAGATGTTCAATCCCCGCTTCCACTTCGTCTTCCTGATGTTGGCAGACCATGAAGTGAACGCGCTCAGGATCGTACTCGCCTAAGGTTTCGCGGAAGGCATCCACCTGATTGTTTTCACAGCCCAGGCCAACCACCAGCACCGCACCCGCATTCGGGTGACGCACCATGTTTTGCAGCATGGTGCGAGTATTAATGTGGTCGTCGCCGAGCTGTGAACAGCCGTAGGTGTGGCTGAAGAGATGCACGCCGTCGATTCCTTCGGCGTCGTTAGTCTCTTTCAGAAAACGGTTCTGCATCTGGCGCGCCATGGCGTTAACGCAGCCTACCGTTGGCAGGATCCACAGTTCGTTACGCACCCCAACGTCACCGTTCGCGCGGCGATAAATCTGCACATCGCGATCCGCCGGTTGTGCAACTTCCGCCTGAAAATCAGGTTGGTAGCGATACGTATCCAGGTCGCTCAGATTGGTACGCGTGTTGTGAGCATGAATATGCTCACCCGCCGCAACATCCACCAGCGTATGGCCAATTGGCAAACCGTATTTAATGACGTTTTCGCCTTTCGCAATATCGCATAAGGCGAATTTATGGCCACGAGAGACCGCCTGGCGCAGGATTACCGCCTGCCCATCAACGGTGACTTCGTTTCCTTCAGCCAAATCAGCAAGCGCAACCGCGACGTTATCCAGCGCATGGATCTTGATGTATTGCATACCTTCACCCAGGCCTTAGTTCAGTTCAATGGCGAAATAATCGCGCGCATTGTTGAAGCAAATATTTCTGACCATTTCACCCAGCAGCTGGATATCTGCCGGTGCTTCACCTGCAGCAACCCAACGGCCAATCATCTGGCAAAGAATACGACGGAAGTATTCGTGACGGGTGTATGACAGGAAGCTACGGCTATCGGTCAGCATGCCGACGAAACGGCTCAGCAGGCCGAGCTGGGCCAGCTGCGTCATCTGACGTTCCATCCCGTCTTTCTGATCGTTGAACCACCAGCCGGAACCGAACTGCATTTTGCCCGGCATACCTTCGCCCTGGAAGTTACCGATCATAGTGCCCAGCACTTCGTTATCACGCGGGTTCAGACAGTACAGAATGGTTTTCGGCAGCAGGTTTTGCTCGTTCTGCTTGCTCAGCAGTTTGGACAGTTCTTCCACCATCGGACGATCATTGATGGAGTCGAAGCCGACGTCCGCGCCGAGCAGTTTGAACTGACGCTGGTTGTTATTACGCAGCGCGCCGATGTGGTATTGCTGTACCCATTCGCGACGGGCGTATTCAGCGCCGAGGAACACCAGAACGGCGGTTTTGAACTGCGCCACTTCATGTTCACTCAGGGTTTCACCCGCCAGGCGACGCGCCAGAATGCTATCCAGTTCAGATTCGTTAGATTCGGCAAACAGCACCACGTCCAGCGCGTGGTCAGAGACTTTACAGCCGTGCGCTGCGAAGTGATCAAGACGTTTGGTCAGTGCAGCTTGCAGGTCGCTGAAGCGGCGGATATCCGTGTCAGACACTTCACCGAGCTTCGCCATGTAGTCATTAAAGGTCGCCAGCTCAATGTTAAAGGCTTTATCCGGACGCCAGCTCGGCAGCACTTTCACATCAAAGCTTCCGTCTTTAGCAACGGCCGCATGGTGCTCCAGAGAGTCGATCGGATCATCGGTAGTGCCGACCATTTTCACATTCATCTGCTGCATGATTCCGCGCGCAGAGAATTTATCCTGCGCCAGCAGCTCGTTGCACTGGTTCCAGATTTCGTCAGCAGTTGCCGGAGACAGCAGCTTACCTGTAATACCAAACGGACGACGTAATTCGAGGTGGGTCCAGTGGTACAGCGGGTTACCGATAGTGTGCGGAACCGTGGCGGCCCATGCGTCAAACTTCTCGCGATCGGACGCATCGCCGGTACACAAGCGCTCAGCGACGCCATTGGTACGCATCGCACGCCATTTGTAGTGATCACCCTTCAGCCAGATGTCATACAGGTTATTAAAACGGTAGTTTTCAGCGATTTGTTGCGGTGGTAAATGGCAGTGGTAATCGAAAATCGGCTGGTCTTTGGCGTAATCATGGTACAGACGGCGGGCAAATTCGGTGTCCAGCAGGAAATCTTCAGTCATAAACGGGGTCATTATCGTCTTCCTCTCAACGAGTGCGTCAGATTGCTTATGTTTTGATGTTGACAAAGTTATCACACCAATTTCTATACGCTGAAGATATTTTCGTGAGTTAGATCAACAAATGGTGACAAAAAAATTACTCTCAAAGAGGTAAATCACGCGTCAAGCCGCGCCAGTTCTGGCTTTGCTGAATCGAAATAATGACCACACGAAGATTCACACTTTTGTGATGGCACTCACCTTTTAAAGCTGTATGACAAGTTATCTTTTGGCCGTCGCGATACATAAGCCGACGGAATGCAAATTACCGATGGATATCCATCGGATTGACCGGTACGGAAACCGAATTAGCACAATTATTGACATGGCAAAGTTCGGGGAGTACCGGCTTTTTTTTCGGTCCCCCCTCGTAAAAGAACATCCTCCGCCCTGAACTGGAAGATGACCGCTCGTTCGCGGACATAACAAAACGATGAGGTTTTACATGCGTAAAATTAAAGGGTTACGTTGGTACATGATTGCACTGGTGACACTTGGCACCGTGCTGGGTTACCTGACACGTAACACTGTGGCGGCAGCTGCGCCAACTCTGATGGAAGAGTTACACATCTCCACTCAACAGTATTCCTATATCATCGCAGCGTATTCTGCTGCTTACACCGTAATGCAACCCGTTGCCGGCTACGTGCTCGATGTGCTCGGCACAAAAGTGGGTTACGCGATGTTCGCCGTTCTGTGGGCCGTCTTCTGTGGCGCGACCGCACTGGCTGGCAGTTGGGGTGGACTGGCACTGGCGCGTGGTGCGGTAGGTGCCGCTGAAGCCGCAATGATCCCTGCGGGTCTGAAAGCCAGTTCTGAATGGTTCCCGGCAAAAGAGCGTTCAATTGCCGTAGGTTACTTTAACGTCGGCTCTTCTATCGGCGCGATGATTGCTCCACCGCTGGTGGTCTGGGCCATCGTCATGCACAGCTGGCAAATGGCATTCATTATTTCCGGTGCGCTGAGCTTCATCTGGGCGATGTGCTGGCTTGTGTTCTACAAACACCCGCGCGACCAGAAAAAACTGTCTGATGAAGAACGTGATTACATTCTGAATGGTCAGGAATCACAGCATAAAAACGCGACCTCGAAAAAAATGTCGCTCGGTCAGATCTTGCGTAACCGCCAGTTCTGGGGCATCGCGCTGCCTCGTTTCCTGGCAGAGCCGGCCTGGGGGACCTTCAACGCCTGGATCCCGCTGTTCATGTTTAAAGTCTACGGCTTTAACCTGAAAGAAATTGCGATGTTTGCCTGGATGCCGATGCTGTTTGCTGACCTGGGCTGTATCGTTGGGGGTTACTTACCGCCGCTGTTCCAGCGCTGGTTCGGCGTTAACCTGATCGTTTCACGTAAAATGGTCGTCACCATGGGTGCATTGCTGATGATTGGCCCAGGGATGATTGGTCTGTTCACCAGCCCATACATTGCTATCGCCCTGCTGTGCGTCGGTGGCTTTGCTCACCAGGCGCTGTCCGGTGCGCTGATTACACTCTCTTCTGACGTGTTTGGTCGTAATGAAGTGGCAACGGCGAACGGTCTGACCGGTATGTCCGCCTGGCTTGCAAGTACGCTGTTTGCGCTGGTGGTCGGTGCACTGGCTGACACCATCGGCTTTAGCCCACTGTTTGCCGTACTGGCGGTATTCGACCTGCTCGGCGCGTTAGTCATCTGGACGGTATTGCAGAACAAATCGGCCAGCGAGGTAGAGTCAACGTCGCAAACTGGCGATCCCGCTGCGCAAAGTTAACCGGACAAGATTAAACAAGGTTTTGTCATGCTAAGCCGCCAGTTATCTGGCGGCTTTTTTGACGTCGCGAGTGGAGCCGTAATCGTAAAAGTGGTATAACAAATAGAGTCTGCCGTATCATGCCTGGAGCGCATATGGAAATCACTGAACCACGACGTTTGTACCAACAACTTGCCGCTGATCTGAAAGAACGCATTGAGCAGGGCGTCTATCTGGTGGGTGAAAAACTCCCCGCTGAGCGCTTTATCGCCGATGAAAAAAATGTCAGCCGTACCGTGGTTCGTGAAGCGATTATCATGCTCGAAGTTGAGGGCTATGTAGAAGTGCGCAAAGGTTCTGGCATTCATGTCATTTCGAACCAGGCCCGTCACCAGCAGGCCACCGACGAATCGCTTGAATTCGCCAATTATGGTCCTTTCGAGCTACTTCAGGCTCGTCAGTTGATTGAAAGCAATATCGCTGAATTTGCTGCTACGCAGGTTACCAAGCAAGACATCATGAAACTGATGGACATTCAAGAGCATGCGCGGAATGAAAAATGCTTCCGCGATTCCGAATGGGATCTGCAGTTTCATATTCAGGTCGCGCTAGCCACGCAGAACTCTGCGCTGGCCGCCATCGTAGAAAAAATGTGGACCCAGCGTAGCCACAACCCGTACTGGAAAAAACTGCACGAGCATATCGACGCACGTACCGTCGATAACTGGTGTGATGACCATGATCAAATTCTCAAAGCACTGATCCGTAAAGATCCGAACGCGGCAAAACTGGCGATGTGGCAGCACCTGGAGAATACCAAAATCATGTTGTTCAACGAGACCAGCGATGATTTTGAGTTCAATGCCGATCGTTATCTTTTTGCAGAAAATCCGGTCGTTCATCTCGATACGGCGGTTAACAGCGCTAAATAAGCAATCTTTTCGATGCAGGCGCGACAAAGCGCCTGTTTCTCCTGCTTGGTAAGCATTAGGTATAAAGTGTCAGCCTGTGTAAATCCTCTCGCCTCCCTCCATTGCGATAAGCAAAATCACAGTTCAACAACCGTAATTTCTATAACGGACAACGTTGACCTTTGTTACAATTAGATGCTATTTGAATTTTTGTGTTTGAGAGCTTGCTTACTTCACAACTTTACAGGGAATAGTTCAGGCCGTGAATTTGTGTCAGACCGCGATCCATGTAAAAAACACCAATAAAATTGCGGCGTTACAAACTCCAGAAAACCGGCATGACGACAACCGATTCTCCAGGAATATTGAATGGAACTACTGACTCAATTACTGAATGCTTTATGGGCTCAGGATTTTGAAACGCTGGCCAATCCTTCCATGATTGGCATGCTCTATTTCGTACTATTTACCATTTTGTTTCTGGAAAACGGACTGCTGCCAGCGGCCTTTTTACCTGGCGACAGTCTACTGGTGCTGGTCGGCGTACTTATCGCCAAAGGCGCGATGGGTTTCCCGCAAACGGTACTGCTGCTCACTACCGCAGCCAGCCTGGGTTGCTGGCTTAGCTATATCCAGGGGCGATGGCTGGGGAATACCCGCACAGTACAAAACTGGCTATCTCATCTGCCCGCGCATTACCATCAGCGCGCGCATCATCTGTTCCATAAGCATGGCTTGTCTGCGCTGCTGGTCGGTCGCTTCATCGCGTTTGTCAGAACATTACTGCCGACCATCGCAGGATTGTCCGGCCTGAACAATGCGCGCTTTCAGTTCTTCAACTGGATGAGTGGACTGCTTTGGGTTTTGATTCTCACAACGCTTGGTTATCTGCTGGGCAAAACGCCGGTGTTTCTCAAATATGAAGATCAGCTAATGTCTTGTCTGATGCTGCTTCCTGTGGTGTTACTGGTGTTTGGTCTGGCAGGTTCACTGGTTGTTCTTTGGAAGAAGAAATACGGGAACCGAGGGTAAATTATGCTGAAATCATGCATAACGCTCCGACGACTTGCCTGGTCCACCACTTTTATGTTGTTCATTGGCGCGTTGCTCCTGACCTGGTCTGTCATTCGCCAGCAGGAATCAACGCTTGCCATTCGTGCCGTAAACCAGGGAGCCAGCATGCCTGATGGCTTCTCTATCTGGCATCACCTGGATGCCAACGGCATTCGTTTTAAAAGCATCACTCCGCAAAATGACGCACTGCTGATTACCTTTGATTCCAGCGCGCAGAGCGCAGCCGCAAAGGTCGTACTTGATCGAACGTTACCGCACGGTTTCGTTATCGCTCAGCAGGATGATGATAACCAGGCGGTGCAGTGGTTATCCCGCTTACGTGATACTCCACACCGCTTTGGTTAATTTCCAGGAATCTGAATTAGATCACTCACTTTGGTGATTTCACCGTTTAGCGCCTATGATTAATAAACTGGGCTTATGACCCAACGTTTTATTATTCTGGAGCATCGACCCTAAACGACGAGGTCGAATCACAATGGAAGGTTCAAGAATGAAATACCGCATCGCTTTGGCAATTAGCCTTTTCGCTCTAAGTGCCGGCAGCTACGCCAACACCCTCTGTCAGGAAAAAGAACAAGACATTCAGCGGGAGATTAGCTATGCCGAAAAACACAATAATCAGAGCCGCATCAATGGGCTGAACAAAGCGCTGAGCGAAGTCAGGGCAAACTGTACTGACAGCAAACTGCGCGCCAACCATCAGAAAAAAATCGCCGAGCAGAAAAATGAGATTGCCGAGCGTCAACGTGACTTAGCCGAAGCTAAGCAAAAAGGCGATGCGGATAAGGTCGCAAAGCGCGAACACAAGCTTGCTGAAGCTCAGAAAGAGCTAAAAGAACTCGAAACCCGCGATTACTAAGTACGGTAACTAGCCACTCAACTGGAGAAAACTATGTCGAAAGATAATGCTACGGAAAACCTGCGCGCTGAGCTGAAATCTCTTGCGGATACGCTTGAAGAAGTACTTAGCTCTTCTGGCGATAAGTCGAAGGAAGAGATGAGTAAAATTCGCAGCAAAGCCGAACATGCGCTGCGCGAGAGCCGCCATCGTCTGAGTGAAACCAGCGATGTGATTGCCAAACAGACCCGTGAGGCCGCGGCTAAAGCCGATAACTACGTGCGCGAAAACCCATGGACAGGCGTCGGCATTGGCGCTGCAGTCGGTGTGGTGCTTGGTGTACTGCTGTCGCGCCGTTAACAATGGCTGATTCTCAACACGCACAAGGTCCAGGCAAAGGCGTACTGGGTATTGGACAGCGGATCCTGACGATTCTCGTTGAGATCGTAGAGACGCGGCTGCGGCTGGCCGTCGTTGAGCTGGAAGAGGAAAAAGCCAACCTCATCCAGATCCTGCTGATGCTTGGGCTGACTATGCTGTTCGCGGCGTTTGGCCTGATGAGCCTGATGGTACTTATCATCTGGGCCATTGACCCTCAATACCGCCTGAATGCCATGATTGCCACCACCGTAGTGCTGTTGCTGTTAGCGCTGATTGGCGGGATATGGACGCTGCGTAAAGCGCGTAAAACAACGCTGCTACGCCATACGCGCAATGAACTCGCGAACGACAGGCGGGCTCTGGAGGATGACGCATAATGAGCAGTAAAGTCGAACGTCAACAACGTAAGGCGCAACTGCTTGGACAGATCCAGCAGCAACGGCTGGATCTGTCTGCTACTCGCCGCGACTGGCTGGAAGCCACCGAGGTCTACGATCGTGGCTGGAAGACGCTGTTGAACCTGCGCGGCTGGGTGATAGTCGGGAGCAGTATTATGGCGGTTCGCACCATCCGTAACCCAAATCTGCTGGTCCGCTGGGCCAAACGCGGCTTTAGCGTCTGGAGCATCTGGCGTCTGGTGAAATCAACCATCAGACAGCAGCAACTGCGCGGCTAATCCCTTCCCTACCCCCAACCTCAAAATTTTTGAAAAATACTGACAGTTTTCCTTGCTAACAATTCTCATTAGCCACGTTTATTATTCTCTTCATCGACAGCAACGACGCGCTCAGCAGCGTCGTTGCACAAAAAAACACAATAAGCCGCCTGAGTGGTTTCCTGGAGAGTATGATGAAGAAATTAGAAGATGTTGGTGTACTGGTAGCGCGCATTCTGATGCCAATCCTGTTTATTACCGCAGGTTGGGGAAAAATCACCGGATATGCAGGTACCCAACAGTACATGGAAGCCATGGGCGTCCCTGGATTTATGCTGCCGCTGGTGATTCTGCTTGAGTTTGGCGGCGGTCTGGCAATTCTGTTCGGTTTCCTGACCCGTACTACCGCGCTGTTCACCGCAGGCTTCACGCTGCTGACGGCGTTCCTCTTCCACAGTAACTTTGCGGAAGGTGTGAACTCTCTGATGTTTATGAAAAACCTGACCATCGCAGGCGGCTTCCTGCTGCTGGCTATCACCGGTCCGGGCGCATTCAGTATTGACCGCGTACTGAATAAAAAGTGGTAAGCAAACTATACTGAACACATCAAAAAGCGAGGAGATATCTCCTCGCTTTTGCTATCTGAGGAGACGATAAAATGGGACAACTGATTGACGGCGTCTGGCATGACACCTGGTACGATACCAAATCAACCGGCGGGAAATTTCAACGTTCTGCATCGGCTTTCCGTAACTGGCTCACCGCAGATGGCGCGCCTGGCCAGACCGGTGAAGGTGGCTTTGCTGCCGAAAAAGACCGTTATCATCTGTACGTTTCTCTGGCCTGTCCGTGGGCGCATCGCACACTGATTTTGCGTAAACTTAAAGGGCTGGAACCGTTTATTTCCGTTTCCGTTGTGCATCCGTTAATGCTGGAAAACGGCTGGACCTTTGACGACAACTTCCCAGCGGCAACCGGCGATCCCCTGTATCAGCACGAATTTCTTTATCAGCTCTATTTACACGCCGATCCGCACTACAGCGGTCGGGTGACCGTTCCGGTACTGTGGGACAAAAAAAAACACACTATTGTCAGCAACGAATCTGCAGAAATCATCCGCATGTTTAACACTGCGTTTGATGCGCTGGGTGCGAAAGCCGGGGATTACTATCCACCTGCCCTGCAAAGCAAAATCGACGAGCTAAACGGCTGGATTTATGACAACGTCAATAACGGCGTGTATAAAGCGGGATTTGCCACCAGCCAGGAAGCCTACGACGATGCCGTGGAAAAAGTCTTTCAATCTCTGGCACGACTGGAGCAGATCCTGGGTCAGCATCGCTTCCTGACCGGTGACCAGCTAACTGAGGCCGATATTCGCCTGTGGACCACGCTGGTGCGCTTTGATCCGGTTTATGTCACCCACTTCAAGTGCGACAAACACCGCATCAGTGACTACCTGAATCTGTACGGTTTTCTGCGCGATATCTACCAGATGCCGGGCATTGCGGAGACCGTCAACTTTGACCATATCCGTCATCACTACTTCCGTAGCCACAAAACAATCAACCCGACCGGTATTATTTCAATCGGCCCGTGGCAGGATCTCAGCGAACCTCATGGGCGTGACGAGCGTTTCGCCTGATTTACACTGGCCTCCGTTTGGGTAATGCTGTTCAGTTAACGCCTCAGTTTCGAAAGGCATCAACATGTGCTGGCGGAGGTAATGAATATGCTATTTCAGGGAAAGGGTTCCGTTCACCTCATGTTCATCGTTTCTCTGAAGCACCGATTCCTGTGAACGTGTAAAGGGCGTTCTCCGCCACGCCCTTTACAATCCCGGCTCCCGGCAGGAAAATTGTTGCTGTGCAATACCCTCCGCTTATTCCTCCAGGCTACCGGGTCGGGCGCGAGGAAACGTCCCTGTAAAACGCGCCCTGAACCCGCATCCATGCGGGTTCTCCCGGCCTTACGGAAACACGTCGGCAATTTTCAGCCGGACCAGCCCACACCTGACCATCTGCGTTTTTTTGAATATATCTGAACAGCAAATCAGATTTAACTGGAAGTCAGAGCATTACAGCGATGACCCCGGTCCGGCTGAAAATCGATGAGGCGTTGACGGCTGACCGGGGCTGCCCGCAGGGATGCGGGCAGAGGGGACGGCCTGCATGGACGCAGGCTCGGCTCCGACCCGACAGGCAGACGGAATAAGACGAATACATCGCGCAGCGACGATTTTCCCGCCGGGAGCCTGGGTTGCAAGGGAGGCGGCGGTGAGCCTCCCTTGCCCGTTCACGGGTATAAAGATATCAGAGAAGCAACGCACATGAGGTGAACGGAACCCTGAGCAAGAATCACATGTTCACCATACATGCTTAACTGATCGGCATTGCCCGTTTGGAGGCCAAATAATTAACAACACAAATATTTACCAGCATTCCATTCGCAGCTATTCTTAATTTGATTGCTTTAAAAACAAGTAATTGAACGCAGAACGAGGCAAAAATGGATTGGTATTTAAACGTATTAAAGAATTACTTTGGTTTTGGTGGCCGCGCGCGTCGTAAAGAATACTGGATGTTTGTGCTGGTCAACATCATCTTCACGTTCGTGCTGGGCATTCTGGACAGAATGTTTGGCTGGGAGCGCGCCGGAGGAGAAGGCATATTAACGACGATTTACGGGGTTCTGGTCTTTATCCCGTGGTGGGCGGTACAGTTCCGGCGTTTACATGACACCGACCGTTCAGCCTGGTGGCTGCTGGTGCTATTGATCCCGATCGTCGGCTGGTTGGTCATCATCATTTTCAACTGTCAAAACGGCACTCCGGGGAGCAATCGCTTCGGCGCTGACCCCAAACAGCTGTCCTGACGTAGTACGTATAGATGCCTGAAGGCGTTAGCTTATCAGGCCTACAACATATCTCCGTCCTGTAGGCCGGATAAGGTGCAATTGCACCGCATCCGGCGTAACAGTCAGGCTATTTACCCGCAAACAGCTTGGGAATTTCTCGCAGACACCAGGATTTCGCCTCGCCCATGCTGTCACGACGCCAGGCCATAATAATATCTATCTCGCTTGTCGATTCCGGACTAACGACCCGCAGTCGACCAGCTGCAATATCCTCTTCCACCAGCGGGTACGGCATTGTCGCTACGCCCAATCCGGCCAGCAGCGCCTGACGTTTATCTTCTATCGTACTCACCGTCAGACGCGGCTGTTTATCCAGCAATTGAACCGTGAGTACCGGACGCTCACGGGCGGTATCCGCCACAGCGATCCCACGGTATTTCACGCGGGTGACTTCCGATAACGGTTCCGGCTCCTGGTGGATAGGATGATCCGGTGCCGCCACATACACGTTCATCAGCGAGTACAGCTTGCGCGAGTTGATTTCTGAGGATGAGCGAAAATGCATATCCGGCGCAATCACGATATCCGCCCGCCCCTGCTCAAGACGCTCCCACGCCCCGGCCAGAACTTCGGTAATGACGGAAAGCTGGGTATTGGCCTTCCCGGCCAGTCGGTCGATCAGCGGAAAAAACGCCGCCGTTGGCACCAGTGCTTCGGTAACGATAGTCAAATGCGTTTCCCATCCGCGAGCCAACGCTTCGGCATCGGTAGTCAGCTTATCCGCAGCTTCCAGCAGTACGCGCCCACGCTCCAGCAGCATACGCCCGACGTTAGTGAATTTTGTACGGTGGCCTGAACGGTCAAACAGTACCACGTCCAGCTCTTCCTCCAGCTTCTGCATGGTATAGCTAAGTGCGGAAGGCACGCGCCCCAGTTCGTCTGCTGCGGCGGCAAAGCTGCCGCGCCTGTCTATTGCGTCCATGACGCGTAACGCCTCAAGCGTTAAAGCCCTTTCTTTAGCCATCTCGTTCTCATTCAGGAAATTTGAACATACCAGGCAGAATATCTGGCTAACAATGCAGCGTCTAGCCATTTAACATAAAAGGAAGTAAAGAGAGGTCAAGAACTATGATTACTACCCGTACAGCCAAACAATGCGGGCAAGCAGACTACGGCTGGCTGCAGGCCCGTTATACCTTCTCCTTTGGACACTATTTTGATCCTAAACTGCTGGGTTATGCCTCGCTGCGTGTTCTGAACCAGGAAGTTCTGGCACCGGGGGCCTCTTTCCAGCCACGGACCTATCCGAAGGTGGATATCGTCAATCTGATCCTCGAAGGGGAAGCGGAGTACCGAGACAGCGAAGGCAACCATATCAAGGCCAAAGCAGGAGAAGTTTTACTGCTCGCGACACAGCCCGGGATTAGCTATAGCGAACACAATATCAGCAAAGACAAACCGTTAACGCGGATGCAGCTCTGGCTGGACGCCTGCCCGCAGCGTGAAAACGCCTGCGTACAGAAAGCCACGCTGGGTACCGGTAAGCATCAGCTGCTGGCCTCGCCGGACGGTGAACAAGGCAGCCTGCATCTGCGTCAACAGGTATGGGTGCACCACGTTGAACTGCAGCAAGGTGAATCGCTGAGTTTTCAGTTACATGGGCCACGCGCTTATTTACAGTCGATTCACGGCAGATTCCATGCGGTGACGGCTGGCGCCGAAAAAGAAGCGCTCACCTGTGGCGATGGGGCATTTATTCGTGACGAAACTAACATAACGTTAGTCGCCGATACCCCGCTGCGCGCTTTGCTGATAGATTTGCCCGTATAGTCAGGGAAAACAATGGAGTACGACTATTGAGCAAGAAATCATCAAAAAAACGCCAGCCGCAGGTTGAGCTGAAAAAACGGGAAACGGTTCCCTTCGGCTATGAAGAAATGCTGACAGAGCTGGAAGCGATTGTGGCCGATGCCGAGCTACGGCTGGAAGACGAAGAAGCCGCCTGAAAAGGCGGCTTAGACTTATGCCGGGTGGCGGCAACGCCTTACCCGACCTGGAGATTAATGCGCCTTACTGGCCATGATCTCAATGATCTGCTTGTCGGTTTCCTGCATCGACCGACACGCCAGCGCACACAGGTTAGCGATAGATTGTTCCACGTTATGCGCCACAATCCCTTCGTTTCCGGTTACGGCAGTATCATCCAGTGCCATCAGCACCGCTTTCCACGCCGCAGATGCGCTGGTTGAGACTTTCATCGCGCAGCTGTTTGAAGCGCCATCGCAAATCATTCCGCTCACGTCGCCAATCATGCTGCTGATCGCCATCGCGATGGTGTTGTAGCGGCCATCCACGATCCATGCCATCCCCGCTGCTGCGCCCATCCCCGCTGTGGTTGCTGCGCACAGCGCAGACAAACGCGGAAGCTGATGATGGATGTAGATAGCGCTCAGGTGAGACAACATTAGCGCACGTGCCAGTTTCTCCTCATCCGCGCCAAAGTGCTCGGCCACCACCATGACCGGAACAGTCGCGGTAATCCCCTGATTGCCGGATCCGGAGTTGCTCATGGCCGGCAGCGTCGCCCCGCCCATTCGCGCATCCGATGCCGCACTGGTGCGGATCAGAATAGAGGTGGAGAGATCGTTCGCCAGCAGGCCACGCGCGCACTGCTTCTCAAGCGTGGTTCCGATGTGCAAGCCCCAGTTACCGCGCAGCCCTTCCTGAGACAGCGCACCGTTCAGCTTTGCCGCATCAAGAATAAAGCGGATCGACTCAAACGGTACCGCGTTCACGAACGCCAGAATCTCTTCCAGCGATGTGTGAGACAATACCGCCAGCGGCGACTCCAGCTCCTCTTCCTGAGTATTCTGTTCTGTGGTGAACACTACACCCTTATTGGTCTCGATGTGGACGATGTTGGTATGACCGCCCACAATCGTCACGCACGCCCATCCTTCAGCGCTGTAAACCTTCGCGCGGGAAAAGAGGATATCCTCGCAAGGTTCCTGCAGCATCACCGCAACCTTGCCAGCGCTCAACATCGCTTTCGCATCAGCGATTGCTTGGGGCGACGCATCTTTCAGTACCTCTAAACCAGCACGGGCATTTCCCCCCAGCGCACCCAGCGCCGCCGCGACAGGTAACCCGACCATTCCGGTACCCGGCACGGTAACGCCCATGCCGTTTTTCATCAGGTTCGGTGAGACCCACGCATCGATACGTTCAACCGCGCCGTCCAGCTCAGAGGATGCGACCGCTGCCGCCAGCGCCAGAGAGATAGGTTCCGTACAACCCAGCGCAGGCTTAACCTCTTCCTGTACCGCGCGGATAAAACTATCCCATAATGGATTCAATGTAGTCTCAAACATAACAACAACCTTTGCTCAGATAACTCAGGAAAATGCCAGGAACGGAGAAACGCACAGCAGCAGGCCCGTGATAATAATCAGATACAGGGAAGCGCCTTTGTATTTGTGCAGTGAAGGAACTTTGTAGACCAGCCAGGCCGGGATCAGACAACCCACCATGCCGAAGATAGGACTACAAATAGAGGTGAAGCTCAGTACTGGCGCATTGAGCACAATTGCACTCCAGGCCAGCAGGATGGCAAAAATCATAATGCCGCGCTGAACCAGGGTTTCGTTGATTTTCTCGGCTGGCATTTTGCGGCGCAGCACGTTCATTACGATCCCCTGAGTCGCTTCACGGAAACCTAAGTAGACGCCGAAGAAAGCGGTCATAACGGCAAAGATGTTCAAAACTACGCTGACGATTTTCACCCAACCAGCACCCGCACCGCTGATAAACTGCGCGGCAATCGCCAGAGCGGAAATATTCTGCTCATAAGCTTTAACCGCTTCGTCATGGCCCATCGCCAACGTGAAGGAAACGGCGTAGAAAAAGACGGTCACGAACAGAATACCGAACGCGATATTCATCGCTCGCAGGGCTTTATGGCGCGCCACTTCAATGGATTTGTTGCGAGAACGATACGAGATAACCATCGGGCTTAATGTCTGAATAAACAGAATTGAGGTCAGCGTAAATGGCAACGTTATGATCGCGTTTTTGATCAGCAGCGCCATCGGCGGCAGTAAACCTACGTTATACAAATGCCACATCCCAACCATCGATACGCCAAGCGCTGCCACTACCAGCAGCTTGGTCAGCACCATGCCGGTGGAGATTTTAAACAGCAGTTTTTCCCCGCGTGACGAGATGGCCACCAGGATGCAAATCAGCACCAGGCCATAGAACGGGCTGTCGGACAGTAAACCTTCAGTAACGCCAAACGTGTGCAGATAAGAGGCGCTATCGTTGGTGATGGCGGTGGAATAGACAAACATCCAGATAACCAGCATCACAAAATACAACGCACCTAACAGGATGCCCCAGTTCTTACCCAGATAGCCGCTGATCACGCTCGGGTAGTCTTTACACTCTGGGGACTCAGCCAGCGTGTTGATAAACAGGCGCTGGAACAAATACATGGCTGGATAGCCGATGATAGAAGAGAGTAAGAACACCCACAGCCCCATCAATCCTACCTGGACGGGAAGAAAAACAATCCCCGCGCCAATTGCCATACCGATACTCATAATGACCCAGCCAGTGTCCATGCTGTCGAATTTAATGGCTTCACGCCATTCACTTTCGGTCATCCCCGCCCGACGCGCCGGAGCAGATGCGTCGAGTATTACGCTGTTATTCGTTGCCGTTTCCATAAAAATCTCGCTCAAAATGTAGGGTAAGGTTTTATTATTTTTCCGTTCCGCATCAATGCGATACGCGGTACGAGTCGTGCAGGCGAGTTCGTTAGAATGGAGAAATCATACGCCGAGGGTCAGAGAAAAACTTCACATAAATACCCCCTCATTTCATAATGTTTAATAAAATTTTTCTATTTTATATTTACAAAATGGGATTAATTTCCCTTTTTGAAGCGGATCACAACAAAAAAAAGGGCGCACTCAAGTGCGCCCAAAGGAGAAATAAACACAAATTTAGTTAAGTGCAAATCACTTTGATAGCCAGACCACCACGTGACGTTTCACGGTATTTGTCGTTCATATCTTTGCCCGTTTCATACATGGTCTCGATCACTTTATCGAGCGAAACGCGTGGCTCAGATGTTCGACGTAGCGCCATACGCGCAGCGTTGACGGCTTTTACCGCGTTGATCGCATTGCGCTCAATACACGGTATTTGTACCTGTCCGGCGACCGGATCGCAGGTCAGTCCCAGGTTATGCTCCATGGCGATTTCCGCCGCAATACACACCTGAGACGGGCTACCGCCGAGCAACTCGGTCAGCCCGGCTGCTGCCATTGAACAAGCGACGCCAATTTCCCCCTGGCAACCCACTTCGGCACCAGAAATAGAGGCATTCATCTTATACAGCGCGCCTATCGCCCCAGCGGCCAGTAAGTAGCGGGCAATGGAGTTTGCATTCACCGGGCGGCGGAACTTGTCGTAATAGGCCAGGACAGCAGGGATAATCCCACATGCTCCATTGGTCGGTGCCGTCACAACCCGGCATCCGGCGGCGTTTTCTTCGCTCACGGCCAGCGCAAACATGTTGATCCAGTCGATAACGTTCATCGGGTCGCTGGACAGGTTATCGCTGGAAACCAGCAACCGACGTAATGCCACGGCGCGGCGCGGGACGTTCAGTGGACCCGGCAGTACGCCTTCGGTGTTCATGCCGCGCTCAATTCCAGCGTGCATAACGTCCCAAATGGCAGCAAAGCCAGCATCGATTTCTTCTTTGCTGCGCATCGCCAGTTCGTTTTGCATCATCAGGCCGGAAACAGACAGCCCGTTGCGCTCGCACAGTTTCAGCAGTTCGCTGGCGGAATGAAAATTGTAGGGTACGTGTGCTTCAACATCATGCGCCTGACCAAATTGCTCCTCTTCAACGATAAAACCACCGCCGACGGAGTAATAGGTTTTGCTTAATAGCGTCTCGCTGCCGTTCCACGCTGTGATACGCATACCATTTTCATGGCGCGGCAGCGTTTCGGTATGAAAGAGAATATTTTCGTCTGGGGAAAAATCGACAACATGCGTGCCCCCTGCAACCGGTAAACGTCCGGTACGGGCCACTTCCTGAGTAAAACCAGCGATTGAATCTATATTAACATTTTGCGGACTGTTACCGGCCAGTCCCATCATGATGGCGACATCTGTTGCATGACCTTTTCCGGTCAGGGAAAGCGATCCATAAAGATCGACCACAATATGTGTAGCCTTGGAAAGTTCCCCGCAGCTGACCAACAGATCGATAAAGCTTTTACCAGCGTTCATTGGCCCCACGGTATGGGAGCTGGAAGGTCCAATGCCAATCTTGAAAATATCGAATGCGCTAATCATATCCACACCCTCGGATTGCCGTTCAGTGAAGACCAGGTTTCACACTCATTAAGGATCGGGGCGATCCTGAGATCGCCCCGCAAGGGATTACAGCGTGTCGCCACGTACGGCGATGGCTTCAATCTCCAGCTTCACATCCTTTGGTAAGCGGGCGACCTGCACGCAGCTGCGTGTAGGGTAGATTGCCTTATGCTCATCAAAGAACTGCTGGTAAACCTGATTGATGGTGGCGAAGTCGTTCAGGTCGGAAACGAAAACGGTGGTCTTGACGATATCGCTCACTTTCAAACCTGCAGACTCGACAATCGCTTTCACGTTTTCCAGGCTTTGACGCGCCTGATCGGATACGTTTTCAGCCACTTCACCGGTCTGTGGACACACCGGGATTTGACCTGACGTCAACACCATGCTGCCCAGATCCACACCCTGTACGTAAGGCCCGATAGCCCCTGGCGCACATTCGGTTGCAATAACTTTTCTCATAGTCCCTCCGGCGTCAGAGCGCCTGGGTGAAAGTACGTGAAATAACATCCTGCTGCTGTTCGCGGGTCAGCGCGTTGAAGCGCACCGCATAGCCAGACACGCGGATCGTCAGGTTCGGATAGTTTTCCGGGTGCTCAATGGCATCCATCAACATTTCACGGTTCATAACGTTAACGTTCAGATGCTGACCACCTTCCACATGCGCTTCATGGTGGAAGTAACCGTCCAGCAGACCGACCAGGTTGGTTTTACGCACTCCATCCTCTTTGCCCAGCGCTGCCGGTACAATGGAGAAGGTGTACGAGATACCGTCTTTGGCATAGGTGAACGGCAGTTTGGCGACCGAGGTTAACGACGCCACCGCACCTTTACGATCGCGGCCGTGCATCGGGTTTGCCCCTGGCGCAAACGGCGTACCTGCGCGACGTCCGTCCGGCGTGTTACCAGTTTTCTGTCCGTACACCACGTTGGAGGTGATGGTGAGAATGGACTGCGTCGGCACCGCGTTACGGTAGGTTGGCAACACTTTAATTTTCTTCATAAAGCGCTCGACCAGATCGCAGGCAATACTGTCTACGCGCTCGTCGTTGTTGCCGTATTGCGGATAGTCTCCTTCGATTTCAAAATCAATCGCCAGACCGTTTTCATCGCGAATCGGTTTCACGCGAGCATATTTGATAGCCGACAGAGAATCCGCCGCCACGGACAGACCCGCCATACCACAGGCCATCGTGCGATAGACATCACGATCGTGCAGCGCCATCAGCGATGCTTCGTAGCTGTACTTGTCGTGCATGTAGTGGATGATGTTCAGCGCGCTGATGTACTGCACGGCCAGCCAGTCCATAAAGTGGTCCAGGCTCTCCATCACCGTGTCGTAGTCCAGCACGTCATCCATCAGCGGTGCCGTTTTCGGCCCGACCTGGATTTTCAGCTTCTCATCCACACCGCCGTTGATTGCGTACAGCAACGTTTTGGCGAGGTTGGCACGCGCCCCGAAGAACTGCATTTGTTTGCCGATAACCATCGGGCTGACGCAGCAGGCAATGGCATAGTCATCGCTGTCAAAGTCGGCACGCATCAAATCGTCGTTTTCGTACTGTAAAGACGAGGTAATGATCGACACCTGGGCGGCGTATTTTTTGAAGGCGATTGGTAGCTGTTCAGACCACAGCACCGTCAGGTTCGGCTCTGGTGCCGGGCCCATGGTGTGCAGCGTATGCAGATAGCGGAACGAGTTCTTCGTCACCAGCGTGCGGCCATCAAGCCCCATACCACCGATAACTTCGGTCGCCCAGATAGGGTCGCCTGAGAACAGGGTGTCGAATTCCGGCGTACGCAGGAAGCGCACCATACGGATCTTCATAATGAAGTGGTCGATCAGCTCCTGCGCCTGCTGCTCGTTTAAAATCCCCGCTTTGAAATCGCGCTCAATGTAGATGTCGAGGAACGATGCGGTACGGCCCAGCGACATCGCGCCGCCGTTCTGCGATTTCACCGCAGCCAGGTAAGCAAAGTACACCCACTGCACCGCTTCCTGCGCATTACGTGCCGGGCGGGAGATATCGCAGCCATACTTCGCCGCCATTTCCTGCATTTGCAGCAGAGCGCGACGGTGCTCAGACAGCTCTTCACGCAGGCGAATCGTGGCTTCAAGATTCTGGCCCCACTCCAGGTTCGACTGGAGATCGGCAAACTGCAGTTCACGCTCGCGCACCAGGTAGCGGATACCGTACAGCGCCACGCGGCGATAGTCACCGATAATACGGCCACGGCCATAGCCGTCCGGCAGACCGGTCAGCACGCCGGATTTACGGCAGCGCAGCATATCCGGAGAGTAGGCGTCGAATACGCCCTGGTTATGGGTTTTACGCAGTTCAGTAAACTGGTATTCAAAATCAGCATCCATCTCACGACCATAAGCATCAAAAGAGCTTTTGATCATGTTGATGCCGCCAAACGGATGCAGAGCGCGCTTGAGCGGCTTATCCGTTTGCAGACCAACGATTTTTTCCAGTTCTTGTTCAATATAACCCGCATCATGCGCGGTTATCGTGGTAGCAATATTGGTATCGAAATCAACCGGCGCGTGCGTCGAGTTTTCAATACGGATGCCCGCCATAACTTTTTCCCACAATGCAGTGGTCGCAGGCGTTGCTTCGGCGAGGAAAGATTCATCCCCTTCATAAGGCGTATAGTTGTGCTGAATAAAATCACGGACATTAATTTCTTCTTTCCAGTCCGTACCTTTAAAGCCATTCCAGGCTTCGGCATACAGCATATCGCTGGTATCGATATTTACCTTCATGAAAAATAATCTCTCTGCTGAAAATTAATTATGCAAATTCTACTGATGTATTAATTTTGCCTAATGCAATGGCATCACGTGCAATCATTTTCTCTTCGTTTGTGGGAATTACCGCACAAACAACACGAGCATCTTTATTTGAGATAATTCTTTCGCCATGGGAATTTGGCAGACTATTCATTTCGTTGTCGATATTCACGCCTAAAACAGCAAGGTGCTCAATAACCAGACGACGAATTAATACCGAGTTCTCACCTATGCCACCGGTGAAAATAATCCCATCAAGACGATGCAGCGATGCAGCATGGCCGGCGATATGACGCGCGATACGATGCACAAACGTTTTAATCGCCAGCTGCGCACGCTCATGTCCCTCGTGCCAGGCTTTTTCTAACGTACGTAAGTCAGAAGACAAACCGGAAATACCCAGTAAACCGGACTCTTTATTCACTACGCGCTCAAGGTCGCTCAGCGTCTGGTTGGTTTCGCTGGCAATCCACGCCATCGCGCCGAAATCGACGTCGCCGCTGCGTGTCCCCATCATCAACCCTTCCAGCGGCGTCATGCCCATTGAGGTATCAACGCTCTGCCCGTTACGCACCGCACAGATTGACGCACCGTTCCCCAGGTGAGCCACAACCAGACCCGAGTCATCACTCTGCAGGTCAAGAAGGTCATGCGCTTGCTGAGAAACATAGCGATGCGACGTGCCGTGGAAGCCGTAACGACGAACGCCCAACTCTTCGAAATATTTCCACGGTAAACCGTACAAATAGGCTTCAGGGGCCATCGTCTGGTGGAAGCTGGTATCAAATACCGCAACCTGCTGCCGGCCAGGGAAAAGGTGCTGAGCAGATTCGATCCCACTCAGGTTCGCATAATTATGTAACGGTGCTAGCGGCGATACCCGGCGGATATTATCGATAACTTCGTCAGTAATAATTGCTGATTCGGTAAAGATATTTCCGCCGTGGGCAATGCGGTGGCCAATTAAGGCCACGCTGTCCATTAAATTACGTTTCTCTAGTTCAACGGCAATTGCTTTCAATGCGTCTTCGTAGCTGTGGTGAGCCAGCTTAGCTGGCTCTCCTCCATTAATTGCTATGAACGCATTTTCAGAGTTAATACCGTCCGCGATTCCCGCCATTAAAACTTCACAGTTAGCTGCATCCAGCACTGAGAATTTAATGGAAGACGAACCACAGTTAATAACCAGTACTACCGGAAACTCATTCATTTCACTACTCCGCTCATCCTGAGCTTAAGGATTAAAACAGTTTGTAGACAATGTTCAGGATGGTCAGCAGACCAATCACGGTAACAAACACGTTATCCAGACGGCCACGGTATTTCGCAAGTGATGGCGCTTTACGGATGGCATACATCGGCAGCAGGCAGAGCAGAGAGGCAATAATCGGCGCGCCCATTGCTTCAATAAGGTCCAGGATGTTCGGGTTGGCGTAAGCCACAACCCAGGTGGAGCCCATGATGAAGATCATGCTGATGGTGTTCAGTTTGCCGGCGGAAACTTTGGTCTTATCGCCTTTGTAACCAAACTTCAGCACCAGACCGTTCAGACCTTCCAGCGTACCCAGGTAGTGGCCGAAGAACGATTTGAAGATAGCAACCAGGGCGATAATAGAAGCACCGTATTCCAGAACGGTCGCGAAGGTGGACTTCGTCCCGGACAGTGAAGCGAAGTGGTTCGCCAGATAAGACAGTACTGGAATGTTCTGCGCTTTCGCATCCGCCATGTTTGCCGGAGACAGCGTGAACAGGCAGCTAAAGGCGAAGAACATTACCACTGCAACCATCAGCATACTGGCGCGGGAGATGATTTTAGAACATTTCTGCTCGGTAAATTCGCGACCGAAATCTTTCTCATACTCTTCGCGTTTAGAGACCACGAAGGAAGAAACGATTGGCGAGAAGTTGAAAGAGAACACCATGATGGAAATACCCAGCCATACGGTAACCAGGATGCCGTCATGGCCAGTCAGAGCGATATTGCTGATATCAACCTGATCGATAACCGCTGAGTTCCAGTAAGGAATCAGTGACAGAGAGATAAGCACCAGGCTGGCAATGAACGGCCATACCAGGTAGCTCATCACTTTAACCATCAGATCTTTACCAAACCAGATGACGAATGCCATCAGCAGCAACAGGAACAGCGCCACAAAGCCACGGTTCAATGCTGGCATTTGCAGCTGGTTTTCCCAGAAGGTCATAAAGGTGTTGGTAATGGTGACGCCATAAATCCACAGCAGCGGACAAATCGCAAAGAAGTAGAGGAACGTGATAACCACGCCGCCCGTTTTACCAAAGTGCTCTTCAACCGTTTCTGTGATGTTACCGGAAGGATTAGAACCGGAAAGACACAGGCGTGCCAGCGCACGGTGGCAATAGAACGCGATGGGGTATGCTAACACCAGCATGATCAGAATGGGGATCAGTCCGCCAAAACCTGCGCGGATAGGGAAGAACAGCACCCCAGCGCCGATGGCTGTACCAAATAAACCCAGTGTCCAGGTGGTGTCCGATTTGCGCCAGGACGACTGTTTTGTCTGGCTGGATACAATGCTATCAGTAGTACTCATATCCTATCCTCAACGAAGTATATTAAGCGTCAACTAAACCAGTAATTTGAGATACACGAGAAAGGTCGATATTACCGCCAGAAATAATGCTGACTGTTTTTCTGTTCTGGATATAGCTATCTAATTTCCCGCTTAATAATGCTGCGCATGCCAGCGCACCGGCACCTTCAGTTACAACTTTATTTCGCTGAATTAATGCCACCATGCTGTTGCGAATTTCATCTTCGCTGACCAGGACAATGTCATCCACCAACTCACGAACGATTTCATACGTTAAAGTACCCGGGCGAGAGACGTCACAACCATCCGCCAGGGTGCCGGTCGTTCGGTGCGTGGTTATTTCTCCAGCGTGGAAAGAAGCCGCCATGCCGTGAACGTTTTCAGACTGCACGCCAATAATTTTAATGGTCGGGTTAATAGATTTAATTGCCACCGCAATACCCGCAATCAGTCCACCACCGCCAATTGGCACAATCACGTTATCGACATCGTACAGATCTTCCAGAATTTCCAGACCAATAGTGCCCTGACCAGCAATAACTTTCGGGTCATCATATGGTGGAATAAAGATACGGCCTTCCGTTTCCACAATCTCGCTAACCTTAGCGATGGTGTCGTTGAAGTTGTCGCCATGCAGCACAACTTCCGCGGAATAATCGCAGGTTGCCGCTACTTTAGACTTCGGTGCGCCTTTCGGCATTACCACTTTGCCGTCGATACCGAGCATGGCGCAGGAGAGAGAAACCCCTTGCGCATGGTTACCTGCAGAGCAAGCCACCACGCCCTTCATTCTTTCTGCTTCTGTTAAGGAACTGAGCTTGTTAAAAGCGCCACGGATTTTAAATGAACCGGTACGCTGCATGTTTTCAAACTTGAGGAAAATTTCCCCTTTGCAACGTTCACTAAAATAGTTAGAGCGAGGCATTCCCGTTTTATAAATTTTCCCCGCCAGTCTTTTTTTCGCTTCGAGGATATCTTCAATTGCAACTGGGAGATCGTATGTAATGTGCATTAGAACCTCTTACTAGGGTATTAAAGTAAATAGATAGCCGTGACCATTGTCAGATATAGACAGATGGCGTTTATTTTTTGTTAAAACAATTTCAATCTTTAATCAATTTCAATTAATTGCCTTCGTCTCCGACAATTATATGATGAATACTCTTTGGCTAATTCCACCAAAATAGATGCTGCTTTTTTAATTCGATAATTTTTCGACCAAACGGCGGCATAACGCGCGACGGGTAAGGTTTCTTGTACCGGGATAGTAATAAACTGGTTTGAGCCAAACGGTGTGGTCATATCGCAGGGAATTACTGTTAAGAAATCAGCATTGAGAACAAGATTATAAATGGTGACGACGGAGTCAGTATTAACGATGTTTTCACTGCTGATGCCATTATTCTGTAACGTGGTAAGAAGTTCGCTGTAGTACCCCATATTCGTTTGTGGCAACACCCACTGTTCGTTTTTCAACGCGCTCAGCGAGGTGATGCCGGTGCATGTTCGGGACTTGCTGGCAACCAGGATAAAGTCTGACTCAAAGAGCGGCTCCACATGCAGATCGTGCAGTTTCATCTCATCGCTCAGCGTACCGATGGCAAAATCCAGACGCCCGTCACGGATTGCCGGTAAGAACGAGGAGAGCTGAGCTTCATACATAGAAACCTGTGCTTTCGGGAATACCTCTTTGAATTTTTTAATCATGCCGGACATGATGGTGAAGGCAATCAGTGAAGGAAAACCAAACGACACATCAACGACCGCATTGCTCGTCATGCTGTTCATCTCATCAACCATGTTTTTCATTTCACGGGTAATTGATTCAGACCATGAGAGCATCACCTGACCTGCCTGAGTCAATGTCACACCAGTATTTTTACGCACAACTAACTCAATACCAAAATAAGCCTCAACATCGTTGATGATTTTACTGACAGCGGGTTGAGTTAAACCTAATTCTTTTGCAGCTGAGCCGATAGAACCGCTTCTAATGACTTCCTGAAAGACCACTAAGTGCTGTGTTTTAGGGAGTGTAATAGTATTCATATCGACCTGCGTTAATTACTTTGTTGACGGCAGGAAGTGTACCAAATTAAGCAAACAAGGATATGTGCTACCCCTCACAAATCCCCTTGACTTACATTTTGTAAGACTATTATAAAAAATGAAACCACTTATAAATCATATGGATATGAAATACATATCTCACTTTACCCTGACTTTAATCAAAAAAAGATGGGGGGATAACGATTTTTTATGGCTATAACATCGCCATTTTATCTGTTATTTCTAAAAACCAGGAAAGGCTATATTTCAATCAATTACAGCGCAATTATCGGGCAGAATGACACTTAAATTTAATGAGTAATTTATCAAATATAATTATATTTTACCGTTTGTGGTGATTAAATAACGCCATGCATCACATTTTTTCGCCATATTTGTTTGTAAAGAAACATTGCGTTTATTAAAATTCAATCTAGACAATACAAATAATCATCATATGCAACATTACATTAACACTAATTTTGTACACTTTATTAGCGCGTAATTTTGTGATGGCGATCGATTGCGTTCGATTATTCTCGATAAAAACGTATCGCGCAGCGTTTTGTGCTAGCCATCACAAAAACGAAAATACCCCACAACGCATTCCCTCAAATAAAAGACGTTCAGCGCATAAATAAAGGTCAAATAAAGAGTAGATGAAGAGAAAATAAACGCCAGAGTCGTGTTAAACCAAGCGTAACGCGACAGGTATAACGTCTGCCGGATGGCGGTGTAAACACCTTATCCGGCCTACAAAACCCGTTCCAGCCATACCTGTAGGCCTGATAAGCGCAGCGCCATCAGGCATAACAACCTGCCCAGAAAGCAAAAAACCCATCAAAGCGGGGTTTCATAAAGAGTGAAGCTGACCGATAAGCCGCGTTCTTTTGAGCATAGCGTCGTGGACAGTCATTCATCTGGCCTATACGGAAAGCAAAAACCCCGCCGAAGCGGGGTTTTATAAAGAGTGAAGCTGACCGATAAGCCGCGTTCTTTTGAGTATAGCGTCGTGGACAGTCATTCATCTGGCCTACCCGGAAAGCAAAAACCCCGCCGAAGCGGGGTTTTATAAAGAGTGAAGCTGACCGATAAGTCAGGAAAAATCAACCATACGTCAGGCATCTGTAGCGTTTGCGTTGTCTTGTATCACAGACTGTATCCCACTTTGTATCACAACGATAGCCCTGAAATTTACTCGCTATCAGTCGTGTCGAAGCTTTTGCTGTACGGGCAATGTTTCGATTTCGTGACGTAGGTAAACGTGTAAATGCTATTGGAGTAGACGCACAAAGTGCGACCACTCTTCGTAATTGACTGTTCCGGGTTGCTCATCGTTATTCGACCCGCATTAGCGCTAAACGGTAACAACAAACCGCATAATATCAATACTGTACCTTTCATCTTTAACCCCTCAATGCCGTTGCTCACCAATCATGGCTACTTAGTAGCCTTCTCTCGTTCAGATGATTATAGTAACCACAATGATCAATTTTACCGATCGATTTTATAATTTCGATCGATTAAAGTAATTAACATGCATCCATGTATTTGCCCATGGTGTACTAACTCTTTCCAGCTAAGGAGACTGTTTTGAAGAAGATTTTTGCGATATTTCTGGGGCTTGGTATATGCAATAGTGTACTGGCGGAAGATGGCTCGCCTGAACTGAAATCAGAAAGTCAGGCTGTTGTTCGTGATGCTGGTTATCAATGTGACAAAGTGAATGGTGTCTTCCCTGCGGCTTTTGGTGGCTCAGTCACTGTGTTCTGCGATGAAGTCTATCAGTATGTAATTAAGGACAAAGGCGGGCGGTATACCGTCGAAGTTAATGATTAAGGACTTGTATCATGACAATGAGGTCTTGCAGAGAGTGTGGTCAGAAGGTTTCTTCAGAAGCGAAAGTGTGTCCAGGATGTGGTGTTAAAAAACCATATCAGTCTCCCGTGAGAGGATTCATTTTTTTAGGTATCATCGCGATCGCGATTTATAAAGGATGTAGTGGCGGAGGTAGCGAGAATACGGGGAACTCCTATTACTCGAATGATGTAGCTAGCAACGATGCCCCAACAAGTCAGCCATTTGTTGCGCCTGAAGCTGTAAAGGTAAAGAAAGCTGCGTCGGTGAACCTTATGCCAGCATCAACTACACCATTCACTCAATCTCAAGTCTGTAGGGCAGCAATTGCAGGTATGTTTGGTAAGAATGTGGGTAAAACTCAAGTAGCCAAAACGAAAACGGCTGGGGTGTTTAATGTTTCATACATCCGCCCTTCGGATAACCAGCGTTTTTCATTCGACTGTAAATTATCTGATGACAACGTGATTTGGAAAGAATCAGGTCAAAGTTCTAACCGTTGGCGGGGCACTGGTAATGTTGAATTTAATGTGGTGTTTATGGTTCGAGATGACGAACTCACAGTGAAAGAGTTACACGCGGACTCTGACGATGTAACGTACAAATTTTCAAAGAAAGATTTCCGGTGACGCATCTCAGGGGCTGCATCTAGCGGCCTCCTTTCGTAACGTCATGTTGAAAACAAAACAAGGTGCAAGATCAGCTAAACGAATCCATATTTTTCGAATTAGTTATTCAGTCTCTTGACCAAATATCCTTTTAAAAACACTGATAACCAACTGATAATATGAAAGTTTAATCAGAGTAATCTGAAGAGGTTATTCTGCTAACCCAGTCAAACATGATCTGCATATGGTTGCCATTAGGTCTAATCATTCCAACTTGACAAGCATTAACACCAGTTGTTTCCCCTATCAGAATGCGCCCATCTAGCATATGTACTTTTATACCCACCCCTTGTTTGAAACACTTATTGCAGATAGAGAAAAAGTCTTTCCTTGTTGGATCACATGGCTGAACATTAAAAACATCAGCAGCAATAAGTCTTGTGGTTAAATTTTCGCCAACCGGTAATTCTTCGAGTGATGCGAGAAACTCAAGTTTTACCTCAATCCTATTGCTTCCCTTAGCTTCATCAGATGCCAAGATCATATTTTCTTTCTGGTTAAACTTTGAAATATAACCAATTATTGATTGTCCATTGCCACTTACCAGCTTCACTGGATAATCATTGAATCGTAGAAATTGTATCCTTCGAGCAAGCATAGAATATTCACGGGGCCATTTTTCCGCTTCTCGACCATATGAGATATCATTCATAACAGTTGTACCTAATGCATATTAAATAAAAAAGCCCCGCAATCACGGGGCTTAGCACTATAAACTATATTAACGCAGAAGAGACAGTACGTTCTGGGTCGTCTGGTTTGCTTGTGCCAGAACAGAAGTACCCGCTTGTTGCAGGATCTGTGCACGAGACATGTTAGACACTTCGGTCGCGTAGTCGGAGTCTTCGATACGGCTACGTGCAGAAGACAGGTTGTTCACTGTGTTACCCAAGTTAGTGATGGCCGAATCGAAACGGTTCTGGATGGCACCTAAAGAGCTACGTTGAGAGTCAACAATCTTCAAAGCATTATCGATAGTTGCTAAAACATCAGGGCTTGTGGAAATTTTAGTTCCTACAGAAACAACACCCGTTTTTGAATCGACGTTAGCACGGTTAAAAGTGCCATCAGCGTTTTCAACCACATATCCAAGTTCGCCATTATCTTTTTTGTAAGATTTAAATGTTTGGTTAGCAGCAAGTCCAGATGTATTTGCTGCAACCTTTTTATCTACTTCCTTGAATTCTGTAACCTTTGTGGTTTGGTCAACATCAGTTGCTGTCACAGAAGTATCACTTGAATCCCAAGTGACCTTACCATCAGCATTTTTAACAGCAGCGTGATATGCACCGTCTTTATCTTTTACTGCATATCCGGTACCATCCTTCAATGCATACAAACCGTCTGCCGCTTTTGGATCAGCACTATGACTATCAATCTGGATTTCTGCTTTAATAGTTTTAGAGGACAGAACGATATCACCGCCATTAGCAACGGTTTTAGTGCTTGTTGAATCAAATTTTGAATCAACAGAGAAGTTTGCTAAGCCGAGAGTACCTGTGTCAATTTTCTTCAAATCGATATCAATCTTCTCTCCATCATTAGCGCCAACTTGGATGCTAAGTTTTGAGTCTGATGTTAATACCTTAACGCCGTTAAATTGAGTTTGACCAGAAACCCGGTCAATTTCAGCTAAACGTTGTTGAATTTCCTCTTGAATGGATTGAACATCTGAATCAGAGTTTGTCCCATTCTGAGATTGAACAGCCAGTTCACGTACACGCTGCAGATTATTGTTGATTTCGTTCAGTGCACCTTCAGTCGTCTGTGCGATGGAGATACCGTCATTGGCGTTACGAGAAGCCTGAGTCAGACCTTTGATGTTCGAAGTAAAGCGGTTAGCAATCGCCTGACCTGCTGCGTCGTCTTTAGCGCTGTTGATGCGCAGACCAGAGGACAGACGCTCGATAGCAGAGCTCAGGGAAGACTGAGATTTGTTCAGGTTGTTCTGAGTCAACAGCGACAGGCTGTTGGTATTGATAACTTGTGCCATAAGATTTTCCTTTTGGTGTATAAGCCAGGCTTACCTGTGTCATTCAAGTTATCGACCACTTTGGCCTAAACTTTATCTTTTTTTTATTTTCATCAATCTATTGTTTTTATTTGGTTTTTAGCAGACTAAGGGCTGCTAACAGTACATAACCAATTATGTGACTTTTTTCATCAAGTCTTGCTCTCTTTTGCTATCTCACAAAAAATTGCTAAGCGATTGCCAGATCGGTCAAGCAGGTTCCACAAGCTTCCGAAGATAACTCTCGATCTTTTACAAATATCATGCGGGTCAATGGCATTAACCTAGTTAGTATCAACAATCGAACGTTTTATAACACCAGTAAACCCTACCTTAAATTGGTGTCATTAAATTAGCATATTGACATTATGATACCATTAGTTAATTATGATACCGTTTTTGATACCAATCAGGGGAGCGATTATGAGCCGTACATTTGCATATTGCCGTGTGTCCACCAGCGAACAGTCAACAGAAAACCAGATTATGGCGATTCGTCAGGCTGGCTATGCAGTGAATGATAGCAGGGTGATATCAGAAACCGTGTCAGGGGGAGTACAGGCAATGCAGCGCAAAGGCTTTGCTGATATGGTGACTCATAAACTGGAGGCTGGGGATCAGCTTGTAGTATTGAAACTGGACCGCCTGGGAAGGGACAACATCGACGTGCAGCAAACCATTACGATGCTGGTAGATAAAGGGATTGATGTTGTTTCACTGGATCTGCCTGTGCGTAACCTTTCCAGCGCGGAAGGGAAGTTGATGCTGCAAATGTTTTCTGCGTTTGCAGAGTTCGAAAAATCCCGCATCATTGAACGCACAAAAGAGGGTTTAGTAAGAGCCAGGAAGGAAGGGAAGAAGTTAGGCCGTCCGGTTGCGTCAGATACCCTTCAGCGTGTACAGGAAGCCAGAGCTAAGGGGCTGAGCCAGTCCAAAGCGGCGTTAGCATTGAATTTAAGTCTCCCGACTATCAAACGAAACTGGAACATCAAAGAGGCGTAAGATTTAACCTGTCTTCACTCAGATTCAGATGCTGCCCTGCCAGCGCGTGAGGCTTAATTATGGCTATTTTCGGGTCAATTAATCCGAAATATTCCGGCGACAGTAAATCCAGCGGAGCCGCACACCAGCTTAAATCCACCTGGAAAAGATAGTGATGGAGTGCTATATTTAAAAGTCAAGCCGTAGTATATGAGAGAAGGCATTGTTAAACGCAATGAGCGCTATCGTGAGCGTTTTTTGTAGTGTGGGTAATGCGTAGGTACTACTTCCTAACTTGAAGGCCGTAGAGAGCGTTACACGAAGGATTTAGCAATTATGGTTTTTATTGCTCAATTTTGATGTTGAGTGGACCCGATCCCCATTTCCGGTCTGATACTTTCCACGCTCTTTCGCCAGATACGATACCCACAGAAAAGGCCCCTCGAGCGTTTTCGGCTTATTTCTTTCGATAATGTAATAATTCGGATATCTTTCCGTTGCCTTTGGCAGCTCCACCAGCGCTGCTTTACCGCCCGTCAGACCCATCCAGATTTCAACAATGCTTCCGGCAATGCCACTTGTGGGTGTCCCAAGGCGTCTGACCTGTCGATGCGGGAGGGCAATCCAGCAATGGTAATGCACCTGTTTTGCTTTCTCTTGCTCCCGTACCCAGCCATAAGCAAAGTTGAGGATCGGTTCTGCCAATCCCTCAGGCCTGTTTAATTTAGCCCTCAGGCGTTCACGTAGTTTTTTAAACAGGTCGCTTACCCACCTGTTGCCTGTGTCTATTGGGGTATTCTCAGGTAAGCGTAAATCGAAGCGAGAGAAGTAAACCCGGCTGTAGATGGACAGTATTGCATCAAGCTGTTCTGCTATAGGGGTAAGGATATCAAGGCGAACACCAGATTGGTCGGTGGCGTTGATCGGGTAGGCGTAACCATGATGAATGAAAACATCACCTGTGATGACCCTGTAACGCCCGTGTGTATGAACTTTGGTTGTGTAAGGCGTAGCCTGTGTGAGCATTGACTGAATAGATCCTCCTTCTGACACAACACCCCCATAAGTTATTTATATAAACAAACCCTCGCGTACATGCACACACGTATAAGTTATTACCATCTGACCACCGTAAAACGAAGCAATTACGGGTAGCACAAACCCCATCAGACAAAGGCTAATGGTAAAAAAGATGGATAAATTTTTTTCGAAGAAAGTTTACATGGGATATAGAAACCCAAAATAACAATAACTCAAAACAAATAGCAGTGCAAAGATTATTTTAATCTGCGGTATTTTTCAGGTTTGCTTCTGCAATTTTTCCGCTTTTGCGATACCCCGACATTGTGCTTTCCTGTCGATAAGCGCTTAGCTACGGCTCAGCAAACCCATTGAATTAGAATGACTATCACTAAAACCAGTCAACACTATCAACAACTGGAAGCAAATCCGAAACTTTCATCTTGCCCGTGTAAACCTTGGTTTGTCCTTGGTTTGAATGTTCGTGACCTATCGTTTGCTGAACAAGTGTGAGGGTGTGCTTTGCCTGAATCTCAGTTACGAAAGTGTGACGTAAGCTATGCACAATACGTCTATTTTTATAATCATCAAGATAATCAATACCCAATTGTTCACGTATCGCATGAAAAAGCCGCGTTACCTGACTTGTATTAGTGATTTCGGGGAACAAATTGGTATCTGCCTTTTTGCTATCTAAATAATCCAAAAAACCCATATTGATCAAACGTTGTGAGATAGGAACCTGCCGAATCCCCGCCTCAGTTTTACTATCCCCAATCATTATGTAATGTCTCTGACTGTCCTCGTCCAACCGCACATCAGAAACTTTCAGTTTTGCGATTTCAGAGCGACGAGCGCCAGTATATGCCAGTAGCAAAAAAACCCATTTTTTCCAACCATCCAAAGTCGCGAAGTGACATACCAATTTTCGCATTTCTGCTCCGGTGTAATAACCATAGCTGCGGCTTTTAGCTTGGAACGAGACATTAAGTGTCGGTGATGATTCAAGAATATCCACTTCTTTAGTCAGGTAGGTCGAAAACAGTCCCTGACACAACTTCAGATAATCTCTGACCGTTTTGGTTGAAACCAGATCTGCTTCTGGAACTTCATCCAAGTCCAAACATTGCTCAATAGTCATTCGGTTATAAGGCTTCTTATTCTGACGAGGTAAACCTTCAACTACCTCAAGCAGGCTTTTAATATCGCGTCGAGCAATGTCAGAAACTTGAGTGTCAGCCCCCAAAACTGCCTCTATCACTTCATAGTATTTTTCATTCCCCTGCCGAATTTTAGGAGTCCAGCCCGACTTAAATTTTACAAAACCTTTCCATGCCTCAGATAGGGTCAGTTTAGAGGGCAATGGTTTTTCAGGCTTATCCTCTGAGATGGAAACGTTATAATTGTCAGGTCGCATAGAGTTAACGATCTGGCGATAATCAGAATGCCGTTGCTCCATAAAGGCTATATGTGCATCGCAGTAATGTCTCAAGAGAAGGTCGTACTCTGAGGCCAAATAATCGATTTCATCCTCCATGCCCGTAAGATCAAACTGGCTACCAAGTTGCTCTATGACTGAATCTGTCGACAGCGGTTCAACATCTTGTTTAAAGGTTCCATCAAGTAGTAATCCAAAATCACACGCATTACGTTTTTCACGAGCCAATGAACCGGATTCTCGCAGGGTACTACGTACAGTTGTGGGAATTTTTTTTGCTGCGGCGTAAAAACCTGCCTGAATTTTAAGCAAATAACGATCAATATCGTCTTGTTCTAACTTTTTCATTTTCTGCACTATGTCCAATAGTTGGGCTGGATCCATCTTGGACGATTTTACAAAAGAAATGAACATCGAGAGACGGGAAGATATAAATCTTGCTCTACTGGCTGAATCGCAGCCCAGCGACACACGAAAGAAACCGCCTGAAGGCAGTCTAAAATGAAGGCTGTAACGGTTGCCACGCTTTAGGATATTCGGGATGGAACAGCCGTTGGTGTGCCTCGTCTGTATCACAGTCTGTGTCACATTTTCACCTATTAAGGCCTGAGACACACCAACGTATTGTTTTTGAATGAGTTGAAGCTGACCGATAAGCCGGGTTCTGTCGTGGACAGTCATTCATCTAGGCCAGCAATCGCTCACTGGCTCAAGCAGCCTACCCGGGTTCAGTACGGGCCGTACCTTGTGAACCCCTATTTGGCCTTGCTCCGGGTGGAGTTTACCGTGCCACGGACTGTTACCAGCCGCGCGGTGCGCTCTTACCGCACCCTTTCACCCTTACCTGATCCCACTTACGTGGGCCATCGGCGGTTTGCTCTCTGTTGCACTGGTCGTGGGTTTCCCCCCCAGGCGTTACCTGGCACCCTGCCCTATGGAGCCCGGACTTTCCTCCCCTCCGCCCGTCTCCCCCGAAGAGGACGACGACGAAGCGGCGACTGTCTGGTCAGCTTCGGCGCGCAGTATAGAGGGTTTGCGGGGTAATGTCACCCCGCACTGCGCATTCCTATCGCCAACGTAGCGGCGATGTTTCTTGAGGCGCGATAAATATTATCAAATGCCCCACGGAAGGCCTCTTCCAGCGTGCTGATGCTGGTCAATACGCTAAACACCGCATCGATACCATATTGATGCACCACTTCCACATCGCGCGTCAGGCTGCCGCCAATACCAATTACCGGTTTGTGGTATTTCTTCGCGACATTCGCCACGCCAACCGGCACTTTGCCGTGAATACTCTGGCTGTCGATGCGTCCTTCGCCGGTCACCACCAGCGTACAGTCGTGAATATGCTCTTCCAGATTGAGGGCCTGAGTCACAATCTCTATCCCACTGCGCAGCTCCGCGCCTAAAAATGCCATTAACGCGGCGCCCATACCACCGGCAGCCCCCGCCCCGGGAACATCCTTCACGTCTACCCGCAGCGATTTTTTAATGATGTCGGCGTAGTGAGACAAATTTCGGTCCAGTTCGAGAATGCGTTCTTCCGTCGCCCCTTTCTGCGGGCCGAAGATGCGCGAAGCGCCAGTATCACCTGTGAGCGGATTGGCCACATCGCAGGCCACGCGAATGGAGCAGGTTTTTAATCGCGGATCCAAACCGGAAATGTCGATGCTGTTGAGGCTCATCAGACTGCCGCCCCCGTAGCCAATCTCTGTCCCGTTAGCGTCGCAAAGTTTCGCGCCCAGAGCCTGCACCATACCCGCGCCGCCGTCGTTGGTTGCACTACCGCCAATGCCGATAATAATGCTCTGCGCCCCGCTATCCAGCGCCTGCAAAATCAATTCCCCGGTACCACGTGACGTGGTGACTAACGGGTTACGCTTATCAGGAGGTACTAACGCCAGACCACTGGCTGCCGCCATTTCGATAAACGCAGTTTTACCATCTCCGGACATGCCCCAGCAGGCATTCACTTTTTCGCCCAGCGGCCCCGTTACCCACGCGGAATATTCACTCCCTTGCGTGGCGGCAATCATGGCTTCGACCGTTCCTTCGCCGCCGTCGGCCACCGGAACTGAAACATATTGCGCATCGGGAAATATTTCCCGAAATCCTTTTTCTATTGCCTGAGCGACCTCAGTGGCAGATAGACTTTCTTTATAAGAGTCTGGGGCAATTACGATTTTCATAGTTATGTAGCCTGACTGTGCCGCGCAAGGCAAGAAATACAGGGCGCACATCCGCGCCCTTCTTGTTAGCGTGTGACTTCCACTTTCGCCAGTTTTTCGTAGTAGCATGCGAGCGCGCTGTGATCGGCGGTGCCCAGCCCATCTGCGCGAAGCGCCTGCATCATCTCCATGACTGCAGCAGTCAGCGGCAACTGCGCGCCGACCCCATGAGAAGTGTCCAGCGCATTCGCCAAATCTTTGATATGCAGGTCAATACGGAAACCTGGCTTAAAGTTGCGGTCCATGACCATCGGCGCTTTCGCGTCCAGCACGGTGCTTCCGGCCAGTCCGCCACGGATCGCCTGATACACCAGATCCGGGTTCACACCCGCCTTGGTCGCCAGCGTCAGCGCTTCAGACATCGCCGCAATGTTCAGCGCTACAATCACCTGGTTCGCCAGCTTAGTGACGTTACCCGCGCCAATGTCGCCGGTATGTACCACTGAGCCAGCCATCGCTTTCAGCAGATCGTAATACTTGTCGAAAATCGCTTTATCGCCGCCGACCATTACCGACAACGTACCATCAATCGCTTTTGGCTCGCCGCCGCTGACCGGCGCATCCAGCATATCCACGCCTTTCGCTTTCAGCGCGTCGCTAATTTCACGGCTGGCCAACGGTGCAATGGAGCTCATGTCGATAAGCACTGTGCCCGGTTTCGCCCCTTCAATAATACCGCCGTCACCCAGCGCCACTTCCTTAACATGCGGCGAGTTCGGCAACATGGTGATGATCACGTCGCACTGCTCAGCAATATCTTTCGCCGTGGCGGCGGTTTCTGCACCAGCGGCAATGACTTCCGCAATGGATTCCGGGTTACGGTCAGCAACCACCAACGAGTAACCTGCCTTGAGGAGGTTTTTACTCATTGGTTTACCCATAATACCGAGGCCAATAAAACCAACTTTCATTGTCATGTCTTTATCTCTCTCTACTGTCGATGGTGGTTATTTCTTAAAAGAATCAGCCAGTTTCTGCGTGGCTGAACGGAACACGCCAAGGTCGCTGCCAACAGCAACAAAGGTCGCGCCCCATTCCAGATAACGACGCGCATCCGCCTCTACCGGCGCCAGAATTCCGCTTGGTTTGCCATGTGCTTTCGCGCGGGCAAAAATGTGCTGGATAGCTTTCTGCACATCAGGATGTGACGCATTGCCGAGATGGCCTAGCGCCGCAGCCAGATCGCTTGGGCCGACGAAGACACCGTCTACACCTTCGGTCGCCGCGATGGCGTCAACGTTATCAACGCCCTGCTGACTTTCGATCTGCACGATGATGGTGATGTTCTTATTCGATTGCGCAAAGTAGTCCGGTACGGTGCCAAACATATTGGCGCGATGGGAGACGGACACGCCGCGAATACCTTCCGGCGGATAGCGGGTCGACGCCACGGCGTTCACCGCCTCTTCTTGTGTCTCAACGAACGGGATCAGGAAGTTGTAAAACCCAATATCCAGCAGGCGCTTGATAATCACCGGCTCGTTGGTCGGCACGCGTACGACCGGCGCGCTGGCGCTGCCTTTCAGCGCCATCAATTGCGGGATAAACGTCGAGATATCGTTTGGCGCGTGTTCGCCGTCCAGTACCAGCCAGTCAAAACCCGCCAGGCCTAAAACTTCGGTACTGATTGGGCTGGCCAATGCAGACCAGCAGCCAATCTGAATCTGTTGCGCCGCGAGGGCCGCTTTAAACTTATTCGGGAAAATCGTGTTATTCATCGCCTATACCTTTGTTTATTTCTGCAATTCCATACGTTTAATGTCACCGACAATAAACAGGTAGCAAACCATTGCCATCAGCGCCGAACACCCTACAAACATCAGCGCAGCATTAAATGAGTGCAGCTCGCTCACCAGATAACCAATCACCAGCGGGGTGACGATAGAGGCTACGTTGCCAAATACGTTAAATACCCCACCGCACAGACCAACGATTTCTTTCGGCGCGGTATCGGAAATCACCGGCCAACCCAGCGCGCCGAAGCCTTTGCCGAAGAACGCCAGCGCCATCAGCGCAACCACCAGAGTGGTGTTATCGGTGTAGTTACACAGAATAATGGTCGACGCGAGCAACATTCCGAGCACAATCGGCAGCTTACGTGCCAGGGTGATGCTGAAGCCACGTTTAATCAGATAATCAGAGAACACACCGCCGAGCACGCCACCGGCAAATCCGCACAGCGCAGGAATCGACGCCACCAGACCGACTTTCAGGATCGACATGCCTTTTTCCTGTACCAGGTAAATCGGGAACCAGGTAAGGAAAAACCAGGTGATAGTGTTGATAAAATACTGTCCGAAGAACACGCCAAGCATCATGCGGTTTGTCAGCAACTGCTTGATATAATGCAGTTTAGGACCACCTGATTTCACATCGCCGGGCTTTTTATGGTCCATATCCACGACCGCGCCGTTTTCAGAGATAAACTTCAGCTCTTCCTGCGACATACGCGGGTGATCGGTTGGGTTATGAATAAACTTTACCCACAGGCCGGTGAGCACAAAACCGATAACGCCCATCACGGTAAATACGTGCTCCCAGCCCCAGGCAAAGGTCAGCCAGCCCAGCAGCGGCGAAAACAGCGCCAGAGAGAAATATTGTGCGGAGTTAAAAATCGCAGATGCCGTACCGCGCTCTTTCGTCGGGAACCAGGCCGCCACAATACGGGCGTTCGCCGGGAAGGACGGCGCTTCCGAGAAGCCCAGCATAAAGCGCATGATGAACATTGAAATACCCGCCCAAGCCAGCGGGAACATGTCGACAAAACCCTGCAGAAAAGTAAACAGCGACCAGAAGAACAGACTGTAAGTGTAGACTTTCTTCGAACCGAACTTATCCAGCAGCCAGCCGCCAGGGATTTGCATCAACAGGTAAGCCCAACCGAAGGCGGAGAAAATGTAACCCATTGAGATGGCACTGAGCTGCAACTCTTTCGCCACTTCCGTGCCGGCAATAGATAGCGTGGCACGGTCCGCATAGTTAACGGCGGTAACAATAAATATTATTAGCAATATTAAGTAACGGGTGTGCGTACCTTTCTTTTTCTCGACAACTGTATCCAGTATCATTCTAATTACCTCGGGTACATAAAAGTTTTTATTATTATTTGGCAGATATCCCTGGTGATAAATTACCGATAATAAAAACTTATAATAATTTATCAGACGCTATGAAACCGTGATTTAGTATAATCAGCAGTGCAACGTTAATCATTGTGCATGCGCTCATTAAATATGCGTTATGGAAATAATGTTTTGGGCATATGCACACATGCATGGGCGCTAATCCACACATTTACGTATTGCTACCCCTGCTGGTGCGGTCTTGCTGAGTTTAAGTGATCATTGTCACATTCTTCACGATAAACTCCTGACATTCTTATTTCACGATACCGAATCTTTATTACTGAAAATGAGATTCAAAATATAAATATCCACACTATTATCACCACTTGTTGGAGAATACTGGACAATGGCCGACATCGAAATTAGACAAGAATCGCCAACGGCGTTTTATATTAAAGTTCACGAAACAGATAATGTGGCGATAATTGTCAATGACAATGGTCTGAAAGCCGGAACGCGTTTTCCGGACGGACTGGAACTCATTGAACATATTCCCCAGGGTCATAAAGTGGCGCTATTGGATATTCCTGCTCATGGCGAAATCGTGCGTTATGGCGAAGTGATAGGCTATGCCATTCGCGACATCCCACGCGGCAGCTGGATTGATGAATCAATGGTTGAGCTGCCCAAGGCTCCGCCGCTGGAGACGCTGCCGTTGGCAACTAAAGTGCCTGAGCCGCTGCCGCCTCTCGAGGGTTATACCTTCGAAGGTTACCGCAATGCTGACGGTAGCGTTGGCACCAAGAATCTGCTCGGCATCTCCACCAGCGTGCACTGCGTGGCGGGCGTGGTGGACTATGTGGTGAAAATCATTGAACGCGATCTGCTGCCCAAATACCCGAATGTTGACGGTGTGGTGGGGCTCAATCATCTGTACGGTTGCGGCGTGGCGATTAACGCTCCAGCCGCCATCGTGCCCATTCGAACTATTCATAATATTGCGCTGAACCCTAACTTTGGCGGTGAGGTAATGGTCATTGGCCTCGGCTGTGAAAAACTGCAGCCAGAGCGCCTGCTGGAAGGTACGCACGATGTAAAAAGCATTCCGGTCGACAGCGCCAGCATCGTCAGCCTGCAGGATGAAAAACACGTCGGCTTTCAATCAATGGTTGCCGATATTTTGCAAGTGGCCGAACGCCATCTGGCAAAGCTCAATCAGCGCCAGCGTGAAACCTGCCCGGCATCAGAACTGGTGGTCGGCATGCAGTGCGGCGGCAGCGATGCGTTTTCCGGCGTGACGGCCAATCCAGCGGTAGGTTATGCTTCCGACCTGTTAGTGCGCTGCGGCGCCACCGTGATGTTCTCCGAAGTCACCGAAGTGCGCGATGCCATCCACCTTCTGACCCCGCGCGCGATTAACGAAGAGGTGGGTAAACGCCTGCTCGAAGAGATGGCCTGGTACGATAACTACCTGGATATGGGCAAGACTGACCGGAGCGCCAACCCATCACCGGGCAACAAGAAAGGCGGTCTGGCAAACGTGGTGGAAAAAGCACTGGGTTCTATTGCGAAGTCGGGCAAGAGCGCGATTGTCGAAGTCTTGTCGCCGGGCCAGCGTCCAACCAAACGTGGCCTGATTTACGCTGCCACCCCCGCCAGCGATTTTGTCTGCGGTACGCAACAGGTTGCTTCCGGGATCACAGTACAAGTCTTTACCACCGGTCGCGGTACGCCGTACGGCCTGATGGCCGTGCCGGTGATAAAAATGGCGACGCGTACTGAGCTGGCCAATCGTTGGTTTGACCTGATGGACATCAACGCCGGTACCATCGCTACCGGAGAAGAAACCATTGAAGACGTGGGTCTGAAACTGTTCGAGTTTATTCTCGACGTCGCCAGCGGACGTAAGAAAACCTTCTCAGATCAGTGGGGACTGCATAACCAGCTGGCGGTGTTTAACCCGGCGCCAGTGACCTGATTATCGAAACGAAAGCCAACGAAAAAACGGGGATTTGTCCCCGTTTTTAATGTCGATGCTTCAACAAATAAAGTGATAACGTTCGCATTTTAAGAGGTTTTTTTAAACATCTGTTTTTTTCGATTCAAACCTGCCAAATGAACCTAACGATATGAAATTAAAAGAAATAATACCACCATTGTTTTACGTTATATTTTCGTTTTGATAAAAGAGAAACCTACCGAAAGACGACCTTGTTTTAATGCGATAATCCCCTCTTTTTTACTGCTTTGACTTTCTCCGGTGTAAAACAGATTATTCATAGGCTGCTGTAATTTACCTCATAAGCATTCTGACCTGAATAAAGAGGGAAGTTATGTATACCCTGAATAAAAATAATGTCGCATTGGCTTGTCTTATTTCCTGTTTACTGGCAACTCCTGTCTTCGCGAGTGCTGAAGGCCAGTCGGACGCAAAGCCTGTTAAATTACGCTACACGTTATGGGACCGCAATCAACTCCCTGGCGAACAACAGCTCGTTAATGAATTTGAAAAAGACAACCCCGGAATTAAGGTCGAAATTGAACTAACTCCTTATGACCAGTATTTTATCAAACTCAGTTCAGCAGTCGGTGGAAATGTAGCACCGGATGTATTCTGGATGAACATGCCTAATTTCCAGCAATATGTGAAAAATGGCATGCTGGAACCACTGAGTAATTATCTGAAAGATAAATCAGCGCCGAAACTGGATGATTTTGTTAAAAGCTCAGTCGATGCCTACCAATACCAGTCGCAACAATATGCCATCCCAAGGGATATTGATGCAATTGCCGTCTGGTACAATAAAAAAATGTTCGATCAGGCTGGTGTGAGCTATCCCGATAAAAACTGGACATGGGACGATTTAAAACAAAAATCAGAGCAGTTGCGTAAAGGGCTGGATAAACAGTCTTATCCACTGGCAATGGAATTCAGCAGCGGACAGGATAGTTACTTTAACCTGCTATTACAGGCCGGGGATAAGATTGTACTACCTGAGGGCAAAACGGATGTTGCCAATGACAAAGCTATCGCCGTCTATCGCGATGTTCAAGGCATGCTGAACGCGGGACTAATCCAACCGCCAGGCGAGATGGAAGCCTCAGACGTCTTCCAGTCAAACCGGGTAGCCATGGTCTACGCAGGCTCATGGTGGGCATTACCCTTCTCTCAAAATGAGCTGATTAAGGATCACATCGGCGTAGTGCCAATGCCAAAAATGGCAGAGCAGGCAGGTGTATCCCATAGTCTGGCATTTGCTATGTCAGCCAAAAGTCAGCATAAAGATGCGGCGTGGAAGTTCATTGAATTCATGAGCTCTGAGCATGCGCAGCAGACTCTGGCGACGGGAAAAGTCGTGATCCCGGCTAACCAAAAAGTGGCCAAAGAGTGGGCTGAAGGCTTTAAGGATATTGATGTTTCAGCCTATATCGATTCGTTGGCTTTCTCACATAAATATCCAACCGCAGGCTCCAATACCGCTAAGTGGAATAGCATCCTGAATGATGGCTTGAAAAAAGTGTGGACGGGTACTGACCCAGAGAAAGTCATGCCTGGTGTTGCTAAACGCGTTGAACGAGAAATGCAGAAATAATCCTGAGGGAGCCATGCTCCCTCTCGCTTTCGCCCGCGCAATATATTTTGGTTGCACAGTGAGCATCCCGGAGTCTGTATGAGCTATTCAGATGAAGCTGCATCCCCACAATTACCGGCCAGAGAGGCGCAAAAAAAATCCCTGACCAAGCTGGAAAAAGAAGAACGCTTCTGGGGATGGATAATGATTATGCCGTTACTGGCGGGGTTAATTGTTTTTTACTTTACTCCATTCTTCCAAAACGTTTTTTATAGTTTCACCGACCTGGGCGAGTTTCAGATCTGGACGACGATCAGCTTAGATAACTATATTAATTTATTCAGCGATGATGAGTTTCGTTCAGCAATATATAACACCTTGGCCTATGTTTTTATTTGCGTACCGATAATCACCGTTTTGTCATTACTGCTCGCAATTGGCCTGAATCAGGCGATTCGCGGTCAGTGGTTGTTTCGCACGCTATTATTTCTGCCCGCTGTCACTATGCCTGCGGCCATTGCTATGGTCTGGCAGTGGTTGATGAACCGAAACTTCGGCTTAATTAATCAGATCCTGGCCTTTTTCGATCTTCCGGCCATCGGTTGGTTATCCGATCCCGATGTCGTCCGCCTGAGCGCCTCGTTGGTTATCATCTGGTCGGCTATTGCGCTGAAGATGATCATTCTGCTCGCTGGATTACAGGGGATCCCCAAACAAATTTATGAAGCGATGTCGCTGGATGGCATCAGCAAATTGCGTGGGTTCTGGTCTATTACCTTACCGCTAATGATCCCCACGCTGTTTTTCGTACTGGTGATCTCTTTTATCGAAACGCTGCAAATTTTCGATGTGGTTTATCTGCTGTTTGGCAGTTCATCCATGGTGGACGATCAGACGATGACTATCGCCTATCTCTTCTATAAATACGCCTTTATCTACCATGAAAAAGGGTATGCCTCAGCGATCGCCGTGGTGATTTTCGTTATCACGATGGTCCTGACGCTGCTGCAAATATGGATTGGTAAACGACTTAAAGCACAGTGAGGCAACCACGATGTTCATGACTAAACGTGAAAAATGGCTAATTTACGGCTTGATGATCCTCGCGACGCTGGTAACTGTGGTTCCCTTCATCTGGATGATCATCACCTCTTTTAAAACCCAGGCAGAAAGCATCGCCTTTCCGCCGATCCTGCTACCTGCCAACCCAGGGTTTCAGGCTTACGGTAAAATCTTGCATGAAATGCCTTTTGGTAGCTTTTACTTTAACTCGATCGTCTCCACGCTGGTCATCGTCATTTTGCAGACGCTGATTGCGGCAATGGCAGCGTACGGTTTCTCCCGACTGCGTTTTAAAGGGCGAGATGTCCTGTTTATGCTGTGTATTTCAATTCTGATGGTGCCCGGTCAGATCTTTTTAATCCCACAGTTTTTAACCGTTGAAAAAATCGGTTTGCTGAACTCAATTCCTGGACTGGTGCTACCGGGTTTATTCAGCATATATAGCGCCTTTTTATTGCGTCAGTTTTTTCTGTCAGTACCTAAAGAACTGGAAGAGGCAGCCATTATGGATGGGTATAACCATCTGACTATTTTCTTCAAAATTATGCTGCCATTAATTAAACCAGGGCTGATTGCCTGCGTCATTATTAACGGATTGTGGAGCTGGAATAACTTAATGTGGCCGCTGATCGTCAACACCTCCATGGATAAAATGACATTACCGGTGGGGTTAGCCTCACTTTCCGGACGCTCAGGCGTGGAATATCCGATGTTAATGGCGGGCGCATTGCTGGCGATTATCCCGATGTTGTTACTTTATATCTTCTTCCAGCGCTATTTTATTCGCGGCATCGCTGGTGCCGGAATTAAAGGATAAGGGGCAGTGTTATGTCAGGTATTCAATTACAGGCAGTAAGCAAAGTCTATCCCAATGGCTTTCAGGCGATCCATGGCGTTGATCTTGAAATCCACGATGGCGAATTCATGGTGTTTGTCGGGCCATCAGGCTGCGCCAAATCAACGCTGCTGCGCATGATTGCAGGTCTGGAAGATATCACTCATGGTCATATCGCAATCGGAGAGAAGTGCGTCAACGACCTGCTACCAAAGGAGCGAGGCGTTGCCATGGTCTTCCAGAATTATGCCCTCTATCCCCACATGACGATTTATAAAAATATGGCATTCAGTCTGTTAGGGAAAATGAGCAAAGAAGAGATTGATATCCGCGTACGGGAAGCTGCACACAAGCTGGAAATAGAGACATTACTCGATAAAAAGCCCGGCCAACTTTCGGGCGGTCAATGTCAGCGCGTTGCCGTTGGCAGGGCCATCGTGCGTAAGCCAGACGTTTTTTTGTTTGATGAGCCGCTTTCCAACCTGGATGCAAAGCTGCGTGTTTCAATGCGCGTGCGGCTGACAGAACTGCATCGACAACTGCGTCAAGAAGGCGTGAGCGCAACCATGGTGTACGTCACGCACGATCAGATTGAAGCAATGACGATGGGAGACAGGATTTGCGTCCTTAATGGCGGTCGTATTATGCAGGTGGATACCCCAGGAAATATCTACCATCACCCCAGGAATAAATTTGTTGCTGGTTTTATTGGTAATCCGGCAATGAATATTATGCTGCTTGATATTGAACCCGGCACTCGTGGTCTGCGCCTGGCTGAAAATTTAATCCTGCCATTAAATACACGCTTGAGTAACCTACTGGAGCAATACCCGCACTCCAGCGTCTGGTTCGGCATCCGGTCAGAGGCCATTCAGTTAGCCTCGCAGCATGACGTCTCTGCGTTCGATGCGCACATTACCAACGTAGAAAGGATGGGCAACGAAGACCTTCTGCATTTTAATATTGGTGAGCAACATATGATCTTACGTATTAACTCTTCACCCGACTGGGCCCCTCTTCCCGGCGAATCTATCAAAGTGAAATTTAATCTGGAAGCCGCCTTTTTGTTTGATAAAAAACATGAAGAAAATTTGGCCTGACCGTTATTCAGGCTAAGTGAAAAATGAGAGGTTTATATGTGTGCGAATAAAGTGACCGTATTAGTGGTAGGGGCTGGTGCGCGCGGAGAAATATATGCTCGCTATGCGCTTGAACATCCAGACAGAATGCAGGTAGTAGGCGTTGCTGAGCCCAGAGAGGCGTATCGCCAGCAGTTTGTCGCACAGCATAAGATTGCTCCAAATAACGTATTTTGCGACTGGCAAGAGGCTGCGGCCCAACCCAAAATGGCCGACGTAGTACTTATTTGCACACAGGATAATATGCACAAAGATCCTGCCGTGGCGTTTGCCAATCTCGGCTATCACATTCTGCTGGAAAAACCGCTCGCCCCTACGCCAGAAGATTGCCGGATCATTATTGATGCGGTTAAACGCAACAACGTATTACTGGCCGTCGCGCACGTCCTGCGGTACACCCGCTATACGCAAAAGCTGAAATCACTGCTTGATGATGGCGTAATTGGCGATATTGTCAGCATGCAGCATCTCGAACCCGTAGGTTACTGGCATCAGGCGCACTCGTTTGTACGTGGTAACTGGCGCAATGAAGCAGAATCGTCATTTATGTTATTACAGAAATCCTGTCATGATTTGGACTGGATCCGCTACATCATGGGCGACAACTGCAAGGACGTAGGATCATTTGGCAGCCTGAGCCACTTTGTGAAAGAGAATCAGCCTGCTGGCGCCGCCGACCGCTGCCTTGATTGTCAGGTTGAAGCAACCTGCCCCTGGTCTGCCTGCAAAATTTATCTGGGTGAAAACCACAAATGCACTCCCCACTTCCGTCGGGTGCTGACTGCAGATCCCAGCGAAGAAAATGTCCGCCAGGCGCTGCGCGATGGGCCTTATGGTCGCTGCGTTTATCGTTGTGATAATGATGTGGTGGATCATCAGGTTGTTAACTTACGTTTTGCCCACCAGCAGACAGTGACCTTTACCATGACCGCGTTTACCAAAATGGAAGATCGAAAAACGCGCCTGTTTGGCACCAGAGGTTATCTGGAAGGTGATGGCGAGCAGATCCGGGTGTTTGATTTCCTGACAGACAAAGAAACTGTGCATCAGATCGAGGAGATCGCCGCTGGAACACAAACCCAGATGGGGGGACATGGTGGTGGCGATTACTACCTGATGGATCGCTTTATCCATGCAGTGATGGCCAACGATCAAAATATGATCCTTTCTGGCCCGGATGAGTCACTGGAAAGTCACTTAATGGTCTTTGCCGCAGAACGCGCTCGCAAGGAAAACAGTCTGGTTACGCTGTGAAGCCGGAGGAGATGAGGCATGTTTTACGGTGTTGATATTGGTGGAACCAAAACTGAAATTGTCGCTTTTGATAAGGAAATGCAGGTTTGCTGGCGCAAGCGCGTCGCCACGCCAGTCCAGGATTATGAACTCTTTCTTTCGACCTTTACTTCACTTATTGATACCGCCGACTGGGCGACTGGAACGCAAGGAAAAATTGGCATCGGCATGCCCGGTCTTATGGACAGACATACCGGAAAATTACTGTCATCTAACGTGCCTTGCCTTACTGGACGCCTGGTGATGAACGATCTGGCCCACCGCCTCAATCGTTCGGTTGAGCTGGACAATGACTGCTGCTGCTTTGCGCTCTCGGAAGCCCATACCCAGCAGGCTCGCCAGTTCTCCAGAATTTTTGGTGCCATTATTGGCACCGGCATGGGTGGAGGGTTAGTCATTGACGGTCAGCTGTATAGGGGTCGCAACCGAATGGCCAGTGAGTTTGGCCATTTACCGCTTCCGGCAACGTTTATGCGTCGTTATCATTTACCGGAACTGAAGTGCGGTTGTGGCTTACAAGGGTGTCTGGAACGCTATCAATCCGGCCCCGGTTTACTGTGGCTCCACAAACACTTCAGCGGAGAACAACTCAAAATGGAGACCCTGCTGGAGCATTATCGTCATGGCAATGCCAGCGCCGTTACTACCATAGAAGCATGGATTGATATGTTGGGTTGTACGCTGGCGCAATTGCAGTTGATTCTGGATGTCGATGCTTTTGTTCTCGGCGGTGGGGTTTCCAACATCGAAGAAATTTATACGTTGCTGCCGCAGGCCATGTCACGTTATTTGTTCCCGGGATTAGAACCTGCCCGCGTATTCCCGGCCATCCATGGCTCATCCAGCGGGGTTCGCGGTGCCGCATTGCTGCTGGTTGAACAGGGTACGCAGACCCACTAAAAAACTGCTGGCGGGGGAAACTCGCCAGCAGTTTCAGTTATTCATCCGCAATCACCACATCCACCCCAAGCTGGATTAACGTCCGGTGGTAATTTTCTGGGATCCCGCTGTCGGTAATCACCCGGTCAATCCCGCTGATTTCGCTAATCATACAGAAACTTTTGCGGCCAAACTTGCTGGAGTCAGCGACTACCGTGACCTCCTGCGCAACTTCACACATTACCTGATTCAGATGTGCTTCTCCCGGATGTGGCGTGGTAATTCCCGCTTCCAGGCAGAATCCGTCAACGCCTAAGAAAAGCTTATCAAACCGGTATTGTCTAAGCTGGTGTTCTGCTGAAGGGCCATACAATGAATAGACGCTTTGCCTGACATTCCCTCCCAGAATCATGACGTCTACGCGCTCAAAATTCGCCAGTTCCCATGCAATGTTGAGCGCATTGGTCATCACCACCAGATCGCGGCGATTTTTTAACATGGGAGGAATGAGCGTGGTGGTCGAACCGGAATCGAGGATTAACGTGTCACCATCTTTCACAAAGCTGGCCGCTTTTTCGGCAATACGCGTTTTCACATCGCGATTCAGTCGGTCCTTATCCTGCAAAGGCCGGTCAAGGGCAAAGTGCTGATTGAGAACCGCCCCGCCGTAGGAGCGCATGACACATCCCTTCTGTTCCAGATAACGTAAGTCGTTGCGGATCGTAACCGATGACACACCAAAATGGACGCTCAGTGGCTCGACACGAACGCTACCCTGATCGCATAGCAGATCAATTATTTGCTCGCGACGTCTTAAGTTATCCAGCATTTCTATTGCTCCATCAAATATTCATGTTGTTTTGTTTTAGCGCTTTAGCACTTTCGTTTTCTTTTGAATATATTACATCAGAAGCAATAAGGTGAATTTGTGCGCACTGGCCCAGCGTTGAATTTAACAAAAATTGACTATTTTCTTTCGTTTTAGCAAATCGAAACGAAGAAAACCGAAAAAATGAAAAGGTTAAAAGCGAGTAAGATGCGAGAAAGAGACGGGAAGCATGCAAAAAAACGAAAGCGAGCTACTAAAAAAGCTCGCTTATGGTTTGTTTTTGTTTAATTGAAAGGGATCACATTTTTGAATTTTAGAGCGGGACTACTCAACAATGATCACTTCAACACCGCTGCGGCGTAGTTCCTGCAAGCTCTCCTCTGGGATGCCTTCATCAACAATGATGGTGTGGATCCTCTGGGTATCAATAATCTTATGCAGGCTGGAGCGGTTAAACTTCGTCGAGTCGGTAACGACAATGATACGTTCAGCCACTTCACACATCCGGCGGTTGAGACGCGCCTCATCTTCGTTGTGCGTGCTAACACCACGCTCTAAATCGATAGCATCAACGCCAAGAAACAGCATGTCGAAGTGATAATTTTGTAGCGACTGCTCAGCCTGATCGCCATAAAACGATTGTGACTGACGACGCAAATGACCGCCGGTCATCAGCAGCTCAACCCCTTCGGCTTCCAGTAGCGCATTGGCGACATTCATGCCGTTGGTCATAGCAATGACATTGGTATGCTGGCGCATTAGGCGGGCAATTTCATAGGTCGTGGTGCCGGAGTCAAGAATCACGCGGTGTCCCGGTTGAATTAACTCTGCGGCGGCTCTGGCAATACTGCGTTTTACTGCCGTATTAAGTGAACTCTTATCTTCTACAGAAGGCTCCACAACAGGCGCATTGCTCTCGCATATTAGCGCTCCGCCATAGGCACGTACAGCAATCCCCTGCTTTTCCAGAAAGGCGAGGTCGTTGCGAATAGTGACCGTGGAGACGCCAAAAAATAAGGAAAGATCGTTAACCTGAACGCTTCCCTGCTGCCGTAACCGCTGGATGATCTGCTCACGTCTTTCGCTGGTGCCAATAACGCGCTTGTCTGCAGAGGACTCGGTGTTACTCATAAGAAATCCTTTAGTTAAACCTTTCGTTTTATTTCGTTTTGTCTATTAACGCCTTTCTTTTGCGCGAATGCAAGCCCCGCAAGCAGGGAAGAGCCGGACGAACTTACGCTGAAACCTTTCATTGTGTTTCTTTTGTGAAACAGATCGGAAAACTATTATCTTTCGTTTTATTTTTATAACACCATGATGCAGTATTAAATGAAACAAAACGAAAGATTGATGTCGCAGTAATCTGACCTGGAGAGGAAAGTGAAACATCTAACTAAAATGGTCGAGCAGCATAAACGGGGGAAGGCAAACGGGATTTATGCCGTTTGTTCCGCGCATCCAATCGTATTGGAAGCCGCAATACGCTACGCCCATGCATACCATACACCGCTGTTGATCGAAGCAACCTCTAATCAGGTTGACCAGTTTGGCGGCTATACGGGTATGACACCAGCCGATTTTCGCAGTTTTGTCTGCCGTTTAGCCGACTCGCTTGATTTTTCTCAGGATATGCTGATTCTCGGCGGAGACCATCTCGGGCCAAACCGTTGGCAAAATCTGCCTGCGGAACAGGCAATGGCCAATGCAGACGATCTGATCAAGAGCTATGTCGCCGCAGGCTTTAAAAAAATCCACCTCGATTGCAGCATGTCTTGTGCTAACGACCCGGTTCCACTGACGGATGAAATTGTCGCTGAGCGCACCGCACGTCTGGCAAAAGTCGCCGAAGAAACCTGTATGGCACATTTTGGCGAGTCTGACCTGGTCTATGTGATTGGCACAGAAGTGCCGGTTCCAGGTGGCGCTCACGAAACGTTAACCGACCTGGCGGTAACAACGCCCGATGCCGCACGCGCAACGCTTCAGGCTCACTATCACGCCTTTGAAAAGCACGGTCTGGAAGGTATCTGGCCGCGTATTATCGCCCTGGTGGTGCAACCTGGCGTTGAATTCGACCACACACACATCATTGATTATCAACCACAGAAAGCTGTGGCACTCAGCAAAATGGTGGAAGACTACGACACACTCGTGTTTGAAGCGCATTCTACCGATTACCAAACGCCACAGTCCTTGCGCCAACTGGTGATAGATCACTTCGCTATCCTGAAAGTGGGACCTGCGCTGACCTTCGCTCTGCGCGAAGCGCTGTTTTCATTAGCCGCCATTGAAGAAGAATTACTGCCTGCAAAAGCTTGTTCAGGCCTACGACATGTGCTGGAAAGCGTGATGCTTGATCGCCCAGAGTACTGGCAGAGCCACTATCACGGTGATGGCAACGCACGCCGTCTGGCTCGCGGATACAGCTACTCCGATCGGGTTCGTTACTACTGGCCGGACAGCCAGATTGATGAAGCATTCGAACGTCTGGTACGTAACCTGGCGGATGACCCCATTCCACTGCCGCTGATTAGCCAGTATTTACCCTTGCAGTACGTAAAAGTGCGCGAGGGAGATCTCAGCGCCACGCCGCGAGAACTCATCATTAACCATATTCAGGACATACTGCAGCAATATCACTGCGCCTGCTTGGGTGCTCCAGCTCGTAACGCATAACAAAAAAGAGAAAAATACCATGCCAAACATTGTATTAAGTCGCATTGATGAACGTCTGATTCACGGTCAGGTCGGTGTGCAATGGGTCGGGTTTGCGGGGGCAAACCTGGTGCTGGTCGCTAATGATGAGGTGGCTGAAGATCCAGTGCAGCAAAACCTGATGGAAATGGTACTTGCAGAAGGGATCGCCGTACGTTTCTGGTCACTACAAAAGGTGATCGACAATATTCACCGTGCCGCCGATCGCCAGAAAATTCTGCTGGTCTGCAAATCGCCTGCGGATTTCTTCCGTCTGGTCGAAGGCGGTGTTCCTGTTAACCGTATCAACGTTGGCAATATGCACTACGCCAACGGCAAACAACAAATCGCCAAAACGGTTTCTGTAGACGCTGCCGATATTACGGCGTTCAACGGGCTCAAAGCCGCTGGAGTGGAATGCTTCGTTCAGGGCGTTCCAACAGAACCCGCCCAGGACCTCTATAAACTTCTCTGAGGGATTCACAATGGAAATCAGTCTGTTGCAGGCTTTTGCGTTGGGTATTCTCGCCTTTATTGCAGGCCTGGATATGTTCAACGGGTTAACGCACATGCACCGCCCGGTTGTTCTCGGGCCGCTGGTCGGCCTGATTCTGGGCGATCTGCATACCGGTATTTTAACAGGTGGTACGCTGGAACTGGTGTGGATGGGTCTGGCCCCACTGGCAGGAGCTCAGCCGCCAAACGTGATTATCGGCACTATCGTGGGAACCACGTTTGCCATAACGACCGGAGTGAAACCTGAAGTTGCCGTAGGTGTGGCGGTACCGTTCGCCGTAGCAGTACAGATGGGGATTACCTTCCTGTTCTCTGTGATGTCCGGGGTGATGGCTCGCTGCGATCGCATGGCAGCGAATGCCGATACAGCCGGGATTGAGCGGGTCAACTATCTGGCGTTGCTCGCGCTGGGGACCTTCTACTTTTTATGCGCGTTCCTGCCAATTTACTTTGGCGCGGAACATGCCAAAACCGCGATAGATGTTCTGCCGACGCGTCTGATTGACGGCCTCGGCGTGGCAGGCGGCATCATGCCAGCTATCGGCTTCGCCGTACTGCTGAAAATCATGATGAAAAACGTCTATATCCCCTACTTCATCCTGGGTTTTGTCGCCGCAGCCTGGCTCAAACTCCCTGTGCTGGCAATCGCCGCCGCAGCACTGGCAATGGCGCTGATCGATTTTCTGCGTAAATCACCTGAACCTACAGCTCCCGCAGCACAAAAAGAGGAATTCGAAGATGGCATCTAATCAAACGGCTCTGCCGAACGTTTCCGAAACCGAAGAAACGCTGCTGTCCGGCACCAATGAAAACGTCTACGAAGACCAGAATATCGGTGCCGAGCTGACGAAAAAAGATATCAACCGTGTTGCCTGGCGTTCAATGCTGTTGCAGGCCTCTTTTAACTACGAACGTATGCAGGCATCAGGATGGCTGTACGGCCTGTTACCTGCTCTGAAAAAGATCCACACCAATAAGCGCGATCTGGCGCGTTCGATGAAAGGCCATATGGGCTTCTTCAACACGCACCCATTCCTGGTCACGTTTGTTATCGGGATTATCCTGGCGATGGAACGCTCCAAGCAGGATGTGAACAGTATTCAAAGCACCAAGATTGCCGTGGGTGCGCCACTTGGCGGTATCGGTGATGCCATGTTCTGGTTAACGTTACTGCCTATTTGCGGCGGTATCGGGGCCAGCCTGGCGCTGCAAGGCTCTATTCTTGGCGCTGTTGTCTTTATTGTTATGTTCAACGTGGTTCATCTTGGTCTGCGCTTTGGGCTGGCACACTATGCTTATCGAATGGGCGTTGCTGCCATCCCGCTTATTAAAGCTAACACCAAAAAGGTTGGACATGCGGCATCCATCGTTGGGATGACGGTGATCGGCGCGCTGGTAGCGACCTATGTTCGCCTGAGCACTACGCTGGAAATCACTGCTGGCGATGCAGTGGTGAAACTGCAAACAGATGTGATAGACAAGCTGATGCCTGCTTTTTTACCGCTGGTCTACACATTAACCATGTTCTGGCTGGTCCGCCGTGGCTGGAGTCCTCTGCGCCTTATCGCCATTACCGTGGTGCTCGGCGTCGTAGGTAAGTTCTGTCACTTCCTGTAAACATAAGGGGTTGTAGATGTTAGGTATTATTTTGACGGGTCATGGCGGGTTTGCCAGCGGAATGGAAAAAGCGATGAAACAGATTCTGGGTGAACAATCACAGTTCATCGCCATCGACTTTCCGGAAACCTCAACCACCGCCTTACTCACATCGCAGCTTGAACAGGCGGTGAGTGAACTGGATGCGCAGCAAGACATCGTGTTTCTGACAGACCTGTTAGGCGGGACACCATTTCGCGTCGCTTCCACCCTGGCCATGCAAAGGCAAGGCACCGAGGTGATCACTGGCACTAATCTGCAACTACTGCTGGAAATGGTGCTGGAGCGCGATGGCCTGACCAGCGAAGCATTTCGCTTGCAGGCGCTGGAGTGCGGGCATCGTGGTTTAACTAGCCTGGTGGACGAACTGGGACGCTGTCGTGAGGAAAAGCCCGTTGAGGAAGGGATATGAGACAGCTACTTCGCGCCAGACGTCTACTGACCGAACGGGGCTGGCTGGACGATCATCAAATACACATTGAAGACGGCATCATTGCAGAAATAGAGCCAATCCCCTCTGGCGTTATGGTCCACGATGCAGACCTGCTTTGTCCGGCTTACATTGATATCCACGTGCACGGCGGTGCGGGCGTCGATGTGATGGATGAAGCACCAGATACGCTCGACAAACTGGCGATGCACAAAGCACGTGAAGGGGTAGCCAACTGGCTACCCACTACCGTCACCGCTCCACTACCAGATATTCGCAAGGCGCTTGAGCGTATCGCCCATCGTTACCATTCCGGAGGACCCGGCGCACAGGTGCTGGGCAGTTATCTTGAAGGCCCGTACTTTACGCCGCAGAACAAAGGGGCGCACCCGCCTGAGCTTTTCAGGGAACTGGAACTCAGTGAACTGGATGAACTGATTGCGATTTCCCAGCAAACATTGCGCGTCGTTGCGCTGGCACCAGAAAAACCCGGTGCATTACAGGCCATCGAACATCTGAAGCAGCGCAACGTACGGGTGATGCTGGGACACAGCGCTGCTACCTGGGAACAAACCCACGCGGCCTTTGACGCCGGTGCTGACGGACTGGTGCACTGCTATAACGGTATGACCGGCTTACATCATCGGGAGCCAGGAATGGTTGGCGCAGGGTTAACCGACCCTCGCGCCTGGCTGGAACTTATCGCTGACGGACACCATGTCCACCCAGCGGCCATGAAGCTCTGCTGCTGTTGCGCCAAAGACAGGCTGGTGCTGATCACCGATGCCATGCAGGCTGCAGGAATGCCAGACGGGCGATATACGCTCTGCGGTGAGGAAGTGGAAATGCACAGTGGTATTGTGCGTACCGCTTCCGGTGGTCTGGCTGGTAGCACGCTCTCGGTTGATGCCGCCGTACGTAATATGGTCGAGCTCACCGGGATAACGGCAGAAGAGGCAATTCATATGGCCTCTCTCCACCCCGCACGTCTGTTGGGTATCGATCGCCACCTGGGATCGTTAGCAGTGGGAAAACGTGCCGACGCGATCGCGCTTAATAGCGGGCTGCATTTACAACAGATCTGGATTCAGGGTCAGGCTCTCCCCCTTTGACCTTTCATTTTGTCTCGTGTTGGCCTGCGATCTTCGATCGCAAGGCCTTTCTTTTCCTTTCGCTTGAGTAAATACCTAACCATCATTCAACAAGCGTACTTCTTATAGATCAATAAGATAATCGCCACTTTCGTTCTCACGATCACAAATTTCGTTTTATTTCATTTTGGATCATTGCTCTTTCGATTTCTTTCCTATAGATTTTAATCAATCGACAAGATGAACAAGTGAAACGAAACGAAAGATAGCGACATTCTCGCCAGCGTCTTATGTGGAATTTACAAGACTAAGGACTTAAGTTATGCCAGAAACCTATACCCCTGTTACCGCGGTAACGGGCACCTGGACCGAAGAAGAGATCCGTCAACAACCTGCCAGTTGGATCCGTTCCCTTACGAATATCGACAACATTCGCTCTGCCATTGACAGCTTTCTCGCACCATTACTGCGCAAAAACGATCTGCGGATCATACTGACTGGGGCCGGAACATCAGCATTCATTGGCGACATCATCGCCCCCTGGCTGGCAAGCTATACCGGTAAAAACATCAGCGCTGTGCCAACCACCGATCTGGTCACTAATCCGATGGATTACCTGAATCCCGCACATCCGCTGCTGCTCATTTCTTTCGCTCGCTCAGGAAACAGCCCTGAAAGTGTTGCGGCAGTGGAACTGGCTAATCAGTTTGTACCTGAGTGCTATCACCTGCCAATCACCTGCAACGAAGCAGGTAGCCTCTATCAAAACGCAGTCGCAAGCGACAATGCCTTTGCTCTGTTGATGCCCGCAGAGACACATGACCGTGGTTTCGCCATGACCAGCAGCATTACCACCATGATGGCCAGCTGCCTGGCAGTATTCGCCCCGGAAAAAATCAACAGTCAGACCTTCCGCGACGTGGCCGATCGGTGCCAGGCGATTCTGACTTCACTGGGTGATTTCAGCGACGGCGTATTTGGCAATGAACCCTGGAAACGGATCGTTTACCTCGGTAGCGGTGGATTACAGGGAGCTGCGCGGGAATCGGCACTGAAAGTCCTGGAACTGACAGCAGGCAAACTGGCCGCATTCTATGACTCCCCTACAGGCTTTCGTCACGGTCCAAAGTCGCTGGTTGATAATGAAACGCTGGTAGTGGTCTTTGTTTCCAGCCATCCCTATACACGTCAATACGATCTCGATCTGCTGGCAGAGTTACGCCGCGATCGGCAGGCATTGCGGGTTGTCGCGATTGCAGCACAAACCCATGAGGCGATTGAAGCTGGCCCACATATTCTGCTGCCACCAGCACGCTCTTTCATCGATATGGAATTGGCATTCTGCTTCCTGATCTACGCCCAGGTCTTTGCTTTGACGCAATCCATCAATATCGGCAATACACCGGATACGCCTTCTGCCAGCGGCACTGTGAACCGCGTTGTACAGGGCGTTGTTATTCATCCCTGGAACGCCTAAAAGGATCGTTTTATGAGCATTATTTCCACGAAATACCTCCTGCTGGATGCCCAAAAAAAGGGCTATGCCGTACCCGCCTTTAACATTCATAACGCCGAGACGATCCAGGCGATCCTTGAGGTGTGCTATGAAATGCAATCGCCAGTGATCCTTGCCGGAACACCAGGCACCTTTAAGCATATCGCGCTGGAAGAGATCTACGCGCTGTGCAGCGCTTATTCCACCAGCTACGGTATACCGCTGGCGCTGCACCTCGATCACCATGAGTCGCTGGACGATATCCGTCGTAAAGTGAATGCAGGAGTGCGCAGCGCAATGATTGACGGCAGCCACTTTCCATTTGAAGAAAACGTGAAGCTGGTGAAATCCGTTGTGGATTTTTGCCATGCCAAAGATTGCAGCGTGGAAGCTGAGCTGGGTCGCCTCGGTGGCGTAGAAGATGATATGAGCGTGGATGCAGAAAGCGCCTTCCTCACCGATCCCCAAGAAGCTAAACGGTTTGTTGAGCGTACTGGCGTAGATAGCCTTGCTGTTGCCATCGGCACAGCACACGGTTTATATACCAAAACGCCCAAAATCGATTTCCAACGGCTGGGTGAAATTCGTGAAGTGGTGGATATTCCGCTGGTACTACATGGCGCAAGCGATGTTCCTGACGAATACGTCCGCCGCACGATCGAGCTTGGCGTGTGCAAAGTTAACGTCGCTACTGAACTGAAAATCGCTTTTGCCGATGCGGTCAAAGCGTGGTTTGCGGAAAATCCGCAGGGCAACGATCCTCGCTATTACATGCGGGTCGGTATGGATGCGATGAAAGAAGTCGTGCGAAGTAAAATCACTGTATGCGGGTCAGCAAACCGCTTATTAATCAGTGAAACTGCCGCTCAGTCTTAAGCTCTGTGTTAGCTTATGGCCATACCCTTGTCGGTTTGGCCATCAACAATCGGGCTTACTCTCCCTGCTGTTCCAGTGCGTGCTTATACAGTGCATTCTTTTTCACGCCGTGGATTTCAGCGGCCAGCGCGGCGGCCTTTTTCAGCGGCAGTTCTGCCTGTAATAAAGCCAACGTACGCAGCGCATCGGCAGGGAGATCGTCTTCCTGCGCTTTATGCCCTTCGACAATCAGCACCATTTCACCTTTACGACGGTTTTCATCTTCCTTGACCCACGCAAGCAGTTCGCCGACCGGTGCGCCGTGAATGGTTTCCCAGGTTTTGGTCAGCTCGCGCGCCAGCACCACGTAACGGGATTCGCCCCAGACGGCAACCATGTCTTCCAGGCTATCCAGCAAGCGGTGGGTAGATTCATAAAAAATAAGCGTACGCGGCTCTGCCTCAATGGCTTTCATCGCATCACGACGCCCTTTCGATTTGGCAGGCAGAAAACCTTCATAGCAAAAGCGGTCTGAAGGCAAACCAGCAGCGCTTAGGGCAGCAATCGCCGCGCAAGGGCCCGGCAGAGGAACAACGCGGATCCCCGCTTCGCGACAGGTGCGCACCAGATGGTAGCCAGGATCGTTAATCAACGGCGTTCCGGCATCGGAAACCAGCGCAATGTTTTGCCCTTCTTTGAGCTTCGCCACCAGCGTTTCCGCTTTTTGTTGCTCATTGTGATCGTGTAACGCGAACAAACGGGCGTTAATCGCGAAATGTTGTAACAATAATCCTGTATGACGAGTGTCTTCAGCGGCAATCAAATCAACGGCTTGTAAAACTTCGAGCGCTCGTTGGGTAATATCAGCCAAATTTCCTATAGGAGTAGGTACAATAAAGAGTTGGCCTTGAGAATTATCCGCCGATTCGTGTTGTTTCATTGTGTCGTCCGTATTGCCGATTTAATATTGAGCATTGAGTAAAAAAATATCACTGGATACAGTATGGTACCCTCAACATTTTCTCGTTTGAAAGCCGCGCGCGCGCTACCAGTCATTCTGGCAGCACTGATTTTCGCAGGCTGTGGCACCCAGGCGCCAGACCAGAGTGCAGCCCATATGCAGGGCACTGCGCAGGCTGATTCCGGCTTTTATCTGCAACAAATGCAGCAAAGCTCAGATGATAGCAAGACCAACTGGCAATTACTCGCCATTCGTGCACTGCTGAAAGAAGGCAAGAGCCAGCAGGCTAGCGAGCTGTTCAACCAGCTGCCGCAGAAACTAAACGACACTCAGCGTCGTGAGCAGTCTCTGCTGGCCGTCGAGATCAAGCTCGCACAGAAAGATATCGCTGGCGCTCAGGCCCTGCTGGATAAACTCACTCCTGCCGATTTCGATCAAAACCAGCAGGCCAGATACTGGCAGGCGCAAATCGACGTCAACCAGGGTCGTCCATCGTTGACACTACTGCGCGCCCTGATCTCCCAGGAACCGCTGCTGGCCGCGAATGCTAAGCAGAAAAACATCGATGCCACCTGGCAGGCGCTGTCATCCATGACCCAGGAGCAAGCACAGGCACTGGTCATCAATGCGGATGAAAACGTGCTGCAAGGCTGGTTGGATCTCCAGCGCGTCTGGTTCGATAACCGTAACGATCCAGACATGATGAAAGCCGGTATTGCGGACTGGCAGAAACGTTATCCGCAAAACCCGGGCGCAAAAATACTGCCAACGCAGTTGGTTAACGTCCAGAGCTTTAAGCCCGCCTCCACCAGCAAAATTGCGCTGCTGCTGCCGCTGAACGGTCAGGCCGCTGTATTTGGCCGGACTATTCAGCAAGGCTTTGAAGCGGCAAAAAATATGGGTACTCAACCCGTAGCGGCCCCTGCTGTAGCTGCGCCTGCGGTGGATACAACATCTGCGACGACCACAGAACAGCCGCAAACGACTGACGGCGTTGCCAGCCCTTCTCAGGCGTCAGTAAGCGATCTGACCAACGAGACGCCAGCACAGCCAGAAACACCTGCTGCGCAGCCCGCAGCACCCGCTCAGCCAACAACCGCCAGCGCACCGGCGAATCCATCAGCAGAGCTGAAAATCTACGACACTTCATCACAGCCTCTGAACCAAATTCTGACTCAGGTTCAACAGGATGGCGCCAGCATCGTGGTTGGCCCACTGCTGAAGAACAATGTTGAAGAGCTGATGAAAAGCAATACGCCATTAAACGTGCTGGCACTTAATCAGCCGGAGTCGGTGAAAAACCTGCCGAACGTCTGCTACTTCGCTTTGTCGCCAGAAGATGAAGCGCGCGACGCCGCGCGTCACATCCGCGATCAAGGAAAACAGACGCCGCTGTTGTTGATCCCTCGGAGTTCATTAGGCGATCGCGTTGCCAACGCCTTTGCACAGGAATGGCAAAAGCTGGGCGGCGGCGTAGTGTTGCAGCAGAAGTTTGGCTCCACCGCCGAGCTGAAAATGGGCGTCAACGGCGGCTCGGGAATTTCCCTGACGGGCAGCCCGGTGGCCTCCTCTGTACCTGCGCAACCTGGCGTGACGATTGGCGGCCTGACGATTCCGGCTGCGCCCACCGATGCGCAGATCACCGGCGGCAGCGGCCGTGTTGATGCCGTGTATATTCTGGCGACGCCGGAAGAAATTGCCTTTATTAAGCCGATGATCGCTATGCGCAACGGCAGCCAGAGCGGAGCGACGCTGTACGCCAGCTCCCGTAGCGCGCAGGGAACTGCTGGCCCGGATTTCCGTCTGGAGATGGAAGGCTTGCAGTACAGCGAAATACCGATGCTTGCAGGTGCTAACACTCCTCTCATGCAGCAGGCGCTTGGCGCGGTTCGTAACGACTACTCACTGGCACGTATGTATGCGATGGGCGTCGATGCCTGGTCACTTGCCAACCACTTCTCGCAAATGCGTCAGGTACAGGGTTTCGAAATTAACGGCAACACCGGGGCCTTAACCGCAACGCCGGATTGTGTGATTAACAGGAAGTTATCATGGCTCAAATACCAGCAAGGACAAGTCGTCCCCGCCAGTTAACGAGTAAACAGACCGGTGACGCGTGGGAATCCACCGCGCGTGACTGGTTGCAAAGCAAGGGACTGCATTTTATCGCCGCCAACGTGCGTGAACGTGGCGGCGAAATCGACCTGATAATGCGTGAAGGCAGCACCACCGTCTTTGTTGAAGTCCGCTATCGGCGCTCGGCCCAGTTTGGCGGCGCAGCGGCGAGTGTGACCCGGAGCAAACAACACAAATTATTACAGACCGCCCGCTTGTGGCTTGCGCGCCACAATGGGAGTTTTGATACTGTGGATTGCCGGTTCGATGTGTTAGCCTTCACCGGAAATGATGTTGAGTGGTTTAAGGACGCGTTCAACGACCGCTCATAGTTGAAGATTCAGAGCCTGGTTCTTAAGGATTAGCGTGTTAGATAGAATTAAAGTCTGCTTTACAGAAAGCATTCAAACTCAGATAGCTGCGGCTGAAGCACTTCCGGATGCGATCTCCCGTGCCGCCATGACGCTGGTTCAGTCCCTGCTCAATGGCAACAAAATTCTCTGTTGTGGTAATGGGACGTCCGCTGCCAACGCACAGCATTTTGCTGCCAGCATGATCAATCGTTTTGAAACAGAACGCCCAAGTTTACCTGCGATTGCACTAAACACTGATAATGTGGTCTTAACTGCGATTGCCAACGATCGCCTGCACGACGAAGTTTATGCAAAACAAGTCCGTGCGCTGGGACATGCAGGAGATGTTCTGCTGGCAATCTCTACGCGTGGTAATAGCCGCGATATCGTAAAAGCCGTTGAAGCCGCCGTGACACGCGACATGACAATCGTCGCGCTGACCGGGTATGACGGAGGGGAACTGGCCGGATTACTGGGGCCGCAGGATGTTGAAATCCGTATCCCCTCACACCACAGCGCCCGCGTTCAGGAAATGCACATGCTGACGGTCAACTGCCTTTGCGATCTCATCGATAACACGCTTTTCCCTCACCAGGATGATTAAGGAGTACACATGAAGGCATTTTCGCCGCTTGCTGTGATTATCGCTGCACTGCTGCTGCAAGGCTGTGTCGCTGCTGCCGTTGTCGGAACTGCTGCTGTCGGCACCAAAGCCGCGACGGATCCTCGCAGCGTCGGCACCCAGGTAGATGATGGAACCCTGGAATTACGCGTCAATACGGCGTTGTCGAAAGATGCCCAGATCAAGAAAGAAGCGCGAATCAACGTGAGCGCATATCAGGGTAAAGTGCTGCTGGTCGGTCAGTCGCCAAATAGCGAACTGTCTGCACGAGCAAAACAGATTGCGATGGGCGTAGAAGGTACGACTGAGGTCTTTAATGAGATCCGTCAGGGCCAGCCAATCGGTCTGGGCGATGCGTCCAACGATACCTGGATAACCACCAAAGTACGTTCCCAGTTACTGACCAGCGATCAGGTGAAATCCACTAACGTGAAAGTCACGACCGAGAATGGAGAAGTGTTCCTGTTAGGTCTGGTGACCGAACGCGAAGCGAAGGCGGCGGCAGACATCGCCAGCCGGGTAAGCGGCGTGAAACGCGTCACGACGGCCTTTACGTTTATTAAGTAATACTGATGCCGGATAGCGACGCCTGAGCGTCTTATCCGGCCTACAGGACGTTATCGTTTGTAGGTCGGATAAGCGTCAGCGCCATCCGGCATTTTATTTAGCCCTTTCGCGTAACTCGGAAGAGGTCAGGATCGAAACCCCTTCATGCCCAGGCGCCAGCGCTTCTGCCAACATTGCCCGCGCAACATCACGCGCTTCAATCGACTTCCAGTTACCCGGCAGCAGCCTGAACAACGGCGCTAAAAACATCTCATTCGCCCGCTGTTTGTCCCTATCACCCAGTAGCATTGAAGGCCGGGCAATGGTCAGCCGAGGCCAATTCTGCGCAATCAGCGCCTGCTCCATTTCACCTTTCACCCGGTTATAAAAAAACGGTGAATTGGCATTAGCGCCCATCGAACTCACCACCAGCATATGCTGTGCCCCCAGCCGACGCCCCGTCAGAGCTGTATCCACTACCAGCGTATAGTCAGCGTGGATAAATGCTTCTTTGCTGCCCGCTTCACGTCGGGTCGTTCCCAGACAACAAAAGACAATATCGACCGGATCGGTAACCTGCGCCAGAGCATCGGTTAGCTGCGGATCGTGGGGATTATAGATGCCAACCGTATCAGCCAGCGGTCGACGCGTCGGCGCCGTAATGGCATTGATCCGGGGTTCATTCAGTAGCATCCGCAATAAATGTCCACCCACCAGACCCGTTGCACCGGTTATTAACACCTGACTCATCGTTTATTTTCCCCTGACGCTTCAATCACTCTTTTAACTATAGATCACGTAGCCAGTGCATCTTTTTACCGAAGCCCAGCGTGTTGTCCGTGAATTTGACTTCATCCAGTCGAATCTCCCACACGGGCGCTGGCAACATTCTGGCGACGGGGAAACGGCGGTTGTAGGCGTTACGCGCGGCTTCACTCTCCTGCCCTTCAAGACGGCGAATCTCCCCCTTAAACTGCACGCCACGAATCAGGGCGACCGTTTTGGGCTGACCATTTACCGTGCCGGCAATCGGTGCACACGGTCCCGACATCTGCGCATGGCGCGTTTTATCTTCGGTCAGCACATAGAATGCCATCTTCTGCGCATCAAACAGGTAAAACGCATTGGCGCACCACAATTCACCTTCGTGGTGTACGCACCAGGTCACGACGTGCTGTTTTGCCAGCCAGCGAGACACCGCAGTCAGTGTTTCCATTTCTGTTCTCTTTTATACTGTAGGCCTGAAAATTATCACGTCGATGGTGACAATGACACCCTGGTATCTGTACCTGATCCGTACCGCTGACAACGCCTTATACACCGGAATAACCACCGATGTGCAGCGCCGCTATAAGCAGCATCAAAGTGGGAAAGGCGCGAAGGCGCTACGTGGAAAGGGGGAACTCACGTTGGCATTTGCGGCGCAAGTTGGCGACCGTTCGCTGGCCCTGCGCATAGAGTATCGCGTCAAACAGCTCACAAAGCGTCAGAAAGAGCGCCTTGTAGAAGGCGAAGGGCTTGAGGCTCTACTGAGCAGCCTGCAAGCCCCGGATGTTAAAAACGATTGAAGTGGTCGTGGTATTCCACCAGGCCCGTCACGCCCTCCAGCGCATCGTCCGCCAGGCGATGAACCTGGAACGCGCTTTCGGTGCCCGGCCAGCGGCAATGCAGGTCATGATGCGCTGCCAGCTCAAAGCCAAAGCGGCTGTACAGTGCCGGATCGCCCAGCGTAACCACCGCGGCGTAGCCAAACTCGTTCAGGGAATCGAGTCCTTCATAGACCAGTTGACGCGCCAGGCCTTGCCCCCGGTAGTTTTCATCCACCGCGAGCGGCGCCATGCCGACCCATTGCAGATCTTCACCCTGAACATCGACAGGACTGAACGCGACGTAACCCACTACCTGACCTTCATCATCGGTAGCAACCAAACCCAACGTTAAGAAACCATCTTCACGCAGGTCGTGGACTAATTTTGCTTCCGCATCGCTCTCAAATGAACGGCGCAGCAACGCATCAATACCAGGGGCATCAATGGGAATCTCAACTCGAATCAGCATGGCTCACCTACCGAGGTCTGTTTGGTTTCTGGCGACGTTTTCATCCCCGCCTCAACAAAATCCGCCAACTGCATCAGCATGACGCGCAACGCTTTAGGCATCTGCTCCAGTTCGATGGCATCCATCAGATTTTTTACGTATAGCCCTAATTCTGTATCACCTTCAATCACCAGGCGACGCTGGAAGAAAAGCGTATCCGGATCCTGCTTGCGGGCCACGATCATCAGGAGATCGCTGGCATCGGCGCTAAAACTCACATCCGCATCTGCATTCTGGCTGACGATAAGTTTATCGTTCTCAACAGAGGTATACCATTTGAGGTCAATGTCACGCACATGAATGCTCAGCCAGCGACCTTCGAGAAACTCCAGCTCCCCATCGGCCAGCGCCTGACTAAACTGCCAGCTCAGGACCTGCTCCAGAACCTGGCGCTTCAGCGCAAAGGGCGTCAGTTTAACCGGTACACTCATCAGAGAAGGACCTAAATGTACTAAGCGTGAACGCAGTTTATCCAACACGAGCTTTACTCCCTGTTTCAATAGTCCTGCTATTTTGCCATATCAAATAAACGACATAGCGGCATAAATCAACAATTCGCTACGAAATTGTTACCTCTTTATTGGTGTCACCAATACGACTTTAACTGCCTCAAATCAAAAATTGTCTCAGCAAGGTTAACTAAAATCCCTCTTCGTTAACATTTCTGCGCCCTACATGGCGCAACGTTCAGGATAAATTATGGAGCTGCTCTGCCCTGCCGGAAACCTCCCGGCGCTTAAGGCGGCCATCGAGAACGGCGCTGATGCTGTCTACATCGGGCTGAAAGATGATACCAACGCCCGTCATTTCGCCGGCCTTAATTTTACCGAGAAAAAATTGCAGGAAGCGGTGAGTTTCGTTCATCAACATCGCCGTAAGCTGCACATTGCGATTAACACCTTTGCGCACCCGGATGGTTACGCACGCTGGCAGCGTGCCGTTGATATGGCAGCGCAACTGGGTGCAGACGCGCTGATCCTCGCCGACCTCGCCATGCTTGAGTATGCCGCAGAGCGCTACCCGCATATTGAGCGCCATGTCTCTGTTCAGGCATCTGCAACCAATGAAGAGGCGATTAATTTCTACCATCGCAACTTTGACGTCGCCCGCGTGGTTCTGCCGCGCGTGCTGTCTATTCATCAGGTGAAGCAACTTGCTCGCGTCACACCAGTTCCCCTGGAAGTGTTCGCCTTTGGCAGCTTGTGCATTATGGCGGAAGGCCGTTGCTATCTTTCGTCTTACCTGACGGGCGAATCTCCTAATACCGTCGGTGCCTGCTCCCCTGCCCGTTTTGTGCGCTGGCAGCAGACCCCACAGGGTCTGGAATCTCGCCTGAACGAAGTGCTGATTGATCGCTACCAGGATGGCGAAAACGCCGGGTATCCAACGCTGTGTAAAGGGCGCTACCTGGTGGATGGCGAGCGCTACCATGCGCTGGAAGAACCCACCAGCCTCAACACGCTCGAACTGCTGCCGGAACTGCTGGCTGCCAATATTGCCTCGGTGAAAATCGAAGGTCGCCAGCGCAGCCCGGCTTACGTTAGCCAGGTGGCGAAAGTGTGGCGTCAGGCAATCGACCGCTGTATGGCCGACCCGCAAAACTACGTCCCGCAGGCCGCGTGGATGGAAACGCTCGGTTCAATGTCCGAAGGCACGCAGACCACGCTTGGCGCGTATCACCGTAAATGGCAGTGAGAAAAGCAATGAAATATTCATTAGGACCCGTGCTCTACTACTGGTCGAAAGAAACGCTGGAAGATTTTTACCAGCAGGCCGCCGCCAGTCATGCTGACGTTATCTATCTTGGCGAAGCGGTATGCAGCAAACGCCGTGCGACCAAAGTGGGCGACTGGCTGGATATGGCGAAGTCTCTCGCCGGTAGCGGTAAGCAGGTGGTGCTGTCGACGCTGGCGCTGGTGCAGGCTTCCTCTGAACTGGGAGAGCTGAAGCGCTATGTCGAAAACGGCGACTTCCTGTTGGAAGCCAGCGATCTCGGCGTGGTGAATATGTGCGCCGAGCGTAAGCTGCCGTTTGTCGCCGGGCACGCGCTCAACTGCTACAACGCCGTCACGCTGCGTATTCTGCTCAAGCAGGGCATGGTGCGCTGGTGTATGCCGGTAGAGTTATCCCGCGACTGGCTGGTAAACCTGCTCAACCAGTGTGATGAGCTGGGTATTCGCAATCAGTTTGAAGTCGAGGTACTGAGCTATGGGCATCTGCCGCTGGCATACTCCGCCCGATGCTTTACCGCACGCTCTGAAGATCGTCCAAAAGACGAATGTGAAACCTGCTGCATCAAATACCCGAACGGACGCGATGTGCTGTCGCAGGAGAATCAGCAGGTCTTTGTGCTCAACGGGATCCAGACCATGAGCGGCTATGTCTACAACCTCGGTAACGAGCTGACATCCATGCAGGGGCTGGTTGATATTGTGCGCCTTTCCCCGCTGGGGACAGAGACATTCGCCATGCTTGACGCCTTCCGTGCCAATGAAAATGGCAGTGCTCCATTACCGCTTGCCGCCCACAGTGACTGCAACGGCTATTGGAAGCGACTGGCTGGTCTGGAGCTGCAGGCGTAAAAAAGCTCACTTTGTTAACAACGGTCATCAAATTTTAATGCAGTATTAAAAGATTAACCGGTAACAAAGTGAGCCGTTATGACTGACAAAACTATTCCGTTCTCGGTGCTGGATCTGGCGCCAATCCCTGAAGGGTCTTCGGCAAAAGAGGCCTTCACGCACTCGCTTGATCTCGCCCGACTGGCCGAAAAGCGCGGCTACCACCGCTACTGGCTGGCAGAACATCACAACATGGTCGGTATCGCCAGCGCGGCAACTTCAGTGCTGATTGGCTATCTGGCTGCCAATACCACCACGCTGCATCTCGGGTCTGGCGGCGTGATGCTGCCCAACCATTCGCCGCTGGTGATCGCCGAGCAGTTCGGTACCCTGAATACGCTGTATCCGGGACGCATCGATCTTGGGCTTGGCCGCGCGCCGGGGAGCGATCAGCCAACGATGCGTGCGCTGCGCCGCCATATGAGCGGTGATATCGATAACTTCCCTCGCGACGTCGCTGAACTGGTGGACTGGTTCGACGCCCGCGATCCTAACCCCCATGTACGCCCGGTTCCCGGCTACGGCGAGCAGATCCCGGTCTGGTTATTAGGCTCCAGCCTGTACAGCGCACAGTTGGCGGCCCAGCTCGGCCTGCCGTTTGCCTTCGCCTCGCATTTTGCTCCGGATATGCTGCATCAGGCGCTGCATCTGTATCGCACCCAGTTCAAACCCTCAGCGCGGCTGGCAAAGCCGTATGCAATGGTGTGCATCAACATCATTGCCGCTGACAGCAATCGCGACGCCGAGTTTCTTTTCACCTCGATGCAGCAGGCGTTTATGAAACTGCGTCGTGGCGAAACGGGCCAGCTACCACCGCCGGTAGAGAATATGCATCAGCTGTGGTCCGCTTCAGAACAGTACGGCGTACAACAGGCGCTGAGCATGTCGCTGGTTGGTGATAAGGCAAAAGTGCGTCACGGTCTTGATGCCATTTTGCGTGAAACCCAGGCCGATGAAATTATGGTTAACGGCCAGATTTTTGATCATCAGGCACGTCTACATTCGTTTGATTTGGCGATGGATGTGAAGCAGGAATTGTTGGGGTAGCGCGGTTTGTGCCTGATGGCGGCTACGCCTTATCCGGCCTACACGATACCATAGGCCCGGTAAGCGCAGCGCCACCGGGCAACGGTTTTACTGATAGACCGGTAACAGATCCACGCTCGACAGAATATGGATGACCGCGTTGCCGATACCGAACACCAGGATCAGCGCAATCATCGGCTTACCGCCCCAGACACGGAATTTCGGGCTACCGAAACGCTCGCGGGATTTACGTGCCAGCAGCGCCGGAACAATGGCAGCCCAGATGGTTGCTGCGAGTCCTGCATAGCCAATGGCGTACAGGAAACCGTTCGGCCATAGCAGGCCACCGATAATTGGCGGGACAAACGTCAGCAATGCCGTTTTGAAACGTCCCATTGCCGAGTCATCAAAGCCAAACAGATCCGCCAGATAGTCAAACAGACCGAGCGTAACGCCGAGGAATGAACTCGCCACCGCAAAGTTGGAGAACACCACCAGCAGCAGATCCAGACTGCGGCTGTTTAGTACGCCGCTCAGCGCCTGTACCAGCACATCAATGTTACCGCCCTGTTGCGCAATACCGATAAACTCTGGACGCGGAATGTTGCCCATTGTTCCCAGCAACCATACGGTGTACAGCACCAGCGCCAGCAGCGTGCCGTACACCAGACACTTAACGATGGTCTTCGGATCTTTGCCGTAGTACTTCATCAGGCTCGGGACGTTGCCGTGATAGCCGAATGAAGCCAGACAAAACGGCAGCGTCATCAGCAGATACGGCGTATACGAAGCGTTGCTCTGCGCCACGTTAAACAGTGTTGCGGGCTGCACGTGCCCCAGCAGACTGCCGAAGGTCAGGAAAAAGGTAATCACCTTTGCGCCCAGCACAATCGCCGTCATGCGGCTAACCGCTTTGGTGCTTAACCACACCACAAATGCCACCAGCAGCGCAAAGCCAAGACCTGCCGCGCGCGCCGGAACATTCAGCGACATCTCGGAGAAGGTGTGATGCAGAATCGACCCGCTCGCTGAGATATAGGCGTAAGTCAGGATATAGAGAACGAAGGCGATCGAGATGCCGTTCACTACGTTCCAACCTTTACCCAGCAGATCTTTCGTGATGGTGTCAAAACTGGAGCCAATGCGGTAATTGAGGTTAGCTTCAAGGATCATCAGCCCGGAGTGCAGCATGCAGAACCAGGTGAAGATCAGCGCCGCCATTGACCAGAAAAACCACGCCCCGGACATGACCACTGGCAGAGAAAACATCCCCGCGCCAATAATGGTGCCGCCGATAATCACCACGCCGCCGAGCAGCGAAGGTGACGTTTGGGTGGTGGTTAGTGTTGCCATTTAGCCATCTCTCCAGTCATTTATATTGTGACTACATCTCAATGTGCTGCACTGTACCAGTACACGAGTACAAATGAAATAAAAAAAGCCCCGATTGTTGAGATCGGGGCTGTATATATTACTTTACGCAGCGAAACTTATGCGTCACCGCCGAAACGACGACGACCAGCGGAGTCATCACGACGCGGAGCAGAAGAATCGTCACGACGCGGACCACGATTGCCTTCACGACGTTCGCCGCTAAAACGACGACCATCACCACGACCGCCTTCACGACGCTCACCGCTGAAATTACGACCTTCGCCACGACCGCCTTCACGACGCTCGCCGCTGAAACGGCCACCACCACGACGCTCACCACCGGTGTGCGGAACTGCATCGCCAACCAGCTGCATGTTCATCGGCTTGTTCAGGATGCGAGTACGGGTAAAGTGCTGCAGCACGTCGCCCGGCATACCTTTCGGCAGCTCGATGGTGGAGTGGGAAGCAAACAGCTTGATGTTACCGATGTAACGGCTGCTGATATCGCCTTCGTTAGCAATCGCGCCAACGATATGACGAACTTCAACACCGTCATCACGGCCCACTTCAATGCGGTACAGCTGCATGTCACCAACGTCACGACGTTCACGACGCGGACGATCTTCACCACCACGGTCATTACGGTCACGAGGGCCACGATCGTTACGATCGCGCGGACCACGGTCATCACGATCGCGGAATTCGCGTTTCGGACGCATTGGTGCATCTGGCGGCAGGATCAGCGGACGTTCGCCCTGAGCCATTTTCAGCAGTGCGGCTGCCAGCGTTTCGATATCCAGCTCTTCTTCCGGCTGCATTTTCGCCAGCAGAGCACGGTACTGATCCAGATCGCTGCTTTCCAGCTGCTGCTGTACTTTAGCGGCGAATTTTTCCAGACGGCGTTTGCCCAGCAGTTCTGCGTTCGGCAGTTCTACTTCCGGAATCGTCAGCTTCATGGTGCGTTCGATGTTACGCAGCAGACGACGCTCACGGTTCTCAACGAACAGCAGCGCACGGCCAGCACGACCCGCACGACCGGTACGGCCGATACGGTGAACGTAAGACTCGGAATCCATCGGGATGTCGTAGTTAACAACCAGGCTGATACGCTCAACGTCCAGGCCACGGGCCGCAACGTCGGTAGCAATCAGGATATCCAGGCGGCCATCTTTCAGACGTTCCAGAGTCTGCTCACGCAGGGACTGGTTCATGTCGCCGTTCAGTGCAGCGCTGCTATAACCGCTACGCTCCAGCGCTTCTGCCACTTCCAGGGTCGCATTTTTGGTACGAACGAAGATAATCGCCGCATCAAAATCTTCTGCTTCCAGGAAACGCACCAGCGCTTCATTTTTACGCATGCCCCACACAGTCCAGTAGCTCTGGCTGATGTCAGGACGCGTGGTAACGCTGGACTGAATGCGTACTTCCTGCGGCTCTTTCATAAAGCGACGGGTAATACGACGAATCGCTTCCGGCATGGTTGCAGAGAACAGAGCGGTCTGATGACCTTCCGGGATCTGCGCCATGATGGTTTCAACGTCTTCGATGAAGCCCATACGCAGCATTTCGTCAGCTTCGTCCAGTACCAGACCGCTCAGTTTGGAGAGGTCCAGAGTACCGCGCTTCAGGTGATCCAGCAGACGGCCCGGCGTACCGACGACGATCTGTGGTCCCTGACGCAGGGCACGTAATTGCACGTCATAACGCTGGCCGCCGTACAGGGCAACCACATTCACGCCGCGCATGTGTTTAGAGAAATCCGTCATGGCTTCTGCTACCTGAACCGCCAGTTCGCGGGTCGGTGCCAGCACCAGAATCTGAGGTGCCTTCAGCTCAGGATCAAGATTGTTGAGCAGCGGTAAAGAGAACGCTGCAGTTTTGCCGCTACCTGTCTGGGCCATACCCAGAACATCGCGGCCGCCCAGCAGATGCGGAATGCACTCTGCCTGGATTGGAGATGGTTTTTCGTAACCCAGATCGTTAAGGGCTTCAAGGATAGGAGCCTTCAGGCCCAGATCTGCAAAAGTGGTTTCGAATTCAGCCATGTAGTACGTGTGCCTCAAAATTAATGGCGGCCAGTCTACATAACTCATCATGAAATTGATCTGCAATTTTCATTGAAAAGTGTGAACCGGCTCAAAGTAGGTGTATTAACGAACAACAACGCCCTCACCCGTGAAGGTGATGGCAATCAAAAAAGATTACGGGCTGATGTGTACGTCAGCTATTGCTGGTCCGATTCTGCCAGGTCATCTTGGTCCTGGCCCAGGAGCGATAATTCCAACAATGCGTATCGGTGCTCAACAAAGTTATGAACGTTGTTAGCCACCGCCAGTTTGAACAATGCCGTAGCGTTGTCCAAATCCCCCAGACTTAGGTAGTACTTACCTAAATAGAAGTTGGTTTCACTGAGATGCTCAGCGAGCGAGGTGTTATCCGTTGCGTCCGCCTTCAGGCGTTCCATCAGCGTTGCTTCGCTAATGTTGCCCAGGTAGAACTCGACAATGTTCCATCCCCATTGCTCTTTATCCGATTTCTCAAAGCGTTGCTTCAACGCTTCTTTCGCCTGCTTCTCATCGAGCTTCTGCTCGGCAAGATAAAGCCACAGACTACGGAAAGGATCATTGGGATCGTCTTGATAAAACGCTAGCAGATCATCTTGCGCTAACTTGTCGCGACCGCCGTAATACAATGCGATACCGCGATTTAAGTGCGCGTAGTTGTAAGTTGGATCAAGCTCAAGTACAGAATCAAACGCTTCATAGGCAGCATCAAAATTGCCTGCCTGCGTTAAATATATACCTAAGTAATTGAATACTTCAGGCATATCTGGTCGGATTGCCAGCGCTTGTGAAAAATCATTTCGCGCCAGTGCCCTCAGACCGAGACTATCATACAACACTCCGCGCTCATATAAAAGCTGTGCGCGTTCGTCATCGGTTAAAGCCCGACTGGCAAGAATTTGTTCCATACGTGCCAGAATCACTTCCTGCTGCAAAGTCGGTTGCAATGGTACTGCGAGGACTTCACTCTTTCGCCAGGCGGAATTACTGCATCCAGCCAGCGTGAGTGCTGTCGCAACGAAACACCAGCGCAAAAAAGGCTTCATTTCCCACTCCCGAAGACAACGATTGAATGAACGTCCAGGTTCCCCGGTTGCTAACAAGGCATCCTGCCGGGTTAAAGGCCCTCCGCTTTCACGGAGGGCAATGGCAACCTTACTCGCCCTGGCTTGCCGGAGCTTCCGGTTCGCCTGCAGGCTGAGACTGCTCAGTTGCTTCTTTAATGCTCAGACGTACACGGCCCTGGCGATCAACTTCCAGAACTTTGACCGGTACTTCCTGGCCCATCTGCAGGTAGTCGGTCACTTTCTCAACGCGCTTATCAGCGATCTGAGAGATGTGTACCAGACCTTCTTTACCGCCACCGATGGCAACGAATGCGCCAAAGTCAACGATACGGGTCACTTTACCATTGTAGATACGGCCTACTTCGATCTCTGCGGTGATCTCTTCGATACGACGGATAGCATATTTCGCTTTTTCGCCGTCGGTCGCAGCAATCTTCACGGTACCATCATCTTCGATTTCAATGGTGGTGCCGGTTTCTTCGGTCAGAGCACGGATAACAGAACCGCCTTTACCGATAACGTCTTTGATCTTGTCCGGGCTGATCTTGATGGTGTGGATACGCGGAGCAAATTCAGAGATATCGCCACGCGGTGCGTTGATCGCTTGTTCCATCACACCCAGGATGTGCAGACGCGCACCTTTAGCCTGGTTCAGAGCAACCTGCATGATCTCTTTGGTGATACCTTCAATTTTGATATCCATCTGCAGTGCAGAGATACCGTCGCGGGAACCCGCCACTTTGAAGTCCATATCGCCCAGGTGGTCTTCGTCGCCCAGGATATCAGACAGAACAACAAAGTTGTCGCCTTCTTTCACCAGACCCATCGCGATACCCGCAACGGCGGCTTTGATCGGCACGCCTGCGTCCATCAGCGCCAGGGAAGCACCACATACGGAAGCCATGGAAGAAGAACCGTTAGATTCGGTGATTTCAGAAACCACACGCACGGTGTACGGGAATTTATCCAGTTCCGGCATTACTGCCAGTACGCCACGTTTCGCCAGACGGCCGTGACCAATCTCACGACGCTTCGGAGAACCGACCATACCGGTTTCACCTACGCAGTACGGAGGGAAGTTGTAGTGGAACAGGAAGTTGTCAGTGCGCTCGCCCATCAGTTCGTCAAGGTTCTGCGCATCACGAGTGGTGCCCAGGGTCGCAGTAACCAGCGCCTGAGTTTCGCCACGGGTGAACAGTGCGGAGCCGTGGGTACGCGGCAGAACGCCAGTACGCACGTCCAGACCACGGATCATGTCTTTTTCACGGCCATCGATGCGCGGCTCGCCTGCCAGTACGCGGCTACGAACAACGTTTTTCTCGATAGCGTGCAGGATTTCACCCAGTTCGTTAGCGTCCAGGGTTTCGTCTTCAGCCACCAGAGTCGCGATGGTTTCAGATTTGATTACGTCAACCTGAGCATAACGCTCTTGTTTGTCAGTGATGCGGTAAGCATCGCTCAGGCGAGCTTCTGCCAGTGCGGCAACGCGTGCGTTCAGCGCTTCGTTGACGGCTTCTGGCTGCCAGTCCCAACGCGGTTTGCCAGCTTCTTTCGCCAGCTCGTTGATAGCCTGAATCACAACCTGCTGCTGTTCGTGACCAAACACAACAGCACCCAGCATCTGATCTTCGCTCAGCAGTTCTGCTTCGGATTCAACCATCAGTACGGCTGCTTCAGTACCCGCAACAACCAGGTCCAGCTTGCTTTCTTTCAGTTCGTCCTGAGTCGGGTTCAGTACGTACTGGTCATTGATGTAACCAACACGTGCAGCACCGATCGGGCCGTTGAATGGAATACCAGACAGAGTCAGCGCAGCAGATGCACCAATCATTGCCACGATGTCCGGGTTAACCTGCGGGTTAACGGAAACAACGGTCGCGATAACCTGAACTTCGTTCACGAAGCCTTCCGGGAACAGCGGGCGAACCGGGCGGTCAATCAGACGCGCGATCAGGGTTTCGCCTTCGCTCGGACGGCCTTCACGACGGAAGAAGCTACCCGGGATACGGCCAGCAGCGTAGGTACGCTCCTGATAGTTAACGGTCAGCGGGAAAAAGTCCTGGCCTGGTTTCGCTTTTTTCTGGCCAACAACGGTAACGAATACCGCGGTGTCATCCATGCTAACCATAACAGCGGCAGTCGCCTGACGCGCCATCATGCCGGTTTCCAGCGTAACGGTATGTTGACCGTACTGGAATTTACGAACGATCGGATTAAGCAAAATAATATCCTTTCTCTATTTTTTTGACGGCACATTTTGCGCCATCGTTAATACCCGATCTTCTGCGCATCCTCGCGACTAATGACAACCCTAACCCATAAGCATGAGTAAAGCCTCTCATTAGCCGCGCGAACCTCTGCAACGGAAGATCATTCATAGCAACAATACATTAGTTTCCAGCGAATTGCTGCCATCTGCTGGAAAAAAGGGGCCATGAAGGCCCCCTCTTTCTGAAACTCGAAAGAATTAGCGACGCAGACCCAGACGCTCGATCAGCGCGGTGTAACGTGCAACATCTTTACGTTTCAGGTAGTCGAGCAGTTTACGACGCTGAGAAACCATGCGCAGCAGACCACGACGGCTGTGGTGATCTTTTTTGTGCTCTGCAAAGTGGCCCTGCAGGTGGTTAATCTGTGCAGTCAACAGTGCAACCTGAACATCGGTAGAACCGGTGTCGTTTGCATCACGACCAAACTCAGAAACGATTTTAGCGGTAGCTTCAGTACTTAGAGACATTTTAAAACTCCAAAGTGATAAGAATGAAAGGATGCCGATCTCTAATTCAGCTATCCCAGTGTATACACTTTATCCTTCAAACTGACTCTGCGTTGGCTGCGTCCGCTCACCTCAGTCACTTACTTAAGTAAGCTCCTGAGGATTCTCAGACTTGCCGCCTTGATGCAGCTCGAATGATTTTGTGTATACGTCGCGTAGATTGTTAAACAATTTACGCGACGTTAAGCGGCAGTATTCTACTCGCAGCGCCCTTTTATCGCAAGACAGAGAGCGCTATGCAGGATACTCAACCACCAGGCGACGGGGGGCGACACGACCTTCATCGTCCATCTCCCCCATGCCAATAAACTTGCCGTCATCGCCTTCCGTCACGCGGACCAGCCCTTCCAGCGGCGCGCCTGATGTCCGTACCGGGTTACCGTTTTTAAAGTAAACCGAGGATGTTAAAGGCAAATTAACAACAGGATAGTCCGATGCAGGACTGTCCATTGGCATCAGCAAAGGATCAAGCAGCTGTGCCGCCGGAATGTTCTGCTGCTCGGCCTGTTCAACCAGCTCACGCAGATGTTCCAGCGTCACCATTCGATCCACCGGATACTTGCTGACCGTCAAACGACGCAGATACGTGACGTGCGCGCCGCAGCCCAACTTCTCACCGAGATCGTCAACAATGGTGCGAATATAGGTGCCTTTGGAACAGTGAACTTCCAGCTCCAGTTCGTTACCTTCGTGACGGATAAACAGCAGCTCATAGACGGTAATCGGTCGCGCTTCACGCGGCACTTCAATACCCTGACGCGCATATTCGTACAGCTTCTTACCCTGATACTTCAGCGCCGAATACATTGACGGGATCTGCTCGATATCGCCGCGGAAAGTTTCCAGCGCGCTCGCCAGTTGTTCTGCGGTGAAGGTTACCGGACGTTCCTGCACGATTTGCCCATCGGCATCGGAAGTGTCTGTACGCTGGCCCAGACGGGCAACCACACGATAGCGTTTGTCAGAATCCAGCAAATACTGTGAAAACTTAGTCGCTTCACCGAGGCAGATTGGCAGCATGCCTGTCGCCAGCGGATCCAGTGCGCCGGTATGTCCCGCGCGATTGGCATTGTAGATGCGTTTTACTTTTTGCAGTACATCATTGCTGGACATGCCCTGCGGCTTATCCAGCAGCAGGACACCGTGAATGTCGCGACCACGACGACGAGGACGACTCATCAGTCCTCCTTGCTGTCGTCCGCTGGGTTCACACGACGCTCATCGTCATGTTTCACCACGCTGGTCACCAGGTTGGACATGCGCATCCCTTCAACCAACGAGTTGTCGTAGAAGAAGGTCAGCTCAGGCACGATACGCAGACGCATTGCTTTACCCAGCAGAGAGCGGATAAAACCAGAGGCTTCCTGCAGTGCTTTGATGCCGTTTTTCACAGCAGCTTCGTCCTGATCGTTGAGGAAAGTCACGAATACTTTGGCATATGCCAGATCACGAGACATCTCAACGCCCGATACGGTGGTCATCATACCAACACGCGGGTCTTTGATTTCGCGTTGCAGGATGAGTGCGATCTCTTTCTGCATCTCTTGCGCGACACGCTGCGGGCGACCAAATTCTTTCGCCATAATAAATTCTCCAGAATAAAGACAAAAAAGGGGCTATCAGCCCCTTTTTAAATTTCTTGCCGGGTGGCGCTTCGCTTACCCGGCCTACACCTAATCATCTTCTAAGGATTTTGGGCTGCAAATTGCGGCCCAAAAGACGACGAAGATTAAGCGATAGTACGTTGGATCTCGATAATCTCGAACACTTCGATCATATCGCCAACGCGAACGTCGTTGTAGTTCTTAACGCCGATACCACATTCCATGCCGTTACGGACTTCGTTAACGTCATCTTTGAAGCGACGCAGGGATTCCAGCTCGCCTTCATAGATAACCACGTTGTCGCGCAGAACGCGGATTGGGTTGTGACGTTTAATCGTGCCTTCGGTAACCATACAGCCTGCGATAGCGCCGAATTTCGGTGATTTGAACACATCACGAACTTCAGCCAGACCAATGATCTGCTGTTTCAGTTCCGGAGACAGCATGCCGCTCATCGCTGCTTTCACTTCGTCGATCAGATGATAGATGACGGAGTAGTAACGCAGATCCAGGCTTTCAGATTCGATAACTTTACGTGCAGAGGCATCAGCACGGACGTTGAAGCCAACCAGAATCGCGTTGGATGCCGCAGCCAGGGTCGCGTCGGTTTCGGTGATACCACCTACGCCAGAACCGATGATCTTCACTTTGACTTCGTCGGTAGACAGTTTCAGTAAAGAGTCGGAAATCGCTTCTACAGAACCCTGAACGTCAGCCTTCAGGACGACGTTCACTTCGTGAACTTCGCCTTCGGTCATGTTAGCGAACATGTTCTCGAGTTTAGATTTCTGCTGACGAGCCAGTTTAACTTCACGGAATTTGCCCTGACGATACAGTGCAACTTCACGGGCTTTCTTCTCGTCACGAACGACAGTAACTTCGTCACCTGCAGCCGGAACACCGGACAGACCGAGGATTTCCACCGGAATGGACGGACCTGCTTCCAGTACTTCCTGACCCAGTTCGTTACGCATAGCACGAACGCGACCGTATTCGAAGCCACACAGTACGATGTCGCCTTTGTGCAGCGTACCTTCACGCACCAGTACGGTAGCAACCGGACCACGACCTTTATCCAGGAAGGATTCGATAACCGCACCGCTCGCCATACCTTTACGCACAGCTTTCAGTTCCAGTACTTCGGCCTGCAGCAGGATAGCGTCCAGCAGCTCGTCGATACCGGTACCCGCTTTCGCAGAAACGTGAACGAATTGGCTCTCGCCGCCCCACTCTTCCGGCATGATGCCGTACTGGGACAGTTCGTTTTTAACGCGATCCGGATCCGCTTCCGGCTTATCGATTTTGTTGACTGCAACCACCACCGGCACACCCGCCGCTTTCGCGTGCTGGATAGCTTCGATGGTCTGTGGCATCACGCCGTCGTCTGCTGCAACAACCAGAACAACGATATCCGTTGCCTGAGCACCACGAGCACGCATGGAGGTAAACGCGGCGTGACCCGGGGTATCCAGGAAGGTGATCATACCGTTGTCAGTTTCAACGTGGTACGCACCGATGTGCTGAGTAATGCCGCCCGCTTCACCAGAAGCCACTTTCGTGGAACGAATGTAGTCCAGCAGGGAGGTTTTACCGTGGTCAACGTGACCCATGATGGTCACAACTGGTGCGCGCGGTTCAGCCGCAGCACCGGTGTCACGGTCGCTCATTACCGCTTCTTCCAGCTCGTTTTCACGACGCAGGATAACTTTGTGGCCCATCTCTTCGGCAACCAGCTGTGCGGTTTCCTGGTCGATGACCTGGTTAATGGTAGCCATTGCGCCCAGTTTCATCATCGCTTTGATGACCTGAGAGCCTTTAACTGCCATTTTGTTCGCCAGATCGCCAACGGTGATGGTTTCGCCGATCACAACGTCACGGTTAACGGCCTGAGCTGGCTTCTGGAAGCCCTGCTGCAGAGCGGAACCTTTACGCTGCTTACCGCCTTTACCGCCGCGAACCGCTGCACGCGCTTCTTCACGGTCAGCTTTAGATTCAGCGTGTTTGTTGCCTTTCTTCGCCGGACGCGCTGCTTTAGTGCTGCGAGTACGACCACGACCGCCTTCGACTTCACGATCGTTCTCGTCTTCAGCCTGGCGAGCATGCTGAGAAGTGGTGACGTGATAATCGCTGGTGTCTTCGACAGGTTCAACGTTATTCACACCATTTTTCTCGTTTTCTTCCGCCATACGGCGAGCTTCTTCCGCTACGCGGCGCGCTTCTTCTTCAAGCTTGCGACGTGCTTCTTCTTCCGCTTTACGCTTCAGTTCTGCGGCTTCATTTTCACGGCGGGCTTTTTCGGCCTGGGCGGTTTTAGTCATATCGTCGGTCTGTTGATTGCTCACTTTGTCTTTTTCCGCAGCTTCACGTTTCGCTTTATCAGCGGCTTCACGCTTAGCTTGTTCTGCGGCCTCACGTTCGGCTTTTTGTTGCGCCTCGCGTTTGGCAGCTTCTTCTGCCTCACGACGGGCTTGCTCTTCCGCTTCACGCTGCGCCTGCTCTTCCGCGGCAAGGCGTTCAGCCTCTTGCGGATCGCGTTTCACAAAGGTGCGTGTCTTGCGGACTTCGATTTGTACCGATTTGCTTTTTCCACCGGTACCTGGAATATTGAGAGTACTGCGCGTTTTACGCTGCAATGTCAACTTATCCGGCGCTGAGCCGTTTTCACGGTTCAAATGCGCCAGTAAGGTTTGTTTCTCTTGTGCAGACACAGAGTCGTCAGCAGACTTCGGGATACCGGCATCAGCAAATTGCTGTACCAGGCGATCCACGGAAGTCTGTATCTCTGCAGCCAGCGTTTTTACGGTTACATCTGTCATACTGTTCCTTCCTGCTACAGTTTATTACGCTTCGTCGCCGAACCAGCAAATATTACGGGCAGCCATAATCAGCTCACCGGCTTTTTCGTCGGTCAACCCTTCGATATCAGCCAGATCATCAATGCCCTGTTCAGCGAGATCTTCCAGCGTACAAACACCACGGGCCGCCAGTTTGAAGGCCATCTCACGATCCAATCCTTCCAGATTCAGCAGATCGTCAGCCGGTTTGTTATCACCGAGGCTTTCTTCCTGGGCCAGTGCCAGAGTGGTCAGTGCGTTTTTAGCACGCTCGCGCAGCGCTTCAACGGTCTGTTCATCCAGGCCGTCAATTTCCAGCAGCTCTTTCATTGGCACGTAGGCCAGTTCTTCCAGCGTCGCAAAACCTTCTTCCACCAGAACGGTCGCGAAATCTTCATCGATATCGAGATATTTGGTGAAGGTATCGATGGCTGCATGTGCTTCAGCCTGATGCTTCGCCTGCAGGTCATCAACGGTCATCACGTTGAGTTCCCAACCGCTCAGTTGTGAAGCCAGGCGGACGTTCTGACCATTACGTCCAATCGCCTGAGCCAGGTTACCGGCTTCAACCGCGATATCCATGGTGTGCTTGTCTTCATCCACCACGATAGAAGCAACGTCTGCTGGCGCCATTGCGTTAATCACGAACTGCGCCGGGTTATCATCCCACAGGACGATATCGATACGCTCGCCGCCCAGTTCGGTAGAAACCGCCTGAACGCGCGCACCGCGCATACCAACACAGGCGCCGACCGGATCAATACGCTTGTCGTTGGTCTTAACGGCGATTTTCGCACGCGATCCCGGATCACGGGCAGCCGCTTTAATTTCGATAACTTCTTCGCCAATTTCCGGTACTTCAATGCGGAACAGCTCAATCAGCATTTCCGGTTTGGAACGGGTTACAAACAGCTGCGCACCGCGCGCTTCCGGGCGTACAGAGTACAGAACACCACGAATACGGTCACCTGGGCGGAAGTTTTCACGCGGGAGCATGTCTTCACGCAGGATAACAGCTTCAGCATTGCTGCCCAGATCCAGAGAAATGTTGTCGCGGTTTACTTTCTTTACCACACCGGTGACGATTTCGCCTTCGTGTTCGCGGAACTGATCGACAACCATTGCGCGTTCAGCTTCACGTACTTTCTGTACGATAACCTGTTTCGCGGTCTGGGTGGTGATACGGTCAAAGGTGACAGATTCAATCTGATCTTCAACATATTCGCCCACGTTCAGACTTTCGTCTTCGAAGCGTGCCGCTTCCAGCGTAATTTCTTTGGTCGGCTGAGTAACTTCTTCTACGATTACCCAACGACGGAAGGTATCGAAATCACCGCTTTTACGATCGATTTCTACGCGAACGTCGATCTCTTGCTCATATTTTTTCTTTGTTGCTGTAGCCAGCGCACTTTCCAGTGCTTCAAAAATTTTCTCGCGTGGCAGCGCTTTTTCGTTGGATACGGCTTCAACAACAGCCAAAATTTCTTTGTTCATCGCGGGCTTTTCACCTCAATCCAGACTGTTAAAAGTGGGGAACCAGGTTCGCCTTCTGGATATTACTCAGCGCGAACACTTCATCTTTGCCTTCGACTGTGACCGTGATCATCTCACCGTCCACCGCTTTGATAACGCCCTGCCATTTACGACGGTTTTGTACCGCCATACGAAGAACCAGCGTGACTTCTTCACCCAGGAAACGCACGTAGTGTTCAGCTGTGAACAGAGGACGGTCGAGACCCGGAGAGGAGACTTCCAGGTTATAGGCAACGGTGATTGGGTCTTCGACATCCATCACGGCGCTTACCTGATGGCTCACATCAGCACAATCATCAACATTGATGCCATCTTCACTATCAATATAGATGCGCAGTGTGGATGTGCGACCACGAATAAATTCGATGCCGACCAGTTCGTAGCCCAGGGCTTCAACTGGCGCTGTAATCATCTCTGTTAATTTTTGCTCTAATGTGGACAAGCCCACCCCCAAGACATAAAAAAAGGGCCTAAAGCCCAGTTATTCTGTAGTCAGATAACAAAAAACCCCGATAAATCGGGGCTTTAGATAACTGAACCCTATAACCGCACCTGCGGTTCGGAGAACCTTCCGAAAGAATTTTTTTCAAATCCAGCTACGAAGGCCTAAGTCTTCACAGTATATTTGAAAAAGAACTCTAAGGGAAAGTGGTTGCGGGGGCCGGATTTGAACCGACGACCTTCGGGTTATGAGCCCGACGAGCTACCAGGCTGCTCCACCCCGCGCCTGAAACGTGGCAAATTTTACTCGTTTTGGGTAAAAAATGCAAATACTGCTGGGATTTGGTACCGAGGACGGGACGTAAAATCTGCGCACAGTATATTGATTCACTATGCGTTATGTCAACCTTGTTACGACTATGCAAATCAATGAATGCTGCCCAGCGCTAGCCCAGCAAGATAAATATTCCACCCACGCCGTTATTTAACGAAATTATCACTAAACTCTTCCTGTCATCCAGAAAAGATGATTAAATGAAAACTCATTTATTTTGCATAAAAATGCAATTAACATAATAAGCGACCTCTTCACCAGTCTATCAAGCAGGGTTTTATTTTATGACGACGATTCTCAAGCATCTCCCGGTAGGTCAACGTATTGGTATCGCTTTTTCCGGCGGCCTGGACACCAGTGCAGCACTGCTGTGGATGCGACAAAAAGGGGCTGTCCCATATGCATATACTGCGAATTTGGGCCAGCCGGATGAGGATGACTATGACGCCATTCCTCGCCGTGCAATGGAATATGGTGCTGAGAATGCTCGCCTGGTAGATTGCCGTAAGCAGCTCGTTGCCGAAGGGATCGCTGCCATTCAGTGCGGTGCATTCCACAACACCACTGGCGGACTGACCTACTTCAATACCACCCCGCTGGGCCGTGCCGTGACCGGCACCATGCTGGTTGCCGCCATGAAAGAAGATGGCGTAAATATCTGGGGTGACGGTAGCACCTATAAAGGTAACGATATTGAACGTTTCTATCGTTACGGTCTGCTGACCAACGCCGAACTGCAGATTTATAAACCATGGCTGGATACCGATTTTATCGATGAACTCGGCGGTCGCCATGAGATGTCCGAATTTATGATTGCCTGTGGTTTCGACTACAAGATGTCCGTTGAGAAAGCGTACTCAACAGACTCCAATATGCTCGGGGCGACCCACGAAGCAAAAGATCTGGAATTCCTGAACTCAAGCGTCAAAATCGTCAACCCAATTATGGGCGTGAAGTTCTGGGATGAGAGCGTGAAGATCCCGGCAGAAGAAGTGACCGTGCGTTTTGAACAGGGTCATCCGGTTGCACTGAACGGTAAAACCTTCAGCGACGACGTTGAGATGATGCTGGAAGCCAACCGTATCGGCGGTCGTCACGGTCTGGGTATGAGCGATCAGATTGAAAACCGCATCATTGAAGCGAAGAGCCGTGGCATCTACGAAGCCCCGGGGATGGCATTGTTACATATCGCATACGAGCGTCTGCTGACCGGTATTCACAACGAGGATACCATCGAGCAGTATCACGCACATGGTCGCCAGCTTGGTCGTCTGCTGTATCAGGGTCGCTGGTTCGACTCTCAGGCGCTGATGCTGCGTGACGGTCTGCAGCGTTGGGTTGCCAGCCAGATTACCGGTGAAGTGACGCTGGAACTGCGCCGTGGTAATGACTACTCGATCCTCAACACCGTATCTGACAATCTGACTTATAAACCAGAACGTCTGACGATGGAAAAAGGCGATTCCGTATTCTCTCCGGACGACCGTATCGGTCAGTTGACCATGCGTAATCTGGATATCACCGATACCCGCGAGAAGCTGTTCGGCTATGCGCAGTCTGGTCTGCTGACCGCTTCTTCCACAACCGGCCTGCCGCAGGTTGAGAATCTGGAAAATAAGGCGAAGTAAAGATACACCATCTTAAGGCCGCGAAAGCGGCCTTTTTTATGTGCGGAATATAGCTCTGCGGCCCTGTAGGTCGGATAAGGCGTTTACGCCGCCATCCGACATTATTACAACGCCTGATGGCGCTATGCTTATCCGACCTACAGGACAGCCAAAAATAACAGACGAAAAAAAAGACGCTTTGCAGCGTCTTTTTTTTGGAATTTGGTACCGAGGATGGGACTCGAACCCACAAGCCCGTTAGGGCACTACCACCTCAAGGTAGCGTGTCTACCAATTCCACCACCTCGGTACAGAATACTTAGCGTGGGATATCGCTGGTCGGCTGAGCCGGAGCAGCTGGCTGAGTTTGCTCGGTTTTCGCCGGTGCACTCAGATTTTCCCACTCACTTCCTTTATTGGTCTTATTGCTGTTCATGTTACCCAGCACCAGACTGATGATGAAGAACAAGGTTCCCAATACAGCTGTCATACGGGTCATGAAGTTACCAGAACCACTTGAACCAAACAGAGTACCAGAAGCGCCTGCGCCAAAAGAGGCTCCCATATCAGCGCCTTTGCCTTGCTGCAGCATGATCAAGCCTACCAGGCCAATTGCCACAATAAGGAAAACTACTAAAAGAGCTTCGTGCATAATCAACCTGTTCCTTGCGGAGTTGCCGCGTACAATGCTTCGACCATTAAAGCGGGAATATTTACTGTTTCCCACTGAAGCGGGTGTGAATACTAACCAAAGCGAATAACCTTCGCAAGGGCAATTTGTTAGCATTGTATCAACTGCGGAAAAAATCGCCACATCAATCAAAAACGCAGCAATTTCTCCCAGCATCTCTGCATGACGGCGCGTTGATCGTCAAGATTCGCCCATACCACAACAGGGATTTCACAAATCAGATCTGCATTTTCTGGCCAGCAGTGAATAATTTGCTGATTCACCAACTCTTCCGCCACCATCGATTCAGGTAACCAGGCCATTCCCATATGACGCAACACCATTTCTCGTATCGTTTCGCTTAAACCACTCTCAAACACTTTTTTCAACCGTGGTCGCACTCGTTGTTCTGCCAGATCAATAATACGTCTGACAAAGGTATAGTCGCTGTAACATAGCCAGGGGATCGGGGTATGCGGATCGTCAAGCGTATCCACCAACTGTGCAGAAATCACAGGAATAAATCGCTCATACCGCCATAGTGAACGTTTTAACCCTCCGGCAATCTCCAGCCCTGGTTGTGAAGAGGGTAAATCGTAAGTCACCAGCATATCAATTTGCCGGTTTATCAGGGCATTGAAGTGGTTGTCTATCCCCTGGATACTGGCGTTTACCGTAAAGTTTAACTGCGGCTCACTCTGTCGCAGGTAGTTGATCATATCCGGCAGGATATTCACCGACAGCGTATGCAGGCTGACCATCACCAGCGTGTTATCCGTTGCTGGCGTCATCGCCGACAGCTCATGGCGTGCCTCTGTTAACGTACTGAGGACGTGCCGGGCATAAGGTTCAAAGCGTTCACCATAGCGCGTCAGCGTGACGGGGGTCGTTGTCCGATCAAACAAAGGCACGCCCAGCACCTCTTCCAGCGCCTTTATACGCCGACTCAGCGCAGGTTGAGTAATATGCCGCTGCGCCGCGGCCTGAGAGTAGTTTCCATGCTGGCTCAAGGCCAGAAAATCTTCCAGCCACTTACAATCCACGTTGTGCTCTCCGCCATGCCATAACCGCATCCTCCAATAACAAATCGGTAATAGTCATAGTTATAGTAATGGCTTTATGGTGGGCATCATAACAACAATATTCCGTTTCACCTGCCGACTCTCACCTTCGACGTTTGACAGGACCGCTATGTTTACTTTATTGACCAATGCCCGTGTTTTTTCTCCTGAGGATTTAGGCCTCTGCTCCCTGCTCATTCATGCCGACCGAATTGTGGCGGTAGAAAAAGATATTTCATTGTTTGATGGCGTCAACGAGGTCATCGATTGTCGGGGTAAATGGGTTATCCCTGGCATCATCGATCAGCATGTTCATCTTACCGGTGGCGGTGGCGAAGCCGGATTTGCCAGTCGGACACCCGCCGTCAAGCTGCGCGATCTGATTCAGGCGGGTATTACCACGGTGGTTGGCGTGTTAGGCACCGATGCCATTTCTCGTTCGCCCAAAGACCTCTACGCTAAAATGCAGTCTCTCAACCTTGAGGGATTACGCGCGTTTATGCATACGGGAGCCTACGCCGTTCCCAGCCCAACCATTACGCGATCCATCCGCGATGATATGGCCTTCATTCCGGCAATTCTTGGTGTAAAAATCGCCCTCGCCGATCACCGCGGCTCTTACCCCTCTTTCCAGGAGTTGCTGAGGATAGTGAGCGATATTCGCGTCGCTTCCCTGCTGGCAGGGAAAAAAGGCTTGCTGCATGTGCACCTGGGGAATCTGCCGGAAGGGATGTCGCAACTTATTGAGTTGTGTGATGCGGGTATTCCGATTCACCATATTTCACCGACCCATGTTGCAAGAACAGAGCCCTTGTTCGAACAGGCTATTGCTTTCGCCCATCGTGGCGGCCATATCGATGTTACGTCTGGTGGCAGTCGTTTTATGCCTCAGGAGCAAGCGATTATCCACGCACTCGAAGCACAGGTTCCGGCGGAGCGCATCACGATCAGTTCTGACGGCAATGGCAGCGTTCCGCGCTTTAACGCTCAGGGTATCGTTGAAGGTTTAAGCGCGGCACCGGTCGCAGGCAATCTTAACCTACTTCCTCGCCTGATTGATGTCGGTATTCCGGTGCCGCAGGCCATCGCAATGCTGACGGCAAACGTTGCACGCTCGCTGGGTATTTCCGGGGGCGTGCTCTGCGCCGGAGAACGTGCCGATATCTGTGTACTCAATGATGACCTCTCGCTGGCCCATCTGTTTGCCGCGGGTAAACCGTTGCTGCGGGATGGCGAGTGCCTGGTTACCGGCAACTTCGAGTAAGGGGGCAAGAATGTCATTACTACTGGCGCTAATCGCCATCATTTTTGCCGGACGTCTGATCCTCAAAAAATATCACCCCCAGTCGGTACTGTTATTGACCGGGATTGTGCTGTTGCTTATCGCGCATTTTAGCGGAATGACCTCACTCAGTGGCCTGGTGAAAAAGAGCACCGGATTTGGCCCCTTTGACGCCTTTGAGTTTATCCGCGATACCCTGAGCGTGCGTCTCGGCGGCCTCGGGCTGCAAATTATGCTGATTGGTGGTTTCGCCACGTACATGTCAGCCATTGGCGCAAGCCAGGTACTGGTTCGGGTAACATCTCGTCCTTTACAACGGCTGAACTCGCCTTATCTGCTGCTGGGACTGGCACTGCTATTAGGCCAATTCCTGTCGCTGTTTATCAGCAGCGCCACCGGATTGGGTCTGCTGTTGATGGCGACGCTTTACCCATTGCTTACCCGTCTTGGCTGTAGCCGCGCCGCAGTTGCCGCAGTTATCGCCAGTACCTGTGCGGTTGAGTTTGGCCCAGGATCCGGCAACTCGGTTCTCGCCGCCAAAACCGCAGGTATTGAGGTGGTGAACTATTTTGTGCAGGATCAGTTGCCGATCGTTGTGCCCGTCATTCTTTTCATCGCCCTGTTGCATATTGTTGTGCAACGCTTTTTTGACCGTCGGGAAAGTGGCGACAATGCAGCTCAGCAGATGCAGACATTAACGGCAACTGATGAAGCCGACGCACCTATCGCGTGGCTGTTTCTGCCCATGCTGCCGCTGGTATTGATGTTGGTGTGTAGCGATTTAGTATTTAGCTCGCTTAAGATTACGCTGGATACCGCCGTACTGATAAGCCTCGCTATTACGCTGGTTTGTGAGTACTGCCGTCATCGCAAGGCGCGCGAGGTGATGGCTGGCGTACAAAAGGTTTTCGACAGCATGGGCAGCGTTTTTGCCACCGTCGTGACGCTGATTATCGCCGGTGAAGTTTTTTCCGCCGGGCTGAAAGCCATTGGCGCCGTCGACGCGCTGCTGTCGCTTTCTGGCGAATTTGGCCTCAGCGCCGCCTCTATTATCCTGCTGATGACCCTAATCACCTTCGCAATTTCAGCGCTGATGGGCTCCGGGAATGCGGCATTTTTCTCCTTCGCACCCATGGTGCCGGACATCAGCCGTCATATCGGTAGCGATATCGCAGTCATGATGTTGCCTATCCAGATATCGGCGGGTATTGGTCGTACGTTATCGCCGATTGCCGGCGTCATCATTGCTATCGCAGGGATTGCAGGCGTCTCGCCTGTGGATATTGTTAAGCGCACCGCGATTCCGATGCTGGGCGGTTGGCTACTGATGATTGCGCTAACCTTTGCCCGGTCTGGGCATTTGCTGGCGGTTCTGCCGTGGCTGGCAGTCCTTGTACTACTGATGGTCGGTGGTTACTTCTGGCAGCGCCGACGTAAACAGCCGCTTGCCGTACAGTAAAAAAAAGCCGGAGTCTCAGACTCCGGCTCTCACTTTCTTCGGGATTACGCCGCTTTCACAGCATCGGCAATACGGTGGGCGAATTCAGTCACCTGCGCTTCGTCTTCACCTTCAACCATCACACGAATTAACGGTTCGGTACCAGACTTACGCAGCAGGACGCGTCCACGGTTACCCAGTGCCGCTTCCACTTCCGCCATCACCGCTTTCACATTTTCATGTTCCAGCGGATCGCCGCTACCTGCGGTGTAACGTACGTTAACCAGCAGCTGTGGGAACATTTTCATGCCGCTGCACAGGTCGTGCAAACTCATATGGTTACGCACCATCGCCGCCAGCACCTGCAGGCCCGCCACGATGCCGTCACCAGTGGTGGTTTTGTCCAGCAGGATCACATGACCAGAGTTTTCGGCACCGATACGCCAGCCTTTTTCCTGCATTTTTTCCAGCACATAGCGGTCGCCAACTTTCGCCCGAGCAAAAGGAATACCCAGCTGTTTCAGCGCCAGCTCGAGGCCCATGTTGCTCATCAGCGTACCTACCGCACCACCACGCAGCTGTCCCTGACGCAGGGCTTCACGGGCGATGATGTACATGATCTGATCGCCATCGACCTTATTGCCTTCGTGGTCAACCATAATAACGCGGTCGCCATCGCCGTCCAGCGCAATACCCAGATCGGCTTTTTCCGCAATCACGCGCGCCTGCAGGGCACGGACGTCAGTGGCGCCGACTTCTTCATTGATGTTCACACCGTTTGGCTCACAGCCAATGGCAATCACGTTTGCACCCAGCTCACGCAGTACATTTGGTGCAATGTGGTACGTTGCACCGTTAGCGCAATCCACCACAATTTTAAGCTCACTCAGACTCAGTTCGTTCGGGAAGGTGCCTTTGCAAAACTCGATATAGCGACCGGCAGCATCAACGATACGGGTAGCTTTACCCAGTTCAGCCGAGTCCACGCAGGTGATCGCTTTTTCCATTTCGGCTTCGATAGCTTCTTCAACCGCATCCGGCAGTTTGGTCCCATCGATGGAGAAGAATTTAATCCCATTGTCATAGAATGGGTTGTGCGAAGCGGAGATAACAATCCCGGCCTCAGCACGGAAAGCACGCGTCAAATAAGCAACGGCAGGTGTTGGCATTGGCCCTGTGAATGAGGCTGAGAGTCCGGCGGCTGCCAGGCCCGCTTCCAGCGCGGACTCCAGCATGTAGCCGGAAATACGCGTATCTTTACCGATAATAATTTTACGTGAACCATGACGAGCCAGCACTTTCCCTGCAGCCCAGCCCAGCTTGAGCACAAAGTCAGGAGTAATTGGGGCATCACCTACGCGACCGCGGATCCCATCAGTGCCAAAATATTTACGATTACTCATAGCGTTTTTTTTCCTTTGCAGACAATGTGGCTTCCACCACACGCATCGCTTCTACGGTTTCTTTGACGTCATGGACACGAACGATCTGCGCCCCCTGCATTGCGGCAATCACCGCGCACGCAAAACTACCGCTCAGACGTTCAGATGGCCCCACATTCAGTAACTGACCGACCATTGATTTTCGTGACATCCCAACCAGCAGCGGCAGATTAAAATGATGAAACTCCGCCAGACGTGCCAGTAATGTGTAGTTGTGAGTGAGATTTTTACCGAATCCGAACCCGGGGTCGAGCAACAATTTATCTTTTGTGATTCCAGCCCGCTCGCAACGTGCTATTTGCTCAACAAAGTAACGATCTACCTCAGCAAAAACATCCTCATACTTTGGCGCTTCCTGCATGGTTTTCGGCTGCCCCTGCATATGCATCAGGCAAACTGGCAATCCGGTCTCCGCTGCGGCTTCCAACGCTCCAGGCTCCGAGAGTGAGCGAATGTCATTGATGATATGCGCGCCAACCCTGGCGCATTCGCGGATCACTTCGGGCTTTGAGGTATCAACCGAAATCCACACTTCAAAACGCTGAGCAATCGCCTCTACCACAGGGATCACTCGCTGCAACTCTTCTTCAACACTCACATCAGCCGCGCCCGGACGCGTGGACTCACCACCCACATCAATGATAGTCGCCCCGGCGTTAATCATCAGGTTTGCGTGTTTTACCGCCTCAACCAAAGAGTTGTGCGCTCCACCATCGGAAAATGAGTCTGGCGTGACGTTCAAAATCCCCATGACGTGCGGATGGCTGAGATCCAGTGAAGAACCCTGAGCAAAGAGTTTCATAGTTTTATCCCTGGTAAAATCTTGAATATGCAGATAAGAAAAACCCCGGAGCAAGCCCCAGGGTTTTCAATTAAAACACTGTCATCATCAACGATAACTTATTTGTCGCCCAGCTGCTCTGACATAGTGCCAGAGTCCGGCGCACGCGGTTCATCAACCGGACGCGGTGCACTCGGCTTGCCGGTGCTGCCAGAGTTGTTGTTAGAAGAACCCGGTTCTTCCCAACCCGCAGGCGGACGCACATCGCGGCGAGCCATCAGATCGTCAATCTGCGGCGCATCGATAGTCTCATATTTCATGAGCGCATCTTTCATTGAGTGCAGAATGTCCATGTTTTCGTTCAGCAAACGACGTGCACGGTCATAGTTACGCTCAATCAGCAGTTTAACTTCCTGATCGATAATGCGAGCGGTTTCATCGGACATGTGTTTCGCTTTCGCCACAGAACGTCCCAGGAACACTTCGCCTTCTTCTTCAGCGTACAGCAACGGACCGAGTTTATCGGAGAAGCCCCACTGAGTAACCATGTTACGCGCCAGGTTAGTCGCGACTTTAATGTCGTTCGACGCACCGGTAGAAACATGTTCAGCACCGTAGATGATCTCTTCCGCCAGACGGCCACCGTACAATGTGGAGATCTGACTTTCCAGTTTCTGACGGCTGGCACTGATTGCATCGCCTTCAGGCAGGAAGAAGGTCACACCCAGCGCACGACCGCGCGGGATAATCGTCACTTTGTGCACTGGATCGTGTTCCGGCACCAGGCGACCGATAATCGCGTGGCCTGCTTCGTGATACGCGGTAGATTCTTTCTGCGCTTCCGTCATCACCATGGAGCGACGTTCCGCACCCATCATGATTTTGTCTTTCGCTTTTTCGAACTCAACCATCGACACTACGCGCTTGTTGCCACGAGCAGCAAACAGCGCCGCTTCGTTGACCAGGTTCGCGAGGTCCGCACCGGAGAAGCCAGGCGTACCACGTGCAATGATTGCCGCATCGATATCCGGAGACAGCGGCACGCGACGCATATGCACTTTCAGGATCTGTTCACGACCGCGAACGTCCGGCAGACCAACCACAACCTGACGGTCGAAACGGCCTGGACGAAGCAGCGCAGGGTCAAGAACGTCCGGACGGTTAGTCGCTGCGATAACGATAATACCTTCGTTACCTTCGAAGCCGTCCATCTCAACCAGCATCTGGTTCAGCGTCTGTTCACGTTCATCGTGACCACCGCCCAGACCTGCGCCACGCTGGCGGCCTACGGCGTCGATTTCATCGATGAAGATGATGCACGGTGCCGCTTTTTTAGCTTGTTCGAACATGTCACGCACACGAGATGCACCGACACCCACGAACATTTCCACGAAATCAGAACCGGAAATTGTGAAGAATGGAACCTTCGCTTCACCAGCGATAGCTTTCGCCAGCAGGGTTTTACCCGTACCCGGAGGACCGACCATCAGGACGCCTTTCGGGATTTTACCGCCCAGTTTCTGGAAACGGCTCGGTTCGCGCAGATACTCAACCAGCTCAGCGACTTCTTCTTTTGCTTCGTCACAACCCGCAACGTCAGCAAAAGTCGTTTTGATCTGATCTTCCGTCAGCATGCGCGCTTTGCTCTTGCCGAACGACATGGCACCTTTGCCACCACCGCCCTGCATCTGACGCATGAAGAAGATCCAGACACCAATCAGCAGCAGCATTGGGAACCAGGAAATGAAGATAGAAGCCAGCAGGCTCGGCTCTTCAGGTGGTTCGCCAACAACCTTGACGTTTTTGGTCAGCAGGTTATCAAGCAGCTTCGGATCGTTAACCGGGATGTAGGTCGTGTAACGGTTACTATCTTTCTTGGTAACGTTAATCTCACGTCCGTTGATCTTCGCTTCACGAACCTGGTCCTGATTGACCTCTTGCAGGAAGGTAGAGTAATCAACCTTACGGCCATTAGACTCGCTGGGCCCAAAGCTCTGGAATACTGACATCAGCACAACGGCAATGACCAGCCAGAGAATTAGGTTTTTCGCCATGTCACTCAAGGGATTAACCTCATATTACAACTGTGTTAAAAACAGCGTCAGGATACTCTATATCCAGTTTCTTTCAAACTTTCGTTTGAAATCTGCCGGTTATGGTTTACGCCCGGTCGCTACAATATACACTTCACGCGAACGGGCGCGAGAAGAGTCCGGCTTACGAACTTTGACCTTCGTAAACAGGGAGCGAATCTCTCTTAGATACTCATCGAAGCCTTCGCCCTGGAACACCTTCACTACAAAACTACCACCTGGCGCTAATACATCACGAGCCATTCCAAGCGCCAGCTCTACCAGATACATGGCCCGGGGAATATCCACCGCCGGTGTTCCACACATATTTGGCGCCATATCAGACATGACAACTTGTACTTTACTGTCACCTACGCGTTCAAGTAACGCTTTCAGGACTAATTCATCACGAAAGTCGCCCTGAAGGAAGTCCACACCAACGATTGGATCCATAGGTAAAAGATCGCAAGCGATAATGCGGCCGGTGTTGCCGATCTGCGTAACTGCATATTGCGACCAGCCACCGGGTGCAGCACCGAGATCAACTATCGTCATCCCCGGTTTAAAAATTTTGTCACTTTGCTGTATTTCATCAAGTTTAAACCAGGCACGGGAACGTAACCCCTTTTTCTGCGCCTGTTGAACATATTTATCGCTAAAGTGTTCCTGAAGCCAGCGACTCGAGCTGGCAGAACGCTTTTTACCTGTCATTTCACATTCCCAAAGGGCAGTTCATCGTAACCAATGGTGTAAATTTCTACACAGCTATTTGGTGATATATGGGAGATGGCGGTAGAATGACCCGTTTTCAATCCCAACGTAAGCAAAAATATACGATGAATCTGAGTACTAAACAAAAACAGCACCTGAAAGGTCTGGCACATCCGCTCAAGCCTGTAGTTATGCTTGGCAACAATGGTTTGACCGAAGGGGTACTGGCCGAGATTGAACAAGCGTTAGAGCACCATGAACTTATCAAGGTGAAAATCGCCTCGGAAGATCGCGATACTAAAACCTTGATCGTGGAAGCTATCGTACGCGAAACCGGCGCCTGTAATGTGCAGGTCATCGGCAAAACGCTGGTACTGTATCGCCCGACTAAAGAACGTAAAATCTCGCTGCCACGCTAAGAATATCCCAAAGTTGAACACGAAGTTTGTGTAAAACGCGGGGTTTTCCGCTAGCAGGAGAGCAAAATGCCACGCTCTCTTCGTTGATAAAAGGCCGCTATGCGGCCTTTTTCCTTTCTTTACAATGTATCAACATCTTAACCAAGATGCGAATTACAGGTATTCTACCTTCGTCACTTCATATTCCACTTCGCCGCCCGGCGTTTTGATAACCACGACGTCATCCTGCTCTTTACCGATAAGGCCACGAGCGATAGGCGAGTTCACTGAAATCAGGTTCTGTTTAAAATCGGCTTCATCATCGCCGACAATACGCCAGGTCTGCTCTTCATCGTTATCGAGATTCAACACGGTAACCGTCGCGCCGAAAACAACGCGGCCATTGTTCGGCATTTTAGTAACGTCGATTACCTGCGCGTTGGACAGTTTAGCCTCGATATCTTTAATGCGTCCTTCGCAGAAACCCTGCTGTTCGCGCGCCGCGTGATACTCCGCGTTCTCTTTCAGGTCACCGTGCTCACGCGCTTCAGCGATAGCGGCAATAATTTCAGGACGGCGCACAGATTTCAGAAAATCCAGCTCTTCGCGCAGTTTTTCAGCACCACGTAAGGTCATCGGGATAGCTTGCATTTGTTATACCTCTTGAACATTCCTGTAGGGGGCAGTTGCTCTCACCCCGGCTGCTAAGCCCACCCTGGCGAATGTCATGCCAGAGTCAGAAGCAAAAAAATACCGACCCGGGGCTCAAGGTCCCAGGTCAGCTACAATTCTCTATTTGATGATCATTTTACCCTGGAGTTCCTTATGGGTCATCGTTTACTTTTTGGGGCGTTGCGCCGTAGTATGACGGCCTGTTTCCAGGTTGTTAGCGCGAGATTATGCGATTTTCCAGATTTACCATCGGATTGACTGCCAGTATAGCGTTCAGTGTTCAGGCTGCGAACGTCGACGAGTATATCAATCAGCTCCCTGCCGGGGCCAACCTCGCCCTTATGGTACAGAAGGTTGGCGCACCTGCACCCGCTATTGATTTTCATAGCCAGCAGATGGCGCTGCCGGCCAGTACCCAGAAAGTGATCACCGCGCTGGCGGCATTGATTCAGCTCGGGCCTGACTTTCGTTTTACCACTACGCTTGAGACTAAAGGCAACGTGGAAGGCGGCGTATTGAAAGGTGACTTAGTGGCACGATTTGGTGCTGATCCGACGCTAAAACGCCAGGATATTCGCAATATGGTGGCAACCCTGAAAAAATCAGGCGTGACGCAAATTGCCGGAAATGTCCTGATCGACACCTCTATTTTCGCCAGTCATGATAAAGCGCCCGGTTGGCCCTGGAACGACATGACGCAGTGTTTTAGCGCACCGCCCGCAGCGGCTATTGTCGATAGAAACTGTTTCTCGGTTTCACTCTACAGCGCGCAAAAACCCAACGATCTCGCCTTTATTCGCGTGGCATCTTATTACCCGGTCACCATGTTCAGTCAGGTGCGTACTCTCGCCCGAGGTTCTGCGGAAGCGCAATATTGTGAACTGGATGTGGTTCCCGGCGATCTCAACCGCTATACGCTGACCGGATGCCTGCCCCAACGAGCCGATCCGCTGCCGCTGGCGTTCGCCATTCAGGACGGAGCCAGCTATGCCGGGGCGATTATCAAAGATGAGCTAAAACAAGCAGGTATCACCTACAGCGGTACGCTGCTGCGCCAGACGCTGGTCAACGAGCCGGGAACGGTGGTCGCCAGTAAGCAGTCAGCGCCACTGCATGACCTGCTTAAGATTATGCTGAAAAAATCGGACAACATGATTGCCGATACCGTTTTCCGTATGATTGGTCATGCCCGATTTAACGTGCCAGGCACCTGGCGGGCGGGTTCTGATGCCGTACGCCAGATTTTGCGTCAGCAGGCGGGCGTTGATATCGGCAACACCATTATTGCCGACGGTTCAGGCCTCTCCCGGCATAACCTGATTGCCCCGGCAACCATGATGCAGGTGCTGCAATATATCGCTCAACACGATAACGAGCTGAACTTTATCACTATGCTGCCTCTGGCGGGGCACGACGGCTCCCTGCAATACCGTGCGGGTCTGCATCAGGCTGGTGTGGATGGCAAAGTATCGGCGAAGACAGGTTCGCTGCAAGGAGTCTATAACCTTGCCGGCTTCATTACCACGGCAAGCGGCCAACGCATGGCATTCGTGCAGTATTTGTCTGGTTATGCGGTAGAGCCGGCTGACCAGCGTAATCGCCGTATTCCGTTGGTGCGCTTCGAGAGCCGGTTGTACAAGGATATTTATCAGAACAATTAGATGGGTAGTTTGATTGCCGGATGGTGGCACTAACGTGCCTTATCCGGCCTACAGAGAAACCTGAAAACAATAACCCCGGCAACTTGGCCGGGGTTTTTCATGCGATTAACGCTTGTAGATGAACTCGACGCCTTCGTCGTCTTCTTCGTCCCAATCGTCATCCCAGTCATCTTCCGCTTCGTCTTCGACTTCAGCGAGCTGCTGGCGGTGATAATCATCCCACATGAACTCAACTTTCTCTGGCTGTTTCGCTTCTTCAGCCTGAACAATCGGGTTCTCGATGATAAAGGTCATCACATCCCAGCAAAGATCCTTCACGCCCAACTGGCTGGCGGCAGAGATCAGGTAATATTTACCTTCCCAGCCCAGCGCTTCGGCGATCGCTTTCGCTTTCTCTTCCGCTTCAGCCTTGTCCATCAAATCAATTTTGTTGAACACTAACCAGCGCGGTTTAGATGCCAGATCCTGACTGTATTTTTCCAGTTCGCCAATAATGATACGGGCGTTTTCTACCGGATCGGAACCGTCAATCGGATCGATATCGATGAGGTGCAGCAACACGCGGCAACGTTCCAGATGCTTCAGGAAGCGGATACCCAGGCCTGCGCCTTCAGCCGCACCTTCAATCAGACCCGGAATGTCGGCAACCACGAAGCTCTTTTCGTTGTCCATACGCACCACGCCCAGGCTCGGCACCAGGGTGGTGAACGGATAATCAGCGACTTTCGGCTTCGCCGCAGATACTGCACGGATAAACGTCGATTTCCCGGCGTTTGGCATACCCAGCATACCCACGTCTGCCAGCAGCATCAGCTCCAGCATCAGATCGCGCTTATCACCCGGCGTACCCATTGTTTTCTGACGCGGAGTACGGTTAACCGATGATTTGAAACGGGTGTTGCCCAGACCATGCCAGCCGCCTTTAGCGACCATCAGACGCTGACCGTGTTTGGTCATGTCGCCCATGGTTTCGCCCGTGCCCTGATCGATAACACGCGTACCAACAGGCACTTTAATCGTGACGTCTTTGCCACGCTTACCGGTGCAATCACGGCTCGCGCCATTCTGACCACGTTCCGCACGGAATGATTTTTCAAAACGGTAATCGATTAGTGTGTTCAGGTTTTCGTCGGCTTCCAGCCAAACGTCACCACCGTCACCACCATCACCACCGTCCGGACCGCCTTTTGGGATGTACTTTTCGCGGCGGAAGCTGACGCAACCATTACCGCCATCACCTGCAACGACCAGAATCGATGCTTCATCAACAAACTTCATTTTACTCTCCGTAAATCATTCGCCTGAGCGGGGTTGCGAAACCACCGTTTCATGCTTACGTAAACCGCCCCAAATTCGATGACCAATGGCGGAATACATCGCGCCCGCAACCACGATAAACGCACCGAGATAACCTAATAGGTTTAGCATCGGTCTGGCGAAGAAATCGGGCCAGGCCAGTGATAATAAATCTGAAAATAACAACGTAAACAGCGGTGTGAGCGTGATAATAGCGCTCACCTGCGCCGCCTGCCAACGCGCCATCGCTTCCGCAAGAGCGCCGTATCCTACCAGCGTATTCAGGCCGCAGAATACCAGGCATGCCAGTTGCCAGTCGCTGAGCTGCGTGATGACACCGGGTTTAGCCAGCGGCAACAACGCAATCGTACATAAAGTGTACAGTAAAAACAGGATCTGCGGTGATGCCAGGCGGCGCAATAACACCTTTTGCGCGACCCCATAGCTCACCCAAACCATCGCCGCACCGACACCAAAGATAACGCCCCAGGTGTAATCGGTGAGTCGGGTAAAAATTTCGATCAGACTGGTATTAAAAAACAGGACCAGGCCGCTCAGAAGCATAATGGCGCCAATCACTTGCGTGCCACGCATCTTTTCTTTGAGGATAAAGACGCTGGCGATCATCATACCAACCGGTGACAGCTGACCGATAACCTGCGAAGCCGTTGGGCTCAAATACTGCAAGGATGAACTAAACAGAATGAAGTTACCGAACAGCCCACCGGTTGCGATAGCCAGCAACACCAGCCAACGCGCTTTGCGAAAAATACGCAATGGAGGGAGCTTTTTTTTAACCGCAAGAATAGCGCCAAGGCCAACGCTTGCCATTAAAAAACGGTAGAACACCACGGTAGGAGGCTCCATCACCTCCAGCACTTGCTTCATTGCTATTGGCAAAGCCCCCCAACATACTGCCGTTGTGAGTGCTAACAGAATACCAATGCCTGCCTGTTGCTTCATGCCGTATTCCCTGCAAGGGCTCGTTTCCGGGTTGTCACGGCGTGACGAGCGTATTTACCGGCCGTCGAATGTAAAAAGCCCCGCAACGTGTTGCGGGGCTTTTATCCGTTACCGGGACGCGAAAAACTTATTCAGCAACGATGCTGATGAATTTACGGTTTTTCGGGCCTTTCACTTCAAATTTCACTTTACCGTCTGCTTTAGCAAACAGAGTGTGGTCTTTGCCGCAACCAACGTTAGAGCCAGCGTGGAATTTAGTACCACGTTGACGAACGATGATGCTACCAGCCAGAACTGTTTCACCGCCGAAGCGTTTTACGCCCAGACGTTTAGCTTCTGAATCGCGACCGTTACGAGTCGAGCCGCCAGCCTTTTTATGTGCCATTTAATCTGCTCCCCTTAACTTAAGCGCTGATGCCAGTGATTTTCACATCAGTGAACCACTGACGATGGCCCTGCTGCTTACGGTAGTGTTTACGACGACGAAACTTAACAATTTTAACTTTCTCGCCACGACCGTGAGCAACAACTTCAGCTTTGATAACGCCGCCATCAACGAAAGGAACGCCGATTTTGACTTCTTCACCGTTTGCGATCATCAGAACTTCTGCGAATTCAACAGATTCGCCAGTTGCGATGTCCAGCTTTTCCAGGCGAACGGTCTGACCTTCGCTTACTCGGTGTTGTTTACCACCACTTTGGAAAACCGCGTACATAAAAAACTCCGCTTCCGCGCACACCTTTTTGATGATTCAGAGTGCGCTATAAATATTCACAATAGGGCGCGAATATTACGCAAAACGCGAGCCTTTGACAAGTGCTACCGTCAATACATGAAGAAAAAAAACACAACACGTACGGTAACGTTTATCTACGGCGTTTTTTCAGTACAATCAGCATATATTTATAACCCTAAACCCGACGTTACCTTCTCATACAGTAAGGTAATCGGGGCGAGAAGCCCGGCTTTTGCGATGAATTTAGAAAAAATCAATGAGTTAACCGCGCAAGATATGGCGGGGGTCAATGCGACAATCCTTGAACAGCTCAATTCTGACGTTCAGTTGATCAATCAACTGGGGTACTACATCGTTAGCGGTGGCGGAAAACGCATTCGCCCAATGATCGCCGTCCTCGCAGCGCGGGCCGTTGGTTACCAGGAAAATGCGCACGTTACGATTGCGGCCCTCATCGAGTTTATCCACACAGCGACCCTGCTGCACGATGATGTTGTGGATGAGTCAGACATGCGCCGTGGGAAAGCTACGGCAAATGCGGCGTTTGGTAATGCGGCCAGCGTGCTGGTTGGCGATTTTATCTATACCCGCGCATTTCAGATGATGACTAGCCTTGGCTCGTTGAAAGTGCTGGAAGTCATGTCGAAAGCAGTCAACGTCATCGCCGAAGGTGAAGTCTTGCAGCTGATGAACGTCAACGACCCAGACATCACCGAAGAAAACTATATGCGCGTCATCTACAGTAAGACGGCGCGGTTGTTTGAAGCGGCAGCCCAATGTTCAGGCATTCTGGCTGGCTGTAGCGAAGAACAAGAAAAAGGGTTGCAGGATTATGGCCGTTATCTCGGCACAGCTTTCCAGTTAATTGACGATTTGCTGGATTACAGCGCAGATGGCGAGCAGTTGGGTAAAAACGTCGGTGATGACCTCAACGAGGGTAAACCTACGCTGCCGCTGCTGCATGCCATGCGCCACGGTACTCCAGAACAAGCGCAAATGATCCGCCAGGCCATTGAGCAAGGTAATGGTCGTCACCTTCTGGAGCCGGTTCTTGAAGCGATGAACGCCTGTGGTTCCCTGGAGTGGACGCGCCAACGTGCAGAAGAAGAGGCAGATAAGGCCATCGCTGCGTTGCAGGTGCTGCCTGATACGCCGTGGAGAGAAGCGCTGATTGGTCTGGCACATATCGCCGTACAGCGCGACCGTTAATTCCCTACAGCATCCTCCCTCATCCCGTGCTCTGCACGGGATTTTTTTATAAGTTCTAGTACCCCCCCCCACTCTCCTCCGGATAATCACGCAGAACCTTGGCATATTCTGAATATACAGACACTTTACATGAACATTTTAGAACATTCGTTCTTCGGGCGTTATAGTGTCGCCACAACCGATCGTGGAACCGTAAGTCGTTAACCAAAGGAGAGATGAATTTATGGAAAACAAGCTGATTGACTGGCATCCGGCCGACATCATCGCCGGACTGCGCAAGAAAGGGACCTCAATGGCCGCTGAATCACGTAAAAATGGATTGAGTTCATCAACGCTGGCAAATGCGTTAACGAGACCATGGCCAAAAGGTGAGTTGATTATCGCCCGGGCACTGGGAACTGATCCCTGGGTGATTTGGCCGTCACGCTATCACGATGCCAAAACGCATGAGTTCATCGACAGAACGCGGATGATGAGGAGTCGCAGAGAGAAAAAGAATCCGGAATGAACATTGAGCTGTAACCCCCGGCCAACTGAACTGGGGGTTACAAGAGACGTTGACGATTACTCGCCTTTCACGCGCTCAATGTTTGCGCCCAGCGCACGCAGTTTATCTTCGATGCGCTCATAGCCGCGATCGATGTGATAAATACGATCGACCACTGTTGTACCTTCAGCAATACAACCTGCCAGCACTAAACTTGCAGATGCACGCAGATCGGTCGCCATAACCTGTGCGCCTGAGAGTGTTTCCACGCCGTGGCAAATCACGGTATTGCTTTCGATTTCTGCGTGAGCGCCCATACGGCTCAGCTCAGGCACGTGCATAAAGCGGTTCTCAAACACGGTTTCCGTGATGAAGCCGGTCCCTTCTGCCACCAGGTTCAGCAGCGTGAACTGGGCCTGCATATCGGTAGGGAACGCCGGATGCGGCGCAGTACGCACATTAACCGCTTTCGGACGTTTGCCGTGCATATCAAGGCTGATCCAGTCGTCGCCGACTTCGATATCCGCACCCGCATCACGCAGTTTCGCCAGAACGGCATCCAGTGTGTCCGGTTGTGCATTACGGCAGATAATTTTGCCACGAGAAATTGCCGCCGCCACCAGGAAGGTACCGGTTTCGATGCGGTCTGGCAGAACGCGATACACACCGCCGCCGAGACGCTCAACGCCTTCGATCGTAATACGATCGGTGCCCTGGCCAGTGATCTTCGCGCCCAGCGCAATCAGGAAGTTCGCGGTATCCACAATCTCCGGCTCGCGCGCAGCGTTTTCGATGATGGTGGTGCCTTCGGCAAGCGTTGCTGCACACATGATGGTGACAGTCGCACCGACGCTCACTTTGTCCATGACAATATGCGCGCCTTTCAGACGGCCATCAACGGACGCTTTCACATAGCCTTCTTCCAGCTTGATAGTCGCGCCTAACTGCTCCAGACCGGTAATGTGCAGGTCCACCGGACGCGCGCCGATGGTGCAGCCGCCCGGCAGCGAAACCTGGCCCTGACCAAAGCGGGCAACCAGCGGCCCGAGCGCCCAAATGGATGCACGCATGGTTTTCACCAGATCGTACGGCGCACAGAAGACGTTCACATCACGCGCATCAATGTGCACGGAACCATTACGCTCAACTTTCGCACCCAACTGGCTCAACAGCTTCATTGATGTGTCAACGTCCTTCAGTTTCGGGACGTTTTGGATCTCTACAGGTTCTTCAGCCAGCAGCGCCGCAAACAGGATCGGCAGTGCGGCGTTTTTAGCGCCTGAAATTGTGACTTCGCCCTGGAGCTTGGTTGGCCCCTGAACACGAAATTTATCCATTATTCTGTTCTCTGTTTAGAATTTATCTTCGCTACCGGCACATCACCCGTAGCTCAAAAACCGTTAAGTTTGCGATCGCGCGCCCATTCCGCTGGGGTAAACGCCTTAATCGACACGGCATGAATGCGGTTGTCCGCAATGTACTCCATCAACGGGCCATAGACCGATTGCTGCTTCTTGACCCGGCTCATGCCTTCAAACATCTCACCCACGGCAATAACCTGAAAGTGACTGCCGTCGCCAGAAACGTGGACTTCCTGGAGGGAGAGTGCATTCATCAGCACGCTCTGAATTTCATTATTTTCCATGGGCTCTTCATTCGTCAGATAGTGAAAACAGCCCAACATCTTAGAGCAAAGTGGCGCTGTCATAAATAAGCAAAAAGCCTCGCTGATAAATCAGACAAGGCTTTAGTGGCAGATCCCCCTCAGGGGTTTTGCCGGATAGCGGCACAAGACCTTATCCGGCCTGGAAAAATTAACGCGGAAGGACGTCGTCAGGCAAATTGTAAAGCTGCGCCAGCGTGTACACTTTATCGTTAACACCAGTGAGCGAAACGCTGTTTCCCTGCTGCTTGCCTTGATTAATCAGATGCAACAGTAACGCCAGACCGCCGGTATCTACCCGGGATACCTGGTTCAGATCGATGCAGGATACCCCTTTCATCGCCTCAATTCGCGCATCCCATAAGGGATTTAACACGTCCTGATCCAGTTCTCCCACCAGCACCAGCTTGTCGCCTTCGCGCGTCCAGGTGAGTGACTGCGTCATTATTTTTTCTCTTCCAGAGTGATTTTCTGCTGAGAAATAGATTTCAGCTGTGCCGTCAGGCCATCAATACCTTTGGTACGCAGCAGGTCGCTCCACTCATTTTGTTTGGTGGTGATCATACTTACGCCTTCGGCGATCATGTCATACGCCTGCCAGTTACCGGTCTGGGAGTTTTTACGCCACTGGAAATCCAGACGTACCGGAGGACGACCGTTTGGATCGATGATGGTTACGCGGATAGGTACGATGGTCGCATCACCCAACGGCTGCTCAGGGGCAATCTGATAAGTCTGGCCGTGGTACATCGCCAGTGCCTGGCCGTAAGCCTGCTTCAGATATTCACGGAATGCAGCAAAATAGGCTTCACGTTGGGCAGGAGTCGCATCTTTGTAGTAACGGCCCAGCACCAGCGCACCGGCATACTTAACCTGCACATAAGGCAGCAGTTCCTGATCGACGACCTGACGCAGGTAATCGGGGTTGGAACGGATTTTTGGTTGCTCGTTTTTCAGACGGTCAAAGGTCTTTTGCGCCGCCTCATCCATCAGTTTGTACGGGTTAGTCTGGTCTGCTGCGGTTGCCGCGCTAAGTGGAGCAATCACCAGCATAGCCACCATCATCAATCGTTTAAACATACGTCGATTCTCCTGATATTATTTCGTTGCGCCCGCAGGCGTAGTGGCTTCATTATTGCCTTCAGTTGCGGCTGGCGCATCGCCAGAATTCTTATTGTCATCACCTTTGCTGTTGCTGTTGTAAAGGAACTGACCAATCATATCTTCCAGCACCATCGCGGATTTCGTGTCCTGAATCGTACCGCCATCTTTGAGGATAGACGTTCCCAGCTCAGGATCTTCAAAACCCACGTTCAATGCCAGATACTGTTCGCCCAGCAGACCGGAAGTACGGATGCTCAGAGAACTGGTGTCAGGGATATGGTTAAAACGCGATTCGATTTCCAGCGTCACGCGCGGCAGGTACGTTTTCGGATCTAACGAGATGTCCGATACGCGTCCAACTACCACCCCGCCAATCCGCACCGGAGAACGCTCTCTCAGGCCGCCGATATTATCAAAGGTCGCATAAATCGTGTAAGTCGGCTCAGTACGCATTGAGGTAACGTTCGCCGCCTTCAGGCAGACAAACAGCGCAGCCAGCAGCGCAACCAGCAGGAATAACCCGACCCAAATTTCATTTTTTTTCGTTTGCATGAACTCAATTCCCAAACATCAGTGCGGTCAGCACAAAATCCAGCCCCAGAACGGCAAGAGAGGCGTGCACAACGGTGCGTGTCGTTGCCCGGCTAATCCCGGCAGAGGTCGGGATCGCATCATAACCATTGAACAATGCAATCCAGGTGACCGTAATGGCGAACACCACGCTCTTAATCAGACAGTTGACCAGGTCCAGACGCCAGTCGACGGCATTTTGCATAGCCGACCAGAAAAAGCCCGCATCAATACCCTTCCAGCTTACGCCAACCAGTGAACCACCCCAGATCCCCACGGCGACAAATATAATCGTTAGCAGCGGCAATGAAATGACACCGGCCCAAAAACGCGGAGAGATCACCCGGCGCAGTGGATCGACGGCCATCATTTCCAGGCTGGAAAGCTGCTCGGTCGCTCTCATCAGACCAATCTCTGCGGTTAAGGCCGATCCGGCTCGCCCGGCAAACAGCAGCGCCGCAACAACCGGCCCCAGCTCACGTAACAATGACAGTGCCACCAGCATACCGAGGCTGGTTTCCGCACTGTAGGTCGTCAGCACCAGGTATCCCTGCAATCCCAACACCATACCGATGAATACGCCTGACACAATAATGATCAGCATCGATAAGACACCGACATTATAAAGCTGGCGTATCAGCAGCGGCGCATGTTTGCGAAACTCCGGTTTGCCGACAACCGCATTGAACAACATTAATCCGGCTCGCCCGAACGTCCTGAGGGTTTTTATTCCTCGATGTCCGAGTGATGCCAGCGCATTTAACAACATGGGTGGCTTAACTCCCTGTTTAGAGTAAATCGATATGGTAGTCACCCGCCGGGTAACGGAACGGAACCGGTCCATCGGCAATGCCGTCAAGGAACTGGCGTACGCGCGGATCGGCATTTTCTTGTAGTGCCTGAGCACTACCGTAGGCCACTATTTTTTTGTCCGCCATTATATAGGCGTAATCCGCAATACTCAGTACTTCAGGCACATCATGGGATACCACCACACAGGTGACACCCAGCGCACTGTTCAGTTCTGAAATCAACTTCACCAGCACGCCCATGGTGATGGGATCCTGACCGACGAACGGCTCATCAAACATAATGAGGTCAGGCTCCAGCGCGATAGCACGCGCTAACGCAGCGCGGCGCGCCATCCCGCCGGATAATTCAGAAGGCATTAATTTGGCCGCACCCCGCAGACCGACGGCTTCGAGCTTCATCATCACCGTGCTCTTCAGCAACGGCGCTGGCAACGTCGTATGCTCGCGCAGAGGGTACGCAACGTTGTCAAACACATTCATGTCGGTAAATAGCGCACCTGACTGAAACAGCATACTCATGCGCTTACGCACGGTAAATAAACGCGAACGGGACATGGCCGGGACGTTCTCACCATCAAACAGAATCTCGCCCTTATCCGGTGAGATCTGTCCGCCAATCAGACGCAACAGCGTCGTTTTGCCGATGCCTGATGGCCCCATGATTGCCGTCACTTTACCGCGCGGTACCGTCAGGGAAATATTATCAAAGATGCAGCGGTCACCCCGGGAAAAGCTGACATCGCGCATATCGACTAGATTCGCCACAGACTGCCCCATTGATTCATCCTTTACTATTGCCTTGTTGATCGAAGAGTTTGGCGCTCAATTTAGCCCTGAACTCAACATATTTACAGATTATTGCCTGTCCTGGTTAGCGAAAGCTGGCATTTGTTTTACTTTTTAGCCGCATAAAGTCAAAATTAAGACTTCGTTACGGCTTCCAGAAGATCCTTCAAGAGGACCGGCGAGTATACCTGAAGAAAGGACTTTAGATGCTTTTAGCGACGGCGCTGTTAATAATTGGTTTACTTCTGGTGGTCTACGGTGCCGACCGTCTGGTATTTGCCGCATCCATTTTATGTCGAAACGTCGGTATTCCCCCCATTATCATCGGAATGACCGTGGTCAGCATTGGTACGTCGTTACCCGAGATCATTGTCTCCGTTGCCGCATCGATGAATGGGCAACTCGATCTGGCTGTCGGGACCGCCATAGGTTCTAACATCACCAACATTCTGCTTATTTTAGGCCTGTCGGCGCTGATTCATCCTTTTACCGTGCATTCTGATGTTCTGCGTCGTGAATTACCGCTAATGTTGCTGGTAAGTATTTTAGCTGCATCCGTCCTGTATGACGGGCAGTTGAGCCGCAGCGACGGTTTCTTTCTTCTGCTCCTGGCCGTGCTATGGCTGCTATTCATTGTTAAAATCGCCCGTCTGGCCGAGCGACAAGGCAATGACAGCCTGACACGCGAGCAGATAGCTGAGCTGCCGCGCGAAGGCGGGTTACCCGTCGCATTTTTGTGGTTGGGTATTGCGCTGATTATTATGCCTATGGCTACGCGTATGGTGGTAGATAACGCTACCGTACTGGCGAACTATTTCGCCATGAGCGAACTCACCATCGGGTTGACGGTGGTCGCCATTGGTACCAGCCTGCCGGAACTGGCAACGGCGATTGCGGGTCTGCGTAAAGGTGAAAACGATATTGCCGTCGGTAACATTATCGGCGCGAACATTTTTAATATTGTTATCGTCCTCGGGCTACCGGCGCTGATTACGCCGGGCGAAGTCAATCCTATGGCCTTCGTCCGGGACTACAGCGTCATGCTGCTGGTGAGCGTTATTTTTGCATTACTCTGCTGGCGACGTCCGCGCCAGATTGGTCGCGGCGCGGGCGCGCTGCTGACCGGCGGTTTTATCATATGGCTGGCGATGCTGTATTGGTTATCGCCACTTCTCGTTGGATAACTGGAAACGCATTATGTCGCACTTAGAGTTGCAACCGGGTTTTGACTTTCAGCAAGCAGGCAAGGAAGTCCTGGCAATTGAACGTGAAGGCCTGGCGGAGCTTGATCAGTACATCAACCAAAATTTTACCCTCGCATGCGAGAAAATATTCAGTTGCCCGGGCAAAGTCGTGGTGATGGGAATGGGGAAATCCGGCCATATTGGGCGGAAAATAGCAGCCACATTTGCCAGCACCGGCACCCCCTCATTTTTTGTACACCCAGGCGAAGCTGCACATGGCGATCTGGGTATGGTCTCGCCGCAGGATGTGGTCATCGCCATCTCTAACTCCGGTGAATCCAATGAGATAGCGGCGCTGATCCCGGTATTAAAACGTCTTCATGTACCGCTTATCTGCATGACCGGTCGTCCGGAAAGCAGTATGGCGCGTGCAGCAGATGTGCATCTGTGTGTTAAAGTGCCCAAGGAAGCTTGTCCGTTAGGCCTGGCGCCGACCAGCAGCACGACAGCAACACTGGTGATGGGCGATGCCCTTGCGGTGGCATTATTAAAAGCGCGCGGCTTTACCGCGGAAGATTTTGCGTTGTCTCATCCCGGTGGGGCACTGGGCCGTAAGCTTTTACTGCGCGTTAACGATATTATGCATACGGGCGACGAGATCCCGCATGTAACCAAAAACGCCAGCCTGCGTGACGCCTTAATTGAGATCACGCGTAAAAATCTCGGCATGACCGTCATTTGCGATGATGCCATGAAGATTGACGGTATTTTCACCGATGGTGATTTACGTCGTGTCTTCGATATGGGCGTTGATGTACGCCAGTTAGGCATTGCCGATGTGATGACCCCTGGAGGCATTCGCGTGCGTCCGGGTATTCTTGCCGTCGATGCCCTGAACTTAATGCAGTCCCGCCATATCACCTCGGTAATGGTTGCTGATGGCGACCAGTTACTCGGTGTGTTACATATGCATGATCTGCTACGTGCAGGTGTAGTGTAAGAAACTCAAGGATAACGAAAATGAGTAAAGCAGGTGCGTCGCTTGCGACCTGTTATGGACCCGTCAGCGCAGACGTTATCACCCGGGCAGAAAACATCCGTTTGCTGATCCTGGATGTGGATGGCGTACTGTCTGATGGTCTGATTTATATGGGCAACAACGGTGAAGAGCTGAAGGCTTTTAACGTCCGCGATGGTTACGGAATTCGCTGTGCGCTCACTTCCGGTATTGAGGTTGCCATTATTACCGGACGAAAGGCTAAACTTGTAGAAGATCGCTGTGCCACTTTGGGGATCACCCACCTGTATCAGGGGCAGTCAGACAAACTGATTGCCTTTGGCGATCTCCTTAGCAAACTGGCGATCGCACCGGAGAATGTCGCCTACGTTGGCGATGACCTGATCGACTGGCCGGTGATGGCACAAGTGGGATTGAGCGTCGCGGTGGCAGATGCCCACCCTTTGCTGATCCCACGGGCCGATTATGTCACCCGTATTAATGGGGGACGTGGCGCTGTGCGTGAAGTCTGCGATTTATTACTCCTGGCGCAGGGCAAACTGGACGAGGCCAAAGGGCAATCGATATGAGCAAAACCAGACGTTGGGTTATCATTCTACTGTCGCTGGCTGTCCTTGTGATGATTGGTATTAATCTGGCAGACAAAGAGGACACCGCTCAGGTCGTCGTCAATAACAACGAGCCAACCTATAAGAGCGAACATACTGATACCGTCGTGTATAGTCCGGAAGGCGCGCTGAGCTATCACTTGATCGCACAACACGTTGAATATTATTCGGAACAAGCGGTTTCATGGTTTACTCAACCAGTATTAACCACATTTGATAAGGATAAAGTACCGACCTGGACAATCAAGGCCGATAAAGCCAAATTGACCAACGATCGGATGCTGTATCTGTACGGCCATGTTGAGGTTAACGCCCTGGTGCCTGACTCTCAACTACGCAGAATTACGACCGATAACGCGCAGATTAACCTGGTGACACAAGATGTCACTTCCGATGATCTGGTAACGTTGTATGGCACAACATTTAACTCCAGCGGACTGAAGATGCGCGGCAACTTACGCAGCAAGAACGCCGAGCTGATTGAAAAGGTTAGAACCTCATATGAAATCCAAAACAAACAAACTCAGCCTTAATCTTGTACTTGCCAGCTCACTTCTGGCCGCCAGCATTCCGGCATTTGCCGTCACCGGCGATACCGAGCAGCCGATTCACATTGAGTCGGACCAGCAGTCCCTGGATATGCAGGGCAACGTGGTAACGTTTACTGGCAACGTGATTGTGACTCAGGGCACCATCAAAATTAACGCCGATAAAGTCGTCGTGACCCGTCCTGGCGGCGAAGACGGCAAAGAAGTGATTGACGGCTATGGCAATCCAGCGACGTTTTACCAGATGCAGGACAACGGTAAACCGGTTAAAGGCCGCGCCTCGCAGATGCACTATGAACTGGCGAAAGACTTTGTCGTGCTAACCGGCAAGGCGTATCTGGAACAGCTCGATAGCAACATCACGGGCGATAAGATCACCTATCTGGTAAAAGAGCAGAAAATGCAGGCCTTCAGCGATAAAGGCAAACGCGTCACCACCGTTCTGGTTCCGTCGCAGTTGCAGGACAAAAACAAGGCTCCGGCAGAGAAAAAAGGTAACTGATTCGTTATGGCAACATTAACTGCAAAGAACCTTGCAAAAGCCTATAAAGGCCGTCGTGTGGTGGAAGATGTCAGTCTGACCGTCAACTCCGGGGAGATCGTCGGTCTGCTCGGTCCTAACGGTGCAGGCAAGACAACAACCTTTTACATGGTGGTCGGCATTGTCCCGCGCGATGCGGGTAACATTATCATTGATGACGAAGACATCAGCCTGCTGCCTCTGCATGCGCGCGCGCGTCGCGGCATCGGCTACTTACCGCAGGAAGCATCGATTTTCCGTCGCCTGAGCGTGTTTGATAACCTGATGGCGGTACTGCAAATTCGTGACGATCTGACCAGCGAGCAGCGGGAAGATCGCGCCAACGAGCTGATGGAAGAATTCCACATCGAGCACCTGCGTGACAGTATGGGGCAGTCGCTCTCCGGTGGTGAACGACGCCGCGTGGAGATCGCCCGCGCACTGGCCGCTAATCCGAAATTTATCCTGCTGGATGAACCATTTGCCGGTGTTGACCCGATTTCCGTTATTGATATCAAACGGATCATCGAACACCTGCGCGACAGCGGCCTTGGCGTGCTGATTACCGACCATAACGTCCGCGAAACGCTGGCAGTGTGTGAGCGCGCCTATATCGTGAGTCAGGGGCACCTGATCGCGCACGGCACGCCAACAGAAATACTGCAGGATGAGCACGTTAAGCGCGTATACCTTGGGGAAGACTTCAGACTCTGATAGGGTAGAAGACTTCACGTCACCGCAGGAGAAAACAACTCTGAACATGAAGCAAGGTTTGCAACTCAGGCTTAGCCAACAACTGGCGATGACGCCTCAGCTACAACAGGCTATCCGTCTGTTGCAGCTGTCCACGCTGGAACTTCAGCAAGAACTTCAGCAAGCGCTGGAAAGTAACCCACTGCTCGAGCAAACCGATCTTCACGACGAAATTGATACCCAGGAAAAACAGGACAGCGAAACCCTCGACACCGCTGATGCTCTCGAACAAAAAGAGATGCCTGAGGAGCTGCCACTCGATGCCAGTTGGGATGAAATTTATACCGCCGGGACGCCTTCGGGCACCAGCGGAGATTACATCGACGACGAGCTGCCTGTGTATCAAGGTGAGACCACGCAATCACTACAGGATTACCTGATGTGGCAAGTGGAACTGACCCCGTTCTCGGATACCGATCGCGCCATTGCGACATCCATTGTGGATGCGGTAGACGAAACCGGTTATCTCACCGTGACCCTGGACGATATTCTCGAAAGCATGGGCGATGACGACGTCGGTATGGACGAAATCGAAGCCGTGCTTAAACGCGTTCAGCGCTTTGATCCCGTAGGCGTGGCCGCTAAAGATCTCCGCGACTGCTTACTGATCCAACTTTCGCAGTTTGATAAAGCCACACCGTGGCTGGAAGAAGCGCGCCTGATCATCAGCGATCATCTCGATCTGTTAGCCAACCATGACTTCCGCACGCTGATGCGCGTGACCCGACTAAAAGAAGACGTGCTAAAAGAAGCCGTCAATCTTATTCAGTCACTGGATCCAAGGCCTGGGCAGTCGATCCAGACTGGCGAACCAGAATACGTTATTCCGGATGTGCTGGTGCGTAAGCATAACGATCGCTGGGTGGTCGAACTCAACAGCGACAGCATCCCACGACTGCAGATTAACCAGCACTACGCCGCTATGTGCAATAGCGCGCGCAACGATGCCGACAGTCAGTTTATCCGTAGCAATCTACAGGATGCGAAGTGGCTGATTAAAAGCCTGGAAAGCCGCAATGATACACTGCTGCGCGTAAGTCGCTGCATCGTGGAGCAACAGCAAGCCTTCTTTGAGCAAGGTGAAGAGTTTATGAAACCGATGGTGCTGGCGGATATCGCCCAGGCCGTCGAGATGCACGAATCGACCATTTCCCGTGTGACCACGCAAAAGTATCTGCACAGTCCGCGCGGCATTTTTGAATTGAAGTATTTCTTTTCCAGTCACGTTAACACTGAAGGTGGAGGCGAAGCCTCATCCACGGCGATCCGTGCGCTGGTGAAGAAATTAATTGCTGCGGAAAACCCCGCGAAACCACTGAGTGACAGCAAGTTAACCTCTATGCTGTCAGAACAGGGTATCATGGTGGCACGCCGCACCGTTGCGAAGTACCGAGAGTCTTTATCCATTCCGCCGTCTAACCAGCGCAAACAGCTGGTCTGACCCAACCGATAAGGAAGACACTATGCAGCTCAACATCACTGGAAACAACGTCGAAATCACTGAAGCCCTGCGCGATTTTGTTAATACAAAATTTGCCAAGCTTGAACAATATTTCGACCGGATTAATCAGGTCTATATTGTGTTGAAAGTGGAGAAGGTTACACATATCTCGGATGCAACGCTGCATGTGAACGGTGGCGAAATTCATGCCAGCGCGGAAGGTCAGGATATGTACGCCGCCATTGACGGTTTAATTGATAAACTGGCTCGGCAGTTAACAAAACATAAAGATAAACTGAAACAGCACTAACTTGTCCGGGCAGTTAGCGGGTGCAGGACGGCCTGTTGTGTAGCACAACGGGCCATTTGTACAGTTAGCGCTTAGGTGAAATTATGACAAATAACGATACGACTCTACAACTGAGCACTGTTCTTAACCAGGAATGTACACGCGCAGGTGTTCACTGCCAAAGCAAGAAACGCGCACTGGAAATCATCAGTGAACTGGCGGCAAAACAGCTCAGCTTGCCTTCTCAGGTGGTATTTGAGGCCATTCTGACGCGTGAAAAAATGGGCAGTACCGGCATCGGTAATGGTATTGCTATCCCGCATGGAAAGCTGGAAGAAGACACGATGCGCGCGGTTGGTGTGTTTGTGCAACTTGAAACGCCTATCGCCTTCGACGCTATTGATAATCAGCCAGTCGATCTGCTGTTCGCCCTGCTGGTTCCGGCGGACCAAACCAAGACGCATTTGCATACGTTGTCACTGGTCGCAAAACGTCTGGCGGATAAAACCATCTGTCGTCGTCTGCGCGCCGCACAGAGTGACCAGGAGTTGTATCAAATCATCACGGACACCGAAGGTGGACAGGATGAAGCATAACAACCCAATGGCATCCTTTTTTGTCGTTGTGAGGAGAAACAGTACATGGTACTGATGATCGTCAGCGGCCGTTCAGGGTCAGGTAAATCTGTCGCTCTGCGTGCGCTGGAAGATATGGGTTTTTACTGCGTGGATAACCTTCCCGTAGTGCTGTTGCCCGATCTGGCTCGTACTCTGGCCGAACGCCAGATTTCTGCGGCCGTCAGCATTGATGTGCGCAACATGCCTGAGTCCCCGGAGATTTTCGAGCAGGCAATGAACAATCTGCCTGAAGGCTTCTCACCACAACTGCTGTTCCTTGATGCTGACCGTAACACGCTGATTCGTCGTTACAGTGACACGCGTCGCCTGCACCCACTCTCCAGCAAGAACTTGTCTCTGGAAAGCGCTATTGATAAGGAAAGCGATTTGCTTGAGCCTTTGCGCTCTCGCGCTGACCTGATCGTTGATACCTCCGAAATGTCCGTGCACGAACTGGCGGAAATGTTGCGTACCCGACTGTTGGGCAAACGTGAACGTGAATTGACGATGGTTTTCGAATCCTTTGGTTTCAAACACGGTATCCCGATTGATGCGGATTACGTCTTTGACGTGCGCTTCCTGCCTAACCCGCACTGGGATCCGAAGCTGCGCCCAATGACCGGTCTTGACCGCCCCGTCGCCGCGTTCCTCGACAGGCACACAGAAGTACACAATTTTATCTACCAGACGCGCAGCTATCTTGAGCTATGGTTACCCATGCTGGAGACCAACAACCGCAGCTATCTCACCGTAGCCATCGGTTGTACCGGCGGGAAGCACCGTTCGGTGTATATTGCAGAGCAGCTGGCAGACTACTTCCGCTCACGCGGTAAAAACGTGCAGTCACGCCATCGTACGCTGGAAAAACGTAAATCATGACCGTGAAGCAAACCGTTGAAATCACGAATAAGCTGGGTATGCATGCCCGCCCAGCCATGAAACTGTTTGAATTGATGCAGGGCTTCGAAGCAGAAGTGTTGCTGCGTAATGATGAAGGAACGGAAGCTGAGGCCAACAGCGTTATCGCTCTGCTGATGCTGGATTCCGCCAAAGGGCGTCAGATAGAAGTTGAAGCCACGGGTCCACAGGAAGTTGAAGCCCTTGCCGCAGTGGTTGCCCTGTTTAATTCAGGTTTTGATGAAGATTAGTCAAGTGGTTTTAACACGTAGCCAGTAGGCCAGATAAGGCGTTTACGCCGCATCCGGCAATGCCATTGTGTCGTATTGTGCCTGATGCGCTGCACTTAAATCAGGCCAACAAAAACAGCGACAGTAGCGACTAATACAACTTATTTTCCCGCATAAACGACTCACCGCCTAACTGGCGCATTTGACGCATGATCCACGCCTGGCGGCTACGCACATAACCAGAAGGCGCATTCGCTTTAAAACGCAAAGGATTAGGTAATACCGCCGCCAGCAAGGCCGCTTCAGACAGACTCAACCGACTGGCAGGTTTATGGAAATAGCGCTGCGCCGCCGCCTCCACGCCGAAAACCCCATCGCCAAACTCAGCGATATTCAGGTAAACGGTCAGAATACGTTTCTTGCTCCAGACGGTTTCCATACCCAGCGTTAGCCCGGCTTCAAGACCTTTACGTACCCAGCTACGTCCATCCCACAGAAAGAGGTTTTTCGCCGTCTGTTGCGATAACGTCGACGCCCCGCGAATACGGTTTTCATTGCGTTCATTGTGCGCCAGCGCTTTCTCTATGGCGGAGACATCGAATCCCCAGTGCTCGGGAAACTTCTGGTCCTCCGCGGCAATGACGGCCAGTCCCATCCACGGTGAGATCTCGTCCATACTCACCCAGTCTGAGTGCGCCACATAACCAAAATCACCGGACAGCCATGCGCCCAGTTGCCGTTCAACCATCACCGCCGAGAAAGGCACAGGCATCACGCTGAAAAGTGCGATGCCCCCGCCCCAGAATACGCCGAGGACAATGACCGCCCGCAGAAAGATACGTCGCAGAAAGGCGGTAACTCCTGTTCTCATTCAGCCAGCACCAGCACACGCGATACCAGTTTATCGATGCCACTCGCAGCCTGAGCGATATCCTGCGCCAGCATATAGGCGGGCGTGGTGACGATTTTATTGTCTTCATCGACGACAATGTCATCAACCGGACAAGGCACATGCTCAGCGCCCATCTCTTCCAGCACCTCTGCCGTATCGATATCAGTACCAATGGTCAGACGCAGCGGGAAATCAAAAATTTTAGGTAACATAGCGGGCGCAATGCACATAAATCCCAGCGGCTTACCCGCCTGATGCATAGCCACCGCCAGCGCGGCTAAATCGCTGTCAACCCGGCATTCGCTGCCCTGACTGGCAAAATTGCTCAGATTTTTGGCCGCACCAAACCCGCCCGGCACGATCAACGCATCCAGTTCCGCTGAGACTGCCTGAGCGAGCGGGCGAATTTCACCGCGTGTTATACGTGCGGCTTCAATCAGTACATTACGCGTTTCCAGCATCGGCTCGCCGGTTAGATGATTAATCACATCCGCTTGCTGTTTATCCGGAGCAAAGCAGACGGCCTGAGCGCCGTTGCGGGCAATGGCCAGAAGCGTGAGAACAGTTTCATGGATCTCTGCACCGTCATACACGCCGCATCCGCTGAGCACTACACCCACTTTTTTCATCGTGATACTCCTTTCTCAACTGGCTGAAACATATTAGTTATTATGATTTAAATGCTACGCTTCACACATTTAACTGATTCATGTAACAAATTATTTAAGATTTGCTATCTTAACTGCGTGCGGCCTGAAAATTAGGGCTGCGCCCTTGTAAACAATGATAATAATTTACGGCGCAGCCACGATTTCCCTGGTGTTGGCGCAGTATTCGCGCACCCCGGTCAAGCCGGGGTCATTTTTTTTCCACGCTCGCCACCCAGGCTTTTAATACCGCCACGTCGTGCTGCCACTCCTGCTTCATCTCTTCAATCCATTCAGCAACGTTATCTTCCCAGGCGGGAAGGTCCGGCGACTGGATTTGCTGACCTAACTGTTGCAGGTGACGCAGCCCCACTGAACCTGCTGCGCCTTTAATTTTATGACCTTCCTCAACCACGCCTTTTTTATCCCGTGCGGTCAAGTTTGACTCCAGCACGCTCAAATATCCCGGCATCATCTTCTCAAACACCGCCAGCCCGTCGGTAATTAACTTCGGTCCCACCAGCTCGAGGTATTGTTCCAACATAGGAATATCTAACAGCGCTTGCGATTTACTGCTTTCTTCAGATGTCACAGTGCTCTCCTCTTCGTTTCTGGTATCCCAGTATTTTTTGATCATGGCGGTTAGCGCCGGAACCGACAGCGGCTTACTCAGCACGTCATCCATCCCCGCGTCCAAATACTCTTTTTTATCTTTCAGTACGTTGGCGGTGAGTGCAACTAGCGGCGGAAGGTCCTCACGAGCGTATTTTTGCGTGAGCTCCCGCGAGATATCCAGACCGGTCATATCCGGTAGCTGAATATCCAGCAGCACCAGGTCATATTCACCCGGCGTAAACATTTCCAGCGCGGCTTTCCCGGTCATCGCGACATCCACGCTGTTGCCTAATTTTTCCAGCACGGAACGCGCAACAATAACGTTTAGTTCAATGTCTTCCACCAGCAGCACATTCAGGGCTGGCAGCGGCATGTCATCGTCTTCAAAGGCGTCTTCAATCTCTTCCGCTACCGCAGGCGCATGTACGGTCAGCGTAAAGATGGAGCCTTTACCTGCCTGGCTGGAAACCGTAATATCGCCGCCCATATTTTTCGCCAGACGCTTCGACACGGCCAAACCAATCCCGGTTCCTGTGGCCGGTTTACCGCCGTTGCTGTCCTTCACCTGATAATACATGGCGAAGATTTTATCCTGCTCATCCTGCGGAATGCCGATCCCAGAATCTTCAACCTCGAAATGCAGCATATCGCCTTGGTCATAGCGCGCCCGCACGGTCACCTGTCCCTGCTGAGTGAACTTCACGGCGTTGCTGATCAGATTCCACAGAATCTGGCGCAAACGCGTGCCGTCGGTAATGACCTTATGCGGTAGCGGTAACGTTGGCTCAAGTACAAAACGCAGCCCTTTTTGCTGCGCCTGCAGGCCAGAAAGGTTTTCCAGATCCGCCATAAAGCTGGTGAAATCAACAGGCTGGTTATCGAGCTGGACTTTACGTCGCTCCATCTTATCCATATCTATGATATCGTTGAAAATATTCCCCAGCGTCACGGCAGAGACATGGATGGTTTTCAGGTATTTTTCCTGCTCAGCGGTCAGGTCTGTATCCAACAGGATCCGGCTTAAGCCGACAATGCCGTTAAGCGGAGTGCGCAGCTCGTGGCTGATGGTGGAAATGAAGGTGGTCTTATCACGGCTGGCACGTTCAAGCGCGTCCTGATAGCGCTTACGCTCGGTAATATCGCGCCCAAAACCCATCAGGCCATGTCGCTTACCTACGCGGTCATAGTACGGCACTTTACGAATTTCAAAGCAGGCTTTGCGCCCGTCCGGGTAGTCCAGCCACTGTTCGTAGGTGAGTGAGACGTTATGACGGAATACCTTCTCGTCGGTTTCAATTACCTTTTCAGCCGCTTCAGGAGAGTAAACGTCAGCCGGTTTTAAGTTCACCAGCTGCTTTTCGCTTTTGCCAGTCAGCAGTTCCATGGCACGGTTACAGCCGGAAAATTCTTTATCTTCATTGCGATAAAAAACCAGATCCGGCGAGGCATCAAGGAAAGAGCGTAAAAAGGAAGACTGTTGCTCGAGCTGGATCTGCGCTTCTTCGCGCTCTTTGATTTCAACCTTCAGTTGCTCGAACGTTTCCTGGCGCTCCGCTTCGGCTTTTTCGCGCTCAACAATTTCCTGATTGAGCTGGGCTATATTATCTTTCAATTGCACATTGAGCTTGAGATCGCGCTCGCGCATCTCTTCCAGCTTTTGTACCAGTCGTGACAGGCGTTGCCGGGACTCTTCCAGTTGCTCCACCACCACTGACAGGAAATAGACAGCCCAAGGGGTAATTAACAGACCAAAAAAGATAGAACGGATAACATCAATGCTTTCTACCTGGCCATGCAGCACCATGGTGACAGCCATCTGCACCACAATTGCCAACACGACCAGAGCCAGCGCCAACAGCAGCGAAAAGCGCACCAGACCCAACTTCATCATTAGGTCGACGTAATATTGCGCCAGCATACGGATTTGCTTCATAGAGGGTTCCTTCACGACAACTTGGCACAATAATACTCAATTCTTGGCGTGACGTTTGAGAATGTGCAAGAAATGCGGAGGTTATCAGTGAAATGACCGTAGAAGGTTAATCGTAGGCCTAATAAGCGAAGCGCCATCAGGCAAGCAGGCGCAGATTGCCGGATGTCGGCTTTACCTTATCCGGCCTACGGAGGGTTAGATCCCCGGCTGCACCCATGGCGTACCCAGCGCCGAGCCTTGCACGCCGTGCTCGTTAAGGTACTTATCCAGTTCAACCATCCCAGTCCAGCGATTTTCACACCATAGCGGTGCTAACAGCGTTGGGCGACGCGCGCTGGCGGAAATGCGATGATAAATCACCTCTGGCGGCGTATGGCGGATCATCTCCCCGGCGGTAACCGTATAATCGTCCAGTTCAATTCCGTTCAGCCGCCCGGCTTCCCAGGCTTTCGCCATCGTACTGCCTTTCACAATATGCAGCGGATGCAGCTTAATACCGTCGACACCCGTCTCCACCACACGCTCCATGGTTTGTAGGCATTCTGCCTGCCCTTCTCCCGGCAGACCGACAATCAGGTGCGAACAGACTTTCAGCCCGCGTTCACGCGCCAGTCGCGTGGTGTTCTGGTAGCAGGCAAAATCATGACCGCGGTTAATACGGTGCAGGGTTTTGTCATGTGCGGTTTGCAGACCAAGTTCCAGCCATACCTCATAACCCAGGTCTTTATACTCGCAAAGCAGATCGAGTACCGCATCCGGCACGCAGTCGGGGCGCGTCCCAACGCATAACCCGACGATACTGGCCTGGCTGACCGCCTGCTGATACATCGACCGCAGCACCTGTACTTCAGCAAAGGTGCTGGTATAGGCCTGGAAATAGGCCAGATAGCGTCTGGCGCGATTGACCAATTGCGCCTGATGCTCAAGCTGCTCGGCAATGGAATGATGCTGCTGAGTTTCATCGGCAAACGAGGCGACATTACAGAAAGTACATCCGCCACGTCCGATGGTGCCATCACGATTTGGACAGCTAAAGCCGCCGTGCAGCGTGAGTTTATGAACCTTTTGCCCATAACGGCGAGAAAGATCCCCACCAAACATATTGACTAATTTCTGTAACTGCATAATCTGGTAGACCGCGCCTTGAAAAGAGGCCAAAGCCTGCCATTTTTTGCCCCAGTCGGCGATGACCTGGATCAATCGCCCTGGCGAGCCTTTATTTATTGCATAACAAATCAAAATAATTGAAATTTCATTCACTCAAAATTTAATTACTTTTCCTTATATTCAGCGGTTTTTTTTATCTTCTTATACTCTCAGCGTAAAAACAGTATCTTTAAGACGCCTGAACTCTAAAAACCAGCATAAAATGCCAGTCATCTCGATAAATAAAGGGAGGACGAGGGATATCCAGCCTTTCTGACAGTGAGACAGATCACACTTCCTGGGGGATTCCCCTTAGGTTAAATCAATGTAAAAAATCCTTTTATTTCAATATTTTCATAAAGTTAATTGCCCTATAGCACATTTTTGCATAAATAAGATTGCCATTTGACCTGTGTGTGGATTCCCGATAACTTGGAAATCCGCTGGAAGCTTTCTGGATGAGCAGTCTGCTCATCATATTTATGCAGTAATTGAGATTCCCTCTGAAGCAAGTCCTCAAACTTGTTTGACCTGTGCGAAAAGGATAAAGAGGGCGAATGCGAGGTAAGCGTATGACACGCAAACCCCGTCGCCATGCTCTTGGTGTGCCCGTGCGCAACGGTCCAGATGGGAATCCCTCAGAGCCTGGGGAGGTTCACTGATATGTTGTACGATAAATCCCTTGAGAGGGATAACTGTGGTTTCGGCCTGATCGCCCACATAGAAGGCGAACCTAGCCACAAGGTAGTGCGTACCGCCATACACGCACTGGCCCGTATGCAGCACCGTGGCGCAATTCTTGCCGATGGAAAAACCGGCGATGGTTGCGGCCTGCTGTTACAAAAACCTGACCGCTTTTTCCGCATCGTGGCGCAAGAGCGCGGCTGGCGTTTAGCCAAAAACTACGCCGTCGGCATGATCTTTTTAAATAAAGACCCTGAGCTGGCTGCGGCTTCTCGTCGCATTGTTGAAGAAGAATTACAGCAGGAAACCCTGTCGATTGTCGGCTGGCGCGACGTGCCGACCAACGAAGGTGTTCTCGGTGAAATTGCGCTCTCCTCCCTGCCTCGTATCGAGCAAATTTTTGTTAACGCCCCTGCGGGCTGGCGTCCGCGTGATATGGAGCGTCGCCTGTTCATCGCGCGTCGTCGTATCGAAAAACGCCTCCTGCAAGACAAAGATTTCTACGTCTGTAGCTTGTCGAATCTGGTCAATATCTATAAAGGTCTGTGTATGCCGGCGGATCTGCCGCGCTTCTACCTGGACCTGGCAGACCTGCGTCTGGAATCGGCCATCTGCCTGTTCCACCAGCGCTTCTCCACCAACACCGTACCGCGCTGGCCGCTGGCGCAGCCGTTCCGCTATCTGGCGCACAACGGTGAAATCAACACCATCACCGGCAACCGCCAATGGGCGCGCGCCCGTACCTATAAGTTCCAGACCCCGTTGATCCCGGATCTGCACGACGCCGCGCCGTTTGTTAACGAAACCGGCTCAGACTCCAGTTCGATGGATAACATGCTGGAACTGCTGCTGGCAGGCGGGATGGACATCATCCGCGCCATGCGCTTACTGGTTCCACCGGCATGGCAGAACAACCCGGATATGGATCCGGAGCTGCGCGCGTTCTTTGACTTTAACTCCATGCACATGGAACCGTGGGACGGCCCGGCGGGCATCGTCATGTCCGACGGCCGCTTTGCCGCCTGTAACCTTGACCGTAACGGCTTGCGTCCGGCACGCTACGTCATCACCAAAGACAAGCTGATTACCTGCGCCTCTGAAGTCGGGATCTGGGATTATCAGCCGGATGAAGTGGTAGAGAAAGGCCGCGTCGGCCCTGGCGAGCTGATGGTTATCGATACTCGCAGCGGGCGCATTCTCCACTCCGCCGAAACCGATGATGACCTGAAAAGCCGTCACCCATACAAAGAGTGGATGGAGAAAAACGTCCGCCGTCTGGTGCCGTTCGAAGACCTGGCTGACGATCAGGTCGGCAGCCGTGAACTGGACGATGACACCCTCGCCAGCTATCAGAAACAGTTTAACTACAGCGCTGAAGAGCTGGATTCCGTGATCCGCGTGCTCGGCGAAAATGGCCAGGAAGCGGTCGGTTCAATGGGTGACGATACCCCGTTTGCCGTACTCTCCAGCCAGCCGCGCATCATTTATGACTACTTCCGCCAGCAGTTCGCGCAGGTGACTAACCCGCCGATCGATCCGCTGCGTGAAGCGCACGTTATGTCGCTGGCCACCAGCATCGGTCGTGAGATGAACGTCTTCTGCGAAGCCGAAGGTCAGGCACACCGCCTGAGCTTTAAATCGCCGATCCTGCTGTACTCCGATTTCACCCAGCTTACCACCATGAAAGAGGAGCATTATCGCGCTGACCGTCTGGATATCACCTTCGACGCGACCGAAACTACGCTCGAAGAGACCGTCAAAGCATTGTGCGATAAGGCGGAACAGATGGTGCGCAACGGCACGGTACTGCTGGTACTCTCTGACCGCAACATCGCCAAAAATCGTCTGCCGGTTCCGGCGCCGATGGCCGTGGGCGCAGTGCAAACGCGTCTGGTAGAACAAAGCCTGCGCTGCGACGCCAACATCATCGTTGAAACCGCCAGTGCCCGCGATCCGCACCATTTTGCCGTCCTGCTCGGTTTTGGCGCGACGGCAATCTATCCGTATCTCGCGTATGAAACATTGGGACGTCTGATCGACACTCAGGCGATTGCCAAAGATTACCGGACCGTGATGCTGAACTACCGTAACGGCATCAACAAAGGTCTGTACAAAATCATGTCCAAAATGGGCATCTCGACCATTGCCTCCTACCGCTGCTCGAAGCTGTTTGAAGCCGTTGGTCTGCACGATGATGTGGTTGCGTTGTGCTTCCAGGGCGTGGTCAGCCGTATTAGCGGTGCAGGGTTTACCGACTTCCAGCAGGATCTGCTGAACCTCTCCAAACATGCATGGCTGGCGCGTAAACCTATCAGCCAGGGCGGTTTGCTGAAGTACGTCCACGGCGGCGAATACCACGCCTACAACCCGGACGTGGTACGCACTCTGCAGCAGGCGGTACAAAGCGGCGAGTACAGCGACTATCAGGAATACGCCAAGCTGGTTAATGAGCGTCCGGCGGCCACGCTGCGCGATCTGCTGGCGATTACGCCTGGCGATGAAGCCGTAAGCATTAGCGAAGTAGAACCCGCGACCGAACTGTTTAAACGCTTTGATACCGCCGCCATGTCTATCGGCGCATTAAGCCCCGAAGCACACGAAGCGCTGGCCGAAGCGATGAACAGCATCGGCGGCAACTCGAACTCCGGTGAAGGCGGCGAAGACCCGGCGCGCTACGGCACCAATAAAGTGTCACGCATTAAGCAGGTTGCTTCCGGTCGCTTTGGCGTAACCCCGGCATACCTGGTCAATGCCGATGTCATTCAGATTAAAGTCGCTCAGGGCGCGAAACCTGGCGAAGGCGGTCAGTTACCAGGTGATAAAGTCACCCCGTACATCGCCAAACTACGCTATTCAGTGCCGGGCGTGACGCTGATCTCCCCGCCGCCGCACCACGATATCTACTCTATCGAGGATTTAGCGCAGCTGATTTTCGACCTGAAACAGGTCAACCCGAAGGCGATGATCTCGGTGAAGCTGGTTTCCGAACCAGGCGTTGGTACCATCGCTACTGGCGTAGCGAAAGCCTATGCGGATCTGATCACCATTGCTGGCTACGATGGCGGCACTGGCGCAAGCCCGCTCTCATCAGTGAAATATGCGGGCTGCCCGTGGGAACTCGGCCTGGTGGAAACCCAGCAGGCGCTGGTGGCTAACGGTCTGCGTCACAAGATTCGTCTGCAGGTCGATGGCGGTCTGAAAACCGGCGTCGATATCATTAAAGCGGCAATTCTGGGTGCAGAAAGCTTTGGCTTCGGTACCGGCCCGATGGTGGCGCTGGGCTGTAAATATCTGCGTATTTGCCACCTGAACAACTGCGCAACCGGTGTTGCAACTCAGGATGAGAAACTGCGTAAGAATCACTATCACGGCCTGCCGTTCAAAGTGACCAACTACTTTGAATTTATCGCCCGTGAAGTGCGCGAGCTGATGGCCTCGCTGGGCGTTACCCGCCTGGTGGATCTGATTGGTCGCACCGACCTGCTCAAAGAGCTGGAAGGGTTTACCGCCAAGCAGCAAAAGCTGGAGCTGTCTCGTCTGCTGGAAACCGCCGAACCGCATCCTGGTAAAGCGCTGCATTGCACCGAGAACAACCCGCCGTTTGATAATGGCGTGCTGAACGCCCAGCTGTTACAGCAGGCGAAGCCGTTCGTCGACGAGCGCCAGAGCAAAACCTTCTGGTTCGATATCCGCAACACCGACCGTTCCGTCGGCGCATCGCTGTCGGGCTATATCGCTCAGACGCATGGCGATCAGGGGCTGGCGTCTGACCCGATCAAAGCGCACTTCAGCGGTACTGCAGGCCAGAGCTTTGGCGTGTGGAACGCGGGCGGTGTGGAGCTGTATCTGACCGGCGATGCCAACGACTATGTCGGTAAAGGCATGGCGGGTGGTCTGCTGGCAGTGCGTCCTCCGGTTGGCTCTGCTTTCCGTAGCCATGAAGCGAGCATCATCGGTAACACCTGCCTGTATGGCGCCACCGGTGGTCGCCTGTTTGCTGCGGGTCGTGCGGGTGAGCGCTTTGCAGTGCGTAACTCTGGCGCAATCACCGTGGTTGAAGGTATTGGCGACAACGGCTGTGAATACATGACCGGCGGCATCGTCTGTATTCTCGGCAAAACCGGCGTTAACTTCGGCGCGGGCATGACCGGCGGATTCGCCTACGTACTCGACGAAGACGGTGAATTCCGCAAACGCGTAAACCCGGAACTGGTCGAAGTGCTGAGCGTGGACTCGCTGGCGATCCACGAAGAGCACCTGCGCGGCCTGATTACCGAGCACGTACAGCATACCGGTTCTTCTCACGGCGAAGAGATCCTGGCGAACTGGCCAGCATTCTCGGCGAAATTCGCGCTGGTAAAACCAAAATCCAGTGATGTGAAAGCACTGTTGGGTCACCGTAGTCGTAGCGCAGCAGAGCTGCGTGTGCAGGCGCAGTAAGGGGTAGCAGCAATGAGTCAGAACGTATACCAATTTATCGACCTGCAGCGTGTTGATCCGCCGAAGAAGCCGCTGAAGATCCGTAAGATCGAATTTATCGAGATCTACGAGCCGTTTTCTGAAGGTCAGGCCAAAGCACAGGCAGATCGCTGCCTGTCCTGCGGTAACCCGTACTGCGAGTGGAAGTGTCCGGTGCATAACTACATCCCGAACTGGCTGAAGTTGGCGAATGAGGGACGTATTTTTGAAGCGGCAGAGCTTTCGCACCAGACCAACACCTTGCCGGAAGTCTGTGGCCGTGTATGCCCGCAGGATCGACTGTGTGAAGGATCCTGTACGCTGAACGATGAGTTTGGCGCGGTAACTATCGGCAATATTGAGCGCTATATCAACGATAAAGCGTTTGAGATGGGCTGGCGTCCGGATATGACCGGTGTTCGCCAGACGGACAAGCGCGTCGCCATTATCGGTGCCGGTCCTGCAGGTCTGGCGTGCGCTGATGTGCTGACCCGCAACGGCGTAAAGGCGGTGGTATTTGACCGTCACCCGGAAATCGGCGGCTTGCTGACCTTCGGTATCCCAGCCTTCAAGCTGGAAAAAGAGGTCATGACCCGTCGCCGTGAAATCTTCACCGGCATGGGCATTGAGTTCAAACTCAACGTGGAAGTAGGCCGTGACGTACAGCTCAATGATTTGCTGAAGGATTACGACGCCGTGTTCCTTGGCGTAGGAACCTATCAGTCGATGCGCGGCGGGCTGGAAAACGAAGACGCTGATGGCGTGTTTGATGCCCTGCCGTTCCTGATTGCCAATACCAAACAGTTGATGGGCTTTGGCGAAAGCAGCAATGAGCCATATATCAGCATGGAAGGCAAACGTGTCGTCGTGCTCGGCGGTGGCGATACCGCGATGGACTGCGTGCGCACCTCCGTACGTCAGGAAGCATCGCACGTTATCTGCGCCTATCGTCGCGATGAAGAGAACATGCCGGGTTCGAAACGCGAAGTGAAAAACGCGCGCGAAGAAGGCGTCGAGTTCCAGTTCAACGTCCAGCCTTTAGGTGTGGAAGTGAATGCCAACGGGAAAGTGTGCGGCGTGAAAATGGCGCGCACTGAAATGGGCGAACCGGATGCGAAGGGACGTCGCCGTGCGGAGATCGTCGCTGGCTCCGAGCACGTTGTTCCGGCTGATGCCGTGGTCCTGGCGTTTGGTTTCCGCCCACACAGCATGGAATGGTTGAAAGAGCACAGCGTCGAACTGGATTCACAGGGGCGCATTATTGCCCCGGAACGTAGCGACAACGCTTTCCAGACCAGCAACCCGAAAATCTTCGCCGGTGGCGACATCGTGCGCGGTTCGGATCTGGTGGTCACCGCGATTGCCGAAGGTCGTAAAGCGGCAGACGGGATTCTGAATTACCTGGAAGTGTAAAAGAGCCTTCTCTGGCCCCTGTTCACGTTTGTCGACAGGGGCTTTTTTTCTCCGTATTTCTCCACCATTCTTTGAAAGCTACTCGCAATTAAGACTGCAAGTCTTTGTAATTAGTAGAATGTGGATTGACCACTTCAGCACCCGGGCGTATTGATCGCGGAATATTTTTACACCGTAACTTTCACGAAAGGGATGAAGTATGACCACGCCGACGTCACTTCAGGATGCAGATGACTATCAGCAAATCCATAACGGAATTGTTCGACTACTGGACACCGCGCGGACAGAAACTGTCCGTAGTATCAATGCACTAATGACGGCGACCTACTGGGAAATTGGTCGACGAATTGTTGAATTTGAGCAAGGTGGTGAATCCCGGGCAGCCTATGGCGCTCAGCTTATTGAACGGTTGTCAGTGGATCTAAACCAACGCTATAAACGGGGGTTTTCCATGGTAAACATACGGCAAATGCGTATGTTTTATCTTTATTTTCAACAAATTGAGATTCAGCAGACACTGTCTGGTGAATCTCAAAATCTCATACAACTCGCCAAAACATTCCCACTACCCTGGTCGGCGTATGTCCGCCTCTTGTCTGTTAAAAATGCCGATGCCCGCACTTTTTATGAGAAAGAGACTCTCCGTAACGGCTGGTCAGTACGGCAGCTCAATCGACAAATTGCCACTCAGTTTTATGAGCGGACGCTGTTGTCCCGCGACAAATCCGCCATGTTGCAGAAGGCAGTCCCGACGGAGCCTGAAGTCTTGCCTGAAAAGGCCATCCGCGATCCGTTCATTCTGGAGTTTCTTGGCCTCAAGGATGAGTATTCAGAATCGGATCTTGAAGAGGCGCTGATCAATCACCTGATGGACTTTATGCTGGAGCTCGGCGACGATTTTGCTTTTGTTGGCCGTCAGCGTCGATTGCGCATTGACGATAACTGGTTCCGCGTCGATCTGCTGTTCTTTCATCGTCGTTTACGCTGCCTGTTGCTCGTTGATCTAAAAGTAGGCAAATTCAGCTATGCGGATGCCGGGCAGATGAATATGTATCTGAACTATGCCAAAGAACATTGGACGATACAGGGGGAAAATCCGCCAGTCGGGCTGATTCTGTGCGCAGGAAAAGGGGCGGGGGAAGCGCACTACGCGTTGAACGGCCTACCGAATACCATCCAGGCGAGCGAGTACAAAGTACAGCTACCTGATGAAAAATTACTTGCAGACGAGCTCATTCGTTCACAAACCATGCTGGGAACTCAACTCACAGACGCGGGTTAACTGTCGACCAAGGAAAATCAACGCAATCATCAACACCATAAATAATAACCATGTAAAGATTATACGTAATCGTTTGCTTTATTCTGAGAACTGTATATTATGCGGCGGATTTTTTGGGCAAAATTCATGGAGGCGTTGTGTCGCAGGACAACAATTATAGCCAGGGCCCCGTCCCTCTGGCGGCGCGGAAAGGCGTGGTTCCACTAACATTTGTCATGTTGGGGCTTACATTTTTTTCCGCCAGTATGTGGACCGGTGGCACACTCGGTACCGGTCTTTCCTATAATGATTTCTTCCTGGCAGTTCTCTTCGGTAATCTTCTCCTCGGTATTTACACTGCATTTCTCGGTTTTATCGGCGCAAAAACAGGGCTCTCAACCCACCTTCTGGCGCGTTACTCATTTGGTTTGAAAGGTTCATGGCTTCCCTCACTGTTGTTAGGCGGTACGCAGGTAGGCTGGTTTGGCGTGGGTGTGGCTATGTTTGCTATCCCGGTGGGCAAAGCGACGGGAATTGACGTCAATATCCTGATTGCGGTTTCTGGTCTGTTGATGACCCTGACCATCTTTTTTGGCATCTCGGCGCTGACCGTTTTATCTATCATCGCCGTGCCTGCCATCGTCGTTCTTGGCAGCTACTCCGTCTGGCTGGCGGTGAGTGATGTCGGCGGTTTAGACCATTTAAAAGCGATAGTGCCGCAGACGCCGCTGAATTTCTCCACCGCCCTGGCGCTGGTGGTCGGTTCGTTTGTCAGCGCAGGAACATTAACCGCCGACTTCGTTCGCTTTGGTCGCAACGCCAAAGGCGCGGTGCTGATTGCCATGGTGGCGTTTTTCCTTGGCAACTCCTTGATGTTCATCTTCGGCGCTGCGGGCGCGGCTGCGGTTGGACAGGCGGATATCTCTGACGTGATGATTGCCCAGGGACTGCTGCTGCCCGCGATTGTAGTGCTCGGTCTGAACATCTGGACGACTAACGACAATGCGCTGTATGCCTCAGGTCTGGGATTTGCCAATATTACCGGCCTTTCCAGCCGTACACTGTCGGTGGCTAACGGTATTATCGGCACATTGTGTGCGCTATGGCTTTACAATAACTTTGTCGGTTGGCTGACTTTTCTGTCGGCAGCAATTCCCCCGATTGGCGGGGTGATCATCGCCGACTATCTGCTGAACCATCGTCGCTATGCCGACTTCAGCAAAGCGCAATTTATTTCCGTAAACTGGATAGCGATCCTGTCCGTTGCATTGGGCATTGCCGCAGGTCACTATATTCCCGGTATTGTGCCCGTCAACGCCGTACTTGGCGGCGTATTCAGCTATATCCTGCTGAATCCACTTTTCAATCGCAGCCTTGCTAAATCACCAGAGGTCAGCCATGCAGAATAATAACATCACCCTTCGTCAGGCACGTTTACAGGGACGCGAAGGATTGTGGCAGCTCACGATTGAAAACGGGCGCTTCAGCCGGATTGAGCCACAGGACACCGCCACGTTACCGCAGGGCGAAGTGCTTGATGCCGAAGGCGGCCTGGCCATTCCACCGTTCGTTGAGCCACATATCCATCTGGACACCACGCAAACCGCAGGCGAGCCGAGCTGGAACCAGTCTGGTACGTTATTTGAAGGCATTGAGCGTTGGGCCGAACGTAAGGCAATGCTCACGCACGAAGACGTCAAAGCGCGCGCCATGCAGACGCTGAAGTGGCAGATGGCCAACGGCATCCAGTATGTCCGCACGCACGTTGACGTTTCCGATCCGACGCTGACTGCACTGAAAGCCATGCTGGAGGTGAAGCAAGAAGTCGCGCCGTGGGTAGAGCTGCAAATTGTCGCGTTCCCGCAAGAGGGCATTCTTTCTTACCCCAACGGTGAAGCGCTATTAGAGGAAGCCGTGCGTTTGGGCGCAGACGTCATTGGCGCGATCCCCCACTTTGAATTTACGCGTGAATATGGCGTTGAGTCGCTGCACAAAATTTTCGCTCTGGCGCAGAAATACGATCGGCTTATCGATGTGCACTGCGACGAAATTGACGATGAGCAGTCACGCTTTGTTGAAACCGTCGCGGCGCTGGCGCATCGTGACAATATGGGCGAACGCGTGACCGCCAGCCATACCACGGCAATGCATTCCTATAACGGCGCGTATGCTTCCCGCCTCTTTCGCCTGTTGAAAATGTCCGGCATTAACTTTGTCGCGAACCCACTGGTAAATATTCACCTGCAAGGGCGCTTTGATACGTATCCTAAACGTCGCGGCGTAACGCGCGTCAAAGAGATGCTGGAAGCAGAGATCAACGTCTGCTTCGGCCATGATGACGTCTTCGACCCGTGGTATCCGCTGGGCACCGCCAATATGCTGCAGGTACTGCATATGGGATTACATGTGTGTCAGCTGATGGGATACGGACAGATCAACGATGGGCTGAACCTGGTTACCACCCACAGTGCGAAAACCTTGCACCTGCAGGATTACGGTCTGAACGTGGGAAACTCCGGAAATCTGGTGATTTTAGCGGCAGAAAATGGGTTTGACGCGGTTCGTCGCCAGACACCTGCCCGTTATTCCATTCGTCACGGGCGAGTCATTGCTGAGACAGTGCCAAGCCAGACCACGCTGCATCTGACGCAGCCGGAAGCGGTGACGTTTAAGCGCTAAGTTGTTCTATCCAGTGTCGGATGGCGCAAGCCTTGCCATCCGACACGGTCTCTCATCGTCAGGCTTGTAATAAGCTGGCGCGCACCTTGATCACGACCTTTTTGATTTCCCCCGGCCCCCCCACCATACAGCCCGGTTTATGCGGCTCGCCCGGCATAAAAATCGCAAATCTTCCCGGCTTCAGTACGATCGCCTGCTCATCGGCAATCTCGCTGCACAACTGATAGTCATCCTCAACATGCATCTCATCGCACTGGCGAGCAGAATCGGTCATCCCGAACAGAATGCGTTCTTCGCCAGACAACAGCACCTGAATATCAATGTACTGCTGATGCAGTTCCGCTTTCTTTTGCTCTGGGCTCTGCGTCGCAAACTGCATGACATTCATAAAAATAGTATCGCCCTGCAACGCGTAGCGCCCTGGCGTTTTCTCCTGCGGATTCGCCGCAATGGCAAGCGTTAATGCCTGCTGTAAGACCGGATGTAATCCGGCAGAAGGCAGTGAACGCAACTCATCTGATATCATCATCATTCTCCCTGGGCCAACAGCGCGGCCCCCAGTAATCCAGCGTCATGGCGGTAATGCGCCGCCAGTAATTCCACGTGATAGGCCAAGGGCTCTTGTGCCAGATAATGTTCAACCAGCGCCAGATATCCTTCAGCCAGCCCAACGCTGCCGCCAATCACCACAATCTGGCAATCGGTCGTGGCCTTCACATCGCCGATAAGCCTTGCCAAAGTACGCGCCGAGCGATGGATCAACCTGCTTGCCTGCTCATCTCCTTGCCCGGCGCGGCTAAAAATGGTTTTGGCGTCGCATCCAGCAAGCGTACCTTCGGCTGCAGCCGCGATCCCTCGACCGGAAGCAATCGCCTCGACGCAGCCCACACGCCCGCAGCCGCAGGCCGGTCCATTGAGATCCGCCAGCGTATGTCCTAAGTGTCCAGCTAGACCACCAGACCCGGTGAGTAATTTGCCGTTGCTGATCACGCCGCCGCCGACGCCTGTCGACACGGTGATAAACACCATGTCGCTTATCTCATCCGCCATAGCGTGGTATTCCGCCCAGGCCGCTGCCTGTGCGTCATTGACTGCCAGCGTCGGCAGGCCGGTGATTTGTTCCAGCGTTTGTGTCAGCGGAAAATGCATCAACCCGCCAAGGTTATGCGGGTTCAGCGCCAGTAAAGCCCCCTCACGGATAATCCCCGTCGAGGCGATCGCCACCCGATTAGCACGCCCCTGTAGCGGTGTAACCAGTGCTTGCAGCGCAGCGCGCAGCGCCTCCGGCGTTTTGCTGGCGGGCGTCGGCAATTCACGCCGCTCGCGAATTTGCAGATTACTGTCTAACAGCGCGGCAGCCAGTTTGGTACCGCCGATATCAATTGCCAATGTGGTCATGACACCGCCTTCTGCATCGCGGTGATACGCTTTTTATCCCGTTGATCAAGTAACGACATACTTCTTCCCTTACGCTAATAGCCCGGTTCAACACCGGGCAATGGGATTAACTTTTGGATTTCACCATGGTGCTTTTGTCACCGCCGAACGGCACAGCCCCGCTAAACGGTCGACCATCAATGGCATCATGCGTACGTAACGCTTCAGGACGCAGCCAGCGCTGTACGCGGGACGGCATATCGAGACCAATCAGCAGGATCACCACAAATGTCAGACCGAAAGAGAGCGATCCCAGCGCCGTGCCCAGATCCAGACGTTGGGCAATCAGCGCGCCGATGATCGGTGCCAGAGCCCCACCCAGTGCGCCCACGTTATAGGTGAAGCCCAGGCCCGCCGCACGCTGGTCGGTATCGAAATAGCCGCCAATCAATTTTGGTAAGATCCCGGAGATCCCCTGGCCGAGCATTTGCTGGAAAAACAGCAGCAAACCCAGTACCCAGACGTTTGAACCGCCTATCGCAAACACCGGAATAATCAGCAACTGCGAGGCCAGCAAACTGCAGACATAGGCTTTACGCGTACCCAGCCAGTCGCCAAGAAAACCGCCGACGCAACAGCCGACCGCCGCGCCAAATCCGCTAAAGAACAGCACTCTGGCCACCGTGGAAGGATCGTACAGCAGTTCGGTTTTCAGATAGGTTGGCAACAGTGCCTGAATCGGCCACGAGTACAGGAAGGCGAATAGTACGACCACCATCAGCATGACGCCCGTCGGCCAGCGCTTCCCGCTGCTTTGCACCATAAAGCTAATGAAAATAAACGCACATATCAGGCCGAGGACCGCCACGATAGCCGCATTTTGCAGGTCGCCAGCAAAGCAGAACCACAGCGCGGTTGCAGCGGCGATCGTCATCAGAATATTAATTACCCGATGCTCGCCCCGGTAGAGAATATCCACCATCGTGCGCACTGGCGCTTTGCCTTCGTGTTTCTCTTTCCAGTCTTCCGCTTCCGGAATATTTTTACGCAGCCACAGGGCGAAGATAATTGGCAGGATGCCGATGAAGAACAGCGTACGCCACCCCCAGACCGGAACCACCAGGCTGTAGACCTGCGCGGCGATCACCGCGCCAACAGAGAAACCGGAAATCAGGAAGCCACTGGCTTTATTTCGCAGGTGTTTAGGCCAACTTTCAATAACATAGGTTGCACTGGAGCCGTACTCACCCGCCATTCCCATACCGATAACCAGACGGGCGATAAACATGGTGGTGTACCCCGGTGCGAAGCCGCAGGCCAGCGTCCCCACGGAGAACAGAATGATGCTGGTGACCATCGCCAGGCGACGTCCGTAACGGTCGCCCATTGCCCCCAGCATTAACCCGCCAAACCAGCGGGAGATAAAGGCGGCGGAGATCAAACTAGCCGCCTGCACCGTCGTCAGTCCGAATTCACCTTGTACTTCCGTCAGTACAAGGGCGATTAATACAAAATCAAAACCATCAAGCAAATATCCCAGCCAGGCGGCGGAGAATGCCCGCCATTGTGCCCGATTGAGATGGCGATACCACGGGATGCTCTGGGTAGAAGTACTCATTTTACTCTCCCGACGATCTTTGTTGTTGTGCCGGGTGGTGGCTTTGCCTTACCCGGCTTACGGTCGAAAAATCCAGGCCGGGCAAGGCGAAGCGCCCCCGGCGACCCGCGATTACGCCTTTTCCGCCAGCAGTTGGTTTGCCAGCGCTTTCAGTTCCGGCAGATAGCGTTCATCTACTGGAGCAAAGGGTTTACGGCACAGTGGAACAGAAACCACATCCATATAGTGCAGTACTGTTTTCAGGCCGCGGAACACGCCAACTTTAATGAGCAGATCGATAACCTTATTGCACTCGGTTTGCAGCTTTTGCGCCGTGCGAATGTCACCTTCTTTGAGCGCTTTCACAATTCCCTGATAACGCCATCCCATGATGTTGTAAGTGCTACCGATACCACCATCTGCGCCTGCTAGCAGTCCAGAAGCGAAGATCTCGTCATAACCGTTATAAAGCACCAGATCGGGATGAGCGCGGCGGATCTGTTCCATCTGATAGAGATCGCCAGAAGTTTGCTTCAGTGCGCCAACGCCCGGCAACGTCACCAGCGTGTTGATCTGATCCAGCGTCAGTTTTACGCCGCTCAGTGCCGGGATGTTATAGACCACCATCGGTAAGCCATCGGCGGAATCAATAATTGCGCGGTAGTGATCGCAGTGCTCTTCAAAGCTGAACGGATAGTAAAACGGCGTGACGGCCGAAACCGCATCAAATCCGTAGCGATGCGCAGCGCTCGCCAGCTGTTGGCTCTCTTCGGTGCTCACCGTGCCAACATGGGCGATCAGCGTCACCTTGCCTTTTGCTTCTTCAGCAACAATTTCCAGAACCTGCTCTCTTTCAGCGCGGTTCTGGACAAAGGCCTCACCCGTTGAGCCACCAACGTAGAGCCCATCGATCCCCTGCCCAATGTTGAAACGCACCAGACGGCGCAGGCTCTCGATGTCCAGTTTCTGTTGGTTATCGAATGGAGTTAACAACGCTGGCATTACGCCTTTTAAATTTCTTGCCATAACGACCTCTGACGATGATTAGTGTTATCTGACTGCATACCTTTATACCTGTTATACCAGATCAAATAAGCAGCAATACAATAGAGAACGCTTATAGTGCGATCTACCTCACTAAACACTTCATCCTTCGAGCCGCCTCTGCGTTGGCTGCGTTCGCTCACCCCTGTCACATAGTTATCTATGCTCCAGGGGACTCGCTCTCTTGCCGCCTTGATGCAACTTGAATGATTTTGGGTTTAAAAGATCGTCAGGATCGCGATTACTTACGCAATTTTTTACTTTTGCTGAAGGCGTGCCAGGTTGCGGAAACGCTATTGAGATGTTCTTGCAGTGCGCGGTCTGCTTCTTCAGGATCGCGCTGACGAATCGCGTCAACAATAGCGATATGCTGCTGATAACTCACGTTATTGTGCTCATACAACTCTTGATCGGCAACGGCCGGACGGGCAGCAATTAACCAGTCTAACAGCGCAACATGGATCGCCATAAAGATGGGATTGCCCGGGATCTCCGCCAGTACGCGGTGAAAATCAACGTCCGAACGGATGAACAACGTATTGTCATCGAGCGACTGGCTGTTGATCTCCAGCGCTTTCGCCAGCCTGTCGATTTGCTCATCCGTCGCATGTTCGGCGGCGTATCGAACCAGGCTTGATTCAAAGAACAGTCGCAACTGCTCGAAGTGGGCAATGCCGCCGGGATGTGCGAGGAAATCTTTCGCCATACCAGACAGCTCGCTGATGATGGTATCAGCTGAAGGACGCGAAACGCGGGCGCGCTCGCCGTTGTTGATTTGTACCAGACCTTTGCGTTTTAACGCGGCCAGCGCTTCTCGTACAGAAGGACGACCCACGTTAAAGAAGGCCATCAGCTCCCGTTCAGACGGCAACTGTTCGCCCTCGCCAAATTCCCGACGACGAATCATCTGCTCCAGTTCTTCCTCAACCATTTCAGACAGTTTTTTACGCGCCAGCGGGCGATTGCGTAAGCTACGGCCAATGGTGGATGGAGAGTCTTCAGCTTGCGAATCAAATGCGTTCATAGGGTCCATTCAGCTAAGTCGTGGTGACAAACAACAGCGGGTTTATCCTAACACAGGATCGAAAGCAGGGTGAAATGATGGTCGATCCGCCCCCGCTGGCTTATTGATAACATACGTAACAGCAATATTATTTTAAGCGAGTATCTTCCGCCTATTTTTAATTGAATAGAGTTATATCATCTTCATGAAATTTATGAACATTAACGTGATAATTTATCATAACCATCTATTTTATAACGATAAATAATTAAACCCTCGAATTAAAAATAAGATATTCACTCCATAAAAAATGCCCAGAAAAATATAACATCCGTTGGGATAACAGCGTTATTACCGGATTTATCTTCTTCTCTGGCATGGAGTGAAACAATGTTCGGCATCATTATCTCTGTCATCGTTTTATTAACGATGGGTTACCTGATCCTCAAAAACTACAAACCGCAGGTCGTGCTGGCCGCCGCCGGGATCTTCCTGATGATCTGCGGTGTCTGGCTGGGCTACGGCGTGTTGGTCGCTGACGATAAGAGCAGTGGCTATCTACTGGTCGATATTTACAACGAAATTTTGCGTATGCTCTCCAACCGCGCGGCCGGACTGGGGTTATCAATCATGGCGGTGGGTGGTTATGCCCGTTATATGGACAGAATGGGAGCCAGCAGAGCGATGGTTAGCCTGTTAAGCCGCCCGCTCAAGCTAATCCGCTCACCCTATGTTGTGCTTGCCGCCACCTATGTTATTGGTCAGATCATGGCGCAATTCATTACCAGCGCATCCGGGTTAGGTATGTTGCTGATGGTGACGCTATTCCCAACGCTGGTCAGTCTTGGCGTGAGCCGTTTATCTGCAGTGGCGGTCATTGCCACTTCGATGTCGATTGAATGGGGCATTCTGGAAACCAACTCTATTTTTGCCGCGCAGGTCGCGGGTATGAAAATCGCCACTTATTTCTTTCAATATCAGTTGCCCGTCGCATCGTGTGTCATTGTCGCCGTCGCCATTGCGCATTTTTTCGTTCAGCGTCAGTTTGATAAAAAAGCCGCACCGGAAAGCAACGGATTTGCTGAACAAAAGATGCTGGAAAACGTACCTCCGCTCTATTACGCCATTCTACCCGTCATGCCGCTGATCCTGATGCTGGGCTCGCTTGCCCTTGCGCAAATGGGACTAATGAAAGCAGAGTTGAATCTGGTGGTGGTGATGTTGATGAGCATGACGCTGACTATGTTTGTTGAATTCCTGCATAAACATAATCTGCGCGAAACGATGGATGATGTGCAGGCTTTTTTTGACGGCATGGGGACGCAGTTTGCCAACGTTGTCACGCTGGTGGTCGCCGGTGAAATCTTTGCGAAAGGGTTGACGACTATCGGGACTGTCGACGCCGTAATAAAAGGCGCAGAGCATTCCGGTCTTGGCGGCATCGGCGTGATGATCATCATGGCGGTGGTCATCGCAGCCTGTGCGATTGTCATGGGGTCAGGCAACGCACCGTTTATGTCTTTTGCCAGCCTCATTCCGGATATTGCAGCCGGGCTGCATATTCCTGCAGTAGTGATGATTATGCCGATGCATTTTGCCACTACGCTTGCCCGCGCGGTGTCACCCATAACCGCTGTAATTGTCGTGACATCAGGTATTGCCGGCGTATCGCCCTTTGAAGTGGTAAAACGTACAGCAATCCCGATGGCAGTAGGATTTGTGGTGAATATGGTAGCCACCATCGCGCTGTTTTACTGATCCCGAAGCCAGAAAACAGAACAGGCCCGAAAGGGCCTGTTTTTTTATTTCACTATTTATTTCACTACGCGCAGCGCTGGACGCCCACCGCGAGGTGGCGGCGGAGTGTCATCAGGATCGTTGTCGTCGCCATTGTCAGGCTTATCGCCATCAATGACCGACATGACTGTTTCACTCTCAAAACCAGACGCGTCGTTGTCGTCATCATTTAAGCTGGCGACATCTTCATCGTAGGCGGCTTCCGGTTCGAACATCGTACCAGCGCCATTTTCACGTGCATAAATTGCCAGAACAGCAGCCAACGGCACAGACACCTGACGCGGCACACCACCGAAGCGCGCGTTAAAGCGCACTTCATCGTTAGCCAGTTCCAGGTTGCCCACCGCACGCGGTGCAATATTCAGAACAATTTGCCCGTCACGCGCATATTCCATTGGAACCTGCACGTCCTGGAGCGTCACATCCACCACCAGATGCGGCGTGAGCTGGTTGTCTAGCAACCACTCATAGAATGCGCGCAGCAGATACGGACGGCGTGGTGTTAGCTGTGGCAAATCCATACAGGTTAACCCCGGCCCAGACGCATTTCACGTTCAGGCTCAGTCAGAGAAGCCAGGAAAGAGTCACGTTCGAAGACGCGAGTCATGTACCCTTTCAGTTCTTTCGAACCTGCACCGTTGAATTCAATACCCAGCTGCGGTAAACGCCACAGCAGCGGCGCCAGGTAGCAGTCTACCAGGCTGAACTCATCGCTCAGGAAGTAAGGTTTCTGGCCAAATACTGGTGCAATTGCCAGCAGTTCTTCGCGCAGACGCTTACGCGCGACTTCGGCTTCAGATGCAGAACCGTTCACGATGACATTCATCAGCGTGTACCAGTCTTTTTCAATACGCTGCATGTACAGGCGGCTTTCACCACGCGCAACCGGGTAAACCGGCATCAGCGGCGGATGCGGGAAACGCTCATCCAGGTATTCCATAATGATGCGAGATTCCCACAGGGTCAGCTCACGATCCACCAGTGTCGGTACGCTCTGATTCGGGTTGAGGTCGATCAGATCCTGAGGTGGATTGTCCTTCTCCACGTGCTCAATCTCGAAACTAACACCTTTCTCAGCCAGCACAATGCGGACCTGATGGCTATAGATGTCAGTAGGACCAGAAAACAGCGTCATTACCGAACGTTTGTTGGCAGCGACAGCCATGAAAACCTCCAGGTATATTCAGAATTTTTACTGCTACCAGCCACTCAGTGGCCAGCCAGAAGTGATGTCACCCAGACTCGGGAAAGTCATTGCTGTTCAAAATACAAACGAAAAATGAACGATACCGGACATTTGGGCAGAAAATTGGATGATAGTTTACCAGATTTTGTGACCTTTGTGGTGAGTCGATTCTTGAAATGGGGAAAAAGAGGTGGCAATCAGCGGATTACCGTGGATCTGAGGCGAGAAATAACGATAAAAAAACCCGCCAAAGCGGGTTTTTTCGCAAATTGTCGTCTGCCGAAGCAGAGTACAATTAACGTTTGGAGAACTGAGGACGACGACGTGCTTTACGCAGACCGACTTTCTTACGTTCAACCTGACGAGCATCACGGGTAACGAAGCCAGCTTTACGCAGTTCGCCACGCAGGGACTCGTCGTACTCCATCAGAGCGCGGGTGATACCGTGACGGATCGCACCAGCCTGACCAGAGATACCACCACCTTTAACAGTGATGTACAGATCCAGTTTCTCAACCATGTCGACCAGTTCCAGCGGCTGACGAACTACCATGCGGGCAGTTTCACGACCGAAGTACTGTTCCAGAGAACGTTGGTTGATTACGATTTTACCACTGCCCGGTTTGATGAAAACGCGAGCTGCGGAACTTTTGCGGCGACCAGTGCCGTAGTATTGATTTTCAGCCATTGCCTATAATCCCGATTAGATGTCAAGAACTTGCGGTTGCTGTGCCGCGTGGTTGTGCTCGTTGCCAGCGTAAACTTTCAGTTTACGGAACATAGCACGACCCAGCGGGCCTTTTGGCAGCATGCCTTTAACCGCGATTTCAAGCACACGCTCAGGACGGCGAGCAATCATCTCTTCAAAGGTCGCTTGTTTGATACCACCGATGTGGCCGGTGTGGTGATAGTACACTTTGTCAGTACGCTTGTTGCCGGTTACAGCAACTTTGTCAGCGTTCAGAACGATGATGTAATCACCGGTATCTACGTGCGGAGTGTATTCCGCTTTGTGCTTACCGCGCAGGCGCAGAGCCAGTTCGGAAGCCAGACGGCCCAGAGTTTTACCGGTCGCGTCAACAACATACCAGTCGCGTTTTACGGTTTCTGGTTTAGCTGTAAAAGTTTTCATTAAAAGCTTACCCAAATAAATAAGTTACACGTTGGTGAACACCCAAACGTTTTGTCAGTTGAGGTTCACACGACATTGTCCAGCAAACCTACCCCTTCGAATAGCCTATGCCGGCGCATAGAAAGTTTTGGGAAAAAAACTCTCTCGTAACGTGGGGTCGCAAGATTATAGAGAAGTCAGGGTCAAAGATCGACCCCTTTATGTGATTTGCGGCAGGTTTAACCGGCTAAATGTTCCCGCTTCAGATACTCTTCGCTTTGCATCTCCTGCAAACGCGACAAACAGCGCTGAAATTCAAACTTCAGACGCTCGCCCTGATAAATTTCATAGAGTGGCGATGCCGCGCTGACCACCAGCTTGACGTGGCGTTCGTAGAACTCATCCACCAATGCGATAAAGCGCCGCGCTTCACTCTCCATCAGCGGAGTCATGACCGGCACATCAGACAACAGTACCGTGTGAAACAAACGCGACAGCGCAATGTAGTCATGCTGGCTACGCGCATCGACACAGAGTGTGGTAAATGACACCGCCAGCGTTTGGTTTTCGACGGCCAGCGTCTGCATCGGACGATGATTGATCTCCAGCGTCGGCGCATGTTCACCTTTGGTTCCCGCTAATGCCAGCCAGAGTTTATCCATCTGTTGGCGGGTTTCCTCATTCAGTGGCGACAACCACAAATGCGCCTGCGTTAAGGTGCGCAGACGATAATCAACGCCAGCATCAACATTCATGATGTCGCAATGCTGTTTGATAGCATCAATGGCAGGAAGAAAACGCGCGCGTTGTAAACCGTTGCGATACAGCTCGTCTGGCGGAATATTGGAGGTCGCCACCAGCGTAATGCCACGGGCAAACAGTGCCTTCATCAGGCCGCCGAGTAGCATGGCGTCGGTAATATCAGAAACAAAAAATTCGTCAAAGCACAGCACGTCCGTTTCTGCCTTAAAGCGGTCGGCGATGATTTCCAGCGGATCGCTCTGCCCCTGTAAGGCAGTAAGCTCTTCATGCACACGCAGCATAAAACGGTGAAAGTGCAAACGCTGTTTACGTTCGCCCGGCAGACTATGGTAGAACAGATCCATCAGCCAGGTTTTTCCGCGCCCAACTCCGCCCCACATATATAAACCACGCACCGGTGTGTTGATCGGCGACTCACGCTTGCCCAGCAATTTGCCAAAACGCGCCATCAGTCCGCTCTCCTGCGGCGCAGGATGTGCTGGCGTCGTAAGCGCCTGGAAAATTGTTTCCAGTCGATTCACGGCTTCTTGTTGTACATTGTCGGGCTGATGACTGCCGTCGTTGAGGGCTTGCTGGTAACGCGATGTCGGGGAAAGGCTTTGCATGATGTTATTGTTATTCCTTGAGAATCGATGTGCCGTCGCTCACGGTTGACGAAAAAAAGGCCATTCTACATTACGTGATATAAACACGGGATTCCACTTCTACGGGATTAGCGGTTATAGTGGCATAATCAGGCGCAGGCATGGAGCCTAAAGCCAACACCCTACGGAAACACAAGACAACGGGAGATGTTCATGACCTGGGAATATGCGCTAATTGGGTTAGTCGTCGGTATCATTATTGGTGCTGTAGCCATGCGTTTTGGTAATCGGAAATTACGCCAACAGCAGGCATTGCAGTACGAACTTGAAAAAAATAAAGCTGAGCTGGAAGAGTACCGTGAAGAACTGGTGAGCCACTTTGCCCGCAGCGCTGAATTGCTGGATAACATGGCGGACGATTATCGTCAGATTTACCAGCACATGGCGAAAAGCTCCAGCAATCTGCTGCCGGGTATGTCGCCGGAAAACAACCCGTTCCGTAATCGTCTGGCAGAGTCTGAAGCAGGCAACGATCAGGCGCCGGTTCAGATGCCACGTGACTATTCTGAAGGGGCATCTGGCCTGCTGCGTAGTGGCGCAAAGCGCGACTAACCGCACATCGCTAAGAAATTTATTGGGCGCAGCAATTGCGCCCTCCGCTTCTCTTCCCGTCCCAGCTATTATTTAGTCGTTAGCCTCATTGTGACCAAACCGAAAATTCAATAACATCAAACTGTTTTGAATCATCTTCCGTTTACTCAAGGTACGAGAGCAGGATCCATGAAAAAACAAACCCAGCTGTTGAGTGCATTAGCGTTAAGTGTCGGGTTAACTCTCTCGGCGCCATTCCCGGCCGTTGCGTCGATTCCCGGCCAGGTTCCCGGTCAGGCTGCGCTCCCCAGCCTCGCCCCGATGCTGGAGAAAGTGTTGCCAGCCGTGGTGAGTGTAAGGGTCGAAGGCACCGCCACTCAGGGGCAGAAAGTCCCGGAAGAGTTCAAAAAGTTTTTTGGTGATGAACTTCCCGATCAACCTTCCCAACCTTTTGAAGGACTGGGTTCAGGTGTCATTATTGATGCCGCCAAAGGCTACGTCCTGACCAATAACCACGTTATTAATCAGGCGCAAAAAATCAGCGTTCAGCTTAATGATGGTCGTGAGTTCGACGCAAAGCTTATTGGCAGCGACGATCAGAGCGATATCGCACTGCTACAAATTCAACACCCCAGCAACCTGACGCAAATTGCCATTGCTGACTCTGATAAACTCCGCGTGGGTGATTTCGCGGTGGCTGTGGGTAACCCGTTCGGTTTGGGTCAAACAGCCACCTCCGGCATTGTATCGGCTTTGGGTCGCAGTGGGTTGAACCTGGAAGGTCTGGAAAACTTTATTCAGACTGACGCCTCTATCAACCGCGGTAACTCCGGCGGCGCATTGCTTAACCTCAACGGTGAGCTGATCGGTATTAACACCGCGATTCTGGCCCCCGGTGGCGGCAGCATCGGTATTGGTTTTGCAATTCCGAGCAACATGGCGCGCACGCTGGCACAGCAGCTGATGCAGTTTGGTGAAATCAAACGCGGTCTGTTGGGCATCAAAGGCACCGAGATGACTTCCGATATCGCCAAAGCGTTCAAACTGGACGTACAGCGTGGCGCGTTTGTCAGTGAGGTTCTGCCTAACTCCGGCTCCGCAAAAGCGGGGGTGAAATCAGGTGACGTCATTACCAGTATCAACGGTAAACCGCTTAACAGCTTCGCCGAACTTCGTTCACGTATTGCGACAACCGAACCAGGGACCAAAGTCAAACTGGGCCTGCTACGTAACGGTAAACCGCTGGAGGTTGAAGTCACCCTCGATACCAGCACATCATCGTCCGCCAGCGCAGAGATGATTGCGCCTGCGTTGCAAGGGGCCACGCTCAGCGACGGTCAGTTAAAAGACGGTACCAAAGGCATCAGAATTGATAACGTTGAAAAAAGTAGCCCTGCCGCACAGGCCGGACTGCATAAAGATGACGTTATTATTGGCGTTAACCGCGATCGCATAAACTCGATCGCTGAAATGCGTAAAGTGCTGGAAGCGAAACCGTCGATCATTGCCCTGCAGGTGGTGCGCGGTAACGAGAGTATTTACCTGCTCCTGCGTTAACGCATGCAACCGGACATCAGCCCCTCGTGTGATGTCCGGTAAACTCGTGATATGCTGCAGCCGTTCCCTTTATTAATGACGCCGCCATCATGTTTGTGAAGCTTTTACGTTCGGTCGCGATTGGTTTAATCGTCGGCGCTATTCTGCTGGCCGCGATGCCCTCGCTGCGCAAAATTAATACGCTTACCGCACCGCAGTTCGACAGTGCAGATGAAACGCCCGCCAGCTATAACCCGGCGGTTCGCCGTGCAGCTCCTGCCGTCGTTAACGTTTATAACCGCAGTATGAACAGCACAGCGCATAACCAGCTTGAGATCCGCACGCTCGGCTCAGGCGTTATCATGGATCAGCGCGGCTATATCATTACCAATAAGCACGTCATTAACGATGCCGACCAAATCATCGTCGCATTGCAGGACGGTCGCGTATTTGAAGCGCTGCTTGTGGGGTCTGATACGTTAACCGACCTTGCGGTGCTGAAAATCAACGCCACTGGTGGACTGCCGACAATTCCGATTAATAACAAACGCGTACCGCACATTGGCGATGTGGTTCTCGCCATCGGTAACCCGTACAACCTCGGGCAAACCATCACCCAGGGGATTATCAGTGCCACCGGTCGTATTGGCCTGAACCCGACGGGACGGCAAAACTTCCTGCAAACCGATGCCTCCATCAACCACGGTAACTCCGGCGGCGCGCTGGTCAACTCGCTGGGCGAGTTGATGGGTATTAACACCCTGTCATTTGATAAGAGCAACGATGGCGAAACCCCGGAAGGGATCGGCTTTGCTATTCCTTTTCAACTGGCAACCAAAATCATGGATAAGCTGATTCGTGACGGGCGCGTGATTCGCGGCTATATCGGCATCAGCGGCCGAGAAATTGCGCCACTGCACGCCCAGGGCGGCGGGATGGATCAAATTCAGGGGATTGTGGTTAACGAAGTAGCCCCGGACGGTCCGGCAGCGCAGGCAGGTATTCAGGTTAACGATCTGATTATCTCGGTCAATAACAAACCGGCGGTATCTGCACTGGAAACGATGGACCAGGTGGCAGAGATTCGACCAGGTTCAGTTATCTCCGTGGTCGTGATGCGAGATGACAAGCAGTTGACGCTACAGGTCACGATTCAGGAATATCCGGCGACCAACTAATACGGATATAAAAAAACCGGAGCAAGTGCTCCGGTTTTTTACTTTTGGGCAGTTCGTTACTTAACGAACTCTTCGCCCAGAGTGATATCTTTCTTCAGCGTATCCAGCATACCTTCCAGCGCAGCTTGTTCAAACGCGCTCAGCTTGCCGATAGACTGACGCTCTTCTACGCCGTTTTTGCCCAGCAGCAGCGGCTGAGAGAAGAAGCGAGCATACTGGCCATCGCCTTCAACGTAAGCACATTCAACCACACCTTTTTCGCCGCTCAGTGCGCGAACCAGTGACAGTCCGAAACGCGCTGCGGCCTGACCCATAGACAGGGTTGCAGATCCGCCACCGGCTTTAGCTTCCACAACTTCAGTACCCGCATTCTGGATACGTTTGGTCAGGTCAGCTGCTTCTTGCTCGGTGAAGCTTACGCCAGGAATTTGTGACAGCAGCGGCAGAATGGTCACGCCAGAGTGGCCGCCAATAACCGGGACTTCAACGTCGCCAGGCTGCTTGCCTTTCAGTTCCGCAACAAAGGTGTTGGAGCGGATGATGTCCAGCGTGGTCACGCCAAACAGTTTGTTCTTATCGTATACGCCTGCTTTTTTCAGGACTTCTGCAGCGATAGCAACGGTCGTGTTCACCGGGTTGGTGATGATACCGATACATGCTTTCGGACAGGTTTTAGCAACCTGCTGCACCAGATTCTTCACGATACCGGCGTTAACGTTGAACAGGTCGGAACGATCCATACCCGGTTTACGTGCGACGCCCGCGGAGATCAGTACTACATCAGCACCTTCCAGTGCAGGGGTAGCGTCTTCGCCACTGAAGCCTTTGATTTTCACAGCAGTAGGGATATGGCTCAAATCAACGGCCACACCAGGCGTTACTGGAGCGATGTCGTACAGGGAGAGTTCTGAACCTGAAGGCAGTTGGGTTTTTAACAGTAATGCTAGCGCCTGACCGATACCACCAGCAGCGCCGAGGACTGCAACTTTCATCCTAAACTCCTTATTATATTGATAAGCAAAGTGTCTATTGCTCCGCGGCGGCGACCTTAATTCACAAATCCAACGAATACAACAACCACGCGTCAAGAATGCGTAGTCACGCAAATTTGGCTTTTATGCATTTAACTTACGTAAAATAAAACCTAAGTTACGTAATTCAAAACCACCCGCACAGTAGAGCAACTTTCCAACAGGTGCTGACAATATACCCTACCCACCTCTCAAAACAACATCAATTTGATAACATTTAATTTACTTTTAACCTTATTTGCGAGCCGTGACACAGGCATGTTTCTTGATAACGAAATTTGATAAAATTCCGCTCTTTCATAACATTATTTCAGCCTTGAACAAGGCAGACTGTTTGCATAAAAATTCATCTGTATGCACAATAATGTTGTTTCTACCGCCATATTACGGGTGACTTATGCGAAGCTCGGCAAAACAAGAAGAATTAGTAAAGGCGTTTAAAGCGCTGCTTAAAGAAGAAAAGTTCAGCTCTCAAGGCGAAATCGTCCTCGCATTGCAGGATCAGGGCTTTGATAATATCAATCAGTCCAAGGTTTCACGCATGCTGACCAAATTTGGCGCCGTGCGTACCCGCAATGCGAAAATGGAAATGGTGTACTGCCTTCCGGCAGAACTGGGCGTGCCTACGACCTCCAGTCCGCTGAAAAATCTGGTGCTGGATATCGACTATAACGATGCGGTCGTGGTTATTCATACTAGTCCTGGCGCTGCTCAGTTGATTGCACGTCTGCTGGACTCATTGGGGAAAGCGGAAGGTATCCTGGGTACGATTGCCGGTGACGATACCATCTTCACCACCCCAGCTAAGGGTTTTACGGTAAAAGATCTGTACGAAGCCATTCTGGAACTGTTCGAACAAGAACTGTAATACCGCCTCCCCGTCGCCTCGCGGCGGGGGAAAACACTCTCTTTCCACCCCCTTCCGTCTATTTTTAACTGCTATGCATTTAACAAATGGTGCGTTTAACCGTCAAAAACCATTCACGTAGTGAATATGAAGGATTAAAAACGCACATTTTGCAAAAAACCATATCCAATTGATTTTATTTAATTTATTTCTTTTAAAATGTTCGAAACGCTCTTTTTAATTCCATTTGGTTATAAAAAATATTTTTCTTAACATTTAATACCCACGGAAACAATTAGCGTGGTATTAATTTATAAGGTTATTAGTGTATACTTGATTTTGTGATGAGGGTCACGAAACACAGACCCCTATAAAAGAATTCGACGAGGTAAATATCATGAAAATCAAAACTACTATTGCAACCTTAAGCCTTCTTTCTGTTCTCTCCTTCGGTGCAAGCGCCGCGGTTACTCAGGTGAACTCACAAGAAGCACAGAATCTGCAATCTATGGGTAGCATCTCCGTATCTCAGATCGGTAGTTCACCAATGGACATGCGTCAGGCCATCGCCGCTAAGGCTGAAAAAGCAGGCGCCAGCAGCTATCGCGTCACCGAACTCCGTGAAGGTGCTCACTGGCACGCTACTGCAGAACTCTACAAATAAACCCTCGTCGTCTAAGTCCGACGACTTGCCCCCGCCTGCCGGGGGCTTTTTTATGTCTTACATTGAGTGACGAACGTTAAAACGCAACTGCCCTTCCAGCTCTTCTTCCGCTTCATCGAACAGTAAAATCAGCGCGCCGTATCGCCTGCGCAGCTTGTCCGGTAAATGGACAAATTCAATCTCCAGCGGCAACGGTAAAACTTCCCCGATAACCACCTCCCACAGAGAATCTAAATCAACCACCTTCTCCCTGGCGAGACCGAACGTGCGCGTAAACTCACGATAGAAATCACCCTGGTCTTCTATCTCGTCAAAATCAAATGTATAGATATTCATCTATAGCCACCATCCCGACGCCAGCCACTCTACAGACCGCCAATATGTAGGGGTCTCTCGCATTTTCAGGTAAGTATAGCCATAAAAAAACCGACGCTTTTAGCGTCGGTTTTCAACTCTTAATTACTGACCAGCGCATGCTGGTATTTGTGCAACATCCCACTGAGTCGTTTTACCGGCTCGGTCACCTGTGGTGGTGCTTGCCAGATGATTAATTTCTCCTGATAGATCTCAAGCTCTTCCAGCAACTGGCTAAAATAGCGTCGACGCTTGTCGTCATTTCCTGCGGAAATCACGCGATCGGCAGTGCGGCGAAGCTGGCGGTGGAATGCGGATAAATCCTCGTTCACCGGTACCGGCGCATCGCGCAGGCGCTGGTGTGCGATGATCATTGTCAGCGCCAGGCGAAACTTCGCCAGGTCGCCCGGAAATTTGTTCATCAGCAAAAACAGCTGCTGATAAAGCGCCGGGAGGTGGTTTTCTTTACGACGTACCACGTTGGTGGTCATCGCTGAAACCGCCGCCGAGACAAACTGGTTGAGCAACACACGACCCGTTCTGTCACGAGAGTTATCACGCACCAGCAGAATGACGATAAACGCCAACATGCAGCCAACAATCTGCCCCAGCGCACTGTCAAGGAACTGGCTAAAGTGGAAGGTCATCGGGTTATCCAGCACGATGATATTAATGGTGCTGGCCAGCGCCCCCATCGAACCCAGCCGTCGTTTCTGTACTTCAATCCCCAGAAAGAATCCCAGCACTGCCAGGCTCAGGCACAGCAACAACATGCTTTGCTGCGTATTAGGGATAATCACCAGGAAATAGAGTGCCCCGAGCGGTAACGCCGCCAACGTACCGTAGATAAAGTCTATCGCCACCATGCGCGGGTTGGGCAAACGCATTGCCAGCGAGGTGACGACCGCAATCATCACCATTGCGCCGCTGCCGGATGTCCAGCCGGTCCACAGCCAGAATAAGGTTCCCAGCACACAAGAAAGCGTGGTGCGCCAAAAGTTAACCATCGCATGGTGACGCTCGGCAGATTCCACTTTCACCACCGGTTCACCTTGCAGGATCTCTTCTTCGATAGCGCTAATTTTGGTGTTGCTGACAACTCCACGTTTAAGTAACAGATAGCGCGTTGCCGCCCCGGCCCAGGTGTAAATTGTGACAGGTGTGTCACGTTCACCGGTCCATGCAATCACCCGACGCATCCGCTTCAGCTGTTTATGGACATCCTGTACCGTTTCAACCGGCGTATCGAACAACTCGCGGAAGGTATCGGTGATCAGTTCTGGTCGGGTGTTCTGAATAAGATAGGTTTCGCAGGATTGTGTGATAAGCGTAAGCGACAGCGTATTCAATGCCTTGAGTCTGCGGTTAGCCCGCACCCAGCGCGAGGACTCCATATTCAGGTTACTACGCATCCCTTCCAGCGCCGCCGTACGCCGGACTAAATCTCCCCAGGCTTTGTCTACTTCTTCACTGTCGCCATGCTTAATGCACAGCTGCATAAGCTGATATTGCGCCACCAGCAGGCTATCCAGTTCGACATCAATCTCCTGTTTCACCGAACGGGGCGAAAAGAGCAGGTCGGCAACAATAGCACAGACAATACCCATCACAATTTCACTACAGCGTTCGAGCGCAAATTGTGGCGTCAGCAGCGGTTCAGCCTGGATAGTAATGACGATGATCAGCGCCGTATAGCCTGAAAGCCCCCAGGCATAAGAGTTTTCGATCTTCACTAACGACGAGATCCAGGTACAAAAACCGGCCCAGATACAACACACCAGGATCATCAATAGTGGGGCGCGGATCATGCTGATGATAATGATCAGGGCGGCAATACAGCCGATAAATGTCCCGACAATACGCAACATGCCGCGATAGCGGATAGCACCTGAATAAGGTTCTCCGCCAGCGGCAAAGGCCGGACCTGCCGCCACAATGGCCGCGGTCAGCACCGCCCAGCGCGGGGTCTCAAGCTGGAAGTGAAAGCCAACGAACAGCGCCAGTACAATCGCGCAGGCCAGTTTTACCGCAAAGCGGATATGCTGGTTGGCAATGGAGAAAATACCCATCGCGATTAACCAAACTCGCGCAGGCGGTGCGCCATTTTACGGAAGAAAGATTCCTGGCTGGCATCGCGATCCTGCTTGCCGGTAATGACGACGGTCGCCGTCGTCCCGGCAGGCCACAAGGTTCCCTGCTGCTCATCAAGACGAATTCGCACCGGCACACGCTGCGCCAGACGCACCCATTCAAGATTGGAATCAATGGTCGCCATACCCTTGGCGTCCCGCGTGCTGCTGGCATTCGTTACGCCAGCCGCCACACTATCAACCGTGCCCTTCAGCACATTATTACTGCCAAGCGGGGTGATTTCAGCGCGATACCCAGGGCGGACGCCTTCCAGTTTGGTTTCTTCCATATACGCCAGCACATAGAAAGAATGCTGTTTGACCAATGCCACCGCCGTGGAACCGCGCGTGATAAATTCGCCGCTATAGACGTTCAGGTTAGTCACCCAGCCGTCTGCTGGCGCGCGGATAACGGTACGTTCCAGATCTAATTTCGCCAGATCGCGGGTCGCTTGCGCCTTCGCAAGCTGGTGTAATACGGTTTGCAGGACGTTGTTTGATTGGTCAATCTCTTCACGAGACATAGCCTGCACGCCCAGTCGGTTACGACGACCGGCCTCCTGGCGTTTTTCCTGCGCCAGTACCTGATAATAGGCCACGTCAGCTTCGGCCTGCTCAAGGGCTTTCTTATAGCGTGGCTGGTCGATAGTGAACAGGATCTGATCCTTTTTCACCAATTGGTTATCATGGATGTTAACGTTGGTAATAAGGCCCGCAACATCCGGCGCAATCGCGACGACATCGGCGCTGAAACGCGCATCACGCGTCCACGGCGACTCGGTGTAGAACACCCATGCGCGGAAAATAGCGATGAAAGCCAGAATGACCAGTATCACGGTAATGGCCGTGCGGGAGAGTTTTCTTGTTAGTGTTTTCACTTCAACCTCAAACGAACAGGCGCGTTATTAAATAGAACAGACAGCAATACAGCGCGGTGTTAAACAGAGCCGGATGCCAGACAAAATCATAGATGCCAGTCGGAACAAGCACCCGGCGCACCAGCCAGAAAATCGCCAGTGACAAAAGTAATTCGAAAAAAATCGGTGGGAAGGACAGACCAAACACCACGATAACGGGAAACAGACTCATGTTGACCTTGGTAACGTAAGAGAGTGCAGATGATAGATTTTCTAGCGTATGTCACCGCAGAGAAGGGCAAGGATGAGCCAGGCGAGAGCGACATAGCCGTTATTTGAATAATAATATATTAACGTAACTGTTATGCTGTTATCTATATTATGTGATCTAAATCACTTTTAAGCCAGAGTGAACAATGGAACGATTAAAACGTATGTCGGTGTTCGCCAAAGTTGTCGAAATGGGCTCCTTCACCGCCGCCGCAAGACAGCTACAAATGAGCGTTTCATCGATAAGCCAGACGGTCTCAAAACTGGAAGATGAGCTACAGGTCAAGCTGCTAAACCGCAGCACGCGTAGCATTGGGCTAACTGAAGCCGGTAAAATTTATTATCAGGGCTGCCGGAGAATGCTGCACGAAGCGCAGGATGTTCACGAGCAACTCTATGCCTTTAACAACACGCCCATCGGCACTCTGCGCATTGGCTGTTCTTCAACTATGGCACAAAATGTCCTCGCCGGATTAACCGCCACGATGCTGAAAGAGTATCCGGGATTGACGGTAAATCTGGTGACCGGCATCCCGGCCCCGGATTTAATCGCTGATGGTCTGGACGTGGTTATCCGCGTCGGCGCGTTGCAGGACTCCAGCCTGTTTTCACGCCGTTTGGGGGCTATGCCGATGGTGGTCTGCGCGGCGAAAAGCTATCTCGCACAGTTTGGCACCCCAGAGAAACCTGCCGATCTCAGCAACCACTCGTGGCTGGAATACAGCGTGCGCCCGGATAATGAATTCGAGCTCATCGCTCCGGAAGGAATTTCCACCCGCCTGATCCCAGAGGGTCGTTTTGTGACTAACGATCCGATGACATTGGTGCGCTGGCTGGCCGCAGGCGCAGGCATTGCCTATGTACCGCTGATGTGGGTGATCAATGAGATCAATCGTGGCGAAGTGGAGATTCTGCTTCCCCGCTACCAGTCGGATCCGCGTCCGGTCTATGCGCTGTATACCGAAAAAGACAAATTGCCGCTCAAGGTGCAGGTGGTGATTAACTATCTGACAGACTATTTTGTCGATGTAGCGCAGCTGTTTCAGGGAATGTACGGTCGGGGAAAAGAGAAATAAAAAAAGTGTAGGCCGGATAAGGCATTGACGCCGCATCCGGAAAGATGCCCGATGGCACTGGTGCTTATCGGGCATACATCATGATGTTATGCGGTGCCACCCACGGTCAGGTTATCCACCTTCAGCGTGGGCTGGCCCACGCCCACCGGCAGGCTCTGCCCTTCTTTACCGCACACGCCAACCCCGTTATCCAGTTTCAGGTCGTTACCCACCATCGAAATCTGCTGCATCGCTTCGATACCAGAGCCAATCAGCGTCGCGCCTTTCACCGGTTTGGTGACTCTACCGTTTTCAATCAGATATGCTTCAGACGTAGAGAACACAAATTTTCCGGAGGTGATATCCACCTGGCCGCCGCCGAAGTTAGGCGCATAAATACCGTATTCAACGGATTCGATGATTTCCTGCGGCGTAGATTTCCCCGGCAGCATATAGGTGTTGGTCATACGTGGCATCGGCAGGTGCGCGTAAGATTCGCGGCGACCGTTACCCGTTGGCGCGACGCCCATCAGGCGCGCATTCAGTTTGTCCTGCATGTAGCCTTTCAGAATACCGTTTTCGATCAGCACGTTGTACTGACCCGGTGTGCCTTCATCATCAATAGCCACAGAGCCACGACGGTCCGCCATTGTGCCGTCATCCACCACGGTGCACAGTTCTGACGCTACCAGCTCACCCATGTGACCGCTGAATACCGAGGTACCACGGCGGTTAAAGTCACCTTCCAGACCATGACCGACCGCTTCATGCAGCAGAACGCCAGGCCAGCCAGCGCCGAGTACTACCGGCAGCGTACCAGCAGGCGCAGCTACCGCAGAGAGATTAACCAGCGCCATGCGTACGGCTTCTTTCGCCCATGCGTCAGCACGAACTTCACCATCAAGGTCGCCCAGGAAATAGTCATAGCCAAAACGACCGCCGCCACCGCTGGCGCCGCGCTCGCGCTTACCGTCCTCTTCCACCTGTACGCTTACGGACAGGCGTACCAGCGGGCGAACGTCAGCGGCCAGCGTACCGTCGGTCGCTGCTACCAGGATCAGTTCATAAACACCGGTCAGGCTGGCGGTTACTTCCTGGACGCGCTTGTCGGCGGCACGCGCCACGCTGTCTACGCGGCGCAGAATATCCAGTTTCTCTTCGCGGCTCATGCTCTGCAGGGGATCAACCGAGGTGTAAAGCGCCTGATGCTCTACAGCTCCCAGCGTTTTTACTTTGCCGTCACCGCTGTCACGCACGATAGTACGGGCAGCATGAGCACTCTGCTCCAGCGCCAGCAGGCTAATCTGGTCTGCATAGGCAAACCCTGTTTTTTCGCCGCTGATGGCGCGCACGCCAACGCCCTGATCGATATTGTAAGAACCATCTTTAATGATGCGGTCTTCTAAAACCCAGGATTCGTGATAGCTCGACTGAAAATAGAGATCGCCGTAATCAAGACGGCGTTCGGCCAGTTGGCCCAGGATGGCAAACAGATCCTGATGTTTCAGGCCATTTGCCGCTAGCAATTGTTCACTTACCAGGTTCAGACTCATCGTTTTGCTACTCATTAGTTACTGTTGTAGGCCTGATAAAACGCGCCAGCGTCGCCATCAGGCACTTCAATGCCGGATGGCGGCGTGAACGCCTTATCCGGCCTACGGACTGCGGTAGAGGATCTATGTTGAGATTGGGGCAATTACTCGCCCCCGTCAAATTATTGCTGGCTTTCTTTGCGCGGCTGACGCAGAACTTCGTTAATCTGCGGCTTATCGACCGGACCGGTGATGCGATAACGCAGAATCGACACTTTGCTCCACAATGGTCCCAGAACCTTACTGGCAGCAAACACCGCCGCGCCGACAATTGGATTGACAGCAAACGCAGCGGCAACGCCTACGGTGGCAGAAATTTCCGGCGCGACAATGGCTTCCATATCCAGCTCCCGGCGCACCAGGTTCACCGAGCCTTTCATCGCAATGTCTGCCTCCAGACCGTCCACCAGCGTGTCATCGGTATGCATCACGCCATCTTTGATCCAGGCCGTGCTGCGAATCGAGTCGAAATAGAAACCTTCGCTGAAAGTATCGCTAAAATCAAAACGCAGTTTACGCAGCAACGCATCAAAGCTCAGCAGTCGCAAGAGTTGCCCCGCATGTCCGGTGCTGAGTTCAGTAAGCTCACCTTTGCCCAACCGGGTACGCAAAATCCCATTCAGCGAAGCTTCATCTGGATCCCATGGCGGGTTACGCCAGTGCAGGTCATACTCCACGTTGAACGAAGAGTTACGAATCGGGGTCGATACGCCAAAAAAACTGGCAGCGGAGTCAATTTTACTGCCGCTCAGTTTACCCTTCAGTGACGTTCGTTCTTTGCCCGGCGCGTTCACCCACACGCCATCGGTGGTCAGTCTGGCAAAGCCTGTATCCAACAGACCGTTACTCAGCGTTAGCGTGTCGCCTTTAATCGCCACATCGGCATCAATACGCCCATATTTCTGTCCCCACATCCAGCACTCGGCACAGCGTAACTGAACATCCGGCCAGCCGCGGAAGCTGACGTTGTCCACGGCGGAAAACGGCGAGGCTGGAGTACTATTCAGTGGTGCTTTCGTCGGCGATGCTTTCGCCGCGCTGGGGTTGTAATAAAGATACTTAATATTGGCCAGCCACGGCGCATTATTGCGCATAGCCAGCGTGGCATTAATTTCACGTCCCTGCGCCTGCACGATGGAGCCATTGCTCGCAGGCTCAGACACGATACTCAAGTTATTCCACTGCTGACCGCCCAGGGATAACGATGGCGTACGCACCGTGATGCGCTGCGGGAAGTTGGCGTTGGTGCCAACGTTATCTGCTGCGCCTTTCTGGAACAACGCCAGCCATTGCGCGCCATCCATAGGGGGAAGGTTAAGCTCAATACCTTGCTGATCGGGTAACGCGGGCACGGTGCGGCTTTCCGACGTCCAGATTGCGCGGTCAAGCGTCAGTTTCTGATTCAGCAGCCAGCGGCTGTTAAAGTGGTTCTTACTGCCCGCGTTGCCGGTCAGTTCAAAACTGCGCAGATTGCCGTTGGCCTTAACGTTCACCGGTAACGCCTCACCGGCTGCCTTATTCAGCGGAACAGGTAAGTGACTACTTACATTCTTCAGGTCGCCTTTTAGCTCAATGTCGTAGGTCGGTCCGGCATGATACGGAAGATCGATACCCACCTTGCCATTCCACGCCATGCTGCCGCTTAAGGCATCGTTGACCTGCGCCGGTAAAATCCCCATGCGGGTTGGCTGCCAGTCGCCTTGCAGGTTCACGGCTACCTGATAGGCTTTCGCCCCTTCGGTGGTGGAGAAGTCGACGTTCAGCGGCTGATTAAACCAGTTCGCCGTCATCGGCTCGCTCTTCAGATCGCCGTTGATAAAGCTGAATTTACCATTCAAATTCTTCAGCGTGCTGTCGAGCGGTTTAATAAACAGGCTGTTATTACGCAGGTTGACATCGCCTTTGGCGGTAACCAGCGAGCCGTCTAGCGGAATATCCAGATGTAAGCGAGCATTCACATCGCCGTCAATCTGCAACTGCTCAAGCGTAGCGCCGAGGGAGTCCTTCAACGGCGTCTCATCAAAATAAGGTCCGACCGCCTTGCCCGGCCCGTTGATATCGGCGTCAATCAGCAGTTTTTCTTTAGCATAGTCGGGAATATTAGCCGTCAGGTTACTGGCCTTCACGCCGCCTAAATTGACGCTATCCGTCTTCATCCACAGACCATCGTTAATGAAGTTCAGTTCAATATTGAGATCGGTTAGCGCAGGCCAGTCGGGCTGGAAAGCAAATTTCGCGTTACGTAGCGGCACCAGAACCTGAAATTGTCCTTCGTTGTGCAGATACGGGAACAGATGCGGGTTACCGCCATACACCAGCGTGGCGTTATCCGCTTCGCCGCCCTGAATAGCGCCGCTGAGGTAGTCAACCAGCTCTTTGCCCATCAAGTTTTCCGGGAAATAGCGCCAGGCCTGAGAGCCGTCGTCGGTGCTAATGCCAGCCAGAATGCCTAACCACGGTTCATCTCCAGTGGGCTGCAGATAGCGAAAACCACCGCGCGCGCGTACCGCTTTCGCTTTAACATCGATGTTGCGCCCATCTAACTGAAAACCTTTATCATTTTTCAGCCAGCTTAGCGTAGCCACGCCATTCTCTATTTCCAGCGGCGCGCGGAAGACAGTTTCATACGGCATTTTGGCTTGCTTCATGGAGGCGGTGAGCGCCCCATTTTCAACGCTGCCCGCAAGCGTACCGGAGAAATGCTCAGCCCCCGGTAACAACTTCCACTGTTTCCAGGCCAGATTGGTCCACGAGGACAGGAAGCGGGTTTTTTCTGTCGCCTGTAACGGGATATCCAGCGCCAGCACATCTATTTTGCCGCTCGGCTGCGTGGCCCGCCAGATATCACCCAACGCTGGTGATAACCTGGACGCCATCGGACGTAGCCCTTCTAACCCGGCCAGTTCCAGATTGCTGGCGCGAATGCGTAGCTCGTCGCTGCGTTTGTTATTCTCGCCACCAACTTCCTGCTCAGGGATCCAGGCCAGCGTTAATGCACCGCTCGGCCAGGGTTTATCATCCATGGTAATACGGGTATCGGGAATAGAGAATTGCCAGCCCGCCTCTTCACGGCTGATGTGCGCCGTCAGATTATCGACGGAGAGCGTGTGCGTACGATTTTCACCCAGCCAACTTGCTCCACCTTTTTTCAGCCAGACATCGCCACCAGAAACGACGCCTTTGCTGATCGTCATCCATGCTTCCAGGCTAAAACGCGCAGTTTGCAGGGCGACATTGTCCTGCATCCATTTGCCCAACCACGGTTTGACGTCAATGTCGTCTGCCTGCAACCAGACCCGACCATTATTCAATAGCCCATTATCGTCGCGCAGATCCATCCTCACCTGCATAACGCCGTGCTGTCCGGTCAGGCTGGAGAGGCTGACCTGACCCTCGGCGCGATGCCGATTTTTATTGTTCAGCCAGGTAAGCTGTGGGATCGCCAGTTCAGCACGTTGGCCTGAGAGGGTTATAAAGCTGATATGACTGTCGCGTAGATCGAAATGATCAAACTGACGCAGGAAGAGATTGCTGAGATGGTCGGTTTCAATTCCATCTCCGCCTTCACTACGCTGGATAGGAGTATTGGTGCGCAACTGCAGTTGCCAAAAGGTGAGATCGCGAAACTGCCAACGCATGTGCAGCAAACTTTGCCAGACATCCAGTGCCAGCGTGACGCGTTTTACCGAAAATTCTCCCCCATCTTTTAGCTGCGCTTGGATATTACGCGCTTCAAGCGTAGGACCGAAATTTTGCCAGCTGGCAGAAAGCTGACTGGCGGAAACAGGTAGACCTGTAGCGGATTCAATCTTGCCAAGAATGGCTGGACGCCAGCTATCAAGATGAGGTAACGCAAGGCGCAGTCCACTGACCAGCAGCGCTGCGATGACAACGAATGCGGCTCCAGTGAGCAGTAATATCCCCGGCAATCGCCTCACGCACCTCTCCTTGTCTACCAAAAAATATGACTCACACCCCTTGAGTGAATATTGCCGGATGACGGCGCTTGCGCCTTATCCGGCCTACATGCGCGGGTGCCACTACACGATTTACATCATGACGACGTCGAACTGCTCCTGGTTATACAGCGGTTCGATTTGTACTTTGACCTGTTTGCCGACAAAGATCTCAACCTCCGCCAGCGCATGTGACTCTTCACCTTTCAGGGTTTCAGCCACTGCCGGAGAGGCATAAACCAGGAAACGATCGGAGTCATATGCATGGTGTACCCGCACGATTTCGCGCATGATTTCATAACATACGGTTTCCACCGTTTTCACCGTACCACGCCCATGGCAGGTTGGACACTCGTTGCACAATACATGTTCCACGCTTTCACGTGTGCGTTTGCGCGTCATCTCCACCAGGCCCAGCTGTGAAAAACCGTTAATGCTGGTTTTTACACGATCCTTGCTCAGAGCCTGCTCCAGGGAGTGCAGCACCCGGCGACGGTGATCTTCATTATTCATGTCGATAAAATCGATAATGATAATGCCGCCGAGGTTACGCAGACGCAGCTGACGAGCAATGGCCTGCGTTGCTTCAATATTAGTATTAAAGATAGTGTCGTCGAGATTACGATGCCCAACAAACGCGCCGGTATTGATGTCGACGGTGGTCATCGCTTCAGTTTGATCGATGATCAGATAACCGCCGGACTTCAGCTCAACTTTGCGTTCCAGCGCGCGCTGGATTTCATTCTCTACATCAAAGAGATCAAAAATAGGCTGACGCCCGCTGTAATGTTCCAGCTTGCTGGTCATCTCGGGGATATATTCCGCCGTAAATTCCAGTAACGCCTCATAGGTCAGACGGGAGTCGACGCGGATGCGGTCAAGCTGCGCATCAGCAAAGTCACGCAACACGCGCTGTGCCAGTGCCAGTTCACCGTACATCTGGTATCGTGTTTGCGGGCGCTTTTTACGCTCCATGACTTTTGTCCAGACGCGCTTCAGGTAGGCAGCATCCGAGGCCAGATCCTCTTCGCATACGCCTTCTGCCGCCGTGCGAATGATGAAACCACCCTGCTCATCGCAGTAATCCGCCACCACTTTTTTCAGACGTTCGCGTTCCGTTTCGCTTTCGATACGTTGGGATACGCCAACGTGCGAGGCTCCCGGCATAAAAACGAGATAACGGGAAGGAAGCGTGATGTCCGTCGTCAGGCGTGCGCCCTTCGTTCCCAAAGGATCTTTTACCACCTGCACCATCAGATCCTGACCCTGGCGCACCAGTTCAGAAATGTCGCGTACGGTGAACTGTTTTTGTTCTTCACCCGCCACGCATTCGGTGTGCGGCATGATGTCAGAAGCGTGAAGAAATGCGGCTTTATCCAGTCCAATATCTACAAAAGCCGCCTGCATACCCGGAAGTACACGACTTACACGACCTTTGTAGATATTGCCTACGATTCCGCGTCGCGCCTCACGTTCAATATGAATTTCCTGCAGAATACCGCCATCAATGTAAGCCACCCGAGTTTCCGATGGCGTTACGTTTACCAACAATTCAGCCGTCATGTTTATCCCTTTTCTCACGCAGTGCGTTAAAATTGGTCAGCAACTCATACGTTTCTACCAGCGGTAAGCCGACTACGGCGTGATAGCTGCCATTTATCTTCCTGACAAAACAGCCACCCAACCCTTGAATACCGTATGCACCTGCTTTATCCATTGGTTCACCGCTGGCAACATAACCCGCGATGTCCTCATCGGTTAGTGCTCTGAATGTCACTTCCGTCACTACCAGGCAGTCCAGACTGTGCTGGCAATCGGCCAGTGCCACGGCCGTCATAACTTGATGCGTTTTGCCCGACAGTTTGCGCAGCATTGCTGCGGCGTGGGCAGCGTCGTGCGGTTTTTCCAGCACTTCGCCATTAAGGATAACGATGGTATCCGCACCCAATACCGGCAAATCGCGCGGTGCCAGCGCTACACCAGCCTGCGCTTTTTCGCGCGCCAGACGGGAAACGTACTGCTGCGCACTTTCCTGCGGGTGCCGCTGTTCTTCAATCCCAGGGATCAGTCGTTCAAACGTAACACCAAGCTGAGCGAGCAACTCCTGACGACGTGGAGAACCTGAAGCAAGATACAGAGTATTCATATCAACCTTATTGCACCGCAAACTGCTGACGGACTTTACGCATCAGTAAGAATAGCCATGGCCAAAGCACGCCATTCACTACACTACTCCAGAACACTTCAGGTCTGAAAGAGACGTTGATCACTAAAAACTCGGCCCAGAAAACAATAATATCCACGACCAGTGATAACAACATGACCACCAGCGCCTGTTGCCAGAGCGCGAGGTTTCGGAATAGCTGGAATTTCAGCGCGACCAGATAAGCAATGATACTCATCGACAATGCGCGCACGCCAAGCGTGGAGCCGCTGATGAGATCCAGTATGGCACCCACCACAAATCCCGTGCCCACATTTACGCGATGCGGCAGCGCCAGGATCCAATACAACAAGATGAGCAGTACCCAGTTTGGCCGGAAAACCAGAATGTCATCCGGCCAGGGCATGACTTGCAGCAACAGTGCAATAAGGAACGAGAGCCAAATAACCCAACGTCCCTGGCTACGATAGCTTGCCACTTACTGTCCTCCCGGCTTACGCGGAGCAGGTTGTGGCGGCGTGGTATCCACAGGCGCAGAAGTCACACCTGTTGCAGGAGTTGGCACTGGCGCAGGCGGCCCCATGGCATCTGGTGCTGGCAGAACTTGCGGCATCATTTGCATCAGACGTTCATTGGCAACGCGGTGTACTTCTTCCGGCGTCATCGGGTTCGCGCCATTACGATCGGCACCCCACAACAGCAACAGATAGCGCAAACGCTGCAGACCCGCGGTCGGGCGAGCCTGAATCACGGTATAAGCGCGCTGAGTGTCCAGCTTAACGGAAGAAACAACAGCAACCGGATAACCTTCAGGGAAACGTCCGCCCAGACCCGAGGTGACCAGCACATCGCCAACGCGAATGTCGGTATTGGCCGGCAGGTGTTCGAGCTGAAGATCGTCAGTGCAGCCGTTACCCGCAGCGATCACGCGAATATCGTTACGCAGAACCTGAATGGGCAGCGCATGCGTCGCATCGCAAATCAGCAGCACGCGGCTCGTCAGTTTAGCCACCGCCACGACCTGACCCACAACGCCTTTGTCACTAATAACCGGCTGACCTTCGTAGACGCCGTTAACGCTCCCTTTGTCGATCACCACCTGATCGCTGTAAGGGTCATTAACCGTTGAGATGACTTGCGTCACCATCTTTTGTTCGTCCTGACGCAATGGCGATCCCAGCAGCTCGCGCAAACGCGCGTTCTCCTGTTTGTATTGCCCCAGCATCAGCAGTTCGCTATTTTTCAGCAGCAGTTCCTGACGCAATGCCCGGTTTTCAAGTTCGAGTTGGTCACGCGAAGCCAGCGTTTGCGACACGCCGTCGAGTAATTCACGAGGACCATTTGAGATAAAGTAGAAAGGACTGACGGCGGTATCCATGTACGTTCGGATTTGACTAAACGTACCCAAGCGGCTGTCGGCAATAATAACGCCGAGCGCCACCAGCACCGCCAGAATAAGGCGAATCTGTAGCGAAGGGCCACGGCTAAAAATTGGCTTCATAGTCTATGCGTATTCTCGTATCAGAGCGGAAGGGCAACCCGCGGGGGCTACCCAACCTGCATCCGATTACTCTTCGCTGAACAGGTCGCCGCCGTGCATGTCGATCATTTCCAGCGCCTTGCCGCCGCCGCGCGCCACGCAGGTCAGCGGATCTTCAGCAACAACAACTGGAATACCGGTTTCTTCCATTAACAGACGGTCAAGGTTACGCAGCAGCGCACCGCCACCGGTCAGCACCATACCGCGTTCGGAGATGTCAGACGCCAGTTCCGGCGGGCACTGTTCCAGTGCAACCATTACCGCGCTAACGATACCGGTCAGCGGTTCCTGCAGGGCTTCCAGAATCTCGTTGGAGTTCAGGGTAAAGCCGCGCGGAACGCCTTCAGCCAGGTTACGACCGCGAACTTCGATTTCGCGCACTTCGTCGCCCGGATAAGCGGAACCGATCTCGTGTTTAATACGTTCTGCGGTCGCTTCACCGATCAGAGAACCGTAGTTACGACGAACATAATTAATGATGGCTTCATCAAAGCGGTCGCCGCCAATACGAACAGAAGAGGAGTAAACCACGCCGTTCAGGGAGATAACGGCAACTTCAGTGGTACCACCACCGATATCAACAACCATTGAACCGGTTGCTTCAGAAACTGGCAGACCCGCACCGATCGCAGCCGCCATCGGCTCTTCGATCAGGAAGACTTCACGAGCACCTGCGCCCTGAGCTGATTCACGGATCGCACGGCGTTCAACCTGAGTTGCTCCAACCGGTACACACACCAGTACGCGCGGGCTTGGGCGCATGAAGCTATTGCTGTGCACTTGCTTGATAAAGTGCTGGAGCATTTTTTCAGTCACGAAGAAGTCAGCGATAACGCCGTCTTTCATTGGGCGAATTGCAGCGATATTGCCCGGCGTACGACCCAGCATCTGCTTCGCATCATGACCTACTGCAGCCACGCTTTTCGGCGAACCGGCACGATCCTGACGAATGGCCACAACAGAAGGCTCATTCAATACGATGCCTTGTCCTTTTACATAAATAAGGGTATTCGCGGTACCCAGGTCAATGGACAGGTCATTGGAAAACATGCCACGAAATTTTTTCAACATACTAAGGGATAATCCTGAAAGCTGGGGCGGAAAACAAAATCCGCTTACTTTACCAACCACACGCAGCAGCGACAAGGCGCAAAAATCATCTGCTACGGTGAAAATTAGTGCAGTTCGTTTCCTTTGTTACAAAACCGGCCTGAGTCCATCAGGGCTGAATAAATCAGCAGCACTCCTCGCTTTTGTTTGCAACCTGTCAAAGGTCATTCACCTGCATGTTTGCTGTTACAACCTGGCGAGCAGGCAAGCACACCCCCAGAAGGCACAGCGCGCGTTATTCTACGTGAAAACAAATTAAACGGCAGGTTAAACCGAGTATCTTTGCGAATATTTTTTCACGTTAGTGTCAAGTGGTTGTGATGCAGCAAAAAAATCCCCTTGCCCACCCGCAACTCCGCGTTCTGTCAGCGTATGCCACTCACTACGCGAACGTACGCCCGTAGCGTAAACCTGCGTGGGTGTTCCCGAACAGGCCTCCACCAGGCTTTGAACCAGAAGCTGATTTTCCGTTCGCTTATCAATGTTCCTCACCAGACTTGGATGCAGCTTCAATAACTCAACGTTAAGCTCTTTAATCCAACTGGTGCTCACCAGCGTTAACCCCGCCTGCGTAACGGCAATACGCACGCCCAGCGCATTCATCAATCTGATAACGGGCTGTAACCGGCTGATATGTTGACAGACATCTGCCTCAGCAAGTTCAATAATTATGCGTTTGCGTAATGATTTTTCGCACTGCATCAGCGTATCACGCAGCCAGCGCTGAAAACGTGGGCGAATAAGCGATTCAACCGTTATCTGCATCGCCAGATTTTCCTGCGGCCAGTAACCCAAAAGCAGGGTCAGACGGCTTATCTGCAAACGGTCATACTCTTCAGCCAGGCCAAATTGAAGGACCATCGGCATATATTCCGCCGAAATGACCTCTTCGTTACCATCAAAAATACGGCACATCAGCTCCCGATGGTGCACCCGCCCTTCACGGGTTACTGCAGGCTTTTGATAAATTCTCGGCCCGCCCCGGCTGAGCATCTGTTCGATCAGCGTTCGCCAGCGTACGTTGCCCCGACCTTTTTCCGGCAGCGAGTCATCATAGACCGACCAGCTATTTCCGCCCTGCAATACCGAATTCCGCGTGGCTGCTTCAGCATGATCCATCACTTGCTCCGGCGACTGACCGCTGCGGCAAACGCAAATGCCAATATGAACCATATCGGCACGATCGATCATTTTATTAGCCGGAAGTGCATCTACCGCTTTTAATAATTGCCCGGCAATACTTTCCGCCTCTTTCAACGTGCGGTGTGGCAGCAGGATGGCAAAATCGCTACGGTGGTAGCGCGCCAGCAACGCGCCCGGATAGCGCGTCATAAAAGTCGACAACAAATTGATCAGCGTCGAGATTTGTTCTTCCGCGAGGGTGATTCCCCAGCTATCGCGCAGCAGCGTAAAGTCCGGCAGGCGTACCATCATCACGACGCCATGCGAGCCTACTTTTTCCTGATCTTCCAGCAGCGTGGCCAGTTGGTTATCAAAGAACAGGCGGTTACTTAGCCCAGTTTTTGTATCCTGCGCGACATAGGAACGAATCAGCGTATCCAGGCGGCTGCGTTGCTCGCGAGCATTTTGAATTTCAGTCAGCAGCATATCGAGCGCACTGCTGGTGCGCGCAGGCCATTCATAGACCGTTCCCCGCACGTTCGGTCCACGTTCGCCGTTCAGAATACGTGTGGAACGAATCTCCAGCAGCTCCTGACCCGAAAGCTGGCGCTGAAGCCAGCGCACAGACAAAAAGAGCATCAGAATAATGAAAGCAATGGCTATCGTGAGCGGTGCGGTGGTCAGTAGCGAATGGAAATAGTTACCCATCGGATCCTGATAAACCAGACGCAATGACATGCCCGGATGCTTGACCAACGGTACGGTGATCTCGCGGTAGAGATTGTTCGTCCCTGCCGGTCGGTAGCTACTGGTGCGCGAATGGTCATACACCACGTGTTCGCCCTGCAACAGTTCGATGCGCACGATATCAACAGAAACCATCAGCTCATCGATTTGCGGGGTTAACGCAACGACATCTCTGGAGACCAGATGCGTATCAATCACCGTCGCGACCGCCTGCACGCGCGTGGTGAACTTATATTGAATAGCGTTATAGAAACTCAGCGAACAGCCGATCAGAGTCACGAAGATCGTTAACCCAGTAAGCAGCGTGACAAAAGCTGAAAATTTCGTCGTTAATCGCATCCTTGTGTTAACTCCGACAGTTATGAAACAGGCCTGAAAGTGATAAAGCGACCCAAAAATGCAAAACTGAACGCAAAATCCGTCCATTTATACATACAGTGTGGGCATACTACCAAATCAGGTATATCTGGCAATTTATTGCGCAGAATCGGCATCATGTTTTGATTAGCGAGTATAGTCTTCATTAATAATTTTCCAATCCACTATACGAATTGAGGACAGGTTATGCAGGCTTTGATCTTAGAACAGCAGGACGGAAAAACCCTCGCATCCGTTCAACCCCTCGACGAAAATCAGCTACCTGAAGGCGATGTTACGGTGGATATCCACTGGTCAAGCCTGAACTATAAAGATGCTCTGGCTATCACTGGCAAGGGTAAAATCATTCGTAATTTTCCGATGATTCCTGGTATCGATTTCGCCGGTACCGTACGTGCAAGCGAAGATCCCCGTTTTCATGCGGGTCAGGAAGTGTTGCTGACCGGCTGGGGCGTGGGTGAAAATCATTGGGGTGGACTGGCTGAGCGTGCACGCGTGAAAGGCGACTGGCTGGTTGCGCTGCCAAAAGGACTGGATGGACGTAAAGCCATGGTCATCGGTACCGCCGGCTTTACCGCTATGCTGTGCGTAATGGCGCTTGAAGATGCAGGTATTCGCCCGCAAGACGGTGAAATTGTCGTCACCGGCGCCAGCGGCGGCGTGGGCAGCACAGCCGTTGCGTTACTGCATAAGCTGGGTTATCAGGTTGCGGCGGTTTCGGGCCGTGAAAGCACCCACGACTACCTGAAAAGCCTGGGCGCTAACCGTATTCTTGGCCGCGATGAGTTTGCCGAGTCTCGTCCGCTGGAAAAACAGCTGTGGGCTGGCGCGGTGGATACCGTTGGCGACAAAGTTCTGGCAAAAGTTCTGGCGCAGATGAACTACGGTGGCTGCGTTGCCGCCTGCGGCCTGGCGGGTGGTTTCGCTCTGCCGACCACGGTGATGCCATTCATTCTGCGTAACGTTCGTTTGCAAGGAGTGGACTCGGTGATGACCCCGCCGGCACGCCGTGCAGAGGCCTGGGCACGTCTGGTTAAGGATCTGCCGGAATCTTTCTATGCCCAGGCGGCAACGGAAATTACGCTGGCTGATGCGCCGAAGTTCGCCGATGCCATCATCAATAACCAGGTGCAAGGCCGTACGCTAGTAAAGGTGAAGTAACAGGCCCTGGCGCAGAAATTTACACTTAATTAACCAAATTTCGCGGCACATCTACAGACTCCCTGCCATATTAACTACGCGTCCCCTGTCAGTTATGACGCGTAAGCCGGGAGTCTGTTATGAAGAAATTACGTCCATTTACAGAAGCCGACGTCACTGATGAGTCGGCTTTTTTTATGCAGCGCCGCCAGGTACTAAAAGCATTAGGGATCAGCGCTGCCGCCTTGTCTTTGCCCCTCTCTGCACAGGCCGATCTTCTGAGCTGGTTTAAGGGCAACGATCGCCCGCCCGCACCTGCAGGTAAGCCGCTTGATTTCAGTAAGCCCTCCGCCTGGCAAAATTCACTTCCTTTAACGCCTGCGGATAAGGTTTCTGGCTACAACAACTTCTACGAGTTCGGTCTCGATAAAGCGGATCCGGCAGCCAATGCAGGCAGCCTGAAAACCGATCCGTGGACGTTGCAAATCAGTGGCGAGGTGGCAAAACCACTCACCCTCGATCACGATTCGCTGACCGCCCGTTTCCCGCTGGAAGAACGGATTTATCGGATGCGCTGCGTGGAAGCCTGGTCAATGGTCGTGCCGTGGATCGGCTTTCCGTTACATAAACTGCTGGCGCAGGTTGAACCCACCAGCAACGCAAAGTATGTCGCGTTCGAAACGCTGTACGCACCGGATGATATGCCGGGACAGAAAGATCGCTTTATTGGCGGCGGGCTAAAATATCCCTATGTTGAAGGACTGCGTCTGGATGAAGCAATGCACCCACTCACACTGCTTACTGTGGGGGTTTATGGTAAGGCCCTTCCGCCACAAAATGGCGCGCCCATTCGCTTAATTGTGCCGTGGAAATATGGATTTAAAGGCATTAAGTCGATCGTGAGTATCAAACTCACGCGCGAACGCCCTCCGACAACCTGGAATCTGGCCGCGCCCAATGAATACGGATTTTATGCCAACGTGAATCCGCATGTCGATCACCCCCGCTGGTCCCAGGCCACTGAGCGTTTTATTGGCGCAGGCGGTATCCTGGACGTACAGCGTCAGCCCACGCTGATGTTTAACGGCTATGCCGAAGAGGTTGCATCACTGTATCGCGGACTCAATTTGCAGGAGAATTTTTAAGTGCGTCTGACCGCAAAGCACATTATCGGGCTGAAAGTTTGCCTGCATCTTGCCGGTTTATTGCCGTTTGTCTGGCTATTTTGGGCGGTAAATCACGGCGGCCTGAGCGCCGATCCGGTCAAAGATATCCAGCACTTTACCGGTAGGACAGCTCTGAAATTCTTGCTGGCGACCTTGCTGGTCTCTCCACTCACGCGCTACGCTAAACAGCCATTATTGATACGCACACGTCGTCTGTTAGGGCTATGGTGTTTCGCCTGGGCAACGCTGCATTTAACCAGCTACGCACTACTGGAGCTGGGCATTAATAATCTGGCGTTATTAGGGCGCGAATTACTTACGCGACCTTATTTAACATTGGGCGTTGCTAGCTGGGTCATATTATTCGCCCTCACCTTAACGTCTACGCAAGCTGCACAGAGAATGCTGGGTAAAAAATGGCAGTATCTGCACAACTTCGTCTATCTTGTGGCGATCCTGGCACCCATACATTATTTGTGGTCGGTAAAAATTATCTCCCCTCAACCGATTATTTATGCAGCGCTCGCGGCGGTGCTGTTAGCGTGCCGTTACAAGAAGTTTCGCCAGTGGTGGCGGTAGTTTCACGTTATGTGCAGTGCGTTGCAAAACACGGACGATCCGATTTTCTTTACATGTTAACGGTTGATTATCTTCCCTGATAAGACCAGTATTTAGCTGCCAATTGCTACGAAATAGTTATAATGTGCGACTTTGCTATCCCCGGTAGCGTTTTTAAAGCGCTGAAAGGGTGACAATCGCATATTGAAGGTATATTTTGTCTTTTACCCGAAAATGGCAGAAGATAGCCGCACAATGACTAACAAGTCTGGCAATCTCATTTAATGGCAGCAGCACCCAGTGCAGCGCCTGAGATGCGTGGCATCTTGTCACTCACTGTTATAAAAATGCTATACAGACGGCGGTAAAACGCTTGTCACAATCTCACTAAACAAAGAGTACGGAACCCACTCATGGATATTCGTAAGATTAAAAAACTGATCGAGCTGGTTGAAGAATCAGGCATCTCCGAACTGGAAATTTCTGAAGGCGAAGAATCTGTACGCATCAGCCGTGCAGCGCCAGCTGCAAGTTTTCCGATGATGCAACAGGCTTATGCTGCACCAGTGATGCAGCAGCCAGCTCTGTCTAACGCTGTCGCACAAACTGCCTCTCCAAGTATGGAAGCTCCGGCAGCAGCGGAAATCAGTGGTCACATCGTACGCTCCCCAATGGTTGGTACGTTCTACCGCACCCCGAGCCCGGATGCGAAAGCGTTCATCGAAATCGGCCAGAAAGTGAATGCGGGCGATACCCTGTGCATCGTTGAAGCCATGAAAATGATGAACCAGATCGAAGCCGACAAATCCGGCGTAGTTAAAGCGATTCTGGTAGAAAGCGGTCAACCGGTAGAATTTGACGAGCCGCTGGTCGTCATCGAATAACGAGGCGAACATGTTGGATAAAATTGTTATCGCCAACCGCGGCGAGATTGCCTTGCGTATTCTTCGTGCCTGTAAAGAACTGGGCATCAAGACTGTCGCGGTGCATTCAAGCGCGGATCGCGATTTAAAACACGTATTGCTGGCGGATGAGACGGTCTGTATTGGCCCGGCAGCATCCGTAAAAAGCTATCTGAACATCCCGGCTATCATTAGCGCTGCTGAAATCACCGGCGCGGTGGCAATTCACCCGGGTTATGGCTTCCTCTCTGAGAACGCCAACTTTGCTGAACAGGTAGAACGTTCCGGCTTTATCTTCATCGGCCCGAAAGCCGACACCATCCGCCTGATGGGTGACAAAGTGTCCGCAATCACCGCGATGAAGAAAGCAGGTGTGCCAACAGTCCCAGGCTCTGACGGCCCGCTGGGTGATGACATGGACGCTAACCGCGCTCATGCTAAACGCATCGGTTATCCGGTTATCATCAAAGCCTCCGGCGGCGGCGGCGGTCGCGGTATGCGCGTCGTGCGCAGCGATGCCGAACTGGCACAATCCATCTCCATGACCAAAGCGGAAGCGAAAGCGGCTTTCAACAACGACATGGTTTACATGGAGAAGTACCTGGAAAACCCACGCCACATTGAGATTCAGGTGCTGGCAGACGGTCAGGGTAACGCAATTTATCTGGCAGAGCGTGACTGCTCCATGCAGCGTCGTCACCAGAAAGTTGTCGAAGAAGCACCAGCACCGGGCATTACTCCGGAACTGCGTCGCTACATCGGCGAGCGTTGCGCCAAAGCCTGTGTTGATATCGGCTATCGCGGGGCGGGTACTTTCGAGTTCCTGTTCGAAAACGGCGAGTTCTACTTCATTGAGATGAACACCCGTATTCAGGTTGAACACCCGGTAACCGAAATGATCACCGGCGTTGACCTGATCAAAGAGCAACTGCGCATCGCAGCGGGTCAACCGCTGTCCATCAAGCAGGACGAAGTTGTGGTTAAAGGCCATGCGGTAGAATGCCGTATCAATGCCGAAGACCCGAACACCTTCCTGCCAAGCCCGGGTAAAATCACGCGTTTCCACGCGCCGGGTGGTTTTGGTGTGCGTTGGGAGTCTCATATTTACGCAGGCTACACCGTACCTCCGTACTATGACTCAATGATCGGTAAGCTGATCTGCTATGGCGAAAACCGCGACGTCGCTATCGCCCGTATGAAAAACGCCTTGCAGGAACTGATCATCGACGGTATCAAAACCAACGTTGACCTGCAGATCCGTATCATGAATGACGAGCACTTCCAGCACGGTGGAACCAATATCCACTATCTGGAGAAAAAACTCGGACTTCAGGAAAAGTAAGCGTGCGTTAACCAAAAAGGCCGGAAATTCCGGCCTTTTGTTTTTCTCCCCTCCCGCACGTGCCATAAGGTACAATCCCCGCTTTCTTTATCCACAAGGGACAAAAAATGGACGCTCGTTTTGTTCAGGCCCATAAAGAGGCGCGCTGGGCGCTGTGGCTAACCCTTTTATATCTGGTTACATGGTTAGTGACCGCTTACTTACCTGATTCAACGCTGGGTTTTACCGGCTTACCGCACTGGTTCGAAATGGCCTGCCTGCTAACGCCGCTGGTTTTCATCGTGCTGTGCTGGGCGATGGTGAAGTTTATCTATCGCGACATTTCGTTGGAGGATGACGATGCAGCTTGAAGTTATTTTACCGCTGGTCGCCTATCTTCTGGTGGTCTTCGGTCTTTCTGTTTACGCCATGCGTAAGAGAGTGACCGGTACCTTCCTGAATGAATATTTCCTTGGCAGCCGTTCCATGGGCGGGGTCGTGTTAGCGATGACGCTAACGGCAACCTACATTAGCGCCAGCTCGTTTATTGGCGGTCCTGGCGCTGCTTACAAATACGGACTGGGATGGGTGCTGCTGGCGATGATCCAGTTGCCTGCCGTCTGGCTCTCATTGGGGATTCTTGGTAAGAAATTCGCGATTCTGGCGCGTCGTTATAATGCTGTTACCCTCAACGATATGCTGTTTGCGCGCTACCAGAGCCGCCTGCTGGTGTGGCTGGCGAGTCTCAGCCTGCTGGTCGCGTTTGTCGGAGCAATGACCGTACAGTTTATTGGCGGCGCACGTCTGCTTGAAACCGCAGCGGGCATTCCTTACGAAACTGGATTGCTGATTTTTGGCGTCAGTATCGCATTGTATACGGCGTTCGGCGGATTTCGCGCCAGTGTACTGAACGATACCATGCAGGGTATGGTGATGCTTATTGGAACTATCGTTTTGCTGGTCGGCGTCGTCCATGCTGCCGGTGGCCTTAGCAATGCGGTGGTAACCCTGCAGACTATCGATCCTAAACTGGTCTCGCCGCAGGGCGCTGATGACATTTTGTCACCCACGTTTATGACCTCATTTTGGGTATTGGTGTGTTTTGGCGTAATTGGCCTGCCGCATACGGCGGTACGCTGCATCTCTTATAAAGACAGTAAAGCGGTACACCGCGGCATTATCATCGGCACCATAGTGGTGGCGATCCTGATGTTTGGTATGCATCTGGCGGGTGCTCTGGGACGGGCGGTAATCCCTGACCTGACGGTACCAGACCTGGTTATCCCTACGCTGATGGTCAAAGTCTTGCCGCCGATCGCTGCCGGGATCTTCCTTGCGGCTCCCATGGCCGCGATCATGTCGACGATCAATGCCCAATTGCTGCAAAGTTCCGCTACGATCATTAAGGATCTGTACCTGAACCTTCGTCCGGAACAGCTTAAAAATGAAACCCGGCTGAAGCGCATGTCAGCAGTGATTACCCTATTGCTGGGCGCGTTACTGTTGCTGGCCGCCTGGAAACCACCAGAGATGATTATCTGGCTGAATCTGCTGGCGTTTGGCGGGCTGGAAGCCGTCTTCCTGTGGCCGCTGGTGCTGGGCCTGTACTGGGAGCGAGCAAACGCGGCTGGCGCATTGAGCGCGATGATTGTCGGCGGCGTGCTTTATGCTTTACTCGCCACCTTTAACGTTCAGTTCCAGGGCTTCCATCCGATCGTGCCCTCGTTACTGATAAGCTTGCTGGCTTTCCTGATCGGCAACCGTTTCGGTTCCGCCGTCCCGCAAGTCGCCATATTGACTACTGATAAATAAAGAGTTTTGCCATGCCATGGATCCAACTGAAACTGAACACGACCGGTGCCAACGCTGAAGAGTTGAGCGATGCGCTGATGGAAGCGGGCTCCGTTTCCATTACTTTCCAGGATACGCATGATACGCCGGTATTTGAACCTCTGCCGGGCGAGACTCGCCTGTGGGGTGATACCGACGTTATCGGCTTGTTCGATGCAGAAACCGACATGAAAGAAGTTGTTGCCATCCTGGAACAGCATCCGCTGCTGGGTGAAGGCTTCGTGCATAAAATCGAACAGCTCGAAGACAAAGACTGGGAACGCGAATGGATGGATAACTTCCACCCAATGCGCTTTGGCGAACGTCTGTGGATTTGCCCGAGCTGGCGCGATGTCCCGGATGAGAATGCTGTCAACGTGATGCTGGACCCGGGTCTGGCGTTTGGTACAGGCACGCACCCCACCACCTCTCTGTGCCTGCAATGGCTGGACGGTCTTGATCTTAACGGTAAAACGGTTATCGACTTTGGCTGCGGCTCCGGCATTCTTGCCATTGCGGCACTGAAACTGGGTGCGGCGAAAGCCATTGGCGTGGATATCGATCCGCAAGCGATTCAGGCCAGCCGTGATAACGCCCAGCGTAATGGTGTTTCTGAGCGTCTGGAGCTTTATCTGCCGAAAGACCAGCCAGAGGCGATGAAAGCCGACGTGGTGGTCGCCAACATCCTTGCTGGCCCATTACGTGAACTGGCTCCGTTAATCAGCGTACTGCCCGTAGAAGGCGGTTTGCTGGGGCTTTCTGGTATTCTTGCCAGCCAGGCGGAAAGTGTCTGTGAAGCCTATGCCGATCTCTTTACGCTCGATCCGGTTATCGAGAAAGAAGAATGGTGCCGCATTACCGGTCATAAAAAATAATCCCTTCCGGCGTGGTTATCTGACCACGCCATTTTCAGACAATAGACCAGCACAGCGATACCTCTCCTCGGGATACAATATTTAATTGATTTTGTTAATTTTTATATTGTTTTCGTTGAGTGTACGTATGCATTTCTATCGTTTTACAACAACTTTACTAACAGCATGCTTGATGCCTCTGACAACGCTGGCCACATCATGGGGATATACCGGAGAGAACGGCCCTGCGCAGTGGGGAGAAATCAGCAAAGCGTATGCAACGTGCCAGACCGGAATAAATCAATCACCCATTGATATCCAGACCGCCACCACCAATAAACTCGGCCTTCCTGCGCTCAGCATACAATACGTCGACGGCCCAACAAGATTTCGTAGCATCAACCATACGCTGCAGGCAACAATGAGTCGCTATACCGCAAACTATATTAATATTGATGACAAGATTTATTACCTGAAACAATTAGATTTTCACGCGCCGAGCGAACATACCCTCAACGGTAGAACCTATCCTCTGGAGCTGCAGTTAGTCCACAAAAACCAACACGGAGACATCGCCATCGTAGCGGTCATGTTTGATATCGACGAACCTAACCAGGCGATTCAAAATCTGTGGGAGTCCTTTCCAACCATGACGGACAATAGCATGCCCATTTTTTCGCCAGTCAATATCAACCAGCTTTTACCCGACGATAAAACATACTGGCGCTATAGCGGTTCGCTAACTACACCTCCCTGCACCGAAGGCGTCACCTGGGCTGTCCTGAAAACGCCTGTTGCTCTTTCAGCCGAACAGTTGGATAAATTTCACTACATTGTTGGGCCTGCAAACAATCGCCCGCTGCAGCCGTTGAATGAACGCAAGATTACGGACAGCTATTCTGGGGATACCGAGATCCTGTACTAAAATGAGGTAGCGATCACACAATGGCGAGGTGATTTGCTGATTAATTCAGCAGAATATCTTGTCAGTACCTTCTGCTGCTGAAGAAAAAATGAGAAGTTACGCAAAATTATATGTGTATATAAAATCGACACATTTTTATAATACAATGATTTATATGATTAAATATTTTCATGCGTTCACATTTACGGCAATTCATTGATCCACCTCAGTGGATTGGTCAAAGTTTGGCCTTTCATCTCGTGCGAAAAATGCGTAATATACGCCGCCTTGCAGTCACAGTATGGTCATTTCTTAACTCATGCGCATCGGACAATACCAGCTCAGAAATCGCCTGATCGCAGCACCTATGGCTGGCATCACTGACAGACCATTCAGGACGCTGTGCTATGAGATGGGAGCAGGATTGACGGTATCCGAGATGATGTCTTCTAACCCTCAGGTTTGGGAAAGTGACAAGTCTCGTTTACGGATGGTGCACGTTGATGAGCCAGGAATTCGCACGGTGCAAATTGCCGGTAGCGACCCTGTTGAGATGGCCGATGCCGCACGTATTAACGTGGAAAGCGGCGCCCAGATTATTGATATCAATATGGGGTGTCCGGCTAAAAAAGTGAATCGTAAGCTCGCAGGTTCAGCCCTCTTGCAGTACCCGGATTTAGTGAAGTCGATACTAACCGAGGTCGTCAATGCAGTGGACGTTCCTGTCACACTCAAGATTCGCACCGGCTGGGCTCCGGAACACCGTAACTGCGTAGAGATTGCCCAACTGGCTGAAGATTGTGGCATTCAGGCTCTGACCATTCATGGACGCACCCGCGCCTGTTTGTTCAATGGAGATGCTGAGTACGACAGTATTCGGGCAGTTAAGCAGAAAGTTTCCATTCCGATTATCGCGAATGGCGACATTACTGACCCGCATAAAGCCAGAGCTGTACTCGACTATACGGGGGCAGATGCCCTGATGATAGGACGTGCAGCTCAGGGAAGACCCTGGATCTTTCGGGAAATCCAGCATTATCTGGACACTGGGGAGCTGCTGCCCCCGCTGCCTCTGGCAGAGGTGAAGCGCTTGCTTTGTGCGCACGTTCGGGAACTGCACGACTTTTATGGTCAGGCAAAAGGGTACCGAATTGCGCGTAAACACGTATCCTGGTATCTCCAGGAACACGCTCCGGATGACCAGTTTCGGCGCACATTCAACGCCATTGAAGATTCCAGCGAACAGCTGGCGGCGTTGGAGGCATACTTCGAAAATTTTGCGTAAACAGAAATAAAGAGCTGACAGAACTATGTTCGAACAACGCGTAAATTCTGACGTACTGACCGTTTCTACCGTTAACTCTCAGGACCAGGTAACTCAAAAGCCCCTGCGTGACTCGGTTAAACAGGCACTGAAGAACTATTTTGCTCAATTGAATGGTCAGGATGTTAACGATCTCTATGAGCTGGTACTGGCTGAAGTAGAACAGCCCCTGTTGGACATGGTGATGCAATACACCCGCGGTAACCAGACCCGTGCTGCCCTGATGATGGGCATCAACCGTGGTACGCTGCGTAAAAAACTGAAAAAATACGGCATGAACTGATACATTTCAGCTATGTTATTGAATAAAAAGGCGCTACTCGGCATGGGGATGCGCCTTTTTTATTATTGTTTATACAGATGTTTATACAGCTTTGGCTGAACAAACAAAAAAGCACCAGAACAATTCTGATGCTTTATGCCTTTAGTAACCAAAGTGTTTAGTACTCAGGAAGGTTTTCTAAGTTATCCTTGGATGTACCATTAGGTCTAGTAGTAATGTAATCAGTACCGTTGACACGGTCCTTAACCACTTTTTGACCTTTCTTCCACTTACCGTCATCACCTTTGAAAATGGTGTAAAAGGTATAGCCGCTATCGATTTTATTCACTACCCACTGCCGTGTTTCTGATGTCCCTTCTCCAACAGTATCGCCATTATCGACATGCACATACACATGGGTAATGTGAGTGTGTTTATCGTTATATCGGACTTTAGAAATAAGGTAATCAGCCCATTTATCAGTCATATTTCACCAGAAGTTTGAACAGGAAAAGCCCTGCAATACATTTATAAACAACAAAACAGACTCTTCCTATTCCACGACAGCAATGTAGTGATCTAGAGCAATTTTATATTCCTGATAACCTCAAGATAATTCTGCCTTTACGCTTTATGCTCAAATCCCATTAAATAAAGCCAGTCGCTCTTTGTGACTGTCGCTCATATCGAAAGCAAAATCTTCGTGTTCTGCCTGGAATGTGCCGAACGCCATGAGTGCAGAAACCGCCGGGTCTATCTTGTTGGAGGATTTCTTTTTGTTAGGTTTGATATTGGCGTTGGCATCGGACTCCATCACCACGTTACCAATCGCCCAGGCCAGAACCGGATCGCCACGATGGCGCACCACCTTGCGGTTAACAAAAACCTCAAAAGATTTCGCTACCGGACTGAATTTCAGATAGGTTTGCGGGAACGGCTCCACATCGAGGCCAGCCCCCTGTAACTGGGTTCGCAAGTGTGTCGCGTTCCACGTATCAAAGCCCACCAGCCGGATATTGAATATTTCAGCGTCGCGCAGGATATCGTCACGGATGCGATCATAGTCAATACAGTCGCCGGGGGTGGTGCGTATCCAGCCCGCTTTTACCCACTGCCGATAGATGGCGCGGTTTTTGTTAGCAACGTTAAGTAGTTGTGCTTCGGGCAGATAGTGCCGGGTAAGAAGCCTGATCTCGCGTTCAAACGGGAAAGCGTAACTCACACTGGTAATATCGCTGGTTGAGGACAGGTCAAATCCGGCGTAACACTCCATCCCGGACAGATCTTCTTCGGTATATTCGAGCGCACAGGCATCCCATGCGCCGGCTCCCATCCACGGAGTGGAGCCCTGACACCAGATATTGAAACGCTTGGTCAGCATTTCCACCCACTGCGACGGTATACCCCGGGCTTTCTGGATAGTGGATTCTAGTTTCGCTGCGTCAACGGACACATGCAGGTTAGGGTTAGCCTTGATCCACATTTCAGGCTGCTCAACCTCGCTTTCGTCGTCCAGCTCGTAGATCAGTACAAACAGCGAATCGTTGCCCTCCTCCCCGGCCAGAATCTGACAGCAGTAGTCATAATGCTGCTTACAGGCAGAGACAACGTTACTCCCGGCGGTAGTGATAGCGAACAAAATCGCCTCCGGACGTGCGCCCATACCCAGCTCGAGGGCGGAATAAACGCCGTTATCCGGGTGAAGGTGGTATTCATCGACAATCGCCAGGCTGGGGTTAGTCCCTTCAATGGTGGCCGCTTTCGCCGCCAGCGGCTTTAACAGGCTGTTGCTCTTCGGAAAAATGACCTTATGCGCCTGGATATTGACGCGCTTTTTCAGCGGTTTTGACAGCAGGCACATCTGGCGGGCATCGTCGAACACGATTCGGGCCTGATCCCGGCTTACCGCCGCCGTGTAGATATCCTGCTGGCCCTTCTCCATTACCAGAAACCAGTTAGCCAGCATGGCGGCCACGGTTGATTTGGCATTCTTGCGCGGCACCTCAATAAAGGCGCTGCTGTACTTACGGCGGCCTGTCTCTCTAACTTTAAAGCCCAGCAGGTTAGCAAAGGCGAACTGCTGCCACGGTTCCAGATCGATTGGCTGGCCCCGAAGCGGGCCTTTGACGTGAGGACAGAGCCGCGAGAACGCAATAAACCGCTCTACGGTCGCCGTATCGAACTCATATCGGGGGTCATTCAGGTCTGAAAAGTACCTTTCCACGGCCTGTTTTACGCGCTTACAGGCCGGAATTTCGCCCGTTTTTATCGCATTTGCGTACTCATTCCAGACGGTCAAGCTCGTCCTCCTCTTCCGTTTCTACCGGGTTACGGCGGCGGCTTACCGGATCAAAGCCCAGCAGCGACGACATTTTAATCATGATTTTTTCAGCATCAGCCTTTGCACTCAGTGCAGGATTTCGGCTCTCGCCCCCCTGGCTGTTAACAATGCTGAACCCACGGCTGGCAAGGTCTTCCACTGCTTTGCGGTACATCGAATAGTTGACGCAAAAAAGCTCAAGGTTGTTCCAGTCGGCGGGTGTCAGATCGCCACGCTCGGCCAGTTGCTTCGCTTTCGCTTTCCACTGCTGCGCGGCTAACTCATCAAGGTAAGCTGGCGGTTTTGGTGGTCTTGCCATAAAAATTTCTCGTTTCCATCGCGTTTTATTTTCAAAAAAATCACCGTGCGTAAAAATTTGAGGGGGCGGGTGGTTCCTCGCTGAGAGGGGTTTGTCCTGAAAACCTCCCCCACCCCGTCCATTCGGCCTGTCAGCGGTTGCGAAAGCATTCCATAAGCTCCCGGTCACGCTGGCTCATGCGCTTTGCTACGGGCTTCTTATGCGCTCTCTGTCTGGCTGGTTGCCATGCCTCGCGCTGCTTTATCAGCCCACTAATCAGCCGCTGCTGTTCCTGCTCAGTCATTGTTTGCCTCATAGATCCAGTCGGTGCGATGACGTGCTGCTTCTTCCTGCTCGCGGAACTTACCGGCTTTACGCTGCTGCTTCGTCACCGGGTCTGTTGTGGTTGTCTTCCGTCCATGACAGGCAGCGCATAACGACTGGTGATTACTGGCGGGCCAGAACAGCACATCAGCTTCACCCTCGATAGGGATGATGTGATCGACGATAGTTGCCGATGCATAGACGCCAGCCTTGAGACAATGGACACACAGCGGATTAGCTTTTAGAAAATGACGACGGTATTCGCCCCAGCGGTTGGAGTAACCACGCTCTGTTCGCGTACCTCTTCGGCTGTCGCTTTGTCGGCGGGCATCCCGCTTATGCTCGTCACACTTGCCAGACTTCACCCGTTTATTACATCCCGGCTCATTGCACCGGCGTAGTGGTTGCCACGGCATCAGTACACCCCCACATCACGATAGACAGACCACAACGCAGAGACAGCCATCGGTATCTCTTTGGCGTCGGTATCACCAATCATCGTGCGGTACTCGTACAGCTGAGATACGTACATCAGACAGCCAATCTTGATAGCTGGCGTAAACTCCAGCCCGTTATCAAACCGCTTGCCGATATGCTTCTGGCAAACCTCCAGCGCCGCATCGATGTACGCCTGTATCAGCGTGTCTTCATAATCATCATCAATACGGCAATGCAGCTTTGCTTCTTCCAGGGTGATTTCTGCTGTCATTTTTCCGTTCCTGTCTTGCAGAGAATTTCCAGCCGGGTACCTTCCGAATCAGGAATAGGAGGCCCGATAATATTGAGAGTGCTGCCAGCAAACGGGCCAGTAAGCACTTTCAGACGGTTGGCTGCGGTAATATCACGGCGGAAACGCACCCAAACGCGGATCGTCGCTTCGGCAACCTCGGCACCTGACGCCATTAACTCTCGGCCACTGATCCCCTTAACCTCAGCCCATATGGTTTCCCCGTCTTCCCAGACCTGAACAACCTGACCGGACGGCTCCCTGTGGGTAGTGAATACCCGAATAGTGACGCGGCTTCTCAGCCCCCCGGCTCTCATGCGTCACCTTCCTTGCCGTCTTTGCTGATCTTCACTTCCTGCTTCCATGCCTGGCTGAATTCGTCACCACCTTCACGCGGCGGCATCCCCTCGCGCTCACGGGCTTCGTTCGGGTTCATGATCCCGTTCTTAATGCCTCGCTCATAAGTGGCGTAACGCTCGGTAGGTGTGGCACGGAGAAGGTCAGCAGAGTCAAACTCCACCTGATAACGGGTTCCCGGAACCGGAGAGGCCACCAGCAAAGCAGATTTGATTTGTTGCTCGAAGTTCGCCAGCCACGGGCGCATGGTCATGGTGAGAAAGGCGCGGCTCGCTTCGCTGAAATTGCTGTAGGTGCTGTTGCTGTATTCCTGCAGGAAGATGGGCGACACGTTGAACATGCGGGCAATGTCTTCAATGGAGAACCGGCGCGACGCCAGCCATTCGGCATCCTGATTGCTCATGCCAAGCTGCTTGTAGTCCATGCCACCTTCAAGGATCGGCGTTTTCCCGGCATTTCTGGCACCTTTGTAGCGCTCCAGTGCGTCCAGAGCCTGCTTACCCTTCACGCTGTCGAGCCATTCAGCAGTAGTGACGACGCCCGCCGCCATCATGCCATCTTTCATAATGCTGGCACCGTGGCGCTGTTGGGCCAGACCTAACCCCAGCGCCTCACGGCACGTAGTAATAGGCGAACGCCCCAGAAAGCCATCATCGGTGGAGTAACGCAGGTGCAGAATCTCTTCCTGTAGATAGGTGCGCACAGCCCCGGTAAACGGCTCTGTAACGGTGTATTTGTACTTATGCTGGCCGATACGCTCAGGAACAACCGCCCCCGGCGCATACGGGTGCAGGGATTGCGGCTGGCCGTCGCGGCCCCACTGGATCACCGCATAGGCGTTACCATTCAGCAGACAATGGCGCATCATCGTGCGTTTAAACTGATAAGGCGTCTGGCAGTCGTTCGGCTGCTCGTTCAGGAGAAAATCCACCGGGTGATTACTCAGCCATTCTCGCGCCTCACGACCATTATCATTACGGACGCGGTAGAGATAGCAGGGCATTGTTGCCACCGCCTCACTGATAACTGATACGGCGTTCATGACCGCCGGCAGAGATTCCGCAGTACCCGCAGACACATACTCGCCTGATCCGGTATTTGGAATCCCTGCCATCGCCAGAAATTCATCAATGGTCATGCTGCGCTGCTCTGAGGGTTCAGACTTACGGCCAAACGGCCAGATATTCCACATATCAGAGCCCCGCTAAATCAGCCCAGCGGCGACGGTTATCGCCAGCGCGGCGCAGTTCAGGATGTTGGGAGAAAAGCGAACGGTGCGCGATTTCCACGCCAGACTCAGGATAAGCAGGCATAGAGGTAACGGTAATCTCCCGCAGTTCGGCAGCGGTAACAGTGCGCAGATATGGAGACTGAGCAATATCCCACGCCTCTTTCAGCGCCCGGAAACCAAAGCTCATGCCGGAGATATCCCCGCGCTCCACCAGCTCCAGCACATCGTTGCCAAGCTGGGTATTCGGCGGAGTCAGCTCGAAGCGCAGCCCGGTATCGTCTTCGGACAGCACCAGCGTGCCGGATTTAGTGCGGCCCAGCAGCTGGGTATAGTTATGCTCATACAGCGCACGCACATCGCTACCGGATGCCAGGCTGTCTTTAAACGCTCCCGGCGCAAACTGTTCGCGGAACTCATCCCAGATAACTTCTGACAGGCTGTTCCAGCGCACGGCATAGCCCACCAGCTTTTTGTTGCTGGCGCTCACTTCGGAAGTACGGATTTCAAAATCAATTGTTTTCATTACTGGACTCCACAGAGGGCAAAAAGGGGCCGCAGCCCCTTAAACGTCAAATCAGGAACCGGAGCCTGAAAGCTCAAGCACCTTGATGGCGTTGGAGTCCACCACACCGCCGCCCAGGTACTTATCGGTATGCACCTTGTAGAAACCCGGTTCGGTGATGTTGTCAGGACGGGTACGCACGCCAGTGGTGTGATCCACGATGAAATAGCCGCGCTTGAAGTCGCCTACCGCGAGGAACGCTTTACCTGCATCCGCATCCGGCATGGTTTCCAGATACTGAACAGGACGGCCCAGCAGCGTATCGGGAGAACCGGCAACCAGACGATCGCGCCAGATGTAATCTCCGTTGCCGTTTTTCAGCTTTTGCAGTTTGGCGGCGGTGTTGGAGTTCATCACCCATACGGCGTTTTTGCGGTATTTGGCTTTCAGCTTATACAGCAGGTCGATCAGGCCATCAGAGGAAACGTCAGCCGCCTCCATCTTCTCCAGCGTACCGAACGGACGGGTTTTGTCGGCAGTGACAGCGCGAGGGTAAGACAGGAACCCTTTGGATTTTTTATCACCGTCGCCGTTCACAAAGTCGCTCTCTTCGGTAGCGGTGAAGGTGTCGGCGATTTCAGAAGACAGCCAGCCCAGAATGTCCACCTCAGAGAAGTCGAGAATCTCCTGAGTGGTTTTCGGGTAGGCGTAGATCGGGTTGAGTTTGATATCAACGCGCTCCATCTTCGGCGTACTGGTTTCGGTACGTGCCTCACCTTCGGTACCACGATTAACAGTAGTGCCGCCCACAGATACCAGCTTCTGGTATTCGTTGGTTTTGGTGGTCTTCACCGTTGCGATGGAACGCATCACGCTATCATCCTGCAACTGGCGCATAATCTCTTTGTCCAGCTCAGGGATAACGGTATAACCGCCGTCAGCCTGCACCAGCGTGGAGAGAGAACGGGTATCACCTGTCATGATGTAGTGGCGCAGCTCGTCGTTGCTTACTGGCTCACCTTCGACGGAAGTACCAGGCAGATTGCGCTGATCGTCGGCGACGGCTTCAAGGCGGGTGATTTCAACTTCAAGCGCATCAGCCTGGGCGCGGAGTTCGTCGAACTTTTTGCCCTCTTCTTCGTTCAGGCTGCGCTTTTCGGTGTCGGCTTTGTCCAGCATGGAACGCATCTGTGTTTTGAGTGCGGCTTTCTGCTGGCGTAATTCGAGTAGTTTCTTCATGGAGTGGTTTCCGTATCAATTAACGTAGAGACGTGAAACCAGCGCTTGGAGGGGAGGCCGTTAAATCTTTTTCTGCCTCTCGCAGGCTGTACTCGCTACAGCTTGACTTAACGGCCAGTGGCGGCTCACGTCTGAGTGCCACTCTTCAAGATATACATGAAAAATATAAAGAAAACCCCCATCAGAGACAGGGGTAATCACGGGTAAACATGAGTACAAATAATTTACAAAATTATTCCTTAGCGCAATCCAGAGCATCATCAAGCAGCTCACGCTTCGCTTTCAATTCGCCGATAAGGATATCCAGTTGTTCTTTGCTGGCAGCCATAACATCACCAGAAAATTGATGGCGCAGGAAACCATTGTGATCCACAAAAAAGAAAGCTTCTCGCTTCACCAGTTCCCGGTATTCGCTAAGCGGCATAAGCTGCAAATCCGTTTTGCTGTCTGGAACCCCAAACATATCTTTGTGCTCAACCACTTTCTGGATCAGCACCTTCGAATATACCAGGTCATCACTGTTTTTTTTGTCCATAACATCCTCTATTTTTTGTGTATAGATGCAAAACTATGTTGGTTCAGTCAGTTCAGTTGGTTCAATTTGTAAAGATTATTGTTTTTAAAGGCATTATTTTCATTAAGTGAACTAACAAAGCCCCTTTTTGAACCAACAAATGCTATTTTTATGTTGGTTCAGTGGCAAATATTTACAGGCCAGCCAGAAAAGGGGGTTGGTTCAATAGCGGAACATGTTGGTTCAAAATAGCCGTTTGTTGGTTCAGTGTTGGTTCAATTATTAGACATAAACCCTATGTAAAACAGTAACATGAATGTAATTAACAATCATTGAACCAACTGAACCAACAATAACAATCCTCACATGTGTATTTTATTCCGCCCCTTCTTCTGCAACTTGTTGAAGTACATAAACGTTGATTTGGCGCCCATCAATTCGCGGTGATTTCTGTTGATATCCTCTCCCACTTGATGGCTCAGAGAGCAAACCGGCAGCGGCAAGCGCACGGGCAAACTGCCTAGCATTAAATCCCTGCGCTATCTCCTTCTCAAACGTTGCAGGGAATGTATAGAACACCATGGGCGCATCATCATGGTTGCTCTTACGCTTACGATACCCGGCAAGATTACTGATTGGCAGGCTTGCAGGATCATAAGGCAAAGGGGCGAACCGGCTCAGACCATAAGCATTAAGAAACGCCTCGCACTGCTCGATGATCTGCTGGTGCTCTTTATTTCCCGTTCCGAACTCTTTCACCCAGGCATTAAAGCTATGCTGGATAGCATCACGGCTGGCCTGTTCATCCCATCCGGTGATTGATGCACCAGTCACCAGCGCAGCTTCAAGGATTGCAAAGCGTTCTGCCACGCGGTGCACCTGCTCGCCATAATCAGCCGGAATGAGTCCGCGCCAGCGCGTCTGGGCGTCATGTACGGCCTGTTTAGCTTCCTTCTGGTGAGCCGCCAACCATTTAACCCACTCTCGGCCCGCTGCACCGTGATTTTCAATCCATGCCTGCTTCAGTGCATCAGCATGAGCCTTGCCGTTCTGCAGGCCATGAAAGGCCGTCGATTTCTCCATAGGGATATTCAGCAGGCGAACCAACTGGCCTGCCTTAACTTTTAGCCCACCAGCAGAAAGAAACGTCTCGATATCCATTTCCCCGGTACTGATTGCTACAGTGCGCCAACGTTTCAACTCCCGATTGCCGCCCTCTTTGGCTCCCTGCAGCTTTCCAGCACCGTTAAACAAGGTGTATGCCGAAGTGGCAACGTCTTTGGCGCTGCTCCCCTGCCCCACTTCATCCAGCGGTAACAGACTGTCGTTATGCGCCTCCGCTTCGTTAGCGATACCAAGCGCAGTACCGTACCACGTTAGGCGCAGAGCATCCGGCTCTCCCCACAGACTGCTCGCAATATTAGCTGTAGTGGTCTTACCGGCGCTCGACTGCTCGAACAAGTGGACACCGAAACCATCAGCACCCACCAGCCCAATAAGCGGCGCGGATAATGCCGCCGCCACTCCCAGCATCATTGATGGGTTGCCACCGGCCAGATAAGCCACTGAATCCCGCCAGCCCTCAGCCGTACCAGAAACGGCATAACCGGAAGATGCAGCGCTGCGACCATTAAAGAGAATGGGTGTCTCTGGATCACCAATAACTTCGCCATCAGGCATGATATATGCCCCATTATGCCAGCCAGTGGTATGAGTGATAATCCATTCCTGACCAGATCCACACTGCTGCAGCCAATCGGCCAGAATGGCACGAAAGGTGTTTTTAGTGGTCACGTTAACCCCTCCAGCTTTAAGTGAGCGCCATCCCTCACGCTCTCCAACATCAGCGCAAGGGATCGCCCTGGTAATATCTTCGTGGCCACGCGGCGAACGCCAGCGCAAAACAAGATAGCGTTCTGCCCCGTCACTACCTGAACCAACTACCTCAAGAGGCGAACAAAGCCACGCTTCGTTATTGATGATTTCTCCGCTGTCCTTGTCCACCTTTGGCGTAATCCAGTACAAGCCATCGTTACGGCTCTCCACGCGTGGTTTCAGTTCGTCACCTTGCAGAGCTGATTTTTGCTCTTTTTTACCGCCGTCAATAGACTTAAGTTTTACCACCACCTTTTCGCCCTCCGGCTGGTACATCGAATCATTAAATGCTGCTGCGGCTGCTTCCAGCCCGTGTTGCTGGTGAAAATCATTCCAGTCGGCCTTTTCCTCAGACTGAGGTAAAGCTACCCAGCCAGAGACAGCTTTAGCGGTTTTTTCTGCGGCTGATTTACCCGTGTTTGGTTCGCCAGGCTTAATATCGTTATCTGCGGCGATGATGATCTGCGCATCCGGGTAACGCTGTCGCATCACCTGCGCAACTGACAGCAAATTCCCGGCGTCAATCGCTGTGATAATTGTCGCATCTGGGCGAAACTGCTGAACCGAAAGCGCCGTTGCCAGTCCTTCGGCGATAATCACCGTCTCCGGCGTTTCACCGGAATTAACCACGCAAAAAGAGCCTTTCTTTACCGTTCCGGCCACCAGCCGCTTACTGCCATCTGGCTTAATCACCTGTGCGCCTGTCGTCGCGCCAGCACCGTTTTTCAGCACCAGCAGCAGCGACCCATCGGACAGCATCGGGAAGGGGCATTGAAGCCCCTTTGATGTAAGGTAAGCAGACTGCCCCGGAGAGGCTTTAGCGGTCAGCGCCGCAACTTTCCCGGCGATATCCGTCTGAGGCTTCTCTCTGGCTGGCTTCGGTTCCGGTGTCCGGGTATCACCACCCAGCACAGAGGATACTTTCTGCGCCGCAGCGGTTATGGTAATGCCCTGAGATCTGGCAATGAGATCCAGACCGTCGCCGTGATTTGGCTCGTCACACTGGCGACAATGCCACTCGCCGCCGCCGTGGTCGTCAATGTAGTGAAATCGGTCAGATCCACCACAGATGGCGCATGGGCCGTGACGGCCTTTCGGCGGAACAGTCACCCCGCACTGAGGAAGTAGGCTTTCCCAGCTTCCGGCAGCTTGGCGCTTAACTTCACGGATAATCTCAATTGCGCGGCTCATTGCTGTTCCTCCCTAATGCCATTGCGAGGAAAGACGGTATAGCAACCGTAAATGTCGATAATCTCGTTTCCGCGGCTGAGCCAGTGAGATATTTCTCCCGAATCGGGATGGAACACAGCCACAGACTCGGGGGCAAACTTTAGGGCAAAGGTGATGTGACTCTGCCCTTCTGCAGTCAGTTCACAAAACAGCGGCAATTTGAACTCTCCGCGCTTCCCGTGCCGCGCATCGCTTACAAAGTCATTTTGCACTGGAAGCCTCCCGCGCTTTCTGTAGACGATCTTTGGACTCATGCACCAGGCTGAAAATGGCGGCCACACAGTTAGATTCGTGTTCATCACCTTCGCCGAGGGAGTCCATCCAGATTTCCAGCATAGCCAGAGCCTGATTGCTGTATGCCAGTGCGTCTTCGGCGTGCATCAGGACTTCAAAAGGAACCTGTCTCATTTTGTCTCTCCCATGCGCAGCTCGGCGATTAATGCCCGGTGAATTTCCTGGTTAAAATCACACGCAATAGAAATCAGATTCAGCAGCGTTTCTGAACATTCAGCAGAGGCCTTCTCCAGAATGGTTTCGTAAAGTGATGAAGCCAGCGCTGATTTATATTCGGCCTGCTCCAGACAGATTGGCTCACGCATAGCGAACCTCCTGAACTGGTAGACGGCCAGCGAATACCATCACGCAGCCAGCCGGTGATTGCTCACGGGCTTCGCGTTCGGTGGTAGCTGTGATGTGAATGACGTTGCGACCGATAGCGCTCAGTGCGAGAAAACGCCAGATGTAGGACTTCCGCCCTTGCGGGTGTGTGATATGATCTTTCATAGCTGCCTCGTTATCTAAGCTAACGGTGGTGGTTAGCCCTCGTTCGGTACTGGTAATACCGTTCGGGGGCGTTGTATTTTTAGAGATGCACATGTTAGTGTGTACACCTAACGAGATTAACGATAGATCTATAGGTGTACACATGTCAACAGAAAAAGAGATTATTGTCCGTGATAGCCAGCCTCGCGGTGCGGGTAAATCTCCACCTTTCCATATGCGCATTAGCCCTGAACTAAAAGCGCAGCTTGAAGCAGAAGCGGATCGAGATGGCACCAGCCTTGCTAATTGGTTGAAAGAACTTGCCCGCCGTGAGCTCATCACAAGAGGCATCGAGCCAAAAGGCTGAACAGGATTACTCCCCGTAATGCTGTTTACTGCCGGGTTCTCGGTAGTTTGTCGGTAGACCACCAGCCAAAGGGTAGGATTTGAAATCCCACCCTTTCTCTTTTCCTGAACAGGGCTAATTTCGTTAGCGCTGTGAGGCACTGCCGAAATCAGAGCCTCCCCTCTTAAAGAGGGTTTGTTATCCGACTCGCTCAGAGACAGCTGGTTAACCTCGTAATTTTGAGTTACTACCCTCTCGTAAGCCAAATCTGGATTACGGTGCAAAACTGTACGTTGTTGATTTACCTCGTAGAGCAAAAATGCGCTGCCATTGCAGCTACCGAAGAAATTCGTCGAAACCTCAACTGCATATTGTTGATTTTCCTTGATACATCCTCTAAAGATGATTGCCGAACCTAAGCAGTGTTGATGTTCAGGCGAACCCGAATACTTTTCGTGTTTGTTGCCAGCCGATTCTAACGATTCGTTATAATCAAGTTCCTTCAATGGGTTGCAATGTCCGTACGTTAAACGTACGCGGTTGTTTAAACTCGGCATATCACCGAGTTTGGTTTGCGCGTGCGAATTTCGTCGGCTCAAATTCTGCGCAACCCTGATTGAGTTATGCAAATCGCTTGCGGCTGCCTCATCATGATTTGAGCACCCCCAAACGGGGGAGCGCAGATTTTGAACTCCAGCTCGGATTTTGAATCCCTGGTGATAATTTGACCTCGCCAAAACGGGCGAGTGCAAAGTTTGACCACCAGCGGCAAGCCTGGTAATCTGGCGATGTTTCAGTAAAGCGGTATTGCACTGGCGGCCCGGCATGGCCGCCTTTGTTTTGCCGGTCATACAATAGCCTCCACTTTCAGCCCGCCAGCGGTATACCCCTGAACCCGAACACCATCGACGCGATGACGCTTTTTCGTCAGAAAGCGGATGTGATCTGCGTAGACGTACTGCCATTTACCATCGAGTGCCACACGTTTAAACCACGGATGAGGCTTAGATATGATCTGGACAACTGGCGCGGAAGCCTTGCAGGGCGCGGGTTCTGCTGTGCATACCCCCTTATCGTTACCCGTTACTCTATACAGCCAGTAACTTGCCAGCTTCCCGGTCAATTTACGGGTGCGCACGGGGATATAACCCGCCTCACGCATCGCCTTACCAAAAGTGGCATCGTCCGGGTAATACTGGCGGCGTAGTTCCGTAGATACTGAAACGGCAAAGCTGCGTTTAGTCGGGTATTCCTGCCACTGGCCGACAAATTCAAAAGGAAGACCATTAACCCTTCCTTTGGTCTTGTCCTTGCCGCTTATCCCTACATCATGGTCTGCCTCATGCACGGACACGCCGGAACGCAGCCACACCAGCCCGTTACCGTTGTGGCGCAACCCCAGATCGGCAAGCGTAAATTCACCGCGATTAATGGGCGACCAGTCACCGGAAATAACCTGTTTACGGTTCGCTGAAATATCGTGCTGGCTGGCTACAGGGTGAGCGAATCCCTGCCCGTGGAGGGCATTAATCTTTTTCATCTCAGATTACCTGTGGTTAATTAAGCAGATTTACGGCTGTATGGGTTATTGACGTTCTCTACTGCTGGCGGATTACGAACCCACCAGAGCACATCCGAAAGAAGCCAAGCACAGCTATTGCGGCCAAAGTGACAGCGCGGAGGGAAGCGCCCCTGCTGCTCCATCTTCCAGCGGCTGGAACGGGAAAGACTGGTGATCTCGCTGCATTCATCTTCACGGATTCGGCGATCAAACTTAAAGCCGTACTCTTCTAAAAGGGTGCGGCGCTGTTCAGGATTTGGCGGGGTAAAGGTTATATTTTGCATGCTGCCTCCACTGTTTCAATGTTATGCGAAGAGATTAGTGGATAAACGACCAGCATTTCCATTGATTCTGGAATCCTTTAAAAGAACACGCAATTCCATTGAAAGATAGAAATTCCATCAAGATAACGCTCCCCTGTTTAAAACAGTTTCCACAGTAATTTCAACGGCTGTCTCGAGAGAAAAAATCATGAATTTCAATAACTCGCCGAAGATCACCGTTCTTTAACGATTTGATTCACCTTGGATTGTTCATAACAAAGATGAACAATGATGAACGCTGATGAACAGTGATGAATAACCATGAACAAAGATGGAAAAAGTTAGCAAGTAATGACCTAGTAGGGACCGTGGATGGAGCTAGGTATTGTTAGGTGCTGTCGGGTGCCGTTACGTGTCATAACGTGTCATTACGTGTCGTTGAATGCTGTTGAATGCTGTTGAATGCTGTTGAATGCTGTTGAATGCTGTTGAATGCTGTTGAATGTAACGGTAATACACATCAAATATAACAATTGAATCTCCTTGGCGATCATAGAATCGCCAAAAGCTCCAACAAATATAATTAATTAGTATTTTCACATGAAATATAAATAATACCTACTAACACTGCAAAACAATATTCATTCCGTATAATAAATCGAATTTAATGCCTTTCGAATTTTCTCATATATTGCTGATTTAGATAATCCAGTTTTAGATATACCTTCCTCATCAGCTAATTTATATAGTTCGTTTAAAATAGCCGAGATGCTTGGTTTTTTAGAGGTGCCAAACGAATGGCCTATCTTATGTGCTATAAGCTTGACCAGCATCCCCATTAATTTATCATTATATTCCTTTTCATCTTCTTTACGATGCAAGCCGCGTTTGCTGCTTTTCAATGCAATTCCGACCTGTAAAAGCTCATCCCCTCCCATAGCATAAAGATGCTCTTTTCCTTTGTTTTGATTAGCAATTATAGCCACCGCCGCAAGGCATCTGTCCTTTATGGGTTGTGGTGTAATATCTTCATCAATAAGAGGATATGCCAGAGCAAACATATAGTCTGCGGGATAGGCTGTTGAGTTTCCACCTCGAAATAATTTAGATGCTGATAACCATCTACTCAGTTGTCGATAGTATATATTGTAAGCTTCAACTTTCGCTTCAGGGATATCAGCAGTTTTAACTGTCGGATCTACCCCACACATAAGTAGTGCAAGTTGTTTAATATTTAGCTCCGGGGCTTTGGCTTCTCGCTCGAAAATACCCAATTTTAGAAAACTAGTCATTATTCAGCCTTATTCAACAAAACAATGTTAGTGAATCCACCTGATAAAATATCAAGTCTGTCATACCATTTATTCAGCGCATCCAGTTTCTCAGGCAAATACAGACTACGGTTATAAATCGCCATGACTCCCGGCATTGAGTGCCCCAACAACTGTTCGACAACGTGTGGTGCTATACCCATATTATTCATATGCGTTGCTAAAGTTCGTCTTAGATCGTGCAGTGTCCATGGTTCAGAATGCCCCAGCTTTTTATAAACGCCGCGGCCCCACTGACTTACCGCTTCACTGCCTTTAACCGACCCAAGCAAAAGGCCGGATCGTTTCGTTTCATCATGCAGTATTTCAATGAATTTGCGCATGGCATCCGGCACAGGTCTTACAATCTTCTCGCCGCCCTTGCTGTGCTCTTTGGGAACTGTCCAGACCCAGGCATCCATATCCCATTCACTCCACTCTGATAGCCTGGCCTCCTGCGTTCGGCACCCAAACACCATTAGGATTGTCAGTAGCCTGGTGTAGTAAGGCATGAAGCAAGTGCCAGAGGAAATGGCAGCCCATAAATCGCCAGCCTCTTTATCGTTTAATACCCGGTCTTTTTTTGCCTGTTTTTTACCGACATCTGGAATTGTTAAATCTTCAAGCGCGGTACTCACAGCATAGCGACGAACCCGGCAGAATTTCAGGGCTTGTTTGCACATCTGGAACACATAACCTGCGGCGACTGGAGTTTTCTTTTTCATCCTGTCAAAGCAGTCAAGCCAGTATCGTGTTTCACAGTCAGCGAGCGCCATTTTCCCTATATAAGGATAAATGTGTTTTCGCAGCTCCGCTTTGTGCCGTTCAACATTCGCGCGGTTCTCTTCTGCATATTCGCGTATCCAGTATTCTATAGCTTCCTTAACAGTGACCGGTTTAAGCGTTTCCTGAGTGGCCAGCGCCAACTGGTGCTTTGGATCTTTACCTGAGGCCAGCCATTGGCGGCATTTATCACGCGAAGAACGGGCTTCTTTGAGGCTCATATCCGGGTATCGTCCCAGAGTAAGACGATGCAGCTTCTGCCCGTCGAGTCGGTAAGTAAACACCCAGCTAATACCACCAGCTTTCGTTACCTTGGCGCTCAGCCCGGCACCATCAGCATAGAACTCAATCTTACTGGCCGGGATACCATGTAATCCCTTTAACTTCCTGTCGCTCAGTTTGTTAAGTTCGCCAGCCATAGACCACCCAGCCCAAAGTGTTTATACAAATGTTTATACAGAATTGCTTGCATAATAGCATAAACAAAGAAAAACACTGGAACAATATACAGGCATGAATTTATACAACACATTGATTATTATATGAATATTAAAATCATCTAAAAGCATGAAAACAGCTAATATGACAGTACGGCATGAACTGATACTAATCAGTTAAATGTTTGTTTTAAAAGGCGCTACTCGGCATGGGGAAGCGCCTTTTTTATTAACTTCACACGGGAGGCTTTGGCGATGAACGCAAGATGTGAACCTGTCTATTTTGGCGATGAATCTAAAAAGATAATCCTGGGTGATGCACTGACCGAACTGAAAAAGCTGTCTTCTGAAAGCATCGATCTCATTTTTGCCGATCCACCTTATAACATCGGTAAAGATTTTGACGGGATGGTGGAGTCCTGGGATGAAGAGGCTTTTCTGGCGTGGCTGTTTGAGTGCATTGACGAGTGCCATCGCATTCTCAAACCGCACGGCACCATGTACATCATGAACAGTACGGAGAACATGCCGTATATTGACCTCAAATGCCGCCAGCTCTTTACTATCAAGAGCCGTATCGTGTGGTCATACGATAGCTCAGGGGTACAGGCCAAAAATTACTTTGGTTCGATGTATGAACCGATCCTGATGATGGTAAAAGATCAGAAAAACTACACATTTAATCGTGACGATATTCTGGTTGAAGCCAAAACCGGGGCTCAACGCGCGCTAATAGACTACAGAAAAAACCCACCGCAGCCATACAATCAGAAAAAAGTGCCGGGAAATGTCTGGGAGTTCCCACGCGTTCGCTATCTGATGGACGAATACGAAAACCACCCCACCCAGAAACCCAAAGCCCTCCTGGAGCGTATAATTCTGGCATCCTCGAACCCAGATGACAGGGTACTGGATCCGTTTGCCGGCAGCTTCACCACCGGTGCCACCGCCGTGGAATTGGGTCGCAAGTTTGTCGGGATTGAGATCAATGTTGAATACGTAAAAATGGGGCTCAGAAGACTGAGTATCGGTTCTCATTTTTCAGAAATTGAGCTTGCCAAGGTGAAAAAACGTAAGACAAAAAACCTGTCTAAAAAGAGTCGATTGACGGCAAAGAGCGGCGATCTTTCAACAAAGTAAAGGCATTGTAAGTCTGCTTTTCAGGTTACAGATTTCGTGTATATTCCCTGCACGCTTGGGCATGAATACACAGGGTTTGGTAATGATTCGCAAGTATTGGTGGCTGGTTGTTTTTGCAGTATTCGTTTTTCTTTTTGATGCGCTGCTCATCCAATGGATAGAGCTGATGACAACAGAGCACGATAAGTGCCGGAATATGAACTCAGTGAATCCCCTTAAGCTGGTCAACTGCGTCGACCTCGAATAGCGCCACCAACCCCACTTCAGCAGCCGTCAGGCCTGGCGGCTAAAACTACCCCACCTGACTCTCACTCTGCGCTAATTGCCTTACGCTACCATCTGGGCTTAACATTTTTAATACATTATCAACTAATACTGGCGCTTGTTTATAAAGATCATAACTCATTGGATTAATGAGCCAGTTTTTAACAATGCCACTAAAACTCCCATGAAGAATAATTATTATAACGTCTAAATCAAGGCTGGTTGCGATAAGTCCGTCGTCCATACATTTTTGCAAGGCAATGCGCATACCCAGATGATTGATACCAATTTTTTCACGAATAGCCTGTTCCGATATCATATCGTTATGGAATTCACATTTATGATATAAAATTTGCATTAATGCCTGCTGGCGAGGATTCTGCGCAATATATTGCAACCCCACAACTAACTTTTCACGCAGTCGCTGTAAAGGATTATCTCCCCAACGGCCAATAAGCTGGTCCTGAATAAGATCGCGCAATGGCGGTTGTTGTAACCATAGTTCATTAAACAATTGCGTCTTGTTTTCAAAATGCCAATACAGCGCCCCCCGCGTCACGCTGGCGGCATCTGCAATGTCGTTTAGCGTCGTATTGCTTACGCCACGTGCGGCAAACTGTACAATCGCTGTTTCTATCAGGTGCTGCCGCGTTTTGAGGGCATCAGCTTTCGTTTTTCTGGCCATGGTTTCAGCTGTTTGAGGTAAGGGTAAGGTAGAGAATGATTAACTTTCTTATCTAATATTTGCTAAACGCAATAAATGTATCACTTAGCATTTATTTAAACGAGCCCTAAAAAATATTATTACTGACTTTGCACACAAATAAACAAAACAAATACCAACAATAAATACATTCATAAACCAAATGCTTATTTCAATTTGTGTTTATACGCATCATAGTATTGCTATTAACACCTCAATGAAACAACAGTCGATTAATCTCTTTTTGCTTTTACGTGCCGTGAATCGCACCCATAAATAAGTATTACTTACATCGCTAGCTAATAATTTGTAGGATAGCCAACTATTATTTTCTCTTGTGCACGTTATTGCCCCTGCGTTACCCGGTTAATAACGAGCGTTCGGTTTTTTAAGGAATTGAAATGACGAAAAATGCCAGGTTTTCACTCCTGCCCTCATTCATCATCGTCTCCGCTGCATTACTCGCCGGTTGTAACGATCAGGGAGAAGCACAAGCTCATCCCGCAGAACCGCAGGTGACTGTCCATGTCGTCGAAAAGGCTCCTTTAGCCGTAACGACCGAATTACCCGGGCGCACAACGGCATTCCGAATTGCAGAAGTCCGTCCCCAGGTCAGCGGGATAGTGCTTAAACGGAATTTCACTGAGGGAAGCGATATTGAAGCCGGACAGTCGCTTTATCAGATCGATCCCGCGACTTACCAGGCCGACTATGACAGCGCCAAAGGTGAACTGGCGAAGAGTGAAGCGGCGGCTGCAATCGCGCATTTAACGGTAAAACGCTATGTGCCATTGGTTGGCACCAAGTACATCAGTCAGCAAGAGTACGATCAGGCAATTGCTGATGCTCGCCAGGCCGATGCCTCCGTGATCGCGGCAAAAGCGGCGGTCGAAGGCGCGCGTATCAATCTGGCCTACACAAAAGTGACATCGCCGATTAGCGGACGCATCGGTAAATCTAACGTCACCGAAGGCGCATTAGTCACGAATGGCCAGGCTACAGAGCTTGCTACCGTTCAACAACTCGATCCCATTTACGTCGACGTAACACAGTCCAGTAACGACTTTATGCGCCTCAAACAGTCTGTTGAACAAGGGAGTCTGCATAAAGACAGCACCAGCAGTACGGTCGAACTGGTGATGGAAAATGGTCAGTCATACCCGCTAAAAGGCTCTTTGCAGTTTTCTGATGTGACGGTTGATGAAAGCACCGGATCAATCACCCTCAGAGCCGTGTTCCCTAACCCACAGCATACGCTGTTGCCGGGCATGTTTGTGCGCGCACGCATTGATGAAGGTGTTCAGCCAAATGCCATTCTCGTTCCGCAGCAGGGGGTAACACGTACGCCTCGCGGCGATGCCACCGTAATGGTCGTCAATGACAAGAGTCAGGTTGAGTCTCGCGCAGTCGTTGCTGCACAAGCCATTGGCGACAAATGGCTTATCAGCGAAGGCCTGCAACCGGGTGACAAAGTTATCGTGAGCGGCTTACAGAAAGCACGTCCAGGCGTTCAGGTTAAAGCAACCGCCGATACCGAAACTCCTGCCGCGAAAGCCCAATAAGGTAACCGGACATGGCTAACTTTTTTATCAGGCGTCCTATCTTTGCCTGGGTACTGGCTATCATTCTGATGATGGCGGGTGCTCTGGCAATCATACAACTGCCCGTGGCACAGTACCCGACCATTGCGCCTCCTGCGGTCGCCATTTCTGCCACCTATCCTGGTGCAGATGCGCAGACGGTTCAGGATACAGTCACGCAGGTTATCGAACAGAATATGAATGGTATCGATAACCTGATGTATATGTCCTCCACCAGCGACTCGGCCGGGAGTGTGACTATTACGCTGACTTTCCAGTCCGGTACCGATCCCGATATCGCGCAAGTACAGGTGCAAAATAAACTGCAGCTCGCCACTCCGTTACTGCCGCAAGAAGTTCAGCAGCAAGGGATCAGCGTCGAGAAATCGAGTAGCAGCTTTTTGATGGTCGCGGGTTTTGTTTCTGACAACCCCCAAACCACACAGGATGACATTTCCGACTACGTCGCTTCGAACGTTAAAGACTCAATCAGCCGTCTGAATGGCGTGGGTGACGTGCAGCTGTTTGGTGCACAGTACGCCATGCGCATCTGGCTGGATGCAAACTTATTGAACAAATATCAGCTCACGCCGGTTGATGTGATCAATCAGTTGAAGGTACAGAACGATCAGATTGCCGCAGGTCAGTTAGGGGGGACGCCTGCATTACCTAACCAGCAGTTGAACGCCTCTATCATTGCGCAAACGCGACTGAAAGACCCTGAAGAGTTCGGGAAAGTGACTTTACGCGTGAACAGCGATGGTTCGGTTGTTCACCTGAAAGACGTCGCGCGTATCGAGTTGGGTGGGGAAAACTACAACGTCGTGGCGCGTATTAACGGTAAGCCTGCATCCGGCCTTGGGATCAAGCTGGCAACCGGGGCAAACGCGCTGGATACCGCGAACGCTATCAAAGCCAAGCTGGTTGAACTGCAACCATTCTTCCCGCAGGGAATGAAGGTGGTCTACCCATACGACACGACGCCGTTTGTGACCATCTCCATTCATGAAGTGGTAAAAACGCTGTTTGAAGCGATCGTGCTGGTGTTCCTGGTCATGTATTTGTTCCTGCAAAACATCCGGGCAACGCTCATTCCAACCATCGCTGTCCCCGTCGTATTGTTGGGCACATTCGCCGTACTTGCCGCGTTTGGCTACTCGATAAACACCCTGACGATGTTCGGCATGGTGCTCGCCATCGGTCTATTGGTCGATGATGCGATAGTGGTGGTGGAAAACGTGGAACGCGTGATGATGGAAGATAATCTGCCGCCTAAAGAGGCGACGGAAAAGTCCATGTCACAAATACAGGGAGCACTGGTTGGTATTGCCATGGTGCTGTCTGCGGTATTTATCCCGATGGCCTTCTTTGGCGGTTCAACTGGGGCTATCTATCGGCAGTTCTCCATTACCATCGTTTCCGCCATGGCGCTTTCTGTACTGGTAGCGCTGATCCTGACTCCTGCGCTTTGTGCAACATTGTTGAAGTCGGTATCGGCTGAGCATCACGAGAAAAAAAGCGGTTTCTTTGGCTGGTTTAATGCCAAATTCGATCACAGCGTCAATCACTATACCAATAGCGTCAGCGGTATTGTGCGTAAAACAGGGCGTTACCTTGTCGTCTATCTGATCATCGTGATCGGAATGGCGGTTCTGTTTATGCGCCTGCCGACCTCTTTCCTGCCAGAGGAGGATCAGGGTGTGTTTATGACAATGATTCAACTTCCGGCAGGAGCTACGCAAGAGCGCACCCAGAAAGTACTGGATCAAGTTACTCAGTACTACCTGACCAATGAGAAAGCTAACGTCGAAAGCGTCTTCACGGTTAACGGTTTTAGCTTCAGCGGTCAGGGGCAAAACTCAGGTCTGGCATTCGTTAGCCTCAAGCCCTGGGATGAACGTAGCGGCGAGGAAAATAGTGTTGAAGCGGTCATTGCACGCGCCACACGCGCGTTCAGCCAGATCCGCGATGGGTTAGTCTTCCCCTTCAATATGCCCGCTATTGTTGAACTGGGTACCGCAACCGGCTTCGATTTTGAGCTGATCGATCAGGGCGGTCTGGGGCATACTGCGTTGACGCAAGCGCGTAACCAACTACTGGGAATGGTGGCTAAACACCCCGATCTGTTGGTTCGCGTTCGTCCTAACGGACTGGAAGATACTCCGCAGTTTAAGCTGGATGTTGATCAGGAGAAAGCACAGGCACTGGGGGTATCGCTGTCGGATATCAACGAAACTATCTCCGCATCACTGGGCGGCTATTACGTCAATGACTTTATTGACCGCGGTCGTGTGAAAAAAGTGTACGTTCAGGGGGATGCAAAATACCGCATGCTGCCAGCGGACATCAATAATCTGTATATCCGCAGCTCCAATGGCGAAATGGTTCCGTTCTCTGCGTTCAGTGCATCACATTGGATTTATGGTTCACCGCGACTGGAACGTTACAACGGTATGCCATCCATGGAAATACTGGGCGAAGCGGCACCAGGGCGAAGCACTGGTGAAGCAATGGCGCTGATGGAAAGTCTGGCGGAAAAACTGCCGAATGGTATTGGTCATGACTGGACGGGTATGTCTTATCAGGAAAGGCTGTCGGGTAACCAGGCGCCTGCGCTGTATGCCATCTCGTTAATCGTAGTATTCCTTTGCCTTGCCGCATTGTATGAAAGCTGGTCTATTCCTTTCTCGGTGATGCTGGTTGTACCGCTCGGTGTTGTAGGCGCATTGTTAGCCGCATCACTGCGCGGGATGAATAACGATGTGTATTTCCAGGTTGGCTTACTAACCACTATCGGCCTCTCGGCTAAGAACGCCATCCTGATCGTCGAGTTTGCCAAAGACCTGATGGATAAAGAAGGCAAGGGGTTGATTGAAGCGACGCTGGAGGCATCGCGTATGCGTCTTCGTCCTATCCTGATGACATCCCTGGCCTTTATTCTGGGGGTTATGCCTCTGGTTATCAGTCACGGAGCAGGTAGTGGTGCACAGAATGCGGTCGGTACAGGTGTTATGGGAGGAATGCTGACCGCAACATTGTTGGCTATCTTCTTCGTCCCCGTCTTCTTTGTTGTCGTGAGACGGCGTTTTAGTCGGCACAACGATTAATTTGTAAAATAAAGGCGTCTACGGACGCCTTTTTTACCTACGATGCTCCTCTTTATTTATTAGTAAGATAGCCATGTATTTCATTTAAACTATCCCTCTAAACTCGCCTACGACCTTTCTTTTTATCCATTATTTTTACAATCCACATGAATTGAGATTATTCCTCATGTCAGTCCTTTTTTAAGAAGTGGTAAAATAATCACCGAGTTCGCAGATGGCTTAGCGTTTGTCTTTGCTTAATTAGCGAAACGCTTATTTTGAGGTAACACCATGAAAAGATTAATATCCGTTGCATTGCTTACCGCATTCCTGGCTGGCTGTGCACACGATTCTCCTTGCGTACCTGTATACGACGATCAGGGGCGCCTGGTTCATACCAATACCTGTATGAAAGGCACTACCCAGGATAACTGGGAAACAGCCGGAGCCATCGCCGGTGGTGCTGCAGCCGTTGCCGGACTAACACTTGGGATTGTCGCCCTGACCAAATAAATCATCTCAAAAGCGCGGTTATTACCGCGCTTTGAGCACTAAGCATAAAATCTACATATAAGACAAAATGTTGCTTAATAGCGACTGACATATAATAAAATTATTATAGATTTCCCTCACACATCCACGATTTAAAATTAGCATTTTTTCTGTTTTTCGTTACACCACAGTTTCTTTTCATTATTCTCACGCCATTAATATTAACGCCAGAAATCGTTATCACGCGTCCTGTCTGATTTTTAAATTTTTTGCGCCGAAATGTGGCTTACGTTTCAATTTTGCACCACTTCAGGGCGCTGCATTTATTTTTTCCTGTCTACACTCTGCATATTGCGTCAAATAATCAGGCGCAAAAAACTGGCACTACCTTTGCTTAAAAGAGTATGGCCAAAGCCACAGACAGGTAAAAGACGTTTTCAGAACGTTTCCATAACAATAATTCCTCCACACAGGATGCTCTATGAAAAAGATGATAATCGCCAGCCTGGCTGCGGCCGGCGTGCTGCTTGCTGTTGCAAATCAGGCGCATGCCGGCGCAACACTTGATGCCGTAAAGAAAAAAGGGTTTGTGCAATGTGGGATCAGCGACGGCTTGCCTGGCTTTTCTTATGCCGATGCAAGCGGCAAGTTCTCGGGTATTGATGTTGATATATGTCGTGGCATTGCCTCCGCCGTATTTGGCGATGATAGCAAAGTAAAATATACCCCGCTCACCGCCAAGGAACGCTTTACTGCATTACAGTCTGGTGAAGTCGACATGCTCTCTCGTAATACCACGTGGACCTCCTCTCGTGATGCCGGTATGGGTATGTCCTTCACTGGCGTAACGTATTATGACGGCATTGGTTTTCTTACCCACAATAAAGCAGGTCTGAAGAGCGCTAAAGAGCTGGATGGCGCAACGGTCTGTATTCAGGCGGGAACCGATACCGAACTGAACGTGGCCGACTACTTTAAAGCCAACAATATGAAGTACACCCCCGTCACCTTTGACCGCTCGGATGAATCAGCCAAAGCTCTGGAATCTGGACGTTGCGATTCGCTGGCTTCCGACCAGTCTCAGCTGTATGCCCTACGCATCAAGCTGAGCAATCCTGCGGAGTGGATCGTCCTGCCAGAAGTTATTTCTAAAGAACCGCTGGGACCTGTCGTACGTCGTGGGGACGATGAGTGGTTCTCCATTGTTCGCTGGACGCTGTTCGCCATGCTGAATGCGGAAGAAATGGGTGTTAACTCGAAAAACGTCGATGAAAAAGCGGCTAATCCGGCAACTCCGGATATGGCTCACCTGTTGGGTAAAGAAGGGGATTATGGCAAGGATCTGAAGCTTGATAACAAATGGGCCTACAACATTATCAAGCAGGTTGGTAACTATTCGGAGATCTTTGAACGTAACGTTGGATCGGAAAGTCCGCTGAAGATCAAACGTGGACAGAACAACCTCTGGAATAACGGTGGCATCCAATATGCGCCACCGGTGCGCTAATGCGTAGTGATGTAACGGGCGCCGCAACTGCGGCGCTCAGCCCAGAGTCATAGTTACTGAGGTTTTCTTATGTTCCATCGCCGCTCAACCGTAAAAGGATCGTTATCCTTTTCTAACCCTGCGGTCCGCGCCTGGTTATTTCAAATACTCGCCGTCATTGCGGTTATCAGCATTGCGGTCTATCTCATTCATAACACGATAAATAACCTGAACAATAGCGGTATTACCTCGGGGTTTTCTTTTCTCGATCGCAGTGCCGGATTTGGTATTGTCCAGCATCTGATTGATTACGAGCAAGGCGATACGTATGGTCGTGTCTTTGTGGTCGGCCTGCTCAATACACTATTAGTTTCTGCATTGTGTATTGTTTTCGCATCAATTCTCGGTTTCTTTCTCGGACTGGCACGCCTGTCAGATAACTGGTTATTGCGAAAACTCTCGACGATCTACATCGAAACGTTCCGCAATATACCGCCGTTGCTGCAGATCTTCTTCTGGTATTTCGCTGTATTACGTAACCTGCCCGGCCCACGCCAGGCTGTTAACGCACTGGATTTGATGTTCCTGAGTAACCGGGGGCTCTATATACCAGCCCCGCAAATGGGAGAAGGTTTTTTTGCCTTTTGCACCACTGTCGTTATCGCTATTGTCGTCACCATCGGATTATTTCGCTTCAACAGAATGCATCAAACCAAAACCGGCCAACTACGTCGGACCTGGCCCATGGCTCTGGCGTTGATCGTACTTTTACCGGTGATTTCACAGTGGATGTTTGGCGCTGCGCTTCACTGGGACATTCCCGCGCTTCGTGGTTTTAACTTCCGTGGCGGTATGGTGCTTATTCCCGAACTGGCGGCACTGACTCTGGCGCTTTCGGTGTACACCTCGGCATTTATTGCAGAAATTATTCGGGCGGGAATTCAGGCCGTTCCTTATGGCCAACATGAAGCGGCACGCTCGCTGGGTCTGCCAAATCCGGTGACACTACGCCAGGTAATCATCCCACAGGCGCTACGCGTCATCATTCCCCCTCTGACCAGCCAGTACCTGAATATCGTCAAGAACTCTTCTCTTGCGGCCGCCATTGGCTATCCGGACATGGTTTCACTGTTTGCCGGCACGGTACTCAATCAAACAGGGCAAGCCATTGAAACGATCGCCATCACTATGTCGGTATACCTGATCATTAGTCTGAGTATTTCTTTGCTGATGAATATTTATAACCGCCGTATTGCACTGATTGAGCGCTAAGGAGCCATGATGACAAAAACCCTGCTGTCTCACCCCTCACGCCAGCGCAGTAATCCGGCAAGCCGCAGCCTACTCTGGGTACGTAAAAACCTGTTCTCCAGTTGGTCAAATAGCCTGCTCACCCTACTATGCATATGGCTGATTTGGTCATTTCTTCCGCCACTGTTGAACTGGGTATTCTTTCAAGCCAACTGGGTAGGTTCAACCCGAGCAGACTGCACCAAAGCCGGAGCCTGCTGGGTGTTCATTCATGAACGCTTCGGGCAATTCATGTATGGACTTTATCCCCACGATCAGCGCTGGCGTGTAAATCTGGCCCTGATAATTGGTTTGCTGTCTATCGTTCCCATGTTCTTGAAAACAATCCCGCATCGTGGCCGCTATATCGCCGTCTGGGCCGTCGTTTATCCAGTGGTGGTTTGGTGGCTGATGTACGGGGTTTTTTTCGGGCTGGAGCGCGTAGAAACCCGGCAGTGGGGTGGATTAACACTGACGCTAATTATCGCATCCGTGGGGATTGCAGGCGCGCTTCCATGGGGCATTTTACTGGCGCTGGGACGTCGTTCCCATATGCCAGTCGTGCGGGTTTTATCCGTCATTTTCATTGAGTTCTGGCGCGGTGTGCCGTTGATTACCGTTCTGTTTATGTCCTCGGTCATGCTTCCTCTGTTTATGTCCGAAGGAACCAGTATCGACAAGCTTATCCGGGCCCTGGTCGGCGTTATTCTTTTCCAGTCGGCCTATGTCGCAGAAGTGGTTCGCGGAGGGTTACAAGCCCTACCAAAAGGTCAGTATGAAGCCGCTGAATCACTTGCGTTAGGATACTGGAAAACTCAGGGGCTGGTCATTCTTCCGCAAGCCCTCAAGCTGGTTATCCCTGGCCTGGTTAACACGATTATCGCCCTGTTCAAGGATACCAGTCTGGTCATTATCATCGGTCTGTTTGATCTCTTCAGTAGCGTGCAGCAAGCAACTGTGGACCCTGCGTGGCTGGGTATGTCGACAGAAGGATATGTTTTCGCTGCACTGATTTACTGGATCTTCTGTTTCAGTATGTCGCGTTACAGCCAACATCTGGAAAAACGTTTTAACACCGGGCGTACACCGCACTGAGGAATTTATGAGCCAATTATTAATGCCGTCTACCGACGCGATGATTACGCTGGAAAACGTCAACAAATGGTACGGACAGTTTCACGTCCTGAAAAACATCAACCTGAAGGTAAAACAGGGAGAGCGCATCGTATTATGCGGGCCTTCCGGTTCGGGTAAATCGACAACTATCCGCTGTATTAACCATCTGGAAGAGCATCAACAAGGACGCATTGTGGTGGATGGGATTGAACTCAATGAAGACATACGCAATATTGAGCGCGTCCGACAAGAAGTTGGCATGGTCTTTCAGCACTTTAATCTCTTTCCTCATTTAACTGTCCTACAAAACTGCACACTGGCGCCTATCTGGGTGCAAAAGATGCCGAAAAAAGAGGCTGAAGTACTGGCAATGCACTACCTCGAGCGGGTCCGCATTGCCGAACATGCGCATAAATATCCCGGGCAAATCTCTGGTGGACAACAACAGCGCGTGGCCATTGCACGCTCGCTGTGTATGAAACCCAAAATCATGTTATTTGATGAACCCACATCAGCGTTGGATCCTGAAATGGTAAAAGAAGTGCTGGATACCATGATAGGTCTGGCACAATCGGGCATGACCATGCTATGTGTAACCCATGAAATGGGCTTTGCCCGCACAGTAGCTGACCGGGTGATCTTTATGGATCTTGGCGAGATTGTGGAACAGGCACCACCGGATGAGTTTTTTGCTCACCCCAAATCTGAACGCACTCGTGCGTTTTTATCGCAGGTTATTCATTAAAGCCATATGCCGGATACAGTTCCGGCTTATTTCCGCGTATAAACGCAAAAAGGCCATCCTTTCGGATGGCCTTTCGCTTTTATTTGATGTCTGGCAGTTCCCTACTCTCGCATGGGGAGACCCCACACTACCATCGGCGCTACGGCGTTTCACTTCTGAGTTCGGCATGGGGTCAGGTGGGACCACCGCGCTACAGCCGCCAGACAAATTCTTTTCTAAGTGCCGAACTTTAACCGAAAAACTGGTGCTGATACCCAGAGTCGAACTGGGGACCTCACCCTTACCAAGGGTGCGCTCTACCAACTGAGCCATATCAGCACACTAAATTTGATGCCTGGCAGTTCCCTACTCTCGCATGGGGAGACCCCACACTACCATCGGCGCTACGGCGTTTCACTTCTGAGTTCGGCATGGGGTCAGGTGGGACCACCGCGCTACAGCCGCCAGGCAAATTCTGTTATTAACCCGCTTTTCGCCGGTTAATGTAATCTGTATCAAGCTGAATGTCGTCTCTTCGCCAAAACATCTTCGGCGTTGTAAGGTTAAGCCTCACGGTTCATTAGTATCGGTTAGCTCAACGTATCGCTACGCTTACACACCCGACCTATCAACGTCGTCGTCTTCAACGTTCCTTCAGGAGACTTAAAGTCTCAGGGAGAACTCATCTCGGGGCAAGTTTCGTGCTTAGATGCTTTCAGCACTTATCTCTTCCGCATTTAGCTACCGGGCAATGCCATTGGCATGACAACCCGAACACCAGTGATGCGTCCACTCCGGTCCTCTCGTACTAGGAGCAGCCCCCCTCAATTCTCCAGCGCCCACGGCAGATAGGGACCGAACTGTCTCACGACGTTCTAAACCCAGCTCGCGTACCACTTTAAATGGCGAACAGCCATACCCTTGGGACCTACTTCAGCCCCAGGATGTGATGAGCCGACATCGAGGTGCCAAACACCGCCGTCGATATGAACTCTTGGGCGGTATCAGCCTGTTATCCCCGGAGTACCTTTTATCCGTTGAGCGATGGCCCTTCCATTCAGAACCACCGGATCACTAAGACCTGCTTTCGCACCTGCTCGAGCCGTCACTCTCGCAGTCAAGCTAGCTTATGCCTTTGCACTAACCTCCTGATGTCCGACCAGGATTAGCTAACCTTCGTGCTCCTCCGTTACTCTTTAGGAGGAGACCGCCCCAGTCAAACTACCCACCAGACACTGTCCGCAACCCGGATTACGGGTCCACGTTAGAACACCAGCCATTAAAGGGTGGTATTTCAAGGATGGCTCCATGCAGACTGGCGTCCACACTTCAAAGCCTCCCACCTATCCTACACATCAAGGACCAGTGTTCAGTGTCAAGCTATAGTAAAGGTTCACGGGGTCTTTCCGTCTTGCCGCGGGTACACTGCATCTTCACAGCGAGTTCAATTTCACTGAGTCTCGGGTGGAGACAGCCTGGCCATCATTACGCCATTCGTGCAGGTCGGAACTTACCCGACAAGGAATTTCGCTACCTTAGGACCGTTATAGTTACGGCCGCCGTTTACCGGGGCTTCGATCAAGAGCTTCTCCTTACGGATAACCCCATCAATTAACCTTCCGGCACCGGGCAGGCGTCACACCGTATACGTCCACTTTCGTGTTTGCACAGTGCTGTGTTTTTAATAAACAGTTGCAGCCAGCTGGTATCTTCGACTGATTTCAGCTCCATGAGTAAATCACTTCACCTACATATCAGCGTGCCTTCTCCCGAAGTTACGGCACCATTTTGCCTAGTTCCTTCACCCGAGTTCTCTCAAGCGCCTTGGTATTCTCTACCTGACCACCTGTGTCGGTTTGGGGTACGATTTCGTGTTACCTGATGCTTAGAGGCTTTTCCTGGAAGCAGGGCATTTGTTACTTCAGCACCGTAGTGCCTCGTCATCACACCTCAGCGTTAAAAAGGTACCGGATTTACCTGGAACCTCCGCCTACATGCTTAAACCGGGACAACCGTCGCCCGGCTAACATAGCCTTCTCCGTCCCCCCTTCGCAGTAACACCAAGTACAGGAATATTAACCTGTTTCCCATCGACTACGCCTTTCGGCCTCGCCTTAGGGGTCGACTCACCCTGCCCCGATTAACGTTGGACAGGAACCCTTGGTCTTCCGGCGTGCGGGTTTTTCACCCGCATTATCGTTACTTATGTCAGCATTCGCACTTCTGATACCTCCAGCATGCCTCACAGCACACCTTCAACGGCTTACAGAACGCTCCCCTACCCAACAACACATAGTGTCGCTGCCGCAGCTTCGGTGCATGGTTTAGCCCCGTTACATCTTCCGCGCAGGCCGACTCGACCAGTGAGCTATTACGCTTTCTTTAAATGATGGCTGCTTCTAAGCCAACATCCTGGCTGTCTGTGCCTTCCCACATCGTTTCCCACTTAACCATGACTTTGGGACCTTAGCTGGCGGTCTGGGTTGTTTCCCTCTTCACGACGGACGTTAGCACCCGCCGTGTGTCTCCCGTGATAACATTCTTCGGTATTCGCAGTTTGCATCGGGTTGGTAAGTCGGGATGACCCCCTAGCCGAAACAGTGCTCTACCCCCGAAGATGAATTCACGAGGCGCTACCTAAATAGCTTTCGGGGAGAACCAGCTATCTCCCGGTTTGATTGGCCTTTCACCCCCAGCCACAAGTCATCCGCTAATTTTTCAACATTAGTCGGTTCGGTCCTCCAGTTAGTGTTACCCAACCTTCAACCTGCCCATGGCTAGATCACCGGGTTTCGGGTCTATACCCTGCAACTTAACGCCCAGTTAAGACTCGGTTTCCCTTCGGCTCCCCTATACGGTTAACCTTGCTACAGAATATAAGTCGCTGACCCATTATACAAAAGGTACGCAGTCACACCCAAAAGGATGCTCCCACTGCTTGTACGTACACGGTTTCAGGTTCTTTTTCACTCCCCTCGCCGGGGTTCTTTTCGCCTTTCCCTCACGGTACTGGTTCACTATCGGTCAGTCAGGAGTATTTAGCCTTGGAGGATGGTCCCCCCATATTCAGACAGGATACCACGTGTCCCGCCCTACTCTTCGAGTTCACAACCTGTGCATTTTGGTGTACGGGACTATCACCCTGTACCGTCGGACTTTCCAGACCGTTCCACTAACACACAAGCTGATTCAGACTCTGGGCTGCTCCCCGTTCGCTCGCCGCTACTGGGGGAATCTCGGTTGATTTCTTTTCCTCGGGGTACTTAGATGTTTCAGTTCCCCCGGTTCGCTTCATTACGCTATGTATTCACGTAATGATAGTGTGACGAATCACACTGGGTTTCCCCATTCGGAAATCGCCGGTTATAACGGTTCATATCACCTTACCGACGCTTATCGCAGATTAGCACGTCCTTCATCGCCTCTGACTGCCAGGGCATCCACCGTGTACGCTTAGTCGCTTAACCTCACAACCCGAAGATGTTTCTTTCGATTCATCATCGTGTTGCGAAAATTTGAGAGACTCGAACACACCATTTTTCATTTCTTATTACGGAGAAATGAAACAGTGTGTCGTTTCAATTTTCAGCTTGATCCAGATTTTTAAAGAGCAAAACTTCGCAGTGAACCTTTTCAGGTACACTCTGAAGTTTTCTTGTGTTTTTGCAGTAAAGATGGTGGAGCTATGCGGGATCGAACCGCAGACCTCCTGCGTGCAAGGCAGGCGCTCTCCCAGCTGAGCTATAACCCCATCGTAAATGCTAATCTCTGTACCCTAATTCGTTTCCGGGCAAGGCGCGGTGGTGCGAAGCATACTAAAGTATGCGAGCATCGCCGTAACACAGCACGGAAGCGAATTTGGTAGGCCTGAGTGGACTTGAACCACCGACCTCACCCTTATCAGGGGTGCGCTCTAACCACCTGAGCTACAAGCCTGCAGAGATTTTCTTACTGCTAATTTTCATCAGACAATCTGTGTGAGCACTACAAAGGCAGGTTCTTTAAGGTAAGGAGGTGATCCAACCGCAGGTTCCCCTACGGTTACCTTGTTACGACTTCACCCCAGTCATGAATCACAAAGTGGTAAGCGCCCTCCCGAAGGTTAAGCTACCTACTTCTTTTGCAACCCACTCCCATGGTGTGACGGGCGGTGTGTACAAGGCCCGGGAACGTATTCACCGTGGCATTCTGATCCACGATTACTAGCGATTCCGACTTCATGGAGTCGAGTTGCAGACTCCAATCCGGACTACGACATACTTTATGAGGTCCGCTTGCTCTCGCGAGGTCGCTTCTCTTTGTATATGCCATTGTAGCACGTGTGTAGCCCTACTCGTAAGGGCCATGATGACTTGACGTCATCCCCACCTTCCTCCAGTTTATCACTGGCAGTCTCCTTTGAGTTCCCGGCCGGACCGCTGGCAACAAAGGATAAGGGTTGCGCTCGTTGCGGGACTTAACCCAACATTTCACAACACGAGCTGACGACAGCCATGCAGCACCTGTCTCAGAGTTCCCGAAGGCACCAAAGCATCTCTGCTAAGTTCTCTGGATGTCAAGAGTAGGTAAGGTTCTTCGCGTTGCATCGAATTAAACCACATGCTCCACCGCTTGTGCGGGCCCCCGTCAATTCATTTGAGTTTTAACCTTGCGGCCGTACTCCCCAGGCGGTCGACTTAACGCGTTAGCTCCGGAAGCCACGCCTCAAGGGCACAACCTCCAAGTCGACATCGTTTACGGCGTGGACTACCAGGGTATCTAATCCTGTTTGCTCCCCACGCTTTCGCACCTGAGCGTCAGTCTTTGTCCAGGGGGCCGCCTTCGCCACCGGTATTCCTCCAGATCTCTACGCATTTCACCGCTACACCTGGAATTCTACCCCCCTCTACAAGACTCTAGCCTGCCAGTTTCGGATGCAGTTCCCAGGTTGAGCCCGGGGATTTCACATCCGACTTGACAGACCGCCTGCGTGCGCTTTACGCCCAGTAATTCCGATTAACGCTTGCACCCTCCGTATTACCGCGGCTGCTGGCACGGAGTTAGCCGGTGCTTCTTCTGCGAGTAACGTCAATCACTAAGGTTATTAACCTTAATGCCTTCCTCCTCGCTGAAAGTACTTTACAACCCGAAGGCCTTCTTCATACACGCGGCATGGCTGCATCAGGCTTGCGCCCATTGTGCAATATTCCCCACTGCTGCCTCCCGTAGGAGTCTGGACCGTGTCTCAGTTCCAGTGTGGCTGGTCATCCTCTCAGACCAGCTAGGGATCGTCGCCTAGGTGAGCCGTTACCCCACCTACTAGCTAATCCCATCTGGGCACATCCGATGGCAAGAGGCCCGAAGGTCCCCCTCTTTGGTCTTGCGACGTTATGCGGTATTAGCTACCGTTTCCAGTAGTTATCCCCCTCCATCGGGCAGTTTCCCAGACATTACTCACCCGTCCGCCACTCGTCACCCAAGGAGCAAGCTCCTCTGTGCTACCGTTCGACTTGCATGTGTTAGGCCTGCCGCCAGCGTTCAATCTGAGCCATGATCAAACTCTTCAATTTAAGTTTGATGCTCGTGAATTAAACTTCGTAATGAATTACGTATGTTCACTCAGAGACTTGGTATTCATTTTTCGTCTTGCGACGTTAAGAATCCGTATCTTCGAGTGCCCACACAGATTGTCTGATAAATTGTTAAAGAGCAGTTGCGACGCGCTTTAGCGCTCTGTCGCGAGGTGGCGTATATTACGCTTTCCTCTTTCAGAGTCAACCCTCATTTTCAGGTTTTTCTCTTCAACCGAACCAGCTGTTTGCGTGAAGTGATTCACATCCGCCGTGTCGATGGAGGCGCATTATAGGGATCCCATTTTTTAGCACAAGTGTTTTTTGGATCTTTTTTGCTGAATGCTTGTTTTTCACCCCTTTCGCTACATTCCTGCGCAATTTGACTGATTTTTGATAGCTAAACCACTTGCACAGTCTCAATAATCCAACCAAAGTCTTCATTACTGCTCTATTTTCGTTGAGGTAAACATGTCTGATGTACTGCGTCCTTATAAGGATCTTTTCCCACAGATCGGAAATCGCGTGATGATCGACACCAGTAGTGTCGTCATTGGTGATGCTCGTTTAGCTGATGATGTCGGAATCTGGCCACTGGTTGCCATTCGTGGCGACGTTAACTATGTACAAATTGGTGCCCGTACAAACATCCAGGACGGCAGCGTTCTCCATGTCACGCATAAATCCACGTCTAATCCGCAGGGTAATCCACTGATCGTGGGTGAGGACGTTACGGTTGGTCATAAAGTCATGCTACACGGCTGTATCATTGGCAACCGTGTATTAGTCGGCATGGGATCGATTCTGCTGGATGGCGTAGTCGTAGAAGACGACGTTATGATTGGGGCTGGTAGCCTGGTTCCACAAAACAAACGCCTGGAAAGCGGATATCTGTACCTGGGAAGCCCGGTTAAGCAAATCCGTCCATTAAGCGATGAAGAGAAAGCAGGCTTACAATATTCAGCTAACAACTATGTTAAGTGGAAAGACGAGTATTTAAGTCAGAGTAACCACACCCAACCTTGAGCATCTTCCTGCTGGGCCTGGATCAATGCTTCAGCTTCTTCTTCCAGATCCCAGCGATGCTGTTGAAATATTTCCAACCACTGCTCAGGCGTGTCGCCGCCAAAGCGGGACGCCATAATCTCTCCAGATATGGCACATGTTAACTGCATACCATGAACCATCGCTGGAAACACAACGGCGTTAACATCCGTGCACCATTCTTCCCGATCGGGAAACTGGATCGCCTGATTCATGCCGACAATTCCTGTTGCATGCTTTTTATGACAGGCTCCACCTGTGGCAAAACGCCATGCCAAAGTAAAACTGCATGCGCAGCCTGCCCCACCAGCATCCCCAGGCCATCGGCATAATGTTTCGCCCCATGCGAAACACACCAGGAAAGAAACGGTGTGTTCCCTTTCTGATAAAACATGTCATAACAATAGACCGAAGGGTGGATAAGAGATGCTGGAATAGCTGGTATCTCACCGCTCATTCCGCTGGATGTGGCATTGATGATCAAATCAAAACTGCAATTTTCAAGATCGTCCATTCCCACCGCCTGCACGCTGCCGGTGTGGGAGAAGATTTGTGCCAGTTCTTCAGCACGCGAAGCGGTACGGTTAACAATAGTCACCGCACAATCCATAGAAAGAAGAGGTAATAAAACTCCACGGGATGCACCACCCGCACCAATCAGCAGAACTCGCGATCCGGGATGAATGAAAGATAAACGCTCAAGATCGCTTAATAAGCCGATACCATCCGTGTTGTCTCCCAGTAAACGCCCATCCTCCAGCCGTTTAAGGGTGTTGACCGCTCCAGCAAGCGATGCCCGCTCCGTTAGTTCATCAGCACGTGCAAACGCCTCTTCTTTAAAAGGCACAGTGACATTTGCCCCCTTCCCGCCCTCAGCAAAAAAAGCGTTCAGTGTATTCACAAAATCATTGATGGGCGCCAGTACACGCCCATAGGAATGATCAATCTTCAACTGCTCTGCAAATTGCTGATGAATAAAGGGCGATTTACTGTGCGCTATCGGATTACCAAAAACAGCATAGGCTTCTTTCATATTACCCCTGTCGAAACTGTTCACCCGTCAGAGCATCACGGATCTCCGAAGGATTCAAACGGCCTCCGGTCTCCCCCTCAACCACAGGAAAGTCTGTACCAAACTGCGCACGGACTTCCTCAACCGTTCTGCAAGGCGGTAAGCCACTCAGATTAGCACTGGTAGAGACTAATGGTTTGCCATAAGCCTGGCACAATGCAACCACCAGCGGATGATCGGTGACACGCACGGCCAGCGAGTCAAAACGACCGGTCAACCAACGAGGCGTAGTCGCGGGCGCCGGGAAAACGAAAGTAACAGGCCCAGGCCAACGGGCGAACACAGCCTCACGTTGGGCCTCGGTGAGCATGCTATCGTCGATATAGGGTTTAAGCTGGTCAAAGCTTGCCGCAATCAAAATTAAACCTTTATCGACTGGGCGTTGTTTTAACTCTAACAGACGGGTAACAGCCGTTTCGCTGTCGGGATCGCAACCGACACCGAAAACAGCTTCAGTTGGATAGGCGATGACTTTTTCTTGTTTCAGAACCGCTATCGCCGCAGCGATAGCGTCTGTGGGCAGGTTATTATTCACTTTTTTATTCCGCCGAAATCGGCTTTCCACATTGTTTACTGGCACAGAAATGCTTCACACCCTGTGCGGTTTTCTTTTCGATGAGAAGCGGATAATGACACTCAGGACATTCTCCGGATAACGGTTTGAAGTTAATGACAAACTGGCACTCCGGATAGCGATCGCAGGAGTAGAAGGTTTTGCCATAACGGGAACGCCGCTGGACAAGATGACCAGTCTGGCATTGAGGACAGACTATTGCTGTTTCATCAGGCTTGTCGATGAGCTCGGTGTGATCGCACGCAGGATAGTCACTGCATCCAATGAACATACCGAATCGTCCCTGTCTCAGCACCAGCTCAGCGCCACATGCAGGACAAAGCTTACCCTCCAGAACTTTGACAATATGTCCGTCCGCGGAAGATTTCAGCGGACGGATGTAATCGCATTCTGGATAGTGTGAACAACCGAGAAACGGACCGTGTTTCCCGGAACGAATAACCAATTCAGCCCCGCATTGTGGGCAGGGCTCATTTTTACGCACCGTGAACAGTGCTGATTTAGCCATAACAACTCATACTGAATGAAGATTGATTAATGCAGCATACCTTCATTCACTTCAAAGAGTAATTCTTCCATTTGCTGATAGGCATTTTCACAACCTGGAATGTTGAATAGCACCATCAGGATTACCCACTTCAGGTCTTCCAGATCGAACTCTGCCGTATCCAGCGCGAGTACACGCTCAATGACCATTTCTCGCGTTTCGAGGTTTAGCACCTGAATCTGCTCCAGGAATAGCAGGAATCCTCTACAGCTTGCATCCAGTCGATCGCACTCTTCCGCAGTATAAATACGTATAGAAAGAGGGTCAGATGCCAGTTGCATAGGTTCAGCAAGGCCATCCTGATAGTCAGCAAGCTTTTCCAGCCAAAGTAACGCGTTGTAAATGTCTTCACGATCAAAACCAGCGTCGGTAAGATCCCGTTCCAGTTTGTCCTGATCCACACGCAGCTCAGCTTCGTTATGGATATATGTCTCAAACAAATACATTAGTACGTCGAACATGGCATGCCCTCCTCAATCGGACATAGCCGCCGGGTACAGCTGCGATCCACCCTGCTAACTCCAGTTCGAGCAGTTGAGCCACTACCTCTGGCACAGGTTGGCCGGCACGTTCAGCGACGACGTCAACAGGTGTTACCTCATCTCCTACGTTAGCCAGGAGCTCCGGAAATGGCAATGCCACCTCTTCGTGATCTGGCGAATAAATTGATTTTTCAGGTTCATCTGGCAACCATTGCAGCCCATATTGCAAATTTTCAAGAATTTCCTCTGGTGTCGTCACAAGCATAGCTCCCTGCTGAATTAGCCAATGCGGGCCTTCACTTCCCGGGCTCCCAATCGGCCCTGGTAAAGCAAACACCTCCCGCCCTTGTTCCAGTGCACAGCGAGCAGTAACCAGTGACCCGCTACGCTGTGCAGCTTCGACGACCAGTACACCTTTACTTAGACCACTGATAATGCGATTTCGTCGGGGAAAATTGCGTGGCAAAGGGAGCGTATCTAATGGGAACTCAGACACCAGTGCACCACCTGCCTCAATCAGTCGCTGAGCAAGACGGATATGCTGTCGTGGGTGAATGGTCTCAAGTCCATTTCCCAGCACCGCAATACTTGTGCCTTGTCGGTTTATCGCAGCACTGTGTGCCACGCCATCAATTCCTCGGGCCAGACCGCTGGTGATCGTCACACCACATGCTGCAAGCTTTTCACAAAACAATCGCCCCCAGCGTTCGCCATACCAGGAGTGCTGTCTGCTGCCGACAACGGCCACCTGGAACGAGCGAAGACATGCGGGATTTCCTGCGACAAAAAGCACCCCAGGATAATCCTCAATCGCACGGAGCTGTGGCGGGTAATGCTCGCTGTCGGCAACCACAAAATGGTGGTTAGGCTGTTCAAGCCAACGCAACGTTTTTTCCAGCGTCAGATCCGAAAAGGTTAAAAAGCGCCTTGCCTGGCGGGGAGAGAATCCTGCCTGCAGGAGTACCGCGTTGCTAATCGACGGTTGAGTATTGAGCCAGTGGGCAATGCGCACCATCTCATCACCATACAGTTCATTCACTTGCGCTAAACGTAGCCAAATTTCGATTTGGGTCATCCTTGTCCCCCTGCCACAAGCAGTCCTGGCAATCTTTGCGATTGGTCACTGATGCTGTCAATCAGAGGGGGTTTTGTCTAGAATAGAGGTAATAATCTTTTCAACTCCTGAACACAACTCTGGATAACTATGTCAGTTTTGCAAGTGTTACATATTCCGGACGAGCGCCTTCGCAAAGTCGCAAAACCGGTCGAAGAAGTGAATGCAGAAATTCAGCGCATCGTTGATGATATGTTCGAAACGATGTATGCCGAAGAAGGTATCGGCCTGGCAGCAACACAGGTCGATATTCATCAGCGCATCATCGTTATTGATGTCTCTGAAAACCGCGACGAGCAGTTGGTACTCATTAACCCAGAGCTGCTGGAAAAAGACGGCGAAACCGGCATTGAAGAAGGCTGTCTGTCGATTCCTGAACAGCGTGCGTTAGTACCACGCGCAGAGAAAGTAAAAATTCGTGCGCTCGATCGCAACGGCAAATCTTTTGAACTGGAAGCCGATGGCCTACTGGCTATCTGCATTCAACATGAAATGGATCACCTGGTCGGTAAACTGTTTATCGATTATCTGTCTCCGTTGAAGCAACAACGTATTCGTCAGAAAGTTGAAAAACTCGACCGCCTGAACGCCCGAGCTTAAGGACAAGAATCAACGTGTCAGACTCACTACGTATTATTTTTGCGGGTACACCTGACTTTGCAGCGCGTCATCTCGACGCGCTGTTGTCTTCTGGACACAACGTCGTTGGCGTGTTTACCCAACCGGACCGCCCGGCGGGACGCGGTAAAAAGCTGATGCCCAGCCCGGTCAAAGTGCTGGCGGAAGAAAAAGGGATTCCGGTTTTCCAACCTGTCTCTCTTCGCCCTCAGGAAAACCAGCAGCTGGTTGCTGATTTACGCGCAGACGTGATGGTGGTGGTGGCATATGGCCTGATTCTGCCAAAAGCCGTACTGGAAATGCCGCGTCTGGGTTGTATCAACGTTCACGGCTCCCTGCTTCCACGCTGGCGTGGTGCAGCACCGATCCAGCGCTCACTGTGGGCAGGTGACACCGAAACAGGTGTAACCATCATGCAGATGGATGTTGGCCTCGACACCGGAGATATGCTGCTTAAGCTGTCTTGCCCGATTACGGCAGAAGATACCAGCGGTTCGTTATACGATAAGCTGGCAGATTTGGGGCCGCAGGGGCTGATTGAAACGCTAAAACAGCTGGCTGCCGGCACAATAAACCCGGTGGTACAAGATGAATCACTGGTTACGCATGCAGAAAAACTCAGCAAAGAAGAGGCCCGTATCGACTGGTCGCTTTCAGCTGTTCAATTGGAACGCTGCATCCGCGCCTTTAACCCATGGCCAATGAGCTGGCTTGAAATCGACGGTCAACCAGTGAAAGTCTGGCAAGCTTCGGTTATTGCGGAAAACACCCAGGCTGCGCCAGGCACCATTCTGGAGGCAACAAAGCAGGGTATTCAGGTCGCCACGGGTGACGGCATCCTGAATCTCGTCTCTTTGCAGCCTGCCGGTAAAAAAGCCATGAGCGCGCAGGATCTGCTTAATTCACGCCGGGAATGGTTTGTACCCGGTAACCGTCTGGTCTGACGGTTCATCTCTTTAAGCCCGGTGTTTCCGGGCATTTTTATTTTTGCGCTTATGAAAAAACATCTTAATTTACGCAGTATGGCGGCCCAAGCCGTCGAACAGGTTGTCGAAAAAGGACAGTCATTAAGCAACGTGCTGCCCGCCATGCAGCAAAAAGTTGCAGATAAAGACAAAGCGCTGTTGCAGGAACTTTGCTTCGGCGTATTGCGTACACTCTCTCAACTGGAATGGATGATCCAGCAACTCATGGAACGTCCAATGACGGGCAAACAGCGCACCGTTCACTACCTGATCATGGTGGGCTTCTACCAACTTCTGCATACTCGTATTCCAGCACACGCCGCGCTGGCTGAGACAGTAGAAGGCGCGGTTGTCATTAAGCGTCCGCAACTGAAAGGGCTGATCAACGGCGTGTTGCGCCAGTTTCAACGCCGTCAGGATGAACTGCTGGCCGAGTTTGCGCAAAGCGATTTGCGCTTCTTACACCCCTCCTGGCTGGTGAAACGTATTAAAAGTGCGTATCCGCAGCAGTGGGAAGCTATTCTTGAAGCCAATAACCAGCGACCGCCGATGTGGCTACGCGTCAATCGTAATCACCATACTCGCGACGCCTGGATAGACCTGCTTACCGCAGCGGGATTAACCGGTTTCCCGCATCCAGACTACCCGGATGCAGTGCGTCTGGAAACACCGGCTCCAGTTCACGCCCTCCCTGGTTTTGACGAAGGTTGGGTCACCGTTCAGGATGCTTCTGCTCAGGGGTGCGTTAAATATCTACTGCCGAAAGATGGCGAGCAGATTCTCGACCTATGCTGCGCGCCGGGCGGTAAAACGACGCACATTCTGGAAGTTGCTCCGCAAGCTAACGTCATGGCCGTCGATGTGGATGAAAAACGCTTATCGCGCGTTTACGACAATCTGAAACGTCTGGGCATGAAGGCAACCGTAAAACAGGGTGATGGTCGATATCCACAACAATGGTGTGGCGAACAACAGTTTGACCGTATTTTGCTGGATGCTCCGTGTTCTGCCACCGGCGTTATTCGTCGCCATCCAGACATCAAATGGCTGCGCCGCGACCGGGATATTGCCGAACTTGCGCAGCTGCAGGCCGAGATCCTGAATGCAACCTGGTTACATCTTAAACCTGGCGGCACGCTGGTTTATGCAACGTGCTCTATCCTGCCAGAAGAAAACCAGCAGCAAATTACCGCCTTCCTGGCACGCACGCCGGATGCGGTATTAAGCGAAACCGGTACGCCGGAAAAACCCGGACGTCAGAATTTACCGGGTGCGGAAGATGGCGATGGCTTCTTTTACGCTAAGCTAATCAAAAAGTGATGAGATAACGGGTCGCGACTGATGAAAATTATCATTCTGGGCGCAGGGCAAGTTGGCGGTACGCTGGCTGAAAACCTGGTCGGAGAGAACAACGATATCACGGTAGTCGATACCAATGGTGAACGTCTGCGCAGCCTGCAGGACAAGTTTGATCTCCGCGTCGTGCAAGGGCACGGTTCACATCCTCGCGTACTGCGTGAAGCTGGGGCCGACGATGCCGATATGCTGGTTGCCGTAACCAGCTCAGATGAAACAAATATGGTTGCCTGCCAGGTAGCTTATTCACTGTTTAATACGCCTAATCGCATCGCCCGTATTCGTTCACCGGATTATGTTCGTGATGCGGACAAGCTATTCCAATCCGATGCGGTACCTATCGATCACCTGATTGCGCCGGAGCAACTGGTTATCGATAGCATTTATCGACTGATTGAATATCCGGGTGCATTGCAGGTGGTGAATTTTGCCGAAGGTAAAGTCAGTCTGGCAGTAGTAAAAGCCTATTACGGCGGGCCGCTTATCGGTAATGCGCTGTCAACAATGCGTGAACATATGCCGCACATCGATACCCGTGTTGCGGCGATTTTCCGTCATGATCGACCAATCCGTCCACAAGGTTCTACGATCGTTGAAGCGGGTGATGAAGTCTTCTTTATTGCGGCATCGCAGCATATTCGCGCCGTAATGAGTGAACTGCAACGTCTGGAAAAACCGTACAAACGCATTATGTTAGTAGGCGGCGGTAATATCGGAGCGGGTCTTGCTCGTCGTCTGGAAAAAGATTACAGCGTCAAACTGATCGAACGTAATCAACAGCGAGCATCCGAACTTGCAGAGAAACTGCAAAATACGATCGTCTTTTTTGGTGATGCTTCGGATCAAGAGTTGCTGGCCGAAGAACATATCGATCAGGTAGATCTGTTCATCGCAGTGACCAACGATGATGAAGCGAATATCATGTCGGCGATGCTTGCCAAACGGATGGGTGCCAAGAAAGTGATGGTGTTAATCCAACGCAGAGCATACGTCGATCTGGTGCAAGGTAGCGTGATCGATATTGCTATTTCACCGCAGCAGGCGACCATCTCCGCGCTGCTCAGTCACGTACGTAAAGCTGACATTGTCGGCGTTTCTTCACTACGCCGTGGCGTCGCGGAAGCCATTGAAGCCGTCGCACACGGGGATGAAACAACATCTCGGGTGGTGGGACGCTCAATTGATGAAATTAAACTTCCCCCTGGAACCATTATTGGCGCCGTTGTGCGTGGTAACGATGTGATGATTGCCAACGATAACCTGCGCATTGAGCAGGGCGATCACGTAATTATGTTCCTGACAGATAAAAAGTTTATTACCGACGTCGAGCGACTATTCCAGCCAAGTCCTTTCTTCCTGTAATAAAAAGGGTGCTAATACAGCGCCCTTTTTATTTCCCTTTATATTTCATGGTCTAATAAATTTTCCTTTCGGCAATACATAAATGGAAATTGCCTAAACATTTGTTAAACTTATAAACGTCAGCTGCATAGGGAGAATAAAATGAGCATTATTAAAGAGTTTCGCGAATTCGCGATGCGCGGGAATGTTGTCGATTTGGCAGTGGGTGTCATTATTGGTGCGGCATTCGGTAAGATTGTTTCATCACTGGTTGCCGATATCATCATGCCGCCACTGGGGTTGTTAATTGGTGGGATTGATTTTAAACAGTTTGCTTTAACGCTACGTGATGCACAGGGAGACATCCCTGCCGTTGTCATGCATTACGGTGTATTTATTCAGAATGTCTTCGATTTCATTATTGTTGCGTTTGCTATCTTTATGGCAATCAAACTGATCAACAAACTGAACCGTAAAAAAGCGGAGGAGCCGGCAGCACCGCCAGCTCCATCGAAAGAAGAAGTATTACTGAGTGAAATTCGTGACCTGCTGAAAGAACAGAATAACCGCTCTTAAACACTCACTGAAACAAGAAGGCCAGTGGTAAAAAAGTTAATTACTTTCTTGCCACTGGCCTCCCAGTTACCCCGATTGCCATGTTTGCCTTTACGTAGATAACTTCCTTTCCCTTTCTTATTTTTCTCAACGCGCTGTCTGAACAGTGGGTCATGCAGGAGCGCCTCAATTGCGTTGTCCTTTATCTGCCCTTTGGTGTGCTGATAACGACTCATAATATCTCCAGTTTGTAGTAATTTACGCCGCGAGTGTAGACCTGGCAGTTCAAGAAATCAACAGCCTGATGTTGTTCCACTGGCGCCTTGCTCAAGAGCTTCAAGAATAGAGCAGTACACGCTGCTGTGTGCCTTGCCGCAGCATGCATCATTCAATCGCTGCAGAGACCGCTGCATCGTCTGAAGTTCGGCAATACGTGCTTCGACTTCTTGCAGTCTTTCCTGGACGATCCCTTTTGATTCCTGACAGGTATGGTGTTCGGGATCAACACGGATCGAAAGCAATTCGCGGATCGACTCCAGAGTGAAACCAAGCTGGCGGGCATAACGAATAAACTTCAGGCGCTGAAGATCGCTTTCTGTATAGAGGCGAAATCCGCCTTCAGTACGCACTTCATGCTCCATCATCTGCTGCTTTTCATAGTAGCGGATAGTATCTGGCGTCACGTCAGCCAGTTTCGCTATTTCACCAATTCGGTACATGCTCTCTCCGCTATTCATCGTTGATCTTTTTTAGCAGCTTATCTGCGTAGTCACCGCGCAAAAACTCGGTACTGAGTCCAGCCTGCCGAAGTTTAAGTTCCAGCAGCGACAGTCTTCGGCTCACCTCCGGATAACTTGGATCATCTTTGCGAATCCCCGCGAGTATTTCAAGCAGTTGTATTGCTTCTCTGCGTTGCTCGAGCTCAGGAGGAAGGCAACCTGCATTTTTTAATAAACGGTATCCGGCTCGGAGTTCAGGCGGGACATGGGAGTCATCGTCAAGAGTCAGCGGTTCGCCCGTTCCCGGTAAATCATCAAACTCACCTTTAGATTGTGCATCAATAATATGGCGCTCTGCCCACTGGTCCAGTAACCACATACAACACTCCAGGGGATGAACAAAAAGAGTACAGATATTGTAGATAAGTGGGGATATGACGGATATAAAAAAACCCGCCGAGGCGGGTTTTTTTACGTTACTACAGATTACTCTGCAGCAGCTTCTGTTTTCTCTGAACGATCAACCAGCTCGATGTATGCCATCGGCGCGTTGTCGCCTGCACGGAAACCACACTTCAGAATGCGAGTGTAACCACCGGCGCGGCTCGCGAAACGCGGGCCCAGTTCGTTAAACAGTTTTGCCACGATCTCGTTATCACGAGTACGGGCGAATGCCAGACGACGATTAGCTACGCTATCAGTCTTGGCAAGAGTAATCAGCGGCTCAACTACGCGACGCAGCTCTTTCGCTTTCGGCAGAGTCGTCTTGATGATTTCATGACGAACCAGTGAACCTGCCATATTGCGGAACATAGCCTGGCGATGGCTGCTGTTGCGGTTCAGTTGACGACCACTCTTACGATGGCGCATGACCTTATCCTTCTCAGTAAAACCTTAACCTGTGATCCGGTTACTCGTCAGCGATGCTTGCCGGTGGCCAGTTTTCCAGGCGCATGCCCAGAGACAGTCCACGGGAAGCCAGCACGTCTTTAATCTCGGTAAGAGATTTTTTACCAAGGTTAGGCGTCTTAAGAAGCTCAACCTCAGTACGCTGTACCAGATCACCGATATAGTGGATAGCTTCTGCTTTGAGGCAGTTAGCAGAGCGGACAGTCAATTCCAGATCGTCAACAGGGCGCAGCAGGATCGGATCGAATTCTGGTTTCTCTTCTTTAACTTCCGGCTGACGTACATCACGTAAATCAACGAAAGCTTCCAGTTGTTCAGCCAGAATGGTAGCCGCACGACGAATCGCCTCTTCAGGATCGATTGTGCCGTTGGTTTCCATTTCGATGACCAGCTTGTCCAGGTCGGTACGCTGTTCTACACGCGCTGCTTCAACATTGTAGGCAATACGCTCTACAGGGCTGTAGCATGCGTCGACCAGCAGACGGCCGATTGGGCGCTCATCTTCTTCCGAATGAATTCGGGTAGAAGCCGGCACATAACCACGACCGCGCTGAACTTTGATACGCATGCTAATAGATGCATTCTCATCGGTCAGGTGGCAGATCACGTGCTGTGGCTTGACGATTTCGACATCACCATCATGGGTAATGTCGGCTGCAGTCACAGGGCCAATGCCAGATTTATTCAAGGTAAGAATAACATCATCTTTACCCTGAACTCTCACCGCCAGCCCTTTCAGGTTGAGCAGGATTTCCAGGATATCTTCCTGAACGCCTTCTTTGGTGCTGTACTCATGTAGTACACCATCAATCTCAACCTCGGTCACCGCGCAACCCGGCATCGATGAGAGCAGAATACGGCGCAGTGCGTTACCCAAAGTATGGCCAAAGCCACGCTCTAAAGGCTCAAGGGTCACCTTGGCGTGCGTCGAACTCACTTGCTCGATATCTACCAGGCGCGGTTTTAGAAACTCTGTCACAGAACCCTGCATTGTGTCCTCTCTTTGGTACTAAGCTTTACTTGGAGTAAAGCTCGACGATCAGGTGTTCGTTAATGTCCGCAGACAGATCAGAACGCTCCGGCTTACGCTTGAACGTACCTTCCATCTTGCCAGCATCAACTTCCAGCCAGGTTGGCTTTTCACGCTGCTCAGCCAGCTCCAGAGCGGCTTTCACGCGAGACTGCTTCTTCGCTTTCTCACGAATGCTAACAACGTCATTCGGACTAACCTGATAAGAAGCGATGTTAACAACACGACCGTTTACCATAATTGCTTTATGGCTGACCAGCTGACGTGCTTCTGCACGAGTGGCACCGAAGCCCATACGGTATACAACGTTGTCCAGACGACCTTCCAGCAGACCCAACAGGTTTTCACCGGTGTTGCCTTTCAGACGTGCTGCTTCTTTGTAGTAGTTACGGAACTGACGCTCCAGCACACCGTAGATACGGCGAACTTTTTGCTTTTCACGCAACTGCACACCATAGTCAGACAGACGCGGTTTACGCGCACCGTGCTGGCCAGGAGCTTGTTCAATTTTACACTTGGTATCGATCGCGCGAACGCCAGACTTAAGGAATAAGTCAGTGCCCTCACGACGGCTCAGCTTGAGCTTAGGACCCAAATATCTTGCCATTTTCTTTCTCCAACAATCCTAGAAACGACAGCGTTATACGCGACGTTTTTTCGGCGGACGACAACCGTTATGAGGGATCGGAGTCACATCAGTAATATTAGTGATGCGGAAACCAGCGGCGTTCAGAGCACGAACAGTAGATTCGCGACCTGGACCCGGTCCTTTGACCATAACTTCCAGATTCTTGATACCGTATTCTTTTACGGCTTCAGCGCAACGCTCTGCTGCAACCTGAGCTGCAAACGGAGTGGATTTGCGAGAACCACGGAAACCGGAACCACCGGCTGTTGCCCAACCCAGTGCGTTACCCTGACGATCAGTAATGGTAACGATGGTGTTGTTAAAAGAAGCATGGATATGAGCCACGCCGTCAGAGACTTGTTTTCTTACACGTTTACGTGCACGAATTGGTGCCTTTGCCATTATTCAATCACCCCGATTATTTCTTGATCGGTTTGCGCGGACCCTTACGGGTACGTGCGTTGGTCTTGGTACGCTGACCGCGAACCGGGAGACCACGACGATGACGCAAACCGCGATAGCAACCAAGGTCCATAAGGCGCTTGATGCTCATGCTAACTTCACGGCGCAGATCACCTTCAACGACAAATTTGGCAACTTCGTCACGCAGCGTGTCGATTTGTTCTTCAGACAGCTCACTGATCTTAACATCTTCAGCGATACCCGCGGCAGCCAGAATGGCTTTAGAACGGGTCTTGCCGACGCCGTAGATCGAAGTTAATGCGATCACAGCATGTTTCTGATCAGGAATGTTAATGCCTGCTATACGGGCCACTATGCACTCCTACTATTTAATATGTACGCACCATGCTGAAAAGCCCGTTTTCAGGATACTCAAATGGAAACGCACAGACATACAAAAGATTGGCTGGCTAATCTAGCCAGCTCAACCCAACTTTGCAAGAAAAATATGCGAATAAATCAGCCTTGGCGCTGTTTATGCTTCGGCTCGGCACTGCAAATCACACGGATGACACCATCACGCTTAACGATTTTGCAGTTACGGCATAATTTCTTGACGGAAGCACGAACTTTCATTTTTACTCTCCGTAACTTCTCGGGCGACTGTTAACGGCCGTAGCCTTTCAGATTCGCCTTCTTCAATGCAGACTCGTACTGACTTGACATCATCAGAGTTTGCACTTGAGCCATAAAGTCCATAATCACGACAACAACGATAAGCAGTGAGGTCCCACCGAAGTAGAACGGTACTTTCATTGCATCACGCATGAACTCCGGGATCAGGCAGATAAAGGTAATGTAGAGCGCACCAACCAAAGTCAGGCGGGTCATTACTTTATCGATATACTTCGCCGTTTGCTCTCCCGGACGAATTCCTGGTACAAATGCACCGGACTTCTTCAGGTTATCTGCTGTTTCACGCGGGTTGAAAACCAACGCCGTGTAGAAGAAACAGAAGAATATGATTGCAGACGCATAGAGTAACACATAAAGCGGTTGCCCAGGCTGCAAATACAGCGAAATTGTTGTCAGCCAGTTCCAACCAGTCCCGCCCCCGAACCATGACGCGATGGTCGCCGGGAACAGAATAATACTGGAAGCGAAGATTGCCGGGATTACCCCCGCCATATTCACTTTCAGCGGTAAATGTGTGCTCTGTGCAGCATAGACACGACGACCTTGCTGACGTTTAGCGTAGTTTACCACAATGCGGCGTTGACCACGCTCAACAAATACAACAAAGAACGTCACTGCGAATACTAATACTGCAACCAACAGCAACACGAGGAAGTGCAGGTCGCCTTGACGCGCTTGCTCGATAGTATGGGCAATGGCTGGCGGGAGTCCCGCTACAATACCGGCGAAGATAATGATTGAGATACCGTTGCCGATACCACGTTCAGTAATCTGTTCACCCAACCACATCAGGAACATCGTCCCTGTAACCAGACTTACAACAGCGGTGAAATAGAATGCAAAGCCTGGGTTCATCACCAGGCCCTGCATACCAGGCATATTCGGCAGACCGGTAGCAATACCGATCGACTGGAATATTGCCAGCACCAGAGTACCGTAGCGGGTGTACTGGCTGATCTTACGACGACCAGACTCCCCTTCTTTCTTAATTTCTGCCAGCGTTGGATGAACCACCGTCAGCAGCTGGATAATGATCGACGCCGAAATATACGGCATGATCCCCAGAGCAAAGATAGAAGCACGGCTGAGAGCACCACCAGAGAACATGTTAAACATTTCAATGATGGTGCCTCGCTGTTGCTCAAGCAGTTTGGCAAGTACAGCGGCATCAATACCAGGGATCGGAATGAAAGAGCCAATACGGAACACAATCAGCGCGCCGATTACAAACAGCAGTCTGCGTTTCAGCTCGCCTAAGCCACCTTTGGCACTTTGAAAATCTAATCCCGGTTGTTTAGCCATCTGCTACTTATTCCTCGATTTTACCGCCAGCAGCTTCGATAGCAGCACGAGCGCCTTTAGTAACACGCAGGCCACGAACAGTTACCGGAGTAGTGACTTCACCAGCCAGGATCACTTTCGCGAACTCGATCTGGATACCGATAATGTTAGCTGCTTTCAGCGTGTTCAGGTCTACAACACCGCCTTCAACTTTAGCCAGGTCAGACAGACGAACTTCGGCTGTAATCGCTGCTTTACGTGAAGTGAAGCCGAATTTCGGCAGACGACGGTACAGAGGCATCTGACCACCCTCGAAACCGCGACGTACGCCACCGCCAGAACGAGACTTCTGACCTTTGTGACCACGACCACCGGTTTTACCGAGGCCAGAACCGATACCACGACCCAGGCGGCGAGCCGCTTTTTTAGAGCCTTCGGCCGGAGACAGAGTATTTAAACGCATCTCTTACTCCTCAACTTTAACCATGAAGGAAACCGCGTTGACCATACCACGAACAGCAGGAGTATCCTCGCGCTCTACGGTGTGACCAATACGACGCAGACCCAGGCCAAGCAGCGTTGCCTTGTGTTTCGGCAGACGACCGATTGCACTGCGGGTTTGAGTAATTTTAATAGTCTTTGCCATGGTTTATTTCCCCAGAATTTCTTCAACGGATTTACCACGCTTGGCAGCGACCATTTCCGGAGATTTCATATTTTCCAGGCCATCGATAGTTGCACGAACCACGTTAATCGGGTTAGTAGAACCATACGCTTTAGCCAGAACGTTACGAACTCCAGCGACTTCCAGAACGGCGCGCATTGCACCACCGGCGATGATACCGGTACCTTCGGAAGCCGGCTGCATGAATACACGAGAACCCGTGTGAGTACCCTTAACCGGGTGCTGCAGGGTGCCGTGGTTCAGCGCGACGTTAATCATATTGCGACGGGCTTTTTCCATCGCTTTCTGGATCGCTGCTGGAACTTCACGCGCTTTACCGTAACCAAAACCAACGCGACCGTTACCATCACCAACTACAGTCAGAGCTGTGAAGGAGAAAATACGACCACCTTTAACGGTTTTAGATACGCGGTTAACCGCGATCAGCTTTTCCTGCAGTTCGCCAGCTTGTTTTTCGATGTGAGCCATCTTACACCTCTACCTTAGAACTGAAGGCCAGCTTCACGGGCAGCATCTGCCAGTGCCTGGACACGACCATGATATTGGAACCCGGAACGGTCAAAAGAAACATCTTTGATGCCTTTTTCCAGAGCGCGTTCAGCAACAGCTTTACCTACAGCTGCAGCAGCGTCTTTGTTACCGGTGTACTTCAATTGTTCAGCGATAGCTTTTTCTACAGTAGAAGCAGCTACCAGAACTTCAGAACCGTTCGGTGCAATTACCTGTGCGTAAATATGACGCGGGGTACGATGTACCACCAGGCGAGTTGCACCCAGCTCCTGGAGCTTGCGGCGTGCGCGGGTCGCACGACGGATACGAGCAGATTTCTTATCCATAGTGTTACCTTACTTCTTCTTAGCCTCTTTGGTACGCACGACTTCGTCGGCGTAACGAACACCCTTGCCTTTATAAGGCTCAGGACGACGGTAGGCGCGCAGATCTGCTGCAACCTGACCGATCAGCTGTTTATCAGCGCCTTTCAGCACGATTTCAGTCTGAGACGGACATTCTGCAGTGATTCCCGCAGGCAGCTGATGGTCAACTGGGTGAGAGAAACCTAAAGCCAGGTTTACTACATTCCCTTTAACCGCTGCACGATAACCTACACCAACCAGCTGAAGCTTCTTAGTGAAGCCTTCGGTAACACCGACAACCATTGCATTCAGCAGGGCACGCGCGGTACCAGCCTGAGCCCATCCATCTGCGTAACCATCACGCGGACCGAAGGTCAGTGCATTATCTGCATGATTTACTGCAACAGCATCGTTGAGAGTACGAGTCAGCTCGCCGTTTTTACCTTTGATCGTAATAACCTGACCGTTGATTTTTACATCAACGCCGGCAGGAATAACGACCGGTGCTTTAGCAACACGAGACATTTTTTCCTCCGATTAGGCTACGTAGCAGATAATTTCGCCACCAAGACCAGCCTGGCGCGCTGCACGATCAGTCATAACACCTTTAGAGGTAGAAACAACTGCGATACCCATGCCAGCCATAACTTTCGGCAGCTCGTCTTTACGCTTATAAATGCGCAGACCTGGGCGACTGACACGCTGAATGCTTTCTACAACAGCTTTACCCTGGAAATACTTGAGAGTAAGTTCCAGTTCCGGCTTGGTGTCGCCTTCAACTTTAAAATCTTCAATAAAACCTTCTTCCTTCAGCACGTTGGCAATTGCCACTTTCAGCTTGGAGGAAGGCATGGTGACCGCAGCTTTATTCGCGGCCTGACCGTTACGGATACGGGTCAGCATATCCGCGATCGGATCTTGCATGCTCATCTGTCTTTACTCCCGTGATTCAATTGGTAATTACCAGCTAGCCTTTTTCAAGCCTGGTACTTCACCGCGCATGGCGGCTTCACGCAGTTTGATACGGCTCAACCCGAACTTGCCCACATAGCCATGCGGACGACCTGTTTGACGGCAGCGGTTACGCTGACGGGACGGGCTGGAATCACGCGGCAGAGACTGCAGCTTGAGAACTGCGTTCCAACGATCTTCGTCGGTCGCGTTCACATCAGAGATAATAGCTTTCAGTTCAGCGCGTTTTGCGAAGTACTTATCAGCTAAAGCTACGCGCTTTACTTCGCGTGCTTTCATTGATTGCTTAGCCATTCAGTAACCCTACCTTACTTGCGGAACGGGAAGTCAAAGGCAGCCAGCAGAGCACGGCCTTCTTCGTCAGATTTCGCAGTAGTGGTAATGGTAATATCCAAACCACGCACGCGGTCGACTTTATCGTAGTCGATTTCTGGGAAGATGATCTGCTCACGGACACCCATGCTGTAGTTACCACGACCGTCGAAAGACTTAGCGGACAAGCCACGGAAGTCACGGATACGTGGAACAGCAATAGTGATCAGGCGCTCAAAGAACTCCCACATGCGTTCGCCACGCAGAGTTACTTTACAGCCGATCGGATAGCCCTGACGGATTTTGAAGCCTGCAACTGATTTGCGTGCTTTGGTGATCAGCGGTTTTTGACCGGAGATTGCTGTCAGGTCAGCTGCTGCGTTATCCAGCAGTTTCTTGTCAGCGATCGCTTCACCAACACCCATGTTCAGGGTGATCTTCTCGACCCGAGGGACTTGCATGACAGAATTGTAGTTAAACTCAGTCATGAGTTTAGCGACTACTTCGTCTTTGTAGTAATCATGCAGTTTCGCCATCGTACTACTCCAAATTACTTGATAGTTTCGCTGTTAGATTTGAAGAAACGGACTTTTTTGCCGTCTTCGAATCTAAAGCCTACACGGTCAGCCTTGCCGGTTGCCGCGTTGAAGATAGCAAGGTTAGAGATCTGAATAGCTGCTTCTTTCTCTACGATGCCGCCTGGTTGGTTCAGGGCCGGAACCGGCTTCTGATGTTTTTTAACCAGGTTGATACCTTCAACAATGACCTTGCCGGAAGACAGGACATTCTTAACTTTACCGCGTTTACCTTTATCTTTACCGGTTAACACGATAACTTCGTCATCACGACGGATCTTCGCTGCCATGATTCGCTCCTTAGAGTACTTCTGGTGCCAGAGAGATAATTTTCATGAACTTCTCGTTACGAAGTTCACGAGTTACCGGCCCAAAAATACGCGTACCGATAGGTTGCTCGCTGTTATTGTTTAAAATAACGCATGCATTACCATCGAAGCGAATGACAGAACCGTCCGGGCGACGAACACCCTTCTTGGTGCGCACCACTACCGCCTTCAGCACATCACCTTTTTTGACCTTACCACGCGGAATTGCTTCCTTGATGGTGATCTTGATGATATCGCCGACGCCTGCGTAGCGACGGTGCGAGCCACCCAGAACCTTGATACACATTACGCGACGTGCACCGGAGTTGTCGGCGACGTTCAGCATAGTCTGTTCTTGGATCATTTTAGTGCTCCGCTAATGTCAACTACTACTGAGACCCGAAAATCAGGTCGTTAAAAAAGCCCCATATCGGGGGCGCGGCATTATAACACCGCTTCAACGATATGGGTAGAAAAAATAAACGGCTCATCGCTGAGCCGTTTATTCGTTGAGAATGCCTACTGTATTACAGAACAGCTTTCTCTACAACGCGAACCAGCGTCCAGGACTTAGTCTTGGACAGCGGACGGCATTCGCGGATTTCAACCACGTCACCAGTACCGCATTCGTTGTTCTCGTCATGTACGTGCAGTTTGGTCGTACGCTTAATGAATTTACCGTAGATCGGGTGTTTCACAAAACGTTCGATAGCAACAACGATGGATTTCTCCATTTTATCGCTAACAACGCGACCTTGCAGAGTACGGATTTTATCGGTCATTACGCACCCGCCTTCTCAGTCAGTAAAGTCTTAACGCGTGCGACGTCACGACGCACTTGCTTCAACAGGTGAGACTGTTGCAGCTGGCCACTTGCAGCCTGCATACGCAGGTTGAACTGCTCACGCAGCAGATTCAGCAGCTCGGTGTTCAGCTCTTCAACACTCTTCTCACGCAGCTCTTTTGCTTTCATTACATCACCGTCTTAGTTACAAAGGTGGTTTTAATCGGCAGTTTCGCTGCTGCCAGCTTGAATGCTTCACGGGCCAGCTCTTCCGGTACGCCGTCCATTTCATACAGGACTTTACCCGGCTGAATCAAGGCAACCCAATACTCCACGTTACCTTTACCTTTACCCATACGCACTGCCAGCGGCTTTTCAGTGATCGGTTTGTCCGGGAATACACGGATCCAGATCTTACCTTGACGCTTAACTGCACGGGTCATAGCACGACGTGCTGCTTCGATCTGACGGGCAGTCAGACGACCACGGCCAACAGCTTTCAGACCGAAGCTGCCGAAGCTAACATCCGCGCCAGCAGCCAGACCGCGGTTACGGCCTTTGTGCATTTTACGGAATTTTGTACGCTTTGGTTGTAACATCAGCGACGCTCCTTATTTACGGCCTTTACGCTGCTGCTTTTTAGGTTGAGCAGCCGGTTTTTCCGGTTGTTCAACAGCAGCCATACCACCCAGGATCTCGCCTTTGAAGATCCACACTTTAACGCCGATTACACCGTAAGTGGTGTGCGCTTCAGAGGTGTTGTAGTCGATGTCAGCACGCAGAGTGTGCAGAGGTACGCGACCTTCACGGTACCATTCGGTACGTGCGATTTCCGCGCCGCCCAGACGGCCGCTAACTTCAACTTTGATACCTTTAGCGCCCAGACGCATTGCGTTCTGTACAGCACGCTTCATAGCACGACGGAACATAACACGACGTTCCAGCTGAGAAGTGATGCTGTCAGCAACCAATTTTGCGTCCAGTTCAGGCTTACGCACTTCGGCGATATTGATCTGAGCAGGAACGCCAGCAATATCCGCTACGACTTTGCGCAGTTTTTCTACGTCTTCGCCTTTCTTACCGATAACGATACCCGGGCGAGCGGTGTGAATGGTCACACGGATGCTCTTAGCCGGACGCTCGATTACGATACGAGATACAGACGCTTTAGCCAGTTCCTTAGTCAGGTACTGACGTACTTTAAAATCGCTGTCCAGGTTGTCAGCGAATTCTTTGGTGTTCGCAAACCAGGTTGAGTTCCATGGTTTTACAATACCCAGGCGAATACCATTAGGATGTACTTTCTGACCCATTGCTAGTCTCCAGAGTCTCAGCGATCGGACACAACCACAGTAATGTGGCTGGTGCGCTTCAGGATGCGATCTGCACGACCTTTTGCACGCGGCATAATGCGCTTCATGCTCGGGCCTTCGTCTACGAAAATTTTCGTAACTTTCAGATCGTCAATGTCAGCGCCATCGTTGTGTTCAGCGTTAGCAATGGCAGATTCCAGGACTTTCTTAACCAGTACAGCCGCTTTCTTATTGGTGTAGGTCAGAATATCCAGAGCCTGCGACACTTTCTTACCGCGAATCAGGTCTGCAACAAGGCGAACCTTCTGAGCAGAAGAACGAGCATGGCGATGTTGAGCTAAAGTTTCCATCTCTTCCTCCTACCTTATTTCTTCTTCGCTTTTTTATCAGCAGCATGGCCGCGATAAGTACGAGTCGGTGCGAATTCACCCAGTTTGTGACCGACCATTTCGTCGGAAACAAATACCGGAACGTGCTGACGACCATTATGGACAGCGATGGTCAAACCGATCATGTTAGGAAAGATCGTTGAACGACGGGACCAAGTGCGCAGGGGCTTCTTGTCTCCGCTTTCCACCGCTTTCTCTACCTTCTTCAGCAAGTGCAGGTCAATAAAAGGACCTTTCTTGAGAGAACGTGGCATGGCTTATCCTCTAAAATTATTTGCTACGGCGACGTACGATGAATTTATCAGTACGCTTGTTGCTGCGGGTCTTCTTACCTTTGGTCTGAACGCCCCACGGAGTTACCGGGTGCTTACCAAAGTTACGACCTTCACCACCACCATGTGGGTGGTCGACTGGGTTCATCGCAGTACCGCGAACGGTAGGACGAACACCACGCCAGCGTGCAGCACCTGCTTTACCCAGAACGCGCAGCATATGCTCAGCATTGCCAACTTCGCCCAGAGTTGCACGGCAGTCTGCTTCGACTTTACGCATTTCACCAGAACGCAGACGCAGGGTGACATAAGCACCATCACGAGCAACGATCTGAACGTAAGTACCAGCGGAACGTGCCAGCTGACCGCCTTTACCTGGTTTCATTTCTACGTTATGAACGGTAGAACCAACCGGGATATTGCGCATCGGCAGGGTGTTACCTGCTTTGATTGCAGCATCAACGCCAGACTGAATCTGGTCGCCAGCTTTCAGGCCTTTAGGGGCCAGGATGTAACGGCGTTCACCGTCTTTGTACAGAACCAGCGCGATGTTCGCGGAGCGGTTCGGATCGTACTCAAGACGTTCAACAACTGCCGGGATACCGTCTTTGTTGCGTTTGAAGTCAACAATACGATAAGCCTGCTTGTGACCACCACCGATGTGACGAGTGGTGATACGGCCATTGTTGTTACGACCACCGGATTTGCTGTTTTTTTCAACCAGCGGAGCAAAAGGTTTGCCCTTGTGCAGCTCTGGGTTGACCACTTTAACAACGTGGCGACGACCCGGAGATGTCGGTTTACATTTAACAACTGCCATTGTATTACTCCTCCGACTTACTCAGCGCCGCCGACGAAGTCCAGATTCTGGCCTTCCTTCAGGGTGACGTAAGCTTTTTTCCAGTCGCTACGACGACCGATACGCTGTCCGTGACGTTTAACTTTCCCTTTAACTACCAGGGTGTTAACGACTTCGACTTCGACTTCAAACAGTTTCTGCACAGCAGCTTTGATTTCTGCTTTGGTCGCGTCTTTAGCAACTTTGAGAACGATGGTGTTAGTTTTTTCCATCGCAGTAGACGCTTTTTCAGAAACGTGCGGTGCGCGCAGCACTTTCAGCAGACGTTCTTCACGAATCATGCCAGCATCTCCTCAACTTGCTTAACAGCATCAGCAGTCATTACGACTTTGTCGAAGGCGATCAGGCTAACCGGGTCGATACCAGTTGCATCGCGTACGTCAACCTTGTGCAGGTTGCGCGCAGCCAGGAACAGGTTTTCGTCCAGCTCACCGGTGATGATCAGCACATCTTCCAGAGCCATGTCTTTCAATTTCTGTGCCAGCAGCTTAGTTTTAGGCGCTTCTACAGAGAATGATTCGACAACGATCAGACGATCCTGACGTACCAGTTCGGACAGAATGCTTTTCAGCGCGCCGCGGTACATCTTTTTGTTAACTTTTTGACTGTGGTCCTGTGGACGAGCAGCGAAGGTCACACCACCTGAACGCCAGATCGGGCTCTTGATAGAACCTGAACGCGCACGGCCGGTACCTTTCTGGCGCCACGGCTTTTTGCCTGAACCAGTTACTTCAGCACGAGTCTTCTGAGCACGAGTACCCTGACGAGCACCAGCTGCATAAGCAACAACAACCTGGTGAACCAGCGCTTCGTTGAAATCACGACCGAAGGTAGTTTCGGAAACAGTCAGCGCGCTCTGCGCGTCTTTCAATACTAATTCCATTGCTATCCCCTTACGCCTTCACAGCTGGTTTAACGATCAGGTCGCAACCGGTCGCACCCGGAACACCACCTTTAACCAGCAGCAGGTTGCGCTCAGCGTCAACACGTACTACGTCCAGGCTCTGAACGGTTACACGTTCGTTGCCCAGCTGACCTGCCATTTTCTTGCCTTTGAACACTTTGCCCGGAGTCTGGTTCTGACCGATAGAACCCGGAACGCGGTGAGACAAGGAGTTACCGTGAGTAGCGTCCTGGGTACGGAAGTTCCAGCGCTTAACGGTACCAGCGAAACCTTTACCTTTAGAGGTACCGGTTACGTCAACTTTTTTAACGTCAGCAAACAGTTCAACGCTAATGTTCTGACCAACGGTGTATTCTTCACCATCTGCCAGACGGAACTCCCACAGGCCGCGGCCAGCTTCTACGCCAGCTTTAGCAAAGTGGCCAGCTTCCGGCTTAGTTACGCGGTTAGCTTTTTTAGCACCGGTGGTAACCTGAACAGCGCGATAGCCATCGTTAGCCAGATCTTTAACCTGAGTAACGCGGTTTGCTTCAACTTCGATAACGGTTACTGGGATAGATACGCCATCTTCAGTGAAGATGCGGGTCATACCCACTTTTTTACCGACTAAACCAATCATTGTATCAACCTCTCAATCGCTCGATGACCTGATTAACCCAGGCTGATCTGCACGTCTACACCGGCAGCCAGGTCCAGACGCATCAGAGCATCAACGGTTTTTTCAGTTGGCTCAACGATGTCAACCAGACGCTTGTGAGTACGGATCTCGTACTGATCACGCGCGTCTTTGTTGACGTGCGGGGAGATCAGAACGGTGAAACGCTCTTTGCGGGTCGGCAGCGGGATCGGACCACGAACCTGCGCACCAGTGCGCTTGGCAGTCTCGACGATTTCCGCGGTTGATTGATCGATCAGACGATGATCAAACGCTTTCAAACGGATACGGATTCTTTGGTTCTGCATGAGACCAGAGCTCCAATTATTTTATAGACGAAATAGCTACTCCTCAAACCCATTACGATTGATGGGAGAGTGTAACCGTTCTTACAGAGTTCCCCGATTGGGAACATTGTCTGGTATTGCTTTCGCAGTACCGGTGGCTCATATCGAACCGCTGTCAATATTAGACAAGCCCGCGCATTATACGTAAATCTCAGTCTTAAGCAAGTGCCGCGTAGAAATTAATCACTCGTTCATAAATGCGGGCCTCCTTCCACTCTGATTGTATGTCCTGTGATGCAAAGCGTTTTCCGTGGAAGAGAGCATCCATAACTCACATCCCGGACTTGTAGGGCCGGCGTGCTTACCCGAAGGTAAACTCTTTACCAAATGAGATTTGCCCATGTACATCGACCTCCCCTTTCTGCTGATTTATGTTTCGCTATCAGGGTTGCTCTTAGTCCATGACCTGCGTACCGGGTTGCTGCCCGACAAATTTACCTGCCCTCTTTTGTGGGGCGGTCTTATTTATCATCAGTGCTGCAGACCTGCACAGTTATCCGACGCACTTTGGGGTGCCATAGCGGGCTATGGGGTATTTGCTTTGTTCTACTGGGGGTATCGTTTGATATGCCGACAGGAAGGATTAGGCTTTGGTGATGTCAAATTTCTTGCCGCACTGGGCGCATGGCATCGCTGGGAATCATTGCCACTGTTGGTTTTACTTGCCGCGGGCATGGCATGTTGTCTCACCGGGATTTCTTGCGTCCGTTACGGGAGACAGATGCTAAAAAACCCGCTGCCTTTTGGGCCATATCTGGCGGCTGCGGGTTTCGTTATTGGCTGGGTAAATCTGATACAGGGCGGTTAGTCACTGACTTTAATTTGCGATTGCAGATAATTTTGCAAGCCAAGTTTTGCAATCAGGTCCAGCTCAGTTTCGAGCCAGTCAATATGCCCTTCTTCTTCAGTCAGGATCTCGATCATCATGTCCCGGCTGACATAATCATGAACGCTATCGGCATAGGCAATGGCTTCACGCAGATCTTTCGCCCCATCCAACTCGAGTCGAAGATCGGATTGCAGCATCTCTTCAACGTCTTCGCCAATACCCAACTTGCCAAGATCCTGCAAGTTCGGGAGCCCTTCTAAGAATAAAATACGCTCGATATATTTATCAGCGTGTTTCATCTCATCGATAGATTCATGGTACTCAACATCATTGAGGCGAGTCAGTCCCCAGTTTTTAAACATACGAGCATGGAGAAAATACTGGTTGATCGCGACAAGCTCATTTCCCAATAGTTTATTGAGATAATTTATGATTTTAACATCACCTTTCATTTTATAGTCCCTCCGCTTCCACTCTTAGAGCGTAGATGGGGCTACAGGGATGTCAAAAAAAAGAGTGTGACTTAGGCGATCTCTTTAAATTCTGGCATTTGCGTTAATTCATCCTGCATGACTTCACGGGCAGCACGAATGCACTTACCGCATTGATTTCCTACAGGAATAAATTTACGTAATTGCTGAAAGGACTGAGGGTGAAACTGGCGAACAGCCTGACGTATTTTTTTATCACTTATCGCATTACACAAACAAACGTACATGATCGCTCCCGTTCAATTTCTGCGCAAAGTGTAAATGAGAATAGTTATGATTACAATAGCACAACGCTATTTACGCGGCGGGAGAATGAATAAAAAATGCGAATAAATATGACAGCTACTAAATTGCAGGCAGCAAAAAGGGCGCCGAAGCGCCCTTTTTAAGCTCAAAGCTAATTAATCAATAATTAGCTCATTACTTTAGCAACAACGCCCGCACCAACAGTACGGCCGCCTTCACGGATTGCGAAACGCAGACCGTCGTCCATCGCGATCGGGTGGATCAGGGTAACAACCATTTTGATGTTGTCGCCCGGCATTACCATCTCTACGCCTTCCGGCAGTTCGATGGTACCAGTCACGTCAGTAGTACGGAAGTAGAACTGCGGACGGTAGCCTTTGAAGAACGGAGTATGACGGCCGCCTTCGTCTTTGGACAGAATGTACACTTCAGATTCGAACTTGGTGTGCGGCTTGATAGAGCCCGGCTTAGCCAGTACCTGGCCACGTTCGATTTCTTCACGTTTGATACCACGCAGCAGAACACCAACGTTCTCACCAGCACGGCCTTCGTCCAGCAGTTTGCGGAACATTTCAACGCCAGTACAGGTAGACTTAGCAGTCTCTTTGATACCAACGATTTCAACTTCTTCACCAACTTTGATGATACCGCGCTCTACACGACCGGTAACAACGGTACCACGACCGGAGATGGAGAATACGTCTTCGATAGGCAGCAGGAACGGCTTGTCAATCGCACGCTCTGGTTCTGGGATGTAAGAATCCAGGAAGCCAGCCAGTTCGATGATTTTCGCTTCCCACTCTGCTTCGCCTTCCAGCGCTTTCAGAGCAGAACCACGAACGATCGGAGTGTCGTCGCCCGGGAAATCGTACTGAGACAGAAGTTCACGAACTTCCATTTCTACCAGTTCCAGCAGCTCTTCGTCATCAACCATGTCGCATTTGTTCAGGAACACTATGATGTACGGAACGCCTACCTGACGACCCAGCAGGATGTGCTCACGAGTCTGCGGCATCGGGCCGTCAGTCGCAGCAACAACCAGGATCGCGCCGTCCATCTGCGCAGCACCGGTGATCATGTTTTTAACATAGTCGGCGTGGCCCGGGCAGTCTACGTGTGCGTAGTGGCGAGTCGGGGTGTCATATTCAACGTGAGAAGTGTTGATGGTGATACCACGAGCTTTTTCTTCCGGCGCGTTATCGATCTGGTCGAATGCACGAGCAGCACCGCCGTAGGTTTTAGCCAGTACGGTAGTGATTGCAGCGGTCAGGGTAGTTTTACCGTGGTCAACGTGGCCGATGGTGCCGACGTTAACGTGCGGTTTTGTACGTTCAAATTTTTCTTTAGACACGGCTATATTCCTTACTATAGTGCTCTCCCCTATGGAGAGAGCACGGGACTTAGGTTTTAATCCTGTGGATTATTTACCACGGGCTTCAATAACGGCCTGAGCAACGTTGTTCGGCGCATCGTCGTACTTCAGGAACTCCATGGAGTAAGAAGCACGGCCTTTGGTCAGAGAACGCAGCTGGGTTGCATATCCGAACATTTCAGACAGCGGAACTTCAGCATGGATAACAACGCCAGTGACGTTGGATTCCTGACCACGAAGCATACCACGACGGCGGCTCAAGTCACCGATTACGTCACCGGTGTTCTCTTCCGGAGTCTCTACTTCAACCTTCATGATAGGCTCAAGCAGAACTGGTTTCGCTTTCTTAAAGCCATCTTTGAAGGCGATAGAAGCGGCCAGTTTAAACGCCAGCTCAGAGGAGTCAACGTCATGGTAAGAACCGAAGTGCAGACGCACGCCCAGATCAACAACCGGGTAACCAGCCAGCGGGCCAGATTTCAGCTGTTCCTGGATGCCTTTATCAACGGCCGGGATGTATTCGCCAGGAATTACACCACCTTTGATGTCGTTGATGAACTCGTAGCCTTTCGGGTTTGAACCCGGCTCCAGCGGGTACATGTCGATAACAACATGACCGTACTGACCGCGACCACCAGACTGCTTAGCGTGTTTACCTTCGATATCGGTAACTTTCGCGCGAATCGCTTCACGGTAAGCAACCTGAGGTTTACCGACGTTCGCTTCAACGTTGAATTCACGCTTCATACGGTCAACGATGATGTCGAGGTGCAGCTCACCCATACCAGCGATAATGGTCTGGTTAGATTCTTCGTCAGTCCATACGCGGAATGACGGGTCTTCTTTAGCCAGACGGCCCAGAGCCAGACCCATTTTTTCCTGGTCAGCTTTGGTTTTCGGTTCTACCGCGATGGAAATTACCGGCTCAGGGAATTCCATACGTTCCAGAATGATCGGGTGATCCGGGTCACACAGAGTGTCACCAGTGGTCACGTCTTTCAGACCGATAGCAGCAGCGATATCGCCCGCGCGAACTTCTTTGATCTCTTCACGTTTGTTAGCGTGCATCTGTACGATACGGCCGAAACGTTCACGTGCAGTTTTCACGGAGTTCAGGATGGTGTCACCGGAGTTAACCACACCAGAGTACACGCGGAAGAAGGTCAGGTTACCCACGAACGGGTCGGTAGCGATTTTGAATGCCAGAGCAGCAAACGGCTCGTCATCGCTAGCATGACGCTCAGCAGGAGTATCTTTACCGTCGTCCAGAATACCGTTGATCGCAGGTACGTCTACTGGGGATGGCAGGTAATCAATTACCGCATCCAGCATCGCCTGAACACCTTTGTTCTTGAACGCAGAACCACAGGTTACCAGGATGATTTCGTTGTTCAGAACACGCTGACGCAGAGCTTTTTTGATCTCTTCTTCAGTCAGTTCTTCACCACCCAGGTATTTCTCCATCAGCTCTTCTGAAGCTTCTGCAGCGGACTCGATCAGGTTCTGGTGCCATTCTTCAGCCAGTTCCTGCATGTCAGCCGGGATATCTTCATAAGTGAAGGTTACGCCTGCATCTTCTTCGTTCCAGTTGATGGCTTTCATTTTCACCAGGTCAACAACACCGGTGAACGCTTCTTCAGCGCCAATTGCCAGCTGCAGCGGAACAGGGTTCGCGCCCAGACGGGTTTTGATCTGACCAACAACTTTCAGGAAGTTCGCACCCATACGGTCCATTTTGTTAACGAACGCAATGCGCGGAACTTTATATTTGTTTGCCTGACGCCATACGGTTTCAGACTGAGGCTGAACACCACCAACTGCGCAGTAAACCATTACTGCACCATCAAGCACACGCATGGAACGTTCTACTTCGATAGTGAAGTCAACGTGCCCCGGGGTGTCGATGATGTTTACGCGATGCGGTTCATACTGCTTAGCCATACCAGACCAGAATGCAGTAGTCGCTGCGGAGGTGATAGTAATACCACGTTCCTGCTCCTGCTCCATCCAGTCCATGGTGGCTGCGCCGTCATGAACTTCACCGATTTTATGGTTTACACCGGTGTAGAACAGAATACGTTCGGTAGTAGTGGTTTTACCGGCGTCGATGTGCGCACTGATACCGATGTTACGGTAGCGCGCGATGGGTGTTGTACGAGCCATTTGATTCCTCGTTTATCTTTTAGGCGTTCAATTTAAGTAGCCCAAAGCGGGCTGCTTACTAGAAGCGCCCGCCTGGTGACTAAAACTCCGAAGGGATTACCAACGGTAGTGTGCGAACGCCTTGTTGGCTTCTGCCATACGGTGAACGTCTTCACGTTTCTTAACTGCAGTACCTTTGTTTTCTGCAGCATCAGAAAGTTCGTTCGCCAGGCGCAGAGCCATGGATTTATCACCGCGTTTACGAGCAGCTTCAACGATCCAACGCATTGCCAGAGCATTACGACGGACCGGACGGACTTCAACTGGTACCTGATAAGTAGAACCACCAACGCGGCGAGACTTAACTTCGACAGTCGGGCGCACGTTTTCGAGAGCTACTTCGAAAGCTTCCAGTTCGTTTTTACCAGAACGCTGAGCCAGGGTCTCCAGCGCGCTGTATACGATAGTTTCGGCAGTAGATTTTTTACCATCTACCATCAGGATATTTACAAATTTAGCCAGCAGTTCTGATCCGAACTTCGGATCCGGCAGAATTTTACGCTGACCAATGACGCGACGACGTGGCATGGAAATACTCCGTTGTTAATTCAGGATTGTCCAAAACTCTAAGAGTTTAGTTTGACATTAATATAAAACGTTTGGCCTTACTTAACGGAGAACCATTAAGCCTTAGGACGTTTCACGCCATACTTGGAGCGTGATTGCTTACGGTCTTTAACGCCGGAGCAGTCAAGCGCACCACGAACGGTGTGGTAACGAACACCCGGGAGGTCTTTTACACGACCGCCACGGATCAGGATCACGGAGTGCTCCTGCAGGTTGTGACCTTCACCACCGATGTAGGAAGTCACTTCAAAACCGTTAGTCAGACGAACACGGCAAACTTTACGCAGTGCGGAGTTCGGTTTTTTAGGAGTGGTAGTATATACACGAGTACATACGCCACGTTTCTGCGGGCATGCTTCCAGCGCAGGCACGTTGCTTTTTGCAACTTTGCGTGCACGTGGTTTGCGTACCAGCTGGTTAACTGTTGCCATTAAATAGCTCCTGGTTTTAGCTTTTGCTTCGTAAACACGTAATAAAACGACCTCATACAATATGAGGACGCAGAATTTTAGGTCGGTGTCGAAAAGGTGTCAAGAAATATACAACGATCCCACAATTACCAGGACATCTGGCTGGGATGCTTCACCGTAAGTCTGACGAAGTCAGTATAGCTAACCCTGACGACACTGTCTGAAATTTGACCGCTCAACCCGCGAGCCTTAATGTCTTCTTCCAGTACATAGACCTTAATGGAGGCATTTTGCAGACTTTCAAGGAAACGGCTTCCTTCGATTGCTGCCGTCACGCCATCCTGGAGCAATAAAAGTTCATCGTCTTTATCAATCAGACGAAGAAGAGAGGAGAAATCGGTAAGCCACGCGGAGCGATGTAGTGTGTGCAGCATGAGAGTCTCAAAACCTTAAAATGACGTCATAGTTGCCTAACTCACGGCGTAAATCTTCCGGTTCAAGCGCTGTCGCATCGATCACAAAATTACTCCCCTGCTGAAGGCCCCGCTCGCGTAATGAGGCAGCGCAGAGCCAACATTGATCGATATCGTACAACCCTAACAGTTTGAAGGTCGCGATATAGTCTCGCGCCAGCACGGCATCCGGTTGCTGTCCCTGAAGGATTTGAAAGACGCCATCACCGATAAAAAACACGCCGAGGTCTTCCGTTAATGCAGAGGTCGCCAGCAATGCATCTAACCCTTCACGGCCAGATGCGCTGCCGTGCGGCACGGTAGAAAAGACAAAAGCAACACGTTTCATCAGAATTGCACCACGCGATCGCAGGTCAGGGAAGCCTCAGCCAGCGATCCAAGCCCGCTGAGGTTAAAACCTGATTGTAAATTAGCTCCTGCCAGCCCCAGCCGCTTTGCCTCAGTCTCATCAACCACGCCGCGTCGCAACGCCGCAGCCACGCAAATATTCAGTGTTACACCATGCTGTTGGTTCAGCTGTTGCCAGGCCCGTACCAGATCGTATTCATCACTGGCAGGCGAAGTGAGTAGGTTGGCGTTATACACACCTTCACGATAGAAAAAAACGCTGCTTAGCTCATGCCCTTCTTTGAGTAGCGCATGAGCAAATTGCAACGCGCTGCTCGCCTGCTGCGTGCCGTACGCTGGCCCCGTCACCATGATGGCAAAACGCATTACTTATCTTGCCCCTGGAAATCGCCACTTTTGAACTGACGAATATAGAGGTAGACCGTATGTTTGGAGATGTTCAGCCGATCGGCGACCTGGTTGATGGCATCTTTAATATCGAAGATGCCTTTCTCATACAAATTCAGGACGATCTGGCGGTTCTTCGCGTTGTTGGAAACATTGCGATCGGCATTCACTTCTTCGATTGTGAATTCCAGCGTCTGGGTAACCAGATCTTCCACCGAAGAAGCGAAGTTGACGGCAGAGCCCACTTCCGGGGTTTCCGGTGGGATAAAGGTATTCATTATCTGCGAGAAAGGGACATCAAGGTTCATGTTGATGCACAGCAGACCAATCACGCGATGCTCACGGTTGCGAATGGCAATCGTCACCGACTTCATCAAGACACCGCTTTTCGCACGTGTGAAGTAACACTTCGACACGCTGCTATCCGCACCCGTCATATCATGCAGCATACGCAACGCAAGGTCAGTAATCGGTGAGCCAATTTTACGGCCCGTATGTTCACCGTTAGCAATGCGGATGGCCGAGCATTTCAAATCCTGCAAAGAGTGCAATACGATTTCACAATGGGAACCAATGAGCATCGCCAACCCGTCCACTACCGCTTCGTAGGATTTGAGGATATCGAAGTCGGTTTGATCGAAAGGACGTTGATCCAGCAAATCTAGCTCACTGGTTTCGTTGGTTAAAAGCGACCTGGACATGAAAAAAAGCACTCCTTTTCAGGAGCCTGTCGTTATGTTGTCAGGGCAGGCTCATCACTATTATAGGGGCATCTAAAGTAATACAGCGCACAAGGCGCTTTCCAGTATTAATTATATCCTGTCGATAATAAAAAACCGCCGCCCTGTGGGCGGCGGTTTCTGTTAGCTTATTTTTTGCTGCTGTCTGCAGCTTTATCTGCCGGTGCAGCATCTGGCTGCGCGTCAGCTTTCGGTGCCGGTTTGATGTCTAACAGTTCAACATCAAAGACCAGCGTAGAGTTGGCCGGAATGCCCGGAACGCCCGTTTTGCCGTAAGCCAGATCCGGTGGGATAACCAGCTGGATTTTGCCGCCTTTCTTGATGTTTTTCAGGCCTTCAGTCCAGCCCGGGATCACGCCGTCAAGACGGAAAGAGAGCGGCTCACCACGGGTATAAGAGTTATCAAACTCTTTACCATCGATCAGCGTACCTTTGTAGTTAACAACCACGGTATCGCTGTCTTTCGGTGCAGCGCCGGTACCTTCTTTTTCTACTTTGTAGACCAGGCCAGTAGCCGAGGTTTTAACGCCTTTCTCTTTAGCAAATTTCTCGCGGTAAACTTTACCTTTGGCTTCGTTGTCAGCCGCGTCTTTTTCCATTTTTGCCTGGGCGGAGCTCTTCACGCGCGCTTCAAACGCCTGCAGAGTTTGTTCGATTTCCTGGTCAGACAGTTTGCTCTTGTCTGCAAACGCATCCTGAACACCAGCGATCAGCTGATCTTTATCCAGTTTGATGCCCAGCTTTTCCTGCTCTTTCAGAGAGTTTTCCATATAACGACCCAGGGACGCGCCCAGCGCGTAAGCGGCTTTTTGGTCGTCATTCTTGAATGCTGCTTTGCTGTCAGCAGTAGCGGCTGGTTTCGCAGCATCAGCAGCGAAGGTGATCGGGGCATGCAGAGCAACAGCCATTGTGGTCGCCAGCAGCGTTACTTTAAACAGTGATTTCATCCATATCTCCAGGGCCGGGGCATCTCACCCCAGGGTTAACTAACATAAAAATGTACTATAAAGCGTTGCAGAACAAATCAACATACAGGCACGCCCTATTATCACCACTTTTCAGACTCTTTTTGTTTAAATTAGTTTCGTTACCGAAGATTGAGTGCTGTGCAAACAGGCAAAGTTAAGTAGAATTCGCCGCAGTCCGCGATCTGCCGGAGAAAAAAGAAAGAGGTGAATCATGCAGGATACAACAATGGAAACTCGCCTGGCTGAACTGGAAAGTCGCCTGGCATTTCAGGAGATAACCATTGAAGAGCTCAACGTGACGGTGACCGCGCATGAACTGGAAATGGCCAAACTGCGCGACCATCTGCGTCTGCTGACGGAAAAGCTCAAAGCAACGCAACCGTCCCACATCGCGTCGCAGTCTGAAGAGACCCCTCCGCCACATTATTGAGACGTAAAAAAGCGGGGATATCCCCGCTTTTTTTGTGTCCGAAAGCGCTAACGCTTATCGGATCTACTCACATATACCCAAAGGATTTCAAATCACAGCAAGGCGGCAAGCTTGAGGAAGTCCTGGGAGCATAGATAACTATGTGACCAGGATTCGAAAGCGCAGCCAACACCGCTGTGGGTTGAAAGACGAAGGGTATTAGTGGCAACCGCAGCCGCCGCCGTTACCGTTACCTTTACCGCCACCGCCGCAGCAGCCTTCGCCGCCGTGCTCGTGACCATGGTCGTGGCCGTGACCACCGCAGCAACCGTCATGACCGTGGTCATGATCGTGGTCGTGACCGTGCGCACCGTGAACGTGGCCGTGAGCCAGTTCTTCTTCGGTCGCTTCGCGGATAGCAACAACTTCTACGTTGAATTTCAGATTCTGGCCAGCCAGCATGTGGTTACCGTCAACCACAACGTGGTCGTCTTCCACTTCGGTAATTTCTACCGGTACTGGACCCTGGTCAGTTTCAGCCAGGAAACGCATGCCAACCTGCAGTTCGTCAACGCCCATGAAGACGTCTTTAGGAACGCGCTGCACCAGGTTTTCGTCGTACTGACCGTATGCGTCGTTTGCGCCAACAGCAACATCGAATTTGTCGCCAACTTCATGACCGTCCAGCGCTGTTTCCAGGCCAGAAATCAGGGAACCGTGACCATGCAGGTAGTCCAGCGGTGCACTCACCGGAGACTCATCAACCAACACACCGTCTTCTGTACGTACCTGATAGGCCAGGCTGACCACCAGGTCCTTTGCTACTTTCATGATATCTCCTGAGCATGGAAAGAATAGTGGCGCAGATTGTAGCGGAATTCTGCACCCGTGTACCCTCTAGCTTAAAAAAAGCTGCGCCATATCGCTAGTCCGGATGAAAAATCCCGATCACTTGCTCTTCTTTGCGAACGTGCTCGCGCGCCTCTTTATCGGCTTCCCGCATCTGATGACCGCACTTAACACACTCAACAATATCGATATTATTTTCACGCCACATCGCCAGCGTATCCTGCGACTGGCAGGACGGACATTTTGCGCCTGCGATAAAACGTTTACGAATTGCCATGATTATCCTCTACTCAAATTCATCCCAGCCATCCAGCTGACGTCGCTCTTGCTGCATCTCTCGTTGGAAAATTTCCTCCAGCTCGCGCCGTGCTTCCCTGGCTCGAGAGATTTGTACCGTATCTGTATGCATGGGGATCAGTTCCCGCAGCATGCGCATATCCAGCCGACGAAAATGCAGCTGAGCACGCTGGGCCTGGTGCGGATGCATCCCCAGTGTAACCAGCGTTTTACGCCCCAACTCCAGCGCACTGGAGAACGTTTCGCGCGAAAACTGCGTCACACCGGCCTGTAATAACTCATGCGCCTCTACACGTCCGCGCGCTCGCGCAAGAATATGCAAATGCGGAAAATACTGTTGGCACAGTTCCACCAGTTTCATTGTGTCTTCAGGCTCATTACAGGTAATAACAATAGACTGTGCCGCCTCTGCCCCTGCGGAGCGCAACAGTTCCACCTGAGTGGCGTCACCGTAGTAGACCTTATAGCCATATTTGCGCATCAGATTCACTGCGCTGATATCTCGCTCCAGGACGGTAATACGCATTTTATTGGCCATCAACAGGCGACCAATAACCTGACCAAAACGCCCAAACCCCACTACAATCACCTGCGGTTTATCATCTTCCACCCAGGGTTTTTCGTCTTCCTCATCCGTGCCGTTAAACTGGCGGGAGAGCCATTTATCAATCAACTTCATCACCAGCGGCGTGGTCATCATCGACAGCGTGACGGTCACCAGCAGCAACGCCATTTGGTCGCCCTGAAACAGCCGTTGCGAGGATGCCGTTGAAAACAGCACGAAAGCGAATTCACCGCCCTGACTTAAAACCCCGGCAAATTGCATCCGTTCAGAGCTTCTCATGCCGTTAAGACGCGCCAGTACATACAGCACCAGCATTTTTACGACTACCAGCACGATCACACTCGCTGCCACCCACAGAATATGGGTGTAGAGCACGCCGAGATTGAGCGACATGCCAACGGAGATAAAAAACAGCCCGAGCAACAGTCCTTTAAAAGGATCGATTGCCGTTTCCAGCTCATGTCGGTATTCACTTTCCGCCAGCAGCACACCCGCGATAAACGTTCCCAGCGCCATTGACAGCCCCAGCGCATCCATAAATAAAGCAGAACCCAGCACCAACAGCAGCGTGGCAGCGGTGAACACTTCCCGCACGCCAGAATCCGCAATAAAGCGGAAAACCGGACGCAGCAAATAGCGCCCGCCAATCAGCATGCCGGCAAAGGCCAGCACCTTCATTCCCACTTTAATCCAGTCAAAATGTTCGTCAGCAGACCCCGCCAGCAGCGGAACCAGCGCCAGCGCAGGGATCACCGCCAGATCCTGAAACAGCAGCACCGAAAAACCCAACTGCCCGGATTCACTGCGGTTCATGCCTTTCTCACGCATCAACTGCAGCGCCATCGCAGTCGATGACATCGCCAGACCAATGCCGCCAACCACTGCCGCCTGCCAGGAGAACGCAGTGAGCATCAATAATCCGGCCAACACCACCGCGCTCAGCATCACCTGCGCGGCGCCGACGCCAAAAATTGAACGCCGCAGTTGCCACAGCTTGGCCGGATTAAGTTCCAACCCAATGATGAACATCAGAAAAACCACGCCCAGCTCGGAAAAGTGCAGGATTTCATCCACATCGCTGATGAACCCTAATCCCCACGGGCCGATGGCAATACCCGCCAGCAAGTATCCCAACACCGGGCCGATACCCAACCGCGATGCCAACGGTACCGCCGCCACCGCTGCGAAGAGGAACAACACTCCGGCTGTCAACAAATCTGAACCTTCCATCAGCGGCCTCCCACAGGGATCGGATTCGCCAGCCAGTCACCATACGCTTTCGCATGGCTGTCCAGCTCCTGCTTCGTTTGCCTTCTGGCCCAGTAAACGATAATAGGGCTCATCCAGTGCATGCGGCACATACCGGCCGTCAGCTCGAAAGGGCGCAGCACATCGCTCATTGGATAACGGTTTAGCGCGTCATAGCGGTAGGCACTTTCCGGTTCTCCGGTAGTGATAACGCTACGCCAGTACTTTCCCGCCAGTTGATTCCCCCCGGGACCGCTGGCAAATCCACGGCTCAGTACGCGGTCAAGCCACTCCTTTAACAGCGCCGGACAGCTATAGGTATAGAGTGGGTGCTGAAAAACAATCACATCATGCTCACGCAGCAGCGCCTGCTCATGCGGAATATCGATAAAAAAATCAGGATAGTGCGCGTAAAGGTCGTGCACGGTAACATTGCTGAGCTGCATGGCCGGTTTAAGCAGAACACGGTTCGCGACCGAGTCCTGAGATTCCGGATGGGCATACAGCAGCAAGACTTTCGCTGGCTGGAACATCATCCCCCTCCCGGTTTTGTCTTTTGTCTATTTTCGACGTTTTGGGCTACCATTGCGCCTCGGTGCGGCAAACGGCCCGCACATTACATTATCATAATGATAAATTAACATAGTCTGAACATACGGCGCCTTATGATTGTTTTCTCATCGTTACAAATTCGTCGCGGCGTGCGCGTCTTGCTGGACAATGCCACGGCCACCATTAATCCAGGGCAGAAGGTTGGCCTGGTGGGTAAAAATGGCTGTGGTAAATCTACCCTGCTGGCATTGCTGAAAAATGAACTCAGCGCCGACGCTGGAGGATTTACCTATCCGGGAAACTGGCAGCTCGCGTGGGTGAATCAGGAAACGCCTGCGTTGCCACAGCCCGCGCTGGAGTACGTCATTGACGGCGACCGCGAATATCGTCAACTGGAAGCGCAGTTGAACGACGCCAACGAACGTAACGATGGACATGCCATTGCCACTGTCCATGGCAAGCTGGATGCCATCGATGCCTGGACCGTGCGTTCACGCGCCGCCAGCCTGCTGCATGGCCTCGGTTTCTCCAACGAACAGCTTGAACGGCCGGTCAGCGACTTCTCCGGTGGCTGGCGTATGCGCCTCAACCTGGCCCAGGCGCTGATTTGCCGTTCAGACCTACTACTGCTCGATGAACCTACCAACCACCTCGATCTCGACGCGGTGATCTGGCTGGAAAGATGGCTGAAAAGCTATCAGGGCACGCTGATCTTGATCTCCCACGACCGCGACTTCCTCGATCCGGTGGTGGATAAAATTATTCATATCGAACAGCAAACCATGTTCGAGTACACCGGCAACTACAGCGCGTTTGAAATCCAGCGTGCGACCCGCCTCGCGCAGCAACAGGCCATGTACGAAAGCCAGCAGGAGCGCGTGGCACATCTGCAAAGCTATATCGATCGTTTCCGCGCTAAAGCAACGAAAGCAAAACAGGCGCAGAGTCGTATCAAAATGCTGGAACGCATGGAGCTGATTGCCCCAGCGCACGTGGACAACCCGTTCCACTTCAGCTTCCGTGAACCGGAAAGCCTGCCAAACCCGCTGCTGAAGATGGAAAAGGTCAGCGCTGGCTACGGCGATCGCGTCATTCTCGATTCGATCAAACTGAACCTGGTGCCGGGTTCCCGCATCGGTCTGCTCGGTCGCAACGGCGCGGGTAAATCGACGCTGATTAAGCTGCTGGCCGGCGAACTGGCCCCCATCAGCGGCGAGATTGGCCTGGCGAAAGGCATCAAGCTGGGCTACTTCGCGCAGCACCAGCTGGAGTTTTTACGCGCTGATGAATCACCAATTCAACATCTGGCGCGCATGGCGCCGCAGGAGCTGGAGCAGAAACTGCGAGACTACCTGGGTGGATTCGGCTTCCAGGGCGATAAAGTCAGCGAAGAGACTCGCCGCTTCTCCGGTGGCGAAAAAGCGCGTCTGGTGCTTGCATTGATCGTCTGGCAGCGCCCGAACCTGCTGCTGCTCGATGAACCGACCAACCACCTGGACTTAGATATGCGTCAGGCGCTGACCGAAGCGCTGATCGATTTTGAAGGCGCGCTGGTTGTCGTCTCGCACGACCGTCACCTGATCCGCTCCACCACCGACGACCTCTATCTGGTACACGACAAGAAAGTCGAGCCGTTTGATGGCGATCTGGAGGATTATCAGCAGTGGCTGAGCGATGTCCAGAAACAGGAAAATCAGAGCGACGAACCAGCGAAAGAGAGCGTTAACAGCGCCCAGGCACGTAAAGACCAGAAGCGTCGTGAAGCGGAACTGCGCACTCTGACGCAACCGCTGCGCAAAGAGATCATCCGTCTGGAAAAAGAGATGGAGAAACTGCACGCGCAGTTAGCTCAGGCGGAAGAGAAACTCGGCGACAGCGAACTGTACGACCAAAGCCGCAAAGCCGAACTCACCGCTTGTCTGCAGCAGCAGGCCAGTGCGAAATCCGGGCTGGAAGAGTGTGAAATGGCCTGGCTGGACGCTCAGGAACAACTTGAGCAGATGTTGGGTGAGTAAGGTTTTGCCGGATGGCGACGCTGGCGCGTCTGATCCGGCCTACATAAAGCGTGCGGCCTGCTGCCCGTAGGCCGGATAAGGCAAAGCCGCCATCCGGCAAAAGCCCAGCTTAGCGTTGCATCGCCAGACGCTGGCGGATTTCTTCGAAATGCTCGCGGTTAAACAGCTTGCCGTTGAGAAAACGAGTTTTCAGCTCCCCTTCCTGCTCTTGTTTCCAGGTTTGTTCATCATGCAGACGCAGTTCCCCTTGCTCATCACGCGTGACGCGAAGCAGACCACGGGCTGAACGCTTCAGGCCATTATCGGTTTTCGGCTCTTTGAAAATCGTCCGGTCTTTGCCGTCGACTTCTCCCCACGTCGCTTTCATCGCAAAACCGAAGGTGTCACGCGTGTTGTACTGATAGGTAAAGGAACCGACGCCAAACACGACGTTTGAACTGGCAAAGCCTTTCGCTTCCAGACGACGCAGGATCTCATTCGCTCGCTCAAGGGTGATGGAGTCGCCATAAATCAGTCCAACATGCTGGTCGAGCACCTTGTAACCTTTGGCGTTAATCGTACCGCCAAAAATCTCCCACAGCACTTCCACGGACCCTTTCTCCTGAGCGGTACGATCGCTGCTTGTATCGTTATCTTCGCCAGTACCGCACAGAATCTCTACCGGGTTGCCGCTATCCGGACGGAATACCACACGACCTTCACGCGCCAGAATGATGCCCTTCAGTTCACGGGTATATTCCGTCAGCACCTGCCAGTAGTCCCAGGTATCAGATACTATCGATACAAATCCTTGCGGGTAGAGATCGGCAATCAGGCGGCGGAAGGTTTCAATCTCATGCTCGCGCTCGCCCATACACATCACGCTGTGTTCAGTAGCTGGAATGCTGGCGCCGATAAAATAGGGCTCGCCGTCGGTGTAGTAATCGCGGGCGTACAACAGAGATGGAATACTGTCGGTCCCTTTAAAGCTCAACAAATGCCCACTGCCCGCCTGCATGGTGTCCTGTAATCCGGACATACCGCGAAATGAAAAGTCATGGCACTGGAAGTCAAGATGCGTCTGGTCGCTACAGGTTTTCTGTGCCCAGCGTGCGCAGATTTTACGGTAATGGTGAGCAATCGTGGCGTTTGTCGACGCTTTCCACAATTCCGCCGACAGAATTGTCTCCAGGTAATTCACCAGCCAGAAAAATTCGGGTTTGGTGTTGATAATGGTTAAAACCGGCACAGTCATTGGAACTTTGCTACCTTCATCCAGCGCCTTGATATGCAGCGGCAGATAGCCCAACTGATGCAATGCACGAATATGGTCCACCGCCACCGCATCTTTGCCGAGATAGCTATCCATGACCTGTTTGTATTCACTCACAACCTCATCTTCCGGGCGGGCAAAGAACGCCTCATTAAACAGGTCGACTAAAAACCACTGCATAAACCCCTGCAGGCCGAAAAATACCAGTTTGCCATCCGCCAACGGCGAGGAGAAAAAGCGATCGCTGCGTGGGGTAAAGTTGGAATATACGCGACGGGTGCCCTGCGGATACTGAACGCGGTGAGACACTTTGTAGCCGTCGATAGCTAAAATTGGATTCATTTTCATAATCAGTCTCTCCCTCAGGCGCGGTAAATCGCGTCAATATCGATAAGTTCAAGCTGCGGATGTTCCAGCGTCGGGGCAGCTAAAGAAGTGGTGGTGTAGATGGCGTCAATACCGTTAGCAAACAGGTGTTCAACGCCCTTAGAAAAGATCCCGTGGGTGACGTACAGGCTAACGCTGCGGGCACCGGCATCACGTAGCACCTGCGCAGAACCTATGAAGGTGCCGCCAGCATCACACAGGTCGTCGACAATCAGCAGATCCCTCCCCCTGACGTCTCCGGCCAATAACGCAAATCCCGTCAGGCTGCCGCTTGCCACATCACGTTTTTTGCTCAGGATGGCGTACTGCTCCACACCGGCCGCTCTGGCTACGGCATCAATCTTCTTCAGCGATCCTGCATCGGGAGCAACCAACATCAGCGCGTTTTGCTGAAACAGCCGCGATAATGACGCGCTTTGCATCAGGCAAACCTCCTGGGGGATCGCCACAAAGTTGTCGATTGCAGCCGCCGCCGCGTCACTGTGCGGGTCGAGCACGTTGACCTTGTCAAATTTCAACGTATTGAGCTGACTGGCGAAGACTTTCAGCGCAAAGCTGTCACCCGATACCATATGTCTGTCCTGACGCGCCCACGGCAGCCAGGGAAGGTCGAGATGGCTGACCAGTACATCGGTCTGATGACGGACCGCCTCAACCAGTTGCGCCAGCAGCATAAAATCGTTCATATCGCGCATAGCCGTGGCACGGATGCGCATCAGGCGAGCAAAGGTTGGCAACGCATCGGTGACTTTTAACCAGACAGCACCATCAGGAAAAACACCGCTGGCAACGGCATAGACCTGGTCGTCCAAAGTTAGTGTCAATTTTATGTTCATCGCGCTCACCCCTTAATTGTGTCCCTTCGACACAATTAATAATGTCTCTAAGACACATATTAAGCAAGAAGAAAATGAATTATTTTTAAGCTGTTAGTTAATCTACTGATAAATAATGAGAAAAAACGAACCTTGCCCCCCGGTGCCGGGCTGGTACACTTATCAGCGTTACAAATCATCGTGAGTACCTTATGACCACCGAAGCCGACTACCTGAATCAGTACGACGCCAGCCGCTTCCCTTCACCTCTGGTGACGGTAGATAGTGCGTTATTTACCCTGCATCAGCAGGCGCTGTGCGTATTACTGGTCGAGCGGGCAAAGCAGCCGCAAAAAGGACGTTGGGGATTACCCGGCGGCTTTATTGATATCGAAAACGATGATTCAACCCGTGCCACCGCGCTGCGCAAACTCACTGAAAAAACGGGTGTTTCGCCTTCGTGGCTGGAACAAATGGATACCTTTTCCGGGCCTGATCGTGACCCGCGCGGCTGGAGCCTGACGGTCACCTGGTTTGCACTAATCGCCTGGGTAGACTGCGCGCCCCATATCGCCAGCGTCAGCAATGCCCGTTGGGTGCCGGTTGATGAGTTGAAAAACTATTCACTCGCGTTTGATCACGAGAAAATCATTACAGCGGCGCTGCATCGCTTGCGGCAAAAAACGATGTACTCGCTCCTGCCAGTGTACTGCTTGCCGGAAACATTTACCCATGGGCAACTACTCGAAGCCACTGAGGTGATCCTCGGTCAGTCGATCCAGCGTAAAAGTCTGATTCGTCGCTTTGAAGCGTCAGGAATGTTTGAAGATACTGGAGAAAGCGTGGCGACAGGGACGCGTAAAGCCCGCCTGTGGCGACGTAAACCTAACGTCGATTTTCATTTTTTCTCGCGTAACCTGCTGACTGACTAGCGACAAAATCACATATTGGCTAACCCGCACGCGCTGTGCGCGGTATAGTTATTCTTTCCGATTATTAATTGCTCCGGTGTTATGGTTGAAATCACGTCCACAGAAATGACCCCACCTACCGACGATTCGCGAGAATTCCGCCCGATGCGCGGTATCAGTAACCGCCATCTGCAGACGATGCTGCCGCGATTAATTCGCCGTAAGGTGAAGTTCGACGCCCACTGGCAGCGTCTGGAATTGCCCGACGGTGATTTCGTCGATCTGGCGTGGAGTGAAGATCCACAACAGGCGAAACACAAACCGCGCCTGGTGGTTTTTCACGGTCTGGAAGGTAGTCTGAACAGCCCCTACGCACATGGCCTGATTGAAGCAGCACAAAAGCGCGGCTGGCTGGGCGTGGTAATGCATTTTCGCGGTTGCAGTGGTGAGCCCAATCGTTTGAACCGTATTTATCACTCCGGTGAAACAGAAGATGGCACCTGGTTTTTACACTGGCTGGAACGTGAGTTCGGTCGCGCACCGACCGCCGCGGTAGGTTATTCACTCGGTGGAAACATGCTGGCTTGTCTGCTGGCAAAAGAAGGCAACAATATTCCGATAGATGCAGCGGTTATCGTTTCTGCGCCTTTCGTGCTCGAAGCCTGTAGCTACCATATGGACAAGGGCTTTTCCCGTGTCTATCAGCGCTACCTGCTCAATTTATTGAAAGCCAACGCCTCGCGTAAGCTTGAGGCGTATCCCGGTTCGCTGCCGGTAAGCCTGGCCCAGTTGAAATCTTTGCGCCGCATTCGCGATTTTGACGATCTGATCACCGCCAAAATCCACGGTTTCGCCGATGCTATAGACTATTACCGCCAGTGCAGCGCCATGCCGTTGCTCAATCGGATCGCCAAACCAACGCTGATTATCCATGCTAAAGACGATCCGTTTATGGATCATCACGTGATCCCGAAACCGGAAAATCTGCCTTCGCAGGTGGAATATCAGCTGACTGAACATGGCGGCCACGTCGGATTTATTGGTGGCACAGTGCGCCGTCCTGAGATGTGGCTGGAATCAAGAATCCCGGACTGGCTGACAACGTATCTGGAGGCGTCATCATGATTATCCCATGGCAAGATATCTCTCCGGACGCGCTGGACAATCTGATTGAAAGCTTTGTCTTGCGTGAAGGCACCGATTACGGTGAACATGAACGCTCGCTCGAACAAAAAGTCGCCGACGTCAAACGCCAACTACAATCAGGTGAAGCCGTGCTGGTGTGGTCCGAACTGCATGAAACGGTCAACATTATGCCGAGGAAGCAGTTTCACGAGTAATCCGTAGCCGCCGGCCGACTTTACTATAATTACAACCATTTCATGGAGTTGTTATGTCTGCCAAACATCCGGTGATTGCGGTAACAGGATCCAGCGGCGCGGGGACCACCACCACCAGCCTCGCGTTTCGTAAAATTTTCGCGCAGTTAAACCTGCGCGCCGCCGAGGTGGAAGGTGACAGTTTTCACCGCTATACCCGTCCGGAAATGGACATGGCGATTCGCAAAGCACGCGATGCTGGGCGGCATATCAGCTATTTCGGCCCCGAAGCTAACGACTTTGGTCTGCTGGAGCAAACCTTCATTGAATACGGCCAGACGGGCAAAGGTCAGTCGCGTAAATACCTGCACACCTACGATGAGGCCGTACCGTGGAATCAGGTTCCGGGGACATTTACGCCCTGGCAGCCGCTGCCTGAACCGACGGATGTCCTGTTCTATGAGGGACTTCACGGCGGCGTTGTCACCCCTCAGCAAAATGTGGCCCGGCATGTCGATCTGCTGGTTGGCGTGGTGCCGATCGTGAACCTGGAGTGGATCCAGAAGCTGACCCGCGATACCAGCGAGCGTGGACACTCGCGTGAAGCGGTGATGGACTCGGTGGTGCGCTCAATGGACGATTACATCAATTACATCACACCACAGTTTTCCCGTACGCATATCAACTTCCAACGCGTACCAACCGTCGATACCTCTAATCCCTTTGCCGCCAAGAGCATTCCGTCACTCGATGAAAGCTTTGTCGTGATTCATTTTCGTAATCTGGAAGGGATCGACTTCCCGTGGCTGCTGGCCATGCTGCAGGGCTCATTCATTTCTCATATCAATACGTTGGTCGTACCGGGCGGAAAAATGGGTCTGGCGATGGAATTGATTATGCTGCCGCTGGTGCAGCGACTGATGGAAGGCAAAAAGATAGAGTGATATGTGGAAAGCGCCCGATGGCGCTTCGCTTATCGGGCCTACGACTCAACATCACCCTATAGGCCGGATAAGGCAACGCCGCCATCCGGCATCAGCAATTACGCGGCAACCACTTCATAGGAGTGGGTAATATTCACCGCCTTTTCCAGCATCAGCGCCACGGAGCAATATTTTTCCGCCGAAAGATCGACCGCACGTGCGACGGACGCATCTTTCAGATCGTTACCCGTTACGATGAAATGCAGGTTGATATGGGTAAACAGGCGCGGCGCTTCATCACGACGCTCGGAGGTCAGCTTCACTTCGCAGTTGGTCACATCCTGACGACCCTTTTGCAGGATCGACACCACATCAATTGCGCTGCAACCACCCGCAGCCATTAAGACCATTTCCATCGGGCTCGGCGCTTTATCACCGGAGTTACCGTCCATCAAAATCTGGTGGCCAGAAGCGGACTCACCGAGGAAGGTCAGCCCTTCGACCCACTTAACACGTGCTTGCATATTTTATTACTCCGATGCATCAATTTTCCTGACAGATTACGCGCACACAACAAATCTCGCAACGGAAGGCGACCTGCGTCATGCTGAAGCGAGACACCAGGAGACACACGGCGAAAGCTATGCTAAAACAGTCGGGATGCTACAGTAATACATTGACGTACTGCATGTATGCAGAGGACATCACATTACAGGCCGTCGCACGTATTGACAGCCCCCTTCCCAGGTAGCGGGAAGCACATTTTTGCAAACCCAGAGACAGGATGTTTTTTGGCTCTGGAGACAGCTTATAACAGAGGATAACCGCGCATGGTGCTTGGCAAACCGCAAACAGACCCGACTCTCGAATGGTTCTTGTCTCATTGCCATATTCATAAGTACCCATCGAAGAGCACGCTGATTCACCAGGGTGAAAAAGCGGAAACGTTGTACTACATCGTTAAAGGCTCAGTGGCAGTGCTGATCAAAGATGAAGAAGGGAAAGAAATGATCCTTTCTTATCTGAATCAGGGCGATTTTATTGGTGAATTAGGCCTCTTCGAAGAAGGTCAGGAACGCAGCGCCTGGGTCCGTGCTAAAACTGCATGTGAAGTCGCTGAAATTTCCTACAAAAAATTTCGCCAATTAATCCAGGTCAATCCAGATATTCTGATGCGCCTGTCCTCTCAGATGGCTCGCCGTCTGCAGGTCACGTCTGAAAAAGTGGGCAACCTTGCCTTCCTCGACGTTACCGGTCGTATCGCGCAGACTCTGCTGAATCTGGCGAAACAGCCTGATGCGATGACCCACCCGGACGGCATGCAGATTAAAATCACCCGTCAGGAAATCGGCCAGATCGTTGGCTGCTCCCGTGAGACCGTCGGTCGTATTCTGAAGATGCTGGAAGATCAGAACCTGATCTCCGCACACGGTAAGACCATCGTCGTCTACGGCACACGTTAACCCCATCGAAGTGGCGCGTTACCCCGTAATGCGCCACTTTTGTTTGCTCCGATGTGGCGAAGACTGATATACCACCCAGAGATCAACTACGCACTACGACAAACGCTGGTGCTATGTTTACCTGTGGCCGTCGGCCTGATCATCGGTCAGCTTCATCTGGGACTCCTCTTTTCCCTCGTCCCTGCCTGCTGCAATATTGCCGGTCTTGATACCCCGCATAAGCGCTTTTTCAAACGCTTAGTGATTGGCGCGTCTTTGTTTGCCGGATGCAGTCTGATCATGCAATTACTGCTGGCACAGACTATACCGCTGCCACTGATCCTCACCGGCCTGACGCTGATTCTTGGTGTAACCGCAGAATTAGGCCCTCTGCATGCGCGACTACTACCAGCCTCGCTTATCGCGGCAATTTTCACACTCAGTCTGGCAGGTAACATGCCCGTCTGGGAGCCGCTGCTAATCTACGCGCTGGGCACATTGTGGTATGGCCTGTTCAACTGGTTCTGGTTCTGGATGTGGCGCGAGCAGCCGCTGCGTGAGTCGCTCAGCTTGTTGTACCGCGAATTAGCCGATTACTGTGAGGCCAAGTACAGCATGCTGACTCAGCATGCCGACCCAGAAAAAGCGCTGCCTCCCCTGTTGGTGCGCCAGCAAAAAGCGGTGGATTTAATTACCCAGTGCTATCAGCAAATGCATATGCTGTCGGCGCATCGCAACAACGATTATAAGCGCCTGCTACGTGCCTTTCAGGAGGCGCTCGATTTACAGGAACATATTTCCGTTAGCCTCCACCAGCCGGAAGAGGTGCAAAAGCTGGTCGAACGTAGCCACGCCGAACAAGTGATTCGCTGGAATGCGCGCACCGTTGCCGAACGCCTTCGCGTACTGGCCGATGATATTTTGTATCACCGCTTACCGACCCGTTTCTCAATGGAAAAGCAGATTGGCACGCTGGAGAAAATCGCCAACCAGCATCCGGACAATCCGGTAGGTCAATTTTGCTACTGGCACTTCAGCCGTATTGCCCGTGTGCTACGCACCCAGCGACCACTGTATGCCCGTGATTTAATGGCTGACAAGCAGCGTCGGCTGCCGCTGATCCCTGCCCTGAAAAGCTATTTGTCGTTGAAATCCCCTGCGCTGCGTAATGCCGGACGCATCAGCGTCATGTTGAGCATTGCCAGCCTGATGGGCAGCGCCTTACACCTGCCAAAACCTTACTGGATTTTGATGACAATCCTGTTCGTCACGCAAAATGGCTACGGGGCAACCCGGGTACGTATTTTACACCGTTCAGTAGGGACGCTCGTCGGCCTGGTGATCGCTGGCGTCACGCTGCACTTTCATATCCAGGAAGGTTACACGCTGGCAGGCATGCTGCTGATAACCCTGGTGAGTTATCTGACCATCCGCAAAAACTACGGCTGGGCTACCGTCGGCTTTACGGTCACCGCGGTATATACCCTGCAACTGCTGACGCTGAACGGGGAACAGTTTATCGTGCCGCGGTTTATCGATACGATCACTGGCTGCCTGATCGCTTTTGGCGGGATGCTCTGGCTGTGGCCGCAGTGGCAGAGCGGTTTGCTGCGTAAAAACGCCCACGATGCGTTAGAAGCCGATCAGGAGGCCATTCGCCTGATTCTTAGCAACGATCCCCAGGCCACACCGCTGGCGTATCAACGCATGCGGGTCAACCAGGCGCATAACACGCTGTTCAACTCGCTGAACCAGGCGATGCAGGAGCCTGGGTTCAACTCGCACTATCTGGCGGACATGAAACTGTGGGTTACGCATAGCCAGTTCATCGTCGAACACATCAACGCAATGACTACGCTGGCAAGGGAACATACGATGCTGACGCCGGATTTGGCGCAGCGGTATCTGGAGTCCTGTGAAATTGCGATCCAGCGCTGTCAGCAGCGGCTAGAATATGACGGTCCCGGAAGCTCCGGCGATGTGAATATTCTCGAAGCGCCAGAGATGCTGTCCCATGGGCCTTTAAGCACCCTTGAGCAGCATCTGCAGCGGGTTTTAGGGCATCTGAACACCATGCATACCATTTCGTCGGTAGCATGGCGTCAGCGACCGCACCATGGGATCTGGCTGAGCCGCCGGTTGCGGGACATGAAAGGTTAAGAGAGTTGCCGGATGGCGGCGTAAACGCCTTATCCGGCCTACAGAGTAAGGTGTGATTCGTAGGCCGGATAAGCGTAGCGCCATCCGGCAATCCGTCAACCCATCACTTTCGCCACGGCCTGCGCGAAGCGCTGCATCCCTTCATCGATATCAGTCTGCTCCACCACCAGCGATGGCGCGAAACGCATCACGTCCGGTCCGGCGTTCAATACCATCACGCCTTCATTCGCCGCGGCGTACAAGAAATCACGCGCCCGGCCTTTAAATTGCGGCTTCAGTTCGGCGCCAATCAGCAGTCCCATACCGCGAATGTCGCTGAAAATGTCAAACTGCTGGTCAATTTTCTGCAAATGCTGAACAAACGCCTGGCGTTTGGCCTGAATACCTTCCAGCACTTCCGGCGTGTTGATGATATCAAACGCAGCTCCCGCAACCGCGCAGGCCAGCGGGTTACCGCCGTATGTGGAGCCGTGTGAACCCACGTGGAACGCCGAGGCAATCTCCTGGGTGGTCAGCACCGCGCTCACCGGGAAACCGCCACCGAGCGCCTTGGCGCTGGTGAGGATATCCGGCGTCACGCCGTAGTGCATATAGGCAAACAGTGAGCCAGTACGCCCCATCCCGCTCTGTACTTCATCAAATACCAACAGCGCCTGGTGCTGATCACAGAGCTCACGCAAGCCTTGCAGGAATGCCGGCGTTGCCGCAGTAACACCACCCTCGCCCTGAATAGGCTCGATCACCACCGCGCAGGTGTGATCGTCCATCACCGCTTTGACCGCATGCAGATCGTTAAACGGGACATGGATGATATCTGCCGGCTTTGGTCCAAAGCCGTCGGAATATTTCGGCTGCCCGCCGACGGATACGGTAAACAGCGAGCGACCATGAAACGCGTTATGGAAGGCAATGATTTTGGTTTTGAACGGGCTATGACGCACGCAGGCATAGTGGCGCGCCAGCTTAAAGGCGGTTTCGTTAGCTTCGGTACCGGAGTTCATGAACAGTACGCGTTCGGCGAAAGTCGCATCAATGAGTTTACGACCTAAGCGTAACGCCGGTTCGTTGGTGAAAACGTTGCTGGTATGCCACAGGGTTTCACCCTGGGTTTTTAACGCCTCAACCAGCGCAGGATGACAATGCCCTAACGCGGTAACTGCAATGCCGCCCGCGAAATCAACATACTCTTTACCCTGTTGATCCCATACTCGACTCCCTTTCCCTTTTACCGGGATAAACTCAGCCGGTGCATAAATCGGCAGAATCACTTCATCGAATGTCGCGCGTGTAATTGCAGTTTGTTCAGTTGCCATGTCATTACCACCCTGTTAAGCAGAAATGCTAGTGAAATTATAATCACAAAATATGAATAAAAAATCACTGAATAGCAACCACAAATCACCGGTTGAGGAAATTAGCCAGCAGCTGATGCCCCTGTTCGCTGAGAATGCTCTCCGGGTGAAACTGCACCCCTTCCATATCCCACTCCCGGTGGCGAATACCCATGATCTCCTGTGTTTCACTCCAGGCGGTCACCTCAAAGCAGTCAGGAAGGGTTTCGGGAGCGACCACCAGAGAATGGTAGCGCGTTACCGTTAATGGATTGGCGAGCCCCTGAAAAACGCCCTGCCCGTTATGCGTAATCGGCGACGTTTTACCATGCATCACTTTCGCCGCCCGAACCACGGTCGCGCCAAAGGCCTGCGCCATCGCCTGGTGCCCCAGACAAACGCCCAGCAGTGGGATCTTCCCTGCGTAATAGCGAATAACCTCCAGCGAAATACCGGCGTCATCCGGCGTACAGGGTCCCGGGGAAATGACGATTTTTTGCGGGCTCAGCGCGTCAATTTGCGCCAGCGTCAGCTCGTCGTTGCGCCTGACAAGGACATCAGCCCCCAGTTCGCAGAAGTATTGGTACAGGTTCCAGGTGAAAGAATCATAGTTATCGATAAGCAGGATCATGGCGGCTCCGGTACATAAGAACCGCGCTATTCTACTCAGTTTCCGGTGCTTCGCTTACCACTTTACGAAATATCGCCCGCAGTGCAGACAGGTCACCCATCGCCCCGCTCTGATTAGCCTGATTCCACTCCTCAACCGGAATGCCATCCCAGCTCAGCACATACCCTGCATGAATCGCTAACTGTTCGAAGAAAATACGCTGCGCCAGACCGCTACCAATGCGAAACGGATGCAGCACATTGATTTCGCAATAATAGTGCGCAAGACGATCGACAAACTTGTCTTCCGGTAATCCCACCAGCCAGGACTCATCTTCCAGGTCCTGCATCAGTGCATTGCCCTCTTTCTCGATATAGGCGAAATGGCAAAAGCGAGTATCGCCCTGGTAAATATCGACTTCGCGCAGGTGTCCCGCCCAGTCAAAAATATCTCGATACAGCTGGCGATGAATGGCGCACAGGTGCGGTAAGCCTCGTTTAAGCGGCCCCAATTCGATAGTCGCCGCACGCAGCGCCGTCAGTTCATAAGCCGCCTGCGCCAAACGCTGCGCCTGATGAATCCCCAGACGGTTACGCATGACATTCAGGCCCGGATATAAATACGGGTCGCGACCATCACCGAATTTATCGCTCATAGTGCCTCCTCAGCTCTTCAAGACGCGCCAGAGCGTCTTCAGCACTCAGAGTAACCCGTAGAATATCTACGCCTTCCAGCCGTCGGCTGGCCTGGAAATTGGCGTTTCGCCGCTGTTCCCACAGCCTGGACTTTTGTTTATCGGTGAGTTTTTTCACGTGACCTCCCTGAATGAGCCGACACTTGCCACAAGTATAAGCAGCAATTTCGGGTTACGCAGAGAGAGGGGTGAACGCGGGCAAGAACTACCCGCGCTAGATGCGATTACGGCAGAACTTTAGCAGAAAGGATAACAATCGGTTTTGACGGAACATTCTGGTATGGACCGACATCATGGGTCTGTACCTGAGAGATCTTATCCGCAACATCCATACCTTTCACAACTTTTCCGAAGACAGCATAGCCAAAGTCGCGCTGGCCGTGATCGAGGAAAGCGTTGTCTGCAATGTTGATAAAGAACTGGCTGGTCGCGCTGTCTTTATCCGCTGTACGCGCCATAGCAATCGTGCCGCGGGTGTTACGCAGTCCGTTATCGGCTTCATTCTTGATTGGCGGGTTAGGTTTCTTCTGCTGCATCTGCTCGGTAAAACCGCCGCCCTGCACCATGAAGCCAGGGATCACACGGTGGAACGTAGTGTTGTTATAGAAACCGCTGTTGACATAATCGACAAAGTTTTGCACTGAAACCGGGGCTTTCTGACTGTTCAGCTCCAGCTCAATGTTACCAGCAGAGGTTGTCAGCAGAACATGAGGGTCACCTTTTGCTGCCAGTGCTGCGGGAGAGAGAGCAGAAAGAGCGAGAACAGCTGCAACAGCCGCCAGAGTCGATTTGAGCATGAGAATTCCTTAACAAGAGCAGAAATGAAGCAAGTGAATTGATTCTAAAGAGCCTTCAAGGACAAGGCCATCCCTTTACCTAATTTTACGTACTTGAAACAAATGTAACCTTACTGTCGCATGAATCAATGTGATTCAGATCACATACAAAAATGTAATAAACAAAGTCATTACCAATAAATATTTAAATACATCACAAAAGCGCCTAAAATCTGCCCGCTCACGGCGCAGTCAATGCGCCTTACACTTCTATACAGGCCAGTCATGACTAACAGCAACCGCATCAAGCTCACATGGATTAGCTTTCTCTCCTACGCCCTGACAGGTGCGTTGGTAATTGTCACCGGGATGGTGATGGGAAACATCGCAGATTACTTCCATTTGCCCGTTTCCAGTATGAGTAACACCTTCACCTTCCTGAATGCCGGCATTCTGATCTCTATCTTTCTGAATGCATGGCTAATGGAAATCGTGCCCCTGAAAACCCAGTTGCGCTTCGGCTTTATCCTGATGGTACTGGCAGTCGCCGGACTGATGCTCAGCCATAGCCTGGCCTTGTTCTCTGCCGCCATGTTTGTATTGGGTCTTGTGAGCGGTATAACCATGTCGATTGGTACGTTCCTGGTAACTCAAATGTACGAAGGTCGCCAGCGCGGTTCCCGCCTGCTGTTTACTGACTCCTTCTTCAGCATGGCCGGTATGATTTTCCCGATGGTTGCCGCGTTCCTGTTAGCGCGCAGCATCGAATGGTATTGGGTCTATGCTTGCATCGGCCTGGTATACGTCGCTATTTTCCTGCTGACCTTCGGTTGTGAATTTCCGGCACTGGGTAAACACGCTCAGCAGTCAGACGCGCCGGTAGTAAAAGAAAAATGGGGGATTGGCGTGCTGTTTCTGGCGATCGCCGCGCTGTGCTACATCCTCGGTCAATTGGGCTTTATCTCCTGGGTTCCGGAATACGCCAAAAGCCTGGGTATGAGCCTGAACGACGCAGGTAAACTGGTCAGCGACTTCTGGATGTCTTACATGGTTGGCATGTGGGCGTTTAGCTTCATTCTGCGCTTCTTCGATTTGCAACGCATCCTGACCGTACTGGCGGGTCTGGCCACCGTACTGATGTATCTGTTTATCACGGGTACGCCGGAACATATGCCGTGGTTCATTCTGACGCTGGGCTTCTTCTCCAGCGCGATTTATACCACCATCATTACCCTTGGCTCCCAGCAGACGAAGGTCGCCTCACCCAAACTGGTTAACTTCGTTCTGACCTGCGGCACCATTGGTACTATGCTCACCTTCGTGGTAACCGGCCCTATTGTGGCACATAGCGGCCCGCAGGCGGCATTGCAGACGGCTAACGGCTTGTATGCGGTTGTATTCGTAATGTGCTTTATTCTTGGCTTCGTCACGCGTCATCGCCAGCATAACGCGCCAGCAACGCATTAATCTCAGTGCCGGGGGCGCTTCGCTAGCCCGGTCTACACACTGCCGGATGGTATCCACATCATCCGGCATATTTTCGCCTCCTCTCTTCTTTCACTGGTCATGTAGGCCAATTCTTACAAAAACCCCTTAATTTGTACGCTATTTATACAAACACGAAAACTCAAATAATTCCGTCACTTATAAAAATGCTGACAAATCAGCTATATACCTCTTAAGGAGTATATAAGGGCGAATTTGATTTGCATCAATAAGTGCGGTTGCTGAATCGTTAAGGTAGGCAGTAATAGAAAAGAAATCGAGGCAAAAATGAGCAAAGTCAGACTCGCTATTATCGGTAATGGTATGGTCGGCCATCGCTTTATTGAGGATCTTCTTGATAAATCCGACGCTGCCAATTTTGATATTACCGTCTTCTGTGAAGAACCCCGCAAAGCATACGACCGCGTACACCTGTCTTCCTACTTCTCCCACCACACCGCCGAAGAGCTTTCTCTGGTGCGTGAAGGATTCTACGAGAAGCATGGCGTTAAGGTGTTAGTGGGCGAGCGCGCAATTACCATTAACCGCCAGGAGAAAGTAATCCACTCCAGCGCAGGTCGTACGGTTTACTACGATAAGCTAATCATGGCGACGGGCTCTTACCCGTGGATCCCACCGATTAAAGGTTCGGAAACCCAGGACTGCTTCGTTTACCGCACCATCGAAGACCTCAACGCGATTGAGTCTTGCGCGCGCCGTAGCAAACGCGGTGCCGTGGTCGGCGGTGGCCTGCTGGGCCTGGAAGCCGCTGGTGCGCTGAAAAGCCTCGGCGTTGAAACCCACGTGATTGAATTCGCCCCAATGCTGATGGCTGAACAGCTGGATCATATGGGTGGCGAGCAGTTACGTCGCAAAATTGAAAGCATGGGCGTGCGTGTGCACACCAGCAAAAACACCAAAGAGATCGTTCAGGAAGGCACCGAAGCGCGCAAAACCATGCGTTTTGCCGACGGTAGCGAACTGGAAGTCGATTTCATCGTCTTCTCTACCGGTATTCGTCCCCGCGACAAACTGGCCACCCAGTGCGGCCTTGACGTCGCACCACGCGGCGGTATCGTCATTAATGACACCTGCCAGACTTCTGACCCGGACATCTATGCCATCGGCGAATGCGCAAGCTGGAACAACCGCGTGTATGGTCTGGTCGCTCCTGGCTACAAAATGGCGCAGGTTGCCGTTGACCATATTCTCGAAACTGAAAACGCCTTTGAAGGCGCGGACCTGAGCGCCAAGCTGAAGCTGCTCGGCGTTGACGTCGGCGGTATTGGTGACGCGCATGCTCGCACGCCGGGTGCACGTAGCTATGTCTATCTCGACGAAAGCAAAGAAGTCTACAAACGCCTGATCGTTAGCGAAGATAACAAAACCCTGCTCGGCGCGGTTCTGGTTGGCGACACCAGCGATTACGGCAATCTGCTGCAGTTGGTGCTGAACGCCATTGAACTGCCGGAAAATCCAGATTCACTGATTCTGCCAGCACACGCGGGCAGCGGTAAGCCATCTATCGGTGTCGATAAACTGCCGGACAGCGCGCAGATTTGCTCCTGCTTTGACGTCACCAAAGGCATGCTGGTTGCCGCTATCAACAAAGGCTGCCATACCGTTGCGGCGCTGAAAGCGGAAACCAAAGCCGGTACCGGCTGTGGCGGGTGTATCCCGCTGGTAACGCAGGTCCTGAACGCCGAACTGGCGAAACAGGGTATCGAAGTGAATAACAACCTGTGCGAACACTTCCCGTACTCACGTCAGGAACTGTTCCATCTCATCCGTGTAGAAGGCATCAAAACCTTCGAAGAGCTGCTGGCCAAACACGGGAAAGGCTACGGCTGCGAAGTGTGTAAACCTACCGTGGGTTCCCTGCTGGCTTCCTGCTGGAATGAGTACATCCTCAAACCACAGCACACGCCGTTGCAGGACACCAACGACAACTTCCTGGCTAACATCCAGAAAGACGGTACTTACTCCGTGATCCCGCGCTCTGCGGGTGGCGAAATTACCCCTGAAGGCCTGGTGGCCGTGGGCCGTATCGCGCGTGAATTTAACCTGTACACCAAAATTACCGGTTCTCAGCGTATCGGTCTGTTCGGCGCGCAGAAAGATGACCTGCCGGAAATCTGGCGTCAGCTGATTGAAGCCGGTTTTGAAACCGGCCACGCGTATGCCAAAGCGCTGCGTATGGCGAAAACCTGCGTAGGTAGCACCTGGTGTCGTTACGGCGTCGGCGATAGCGTCGGCTTCGGCGTGGAGCTGGAAAATCGCTACAAAGGTATTCGTACCCCGCACAAAATGAAATTCGGCGTCTCCGGTTGTACCCGCGAATGTGCGGAAGCTCAGGGCAAAGACGTAGGTATCATCGCCACTGAGAAAGGCTGGAACCTGTACGTTTGCGGTAACGGCGGGATGAAACCTCGCCATGCAGACCTGCTGGCAGCAGATATCGATCGTGAAACGCTGCTCAAGTATCTTGATCGCTTCATGATGTTCTACATCCGTACCGCCGACAAACTGACCCGTACCGCACCGTGGTTAGACAATCTGGAAGGCGGTATCGAGTATCTGAAGTCCGTCATCATCGACGACAAGCTGGGCCTGAACCAGCATCTTGAAGAAGAGATGGCCCGTCTGCGTGAAGCGGTGGTCTGCGAGTGGACAGAAACCGTTAACACTCCATCCGCGCAGGTTCGCTTCAAACACTTTATCAACAGCGATAAACGCGATCCGAATGTCCAGGTTGTGCCTGAACGTGAACAACATCGTCCGGCCACGCCTTATGAGCGTATCCCGGTGACTCTGGTGGAGGAAAACGCATGAGCCAGTGGAAAAACATCTGCAAAATCGATGACATTCTGCCTGCAACAGGCGTCTGCGCCCTGTTAGGTAACGAGCAGGTTGCAATTTTCCGCCCGTATCACAGCGACCAGGTGTTTGCGATCAGCAACATCGACCCGTTCTTTGAGTCCAGTGTGCTTTCTCGTGGGCTTATTGCTGAACATCAGGGCGAATTGTGGGTTGCCAGCCCGCTGAAAAAACAGCGTTTTCGTTTAAGCGACGGACTGTGCATGGAAGACGAACAGTTCTCCGTGAAACATTACGAAGCGCGAGTGAAAGACGGCACGGTGCAACTGCGCGGTTAATAAATTTTTGGGAGGCGCAACGCCTCCCCTTTTTTGACGTATTTGTAGGTCTTTTATTGGTAGGCCTGATAAGCGTAGCGCCATCAGGCAATTGCAAAAGCACATTGCCGGATGGCGGCATAAATGCCTTATTCGGCCTACGGTTACGATTTCTTTTTATTTTTGTACTTCAAGGATAATCAACACATGTTCACAGACACTATCAATAAGTGTGCGGCTAACGCTGCGCGCATCGCACGCCTGTCGGCAAATAACCCGCTCGGGTTCTGGGTCAGTTCGGCAATGGCAGGGGCCTACGTTGGCCTCGGCATCATCCTTATTTTTACCCTCGGTAACCTGCTCGACCCGTCCGTACGTCCGCTGGTGATGGGTGCAACCTTTGGTATCGCCTTAACGCTGGTTATTATTGCCGGTTCAGAACTGTTTACCGGTCACACCATGTTCCTGACGCTCGGCGTCAAAGCGGGCACCATCAGCCACGGCCAAATGTGGGCTATCCTGCCGCAAACCTGGCTGGGAAATCTGGTCGGATCCGTGTTTGTCGCCCTGCTTTATAGCTGGGGAGGCGGCAGTCTGCTGCCGGTCGATACCAGCATCGTCCATTCGGTCGCGCTGGCGAAAACCACCGCGCCTGCAACGGTGCTGTTCTTTAAAGGCGCACTGTGTAACTGGTTGGTTTGTCTGGCAATATGGATGGCAATCCGTACCGAAGGCGCGGCAAAATTCCTCGCTATCTGGTGGTGTCTGCTGGCGTTTATCGCTTCCGGCTACGAGCACTCGGTGGCCAACATGACGCTGTTTGCCCTCTCCTGGTTCGGTCATCACAGCGAAGCTTATACCCTGTCAGGAATTGGTCATAACCTGCTGTGGGTGACACTCGGTAATACTTTGTCCGGTGTCGTATTCATGGGATTAGGTTATTGGTATGCTACGCCAAAATCGGAGCGTCCGGCTCCGGCAAAAATCAACCAGCCAGAGGCGGCTGCTAATAATTAATTAAGGGGTAATGTCGTGGACCATTTGCCTATATTTTGTCAACTACGTGACCGCGACTGCTTGATCGTCGGCGGTGGTGATGTCGCAGAACGCAAAGCGCGGTTACTGCTGGAAGCGGGCGCCCGTTTAACGGTTAATGCACTGGCGTTTATTCCGCAGTTCAAAGTATGGGCAGATGAAGGCATGCTGACGCTGGTTGAGGGACCGTTCGATGAGTCCCTGCTCAACACCTGCTGGCTGGCTATTGCCGCCACCGATGACGATGCCGTCAACCAAAGCGTCAGCACCGCCGCGGAGTCACGTCGTATCTTCTGCAACGTGGTCGACGCGCCAAAAGCAGCCAGTTTTATCATGCCCTCTATTATCGACCGCTCGCCGCTGATGGTGGCGGTCTCCTCCGGCGGGACATCGCCGGTGCTTGCCCGTCTGCTGCGTGAAAGGCTTGAATCCGTACTGCCTCAGCATTTGGGCCAGGTCGCACAATATGCCGGCAAGTTGCGCTCTCGGGTGAAGAAACAGTTTGCCAGCATGGGTGAACGTCGCCGCTTCTGGGAAAAATTGTTCGTGAATGACCGCCTGGCGCAGTCGCTGGCGAACAATGACCTGAAAGCCGTCGAGGAAACCACCGAGCAAATGCTCAGCGAACCGCTGGATCACCGTGGTGAAGTGGTACTGGTTGGCGCCGGTCCTGGCGATGCCGGCCTGCTGACGCTGAAAGGGCTACAGCAGATCCAGCAAGCGGATGTCGTGGTCTATGACCGCCTGGTTTCCGACGACATCATGAACCTTGTACGCCGCGATGCAGACCGAGTGTTCGTCGGCAAACGTGCGGGCTATCACTGCGTACCGCAGGAAGAGATCAATCAGATCCTGCTGCGTGAAGCACAACAGGGCAAGCGCGTGGTACGACTGAAAGGTGGCGACCCGTTCATCTTTGGCCGTGGTGGCGAAGAGCTGGAAACGCTGTGCCATGCCGGTATTCCATTCTCTGTAGTGCCTGGTATTACCGCAGCCTCTGGTTGTTCTGCCTATTCCGGCATTCCACTGACCCATCGTGATTACGCTCAGAGCGTGCGTCTGGTTACCGGACACCTGAAAACCGGCGGTGAGCTGGACTGGGAAAACCTGGCGGCCGAGAAACAGACGCTGGTGTTCTACATGGGACTGAATCAGGCAGCCACCATCCAGGAAAAACTGATTGAGTTTGGCATGCAGCCTGATATGACCGTCGCGCTGGTAGAAAACGGGACTTCCGTGAAGCAACGCGTCGTCAACGGGGTTCTGACGCAGCTCGGCGAGCTGGCACAGCAGGTTGAAAGTCCGGCGCTGATTATCGTCGGTCGCGTGGTTGGACTACGCGATAAGCTGAACTGGTTCTCGAATCATTAATTGAATGCTAATAAATGCCCTGATATTCAGGGCATTTATTTATGATTCACAAAAGTTAATATTTAATCTAAATAAAATATCATTCATCAATTTATTAATAATAGATACATTTCATAGCATTTTAATTCATTAAAAATATAATTTACCCTAACATTATCACGTCCTTATTCGGACTATTTAAAATCTTCCTTAGTTGATATCTTAACCGCCGAGAAATGGATTTCATCCATTTAAAAAATAGATATCTTACAAGGATTTTATCATGTTTAAATTTGCAAAAATCACCATCGTGGCAGGTGTGCTGGCTACGCTGACCGCATGTACTGGTCATATTGAAAACACAAAAAACAACTGTAGCTACGATTATTTATTCCATCCAGCAATTTCAATTTCTAAAATTATTGGTGGCTGCGGCCCGGCTGCAAATCAATAATATACGCGATTGCGCAGATACAAAAAAACCGGGAATTTCCCGGTTTTTGCATTTATAGATTAGCTACTCATTCACACATCATCGCGCTCACGCTCTCGCGCAAAATACGCAGCACCGTTTCTTCTCCACTTCGGTTAGGATTAATGCGAATCGCATAATCACCCAGCAACGGATTAGCTTCGCGAAACGTCCCCGAAAGGCGATAGAACAGCGGTGGGATTTCATATTTCGACTCCGCTCCTACCGGATACGGTAGCGCACCTCTCTCTTGCGCCGCTTTCAGCACACGGGCGGCAATCGGCTGGTGAAACTCCACGATCAGCACCTTCGACTGGGCATTAGCAATAACCGCTTTTTTCACCTCAGGTATCGCTCCACTATCGAGCAGATTCAGCAGACGCTCAGAAACGCCAGCCTGCACCGCATGCATCACCGGAGCGAAAACCAGACCGCGAAGTACCTCGAGCGCCTGCGCTCCCTGGATCTGGCTGCCGCCGGAATAGAGGGTGCTACGAATTTTAGCGATGACCTCTGCCTTGCCGACAACCGCCCCTACGCCTTCCGGGCCGAAGAGCTTAAAGCAGGAAAAGGTGGACAGCGTCGCCCCACACTCGCAGCCGATACCCTCTACTTTCATCACCGCGTAGTTATCATCGGTTAATGTCGGTACGCCGCATTGTGTTATTTCCGCCAACACATCCGCTAAAACGTAATGGTCCTGCGGTTGCTGCCGCGTATGCTGTACCAACGCGGCATCAGGGCGATACTGCGTAATAGCCCGCATGATTGCCGAGGGGCTGTTGAAATCAGCCCTGACCAGGGTGATGCCCATCTGCTCGATGATCACCAGTGTTGTAGGATACACAGGTGCGTCGTGTACCAGCAGCCGCTGCCCGGGTTTGAGCAGTGCGGCCAGCCCGGCGCGAATAGCCCCGGTGCCAGCACCCTGAACCAGCACGGCGGCTTCAGCATGAAACGCCTCGGCCAGCACCTTTTCCACACGCTGCGTGACCCGGGGCTGATTCAGCCCCGGGGCCAGCCCCAAATCGCCACCGGCCAGAAAGTCAGCGCCAGGAAAGTGACGGCAGAGCGTATCCACCAGCGCAAACTGCTTTTGTTGTGCTTGCGCGAGCGTAAGACTTTGCAGAGGGAACGTCTTCATGTTTTACGCCTCCTCAGGCCGGAACAAACAGACCAAACCAGTAGAGAATATTCAGCACAATACCCGTAATCATCACCGCCACGACCGGGGCCGCCATCTTCTGCACCGGACGCCCTATCGATTCGTTAAGGAAGTAAATCGCTACCGCAATCGAGAAGCCGGTGTAGCCCGCCATCTTGATGGCGGCAAAAATCGAGCCTATCAGCAGCGCCATTTCCATCAGCATATTCATCGCATTACGAATATTGTCCGATGCGTTACGCACTGACGGATAACGCCCCAGCCATTTGCCAATTGAGCGCAGCAGCAGCACTTCCGCGGAAATCACGATAGCGCCAAGGATTGCCGCTATCCACGGGTTCGGAGCCAGATAACCAACGGAATAAACAAAGGTGAAGCCCGCTACCGCGTATACACCGGTTGCCAGCGCGGTGGTGGCAATCAACGGCACAAAACCCAACCCACGCATAAATTCCGCCAGCGCCGCCTGGTTAACCAGCGTCTGCGATTGCTCAGGCGTAATCCCCGCTGAATAGGCTTTTTCCAGCGTAAAAATTGAGACCTCGCTACCAGCAAAAATTTTCATACTGGCAACGGCGGCAATCAGCGCGCCAACGATGGCAATATACGGCAGGTTTTTAATAATCCGTGAGGTTCGTTCTTCAAAGACAGATAACCCGCTGGCATCCATCTCTTCATCGCCACGATGGCGAATATCATGCGTAATGGCGATCGCCAGCAGCATCATCATCCCCACAAAAATCTCAATTGATTCCGGGTTCAGATGCGGGAAGTAACGCACCACCACCACGCGGGTCATCAGTACCACCACCGCCGCGATAATGCTGTGTTTCCAGCCAAACTGGTAGAAAATCGCCACCAGCGGGAAGAGTGCGAATGCAGAAACCACCGGCGAACTTAATTCACCCAAGCTACCCAGCACATCCACCGGCAGCGCCGTGAGCAGATGGTTCACCGGCAGCAGGCAGGTCAGAATCAATACGCCCCAGATAGCGCCCAGACCGAACGCCAGCAGGCTGTTCATTGCCAGCACGCCGAGAATATCCGTCGGCAGGAACAGCAGCCAGGCGTTGAGCAAGCCGGTTTTCAGGGTAAAGGAGATCCCCACCGACGCGACAAAGCCGATACTCAGACCAAACGCGATACTTCCCGCCTCCCGGCGGTTCATGTACCCCTCGATCAGCTGCGGCAGGATCGGGCGGATGCCGTCATGAAAGACGGCCGCCGAGCGGTGTGCCAGAAGTGACGTCATGCCGGTCAGGCAGGCCACCACCACAATCTGAATATACAGATCCATAGTCATGCCTTTTATTTCAGGTGGTTAACCAGCATCGGAATCGCATGTTCAACATGTTCGACGGAGAGACCAAACGCCACTTTCCCTTCCGCAACCATTTTTGCGATATGTTCGTCTTTCGCCTTAATACCCGGCTTGGCGATAGTGCAGCTTTTGTTGTAGCCAATCACCGCGATGGCAATCGACAGTGCTGCACCCGCGCCGGTGTTACAAGCGCCGATGTAGTAATCCAGTTGTCCGGATTTCACCTTCATCGCCGCTTCCATATCGTTATGAATGGAGACTTCAAAGCAGCCCGGTGCTGCGGTTTCGATGGTTTTTTTAATCTGCTCACGCTGTAAGCCAGCAACGCCAATCTTTTTCATGATTCTGTCCTTATTGGAAAAATTTTGAGGGGTTATCACGTAACATCATGTCCACATCGGCCTGACTGAATCCTGACTGGCGCAGCTGTGGGATAAAGGTGGTTAACAGATAGTCGTAGCCATTGCCGCCATTGGCTTTTAAATGCGAGCGGCGGGTAATGTCCATAGAGAGCATGACGTGGCTAAGCAGTCCGCGATCGCGTATCGCGTGCAGCATGGCGATGCGTTTCTCGTCCGGGTAATAGTTGTTTTTTCCGATGGTATCGAATTGCACATACGCGCCGAGCTCGATCATGCGTAAAATATTGTCGAGATTATCTTTCAGGTCGCAGTGACCCACGGTTACGCGGGAAAGGTCGACGCCGTGCGCCTGTAGCAACACCAGTTGTTCCACTCCCATCGTGCTAAAAGAGGTATGGGTTGAGATGGGGCGTCCGGTTTCGATGTGTGCCCGCGCCGCGGCGATAAACACCTTCTCTTCAAGCGGCGTAATCACGCCTTCACTAGAGCCGATTTCCGCGATAATTCCGGCCTTCAATTCAGTACCATCAATACCGATGACTATCTCATCAACCATCTCCTGCGCGAGCTGTTCCACGCTTCGGGCCGCAACATGTTCAGGGAAGAACGCATCCTGGTAATAGCCTGTGCAGGCCACGACGTTAATTCCGGTATCGCGCATCAGGTCGAGCATGAATTGCGGATTACGTCCCATATAGCGGTTGGTCATCTCAATAATGTTGCTGACGCCTAACGCCCGGAGATCCTTCATTTCCTGACAAATGAGATCGTACTGATCTAACCGGCAGTCGAGGTTATTCTTAAATCCGGAGAGATCGATATGCAGATGTTCGTGGACCCAGGTGTAGCCCGTCGGATCAAAGTTCATAAGGTGTCTCCTGTAAGGCGCAATGCCGAGAGAAAAGAACAGCCGTTTTGTGGCGCCGCCGCGCCGAAAAATTCACACACCGTAGCGCCAACATCGGATAACGTCGCCCGGATACCTAATTGCGCAGGCTCCAGCCCCTGTTGATACACCAATACCGGCACAACTTCCCGGGTATGGTGGCTGTGCCCTATGGTCGGATCGTTGCCGTGATCGGCCATGACCACCAGACAGTCATTTGGCTCCATAGCGGTCAGAAGGCGTGAAAGATTAAGATCAACAAGCTGCAGCCGTTCGGCATAACGTGCGACGTCTTCAGCGTGTCCGGCGAGATCGGTTTCCTGAATGTTGGTACAGATAAATACCGTCGACTCCGCGTTAAATTCGTTAAGCGTGATATCCATAATCTGCTGGCTATCTACCAGGTTTTGCCAGCTGCGCCCGTGCGGATTGCCAACGATGTCCGCCACTTTACCGACCAGCACGGTAGGGATTCCGGCGTCATGCAGTTTTTGCGGTACCTGTACCTGCTCATCTACGCCATAGCCCATATGCCTGACCTGAAAACCGCTTTCATACGCGCCGGAGCGTGGGGCATTAATGCCGACAAAGCGCCCTTCCATCGTTTCGGCGGCATCCAGAATGCGCTGGCTGTTCGCAAGCTGACCGCCAAAGGTGATGACGCGCCCGACCTGAACCTGTTCACGCACTACGCGGCCAATCTTTAGCACCTCATCAAACGCAATGGCGGACAGGTTGGCAGTGACGTTGTAGACCTGACCTAAATCCGCTTCGAGGTTATCGCCCACTGCAACCGCATCGTTGACCCACAGAAACGCCAGCTCGCCACCGCGACGTTCCACCTGCCAGCCCGCGACTTTCAGCGCTTGCTCAACGCGATCAATGACGTCGCTAAATGGCATCCGCAGCGGTGCCTGAGGCCGCGTGCCTAAAATTTCCTGATGGCCCATAAAGGTATCTCCCCCTTCATGCTGCAGCTCCGCAACGCCCCAGACTGCCGATTCCGAAGGTTTCATCACGCCCGGCGCAAAGCCCAGAGCGTTAATCAGCCCCAACTTCTCAAGCGTTGGCAGCCGTAACTGCGGGAGTTCGCCCAGAATATGACCACAGGTATTCGCTCCGGCATCCTGCGGCCTGACCCGCGTGACGTCTTTCATTGCGCCAACGCCAAAACTGTCGATTACCAACACCACGAATCGGGCCATTAGTCCTCCAGAATATTGCCGAGACTGTCGTATCGCGCGACGATTTCAGCTACGCCGCGCTGAATGCCCGACACCAGCACCACGTCGCTACGCGTCACGAAGATCTGGGTGCGAAAACAGAAAATCACCGCGCTGCTCACCGGAAACTCACCGGCCACAGGCAGGTAGTAGTCAATGCTGCTGTCGTCCACGGGTTTTAGCTTCGCTGCGATCGGCGCGTCATTTTCTGGCGTAAAGACCAGCGCATTTTGCGCATGGCCGCGACGATAATAGCCCCCGCCGTAGCAATAACTGTCACCTCGAAAATTGTGCGATATCTCGCTCAACCACAGCATCGCAATGCGTTCCGGCTGGTCGCCTTTTTGATTGGAAGGAATGGTGCCGGTCAACGCATGACCCGGCTCCGCATGGGTGACACCATATTCCGCCAGCAAAGGGAGTGACGAACAGCTACTGGCTGACGGCGCATTAAGCTGCTCAATGGCAATCCCGGCCTCAACCAACTGACGTCGGGCATTTACCAGCGTATGCAGATTAGGCGTCGGCATCGTCTGCGCGGAGTTTTCATCCCATAACAGGCAGGGGAAATGGGTGAGGCCGCTCAGGCGCAGGCCCGGCAGTCTGCGGATTTCATTGACCACATCCGTCAGATACATCAGCGGAAATCCGCTTTCCTGCCCCGGGTAGAGAAAATCATCTTTGTCGTACACCTTCAGCATCACGTTCTGTTCACAGCCGGCCTTCACCGCAGCAGCGGAAACTTCGCGCGCTTTCTCCAGTGAGAACAATGTGATGACTTCAGTACCTTGCGCTACAGCTTCATTGACCAGCCGCGACGGGATCTGCACCAGATGTCCCTGATGCGCAACCGGCAACCCGGCACGGCGCATGACGCGACTCTCCTTGTAATCGACAACCACGATGCCTTCATAGCCAAGCTGCAACAGTTTCTCCGCCAGCCACGGGTTACGTCCAACCTGTTTGGTCATCAGATACAGCGAGATACCATGTTGCCCCGCGACATCCAGCAGACGTTTGCCATTCTCAATGACCTGGTCAACATCAATGACCCAACTATCAGGGGCGATCTTTCCCTGCTGCCATAACGCGATAGCGGCGGAGATTAGCGCAGGGTTCTGGCGTTTCAATGCGTCTATAAACATTTCTCGGCCTCGTTTCTAATCCTTCAGTTAAATATTCATTTTTTTGAATATTTAAGATGCAATAAGCTCATTTCCCAGTGATTTCAGACACCTTCGTTCGCCGCCATCCACAATCCATACAAGTTCGCCAACATATAGCCTTCTTCATTCGCGTGCAGCGCCACCGTAAACTCTTTCATCAGCGCCTGATGTACCAGCAAAATAGTTGGCCAGAGATGAGATTGCGCCAACTCCTCCAGCAACTCACCATCCAGCGCTTCAATCACTTCGCCCTGGCGACTGCGCATTAACGCACTCGCCATATGGGTCATCGCCATGGTTCCTTGCTCGCTGTGAATCGGCAAACGCCACTCTTCATCCAACCGCCTGACCACTTGCAGCATGCCGCTACAAATATCCTTGTCGATAACGCCTGCTTCACACAGCAGGTTAAGCCTGTTTTCCATGTCGTTTGCCTTCACTTAATAACTGGGTTCCTGTTCACCGTTCGCCACACGTTGTTGGTGGGCAAGCAGCGCCTCTTTGTTAACAACGGCGCGCAGTAGCTGCTGCATCGCATAATCCTCTGCGCGGGTAAGTACCACGGCCTCCGTGGCCTGCAGAAATCGCGGATCGTTGGTGAGCGGCGTGGCTTCTAACCCCAGTACCGCCAGCTCGGCCTCGGCAACCACGTTCCAGATAACCGCATCCACATCCCCTTTCGCGATGCGCTGCAAGCTTTCGTGATAAGGCATATCGATCAATTCAACGTCACGGTTGCCAAAACAGGCCTCGGTCATGATTTTCTGATCCGCCGAACGGTTATCGAGCCCGACACGTTTTACATCTGCAGATTCGCCCTTGCGACAAATTAGCTGATGCTCGCCAACGTAGGTATGCGGTCCCAGCGCCAACGTGATACGCAGCCCGTCCTGAGCAAGGTAACTTTCCGCCGCCAGACGAGAAACCACCGCCATGTCGTAGACGCCGTTTAGCAGGCATTCCACGCGAATATCAGCCCCACGCATGTGTGCGTAATAAAACGGGATCCCATCGAACTGCGCTTTCAGCCCACTCGCCAGTCCTTCATATAAACGGGTGTAAGGCAGCGGCATCGCACAGACCACGTTATTAATATCCACATGCTTTAGCAGCGTACGGTTATCCATATCCACCAGATAGCTACCGTTACGCCCACGACGCTCAATACGGATTGCCCCAGAGGATTCCAGCGTTTTCAACGCAGCCTGAGTTAACCCTACCGATGAGTGACACTCGGCTGCCAGTTCATCAATAGTTTTCAATCTGTTACCGCACTTCTCACCGAGCAGATAACGGGCCAGGGTTGTCAGCACAACCCCCTCTTTCTTGATAAATGTCCGACGCATTTTATATTTTCAGTAAATTGAATATTTATATCTTCATTAAAGTGAAGATATAACGCAATGAGGAAATATGCAAACGGCGAGGCGCTTCACATTTTTTGAGGTTCACAAACCAACAGGCGAAAAAAAACCGGGCCTAACCCGGTTTCTTCAACAACACAGAGCGCATTACGGCTTGGCGACAAAACCAATCGCTTCGTAAACGGCTTTCAGCGTAACGGACGCACGTGCGCTGGCTTTTTCCGCACCGTCTTTCATCACTTTCTGCAGGAAAGCTTCATCGTTACGGAAACGGTGATAACGCTCCTGAAGCTCGGTCAGCATACCGGAAACGGCCTCTGCGACTTCACCTTTCAGATGACCATACATTTTGCCTTCGAAGTGCTGTTCCAGCTCCGGAATGCTCTGGCCGGTAACCGCAGAGAGGATATCCAGCAGGTTGGAAACGCCCGCTTTGTTCTGCACGTCGTAGCGTACAACAGGCGGCTCTTCAGAGTCGGTCATCGCGCGTTTGATTTTCTTAACCACAGATTTCGGATCTTCCAGCAGACCGATCACGTTGTTGCGGTTGTCATCCGACTTGGACATTTTCTTCGTCGGCTCCAGCAGCGACATCACGCGCGCGCCGGATTTAGGAATGAACGGCTCAGGCACTTTGAAGATCTCGCCATACAGGGCGTTGAAGCGCTGGGCGATATCGCGGCTCAGTTCCAGATGCTGTTTCTGATCTTCGCCAACCGGTACCTGGTTGGTCTGATACAGCAGAATGTCTGCCGCCATCAGTACCGGATAATCAAACAGACCGGCGTTGATGTTCTCCGCATAGCGTGCGGATTTATCTTTGAACTGGGTCATACGGCTCAGCTCGCCGAAGTAGGTGTAGCAGTTCAGTGCCCAACCTAACTGTGCATGCTCCGGTACGTGAGACTGCACGAAAATTGTACTTTTTTCAGGATCGATACCGCATGCCAGGTACAGCGCCAGCGTATCGAGCGTTGCTTTACGCAGCTGCTGCGCATCCTGACGAACGGTGATGGCATGTTGGTCAACGATGCAGTAGATGCAATGGTAGTCATCCTGCATGCTCACCCACTGACGCAGCGCACCCATATAGTTGCCAATGGTCAATTCACCTGAGGGCTGTGCGCCACTAAAAACGATGGGCTTAGTCATTTTTTGATTCCTGATTTTCGCTATGCGGAAGCCCGAGAGCGGGCAGTAGTTCATTAATACGGTCGTAAATAACGTCGGGCTGGCTCAGCGCGATCGACTCACCGTAGTTGTAGCCATAGGTCAGGCCAACGGACGGACAGCCAGCAGCTTTTGCCGCCTGAATATCATTGCGTGAATCCCCTACGAAGAGCATTTGCTCAGGCTTGATGCCAAGCTTGCTTGCCACCAGCAGCAGCGGATCCGGATGCGGTTTTTTATTCTGCACGTCGTCACCACCGATGACCACGCTAAAGTATTTGGCGATATCTAATGCTTCGAGTAATGGCGCGACAAACGGGGTCGGTTTGTTGGTCACCAGACCCAGCGGCAATCCTTTCGCATGCAGCGCGCCCAGCGTGTCGGCAACATCAGGGAACAGGAATGTCCCCTCTTCTGCGACATCACCGTAGTATCTGTCGAACAGCTTACGCAAAATACGTACCTGTTCCTCAGCGGGAATATCATCATCAACGGGCGGTTTACCCATCGTTTTACGTAATGTCGCGCGCTCCTGACGAGACCACGCCAGCGCGCGCTCCATCAGTACATCTGCACCGTTACCAATCCAGGTGATAACGCGTTCTTCTCCGGCAACCGGCAATTCCAGCGCATACAGCGCCATATCCACCGCTGCGGCTAATCCCGGCGCGCTGTCGACCAGCGTGCCGTCGAGGTCAAATGCAGCGCCCCGAATATCCTGAAACTTATCCATGACTTACCTTCGCCAGTTCATTGCGCATTTCATCAATGACTTTTTTGTAGTCTGGTTGGTCGAAAATCGCGGAGCCTGCGACAAACATATCTGCGCCTGCCGCGGCAATTTCGCCAATGTTGTTCACTTTGACACCGCCGTCCACTTCGAGGCGGATATCGTAGCCAGATTCATCAATGCGACGACGCACTTCGCGCAGTTTATCCAGCGTTTGTGGGATGAAGGACTGCCCGCCAAAGCCTGGGTTAACGGACATCAGCAGGATCACATCAAGCTTATCCATGACGTAGTCCAGATAGCTCAGCGGCGTTGCCGGGTTGAACACCAGGCCCGCTTTACAGCCATGCTCTTTGATCAGCTGTAAAGTGCGATCGACATGCTCGGAGGCTTCCGGGTGAAAAGTAATGATGCTGGCACCGGCGGCGGCGAAGTCCGGAACAATACGATCGACCGGTTTCACCATCAGGTGAACATCAATCGGGGCAGTGATGCCATATTTACGCAGCGATTTCAGTACCATCGGTCCGATGGTCAAGTTCGGTACGTAGTGATTGTCCATGACGTCGAAGTGCACAACGTCGGCACCAGCAGTCAGTGCTCTCGCGGTGTCCTCACCCAGGCGGGCAAAATCAGCCGACAGAATTGAGGGGGCGATCAAATACTGTTTCATCCGCTTCTCCTTGAGATTTATTTCTTCGCAGGCGTTACGACTCCTGGTTTATACAGTGCCAGCAGTTCGTTCACCTTTTTACGCGTGCCGCCATTGCTGCTTATGCTGCGCCGCACTTTGACCTGAAAATGTTTCGCCGCTCGGTACCATTCACGGGTATCGGGCGTGTCATGGTTCGAAATTAACACTGGGATCTGCTTACTGACCAGCTTTTCTGCCATCTCGGCCAAATGCGCCTGTTCTTTCGGGCTAAAGCTGTTGGTGTGATACGCAGTGAAATTTGCCGTCGCCGAAAGTGGTGCATAAGGCGGGTCGCAATAGACCACAGAGTTGCTATCCGCACGGTCCATGCACTCTTCATAGGAGAGGCAATGGAACTCCGCATTCTGCGCTTTCTCAGCAAAATGGTACAACTCGGCTTCCGGGAAGTAAGGTTTTTTATAACGCCCAAACGGGACGTTAAACTCGCCGCGCAGGTTATAACGGCATAATCCGTTGTAACCAAAACGGTTCAGATACAAGAACAGCACTGCTCTGCGGAACGGATCCTGGCTGGCATTAAATTCTTCTCTGAACCGATAGTACACCTCAGCCTGATTGGTTTCAGGCATAAACAGCTCACGAGAAGCCTGCACATACTCATCGGTACGCGTCTTCACGATGTTATAGAGACTGATAAGGTCGCTGTTGATATCGGCAAGAATATAACGAGAAAAGTCGGTGTTGAGAAACACCGACCCGGCACCCACGAAAGGTTCAATCAGGCACTCCCCCTGAGGTAAATGCCGTTTGATATCATCAAGCAGGGGGTATTTCCCCCCTGCCCATTTCAAAAAAGCGCGATTTTTTTTCATGCTGACTAACTAATTACACCTTCTCCGGCTGTGGAGAAAGCTCCGACAGCATCCTGCGCTTTAGTCTTTGTCCCGCAATTGGGCGAAACAGCAAACCATTGCAGAACATATCCTATCTTACTTCAAATCGGCCTGAACCTGGTGCAGCGGTTTTGCCCACGGGTTTTTCGCCTGAATATCAGCGGGTAACGTAGACACTGCACGTTTCGCATCTTCTTTAGACGCATACACGCCTGTCACCAGAACATACCACGGTTGACCGTTACGCGTCGTCTGGTACACCACATAGTTCTTCAGGTTTTCTTTCTTCGCCCAACCGTTCAGATTGTCGTAGTTAGAAGAACTGCTGAGCTGCAGCGTGTAATGGCTGGACGGCGCAGATTTTAACGCTCCAACGTTACCTGCACTTTTCGCTCCGCCAGCAACAGGTGTTGTCGTTGTTGCTGTCGCCGTTGGCGCAGGCGTTGCGGTCTGTGCTGGCGCCGTCGTGGTTGCTTTCGGCTCAGCGGTCGCTTTCGGCGTAGCGGTTACCACAGGCGCTTTGGTTGTGGTAGTCGGCGCAGTTGCGGTTGGTTTTGCCTGGGCAACAGGTTTCGGCTCTGTCGGCGTCGCTTTCACCGTAGTTTGCGGTTTGCTCTTCGGCTCAATTACGGCCTGTTTACGTTCCTGATGCGTAGCCGCAGGACGTTCAGTCGTTTCCGTTTTCGCAGTCTGGCGCGCAGCATTACCATTACGCATCGGCGCAACGGTCGCAGGTTCGGTCGGCAGCGTAGAGTTAACCACAGCGTTGTTAACTTGCTCCTGGCCTTGCGGTTGTGTCAGAGCGTTGTTCAAATCGCCCTGCACTTCAACACGCTGCTGCCCTTCAGTTGCCGCAGGTGCCTGACCTTGAGTCGGGGTAGAGGAAATCGGTGGCAGGGAAACATCCTGCTGGGTATTGCCAGCAGTCTGCTCTGCGCCCGTTGCAGGTGTCGTTGCACTCGCCTGATCCGTTGCATTGCTGCCAGAGAGATCGATGCTCTTCTCACCAGATGCTGCCTGCTCATTGGAAGAAGATGAGGGGGCTTTCAGCGCAGAACCAATGCCGATAATCAGCAGCAGCAGTACCAGAACACCCACGCCCATCATCATATACTGGCGGGAGGCAGGCTTGCTGGCGGCTTTCTTACGCTTGCGCGGACGACGTTCTACACGCTCTTCATCCACGGTATCGTCATCAGATTCATACTCTTCTTCAATGTCCTGCTCTTCATCACGCTCTTTGCGTGCGCGCGCAGGACGGCGATCGTCAGCATCCAGATCAACATCATCAAAATTGATTTGCGGCTCATTATCGCGTTCAGACGATTGACGAGAACGACCAGTACGACGATCGCTGGGATCGGGTTTCAGCTCGTCTTCTGGTTTGAATTCATCCATTTAACACCCCACTCAAAGGTTAATGCTTACGACTTTGCACATAACCTGAAGCTAAAAGACCTACGTTTCGCAACGTAAGCCTGACCTTTCTTGTTGTTACGCCTGCTGGCAATCAGCAATAGCGTTAAGAACCACCTCGTGCGACACTCCGCCGCGCACTTCACTCTTCCCTATCGCTCGCGGAAGCACCAAACGAATCTCTCCCGCTAACACTTTTTTATCTCGCAGCATGTGCGGCAGATAAGCCTCAGTGGACATTTCACGCGGCCCGTTCACCGGTAAGCCTGCTCGCTGTAACAGCGTAATGATGCGCTGCGTATCAGCGGAGGTGAACTGACCCAAACGTTCAGACGTACGGGCAGCCATTACCATACCTGCTGCAACTGCTTCACCATGTAACCAATTGCCATAACCCATTTCAGCTTCGATCGCATGGCCAAACGTGTGCCCCAGATTCAGTAAAGCACGTAAGCCCATTTCGCGCTCGTCTGCTGCGACAACTTCTGCTTTCAGCTCACAACAACGACGAATACAGTACGCCATCGCCGGACCGTCCAGACGCAACAACGCATCCAGATTGTCTTCCAGCCAGCTGAAAAATTCACCGTCAAGAATGATGCCGTATTTGATCACTTCCGCCAGCCCCGATGCCAGCTCACGCGCAGGAAGCGTTTTCAGACAATCGAGATCCACCACCACGGAGGCCGGTTGGTAAAACGCGCCAATCATGTTTTTACCGAGGGGATGGTTTACGGCGGTTTTGCCGCCAACGGAGGAGTCGACCTGCGACAACAGAGTTGTCGGGACTTGAATAAAACGAACACCACGTTGATAGCTGGCTGCCGCAAAACCGGTCAGATCGCCAATCACGCCGCCGCCAAGGGCAACTAACGTGGTATCACGACCGTGCGGTTTTTGCAGTAACGCGGTGAAAACCGTATCCAGAACCGTCAGGCTTTTATGCTGCTCGCCATCGGGAAGGATAACGCTATCAACGTTAACACCCGCCTGTTCAAGTACGCCGCGAACCTTATCGAGATAAAGGGGGGCCAGGGTTTCGTTGGTCACCAACATAACCTGATCGCCCGATTTCAGCGGTAAGAATGAAGCTGGCTCATTGAACAAACCAGCCGCGATGGTGATAGGGTAACTACGTTCCCCGAGAGTGACTGTGATCCTCTCCATTACGCGACATCCACCTTAGTTACTTGTACCCGCAGACGAGTGTGTATTCAGCCAGAATTAGTTGCTTTCCAACATATGAATAATCTGGTTTGCTACGACTTTTGCGCTCTGATCGTCGGTGCGAATGGTCACGTCAGCAATCTCTTCGTACAGAGGATTGCGTTCGTCAGCCAACGCTTCCAGAACTTCACGAGGCGGTGATTCTACCTGCAGCAACGGGCGTTTCTTGTCACGTTGAGTACGCGCAAGTTGTTTTTCAATTGTCGTTTCAAGATAGACCACGACGCCACGCGCGGAAAGACGGTTACGTGTTTCACGTGATTTTACAGAGCCACCGCCAGTTGCCAGCACAATACCCTGTTTTTCCGTCAACTCGTTGATGACTTTTTCTTCGCGATCACGGAAGCCGTCTTCACCTTCTACATCGAAGACCCAGCCCACATCAGCTCCGGTTCGTTTCTCAATCTCTTGATCAGAATCGTAAAATTCCATATTGAGTTGTTGAGCTAACTGGCGCCCAATAGTGCTTTTTCCGGCACCCATAGGCCCAACCAGAAAGATATTGCGTTTCTCTGCCATTTTTTCGGTACTACTAAGACTATTCGTTAATGGTAAACCCGCTTCGCAGACACCCAGCGCAGCAGGACATGAACTGAAACCTCATAAGATATTGCGAGAGTCAGACTGAAAATTATCTCAATACTCAAGCGGGTTTGGCAACTGAATAAATCACCAAACCTAACGCATTTCTGGTCGTGGCAGGCATGCTACCCTGCAAACATCAGACCTGGCGACGTATCGCGCAGCCAAATGACACCCAATAAGCCTATGGCACACCACCGGAAAGGCAAAGCGTATTCACTGCCGCATAAGTAAAGAAAAGTACCGACGCTCAAATCGGTACTCCTTGTATGCTAAATACACCCTCACGTCAAATCCCTGAAACGTGTTCAGTGCAAAAACAACGGCTTTTCATGCATAAGTTATTCCGTTGAAACCAGCCTGGGCGTAATAAAGACCACTAACTCGCGCCGTTCATCTTCTTTACCATCATGGCGAAAAAGAGAGCCAAGCCAGGGAATGTCGCCTAATAGCGGCACGCTGTCGGCTGCGGATTTATTCTTATGTGAAAAAATCCCGCCAAGCGCAATTGTCTCGCCGCTTCTTACCTCGACCTGCGTTTCAATCTCTTGCTTGTCGATAGCCAACACTTCGCCATCTGCCTGCTGTAGAACCTGTCCCGGAACATTCTGGCTGATATGCAGTTTCAGCCTGATTCTCCCTTTCTGCAACACCGTTGGCGTCACCTCCATCCCCAGTACCGCTTCCTTGAACTCGACGGATGTCGCACCGCTTTCACCGCTGGAGACCTGATAAGGGATCTCACTGCCCTGCTTAATACTGGCAGGTTGCAGGTGAGATGCCAGTAATCGTGGACTGGCAATGATATCCAGTTGCTGTTTTTGCTCCAGCGCAGACAACTCTAGTTCCAGTAAACGACCGTTAATACGGCCAATGTTAAATCCCACACGGGATGTGGCGGTGGCTACAGAGAGATCGCTGGCAAGCGTTGTGACATTCCCAACCGCCCCCGGTTGTTGTGCGTCAGCCAGTGACCACTTCACCCCCAGCTCACGCAAACTTTTTTCATTAATGGTGACGATATGCGCCGCCAGTTCAACCTGGGCAACCGGCAAATCCATTTGCGCCACCCACGTTTCCAGGGTATCAAGAACAACACGATTGTCACGCAGCAGTAAGCGGTTGGTTCGTTTATCCACCGTCATGCTTCCTTTGGCACTGAGCAGCTTTTCTCCGGCTTTTACCAGCTCGGTGGCATCAGCATAGTGCAAAATGATGCTGCGATGTTCCAGCGGAAGACTAGCCTGAATCCGCGCCTGCTCGTTTTCCTGACGAGCCGCATTTTCACTCTGCCATTGAACAGAATGCACATGCAGGACGTTGCCTTCCTGACGTAATATCAGCCCGGCACTTTTTACCACCGTCTGCAATGCCTGCTTCCAGGGGACATCCGTCAAATGCAGCGACAGCACACCGCTGACATCCGGCGAAACCACCAGGTTTTTTTGTTCCTGTTCAGCCAGCGCCTGCAATACCTGCGTAACCGGCACATCATCGACTACCAGCGTCACGTTTTGCGGTTTCGTCGCCAGCGCGCTCGTTATCCCGACCGCCAGTGCCATTACTATCAACGCTATCCATCGCTTCATTTACCGCTCCTTGTCGCTGCCACTGCCACCGCGGCGGTTCGCAGTTTTTTTCTGTGTCGAGGGTTATGTTCTGGGCCGTTATCTGCATAATCGTCCAACCGTTTTTCAGGACGTCATTTCGCTTAACCCGCAGCCATTTTTTCTGGCTATCCTGAACGATGCCGATGGGTCGTGTGCCCTGACTCACCATGCCCTGAAAACGCCATGTCGACAGCTCAGCAATTTGACAACGGTCCTCCGGCGGCAGGAAGGGATTACGCATACCGGTAAGCATCAGTACGCTTACGCATATCAACAGCCAGCGCTCAACCATCATTCAGGCGCTCCAGCTGTAGCGTTAGCAGCAGCTCCGTACCTTCTGCGCTAAGCGAAAATCGGCTGACGTTCATCCCCTGAGCCGCCAACTGGACAAACGTCAGCGGGATAGCATCCCAGGCCGATATCAGCGCCATCTCTCCCCCCTGAGCTGAGGGTTGCCAGTGGATAAGACGGGTAAGTGAATTCTGAAACAGCAGCGGGGAGAACAGGGTCAGTTTCTCTTCAGACTCTGCTGGTGATGCCGCCAGCAGATATACATCTCGCCATTGCATCTGAATAGCCGCACGTTGCTGGACCAGCGACTCGCGTTGCATAGTCCGCTCCCGCGCTAAGGGGTAAAGACATAGCGTCACCAGTATGAGTAACCCCAACATCCAGCCGCACCAGCATATGAGTCGAAAGCGTGGCGACTGCGCTAACCAAACATCACAGAGCGTTATCATGCGCACCGCTCCGTGTCAGTCGAAAGTGGAATTGCCAGCGTCCCTGCGCATCCTGCTGCGTTTCTCCAGGGCTGTTCAACATAAACAACGGCAACTGGCGTAATTGCGCTTCCAATGCCTTCAATGCGGCAAAGTTCAGTGTGTTTCCCGTCAGTTCCAGCGTGTCCTCCTGCCAGGTCATTTTTGTTAACCACGCCTGCTCCGGCAGTAATTCCGCCAGCCCTTGCAAAGCCCGCTGCCAGCTTCGGGTCTGCTCACGCTGTTTGTTCCGCGCCTGAACCTGCTGCCATCGTTGCTGGCGCTGTTGCATACGCGGCTTCAGCGCCATGAGGGCCTCGGCCCGCGTCTTTTCGGCGTCTGCCAGCAACAATTCAGCCCGATTTTCTACACTCAAAGCGCTGTAATAGCGCAACAACACGCCAATACTAAGCAAGAGTGAAGCGCTAAATAAGATGCCCCAGAAGCGCAGGCAAGCGTAACGCCGAGCCTGACGCCAGGGCAGAAGATTAATGGTCGCTATCATCAGTACACGCCCCCCATAGCGAGTCCCAGCGCAATGGCGAAGTGATGGCTTTGCGTTGGAATGGGCGGCTGGCGTACAGACACGGCGCTTAAAGGATCGAAGCCGCCGGGGGAGCATTTCGCAATGGCTGTCGTGGGCAGAGATAATGTCGTGGCAAGCTCCTCGATACAGCTAATATCGCCCGTTGATTTACGTCCCCATGCTGAACGGGTCGCCCATAACCACTGGGCATCATCACGCCATACCAGACACTGGTGATGCTCCGGCAGGAAGGGAATAAATCGCTGTAACGCGCTGGCGTCCGGGGTAATCGCCGTAACCTGCACCTTAAGGGTTTGGATAAGCGTCAGAAGCGCTGAAATCTCTTTGCTTTGCGCAGCAGTGACGTTAAACGCCGGGCTCAACGTGTCTTCGCTATAATCAAAATGCAGTGCATCCGGCGCCATATCCAGTTCACGCGCCATCGAACCGGACAACCATGCGGTTTGCTCTGGCTCGCGTAACGTCATTGTCGGACGAGGAAACTTTTTTTGTAACGTCCTGTTGGCGGGAAAAGAGAGATGAATATGGTGTCGGCGAGGGAGCTCCCGACTCCACGACAGTAGCGCGGCGACCAGCTGTTCAGGCTCGCGAATGTGGCCATCGACGATAACCTGAGGCGTCAGCGGTATACGCCACCAGCGTTGCAGATACCAACCTGATGCTTCGCGAACGATAGCGACAGCCAGCACTTCATGTTGCTGAATATGCAGACCAATTTTCCAGATATTGAAAGCCATTGCTGATGATCTCCTTATCACCCGTCGCTTTAACGGGTATATCAATGCGTCTGGCTTGCCTTTATACTACCGCGCGTTTGTTTATAAACTGCCCAAATGCCACTAAATGGGAAATCTCCAGTGAAGTTCGTAAAGTATTTATTAATCCTTGCAGTATGTTGCATCCTGCTGGGAGCAGGCTCGATTTATGGCCTTTATCGCTATATCGAGCCGCAATTACCTGACGTCGCGACGCTCAAAGATGTGCGTTTACAGATCCCGATGCAGGTTTACAGCGCTGACGGCGAGCTAATCGCGCAGTATGGCGAGAAACGTCGAATCCCGGTCACGCTGGATCAGATGCCGCCGGTAATGGTTAAAGCCTTTATCGCCACAGAAGACAGCCGCTTTTATGAGCACCACGGGGTAGACCCGGTGGGGATCTTCCGTGCGGCCAGCGTAGCATTGTTCTCTGGTCACGCGTCGCAAGGGGCGAGTACCATTACCCAGCAGTTGGCGAGAAACTTCTTCCTGAGCCCGGAACGTACGCTGATGCGTAAGATCAAAGAAGTGTTCCTGGCGATCCGCATTGAACAACTGCTGAGTAAAGATGAGATCCTCGAGCTGTATCTGAACAAGATTTACCTGGGGTATCGCGCCTATGGCGTGGGTGCTGCCGCGCAGGTCTATTTCGGTAAAACGGTGGATCAACTCAGCTTAAGTGAAATTGCGGTGATTGCCGGTCTGCCAAAAGCGCCGTCAACCTTCAACCCTCTCTATTCGATGGACCGGGCAACCGCGCGACGTAACGTTGTACTGTCGCGTATGTTGAGCGAAAACTACATCACGCAGGCCCAGTACGATCAGGCGCGCGGCGAGGCCATTGACGCCAACTACCACGCGCCGGAAATCGCTTTCTCTGCACCGTATCTGTCTGAAATGGTGCGCCAGGAGATGTATAACCGTTATGGTGAGAAAGCCTATGAAGACGGGTATCGCATCACCACCACCATTACACGCAAAGTACAGCAGGCAGCTCAGCAGGCAGTACGCAACAACGTGATGGATTACGACATGCGCCACGGCTACCGCGGCCCGTCGAACGTGCTGTGGAAAGTGGGCGAAAGCAGTTGGGACAGCAAAAAAATCACCGATACGCTGAAAGCGCTGCCGACTTATGGACCGCTGTTACCGGCGGTTGTTACCAGTGCCAATCCGCAGGAAGCCATTGCCGCGCTGGCGGATGGTACGTCAGTGTCATTACGCATGGATGGCATGCGCTGGGCGCGTCCTTACCGCTCGGATACTCAACAAGGCCCAACGCCGCGCAAAGTGACCGACGTGGTACAGGCCGGCCAGCAAATCTGGGTACGCCAGGTGGGCGATGCCTGGTGGCTGGCGCAAGTGCCAGACGTCAACTCCGCACTGGTCTCCATCAATCCGCAAAACGGCGCGGTGCTGGCACTGGTTGGTGGTTTTGACTTCAACCAGAGCAAGTTTAACCGTGCAACGCAGGCGTTACGCCAGGTGGGTTCTAACATCAAGCCATTCCTGTATACCGCCGCGATGGATAAAGGTCTGACGCTGGCGAGCATGCTCAATGACGTGCCAATCTCCCGCTGGGATGCCGGTGCTGGTTCCGACTGGCAGCCGAAGAACTCCCCGCCGCAGTACGCCGGTCCTATCCGCTTACGTCAGGGGCTGGGTCAGTCGAAAAACGTGGTGATGGTACGCGCCATGCGCGCCATGGGCGTGGATTACGCGGCAGAGTATCTGCAACGTTTCGGTTTCCCGGCACAGAACATTGTGCATACCGAGTCACTGGCGCTGGGTTCGGCTTCGTTCACACCGTTGCAGGTGGCGCGCGGTTACGCAGTGATGTCTAACGGCGGCTTCCTGGTCGATCCGTATTTCATCAGTAAGATCGAAAGCGATATGGGCGGCGTTATCTTCGAAGCGAAGCCGAAAATTGCCTGCCCGGAATGCGATATTCCGGTGATTTACGGCGATACCCAGAAATCTAACGTGCTGGAAAACAGTAATGTAGAAGATGTCGCCGTCTCGCAGGAACAGCAGAATGCCGCCGTGCCTATGCCGCAGCTTGAGCAGGCTAACCAGGCACTGGTCGCGCAAAGCGGCACACAGGAATACGCTCCGCACGTGATCAACACACCGCTGGCCTTCCTCATTAAAAGCGCGCTGAACACCAATATATTTGGTGAACCAGGCTGGATGGGAACCGGTTGGCGCGCAGGTCGCGATTTACAGCGTCATGATATCGGCGGGAAAACCGGAACCACCAACAGCTCTAAAGATGCGTGGTTCTCCGGTTACGGACCAGGCGTGGTGACGTCAGTATGGATCGGCTTTGATGATCATCGCCGCAACCTTGGTCATACGACAGCTTCCGGCGCGATCAAAGACCAAATCTCCGGCTACGAAGGCGGTGCGAAGAGTGCGCAGCCAGCATGGGATGCCTATATGAAGTCCGTGCTGGAAGGCGTGCCTGAACAGCCGTTGACGCCGCCACCGGGTATCGTGACGGTCAATATCGATCGCAGCACAGGACAACTGGCAAGCGGTGGCAATAGCCGCGCAGAGTACTTCATTGAAGGCACTCAGCCGACGCAACAGGCGGTGCATGAAGTGGGGACGACCATTATCGATAATGGTGAGACGCACGAACTATTCTAATCTTTTGCCGGATGGCGACGCCAGGGGCGTCTTATCCGGCCTACATTTTCGGCGCAATTATTTGAAAGTGCTGAACTCTGTAGGCCGGATAAGGCGTCAGCCGCCATCCGGCAATATAAACTACAATCGCCCCTGCCCTTTCAGCCATTCGCGTACGAGGAACAACGCACTGACATTACGCGCTTCGTGAAAATCAGGATCTTCCAGCAGGTCCATCAAATGCGCCAGCGGCCAGCGCACCTGCGGCAATGGCTCAGGTTCATCACCCTCCAGCGATTCAGGATATAAATCTTCTGCCACCACGATGTTCATCTTGCTGGAGAAATAAGATGGTGCCATGCTGAGTTTCTTTAAAAACGTCAGATCTTTTGCGCCAAACCCCACCTCTTCTTTCAGCTCCCGATTCGCCGCCTCAAAAATGCTTTCGCCAGGATCGATTAATCCCTTAGAAAAACCCAGTTCGTAAGATTCGGTCCCGACTGCGTACTCGCGGATGAGGATCATGTGGTCGTCAACAATCGGCACAATCATTACCGCTTCACGCGTGGATGGACGCATACGTTCATAAACGCGGCGTACGCCATTGCTGAACTCAAGGTCCACGCTTTCGACTTTAAACAGCCGGGATTGGGCGACGGTTTCCACTTTCAAAATCGTGGGTTTCTGTAATGATTTGCTCATTGTGAGGATCTTTGCTGTGAAATCTGGGGTTATTGTGCGATATACCGCACGGTTTCGGCAATGTGAATTGCCGTTTATTTACATTTATGTAACGTACTAAAAGTTAATCCCTATTTCAAATTAAAAGTCAATAGGTTGAAATAACTCCAGGAATTTGCTGATATTCCATTTTTAGTGATTTTGCTATGATTCGCTTTTACTGGGCTGTACTTAAAGATGCTCAAGTTCGACTCCACACTTGCCGATAGCCAACCACAGAATCACGAATATTGAACAGGGTGCGACTGACCACGCCTGACAGACTAAGTAAGATGGGGAAAGCATGAGCACCATTCTGATTTTTTTAGCTGCTTTGCTGGCCTGCTCATTGCTTGCAGGATGGCTACTCAAATCAAAATCCAGGCAGAAAAATTTACCCTTGAGCAGCGTCTTCTCAGACGCCTCGAAACGTAAACTCGCGCCTGAAGAACGCAATGCCGTCGAAAACTATCTCGAAAGCCTTAGTCAAATTCAGCAAGTACCTGGTCCAACTGGAGCCAGTTCTGCGCCAGTCTCATTAACGTTGAATGCCCAAAGTAATAGCGTCATCGTGCTTACTCGTTCGATTACACGTTACGGCATCACTACCGACGATCCTAACAAATGGCGCTACTATCTTGATTCCGTTGAGGTGCACCTTCCCCCTTTCTGGGAACAATACATCAATGACGAAAACAGCGTTGAGATAATCCATACCAATACAATACCGCTGGTTATCTCGTTGAACGGCCATACGCTGCAGGAATATATGCAGGAAGCGCGTGGCTATGCGTTGCAGCACACCGCTTCTACCCAGGCATCCATTCGTGGTGAAGAAAGTGAGCAGATTGAACTGCTGAATATTCGCCAGGAAACCCATGAAGAATATGCGCTCAGCCGCCCTTCGGGATTGCGCGAGGCGTTGCTGATAACCGCATCATTCCTGCTGTTCTTTTTCTGTTTGGTCATCCCGAATACGTTTGTTCCGTGGGCAGTCGGTGGCGCGGTGTTGCTGTTAGCTGCGGGTCTGTGGGGATTATTCGCCCCGCCGCCCAATACCGCCCTGCGGGAAATTCATTGTCTGCGCGGTACGCCGCGTCGCTGGGGGTTGTTTGGCGAAAACGACCAGGAGCAAATTAATAATATCTCGCTGGGTATTATCGATCTGATCTACCCACCTCACTGGCAACCTTACATCGCCCAAGACCTTGGCCAGCAAACGGATATCGATATTTATCTCGATCGCCACGTTGTCCGCCAGGGGCGTTTTTTATCTCTGCACGATGAAGTCAAAAATTTCCCGTTGCAACATTGGCTGCGCAACGCCGTCATCGCTGGCGGCTCGTTGCTGGTACTGCTGATGCTGCTGTTTTGGATCCCGCTGGATATGCCGATAAAGGTCACGCTTTCCTGGATGAAGGGCGCGCAAACTATCGAAGCCACCAGCGTTAAACAGCTCGAAAACGCGGGCGTTCGCGTGGGTGACACGCTGCACCTGAGCGGTACGGGTATGTGTAATATTCATACCCAAGGGAGCTGGAATGCGCAGCCCACCACGCCGTTTATGCCTTTCGATTGCTCGCAAATTATCTGGAATGACGCACGCGCATTACCGCTGCCCGAATCCGATTTGGTGAATAAGGCCACTGCGCTCACTCAGGCCGTGAACCGCCAGCTGCATCCCAAACCTGACGATGACTCTCGCGTCAGCGCATCGCTACGCTCGGCAATCCAAAAGTCCGGCATGGTGTTACTGGACGATTTTGGTGAGATTGTCCTGAAAACGGCCGATCTGTGTGCAGCCAAAGATGAATGTGTACGCTTAAAGAATGCGCTGGTTAACCTCGGTAACAGCAAAGACTGGGCCGCGCTGGTAAAGCGAGCGAACGCAGGCAAACTGGATGGGGTGAACGTGCTGCTGCGTCCGGTAAGCGCTGAGTCGTTAGATAATCTGGTGAATACCTCTACGGCACCATTTATTTCACGCGAGACTGCGCGAGCGGCCCAGGCGCTGAATAGCCCTGCTCCCGGCGGTTTCCTGATTATCAGCGATGAAGGCAGCGATCTGGTCGATCAGCCGTGGCCGACGACCTCGCTATATGACTATCCTCCCCAGGAACAGTGGAACGCCTTCCAGCGCCTGGCGCAGATGCTGATGCAGACACCATTTCGCGCAGAGGGGATCGTCACCAATATTTCGACTGACGCCAATGGCACCCAGCACATTGGCCTGCACCGTATCCCGGATCGTTCAGGGTTATGGCGCTACCTTGGCACGACGCTGCTGATGTTCTCCATGCTCGGATGCGCTGTCTACAACAGCGTGCAGGCATTCAGACGCTACCAGCGTCACCGCACCCGCATCGCGGAAATTCAGAGCTACTACGAAAGTTGCCTGAATCCAACGCTGATTGACGACCCGGAAAGCCTGATTCGATAACACGCTCGCACGACAGGATATGCTACTCTGTCGCGCATCATGTTTTCTTGTGGGGAGTTTCCATGCATATCAATATTGCCTGGCAGGATGTCGACACCGTGTTGTTAGATATGGACGGCACGCTGCTCGACCTGGCATTCGATAACTATTTCTGGCAAAAACTGGTGCCGGAAACCTATGGCGCGAAGCAGGGTATCTCTCCCCAGGAAGCCCAGGACTATATTCGTCAGCAGTATCATGCCGTGCAGCATACGCTAAACTGGTACTGCCTGGATTACTGGAGCGAGTGCCTGGATCTGGATATTTGCGCCATGACAACGGAACAGGGACCACGCGCCGTTTTGCGTGAAGATACCGTACCGTTTCTTGATGCCTTAAAAGCCAGCGGCAAGCGCCGTATTTTGCTCACCAACGCGCATCCGCATAATCTGGCGGTGAAGCTGGAGCATACCGGTCTGGCCTCACACCTTGATTTATTACTTTCCACCCACACATTTGGTTATCCCAAAGAGGATCAGCGGTTATGGCACGCTGTGGCTGAAGAAACGGGAATGAGTGCAGAGAAGACGCTGTTTATTGACGACAGCGAACCCATTCTCGACGCCGCTGCTCTGTACGGTATTCGTTACTGCCTCGGCGTGACCAATCCCGACTCCGGCATCGCCGAAAAGCAGTACGCACGCCATCCGTCACTGAATGACTACCGCCGACTGATCCCCTCACTGATGTGAAGGAGACGCCATGAAAGAAAAGCCCTCTGCTGAAGTCAGGCTGGATAAATGGCTGTGGGCTGCACGCTTTTACAAAACGCGTGCGCTAGCCCGCGAAATGGTTGAAGGCGGTAAGGTGCACTACAACGGCCAGCGCAGTAAGCCGAGCAAGATTGTCGAGCTGAACGCCACCCTCACCCTTCGCCAGGGAAATGACGAGCGAACGGTCATTATCAAGGCCATTACCGAGCAGCGTCGCCCGGCAACGGAAGCCGTTACGCTGTATGAAGAAACCGCGGAAAGCGTGGAAAAACGCGAAAAAATGGCGCTGGCGCGTAAACTTAACGCGTTAACCATGCCGCACCCGGACAGGCGACCGGACAAGAAAGAGCGCCGCGACCTGTTACGATTTAAACATGGCGACAGCGAGTGACTGTCACCTGCAAGAGAGATGATTATGCCGCAACATGACCAATTACATCGTTATCTGTTTGAAAACTTTGCCGTGCGCGGCGAGCTGGTGACCGTTTCGGAAACCCTGCAACAGATCCTCGAAAATCATACTTATCCGCAGCCGGTCAAAAACGTACTGGCTGAGCTGCTGGTTGCCACCAGCCTGCTCACCGCTACGCTGAAGTTTGCCGGTGATATCACTGTGCAGTTGCAGGGTGATGGTCCGCTGAGCCTGGCCGTCATCAACGGCAACAACAATCAGCAGATGCGCGGCGTGGCCCGCATGCAGGGTGATATTCCTGAAGATGCCGATTTGAAAACCCTGGTGGGCAACGGCTACCTGGTGATCACCATTACTCCGGAAGAAGGCGAGCGTTATCAGGGCGTGGTCGGTCTGGAAGGTGACACGCTGGCAGCCTGTCTGGAAGACTACTTCATGCGTTCCGAACAGCTGCCGACACGCCTGTTCATCCGCACTGGCGACGTTGATGGCAAACCCGCTGCTGGCGGAATGCTGCTGCAAGTGATGCCGGCGCAAAACGCACAGGCAGATGATTTCGATCACCTGACCGCCCTGACCGAAACCATCAAGGCCGAAGAGCTGCTGACGCTGCCGGCCAACGAAGTGCTGTGGCGCTTATACCACGAAGAAGAGGTTACTCTCTACGATCCGCAGGACGTTGAGTTCAAATGCACCTGTTCACGCGAACGCTGCGCAGGCGCACTGAAAACGTTGCCGGACGAAGAAGTTGACAGCATTCTGGCGGAAGAAGGCGAGATCGATATGCACTGCGATTACTGCGGTAGCCACTATCTGTTTAACGCCATGGATATTGCAGAGATCCGCAGCAACGCCTCCCCTGCCGATCCACAGGTGCATTAATCACCGTCTTGCCTGAAGGCGCGGCGCTTATCAGGCCTACGGAAAAACTGTCGTAGGCCGGATAAGGCGTTCGCGCCGCTATCCGGCAAAAACGCGGTCGGCAACACACTCACTCGGTGTAATAAGTCATCGGCAGTCTTTTGCCATCAATAGTGATATCCCGCCAGATTCTGGGGGCTGAACCCAGTTGCTGATTCGCCACCGCCTGCAGCAATTTATCCTTATTGAATCCTTCAGGTAGCCTGGCAACAGCTAACAAATCCCATTTGTTTTTCTGCATGCCGAAGACCAGACTCTCCCCATCGCCAAAAGCATATAGCACCTGCTCAGGATGACCATCCGCATTGAGGTCCTGACTCACCAATACGCACGCATTCTGCTCAGCACAAGAGGTGATGCGATACCCCTGTGCTTTGACAAACGTCCAGAACGCATCGTCTGGCTTCTCGCTCCCCGGAGCAATCACAACCTTCGATACTAACTGTGTTGCGGTTAGCTCTTTAACCGGATCCCGGCTCCCTTGCAGCAGAGAATTCAAGTCGCGTCTGCGCTTACTGTCTTGATTAAACGCCACATCTTTTTGTAATGCTTCCAACGCTGCGCGCCCCGGTTTTCCGCTGTGATCCAACATATACAGGCTGACCTGATCCGGTTTGATTTTCCCGCTGTGATACAGCCCCATATGGCTGTTAACGCTGATACGCCAGGCATCAATAACCGGCGACGACAGCAGAACCAACAGCCCCAACGCCAGCAACGAAACGCCAAGAATGACCGGCCCCTGAAGCTCAAGCGGATTGCGCCCGCGGCGTAAAATGCTGGCCAGATAGCCAAACGACCATACCAGCAGTACCACGACCACCAGCACGCCATACAAACGCTCAGGCGTCCAACCGTACTGCTGTATTCGCACCCACAGTGACCAACCGGCAATCAGCATATAGATGGGCGCGACAATCAGAGAACATTTGATCAGGTAGCGTAACGCGCCAGGATAGGGTAACGCCTCTTTTTGCGGTTCACGCACGATAGCCATCAACAGCAACAGGAGCAGCGTCAGCGTTGACATCAACCCGGCCGCAGACACGCGTTGCGAAATAGCCTCCAGTCCGGTGAAAGGCAAGGTCAGTATGAACATCAGCGCCAACAGCGCGACCAGAGGTAACAGACCGGTGGCAATAAACGTCAGTAATTTTTGTACCGCCGTGACCAGACGCGACTGTGTACGAGCCAGTACCACTGCCAGTGCGGTAATCAGACCAAAGGCCACATAGCCAAACCAGTCGGTATCAAAGAAGAGCGTGCTGAAGAAGGGAATACCGACCAGCTTAAACATCTCGCTCCATAGCAGGAGCACCAGCCAGAACAACCCGTTGGAAATGAACACAATCAGCAGCGTCAGCGTGTTAAGCCACAATTGCCGATAAAAATGCGGGTAACGCGCCTGCTCACGAGAGACATGAAGCGAGTACTGAATCCAGGGCAAGGCAAGCATCGCCATCAGCAGTAAGCGCCAACCGTAGAACATAAAAACTTCATGTTGCCGCCACTTATCACTGTCCTCGACTTGCCACTTTAGCCAGGCGCTCATCGCCAGCACCACAACAAAGATCAGCGCCATCCAGTACCACAGCGCGCGTTGTTTGAAAGAAACGACAGTAAGCAAAAGTGCCGAGGTGATCGCAATCGTCGCAGGCATGCCATAGAACAGCCAGCCGTCGTTATGGGGCACCAGATATGTCATCAGCAGGTAGCATAATGCCCCCTGCAGCAGGCCGATAAATATCATGCCCAAACGCGTCGTACGTGAAATTTCAGCACTATCCATGTCAGTTTCCAGAATGAAGGGAAAAGCTAATTATCGCATCAACTTCACAATTTTGAGCATTGGTAGGCTGATTTCAGACTAACGCGACGGGAAGTGAATCGATATTGTATATGTATGAGTTACGTTATTTTCTTACGTGAATGCGATTACACTCACAAGATTCCCGCCAAAAACACTCTTCATTAACGTTTTAAGAACATTTTCCACAACAAAAAAGGGTTTCCTGCCATAATATCCGCCTCTTTGTGACAGGAGTCGCAGCGTATTCGGTAACCCGTGATTTTCCCGGATGCGTAAATCTATGAGCCTTGTCGCGGTTAGCAATCCCTAAAAAACCTTACTATTCCAGGTAATACATATTGGCTAAGGAGCAGTGAAATGCGTGTGAACAACAGTTTAACCCCGCAAGATCTCAAGGCTTATGGTATCAATGACGTTCAGGATATCGTTTACAATCCAGACTACGACACGCTTTTCCAGGAAGAACTTGATCCAAACCTGGAAGGTTATGAACGTGGCGTGTTAACGAATCTGGGCGCCGTTGCCGTTGATACCGGTATCTTTACCGGACGTTCGCCAAAGGATAAGTACATTGTCCGTGACGACACCACGCGCGACACGCTCTGGTGGTCAGACAAAGGTAAAGGTAAGAACGACAACAAACCGCTCTCCCCGGAAACCTGGCAGCATCTGAAAGGATTAGTTACCCAGCAACTTTCCGGCAAGCGCCTGTTTATCATTGATGCATTCTGCGGCGCTAACGCCGATACCCGTCTTTCCGTGCGCTTCATTACCGAAGTTGCCTGGCAGGCGCATTTCGTCAAAAACATGTTCATCCGCCCAAGCGACGAAGAGCTGGTTGATTTTAAACCGGATTTCATCGTGATGAACGGCGCTAAGTGCACCAACCCACAATGGAAAGAGCAGGGTCTGAACTCTGAAAACTTCGTGGCTTTCAACCTGACTGAGCGTATCCAGCTGATTGGCGGCACCTGGTACGGCGGCGAAATGAAGAAAGGTATGTTCTCCGTGATGAACTACCTGCTGCCGCTGAAAGGCATTGCCTCCATGCACTGCTCGGCAAACGTCGGGGAAAAAGGTGATGTGGCAGTCTTCTTTGGCCTGTCCGGTACCGGTAAAACAACGCTGTCCACCGATCCGAAACGCCGCCTGATTGGCGATGACGAACACGGCTGGGATGACGACGGCGTATTTAACTTCGAAGGCGGTTGCTACGCGAAGACCATCAAACTGTCTAAAGATGCCGAGCCAGAAATCTACAACGCAATTCGTCGTGACGCGCTGCTGGAAAACGTCACCGTGCGCGAAGATGGTTCCATCGACTTCGACGACGGTTCCAAAACTGAAAACACCCGCGTTTCCTACCCGATTTATCACATCAATAATATCGTTAAGCCAGTGTCAAAAGCGGGTCATGCGACCAAAGTGATCTTCCTGACTGCCGACGCATTTGGCGTGCTGCCGCCGGTTTCTCGCCTGACAGCAGACCAAACTCAGTACCATTTCCTGTCTGGCTTCACCGCCAAACTGGCCGGTACCGAACGCGGCGTTACCGAACCGACCCCTACCTTCTCTGCCTGCTTCGGCGCAGCATTCCTGTCTCTGCACCCAACGCAGTATGCAGAAGTGCTGGTGAAACGTATGCAGGCGGCAGGTGCGCAGGCGTATCTGGTTAACACCGGCTGGAACGGTACTGGCAAGCGTATCTCTATCAAAGATACCCGTGCGATTATTGACGCCATCCTGAACGGTTCGCTGGATGACGCAGAAACGTTCCGTCTGCCGATGTTTGACCTGGCTATCCCGACCGAGTTGCCGGGCGTGGATACGCGCATTCTCGATCCGCGTAATACCTACGCGTCTCCAGAGCAGTGGCAGGAAAAAGCCAATGCACTGGCGAAACTGTTTATCGAGAACTTCGAGAAATACACCGACACCCCTGCGGGTGAAGCGCTGGTTAGCGCCGGACCGAAGCTGTAATTTTTGATTCGTTATATAGCCCCTTATCCGAGAGGGTAAGGGGTTTTTTATTGTGTTTATCTTTTAAAATGTACTCGGTACACCTATAATCTGTACTATCAACCCCATGCGCAGGACGCGCTATGTTCACATTTATTGAGCTACAAGGATTTAGTAAACGCCGTCCGTTACTTTTGCCTGACGATGAGTTTCGCGCTTTTCAAGAGGCGCTTATAGAGAACCCTGAGGCTGGAGATACTATCGCTGGTACAGGTGGATTCAGAAAAATTCGCTGGAGTCGCTCTGGTATGGGCAAACGCAGCGGTATTAGGGTTATCTATTACAACGTGACGCGCAAAGGTCGAATCTATCTCGCTTTGCTCTATCCTAAAAATGAACAGGATGATTTAACCGAAGAGCAAAAAAGAGTTTTAATGCACTTATCCAATATGCTGATTTAATCATGGGAATTTTAATCATCAGGACACCGCTATCCGGTGTGGTGAGGCCAAAATGAAAGACGAATTATTTGCCGATTTGCTGGCCAGTGCAGAAGAAATGGTGCGTATAGAGAAAGGTGAAGAAACACCTAAGCCTGAACATGTACATACCTTTAGCGAAATTGATGTTAAAGCCATCCGCGAAGCAACAGGGTTACGCCAACAGGATTTTGCCATAGCTGTTGGCGTGAGTTATGACCTGGTTAAAAGCTGGGAAACGAAACGACGCCAGCCGACTGGTGCACCAAGAAAACTGCTTTTATTAATTCAAAAAAATCCATTTATAATTAATCAATTAAAAGCAATTTAAGCCAGAAGTTTTACTCTGTATCCCGTAAACAAAGGGAGGCATTTCCCCTCCCTTTCTTATACGTCTTTCGTGATACCCTGCGCGCGAGTGAAAGGAACCGGAAGCCATGCACGAATCGACAACCCACCACGTTCACTGGTACCAATCTCCAGCATGCCGTTATGGTTATCGATAATACGTTGCACAATCGCCAGACCCAGCCCCGTGCCGCTGGTACTGCGCGCGCTGTCGCCGCGGACAAATGGCTGGAACAGGTGCTTACGCTGCTCCGGCTTGATGCCCGGACCATCATCTTCTACCTGGAACCAGGCGCGATGCGTCTCCGTACCGCTACTGACCTTAATCCAGCCGTTGCCGTAACGGGCGGCGTTAACCACCATATTGGCAACCGCACGCTTGATCGACAGCGGGTGCATTTTCACCTGAATGGCGCCAGGCTGCAGCGCAGTTTCGATTTCACGTTCGTATCCGCTTTCTGCCGCAACCACTTCACCCAGCACCGAGTTCAGATCCGCCATCTCCATCGGCATCTCCTGACCGGTACGCAGGTAATCGATGAACTGCTCGATGATGGCGTTACACTCTTCGATGTCCTTATTGATGGACTCCGCAAGATAACCGTCCTCTTCGCCCATCATTTCCGTTGCCAGACGAATACGCGTCAGCGGAGTACGCAAATCGTGGCTCACGCCCGCCATTAACAGCGTACGGTCATCGGCCAACTGCTTCACACCTGCGGCCATATGGTTAAAGGCTCGGGTTACGGAGCGCACCTCTGAAGCGCCATACTCCCGCAACGGCGGTGGAATGATACCTTTCCCCACCTGCAGCGCCGCATGTTCAAGATCCACCAACGGTCGGTTCTGGATACGGATAAACAGCCACGCGCCACCGATAGCCAGCAGCATAATCGCCAGCGTATAGCGGAACAGCGGTGAGAAATCGCCTTGATGAATTTCCGTAAGCGGCACACGTACCCAGATGTTGGGCGACAGCCAGGTTTTCAGCCACACAACCGGCGAGCTTTTGTTTACCTCAACGCGGACTTCCGTTGGGCCACCCAACTGCTGCGCCATCTGATGGCTTAAGAATTCATAGTGTTGCGCCCAACGCAGTCCGGCTTCTTCAGCGGCCTCGTTGGAATAGAGGGAAATACCCAGCTCACGATAAATTTCCCGACGGAATGCGGGCGGCACCACCAGTTGCGTACCGTCCTCCAACTGTAGTTTATCGGTCATCAGCATACGAACTTCGTAGGCCAGGACCTTATTAAACTGCTGGAGGCTCGGCAGAATCGCGAAGTTCAGCACTACCAGGTAAGTCGTCACCAGGCTGGCAAACAGCAAGGTGACGATGAGCAATAACGTGCGGGCAAACGAACTTCGTGGCGAGAAGCGCATTCGCCTCATGCTTTAGAACCGTCCGGAACAAAGACGTAGCCCAGACCCCATACGGTCTGAATGTAGCGTGGATGCGCCGGATCTTCTTCCACCATGCGACGCAGACGGGAAATCTGGACGTCGATAGAACGTTCCATCGCAGAATATTCACGACCACGGGCGAGGTTCATCAACTTGTCGCGGGACAGCGGCTCACGCGGATGGCTGACCAGTGCTTTCAGCACCGCAAACTCACCGCTGGTGAGCGGCATAGGCTCATCTTCACGGAACATTTCACGCGTACCGAGGTTCAGTTTGAACTTACCAAACGCAATAACTGCTTCTTCCTGAGAAGGCGCGCCCGGCAGTTCGTTCGCCTGACGACGCAGCACAGCGCGAATACGCGCCAGCAGTTCACGCGGGTTAAACGGTTTCGGAATGTAATCGTCAGCGCCGATTTCCAGTCCAACGATACGGTCCACTTCTTCGCCCTTCGCCGTAACCATAATGATCGGCATCGGGTTGCTTTGGCTGCGCAGGCGACGGCAAATAGACAGGCCATCTTCTCCCGGCAGCATTAAATCCAGCACCATCAGGTGGAAAGACTCACGGGTCAGCAGACGATCCATCTGCTCAGCGTTTGCGACGCTTCGAACCTGGAAGCCCTGCTCGGTCAGATAACGCTCCAGAAGCGCACGTAAGCGCATGTCGTCATCGACCACCAGAATCTTATAGTTCTCTTGCATTGTTATTACTCCCAAAGGTTCGCAACAATTAAGTGTATATTCTTAAGAAAGCTAACGTGAGTCACCAGCGAATTCTGGTATGAATTCCAGGCTAAATTGTTACAAAGCATATTAAACAGCAGCTTAAGTATACAATGTTTCTCGCAATACATTATTTATTCTGTTGATATGCTCACGTAATACTAATTGTGCGCATCATCACAGAGTCGAAGGTAAAACAATAAGATGAAAACGCCCCTGATAACCCGTGAAGGGTATGAAAAACTCAAACAAGAGCTGAATTATCTCTGGCGTGAAGAGCGCCCGGAAGTCACCAAAAAAGTTACCTGGGCCGCAAGTCTGGGTGACCGCAGCGAAAATGCCGACTACCAGTATAATAAAAAGCGCCTGCGTGAGATCGACCGCCGCGTCCGATATTTGACCAAGTGCATGGAGAATCTGAAAATCGTCGATTACTCCCCGCAGCAGGAGGGCAAAGTCTTCTTTGGCGCATGGGTTGAGATTGAAAATGACGATGGCGACATCCGCAAATTCCGTATTGTTGGCTACGATGAGATCTTCGGTCGTAAAGATTACATCTCTATCGACTCACCAATGGCGCGAGCGCTGCTGAAAAAAGAAGTCGGCGATCTCGCAGTAGTAAACACTCCTGGTGGCGAAGCCAGCTGGTACGTGAACGAGATTGAATACGTTAAGTGAGACCGGAACAATCCGAAGCCCCGGCAGATGGCTGGCATTTTTGTCAGTCAATCCGTATAACTATCCCCTGATTTTTTATCCTATAGACGAAGCTATCCATGATGAATGATTCTTTCTGCCGCATTATCGCAGGTGAAATTCAGGCTCGTGCTGAACAGGTAGAAGCTGCCGTTCGCCTGCTTGACGAAGGGAACACCGTGCCGTTTATCGCACGATATCGTAAGGAAATCACCGGCGGTCTGGACGATACGCAACTGCGTAATCTGGAAACCCGTCTGGGATATCTGCGTGAACTGGAAGACCGCCGTCAGGCAATCCTGAAATCTATCGGCGAGCAAGGCAAACTGACCGACGACCTGGCGAAAGCGATCAACGGCACGTTAAGTAAGACCGAACTCGAAGATCTCTATCTGCCGTACAAACCTAAGCGCCGTACCCGTGGGCAGATCGCCATTGAAGCAGGCCTTGAGCCGCTGGCAGACCTGCTGTGGAACGAACCGTCTCACGACCCGGAAACAGAAGCCGCTAAATATCTCAACGCCGACAACGGCGTGGCGGATATCAAAGCGGCCCTCGACGGCGCACGTTACATCCTGATGGAACGCTTCGCTGAAGATGCCGCGCTGCTGGCGAAAGTGCGTGACTATCTGTGGAAGAACGCGCATTTGGTTTCCACCGTGGTAAGCGGTAAAGAAGAGGAAGGCGCGAAATTCCGCGACTACTTCGATCACCACGAACCGATCTCTACCGTGCCATCCCACCGTGCGCTGGCCATGTTCCGTGGCCGTAACGAGGGCGTGCTTCAGCTTTCGCTGAATGCCGATCCGCAGTTCGATGAGCCACCGAAAGAGAGCCACGGCGAGCAAATCATTCAGGATCACCTTGGCCTGCGACTGAACAACGCACCGGCAGACAGCTGGCGTAAAGGCGTTGTAAGCTGGACATGGCGAATTAAGGTGCTGATGCACCTCGAAACCGAACTGATGGGCACCGTGCGCGAACGCGCGGAAGATGAAGCAATCAACGTCTTTGCCCGTAACCTGCATGACCTGCTAATGGCGGCTCCGGCCGGCCTGCGCGCCACCATGGGCCTCGATCCCGGCCTGCGTACCGGCGTGAAGGTGGCGGTTGTTGACGGTACCGGTAAGCTGGTCGCGACCGACACCATTTATCCACACACCGGTCAGGCCGCCAAAGCCGCCGTTGCCGTTGCGGCGCTGTGTGAAAAATACAACGTTGAGCTGGTGGCGATTGGTAACGGTACAGCGTCGCGCGAAACCGAGCGCTTCTTCCTCGACGTGCAGAAACAGTTCCCGAAAGTCACCGCGCAGAAAGTGATCGTCAGCGAAGCCGGGGCATCGGTTTACTCGGCTTCCGAGCTGGCGGCGCAGGAGTTCCCGGATCTCGACGTTTCATTGCGTGGCGCAGTGTCTATCGCCCGTCGTCTGCAGGATCCGCTGGCTGAGCTGGTGAAAATCGATCCGAAATCCATCGGTGTGGGCCAGTATCAACACGACGTTAGCCAGACACAACTGGCGCGTAAGCTGGACGCGGTGGTGGAAGACTGTGTGAACGCCGTCGGCGTCGATCTAAATACCGCTTCCGTTCCGCTGTTGACCCGCGTAGCCGGCCTGACACGCATGATGGCGCAAAACATCGTTGCCTGGCGCGATGAGAACGGTCAGTTCCAGAACCGTCAGCAACTGCTGAAAGTCAGCCGTCTGGGGCCAAAAGCCTTTGAACAGTGCGCAGGCTTCCTGCGCATCAACCATGGCGATAACCCACTGGATGCCTCCACCGTTCACCCGGAAGCCTATCCGATTGTGGAACGCATTCTGGCCGCTACCGAGCAATCGCTGCGTGACCTGATGGGCAACAGCAACGAACTGCGCAATCTGAAAGCCGCCGATTTTACTGACGAACGCTTCGGGGTGCCGACCGTCACCGACATCATCAAAGAGCTGGAGAAGCCGGGCCGCGATCCGCGTCCTGAATTTAAAACCGCGCAGTTTGCTGATGGTGTCGAAACCATGAACGATCTGCTGCCGGGAATGATCCTGGAAGGGGCGGTCACCAACGTCACCAATTTCGGCGCGTTTGTTGATATCGGCGTTCATCAGGATGGCCTGGTGCATATCTCTTCGCTGTCGAATAAGTTCGTCGACGATCCACACACCGTGGTGAAAGCGGGCGACATTGTGAAGGTGAAAGTGCTGGAAGTGGACCTGCAACGTAAGCGTATCGCGCTGACCATGCGTCTGGACGAGCAGCCGGGTGAAACCAATGCGCGTCGCGGCGGCGGGAATAACGATCGCACTCAGGGCAATCGCCCGGCGCCAAAAGCGGCGAAACCGCGTGGCCGTGACGCCCAGCCTGCGGGCAACAGCGCGATGATGGATGCGCTGGCGGCGGCAATGGGTAAAAAGCGCTAAGTTTAAACCGTGTGCCGGATGACGGAATCAATACCTTATCCGGCATATTTAATATATCCCCCGCTTTTCACCACAATATATTTATCACTTTATTAACAGATGAAACCTTAATTAAACATTAAGATTCTCAATAATTACCTCCGCGAACCATTCTTTCCCTACCAGAATAAATATTGAGGAATATCAAAATTGGCTCAAATTATTATCCAATTGTACATTCCGTCACATTTATTCTATTGATGATAGAAACCATTCTCATTATCATTGTTTTGTTGATTATTTACTCTTTCCTTACGTTGGCTAATCATCTGGTCTCATGCCGCCCTGTCGCCCCATGAGGTAATCATCCAGTTAGCGAGATATAAGTAGGTCCCTATGCAATTCACTCCTGACAGTGCGTGGAAAATTACCGGCTTTGCCCGTGAAATCAGCCCGGCTTATCGTCAGAAACTGTTGTCACTTGGCATGCTGCCCGGCTCCTCCTTCAACGTGGTACGCGTCGCCCCGCTCGGCGATCCTATCCATATCGAAACGCGTCGCGTAAGTCTGGTATTACGTAAAAAGGATTTGGCGTTATTAGAAGTGGAAGCGGTTTCCTGTTAATACAGTGAGTCTATAAAAATGAAAAAACTAACCATTGGTTTAATTGGTAATCCTAATTCCGGCAAGACAACTTTATTCAACCAACTCACCGGCGCGCGCCAGCGTGTAGGCAACTGGGCTGGCGTTACCGTGGAGCGTAAAGAAGGTCATTTCGCCACAACGGACCATCAGGTCACGCTGGTGGATTTACCCGGCACCTATTCTCTGACGACAATCTCATCCCAGACCTCTCTCGATGAGCAGATTGCCTGCCACTATATTTTAAGCGGCGACGCGGATCTGTTGATCAACGTGGTCGATGCTTCAAACCTTGAACGCAACCTCTACCTGACGTTGCAACTGCTTGAGTTGGGCATCCCCTGCATCGTCGCGTTGAATATGCTGGATATCGCTGAAAAGCAGCAAATCCGTATTGATATCGACGCCCTCTCAGCACGTCTTGGCTGCCCGGTGGTTCCGCTGGTTTCCACCCGCGCCCGCGGCATTGAAGCGCTGAAGCTGGCGATCGATCGCTACAAAGAAAACGACACTGTCGAGCTGGTCCATTATGCCCAGCCGTTGCTGCAGGAAGCGGACTCCCTCGCCGACGCGATGGCCAAAGATATGCCGCTCAAACAGCGCCGCTGGCTTGGCCTGCAGATGCTGGAAGGCGATATCTACAGCCGCGCCTATGCGGGTGATGCCGCGCAAAATCTCGATGCCTCTATCGCACGCCTGAGCGAGACAATGGACGATCCGGCGCTGCACATCGCCGATGCGCGCTATCAGTGCATTGCCGCTATCTGCGATACCGTCAGCAATACTCTGACGGCAGAACCGAGCCGTTTCACCACCGCGGTAGATAAAATCGTTCTCAACCGCTTCCTCGGGCTACCGATTTTCCTGTTCGTGATGTACCTGATGTTCCTGCTCGCCATTAACATCGGCGGCGCACTGCAACCGTTGTTTGACGTTGGCTCCGTAGCACTCTTTATCCATGGTATTCAGTGGATTGGCTACACGCTGCACTTCCCGGACTGGCTAACCATCTTCCTGGCCCAGGGCCTTGGCGGCGGGATTAACACCGTGCTGCCGCTGGTACCGCAAATCGGCATGATGTATCTGTTCCTCTCCTTCCTTGAAGACTCCGGCTACATGGCGCGCGCCGCGTTTGTGATGGACCGTCTGATGCAGGCGCTGGGACTGCCGGGCAAATCGTTCGTCCCGCTGATCGTCGGCTTTGGCTGTAACGTACCGTCCGTGATGGGCGCACGTACGCTGGACGCCCCGCGTGAGCGTCTGATGACCATCATGATGGCGCCGTTTATGTCCTGCGGCGCACGTCTGGCGATTTTCGCCGTCTTTGCCGCGGCGTTCTTTGGTCAGAACGGCGCACTGGCGGTCTTCTCGCTGTACGTACTGGGTATCGTGATGGCTGTGTTGACGGGCCTGATGCTCAAACACACCATCATGCGTGGTGAAGCAACGCCGTTCGTGATGGAGCTGCCGGTATACCACGTGCCGCACATCAAGAGTCTGATCATTCAGACCTGGCAGCGCCTGAAAGGCTTCGTTCTACGTGCAGGTAAAGTCATCATCATCGTCAGCATTTTCCTCAGCGCGTTTAACAGTTTCTCGCTGAGCGGGAAAATCGTCGATAACATCAACGACTCTGCTCTGGCCTCCGTTAGCCGTGTTATTACTCCCGTGTTTAAACCGATTGGCGTTCACGAAGATAACTGGCAGGCAACCGTAGGTTTGTTCACCGGCGCGATGGCGAAAGAAGTGGTGGTGGGTACGCTGAACACGCTCTATACCGCGGAAAACATTCAGGAAGAAGAGTTCAACCCGGCAGATTTCCACCTCGGTGACGAGCTGATCGGCGCAGTGGATGAAACCTGGCAAAGCCTGAAAGACACCTTCAGCCTGAGCGTACTGGCTAACCCTATCGAAGCCAGCAAGGGCGACGGCGAAATGGCGACGGGCGCAATGGGCGTGATGGGCGAGAAATTTGGCAGCGCCGCCGCCGCGTACAGCTACCTGATCTTTGTTCTGCTGTATGTGCCGTGCATTTCAGTGATGGGCGCTATCGCACGTGAATCCAGCCGTGGCTGGATGAGTTTCTCGATTCTGTGGGGCCTGAATATCGCCTACTCTCTGTCGACGCTGTTTTATCAGACGGTCAGCTACAAAGAGCACCCGACCTACAGCCTGGTGTGCATTTTAGCGGTCATCCTGTTTAACATCGTGTTGCTGGGCCTACTGCGTCGAGCTCGCAGCCGCGTGGACCTCGCACTGCTGGCAACCAACAGAACGGCGAGTTCCTGCTGTTCCAGCACGACTGGCGATTGCCACTAAGGTTATCGACAATGGCATCACTTATTCAGGTTCGTGATTTATTGGCTTTGCGGGGGCGCATGGAGGCAACACAAATTAGCCACACGCTGCATACCCCGCAGCCCATGATTGACGCCATGCTGAATCAGTTAGAAAAGATGGGCAAAGCGGTGCGGATTCAGGAAGATGCCGACGGGTGTCTTTCCGGAAGCTGCAAAAGTTGCCCGGAAGGTAAAGCCTGCCTGCGCGAATGGTGGGCTTTACGCTAATCAGATGCTATTTGCCGGATGGCGCTACGCTTATCCGGCCTACAAATGATGCAAACGTCCAGGCCGGATAATTCGTTTATGCAGATATCCGGCTTTTTTTGCGTAATGGATTCCACATAGATTTCATTATTTCAGCAAAAAAGATCTATCCTCCAGCCAGCTACCCGCGAAGGTGATGGTTACATTTACACCATTATTGAACATCAAAGCAGCGCCGATGCTCACATGGCATTTCGGCTAATGCGCTATGCCATTGCGGTAATGCAGCGTCATCTGGATGCGGGACATAAGAAGCTGCCTCTGGTAATCCCCCTACTTTTTTATCATGGTGCAGCAAGCCCATACCCCTATTCACTTTGTTGGCTGGACGAGTTTGATGACCCGGAGTCCGCCAGACAGCTTTATAGCACCGCGTTTCCACTGATCGATATCACCGTTGTGCCCGATGACGAGATTATGCAGCATCGCCGGATGGCGCTGTTGGAACTCATCCAAAAACATATCCGTAAACGCGATTTGATGGGGCTGGTAGAAAAACTCGCCATCCTGCTTGTTAAAGGACACGCTAATGACAACCAGTTGAAAGCCTTGTTTAATTACCTGATGCAAGCCGGAGACACCGTGCATTTTGGGGAATTTATTCATGAAGTCGCCGAACGTTTACCCCAACACAAGGAGAGATTGATGACAATCGCTGAGAGGCTACGGCAGGAAGGACATTTTAATGGTCTTCAGGAAGGCCATCGGAAAGGATTACAAGAGGGGTTACAAACAGGTCTACAACAAGGCAAACGAGAGGAAGCTTTGCGCATCGCGACGACCATGCTAGCGGATGGTATCGACAGATTAACAATACTCAGAATTACCGGGCTTAGCGCTAAAGACCTGCCTGCGCAACCGCATTAATTTCAGGCCCGGCAAGCGCGACGCTACCGGGCAAGTCAACATTGGCTATAGCTGTTGTTTTAACGCCACCAGCGCTGAGCAGAACTCCGCCGGATGCGAGATAAACGGCGCATGCGCCGCCTTAGCAAACACCAACGACTCGCTCTGCGGCCACAGGGCATCCAGCATCGGGACGACTTTGCGCGGCACCAGGCCATCAAGATAGCCGTATAGCCGCAGGAAAGGCATTTCCACCGTGCACAGCGGTTCTCGCAGATCGACCGTTTTCAGGATCTCCAGCCCGCCATTAAGCACTTCGACGTCCGGCATGGGTAAAGCCAGTACCGTTTTCTTCAACGCTCGCGCATCCTGACGCGCGGTTTCCGTACCCATCGTTTGCAATGCCAGAAAACGCTCCACTGTACGCTGGAAATCTTCGCTCAGCTGCTGCTGGAAGCCTGCCAGCACCTCTGGCTTGATACCCGGCCACTCATCCCGCGCGCTAAAGCAAGGGGAAGACGCGACGGTCACCAGCGCCTGAGCACGCTCAGGATGCGTTAGGGCTACCTGACTCGCGACCAGCCCGCCCAGACTCCAGCCGAGCCAGATAGCTTTCTCCGGTGCCTGATTCAATACCCGCTCAGCCATCTCTTCCAGCGACATTGCACCGAAACCCTGGCTACGACCAAATCCCGGTAAGTCGACAAGATGCAGCGTAAAATGCGAACTCAGTTCCTCGCTTATGCAATGCCACACTTGCGCATTCAGTCCCCATCCGTGCAGCAGCACAAGATGGCAATTTCCCGAACCCTGGGTCTGCCACCAGATGTCATTCATCAGTTATTGTTCTCTTTTAGCCTGAAAGGATGCATCTATGCTAACAGTACCGGGATTGTGCTGGCTATGCCGAATGCCCCTGACGTTAGGGCATTGGGGGATCTGCTCAGTCTGTACGCGGGCAACGCGCCAACACGCCAGCCTATGCCCTCAATGTGGACTCCCTGCCGCTCATACCGTCATTCCCTGTGGGCGCTGCCTGCAAAAACCGCCGCCGTGGCAGCGGCTGGTCACCGTCAGCGACTATGTTCCGCCGTTGAGCGGGCTTATCCACCAGCTCAAGTTTTCGCGACGCAGCGAAACAGCCTCCGCTCTTTCGCGTTTGCTGTTGCTGGAGGTACTACAGGCCCGGCGCGTCAGCGCCCTTCCTCTGCCGGACAGGCTGGTCAGCGTCCCGCTCTGGCAACGCCGACACTGGCGCAGAGGGTTTAATCAGAGCGATTTACTGTGCCGTCCGCTTGCACGCTGGCTGGGTTGCGACTGGGACAGCCAGACCGTCTCGCGGGTTCGGGCAACCGCCACGCAGCACCATCTCAGCGCCCGATTACGTAAACGTAACCTGAAAAATGCCTTTCGCCTTGAATTGCCGGTGCAGGGACTCCATATGGTTATTGTGGATGATGTCGTCACTACCGGAAGTACCGTCGCGGAAATCGCGCAGCTGCTTTTACGCAACGGCGCGGCGACTGTCCAGGTATGGTGCCTGTGTCGAACCTTGTAGAGCCTCGATGATGGGCGTATTATAACCAAGTAAAATAGTCAACTATTAGGCCATTACTATGATCCATATTTCCGATGCTGCACAAGCGCACTTTGCCAAACTGCTGGCAAATCAGGAAGAAGGGACACAAATCCGCGTATTTGTGATTAATCCCGGCACGCCTAACGCTGAATGCGGCGTTTCTTATTGTCCGCCGGACGCCGTGGAAGCAACCGACACCGCCATTAAATTTGACCTGCTGACCGCATATGTTGATGAACTGAGCGCACCATATCTGGAAGATGCAGAAATCGATTTCGTTACCGACCAGTTAGGCTCCCAACTGACCCTGAAAGCACCAAACGCCAAGATGCGTAAAGTTGCCGATGATGCACCGCTGATGGAACGCGTGGAGTACATGCTGCAATCGCAGATCAACCCACAGCTGGCTGGCCACGGTGGTCGCGTATCTCTGATGGAAATCACCGATGAAGGCTACGCCATTCTGCAGTTTGGCGGCGGCTGTAACGGCTGTTCAATGGTCGATGTGACGCTGAAAGAAGGTATCGAGAAGCAGCTGCTGGCTGAATTCCCTGAACTGAAAGGCGTTCGCGATTTAACCGAACACCAGCGCGGCGAGCACTCTTACTACTAACGCCAGACTTGTAGGCCCGGTAAGACGCATCCGCGTCGCCACCGGGCATCGATGCCGGATGGCAGCGTAAACGCTTTATCCGGCCTACGCCCTTACATTTCTCTGCACGCACCCTGTAATAATCCCCCGCATAATTTGACCAGCCTCTCATAATTTAAATTTTGCCTGCCCAGGTGATTTTCAAGCGCCACATGTTACCCGTATCATTCGTATCAGCACCTAACACACACATAATAGCCAGCTAAACTGATTAGTTTTGCAGGCAACCAGCATTGGTGCTGAGAATACTCTGTTCCCGGTCGGGACAATCGGAATTTGTCATCTAAACACTGACGTTACCCATAACAAAGTTAAGGCCAGGTAAATCATGCCATTAGTCATCGTTGCTATCGGTGTAATCTTGTTACTCCTCCTGATGATCCGTTTCAAAATGAACGGCTTCATCGCTCTCGTCCTGGTGGCGCTTGCTGTCGGATTGATGCAAGGGATGCCACTGGATAAAGTCATCGGTTCAATTAAAGCCGGCGTCGGCGGAACCCTTGGCAGCCTCGCCCTGATTATGGGTTTTGGCGCCATGCTGGGCAAAATGCTGGCGGACTGCGGCGGCGCACAGCGCATCGCAACCACCCTGATTGCTAAATTCGGCAAAAAACATATTCAATGGGCGGTGGTATTAACCGGCTTCACCGTTGGTTTTGCCCTGTTCTACGAAGTTGGTTTCGTACTGATGCTGCCGCTGGTGTTCACCATTGCCGCTGCTGCCAATATCCCGCTGCTGTACGTTGGCGTGCCAATGGCTGCGGCACTGTCCGTAACGCACGGCTTCCTGCCACCGCACCCGGGTCCAACCGCTATTGCCACCATTTTCCACGCAGATATGGGTAAAACCCTGCTGTTTGGTACGATTCTGGCAATCCCGACCGTTATTCTCGCCGGTCCGGTATACGCACGTTTCCTGAAAGGCATTGATAAGCCAATCCCGGAAGGTCTGTACAGCGCAAAAACCTTCACTGAAGAAGAGATGCCAGGCTTTGGCGTCAGCGTCTGGACCTCTCTGGTCCCGGTTATTCTGATGGCAATGCGCGCCGTGGCGGAGATGATTCTGCCGAAAGGTCATGCTTTCCTGACGGTTGCAGAATTCCTCGGTGACCCGGTCATGGCAACGCTGATTGCAGTGCTGATTGCGATGTTCACGTTTGGTCTGAACCGCGGACGTTCGATGGATCAGATTAACGACACGCTGGTGTCTTCAATCAAAATCATTGCGATGATGCTGTTGATCATCGGCGGCGGCGGTGCCTTCAAACAGGTCCTGGTTGATAGCGGCGTGGACAAATACATCGCCTCAATGATGCACGGCTCTAACGTGTCTCCGCTGCTGATGGCATGGTCTATCGCTGCAGTACTGCGTATCGCATTGGGTTCCGCAACCGTTGCAGCGATCACCGCTGGTGGGATAGTGGCGCCGCTGATTGCAACAACCGGCGTAAGCCCTGAGCTGATGGTTATTGCGGTTGGTTCCGGTTCTGTCATCTTCTCCCACGTGAACGATCCAGGTTTCTGGCTGTTCAAGGAGTACTTCAACCTGACCATCGGTGAAACCATCAAGTCATGGTCAATGCTGGAAACCATTATCTCTGTCTGCGGTCTGGTAGGGTGTCTGCTGCTGGGTATGGTGGTCTGATAAAACGGTGCCGGGTGGCGCTTCGCTTACCCGGCCTACCGCTGTCATCGTAGGCCGGATAAGACGCACTCTGCGTCGCCATCCGGCAAAATAACACTACTTCTTCTTCGCGGCCGCTTTTCGCCGCTTATCCAAATCCTTAATTAGCTTATTCACTCTCTCATCGGCAAACATCTGCTCCAGCGTGGCGGTGAGCTTACGCCGCCAGTTTTTGTACTGGTCGCTGGTCCCCGGAATGTTGACCGGTTCAGCCATATCCAGCCAGTCTTCCGGTTGTAGGCCCAGCAGCGCACTGTTGCTGTCAGCGATGTAGCGTTGCATGCCGCGATTAAGAATCGGCGTCATCGACATCAGGGATGCCTTGTGACCGGCACGTTTTGGCAGGCAGCCGTATTTGTGCAGCGCGTCCAGCAGCCCCTGTTTCGCCAGTTCTCGGTCCTGATACAACCCGCGCAGCACGACTTCATCCGGATACAGGCCCAGTGCTTTACCCAGCGTCAAATCGCCGCTATCCCAATAACCTTTAAGCGTAGGAAGGTCATGCGTCGCCGCGACTGCCATTGATTGTTCCGGGTACGCTTTCGGCGTACGGAAGTTTTTCTCATGGTCATTCTCGAAATAAAGCACTTTGTAGGAGTACACGCCGCTGTCGCGCAGCTTGCTGACGATCTCCACCGGCACAGTACCCAGATCCTCACCAATTACCATGCAGTGATGACGTTTACTCTCCAGCGCCAGAATTGAAAGCAGGTCATCGACCGGATAGTGCACGTAAGCGCCGTGATCGGCAGTTTCACCGTAGGGGATCCACCACAGACGCAGCATCGACATAACATGGTCGATACGCAGCGCACCGCAGTTCTGCATATTGGCGCGCAGCAGTTCGATAAACGGTTCGTAGGCGCGTGCCGTAATGATGTGCGGATCCATCGGCGGCAGCCCCCAGTTTTGTCCGAGTGGACCGAGAATATCCGGCGGCGCACCAACCGAGGCTTTCAGGCAATACAGCTCGCGGTCACACCAGGTTTCCGCCCCACCTTCGGCCACGCCAACCGCCAGATCGCGATACAGTCCAATCGGCATCGCAAAACTCTGGCTGGTTTTCCAGCAGTCAGCAAACTGGGTATACGCCAGCCACTGTAACCACAGGTAGAAATCCACATCGTCACGATGTTCTTCGCAGAATCGTTTTACCTCTGGCGAGTCCACTGACTGGAAAGCTTCCGGCCACACCGGCCATCCCCAGCGCAATGCGTCCTCTTTCACCTGATGCGCATGCAGCGCATCAAAGGCTGCCTGCCAGTAGAGGCTGTCCCCTTCCTGAGACACAAACTGGCGAAATGCCGCCATCTGCTCATCATCACGTGCGGAGAAGCTTTTCCACGCCATACGTAGCGCCGTCATCTTCAGTGCAGTAACGGCAGAATAATCAACCCACTCGGCATCGCGCGCACGTTGCAGAGCTTGCTGAGTCGCGGGTTTCTGCCACCACGCCTGCGCCTCTTTACTCAGGCGGAAATCGTCTACGGCGTTCACATCAATATAAATCACGTTCAACCAGCGGCGTGAAGACGGGCTGTACGGGCTGGCGCTCTCCGGGTTAGCCGGATACAGCGCGTGAATAGGATTAAGCCCGATAAACGCGCCGCCGCGTTGCGCCACATCTACCAGCATGGCGCGGAGATCGCCAAAGTCGCCAATCCCCCAGTTCTTTTCTGATCGCAGGGTGTAGAGCTGAACGCATGCGCCCCACAGCTTCTGCCCGGCTAACAGCGCCTGCGGTTCATAGCAGCGTTTTGGCGCCACGATGATACGACAATGGGTACGCAGCTCGCCCTGGGTCAGGGTCAACGTGTGATACCCCTCCGGCAGCTTCGCCGGAAGAGTGAAAGATTTACCGCCGACGGCATGCCCTTTGTGCTGCACGCCCTCTTCGGTGGTCAGCAGCCAGTTAAACTCTCCGCTTCCCTCAACCGCCAGCGGCATTTTCTTACCGGCGGTATAGACCATGACATTCGGCACCGGAGTTACCGCCACCTGAGTGGCAGCGGTGGTGCGATGCATGGCGTCAAGCAAACGCCGTTTGGTTTCGGCACCAATAGACTGCGGTTTACCGTGGGCATTAATGTAATTGGGGCTGATCCCCGCCGCCAACGCGGCATTATCCAGACGTTTGCTTTCCATCGCGATTCCTTAACGTTTCGCCTGCCAGATACGAGCCTGATAATCGCGGATGGAGCGATCCGAGCTGAACATGCCGCAACGTGCGGTATTCAGAATCGCCGCCCGGGTCCAGGCTTCCTGGTCACGATACAACACGTCAACCTGCTTCTGAGCTTCAACGTAGGCCGCGAAGTCCGCCATCACCAGATACGGGTCGCCGCCCTGCTTGCCGATACTGTGCAGCATCTGGTCAAAGGCATGCTTGTCGCCGTCGCTGTATTTCCCGCTTTCCAGCTCTTTCAGGACAGCATCCAGCACTTTGTCTTTTTTACGCCATTTCACCGGGTCGTAGCCTTTGGCTTTGAGCACCTTCACCTCTTCCACGGTATGACCAAAGATAAAGATATTCTCGTCACCCACCTTCTCGGCGATTTCGACGTTTGCGCCATCCAGCGTACCAACGGTTAACGCACCGTTCAGCGCCAGCTTCATGTTACCGGTGCCGGAAGCCTCTTTCCCTGCGGTTGAAATCTGCTCAGAGATATCCGCCGCCGGGATCAGCATTTCCGCCGCCGAGACACAATAATCCGGCAGGAAGACGACCTTCAGCTTGTCGCCCACTTGCGGGTCGTTATTGATAGTTTGTGCAACCTGGTTAATGGCGAAGATGATATTTTTCGCCAGGTAGTAACCTGGAGCAGCTTTTGCGCCAAACAGGAATACGCGCGGCACGCGATCTGCCTGCGGGTTCTCACGGATTTCTTTGTACAACGCCAGAATATGCAGCAGGTTGAGGTGCTGACGCTTGTACTCATGCAGACGTTTAATCTGAATATCAAAGATAGCGTTAGTCGTTATTTCAATACCGGTACGCGCTTTAATAAACTTCACCAGGCGCTCTTTGTTCGCCAGCTTGATGTCGCTATACTGCTGACGGAACTTCGCGTCGTCGGCGTATTTTTCCAGGTTAATCAACTGGTCGAGGTCGTTGGCCCACTCTTTTTTCAGCGTTTTATCCAGCAGTGCGGCAAGCGCCGGGTTGCACTGCTTAATCCAGCGACGTGGGGTAATCCCATTGGTGACGTTATGGAATTTGTTCGGCCAGAGCTGGTGATATTCAGGGAACAGATCTTTCACCACCAGATCAGAGTGCAGCGCCGCCACACCGTTAACAGCAAAGCCGCTGACCACGCACATGTTAGCCATGCGCACCTGTTTGTTGTGCACCACCGCCAGCTTCGCCCAGACTTCAGCATCACCCGGCCAGGTTTTATCGACCAACGCCTTAAAGCGCTCGTTAATCTCTTTGATGATTTGCATATGGCGCGGCAGTAGCGCTTTCACCAGCTTCTCGTCCCAGCACTCCAACGCCTCTGGCATAAGGGTGTGGTTGGTGTAAGCAAAGGTTTTGCTGGTAATGGCCCACGCATCGTCCCAGCTCATCTGGTGCTCATCAATCAGCACGCGCAGCAGCTCAGGAATGGCAATGGTCGGGTGAGTATCGTTGAGCTGAATAACTTCAAAATCCGCCAGCTCATGAAGTTTACGCCCTGCCAGATGATGGCGGCGCAGAATGTCAGCTACAGAACAGGCACACTGGAAGTACTGCTGCATCAGGCGCAGCTTTTTACCCGCGGTGTGGTTATCGTTCGGGTAAAGCACTTTCGTCAGTTTTTCGGCATCGATGCCCTGCTGCTCTGCGCGCAGGAAATCACCGTCGTTAAATTTGGTCAGGTTAAACGGATGCGCGTGGCTGGCCTGCCACAGACGCAGCGGTTGCGCTACGCCGTTACGGTAGCCGAGAACTGGCAGATCCCAGGCCTGACCGGTGATGGTAAAACCTGGCTCCCAGTGGCCTTCTTTGCTGACCTTGCCGCCAATCCCAACCTGCACATCCAGCGCCTCGTTGTGACGGAACCACGGGTAGCTGCCACGATGCCAGTCATCCGGGGCTTCCATCTGTTGCCCATCGGCAAACGACTGACGGAACAGGCCGTACTGGTAGTTGAGGCCATAGCCCGTCGCCGACTGGCCGACAGTCGCCATCGAATCGAGGAAGCAGGCTGCCAGGCGTCCCAATCCACCGTTACCCAACGCCGGATCGGTCTCTTCTTCCAGCAGGTCGGTCAGGTTGACATCATGTGCTTTCAGCTCATCGCTCACCTCCTGATACCAGCCGAGGTTGAGTAAGTTGTTGCCGGTCAGACGGCCAATCAAAAACTCCATCGAGATGTAGTTAACGTGACGTTGATTTTTTGCCGGTTTCGCCGCAGGCTGGGCGCTGAGTAACTCAGCCAACGCCCCACTCACTGCCTGCCACCACTGGCGCGACGTCATTTCTTGAGCCGACAGTAAACCGAAGCGCTGCCACTGACGCGTCAGGGCAGCCTGAAATTGATCTTTGTTGAAAGTAGGCTGTGACATAGGGGTTCCAGATCCTTAGGTAATAAAACAACGTTATCGCTAGTTTGCCTGGCTCGTTGTTGACATTCCTCATCCTGGCACGGATTAGGGAGGGAGGAGGAGCGGGGATGAGCATAAAAGTGTGATCTCCGCCACTTAAAGGGGGCGTAATCACCCGTAAATTCGCGCAAACCGTGCATAACGCTCTTTGGATGACGCATTAATAACAAAGGATTAATCGACAATTTCAAATAGTGGAGTGACGATGAAAAAAAAAATGTAAATAGCGAAATAGTTTCTAACCTGAAATATCTATGCGGGGTAAGATAATTCACATAAAAATTTTAAGTCGGCCACAAAATTCGTCGATTTTGATTAGTCGCCTGAGTAACTATATAAAAACAGAGGGATTTTTCGACACATTAAAAATTACAACGGATCCAGTCGCCACGCCTGTTGCGACTCTTTAAAACAATTATTGCAATAGATGTATAGATTTGTGACATAGTGCAAAATCAGACACACAAAAAGTCCGCTTAGCTTGCATAAAACACCAATCTGGCCGACCTTATATCTATTAATTACGAAGCGCAAAAAAAATCATTCTTCCCTATTTTCACACAGTGAAGTGACTAACTTATGTTGATTCCGTCTAAATTAAGTCGTCCGGTTCGACTCGACCATACGGTGGTTCGTGAGCGCCTGTTGGCTAAACTTTCCGGCGTGAACAATTTCAGGCTTGCCCTGATAACAAGTCCTGCTGGTTATGGAAAAACAACGCTGGTTTCACAATGGGCGGCGGGGAAGAACGACTTAGGCTGGTACTCTCTGGATGAAGGCGATAATCAACAAGAGCGCTTTGCCAGCTATCTGATCGCCGCCATCCAACAGGCAACGGGTGGACATTGCACCACCAGCGAAGCGATGGTGCAAAAGCGCCAGTACGCCAGTCTGACATCACTGTTTGCCCAGTTATTTATCGAACTGGCCGAGTGGCACCGTCCGCTCTACCTGGTGGTGGATGATTATCATCTGATCTCCAATCCAGCTATTCACGAAGCGATGCGTTTCTTCCTGCGTCACCAGCCTGAAAACCTCACGCTGGTCGTACTGTCGCGCAACCTGCCGCAGTTGGGTATTGCCAATCTGCGGGTGCGCGATCAACTGCTGGAAATAGGCAGCCAACAGCTGGCCTTTAACCATCAGGAAGCCAAACAATTTTTCGACCGACGTTTGTCCTCTCCCATTGAAGCGGCAGAAAGCAGCCGGATGTGCGATGACGTTGCTGGCTGGGCCACAGCGTTACAGCTGATCGCCCTCTCCGCCCGCCAGAACAACCATTCTGCGCACCAGTCCGCACGCCGTCTCGCGGGGATCAACGCCAGCCATTTGTCCGATTATCTGGTTGATGAAGTGCTGGACAGCGTCGACCTCGGCACCCGTCACTTCCTGCTGAAAAGCGCCATTCTGCGTTCCATGAACGATGCGCTGATCGTCCGCGTTACCGGGGAAGAAAATGGCCAGATGCGGCTGGAAGAAATTGAGCGCCAGGGGTTATTCCTGCAGCGGATGGATGACGTTGGCGAGTGGTTCAGCTATCACCCGCTGTTTGGCAGCTTTTTACGCCAGCGCTGCCAATGGGAGTTGGCGAACGAACTGCCCGAAATACACCGCGCCGCCGCCGAAAGCTGGATGGCGCAAGGCTTCCCCAGCGAAGCTATCCACCACGCGCTGGCGGCCGGTGACGCCCATATGCTGCGCGATATCCTGCTTAATCATGCGTGGGGACTGTTTAACCACAGCGAGCTAACGTTACTGGAAGAGTCGCTGAAAGCCCTACCGTGGGAAAGCCTGCTGGAAAATCCGCGTCTGGTTCTGCTACAGGCCTGGCTGATGCAGAGCCAGCACCGCTACGGAGAGGTTAACACCCTGCTGGCGCGCGCAGAGCAGGAAATAAAAGGCGACATGGAGCCAACGCTGCACGCCGAATTCAACGCTTTACGGGCGCAGGTAGCGATTAACGATGGCAACCCTGACGAAGCCGAACGCCTGGCAAAACTGGCGCTGGATGAATTACCCATCGCCTGGTTCTATAGTCGTATCGTCGCCACCTCGGTGCACGGCGAAGTCCTGCACTGTAAGGGCGATCTCACGCGCTCTCTGGCGTTAATGCAGCAAACCGAGCAAATGGCACGTCATCATGACGTCTGGCATTACGCACTGTGGAGCCTTATCCAGCAAAGCGAAATTTTGTTTGCCCAAGGCTTTTTACAGGCCGCCTGGGAGACTCAGGAAAAAGCGTTCCAGCTGATCAAAGAGCAGCACCTGGAACAGCTGCCGATGCACGAGTTCCTGGTACGTATTCGCGCGCAGCTCCTGTGGGCATGGGCGCGTCTGGACGAATCAGAAGCCTCTGCCCGTAGCGGTATTGAACTGCTTTCCACTTTCCAGCCGCAGCAGCAGCTACAGTGTCTGGCGCTGCTGGTTCAGTGTTCACTTGCGCGGGGCGATCTTGATAACGCTCGCAGCCTGCTCAACCGTCTGGAAAACCTGCTGGGCAACGGTCACTATCACAGCGACTGGATCTCCAACGCCGATAAGGTGCGGGTGATTTACTGGCAAATGGTGAGCGACAAAAACTCTGCCGCCAACTGGCTGCGCCACACGCCGAAACCAGAATTCGCCAATAACCACTTCCTGCAAAGCCAGTGGCGCAACATCGCTCGCGCGCAAATCCTGTTGGGTGAGTTTGAACCGGCTGAAATTGTGCTGGAAGAGTTGAATGAAAATGCGCGCAATCTGCGCCTGATGAGCGATCTGAACCGTAACCTGCTGCTGCTTAATCAGCTCTACTGGCAGGCAGGGCGCAAAAATGACGCCCAGCGTGTGTTACTCGAGGCCCTACAGCTGGCGAACCGCACCGGGTTTATCAGCCACTTTGTTATCGAAGGCGAGGCCATGGCGCAACAACTGCGCCAGCTGATTCAGCTCAATACCTTACCGGAACTCGATCAGCACCGCGCCCAGCGCATTTTGCGTGAAATTAACCAGCATCATCGCCATAAATTCGCCCACTTCGATGAAGGGTTCGTTGAGCGTCTGCTGACTCACCCGGAAGTACCGGAGCTTATCCGCACCAGCCCGCTGACCCAGCGCGAATGGCAGGTTCTGGGACTAATTTATTCGGGCTACAGCAACGAGCAGATCGCCGCAGAGCTGGCCGTCGCGGCAACGACCATCAAGACGCACATCCGCAATTTGTACCAAAAGCTCGGCGTCGCACACCGCCAGGATGCGGTGCAACATGCGCAGAAGCTGCTGAAGATGATGGGATACGGCGTTTAGTTAATGCCTGATACGCGACGCTTATCAGGCCTGGAATTACCTTAGCACAGCTCTAACTGAATATGATGGTCAGCAATCACCTGCATCACACCAGCAGGCGGCAGCGTGTCGGTATAGACCGCATCCACCATGCTGATGCTGCCCATATTCACCATCGCGTTACGCCCAAACTTCGAGTGGTCCACCACTAGCATCACATGACGTGAATTCTCAATGATCGCGCGTTTGGTGCGAACTTCGTGATAATCAAATTCCAGCAGCGAACCATCGCTGTCGATACCGCTGATGCCTAAGATGCCGAAGTCCAGACGGAACTGAGAAATAAAGTCGAGGGTCGCTTCGCCCATAATACCGCCGTCGCGGCTACGCAGTTCGCCACCGGCGAGGATTATGCGGAAATCCTCTTTCGCCATCAGCGTATTCGCCACATTGAGGTTGTTGGTCACAATGCGTAAATTGCTGTGATTGAGCAGCGCGTGAGCCACCGCTTCCGGCGTGGTTCCGATATCAATAAACAGCGTAGAACCGTTCGGGATCTGCGTGGCAACTTTGCGAGCAATGCGCTCTTTTTCCGCCGTCTGCGTTGCTTTACGGTCATGCCACGGGGTGTTAACCGAGCTGGATGGCAACGCCGCGCCGCCGTGATGGCGCAAAATCATGTTCTGATCGGCCAGATCGTTAAGATCGCGGCGAATCGTCTGCGGGCTGACGGAGAAATGCTCCACCAGCTCTTCAGTACTGACGTATCCCTGTTTTTTTACCAGCTCGATGATCGCGTCATGTCGTTGTGTTTGCTTCATTATTGTTCCCTGAAATTTTGCCGGATGCGCTGACGCTTATCCGGCCTACAAATTGGTCCAAACGCACACCGCCTTCCGGCACCACAAAACTTGAATCAAGTTCGTTTTCGTACATTTATAGTATCGGCAAACGCCATTGCCAAACCCACGGCCAACCCGGCGATATGAGCGCCATTCGCCATCGACATGCCGAATAGATCAAACCAGCCGGCAACAATCCAGATCAAGGCAAAGATAATCAAACCACGCTGCAGGAAAATACCGCTCTGCGGATCGCGCTCGCCGCGCAACCACACGTAGCCCATCAGCGCATATACCACGCCAGACAATCCACCAAACCACGGGCCGCTAAATTTCTGCTGAACATAACCGCTCAACAGGGCGCTGATCACGGTAATAACAATCAGTTTTCCACTGCCCAGACGCTTTTCAACCGCACCGCCGAGATACCACCACCACAGCAGGTTGAACAGAATATGCATCAGCGAGAAGTGCATAAAAGCGTGGGTGAAATAACGCCAGAATTCAAATTTCAGCGAAGGGTCAAACGGCCATGCCAGCCAGAGCATCACAGCCTGGTCGCCCAGCACGTTCATCGCGATAAACACCAACACACACGCGGCCATCACCAACCAGGTTACCGGACCTGCGCGTTCGCGCAATGTGGCCAGGAACGGATAACGTTGGTAGCGCAGACCGCTGTCGGTCTGACCCGACTGCCAGCTTGCTGCGAGGTAGCGCGGATCGCCCGGATTCTCCAGAAACCGCACCAGTTCAGCGTGCACGCGCTGAGCCTGGGACTCATCCGCCAGCCAGACATCCGTTTGCTGATGTTGTTGAATCGTCAGGATAACGCCCTGTGTCGCCATATAATCAACAAATGCCTGCGCCACGCGGGGGTTAGCAAAAGAGGTAATCATCAACATGGTTGCTGTCGCTTCATCCACACAAAAGAGGACAGTATATATACCCTTCTTACTTCGAGCTGCATCTTTGTTGGCTTTCCTCGCTCACTCCGGTCACGTACTGTTCGTACGCTCCCGGAGATTCGCTGCGTCGCCGTCGCGATGCAACTCGAATTAATTTGGGTATAGCCTTACGAACCGTATGCCACTTCTGCCGGAAAATGTCGATGCCAGGCATCGAAGCCGCCGTCAACGCTGTAAACCGCGTCATAGCCCTGCTGCAGAAGATATTGCGCCGCGCCTTTACTGCTGTTGCCGTGATAACACATCACCAACACGGCAGTGTCGAAATCATGCTCGCGCATAAATGATCCCAGCGTGTCGTTCGTCAAATGAAATGCCTGTGGGGCATGGCCCATTGCATAGCTTTGCGGGTCGCGAATATCCACTAACACCGCCGCCCCCTGATGCAGCTTCTGATGCGCTTCTTCGACATTAATACATTCAAACTGATCCATTGCTCTCTCTTCTTTTTATGGCAGGTGACGCTTTTCGGACATGTTACTGCTTAGTGTACGTCCCGACGGCAGTTAAACGCCATAATGTTATATGTATCACTGTAAATTGTTTATCCGATGTTACCAATGGCGCGATTCTTTGCTATTATGCTCGATAACGAACATTAATGAGCTATAACGAAAGTGCGAGAGGCCAGCATGGAAACCAAAGATCTGATTGTGATAGGTGGAGGCATCAACGGTGCCGGTATCGCGGCAGATGCCGCTGGACGCGGTTTATCCGTGCTGATGCTGGAAGCGCAGGATTTAGCCTGCGCCACCTCTTCCGCTAGCTCCAAACTCATCCACGGTGGCCTGCGCTACCTGGAACACTACGAATTTCGTCTGGTGAGCGAAGCGCTGGCCGAACGTGAAGTGCTGTTGAAAATGGCACCACACATCGCCTTCCCGATGCGCTTCCGTCTGCCCCACCGCCCGCACCTGCGTCCGGCGTGGATGATCCGGATTGGTTTGTTTATGTACGATCATCTGGGCAAACGCACCAGTTTGCCAAGTTCTACCGGTTTGCGTTTTGGCGCAGATTCTGTAATGAAACCTGAGATTGTGCGCGGTTTCGAATATTCTGACTGCTGGGTAGACGATGCACGACTGGTTTTGGCAAACGCCCAAATGGTCGTACGCAAAGGCGGAGAAGTATTAACCCGCACTCGCGCCACCTCTGCTCGCCGTGAAAACGGTTTGTGGATTGTTGAAGCTGAAGATATCGATACCGGCAAAAAACACACCTGGCAGGCGCGTGGCCTAGTCAACGCCACCGGTCCGTGGGTGAAAGAGTTCTTTGACGACGGTATGCACCTGCCATCGCCGTACGGTATTCGCCTGATTAAAGGCAGCCACATCGTGGTGCCGCGCGTCCATACCCAGAAGCAAGCTTATATTCTGCAAAACGAAGATAAACGCATTGTGTTTGTTATCCCATGGATGGACGAATTCTCGATCATCGGGACGACAGACGTTGAATACAAAGGCGATCCGAAAGCGGTGAAAATTGATGAAAGCGAGATCAATTACCTGCTGAAGGTTTACAACGCGCACTTTAAGAAGCAGCTGGGCCGTGATGATATCGTCTGGACTTACTCGGGCGTGCGTCCGCTGTGCGATGACGAGTCTGACTCACCGCAGGCAATCACCCGTGATTACACGCTGGATATCCACGACGAAAACGGCAAAGCGCCGCTGCTGTCGGTCTTTGGCGGTAAGCTGACGACCTATCGTAAGCTGGCTGAACATGCGATGGAAAAACTGGCGTCGTACTATCAGGGCATCGGCCCAGCGTGGACCAAAGAGTGCATTCTGCCAGGCGGTGACATTGGCGGCGATCGCGAAGACTACGCGGCCAAACTGCGCCGTCGCTACCCGTTCCTGACCGAGTCGCTGGCGCGCCATTATTCTCGCACCTACGGCAGCAACACCGAATGGGTCATCGGCGAAGCCACCTCGCTTGCCGAGTTAGGTGAAGACTTTGGCCATGAGTTTTATGAAGCCGAGCTGAAATATCTGGTCGATCACGAATGGGTTCGTCGTGCAGAAGATGCGTTGTGGCGTCGCACGAAAGAAGGTATGTGGCTGAACGCTGAGCAGCAGTCGCGCATGACCCAGTGGCTGGCAGAATACATTGAGAAGCACCAGCTGTCGCTGGCGTCCTGATAAAAATGCCGGATGGCGGCGACGCCTTATCCGGCCTACAAAAGTGCATAAACGTAGGCCGGGCAAGCGAAACGCCCCCGGCCTCGTGTTTTACAACCGCACCGAATCAATATGCCAGATGTTTTCAGCGTACTCTTTGATCGTCCTGTCCGATGAGAAGTAACCCATGTTGGCGATATTAATCATCGACTTGGTAGTCCACTCTTCCGGGTGGCGATACAGTTCATCAACCTTATCCTGACAATCAACGTAACTGCGATAATCCGCCAGCACCTGATAGTGGTCTCCAAAGTTGATCAATGAGTCCACCAGGTCGCGATAGCGTCCCGGCTCCTCTGGGCTGAATACACCGCTGCCGATCTGCGTCAGCACCTGGTGCAACTCCTCGTCTTTCTCGTAATATTCACGCGGCTTATAGCCCTGACTACGCAAGGCTTCAACCTCTTCCGCCGTATTACCAAAGATAAAGATATTTTCTGCGCCCACATGTTCCAGCATCTCGACGTTGGCACCATCCAGCGTACCGATGGTCAACGCGCCATTCAGCGCAAATTTCATGTTACTGGTCCCGGAGGCTTCGGTCCCGGCCAGTGAAATCTGCTCAGACAGGTCGGCAGCAGGAATAATCACCTGCGCCAGGCTGACGCTGTAATTGGGGATAAACACCACTTTCAGTTTGTCGCCAATTTGCGGATCGTTATTGATCACTTTCGCGACATCGTTGATCAGATGAATGATGTGCTTCGCCATGTAATAGGCCGAAGCCGCTTTACCGGCGAAGATATTCACACGCGGCACCCACTCGGCGTCAGGATCGGCCTTAATGCGGTTGTAGCGGGTGATCACATGCAGTACGTTCATCAGCTGACGTTTGTATTCGTGAATACGCTTTATCTGCACATCAAACAGCGATTTCGGATTCACTACCACGTTAAGCTGCTGGGCAATGAGCGTGGCCAGACGTTTTTTGTTCTCCAGCTTCGCCCGGCGTACCGCCTGGTTCACCAACGGGAAATCACAGTGCTGTTCAAGCTCGCTCAACTGGCTGAGATCGGTACGCCAGGTGCGGCCAATATTCTCATCCAGCACCTCAGAGAGCGGCGGGTTAGCCAGCGCCAGCCAGCGACGCGGCGTCACGCCGTTGGTAACGTTGCAGAAGCGGGTTGGGAAGATCTTCGCAAAGTCAGCAAATAGCGACTGCACCATCAGGTTGGAGTGCAGTTCAGACACACCATTAACCTTGTGGCTCACCACGACCGCCAGCCATGCCATACGCACCCGGCGGCCGTTAGATTCATCGATAATCGACGTCCGCCCCAGCAGACCGGTATCGTTCGGATACTGCTCCTGCAGCGTTTTCAGGAAGTAGTCGTTAATCTCAAAAATGATTTGCAGATGGCGCGGCAGAATTTTGCCCAGCATATCCACCGGCCAGGTCTCCAGCGCTTCGCTCATCAAAGTGTGGTTGGTATACGAGAAAACCTGACAGCACACTTCAAACGCATCATCCCAACTGAACTTGTGCTCATCAATCAACAGACGCATCAGCTCAGGGATCGACAGCACCGGGTGGGTGTCGTTGAGGTGAATGGCGATTTTATCCGCCAGATTATCGTAGGTTTTGTGCAGTTGATAATGACGATTCAGAATGTCCTGCACCGTGGAGGAGACCAGGAAATACTCCTGGCGCAAGCGCAGCTCGCGTCCTGAATAGGTGGAGTCATCCGGATAGAGCACGCGGGAGACGTTCTCGGAGTGGTTTTTATCTTCCACCGCCGCAAAGTAGTCGCCCTGGTTAAATTTACCGAGGTTGATCTCGCTACTGGCCTGGGCATTCCACAGGCGCAGCGTGTTGGTGGCATCGGTGTCGTAACCGGGGATAATCTGGTCGTAGGCAACCGCGAGGATCTCTTCGGTTTCTATCCAGCGCGTTTTCTTGCCTTCCTGCTGTATACGCCCGCCAAAGCGCACTTTGTAGCGCGTATTGTGGCGTTTGAACTCCCATGGGTTACCGTATTCCAGCCAGTAGTCCGGCGACTCTTTCTGTCGGCCATCAACAATGTTTTGCTTGAACATGCCGTAGTCATAACGAATACCATAGCCGCGTCCCGGCAGTCCCAGCGTTGCCAGCGAGTCCAGGAAGCAGGCCGCCAGGCGCCCGAGGCCACCGTTGCCAAGACCCGGGTCGTTTTCTTCATCGATCAGATCTTCCAGATCCAACCCCATACCTTCCAGCGCATTTTTGACATCGTCATAAATACCCAACGATAACAGTGCATTGGAAAGCGTGCGGCCAATCAGAAACTCCATTGACAGGTAATAGACCTGACGAGTTTCCTGGGATAATTGCGCACGGTTAGAACGCAGCCAGCGCTCCACGAGACGATCGCGCACCGCGAACAACGTGGCGTTCAGCCACTCATGTTTATTGGCAATGACCGGGTCCTTACCAATCGTGAACATCAGCTTGTAGGCGATAGAATGCTTAAGTGCCTCTACGCTGAGTGTGGGCGATGCATAAGTAAATGGAGCATTCATATAGGTGATTCCTGGATAACTATTTCAAGCGATAGTAAAGCTCACGGTATGACTTCGCCGCGACTTGCCAGCTAAAATCCATGGTCATGGCCTGGCGTTGTACAAACCGCCACAGCGAAGGCCGGGACCACAATACGAAAGCACGCCGGATCGCACGTAGTAGCGACCAGGCATTACTATCTTCAAATACAAACCCACTGGCGATACCGTCCGCCAGGTTTTCCAGCGAACTGTCAGAGACCGTATCAGCCAGCCCACCGGTGCGCCGCACCAGCGGCAGCGTGCCGTACTTCAGTCCATACAATTGCGTTAAGCCACATGGCTCAAAACGGCTGGGAACCAATATCACATCGGCCCCACCCATGATGCGGTGCGAGAAGGCTTCGTGATAGCCAATCTGCACGCCCACCTGGCCCGGATGTTCCGCCGCCGCGGCGAGGAAACCTTCCTGTAATACTGGGTCGCCCGCGCCAAGTAACGCCAGTTGCCCCCCCTGCTCTAACAGACCCGGCAGAGCCTCCAACACCAGATCCAACCCTTTCTGACTGGTCAGACGGCTGACTACGGCAAACAGAGGCACTTTGTCGTTAACCTTAAGTCCCATCGCGATCTGTAGCTGACGTTTGTTCTCCGCCTTTTCTTCCAGCGTGTCACGCGTATAGCGCGACGCCAGCAGCAGGTCGGTTTCCGGGCTCCAGATTTTTTCATCCACACCGTTCAGCACGCCGGAAAGCCGTCCTTCCCGATGACGCTGCTGCAACAGACCTTCCATACCATAGGCAAACTGCGGCTCGGTAATCTCCCGCGCGTAAGTTGGACTCACCGCTGTAATGTGGTCTGCGTAGTACAACCCGGCCTTCAGGAACGAAATCTGGCCGTTAAACTCCAGCCCGTGCACATTAAAGAACGACCATGGCAATTGGATGTCATCCATATGCTTTGCATAAAACATGCCTTGATACGCCAGGTTGTGTACGGTGAACACCGATTTCGCCGGATGGCCGCGCGCCGCCAGATACGCCGGGGCCAGACCGGCATGCCAGTCGTGCGCATGCACCACATCCGGGCGCCAGAATGGGTCAAGGCCGCAGGCCATTTCACATCCGGCCCAGCCAAGCAACGCAAAACGCAGGACGTTATCGGTATAAGCGAACAGGTTGGTGTCGTGATACGGGCTACCGGGACGGTCGTAGAGATGTGGCGCGTCAATCAGGTAAATACCCACGCCGTTGAAATGCCCGAAAAGCAGCGTGATACGTCCAGCGAAGGTATCGCGACGCGTCACGACCTGTGCATCGGGAATGCCGCGACGAATATCAGGAAACGCCGGGAGCAACACGCGGGCATCCACGCCGTCCGCAATTTGCGCGGCAGGTAACGCCCCAATAACATCCGCCAGTCCCCCGGTTTTTAACAGGGGGAACATCTCTGAACAAACGTGTAAAACCTGCATTATCGCTCCTGTTTGATCTGCAGTTTGCGCAGCATTTCACGCGTGACCAGCACAATGCCTTCCTCTGAACGGTAGAAACGACGCGCATCTTCTTCCGCGTTTTCACCTATCACCATGCCTTCAGGAATAACGCAGGCGCGGTCGATAATGCAACGACGTAAGCGGCACGAACGTCCCACCCACACTTCAGGTAACAACACTGCCGAATCAATGTTACAGAATGAATTCACCCGCACTCGCGGGAACAGAACCGACTGCACCACCACCGAACCTGAAATTATGCATCCGCCAGAAACCAGCGAGTTCAGCGTCATTCCGTGGCTACCGGAACGGTCCTGCACAAATTTCGCCGGAGGCAGCGATTCCATGTGCGTTCGGATTGGCCAGTCCTGGTCGTACATATCCAGTTCAGGCGTCACCGAAGCCAGATCAAGGTTCGCCTTCCAGTAGGCTTCCAGCGTCCCCACATCGCGCCAGTACGGCTCGGATTCCGGGTCAGACTGCACGCAGGACAACGGGAATGGATGTGCATACGCCATGCCAGCTTCGGTGATTTTTGGAATGATGTCTTTGCCAAAATCGTGACTGGATTTTTCATCGAGATCATCTTCCGCCAGCAGTTCATACAGATAATCGGCGTTGAAAATGTAGATCCCCATACTGGCAAGAGATTTGGTCGGGTCGCCTGGCATCGCTGGCGGGTTGGCGGGTTTTTCAACGAACTCAATAATTTTATCGGTGTCGTCCACGTCCATCACGCCAAACGCGCTGGCCTCTTCAATAGGCACTGGCATACAGGCCACGGTGCAACGCGCGCCCTTCTCGACGTGGTCGATCAGCATGCGTGAGTAGTCCTGCTTATAAATATGATCGCCCGCGAGGATCACCACGTATTCCGCTTTATAGCGTCGAATGATGTCCAAGTTTTGGGTCACCGCATCCGCCGTACCGCGATACCAGTTTTCACCCTGCATTCTCTGCTGGGCAGGCAGCAAATCGACAAACTCGTTCATCTCTTCGCTAAAAAACGACCAGCCGCGCTGAATATGCTGCACCAGCGTATGGGACTGGTACTGGGTGATCACGCCAATACGGCGGATCCCGGAGTTAATACAGTTGGATAAGGCAAAATCGATAATGCGGAACTTACCACCAAAGTGCACAGCAGGTTTGGCACGTTTGTTGGTCAAATCTTTTAAGCGGGTACCGCGGCCACCGGCCAGGATCAGGGCAACAGATTTTAATGGCAGCTGGCGCGCCAACATTACACGATCGTTCTTCTCTAAACTCACCATGACTAACTCCTTTTTTATCTTCTCTGGAACACACACAGTCCGTGCGCAGGTCCCTGCCAGACAGCCGTAAGCACCGGATTATCCTCTCCGGCAAATGGGGGAATGGCATGCCATTCCCCTTCAGGTAAAACGATATCTGTCACCTCAAGCGTGGCGTTTATTGCAATCAGAAAACGGTCTGAAAGCTGGATTTGCATCTGCCTCGGGCCGTTTTGCCACTCATCCGCACTTAAGGGTTGTGCGTACTTATTCAGCCAACGAACATTGCCATCGCCCTCTTCCCACCAACAATCCCCTGTTAATGCTGGGATTTGCCGGCGCAGATGAATCAGCGCGGCGGTAAATGTGGTTAGCCCACTGTTTGCCTGTTGCCAGTCCAGCCACGTTAAGGCGTTATCCTGACAGTAAGCGTTATTGTTGCCGTGCTGGCTATGACCATGCTCATCGCCCGCCAGCAACATCGGCGTCCCCTGAGAGAGCAACAGCGTAGTTAACAGCGCATGAATGCTGTCGCGCCGTCGCTCAATCAGGTCCAGCGTGCCGCCTAATCCTTCTTTACCATGATTGTCGCTGTAGTTATTGCTAGTGCCGTCGCGATTTTCCTCACCATTCGCTTCATTGTGCTTATTTGTGAAGCACACACAGTCGCGTAGCGTAAAACCGTCGTGCGCGGTCACCAGATTGACCGTGGCGCTGGGTTTGCGACCCTGGCGTTTAAACACATCGCTGGATGCGGCAAAACGCCCGGCAAACTCGCCCAACGAGAGATTACGCTGGAGCCAAAAGCGTCGCGTCGCATCGCGGAAATGGTCATTCCACTCGGCAAACGGAGGGGGGAAATTCCCCACCTGATACCCGCCTTCACCAATATCCCACGGTTCCGCAATCAGCTTCACGCGTGAGAGCAGCGGACAGGTTTGGATCGCGGTAAACAGCGGCGCATCCTGACGAAACGCAGGTGTACGCCCCATGACGGAAGCCAAATCAAAACGAAAACCATCTACATGGCAGGTTTCAACCCAATAGCGCAGGCATTCACATGCGTATTCCACAACGCCGGGATGGCTCAAATTGAGGGTGTTCCCACAACCGGTCCAGTTGTAGTAATCACCATCGTCCCTGATCCAATAATAGCTACGGTTATCAATTCCGCGCAGCGAGAAGACAGGCCCTTCGAGATCCAGCTCGGCGCTGTGGTTCAAAACGATATCGAGAATGACCTCAATCCCCGCTTTGTGCAGCGCTTTTACCGCGTCGCGAAACTCATCAAGCGCACTCTCCGGCGAACAGGCATAGGCCGGATGCAGCGCGAACATGGCCACCGGGTTGTAGCCCCAGTAGTTCGACAGGCCCAGCCGCTGAAGTCGCGGTTCGCTGGCAAAATGCGCCACCGGCAGCAGCTCCAGCGCGGTAATGCCGAGACGCTTGAAATAGTCGATCATCACCGGATGACCCAGCGCTTTATAGGTTCCGCGAATCTCTTCCGGCAGGTCAGGATGCAAATACGTCAACCCTTTGACATGCGCTTCGTAAATTACGGTATTGCCCCACGGCGTGCGCGGCGGGGCATCATCCTCCCAGTCATAATAGTCGGACACCACCACGCCCTTCAGCGCGATAGTGGCATTATCATGGTGATCCGGTTCATTTAGCCCGCCGTGCAGCAGCGGGTTATCTTTTAACTCGCCCTCGACCCTACGGGCGCAAGGGTCGAGCAGCAGCTTGGCTGGGTTAAACCGGTGGCCCTGCTGCGGTTGCCATGGGCCATGAACGCGATAGCCATAGCGCAGACCGGGCCGGGCGTTGGCCAGATAGCCGTGCCAGACATCGCCGCTACGCCCCGGCAGGTCGTAGCGGAGTTCGCAACCGTCCTCGTCAAATACGCATAATTCAACGCGTTCAGCGTGGGCTGAGAAGAGAGTAAAATTAACGCCATGGCCGTCATACGTTGCACCATGGGGGGTGGCGTTGCCGGTTGCCAGTTGCGTCATTCCCCCTCCCGAACCAGCCAGATCGTTGCCAACGGCGGCAACGTGAGGCTCAGTGAATGCTGACGACCATGACTGGCGATTTCATCACTGTGCACCGCACCGCCGTTGCCAGTATTGCTGCCGTGGTAATGCATCGAATCGGTATTGAGGATCTCACGCCATTTCCCCGGCTGATTGATACCGAAGCGATAGCCGTGGCGGGGCACAGGCGTAAAGTTACTGACCACGATGATTTCATTGCCGACCTTGTCACGACGCACGAAAGCCAGCACCGAACGTTCTTTGTCATCCACCACCAGCCACTCAAAGCCATAGGCGTCAAAGTCGAGCTCGTGCAGCGCTTTGTGATGACGATAGGTGAGGTTCAGATCGCGCACCAGACGCTGTACGCCGTGATGCCAGTTATCACCGCCTTCCAGCAGGTGCCAGTCGAGGCTGGCGTCATGGTTCCATTCACGTCCCTGCGCAAACTCGTTGCCCATAAACAGCAGTTTCTTACCGGGGAAGGCCCACATCCAGCCGTAGTAGGCGCGCAGGTTGGCAAACTTCTGCCACGCATCACCCGGCATGCGGTCGAGAATCGATTTCTTGCCGTGCACCACTTCATCGTGCGACAACGGCAGGACAAAGTTCTCGGTGTAGTTGTACAGCATGCCGAAGGTCAGCTTATCGTGGTGATGTTGGCGATAAACCGGATCCAGTTTCATGTAGTCCAGCGTGTCGTGCATCCAGCCGAGGTTCCACTTATACCAGAACCCTAAACCGCCCATGTCCTGCGGTCTTGAAACGCCAGCAAAATCAGTGGACTCTTCCGCCATGCTCACCGCACCAGGCACCTGTTCGCCAAGAATACGGTTGGTATTACGTAAAAACTCAATGGCTTCGAGGTTTTCACGACCACCAAATTCGTTCGGGACCCATTCCCCTTCTTTACGGCTGTAGTCGCGATAAATCATCGATGCCACGGCATCCACGCGCAGCGCGTCGATACCAAAGCGCTCAATCCAGTACAGGGCGTTGCCCACCAGATAGTTGCTGACTTCACGGCGGCCGTAGTTGTAGATCAGCGTGTTCCAGTCCTGGTGATAGCCTTCACGCGGATCGCTGTGTTCATACAGCCTGGTGCCATCAAACTCTGCCAGACCAAAGTCGTCCGACGGGAAATGGCCCGGCACCCAGTCAAGAATGACGTTCAGCCCCGCCTGATGCGCGGCATTCACAAAATAGCGGAAGTCATCGCGCGTACCAAATCGACGGGTCGGCGCATACATGCCGGTAGGTTGGTAACCCCAGCTACCGTCGAACGGATGCTCGTTAATCGGCAACAGTTCAAGGTGGGTAAAGCCCATCCACTTGGCGTAAGGCACCAGTTGATCCGCCAGCTCGCGGTAGCTCAGCCAGAAGTTGTTATCGGTATGACGACGCCATGACCCCAGGTGCACTTCATAGATAGAGATTGGCGCATCAAACTGGTTGGCTTTTTTACGCTCCTCGCTTTGCACCACTTTTTCCGGCAGACCACAGATAAGCGACGCGGTTTCCGGGCGCATTTGCGCTTCAAAGGCGTAAGGGTCCGCTTTGATTCGCAGCTTACCGTTGGCATCGATCATCTCATATTTATACAGCTGACCATGCTGCGCACCGGGGATAAACAGCTCCCAGATACCGCTTTCTTTGCGCAGGCGCATCGGGTGGCGACGGCCATCCCAGTAGTTGAACTGCCCAACCACTGACACGCGTTGAGCGTTAGGTGCCCAGACAGAGAAGCGCGTGCCGGTTACACCATCCATGGTATCCGCATGCGCGCCCAGCGTTTCGTAAGGTCGCAGGTGCGTACCTTCAGATAGCAGCCAGGCATCCATATCCTGGATCAATGGGCCAAAACGATAAGGGTCATCAATCAGATTCTGCTGTCCATGCCAGACAACGGCCAACTGATAGCGAAAGAAATTTTTACGGCGGGGAAGTACTGCACAGAAAAAACCACGAGAGTCGAGGCAATCCAGCTTGCCGACTTTGCGTCCGGTTTTGGGTTCGATCACCCACACTTCGGTGGCGTCAGGTAATAGGGCGCGGACTTCAAGTCCAGCGTCAGTTTGGTGCATACCGAGTACGGAAAAAGGATCCGCAAAATGGCCTGCAATTAGCGCATTAATCACGTCTCTATCGATACGAACGGACATGGTTGTCATCCTGTTTTATGGTGTCACCCCTTCCAACTGATTTTCGACATCAGGTAGCGACACTTTTTTTGACCTGAACGGCGCAGCACAATTGTGCATCCTCTCTGCGTCGTCCCACCTTCAGGCAACAACTTAATACCTCCGGTACTAAGTCACCCTTAAAGAATAGCCAATGCTTTATCTTACTCCTGGTAAAAAATGAAACATCTGCGCTTACTCCTGTATTACGCAAAAAAAAGGGTGACTCAGCACCCTTTGATCATTAACAAACCATTACGCCAGTTGACGTAACATGCGGCGCAATGGCTCCGCAGCACCCCAAAGCAGCTGGTCACCTACGGTAAAGGCTGACAGGAACTCCGGTCCCATATTCAGCTTACGCAGACGACCTACTGGCGTGGTCAACGTGCCGGTAACGGCCGCCGGGGTTAACTCACGCATGGTGATTTCACGATCGTTTGGTACTACTTTCGCCCACGGGTTGTGCGCCGCCAGCAGTTCTTCCACGGTCGGAATAGACACATCTTTTTTCAGTTTGATGGTGAACGCCTGGCTGTGGCAGCGCAGCGCGCCGACGCGCACGCACAGACCATCAACCGGGATCACGGAAGACGTGTTGAGAATTTTGTTGGTTTCCGCCTGTCCCTTCCACTCTTCACGGCTCTGACCGTTATCGAGCTGTTTGTCGATCCACGGAATCAGGCTACCGGCCAGCGGTACGCCAAAGTTATCAACCGGCAGTTCACCGCTACGGGACAGGGTCGTCACTTTACGTTCGATGTCGAGAATAGCAGAGGAAGGGGTCGCCAGCTCCTCGGCCACATGGCCATACAGATGGCCCATCTGAGACAACAGCTCGCGCATGTGACGCGCGCCGCCGCCGGAAGCCGCCTGATAGGTCGCCACGGAGACCCAATCGACCAGGTCGTTGGCAAACAGGCCACCGAGGGACATCAGCATCAGGCTAACGGTGCAGTTACCGCCGACAAAGGTCTTAATACCTTTATTCAGGCCATCGGTGATGACATCCTGGTTAACCGGATCGAGAATAATGATGGCGTCGTCTTTCATACGCAGCGAAGAGGCCGCGTCAATCCAGTAACCCTGCCAACCGCTTTCACGAAGCTTTGGATAGATTTCGTTGGTATAATCGCCGCCCTGACAGGTCACGATGATATCGAGCGCCTTCAGCGCATCCAGATCAAAAGCGTCCTGAAGCGTGCCGGTCGCGGTTCCACCGAATGTCGGTGCCGCCTGCCCGAGCTGGGAAGTAGAAAAGAAAACAGGGCGAATGGCGTCGAAGTCACGCTCCTCAACCATGCGTTGCATGAGAACAGAGCCGACCATACCGCGCCAGCCGATAAAACCAACATTTTTCATAGCGTTTTTTTCCTGCAGAGATGTGTGCTGTGTATGTATGCCAGTGTCCTGGTGGCATATCCTTCACCATACAAAATGCAGCCAAAGTCGCAAGTGAAATTAATCAATGATAGCGAAGCCATCAGTAATGCGACTTATCCCGCTGCGCAAGCAAGCAGAAAGTCCGTGGTAATTATCAGGGAATTTGAGTTATGAATGAAATCATTTCAGCGGCAGTTTTATTGATCCTGATTATGGATCCACTCGGAAATCTGCCCATTTTCATGTCCGTATTGAAACATACCGAACCAAAACGCCGCCGCGCGATTATGATTCGCGAGCTGTTCATTGCGCTGTTGGTGATGCTGATATTCCTGTTTGCGGGCGAGAAAATTCTGGCATTTCTTAACCTGCGCGCGGAAACCGTTTCTATCTCCGGGGGCATCATTTTGTTCCTGATCGCCATTAAGATGATTTTCCCCAGCGCCACCGGGAATAGCACCGGGCTTCCGGCGGGTGAAGAGCCGTTTATCGTTCCGCTGGCGATTCCGCTGGTAGCCGGTCCGACAATCCTGGCTTCACTAATGCTGTTGTCGCATCAATACCCAAACCAGATGGGGCATCTGGTGATTGCTCTGTTGATCGCCTGGGGCGGTACGTTTGTGATTCTGTTGCAGTCGTCGCTGTTTTTGCGTCTGCTGGGGGAGAAAGGGGTGAACGCGCTGGAGCGCCTGATGGGGCTGATTCTGGTGATGATGGCCACCCAGATGTTCCTCGATGGCGTACGGATGTGGATGAAGGGGTAATTTCTCCTTTTTGAACCGGATGACATGTTACCCGGAGAACGGTTCCGTTCACGTTATGTTCGTTGCTTCTCTGGAGTTTCTTCACCGGTGAACGTGTTAAGGGGGCTACGCAGCCCCCTTAACAATCCCAGCTCTCCGGCAGGAAAATCGATGAGGCGTTGACGGCTGACCGGGTCTGCCCGCAGGGATGCGGGCAGAGGGGACGGCCTGCAGGGACGCAGGCTCGGCCCCGACCCGACAGGCAGACGGAATAAGACGAATAACTCGCGCAGCGACGATTTTCCCGCCGGGAGCCTGGGTTGCAAGGGAGGCGGCGGTGAGCCTCCCTTGCACGTTCACGGGTATCAGCGCTTCAAAGAAATGACACCACTGAGGTGAACGGAAACCTGAGCAATAATCACATGTTCACCCTACATGCTTAACTGAACGGCATTGCGCTGTAATTTCAGGTATTCCTTATGCTTTTAAGTCGCTGATATAACGTATTTTCATTTCTGCGAAGCGCCTTCCGGAATGCCCTCTTGTCAGCATCGTGGATAAGCCTTATCTTCTCGCTGCACCTGCAAAATCAGGTGCCAGAATTAGCCTTCTGAACTCCTTCATCGGTGACGCAAGTATTTTTGTGTCGCACGCTTAGGTACACTCCAATGGTGGGCCGAGCGGGGGCGTCGCAAGACGCGCCGGTATCCGATGAGGCCGGTAAGGCTAACCCTGTTCGGTTCCACCACCAGTGAGATTAGCCTCTCCTGTGGTGGATGAAAATCACTCATCGGAGGCTGCCCTATGGCGATGACCCCTCTCTTTTCACACTCTTTATTTACCCTGCCCTTTAGCCATGCCACGGACTTCACCGAACTGGCGGATAACTGCGAGCGTTTTGTCGAAGGACTGGTTGAATGCCATGACCCGGTTGAAAAACTGGCGATTTGTGCACGTCTGTCGGCCTGTCTCGCATTATTGCAACCGACCTTAACGGAGCCTGTACCGCAGCATCTGCAGGCCAGTCTGACGGTAGATACATTCCCGACCCGTTTTCCCCTTTTCGAGCCTGAGCCAGACCAGATGGGGCGTTACTGCCAGCTTTTGACGCATTTGCTGATGAGCAAAACGCTTTCTGATGATATGGAGCGAGTAGCGGGTGATTTGCTGCAGGATTTGGTGGGCTATTTCGCCGACACGCTGAAAGCGCCGCGTTGGTTGAAAACCGAGGATGGCGTGATGGTGCTGTAAAAAAGCCGGGTGACGCTTGCGCTTACCCGGCCTACGATGTGGATGTGAGCTCGTTTCCAGGCCCGGTAAGCGCAAGCGCCACCGGGCAACAAGATTCAGCTCAACAGCTGGAAGGCAATCATACCGACAATTGCGCCGACCGTACCGAGGATGGTTTCCATCATCGTCCAGGTCTTCAGCGTTTGTGCTTCCGTTGCGCCGGTAAATTTACCGAACAACCAGAAACCGGCGTCGTTAACGTGGCTGACCACGATCGAGCCGCCTGCGATACAAATAGACAGTGCCGCCATCTGTGCGCCGGAGAAGTTTAGCTGTTCAATCACCGGCATCACCAGACCGACCGCCGTTAAGCACGCCACGGTCGCGGAACCCTGAATGATACGCACCGCTGCCGCCAGCACGAAGCAGGTAATGGCAATCGGCAGACCCATTCCGGTTAACGCTTCGCCCAGCGCCGGACCGACGCCGGAATCAACCAGCACTTGTTTAAACACGCCACCTGCACCAATCACCAGCAGGATAATCCCCGCCGGTTGCAGCGCATGACCGCAGATCTCCATCACTTTGTCTTTTGGCATACCCTGGCGAATCGCCAGACCGTAAATCGCCACCAGACAGGCAACCAGAATCGCGGTAAACGGGTGACCGATAAACTCGAACCATTCGTAGGTTGAAGAACCAACCGGCACAAAGCGCGCGGCGATGGTTTTCAGACCAACCAATACCAGCGGCAGCAGGATCAGCGACAAGCTAAAGCCGAAGGACGGCATTTTACCTTCGCCCAGATGCGGCTCGGTAATGTCATCAGGAATGTTCAGCTCAACGTAACGGCTGATGAAATTACCCCACAGCGGCCCGGCGATAATCATGCCCGGAATCGCGGCACACAGGCCAATCAGGATCATCCAGCCAAAGTCAGCGTGCATCTGCGAAGCCAGCAACATCGGCGCTGGCCCCGGCAGTAAAAACGCCGCAGCCGCCGCTACGCCTGCAAACAACGGAATGACTAATTTAACCAGGTTGGTACCGGTGTGACGCGCCATCGAGAACGCCACGCTGATCAGCAGCACAATCGCCACCTCAAAGAACAGCGGTAGCGCACAGATAAGCCCGGCCAGGCCAATCGCGTAATGTGCGCGGCTGTGGCCGAAGGATTTCAGCATTTTGACGGCAATTTGATCGACTGCGCCGGTCTCATGCAAAATCTTGCCGAACATCGCCCCCAGCGCCACAACAATCGCCAGGAAACCGAGCGTGCCTCCCATCCCTTTTTCCATAGTCGCGGCGATTTTATCGAGCGGCATACCGGAAAAGAGACCTGCACCAATAGACACCACCATCAAAGCAAGGAAGGCGTGCATACGCGCCTTCATCACTAAAAACAGCAGTAATAAAACGGACCCTACTGCTGTTAAAACAAGCGTTAATGTACTCACTACTTACTGCCCTGGTTAATAACCTCAATGGTGCTGGCGACCACACCGTCCAGTGGTTGATCGATATCGACCACCAGTACATCGTTTTCATTCGCACCTGGTTCTTCCAACGCTTCAAACTGGGTCACCAGCATCTGCGTTTTGAAGAAGTGGCCTTTACGCGCTTTCAGACGGCTTTCGATAACGTCAAAATCCCCTTTCAGATAGATGAAAGAGAGGTTCGGGTTACCTTCGCGTAGCTGGTCGCGATAGACTTTTTTCAGAGCGGAACAGACGATCAGCGAAACCTTGTTGGTACGCTGCATCGCAAAGGCGGCGTCGTTCAGCGCCTGTAACCACGGTTTACGGTCATCATCGTTGAGTGGCTCACCGGAAGCCATTTTCATGATGTTGCTGCGCGGATGGAGAAAATCGCCATCAAGAAACGCGGCCTGCAGTTGATGCGCCACTTCGCTGGCGACAGCAGATTTACCGCTGCCCGATACGCCCATCAGAACGTAAACGTGGTGATCATGATTAGTCGTGCTCAAAGCGTTGCCCCCACTGGTACAAGAATCTGGAAATTGTTACGGGTAACTGTTATCGGTAACATTGTCCAGCCGGATAAATAGAGAAGCAATATCCATTCATGCTCGAAGTGTATAAGTGTGAGCTACTTCAAACTTGTTGGCTTAAATAGATCCGCCCGGTGACAAGGTGAAACCTAAATCTAACATTTTAGGTGTGACTGCTTCACCACGGATGCGCGCCAGCAGGCGTTCAGCACCAATGCTGCCCATGCGTTCACGCGGCGTGAGCACGCTCGCCAGACGCGGCTCCATCACCTGTCCGATGTCGTGACCGTGGAATCCAGCAATCGCCATGTCATCCGGGATTTTCAGCCCTAAACGCTGGCATTCGAAGGCCGCCCCTACCGCCAGGTCATCGTTGGTACAGAAAATGCCGTCGAGCTGCGGGTATTCGCGCCGCGCCTGACGGATGAGTTCAATACCGGAGGAGTAGGAAGAAGACTGTTCCACCATCACGCTATATGGCACCAGACCGGCATCATGCATGGCCTGCTCGTAGCCTCTCTGTTTGATGATAGTACGTTCATCAAGACGTGCGCCAAGATAGGCAACATGACGGTGCCCGCGGGCGATGATAGCGGCAGTCATCTGGCGCGCGGCTTCGAAGTTGTCGAAACCGACGGCGATATCCAGGCACGGGGACTGGCTGTCCATCAGCTCAACCACCGGGATACCGGCGACCTCAATCATTTTCAGCGTACGAGGCGTATGGCTACGTTCGGTGAGGATCAGGCCATCGATATTCCACGACAGCATCGATTCCAGGCGCTCTTGTTCCATCTCTGGCTTATAGCCGTAGTGCGCGAGCATAGTTTGATAACCATGGGCGTCGGTGACGGCCTCAATGCCGCGTAACACTTCAGCAAAAACCTGGTTAGTGAGAGACGGTAACAACACGCCGATAGCGCGACTGGTGGCGTTAGAAAGAATATCAGGAGCGCGATTGGGAATATAACCCAGCTCATCAAGTGCAGCGGCAATTTTGCCCCGCAGCGCCACGGAGACCTGCTCCGGGTTACGCAAAAAGCGACTGACCGTCATTTTGGTCACGCCCACGCGGTCGGCTACATCCTGAAGTACGGGTCTTTTCTTTTTCATCGTCCTGAAGCGTTAAAAAGGGATAGATTCCCCCAGTTTACCACGGACGCACGGAATTAATGACAAACGATGAAAAGCCGGATGGCAACGCTTTCGCGTCTTATCCGGCCTACATCAGGTTACAGCACGTTAGACTGGCGGCAGATCAAACAATAACACTTCGCTGTCGCTGTCGGCATGAATAGAAATTGCCTGTTCATCCCAGATTGCCAGACCGTCACTGGTGGTCGCTTTGGTTCCGTTAATGGTGACGTTGCCTTTAACGACCTGGATCCAGACGCGACGTTCAGCGGCAATCTGATGTACCGACTGCTCATCTTTGACCAGCGCCCAACGGTACAGCTCCATATCCTGGTACACTTTCAGTGAGCCATCGCGGGCATCAGGCGACAGCACCAGTTGTTTACCCTGAGCGGCATCGAAACGGCGCTGTTCATAGCGCGGCGTAATACCGTTTTCCTGCGGCATGATCCAGATCTGATACAGATGCAGCTTCTCAGTATTACTCGGGTTGTACTCCGAGTGACGGATCCCCGTCCCGGCGCTCATAATCTGAAACTCTCCGGCCGGCACCTGCTCTTTGTTGCCCATGCTGTCCTGATGTTCCACCGCGCCTTCCAGCACGTAGGTCAGGATTTCCATGTCTTTATGGGGGTGAGTGCCAAAGCCCTGGCCTGCGTCAATCACGTCATCGTTAATCACGCGCAGTGCCGAGAACCCCATAAAGTTCGGGTCATAGTAGTTGGCAAAAGAGAAGGTATGCCAGGAATCGAGCCAGCCATGATTCGCATGACCGCGGTCGTTAGCTTTGCGTAAATAGATCATTGTGTTCACCCCCAGATGTTTTCGATGGAGTAAGTGTGGACTCAATCCGCCTGGGATCATAGAGGGTGAAAATTGACTCCTCTGTTCAAAAAATATGAATAAACCCAGAGGAGTCTGTGCAGGCTATTTGGCGAGGGTTATCGTCGCCGGAGATGCCTGTTCGAAGGCGCGTTCGAGGATCTCCAGGTTGGTTAGAACTTCAGATTCCTTGACGTAATTAGGCGTACCGGCGGTCAGCGTCTGGTACAGCGCATCATAGACGCGACCGTAATCCCCCACCTCCGGCTTCACCTCTTCTTTTACTGTGATGCCGTCATCGTTGACATACTCCAGCATTCCGATGGAATCATCAGCAGCGAAACCTGGCTCACCCGGCATGATATTGGCCTTCAGACTGGTTTCCTGCTGGTCGATGCCGTACTTCACAAACGAGCCTTTGGTGCCATGGACGATAAACTTCGGATAGTCGATTTTCACCAGATGACTGGTTTTAACAATGGCTTTCAGGTCGCCGTAAAACAGCTGCGCTTCAAAGGTATCGTCCGGGTTCGCTTTATTACGCAGGCTGCGGATGTCATAGGCCACATGATCGGGGCGTCCGAACAGCGAGATAATCTGATCCATGGTGTGTACGCCCAGGCCATAAAATGCGCCGTCCTGCGGCAGTCCCGGCTTAGTTTCCGCCTCGGGACGGTAGTAATCGAAATGGCTTTCAACCTCAACAATTTCGCCGAGCTTGCCGCTCTCAATCGCTTTTTTAGCAGTGAGAAAGCAGGAGTCAAAACGGCGATTCTGATACGGCGTAACGGTCAGCCCTTTGCTTTGCGCCAGTTCGAACAGCACTTTTGCTTCTGCCAGCGTCGGCGTGAACGGTTTCTCAACCAGCACGTTTTTACCCGCCTCAAGCGCACGTTTGGCGTAGTCAAAATGGCTGTCAGCATGGGTACAAACGATCACTAACTTCACCTGCGGATCGTTTAAGATCTCGTCGAGGTCGCTGGTGAAGTGAATATGTGAATACTGCGGGGCCTGCTCTTCCGGCCTGGCGTTACGGCGGAAAATATGCGCGACATGCCAGCTATTCTTGCGGTTGAGGACGTACGGCAAATGGTAGCGAGTGGTACTTTTACCAAAACCAATAAATGCGCAGTGTAAGGTCATGAGACAGTCCTTTTGAAGGTGATTGTCTACACCATAGCGCAAAGCGGCTGGAGACTGAATGTTGGATTCTTTGCCGGATGCGGCGTTGCCTTATCCGGCCTACAAAACCCAGGTCTCAGCCGTAGGCCGGATAAGCGCAAGCGCCATCCGGCATCATCCCGGGGACAAAATGACAAGTAAGCCAGGCTGAAACAAAACCCCAAAAAAAAAGCCAGCAAAAGCTGGCTAAAGTAATACTGGAAGCAATGTGAGCAATGTCGTGCTTTCAGGTTCTCCGTAGGGGTTCCCCTGAACGCAGAGCAATAATAATCATTCTCATTCGCATTTGTCTACTTCTTTTTGCAAAAAAATGCAGTTGACGGAATTTTCTTTCTCAGCGAGGGTAAAGACTCAATTAACCCTGAAGGAGATAAGGAATGAGTGAGATAGTGATACGCCACGCTGAACCGAAAGATTACGACGCAATTCGTCAGATCCATGCCCAGCCAGAGGTGTATCACAACACGCTACAGGTTCCTCATCCTTCCATGGAGATGTGGCAAGAGCGACTAACCGAACGGGTCGGAATCAAACAACTGGTCGCGTGCATTGACGATATCGTCGTCGGACATCTCTGTATTGAGGTCGCGCAGCGCCCGCGCCGCAGCCACGTGGCCGATTTTGGTATCTGCGTTGACGCCCGCTGGCAGAATCGCGGCGTTGCCAGCGCGCTTCTCCGTACGATGATCGACATGTGCGACAACTGGCTGCGCGTCGACCGTATCGAGTTAACAGTGTTTGTGGATAACGAACCTGCGGTTGCGGTCTATAAAAAGCATGGCTTTGAGATCGAAGGGACAGGTAAGAAATACGGCCTGCGCAACGGCGAGTACGTGGATGCGTATTTTATGGCACGCGTGAAATAAATTTAAGGGCGAGTCTTATCGCCCTGTTTATTGAAAGGACGCAATAGTGAAAAAGTTTGTTCCCCTGGTTTTACTGGCCTCGCTCTCCCCAGCTTTTGCCACTACCGTACAAAATCTCGATGCCGTACCCGGCGCTATTCAACATACTGAAGGTAAAAAGATTTTTGCTGAGCAAATGGCAGGGGCAACACCTGCGAAAGGATTTGGTGAACTTCCACAGGGATTATCAGAGAACCAGTTGATTGGCTGGGTTGCGTCGAACGAAAATCCTAATAATCTGATCCTCACCGGCGCCAAAGCCTGGGGAAAAGAGGGTAAATATATTGGCATTGCCTGTTTTGCTGACAATCAGGCCGATGCCGGGCAGGCAAAAAAGTACGCGGATAACACCTGTCCGGAAAACTACAACAACGGACGCGCCAATAAATTATATCTCGGCGTTTTCTCCTGGCAGAACCAACAGCTGCAGCCGATTGCCCGCTCGGAAAAACCATTAAACCAGATCTCAGCGTGGAATAAAGCTGCCGAGAAAGAGAGCGATGATGAGTCCGTCAGACCGCTGGCTTATTATACAAAATTGGATCTGGCACCGTACCGGATCGCTCCCGATACTCTGGCGTTCGGGGTGCGCGGTGGCTACTCCGATGCCTACTCCGGCGGCGGGGCGTTTTATGAAGTGCTGGAACTCTACACCATCAAAGACAGCAAGATAATCAACGTGTTTTCTGACCTTGTTTATTACTATTCGGATATCGCCGGAGACTGGAATAAAGACGGCACAAGGCAGCACGACATCAGCGAGAGTAAGTACATCCTGAAATTGCGGTCGGCAAAGACGCAGGGATTTTATGATTTAGAGGTCGTGAACCTGCAGGATAAAAGCAGCCAAATATTTCACTGGTCTGAATCGCTGCAACAGTATGTTCCTTAAGGAACTAATAAGACCTGCAACGTTCAGAAGGCTGTAGGTCATTATCCTTAATTTCCCCGTCGTTACATGCAAAAGCGGAATTGCCATCCAATCCTGGCATAAAGTTGTTGATTGCAGTCCATCGCCTCCGCCGTCATCTTCAGGCGTAACAACCGCCTGAATCATAGGGTTATTTTACTTACTATCTTCATCGCTATTTATCTTAACTTTAATAATATTAATATTACATTTTTGTTTTTTTTTGGTTTCTGCCATCACTTTATGGTGACAATCACAACAATATACTTCCCCTGGGACTAACTTAACCACGGTGAGGTAAAAAATGAAATTTGAACGCCATCATAGAATATTGAAAGAAATCAGTATTTCGGGAGTTGTAAAAGTTTCAAATCTGGCGAAAAGTCTCAAGGTAACAAAGGAAACTATTCGCTCAGATCTCAATGAACTTGCCGGACAGGGATATCTCACTCGCTGTCATGGTGGTGCATTTATTACCCTTGACTCTCTTGATAACGTTGCAAAAAACGAAATTGCTTATGTGCTGGAAAAATATGAATCAGCGCAGAAAATAAAAAAAGGTCTCTCTGCCATGAAGAATAATGTATGTGTTATTGGCTCGTTCAATGTTGATATTATCAGTTACCTACCGAGGCTCCCCTCGACAGGCGAATCATTACTTGCCGATAAATTTATTTTTTCGCCCGGAGGTAAAGGATGCAATCAGGCATTAGCTGCAAGCTATGCCGATTCTGATGTGCATTTTATTACTAAAGTAGGGTCAGACCATTTCAGTGATTACGCCATTAATTTTATAAACTCATCAAAAATCCATAAAAGCGTTATCTATCAGACCAAAGAAACACAAACAGGTACAGCTACTATTATGGTGAATGGAAATACCGGGGATAACGTCATCGCTATCTACCCCGGTGCTAACATGACAATTTCCCCTGATGAAATCACCATACAAAAAGAAGCCATCGTTCATTCAGATATTGTTCTCGTACAACTGGAGACAAATTACGAAGCGCTTCACCAAACCATTCGTCTCGCACAGAAAAATGATATCCCTGTCATTATAAATCCAGCACCATACAATGAAATGGTCAATACCATTATTGATAATATTGATTATATCACGCCAAATGAAACCGAAGCGGGTCTGTTGGCAAACATGTCCGTCAATGATATTGAGTCGGCAAAAAGTGCGGCAAAGATTATTCATCAGAAAGGCGTCAAAAATACCATTATCACCCTAGGGAGCAAAGGCTCCCTCGCTTATGACGGAACACAATTCATCTATTCTCCGGCATTCCCGGCAGTTGTAAAAAATACCGCAGGAGCGGGTGATGCCTTCAATGGTGCACTCGCATCTGGCCTTGCTAAAGGAAAATCACTGGCATCTGCATTGTGCTACGCCAGTGCATTCGCCTCGCTTGCTGTTGAAACACCCAATGCCTCTGACATGCCAGAAAACGAATCCGTTCTTCATCGCATTCAAGGTTCGCATTACAAACAAACTATCTCGACTCACTAAATCAAGGAGCAGACTATGAATAATACACAGAAAAAACTAAAGGTGCTCTTTATTGGAGAATCCTGGCATATTCACATGATCCATTCAAAAGGCTATGACAGTTTTACCTCCAGTAAATATGAAGAGGGTGCCACATGGTTACTGGAATGCTTAAAGAAAGGCGGAGTAGAAGTTGATTACATGCCTGCTCACACCGTGCAAATCGCATTTCCAGAAAGCATTGATGAGCTAAACCGTTACGATGTCATTGTCATTAGCGATATCGGCAGCAATACGTTTCTGTTGCAAAACGAGACGTTCTATCAGCTAAAAATAAAGCCCAATGCTCTGGAATCAATTAAAGAGTATGTCAAAAATGGTGGTGGACTGCTCATGATTGGCGGCTATCTGTCATTTATGGGTATTGAGGCAAAAGCTAATTACAAGAACACCATTCTTGCCGAGGTTTTGCCAGTTATTATGCTTGACGGCGATGACCGGGTAGAAAAACCAGAAGGTATCTACGCTGAGGCTATTTCCCCTGAACATCCTGTCGTTAACGGATTCACCGACTACCCGGCATTTCTTGGATATAACCAGGTTGTCTCCAGAGAAGATGCCGATGTTGTTTTAACAATAAATAATGACCCGCTGTTAGTGTTTGGTGAATACCAACAGGGTAAAACCGCCTGCTTCATGAGCGACTGTTCGCCGCACTGGGGAACACAGCAATTTATGTCCTGGTCGTTTTATACCGACCTGTGGGTTAACACGCTTCAATTCATCGCCAGAAAATAAAAAACAATGGAGTAACGAAAGTTACTCCTTTTATAAAATATAAGGATTGATGTATGAACAAGAATAAGTACTCAACCCCCTTACTGATGCTTGCAACTATCTTAGCCGGTATGCTTTCCCCTATGCAGTCTGCCGTTAATGGGCAATTGGGACACTGGTTGCAGGATGGAAATGCTTGCGCAGTAATCTCGTTCGCCAGTGGTCTGGTCGTCATGTTTTTTATTATTATTGCGCGCAAAGAAACACGCCAGCAATTCGCGTCGATCCCAGCTCTGATAAAAACGCGGAAAATCCCTTTGTGGAATTGGTTTGCCGGATTATGCGGGGCGATGGTTGTATTTTCGGAAGGGGCATCAGCCAGCGCGTTGGGCGTTGCCACGTTTCAAACTGCATTAATTTCCGCCCTCCTCCTTTCCGGCCTGCTGTGCGACCGTTTTGGTGTCGGTGTGGACGAGAAGAAATACTTCACGCCATGGCGCGTTACTGGCGCATTGTTCGCTGTTATTGCCACGATTTTTGTCGTGTCACCACAGTGGCATTCAACCTCCTTTATCCTGCTCGCTATCCTTCCATTTTTGGCAGGATTACTCGCTGGCTGGCAGCCCGCTGGAAATGCCAAAGTTGCCGAGGCAACGGGCTCTATGCTGGTTTCCATTACCTGGAACTTCATCGTCGGCTTTTGTGTGCTGGGCGCTGCGCTGGCGATACGTGTCGCATTAGGTCATGTCACCGTCCAGTTACCCGATACGTGGTGGATGTATCTCGGTGGCCCGCTGGGTCTGCTGTCCATCGGGCTGATGGCGATTCTGGTCAGAGGCTTAGGGCTGTTGATGCTCGGTGTTGCTTCTACCGCGGGTCAATTGCTTGGCTCAGTGTTGATTGATGAACTTATCCCGTCACTGGGTAATACGGTCTATCTGGTCACGATCATTGGGACGCTGTTTGCGCTAATAGGCGCAATTGTTACCACCATCCCCGAATACAGAGCATCCAAAATGGCGCAAAAAATGGAGGTGTCAGGATGAAAGGTTTCCTGCAAACCGTGACAGGCCCAGTGGCGCACACGGATATGGGTCTGACGCTACCGCATGAGCATCTGTTTAACGATTTATCATCGGTTGTTGACGAACCGCATTATGAATTCTCACAGCAACTCGTGGGGAAAAAGGTCAGCGCTGATCTGCAGTGGGGATTGAAACATGATCCCTACTGCTGCGCCGATAACATGGACAGAAAGGAAATTGATGATGTTATCTTTGAAATCAACAACTTTATGTCACTGGGAGGCAGGACGATTGTCGACGCGACAGGTTCTGAATCTATCGGTCGAGATGTCTTGTCATTGCGAGAAGTGGCATTAAAAACCGGTTTGAACATCGTAGCTTCATCAGGACCTTATCTGGAGAAGTTTGAAAGTGCCAGGATCCACAAACCTGTCGAGTTGTTAGCCTCACTTATTGATAAGGAACTGAATCAGGGGATAGGCGAGACGGATATTCGCGCCGGCATGATAGGTGAAATTGGCGTATCACCCGCTTTTACGCAGGCGGAACGCAACAGTCTGCGAGCGGCTTCTCTGGCACAACGTAATAATCCTCATACTGCGATGAATATCCATATGCCAGGGTGGCTGCGGCTGGGTGATGAGGTGCTGGATATTGTCCTTGAAGAGATGAACGTCTCTCCGGCAAAAGTCTCGCTGGCGCATTCAGATCCTTCGGGAAAAGATGTTGCCTATCAACGAAAAATGCTCGATCGCGGCGTATGGCTTGAATTTGACATGATTGGCCTGGACATCACTTTCCCAAAAGAAGGTATCGCCCCAGGCGTTCAGGAAACCGCAGATGCGGTAGCACATCTGATTGAATTGGGTTACGCCGATCAGATAGTTTTAAGCCATGATGTTTTTCTCAAACAGATGTGGGCAAAAAATGGGGGGAACGGTTGGGGATTTGTCCCGAATGTTTTCCTCGCCTATCTGGCCGCCCGTGGAGTAGACAACGATACTCTACGCAGGCTCTGTATTGATAACCCAGCGCGGTTGCTCACGGCATAGCCAACAAAACGCCCGGTGCCTGACACCGGGCTATTAATCAAAAATCAGTATCCCGCCGTTAAATCATCCACGGAACGCGGGTCGGATGCGCCATACAGTGCGCCATCCGGTCCTACCATAATGCTCTGCGTGCTGCCCATCGCTTCCTTCAGTGCGACTTTCTGCCCTTTCTGCTCCAGCAGCTTAATGGTGTCCGGGCTAAACCCTTTCTCAACGCGCAGTTCATCGGGCAACCACTGATGATGGAAGCGCGGCGCGTTGGTCGCTTCGGCGACGTTCATTCCAAAATCAATGCTGTTGACTACCATTTGCAGCACGGTGGTGATGATTCGGCTCCCGCCAGGGCTGCCGGTAACCAGCCAGGTTTTCCCGTCTTTTACCACGATAGTCGGCGACATTGATGACAGCGGACGCTTCTTCGGCCCAACCGCGTTAGCATCGCCACCCACCAGCCCATAAACGTTCGGCACGCCCGGCTTGGCGGAGAAATCGTCCATTTCGTTATTAAGCAGAATGCCGGTGTTACCCGCTACAATCCCGGTGCCGAAGGTGGTGTTCAGCGTATACGTCACCGCCACGGCATTACCGTCTTTATCCACCACCGAGAAATGGGTGGTCTGATTGCTTTCATACGGCGCGAGCTTGCCAGGTTTGATCTGGCTGGAAGGCTTAGCCTTGTTGATATCAATCTGATCGGCAAGCGATTTGGCATAGGCTTTATTGGTCAGCGCCTGCCACGGTACTTTCACAAAATCCGGGTCGCCCAGATACTCCGAGCGGTCGGCGTAGGCATATTTCTCCGCTTCAGCCATTACCTGCATGGCATCAGCGCTGCCAAACCCGTACTTCTTCATATCGAAGTTTTCGAGAATATTGAGGATCTGCACAATGTGAATACCGCCAGAGGACGGCGGTGGCATGGAGAAGACCTGATACCCGCGATAGTCGCCGCTAATCGGCGTACGCTCCACGGCTTTATAGCTGGCTAAATCCTCTTTGGTCATCAACCCGCCGTTTTTCTGCATTTCCCCAGCTATCTGTTCGGCAATTGCCCCTTTATAAAACGCATCCGGACCGTTCTCGGCAATCATCTCCAGGCTTTTCGCCAGGTTCGTTTGCACCAGCTTGTCGCCCTTTTTCAGCGGCTCGCCGTCTTTCCAGAAAATGGCTTTGCTGTTCTCGTGATTAGGGAGCACTTCGCTGCCATAGGTTTTCAGATCGTCGGCCAGCGCGTCGTTAACCACAAAGCCTTCTTCCGCCAGCTTCATCGCCGGGCGCACGACTTTGTTCAGCGGCATCGTGCCGTATTTCTCCAGCGCCAGCGAGAAACCCGCCACGGTACCCGGCGTACCGGATGCCAGATGTGAGGTTAGCGACTTTTTCGCATCGGCGTTGCCCTGTTCATCAAGGAACATATCACGGGTCGCGCCAGCGGGAGCCATTTCACGAAAATCGATCGCCGTGGTGTTACCGTCTTTGGTACGCAGCAGCATAAACCCGCCGCCGCCCAGATTGCCCGCCTGCGGATGCGTCACCGCCAGCGCGTAGCCAACGGCTACAGCGGCATCAACGGCATTCCCGCCCTGTTTCAGAATATCCACCCCAACCTGGGTGGCTAAAGCATCTACGGAAGCCACCATCCCCTGTTGCGCGCGAACGGGATGGAACACATCTTCCTCGACACCGTAGGATACCGGCGGTGGCGCAGCCGGCGCGGCAGCAACGCTAAAACAACTTCCTGAGAGCAGAGCAGCAATGGCTACCCGGCGTAAAAACGTCGGTTTTATCATCGTTATTCTCCAGATGTACGGGGGTCTGCCCCCACTAAGCCTGGTGCATAACTCTGAAATAATCATCGTAACGGCGAGAAAGGAGTAAACTTAAATGATCCCCGAGAGGAGAAAAGCGATGAAACGACTCTTACTTTTAGCCATGCTCTTGCCGTTTGCAGGCTTTGCACAGCCCATCAACACCATGAATAACCCGAATCAACCCGGTTATCAGATCCCGAGCCAGCAGCGTATGCAAACCCAAATGCAATCACAGCAGATTCAGCAGAAAGGGATGCTCAACCAGCAGTTGCAAACGCAGACGCGCATGCAGCAACAGCATATGGAAAACCAAATCAACACCAACACCCAGCGCGTGCTGCAGTCTCAGCCGGGCGAGTTGAATCCTGAACAGCAGCAAATGCTGCCTAACAGCAACGGAGGGATGTTGAGTGGAACCCGTAATCCGGACAGCTCGCTGAATAAGCAACATATGCTGTCGGAGAAAAAGAACGGCGACATGCTGAAGCCCTCCAGCACGCCGCAGCCTAACGTTCCGTTAAAAACGATTGGGCCTTAACAGGGTCGGAAATCCGGACCAATGGTATCAATGGCATCGGTACAGATGCAGTCCACACCCCAGCGCAGCAGTTCCGCCGCGCGCTGGGGTCGGTTGACGGTATACACCAGAATACGTAGCCCCGCATCGCGCAGCACATCCACGCGCGCCTCATCCAGCAGCTTATGATTAAGATGAATAGAGACGCAGCCAAGCCGCGTGGTCAGCTCACGCCAGTCCTCGCGCCATTCATCCAGCAGCAAACCTCTCGGCAGTTCAGGCACCGCCTGCTGCGCCGCTTCTAGCGCATCAATTTCAAAGGATGACAACAGTGGTGGCGTCATTCCCGCCCACAATTCACGCGCGGCCAGCGCCACGACCTTCCCGGTGAGCGCCCCCGTCCCGGTGGTGGGTTTGATCTCAATATTTGCCATCATGCCGTGCTGGCGACAGCGCTCAGCAACTTGCGAGAGCAGCGGCAACGGTTCGCCTTTAAACTCACCGCTAAACCAGCCGCCGGCGTCCACGCGCAATAGATCCTGCCAGTTCAATTCGCCAGCCACGCCCCAGCCGTTGCTGGTGCGTTCCAGGTTGTCGTCATGCAGTAAGAAGATCTCACCGTCTTTCGACAATTTAGCGTCAAACTCAATCATGGTATGCCCATATTGCGCCCCCACGTCGATCGCCGCCAGGGTATTTTCCGGGGCTAACTTACCGCCGCCGCGATGGGCGACAATATGGGGGTAAGGCCAGTTATTCATACGCGTTGTCCTGTTTCGCCATCAAAAAGATGCAGATGATGTTCTGGCAGATGCAGCCACAGCGTACTGCCTGCCGTCGGGCGATGCTGATGCGCCAACCGCACCACCAGCTTTTGCTCACCCCAACGTCCATGTGCCAGATTATCCGCACCCAGCATTTCCAGCGTGTCGACGACCAGCGGCACGCCGCCTTCGGCCTGCGAGCTTAGCGCAATATGCTCCGGGCGGATACCCAGCGTCATGTTACGCCCAATACACTCCCTGGCGCTTCTGCCGATGGGCAACGTCATGCCGCCCTCCAGCTCAAAATGGGTACCCGCAGCGCTGATGCGCCCATCGAGCAGATTCATCGCCGGGCTGCCGATAAAGCTCGCCACAAAGCGGCTGGCAGGTTTTTCATACACCTCAACTGGGGTGCCGATTTGCTCGGCAATACCTTTGTTCATTACCATTACCCGTTGGGCGAGGGTCATCGCTTCAACCTGATCGTGCGTCACGTACAGCGAGGTGGTTTTCAGTCGGCGATGCAGATGTTGTAACTCCAGACGCATCTGTACGCGCAGCTTGGCATCAAGGTTAGAAAGCGGCTCATCGAACAGGAATACCGCCGGGTCACGCACAATCGCTCGTCCCATCGCTACGCGCTGGCGCTGGCCGCCGGAAAGTTCGCGCGGACGACGTTTGAGCAGCTCACCCAGCTCGAGAATACGTGCCGCCTCTTTTACCCGCTCAGCAATATGCTCCTTGCCCATCCCGCGGATTTTCAGACCCCAGGCCATGTTTTCTTCCACGCTCATATGCGGGTAGAGAGCATAGTTTTGAAAGACCATCGCAATGCCGCGATCCTTCGGCTCCATCTCGGTGACGCGTTTATTATCAATCCAGATATCGCCGCCGCTTACCCGTTCAAGCCCGGCCACCATCCGCAGCAGCGTAGACTTACCGCAACCGGATGGTCCAACCATCACAATAAATTCCCCGTCCGCGACGTCCAGCGTCAGCGGTTTAATCACCTGGGTTTTACCGTCCCAGCTTTTGGTTACTGCCTGTAGTTTTAAACCAGCCATTTTTATTTCTCACTGTCCACTAAACCACGCACAAACGCGCGCTGCATGGCTAACACGATGATTACCGGAGGGATGAGCGTCAGCAGCATGGCGGCCATTACCTGGTTCCACTGCGTGGTGCCTTCACCGGTGGCAATCATGCCTTTGATACCCGCCACCGCAGTGCCCAAATTGACGTCGGTAATAATTAACAACGGCCACAGATACTGGTTCCAGCCGTAGATAAAGGTAATAACAAACAGCGCCGCCAGATTGGTTTTTGACAGCGGTAGTACGATATCGCGGAAAAAACGCATTGGTGACGCGCCGTCAATACGCGCCGCCTCAACCAGTTCATCCGGCAGGGTCATAAAGAACTGACGGAACAGGAAAGTCGCTGTCGCAGATGCCATCAACGGCAGCGTCAGACCCGCATAGCTGTCGAGCATCTTCAGGTTGGCGATCACTTCTACCGTCGGGAAAATACGCACCTCAACCGGTAGCATCAGGGTAATAAAAATCATCCAGAAGAACAGGTTGCGCAGCGGAAAGCGGAACCAGACGATGGCGAATGCGGAGAGCATAGATACGGTAATTTTCCCTACCGTAATGCTGAACGCCATGATGAAACTGTTGAGCATCATCAGCCAGAACGGCGCGCTGTTGACGCCCACGCCGTTGACCCAGATGTATTTCATGTTTTCCAGCAGCTGCGAGCCGGGAACCAGCGTCATCGGCGTCTCAAACACCGCTTTGTTATCCAGCGTCGCCGCGACAAACGCGACGTACAACGGAAACAGGATCACCATGATCCCCATAATCAACATGGCATGGCTGAATATTGTCAGCCCACGACGGTTCTCAATCATTGGTAACGCACCTTACTTTCCACATAGCGGAACTGCACCACCGTCAAAATAATGACCAGGAACATCAGCACCACCGATTGTGCAGCGGAAGAAGCCAGATCCAGCCCGACAAAACCTTCGCGATAGATCTTATAAATCAGCGTCGTGGTCGCCTGTACCGGCCCGCCTGCAGTGGCAGCATCAATCACCGGGAAGGTGTCAAAGAAGGCATACACCAGATTCACCACCAGCAGGAAGAAGCTCACCGGGGCAATGAGCGGCAGCGCCAGTTTAAAGAAGCGGCGAACCGGCCCCGCACCGTCAATCGCGGCGGCTTCGATCAGCGAGCGAGGAATAGACTGCAGTGCGGCAAAGAAGAACAGGAAGTTGTAACTAATCTGCTTCCAGACCGACGCGAACACCACCAGGAACATTGCCTGACCACTGTTTTGCGCATGGTTCCAGTCATAGCCAAACTCACCGAGAAAATGGGTAATCAGCCCGCGCCCTGGGTTAAACAGGAAGATCCACAATACGGCGGCAACGGCGGGCGCAACGGCGTAAGGCAACAGCATTAGCGTTTGGTAAAAACGGCTGCCGCGCACCACGTAATTCACCAACGCCGCAAAAAATAACGACACCAGCAGACCGCTTACCGTGACTAACGTACTGAACTTAATGGTGGTCCAGAATGAGTCGAGGTAGTACGGGTCATGAAACAGCGCGACAAAGTTTTCCAGTCCGACAAACTGGCTGGAAAGACCAAACGGATCAACGGATTGTAGCGAGTACCACAGCGCTTCACCGGCAGGCCAGATAAAGAAAATAACGGTGATAACCAGCTGCGGAGCCACCAGTAAATAGGGAAGCCAGCGCGAACGGAACACCGGACGAGATGAAGACATGGAAGTTTGATTCCTGAACAGCGCCGGATGGCGCTACGCTTATCCGGCCTACGCGCATTTGTAGGCCGGGTAAGGCGCAGCCGCCACCCGGCATTTCACATTACGATTTGGTCGATTGCTCAAAGCGGCGCAGTAACTGATTGCCACGCTCAACGGCGGCATCCAGCGCCTGCTGCGGGGTTTTCTTCCCGGTCCAGACGCTTTCCAGCTCTTCATCCACAATGGTACGGATCTGCGGCATGTTGCCCAGACGCAGCCCTTTGGTGAACGGCAACGGCGGCTTGTTCAGCATCTGGCGGGTGGCGATATCCGCCCCCGGGTTCTTATCATAGAAGCCCTGCTCACGGGTCAGGTCGTAGGCAGCTGTGGTGATCGGCAGATAGCCGGTCTTCTGATGCCATTCGGCAGCAATTTCAGGCTTCGCCAGGAAGTTGAGGAACTTCGCCACGCCTTCGTAGGTGGCTTTGTCTTTGCCCTGCATCACCCAAAGACTGGCCCCACCGATAATTGCGTTCTGCGGCGCGCCCTTCACATCGGCATCGTACGGCATCATTCCGACACCATAGTTGAATTTCGCGTAATGGCGGATATCAGCCAGCGAACCGGAAGAGGCGGTGGTAATGGCACAATCCCCGTTATAGAACTTCTCAGTGGATTCGTCCTTACGCCCGAAGTAGCTGAAATCGCCTTTTTTGTTCAGCTCTTCCAGCAGAGCGATATGTTTTACCTGTTCCGGTTTATTGAACTCCAGCACTGCGTCAGTACCGTCAAAACCGTTGTTTTTGGTTGCTACCGGCAGACCGTTCCAGGCGCTGAAGTTTTCAATCTGAATCCATCCCTGCCAGCCGCTGGCGTAACCGCACTTCATGCCTGCCGCTTTCAGTTTCGCGGTGTACTCCGCCAGATCCTGCCAGGTTTTTGGCGGCTGCTCAGGGTCTAAACCAGCTTTTTTAAAGGCATCTTTGTTGTAGTACAGCACCGGAGTGGAGCTGTTAAACGGTTGAGAAAGCAAATGTCCGCTTTTAGAGTCGGTGTAATAACCGGAAACCGTCGGTACGAACTGAGACTCATCGAAGTTGATGCCAGCCTCTTTGAATACTTCATAGACCGGTTTAATGGCTTTCGAAGCCATCATCGTTGCCGTACCCACTTCATAAACCTGTAGCAGCGCAGGCGCGTTTCCGGTACGGAAAGCGGCAATTCCTGCACTCAGGCTTTGCTCGTAGTTGCCTTTGTACTGCGGAACAATTTTGTAGTCGGGATTGGCGGCATTAAAACGTTGCGCCAGAGAATCAACTTCTTTACCCAGTTCGCCTTCCATTGAGTGCCAGAATGGAATGGTGGTGACCGCCAGTGCCTGACCTGCAAACGCCAGGCTAAGTGCCAGTCCTAAAGCTGTATGTCGTAACGATATCATCGGTTATCTCTCTTGTTGTGCCGGATGCGCGATATCACGCGTTTTATGCTCGCGGGGGTAACATGACATGCTCGAATGACAGAAAAATAACTTTTTTATTACAAAAAAAAGATAGTAAGGCGACAAACAGATGGCAAGGCGGTGAAAGCGTAGTGACAGGAAAATGCGGAGTGGTGCACAACAAAGCCGGGTAGCGGTATGCCTTACCCGGCCAGGATGGCGTTATGTGTTGCTGCAGGAGAAAGATTAATCTCTGCGCCAGCGTCGTTCGTACTCATTCTGTAAACGCTGCTGCTCTCGCCGCTCACGTTCACGTTGGATATCTGATTTATCATCTTCCCAGCCCGGGCATACCGAGCTGGTAAACACTTCGCAGGGCGAGTCGGATTGCGCTAACGGGTTGTCCGATTTCTCTTCCCAGATTGCGGGATCGCGCGGGTCAAACGCTGGCGGTGTCGAGGCCAGGGTAGTTAAAGAAAGCGTCAAAAACAAACTGCCAATCATCATGCAGGTACCTGAACGAATCATCCTTTCTCCATGTTCATTTTTTATTATTGATAACTATTCTCAATAATAACATAGCGCAATAAAAAGGGGCCACAGCGGGCCCCTTGTCTATTCAGAGAATGATTAACCGCCCAGATACGCACTGCGCACCGCTTCGTTAGCCAGTAGCGCATCGCCAGTGTCTTCCAGCACCACATGACCGTTTTCCAGCACGTAGCCGCGATCGGCGAGCTTCAGCGCCTGGTTAGCGTTCTGTTCGACAAGGAAGATGGTCATCCCCTGCTCGCGCAGTTGCTCAATGGTGTTAAAGATCTGCTGGATGATAATCGGCGCCAGACCCAGCGATGGTTCATCAAGCAGTAGCAGCCTCGGCTGGCTCATCAGCGCACGGCCTATCGCTAGCATCTGCTGTTCACCGCCGGACATCGTTCCCGCACGTTGAATACGACGCTCATGCAGGCGAGGAAACAGGTCATACACCCACTTGATGCGTTCCTGAAACTGGTCTTTCTCGGCAAAGAAACCGCCCATCGCCAGGTTCTCTTCCACCGTCATACGGGAAAACACGCGACGCCCTTCCGGCACAATCGCTACCGCTTCGCGCATGATTTTCGCCGTCTGCCAGTCGGTAATGTCTTTACCATCAAAGACGATTCGCCCGCTGGTCGCTCGCGGGTCGCCGCACAATGTGCCGAGCAGCGTGGTTTTTCCCGCGCCGTTGGCACCAATCAGAGTAACGATTTCACCCTGGTTGATATACAAGCTGACGTCATGCAGCGCCTGTATCTTGCCGTAGTGGGCGTTGACTTTGTCGAACGATAACATCGCCTTATCCATATTAATCCTCGCCCCCATTATGCTTCACCTAAATAGGCGCGGATAACATCCGGGTTATTACGAATCTGTTCCGGCGTCCCATTCGCCAGCGGCGTGCCCTGGTTCACCACGTAAATACGATCGGAAATCCCCATCACCAGCTTCATGTCGTGCTCAATCAACAAAATGGTGGTGTTGTGATGGTTACGCAGTTCAGCAATCAGTTCGTCCAGCTCTTTGGTCTCTTTCGGGTTGAGTCCCGCAGCGGGTTCGTCGAGCATCAGGATTTCCGGCTGGGTCACCATGCAACGGGCAATCTCCAGACGACGCTGATCGCCGTAGGCCAGGTTACTCGCCTGACGGTTGGCGTGCTCCAGCAAACCAATACGCTCCAGCCAGGTGGCGGCGCGATCCAACGCTTCACTCTGCGCGCGACGGAACGACGGAGTTTTCAACAGGCCGGAGAAGACGCCGGTTTTCAGTTGCTGATGTTGCGCCACCAGCAGGTTTTCAATCACCGTCATTTCGCGAAACAGACGTACGTGCTGGAAAGTACGCACCACGCCCATACGCGCGATTTGCTGACCCGGTAGTCCTTCCAGATGCTGGTCGCGCAGCTTAATCGTCCCGCCGGTCGGCTTATAAAAACCGGTCAGACAGTTAAAGACCGTGGTTTTTCCCGCGCCGTTTGGCCCGATTAACGAAACTATTTCCTGCGGCCGCAGTTCCAGTTCAACGTTGTTTACCGCCAGCAGACCGCCGAAGCGCATCATCAGGCCGTTAACGGATAATAATGGCTGACTCATGCCTGCTCTCCTTTTGCTTCCCCGTTTTTCAGTTTCAACTGTGGACGGGTCATCGGCAACAAGCCCTGCGGACGCCAGATCATCATCAGCACCATCAAACCACCCAGCATTAACATGCTGTATTCATTGAAATCACGCATCAGCTCGCGTGACACTACCAGCAGGATGGCCGCGAGGATCACCGCAAACTGTGAGCCCATTCCGCCCAATACCACAATTGCCAGCACAAAGGCGGACTCGGCAAAGGTGAAGGATTCCGGGCTGACGAAGCCCTGGCGCGCGGCAAACAGCGTACCGGCAAAACCGGCAAACGCGGCGCTGATGGTAAAAGCTGTTAGTTTGATGCGCGTAGGGTTTAAGCCCAGCGAGCGACAGGCAATTTCATCTTCACGTAGCGCTTCCCACGCACGGCCCAACGGCATACGCAGCAGACGGTTAATCACAAACAGCGAGAAGACCACCAGCAGCAGCGCCACCAGATAGAGGAAAATGACGCGGTCAGAGGGATCGTACTTGACGTTAAAGAAGTTGCTGAAGGTATCCCAGCCGCCTTCACGGGCGGTACGGCTAAACTCCAGACCGAAAAAGGTCGGTTTCGGGATCTGGCTGATACCGTTCGGGCCACCGGTCACTTCGGTGTTGTTGAGCAGCAGGATACGGACGATTTCACCGAAGCCTAAGGTCACAATAGCCAGATAATCACCGCGCAGGCGCAGTACCGGGAAGCCGAGCAGGAAGCCAGCAGCAGCGGAAACCAGCCCCGCCAGCGGCAGACAGGTCCAGAAGCCGAGTCCGTAATAGTGGTTCAGCAGCGCGAAGGTGTAAGCGCCAATGGCATAAAAGCCGCCGTAGCCCAGCACCAGCAGGCCGGAAAGCCCCACCACCACGTTTAAGCCGAGGCCGAGGATGATATAAATCATCGTCAGCGTGGCGATATCCACCGTACCGCGCGAGACCATAAACGGCCACGCCACGGCAATCACCAGCAACGCCACCAGGAACAGCTTCTGTTTAACGGTGGAGCCGTCAATCGCCGGCAGAATAAACTTCGGTCCGGAGACGCTCTTCATGCCCTTCTGGAAAGCTGGACGCAGCAACTGGAAGAGGAAGACCACGCCTGTACCAATAAACACCCACTGCCAGCGAATATCCGCCGCGGAATCCACCACCAGTTTGGTGCCGTCAAGCTCTAACTGAACGCCCATAAAGACGCCCGCCAGGACGAAGAACATGGCGGCAGAGAGCAGCGCCATTGCAAAATGCATCGGTTTCATACTTTCTCTACCTCCGGGCGACCCAGAATACCGGTCGGCATCACCAGCAGCACCAGAATCAGCAGCGCGAATGAAACGACGTCTTTGTATTCAGTACTCAGATAAGCAGAGGAGAGCGCTTCCGCGACACCCAGAATCAGGCCGCCGATCATCGCCCCAGGAATGCTGCCGATGCCGCCAAGCACCGCTGCGGTAAAGGCCTTCATCCCGGCCATAAAGCCGATGTACGGGTTAATTACGCCATAGAATTGACCAAGCAGCACGCCCGCGACCGCCGCCATTGCCGCGCCAATCACAAAGGTCAGCGCAATCACGCGATCGGTGTTGATGCCGAGCAGGCTGGCCATTTTCAGGTCTTCCGCGCAGGCACGGCAGGCGCGCCCCATACGGGAGTAACGGATAAACAGCGTCAGCGCCAGCATCGCCAGGAAGGTTACAATCCAGATAACCAGCTGCATGGTGGTGATGGAAGCAGAGAAGTTTTCGCTACTGCCAACGGTCCACTGGCCATTAAACAGGCTGGGCAGTGCCACATCGCGCGAACCTTCCGTCAGGCTGACGTAGTTTTGCAGGAAGATGGACATCCCGATAGCGGAAATCAGCGCGATCAGGCGCTTAGAGCTGCGCACGGGTCGATACGCCACGCGTTCAATGCTCCAGCCGTAGGCGCTGGCAATCACAATCGCGCCAACGAAGCCCGCCGCGACCAGTAGCCAACTGGAATCAATGCCCATCATCATTAGCGCTGCGATGATCATAAAGGAGACATAGCTGCCGATCATATACACCTCGCCATGGGCGAAGTTGATCATGCCGATAATGCCGTACACCATCGTGTAACCGATGGCGATCAGCGCGTAGGTGCTTCCCAGCGTGACGCCGTTAAACATCTGCTGCAAGAAATAGAGGAACTGCTCGGACATAAGGTAACCTTTTTATACCCGCCCATTTTACACGGGCGGTGGGATAACTCGTCTTCAGGTATTACTTCGCGACGGTCGATGAACCGTCCGCATGCCACTGGAAGACACCAAACTCAAATCCCTTCAAATCGCCTTTTTCGTCCCATTTCAGCGGCCCAATCACGGTATCAGCCCCGTGTGCTTTCAGATCTTTCACCAGGTCCAGCGGCTCTTTGCTACCGCTGCGATCCATTGCTGTCGCCAATGACTGGACGGCTGCATAAGTGATCCACACGTACGGTCCGGTTGGATCTTTCTTGTCAGCTTTGAGCGCATCGACGATAGCTTTATTCGCCGGATCCTGGTCATAGCGTTTTGGCATGGTCACCAGCATGCCTTCAGCGGCATCACCAGCAATGTTAGACAGCGACGCATTGCCGACGCCCTCTGGTCCCATAAACTGGGTTTTCAGCCCGACGGAACGTGCCTGGCGCAGCATCTGCCCCATTTCCGGGTAGTAGCCGCCGTAATAAACAAAGTCGATATTTTCTTTTTTCAGGCGAGCGATCAGCGCAGAAAAATCTTTTTCCCCGGCGGTGATACCGTCAAAGAAAACGATGTTGGCTTTGCCCGCTTTCAGGCTGTCCTGCACTGAACGCGCCAGGCCTTCACCGTATTGCTGTTTATCGTGAATGATGGCAATGCGCTGCGGCTTCACCTTCTCCAGAATGTATTTCGCGGCGGTCGGCCCTTGAGAGGAGTCCAGGCCCGCTGTACGCATAATGTGAGCGTAACCGCGCTGGGTCAGTTCCGGGTTTGTGGCGCCCGGAGAAATCATCAGAATGCCTTCATCTTCATAGATATCTGATGCGGGCTGCGTGGAAGATGAGCACAGATGTCCAATAACGTACTGAATGCCGTCATTGACGATTTTGTTCGCTACCGCAACGGCCTGTTTCGGATCGCAGGCGTCGTCATATTCCACAGCGACCAGTTTGTCGCCTTTGACCCCGCCTTTGGCATTGATATCTTTAATGGCCTGACGTGCGCCATTAAATTCCATATCACCCCACTGCGCGACCGGACCTGACATCGCGCCGACAACAGCGACCTTGATATCTTCCGCCATGACCGCGTGTGACATTGCCAGTGCTATCACCCCTGCGATGATTGTTTTCGCATTCCGTTTCATTACCTGAATCCCCATTCGTGACGTAATTAATATTTTGTATTTATGTGGTTAAAAAGCAGTCTGTGCTTTTTTTGAACTGCACTATTTTTACCAGTCTCATTAATGGTTTAGCGCAGTCATTTAAGCAAAATCAGGCTAAAATCTCTATTTTTCAGTCTATTAAGAAAAGATAATATTCTGCTTTTCACTATAGATAAACAAAAAAAAGCACGTTTGTCAGCATAAAATAACGGTACAAAGAGCCGAATAAAATGCTGCATTCCAGGGTATTATTCTGCCTGTTTTTCAATCTCTACGGTTTCAAACTGTCATTACTGTTGTTACAAAATTATTAATCTGGTTATTCACATAAAAAAGAGAAAGCATCCGGGCGAATTATTTCGGTACACTCATTCCATCTTTTGTGATTTGGACATGCTGTTAATGAAGCTGACCATCGTTCGTTTAGATAACTTTAGCGACCAGGACCAGATTGATCTGGGCAAAATCTGGCCGGAATATTCCGCCTCATCATTAAGCGTAGATGAAACGCACCGGATCTACGCCGCGCGCTTTAACGAGCGTCTGTTAGGCGCAGTTCGCGTAACCCTGAGCGGCACACAAGGCGCATTGGATTCATTGCGCGTACGCGATATCACCCGCCGCCGCGGCGTCGGGCAGTATTTGATCGAAGAAGTGATCCGGGAAAACTCTGACGTGAGTTCATGGTGGATGGCCGACGTCGGCGTTGAAGACCGCAGCGTGATGGCCGCGTTTATGCAGGCGTTAGGGTTTACGGCCCAGGAAAATGGCTGGGAAAAAAGATAAAAAAGCCGGATGGCGCTGACGCTTATCCGGCCTACATGCTGGGAGAAAAAATAAAAAACCACCTCGCAATTTTCCAAGAATTTCGCGCTGCAGGAAGGCGGCAAGTTATGAAGTCCCCGGGAGCTTACAGAAGTAAGTGACCGGGGTTGAATAACGTAGCCAACGCACCTGCAGCGCGAAAGGCGCCAGGAAAATTACTTGGCGTCTGTCGCCGTACCATTAGCATGCCAGTCAAACACGCCGAATTCGAAGCCCTTCAGATCGCCCTTCGCATCCCATGACAGCGGCCCCATTACGGTTTCCACTGAGTTTGCTTTCAGGTATTTGGCTATTTCAGCCGGGTCGTCAGACTGGTTCAGACCGGCCTGCAAGGATTGCAGCGCGGCGTAGGTGGTCCATACGAATGCACCGCTCGGATCCTGTTTCTTGGCTTTGATCGCGTCCACAATCGGTTTGTTCGCCGGAACCTGATCGTAGTTCTTCGGTTTCGTTACCAGTAAGCCTTCTGCAGACTCACCCGCGATGTTAGACAGCGACACGTTCGCTACCCCTTCTGGTCCCATAAACTGGGTTTTCAGACCCGCAGCGCGTGCCTGGCGCAGAATCTGCCCCATTTCCGGGTGGTAACCACCGTAGTAAACGAAATCGATATTCTCTTTCTTCAGACGCGCCACCAGCGTAGAGAAATCTTTCTCGCCAGCGGTGATCCCATCGAAGAACACCACGTCAGCGTTGGCTTTCTTGAGGTTGTCCTGCACGGAACGCGCCAGGCCTTCACCGTACTGTTGTTTGTCGTGAACGATCGCAATGCGCTTCGGCTTCACTTTTTCAACGATATATTTGGCAGCAGTCGGGCCCTGATCGGAATCCAGACCGGTGGTACGCATCACCAGGTTATAACCGCGCGCGGTCAGCTCCGGCGCCGTTGCCGCTGGGGTAATCATCAGAATGCCTTCGTCTTCATAGATATCTGACGCAGGCTGAGTGGAAGATGAGCACAGGTGGCCGATAACATATTTAATCCCGTCGTTGACCACTTTGTTAGCTACCGCTACCGCTTGTTTCGGGTCACAGGCATCGTCATATTTCACCATGACCAGTTTGTCGCCTTTCACACCGCCTTTGGCATTGATATCTGCAATAGCCTGCTCTGCGCCAGTAAATTCCTGATCGCCATACTGCGCTACCGGACCGGACATCGCGCCGACGACAGCAACTTTAATATCCTTAGCAAACGCCATATTGCTCAAAGACAGGGCGATACATCCTGCCAATAACGCTTTACCCTTCATATTCATCCTGACAATCCCCATTATTGTGGTTATTACGTGTGTTGTGATGTTGTTGTTCAGCACTTTATTTCGATTATTGGATAGCCACCCGTGCTTTAGCAGCATACTCTGCTAAAACATACCCGATTTTTATTATTTTGGAATAGCTAAATTTGACATGCAGATAACAACTTGATGACAAAAAGCATAAACGTCAGGAGAGAGGGGGAGAGATAAAAACAAAAAACCCCGGATTTTCATCCAGGGTTTATCAGCATTTCCAGGTCGGCTGGAAGATTATGCTTCGATCGCCGCGCGCAATTTTTTCATGGCGTTCTTTTCAAGCTGACGAACACGTTCAGCGGAAACGCCGTAGCGATCGGCCAGTTCCTGCAACGTCGACTTGTTGTCTTCGTCCAGCCAACGAGCACGAATGATGTCCTGGCTACGCTCGTCCAGACCTTCCATTGCGTGGGTCAGTTTGTTCGCGGCCTGATCTTCCCAGTTATCTTCTTCAATGCCGTCGGCAAAGTTAGAAGATTTATCCTGCAGATACAGCACCGGGGCCATCGGCTGGCTGTCAGACTCATCGTCTGAAGACATGTCAAACGTCATGTCCTGCGCCGCCATACGGGATTCCATTTCGCGCACGTCTTTGCTGGAAACACCCAGCTCGCGAGCAACCATTTCAACTTCGTCCTGGTTAAACCAGCCCAGACGCTGCTTGGTTTTACGCAGGTTAAAGAACAGCTTACGCTGCGCTTTAGTGGTCGCGACTTTAACGATACGCCAGTTACGCAGAACGTATTCGTGGATCTCAGCTTTGATCCAATGCACAGCGAAGGAAACCAGGCGCACACCCACTTCCGGGTTGAAACGGCGCACGGCTTTCATCAGGCCGATATTACCTTCCTGAATCAAATCCGCCTGCGGCAGGCCATAGCCCGCATAATTACGAGCAACATGAACAACAAAGCGCAGGTGAGACAGGATCAGCGTTTTAGCTGCTTCCAGATCGCCCTGGTAATGCAGCTTTTCAGCCAGTGCCCGCTCCTCGTCAGCCGACAACATCGGCCACGCGTTCGCAGCCCGGATGTAAGATTCCAGGTTACCAACAGGGGCTAAAGCTAAATTTTGCATTTCTTTGGTCATTCAAATCCTCTCAATCTTTTCATCTGGCGCATTGGCTAAAACCAATAGCAACAACCATGCCAGAGCTTATGAGCAACGAGAATATCATTCAATCTTTTATCAGACAGTGATTTTATCCACAAGTTCCATGTCGTAATGTGTATAGATTACGCACAAAATGTGACATCACAATGAATACGCCGGGAAGAGATCACAGGGACTCTTTCCCTGCAGAGCGAACTACTCAGTGCAGGGAAAGATTATACCAGAGATTTTTTAATCGGGGGTAAAGTGGCGTAAATGTTGAACCGTGGCAAGCCAGGCTGCCACCCAGCCAATCATCGAGCACACCAGCAGCAATAACAGGCATTCATCGAATGATAAGCCATTGATATCAAACTTGGTTCCAAATACCTGTGCCACTTCAGTCACCGCTGACGACAGACGCATCACCAAAATTTCTGACAAAATCAGTGAAAGAAATGCACCGGAAAAACCGAGCAGTGCCCCGCCGTAGAGGAACGGACGCAGGATAAATCCATCCGTCGCGCCAATCAGTTTTTGCACGTTAATGGTATCGCGACGCGCAAAAATACTCAGACGCACGCTGTTACCGATGACGAGGAAGACCGCCGCCACCATCAGCACGCCAATCATCGCGGAAACGCGTCCGACAAGGCCCGTCAGCGCCGCCAGGCGAGCGAACCAGCTGTCATCCATCCGCACTTCATCAATACCGTTGATTTGTGCGATGCGGTCACGCAACGTGTTTAGCGACTCCGTACCCTGGAAGTCCAGTTTCGGGATCACCACCGCCACGGCCGGCAGCGGGTTCTCTTCCAGCATATCCAGCGCACCGCCAAATCCAGACCAGTTACGGAATTCGCCCAGCGCGTCGTCACGGGAAAGATAATTCACTTTCTCCACGCCCTGCTCGGCCTGCAACTGACCAACCACCCGCGCCGCCGCATCATCATCCAACGTTTTTTGCAGGTAAACGGTGATCTGCGGGGACGGATAATACTGACTTGCTGCATGGTTTACGTTCTTATAAACCATGTAGCACACGCTTGGCAGCGTCAGGGAGATGGCAATAACCATCACCGTCAGGAACGTCGCCAGCGGCTTGCTTTTCAGGTCCTGTAACGCGCCCTGGAACGCATAACGTACCTGCTCATTAAAGACATTGGTTTTACGCGAGTTCGGCTTTGGCGCGGCCTTCGCACGCTTAGGCGCGTTGCGACCGCCATCACCCGGCGCACCGCCCGATTTACGAAAGCGATCCAGTCGGCCACCGAACTGTTTGATTTGGTTAATAGCGTCACGTCTATTCATGCGCCAGGCCTCCATGCAGATGTCCATCGCTCAGAACCATTTGGCGATAGGAGCGACAGGAGATCAGGCCAATATCGTGCGTGGCCATTAATACCGTGACCCCGACGCGGTTAAACTCTTCGAACAGGCGCAGGATCCCTTCCGACAGCGCGTCATCCAGGTTCCCCGTTGGTTCATCCGCCAGCAGCACCGCTGGTTTATTCACCACCGCACGGGCAATGCCGACGCGCTGTTGTTCACCGCCGGAGAGCTGAATCGGGAAGTTTTTCGCTTTGTCCAACAGCCCGACCTTATCCAGCGCCGCTGACACGCGACGACGAATATCGTCCCCGCTGGCGCCCGCGATGATCAGCGGAATTGCCACGTTATCAAACACGGTTCTGTCCATTAGCAGGTGGTGATCCTGAAAAATCATGCCAATCTGACGACGCAGAAACGGCACTTCGCGGTTTTTCAAACGGCTGATGTCATGCCCGCTAAAGTAGATTTTCCCGGCGCTGGGCCGTTCAATTCCACAAATCAGCTTCAGCAGGGTACTTTTCCCCGCGCCGGAGTGGCCGGTCAGAAACGCCATCTCGCCAGGCTGCATATGGAAGGTCACTCCCTGCAGCGCTTGTCTCCCACCGAGATAGGCCTTGCTGACATGTTCAAAGCGAATCATTGTTAATCCTCTCGGGCAAAAAGTGCCTCTATAAAGTCGTCCGCTTTAAACGGACGTAAATCCTCGATACGTTCGCCCACACCGATATAGCGGATAGGGATGCCAAACTGATCGGCAACCGAGAAGATAACCCCGCCCTTCGCCGTACCGTCCAGCTTGGTCAGGGTGATACCGGTTAAGCCCACCGCTTCATGGAACAGTTTGGCCTGGCTTATCGCATTCTGCCCGGTGCTGGCATCGATAGTCAGCATAACTTCATGCGGCGCATCTTCGTCCAGCTTCTTCATGACGCGAACGATTTTTTTCAATTCTTCCATCAGGTGCGATTTATTCTGCAAACGCCCTGCGGTATCAGCGATCAGCACGTCTACGTTACGCGCCTTCGCCGCCTGGATGGCATCAAAGATAACGGACGCGGAATCCGCACCGGTATGCTGAGCAATCACCGGAATATTATTACGCTGACCCCAGACCTGCAGCTGTTCTACCGCCGCCGCACGGAAAGTATCGCCCGCCGCCAGCATTACTGATTTACCCTGCTGCTCAAACTGACGCGCCAGCTTACCAATAGTGGTGGTTTTGCCCACACCGTTGACGCCAACCATTAAGATAACAAATGGTGTTTTGCCCTCAACATTCAGCGGTTCGTCAACCTTCGCCAGAATCTCGCCCATCTCTTCTTTCAGCAGGCCGTACAGCGCTTCCGCATCTTTAAGCTGCTTGCGGCTGGCACCTTCTGTCAGATTCGCAATGATCTTACGGGTCGTTTCTACGCCCACATCGGCGATCAGCAGTTGCTCTTCCAGCTCTTCAAACAGATCATCGTCGATCTTTTTACCACGGAACAGACTGATAAATCCGGAACCGAGGTTTTCTTTTGTTTTCAGCAGGCTGCGTTTTAGTCGCGCAAAGAAACCTTCTTTGGTTGGTTTTTCCTGCTCCTGGACTACCTCTTCTTCTACCGGTTCTTCTACAGCAGGTTCTTCTACCGGCACCACCATAACCGCTTCTTCAGCAGCCTCAGCGGCCAGCGCCTGTGCTTCCAGCTCTTCGTCGGTCAGTTGCGGCTCGTTTTCAGCTTCTTCTTCAGCCGCCTCAACAATTTCCACGGTTTCCGCTTCGGCCTGCCACTCTTCGGCAGAAACTTCTTCGGTTTTCACCTCTTCCGGCAGCGGCAATTCTTCGCGTTCGATAACCACCGCCGCTGGCGTTTCCACTACAGTTTCAGCAACGGGTTCAGCAACCGGCTCAATTTCCGGCTGCGCTTGTTCGGCGACAGGTTCTTCTTCCGGCTGCAGTTTCTCAATTTCCGCAACCTGTTCAGTTACTTCAACGACTTCAGCAGCAAAGGCTTGCGTTTCCGCCTCGCTACGGGTTTCCTCGGCGCGCGGCTGTTCTTCAACGACGGTAGTTTCTTCAGCAACCGGTTGTTGTTCTTCGTTTTTTACTTCTGTCTCATTTTCCGGTGCCTGCTCTTTTTGACCAAAGCCCAGCCAGGAAAAAAAGCCACGTTTTTTCTCTTTCGCCATTTGCGACTACACTCCCCCGCTGTTGCTTCATGGCACAGCGTCAACGCTATGTACATAGCAGCTAAAAAAATGATGAAATAGTCTATCACTTATACCCAATGAATTTCGAGTTACGTCAAGGCGGCAAGCGCACGAATCCCGATGAGCTTACTTTTAGTAAGTGATTCGGGTGAGTAAGTGCAGCCAACGAAGAGATAACTTGAAAGGCGACGGGTTAACTTAACTCACATCACCGCCTGGAATGACATGCTATAGGCGGATTGAGCAATAATAGAAATGAAAAAACCGAATCACTCTGGTAGCGGCCAGATCCGCATTATTGGCGGGCAATGGCGTGGCCGTAAACTCCCGGTTCCGGACAGCCCCGGCCTGCGTCCGACCACCGACCGTGTGCGCGAAACGTTGTTTAACTGGCTGGCCCCGATAATGGTCGATGCTCACTGTCTGGACTGCTTCGCCGGCAGCGGCGCGCTGGGGCTGGAAGCCCTCTCTCGCTATGCGGCAAATGCGACGCTTCTGGAGATGGATCGCGCGGTATCTCAGCAGCTACAAAAGAATCTCGCCACGTTGAAAGCCTCCCATGCCCGCGTCGTCAATACCAATACGCTGGCATTTTTGGCTCAGACGGGTACGCCGCATAACGTGGTATTTGTGGATCCGCCGTTTCGCAAAGGGTTACTGGAAGAAACATTAACGCTTCTGGAAACTCATGGCTGGCTGGCAAATGAAGCGTATATTTACGTTGAAAGCGAAGTAGAAAACGGTTTGCCGCCGGTTCCGGTGAACTGGTCGCTATACCGTGAGAAAGTTGCCGGACAGGTCGCCTATCGCCTGTACCAACGTGAAGCACGAGGAGAACACGATGTTGATTAACCTAGGACGCCTGCTGATGCTGTGCGTCTGGGCATTTTTACTACTGAATATTTTCCAACCCTTTCCACGCCCGCTTAACATCTTCGTTAACGTCGCACTGATATTTATGGTGCTGATGCATGGCATGCAGCTGGCGCTACTAAAAAGCACCATGCCTAAAGATGGCCCGCAGATGACCAACGGAGAGAAAATCCGTATTTTTCTGTTCGGCGTCTTTGAGCTACTGGTGTGGCAGAAGAAGATTAAAGATCAGCTGAAGAAGTAACTGCGATCTTTTCGCTCGGCGGCACGTTGCGAGCCAGGCCTGTAAAACGCCATCACGGTGGAGATACTCCGTCCAGCTGATCTTTCAGTTTTGGAATATCTCTACTGGCTCTTGTTTTCCGCAGGTGTTTCACCTGCTCGCAAATCTCTTCGGTCCGGGTGTAATAGGTGCCAGACGTCGGGCCTGGACGCTCGCATAAAACATAGTTAGTACCAAGAGGATAAAAAATAACAATAAAAGAGAGGATATTTCCAACAACAAACCCTACCCCTGCGACGTGGAAAACAATGGTAAATGTCCTGTCGAAAAATTTGGGCGGCCGCATGCTTTTCGCAAAGGCCAGGTAGGCAATGCCTAAAGTAAAGCACCCCGTCACCGGAAACATGAATAATATGCAAAATGCCCCCCAGAAAAAGTAGACGATGCTTCTGGATTCAACCAGATCGGTGAGATCCGGTACGCTGGCAATATACCCCAACCAGGTCACCCCCCAAAAAAGAACAAACAAAGAAACAACTTACATCTTTTCTTAATATTCTCCAGATTAATATTAAAACTCATATCAATAAATTCCGTCGTAAAGTGAACCTCTATATCTCGAGTGTCGAGAGTTCCACTCTTCAATTTTTTGCTGCTCTTTCATCCCCTCACGAATACACGCTATCAGTTTGTCTGATAACTCATATTTTTTGTCCACTTCACTCAGAGACCAGACAATAATAAAACCTAATACAACGACATAGACGATTTCTCCCCAAACCGGAACGGCCCCGCTAGTGATAAATAGAGGTACGGCGAACCTAAAAGCACTACCAGCTAATTTGGAGGCAAAAACACTCACAATCACCTTCGCCACATCCATCGTCACGTTTCCCAGCAATGCGGCAACGTCATGTTCGGATTTAAAGATCAACTCAATCAACCGCCAGCATGCGGAAAACCAGATGCAGAATTTGGCCCCTGACATTATGCCATTTCGAAACCCGGCGCTGCCAATGCCCACTTCAAGTACCTTAGTATGATTAATCCCGTAACGGGTTCCGTTAAGAATGCGTCGCAGAGAAGGGTAGCCCGTAATCTTCACATACAGTTTTCCCTGATAAGCATACTGCGTAGCTTTAATCCCAAGGCCTTTTAAGGTAAAGACAATCTTCCCGGCCTGCTGATAAGAAAAAAGCTTCGACAGGTTTTTAGTAGCAAAAACCGTATCTCTGATATTCCCGGCATAATTCGTCGAAAAACTGACGGGTTTACTGCCCAGCAAATCATCAATCACGCCCTGAGCCTCTTCAAGCGTTAGCAGCATAATGTGTTGTGTATTGCTATTCAGGTTATTTTTCAGCGTTCTGATTTCGTTCTCGATACGCTGATTACGATGCCAGTTATTTCCTCTAAGAATATCTTCACGATGATTCCCTATCCAGTCATAATAGCTTTCCATCATTGCTCCTTAAAAAATTCGCTCATCCCAAAGGCTGTATGCGCTGGTTCCAGCAATAAGATGTTCCCAGGAAATAGATTCGTAAGATAGTTCAATGATTTCTTCTGGCTGACCCGCACTGTCATCGATGGTATGAGGCACCTGCAAATGGATGCTGGATATTCTGGCATTGATAAGTTTTAGCACGTAATAACACTCGTTTAAACCCGCCGGACTCGTGCGATAGAAGCTAAATTCACAGCTCAATATTTCATTGTCTGTTATGGCTTTTCCTAACAAAGGCGAGGATTTATCTACCGGCTTAATAAATGTCAAACATTGATGGTTCACATTTTGCACCCGGCTCATGCCATGGTTAACTGTCATTACCATTATCTGGTCACGATGGGCAGGTTGTGATTTATTTCCGATTGAACTTACCGAAGCACATCCAGCAGAAATCAAACCCTGCGCCTGCCCATTTAAGGCCAGCCACATTGTATTCGCCATATAAATTCCTTAGTTTATTTTTAAAAATATTTATATATACGATGAAGTTGAAATAGCAGAATAGTGAAAGGCGGGTGGAAAAATAGTGATGCAATCGATGTTTTTAGGTAAGCGATAAATATGTAACCTACAAAACAATTATCGAGAAATTAATAAAAAATATACTTCAGAAGCATTATATATTTAATTTAAATTTATTGTCGGCGCTGACGCGATAAACACAGCGCCGATCGGCATTATTGCACCGGCGTAAACCCCTCAAAACGCGAACCTTTGTAACTTAGCGTACCTTTATCCCCGACCGTTAGCGCATGGTACTGCTGAGCATCCAGACGAAACGTCTGCTCCAGGCCGCCGTTTTGTGGCTTAAAGCTGGCTTCATAGCGCATGCTGGTTCCCGCCGGGCTCACTTCCTGTTGACGGGATCGTCGATCGTTAAGCGGTTTTTCCCATTTGTTACTCACCACCACCTGCTTTTGCACCAGCGGCGCCGCATCATTATCGGCTTTTTCACGCCGCTGCTGAACAAAGCGAAACGACGCGGCGACAACAATTAAGATAATGATAACAATGAAAAAAAGTGGTGGTTTGCTCATAGTATTAACCCATCAGAAAATGCGGAAATAAGCATACATTGCCCGTTATGGTGTTGTCATCTGGCAGTGTCGACCTCTACACTGGACAGTAGAGCCGTAAGCACCCCGCTTACGAAAAAATAACGAATTCAAGGAACTAAGATGCTTTGGTCGTTTATCGCTGTCTGCCTTTCCGCATGGTTGTTCGTGGATGCTTCCTATCGTGGGCCCGCCTGGCAACGCTGGGTCTTTAAACCCCTGACGTTACTCCTGCTGGCGCTGCTGGCCTGGCAGGCGCCAATGTTTAACGCTATCAGCTATCTGGTGCTGGCTGGTCTGCTGGCCTCGCTGCTGGGCGATGCGCTGACGTTATTGCCGCGCCAACGCCTGCTGTACGCCGTGGGGGCATTCTTCCTGTCGCATCTGCTGTATACCATTTACTTCGCCAGCCAAATGACGCTGTCGTTCTTCTGGCCTTTGCCGTTGGTGCTGGCGGTACTGGGGGCGTTGCTGATCGCCGTGATCTGGACGCGTCTGGAAGAGTTGCGCATTGCTATTTGTACCTTTATTGGCATCACGCTGATGATGGTCTGGATGGCTGGCGAACTGTGGTTCTTCCGCCCGACCGCTCCGGCGCTGTCGGCATTTATGGGCGCATCGCTCCTGTTCATTGGCAATATTGTTTGGCTGGGTAGCCATTACCGTCGTCGCTTTCGCGCCGATAACGCCATTGCCGCCGCCTGCTACTTCGCCGGACATTTCCTGATTGTTCGTTCGTTGTATCTTTAAAATGCTTGACTCTGGAGTCGACTCCAGAGTGTATCCTCCGGTTAATACGAAATGATTATCAACCGGAGGATGCCATGTCGACACCTGATACCAATGGCAAAAAGGCCCCACAATTTTCTTCTTTCAAGCCAGCGCCTGCGCCACAAAAGGCGGATGACTGCTGCTGCGAAGGAAGCTGCTCCACTACACCGCCCGTATCCGATACCGTACTAGGTACCCGCTATTCCTGGAAAGTGGCGGGCATGGACTGTGCAGCCTGCGCCCGCAAAGTAGAAAATGCGGTCCGCCAGGTCAGCGGCGTCAACCAGGTCCAGGTTCTGTTCGCCACTGAAAAACTGGTGGTCGATGCCGGTTCCGATATCCGCCAGCAAGTTGAAAACGCGGTGCAAAAAGCAGGTTATACCCTGCGCGATGAGCACGCGACGGACGCCGCCCGCGAGTCACGTTTTAAAGAAAACCTACCGCTGATTTCGCTGATTATCATGATGGCGATTAGCTGGGGGCTGGAGCAGTTCAATCATCCCTTCGGTCAGATAGCGTTTATCGCCACCACGCTGGTCGGTCTGTATCCCATTGCCCGTCAGGCCCTGCGTCTGATGAAAACCGGCAGCTACTTTGCCATTGAAACATTGATGAGCGTGGCCGCCATCGGCGCACTGTTTATCGGCGCGACGGCGGAAGCCGCCATGGTGCTGCTGCTATTTTTAATTGGCGAACGCCTGGAAGGATGGGCCGCCAGCCGGGCCCGTAAAGGGGTCAGCGCACTGATGGCGCTCAAACCGGAAACCGCCACGCGCCTGCGTAACGGCGAGCGCGAAGAGGTGGCTATTAATAGCCTCCGCCCTGGCGATGTTATTGAAGTTGCCGCGGGTGGGCGTTTACCTGCCGACGGCAAACTGGTCTCCGGGTTTGCCAGTTTTGATGAAAGCGCCCTGACCGGCGAATCGATCCCGGTTGAACGCGCCACCGGCGAGAAAGTCCCGGCAGGTGCCACCAGCGTGGACCGTCTGGTTACACTGGAAGTGCTCTCCGAACCGGGCGCCAGCGCCATTGATCGTATTCTGAAGCTGATTGAAGAAGCGGAAGAACGTCGCGCCCCCATTGAGCGCTTTATTGACCGTTTCAGTCGAATTTACACTCCAGCCATTATGGCGGTTGCGCTGCTGGTCACCCTCGTACCGCCGCTGCTGTTTGCCGCATCCTGGCAGGAGTGGATTTATAAAGGACTGACGCTGCTGTTGATTGGCTGTCCTTGCGCACTGGTGATTTCAACCCCCGCAGCCATTACCTCTGGTCTTGCCGCCGCGGCGCGTCGTGGGGCGTTAATCAAAGGCGGGGCCGCGCTGGAACAGTTGGGTAGAGTCACGCAGGTGGCGTTTGATAAAACCGGCACCCTGACCATCGGTAAACCGCGCGTCACAGCGATTCATCCGGCAAGCGGTATTGGTGAAGCTGAACTGCTGGCACTGGCGGCAGCAGTAGAGCAAGGTGCGACACACCCGCTGGCACAAGCGATTGTCCGGGAAGCACAAACACGCGAACTGACTATTCCTGTCGCAAGAGAGCAACGGGCTCTGGTTGGCTCTGGAATTGAAGCGCTGGTCAACGGCGAACGCGTGCTGATTTGCGCCGCCGGTAAGCAGCCTGCTGATGCCTTTGCCGGGCAGATAAGCGAGCTGGAAAGCGCGGGCCAAACGGTGGTGCTGGTGCTGCGTAACGATACTGTACTCGGCGTGCTGGCCCTACAGGACACGCTGCGCGACGACGCTCGCAGCGCTATCGCCGAGCTTGATCAGATTGGCGTGAAAGGCGTGATCCTGACCGGTGATAACCCGCGTGCGGCGGCCACCATTGCCGGTGAACTGGGTCTCGAATTTAAAGCAGGACTCTTGCCGGAAGATAAGGTGCAGGCCGTTACCCATCTCAACCGACAATCGCCGCTGGCGATGGTTGGCGACGGTATCAACGACGCTCCGGCAATGAAAGCGGCTACCATCGGCATTGCGATGGGAAGCGGGACCGACGTCGCGCTGGAAACCGCCGATGCCGCCCTGACCCACAACCGCCTGCGCGGTCTGGTGCAAATGATTCAATTGGCGCGGGCCACCCATGCCAATATTCGCCAGAACATTGCGATTGCGCTGGGCCTGAAGGGGATTTTCCTCGTCACCACGCTGCTCGGGATAACCGGATTGTGGCTGGCAGTGCTGGCCGATACGGGGGCAACGGTACTGGTGACCGCTAACGCGCTGCGGTTGTTACGTAAAGGATAGTTTTTTGCCGGATGACGGCGTGGCCTTATCCAGCCTACGGGTTACACGTTCTTTGTAGGCCGGATAAGCGTTAGCGCCATCCGGCAAACAAAACTAGTGACCTTTACGCAGCAGATAGCGGTACGGCAGCGAGTCGGTCTCTTTGGCCACCAGCTCATGCTCCATAAAGGTACAGAAGCCAGGAATATCGCGGGTTGTTGCCGGATCGTCGGCGACAATCAGCAGTGTTTCACCGGCCTGCATGCCACGTACGGTTTTACGCACCATCATCACCGGTTCCGGGCAGCGCAGTCCCTGGGCATCAAGAGTATGGTCGGGGGAAGTAAACAGGTCGCTCATCGTCGTCTCATTCATACAAAAACGGCGTTATTTTACGCTCTGTTGTGGCGTAAGCCAATCAGGTTAACGATTGCGTGAAAAACAACCATTGCAATGTGCTCTTAAAGCAGTATCATGCGACGGTTTTTTATTGGGTTCCCTCACCCCATCCAACAAAAAGGTCACAATATGACTCCGTTTACACAAACTCAGCGCCTAAAAGCGTTGTTCTGGCTATCGCTATTTCATCTGCTGGTGATCACCTCCAGCAACTATCTGGTGCAGCTTCCAATCTCCATTTTGGGTTTCCATACCACATGGGGCGCGTTTAGCTTTCCGTTTATTTTCCTCGCGACCGACCTGACCGTGCGTATTTTTGGCGCGCCGCTGGCTCGACGTATCATCTTTGCGGTGATGATCCCCGCGTTGCTGATCTCCTATGTCGTTTCGTCCCTGTTTTATATGGGATCGTGGCAGGGATTTGGCGCACTGCTGCACTTTAACCTGTTTGTTGCCCGTATCGCCGCCGCCAGCTTTATGGCTTACGCGCTGGGACAAATTCTGGATGTGCATGTCTTTAACCGCCTGCGCCAGAACCGTCGTTGGTGGCTGGCACCGACAGCGTCCACGCTATTTGGCAATATCAGCGATACGTTGGCCTTCTTCTTTATCGCTTTCTGGCGTAGTCCGGATGCCTTCATGGCCGAGCACTGGATGGAAATCGCGCTGGTCGATTACTGTTTCAAGGTGCTGATCAGCATTATTTTCTTCCTGCCAATGTACGGCGTGCTGCTGAATATGTTGCTGAAAAGGCTGGCAGATAAATCCGAAATCGCTGCATTGCAGACGAGTTAAAGGTTCATTTTCCGAGTTGTGATAAGATGGACGAATGAGCCGTTATGGCCGTTTATCGAAAGGAAGAAGTCAATGCGCAATCTGGTTAAATATGTCGGTATTGGCCTGCTGGTTATGGGGCTTGCAGCCTGTGATAATAGCGATACAAAAGCGCCAGCCGAGGGTGCTGCCGCAGAAAGTAGCGCCAGCGGACAACCGGTCAGCCTGCTGGACGGCAAACTCAGTTTTTCCCTGCCAGCGGATATGACCGATCAGAGCGGCAAGCTGGGCACCCAGGCGAACAATATGCACGTCTATTCTGACGCAACCGGCCAGAAAGCGGTGATTGTGATTGTTGGCGACAACACCAACGAAGACCTGGCTGTGCTGGCAAAACGTCTGGAAGATCAGCAGCGTAGCCGCGACCCACAGCTGCAGGTCGTCACCAATAAATCTATTGAGCTGAAAGGCCACACGCTGCAGCAGTTAGACAGCATCATCTCAGCCAAAGGCCAGACCGCTTACTCTTCCGTAGTGCTGGGTAAAGTGGACAATCAACTGCTGACCCTGCAAATCACGCTGCCTGCTGACGATCAGCAAAAAGCGCAGACTACCGCAGAAAACATCATTAACACGCTGGTTATCCAGTAACGGTTAAGACGATGACGCGGCCTCCGGTGACACCACCTGAGGCCGTTTTTTTAGCCGCCAGGTCAGCAATAGCGCCACCGCCACCAGCCCTGCTGCCGCCAGATAGATAACCGGCACGCCCGCCCACGTCATTATCAACCCGGCCAGCGGCCCGGTAACCCCCAGCGATAAATCCATAAACACCGTGTAGGTCGCCAGCGCAGCGCCCTGATTTTGCTGCGGGACGGCTTTTACCGCGACCACGCCCAGCGCCGGGAAAACCAGTGAGAACCCAGCCCCAGCCAGCAAAACGCCGATTTTCGCCATCCACGGCATGGAAGCCATCCCGACCAGCAGCAGCCCGACAATCTCGACGCTAAAGCAGATCATTGCCACATTCAGCCCGCCTAAACGGTTGATACCATTTGGGAACAACAGTCGAGTGCCGACAAATGTGCAGCTAAAAAGCGTCAGCGCGAAAGCTGCGCCGTCCCAGCCTTTGGCATCATAAAACAGGGTAATAAACGTGGCGATCACCCCAAATCCAGCGGAAGCCAGGGCCAGCGCCATACCGTACAACCAGACACGCCCGAGCACCGCGCGAAACGGCAACGGTTTGCCTTTGCTGGCCTTCACCGCAGGACGAGGGAGCGCCAGCAGTATCGCCACCAGCGCCACGCCCATCACGGTCAGCGCCAGCCCCTGTAAGCCCCCCCAGGCATAAAACAGAACGCCCAGCGGCGCGCCTATCGCCATCGCGCCATAGGTCACGATGCCATTCCAGGAAATCACCCGTCCGATGTGCATTGAGCCAACAACCCCCACGCCCCACAGCGTAGAGCCAGTTCCGGCAAAGCTCTGCCCAATTCCGAGAATCACCCGCCCCAGACACAGCAGCAGCAGACTAGCCAACGGCCAGTCGTTCGTTGATCCTGCCAGCAAATAGCCCAGACCACTTAAAAAGCAGCCACATAGCCCGAATACCACAATTTTCTTTGGCCCCAGCAGGTCGGCATAGCGACCTGCATGCGGACGGCTCAGCAGCGTAGCGAAATATTGCAGGCTGATAACCAGCCCAGCCCAGAAGGCGCTGAACCCCATCACATCGTGGACGTAGCCCGGCAATACCGCGAGCGGCAGGCCGATGGTCAGATAGCTGGCGAAGTTGAACATCACCACAGAGACAATGCGCAGGTTAAGGCGTAAACCGCTCAGCGTCGGTTCAGCGACGGGTTCGGGCATGGAGGGTCACCACGTTTTCACAACAGTGTTTCATTTCTACCATGTTGCCGCGCAGAAATCAGCAGTCAGTTTAGGAATCTCAGCCGCAAGCCAGCCGCTACACTTAATGCAAAAACGCAAACAGGAAGAAAATATGACAACCGCTCAGCCCGATAAAACGGGTTTGCACATTTTACTCAAACTGGCTGCTTTGGTGGTGATCCTCGCCGGTATTCATGCCGCGGCGGATATCATTGTGCAACTGCTGCTGGCCCTCTTTTTTGCCATTGTATTGAATCCGCTGGTCGCCTGGTTTATTCGCCGGGGAGTACGTCGCCCGGTTGCCATTACGCTCGTAGTGGTGGTGATGCTGTTCGTCCTCACGGCACTGATCGGCGTCCTCGCGTCTTCGATCACGGAATTCATGGCCATGCTACCCAAATACAACAAGGAGCTGACACGTAAGGTCCTGCATCTGCAAGAGATGGTTCCCTTTTTAAATCTGCATATGTCCCCGGAGCGTATGCTGCAACGTATGGACTCCGACAAAATAATGACCTTCACCACCACGCTGATGACAAGTCTTTCCGGCGCCATGGCCAGCGTCGTTCTGCTGGTGATGACAGTCGTCTTTATGCTGTTTGAGGTACGTCATGTTCCTTATAAGCTGCGCTTTTCGCTGAACAACCCACAAATCCATATTGCGGGGCTGCATCGGGCGCTCAAGGGCGTATCTCACTATCTGGCACTGAAAACGTTGCTCAGCTTATGGACCGGTGCCATCATCTGGCTGGGTCTGGCGCTGATGGGGATTCAGTTTGCTCTGATGTGGGGCGTGCTGGCCTTCCTGCTAAACTACGTGCCCAACATTGGCTCGGTCATTTCCGCCGTCCCGCCCATGATCCAGGCGCTGCTGTTCAACGGCATTTACGAATGCGTACTGGTTGGTGCGCTATTCCTGGTGGTGCATATGGTTATTGGCAATATCCTCGAACCCCGCATGATGGGGCATCGGCTGGGATTATCGACGCTTATCGTCTTCCTCTCTTTGCTGGTATGGGGATGGCTGCTCGGCCCGGTAGGCATGCTGCTCTCCGTGCCGCTAACCAGCGTGTGTAAAATCTGGATGGAAACGACCACAGGCGGTAGCAAACTGGCAATTTTACTGGGACCCGGCAGGCCCAAAAGTCGATTACCGGGATAAACTTGCAAACAGCATGTGAAGAGTGGTACACAACCCCATTATTACTAAAGGTTAGTCCTGATATGTACCGGATCGTTCATGGGAAAGTTTCTGTTTTAAGCGCTGGCGAACTGCCTGCCGCGATGAAAGAGCAAGCGCCGCAAGGTGTTCGCCGTGCGCGCTGGCTGGCAGGTCGCGTGCTGCTTTCCCATGCCCTTTCGCCATTACCGAACATCATCTATGGCGAGCAAGGAAAACCGGCCTTTTCCGCCGACACGCCGCTGTGGTTCAATCTCAGCCATAGCGGCGATGACATCGTCCTGCTGCTCAGCGACGAAGGGGAAGTCGGCTGCGATATTGAAGTTATTCGCCCGCGCGATAACTGGCAAACGCTGGCAAATACGGTATTCAGTCTTGGGGAACACGCTGAAGTTGAAGCCGAACACCCGGAGCAACAGCTGGCGGCGTTCTGGCGCATCTGGACGCGTAAAGAAGCTATCGTGAAACAGCGCGGCGGCAGTGCCTGGCAAATCGTCAGCGTCGACAGTACCGCACTGACCTCCTCACTCTCCGTCAGCCAGTGCCAGATCGATACCCTGAGCCTGGCGGTTTGCACCCCCACGCCATTTACCCTGACCGCCGACGCCGTACACAGGCTGTAATGTTTTCATTCCCGTGCGCCGCCGCGCAATATCGTAAGGTTGAAATCTGATGCAACGTATCACCATCACACTTGATGACGATTTATTAGAAACGCTCGACGGCCTGAGTCAGCGCCGTGGCTACAACAACCGTTCCGAAGCGATCCGCGATATTCTGCGCGGCGCACTGGCGCAGGAAACCACTCAGGAGCACGGCACTCAGGGCTTCGCGGTGCTCTCGTATGTTTATGAGCATGAGAAGCGTGACCTGGCGAGCCGCATTGTTTCTACCCAACACCACCACCACGATTTATCGGTCGCCACGCTGCACGTGCACATCAACCATGACGACTGCCTGGAAATCGCCGTACTAAAAGGCGACATGGGCGATGTACAGCATTTTGCCGATGACGTGATCTCCCAGCGCGGCGTGCGCCACGGTCATTTGCAGTGCCTGCCGAAAGAAGAGTAATTGCCTGTTTCGTTGCCGGATGGCGGCTACGCCTTATCCGGCCTACTCCGTTACCGTTTGTAGGCCAGGCAAGCGAAGCCCCTGGCAATAATGAGCAAACCAACTAGCAACTATGCCTGTTTGAGACTTTTGCTGAGCGTTTCGATGATCCATGTATTGACTGATACCTGTTCTTCCGCTGCCGCAAAACTTAAACGTTCTCCGAAAGACTCTGGATAGCGCAGAGTAAACGTCTTCAGCTTTTCCGGGTTTGCGTAAGGTTCTATCCCTGCGGCAGAGCAATCATCAAGATACTCTCGTAAGGAGATCTCCCCCTCTTTTTGCAGCCCCTGAATGCTGTCAGAGACAAAATCACAATAGCCTGACAATCCCAGGAACTTACCGCGAAACGCATTAAGCTCAGGGACATAATTAATTACCGCAGGTTGACCGGCGATTTCCATTGAGTTTGGCGTTTTGGGTTTGATCATGGTTTTACCCCTATACTTGTTAACCAGTCACGTACGTTTTCGACCGCGCCTTTATCTGTATCCGGAGAAGGATGTGGTCTATGAAAACTCGCAATGCTCTTATTTAAAAGAAATTTACATCGCGAGCCTCGTCCTTCTTTGATTTCGCCACCTAACGCCTTGATCAGTGACTCAATTTCCGACCACTTGATTCCCTGCGGCGTCGGTGCTTTAAAAAGCTGATCCAGCGTGTTCTTTTGCTTTTTGCGTAAAGACAACACTTTTTCCTTCATCGCATGTCCTTATGACTTCATCCTTTGAAGTCATATTATAACAGCATACAATGCAGTCAAGATATGAAGCCAACCAATTACGCCATCGTGCCAATCGTCTTTCGAAAGCGCAACAGCGCTATCAGGAAGAACGCGCTGCCAATTGCCAACAGCGTCAGGAACTGCGGCCAGACGATGCCAAACCCTGCGCCGCGGTAAAGTATCGCCTGCGCGAGGCTGACAAAATGGGTAGTTGGCATAGTCAGCATTATGTCCTGCACCGCCTGCGGCATGCTTTCACGCGGTGTAGAACCACCAGAGAGCATCTGTAGCGGCAGCAGTACCAGAATCATCAGTAACCCCAGCTGCGGCATAGAGCGCGCCAGCGTGCCCATAAAAATACCGATCGAAGTGGTGGCGAACAGGCTCAGCGCCACGCCCAGCATAAACAGCGGTATCGAACCTTCAATCGGTACGCCGAGCACGCCTTTTACCATCAGCATCAGCGACAGACCGGAAACCACCAGCACCACCAGACCCATCGACCAGATTTTTGCCATCATGATCTCAAACGGCGTCACCGGCATAACCAGCAGATGTTCTATTGTCCCGTGCTCGCGCTCGCGGATCAGCGCCGACCCGGTAAGCACGATCGCCAGCATGGTGATGTTGTTGATAATCGCCATCACCGCGCCAAAGCGGGCAGGTTCCAGATTAGGGTTAAAGCGCATACGCATTTCCAACGCCACCGGCGGCTCATTGTTGTCACGGTAACGCGCCACAAAGCTGTTCACCTCGCCGCTGATGATATTCTGGATATAGCTGTTGCCGGTAAAGGCCTGGCTCATCCGCGTGGCATCGACGTTAACCTGTATATCCGGCTGCCGACCGGCCAACACATCACGCTGAAAATCAGGTGGAATGTTCACGGCGAAGGTGTAGCGCCCGGCGTCCAGTCCGGCATCCATCTCATCAGCGGTGATCATCTCCGGCGGTAAAAACCACGGGCGATAAAAGCTGTTCACAATCCGGTTCGACAACTGCGACTGGTCCATATCGGCAATAGCAATCGGAGCCAAATGCAGCGAACCCGGCAGGACGGTCGCGGAAGAATAAACCGAAATCGTGAAGGCAAAGACGATCAGCGTCAGCATCGCTTTGTCACCCAGCAGGCTGCGCAACTCTTTGATACCGAGGTTATAAATATTGCGTAATCGGCGCATCACCCCTCCTGTTTTTTCAGCAGTAATACGCTCAGACCAATCACCACCGGAATGGCTACCGCCAGCGGAATAAACAGCTGCCAGAGATCGGTCAGATCCAACGCTTTAGAGAACGTCCCACGCGCGATGGTCAGAAAATGGCTGGTCGGGTAAATTTCACCAATCCAGCGTCCAGGCCCTTCGAGCGAGGCGACCGGGTCGATCATCCCGGAAAACTGCGTCGCCGGGATCAGCGTAATAATCGCCGTACCAAAAATGGCCGCGATCTGGCTTTTCATAAACGTGGAAATTAACAGACCCAGCCCGGTGGCAATGGTGACGTACAACAGCGCGGCCAGCGTCAGGGTTAAAAAACTCCCCTTATGCGGGACGCCGAACACAAAAACTGACAGCGCACACAGCAGCAGGAAGTTCAGCATGCCCAGCACGATGTACGGCAACTGTTTGCCGAGTAAAAACTCGCTGCGAGTCGTGGGCGTAACGTACAGGTTGATAATCGACCCCAGCTCTTTCTCACGCACTACGCTGAGGGCGCTGAGCATCGAGGGGATCATCATCAGCAGCAGCGGGATCACCGCCGGAACAATTGCCGGCAGACTCTTCACATCCGGGTTGTAACGATAGCGAGTTTCAATGGTCATCAGCCCGTTTTGACCACTGGAATTGGGTTGACGCGCCATCACATCCTGCAGCCAGGTCTGGTGCATCGCCTGTACGTAGCCTCTGACCGTTTCAGCGCGGCTCGGCATTGCGCCATCGACCCAGACGCCAATCTTCACCGGCGTGCCACGCGCGATATCGCGGCCAAAGTTTGGCGGGATCTCTATTGCTACCGCCACTTCGCCCGAACGCATCCGTTTGTCCAGCTCGTCATAACTGGTGAGCGGCGGCTGTTCGATAAAATAGCGCGATCCCGCCAGATTAAGCGTCCACGCCTGGCTGCTGACGGTCTGGTCACGATCGAGCACCGAAAAACGCAGATTTTCCACATCCATGCTGATGCCGTAGCCCATGATCAGCATCAGGATCACTGTGCCCATCAGCGCCAGCGTTGAACGTACCGGATCGCGTCGTAGTTCCAGCGCTTCACGGCGGCTGTAGCTGAACAACCGCCGCAGGCTAAAGCCCTGCCGCGGCGGCTGACTATTTTCATGCGCTATCGGAACATTGGCTGGCGGTAACTGAGCTTCCGGTGCCGGGCCTGCCGCTTCCTGTAACCAGGAGATAAACGCCTCTTCCAGACTGGCAGCGCCACGCTGTTTCACCAGTTCCTGCGGCGTGCCGCTGGCCAGCACTTTTCCGGCGTGCATCAGCGACATCCGGTCGCAGCGCTCCGCTTCGTTCATAAAGTGGGTGGAGATAAAAATGGTCACTTTGTCCTGCCGCGACAGATCGACCATCAGTTGCCAGAACATGTCCCTCGCCACCGGATCGACCCCGGAGGTCGGCTCATCAAGAATGAGCATTTCCGGGCGATGGATCACCGCCACCGCCAGCGACAGGCGTTGACGGATCCCCAACGGCAGCGCGCCGGGCAACGCGTCTTCGACATCGGTCAGCGAAAAACGCTCGCTCATCTCTTGTACCCGCCCGGGGATTTCCGCTTCGGGGATATGGAACAGTCGCGCATGTAGTTCGAGGTTTTGCCGGACGGTCAGCTCGCTGTAGAGCGAAAACGCCTGCGACATATAGCCCACCCGGCGGCGGGTATCGATATTCTTCGGGTCAACCGCTTGCCCAAACAACCAGGCCTCACCTTCGCTTGCGGGTAGCAGACCGGTGAGCATCTTCATGGTGGTGGATTTACCGCAGCCGTTGGAGCCGAGAAAACCGAAGATTTCCCCGCGCGGAATACGAAAGTTAACGTGGTCAACGGCGACAAACTTACCGAAGCGCATAGTCAGGTCTTTCGCCTCAATGGCAATCTCTTCCTGCTCAGCGTGATACGGTGGGATCACCACCGGCTTATGCGCCTGGCGCTGGGCTTCAGGTAGCAGCGCGATAAACGCCTGCTCCAGCGTGTTGCTGTTGGTTTGTTCGCGTAGCTGCTGGGCGCTCCCGGTGGCTAACACCTCCCCGGCGTTCATCGCTACCAGCCAGTCAAAGCGCTCGGCTTCTTCCATGTAAGCGGTCGCAACCAGCACGCTCATGTTGGTCTGCCGCTGGCGAATGCTGTTAATTAGATCCCAGAACTGGGCGCGGGACAGCGGATCGACCCCGGTGGTGGGTTCATCGAGAATTAACAGTTCCGGGTCGTGGATTAACGCGCAGCACAGCCCCAGTTTTTGCTTCATCCCGCCCGAGAGTTTCCCGGCGGGACGGTCGCGAAACGGTGCCAGGCCGGTGCTGTTCAGCAGCTCGGTAATCCGCGCTTCGCGTTCCGCTTTATCATGACCAAACAGCCGGGCAAAGAAATCGACGTTCTCATACACCGACAGCGTATGGTACAGGTTTTTCCCTAACCCCTGCGGCATCCAGGCAATGCGCGGGCAGACATCCCGTCGATGTTTTGGGTCGCGCATATCGCCGCCCAACACCATCATGTTGCCGTGTTCAATGACCCGCGCGCCGGAGATGAGCGACAGCAGGCTCGATTTTCCGACGCCATCCGGGCCAATAAGCCCCACCATACAGCGGGCAGGGATATCCAGCGTGATGTTGTTCAGCGCGACCGTTTTCCCGTAATGCTGACTCACGCCGTCAAGGTGCGCCACGGGAGGAACGGGAACCAGCGCCAGATGCGTCATTGCGGCAACCTCACCACCAGGTCGTCAGGCCAGGGGCGATTTTCATCAACACGCACCCACGCCATGCCCGGCAGACCGGTTTTCACGTACTCCAGATGCTGCTGCAACAGCTCTGGCGGGATACGCGCTTTAACGCGGAACATCAGCTTCAGCCGTTCATCACTGGTTTCGACCGTTTTCGGTGTGAACTGCGCAACACTAGCCACAAAGCTAATGGTCGCCGGAATACGCAGATCCGGCGCGGCATCCAGCACCAGGCGAGCTTCACCACCAATCTTCAATAAACCAGCCTGTTCGGTAGGTAAGAAGAACGTCATGTAGACATCGCTGAGATCGACCATATTCAGTACGCGACCGCCCGCGGAAAGCACCTCGCCCGGTTCGGCGACACGGTACTGCACGCGACCATCGCGCGGGGCTTTCAGCTCGCTGTCATCAATATCAGCGGCAATGCGACGTTCGGTAGCCTGCGCGGCTTCTACGCGGGTTTGCGCCTGAATGATGCTGGTACGAGCGGCTTCAATTGCGGCTTTTGCCGCAGAGACCTGCGCCTTTGCGGATTCCAGTGCCGCGCGAGCGCTTTCAGCCGCTGCCCTGTCGTCATCCAGTTGTTGCTCGGATACAGCCCCACGCAGGGATAGCGAACGGGAGCGAACGTGACGTTTAGAGACCGACTGCAGTTCCGCCTCGCGCTGTTTTACCACCGACTGCGCGGCGCGCATTTCACTTTGCCGCTGTTCCAGCAGCGCTCGTGCCGCAGCCACCGCGCTTTCGGCTTCTTTGATTTGCGCGACAGCTTCCAGCCGCTGCTCCTGCAGCACGCGGGTATCCATTTTCGCCAGCACCTCGCCCTGACGAACGAACTGCCCTTCCGATACGAGGATTGTGTCAATTCTTCCGGCAATCTTGGTGGCAATATCCACTTCGGTAGCTTCTATTCTGCCGTTGCTGGCCGCGAAACCTTCCGGAATCCCCGCAGGACGCAACATCCACCATGCTATTGCAGCAACCACCACCACAATACCCGCGCCCCACCACACCAGATGACGCTTAATCTTTTCCATATCCGACCCGCCGTAATCCCTGTTATCAAACGATGCGTGTCACAAAGCCCACTGAACAGCTATTCAGCGGGAGATTCCATCCGGGATGAGAAGGAATGAGAAATAATGGCCAGAGTGCGGACAGGCGTAATAGCAACGCACGCCGCGAAGGAAGTGAGTGACGAAAATGCTGTGAAATCGGGTAGTAATGTTGTCATCATCAGCGTTCCTGGCCGGAAATGAAACACGCATACTCATAACTGCTGTCTATTGAATACTAACACCTGGATTCAATATGTCTATTCGGTTGTCGTTTCCAGTTCAGCCCTGGCACAAGAAATATTTCGTATATCAACGATTGATAAACAATCGCAACTATAAACATAATCAATGATTAGGCATCCCTATAATAGCGGCTCATTTACCGATCTCGTTATGGCGAGGCTCCTGTACAAATACAAGTTACCGCCCTGCTGGTATCGAGAGAGACCACTCAGGGAAATACAGGCATCCATCGAATCAAGGTGTTGCCAAGGTAACTTCTGACGATTTCACCATCGGACAGATACGTTGTTCAGTGCTAAAACCAGGACGTAGGGATCTGCCTGTGCTAACCCTGTCTTGTTCGCCCCTATGAGAGATTTTTATAGGGAATTACACCATGTCATCTATGCCACTCTGCGCCGCTCATCATCCTATGCCGGATTTCAACGGCGACGCTATCGCCCAATATATGCGCACCGATTTTATTACTCTGCCGGACCATCTCAGCGTGAACGGCGCTCGCGAGTACTTTGTCTCCCAACTCACAACGGATGACATCCCAGGCCAGGTCTTTGTTGTGGCCGGAAAAGCGCTGCGCGGGGTGTTATCCATCAAGCGCTTATTGCAGGAAAAAGATACGTCGCTGAACATCAATCATCTTACGGACAGCTGTTTATTTCATGTAAAGCCTGATGATGAACGGGCGCAGGTCGTTGCCGAGTTAGCCGAACGCGAAGTCGATCTGGTTGCTGTCGTTGAGAGAGGTGAGCTGGTCGGTTGTCTGATGGAAAAAGAGATCGCTCATCTACAGGAAGATGATGTTACCGAAGACGTTCAGCTTCAGGGCGCCACGCTACCGCTGGAAAAACCCTATCTGGAAATTAGTCCGTGGACATTGTGGAAAAAACGTTCGGTCTGGCTCCTGCTGCTGTTTGTCGCAGAAGCCTATACCAGCAGCGTGCTTCAGCATTTTGAAGAGGCGCTGGAATCTGCAATTGCCCTGGCCTTTTTTATTCCGCTATTAATTGGTACTGGCGGCAACAGCGGTACGCAGATCACTTCGACGCTGGTACGTTCAATGGCGCTGGGAGAAGTGCGGCTGCGCGATATGGGCCGGGTGATCCGCAAAGAAGTTTCAACTTCGCTGCTGATCGCTCTGACGCTGGGCCTGGCAGGGTGCTTACGCGCGTGGATGATGGGCATCGGCATGGAAATCACGCTGATCGTCAGCCTGACGCTGGTTTGCATTACGCTGTGGAGCGCCGTGGTGTCATCAGTGATCCCCATGGTGCTCAAGCGTATCGGCATTGATCCCGCCGTGGTTTCGGCCCCGTTTATCGCCACGCTTATCGACGGTACCGGGTTAATTATCTACTTTAAAATCGCCCAGCACTTTCTTGGTCTGAACTAATGATAACGCCCGGCAGCTCAGGTTGTCGGGCGTCACCGTCAGGCTGGCGCTGTGTAGAGACATTAAAGTTGTATCCTTTAACCTGAAAAAGACGTAAGCGTCCAGCGAGAGCCGTCTGGTCATAATCTGAAGCATACGACAAAGTGGTGTCCACCAAATAAGTAGTGGGAACCAAAGTGTCAGATATGCAGAAAAATATGACTCCCGGCAGGCGTAAGGGCTGCCCTAATTATTCTCCTGAGTTTAAAAAGCAGCTCGTAGCTGCCTCCTGTGAACCCGGGATATCCATCTCAAAACTGGCGCTTGAAAATGGCATTAACGCCAATCTGTTGTTCAAATGGCGCCAACAATGGCGTGAGGGAAAGCTGCTGTTACCTTCCTCAGAGAGTCCTCAGCTACTCCCTGTGACTCTCGATGCCACCTCCGTACAGCCAGAACTAACCGCTGAGGGCCCGGAGGCTCTCAGTATCAGCTGTGAGGTAACGTTCCGGCACGGGACGCTCCGCCTTAATGGTACGGTCAGCGAAAAGCTCCTGACTCTGCTGATACAGGAACTGAAGTGATGATCCCGTTACCTTCCGGGACCAAGATCTGGCTGGTTGCCGGTATCACCGACATGCGCAACGGCTTCAACGGGCTGGCTGCAAAAGTGCAGACGGCGCTGAAAGATGATCCGATGTCCGGCCACGTCTTCATCTTCCGGGGCCGCAGTGGCAGTCAGGTCAAACTGCTGTGGTCTACCGGAGACGGGCTGTGCCTGCTGACCAAACGGCTGGAGCGCGGGCGCTTCGCCTGGCCGTCAGCCCGCGATGGCAAAGTGTTCCTGACACCGGCGCAGCTGGCAATGTTGTTGGAAGGCATCGACTGGCGACAGCCGAAGCGGTTGCTGACCTCCCTGACCATGCTGTAGGCCTCTTTATCCTGGTTGTTGCAGAATAAGCCTGGTAAAATGCGGGCTTATGAACGACACCTCTTCTGACGACATCCTTCTGCTGAAACAGCGCCTGGCTGAACAGGAAGCGTTGATCCACGCCCTGCAGGAAAAGCTGAGCAACCGGGAGCGCGAAATAGACAAGCTGCAGGCGCAGCTGGATAAACTTCGCCGGATGAACTTCGGCAGTCGTTCCGAAAAGGTCTCCCGCCGCATCGCACAGATGGAAGCCGACCTGAACCGGCTGCAGAAAGAAAGCGATGCTCTGACCGGTCGGGTGGATGACCCGACAGTGCAGCGTCCGTTGCGTCAGACCCGCACCCGCAAACCGTTCCCCGCATCACTCTCCCGTGACGAAAAACGGCTGCTGCCGGCAGAGGCATGCTGCCCGGACTGCGGCGGTGCGTTGAGTTACCTGGGCGAAGATGCCGCCGAACAGCTGGAGCTGATGCGCAGCGCCTTCAGGGTTATCCGGACCGTGCGGGAAAAACACGCCTGCACAAAATGCGACGCCATCGTGCAGGCCCCCGCGCCTTCACGCCCCATCGAGCGGGGTATCGCCGGGCCGGGGCTGCTGGCGCGCGTGCTGAGTTCAAAGTATGCAGAGCATACCCCGCTGTATCGTCAGTCAGAAATATACGGTCGCCAGGGTGTGGACCTGAGCCGTTCACTGCTGTCGGGCTGGGTGGATGCATGCTGCCGGCTGCTGTCACCGCTGGAAGAGGCGCTTCAGGACTATGTCCTGACCGATGGCAAACTCCATGCCGATGATACCCCGGTGCAGGTGCTGTTGCCGGGTAATAAGAAGACGAAGACCGGGCGGTTGTGGACATACGTTCGCGACGACCGCAACGCCGGGTCAGCGCTGGCACCGGCCGTGTGGTTCGCCTATAGCCCGGACAGAAAAGGCATCCACCCGCAGACCCATCTTGCCGGCTTCAGCGGTGTGCTGCAGGCGGATGCATACGCCGGGTTCAACGAGCTTTACCGCAATGGCCGGATAATGGAAGCCGCCTGCTGGGCTCACGCCCGCCGAAAAATCCACGATGTGCATGTCCGAACGCCATCGGCGCTGACGGATGAAGCCCTGAAGCGTATCGGCGAGTTGTATATCATCGAGGCGGAAATAAGGGGAATACCGGCAGAACAGCGCCTTGCCGAACGTCAGCAGAAAACGAAGCCACTGCTGAAATCACTGGAAAGCTGGCTGCGTGAAAAGATGAAAACCCTGTCGCGACACTCAGAACTGGCGAAAGCGTTCGCATACGCCCTGAACCAGTGGCCGGCCCTGACGTACTATGCAGACGATGGCTGGGCGGAAGCAGATAACAACATCGCTGAAAATGCTCTGCGGACGGTCAGCCTGGGTCGAAAAAACTGGCTGTTCTTCGGTTCGGATCACGGAGGTGAGCGCGGCGCGTTGCTGTACAGCCTGATCGGGACGTGCAAACTGAACGGTGTGGAGCCAGAAAGCTACCTCCGCTATGTCCTTGACGTCATTGCTGACTGGCCGATAAACCGGGTCAGCGAACTGCTCCCCTGCCGCGTAGCATTGCCAACTGAATAACACCTCCCCGTCAATACGGTTCTCGCTGCACGCTTACAAAAAGACTTTAAAGTTGTAAAGTTTTAAAAAAACACATACAAAACATGATGCTAAGTGTGTATCACACGCTGTTCCAACATTATGCCTTGATGTTCTTGCAGGAACTGCAATTTACAGGAGGAAAAAGGTGTTTTTGTAGTTATCTGGCGTTACGTGACAGTGTTGGTCAGATACTTCCACCTCTTCAGAGTTAAAGTTTGATATATGGGAAAAAAAACGCTCCCGGACGGGAGCGTAAGCCAGTGACTTCGGCGTCAAATGAGGGTCTAACAAGTGGAGCTGCGGGTTAATTCTGGGTGATCTGACTGCGATGCTTATCAGCCTGCTGCTGGTGAACAACGGAAGACTGACCATTATTCGCCTTCTCATGTACAGCTGCGGCCTTCTCATGCTCGCTCATTTCAGAAAATGACTTTGCTGTTTCGTTGGTAGCTCCGGGTTTAGCTTTCATCATTTTTTTATGCATTTCAGCCATGTCCTGGTGGGCAGCAGAATTGCTGTTTTGCATCATGTCATGGGACATTGCGGCCTGATCGTGACTGCTCATATCCATCATTGTCATGCTGTCTCCCTGAATTGCACTTTTTTCAGCAGATGACTGCATCTGGTGGGCAGGTGCCTGTGCATTATTTACCTGGTCATGCATGTTCATTGTCTCTGCAGCCATGGCAGATGAAGCGGCAGCCATAATGGCAACAAATGATACGAGAATCTTTTTCATGGTTGGGTCTCCGGTGTTTACATACCCAAACAATCAATGGCTTATAACAGAGAAAGCAGTTGATCTCAGGGCGGGTTAATCATCACTCCAGGAACCAGGTGATTGTGTTATCACGCTGCTCCTGATTTATGAATAATTATAAAAAACCGCCTCTGTTTATCGCGTGACTGAATGATGACAATTTTGTCACCTTCCAGGTTTCTCCTGAACAACGGGATTAATCCATTAACAGGCGCACTTTGAACACAATTTCACGCCCCTGCTGTTCTGCTGACAGCTCGCCGCCGTGAGCATGAATGATCGACCTTGTAATTGATAATCCCAGCCCCGCGCCTTCCGTGTTGTAGAACCTTGATGAGTCTGCGCGATAGAACCGGTCAAACAAACGTTCCAGATTAGCGGGAACCTGGCCGGACATCGTATTCGTAATCATCACGTTCACACAGTCACTGTCACGCTCAAGGTGTATCGCTGTACAGGTGTTATCGGGAGAATACTTGATTGCATTGGAAAGCAGGTTACTGAAAGCACGTCGGAGCATATCGCTGTCTCCGGCAACAACGCCCTCTCCTTCAACCGTGATTGTCTTTCCTGTTTCGTCTGCCAGGGGCTCGAACAACTCACGTAATTCATTCAGTTCGGCTGCCAGATCCACATCATGTTTATCCAGCCGCAGCAGACCATGCTCTGAACGTGCCAGAAAAAGCATGTCACTGGTCATTCGTGACAACCTTTTCAGTTCTTCCAGGTTAGCGAATAAAATTTCGCGGTAATGCGAAACATCCCTTTCCTTAGCCAGTGCAAACTGCGTCTGCATCATCAGATTACTGACTGGTGTGCGCAGCTCATGCGCGATGTCAGACGAGAAATCTGACAGTTTCCGGAATGCCCCCTCCAGGCGATCAAACATATTATTGAACTCCTGCATGGTCTCAGAGATTTCCGGCGGAGCCAGATCGGGATTTAGACGCTGATCCAGGCTGTGTACGGTCATGGAGGAAGCCAGACTGGTCATTTCCCGTAGCGGTTTCAGACCAATACGTGTGGTCAGCCAGCCCAGAAAAACAGAAATAAAGACCAGACCGATATTGAACCAGAACAGCCAGGTACTGAGTTTGTCCATAAACAGGGTGTGATACCCAGTATCCGTGGCAACCGTAATGATGACATGTTTGCTTTTACCCTGTTCCGGCGTCACGGCAACCCGCCGCGAGATACTGCGGTACACGGTGTTATTTTCTTCCGTCTGGATCATATAGTCGAGAATATCACCCGACTTATTAAGCAGGACCGCTGGAACAACAGAATTTTTGGCATAGAGTTCAACAATTTTTTCATTTTCCATGTTTTTTATAGAAATGAATAAGCCATTGTGCCCCACCATCGCATCGTTTATTTTTTCTGATAATGACTTAATATCCGTTTTGTTCCTGAACGTCTCTGTTTTAAGAAACTCTTCGGTGAGCTGAAGTTTACCTGTCAGAAAATCGCGGTCCTGATTATCGAAATAGCCATTAAGGGTGCTAATCAGGATAAAACTTGATAACCACCATACCGTAAGCATCACCGCAGAAAAAATCAGGCTCAGGCGTGTGGTCAGGGAAATTTTGAACCTCACTCTTCTCTGATCTCCAGGACATATCCGGCACCGCGAACGGTATGGATCAGTTTTGGCTCAAAGTCATCATCAATTTTACTTCTCAGACGTCTCACGGCGACATCAATCACATTCGTATCACTGTCAAAATTCATGTTCCAGACCAGGGACGAGATAAGACTCCTGGGTAACACTTCTCCGGTGCGTTGCAGCAGCAACTCAAGCAGAACGTATTCTTTACCGGTGAGATGGATCTTCTTCCCCGAACGGATCACGGTCCGGCGCACCATATCAACGGTCATATCGGCGATGGTGCAGACTGTTGCGGCCTGCGAGCGTGCCCGGCGCAGTAGGGTTCTTACACGTGCAACCAGCTCCGTAAAATCAAAGGGCTTAATCAGGTAGTCATCTGCGCCAAGCTCCAGTCCTTTCACTTTGTCCCGCACGTTGTCCTTTGCGGTTAAAAACAGGACCGGTTCTTCGTGCCCGGACTCCCTCAGTGCGCTGATGATTTGCCACCCGTCGAGGAAAGGCAGCATCACGTCCAGTATTATCAAATCATACTGTCCCTTCGACGCGGCCCCGAGACCATCGCGGCCATTATTAAAGAGATCGGCCTGATAGCCTTCCTCAACCAGTCCCTGCTGCAGGTAACGACCTGTTTTTTGTTCGTCTTCAACGATTAAAATACGCTGCATGGTCAACTCGCTGATATGAAAGTAAAAATCTCACGCATGAGCTTTGGCTGTCCCCTAGCTGACCTGAGACGGAGCAAGCATTCCGAGCCACGCTACGGCGCCCAGAATGATAATCGCAACAACGAATTCTGTCAGGATGCTGTTTCGCATCAGGGCAACGCTGCGATCATAATTCCCTTCCCTGACCATAACTTCAAGCCGGGGACCCAGGTGAAACCGGTTTGCTGCAGCCAGAAGAAGCATCAGAACAAACAGAGCCGTCTTGGCAAGCAATATCCTCCCCCAGGAACTGTTGAATAAGGGAGTTAAGTTACCCTCAGCAATATACAGATAGTTGACCAGCGCACTCAGGATCAGGGCTACAACAATCACCGTTCCTGCCGTGGCAAATTTTGCCAGGGAGTCAGATATCACAATGACGCTCTGTGCATTATGCTCGTTTCTGCGCATCAGCAGGATAGCAAATGCAACCAGAGCACCTGTCCAGGCACCTGCAGCGCCGAGATGGGTCAGATCGCTCAGTAAATGGAGATAGTAATGCAGACCGTCATGCATAACGGCGTGTCCTCCCCAGGCAAGTGTAGCCAGCGCCACGCCCCCACTCATCGTCATCAGCAGGCAGGACAATACTCTCTTATTAGTGTAAAGGAACAAAGCACCGAGTGTGGTAAACAGGGCACAGAGCCTGACAATCCAGCTAATACCCACATCAGTTTCTTCTATCACCATCTCGATAACATGGATGGATAATTCTCTGAGGTCAGTTACTCCACTCATGGCATTAGATACCAGGAGCATATTAATGCCAGTAAGAATGATGCCTGTAACAACAGCAAAAGTTATAAACGACCTGAAATTAGTCAGGTTATAGGTTTCATGTCTGACACCGCTTATTCCATATATCTGAAAAAATGGCAATCCAAATATTACCATCAAATCCAGATAAAGAAGAAAACGAATAACAATCATAATCAGGTCGTTCATAATATTACTTCACTGTAAAGGTGTAATTACCGGTAATAGGGTGCGTATCTGAAGAAACCGCGCGCCAGTCAACACGATAAGTGCCAGCGGGTAAAGGCTCTCGCGGAATAATGACCATCGATTTAGGGTCAGCGCCTGGCGCCACTTTTGCCGCGACCGGCATCGGAGAATGTGATGACATGCCTTTCATACCCGTCATCGTTAATTTTGCACCTGAGAATTTCACGGTCAGATTTTCCGAGAAATTAAGCTGAATCTTTTCCGGGGCCGCTACGGCTGAATCAGCCTGTGGCACAGAGCTTTTTAATTCCGGATGGGCCATAGCAGAGAAAGCAACGCCCATAACGAGGCCACCTGTAAGAATGGCTTTATTTAAAATCGACATTTTATTTACCTGTTTAGTTGAGTGTTTTATATCAGTGCGTTAAAACCAGATTCTGGCTCCCGCCAGGAATACTACCTGATGGTCTTTCTCACCTTCTCTTTTCGCCATATCGGATGTTTTCCCGTAAAGTTGATTCCAGGAAACGCCTATATAGGGTGCAAACTCACGGCGTATTTCATAGCGCAGCCGGAGCCCCAGCTCTGTGTCAGTCAGTCCCCTGCCGCGACCCCGCGATTCATCATCCTGACTGTAGAAATTCACCTCATAGGATGGCTGGAGTATGAGCCGGTTAGTCAGTAAAACGTCGTATTCTCCTCCCAGACGAAGGGCTGCTTTTCCGCCATTACTGACAAAACCCGTAATTTCAGACTCAAAATTATAGAGTGCCAGCCCCTGAAAACCGACAGCAGCCCAGGTCCGGGCAGAAGCAGGTCTGAAATCCTGCCTGACACCCGCAACCAAATCCCACCATGGGCCAACCGCATGTCCCCAGAGTAACTGCGCTTCAGCCGCCTCCGTTTCCCCATTGCTTCGTTCACCTTCACTCTTTAGCCAAATCCGATCTGTGTCGCCTCCAATCCAGCTGTTAACACTCCAGCTGAAATTGTTGGTGTTATCCGACCGTTGCCATTCCAGTTGATCCAGCAGAACCAGATAATTAATCGCACTGTCGTGAATCGCATGCCCCTGTAAATTGCCGAATGCAGCCTTCCGGTCGGCATCGGTAACAGGCGGAATTGGCGTTCTGCTCTCAGTTACAATGGGCTCCATTGACGTCATCTCAGTGAAATTCTCATCTGCTGGCATCTGCATGGCAGACATGTCGTGCCCGGCGTGGGGATCTGCAGAGACGGAGCCCGCCGCAATAGAAAGCTGTGAGGTAAACAAACCGGCGACCAGAACAGGTATGGCCTTCAAATTTCTCTTCATTCGCATCATTCCTCCACCCGGACTTCACGAAACATTCCCATTTCCATGTGATAGAGCAAATGGCAGTGATACGCCCAGCGGCCAAGCGCATCTGCTGTCACTCTGTAACTGCGTTTTGTACCAGGGGGAACATCTATTGTGTGTTTACGAACCATGAAATTACCGTTTTCATCTTCCAGATCGCTCCACATACCATGCAGGTGAATGGGGTGAGTCATCATGGTATCGTTGATCAGCGTGATCCTGAGCCGCTCACCGTATTTCAGCAGCACCGGTGCGGCATCTGAAAACTTGATTCCGTTAAATGACCAGGCAAACTTTTCCATGTGGCCGGTTAAATGCAGTTCTATGGTACGGCCAGGTTCACGTCCGTCAGGATCCTCAAAGCGGCTTTTCAAATCCGCGTACGTGAGAACCTTTCTTCCGTTATTTCGAAGACCAATACCCGGATCATTTAATTTCGGAGAGACGCTCATCGCCTGCATATCAACCAGTGGGTTATCCGTTTCTGACGCAGGATGACTTTGCATACCCGGCATTCCGGCCATCCGGGAATGATCCATACCGGCCATGCTGCTGTGATCCATGGGCGCGGAGGATGTCCCGCTATCCGGAAGGTCAGCACCGTCCATAGACATCATCTCTCCGCTGTTATCCATGCCTCCCATCTGGCTGTGGTCCATTCCTGCCATATCATGTCCCATTCCCCCCATACCCATATCTTCCATGGTCAACAGAGGACGGGGATCGAGGGGGGGAACGGCAGCACTTAACCCCTCTCTCGTGGCCAGTGTCCCTCGAGCGTAACCGGTCCTGTCCATGGATTGTGCGAAGATGGTATAGGCCTCACCCTGAGGCTCCACAATGACATCATAGGTTTCGGCAACGGCAATCCTGAATTCGTCAACGGTAACCGGGTTTACATACTGGCCATCTGCAGCCACGACCGTCATTTTCAGCCCGGGGATACGGATATCGAAATAGGTCATTGCCGAGCCGTTGATAAACCGTAAGCGTATCTTTTCACCGGGACGGAACAGTCCGGTCCAGTTTTTCAGCGGGGCCTGCCCGTTCATGAGATAGGTGTAGGTGTAGCCACTGACATCCGCGAGGTCAGTCGGATTCATTTTCATTTCAGCCCACATTTTCCGATCGGCAATGGTGGCTGACAGCCCCCTGGTATTCACGTCGCGGAAAAAAGAGCCAACGGTTGGTTTATTGAAATTGTAGTAATCCGACTGTTTTTTTAATTTTTTCAGCAGGCTGTGAGGATTTTCATCGGTCCAGTCAGACAACATGACCACATGCTCACGATCGTAAGTAAACGGTTCTGGCTCCCCGGCATCGATGATAATGGCACCGTATACCCCCTCCTGTTCCTGCAGACCGGAATGGCTGTGGTACCAGTAAGTCCCGTTCTGCTTAACCTTAAAGGTGTAAACGTAGGTATCATCAGGCTCTATGCCCATAAAACTCAGCCCCGGAACACCATCCATATTGGCCGGAAGAATAATGCCGTGCCAGTGAATGGACGTCTGTTCATTAAGACGGTTTTTGACCTTCAGGGTAATGGTGTCACCTTCTTTCCAGCGAAGAACGGGCCCCGGCAGGCCTCCATTGATTGTTTTGGCCTGACGCTCACTGCCCGTGATATTGACGGCCGTTTCACCAATGGTCAGGTCAAACTGAGTACCCTGCAGGGATGCGGCAACTGGCAGGCTCAGACTGGAACGCGCATTGAAACTCCATACGCCAAGACTTCCGGCTACGCCAGAGAGGGTTAACCCCTTCAGGAAAGTTCGTCGAGACGTTTTCAACAGCATGCGCATTCCCTTATTTAAAGTATGGTTACTGACAGAATTCGAGAACCGATTTAAATTAAATTACTGGTTCATCCACTTACAATGAAATGAATCTAGCACACCTTAAGAAACAAATTCATTACAATCGTGTAATGTACATAGCTGTATTACATTTACGTCATCTTCCCCACAGGTTGATTATTTTTATATATGATCATAAGGATATCTTTTATGTACCTCAGAAGGTAATTACACATGAATATATTAATCACGACCACTGCGTTTACAGCTTTATTTTGTGGGGCAGCTTTTGCTCAGTCCAGTGATATTGCCCATGAAGCACATCGATTTGTTAATAATGCCTCAGCCGTCAGTCATGTGAATTCCTCGACGCATGAAAACTTACCGGACAGGGTTAATAAAAACAACACGCCCTCATTCTCTGAAATGAATGAACATGAAAGGGCCATTGTTGCTCATTCATTTATGAACAACAGCGCGTCCTATGCGCATCAGAAAATGATTGAGGAACATAAAAAAATGCTGTCCGGCAGTGATGCAAATTCAAAGACCTCGTCTTCTTCTTTTAACGAACTGAATGCCGGAGAAAAAGCCGCTCTCGTGCATGAGCAGGTCAATAATGCCGGTGCGGAAGCACATCAGACGCAGGCAAGAAAGCTTCGCGGGCTGTATTCGACCAGGTAACTGCAGGCGGGTTAGTGCTTAGCGTCAGGTGCGCAGCAGGGCTTTACTGACGGGTTACGTAGCAGGACATGAGCCCCATATTGCTCTGCCGTAACCTGTTTCAGTCCCGTTAATCATCACCGTCGGGCTGGTCATACAGTTCCCAGAGCTTCAGGAGCAAACGGGAAACAAGATATGTTACAAAAATGACGACCATCAACGGTGCTCCCGATTAACTGACAGATGACACGCCTCCTGAAAACCCCTAGCATACGCCGCAGTGTTCATGCTAACGGCGAATTCCAGTAAATGTATTCTACCGATGTCGTAAAAGAAAATGCCTACCTTTCAGCCACCCGCTCGGGGCTGGAATCGAACGAGATCGCTACTCTTCAGCGCTCCTTGCCTTCCCGGTTTAATCTGCGGCATTTGAAAAAAAATGAATCATTAAAACTCGTACTGCAAAAGAAAGCGGGAAAATCACGTGTCGTGGCCTATAAATTTACGTCCGGTTCATTTAATTACACGGCGTATCGTATATCAGATAAAAAGTTCTATAACCTTTCCGATACTTCCGGGAAAGGCAGTCTCGATTATCCGTTACCGGCCACAGCAAGACTCAGTTCGCCTTTCAATCCTGCAAGACTTAACCCGGTATCGGGAAAAGTGAGTCCCCATAATGGCATTGATTATTCCATGCCCATGAACACGAAAATAGTCAGCGTCATCGACGGAAAAATCACCCGGGCCGAATACAACAGTACCATGGGATATTTTGTTGAAGTAACGGGAAAAGCCGGTGTTAAAACTCGCTATCTCCACCTCAATAAAATACTCGTTACTAAAGGGGCCAGGGTTACACGGGGAGGTGCTATTGCGTTATCCGGTAACAGCGGACGTTCATCCGGTCCTCATCTGCATTACGAGCTGGTCATCAATAACAACCCTGTTAACTCTCTGGCGTTCCGGGCAGCGGCACCCGCTGATAACAAACTCGAACAGCATGCCTTTGCGCATGCCAGAGACTACGAACGATACCTGGACTGATAACGGGACCGCGACGCGGCCCCGTCTGCCGGATTAATTTTTTTTATCGTTTTCACTTCCGTGATGTTGATGATCTCCATGCCCTCCGTGGCCGTGGAAAAGATGCATTAGCGGGCAGACCAGCAATAACAGATATGGCCAGTAACCTGCCACATGTGACCAGTGTTCGCGCAGGAGGGCAAATGCCGCGATCGCGGCGACAGCAATAAGCGCATAGGTGGTACTTTTCATACTGGACTCCTTCTGTTCGTAACTGACCCTTCACTCAGTGTTATTTCCCGAGCCTGACACTTTTCAGACGCAACGCATTCACAATGACGCTGACGGAGGAAAGAGCCATGGCCGCCGCCGCAATAACTGGCGACAGCAGTATTCCATACACAGGATAAAGCAGACCTGCAGCCACAGGCACGCCAAGTGCGTTGTAGATAAATGCAAAAAACAGATTCTGACGGATATTTTTCATGGTGATCTCTGACAGATGACGGGCCCTGTTCAGTATCATCAAGTCGCCTTTTAGAAGGGTGACTCCGGCACTTTCAATTGCCACATCTGTACCCGTTCCCATGGCTATACCCACGTCAGCCGCTGCCAGCGCCGGGGCATCATTCACACCGTCTCCGGCCATCGCAACCACATGGCCAGACTCTTTCAGTCGGGTTATCACTGCTTTTTTGCCATCCGGCAGAATTCCGGCTTCAACCTCATCTATTCCCAGTTTCCGTGCGACTGCTTCAGCAGTAAGCTGGTTATCCCCGGTGAGCATAACGATGCGGATCCCCGCCTGACGCAAAGCTTAAGCGCATCCGGCGTGGTTGTTTTCACGGGATCCGAGATAGCTATCAGGCCTGCAAGGTCCCCGTCTGTGGCCACATAGATAACGGTAGCGCCTTCCATCCGCAACGTATCCGCAACGGCCTTTTGATTATCAATAACTATACTGTTTTCCTGCATAGCCAGTTCATTACCAATAACAACCCGTTGACCTTCGACATCGCCTGAGACACCTTTACCCGACGGTGCATCGAAATGAGTGACTGCGGGTATTGCGATCCCCTTTTCCTGTGCTGCTTTAACTACTGCCATACCCAGCGGATGCTGCGAGCCTTTTTCCACTGCGGCTGTTACACGCAAAAGAGATGTTTCCCCACCCGGATTGAGACTGATAATCCCTGTCACCGTAGGCGAACCTTCCGTGAGCGTGCCTGTTTTGTCGACAACCAGCGTGTCCACTTTTTCAAGACGCTCAAGGGCTTCGGCATTCCTGATTAACACCCCGGCCTGGGCTCCTTTGCCCACCCCCACCATTATCGACATCGGCGTGGCCAGCCCCAGCGCGCAGGGACAGGCAATAATCAGGACCGACACAGCCGCAATGAGACCGTGCGCCATCCTGGGCTCGGGCCCCCAGACAGACCAGATCACGAAAGCAACAACCGCGATAAGTATCACCAGAGGAACAAACCAGCCTGAAACGCTGTCAGCCATTCTCTGGATGGGGGCACGCGAACGCTGTGCATCAGCGACCATCTGAACAATTCGTGAGAGCATTGTTTCATCACCGACTTTCTCTGCACGGATGATGAGACTCCCTGTCTGATTAATGGTCCCCCCGATGACAGGGTCACCCTCCGTTTTGGTAACCGGCATAGATTCCCCGGTCACCATCGATTCATCAACGGTTGTTTTGCCTTCGATCACGATACCGTCGACCGGAATACTCTCTCCAGGTCTGATGCGGAGCTTATCGCCAGGCAGGACATCTTCCGCATTAATATCCGTTTCATGACCGTCATGATCCAGCCGTCTGGCGGTTTTGGGGGCAAGGTTCAGAAGCGCAGTAATGGCGCCTGAGGTTTGTTCCCGTGCCCGCAGCTCAAGAACCTGTCCCAGCAGAACAAGCACCGTAATAACTGCTGCGGCTTCAAAATAAACGGCCACCAGGCCATCCATGTTTCTGAACGATGCAGGAAACCAGGAGGGGAAGACGGTTGCAATGACGCTGTAAACCCAGGCTACGCCGGTCCCCATTGCAACAAGGGTAAACATATTCAGGGAGCGGTTACGTAACGACATTCCGGCCCGGGCGAAGAATGGCCAGCCACACCACAACACGACAGGGGAGGCCAGAAGCAGCTGCAGCCATGTGTTGTACTGTGGCGGTACTGTATTCCTCAACTCGGGAAACAGATGAGATCCCATTTCGAGTACCAGAACCGGAAACGCCAGCAACAACCCCAGCCAGAAGCGTCTTGTCATGTCGTGAAGTTCATCACTCGGCCCCGTGGATGCCGTAGCTACGAGCGGCTCCAGTGCCATTCCACAGACAGGACAGCTTCCGGGACCACTGCGGCGTATCTCCGGGTGCATCGGACATGTCCACACACCTTCAGAATTCTCTTTTTCCGCCTGGTGGTGAGGCTGTTTTATCTGATCAGGGCTGACTTCGTGATGATCGTGGTGATGGTGATGGTGATGGGAATGTTCACTGGCATCTTCGGTAAGATAACGATCGGGATGGGCTTTAAATTTACTCTCACAGCTGGCGGAGCAGAAATAAAGTTGATGGTCCTGGTATCGAATGCTGCTGTGCGCCCTGTCGGGCAGGATGGCCATCCCGCACACGGGATCTCTCACCTTATGCAATACGTGGCCCTCGTCCGGGGATAATGTCTGCTCAGAAGCAGTCTGGTTGTTGTGTTGCACTGCATTGTCATTTTTCACAGTAACTCTCCTTATGCATACCGAAGCATCTTCTGTCTTCAGGGTATGTCATGGATGCGATTACCACGAATATCGCCGGCACAGGAGTGCCTGCTACCGGCGTCCCGTTATCAGCCGTTCCGCTGACTATTCGATTCGCTGGAAGACTTTTTTACTTCCATCCGGTGAGAATGCGATAACATCGTAAGCCTCTTTTCGGGCTCCCATCTCCATTCCAGGACTTCCTGCTGGCATACCGGGGGTGGCGAGACCGTATATACCTGAACCAGACTGCATTGCCTTATGTATCGTTGTCGCAGGCACATGGCCTTCAATGATCAAATTACCGGCAACCGCGGTATGACAACTTCGCAGTCCTGCAGGAATAGCATGCTTTTCTTTCAGGGCTGACAGCGCCTGATCATTCATGACGTGAGTTCGTACTTCAAACCCGTCTTTTTCCATCGCTTTGCCCCACAGGGAACAACAGCCACAGTTTTCAGATTTGTACATATCAATCACTTTTTCACTCGCCATCGCGGGCAGTGAAAGGCCGAGAGCCAGCGCCATCAGAACCACTTTTTTCATACTCACCTCTGTATATTATCGATTTAAACCCTGACGTCAGGGTGAATCAGTAAAGAAGGACACCCACAGGGGGTGCCCTTTCAGGTTCAGGACACGCTTTTTTTATGTCTGCGCAGCCAGATTAATTTGTAGGCGGCAGGAATAATGAACAGGGACAGCAGCGGAGCCGTGATCATCCCACCAATCATGGGTGCCGCGATACGGCTCATGACTTCTGAACCTGCACCGGTTCCCCAGAGTATTGGCAGCAGACCCGCAATGATCACCGCCACGGTCATGGCTTTCGGCCGGACACGCAGTACGGCACCATGATAGAGGGCTTCATCAAGGCCTTCCGGTGTGAACGTCTCTTTACGGGACAATTCCGGGTGCGCTTCAATGGCATGACGCAGATACATCAGCATGACCACGCCAAACTCTGCTGCCACCCCGGCCAGAGCGATAAACCCCGTTCCGGTTGCGACAGACATATGGAAGCCCTGCCAGTACAGGAACCATATCCCGCCAACCAGGGCGAACGGCAGGCTCATCAGGATCAGCAGGGCTTCATCAACCCGGCGGAATGCCAGATACAACAGGATGAAGATGATCATCACCGTCATCGGCACCATCAGCTTCAGTTTCTTGTTGGCATGCTCAAGCAGTTCAAACTGTCCGGAGAATGACACGCTGGTACCCGGTCTCAGTTTCACTTTCTGACTGATCGCCGTTTTAATGTCATTAACCACCGACACCATATCCCTGCCGCGCGCGTCAATGTAAATCCAGCTGGCTGGACGGGCATTTTCCGTTTTCAGCATAGTCGGCCCGGAAACGACCTTAATATCCGCAACATCGCCCAGCGTGATCTGCTGCTTCATCGGGGTCAGGATCGGCATCTGTTTCAGGGCCTGCGGGCTGTTCCGGTAATCCTGCGGATAGCGGATATTAATCGGGTACCGGGCCACGCCTTCAACCGTTTCCCCTACCGTCGCGCCGCCGATGGCTGATGAGATGAACAGCTGCACATCGCCCACCGTCATTCCGTAGCGGGAGGCTTTTTCCCGGTTGATATCCACATCAATGTAGCGCCCGCCTTCCAGTCGCTCTGCGAGAGCAGACACTACGCCGGGTACGGTTTTGGCGACCGCTTCGATACTCTGCGCCGTTGCATCGATATCGGACAGAACCGTTCCGGACACCTTGATACCTATCGGGCTTTTGATCCCGGTTGAGAGCATATCAATACGGTTACGGATTGGCGGCACCCAGAGGTTTGCCAGCCCCGGTAAACGGACGGTCCTGTCGAGTTCTTCAATAATCTTGTCAATCGTCATGCCTGGACGCCACTGATCCTCAGGTTTGAGCTGGATCGTGGTTTCAACCATTTCGAGCGGTGCGGAATCCGTGGCGGTCTCTGCTTTACCGGTCTTGCCAAATACAGAGGCCACTTCAGGAACGCTTTTGATTAACTTGTCCGTCGTCTGCAGGAGCGCTGCAGCTTCAGCCGGAGAGACACCCGGCAGGGTCGACGGCATATACAACAGGTCGCCCTCGTTAATCTTCGGCAGAAACTCACCGCCCACCTGGCTCAGCGGCCAGATAACGGTGAAAATGGACAAGGCCGCAACCAGCAGGGTTGTTTTTGGCCAGTGGAGAACCCGCAACAGCAATGGATGATACGCTTTGATCAGTACCCGGTTCAGGGGGTTACTGGTCTCTGCAGGAATTTTCCCCCGGATCCAGAATCCCATCAGAATCGGAATGACGATGATGGCCAGCGCGGCCGCGCCCGCCATGGAGTACGTTTTCGTGAATGCCAGCGGGCCAAACAGACGTCCTTCCTGACCTTCCAGGGTAAAGATAGGAATAAAGGACAGGGTGATGATCAGCAGGCTGATAAACAGTGCGGGTCCCACTTCAACGGAGGCATCGGTAATCACCTTCCAGCGGGTGGCGTTGTCAATCTGCTCACCCGGATGCTGATGATCCCACTCCTCAAGCCGCTTATGCGCATTCTCAATCATCACAATGGCGGCATCCACCATCGCACCGACGGCAATCGCTATCCCTCCCAGCGACATGATATTGGCGTTCAGTCCCTGGAAGTGCATGACGATAAAGGCGATACACAGACCAAGCGGCAGAGAGATAATCGCCACCAGGGCAGAACGTACGTGCCACAGGAACAGGGCACAGACGATGGCCACCACGATAAACTCTTCCAGAAGTTTGGAACTGAGGTTATCAATCGCCCGGTCGATGAGCTGGCTGCGATCGTAGGTGGTCACGATTTCAACGCCTTCCGGCAGGCTGGCCTTCAGCGTCTCAAGTTTATCCCTCACTGCCGTGATAACGTCGCGTGCATTTTTACCCGACCGCAGGATCACCACGCCGCCAGCGACTTCGCCCTGGCCGTTCAGCTCGGCAATACCACGCCGCATTTCAGGCCCGGTCTGCACGCGGGCAACATCCCGCAGATAAACCGGCACGCCGTTCTCGCCTGTTTTCAGGACGATGTTATTAAAATCATCAATGCTCTGAAGATAACCGCTGGCACGGACCATATACTCAGCTTCGGCCATTTCAACGGATGAGCCACCGGCCTCCTGGTTAGACGATTCAAGGGCCTGTTTCACTTCGGGCAGGCTGATACCATACTGAGACAATTTTACCGGATTGACCTGAATCTGGTACTGTTTCACCACGCCGCCAACCGAAGCGACCTCAGCCACGTTCGGGATGGTTTTCAGCTCAAATTTCAGGAACCAGTCCTGCAGAGAACGCAGTTCTGAAAGGTCGTGTTTTCCGCTGCGATCGACAAGGGCATATTCAAATATCCAGCCCACCCCCGTGGCGTCCGGACCGATTTCAGAACTCACACCGGCGGGCAGTTTTCCCTGTACCTGGTTCAGGTACTCCAGCACGCGGGAACGGGCCCAGTACAGATCGGTGCCGTCTTCAAAAATGACATACACATACGAATCACCGAACTGTGAAAAACCACGCACGGTTTTTGCGCCAGGCACGGACAGCATGGTGGTGGTAAGTGGATAGGTGACCTGGTTTTCTACAATCTGCGGGGCCTGGCCGGGATAGCTGGTTTTGATAATGACCTGCACATCTGACAGGTCAGGCAAGGCATCGACAGGCGTGTTAATAATCGTCCATGTGCCCCAGATGCTGAGAAACAGGGCCCCCATCATGACCAGGAAACGGTTGGCGACAGAGCGCCGGATAATCCATTCAATCATCGTCGTCTCCTCAGTGCCCTGAATGCATATTTACAGGCTGGTCAGACATTGCTGGCATACTGCTTTCTGTTTTTTCAGGGTGGCGCATACGTTCCAGTGCGCCCGTAATATTGGCTTCAGAGTCAATGAGGAACAGGCCACTGACCACCACGGTATCGCCTTCATTCAGGCCGGAGCCGATGCCGGACTGTTGCTGTGACTCATGCAGAACGTGGATCTGTTTCGGCACAAACTTGCCTTCATCATCAACAGTAATCACGCGCTGTTCTTTGCCGGTATCGATAACGGCCTGGCTTGGTATCAGCAGCATCTCCTGGCTTCTGGTATTCAGTTTCAGATAGGCATTCATGCCCGGCTTGAGAAACTCATCCTTATTAGAAACCTGGAGACGGACCTGAAGCGTACGGGTTGTCTGATCCACGCTGGGAAGAATATTCCATTTTTCGACATGGAATGTTTTATCCGGATAAGCCGGTACCGAAATTTCAAACTGCGACGTATCTTTCAGCAGATAGGCGATAGATTCTGGCACTGCAGCGCTGATCCAGACCGGGTCCATTCCCTGAATCTGAGCCACCACCTTATCTTTCGAAATATTCATGCCGGTGCGCAGGTCAAATGCAGTAATGACACCATCAATAGGTGCTTTAATGGTAAAACGGGTCTGAATGCTCCGGGTAGAACGCAGTCTCTGAATATCCTCTTCCGGCATACCTGCCAGGCGAAGCCGTTCCAGAACGCCTTTAATTTGCGTGGAAGTACCACCGGTGCTGGATAACAGAAGGAATTCACTCTGTGCTTCCACCCAGTCCGGAATGGTAATATCGATAAGTGGCGTCCCCTTCTTCACATGATCGCCAATCGTCATGGGGTAGACTTTTTCGACAAACCCGTCAGAACGCGCCTGCACAATAACAAACTGATACTCGTTATAGCTGACATTAGCCGGGATTGTCTGAGAATAATTCAGCATTCCTCGCGTGACTTTTTGCGTTTTTAATCCCAGATTCTGAACCTGGGTTGGGTCGATACGGATCCCGCCACTGCTTTTATCGCCACTGTCATCAGCATATTTTGGCACCAGGTCCATATCCATAAAGGGCGATTTTCCGGGTTTATCAAATTTGGTATCCGGTTTCATTGGGTCATACCAGAAAAGCACCTTTCGTTCCGGTGCCTTTTGTTCTGTTTTTTCTGTCTTTTGTGCTGAGTTTACATACTGCCAGGCAGTAACCGATATCAGCCCCCCTGCTATGAGGCTGCTGATAATTATTGCAGCATATTTTATCTTTAAAGAAGCCATACAATTTTCCGCTAAAAAATCAAAACACCTGGCATATGCGCCTGACGGTTAACTCACACATATACCTATGTGAATGTACAGGCGCACAGGATGTAATCGCTCCGGACAGCCAATCAGGACTGCGTCACGTTAATGCTTTTGAGTAAGGAGATATTGCCCTGCTGAATAAACGAGAAATCGACATGGTTGCCTGTTTTCAGGGCATTAATAGCATCGTCTGCATTAACAAAAGTAAAGCGCATGGTCATTGCAGGCCAGCCCACCGCTGGAATTGCTTCATGCGAAATGGTGATTTTCTTAGTATTCATATCAATGTCTTTAACGACACCGGTGCCCTTGATAACTTGCTGTACCGAAGCATCACTGGCAGTATTCATATCGCCATGCTGATGTGTTTCAGCATGAAGACCGGCAGAAAACATGACAGAGAAGGCACCAAATAAAACGGCTTTAAGTGAATTACGCATTTTAATTTCCTGATTAATTAAATAAATTTACTCTACCCAACCGCCACCCAGCGCGGTAAACAGATTAATTTCGTTAACCTGCCGGGAATAGGTAAGATCGAGAATGGTTTGCTGGGTAGCGAAGAGGGAACGTTCTGCATCCAGCACTTCGATGTAACTGACAGCACCACTTGCATACAATCCTCTGGCACGCTGGAGAGTTATCTGAAGTGAATCAAGATAACGCTGCTGTGACTCAAGTTGCTGGCTAAGGCTGTCGCGCAGCGCAAGCGTGTCGGAAACATCCTTAAAGGCTGACTGAATTTTTTGTTCGTAATTAACCACCGACTGTTGCTGGCGAATTTCAGCCAGCTTCAGATTGGCTTTATTCCTGCCAGCATTAAATATAGGAATTTCAATTTTAGGGATAAAATTCCACATTCCACTTCCTGACGTAAACAGGCTGGACAGCTCCGTACTGCTTGCGGAAAGACCACTGGTCAGGGTAATTGAGGGGAAAAAGGCCGCTCGCGCTGCGCCAATATTGGCATCAGCCGCTTTCAGCTGATATTCCGCTTCCATAATATCCGGTCGCTGCAGCAAAATTTGTGAAGACAGATTTGGTGGCAATTTTACTGGGGCTATCTCCCCGCCTTTCATCCCTTTTTCTGACGGAAGTGCGCGGTACGTTCCCAGCACCAGTTGCAGGGCATTGTTTGCCTGAGCCAGATCGCCTTCTCGTTTGGCTATTTCGGCGCGGGTACTTTCGATTTGTCCTCGCGCCTGTTCAAGTGCCAGAACGTTCGTACTCCCGGTCACGAGCTGCTGCTCAACGAAAGCATAGGACTGTTGATAATTTTTCAGCGTTTCCCGCGCAATACGAAGTTGTTCGTACGCCAGTTGCTGGCTGAAATAGCTTTGTGAAACGTTGGATACCAGCAGGATGTGTACGGCCCGACGGGCTTCTTCGCTGGCAAAGTAGTTCTGGCGATCAGCATCACTCATGTTCTTAAGTTTGCCGAAAAAATCGAGCTCATAGCTGAGCTCCAGTCTCGCGTCGTACTCCTGTGTGGTCGGCTTGTCACCTTTCAGACCACCGCTGTATGTTATCCCGGATGAGGCATTCAGCTGGGGATAACGATCTGCATCCGTGACGTTGAACTGGGCTCGGGCCTCTTCAACCTTCAGGGCAGCCATTCTCAAATCACGGTTATTAGTCAGAGCTTCACCGATCAACCGGGTAACCTGGGGATCGACAAAAAAGTTACGCCAGCCCGTATCCTGATAGCCATTTACCGCTGGCGTCAGGCTGTTATGGGACAGTGAAAACTGCTGGGGTACCGGTGCTGCGGGCCGCTGATATTCAGGCGCAAGCGACACGCAGCCTGCCAGGATGAATATCGTGCTAATGCTGAGTAATTTTAATTTGAACATAACGCTTCTCGTCCAGGCAGACCTGGTAAATGGTTCAAATGAAGTCCAGAGTATTGATAGGGGTACTTTACCTAACGCTCTCTGTTTGCCGGGTGACAGGATAATGACAATGTTGTCATTTTTGCTGTAATCCGTTGATAACGATCGTGGGCGCAATAGAATGACATTAGCAGCCAGCCGGGGAGCAAGATGAAAATATTGATCGTCGAAGACGAAATTAAAACAGGTGAATATCTCAGCAAAGGGCTTACAGAGGCAGGGTTCGTAGTGGATCACGTTGATAATGGTCTTACCGGATATCATCTCGCCATGACAGCCGAGTATGATTTAGTCATTCTGGATATCATGCTACCTGATGTGAACGGCTGGGATATCATCCGCATGCTGCGCACTGCCGGAAAGGGTATGCCGGTCTTACTGCTGACAGCCCTCGGCACGATCGAACATAGGGTCAAAGGACTGGAACTGGGTGCGGACGATTATCTGGTTAAACCCTTTGCGTTTGCCGAACTGCTCGCCCGGGTGAGAACCCTTCTGAGGCGGGGAAACACGATGATCACGGAAAGCCAGTTTAAGGTGGCTGACCTCTCGATTGATCTCGTATCCAGAAAAGTCAGTCGCGCCGGAAACCGCATTGTGCTCACCAGTAAAGAGTTCAGCCTGCTGGAATTCTTCATTCGCCATCAGGGAGAGGTTCTTCCCCGCTCCCTGATTGCCTCTCAGGTCTGGGACATGAATTTTGACAGCGACACTAATGCGATCGATGTCGCAGTAAAGCGACTCCGCGCTAAAATAGACAACGATTACGAGACAAAGCTGATCCAGACAGTCCGGGGCGTGGGCTACATGCTGGAGGTCCCGGATGCATAGCAAACCTTCCAGACGCCCTTTCTCACTCGCTCTGCGGCTGACCTTTTTTATCAGCCTGTCCACGATACTGGCTTTTATCGCATTCACCTGGTTTATGCTGCATTCTGTTGAAAATCATTTTGCCGAGCAGGATGTCAGCGATCTTCAACAAATCAGCACCACACTGAACCGTATACTGCAGTCCCCGGTGGATCCGGATGATAAAAAAATAAGCAAAATAAAGGAATCAATTGCCAGCTACCGCAACGTTGCCCTTTTGCTCCTCAATCCCAGGGGGGAAGTGCTCTTTAGCTCAGCTCAGGGGGCGGCACTACGCCCGGCAGTGAATTCAGCAGATTTTAGCGAGCACAGCCGCGCACGGGATGTCTTTCTCTGGACGGTGGAGGATCCTGCGGGACCGATGGATACCGGGTCCGAAATGAAGATGGAAACATACAGGATTATCGCCTCCTCTGGTCAGGCGATATTTCAGGGCAAACAGCAGAACTATGTCATGCTGACTGGCCTATCCATTAATTTCCATCTCCATTACCTCGATGCGCTGAAAAAGAACCTGATTGCGATTGCCGTCGTGATAAGCCTGTTGATTGTTCTGATCATTCGAATCGCTGTCCGTCAGGGGCACCTGCCCCTTCGTAATGTCAGCAATGCCATTAAAAACATCACCTCCGAGAATCTTGATGCGCGACTGGAACCGACACGCGTTCCCATTGAGCTGGAGCAACTGGTTATCTCGTTCAATCATATGATTGGAAAGATTGAGGATGTCTTTACCCGCCAGGCCAATTTCTCTGCCGATATCGCGCATGAGATCAGAACGCCCATCACCAATCTGGTGACGCAGACTGAAATCGCACTGAGTCAGGATCGAACACAGAGGGAACTTGAGGATGTCCTCTATTCCAGTCTTGAAGAGTATAACCGGATGACCAAAATGGTCAGCGATATGCTGTTCCTGGCACAGGCAGATAATAATCAGCTGATACCTGACAGGGTCATGTTTGACCTCAGAGCGGAAGTCATGAAAGTCTTCGAGTTTTTCGAAGCCTGGGCCGAAGAACGCAATATCACGCTCAAATTTAACGGGATGCCCTGCCTGGTTGAGGGAGATCCACAAATGTTCAGAAGGGCGATCAATAATCTGTTATCCAATGCCCTGCGTTATACCCCGGAGGGACAGGCAATCACCGTCTCAATAAGAGAGCAGGAGAGCTTTTTTGACCTTGTGATTGAAAATCCGGGGAAACCAATCCCTGAAGAGCATTTATCAAGGTTGTTTGACCGTTTTTATCGGGTGGATCCGTCCAGACAACGAAAAGGAGAAGGCAGCGGCATCGGCCTTGCGATTGTGAAGTCAATCGTGGAAGCACATCACGGAAGAGTGCAGGTGGAATCGGACGTACACTCAACGCGTTTTATCTTATCCGTGCCCAGACTGGAGAAAATGATTCCGGACACCCAGTGCTGGGAATAAAGATTTAAATGACAAAGATGTCATTAGCCTGTCATGCAGCAAACAGAAGCCATTCGATATAATTAGTGCAACTTATCAGGAAGGCTGGATTGCTTTATCAATATCCGGCGTCAGTGGACGCCAGGAAATGAATATCCAGTCCCCTCCCGGAGAAATAAACACTTCCGAACCTGTTTCAGTTATGGAACTGAAAACACCGGTTGTACTCCCCCGGACATCACTAATTAAGAAATGGAGAGTTATCATGAAAAATATCGTATTAGCATCCTTGCTGGGCTTTGGCTTAATTTCTTCGGCCTGGGCCACTGAAACCGTGAATATCCATGAGCGGGTCAACAATGCACAGGCACCTGCTCACCAGATGCAGTCTGCTGCGGCTCCTGTCGGGATCCAGGGGACTGCACCTCGTATGGCCGGTATGGACCAGCATGAACAGGCCATTATTGCTCATGAAACCATGACGAACGGGTCGGCGGATGCGCACCAGAAAATGGTGGAAAGTCATCAGAGGATGATGGGAAGTCAGACCGTTTCCCCTACCGGGCCGTCGAAGTCATTAGCGGCAATGAATGAGCATGAAAGAGCTGCAGTTGCCCATGAATTTATGAATAACGGTCAGTCTGGCCCACATCAGGCCATGGCCGAAGCGCATCGTCGCATGCTCAGTGCAGGCTGACGGCGAGGGAAGTATCTGTGCTGTCCTTATTTCCTTGATAGATTTTTCCGTAACCGGATATATGGCAACATCTTTGCCCCCTACAGGGGGCATTTTTATCAGATTCTGCTACAGTTAACGGGCATCAACGCTAAAAGGATATTTTTTATGAAAGCCAGAAACACTTTATTTGCAGTATTAATGTTATCCCTGCCAGCGATTTCAGCAGAACATTCAGAAATGAAAATGACTGATATATCTACCTCGGCTTCGTCACAGGAATATATGGCTGGCATGAAAGACATGCATGACAAAATGATGGCTGCCGTAAATGAGTCCGATCCCGACAAGGCTTTTGCGAAAGGCATGGTAGCGCACCATGAAGGGGCAATAGCAATGGCTGAGACCGAGCTCAAATACGGAAAAGATCCGAAAATGAGAAAGCTCGCGCAGGACATCATTAAAGCTCAAAAAGGTGAAATTGAGCAGATGAATAAATGGCTTGATAGTCAAAAGTAAACATTGTAGAAATGTCACGACAAGCGTGATTTTACATCGTTCCTGGGCGCGGGAGTCGGTTAATCTTTATATAATTCAAACCCGATTAATTTCGGGTTTTTACTACTCTGTACTCCGGTCCTTTGTTGAGGACCGGAATATATGCACCTGAGATGCTTATTTAATACATTATCTCGTCATGGATACAATGTCGCTCAGGATCTCAACCAGCTCGCTTCTCTCCTGCGTTCCGTCATGATAGGTTGATCTTGAGATGATTCTTTCTGATGTCATCTGAGGCCAGAATTTATCTAGTACATTATCGGGTTTCATTCCCACAGCCCGGCCGATTATTTTTTTAGCGTCACAGGTGTCCGTAAACGTGACGGCTACACCAGTAATTTCCTCGATAAGATCCGGGCACAGATAGTTTTCTATCTCACGTTTGCGCGTAGCGAAAAATACCTTACCGGCCTCCTCTACTTCTTTTTTACGCTTCTGGATGGACAGAACCTGTGCAGGGTCTCCCCCAATATCGGAGTCCAGAAATACGCACCAGGGAAGCCCCAGATCTTTGGCCAGATTCAATGTAACCCAGTGTTTGACGCTACCACACCCTCCTATGAGGACTGGCACTATTTTCACGTCCTCCAGAGAGGCTGGCAGCGCACCTGACTGTTTTAATGAACTGGCCGCATGCCTCAGGAAAGTAACATCCGACTTTCCCTCTACCAGAACAATCCCCTGCGCCCTTTCCATACCGGTCTCTGGCAGCACCCCCAGGCTTTCAGTGGCTTCCTTCAGCACTGCGTCATCCGGCATTTTTACTACGGGTTCACCCGCCTCATTTCGGGTAACATAACGTACGCCTTCGACAGGGATTAATCCGGCCAGCGCCGGGACATGGGTGGTGACGATAATCTGACGGTGCGGCTGGCCTGCCAGTGCCAGTAACGCTTTCATCAGCATCATCTGATAGTTCGGATGCTGTGACGTTTCAGGCTCCTCTATGGCATAAATCACATTTCTGGGCGTCCCCGCGACATTCTTTTCAGCCTCAGCCCGAAAAAAATTCAACAGGATAAGCCTCCTTATCCCGCTGCCGCGCTTATTGATGGGGATGCCATTTTCCCCGTCCAGGGTGAAATTGAAGGTCCACTTGGGTTTCTCCTTAAATCGTGGAGTCAGTTCACTGGCGAGTTCGGGGGCCATTTCACGTAATTTATCCAGCGTTCTCTGTGCGACATCCAGGACGCTGTCCTGAATCTCATTTTCCAGCGCTGTAATTTTGTCCTGCAGCGCAGCCTGAGCGTCTTTTACGGCCTGCTGTAAGGGGTTTTTAGCTTCGGAATCCCCGTCGCTGCTTTCCCTGTCGGCTTTGAAAATCGCATACGTGGGCAGCAAATCGAGGATCTTACCCCATAATGATTTTGTGTCGGTTCCGAACTCTTTATCGACATCCAGCATAATTTCCGAACAGGTATAGGGGGCTGCGGCTTCCCTGATGGCCTGACGCCATAACGATGCAGTGCGTTTATCCGCCACATTTTTTTCAACTTCTTTTCCCACCGCCTTGAGCTCAGAAATTTTCATGCCCAGTAAATTTCTCAGGGGCTCCTCATCCGGGTGGATGCAGCGGATGCAGGTCTGCTCCGGTTTTCCTGAGGTCGTTGCTTTAAACGTTTTGACGATTTCAAAATTGCCGTCCTCATTCAGCAGATGTTCTGAGGCGAGCGTGGTCTGCACCCTGTCGTCGATCATGATAAAATCGGGCAGGTCATCAAATTCACAGGCTATTTCAAAACGGCCGTCCCCTTCTCTTAGGCTGAAACAGTTCATGTCATTCTTGTCAGCCTTCATTCCTTCTGTTTCAAAAAAAATAGCCAGCGCTTCCAGAAGCGTTGATTTCCCAAAGTCATTACGACCGACAATACCCGTCATGCTTTCATCAATAATGATTTCAGTAGAGTTTCTGTAGCCTCTGAAGTTTTTCAGTTTTAATTTTCTGAGCCGCATATGAAGTCCTGTGTGTAAGAAAGCGTTTTGCTGCAACCTGAATACAAAATATATTTTCAAATGCCTGCCAACAAGCAGGGATAACCGTTATTCAGAATATCTTAACGACATTTCGGGATTATGATCTGGTCGCGCTTTCAGAACTTTACTGCCCCTCAAAACACCGGAAACTAACTTGTGGTTGGTTACATGGCAAAGTTAAAACTCCAGAATCACGGGTAATAATTTCAATGCTTATTATATTTTTTGGAATTGACTCATGAGCTTTATAATTTAAATGATAATAATAACCATTCTTTTATGCGTAATATTTGCTACTGACACTGATGAATTTAAAAGAAGATAGATTTTCATTTACGGATAATTTCCTAAATTCATCGATAATGTGATCGACATAAAATTTTCACTGAAGAATGAAGAGATAATTTAAGGCCGAGCGAAATAGCTCAAAATGGTGTATTTAACATAACAGAAGAAATGAAAGGCTCTATCGCAACCTGATACTTCAGGCCGCTAAGGGGTTAATCTTGTTGAAGAAAAATTAGACCGGGAAGCGCCAGGCGTCACCATTTCTCCCGCCTGGCTGGAAGTGAAGAATAATTGTGCATAGCTCCGTATTCGGGCTTTGCATCTGACAATGGTTCCCTGGATGAAAGTACGATCTCCACTCCAAGGACGCTGAACACCCTAAACAAACGCTCAAAACCCGCACTTGCAGGGTTGGCCTCTAGTCGGGCATAAGTTTGCTGTGTTATACCCAAACGTTCAGAAACATCTTTTTGCGTCAGTCCATTGGCTTTGCGAAAGCCGATTAAAACAGGACGTAACTGATTCAAAGTCTTCAAAGCGTATTGAGTGTTCATAAGTGACCTTCCGTATCGACGAGTTAACAAGCATAACGCAGGGATTTACAGCATATAGGCTGTAATGCTCATTAACAGACTATAGGCTGTAATACGAATCCTGCCAAGATGCGGCATCTTTCAAATACAAGGCCGTATTGGGTAAGCAGTACACCGTTATATAGCACCCCTTGCCCCTTTGCTGGAGAGGGACCCACGTGATCGCAGGTCTTTTAGACGTTGTTGCTAACCGGCATCATACACAGGTGGTAACCCCCAGGGAAACTCTATGAGTGATAATTTATTCCTGCCCCAGTCAAAATATAAAACCTTATCTAACTAGCTTTCTTAGTATTTTATAAATGAAGTGAAATTAGCGAAGAAGTTTTACATTGTAAAGTGAGCAAAAATATTTACCATTCAACTGGCAAAATTTACAATCTGCAGCCCTTAGCCTGAGAAAATGCACATTAACAGAATAATCATCAAGTCCGATAGAGGCATAACTTACGTCCTCAAAAATATCAGAAATAAATGAGTTGAAATTACAAAAATTAACTTCACTTAACATCTTGAACACCGCAGAAATATATCTATCATGCATTATCTTGACTTCGATAACCTTAGATAAACTTGAATGCGACTTACATTTGAAGAGATCAAAGAGAAAGTAAATCAGCATATTTTTATTGTCCGAAATCCATTTTAAAATTTTATTACGTGCACATGGTAATATATACACTGGATTTTTGAAAGGGTTTGAAACGTCAACCACAAGGGAACAATAACCATGAGGATTTATTCCACTTATAATTAAGTCACTAAGTCCTTTCACTGCATTCAAATAGTTATCAAAACAAACCTCATATAAACTGGTACTATGAACTGCACATTTAGATTCAAACAACCATCTATGACGCAGATAACCAATGCCTTTAGAGTGTATATCTTCAACAATACATTTGTGACAGTAACGAATGTTTGAGATGTTTACCAATGGATATGAATTAGTTATGTGAAAATTTTTCCGACAGGCATCTTCAACAGCGTTAAAATACCCGTAAACACCAGAAGATAACGACACTATATTGGAAGTTAGTATATAACCATTTCTAGTGGCAAGAATGTCATATATATCCTGCAAGCTATGCAATTTGTACATATCAATCAGTTCGAAACGAGGAAAGGCATCGTACCTTAGTGCGCCATGCTTTGATATTATGTTCCTGCAATTGGATAAGTTATACATTATCTGTGAACGCAGAAGAAAACTGTGCCACAATTCATTTTCGTAAACCATATAACTCCCTCTTATTTAATTAGTTCCATTTTTCTGAGAAGTATCATTGTCATTGGTAGTTTATCTCTGTATTTCAAAAGCCAGCCATGCCCTCCCAGTAAAGCATCTAGACTTGTAAGTGACATCGAGTACTGCCCCTGAGATAAAACATCATTTATTAATGATGATGAGATAATATCTCTCTCGCTCCAGTCTACTCTTTTATTTTTATAGCATCGTATTGTTTTAGGAAGACAGGAATTAAGCCAGTCACATTCATGTTTATTTAGCCAATAGAAACTTGCATAACAACTTTCTTTGACTAACTTTCGTGTTATAGAAACGGATTGATTATGTATAAATCTTAATATTTTCTGCTTATGACGCCGTCTTAAAGAATCTTTTTTACATTTTTTACGCCATGAGCATAAACCGTAACAAGATGAAATTACAGAGGATACAGCTCCTTCCGATAATGAGTTTTTCTCAGCTATGGATGCCAGACTAAACCCCCTTACAGCCATAGACTTGATAAGCAATTCAGTGAATATATTAATTTTTGTGTTTCGCTTAAACACCCTCAGGTATTTTTTATAAATAAGTGTTTTAATGTAACATCTGCTGCGACTAAATTCCTTCCCAAGGTTGCTAACACTAGTATTATTTTCAACTATATGAAAACTGTATTTCTTATGACTTTTAAAGATTTCTTTCTTTTTATTAGTACGACTTCCTGCATACGTTGGCCAGCAAGTATTTAACAAACAATAACAAAGCAAAAGATGCTTTGTGGGATGCTGACAACATTTGTCTTTGAGTATAGGCTCCCAGTAATGATAATCAGTTAGGGATGTTGGTATAAGTCCCGATGAACCCTCCCCAAATAACTGGCACTTAGCATAAACATGTGCGTAGAATACATTTTTCTTTAAATTTCCATCCAATGATAATAAATTCAACTTTTTAAGTACATCCATGTAATTGGGGTGTGTAATATCTTTTCTTCTGATTATATTTAGGGACTCATAACAAAACTTAGCAAAATCGAAGTCTATCTCATTGCTAAGTTGTTCTGTATACGAAACAGGAGGCATCAGTCCAATACGTATGTGCGGTGAAGAAGGGACATGGATGCTTTCAAGCGCTACCGGATGCCGATGGCAGGTTGTAACCCCATGAAGCTGATGCGCCAGATGCCAATAAGTAACACCATAATGAAAAGTATCTTCACGAGCGCAAACCGGGCAAAACTTCAATAGTGTGCGCTGCCCTAGTGAAAAATTACTAAGGCGGCACAATCGATTAAGCCTGGCAGGGGTCGTGTTGAAATCCATAATTTCATTACGACTGATTGGTAGTGCCCAGGCAAAAAGAGGGAGTAAAGTCTGTTCATGCCAGAGCTGATCTGCACTTTCGGATGTATGAAGAGAAATAGCCTTTAATCCTGAATTGAGAATTGGATGGACGTTCATATCAGGTTTGTTGAAAATGATCGTTAACAGAGAAGATGGGGACATACCGTACACGGTAGTTGTCCGACAAAACCGGCTGAACAAGGATTCATCAGGCAAAACAGGCAACATTCTCATTTCCCACACCTCTCTTTGACCGTTACGAACTGTTACCTCATTACAATTTATTAAGTGGATCTATATTTATAAGCCCGCAACGCTGAAGAGCATCGTAGGTATTTTTCTTTTCAGCTGTTCTGTTGATAACAAGATCGTGGTCAAGAGACAGTATTTTCTCGTCGAAATTGCGCAAAACCTCGTCTATTTTTCCTACGAATTCCTTGTGCTGTGGCCTGTCTATATCCCCAGGGATCAAAGACTTTAGGGACTTCTCTGCCATGATTTTAGCCGAAGCATCACCCTCATTAGATGCAGAGAGCCATTTAGCTTCCTCATCTTCAGTCGCGGCCCCCGGGAGTGGAGTATCCTTATATTCCTCCGTATGACTCACGAGTACCGGTACAGAGGCCGACAAGACTGCGCCAGTGATGATTTCATTGCCGCTACCGATAACCTTTAATTGTGCCCCCCGATAAATCATCTGAGCCAATCCAATATTGCCTTTAGATAAAATGAATAATTTTTCGTTTAACTCATCATTTAATGGAGTTTCAACATTTGTCCATTGTAATGGCCATAAATAATGAATAAACGATTGCCAGTCTTGTGAATCGTATCTAACATTCTTAATTTTCATGTAACCACCAGACTCTGCCCGCCTGGCAATTCTCATTTTCTTTGTCAGCGTCTCGTCAAAAGGATGATTTCCACAAAAAACCATAGATACCCCCATGGAATCTACAATTTCATGTAAAAAATCAATCAACTTACTCTCACCCCCGGTTCTTGAAAATTTAAGCCTCTGCATTTCATCAATAACAAGGATACCCAAAAATGATGATTTAATTCTTTGTGCAATCTGGCGAGCCAGAGCACCATTTCTAATCTCAGGTGTAGTTCGTTCAATACCAATTGCATCATCTAATTTTTGTAAAATCTCTTCACAAAGGTCTCTCACACTTGAATTGTATGGACAATTAATCTTTACCCATACAATTTGCTTACTGAAGCCGGGAAAAACTCCTTTATAGCTGCTGTGTTCTATAATCTGAGGGAAATGATCCATGACTTGCTCAATCATGGTAGTTTTTCCAGAACCACTCATTCCAACTATCGTAATAGTTTCAGCCTGGGATTTAAAATATCCACTTTCTGGCTCAATATCAGGACGCTCATTTCCATAGTAATGAAGATATTGAATTGTTCCGCTTTTTAAAGGATTACGAGCTGCATAGCTTTCCCTAAGTGCCCGTAAGATCATCTTATAAGCCTGGATAAGATTGGTTTGAGGGCAACGGAATTTCTTTATACGTTCGACATACTGCTCTCTAACATTCGCCGGGGCAGTCCAGCGGATTTTTTCGTCAATTTCGGGGAAATAACTCATTTCCAGAAGTACTTCATCTTCCGTAAGCGCTTCAGGAAGTGCTTCAATTAAGGGATTGCCACGATACTCAGGTAACTCCTGTTCTTTATATATCGCTGAAACGCGCCGTATAAGATTCATTATTCTGCGTCCTCAGTCTTCTTCTTACCTTTTAACCATCTTTGTTTCTCCTCCCGGCCAGGCAAAAGCAGAACATTACTGGATGAAGGAAGTAGGGGTTCAGATCTTCCATTAGCAACATGAGTTCGCCCTAATGAATCAAGTTCATTTTTCCTGTTCTTTTTAATATCTTTACCATGTACCCGGCGAGATTCGTATATTTCATTTAATCTTTCGTTACCTTTCCTGTTAAATTCATCTTTATTATTGATATTGCTGAGCGAATCCAGAGTAAATAAATTAATTTCTTTTTGAGTATCTACCCAATCAGCCATTACATCTGTATCAAGATGAGCTTTCCCTTTAAATACATCTCTTTTCTTAAGTAGGTAATGTTTTTTGAAAATGCTATTTTTGTCAAATCTTACATATATATAATCTACGCAATTGTCATCTATTCTTGCTTCACAAGTGGTTCTTCCAAATACTCTGACACCTGATGCAATTTCAGGATCACATTCATAAAAAAGATTATTGTACTGAATCCCACCGGCGGTAATGTTAGCGTTCACAGGGATTAACAATCGTGCGATCACTTCGTCGGCCCCAACGGCTCTTGCGCTGAATCTCCCGTGCTTTAAGCTTATCATCCAACTATTTTTTGGTGATATTACGAGATCATTTTCAATCAGTAAGGGATTGATATAAGCCAGTTCCTCATACGTTCTCTGATTATGTGCAAGTATCTCCCGAATCAGTAAAGACGTGACCTCCTGAATCGTTAAACAAGCCCTGGATTGCGGTGTTGGCTCTCCTTTAACAATCTTTCCCCTTCGTGTTGTTCCAATAAGCCTATGAATAACCTCATCATTCAGAATGCCGAAACAGCGTTCAACAATGCTTTTTCTGTCGCCTCTACCGACTGGCGCAAACTCAAGTTTTGTCAGGGGGTCATCTCTTCCTGAGGTTTAAGACCAATCATCTCCCCGTTGTCACACATCAATGTTAATGGAATGTGAGAACAAGGCCAATCATCATCAGTAATAGAGATTCCAAATAATCTACAATATTCTTTTTTTGGCATAAAGCAATTTGCTAACGCTTGTCGGGCGGCTCGCCATGAAGCATGGTATAAAGAAACATGAAGGCCAACAATCATTCTTGTTGCACGATCCACCACTGTATAAATAGTAGGACGCCCAATGACTTTTCGTCTGTTTAAACTCGAAATAAGATGTACATCAGCGACAGTTGAGTCTATTTCGAAAACATCACCCGGCAAAACAGTTGTATTAGCCACACTACCTAAAAGCGCCCGCATTTTGAGGTCTATTTCTTTTTTCGTGTTCTTCTTATTTATCGAGAAATCTTTAGTGAAGAGTTTTTTATTCCAGTATGAAAATTGTTTTAAAGAAGGAACATATGGAGCTCTATTTTCTAGGTTTGCTGTTTTAATTTCATCCCTAAAATACAAATCAATATGTCTCTCTAATGTTTTCTTTATCGTATCTCCGTTAACTTTATAATGATACGTAATGAGAGATTTTCTAATATTATTTATATCTCTTTCATTAAGAATGAAAACACGTGATCGTTCATTAGGTAATGCTCTGTTTTTTTTGGAATTCCCAAGTTTAATTTCATGTTTGATTCTACTTTTCCCAGCGGCGCCACAGTTCGAGAATGCGGGTAGCAATGCATAAATATCCTGCCCATGTCGCCAATACAACGCCAGAAGCGTTCTGATAGTATATTGTGATATTTTTTTATTTCTTGAGTAATCCATTAAAAGGTGCGACTTTTTATGTAATGCATAGTCGAACAGAAACATTCTGTCATCTACAAGATCTTTAATGATATTGTAATTTTCATCTCGCCTTCCTCTGTCTTTATCTGTTAATTCTTTCTCATCTACTAACATATATGAAGGATATATATAATCTTTACAAGTTATGCTATTTGATTCAATATAATATTTAAACATTGAAAATGAGAAAGGGATTGGCTTACCCGTTCTTTCTGATTTTATTTTAAACAAAATTAACAAATCGACCTTTCTGTCAAAATCCAAAACACGGTAAAGTCCCTCTGCAAGCAAATCAGTGCCTTGAGAGAGCCAGACTGAATTCCTAATAATATCCATTTGCGTTCAGTCCTATATAGTGGTCATTGGAAATTATCTTTATCAGACCGGTTTCGAGTATTGGATATGATAAATCAACATTTATCATTTTTAATCCAATCATTGCCTGCAATAACATCATCGCTTCTTGTGCATCTACCCCAAAGATTGATGAAATCATTGCACGTAGTCCTACTATGGGATAAACATCTGGTTTAAGCTTCCATAGGATTTTATCAAGAGGATATTTATCATAAAATTCAGAACCATCTCTTAATACAGAAGTAGCCCAGCAAATGTTTTTACCGACGACGTTATTGAGTTCCGAGCCAACATAAATTTGAAACTCAACATCAATCAACTGCCAAAACATCCTCTCTATTTCAAGTTTTTGGGCTTCGCGTTCAGGTATGCTCTCGTTATGTTTTACTGCTATAGCTTTGTATCGAAGTCCGCCTTCAGGAGTTCTCAAGGTCAGTAAAAAATCGGTTGTCATAACATTCAGAACTTCGACAGGTACTCCTCTTACTCCCCTCACCATAGGATGTTGAAAATGTAGATGATTTGCTATTTGTTGGGTAAGCCGGAGAGGAAAGAGTGGGAATTGTTCCCGGATATCAATCACCGAGTCATTAAACTCAGCCAGATAGAAAAAGTTACTTTCGACAGAAGAAAGGAGATGATGGTTTCGAAACGTCTTAAGGCCAAAGACTATCGAACGGTTTCCACGGGATTTAACGTCCTGAGCTCTAAGCCAGGGCTGATAACTTTGGCCATAGCCCACTCCTATGCCGTCACCTAGCGCATTTTCATAATCCAAATAGGATTTGAGACGCCTACCCCTAGCCATGATCGTACCCTAAAAACGACATTGATACGTACCTATATGTGCATTTTATAGTCTCCAACCCTATAACCACACATTCAGTAAGTATACAACATTAGCGTCGTTTTTTGAGAATGGTTACAACTTTAGTGCTTTGTGTACAACTTTATTGTCCTCGGACAGGCGCTAAATCTTGCGCGCACGCCCAGGCACTCGACCATGCCCACTGGAAGTTATAGCCTCCCAACCAGCCGGTAACGTCCATAACTTCGCCGATAAAATAGAGTCCCGGCACTTTACGTGCTTCCATCGTGCGCGATGAAAGCTCATTGGTATCAACGCCGCCCAGCGTGACTTCAGCGGTACGATACCCTTCCGTACCGTTCGGCTGCACCCGCCAATCGGTCAGCGTCTCAACCAGCGTTTGTTGATCACGCACATTAAGCTGTTTCAGCGAGACGTCCGGGATTTGCCCTAACTGCTGTAAACATTCCACCAGCCGTTTTGGCAACTGCATAGCAAGCGTATTCTTTAAGCTCTGATTAGGGTGGGCGCTGCGTTGGTCATCGAGGAAGCTCGCAAGGTCAACATCCGGCAACAAATTAATGCTGACAAATTCGCCTGGCTGCCAAAAACTGGAAATCTGCAGTACGGCCGGACCAGAAAGCCCGCGGTGCGTAAAGAGCAGATTTTCACGAAAGACGGTGCCGTCCTCGGCGGTGATAACGGAAGAAACGGACACGCCAGAGAGCACCTGAAGCTGCTCCAGCAGTGGCTTATGCAACGTAAAGGGCACCAGTCCTGCGCGCGTTGGCAATACGTTCAGACCGAACTGTTCGGCAATTTTATAACCAAACGGCGTTGCCCCCAGACCCGGCATAGAGAGACCACCGGAGGCAATAACCAGCTTTTTCGTGCCAACGGTCATCCCGTTCAATTCGAGAATGAAATCATCACCCTCTCGCTCGACGCTCAGGACTTCGCTACGTAACCGCATAGTTACGTTACCTTTTTCACACTCGTCTACCAGCATATCGACAATTTGCTGTGCGGAATCATCGCAGAACAGCTGGCCTAGCGTTTTTTCGTGCCAGGCAATACCGTGTTTGCCCACCAGGTCGATAAAATCCCACTGCGTGTAACGCGCCAGCGCCGATTTGCAAAAATGGGGGTTTTGGCTCAAATAGGCGGCAGGCTCGACATAAAGATTGGTAAAGTTGCAGCGTCCCCCGCCAGACATGAGAATCTTACGCCCCGGCTTTTTACCATTATCAATCAGCAGTACGCGACTACCTGCTTGTCCTGCCTGCGCGGCACAAAACATACCCGCTGCGCCAGCGCCTATAATAACGGTATCAAACCTTTCCACGTTGCGATCCTCTCTAAAAAGCGGGTGTGAATTGTAAAGATTCCTCAGTGGTCGCACCAGCACCAAACTACCGATAAAGGGTATTTAACTGAAATATATAGGATAATTCTTTAGTGGTGTAAAACAAAGCAGGAGACAAATCAAAAAAACTCTATATTTCACTTTGCCCGCGCCGCCAAAGTCACTGATAATGCGCCGCGTTCATGTCCTCAAAATGGCGTAACGTCCTATGCTACATTTGTTTGCTGGCCTGGATTTACATACCGGGCTTTTACTATTGCTTGCTCTGGCTTTTGTGCTGTTCTACGAAGCGATTAACGGCTTCCATGATACAGCCAATGCTGTCGCAACCGTGATCTATACCCGTGCAATGCGTTCGCAATTGGCGGTGGTCATGGCTGCGGTGTTCAACTTCTTTGGTGTTTTGCTGGGCGGTCTCAGCGTGGCATATGCCATCGTGCATATGCTGCCAACGGATCTGCTGCTCAATATGGGATCGTCACATGGCCTCGCCATGGTGTTCTCCATGCTGCTGGCGGCAATTATCTGGAACCTGGGTACCTGGTACTTTGGTTTGCCTGCATCCAGCTCCCACACGCTAATTGGCGCCATTATCGGTATTGGTTTAACCAATGCGCTGATGACCGGCACTTCTGTGGTAGATGCACTTAACATTCCGAAAGTTATCGGTATTTTTGCCTCGCTTATCATCTCGCCAATTGTTGGTCTGGTGGTTGCAGGCGGTCTTATTTTCATTCTGCGTCGCTACTGGAGCGGTACAAAAAAACGTGCCCGTATCCACCTGACGCCAGCAGAACGTGAAAAGAAAGATGGCAAGAAAAAGCCGCCGTTCTGGACCCGTATTGCCCTAATCCTCTCCGCTATCGGCGTGGCGTTCTCTCATGGCGCTAACGACGGGCAGAAAGGCATTGGTCTGGTGATGCTGGTGCTGATTGGCGTAGCGCCTGCAGGCTTCGTGGTGAATATGAATGCTTCCGGTTACGAGATTACCCGTACTCGTGATGCCATCAATAACGTCGAAGTCTTCTTCCAGCAGCGTCCTGACCTCCTTAAACAGGCCACAGGCGTAGACCAGTTGATTCCGTCCCCGACGGACGCGGCACCAGCGACGACGACAGAGTTCCATTGCCACCCGGCGAATACCATCAACGCGCTGGAACGTGCGAAAGGTATGCTGGCGAACCTGGAAACCTACGACAAGTTAAGCGTCGAACAGCGTGGTCAGCTGCGTCGCATTATGCTGTGCATCTCTGATACCACCGATAAAGTGGTTAAGCTGCCTGGCGTAAGCACTGACGATCAGCGTCTGCTGAAGAAACTGAAAGCTGACATGCTGAGCACCATTGAGTATGCGCCTATCTGGATCATTATGGCCGTCGCACTGGCGCTGGGCATTGGTACCATGATCGGCTGGCGTCGCGTAGCCACCACCATTGGTGAGAAAATCGGTAAGAAAGGCATGACCTATGCCCAGGGGATGTCGGCACAGATGACTGCCGCAGTCTCTATCGGTCTCGCCAGTTACACTGGTATGCCCGTTTCCACCACCCACGTTCTCTCTTCTTCCGTTGCGGGGACGATGGTTGTTGATGGCGGCGGTTTACAGCGTAAAACGGTGACCAGCATTCTGATGGCCTGGGTCTTCACCCTGCCAGCCGCAATTCTTCTTTCCGGCGGGCTTTACTGGCTCTCTCTGAAGCTTATCTAAGCGAATGCACGGTAAAAAAGCGGGTCAGTTTTCTGACCCGCTTTTTTTGTATCTGTCGTTGGCATCAGTGCCAGATAATCAGCGCAACCATGCTGATTAGCACCAGGCCACATAGCGCGCTGGTGAGGATGAACTGACCGCGAACCCGCTCACAGCGGCGAATAAACTCATCATCATGATGATCGCGGTAACGCTGAGCGTAGATATACCACACCAGACGCATCTGCTTGTTCGGTTGCCCATGCGAGGTAAAAAAGCCCCCACCATCTACATACTGGTAAAGCAATGGATCGCAACCACGAAGTACCACTAACAGTGCGCGTAACGAAGAAAAATAGCGCGCCATATTAACAATGCAAACGACACATAAAGCCCAGAACAATGCAATGGTGCTTATCATACCTCCTCCCCGGCGACCCGCCCACGGAACTCCTTTCCGGGACTACCGCTCCCCGATACCCTGCCAAACCATTCAGTGAAGAGTACAGCCGAACCGTTCGTATTAGTATCACGCATCCGAACGCCTCTCTAGATAGTGTAGGAGATTAGTTAATTTTTTTGCCAGAAGGTTAATCGCTATCAATGCAATTAACTAAAAAATTTGTTTAACTGCTTGGCAAGCAAGGCGGATTGACGGATTATCCTGGTCGCTATAATGTAAGGATAGTCCTTATATGGTACGTTTTTACGACTGGGCTAGCCCCGCGCGCAAGGTTCGCAGGATGCGGATGACGCGGCGGCAGGTAAACGCCAGCAGGCTAGTCATCGACAACTTATGGAAGGAGTAACACTATGGCTTATAAACACATTCTTATCGCGGTTGATCTTTCTCCGGAAAGCAAAGTTCTGGTTGAAAAAGCGGTCTCTATGGCGCGGCCTTACAATGCTAAAGTCTCCCTTATCCACGTTGACGTAAACTATTCCGACCTGTACACCGGGCTTATCGACGTGAATCTGGGCGACATGCAGAAACGCATTTCTGAAGAAACCCACCACGCGCTAACCGAGCTTTCCACCAACGCAGGCTACCCTATCACCGAAACCCTGAGCGGTAGCGGCGACCTGGGTCAGGTTCTGGTTGATGCCATCAAAAAATACGACATGGATCTGGTCGTTTGTGGTCATCACCAGGATTTCTGGAGCAAGCTAATGTCCTCCGCGCGCCAACTGATCAACACTGTCCACGTCGACATGTTGATTGTTCCGCTGCGTGACGACGAAGAAGCATAAAACGCTGGCCGTCGGGAGATTACCCGACGCGCTACAAGTCGTTAAGCCTGTAAACGCCCGCCTTTGCGGGCGTTTTTGTTTTTATCATTCAGACACAATTAGTACATCAATCCAACAAATAAATCATAATTAGTGTGATCAACTAATTGGATCGAAAACCATCTCTATAATACTCTACTCCTGCGGCCAATAACCGCAGTCTATAACAAAATAAGACTTTTTCGGCGCGTTTAAGCATACGCGTTCATACTTTTCGGGATGGCTTTGAAAGGCGATGGAATATGAATAAAACTGCACCTACGGGCTTGCTGCAGCAACCTCGTCCGTTCTTCATGATCTTCTTTGTTGAATTATGGGAACGATTTGGCTATTACGGCGTTCAGGGCATCCTGGCGGTATTTTTTGTTAAGCAGCTCGGCTTTTCGCAGGAACAGGCATTTGTCACCTTTGGTGCATTTGCCGCGCTGGTCTACGGCCTGATCTCGATCGGCGGCTACGTCGGCGACCATCTGTTAGGTACCAAGCGCACGCTGGTACTCGGCGCCATTGTGCTGGCGATCGGCTACTTCATGACCGGGATGTCACTGCTTAAGCCCGACCTGATTTTTATTGCTTTGGGTACCATTGCCGTCGGTAATGGGCTGTTTAAAGCCAACCCGGCAAGCCTGCTGTCAAAATGCTATCCACCGAAAGACGCCCGTCTGGACGGTGCTTTCACCCTGTTTTATATGTCGATTAACATCGGTTCACTGCTGTCGTTGTCGCTGGCACCGGTGATTGCCGATAAGTTTGGCTACGCGGTGACCTATAATCTGTGCGGGGCCGGGCTTATTGTCGCGCTTTTGGTCTACTTTGCCTGCCGTGGAATGGTGAAGAATATCGGTTCAGAGCCGGACCATAAGCCTCTGAATTTCCGTAATCTATTCTGCGTGCTGGCTGGAACGATAGTGATGGTATTTATCTGCGCCTGGCTGATGCACAACGTGCAGATTGCCAACCTGGTGCTGATCGTACTGTCAATTGCCGTGACGATCATCTTCTTCCGTCAGGCCTTCAAACTGGATAAAACCGGGCGCAACAAAATGTTCGTGGCCTTTATCCTGATGCTGGAAGCGGTGGTGTTCTACGTCCTGTACGCGCAGATGCCAACTTCACTGAACTTCTTTGCTATCAATAACGTGCACCATGAAATTCTTGGTTTCGCCATCAACCCGGTAAGCTTCCAGGCGCTGAACCCGTTCTGGGTGGTACTGGCGAGTCCGGTACTGGCCGCAATCTATACCCGTCTGGGCAACAAAGGTAAAGACCTGACCATGCCAATGAAGTTTACGCTCGGTATGTTCCTGTGCTCGCTGGGTTTCCTGACCGCCGCTGCAGCCGGAATGTGGTTTGCCGATGCGCAGGGGCTGACGTCGCCGTGGTTTATCGTGCTGGTGTATCTGTTCCAGAGCCTGGGTGAACTGCTGATTAGCGCCCTGGGGCTGGCTATGGTCGCCGCTCTCGTGCCACAACACCTGATGGGCTTTATTCTCGGGATGTGGTTCCTGACCCAGGCAGCAGCCTTCCTGATGGGGGGTTATGTCGCGACGTTCACCGCCGTACCAGAGAACATCACCGACCCGCTGCAGACGCTGCCTATCTATACCAACGTCTTCAGTAAGATTGGTCTGGTGACCCTGGCCGTAACGGTGGTGATGGCGATTATGGTGCCATGGCTGAACCGCATGATTAATACGCCGAGCACCGAGCAATAACCTTCAGTGCCGGATGGCGGCTATTGCCCTATCCGGCATTTTCACTCACTACCCTTTACGCGCGTCTATCCACTCCTGCACTTCCACCACAAAGGTGTCCGGCGCTTTGCGGTACATTTTGCGCGCCAAGTCCAGAATCGTATGCTGACCGAGCGCTTCTTCCATCCGCTGCTGGGCCATGTCCATTACCGAACGCACACCACAAATGCCTTCACAGGCCCACTCTGGTGGATGTTCCTCAAATACCGCCAACCGCTGGCGAATTTCACGACATTCAAAGATGCGCTTATCACCATCAATAGCATTCACCACATCCAGTACAGTGATGTGTTCAGCAGGTTTAGCTAACTGGAAACCACCGCCCTTGCCTTCAATGCTGCGCACCAGACCCGCTTTGGACAGACGGGTGAAAATTTTTGCCAGATAGTCATATGGCACACTTTGCAGTTCGGCAATTTCCCGCACGCTCATATCCCTCGCGTCGCCCTTACTATCGACCATACACATCAGGCTATGAATGCCGTACTCAACCCCAGAACTGTAGAATGCCATTCTCTTATCTCAGTCAAAATTAATCTGAGTTTATTGTAGCTTTTTCGTTTCACTCATTCCAGACAGCAAAGTAACCCCTCTTCACAATAAAAATTTAAATACATATTTATCAAATAGATAATAAAAAACCCTCACCCTTTGAAGCAAAAAGGATCTCGATCGCATTGCAATTCTTAACTACGACAAATAAAATCCGAGTAAATAATTCGTAGTCACCAGTGAGAAAACTCCAATGCGTAAACAAATTCTGATCGTGGGCGCCGGCTTTGCCGGTATGTGGGCAGCATTAAGCGCCGCACGACTGGCGGATAAACATCAGCAGGCCATTGATATTACAGTAATTGCGCCACAGCCAGAGCTGCGTGTCCGCCCACGTTTTTATGAAAGCGCCGTTCATACGCTGGTCGCACCACTGCAACCGCTGTTTGACGTTACCGGCGTCAACTTCCTGCAAGGTCACGTCGAGCAAATCCTCCCGGACTCTAAAGAGGTGAGCTGGAAAGATGCCAACGGTGACATTCATCTGCGCCGCTACGACCGCCTGGTGCTTGCCAGCGGAAGTCACGTAAACCGCGACGCCGTCACCGGTGCCGCCGAGCACGCGTTTGACCTCGACCAACTTGAGAGCGCCGCCGTACTGGAGCAGCACATTAACGATCTGGCATTACAACCGGAAAGTGAGGCTCGCAATACGGTAGTGGTCTGCGGCGGCGGCTTTACCGGCATTGAAATGGCGCTGGAATTACCAGGTCGTTTGCGCGAAATATTGGGCGCTGATGCTAAGACCAGAGTTGTCGTAGTTGAACGCGGCGCTCAGCCGGGCGGACGCTGGAGCCAGGAATTACGTGACGTGATTATCGAAGCCTCTGCTGAACTGGGTGTCGAGTGGCTGGTCAATGCAGAAGTAGAGTGCGTGGATGCCTCTGGCGTCACGCTAAAAGATGGACAGGTGATTTCTTCCCAGACAGTTATCTGGACCGTCGGCGTTCAGGCTAATAGCCTGACAGCACAGATTAACGCCCCGCGCGATCGCCAGGGCCGTCTGCATGTAAATGCCAATCTGCAGGTTGTGGGTCACGATGATATCTACGCCACTGGCGATGTAGCCTACGCCGCCACCGACGACAAAGGCAATCATGCGCTGATGACCTGCCAGCACGCCATCTTGCTGGGTAAATTTGCCGGTAATAACGCCGCGGCAGACCTGTTAAACATAACACCACTGCCATATCGTCAGGAAAACTACGTCACCTGCCTGGATCTTGGTGCCTGGGGTGCGGTGTATAGCGAAGGATGGGATCAGCAGGTGAAACTGACGCGCGCAGAAGCGAAAAAGCTGAAGGTGTCGATTGTCAGCGAGCTGATTTACCCGCCGAAGGCGGACCGCGCGGTAGCGTTTGAGATTGCCGATCCGCTGGCACCGTTTGTTTAACCCGTGATGCCGGATGCGGCTACCGCCTTATCCGGCCTACTAACGGCACCGAGCTGTAGACCCGATAAGGGCACTATAGCTGACCATCTGGCCTATGCCGTTCCCGCATAAATATCGAACCGATGCCCTTTTGTAACTACCGCGTTCGGCGTTGCTACGTCGGCCAGCGGCGGCGCGTAGTCCGGACGTTTCACCACCACTCGTTTGGTGGCTAACTGACGAGCAGGCTCCAGCAGCCCATCCGCATCCAGATCCGGCCCCACCAGCGACTGAAACACACGCATCTCTTTTTTCACCAGCGCGCTTTTCTGCTTATGCGGGAACATCGGGTCGAGGTACACCACCTGCGGGCGAGGTGTGATATCGGTTAACGCCGTCAGGCTCGACGCGTGAATCAACTGCAAACGCTCCTGCAGCCACGGACCGATTTCCGGGTCGGCATACCCGCGCGCCAGGCCATCGTCAAGCAGCGCAGCAACCACCGGGTTTCGTTCCAGCATTCGTACGCGACAGCCTACCGAGGCCAGTACAAACGCATCGCGCCCCAGCCCTGCGGTTGCATCGACCACATCCGGCAGGTAATCGCCTTTAATGCCGACCGCCTTCGCCACCGCTTCACCGCGGCCACCGCCAAATTTGCGCCGATGGGCCATCGCACCGCCCGCGAAATCCACGAAGATACCGCCGAGTTTAGGTTCGTCACGTTTGCGCAGTTCCAGATGTGCTGTCGTCATCACCAGCGCCATCAGGTTATCTTCATCGTGTTCCAGTCCCCAGCGGGCGGCCAGAACAGATAAGGCGCCGTCTCCGGCGCCTGTTTCATCAATTAAGCAGATTTTCAATTCCGCTTTACCCTAAATAATTCGAGTTGCATCAAGACAACAAGTGAAGGAATCCCTGGGAACGTACAAATAGTACGTGACCAGGGTGAGTGAGCGCAGTTGCCGAAGAGGCAGCTTGAAGTATGACGGGTAAATCAGGCTTTAATCCCGTAATGCTCCAGCATTGCATCCAACTGTGGCTCGCGGCCACGGAAGCGTTTGAACAGTTCCATCGGCTCTTCAGAACCGCCACGGGTGAGGATGTTATCGAGGAACGATTGTCCGGTTTGACGGTTGAAAATCCCTTCATCTTCGAAGCGAGAGAAGGCATCCGCCGCCAGCACGTCGGCCCACAGATAGCTGTAGTAACCCGCCGCGTAGCCCCCTGCAAAAATATGGCTGAAGGCATGCGGGAAGCGGCCCCAGGTTGGGCCCGGCACCACGGCGACCTGTTTCTTGATTTCCGCCAGCGTATCGAGGATTTTCGCCCCTTGCTGCGGGTTAAATTCCGCGTGCAGACGGAAATCAAACAGACCGAACTCCAGTTGACGCAGAATAAACAGCGCCGCCTGGTAGTTTTTCGCCGCCAGCATTTTATCCAGCAGTTCCTTCGGCAGCGGTTCGCCGGTTTCATAATGGCCGGAGATAAACGCCAACGCTTGTGGCTCCCAGCACCAGTTTTCCATAAACTGGCTCGGCAGTTCGACCGCATCCCATGGCACACCGTTGATACCGGAAACGCCCGCGGTTTCGATACGGGTCAGCATATGGTGCAGACCGTGGCCGAACTCGTGGAACAGGGTAATCACTTCATCGTGGGTAAACAGCGCAGGTTTACCGTTCACCGGACGGTTAAAGTTACAGGTCAGGTAGGCAACCGGTTTTTGCAACGTGCCGTCACTTTTACGCATCTGGCCGACGCAGTCATCCATCCACGCCCCGCCGCGTTTATGTTCACGGGCATACAGGTCGAGGTAGAAGCTGCCGCGCAGCTCGTTGTTTTCGTCGTACAGCTCGAAGAAACGAACTTCCGGGTGCCAAACGTCAACATCGGTGCGCTCTTTGGCAGTGATGCCATAAATACGTTTAACCACTTCAAACAGACCGTTAACGGCTTTGTTCTCCGGGAAATAAGGACGAAGCTGCTCGTCGCTGATGCTGTAGAGGTGCTGTTTTTGTTTCTCGCTGTAGTAAGCGATGTCCCACGGCTGAAGCTCATCAACGCCAAATTCCGCTTTCGCAAAGGCGCGCAGTTGAGCCAGCTCTTTCTCCCCCTGCGGACGGGCACGTTTCGCCAGATCGGTCAGGAAGTCGAGGACCTGCTGCGGGTTTTCCGCCATTTTGGTAGCCAGAGATTTAAAGGCGTAGCTTTCAAAGCCCAGCAGTTGCGCCAGTTCGTGGCGCAGCGCGAGGATCTCTTCCATTATCGGGCTGTTGTCCCATTTGCCAGCGTTCGGCCCCTGGTCAGACGCGCGCGTGGAGTAAGCGCGATACATCTCTTCACGCAGTCCCTGGTTGTCACAGTAGGTCATCACCGGCAGGTAGCTTGGGATATCCAGCGTTAACAGATAGCCTACCTGCTCTTTGGCTTCCGCCTGGGCCTTCGCCGCAGCCAGCGCGCTTTCCGGCATACCAGCCAGCTCGGCTTCATCGGTGACTAACTTCGTCCAGCCCATCGTGGCATCAAGGACGTTATTGCTGTACAAGTTGCCGAGCTCAGACAGACGGGTGGCGATTTCACCATAGCGCTGCTGTTTTTCCTTCGGCAGACCAATACCAGAAAGCTCAAAATCGCGCAGCGCGTTATCGACCGCTTTTTTCTGCGCGGTACTCAGGGTGGCGTAATGATCGCCATCACGCAGGTCGCGGTACGCTTTGTACAGGCCTTCATGTTGTCCAACCCAGGTGCTGTATTCAGACAGCAGCGGTAGCGTTTGTTCGTAGGCTTCGCGCAGTTCCGGGCTGTTTTTCACCGAGTTCAGGTGGCTAACAGGAGAGAAAATACGCCCCAGCACATCGTCAACTTCCGCCAACGGCTGGCAGAGATTTTCCCAGGTGTACGGCGCGCCCTGCGCAACCACTCGTTCAACGTTTTCGCGGCAATCGTTCAGCGCCTTAGTGACGGCAGGCACGACATGCTCAGGCTGAATTTTAGAAAACGGCGGCAGTTCGAAGGGAGTCAGCAATGGATTGGTCATTAGCGCGGTCCTGTTGAAAAGAGTGAATGAAGCGCGTATCCGGCGCTGTGCATATTAATTTGTACAATGGGGTTAAGTGTAGAGGATTTCAATGCTAACCGTGACGGAAAGACGCCCGGTGGTGCTGCGCTTACCGGGCCTACGGGTAATCTGTGCCGATCTGCTGTAAACTGTGGCAAATCGTCATTTCAGCGGAATTTCATTACCCATGCTCAGTTATCGCCACAGTTATCACGCAGGCAACCACGCCGACGTCCTGAAACACACCGTCCAGAGCCTGATCATTGAATCGCTCAAAGAGAAAGAAAAACCGTTTCTCTATCTGGACACCCATGCTGGCGCTGGCCGTTATCAGCTGAGCAGTGAGCATGCCGAACGTACCGGTGAATATCTGGAAGGGATCGCCCGTATCTGGCAGCAGGACGATTTGCCTGCCGAACTGGAACCCTACATTGGCGTAGTGCAACACTTCAACCGTAGCGGTCAGTTGCGCTACTACCCGGGCTCTCCGTTAATTGCTCGCCAGCTGCTGCGCGAACAGGATAGCCTGCAATTAACTGAACTGCACCCGAGCGACTTTCCCCTGCTGCGCGGCGAATTTCAGAAAGATGAGCGCGCACGCGTGGCCAAAGCCGATGGTTATCAGCAGCTGAAAGCAAAATTGCCGCCGGTTTCACGTCGTGGGCTGATCCTTATCGATCCACCCTACGAAATCAAAAGCGACTACCAGGCGGTGGTCACCGGTATTAACGAAGGCTACAAGCGTTTCGCGACCGGCACCTATGCGCTGTGGTATCCGGTGGTTCTGCGCCAGCAAATCAAGCGCATGATCCACGATCTCGAAGACACCGGCATCCGCAAAATTCTGCAAATTGAACTGGCGGTGCGCCCGGACAGCGATCAGCGCGGTATGACAGCGTCTGGCATGATTGTGATTAACCCACCGTGGAAGCTGGAGCAGCAGATGAACAACGTTTTGCCGTGGTTGCACAGCAAACTGGTTCCGGCAGGAACCGGTCATACCTCGGTAAGCTGGATCGTGCCGGAGTAATCGCAGCCATCGGTGGAACCTTTTAATATCAGGTATACAATCGCGAATATTTTGGCGGATGGCGTAACGCGTCTCCGCCCTACAATGAACATGAAGGAGCGGTCATGACCAAGCACTATGATTACATCGCTATTGGCGGCGGCAGCGGCGGTATTGCCTCCATTAACCGTGCAGCAATGTATGGCCAGAAATGCGCACTTATTGAAGCCAAAGAGTTAGGCGGAACCTGCGTTAACGTGGGCTGCGTACCAAAGAAAGTGATGTGGCATGCCGCCCAGGTTCGCGAAGCGATCCACATGTACGGGCCGGATTACGGTTTCGACACCACCATCAATAAGTTCGATTGGGATAAACTGATCGCCACACGTACCGCTTATATCGATCGTATTCATACCTCGTACGACAATGTGCTGGGCAAAAATAATGTCGATGTGATTAAAGGTTTTGCCCGCTTTGTGGATGCCAAAACCATTGAAGTGAACGGTGAAACCATTACTGCCGATCATATTTTGATTGCTACCGGCGGTCGCCCGAGCCATCCGAACATTCCGGGTGTGGAATACGGGATCGACTCCGATGGCTTCTTTGAGCTGCCCGCGCTGCCGAAGCGCGTTGCGGTCGTCGGCGCAGGTTACATCGCCGTTGAGCTGGCAGGCGTGATTAACGGCCTGGGTGCCCAAACGCATCTGTTCGTGCGTAAACACGCGCCGCTACGCAGCTTCGACCCGATGATCGTCGACACGCTGGTTGAGGTGATGAACGCCGAAGGCCCGACTCTGCATACTCACGCGATTCCGAAAGCGGTCGTTAAAAACGCTGACGGCAGCCTGACCCTGCAACTGGAAGATGGTCGTAGCGAAACGGTAGATTGCCTGATTTGGGCAATTGGTCGTGAACCAGCCACCGATAACTTCAACCTGGCAGTTACTGGCGTGAAAACCAACGAAAAAGGCTACATCGTCGTTGATAAATATCAGAACACCAGCGTGCCGGGAATTTATGCCGTCGGCGATAACACCGGTGCCGTTGAGCTGACGCCGGTTGCTGTTGCCGCGGGCCGTCGCCTGTCTGAGCGTCTGTTTAACAACAAACCGGACGAACATCTGGACTACAGCAATATCCCGACCGTGGTCTTCAGCCATCCGCCAATTGGCACCGTCGGCCTGACCGAGCAGCAGGCTCGTGAACAGCACGGCGATGACCAGGTGAAAGTGTATAAATCATCATTTACCGCGATGTATACCGCTGTCACCTCACATCGTCAGCCGTGCCGCATGAAGCTGGTTTGCGTCGGTCCGGAAGAGAAGATTGTCGGTATTCACGGTATTGGTTTTGGAATGGATGAAATGCTGCAAGGCTTCGCGGTCGCACTGAAAATGGGCGCAACCAAGAAAGACTTTGATAACACCGTTGCGATTCACCCAACGGCAGCAGAAGAGTTCGTTACCATGCGTTAATCGCACTTCATGAGTGTTAAAGGGCAAAGAGGGGTTAGCTCTTTGCCCTTAGTTACGTTTCCGCTATCAGTTCAAAAGTTGCAGCAGATAGCGGATCTGCTCCAGCAACGCGATTAACGCTCCCAGAACGATGATTGCTTTATCAATCACCCGTTTTCTCCATCAGATGGAGTGAGAATGCACCCGCTTACTCATCCATTGCCTGTCACGGGGCATGCTCCATTGTTAGATGATAACTATCTCACCCCGGCCAGAGCATCGGCCAACGGCACCACCCGTTTCGCCGATCAGGACTTAGAAAGCGTTTAGCGCGCGTCCGGAAGGGATAAGTTACAGAGCTAACTGGATAAGTATACAGTTCTTTTAATCGTAACTGCCAGCGCATTCTTGCAATAGTACCGTTAAGGTAATAGGATTGAAGCGTTAGATGATAACTATCTCACTTCGGCCAGAGCCACCAACTCGGGCTGAAGCGTAAAAAAACCGACGTGAAGTCGGTTTTTTTACGTCCGAATCAGGACCAGGGCAAAGTCTATTTACCCTGCATATACGGCGTATACACGCCGTTTAAGCTTTCGAGGAACGCCACGATATCGTCGATATCTTCCTGCGGCAGTTCTTTACCCACCTGATAACGCAGCATCAGTTTTACCGCACCGTCGAGCGTAGGCACATCACCTCGATGGAAATAAGGCGCGGTCAGCGCAACGTTACGCAAGCCAGGGACTTTTTGACGCAGCTTGTCACGTAGTTCATTAGTGACGTTCATGCGGCCAATATCTGCGGCAGTGACCTCGCCGAAATTAAAGTCCTTTTTCAAACCCAATGGCTCAAATGAACGCCCGCCTAAAATAATACCGCCATGACAGGTCGCGCACTTATTATCTTTAAACAACTGATAGCCATGTTTCTGCTGGGCAGTTAACGCCGCTTCATCGCCGCGTAGCCATTTATCAAACGGCGAATTTGGCGTAATTAGCGTTTTCTCAAACTCAGCAATCGCATCGGTAATATTATCTCCGCTGAATCCCTGCGGATAAACCGCGATAAACTCTTGTTTGAGTTGCGGATCTTTATCCAGTTTCTGAATAATTTCATCCCAGGATTTAGACGCCATCTCGATAGGGTTCAACGGCGGGCCGCCTGCCTGCGCCTGCAATGTTGGTGCTCGACCATCCCAGAATTGTTCCACGTTGAAGACAGAGTTAAATACCGTCGGCGCGTTGATAGGACCAACCGCGCCGCCTACGCCGATTGACGTTTTGCGACCATCTACGCCGCCCGCATTCAGGGCATGGCAGTGCGCGCAAGAAATCGTGCTGTCACCGGAAATACGCGGGTCGTGGTAAAGCGTAAAGCCTAGCGCCACTTTGCGGGCATCGGTCGGAATGCTTTCCGGTATCGGCTGCACAGGCTCGTTACGATGCTGCGCGGCGGTATCGTTACTGGCGTAATACTGCTCGCGCTGTTTCGCAATCCAGCCCAGGATCTCTGCTCGCTCCGTATCGCTTACCTTGCCGGCCCAGTGCAGTGCGGTATAACGCGTCGGCGGCATGGTGTCGTACTGCATCACCCATTCAATTTTATTCAGGTCGCTTTGCGAAACGGGTTTATCTACGACCAGCGCCGCACGAACGGCCTCAAGATTGAATGATTTGTATCCCAGTTGAATATCGTAATTCATCAACTGCTTAGCGACAGGAAAAGAAGAATAGAAAGGTAATTCAGCTGAAGGCGTGTGACAATAATCGCATCCTTTTTCGCGTAAAAAACCTAATACTTTATTATTTTCTTCCAGCGTAGAGGCCTGAACATCTGCCTGTTTACTACGTTGATTATCGTGATACCACACATAACCGGATAATCCAAAATAACAAATCACGACACCAGCTATGGCTATCGCGGTAAGACGGGTAATGATTTTCATTATTTTACCCTCACCGTTGTGAGTTATTGTGACCCAGAAAAATTAGAATAATGAGTGCATAGTCTTTATCAGACTTAACCATCATAGAAAGTAAGGGATTTATTATTTTGATAAGTATCAAGCAATTACATGGAGGATAACTATCGATAGAATAGCCTGTGCCTATTACGGAGATAAGCCGTTATGGTTTTCCGTTCACACCTCGTTGCAATCGAATGTTCTGAAAATGAAATATCTTCAGGTCACGCAGAATTATGAATTCTTCATTATATTCATTGGGATAGTCTTATTTTCTAAATAATATGCAGCACTAAAACGTGATCAACCGCACGCTTTACTCACCAGACACCGAAGCGAATGTCTACGCTTAACTGACGACCGGGCAATAGCCTTAATCTTTCAACGTCCATCGGAGGTCTTTCTCATTATGCTCAACCAGAAACTACCCCACGCCCCTTCAGAAGAAATGACGATCGATATCGATCTGCTTTATGAAATGGATCCGTGCGAGTTAAAGCTGGATGAAATGATTGAGGCAGAGCCTGAGCCGGAGATGATTGAAGGGCTGCCCGCCTCAGATGCGTTAACCCCGGCCGATCGTTACCTTGAGCTGTTCGAACACGTCCAGTCATCCAAACTATTCGCTGATAGCAAAACCTTCCCTGATTGTGCGCCCAAAATGGACCCGCTGGACATTTTGATCCGCTATCGCAAAGTTAAACGCCACCGCGACTTTGATCTGCGACGTTTCGTCGAGAACCATTTCTGGCTACCGGAAACGCCCTCCAGTGAATATGTGTCCGATCCGGCAAGCTCGCTGAAAGAGCATATCGATCAACTGTGGCCTGTGCTGACGCGCGAGCCGCAGGATCACATTCCCTGGTCCTCGCTGCTGGCGTTACCGCAATCATATATTGTGCCCGGCGGACGTTTTAGCGAAACCTACTACTGGGATTCCTACTTTACCATGCTGGGTCTGGCAGAGAGCGGTCGCGAAGACCTGCTGAAATGTATGGCGGATAACTTTGCCTGGATGATTGAAAACTATGGTCACATCCCCAACGGTAACCGTACCTACTACCTGAGCCGTTCGCAGCCACCGGTTTTTGCGCTGATGGTGGAACTGTTTGAAGAAGATGGCGTGCGCGGCGCGCGTCGCTACCTTGAACATCTAAAAATGGAATACGCATTCTGGATGGATGGCGCCGATTCCCTGGTGCTCAACCAGGCCTACCGTCACGTGATCAGAATGTCGGACGGCTCTCTGCTCAACCGCTATTGGGACGATCGTGATACGCCGCGTGATGAATCATGGCTTGAAGACGTTGAGACCGCCAAGCATTCGGGTCGTCCACCCAATGAGGTGTATCGGGATTTGCGCGCGGGCGCGGCCTCCGGCTGGGATTATTCCTCGCGCTGGCTACGCGATGCAGGCCGCCTTGCCAGCATACGCACCACGCAGTTCATCCCGATTGATCTGAACGCCTTCCTCTACAAGCTGGAAAGCACTATCGCCAATATTTCCGCGCTGAAAGGCGACAAAGAAACGGAAGCGCAGTTTCGCCAGAAAGCCAGTGACCGTCGCGATGCGGTAAACCGCTATCTGTGGGACGATGAAAACGGCTGCTATCGCGATTACGACTGGCGGCGCGAACAAATGGCCCTGTTCTCTGCCGCCAGTATTGTGCCGCTGTATGTCGGTATGGCAACACATGAACAAGCCGACCGGCTTGCTAACGCGGTTCGCAGTCGCCTGCTCACGCCCGGTGGTATTTTAGCCACGGAGCATGAAACTGGGGAACAGTGGGATAAACCGAACGGCTGGGCGCCGCTGCAGTGGATGGCGATTCAGGGCTTCAAACTGTACGGTGACGACCATCTCGGGGATGAAATCGCCCGTAACTGGTTGAAAACGGTGAATCTCTTTTATCAGGAACACCACAAGCTTATCGAAAAATACCACATAGCCGACGCAGCGCCGCGCGAAGGCGGCGGCGGGGAATATCCGTTGCAGGACGGTTTTGGCTGGACCAATGGCGTGGTGCGCCGACTCATCGGTTTGTATGGCGAACCCTAGCGGCTGACGGTCTGAGTCATCAGGATGTCAGTTAATCGCATCGTACAACTCGGCGTGAATTTTCTGCCATTTCTTGTTCTCAGGGCTTGGCTGGGCGCGAACACGCAGCTCGGCCTGCTCAAGATCATATTGCTGACGCGCAACGACCGCAGGCACGGAACAAAAACTTTGCAGATAACTTTTATGCAGCGATGTGAGTGACGCCCCATTCGACATCGCATGGCTGAGCGTAGTCATAAACTGTCGGCATGGTTTGCTTTCATCCATCTGCGAAGGGTAACGCAGCAGCAGTCTCAACACCTCGGTATTGCCCGCTGAGAACGCCTGCTCCGTCCACGCCAGCTTCCAGTCCATCCCACCCTGCAGGAACAGTGACGTCACGCGGGTGTCATTGCGATCGATAGCCGCCCGCATGTTAAAGGCATCCCAGGTGATACCCATTCGGGTCACCGCCTCCCGCGCGCTGGGGGCGTCACGTCGCGGTTCCTCCTGCACAATTTCAACGGATTGTCCGGATGACGCCTGTGGCGCTGGCGAAGTGAATAACCAGAACGCACCCAGCGAAATCGCCAGCACCATCACGCCGACCGCTACCCACAACATGCCGGAAATCAGCTGTTCACGTTCTTCCGCCGAGCGCTTGGCCCGCTTCTCCGGCGGATCAATACTGTCTGCGATTTCATGCTTATCGCCTCCCGCTTGCTCGTCTTTTTGCTTTGCCGTTTCCCAAAACTGGCGGACCATGGACTCATCAGATTCCAGATACGACGCAGGATTAATGCGCGTACGCCGTTCTTCAAACGCCCGTTGCACAGGATGAGTTATCTGCCGGTACTGGTAGTCCAGCAACAGCAATTGTACTGAGGTTAGCGGTTGTTGCGCGATAACACAGTTACGAGCCAGGCGGCAATCATCCAAAAACATGCGTAGCGTGATGCGCGGCTCAACAAACGACATCAGCACCGAGGTATCGTTAAAAATCTGTGTAAAGTGGCGAACAAATAATTTCTTATCGACGACCATCAGTGCCAGCTCGCTAAACATCATACCGTCCAGCGCATCTCGTCCTTCGCCCAACTTTAGCCAGCGACGCAGACGTTCACCGCCAAAGTGCTGTTTCAGAAAGCTGTTGAGAGGATGTTGATCCGGCCATACCCGCGCAATCAGGGATTTGAGGGTTAATTCTATTGCGCGAAGTTGACGCTGCGCCCGCATCTGAGCATCCGGCTCTACAGGTGTAATTTCGGTTTGATACTTCAGGATAGGCTGTTGCTGGCGTAATTGTTCCAGAGAGGCCACAAAGCGCAGCGCTGAAATCAGCTGGTTTTCACTGACGTCCTGGCCATTTTCATATTGGGGTACACTCTGTTGAAGATGGCGTAGCCGCAGAGTGAACTGGCTCAATTGCGCATCATTCATCTGCAACCGTCTGGCGACAGCCCCCCAGCCGCCCAGATTCAGTCGAGCCTGATCCAGTTGTTCGAGAAACCACCGAGGGTCTTTGCCTTCTGTGACATGTACGCCTAACAGCAATAATATTTCTATCGACGCCTGACGGATAATCCCCAGACAATGTTCAAAGGGTGTACATGTCGCTTGTAACGCGCTATTGGTCATCATCTTCCCTAAAAGGACCCAAAACGTGCGGCCTCATCATGGTATGTAATTATCTTTTTTAAACGCAACGTTGTGCCGATGTAGACTAGAACACATTCATATAGCAAATAAATAAGTTTTACAGTGACTTCCGCACAATCATTGAAAATTATTCTGGAGATAAGCCTGTGCCTGTATTGCAAACATCACGTCTGCTCTGCCGCCCACTGACAGAAAATGACTGGACGTTCTTCTTAACGCTACAGAAGAATCCAGATGTGATGCGCTTTGTCGCTGACACGCGTACTGAAGAGGAGATACGGATAGCCTTCAACTCCCGCCTGCCTGAATGGTCTCCCGGCAGCCCGCACTGGCTATGTCTGGTCCTGTGCGATAAGGCATCGGGAGCACCGCTTGGAGTGACTGGATATATTCATGATAACAATGAATGTGCCGAGGTCGGTTTTCTGCTCGCCCCTGAAGCGCAGGGGAAAGGTTATGGTACTGAATCTCTGCATGCAGTTTGCGATTTTGCATTTACCACCGGAGGGCTACGCCGGCTTACGGCTTGCGTCACCGCAGGAAACGAAGCCTCACGGCATCTGTTGGAAAAGGTCGGGTTCATTCACGAAGGCACGCTGCGGGAAAGCTACTGGCTGCATCAAACCTGGAATGATGACTGGATTTTCGGCCTGTTAAAACACGACTATCAGCCACCCGCAGAATAAGACGTTTTGCTGAAAAAACTGGCTGTATGACAACTGGCGTAACGGAGGCGGTTTCTTAAAATAGGTCTCTTTGTACAGAGATGAATATGCCACTCCATTCAACGTATTTCACGCCCGCCTGTGTTGCATTTATTAAACAATGGCAAGGCCTGTCACTGGAAAAGTATCAGGACAAAAATGGTGTCTGGGTGATTGGCTACGGGCACGAAATCACATCCGATGAAAGCTTTCCTGCGCCTGTTTCGGTAACGCAGGCAGAAACACTACTGCTCGCGGATCTGGAAATCTGCGAGGAATTCATACACCAGAAAATGCCGCAAATAAAAGAAAGGTTTCAACAGGAAGCGTTAATTGCGTGGATGCTCAGCGTGGGGATAAGCCGGTTTTGTGCTGCAGAATTCTGCTCGGGGGTTATTTCACAGCCAGAATCGTTCTGACTGTGAAATATTCGCCCGTTAAATTGCGTCGTTTAACATCATTGCCGCCTGCGTACGGTTTTTTACCTCGAGGCGCTGATACAGCGATTCAAGATGGGCTTTGACCGTTCCGGTGCTGATATTTAACAATCGACCAATTTGTTTATTTGATTCTCCGGCGGCAAGCATAGTCAGAATCTCTCGCTGACGCGCACTAAGCGATCTGATATTTTGCCCGCTGCTCTCGGGGGTTGTCATACAATCTCTGGGGATAAATACCATTCCCATCGCAATGCTATTGAGAGCCAGCGTGAAGGTTTCCGCGTCAGAGTCGCGTGGAACAATGGCCAGCACATTCAATTGCGTAACCTCATGCAGCCATTTTTTACGGCAGTCCGTTGCTGTTACCAGCACTTTTACTGTCGAAAAGCGTTGCGCTATCTGCTGTAGCAAGTTACGGCAGAACTCGGCGTCCTGGTCGCCATCCAGCATTATCAGTGCATCAGGGGTGTCTTCCAGTTTCTGCCAAAGGTCATCTGCCTGACTGACACCCTGAACATCCACTCCTGGAATACGCTCTTGTAAACTTACATTCATTCCATGAATAAATATCGACTGCCTGTCAAACATTATTACCTGCATTACTTATCTCCGTCTGAATAAGATACTAGCCTTAACACGCGGAAGGGTATTACCCGAGGGGTAAAATAAGAAGTCACCATTTGGCGGGGGCCATTTTACCGATAGACGGAGAAGAAAAAAGTAGAAATCAAAAATAGTTACAGCTCAAACCGAATAATCACACAAAGGGACAAAAGTGGCGCTAAACATTAAGGAAATCCTTAATATCCAATACTCAAAATCAGCTTATTAATATTAATTTTTGGAGTCTATATTTTCTAATAAAAATAAGGAACTCACAGTAACAGACAAATATGTTACAAAATAAAATGTCGCATCAATTGATCATCACCTGTGGTTTCCCCAGGCAGTATTGCTGTATCAATCGACACTAAAGGTTGCGGGCGATTGCATCACTCCGATCAGATCTTCAAGTGGAACGGGTCTGCATAAATAATACCCTTGTAAAAAATCACAGCGTTTCATGCGCAGATAATCGGCCTGAACCTGAGTCTCAACGCCCTCGGCAATCATTCGCAGACCCATCTTCTGCGCCAGCTCAATAAGCGTATCGACAATGCGGGTATCGCCCCCCTCACCAATCTGGCTGACAAACAGTTTATCTATCTTAATAAACTCCGGTTCCAGCGCGTGGAGGTAACACAGATTCGAGTATCCCGTCCCGAAATCATCTAACGCTACGGCGATATTGGATTTTCTCAACGCGGCAAACCACTCGCTTAGCTGAGGGGTAAAGTGCAGAGGGCGTCTTTCGGTAATTTCGATAACCAGTTGAACCTGAACCGGGGCAAGCTTTTGCATGAGCGCCACGACGTCCGACTCAAAGCGCGGATCGAGGCAGTTTTCGGGGCTCAGATTTAGGTTAAGGTAAAGTCCATTTGGGAAAAGGGGGAGCCGCGACTGCAGGTCGGCAATGACTTGCTGAATAAGTTGATGCGTCAGCGAGGCGATAAGACCATGCTCTTCCGCAAGGGGAATAAAAATATCAGGGGGAATAGCGCCATACTGGGGATGCGTCCACCTGGCGAGTACCTCAATACCTGCAATTTCACCCGTCTGGCTGTTAAAAATGGGTTGATACACCGGTTGGAACTGCCGTTGAAGAATGGCTGCATTCAACGTTTTTACCGGTGCACAGGTGAGGAAACGGGCCAGTAATTCGCTGGCGTCAGAGAATAATATCGGGAGTTGCCTGGTTGTGGTAATCATCACGAGCCTCAAGCGTGCGGCGGCCTATTGAGGGCAACCGCACAGCAATCATCAGAACCTGACCCAATCGCCCTGGCCGTTATTGGTATCTATCGAACAATAACGCTATTTAGCGAAAATACATTGAAAATAAAAAGTAAATATAACGATAAAAAAAGCCCCTCGCACTGCATGCTCAGGGCAAATACCTGGGTTGACATCACTCACTCAGGTTATCTATTTTCTCCCTTTTTTTGACAGCATGAGTTGGGAGTTCGCTCACTTTATAATAAATGGGAATGACATCAGGATAATTGATGACATAACCCTGACCTCTTATATTAAGGATAAAATCCCTGGGTAACCCCAGCAGGCCAAGTTTATTATTAAGATTGTGCAGGACTTGCCATAATCTTTGCGCAGAAGGGCTCAGATTATGCGCTTCCCAGATTTTTTCATATAACTCTTCTTTCGGTACCGGCTGGCTCCTGGCATTTATTAATAAATACAGGAAAAGCCTGAGCATTGTTTCATTAAAGTAAATTGACGCAAAAACGATGTTTTTCTCGGTATGGCTACCAGTAAGCCGATACAGTCGGCGATTAGAAATGTCAAAATGAATTTCAGCACCAATCATAAATCCATATAGACGATAGCCCATATCTTATACCCACGTTAAATGAAGACGAACATGCACCTCTACATATAAGCGTTGAGATAATCCATACCGTTTGTATGGTGGATTATATGACTGCTATAAATGCTTTCCAATCTTCATCCCAATCTACTATGAGGAAGCGGTCGTTTAGTATTCGTTTATGGTAGATTTGAGGTTATAAATGAAATTCACGATTTATTATTCTTCCTATGCGAAATTTTTAGCACATAGGCCATGTTTTCACATACGCGATCGAACGCTCAATTTTTAATGTCGAATTTTTAACATTTTAAAGAATTAAATTCTGAATCCGTGGGGGATGGGGAAGTGATCATGGTTTCTTCTGAGACAAATCCGCTGTCGAAGAAAAATGAGTTATCAGAAAGTTTATCCCGGATTTCTTTCGGCACCGCGATCGCTGAATTAGATTGCAGATAATACCGGTAAACGCCACTAGCTATATTTTTACCTGGAGTGGCGCACCGGTTTTCTATTGCTCAAAAGCTGAATAAGATACGAGCGATTTACAGGAACATTCCGCCCGATACTTCGATACGCTGCGCTGTCATCCAGGCCAGCTCATCGCTGAGCAACGCGGCAATCGCGTCGCCAATATCATCCGGCAAGCCCGCGCGTCCCAGCGCCGTTTGCGATGCCACATATGCATTCAGCTCTTTATTATCCCGCAGTCGACCGCCGCCAAAATCGGTTTCAATCGCCCCAGGCGCGATGATATTTACTGAAATACCCCGCTCTCCCAGTTCTTTCGCCTGATAACGCGTCAGTACTTCCATCGCCCCTTTCATTGAGGCATAGGCGGCATACCCTGGCAGTGCAAAACGCGCCAGTCCCGATGAAACATTCAGGATCCTGCCGCCATTCTGGATCAACGGCAACAGACGTTGGGTCAGGAAGAAGGGGCCCTTAAAGTGAATGTTCACTAATTGATCAAACATCGCTTCGGAGGTATCGGCAAAAGCGCCATACAGACCAATTCCGGCATTGTTCACTAAATAATCAAACGCCTCACGATTCCACATGCTCTTCAGCTGCGCTTGTACCTCATGGGTAAAGGACTCAAAGCCAGCCACATCGCTGACATTCAGTTGTATTGCCGCAGCTTTTCTGCCTTTTTGCTCAATTTCAGCAACCACATCCAGCGCCGCCTGCTGCTGGCTGTTGTAGGTAAAGATAATGTCCGTTCCTCTGTCAGCCAGCTTAAGTGCGGCGTTTTTACCGAGCCCACGACTACCACCAGTCACTAATGCGATACGTTGCGTCATAAGAAACCTCATTTCCGACGTTGTGATGATTGAGATAAAGCTTATTAGGTGATAGAAAAACAATAAATGTCGTCTGTTGCGCATTACTGTTTCATTTGGAACAACAATAGGGCATAAGAATGGATAAAATTCACGCAATGCAGTTGTTCATCCGCGTCGCAGAACTGGAGAGCTTTTCGCGTGCGGCAGACACCCTTGGTCTTCCTAAAGGTAGCGTATCTCGCCAAATCCAGGCCCTGGAAAATCATCTGGGCACGCAGTTGTTGCACCGCACTACCCGCCGCGTTCAGCTTACACAAGACGGTATGATCTATTACGAACGCGCAAAAGATTTGTTGAGCAATCTGGATGAGCTGGATGGACTATTTCATCACGATCCGTCCAGCATCAGCGGCAAGCTGCGCGTCGATATGCCGGTTGGCGTGGCGAGAAATCTGGTGATGCCCCGCTTACCCACTTTCTTGCATCAGTATCCCGGCCTTGAGCTCGAACTCAGCAGCAGCGACCGCCTGGTGGATCTGGTCCGCGAAGGTTTCGACTGTGTGGTACGCGTAGGCACGCTGAAAGATTCAGGGCTGATTGCGCGCCCACTGGGGAAACTCACGCAGATTAACTGCGCCAGCCCGCAGTACCTCGCCCGCTTTGGTTATCCGGAAAGCCTGGAGGATTTAGCTTCACATGCAGTGGTGCACTACTCGGTCAATTTGGGAACGCGTGCGCAAGGCTTCGAAGTGGCGACAGAAAACGGCACGCAATGGGTTAAAACCGGCGGCATGCTAACGGTAAACAGTACCGAAACCTATCACGCGGCATGCCTTGCCGGTCTGGGCATTATTCAGGTACCGCGCGTTGGCGTGCGTGATGCCCTGCGCGCCGGTACGCTGGTCGAAGTGTTGCCGCAATATCGCGCCGAGCCAATGCCGGTCTCTTTGCTTTATCCGCATCGACGCAACCTCTCTCGCCGGGTACATCTGTTTATGGAATGGCTGACTGGCGTGATGAAAGACTATGTGGACTGACAAGCTATACTGTCCTGAGAATGAACAGAACAAGGATTATTGCCCTGATGACGCAGGAAAAAGAGATTAAACGCCCCATTCAGGAACTTGAGCACGCCCCCATCCTAAAAATTGAGCCCCTGGAGCAGGAAAATACAGAAACCAATGGTAAGACCAACCAGGCGTTGAAAACTGCCCTGACCTTCGCTGAAAAAGTTCAACGCCAGCCCATGATTGCCCATCTGATTCGGGCTGCGGAGCGGTTTAACGATCGCATGGGAAATCAGTTTGGCGCCGCGATTACCTACTTCTCGTTTCTGTCGATGATCCCTATTCTGATGGTGTCGTTTGCCGCCGCGGGTTTTATTCTCGCTTCGCATCCTACGCTGTTACAGGATATCTTCGGCAAAATTCTGCTCAACGTCAGCGATCCGACGCTCGCCTCTACGCTGAAAAACACCATTAATACTGCCGTACAGCAACGTACCACCGTCGGTCTGGTGGGGCTTGGCATCGCGCTCTATTCCGGCATTAACTGGATGGGAAACCTGCGCGAAGCAATTCGTGCCCAGTCGCGGGATGTCTGGGAGCGTACCCCGCAGGATCAGGAAAAAATTTGGGTCAAATATCTGCGTGATTTTATCTCATTGATTGGCTTACTGATTGCGCTGATTGTTACTCTGTCCATTACCTCCATTGCCGGCTCCGCCCAGCAGATGATTATCTCTGCGTTGTATCTCGACGGTATCGAATGGCTGAAGCCCGCCTGGCGGCTGATCGGCCTGACCATCTCTATTTTCGCCAACTACTTGCTGTTCTTCTGGATTTTCTGGCGGCTACCGCGTCACCGACCGCGTAAAAAAGCGCTCATACGCGGCACATTTATCGCGGCTCTGGGGTTTGAAGTCATCAAAATGATCATGACATATACCCTGCCGTCACTGGTGCAATCGCCGTCAGGCGCGGCGTTTGGTTCCGTACTTGGATTGATGGCGTTCTTCTACTTCTTCGCTCGTCTGACTCTGTTTTGCGCTGCCTGGATTGCCACAGCAGAATACAAAGACGACCCGCGTATGCCGGGGAAAACGCAGTAGCCGCCGCCGGATTAGTTGTTAATTGCCGGATGGCGACGCACGCGTCTTATCCGGCCTACGGGTGAGTTTTGTAGGCCGGATAAGCGCAGCGCCATCCGGCAATTATAATGCCGCCCAATCTCACCGATTTAGTGAATAAATCCAACCCGTAACTTTTATTTAACCAAAAACCAGTTTTATCATCTAAGTTTTAAATTATGTGAAGCATTTCATGGAAGTGAAATCTCGAGCCTAAAAATTATCCCCTTTTTGCTCTATTTTTGACCGCTCTCAAAGTTTGTTACAGATTGAAATGTCTCTTTTGCTGTGCGTAATATGGCCTCTCGTTCGGCCAAAAATAAGAAAATATTATGCAAGCAACAGCCACAACACTCGACAACGAACAGGAACACACCCCGGTCAACTCGCGCAATAAAGTCGTCGTCGCCTCGCTCATTGGCACCGCCATTGAGTTCTTCGACTTCTATATTTACGCCACCGCCGCGGTGATCGTGTTCCCGCATATCTTCTTCCCGCAGGGGGATCCGACTGCCGCGACGCTACAGTCCCTGGCGACTTTTGCTATCGCCTTTGTGGCACGACCGATCGGTTCTGCTGTATTCGGGCATTTCGGCGATCGCGTCGGCCGTAAAGTCACGCTGGTTGCCTCACTGCTCACCATGGGGATTTCGACGGTCGTCATTGGTCTGCTGCCGGGCTATGAAACGATCGGCATTTTCGCCCCACTGCTGCTGGCGCTGGCGCGTTTTGGCCAGGGGTTAGGTCTGGGCGGTGAATGGGGCGGTGCTGCGCTGCTGGCAACGGAAAACGCACCACCGCGCAAACGCGCTCTGTACGGATCATTTCCGCAGTTGGGCGCGCCTATCGGCTTCTTCTTCGCCAATGGTACCTTTCTGCTGCTCTCCTGGCTGCTGACCGACGAGCAGTTCATGAGCTGGGGTTGGCGCGTACCGTTCATCTTCTCTGCGGTACTGGTGATTATCGGTCTGTACGTTCGCGTTTCGCTGCATGAATCCCCGGTCTTCGCCAAAGTAGCCGCGGCGAAAAAGCAGGTGAAAATCCCGCTGGGTACCCTGCTGACCAAACATGTTCGCGTGACGATCCTCGGCACGTTCATCATGCTGGCGACCTATACGCTGTTCTATATCATGACCGTCTATTCGATGACGTTCAGTACCGCAGCCGCGCCTGTAGGACTTGGCCTGCCGCGTAATGAAGTGTTGTGGATGCTGATGATGGCGGTGATTGGCTTTGGCGTCATGGTGCCGGTGGCGGGCCTGCTGGCCGACGCATTTGGTCGTCGCAAGAGCATGCTCATCATCACCACGCTTATCATTCTGTTTGCGCTGTTTGCCTTTAAACCACTGCTCGGCTCTGGCAATCCGGTGCTGGTTTTCGCCTTCCTGTTGCTGGGCTTAAGCCTGATGGGGCTGACATTTGGTCCGATGGGTGCGCTGCTGCCGGAGCTGTTCCCGACTGAAGTGCGCTATACGGGAGCGTCGTTCTCGTACAACGTTTCGTCGATTCTTGGTGCGTCCGTTGCCCCTTACATTGCCGCATGGCTGCAGGCGAATTACGGCCTGGCGGCGGTCGGTACGTATCTGGCATCGATGGCGGCGTTAACGCTGATTGCGCTGCTGTTAACCCATGAGACACGGCATCAATCGCTGTAATTTGATTGCCTGATGGCGCTATGCTTATCAGGCCTACAAACTGCAATCCCCCGTAGGCCGGATAAGGTGTTTACACCTCATCCGGCGCTCTCATCACTTCTTCATCTGCGACAGGATTGTCCGGCACTGATTAGCATCCCCTTCAGAAGGTGAAATCAGCGCCAGCAGGGCCGCCGCTGGCGTCACCAGCGTTGCCAGCGCAGCAGCAACCGCACCGCGCGCAATCAGCGGTCCGGCCTTCACGCCTGCCTGCGGATTCTTAAAGGTGCCGCGAACATACAACGGCGAACGCAGAGTAATAATACGAATCCCTTTACTCTCCGGATCGATGGTTAAATCCAGTTGCTCCGACGCAAAGCTTGCCGTACCGGTGACATTAATGACTGCGTTTTCCGTATCAAAAGCAAAAATCTGCGGACGCGCCACGCCGTTAACAATATCCAGATTCGCCGCCGCGCAGTTCACCCGCACTTCGTCATCGCCAAATATCTGCCCGACAAGATAGTTCCCCAGATTCAAGCCCACAATTTCCATCAGATTCCGGCTGATCAAACCGTCATTCATCAGCAGTTTCAGGTTGCCATTGCTGTTACCCAACAGCGCCGCCACCGAGTTTCCGCTCCCACTAAACCTGGCGTCACCGTTCATTTCACCAAGCGTTTTTTGCATCAGTTCCACATCCGGCATCAGCGCTTTAAGCTTCAGGCGGCGAGCCTGGATATCCGCCTGCCCCCGCATCGGCTTTTTATCCCCTTCCAGATGGATGCTGGAAACAATGCTGCCTCCCGCAAGACCAAATTTCAGCGGTTGCAGACGCAGGTCGGCATTTTTCAGGATGATATGAGTGGAGAGATCGCTGATCGGCAGACTACTGCCATGCTCAATACGCCGTCCTTTGAAACGCACGTCAGCGTCCATTACGTTCCATTTGTCTGTTTCAAAACGGTCATACGGCAACACCTTGTCCGCAGGCTGAACGCTCTTCTCACCTTTGCGCTGTTCAGATTGTTTTGCCCGTTCCGCCCCTTTGCCTGAATCCACCCCGATCAGCGGCCCCAAATCGGCCAGCCTCAGCTGGCGTGATTCCACATCGCCCTTCAGCATGGGTCGCGGCTTGCCGGTGGTGTAGGCCAGCGTTCCGTGAATATCGCTGTCGCCAATGCGGCCATTGAAATCGCGATAATCAAAAACAGAGGATTTTTCCGGGTCAATTTTCGCTACCAGACGTCCGTCGGTTTCAAACGGCGGCGTATCCGGGAGCAGCACGCCGGTCAAATCGTATAAATCCCCTAGCGAATCTCCCGAGAATTTAAGTCGCAGATCCGCCCCGCCCATGTTCATCGGATCGTTTATCGTGCCGATAAACGCTACGCGCATATTGCCCGAACGGAAATCAGCCTGAATCGGGAAAGGCGTATCTTCACCACGCAGCGCCAGCATTCCGCCAATTTTTCCGCTACCGCTTAGCGGTTCGCCGTTATATCGCCCTTGCACTTTCAGACCAAACACGTAGTCCTCGACGCGGGCGTTGCTCTCTTTACCTTTTGCGCCGGTCACTTCGCTAAAGGGCAACGGTTTGCCAAGCGGATCGACCAGGATCTCAATCTCCGACTTCGTCACCTTATCGTTAATGGCGATGCGTCCCTGGTCAAACAGAATGTTATCCAGCCGGAACGACCACGCGGATGGCGGCGCATTAGAATCGCGGTTTTCGTCCCCAGCTAAGTTAAAGGTCCAGTTATTGTTTTTCTCCGACAGGCGGATCAGCCGCGCATCGGGTTTGACCAGCTTGACCCACGGGAGCCAGACGTTTTTTGTCAGCAGTGCCAGTGGGGCGAGCGTAGCTTCAACACGCGGGAGATGCACCATGGTAACGTCAGGAATGTCTGGCGGGTTGCCGAGGATGATATCTTCAGCATGAACATGCGGCCACGGAACCCAGCTACGCCAGCCGGTTTCCTGCTTCTGGCGTTCCCAAACCACGCCCAGGTCACCCCGTATAGCAAAGGGCCGGTTGAGTTCTGTAGAGACTTTCTGGTTGATGGTCGGTTTGAGCCGGTTCCAGTCAAATGTCGCAATCACAATGATGAGTACGACGATCAACAACAAGAAAACCCCTATTACTGAAGTGGTTATTTTACCTGTTTTCGTCATGTCTAACCTCTCTACTTCCTTCCTTGCCTGTCCTAAAGATAGTCCAGCAGGATGAAAAGGAGGTGTGCTACGTCCTCATCAAAGCGACAGGATCACCTCTTCAAGCGTGTCCAGAGGCACTGGACGAGAGAGAAAATAGCCTTGTGCGGCAAAAGCCGGTGAGTTTTGCACATCGCGCCACTCTTCCAGCGTTTCAACGCCTTCGACAATCACGCCGCGGCAATAGCGGTTCATCAGCTGTAATAGTAGTGTGAAGAGATTACGTCCTTCCGGCGTCTTGCGCAGCATGACGAACAGGTCTCGCGCCACTTTGATATAGTCATAATTCACTTCACTAAGCGCCGAGAAGTTCGCCATTCCGGTACCAAAATCATCCAGCCAGAGCGGGCCAAACTCGCACATTGAGGCGAAGGACGACCCCTTCGGTAAGCGGATATGTTCCACTAGCTCAAAACGCAGCCACGGCAGGCCTTCAATGATTTTCAGGATTTCGGGATCCTGGCGCATCGCTATGAGCGTTGGTCCGTCGACGTTCACGGAAGCCAGCAGGTTGTTGGCTCTGAAAAAGTCCCCTTTCAGCTCAAGTTGAAGAAGTTGCTCTATCACCACATCAACACGATGTCGGACGGTTACTTCGGCAAAATAGCGGTCTGGCGCAATACGTTGGGATGGATTATCAGGATGGCTCACGACAGTCAGCAGTTCAACGGCCATCAGTCGTCCGTTGGTCTGGTAAATTGGCTGGTAGGTGTAAGCACGCTCGCACTGCAGCCAATAGCGTCTCTCCTGCAAGTTTTCAATACTCGCATCGAGCGTAATGAGCTGCTGGGTAACCTGCTTTATCATCTGAGATGTCCTGTAAATAAGAGTGTGACTGACCGGACTCGTCAAAGGTTATCGGCGCTCAGACGCAGAACTTTACGTTCAGCTGTGCGCAAAAATAAAAACTAAGCGGCAAAAACAACGCAGAACACGTGCTGGCTCAAAAAAATAATGGAACGTTGTTTTAATATAGTTGACCACTTAACACCCACAGCGCACACTAACGCTAATTTTTTTCAGAGCAGGTTACGACTATGTCCAGAAAGATTGCCGTGATTGGCGAATGCATGATTGAGCTGTCACAGAAAGGCGCTGACGTTCAGCGCGGATTCGGTGGCGACACGTTGAATACATCCGTTTATATCGCCCGTCAGGTCGATGCTACGGCACTTTCCGTACACTATGTGACTGCACTGGGTACCGACAGTTTTAGCCAACAAATGCTGGAGTCCTGGCAGGGTGAAAACGTGGATACCTCATTAACCCAGCGCATGGAAAACCGCCTGCCGGGTCTCTACTACATTGAGACCGACAGCACTGGCGAGCGCACCTTCTATTACTGGCGTAATGAAGCCGCCGCAAAATTCTGGCTGGAGAGCGAGCAGTCTGCCGCGATTTGCGAAGAGCTGGCGACATTTGATTACTTGTATCTGAGCGGAATCAGCCTGGCGATTTTAAGCCCGGCAAGTCGTGACAAGCTGCTGTCGTTGCTGCGTGAATGCCGTGCCAACGGTGGAAAGGTCATTTTTGATAATAACTACCGCCCACGTCTGTGGAGCAGCAAAGAAGAAACCCAGCAGGTGTATCAGCAGATGCTGGAATGCACCAATATCGCATTCCTGACGCTGGACGATGAAGACGCGCTGTGGGGTGAAAAACCCGTTGCTGAGGTGATTGCCCGTACTCACGCAGCTGGTGTACAGGAAGTGGTTGTGAAGCGTGGCGCAGACTCTTGCCTGGTTTCCATCGCGGGCGAAGCGCTCATCGACGTTTCGGCCGTTAAATTGCCGAAAGAGAAGGTGATCGATACCACTGCGGCCGGAGACTCCTTCAGCGCCGGATATCTGGCGGTACGTCTGACCGGTGGCGATGCTGCTGAGGCCGCAAAACGCGGCCACCTGACGGCAAGCACCGTGATTCAGCACCGCGGGGCGATTATCCCACGCGACGCTATGCCGCAATAACGTCGATTATCCGGTCTGCATACCGTAGGCCGGGCAAGCGAAGCGCCCCCGGCATCTCCAATGCCGGATGGCGGCGTAATCGTCTTATCCGGCCTACAGGTTATTGTACCGGCGGGATATCCGTCACTTCAGGGTGTGATTCATCCGTTTCAACAGATGTTGCCGCTGCGGTAACGGGCGCCATAATGCTATCCCACGTCGCCTGCAGATCCTTCATATTGAATTCAGGTTCACCCTTCGGCTGCAGCAGAATTAACGCCATATCTTGCGACAGCTGCTGTCGCAGGTCCTGATTCAACATCTCAACGCTCAGGCTGTTGAGGAAGCTCTGGCGTAAACGCTGATACTGTTCAGGCGCAATATCCACCACCTGATTTTGCAGCGAGCGCAAACGCTGGCTGATCAAAATATCGGTATCGGTACGACCATAGGTGGCAAACAGCTTCTGCAGTTCCAGATTCTTTTGCGCGACCAGCGCATTGAACTCTTCTTCCGGAAGTCCCTTATCACGCACTTTCGCCAGCTCACGCGCAACCGTACCCAGATTGGCGTTCAGCTTATCGTTTGGCGACTCAACGTTAATCGCACACTGCGCGCGCAGGAACAGCACCCGGCAGTCAAATCCGAGGCCAATGTCTTTGGCATTGTTTTTGGTTAGCTCTTGCTGAATGTGCCAGAACAGCGCCTCACGAGCTAAATCAGCGCGCCAATAACGTAACAACGCGGCAGATTCACGGATCGGTTGCCACGGCGTATCCCACATAATAGACAGGCGATCCTGGCGTACCGCATCGGTCATAATGCTTACGGCTTCTGCTCGCAGCGGAGAGAGCGTAGGTACCGGTGCAGGCGTTTCGCGTTTTCCTTTTAACTCGCCAAAGGTTTTATTGATTTGCTCAGCTACGCTGCGTGCATCAACGTTACCGACGATGATCAGCGTCATCGCGTCCGGGGTATACCATTTCTGATAGAAAGACTGAATTTTCGCCGCATCTACAGGCGTTTTCAGCGGATCGGCGGGATCGTGTCCCAGCAGGGTCGATCCCTTCAGACGGTAACGCCACCACCCTTCTTTGGTATCTGACGGCCAGGTTGCAACCATATCTTCGCTGCTCAGCGCATGATTGACCGTTTCAGAGGTGATGCTCAGATTGCCGGAGATATTCGCCAGGTAAGAAAGTGACTCTTTCAGTAGATCGTTACGGCTGTTTGGCAGACTGAGGTTGTACAACGTGGAATCATAGGAAACGATAACCGGCGGCATGGGACGTTTGGGATCGAACCCCTGCTGCCACAATGAACGGGCTTGCGTGGCATCGAGGCCACCGCTTTGCGTCAGCGCGATACGTGGGATCGCATGGCTGAAACCACTCTGTTGCGTATTTTCGGTGAGTGAACCGGTATTAACCAGCAGGCGGACCTCAATACGGTCGCTGGGGCGCTGGGGAGTGGCTAACACTTGCCACTGTAGACCATTTGCCAGCGTGCCCTGTTGCCACGCCGGGTCAGGCTGGAGCGCATCTGCCTGCACATAGCCGGCAGTGGCCATCATCAGCAAGCCGCCCGCTAAAAGTCGAATTTTTGTGCCCTGCATGTGAACCCCTGATCAACTATCCTGGAAATAAAAAGACAGCCCTCGAAAGGACTCTCTGAATATGACGTTAAAAACACTTCGTGTTAGACCGCGAGAACATAAAAATGTCACGGAAGAAGTGAAAAAATCCCGAGCCGCCGAATCGACGGTTTCAGGCACAGGGGGTAATTATGCGCAAACGCCCGCAGTCCTGGAAGGGACTACGGGCATAAGTGACGAGATTAAGAGGATAAATCGTGCGTTTTGCCATCCGGCGCACGATTATTCAGCACATCGTCCAACTTTTTATGGTCCAGTTCTTTGACCCATTTAGCGACGACGACAGTTGCCACACCGTTGCCGACCAGGTTAGTCAGCGCACGTGCTTCAGACATAAAGCGGTCAATACCAAGAATCAGAGCCAGACCCGCAACCGGCAAATGGCCCACAGCAGAGATCGTCGCGGCCAGAACAATGAAGCCACTGCCGGTCACACCCGCTGCACCTTTTGAGGAGAGCAGGAGCACCACCAACAGGGTTATCTGATGGAAGATATCCATATGGCTGTTGGTTGCCTGAGCGATAAACACCGCCGCCATCGTCAGATAGATTGATGTCCCATCAAGGTTAAACGAGTAGCCCGTGGGTATAACCAACCCGACAACCGACTTCCGGCAGCCCAGTTTTTCCATCTTATCGAGCATACGCGGCAGCGCGGATTCAGAAGAAGACGTACCCAGTACGATCAGCAGTTCTTCACGGATATAGCGGATGAATTTGAAAATGCTGAAGCCGGTTGCGCGAGCAATGGAGCCCAGAACCACAACCACAAACAGAATACAGGTGATGTAGAAGCAGATTATCAGCTGACCCAGTTGCACCAGCGTTCCGACGCCATATTTACCGATGGTAAAGGCCATGGCACCGAAAGCACCGATCGGCGCCAGACGCATAATCATATTGATGATGCCGAAAATAACCTGCGAGAAGCTTTCAATCACGTTGAAAATCATCTGGCCTTTGCTGCCCAGACGGTGCAGCGCAAAACCAAACATTACCGCAAACAGTAATACCTGCAGGATGTTACCGCTGGCGAACGCGCCAATCACGCTACCCGGGATAATATCCATCAGGAAGCCTACGATCCCCTGGTCTTTTGCCTGTTCAGCGTAAATGGCAACCGCTTTAGCGTCCAGCGTCGCCGGATCGACGTTCATTCCGGCACCGGGTTGCACCACGTTGACGATGATAAGGCCGATGATCAGCGCAATCGTACTGACAATTTCAAAATAGAGCAGTGCAACCGCACCGGTGCGGCCTACTGCTTTCATACTTTCCATGCCTGCAATGCCGGTCACGACAGTACAGAAGATGACAGGTGCGATGACCATCTTGATGAGCTTAACGAAAGCATCACCAAGCGGCTTCATTTGGGCGCCTAATTCAGGGTAGTAATGGCCAAGGAGAATACCAATGGCAATTGCTGTCAGGACCTGAAAGTAAAGGCTTTTGAATATAGAGGTCTTCATAGGGTGTCCTTAAAGTAAAAACCACAGGTCTTGTAAGGTTTTGTTTAACCTGCGGCCTTAAAGTAACACCCACTCAACATGACAGAAATGCACCTGGATCATAATTGATACAAAAATGTTAAAAATTTTGAGCTGGCTCGCACAAGCGAGACCTTTTTTAACTTTTGTAATCAGCGCTTTCCGGTGCCAGATAACGTTCTTCAAAGATATTTGCCGGAACGGGTCGAGCAAACAGGAATCCTTGCGCCACTTCCACCCCGGCTTTTGATAACCATTCGCGTTGCGCTTCGGTTTCAACGCCTTCGGCGATCATCTGCAAGTTGAGGCTATGTGCCAGCTGAATGATGGCGGAGATCATGCTGCAATCTTCGGGCACGCCATCGACAAACATCTTATCGATTTTGAGTACATCCACCGGCAGCGACTTCATATGCTGTAGCTGTCGCAGACCCGCATACCCCATGCCAAAGTCATCCAGGGCGATGCGCACGCCCGCGTTGCGCAGCGGTCGCAAAATGGCCACTGCGGCGTGGGGATCGTCAATATGCCGGCTTTCAGTCACTTCCAGAATCAATGTGCCAGGCTTAATGCGATAGCGCGTTAACAACTCCAGCAGATCAGACACCATACTTGGGTGCATCAACTGGAGAGCGGATAAATTCACCGAGAGCGGCAGCATGAGACCGCGTTCTTGCCAGGCTGACAGCTGGCGGCATGTTTCTTCCAGCACCCAATAACCGACGGTCACCATCAGACCACAAGACTCAATTCTGTCGATTAACCCTTCCGGCAGCTCCCAGCTACCGTCCGGCTGCTGCATCCGCAACAATGCTTCTGCGCTCAATACCTTGCCGCTGGACATCTCAACCTGGGGCTGCATCCAGAGCGCAAATTGCCGGTTATCCATGGCGGTTAAAATATCGTTCTCTTGGGTTAAACGCTGCTGCGCCTCTTCCATCTGCAACGGATCAAAGAACTGAATTTGGTTTTTACCTTTATGACGCGACGTTAACACGGCTGACAGGGCGCGGCGGTAGAGCTGCTCTGCGGTTAAATCACCATAAAACATCGCCACCCCAATGTTGCAGGTAGGACGTAGTTGAATACCCTGAATCGGTAACCGCTCATTAACGATAGTGAGTACTTGCTGACCTAGCGTAATAGCGTGCCAGGGTTCTTTTACACCATGGGCGATAATGGCAAAGTCATAGCCACTCACTTGGGTAAGCACCATCCTGGGAGACAATACAGACTTCAGTTTTTCGACCAGCGTAAGTAACAGGATTTCTCGCTGGGTTTCGGTTAACACACCCGCGGTGTCACGTAGGGTTTCGCAGGTGACAATCATCAGCGCCGTCGTCTGTTGGCGGGTAACAACCTGCTCCAGCAGCCCCATTAAAAACGACTTATTGGGCAGTTCGGAAACCGGGAAACGCATTGCTAAGTCGCTTTGATCTTCGCTATGTCGCTGAATCAACTGCTGATTAAGATTGTAGCTACGCACCAGCATACCAATCTCATCATCCTGATGTAGACGCGGCAATGCCAGTTGATAACCAATCAGGTCCTGCTGTTGAATGTCGTTCAGCTCACGGGCAATTTTACGTAAGGGGTGCACAATCAAGCGGTTAATGCACCAGGAGATAGCGACGGTCAGTATTAGCGACAAAAGTAAGTAAATGGTCACTAACGTCGAGAGCGTACTCATCACGAATTTGTACATGCGGTACGAATCCGCCTGCAGCACCAGATACGCCAGCGGTTGTGGGTTAGCGGAACGTTCAAGAGAATAGATAGGCAGCGAAATTTGTACCGGAAGCTCAAACAGGCGAGTCACCGTAACCGGAACCGGACGTTCAGGTATAAAGCTCATCCGCAGCGCCTGAAACTGATTAGGCAGCACCACATCGGCGCGACTTACCACGCCTGCTGGCCGAATACTTCTTAAAATAGCTTCCGCTTCGGGAATATCCCCTTTCAGGATAGTGTTCGACAGAGGTTCACGAACGGAGCGAGCGATGCTTTCCAGTTGCGTAGCCGTGTTATAGCGGTTTTGCTGGACCAGATGGAACAACAAAACGGTGCAAAAAATAAAAACGAACACCATAACAACGGCCGCAACCATTGCCATCTGCTTAATTGTTAACGAGCGACTGACACGCAAACTGACTCTCCACGGATAGACGAAACTGCCGTCAGAGTATACCCGATCGTAGCGGTATTAAGAGAGGCGGTATCTGAAAACTTCCCAGCGTGCATTATCGCGACAGGATAGGCACCTGACGACGAGATTTATCTGCATTTAAGCCGAAAAAGGCCGCAAGGTTACCCCCTGCGGCCTGGTTCGGGCGCATGTTGCCATTACGGCAGGCAGACGCCCGCAAAGTGCATTACTTCCTGTTACGCAGCCAGTTCACAATCAAGCTGGCAATAATGCCAGCGATAATTGGAGCCGCTAAATCGTGCCAGAAAGCCACGCCTAACTGTGCGAGCGTCATATAGCCGCCTGTGTTGCAATGGCAACTGTTCGCGGCTATTCTTGAACTGTTGAGGATCAAGGTTAGCCCCCGTTTTGTTGCCAGGTTTATACCGAACAACGTGCGGGGGTTTTCTCTTTCCAGCAACCTATGCCGCCGGGGATCAAGCCCCCGCAACATCGCGCCTCACCGGGTAAACCCGGCGTGCTGCTGATTCTACGGTAACACTTCCGTCTCATCACCCCGGAGTGATCCAGTCTGCGTAAAGCCTCGCAATTACGGCTTAATAAATCCGCCAAGCGCTGGAAAGTTTCTTGCCAACTGGCAACTTTCCTGACGGCTACCCGCACGATAAAACCACTAACACATTGATATCTATTGGTTTATTTTCTGGCACAGCGATTGCTATATGACTGTGAGCTGTTCTGTTCCGAATCAAAGGAGATATCATGTCTGACTGTCGTACTTACGGATTCAACACCCAGATCGTTCACGCGGGGCAACAACCCGACCCTTCAACTGGCGCGCTCAGTACGCCTATTTTCCAGACTTCAACGTTTGTTTTTGACAGCGCCGAACAAGGTGCCGCCCGCTTTGCGCTCGAAGAGTCCGGGTACATTTACACCCGTTTGGGTAACCCCACCACCGATGCGCTGGAGAAAAAGCTGGCGGTACTGGAACGAGGTGAAGCCGGACTGGCAACCGCGTCCGGTATTTCAGCTATCACCACAACGCTGTTGACGCTTTGTCAGCAGGGTGACCATATCGTTTCCGCCAGCGCGATTTACGGTTGTACCCACGCGTTTTTGTCGCACAGCATGCCAAAGTTTGGGATTAACGTCAGCTTTGTCGACGCGGCAAAGCCTGAAGAAATCCGCGCCGCCATGCGCCCGGAAACCAAAGTTGTATATATCGAAACGCCCGCTAACCCGACGCTGTCGCTGGTCGACATTGAAACGGTAGCCGGTATCGCCCATCAGCAAGGCGCATTGCTGGTGGTGGATAACACCTTTATGTCGCCGTACTGTCAGCAGCCTTTGCAACTGGGCGCGGATATTGTGGTGCACAGCGTCACCAAATATATCAACGGTCACGGGGATGTGATTGGCGGCATCATTGTTGGTAAGCAGGAGTTTATCGACCAGGCGCGGTTTGTTGGCCTGAAAGATATCACCGGCGGCTGCATGAGTCCTTTCAATGCGTGGTTGACGCTGCGCGGCGTTAAAACGCTGGGCATTCGTATGGAGCGTCACTGTGAAAATGCGCTGAAAATCGCCCGCTTCCTCGAAGGGCATCCGTCCATTACTCGGGTGTATTATCCAGGCCTGTCATCGCATCCGCAGTATGAGCTGGGCCAGCGACAAATGAGCCTGCCAGGTGGAATTATCAGCTTCGAAATCGCCGGCGGCCTCGAGGCTGGCAGACGGATGATCAATTCTGTAGAATTATGCCTCCTCGCGGTCAGTCTCGGTGATACCGAAACCCTCATTCAGCACCCAGCGTCTATGACACATTCGCCCGTTGCGCCAGAGGAACGGCTTAAAGCAGGTATTACCGACGGGCTTATCCGTCTTTCTGTGGGTCTTGAAGATCCAGAAGATATTATTAACGACCTTGAACACGCCATCAGAAAGGCAACATTCTGACCAATATGGCCTGAACCGACGCCGTTCGGTTCAGGTTGTTGAGAATCAAGGCACAACAGTCTGGCAATACGCGCAATCCTCTTTCGGGGAGAACGTGTATTTTGGGCAGGGGGTTCTATGCAGGACAACACATTACAATTAAGCAACAATACAGCAACCGCCGTACCATTCTCAAAAAAAATACCGTTTACGAAATACGATTTTGGCTGGGTATTACTGTGCATAGGCATGGCCATTGGTGCCGGAACGGTACTGATGCCGGTACAAATTGGCTTAACAGGCATTTGGGTATTTATTGTCGCCTTTATTATTGCTTATCCGGCAACTTATATTGTGCAGGATATTTATTTAAAAACATTATCAGAAAGTGAAACCTGTAATGACTACACGGATATTATAAGTCATTATCTGGGAAAAAACTGGGGCGTATTTCTTGGCGTCATCTATTTTCTGATGATTATTCACGGCATATTTATTTATTCCTTATCTGTGGTTTTTGACAGCGCCTCATATATCAAAACCTTCGGCTTGACCGAGACCGATCTTTCACAGTCGATAATCTACAAAGTGGCCATTTTTGCCGTGCTGGTCGCCATTGCTTCCGGGGGAGAAAAACTGCTGTTCAAAATCTCCGGCCCGATGGTAGTGGTCAAAGTGGGTATCATCATCGTATTTGGTTTTGCGATGGTTCCGCACTGGAACTTCGCTAATATCAGCGCCTTCCCTGAAGCCTCGGTGTTCTTTCGCGATGTACTGCTAACCATCCCGTTCTGCTTCTTCTCCGCGGTGTTTATTCAGGTGTTGAACCCTATGAACATCGCCTACCGCAAACGGGTGGCGGACCGGGTACTGGCCACTCGTATGGCTATACGTACGCATCGGATCAGTTACATTACGCTGATTGCGGTCATCCTGTTTTTCTCTTTTTCTTTTACCTTTTCCATTAGCCATGAAGAAGCCGTTTCAGCCTTCGAACAAAATATTTCCGCACTGGCGCTGGCGGCACAGGTGATTCCGGGACAGATTATTCATATCACCTCAACGGTATTAAATATCTTCGCCGTATTAACCGCGTTCTTTGGTATTTATTTGGGATTCCACGAGGCGATCAAAGGAATTATTCTTAACGTACTGAGCCGCGTTATTGACGTGGAAAAAATTAATCCTCTGGTGCTTACGCTGGGTATTTGTACCTTTATTGTTATCACCCTGGTGATTTGGGTATCGTTTCGCGTATCAGTACTGGTGTTCTTCCAGTTAGGCAGCCCGCTGTACGGGATTGTGTCGTGTATTATTCCGTTTTTCCTGATCTATAAAGTCACACAGCTGGAAAAACTACGCGGGCTGAAAACCTGGCTAATCCTGCTGTACGGGATCCTGCTGTGCCTGTCGCCATTACTGAAGCTGATTGAATAACCCGCGTAAACTGCGCCGTCAGCTCCTGGCGGCGCTTAGCTCACACTCTCCAGTTGATAGCTGCGAATTTTATTCAGTACCGTGGTATGTGACACCCCCAGCGCTTTGGCGATATGCCGCGACGACACATTCTCTTCCATCATCTGTTCAATAAGCTGGCGTTCCGCATACAAAACCTGCTCTTTAAAAGGACGTTCTGTCGGGCCTTGCTCAGCGGCGGGCAAATTCACCATCCCTAATTCTTCGGGCGTAATGACATCGGATTCCGCCATTAGCATCAGACGAATAATGGTATTTTCCAGTTCGCGCACGTTTCCCGGCCAGCTGTGATGGTGCAAGGCATCAAAACAAGCTTTATCCAGAATGATCCGCCGTTGGAATTCCTTCGCGTATTTCTGCACAAAGTGGCGAATCAACAGACTGATATCCTGCGGACGCTCCCGCAAGGGCGGAATAGTCAGGGAAAGTACATTGATGCGGTAATAGAGATCGGCGCGCAGCAGACGTTGTTCCACCATATCTTCCAGATTGGCGTTGGTTGCCACAATAATGCGAACATTAACCGGAATAATTTGCGCCCCGCCAACGCGACGGATCCCACCATCCTGCAGGACGCGCAATAATTTAGCCTGTAAGCCCAGCGACATTTCACCAAACTCATCGAGAAAAAGGGTGCCTTTATCGGCCATTTCAAACAGCCCTTTTTTGCCTTTACAATCCGCGCCGCTAAAAGCCCCTTTCTCATAGCCAAAGAATTCACTCTCCATAAGCGACTCAGGTAGCGCAGAGCAGTTGACCGGAATAAACGGATAAAAACGTCGCTGCCCGGAATTATGGATAGCCCGGGCCAGCAGCTCTTTGCCGGTACCCGTATCGCCACGGATCAGAACGGTATATTTGCTGTCAGCAATTTTTATCGCCTTTTCGATAAGCGCGTGCATGCTCTGGCTGCTGCAAATAATGTCAGAGAAATAACGCGGGCGTTCCGGCTCCGGCGTTGACAGCTCGCTTATCTCCTCACAGAGGTAGGCGACATTAATAATATCGGCGCGCTGGCTTAAACAGGATTGCACACAGGAAATATCCTGTAGCTGGCGGCACCAGGATTTAATCAGGATTCGTCCAGGTGTGACTTTCATGGAGATGATATTGATATCGCAGCAGGAAAATTCCTTCAGGACATCCTCAACCATCGACAGACGATCAATTGTTTTAATATCCCAGCGTATCGTGACCACATTTGCTCCTGATAGTTAGCAACTGCGAAATAGATATTTCTGTGGCGAGAGGAAACCTGACTACATTTTAGACGCTGTGGAATAATGTTCTGCCAGAGGACTCACATTGTGGACGGAAAAACAAAATATAAAAAAACCGGAGCACAAGGCTCCGGTTATCGGGTCATAACCCACGTTTATTGCTGTGGGTTTTCGTCCTGGTCAACGGCGAAACAGGCCACCAGTTGACCGCCATAGTCTTTTAACTGTGGCTGAAGCTGAGTACACGGACCAAAGCGACGACGGCAACGGGCGTTGAATGCGCAGCCTGGTGGCGGATTCAGCGGGCTTGGCAGCTCACCGGTCAGCTTGATACGCTCGCGGCGATCGTCCGGGTTCAGGCGCGGCGTTGCGGAGAGCAGCGCCTGAGTGTACGGATGCCGTGGATTATTGAAGATCTGATCCTTGGTCCCTTTTTCCACACAGCGGCCTAAATACATCACCATCACTTCATCGGCAATGTGCTCTACCACCGACAGGTCGTGCGAGATAAAGACGTATGACAGCCCCAGTTCCTGTTGCAAGTCCATCATCAGGTTCAGCACTTGCGCACGTACGGAAACGTCCAGCGCCGAGACCGGTTCGTCGGCAATCACCACATCCGGGTCAAGCATCAGACCGCGGGCAATGGCGATACGCTGACGCTGGCCGCCGGAGAACATATGCGGATAGCGGTCGTAGTGCTCGGTTTTCAGTCCCACTTTCGCCATCATCGCCAGCGCTTTTTCACGGCGCTCCTCTTTGCTGAGCGTGGAGTTGATCAGCAACGGCTCTTCCAGAATCTGCCCTACTTTTTTACGCGGGTTCAGGGAACCATAGGGGTTCTGGAACACTATCTGGATTTTCTGCCGACGCAGCTTCTGCGCCTGCGGGTCATGCTTGAGTAAATCCTGACCCTGGTAATACAGCTCACCGCCAGTCGGGATTTCAATCATCGTCAGCAGACGGCCAAGGGTGGATTTCCCACAGCCCGACTCACCTACCACCGCCAGCGTTTTACCGCGCTCCAGAGTAAAGGAAACGCCATCCAGCGCTTTCACCAGGCGTTCCGGGGCGAACATGCCCTTCTTCACCGGGTAGTGTTTTTTCAGGTCAATTGCCTGCAACAGCGGCTGTTGCGCGGCGGCCTTTTGCGTACTCATAGCCCAGGCCTCCCGGCATCATCAAGTGGGTAGTGGCATTTCGACTGACGACCGCCTTCCAGCGGGTTCAGTTCAGGTTCTTCAGCGCGGCATTTGTCGGTCGCATAGGGGCAGCGTGGATTCAGCAAACAGCCGCTCGGGCGGTCATATTTACCGGGAACCACGCCCGGCAGTGAGGCCAGACGCGCTTTGTCCTGAGCAAACTCCGGCAGCGCGCGCAGCAGCGCCTGGGTGTAAGGATGACGCGGCGCGCGGAAGATATCCTGCGCGGCCCCGGTTTCCACTACCTGCCCAGCGTACATCACGATGATTTTGTGTGCCGCTTCAGCCACCAGCGCCAGATCGTGCGTGATTAAGACCAGCGCCATGTTCTCTTTTTGCTGCAATTCCAGCAGTAGCTCGATGATCTGCGCCTGAATGGTCACATCCAGCGCCGTTGTCGGTTCATCTGCAATCAGCAGCTTCGGACGACAGGCAATTGCCATCGCGATCATCACGCGCTGACTCATCCCACCGGACAACTGGTGCGGATAGACATCCAGACGCGAGGCCGGATCGGGGATCCCCACCAGCGTCAGCAGGTCAATTGCCCGCTGAATACGCGTTTTTTTGTTGCCGCCCTGGTGCACCTTGATGGCTTCCATAATCTGGTAGCCGACGGTGTAGCAGGGGTTAAGACTGGTCATCGGGTCCTGGAAGATCATTGCCACTTCCGCACCCACCAGTTGGCGACGCTCTTTCTCAGAGATGCGCTTCAGGTCGCGACCATTAAACTCCAGATTTTCGGCCATAACGCGGCCAGGGTAGTCAATCAGTCCCATAATCGCCAGCGAGCTGACGGACTTACCAGAACCAGACTCCCCAACAATGCCAACCACTTCACCCTGATTCACACTGTAGCTAATGCGGTCTACGGCGCGGAATTCGGAACCTACGTCGCCGAAATGCACCGATAATTTATCTACATTTAATAACGCCATCTCGAACCTCTTACTGCTTCAGTTTGGGATCGAGCGCGTCACGCAGACCGTCACCCATCAGGTTAAATGCCAGCACCGTCAACAGGATCGCCAGTCCCGGGAAGGTCACGACCCACCAGGCGCTTTGGGCAAACTGCAGAACGTCAGAGAGCATGGTGCCCCATTCCGGCGTAGGCGGCTGTGCGCCCATCCCCAGGAAGCCGAGGGCAGCCATATCGAGAATGGCGTTAGAGAAGCCAAGCGACGCCTGAACAATCAGCGGCGCAAGACAGTTAGGCAGAATATTGACGAACATCTGGCGCATCGCGCCGGCTCCCGCCACGCGGGATGCGGTGACGTAGTCGCGGTTAACTTCCACCAACACAGCGGCGCGCGTCAGACGCACATAGTGCGGCAATGCCACAAACGTCAGCGCCAGCGCAGCGTTGCCTATCGAGGGGCCAAATACCGCCACCAGCACCAGCGCCAGTAACAGGCTCGGCAATGCCAGCATGATATCGACCACACGCATGATGACGTTATCGACAATTCCACCAAAGTAGCCAGCGATCAGCCCAAGAACCACGCCCATCAGCAGGGAGAGTACAACCACCAGACAGCCAACCAACAGCGACAGACGCGCACCGTACATCAGGCGGGACAGCACGTCGCGGCCCACATCATCAGTACCAAACAGATGCGCCATGGAACCACCTTCCTGCCATGCAGGCGGAGCTAGTAGCGTATCGCGGAACTGGTCTGCCGGGTTGTACGGCGCAAGGACGTTGGCAAAGACCGCAATCAGGATCATCACCACCACATACACCAGCCCAACAACCGCGCCTTTGTTGCGTTTAAAATAGTGCCAGAACTCCTGCAGCGGCGTCATCGGCACCGGTGCAGCAATAACTTTATTTTCAGTAACCTGTGACATGATGGCCCCTTACTTCTTATGCCGAATACGCGGGTTCACCACGCCGTACAGCAGGTCTACCAGCAAGTTGACGAGGATAATCATCGTCGCGACCAGTAATACCCCGCCCTGCACTACCGGATAATCACGGCGTTGCAGCGCATCGATCAGCCAGCGTCCCAGCCCCGGCCACGAGAAGATAGTCTCGGTCAGGATTGCCCCAGCCAGCAACGTACCAACCTGCAGGCCGATAACGGTTACAACGGGCAGCATCGCGTTACGCAGAGCGTGAATGATGATGACGCGCATACGGGTCAAACCTTTAGCGCGCGCGGTACGAATGTAATCCTCGCCCAGCACTTCCAGCATCGACGAACGGGTCATACGCACAATGACCGCCAGAGGAATGGTACCCAGCACCATCGCAGGCAAGACCATATGCGCCAACGCATCGATAAAGTTGCCCTCTTCACCCCAGATGGCGGTGTCTATCAACATAAAACCGGTCAGCGGATTGGAATCATCAAGGAACACCATGTCGCTCACCCGCCCAGAAACTGGCGTCAGGTTCCACTGCACGGAAACCAGCATGATCAGCATCATGCCCCACCAGAAAATCGGCATGGAGTAACCGGTCAGCGCCAGGCCAACGGCGGTGTGATCGAAAATGGAGCCGCGCTTAACGGCAGCAAGTACACCCACCGGGATACCCACTGCGACGGCGAAAATCATCGCGCAGACGCCGAGTTCCAGCGTGGCTTTGAATCGAGGTACGAACTCTTCCCACACCGGTAAGCGGCTTTTCAGTGAGATACCTAAATCGCCATGCATAACCCCCCAGATATAGTGGAGGTACTGCTGCCACATAGGCTTATCCAGACCGAGTTCAGCCAGCAGTTGAGCATGACGCTCAGGGGAGATCCCACGTTCACCTGCCATGATCATAACCGGATCGCCGGGGATCATATGGACGAAGGCAAAGGTGAGAAGAGTGATACCGATAAACGTGGGGATGACGAGTCCCAAACGTCGGAGAATGAACTGCAACATAACCCGGATTCTCTCTAATGACGCACGGCCTGGAACCGTGAGTCTGCATTGCTCACAAATCTTATCCCACGCAAACTGCATCGTGGGTAAAGCATTACGCCGGATGGCGCTGCGCTTATCCGGCCTACACAATACCGGGGCGCAGCGCTTCCTTGATTGCTTTTAATTATTCGACAGAGACGTTTTCGAAGTGGTGTTTGCCTAATGGATCAACCACATAGCCTTTTACTTCTTTACGCACTGGTTCATACACGGTGGAGTGAGCAACAATCAGAGCCGGGGCCTGATCGTGCATAACAACCTGAGCTTGCTTGTACAGTTCAATACGTTTGTTGTGATCGTCGGTCGCACGCGCCGGTTGGATCAGGTCTTCAAACGGCTTGTAGCACCAGCGAGAGTAGTTGGAACCGTCTTTCGCTGCCGCACAGCTAAACAGGGTGGCGAAGAAGTTGTCCGGATCCCCGTTGTCACCGGTCCACCCCATCATCACCGCCTGATGTTCACCCGCTTTGGCGCGTTTCAGATACTCGCCCCACTCGTAGGTCACAATCTTGGCCTGAACGCCAATTTTCGCCCAGTCAGCCTGAACCATTTCCGCCATACGACGTGCGTTCGGGTTATATGGACGCTGTACCGGCATAGCCCACAGCTCAACGGTAAAGCCTTTGTCCTGACCGGCTTCCTTCAACAGCGCTTTGGCTTTCTCAGGATCGTAGGTGTAGTCTTTAACGTCGTCGTTATAGCCCCACATGGTCGGTGGGATCAGGTTTTTCGCGGCAACGCCAGCACCCTGATAAACCGCTTTGATGATCGCTTCTTTGTTTACCGCGTAGGTCAGCGCCTGACGGACTTTCACATCATCAAACGGTTTCTTCTCGGTGTTGAAAGAGAGGTAGCCAACGTTCAGACCGGCCTGCTCCATCAGGTTGATATTTTTATCCTGCTTCATGCGTGCGATGTCAGCCGGGTTCGGGTACGGCATCACCTGGCACTCGTTCTTCTGCAGTTTGGCGTAACGCACAGAAGCGTCAGGCGTAATGGAGAAGACCAGACGGTCGATCTGCGGCTTAGTGCCCCAGTAACCTTCGAATGCTTTATACAGAATACGAGAGTCTTTCTGGTACTGCTGCAGCTGGAACGGACCGGTACCGATTGGGTTCAGATCCACTTTCTCCGGGGAACCGGCTTTCAGCATGTTGTCCGCATATTCTTTGGAAAGAATAGAAGCGAAGTCCATCGCCAGGTCAGCCAGGAACGGTGCTTCCGGGCGAGTCAGCACGAACTGAACGGTTTTATCATCCACTTTTTTCACTTCGGAGATCAGGTCTGGCAGACCCATCCCTTCGAAGTATTCATAGCTGCCGCCAGAAACTTTATGGTACGGGTTCTGGGCGTTTTTCTGACGATCGAAAGAGAACACCACGTCATCGGCGTTTAATTCGCGCGTCGGTTTGAAATCTTTGTTGTCCTGCCACTTCACGCCCTGACGCAGGTGGAAGGTATAGGTTTTACCGTCTTCGCTGATTTCCCACTTCTCAGCAAGTCCCGGGATCACTTCAGTTGTGCCGGTTTTGAACTCGACCAGGCGGTTATAGATCGGCACGGAGCTGGCATCATAGGTGGTACCAGAGGTGAAAAGCTGCGGGTTAAAGCCTTCAGGAGATCCTTCTGAACAATAAACCAGAGTTTTAGCCTGTACGCTTGCTGCGACGGTCATAGCCACCAGGCTCAGACCAAGCTTCAGCATCCCTGACTTCTTCAAGGAAATACTCATTCTTCTGCTCCAAATGTGATGTTTGTTGTTTTACCCTTTGCAATGGGTTTGCACCGCCTGGCCTTTTTTGTTTTTTACCCGGCCGGGTCAGCGTTAAGAGGATGGGGATTCCGTTCACATAAGCGACTGAGTTGCAGTGCGGATTCTCCATGAAATGCCCCTCATACCCTACAATCTGTCAACAGAATGTGAAAACGTCAATACAGGTAACCGCGATTTACACCAACGGTGAGAATTGGCAAACAAAGATTAAAAAAAGTGCAAGCGGGTATTTTCAGCAGGGAAATTTGTGCTACGCGCACTATGCCAGAATAAACATCTTCATACTTCGCAACATTTGGAGATTAACATTTATGCAATTTATTCAAATTTTCCCAATGAATGCTGCATATCTGAGCGATTAATGCCATGAACGTTAAAACGCACAGCGGAAAATGCCAGCGCCAGCCATAAGTAGCGCAAAAAAAGTTTCAAGCAAACATAAAAAAAGGCAATGGAATATGTCACAGAATCGTTAACTGTCAGTGGGAAGTGATGCACAATTTTTGCAGATAAAAGGAAGGTCAAAGGTGGGATTGGAATAACGCCATACACGCCAGGATGAAACTGAGTCTGTAGGCCGCATAAGGCGCTTGCGCCGCCATCCGGCAATGTCTCCAATATTGCCTGATGGCGCTTCGCTTATCAGGCCTACAAAACAAAAAACCCTGCTCGTTGAGCAGGGTTTTAAATTTGGTCGGTGATAGAGGATTCGAACCTCCGACCCCTTCGTCCCGAACGAAGTGCGCTACCAGGCTGCGCCAATCACCGAATGCGGGGCGCATCTTACTGCTCAGCCGCGCGCCCGTCAATCCCTTAGTATCAAAATGCCATTTGATCGGCGAGAAAGTCAGCAGCTCTGTTACTGGGCTGTAACCTTCTTCGCGTCCGGGATACGACACCAGTTGTTATTCTCGTTAATCCCCCCATTTGGCGAGGTATAACCAAGGCAACCCAGAACGGTATCGTACAGTTCCACATGACGACGCGGCACCTTCATCTCAGCTTCTTGCTTCAGGTGCGCAAATGCCTTCGCATGGTCAGGGTCTTCCAGATATTTGTCTGACATCCACACCATCATAGGAACGCGGAACTGCTCAGGCGGCGCCATTTTACGCGGCGTACCGTGCAGGTGCTCACGTTCGTTAATTGACTCACCGTGATCGGCGGCGTAAAACACGATCGCTTTCTTATCGCGCAGCTGATCAAACACCTGGGTAATAAAGTGATCAACGTAGGTTACCGAATTATCAAATGAATTAATCATCTCAGCTTTCGAGCAGCCACTATCAACATTGACACACTCCGGCTTCCACTGTGCATATTCGCGGGTGTAGCGCTGGGTGTAGTTAAAATGCGAGCCCTTGGTGTGCAGAATAATCAGACGCTTTTCGCCATCATCAGTCTTCTGTAAAGATTGCTGCATCTCATTAATCAGCAGCATATCGTCAACGTTTTTGCCACGGTTACGCGGCTCTGCGCCAATCTGTTCACGATAGGCAATGTTTTCCGCCATGGTATTGCTGTAGAACCACATCTCGCTTTGCATCGCGTACAGATCGGTTTTAAATCCTAACTGGCCGAGCACAGAAAAGACGTTTTGTTCTTTCAGCGTACGCTGTGGGTTTTCCTCTGCCCCACCTTCACGAACGAACATGCAGCGTAGTGAAAGCTTGGTCGCGGTATCACAGGAATATCCACGGAAAGCCGCCAGGTTTTTCTCCTGAGCCAGCCTTGGCGTGGTGTTTCGCTCATAGCCAAAAATCCCCATATGATCCCAGCGCGTGGTTTCACCGATAATAAACACGACATAGGTGTCGTCGAGATTGTTGGGGGCAACGTAGGTGAACTTCTTCGCCGGGTTCATCAGCGATTTGTTGTCTGAAGATTCATCCACCTGCGCCCAGGCGTATAAACCCAGCGCAGAGAGCCAGTTTGACGGCAAATAGGAGTTCGCAACGACTCCGCCGTAGCTGGGTAAATCGATCCCTGTTTCACGCTCAACGCTTTTTTGTTGCATGCTGAGCAGACGAATGGGCGCCCACACCATCAGGCCAGCCAATAAAACCGCCGCTACGCTACGCCATCTCATGCCAGGCGTACGAATCTGTTTCATCAGGGTATAACGACAGCGGTTACTCCAAATCAACACCAATGGGATAATACTGACTGAAACCAGCCAAACGATAAAATGCCAGCCGACGACTTCTTTTGATAAATCAATATCGGTGGTCATGACCGAGGCAATAATACCGTAGCCAATGACCACATTCAGGAAGGTCATGTAATAGCTGGCGCCGGCAGAGCAGAGCACCACAAACGTTGCCAGGACACGCCAGACGCGTCGGCCAAATAAAGAGAGAACACGGAGTAAAAAAAAGGTCACCAGCACAGTGCCAGCTAATTCAACAACCGCAGAGAGTCCTTTCCAGACGGTAAACTCGTGCGCATATCCGCTAAAGCGACGGAAAAACACAGCGCAATTCATAAAAAGACCGATATAGATCGCCAGCAAGAAACTCAGCTTCTGCTGCGTCATCGATTTGATATATCTCATGCAAACAAACCCTGGAGGAAGGGATAAAAACACCCTGCGCAAAAGCCTGTCAGGCCATACAGGGGAAAAGTGCGACAAGTGCAGATAATAAGAAAATTCTACAGCGCAGGTAAGTAGACCACAGGAGGGAAGAAAAGTGCTTATAGAGAATGCAAACGGCGCATATATTTTTGTAAATATATGCGCCGGGCATTAATCAGACCACTAATAGATTCAGGCGTGTGCCTCGGTATAGACGCTACGCTGCGGCTGACGAATAGTGGTAGAAAGCGCCAGCGAGATAATTAACAGCGCAAAGATAACGCAGAAGGTCACATAGAATCCGCCGAACAGCGAGGCGATAATGGAACCACAAATGCTGCCGATACCGAAACCTAAGTAAATGACACCGTAGTTTTTAGCCAGGTTGTTCAAACCGAAGAACTCACTCACCAGTGACGGGAACACGGTGATGGTGCCACCAAAGTTAAATGCCACACAGGCAATCGCCGTAAAGAAGGTCACATCATTCAACGGCGCGAACAGCAGTGCCGCCATACCCACCAGCGAAACGACCTGACCAATGGTGATAACGCGAATACGAGAGATTTTGTCGGACAGAATCCCCAGAACCAGACGACCGGACAGGTTAGCGATAGAAATCACGGTCACCGCGTTTGCCGCCGTTGCCACATCCATATGTGCCAGACTTTGTGCGATATCTTTCGCCACGCCAATTACGTACAGCCCGCTCATACACGCCGTCAGGAACATGACCGCCAGCATCCAGTACTGCGGTTTACGCATGGACTGCGCCAGGGTGTAGTCATTCTCAACCACGCCATTTTTCGTTTTCACTTCCTGATTCGGCGCGTCTTTCATCAGCGTGGAGCCAAAGACGATCATTACCAGCACAATCGCGCCCCAGATCATGAAGGTTTTTTCCAGACCCACGGTGCTCAACAGTTGGCTATCGATGAATTTAAAACCGAGGCTGCCAAGACCGTAAGAACCGATAGCGAAGGCGGAAATCAGCCCTTTACGCTCCGGGAACCATTTTACACAGTTGGAAAGTGTTAACAGGTAGCCTGCGCCATCCGCCAGACCAACCAACACACCAGCGCTCAGCCACAGCATAATCAGGCTGTCAGAGTGTGCCGTTAAGAAGAAGCCAACACCGAGTAAAATACCGGAGGCCATGGTGACGCGTTTCACGCCAAAACGTTCCTGCAGTTTCCCGGCGACGGAAGAAGAAATTGCCAGCCCGAGGCTCAGCAGGCCAAAGGAAAAGGCAACCTGACTCACCGGCGCATCAAGCTTAGAAGAAAGCGCACCGTTAAACAGGCTCCAGGTATAAACAGAACCTAAAGCAAATTGGGTAATGATGGTGCCGATCAGTGTCAGCCAGCGGGTACGCTGATAATCAGAAGTTTTCATGGCAGTCTTCCTGCATAAACAAAAGGGGAAATTCTCTGCCAACAACCATACCGAAGCGTTTTTATGAGCAGGGGAAAACGGCATGAAATGCCGCCAGGACGGAATGAAATGCCTGGAATGCGGAATGAATGACGAGACAAAAAGTCGGGTTACTGAATTTTATCGCATGAGTTAGTACACGCTATCGCTGGAGTGCGTGTGATTGTTGATCTCAACATGTAATCAAGATGTTTATGTGATGATTGTTTACGTTAAAATTTGGCGCTCACTCCCATGGTGTACATATAGTCGCTGTTGTTGGTGCTATTTTCCGCCTGCGACAGCGCCGCGTAAGCCGCCATGTGCGGGTTCAACAGCATATCCGCACCGACGGTAACATCTACCCAGTTACCATCCTGACCCGCCGCCGTCATGCGACTGAGACCCGACTGCGCCTTCCAGATATTTTCGCCAAACTGCTGGTTATAGCTGATTTGCGCCCACGGTCGCACATCACCGAACTGCGAATTGACTCGCCAGCCCAACGAGCTCACGCTGGCATGCCACAGCGGATCGTTCTGCGTTACCGACGTCGCGCTATCGCCAAATTCGTTGTAAGTAGATGTGGTGGAACCGTCATAATGCAGCGCGGCAACCGGACCGGTTGTCACCTGCCTTGAAAGCGGGAAGTTCCAGCCCATACTCATGCCGCTGGTGGCATCCATTGGCGTCTCATCCGCCAGATTCACCACGGGCCCCGCCACGTTCTGAGTGGAACGAATACGTTCTTCCAGAATGTCGTTATAACGTGGTTGGTGATCGCTGTCCCATGTATAACGTTCAGCCGTATGCCCTGACAGCGCATCAACGATATATTCTTGTTGCCAGCCATATGCTGTATTGATGGACAGCGCACAAACTATGACGCTCGCCAGAGTTAACCTTTGGCGACCACTACTGTTTCTTATAAGCATCAACGCGACTCCAGAAAAGAGCCGAATTCGGCGATATTATTGTCATTGTGTGAAGTATTTGGGCCAGCAGGCCTTGTATTAAATATTGTCTTTTTAGCTGGCGCGTCAAGGCGGGCCGAATGAAATTTTTACGCCAGTAAAAACAGCGAGGAAGAATATGCAGCGTTGCGGATGGGTCAGTCAGGATCCACTTTACATTGCCTACCACGACAAGGAATGGGGCGTCCCCGAAACCGATGGCAAAAAGCTGTTCGAAATGATCTGCCTCGAAGGCCAGCAGGCCGGGTTATCGTGGATTACTGTACTCAAGAAACGGGAAAATTATCGCCACGCTTTCCACCATTTTGACCCGGAAAAAGTGGCGGCCATGACCGAAGAGGATGTGGAAAGGCTGGTACTGGATGCCAGCATAATTCGCCATCGCGGAAAAATTCAGGCCATTATCGGCAACGCTCGTGCCTTTCTGACGATGGCACAAAACGGAGAGTCGTTTAGCGAGTTCGTCTGGTCATTTGTTGATAACCAACCACAAGTGACCCGCGCCGCCAACCTGAGCGATATTCCCACCTCCACGCCTGCGTCAGACGCGCTGTCTAAAGCGTTAAAAAAACGCGGTTTTAAGTTTGTCGGCACCACCATTTGTTACTCCTTTATGCAGGCATGCGGCCTGGTCAACGATCATGTCACCAGCTGCATCTGTTATCCGGGAGAACAACATGATTCGTGAATCAAAGGCTGAAGATATACCAGCGATTCTGACGCTGTGGATGGAAAGCACAATCCATGCCCATCCGTTTATCGAAGAGCGCTACTGGCGCGAAAGTGAATCAGTGGTGCGGGATGTTTATCTGCCAGCCGCGCAAACCTGGGTGTGGGAAGAAGAAGGCGAGCTCAAAGGTTTTGTCAGCGTCATTGATGACCGCTTCCTCGGCGCGCTGTTTGTCGCGCCTGCCGCCATCAGAAGCGGGATCGGCAAAGCGCTGGTGCAGCATGTGCAGCAGCGCTTTTCGTTACTAAGCCTGGAGGTCTACCAGAAGAATCAATCAGCGGTGAACTTCTACCATGCGCTGGGTTTTCGCATTGAAGACGGCGCATGGCAGGAAGAGACTCACCATCCCACGTGGATTATGGGCTGGCAGGCGGATCAAACGCCGTAAGCGTCAACGTGGGTCCGTTGTATTTTTCAAGCCACGCCAGCGCGGTGTTGCCCGCGCAGCCATTCCCCAGCTTCGAGCTGGGGAGATCTTTGGTCAGCACGTTGACGGCGCCATTTTTACAAATACCGTTCGCTGCGAGATCCAAATCAGGCCAGGCGCCTTCATGAATACAGATAACGCCGGGTTTAATACCCGCCGTCACCACCGCGCCCGCCAGAACTTGACCACGCTGGTTCCACACCCTGACCGTATCGCCATCCGCAATGCCGCGTGCGTGGGCATCCTGCGGATGAATCGTTACCGGCTCACGATCCGCTACCGCGTACTGCTCACGTAGCGCACTGTAGTTAAGCTGACTATGCAAACGGTGCGCCGGATGGGCGGAAAGCAGCTGTAGCTGGTCCGGTTCGGCGTTACCGAACCACTCATCCGGCTCCAGCCACATCGGGTGCCCCGCACAGTCCGCGTAGCCGTAACCAGCAATCCTCGCGGAGTAGATTTCAATTTTTCCGCTGTACGTTTTCAGCGGATGAGCCTGCGGGTCGCGGCGAAAATCCGCAAAACGGATAAACTGCGCGCTGGCGGCATTTTCCGGCATTTCGATCAGGGCGTTGCGCTGCCAAAACTCGGCGAAAGGCGGCAATGTCACCTGCTGACTGGCCCCACGTTGCCCGGCAATATTGTAAAACGTCTCCAGCCATTCCAGCTCGCTTTTGCCTTCGGTGAATCGCTCGTAACCGCCCTCTTCCCAGCGTTCACTCAGCTCGGCAAAAACATCATAATCATTTCGCGCTTCGTCCTGCGGCGGCACAACCTGCTTCATCGGCACCAGGTGCTGGTTGCTGTAGTCGCCGGTCATGGTCAAATCATTGCGCTCAAAGGAGGTGGTCGCCGGCAGTACGATATCGGCATGCTTCGCTGCGGCGGTCCAGAAACACTCCGAGATAACCACCAGCTCCGGTTTTTGCCAGGCGCGAATTAAACGGTTAGTGTCTTGATGATGGGTGAAGTTAGCGCCACCAGCCCACCACAACATGCGGATGTCCGGGAAATGGCGGTCCATGCCGTTGTGCTGGTAAAAACCACCGGGATTTTCCAGCGCTTCAACAATTCGCGCCACCGGGATTTTATCTACCGCGTCGGTACCGCCTTTAACGCTGCCCTGCATTGAAGCCAGCACCGCAGCCCGGCGCGTTGGGTTGCCTCCGTTGGCAAAATGGTACGACAGCCCAAAACCGCCGCCTGGCGTCCCGATTTGCCCGAGCATGGCGGCCAGGGTGACGATCATCCAGTGTTTCTGCTCACCATACTGTTGGCGCTGCATCCCCCATCCGGCCATCAGCATGGTGGTATTTTGGTGAAATATCGCCGCAAGTTCGCGTATTTTTGTTGCGGGTATACCGCAAATCTCCGCAGCCCACTCTGCCGTTTTCACAACATCATCAGATTTACCCAACAGATAGTTTGCAAAACGGTCATAGCCGGTGGTACACCGGGCGAGAAAATCCTCGTCATGCCAGCCGTTTTCCACCAGCGTATGCGCGATGCCCAGCATCAGCGCCACGTCGGTCCCCATATGCGGGGCAATCCATTCCATCTTTTCGCCAAAGAATTCGACGCTTTCCGATCGCATCGGATCGATACAGATCAACCGTTTACCGCTGTCGCGCAAAGCCTCAAAGTAAGCAAGCCCCTGCTCATCGGACGCGTTCCAGGCAATCTTCAGTGTATTCAGCGGATTAGCGCTCCATAACACCACCACCTCGCTGTTCTCAAGCACCACTGGCCAGCTGGTTTGCTGCTGGTAAACTTCGTTACCGCCCACCACGTACGGCATGATCGCCTGCGCAGCCCCTGTCGAATAATCCCCCAGATGCCCGGTATAACCGCCTGCCAGCGCCATATAGCGTTGTAGCAGGGTTGCCGCTTTGTGTAACACGCCGTTAGAGCGCCAGCCGTAGGAACCGGCAAAAATCGAGGCCGGGCCGTTGCTGTCACGGATGCGTTTATGCTGCGTATGGATAAGATTCAGCGCGTCGTCCCAACTGACGCGAACAAATTCATCCTGCCCACGCACGCCCTGGGGATTCTCCGGCGAGGCGAGAAAGCCTTTACGCACCATTGGAAAACGTACCCGCGTTTTACTGTGAACCTGGTCGCGCACCACGGTTTGCAAAGAGTTGGGATGGGAAGTGGGCAGCGCGCCACGCGAGGAGAAAACCGTCTCACCATCGGTGTCGACGAGAATTGGTCCCCAGTGGGCGGCGGTTAACACCGAGTAATGTGCGGGTGAATTAGCCAAGATGGCGCTCCTGAATGCGATGTGACGACTTATTTATTATGCCGTTCAATGTTACTTACAAATTTCAGAGTCTTCCCTGGAATTTTCTTCATGTTCACACGTCATAATCAACCGCCACGGTCGCTGTGGCAAAGAAGAAAAAGTCATTAAGGAATTAAGATGAAGAAACGTGTTTTTGTTATTGCTGCCATCGTGAGCGGCGCCCTGGCGGTTTCTGGCTGCACAACAAACCCTTACACCGGCGAACGCGAAGCAGGTAAATCCGGCATTGGCGCGGGTATTGGCTCTCTGGTCGGCGCGGGCATTGGCGCACTCTCTTCTTCGAAGAAAGATCGCGGTAAAGGCGCACTGATTGGCGCGGCGGCGGGTGCGGCCGTTGGCGGCGGTGTCGGTTATTACATGGACGTGCAGGAAGCCAAACTGCGCGACAAAATGCAGGGAACGGGCGTCAGCGTGACGCGTAGTGGCGATAACATCATTCTGAATATGCCGAATAACGTCACCTTCGACAGTAGTAGCGCCAACCTGAAACCTGCTGGTGCCAACACCCTGACCGGCGTGGCAATGGTACTGAAAGAGTACAATAAAACCGCCGTCAACGTGCTGGGCTTCACCGACAGCACCGGCAGCCAGGATCTGAATATGCGTCTGTCTCAGCAACGCGCGGACTCCGTGGCCAGCGCCTTAATCACGCAAGGGGTTGCCGCTAATCGTATCCGCACTCAGGGCATGGGTCCGTCAAATCCGATCGCCAGCAACAGCACGGCGGAAGGTAAAGCGCAAAACCGTCGCGTTGAGATTACGTTGAGTCCTATGCAGTAATCGTTGAGCCGGGTGGCAGCTTCGCCTTACCCGGCCTACGTTCGACAAGTAGGCCCGGTAAGCGCAGCGCCACCGGGCAAATTACTTGCTTCGTCAGATTTTCCCGCTAAGGTATTCACACGAAATTCAGGGAAATCAGCGATGAGCAAATCAACACGGGCAACCATCAGCGATGTGGCGAAAGCCGCAAAAACCGGCAAGACCAGCATTTCACGCTATCTCAACGGTGAAAAGCACCTGCTTTCCGACGCGCTACTGGCCCGCATTGAACAAGCCATTGCCGATCTCGACTACCGTCCCAGCCTGATGGCAAGAGGACTGAAACACGGTCGTACCCGCCTGATTGGCCTGATCATCGCCGATATTACCAATCCCTACTCCGTCAACGTGTTAAGCGGCATTGAAGCCGCCTGCCGCGATAAAGGCTTTACCCCGCTGGTGTGTAACACCAACAACGAAGTGGATCAGGAACTGCATTATCTTGACCTGCTGCGCAGCTACCAGGTCGAAGGGATTGTGGTCAACGCCGTCGGGATGCGCGAAGAGGGGCTGAACCGCCTGCAGCAGTCTGCGCTGCCGATGGTGCTGATTGACCGTAAAATTCCCGATTTCGCCTGTGATATGGTCGGGCTGGATAACACCCAGGCGGCAACGGTTGCCACGGAACATCTGGTCGAACAAGGTTTTGAAGCCATCCTGTTCCTCAGCGAACCGCTCGGCATGGTGAATACCCGCCGCGAACGCCTGAGCGCTTTTCGCGCCACCCTCGCACAGTACCCCGGCGTTATCGCACAAAATGCCGAAGTCCCGCTCACGGACAATACGCAGTTGGACGAAACCCTGCGCCAGTTCCACCAGCAGCACCGGGGAATGCGCAAAGCCGTTATCTCAGCCAATGGCGCTCTCACACTACAGGTTGCCCGCGCCCTGAAACGCATTGGCCTTAACTGGGGCAGCGATATCGGCCTGCTCGGTTTTGACGAACTGGAATGGGCCGAACTGGCGGGCGTTGGTATTACCACGTTGAAACAACCTACCTGGCAGATTGGCTACACCGCCGTTGAGCAGGTTGTACGCCGGATCGATGGCGGCCCTGCTGCCATTCAGGAACAGGTCTTCTCCGGCGAACTAATCGTTCGCGGCTCTACCGCCCGTTAAATTTCCTTCGTGATGGTGATCATAAATTCAACATCATAAGCTTTTCTTTGGAACCGGTTCCATCTAGCGTTATAGCAAGAACGCTAGTCTGGAGTTTCCATGAAAAGAAAAATTATGGTGGTCACCGCCGCTTACGGCCATGACCAGGTACGGGCCGCTGGCGGGCAAACGGCAATGCTGCCCATTATCGCTGAAGCCGGTGCTGACGGCGTCGAAATCCGCCGCGAATTGCTGACCGACGCCGAGCTGCACACGCTGTCTACGGTGGCATCTGCTATCGAAATTTTCGGCCTGCTGGCCTGTTACTCAGCGCCTGAGCCGTTGTTCCTTGAGGACGGTAGCCTCAATCCCCGACTTCCTGCGCTACTTGAAGAAGCACAGGCCCTGCAGGCGCTGTGGCTAAAAGTCTCCCTCGGTCATTTCTCCCATACCGAACAGTTCAACGTGTTACGCGAATGGCTGGACAACAGCGGAATGGAACTGGTTGTCGAAAACGATCAGACCGCCTGCGGACGCCTGAAGCCGATGCAGCGCTTTAACGAAGCCTGCCAGACGCAAAATCTGCCGATATCTCTGACCTTCGATATGGGCAACTGGCTGTGGGTGGGCGACTCCCCGGAACAGGCGGCGCAGAAACTGGCGTCAACCGTTGGGTATATCCATGTCAAAGCCGCCGTTGCACATCGCGACAGCTACCGTGCCGTACCGCCTGATGCAGCCGATCCGCGCTGGCTGACGCTGTTGAAAACGCTGCCGGGCGATGTTCCACGCGGCATTGAGTTTCCCCTGGAAGGGCAGGATTTGGCGGCGGTTACTCGCCGTTACGTCGAGTTGTTACGCGAGGAGTAACGCATGAAAAATTCACTGGATGTGGTCACTATTGGTGAAGCGATGGCGATGTTTGTCGCCACGCAAACCGGCGAACTGGCGGATGTGGAGCAGTTTATCAAGCGCGTTGCTGGCGCTGAACTCAATGTGGCGACCGGTCTTGCCCGGCTGGGCCTGAAGGTCGGTTGGGTAAGCCGTGTAGGCAACGACAGTTTTGGCCGTTTTATCGTTAAGTCGCTGGAAAAAGAAGGGATTGATGCGCAGGGAGTCACCCAGGACGAGCGTTACGCTACCGGCTTTCAGCTTAAATCTAAGGTCGAAAATGGAACCGATCCCATTGTGGAATACTTCCGCAAAGGTTCCGCTGCCAGCCACCTCAGCATTGAGGATTATCACGAAGCCTACTTCGCCAGCGCGCGCCACCTGCACCTGAGCGGCGTAGCGGCGGCACTTTCTGCCAGCTCTTATGAACTGTTAGCCCATACCGCCCGCACACTGAAAGCACAAGGGAAGACCATCTCGTTCGACCCGAATTTACGCCCTGTGCTGTGGAAAAGCGAAGCCGAGATGGTGGAAAAACTGAACCGTTTGGCATTCCAGGCCGACTGGGTTTTGCCTGGATTAAAAGAGGGCATTATTTTAACCGGTCAGCAGACGCCTGAAGCCATCGCCGACTTTTATCTGCGCCACGGGGTGAAGGCCGTGATCATCAAAACAGGGGCCGATGGCGCCTGGTATAAAGCCGCCAACGGCGAGCAGGGCTGCGTCGCACCGGTAAAAGTCGACAACGTGGTCGACACCGTCGGCGCAGGCGATGGCTTTGCGGTCGGCGTTATCAGCGCCCTGCTGGAAGGTCGCTCGCTGCATCAGGCGGTGACCCGCGGCAATAAAATTGGCGCTCTGGCCATTCAGGTTCAGGGCGACAGCGAAGGATTACCCACACGTGAACAATTAGGGGAATAAATTCCCGGTCAACTCTGTCTCTGTACCCTACATTCAGAGGCGGCGTAACAGCATAATCAGAGGGCAGTCTATGAATAGCTCAACAAATGCAGCAAAACGCTGGTGGTACATCATGCCAATCGTGTTTATCACGTACAGCCTGGCGTATCTCGACCGCGCGAACTTCAGCTTCGCCTCCGCCGCCGGTATCAACGAGGATCTCGGCATTACTAAAGGGATCTCTTCCCTGCTGGGCGCGCTGTTTTTCCTCGGTTATTTCTTCTTCCAGATCCCAGGCGCGATTTACGCCGAGCGTCGCAGCGTAAGAAAACTGATTTTTGTCTGTCTGATCCTCTGGGGTGGATGCGCATCACTGACCGGCATGGTCAGTAACATTCCCATGCTCGCCGCCATTCGCTTTATTCTCGGTGTCGTTGAAGCTGCCGTGATGCCCGCAATGCTGATTTATATCAGCAACTGGTTTACCAAATCCGAACGTTCACGCGCCAACACCTTCCTGATCCTTGGCAACCCGGTCACCGTGCTGTGGATGTCCGTGGTTTCCGGGTATCTGATCCAGGCGCTGGGCTGGCGGGAAATGTTCATCATCGAGGGCTTCCCGGCCATCATCTGGGCGTTCTGCTGGTGGGTGCTGGTAAAAGACAAACCGTCTCAGGTCGGTTGGCTGTCAGAATCTGAAAAAGCCGCCCTTCAGGCACAACTGGAAAAAGAGCAGCAAGGAATCAAAGCCGTACGGAACTATAGCGAGGCTTTCCGCTCACGTAACGTCATCCTGCTGTGTATGCAGTATTTCACCTGGAGTATTGGCGTCTATGGTTTTGTCCTGTGGCTGCCGTCGATTATCCGCAACGGCGGTGCAAATCTGGGGATGGTTGAGGTTGGCTGGCTGTCATCCGTACCTTATCTGGCGGCGACTGCGGCGATGATCCTCGTTTCCTGGGCCTCCGATAAACTGCAAAATCGTAAGCTGTTTGTCTGGCCACTGTTACTGATAGCTGCTTTCGCTTTTATCGGCTCCTGGGCCGTGGGCGCAGACCACTTCTGGATTTCTTACACGCTGTTGGTTATTGCGGGTGCGGCAATGTATGCCCCTTATGGTCCTTTCTTTGCCATCATTCCGGAAATGCTGCCGCGTAACGTTGCCGGGGGTGCAATGGCGCTGATTAACAGTATGGGCGCACTAGGCTCATTCTTTGGTTCATGGTTTGTCGGCTACCTCAATGGCGCTACCGGCAGCCCGTCCGCCTCGTACATTTTTATGGGGGTAGCGCTTTTTGTCTCAGTATGGCTAACTCTCATTGTGAGGCCGAGTCCTGCCATTGAACACACCGTCGACACTGTGGCAGAACCGCGTAATCAAGGCGGAGGGCGCTGGGCATAGTGAACTATGCCCAAGCCAGACAACGAAGAGTTCGTGGTTCTGACGCGTGTCCCGAAGGGCTGGGGCTATTTTTGCCCATTGCGGCGTTACTCCCAGCTCGTTTGGTTCACCAAACTTCTCTGCTCGTGCCTTGCACTGGGCAAAAATAACCGCCAGCGACGTGCGTGTGCAACGGCAGGACTCGGCCTGAGCCTGCTAATAATCAACAGCTACCTATTGGCGCACGCCACGCTTAAATTTTAACTTACGGAGATTCGCATGAAGCCGTCCATTATTCTCTATAAAGCGTTACCTGACGATTTACTGCATCGCCTGGAAGAGCATTTTACTGTGACTCGTGTGCCTAACCTGCGCCCGGAAACCGTCGCACAGCACGCCGAAGCATTTGCCAATGCGGAAGGTCTGCTGGGCTCCAGTGAAGCCGTCAATACCGCACTACTGGAGAAAATGCCGAAACTGCGTGCGACCTCCACGATTTCCGTCGGCTATGACAACTTCGACGTCGATGCCCTTAACGCGCGTAAGGTGCTGTTGATGCACACGCCAACCGTACTGACAGAAACCGTCGCCGATACGGTGATGGCGCTGGTGTTAAGCACCGCTCGCCGCGTGGTAGAAGTGGCTGAACGGGTGAAGGTCGGTGAATGGACCAAAAGTATCGGGCCGGACTGGTTCGGTACGGATGTGCACCACAAAACGCTGGGGATTGTCGGCATGGGCCGTATTGGCTTGGCGCTGGCACAACGTGCGCATTTCGGCTTTAGCATGCCGATTCTCTATAATGCGCGCCGTCATCATCAGGAAGCAGAAGAACGTTTCAACGCGCGCTACTGCGATCTTGATACGCTGTTACAAGAATCCGATTTTGTCTGCCTGATCCTGCCGTTAACCGACGAAACGCATCATCTGTTCAGCACCGAACAGTTTGCCAAAATGAAGTCTTCCGCCATTTTCATTAACGCCGGACGTGGGCCGGTGGTCGATGAAAAAGCACTGATTGCCGCCCTGCAAAACGGCGAAATTCATGCCGCTGGCCTGGATGTGTTTGAGCAGGAGCCATTACCGGCAGACTCACCGCTGCTGTCGCTGCCAAACGTGGTTGCTGTGCCGCACATTGGTTCAGCCACGCACGAAACACGCTATAACATGGCGGCCTGTGCGGTGGATAACTTAATCGATGCGCTGCAAGGACGCGTTGAGAAGAACTGCGTAAACCCGCAGGTCGCGCGATAAACAAAAGGCCGGGTAGCGCTTACGCTCACCCGGCCCTTCATATCTTACAGCGGCTTAATTACTGAGCGGCATTCACCGCAGCAGTCCAGGCCTGGTTAAATGCCTGATGTTGAGAAGCCAACGGGCCAATCAGCGTGTTGTACTGACTTGCCTGCTGTGACGTTGGGAACTGGATACCGTTGGCGACAAAGCTCACCTGCGTATCCTGCTGCGCCACAAAATCACCAACCTGCACTAACTGCTGCGTGAAGATTTGCGCTGCAGGGATCAGCGGCTGTAACGCCTCTGCAGGTACAGTGACGACTTTATTGTAAACCTGGTCAAAGACCGGCTTCAGATCTTCGCCCTGCTTCAGCGCGCCATGCGCAGCATCTGCCTGTAGTTTCGCATTCTGCAACTGTTGCCCTAATACACCTAGCGCACCATTTGCCTGACGCAGCGGCTCACGCTGAGTCACATAATCCTGAGGAACACGAATCGCATTTACGCTATCAACCACCGGACGCAGACCGGAGTCCATCGCCTGATTAACCTGCTGCGAATAGCCATACAGAATCGCGTAATCGGACACAAACGGGCCAAACTGTTTTTTCTGATCGGCGGTCAGCGTTGGTAAACGCTCTCCGCTACGCATTGCAGTATTCTGCAGAAAATCGATAAACGCTTTGCGTTGATCGCCTTCTTTATCAAAACACCCACTCAGGCCAACTACCATTAAGAGCGCCAAAACAGGCGCAAACCAGCGAGAGCAGGACTTACCTGTCGCCATTTTAATACTCCTTTCACCCAAAAATGCGCACAACGACACCCGCGTGCCTGACGTTAACAAGGATAGTCCAGGTCAGCCCCGCAAGATACCCTTTCCGCATAATCTTGTGGGGGAAAATAACCGTTCCCACCACCGTTCGTTTTGCTAAACAATGCTGCATTTACTACTCGGCGTCATATTTTAGTCATCTTTACAATCGGAATCGATCGTTCGGAGATCCCGACCTTTATCAGTTTGTTAGCCAGTAACAGATTGTCACCTGCGATCTGCTGAAACGAATCCAACTCTCAAACCCCGAATCCGACTTCATTTTTTGCGACTACTCTTAATGAGCTTCGAAGAAATTCACGATCCCGCTGTGTGATTTGTAGGAGTTCTCAATGGAATACAAAGATCCTATGTTTGAACTGCTGAGCAGTCTGGAGCAGATTGTTTTTAAAGATGTATCGCAGACGGTCACTCTGACGCAAAAAACCAACCCTTTCACCGAATTTGAACAGTTACGACGAGGGACGGGTTTAAAAACAGATGATTTTGCCCGAGTAATGGGCGTGACAGTCGCGATGGTTCATGAATGGGAGTCTAAACGCGTAAAGCCTTCCACTACCGAATTGAAGTTAATGCGCCTGATCCAGGCAGATCCAAGATTAAGTAAGCAACTGATGGATTGAACTATTTTTCAATTTTGCTTAAGAACGGTCCTGTAACGGGGCCGTTCCCTTACGAAGGTTATCCACAAAAAAGAAAATAGTAGTTGCATCCACATGCGTAAAATGAGTTAATGCCCTCAACGGTTTGACGTACAGACCATTACAGCAGTTAGTAAGGCAAGTCCCTTCAAGAGTTATCGTTGATACCCTTCGTAGTGAGCATTTCCTTTACTGTTAAAAAATCTGTAAAGCACGCCATATCGCCGAAAGGCACACTTATTTTTTAAAAGGTAATACACTATGTCCGGTAAAATGACTGGTATCGTAAAATGGTTCAACGCTGACAAAGGTTTCGGCTTCATCACTCCTGACGATGGCTCTAAAGACGTGTTCGTACACTTCTCTGCTATCCAGAACGATGGCTACAAATCTCTGGACGAAGGTCAGAAAGTTTCCTTCACCATCGAAAGCGGCGCTAAAGGCCCGGCAGCTGGCAACGTAACCAGCCTGTAAGCTTAAAAAGCTCAAGATTCTGAATCCCTGCCAAACGGCGGGGATTTTTTTTATCTGTACTTCTTAAAACGCCCCGGCCACACGCTTCTTTGCATTACTTTACCCGCCGCCCCTTTGACCTTTCCCTAAGGGCAAGCTTTATAGTGAGCCAGTCTGTATTCCACAACGTTCACAAGGAATTGAAGCTATGTCGAAATCCTCATTGTTGCTGGTTTTAGGTTTACTCACCACCGGTAGCGCGTTCGCCGCAACCCCTGAAGCCACTTTTTTGGCGGAACACGGGCTCAGCGGAAAATCCGTCGAGCAAATCGTCGAGGCCATTGACCAGTCTCCCCAGAGCCGCCCACTGCCCTACTCGGCATCCGTCACCAGCACTGAACTGAAGCTCTCTTCAGGCGATCAGATCTATACCCTGCCGCTCGGTGACAAGTTCTATCTGTCATTTGCCCCTTATGAATGGCAAACACATCCTTGCTTCAACCACAGCCTTTCCGGTTGCCAGGGCGAAATGCCGGAGAAGACATTCAATGTCAAAGTGACGGATAACAAAGGTGATGTAGTGCTACAAAAAGAGATGAAGAGCGGTCGAAATGGCTTCGTCGGGGTTTGGCTACCGCGCAATATGGCAGGCACCATCGCAGTAAGCTACAACGACAAAAAAGCGGAGTATCCCATTAAGACCATGGAAGACAGCCAGACCTGTCTGACTAAATTACAGCTGCGCTAACAACATAAAAAAATGCCGGATGGCGCAATGCTTATCCGGCCTACTGGTGTTTATCTCGTAGGCCGGATAAGGCGAAGCTGCCATCCGGCATTTTCTAAGTCAGCTCAGGACCGTTACTGCAGCAGCGAAATATCCGCCACGCGCAGGAACAGTTCGCGCAGTTTTTCGAGCATGGAGAGACGGTTGATACGCAGATCTTTATCATCTACGTTGACCATCACTTTCTCGAAGAACGCATCAACCGGCTCACGCAGTTCCGCTAACTCAACCAGCGCTTCCTGGTAATGGCCAGCGGCGAAAACAGGCTCCAGCTTATCGCGCAGCACCACAACCTGCATCGCCAGCGCAATTTCTTCCGGCTCTTTCAGCGTTGCCGCATTCACACGGTCATTCAGCGTTTCTTCAGACTTCGCCAGAATATTTGATACGCGCTTGTTCGCGGCAGCCAGCGCGGACGCGGCCTCCAGGGTACGGAAGTGCGAAACCGCCTTCATACGTGCGTCGAAATCAGCCGGACGAGTCGGACGACGCGCCAGCACGGCCTGAATAGTATCGACGGTATAACCTTCGTCCTGATACCAGGCGCGGAAGCGACCAAGCATAAAGTCGATAACGTCATCCACCACGTTGGCGTTGGTCAGCTTGTCGCCATACAGACGAACAGCCTCTTCCGTCAGCGTTTGCAGATCCAGATTCAGGTTCTTCTCAACAATGATACGCAGCACGCCCAGAGCAGCACGACGCAGCGCAAACGGGTCTTTGTCGCCTTTCGGATGCTGACCAATACCGAAGATACCCGCCAGGGTGTCCATCTTGTCAGCAATCGCCACGGCACAAGCCACCGGGTTAGACGGCAGGTCATCACCGGCAAAACGCGGCTGATACTGCTCGTTCAGCGCCACCGCGACATCTTCCGCTTCGCCATCGTGACGCGCGTAGTGCATTCCCATCACGCCCTGGGTGTCGGTGAACTCGAAGACCATGTTGGTCATCAGGTCGCACTTGGACAGCAGGCCAGCACGCGTTGCGTGGTTAACGTCAGCGCCAATTTGACCAGCAATCCAGCCCGCCAGCGCCTGGATACGGTCAGTCTTATCGCGCAGCGTACCCAGTTGCTGTTGGAACAGCACGGTTTGCAGACGCGGCAGATGGTCTTCCAGGCGTTTTTTACGGTCGGTATTGAAGAAGAACTCAGCATCCGCCAGACGCGGACGAACGACTTTCTCGTTACCGGAGATAATCTGGGTCGGATCTTTCGATTCAATGTTGGCAACGAAGATAAAGTTCGGCAGCAGTTTGCCGTCATTCGCGTATACCGGGAAGTACTTCTGGTCACCTTTCATGGTGTGTACCAGCGCTTCAGACGGAACAGCGAGGAATTTCTCTTCGAATTTCGCGGTAAGCACTACCGGCCATTCTACCAGCGAGGTGACTTCTTCCAGCAGGCTTTCGCTCAGATCGGCGTTGCCGCCAATCTTACGCGCCGCTTCTTCAGCATCGGCTTTGATTTTCGCTTTACGCTCAGCGTAATCCGCAATGACTTTGCCGCGCTCACGCAGGATTTCCGGATACTGATCGGCAGAATCGATAGTGAATTCCGGCTCGCCCATAAAGCGGTGTCCACGGATCACACGATCGGACTGAATGCCCAGAATCGTTGCCGGAATCACTTTGTCGCCCAGCAGCAGAGTCACGGTGTGAACCGGACGCACGAAGTGAACGTCAGACGCGCCCCAGCGCATCAGTTTAGGGATCGGCAGCTTCGCCAGCGAAGTGGCGATCATGTTTGGCAGCAGCGTTTCAGCGCTTTCGCCTTTCACATGCGCGCGATACAGCAGCCATTCGCCTTTGTCGGTAGTCAGACGCTCAGCCTGATCAACCGTGATGCCGCAGCCACGTGCCCAGCCTTCTGCCGCTTTGCTCGGTTTGCCTTCAGCGTCAAACGCCTGGGCAATGGCTGGACCGCGTTTTTCAACTTCACGATCGGGTTGAGATTCCGCCAGATTCGCGACTTTCAGCGCCAGACGACGCGGCGCAGCGAACCACTCAACGTTGCCGTGCGCGATGCCAGCGTTATCCAGCTCCGCGGTAAAGTTTGCAGCAAAGGACTCAGCCAGGCTGCGCAGTGCTTTTGGTGGCAGCTCTTCAGTGCCGATTTCCACCAGAAAAGTTTTCTCAGACATGGCCGCCTCTTATTTGTCTTTGTTGCACATCGGGAAGCCAAGGGCTTCACGGGAAGCGTAGTAAGCTTCTGCCACTGCTTTGGTCAGGGTGCGAATGCGCAGGATATAGCGCTGACGCTCGGTGACGGAAATGGCTTTACGCGCATCCAGCAGGTTGAAGCTATGGGCGGCTTTCAGAATACGTTCATACGCAGGCAGCGGCAGCGGATTTTCCAGCGCCAGCAGCTGCTGCGCTTCTTTCTCGTACTGCTCGAAGCAAGTGAACAGGAAGTCCACATCGGCGTATTCGAAGTTGTAGGTGGATTGCTCCACTTCGTTCTGATGGAACACGTCACCGTAAGTGGTTTTACCCAGCGGGCCGTCGCTCCAGACCAGGTCGTAAACGCTGTCTACGCCCTGAATGTACATGGCCAGACGTTCCAGACCGTAGGTAATTTCCCCGGTTACTGGTTTACATTCCAGACCACCAACCTGCTGGAAGTAGGTGAACTGAGTCACTTCCATGCCGTTCAGCCACACTTCCCAACCCAGACCCCAGGCACCCAGGGTCGGGTTTTCCCAGTTATCTTCCACGAAACGGATATCGTGAATGGTCGGGTCCATACCCAGCTCTTTCAGAGAACCCAGGTACAGCTCCTGAATGTTGTCCGGAGACGGCTTAATCACTACCTGGAACTGATAGTAGTGCTGTAAGCGGTTCGGGTTTTCGCCATAGCGGCCATCGGTCGGACGACGGGAAGGCTGCACATAAGCAGTCGCCATCGGTTCCGGCCCCAGCGCACGCAGGCAGGTCATTGGGTGAGATGTTCCCGCGCCGACTTCCATGTCCAATGGTTGAACAATGGTGCAGCCCTGGCGAGCCCAGTAATCCTGTAAGGTCAGGATCAAGCCCTGGAAGGTCCTGGTATCAAACTTTTGCATATTATTTCGTGCTGGATACGTGTGGATTTAAAGGAAGCGATCAGTATACCCGCTGGCTGCAAGATATACAGTACGAAACGGGAAAAAGGGGGAACTTAGCGCATGGAAAGGTGCAAAAACTGCCCGTCTGCATCAAAAGAACAGACAAAACTCTCTTTACGGAAGGTAGAACCACGCATCTCATAGCTGCCCTGGAATTGCTCCAGGCCGGAGATATCAATTTTCTGCGCGCCAGTGTTGTAGCGTTGCGCCGCCTCATTTTTGCACAATGACTCCATATCCAGCGAACGTGTGGCACTGACCTTAACCTTTTGCGCTTTCTGCGCGGGTGCAGACGGTTGTGTGTCAGCGCACGCTACCAGCAAAAGGGTAGCGATTGCGGGAAAGAAATACTTCATCATCATTTTATTACCGCCTGGTTTGCTGGTCAGTCTTATTATTAGTGTCTGGAAACAGATCCTATTTTGAGAATCTCATCAGACCATCTCAAGCTTTAGCGTAAGAACTCGGATTATTCCAGCGAGCTACGTTCGCAAAATATCGGTCAGACTTTTTTTAATGGACACAGAGGAACTGATGCAGCCCAAAATTTTCTGGATTGATAACCTGCGCGGGATAGCCTGTTTAATGGTCGTGATGATCCACACCACGACCTGGTACATCACCAATGCGCAAAGCGTCAGCCCGTTGAATTGGGATCTGGCTAACGTGCTCAATTCAGCCTCTCGCATCAGCGTCCCGCTGTTCTTTATGATTTCGGGCTATCTGTTTTTTGGTGAGCGTAGCGCCAAACCGCGCCATTTCCTGCGCATCGCGCTCTGCATTTTGTTTTACAGCAGCGTGGCGCTGGCCTATATCCTGCTGTTTACCTCGATCAACGCTGAGCTGTCGCTGAAGAACCTGCTGCAAAAGCCGGTGTTCTATCATCTGTGGTTTTTCTTCGCGATCGCCGTCATCTACCTGGTTTCTCCGCTGATACAGGTGAAAAATATCAGCGGCAAGATGCTGCTGGCGTTGATGGTGGTGATAGGCGTGATTGCCAATCCCAATACCGTCTCGCAAAAAATTGGCGGTTTTGAATGGCTACCCATTAACCTGTACATCAGCGGCGACACCTTCTATTACATCCTGTACGGCATGCTGGGCCGGGCGATTGGCATGATGGATACGCAAAAGCGCGCGCTCAGCTGGCTCTGTGCGGCGTTATTCATTACCGCAGTATTTATTATTTCTCGTGGCACATTGCATGAACTGCGCTGGCGAGGCAATTTTGCCGACACCTGGTACCTCTACTGCGGCCCTGCGGTATTTATTTGCGCCGTCTCACTCCTGACGCTGGTCAAAAATACGCTCAGCACACGTACTCTGCCGCTACTGGGCCTTATTTCTCGCCATTCATTGGGCATTTATGGTTTTCATGCGCTGATCATTCACGCACTACGAACCAACGGAATTGAACTCAAAAACTGGCCACCGCTGGATATGCTGTGGATTTTCAGCGCCACGCTGGCAGGCAGTTTACTGTTGTCCATACTGTTGCAGCGCATCGATACGCGCAGGCTGGTGAGTTAACCCCCCATATTTTGCAGACGTAGCAACAAAACTTGCCCCAGTAAACATATGATGAATGCCACCGGATACAGCCCTTTTTCGAGGGGCGATAACGGGGCGTTCCAGACGCCCACCAGCAGCAACCCTATCGTGATGAGTGTGACCATTTGACATACAGAGGCGAAGCGTTCGTCGCTCTGATTGAGATTCACTGCACGCTGATAAACATATGTCACAAACATTCCCGTCATTAGCACGCCCAGAAAATAGCCTTTGCCGCTCAATAACGGGCATGCCTGCCATAAGCCAATAACGTAAATCAGTGCGCCAGACAGGAATAATATCCATGGCAACAGCCTTGTCGTCTTCATTGGGATCTCCTTATCCATCATGGATACAATATGAATAACCCGCTAAAGACAACACAGAAAAATGGCACTACGCCGGACTTTCAGAATAAATCCATGCGTACTAACTATTTATTGGATTGAAATATACATTTGATAAATCCCCTCTGTTTACCAGAGGGGAACGAGGATCAGGACATCAGCGGTTGCAACTGCTGGTAGATTCGGCGGAAGGTTTCCCGACGTTGTTGGTAAAGCGCGTGGCGCCCGGCGTCAGGATAATGCGCTTGTTCCAGCGTAAGCTGAGGCAGAAGGTCTGATAAAGGCCGCTGCGGATTCATGGCAATTTGCGCCAGTCGCGCCGCACCAAGTGCAGGGCCGACATCACCGCCGGTACGATAATCCAGCTGCAATCCGCTGATGTCAGATAGCATCTGACGCCAGTATTCACTGCGCGCCCCGCCGCCAATCAACGTAATGCTGACGGGCTGCACGCCGCAGGCATGTACCACGTCCATACCGTCAGCCAGCGCAAACCCCACACCTTCCAGCACCGCCTGCGCCAGTTCTGCCGGACCATGCTGATGCGTCAGACCGAAAAATACGCCCTTGGCCTGCGGATTGTTATGCGGCGTACGTTCACCGGAAAGATAAGGTAAAAACCAGACCGGCTCCGCGTGTTCATCGGCCTGTTGCGCAGCGTCAATCAATGCAGGAACGCTCGCCAGTCCGGTTAATTTTGCCGCCCAGTCCAGACACGATGCCGCACTTAACATCACAGACATCAGATGCCATCGCTCAGGCAAAGCATGGCAAAAACTGTGAACCGCACTTTCCGGTTTGCTAAGGAAACCATCACTCACCGCAAAATAGACACCGGATGTCCCCAGCGAAAGCATCGCCTGACCGGCATTCATCATGCCTACGCCAACCGCCCCCGCCGCGTTATCACCACCTCCGGCAACAACCGCAACCTCCTGCATTCCCCAGGCTTTAGCGACATCTGGCAACAAGGTTCCGGTAATCTCGCTGCCTTCATAGAGCGCAGGCATATGTGCGCGAGTCAGTTTACAAGCAGCCAGCATGACATCGCTCCAGTCACGCTTCGCGACATCCAGCCACATTGTCCCTGCCGCATCAGACATATCGCTGGCAAAATCACCGGTCATGCGCAAACGCAGGTAATCTTTCGGCAGCAGGACTTTATCAATCTGGTTGAACATTTCCGGCTCATGGCGTTGCACCCACAGCAGTTTTGGCGCGGTAAAGCCAGGCATCATCAGGTTGCCGGTGATCGCACGAGACTGCGGAACCTGATTCTCCAGCATCACGCACTCTTCACCACAGCGACCATCGTTCCACAGAATAGCCGGACGCAATACCTTCTGTTGCTCATCCAGTAGCGTCGCGCCGTGCATCTGTCCGGCAATCCCCAACGCTTTCACCTCGCGAAGCGAATGCTGCTGACCCAGCGCTTTCAAAGCCCGATCCGTTGCCGACCACCACTGCTCAGGGTCTTGTTCAGACCATAACGGATGCGGGCGCGAGACGGTGAGTTTCTCCGTGTGCGAAGCGACCACATCCCCCTGCTCGTTGAGCAGGATGGCCTTTACGCCTGATGTGCCAAGATCTATCCCGATATACATAAGGCATCGTTCCTTAAAGAAAGGCCCGGTAGCGCGAGCTGACCGGGCTTACGGACGTTCTCAGAAACCCGTTATTTGTCGAACAAATAATGGTTCACCAGATTTTCCAGCAATTCCTGATGACCGCTCTGGTGCACCGGCGCCAGGTTATGTTGTTCAGCGTACTGCGCAATTTCCGTCAGCGTCATCTGCCCTTTCAGAATTTGCTGGCCCAGCTCACCATTCCAACCGGCATAACGTTTTGCCACGCGCTGATCCAGACCACCGTCTTCAATCATACGGGCCGCAATTTTCAACGACAGTGCCATGGTATCCATCGCACCAATATGACCATAGAACAGATCATATTTATCGGTACTCTGACGACGCACTTTGGCATCGAAGTTCAGGCCACCGGTGGTGAAACCGCCCGCTTTCAGGATTTCGTACATCACCAGCGCGTTCTCTTCTACGCTGTTCGGGAACTGATCAGTGTCCCAGCCCAGCTGCGCGTCACCACGGTTGGCATCAACAGAGCCAAACAGACCCAGCGCGATAGCGGTGGCGATTTCGTGATGGAACGAGTGGCCCGCCAGCGTGGCATGGTTAGCTTCGATATTCAGTTTGATCTCTTTTTCCAGACCGAACTGCTTGAGGAAGCCGTAGACGGTCGCCGCATCGTAGTCGTACTGGTGCTTGGTCGGTTCCTGCGGTTTCGGCTCGATAAGCAAAGTGCCCTGGAAACCGGTTTTGTGTTTGTGTTCCACCACCAGTTGCATGAAGCGACCAATTTGCTCACGTTCCTGACGCAGATCGGTATTCAGCAGCGTCTCATAGCCTTCACGACCACCCCACAGAACGTAGTTTTCACCGCCTAACTTGTGCGTGGCATCCATGGCCGTAACCACCTGCGTGGCGGCCCAGCTGAACACTTCTGGATCCGGGTTTGTTGCCGCACCCGCACCGTAGCGTGGGTTGGTAAAGCAGTTTGCTGTTCCCCACAGCAGCTTCACGCCGCTCTGTTCCTGTTTTGCCGCCAGCACATCAACCATCTGCGCAAAGTTGTTTTTGTACTCTTTCAGTGAAGCCCCTTCAGGCGAGACATCCACATCATGGAAGCAGTAGTAAGGCACGTTCAGCTTGTGGAAGAACTCAAATGCCACGTCCGCTTTGCGTTTCGCCAGCGCCAGTGCTTCACCAGGCTGCTGCCACGGACGATCGAAAGCGCCCATACCGAACATATCCGCACCGTTCCAGCAGAAGGTATGCCAGTAGCAGGCAGCAAAACGCAGATGATCTTCCATACGTTTGCCCAACACGATTTCGTCAGGATTGTAATGGCGAAATGCGAGCGGGTTGGTGGATTGAGTACCTTCAAAACGAACACGATCGAGTTGGTCAAAATAAGCCGGCATAATAAGCTCCATAATCAGGTAATACGGTAAGTAAACTGCGATATGGCTATACTGGAATTTCCTGATTTATTGCTCAATTACGTTATTTCACACCGCTATTAAGAGAATACCCAAACGTGCGCTGGCTCCCAAAAAAACACGCTGAAAAACGAAATAAAAAAGCGATCGCGATCGAAGGTTAGCCATTAAACAAAAAACCGTAATGCGCAGATGAAAAATGACAATTGTCATCCCGCTGACAGTATGTAAATTTTGCCTGGCCTCAGGCAATCAGGAAATTTGTCACGCTTCATCAAGCAGTCGTACCGGCGGTTTTGCTAGTATCGACAGGCCCACGTTAACCTTTCCAGGACAGGTTCTTATGTTTGATAAACGTCACCGCATCACTCTGTTATTCAATGCCAATAAAGCCTATGACCGTCAGGTGGTAGAAGGAGTGGGTGAATATTTACAGGCATCGCAATCCGAGTGGGATATATTCATTGAGGAAGATTTCCGCGCCCGTATCGATAATATTAAAGACTGGCTAGGCGATGGCGTTATTGCCGATTATGACGATGATGACATTGCGCAATTACTTGCCGATGTCGATGTTCCGATCATCGGCGTTGGGGGTTCCTACCATCGGGAGCAAGATTATCCCCCGGTACATTACATTGCTACCGACAACCACGCGCTGGTAGAAAGCGCTTTTCTGCATCTGAAAGAGAAAGGGGTTAACCGTTTTGCGTTTTACGGCCTGCCTTCCTCAAGCGGTAAACGCTGGGCCGCAGAACGTGAATATGCCTTTTGCCAGTTGGTGGCTAAAGAAAAGTACCGAGGCGTAGTCTACCAGGGGCTGGAAACTGCGCCGGAAAACTGGCAGCACGCGCAAAATCGTCTGGCAGACTGGCTACAAACGTTGCCGCCGCAAACCGGCATTATCGCGGTCACCGACGCGCGGGCACGACACGTCCTGCAGGTCTGCGAGCACCTACATATCCCGGTACCGGAAAAGCTATGCGTGATAGGAATAGATAACGAAGAACTGACCCGTTACTTATCACGGGTAGCGCTGTCATCCGTGGCTCAGGGAGCCCGGCAGATGGGCTACCAGGCCGCAAAACTTCTGCACCGCTTGCTGGCGAATGAGGCGCTGCCGCTGCAACGCATTCTGGTTCCTCCGGTGCGCGTGGTTGAGCGGCGCTCAACCGATTACCGCTCCTTGACCGATCCTGCCGTCATTCAGGCGATGCACTTTATCCGCAATCATGCCTGCAAAGGGATTAAGGTTGAGCAAGTTCTTGATTCAGTAGGGATTTCACGTTCAAATCTGGAGAAGCGTTTTAAAGAAGAGGTCGGAGAGACTATCCACGCCGTGATTCATGCCGAAAAGCTGGAAAAAGCGCGCAGTCTGTTGATTTCTACCACGCTTTCAATCAACGAAATTTCACAGATGTGCGGCTATCCGTCTCTGCAGTATTTCTATTCGGTCTTCAAGAAAGAGTACGACACGACGCCAAAAGAGTATCGCGAGGTGAACAGCGAAGTGTTGCTGTGAGGATTATTGCCGGATACGGCGAAGCCGCCATCCGGCACACAGAATTACATATGCGCGGCGATTAAACGCTGGTTATCCTGATACATTGCGAACAGATAGTTGTTGTAGCTCTGTCCTTTAGTGGAATAACCCTTCAGCTTATGGATCATCGCGGTAGCGGTGACTTCCTGATCGGCTTTACGCAGCTGCGCACGTGATTTACGGAAAGAAGAGTAAGCCGGGTGCGTGTTCAGGTTGATGACGTAAGCATTCACCGACTCTTTCACCGATTCAAACTGTGAGTAGCCTTTCACCTTACCAGGGGCATTGTTACAACGACCTTTGCCACATTTCATGCCAAACAGGTTGTTGTTGCTACGCGCCAGCTTCGACGTACCCCAGCCGCTTTCGGCCGCAGCCATGGTTGCCACCATGCTCGTCGGGATAATGTCTACGCGCTCAAGCAGCGTATTCCACGGAATTTTACGCGTGTTGCCAGACCAGCTCACCTTGTAGCGCTTCGCGATGTCTTTCATACGCGTACGCTCAGTCGGTGACCAGCGGTTCTGGTACTGTTTTGAAATCAGCCAGTTACGGTCCGCAGTAATGGCAGCATTTTGACTGGTAATATAAGGCATAACCGTCCGGAGAAACGCTTTTTTCCTTGGTGTTCCGGAAGGGTATTTTCGCAAATCAGGAAGTGAACTACTCTTTGCACTATTGCGAGAATACTCTTGTTTACTGCTAACCTGTTTATTACTTGCCTTGGTTATCTGGGGCTTGTGACTCGTTGTCGCCGTGTGTGTCTTTGCCAGCACCTCACCCGAAAATGCAACGGTGAGTAACATAAGAATCATTGCCCCATATCGTCGAATGGGAGTCAATATCATTAGGTCTCCTGGTCGGATTTATACATTCCAACACCTTATATTTTTCACAAAAATGAGAGATGAATCTCAAATCATATCAAAAATAGCCGTCAAGAGCACCCAAAGGAATAGTCCAATTCTGAAACTATGTCACGCATTAACAGTTCAGGGTGCCATTAATTCGAAGAAAATGTGGAGGTTATCGCAAAATTAGTTCATTTTTTGAACGCGATCGCTCACCCTCACTTCTCCTCCTGGCGGAATCGACTCAAAGGATGAGTTTCCAGCCTGATTTCACTGGCAAACTGGCGAAAACAGCAGCACCAAGGACAGCATTATGAAACTTGCCGCCGTTGCGCTGGCGCTCATGCCCGGCATTGCCATCGCCTCATCATGGACTTCTCAGGGACTCCCCAACTTCGAAGCGGAAGGTACGGGTAAATTCGTCAGCCATGCAGCGTTGACGAAGGGTACTCGTCCTTTAATCCTGAATTTTGACCAACAGTGCTGGCAGCCTGCTGATGCGATAAAACTCAACCAGATGCTATCGCTAAAACCGTGTGAAGGCGCGCCGCCGCAGTGGCGTTTATTCAAAGACGGCGATTACACGCTGGAAGTCGATACCCGCTCCGGAACGCCAACGTTGATGCTCTCGGTAAAAAGCGCCGCAGACCCTGTCACGACCCAGATTCGCCAGTGCCCGAAATGGGATGGTTCGCCGTTAACACTGGATGTGAGCCAGACCTTTCCGGAAGGTGCCGTGGTGCGCGATTACTACAGCAAACAAACGGCAACGGTAAAGAATGGGTCGATTACCCTACAGCCTGCCGCAGCCAGTAACGGGCTGTTGCTGCTGGAACGGGCAGAAACCGATGCCCCGGCTGCTTTCGACTGGCATAACGCTACGGTGTATTTCGTTCTGACGGATCGCTTTGTAAATGGTGACCCAGGCAACGACCACAGCTACGGACGTCGCAACGACGGCATGCAGGAAATTGGCACTTTCCACGGTGGCGATTTGCGCGGACTCACCAGTAAACTCGACTACCTGCAACAGTTGGGCGTCAACGCCTTGTGGATCAGCGCACCGTTTGAGCAAATTCACGGTTGGGTCGGCGGTGGCACCAAAGGCGATTTCCCCCACTACGCTTATCACGGCTATTACACTCAGGACTGGACCACGCTCGATGCGAATATGGGTAATGAAGCTGACCTGCGTGCCCTGGTTGAGGGTGCGCACCAGCGCGGCATTCGTATCCTGTTCGATGTCGTCATGAATCATACCGGCTACGCCACGCTGGCGGATATGCAGGAGTATCAGTTTGGAGCGCTGTACTTGTCGGGCGATGAACTGAAAAACACGCTCGGTGAACGCTGGACGGACTGGAAGCCAGCCGCCGGGCAAAGCTGGCACAGCTTTAATGATTACATCAACTTCAGCGATAAAGCAGGTTGGGAAAAATGGTGGGGGAAAAACTGGATCCGTACCGATATTGGCGATTACGACAATCCTGGCTTTGACGACCTGACCATGTCACTGGCCTTCCTGCCCGATCTGAAAACCGAATCCACCACACCTTCCGGGCTGCCAAACTTTTATCAGCATAAGCCAGATACGCACGCTAAAGCTATCGCCGGTTACACGCCCCGCGATTATCTGACGCACTGGCTCAGCCAGTGGGTGCGTGATTACGGGATTGACGGCTTTCGGGTTGATACCGCCAAACACGTCGAGCTTCCCGCCTGGCAGCAATTAAAAACACAGGCCAGCGCAGCGCTGGCTGAATGGAAGAAAGCCAACCCGGATAAAGCGCTGGATGATAAACCTTTCTGGATGACCGGCGAGGCCTGGGGTCACGGCGTAATGCAAAGCGACTATTACCGTCACGGCTTTGATGCGATGATCAATTTCGACTACCAGGAGCAGGCGGCAAAGGCCGTCGATTGTCTGGCAAATATGGATGTCACCTGGCAACAAATGGCTGAAAAACTGCAGGATTTCAACGTCATGAGCTATCTCTCCTCGCACGATACGCGTCTGTTTCGCGAAGGTGGAGACAAAGCCGCCGAGCTATTGCTGCTGGCGCCTGGCGCGGTACAACTCTTTTACGGCGACGAGTCGGCCAGACCCTTTGGACCAACAGGTTCAGACCCATTGCAGGGCACGCGCTCAGAAATGAACTGGCAGGATGTGAGCGGGAAATCTGCCGCCAGCGTCGCACACTGGCAGCGCATCAGTCAGTTCCGAGCCAGACATCCCGCCATCGGCGCCGGTAAACAGACTACGCTTACCCTGAAGCAGGGATACGGATTTATCCGCGAGCATGGCGACGATAAGGTGATGGTGGTGTGGGCCGGCCAGCCCTGATCCCAACAGGCTTCCCGCTGTGCATACGGCGGGAAGCTCAACACAAAATAAAAAACCAGCCAGGCAAACATCTGCAGCACAAAACATCAATCCGGTCCGCTTCCCCTGATTTGCACCCTGCCATGGGTAGCGCTATGGTTAGCCACTTTACTACTCAGTTCGACAGACCCCCTGCTATGACATTCTCACTTTTTGGCGACAAATTTACCCGCCATTCAGGCATCACCCGCCTGATGGAGGACCTCAACGACGGTTTACGCACCCCAGGCGCCATCATGCTCGGCGGTGGTAATCCGGCGCAAATTCCAGAGATGCAAAATTACTTCCAGTCTCTGCTGACAGATATGCTGGCAAACGGCAAAGCCACTGATGCGCTTTGCAATTATGACGGTCCGCAAGGGAAAACCGAGCTCCTGTCTGAGTTGGCGAAACTGCTACGTGAGAAGCAGGGATGGGATATCGAGCCACAAAATATTGCACTGACAAATGGCAGTCAGAGCGCGTTTTTCTACTTATTCAATCTGTTCGCCGGACGCCGCGCTGACGGAACAACGCAAAAAGTGTTATTCCCATTAGCCCCGGAATACATTGGCTATGCCGATTCCGGGCTAGAAGAAGATCTTTTCGTCTCCGCACGTCCGAACATCGAACTGTTACCGGAAGGCCAGTTTAAGTATCACGTTGATTTTGAACACCTGCACATCGGTGAAGAGACAGGGATGATCTGCGTGTCACGCCCCACTAACCCGACAGGCAACGTGATCACAGACGACGAGCTGATGAAGCTGGACCGGCTGGCCAACCAGCATGGGATCCCGCTGGTGATTGATAACGCCTATGGCGTACCATTCCCTGGCATCATCTTTAGCGAAGCGCGTCCGCTGTGGAACCCCAACATTGTGCTGTGCATGAGCCTTTCCAAACTGGGTCTGCCAGGTTCCCGCTGCGGCATCATTATCGCCAATGAAAAAATCATCACTGCGATTACCAATATGAACGGCATCATCAGTCTTGCTCCTGGCGGGATGGGACCGGCGATGATGTGCGAGATGATTAAACGTAACGATCTACTGCGCCTGTCCGAAACGGTAATTAAACCGTTTTACTATCAGCGCGTTCAGGAGACGATTGCGATTATTCGCCGCTACTTGTCAGAAGATCGCTGCCTTATCCATAAACCAGAGGGCGCAATTTTTCTTTGGCTGTGGTTCAAAGATTTGCCCATCACGACTGAACTGCTGTATCAGCGCCTGAAAGCGCGCGGCGTACTGATGGTTCCCGGTGATTACTTCTTCCCGGGGCTGGATAAACCCTGGCCGCATACCCATCAGTGCATGCGGATGAACTACGTGCCAGAACCAGAGAAAATCGAAGCTGGTGTGAAGATTCTGGCTGAAGAGATCGAACGCGCCTGGCTGGAAGGCTAACGCAAACCCGACCCAAGTGCGGGTCGGGCTCACTTCATAGCGGTTGTGAACGCAGACGCTGTCGCTGAATACTGACGGCATCAATACACTGCAACGCGCTGGTCGGGCAGGCTTCTACACACGCTGGCCCCGTCTCACGATGCCAGCACAAATCGCATTTTATCGCCTGCACCCGCGACGAACGGGCAACGACATTCATTGCCCCAAACGGGCAAGCCAGCATACAGCTTTTACAACCAATACAACGTGTCTGTTCAACGAAGATATGCCCATGTTCACGACGAATGGCGTGCGTTGGGCAAACATTCGCACAGGGAGCGTCTTCGCATTGATGGCAGGCGACCGCCGTTGTAAAGGCGTCATCTTTGATTACCCGAATCCGCGGTATAAACGCAGAAGAAGAGACCGACGCACAGTCCTGGTTTTGCTGGTGCGCGACGACGCAGGCAACTTCGCAGGTACGACACCCAATACATTTTGCCGCATCCGCCATAATAAACGCGTTCATTGTCCCCTCCCTCTGCGTGAAAACCACAGAGTGCCAGAGAGGTCGCCCTTGTCGCTTTGATCGGACAGGGGAAACGGTTAAATATTGTCAGGTGCCTGAATAACTATGGATCTCTGCCTAATCGCGAACGCTAAAACCCAGCTCATTTGAAATCGCCTGCGCGGTTTCCCGTAGTGGCTTGAGTAGATTTTTTTCCCCTATCTGCTTAAGTCGCGAGGTAGAGAGTGAAATTGACACCGCGTACGGCACCCGACCATGAATATCAAACACCGGCACGGCAATACAGGAAACGCCCAGTTCGTTCTCTTCCCGATCCATCGCCATACTGCTTTCGCGGATCTGCGCCAATTCGTCGTACATCGCCGGTAAACCGGTAATGGTATTGCGGGTCAGGGGCTGAATAAGATCCTGATGGCTCTCCCAGTAGGCTTCCACATAATCCGCATGCCCAAACGCCATGTAAATTTTACCCATCGCCGAGCAATACAGCGGCATATGTTGGCCGATATAAGCGCGGGTACGCAGCATGCCCGTCGTCGGTTCCAGCTTATAAATCAGAATCGCGTGGTCATCTTCACGGCTTGAGAAGTTGATGGTTTCACCGGTGGCGATATTCAGCGCTTCGAGGTGCGGCGCAGCAACATGGATGATGTTCAGTGACGACAACGCCTTCTGACCCACGGCAATAAATTTGGTGGTCAGGCGATAACTCCCTGCCGCTGGCGCGGGGGTGACATACCCACAGGATTGCAGCCCTTGCAGCAGTCGATGCACAGTACTTTTGTTCAGCCCTGCCAGTTCAGACAAATGCGCCAACGGGCAACCATTCGGATAGTTACTCAGAATCTCAATCAACATCAAACCACGGAACAGGCTCTGACTTCCGGCTGGCCTCTCTTTGTCTTGCGTCATTTCACTCTCTTTTGTGCCCATCGCTTCCGCTCCCCTTTTCGTCGCGCTCTGATGGTAGCGCAAAGTGTGTTTCAGTTCACGATCTGAACCGAAAAAACACAACTATTTGATTTTGATGATTTTAAAAAATAGACCACCCCGTTGATCTGTCAAAATTTGATCGCTATATTTGAAATCAGATTTCGCATAGTGAAATTTAGAGATAAAAAAGCGATCAAATTTAAACAAGGAAACAGGAATGAAAGTCACTTTTGAGCAGTTGAAAGATGCGTTCAATCGGGTACTGCTGGCACGCGGTATCGCCGTTGAAACCGCCGATGCCTGTGCCGAAATGTTTGCGCGCACCACCGAGTCCGGCGTGTATTCGCACGGCGTGAATCGTTTTCCTCGTTTTATTCAGCAATTAGATAACGGCGACATCATTCCTGAGGCCAAACCGCAACGCATTACTAGCCTGGGAGCGATTGAACAATGGGATGCCCAGCGTTCGATCGGAAATCTGACGGCGAAAAAGATGATGGACAGAGCCATTGAGCTGGCCTCCGATCACGGTATTGGCCTGGTCGCACTGCGTAACGCCAACCACTGGATGCGCGGCGGCAGCTATGGCTGGCAGGCGGCGGAGAAAGGTTACATCGGTATCTGCTGGACTAACTCGATTGCCGTCATGCCGCCGTGGGGTTCGAAAGAGTGCCGCATTGGTACTAACCCGTTGATCGTCGCGATCCCCTCATCGCCAATCACCATGGTTGATATGTCGATGTCGATGTTCTCCTACGGCATGCTGGAAGTGAATCGCCTGGCCGGTCGCGAACTGCCGGTAGATGGTGGCTTTGATGATGAAGGCAATCTCACTAAAGAGCCGGGCGTTATCGAAAAAAACCGCCGCATTTTGCCAATGGGTTACTGGAAAGGTTCAGGTCTGTCGATTGTGCTGGATATGATCGCCACTCTGCTTTCAGACGGTTCTTCCGTGGCCGAGGTCACCCAGGACAACAGCGATGAATATGGCGTTTCACAGATTTTCATCGCCATTGAAGTAGACAAGCTGATCGATGGCGCCACCCGTGATGCCAAGCTACAGCGGATTATGGATTTCATCACCTCCGCCGAACGCGCCGATGAAAATACACCTGTCCGCCTGCCGGGCCACGAGTTTACAAAGCTGCTGGAAGAAAACCGCCGCAACGGTATCACCGTTGATGACAGCGTCTGGGCCAAAATTCAGGCGTTGTAAGGAGTCAGAGTATGATCTTTGGACATATCGCTCAGCCTAACCCATGTCGTTTACCCGCGGCGATTGAAAGGGCACTCGACTTTCTGCGCAGCACAGACTTCCGCAATATGGAACCGGGCGTGGTAGAAATCGACGGTAAAAATATCTTCGCGCAGGTTATCGATTTAACCACGCGTGACGTTGCCGAAAATCGCCCGGAGGTGCATCGCCGCTACCTGGATATTCAATTTCTGGCCTGGGGCGAAGAGAAAATCGGGATCGCGATTGATACCGGGAATAACCAAATCAGCGAATCGTTATTAGAACAGCGCGATATTATTTTTTATCACGCCAGCGAACATGAATCTTTCATTGAAATGATTCCGGGAAGCTACGCCATATTTTTCCCGCAGGATGTTCACCGTCCTGCATGTCATAAAACTGTCGCCACGGCGATCCGCAAAATAGTTGTGAAGGTTGCTATTTCAGTTTTATAAAAGGAGTACAACATGAGCGTTAATAATGCCGGTTATATTATCGGTGCGTACCCCTGTGCACCCTCATTTCACCAAAAGAGTGAAGAGGAAGAGAAGGAATTCTGGCGACAGCTCGCCGACACTCCCGATATTCGCGGTCTGGAGCAGCCCTGCCTTGAACATCTTCACCCGTTAGGCGACGAATGGTTATTACGTCATACGCCGGGCGACTGGCAAATCGTGGTCACCGCCATTATGGAAACCATGCGCCGTCGCGGCGCAAACAGCGCTTTTGGGCTGGCCTCCAGCGACGAAGAACAGCGTAAAGCCTGCGTGGCGTATTACCGTCATCTGCAGCAGAAAATCAACCATATCAATACGGCACACGCCGGAAAAGTGATTGCGCTGGAACTGCATGCCGCCCCCAATGCCAGCAACCCAAATGTTGCACAAGCCACCGACGCGTTTGCCCGTTCGCTGAAAGAAATTACCTCCTGGGACTGGTCCTGCGATCTGGTGCTGGAACATTGCGACGCCATGACCGGCATTGCGCCGCGCAAAGGCTTTCTGCCGTTAGACAATGTGCTGGAGGTCATTGCCGGGTATGACATCAGCGTGTGCATTAACTGGGCGCGATCGACCATTGAAGGGCAGAATCCCGCCCTGGCGCTGGACCACACGCAGCAGGCCAAACGGGCTGGAAAACTGGGCGCGCTGATGTTCTCCGGTACCACGCTTGCGGGGGAATACGGCGAGTGGCAGGACTTACACGCGCCGTTTGCCCCATTCTGCCCACAAAGCCTGATGACCACCGACCATGCCCGCGAATTATTCGCCTGCGCAGAAGCCGAACCACTGCAATTTGCCGGTATTAAATTGCTGGAAATAAACGCCAATGCAGATGTGAACCATCGCGTAGCAATATTGCGCGACGGTATCGCCGCATTAAATAAAGCAAAACTATAAAAATAAAATACTACTCTACGAGAATATTAATATGAACATGACCTCTCGCCCTACACTCAAAGATATACCCCGTCAGCGCTGGCTGCGGATTATTCCACCTATTCTCATCGCCTGTATTATTTCTTATATGGACCGCGTCAATATCGCTTTCGCGATGCCGGGCGGAATGGATGAGGAATTAGGTATTTCCGCCACCATGGCAGGACTGGCTGGCGGTATTTTCTTTATCGGTTATCTGTTTTTACAGGTTCCCGGCGGAAAAATTGCCGTTCACGGCAGCGGCAAGAAATTTATCGGCTGGTCGCTGGTTGCCTGGGCGGTTATTTCCGTCCTCACGGGGTTAATCACTAATCAGTACCAACTGCTGGTTCTGCGCTTTTTACTCGGCGTTGCCGAAGGCGGCATGCTGCCGGTGGTGCTGACGATGATCAGTAACTGGTTCCCCGACGCCGAGCGTGGTCGCGCCAATGCGATTGTGATTATGTTTGTGCCGATTGCCGGGATCATTACCGCCCCGCTCTCGGGCTGGATTATCACCGTTCTCGACTGGCGCTGGCTGTTCATCATTGAAGGTTTGCTTTCCGTCGTTGTACTGGTGTTGTGGGCCTATACCGTTTACGACCGTCCGCAGGAGGCGCGCTGGATCTCTGAGGCCGAGAAAAATTACCTGGTCGAAACGCTGGCCGCCGAGCAAAAAGCCATTGCCGGAACGGAAGTCAAAAATGCCTCTCTGGGCGCGGTGCTTTCCGATAAAACCATGTGGCAGCTCATCGCGCTGAACTTCTTCTATCAGACCGGGATTTACGGTTACACCCTGTGGCTGCCGACCATCCTCAAAGAGTTGACGCACAGCAGTATGGGACAGGTCGGTATGCTCGCCATTCTGCCGTACGTCGGGGCCATTGCCGGGATGTTCCTGTTCTCTTCTCTCTCTGACCGCACCGGCAAACGCAAGCTGTTCGTCTGCCTGCCGTTGATTGGCTTTGCCCTGTGCATGTTCCTTTCCGTGGCGCTGAAAAATAACGTCTGGCTGGCTTATACCGCGCTGGTCGGCTGCGGCTTCTTCCTGCAATCGGCAGCGGGCGTGTTCTGGACCATTCCGGCGCGTTTGTTCAGTGCGGAAATGGCCGGTGGCGCGCGTGGAGTCATCAACGCGCTGGGCAACCTCGGCGGCTTCTGCGGTCCTTATGCGGTCGGCGTACTCATCACCCTGTATAGCAAAGATGCGGGGGTTTACTGCCTGGCTATCTCACTGGCTCTGGCCGCGCTGATGGCGCTGCTGCTGCCAGCCAAATGCGACGCCGGTGCCACTCCGCTAAAGACACTGAATCCACATAAACGTACAGCGTAAAACAATGCCCGGTGGCGCTTCGCTTACCGGGCCTACAGGTAGCAACCGTCCCAGGCCGGATAAGCGCAGTGCCATCCGGCAAAAATGAGATAACAAGATGAGTGAGAAAGAGACCTTCTGGCTGGGTATTGATTGTGGCGGTACGTATCTGAAAGCCGGGTTGTATGACGCCAAAGGTCATGAACATGGCATTAACCGGCAATCGTTGCAGACCGCATCGCCATTGCCCGGTTACGCCGAACGCGATATGCACCAGTTGTGGCAACAGTGTGTAGCCACGATCGCCGGGCTGTTAGCGCGCACCGGCGTCTGCGGCGATCAAATCAAAGGCGTCGGTATTTCCGCTCAGGGCAAAGGCCTGTTCCTTCTCGATAAGCAGGATAAACCGCTGGGCAATGCCATCCTCTCTTCCGACCGCCGGGCGATGGATATCGTTCAGCGCTGGCAGCAGGATGGGATCCCTGAGCAGCTCTACCCGGTAACCCGCCAGACATTGTGGACCGGGCATCCGGCATCATTGCTGCGCTGGGTGAAAGAGAATCAACCTCACCGTTACGCGCAAATTGGCTGCGTCATGATGGGCCATGACTATCTGCGCTGGTGCTTAACCGGCATCAAAGGCTGTGAAGAGAGCAATATCTCCGAGTCGAACCTCTACAACATGACTTCGGGTCAGTACGACTCGCGCCTGACCCAGTGGCTGGGCATCAGTGAGATCGACAATGCGCTACCGCCGATTGTCGGCTCAGCAGAAATATGCGGGGAAATCACCGCTCAGACAGCCGCCATAACCGGTCTGGCGGCGGGCACGCCCGTCGTCGGCGGACTGTTTGATGTGGTTTCCACCGCACTCTGCGCCGGTATCGAAGATGAATACACCCTCAACGCGGTGATGGGTACCTGGGCCGTCACCAGCGGGATCGCTCACGGTCTGCGCGACCACGAGGCCCATCCCTATGTTTATGGGCGCTATGTCAACGACGGGCAGTACATCGTTCACGAAGCTAGCCCGACCTCTTCCGGCAATCTGGAATGGTTTACCGCCCAGTGGGGCGAACTCTCTTTTGCTGAGATCAATCAGGCCGTCGCCAGCTTACCGAAAGCCGGTAGCGAGCTTTTCTTCCTGCCCTTTTTGTACGGCAGCAACGCCGGGCTGGAGATGACCAGCGGCTTTTATGGCATGCAGGCAATACACACTCGCGCCCACTTATTACAGGCCATCTACGAAGGCGTGGTTTTTAGCCACATGACCCACCTCAACCGCATGCGCGAACGTTTTACGAAGGCGCATACCCTGCGCGTCACCGGCGGTCCGGCGCACTCCGACATCTGGATGCAAATGCTGGCAGACGTCAGCGGTTTACGTATCGAATTGCCACAGATTGAAGAGACCGGTTGCTTTGGCGCTGCGCTCGCCGCCCGCGTCGGCACCGGCGTTTATTCCAACTTCAGCGACGCCCAGCGCAGCCTACAGCACCCGGTGCGCACGCTATTGCCGGACGCCGCCGCGCAGTCGAGCTACCAGCGTAAATACCGCCAATACCTGGATTTAATTACCGCACTACAGGGCTACCACGCCCGCATTAAGGAGCACGAATGATGAGTCGACCATTACTGCAACTGGCGCTCGACCACACCAGCCTTGAAGCCGCACAACGCGACGTCGCGCTGCTACAAGAGAACGTCGATATCGTTGAAGCGGGGACGATTCTCTGCTTAACCGAAGGGCTGAGCGCCGTGAAAGCACTGCGTGCCCAGTGCCCGAATAAAATCATCGTCGCCGACTGGAAAGTGGCCGATGCGGGCGAAACCCTCGCGCAGCAAGCCTTTGGAGCAGGTGCAAACTGGATGACCATTATCTGTGCTGCGCCGCTGGCGACGGTAGAGAAAGGTCATGGCATCGCGCAGTCCTGCGGCGGCGAAATTCAGATGGAGCTGTTCGGCAACTGGACGCTGGATGATGCCCGCGACTGGTATCGCGTTGGTGTTCGCCAGGCGATTTACCATCGTGGCCGCGATGCTCAGGCCAGCGGACAACAGTGGGGAGAAGCAGACCTGGCGCGCATGAAGGCGCTTTCTGATATTGGTCTGGAACTGTCGATTACCGGTGGGATCACGCCCGCCGATCTGCCGTTGTTTCGCGAAATTAACGTCAAAGCTTTTATTGCCGGGCGCGCGCTGGCGGGAGCGCAAAACCCAGCGCAGGTTGCTGGCGAATTCCATGCGCAAATCGACGCCATCTGGGGAACACTGCATGCGTAATCATCCATTAGGTATCTATGAAAAAGCGCTGGCGAAAGACCTCTCCTGGCCGGAACGGCTGGTGCTGGCAAAAAGCTGCGGTTTTGATTTCGTCGAGATGTCGGTGGATGAAACCGATGAACGTCTGTCGCGTCTCGACTGGAGTCCGGCTCAGCGCGCATCGCTGGTGAGCGCGATGCTGGAAACCGGCGTGGCGATCCCATCAATGTGCTTGTCCGCCCACCGTCGTTTTCCCTTTGGCAGCCGCGATGAAGCCGTGCGTGAGCGGGCGCGAGAAATAATGAGCAAAGCCATTCGTCTGGCGCGCGATCTGGGTATCCGCACTATTCAACTGGCTGGTTACGACGTCTATTACGAAGAACATGACGCAGGAACGCAGCAGCGCTTTGCCGAAGGGCTGGCATGGGCAGTCGAGCAAGCAGCTGCCGCGCAGGTGATGCTGGCGGTAGAAATCATGGATACCGCGTTTATGAACTCGATCAGCAAGTGGAAAAAGTGGGATGAAATGCTGTCATCGCCGTGGTTCACCGTTTATCCGGACGTGGGCAACCTCAGCGCCTGGGGGAATGACGTCACTGCCGAATTGACGCTGGGCATTGACCGCATCGCTGCTATCCATCTGAAAGACACGCTGCCGGTAACCGAAACTCATCCGGGCCAGTTTCGCGATGTGCCGTTTGGCGAAGGGTGCGTGGACTTTGTTGGCATCTTCAAAACGCTGCATCAGCTGAACTATCGCGGGTCGTTTCTGATTGAAATGTGGACTGAAAAAGCGAAGGAGCCGGTACTGGAAATTATCCAGGCACGGCGCTGGATAGAAGCACGCATGCAGGAAGGAGGATTTCCATGTTAGAACAACTGAAAGCCGAGGTGCTGGCGGCAAACCTGGCGCTCCCGGCTCATGGCTTAGTCACCTTTACCTGGGGCAACGTCAGCGCAGTGGATGAAACACGTAAACTGATGGTGATTAAGCCATCCGGCGTGGAATATGAGGTGATGACCGCCGACGACATGGTGGTAGTGGATATTGCCAGCGGCAACGTAGTGGAAGGCAACAAAAAACCGTCGTCCGACACGCCAACCCATCTGGCGCTGTATCGTCGTTATCCACAGATCGGCGGGATCGTCCATACCCATTCTCGCCACGCGACAATCTGGTCGCAGGCGGGTCTGGATCTCCCTGCATGGGGCACCACGCATGCCGATTATTTCTATGGTTCTATTCCGTGTACGCGTCTAATGACCGCTGAAGAGATCAACGGCGAATATGAATATCAAACCGGAGAGGTGATCATTCAGACCTTCGAGCAGCGCGATCTCAATCCGCTGCAGGTTCCGGCGGTATTGGTGCACTCCCACGGACCGTTCGCCTGGGGTAAAGACGCCGCAGACGCGGTGCATAACGCTGTGGTGCTCGAAGAGTGCGCCTACATGGGGTTGTTCTCTCGCCAGTTAGCCCCGCAGTTGCCGGATATGCAGTCTGAGTTGCTGGATAAACATTATCTGCGCAAACACGGGGCGAATGCGTATTACGGACAATAACGGGTCAGGCGCTATTGATATGTTCTTTGCAATAGCGCCGTTTCCACGCCGCGGGCGTCAGGCTGGTGTGCTTGTGGAATATTTTGCGAAAATAACCCACATCATTAAATCCACATTTCATCGCCACCTCGGTTAGCGACAGCGAATCGCTGATTAACAGTTTTTCTGCCGCCCTTACCCGCTGACGGTGCAACGCTTCGGTTAGCGTCAGCCGGAAAGCGCCACGGAAAACGCGCCCCAGATAATCCGCATTGCAATGCAACTCTTTCGCCAACGTTGAGGCGGAAATCGGCAGGTGGAACCGGGTGTGAATGATTTGCTGCGCTTTCCAGGCCAACGCATTCCCGGGGCTGTCGACAGGTTGCTCGCTGGCGGCTGCGGATATTTGCTGCAAAATCAGCAGCAGGATCAGTTCCAGCGCCATGCTGCGATGAATATTTTCCTGCTCGCGTAAGAACTGGCGAAACAGCGAAATAATATATTGGGGCTCGCCCACCCGGGTATGTTGAGGGATAGCAAGTAACGGTTCCGTTATTGATGCGTCGTTTTCTGCCGTCACCTCAAAATGCAGCCAGTAAAATTTCAAATCAGCCGGAAATTGCCCAACGCCAATATGCAAGCGCTGCGGCCACAGCAGCAAACTTTCTCCGGCATTCACGCAAAAAACTGTCTGGCCTTCGCGAATCGTTAATGTCCCTTTTTCAACAAAGATAATTTCCCAGGATTGCAATCGTCGCGCAGGATGACTGCCCACGCCCCGGGAAATAAATAGCCCACCATTTTGCACTTTAATCGGAAGAGACATGGATAATTCGAGCATATATATTCAAATTCCCGCTTTCTACATTATTTAAACCGATCTTTATCATTGATTATTCACGATAAACCTGCTTTCCGCCGGATCGAAATCACATTTTTATAATGAAGTCGGAATTGTCATCTTTTTATACTTTTCTCTTCCCTTGTTGACCCAAACATTTCGTGCAGAATAAATAACGTATTTTGCAAATTACAAACAAATAACCCGCAACGTAGCGGGATACTTTCTGAACATCCTCTCCGGGAGTTATTTATGACTTCGGCTCCGATTACAACATCTGATTTGGCACAGCGTGCCCAGGACGACAAATTATCCCTGCGTGAAAAAATTGGTTATGGACTAGGCGATGCTGGCGGGACAGTAATTACCTGCCTGATCATGAACTTCCTGACATTTTTCTACACCGATGTCTTCGGGTTAACGCCTGCGCTGGTCGGCACATTATTTATTGCCCTGCGTGTATTTGACGCCATTTCCGACCCCATCATGGGTGTGCTAGCCGACCGTACGCAAAGCCGCTGGGGGCGCTTTCGCCCGTGGCAACTGTGGGTTGCGATTCCGATCGGTATTATTGGCGTGCTCACTTTTACCGTCCCGGACGCCAGCATGGGGGTCAAGATCGCCTGGGCATTCGGCACCTATCTCCTGCTCTCTGTCGGCTATACCGCCATCAACGTACCGTATTGTGCGCTGATCAACACCATGACGACCCGCCATAACGAGGTGATCGCCTGTCAGTCCTGGCGCTTTGTGCTGTGCGGCGTGGCGGGATTCCTGGTTTCCGTTGGTCTGCCGTGGATGGTGGATATTCTGGGTCAGGGCAATGCCGCACAGGGTTATCAGTTTGGCGTAGGCATCCTGTGTGCCATCGCGGTGGTGATGTTCCTGTGCTGTTTCTTCTGGGTTCGCGAGCGTGTGCCGCTGGCGATGATGGGGAAATTTACCCTGCGTGAACACATTGGAGGGCTGCGCAAAAACGATCAGCTATTGTTGATGCTGGTAATGTCTTTCCTGCTGATCAACGTCTTTAATATTCGCGGCGGCGGGTACATGTATTTTATTACCTACGTGCTGGAAGGCAGCACCGCCTATACGTCGCTGTTTTTCACCATGGTCACTTTCGCGTCCATCATCGGTTCAGTGATTGTCAGCCCCCTGACCCGCCGCATCGATACCGTCAAACTCTATTACTACACCAATCTGGTGCTGACGGCCCTGGCGATACTGATGTGGTTCCTGCCAACCGGCCCGGCTTATCAGACGCTGTGGCTGGCAGTCATCCTCGGTAACGGCATTATTTTAGGCTTCACGCTGCCGTTGCACTTCTCACTGATGGCCTTCGCCGACGATTACGGCGAGTGGAAAACCGGCGTACGTTCCTCCGGCATGAATTTCGCCTTCAATCTGTTTTTCATCAAGCTGGCCTGGGCCTCAAGTGCGGGGATCATCAGCCTGCTGTTTATTTTTGTCGCCTATCAGCCAGGCGCTGGTAACCAAACCGCCAGCTCGCTGCAAGGAATTACCGCGATGGAGACGCTGCTTCCCGCGCTGTTCCACCTGCTGTTGGCGCTGTCTATCCGCATCTGCAAACTCAATAATCCGATGATGTCGCGCATTGCCACCGATCTGCGTCAGCGTCATGTACAGCCTTAAGGAGCACGAAATGAACGTACTGGAAGTCGACCTGCATAAGCTCACCGTCAGCGATCCGTTCCTCGGACAATATCAGCAGTTGGTGCGTGACGTGGTGATCCCCTATCAATGGGATGCGCTCAATGACCGCATTGCAGAGGCGGAACCAAGTCATGCGATAGAGAATTTCCGTATCGCCGCGGGCCTGCAGGATGGCGAATTTTACGGCATGGTTTTTCAGGATAGCGACGTAGCAAAGTGGCTGGAGGCCGTTGCCTGGTCCCTGTGCCAGAAACCCGATGCGGAACTTGAAAAAACGGCCGATGAAGTCATTGAACTGGTGGCGGCCGCCCAGTGTGAAGATGGCTATCTCAATACGTACTTCACAGTGAAAGCACCGGATGAACGCTGGACCAACCTCGCCGAGTGTCATGAGTTGTACTGTGCAGGTCATTTGATCGAAGCAGGCGTCGCGTTCTTTCAGGCGACGGGTAAACGCCGTCTGTTAGAGGTGGTGTGTCGCCTGGCAGATCACATCGACAGCGTATTTGGACTCAGGGAGAATCAACTGCGAGGCTACCCAGGACACCCGGAAATCGAACTGGCTTTAATGCGCTTATACGAAGTGACCCAGCAACCACGCTATATGGCGCTGGTAAATTACTTTGTGGAACAGCGCGGCGCACAGCCCCATTTCTATGACGAAGAGTACGAAAAGCGCGGCCAAACCTCTTACTGGCATACTTACGGTCCGGCATGGATGGTGAAGGATAAACCCTATAGCCAGGCTCATCAGCCCATTTCAGAACAGCAAACGGCGATCGGGCATGCGGTGCGCTTTGTCTACCTGATGACCGGCGTCGCTCATCTGGCACGCTTAAGCCAGGACGAAGGCAAGCGTCAGGATTGCCTGCGCCTGTGGAAAAACATGGCCCAGCGCCAGTTGTACATTACCGGCGGGATCGGTTCACAAAGCAGCGGCGAGGCGTTTAGCAGCGATTACGATCTGCCCAACGACTCCGTGTATGCGGAAAGCTGCGCCTCTATCGGCCTGATGATGTTCGCCCGCAGAATGCTGGAAATGGAAGCCGACAGCCAGTATGCCGACGTGATGGAGCGCGCCCTGTATAATACCGTATTGGGCGGGATGGCGCTCGATGGCAAGCACTTCTTCTATGTGAACCCGCTGGAAGTACATCCTAAATCATTAAAATTCAATCATATTTATGACCACGTGAAACCCGTTCGTCAGCGCTGGTTTGGCTGCGCCTGTTGCCCGCCGAATATCGCCCGCGTGTTAACCTCAATTGGCCACTACATCTATACACCGCGTCAGGACGCGCTGTATATCAATATGTACGTGGGCAATAGCATGGAGGTCCCTGTTGTAAACGGCTCGCTTAAACTGCGTATTAGCGGAGATTACCCATGGCATGAGCAGGTAAAAATCACCATCGAATCACCGCGGTCGGTTTATCACACTCTGGCTCTGCGCCTGCCAGACTGGTGCTCCGCGCCGCAGGTTTTGTTGAATGGTCAGCCGGTTGAGCAGGATATTCGCAAAGGCTATTTGCACATCAGTCGAACCTGGCAGGAAGGCGATACGCTCAGTTTGACCCTGCCAATGCCGGTGCGTCGGGTATACGGAAATCCATTAGTGCGTCATGTTGCCGGTAAGGTCGCCATTCAGCGTGGGCCACTGGTATATTGCCTGGAGCAGGCCGACAACGGCGAGGAATTGCATAATCTGTGGTTGCCAAAAGAGAGTGAGTTCAGAGTATTCGAAGGTAAGGGATTGTTCAGCCATAAAATGTTAATTCAGGCTGAAGGTGTGAAGCAAAGTGCAGCCGATGCAGCACAACAATCGTTGTGGCACTACGATGTTTCCCCAACTTTGCGTCAGGCGCATACATTGACGTTTATTCCGTGGTTTAGCTGGGCAAACCGTGGTGAAGGCGAAATGCGTATCTGGATAAACGAGCAGTAATTAAACCGTGCCGGATGGCGACGCTTCACGTCTTATCCGGCCTACAACACCTATCCACGTAGGCCTGATAAGCGAAGCGCCATCAGGCACGTATTTAAATCAGAAACGCCAGGTCAGACCGGACATAAAGGTAAAGCTGTCATCGCGATCAACCATCGGGCTATTTTTAATGTCATCCGGCAGTGCGCTATAATTGGCGCTTGCCAGCAGCGTCAGGTTAGTGGTCAATGCGTATTTAGCGGACAGGCCAACATACGGTGTCCAGCTATCGCCTGGGGAATAGTTTGATAAGCCACTACGACGGGACTCATTACCCGATATGCCGTAGTAGTATTCATTGAAGTTTTCGTCATAGTAGAGCACGCCAATCGATGGCGTCAGCGTCAGCTTGCCCATCGGCATTGGACGGAACAGTGAAACTTCCCCTACCCAGCCATTACTGTTGTCCAGCACATCCGCAGCGGCGGAGACTTTCACGCTACCCCATCTTTCATGGTGATACCACGCGGCACCCGCCATTGCAGTTGCGTCACGCTTATCCAGCTTTTTCATCGCATGATCGTCATTATCGCCGGGATCAAACTCAAGCGGCATATAAGAGGCAGTAATACTAAATTCATTACTTTCACTCTTAGACAAAATATAACCTAGCGTTGTTTGCCTAAAATAAAATGATTCACTTTCGTAACTGACTAGCGGTACTGCGTGAACATTATCATTATACCCGCGATAAGGTGATTCATTATATACAGCACCAGCGCCAATTGAAAACTCTGCGGCAGTTGCACTCGCCATAAAAGAAAAGGCGAGCAGCGCCACAATATTGTGTTTAATTAACATGCCAACATTCCATTTTAAAATAAGCTACAAAACTGGTGCATAATAATGCTTACAATTTCATCGATGCAAGGTTCATATTTATATAGTAATATATAAAAAATTATATATATTGGGCTTGGCGATGAATAAATTACAACTTAAACACCGGGAGCTGAAGATTATTTCGGTAATCGCTGCCAGTGAAAATATCAGTCATGCCGCGACTGTTCTCGGCATCGCACAGGCCAACGTCAGTAAATATCTTGCTGATTTTGAATCAAAAGTTGGATTAAAGGTGTTTGACCGCACCACCCGGCAACTGACCCTCACGCCGTTTGGTATAGCGTTACTTCCTTACATCAATGACATGTTAGACAGAAACGAGCAGTTAAATAATTTCATTGCTGATTATAAGCACGAGAAACGTGGAAAAGTAACGGTATATGCACCAACCGGAATTATCGCTTACTTATCGCAACATGTTATTGCAAAAATTATAGATATTGGCGATATCAGTCTGGTGCTAAAAACCTATAACCTGGAACGTAAAGCCTTTTATGAAGGAGTCGAATTTCCTGATGACTGTGATGTTTTAATTACTTATGCACATCCAAAAGATGAATCTTTGGTCGCCAGTTTTATTACCAAATATGTAGTTACCGCTTTCGCCAGTAATCAATATCTGGCCCAACATCCCATCAGCACTCCTGAAGAACTTGAGCATCACTCCTGTATTCTGATTGATTCCATGATGATTGATGATGCTAACATTTGGCGATTCTCCTCCCCCGGAGGTAAAGAGATGCATGACTATCGCGTAACGGGTAATTATGTTTGCGACAATACGCAATCTGCGCTGTCGTTGGCGCGAAACCATCTGGGCATTGTTTTTGCACCCAAGGCGAGCGTACAAAAAGAAAGTCAGCCTAACGGGCTGGTTCCGTGTTTCTCCGGACAGCATGAATGGTGGCTGGATCTGGTGGCGATTTTCCGCAAACGTGAATATCAGCCATGGCGGGTACAGTTTATTCTTGATGAGATGTTGGCGGAGATTCGCCGGCAACTTGCTCAGTCGCTGGATCAGCAGACTGAGCAAGCAAAATAGCCTGAGTTTAATGATCGAGATACAGGTAATGCACCCAACTGGTCATGCGCAACAAGACTTTGCGCATGACGGACACATGTTCGAAGTGGTCAGAATAAACCGCGACCTGCGCGTAGATCCCATCAGGTAACGCGCTAACCTCCGCATTATCATTCAGCTCAATCGTGGCGATTACCCCTTCCGAACCGGGCGTAGAATTTAAGGATTGCAGCGCCCCATTCGACTGATATGTCCCGCCCGGCACTGCCGGACTAATTGCAGCCAGTTTACCGCTGAATACCTTACCCGGTAGCGCGTTAAATACCACTTCAGCTTCATCGCCAGGTTCCAGACGCAGCAGCGAGTTCTGACGGAACTGGGCGATAATTTGCCTTTTTTGATCCGGGATGAATACCATCACCGGACGCATCGGCAGCGCGGCGGCATAGGTTCCCGGGCGCATCAGCACCTGCGTCACATAGCCATCGCTGGGCGCGCGAACCACCGTCTGGTCCAGGTTGAACTCCGCTTCGGCTAACTGCGCTTTCAGGCTGGCAATTTGCGAATTCTCGCCCAGTATCAGGCTGTCTAACTGACTCTGGATTTGCTGCTGCTCCGCGACGGAAGATTTCACCGACGCTTCCTGCGCCAGATAGTTTTGCCGCGCCGCATCAATATCGCGTTCAGAAAAAGGATTCACCTTCGCCTGACTACCCTGCGCATAGCGCTGGTAATCTTTTGCCAGTTTGTCACGCGTGGCCTTTGCCCGCTGCGTGTTGGCTTTCATTTCGTCTAACTGCGCAACCAGAGCCTGCTCTTTATGCTGTGCGGTGACAATATCAGCTTTCAGGCGATCGACCCGTGCCTGATAACGCCCTGGATTAAGCTTAAACAGAACCTCGCCTTTTTTGATTAGCGTATTCTTCTTATCCGTCACTTCTGTCACTACACCCGTTACCTGCGGCACCACGGGAATAGAAATTACCGCCTTTTGTGCCTTAAATGTATACGGATGGTTATAATTCATCAGTAATATAAGCCCGCAAACAATGAATATACCGCCTAATGCTGCGGTAGGAACTGTCCATTTATTTACAGGAATTTTAAAAATTTTAAATATTGACCATGCACACGCCACATAGGTCAGAACAATTAGTAAATCCATCGATATTACTCCGCCGGAGAGGTCTTGGCCTCACCCAGTTTCTTTTCCAGATCCGCAACCCTTGCCTGAAGCTGGATCAGGGAAGAATCCGCGCTCTGCATACCCCATCCGCGCTCCGGACGATAAAGCGTTGCCCAGATCCATAAAAAGGGCCAAATAACATGTAAGGTAAACAAACTAACCCAACCCGCAACATGTATTGCGTCGGCATGAGGATGGTTACGTTTCTTTGCAATGAGATAGGGAATATCATGCAGAATAATAATCCCGTAAAAAATGACCAGGAATACAAAAATAAGCACTCCTAATGCAAAATAATTAAGGAACATATTTGCCTCAGGGATTTAAATTAAGAAATTCAGATGCAATTTGATTTAAACAATAGAGTTGATAATAGTATTGGAATGACCAGACTGGATGCAATTTTCTTATTTATATAACGATATATGGGTTTCTATATAACTGCAGAATAAAGATATGCCCGGTGCAAAACCGGGCAATCAGTGACGTGAAATTAAAACAGCCCCAGTGGTTTATCAGAGTAGCTCACCAACAGGCACTTGGTTTGCTGATAATGTTCAAGCATCATCTTATGCGTCTCGCGCCCGATGCCCGACTGCTTATAGCCACCAAACGCCGCATGTGCCGGATACGCATGGTAACAGTTGGTCCAAACTCGCCCCGCCTGAATCCCACGTCCCATTTTGTACGCCAGATTTCCATTACGACTCCAGACACCAGCGCCAAGCCCATATTGGGTGTCATTAGCGATTTCCAGCGCCTCTTCCATGGTTTTAAACGTTGTGACAGCCAGCACCGGCCCGAAGATCTCCTCCTGGAAAACCCGCATGTTGTTCTTACCAAACAGAATGGTTGGTTCGAGGTAGTACCCCTCTTTTAACTCGCCATCCAGCTGCTTGCGCCGCCCGCCGGTGAGAACATCTGCTCCTTCTTTCTTACCAATGTCGATGTAATTCAGAATAGTTTCCAGTTGACCATGCGACACCTGCGCGCCCATTTGCGTCACGCTGTCTAACGGGTTACCGCTACGGATACTTTCCACCCGACGAATGGCTCTTTCCATAAAACGTTCATAAATGGATTCCTGAACCAGCGCACGACTCGGACAGGTACACACTTCGCCCTGGTTGAAGGCAAACAATGCAAAACCTTCCAGCGCTTTGTCAAAGAACGCATCTTCTTCATCCATCACGTCCGCGAAGAAGATATTGGGTGATTTCCCGCCCAGTTCCAGCGTGACAGGAATAATGTTCTGCGTGGCGTATTGCATGATCTGCTGCCCAACTTCCGTTGAGCCGGTAAACGCCACTTTCGCGATACGTTTTGACGTCGCCAGATACTCACCGATCTCCCCACCCGCGCCGTTTACCACGTTCACCACGCCAGGCGGGAGCAGATCGCCGATGACTTCCATCAGCAACAGCACGGACAGCGGCGTCAGGCGCGCGGGTTTCAGCACCACGCAGTTACCCGCCGCCAGCGCGGGTGCCATCTTCCAGCTGGCCATCAGCAGCGGGAAGTTCCACGGGATAATTTGCCCTACCACGCCAAGAGGTTCATGGAAGTGATAAGCCACGGTTTCGCTATCAACCTCGCTGATTCCCCCTTCCTGCGCACGAATACAGGAGGCAAAATAGCGGAAATGGTCAATTGCCAGCGGCACATCGGCCGCGCTGGTTTCGCGGATGGGTTTACCGTTATCCCAGGTTTCAGCCGTTGCCAGCAGCTCCAGATTTTGCTCCATACGATCGGCAATTTTGAACAAAATCGCCGCCCTGTCCTGCACGGAAGTCTGCGCCCATTTATCTTTTACTTTATGCGCGGCATCCAGTGCCAAATCGATGTCCTTTTTGCCGGAAGAGGCCACTTCGCACAGTAATTGCCCGGTTACCGGCGTCAGGTTTTGGTAATACTCGCCGTCCACCGGGGCGACCCAGTCACCACCGATAAAGTTATCGTATCGGGCTTTTAACTTCAGGGGGTAACCATACTCGCCGGGGTAAATACGCGTTGAAGGGGGGTTATTGGTCATGACCGTCTCCTTGCTGTAGGGGTACTACAAGGGTAGACGGGACTGGCGAATTATTCGCCAGCCTTTTACTGCTTTACGACAGGTATCACGAATTACATGGCAGCACGATAAATCGCCATGATTTCTTCATGTGTCGCCTGAATAGGGTTAGTGAAACCACAGGCATCTTTCAGGGCATTAGTCGCCAGAACGGCAAAATCTTCTTCCTTCACGTTCAGCTCACGCAGACCGGCCGGAATATTCACTTTCTGCGCCAGTTCGCGGATCGCTGCGATGCAGGCTTCTGCCCCTTGCTCTTCGTTGAGATCAGCAACGTTCACACCCATTGCCGAGGCGCAATCGCGCAGGCGGGCGGCAGCAACTTTACTATTAAATACCTGTACATGCGGCAGCAGTACGGCATTACATACTCCGTGTGGCAGATCGTAGAAGCCACCCAGTTGGTGCGCCATTGCATGCACGTAGCCAAGAGAGGCATTGTTAAAGGCCATACCTGCGAGGAACTGCGCATAGGCCATGGCTTCGCGCGCCTGAGCATTACTGCCCTCTTCAACGGCGACCGGCAGGTTTTGCGCAATCATGGTGACCGCTTTCAGCGCACATGCATCGGTAATCGGCGTGGCAGCAATCGACACGTAAGCTTCGATAGCGTGGGTTAACGCATCCATACCGGTAGCCGCCGTCAGAGACTTCGGCATGCCGACCATCAGCGAGGAGTCGTTAACCGACAGCAGCGGCGTAACGTGCTTATCGACAATCGCCATTTTAATGTGGCGTACTTCATCGGTGATGATGCAGAAGCGGGTCATTTCAGATGCTGTACCCGCCGTGGTGTTGATGGCGATCATCGGCAGCTGCGGTTTTGCAGAACGGTCTACACCTTCGTAATCGCGAATATCGCCACCGTTAGCCGCCACCAGCGCAATACCTTTTGCACAATCGTGTGGAGAACCGCCACCGAGAGAAATAACGCTATCACAGTCGTTTTCAGTCAACATTTGCAGGCCAGCGGCAACGTTGCTGGTCGTGGGATTAGGATGCGTACCGTCGTAAATTACGCTGAAAATATCACGTTCCTGTAATGCCTTTTGAATCTCGCCAGCCATACCTAATTTCGTCAGCATGGCATCCGTGACAATCAGCGTACGGCGAAAACCATATTCCGCCATTGTATTCATTGCGTCTTTTAATGAATCAGCGCCGATTACATTCACGGAAGGAATAAAAAATGTTGAAGCAGCCATTGTACGATCCTTAATTACTCTAAAAGAGTCAGGAAGCATACGAGTGAAATATCCAACAGAATATGATCATGATTGTTATTTTAATAACAACCAACATTAAAAAGCACATTAGGTTCATAATCTAATGTGCTTATTTCAATCAATATCTATTTTGTATTAATTCATTTAATTCCTGAATTAATTGTTTCATTACTTTTCGGGGAACAGCAATGCATCGCGTAATAAATGATCATTTCCCCGACGGCGAGTAAAACCAATGCGGTCAAAATATTCCAGAATCTGAATAGCCAATTTGCGCCCGATGTTAAGCCTGTCGCGAAAATCAGCGGCACATGTCGATCCCCTTTCCTGATCCAGTTCGCGGATCATATTGGCAAAGGCCACTATCCGATCGTTACGGTAATAACGATCTTTCACGATCGCGGTGATGATGCCTTGCTGCGCCGCTTGTCGTAACACCACACGCATCATTTGCTCATCCGTGCCCGTCTGTTTTGCCAGGTCGCGCACCCACCACGGCTCATCGCCAAAAAGCGGTTCTGCTTTTTGCCAGATAGCCTGCTGCTCATCGCTGAAACCGGCCTTGTGATCGGGCAAATGCAGCCAGCCATGATGACTATGGATGACGCCGCTCTCGCGCATCTTTTCAATCAGCAGCAGGACCAGCGCTTCATCTTCCATCGGCAAAGCCATCCGGCGCAGGCGTTCGCGCCCAGGTCCAGGCTCATCGCGGTGCTGGTCGTGGTAAGTCGCCAGCGTATCGAGGATTTTGCGCTGCCAGCGCGCTGCAACAGTGGCATCCAACAGACTGTATCCCGCCTGAATAAAACCATGCTGCTCGATCAACGGACGCATGCCGTTACCGTTGAGCTGACGCGCCCAGGCGAAGTCGGGAATATTTACCGCTCCACGCGTCAGGTGCAGCGCCAGAGCGTCACCATCACTCTGTGCGTTTTCCAACGCCGACAGCCACTGCAAATATTCCGGCTTACGCTTCCCGCGACGCGGCGGATTGAGCGTGACCACGCGCGCACCGGCCAGCGTCGTGCGAGCCGAAATATCACGCAGCACCAGACGGTCGTTATCGGCGAGCCAGAGTGGTGTATCAAACACCAGTTCCGCCAGCGTCCCTTCGAGCAGGGAAATACGCCCGGTGACGTGGCTGGCCGCGTGGTGAATATGCAACGGTTGCCACTGCATCAGCGGCGCGGCATGTTCTAAAGAAACAATCACGCGGGTAAACGCCTCTGGCGGCGCATCAGCAAGCAGCCAGTCGCCGCGGTTAAGTTCTTCTTTTTGCGCATCACCGGCAATATTTAGCGCAATACGTTGTCCCGCCTGCGCGCGATCGGTGGCCTGATTTTGTGCATGCAGGCTACGTACGCGCATCGGTTTGTTGACGCCCGTGAGCCACAGTGTGTCACCGACATTCACTTCACCGCTGAGCGCCGTCCCGGTCACCACCAGTCCCGCGCCTTTGACCGTAAAGGCACGGTCAATCGCCAGGCGGAAGCTGTGATCGCGGGCATGCTCACGCGACGTTAATTGCAGCAAATGTTCGCGCAGTTCCTCGATGCCACGGCCTTGACTGGCGGCAGTGACGAAAAGCACCGACTCCGCGAAACCATAATTCCCCAGCACGGCCTGAATCTCCGCACGCACCTCTTCAATTCTTGCTTCGTCCACGCGGTCGGCTTTCGTAAGTGCCACGGTGATCTGCGGATTACCCGTCAGTTGCAGAATTTGCAAGTGCTCACGCGTTTGCGCCATCACGCCGTCATCACACGCCACCACCAGCAGCGCGTGATCAATCCCGCCAACACCCGCCAGCATGTTAGACAGAAACTTTTCGTGTCCGGGTACATCGATAAATCCCAGTATCCGCCCGTCCGGCTGCGGCCAGTAGGCATAGCCGAGATCGATGGTCATGCCGCGCTTTTTTTCTTCCGGCAGACGGTCGGCATTCACGCCGGTAATCGCCTGTAATAACGTTGTTTTTCCGTGGTCAACGTGTCCGGCGGTTGCAATAATCATTTCAGCATCATCTCCATAAACCGGGTCTCGTCTTCAAGGCAGCGCAGATCCAGCCACATGCGGCCATCATAAATCCGGCCAATGATCGGCACGGGCAGTGCACGCCAACGGGCGGCCAGTGCCTCGAGGCGGCTACCGCGCCCGTCATGGGGGGTAAAGGTTAATGCCGCGCTGGGCAGCCTATCAACCGGCAGCGAGCCGCTGCCAATTTGCGACAGGCAAGGCATGACGTTCAGGGCGAATTCGTCACCGTAATGCTCGGCAAGCCGTGCCTGTAAGTGTTGGGCCTGCGCGTGGACAGCCTCCTGCGAGCGAGTGAGCTGGCGTAACGTCGGCAACTTCTGCGCCAGCGCTTCCGGGTGCAGGTAGAGCCGCAGCGTCGCTTCCAGCGCAGCCAGTGTCATTTTATCAGCCCGTAATGCGCGTTTCAGCGGATGGCTCTGTAAGCGAGCGATCATCTCTTTTTTACCGACGATAATCCCGGCCTGCGGCCCACCCAGTAATTTATCGCCAGAGAAGCTCACCAGACTGACGCCAGCGGCAATCAGCTGTTGCGGCATCGGCTCCTGCGGTAATCCATACTGGCTGAGATCGACCAGTGAGCCGCTGCCGAGATCCGCCACCACCGGCACATCCAGTTCCTTGCCAATAGCGGCCAGCTCAGCCTCATCCACCGACTTCGTAAAGCCTTCAATACTGTAATTACTGGTATGGACTTTCATCAGCAGAGCGGTATTTTCATTCACCGCCTGACGGTAATCTTTCGCATGGGTCCGGTTGGTGGTACCGACTTCGCGCAGAACACATCCGGCCTGGCACATCACGTCCGGAATACGAAACGCGCCGCCAATTTCCACCAGCTCACCGCGCGAAACGACCACCTCTTTGCCGTTGGCCGTGGCGGCCAGCATCAGTAAAACCGCTGCCGCATTGTTATTGACGATACAGGCGTCCTCCGCTCCCGTCAGACGGCAGAGTAAATCCGCCAGCGCCCGATCCCGATGTCCACGTCCGGCATCATCCAGGCTATATTCCAGCGTCACTGGCGTGCGCATTGCTTGCACCACCGCCTCGATCGCTTCTTCGGCCTGCGACGCTCGCCCAAGGTTGGTATGCAGCACCGTTCCGGTCAGGTTAATCACCGGACGCAGCGCGCTTTGCGATTCTCGTTCCAGCCGGGCGCTGGCTTCTTGCGCCCAGTCCTCACACCATGCCGGGAGCGCGTGCGTGTCGCGAATCGCATCTCTGGCTTCGTCAAGCATATGACGCAGCAGGTCAACCACCCGGGTATGACCGTGAGATTCACGTAAGGCTGGGAAGGCGCTATCGCGCAATAAACGATCGATAGCGGGAAGCTGGCTGTAGAGTGAACGCATGTCGGTTGTCATGAAAGGGCCTGGCTGTTGGTGGCCCTCTCCACCGCGGAGAGGGCTATCGATATAGGAAGGATTGTACCGTGACTTTGCTCAGGCAGGTATTATCTGCATCAAGCCTTTGGCGGTTCTGTGCGGGCAAAACTTTCGCGTTGAAAAAGCGTTTCCACCAGTTTGACCAGACGTGGGCGGTCCACACACCAGCCGGGCGCGACCCGACGGAAATTGAGATAACCGACGGCACAGGCAATCGCGATGGTAGCCAGGTTAACCGTATCCGTTTTCAGCGTACCGTCCGCCAGATAGCCTTCCAGCATATCCAGACTGCGGGTGATCTTCTCCCGCTGGCGTAACAGTTCAGTTTCTGACTGCTGCGCGGCGGGGCGAGCCTGCTCGCGCACCGAGACTAATCCCGCATCCATAATACCGTCGGCCAACGCTTCCAGTTGACGAACTTTGAGTGCCGCTAACGGTTCACCCGGTAGCATGGCTGGCGCAATATCCAGCAGCTCTATGTATTCTGCGATGATCGGAGAGTCAAACCAGTACTCACCCTCATCGGTGACCAACGCGGGCACTTTTCCTAATGGATTGTATCGCGCCACGCCGCTATCCGCGTTATAGGGGAGTTCATTCACAAATTCGAAGGTGATGCCCTTTTCCAGTAACAGAACAGAAATTTTACGCACAAAAGGGCTGGTATAGCTGCCAATGAGTTTCATGCCGGGTCCTTTTTGCCAACAAAAATATCAGTATGGCTCAGGTCGCCGTAAATGGCAGGTGATGACGATCTCAATGATCCAAATAAAGGTAATGCATCCAGCTGGTCATGCGCAGCAGCACTTTACGCATCACTGAAACGTGAGCGAAATGGTCGGAATAGACCGCCACCTGAGCATAGATACCGTCCGGCAGCGCATCCACATCGGCATTAGGATCCAACTCAATCGTAGCCAGCACGCCATCGGTACCCGGCACCACAGTTAAGGACTGTAATGCCCCCTGCGCCTGATAAGAACCGCCCGGCACAACCGGAAGAATGGAGGTCAACTTACCGGAGAAAACCTGACCAGGCAGCGCGTTGAAGACCACTTCCGCTTCATCACCCGGTTTAAGACGCAGCAACGAGTTCTGGCGGAATTGCGCCACAATTTGCCGTTTCTGTTCCGGAATAAATACCATCACCGGGCGCAGAGGTAGTGCTGCGGCGTAGGTCCCGGGCCGAATAAGCACCTGCGTAACATAGCCGTTGCTGGGGGCACGGACGATAGTCTGCTCAAGATTGTATTTGGCTTCAGCGAGCTGAGCGCGCAGAGACGCAACCTGAGATTGCTCCCCGTTGACCATACTGTCTAACTGACTCTGAATCTGCGTCTGTTCGGCAACGGAACCTTTTACCAGCGCGTCCTGTGCCAGATAGTTCTGCCGGGCGTTGTCGATATCGCTTTCAGAGAAGGGATTAACTTTCGCCTGGCTGCCCTTCAAATAGCGTTGATAATCTTTATACAGACGATCGCGTTCAGCGGAAACGCGGGTAGTGTTGGCGACGGCTTCAGAAAGTTGGGCTTTCAGATTGTCGATGTTGTGTGTGGCGGTAACAAGATCAGCCTGCAGTCTGTCAACACGTGCCTGATAGCGGCCTGGATCGAGTTTAAATAACACTTCGCCTTTTTTAATCAACTGATTATTTTTATCCGTTACCTCACTAACAATTCCTGTGACTTGCGGAGTGATCGGAATTGAAATAACCGCTTTTTGCGCCGTAAAGGTATACGGGTGGTTATAGTTCATTAATAAGATCAGTCCCGCAACAATGAATACCCCACCTAATGCAGCAGTAGCGAGCGTCCATTGGTTTACCGGAATACGGAATATTTTAAAGATGGCCCAGGCAAAGGCCACATAGGTCAGGACTATCAACAAATCCATGATTAAATCTCCGGAAAGGTGGAGTTATCTGTTTTCTTCTCCCCATCCAGTCTTTTTTCCAACTGGGTGATGCGCGCTGCCAGTGCGGCAATCTCGGGGTCTGGGTCCTTTCCGTTCGACATGATGTGTGATTGCATGCCCCACCCCCGTTCAGGCTGGTAGAGCGTCGCCCAAATCCACAGGAACGGCCATATTGCATGGAGTGTAAACAGGCTAATCCAACCCGCCGTATGAATGGCATCAGCATGAGGATGGTTGCGTTTTTTAGCCATATTATAGGGAATATCGTGAATGGCGATGATTCCGTAAAACAGAACCAGAAAGACGAAGATCAGCACGCCCAGTGCGAAATAATTTAGAAACATACCTGCCTCGAATTCACGCTAATTAGAGTTTTTTTATGCCGGCAGCCGCATGCACCCAGGCTGATGTTTTGAACATAACTGCAGTTTGGGGTTTTCGCCATACCACAAAATAAATATTTTTTCTGGTGAGAAGTTGCTTTCTTTTGCAATAAAAATATCGGGGGGTAGAACCTGCTGTAGATCACATCCGAGCAAATGCAGATGAAAATACTTTGCGATCTGCATCACAAAGATTCAACAAACAGCAAAGGATAAAATGTGAATCAGTTCACATTTACCCCCCATTTTTGGCGAATTCTGATCCAGTGATGTTTTTTTGTACCGATATTTTGTGATTAAGATCACATTAACTAACGCCATACACCCTATATTTACGTGACGAATATCACATAAAAGGTCGTCGACTGGACAGTTGAACGATTCAGTGCCAGATTTCGCAGTATCTACAGGGTCCGGCTACCTCCTGCCGCTACATTAACAAACCTCGGGCTTTCAGCCTGCGCGATAGCAAACATAAGAAGGGGTGTTTTTATGTCATCCGATATTAAGATCAAGGTGCAAAGCTTTGGTCGATTCCTCAGCAACATGGTGATGCCAAATATCGGCGCGTTTATCGCGTGGGGTATTATCACCGCATTATTCATTCCGACAGGGTGGTTGCCGAACGAAACGCTGGCGAAGCTTGTCGGTCCTATGATCACCTATCTGCTGCCGCTGCTGATCGGTTATACCGGTGGTAAGCTGGTTGGCGGCGAACGTGGCGGCGTGGTTGGTGCTATCACCACCATGGGCGTTATCGTCGGTGCAGATATGCCAATGTTCCTCGGCGCGATGATCGCAGGCCCGCTGGGCGGCTGGGCTATCAAACATTTCGACAACTGGGTAGACGGTAAGATCAAGTCCGGTTTTGAGATGCTGGTGAATAACTTCTCCGCAGGCATCATCGGGATGATCCTCGCCATTCTGGCATTCCTTGGCATTGGCCCATTGGTTGAAGCACTGTCCAAAATCCTGGCGGCAGGCGTTAACTTCATGGTTGTCCATGACATGCTGCCGTTGGCGTCTATCTTCGTTGAACCGGCGAAAATCCTGTTCCTCAACAACGCCATCAACCACGGTATTTTCTCACCGCTGGGTATTCAGCAGTCCCATGAGATGGGCAAATCCATCTTCTTCCTGATTGAAGCTAACCCGGGTCCGGGTATGGGCGTTCTGCTGGCATACATGTTCTTCGGTCGCGGCAGCGCTAAGCAGTCTGCGGGCGGCGCGGCAATCATTCACTTCCTGGGTGGTATCCACGAAATTTACTTCCCGTACGTGCTGATGAACCCACGTCTGATCCTGGCCGTTATCCTCGGCGGTATGACTGGCGTATTTACCCTGACTATCCTGAACGGCGGTCTGGTTTCTCCGGCCTCTCCGGGTTCTATCCTGGCCGTGCTGGCCATGACGCCGAAGGGCGCTTACTTCGCTAACATCGCTGCTATCTGTGCTGCTATGGCAGTCTCCTTTGTGGTTTCAGCCATTCTGCTGAAAACCAGCAAAGTGAAAGAAGATGATGACATTGATGCCGCAACCCGTCGTATGCACGACATGAAAGCGGAATCCAAAGGCGCATCTCCGCTGGCGGCTGGCGACGTGACCAACGACCTGAGCCATGTGCGTAAAATCATCGTTGCCTGCGATGCCGGCATGGGTTCCAGCGCCATGGGTGCGGGCGTACTGCGTAAGAAAGTACAGGATGCAGGTCTGTCTCAGATTTCCGTCACTAACAGCGCGATTAACAATCTGCCGCCGGATGTGGATCTGGTCATTACCCACCGTGACCTGACCGAACGCGCGATGCGCCAGGTGCCTCAGGCACAGCACATTTCGCTGACCAACTTCCTCGACAGCGGCCTGTACTCTAACCTGACCGAACGTCTGGTCGCTGCACAGCGCCACAACGTGAACGAAGAGAAAGTCCGCGATCACCTGAAAGACAGCTTTGAAGAGGGTGATACCCACCTGTTCAAACTGGGTGCGGAGAATATCTTCCTCGGTCGTAAAGCCACTAACAAAGAGGAAGCAATTCGCTTTGCTGGTGAGCAACTGGTGAAAGGCGGCTACGTTGAGCCAGAATACGTCGAGGCGATGCTGGACCGCGAAAAACTGACTCCGACTTACCTCGGCGAGTCCATCGCAGTACCGCACGGGACGGTTGAAGCCAAAGACCGTGTGCTGAAAACCGGTGTGGTGTTCTGCCAGTACCCGGAAGGCGTTCGCTTCGGTGAAGAAGAAGACGATATTGCCCGCCTGGTGATTGGTATCGCAGCACGTAACAACGAGCACATCCAGGTGATTACCAGCCTGACCAACGCGCTGGATGACGAATCCGTGATCGAACGTCTGGCCCATACCACCAGCGTGGATGAAGTTCTGGAGCTGCTGGCTGGTCGTAAGTAAACGTTATTGCCCGGTAGCGCTCACGCTTACCGGGCCTAAAAATCCTCTCCCTTGTGGAGAGGGTTAGGTTGAGGGAAAAGCCTCACCCCAGCCCTCTTGGGTAAAAACATTGATGAAGGTTAATACTATGAAAGCATTACATTTTGGCGCAGGTAATATCGGTCGTGGCTTTATCGGCAAACTGCTGGCGGACGCGGGGATACAGCTGACGTTCGCGGATGTAAATCAGGTCGTGCTCGATGCCCTGAATGCCCGTCATAGCTATCAGGTTCATGTCGTAGGTGAAAACGAACAGGTTGATACCGTCTCCGGCGTCAACGCCGTGAGCAGCATCGGCGATGATGTCGTCGACCTGATTGCCCATGTAGATTTAGTCACTACCGCCGTCGGTCCGGTCGTGCTTGAGCGTATCGCTCCGGCCATCGCCAAAGGGCTGGTTAAACGCAAGGCACAGGGCATAGCTACTCCGCTGAATATCATCGCCTGTGAAAACATGGTGCGCGGAACGACCCAGTTGAAAGGCCATGTAATGAACGCGCTGGCAGATGAAGACAAAGCCTGGGTTGAAGAACATGTTGGCTTCGTCGATTCCGCCGTGGACCGCATTGTTCCGCCTTCGGCTTCAGCAACCAATGACCCGCTGGAAGTTACCGTAGAAACCTTCAGTGAGTGGATTGTCGACAAAACACAGTTCAAAGGTGAACTACCAAATATCCCAGGAATGGAATTAACTGATAACCTAATGGCATTTGTCGAACGTAAACTCTTCACGCTGAACACCGGGCATGCTATAACCGCGTACCTCGGAAAATTGACCGGTCATCAGACCATCCGTGACGCGATTCTCGACGAGAAAATCCGCGCAGTGGTAAAAGGTGCGATGGAAGAGAGCGGCGCGGTACTGATCAAACGCTATGGTTTTGATGCAGCAAAACATGCGGCATACATTCAGAAAATCCTCGGTCGCTTTGAAAACCCGTATCTGAAAGATGACGTTGAGCGCGTGGGTCGTCAGCCGCTGCGTAAGCTGAGCGCGGGAGATCGTCTGATTAAACCGCTGCTGGGTACGCTGGAGTATGGTTTGCCGCATGCAAATCTGGTTATCGGCATTGCGGCAGCGATGCACTATCGCAGCGAAGAAGATCCGCAGGCACAGGAACTGGCCGCGTTGATTGACGAAAAAGGTCCGCAGGCCGCGCTGGCGCAAGTTTCCGGGCTGGATGCCAACAGCGATGTCGTGCTTGAGGCTGTTAACGCGTATAACGCAAAGAAATGATGCAGGACCTGGCGCAGGATATCCTGCGCCTGAATAATAGATTGTCAGATATGCAGGCAATAATGGAACAAACGCAGGCCTTTGAAAATCGTGTGCTTGAGCGTCTGAATGCTGGCAAAACCGTACGCAGCTTCCTCATCACCGCCGTAGAACTGCTCACCGAGGCGGTGAATATTCTTGTGCTTCAGGTATTTCGCAAAGACGACTATGCGGTGAAATATGCTGTAGAACCACTGCTTGACGGCGACGGTCCGCTGGGCGATCTTTCCGTTCGCCTGAAGCTCATCTACGGTCTGGGCGTACTCAGCCGGCCGGAGTATGAAGACGCCGAGCTTCTGATGGCGCTGCGGGAAGAGTTAAACCATGACGGCAATGAATATGCGTTCACCGACGATGAAATTCTTGGTCCGTTTGGCGAACTCCACTGCGTGACGGCACTCCCGCCGCCACCGCAGTTTGATACCTCAGACTCAGGTCTGCACGCGATGCAGATCCAGCGCTACCAGCAGATGGTGCGCTCCACGATGGTACTTTCCCTGACCGAGCTGATTTCTAAAATCAGCTTAAAAAAAGCCTTTCAAAAATAAGACGATGCTTGCTTATTTCTCTTCCTGCTGCGGTCGATAAAGCTGCCGATAGTACGCCAGACGTTGCAGATACAACTGCGCATTCTCCTGCGGTATTTCAGAAGGGACAACGTTGCGTGGCGGTGTTTTATTCAGATACTCGCGAAAAGCCTGGCTTGAAGCCATAAAATCGACCGTCTTATCAATTAGAGCCGAAACGTTCTCACCTATTTTCGCCATAATCTTCCCTCCTCCATGTATTAACCGCGCTCAGCCTGCGCGGTTGATCGTTTAAGTTTAGGATCGGTTTGGCAATTACATTAAGGAAAACGTGCTTCACTATGAACCCGCCAACAAAATGCGCCATGGTCGATCTTATCGCTTAAAATTCCTTATTAATCAAAATAGTAATATTTTCATTAGCTGAATAATACTTGCAACATTTGATTATTTATCTTCGATTAGTTGTGAATAATCCCGCTCTGCGCGCATACTATAGGATATTCATCCTATTTTTATCAGAAGCTATCCTATGAAAGAAGTCGAAAAAAACGAAATTAAACGCCTGAGCGATCGTCTGGACGCTATCCGCCACCAGCAGGCTGACCTGTCTCTGGTTGAAGCCGCCGACAAATATGCTGAGTTGGAGCAAGAGAAAGAAACTCTGGAAAACGAGATTGCGCGTCTGCGTGAAGTCCATGGTCAGAAGCTGAGCAAAGAAGCGCAAAAGCTGACGAAACTCCCTTTCCGTCGTACCATCACCAAAAAAGAACAGGCCGACATGGGCAAGCTGAAGAAGAGCGTGCGCGGCCTGATTGTCGTTCACCCGATGACCGAGCTTGGCCGTGAAATGGGCCTGAAAGAGATGACGGGCTTCGCGAAGAGCGAGTTCTGATCTCCCACCGGGCAACATCCGCTTGCCCGGTCCTTCACTTCTCCTCGCCATTGGCCCTACCAATTTTAGCCAGATCATACCAGCACCTCACATTTCATTAAAATGTGCGTACAATACCGTTGCCAATAAATAACATTTGATTAACCATTCATTGTCATTACCCCTACACAACAATATTGGCAGGGCCACTTTTACACATAATGTGACGAAGATTTGAGCAAAGACTCATTCCATTATGTCGGCGGCCCCCAGGAGACCTGCAATGAATCTCTGGCAACAGAACTACGACCCGGCCGGTAACATCTGGCTTTCCAGTCTGATCGCATCGCTCCCCATCCTGTTCTTTTTCTTCGCCCTGATTAAGCTCAAGCTGAAAGGCTACGTTGCGGCGTCATGGACGGTGGTGATCGCTTTGTCGGTCGCCCTGCTGTTTTACAAAATGCCGGTCGATCACGCTCTGGCATCCGTAGTGTACGGTTTCTTCTACGGTCTGTGGCCAATTGCCTGGATCATTATCGCCGCGGTATTCGTCTATAAAATCTCGGTAAAAACCGGGCAGTTCGACATTATCCGCTCCTCGATACTCTCGATTACCCCAGACCAGCGTCTGCAAATGCTGATTGTCGGTTTCTCCTTTGGGGCATTCCTCGAAGGGGCGGCAGGCTTCGGTGCTCCGGTAGCGATTACCGCCGCACTGCTGGTTGGCCTTGGCTTTAACCCGCTGTATGCGGCAGGTTTGTGCTTGATCGTAAACACCGCTCCAGTCGCTTTTGGGGCAATGGGCATTCCGATTCTGGTTGCCGGTCAGGTTACCGGGCTGGACAGCTTCGAGATTGGCCAGATGGTGGGCCGTCAACTGCCGTTCCTGACCATTATCGTGCTGTTCTGGATTATGGCGATTATGGATGGCTGGCGTGGCGTGAAAGAAACCTGGCCTGCGGTGATGGTCGCTGGCGGCTCGTTTGCTATCGCGCAGTATCTCAGCTCTAACTTTATCGGACCGGAACTGCCGGACATCATCTCTTCTCTGGTTTCCCTGGTCTGTCTGACGCTGTTCCTGAAGCGCTGGCAGCCGGTACGCATCTTCCGCTTTGGTGATATGGGCGCTTCGCAGGTCGATATGGATCTGTCGCGCACCCGCTACACCGCCGGGCAAATCATCCGCGCCTGGTCGCCGTTCCTGTTCCTGACAGCTACCGTCACGCTGTGGAGCATACCGCCGTTTAAAGCGCTGTTTGCACCAGGCGGCGCGATGTACCACTGGGTGGTCAATATTCCGGTTCCGTTCCTCGACAAGCTGGTTGCCCGTATGCCGCCGGTCGTACACGAAGCCACAGCCTACGCGGCGGTGTACAAATTTGACTGGTTCTCCGCGACCGGTACCGCAATACTGTTTGCCGCCCTGCTGTCCATCGTCTGGCTGAAGATGAAGCCGTCTGCTGCGCTTCAGACCTTTGGTAGCACGCTGAAAGATCTGGCGCTACCTATCTACTCCATCGGGATGGTGCTGGCATTCGCGTTTATCTCTAACTACTCCGGGCTTTCATCCACCCTGGCATTGGCCCTGGCTCACACCGGCAGCGCATTTACCTTCTTCTCGCCGTTCCTTGGCTGGCTGGGGGTATTCCTGACTGGATCCGACACCTCATCAAACGCACTGTTTGCCGCCCTACAGGCCACGGCCGCTCAGCAAATCGGTGTTTCGGATGTATTAATGGTGGCTGCAAATACCACCGGCGGCGTGACCGGAAAAATGATCTCTCCGCAATCTATCGCTATCGCCTGTGCGGCAGTGGGATTAGTGGGAAAAGAGTCTGACCTGTTCCGCTTTACCGTGAAGCACAGTCTGATTTTCACCTGCATGGTGGGTGTGATTACCACACTGCAGGCCTATGTCTTAACCTGGATGATTCCATGATAGTGATGCCCAGACGCCTGTCAGACGAAGTCGCATCTCGTGTGCGGGCGCTGATTGAAGAACAACAGCTGGAAGCGGGCATGAAGTTGCCCGCTGAGCGCCAGCTGGCCGTACAGCTCGGCGTATCGCGCAACTCGCTGCGCGAGGCGTTAGCAAAGCTGGTGAGTGAAGGCGTACTGATTAGCCGTCGTGGCGGTGGAACGTTTATTCGCTGGCAGCATGAGGCATGGTCTGAACAAAACATCGTGCAGCCGCTGAAAACCCTGCTGGCGGACGATCCTGATTACAGTTTCGATATTCTGGAAGCCCGCCACGCCATCGAAGCCAGCACCGCCTGGCACGCAGCTATGCGTGCCACTGCAGCCGATAAAGAGAAGATCAGGCTCTGTTTCGAGGCCACACAAAGCGAAGATCCAGATCTCGCCTCGCAGGCAGACGTTCGCTTTCATCTCGCCATTGCGGAGGCCTCACACAACGTGGTGCTGTTACAGACCATGCGCGGTTTCTTCGACGTATTGCAGTCTTCGGTGAAACAGAGCCGCCAGCGAATGTACCTCGTGCCGCCCGTATTTTCACAGCTGACGGCACAGCATCAGGCCGTACTGGATGCGATTGTTGCCGGAGATGCCGACGGCGCGCGTAAAGCGATGATGGCGCACCTCAGTTTTGTCCACACCACGATTAAACGATTTGATGAAGATCAGGCCCGCCAGGCGCGAATCACCCGCCTGCCCGGTGACCCTGGTGAGAATAGCAGGGAGAACAACACATGATTATTTCAGCAGCCAGCGACTATCGCGCCGCAGCCCAGCGCATCCTACCCCCCTTCTTGTTCCACTATATTGACGGTGGGGCGTATGCAGAGCACACTTTGCGCCGTAACGTGGCAGACCTGTCGGAGGTGGCCCTTCGCCAGCGCGTGCTGAAGAATATGTCCGACCTGAGCCTGGAGACAAAACTGTTCAACGAAACGCTCTCCATGCCGGTGGCCCTTGCACCTGTCGGTCTGTGCGGCATGTATGCGCGTCGGGGCGAAGTTCAGGCCGCCGCCGCCGCTGATGCCAAAGGCATTCCGTTTACGCTTTCCACAGTATCCGTATGCCCGATTGAAGAAGTCGCCCCGACTATCAAGCGTCCGATGTGGTTTCAGCTGTATGTTCTGCGCGATCGCGGCTTTATGCGTAACGCCCTGGAACGAGCCAAAGCGGCAGGTTGCTCCACGCTGGTCTTTACCGTCGATATGCCAACACCTGGCGCACGCTACCGTGACGCCCATTCCGGGATGAGCGGCCCAAATGCGGCACTGCGCCGCTACTGGCAGGCAGTCACCCATCCACAATGGGCATGGGACGTTGGCCTGAACGGTCGCCCGCATGATTTAGGCAATATCTCGACCTATCTTGGCAAACCCACCGGCCTTGAAGACTACATCGGCTGGCTGGCGAATAACTTCGATCCGTCGATTTCCTGGAAAGACCTCGAGTGGATCCGCGAATTTTGGGATGGTCCGATGGTGATCAAAGGGATCCTCGATCCTGAAGATGCTCGCGACGCCGTACGCTTCGGCGCTGATGGCATCGTTGTCTCTAACCACGGTGGTCGCCAGTTAGACGGCGTGCTGTCTTCAGCTCGCGCGTTACCCGCTATTGCCGATGCGGTAAAAGGCGATATCACCATTCTGGCAGACAGCGGGATCCGCAACGGTCTGGACGTCGTACGCATGATTGCGCTGGGCGCGGATAGTGTTCTGCTGGGACGTGCTTATCTGTACGCGCTGGCAACCCACGGTCAGGCCGGGGTAGCGAATCTGCTGAATCTGATCGAGAAAGAGATGAAGGTGGCAATGACCCTGACCGGTGCAAAATCGATTAGCGAAATCAGTCATGATTCGCTGGTACAAGAACTGGGAAAAAGCCTGCCTGCTGCGCTGGCACCTCTGGTTCAGGGTAGCGCGGCGTAACAATATCCCCATAAAACCCACTTTCTGCATGGTCGGTCTGTTCTCAGCCCGGCCATTTTTTATCCAAAAATAACGACCGGTTAACATTTATAACCAATATATTTGACAACTTTTTATCCACCTGTCAGATGTATATACAAGCTAATACAAGGGCGAAATATACAGATAACAACCATCATAACGGGCGAGGGTAACATGGCTTATTCCGGAAAAGTGAATATCCAGCAGGCGATAGATGACAGTCCTTTTTCGCGCTTCCACTGGGTCATTATTGTCCTGGGTTTTCTGGTCCTGGCCATCGACGGCTTCGATACGGCGGCGATGGGCTATATTGCGCCCACGCTCTCAGCCGACTGGGGCATCAAGAAACAGGATCTCGGACCGGTGTTAAGCGCCGCGCTATTGGGCCTGTCATTTGGTGCACTGCTGGCCGGGCCGATTTCCGATCGTATGGGCCGTAAACGCGTGCTGGTCTTTTCCTGTCTGTTTTTTGGCCTCGCCAGTCTGGGAACTGCCTATGCCCAGACGCTGAATATGCTCACATTTTGGCGCTTTCTCACCGGGCTGGGTCTTGGCGCGGCAATGCCCAATGCCATCACCCTGGTGTCAGAATTTGCACCAAAACGCTGTCGTTCAATGGCGATTAACACCATGTACTGCGGCTTTCCGTTAGGGGCTGCAGGCGGCGGGGTGATCTCCTCCTGGCTTATCCCTAACTACGGCTGGCACAGCGTCCTGCTTGCCGGTGCGATCGCCCCGCTGGTCCTCACCGTATTGTTGGTGCTGTTCCTGCCGGAGTCGGTGAAGTATCTGGTTCACCGCGGTAAAGGGGTTGCACAGGTTAAACGCATTGCTCAACGCTTTATGTCGGGAAGTCTGGAACAGGTTACCCAGTTTTATCTGGATGAAGACCGCGTCACGGTCAAAAAAGGCAGCGTGGCACAGCTATTCAGTATGCCCTGGCTGCCGGGCACGCTGATGCTCTGGATGACCTACTTTATGGGATTGGTTATCTACTACGTGCTGTTGAGCTGGATGCCAACGTTGATGCTGGGAATGGGCTATCCGCTGGCCGAATCCGCCTGGCTGACATCGCTATTTACCTTCGGCGGTACCGCAGGGATCCTGCTGGCCGGTTGGTTAATGGACCGTTGGGAAGCGCATAAAGTGGTGTCACTCGGCTTTATTCTGACGATGCTGTTTGCCCTCGCTCTCGGATTTGAACATAACCATATCATCCTGTTCGGCGCACTGATCTTCCTGATGGGGATTACCATGAACGGCGCGCAGTCCGGGCTGCAGACGCTGGCCGCCACTTTTTATCCGACCCACTGTCGCGCGACGGGCATTGCCTGGATGCAGGGCGTGGGCCGCTTCGGTGGCGTAGCCGGAACGATGATGAGCGCCCAGTTGCTTTCCCTGCAATGGCAGGCAGACAGTATATTAATGTTCCTCAGCCTTCCGGCGCTGATTGCGGCTGCCGCAACGATTTACAAACTGCAACGCTATAAACCGCACGCGCTGACCGTCGCATAGTACCCGCTCTTTCTGCTATTCTGCCCCCCGTTATCAAGGGGGCAGTATGCTTAACATCGTTTTATTCGAACCAGAAATCCCGCCAAATACCGGCAATATTATCCGTCTTTGCGCCAACACCGGCTTTCGTCTGCATATTATTGAGCCAATGGGCTTTACCTGGGACGACAAGCGCCTGCGTCGCGCGGGGCTGGATTACCATGAGTTTACCGCCGTGCTGCGCCACCCTGATTACGCCAGCTTCGTCGCCGCAGAAAACCCGCAACGTCTGTTTGCCCTGACCACCAAAGGTACGCCAGCGCATAGCGCGGTAAGCTATCAGGATGGGGATTATCTGATGTTTGGCCCGGAAACTCGCGGTCTGCCATCCAGCATCCTCGACGCGCTGCCAGCCGAACAAAAAATTCGAATTCCGATGATGCCGGACAGCCGCAGCATGAACCTGTCAAATGCGGTGTCGGTGGTGGTGTATGAGGCCTGGCGCCAGTTAGGTTATCCTGGCGCGGTATTGCGTAGTTGATTTTTGTCGGATGGCGGCTGACGCCTTATCCGACCTACGAGATTTGTAGGCCCGGTAAGCACTGCGCCGCCGGGCATAGCTCGAAATCAGATGCCATCGCCGTATTCGAAAGTATGATGTATCCCGTTGAAATGCTGATCCATATCCATAGACGGTTTATCGCTGTCAGGCTTACCGACGATGCGTGCAGGTACGCCTGCCGCAGTGGTATGCGGGGGTACCGGTTGTAAAACCACTGAACCTGCGCCAATCTTCGCGCCGCGCCCGACTTCAATGTTGCCGAGAATTTTTGCTCCCGCGCCAATCATTACACCTTCACGAATTTTCGGATGACGATCGCCGCCGGCTTTACCGGTCCCGCCGAGCGTGACGGATTGCAGAATAGAGACATCATTTTCAATCACTGCCGTTTCACCGACCACAATGCCGGTTGCGTGATCGAGCATAATCCCACGGCCAATTTTTGCCGCCGGATGAATGTCTACCTGGAAGGTAACGGACACCTGATTTTGCAGGAAGATCGCCAGCGCCTGACGCCCCTGATGCCACAGCCAGTGACCGATACGGTAGGCCTGAAGCGCATGAAAACCCTTCAGGTACAGAAGTGGGGTGGAATATTTATCGACAGCCGGGTCACGCGTACGTACCGCCTGAATATCACAGGCCGCTGAGGCAATCATTTCAGGATCGGCGGCATAGGCCTCTTCCACGACTTCGCGAATCGCAATGGCGGGCATGATTGGAGAAGCGAGTTTATTCGCCAGCATATAGCTTAGCGCACTGCCGAGATTTTCATGTTTGAGCAGCGTTGCGTGGTAAAAACTGGCCAACATTGGCTCACATTCCGCCAGTGCCCGGGCTTCCGCTTTAATGTTTTTCCAGACGATATCCAGTTCTTCACACGGCATTGCGTACTCCAGAAGGTAGCAAAACGACCGACCCGTTCTTCGCGGGTCGGGTCGTTAGATTGAAACGGTTCCTTACGGCTAGTGGCTGCTTCGCTCGTCCTTGCGCGCACGACCTAATAACGTCAATGCTGCCTCGCGCGCGTTTTTTCCGCAATACAATACTTGATAAATTTCCTCGGTTATTGGCATCTCGACACCAAAACGGTGCGCCAATTCACGAACTTCTTTCGTATTGCGATAGCCTTCAACCACCTGACCAATCTTGTCCTGCGCGCCCTGCACGTCCATACCCTGGCCGAGCATCATGCCAAAACGACGGTTACGCGACTGGTTGTCGGTACAGGTCAGCACCAGATCGCCTAAACCCGCCATCCCCATAAAGGTGGCAGGATCGGCACCCAGCGCCGCGCCAAGGCGAGACATTTCGGTCAGTCCACGGGTGATCAATGCGGTACGCGCATTCGCGCCAAAACCGATGCCGTCAGACATCCCCGCACCAATCGCAATGACGTTTTTCACCGCGCCGCCAAGCTGCACGCCAATGAAATCCGGGTTGCTGTAAACGCGAAAGCTTTTGCCGCAGTGCAGCAACTGCTGGAGATCGTCAGCAAAGGCGTCGTCCGTCGAGGCCAGAGAAATCGCCGTCGGCATGCCCGCAGCCAGCTCTTTGGCGAACGTCGGGCCGGAAATAACCGCCAGTGGAATTGAGTCCCCCAGCGCTTCACGCGCGACGTCCTGCAGCAGACGCCCCGTTTCCGCCTCCAGACCTTTTGTCGCCCAGACCAGTCGTGCGTCAGGACGCATCAATGGTTTGATGTTTCGCAGCACTTCGCCAAAGACGTGGCTCGGCACCACCACCAGAATATTACGACTGGCGGCCAGCGCAGTGGCTAAATCACTTTCCAGGCGCAGTGTGTCAGGAAAAGGCACATCAGGAAGGAACGCGAGGTTGCAGCGATCGTGCTCAAGGGTCGCGATATGTTTCGGATCATGGCCCCACAGGACAACCTGATGGCCATTTCTTGCCAGGGTGATGGCAAGAGCGGTGCCGTACGAGCCGGCACCAATCACAGTCATTGAAGCATTACTTTGGTTCATCAGGCATCCTGATGTTCTTCAGTACCTTCGCCAGCCTGCTGCTGTAAATAGTTCATGAACAGCGCATCAAAGTTGACCGGCGCAAGGTTCAGTTGCGGGAACGTACCGCGTGATACCAGGCTGGTGATGCATTCACGGGCATACGGGAACAGAATGTTCGGGCAGTATGCGCCCAGGCAATGCGCCATCTGAGTCCCTTCGATACCACTGATGGAGAAAATACCGCCCTGCTGAACTTCGCACAGGAACGCAGTTTCTTCACCAAGAGAAGCCGTTACAGTGACACGCAGCACTACTTCATACACGTCATCTGCCAGTTGGGTAGATGCGGTATCAAGATCAAGTTTAACCTCTGGCTGCCAATCTTTCTGGAAAACATGCGGTGCATTTGGCGCTTCGAAAGACACATCCTTGGTATAGATACGTTGGATCTGGAAAGCCATTTCAGTGTTATTTTGTTCTGACATGTTTAGAAAACCCTTAGTGTTGTCCTTTAAATACTTTCAGTACGCCTTATTGCAGCAGGGGATCCAGTCCACCACGCGCATCCAACGCATACAAGTCGTCACAACCGCCAATGTGCTGTGCATCAATAAAAATCTGCGGAACCGTCGTACGGCCACTGCGCTTGATCATCTCTTCACGCTTTACGGCATCGCCGTCAATCGGAAGCTCCTGGAAACTCACACCCTTGCTGTTCAACAGCGCTTTTGCGCGATGGCAAAACGGGCAGGTTGCTTTGGTGTAGATCTCAATATTGGCCATGACTTATCTCCAGTGTTCTTTTTACCCTATGGCATGAAAGAAGATGGGTAAATTACTTGCCGCGAACCAGTGGCAGATTCTCACCACTCCAGCCCGCTACGCCGTCTTTCAGTACGGATACTTGCTCAAAACCGGCTTTAATCAGCGCAGTTGCTGAATCCTGGCACTGCATGCCTGAACCATCAACCACAATCACAGGTTTGTTTTTGTGTTTTTCAAGTTCGCCAAAATTGTTGGCTTTGATTTCGCTCGGCAGCAGGTTAGTGGAGCCTGCGATATGGCCTTTGCGGAAGTCGTCGCGCTGGCGTAAATCCACAACAACGGCGTCTTCTTTGTTGATGAGACGTGTAGCTTCGCCGCGAGTAATCACCTTCACTTTTGAGGTCAGGCTCTTAAACGTGGTAAATAATACAGCCGCCAGTAACGCAATCCAGGCGATACTCAAGACAGGGTGGCGACTAACAAATTGCATAATTTCTTGCATGGGGGGTAACAACTCCCGACTCAGTGATTAAAAAAACCAGGAAAGGAGTATACCTGCGCGTTGGCGCAAATACAGCCAGAGCGTGCATTGGATTGCATTTTTGCGGGGCGCTACGGAAAAAAAAATGTAAATCGGTGTTCCCCCTGGCACGCGATCCCCCATTATTTGATCTTCGGGGGCTACTTTATCGATTCAGCTGTAGTAAAATTACGCAATTATTTTTTATCTCTTGAGTGTGAGGTTGTCGCAATGTCGGTTTCTAAAAAACCTATGGTACTGGTGATTCTGGATGGCTACGGCTATCGCGAAGACAGCCAGGATAACGCCATTTTTAGTGCTAAAACCCCGGTAATGGATGCGCTGTGGGCAAAACGTCCGCATACCCTGATTGATGCGTCTGGTCTGGAAGTCGGCCTGCCCGATCGCCAGATGGGCAACTCCGAAGTGGGTCACGTCAACCTGGGCGCGGGCCGTATCGTGTATCAGGACCTTACCCGTCTGGACGTTGAAATCAAAGAACGTACTTTCTTCGCTAACCCGGTGCTGACCGATGCGGTCGACCAGGCAAAAAATGCCGGGAAAGCGGTACACATCATGGGTCTGCTCTCTGCTGGCGGCGTTCACAGCCACGAAGATCACATCATGGCGATGGTAGAAATGGCCGCTGAACGCGGCGCTGAAAAAATCTATCTGCACGCTTTCCTTGATGGTCGTGATACCCCGCCGCGCAGCGCTGAACATTCACTGCAGAAATTTGAAGAGAAATTTGCCGCGCTGGGCAAAGGCCGCGTAGCGTCCATCATCGGTCGTTACTACGCTATGGACCGCGACAACCGTTGGGATCGCGTAGAACAGGCTTACGATCTGATGACGCTGGCGAAGGGCGAGTTCCAGTTCGCTACGGCGGTTGAAGGTCTGCAGGCTGCTTATGCCCGCGAAGAGAACGACGAATTCGTCAAAGCGACCGTGATCCGTGCCGAAGGTCAGGCAGATGCTGCTATGGAAGATGGCGATACGCTGATTTTCATGAACTTCCGTGCTGACCGTGCGCGTGAAATCACCCGTGCGTTTGTTAACGCTGATTTCGACGGCTTCGCCCGTAAGAAAGTCGTTAACCTCAACTTTGTGATGCTGACCGAATACGCGGCAGACATCAAAACTGCGGTTGCTTACCCTCCAGCATCTCTGGCCAACACCTTTGGTGAGTGGATGGCGAAGAACGAAAAAACGCAGCTGCGTATTTCCGAAACTGAAAAATATGCGCACGTGACCTTCTTCTTCAACGGCGGCGTAGAAGAGCCGTTCAAAGGCGAAGACCGCATCCTGATCAACTCTCCGAAAGTTGCGACCTACGATCTGCAACCGGAAATGAGCTCTGCTGAACTGACCGAGAAGCTGGTTGCAGCGATTGAGAGCGGTAAATACGACACCATCATTTGTAACTACCCGAACGGCGACATGGTTGGTCACACCGGGGTGATGGAAGCAGCGGTTAAAGCGGTTGAAGCGCTGGATAACTGCGTTGAGCAGGTGACTAAAGCGGTTGAGTCCGTTGGCGGCCAGTTGCTGATCACCGCAGACCACGGTAACGCAGAGCAGATGCGCGATCCGTCCACCGGTCAGGCACATACTGCACATACCAACCTGCCCGTTCCGCTGATTTATGTCGGTGGTAAGAACGTCAAAGCAGTCGAAGGCGGCAAACTTTCTGATATCGCCCCAACGATGCTGACGCTGATGGGTATGGAAATCCCGCAAGAGATGACTGGTAAGCCGCTGTTCATCGTGGAATAATCCCTCCCCATGAGGGGAAAGGCGATTAATACCATCACTCGGGCCGTGAAACCGCGTAAGTTTTCAGTCAGGCCCTTGTTCTACGCCAGCGCGCTTAGCGCTGGCGTATTGCTGTGCGCCTTTTCCGCCCACGCGGACGAACGCGACCAGCTCAAATCTATTCAGGCCGATATCGCGGCAAAAGAACGCGCGGTACGCCAACAGCAACAACAACGTTCCACTCTCCTCGCTCAGCTTAAAGCTCAGGAACAAGCCATCGCCGTTGCCGCAAGGCAGTTACGCGAAACGCAGAACTCACTGGCACAACTGAACGCGCAAATCGCAGAGATGAACGCAGCACTCGCGAAGCTGGAAAAGCAACGAGCAGCGCAAGAGCGCAGTCTGGCAGCCCAGTTAGACGCCGCGTTTCGCCAGGGTGAACACACCGGTATTCAGCTCATCCTTAGCGGCGAAGAAAGCCAGCGCGGACAGCGCCTGCAAGCCTATTTCGGCTACCTGAACCAGGCGAGGCAAGAAACTATCGCGCAGCTGAAACAAACCCGCGAAGAAGTCGACTCGCAAAAAGCCGAGCTGGAAGATAAGCAAAGCGAACAGCAGACGCTACTGTACGAACAGCGCGCTCAGCAGGCTAAGCTGGAACAGGCACGTAACGAACGCCAGAAAACGCTTTCGAGTCTGGAATCATCGATTCAACAGGGTCAACAGCAACTGGGCGAAATGCGCGCCAACGAATCGCGCCTGCGCAACAGCATTGCTCGCGCCGAAGCTGCGGCCAAAGCGCGCGCGGAACGTGAAGCGCGCGAGGCGCAGGCCGTACGTGATAAGCAACAGGATGCATCACGGAAAGGCTCAACCTACAAACCGACCGAAAGTGAAAAATCTCTGATGTCACGTACCGGCGGTTTGGGTTCGCCACGCGGCCAGGCATTCTGGCCCGTTCGGGGTCCAACCCTACATCGTTATGGCGAACAACTGCAGGGTGAGCTACGTTGGAAGGGGATGGTTATTGGTGCATCCGAAGGCACCGAAGTTAAAGCCATTGCCGATGGTCGCGTCATTCTGGCGGACTGGTTGCAGGGCTATGGCCTGGTGGTCGTCGTTGAGCACGGTAAAGGCGATATGAGCCTGTACGGTTATAACCAGAGCGCACTGGTCAGCGTCGGTACGCAGGTTCGCGCCGGGCAGCCTATAGCACTAGTGGGTAGCAGCGGCGGTCAGGGCAGGCCGGCACTCTATTTCGAAATTCGTCGCCAGGGTCAGGCGGTCAATCCACAGCCGTGGTTGGGAAGATAAGTTTTGCCACAACAATTTCGTCGTCTACTACTCTCTCTCGCCAGCCTGCTGGCCTTCGCAACACCTGTTTTTGCTGGCAAACTCGCCATCGTCATTGATGATTTCGGCTATCGCCCACACACTGAAAACCAGGTACTGGCGATGCCTTCTACCATCTCCGTTGCCGTTCTGCCTAACGCCCCACATGCGCGAGAAATGGCAATCAAAGCGCATAACAGCGGGCATGAAGTCTTAATCCATCTGCCAATGGCGCCGCTGAGCAAGCAGCCGTTAGAGAAAGATACATTACGCCCTGAAATGAGCAGCGAAGAGATTGAGCGAATTATTCGCGACGCGGTAAGCAAAGTACCGAATGCGGTCGGTCTGAACAACCATATGGGCAGCGCGATGACCTCCAGCCTGTTTGGCATGCAGAAGGTGATGCAGGCGCTGGAGCGATACGATCTCTACTTCCTGGACAGCATGACCATTGGTAACAGCCAGGCAATGCGCGCAGCGTCAGGGACCGGTGTGAAAGTCATCAAACGCAAAGTCTTCCTGGATGACACGCAAAACGAAGCCGATATTCGCCGTCAGTTTAATCGTGCCGTCGAGCTGGCGCGCCGCAACGGTTCCGCAATCGCCATTGGCCATCCTCACCCGTCTACGGTTCGTGTCCTGCAGCAGATGCTGTATAGCCTGCCAGCCGACATCACGTTGGTTCGCCCAAGCAGCCTGCTCAATGAACCGCAGGTGGATACCTCCAGACCAAACCTCACGCCACCGAAGAACGGTACACCTGATGCGCCGCGTAATCCTTTCCGCGGGGTGAAATTATGCAAACCGAAGCAGCCGTTAGAGCCAGTGTACGCCAGCCGCTTCTTCAGCGTGCTCGGCGAAAGCATTACCCAAAGCACGCTGGTGCAGTATATGCGCCTGCAGTGGCAGGGCTGGCAATAATCAGCCTTTGCTATCCAGCGTTAAATGAGCCAGGCGGCGCGGCGTCAGTGATTTATCGCGCCACTGGCTAAAGCGGATGGCCCACAACAGCACCTGATAACCCAGCTTAACGCTGCAAATATTGCTTACCATACGCTTGAACATACCCGACACGAATACTTCAGCAATCATGCGCTGGCGGATTTTCTCGTCCGGTTCTTTACGTATGCAATGACAAACGCGTAGCGCTTCGTAAATCACCTGCTGTTTGAACTCCGGGTAAATGGGAATGCGCCCGGCGTAATCATGATTCATCTTATCCAGCAGACGGGTAATTTTGATGTAGTGGCGCTGGTAAGCGAGATTTTTCAGCCCGGTGCGCGGCAGACGGCTAACAGATGCGCCGTGCAGGAAGTATTTATACAGAGGGATTTCCGTGTAACGCGCGCGCTTCGCATTAAACATAAACTCCGTCGTCCAGATAATATCCTGGTGATGCAGGCCAGACAGGAAGGTCAGCCCCGCGTCGCGGATAGTCTGATGACGATAAACGCCCATCCAGACAACGTGTCGCCAACGGCGGCTGGCTAACGCTTTGCGTAACCAGTCTGGCCCGGTCATCACGCCGGTAGAACGAATACGATCGGTAGGAATGGATGCCCAGGTGTGGCCGGTTTCCGCAATACACCAATCAGCGTTGCACTGCGCAACATCCAGGTTGTCTTTCAGCGCCATAGTCATCAGCGTTTCATACATTTCCGGATAGGCAATATCATCGCCGTCTACGTACGCGATGTACTCCCCCCTGGCGACTTTCATACCGGTATTGCGCGCCGCCGAAACGCCCCCATTGCGCTGGTGCAGCAGATGAACGTGCGGATAACGATCCGCATAAGACTGAGCAAGCTCCGCAGAGTTATCCGTAGAGCCATCATTAACAATGATGATCTCCAGGTTCTTCCAGGTTTGCGCAATCAGCGAATCCATACACGCAATGAACGGTTCACCCGTGTTGTAAAGCGGCATAATGACGCTCAGGAGACCAGGTATATAGGTCATATCAAATCCAGCCAGACAATAGAGTAATCGGCACTTTTTAGCATATTAAGCGGTAGATTTTCAGAAAAAATTATTAATTCTTTAGCGGAAAATGCGCCGGGCGAGAGAGATTGTGCAGGCAAAAAACGCCCCGGATGATTAATGATAATCAACATCCGGGGACAACACACAGAATCCACAGGGTGGATACGGTTAATCCCAGCTCAGGATCACTTTCCCTGACTGGCCTGAACGCATCGCGTCAAAGCCCTGCTGGAATTCATCGATGGAGAATCGGTGGGTGATGATCGGCGACAAATCCAGACCAGACTGGATCAGTGCAGCCATTTTGTACCATGTCTCAAACATCTCACGACCGTAGATACCTTTAATAAACAGTCCTTTAAAGATAACTTTCGTCCAGTCGATGGACATATCAGATGGCGGAATACCCAGCATAGCAATACGGCCACCGTGATTCATGGTGTCCAGCATAGCGCGAAACGCTGGCGGCGCCCCGGACATCTCTAGGCCCACATCAAACCCTTCGGTCATACCCAGTTCAGCCATCACGTCGGTCAGATTCTCTTTCGATACGTTGACCGCGCGAGTGATACCCATTTTGCGCGCCAGCTCAAGGCGATACTCATTAACGTCGGTGATCACCACGTGGCGTGCGCCAACGTGCTTCGCGACCGCCGCCGCCATAATACCGATTGGACCCGCACCGGACACCAGTACATCTTCCCCAACCAGATCGAACGACAGCGCCGTGTGCACTGCATTACCGAACGGATCGAAGATAGACGCCAGGTCGTCGGAGATATTGTCCGGGATTTTAAATGCGTTAAATGCCGGGATCACCAGGTACTCCGCAAAGCAGCCCGGACGGTTTACACCGACACCGGTCGTATTGCGGCACAGGTGAGTACGTCCACCGCGGCAGTTACGGCAATGTCCGCAGGTGATATGACCTTCGCCTGAAACGCGATCGCCGATTTTAAAGCCTTTAACTTCCTGACCGATGCCAACAACTTCGCCGACATATTCATGCCCAACGACCATCGGTACTGGGATGGTTTTTTGCGACCATTCATCCCAGTTATAAATGTGAACGTCAGTCCCGCAGATGGCTGTTTTACGGATTTTAATCAGCAAATCGTTATGACCGACTTCCGGTTCAGGAACGTCAGTCATCCAAATGCCCTCTTCCGCTTTCAGTTTGGATAACGCTTTCATTTCACATCCTCAGGCAATAACGCCCAGTTGTTTACCAATGCGTGTGAACGCCTCAACAGCACGCGTAATCTGCTCAGGGGTATGCGCCGCAGACATCTGGGTACGGATACGCGCCTGGCCTTTTGGAACCACCGGATAGAAGAATCCGGTAACGTAAATCCCCTCTTTTTGCAGTTCACGAGCAAAGTCCTGCGCGATCACTGCATCACCCAACATCACCGGGATAATCGCGTGATCGGCACCGGCTAAAGTAAAGCCTGCGGCAGACATTTGCTCGCGGAACTGACGTGCGTTCGCCCACAGGCGGTCGCGCAGGTCGCTGCCTGCTTCAACCATTTCCAGCACTTTAATGGAGGCCGCAACAATCGCTGGCGCCAGTGAGTTGGAGAACAGATAAGGACGGGAACGCTGACGCAGCCACTCAACAACTTCTTTACGCGCTGCGGTGTAACCACCGGATGCGCCGCCGAGTGCTTTACCCAGCGTACCGGTGATGATGTCCACGCGACCCATCACGTCACAGTATTCATGGGAGCCACGACCATTTTCGCCGACAAAACCGACGGCATGGGAATCATCAACCATGACCAGCGCGTCGTATTTATCCGCCAGATCGCAAACGCCTTTCAGGTTAGCGATCACACCATCCATAGAGAACACGCCATCAGTGGCGATCAGGATATGACGAGCGCCCGCTTCACGTGCTTCTTTCAGGCGAGCTTCCAGTTCCACCATATCGTTGTTGGCGTAACGGAAACGTTTTGCTTTACACAGACGAACGCCATCTATGATAGAAGCGTGGTTCAGGGCATCGGAAATAATTGCGTCTTCTGCGCCCAGCAGCGTTTCAAACAGGCCGCCATTGGCGTCGAAGCAGGAAGAGTAAAGGATGGCATCTTCCATACCGAGGAATGCCGCCAGTTTTTGCTCCAGTTGCTTATGGCTATCCTGGGTACCGCAAATAAAGCGAACCGAAGCCATACCAAATCCGTGAGAATCCATACCCGCTTTTGCTGCTGCAATCAGTTCCGGATGATTAGCCAGTCCCAGATAGTTGTTCGCACAAAAGTTAATAACGTGGCTTCCGTCCGCCACGGTGATATCCGCCTGCTGGGCAGATGTAATAATGCGCTCTTCTTTAAACAATCCTTCCGCACGTGCGGTGTCGAGATCGTTGGTTAACTGTTTGTAAAAATCCCCACGCATTTCAATTCTCCAGACTGGGCAAATTTCAGCACATATTACCCAAAGCTATACGTTGATACGAGATGACGCATCATCACTTCTTCAAAATGAAGCATAAATCACGTGTACCCGCACGGCTTATCGGTGAATGGCTGAAGCCTGAGCCATGTAGTGATATGATAGAAAGTATTCGTGTCTGAGATTGTCTCTGACTCCATAATTCGAAGGTTACATTTATGATCATCGTTACCGGCGGCGCGGGCTTTATCGGCAGCAACATCGTTAAGTCCCTGAATGATAAAGGCATCACCGACATCCTGGTGGTGGACAACCTGAAAGACGGCACCAAGTTCGTTAACCTGGTGGATCTGAATATTGCTGACTACATGGACAAGGAAGACTTCCTGATCCAGATTATGGCCGGGGAAGATTTCGGCGATATCGAAGCTATTTTCCACGAAGGCGCATGCTCTTCCACCACCGAGTGGGACGGCAAGTATATGATGGACAACAACTATCAATACTCTAAAGAGCTGCTGCACTACTGCCTGGAGCGTGAAATCCCGTTCCTGTACGCGTCCTCTGCCGCCACCTATGGCGGTCGCACTTCTGATTTCATCGAATCCCGTGAATATGAGAAACCGCTGAACGTCTATGGCTACTCAAAATTCCTGTTCGACGAGTACGTGCGTCAGATCCTGCCGGAAGCCAACTCTCAGATTGTTGGCTTCCGCTATTTCAACGTCTACGGACCGCGTGAAGGCCATAAAGGCAGCATGGCGAGCGTCGCTTTCCACCTCAATACTCAGCTTAACAATGGCGAAACACCAAAACTGTTCGAAGGCAGCGAAAACTTCAAACGTGATTTCGTTTACGTTGGCGATGTGGCTGCAGTGAACCTGTGGTTCCTGGAAAACGGGGTATCCGGCATCTTTAACCTCGGTACTGGTCGTGCGGAATCTTTCCAGGCCGTTGCTGACGCAACGCTGGCGTACCACAAAAAAGGCAGCATTGAGTACATTCCATTCCCGGAAAAACTGAAAGGCCGCTACCAGGCGTTTACTCAGGCAGACCTGACCAACCTGCGCGCCGCGGGCTATGACAAGCCGTTTAAGACCGTTGCTGAAGGCGTAACGGAATATATGGCCTGGCTGAACCGCGACGCATAAGGCAGGCAATCTATGAGGATTCTGGTGGTTGGCCCGTCTTGGGTGGGCGACATGATGATGTCGCAAAGTCTCTATCGCACGCTCAAGGCGCGCTATCCCCAGGCGATAATCGACGTGATGGCACCTGCATGGTGCCGTCCGCTGTTATCGCGGATGCCGGAAGTCAATGAAGCGATCGCGATGCCGCTTGGGCATGGCGCTCTGGAAATTGGTGAACGGCGTAAGCTCGGTCATAGCCTGCGTGAGAAGCGCTATGACCGCGCTTATGTGCTGCCTAACTCGTTTAAATCCGCGTTGGTGCCCTTTTTTGCAGGTATTCCGCATCGTACCGGTTGGCGTGGTGAAATGCGCTACGGCCTGCTCAACGATGCGCGCGTGCTGGATAAAGACGCATGGCCGCTGATGGTCGAACGCTATGTGGCCCTGGCCTACGATAAAGGCGTGATGCTGTCGGCTAAAGATTTGCCGCAACCTCTGCTGTGGCCACAGTTGCAGGTCAGCGAAGGTGAAAAGTCTCTGACCTGTAGCCAGTTCTCCCTTTCTGCCGAACGCCCCATCATCGGTTTTTGCCCGGGTGCGGAATTTGGTCCGGCGAAACGCTGGCCACACTACCATTATGCTGAACTGGCAAAACAGCTGATCGACGAAGGTCATCAGATTGTGCTGTTTGGCTCGGCAAAAGATCATGAAGCCGGAAATGAAATCCTGGCAACGTTAAGCGTTGAGCAGCAGGCCTGGTGTCGTAATCTGGCGGGCGAAACGCAGCTGGAGCAGGCCGTTATTCTGCTCGCCGCCTGCAAAGCGGTCGTCACCAACGACTCTGGATTAATGCACGTTGCCGCAGCGTTGAATCGACCTCTGGTAGCATTGTATGGCCCAAGTAGTCCGGACTTTACCCCGCCGTTGTCGCACAAAGCGCGGGTCATTCGTCTGATTACGGGCTATCACAAAGTGCGCAAGGGCGATGCGGCTGAAGGCTATCACCAAAGCCTGATTGACATCACACCCCAGCGTGTACTGGAAGAACTCAACGACCTGTTGTTACAAGAGGAAGCCTGACGGATGCGGGTTCTGATCGTTAAAACGTCTTCTATGGGCGATGTTCTGCATACGTTGCCCGCATTAACCGATGCGCAGCAGGCTATTCCGGGTATTCAATTTGATTGGGTGGTGGAAGAAGGATTCGCGCAGATCCCTTCCTGGCATGCAGCCGTTGACCGGGTCATCCCAGTGGCGATTCGCCGCTGGCGTAAAGCCTGGTTTTCAGCGCCGATTAAAGCCGAGCGTAAAGCGTTTCGCGATGCCGTACGTTTGCAGCAGTATGACGCGATAATTGATGCGCAGGGTCTGGTTAAGAGTGCGGCGTTGGTGACGCGTCTGGCACGTGGCGTCAAGCATGGTATGGACTGGAGTACGGCCCGCGAGCCGCTGGCTAGCCTGTTTTATAATCACAAACATCACATTGCGAAACAGCAGCATGCGGTAGAACGTACGCGTGAATTGTTCGCCAAAAGTCTGGGATATGCCAAACCGCAGTCGCAGGGTGATTACGCTATCGCTCAGCATTTTGTGAATGAATGTAATGCTGATACAGGCCACTATGCTGTATTTCTGCACGCCACTACACGTGATGATAAGCACTGGCCTGAAGCCAACTGGCGGGAGCTGATTGGGCTGTTAAATAATACGGGCATCCGTATTAAACTCCCCTGGGGCGCCCCTCATGAAGAAGAGCGCGCCAAAAGGCTGGCGGAAGGTTTTCCTTACGTCGATGTCCTGCCGCGGATGAGTCTGGAAGAGGTTGCTCGCATCCTGGCGGGAGCAAAATTTGTGGTGTCGGTTGATACAGGTCTCAGCCATTTAACCGCCGCATTGGATCGCCCCAATATTACGTTATATGGCCCGACAGACCCGGGATTGATTGGTGGATATGGGAAGAATCAATACACACAGCAGAGCCATTCCGGAAAATTGCAGGATCTGGACGCAAGCTTAGTCAACGTATCGCTAATTGATAATAATTTGCTTTAACTTTAAGAGACGACCCATGCTTCGCCAACACATGTTTTCTCGTTTTGTTTGTAGTATAAAAAATAATCCATTCGATTTTATATACGTCTTATTTTACGCTGGGATCCTGGCAACTCTTGCGATGGTCCTGGTAAATCCAGATGAAGCGCTGAAGGTATTTATTTTCTCCACGGCTCTGTCTCTGCCGCTTATAGGAAAAAATATAAAGCATGTGTGCAGTAACAAACAAAATCTGGTTTTGCCTGTTATGTTGCTGCTCTTTGGTTTACTCCAGATTATTTGGGTAGAAGTATTTAAACAATCTGGCTCAGCCTTTACCGGTGCCTATCGTTCATACCAGAACGGTGGCAAAGTGATGATTTTTGCCGCACTGGTTATGACAGCTCTGACAACGCGAGAGCCGTGTGCCAACAAAACACGCATTACCAGTCTCTGGACGATTCTTACCGCAATAGGCTTGTATCTTTTCGCAGGCTACGAGGCTGCCGGAGCACCAGATATTATGACCTACCGTGTTGCGCTGGGCTTTGAACATCCAACCGGAGCGGCTTACGGCCTGACATTTATCGCTTTGTTAGCATCACAGACCATCCTTAATCTGCGACTAAAACACACTGTTTCACTCTATCTTTTGCATTTTTTGCTCTCCCTTGCCGTCATGGTTACGACACAGACCCGAGCGGCCATTCTGATCTATCCAATCCTGAGTATTGGGTTGTTTTTCATCCACTACCGACATAATCGCAGAATGTTATTAAGAGCATTGCTTGCCTTCGTAATACTCGGCGGTTTGGCAACTATTCCGTTAAAATCGGTTATTGAGGTGCGTTACCAGAATCTGATGGCCGACTTGCATTCTTACAGCCAGAATAACAGTAATACATCAATTGGTGCGCGATTTGCGATGCAACAGGTCGGTATTGAAGCAGGAAACGCACACCTTTGGGGACAATCGCTTGAACAACGAGATGCAGAAATCAAAGCGTTCGCATTACAAAATGTCACAATGCAAGGGGCTCTCGCCTATGTGGACGTCCACCTGCATAACGAAGTCATTGATACCTTCTCGCTGAAAGGCATCCCTGGTGTTGTTGTGCTACTCTTGCTCTATACTGCCATGTTTTTAATAGCTTACTGGCAACGTAGTCCTCTGTTGTTCGTTATCTCAGGCGCAATCGCTATCTATGGCTTGAGTGATTTATTATTGTATGCCAAAGGTGAAGCCCTGAGCAGCGTACTGGCGTTATGTGTAGCAGCAGTACTGAGCTCGAATCCAACAAGAGAACGATGCCATGGTTAACGCTTCCGGTTATTTACTGAGCATTATTATACCTACATACAACAACGCTGAACTCATCACAGCGACGTTGGCGTCTATACATCAGAGCATCACTGATGATGTAGAGGTAATAATTGTTAATGATGGCTCTACGGATTTAACCGAAGAGCGTATAAATGCGTTTTACCGCGAAAAAGATTGCCATAATGTTAAATATATAAGCCAAAAAAATCAGGGCGTTGCAATCACCCGTAACGTTGGGCTTGCCCATGCGACAGGGAAATATATTGGTTTTGTAGACAGTGATGATATTGTCTGCCAGAATTATTTCACAATTCTCCTGCCTAAGTTAAGAGACGAAAAATATGACATTATCGAATTTAACTTAACTCGAGATATAAACAATTTGTATAAAAACGCGCCGGAAATGGAAAACAACATTGCCCAGCGCGAAATAATATTATCAGATGACAATTACGCCCCTCTGTTACCAACATTCAAGGCTGGGCAATGGCATCTGATGACAAAAATCTTTCACCGCAATATCATTGGTAGCGATAAGTTCGAGGAACATCATCGCTACGAAGACGTGATTTTTTGCCCATTCCAGTATTTTAAATGTCATAAGATTCTAAAAATCGAGAATAAGCTATATTACTACCGAGTAAATGATAAAAGCATTACCGAGAACATTATTGATAGTGACGCTGACAGCATCTTCTTTGCTATGCGAAAAATGTATAAATATATTAATGAAAATAGATCTAAGCGTACTGTTGCGACATTTATGATTATCAATTGTTTTCTCGAAGGACGTAAAATTTTACGCAAGAAAAAAGGCTATTATCGTTATAGCGAAAGTATGCTAAATGACATTCAGAATGCACTTGCATGCTGCGATACGAAAATCGTTAAGAAGAAAATAATTCTGAAGATGAAATACCCCCATATCGATCGTTCTATTTCTGAAACAAGATATAAGATACTATCTGCTTGTAAAAGCTTATTCTTGCGAAAGGGATTTTAACATGTTTGAAAAAGTTGACCGGGTTCTTATTTGCAAGCTGAAGTTTTATGGGGATGTTCTGCTAACTACACCTGTTATTGCCAGCATTCGGGCTCGTTATCCGCAAGCTAAGATCGATCTGCTACTCTATAAAGATACCAAAGCAATCTTAGCCGCCCATAAAGATATTAATAATTTTTATCTGATTGAGAAAAAGCAAGGCCTGCTGTCAACAGTGAAAAATTACCTTTCAGTGCGTAAACAACTGAAGAAAAATCACTACGACCTGATCGTTAACCTCACCGAACAATGGCCGATCGGCGCTCTTATAGCCTCTTTACGTTGCCCTTCAATTGCTTTTGAGCGCGAAAAAGATCTGTGGAATCGACTTTTTACGCGAGTAACGCCATTCATTGGAACGCATATTGTTGAACAAAATTTATCTATTCTAAAAGGTATCGGGTTTAGCGAAACAGAACTGAAGAAAGAGATGTCTCTTTGTTATCGCCCTGACGACTATCAACATTTAGTTACCCAACTCCCGGCATTGCCTTCACAAAAATATGTCGTTATTCAACCCACTGCCAGACAAGAGTTTAAATGCTGGGATGATGATAAATTCACGCATGTTATAGACCACCTGCATCAACGAGGTCTGCACGTCTATCTTACCTGTGGGCCAACGCTAGGTGAGCAGCAGCAGGTTCAGCGCATTGCTGAACTGTGTCAATCTTCCCCTGACCTGACGCTGGCAGGTAAAACCACCTTTTTGCAGCTGGCTGCATTGATCGATCATGCAGTTCTGTACATTGGCGTCGATTCTGCTCCTATGCATATGGCAGCGGCGCTAAAGACACCACAGGTCTGCCTGTTTGGCGCCACCAATTATCAACAGTGGAAGCCATGGTCGGATAAAGCCTTATTGATTTGGGCTGGCGATTATCATCCGATGCCATCTCGGGATGAACTCGACAGATCAAAAAAATATCTCACATGGATACCGGAGCAAGCCGTGATTGACGCTATCGATACGGTACTTCATGATAGTGACAATATAAAAGGTAATGAGAAAACATAAATGGACAACAAAAATAACATTATTAATATTGCTTACTGTACAGATGCTAATTATCTGGAATATGTAGCAGTGTCCATTATGTCTGTCATAATGAACAACCCGGAACAGGACCTGTCATTTTTTGTCTTTGTCTATGACGTTACTGACGAAGAAATCAATAAACTGCGTTCAACCAGTGATAAAATTCAGGTTATCAATATCGATAAAGAAGAGATTGAAAAGTATAACAGTGACTTTGCAATCAAACATCTGAACCGTTCGACCTATATGCGTCTGGCCGTACCGCGCTTACTTAAAGATAAAGTTGAGCATTTTATCTACCTGGATGCAGATACCCTGTGTTTTGATAAGCTCAATGACATTAACAGCATTGATATCAGCAACGTCATTTGTGCAGTCAGCCACGATTCTCTCGATATTCATGATACAAAAAATGCCAAACGCTTGGGCCTGAGTACTGGTCATTATTTCAATGCTGGTTTTTTGTATATTAACATTGAAAACTGGATCAAGTTTGATATTGAAAATAAAGCAAACACCGTGTTATTTGAACAAGGTAAAGCCTTGCCTTACTTTGACCAGGATGCACTGAATATCGCAATGGATGGTAACGTTAAGTTTATTGATAACCGGTGGAATTTTTTGTTCAACTGGTTTACCGATCAACAAAAAGAGATATTCTTCTACCAAAAAGATATTCTGCCAAGAATTATCCACTTCACTGGTGGAAGGAAGCCCTGGTATAAAGAGCATACCGGGCTTTCACAGCAACTTTATCTTTTCTACCATCATTTCACACCATGGCGAAACACAGAAATGCGTTCTTATGCTCCACGTATGAGACCTACTGATTATCGGGTCTATTCACGCCAGGAAGCTAAAAAAGGGAAGTATTGCGCCTCGATCAAATGGTATTTGAAATACCTTAAGACTAAATTACGTTAATAAAAAACTCCCTTACGGGAGTTTTTTTACTTACTTTTTAATTTTTCCCGCAAATAACCAATATAGCTTATTACCGAGGCGAAATACTTCCCTTGTAATCTTTCATGGCGTGATTTCTTTTTATATTGTTTTGGCGTTCTGGCGGGTAACAATGGAACATCTGCCCAAGGCGAAGCCTTCCAGGCGTCAACAAAAAACTGTGCTGAAGGATAATTTGCCCATGAATTCCAGGGTTTAGTCACGCCAACATAGTGAATTAGAACAGTATCAGGTGTAATATATTCTTTATATTTCGCAAGATCTCTGCTTTTTAATTCTTGCTTAATTCCATAGATAGCATTGAACCTTCGCTCCAGAAAAAGTACTTTTTTAAAGAAAAGAATATTCAAGACATCCTGATCCGGGAATGAAAGTTTATTATTTTTGTCTAATAAGATATCAAAAGCTGCATTGATAAAATTCTGCTCTTTCCACTTTTTTAGGTTTGCAAATATGACACCTGAATTGAAATAATCTTTATTTATCTCAATATCTCTGGCAGGGCTATCATCCACATCGGTAATTACCGCTGCAACATATTCTCCAAGATCAATCTGCGTGAGTTCAAAAAGTGAACCTTTACACATTACATCCGCATCAATGTATAAAAGTGAATCAATTTTCTCACCAAGATATTCAAAGGCAATAAACCTGAAGTACATTGCGTGTGACCAGGCGTGACCACTTGGCAAAACTTTTAACCCATTAGCATCCATAACATAAATTGAGATGTTTGTGGAAAATTGCTCTGCTAATTTAGCTATCCGCTGCTGGTAATCAGCATCAATGTAGTCAGTAAAAAGATGAAAATGGATATTTAAATCTTTATTATTCAATAGTACCGATGTCATCGAAATTGCAGCACCAAACATAAAATTCCTGTCAACACCCCAGGCGATGTTAAGTTGTATTTTCTGTTCGGTCGGCGCTTGATTAAACTCAAGTATCTTTTTTATAGACTGATGACAATCAAAGTTCATTCGCTACACCTATTTAATCGATTATCAATAAGTTACTGTTTCTATATTCAATATGCTTTTGAATTGTGTAACTTATTTTTTATATACATTACATGACTAAGTACCGAGCGAATATATTTACGCTGCACTCTTTCATGCCGTGACTTACGTTTATACAACTTTGCCGTATTTGCATTTAACAAGGCTTGTTCCGCCCATGCGGATTTTTTATATGCTTCGATGAAGTATTTAGCTACCGGATATTTAGCCCATGTATGCCATGGTTTAGTGACACCGACGTAATGTATTAAAACAGTATCCTCAGTAATATAATCCTGGTATATTTTATCGTTTTTATTTTTTAGTTCCTGATCTACACCATAAATGCAGTTAAAATCTCGTCTCAGGAAAATCACATTACCAACGAACAATATATTTAGGACATCTTGGTCAAAATACAGAAGTTCCTTTTGGCGTTTATCTAAGATAGAAAAAGCCTTCGTCAATAACTGCTGCTCACGCCAAACTTCCAGATTCGCAAACACCACTCCGGAGTTAAAGTACCCATTACTCAGTTCAGGAATACCGAGCCTATTGCCGGACTTAGTACGTACTTCATCAATATCATTGATAACAGCGGCATATTCTCCACAGAAATTAATCTCGGTAAGCTCGCGAAGAGAGCCTTTGCAAATAACATCTGCATCAAGATACAGTACGGAGCTTAACTCTGTGCTTAAATATTCAAATGCGAAATAACGATAGTACATTGCATAAGTCCATGCTTTTGTACTCGGCAGTTCACGAAACGCCGCGTTATCGAACACAAGAACCGTCACAGTCGTACTATACATTTGGGTCAGGCGTTTTACACTCTTCAGATAATCGTCATCTATATAGTCTGTTACTATATAAAAGTGAATATCAATATCAGGGTTATTCACTAATACTGAGGTCATTGAAATACCAGAGCCAAATAAAAAATTACGGTCGACACCATACGCAACACTTAATTTTTTACTCTTCTCATGCGTAGAGCTGTCTATGACGTGTTTTTGGATAACTAGCTTTTGGAAATCAATGTTCATAGTAAAATGGCCTCAAACTTTATCTGTGATTTATAGCGCTTTTCTTATTGTTCTTTGTCTTATTTTTTGCGCTTTTGTGACAGCCTGTTCAAACAACCTGACTTCCTGACGAAAGATTTCACGTAGTGGCTTCGAAAAATAGACACGTAAAAAACGGTAGATATCTCTGGACGTCAACCCGATCTCAAGTGAAGAGAAATAGAGTCCAATCAGATCCTTATCCCGCCAGCGGCGTGGCACATGCTGACGAATTTGTGCACGATGCAAATCGATTACGGAGAGTTTGATATCCGCAATATTTTCTGGCATCGGTTGTTGGAGTAAAAAATGGCAAATATAGCAATCCCGATGATTTACTCCCCCCCGATGCATTTTACCCACCATTTCTGCCACGCGGGTAATAATGGTCCGTTTTAATACAAAATCAGGGGGCTCAACTTTCCACCTTGCACAAAAATCTTCAAGGCTGATAGCAGGAGAGAGATCTTCAGTGATGATAAATGAGGTGCGCTCTAACGGATTCAGTCCTTTCTGCCCAAATGCCACGCCGGTCATGGTGTCAACACTCAGTTCCTGTAAGCGATGAATTGCCAGCCACTCCCGGTCTGCGCCCAGTACAGGCATACGTAAAGATATAAGATTCTTCACCACTTCTTTAAGCGTGGTTCCATGATGATATTTAAGAAAATAACCCTTACCCATCATCTCAAAACGTAGGGTACGTCGTGTTTCCAGGGCGCGAAAAACCTCACCGTCCAGCTTAGCGACTTCAGTAAACGGGTCTTTTCCTTGCCACTGCGTGGCAAATGGTTCTTTTAATTCAATCATTCTTAGGACCTAAAATGATATCTGCAGCTTTATCTGCCAGGCTGTAGAGATCTTTTGTATCAGCAAAATGCCGTGCGTTCCCGGCCCAACGACTTCTCTGCTCATTATTTTGCAGCGCATCGAAAAGTGCTGTATTCAGATTTTCCTGCTCAAAAGGTTCAGGAATCACCACCCCACATTGGGCGGCGTTGATATAACCCGCATAGCCGCAAACTTCGGTAGTTAATACCGGCAGTCCGGCAACTACAGCTTCTAGCAAGACAATACCGGCGGCTTCCTGTACAGCTGGGTGAAGTAATAAATCAGCAGCAGACATCAATTCTGCGACATCGTCCCGCCCCGAGAAGAACTGCACTTGTTCTTCAACCCCCAATTGACGAGCCTGAGCGCGATAGCGATCGGCCTTATCCTGACCAACAACCATCAATCGTGTGCGGTGGCGAATGACATCAGGCAAAGAAGCCAACGCCTGTAATGTTCTTGGCACGCCTTTGCGTTTGAAATCGGAACCTACCTGTAAGAGCAAGAACTGATCGAGACCAATACCATTTTTTTCCCTAACAATCAGCCGGCTGTTTTCAGGTTGCTGGCTGTACTTTCTGTCAGGGTAGATTCCTGGAGGCAGAATACGAAAGCGCTGGCTCTCAGTTTGGTAATGATGTTTGAAGTCACCAATTTGTTTATCGGTTAACATCAAAAGCGTAGTGCCGACACCCTGCTGAAATACGGCTTTTTCAAATGCAGAGTAGTGTCGGTACCTGCGCGTCAATTTGTAGAAAAAGCCTTTCTCGCGGGCAACCTTTTCCGCATAGCAAACGTCCGCAGCGTAATACACATCCAGGCCAGGCATTTTATTAAAACCAACGACACGATCGACGGGATGTTGAGTTAAATAATTCTGAACCCACTGATAATATTGCTCGTTTTTCCCATGATTCGTTCTGGATGTAACGGGGACGAGTATAATCTCCAGCCCTTCCGGACGCTCGCCCTGCCATGACTGGGTAAATACCTGAACATGATGGCCACGAGAAGCAACCGTCAGCGCTACTCGCAAGAAATCACGCTGTAACCCACCATAGGGAAAATACTTGTACAAACAAAAAGCAATATTCATGCATTAATATCCGCATCGCGTCGCCAGGCATATCAGGTTTGAAGCATCAGAATCGTGTAATCCTTGCCTAAAGCATCCAAAGATGACTTTCTGTGCTTTCGAAACGTTTCTGCCCGCTAGCTACCTGAAATTGCGCAGTAGTATATCATTTATTACCAAGCATTCCGAAATGAATATTTTTTAAACAAAAAATAAAATAAACCATTAAAAACATACAGATAAATAAGACACCAGTTCATCAGGAAACTCACACCGCACAAGAGGTTAAGACATATAAATGCGGCCATGTGAATTTTTGAAATAGCCATCAGCGAAATCAGTTCCCCACCAATTCCATCGTTTTGATACAACCTGGATAAAAATGATGGTAAAGCCATAGTTAAATACATAGAATCCCCAGCACATTCATAAGTCAGCTACCATTATGCTCGAATTGCTTTACACCGCCCTTTTCTACCTTATTCAGCCTTTGATCTGGATACGGCTTTGGGTGCGCGGACGTAAGGCTCCGGCCTACCGTAAACGCTGGGGCGAACGCTACGGCTTTTATCGCCGCCCGCTAAAACCCGGCGGGATCATGCTTCATTCGGTTTCTGTGGGCGAAACACTGGCTGCAATCCCATTAGTTCGCGCTCTGCGTCACCGTTATCCCGACTTGCCGATCACGGTCACCACTATGACGCCAACCGGTTCCGAGCGCGTACAATCTGCTTTTGGCACTGACGTTCAGCATATTTATCTGCCTTACGATTTACCGGATGCCCTGAACCGTTTTCTGAATAAAGTTGACCCCAAACTGGTGTTAATTATGGAAACCGAGCTGTGGCCAAATCTGATCGCGGCACTCCATAAGCGTCACATTCCTCTGGTTATTGCCAACGCACGTCTTTCTGCTCGTTCAGCAGCTGGCTATGCGAAATTAGGTAAATTTGTTGGCAGACTACTGCGTCGAATTACGTTAATTGCCGCACAAAACGAAGAAGATGGCGCACGTTTTATTACACTTGGTGCCAGAAGCAATCAGGTCACCGTTACTGGCAGTCTGAAGTTTGATATATCCGTCACGCCACAACTGGCCGCAAAAGCGGTGACATTACGTCGTCAATGGGCTCCTCACCGTCCGGTATGGATTGCAACCAGCACCCACGACGGCGAAGAAAGCATCATCATTGCCGCCCATCAGGCGTTATTAAATCAGTTCCCGAATCTTTTACTAATTCTGGTTCCCAGACATCCTGAACGGTTCCCGGATGCAATTAACCTCGTACGCCAGGCTGGGCTAAGTTATACCACTCGTTCTTCGGGTGAAGTTCCGTCCTCAGGCACTCAGGTTGTGATCGGCGATACCATGGGTGAGCTGATGTTGCTGTATGGCATTGCCGACCTTGCTTTTGTCGGCGGTTCACTGGTTGAACGTGGTGGCCACAATCCACTGGAAGCCGCGGCACATGCTATTCCAGTGCTGATGGGACCACATACGTTTAATTTTAAAGATATTTGCGCCCGCCTCGAACAGGCAAGCGGATTGATCACCGTCACCGACGCACCTACGCTGGTAAAAGAAGTATCTTCTTTACTGACCGATGCAGATTATCGTAATTTTTATGGCCGTCACGCAGTTGAAGTTCTGTATCAAAATCAGGGCGCGTTACAGCGTCTGCTGCAGCTGCTGGAACCTTATCTGCCACCCAAAACGCATTGAGGCAAGCCATGCAAAAACGGGCGATTTATCCAGGAACCTTTGATCCCATAACTAACGGCCATCTTGATATCGTGACGCGTGCGACCAGCATGTTCGATCACGTGATCCTGGCGATTGCTGCAAGTCCCAGTAAAAAGCCGATGTTTACCCTTGAAGAGCGCGTCGAGCTGGCGCAACAGGCAACGGCGCATCTCGGCAATGTGGAAGTTCTGGGATTCAGCGACTTAATGGCAAATTTTGCCCGTGATAATCAGGCTAACATTCTGATCCGAGGCCTACGCGCGGTAGCAGATTTTGAGTATGAAATGCAGCTGGCGCACATGAACCGCCACCTAATGCCGCAACTGGAAAGCGTCTTTCTGATGCCGTCTAAAGAGTGGTCATTTATCTCATCGTCACTGGTGAAAGAAGTCGCCCGCCATCAGGGTGATGTGACGCACTTTCTGCCGGAAAACGTCCATCAGGCGTTAATGAGTAAGTTGAAGTAATGTGCCTGGCCGGATGCTGCATCCGGCCAGCAATGACACTATTTCTGACAGCGACGGCAATAGAACGTTGTACGCTGAGCGTGTTTTGTCGCAACAATCGGTGCGCCACATGCGCGGCAAGGTTCACCTTCTCTCCCATAGACCTGCAGCTCCTGGGCAAAATAGCCCGGCTTACCGTCACTTTGCAGAAAATCCTTCAGCGTCGTCCCGCCCTGCTCGATAGAACGCAGCAAAACCGCCTTGATAACGCGTACCAGCAGTTCGCACTCATCCTGCGACAGCGATGATGCCAGACGGTCAGGATGGATACCAGCCGCAAACAGCGACTCGCTGGCATAGATGTTTCCCACCCCCACCACCAGCTTGTTATCCATCAGCCAGGGTTTAATCGCCGTTTTCTTCTTTGCACATTTCTGCTGTAGATAACCGGCGTTGAAATCGTCACTCAGCGGCTCAGGGCCAAGATGGGCGAGGACATTATGTCCATCCAGCTCTTTAGTCCACAGCCAGGCACCAAAGCGACGGGGATCGGTATAACGCAGAACTTTGCCATTGCTCATCACTAAGTCAACGTGGTCGTGCTTATCTGCCGGAAGCTCTTCAGGAAGGATACGCAAACTACCCGACATCCCCAGATGAATGATTACCCAGCCATCCGGCAGCTCCAGAAGCAGGTATTTTGCGCGCCGCTGTACGCTCAGGACAGGTTTATCGCTCAGGCGATAGATTTCCTCTGATACCGGCCAACGCAAACGACCGTTACGCACAGTCGCGTGCATAATCGTTGCCCCTACCAGATGCGGCTCAATCCCACGGCGACTGGTTTCGACTTCAGGTAATTCAGGCATAGTATCTCCGGCGGTGTATCAGGTCTCATTAATATGGGGACGGCCAGAAAACAAAAAACCCCGCCGAGGCGAGGTTTTTTGCTACATCGAAACTAAAATTATTTGATTTTAGCTTCTTTGTACAGTACGTGCTGGCGTACAACTGGATCGAATTTTTTCAGTTCCAGTTTTTCCGGCTTAGTACGTTTGTTCTTCGTAGTGGTATAGAAATGACCAGTACCAGCAGAAGAAACCAGCTTGATTTTCTCACGAATACCTTTAGCCATGATTTATTTCCTCTTAGTACTTAGTACTTTTCGCCACGGGCACGCAGTTCAGACAGAACTGTTTCGATGCCTTTCTTATCAATTACACGCATACCTTTAGCAGATACACGCAGGGTGACAAAACGCTTCTCGCTCTCAACCCAGAAACGGTGAGAGTGCAGGTTCGGCAGGAAACGGCGTTTAGTCGCGTTCAGTGCGTGGGAACGGTTGTTACCGGTCACCGGACGCTTGCCAGTAACTTGGCAGACTCGGGACATGTCTATTCTCCAAAAATCAAATTAGCTCGAGCTTCGTATGGGGTATCGGCGCCTCGTCAGGCTTTACAGCCCGGTCATCGCATAGTTCTAAGTGAACTCTCGATTGCCAGGCCCAAATGCCAAACCCGAGATTCTCAAAGGTGGCGTAGTATACGCTGACCCGGCGTTATGCTCAAGTCCCGAACAGACAAAGATCCCGATGGATCGCGTAAAGTGCGTTAAATCCAACCGCGTTCCGCAAAAGAAACGTACTCTCCGCGCCCAATGACCAGATGATCAAGCACCCGGATATCCATGAACTGACAGCATTTCACAACACGCTCGGTGATGAGTTTATCTGCTTTACTCGGCTCTGCACACCCCGAAGGGTGATTATGCGCAAGGATCACGGCGGAAGCATTCATTTTTATCGCTTCGCGGACAATTTCTCGCGGATGTACCTCGACGTGGCTTAGTGTCCCGGAAAAAAGTTTGCTGTGTTTAATCACTTGATGTTGAGAATCCATAAAGATCACCAGAAAGATCTCGCGTTCCTCTTGCGAGAGCTGGCTTTGCAGAAATTCACGCGCCATTTCCGGGCTAAGTAGAGCACGCTCCTCTATTACTCGCACGTTGTAGTAGCGTCTTGCCAGCTCCGCAATACCCTTCAACTGTGCATACTTCGCGATACCGATTCCCGGAACATAGCTAAAATCCATGTAATCAGCAGACAACAAGCCATACAACGACTCAAAATGCTGAAGCATCTCTTTCGCCAGCGTAAGCACATCTTTACCCTGAATGCCGGTACGTAAAAAAAGCGCCAGTAACTCAACATCGGTCAGCGAACTGGCCCCCTGTGCCAACAGCTTTTCCCTGGGCATCATACTTCCTGTATTGTCCATACTTTCCCTCCTTTCGCGTCCGCATAGTGGCATAACACCGACGGTGAATCGACGCGCTGTTTTCACTTCTTCGTAGTGCCTCGCAAAGTAGAAGACGGTCAAAAGCACGACAAATTGCGGATTGTGATAAAATATCTGCCTTCTGGTGAAACCCAACAGGAAAGATCATGATGAGCCTGGCCGGTAAAAAAATCGTACTTGGCGTCAGTGGCGGGATTGCTGCGTACAAGACCCCTGAGCTGGTGCGTCGTTTACGGGAACGCGGCGCTGACGTCCGCGTGGCGATGACCGAAGCGGCAAAAGCATTTATTACTCCCCTGAGTTTACAGGCGGTTTCAGGTTATCCCGTTTCCGACAGCCTGCTTGATCCCGCAGCCGAAGCTGCGATGGGCCACATTGAGCTGGGAAAATGGGCCGATTTGGTCATCCTGGCGCCCGCTACAGCAGATCTGATTGCTCGTGTCGCCGCAGGTATGGCCAACGACCTGGTGTCAACGATTTGTCTGGCAACGCCTGCTTCTGTTGCTGTACTGCCAGCCATGAACCAGCAGATGTATCGCGCTGCCGCGACCCAGCACAATCTGAGTATTCTTGCCTCACGCGGTTTGCTCATTTGGGGCCCGGACAGCGGTAGCCAGGCATGTGGCGATGTCGGTCCTGGACGTATGCTGGATCCGTTAACGATTGCGGATATGGCGGCAGAACATTTTTCGCCTGTCAACGATCTGCAACATCTCAACATCATGATTACGGCGGGTCCGACGCGTGAACCGCTTGATCCCGTGCGTTATATTTCCAACCATAGCTCCGGGAAGATGGGATTTGCTATCGCGGCCGCTGCAGCAAAGCGCGGGGCAAACGTCACACTGGTATCGGGTCCGGTTTCGTTATCCACACCACCATTTGTTCAGCGGGTTGATGTGATGACCGCGTTGGAAATGGAAGCCGCTGTGCAGTCTGCAGTGCAACAACAGCATATTTTTATCGGCTGCGCTGCAGTCGCTGATTATCGCGCTGAAACTGTCGCCCACGAAAAAATAAAAAAACAAGCGACGCAGGGTGATGAATTAACAGTAAAAATGGTCAAAAACCCGGACATTATCGCCGGTGTTGCCGCACTGGATGCTAACCGTCCTTTTGTCGTTGGGTTTGCCGCCGAAACAAATAATGTGGAAGAATATGCCCGGCAAAAACGCATCCGCAAAAACCTTGATGTGATCTGTGCGAACGACGTTTCGCTGTCAACTCAAGGGTTTAACAGCGATAGCAACGCATTACACCTTTTTTGGCAGGATGGAGACAAAGTCTTACCGCTTGAGCGTAAAGAACTCCTGGGCCAATTATTACTCGACGAGATCGTGACCCGTTATGATGAAAAAAATCGACGTTAAGATTCTGGACCCGCGCGTAGGGCAACAATTTCCGCTCCCGACGTACGCCACTTCTGGTTCTGCCGGACTTGACCTGCGTGCTTGTCTTGATGACGCCGTAGAACTGGCACCGGGCGCAACAACGCTGGTGCCAACCGGGTTAGCTATCCACATTGCCGATCCTTCTCTGGCAGCGGTGATGCTCCCGCGCTCCGGATTGGGCCATAAGCACGGTATCGTGCTGGGCAATCTGGTTGGTTTGATTGATTCCGACTACCAGGGCCAACTGATGGTGTCCATCTGGAACCGTGGTCAGGACAGCTTCACTATTGAGCCGGGCGAACGTATCGCGCAGATGGTATTTGTACCGGTCGTGCAGGCTGAATTTAATCTGGTGGAAGAGTTTGAAGCCACCGATCGTGGCGAAGGTGGCTTCGGCCATTCCGGGCGCAAGTAACCCGCAGAAAAGTATCCCATAGCGTAATAACGCAATAACACACCGCAAACATCAGTTTGCGGTCGCTGTGTGGATGCCTGCCTGGCAAGAGCTTATTTTCAGGGGTATTTTGTAACATGGTAGAAAAGCAAACTGCGAAAAGGAATCGTCGCGAAGAAATACTTCAGTCTCTGGCACTGATGCTTGAGTCCAGCGATGGTAGCCAACGCATCACCACAGCAAAGCTGGCAGCCTCAGTTGGCGTATCCGAAGCGGCATTGTATCGCCATTTCCCCAGCAAGACCCGTATGTTCGATAGCCTGATTGAGTTTATCGAAGATAGTCTGATTACGCGTATCAATCTGATTTTGAAAGATGAAAAGGATACCAGCGCGCGTCTGCGTCTGATCGTTCTGCTGATTTTAGGGTTTGGTGAGCGTAATCCGGGCCTGACGCGAATTCTGACCGGACACGCGTTGATGTTCGAGCAAGACCGTCTGCAAGGTCGCATTAACCAACTTTTTGAGCGCATTGAAGCGCAGTTGCGCCAGGTTCTGCGAGAAAAAAGAATGCGTGAAGGTGAAGGCTACACCGTGGATGAAACGCTGCTGGCCAGCCAGTTACTGGCTTTCTGCGAAGGTATGCTATCCCGGTTTGTTCGTAGCGAATTTAAATACCGCCCAACGGATGATTTTGACACCCGCTGGCCGTTGGTTGCCGCTCAATTGCAGTAGCGATTTCGTCTTGTCCGGCCTACGTAAACCGTAGGCCCGGTAAATGCGTAGGCCGGATCAGCGCAGCGCTATCCGGCTGTCCTTATACACCGTATGCTTCGCGATAGGCTCGTACTGCCGCCAGGTGCTCCGCCATCTCCGGTTTCTCTTCCAGATACGCAATCAGGTCTTTCAGGGTGATAATAGAGATCACTTTGCAACCGTAATCACGTTCCACTTCCTGAATAGCGGAAATCTCGCCGCGACCGCGTTCCTGACGATCGAGAGAAATCAGTACCCCCGCCAGAGTGGCGCCATTCGCCTGGATAATTTCCATCGACTCACGAATCGCCGTACCTGCGGTGATAACATCATCCACCAGCATCACGCGCCCCTCAAGTGCACTACCGACCAGATTGCCACCTTCACCGTGGGTCTTCGCCTCTTTACGGTTAAAGCAGTACGGCAAATCTTTATCGTGGTGTTCAGCCAGCGCAACGGCCGTTGTAGTCGCAATCGGAATACCTTTGTACGCTGGGCCAAACAGCAAATCGAACTCAATACCGGAATCCACCAGCGCTTCGGCGTAAAAACGGCCTAACAGAGCCAGGTCGCGCCCGGTATTAAACAGTCCGGCGTTGAAGAAATAGGGGCTTTTACGCCCGGATTTCAGCGTAAACTCGCCAAACTTTAGTACCTGCTTGCTAAGCGCAAACTCAATAAACTGGCGCTGATACGGTTTCATGGATTCGCTCCTCATCTCACTTTATTACAGACAAAAAAAAGGCGACTCATCAGTCGCCTTTAAAATCAATTTTCTAACGCCGCCTTCTGCGTCGCTACAATGGATTCGATTCCCCCTCGGGCCAACGCCAGTAGGGTGAGAAGTTCTTCATGGCTGAATGGCTCACCTTCCGCCGTGCCCTGAACCTCTATAATGCGACCGTCTTCAGTCATCACTACGTTCATATCGGTTTCTGCAGCAGAGTCTTCAACGTACTCGAGGTCGCAGAGCGCTTCACCGTTAACAATGCCCACGGAAACCGCGGCGACCATCCCTTTCATCGGGTTAGTTTTCAGTTTACCGCTCGCGACCAGCTTGTTCAGCGCATCAGCTAACGCAACACATGCACCGGTAATTGATGCGGTGCGCGTACCGCCATCTGCCTGGATAACATCGCAGTCCAGGGTAATGGTGAACTCACCGAGCGTCTTCAGGTCAACGGCAGCGCGCAACGCGCGAGCGATCAGACGCTGGATTTCCATGGTACGACCACCCTGCTTACCTTTCGCCGCTTCACGGGCGTTACGGGTGTGTGTGGCGCGTGGCAGCATGCCATATTCTGCGGTGATCCAACCCTGGCCCTGACCTTTCAGAAAACGCGGTACGCCTTCATCAATAGAAGCGGTACATAGCACTTTGGTATCACCAAATTCGACCAGCACGGAGCCTTCAGCGTGTTTTGTATAATTACGGGTCAGGGTGACGGGACGCACCTGATTGGCACTACGACCTGCTGGACGCATGATAAAATCTCCGGCTTGAAACGAATGTGGCTGCGCATTATACGGACTTCCGACTGTTATTCCTATCCTGACAAGACGTGGATGGCTATAATCCTCCCATCTCATCTTTAAAAACAGGAACGTCTATGATCCGCAGCATGACCGCTTACGCCCGGCGTGAAATCAAGGGTGAATGGGGTAGCGCTACCTGGGAAATGCGCTCGGTAAACCAGCGTTATCTGGAAACTTATTTTCGCCTGCCGGAGCAGTTCCGTAGTCTCGAACCCGTAGTTCGCGAACGTATTCGCACACGTCTGACGCGCGGTAAAGTCGAATGTACGCTGCGTTTTGAGCCTGATGCCAGTGCACAGGGCGAGCTGATTCTGAATGAAAAACTCGCTAAACAGCTCGTTAGCGCTGCTAACTGGGTCAAAATGCAGAGTGATGAAGGTGAAATTAACCCGGTTGATATCCTGCGTTGGCCAGGCGTAATGGCAGCCCAGGAGCAAGATCTGGACGCCATTGCCGCCGAAATCCTCGCCGCGCTTGACGGTACGCTGGATGACTTTATCGTTGCGCGTGAAACCGAAGGACAGGCACTGAAGGCGTTGATCGAGCAGCGTCTGGAAGGCGTCAGCGCCGAAGTGACGAAGGTACGTGCGCATATGCCGGAAATCCTGCAATGGCAGCGCGAGCGTCTGGTAGCCAAACTGGAAGATGCTCAGGTGCAACTGGAAAATAACCGCCTTGAGCAAGAACTGGTGCTGATGGCACAGCGTATCGACGTGGCTGAAGAACTGGATCGCCTGGAAGCTCACGTCAAAGAAACCTACAACATTCTGAAGAAAAAAGAGGCGGTTGGCCGTCGTCTGGACTTCATGATGCAGGAATTCAACCGTGAGTCGAATACTCTGGCATCGAAGTCTATCAATGCCGAAGTGACTAACTCCGCAATTGAACTGAAGGTATTGATCGAGCAAATGCGCGAGCAAATTCAGAATATCGAGTAAGTCACCATCTCACGTAGCCCGTCAATAAACGGCGGCGCTACGTGCTTTTCCCGACGCTATCAGTTCTCATCTATGCGACCAGGCTTATATTTTCTCATCATTTATTGTCACCACCCATATCACAAAGCGCATGCCATAACGTGTTTACAACAATTTCGCATTAGCTGTAGTTATTAGAATCACTTCACCTTAGAAAATCTCAATCGTGACAGTGCGCACAAATCGTTAACCTTAGCCCCCAGTAAATCAGGGGGAATACATGCTGTTACACGTTTTATACTTAATTGGTATTACTGCCGAAGCCATGACCGGTGCGCTTGCGGCTGGGCGTCGTCGTATGGATACATTTGGCGTCATTATCATTGCCACCGCGACAGCCATTGGCGGTGGTTCAGTACGCGATATTCTTCTCGGCCATTATCCGCTCGGCTGGGTAAAGCACCCTGAATACGTCATTATCGTAGCCACTGCCGCGGTACTGACCACTATTATTGCTCCCGTGATGCCCTATCTGCGCAAAATATTCCTCGTACTGGATGCGCTGGGCCTGGTGGTCTTTTCTATTATCGGGGCTCAGGTGGCACTGGATATGGGCCATGGACCGATTATCGCCGTGGTCGCTGCGGTCACTACCGGGGTTTTCGGCGGCGTATTACGCGATATGTTCTGCAAACGCATCCCGCTGGTGTTCCAGAAAGAACTGTATGCCGGCGTATCATTTGCCGCTGCCGTGCTGTACATCGTGCTGCAGCATTATGTCTCCAGTCATGATGTGGTGGTTATCTCTACCCTGCTCTTCGGCTTTACCGCCCGACTACTGGCGCTGCGCCTGAAGTTAGGTCTGCCAGTATTTTACTATCGCCATGAAGGCCATTAAGGCATAAATCCCGCGATCCGCTGAGCAGCTAACCAGTTGCTCAGCGCTGTGACCTCTCGATCCTCCAGCCACTGAATAACCTGCCGTGCCCGCTGCTCCCCCATGGAAGGAAGCTGCCGCCAGCTTTGTTCATCGCGTTCTTGCAATTGCTGCCACGAACCATCCCTGCTGGCATTCAGCGTTGCCTGTGTTAACGGTATTCCCATGGCAATCACCCAGCGCGTGAACGGAAGATCGCGTGACAGGTTGAATTGATGCCATAACTTCTCCCCTTTGCTTACACCAAATGTGGACTGTAGTTGTTCCTGAGTTACCCCGAGCCAGGAAAAGATATGCTCAAAACGATACGCCTGGTGGAGCTCCCGCCATCCCGCCTCGCCGATGCCCTCCAGCCCCAGCACCTCTTTGGCCCCCAGCCAGACCAGTCTGGCAACAAACTGTTCCTGGCACTCCGCTGTGGCATAAAAACAGGTTAATGAATTGAAGCGCCCCTCAGGTGGCACTGGCTTACTACGCTGGGTACTGCGCCAGACCACCTCATCTATACGGGGGATCCCTTGTCCGGCCAGGCTCACCAGAATCTGATCGCCAGGCGCGATATCCCATTCATTCCAGCGTCGAACGGAGCCAATATTGACGCGCTGTACGCGTTTATCATCCAGCATGACGGGAGTCAGCAATGCTACCACCGCAATTTTCCCGCTTTTACCAACGGAGAACTGAATACCGGTTACCTCAGACACCCTGGCCACGGGAGGATATTTCCACGCAGCCAGCCAGTCTCCCTGTCCGGGTAGCCAGTATCGTGCCTGCGGCTCTTTTCCTGTTCGCACGACCACGCCATCAGTGACAAAAGGTAATGCTGAAGTCCACCACTTTGCTCGCACTTGCTCTACGTCATCCGCACTCTTCACGGCCTTGGTAAAATGTTGCGTGAAACTGAACCCGGCAGCAGTGAGCTGCTCCAGTCTTTCAGACATGACCGCAGGACCATCGGGCCAGGCCCAGATAAAAATAGCCAGCGAGCCTAATAATTCTGGATTGCTCTGGCGCATCATCAATCCAGCAACCTTCGAGCGGGCGTTCATTCCCCCTCTCTGCTTCTGAATATGCCCCTCTTGCTGCAAAAAAATCTCACCCTGCAACGTACTGTTAGCGAGATTCCCCTTGGTGGAATGTGGTACGGAAGGGATCTGAAGAACCTTTTGCGTCCAGTCTTCGCCTTTCAGGCCATTACCACGGCTAATCGCCCGTACCAGATTGCCATTGCGATAGACTAACGTCACTGCCACGCCATCCACCTTCGGTTGCACCCAGAGATCGCTGCGCGCGTGCATCCATTGCTGTAGCGCTTGCTTATCGGCAAGTTTTCGAACACCCGTGTGGGGAACGGGGTGCGATACTGTGCCACCCATTGGTGGCGCAGACAGATCTGGTGGAACTTCATCACCAAAACAGCGCTGCCATTGAATTAGTTGCGCATTGAGCTGGTCATAAACGCCGTCATCTACGGCACTTTCACCCTGTTTCCAGTAACTGTCATTCCACTGTGTTATCTGCTGCTGTAGTCGTGAAATTTCCTCGTTTGCCCTGGCAGGTGACCAGACGGGGCATACCGCCCATGCGGGTAGATACCCCATTAGCAAAACCAGCCCTATGCCTTTCCATAATCCCATGTTACCTCCGCTGAGCACTGCATTTCCTGGCAGGTATAGCGCGAAATAATAGGGAAACAGAGCGGCAAAAAAGCATCCTGCGAGCAACGTTCCTGACATTTGCACGTATTGCTGCAAATCATCGATAAAACAGGAAACTGATACGCAAAACGCAATAAACATGCGCAAAAAGTGTGACAAGGGCTACGTCACATAGCGGCTACGTGTATAATAAGCCCGTATGTAGGCTCTCTTTCGACAATCACATACATTAAGATACTCATGGCTCAAGGCACGCTTTATATTGTTTCTGCCCCCAGTGGCGCGGGTAAATCCAGCCTGATTCAGGCTTTATTAAAGACCCAACCGTTGTATGACACCCAGGTTTCTGTTTCGCACACCACGCGCGCACCGCGCCCGGGGGAAGTGCACGGTGAACACTATTTTTTTGTGAACCATGATGAATTCAGAACCATGATTGGCAGAGACGCGTTCCTGGAACACGCGGAGGTTTTCGGTAATTACTACGGCACCTCACGTGAAACCATTGAGCAAGTATTAGCATCCGGCGTAGACGTCTTTTTAGATATCGACTGGCAAGGTGCGCAGCAAATTCGTGAAAAAATGCCGCATGCGCGCAGTATTTTTATTTTGCCGCCATCTAAGATTGAGTTGGATCGCCGTCTGCGTGGCCGCGGTCAGGATAGCGAAGACGTGATCGCAAAACGTATGGCGCAAGCTGTTGCAGAAATGAGCCATTACGCCGAATATGATTATCTTATTGTGAACGATGATTTCGATACCGCCCTGGGCGATTTGAAAACCATCATTCGCGCCGAACGTCTGCGCATGAGCCGCCAAAAGCAGCGTCATGACGCTTTAATCAGCAAACTGTTGGCAGACTGAACCCACATTCAGTATCATGCCCAGTCATTTCTTCACCTGTGGAGCATTTTAAGTATGGCACGCGTAACTGTTCAGGACGCTGTAGAGAAAATTGGTAACCGTTTTGACCTGGTACTGGTCGCCGCGCGTCGCGCTCGTCAGATGCAGGTAGGCGGAAAGGATCCGCTCGTACCGGAAGAAAACGATAAAACTACCGTTATCGCGCTGCGCGAAATCGAAGAAGGACTGATCAACAACCAGATCCTCGACGTGCGTGAGCGCCAGGAACAGCAAGAGCAGGAAGCCGCTGAATTACAAGCCGTTACCGCTATTGCTGAAGGTCGTCGTTAATCACAAAGCGGGTCGCCCTTGTATCTGTTTGAAAGCCTGAATCAACTGATTCAAAACTACCTGCCGGAAGACCAGATTAAGCGTCTTCGGCAGGCGTATCTCGTTGCACGTGACGCTCACGAGGGCCAGACACGTTCAAGCGGTGAACCCTATATCACGCACCCGGTAGCGGTAGCCTGCATTCTGGCCGAGATGAAACTCGACTACGAAACGCTGATGGCTGCGCTGCTGCATGACGTGATTGAAGATACCCCAGCCACCTATCAGGACATGGAACAGCTTTTTGGTAAAAGCGTTGCAGAGCTGGTAGAAGGGGTATCGAAGCTTGATAAGCTTAAGTTTCGCGATAAGAAAGAGGCGCAAGCCGAAAACTTTCGCAAGATGATTATGGCGATGGTGCAGGATATCCGCGTCATTCTCATCAAACTTGCCGACCGTACCCACAATATGCGCACGCTGGGCTCATTACGCCCGGACAAGCGTCGCCGAATCGCCCGTGAAACCCTCGAAATCTATAGTCCGCTGGCACACCGTTTAGGTATTCATCACATTAAAACCGAGCTGGAAGAGCTGGGTTTTGAAGCGCTATACCCGAACCGCTATCGCGTGATTAAAGAAGTGGTTAAAGCCGCTCGCGGCAACCGCAAAGAGATGATCCAAAAAATCCTCTCGGAAATCGAAGGGCGTTTGCAGGAGGCAGGTATTCCGTGTCGCGTAAGCGGGCGTGAGAAGCACCTGTACTCTATTTACTGCAAAATGGTGCTCAAAGAGCAGCGTTTTCACTCCATCATGGATATCTACGCATTTCGCGTCATCGTTCATGATTCCGATACCTGCTATCGCGTACTCGGCCAGATGCACAGCCTGTACAAACCACGTCCTGGCCGCGTGAAAGACTATATTGCCATCCCAAAAGCGAACGGATATCAGTCTTTGCACACCTCAATGATCGGCCCTCATGGCGTCCCAGTTGAAGTACAGATTCGTACTGAAGACATGGACCAGATGGCAGAGATGGGTGTCGCAGCGCACTGGGCTTACAAAGAGCACGGCGGCGAAAGCAGCACCACTGCGCAAATCCGCGCTCAACGCTGGATGCAAAGCCTGCTGGAACTGCAGCAGAGCGCCGGTAGCTCGTTTGAATTTATTGAAAGCGTTAAATCTGATCTCTTCCCGGATGAGATTTATGTTTTCACACCGGAAGGGCGCATTGTCGAACTGCCCGCCGGTGCAACGCCTGTCGACTTCGCCTACGCCGTGCATACCGATATCGGTCACGCTTGCGTCGGCGCGCGCGTCGACAGACAGCCTTACCCGCTTTCACAACCGCTCTTTAGCGGTCAGACAGTTGAGATTATTACCGCCCCGGGTGCGCGCCCGAATGCCGCGTGGCTCAACTTCGTCGTCAGTTCGAAAGCGCGCGCCAAGATTCGCCAACTGCTGAAAAACCTCAAGCGCGATGATTCCGTCAGTCTGGGCCGTCGACTGCTCAACCATGCCCTGGGCGGTAGCCGTAAACTGGCTGAGATCCCGCCAGAGAGCATCCAGCGTGAGCTTGAGCGCATGAAGCTCGCCACTCTTGACGATCTGCTCGCAGAAATCGGTCTGGGTAATGCCATGAGCGTGGTGGTAGCGAAAAACCTCCAGCAGGGCGAAGCAACAGCGAACGTACCGGCACAATCTGGCCATGGTCATCTGCCGATCAAAGGTGCAGACGGCGTGCTGATCACCTTCGCGAAATGCTGCCGTCCAATTCCAGGCGATCCCATCATTGCCCACGTCAGTCCGGGTAAAGGTCTGGTGATTCACCATGAGTCCTGCCGTAATATTCGTGGCTACCAGAAAGAGCCAGAGAAATTTATGGCGGTGGAATGGGATAAAGAAACAGAGCAGGAATTCATCACTGAGATTAAGGTGGATATGTTTAACCACCAGGGTGCTTTGGCGAACCTGACGGCGGCAATCAACACGACCACCTCCAATATTCAAAGCCTGAATACGGAAGAGAAAGATGGTCGCGTCTATAGCGCCTTTATTCGCTTGACCGCTCGCGATCGCGTGCACCTGGCAAATATCATGCGCAAAATCCGCGTCATGCCGGACGTGATAAAAGTCACCCGTAACCGTAACTAGAACACGTTTTATGAATGAACAGCGCTATGCACGTATCCGCGAGATGCTCGCACGTCGTCAGCCCGATCTGACCGTCTGCATGGAGCAGGTTCACAAACCTCATAACGTTTCTGCGATTATTCGTACTGCAGATGCGGTCGGCGTGCATGAAGTCCACGCCGTCTGGCCGGGTAGTCGTATGCGCACCATGGCCTCTTCTGCCGCAGGCAGCAACAGTTGGGTGCAGGTGAAAACTCACCTAACTATTGGCGATGCGGTCACACATTTAAAAAACCGCGGCATGCAGGTTCTGGCAACTCATCTGTCAGATAAAGCCGTGGATTTTCGCGAGATTGATTACACGCGCCCCACCTGCATCCTGATGGGCCAGGAGAAAACCGGCATCACTCAGGAAGCGTTGGATCTGGCAGATCAGGACATCATCATTCCCATGACTGGCATGGTGCAGTCGCTGAACGTTTCGGTCGCCTCCGCGCTGATTCTGTACGAAGCACAACGCCAGCGGCAAAACGCTGGGATGTACCGACGAGAAAACAGCATGCTGCCACAAGACGAGCAGCAGCGCTTACTGTTTGAAGGCGGTTATCCGGTGCTGGCGAATGTCGCTAAGCGCAAAGGTCTTCCCTACCCTCACGTAAACACGCAGGGCGAAATTGAAGCCGATGCAACGTGGTGGGCCACTATGCAATCTGCGAGATAAACGCGATGAAAGGCCGTTTACTGGATGCCATCCCACTCAACTCTCTGACCGGCGTTGGCGCAGCGCAAAGCAGTAAACTGGCGAAAATTGGCCTGCACACCGTACAGGACCTCCTGCTACACCTCCCTCTGCGTTACGAAGACCGTACCCATCTGTACCCAATTGGCGAACTACTGCCGGGCGTCTATGCCACCGTTGAAGGCGAAGTGCTGAACTGCAATATCACCTTCGGCGGTCGCCGGATGATGACCTGTCAGATCAGCGATGGCTCCGGCATTCTCACCATGCGCTTTTTCAACTTCAGCGCAGCAATGAAAAACAGCCTAGCCACCGGTCGCCGGGTGCTGGCCTACGGTGAAGCCAAACGCGGGAAATACGGCGCAGAGATGATCCACCCGGAATACCGTGTGCAGGGCGATCTCAGCACGCCGGAATTACAGGAAACGCTTACCCCTGTTTATCCGACTACCGAAGGCGTGAAGCAGGCCACGCTGCGCAAGCTGACCGATCAGGCACTGGATCTGCTCGATACTTGCGCCATTGCCGAACTGCTACCGCCAGAGCTGTTACAGGGCATGATGAGCCTGCCCGAAGCACTGCGCACGTTGCACCGCCCCCCACCGTCGCTGCAACTCAGCGATCTGGAAACAGGACAACATCCGGCGCAGCGACGTCTGATTCTCGAAGAACTGCTGGCGCATAATCTCAGCATGCTGGCACTACGCGCCGGGGCACAGCGTTTTCATGCCCAGCCGCTGAGCGCAAACAATGCGCTGAAAGATAAGCTGTTGGCGGCGCTACCATTTAAACCGACTGGCGCACAGGCTCGCGTTACCGCGGAGATCGAACGTGATATGGCACTGGATGTCCCAATGATGCGCCTGGTACAGGGTGATGTCGGCTCAGGTAAAACGCTGGTTGCGGCGTTAGCCGCCCTGCGCGCTATCGCACATGGTAAGCAGGTTGCGCTGATGGCCCCCACCGAATTATTGGCTGAACAACATGCGAATAACTTCCGCAGCTGGTTCGCGCCGCTGGGCGTTGAAGTGGGCTGGCTGGCGGGCAAGCAGAAAGGCAAAGCGCGTCTGGCGCAACAGGAAGCCATCGCCAGCGGTCAGGTGCAGATGATTGTCGGTACTCATGCAATTTTCCAGGAACAGGTTCAGTTCAACGGTCTGGCACTGGTTATCATCGACGAACAGCACCGCTTCGGGGTGCATCAGCGTCTGGCGCTGTGGGAAAAAGGTCAGCAGCAGGGTTTCCACCCGCACCAGCTAATCATGACTGCCACGCCAATCCCGCGCACGCTGGCGATGACCGCCTATGCCGATCTCGACACCTCAGTAATTGATGAACTCCCACCGGGACGTACCCCGGTCACCACGGTCGCCATTCCGGATACCCGCCGCAGCGATATTATTGATCGCGTGCGCAACGCCTGTACCCACGAAGCGCGCCAGGCATACTGGGTCTGTACGCTGATTGAAGAGTCTGATCTGTTAGAAGCTCAGGCAGCAGAAGCAACGTGGGAAGAGCTTAAGATTGCGCTGCCAGAACTCAATATTGGCCTGGTACACGGCCGTATGAAGCCCGCCGAGAAGCAGTCAGTAATGGCGGCCTTTAAGCAGGGTGAACTGCATCTGTTGGTTGCCACCACAGTGATTGAAGTGGGCGTGGACGTGCCAAACGCCAGCCTGATGATTATTGAAAACCCGGAGCGCCTGGGCCTGGCCCAGCTGCATCAGCTACGTGGCCGCGTAGGTCGTGGCGCGGTGGCCTCCCACTGCGTCCTGCTGTACAAATCACCGCTGTCTAAAACCGCGCAGAAACGCTTGCAGGTTCTGCGAGACAGCAACGACGGGTTCGTGATTGCGCAAAAAGATTTAGAGATTCGCGGCCCCGGCGAGCTGTTAGGTACTCGCCAGACCGGAACGGCAGAATTCAAGGTCGCAGATTTACTGCGTGATCAGGCGATTATCCCGGAAGTTCAGCGCATTGCTCGCCATATTCACGAACGCTATCCGCAACAGGCCGTGGCGCTAATAGAGCGCTGGATGCCGGAAACCGAACGCTACTCCAACGCATAGTCGATTCATAGCGGCGGCGGATGTTACCCCGCCGCACAGCCGTTATTGCGCAAAAATCGGTAACAGCAGATACAGCTTAATCACCAGCGCGTTGACGATATCGATAAAGAATGCCCCCACCATCGGCACCACCAGAAACGCCATATGGGATGGCCCAAAGCGTTCGGTAATCGCCTGCATGTTGGCAATCGCCGTCGGCGTCGCGCCGAGGCCAAAACCGCAGTGTCCAGCAGCCAGCACAGCGGCATCGTAGTTCTTACCCATCATGCGCCAGGTAACGAATATCGCATACAGCGCCATGAAAATGGTCTGCACAACCAGGATTGCCAGCATCGGCAAGGCCAGAGAAGCCAGTTCCCATAGCTTCAGGCTCATCAGCGCCATCGCCAGGAACAGTGACAGACTAACGTTACCCAGCACAGAAACCGCACGTTCGAACACCCGGTAGAAGCCCAGTAGCGCCAGACCATTGCTGAGGATCACCCCAACAAACAGCACGCAAACGAAGGTCGGCAGTTCCAGTACCGTTCCAACCAGCATTTGCGCAACGATTTTCCCCACCGTCAGACAGATAGCGATCAGCGCGATGGTTTCAATCAGCACCAGTGAGGTGATCATGCGTCCGACGTCCGGCTTTTCAAATGCGGTCGGCACAGCCTGATCGTCCGGCATACCGTCTGGCGTGGTGGAGTGTTTGACCAGATAGCGTGCCACCGGGCCGCCAATCAGCCCACCCAATACCAGACCAAACGTTGCGCAAGCCATCGCCACTTCAGTCGCATTGGTGAAGCCGTAACGTTCAATAAACAGCTTGCTCCATGCGGCCCCGGTTCCGTGTCCACCAGAGAGGGTGATCGAGCCAGCAATCAGGCCCATCAGCGGGTCCAGACCCAGCAGGGTCGCCATACCAATACCGATGGCGTTTTGCATCAGCAACAGGCCAACAACCACAATCAGAAAAATACCCACCACGCGGCCACCAGCACGCAAACTTGCGATATTGGCGTTCAGACCGATAGTGGCGAAGAAGGCCAGCATCAACGGATCGCGCAGGGTCATATCGAAGTTAACTTCCCAACCCATGCTTTTTTTCAGCACCAGCAGCGCAATCGCCACCAGCAGGCCGCCCGCTACGGGTTCGGGAATGGTGTATTTTTTCAGGAAGGAAACAGACTGGACGAGCTTACGTCCCAGCAGCAACACAAGGGTTGCCGCAACCAGCGTTGATAACGTATCGAGATAAAACATTTACAGCTCCATTAGTGCGTTTAGCACAATCACGCACGATGCATTCCAGACCGATTTTTAGCTCTTATTGAGTTTTCGGGGTGGATTTTAAGCAGAAAATGATGAAAAGTTATATAAAAATGTTTGTTTATCCGTTTTAAATATTAAGAATACCTGCTAGCAAACGTTTGCTTTTCTGCCCTGGTCAGATAAAATCACCGCTTTTCCACCATGGGATTGCCTCTGATGTCCGTTAACGCCGTAGAGTCAACAAATGCGCAACCGGTTGCGCAGACTCACAACAGTGAACTGATTTACCGTCTTGAAGATCGCCCCCCGTTAGCCCAGACCTTGTTTGCCGCCTGTCAGCATCTGCTGGCCATGTTCGTCGCGGTAATTACTCCCGCTCTGTTAATTTGCCAGGCGCTTGGTTTACCGGCTCAGGATACTCAACACATTATCAGTATGTCGCTGTTCGCCTCCGGCGTAGCTTCTATCATTCAGATCAAAGCCTGGGGGCCGGTAGGCTCAGGGCTGCTATCCATTCAGGGCACCAGCTTTAACTTTGTTGCGCCACTGATTATGGGCGGTACGGCGCTAAAAACCGGTGGCGCAGATGTCCCAACCATGATGGCGGCGCTGTTCGGTACGTTGATGCTGGCAAGCTGCACCGAGATGGTTATCTCACGCGTACTGCATTTGGCGCGGCGGATCATTACCCCATTGGTCTCAGGCGTGGTGGTGATGATTATCGGCCTGTCGCTGATTCAGGTGGGTCTGACATCAATTGGTGGTGGCTATGCCGCAATGAGCGACAACACCTTTGGTGCACCGAAGAATTTACTGTTGGCAGGCGTTGTACTGGCACTAATCATCCTGCTTAACCGTCAACGCAACCCTTACCTGCGTGTTGCGTCATTGGTGATTGCGATGGCGGCAGGCTATCTGCTGGCCTGGTTTATGGACATGCTGCCGCAAAATACCGCACCGGTAAGTCAGGACCTGCTAATGGTGCCAACGCCGCTGTATTATGGCCTAGGTATCGACTGGAGTTTACTGCTGCCGCTGATGCTGGTCTTTATGATCACCTCGCTGGAAACCATCGGCGATATTACGGCCACCTCTGATGTCTCCGAGCAGCCGGTTTCTGGTCCGCTGTATATGAAACGCCTGAAAGGCGGCGTGCTGGCGAACGGTCTGAACTCGTTTGTTTCCGCTGTGTTCAACACCTTCCCGAACTCCTGTTTTGGACAGAACAACGGGGTTATTCAGTTAACGGGCGTTGCCAGCCGCTACGTCGGTTTTGTGGTGGCGTTGATGTTGATCGCGCTGGGCCTGTTCCCGGCGGTCAGCGGTTTTGTACAGCATATTCCTGAGCCAGTACTGGGCGGGGCAACGCTGGTAATGTTCGGTACTATCGCCGCATCCGGCGTGCGTATTGTGTCCCGCGAGCCGCTGAACCGCCGCGCGATTTTGATTATCGCGCTGTCGCTGGCCGTCGGCCTGGGCGTCTCCCAGCAGCCGTTGATCCTGCAGTTCGCCCCAGACTGGGTGAAAAACCTGCTCTCTTCCGGCATTGCCGCAGGCGGTATTACCGCTATCGTTCTGAACCTGGTGTTCCCACCAGAAAAGCAATAAGCAAACAGCGGCGTTGATTCTGAATCAACGCCGCTGTAACGCTCTTTCACCATTCCCGCCTTGAGCATTGCGTCTAAATCGTGCATAACTTGACTATGTGCACTTCGCGGGATGGAAGACCATGAAATTTATTGGAAAGCTGCTTCTTTACGTGCTGATCGCCCTTGCAGTGGCGATCCTCGGCCTTTATTTTCTACTGCAAACCCGCTGGGGCGCAGAGCACGTCAGTGCCTGGGTTTCACAGAACAGCAGCTACCATCTGGCCTTTGATGCCATCGATCACCGGTTTTCTTCCCCTTCCCATATTCTGCTGGAAAACGTCACCTTTGGCCGGGATGGTCAGCCCGCCACGCTGGTCGCCAAAACGGTCGATATTGGACTCAGTAGCCGCCAAATCACCGACCCGCTGCATGTAGACACCATTTTGTTGCAAAACGGCACGTTGAATCTTTCCCAGCAAACCGCGCCGTTACCGTTTCAGGCCGATCGTCTGCAATTGCAGGATATGGCGCTTAACAGCCCCGGTAGCGAGTGGAATCTCAGCGCCCAGCGCGTTAACGGCGGCGTCATTCCCTGGAGCCCTGAGGCAGGTAAAATTCTCGGCAGCAAAGCGCAAATTCAGCTCAGCGCCAGTTCGTTGACGCTCAACGATGTCCCGACCACCAACGTCTTGATTGAAGGCAGCATTGACCATGACAGGGTGACACTTAGCAATATTGGCGCAGACGTGGCACGTGGAGCATTAACCGGCGTAGCGCAACGCAATGCCGACGGGAGCTGGGTAGTGGAGAATCTGCGCCTGAATGATATCCGGCTACAAAGCGACAAATCGCTGGCCGACTTTTTTGCCCCGTTAAGCACCATTCCTTCCCTGCAAATTGGTCGTCTGGAGATAACGGATGCCCGTCTGCAAGGCCCTGACTGGGCGGTGACGGATCTCGATCTGAGCTTGCGCAACATGACCTTCAGCAAGGACGACTGGCAAACTCAGGAAGGAAAATTGTCGATGAACGCCAGCGAGTTTATCTACGGCTCTCTGCACTTCTTCGATCCGATTCTGAACGCCGAGTTCTCACCACAGGGCATTGCGCTGCGCCAGTTCACCACCCGCTGGGAAGGCGGTATGGTCAGAACATCCGGAAACTGGCTACGCAGCAACAAAGCGCTGGTCCTCGATGATGCCGCGATTGCCGGTCTGGAATACACGCTACCGGAAAACTGGAAGCAGCAGTGGATGAAACCTCTGCCAACATGGCTAAACAGCCTGACGCTGAAGAAATTCAGCGCCAGCCGCAATCTGGTAATTGATATCGACCCGAGTTTCCCGTGGCAGCTCACCGCGCTTGACGGTTACGGCGCTAACCTCGGGCTGGTACAGAACAATCAGTGGGGGATCTGGAGCGGGAGCGCCACCCTCAACGCCGCTGCTGCTACCTTTAACCGCACGGATGTACGTCGTCCTTCGCTGGCGCTGACGGCGAACAACAGCACCATCAATATCAGCGAACTGAGCGCCTATACGGAAAAAGGGCTGCTGGAGGCCACCGCCAGCATTTCTCAGTTGCCTCAGCGCCAGGCTCAGATCAGCCTGAACGGACGCGGCGTGCCAATGACGATCCTGCAGCAGTGGGGCTGGCCCGCACTGCCGCTTTCCGGCGATGGTAATATTCAGCTTACCGCCAGCGGCAATATTCAGGCCGATACGCCGTTCAAGCCAACGGTCAACGGGCAACTACATGCGGTGAACGTGGAGAAACAGCAGGTCACGCAGACTATGCAGGCGGGAGTGGTTTCAGGGAGTGAAGTCACAGCACCACCACCTGCGCAATAATTTATTGCCCGGTGGCGCTTCGCTTACCGGGCCTACTCACGCTCATAAACGAATATATTCACTGCACAACAGCCACTTCACCGGCTCATCCTCTTCAATCGCCGGGAAGCGACCGCCAGGTTCCAGAAAGTGGTTGTCATGCTGGTCGTCATTGACCATCGAGATTTCCCAGCCCAGCACGAACGCCTTCTCCGCCCAAAAGCGATGATACAAGCGCGGCGGCAGGCACACCCCCTGTCCCGGTTTCAATACCAGCGTCTCGCCAGCGTCAACGGTACGCCGCTGACCATCGACGCTAACTTCAACAATACGCCGTGCGTCATACCCATCATCAGGCGTGGCCCATGCCAGCTGCATACATAAGTCACCGCCGCCGCGATTCACGATATCTTCCATTTTATGGCGATGAAAATGCCATGGCGTTTGCTGATCCTGCTGAATTTGCAGCATCTTTTCGGCGTACGGTTTGGGGTAATCCGCTGACCCCATCAGACCATTGCGCAACGTCAGTAACGTCAGTCCCGTTTGCGCAAAATCTCCACGCCCAAAGTCGGTAATATCCCAGCCCAGCTGGAGATCGCGCACTTCACGCCACAGAGATTGATCCTGTTGCCGCCAGGCATCGATCGTAAAATACGCAAAATCAGGCAGACAGACCCGAAAAGTCTCGGCGATGGCATGCGCTTTATCGACGGCATAATTAATATGTGAACGCTTCATTCCACTTTTCCTTGTTGCGAAAGAGGCGGGTCGCCCCGCCTGCATGCCGTTAGTAAAGTGATGCTTTGCCGGTTGAACCGAACAATTTCATTTTGTGGCGGATCACGTCCCGCGCGGCGCTAATGGCTTCTGGGTAGATTACGTTCGGGTCCCACCAGGTTTCTTTCGCCAGGATTTCGCGGACTTTCTGGAAGTAGGCATATTTCATATCGCTGGAAATGTTGATTTTGCCAACACCCAGCGTCACGGATTCGGCAATTTCCGCATCCGGGTTCGCGGAACCACCGTGCAGCACCAGCGGAATATCCACACGCCCGGCGATGTCGCGCAGGATGTTCATTTGCAGCTCTGGCTGCATCCCTTTCGGGTAGATCCCGTGCGCGGTTCCAATCGCCACCGCCAGCGTGTCTGCACTGGTTCGGGCGATAAAATCCTCTGCCTGAGCAGGATCGGTATAAGTAACCTTCGACACGCCGCCTTCCACTGACGTCCCGGTCTGACCAATCGTACCCAACTCCCCTTCCACAGAAACACCTACCGCATGCGCCAGCTTGACCACTTCGCGGGTCAGCGCCACGTTCTCTTCATACGGCAGCAGCGAGCCATCAATCATCACCGAGGTAAACCCACACTGAATCGCCCGCAGCACATGCTCAACCGAAGCGCCGTGGTCCAGATGCAGAGTAAACGGCACTGGGCTACGCATCGTGATATCACGGACGTAGCTAAAAAAAGCATCGCCGACAAAATCATGTTCGCTGGGGTGAATGGAGATAATCGCAGGGGTGTTGGTCGCTTCCGCTTCCTCCACTACTGCACGTACAAAGCAGCTGTCCGCCACGTTGAATGCGCCGATAGCAAAACCGTGCTGACGAGTAGGTTGCAGTAATTCTTTCATCGAAACTAACATGTTAATTCTCCAGTTTCAGGGTGTAGAAAGCCCTGCCAGTGCGTCATCGCAGAGGCATAGAAGGCGTTACAGAAAATGAATCAGGCTTTGCCGATAGCGCCGCTGGCCTGCAGGTACGGAATAATGGCTTCCTCGCAGGCCTGTTCCATCAGGGCCAGGGCATTAACGAGTTCACCGGATGTGTCACGACACAGGGTATGCAGTAGCGCAGCCTTTCCGGCTTCGAAAACCGCCGCACCAACGTTTATCTTGGCGACACCAAACGTCGGGCAACGCTGTAGCTGATCAAACGGCGTCCCGCTGCCGCCATGCAGTGCCAGAGGTACCGTTGATAACCGGGCTATTTCCTCCAGCCGCAGGAAATCAATAGCAGGTGTGATACCCGGCGCGTACATGCCGTGTGCCGTACCCACCGACACCGCCAGCAAATCGATCCCGGTCTGTTGGATAAAGGGTTCCACGTCGGCGGCCTGAGTCATCAAATCAGCGTTAGCGGCATGGTCATAGCGCGGAGCATCGGCCAGATGGCCCAGCTCGCCTTCCACGCACAGAGAAACGCTGGCTGCGAGCTCGACCACTGCACGGGTCTGGCGAATGTTCTCCTCCAGCGCAAAGGCGGAGGCGTCGATCATTAACCCGCTGAATCCGGCGCGAAAAGCCTGACGAATGCGTACAGGATCCTTTCCATGATCCAGCGCCAGCGCGACCGGTACTGATGCTTCCTCTGCCAGCGTTTTGACGACCGCAGCGGCTATCGGGGCCGGAAAATGCTCCAGATGCCCCTGATACAGATTCAGGATGATGGGCGCACGGTGTTTCTCTGCCACCCGAACCGCCGCGCGGGCGCTTTCCAGGTTCATGCAGTTAATGGCCAGCAGCGCGTACTGCTCACGCCAGGCTTTCGTCACCATGCTTTTCATATCGGCAAACATACGGCCTCCGGTTATTCCAGGGTGAAGGTGATCTCTTCGTCTTTCAATTTTTGATCGCTGAGTTCATCAAACTCTTCGTCACGCTCGGTCACCGGTTTCTTCCACAGCGACAACATGACACCGCAAATCACTGTGCCGATCCCCAGCGCCAGGCAAAACAGCAGCGGATGCGTAAAGAGCGGAACCACAAACATGCCGCCGTGCGGTACCGGGCTTTCGACACCCCACACCATAATCAGGCCGCCCGCAATCGCCGAGGCCACCACGCAGGAGCCCACCACGCGCAACAGGTCACGCGCTGCAATCGGAATGACCCCTTCGGTAATCATGCAGATCCCCATCGGGAATGCCGCTTTCAGCGCCTCGCGCTCCGCACGGGTGTATTTGTGACGCGTCAGCAGGAAAGAGAGCGTAATGCCGAACGGAGGGATCATCGAACCAACAAACTTCACCGCTTCCGGACCGTACACACCGCTGACCAGCATGCCGTCAGCAAACAGCGACATGGTTTTATTCACCGGTCCGCCGAAGTCGAATGTCGCCATCGCACCGAGGATAGCGCCCATCAGAAAGCGGGATCCGCCCTGCATGGACTCCAGCAGATGAATCAACGCGTCCTGCAGCCAGGCTATCGGCTTGCCAATCAGCGTCATCATCAACAGGCCGCCAATGACGGTACTCAGTACCGGCAACACCATGATGGGCATCAGCCCCTGCATCGACTGTGGCAAACGGATATAGCGCTTAAGTAGCAGTACGGTATAACCGACCAGGAACCCGCCCAGCATCCCGCCGATAAAACCGGTATGAATTTCGCCGCAAACAAAGCCGACAATCAGGCCCGGCGCAAATCCGGGACGATCGGCAATGGAGTACGCAATCGCCGCACTGATCAGCGGTACGATTAACCCCATCCCCCAGCCGCCAATCTGGTTGAGCATCCAGGGTATGGTTCCTGTTTTTTCACCCACGTTAGTGCCGCCAAGTATTTGCCCGAGAGCAATACAGATCCCGGCGGCGACAATTAACGGGATCATCCACGAAATCCCCGTTAATAAATGTCTTTTTATTTCCTGAGATAGCGGAATTTTATTTTCACTCATGTGAAATCCCTCCAGAATGAGGATCGCTACTGGTTATTATTAACTAATGATTTTTCGACCTTTTCAAGAAACTGAATGGGCGATTTTATGACGATTTCGGTTTTCACTCGCACAATGCGTTTATTTGAAAATCGTTCCTCCCCTTTTATTTTGACATCGACAGCAAGAATTACGACATCAGCTGCAGAAATATCCTCTGTCAGCAGTTCGTTCTCCGTGCCGATAGTTCCCTGGGTTTCAACTCTTATATTATGACCAAGCGCTTTAGCACCTTTAATTAGCTTCTCACGGGCAATATAGGTGTGCGCAATACCCGCCGTACAGGCGGCAACACAAACAATATTCATAACATGCTCCACTTTTTATTTAGCAGACATTGGATTCAGCATATTGGCTAAAAAGCTCAATAATTTTCTGTGGACTGCTTTCGACTAACAGTTGTTCAATAATGTCGTCATCCGCCAACGCGCCGGCAACCTGCGAAAGCAGACGAATATGTGTAGTGTTTTGATCTTCAAGACGTACGGCAAACAGAATGATGCAGCGCACGTTGCTGCCATCCAGGGTTTCCCAGGGAATATCCTGGCGGGTACGCCCAATTGCCAGCGTGGTATTGACCACCGCCGAGGATTTCCCGTGCGGGATCGCAATATGATTTTCGAAGCCGGTCGAGCCTTCTGATTCACGCTGCCAGACATCCTGAATAAACGTTTCCCGACAGCTAATTGCCCCATCTTTTTGCAGAATATCCGTCAGTTCCTCAATAGCCTCCGTTTTGCTTGTGGCCTTCATGTCCAAAATAACGCGATTTGTATTGAGTATTTTCGTGATGTCCATCAATCATACCTCATGGAGTTCAGACATTAATTTTCGACGACCAGCGACGTCGCCCGATGTAATTTTTCCGTAATAACCGTTTCTGTTACCCGCTTAATATCTGCATCATTGAAAAAGGCGGTGACATACACGACCGGCATAGCAACGGCAGGTAAATTTATCGTCGATACCACCAGTTCAATATCGTCCGTCAGTACGGAGGGCAGGCTGCCTGCCGATACCACGCCGACGATAGTCCAGTCCGGAAAGGCGCGCAGAATACGGCTTTTGAGTAAGTGAGAGGTGCCAATACCGGTTGAGCAGACCAGCAGCACGCGCTTACGCGCTATCTGCCGCTCCATTGCGGCTTGAAAATGCACGGTTAAATATCCCACCTCATCTTCCGACACGGCCCGCTCGCCCCAGCTGCTAAACACCCGATTCACCGCGCACTGGGTCAGACGCCACACGTCCTGCAACTCGCCTTTAATATCCTCCAGCAATGGATTGCGAATGCGGATCTGGTAGTTCAGGCGGTTAATCAGCGGCTTAATGTGGATCAGCAATCCGTCATAAAGCGCCGTGTCCTGGCTAAGATCGCTGTCGACCATCTCGGCAAAGGAGGCAATCAACCGATGGGTAATCAAACGCGCTTCGTCGCTGGAGTGCATATGGCCAATCACGCTCACGTCGTTATGCTCTTCAATTACCACGCCGGAAGAGATAATGTATTGATAAATAAACCAGACTTCGTCTTCCGGCAGCGGGTGGGCAATGCGTTTTTCAATATGCTGAATCATCCGGCTGGCAATGGAAAAAATATTCTCGTCACATGAGGTGATATTTTCATCTTTTCTCGGCAGCGCATTGCCCCGCGTGATGCGGTACATCATGATCAAAATATGGGTAAAGATATTGACGTAATAAGGCTCGCCCAGAGACCAGCACAGGTCGTTCTCCATTTCCTGCAATAACGTCTGGACAAATAAAACATCTTCTTCACCAAAGTAATGCACTAAGGCTTTATAACTGCCCGGGTCAAGGCGTGAATAAACCACGTTACCAGGTTCATTATGGTTAATCACGCCGTTAATCAGTGACGCCATCGCCTGGCGTACACCGCTCTCGCTGCCTTCGATATGCGTGCCGCTCTGACTGCGAATCAACGACAGGCCCAGTGGGGTAATCCAGGATTCAATTACTTTCAGATCGTTAACAATCGATGCGCTACTAATGAAATAACGTTCGGATAATTTACTGATCGACGTTTCATGCGGCGTTTCGCTTAATAACTGTGAGGCTATCTTGACTCGCCGTGAATTATTCATCATGCCGTCAGTATCATCACCTTCCGATCCTAATAACTGATCCATATATAAAAGGTCGGTAATATTATCGGAACTTAATATCACCCCAGCACCAGCACGTTTATCGATGGTTATTTTCCATTCTGATAACCATGGTTCCAGTAAACGCAGATCGCGCTGCACAGTTTTCTCTGAAACAGATAAATACTCGGCAATTTTCAGCAGCGTGACATATTCCTTCTTAGACAGAAGAAACTTTAATAATCTGTTTTGTCGCGAGGTAATCATTTGCATTATTTACCCTTATCACACACCAGATTAAATAGCTAAAGAAGCGCTTATGCTCCACGTGTAATCCGTGATGATAAATATAAGAGGACTACGATGCGTCAACAATACTAAATCGTGTCCAGTAATCCGGACAGAAATAAGACAAAAAGAGGAAATAGTGAGATATTTACGGCGCAGATCACATTTTTCGCGGGAATCAGAGTGATACCGCTCGCAAATATGCAGAGATAAAAATTTAATTCAGGATGATTTGGATTTTCAGATCTGGAATGCTGCTCGCAGCGTGGGCCGGATAAAACGCATCCGGCACCACGTCGACACATACTTACAAGGTAATCGTCAGCTCACTGCCCTGTGGAGTAATAACTACACCCAGCTCGCTGCCCATATGCGACCCGCATTTAATGCCGCCAATTTCCTGAATATTTCGCAGGCACAGCGTCCAGTTACGTGCCTCACCGTTCCCTTTCACAGTGATGGTATTACCTACACGCGTCGCCTTCAGCGTGAAGATAACCGAGCCGTCCATCGCAGGCACTTCACACACCGCTTCCCGGCCCTCCTGCAGATGGAACAGCTGGAACGCGGTTCCTTCATGCCAGGCGTAGTCCGGCTTCTGGTTATTGCTGCCCAGCGCCAGCAGAGTGTTCTCGCGCACGTAGACTGGCAGACTCAGGAAGCCATGCTGCTGTTTATGCCAGCGACTGCCAGACACCTCGTCGTTACGCCACAGATGCGTCCAGCGTCCTTCCGGCAGGTAAAACTGCACATCGCCCGCCTCGCTAAACACCGGCGCAACCATCACGCTATCGCCCAACATGTACTGGCGGTCGAGATAATCACATGCCGGATCGTCCGGGAACTCCAGCATCATTGCGCGCATCATCGGCGTTCCTAGCTCATTGGCGCGCGCCGCTTCGCGATACAGATACGGCATCATGCGGCATTTCTGCTCGGTGAAGTAGCGCACCACATCGCAGGATTCGCCATCGTACGCCCACGGTACACGGTAGGATTTGCTACCGTGCAGACGGCTGTGGCTGGAGAGCAGCCCGAACGCACACCAGCGCTTGTAGACGTGCGCCGGGGCAGTATTCTCAAAGCCGCCAATATCGTGACTCCAGAAGCCAAAGCCGGACAGACCAATGGACAACCCGCCGCGCAGGCTTTCGGCCATCGATTCATAGTTGGCATAGCAATCGCCGCCCCAATGCACCGGAAACTGCTGCGCGCCGACCGAAGCTGAACGGGCAAACAGCACCGCCTCTTCTTCACCGACAGTCTCTTTCAGCACGTTCCACACCAGTTCGTTGTAGATGTACGCATAATGGTTATGCATTTTCTGCGGATCGGCACCGTCAAACCACTGAACGTCAGTAGGAATGCGTTCGCCAAAGTCGGTTTTGAAGCAGTCAACGCCAATATCCATCAGACCTTTCAGCTTATTGGCATACCACTCACAGGCTTGCGGATTAGTGAAGTCGTAAATCGCCAGGCCCGGCTGCCATTTATCCCATTGCCACAGGGAACCGTCCGGCCGCTTGAGCAGATAGCCTTTCTCTTTCAGCTCTTTGAATATTGGCGATTTCTGGCCAATATACGGGTTAATCCACACGCAGACCTTCAGCCCTTTTTCTTTCAGGCGGCGGATCATGCCTTCCGGATCCGGGAAGGTCATCGGATCCCACTCAAAGTCGCACCACTGGAAGGCTTTCATCCAGAAGCAGTCAAAGTGAAAAACGTGTAGCGGCAGATTGCGCTCGGCCATGCCGTCGATAAAGCTGTTGACCGTCGCTTCGTCATAATTGGTGGTGAACGACGTGGTCAGCCACAGGCCGAACGACCAGGCGGGCGGCAGCGCGGGACGGCCAGTGAACTGGGTATAACGGTTCAACACGTCCTTCGGCGTTGGGCCGTCGATGACGAAATATTCCAGATACTCGCTTTCCACGCTGAACTGCACTTTCGACACTTTCTCAGAGCCGATTTCAAACGACACGCACTGCGGATGGTTCACCAGTACGCCGTAACCGCGGTTGGTGATATAGAATGGGATGTTCTTGTAAGATTGCTCGGTGCTGGTGCCGCCGTCACGGTTCCAGGTTTCTACCGTTTGCCCGTTACGCACCAGCGCGGTAAAGCGCTCGCCCAGGCCATATACCGTTTCCCCGACGCCGAGATCCAGGCGCTCAAACATATAGTTTTTCCCGCTGTTGGTATCCTGCACGTAGCCGTTGTTTTTCAGCTGGCTGCCGGTAATACGTTCGCCGTTACGCAGGAAATCCAGCGACCAGAATTCCCCTTTGGTTACGCGCACGCTCAGGTTACCGCTCTTCAGTTCGGCAATCTCAGCGGTGTTGCGCATCTCGACCTTCACATCCTGCAGCACATTGAGCGGGTAATGCGGACCGGTATCCAGCGCCCCCTGGAAGTGCTCCATACGCACACCGACCACGCCTTCCTGCGGCGAGAAGAAGCGCAGGGTAAACAATGGGGTATCCAGTTGCCAGGTACGTTCACGCACATCGCGCGGCGCAACGTAGACAATCATCTCATTGCCCTGCTGTTCAACCTCGAACACCTGTATCGGGTTAATCACGTTCAGACCGGGCTGAATCAGCCAGTTTCCATCGCTAATTTTCATCATCGGTTCCTTAGTTCTGTAATTCTTTCGTCGTGAAATCTTGCTGATTGCGGCGCGCGCCCTGCGCCAGTTGTCTCATGATTTCAGTCAGATACGGGGTTTTTAGGGTGTAGAAGCGTTTGGCGATCACGGCACTCAGCAGGTAGCAAATAGCCGGGACTATGGTGAACAGCGCGATGATGATGCTAATGGTGGCGCCGTTCTGGGTTTTCGCTGCGGCGTCGTAGCCCCCACCTGCCAGCATCCAGCCGATCAGCGCCCCGCCGAGCGCCAGGCCCAGCTTGAGCACGAACAACGTGCCCGCAAAGCTGATCCCCGTCAGACGTTTTCCGTTGCACCACTCGCCGTAATCCACGGTGTCGGACATCATTACCCACTGAATTGGCGTCACGAGCTGATGCAGTACGCCAATCACGAAGATGAAGACGAACATGGTAATGTTGGCGTGCATCGGTACGAAGAACATCGCCAGACTGACGGCCGCCAGCGCGGCGTTGGTCCACCAGAAGACGCTGACTTTGCATTTCCAGTCGGTCAGCGGTTTTGCCAGCGCAGAGCCGATCAGGTTGCCGACGCAATAGGTGGTAAGGAAGGCGACAAACACCTCCGGCATACCCAGGATCCAGGTGACGTAATACATCATCGCCCCGCCGCGAACGCAGACGGCCAGGATATTGAGGATGGTCAGCAGGCCGACGATGCGCCATTGGTCGTTCTGCCAGATGTCGCGCAGGTCTTCACGCATTGAGGTGCTGCTCGGCGGCGCTTCCACGCGTTCTTTGGTGGTGAAAAAGCAAAATGCCAGCATCAGGAACGCCACAACCGAGAGCACGGCAATCCCGCCCTGAAAGCCGAACGCTTTATCCTCGCCGCCAATCAGATTTACCAGCGGCATCATCAGCACGGTGGAGAGCATGCCGCCCGCCGTCGCCAGCACGAAGCGCCAGGACTGCAGGGAGATACGCTGCGTGGGGTCATTGGTGATGACGCCGCCCAGCGCGCAATAGGGAATATTCACCACGGTGTAGAGCAGGGTCAGCAGGGTGTAGGTGATTGCGGCATAAATCATTTTGCCATGCAGGCTGAGGTCCGGCGTGCTGTAGGCCAGCACACAGACCAGACCAAACGGCAGCGCGCCAAACAGTACCCACGGGCGAAATTTCCCCCAGCGCGACCGGGTGCGGTCGGCGAGCAGTCCCATGCAAGGGTCTGAGATAGCATCCAGTGCGCGGGCCAGCAGGAACATGGTGCCGACAAATCCGGCCGGAATACCAAAAATATCGGTATAGAAGAACATCATATATAACATGACGTTATCAAAGATGATGTGGCTGGCGGCATCGCCCATACCGTAGCCAATCTTCTCTTTAACGGACAAAATCTCACTTTTCATTACGCATCCTTGTTAGCACTTTCACACGCACTGATACCGGTTACAGTTCTTGTAAACCATCCCTGTGAGCGCGGGTATTCCGATATCTCGTTATCAAATTACGATTCTTGTTTTCTGTGATCAGAGTTGCGTCGAAAAATGTGATGAAATGTAACTACCGGATTTATTGAGGATTTATATGAAACCGATCATGGCAAGACAAAAGGGAAGTTAAAAAAGTGAGTGAGGGGGTGTGGAAACCCCAGGAAGTAGCTATAATGCGCCCCGCCTCCATGTAGCAATCGAGGCGCGGAAGATCGTCATCTCCGGTGAGGTGGCTGGACTTCAAATCCAGTTGGGGGCGCCAGCGTTCCCGGGCAGGTTCGACTCCTGTGATCTTCCGCCAAAATTCTTACCTTATCCCAGTCATTTGCCATATCTTTTCAGCACACAAATTCCTGGTGATGCTGCCAACTTACTGATTTAGTGTATGATGGTGTTTTTGAGGTGCTCCAGTGGCTTCTGTTTCTATCAGCTGTCCCTCCTGTTCAGCTACTGACGGGGTGGTGCGTAACGGCAAAAGCACCGCCGGACATCAGCGCTATCTCTGCTCTCACTGCCGTAAAACATGGCAACTGCAGTTCACTTACACCGCTTCTCAACCCGGTACGCACCAGAAAATCATTGATATGGCCATGAATGGCGTTGGATGCCGGGCAACCGCCCGCATTATGGGCGTTGGCCTCAACACGATTTTCCGCCATTTAAAAAACTCAGGCCGCAGTCGGTAACCTCGCGCATACAGCCGGGCAGTGACGTCATCGTCTGCGCGGAAATGGACGAACAGTGGGGATACGTCGGGGCTAAATCGCGCCAGCGCTGGCTGTTTTACGCGTATGACAGGCTCCGGAAGACGGTTGTTGCGCACGTATTCGGTGAACGCACTATGGCGACGCTGGGGCGTCTTATGAGCCTGCTGTCACCCTTTGACGTGGTGATATGGATGACGGATGGCTGGCCGCTGTATGAATCCCGCCTGAAGGGAAAGCTGCACGTAATCAGCAAGCGATATACGCAGCGAATTGAGCGGCATAACCTGAATCTGAGGCAGCACCTGGCACGGCTGGGACGGAAGTCGCTGTCGTTCTCAAAATCGGTGGAGCTGCATGACAAAGTCATCGGGCATTATCTGAACATAAAACACTATCAATAAGTTGGAGTCATTACCCGTTTAGGTTACTGAGGGCTGGGCAATTGTACCTTATCAATCAGTTGGTCGAATTTAATCCTGATAACAAAAGCCTGGTCAATCGACAGACAGGGCGAGCAATTCAACTACAGATACCAGCCTCGCTCTGTTTTCTCTATTTAATTACTCACGCAAGTGACATTGTTTCTCAGAACACGTTGATTAAAGTGGGCTGGGGTGAGAGAAATAATGTGACCACCACCAACACATTTTACCAGGCTATTCTGACGCTACGTAATGCTCTGGCGGATGTGGGTCTGCCGAGAGATACGGTAAAAACAATTTCCCGGCGCGGGCTTGCATTAAATGAAAATACGCAGGTTGAGGCGATAACACATCCTCAAAGTGAAGTTTACCAGCCACCGGTTATAGAGGATTACGCGCCCCCAAAGATAATTGCTCCCGCGCCTCAACAAACGACGCGGGGACCCTGGTGGTACATTATATTTAGCACGGGCATCGTTATTGCCACCCTGATTATCTGGCTGGTGTGGTATCAGACGCGTCCTGTTATGCCGTTTAGTAAATTCGTGTCTGTTTCTATGCAAGTTCCCTCTCGGCAAAACTGTAAAATTTATTACTCGCCAAATGAGCACGACCAGGAGAATTATTTCAATCTGATGCAACTGCATCCCTATCTCTGCGAAAACAACAAGCACGTCTTCCTTTCCGGCTACCGCAAAGCGGAGAGGATCGTGGCGTTTGTCTGTGATAAAGATGCGCGGATAGATGCTAACGCGTTTTGTACTACCCACTATTACTGGATGCGCGGGTAATGAAAAAAATACATCACCTTATTCTGCTGGTAATCGGTCTGGCGACGTTGCTCGGTTCAGGCGGGTGGCTATGGTATTCACGCTTTGCCGAAAAGCCGCTGAGTTGCATCGGCAACGTGGAATGGAATATTGGCAGCAATCGCTTTGCCGGTACGTTAGCGTTTCGGATGTACGATAATGCAGGTTTGGCCACCATTACCGGAAAACTGTACGGACGTAATACCTCAGACATCAGCAGGAACATTTATTTCAACTACACCAGACAGCACGAAGCCCGGGTGCTACAGGCGATGCAGGTGGTCAAAACCTTCGCAGACAGCGCCGATGAAACGGATATTAACAATACCTTACCCGGTTTTTACCGCCAAAGCGGACGAACCCTCAGTCTGGTCATGGAAGAGTATAAGGGCACATGGATCTTTGCCAGCTCCAATGTACCCTCGCTGTATTGCCGCAAGAGGTAACGTCATATCCGGAAACAAAAATCGCGCCCCCTCAATGGAATTCATATTTGTCATCATCGACTTACGCGACATGGGTCACTGAATCCTCTAATAACCCATTGCTATTCTTCATCCCGAATCAGGAAACATCCTGAATATCACGATATCCATTGCGTAATAATTAAGCGAAATGGGCGTTTTATTTTGTCCAGAAGACTTCAATCTACGGATGGATATTTGGAGAAGGCGTGGGCAGGGGCGTTTATCTCTCTCGCGAGCAATGTCTGCAGGTTCAGGCGTTATCGCATTTCAGGAAACGGTATGTTTCCGGTGTATTTTTGGCGTACATATGAGGGATACGTAATGTTTACTTTTAAAAAGTGCCTGATTGCACTTTCTATAAATTTGGCCGTTGTTTCATCAGGTTTTGCTTGTACGACCCTGCTGGTCGGTAACGAAGCATCAGCGGACGGCTCGATGCTGGTTGCCCGTAGCGCTGACAGCGATGCCTTGAAAGCGCAACATTTTGTCATTCACCCGGCAAAACAGAATCAGACCGGGGTATACAGCACCAAAGCACATAACGGTGCGAATGACTTTACCTGGCCGCTACCCAAAAACTCGCTGCGTTATACCACTGTTCCAAACTGGAAAACCCAACTGCACGGCGCGACCGGATTTAACGAGCTGGGCGTTGGCGTGAGCGGCACAGAATCTATTTTTGCCTCACCAAAAGCGCTGGCCGCCGACCCGTACGTTGAGGATAAAGGGATCACCGAAGACGATATTCCGGATATTCTGCTGTCGCAGAGTAAAACCGCGCGTGAAGCCGTGGCGCTACTGGGCCATATCGTTGAGACCGTCGGCGCAGGCGAAGGCTTTGGCGTTGCCGTCGTCGACGATAACGAGATCTGGTATCTGGAAACCGGCAGCGGCCATCAGTGGATGGCGCAGCGTCTGCCAAATAACCAGTATTTTGCCACCGGTAACCAGGGCCGCTTACAGGATTACGATCCGAAAAACCCGGACATGATGGCGTCAAAAAACCTGATTCAATTTGCGACCGAAAAGGGTCTGTACGAACCGGCAAAAGATGGCAAATTCAACTTCTCCAAAGCCTATACCCGTGATGATGAGCGTGACCGCACGTATAACGACCCTCGCGTTTGGACCATCCAGAAAGAGTTCAATCCTTCCGTAAACCAGGATATGGCCAAAGGACGTGAATTCCCGGTCTTCATGACGCCAGAGAAGAAAATGACACTGGACGATGTGAAGGCCGTACTGCGTAACCATTATGAAGGCACCAGCCATGACCCCTACACCAACGGTCTGAACGGCAAAGAGCCATGGCGTCCGGTCAGCGTCTTCCGCACCTATGAAGCGCATGTTATGCAGGTCCGTCCGTGGTTGCCAAAAGAGATCGGTGAAACGACCTACATTGGTTTGGGCATGGCCGACCTCACCGCCTTTGTTCCGTACTACAGCGGCCTGAAAGCGTATCCGGCTAACTATACGATGGGTACCGATAAAGCGGACGATCAGTCTATCTACTGGAAATATCGTAAATTACAAACGCTGACGATGACCGATTATCCGAAGCTCGCGCCAATCGTCAAAAAAGCCTACAAAGCGTGGGAAGACAAAGTGGCCAAGGAGCAAAAAGAGGTTGAAGCAGAGTATCTGAAGATGGCGAAAACTGATAAACCAGCCGCCGATAAGATGCTGAATGACTTCAACCTGCGCATCATGGCCGACACCGAGAAGCTGACGGAAGATCTGACTAATCAGCTATTTACCATCCGCACCAAAGACATTCAGTCTGATATCTTCTTTGCAAACGCTGCGAAAAAAGACTGAGTAACGACGCGATAGTATTCTGGCGTAAAGCGCTTATTAGCTTTGCGCCAGCATTTCACACCGCGCCTTCACTGCGTCGTGCAGCAGACGGACTGCTCTTGAAAGCTGCTTCCGATGGGGGCAAATCATATTCAGCGGGACTTTCTCCCCCTGATAATCCGGCATCAGCAGTTGTAATCGACCGTCACGCACATCTTCGCTGACATCCAGCCACGACTTGTACGCCACACCTTCCCCGGCAATTGCCAGCCGTCGGATCACTTCCGCATCGTCGCTCATAATGGTGCCGTTAACCTGCACACTACTGACCTCGCCGTTGCGCGTAAACGTCCAGCGATCATGCAGACGGCCGCGTAATACGAAGGTCATGGCGTTGAGCTGTGTTAAATCATCCGGGGTTTGCGGAGCGCCGTTTTGTGCAACCCATTCCGGTGATGCCACCAGCACACGTCGGTTACTCGGTGCAACGGGCAGCGCAATGTAAGACGCGTCTTCGGTATTGCCATAGCGAAACGCAACATCGACGGGGTCTTTAAAGACATCCGTCACCTGATCGGAGAAAAAAATCCGCAGGCGCAGCGCGGGATAGCGGCGTCGAAACGACTGAAAGACCGGCAGCAGCAGGTTACGGCCAAGATCGGAAGGCACGGCGATTTGCAGCGTGCCAGAAACTTCATCTTCTGGGGTCTGAATTTTTTGCAGCCCGGCATGCATCACGTCCAGCATCTGGCGGGCATAGGGTAGCCAGACCTCGCCCTCCGGCGTCAGGCGTAGGCTGCGCGTGGAGCGGGCGAACAAGCGGATAGCCAACGTAGACTCCAGTCGCTTGATAGCTGAACTGACCTGAGCAGGCTGAACGCCGATTTCGCGCGCAGCATCGCTAAAACTATTCAGCGCCGCGGCGCGGACAAACAACGTGAGATCTTCAAGCCGGAACATTTTCACTCCCCGAGTATAAGTCCTGTCGCCGTAGGGCTATTTTTCCCGTTCTGCTACCGGTTTACCATCGAATTATTCAACTGATTCCTGTGACCGGAGAGACCATGAAAGCCATCGCTATTACCCGCGCCGCGACCGACGGCAATAACATTGAATTTTTACAAGAGATTGACCTGCCCATGCCAGTCGCTACCGGGCACGATCTGCTGGTTGAAGTGAAAGCCATTTCCGTCAATCCCGTTGATACCAAGGTTCGCGAAGGTTTTAACGCCGATGTGCCGCGCGTTCTGGGCTGGGACGCCGTTGGCGTGGTGAAGTCCGTGGGTGAAGCCGTCACCCTGTTCACACCTGGCGATGAAGTCTGGTACGCCGGAGCGCTGGGCCGCGCTGGCAGTAACAGTGAATTTCAGCTGGTTGATGAACGTATTACCGCGCTGAAGCCAAAAACACTGGATAATGCTTCTGCTGCGGCGCTGCCGCTGACCGCCATCACCGCCTGGGAAATGCTGTTCGACCGTCTGGGCGTTGAGGAGAATAGCAATGAAGATGATGTGTTATTGATCGTTGGCGCGGCTGGCGGCGTCGGTTCTATTCTGACGCAACTGGCCAGTAAGCTGACCAAAATGACCGTCATCGGTACGGCATCACGTCCGCAGAGCCAGAAATGGGTTCGTGAAGCGGGCGCTCATCATGTGATTGACCACAGCAAGCCGTTGACGGAAGAGCTGGCACGGATAGGCATTAAAGAGGTGACGCACGTTGCCAGCCTGAACAATACCGAGCAGCACTATTCGCAAATTATTGCCGCCCTGGCACCGCAGGGCAAACTGGCGTTGATTGACGATCCGCACACTCTCGATGCGCGTCCGCTGAAGGCCAAAAGCATTTCGCTGCACTGGGAGTTTATGTTTACCCGTTCGATGTTTACCACCCACGACATCATTGCGCAGCATCAGTTACTGACCCGCGTGGCACAGCTGATCGACAGCAACACCATCCGCACCACGCTGGGCGAACATTTTGGCGCGATCACCGCGGCAAATCTGCAAAAAGCCCACGCGCAAATTGAAACCGGTCGTTCGGTCGGCAAGATTGTGCTGGAGGGGTTTTAACATGTCAGATTCAGAAGTGATTTCAATTATTGCGGTACTGAAAGCCAAACCAGGGAAAATCGATGCACTGAAACAGGCACTGCAGGCTCTGTTACTGCCTACTCGCCGGGAGCCGGGCAATATTGAATATGCCCTGTTCCAGTTACGCGACACGCCGGATGTGTTTTACGTGCGCGAATCCTGGCACGGTCAGGCCGGTCTGGACGAGCATATCGCTCTGCCACATTTCCAGGCGTTCATTCTACAAATGAACGATCTGCTAGCCGAACCGCTACGGCTGGATTATCTGACGCCGATTGCGCCATAAAATAACTACCGAAGCCCCCTGCCGCGTGGGGGGCTACACCAGTCATGCCTCACTCGCTTCGCTATCTCTGCTATGATGCCTGCACACAAATAAAACAAAACAACATGCCGAGGGAAAGATGAGTTCCACCAGAAGAGGGATGATGAACGTCCTGATTGCCGCCGTATTGTGGGGAAGTTCAGGCGTTTGCGCGCAGTACATCATGGAGCAAAGTCAGATGTCGTCGCAGTTTCTGACCATGACACGTCTGATTTTCGCCGGGCTGATTCTGCTGATGCTCTCTTTCGTTCACGGCGACAAAGTGTTCTCCATTATCAAAAACCGCAAAGACGCCATCAGCCTGCTGATTTTTTCCGTAGTTGGAGCGCTCACCGTACAGCTCACCTTTCTGCTGACCATTGAAAAATCCAACGCCGCCACCGCGACGGTGCTGCAATTTTTGTCACCGACCATTATCGTGGCGTGGTTTTCCGTGGTGCGCAAAGCTCGACCGGGGATTTTAGTGCTGACCGCAATCTTCACCTCGCTCATCGGCACCTTCTTACTGGTCACCCACGGTAACCCAACGTCGCTGTCTATCTCACCTGCCGCGCTGTTCTGGGGAATTGCCTCGGCGTTTGCCGCCGCGTTCTACACCACCTACCCCTCAACGCTTATCGCGCGCTACGGCACGCTGCCGGTCGTCGGCTGGAGTATGTTAATCGGCGGCATGATCCTGCTGCCGTTTTATGCCGGACAGGGCACTAATTTCGTGGTGAATGGCAGTTTGATTCTGGCGTTTTTCTATCTGGTGGTCATCGGCACGTCGCTGACGTTTAGCCTGTACCTGAAAGGCGCGCAGATGATTGGCGGACCGAAAGCGAGCATTTTAAGCTGCGCAGAACCGTTGAGCAGCGCGTTGCTGTCACTACTGTTGTTAGGTATTACCTTTACCCTGCCAGACTGGCTGGGCACGCTTTTAATCCTCTCATCGGTAGTGCTGATCTCAATGGACTCACGTCGCCGCGCCAGAGCGGTTTAACCCCAACCGGCGCGGCAACGGGTCATGATTACCAACCCGGAACCGCGCCGCCGTTAAAGATAGTTTCTGCCGCCTTTGCCACTTCCGGTGACTGATAAGATTGCAGGAATTCTTTCACATTCTCGGCATCTTTGTTGTCTTCTCGCGCCACCAGGATGTTCACGTACGGTGAGTTTTTGTCTTCGATAAATACGCTGTCATGTACCGGGGAAAGCCCGGTTTGCTGGATGTAGGTGGTACTGATAATCGCTACATCCACTTTCTGATCGTCCAATACGCGCGGCAACTGCGCGCCTTCCAGTTCCATAATTATCAGATGCCGCGGGTTATCAGTGATATCCAACGCTGTTGGCAGCAGGCCGGTATCCGCTTTCAGCGTAATTAACTTCTCTTTTTGCAGCAGCAACAGCGCCCGCCCGAGGTTGGTTGGATCGTTAGGTATCGCAATCGTTGCACCGTCTTTTAGTTCAGCGACGGTTTTGATTTTCTTCGAATACCCTGCCATCGGGAACACAAAGGTATTGCCCACCGCAACCAGCTTATAGTCGTGTGCTTTATTATCTTGTTCGAGGAACGGACGATGCTGGAAGACGTTGGCATCCAGCTCACCATGATTAGTGGCATCGTTGGGCAGCAGAGAACCGCTAAAACCCACCAGTTCAACATCGAGGCCGTACTTCTCTTTGGCCACTTTCTTCGCGACCTCCGCCACATCCTGCTCGGCACCGTTAATCACACCCACTTTGATATGCTTTGCATCACTGCTCTGTTGATCGCATCCTGCCAGCAATAACCCCGCCAGTAATACCGCCGCCCCGGCCCCAAAAAAAGGTATCTTCAGCTTCACGTTCTATCCTTTTGCAATAACCGCCTGATGAGTAATGAAATGACTATAGCGGCAAGGTCGCTGCGGTTTAAAAAACGAAAAAGCATCAGCAAGAAGAAAAAGGCATAACGGGAAAAAGATACATTAGTCGGAAGATGCCGTTAGTTCATCACTTGAAAGCCCGGTGATAATTAGCACCAGTTCACGATCGATCCCCTTCTCCAGCATGGCATGGGCTATCCGCAACGCTTCGTCTTGTTTGCCTTCAATCTTGCCCTTTTGTAATCCCTCTTGTAAGCCACTGTAATGACCCGTTCTTCGCCCTGATTCACGTAAACATTCTGCAATAGTCATTAATCTCTCCTTGTGTTGGGGAACGCGTAAAGCCACCTCGCGAATAAACGCCTCGAAACGCGGTGCGCTGCCAGACTGCATCAGATAATTAAATAGCGTTTCTACCTGGCTGTCATTAGCGTATCCCTTAACCAGCAGAGCAACCAGGTTATCCACCAGCACCATCAGGTCACGTTCACGTATATGCTTCTGGACAAGCTCAAGTAGCGCCATCCGCCGATGCTGCATAATCTCATCATCAGACACCACCGTGATGTCTACCAGCGGGAAGGCAGAGCCATAAAGCTGCCGCGCAGTTTGTGGATCATCAAATTCATCCAGCCAACACAGCGAGTATGGATACGGGCTGTCAACGCCATGATAAAAAAGTATCGGCACCACCAGCGGCAGCGTTTTGTGTCCTGCATCAAGATGCTTCTGCATCGTAGCAATGGCATAACGCATCATCCTGAATGCCATATGAGCATCTGGCGAGCTTTGGTGTTCAATCAACGCGTAGATATAGCCTTTACCGGTTCTAGTTTTTAGCGACCACAGAATATCGGAATAACTGGCACGCAGATCCTCCTCAATAAAACTCCCGGGTTCCAGTTTCAGTGTATCCAGATCGCAAAGCTCATGTAATGACGCAGGAAGATAGGTATCAAGAAAATCCCGCACCGTATCTGGATGGCCTAAGAATTTTTTAAACACCGCATCATGCGGTGTAGATGTTGTTGGTTTTTGCATGGCGGTCCGTCACCGGAAGAACAAGATGACGGGACATTACTCGCCAGTGGCACAGACGACATCAGGGAAATTATCTCTCTGCGAGGCGCTTTCGAGGATAAATACATGCTGGTGCAATATATTCATTTTCAGGGAAGGGTGTTCGCAAAAATGCCCGGTAGCACCTAACGCTTACCGGGCATTTTTTGTGTGCCATCCGGCGATGGCAACATCACACCAGGGCTTTGACTATCTCCATCAACCTGATGATATCTGCAGGCCGGGTATTACCGGTCTGTGGGTCGATAATCGAGCTGTAAACATGCGGCATGACGCGCGATACTCCTGCTTCCAGACAGGATTGCAGGATAATGCCGAAGTTATCGAGATCGATACCGCCGGTCGGTTCAATCAACGTCATGCCGTTGCGTGCCGCTGTCGTCGCCAGTGCGTACAACTCAGGCAGGGACTGCTCACCGCCCATTGGGAAGAACTTCGCCGCATGCGCGCCAGAGTCCAGCATCATACGTACCGCTGCATCACAGGAAACGTGGGCTGGCGTGCCCTGGCTGCTGCTGACGCCAGTGGAGATCAACACTTCCCCCGGCGTGCCCGTGGGACTGACTAACGCGTTGATATGGGTCTGTTCACCGCCCGTTGCCGCCAGCGCGCCTGCCGCAAAACCACAACCGGTAAAGGTCTGGTTGACGTGTGCCGGATGGACCTGTGAGGCAATCATCGCCGCTTTGTAATACTGCGCCGGGTCGCCCGCCCCCAGCCCCACGGAAATCGACGGCACGTCGACCATCCAGCGTTTTACTTCCTTAACCCCTTCCTCAACCGAGGAGAACTGCGCTGAAAGAATGCCGATCACCGCGTGACCTTCGGCAGCGTCATAGATTTCCCGGGCGTTGGCGATATCCTTCGCCAGCACGTTAATAGCCACTTTATTGCGATAAAAATTAATGTGCTGCATGGTCTGCAATCTCCTTTAGTCGGGCCACGATCAGTGCCATTTCCCCTTCTGCGACCGTACGCGGGTCAAGACTAAAGACGCCCTGATGAAGGTTGTAACGGCGAGCGTAAATCGCGATATCACCCTCTCGCAGCTGCGCTTCTACGGCGTAAGCATCCATCCCCAGCTCTTGTGCATTCACCCGAATACGAATCCGCCAGATGGCGCGCCCGGCTTCGTCCTGCTCAATATCCGCATCCAGTCCGCGAATCGCTGAAATCGCCTGCGCCACGGGGCGAAGCTCTTCGGCGGTGACCACGGTTTGCCCCTGATGATAGTTTTCCAGGGCATACACCAGCCCGACCATATTCTCTTTGCCGATCTTCATCGCCCGGGCAATTCCGTGGTGCTGCGCTTTACACGCGGCAATCCACTGTTTCTTCCCGGTGATAAACCCGGAGGTCGGCGCGTTAAAGGCTTTTGCTCCGCTGTAGACCACCATATCCGCCCCGCTCGCCACCCAGGCGTGTAAGTCTTCCTCGGCGGCGGCATCGACAATCAGCGGCAGGTTATGAACCTGCGCAACCTGTACGAAGTCTGCAATGCTCAACATGCCTTTCTGCACGCAGTGGTGCGATTTCACGTACAGCAGCGCGGCGGTGTTATCGGTAATCGCGCTCTCCAACTGCCAGCGGGCCGCCAGATTACTTGAGCCAACCTCCACCACCCGTCCTCCCCCTAAGCGGATCGCGCTGGTGATGGGCGCCCCGTAGTCAACGTTATGCCCGCGCAGCATGACCACTTCATTGGCCATACCCGCGCTGTCCGGCATCAGCGTGACACTAGCCTGGTCACCGCGGGTAATGGCGGCGGCAACGGCAATCGCAATACCCGCCGAGGCGCACGAAGTAACATAGCTGTCCTCCGCGCCGGTGTAGCGGGAAACCAATTGACCGGTACGGTCCACCAGCCGGTCAATTTCAACAAAGGCCGAAGCTGCCCGCGCGGTGGCTTGCATCACTTCCGGCGCAACGCTGGAAACGCCCAGAATCGTCATCTTGCCGCAGGCGTTAATCACCTGTTTTAGCCCCAATTGTTGGTAGATATTCTGTGTCATGGCTTACAGCACTCCCAGTAGCGAGCAGACCACGCTGAGCGCAACAATCGACAGCAAAATCGTGGTGTAACGCGGCCCTTTCTTCACCAGATAGAAATAAATGGCGAACACCGCCGCCAGCGGCAACAGACCGGGGGCAATAGAGTCGAGGATTTGCTGAACCACCACTTCAGAGCCTTTCAGGGCGCTGAGTTTTAACGGCGTGGTGATCTTGACGTAGCTCGCAGAAAGCGCGCCCATCATGATCAGGCCCAGCACGTTCGCGCCGTAGATAAGTTCCTTTATTCGCCCTCCCTGCAGCAGACCAATTATCGAGTCACGTCCCAGCGTATAGCCTTTGTGCACCATACCGTAGCTGATTGCCAACGTAATGGCCGGGTAGAGGATTAACGGTACAATTCCGCCCATCGCGCTGCCATTTGCCGCGAATGGGATAAAAATAGCAATTAACAGCGGCATAACGGCGGCCCAGATGATCGAGTCCCCCATCCCGGCCAGCGGTCCCATTAGCCCGGTTTTAATCCCGGTAATTGAAGCATCGCTGATCGGCTCGCCGCGGGTTTTCTGTTCCTCCATCGCAATGGAGATCCCCTGAATCACCGCCCCGAACGTCTGCTCTGAGTTGAAGAAGTTCAGATGGCGTTTCAGCGCTTCTACCTGTTCCTCTTTTTGCGGGTAGAGCTTTTTGATGATCGGCGTCATCGAGGCGCAGAAAATCAGGCTCTGCAAACGCTCATAGGAGCTGGAAACTTCTGCACCCAGCCAGTAGATAAACCAGGCTTTGGTGATATCGGCTTTGGTCAGCGTGCCGCTTTCACGCGCCCGCTCCACCAGTTCATGTTGCATTACGTCGCTGCTCATCATGCTGCTCCTTCATTTTTCGCCAGACCTTTAATCAGGAAAGCCACGCAGGTACCAAAGATTGCCATCGCCATGATGTCTACCTTCAGGTACAGCACCGCAAAGAAACCGCCGATAAACCACGGCAGCAGGCTCTTTTTACCGATCACCATAATGGTAATGGCGAAGCCCAACGCTGGCAGAATGCCGCCCATAATTTCAAAGGAGTGCGTCAGCCAGTGCGGCATCAGCTTGAGGAAGCTTTCCACCACGTCCTGACCAAAATAGTTGGCGGCGAAAACCACCGGGAAACGCAGTACAAGGCCAAGCAACGCCGGGTAGAGGAATGCACAGCGCATAATGCCCGCCATATTGGCCGTTTCCGCATGCTTGTCGGCCATATGCACCCACGCTGCGTTTAACGTGCGGCGCAACTGGTCGAGGAACACGCCGATGACGCCAAACGGGATCGCCAGCGCGATAGCCAGGTTCGGGTCCATTCCGGCCTTCACAGCGATAGGAATTGAAATACAGGCGGCCAGCGCAGGATCCGACGGGACGTTACCGCCTGGCGTAGAGGTCACGCCGAGATAAACCAGCTGCATACCGGCACCGATGATCATCGCCGTTTCCATGTTGCCTAACAGCAAGCCAACGAATACGGCAATCACTACCGGTTGCAGCAGCATAGCGGAGAAGGTGTAGCCAAGGCGTAATCGGGCAAACCAGTAATACAACCCCATCAGGCTTGCAAAGACTAAAGTATCCATAGTTAAGTACCCTGTTATCAAAGAATTAGAATTTTTTCAGGATATCGTCCAGCGACTGAGGCTTATCTTCCGGGATAGTCTGGAAGAACACCTGAATCCCACGATTTTTCAGGTCGCTCAGAATGCCGACGTCTTTTTCATCCAGCGTAATGTTCTGGAATACCGCTTTGCGGTTTGGCCCACCGCCCAGCCCACCGACCTGAATGGTAGTGACGTCAAACCCCAACTGGACCGCTTCCTGAACCGCCGCCAGAGAAGGGAACAGCACCAGCACTTTGCCGTCACCAAGCTGGTTTTCTTTCCAGGCGGCCGCAAAACTTTGGTTACCGAAACAATCCACTTTGATGTTTGGCGGCGCGGCCATCAGGTAGATGTTTTTCATAAACGGATCGGCATCCAGCTCATCGCTAACCACCGCAATCCGGTTGGCCTGAGATTGCCCAACCCATTTGGTCACCACTTGTCCATGAATCAGACGGCTATCGATACGACATAAGACGATGTTTGCCATGATGTTTATTCCTTATTGTGATTGTTGTAATTGACGCACGTGGGCGACAACGTCCAGGCAACTGCTACGCCCGGCGTCGACCAGTTCAGCCACGCAGGTGGTCAACTGGCCATGCTCGCGTTTGTCGAGCGCCTCCAGCAGCAAAGAGGCGTTGAGCCCGGAAATAACAGCCACCGGGTAATCGGCGCTCAGCCGCGCCGCCACGTTGGAGGTGGTGCCGCCAATAAAATCAGTCAGGATCAGTGAGCCTTCCGGCATGGTTTTCACTACGGCTTCAACGCGCTGATAAAACTCGCCGAGCGTATCAACGGGCATCAGCGCAATTTCCGTCACGCCTTTGATTTCACCCATCACCATGCGCAGGCTGTTGCAAAGCTGTTGCCCCCAGCCGCCATGGGTCAGCAGCAGGATCTGGGGCAAGGATTCAGTGGTAGTCAAAATGGCCTCCTGGCTCGATTACATAGACATAGGTAAACAGAGCAAAGGCTGTGCCAGAATTTGTGTCACGCGGGGAAGAGAGGAGCGCTGGCGAGGCAGAAAGCCGCGCCAGTAAAGGGATTAGCTATACAGCAGTTCGTAGATATAAAAATATTCCGCGTCCGATAAGCGAATGGCATAGGCCTCTTCGATCGGCAGGAAAGCGGATTTAATGACACTAAACGCGCGATTATCCAGATCCGGCTTGTTCTCCAGCGCCATCTGTAACGGTTTGCGGTTAATCACGATACGCTCGACCATACAGCAGCAGTGGATCAGGAAGCGCAGTGTCACCTGACGGCTCGGTTTGAGCGAAAGCGCGGTGGTCAGATGATTCAGCACGCCTTCCATCTCTTTGAGAATACGCTGCGGGTTGAGCACCGAAATATGGTTAATGATGCTCTCCATAGTCAACGCGCTGATAAAGCGCATCGCGCTGCGCTCCATCTCCAGACGGCGTTCGCTGCTGGAGAGATCTGGCGTCAGCAGGCTGAGTACCAGCTCGGGGCCTTGCTCAGAGAACAGCTCCTCGAGCGAGATAAACGGAATATCCGGCAGTCCTGGCTGGAAAGTGCCCACTATTCCCGCCAGGCGTTCACTGGCGTTAATCGCCTGCTGAACACGCTCCAGGCTGCGAACTTCGTTGTAATCGAGGATAACCATCCGCGTATCCTGCGACATCAACTCACCGAAGCTCTCCTCCAGCACCTTTTTGATTTTCTCTGCCGTTCCCATCCCGGTGATGCAGGAGATAACCAGCACTTTACCGCTGTTTTCCTGCTGCGGAGTACAAAGCTGACAGGGAATATTTTTGCTCTGCATCAACGCCGCCAGCTGCGGCAAGTCGCTGGTTTCGTAGCTTAAATCCAGCCCAATCTCCAGCAGGCTGGTGAGCGTGATATTGGGCATTAACAGTACGTCTATCTGGAATAACTTACTGATCGTGCTGCCAAAATGGACCAGTGAACCAATATCCACCATCAGGATCAATCGGCGATATTGCCGGGTCTGGATCATCTGCGTCAGGGCTTCCAGCGTGTCATGCACCGACTGCTCGAAAGGCATATCGATAGCGCTGAACACCTCGCGCTCCAGCACGCGATTCACGTACTGCGCCTGACTTGTGGCGGTCGTCGCACCGTGGGCAATCAAAATCACCCCGCAGTCAGGACTGGCGTCAATCCGTTGGCGGTAATGGCGACACTCTTTGAGGAACAGGCACAGCCAGACCACCTCCGTCGCCGGACACTGAATATGCAGCAGTTCATTGATTTTTCGGCATAACAGCGTCGCGTTTTCGTATTCATCTTTGCAGCGATCGAGGATCAGGCTGGAAGAATAAAGTTGCGGAATAAGGCCGCGCTGCACATAGCCAATCAGCGCCAGGAAGTGTTTGCGCAGCGGGTTAACCAGATTTTCCGGCAGCGTAAAACCAAGCACCTGCTCAACACAGCCGATCAGCAGCGTGACTCGCTCTTCAATCTGATCGCCATAGCGCGGAGGATGCGCCACGCTGTCGCGGCTGTAGAGACCATATTCAAATATCGAACTGAGCTTGTTTTTGAGGATTGCCAGCGTTTCGGCTGGCGGCACGTTGCTGTTACGCAGGTTGATATATTCGCGGGTCAGGAAGCTGTAGAAAAGATCGCTCTCTTCAATTTCGGCTCCGGTGGCCAGTGAATTTTTCAGCGCAGGCAGCGTGCGGGCATCGATGCTCAGGTGTTCTTTGCCTTCGAACAGCGCTCCAACCAACAGACGTTGTTCCGGCGTGGCGTTAAAGGGGATCTCGGTCAGACGTTTATCCAGTTGTAGCGTGTCGCTGTGCTCGGTCATCCCCGAGGCCCAGGCCTGTGCGCAGAGAAACTGAATGTCGCTCTTAAGCTGACCAATGTTGCCTTCCAGCGGCTTGTTCAGCAGCCAGAGCAGCAGAGTACGGTCGATGCTTATCGTACGCTCGATTTTGCGGCTCTCACGCTGTAAGAAGCCAACGATCAGTTCAACCTGCTCTTCCACTGAACGCTGGCGGATGCCGGGCAAATCGATACACACCTGAATACGTCGCTGGAAGGTACGCAGCAACGCCGAGCTTACCGGTTCGGTGGTCGCACATATCAGGCGAACCGAGATTGACCGCGCCACGGCGCTGGAACCCAGCGGCCGGTATTCGCCTTTGTCGAGAATAGAAAATAGCTTTTCCTGGCCTTCATACGGCAGACGATGCACTTCGTCGAGCAGCAGATAGCCACCGTCGGCTTGCTCGACCAGACCGGGTTTATTTTCATTTGCGCCGGTAAATGCCCCCTGTCGATGACCAAACAGGTGCGAAGAAAGCAGCTCCGGGTTATGGGCGTATTCCGCGCAGTTAAAGTAAACCAGCGGCGGCGACGCTCCCACTGCGCGTTCGCAGGCAAAACGGTGCATCAGTTCGGCAAAAAAGGTTTTGCCAACGCCGGAGGGACCGGTCAGCAGAACGTGCAGCCCGTGGGGATACAGCACCGCCGCGCGGCCTTTTTCCACCGCGTCGCGTAGGCTGCGATCGTAACCAATCAGGCCAGAAAAGGGATCGTCTGTCGCCTGGTTTTCCTGAACAGGTAACAGGTCGGCAACGGTTTGCACTTCGCGCTCGGACTCATCCAGTTTGCGTCCCAGCAGCGTTTCAATCGCCTGACGATGCAGAAAGAAGACAGGGCGTCCGCGGCTTTTAATCGCCAGGCCGTCGTTCCAGAGCTGATTGAGATCTTTACTGACCGAGTTGCGCGCCAGTCCGAGGTTAAAGCCGATAGCTTCCGCTGTGAACGCCGTTTCCTGCGCCAGATGGGCAAGATTCAGTCCTCGCGTCAGCCGTTCCAGCTCCCCCAGTATTATCTCAATCCGTCTCATCTCTTTACCGCTTAAGAAATAAATGATTGTTCAGAACATACACTATTCTGCTGCGCAAGAAAGTGAGGCGGCGTCCAGACCTTCCGGTCATCAAAACGTTTTCGACAAATAATGCCGCGCGGAGCCGGTTTCCGGAAAGTTATCGAGGGTCATTTGCAGCTGATAGCCGTTTTTCTGATAAAACGGCAGCGCCTGGAAACTCATGGTATCCACCAATGCATGCAGGCATCCTCTCTCACGCGCTGTCTGCTCGGCAGCCTGCATCAATTTTGTGCCGTAACCGCCTTTGCGCAGCGAATCATGCATCCACAGGAAATCAATACACAGCCATTCGCCTTTGATTTTGCCAATCAGCCCGCCCAGAATTTCATTGCTTTCATCGCGCCAGTACACCGCCAGGTCGCCAAAATTGGTGGTTCTCAGGAACTGACGGTTGTAGGCGCGCAATCCGGCAAGCAGGGCATTTTGATCGTCTTCAGTAATGGTATCTGTAATCTGTATTTGCATCCTATCCTCATGAAAAACTACAACTTCTGGCTGATTATTTGTTTAGAAATTAACACAGGCTGATGAGTGAGACGCATGCCGTCTACACTTACTCTTGAGATGATGCGCATCGACAACAAGGATTATTATCATGAAACGAGCCGCTTTACCGCTTATTGCCATTCTTTTCACGCTGCCGGGTTTAGCGCAGGCCGATTCGGCTTACGGCTCTCTACAGTCCGTTCATGAAAAAAATACTGTATTGAAGGACTTACGCAAGATTTGCACCCCACAGGGGTCGCCATCCGATGACGTGTGGGAAAAAACGATTATGTCTGATACACGTAATCAGCAGCATATCCGCGAGGCTATTCTGGCAATACAAAGAAATAACCAGAACAACTACTGGGAAGCACTTGGCAAAGTTGAATGCCCGGATTTATAAGCATCTTGTTGTAAAATGAGCACTGTAACCGGTTTCTGTGTCGCAAAAACACGTATTGTTGCCAGAACGTATAAATAGCAATGGAGCAATAACAATGCGATACCGTTTTCCAGAAAACTTCTGGTGGGGCAGTGCCTGCTCGGCACTGCAAACCGAAGGGGATAGCCTGAACGGCGGCAAAAGCCAGACCACGTGGGACGTGTGGTTCGACCGCCAGCCAGGTCGTTTCCACCAGGGGGTTGGTCCGGCAAACACCTCAACCTTTTATCAGCACTGGAAACAGGACATCGCACTGCTCAAGCAGCTGAAGCACAACAGCTTCCGTACGTCTCTGAGCTGGTCACGCCTGATCCCGGACGGTACCGGCGATGTTAATCCGGAAGCCATCGAATTCTATAACAACGTCATCGACGAGCTGCTGGCCCAGGATATCACGCCCTTTATCACCCTGTTCCACTTCGATATGCCAATGGTGATGCAGGAGAAAGGCGGCTGGGAAAACCGTGAGGTGGTTGAGGCGTTTGGCCGCTACGCGCAGACGTGTTTTACATTGTTCGGCAACCGGGTGAAGCACTGGTTCACCTTTAACGAGCCTATTGTCCCGGTGGAAGGCGGCTATCTGTATGACTTCCATTACCCGAACGTGGTGGATTTCAAACGCGCGGCCACCGTGGCGTATCACACTGTACTGGCGCATTCCACGGCGGTGCGGGCGTATCGCGCCGGAAACTACGGCGGTGAGATCGGTGTGATCCTAAATCTGACGCCCTCTTATCCACGCTCTCAGCACCCGGCGGATGTGAAAGCCGCGCACCATGCGGATCTGCTGTTTAACCGCTGCTTCCTTGACCCGGTACTAAAAGGGGAATATCCGGCGGATCTGGTCGAATTGCTGAAAGAGTACGATCAGCTACCAACCTGTCAGCCAGGCGACAGTCAGCTCATCGTCGAGGGGAAAATCGACCTGCTCGGTATCAATTATTATCAGCCGCGTCGCGTGAAATGTCGTGATACTGCGGTCAATCCAAACGCGCCGTTTATGCCGGAGTGGCTGTTTGATTATTACGAAATGCCGGGGCGTAAAATGAACCCTTACCGTGGCTGGGAAATTTATGAGCCTGGTATTTACGATATTATTACTAATCTTCGTGATAATTACGGCAACCCACGCTGCTTTATTTCTGAAAACGGTATGGGTGTGGAAAATGAGCAGCGTTTCGTTGAGCATGACCAGATCAACGACAGCTACCGCATTGAATTTGTTTCTGAGCATCTTAAATGGCTACATAAAGGCATCAGCGAAGGTTGTAATTGTCTTGGCTACCATATGTGGACTTTTATTGATAACTGGTCCTGGCTCAACGGATATAAAAACCGCTACGGTTTTGTCCAGTTAGATTTAGACACGCAAAAACGTACGGTGAAAAAGAGCGGCGAATGGTTTGCCCATACTGCCGAAAACAATGGTTTTAATTAAAAAAATAACCAGGATGCCGGATAGCGATCCGGCATACCGAGCTTTAGTTTATTGCATACCCTTTATGCGAACTTTTGCTGCCACCAGAAGCGCCGTCAGCAGCATCAGGCTGCCGGAAAGCATCAGGGGCGACAGCAGTCCGAGAGTATCGAGCGCATAGCCTCCCACCGCAGCCCCACAGGTATTGGCAAGCTGGATCACGGCGACCTGCACCGATCCGGCTTTTTCTGCCTGATCGGCAAGCGAGCGCGTGATCCACGTCGACCAGCCGACCGGTACCAGCGCAAACAACAGTCCCCAGATAATCGCAATACCCGCCGCCACCACTTTGTCACTGCCCCACAGAATCAGGACCAGTGCACTGAGCGCCAGCACCAGTGGCGCACCGGCTAACGCCAGTTTGACCGAACGCTTCAAAATCATCGACGAAAGCGACGTACCAACAAAACTGGCAATACCGAAGCTCAGCAGCACCAGCGTCAGGCCATCAACGTCAAAGCCCGCCAGATTCATATAGATCGGGCGAATATAGGTAAAGAAGGCGAACTGCCCGGCAAAGGACATGAAGATGGCAATCATCCCGGCCATCACCCCCGGTCTCTGCAGCAGGCTGAACATGTTTTGTTTCTGATGCGAAGGCTCGCCAGGCAGCGAAGGCAACGCTCTCACCACCCAAATTGTGCACAGCACGCCCATCACCGCCGCCGCATTAAACACATTACGCCAGCCGATAATGCCGCCTAAAAAGCTCCCCAACGGCGCGGCAATCACCAGCGCGATGGAGACTGCGCCAAAAATAACCGACAGCGCCTTCGGCACCGTACGTGCAGGAACCAGACGCATGGTCAGCGACGCCGACATCGCCCAGAAGCCACCAAGCGCCAGACCGAGACAGGCGCGGCCAACGAGCAGCAGCGAAAAAGAGTTGGCAAAGGAAACCAGCAGGCAGGAGAGCGTTAGCAGCACCGAAAACAGGATCACCACATAGCGACGATCGGTCGCCTGAATAATTTGCGTCACAAACAGGCTGGCGAACATGGCGACAAATGCCGTCACGGTCACCGATTGCCCCGCCACACCTTCAGAAATCCCCAGATCCTGCGCCATCGGCGTTAACAGGCTAACGGGCAGAAACTCAACGGTTATCAGGCAGGCAACACAGAACGCCACGGCAAATACCGCCGACCAGTTAGGTCGGGAATTTGCCTCAGCGCGGGATTTTTGTTCAACAGCTTCACTCATTTTGTTACCTGCGTGGGGTTATTGTAGAAAAGTTACGCAGTGTAACATTAAATTTGTGACGTATTTAACGTTTCAGCAACTAGTTTCATTTAACAAAGAATATCGGTTACTCGGATTTTTAAAGATAGAACGCGACTCTTTTACCTGTAGGTAGCTTAACATCAATGCTAAGTTCACCACCCAGTGCCGTGACATAACGCTTGAGCGTCGACAGACGAGGATCGTTATCTGCCTGCTCCATTTTTGCGATTGTTGGCTGCTTAACCCCCATTGCCGAGGCAAGTTCAGCCTGAGAGAGATTCAGTTCTTCCCTTAACATATTTAACGCAACCGCCTGACGTAGTATTTCTACTTTTTCGGTAATACGCTCCTGGCTTTCCGGGCTTTGTTTCGCCATCAATTCTTTAAGGGTAGCCATAATTTTCCTTACTTATTAGGTGATTTCGGTACTCAGCATCCGCAAGCCTGATCATCTCTTTATAGAATTTCTTTTCGTTTAACCCTGTTTTATCTCCAGCGCATAGCACGATGCCATGGCGAGAAGGATCAAACGCGAAGAACGCCCGAATCGGACTACCCTGATGCTGTACTCGCAACTCTTTCATATTTGAAAAAGCAGAAGCATTTACCGTATCAGCAAACGGCCTGCCTAACTGAGGACCATACTCGGATAAAATCATCATTGCTGCGAGCATATCTTCCTTGAGCGCTTCGGTCTGTACGTCAAACCATTTATCGAAAGCATCCGTTGTTTCCACTTCCCACATCAACGATCCCTCATAGCTAATAAGCTATAGAGAAATTATAGCTTATTAGCTATTGAATCAATCGTTATTTGCATAATTTATTCGCCATCAGACCTGATTCTCAATGCAACCAATGCACACCATCTTCGGGCTGGAAAAAGGCGTTATAGCGCATTTGAAACGCATTAAGCTCCTGCATGTCCGGCTCCATTTCGCGCAAAAAACCGAGCGCCAGACGCACCTGCGCGTCGGTAATCGGCGCGGCCAGCCGAGCTTTTTGCAGCCAACGGTGCCACTGCAGCAGATTCGGCTCACTGCCGTCGACAATCACGATTTGCCAGATCAACAGCACCTGGGCCGCATTTTGCAGATGTGATTCATCAGGGCGGTGGAGGTACTGTAAAAAAGCCTCACCCTGTACTTTTCCCATCTGATCGATCATCGATTCTACTGGCACGACATCAATGTTCAGTCGCTCGCTCAGACGGCGAATTGCCCGCCGTGAACCGGACGTCAGCACCCGAAATCCCACCACAAAAACAACCACCAGGGTGGCCAACATTATCCAAATCATGCGCACATCCATTACCAGACAGGATGCCCATCATAGCGGCAAATTTATCGCTGTCGATGGATGAACGCCACGGCATAAAAAAGCCCGCCATTAAGGCGGGCAAAAGTTACCAATGCACACTTAACTTAAGCGACTTTCAATTGTTGAATCTTTTTCTCGCGGCGAATTTTACGTTCTTCAAACACGGCCACGATGGCCATCAGACAGATACAACCGATGGCGGCGGTGTCCAGCGCGGCGAAGGTTCCTGCCCAGCCGGTGAGGCCGAAAATCGGCGTGCCGTCAGCAATCATCCCCAGACCAAGTTTGGCGAAGCTGTCACCAATCAGATAAGCAAAGGTGCCTTTAATCCCATCGGCTGCGCCGATCGCTTTTTTCGGTACAAATCCGACTGCCGCAACGCCGATTAACAGCTGCGGACCAAACACCAGGAAGCCCAGTGCAAACAGCGAAGCCAGATAAACGTACTGGTTGCTGGCGTGCTGATAAACGCCCAGGGTGGCGATAATCAACGCCAGCGCCACGCAGGCCACCAGCGCACGGCGGCCATTCGCCAGGTCAGAGAGCCAACCCCACAGCAGCGTGCCAACCAGCGCGCCCACTTCAAACAGGGTAAAGCCCTGAATCGCCACTTCTTTGGAGAGCTTTAGCTCCTGGAAAGCGTAGACAGTGGACCATTGGTCAATACCGATACGCACCACGTACAGGAAGATGTTCGAGAAACATAACAACCAGATCACTTTGTTTTTCAGCACGTACTCAACAAAGATCTGCCATTTCGTCATCTCGTTTTCTTCGGTCTCTTTGTCTTCTTCGCTGATCTCCTCGCCGAACAACTCTTCAGCTTTACCGAGACCATAAGATTCCGGGGAGTCACTGCCGTAGCGCAGGCCGATAAAACCAACAATCAGCGCGATAATCGACGGGAAGATAAACATCCCGATGACGTGACCGTCGAACAGATAGTTAGCGCCAAACAGCGCCACGCCTGCCGCACCCGCACCGCCGAGGTTGTGGGAGATGTTCCACATACCGAGGTAAGAACCCCGCTTGCGACGCGGCGTCCATTTGGTGATGGTGGAATAGCTACACGAGCCGCCGGTACTCTGGAAGAAACCACTCAGCGCATAGAAGGCAATCATCAGGAACAGGCTGGTTGAACCCGCACCCATGCTGGCGCTGAAGCCGAGCATACAGATGGCAGAGAGGATCAGCATAAACGGCAGGAACTGCTTGGTGTTTTTGCCGTCCGCGTAGTAGGAAACCAGCGTTTTTCCCACGCCGTAGGTGATGGAGAAGCCCAGGCCAATCATCCCCAGTTGCGTCATGCTCAGCCCGTAGGTGGAGATCATGTCGTTCTGCGCGATGTTGAAGTTTTTGCGGATCAGGTACATGGTCAGGTAGCCGATAAAGACCACCAGATAGGACTGCATGAACGGTTTGAACCACATTTTGCGCCGCACATCGAGCGGCAGATCCAGGGTCGGCTTGCGCACCTGGTTGAGAAAGGCCAGCATTTGACACTCCCGAGCTAATTTTTATACCTGCGAATAGCAGGCATTGTAAAAATCAGCCGGGAGACGTGCCTGAGACAGCGTCCAGGTGAAACCGGGAAAATTTCTTAGTTTTGCCCCACTCAGGGCAAAAAGGTGAGGTGCATCACGCTTCGTTGAGATCGCGCGGAGCCTGGGCGTTTAAAAACGGCAGCAGCAGCAGCGCGGAAATCCCCGCCGCAATGGCGATCACCACAAAAAACCCGGTCCAGTGCCAGACCTCCATCACCTTCGCCAGGGGCCAGCCGGAGAGCGATGCCCCCAGATAGGCAAACAGCCCAACAAAACCGGTTGCTGCACCTGCCGCCTCTTTGTGCGAACACTCCGCTGCCGCCATGCCGATCAGCATCTGCGGGCCGAAGACGAAGAATCCGGTGGTGAAAAAGCACGCTGCCTGCATCACGTAGCTGGCGAACGGCATCAGCCACAGCGAACCAACGGAGAGCAAAATTCCGGCGGCAAAAATCAGGTTCATTGGACCGCGGTTGCCGTTAAACAGCTTGTCCGAGCCCCACCCCGCCACCAGCGCACCGACAAATCCACCCAGTTCGAACATGGTCACGGCGGTATTGGCAGTCACCAGATCCACGCCGAGCGTCTCAGACATGTACAGATTGCCCCAGTCATTAATCGCTGCACGGACCACGTACACCAGCACATAACACAATGACAGCAGCCAGATATAAGGATTCAGCAGCACATAGCGGGTGAGGATCTCTTTGCGGCTCAGCCCTGCACCTTCCTGCTGCTGAGCAATTTCCAGCTCATCATGTCGCCAGTCGCCAATCGGCGGCAGACCAATCGCCTGCGGTCTATCGCGCAGCCGCCAGCAGAGGAAAACCCCCACCACAATCGCCAGCAGCCCAGCGATCATCATCCCGGCGCGCCAGCCGTAGTGCAGCGCTGTCGCCGCCATCACGATAGGGATCAGCGCCCCGCCGACGTTGTGCGCGGTATTCCACAGCGCCCACCAGCCGCCGCGCTCGGTACGCGAATACCACGCGGTCAATAAACGCGCGCAGACCGGCGACCCCCAGCCCTGGAAAAAGGCGTTCAGCGCCCACAGCACCGCAAAGGCCCACAGTGAGGTAGAGAATCCAAACAGAATGTTCACCACGCCGGTGGCGATCAGCCCGATGCCCATAAAATAGCGTGCGTTGGAGCGGTCGCTGACGATACCGGAAACAAACTTCGACAGGCCGTAGGTGATGTAAAACAGCGTCGCCAATAGCCCAATATCGCTGCGGGTCAGCACACCGCTGGTGAGGATATCCGGTACGGCGGCATTGAAGCTTTTGCGTGTGAAATAGAACAGCGCGTAGCCGAGCCAGATAGTGGTCAGAATATGCCGCCGCCAATAGCGATAGCGGGCATCCACTTCCTGCTTGTCGGTGATGAGCGGCGCATTGGCCGGGGCTTTTAAAAACGCAAACATGGCCGCTCCTTACACATAACGTTGAGGCAGTGACACGCTGACCCGCGTGCCGTGCGTACAGGAAATCGACAGCGATCCTCCGAGGGCGCTAATCCGTTCACGCATCCCGGTGAGGCCAAATCCATGCTGATTCGACCCCGGCGGCAGGCCGCTGCCGTCGTCCTCAATCACCAGCATCAGCCGTTCATCCTGTTGCCAGCCCTGAAGCGTCACCGCGCTGGCGTTGGCGTGCTTAACGATGTTGTTCAGTCCTTCCTGACAGACGCGAAACAGTGTCACCCGCTGGCTTTCGCTGAGTGCAGATTCGTCAATTCGCCAGTCGAGATGGCTGACGATGCCGCGGCTTTCCAGTTCCATTTCGCGCATCAATGAGCGGATGGCCTGTTCCAGCGTGAGATCGTCCAACTGGCGTGGTCGCAGGCGGCCTAACAGGCGACGCACCGAATCGTACACGCCGAGAGAAAGTTGTTCGATGTGTGCCCCGCTACGCTTCACCCCTGCGTTTTCCGGCGCCAGGCGCTGGACAATACCCGCCTGGGTACGAATGGCGGTGATGGTTTGGCCGATATCATCATGCAGTTCGCGCGCCACGTCCCGACGCACGCTCTCTTCGGTCTCCAGCAGGCGTTCAGCCAGACGATGGTTGCGCGCTAATTCGTTTTGCAGCGACTGGTTAAGCTCACGCAGACGCTGAATGCCCGCGCCGAGCAGCAGCCCGGTCAGGCTTTGCACCAGCAGCGAGAGCAACAGGTCGACGGGATGATCGTGCCAGGTCTGGCTGGCAATCAGCGCGATGGCGTTCATCAGCGTCGCAATCAGCGCCCCCTGCCAGCCGTAGTGCCAGGCCAGCGCAATGATCGGCAAAGCGAGGCAAAACGGTGTGAAGCGCGAAAGCTCGGCGGGTAAACCGAGCTGTAGCCACAGGCTGACGCTAAACAGCAGCAGGTACCAGACCAGATGCCGCCCGCGCCAGTTCACCGGCTGCGACACCACCGCAGGGCCCAGCGGCAGCCAGGTGGTGCTGGTCAGATAGTGCCAGAACACCAGGCAGATCGGCGCCAGCGTTAATCCGCCGGTGAGCGTCAGCAGCAACGCGTTCCATGCCTCTTCACCCTGCCCAAGCCAGGGCAGCGATTGCAGCAATGCCGCCGCCGTAAGCGCCGCGCCCTGCAACAGCAGCGTACGCCAGTCACGCTGGTGGCGGTATCGCGATATCAGCATCACCGGGAGTAACGTGAGGAAGCTGCCGATCATCAAAAGTGGCAAATGGGCCAGCACCACTTCCTGTACCAACCAGAAAAGAAGCAGCCATTCCGCGCCCAACAGCACCGGCCAGTAGTCACGTGGACATTGCAGCATCAGCCCCAAACGCAGGCCAAACGGAAACAGCAGTACTGCCAGCTCCGGGCGCTCAACCAGATGCAGGCTGATGCTCCACAGGCAAAACCACGCGGCAGAGAAGATAAAGAAGCAGGCAACAACGGTGATTAACCGGGAACAGAGCGTGTTCATTGCCAGCCGTCAAACATCCGGCGGGCCAGTTCGACGTCGTTGCTGACGCCCAGCTTTTCCATCAGGTTGGCGCGATGCACGTGCACCGTTTTCGGCGACAGACCCAGTTCAGCAGCAATCTCTTTGACCGCCATACCTTGTGCCAGTTTTTCCGCTACCTGACGTTCGCGTTTGGTGAGCGGATCCTGACGACCAGCCGCCAGTTTGACGGCGATGTCCGGCGTCAGGTAACAGCCGCCGGTCGCAACGGTATGCACCGCTGCGATCAGCTCATCCGGGCTACAGCGTTTAGAAAGGAAACCACGCGCGCCCGCGTTGAGCGCCTGCTCCACCAGCGCCGGGCTGTCGTGGACGGAGAGCATGATAATCGCCATTCCTTTTGGCAACTGGCTTAACAGTTCAAGACCGGAGATATCTGGCATCGAGATATCACAGATACAGACCTGCACGCCGCGTCCCGGTAATCCCGCCAGCGCCTCACTGCCTGAGCCAAACTCAGCCACCACCTGCAAATCAGGTTCCAGCCCCAGCAGTTGGGCAAAGCCGGAGCGGACGATAAGGTGGTCGTCAATAAGGGCAACGGTAATCATGGGTTCATCCTGGCGCTAAGACATGCCTGATGGCGCTGCGCTTATCAGGCCTACGGGCAGGTGCCGTTGTAGGCCGGATAAGGCATTAATACCGACATCCGGCAAAAGCGCTTACCTTAACGATAAGTGCTTTGCTGTTCAAGCCTTGAGCGATCAGGCTATGCCCGTTGTGACGGTAAATGTGCGGGTGTGTTTCGGTTCTATCTGAATCAACGTCCCGTTTCGTTCCGCCGCCAGGAAGCCTTCAGGTCGACAAGTCGCGGGTAGGGCGAAGGCTGCCACCTGCTGATCGCCGTTATAGAGGATCCAACGGGTGACATAATTCAGCTCCGCGCTGGAGAAACGCGTCACGAACGTGGTGCCATCAGGTGCGATCATGCTAAATTCAGGCTTATCTGTGTATCTATCCAGTTGGTCAGCGAAGAAAACGATTTCCGGATCGTAAAAATCGGGTTCATTAAGGCGCGTCAGCGAAGCCTCACCCTGAATAATCCGCTGATTAAACGCCAGCCACTGCTCGGTAGGCTTAACATGTGCGGGTACCGATTCACGCAGCGTTATGGCTTCATCCGGGATATTCTGGCTGAAGGTCGCTTCCGGGACGTAGGCATAGTTCATATGGCACATGTACTGCAAAGGCATTGCCACTGAGGCGAGGTTAGTGACCGCCATCTGAATATCAAACAGCGCGCTCGCCTTACGCATAACCACCGCAGGATACGCCTGATAATGATGACCGAACCCCATCACATACTCGTAGCATCCGCTCACGCGTAAATTCTCGCCTTCCAACTCCAGCCAGGCCTCATCCATCGCAGCACAGGCCATTTCACCATGCAGCGGGTGAGAATCCTCCGGCGACGGGCAGCCATTAGCCAATAACCCCGAGTGGAAAGCAAAGCAGCCGTAGGTCGCGACCACTTCTGCAGCCGGTTTTGGCTGACTGAACATGTTGCGCATGGTCAGATCATGCCCGTCAAACTGCGCATCCCAGATCATCTGCCCCATCCAGGGCAGAATAACCAGATGTCCACGACTGTTTTCTATCTTCAGCCCTTCCACTCCGCTGGCGTAACGAAACGCGGTAACCGTGAAATCGCTATTTTTCAGTAAGATTCGCGGATGCTCTGCAAAGAGTTCCCGCCACAGCGTGATACGTGTTGTCATGATCGTTCTCCTCAGGAAACCGTCGCTTCAGCCAGATTGTTGCGTACTTTGCTCTCACGCCAGAAGTAGATTCCGACGTACACGAAGCACAACATAGAAACCAGGAACGAAAGTTGCAGCGAGTGGAACATATCAGCCACATAGCCCTGAATTGCCGGAACCACCGCCGCACCGACAATCGCCATGACAATGACAGCTCCCGCCATTTCAGTATGCTCGTTATCCACGGTATCCAGCGTACCGGCGTAGATTGTCGCCCAGCAGGGTCCAAACAGGACGCTCACCAGCACGGCGACGTACACGGCGCTGAAGCTTGGCGCCAGCGCAACATAGACGAGGAACAGCGCGCCAATGATGGAGTATAGGATCAGCACTTTTTCCGGATTGAAGCGCGTCATCAATATGTTGGCGATAAACTTCCCGATAAAGAAGCAGGCAAAGCTATAGACCATGAAGGTTGAGGCATCACGCTCGTTGATATCACCCAATTCCAGTGCCAGACGGATAGTGAATGACCACACCGCAACCTGCATCCCCACATACAGGAACTGCGCAACAATCCCACGGCGGAAACGGGCATTGCTGGCCAGATAACGCAGCGTATCCATCGCTGACGGACGCTTATGACTCGCCGTTTGCGCGACTTTGCAGGTCGGGAAGCGGGTCAGCAGGAACAACACCATCACCACAACCAGTACCATAATCATGTACTTGTAAGGCTCAAGGGTATTTTCCAGCATCAACACTTTAAAGTTGTGGATCTGTTCCGCGTTCATCCCAGCCATCTGTTTTTCCAGACTCTCACCTTCAGAGAAGACCAGATATTTGCCCAGCAGAATACCGGCGGCGGCGCCAATGGGGTAAAAGGTCTGGCTGATGTTCAGGCGTAAAGTGGCATACGCTTTTGGGCCGATCATGGAGCTGTAGGTATTAGCTGCCGTTTCCAGGAAGCTCAGGCCAATCGCAATCGCAAAAATTGCCGCGAGGAACATGGTGTAGGTGGCCATGTGCGATGCCGGGAAAAAGAGCGTACAGCCAACAATATATAGCGTCAGCCCCATTAAGATGGCAATTTTATAGCTGGTCTTTTTAATCACCAAAGATGCAGGAATCGCAATTAAAAAATATCCGCCATAAAAGGCACTCTGCACTAATGCCGAGGCAAAGTTGCTGAGTGAAAATACGCTTTTGAATTGCGTAATCAGAATATCATTTAATGCGGCTGCGCATCCCCATAATGGGAATAAACAGGATAACAAAATAAACTGGAACAGAGGCGTCTTATTCAGATAGCCGTCGGGCATCTGAATGATGTTTTTATCGTTCATAGTGCTACCTTTTACAATGCAGGAGTATTATTCGTTTAAGGTAAGAAACTCATTAAATTGTTCGATGCTTGGATAAGATGATTGAGTGCCTTTCCCGGTAACGCTAAATGCAGCGAAGAGAACGGCTTTTTTCATGGCGGCTTCGACATCACCGCTTTGAACGTAATAATGGGCAAAACAACCGATGAAAGCGTCGCCTGCGCCACTGGTATCGACAGCGTTCACTTTAAACGCCGGAACATGGACTTCCTGGTCACGCGTCATCCACAACGCACCTTTCTCACCCATGGTGACGATAATATTGTTCAAACCTTTATCAACCAGAGAACGTGCCGCTGCGCGAATATGGTCATAAGTATCCACTGGCATACCGGTTAATATTTCCAGCTCGGTTTCATTCGGCACAAAAAAATCACATTTACAGGCATAAGACATATCTAATTCCCGTAATGCAGGAGCGGGATTTAGTAACACTTCAATACCGTGTTTTTTGCCAAATTCAATCGCGTGATAAACAGTTTCCAGCTGCACTTCCAGTTGCAGGACAATAAGCTGACATTTTTTCAGATCTTCCGCCGCACGATCGATATCTTCCGGGGAGAGAAACTTGTTCGCTCCTTTAATAATCAGAATACTGTTGCTAGAGTTCGCATTAACAAAGATCGGTGCGACACCGCTGCTGGTGCAGGGTACCTTTTCGACATAGGTGGTATTAATCCCCCAGGATTCGAGATTGCGAATAGTGTTATCCGCAAAAATATCATCACCGACTTTTGTCAGCATCAGTACTTTGGAATTGAGCTTAGCGGCTGCAACGGCCTGATTTGCCCCTTTACCGCCACAACCAATTTTGAACGCCGGCGCTTCCAGCGTTTCCCCTTCTTTGGGCATCTGGTTGATGTAGGTGATGAGATCCACCATGTTGGAGCCAATAACCGCGATATCCATTTTACTACCTCTCAGAAACAATCACACCACAATGATATTAAAATAACATTATCATGTTACTTTCGTATCATTTGTGACTAGGATCGCGATTGGAAGATCATTTTATTGTTTATTTATTACGCTAAATGTTGCGACCCCATCACACTACAAATAATGAAGTTGCTTACAATTGACTGAAAGTTAACTGGATATAATCAATAAAACGTGAAAAAACACGCTTTTATTTCCGAATAGTCAGACGTATAGTAATACGGCAATGCCATGTTCTCAGAAACACAAAAATGTTACTGAAGGAACATGGGAACATGATTCGTGGAGAAGCACATGGAAACTAAGCAAAAAGAACGTATTCGACGTCTGATGGAATTGTTGAAGAAGACCGACCGAATCCATCTGAAAGAGGCGGCACGAATGCTGGAAGTTTCCGTGATGACTATTCGTCGGGATCTCAGTCAGGATGACGAGCCGTTACCGCTTACGCTGCTCGGTGGTTACATTGTGATGGTGAACAAGCCCGCCGCCATCGTTAATGCCCCAGTGCCTGCGCAAAAACAGTATCACCGCGACGATTTACCGGTTGCCATTCTGGCCGCGGGACTGGTAAGTGAAAATGATCTGGTCTTTTTTGATAATGGTGCGGAAATGCCGTTGGTGGTCAGCATGATCCCGGATGATATTTCCTTTACCGGAATTTGCTACTCGCACCGGGTATTCGTGGCGCTAAATGAAAAACCCAACGCCACGGTGATTCTTTGCGGAGGCACCTATCGGGCGAAAAGTGACGCCTTTTACGATACCAGCACCCCCTCTCCGCTGGATGCGCTCAACCCACGAAAAGTATTCATCTCCGCCAGCGGCGTCCATGAGCATTTCGGCGTTAGCTGGTTCAATCCGGACGATCTAGCCACAAAACGCAAAGCGATGGAACGCGGATTACGCAAAATTCTGCTGACGCGCCACGCCCTGTTCGATGAGGTCGCCCCCGCCAGCATTGGTCCACTCTCCACCTTTGACGTACTGATAAGCGACCGTCCGTTACCAGCAGATTACGCAACCCACTGCCGGAACGGCTCTGTCAAAGTGATCACCCCGGATTCAGACGGCGACTAACTCACTCAAAGAACACGGTGATTTTGTTAAACATCGACGGATCGGACTGATTGCGGGCCACTTTCACCACATCTTCAAGCTTGTCGATCTGGCTTATCATCTGCTCAAGACGTTGATCGTCGTTGACCAGTAGCCAGATGCGGCTCTTATCGCTGTCCTGAATCGGTAGACAGAGGATGCCTTCTACGTTGAACGCACGACGGGCGAACAGGCCGCAAACGTGAGTCATTACGCCCGGATGGTTACGTACGGTGAGTTCCAGGATTACGTTGTCATGAGTCTGCTGTTGCATGGCTTATTCCCCCACCATTTCTGTGTTTGCCGCACCCGGCGGCACCATCGGGTACACTTTTTCTTCGGCATCGATGCGCACGTGGATCAGCGCAGGTCCAGGGCGATTAATAATCTCCTGCAACGCTGCCTGTGGGTCCGCTTCGTTATTCAGATCGCAGGTTTCGAGACCAAACCCGGCAGCTATCTGCATAAAGTTAATCATCCCCGGATAGGTCGCGGCAAAAACACCCTGCTTATAGAACAGACTCTGCTGTTGATATACAAGACCTAACGCTTCGTTATTCATCAGAATGATTTTAATATCCAGCTGATTTTCGCTGGCGGTCGCCATTTCCTGAATATTCATCATCAGGCTGCCATCGCCGGAGAAGCACAGCACTTTTTTGTCTGGGTTAGCCAGGGCCGCACCAATCGCCGCAGGCAGGCCAAAGCCCATGGTTCCCAGACCGCCGGAGGTCAGCCACTGGCGTGGACGATTCAGCGGGTAAGCCTGTGCCGCCCACATCTGATGCTGGCCTACGTCGGTGGTGATAATGGCGCTGTCGTCTACGCAGGCAGCCACGGCGTTGATCAATCCATAGTGGCTGAGCGGATTTTTTTCCTGGGGGATCGCGCACGGAAATTCTTGCTGCAGGTCAGACACCAGTTGATGCCACTCTTCACGCGGCTGCGCTTCAATCTGCGGGATCAATTGTGCCAGAACCTCATCGACATCTGCCCGGATCGCCACGTGCGGCTGTTTGATTTTACCCAGCTCCGCGCGGTCAATATCCACGTGAATGATTTTGGCATTCGGGCAGAACTGTTCGGTTTTACCAATCGCCCGGTCATCAAAACGTGCGCCCAGGACAATCAGTAAATCCGCTTCTTGCAGAATAAAGTTGGTGCTGCGCGCGCCATGCATGCCCAGCATGCCTAACGACAGCGGATGCGCTTTTGGCAGCATACCGAGCGCCATCAACGTCATGGTGGTTGGCAGTTTTGCTTTTTCGGCCAGTTCACGAACACGTTCCGGCGCGTTAATTACGCCGCCGCCGAGGTACAGCACCGGGCGTTTGGCGGCGTTAATCATAGCTGCAGCATCGCGAATGCTGTCCTGGCTGAACGCTGGTGCCGCCATTTTCTGCGCGGGTTCCGGCATCTCTTCAATGTCAAAAACAGCGGTTTGAATATCCTTAGGAATGTCTATCCACACCGGGCCTGGACGTCCGGACTGCGCAATGCGGAACGCATCGCTCATGACCTGCGGTAATTCACTGATATGGCGGACCAGATAGTTATGCTTAGTGATGGGGATAGAGATGCCGTAGGTGTCGACTTCCTGGAAAGCGTCGGTGCCGATCATTGAGGCCGGAACCTGCCCGGTGATACACACCAGCGGGATGGAATCCAGACGCGCATCGGCAATGGCGGTTACCAGGTTGGTTGCGCCCGGTCCGCTACAGGCCATACAGACAGCGGGTTTGCCATCGGTTCTCGCCATTCCCTGCGCGATAAACCCCGCGCCCTGCTCGTGGCGCGCCAGGATATGACGGATTTGTGTGCTTTGGCTTAAAGCGTCATAGACGGGAAGAATCGAGCCGCCTGGAATACCGGTGACGACCTGAATCCCCTGACGTTCCAGGAAATGAACGATGAATTCTGCGCCCGTAAAACGCGTACGCTTGGATGTTATGCCCGAACTTGCCATGCTCCAGTCCTTTTATTCTGGGCCTTTGCTCCGGGCAGGTCTCTGAAACGAAAAACCCCGCCCGGTTTGCGCCGGCGGGGTTTTGGAATCGTGTGTTGATTCGGACCCTACGGCGCATTGCCGACGACCACCACCACACGCACGACGACCGCTGCGCGAGATGGCGCAGTTTTTAGTAGGGTCGCAGTCAGCATGGAAGGGTTCATTAGGGACCTGTCTGTTTGTTGATTAACTGGATTTATACAAACACAGGTTTTTCAGCGTGACAATGGAAAAATTTTCATCTGCACAAAAATGCTTCAACGATCACATTTCATTGTATGTCGTGCAAAAACAAAAAACCCCGCCGGAGCGAGGTTTTTTCAGCGTTGTGCGGTTGGTAGCCGCCGAACACACTGTGTTATGTCAACGAAAAAAGTATACGCGTTCTACGAAGAACACGCAATTTCGGCACGAATTTTGATGTTTTTGAGTATGGAACATGAATAGTGTAACGTCCATAAAATACTGTTAATTTATACAGTATTTATCTATAATGTCTCGGTACGCAATGTGTTATGCGGGGGCCGCATCGTAAACCGGCGCATCAAAGTCCTGGCTGAAACGGGTGGTGCCGTCAGCGCCTTAACCCCCGCGTGAGCACACTGTGTTATGTCAACAAAGGTGCTGGCAACAGGCAGCGGCGAGGTACGTCAGCACCGTGCTCCTTGTACCAAAAGGAGAGCGTATGAGCCTCGTGGATATCGCTATTCTTATCCTCAAACTCATTGTTGCAGCACTGCAACTCCTTGATGCCGTTCTGAAATACATTAAGTAATTCAGATTCAAGTCGCACCTAAGGGGGGCGGATAACACTCCGCTCCCCTTTCACCTTCTCCCTGGTGCTTGTATCGCGTCAATATGTTACGTTTTTATGACATCCTCAGGGAAGAATTCCGCCATGACGCTTTCTGTTTTCTGCATTTTGCTGTTCGCCGCACTGCTGCATGCCAGCTGGAATGCCATCGTAAAAGCGGGAAACGACAAGCTGTACTCGGCGATCAGCGTCAGCGGAACCGCTGCGATTATGGCGCTGATTTGTTTACCCTTTGCGCCGCAACCCTCTGCCGCCAGCCTGCCGTTTTTGGCTGTCTCAACCGCATTACAGGTGGTCTATACCGTCCTGGTCGCTAAAACCTATCAGGTTTCGGATATGAGCCAGACCTATCCTCTGATGCGCGGCACAGCGCCACTGCTGGTCGCGATTATCAGCGTCCTGTTTCTTGGCGATAGCCTTTCGCTACTCGCCTGGGTGGGGATTGCCACCATCTGTCTGGCTATTCTCGGGATGGCATTTAACGGACGCAGCGGTTCGCAACGCGGGATTATCCTGGCGCTCATTAACGCCTGCTTTATCGCCGGTTATACGCTGGTTGATGGCACCGGCGTACGTTTATCAGAAACCACGCTGGGCTACACGCTGTGGACCTTCTTTCTGAACGGCTCCTGCCTGCTGGGCTGGGCGATGATCGCCAGACGCCGGGAAGCGTCACGTTATCTGGTACAGCAGTGGAAAAAAGGTATTCTTGGTGGCATTGGCACAATGGGTTCTTACGGCCTGGCGCTGTGGGCTATGACCCAGGCTCCGTTGGCGGTAGTCGCGGCACTGCGTGAAACCTCTATCCTGTTTGGCGCGCTGCTCGCGTGGCTGCTACTGAAAGAGAAGGTTGCCGGAATACGTCTTGTCGCGGCTGCAGGTATTGCCGTAGGCGCAGTTTTACTACGCTTATCATGATCGCGTTGTAAACCCGATGCAATCCGGCAACATTTGTTGCCGCTTTTTGTTTACATTTCCTGCCGTCCATCACATAAACATTCCAGCCCACTATCTGGCCTTCTTTTTCTGTTGTGGTAGATTCCACGCGCATTTACGGGAAAGTGCAGCACCTTATTCTTCTTTTTTCTCTTTTTTAAAAGTAATCAGCGAAATGAAAAGGCATAGAAGCGTCAATTTGTTGTTGATGTTGGTATTACTGGTGGCGGTAGGTCAGATGGCGCAAACCATTTATATCCCCGCGATTGCTGATATGGCGCGTGAACTGAACGTTCGCGAAGGGGCGGTGCAAAGCGTAATGGCCGCCTATCTGTTGACCTATGGTCTATCACAACTGGTTTACGGTCCCCTTTCAGACCGCGTTGGCCGCCGCCCGGTTATCCTCGCCGGGATGTCTATTTTTATGCTGGCCACGCTGGTCGCGATTACCACGCATAGCCTGACGGTACTGATTATCGCCAGTGCCATCCAGGGGATGGGAACGGGCGTCGGCGGAGTGATGGCGCGAACGTTACCGCGCGATCTGTACGAAGGCACGCAACTGCGCCACGCCAATAGTCTGTTAAACATGGGGATTCTGGTCAGTCCGCTGTTAGCTCCGCTGATTGGCGGTGTGCTGGATACAGTGTGGAACTGGCGCGCCTGCTATATTTTTCTGTTGATTCTGTGTGCGGGCGTGACGTTTAGCATGGCACGCTGGATGCCGGAAACGCGCCCTGCAGGTGCGCCGCGTCCACGGCTGATCGCCAGCTACAAAACCCTGTTTGGTAATAGCGCTTTCACCTGTTACGTGCTGATGTTGATCGGTGGTCTGGCGGGTGTTGCGGTCTTTGAGGCCTGCTCCGGAGTATTATTGGGCGCACGTCTCGGTCTAAGCAGCATGGTGGTCAGTATCCTGTTTATCCTGCCCATCCCGGCGGCGTTTTTCGGCGCATGGTTCGCCGGTCGCCCGAATAAACGTTTCTCGACGCTAATGTGGCAGTCGGTGACCTGCTGTCTGGTAGCGGGTTTAATGATGTGGATCCCAGGGCTGTTTGACGTGATGAACGTCTGGACGCTGCTGGTTCCTGCCGCACTGTTTTTCTTCGGCGCCGGAATGTTGTTTCCGCTGGCAACCAGCGGTGCAATGGAGCCTTTCCCGTTCCTGGCAGGCACGGCCGGCGCGCTGGTTGGGGGATTACAGAACATTGGTTCCGGCGTGCTGGCGTGGTTCTCTGCCATGCTGCCGCAGACCGGGCAAGCCAGTCTGGGCCTGCTGATGACCCTTATGGGGCTGTTGATTTTTGTTTGCTGGCTTCCGCTGGCGTCACGCGTGTCGCATCAGGGACAGGCGGTTTAAGCGTATGATGGCCCGGCTTATCGCCGGGCTTTTCGCATTCTGGCGCGATAATCGTCGTCAGTAACGGTTCCAGCGCCGGACGCCAGGCCCCCTCCTCACCATCATAGAACTGCGTATCCGCATTGATAGCATAGGGAATTTTCGCTTTTTTCAGCTCGCACGCCATAAAGCGGGCAAACGCCATTTGCGAGGCAGAAGGCGCGTTTTTGACGGTTTCTCCCGGCGACCAGCCCCCTACCCAACTGACATGCCCGGTTTTCTGTTGCCAATGAATGGCAGTATTGATACGGGCGCGAATGGCGGCCTTTTCTGCCGCAGTCCCTGAGGTCCACGGATATTTGCCGTTATTTTTCAGCGGTCCCCACGGAAAAATATGCCATTGGGCCAGCACCGTATTCTGACTTTGCGGCGGCAGCTTTAGGTTGGCCAAATCTTCCGGAGCGGCATGCAGTTTCGGCGCGATAAAAATCATTCGCTGTGGATCGATGGCATGGATGGTTCGAATGGTTTTGTCATACACGCGATTGAGCGACGCCTGATTATGGTTGAGCTTATCAGAGGGGTCGTAGATCAGGTCAAAACCCAGCAACGGCGAGCGTTGACCAAAGTAATGCGCCACCGCCACCCACCAGTTAACCACCTCTTTTTCGTTCCCGGCGCTGGGGTCTTTTTTATATTCGTCTGCCTGATAGGCAATGATCGGGATCACGCCATACTGCTCGCAGGCTTCCACCAGCTTGCGCAGATGAATCAGCCGCGCCTCCGTAGGCTCGCCCGCTACGCGAATGCGTACGTGGGCCAACCCTTTCGCCTTGTAGTCCCGCACTACCAGCGGATCGAATTCACGGATACCCCGATCGGTGCGCGCCCAATCTACGTCCATCCCAACGCCAAGCTGCTGTGCATACTGCGCCGCCGTCAGCGCAGGTTGCGCGGCGCACACGGTGGCGCTGGCCAACAGTAAAAGGGAAACAATCGGCTTTAACACGGTCGTCCTTACGCAATCATCAGGAGTGATATCACGTATTTAGCACGCTTTTTCACTTTCCGTGTAGAGAGAAAGCGTAAAAAATATTCGCGGTCCGCTTATTTTACCTGCTCCTGAAGCCAGCTAATAAACGCCTCGATTTTCGGCCACTGCCTGCCGGGCAGCGTGGTGATGTAGTAATGCTGATGGCATTTCAGCGCCATATCGCCAAAAGGCGCGACCAGTTCTCCACTGTCGAGACGTTTTTGCACCAGACGCTTTCGGCCCATCGCCACGCCGATATGGTTCATGGCGGCAATTACCGCTAAATCAGAACGATCGAAACCAATCCCCGATGATGTCGGCAAATTCGCCGTAAAATGCTGCGCCCAGCTGTGCCATTCATCGGTTCCTGAGTCGTTACTCCATGCCTGTCTGTCGTGCAGCAAGGTGCAGTGCGGCAAATTCACTAACGAACCGGTAAGGTCATGGCGGCGAGCGTAGTCCGGGCTGCATACCGGCAGGATCTCTTCATCCATCAGGAAGTGGTGCGTAAGCTGCGCGGAGGGCGCATCATCAAAATAGATAGCCAGATCGACCCCGGCACGCTGCAGATTGACGTTGTCGTTGCCGGTCAGGATGGTCAGTGAAATTGACGGGTAGCGACGGGTAAAGTCACCGAGCGCCGGAACCAGCCAGCACTGGGCGATAGAAGGTCGAGAGTAGACGGTGAGCGTCCCGGACAACTCCTGATTTTTAATATCGAGGATTTCCTGATTCAGCGTATCCAGCGACGATTTCAGCGCCCAGAATACCCGCTTACCCTCGTGGGTGAGTTCCACTTTACGGTGCGAACGGACAAACAGCTGAATGCCCAGTTCATCTTCCAGTTGATTAATGCGATGGCTGACGGCGCTGGGGCTTAACGACAGCTCATCTGCCGCCAGCGCAAACGACTGATGCCGGGCCGCCACTTCAAAAGTATACAGCTTTGACAGCTGCCAGCCATTGAGCAGCCGGTTTCTGACCTCGCGTAGGGGATCCAAACTCACCTCCTGTCCTCCTGATTCATTCGCCGGAGTGTAAAAAACTTCGCTGCAAAAATCAGCATAAAGATGAATCAAGGTGAACCATATCGCATAAACATAGCGTAATTAGACATAAATCACTCACTTGATGCAATCTGGCTCATGTGAAAGGAGATTTATATCGTTTGTCAGACGGTGCCTTATTTTTGTCCAATAACCTTATATTAATCACAGGGCAAGGTGAGCTATGCACTCTCAAATCTGGGTTGTGAGCACGCTGCTGATAAGCATCGTGTTAATCGTTTTGACCATCGTGAAGTTCAAATTCCACCCGTTTCTGGCGCTGCTGTTAGCCAGTTTCTTCGTGGGTACGATGATGGGGATGGGGCCGCTGGATATGGTCAATGCCATTGAGAGCGGCATCGGCGGTACGCTGGGCTTCCTCGCGGCGGTTATCGGCCTTGGGACCATTCTGGGCAAAATGATGGAAGTGTCCGGCGCGGCCGAACGCATCGGTCTGACGCTGCAGCGCTGCCGCTGGCTTTCAGCGGATGTCATTATGGTGCTGGTCGGGCTGATTTGCGGGATCACGCTGTTCGTTGAGGTCGGCGTGGTGCTGTTGATTCCACTGGCCTTTTCGATTGCTAAAAAAACCAATACCTCATTACTGAAGCTGGCGATTCCGCTGTGTACGGCGCTGATGGCGGTACACTGCGTCGTACCTCCGCATCCGGCCGCCCTGTTCGTGGCTAATAAGCTGGGCGCAGACATTGGCACCGTGATTGTCTACGGCTTACTGGTGGGTTTAATGGCTTCGCTTGTCGGTGGGCCGCTGTACCTGAAATTCCTCGGTAACCGTCTGCCATTTAAACCGGTACCGGCTGAGTTTTCCGACCTGAAAGTGCGTGATGAAAGCACGCTGCCATCGCTGGGCGCGACGCTGTTTACCGTACTGCTACCAATTGGCCTGATGCTGGTGAAAACCGTCGCGGAACTGAACATGGCGAAAGGCAGCACGGTGTATACGCTGCTGGAGTTTATTGGTAACCCGATCACCGCGATGTTTATCGCCGTTTTCGTAGCCTATTACATTCTCGGTCTGCGTCAGCACATCGGTATGGGTGCGCTGCTGACCCACACCGAAAACGGTTTTGGCTCGATTGCTAACATTTTGCTGATTATAGGCGCAGGCGGCGCATTCAACGCTATTCTCAAGAGCAGCGGGCTGGCGGATACTCTGGCGCTGATCCTCTCAAACATGCATATGCACCCGATTCTGCTGGCGTGGCTGGTCGCTCTGATTCTGCATGCGGCGGTAGGCTCTGCCACGGTGGCTATGATGGGCGCGACGGCAATCGTTGCCCCGATGCTACCGCTGTACCCCAACGTTAGCCCGGAAATTATCGCCATTGCCATCGGTTCCGGCGCTATTGGCTGCACGATCGTCACCGATTCCCTGTTCTGGCTGGTGAAGCAGTATTGCGGCGCCACCCTGAATGAAACGTTCAAATACTATACGACCGCGACATTTATCGCGTCCGTTATTGCACTGGCTTGCACATTCCTGCTTTCCTTTATTATCTAAGCGCGAAGAGACTGACTATGGAAAACATTCAAACACTTATCGCCCAGCATCCTTTAGTGGAAGATCTGGTGGCTCTGAAAGAGACAACCTGGTTTAACCCTGGCACCACCTCTCTTGCGGAAGGTTTACCGTATGTTGGCCTGACAGCACACGACGTTGAGGACGCCCACGCGCGTCTGACGCGCTTCGCACCGTATCTGGCGCAGGCCTTCCCGGAAACTGCCGCCACTGGGGGCATTATCGAATCTGAGCTGGCCGCAATCCCTGCCATGCAAAAACGGTTGGAAAAAGAGTTCGGGCAGCACATTAACGGCGAACTCCTGCTGAAGAAAGACAGTCACTTGCCGATTTCAGGCTCGATTAAAGCCCGCGGTGGCATTTATGAAGTACTGACCCATGCGGAAAAACTGGCGCTGGAAGCCGGTCTGCTGACCACCAAAGACGATTACCGCGTTCTGCTTTCGCCGGAGTTCAAACAGTTTTTCAGCCAGTACAGCATCGCGGTTGGCTCCACCGGCAACCTGGGGATGTCGATTGGTATCATGAGTGCCCGCATCGGCTTTAACGTCACGGTGCATATGTCTGCCGACGCCCGCGCGTGGAAAAAAGCCAAGCTGCGCAGCCACGGCGTGACGGTAGTGGAATACGAAGAAGATTATGGCGTGGCGGTTGAACAAGGTCGTAAGGCGGCAGAGTCCGATCCGAACTGCTTCTTTATCGATGATGAAAATTCCCGCACGCTGTTCTTAGGCTATGCGGTCGCCGGTCAGCGTCTGAAAGCGCAGTTTGCCCAGCAGGGGCGCGTGGTGGATGCCGATCATCCTCTGTTTGTCTACCTGCCTTGCGGCGTCGGTGGCGGCCCTGGCGGCGTGGCGTTTGGCCTGAAGCTGGCATTCGGCGATAACGTGCACTGCTTCTTCGCTGAACCGACTCATTCACCGTGTATGCTGCTGGGGATTTACACCGGGCTGCACGATACCATTTCCGTACAGGACATCGGCATCGATAACCTGACAGCAGCGGATGGACTGGCGGTGGGTCGCGCATCGGGCTTTGTTGGCCGGGCGATGGAACGTCTGCTCGACGGTCTGTACACCCTGGACGATCAGACAATGTACGATATGCTGGGCTGGCTGGCGCAGGAAGAAGGCATTCGTCTTGAGCCGTCGGCGCTGGCAGGCATGGCTGGCCCTCAGCACGTTTGCGCCTCCACGGATTACCAGCAGATGCATGGCTTCAGCGCGGATCAGCTCAATAACGCCACCCATCTGGTGTGGGCAACCGGCGGCGGCATGGTGCCGGAAACCGAGATGGCGCAATACCTGGCGAAAGGGCGCTAATCTCAGCGCAGCATCGCCATCAGCTCCATCGGTGAGCGATGCTGCTTAAGCAGGTCACGCATCACGCGCATATGCGGTGCGGTATGATTGAAGAAAGCCTGATATCCTGCACACAGCACGCCCTTTCCATTTTCCTCGCAGTACGCAGGACAATCACCATGGTAATATTGAAACAATGAGCATGTTTGGCAACGCGTATTCATTGATGACATGGTCTGTCGTTCAATCTGTGCTGCCAGACCACACCACTGGCGGAGCGTTTTGTCGAAAAGCTGGATAGATATCTGATTAATATCTTCACGTACCCAGATATCAAATATCGTAATTAAAAATCGGCCCCACGCCTCAGACGTAACCGATTCGTCTGTCAGGTGACCTGAGCCATCGTGCTTAACCAGCGGAATAAACTGTACCAGGCGAACATTTCCTTGTTGCAAACCACGGTACACTTCAACTGGTTGTAAACACTTCTGGTGGTCAATCACCACGTTTAAAACATCATCACTAACATCCATGTTCTCACATCCTGTCATGCAAAATTCCCGATAAATACGATAAGTTGGCGAACATGCGTTACAGCAAACAGTATTGCGAGGGATAACACCGCGAGGGAGATCATAAATTTGTCACGCACCGCACGAGATTCAGAAAAATCGCTATGTGTAACATCCATCAGATTACGGCTGCGGGTATAGCGCCAAAGTACGATTCCCACCATCGCCAGCACCACAATTGAAACCCAAAACAGGAAGCCCGCCTGATGCCAGTTGTGCTTCAGCGCCAGCGCCATTAACGCACCATAACCCAACAGGGTACGAAACCAGGCCAGCGATGTTCGCTCCGGTTGTAACCCCGGGTCGGCGATACGTCGCGATTTGCGGCTATCCGGCATACAGCACCAGCGTCATGACAATCACTGCCACAATAGTCAGCATAACGCTGATAATCAGCAGGCTGTGGGTGTAGGGCAAGTCCTCTTTCAGTCGCATCGCCTTTTCGTTACGTAGCCAGCGCAGGTAGCCGTAGATCGCCAGACCGCCGGCAAACAGACACAGCAACAAGGCAAGCGCCTCACGGATGACCGGCGTGGCAAAATCCGGGGCAAGTTGATCAAGGCCAACCCCCGCCGCCAGAAATCCGAGCGCGGTGCGGATCCACGCCAGAAAGGTACGTTCATTTGCCAACGAGAAGCGATAGTCCGGTGCTTCCCCAAGGCGAGAAATCTTCATGACAGCTCCTTAAATATTGTTATCTGATCGTTATACCGGAACAGTTAAGGAGTATGAACCTGATTCTCAAACGAAAGGGCGAGTCTGGTGATGAGACAATGGAAAAGAGAGAGGGTGTTTGTAATGCCGGATGGCGAGTTGCGTTTTATCCGGCCTACAGGAGATGCAGGCCGGATAAGTCAGTTTTAACCCATTCCCCAGAAGATCACCGCCAACAGTTGCGGGGTGATAATCCTCAGGAACATGACCAGTGGATAAACGGTGGCGTAGGAGAGCGCTGCCGCCCCGCTGGTGGCATGCAGGTTGTTAGCAAACGCCAGCGCAGGAGGATCGGTCATTGAGCCGGCCAGCATGCCGCACAGCGTCAGATAGTTCATTTTGGCGAATATCCGCGCCAGCAAGCCCACGGTAATGAGCGGAATCGCGGTAATGAAAATACCGTAGCCCACCCAGCTCAGACCATCGCCCTGCGTCAGTGTATGAACAAAATCACCGCCTGACTTCAGACCAACCACCGCGAGAAACAGTACGATACCCAACTCTCGCAGCGCCAGGTTAGCGCTGGGAGGCATAAACCAGTACAGCTTACCTATGCTGCCAATACGTCCAAGAATCAAAGCCATAATAAGCGGCCCACCGGCCAGCCCCAGCTTTAACGCCACCGGGAAACCCGGGATAAACAGCGGGATTGACCCCAGCAGAACACCCAGTCCGATACCGATAAATACCGGTAGCATCTGCACCTGCTGCAGTTTTTGCTGCGCGTTACCAACAACATTGGCAACGGCGTCAATCGACGAAGGGCGCCCAACCAGATTGAGGATGTCCCCGAATTGCAGGCTGGCGTCGCTGCTGGCTACCAGCTCAACCCCCGCACGGTTCAGGCGGGAGATCACCACGTCGTAACGTTCTTTAAAGTGCAGATCGCGGATACGTTTACCCAGCACTTGTTCGTTGGTCACCACCACGCGCTCAACGCGTAAATCAGTCCCGCGCGTCGACAACGATGTGTCCACCTCCTGACCAATCACCACCTGCGCGTTGTGCAGATCGGCTGGCTGCCCGACCAGGTGTAACAGGTCGCCCATCTGGATAACTGTCCCTGGCGACGGCACCATCAATGTCTCGTCACGTTTCAGACGCGAGCAGATGATTTTGTCGCTGTTCAGAATCGGGACATCCTGAATTGCCATATTGTTGATGTTTGGGTTTTCCACACGGATGTTCATCGTCTGAATCAGTGCGTGCCCGTTGGTTAGCGTGGATTCATGCTGCTGGGCTTCAGCATCGACGTTAACGCGGAAAATAAGGCGCATCAGCCACATGGTGAGTAAAATTCCGCAAATGCCGAAAGGATAAGCCATGGCATAGCTCATCCCCATCTGGTCAACCACATCGCCAGGGGTACCCAGATCACGCAGAATTTGCTGCCCGGCTCCCAACGCTGGGGTATTGGTGACCGCCCCGGAGAATATACCCAGTACCACGGGAAGAGGAATGGCAAAAAGTTTATGCAGAATCGCGGTGACCAGGCCACCCATGATGACAATCAGCACGGCAAACAGATTCAGCCGCAGGCCCGAAACGCGCAATGACGCAAAAAAGCCCGGTCCGACCTGGATACCGATGGTGTAGACGAACAGGATCAGGCCAAATTCCTGAATGAAATGCAGCATGTCGCCGCTCAGGGTCATCCCTGCCTGATCGACAAAATGCCCGACAATAATACCGCCGAACAGCACGCCTCCGATGCCAAAACCAACACCACGTATTTTTATGTTGCCGATCCATAATCCGACAACTGCCACTAATGCCAGAACGCTGACCGTCAATGCTATATCACTCATTATCTTGTTCCCTGTGAATAACATCATTAAGTAAATGGATTCTCGCAGAGTACAGTCGCAATGTATGGGTGGTAAAGCACAAAAAAGCCCCGTCATTTCTGGCGGGGCAAAGGCATGGAGCTATTTAACTATTTAATGCGGGACGTTCGCTGATAGCGATACGTTGTGGAGCAATGGCTTCAGGTTCATTCCGGGTCAAATCGATATGCAGCAAGCCGTTAGTGAAGCTTGCGCCGGAGACCTCCATATTTTCAGCCAGCGTAAAGCTCAGGCTGAACGGCTGAATGACCAGCCCCTGGTGCAACCATTTGGTCTCTTTTTCCGGCTGCTGCGGCGTACCTTTCACGGTCAGGCGCGTACCTTCCAGTTGAATATCCAAATCTTCCTGGCGGAAACCGGCTAACGCAAGGGTAATGCGGTAGTGGTTATCATCGCTCTTTTCGATGTTATAAGGCGGGAAGCTCTGGCTTTCACCGGTGTTTTGCAAAGCATTGGCCAGTTTGTCAAAACCGATCCATTGACGCAGCAGTGGGGATAAATCGTAGTTACGCATAATAATCTCCTTCTAAGAAGCGAGTAGGTACCTGTCGGCTCCCTGACGGCAAGCCGATGACTTAGCAAGGCCGCCTGAAGCGGCCTATAGAATTAGTTGATTTCGATGCGGCGCGGCTTATTCGCTTCAGGAATCACGCGCTCAAGATCGATATACAGCAGACCATTTACCAGGTTTGCGCCGCGAACATGAATGTTCTCCGCTAACTGGAACTTACGTTCGAAGTTGCGCTCGGCAATACCCTGATACAGGTAAGTACGTTCTTTTTGATCGTCCGCATGGGCGCCTTTCACCACCAGCAGATTATCCTGGGCAGTAATTTCCAGTTCGCTTTCAGCAAAACCGGCAACGGCAATTGCAATGCGGTAATGGTTTTCGTCTACCAGCTCAACGTTGTACGGAGGGTAGCCGCCATTGCTTTGGCCCTGATTGTTTTCCAGCAGGTTAAACAGACGGTCAAAACCAATAGCAGAACGGTACAGCGGGGATAAATCAAAGTTACGCATAATTAATAGCTCCTGAAATCAGCGAGAATAATTGACCTTCCATCATGGACAGGTCAGGTAGCCAGGACACCCATCAGGCATGCCCTTCATTTGTCTACACTCTAAAAATGGGTCTTAATACAAACTTTTCAAGCGTATTCATCTGACTTTTTTTGCAGTTTGTTGTCTATTGCATACACTGGGGGGAGCAGTTGTTCTCGTTAAATCGCGATGGCCGCCACAGTGCGACGAAATGGTGATGTTATTTTCGCAACGGATCGCTTTAACTCACCATGCAAACACGATAAATACAGATGAATAAATGATGATTAAAAAAATGTTGGTAACACTGACGATGTGTAGTGGGATAGCGTTTGTAAGCGGCTGTTCCAGCATCATGTCGCATACCGGTGGCAAAGAAGGGACATATCCTGGCACGCGAGCCAGTGCCACAATGATTAGCGAAAGTGATACGAACTGGGGAACCAAGTCGCTGGCAATTCTGGATATGCCTTTCACCGCGGTGCTCGATACGGTATTGCTACCGTGGGATCTCTTTCGCAAAGACAACTCGGTGAGATCCCGCGTAGAAAAGAGCGAGGAGAGAACCCAGGCCACGAACGCCGTTATTCCCCCGGCAGAAATGTCCGCTCCATAAGTTAACGCCCGGTTTCAGTCACCCACAGCTGGCGGAAACCCTCGACGTCTTCCATCCACGCAACCTGTCGACCATCAGGGGAGAAGACGATCGCATCGGCCGACGGCGGGTTACCATGACGTTCCGTTAAAAAATCAATCTTGCCCGTTTGAACATCACAACAAGCAATTCTGTTCTCCAGTACAAATCCCAGCCATTTCCCCGATGGGTGCCAGTTAAAGGCTGACTGAATATTCGTAGAGCATTGGGTAAGCTGACGCGGTGCACCCCCCTGTGGGGAAATCAGCCATAGCTGCACAATACCGCTGTCATCACGCATTAAAAACGCAATCTCAGACGCCTTTGGATTACTGCGTACCCAATGGCGAGGTTGATTCACCAGCCCCGGGAAGGCGCGCTCATGGGTAAACGTCAGGCGACGTTGGCAAATACCGGATGGCGGCGCAGGCATGGTCATGTCAGTCCCCTCCAGAGGCGCGTCCCCCGGCTGTTTCCAGCCACTTTCATCCAGTGGCAAATCGACAATAAACAATTCCGGTACTTTTTCGCCATTCACTGACAACGTATCGCCGATAAACGCCAGCCTGTTTTCTCCTACCCAGCCCTCTTCATAGGCACGGTTAATCTCATCGCTACCCGGTTTTGGCGTTGGTGTCGTCTGGCTCACCAGCACGCACCAATGGCTGCCACTGTATTCACGCGGATGCTGCGCGGAGACCTTCACCGGCCCATATGGTGCAGCCACGCCGACGTTGCGTAAATCCAGCGCCGACGAGCGATCATGCAAAACATGGTCGTTATAGGTGAAACTGACAAACTCACCGTTCGGGCTAAAGACATGCACATGACTCCCGCCACGCAGCGCGCCTGGCGTGTACGGCGCGGTAATATCCATCGCATCCAGATTCTCCACCCCAGCCTGCGTAACAATCACCCCACGACGATGATGGAAGTCGTAATGCCATGTTTCATCAGGATTTTCAGGCCCGTGAATGAATACATATTTTTCCGACTTTGGATGAACGGTCACCACGCCAACGTGCGCTCCCTGAGTAGCCCGGTAAATCACCTCCCGTTCGCCAGTATGGATATTGACGCGCTCAATTGTTTCACCGGTAAAGGAGGCGCCAGAAGGACGCACATCAAAGACCAGCCACTGGCTGTCCGGTGTCCAGGTGTTAATATTGGTAAGCTGATGATTACGCGGCGTAAAGGTGATTTGCTTCATGGGATGCCCTGATACAAGACGATTAAAGCAATCATACTTCACAAGCACTTCACTTTCAGGCTTTAGCGTATCGCCATCTTCATTTTTGCGGACAGAAAGATGGAACATTTTGACGTGGCGATTATCGGATTAGGTCCGGCAGGCGCAGCGCTGGCGCGGCAGTTGAGCGGAAAAATGCGCGTGATTGCGTTGGATAAAAAACGCCAGTGCGGCAACGAAGGTTTCACTAAACCCTGCGGCGGTCTGCTGGCCCCGGACGCCCAGCGTTCGTTTATCCGCGATGGTATAACCTTACCCGTTGATGTCATCGCCAACCCGCAGATTTTTAGCGTTAAAACTATTGATGTTGCCGCTTCTTTGACGCGTAACTACCAGCGCAGCTACATTAATATCAACCGCCATGCTTTTGATTTATGGCTTAAATCTCTCATCCCTGATGATGTGCAGGTGTACCACGACAGCCTGTGTCGGAAAATCTGGCGCGAGGGCGATAAATGGCATGTTATCTTCCGCGCCGACGGTTGGGAGCAGCAGATCACCGCGCGTTATCTGGTGGGGGCAGACGGTGCGAATTCACTGGTGCGCCGTCATCTCTATCCCCAGCACCAAATCCGTAAATATGTCGCTATTCAACAATGGTTTGCGGAGAAACATCCTGTGCCGTTCTATTCCTGTATTTTTGATAACGATGCAACTGACTGTTATTCATGGAGTATCAGCAAAGATGGCTATTTTATCTTTGGTGGCGCCTACCCCATGAAGGACGGACAGGCACGCTTTGACGCGCTGAAGGAGAAGCTGAAAGCATTCCATTTCCAGTTCGGCAAACCGGTGAAAAGTGAAAAATGTACGGTTCTGTTCCCCTCACGCTGGAAAGACTTTGTCTGCGGAGAGGACAACGCATTTTTGATTGGTGAAGCGGCCGGTTTTATTAGCGCCAGCTCGCTGGAAGGGATTAGCTATGCGCTGGACAGCGCGGAGATCCTCAAATCGGTACTGCTGCGGGATACGCCAGATATGAATCACGCTTACCGTAAAGCTACCCGAAAAATACGTCTCAAACTGTATGGCAAAATCCTGAAAAGCCGGGCACTCACGTCAGCATTTTCCCGTAAATGGATTATGCGCAGCGGCGTGGCGCATATTCCCCAGGGAGACCATTCAGCACCACAAATCATGGCTGAAACAGGGCAAATGAAACAAGGCACTTGCCCATAATTTCTTAATTCAGCGCAAACTTCTCAATGGCATACGCGACGCCATCTTCGAGGTTGGATTTGGTCACGAAGTTGGCGATTTCTTTGACTGATGGAATAGCGTTGTCCATGGCAACACCCACGCCTGCGTATTCAATCATCGCGATGTCGTTTTCCTGATCGCCTATCGCCATCACCTCTTCGGCTTTAATACCTAACGCATCGGCCAGCGATTTTACGCCAGTGCCTTTATTGACGCGTTTATCGAGGATTTCGAGGAAATACGGCGCACTTTTCAATACGGTGTACTTCTCTTTTACTTCTGCTGGGATGCGCGAGATGGCTTTATCGAGGATCTCCGGTTCATCAATCATCATCACTTTCAGGAACTGGGTTGCTGGATCCATTTTCTCGGCTTCACAGAACACCAGCGGGATGGTCGCGACAAACGATTCGTGCACCGTGTAGTAGCTGATATCACGGTTCGCGGTATACAACGTGTTGCGATCGAGGGCGTGGAAATGTGAGCCAACTTCCCGGGAAAGCTGCTCCAGGTAGCGATAATCGTCATAGCTTAACGCAGTTTGCGCTACGGTACTGCCATCTCCAGCTTTCTGCACCAGCGCACCGTTGTAGGTAATGCAGTAGTCACCGGGCTGTTCCATATGTAGTTCTTTCAGATAGCTGTGAACGCCGGCATACGGGCGTCCCGTGGTCAGCACCACATTCACGCCACGCGCGCGCGCTGCGGCAATCGCCGTTTTGACCGCAGGTGAAATGGTGTGATCGGGCAGCAGAAGTGTGCCATCCATGTCGATAGCAATAAGTTTGATAGCCATGAGTTCCCCGGATTAAATGAGTCCGTCCTCATGCTAACGCGATTCCGCTCAAAAAACAGCTACGAAAAGGGGGATAGAAAGGGGAATCGAGATTCCTCTTTTTTGGGCAAAAAAATACCCGGTTGCGCAAACAACCGGGTATGTTTAACAATGCACGATTAGATATCGATGTTCGCCGCTTTCAGGGCATTCTCTTCGATAAATGCGCGACGCGGTTCAACGGCATCACCCATCAGCGTGGTGAACAGCTGGTCGGCAGCAATCGCATCCTTCACGGTAACGCGCAGCATACGACGGCTTTCCGGATCCATGGTGGTTTCCCACAGCTGTTCCGGGTTCATCTCGCCCAGACCTTTATAACGCTGGATAGCGAGGCCGCGACGTGACTCTTTCTGCAGCCATTCCAGCGCCTGCTCGAAGCTGGCAACCGGCTGGCGACGCTCGCCACGTTCGATAAACGCATCGTCCTCGATCAGTCCACGCAGCTTCTCGCCAAGCGTACAAATACGACGGTATTCGCCACCGGTCACAAATTCATGCTCCAGCGGATAATCGGTATCAACGCCGTGGGTACGCACGCGGATCACCGGCTCGAACAGATTCAGTTCAGCGTCTTTACGCACAAAGCTGTTCCAGGTGCTGCCGTGAACTTCGTTTTCATTCAGCACGTTAACCAGCTGGGACACCCAGGCAGTGACTTTCGCTTCATCAGCCAGATCGGCTTCAGCCAGCGTCGGCTGATAAACCAGTTCTTTCAGCAGCGCTTTCGGGAAACGACGTTCCATACGGCCAATCATTTTCTGCGTCGCGTTGTATTCAGAAACCAGTTTTTCTAACGCTTCACCCGCCAGGGCTGGTGCGCTGGCGTTGGTGTGCAGCGTGGCGCCATCAAGGGCGATAGAGATCTGGTACTGATCCATCGCTTCATCGTCTTTGATGTACTGTTCCTGCTTGCCTTTCTTCACTTTGTACAGCGGCGGCTGTGCAATGTAAACGTGGCCGCGCTCAACGATTTCCGGCATCTGACGATAGAAGAAGGTCAACAGCAGCGTACGGATGTGCGAGCCGTCGACGTCCGCATCGGTCATGATGATGATGCTGTGATAACGCAGTTTGTCCGGGTTGTACTCGTCGCGACCGATGCCGCAGCCCAGCGCGGTGATCAGCGTCGCCACTTCCTGAGAAGAGAGCATCTTGTCGAAACGCGCCTTCTCAACGTTAAGAATTTTACCCTTGAGCGGCAGAATCGCCTGGTTCTTACGGTTACGTCCCTGCTTCGCAGAGCCGCCCGCTGAGTCCCCTTCCACCAGGTACAGTTCAGAGTGAGCCGGGTCGCGTTCCTGACAGTCCGCCAGTTTGCCCGGCAGACCCGCTAAGTCCAGCGCGCCTTTACGACGGGTCATTTCACGCGCGCGACGTGCAGCTTCACGAGCACGCGCAGCATCAATGATTTTGCCGACGACGATTTTCGCGTCAGACGGGTTTTCCAGCAGGTATTCGCTCAGCAGTTCGTTCATCTGCTGTTCTACCGCCGATTTCACCTCAGAAGAGACCAGCTTGTCTTTGGTCTGAGAGGAGAATTTCGGATCCGGCACCTTCACGGAAACAACGGCAATCAGGCCTTCACGGGCATCGTCACCGGTGGCACTGACTTTGGCTTTTTTGCTGTAGCCTTCTTTGTCCATGTAGGCGTTCAGGGTACGGGTCATCGCCGCACGGAAGCCTGCAAGGTGAGTACCGCCGTCACGCTGCGGAATGTTGTTGGTGAAGCAGTAGATGTTTTCCTGGAAACCATCGTTCCACTGCAGCGCAACTTCAACGCCGATACCGTCTTTTTCAGTGGAGAAGTAGAAGATATTCGGGTGGATCGGCGTTTTGTTTTTGTTGAGGTATTCAACAAACGCCTTGATGCCGCCTTCGTAGTGGAAATGATCTTCTTTGCCGTCGCGCTTGTCGCGCAGACGAATAGAGACGCCGGAGTTCAGGAATGACAGCTCACGCAGACGCTTCGCCAGAATGTCGTATTCGAACTCAACGACGTTGGTAAAGGTTTCGTGGCTTGGCCAGAAACGGACCTGAGTACCCGTCAATTCTGTTTCGCCGGTTACCGCCAGCGGCGCCTGCGGCACACCGTGCACGTAAGTTTGCTGATGCACTTTGCCTTCACGACGAATCACCAGCTCCAGTTTCTGCGACAGGGCGTTAACGACGGAAACACCTACGCCGTGCAGACCACCGGAAACTTTATAGGAGTTATCATCAAATTTACCGCCTGCGTGCAAAACGGTCATGATAACTTCAGCTGCCGAAACGCCCTCTTCCGGGTGAATACCGGTTGGGATACCACGGCCATCATCGGTAACGGACACGGAGTTATCAGCGTGAATCGTTACCACGATATCTTTACAGTGACCCGCGAGCGCTTCGTCGATAGCGTTATCTACCACCTCGAATACCATGTGGTGCAGACCGGTGCCGTCATCCGTGTCGCCGATATACATACCCGGGCGCTTACGCACCGCATCCAGTCCTTTCAGGACTTTGATACTGGAGGAGTCATAAGAATTCGACATCAACGTTTCTCGCTCATTTTATCTTGGGTTAATCCGTTATTTTACCCTTTTCCACGGTAAACATCTTCGAATTTTCATCGGACATGTCTATAACGTGTTCAGCGCTAATTGCGCTGACAAAGACCTGAGATTGCGTGGCTTTTAAGCGGCTGGCCAGCAGCCCGCGACGCGCATCATCCAGTTCAGAGGCAAAATCATCTATCAGGTACAGGCAGCGCCGTCCGCTTTCGCGGGTCAGGAACTCCCCTTGCGCCAGACGTAAGGCGCACATCAGCAGCTTGAGCTGCCCACGCGACAACGTATCTTCCACCGGCGCACCGTCGGCGCGAATGCGGAAATCCGCCTTATGCGGACCGTGCGCGGTGTAGGTCAACATGCGATCGCGTTCAAAACTACGTTCCAGCACTTCGGCGTAATCTGTCTCTTTCTCCCAGCCGCGCTGGAAAGAGAAGGAGAGAGAAAACTCGGGAAGAAACTGCTGGCAGGTATCCGCCATATCCTGCGCGATACCGGCGCTGTACTCCGCGCGCCAGGTGCTGATTTGTTCCGCCAGTGGGATCAGTTCTTTATCCCACGGGCGCAGTTGCTCATAACGACTCACCTGGCGCAGCGCTGCATTGCGCTGCTTGAGCAGTCGCTTCAGGTTACTCCAGGCGGTGAAAAATCCGGCTTCATTGTGAAAGCATCCCCAGTCAAGGAATGCTCTTCTGTATTTGGGGCCGCCATTGAGTAAAGTAAACCCCTCAGGCGTGATCAACTGCATCGGCATCAGGTGCGCCAGTTCCGCGACCTTGTGCCCGTCAGTGCCGTCAATGCGCACTTTGCTGTCACCCAGTTTGTCTTTCGTCAGGCCAATCGACGTCTCACGTTCTTCACCCTGCAAACGCCCGTGTAAAACAAACGACTCCTGCTCGTGGCGAATCACGCGGCCAATCTGCAAACTGCGAAACGCCCGACCATGGCCGAGCGTATAGATGGCTTCCAGCACGCTGGTTTTGCCGCTGCCGTTAGCGCCTACCAGAAAGTTAAAGCCGGGAGATAAAGCGAGATCCGCATTTTCAATATTGCGGAAATCTTTAATCAGGAGTCGGGATAGCGACATATCAACTCATAACCAGGGCGTTATCGTCGCAGTTAGTCTGGTTACGGCCAGCGCACAGCAACCGGAGCGTACTGAAGTACGTGAGGATTGCGAGCACTGCCCGGAGCCAGAATAACAAGTAAGATAGCCCGATATTCTTTACAAGCGCATAGGCATGACGACATAGGCTGCAGATTGTGACGCTGCATCTTCAATCTGTACGCTCGATACGGAATCGGTCAGCAGAATACGTACGTTCTCGCACTTCAGCGCGTTCAGAACGTCAAGCACGTAGCTAACGTTAAAGCCGATTTCCAGTTCAGTACCAGGATAGGAAACATCCAGAATTTCTTCTGCTTCTTCCTGCTCCGGGTTGTTGGCAGTGATTTTGAGCTGGTTTTCGCTGACATACAGACGCACGCCACGGAATTTCTCGTTGGAGAGAATCGCCGCACGCGCAAACGCCTGTTTGAGGATATCGCAACCGGCTTCCAGATGTTTGTCCGGATTCTTCGGCAATACGCGGCGATAATCCGGGAAACGACCGTCAACCAGCTTGGAAGTAAAGATGAAGTCACCAACGTGCGCACGAATATTGTTGCTGCCAATCTGCACGCGCAGCGGGTTATCGCCGCCGTCGAGCATACGCATCAGTTCAATCACACCTTTACGCGGTACGATCACCGAATGGCTAGGCAACGGCTGACCGACAGGCATTGAACAGACCGCCAGGCGGTGACCGTCGGTCGCCACGGTACGCAACTCTTCCCCTTCGGTTTCAAACAGCATGCCGTTTAAGTAGTAACGCACGTCCTGATGCGCCATCGAAAACTGCGTGGCTTCAATCAGGCGCTTCATTGTCGCCTGTGGCAGGGTGAATTCGACTTCGCTCTGCCAGTCGTCCAGATTCGGGAAGTCGGCGGCAGGCAGCGTAGACAGCGAGAAACGGCTGCGGCCAGAACGCACCAGCATACGGTCGCCTTCCAGTTGAACGGCAATTTCCGCCCCTTCTGGTAATCCACGGCAAATATCGAAGAATTTACGCGCCGGTACGGTGGTCGCACCAGGTTCATGAGGCTGGATCAGCGCCACGCGCGCCACCATCTCCATTTCGAGATCGGTACCGGTAAGCGAAAGGGTGCCGTCAGCAACCTGCAGCAGCAGGTTTCCGAGGATCGGCAGTGTAGGACGTCCACCCAGCGGGCCGCTGACCTGCTGAAGCGGTTTTAATAAATGTTCACGTTCAACGGTAAATTTCATAGCGTCACGAAGATAATGTTCTGATTAAATTGGAGAAATCTTCTTTAATATCATGGCTTTCTTCACGCAACTGCTCAATCTTGCGGCAGGCATGAAGCACGGTAGTATGGTCACGCCCACCAAACGCGTCGCCAATTTCCGGCAGACTGTGGTTAGTGAGCTCTTTTGCCAGCGCCATCGCCATCTGGCGCGGACGAGCTACCGAGCGAGATCGACGCTTAGAAAGCAGATCCGCAATTTTGATTTTGTAATACTCCGCCACCGTCTTCTGGATATTGTCGATGGTGACCAGCTTTTCCTGCAAAGCCAGCAGATCGCGCAGCGCTTCACGCACGAAATCGATAGTAATCGCCCGGCCGGTAAAATTGGCGTTGGCGATCACGCGGTTCAGTGCGCCTTCCAGCTCACGTACGTTAGAGCGTAGACGCTTGGCAATAAAGAACGCTACTTCACCCGGCAGACGAATGTCGTTTTCGTCGGCTTTTTTCATCAGGATCGCAACACGCGTTTCCAGTTCGGGCGGTTCGATCGCGACAGTCAGTCCCCAGCCAAAACGGGATTTCAGACGATCTTCAACGCCGTTGATCTCCTTCGGATAGCGATCCGAGGTCAGGATGATCTGCTGATTACCTTCCAGCAGGGCATTAAAGGTGTGGAAAAACTCTTCCTGCGATCGCTCTTTATTCGCGAAGAATTGGATATCGTCAATCAGCAGCGCGTCAACGGAACGGTAGTAGCGTTTAAACTCTTCGATCGCATTGTTTTGCAGGGCTTTGACCATGTCCTGCACAAAACGCTCGGAGTGCATATACACCACTTTGGCGTTTGGCTTACGCGCCATAATGCCGTTACCGACAGCGTGCAGCAGGTGAGTTTTACCCAGGCCCGTACCGCCATAAAGGAATAACGGATTGTAGGCGCCGCCAGGATTGTCCGCCACCTGACGTGCCGCCGCGCGCGCCAGTTGGTTAGATTTACCTTCAACGAAGTTATCAAACGTGTGTTTGACGTTGACGTTAGAACGATAGGTAGGTTCTGCCGGAGCCGGGACGTTATCCCAGCCTGGACGCGCCGCCGGAGCAGCACGTTGTGGTTGCACTTGCTGAGTCACGTGGGCGGGCGCAACAACGTTGTTGACCGGCGTTTTCAGCGTTTGCGTGACGGGTTTAGTACCGACTTCAAAGCGCAGCTGTGGGGCATCCGCTCCACAGAAATTATTGAGTAATCCATTAATATTATTAAGGTATTTATCCCTTACCCAATCGAGCACGAAACGGTTTGGCGCGTACAAAGCCAGCGTGTTATCGCTCAGTTCCGCCTGCAATGGGCGTATCCACATACTGAACTCTGTGGCTGGTAACTCATCCTGCAATCGGGCAAGACACTGCTGCCAAAGCGAAAGTGACACGGCGGACTCCACTCGAACAAAAGTCGATAAATGACAAAGGCTGAAACATTCATGATTGTTGACGCACATCGACAAGACCCTATGCAAAGGGTGACGTGCGAATTGCTATCTGCAATTTTTACCCGATCAGGATCCATTGAAACGATCAGGACCGCGGATCATAGCGTAAACTGAGAAAGAGATCTTCTGTTTCTCACAGATTCTTCCCGATTTATCCACAGGATGATCCAGAATCGGCTAAGTGTAAACGATCCTGGAGAAGTGCTGCAGGTTTTAGCGCGCATATTGAAAAAATTAATGAGTAAAGATGCTTTACTGCTTAAACGATCTAATAAAGATCCCGAGCGATCCTTGCGCTTTATCCACCAGCCCGTATAATTCTTACCCCCAGCGAGTAACGGTCGCCTTACGGCGTCAACGCTGCCTGTTTTTTACGCGAAACCATGCGGAAAAAAGCGGGAAATAAGGAAAGAGAATTGACTCCGGAGTGTACAATTATTACAATCCGGCCTCTTTAATCACCCACACTGTGGCGTAGGTCGTTCGAAATTCGTTCGGGTATACGCAAAAGTCAGTGAATTTATTCAAGTTTAGGTAGAAATCGCCATGAAACGCACTTTTCAACCGTCTGTACTGAAGCGCAACCGTTCTCACGGCTTCCGTGCTCGTATGGCTAATAAAAATGGTCGTCAGGTTCTGGCACGTCGTCGTGCTAAAGGCCGTTCTCGTCTGACCGTTTCTAAGTAATAAAAGCTAGCCCCTGAGTGGTTAAGCTCGCATTTCCCAGGGAGTTACGTTTGTTAACTCCCACTCATTTCACATTCGTCTTCCAGCAGCCACAACGGGCTGGCACGCCGCAAATCACCATCCTCGGCCGCCTGAATTCGCTGGGGCATCCCCGTATCGGTCTTACAGTCGCCAAGAAAAATGTTAAACGTGCGCATGAACGCAATCGGATTAAACGTCTGACGCGTGAAAGCTTCCGTTTACGTCAGCACGAGCTTCCAGCAATGGATTTCGTGGTGGTGGCGAAAAAAGGGGTTGCTGACCTCGATAACCGTGCTCTCTCGGAAGCGTTGGAAAAATTATGGCGTCGCCATTGTCGCCTGGCTCGCGGGTCCTGATAGCCCTCATTCGGGTCTATCAACGCCTGATCAGTCCGCTGCTTGGGCCGCATTGCCGTTTCACTCCAACCTGTTCGAGCTACGGAATTGAGGCATTGCGCAGGTTTGGAGTGATAAAAGGCAGTTGGTTGACGGTGAAACGCGTATTAAAATGCCACCCTTTACACCCTGGTGGTGACGATCCCGTCCCGCCCGGACCATTTGATACCAGAGAACACTAACGATGGATTCGCAACGCAATCTTTTAGTCATCGCTTTGCTGTTCGTGTCTTTCATGATCTGGCAAGCCTGGGAGCAGGATAAAAACCCGCAACCTCAGGCCCAACAGACCACGCAGACAACGACCACCGCAGCGGGTAGCGCCGCAGACCAGGGCGTACCGGCCAGTGGCCAGGGGAAACTGATTACGGTTAAAACTGACGTGCTTGATCTGACCATCAACACCCGTGGTGGTGATGTGGAACAGGCTTCACTGCCAGCTTACCCGAAAGAACTCGGTTCTACCGAACCGTTCCAGTTACTGGAAACCACGCCACAGTTCATCTACCAGGCACAGAGTGGCCTGACAGGTCGTGACGGCCCGGATAACCCGGCTAACGGCCCGCGTCCGCTGTACAACGTCGAAAAAGACGCGTTTGTACTGGCTGACGGTCAGAACGAACTGCAGATCCCGATGACCTATACTGACGCAGCGGGTAACACATTCACTAAAACGTTTGTACTCAAGCGTGGTGAATATGCTGTCAACGTTAACTACAGCGTGCAGAACGCCGGCGAAAAACCGCTGGAAGTCTCCACCTTTGGTCAGCTGAAGCAATCCATCAATCTGCCATCTCATCGCGATACCGGAAGCAGCAACTTTGCGCTGCACACCTTCCGCGGCGCGGCGTACTCCACGCCGGATGAGAAGTATGAGAAATACAAATTCGACACCATTGCTGAAAACGAAAACCTGAACGTCAATGCTAAAGACGGCTGGGTCGCAATGCTGCAACAGTATTTCGCAACGGCATGGGTTCCGCGTAACGACGGCACCAACAACTTCTATACCGCTAACCTGGGTAACGGCATTGCCGCTATCGGCTATAAGTCACAGCCGGTACTGGTACAGCCTGGCCAGACTGGCGCGATGACCAGTACCCTGTGGGTCGGCCCGGAAATTCAGGATAAAATGGCGGCCGTTGCACCGCACCTGGATCTGACCGTGGATTACGGCTGGTTGTGGTTCATTTCTCAGCCGCTGTTTAAACTGCTGAAATGGATCCATAGCTTCCTGGGTAACTGGGGCTTCTCCATCATCGTTATCACCTTTATCGTTCGTGGCATCATGTACCCGCTGACCAAAGCGCAGTACACCTCCATGGCGAAGATGCGTATGCTGCAGCCGAAGATTCAGGCAATGCGTGAGCGTCTGGGCGATGACAAACAGCGTCAGAGCCAGGAAATGATGGCCCTGTACAAAGCTGAGAAGGTTAACCCGCTGGGCGGCTGCTTCCCGCTGATCATCCAGATGCCAATCTTCCTGGCGTTGTACTACATGCTGATGGGCTCCATTGAACTGCGTCATGCGCCGTTCGCTCTGTGGATCCATGACCTGTCTGCACAGGACCCGTACTACATTCTGCCGATTCTGATGGGCGTGACGATGTTCTTCATTCAGAAGATGTCTCCGACCACCGTAACCGACCCGATGCAGCAGAAGATCATGACCTTTATGCCGGTCATCTTCACCGTGTTCTTCCTGTGGTTCCCGTCAGGTCTGGTGCTGTACTATATCGTCAGCAACCTGGTAACCATTATTCAGCAGCAGCTGATTTACCGTGGTCTGGAGAAGCGTGGCCTGCATAGCCGCGAGAAGAAAAACTCCTGATTCGGTGTAGGCCGGATTAGGCGAAGCCGCCATCCGGCAAACGGAACATAAAGTAAAGGGCGGTCATTAGACCGCCTTTTTTATTGCATTAAGAAGAGACAAACCATGAGCCATAACGACACCATCGTCGCTCAGGCCACCCCACCGGGACGTGGTGGCGTGGGTATCCTGCGTATCTCCGGCCTGAAGGCGCGTGAGGTCGCAGAAACCGTACTGGGGAAACTACCCAAACCGCGTTACGCCGATTATCTGCCGTTTAAAGACGCGGATGGCAGCACGCTGGATCAGGGGATTGCCCTGTGGTTCCCCGGCCCGAACTCCTTTACCGGCGAAGACGTTTTAGAGCTTCAGGGCCACGGAGGTCCGGTGATTCTTGACCTGCTGCTCAAACGTATTTTGACGATTCCCGGGCTGCGCATTGCCAGACCCGGTGAATTCTCCGAGCGCGCGTTTCTCAATGATAAGCTCGATTTAGCCCAGGCAGAGGCGATTGCCGACCTGATCGATGCCAGCTCGGAGCAAGCCGCTCGCTCGGCGCTGAACTCGTTGCAGGGCGCATTTTCCGCACGGGTAAATCATCTTGTGGAAGCACTCACTCACTTGCGCATCTATGTCGAAGCGGCGATCGACTTCCCGGATGAAGAAATCGACTTCCTGTCTGACGGCAAGATTGAAGCGCAGCTCAATAGCGTTATCAGCGATCTTGATGCCGTACGTGCCGAAGCGCGTCAGGGTAGCCTGCTGCGCGAAGGGATGAAGGTAGTCATTGCCGGTCGCCCTAACGCCGGGAAATCGAGCCTGCTGAACGCGCTGGCAGGCCGTGAGGCGGCTATTGTGACCGACATTGCGGGGACGACTCGCGACGTACTGCGTGAGCATATTCATATCGACGGTATGCCGCTGCACATCATCGATACTGCCGGTTTGCGCGATGCCAGTGATGAAGTTGAACGCATTGGTATCGAACGTGCCTGGCAGGAAATCGAACAAGCCGACCGTGTGCTGTTTATGGTGGATGGCACCACCACCGATGCCGTGGACCCGGCTGACATCTGGCCAGACTTTATTGCCCGTCTGCCAGCCAAACTGCCAATTACCGTGGTGCGTAACAAAGCGGATATTACCGGTGAGACGCTGGGCCTTAGCGAAGTAAATGGCCACTCACTGGTTCGTCTCTCCGCACGTACCGGTGAAGGCGTTGACGTACTGCGTAACCATCTCAAACAGAGTATGGGCTTTGAAACCAATATGGAAGGCGGCTTCCTGGCGCGTCGTCGTCACCTGCAGGCGCTGACAGAAGCTGCAGAGCATCTCGAGCAGGGTAAAGCCCAACTGCTCGGAGCATGGGCCGGAGAATTGCTGGCTGAGGAGCTACGCCTGGCGCAGCAGAACCTCAGTGAGATCACCGGGGAATTTACCTCCGACGATCTGCTGGGGCGAATTTTCTCCAGTTTCTGTATAGGTAAGTAACGTTGTGTTGCCCGGCGGCGCGATGCTTGCCGGGCCTACAGGCCCTGTAGGCCGGATAAGGCGTTTACACCGCCATCCGGCAACAACAATTTCCCATGCGGAAATCACTGTTGTCCAAATGGCAACTCGTGCAGTTGACTCTCTGACCGTATGCTTAGCGCCACATTTCTCATGAGGTCGCTATGACACGCTTTCTAATCTGCAGTTTCGCCCTGGTTCTTCTTTATCCTGCCGGTATTGATATGTATCTGGTGGGGCTGCCCCGTATTGCGGCCGATCTACAGGCCAGCGAGGCGCAACTGCATATCGCGTTTTCGGTTTATCTGGCGGGAATGGCGACGGCGATGCTTTTCGCCGGAAAAGTTGCCGACCAGTCAGGACGTAAACCAGTCGCTATTGTCGGTGCACTCATCTTTATTTTCGCCTCTGCGCTGTGTTCATTTGCCGAGAGCGGTACGCCGTTCCTGGTAGGCCGCTTTATTCAGGGTGTGGGCGCCGGCTGCTGCTATGTGGTGGCTTTCGCTATTCTGCGCGATACGCTCGACGATCGTCGCCGGGCGAAGGTACTGTCGTTGTTGAACGGTATTACCTGTATCGTGCCGGTGCTGGCTCCGGTGATGGGGCATTTGATCATGCTCAAATACCCGTGGCAGAGCCTGTTCTACACGATGATGGGAATGGGTGTGGCTGTTTGCCTGCTGTCGGTGTTTGTCCTGCGAGAATCGCGCCCAGCAACGCTTATGGCGACGATGGAAAAGAACCACACAACCGAATCACTGGTAAACCGCTTTTTCTTAAGCCGTCTGGCCATTACTACCCTTAGCGTGTCGGTGATCCTGACCTTCGTGAATACGTCTCCGGTGCTGCTGATGGAAGTGATGGGCTTCGACCGCGGCGAGTACGCCACTACCATGGCCATGACCGCTGGCATCAGTATGGCGGTCTCTTTCTCTACGCCATTCGCCCTGAGCGTGTTTAAGCCTCGCGTTATGATGCTGACCTCGCAGGTGCTGTTTCTGTGTGCTGGCGTGGTGTTAACCCTTGCTACTTCACACGCGGTAACGTTGTTCGGGCTAACCTTAATCTGCGCCGGATTCTCGGTCGGTTTCGGTGTTGCGATGAGCCAGGCGCTGGGACCGTTCTCGCTGCGCGCGGGCGTCGCCAGCTCGGCATTAGGTATTGCACAGGTTTGCGGTTCCTCGCTGTGGATTTGGCTGGCGGCTGTTCTTGGCCTTGATGCGCTGAATATGCTGATCGGGATTCTGATTGGCTGTAGCATAGTGAGTATCATGCTGATTATCACTGTTGCACCTAACCGGTCCGCGCCAACTCATGAAGAAATCCCTCAGCAGTCTCGATCTTAATTTATTGCTCTGCCTGCAGCTGTTGATGCAGGAACGCAGCGTCACTAAAACCGCTAAACGGATGAACGTCACACCGTCGGCGGTCAGTAAGTCGCTGTCGAAGCTGCGGGCCTGGTTTGACGATCCCTTGTTTGTGAACACCCCGCTGGGGCTATCGCCGACGCCGCTGATGGTCAGCATGGAGCAGAGCCTGGCTGAATGGATGCAGATGGGCAATCAGCTGCTCGATAAGCCGCACCATGAATCGCCGCGCGGGCTGAAGTTTGATCTGGTGGCCGAAACGCCGCTGGTGATGATCATGTTCAACGCGCTCTCCCGGCAGATTTACCAGCGCTATCCTCAGGCGACGATCAAAATACGCAACTGGGACTATGATTCGCTGGATGCCATTATTCGCGGTGAAGTGGATATTGGCTTTACCGGACGCGAAAGTCATCCGCGTTCGCGAGAACTGCTGAGTTTGTTGCCATTGTCGATCGACCATGAAGTGCTGTTTTCCGATCTGCCCTGCGTCTGGCTACGTGAAGATCATCCCGCACTGCAGGAAGAGTGGAATCTGGACACCTTTCTGCGCTATCCGCACATCAGCATTAGCTGGGAGCAAAGCGATACCTGGGCGCTGGATGAAGTCCTGCAAGAAATGGGGCGCGCACGCAATATCGCGTTATGTCTGCCTGGTTTTGAGCAATCGCTGTTTATGGCAGCGCAGCCGGATCACGCGCTGATTGCCACCGCACCGGTTTATTGCCAGCGTTATAACCAACTCCACCAGCTTCCACTCGTTGCGCGGCCGATGCCATTTGATACGGCGCAACTGGAAAAAATGCGCGTACCGTTTACTCTTCTTTGGCATAAACGCAACAGCCACAATCCTAAGATCGTCTGGCTAAAAGACACGATCAAGGCGCTTTATCGCGATATATCCTGACGATCCGTCATTTTGGTGTTTCAAAATCGACCATTCTGGCAACAGAAATGTAAATATCGCGTAATGTATCCCATTTCCGCTTACTTTTTGGGCAGCAAAGCCTGCCCGGAAGCCGTGTAAATGTTACTCTGGTGATAATCACGGACCATTAATCACGGAGCGAAAAATGGCGACACATTTTGCCAGAGGGATTCTTACGGAGGGACACCTGGTATCAGCTCGCCTCCCTTCTCCATGCCATATCGAAGCAAGAGATCTGCCCGCTCATCGCCGAACACGCTTCCTGGCCTCCCGAAGTCTTCTCGCCGAACTGATGTTCATGCTTTACGGCACCAGCACGTTGCCTGAGATTGTTACTGAGGCGAAAGGTAAGCCCGTTTTTCGCGATAAGAATCTACCGGGATTTTCGATCTCTTATGCCGGGAATATCGTCGGCGTTGTGCTAACGACTGAAGGAACGTGCGGCCTGGATATGGAACTTCAGCGGGCAACCCGCGGGTTTAACAATCCAAATTCAGCGGAAACGTGGCGCTTCTCCAGTAACGAAAACCTGTGGATCAATAATCAAAACGACCCCAATGAAGCACGCGCGCAGCTCATTACATTGCGCCAGAGCGTACTCAAACTCACCGGCGATGTATGCAATGACGATCCGCGCGAACTCCAGCTTTTACCCGGCGCAGGACGCCTGAAATGTGCCCATGTTGCGCAGATTGAAGCCATTTGCGACGCGGAAGATGTGCTGGTGTGGTCGGTTGCGGTTTCGCCAGCCATTGAAAAACTCAAGGTTTGGGAGTTTGATGGTCAGCAGGACTGGAAAAGTTTGCCTGATATCCAGACTCGCGCCAATGAGCCAACGGGTCGTCTGATCCGGTTCTCTCAATTATGCGCAGCGAAAAGCCATACGCTTTGATTTAACCTTTATGATGAAACAGGAGTCACCATGTCTGAAACATTGAATGTTGTTACGTTACTGGGAAGTCTGCGCAAAGGTTCGTTTAATGGAATGGTTGCCCGTACACTGCCCAAGATTGCTCCCGCAGGAATGGAAGTGAGCGCGTTACCGTCGATTGGTGATATCCCACTGTACGATGCCGATCTCCAGCAGGAAGAAGGTTTTCCGGCCAGCGTAGAAGCACTGGCTGAGCAAATCAGAAAGGCTGACGGTGTCGTCATCGTCACACCTGAATATAACTATTCTGTTCCGGGCGGACTGAAGAACGCCATCGACTGGCTGTCTCGCCTGCCCGATCAGCCATTATCCGGCAAACCGGTGCTGATCCAGACCAGCTCCATGGGTGCCATTGGCGGCGCGCGCTGCCAGTACCATCTGCGTCAAATCCTGGTGTTCCTCGACGCCATGGTAATGAACAAGCCGGAATTTATGGGCGGGGTCATTCAAAACAAGGTGGATCCGCAGACGGGTGAAGTGATTGACCAAAGCACGCTGGACCATCTGACCGGCCAGTTGACCGCATTTGGCGACTACATTCAACGCGTGAAAGCCTAAAAGAAAAAGCCCGCCAGCAACGATGCCTGGCGGGCAGTTGTCCAGACCGATATTTTAGTGCGCGTCGATAAACACAATCTTCAGCACAAACAGCAGCGCGACAACGATGACGCACGGGCTGAGATCGCGGAAACGTCCAGTACCGATTTTCATCACGCAGTAAGAGATAAAGCCCAGCGCAATACCTTCGGTAATTGAGAAGCTAAACGGCATCATCACGGCGGTAATAAACGCCGGAACCGCTTCAGTCAGGTCTTCCCACTTCACGCGCGACAGGCTTGATGTCATCAGGACACCAACGTAAATCAGCGCACCTGCAGCTGCATAGCCCGGTACCATTCCCGCCAGTGGCGACAGGAAGATAACCAGCAGGAACAGCAGGCCAACGACGACTGCAGTCAGGCCGGTACGGCCACCAACCGACACCCCGGAAGAGGATTCAATATAGGCAGTAACGGAAGAAGTCCCGATAAACGCCCCGGTAACCGACGACACGCTATCCACATACAGCGCCTGCTTCATGCGTGGGAACTTGCCCTTCGCGTCCGCCAGACCAGCTTTATCCGTCACGCCAATCAGCGTACCGGAGGAGTCAAACAGGTTGACCAGCATGAACGAGAAAATCACACCCGCCAGGCCAATGTTAAACGAACCGGCCAGATCGACATGTCCGATAACGGACATCACGCTCGGCGGCGCAGAAACGATACCGTTGTAATGGACATCGCCCAGCATCCAGCCCAGCAGCGTGGTTACAATGATGGAAATCAGCACCGCCGCATGAATATTACGTGACGCCAGAATCGCGATGATAAAGAAGCCCAGAATACCGAGAAGTACGCTGTGGGACGTCAGGTTACCGATAGACACCAGCGTGTCTTTGTTGGCGACGATAACACCTGCGTTTTTCAGCCCCATCATGCCGATGAACAGACCGATACCACTGGTGATCCCCACTCGCAGGCTCACCGGGATATTGGCAATCATCCAGTAACGTACGCGGAAAATGGTCAGCAGCAGCAGACCTACCGCGCCCCAGAAGATAGCCCCCATACCGATCTGCCATGACAGGCCCATCGCGCCGACGACCACGAAAGCGAAAAATGCATTCAGGCCCATAGCAGGCGCAAGTGCGACCGGCAGGTTAGCAAATAGCCCCATCAGGATGCTACCAAAGGCAGCAATAAGGCAGGTGGTAACAAAGACGGCGCTGGTATCCATGCCAGCCACGCCAAGAATTTGCGGGTTAACAAAAACGATATACACCATCGTCAGGAAGGTGGTTAAACCGGCGATCACTTCGGTCCGTGCCGTCGTGCCATGTTCGCGCAGTTTGAACACGCGTTCCAGCATCCCCTGGCCAGAAGCCTGGGTTGTGTGTTGTTGACTCATTATCAATTTCCGAACAAGGAGGGAAAATTCGTCGCTATCCTATACCAAAATGCGACAATAGGGTTGGGTTATGAGCGACTTTTTTCATTGATTTTGCTTATACGGCAACGATTGCGTCGCCCAATAATGCATTACGAAAACGTTAAACTTGTTAAAACGGAAATGACATGTCCCAGATAGAAGCCGTATTTTTTGACTGTGACGGTACCCTTGTCGACAGTGAAGTGATTTGTTCTCGCGCGTATGTCAGCATGTTCCAGGCGTTTGGCATTACGCTCGATCTTGAAGAAATTTTCAAACGCTTCAAGGGGGTAAAGCTGTACGAGATCATCGACATTATCAACGAAGAGCACGGTGTCGAACTGGCAAAAGCCGATTTAGAACCGGTTTACCGCGCTGAGGTCGCACGTCTGTTCGATACCGAGCTGGAAGTCATTGCTGGTGCGCACACGCTGCTGGACAGCATGGCTGTGCCAATGTGCGTGGTGTCTAACGGTCCGGTCAGCAAAATGCAGCATTCGCTGGGTAAGCTGGGCATGTTGCACCATTTTCCTGATTTACTGTTCAGCGGCTACGATATCCAACGCTGGAAGCCCGATCCGGCCCTAATGTTCCATGCAGCAAAAGCAATGGACGTTAATGTTGAGAACTGCATTCTGGTTGATGATTCCAGCGCAGGCGCGCAGGCGGGGATTGCGGCGGGGATGGAAGTGTTCTACTTCTGCGCCGATCCGCATAACAAACCGATCGATCATCCAAAAGTCACGACCTTTACCGATCTGACACAGTTGCCGGAATTGTGGAAGGCACGGGGTTGGGATATTACTCGGTAATTTTTTGTAGGCCCGGTAAGCTTGCGCCACCGGGCAATTGCCGGATAGCGCTAACGCTTATCCGGCCTACTTTCTACGTTTTTATCACTCTTTAGGATCTTTGCCCGCCAGCAGCTTATCCAGCTCATCGCCGCCCACGTGACGGAAGTCTTGTCCCTTCACGAAATAGAAGATGTATTCGCAGATATTCTGGCAGCGGTCACCGATACGTTCGATGGAGCGTGCGCAGAACAGCGCGGTCAGCACGCTTGGAATGGTACGTGGGTCTTCCATCATATAAGTCATCAGCTGACGCACGATGCCTTCATACTCCTGGTCGACTTTCTTATCTTCGCGATAAATACGTACCGCTTCGTCGAGATCCATACGCGCAAACGCATCCAACACGTCGTGCAGCATCTGCACGGTGTGACGACCCAGCGACTCCAGACTTACCAGCAGCGGCTGGTGCTGTTGCGAGAACTTCTCCAGCGCGGTGCGGCAAATTTTATCTGCCACGTCACCAATACGTTCCAGCTCAGCGATGGTTTTGATAATCGCCATCACCAGACGCAGGTCGCTCGCTGTCGGTTGACGCTTGGCGATGATACGCACGCAGGCTTCGTCGATCGCCACCTCCATCATGTTGACGTTCTTATCGCCTTCAATGACGCGCTTCGCCAGCTCGCTGTCCTGGTTGTGCATCGCCGTGATTGCATCAGAAAGCTGCTGCTCGACCATGCCGCCCATGGTCATCACCTGGGTACGGATGCTTTCCAGCTCTGCATTGAACTGGCCGGAAATATGTTTATTAAGGTTAAGGTTATCCACAACAAGCTCCTGAATCAGCCGTAACGACCGGTGATGTAATCTTCAGTTTGTTTCTTCGCGGGCTTGGTGAACAGATCGTCCGTGTTACTGAACTCAATCAACTCGCCCAGGTACATAAATGCCGTGTGATCGGAACAACGCGCAGCCTGCTGCATGTTGTGGGTAACGATAACGACGGTGTAATCCTCTTTCAGCTCAGTGATCAGCTCTTCGATACGCCCGGTAGAAATAGGGTCGAGCGCTGAACATGGCTCATCAAGCAGAAGCACTTCCGGGCGAATGGCGATGCCACGCGCAATACACAGTCGCTGCTGCTGACCACCCGAGAGAGAGTACCCGCTCTGGTGTAATTTATCTTTGGTTTCATTCCACAATGCGGCCTTGGTCAATGCCCACTGCACGCGTTCGTCCATATCCGCACGCGAGAGTTTCTCAAACAGACGTACGCCAAAAGCGATGTTGTCGTAGATGGACATCGGGAACGGCGTAGGCTTCTGGAATACCATGCCCACTTTGGCTCGCAGCAGAGCGATATCCTGGGTATTGGTGAGAATATTGTCGCCATCCAGCAGAATTTCACCTTCCGCACGTTGCTCCGGGTACAGTTCAAACATTTTGTTGAACGTACGCAGCAGCGTCGATTTACCACAGCCAGAAGGACCGATAAACGCCGTTACCTGGTTTTTAGCAATATCCAGGTTGATGTTCTTCAGGGCATGGAATTTGCCATAGTAGAAGTTCAAATCACGAACCTGAATTTTACCTGGGGCAGTATCAACCATACTCATTTCAATCTTTTCCTCATCCGGCGCCGCATCAGCCACGCCGTAAAAATTAACCGTGTTTCTTCTTCGCGAAAATGACGCGCGCCAGAATGTTCAGCAGCAGTACGCACAGGGTAATAATCAGTACCCCAGCCCAGGCCAGTTGCTGCCACTCAGCAAACGGGCTCATCGCAAACTTAAAGATAGTGACCGGCAGGTTGGCGATAGGCTGCATCATGTCAGTGCTCCAGAACTGGTTGGAGAGCGACGTAAACAGCAGCGGAGCCGTTTCACCTGCGATACGAGCAATTGCTAACAGAACACCTGTAATGATGCCCGAGACAGATGCCTTCAGGGTGATCGCAGAAATCATCTTCCATTTCGGCGTACCCAGTGCATAGGCGGCTTCACGCAGGCTATCTGGCACCAGCTTGAGCATGTTCTCTGTGGTACGAATAACAATAGGCACCTGCAGCAGCGCCAGCGCGATCACGCCCGCCCAGCCAGAGAAATGCTCCATTTTTGCTACCACGATGGTGTAAACGAACAGACCGACCACGATGGATGGTGCAGAAAGCAGAATGTCATTGATAAAGCGGATGACCTCAGCCAGCCAGGACTTACGTCCATACTCCGCCAGGTAGATACCCGCCATAATGCCGAGCGGGGTACCAAACACAGTCGCCCACAGAATCAACAGACCGCTACCGGCCAGGGCGTTCGCCAGACCACCGCCCGCCGTATTCGGCGGCGGCGTCATTTCGGTGAACAGCGCCAGCGACATACCGTCAATACCGCGGGTGATCGTGGACATCAGGATCCAAATGAGCCAGAACAGACCGAACGCCATGGTCGCCATAGAGAGCGTCAGCGCGATGCGGTTTTTCAGACGACGACGCGCCTGCATTTTACGGCGGGATTCCGCAAGCTGAGCGGTGTTTTGCATTTCAAGCGTAGCCATTAGCGTGCCCCCTCGTTCTTCGCAAGGCGCATGATCATGAACTTAGACGCAGCCAGCACGATGAAGGTGATCACAAACAGAATCAGACCCAGCTCCATCAACGCGGCAACGTGCAGCCCAGATTCCGCTTCGGCAAATTCATTCGCCAGCGCAGAGGTAATACTGTTGCCCGGCATGTACAGCGAGGCGCTATCGAGCTGGTAGGTGTTACCGATGATAAAGGTCACCGCCATGGTTTCACCCAGCGCACGCCCCAGACCCAGCATCACGCCGCCGATCACGCCATTTTTGGTGAACGGCAGGACGATACGCCAGATAACTTCCCAGGTGGTACAGCCGATGCCGTAGGCCGACTCTTTCATCAGTACCGGCGTTTGTTCGAACACATCACGCATAACCGCCGCAATGTACGGGATGATCATGATGGCGAGGATCACGCCAGCCGCCAGAATACCGATACCAAAAGCTGGGCCGGAGAACAGTGCGCCAACAAACGGAATGTTGGAAAGGATGTTTCCGACCGGCTCCTGGAAATAAGTCGCAAACAGCGGGGCAAAGATAAACAGCCCCCACATGCCGTACACGATACTCGGAATTGCCGCCAGCAGTTCAATAGCGATGCCCAGCGGGCGACGCAGCCAGCCAGGTGCAAGTTCAGTCAGGAACAGCGCAATGCCGAAACTCACCGGAACGGCAATCAGCAGTGCAATAAGTGAGGTAACCAGCGTACCGTAAATCGGTACTAAGGCACCGTAGATATCGTTTGGCGCATCCCAGTCTTTGGTCCACAGAAAGGAGAAACCAAATTTCTGAATGCTTGGCCAGGAGGAGATAACCAGAGAGACAATAATGCCACCCAACATCAATAGCACAATCAGCGCAGCCAGTCTTACCAGCGCGCTGAAGATCATGTCACCCTTTTTACCCGGTGGGTTAAAAGCAGGCTTGGTTGCAGCCATAAATCACTCTTTAAGTTAAACGCGTTTACGAAGTTGCCCATGCCGGATGGCGCTACGCTTATCCGGCCTACAAAGCGGGCCTACAGTCGAAACCGTAGGGCGGATAAGCGTAGCGCCATCCGCCAACTCGTTAAAGATATTCTATTAGTACAGCGCTTTACCGCTGCTGTCTTTCACGTTGGTCTTCCATGCAGCACGAACCTGCTCAACCACGCTGTCCGGCAGGCTGGCGTAATCCAGGTCGTTAGCCTGTTTGCCGCCATTTTTGTACGCCCAGTCGAAGAACTTCAGCACTTCTGCGCTCTGCTCTGGTTTCTTCGACTCTTTATGGACCAGGATGAAGGTGGTGGAAGTGATTGGCCACGCGTCGTCACCTTTCTGGTTAGTCAGATCCTGAGCGAAAGTTTTGCTCCAGTCAGCGCCTTTTGCGGCGTTAGCAAAGCTCTCTTCTGTCGGGCTTACCGGTTTGCCATCAGCAGAGACCAGCTTGGTGTACGCCAGGTTGTTCTGCTTAGCGTAAGCGTACTCAACGTAACCGATAGAACCCGGCAGACGCTGTACGAACGCAGCGATACCGTCATTACCTTTACCGCCCAGACCGGTCGGCCAGTTCACAGTAGAGCCGGAGCCAATTTTAGATTTCCACTCTTCGTTTACTTTTGCCAGGTAGCTGGTGAAAACGAAGGAAGTACCGGAACCGTCAGCGCGACGCACAACGGCGATATTCTGTGAAGGCAGCTTCAGACCCGGGTTCAGTTTGGTGATGGCTTCATCATCCCACTTTTTAATTTTACCGAGGTAGATGTCACCCAGCGTTTTACCGTCCAGCACCAGCTCGCCGGATTTCAGGCCCGGGATATTCACAGCCAGCACTACGCCACCGATCACGGTCGGGAACTGGAACAGACCTTCTTGCGCCAGTTTTTCGTCAGACAGCGGTGCATCAGAAGCGCCGAAATCAACGGTATTGGCCGTAATTTGTTTTACACCACCGGAGGAGCCGATACCCTGGTAGTTTACTTTGCTACCGGTCTCTTTCTGATAGGTATCTGCCCATTTGGCATACACTGGCGCAGGGAAGGTTGCACCTGCACCTGTCAGGCTCGCTGCTGCAAACGCAGAGAACGCGCTCATGGATAAGGTCGCGGCGACAACAGTTGCGACAGTGGTACGCATAACTTTCATAATGTCTCCTGCACGGTTTTCGTAAATCGTTGTTTGAGTTGCTACTGTGAGCAAAATAGGACAAACAGGTGACAGTTAAATGTACGAAATATGACAGTTTTATGACAACGAAAAATACGGGAAATTTTTTATCTAAAAATACATTTAAAACAAAAAGTTAGTCACAATCATAACAATAATATTTCGTTAGAATTTTCTTTTTATGACACTGAAAACAGTAGTTGAAGATGACGGTTTGTCACATAAAACAGGCGGGATAATTGATTAAAAACAGAACAAGTTTAAAAAAATGCCCCGCTTGTAGCAGGGCATTTCCAGTTCAGTTAAGCACGGATTACTCTACGGTAACTGACTTCGCCAGGTTACGCGGCTGATCGACGTCGGTGCCTTTAATCAGTGCCACATGATACGCCAGCAGCTGCAGCGGAACGGTGTAGAAGATCGGTGCAATCACCTCTTCCACATGCGGCATCTCGATGATGTGCATGTTTTCGCTGCTGGTAAAGCCAGCATCCTGGTCAGCAAAGACGTACAGCTGACCGCCACGGGCGCGAACTTCTTCAATGTTGGATTTCAGTTTTTCCAACAATTCGTTGTTCGGCGCAACCACGATAACCGGCATATCGGCATCAATCAGCGCCAGCGGACCGTGTTTCAGTTCACCTGCGGCATAAGCTTCAGCGTGAATATACGAGATCTCTTTCAGCTTCAGCGCGCCTTCCAGCGCAATTGGATACTGATCGCCACGGCCAAGGAACAGCGCATGATGTTTGTCAGAGAAACCTTCTGCCAGAGCGGCAATGCGTTTGTCCTGAGACAACATCTGCTCAATACGACTCGGCAGCGCCTGCAGACCGTGAACGATCTCCTGCTCAATAGACGCATCAAGGCCTTTCAGACGGGACAGTTTCGCCACCAGCATCAGCAGAACGGTCAGCTGAGTGGTAAATGCCTTCGTGGAGGCCACACCGATTTCGGTACCGGCATTGGTCATCATCGCCAGGTCGGATTCGCGCACCAGAGAAGATCCTGGTACGTTACAGATAGCCAGCGATCCCAGATAGCCCAACTCTTTAGATAAGCGCAGGCCCGCCAGGGTATCCGCCGTTTCACCAGACTGAGAAAGGGTAATCATCAGGCTGTTACGGCGCACGGCGGATTTGCGATAGCGGAATTCGGAAGCGATTTCGACATCACAAGGAATACCCGCCAGCGATTCAAACCAGTAGCGGGACACCATACCGGAGTTGTAAGACGTACCGCAGGCGATAATCTGGATATGCTCAACCTGAGACAGCAGCTCGTTGGCACGCGACCCCAGCTCGCTTAAATCCACTTCACCGTGGCTAATGCGCCCGGTCAGCGTATTTTTAATCGCGTTCGGCTGTTCGTAGATCTCTTTCTGCATGTAGTGGCGATAAATACCTTTTTCGCCCGCGTCATACTGCAGATTCGATTCGATATCCTGACGTTTCACTTCTGCGCCAGACTTGTCGAAAATAGAGACAGAACGACGAGTCACTTCCGCGATGTCACCCTCTTCCAGGAAGATGAAGCGACGGGTTACCGGCAGCAGCGCCAGCTGATCGGAAGCGATGAAGTTTTCGCCCATACCCAGACCAATCACCAGCGGGCTACCAGAACGGGCCGCCAGCAGGGTTTCCGGATTACGGGTATCCATGATCACCGTGCCGTAGGCACCACGTAGTTGGGGAATAGTACGCAGCACGGCTTCACGCAGCGTACCACCCTGTTCCAGTTCCCAGTGCACCAGGTGAGCAATCACTTCGGTGTCGGTTTCAGAAACAAAGGTATAGCCACGCGTTTTCAACAGCTCACGCAGTGGTTCATGGTTTTCAATGATGCCGTTATGCACCACAACAATGTGTTCAGAAACATGAGGATGCGCGTTCGCTTCTGAAGGTTCACCGTGTGTCGCCCAACGGGTATGAGCGATACCTGTACCACCATGCAACGGATGTTCTTCCGCAGCAGCAGTCAGCATCTGCACTTTACCCAGACGACGCAGACGGGTCATGTTACCTTCAGCATCGACGACGGCCAGACCAGCAGAGTCATAACCACGATATTCCAGACGACGTAAACCTTCGAGAAGGATTTCAGCTACATCACGCTGCGCGATAGCGCCAACAATTCCACACATATTTTTTGATTCCGAATTTAGGCATTATGCCTGTCGTTGTCGCTGACCTGTATTTGCCCATTTCGGGCGCCCCGAGCCTTGTAGAGAGTGGGGTTATTTTTATGGTACTGCTTGTTGAGCGGAGGATTATGTTATCCCCTCATCTCTTGTGTGCCTGATGGCGCTTACGCTTATCAGGCCTACAGAACGTCACCGCACGTAGGCCGCCATCCGGCAAAAATCACTTACTTCTTCTTCACCGGACGCTGCCAGCCCTGTTTATGGACCTGAGGTACACGGCTTAATACCAGTTCGTTATCGGCGACATTACGCGTTACGGTGGTTCCGGCGGCAATCGTCGCACCTTTACCCACGGTGACAGGCGCCACCAGCTGAGTATCAGACCCCACAAACACATCATCACCAATAATGGTTTTAAACTTATTGGCGCCATCGTAGTTGCAGGTAATCGTACCCGCGCCGATATTCACGTTATCGCCAATTTCCGCATCACCCAGGTAGGTCAAATGACCGGCTTTGGAGCCTTTACCCAGACGCGCTTTTTTCATTTCGACAAAGTTACCCACGTGCGCGCCTTCCTGCAGCTCAGCCCCCGGGCGCAGACGTGCGAATGGACCAATGGTGCAAGCGGCTTCCAGATGCGCATCTTCCACCACACTGTATGGGCTAAGCTCGCAACCCTCACCAATCACGCTGTTTTTGATGATGCAACCGGCGCCAATCTTGACGCGATCCCCAACGGTTACGTTACCTTCAATGATAACGTTAGTATCAATTTCAACATCGCGCCCGTGAATAAGCGTACCGCGAAGATCAAAACGTGCCGGATCGCGCAACATCACGCCCGCCAGCAGCAGTTTTTCTGCCTGCTCGGACTGATAAACACGTTCCAGACGGGATAGCTGAAGACGGTTATTCACCCCTTCAGTTTCGCTAATGCGTGCCGGATGTACTGCAGCAATTTCACGTCCTTCCTTATACGCCATCGCGATGATATCGGTGATGTAGTATTCACCCTGCACGTTGTTGTTGGTCAGTTTAGACAGCCAACGCTTCATGTCAGCACCGTTGGCAATCAGGATACCAGTGTTTATTTCCTGGATTTGACGCTGCTCGTCGGTGGCATCTTTATGCTCAACGATACCCGTGACATTGCCGTTATCGCGGGTAATTCGGCCATAACCGGTTGGGTCATCAAGTTTTACCGTTAGCAAGCCAATGCCGCCCTGCGGTTTGGCTTCACGCAGGCGACGTAAGGTATCGGTAGAGATCAGCGGCACATCGCCATAGAGCATTAAAATGTCTTCATCATCACCAAAGAATGGCGCCGCCTGCTGCATTGCATGGCCGGTACCCAACTGTTCCGCCTGCAGAACCCAGTTCAGATTGCCATCTTTCAGCGTCTGCTTGAGCAAATCACCACCGTGCCCGTAGACCAGATGTACGTGAGTCGCACCTAATTCATTAGCAGCATCAATGACATGCTGAACCATCGGTTTTCCTGCGAGGGTATGCAGCACTTTAGGGAGATCGGAATACATACGCGTGCCTTTGCCTGCGGCAAGGATCACGACGCTCATAGCATTATTCAACATACACATCCTGACTGTAATTTGAGAACGAATTTATACCGTTTCACATTGAAAATACTACATTTTTTTCAGCGTGAAATGGACCGAAGATAAAACGTTCAACAGGGGTAATTCCCCATCTGATAACTCACTATTTTCGTCTAAATCAGTATCTTTTGTCTGCCAAAAACCTGGGGACTGCTCTTATTAAAGCCTTAGGTTAATGTTTTTGCTATTTTTTCACCGCATGAATAAAGAGTTACACATGCAAAGCCCGATTTTATTTATGTGATTCAGTGAGAAACCGAAAATGCGTACGCGAAATAAAAAGTTGAGGGAGAAGAGTAGGGGAGGGGATTTATAACAACAAGTGGCGCTGACTGATAAACCATATCAAGCATCGCGCCACAGGACAGGCAGGTAAAGTCTAAAAGCTCATATTGCTGAACATGGCGATGATTTTATTGAGTAATTTCATGTTGGCATCTCTTTTTATCTGATTTTATTATGTGACACACATCACATAAAAAGAGTCTACGCCGCATTTTTTAGCCAATCAATATTTTTATGATCTAAATCACAAAACAGCTTTCAATTTAAATGTTCTTGCAGCAAAAGCAAAAAAAAGCCAGCCTGGAAACCAGACTGGCCTTTATGCTTTTCAAGCCGGTGTTACATCGCTTTTTTGGTCAACTCGATAACGCGCAGTTTCGCGATCGCTTTGGCCAGTTCCGCAGATGCCTGAGCGTAATCCACGTCACCATGAGAGCTCTTGATGTGCTCTTCAGCCTTACGCTTCGCTTCCAGGGCTCTCGCTTCATCGAGATCCTGTCCGCGAATCGCGGTATCAGCCAGAACGGTCACGCTGCCAGGCTGCACTTCGAGAATGCCGCCGGACAGGTAGATAAACTCTTCATGACCGAACTGTTTAACGATGCGGATCATACCAGGCTTAATGGCGGTGAGCAGCGGTGCGTGACCCGGGAAAATACCCAGTTCACCTTCACTACCCGTTACCTGGATTTTCTCGACCAGACCAGAGAACATTTGTTGCTCTGCGCTGACGACGTCCAGGTGGTAAGTCATTGCCATATCACCCTCCGATTAAGGCGTTAAAGTTTTTTGGCTTTTTCCACGGCTTCGTCGATAGAACCAACCATGTAGAACGCCTGCTCTGGCAGGTGGTCGTATTCGCCTTCCATGATGCCTTTAAAGCCACGGATGGTGTCTTTCAGGGAAACGTATTTGCCCGGAGAACCGGTGAATACTTCCGCAACGAAGAACGGCTGGGACAGGAAGCGCTGAATCTTACGTGCGCGTGCTACCACCAGTTTATCTTCTTCAGACAGTTCATCCATACCCAGGATGGCGATGATGTCTTTCAGTTCCTGATAACGCTGCAGCAGGGACTGTACGCCACGCGCGGTGTCGTAGTGTTCCTGACCAACAACCAGCGGATCCAGCTGACGGCTGGTGGAGTCCAGCGGGTCAACTGCCGGGTAGATACCCAGAGATGCGATCTGACGGCTCAGTACCACGGTTGCATCCAAGTGAGCAAAGGTGGTTGCTGGGGATGGGTCAGTCAAGTCATCCGCTGGTACGTATACCGCCTGAACGGAGGTGATAGAACCGGTTTTGGTGGAGGTGATACGTTCCTGCAGAACACCCATCTCTTCCGCCAGGGTCGGCTGGTAGCCTACCGCTGATGGCATACGACCCAGCAGTGCAGATACTTCTGTACCGGCCAGGGTGTAACGATAGATGTTATCAACGAACAGCAGAACGTCACGACCTTCGTCACGGAACTTCTCAGCCATGGTCAGACCGGTCAGCGCAACACGCAGACGGTTTCCAGGCGGCTCGTTCATCTGGCCATATACCAGGGATACTTTGTCCAGAACGTTGGAGTCGGTCATTTCGTGGTAGAAGTCGTTACCCTCACGAGTACGTTCACCTACGCCCGCAAACACGGAGTAACCGGAGTGTTCGATCGCGATGTTACGGATCAGCTCCATCATGTTTACGGTTTTACCTACACCCGCACCACCGAACAGACCAACTTTACCGCCCTTAGCGAACGGACACATCAGGTCGATAACTTTGATACCGGTTTCCAGCAGTTCCTGAGAGCTTGACAGCTCTTCGTAGGAAGGTGCTGCACGGTGGATAGCCCAACGCTCTTCTTCACCGATATCGCCTTTCATGTCGATCGGGTGACCCAGAACGTTCATGATACGACCCAGCGTTGCTTTACCTACCGGGACTTCGATCGGGTGCTCGAGGTCTTTAACTTCCAGACCACGACGCAGACCGTCAGAAGAACCCATGGCGATGGTACGTACGATACCGCCGCCGAGCTGCTGCTGAACTTCCAGCACCAGGCTCTCTTTACCATTCATAACCTCAAGAGCATCGTACACGCGCGGTACGGCATCCTGAGGGAATTCGACGTCAACCACGGCGCCGATTACCTGGACAATTTTTCCAGTAGCCATCTTGAATCCTCTACGAATTAACCTGGTTATACCGCGGATGCACCACCGACGATTTCGGTGAGTTCCTGAGTAATGCTGGCCTGACGAGCTTTGTTGTATACCAACTGCAGCTCTTTAATCAGGCTGCCGCCATTGTCGGTCGCGGCTTTCATCGCCACCATACGTGCGGCCTGCTCGCTGGCCAGGTTTTCTACCACGCCCTGATAAACCTGAGACTCGACATAACGACGCAGCAGGGTATCCAGCAGCGCTTTCGGGTCTGGCTCATACAGGTAATCCCAGGATTTACGCTTCAATTCATCATCATCTGATGCCGGCAGAGGCAGCAGTTGGGTGATGGTTGGCGTCTGAGACATGGTGTTAATAAATTTGTTGCTGACAACGTACAGTCTGTCCAGGCGACCTTCATCGTAGGCCTGCAGCATCACTTTAACCGGACCGATCAGTTCGGACAGGGAAGGGTTATCCCCCATACCGGTTACCTGAGCAATCACATTACCGCCAACGGAGTTAAAGAAAGACACGCCCTTAGAGCCGATCATTGCGATATCGCACTGAACGCCTTTATCGGACCATGTTTTCATATCCGCCAGCAGCTTTTTGAACAGGTTAATGTTCAAGCCACCGCACAGACCACGGTCGGTCGACACCACCAGGTAGCCCACGCGTTTAACGTCGCGTTCTTCCAGGTAAGGGTGCTTATATTCCAGATTACCATTCGCAAGGTGACCAATCACTTTGCGCATGGTCTCTGCATAAGGACGGCTGGCCGCCATGCGATCCTGCGATTTACGCATTTTGGAAGCGGCGACCATCTCCATCGCTTTAGTGATCTTCTGCGTGTTCTGGACGCTTGCGATCTTACTACGTATCTCTTTTGCGCCGGCCATGAGCTTCTCCTCAATGCCTTGCGGTCCACCCTAAAGCAGACCGCCAGACGTTACCAGGACTGGGTTGCCTTGAAGGAATCGAGGATAGCTTTCAGCTTGCCTTCGATTTCATCGTTATAGCCACCGGACTGGTTGATCTCTTGCATCAGCGGAGCGTGGTCACGGTCAACGTAAGCCAGCAGAGCGGCTTCGAAGCTACCGATTTTCGCCAGTTCCACATCTTCGAGGTAACCGCGTTCAGCCGCGAACAGCACCACACCCTGCTGTGCAACAGACATTGGCGCATACTGTTTCTGCTTCAGCAGTTCAGTTACTTTCTGACCGTGGCTCAGCTGCTTACGAGTAGCTTCATCCAGGTCGGAAGCGAACTGAGAAAACGCTGCCAGTTCACGATACTGCGCCAGCGCGGTACGAATACCACCGGACAGTTTCTTGATGATCTTGGTCTGCGCTGCACCACCAACACGAGATACGGAGATACCCGGGTTAACTGCCGGACGAATACCGGAGTTAAACAGGTTGGTTTCCAGGAAGATCTGACCATCGGTAATAGAAATTACGTTGGTCGGAACGAACGCAGAAACGTCACCCGCCTGGGTTTCGATAATCGGCAGAGCGGTCAGGGAGCCGGTTTTACCTTTAACTTCACCATTGGTGAACTTCTCAACGTATTCCGCGTTTACGCGGGATGCGCGTTCCAGCAGACGGGAGTGGAGGTAAAATACGTCGCCCGGGAATGCTTCACGTCCTGGTGGACGACGCAGCAGCAGGGAAACCTGACGGTAAGCAACAGCCTGTTTAGACAGGTCATCGTAAACGATCAGTGCATCTTCACCGCGGTCACGGAAGTATTCGCCCATTGCGCAACCGGCATATGGTGCCAGGTATTGCAGTGCAGCAGATTCAGACGCGGTCGCCACAACAACGATGGTGTTGGACAGTGCGCCGTGTTCTTCCAGTTTACGAACCACGTTAGAAATGGTGGACGCTTTCTGGCCGATAGCCACGTACACACATTTGATGCCGGAATCACGCTGGTTGATGATGGCATCGATTGCCATCGCGGTTTTACCTGTCTGACGGTCACCGATGATCAGCTCACGCTGGCCACGACCGATTGGGATCATGGCATCAACAGATTTATAACCGGTCTGTACTGGCTGGTCGACGGACTGACGTTCGATTACGCCTGGTGCGATAACTTCGATTGGCGAGAAGCCATCGTTATCAACCGGACCTTTACCGTCAATCGGGGAACCCAGAGTGTTCACCACACGACCCAGCAGGCCACGGCCAACCGGAACTTCCAGAATACGACCCGTACACTTAACCTTCATGCCTTCGGCGAGGTCAGCGTATGGACCCATCACAACTGCACCTACGGAGTCGCGCTCCAGGTTCAGTGCGATAGCGTAACGGTTACCCGGCAGGGAAATCATCTCACCCTGCATACAATCGGCCAGGCCGTGAATGCGGATAACACCGTCACTTACAGAAACAATAGTACCTTCGTTGTGAGCTTCGCTCACAACATTGAACTGAGCAATGCGCTGCTTGATCAGTTCGCTGATTTCGGTGGAATTCAGTTGCATGCTCCAGTCCCCTTAAGACTGCAAGACGTCTGCAAGGCGTTCAAGACGGCCGCGTACGCTGCCATCAATGACCATATCACCCGCTCGGATGATTACGCCCGCCATTACAGACTTATCGATTTTGCAATTCAGCTTAACTTTGCGTGACAGACGTTTTTCCATCGCTGCGCTAATCTTCTTAAGCTGTTCATCACTCAGTGCATTGGCAGAAGTAACTTCTACCTCAGAGATAGCCTCACTGGCTGCACGCAGGTGAATAAACTGCTCAAGAACATCCGGGAGCGCATTCAGACGGTTATTTTCAGCCATTACCCGAATCAGGTTTTGGCCGCTTTCGTCCAGTTGCTCACCGCATACGGCGATAAACGACTCAGCGAGCGTTTCCGGCGCCAGCGCGCCAGAGAGAAGCTCTGCCATTTGTTCGTTTTTTGTCACCTCAGCGGCAAACATCAGCATATCCTGCCAACGGTCAACGCTTTGGTGCTCAACGGCAAAGTCAAAAGCTGCTTTGGCGTAGGGGCGAGCTACCGTAACAAATTCAGACATCAGCCCCTCCCTCCTTACAGTTCAGCGACAAGTTTGTCCACGATGTCGCTATTAGCAGCTTCATCCACGGAACGTTCGATGATCTTCTCGGCGCCAGCAACAGCCAGGATAGCAACTTGCTTACGCAGCTCTTCGCGAGCACGTTTACGCTCGGCTTCAATTTCCGCCTGCGCCTGTGCCACGATTTTAGTACGTTCCTGCTCTGCTTCAGTTTTAGCTTCGTCCAGGATCTGAGCACGGCGTTTGTTCGCCTGCTCGATGATTACCTGAGCTTCCGCCTTCGCTTTTTTCAGCTGGTCGGTCGCGCTGGCCTTTGCAAGGTCAAGATCCTTATGTGCTCGTTCTGCAGAAGCAAGGCCGTCAGCAATTTCTTTTTGACGTTTTTCGATGGCAGCCATTAAAGGCGGCCATACGTACTTCATGCAGAACAGAACGAACAGGACAAACGCGATGGCCTGGCCGAGGATTGTTGCGTTAAGATTCACAGCACAATGCCTCTATCTAGTTAACGTTCTGATATTGCTCTTAATTCAAGCAACGCTTACTACGCGACAGCAAACATCACGTACAGACCCAGACCTACAGCGATCATTGGGATTGCATCCACCAGACCCATAACGATAAAGAACTGAGTACGCAGCAGAGGAATCAGATCCGGTTGACGCGCTGCGCCTTCCAGGAATTTACCCCCGAGGATGCCGATACCGATCGCAGCACCGATTGCCGCCAGACCCATCATCACAGCGGCAGCAATGTACAGCAGATCCATATTCAGGTTTTCCATGACAGTCTCCAGTTTGTTTCAGTTAAAACGTAGTAGTGTTGGTAAATTAATGCTCTTCAGATGCCATCGACAGATAGACAATCGTCAGAACCATAAATATGAAGGCTTGCAGCGTGATAATCAGTATGTGGAAAATGGCCCACGGCACATTCAGGATCCACTGTGACCACCACGGCAACAGACCAGCAATCAGAATGAAAATCAGCTCACCAGCGTACATGTTACCGAACAGTCGCAGACCAAGTGAGATTGGTTTGGACAGCAGGCTTACCCCTTCAAGGATTAAGTTGACAGGGATGAACGCCCAGTGATTGAACGGCTGCAGCGTCAACTCTTTCGCGAAGCCACCGATGCCTTTCATTTTGATGCTGTAGAACAGAATGAGGATAAATACGCCCAGCGCCATCGACAGGGTGATGTTCACGTCAGCAGACGGAACCACACGCAGAGCCGGTAGGCCGAAGATATGCTCACCGATGTACGGCAGCAGGTCGATAGGCAGCAAATCCATCAAGTTCATCAGGAATACCCAGACGAAAATCGTCAGGGCCAGCGGAGCAATCAGCTTGCTTTTGCCATGGTACATGTCTTTCACGCTACCATGCACAAAGCCGATTACCAGCTCAATCGCAGTCTGAAATTTACCTGGTACGCCGCTGGTCGCCTTTTTGGCTACGCTACGGAACATAAGCAGGAACAACAGACCCAGAACCACCGAGAAGAAAATGGAGTCAATATTGAGCGTCCAGAAGGTGGCTGGGGGGTTGTGCGGATCCACCAGCGAGAATGTACGTAGGTCCAACTGAAGGTTATTCAGATGGTGTCCTATGTAATCCTGCGGCGTCATATTTTCTGAAGCCATGATGCCTTTACCCTTTGTTGTTAATTACAGCCGGCGCCAGTATCTGAACCACCAGCACCAAAACCCACGTAACGATCAGCGGCATGAATACCGCTTTCAAAACAGCCAACGCCACCACCAACAACACCAGCATAGCTAATACCTTGAAGGCTTCGCCGAAAGCGAACGTCCAGGCTACTCGGCCTTTAGCTGGTGTATGTGCCTGGTGACGCCAGGCAAATATCATAAACAACACATTAGGCAGTAACACTGCCAATCCACCGCACAATGCGGAGATGCCCCAGAAAGGGTCTTTGAGGCTAAATAGCAGTCCACTTGCTATTACCGCCAGAAACTGTGTGAGCAAAAGCTTACGAGCAACGTTTCGACTCAAGAGCGACATAGACATCACGTTTTTACTCCTGCTCCCTTCGAGGTATGCCGCGTGTCGTATAAAACGTTCTTTATGGCTTAGAGTCAAGCATCAAAAAGCGGTCAAATTATACGGTGCGCCTTCTCGATTTCAAACAATAAGTAGCTAAAAAGTGAATAAATGTTTAAATATTTTTCGCTACGCCACATTTATCACTTTTATGCAAACTGTGAACGATCATGCAAAACTGCAAAAGCCGCGTAAACACTGGCTGCAAAGCGTGCACCAGATCACATATTAAGCATATTCGCCCCGGCACTATTTATTTACTTGGCAAATGATGCCATTTCAACTTTTTGATATTTAAGCCTAAAATTCGTTACTGTTTTAAAAATAGCGAATAACAACAAAAAAACCACCCATTGACATTTATAATAAAAAATTAACACGAGCGGTGATTCTTTGATTCTATTTTTAGCAGGCTGATATTTTCACAGCTGACTTGTTTCACTTTTAACAAAAAACGGTACGTTATAGTTATGATGCAAAACCGTAAGGCATTAGTGAAATGTAACGACATTTAACCACACTATTCCTTATGACTTTTAACACCCGAAGAACCGTTTTTTTTCTATTTTTTTTGATAAAAATTAAATTTTGTTTGGCTTAATAACCACCAGATGACGTTCACCATCCAGTTGCGGAACGCGTAATTTTTCGACCGACTCGACGCTGAATTCTGCAGGCAACGAGGCAATTTCATCTTCAGGCAACTGCCCTTTTAGCGCATAAAAACGCCCTTCCTGACCAGGCAAATGATGGCACCAGCTCACCATATCATTGAGTGACGCGAAAGCACGGCTAATCACCCCATCAAACGGCGGCTCCGAAGGGAATTCTTCAACGCGACTTTGCACTGGAGTGATGTTAGTAAGCGCAAGCTCATGCTGCACCTGGCGCAAGAAACGAACGCGTTTTCCCAGGCTATCCAGCAGTGTGAAATGCGCTTCAGGACGTACGATGGAGAGAGGGATTCCCGGTAGGCCCGGACCAGTGCCGACATCGATAAAACGCTCGCCCTTCAGGTACGGCGCGACGACAATGCTGTCCAAAATATGGCGCACCAGCATTTCGTTGGGATCACGCACCGACGTCAGGTTGTACGCTTTGTTCCATTTATGCAGCATATCGACATACGCAATCAGCTGATTTTTCTGGTGATCGGTAAGAGAAATACCGGCATCAGCCAGCAGACGAGAGAGTTTGTTGAGCACGGTCGTTACCTGTAAATAATCTATTGCCCGACGCGCTGTCGCTTATCGGGCCGACAAATTTGTAGGGCGGGCAAACGAAGAGCTCCCGCCAAAAAGTGATATCAAGCGCTGCGACGCAGCATACCTTGTTTTTTCAGCCATACCAGCAGAATGGAGATGGCGGCAGGTGTTACGCCGGAAATACGCGATGCCTGACCGATCGATACCGGTTTGTGATCGTTCAGTTTGGCAATGACCTCATTCGACAAGCCGGAGACCTGACGATAATCCAGCGTTGCAGGCAACAGGGTGTTCTCATTACGCTGTTGTCTCTCGATCTCTTCCTGCTGACGGGCGATATATCCTTCGTATTTCACCTGAATTTCAACCTGTTCTGCGGCCTGAGCATCATCAAGCGCAGGTGCAAACGCAGATAAAGAGGTCAACTGAGCATAGGTCATATCCGGGCGACGCAGCAGATCTTCACCGCTCGCTTCACGTGACAGAGGTGTCGCCAGGTGAGCATTCACTTCTGCAGCGGACTCCGCTAACGGATTCACCCAGGTTGATTTGAGACGCTGGCGTTCTTGTTCAATACGCTCCAGCTTCTCGTTGAAGCGAGCCCAACGCTCATCGTCCACCAGTCCCAGCTCACGGCCAATTTCGGTCAGACGCAGGTCGGCGTTATCTTCGCGCAGCATCAAACGGTATTCCGCGCGTGAGGTGAACATGCGGTACGGTTCTTTGGTGCCCAGCGTACACAGATCGTCCACCAGCACACCAAGATAAGCCTGATCGCGGCGCGGCGCCCAGCCGTCTTTGTCAGCAGACAAGCGTGCGGCGTTCAGACCAGCCAGCATCCCTTGCGCGGCAGCTTCTTCATAACCGGTCGTACCGTTGATCTGACCAGCAAAGAACAGACCCTGGATGAATTTGCTTTCCAGAGTAGGTTTCAGGTCGCGCGGATCGAAGAAATCATACTCAATCGCGTAGCCAGGACGGACGATTCTGGCATTTTCCATCCCCTGCATGGAACGGACAATTTGCATCTGCACATCGAACGGCAGGCTGGTGGAGATGCCATTCGGGTAAATTTCGTTAGACGTCAGTCCTTCCGGTTCGAGGAAGATCTGATGTTGGTTACGATCGGCAAAGCGCATAACTTTGTCTTCGATCGACGGGCAATAGCGTGGGCCGATACCTTCGATCACGCCTGCGTACATCGGGCTACGATCGAGGTTATTACGGATCACATCATGGGTTTTTTCATTGGTATGCGTGATATAACACGGCATCTGGCGCGGATGTTGAGATGCATCGCCCAGGAATGAGAAGACCGGCATCGGGTTATCGCTGTTTTGCTGGCCGAGCACGCTGAAATCAATCGTGCGCGCATCGATTCGCGGCGGTGTACCGGTTTTCAGGCGACTGACGCGCAGCGGCAGTTCACGCAGACGACGTGACAGCGGAATAGACGGCGGATCGCCAGCGCGGCCACCGCTGTAGTTGTCCAGACCAATATGAATTTTGCCGTCGAGGAAAGTCCCCACGGTTAACACGACCGCTTTGGCACGGAACTTCAGTCCCATTTGGGTTACCGCGCCTACGACACGATCGTTTTCAACAATCAGATCTTCAACCGCCTGTTGGAAGATCATCAGGTTGGGTTGATTCTCCAGTGCGGTACGTACCGCCTGTCGATAGAGCACACGATCGGCTTGAGCGCGAGTAGCACGAACGGCAGGCCCTTTGCTGGCGTTTAGTATCCTAAACTGGATACCCGCATGGTCGATCGCTTTTGCCATCAACCCACCAAGCGCATCCACTTCTTTTACCAGGTGTCCCTTCCCAATACCGCCGATCGCCGGGTTGCAGCTCATCTGTCCCAGAGTGTCGATATTGTGTGTCAAAAGCAGAGTCTGTTGACCCATTCGCGCCGCGGCCATTGCGGCCTCGGTGCCTGCATGACCCCCGCCAATGATGATGACGTCAAAAGGATCCTGATAAAACATGGTGATTGCCTCGCATAACGCGGTGTGAAAATGGATTGAAGCCCGGGCCGTGGATTCTACTCAACTTTAGTCGATGGAGAAAGACCTGGGATCCTGGGTATTAAAAAGAAGATCTTTTTATTTAGAGATCTGTTTTATTGTGATCTCTTATTAGGATCGCACCTTTCTGTGGATAAGGGCGATCCTTTAAGTAAGATCAACAGGTTGCTGAGGATCATTAGCTGTGAATGATCGGTGATCCTGGTCCGTATAAGCTGGGATCAGAATGAAGGGTTATACACAACTCAAAAACTGAACAACAGTTGTTCTTGGGATAACTACCGGTTAATCCAAGCTTTTAACCAGAGTTATCCACATAAAAAAGTACGATCTTTACAAATCTCTGAGCAACGGATGCCACGATCCCAGCCAAATTTCAGCCGGATCTTCCGGAATTTCATGTTCCAGTACGTTGATCCTGAGCGTTTCGCCGATCTGTTTTGCCCCACAGGCCTTCAATTCGGCTTCCAGCTTGTCGATTGCGCCGCAAAAGGTGTCATATTCACGACTGCCGATCCCGATTGCACCAAAGTGCACTTGTGACAGGTTCGGTTTCTGCTCGCGTAAGGCATCATATAAAGGCTGCAGGTTGTCAGGAATGTCTCCTGCTCCGTGTGTGGAGCTGATAATCAGCCAGATCCCGTCAGTCGGAACCTCTTCAAGCATTGGCCCATGCAGTATTTCGCTGGAAAAACCGGCGTCGTCCAGCTTTTCAGCCAGATGCTCTGCTACATATTCCGCACTGCCAAGCGTACTACCGCTGATAAGAGTGATGTCTGCCATGATCGCCCACCTTTATAAAGAGGGCGTATTGTACGCTGTGTGCGAGCTGGGATCTACCTGTGGAAAAATAGGGGATTAAAAAACCCGATCACGGCTTGATGGTACGCATAATCGGGTTCTGCAAGACGATCAGGGTTTCAGTGGACTGAATTTCGTCAATTGTTTGGATCTTGTTGATAAGTACCTGCTGCAACGCGTCGATCGATTTGCACATTACCTTAATAAAGATGCTGTAGTGCCCGGTGGTGTAATACGCTTCGGTCACTTCATCGAGGCTTTCCAGTCTTGCAAGTGCTGACGGATAGTCTTTCGCACTTTTCAGAATGATGCCGATAAAGCAGCCGACGTCGTAACCCAATTGTTTGGGACTAACATCAATCCGCGCGCCGGTAATGATCCCGGCCTGCTTCATCTTTTCTACGCGAACGTGAATTGTTCCTGGGCTGACGCCGAACTGTTTGGCTAATTCTGCGTAGGCTGTACGGGCATTTTCCATCAGGGCATCAAGAATGCCGCGGTCCAGATTGTCGATCTGATAATTTTCCATAGGTTTTTCTTATGTAGATTAATGATTCCCTCTATTTTAGTCGTTAATTTTAACGAATCAAAATCGAAGTCGGCTTTTTGTTTGTTGATTATTGAATATTACCTCCATTCTGTTGCTTAATCATAGGCAACAGGACACAGGAGTACACATAATGAAAACCGCTTACATTGCCAAACAACGTCAAATTAGCTTCGTAAAATCTCATTTTTCTCGCCAGCTGGAAGAGCGTTTAGGTCTGATCGAAGTTCAGGCTCCGATCCTCAGCCGCGTTGGAGATGGCACGCAGGATAACTTGTCGGGCTGTGAAAAAGCGGTGCAGGTGAAGGTTAAAGCATTGCCAGACGCTCAATTCGAAGTGGTTCATTCACTGGCGAAGTGGAAGCGTCAAACGTTAGGACAACACGACTTTAGCGCAGGCGAGGGGCTGTACACGCATATGAAAGCCCTGCGTCCCGATGAAGATCGCCTCTCCCCGCTGCACTCAGTGTACGTTGACCAGTGGGATTGGGAGCGTGTGATGGGCGACGGTGAGCGTCAATTCTCCACTCTGAAAAGCACGGTAGAGGCTATCTGGGCGGGAATTAAGGCCACCGAAGCTGCGGTTAGCAAAGAGTTTGGTCTGGCACCGTTCCTGCCAGAGCAAATCCACTTTGTTCATAGCCAGGAGCTGTTATCTCGTTATCCGGATCTTGACGCAAAAGGTCGTGAACGTGCGATCGCTAAAGAGCTGGGCGCGGTATTCCTGGTGGGAATCGGCGGTAAGCTCAGTGACGGTCACCGTCATGATGTACGTGCGCCGGATTATGATGACTGGAGTTCAGCGTCTGAGCTGGGTCATGCCGGTCTGAACGGTGATATTCTGGTCTGGAACCCGGTTCTGGAAGATGCGTTTGAGCTGTCTTCTATGGGGATCCGTGTGGATGCTGACGCTCTGAAACACCAGCTGTCTTTGACCGGTGATGAAGATCGCCTGAGTCTGGAATGGCACCAGGCGCTGCTGCGTGGTGAAATGCCGCAGACGATTGGTGGGGGGATTGGGCAGTCGCGTCTGACCATGCTGTTGCTGCAATTACCGCACATTGGCCAGGTTCAGTGTGGCGTATGGCCGGCCCAGGTACGTGAAAGCGTCGCTTCTCTGCTGTAACAATTAACGCCGCCAGCGTCTGAGCAGGCGGCTTCGCATCCCGGTATCAAAGCGCCAGATATGATCGAAAATGCGCATGATGCCGGGTTTGCCATGTGCTGACATCGCTACCGCATGAAAACGGTGCTGGTGCACCCGCTGTAATTCCCCCACTTTGCTGACGACTTCATCGGGTAATCGCTGAGCGATAAAATCTGAGATAACCACCGCATCGGCATCAAACCATTCCCGACCCTGCATGCGTTCAATAATGGCGCGAAAACAGCTGGCAATATCAGTGCCACCACGAAAGCGTTGACTTAAAAAGCGGATCGCCTGTTCGATGCCCTCCGGACCGGAAAGCTCATAGCGCACCACTTCTGTTGAAAACAGCATAATGAAACAACGCCGGTTATCGGCAAGGGCGACGCGCATTAGCGCCAGGCAAAAGGCTTTCGCACACTGCTCATTAAACCCGCCCATCGATCCTGATGTATCAACGCAGACGATAAAAGGTCCGCGCGGTTGCTCGTCAAAATCCTGATGAACCACCGGACGTTCTGTTACCTTCTCACGCCATGCTTCGCCGTGCAGGCGGTAGGTCAGCAGTTGCTTTTCCACCAGCCGTCGGTAGAACTCGTATTCCAGTTCGGTTATGCCCAACGTGGCCAGTTCTGGCGGTAGCAGGCGCAGGATATCGTCACTTTGCTGGATGCCATCCACCTGCTCCGGGACGGTTGCCGGTTCGCGCACCAGGGTACGGAAGGTTTCCATTGGCGCATCTTTACGCGGCACGGATTTCGCCTCTCTGGAACGACCTAACTGCTCGGCCAGCCGCTGGAGTTCGGGTTGTTGCGTCAGAAATTCGCCGTATTTCACCATCAACTGATAATCACCGCGCTTGATTTGGCCCGCGCTCATATCCCACAACCGGCCTGCAGCGTTGTCATTTTCCGCCAGAACGGGTTCCAGTTGTCCGCTAAGGGTCATCCGTTCCTGTACTTCACTGAGCAAATGCTCGCGCTCTTCTTCCAGCAGTTGCTGATTCAGCGTTGTGGTTTGCACCACCAGGCTCAGGCGCCAGCGCTGGAGAAAAAGCGTATGTAGGGCGGGCGTAAAGGTGCTGTTGTCATTGACCAGTTGCTGCGCTTGCCCAGCCCAGGGCGAATGGAGTCGGTGCAATAGCGATAATATTTGCGGTAGTTGAACGATAAACTGTGCATGAGAGAGGAGCTGGCTTTGTTGATAACAAATGACTTCTTCTGCCAACTCCGGCGGCACATGGGTATCTTTGAGGCGGCTACGCAAAGATTCGCGCCAGCGGGGAATATCGTCAGTGATCGCTTTTTTAAGGCGAGGAAATTTTTTAAAAAATACCACCATCTTTGGGGAAGCCAACAGGGCGACGATCATCTCTTCGATCATCGCCTCTTCGCTGACTGCCAGCATTATGTTGAGTGTATCAAGGGTCAGCATTGTTGCGCCTGGCGGATTTGCGCCCCGACATCCTGCAGGCTGGCCTCAATGCGGCCTAACCAGTCGCTATGAATAAACAGGCATTTTTGCTGTTCGCTGAATGCGCTGTGCTGCTGATGCCACTCGTTATCGAGCGCTTCAAGCTCCTGCTTTATCTCTGCGGGCATACTCTCTTGCGAAGCCCCCGGCAGCGCCAGGCGAGAACCCTGTAAACTGACATCGCGCACAACCAGATGCTGTGCACTATCGACTTCCATATTCAGTGTTTGGGCAAAGCCGATCCCGTTTAATTTTCCGCGGATTTCACCGCCTTTTGTTAGCCACAGTTCCAGCGCACTGCGTTCAAAAGCAATATGGATAACTTCCATATCATGCAGCTTTAATGGCTTTTGTAGCAGTAATGTCACGACTGAGGACGTAGCTTCTGGTGGTAAATCATAATGAGGACGACGACTGAACATGCCACCCTGACGGATTACCGTGAACGCCGTTTTGTCGCTTTGTTGCTGCTGGAGTTGAATGCGGCGCTGCACAATACTGCCCAGGCGCGTCAGCATGGCTTGCTGCTGCCAGGCGTGTCCGGTCATCAATATTTCAAGCTGCTGTTGCATCAGATTCAGGCTTTGCGCGTCGTACCACAGACAATCTTTCAGCAGGATCAGGTCGATAGGTACTACCGCATCACGTCCGCTAAAGAAAGCGCTGGCCTGGAGTAAGCGGATCGCTTTTTTCCAGCGACGATCGGACACGTAGGGGGCATTCGGTAGCGTGTCCAACTGCTGGCGTAGGGTGAAAATAAGCTCAAACACGCGATCGGGAAGCTTGATGGCGCCAATGTCTTTTTGCCACTGGTGATACTCTTCATCCGTCACCTGCAATGATGCGGGGACCGGGTTGTCGCTTTCATCCTGCTGACTTAGCAGCATGGAGCGGAAATTGGCCTTGTCCTGAACTTTATCCAGCCACAGACGAATCAGCATACGGTCGTACAGCGCTTCCAGGCTGCTGTCGGCTTCAGGCAGTTCGTTGGATGCGGCCACCAGCAGACGCATCGGAATTTTTTCTTCATACGCGCCGTTGCGAAAGTGACGTTCGTTAATGGCGGTCAGCAGGGTGTTAAGAATTGCCGGGCCTGCTTTCCAGATTTCATCGAGAAAAACGATTTCAGCTTCAGGAAGATAGCCCGCCGTTAAGCGTTCATAGCGACCTTCGTCTTTAAGGGCCTGAATGGACAGAGGGCCGAAAACTTCTTCCGGCGTAGAGAAGCGCGTCATCAGGTATTCAAAAGCGCGTGCATTTTGGAAGGCAAACTTCAGTCGGCGGGCAATTAAGCTCTTTGCGATCCCCGGGGGCCCTAATAAGAAAACGCTCTCGCCGCTGAGTGCTGCCAGCAGACACAGACGAATGGCGTGGCTACGTTCAAAAAGTCCCTTTTCCAGCGCATTGCTCAGACGGGAAATTCTTTCCGCTAATAAATGTGGGTGAGCCATAATGAAGTGGCGTCCTTTCGCCAAATGTACTGCATAAACTGCGAGTATAGATGCTTCACACCATTGCAGTAATAGACTGAAGGTGCGCTTATTTTTCTTTGAGCCAGATTAATCTGGTCTCATTTAGGGGTACGATTTTGTGATTAATCGTGCATACTGTGCGCCTTTTTGTGGGCCAAGGGACGACGCACACATTTCTTATATATACACCAAATCAATCAAGCTGCACCAAGGCGGCAATGGAGTTTTCTCCTGGGATGGGGGGAATAACGAATGCAGCCCACACGGAGTGGCTTGAAAGATGATGTGTATAAACGAAAGACGAGTCTATGAGCACTGATAATAAACAATCATTGTCTGCGATTACCCTTGCAGCCATTGGGGTTGTCTACGGTGATATTGGTACCAGCCCACTTTATACGCTTCGTGAATGTTTGTCCGGCCAGTTTGGTTTTGGCGTTGAACGTGATGCCGTATTTGGTTTTCTCTCGCTGATTTTCTGGCTGCTGATCTTTGTTGTCTCCATTAAATACCTGACGTTTGTCATGCGCGCAGATAACGCCGGAGAAGGCGGGATCCTGACGCTGATGTCATTGGCCGGGCGCAATACCTCGGCGCGAACAACCTCCATGCTGGTCATTATGGGATTGATAGGCGGCAGCTTCTTCTATGGTGAAGTGGTGATTACGCCAGCCATTTCGGTGATGTCTGCGATTGAAGGTCTGGAGATTATTGCCCCGCAACTTGATACCTGGATTGTTCCGCTCTCGATAATCGTACTGACCCTGCTGTTTTTGATTCAAAAACACGGTACCGGCATGGTCGGTAAGCTGTTTGCGCCGATTATGCTGCTGTGGTTCCTGACGCTGGCGGTTTTAGGCGTACGCAGTATTATTGGCAATCCGGAAGTACTGCAGGCGCTAAATCCGTATTGGGCGGTGCATTTCTTCCTCGAATTCAAAACGTTGTCTTTTATTGCACTGGGTGCGGTGGTGTTGTCGATTACCGGTGTTGAAGCGCTGTATGCGGATATGGGCCACTTCGGTAAGTTGCCGATTCGCCTGGCATGGTTCTCTGTGGTGTTGCCTTCACTGGTACTGAACTATTTTGGTCAGGGGGCGCTACTGTTAAAGCATCCTGAAGCGATCAAAAACCCGTTCTTCCTGTTGGCGCCAGACTGGGCGTTGATCCCGCTACTGATCCTCGCTGCGCTGGCGACGGTAATCGCTTCGCAGGCGGTTATCTCCGGTGTGTTCTCGCTGACGCGTCAGGCCGTGCGTTTGGGATATTTATCGCCAATGCGCATTATCCATACCTCGGAAATGGAGTCGGGCCAGATCTACATTCCTTTCGTTAACTGGATGCTCTATTTTGCGGTGGTTATTGTGATTGTGAGTTTTGAACACTCCAGTAATCTGGCCGCGGCGTACGGGATTGCGGTAACGGGGACGATGGTGCTGACCTCTATTTTGTCGACCACCGTGGCGCGCAAAAACTGGCACTGGAATAAATACTTCGTCTTCCTGATCCTGGTGGCATTCCTGTGCGTCGATGTTCCGCTGTTCACCGCGAACCTCGATAAACTGATTTCCGGCGGTTGGCTGCCTCTGACGCTGGGTCTGGTGATGTTCACCATCATGACCACCTGGAAAAGTGAACGCTTCCGTCTGCTGCGTCGTATGCATGAGCACGGTAACTCTCTGGAGGCGATGATTGCTTCTCTGGAGAAATCACCACCGGTACGCGTGCCGGGAACGGCTGTATATATGTCCCGCGCACTGAACGTCATCCCGTTTGCGCTTCTGCATAACCTCAAACATAACAAGGTGCTGCATGAGCGCGTTATTCTGCTGACGCTGCGCACGGAAGATGCGCCCTATGTTCACAACGTGCGTAGGGTGCAGATTGAGCAGTTATCGCCCACCTTCTGGCGCGTGGTTGCCAGCTACGGTTGGCGCGAAACGCCGAACGTGGAGGAAGTGTTCCATCGCTGCGGTCTGGAAGGCTTAAGCTGCCGGATGATGGAAACCTCCTTCTTCATGTCGCACGAGTCGCTGATTGTCGGCAAACGACCATGGTACTTGCGTCTGCGCGGTAAGCTGTATCTGCTGTTACAGCGCAATGCGCTGCGTGCGCCGGACCAGTTTGAAATCCCACCGAACCGGGTTATTGAGCTCGGTACTCAGGTCGAGATTTAATCTCATCGACGCCCTCTTTCATCGTGAAAAGGGGCGTTTTGTTTTGCCCCTCCCAGTTTTCATTTCATCTAATGATAATCCTTGCGAAACGTTTCGATGGCGATCACATTTTCGTAACGTCGCGGTGGTTTTCTGTCCACTCTTCGCACTACACTTATCTCCAGCGAAACGTTTCGCTAGTGGGGAAAGAAAATGAAGAAAGGCACGGTACTCAACTCTGAAATTTCATCGGTGATCTCCCGTCTGGGGCATACCGATACGCTGGTGGTGTGTGATGCAGGTTTACCCATCCCGAACAGCACAACGCGTATCGATATGGCATTAACCCAGGGCGTACCTTCTTTTATGCAGGTACTGGATGTGGTCACACGTGAAATGCAGGTCGAGGCAGCCATTCTCGCGTCGGAAATTAAACAACATAATCCGCAACTCCACGAAACGTTGCTCAGCCACATTGAGCAACTGCAACAACACCAGGGAAACACCATAGAAATTCGTTACACCACGCATGAACAATTCAAAAAACAAACCGCAGACAGTCAGGCGGTAATTCGCAGCGGAGAGTGTTCTCCGTATGCGAATATCATTCTCTGTGCTGGCGTCACGTTCTGAGGCCATCATGAACGCATTACTGCAACTCAAAGGGATCGATAAAGCGTTCCCGGGTGTAAAAGCGCTATCCGGCGCCGCGCTGAATGTCTACCCAGGCCGCGTAATGGCGCTGGTGGGCGAAAACGGTGCGGGTAAATCCACCATGATGAAGGTGCTGACCGGAATCTACACCCGTGATGCCGGTTCCTTATTGTGGCTGGGGAAAGAGACCACCTTTAACGGCCCGAAATCCTCCCAGGAAGCCGGAATCGGTATCATCCACCAGGAGCTGAACCTGATCCCGCAACTCACTATCGCTGAAAACATTTTTCTCGGTCGTGAGTTTGTGAATCGCTTTGGCAAAATTGACTGGAAGAAGATGTACGCCGAAGCCGATCTGCTGCTCGCCAAACTCAATCTGCGCTTTAAAAGCGACAGGCTGGTCGGTGAGCTGTCGATTGGCGATCAGCAGATGGTCGAAATTGCCAAAGTGCTGAGCTTTGAATCGAAGGTCATCATTATGGATGAACCGACGGATGCCCTCACCGACACCGAAACCGAATCCCTGTTCCGCGTCATCCGCGAACTGAAATCCCAGGGGCGCGGCATTGTCTATATTTCTCACCGCATGAAAGAGATCTTCGAGATTTGCGATGACGTAACCGTCTTCCGCGACGGGCAGTTTATTGCCGAGCGTGAAGTCGCATCGCTTACCGAAGACTCGCTGATTGAAATGATGGTGGGACGTAAGTTGGAAGATCAGTACCCGCGTCTGGAAAAAGCGCCGGGTGATATTCGCCTGAAGGTCGATAATCTGTGCGGTCCTGGCGTAAACGATGTGTCATTCACGCTGCGTAAAGGCGAGATCCTTGGCGTATCGGGGCTGATGGGGGCTGGGCGTACCGAGCTGATGAAAGTGTTGTACGGCGCATTGCCGCGTACCAGCGGCTACGTCACGCTTGATGGCCATGAAGTGGTTACCCGTTCGCCGCAGGATGGACTGGCTAACGGCATCGTCTATATTTCTGAAGACCGTAAACGCGATGGTTTAGTGCTCGGCATGTCGGTGAAAGAGAATATGTCACTGACCGCGCTGCGCTATTTCAGCCGTGCAGGCGGAAGCCTTAAACATAAAGATGAGCAGCAGGCGGTGGGTGATTTTATTCGCCTGTTCAATGTTAAAACGCCATCGATGGAACAGGCTATCGGCCTTCTTTCCGGCGGTAACCAGCAGAAAGTGGCGATTGCGCGCGGTCTGATGACCCGGCCAAAAGTGCTGATCCTTGATGAACCAACGCGCGGCGTTGACGTTGGGGCCAAGAAAGAAATCTATCAGCTTATCAACCAGTTTAAGGCCGATGGGCTGAGTATCATTCTGGTCTCTTCTGAGATGCCAGAAGTATTGGGCATGAGCGATCGAATTATCGTTATGCATGAAGGGCATCTCGGCGGTGAGTTCACTCGCGAGCAGGCCACTCAGGAAGTATTAATGGCTGCCGCTGTGGGCAAGCTTAATCGCGTGAATCAGGAGTAAAAAAGATGACTACCCAGGCTGTTTCTGGTCGCCGTTATTTCACTAAAGCATGGCTTCTGGAGCAAAAGTCGCTCATCGCTCTGTTAGTGCTGATCGCGATTGTTTCCACCATGAGCCCTAACTTTTTTACCGTTAATAACCTGTTCAACATTCTTCAGCAAACGTCGGTGAACGCCATCATGGCGGTTGGCATGACGCTGGTTATCCTGACATCGGGTATCGATCTGTCCGTCGGTTCCTTGCTGGCGCTGACCGGTGCGGTTGCGGCTTCGATTGTAGGGATTGAAGTCAATGCGCTGGTGGCTGTTGCTGCGGCCCTGGCGCTCGGCGCTGCCATTGGCGCGGTAACCGGGGTGATTGTCGCGAAAGGTCGCGTGCAGGCGTTTATCGCGACTCTGGTTATGATGCTGCTGCTGCGCGGTGTGACCATGGTCTACACCAACGGCAGTCCGGTAAACACCGGGTTTACTGACAATGCCGATCTGTTTGGCTGGTTCGGGATTGGTCGTCCGTTAGGCGTCCCTACGCCGGTGTGGATCATGGGGATTGTCTTCCTCGCGGCGTGGTACATGCTGCACCACACGCGTCTGGGGCGTTATATCTATGCGCTGGGCGGTAACGAAGCGGCAACGCGTCTGTCCGGTATCAGCGTAAGTAAAATCAAAATTATCGTTTACTCACTGTGCGGTCTGCTGGCATCGCTGGCGGGCATCATTGAAGTTGCGCGCCTCTCCTCTGCGCAACCGACGGCAGGTACTGGCTATGAGTTAGATGCTATCGCAGCGGTAGTATTAGGCGGTACTAGCCTGGCGGGTGGTAAAGGACGAATTGTTGGGACGCTGATCGGCGCATTGATTCTTGGTTTCCTCAATAATGGGTTGAATTTGTTAGGTGTATCCTCCTATTACCAGATGATCGTCAAAGCGGTGGTGATTTTGCTGGCGGTACTGGTAGACAACAAAAAGCAGTAACAACGATTACAGGACATCTTAAATATGAACATGAAAAAACTGGCTACCCTGGTTTCTGCTGTTGCGCTAAGCGCCACCGTGAGCGCGAATGCGATGGCTAAAGATACCATTGCGCTGGTGGTCTCCACCCTCAATAACCCGTTCTTTGTTTCTCTGAAGGATGGGGCGCAAAAAGAGGCGGATAAGCTGGGTTACAACCTGGTGATTCTGGACTCGCAGAACAACCCGGCGAAAGAGCTGGCTAACGTTCAGGACTTAACGGTTCGTGGAACTAAAATTCTGCTGATCAACCCAACCGACTCTGATGCCGTTGGTAATGCTGTGAAGATGGCTAACCAGGCAAAAATTCCGGTTATTACCCTTGACCGTGTTGCCTCCAAAGGCGAAGTGGTAAGCCACATTGCGTCTGATAACGTGTTGGGCGGCAAAATTGCGGGTGATTACATCGCGAAGAAAGCAGGTGAAGGCGCGAAAGTTATCGAACTGCAGGGGATTGCCGGAACTTCAGCGGCGCGTGAGCGTGGCGAAGGTTTCCAGCAGGCCGTTGCGGCACACAAATTTAACGTACTGGCCAGCCAGCCGGCAGACTTCGACCGCACTAAAGGTTTGAACGTCATGCAGAACCTGCTGACCGCGCATCCTGATGTGCAGGCCGTATTTGCTCAGAACGATGAAATGGCGCTGGGTGCGCTGCGCGCACTGCAAACCGCGGGTAAATCTGATGTGATGGTGGTTGGATTTGACGGCACTCCAGATGGCGAAAAAGCAGTAAATGATGGCAAACTGGCTGCGACCATTGCTCAGTTGCCGGATCAGATCGGCGCGAAAGGCGTTGAGACTGCGGATAAAGTCCTGAAAGGCGAGAAGGTTCAGGCTAAATATCCGGTTGACCTGAAGCTGGTCATCAAGCAGTAATACCGATTCAGGTCGCTCGCGGCCTGATGGAGACATAAATACGCCATCCCCGTATCTGGTTTTGGGGATGAAAGCGTAAAAAGAAAAGCAGGGCACGCGCCACCCTAACCCGGTGGCGCACTTTGACTTGGAACACCAAATATGAAAACCGCAGGCAACCTCGTTGTTCTTGGCAGTATCAATGCCGATCACATCCTTAACCTTAACTCTTTCCCGACACCTGGTGAAACCGTAACCGGTAGTCATTATCAGGTCGCATTTGGCGGTAAAGGCGCGAATCAGGCTGTTGCTGCGGGTCGTAGTGGCGCGAATATCGCATTCATTGCCTGTACGGGCGATGATGATATTGGCGAAAGTGTGCGTAAACAGTTAGCCAAAGACAACATTGATATTGCGCCGATTAGCGTAATTTCGGGGGAATCGACCGGTGTTGCGTTGATTTTTGTGAATGGTGAAGGTGAGAACGTTATCGGCATTCATGCTGGAGCTAACGCAGCGCTTTCGCCAGCGCTGGTGGAAGCACAGCATGAGCGTATTGCGCAGGCGTCCGCTTTACTGATGCAGCTAGAGTCGCCGATCGAAAGCGTTCTGGCTGCGGCAAAGATTGCACATCAAAATAAGACCATGGTCGCCCTAAACCCGGCTCCGGCGCGTGAACTTTCTGACGAGCTGTTGGCGCTGGTAGATATTATTACCCCGAATGAAACCGAGGCTGAAAAGCTGACGGGGATCCGGGTTGAAAATGATGAAGACGCGGCCAAAGCGGCGCAGGCATTGCATGCTAAAGGAATCCATACTGTACTGATTACCTTAGGGAGTCGCGGTGTGTGGGCCAGCGTGAATGGCGAAGGTCAGCGAGTACCCGGTTTTAAAGTGGAAGCCGTTGATACTATTGCCGCCGGAGACACCTTTAATGGCGCGTTAATTACAGCGTTACTGGAAGAGACTCCACTGCCTGAAGCGATCCGTTTTGCGCATGCCGCTGCGGCGATTGCGGTTACCCGTAAAGGCGCACAGCCTTCCGTTCCGTGGCGCGAAGAAATAGAAGCGTTTTTAAGTCAACAGAGGTAACGCTTGGCTACAATGAAGGACGTCGCCCGCCTGGCGGGTGTTTCCACGTCGACGGTTTCTCACGTCATTAATAAAGATCGCTTTGTCAGTGAGTCTGTCACTGACAAAGTAGAAGCTGCGATTAAAGCGCTTAACTACGCTCCCTCCGCGCTGGCGCGTAGCCTCAAGTTAAACCAGACCCGCACAATTGGCATGTTAATCACTGCCAGTACCAATCCCTTCTATTCTGAGCTGGTGCGCGGCGTTGAACGTAGCTGTTTTGAGCGCGGCTACAGCCTGGTGCTGTGCAATACCGAAGGCGATGAACAGCGCATGAACCGTAATCTGGAAACGCTAATGCAAAAACGCGTGGATGGTTTGCTGCTGCTCTGCACGGAAACACATCAGCCTTCCAGAGAGATAATGCAGCGTTATCCTTCTATACCGACCGTGATGATGGACTGGTCGCCCTTTGATGGTGAAAGCGATCTGATTCAGGATAACTCCCTGCTGGGCGGGGATTTAGCCACGCAACATCTTATCGAAAAAGGTTTTACGCGCATTGCCTGCATCACCGGGCCGCTGGATAAAACCCCGGCGCGTTTGCGTCTGGAAGGATATCGGGCGGCAATGAAGCGGGCGGGCTTGCTTGTCCCGGAAGGCTACGAGATTACCGGTGACTTTGAGTTTGGTGGCGGCTTTGAAGCTATGCAAACGTTGCTGTCGCATAAACAGCGACCGCAGGCCGTTTTTACCGGTAATGATGCAATGGCGGTTGGCGCGTATCAGGCTCTGTACCAGTCGGGATTGCGCATTCCGCAGGATATGGCGGTGGTGGGTTATGATGATATCGAGCTGGCGCGCTATATGACGCCTCCGCTGACGACCATACATCAACCAAAAGATGAATTGGGCGAACTGGCCATCGATGTATTAATCCATCGGATGGCCCAGCCCGCATTACAACAACAGCGTTTGCAGCTTACTCCTGTTTTGATGGAGCGGGGGTCGGTTTAGGTTTGTGCCGATCTTTGATCAGGTTACGTCCATCTTTGGCTTTTAGCAGCATGAACATCAGCGCGGATATTACCGTGATAGCGCCCATCGTCATAAAGGTGTAGTGGAACTGCTCGACCGTATTGGTTCCTTCCATACCTTCATAGATACGCAGAACGGCGGCGCTGATGGCAACCCCTAAACTGATTGATAACTGCTGAGTAACGGCCAATACGCTGTTGCCGCTGCTGGCGTTTTCATCGGTCAGATCCGCCAGAGTGATAGTATTCATTGAGGTAAACTGGGTGGACATCGCCATACCTAAAATGAACAGCGGCAGGATCAGCATCCAGACCGGCATGGCAGGAGATTGCAAAGCGAACTGCGCAATCATCAGGCCGATAAAAACCGTAACACCCACCAATGTGGTCCTGTAGCCGAGTTTGCGCAGAACCTGCGTCACCATGGATTTTGCCAGAATTGAACCCAACGCCGTTGGCGCCATCATACAACCGGCTATCAGAGCCGGATATCCAAAGCCTACCTGCAACATCAGCGGCATTAAGAAGGGCACGCAGCCTGTGCCCAGGCGAGTGGCGAGGTTGCCGGCGATCCCAACAGAAAAGGTTCGAGTCTTAAATATCGGAAGAGATATAAGTGGCGTTGGGTGACGACGAGCATGGCGAATATAGGCGAGTAGTAACAACACACTGACAAGAATAATACCGAGTGCGACCCAGGTAGCGACAAGCTTCTCGCCGAACAATTCAACGCCGCTGGAAAACAACACCAGGCTCAAACCAAACAGAAAGAAACCGGTCATATCAAAACCGCGGCGTGGGGTGGTGAAGTTCGGCATATATTTGCGAGCATAGAAGATACCGGCAATGCCAATTGGAATATTAATCAGGAAGATCCAGTGCCAACTGGCCCATGTAACCAGTACACCGCCCAATACCGGACCTAAAATCGGCCCCACAAGTCCAGGCATGGTGACGAAGTTAAGCACGGGAAGCAGTTCACTACGAGGGTAGGCACGCAATAACGCCAGACGGGCAACGGGCATCATCATGGCGCCACCGATCCCCTGAATGACACGGAAAATCACCAGCTCGCTTAGGGAGCTGGACAGCGCACAGGCCAGCGATCCCAACGTAAACAGGCTAACAGCAATCATAAAGACGCGTCGGGTACCAAATCGGTCTGCCAACCAACCACTTACCGGGATCAGCATCGCGACCGTCAGGGTATAGCTGATAATGGCCGACTGCATGGCGAGCGGAGAGCGGTTAAGACTATGTGCTATTGCGGGTAGGGCGGTATTGAGGATAGTGGCGTCTAGTGCCTGCATAAAAAAGGCCATGGCTGCTATCCACGGTAGCCCGGCCATACTACGTGATTTCTTTTCTGACATATTATTTATCCGGTAGCACGTTCGGTGCTATCAGCAATGCCTGACAAGCAGCAAAGGCGCGATCGCCATCGTTATCATCTATTGCATCGACAATGGCCTGGTGCAAATCCAGTTTCACCACATCGTTATAGGTAATAGAGGTAAAGTAGGTCTGGTAAACCGAATGGAACAGAGATGCAAAGGAAATAAGGAACGGATTCGCACTCATTTCATAGATGTGTTCATGCCAGGCGATATCAACCTCAATCCAGCGTTCGCGTCTGAAGTTTCTTTTCAGCTCGACCATCTCTTCCATCAGCGTGTTGAGGTGCGCTTTCTGTTCAGCCGTACCAATGGTCGCCGCCAGTAAACACGCCTGAGGCTCCAGGCTGATACGCATCACCAGAAAATGTTTAATGACCTGCGGGAAATTATCTTCCGTCATCCACCAGGTGAGCAGCTCCTGGTCGAGGAAGTTCCAGTTTGCTTGCGGCATGACGCGTGTGCCGATACGTGGGCGTGGTAATACCATACCTTTTGCCGTTAACGTTTTTACCGCCTCTCTTACCGCGGTGCGACTCACACCAAACTGATCGCCCAGCTCTATTTCGCCAGGCAATATAGCGCCCGGCGCGTATTCACCTTTTAATATTCGCTGAGCCAGCTTTTCGGCCAGAACGTAGGACAAGTTTTTCTGTGCGGCTAGCTGTTGGGCATTTAACGGCATGAATGTTCTTCCTTACTCTTTTTCTTATTCATTAGTATGCCACCTGGAAGTGTGATTGCGGCTGCAAAAACGGCAATTTGCTTATTTTATGGCATGTTAATGGTTGTTTTGGTGAAAAAACACGCATTCAGAAAGTTATTTTAAATTTCCCCTTGTCAGCCTGAAATAACTCCCTATAATGCGCCTCCACTGACACGGAACAACGGATTACAAGCCGCCAGGTCAGCGGAGTTCCACTGAGAACTCCGGCGAAGAAAGCGAAATTAAATGCTTGACTTCGTGGCGGGATGGCGTAATATGCACACCCCGCGCCGCTGAGAAAAAGCGAAGCGGAACTGCTCTTTAACAATTTATCAGACAATCTGTGTGGGCACTCGAAGATACGGATTCTTAACGTCGCAAGACGAAAAATGAATACCAAGTCTCTTGAGTGAACATACGTAATTCATTACGAAGTTTAATTCACGAGCATCAAACTTAAATTGAAGAGTTTGATCATGGCTCAGATTGAACGCTGGCGGCAGGCCTAACACATGCAAGTCGAACGGTAGCACAGAGGAGCTTGCTCCTTGGGTGACGAGTGGCGGACGGGTGAGTAATGTCTGGGAAACTGCCCGATGGAGGGGGATAACTACTGGAAACGGTAGCTAATACCGCATAACGTCGCAAGACCAAAGAGGGGGACCTTCGGGCCTCTTGCCATCGGATGTGCCCAGATGGGATTAGCTAGTAGGTGGGGTAACGGCTCACCTAGGCGACGATCCCTAGCTGGTCTGAGAGGATGACCAGCCACACTGGAACTGAGACACGGTCCAGACTCCTACGGGAGGCAGCAGTGGGGAATATTGCACAATGGGCGCAAGCCTGATGCAGCCATGCCGCGTGTATGAAGAAGGCCTTCGGGTTGTAAAGTACTTTCAGCGAGGAGGAAGGCGTTGTGGTTAATAACCGCAACGATTGACGTTACTCGCAGAAGAAGCACCGGCTAACTCCGTGCCAGCAGCCGCGGTAATACGGAGGGTGCAAGCGTTAATCGGAATTACTGGGCGTAAAGCGCACGCAGGCGGTCTGTCAAGTCGGATGTGAAATCCCCGGGCTCAACCTGGGAACTGCATCCGAAACTGGCAGGCTAGAGTCTTGTAGAGGGGGGTAGAATTCCAGGTGTAGCGGTGAAATGCGTAGAGATCTGGAGGAATACCGGTGGCGAAGGCGGCCCCCTGGACAAAGACTGACGCTCAGGTGCGAAAGCGTGGGGAGCAAACAGGATTAGATACCCTGGTAGTCCACGCCGTAAACGATGTCGACTTGGAGGTTGTGCCCTTGAGGCGTGGCTTCCGGAGCTAACGCGTTAAGTCGACCGCCTGGGGAGTACGGCCGCAAGGTTAAAACTCAAATGAATTGACGGGGGCCCGCACAAGCGGTGGAGCATGTGGTTTAATTCGATGCAACGCGAAGAACCTTACCTACTCTTGACATCCACGGAACTTGCCAGAGATGGCTTGGTGCCTTCGGGAACCGTGAGACAGGTGCTGCATGGCTGTCGTCAGCTCGTGTTGTGAAATGTTGGGTTAAGTCCCGCAACGAGCGCAACCCTTATCCTTTGTTGCCAGCGGTCCGGCCGGGAACTCAAAGGAGACTGCCAGTGATAAACTGGAGGAAGGTGGGGATGACGTCAAGTCATCATGGCCCTTACGAGTAGGGCTACACACGTGCTACAATGGCATATACAAAGAGAAGCGACCTCGCGAGAGCAAGCGGACCTCATAAAGTATGTCGTAGTCCGGATTGGAGTCTGCAACTCGACTCCATGAAGTCGGAATCGCTAGTAATCGTGGATCAGAATGCCACGGTGAATACGTTCCCGGGCCTTGTACACACCGCCCGTCACACCATGGGAGTGGGTTGCAAAAGAAGTAGGTAGCTTAACCTTCGGGAGGGCGCTTACCACTTTGTGATTCATGACTGGGGTGAAGTCGTAACAAGGTAACCGTAGGGGAACCTGCGGTTGGATCACCTCCTTACCTTAAAGAACCTGCCTTTGTAGTGCTCACACAGATTGTCTGATGAAAAGTAAATAGCAAGGCGTCTTGCGATTGAGACTTCAGTGTCCCCTTCGTCTAGAGGCCCAGGACACCGCCCTTTCACGGCGGTAACAGGGGTTCGAATCCCCTAGGGGACGCCACTTGCTGGTATGTGTGAGTGAAAGTCGCCGACCCCAATATCTCAAAACTTACCTTCGGGTGACGTTTGAGATATTTGCTCTTTAAAAATCTGGATCAAGCTGAAAATTGAAACGACACACTGTTTCATTTCTCCGTAATAAGAAATGAAAAGCGGTGTGTTCGAGTCTCTCAAATTTTTGCAAGTCGATGATGAATCGAAAGAAACATCTTCGGGTTGTGAGGTTAAGCGACTAAGCGTACACGGTGGATGCCCTGGCAGTCAGAGGCGATGAAGGACGTGCTAATCTGCGATAAGCGTCGGTAAGGTGATATGAACCGTTATAACCGGCGATTTCCGAATGGGGAAACCCAGTGTGATTCGTCACACTATCATTACGTGAATACATAGCGTAATGAAGCGAACCGGGGGAACTGAAACATCTAAGTACCCCGAGGAAAAGAAATCAACCGAGATTCCCCCAGTAGCGGCGAGCGAACGGGGAGCAGCCCAGAGTCTGAATCAGCTTGTGTGTTAGTGGAACGGTCTGGAAAGTCCGACGGTACAGGGTGATAGTCCCGTACACCAAAATGCACAGGTTGTGAACTCGAAGAGTAGGGCGGGACACGTGGTATCCTGTCTGAATATGGGGGGACCATCCTCCAAGGCTAAATACTCCTGACTGACCGATAGTGAACCAGTACCGTGAGGGAAAGGCGAAAAGAACCCCGGCGAGGGGAGTGAAAAAGAACCTGAAACCGTGTACGTACAAGCAGTGGGAGCCTCTTTATGGGGTGACTGCGTACCTTTTGTATAATGGGTCAGCGACTTATATTTTGTAGCAAGGTTAACCGTATAGGGGAGCCGAAGGGAAACCGAGTCTTAACTGGGCGTTAAGTTGCAGGGTATAGACCCGAAACCCGGTGATCTAGCCATGGGCAGGTTGAAGGTTGGGTAACACTAACTGGAGGACCGAACCGACTAATGTTGAAAAATTAGCGGATGACTTGTGGCTGGGGGTGAAAGGCCAATCAAACCGGGAGATAGCTGGTTCTCCCCGAAAGCTATTTAGGTAGCGCCTCGTGAACTCATCTTCGGGGGTAGAGCACTGTTTCGGCTAGGGGGTCATCCCGACTTACCAACCCGATGCAAACTGCGAATACCGAAGAATGTTATCACGGGAGACACACGGCGGGTGCTAACGTCCGTCGTGAAGAGGGAAACAACCCAGACCGCCAGCTAAGGTCCCAAAGTCATGGTTAAGTGGGAAACGATGTGGGAAGGCACAGACAGCCAGGATGTTGGCTTAGAAGCAGCCATCATTTAAAGAAAGCGTAATAGCTCACTGGTCGAGTCGGCCTGCGCGGAAGATGTAACGGGGCTAAACCATGCACCGAAGCTGCGGCAGCGACACTATGTGTTGTTGGGTAGGGGAGCGTTCTGTAAGCCGTTGAAGGTGTATCGTGAGGTATGCTGGAGGTATCAGAAGTGCGAATGCTGACATAAGTAACGATAATGCGGGTGAAAAACCCGCACGCCGGAAGACCAAGGGTTCCTGTCCAACGTTAATCGGGGCAGGGTGAGTCGACCCCTAAGGCGAGGCCGAAAGGCGTAGTCGATGGGAAACAGGTTAATATTCCTGTACTTGGTGTTACTGCGAAGGGGGGACGGAGAAGGCTATGTTAGCCGGGCGACGGTTGTCCCGGTTTAAGCATGTAGGCGGAGGTTCCAGGTAAATCCGGTACCTTTTTAACGCTGAGGTGTGATGACGAGGCACTACGGTGCTGAAGTAACAAATGCCCTGCTTCCAGGAAAAGCCTCTAAGCATCAGGTAACACAAAATCGTACCCCAAACCGACACAGGTGGTCAGGTAGAGAATACCAAGGCGCTTGAGAGAACTCGGGTGAAGGAACTAGGCAAAATGGTGCCGTAACTTCGGGAGAAGGCACGCTGATATGTAGGTGAAGTGATTTACTCATGGAGCTGAAATCAGTCGAAGATACCAGCTGGCTGCAACTGTTTATTAAAAACACAGCACTGTGCAAACACGAAAGTGGACGTATACGGTGTGACGCCTGCCCGGTGCCGGAAGGTTAATTGATGGGGTTATCCGTAAGGAGAAGCTCTTGATCGAAGCCCCGGTAAACGGCGGCCGTAACTATAACGGTCCTAAGGTAGCGAAATTCCTTGTCGGGTAAGTTCCGACCTGCACGAATGGCGTAATGATGGCCAGGCTGTCTCCACCCGAGACTCAGTGAAATTGAACTCGCTGTGAAGATGCAGTGTACCCGCGGCAAGACGGAAAGACCCCGTGAACCTTTACTATAGCTTGACACTGAACACTGGTCCTTGATGTGTAGGATAGGTGGGAGGCTTTGAAGTGTGGACGCCAGTCTGCATGGAGCCATCCTTGAAATACCACCCTTTAATGGCTGGTGTTCTAACGTGGACCCGTAATCCGGGTTGCGGACAGTGTCTGGTGGGTAGTTTGACTGGGGCGGTCTCCTCCTAAAGAGTAACGGAGGAGCACGAAGGTTAGCTAATCCTGGTCGGACATCAGGAGGTTAGTGCAAAGGCATAAGCTAGCTTGACTGCGAGAGTGACGGCTCGAGCAGGTGCGAAAGCAGGTCTTAGTGATCCGGTGGTTCTGAATGGAAGGGCCATCGCTCAACGGATAAAAGGTACTCCGGGGATAACAGGCTGATACCGCCCAAGAGTTCATATCGACGGCGGTGTTTGGCACCTCGATGTCGGCTCATCACATCCTGGGGCTGAAGTAGGTCCCAAGGGTATGGCTGTTCGCCATTTAAAGTGGTACGCGAGCTGGGTTTAGAACGTCGTGAGACAGTTCGGTCCCTATCTGCCGTGGGCGCTGGAGAATTGAGGGGGGCTGCTCCTAGTACGAGAGGACCGGAGTGGACGCATCACTGGTGTTCGGGTTGTCATGCCAATGGCATTGCCCGGTAGCTAAATGCGGAAGAGATAAGTGCTGAAAGCATCTAAGCACGAAACTTGCCCCGAGATGAGTTCTCCCTGAGACTTTAAGTCTCCTGAAGGAACGTTGAAGACGACGACGTTGATAGGTCGGGTGTGTAAGCGTAGCGATACGTTGAGCTAACCGATACTAATGAACCGTGAGGCTTAACCTTACAACGCCGAAGATGTTTTGGCGAAGAGACGACATTCAGCTTGATACAGATTACATTAACCGGCGAAAAGCGGGTTAATAACAGAATTTGCCTGGCGGCTGTAGCGCGGTGGTCCCACCTGACCCCATGCCGAACTCAGAAGTGAAACGCCGTAGCGCCGATGGTAGTGTGGGGTCTCCCCATGCGAGAGTAGGGAACTGCCAGGCATCAAATTGCAGTAAACCGGGATGAAGAATCCGGGTAGTGACAAAGAAATTCGGTGGAGCGGTAGTTCAGTTGGTTAGAATACCTGCCTGTCACGCAGGGGGTCGCGGGTTCGAGTCCCGTCCGTTCCGCCACTTATTAGAAAATTAAGCCTGCTTAGTAGCAGGCTTAATGATAAGAAAATTTAGGGGCGTAGCTCAGTTGGTAGAGCACCGGTCTCCAAAACCGGGTGTCGCGAGTTCGAGTCTCTCCGCCCCTGCCAGAAACAATCCTTAGCATTCTTGCTAAGGATTTTTTTTATCTGCAATTTGCGCTGTGCCTTCCAGTTGTTTTATTCCCGGCATCCTTGCCCGTATTTTCTTTAATCTTCCAGAATATTCGTTCTCAGCAAGTCGCAAATCAGTGCATGTTTATCGCTGTTTTGCAGCCAAACTGCATATAACGGGCGCGAAAGGGTTGTACTGTCAGTAACCGTATGGAGATCGCTTTTACCTTTAGCCCAACTGACCGGAAGCCAGCTAAAGCCTCTAAGGACTGAAAGTTGCTGCCTGGCCAATTCTGCCGAACTGGTGGTGAGTACCGGCACTTCATCTCCCGCAATCAATCCCGCTTCGTGTTGCTGAAAGTCAGGTCCCCATTCCAGACGCAGATAATTCAGTTCATCCTTGGTTTGTGAAGGAGAACTGCAATAGAGCGCCAGCGTGAAATATCCCAACAGTTGGCTGCTAAATTCGTCCATTTTGGGCGTTTCGGTAGTAATCAGTAGATCAAGCTGTCGTTCATGGAGCTGTTTTACTAACGACTGTCGCTGAGCGATCCTCGCTTCAAACTGCAGGCTGGATTGCGGCTCCTGGGATTGGTACAAACGCCCCAACCAGCCATTAAGCATACATTCCCAGAGGGATGCGCTGGCACCAATAGAAAACTCGTTATGACGCGAGGTATTCGCAACCTCCTTACGTGCGGCTTGCCACGTATTCATCAGCGTTTCAGCGTAAGGCAGTAATTTTTCACCAGCAGCGGTTAAACGGATATTGTTTCTGTGTCGGGTGAACAGGTTTACACCCAATTGATTTTCCAGTTGTCTGATCCGGAAACTAACCGCTGATTGGGTCAGATAGAGCGCTTCAGCAGCTCTGCCAAAGTGGCGTGTCCGGCTAACTTCCAGGAAAGTTTTTAACAATTCCGTATCCACAACTCGCTCCATAAAATTATTTGTCGTTATGATTTAAATCTTTTGTTTGACGCTCTGTCAAGCGTAACTAATACTCCGCGCCATAAATAGCTCGGCCAAAGAATTAGGAGCGTGCAGGATGGCGGAAAGCTTTACGACGACTAATCGATATTTCGATAATAAATATTATCCCCGCGGATTCTCCCGTCATGGTGATTTCACCATTAAAGAAGCACAACTGCTTGAGCGTCACGGTTATGCTTTCAACGAGCTGGATCTGGGCAAGCGTGAGCCGGTAACGGAAGAAGAAAAACTGTTTGTTGCGGTATGCCGTGGTGAGCGCGAACCGGTTACCGAAGCTGAACGTGTGTGGTCCAAATACATGACGCGCATTAAGCGTCCAAAACGCTTCCACACGCTGTCTGGTGGGAAACCTCAGGTGGAAGGTGCGGAAGACTACACCGAATCTGATGATTAATAAAAAAGGGCGAAAGCCCTTTTTTTATGCCAGTAGTTTCTGCAAATGAATGAGTAATCTGTCTATCGCCCGATACCCAACAGCCTCCTGTAAGTGCTGGCGAGAGATATGGTCAGATTGTTCTATATCCGCGATCGTTCGAGCAACCTTTATTAGGCGTAACCAGGCGCGGATGGATAATCCGAGATGCGCGAGCGTTTCTTCAAGCCACTGTGCATCGTCACTGCGCAGTGGACAGTATTTATTGATATCCTGACTGTCCAGATGCGCGTTTAACTTATTTTGTCGTCGATACTGACGATCTCGCGCTGCCATAACACGTTGCTTCACCGTTGCGCTATCTTCCCCTTTTACCTGGTTCTGGCTGAGTATCCCGGGCGGTGGCAAAGGGATTTCGAGAGAGAGATCGAAGCGGTCAAGAAATGGACCTGATAATCGATTGAGGTAGCGTAGCGTCTGCTCTGGGGTACAGCGGTTATGGTTCCCCTGATAATGGCCTGTTGGGCTGGGATTCATGGCGGCTATGAGTTGAAAGCGAGCGGGATAGGTGATTTTTGCTCTGGTGCGGGATAGATGTATCTGTCCGGACTCAATGGGTTCGCGCAGTGCATCCAGTGTGCGCCGCTCAAACTCGGGTAGTTCATCCAGAAATAGTATGCCGTTATGCGCCAGAGAGATCTCGCCTGGCGCAGGAATAGAGCCTCCACCGACCATGGCGGTTAATGAAGCACTGTGATGCGGAGAGCGAAAAGGGCGTTGTTTCCACTGTTTCTGTAGCGTGTCGGAATTGACCAGACTAAGAATCGCGGCGCTTTCCAGTGCCTCATCGTTACTCAGTGGCGGAAGCAATCCTCTCAGGCGACTGGCCAGCATAGTCTTACCCGTACCCGGAGGGCCGATGAGTATGAGGTTATGACCGCCAGCTGCGGTAAGCTCCAGCCCGCGTTTACCCTGTTCCTGGCCGATAACATCGCTCAGATCATCTGCTAATGCGCAGGGGATAAAATCTGCTGATGATGGTCTGTCTAAATCATGCTTACCTTCGAGGAATGCGCATACTGCCTGTAGATGATCGGCTATGAGGCACCCTTCACCCTGTATTAGTCCAACTTCAGCTGCATTCTCTTTTGCGACAATAATTCTCCTGCCTGCGCGAATGGCTTCGGTTGCACTTGATATCGCACCGGGAACGCCGCGTAACGCGCCTGTAAGCGCTAATTCGCCTACCAGCTCATATGTATCGAGATTATGGGGAGTAAGCTGCTCAGAAGCGGCCAGAAGCGCAACTGCGATAGGTAAATCATATCGTCCCCCTTCTTTTGGGAGATCGGCTGGAGCGAGGTTTATGGTTATCTTCTTTGCCGGGAATTCATAACCGCTATTAATTACCGCACTGCGAACCCGATCGCGGGCCTCTTTCACCGTTGTTTCGGGTAATCCCACCATGGTTAAACCAGGCAAACCATTGCTGATATGTACCTCGATGGTAATGGCTGGCGCATTCACGCCCAGCGCAGCGCGTGTGTGAACAATCGATAGTGACATAAGCCCTCCTGATGAAAGCATTATGTCGCAATACATCGCTGCAAGATTTCACATAATTACGGTTTTTAGAGGCTCATTCCCGTGTTTTTATGTAGCTCAACACTGATTACATTAAGTCTGGAATAGCGCTCGCAAACGCTTTTGCATGGCATTTTTAGTAGGGAATGGGTTGCCGAGAATTACCTGAAACGTGAAATATTTTCACCTTTGATTTTTTGTTTAAAAAACAACGATATTTATCTAAACCGTTAACGTCGTCAGAAAAACGAATAAAAAAATATCTTGTGTCATTTGCAAATTCTATGGTAACTCTTTAGGTATTCCTTCGAACAAGATGCAAGAAAATACAAAAATGACAGCCCTTCTACGAGTGATTAGCCTGGTCGTGATTAGCGTGGTGGTGATTATTATCCCACCGTGCGGGGCTGCACTTGGACGAGGAAAGGCTTAGAAAACAAGCCTTAACGAACTAAGACCCCCGCACCGAAAGGTCCGGGGGTTTTTTTTGACCTTAAAAACATACACGAGGAGCAGAAAGTGAACGGTAGCATAAAATTCTGTTTCTCAAGATTTACGGCGGGGATGTAACTATGAATGGGGCACAGTGGGTGGTACATGCGTTGCGTGCACAAGGGGTTCAAACCGTCTTTGGTTATCCTGGTGGCGCAATTATGCCGGTTTACGATGCGTTATATGACGGCGGCGTAGAACACCTGTTGTGCCGACACGAGCAGGGCGCGGCAATGGCAGCAATTGGCTATGCCCGTGCGACCGGTAAAACCGGCGTGTGTATCGCCACTTCCGGACCTGGTGCTACCAACCTGATCACGGGCCTTGCCGATGCGCTGTTAGATTCAGTTCCTGTGGTGGCGATCACCGGCCAGGTGGCATCATCTTTCATCGGAACGGATGCGTTCCAGGAAGTGGACGTTCTGGGTATGTCTCTGTCCTGCACCAAACACAGTTTCCTGGTGCAGTCACTGGAAGAGCTGCCGCGCATCATGGCTGAAGCTTTTGCTGTGGCGAATTCCGGTCGTCCGGGGCCGGTTCTGGTTGATATCCCGAAAGACATCCAATTGGCCAGCGGTACGCTGGAGCCGTATTTTACGACAGTCAAAAACGTAGAGGTTTTCCCGCACGCTGACGTTGAGCAGGCGCGTAAAATGCTGGCACAAGCGCAGAAACCTATCCTGTACGTAGGTGGCGGCGTTGGTATGGCGCAGGCGGTCCCGGCCCTGCGTGAATTTATCGCGGTAACCCAAATGCCGGTCGCCTGCACGTTGAAGGGGCTGGGCGCAGTAGAGGCTGACTACCCATACTATTTGGGTATGTTGGGAATGCACGGCACTAAAGCGGCAAATTTCGCGGTGCAAGAATGTGATTTACTGATTGCAGTGGGCGCGCGTTTTGATGACCGGGTAACCGGCAAGCTGAATACCTTCGCACCAAACGCCAGCGTGATCCACATGGATATCGACCCTGCGGAAATGAACAAGCTGCGCCAGGCGCACGTAGCATTGCAGGGTGATTTAAATTCTCTGCTGCCGGCATTGCAGCAATCGCTGAAGATTGACGCATGGCGTCAGCATAGTGCTGAACTGCGCACAGAGCATACCTGGCGCTATGATCATCCCGGTGAGGCTATCTACGCGCCACTGTTGTTGAAGCAGTTGTCCGATCGCAAACCCGCGGACAGCGTAGTGACAACGGATGTTGGCCAGCATCAGATGTGGTCGGCGCAGCATATGACCTACACCCGCCCGGAAAATTTTATCACCTCGAGCGGCCTGGGCACGATGGGCTTTGGCTTGCCAGCAGCGGTTGGCGCGCAGGTTGCTCGCCCGAACGATACGGTAATCTGTATCTCCGGTGACGGTTCCTTCATGATGAATGTACAGGAGCTCGGCACCGTAAAACGCAAGCAGTTGCCGTTGAAGATAGTTTTACTCGACAACCAGCGGTTAGGCATGGTGCGACAATGGCAGCAGCTGTTTTTCCAGGAACGTTATAGCGAAACCACCCTTACCGATAACCCCGATTTCCTCATGTTGGCCAGTGCCTTCGGCATCCCAGGTCAACACATCACCCGTAAAGACCAGGTTGAAGCGGCACTCGACACCATGCTGAACAGCGAGGGGCCATACCTGCTTCATGTCTCAATCGACGAACTTGAGAATGTCTGGCCTCTGGTACCGCCAGGTGCCAGTAACTCAGAAATGCTGGAGAAATTATCATGATGCAACATCAGGTCGCCGTTGAGGCTCGGTTCAATCCGGAAACGTTAGAACGTGTTTTACGCGTGGTACGCCATCGCGGTTTTCAGGTGTGCTCCATGAATATGGAAGCCGCTAGCGATGCGCAGAATATAAATATCGAATTGACCGTTGCCAGCCCCCGGTCGGTCGACTTACTGTTTAGTCAGTTAAGTAAACTGGTAGACGTTGCACATGTTGCTATCTGCCAGAGCACAACCACATCACAACAAATCCGCGCCTGAGCGCAAAAGGAAGAAAAATGACGACGAAAAAAGCTGATTACATTTGGTCTAATGGCGAGATGATTCGTTGGGAAGACGCTAAGGTTCACGTGATGTCCCACGCGCTGCACTACGGTACTTCTGTATTTGAAGGCATCCGTTGCTACGATTCTCACAAAGGGCCGGTGGTGTTCCGTCATCGCGAACATATGCAGCGTCTGCGTGATTCAGCCAAGATCTATCGTTTTCCGGTTTCTCAGAGCGTTGATGAGCTGATGGAAGCTTGCCGTGAGGTGATTCGTAAAAACAATCTGACCAGCGCCTATATCCGTCCGCTGGTGTTTGTTGGCGACGTGGGGATGGGCGTTAACCCGCCAGCGGGATACACCACTGACGTGATCATCGCTGCGTTCCCGTGGGGCGCTTACCTTGGTGCTGAAGCGCTGGAACAGGGGATCGACGCGATGGTTTCTTCCTGGAACCGCGTTGCGCCGAACACCATCCCTACAGCGGCTAAAGCGGGCGGTAACTATCTGTCTTCGCTGCTGGTGGGTAGTGAAGCGCGTCGTCATGGCTATCAGGAAGGCATTGCCCTGGATGTGAATGGTTACATTTCTGAAGGCGCGGGTGAAAACCTGTTTGAAGTAAAAGACGGCATTCTGTTTACCCCGCCGTTTACCTCTTCTGCACTGCCGGGTATCACCCGTGACGCGATCATTAAGCTGGCGAAAGATCTCGATATCGAAGTGCGTGAGCAGGTGCTGTCCCGTGAATCGCTGTACCTGGCCGACGAAGTGTTCATGTCCGGTACCGCGGCCGAAATCACCCCAGTACGCAGCGTCGATGGTATCCAGGTGGGCGAAGGCCGCTGCGGTCCGGTCACCAAACGCATCCAGCAGGCCTTCTTTGGCCTCTTCACTGGTGAAACGGAAGATAAATACGGCTGGTTGGATCAGGTTAATCAATAAACATAAATTTGGGACGGCACGCACCGTCCCAATTATTAGACAGACGGGAGTTAATCAAGCATGCCTAAGTATCGTTCTGCTACCACCACCCACGGACGCAATATGGCGGGTGCCCGCGCACTGTGGCGCGCCACCGGGATGACCGATGATGATTTCGGTAAACCGATTATCGCTGTGGTGAACTCTTTTACCCAGTTTGTGCCGGGTCACGTCCACCTGCGCGATCTCGGTAAACTGGTTGCCGAACAAATCGAAGCCTCAGGCGGCGTGGCGAAAGAGTTCAACACCATTGCTGTGGATGATGGTATCGCCATGGGGCACGGTGGCATGCTGTATTCACTGCCGTCGCGCGAGCTGATCGCCGATTCAGTGGAGTACATGGTTAACGCCCACTGCGCCGATGCGATGGTCTGTATCTCTAACTGCGACAAAATCACCCCTGGGATGTTAATGGCCTCTTTGCGCCTGAATATTCCGGTGATCTTTGTTTCCGGCGGTCCGATGGAAGCCGGGAAAACCAAGCTCTCTGACCAAATCATCAAGCTCGACCTGGTTGATGCGATGATTCAGGGCGCTGACCCGAAAGTCTCCGACTCACAAAGCGAGCAGGTTGAACGTTCCGCCTGTCCAACCTGCGGCTCCTGCTCCGGAATGTTCACCGCCAACTCGATGAACTGCCTGACCGAAGCGCTGGGCCTGTCGCAGCCGGGTAACGGTTCGCTGTTGGCGACTCACGCCGACCGTAAAACGCTGTTCCTTAACGCGGGTAAACGCATCGTCGAGCTGACCAAACGCTATTACGAGCAGGATGATGCCTCCGCCCTGCCGCGCAACATTGCCAGTAAAGCGGCGTTTGAGAACGCCATGACGCTGGATATCGCCATGGGCGGCTCCACCAACACCGTTCTGCACCTGCTGGCGGCCGCACAGGAAGCGGAAATCGACTTCACCATGAGTGATATCGACAAGCTGTCCCGCAAAGTCCCACAGCTGTGTAAAGTGGCGCCGAGCACGCAGAAATACCATATGGAAGACGTGCACCGCGCAGGCGGCGTACTGGGTATTTTAGGCGAACTGGATCGTGCCGGACTGCTGAACCGCGACGTGAAAAACGTGCTGGGTCTGACTCTGCCGCAAACGCTTGATCGGTATGACGTGATGTTGACCAAAGACGACGCGGTGAAAAAAATGTTCCGCGCCGGACCGGCGGGCATCCGTACCACCCAGGCGTTCTCGCAGGACTGCCGTTGGGATACGCTGGATGACGACCGCGCTGAAGGCTGCATCCGCTCGCTGGAACATGCTTACAGCAAAGACGGCGGTCTGGCAGTCCTGTACGGTAACTTTGCGGAAAACGGCTGTATCGTAAAAACTGCAGGCGTGGATGACAGTATCCTGAAATTCACCGGCCCGGCAAAAGTGTATGAAAGCCAGGACGATGCGGTTGAAGCAATCCTCGGCGGTAAAGTGGTGGCTGGCGACGTGGTTGTCATTCGCTACGAAGGGCCGAAAGGCGGGCCAGGCATGCAGGAAATGCTCTACCCAACCACCTTCCTGAAATCGATGGGCCTCGGCAAGGCTTGTGCGCTGATTACCGATGGTCGTTTCTCCGGCGGTACTTCGGGGCTTTCCATCGGTCACGTTTCTCCGGAAGCGGCCAGCGGCGGTAATATCGCGATTATCGAAGATGGTGACATGATTGCCATCGATATCCCGAATCGTGGCATTCAACTGCAACTGAGTGATGCGGAAATCGCTGCGCGCCGTGAAGCGCAGGAAGCTCGCGGTGACAAAGCCTGGACGCCAAAAGATCGTCAACGTCAGGTCTCCTTTGCACTGCGCGCCTATGCCAGCCTGGCAACCAGTGCCGACAAAGGTGCGGTGCGCGATAAGTCGAAGCTCGGGGGATAATGACCATGGCGGATTCACAACCTCTATCCGGTGCTCCTGAGGGCGCTGAGTATCTCAGAGCGGTACTGCGTGCGCCGGTATACGAAGCGGCACAGGTAACGCCGCTACAGAAAATGGAAAAGCTCTCTTCGCGCCTCGATAACGTCATTCTGGTGAAGCGCGAAGACCGTCAACCCGTTCACAGCTTCAAGCTACGCGGTGCCTATGCCATGATGGCGGGCTTGACCGAAGAGCAAAAAGCGCATGGGGTCATCACTGCATCGGCGGGTAATCATGCTCAGGGTGTCGCGTTCTCTTCTGCGCGCTTAGGCGTGAAGGCGCTGATTGTCATGCCAACGGCTACCGCCGATATCAAAGTCGATGCCGTTCGCGGCTTCGGCGGAGAAGTGCTGTTGCACGGCGCGAATTTTGATGAAGCCAAAGCCAAAGCGATTGAACTGTCACAGCAGCAGGGTTTTACCTGGGTTCCACCGTTTGATCATCCGATGGTGATTGCCGGGCAGGGCACGCTGGCGCTGGAGCTGCTCCAGCAGGACGCTCATCTCGATCGCGTATTCGTGCCTGTTGGTGGTGGCGGATTAGCGGCAGGTGTTGCGGTGCTGATTAAACAGCTGATGCCGCAAATCAAAGTGATTGCCGTGGAAGCGGAAGATTCGGCCTGCCTGAAAGCAGCGCTGGATGCTGGTCATCCGGTGGATCTGCCGCGTGTGGGTCTCTTTGCCGAAGGCGTAGCGGTGAAACGTATTGGCGATGAAACCTTCCGTCTGTGCCAGGAATATCTCGACGATATTATCACTGTCGATAGCGATGCTATTTGTGCGGCAATGAAAGACCTGTTCGAGGATGTACGTGCGGTGGCTGAGCCTTCCGGGGCGCTGGCGCTGGCGGGGATGAAAAAATACATCGCCCAGCATAATATTCGCGGCGAGCGTCTGGCGCATGTTCTTTCCGGCGCTAACGTTAACTTCCACGGCTTGCGCTACGTTTCCGAACGTTGCGAGCTGGGGGAACAACGTGAAGCCCTGCTGGCGGTGACCATCCCGGAAGAGAAGGGAAGTTTCCTGAAGTTCTGCCAGCTTTTGGGTGGCCGTTCGGTAACGGAGTTTAACTACCGCTTTGCCGATGCGAAAGACGCCTGCATTTTTGTCGGTGTACGCCTGAGCCGTGGGCTGGAAGAGCGTAAGGAAATCCTGCAACTGCTCAACGAGGGCGGCTACAGCGTGGTGGATCTGTCTGATGACGAGATGGCGAAGCTACACGTGCGCTATATGGTCGGTGGACGTCCGTCGAAACCCTTACAGGAACGTCTGTTCAGCTTTGAATTCCCCGAATCACCAGGGGCGTTGCTCAAATTCCTGCATACCCTGGGGACGCACTGGAATATTTCATTGTTCCACTATCGCAGTCACGGTACCGACTATGGTCGCGTACTGGCGGCGTTTGAGTTGGGGGAACACGAGCCTGATTTCGAAACGCGGCTGAACGAACTGGGCTATGATTGTCACGATGAAACGCATAACCCGGCGTTCAGGTTCTTCCTGGCGGGTTAACAACAGCCATTAAAAAAGGGTTCATGTAAAAACATGAACCCTTTTTGCTACTGTATCAGCAGATTACAGCGTGATAACGTCGAATTCGACTTCGGTGTTCACGTCAGCGTCGTAGTCCACGCCGTCGAGACCAAAACCGAACAGGTTCAGGAATTCCTGCTTGTAGCCTGCATAATCGGTTTCTTGCGCCAGGTTTTCGGTGGTGATCAGCGGCCACAGGTCGCGACATGCTTGCTGAATGTCATCACGCAGTTCCCAGTCATCCATACGGATACGCTGGTTGTCATCAAGCGCCACTTTGTCACCGTACAGGCTGGTGGTCATCAGACGGTTGATTTGCTCGATACAACCTTCATGAATCCCCTGTGCTTTCATCAGCTTGAAGACCATGGAGATGTACAACGGCATCACTGGAATGGCGGAAGACGCCTGAGTGATAACGGACTTCAGTACGGCAACGTTCGCGGAACCGTTCAGCGGAGCCAGCTGGTTACGCAGTTCGCCCGCGGCGCGATCGAGATCTTCTTTCGCTTTGCCCAGCGCGCCGTGCCAGTAGATTGGCCAGGTCAGGTCGGTACCGATGTAGGAGTAGGCTACGGTTTTCACGCCGTCAGCCAGCACGCCCGCTTCGCTCAGCGCGCCCATCCACAGTTCCCAGTCTTCGCCGCCCATGACGGTGACGGTGTTCTGAACTTCTTCTTCGGTTGCCGGCTCAATGCTGGCGGTGATGATCTGATCTTTGTTGGTATCGATCGCTTTAGAGGTGTAAACCTCACCGATTGGCTTCAGCGCAGAACGGACGATTTCACCGGTTTTCGGCATTTTACGCACTGGGGAAGCCAGTGAGTAAACCACTAGGTCAATCTGACCCAGGTCTTCTTTTATCAGTTTGATCACTTCATCACGGCATTCGTCAGAGAACGCATCGCCGTTGATGCTTTTGGAGTACAGACCTTCACGCTTAGCTGCTTCATCGAAGGCGGCAGAGTTATACCAGCCTGCGGAACCCGGTTTGGTATCCGTGCCCGGTTTTTCGAAAAATACGCCGATAGTGGCGGCTCCGCTGCCAAAGGCGGCAGAAATTCTGGAAGCCAGACCGTAACCGGTGGAAGCACCGATCACCAGCACGCGGGACGGGCCGTTCTCGATTTTCCCGTTCTGCTTAACATACTCGATCTGCTTTTCCACGTTGACTTTGCAGCCAGTCGGATGGGTCGTTGTACAGATGAATCCACGAATTTTTGGTTTGATTATCATAATGATGGCTAATTAAGTTTGTATTTTCGCTGTCAAGTGCGCAATGACACCGTCTGTTCTGGCCTGCTTAACGCGATGGTTAACAAGCCCCCCACTACAATGGATCACGACATTATACAGAAAAGGAGCGCCAATACTGAATCTACCACTGATTTTAGGCCTGACGCTGGCGCTAGTCGGCAGATTTACGTTCCAGAACAATCTTCCAGAACGCGTCGATCAGCGGTTCATGCAGCCGCTTTTTCGGCGCGCAGACGCCCAGTTCGAACGGCGTTTTCTCGTCGCTGCGTTCTAAAATCATCACGCGGTTACGTACCGGCTCCGGGCTGTTTTCCAGCACCACTTCCGGCAGCAGCGCCACGCCGCAGCCCAGCGCCACCATTGAGACCATCGCTTCATGACCGCCTACCGTAGCGTAAATCGATGGGTTGCTGATTTTGTGACGGCGGAACCACAGCTCAATGCGGCGGCGGACCGGCCCCTGGTCGGCCATGATAAAAGGCACCGTCGACCAGTCGGGTTTCTCGACGGAAACCTGATTACGCACCGGGCAGGGCAGCGCCGGGGCGATCAGCACCACCGTCAGATTCTCCAGCATCGAGAACGCTACCGCGCCGGGCAGTGTCTCGGGCTTACCGGCAATCGCCAGATCGGCTTCACCAGTGACCACTTTGTCCATCGCATCGGCGGCGTCGCCGGTGGTGAGCTTGATTTCAACCGACGGGTGTTCAGCGCGGAAGCGATCAAGTATCGGTGGCAGGTGGCTGTACGCGGCGGTGACGGAGCAGAAGATATGTAACTCGCCTGACAGCGACGGCCCTTGCTGATCGAGGGTGTGGCGCAGTTGCTGGTATTGCAGCAGCGTCTGTTGGGCGAATACGCGCAGCTCTTCGCCCGCTTCGGTCAGCGTGACCGTGCGGTTATCGCGCACAAACAGCGGCTGGCCGAGATCTTCTTCCAGGCGCTGAATCTGGCGCGAAAGCGTGGAGGGGCTGACGTGCATTGCCCGTGCGCTGCGGCCAAAGTGGCGACTTTCAGCCAAATGCAGGAACATTTTCAGATCGCGTAAATCCACAGACGAACCTCCGATTTTCTACGTTGCATAAATTGCAATGTGATGTTGTGAATATATCAATTTCCGCAATAAATTTCCTGTTGTAATGTGGATTCAATCTCGCAAATACAAATCTGCGAACCGAATAATAAGCACCACAACACAACATCACGGAGTACACCATCATGGCTAACTACTTTAATACACTGAACCTGCGCCAGCAGCTGGCACAGCTGGGTAAATGTCGCTTTATGGGCCGCGACGAATTCGCCGATGGTGCGAGCTACCTTCAGGGTAAAAAAGTGGTCATCGTCGGCTGTGGCGCTCAGGGTCTGAACCAGGGCCTGAACATGCGTGACTCCGGTCTGGATATCTCCTACGCACTGCGTAAAGAAGCCATTGCTGAGAAGCGTGCTTCCTGGCGTAAAGCGACCGAAAACGGCTTCAAAGTGGGTACCTACGAAGAGCTGATCCCGCAGGCTGACCTGGTGGTTAACCTGACGCCAGACAAGCAGCACTCCGACGTTGTACGTTCGGTACAACCGCTGATGAAAGATGGCGCGGCGCTGGGCTATTCACACGGCTTCAACATCGTCGAAGTGGGCGAGCAGATCCGTAAAGACATCACCGTTGTGATGGTGGCACCGAAGTGCCCGGGTACTGAAGTTCGTGAAGAGTACAAACGTGGCTTCGGTGTACCGACCCTGATCGCCGTTCACCCGGAAAACGATCCGAAAGGCGAAGGCATGGCGATTGCCAAAGCCTGGGCTGCGGCCACCGGTGGTCACCGTGCGGGCGTGCTGGAGTCCTCCTTCGTTGCGGAAGTGAAATCTGATCTGATGGGTGAGCAGACTATCCTGTGCGGTATGCTGCAGGCAGGTTCTCTGCTGTGCTTCGATAAGCTGGTGGAAGAAGGTACTGACCCGGCATATGCTGAAAAACTGATTCAGTTCGGCTGGGAAACCATCACCGAAGCGCTGAAGCAGGGCGGCATCACCCTGATGATGGACCGTCTGTCTAACCCGGCGAAACTGCGTGCTTACGCGCTGTCCGAACAGCTGAAAGAGATTATGGCGCCGCTGTTCCAGAAACACATGGACGACATCATTTCCGGCGAATTCTCTTCCGGCATGATGGCTGACTGGGCTAACGACGATAAGAAACTGCTGACCTGGCGTGAAGAGACCGGTAAAACCGCGTTCGAAACCGCCCCGCAGTTTGAAGGTAAAATCGGTGAGCAGGAGTACTTCGATAAAGGCGTTCTGATGATTGCGATGGTGAAAGCGGGCGTTGAGTTGGCGTTCGAAACCATGGTTGATTCCGGCATCATCGAAGAATCTGCTTACTACGAATCACTGCATGAATTGCCGCTGATCGCGAATACCATCGCCCGTAAGCGTCTGTACGAAATGAACGTGGTTATCTCCGATACCGCAGAATACGGCAACTACCTGTTCTCTTACGCTTGCGTACCGCTGCTGAAAGAGTTCATGACCACCCTGCAGACCGGCGACCTGGGCAAAGCGATTGCCGAAGGTGCGGTAGACAACGCGCAGCTGCGCGACGTGAACGAAGCAATCCGTAGCCACGCTATCGAGCAGGTTGGTAAGAAACTGCGCGGTTACATGACCGATATGAAACGCATTGCCGTTGCTGGCTAAATAGGATGTCGGGTGGCGCTTGCGCTTACCCGACCTACGCACAGCAGATGTAGGCCGGATAAGGCGTAGCCGCCATCCGGCAAAAAAATCCCGGCGCCTGAACGCTCCGGGATTTTTTATTAGTTACGGTACAGTACTTTAATGATGTGGTAACCAAACTGAGTGTGCAGCGGGCCGGTTGGCTCCAGCACTGGGCAGGAAAAGACCACTTTGTCGAACGCCGGAACCATCTGGCCCTGACGGAATTCACCTAAATCACCGCCGCGTTTTCCTGATGGGCAGATAGAGTGTTTCTTCGCCAGCTTGCCGAAGTCTGCGCCGTTTTTAATCTGTTCCAGAAGATCCAGTGCCAGTTTCTCTTCTTTAACAAGGATATGCACTGCTGCTGCTGTTTTTGCCATGATCGTGCCTTGAGTGGGGTGGTTAAGGCTGGCTATACTACCACGCTGTTATTCTCCCCTCCCGACTTTCATGAGTGACCCTTTATGCGTTTGAACCCCGGACAACAACAAGCCGTCGAATTCGTCACCGGACCTTGCCTGGTGTTGGCGGGAGCGGGTTCCGGCAAGACGCGTGTTATCACCAACAAAATCGCCCATCTGATCCGTGAATGTGGTTATCAGGCACGCCATATTGCGGCCGTGACCTTTACCAATAAGGCTGCGCGCGAGATGAAAGAGCGCGTGGCGCAAACGCTGGGTCGTAAAGAGGCGCGTGGGTTGATGATCTCCACCTTCCACACCCTGGGACTGGATATCATTAAGCGTGAATATGCGGCGCTGGGGATGAAGTCTAACTTCTCGTTGTTTGACGATACTGACCAGGTGGCCTTGCTCAAGGAACTGACCGAAGGGCTAATCGAAGACGATAAGCTTATCCTCCAGCAGTTGATCTCGACGATCTCCAACTGGAAAAACGATCTGATGACTCCGGCACAGGCGGCAGCCAGTGCAAAGGGTGAGCGCGATCGTATTTTTGCCCACTGCTATGGTCTGTATGACGCGCATATGAAGGCGTGTAACGTCCTCGATTTTGACGATCTGATCCTGCTTCCCACGCTACTGCTACAGCGCAATGAAGAAGTGCGTGAGCGCTGGCAAAACAGAATCCGCTACCTGCTGGTGGATGAATATCAGGATACCAACACCAGCCAGTACGAGCTGGTGAAGTTGCTGGTAGGTAAACGCGCGCGCTTTACCGTCGTGGGCGATGACGATCAGTCGATCTACTCCTGGCGCGGCGCCCGTCCACAGAACCTGGTACTGTTAAGCAAAGATTTTCCGGCTTTGCAGGTGGTGAAGCTGGAGCAAAACTACCGTTCATCAGGTCGCATCCTGAAGGCGGCGAACATCCTTATTGCGAACAATCCACACGTCTTTGAAAAGCGACTCTTTTCCGAGTTGGGTTACGGTGCTGAACTGAAGGTACTGAGTGCCAATAATGAAGAGCACGAAGCGGAACGCGTGACCGGGGAATTAATTGCCCATCATTTTGTGAACAAGACGCAGTATAAAGACTACGCCATCCTGTATCGCGGTAATCATCAGTCGCGCGTGTTCGAAAAGTTTCTAATGCAGAACCGTATCCCGTACAAAATTTCCGGCGGAACGTCGTTCTTCTCGCGTCCGGAGATTAAAGATCTGCTGGCTTATCTGCGCGTGCTGAGCAACCCGGATGACGATAGCGCATTTTTGCGGATCGTAAACACGCCAAAACGTGAAATCGGCCCGGCCACGCTGCAAAAGTTGGGGGAATGGGCGATGACACGTAATAAAAGCCTGTTTACCGCCAGCTTTGATATGGGGCTTAGCCAGACACTGACCGGGCGCGGGTATGATTCTCTGACTCGCTTTACGCACTGGCTGGGGGAAATTCAGCGTCTGGCGGAGCGTGAGCCGGTTGCCGCTGTGCGCGATCTTATCCACGGTATTGATTACGAATCCTGGCTGTATGAAACCTCGCCGAGCCCGAAAGCGGCTGAAATGCGTATGAAAAACGTCAATACGCTGTTCAGTTGGATGACGGAGATGCTGGAAGGCAGTGAGCTGGAAGAGCCAATGACCCTGACCCAGGTTGTTACCCGCTTTACCCTACGCGACATGATGGAACGTGGAGAGAGTGAAGAAGAGCTGGATCAGGTGCAATTGATGACACTGCATGCCTCAAAAGGGCTGGAGTTCCCATACGTGTTTATGGTGGGAATGGAAGAAGGATTTTTGCCGCACCAGAGCAGTATCGATGAAGACAATATCGATGAAGAACGTCGTCTGGCTTATGTAGGGATTACGCGTGCACAAAAAGAGCTCATCTTCACGCTATGTAAAGAGCGTCGTCAGTATGGTGAGCTGGTGCGTCCGGAACCGAGTCGTTTCCTTCTGGAGCTGCCACAGGATGACGTTATCTGGGAGCAAGAGCGAAAAGTGGTGAGCGCAGAGGAGCGGATGCAAAAAGGGCAGGCCAGCATCGCTAATATTCGGGCAATGATGGCGAAAGCTAAAGCGAAGTAGGTATTTTATGGGCCGGATATATGTAAGCACTATCCGGCAACCAACATCTAATGAACGTCCAGCGGCCAATGGACATAGCTTTGCCACTGGCTTTCCTGATCGATTAACTCTTTACCCAGCGGATGATGTTCCAGCCAGCCTTCTGGTAGAGTGACCGTCAGGTGCTCGTTTCTTGCATCCAATTGAATTTCCGGCACAAGATCGTCACGGCGACGACTGGCGAAGATGATCGCCAGGCGTAGCAAACGACAAAGATGCTCCGCGATGCGCGGTGGCACTGCGTTTTGCTGGTGGAGCGAAGAGAGATCGACGGGATTGGTCTGGTTGAGTAACAGCGTCGCTAGCAGTTTCTTTTGCGCAGGGGTAAAACCCGGGAGATCGAGATTGCGCACCAGATAAGCGGCATGCTGTGGTGCCTGTTTAAAATCAACGCTTAGGCCAATTTCATGCAGCTGACAGGCACTAATCAGTAATTCGCGGCTAATCGGTTCAAGATGCCACTTTTTTTCTACCTGATCGAGAAATTTAGTCGCTAAATTGGCAACGCGATGTGCTTGCTCTGTATCGACCATAAAGCGACGCTGGATATTGCGTAATGTGCGGCTACGAATATCCTGATCCACCGCCAGATGCAGCATACCGTAGACCAGACCTTCACGTAATGCGCCGCCGGCCAGGGTCATGCATTGAATGTTCAGTTCGGTGAAAATAGCAATCAGAATGGCCAGCCCGCTGGGGAAAACCAGCGCACGTTCCAGCGTTAACCCTTCGATTTCCAGCTCTTCCAGACGACCGCAGTGAATGGCGCGCTGCTTAAGCTGCTGAAGTTTGGCCAGCGTAATGCGCTCATCCATGCCCTGCGCCATCATGATTTCCTGCAACGCCTGGACGGTGCCAGAGGCACCAACGCAAACTTTCCAGCCATGAAAACGCAGTTTGTCGGCGACCGGGCGCAGAACTTCGCGAGCCGCTTTCTCGGCCTCGTCAAAGTTTTCCTGTGCCAGATTACGATCGGTAAAATAGCGTTCGAGCCAGGTGACGCAGCCCATTGACAGGCTGAACAGGGAAGTGGTTTGCGCGCCAGAACCTGTAACCAACTCTGTGCTGGCCCCGCCAATGTCGACGACCAGACGCTGATCTGCGCCGCCGGTAGTGTGGGCCACACCTTGATAAATCAGGCGCGCTTCTTCTTCACCGCTAATCACTTGGACAGGGCAGCCGAGGATCTCTTGCGCTTTAGCAATAAACACATCGGCATTTACGGCGATGCGTAATGTTGCCGTGGCGACCACGCGGATTTGTGGATGCGGGATATCCTGCAGACGTTCTGCAAACAGGCGCAAACATTGCCAGCCGCGCTCCATTGCTTCAACAGAGAGCTCGTTGTCACCGTTGAGTCCAGCAGCCAGACGCACTTTGCGTTTGATACGAGTGAGCGTCTGGATGCTTCCTGCCACCTCGCGTACAACCAGCATATGAAAACTATTTGATCCGAGATCGATTGCCGCATACAGCGAAGTAGAATTCATACACTTCATCCTTCAACCTGTATCTGTGTTGGCTGCGTTCTCTCACCCGAATCACTTACTAAAGTAGGTTCATCAGGATTCGTTTTCTTGCCGCCTTGATACAGGCTGAATGATTTTGTGTATGGCATAACTTTTCTTAACCTGAACGACGACGATTACGCGGAGCACCACCGGTACGGCGTGGGCCATTGCCTGTGCGCGGGCGCGTTAAGCGCAAAGGCTTCGGCAGATCGGTCATCAGCGCATCCGGGTTATATTTGCTGACCGGAATCGAGTGGCCGATATAGGTCTCAATTGCGGGTAAATTCAGCGCGTACTCTTCACAAGCGAGGCTGATAGAGTGACCGCTTGCACCAGCACGACCGGTACGACCAATACGGTGAACGTAATCTTCACAGTCATCCGGCAGGTCATAGTTAAATACGTGCGTTACGGCTGGGATATGCAGACCACGTGCAGCAACATCCGTCGCAACGAGAATGTCGATATCGCCACGGGTGAATTCATCGAGGATTCGCAGACGTTTTTTCTGCGCCACGTCACCGGTCAGCAGACCGACACGATGGCCGTCTGCAGCAAGGCTGCCCCAGATATCTTCACAACGATGCTTGGTGTTAGCAAAAACAATGGCGCGATCTGGCCACTCTTCTTCAATCAGCGTTTGCAGCAAACGCATTTTCTCTTCGTTGGAGGGGTAGAAGAGCTCTTCTTTAATGCGATGGCCAGTTTTCTGTTCCGGTTCGACTTCAACGTACTCAGCGTTATTCATTTGTTCGAACGCCAGTTCGCGAACGCGATAAGAGAGGGTTGCAGAAAACAGCATATTCAGACGTTGGGTGGTTGGCGGCATACGACGGAACAGCCAACGGATATCTTTAATAAAGCCCAGATCGTACATACGATCGGCTTCATCCAGCACCACGACCTGAATCGCGCCCAGATTAATGTGGTTCTGTTTTGCATAGTCGATAAGACGACCGGTCGTGCCGATAAGAATATCGACGCCGCTTTCCAGCACTTTCAGCTGTTTATCGTAACCGTCGCCGCCATACGCCAGGCCTAATTTCAGACCAGTGGTCTGTGCCAGCGGCTCGGCATCGGCGTGGATCTGCACGGCTAACTCACGCGTTGGCGCCATAATTAACGCACGCGGTTGGTTCACCTTGCGATCGGCAATCGCGGGATGAGAGAGAAGATAATGAAACGTTGACGTCAGGAACGCCATCGTTTTTCCGGTACCGGTTTGCGCCTGCCCGGCAACATCACGACCAGCCAGCGTTAGCGGCAGCGCGAGGGCCTGAATGGGCGTGCAGTTATGAAAGCCTTTGTTTTCAAGGGCTTCTATCACCTTTGGGTGCAGGGCGAAGTCGGAAAACTTCTGTTCTGTTAAATGTGTTTTGCTCATAGTGTGGTAGAATATCAGCTTACTATTGCTTTACGAAAGCGTATCCGGTGAAATAAAGTCAACCTTTAGTTGGTTAATGCTACATCAACACGTCGTTGATTAATGCTACACCAATGCACCAGGCTTATTCCTGTGGAGTTATTATGAGCGATAAAATTATTCACCTGACTGACGACAGTTTTGACACGGATGTACTCAAAGCGGACGGAGCAATCCTCGTTGATTTCTGGGCAGAGTGGTGCGGTCCGTGCAAAATGATCGCTCCGATTCTGGATGAAATCGCTGACGAATATCAGGGCAAACTGACGGTTGCTAAATTGAACATTGACCAAAACCCAGGCACCGCGCCGAAGTATGGTATCCGTGGCATCCCGACCCTGTTGCTGTTTAAAAACGGCGAAGTTGCGGCGACAAAAGTCGGCGCGCTGTCCAAAGGTCAGTTGAAAGAATTCCTCGACGCTAATTTAGCGTAAGGAAGTCTCATGATCGGGCGACCATACTTCGAAATGATTCGGATGACTGGACGCCCGACTTGAGTCGTGCTAAGTTAGTGTTGACTTCGTATTAAACATACCTTATTAAGTTTGAATCTAGTTATATCCAATACTTCCCGTTGTTTCTCGCGCGAGAAGTGGACAGATTCCTGGCTTGTCACTCAATCCGTCTTGTCGTTTCAGTTCTGCGTACTTTCCTGTGACCAGACAGCGAACAGACATGAGTTGATGGCCGTAAACAGGCATGGATGACCCTGCCATACCATTCACAACATTAAGTTCGAGATTTACCCCAAGTTTAAGAACTCACACCATTATGAATCTTACCGAATTAAAGAATACGCCGGTTTCTGAGCTGATCACTCTCGGCGAAAATATGGGCCTTGAAAACCTGGCTCGTATGCGCAAGCAGGACATTATTTTTGCCATCCTGAAGCAGCACGCAAAGAGTGGCGAAGATATCTTTGGTGACGGTGTGCTGGAGATATTGCAGGATGGATTTGGTTTCCTCCGCTCTGCAGACAGCTCCTACCTCGCCGGTCCTGATGACATCTACGTTTCTCCCAGCCAAATCCGCCGTTTCAACCTCCGCACTGGTGATACCATTTCTGGTAAGATTCGCCCGCCGAAAGAAGGTGAACGCTACTTTGCGCTGTTGAAAGTTAACGAAGTTAACTACGACAAACCAGAAAACGCCCGTAACAAAATCCTCTTTGAGAACTTAACGCCGCTGCACGCAAACTCTCGTCTGCGTATGGAGCGTGGTAACGGTTCTACTGAAGATTTAACGGCACGTGTACTGGATTTGGCATCGCCGATCGGTCGTGGCCAACGTGGTCTGATTGTTGCTCCGCCGAAAGCGGGTAAAACCATGCTGCTGCAGAACATCGCGCAGAGCATTGCATACAATCATCCTGACTGCGTGTTGATGGTGCTGCTGATTGACGAACGTCCGGAAGAAGTTACCGAGATGCAGCGTCTGGTGAAAGGTGAAGTGGTTGCGTCTACCTTTGACGAACCTGCCTCCCGCCACGTTCAGGTTGCGGAAATGGTTATCGAGAAGGCGAAACGTCTGGTTGAACACAAGAAAGACGTTATCATTCTGCTTGACTCCATCACCCGTCTGGCACGTGCATATAACACCGTGGTTCCTGCTTCCGGTAAAGTACTGACCGGTGGTGTGGACGCCAACGCCCTGCATCGTCCGAAGCGTTTCTTTGGTGCTGCACGTAACGTGGAAGAGGGCGGTAGCCTGACCATCATCGCGACTGCGCTGATTGATACCGGCTCTAAAATGGATGAAGTTATCTACGAAGAGTTTAAAGGTACCGGCAACATGGAACTGCATCTCTCCCGTAAGATTGCTGAAAAACGCGTCTTCCCGGCTATCGACTACAACCGTTCCGGTACCCGTAAAGAAGAGCTGCTCACCACCCAGGAAGAGCTGCAGAAAATGTGGATCCTGCGCAAAATCATCCATCCTATGGGTGAAATCGACGCAATGGAATTCCTCATTAACAAACTGGCGATGACCAAGACCAATGACGACTTCTTCGATATGATGAAGCGTTCCTGATTCGGGCATCATCTGAAAACGCCACGTTTTTACGTGGCGTTTTGCTTTTACGATTCATCCTAATGTTTGGTCAGATAAAATTGTCATTATTATCGGCGTCATGGATTGTCACAATGTGCGGCATGACCGACAAGAGGTAGGAAGTGTAATGTTTTAGCTGCTCTCTTCAAGGGGGCGTCTTAACGCATTATACTTTAAGGAAATGATATATGCTGAGAACACATACACTGTGAATCTACTCGCTGCTTTCTCTGAGCTAGTTAGTATTTTTTTATTCACAACCATTTTTATTTTTTTGGCACGAAAAGTAGCCATAAAAATAGGTTTAGTGGATAAGCCAAACTTCCGCAAACGTCACCAAGGGATTATTCCGTTAGTGGGCGGGATTTCTGTGTTTGCCGGAATCAATTTCATGTTTGGCCTTTCGGATTATTACATTCCCCATGCCTCTTTATACCTCTTCTGTGCAGGTGTGCTGGTGTTTGTTGGCGCGCTTGACGATCGTTTTGACATCAGCGTAAAAATACGAGCAGTCGTTCAGGCGGCGATTGCTATTGTGATGATGGTAAAAGGTGAGCTTTATCTAAGTAGCCTGGGATATATTTTTGGCCCGTGGGAGTTGTTGTTGGGTCCCTTTGGTTATTTTCTCACCCTTTTTGCCGTCTGGGCGGCGATTAACGCCTTTAATATGGTTGATGGCATTGATGGCTTGTTAGGCGGGCTATCCAGCGTCTCATTCGCAGCGATGGGGTTTATCCTGTGGTTCGATGGCCAGACAAGCCTGGCAATCTGGTGTTTTGCCATGATCGCCGCCATTCTGCCTTACATCCTACTGAACCTGGGGATTCTCGGACGCCGCTATAAAGTCTTTATGGGCGATGCGGGGAGTACGCTGATTGGCTTTACGGTAATCTGGATCCTGCTGGAGACCACTCAAGGTAAAACGCATCCTATTAGCCCGGTCACGGCTCTGTGGATTATCGCCATTCCGTTAATGGATATGGTGGCGATCATGTATCGTCGTTTACGTAAAGGCATGAGTCCTTTCTCTGCAGATCGCCAGCATATTCATCATTTAGTGATGCGCGCCGGGTTTACTTCCAGACAGGCATTTGTTCTGATCACGTTGGCTGCAGCGATTCTGGCCTCTATCGGTGCACTGGCTGAATATTTTCGTTTAGTCCCTGAATGGGCCATGTTGGTGCTCTTTTTACTGGCATTTGGTCTTTACGGTTACTGTATTAAGCGAGCATGGAAGGTGGCGAGATTTATTAAGCGAGTTAAGCGCAGACTACGAAGGCACCGCGAAGGCAAACCAAACTTAACCAAGTAAATTGAGGATGCGATGACACAACCATTACCGGGGGAACACGCCGTGAGCGCAGAAAATGAACTGGATATCCGTGGGTTGTTTCGTGCTTTATGGGCAGGGAAAGTGTGGATTGTCGGCATGGCTCTCGCCTTCGCGTTAGTCGCTCTCGCCTATACGTTCTTTGCTCGTCAGGAGTGGAGTGCGACGGCGATTTCAGACAGGCCCACGGTCAATATGTTGGGCGGTTATTACTCTCAGCAGCAATTCTTGCGTAACCTGGACATCAAGGCCAGTCTTGCATCAGCGGATCAACCGTCAGTGATGGATGAAGCCTATAAAGAATTTATTATGCAGCTTGCCTCATGGGATACGCGCCGTGAATTCTGGCAGCAGACTGATTACTACAAGCAACGTATGGTGGGTAACAGCAAAGCCGATGCGGCGATGCTGGATGAACTGATCAATAACATTCAGTTTATGCCTGGCGATGCGGTTCGTAATACCAATGACAGCGTGAAGCTGATTGCCGAGACGGCACCCGATGCCAACAATCTGTTGCGTCAGTATGTTGCGTTTGCCAGTCAGCGTGCTGCGCGTCATCTGAACGACGAGTTAAAGGGAGCCTGGGCTGCGCGCACCGTGCAGATGAAGGCACAGGTTAAACGCCAGGAAGAAGTGGCGAAATCGATTTTCTCTCGCCGAGTCCACAACATTGAGCAGGCACTCAAAATTGCTGAACAGCATAATATTTCGCGTACTTCCACTGACGTTCCGGCTGAAGAATTACCTGATTCAGAACTGTTTTTGCTTGGACGCCCTATGCTGCAGGCGCGACTCGAAAACCTGCAATCTGTTGGTCCCGATTTCGATCTGGACTACTTCCAAAACCGAGCCATGCTTAACACACTGAACGTTGGGCCAACTCTGGATCCGCGTTTTCAGACCTATCGTTATTTGCGTACGCCGGAGGAACCGGTAAAACGTGACAGCCCTCGTCGTGCCTTCCTGATGATTATGTGGGGCATCGTTGGGGCTCTGATCGGTGCTGGTGTCGCGTTAACCCGTCGCCGCACGATTTAGCAATATCGTTGCAGTGAGGGGCTGGGCCCTCACTGCCAATCCGAAGAGAATCGATGTGAAAGTACTGACTGTATTTGGCACGCGACCGGAGGCCATAAAAATGGCACCTCTGGTTCATGCGTTGGCAAAAGATCCTGATTTTGAGGCAAAAGTTTGCGTCACGGCGCAGCATCGCGAGATGCTCGATCAGGTGTTGAACCTTTTTTCCATTGTACCTGACTACGATCTCAATATTATGCAGCCAGGTCAGGGACTAACAGAAATTACCTGCCGAATACTGGAAGGATTAAAGCCTATTCTGGCTGACTTTAAACCCGACGTTGTGTTGGTTCACGGCGATACCACGACCACCATTGCCACTAGCCTGGCCGCGTTCTATCAGCGTATTCCGGTAGGGCATGTGGAGGCGGGTTTACGTACAGGCGATCTCTACTCTCCCTGGCCGGAAGAGGCGAACCGTACGCTGACAGGGCATTTGGCGATGTATCATTTTGCGCCAACAGAAAACTCGCGCCAAAACCTGCTACGGGAAAATATTTCTGATAGCCGTATCTTCGTTACAGGTAATACGGTTATTGATTCGTTGATCTGGGTTCGTGACCGTGTACTGGGAAATGAGGTGCTGCGTACCGATCTGGCAGAACGTTATCCTTTCCTGGCTGTTGATAAAAAGATGATACTGGTGACCGGTCATCGTCGTGAAAGCTTCGGTCGCGGTTTTGAACGCATATGCCACGCGCTGGCGGAAATTGCTGCGGCCAATCAGAACGTACAGATTGTCTATCCGGTGCACCTGAATCCTAACGTTAGCGAACCGGTGAATCGCATTCTGGGTCACGTTGAAAACGTCATCCTGATTGAACCGCAGGATTACATGCCGTTTGTCTGGCTGATGAATCATGCCTGGCTGATCCTGACCGACTCCGGTGGGATTCAGGAAGAAGCCCCATCTTTGGGGAAACCGGTACTGGTGATGCGCGAAACGACGGAACGTCCGGAAGCGATTACTGCAGGTACAGTACGTCTGGTAGGGACAGACCCGCAGCGTATTGTCGAAGAAGTCACGCGTTTGCTGCATGACGATAATGAATATCAGACCATGAGCCGCGCCCATAATCCGTATGGTGACGGGCAGGCATGTGGCCGCATTTTACACGCGTTAAAAAATAATCGGATATCGCTATGAGTTTTACGACCATTTCTGTCATTGGGCTGGGTTATATCGGACTGCCGACGGCGGCTGCCTTTGCTTCCCGTCAAAAGCATGTGATTGGCGTAGATGTAAATCAACACGCGGTGGATACCATTAATCGCGGTGAAATTCATATCGTTGAGCCAGATTTGGGCGCCGTGGTGAAAACGGCGGTCGAAAATGGATTTCTGCGTGCGACCACAACCCCTGTAGATGCGGATGCCTTTCTGATTGCTGTGCCTACTCCGTTTAAGGGGGAGCACGAACCCGATATGGTTTATGTGGAAGCCGCAACCAAGTCTCTTGCTCCGGTGCTGAAAAAAGGCGCGTTGGTGATCCTTGAATCGACGTCGCCTGTCGGGGCTACCGAACAGATGGCCACATGGCTGGCTGAAATGCGTCCTGATTTGACTTTCCCGCAGCAGGTCGGTGAACAGGCTGACGTTAACATTGCTTATTGTCCAGAACGCGTGCTGCCGGGCCAGGTGATGGTTGAACTGATTAAAAACGACCGCGTGATTGGGGGAATGACCTCCGTCTGTTCCGCGCGTGCTAGCGAACTGTACAACATTTTCCTTGAGGGTGAATGTGTCGTGACCAACGCGCGCACTGCGGAAATGTGCAAGCTGACTGAAAATAGTTTCCGCGACGTCAATATCGCCTTCGCTAATGAGTTGTCGCTGATTTGCGCCGATCAGGGGATCAACGTCTGGGAACTGATTCGCCTGGCAAATCGCCATCCGCGCGTGAATATTTTGCAACCGGGTCCGGGTGTTGGCGGGCACTGTATCGCGGTTGATCCGTGGTTTATCGTGGCGCAGAACCCGCAGCAGGCGAAATTGATTCGCACCGCGCGTGAGGTAAACGACGGTAAGCCTCATTGGGTGGTCGATCGGGTAAAAGCTGCCGTGGCCGACTGTCTGGCGGATACCAATAAACGGGCCAGCGAAGTGAAAATTGCCTGTTTTGGTCTGGCATTTAAACCGAATATCGATGATTTACGTGAAAGCCCGGCGATGGGAATTGCGCAAAGTATCGCGCATTGGCACAAAGGCGAAACATTGGTGGTGGAACCGAATATCCATCAACTGCCGAAAAAACTGGACGGTCTGTGCCAACTGGCAACGCTGGACGATGCCCTGGGAAGTGCCGATGTACTGGTCTTGCTTGTCGACCACAATGAATTTAAAGCCATTAAAGGCGATGCGGTTCACCAGCAATATGTCGTTGATACCAAAGGGGTCTGGCGGTGAAAATCCGCGCCAGTATTGAGCCGCTTAGCTGGGAAAATACGTTCTTTGGCGTGCATAGCGCTATTGTGCGTTTTGACCAACACGCGTCGGTTCTGACTGCGGATGCGTTGCAGCCCTGGTCGCGGGTACAGGCAAAAATACCTGCCGCCAATACCCAAGCATTAGATGCCCTGCAACAAATGGGCTTCTCACTGGTTGAAGGTGAAGTGGATTTTGTGCTGCCAGTGACGTGTGCGCATGGTGACCCCGGTGCGCAGGTCGCACAAACTACGGATATCCCTGCATTACGCCATCTGGCAGGACAGGCGTTCGCGCAAAGTCGTTTTCGCGCCCCGTGGTATGCCGCAGATGCCAGCGCGCGTTTTTATGCGCAGTGGATTGAAAACGCGGTGCTGGGGACGTTCGATCATCAATGCCTCGTTTTTCGTACACCAACAGGTGAGATTCGTGGCTATGTCTCGCTGCGTGAACTGAATGCGACCGAGGCGCGAATTGGCCTGCTAGCCGGGCGTGGGGCGGGAGCAGAACTGATGCAGGCCGCGCTTTGCTGGGCGCAGGCTCACGGTAAAACAGCACTGCGTGTGGCGACCCAAATGGGCAATACCGCCGCGCTTAAACGTTATATACACAGTGGTGCGAATGTGGAAAGCACCGCGTATTGGTTATACAGGTGACACGATGATTCCATTTAACGCACCGCCGGTGGTGGGCACTGAACTCGATTACATGCAGTCTGCGATGAACAGCGGCAAACTGTGTGGCGATGGCGGTTTTACCCGTCGCTGCCAGCAGTGGCTGGAACAGCATTTTGGCAGCGAGAAAGTATTGCTGACGCCTTCCTGCACCGCATCGCTTGAGATGGCGGCATTGCTGCTGGATATCCAGCCTGGCGACGAAGTCATTATGCCAAGCTATACGTTTGTATCCACGGCCAATGCTTTCGTGCTGCGAGGCGCGAAAATTGTCTTTGTTGATATCCGCCCGGATACCATGAACATTGACGAAACGCTGATTGAAGCGGCGATCACCGACAAAACCCGCGCGATTGTGCCGGTGCATTACGCGGGTGTGGCCTGCGAAATGGATACTATTATGGCGCTGGCGACCAAACATAACCTGTTTGTGGTGGAAGATGCGGCCCAGGGCGTTATGTCGACTTACAAAGGTCGGGCGCTGGGGACGATTGGTCACATCGGTTGCTTTAGCTTTCATGAGACCAAAAACTATACCGCAGGTGGTGAAGGCGGCGCGACGCTGATTAATGATAAAAAATTAGTCGAACGTGCAGAGATCATCCGTGAAAAAGGGACAAACCGCAGCCAGTTTTTCCGTGGCCAGGTAGATAAATATACCTGGCGTGATATCGGCTCCAGCTATTTGATGTCCGATCTACAGGCCGCTTATCTGTGGGCGCAACTGGAAGCAGCGGACCGCATTAACCAGCAGCGTCTGACTCTGTGGCAGAACTACTATGATGCTCTTGAACCGCTGGCGCGTGCCGGACGTATCGAGCTGCCTTCTGTACCGGAAGACTGCGTGCAAAACGCCCATATGTTTTACATCAAGCTGCGCGATATCGACGATCGCACGGCGTTGATTAACTTCCTGAAAGAAGCTGAAATTATGGCGGTGTTCCACTATATCCCGCTGCATGATTGCCCGGCTGGCGACAAATTCGGCGTATTTGCCGGTGTTGATCGTTACACCACCAAAGAGAGCGAGCGTTTGCTGCGTTTACCGCTGTTCTACAACCTGTCGCCGGTCAACCAGCGAACGGTAATTTCGACCTTACTCAACTACTTCGCCTGAAATGTCGCTTGCTAAAGCGTCCTTATGGACGGCAGCCAGTACGCTGGTAAAAATTGGTGCGGGTTTGCTGGTCGTGAAGCTGCTGGCGGTGTCGTTTGGCCCGGCAGGCGTGGGGCAGGCGGGTAACTTCCGCCAGATGGTCACCGTGCTTGGTGTCCTGGCGGGGGCCGGCATTTTCAACGGCGTCACGAAATATGTTGCGCAGCACCATGACGATCCGAACCGGCTCCGCAAGGTCGTCGGTACATCTTCCGCGATGGTGCTGGGATTCTCTACGCTGATGGCGGTGATTTTTCTGCTGGCGGCCGCACCAATCAGTCAGGGATTGTTTGGTCATACTCATTATCAGGGGCTGGTAAGACTGGTTGCGCTGGTGCAGATGGGCATTGCCTGGGCGAATCTGCTGCTGGCGTTGATGAAGGGGTTTCGCGATGCGGCGGGTAACGCGCTGTCGCTGATTGTGGGTAGTCTGGTGGGCGTAGTTGCTTATTATGGCTGTTATCGCCTGGGAGGGTATGAAGGCGCTTTGCTGGGTCTGGCGTTAGTGCCCGCGTTGGTCGTTATCCCTGCCGCTATTATGCTGATTAAGCGCGGGGCGATTCCTCTGCATTACCTGAAACCCTCGTGGGATAACGGTCTGGCTGGACAGCTAAGCAAGTTTACGCTGATGGCGCTGATTACCTCCGTAACGTTGCCTGTGGCATACGTGATGATGCGAAACCTGCTGGCGGCGCAGTACAGTTGGGATGATGTGGGGATTTGGCAGGGGGTAAGCAGTATCTCTGATGCTTATCTGCAATTCATTACCGCTTCATTCAGCGTTTACTTGCTGCCGACGTTGTCGCGACTGACTGAAAAGCGCGACATTACGCGCGAGGTGGTTAAGTCGCTGAAGTTCGTGTTACCTGCAGTTGCCGCTGCGAGCTTTACCGTTTGGCTACTGCGTGACTTTGCTATCTGGCTGCTTTTCTCCGCAAAATTCACCGCCATGCGCGATCTGTTTGCCTGGCAACTGGTTGGCGATGTACTAAAAGTTGGGGCGTATGTCTTTGGGTATCTGGTGATCGCGAAAGCATCACTGCGGTTTTATATTTTGGCTGAAATTAGCCAGTTCATGTTATTGACGGTGTTTGCTCACTGGCTGATCCCTGCACATGGTGCGCTGGGAGCGGCACAGGCTTATATGGCAACGTACATCGTCTATTTTTCTCTTTGTTGTGGCGTGTTTTTACTCTGGCGTAGGCGGGCATGACTGTACTGATTCACGTTCTGGGATCGGATATCCCTCACCATAACCAAACCGTGCTACGGTTTTTCAACGACTCGCTTGCCGCGACGAGCGAGCACGCGCGCACGTTTATGGTTGCCGGTCAGGATGCGGGATTCAGTGAGAGCTGCCCGGCGTTATCGCTGAGTTTCTACAGTGGGAAAAAATCGTTAGCCGAAGCAGTTATTGCGAAAGCAAAAGCGAATCGCCAACAGCGATTCTTCTTCCACGGTCAGTTCAACACCAGCCTGTGGTTGGCGCTGCTGAGCGGGGGAATTAAACCGACGCAGTTTTACTGGCATATCTGGGGTGCTGATTTATACGAAGTCTCCAGTGGGCTGAAATTCCGCCTGTTTTACCCGATTCGCCGCATGGCGCAGAACCGCGTGGGCTGCGTATTTGCCACGCGGGGCGATTTACGTTATTTCGCCGAGCAGCATCCGCATGTACGGGGTGAGTTGCTCTATTTCCCAACGCGAATGGATCCTTCACTCAATAACATGAGCAATGATTGTCAGCGCAGCGGCAAGATGACGGTGCTGGTTGGCAACTCTGGCGATTGCAGCAATGAGCATGTTGCCGCGCTGCGTGCTGTCCATCAGCAGTTCGGCGACACGGTGAACGTGATTGTGCCGATGGGTTACCCCGCCAATAATGATGCCTATATCGACGAGGTTCGCCAGGCCGGTATGGCATTATTTAGCGCTGATAATCTGCAAATTTTAAGTGAAAAGCTGGAATTTGATGCCTATCTAACATTATTGCGGCAATGCGATTTGGGTTACTTTATTTTTGCCCGGCAGCAGGGGATCGGTACCCTGTGTTTGCTGATCCAGGCGGGTATCCCGTGCGTGCTCAACCGTGAAAATCCCTTCTGGCAGGATATGGTGGAACAGAATCTTCCAGTGTTATTTACCACGGATGATCTCAATGAAGGCGTCGTACGTGAAGCGCAGCGCCAGTTGGCATCGGTAGATAAAAACACGATTACCTTCTTTATCCCGAATTATCTGCAGCCGTGGTATAACGCGCTGCGCATTGCTTCAGGAGAAACCGTATGAGCCTGATGCAATTCAGCGGTCTGCTGGTAGTCTGGCTGCTCTCTACCTTATTTATCGCCACGCTGACCTGGTTTGAGTTCCGCCGCGTACGTTTTAACTTCAATGTTTTCTTCTCATTGTTGTTCTTGCTGACGTTCTTCTTCGGATTCCCGTTAACCAGCATCCTGGTGTTCCGCTTTGATGTGGCAGTGGCTCCGCCGGAGATCCTGCTGCAGGCCTTGCTGTCAGCAGCCTGTTTCTATGCCGTCTACTACGTGACGTATAAAACGCGATTGCGTAAGCGAGTAGAGGGTAAGCCGCGCAGGCCGCTGTTTACCATCAATCGCGTTGAAGCCCATTTGACCTGGGTTATCCTGATGGCGATTGCGCTGGTGAGCGTGGGCGTCTTCTTTATGCACAACGGATTCCTGCTGTTCAGACTGCAATCCTATAGCCAGATTTTTTCCAGCGAAGTCTCTGGGGTCGCTCTGAAGCGTTTCTTCTACTTCTTCATTCCGGCCATGCTGGTGGTTTATTTCCTGCGTCAGGACAGCAGAGCGTGGTTGTTCTTCCTGGTGAGCACCGTCGCGTTTGGTTTGCTGACCTATATGATTGTGGGCGGGACGCGCGCCAATATCATCATTGCGTTTGCCATCTTCTTGTTTATCGGCATTATTCGCGGCTGGATTTCGCTGTGGATGTTGGTCGCCGCAGGCGTGCTGGGTATTGTCGGGATGTTCTGGCTGGCCTTGAAGCGCTACGGAATGAGCGTTAGCGGCGATGAGGCGTTCTATACGTTCCTGTACCTTACGCGCGACACCTTCTCGCCGTGGGAGAACCTGGCGCTGTTGCTGCAGAATTACCACAATATTGAGTTCCAGGGGCTGGCACCGATAGTCCGTGACTTCTATGTCTTTATCCCTTCCTGGCTGTGGCCTGGGCGGCCGAGTATTGTACTCAACTCAGCGAACTACTTTACCTGGGAAGTGTTGAACAACCACTCGGGACTGGCGATTTCGCCGACGTTAATTGGTTCACTGGTGGTGATGGGCGGGGCGCTTTTTATACCATTAGGCGCGATTGTCGTTGGACTCATTATCAAGTGGTTCGACTGGCTGTATGAGCTAGGTAACCAAGAAACCAATCGCTATAAGGCGGCGATTTTGCACAGTTTCTGTTTTGGCGCCATTTTCAATATGATCGTGTTGGCACGTGAAGGGCTGGATTCGTTTGTCTCGCGAGTAGTCTTTTTCCTCGTGATTTTTGGCGTTTGCCTACTGATGGCAAAACTGCTGTTTTGGCTATTCGATAGCGCAGGACTCATCCATAAACGAATCAAGTCGCTGCCCCGGACACAAATTGAAGGATCGTAATGACAGATAACATAACTGCGCCGCTGTATTCGCTGCGCGGATTACAACTGATTGGCTGGCGCGATATGCAACATGCGCTGAATTACCTGTTTGCCGAAGGACACCTCAGGTCAGGAACGCTGGTGGCTATCAACGCTGAGAAAATGCTGACAGCAGAAGATAATCCTGAAGTGAGGGAGCTGATCAACGCCGCGGAGTTCAAATATGCGGATGGGATTAGCGTGGTGCGTTCGGTGCGCAAAAAATTCCCACAGGCGCAGGTTTCACGTGTGGCCGGTGCTGACCTTTGGGAAGCGCTGATGGCGCGAGCCGGGCAAAACGGAACGCCTGTTTTCCTGGTTGGTGGCAAGCCTGAAGTTCTGGCGCAAACAGAAGCAAAACTACGTGCACAGTGGCGTGTGAACATTGTGGGTAGCCAGGATGGTTATTTTACCCCAGAGCAGCGTCAGGCGTTATTTGAGCGTATTCACGCCAGCGGCGCGCAAATTGTGACGGTGGCGATGGGTTCGCCGAAACAAGAGATCTTTATGCGTGATTGCCGCAAGACTCACCCCGACGCGCTGTATATGGGCGTGGGCGGCACCTACGACGTCTTTACCGGTCACGTTAAGCGTGCGCCTAAAATCTGGCAAAATCTGGGGCTGGAGTGGCTGTATCGCTTATTGTCGCAACCGAGCCGTATTACTCGACAACTTCGCTTATTACGCTATCTACGCTGGCACTATACCGGCAACCTCTGACGCCCTCTCTCCTCTGATAAGTAGCGTGATCTGCTAATTACGCTACTTATTCACAACATAATCGCTGCTTTCTCGCACAATATATTCATTTTTTGAATGCTTTAATTGCCATTTAAGCGATTTTAGGAAACCATTCGCAACAATCATTTCAGTGCCGTGGAGTTTTGACGCCAACTGCTAAGCGGTCGGTGTCGTATAGCCTGTTATGACATAACAAGATGTACCCATAACGAGAACCGGTAATACCGGACAGCATGCAAACACAACAAGAGGATTTATGGCCGAGAACAAACCTGAGCTACAGCGTGGGCTGGAGGCTCGTCACATCGAATTAATTGCCCTCGGGGGCACTATTGGCGTCGGGCTGTTTATGGGGGCCGCCAGTACCCTGAAATGGGCGGGACCTTCGGTTCTGCTGGCGTATATCGTCGCTGGGCTGTTCGTATTTTTCATTATGCGTTCTATGGGGGAGATGTTATTCCTCGAGCCGGTTGCCGGTTCATTCGCTGTTTACGCTCACCGTTATATGAGCCCCTTCTTTGGCTATCTCACCGCCTGGTCATACTGGTTTATGTGGATGGCGGTGGGGATCTCAGAGATTACCGCCATCGGGGTGTACGTCCAGTTCTGGTTCCCGGAAATGGCGCAATGGATACCCGCACTGATCGCGGTCGGACTGGTTGCATTGGCGAACCTCGCCGCAGTTCGCTTGTATGGTGAAATTGAGTTCTGGTTTGCCATGATCAAAGTGACCACCATCATTGTGATGATCGTCATTGGGTTAGGGGTGATTTTCTTCGGTTTTGGTAATGGCGGTCAGGCGATCGGCTTTGGCAACCTGACCGAACACGGCGGTTTCTTTGCCGGTGGTTGGAAGGGCTTCCTGACAGCATTGTGTATTGTCGTGGCTTCTTACCAGGGCGTGGAGCTGATTGGCATTACTGCAGGTGAAGCGAAGAACCCACAGGTCACGCTGCGTAGCGCGGTAGGTAAAGTGCTGTGGCGTATCCTGATTTTCTACGTTGGCGCAATTTTTGTTATCGTCACTATTTTCCCGTGGAACGAGATTGGCAGCAACGGCAGTCCGTTTGTTCTCACCTTTGCCAAGATTGGTATTACCGCCGCGGCGGGGATTATTAACTTTGTGGTCCTGACGGCGGCGCTGTCGGGTTGTAACAGTGGCATGTACAGCTGTGGGCGTATGCTCTACGCGCTGGCCAAGAATCGCCAGCTCCCCGCCGCTGTTGGGAAAGTTTCTCGCCATGGCGTACCGGTTGCCGGCGTGGCCATTTCTATCGCGATCCTGCTGATTGGTTCGTGCCTGAACTACATCATTCCCAATCCGCAGCGCGTGTTTGTTTATGTCTATAGCGCCAGCGTGTTGCCGGGGATGGTGCCGTGGTTTGTGATCCTGATAAGCCAGCTGCGTTTCCGTCAGGCGCATAAAGCGGCGATTGCCAGTCATCCATTCCGCTCCATTCTGTTCCCGTGGGCGAATTATTTGACGATGGCGTTCCTGATTTGCGTATTAATTGGCATGTACTTTAATGAAGATACCCGAATGTCGCTTTTTGTTGGCATGGGTTTCTTGTTGGCCGTGACGTTCATTTATAAGGTTTTTGGTCTGAATCGTCATGGCACAGCCCATAAATTGCGGGAATAAGCGACAAAACGCACAAACCATGACCAAACGATAATTTATTTTAAAAAAGCACTAGACAGAAGACCGAGACCTCCGTAATATCCAGCCCCGCAACGGCGCTAAGCGCCCGTAGCTCAGCTGGATAGAGCGCTGCCCTCCGGAGGCAGAGGTCTCAGGTTCGAATCCTGTCGGGCGCACCATTTAGTAGGGTGCCAGAGCTGCGGTGGTTTTAATACCGCGTAAAAGATTTGCAGTGGTGGCTATAGCTCAGTTGGTAGAGCCCTGGATTGTGATTCCAGTTGTCGTGGGTTCGAATCCCATTAGCCACCCCATTAATTTAAAGTTGTGAAATGCGAAGGTGGCGGAATTGGTAGACGCGCTAGCTTCAGGTGTTAGTGTCCTTAGGATGTGGGGGTTCGAGTCCCCCCCCTCGCACCACGACTTAAAGAATTGAACTAAAAATTCAAAAAGCAGTAAAACGGCGAGTAGCGCAGCTTGGTAGCGCAACTGGTTTGGGACCAGTGGGTCGGAGGTTCGAATCCTCTCTCGCCGACCAATTTTGAACCCCGCTTCGGCGGGGTTTTTTGTTTTCTGATTTTCCCTTCTCAGCCTTTATTCCCGCGAATTACCTGATGTCTTAAAAAGTCCGAATACCTGGTTTTTGCAGTGCAATCGTGGCATGCCTTGTGCAATAATATGCGGGTAGATGCTCATTCCATCTCTTATGTTCGCCCTCTGGCCTCATAAACTCAGGAATGATGCAGAGCCATTTACGGTGCTTATCGTCCACAGACAGATGTCGCGTAGCCTCATCAAACACCATGGACATAACGTTGAGTGAAGCACCCATTTATGTTGTCATACAGACCTGTTTAACGCCTGCTCCTTACCGAGCGGGCGTTTTTTTATGCATACACAAAATCCTTCGAGCTGCTTCTCGAATGATTTTGTGTATACGAGATGAAAAATATGTAGGCCCGGTAAGCGAAAGCGCCACCGGGCATTCAGGAGTTACTGCGGGGGATTGTTGTTCTGCAACGTCAACATCAGGCCATCACGACGCATGGTGGCGGCTTCTTCCGGTTGATGCAGTCTGTCCAGCGCGTCAGCAAGCCAGGCGTAGTCATAGGCATCCGGGCGCTGTTTGAGAGCGGCACGGAAGGCGAGCGTGGCTTCCTGCCATTCCCCATGCTTCATTAACGACTGACCCAGCGTACTCCACAGCAACGGGCGATCGCCCACGGCTTTAATCTGCTGGCGCAGCACTTTCTCTATCTGCTCTGGATTATTGGTTTTCAGACGCGGGATCGGTAGCACCAGACGGTCATCGTACTGACGTTTCAAACCATCAATGATGACCTGCTGCGCCGTATCGTGATCGTCACACTCAATCAGATGTTCAGCCATTGCTACCTGCAAAGCAACCTGATGACGAGTTTTACGGTTCTGGTTTTTCCACCATGCACGCAGCCCCTCGCTGCCCTGATCGGCGCGGACCTGATCCATCAAGCCAACCCATGCCTGTTGTTCCAGCATGGCGCGGTGCTCGTCATCACCCACATGCGCTTTTGCCATGGATGGGATGATATCCAGCAAGGAACTCCATGCGCCGGTGCGAATGTAGGCCTGCTCAGCCAGACGCAGCACTTCCGGATGACGTGGCGTTACTTCCAGCAGTTTGTCTATGCTGTGGCGTGCGGCATGATTTTCATTACGCGCCAGTTGCAGGCGAACGCGAGCGATTTCTACCGGGATCGTATCATTTCCCGCCAGTTCGGCAGCACGCTCAAGGTGTTGGTTGGCGCGAGCTTCGTCACCGCGCTGCTGAGCCGCTTCTGCCGCCAGCAGGTAATTCACTACTGGCTGTTCTGCATGATCGGCATTTTTCGACATCAGCTTCTCAACCTGCTGATAGTCACCTTCTGCCAGTTTGAGCAGCGCCTGTTCGGTCTGCTTACGGGCGCGACGACGTTTACGACCCACAAACCACCCACGGGTATGTGCGCCGGTGCGGAAAATTCGGCGCAACAGCCATTCAATCGCAAACAGGACGACCATGGCGACGATCAGGATGATCACCAGGCCCGTCACGCTGGTTTCGATATTGTAGTTATCCGTCTGGATCAGCACATAGCCCTGATGACCGGCTATCATCGGACCGACGACGATCCCGGCGATCAACAGCACAAAGAGCAACAATACTTTTAGCATCATTATTCTCCTTGCGGCGCGGTTGCCGGAGCGTCTGTCGAAGGCGCTGGCGCTGCTGCTACCGGTGCTGTGGCAGGTTGCGCCAGTAAATTACGTACGCGGGTCTGCATTAACTTGTCGAGAATAGCCTGACTCTGCAGCGTTTCCGGGACATCCATACTGATGCTTTGCTGGCTCAGTTGGTCTACTTCTTCAAGGAACGCTTTGGTCGCTGCATCGTCGGTGTCGTAGTAAGCACGCACCCATGTGGAGACATTTTCCAGCGCCTGGCGGTATGTCTCTTCCTGATGACGCGGCACGGCCTGTGCAGCTACTAACAGGCGGGAACGGATATTTTCACGTAAGTAAACGTCCTGGTTCGGTGCCAGCAGCGGTACGGCAGTTTCATCACGACGGCGCACGGTGATAAAGCTGTCCATAAAGTTCTGCCAGCTTTTTTGCAGATTGACGCGCCATTCGCTAATCGAGCTGGAAAGCTCGCTGCTGTCCGAGTCCATCGGTGAATCGTCGGTGTCGTTGTCGGCCAAACGCAGGTTATCGATCTGATTAGAGAGTTGATTCACTTTCAGGATAATGCCGTCATAGTCGACCTGAGTCACCGCGGAGAGGCTCGCGATATCGTCAGTAATCGCACGTCGCGCGGTAATTAAGCTCGGGTCGTTCATATCTGCCAGACTGGCATCGGCGCTTTTCAGCAGCGCCGCGGCGGTAGTGACGTCCTGATCGCTCCATAATTTGCGACCAGCCAGTTTCACCAGGAAATCAGCCTGCGCCAGCAGCCATGTTCCAGCATCGCTGCCGGAGATGGTGGCGACTTTTTGCTGGACTTCATCAAGCTGTTTGACCAGCGCGGCCTGCTGGCGAGTGGCTTCATCCAGCTGCGTTGCCTGCTGTTTAATAATACCTTCCAGTTCAGCTTTCTGGCTTTCCTGCGCTTTTTGCAGTGCCGTCAGCTGGTTCGCCAGCGCATCGCTGGTTGCCGTTTGTGTTGTTGCCTGTTGTTTCCCCCAGCCGTACAGCCCAACGCCTGCTGCCAGCGCAATAGCAATTGCCACAGCGCTCAGAATCAGCGCCGTGCTGTTCTTACTCTTTTTTTCAGTATTAACTGGCTGTGACGTGGTTTCCACGGCCTCCCTGGTCTCTTCAACCACGGCGGAGGATTTTTCTTGTTCCGTCATTATGGCATCCCATTATGAGAGTTATTGTAATGCGCGTAGAAGCGCATCGTTGTCGGCGTTATCAGCGACCTTAATATCTTGCCAGCCCAGTTCCCGGGCGAGGTGCGCCAGACGCTCACTGACGACCAGCAGCCGACAGCGTAGTAACCAGTGCTCACGATACCACTGTGGAATAAGCGTCCAGAGCTGTTGTAGCATCTCTCCGCTAGTGACGACCACCGTGGTTACGCCACGGGATTGCCAGCGCATCGCTTCTTCTGCACCATCGTAATATTTTGCACTGCGTTGATAACATTCACAAAAATCGACATCGGCTCCGCGTGCCGTCAGGGTTTCACCTATCAGCTCGCGGCCACCGTTGCCGCGTAATATAAGCGCGCGTTTTCCCGCAATATTTTGCAATTCAGGTAATTGTAGCAAGACTTCGCTAATTTCCCGATCCAGAGGGTAGTGAATATTGAAGCCGCTAACAGTATGCAGCGCCAGCGCCGTTGTACGGCCAATGGCAAAATACTGCGGAAGGGATGGCCAGCTTTTCTCTTGCTGCTGAAGCTCGGCATCTGCAAAGGTAACGGCGTGCTGCGAGAGGGCGAAGACCAGATCGTTCTCCGTCAGCGCCGACAGTCGGGAAGCAAGCGTTGCCAGTTCCCGACCAGGTGAAAACTCGATGAGCGGAAAACTCCAGGCCACCTGCCCCAGTGTGCGCAGACGGCTCACTAACTCTTCCCCAGCGGGAGACGGGCGGGTGACCAGAATACTCATGCGGGTGCTTCTCCGTTATAAACTTCAGCCAGAATGGCGCGCGCACCGTTCTCCAGCAGTTCTTCTGCCAGAGAGATGCCCATCTGTTCGGCATCCTGTGTGGCGCCGCGACGTTCTCCGCATACCATCTGTGAACCGTCTGGCGCGCCGACCAGCGCACGTAGCCAAATCTCACCGTCGATGATTTCGGCATAGCTACCAATAGGTACCTGACATCCCCCTTCCAGGCGGGTGTTCATGGCGCGTTCTGCTTTGACGCGTAGCGCGGTTTCTTCATGGTTGAGCGGCGCTAACAGCGCCTGAGTGCGCATATCATCCAGTCGACATTCTATGCCTACTGCGCCTTGTCCGACAGCGGGCAGGGAGACTTCCGGCGGCAGAGCGGTACGGACTCGCGACTCAAGACCTAAACGTTTTAATCCAGCGACCGCCAGAATAATGGCGTCATAATCGCCGTTATCCAGTTTGCTGAGGCGCGTGCCTACGTTGCCGCGCAGCGAACGGATGACGAGATCCGGGCGACGCTTCGCCAACTGGCACTGGCGACGCAAACTGGATGTCCCAACGATGCTGCCTGCGGGGAGTTCATCCAGCGTGTTGTACTTATTTGAGACGAAAGCATCACGCGGATCCTCTCGCTCGCAAATGGTGACCAGTCCAAGACCGTCAGGGAATTCAACCGGCACATCCTTCATGGAATGCACGGCGATATCGGCGCGTTTTTCCAGCAGCGCGACTTCCAGCTCTTTAACAAACAACCCTTTCCCTCCGACTTTCGCCAGCGGGGTATCAAGGATCACATCGCCACGGGTTACCATAGGAACCAGTTCCACGATCAGACCTGGGTGGTTTGCCATTAAGGCGTCTTTGACATAATGTGCCTGCCAGAGCGCAAGGGGGCTTTGGCGTGTGGCAATTCTCAAAACATTGTCTAACATGCTTGTTACCGTCATTATCAATCATTGACCATCCTAACATCCTTATCAAAGGGATGTCAGCGTTACGCTCAAACGTAAGTGAGAGGAAAGGCGCTGCATCATCACTGTCAGTGAATAATGACGAGAAAAACCTCCCGACCGTATGAAGGAATTTACACGTAACGAACGGTGCTACACTGGTATGTAGCGCATCTTTCTTTACGGTCAATGAGCAAGGTGTTAAATTGATCACGTTTTAGACCATTTTTTCATCTGTAACTAATAAAAGTGCAGGGGAAAAAGGTAACGGTTATTTTTGACATACGGTTTATCCGGACTGATGACGAGGGTGGTGAGCGTTTGCGCCGCTGCTATCGACGCCATGACGGATGCAACATCAGGCGATACGTCTTGTACCTCTATATTGAGACTCTGAAACAGAGACTGGATGCCATAAATCAACTGCGTGTGGATCGCGCGCTTGCTGCCATGGGACCTGCTTTCCAGCAGGTATACAGTCTGCTGCCGACATTATTGCACTACCACCATCCGCTGATGCCGGGTTACCTTGATGGTAACGTTCCCAAGGGCATATGCCTTTACACGCCTGATGAAACCCAACGCCACTACCTGAACGAGCTGGAACTGTACCGCGGTATGTCGCCGCAGGACCCGCCGAAGGGCGAACTGCCGATCACCGGCGTTTACTCAATGGGCAGTACCTCTTCGGTAGGGCAAAGCTGTTCGTCTGACCTTGATATCTGGGTCTGCCATCAATCCTGGCTGGATAGCGAAGAGCGCCAGCTGCTGCAGCGAAAATGTAGCCTGCTGGAAAGCTGGGCGGCCTCGCTGGGTGTGGAAGTCAGTTTCTTCCTGATTGATGAAAACCGTTTCCGTCACAATGAAAGCGGCAGTCTGGGTGGTGAAGACTGTGGTTCGACGCAGCATATCCTGTTGCTGGATGAATTCTATCGCACCGCTGTGCGCCTCGCGGGTAAACGTATTCTGTGGAATATGGTGCCGGGCGACGAAGAAGAGCACTACGACGATTACGTCATGACGCTCTACGCACAGGGGGTGTTAACGCCAAATGAATGGCTGGATCTCGGCGGACTCAGTTCGCTTTCCGCCGAAGAGTACTTTGGCGCCAGCCTCTGGCAGTTGTACAAGAGTATCGACTCCCCGTACAAAGCGGTGCTGAAAACGCTGTTGCTGGAAGCCTATTCCTGGGAATATCCCAACCCACGCCTGTTGGCGAAAGACATTAAACAGCGCTTGCATGACGGCGAGATCGTCTCTTTTGGTCTCGACCCTTACTGCATGATGCTGGAGCGCGTTACCGAGTACCTCACGGCGATCGAAGATCCGACGCGCCTGGATTTAGTACGTCGATGTTTCTACTTAAAAGTGTGCGAGAAACTGAGCCGTGAGCGCGCCTGCGTGGGCTGGCGTCGTGAAGTATTAAGTCAGTTAGTGAAAGAGTGGGGCTGGGATGACACTCGTCTGACCATGCTGGATAACCGCGCTAACTGGAAGATTGACCAGGTACGTGAAGCGCATAACGAACTGCTCGATGCGATGATGCAGAGCTATCGTAACCTGATCCGCTTTGCGCGGCGCAATAACCTCAGCGTCAGCGCCAGTCCGCAGGATATCGGTGTGCTGACCCGTAAGCTGTATGCTGCGTTTGAAGCGTTGCCGGGTAAGGTCACGCTGGTGAACCCGCAGATATCTCCGGATCTCTCGGAACCGAATCTGACCTTTATCCATGTACCGCCGGGTCGTGCCAACCGTTCGGGTTGGTATCTCTACAACCGCGCGCCTAACATGGACTCGATCATCAGCCATCAGCCGCTGGAATATAACCGCTATCTCAACAAGCTGGTGGCGTGGGCCTGGTTCAATGGCCTGCTGACCTCGCGTACGCATTTGTTTATTAAGGGCAACGGCATTGTTGATTTGCCGAAGCTGCAGGAAATGGTCGCCGATGTGTCGCACCACTTCCCGCTGCGACTGCCTGCGCCAACGCCGAAAGCGCTCTATAGCCCATGCGAAATTCGCCATCTGGCGATTATCGTTAACCTCGAATATGACCCGACGGCAGCGTTTCGCAATCAGGTGGTGCATTTTGATTTCCGTAAGCTGGACGTCTTCAGTTTTGGTGAAGAGCAAAAATGCCTGGTGGGTAGCGTAGACCTGCTGTACCGCAACTCGTGGAATGAGGTGCGTACGCTGCACTTCAACGGCGAGCAGGCGATGATTGAAGCGTTAAAAACGATTCTGGGCAAAATGCACCAGGATGCCGCGCCGCCAGATAGCGTCGAGGTCTTCTGCTATAGCCAGCATCTGCGCGGTTTAATTCGTACCCGCGTTCAGCAACTGGTGTCTGAGTGCATCGAATTACGCCTCTCCAGCACCCGTCAGGAAACCGGACGTTTCAAAGCGCTGCGTGTTTCCGGCCAGACGTGGGGATTGTTCTTCGAGCGCCTGAACGTCTCGGTGCAGAAGCTGGAAAACGCGATTGAATTCTATGGCGCGATTTCACATAACAAACTGCACGGGCTTTCCGTCCAGGTTGAGACCAACCATGTGAAACTGCCGTCGGTGGTAGACGGTTTTGCCAGTGAAGGGATTATTCAGTTCTTTTTCGAAGAAACGGGTGATGAGCAGGGCTTTAATATCTACATTCTGGACGAAAGCAATCGGGCTGAGGTGTATCACCACTGCGAAGGTAGTAAAGAGGAACTGGTACGCGACGTCAGCCGTTTCTACTCATCGTCGCACGATCGTTTTACCTACGGCTCCAGCTTCATCAACTTTAACCTGCCGCAGTTCTATCAGATTGTGAAAACCGACGGGCGCGCGCAGGTGATTCCGTTCCGCACCCAGCCGATTAGCGCTGTTCCGCCCGTCAATCAGGACAACGACGCGCCGCAGTTGCAGCAGTACTTCTCTTAAGCATAGTGCCGGATGGCGGTGTAAACACCTTATCCGGCCTCCAAATGCGCGAGATACCCAGGCCGGATAAGCGAAGCGCATCCGGCAATCACACTTAGTGGAAGCTCACCTCTTCACCTGCCTGCTGCGTTGCCGCCTGTTCCAGCAGATCCCAGAACGTTTCGCCGCTTCGGTCGCAGATCCACTCGTCGCCTTTCAGGTCAAAGTGGTAGCCGCCCTGTTTGGTCGCCAGCCATACCTGGTGCAGCGGCTCCTGACGGTTAATGATAATTTTGCTGCCGTTTTCGAAACTGATGGTCAGAACGCCGCCGTTGATCTCACAATCAATATCGCTGTCGCCATCCCAGTCATCCAGACGTTCTTCAATGGTCATCCACAGGGTGTCAGCAAGGCGATGAAATTCACTGTCGTTCATTTTCTTATCCTATTTTTCGTGATGCCCGCAGTATAACGTGGAATAAATCGCGATGCAGTTTTTAGCCAAACTCTTGCTTTTACGCCTTCTCCTGCGATGATAGAAAACAGAAAGCATGAACTTTACAGGCAATCGATAATGAAAAACGTGTTAAAGCCACTCGCTGTCATTTTTACTCTGTTCAGCCTGACGGGCTGTGGGCTCAAAGGCCCGCTCTATTTCCCGCCAGCTGATAAAACCGCGCCGCCTCCGACCAAGAGCGTTCAGCCGCAATCGCAATCCACCACGCCTGAGAAAAACGATCGTGGGATTAGTGATGGGCCTTCTCAGGTGAATTACTAACGGCAGGAATAGATTTTACATTTCTGTACCCGCGTGAACGGAGTGAATGATGCAATTCTCTAAAATGCATGGCCTTGGCAACGATTTTATGGTCGTCGACGCGGTAACGCAGAATGTCTTTTTCTCACCAGAGCTGATCCGCCGCCTGGCCGACAGACATCTCGGCGTTGGATTTGATCAACTGCTGGTGGTTGAACCTCCGTATGATCCGGAGCTGGATTTCCACTACCGTATTTTTAATGCCGACGGCAGTGAAGTGTCACAGTGCGGCAATGGCGCCCGCTGTTTTGCCCGTTTTGTTCGCCTGAAAGGGCTGACCAATAAGCGCGATATTCGCGTCAGTACAGCGAATGGTCGTATGGTATTAACCGTAACCGACGACGAGCTGGTGCGAGTGAATATGGGCGAACCCAATTTTGAACCCTCGCAGGTTCCTTTTCGCGCTAATAAAGCAGAGAAGACCTATATTATGCGCGCGGCCGAACAGACAGTATTGTGCGGCGTGGTTTCAATGGGGAACCCGCACTGCGTGATTCAGGTTGATGATGTTGATACGGCCACGGTAGAAACACTGGGACCGGTTCTGGAAAGCCATGAACGCTTCCCTGAACGCGCCAACATCGGATTTATGCAGGTGGTAAAACGCGAGCATATCCGACTGCGCGTCTATGAGCGCGGCGCGGGTGAAACGCAGGCCTGCGGCAGCGGTGCATGCGCCGCCGTTGCAGTCGGTATCCAGCAGGGGCTGCTGGCAGAAGAAGTGAGGGTGGAATTACCGGGCGGTCGACTTGATATCGCCTGGAAAGGTCCGGGTCATCCGCTGTATATGACTGGCCCGGCGGCACATGTCTACGACGGATTTATTCACTTATGAAGCAACCAGGGGAAGAACTACAGGAAACGCTCATGGAGCTCGACGATCGGGCGGTCGTCGATTATCTGCAACGTAATCCTGAGTTTTTTATCCGTAATGCCCAGGCTGTTGAAGCGATGCGAGTTCCGCACCCAGTGCGGGGCACGGTCTCTTTAGTGGAATGGCATATGGCGCGGGCGCGTAATCATATTAACGTGCTGGAAGAGAACATGGCGCTGTTGATGGAACAGGCCAACGCCAATGAAAGCCTGTTCTATCGTCTGTTAAATCTGCAAGGACGTCTGGTGGCGGCCAGCAGCCTTGACGATATGCTGATGCGATTTCATCGCTGGGCGCGTGAGTTAGGGCTGGCAGGAGCGACGGTTCGTCTGTTCCCGGATCGCTGGCGACTAGGCGCGCCCTCAAAATTCACCCATCTGGCATTAAGCCGTCAGGCTTTTGAACCGTTGCGTATCCAGCGTTTGGGCCAGTCGCAGCACTATCTTGGGCCGCTCAATGGTCCTGAATTGCTGGTCATGATGCCGGAGGCGAAAGCCATAGGCTCAGTCGCGATGTCGATGCTCGGGCAGGATGGATCCCTTGGCGTGATGCTGTTTAGCAGTCGTGATGTTAATCATTACCAGCAGGGGCAAGGCACGCAATTGCTGCAGGAAATCTCGCTGATGTTGCCGGAGCTGCTGGAGCGCTGGATTGAACGCGTATGACCGATTCACCCCTTTCTCAGGATGTGGCGCGCTTTTTGCGCTATCTGGGCGTTGAGCGTCAGCTTAGCCCGATCACCTTGCTTAATTATCAGCGTCAGCTTGATGCCATCATTGCGTTAGCTGGAGAGACCGGTCTGCAAAGCTGGCAACAATGTGATGCGCTCATGGTCCGCAGTTTTGCTGTTCGCAGCCGTCGTAAAGGATTGGGGCCGGCGAGTCTGGCGCTGCGTCTCTCCGCGTTACGCAGTTTCTTCGACTGGCTGGTTAATCAGGGCGAACTGAAAGCCAATCCGGCAAAAAGCGTTTCCGCGCCGAAAGCACCGCGTCATCTGCCTAAAAATATCGATGTCGACGACGTTAATCGTCTGCTGGATATCGATCTCAACGACCCCCTTGCCGTGCGTGATAGAGCGATGCTGGAAGTGATGTACGGCGCGGGTCTGCGTTTATCTGAACTGGTTGGGCTGGATATTAAACATCTCGATCTCGACACCGGCGAAGTGTGGGTGATGGGTAAGGGCAGTAAAGAGCGTCGCCTGCCGATTGGCCGCAATGCGGTGGCGTGGATTGAACACTGGCTGGATCTACGCGGACTCTTTGGCTGCGATGACGATGCGCTATTTCTGTCCAAACTGGGCAAACGCATCTCGGCGCGTAACGTGCAGAAACGCTTTGCTGAATGGGGTATCAAGCAGGGGCTGAACAGCCACGTACATCCCCACAAATTACGCCACTCCTTTGCGACGCATATGCTGGAGTCGAGCGGCGATCTGCGCGGAGTGCAGGAGTTATTGGGTCATGCCAATCTCTCCACAACTCAAATCTATACCCATCTTGATTTTCAACACCTGGCTTCAGTGTACGATGCGGCGCATCCGCGCGCCAAACGGGGGAAATAATGCGTTTTTACCGGCCTTTGGGGCGCATTTCTGCGCTCACCTTTGACCTTGATGACACCCTTTACGATAACCGTCCCGTTATCACACGCACCGAGCAGGAAGCGCTCGCGTTTGTACAGAATTACCATCCGGCGTTGAATTCGCTGCAAAATAGCGACCTACAGCGCTTGCGTCAGGCCGTTCGTGACGCCGAGCCGGAAATCTATCACGATGTTACCCAATGGCGTCACCGGGCCGTAGAACGCGCTATGCTGGAGGCGGGTTTGTCAGCGGCAGAAGCCAGAATGGGGGCGAATGCGGCGATGATGAATTTTGCCAAATGGCGTAGCCGCATTGAAGTCCCACAGACGACGCATGACACGCTGAAAGCGCTGGCTCGCAAATGGCCGCTGGTGGCGATCACCAACGGTAACGCGCAGCCGGAACTGTTTGGCCTGGGTGATTACTTTGAGTTTGTGCTGCGCGCCGGTCCCGACGGACGATCAAAACCGTTCAGCGACATGTACACGCTGGCGGCGGAAAAACTGAAAATGCCTGTAGGTGAGATCCTGCATGTGGGTGATGACCTGACGACAGACGTCGCGGGCGCTATCCGTTGTGGTATGCAGGCCTGCTGGATCAAACCGGAAAATGCCGACCTGATGCACACCGCTGACAGCCGTTTGCTGCCGCATATCGAAATTTCACAGTTGGCATCTCTGACCTCGCTGATATAATCACCAACAACTCTGTATAAATTCCCAGGGGTCCGGCTGGGCCCTGTTGATTCCGGCGGTGCCAATGGACGTTTCTTACCTGCTCGATAGCCTCAATGACGAACAGCGCCAGGCTGTGGCCGCGCCACGCAGCAACATGTTGGTTCTGGCAGGTGCGGGGAGTGGTAAAACGCGCGTGCTGGTGCACCGTATCGCCTGGTTACTGACGGTAGAGAACAACTCGCCGTATTCGATTATGGCGGTAACCTTTACCAACAAAGCGGCAGCGGAAATGCGTCACCGTATTGGTCAGATCATGGGAACCAGCCAGGGCGGTATGTGGGTGGGGACGTTCCACGGTCTGGCGCACCGTCTGCTGCGCGCGCACCATATGGATGCCAACCTGCCGCAGGATTTCCAGATCCTCGACAGCGAAGACCAACTGCGTCTGCTCAAGCGCCTGATCAAGGCGATGAACCTGGATGAGAAGCAGTGGCCGCCGCGTCAGGCGATGTGGTTTATCAATAGTCAGAAAGACGAAGGGCTGCGCCCGCACCATCTGCAGAGCTATGGCAACCCGGTTGAGCAAACCTGGCAGAAAGTGTATCAGGCTTACCAGGAAGCGTGTGATCGCGCCGGGCTGGTGGATTTCGCCGAGCTGCTACTGCGCGCCCATGAACTGTGGCTCAACAAGCCGCATATCCTGCAGCACTATCGCGAACGCTTTACCAATATCCTGGTGGACGAATTTCAGGATACCAACAACATTCAATACGCCTGGATCCGCCTGCTGGCGGGCGATACCGGTAAAGTGATGATCGTGGGTGATGACGACCAGTCGATCTACGGCTGGCGCGGGGCGCAGGTGGAAAACATCCAGCGCTTCCTAACCGATTTCCCGGGCGCAGAAACCATTCGTCTGGAGCAGAATTACCGCTCGACCAACAATATCCTCAGCGCAGCTAACGCCCTGATTGAGAACAACAACGGGCGTCTGGGTAAAAAGCTGTGGACCGACGGTGTCGACGGTGAACCGATCTCGCTTTACTGCGCGTTCAACGAACTTGATGAAGCGCGTTTTGTCGTTAACCGCATCAAGACCTGGCAGGACAACGGCGGCGCGCTTGAACAATGCGCTATTCTGTACCGCAGCAACGCCCAGTCGCGCGTACTGGAAGAGGCGTTGTTACAAGCCAGCATGCCGTATCGGATTTATGGCGGGATGCGCTTCTTCGAACGCCAGGAAATCAAAGATGCGCTCTCTTACCTGCGCCTGATCGCTAATCGCAATGACGACGCCGCATTTGAGCGCGTGGTGAATACACCGACCCGCGGGATTGGCGATCGTACTTTAGATGTGGTGCGTCAGACCTCCCGTGACCGCCAGCTAACGTTGTGGCAGGCTTGTCGTGAGCTGTTGCAGGAAAAAGCCCTCGCGGGGCGCGCTGCCAGCGCCTTACAGCGTTTTATGGAGCTGATTGACGCACTGGCCCAGGAGACCGCCGATATGCCGCTGCACGTGCAAACTGACCGGGTGATTAAAGACTCCGGCCTGCGCATGATGTACGAGCAGGAAAAAGGCGAGAAGGGCCAGACGCGTATCGAAAACTTAGACGAACTGGTGACGGCAACGCGCCAGTTTAGCTACAACGAGGAAGATGAAGACTTAATGCCGTTGCAGGCGTTCCTGTCTCACGCCGCGCTGGAGGCGGGCGAAGGGCAGGCGGATACCTGGCAGGATGCGGTTCAGCTGATGACCCTGCACTCGGCGAAAGGTCTGGAGTTCCCGCAGGTGTTTATCGTCGGCATGGAAGAAGGCATGTTCCCCAGCCAGATGTCGCTGGACGAAGGCGGACGTCTCGAAGAGGAACGCCGCCTGGCCTACGTCGGCGTGACCCGCGCGATGCAAAAGCTGACGCTGACCTACGCTGAAACGCGTCGTCTGTACGGCAAAGAGGTTTACCATCGCCCGTCGCGCTTTATTGGTGAACTGCCGGAAGCGTGTGTTGAAGAGGTACGTCTGCGCGCCACGGTCAGCCGCCCGGTAAGCCATCAGCGAATGGGCACGCCAATGGCGGAAAACGATACCGGCTATAAGCTTGGCCAGCGCGTACGCCATGCCAAGTTTGGCGAGGGCACCATTGTCAATCTGGAAGGCAGCGGCGAGCACAGTCGTTTGCAGGTCGCGTTCCAGGGGCAGGGGATCAAATGGCTGGTGGCGGCCTATGCCCGACTGGAAACGGTATAACTTTCAGAAAAATATCATTATTTTGTAACGATCTGCTAGCCTTACTGATGAGCAGGTAATTTATCCAGGCTAGCGTTTCGTTGCGTGTTGACGTCAAAATTTTGCTGGCGTAACATGCGCGCACGATTACGCTAAGAGGACATTCGCCTTGGACACACCCAGTAGATACTGGCTCATTATCCTGTCATCCAGGATCAACTCCTAAGGCTATCCCTTTTTGCTGATAGCCTTCGCGGTTGTCAGCGACCTTCTGTTTTTCCCGTCGCGCTGAGTCAGGCTGTTTAATGGTCTGAAACCCAATTTGTTTCTGTGTGCCCTCCGAACTGTCCGATAATTTTTTGCATTGGGAGTCCCGGTCATGCTGAGCGCATTTCAACTGGAAAACAATCGTTTAACTCGCCTTGAGGCAGACGAGATCGAGCACCTGGCCAGTTCGGTTTGGGTCGATTTAGTCGAGCCGGATGACGAAGAACGAAACCGTGTGCAAAAGGACTTGGGCCAGAATCTGGCTACGCGCCCTGAACTGGAAGACATCGAAGCATCCGCGCGTTTTTTTGAAGACGAAGACGGTCTGCACATTCACTCCTTCTTCTTTTATGAAGATGCCGACGATCACGCGGGTAACTCAACCGTCGCATTTACTATTCGCGAAGGCCGTCTGTTTACCCTGCGCGAGCGCGAATTGCCGGCCTTTCGCCTGTACCGCATGCGTGCGCGTAACCAGGCTATGGTGGATGGCAATGCCTACGAGCTGTTGCTCGACCTGTTCGAAACCAAAATTGAACAGCTGGCGGATGAGATCGAAAACATCTACAGCGACCTGGAAAAACTCAGCCGTGTGATCATGGAAGGGCGTCAGGGCGATGAATATGACGAAGCGCTGTCGACGCTGGCGGAACTGGAAGATATCGGCTGGAAGGTACGCTTGTGTCTGATGGATACCCAACGCGCACTGAACTTCCTGGTGCGTAAAGCGCGGTTGCCGGGCAGTCAGCTGGAGCAGGCGCGTGAGATCCTGCGCGATATCGAATCTCTGCTGCCGCACAATGAATCGCTGTTCCAGAAGGTTAACTTCCTGATGCAGGCGGCGATGGGTTTTATCAACATCGAGCAGAACCGCATCATCAAGATCTTCTCGGTGGTTTCTGTGGTGTTCCTGCCGCCGACGCTGGTGGCGTCCAGCTATGGGATGAACTTTGAGTTCATGCCGGAACTGCACTGGAGCTTTGGTTATCCTGGGGCGATTGTCTTTATGATGCTCGCCGGTCTGGCGCCGTATCTGTACTTTAAGCGCAAGAACTGGCTGTAATGGCGGTGACTTATCCGGCCTACGGTGATGTGCTTTTGTAGGCCGGATAAGCGAAACGCCATCCGGCAATCCCCTAGCTCCGACGAACCCGTCGTTGCGTATAAATCGCATCCATCACGAAAATCGCCAGTGCGACCCAGATAAACGCGAAAGTGACCATCTTGTCCGCACCCGGTACTTCACCGTAGAACGTTACCGCCAGCAGGAACATCAGCGTAGGGCCAATGTACTGGAAAAAACCCAGCGTCGACAGACGCAGGCGGGTTGCCGCGCCGGTAAAGCACAGCAGCGGAATGGTGGTCACGACACCCGCAGCAATCAGCAGCAGATTGAGCGACATCGGGTTTTGCCCCATATGGCTGGTTGGGCTGTCGGCAATGCCAAACAGATAGATGGCTGCAACGGGTAAAAGCCACAGGGTTTCGATCAGCATGCCGGTTTGTGCTTCGACCGCAATCTTCTTGCGCACCAGGCCATAGAACGCAAAGCTGAACGCCAGTCCCAGCGCGATGATTGGCAGCGATCCGAAGGTCCACAGCTGTACCAGCACGCCGCAGGCGGCTAACAGTACCGCCAGCCACTGCATGCGACGAAAGCGTTCGCCGAGGAAAAGCATTCCCAGCACAATATTCACCAGCGGGTTAATAAAATAGCCGAGGCTGGCTTCCAGCATATGGTGATTATTGACCGCCCAAATGAACAGCAGCCAGTTTCCGCCGATGAGCACCGCCGAGAGCGCCAGCAGGAAGATCTTCTTTGGCGTTTGGAGCAGCGTTTTGACACCCGACCATTGGCGGCTGATGCTCATCAGCACCACCATGAAGAAAAATGACCAGATGACGCGGTGCGTCAGGATCTCATCCGCCGGGACATAGTAAATCAGCTTGAAGTAGGCAGGTGCGATACCCCAAATAAAATAAGCAGCAAGAGCGAGTAACACGCCCTGCCGCGTTTGTTTAGCATCCATCGGGAAAACTCATTGCAGAAATGTAACAGCAGTTTACCTTTTTTTGGCTGCTTACCCCACCATATAAGTGGCGGTTGCGCTGGCAATATAAAGCTGTTCTTCGTTATGCAGTTCCACGCGTGCCACGGCGACTTTATTACCCGCCCGCAGCAGGCTGCTGGTGGCGGTAAAGCGATTCCCTCTCCCTGGGCGCAGGTAATCAACGCGCAAATCGATGGTTCCCATGCGTGACATCCGCTGACGCAGTTCGTCCTCACTGATCGTCTCATGGCGGGTTAGCGTACTGCCAACGCACACCAGTCCGGCGGCGACGTCCAGCGCCGAGGCGATCACGCCGCCATGCAAAATGCTTTGCGCCCAGTTGCCGACCATCATCGGTTGATTATTAAAGGCTAATTGAGCAAATTCTTTCTCATAGCGTTCAAGCTCAAGTCCCAGCGCCCGGTTAAACGGCATATGATAGACAAACATTTCACCCACTAACTTCAGCGCTTCCTCAGCAGTAAGTACGGCAGACATATGATCCCTACATCTTAATGGTTAATGAAATGTTGATATTATGCTTATTATTTGTTGTTTTCTACTTTAGGACGGGATAACTAACGAGGAACTCGCTAAGTATGTAGAATACTTGCCAGATAATTATACAATTCATCAATATTTTGGTTCAGGAGAACAGTACCGATGCGGGCGATTTTGGGATGGTTACTACCAGCAGTCATGCTGCCGTTGACCGCGTATGCGCAGGAAGCGACAGTGAAAGAGATTCATGATGCACCGGCGGTTCGTGGCAGTATTATCGCCAACATGCTGCAGGAACATGACAACCCTTTCACGCTTTATCCTTATGACACTAACTATCTTATCTACACCAATACCAGCGACATGAACAAAGAGGCGATCAGCAGCTATAGCTGGTCCGAAAATGCGCGCAAAGATGAGGTTAAGTTTCAGCTAAGCCTGGCGTTTCCGCTGTGGCGCGGGATATTAGGCCCAAATTCGGTACTCGGCGGCTCCTATACCCAGAAATCCTGGTGGCAGCTTTCTAACAGTGAAGAGTCTTCACCGTTTCGCGAAACCAACTACGAACCGCAATTGTTCCTCGGTTTCGCCACCGACTACCGCTTTGCCGGTTGGACGCTTCGTGATGTCGAAATGGGCTATAACCATGATTCCAACGGTCGTTCCGATCCGACCTCGCGTAGCTGGAACCGTCTTTATACTCGTCTGATGGCTGAAAACGGTAACTGGCTGGTGGAAGTTAAGCCGTGGTACGTCATCGGTAGCACTGATGATAACCCGGATATCACAAAATATATGGGCTACTATCAGCTCAAACTGGGTTATCACCTCGGTGACGCCGTCTTAAGTGCGAAAGGTCAGTACAACTGGAATACCGGTTACGGCGGCGCTGAGTTGGGTGTCAGTTACCCCATTACGAAGCATGTACGTCTTTACACCCAGGTTTACAGCGGTTACGGCGAATCGCTGATTGACTATAACTTCAATCAGACCCGTGTTGGTGTGGGCGTGATGCTCAACGATATCTTCTGATAAGTATTGAGAGTATTTTAATCATTGCAGTTTCTCTCTCAGGCGCTGAAAATAGCGCCTGTTTTTATTTCAGGCTAATGGGGTTAATGTGGCGCAGGCGGAAGTGTTGAATCTGGAAATGGGCGCTAAACAGGTTTTGCAAGAAACCTTTGGCTACCAACAGTTTCGCCCTGGTCAGGAAGAAATCATTGATACCGTGCTCTCTGGTCGCGACTGCCTGGTCGTTATGCCGACCGGCGGCGGTAAATCCCTGTGCTATCAAATTCCCGCATTATTGCTAAACGGACTCACCGTTGTTGTTTCTCCGCTGATTTCCTTGATGAAGGATCAGGTCGATCAACTGCTGGCCAACGGCGTGGCGGCGGCGTGCCTTAACTCTACTCAAAGTCGTGAGCAGCAGCTTGAGGTGATGGCAGGCTGTCGTACAGGACAGATTCGCTTACTGTACATTGCGCCCGAACGCCTGATGCTGGATAACTTCCTTGAGCATCTGGCGCACTGGAATCCGGTGCTGCTGGCGGTTGATGAAGCGCACTGTATTTCGCAGTGGGGGCATGATTTCCGCCCCGAATACGCGGCGCTGGGCCAGTTGCGCCAACGTTTCCCAACCCTGCCGTTTGTGGCGCTGACCGCGACCGCGGATGAGACAACCCGGCTGGACATTGTGCGTCTGCTGGGACTCAACGACCCGTTAATTCAGATCAGCAGCTTTGACCGCCCGAACATTCGCTACATGTTGATGGAGAAATTTAAGCCGCTCGATCAGCTGATGCGCTATGTGCAAGAGCAGCGCGGCAAGTCTGGCATTATCTACTGTAACAGTCGCGCTAAAGTCGAGGACACCGCCGCGCGTCTGCAAAGCCGTGGCATCAGCGCCGGGGCTTATCATGCTGGGCTGGAAAATGCCGTACGCGCCGAGGTGCAGGAGAAATTCCAGCGCGACGACCTGCAAATCGTGGTGGCGACCGTGGCGTTCGGTATGGGGATCAACAAACCTAACGTACGCTTCGTGGTGCATTTCGACATTCCGCGCAATATCGAATCCTATTACCAGGAAACCGGCCGCGCCGGGCGTGATGGTCTACCGGCGGAAGCGATGCTGTTTTACGATCCGGCTGATATGGCATGGCTACGCCGTTGCCTCGAAGAGAAACCCGCTGGGCAACTGCTGGATATCGAACGGCATAAGCTCAATGCGATGGGGGCGTTTGCCGAGGCACAAACCTGTCGTCGCCTGGTGCTGCTGAATTATTTTGGCGAAGGGCGTCAGGAGCCGTGTGGTAACTGCGACATCTGCCTCGATCCGCCAAAGCAGTACGACGGACTCATGGATGCGCGTAAAGCGCTGTCGACGATCTACCGTGTTAACCAACGTTTTGGTATGGGCTATGTCGTCGAGGTTCTGCGTGGCGCGAATAACCAGCGTATTCGCGAGCTGGCCCATGACAAACTGCCGGTCTATGGCATTGGACGTGAGCAAAGCCACGAACACTGGGTGAGCGTTATTCGCCAGCTTATTCACCTGGGCCTGGTGACGCAGAATATTGCTCATCACTCCGCGTTACAGTTAACCGAAGCCGCGCGTCCGGTGCTGCGCGGTGACGTTCCACTACAGCTTGCCGTGCCGCGTATTGTGGCGCTGAAACCGCGCGCGATGCAGAAATCCTTCGGCGGCAACTATGACCGCAAACTATTCGCCAAATTGCGTAAGCTGCGTAAAGCCATTGCTGATGAAGAGAACATCCCGCCGTACGTGGTGTTCAACGACGCTACGTTGATTGAAATGGCCGAACAAATGCCGGTTTCACCGAGTGAAATGCTGAGCGTCAACGGCGTGGGAATGCGTAAACTTGAACGTTTTGGCAAAGAGTTTATGGCGCTTATCCGCGCACACGTTGATGGTGACGACGAAGAGTAGTCAGCAGGGCAAAAAAGTGCCAGGATGGTGACTCACTGAACTATTCCCCCGCGAGTCATTTTTATGTTAACGCTATTTTTCACCGTTGCGTTGGTGCATATCGTTGCGCTGATGAGCCCCGGTCCCGATTTCTTTTTTGTTTCTCAAACTGCGGTTAGCCGTTCGCGCAAAGAGGCGATGATGGGCGTGCTGGGTATTACCTGCGGCGTCATGGTCTGGGCTGGCGTGGCACTGCTCGGCCTGCATCTGATTATCGAAAAAATGGCCTGGCTGCACACCATTATTATGGTAGGTGGGGGTCTGTATCTGTGCTGGATGGGTTATCAGATGCTGCGCGGCGCGTTTAAAAAACAGGATGTTGCAGCTCCCACTCCGCAGGTTGAGCTGGCGCAGAGCGGACGCAGCTTCTTGAAAGGTCTGCTGACCAACCTGGCGAACCCTAAAGCCATAATCTATTTTGGCTCCGTCTTCTCATTGTTCGTTGGCGACAACGTCGGAACGGGCGCGCGTTGGGGGATTTTTGCTCTGATTATCGTGGAAACGCTGGCGTGGTTTACCGTGGTTGCCAGCCTGTTTGCGCTGCCGAAGATGCGTCGTGGCTATCAGCGCCTGGCGAAGTGGATTGACGGTTTTGCCGGGGCGCTGTTCGCGGGTTTCGGCATCCACCTGATTATTTCGCGCTAAGTTTGTTACCCGCCTGGGAGTCCCGGGCGGAGTACGGTTTATTGCACAAGCTTCTGTAATTCATCCTTCGAAAGGCCGGTCATTTCCATAATCGCATCGGTATCAAGACCTCGCTTGAGCATTGCTTTTGCTATGTCCAGTATGGCAATACGTTTGCCCTCTTCGCGGCCTATCTGCTTTAGTTGATCCGCCATTGTCATCAGTTTGTCTCCATGCTGCGGCACACGCTGTGCCAGCTTATACAATAATGTCTGAACATCTTGTGTATTCCCTGCTTGCACCATGTAGTTTACCAGCACGGTTATTTGTTGTCCGCTCATCTTCTCCAGCATAAACAGGCGGGTAAGCTTATCCAGCAGCTGTGCCATGTCGCGCTGGCGAATGTGTTTTTGTACTAATGTCAGCGCCGCCATACTGCGATGCTGCATGATTTCATCATCTGGAATAACCGTCACATCCACCAACGGAAACGGTGTGCTGTAAAGTTGAAGGGCGGTTCCCGAATCCTCAAAGTGATCCAGCCAGTTCATTGAGCCTTGCCATGGGCTTTGCTTACCATGGTAAAAGAGCACTGGAATCACCAGCGGTAGAGTGTCGTTTCCAGCCTCAAGATGACGCTGCATCGCTGCGATAGCGTAGCGCATCAGGCGAAATGACATATGCTTGTCAGGTGAGCTTTGATGCTCGATGAGCACATGTACATAGCCATGCCCGCTGGTGGTTTCCAGTGAGTAGAGAATATCGCTGAAATAGGGGCGCAGATCGTCCTCCACAAAACTGCCTGATTCCAGACGGAGCGTTTCCAGTTTGCAGATTTTGATTAACGAGGGAGGAAGATGAAGTTCGATAAAGTCCCGCGCGGTTTCCACGCGGGAGAGGAAGGTCTTAAATACTGCGTCATGGGGTGTCGTTGCTTCCGCCATCGTCCATCATCCGTGAGAAGTGAGAGTGGCGGCATTCTTACTCTGGTATTCAACACCTAACAGCACAGAATAAAAGACTTTTCCTCCTTTGCGGCTAAGTATGGAAAGTCATATTCAGACGCTCATACTGTTAGCATTTCTTTGCGAGTGCCGTTCCATTGGCTAGGCATGCCTTGCCGATGCCAGCAGGGCGCCTATCAACATAAACAGCGAACCGAACACTTTGTTCAGCGCCTTCATTTGCTTTGGCCCTTTAATCCAGCCAGCAATGCGCGTGGCCAGCGTCGCGTAACCGATCATCACAATGATATCGACCACGATGGTCGTAACGCCAAGCACCACGTACTGCATCAGTTGCGGTTCCTGCGGCAGGATAAACTGCGGGAACAGGGCGGCAAGAAAAACAATGCTCTTGGGGTTGGTCAGATTCACAAAGACCGCGCGTTTGAACAGGCGGCTGCGTGATTGTGTATTCGCCATGGTGTTCAGATCGATAGCGCCCGCAGCCCGCCATTGTTGAATACCCAGCCAAATCAGATAGGCCGCTCCCGCCCACTTCAGCACCTCAAACGCGATCACCGAACGAGAAAATAGCGTTCCCAGCCCCACGCCAACCAAAACGATATGAATGCCCAGCCCTGTCTGTAAACCTGCAATCGACGCGCTGGCACCTCGATATCCGTGGCTGATGGCGGTGGTCATAGTGTTGATTGCGCCAGAGCCTGGAGACAAGCTCAAAATAATAGAGGTCAGCAGGTAGGCGAACCACCATTCAAAGGTCATGAGAAACTCCCGGATTGTCTATTTTTATGCCACAATACGCTACTGCCGTTAGGTTGTATCAACGACGGTGAAAAAAACGATTTTACTTGGTCAACGAGGCTGGATACCCGATGTTTCAGCAGCAAAAAGACTGGGAAACAAGAGAAAACGCGTTTGCTGCTTTTTCCATGGGGCCACTGACAGATTTCTGGCGTCAGCGGGAAGAAGCGGAATTTACGGGCGTGGATGATATCCCCGTACATTTTGTGCGTTTTCATGCAGAAAAAAACGATCGCGTCATCGTCGTCTGTCCTGGACGCATTGAAAGCTATGTGAAATACGCTGAACTGGCGTATGACCTGTTTCATTCTGGTTTTGACGTGCTCATTATCGATCACCGTGGTCAGGGGCGTTCCGGGCGAATGCTTTCGGATCCACATCGCGGTCATGTCGATAACTTTAATGACTATGTCGACGATCTAACCGCCTTCTGGCAGCAGGAGGTGCTACCCGGCCCGTGGAGAAAACGCTATATCCTGGCGCATTCAATGGGCGGGGCGATTGCCACGTTATTCCTGCAGCGCCACCCGAATCAGTGTGATGCCATCGCGCTTTGTGCACCGATGTTTGGTATTGTGATGCGCTTTCCCGACTGGATGGTGCGCCACATTCTGGACTGGGCTGAAGGGCATCCGCGGATCCGCGAAGGCTATGCGATGGGAACCGGGCGCTGGCGGGCGCTGCCGTTCGGTATGAATGCGTTAACCCATAGTCGACAGCGCTATCGGCGCAATCTACGCTTCTATGCTGATGAGCCGCGGTTGCGCGTTGGTGGTCCCACCTATCACTGGGTACGCGAAGGGATTCTGGCTGGTGAACAGGTTTTGGCTGGCGCTGGGGATGATGCGACGCCGACGCTGCTGATTCAGGCTGAAGAAGAACGTGTAGTGGATAACCGCATGCACGATCGTTTTTGTGAACTCCGCGCCGCAGCGGGCCATCCTGTAGAAGGAGGTCAGCCGCTTGTCATAAAAGGCGCGTACCATGAGATCCTTTTTGAAAAGGACGCCATGCGCTCAGTCGCGCTTAACGCTATTGTCGAATTTTTCGACAAACATAACTCATCCAGCGGAACCCGCTTTGCCTAGAGGTTTAATTTTCTTATGTATCAGGTTGTTGCGTCTGATTTAGACGGTACGCTGCTTTCCCCCGACCATACTCTGTCCCCCTATGCCAAAGAGACGCTGAAGTTATTGACCGCTCGCGGCGTTAACTTCGTGTTTGCGACTGGCCGTCATCATGTTGATGTGGGGCAAATTCGCGATAACCTCGGCATTAAAACCTACATGATCACGTCCAACGGCGCGCGGGTGCATGATTCTGACGGGAATCTGGTTTTTTCCCATAACCTGGATCGCGACATTGCCAGCGACCTGTTTGGCGTAGTGAATGCAAATCCGGACATCGTAACCAACGTTTATCGCGATGATGAATGGTTTATGAATCGCCATCGTCCGGACGAAATGCGCTTTTTCAAAGAAGCAGTGTTTAACTATTCCCTGTTTGAACCTGCGCTACTGGAGCCGGAAGGCGTCAGCAAAGTGTTCTTCACCACCGACTCTCACGAAAGACTGCTACCGCTGGAGCAGGCGATTAACGCCCGCTGGGGCGATCGCGTCAACGTCAGCTTCTCTACGCTTACCTGTCTGGAAGTCATGGCGGGCGGCGTGTCGAAAGGTCATGCGCTGGAAGCGGTAGCGAAAGCGATGGGCTACAGCCTGAAAGACTGCATCGCTTTTGGCGATGGGATGAACGATGCGGAAATGCTCTCCATGGCGGGCAAAGGCTGCATCATGGGCAATGCCCACCAGCGCCTGAAGGATCTGCATCCGGAGCTGGAAGTCATCGGACTCAACGCCGACGATGCCGTGCCGCACTACCTGCGCGATCTCTTTTTAAAGTAATTGTTCTTTAGTTGACCAGTTGTCAACTAAACTCTCCGCTACAATGGATGTTCCCTGTTCTAAGAGACATCCATTGTGGCGCTACTCATCATTACCACTATTTTGTGGGCCTTTTCCTTCAGCCTGTTTGGCGAGTACCTTGCTGGTCATGTCGATAGCTATTTTGCGGTGCTGGTGCGCGTTGGACTCGCGGCGCTGGTGTTCCTGCCGTTTTTACGAACCCGTGGGCACAGCGTAAAAACGATCGCGCTATATATGCTGGTGGGGGCCATGCAGCTTGGCATTATGTATATGCTGAGTTTTCACGCCTACCTGTATCTGACGGTTTCAGAGCTGTTGCTTTTCACCGTGCTGACGCCGCTCTACATCACGCTGATTTATGACCTGATGAGCGGGCGCCGTTTGCGTTGGAGCTACGCTTTCAGTGCGTTACTGGCGGTGATTGGCGCGGGGATTATTCGTTACGATCAGGTAACCAGCCACTTCTGGACTGGCCTGCTGCTGGTGCAGCTTTCCAACATTAGTTTTGCCATCGGTATGGTGGGCTACAAGCGTCTGATGGAAACCCGCCCAATGCCACAGCATAACGCTTTTGCCTGGTTTTACATGGGGGCCTTTATGGTGGCTGTCGTGGCCTGGTTCATGCTGGGCAATGCGCAGAAAATGCCTGCAACCACGCTACAGTGGGGAATTCTGGTCTTTCTTGGCGTGGCAGCGTCCGGCATTGGTTACTTTATGTGGAACTACGGCGCGACCCAGGTGGATGCCGGTACGCTGGGCATCATGAACAATATGCATGTGCCGGCCGGGCTGTTGGTCAACCTGGCTATCTGGCATCAACAGCCTCACTGGCCAAGCTTCATCATTGGCGCGGCTGTGATAGTGGCCTCACTGTGGGTACATCGAAAGTGGGTCGTTCCGCACTCCGCACAAACGGCAGATGATCGCAGGCGTGATTCCGCGCTGAGCGAATAAACGCTTCTGTGACCGGCTGTCGCTGCTCGCCATCACGCACGGCGGCGTACAGTCGACTCCACAATCCATCACCCAGGGTTTTAGTCACTACTAAACCCTGGCGTTCAAAACTCTCCACCACCCAGTGCGGTAACGCCGCGATACCCATTCTGGCTGCAACCATCTGAATCAGCAGCAGGGTGTTATCCACGCTCTTCAGCGACGGACTCACGCCCGCAGGCTGTAAGAAATGTCGCCAGACATCCAGTCGACTCCGTTGCACCGGGTAAATGAGCAGCGTCTCGCTGGCCAAATCTTCCGGCGCGATTTGCGTTTTGCTGGCCAACGGATGGTCAGGCGCCAGTACCAGGCGGACTTCAAAATCAAACATCGGTGAGTAGTGCAATCCGCTGCGCGGCAGGATGTCGGAGGTTAACACCAGATCCAGCTCATCCTGCTGTAGCGCTGGTTGCGGATCGAACGTCACGCCGGATTTAAAGTCCATCTCCACCTGTGGCCAGTTGGCACGAAAATTCTCCAGCGCGGGCGTCAGCCATTGAATACAACTGTGACATTCAATTGCGATTCGCAGCCGGGTTTGCTGCGGTTCGTTGCAAGCCTGCAGCGCACGACCAATTTGCGGCAACACCTGATTGGCTAATTGCAGCAGGATTTCTCCCTGCGGCGTAAAGCGCAGAGGCTGGCTTTTACGGATAAAAAGTCGAAAGCCAAGGCGCTGCTCCAGATCGCTGAACTGGTGAGAAAGAGCGGATTGGGTCTGATGCAACGTCGCCGCGGCGGCTGCCAGCGAACCGCTATTCCGCAACGCCTGGAGCGTTTTCAGGTGTTTAATCTCGATCATGAAAGTCCTTCACTTCGGCATGAACAAATTGCGCTTGAGGAATATACAGTACTTGCGAAATATAGCGGTGTAAACATCTGGACGGCTAAAACCTGCAAATTAAATAAGAGGCATATAATGACAATACTTAATCACACCCTCGGTTTCCCTCGCGTTGGCCTGCGTCGCGAGTTGAAGAAAGCGCAAGAAAGTTACTGGGCGGGAAATTCTTCCCGTGAAGATTTGCTGACCGTTGGCCGCGAGCTGCGTGCCCGCCACTGGGATCAGCAGAAGCAGGCGGGTGTTGACCTGCTGCCGGTAGGTGATTTTGCCTGGTACGATCACGTGCTGACTACCAGCCTGCTGCTCGGCAACGTTCCGGCTCGTCATCAGAATAAAGACGGCTCGGTCGATATCGATACCTTATTCCGTATTGGCCGTGGCCGCGCACCGACCGGTGAGCCAGCGGCGGCGGCAGAAATGACCAAATGGTTTAATACCAACTATCACTACATGGTGCCAGAGTTCACCAAAGGTCAGCAGTTCAAACTGACCTGGACGCAACTGCTGGATGAAGTAGACGAAGCGCTGGCGCTCGGGCACAAGGTGAAACCTGTGCTGCTGGGGCCGGTAACTTACCTGTGGCTGGGGAAAGTGAAGGGCGAACAGTTTGACCGCCTGAGTCTGTTGAACGACATTCTGCCGGTTTACCAGCAGGTGCTGGCGGAGCTGGCAAAACGGGGTATTGAGTGGGTGCAGATTGACGAACCTGCTCTGGTGCTGGAATTACCGCAAGCGTGGCTGGACGCTTTCAAACCAGCTTATGATGCCCTGCAGGGCCAGGTGAAGCTGCTACTGACCACCTACTTCGAAGGCGTAACGCCAAACTTGGATACCATTACCGCGCTGCCGGTGCAGGGACTGCACGTCGACTTCGTGCACGGTAAAGATGATGTCGCCGAGCTGCACAAACGTCTGCCTGCCGACTGGCTGCTGTCAGCGGGCCTGGTGAACGGGCGCAACGTCTGGCGCGCCGATCTCAGCGAAAAATACGCGCAAATTAAAGATATCGTCGGGAAACGTGACCTGTGGGTGGCTTCTTCCTGCTCCCTGCTGCACAGCCCCATTGATCTCAGCGTGGAAACCCGCCTTGATGCAGAGGTGAAGAGCTGGTTTGCCTTCGCCCTGCAAAAATGCGGCGAGCTGGCGCTGCTGCGTGATGCGTTGAACAGCGGTGATACGGCGGCAATTGTCGAATGGAGCGCACCGATTCAGGCTCGTCGTCACTCTACTCGTGTCCACAACGCCGCAGTGGAAAAACGTCTGGCGGCAATCACCGCCCAGGACAGCCAGCGCGCCAACGCTTATCCGGTTCGTGCCGAGGCGCAACGTGCCCGCTTTAATCTGCCGGCATGGCCGACCACGACTATCGGCTCATTCCCGCAAACCACCGAAATTCGCGGTCTGCGTCTGGACTTCAAAAAGGGCAACCTGGATGCCGGTAACTACCGCACCGGTATTGCGGAACATATCAAACAGGCGATCGCCGAACAGGAGCGTCTGGGGCTCGACGTGCTGGTACACGGTGAAGCCGAACGTAACGACATGGTGGAATACTTTGGTGAGCATCTGGACGGGTTCGTCTTTACCCAGAACGGTTGGGTGCAGAGCTATGGCTCCCGTTGCGTGAAGCCACCGGTAGTCATTGGCGACGTCAGCCGCCCGGAAGCGATCACCGTGGAGTGGGCGAAGTATGCCCAGTCACTGACCGACAAACCGGTAAAAGGTATGCTGACCGGTCCGGTGACCATTCTTTGCTGGTCATTCCCGCGTGAAGACGTGACGCGTGAAACCATCGCGAAGCAGATTGCGCTGGCGTTGCGTGATGAAGTTGCGGATCTGGAAGCAGCGGGGATCGGCATTATCCAGATTGATGAGCCGGCACTGCGTGAAGGTTTACCGCTGCGTCGCAGCGACTGGGCGGCGTATCTGGAGTGGGGCGTGGAAGCCTTTCGCATTAACGCGGCAGTGGCGAAGGATGAAACCCAGATCCACACCCACATGTGTTACTGCGAGTTCAACGACATCATGGACTCCATTGCGGCGCTGGACGCGGACGTGATCACTATTGAGACTTCACGTTCTGATATGGAGCTGCTGGAGTCGTTCGAAGAGTTCGACTATCCGAACGAAATCGGGCCGGGCGTCTACGACATTCACTCGCCGAACGTCCCGAGCGTGGAGTGGATTGAAGCTCTGCTGAAGAAAGCCGAGCAGCGTATTCCGGCTGAGCGTCTGTGGGTGAACCCGGACTGCGGCCTGAAAACGCGCGGCTGGCCGGAAACCCGTGCTGCGCTGGCAAACATGGTTAAAGCGGCGCAGAATCTGCGTCAGGCGTAAAAACAAAACGGAGGCTGATGCCTCCGTTTTGTTTATTGGTTTGCCTGGCGGGAATTATTTCTTCCCACCGTATTGCGCGAACCACTCCAGCATTCTCTGCCAGCCGTCTTTCGCGGACTCTTCGTGATAGCTCGGGCGATAATCGGCGTTGAAGGCATGTCCGGCATCGGGATAGACCACGATTTCCGCTTTCGCATTGGCGGCGCGTAGCGCCTGACGCATTGTTTCAACGGTATCTTGCGGAATGCTGGTATCCTGGCCGCCATAAAGTCCCAAAACGGGGGCGTTAAGATCGGTTGCGATATCAACGGGATGTTTCGGCGAGTTGAGGGTTTTATCACCCACCAGTTTGCCATACCACGCCACCGCCGCTTTTAACTGCGGATTATGTGCGGCATACAGCCAGGTGATGCGTCCACCCCAGCAAAATCCGGTGATCATCAGTTGGTGCGCATCTCCCCCGTTGCGGGAGGCCCAACTGGCGACGTGGTCCAGATCGGCCAGTACCTGAGAGTCAGGCACTTTGGCGACAAGGCCGCTGAGCAACGTGGGGATATCGGCAAAGTCATTGGGATCGCCTTCGCGAAAATAGAGTTCTGGTGCGATAGCCAGATACCCTTCCAGAGCCAGACGGCGGCAAACGTCACGAATATGCTCATGAATACCAAAAATCTCCTGCACGACAATGACCACGGGAAGCAGTCCATCGGTTTGTTTTGGTCGTGCGTGATACGCTGGCATATCATCGCCTTGTGAAGGTATGGACGTTACACCGGCGATAATTTCGTTATCCGGAGTGTGAACCGTGGTAGACGTCGGTGGAGATACAGCAGGTGCAAAGCCAGATTGTCGTGTTGTCATGGTATTCTCCGTACCCTTAAATATTCAGCCAAAAAGCGCATTGTTAACTATAGACACATGCAACGAACCACATTGCCTTAAACGGGCTATCTTTTGTGCAGGGCTTCCTTACATCGCATCATTTATGTGATACGCATCACTTTTTGATGGTAATTGAATGCAATTGATTTACATCATAGTGATGACTGTCACGAAAATATGTTCATGCCTTCGGTAAAGTGTGTTTTTGCTTCTTCTGACAAAACCGATTCACAGAGGAGTTTTTATGTCTAAGTCTGATGTTTTTCATCTCGGCCTCACTAAGAGCGACTTACAAGGGGCTACGCTTGCTATCGTCCCTGGCGACCCGGAGCGTGTGGAAAAGATCGCCGCGCTGATGGATAAGCCGGTTAAGCTGGCATCTCATCGCGAGTTCACTACCTGGCGTGCTGAGCTGGATGGTAAAGCCGTGATCGTTTGCTCTACCGGTATCGGCGGCCCGTCAACCTCTATTGCCGTTGAAGAACTGGCACAACTGGGCATTCGTACCTTCCTGCGTATCGGTACGACTGGCGCTATCCAGCCGCATATCAATGTAGGTGATGTCCTGGTCACCACGGCGTCTGTCCGTCTGGACGGCGCAAGCCTGCACTTCGCGCCAATGGAGTTCCCGGCCGTTGCGGACTTCGAGTGCACCACCGCGCTGGTGGAAGCGGCGAAATCTATCGGCGCCACTACCCACGTGGGCGTTACCGCATCTTCTGACACCTTCTACCCGGGCCAGGAACGTTACGACACCTTCTCTGGTCGCGTCGTGAGCCGTTTCAAAGGCTCGATGGAAGAGTGGCAGTCTATGGGCGTTATGAACTACGAAATGGAATCTGCCACGCTGCTGACCATGTGCGCAAGCCAGGGTCTGCGTGCCGGTATGGTCGCGGGTGTTATCGTGAACCGTACTCAGCAAGAGATCCCTAATGCGGAAACGATGAAACAAACAGAAAGCCATGCGGTAAAAATCGTGGTGGAAGCTGCGCGTCGTTTACTGTAATTCTCCCGTCTATTCAAAAAGGCCGACGCGTTCGGCCTTTTTATTTTGCGTAGTACCTCGCAGGAAATTCCTTTTAAACTGGACGTTTATACAGCACAATTCTATTTTGTGCGGGTAAGTCGTTGCTGTAAGGGGGCGTTGTGGATATTTCAATTATGATGAGTGCCGTGCTGGCGTTAGCCGCAGGGCTGCTGGTTGGGTGGCTGGCAACAAAAGCGCGCGCCGACAGGATCCGTGCCGATCTCATCGAAGAACGACGTGAACTGGATATCGCGCTAAGTGCCGCCCGGCAACAACTCTCACAGGAAGCCCACTGGCGTGATGAGTGCGAACTGCTGAATAACGAACTCCGCAGCCTGCACAGTATCAATACCTCGCTGGAGGCCGATCTCCGGGAAGTCACCACTCGTCTGGAAGCAACGCAACAGCATGCGGAAGATAAAATTCGTCAGATGATCAACAGCGAACAGCGCCTGAGCGAGCAGTTTGAAAATCTGGCGAACCGTATATTCGAGCACAGCAATCGCCGCGTAGATGAGCAAAATCGCCAAAGCCTGAACAGCTTGTTGGCACCGCTTCGCGAACAACTGGACGGTTTTCGACGCCAGGTTCAGGATAGCTTTGGTAAAGAGGCACAGGAACGTCATACTCTGGCGCACGAAATTCGTAATCTCCAGCAACTGAATGCGCAGATGGCACAGGAAGCGGTAAACCTGACGCGGGCATTAAAAGGCGATAACAAAACGCAGGGTAACTGGGGCGAGGTCGTACTCACGCGGGTGCTTGAGGCTTCCGGTCTGCGCGAAGGCTATGAATACGAAACCCAGGTCAGCATCGAAAACGACGCCCGTTCGCGGATGCAGCCGGATGTTATTGTCCGATTACCGCAGGGCAAAGATGTGGTGATTGATGCGAAAATGACGCTGGTCGCCTATGAACGCTATTTTAACGCTGAAGATGAATTCACCCGCGAGAGCGCGTTGCAGGAGCACATCGCCTCGGTGCGCAACCACATTCGTCTGCTGGGCCGCAAAGACTATCAGCAGCTTCCGGGGCTGCGTACGCTTGATTATGTGCTGATGTTTATCCCCGTTGAGCCTGCTTTTTTATTGGCGCTCGACAGACAGCCAGAACTGATTACCGAAGCGCTTAGAAATAACATTATGCTGGTGAGCCCTACCACGCTGTTGGTGGCATTGCGCACGATTGCCAACCTGTGGCGCTACGAGCATCAGAGTCGTAATGCGCAACAAATTGCCGATCGGGCCAGTAAACTTTATGACAAGATGCGGTTGTTTGTGGATGATATGTCGGCAATAGGTCAAAGCCTGGACAAAGCCCAGGATAATTACCGACAGGCGATGAAAAAACTCTCTTCCGGTCGTGGAAACGTCCTGTCGCAGGCAGAAGCGTTTCGCAGTTTAGGTGTAGAAATTAAGCGCGAGATTAATCCTGAGCTGGCTGAGCAAGCCACTACGCAGGATGAAGAATACCGCTTGCGCTCGGTCCCTGAGACGCAACAAGATGCGTCTTACCCCGATGGTGAAGCGGTAAATCAGCAATCAAACTAGTCCATTTGGGGTAGTTGAACCCGGCAGAAGGGTAGGGCAAATTGGCCCAATCTGTTACACTTCTCGAACATTTTTTGGATGAGCAGGCACTGAGATGGTGGATAATTCACAAGAAACGACGCACTTTGGCTTTCAGACCGTCGCTAAAGAGCAGAAAGCTGACATGGTGGCCCACGTTTTTCATTCTGTGGCCTCTAAATATGACGTCATGAATGACTTAATGTCATTCGGCATTCATCGTTTGTGGAAGCGCTTCACCATTGACTGCAGTGGCGTGCGTCGCGGGCAAACCGTTCTCGATTTAGCAGGCGGTACCGGCGATCTGACGGCGAAATTCTCTCGCATGGTAGGCGAAACCGGCAAAGTTGTGCTGGCGGATATCAATGACTCAATGCTCAAAATGGGTCGCGAAAAGCTGCGCAATATTGGTGTGGTGGGTAACGTTGAGTACGTTCAGGCGAATGCGGAAGCACTACCTTTCCCTGACAACACGTTTGACTGCATCACCATCTCTTTCGGTCTGCGCAACGTTACGGATAAAGACAAAGCATTACGCTCCATGTACCGCGTATTGAAGCCGGGCGGACGTCTACTGGTGCTGGAATTCTCCAAGCCGATTATCGAACCGTTGAGCAAAGCCTACGACGCGTACTCTTTCCATGTTCTGCCGCGTATAGGTTCAATGGTAGCAAGCGATGCGGACAGCTACCGCTATCTGGCGGAATCCATCCGCATGCATCCCGATCAGGACACCTTAAAAGCAATGATGCAAGATGCCGGGTTCGAAAGCGTTGATTACTACAACCTGACAGCAGGTGTCGTTGCGCTGCATCGTGGTTACAAGTTCTGACAGGAGAGTGGGGATGCCTTTAAAACCCTTAGTGACCGCAGGCGTTGAAAATCTGCTCAACACCTTTCTGTACCGCTCTCCTGCGCTCAAGTCAGCCAGAACGCGTTTACAGGGCAAAGTGCTACGTGTTGATCTCAAAGGATTTTCAACATCGTTAGTCCTGGTGTTTAGTGAGCGCCAGGTCGATGTGCTGGGGGCGTGGGAAGGCGAAGCCGATTGCACCGTAATCACATATGCCAGTGTGTTACCGAAATTGCGTGACAGACAGCAACTCACCACGCTTATCCGCAGCGGTGAACTGGAAGTCCAGGGTGATATCCAGGTAGTACAGAACTTTGTTGCGCTGGCCGATCTGGCCGAGTTGGATCCTGCAGAACTGTTAGCACCCTATACCGGCGATATCGTCGCGGAAGGGGTCAGCAAAGTCTTGCGTGGTGGAGCGAAGTTCCTGTGCCATAACTTTCAGCGCCAGCAGCGCTATGTCGCCGAAGCGATCACCGAAGAGTGGCGCATGGCTCCTGGCCCACTAGAGGTTGCATGGTTTGCTGAAGAAACGGCAGCCGTTGAGCGCGCGGTTGAATCTCTGGCCAAACGGCTGGAAAAACTGGAGGCCAAATGACGCCAGGTGAAGTACGGCGCCTTTATTTCATCATTCGCACTTTTTTAAGCTACGGTCTTGATGAACTCATCCCCAAAATGCGAATCACGCTGCCGCTTCGGTTGTGGCGTTACTCGTTGTTCTGGATGCCCAACCGACATAAAGACAAACCGCTGGGAGAAAGGCTGAGACTGGCTTTACAGGAACTCGGCCCGGTGTGGATCAAGTTTGGGCAGATGCTCTCCACCCGTCGCGACCTTTTCCCTCCGCACATCGCCGATCAGCTTGCGCTATTGCAGGATCGTGTTGCCCCGTTTGATGGGCTTAGAGCGAAAAAACAAATCGAAGAGGCCATGGGCGGGCTGCCCGTCGAGGAATGGTTTGATGATTTTGAAATCACGCCGCTGGCGTCTGCGTCTGTTGCTCAGGTTCACACTGCGCGATTGAAATCGAATGGCAAAGAGGTGGTGATCAAAGTTATTCGCCCGGACATACTGCCGGTCATCAAAGCGGATTTAAAACTGATCTACCGCCTGGCTCGTTGGGTTCCTCGTCTGCTGCCAGATGGGCGTCGTCTGCGACCAACAGAAGTCGTCCGTGAATATGAAAAAACGTTAATTGATGAGCTAAATCTGCTGCGCGAATCTGCGAATGCCATTCAGCTACGACGTAATTTTGAAGATAGCCCGATGCTGTACATCCCGGAAGTGTATTCCGACTATTGCAGTCAGAACATGATGGTGATGGAGCGCATTTACGGTATCCCGGTTTCAGATGTCACCACGCTTGAGAATAACGGCACCAATATGAAACTGTTGGCCGAGCGTGGTGTTCAGGTCTTCTTTACTCAGGTTTTCCGCGACAGCTTTTTCCATGCGGACATGCACCCCGGGAACATTTTCGTCAGTTATGAGCACCCTGAAAACCCTAAATACATTGGTATTGATTGTGGGATTGTGGGCTCTTTAAACAAAGAAGATAAGCGTTACCTGGCTGAAAACTTCATTGCGTTCTTTAACCGCGATTACCGCAAAGTTGCTGAACTGCACGTGGATTCTGGTTGGGTTCCACCGGATACCAACGTAGAAGAGTTTGAATTTGCTATTCGTACCGTGTGCGAGCCGATTTTTGAAAAACCGCTTGCGGAGATTTCCTTTGGTCATGTGCTGTTGAATTTGTTCAACACTGCGCGCCGCTTCAATATGGAAGTCCAGCCTCAACTGGTATTGCTACAGAAGACGCTGCTGTACGTTGAGGGTGTCGGACGACAGCTCTACCCGCAGTTAGATTTGTGGAAAACGGCTAAGCCATTCCTCGAATCCTGGATTAAAGATCAGGTCGGTATTCCGGCGCTCGTTAGGGCATTTAAAGAAAAAGCACCGTTCTGGGTCGAAAAAATGCCAGAAATACCTGAACTGGTGTATGACAGTTTGCGCCAGGGCAAATATTTACAGCACAGTGTTGATAAGATTGCCCGCGAGCTTCACGCGAATCATGTACGCCAGGGACAATCCCGTTATTTATTGGGCATTGGCGCAACATTGTTGCTAAGTGGAACATTCCTGCTGGTAAGCCGCCCTGAGTGGGGGCTTATGCCGGGCTGGTTGATGGCAGGCGGTGTCTTAGCCTGGTTAATCGGCTGGCGCAAAATGCGCTGAATTTTTCATCGCCCAAGGCAGGCCGTGTAACGTATACTACGGCCTTATTAATTCATCATCTATGACAGAGGAACATGTATGGGTGGTATCAGTATTTGGCAGTTGTTGATCATTGCCGTCATCGTTGTACTGCTATTTGGCACCAAGAAACTCGGCTCCATCGGTTCCGATCTTGGCGCATCGATTAAAGGCTTCAAAAAAGCGATGGGTGATGATGAGCCTAAGCAAGATAAAACCAGCCAGGACGCTGATTTTACAGCTAAATCCATCACCGATAAGCAGGGCGAAGTGAAAAAGGAAGACGCCAAAAGCCAAGATAAAGAGCAGGTATAATCCGTGTTTGATATCGGTTTTAGCGAACTGTTATTGGTGTTCGTGATCGGCCTCATTGTCCTGGGGCCGCAACGATTACCCGTAGCGGTAAAAACGGTTGCTGGCTGGGTGCGTGCTTTACGTTCCCTGGCAACTACTGTTCAGAATGAACTGACCCAGGAGCTTAAGCTTCAGGAGTTTCAGGACAGCCTGAAGAAAGTAGAGAAAGCGAGCCTGACAAATCTGACCCCGGAGCTGAAAGCGTCAATGGATGAGCTGCGTGAAGCGGCGGAATCGATGAAGCGTTCTTACAGCGTGCACGATCCTGAGAAAGCGAGCGATGAAGCGCACACTATCCATAATCCGGTGGTGAAAGAAGGTGAAGCGCAGCGAGAAGGGGTCACCCCTGCCGCCGCTGAAAATCAGGCCAGTTCGCCGGAGCAAAAACCGGAATCCACGGGTGCTAAAACGCCAGAGCCGACGGAAAACACTTCCGCTACGTTGATGGATGCAGAAAAGAAAGCTGCCGCACCTGTTGTCGAATCCTCACCCTCGTCGAGTGATAAACCGTAAACATGTCTGTAGAAGATACCCAACCGCTCATCACGCATCTTATTGAGCTGCGTAAGCGACTCCTGAACTGTATTATTGCGGTAATCGTGATCTTTCTGGCGTTGGTTTATTTTGCCAACGACATTTACCATATGGTTGCAGCGCCTCTGATTAAACAGATGCCGCAGGGTGCAACGATGATCGCCACCGATGTGGCTTCGCCGTTCTTTACGCCAATCAAGTTGACCTTCATGGTGTCGCTGATCCTGTCAGCGCCAGTGATCCTCTACCAGGTATGGGCATTCATTGCGCCTGCTTTGTACAAACATGAACGTCGCCTGGTTGTGCCGCTGCTGGTCTCCAGTTCGTTGCTGTTCTACATCGGCATGGCATTCGCCTATTTTGTTGTCTTCCCGTTGGCGTTTGGTTTTCTGGCCAACACGGCTCCGCAAGGCGTACAGGTATCAACGGACATTGCCAGCTATCTCAGTTTCGTCATGGCTCTGTTTATGGCTTTCGGGGTCTCTTTTGAGGTCCCTGTCGCCATTGTGCTGCTATGCTGGATGGGCATTACGACGCCAGACGATTTACGCAAGAAGCGTCCTTACGTTGTGGTTGGGGCATTTGTCGTCGGGATGTTACTGACCCCGCCAGATGTCTTCTCGCAAACGTTGTTGGCGATACCGATGTACTGCCTGTTTGAAGTGGGCGTTTTCTTCTCTCGTTTCTATGTCGGCAAGCGACGTACGCGAGATGAGGACAACGAGGCCGAAGAAGCAAAAGAAGCCGAAGCCACCGAGAAAACAGAAGAGTAAATTCAACCGCCCGTCAGGGCGGTTGTCATATGGGAGGTAGCATGTTTGACATTGGCGTTAATTTAACCAGTTCACAATTTGCAAAAGACAGGGATGATGTTGTGGCGCGCGCCTTTGCTGCGGGCGTAAACGGTATGCTTCTGACCGGAACAAACCTGCACGAAAGCCAGCAGGCGCTAAAGTTGGCACAGCATTATCCGCATTGCTGGTCCACGGCTGGCGTGCACCCGCATGACAGCAGCCAATGGCAATCCTCAACGGAAGACGAGATTATCGCGCTGGCAAACCAGTCTGAGGTGGTCGCTATTGGCGAGTGCGGTCTGGATTTCAATCGCAATTTCTCCACGCCGCAGGAGCAGGAACGTGCTTTTGAGGCGCAACTGCGCATTGCTGCTGAACTGCAGATGCCGATTTTCATGCATTGTCGGGATGCCCATGAGCGTTTTCTGACGTTGCTGGAGCCGTGGCTGGATAGCCTCCCAGGCGCGGTGCTGCACTGTTTTACCGGAACGCGGCAGGAGATGCAGGACTGCGTGGACCGGGGACTCTATATCGGTATCACCGGCTGGGTCTGTGATGAGCGCCGGGGGATGGAACTGCGGGAACTGCTGCCGTTTATTCCGGTGGAAAGGCTGCTGATTGAAACCGATGCGCCTTACCTACTCCCTCGCGACTTAACGCCTAAACCGACGTCACGGCGCAATGAACCGGCGCACCTGCCACATATTCTTGAGCGTATTGCCCACTGGCGCGGGGAAAATCCTCAATGGCTGTCAGCAACCATTGATGCTAACGTCCGAACACTGTTCGAAGTGACCTTCTAAACGGCTTAAATTTTTCGAAAGCCGGTATTTTTCACACTCTGCTTAACCTCTTTATTCAACAGGTTAAGCAGTAGCATGGAACGTGCTTCGCCATCCGGTTCGGTGAAGATCGCTTTTAGCCCCTCAAATGCCCCTTCAGTAATAATCACGCTGTCCCCTGGCTGAGGAGTTTGCGGGTCAACAATTCCTTCAGGCTTGTAGATAGAAAGCTGGTGAATAACGGGAGAAGGAACTGTCGCAGGCGTCGCGCCAAAACGGACGAAATGGCTGACACCACGCGTGGCATTGATAGTGGTGGTGTGGATCACTTCCGGGTCGAACTCGACAAACATGTAATTAGGGAATAGTGGTTCACTGACTGTGGTACGTTTACCGCGCACTATTTTTTCCAGGGTGATCATAGGCGTCAGGCAGTTCACCGCCTGTCTTTCCAGGTGTTCCTGGGCTCGCTGAAGTTGCCCACGTTTGCAGTACAGTAAATACCAGGATTGCATAATAACTCTTATCCGCTTGTTCTGAGCGCCAGCATAGCAAAAGCCATGCGTTAAGTTAATTATACCCGCCTCAACGCAGGCTGAAACCCAATGGGTATATACTCCCAGGGCTTATATGTATCGCCAGAGTTCACGCTAATTTAACAAAAATACAGCATCACAATGATGAACGCCGTATAATGAAGCGCTTACGAAGAGGCCACAATGGACGCCATGAAATATCACGATTTACGCGACTTCCTGACGCTGCTTGAACAGCAGGGCGAACTCAAACGCATTTCGCTTGAGGTGGATCCCCACCTGGAAATTACTGAAATTGCCGATCGCACTCTGCGTGCCGGTGGGCCTGCGTTACTGTTTGAGAATCCGAAAGGCTATTCAATGCCGGTGCTGTGTAACCTGTTTGGCACACCAAAGCGTGTTGCGATGGGAATGGGACAAGAAGATGTCTCGGCGCTACGAGAAGTCGGTAAACTGTTGGCGTTTTTGAAAGAGCCAGAGCCACCGAAAGGATTCCGCGATCTGTTTGATAAGCTGCCGCAGTTTAAGCAGGTGTTGAACATGCCGACTAAGCGGTTGCGCGGTGCGCCTTGTCAGCAAAAAATCTACTCAGGCGATGACGTTGATTTAAACCGCATTCCGATTATGACATGCTGGCCGGAAGATGCCGCGCCGCTGATTACCTGGGGACTCACCGTCACGCGTGGTCCGCATAAAGAGCGGCAGAATCTGGGCATCTATCGCCAGCAGTTGATTGGTAAAAACAAGCTTATTATGCGCTGGTTGTCCCATCGCGGCGGCGCGCTTGATTATCAGGAGTGGTGCGCGGCGCATCCTGGTGAACGTTTCCCGGTTTCAGTGGCGTTGGGGGCAGATCCTGCGACCATTCTGGGGGCCGTGACGCCCGTTCCTGATACATTATCCGAGTACGCATTTGCCGGGCTGTTGCGCGGTACCAAGACCGAAGTGGTCAAATGTATTTCCAACGACCTGGAAGTGCCTGCCAGCGCAGAAATCGTACTGGAAGGGTACATCGAACCGGGCGAGCTGGCTCCAGAAGGGCCCTATGGCGATCATACCGGCTACTACAACGAAGTAGATAATTTCCCGGTCTTTACCGTCACCCACATTACCCAACGTGAAGATGCTATTTATCACTCTACCTATACCGGACGTCCGCCTGATGAGCCAGCAGTGCTCGGCGTGGCTCTGAACGAAGTATTCGTTCCTATTCTGCAAAAGCAGTTCCCGGAAATCGTCGATTTTTACCTGCCTCCGGAAGGCTGTTCATATCGTCTGGCCGTGGTGACGATGAAAAAACAGTACGCAGGCCATGCCAAACGCGTCATGATGGGCGTTTGGTCGTTTTTGCGTCAGTTCATGTACACCAAATTTGTTATTGTCTGCGATGATGACGTTAACGCGCGCGACTGGAATGATGTAATTTGGGCTATTACTACCCGTATGGACCCCGCCCGGGATACGGTACTGGTAGAGAATACGCCAATTGATTACCTGGACTTTGCCTCGCCGGTTTCCGGCCTTGGTTCAAAAATGGGGCTGGATGCCACAAATAAATGGCCGGGCGAAACCCAACGCGAATGGGGACGTCCGATTAAAAAAGATCCTGAAGTGACTGCGCGTATTGACGCAATTTGGGATGAACTGGCCATCTTTAATGACGGCAAAAGCGCCTGAGGCGCGATCGTTTTGCCTATTGATCCGACAGAGAGAGCGCATGACAACCTTAAGCTGTAAAGTGACCTCGGTAGAAGCTATAACTGACACCGTATATCGCGTTCGTTTAGTGCCAGACGCGGCGTTTTCCTTTCGTGCTGGCCAGTATTTAATGGTCGTGATGGACGAAAGGGATAAGCGTCCGTTCTCCATGGCATCAACGCCGGACGAGCAAGGATTCATTGAGCTGCACGTTGGCGCCTCTGAGCTAAATCTTTACGCCATGGCCGTGATGGACCGTATTCTGAAAGACCGGGAAATCAAGGTCGATATTCCGCATGGCGAAGCCTGGCTGCGTGATGAAGACGAGCGCCCGCTGATCCTGATTGCCGGAGGTACAGGGTTCTCTTACGTGCGTTCTATTCTGCTTACCGCGCTGGCACGCAATCCCAACCGCGATATCACTATTTACTGGGGCGGGCGCGAAGAGAAGCATCTCTACGATCTCTCAGAGCTGGAAGCATTGTCGGTGAATCACCCGAACCTGCGTGTTGAGCCGGTGGTAGAGCAGCCTGAAGACGGCTGGCGTGGTCGTACGGGAACCGTGTTAACGGCAGTATTGCAGGATTACGGTACTCTGGCGGAACACGATATCTACATTGCCGGTCGTTTTGAGATGGCAAAAATCGCGCGCGACCTGTTCTGTAATGAGCGTCAGGCACGTGAAGATCGCCTGTTTGGCGACGCGTTCGCGTTCATTTAAGCGCTGTGCGCCGGAGTCCTTCCGGCGCATCCATCACCAACCTTACTTCTTCTAACAGGGTGCAAGCCCGGTCTCACTGCTCCTCTTTTCAGCACATTTTTAGTAAACATGTTTTTCCTGTCTATTAACCATAAAACTGATTTTTTGTGACGGGTCTCATTTTGTTTAGTAAACAAAATGGGCAAGCTGTATCGCATCACATTGCTGGACATCAACGAGGGAAAACCATGAGGCTCGGACTGGATATCGGCGGGACTAAAATTGAAGCGGTGGTGATTGATAACGCGGGTGAAATTGTTTACCGCGAGCGATGTGCGACACCAAAGCAGAGTTACGGTGATTTTTTCCAGGCCGTGACGGAGATGATTTCTAAGGCCAGACTGGCCGTTAATCAGTCTTTATCGGTTGGTGTTGGAGTGCCTGGCGCGGTGGATAGCGAAGGTTTGATTAAGAATTCGAACATCCTGGTGTTGAATCAGCAGGCTTTTGCTCAAGACCTTGAGCGAGCGTTAGGAATACCCGTGCCTGTTACTAATGATGCCAACTGCTTTACCCTGTCGGAAGCGATGGACGGTAGCGGACACGGGCATAGCGTGGTATTTGGTGTGATCCTCGGTACCGGTTGCGGCGGTGGACTATGCATCGATAACCGTTTGATCTCCGGACCTAACGCCTGTGCAGGAGAGTGGGGACATAATGCATTGCCGCGCTACCACGAATCTCGGGATGGGGCTGAAGTGACATGCTATTGCGGACAGGTGAACTGTATTGAGAGCTTTATTTCCGGCAGCGGCCTGGAGCGTCAGTATATGAGTCACACCGCACAACATGCAGATGTGCCACATATTATGCAGCGGGTAGAATCGGGTGATGCAGATGCCTGTTTGTTATGGGAACGCTATTGCGATCAACTGGCGCGCGCGTTGGCGGGGGTGGTGAATACGCTCGATCCCGATGTTATCGTGCTGGGCGGTGGGGTATCCAATATCACTTTACTGTACTCAGGCTTGCAGGCGCGAGTGGCGCAGTACGTATTTGGTAAACAGTGCCGTACGCCGATCGTTCAGGCCCGACACGGTGACAGCAGCGGCGTACGCGGCGCGGCCTGGCTGGGGGCGCAAAAGGCCAGCGTAAATCAATGAGAGTGACATGACGAAACCTGTACGTATCAGGGACATTGCCGAAGCTTGTGGTGTCTCGGTTGGCGCGGTTTCCCGCGCCCTGAAAGGGCAGCCAGGGCTACGTGAAGATACCCGGCTGCGCATTATTTCTGTGGCGCAGCAGCAGGGTTATGATTTTTCTCGCCTGCGCGCAGACAAGATCAAACGCGTCCTGTTTTTGCTGCACCGCCAGCACAATATCAGCCGGGCATTGCCGTTTTATTCTCAACTGCTGCTGGGGATAGAAGATAACTGTCGTGACCATGGTATTGCGCTGAGCTTTCTCTCCATTGGTCCAGGCGATGCAGTGAGTGAGCAGGTGATGTTGCACCAGCCTGATGCGCTGATCTGCGCGGGATTTTTTGAGCCTGAATTACTTGGCTTGCTGCAACAGATGAAACTGCCGTTGGTGCTGGTGGATCTCTGGGCGCCGGACCTGCCTTGCGTGAACCCGGACAATACCCAGGGCGGTTATCTGGCCACGCAACATCTGATTGCGCAAGGGCGCAGCCGTATCGCTTTTCTTGCCAGTTCGCTTGCGCACTACAGCATCCGTCAGCGCGAGAAGGGCTACCGTCAGGCATTGTATGAAGCCCGCTTGCTGATGCCGCCAGAGTATGAAGCCATTGCGCCGCCACTGCTGGATACCGAGCAATCTTTGGTGGAGGCGGTTAATGAATTGCTCAGTCTGCCAGAGCCGCCCGACGCCATTTTTGCCTATAACGACGCGGCAGCGCTGGTTGTTCAACGGGTGTGTACGCAGCAGGGTATACGTATCCCGGAAGATCTTGCGTTGGTGGGGTTTGATGATATTGATGCTGCGGCCTGGTCACATCCACCACTCACCACCATTGCGGTTGATAAACAACAATTGGGGCGTGAAGCGCTGCGTTTATTGCTGGAAGAAAATCAGGAAGAGAATCTGCTGTTGCCGGTGCAGTTAGTGGTGCGTGGTAGTTCAGGGAAATAAAAAACCCGCCCCTGACAGGCGGGAAGAACGGCAACTAAACCTTTCCCCGTCATAATTCACTCTGCCTCTTTGTTGGCTGCCTTTGCTCACCCCGGTCACATAGTTATCTATGCTCCCGGGGATTCGCTCAGTTGCCGCCGCGATGCAGCGCGAATTATTTAGGGGAATTTATCTTTGATTAAACTCGCTCAAATACCGTTGCGATGCCCTGGCCTAACCCGATACACATCGTCGCCAGGCCAAACTGTACGTCTTTGCGTTCCATCAGGTTGAGCAGGGTGGTGCTGATACGCGCCCCGGAGCATCCCAGTGGGTGGCCCAGAGCGATCGCGCCGCCGTTGAGGTTGATCTTCTCGTCTATCTGCTCCATCAGTCCCAGATCTTTAATGCACGGCAGGATCTGAGCGGCAAAGGCTTCGTTCATCTCAAACAAGCCGATGTCGCTGGTGGAGAGTCCCGCTTTTTTCAGCGCCAGCTTTGAGGCCGGAACCGGACCGTAACCCATGATTGACGGGTCGCAGCCAACAACAGCCATCGAACGAATACGGGCACGCGGCGTCAGACCCAGTTTACGGGCGCGACTTTCACTCATCACCAGCATCGCCGCTGCGCCGTCGGAGAGCGCGGAGGAGGTACCGGCAGTGACCGTTCCACTAACCGGATCGAACGCTGGGCGCAGGGTGGAGAGCGCTTCAACGGTTGTCTCCGGGCGGATAACCTCATCGTAGTTAAACTGCTTCAGCACGCCGTCGGCATCATGACCGCCGGTCGGGATGATTTCGTTTTTAAATGCGCCAGACTGTGTTGCAGCCCAGGCGCGAGCATGTGAACGTGCGGCGAAAGCATCCTGCATTTCACGGCTGATGCCGTGCATGCGGGAGAGCATTTCTGCGGTCAGACCCATCATCCCCGCCGCTTTTGCTACGTTGCGGCTCATGCCCGGATGGAAATCAACGCCGTGGCTCATTGGTACATGGCCCATATGCTCCACGCCACCAATCAGGCACGCCTGAGCATCGCCGGTCATGATCATACGTGCCGCGTCGTGCAGCGCCTGCATTGATGAACCGCACAGGCGGTTCACGGTGACCGCCGGAACGGAGTGCGGGATTTCCGCCAGCAGCGCGGCGTTACGGGCGATGTTGAAACCCTGCTCCAGCGTTTGCTGCACACAGCCCCAGTAAATGTCATCCAGCGCGGTTGGATCCAGCGCCGGATTACGCGCCAGCAGGCTACGCATTAAGTGTGCGGAGAGATCTTCTGCACGCACGTTACGAAACGCCCCCCCTTTTGAACGGCCCATCGGGGTACGGATCGCATCAACAATTACAACCTGTTCCATTGTGACTCCTTAAGCCGTTTTCAGGCTGCCAACCGGGCGGGCAGGCTCAACCTGGGGATAATACGGTTCGTTATGGCGCGCCTTATCACGCAGACCAGCCGGAACTTCATACAGCGCTCCGAGGTGCTGATACTGCAGGGCCATATCGAGATACTTCGCGCTGCCGAGCGTATCCAGCCAGCGGAACGCGCCCCCGTGGAACGGAGGGAAGCCCAGGCCATACACCAGCGCCATATCGGCTTCTGCCGGGCTGGCGATAATGCCTTCTTCCAGGCACCGTACCACTTCGTTGACCATCGGGATCATCATGCGAGCGATAATCTCTTCATCACTGAATTCGCGTTTCGGCTGGCTGACTTCTGCCAGCAGATCATCAACGGTGGCATCCTCTTCTTTTTTCGGCTTGCCCTTGTTGTCTTCTTTATAACGCCAGAATCCAAGACCGTTTTTCTGTCCGAAACGGTTTGCATCAAACAGGGCGTCTATCGCGTCGCGATAATCTTTCTGCATACGCTGAGGGAAGCCTGCGGACATCACTGCCTGCGCGTGATGTGCGGTATCAACTCCCACCACGTCCAGCAGATAAGCCGGGCCCATCGGCCAGCCAAACTGTTTTTCCATGACTTTGTCGACTTTGCGGAAATCCGCCCCATCGCGCAGCAGCTGGCTAAAACCGGCAAAATACGGGAACAGCACGCGGTTCACGAAGAAACCGGGGCAGTCGTTGACCACAATTGGCGTTTTGCCCATCTGGCTTGCCCATGCGACAACTTTGGCGATGGTTTCATCCGAGCTTTTCTCGCCGCGAATGATCTCAACCAGTGGCATGCGGTGTACTGGGTTAAAGAAGTGCATCCCACAGAAGTTTTCCGGGCGCTTGAGCGCGCTGGCCAGCTCGTTGATTGGGATGGTAGAGGTATTCGACGCCAGTACGGTGTCCGGGCGTACCTGATCTTCGGTTTCCGCCAGTACCGCTTTTTTCACTTTCGGGTTTTCCACGACCGCTTCAACCACCACGTCCACACGCTCAAAACCGCTATAGTCGAGGGTTGGATGAATAGTGGAAATCACGCCCGCCATTTTCAGACCGTCAATTTTGCCGCGCTCAAGCTGTTTGTTCAGCAGTTTGGCCGCTTCGGTCATGCCCAGCGTTAATGATTTGTCGTTGATATCTTTCATGACAACCGGCACGCCTTTCCAGGCTGACTGGTAAGCGATGCCGCCGCCCATAATGCCTGCACCCAGCACTGCCGCTTGCTTTGGTGCTTCAATATTTTTGGTGAGCTTTTTGGCTTTGGCTTTCACGAACTGATCGTTAAGGAAGATCCCAACCAGCGCGCGAGCTTCACTGGTGTGCGCCAGTGGCACAAAGCTTTTATTTTCCAGATTCAGCGCTTCTTCACGGCCAAAACGAGCCGCTGCTTCAATGGTTTTTACCGCGGTAATCGGTGCGGGATAATGCTTACCTGCCGTCTGCGCCACCATGCCTTTGGCGATGGTAAAGCTCATAGCCGCTTCAATTTTGCTGAGTTTCAACGGCTCCAGCTTAGGCTGACGTTTGGCTTTCCAGTCGAGGTCGCCGTTAATCGCCTGACGTAATACCGCGATCGCGCCATCAAGCAGTTTGTCTTGCTTCACTACGCCATCGACCAGACCGATTTTTAGCGCCTGCTCAGCACCAACGTCTTTACCTGCCGCAATAATTTCCAGCGCGCTGTCCGCACCCAGCATACGTGGCATACGCACAGAGCCGCCAAAGCCCGGCATAATGCCCAGCTTGGTTTCCGGCAGACCAATGCGCAGGTCCGGCGTTGCCAGACGATAATCGGTTGCCAGGACACACTCGCAGCCACCGCCCAACGCATAGCCATTTACCGCTGAGAGGGTCGGAACAGGTAGATCTTCGAGGCGGTTAAAGACGCTGTTGGCAAAATGCAGCCACTGGCTCAGTTGCTCTTCAGGCACGAGGAACAGTGAAAGGAATTCGGTGATATCGGCACCAACAATAAAGGCTGCTTTGTTAGAGCGCAGCAGCAGCCCTTTTAAATTCGGTTGTTTTTCCAGCACATCAAGCGCATGGCCCAGGCTGGCAACGGTGGCCGTGTCGAGTTTATTGACCGAACCAGGGGCATCGAACACCAGTTCGGCGATGCCATCTTCCAGCCAGTCGAGGTACAGGGTGTCGCCTTTGTAAAGCATGTCAGTCTCCTGAATCCGCAAGGTGATCTGGTCATACCAGATGAATCGAAGTGTGTGTTTTATGTTAATAAAATGCAAATGAATGATTAAAGAAATGACGATTCGATCACGCTCGCCAGAAATCACGCACTCACAAAGCGATGTGCTAAGATGCGGAGACTTGAGGTCAAAAAAACAGAAGGGTAGAAAATGGAATCACTGGCCGCACTCTATAAAAATCATATCGTTACCTTACAAGAACGGACGCGCGACGCGCTGGAGCGCTTCAAGCTGGATGCGTTACTTATTCACTCAGGCGAACTTGTTAACGTCTTTCTCGACGATCATCCGTACCCGTTTAAGGTCAATCCGCAATTCAAAGCCTGGGTGCCTGTCACGCAGGTTCCTAACTGCTGGTTGCTGGTGGATGGCGTAAACAAGCCGAAACTGTGGTTCTACCTGCCGGTCGATTACTGGCACAACGTTGAGCCGCTGCCGACCTCTTTCTGGACGGAAGAAATCGAGATCATCGCGCTGCCGAAAGCGGATGGTATCGGTAGCCAACTGCCTGCTGCTCGCGGCAATATCGGTTACATTGGCCCGGTTCCGGAACGTGCCCTGCAATTGGACATTGCGGCCAGCAACATCAACCCGAAAGGGGTGATCGACTACCTGCATTATTACCGTGCCTATAAAACGGACTACGAACTGGCCTGTATGCGCGAAGCGCAGAAAATGGCGGTAAATGGACACCGTGCAGCAGAAGAGGCGTTCCGTTCCGGAATGAGCGAGTTTGACATCAACCTCGCTTACCTGACTGCCACCGGTCACCGCGACACCGACGTGCCATACAGCAACATCGTGGCGCTTAACGAGCATGCTTCGGTTCTTCATTACACCAAGCTGGATCATCAGGCGCCGTCTGAAATCCGCAGCTTCCTGCTCGACGCTGGCGCGGAATACAACGGCTATGCGGCAGACCTGACGCGTACCTGGTCGGCGAAAAACGACAACGACTATGCGCATCTGGTGAAAGACGTTAACGACGAAGAGCTGGCGCTGATTGCCACCATGAAAGCAGGTGCCAGCTACGTGGATTACCACATTCAGTTCCACCAGCGCATCGCGAAGCTGCTGCGTAAGCATCAAATCATCACCGATATGAGTGAAGAGGCGATGGTAGAAAACGATCTTACTGGGCCGTTTATGCCACACGGCATTGGTCACCAGTTGGGCCTGCAGGTACATGATGTCGCTGGCTTTATGCAGGATGACAGTGGTACCCATCTGGCCGCGCCGTCGAAGTATCCTTACCTGCGTTGCACCCGCGTATTGCAACCGGGCATGGTTCTGACCATCGAACCGGGCATTTACTTCATTGAATCTCTGCTGGCGCCGTGGCGTGAAGGGCAGTTCAGCAAACACTTCAACTGGCAGAAAATTGAAGCCCTGAAACCGTTCGGCGGTATTCGTATTGAAGACAACGTGGTGGTCCACGAAAACAATATCGAAAACATGACTCGGGATTTGAAACTGGCGTAATGGACAGTTGGTTAATCCCTGCGGGGCCGGTTAGCGTCGTCGAAGAGATCAAAAAAAGCCGCTTCATTACGCTGCTCGCCCATACGGACGGCGTAGAAGCGGCAAAAGCGTTTGTTGAATCAGTCAAAGCGGAACACCCGGACGCCCGCCACCATTGCGTGGCGTGGGTGGCGGGTGCGCCCAATGACTCGCAGCAGCTAGGATTTTCAGACGATGGCGAACCGGCGGGTACGGCAGGTAAACCGATGCTCGCACAGCTGATGGGGAGCGGTGTCGGTGAGATTACCGCTGTAGTCGTGCGCTACTACGGCGGTATCCTTCTCGGTACTGGAGGATTGGTAAAAGCCTACGGCGGCGGTGTGAATCAGGCGTTGCGCCAGTTAACGACACAGCGCAAGACGCCATTAACCGAATATACTTTGCAGTGTGAGTACGGTCAGTTGGCAGGCATTGAAGCTTTGCTGGGGCAGTTTGACGGTAAAGTCGTTGCCAGTGATTACCAGGCTTTTGTTCGACTCAGGGTGGCGCTTCCTTTTGCCAAAGTGGATGAGTTTTCGGCAAAACTGGCGGATTTTAGTCGTGGTTCATTGCAATTGTTAGCGATTGAAGAATAATCCCCACCTCATTTTAAAGAACTAAGGAAGCGGCAGAGATGCATTTTCGCGCCATCACCCGAATCGTTGGACTACTGGTCATCTTATTCTCGGGGACAATGATTATCCCTGGACTGGTAGCGCTCATCTACCGTGACGGGGCAGGGCGTGCATTCACCCAAACTTTCTTCGTTGCTTTGGCGATCGGCTCCATGCTGTGGTGGCCAAACCGTAAAGAGAAGGGCGAGCTGAAATCGCGCGAAGGATTTCTGATTGTCGTTTTGTTCTGGACCGTTCTGGGCAGCGTGGGTGCGCTACCGTTCATCTTTGCGGAAAGCCCTAACCTGACGATAACCGACGCTTTTTTTGAATCCTTTTCCGGATTGACCACTACCGGTGCGACGACGCTGGTGGGGCTGGATTCATTGCCACACGCGATTCTCTTCTATCGCCAGATGCTGCAATGGTTCGGCGGGATGGGGATCATCGTGCTGGCGGTGGCTATCCTGCCTATTCTTGGCGTGGGTGGGATGCAGCTCTATCGGGCAGAAATGCCGGGGCCGCTGAAAGATAATAAGATGCGCCCGCGTATTGCCGAAACGGCGAAAACGCTGTGGCTTATCTATGTATTACTGACGGTGGCGTGCGCGCTGGCGCTATGGTTTGCCGGGATGCCCGCGTTTGACGCCATTGGGCACAGTTTTGCCACGATTGCCATCGGTGGTTTTTCCACACACGATGCCAGCGTGGGGTATTTCGACAGTCCCACGATTAATACGATTATTGCTATCTTCTTGCTGATCTCCGGTTGTAACTACGGTCTGCACTTCTCTTTATTAAGCGGGCGTAGTCTGAAGGTTTACTGGCGCGATCCGGAATTCCGCATGTTCATCGGCGTGCAGTTGACGCTGGTGGCTGTCTGTACGTTGGTGCTGTGGATACACAATACCTATGGCTCGGCGCTCACGACGATTAACCAGGCCTTTTTCCAGGTGGTATCGATGGCGACGACTGCCGGATTTACCACGGACAGTATTGCCCGCTGGCCGCTGTTCCTGCCGGTGCTGTTGCTGTGTTCTGCTTTTATCGGCGGCTGTGCCGGGTCGACGGGGGGGGGCTTGAAGGTGATTCGTATCCTGCTGCTGTTTAAGCAAGGCAACCGCGAATTGAAACGACTGGTTCATCCGAATGCGGTTTACAGTATCAAACTGGGTAACCGTGCGTTGCCGGAGCGAATTCTTGAAGCCGTATGGGGATTCTTCTCTGCCTATGCGTTGGTCTTTATTATCAGTATGCTGGCGATTATTGCGACCGGCGTTGATGACTTCTCCGCGTTTGCCTCTGTTGTGGCAACGTTGAATAACCTGGGGCCTGGACTGGGGGTTGTTGCCGACAACTTTGCCAGTATGAACCCTGTGGCGAAGTGGATCCTGATTGCCAATATGCTGTTTGGTCGTCTGGAGGTCTTTACTCTGCTGGTGCTCTTTACCCCTACCTTCTGGCGTGAATAATGGAGTAACACGTGAAAACACTGATTCTTTTTTCTTCCCGGGACGGACAAACGCGTGAAATCGCTGAATATCTGGCTTCTGAACTCAAAGAGCTGGGCGTTTGGGCAGATGTTGTTAATTTGCATCGTACCGCGGAGCCGGACTGGCAAAATTATGACAGCGTGGTGATTGGCGCCTCGATTCGCTATGGTCATTACCATGCTGCTTTTCAGGAGTTTGTGAAAAAGCATGCCACACGGCTGAATTCGATGCCGAGTGCGTTCTACTCCGTAAACCTCGTTGCCCGTAAACCGGAGAAACGTACGCCGCAAACCAACAGCTATGCGCGTAAGTTCCTGATGAGTTCGCCGTGGCGACCAGATCACAGTGCAGTCATTGCGGGTGCTTTGCTGTATCCCCGCTATCGCTGGTATGACCGAGTTATGATCCAACTGATAATGAAGATGTCAGGCGGTGAAACGGATACGAATAAAGAAGTGGTGTATACCGATTGGGAACAGGTTGCGAGATTCGCGCGGGAAATAGCCCAATTAACCAACAAAACGTCGTTAAAATAAACGTAAAGAATAAAAAATACGCACTCGGAAGATTATTTTAAATTTCCCCTTGTCAGCCTGAAATAACTCCCTATAATGCGCCTCCACTGACACGGAACAACGGATTACAAGCCGCCGGGTCAGCGGGGTTTCACTGAGAACTCCGGCGAAGAAAGCGAAATTAAATGCTTGACTTCGCAGCGGGATGGCGTAATATGCACACCCCGCGCCGCTGAGAAAAAGCGAAGCGGAACTGCTCTTTAACAATTTATCAGACAATCTGTGTGGGCACTCGAAGATACGGATTCTTAACGTCGCAAGACGAAAAATGAATACCAAGTCTCTGAGTGAACATACGTAATTCATTACGAAGTTTAATTCACGAGCATCAAACTTAAATTGAAGAGTTTGATCATGGCTCAGATTGAACGCTGGCGGCAGGCCTAACACATGCAAGTCGAACGGTAGCACAGAGGAGCTTGCTCCTTGGGTGACGAGTGGCGGACGGGTGAGTAATGTCTGGGAAACTGCCCGATGGAGGGGGATAACTACTGGAAACGGTAGCTAATACCGCATAACGTCGCAAGACCAAAGAGGGGGACCTTCGGGCCTCTTGCCATCGGATGTGCCCAGATGGGATTAGCTAGTAGGTGGGGTAACGGCTCACCTAGGCGACGATCCCTAGCTGGTCTGAGAGGATGACCAGCCACACTGGAACTGAGACACGGTCCAGACTCCTACGGGAGGCAGCAGTGGGGAATATTGCACAATGGGCGCAAGCCTGATGCAGCCATGCCGCGTGTATGAAGAAGGCCTTCGGGTTGTAAAGTACTTTCAGCGAGGAGGAAGGCGTTGTGGTTAATAACCGCAACGATTGACGTTACTCGCAGAAGAAGCACCGGCTAACTCCGTGCCAGCAGCCGCGGTAATACGGAGGGTGCAAGCGTTAATCGGAATTACTGGGCGTAAAGCGCACGCAGGCGGTCTGTCAAGTCGGATGTGAAATCCCCGGGCTCAACCTGGGAACTGCATCCGAAACTGGCAGGCTAGAGTCTTGTAGAGGGGGGTAGAATTCCAGGTGTAGCGGTGAAATGCGTAGAGATCTGGAGGAATACCGGTGGCGAAGGCGGCCCCCTGGACAAAGACTGACGCTCAGGTGCGAAAGCGTGGGGAGCAAACAGGATTAGATACCCTGGTAGTCCACGCCGTAAACGATGTCGACTTGGAGGTTGTGCCCTTGAGGCGTGGCTTCCGGAGCTAACGCGTTAAGTCGACCGCCTGGGGAGTACGGCCGCAAGGTTAAAACTCAAATGAATTGACGGGGGCCCGCACAAGCGGTGGAGCATGTGGTTTAATTCGATGCAACGCGAAGAACCTTACCTACTCTTGACATCCAGAGAACTTAGCAGAGATGCTTTGGTGCCTTCGGGAACTCTGAGACAGGTGCTGCATGGCTGTCGTCAGCTCGTGTTGTGAAATGTTGGGTTAAGTCCCGCAACGAGCGCAACCCTTATCCTTTGTTGCCAGCGGTCCGGCCGGGAACTCAAAGGAGACTGCCAGTGATAAACTGGAGGAAGGTGGGGATGACGTCAAGTCATCATGGCCCTTACGAGTAGGGCTACACACGTGCTACAATGGCATATACAAAGAGAAGCGACCTCGCGAGAGCAAGCGGACCTCATAAAGTATGTCGTAGTCCGGATTGGAGTCTGCAACTCGACTCCATGAAGTCGGAATCGCTAGTAATCGTGGATCAGAATGCCACGGTGAATACGTTCCCGGGCCTTGTACACACCGCCCGTCACACCATGGGAGTGGGTTGCAAAAGAAGTAGGTAGCTTAACCTTCGGGAGGGCGCTTACCACTTTGTGATTCATGACTGGGGTGAAGTCGTAACAAGGTAACCGTAGGGGAACCTGCGGTTGGATCACCTCCTTACCTTAAAGAACCTGCCTTTGTAGTGCTCACACAGATTGTCTGATGAAAATTAGCAGTAAGAAAATCTCTGCAGGCTTGTAGCTCAGGTGGTTAGAGCGCACCCCTGATAAGGGTGAGGTCGGTGGTTCAAGTCCACTCAGGCCTACCAAATTCGCTTCCGTGCTGTGTTACGGCGATGCTCGCATACTTTAGTATGCTTCGCACCACCGCGCCTTGCCCGGAAACGAATTAGGGTACAGAGATTAGCATTTACGATGGGGTTATAGCTCAGCTGGGAGAGCGCCTGCCTTGCACGCAGGAGGTCTGCGGTTCGATCCCGCATAGCTCCACCATCTTTACTGCAAAAACACAAGAAAACTTCAGAGTGTACCTGAAAAGGTTCACTGCGAAGTTTTGCTCTTTAAAAATCTGGATCAAGCTGAAAATTGAAACGACACACTGTTTCATTTCTCCGTAATAAGAAATGAAAAATGGTGTGTTCGAGTCTCTCAAATTTTCGCAACACGATGATGAATCGAAAGAAACATCTTCGGGTTGTGAGGTTAAGCGACTAAGCGTACACGGTGGATGCCCTGGCAGTCAGAGGCGATGAAGGACGTGCTAATCTGCGATAAGCGTCGGTAAGGTGATATGAACCGTTATAACCGGCGATTTCCGAATGGGGAAACCCAGTGTGATTCGTCACACTATCATTACGTGAATACATAGCGTAATGAAGCGAACCGGGGGAACTGAAACATCTAAGTACCCCGAGGAAAAGAAATCAACCGAGATTCCCCCAGTAGCGGCGAGCGAACGGGGAGCAGCCCAGAGTCTGAATCAGCTTGTGTGTTAGTGGAACGGTCTGGAAAGTCCGACGGTACAGGGTGATAGTCCCGTACACCAAAATGCACAGGTTGTGAACTCGAAGAGTAGGGCGGGACACGTGGTATCCTGTCTGAATATGGGGGGACCATCCTCCAAGGCTAAATACTCCTGACTGACCGATAGTGAACCAGTACCGTGAGGGAAAGGCGAAAAGAACCCCGGCGAGGGGAGTGAAAAAGAACCTGAAACCGTGTACGTACAAGCAGTGGGAGCATCCTTTTGGGTGTGACTGCGTACCTTTTGTATAATGGGTCAGCGACTTATATTCTGTAGCAAGGTTAACCGTATAGGGGAGCCGAAGGGAAACCGAGTCTTAACTGGGCGTTAAGTTGCAGGGTATAGACCCGAAACCCGGTGATCTAGCCATGGGCAGGTTGAAGGTTGGGTAACACTAACTGGAGGACCGAACCGACTAATGTTGAAAAATTAGCGGATGACTTGTGGCTGGGGGTGAAAGGCCAATCAAACCGGGAGATAGCTGGTTCTCCCCGAAAGCTATTTAGGTAGCGCCTCGTGAATTCATCTTCGGGGGTAGAGCACTGTTTCGGCTAGGGGGTCATCCCGACTTACCAACCCGATGCAAACTGCGAATACCGAAGAATGTTATCACGGGAGACACACGGCGGGTGCTAACGTCCGTCGTGAAGAGGGAAACAACCCAGACCGCCAGCTAAGGTCCCAAAGTCATGGTTAAGTGGGAAACGATGTGGGAAGGCACAGACAGCCAGGATGTTGGCTTAGAAGCAGCCATCATTTAAAGAAAGCGTAATAGCTCACTGGTCGAGTCGGCCTGCGCGGAAGATGTAACGGGGCTAAACCATGCACCGAAGCTGCGGCAGCGACACTATGTGTTGTTGGGTAGGGGAGCGTTCTGTAAGCCGTTGAAGGTGTGCTGTGAGGCATGCTGGAGGTATCAGAAGTGCGAATGCTGACATAAGTAACGATAATGCGGGTGAAAAACCCGCACGCCGGAAGACCAAGGGTTCCTGTCCAACGTTAATCGGGGCAGGGTGAGTCGACCCCTAAGGCGAGGCCGAAAGGCGTAGTCGATGGGAAACAGGTTAATATTCCTGTACTTGGTGTTACTGCGAAGGGGGGACGGAGAAGGCTATGTTAGCCGGGCGACGGTTGTCCCGGTTTAAGCATGTAGGCGGAGGTTCCAGGTAAATCCGGTACCTTTTTAACGCTGAGGTGTGATGACGAGGCACTACGGTGCTGAAGTAACAAATGCCCTGCTTCCAGGAAAAGCCTCTAAGCATCAGGTAACACGAAATCGTACCCCAAACCGACACAGGTGGTCAGGTAGAGAATACCAAGGCGCTTGAGAGAACTCGGGTGAAGGAACTAGGCAAAATGGTGCCGTAACTTCGGGAGAAGGCACGCTGATATGTAGGTGAAGTGATTTACTCATGGAGCTGAAATCAGTCGAAGATACCAGCTGGCTGCAACTGTTTATTAAAAACACAGCACTGTGCAAACACGAAAGTGGACGTATACGGTGTGACGCCTGCCCGGTGCCGGAAGGTTAATTGATGGGGTTATCCGTAAGGAGAAGCTCTTGATCGAAGCCCCGGTAAACGGCGGCCGTAACTATAACGGTCCTAAGGTAGCGAAATTCCTTGTCGGGTAAGTTCCGACCTGCACGAATGGCGTAATGATGGCCAGGCTGTCTCCACCCGAGACTCAGTGAAATTGAACTCGCTGTGAAGATGCAGTGTACCCGCGGCAAGACGGAAAGACCCCGTGAACCTTTACTATAGCTTGACACTGAACACTGGTCCTTGATGTGTAGGATAGGTGGGAGGCTTTGAAGTGTGGACGCCAGTCTGCATGGAGCCATCCTTGAAATACCACCCTTTAATGGCTGGTGTTCTAACGTGGACCCGTAATCCGGGTTGCGGACAGTGTCTGGTGGGTAGTTTGACTGGGGCGGTCTCCTCCTAAAGAGTAACGGAGGAGCACGAAGGTTAGCTAATCCTGGTCGGACATCAGGAGGTTAGTGCAAAGGCATAAGCTAGCTTGACTGCGAGAGTGACGGCTCGAGCAGGTGCGAAAGCAGGTCTTAGTGATCCGGTGGTTCTGAATGGAAGGGCCATCGCTCAACGGATAAAAGGTACTCCGGGGATAACAGGCTGATACCGCCCAAGAGTTCATATCGACGGCGGTGTTTGGCACCTCGATGTCGGCTCATCACATCCTGGGGCTGAAGTAGGTCCCAAGGGTATGGCTGTTCGCCATTTAAAGTGGTACGCGAGCTGGGTTTAGAACGTCGTGAGACAGTTCGGTCCCTATCTGCCGTGGGCGCTGGAGAATTGAGGGGGGCTGCTCCTAGTACGAGAGGACCGGAGTGGACGCATCACTGGTGTTCGGGTTGTCATGCCAATGGCATTGCCCGGTAGCTAAATGCGGAAGAGATAAGTGCTGAAAGCATCTAAGCACGAAACTTGCCCCGAGATGAGTTCTCCCTGAGACTTTAAGTCTCCTGAAGGAACGTTGAAGACGACGACGTTGATAGGTCGGGTGTGTAAGCGTAGCGATACGTTGAGCTAACCGATACTAATGAACCGTGAGGCTTAACCTTACAACGCCGAAGATGTTTTGGCGAAGAGACGACATTCAGCTTGATACAGATTACATTAACCGGCGAAAAGCGGGTTAATAACAGAATTTGCCTGGCGGCTGTAGCGCGGTGGTCCCACCTGACCCCATGCCGAACTCAGAAGTGAAACGCCGTAGCGCCGATGGTAGTGTGGGGTCTCCCCATGCGAGAGTAGGGAACTGCCAGGCATCAAATAAAGTGAAGAAGCCCATCCTGACGGATGGGCTTTTTTGCGTGTGTGCGGGGTAAAAACCGCCGGGCTGAACGTATTGATTGTGCAGGCCTGATAAGCGTAGCGCATCAGGCAGATCACGACACCGCAGTTATCTTCTGGCCCATTGCGTAACAAAATCAGCTACTTGCTGTGTGTTGTTGATATCTAACAATGGAACATCCACCGCCAGCGGAACGTCACTGGCAACCGCTATAACATAGTCGTCCATCACCAATTCCTCAGGACTATGCCCGCAGCCTTCGCGGAAAAGTAGGATCTTAGCGACAGGTTCATGCTTAAATCCCTCGACCAACACCATATCCAACGTTGAAGCGTCCATCCGGCTTACCAGATACGCTAAATCCAGTTCGGGCTCTTTCGGTGTTTCTACCATTAATGCCCAACGTTGCTGGCTGGCGACCAGCGTTTGTGCTGCACCGGCTTTGCGTAACTCATAGCTATCTTTACCGGGCTTGTCGACATCCATCTTGTGATGAGTATGCTTAATCAATCCGGGACGTATACCTCTGGCACGTAGTTCCGGGATCAACTTTTTGAGCAGCGTGGTTTTTCCCGTGCCGCTCCATGCCGCAATGGCGAGTAATGGGATCATGATTTTTCCTGCCATTTTGCGAGCTCTTCGGGGGTGTTCACGTTTACGAACGCATCTTTATGATCGCTGAAATCGACAGCATGACCGCCAGCCAGACGCATAAAGACCATAACGCGTCGTTCACCGGACTGAAGATAATCCTGCAGTAAAGGCTGCATAGAGCGGTGCATCAGCGCAATGGTTGGGTGATCTCTTTCACCATCATGCACCCAGACAACCGGTGCTGCTTTGCGCTGCTCTTTTAAACGAGCGACCAGATCGTGAGGAATATAGGGCATATCGCACGGGCAGAACAAAAACCATTCTCCCGTTTGCTGCAGGAATACCGATAGCATCCCGGCCAGTGGGCCAGGGAAATCGGCCAATGAATCGGGAATAACTTTCAGGCCGCTTTGCTGGTATATATCCCTGTGGCGATTGGCATTAACCACCACGGTTTCGACCTGCAAAGCGAGAATGTCGGCCACATGTCGCCAAAGAGGTTTACCGTCCAGCTCAAGCAGACCTTTATCGGTTCCGCCCATCCGTCTGGCCTTACCGCCAGCCAGCACAACCCCTGTTATTGCACTATCCAGAATCACTGATATCGCCTCTTTTAATGTGGGATTGACCCTGCTAACGTATCTGTATTGAGCCTAAGGAGCACAACCATGAAATGTAAACGTCTGAATGAAGTTATTGAACTCCTCCAGCCTGCCTGGCAGAAGGAACCCGATCTTAACCTGATGCAATTTTTACAGAAACTGGCGCAAGAGTCAGGTTTTGACGGCGAACTGGCGGATTTAACTGATGACATTCTGATCTATCACCTGAAAATGCGTGACTCGGCGAAAGATGCGGTCATTCCAGGTATTCAGAAAGATTATGAAGAAGATTTTAAAACTGCACTACTCCGCGCACGTGGCGTAATTAAAGAGTAAAAGCTTGTAATCGCCGCCACCGAAAGCGCTGCGAAATGATATCCTGAATCATTCGTAGTATTTTCCGGATGATGGGATGAACGACAACGCTTTTAATTTCCAGACGCTACACCCGGATACCATCATGGATGCACTGTTTGAGCAGGGGATCCGGGTGGACTCCGGGCTTACCCCGCTTAACAGTTATGAAAACCGTGTCTATCAATTCCAGGACGAAGACCGTCGACGCTTTGTCGTTAAGTTTTATCGCCCTGAACGTTGGTCTGTCGATCAGATCCAGGAAGAGCACCAGTTTGCTCTGGAACTGGTAAACGATGAAGTCCCGGTAGCTGCTCCGCTGGTATTCAGCGGCCAAACGCTATTAAGCCATCAGGGTTTCCATTATGCGATCTTCCCCAGCGTCGGTGGACGCCAGTTTGAAGCCGACAACATCGATCAGATGGAGGCGGTGGGGTGCTATCTCGGGCGTATGCACCAGACCGGATGCAAGCGTACTTTTGCCTTCCGCCCAACGATCGGCCTTGAAGAATACCTGACTGAGCCGCGTAAAGTTTTTGAACACGCACAGCTAATCCCATCAGGGCAAAAAGCGGCCTTCCTGAAGGCAACGGATGCGCTTATCGCGATCGTTACTGAACGCTGGCATACGCGTTTAACCACGTTACGCCTGCACGGTGATTGTCATGCCGGTAATATTCTGTGGCGCGATGGCCCGATGTTTGTCGATTTAGATGATGCCCGCAACGGTCCGGCTATTCAGGATTTATGGATGCTCCTCAATGGCGATAAAGCTGAACAACGTATGCAGCTTGAAACCATTATCGAGGCTTATGAAGAGTTTAGTGAGTTCGACATCTCTGAAATCGGACTGATAGAACCTTTACGCGCTATGCGTTTAGTTTATTATCTTGCCTGGCTAATTCGACGTTGGGCTGACCCTGCATTTCCAAAAAACTTCCCGTGGTTAACCGGGGAAGATTACTGGCATCGTCAGACCGCGACCTTTATTGAGCAGGCAAAAATTCTGCAAGAGCCCCCCTTACAATTAACGCCAATGTATTAATCGGAGAAACTTGAACATGAAAAAAATATGGCTGGCGCTGGCTGGTATGGTCTTAGCTTTTAGCGCATCTGCAGCGCAGTTCCAGGATGGCAAACAATACATCACTCTGGAAAAGCCAGTTGCGGGTGAACCGCAAGTGTTGGAGTTCTTCTCCTTCTACTGCCCGCACTGCTACCAGTTTGAAGAAGTGCTTCACGTATCTGATAATGTGAAGAAAAAGCTGCCGGAAGGCACCAAGATGACCAAATACCACGTCGAGTTTCTCGGGCCTTTGGGTAAAGATCTGACGCAGGCATGGGCGGTTGCAATGGCGCTGGGTGTTGAAGATCAGGTCACCGTTCCGCTGTTTGAAGGCGTTCAGAAAACCCAGACCGTTCAGTCTGTTGCTGATATCCGTAAAGTGTTTGTCGACGCAGGTATTAAAGGCGAAGATTATGATGCGGCATGGAACAGCTTCGTGGTGAAATCACTTGTGGCACAGCAGGAAAAAGCGGCGGCTGATTTACAGCTGCAGGGCGTTCCGGCGATGTTCGTGAATGGCAAATATCAGGTCAACCCGCAGGGCATGGATACCAGCAGCATGGATATCTTCGTACAACAGTATGCGGATACCGTGAAGTACCTGGTTGGTCAGAAATAAAAGCAAAAGCCGGTCACTGACCGGCTTTTTTATTTGAGGCTTTAATCGCGTCGAGCTGCGCGTCTTTCTCACTCCATAGCGTATTTAGCCAGAGCTGAAACCGACGCTTGAATCCCTTATCGTTCACGTAATCACCGTGCAACTCTTCATGAATTGGCTCCAGATTCACCCGCACGACAATCCGCGTTAACTTACCGCTCAGCATGTCGTAGAACGGTCGACTGCTGTTTTCCGGATAGCACAACGTGACGTTCAACATTTTATCGAACTGTGAACCCAGTACATTCAATGCCATTGCAATACCGGCCGCCTTAGGAGGGAGCAGGTTTTGATAGGGCGAGCGGGTTTGCTCACGTTTATCTTTGGTAAAGCGCGAACCTTCGACAAAATTCACAATGGTTGTCGGGTGTACGCGAAATTTCTCGCAGGAACGACGCGTTGTTTCGACATCTTTACCACGGCGTTCCGGATGGCGAAGCAGATAGCCACGTGAATAGCGTTTCATAAACGGCATATCCAGCGCCCAGCAGGCCAGGCCAATAAAGGGTACCCAGGCCAACTGCTGCTTGAGGAAATATTTATTCATCGGGATGTGCTTACGGAACAGAACGCAAAGCACAACGATATCGGCCCAGCTGTAATGATTACAAATGAGCAGATACCAGTTTTTCTTGCTAAGACCTTCCAGTCCTTCAACATCCCACTTTAGCCGTGGATTAAGGTGCAGCAGTAGCGCCAGGCCTTCACACCAGCAGTACATCATGAAATTACAGAAGACAGAAACCTTGCGCCAGACGACAGGAATAGGCAAAAGGAGTTTCACAACTCCCGCAAGGATGATCGGCACAGAACAAAAAATCGTGACCAATATGGTCAATACGATACTCAGCAACAGCGTTATCGCAGCGAGTATTCTCGTCATAATTAAATTATTCAAAAGGTTAGCCATAGACAGTGCGCGAAAGAGGCGCAAGGGGCTGATTTTATCAGAAAACGAACCAAATGATGGATCTTCCCTCAATAGAAAAAAGAGGAATATCTATCCACATCAGGATATAAGCTGTAAAAATGGAATAAAATGCTGTCTATTTATTTAATTCATTGAAATACATATAAAAATATAATGAGATAATAATTGCCTTGTTATATTTAAAGAGCTGTAAATTATTTATTCACAAAGTTATCCACAGCTGTCTTTGCGAGCAAAGCAGAAGATCTACAAAAGTTTTTCGACAAATGCGGCGAAAAACTCATGTTTTCATCCTGTCTGTGGCATCCTTTACCCATAATCTGATAAACAGGCACGGACATTATGGTTCAGATCCCAGAAAACCCACTTATCCTTGTAGATGGCTCATCTTACCTGTATCGCGCATACCACGCGTTCCCACCGCTGACTAACAGCGCAGGAGAACCTACGGGCGCGATGTACGGTGTCCTCAACATGCTGCGTAGCTTGATTTTGCAATATCAGCCGACCCACGCGGCGGTGGTATTCGACGCCAAGGGTAAAACCTTCCGTGATGAGTTATTCGAACACTATAAGTCGCACCGCCCACCCATGCCGGACGATCTGCGTGCGCAGATTGAACCTCTGCATGCGATGGTAAAAGCGATGGGGCTGCCATTGCTGGCGGTTTCTGGCGTGGAGGCGGATGATGTCATCGGTACGCTGGCGCGGGAAGCGGAGAAGGTGGGTCGTCCGGTGCTGATTAGCACTGGTGATAAAGATATGGCTCAGTTGGTGACGCCGAATATCACCCTTATCAACACCATGACCAATACGATCCTCGGCCCGGATGAAGTGGTGAATAAATACGGTGTCCCGCCGGAACTGATCATCGATTTCCTGGCGCTGATGGGGGATTCCTCAGATAACATTCCTGGCGTTCCAGGCGTAGGTGAAAAAACTGCGCAGGCTCTGCTGCAGGGGCTGGGTGGGCTGGATACTCTCTATGCTGAATCAGACAAAATTGCGGGGCTGACTTTCCGTGGTGCGAAAACCATGGCGGGCAAACTCGAGCAGAATAAAGAGGTGGCGTACCTCTCTTATCAATTGGCTACTATCAAAACGGATGTTGAGCTGGAGTTGACCTGCGAGCAGCTGGAAGTCCGTCAACCGGCAGCAGAAGAACTGCTTGGCCTGTTTAAACAGTATGAATTCAAACGTTGGGTTACTGACGTTGAAGCGGGTAAATGGCTACAGGCGAAAGGGACGAAGCCGGCGGCAAAACCGCAAGAAACTATTGTCGTCGATGAAACGCCTGAGGAGCCGGCTACGGTTCTTTCGTATGATAACTATGTGACGATTCTGGACGAAGCGACGCTGGAAGAGTGGATCGCGAAGCTGAAAAAAGCACCTGTCTTTGCCTTCGATACTGAAACTGACAGCCTGGACAATATTTCCGCGAATCTGGTTGGCCTGTCTTTTGCCATTGAACCGGGTGTGGCGGCATATGTTCCTGTTGCCCACGATTACCTGGATGCCCCCGATCAAATAGCTCGCGATCGCGCGCTGGAGCTGCTGAAGCCGCTGCTGGAAGATGAGAACGCGCACAAAGTCGGGCAGAACCTGAAGTACGATCGCGGTATCCTGGCGAACTATGGCATCGAGCTGCGCGGCATCACCTTTGACACCATGCTTGAATCCTACATTCTTAACAGCGTTGCTGGCCGACACGATATGGACAGCCTGTCGGACCGCTGGCTTAAACATAAAACTATCACCTTTGAAGAGATCGCTGGAAAAGGCAAAAACCAGCTGACCTTTAACCAGATAGCATTGGAAGAAGCCGGGCGTTACGCTGCGGAAGACGCCGACGTTACGCTACAGCTGCATCTGAAAATGTGGCCAGAATTACAGCAGCATAAAGGGCCACTGAACGTCTTTGAAAATATCGATATGCCGCTGGTGCCAGTTTTGTCTCGTGTTGAGCGCAACGGTGTGAAAATCAATCCGGCTGTTCTGCACAAGCATTCAGAAGAACTGACGCTGCGTTTGAACGAGCTGGAGCAAAAAGCACACGAGATCGCCGGAGAAGCGTTTAACCTCTCTTCCACCAAGCAACTGCAAACCATCCTGTTTGAAAAGCAGGGTATTAAGCCGCTGAAGAAAACCCCTGGTGGCGCACCATCAACGTCAGAAGAGGTGCTGGAAGAGCTCGCGCTGGATTATCCGTTGCCGAAAGTTATCCTGGAATATCGTGGTTTAGCAAAACTGAAGTCGACCTATACGGATAAGCTTCCGTTGATGATTAACAAGAAGACCGGGCGCGTGCACACTTCCTATCATCAGGCAGTTACCGCAACGGGTCGCTTGTCTTCAACGGATCCGAACCTGCAAAACATCCCGGTACGTAATGACGAAGGTCGTCGTATTCGTCAGGCGTTCATTGCGCCAGAAGACTACGTGATTGTCTCTGCGGACTACTCACAGATTGAACTGCGTATCATGGCGCACCTTTCACGTGATAAAGGTCTGCTTACCGCGTTTGCCGAAGGGAAAGATATTCACCGCGCAACGGCGGCAGAAGTCTTTGGTTTACCGCTTGATTCTGTGACCAGCGAGCAACGCCGCAGCGCGAAAGCCATCAACTTCGGTTTGATCTACGGGATGAGCGCTTTTGGTCTGGCGCGCCAGTTGAATATTCCGCGTAAAGAAGCACAGAAGTACATGGATCTCTACTTCGAACGCTACCCTGGCGTGTTGGAATATATGGAACGCACCCGCGCGCAGGCGAAAGAGCAGGGTTATGTAGAAACGCTGGAAGGTCGCCGTCTCTATTTACCTGATATTAAATCCAGTAATGGTGCTCGTCGTGCAGGTGCAGAACGCGCGGCAATTAACGCCCCGATGCAGGGTACTGCCGCAGACATTATCAAACGAGCGATGATTGCGGTGGACAGATGGCTGCAAACCGAGCAACCGCGTGTGCGTATGATCATGCAGGTACACGACGAACTGGTGTTTGAAGTGCATAAAGATGACCTCGAAAGCGTCTCTAAAAAGATCCACCAACTGATGGAAAACGAGACCCAGATTGACGTGCCGTTGCTGGTGGAAGTCGGTAGTGGCGAAAACTGGGATCAGGCGCACTAAGGGTTTACTGAATAACGGCTCTTTTTCGTAACTAAGCAACATAAGAGAGAGCTTTTTGTGATGTCCATTAGAATTCCCTATGTAAGGAATGAAAAAAAATTACAAAAAGTGCTTTCTGAGCTGCTCAAAAAAGAGTAAAGTTATTCTCGTAGGGTACAGAGGTAAGATGTTCTATCTTTCAGACCTTTTACTTCACGTAATCGGATTTGGCTGAATATTTTAGCCGCCCCAGTCAGTAATGACTGGGGCGTTTTTTATTGTGCGAAAGAAAAGTTTTGTACATGCTGTAGGCCGGATAAGACGCGCAGCGGCGCCATCCGGCAATACGGTGGGTTATTCCCCGTCCTGCATCTCTTCAACCGGTGCCAGTTCACTAAACCAGCTATCCAGTTTTTGCCGCAGTTTGTCCACACCCAGCTTTTTCAGCGATGAGAATGCTTCTACCTGCACATCACCGTTAAATGCCAGTACGGCTTCGCGTACCATATTCAACTGCGCTTTGCGTGCACCGCTGGCCAGCTTATCTGCTTTAGTCAGCAGTACCAGAACCTGAACGTTGCTCTCAACCGCCCACAGGATCATCTGTTGATCGAGATCTTTTAACGGATGACGAATATCCATCAGTACCACCAGACCTTGCAGGCTCTGACGTTTTTCCAGATATTCAGCCAGCGCGCGCTGCCATTTGCGCTTCATCTCTTCTGGAACTTCGGCATAACCGTATCCTGGCAAATCGACCAGGCGTTTGCCGTCAACGACTTCAAACAGGTTGATGAGCTGAGTACGACCTGGCGTTTTAGATGTACGCGCCAGACCCTTTTGATTCGTCAGGGTATTTAGCGCACTGGATTTGCCTGCGTTGGAACGGCCAGCAAAAGCCACTTCTATACCCGTGTCGGAAGGTAAGTGGCGAATATCAGGCGCACTCATCACAAAGTGCGTCTGTTGATAATTCAAGTTAGTCAAAGCAGTCCTCTCCATCAATCAGGGCTTTGCAGCGATTATACCTGAACCCCAGCAAAAGGCTGGTTTTTCGACGAGTGGGCAGTGTGAGTAAAAACCACGCGCTTTGTGAGACATTGCCGACAGTTTCTATACGAGATGACAGAGTAAAAAATGACAGAACTAAAATAAATCATAGAGTTACATTTGGGCGCTATTCTTAAAATCAGAAATTGTTACCCAGGTTACTTGTACGTTTAAACCAAAACGGTAAAGTAGCGTCCATAGCGAGGAAGCTGACAGGATAGACGACTCAGGATGAGGGTCAGGAGCGCCAGGAGGCGAAGACACAGGATTGTCAGGAAGACAAACGTCCGGAGACGTTAGTAAAAGGAAATGGAAACAACACGGAATGTTAGAGGCTAAGGGAAAAACAGGGTGTGTTGATAGCCAACAGGGATTGTAGAGCCCGTAAGGGTTGAGAGTCAGGAAAAAAGGCGACAGATTACTCTGTCGCCTTTTTTCTTTATTTCTGCTAGATTCCGGCGCAATTATATACTGAATAAAACAGCCAAAGACGAATCATGATGAAACCAACTTCTACACCACGCGGTAAAGGTCCTGCAAAAGCGCGTCGTAAAACACGCGAAGAAATTAACCAGGAAGCTCGCGACCGTAAGCGCCAGAAAAAACACCGTGGTCATGCGGCAGGTAGCCGTGCGTCCGGTAGCGAAGGCGCATCTGGTGGCGGAAACCAAAATAAGCAAAAAGATCCTCGTATTGGCAGCAAAACCCCCATTCCATTGGGCGTGACCGAAAAAGTCACCAAACAGCACAAACCGAAGAGTGAGAAACCTATGCTTTCACCACAGGCTGAGTTGGATTTACTGGAAACGGATGAGCGCCTGGATGCGCTGCTGGAGCGTCTTGAAGCAGGAGAGACCCTGAGCGCGGAAGATCAGTCCTGGGTTGATGCTAAGCTGGACCGCATTGATGAGCTGATGCAAAAGCTGGGTCTTTCTTACGATGACGAGGAAGAAGAGGAAGAAGAAGAAAAGCAGGAAGACATGATGCGCCTGCTGAAAGGCGGCAACTAACGGTTTTACACCGTGGGTCTTCCCGTCCTGCTTATAACCCTTCCGGTTATATGTTATCTGGTGTGGTTATTCGTTAAACTACAGCGGTTGTCGCGGCGACAGAAGTGGCTGCGCAACCGACTTATCACCCGTACTGGGGTTAAGTCGGTACGCCGTACCCGCCAGAGACGCCATCGGAAGGAGTGAGCATGTCAGAGCAGTTAATAGACTGGGACCTGGCCCTGATCCAGAAATATAACTATTCCGGGCCACGATATACCTCGTACCCGACCGCGCTGGAGTTTTCTGAAGACTACGGCACTGAAGCATTTCTAAAGGCCGTGGCGCGTTATCCTGAGCGTCCTCTCTCGCTGTACGTTCACATCCCGTTCTGCCACAAGCTGTGTTATTTCTGTGGCTGTAACAAGGTCGTGACTCGCCAGCAGCATAAAGCCGATCAATACCTCGATGTCTTAGAACAAGAAATTATTCATCGCGCACCGCTGTTTGCCGGACGTCATGTCAGTCAGCTGCACTGGGGCGGCGGCACGCCAACGTATCTGAATAAAGCGCAAATCAGCCGTTTGATGTCGCTGCTGCGTGGCAACTTTAACTTTAACGACGACGCCGAAATCTCGATCGAAGTGGATCCGCGTGAAATTGAGCTGGATGTGCTCGATCATTTACGCGCTGAAGGTTTTAACCGCCTGAGCATGGGGGTGCAGGACTTCAATAAAGAAGTTCAGCGCCTGGTGAACCGTGAGCAGGATGAGGAGTTTATCTTTGCGCTGCTGAATCATGCGCGTGAGATTGGCTTTACCTCAACGAATATCGATCTGATTTATGGTTTGCCAAAACAGACGCCGGAAAGTTTCGCCTTTACCCTGAAACGCGTTGCTGAGCTGAATCCAGACCGACTGAGCGTCTTCAACTACGCGCACCTGCCGACGCTGTTTGCCGCTCAGCGCAAGATTAAAGACGCCGACCTGCCCAGCGCGCAGCAGAAGCTGGATATCCTGCAGGAAACCATTTCTTCACTGACCGAAACCGGTTATCAGTTCATTGGTATGGATCACTTTGCTCGGCCGGATGATGAGCTGGCGATTGCTCAACGCAAGGGTGTGCTGCATCGTAATTTCCAGGGTTATACCACCCAGGGTGATACCGATCTGCTGGGAATGGGCGTGTCAGCCATTAGTATGATTGGTGACAACTATGCGCAGAACCAGAAAGAGCTGAAGCGCTATTATCAGCAGGTAGACGAGCAGGGGGACGCACTGTGGCGCGGAATTGCCCTGACCCGCGATGACTGCATTCGTCGTGATGTTATTAAGCTCCTGATCTGTAACTTCCGCCTCGACTATGCCGCTGTGGAACAGCAATGGGCTCTGAACTTCGCTGACTATTTTGCCGAAGACCTGAAACTGCTGGCACCGCTGGCGAAAGATGGGCTGGTGGATGTGGATGAGAAGGGGATTCAGGTTACGCCGAAGGGGCGCCTGTTGATCCGTAATATTTGCATGTGCTTTGATGCCTATCTGCGGCAGAAAGCACGCATGCAGCAGTTCTCCCGCGTCATTTAACCGGGTTACCCGGTGGCGCTACGCTTACCGGGCCTACACGTCGCAATAATCTGTAGGCCGGATAAGCGTTAGCGCCATCCGGCGCGCCTTCAGCTGAACAGCCCAACCAGCGCCGCACACAGCACTGCGGCAACCGCAGTTTGTGGCGTATGGCTTTCGACCGCACCGCTCGACAGCAGATTAATCATTGATTCCAGCATGATGACTTCCCCCGTTTGCCGGGCACGATCATACTTAACTCATCGGAACAGTAAAGCGCAAAATAGCAGCAATTTGCGCTCAATTATCAATCTTTACACAGTGACGAATCGTCACTCCATTCCGAGTTCTTTTAACTTACGCGTCAAGGTATTACGGCCCCAGCCAAGCAGGCGTGCGGCTTCCTGTTTGTGCCCCTGGGTATGACGTAGCGCGGTGGTCAACAGTGTGCGCTCCATTTCCGGTTGAGCCTCAGAAAGCAGGTTTTGATGACCGGAACGCAAGGCCCGGTCTGCCCACTGTGCCAACAGGGTTGCCCAGCTGTCTGGCTGCATATGGGACGGTGCGTCAGGCACGGTGGTTTCAAACAGCTCGGCTGGTAAGTCCTGAATCAGTACTTCCTGCCCGGCCGCCATGACGGTTAACCAGCGGCAGGTGTTCTCAAGCTGACGCACGTTACCCGGCCAGGCCAGACGGGTCAGCGCCGCCTCGGTCTCCGGGTGTAATTGTTTGGCTTCAACCCCCAGTTCGTGCGCGGCCTCCTGCAGGAAATGGCGCGCCAGACGTGGGATATCTTCCCGACGTTCACGCAGCGGCGGCAAATGCACGCGGATGACGTTTAAACGATGGAATAAGTCTTCGCGGAATTTGCCTTCCTGTACGCGTAGTTCCAGATTCTGGTGCGTGGCGGCGATAATACGTACGTCCACCTTCACGGGCGCATAGCCGCCAACGCGATAAAACTGTCCATCGGCTAATACGCGCAATAAACGCGTTTGCACGTCCAGCGGCATATCGCCAATTTCATCGAGGAACAGCGTACCGCCGTCAGCCTGTTCAAAGCGCCCCTGGCGAATCGTATTCGCCCCGGTAAATGCCCCTTTTTCATGACCAAACAGCTCAGATTCGATCAAATCTTTCGGAATAGCCGCCATGTTCAGGGCGATAAACGGCGCTTTGACGCGCGGGCTATGACGGTGCAACGCATGGGCGACCAGCTCTTTACCGGTCCCGGACTCCCCGTTAATCAATACGCTGATTGACGATCGGGACAGGCGGCCAATAATGCGAAAGACGTCCTGCATTGCCGGCGCTTCGCCGATGATGTCAGTTGTTGGGCCGTTTATCTGAACATTGCGCGGCTGCTGCTGTTCCTGATAATGGCTGATGGCACGTTCGACCAGCGCCACGGCTTCATCAATATCAAAAGGTTTGGGCAGATAATCAAACGCCCCTTGCTGATAGGCGCTGACGGCAGCATCCAGATCGGAGTGCGCGGTCATTATGATGACCGGAAGCATCGGATGCCGCTGTTTAATCTGTTTTAACAGCGTCAGACCGTCCATGCCCGGCATGCGAATATCCGACAACAGTACGTCAGGCGTTTTGCTGGCCAGCGCGTCCAGCACCTCTTTACCACTTTCAAATGTGGTACAGCTTAGCCCTGCCCCTGCGAGCGCACGTTCAAGCACCCAACGGATGGAACTATCGTCATCAACGACCCAGACTATTCCTCGTTGCATAAACGTCACCTTATTTCCTGATAGGCAGGTAAACCGAGAACTCGGTATGACCCGGCCAACTGGTAAATTCAATTTTGCCGGAATGTTGATCAATTAAATTGCGGGCGATGGATAATCCAAGCCCGGTACCGCCTTCGCGACCGCTGACCATTGGGTAGAACAGCGTGTCCTGCAAATGCGAGGGAATACCCGGACCGTTGTCCTCAACATCAATCCGTGCCGCCAGGCGATAACGTACACCGTGCAGCGTGAGCTGAAACGCGGTGCGGGTACGCAGAATGATCTCACCGCCTTCCGCTCCCAGCGCCTGCAAAGCATTGCGCACGATGTTTAACAGAACCTGCTCGATCTGGTCCGGGTCGTGCAGTAATTCGGGCAGACTCGGGTCGTAATCACGAATCAGCGTGACGTTTTCCGGGAGCTCCATTGAGACCAGCGCCACCACGCGCTCCGCCACCTTGTGAATACTTTCCGTGACATGCATGCCAGGCTGTTGTGGTCCCAGCAGACGGTCGACCAGATTACGCAGGCGGTCGGCCTGCTCAATAATGACTTTGGTATATTCGGTCAGCGCCGGGTCCGGAAGCGCTTTGCTGAGTAGCTGCGCTGCGCCGCGTAATCCACCTAAAGGGTTCTTGATTTCGTGCGCCAGACCGCGCACCAGATCGCGGGCGGCAATCTGCTGGGCGTGCTGGAGCTGCTCCTGACTCAGACGGCGCTGGTTATCCATTGGCGCCATCTCCAGCAGGATAAGGCCATCAGGCAGCCTCTGAGCGGTCACTGAGAGGATATGTGAGTGGCTGTCTATCACCAGCGTCACTTCGTTATCCGTAAAGCCCTGGCCTGCTTCCAGGCTCTCTCGCATCAGCCCGATGTTTAAGGAGAAATAACTCAACAGATCGGGAAGCGGTGTACCAAACAGTTTGCGGGAGCTTTGGGCGAGCAGCTGCTGTGCCGCCGGGTTGGCGTAATGTACCGCCAGCTCATCGTCGACGAGCAAAATGCTGTTGATTAAAGAATTGAGGATCTGCCCAGCATCGGGCAGCGTGCCGGTTGCCATTCAGCAGTCTCCTGAAAAGTGTTGCACCAATTTAGTGCATTATAGCTTTTTACATCAAAAAAGCGCGAGAAAGCAGGTTGTTAGTGGAGAAAAAAGCCCATCCTGGGATGGGCTACAGATGACTGGCAAACGCAGATGCCGGATGGCGGCTTTGCTTTATCCGGCCTACAAGGTGATGTTACCGGTAGGCCTGATAAGCTTGCGCCATCAGGCGTCTTATCATTCGCCATCGATCTCAAGCCTGCCTGAGCAGGCTAAAATTTCCACGGCAACTCAAACGATTAAACGCTGTAGTACAGCTCAAACTCTACCGGGTGCGGAGTCATACGCACACGGTCATCTTCTTCGCGACGCAGCGTAATATACGCATCGATCGCTTCATTGGTGAACACGCCGCCTGCAGTCAGGAACTCACGGTCCAGATCCAGTTCTTTCAGTGCTTCTTCCAGAGAACCAGCAACCTGTGGGATCTCTTTCGCTTCTTCCGGCGGCAGGTCGTACAGGTTTTTGTCCATGGCTTCGCCCGGGTGGATCTTGTTCTTGATACCGTCAAGACCAGCCATCAGCAGTGCTGCGAAGCACAGGTACGGGTTAGCAGCCGGGTCCGGGAAACGCACTTCAATACGACGCGCTTTCGGAGAAGCAACAACCGGAATACGGATAGAAGCAGAACGGTTACGGGCAGAGTAAGCCAGCATTACCGGCGCTTCGTAGCCTGGGACCAGACGCTTATAGGAGTTGGTGGTCGGGTTAGCCAGGGCGTTGATCGCTTTAGCGTGCTTGATTACACCGCCGATGTAGAACAGCGCCTGCTCAGACAGACCCGCATATTTGTCGCCAGAGAACAGGTTTACGCCGTTCTTGGACAGGGACATGTGGCAGTGCATACCGGAACCGTTATCACCGAACATCGGTTTTGGCATAAAGGTCGCGGTTTTACCGAAACGGTGCGCAACGTTGTGCACGACGTATTTGTAGATCTGAATTTCGTCCGCTTTTTTGGTCATGGTGTTAAAGCGGGTCGCGATTTCGTTCTGGCCAGCGGTCGCCACTTCGTGGTGATGCGCTTCAACAACCAGGCCCATCTCTTCCATGATCAGACACATGGTAGAACGGATGTCCTGAGAAGAATCTACCGGAGGAACCGGGAAGTAACCGCCTTTCACACCAGGACGGTGACCTTTGTTACCACCTTCGTATTTGGTGGAGGAGTTCCATGCGCCTTCGATGTCATCGATTGCCACGTGGGAACCGGAAATAGACGCGCCGAAACGGATGTCGTCAAACAGGAAGAATTCTGGCTCTGGCCCGAACAGAACGGTGTCTGCGATGCCGGTAGAACGCAGATACTCTTCAGCGCGTTTTGCGATGGAGCGCGGGTCGCGGTCATAGCCCTGCAGTGTACCAGGTTCCAGGATATCGCAACGGATGATCAGAGTGGACTCTTCATAGAACGGGTCGATGAGTGCAGTAGACGCATCTGGCATCAGAACCATGTCTGATTCGTTAATGCCTTTCCAGCCACCGATTGAGGAGCCGTCAAACATTTTGCCTTCTTCAAAGAATTCGGCATTTACCTGATGAGCAGGAATAGTGACGTGCTGTTCTTTACCTTTGGTATCAGTGAAGCGCAAATCAACAAACTTCACTTCGTGTTCGTTCAGCATCGTCAAAACGTGTTCAGCGGACATACTTACTCTCCCGGATTGGTCATGGTCGTCGTGGTAACGAAGTCTTCAATTCTGCAAAAAATTGGCCGTGTCGCCGTAAAAAATATAAAGCGAAATCTGTGCCAACTTTTAAATTGCCCCTAAAAGGCGTTATCATGCGCACTATCGTGCAAAGGGGCTGCACCATGAAGGTTGTATTGCACCATTATAGTGCTTTAATGTGAACATTAAGCACCATATTGGTGCAAAGCATGTCAGATTACCCCTTTTAACGCTCCGTGAATGTGATCACAAAGAAACTCTGCAATACTTGTTTGCGGAGGATGTTTGTGATCCTGTTTTGTACTGCGATTAATCCGTGTACAATAACGCGCTATTTCTAAAATGCCTGAGGCAAAGTTGTGATCGAAAATTTGCGTAACATCGCCATCATCGCGCACGTAGACCATGGTAAAACGACCCTGGTAGACAAGCTGCTCCAACAATCCGGTACGTTCGATGCACGTGCTGAAACCCAAGAGCGCGTGATGGACTCCAACGATTTGGAGAAAGAGCGTGGGATTACCATCCTCGCTAAAAACACCGCTATCAAATGGAATGACTACCGCATCAACATCGTTGATACCCCGGGGCACGCCGACTTCGGTGGTGAAGTTGAACGTGTAATGTCCATGGTCGACTCCGTGCTGCTGGTGGTGGATGCAATGGATGGTCCGATGCCGCAGACGCGCTTCGTGACCAAAAAAGCCTTTGCCCATGGCCTGAAGCCAATTGTTGTTATCAACAAAGTTGACCGTCCTGGCGCGCGTCCTGACTGGGTTGTTGATCAGGTATTCGACCTGTTCGTTAACCTCGACGCTACCGACGAACAGCTGGACTTCCCGATCGTTTACGCTTCCGCGCTGAACGGTATCGCAGGTCTGGATCACGAAGATATGGCTGAAGACATGACTCCGCTGTATCAGACCATCGTTGATCGTGTACCGGCTCCGAACGTAGACCTTGATGGCCCGCTGCAGATGCAAATCTCTCAGCTGGACTACAACAACTACGTTGGCGTAATCGGCATCGGCCGTATTAAACGCGGTAAAGTTAAACCGAACCAGCAGATCACTATCATTGATAGCGAAGGTAAAACCCGTAACGGTAAAGTCGGTAAAGTTCTGACCCATCTGGGTCTGGAACGTATCGAGAGCGATATTGCCGAAGCCGGCGATATCATCGCGATTACCGGTCTGGGCGAACTGAACATCTCCGACACCATCTGCGATCCGCAGAACGTCGAAGCGCTGCCGGCTCTGTCCGTTGATGAACCGACCGTAACCATGTTCTTCTGCGTAAACACCTCTCCGTTCTGTGGTAAAGAAGGTAAATATGTTACCTCTCGTCAGATCCTTGACCGCCTGAACAAAGAGCTGGTGCACAACGTTGCGCTGCGCGTTGAAGAAACCGAAGATGCGGATGCGTTCCGTGTATCCGGTCGTGGTGAGCTGCACCTGTCTGTTCTGATTGAAAACATGCGTCGTGAAGGTTTCGAAATGGCGGTTTCCCGTCCGAAAGTTATCTTCCGCGAAATCGATGGCCGTAAACAAGAGCCGTTCGAAAACGTAACGCTGGACGTCGAAGAGCAGCATCAGGGTTCTGTCATGCAGGCTCTGGGTGAGCGTAAAGGCGACCTGAAAAACATGAATCCAGATGGCAAAGGCCGCGTACGTCTTGACTACGTGATCCCAAGCCGTGGTCTGATCGGTTTCCGTTCAGAATTCATGACCATGACTTCCGGTACCGGTCTGCTGTACTCCACCTTCAGCCACTACGACGATGTTCGTGCGGGTGATGTGGGTCAGCGTCAGAACGGCGTACTGATCTCTAACGGCCAGGGCAAAGCAGTTGCGTTCGCACTGTTCAGCCTGCAGGACCGCGGTAAGCTGTTCCTGGGTCACGGTGCTGAAGTTTACGAAGGCCAGATCATCGGTATTCACAGCCGCTCTAACGACCTGACTGTAAACTGCCTGACCGGTAAGAAACTGACCAACATGCGTGCGTCCGGTACTGACGAAGCAACGGTTCTGGTTCCGCCGGTTAAGATGACTCTGGAGCAGGCTCTGGAATTCATCGATGACGACGAACTGGTAGAAGTTACTCCAACCTCTATCCGTATTCGTAAGCGTCACCTGACTGAAAACGATCGTCGCCGTGCAATGCGTGGCGCGAAAGAAGAGTAATTAACGCTCTTTCTCAGGTAAGCATAAAAAAGCCGCTGATTATCAGCGGCTTTTTTTATCATCAGCAGTATCAGAAGAAATACTTTGCCCCAACACGAATCTGGTTTTGTTCGCGATGATAAGGTTCAACATTGCGATCTAACCAGCGTAATTCCAGGTAGGGCAACCAGTGTTCATTGATCCGATATTTAAAGGTATTGGTAATTTCCCAGTGATGATCTTTTCCGTTGCTGCTATTGAAGTCATTGACTCGCATAAAATAGTGCGGTTCAAAGGTATAGGAAAATTTATCGGTAATGGCAAAGTTCCAGTAGTTACCTATTTCATAGGTATCATTATTATCCAGGTCACCGTTCAGGTCGGTTGAACTGTAGTTATTATGATTATATCGATTACGCACGGTAAGATTAAACCATGGTGTAAATTTATAGTTAACATCCAGATAAACAGCACCGCCAGAACCAATACTCTTATCGTTTATTAGCCCGCCAGGTTGGATTGTTAATTTATCTGTCGGTTTAAATAACGGATACCAGCCCTCTATTTCGTTATAGCCGTGTTTTAGCTCATCCTTGCGTTGCATCGTGTAGGTGTTGGTGAGCATGATACCTGCGCCCATATCAGAGTTATAGCCGACGCGCATCATGACCTCTATTTGATCGGACGCCAGATTATATGCTTCCCGGTTTTCTACATAGGCTCCAGCGAAAGCAGAGGTTGATACCACAGAGGATAAGAAAATTATTGTCGTTAATTTTTTCATGATAAATCCATTTTTTAAGCGTAGGGAGGCCGCCATCCATTGGGATGGAATAGGCGGCTATTATTTTTATACGTTTACAGCAGAGGTATTCTTTTTATTGGTAATAGGGTCCGGTTGGATGTTGTTTTTCTTCCGTTGGCTGATTTCCTCAATAATAAAAGCAAAACGTGTTTCGTTGAGTTTATAAAAGAAGCCCATTGTGAGTGCTGCAATAATTGCAAGTCCGCAAGGCCAGAGAAAGATGAGTTGACGCAAACCGAGCAGGGTAGCATCGCTCTGGGCTATGTTGGGGATATAACCGATTTGTGTCAGCATAATCCCAGGCAGGAAGCCTGCGAGCGCCGCGGAAATTTTGCGCGAAAAGGTATAACCCGTATATACCGAGCCTTCCGCACGGATCCCCGTCTTCCATTCTCCATAATCGACCGTATCCGGAACCAGCGCCCAGTTCAGGCTGTTAACAAAAGCGGTTCCGAAGAAGGCCATGCAAGAAAACATCACGAATAAAAATGACGTGCTGCCCCAGAAAAAGTTCAGCACATCGCCGATTGCCCATAGCGTCAGACCGCCGAGGTAAACCTGTTTTTTACCGAAGCGTTTTACAGCTGTGGGAACCAGCAGTACCCCAACCAGAATGCATCCCATGCTGAAGAAACCCATCCACGACAGCAGATGTATATCGTTCAGCACGTACTGGGTGTAATACACCTGAATCGCCAGCTTAATGTTGAATGCCGCCAGCGTGCACAAGTTGGCAACACATAGCACCAGTAGTGGAGGGTTACGGAAAATGGCGCAGAACGATTTGAGAATACTGGGCTTATGATGGTCCGGCACGATTTCGATATAGCGTTCCTTCACACCGCTAAAGCACCACCACATACTGAACAGTCCGCAGACAGAGAAGAGCAGTGCGGCAATCAGATAACCCAGCGAAGGTGAACTGACAAATAGCGCCTGAATTGGCATAAAGCCAACGGTACACAGTAACAGGCCTACGGTAGCGCCGCCCTGACGCCAGGCGGCGAGCTGAGCGCGTTCATGTGGATTTTTAGTAATTGCAGGCACCATCGCGCCGTAGGAACAGTTCATCAGGCTATAGAACAGGCCGAACAGCATGAACAACACCGTTGCCAGTCCCGTTTTCACTGTTAGCGTAAATCCTGTCGCTAAAAACTGCGCGCTGGCGACGACGGCGACAGGAAATGACGCATACAAAATAAAGGGTCTGAATTTCCCCTTTGCGCCAATATTACGCCTTGAGTCCAGCAACACGCCGGTCAGAATATCGGTGAAGGCGGTGAAGAACTTCGCTACTAAAAAGATAATCCCACCGTACCAGGCCGGCATCCCTAGTTCATCGGTATAAAATTTAAGCAGATACAGCGTGCCGATACACAGCATCAAATTTGAGCCGAAGTCACCCACTCCGTAGGCGAATTTTTCACGCAGGCTCAGTTTTAGCGTTAGCGGATCATGAAAAGACATAATCGCTCCTCAATAGCGCCCCGTAGAGCGCTATTCATTATTATTATCAAACGGTTTGTTTACGCGCTTCTATCTCTTCAACGATGCGGACATACATCTTCTCGTTAAGGTTGTAGAAACAGCCCATAGCTACAATGGTGATCACCGCCAACGCGCAGGGATAAATAAAGATCAGCTGACGCAATCCTTCGACCGTACTGGCAGATTGCACCACGTTGGGGACATAGCCGATTTGCGTCAGCATCCAGCCGGGGAAGAATCCTGCCAGCGCTTGTGACACTTTACGAAAGAAGGTGAAGCCGGTGTATACCGTTCCTTCCGAACGTACGCCGGTACGCCATTCGCCATATTCCACCGTGTCAGAAACCAGTGCCCAGTTCAGGCTGTTGACGAATGCTGAGCCGAAGAACGCCAGGCACGAGAAAGCGACAAAGCTGACGGAACCGCCGCCAAAGAAGTAGTTCAGCAGATCGCCCGCGACCCAAATCAACAAACCGCCGATGTAGACCTTTTTCTTGCCGAAACGTCTGACCATTCCCGGCATCAAGAAGACACCGATGAAGATACAGCCCATGCTGAAAAAGCCCATCCAGGAAAGGAGGATCGGGTCGTTCAGTACGTACTGGGTGTAATAGACCTGAATCGCCAGCTTGACGTTAAACGCGCCAAGTGTGCAAAGGTTGGCAACGCACAGAATAAACAGCGGGCGGTTACCTGCGATGGCGCGGAAGGATTGCAGCAATCCCGGTTTTTGCGCGGCATCAACGGGTTTCACTTCCACGTAGCGTTCTTTAACCCCGGCATAGCACAGCCACATAAACAGCAAGCCGAACAGAGAGAATAAGGTGGCGGCGAAGATATAACCCAACTGTGAGTTGCCTTCGATCAGGTTCATTACTGGCACAAAACCGACGGTGCACAGCAGCAGGCCAAGAGTGGCTCCGCCCTGTCGCCAGGCTGCCAGCGAGGCGCGTTCGTCCGGGTTTTTGGTGATCGCGGGGACCATCGCACCGTAAGAGCAGTTCATCATACTGAAGAACAGTCCGTACAGCATAAACAGTACCGTTGCCATCACCGTTTTACCGGTGACTTCAAATGGTGTACCGACAAAGTTCGCAATCGCCAGCAGCGTCACTGGAAATGCGGCATACAGAACGAACGGGCGGAATTTGCCTTTCGGGCCGATTTTGCGGCGCGAGTCGAGCATAATCCCAGTCCCCATATCGGTAAACGCGGTAAAAAACTTGGCGATAAGGAAAATGATACCGCCATAAGTTCCAGGTAAACCAAGAACATCGGTATAAAACTTGAGTAAATAGAGCGTACCTATGTCCAGCAGGATATTGGAACCTAAATCACCCATCCCATAGGCGAGTTTTTCTTTGAACGGCAAACGTAGGGTTGCCGGATTAGAAGAGGTCTGACTCATTATTATTCTCCATGTGCCCGTGAGTCTCCCCACGGGCGAGCCGTTTTAGATGTTGCGTAAAGTGGCAAACAGTGACGCCCATTCACTCTTCGCGCGATAAAACACCGGAGGCTTGCCAATCGGCGCATCCACGGTAATTTCACCGCCCTGATAGGTTTCCCCGGTCCAGACATTTATCCAGCTATCTTCCGGCAGATACAGGGTCCAGTCGGATTTGCCTTGCTCGTGAACTGGCGCGACCAAAAGATCTTGTCCCAGCAGATACTGATATTTCAGGGTATAGGTACGCGCATCGTCTTCGTAATGCAGGAACAGCGGACGCATCACCGGCAGACCGGTAGCGCTGTTTTGCGCGACGGCCTGTTTGAGATACGGTTTCAGGGTGGTAAACACGGTGGTCATTCGTGCAAAGTGGGCGATGGTTTCAGCATCACCATCAAACTGCCAGTTATCGCTTGGGCGGTTACCCTCGTGGGTACGCATCATCGGCGTGAAGGCGCTGAAGTCACACCAGCGCAGCAGCAGTTCTTTGCTGCGTTTCATGTCAAACAGGGTGGTGTAGCCGCCGATATCGCTGTGGTGCAGACCGTGACCGGTCATCGCCAGTGAGAGCGCCGCAGGAACGACGGAAGCCAGACCGTCGTCAAGGCTCCAGTCCACGTTCTGATCGCCCGCCCACATCATGGTGGAGTATTTCTGGCTGCCGGTGTAACCCGCACGCATAAAGAACAGGATCTCGCCGAGTTTGCCGGTCTCCTGTAGCGCTTCGTAGTTACATTTCGCCCACAGTGCGGGCCAGGCGTTGTGCATGATCTCGGCGCTGACGCCGTTGTGCAGATACGTATCTGTCGGCAGGTATTCGCCAAAATCTGCCATCCAGCCGCCGCAGCCCAGTTCGATCATGTTTTTCTTGATGACCTCTTTGAACCAGTCGTAGGCTTCCGGGTTGGTCAGATCGACCACGCCGCCGTAAAACTCGCCAAACTCTACGAGGTAATCGCCGCCGGATGCATCTTTCGCCAGATAACCGTGTTTGGCCGCTTCGGCACAGAGATCTTTATCGCTGGCAACATACGGGTTGATGTAGGAGAGGAACTGCACGCCTTCTTCTTTCCACTGCTTAATACGGCTATCCAACTGCGGATAATTGTCGCTGTTCCATTTCCAGTTCCACATCACGCGCTTGCCAAAGGAGGTCATGCGGATCCCGGACCAGTCCTGCGCCCAGATGCCGTTTACTTTCACGCCTGCGTTACGCATGGTGTCCAGTTTGCTCTGGCAAACCTCAGTACCGCCCTGAATACCGAGCGTGACGCCATCGTAGATCCAGTCCGGCAGCTCCGGCTGGCGTCCTAACAGCGCAGTCAGTTTTTCCAGCAGAGAGATGTAGGTATCAGCGCACTCAAAGCGCAGGGTGGTTTTGTCCTCCCACAGCGCCAGTTCGTGATACTCCGGCGCGCTGAAGTCGAAATTCATATAGCAACTGTTATCAACGTGGCAGTAGTACTTCTGCGTGCTGACGAAGGTCGGCTGTGGGAAGAAGGTCCAGTAGTAGTCGCCACCGGCGTTCTCTTTACAGTCGGCTTGCCAGGTGACATAGCTGTTTTTGTTTCGGCCCACGCCCTGTTCGCTGGTCCACAGCGGGAACGGCTTACCGCGTAAGTCGAAATAAGAGAACTGTTCGCCGCAGCCGTAAATATGATCGTCCGCCCTGGCGGCCAGACGCAGCCAGATGCGGTTATGGTTGAGATCGCCGTTGTGCAGATCCAGCTTCAGGCGACCCTGTTCATCGGTGGAAATATGCAGCGTGGCGTTGATGGTATCACCGCGGCTGAAATGCACCCGCCAGCCGTCTGGGGACTCGCTTACAGTGGCGCCAGTTAGAGCAATCTTCTCATTGAGCCTGTCTTTAATGCTGAAGTTGCCGCGAAACATGTCAATGTCGGCAACGCCAGCGCCGACCCACAGGCAGGGCGTTTCTGTGCTGTGGCGTAAAATCAGGCGCTGGTGGTACGTTAAAGCAAATCCATCAGGTAATGATGTGAGTTCTATGGCGGTTGACCGTTGTTGTAGCGAATTCATTGTCGTCTCCGTAAAAATAGGGTAATTCGGTAATTTGTCGGAAATCTGTTATTCACTGCCGATTAAAAAATGCATCTGATGTTGTTCTCCGGGCGCGAGATGAATCAGGCTAATTCCGGAGTTAAAGGCGTCTGGCGGGCAGGTCATCGGTTCAACCGCCAGGCCACGCCGTGCTAATTTTTCGCCGGTATACACTTGCAACCAGGGCTGGTGGCTGCGTAAAAAAGTGGACATGTTTTGCGATGGGCTGGTCATCCTGACTTCCCACTCAGCGTCAGGTGGCATAGTCCTGAACGTATGATCGATAGCGGTCTGCGCAATGCGTTGCGGCGTGGTGAAATATCGTTCATCACATGTTTCTTCAATCACCGGGAGTGTTAATTCACAGTCATCAATGGGTTGCAGATTGCAGGTCAAATAGGGATGTGCTCCCGCGCCATACGGCGCGATTTCGTCACCCACATTCTGTGTGCGGATAAAAACGTGCAGTCCACGGGTTGCCTCCAGTCGGTAAATCACCTCTGAAACCAGCGCGAAGGGATAACCATAAGAAGGCGGCAGAAAAATCGTCAGCGACACTTCCGATGCCGACTGCTGGTTAATCTGCCAGTCCCGCCAGGCCAGTAACCCATGAATGGCGGTATGTGAAACCGAGTCGTTAACGGCAAGCTGGTAATCCTTGCCGTTATAGTGATAGCTGCCGTCTACAACGCGGTTTGGCCAGGGGATTAACACTTTCCCCAAGTGTGCCAGCGGCATTTCTTCCGGTTTGTGGGGAATAACGATATGACGCCCACGGTGCGTCAATTCTGCTAGCCCAGCGCCAACCGTGACGATTTTCGCCTGGTAGTGTCCGGCCTGAAGATGAATGGTTTTTCCACCGCTATGCATGGCAGCCCACCTTGTTACTTATTTAGCGTTGATATCCAGCAGACCGGCGGCAACAGCCGGAGCAAGGCCCGGAGCCAGCGGCAGACGTGGGATCACCAGGCAGTGCAGCAGGTGATAAATATCCTGCTTGCCGTCCCAGACTTTGGTGGTCACCTTGTTATCGGTGTCCAGCTCTTGCCACCATGAACCGGTCTCGTAATCCATCAGGTAGGTAATGCAGTAATCCCACCATTTCTGGTACCAGGCTTCGTACTGGCTGTCGCCTGTGAGGGTGTACAGGGCGTAGGCGGTACCCATCGCTTCGACTATCGGCCAGCGCACTCTTTCGCGAACGATCGGTTTGCCGTCCCAATCCACCGAATAGACAAAACCGTCTGCGCCGTCCGGTGCCCAGGCGTCGCGGATAGTGGCGTGGAAAAGTCCTTTTGCATCTTCCAGCAGCCAGGCAGGAGGCGTTTCAAAGCGAGCTTCTAGCGCAGCATGCAGATGCAGCATCAGGCGGCCCCACTCGATCCAGTGACCCGGCGTGCCACCGTAGGCGCGGAAACGGTGAGCTGGGTTGTCCTTGTTGTAATCGCGGATTGGGTTCCACTGTGAATCGAAGTGTTCATTGACGCGGTACTCCCCGCTACGGGCCACGTCGTGAATAATCACCGAAGCGATACGCAGTGCGCGATCGAGCCATTTACGGTCATGAGTAACGTCATACACGATCAGGAAAGCCTCGACCGCGTGCATGTTAGCGTTGCCGCCGCGATAATCTTCTGTCTGGCTGAAGGCTTCGTCCCAGGACTCCAGGCACATTTGTTCGTCTTCGCTCCAGAAGTACTTCTCAATCACCTCGATGGCGTCATCCAGCAATTTTCTGGCCTGTGGATGACCGGTAGTGACCGCGCTTGCCGCGCCAAGTAAAACGAAGAAATGCTGATAACCCTGCTTGGAGGCATCCATCACGCCTTCGTCATTGACGCAGGCGTACCAACCGCCGTAGCGTGTGTCGCGTAGCGCGCCGTTCAGCGCCTTAATGCCGTGGTCGACGAGTTGATATGCACCTGGGCGACCCATGGAGGCGGCAACGGAATAGACGTGCAGCATGCGGGCGGTGATCCACAGATGTGTTCCCATATCCGCTCTGACCTGACCACTGTTTCCTAACCAACCAAACCCGGTGGGCACCGCCGCGTTCTTACCAAAGTTAAAGATGCGATCGGTTTCTTGTTCCAGCCAGCGGTTGTGGCTTAGGGTGTTAAACCATTTCATGCTTTGATCCTCGATTAGCGGCGGGCCATCATTTCGTCGACGATATCGCCCAGACGCTGCAACTTCGGTGCGGAAACATCACGCAGCATCAGTTCGGTATCCGGCAGACCCACGACGGATGACCAGACCGCACGCCCGGCCAGGAAGCCGGATGCGCCTGCGGTCATTGCTACGCTGACCGCGCGTGGGAACAGTTTTTCATCCACACCAGAGGAGAGAATGACCCACGGCATGTTGATGTTTTCATTCAGGCGCTGAGAGGCGCTAAGCAATTCCTGTTGGGTTCCTTTGCCGTACAGCGGCATTTCGACCTTGTAGAGATCGGCACCGCTGTCGCCCAGCTCTTTCGCGGCATCGATGATGGCCTGTTCACGGCAGAACTTATCGCCACGACGCGGTGGGCGAACAACCGGCTCGATGATGCTCAGCAGCCCATTGGAATGGCATAGCTCATTAAATTCTTTCACCATGTCCAGGCGCTGTTGGGCATCTTCATCGCTACGCCACAGCACCAGCAATTTGAGAGCCTTGGCGCCATCTTGCTTCACAGCCTGCGGGTTGATTTTTTTATCAATCACTACGCTATCGACCGGAATTCCGTTACCCGGAATAAACTCATCAGCGGCCACAATCATGGCGCAGCTTTTGGCTACCGCGTTTTGCTCTACAACCTGGCGGTAGCAGAACTGCTGATCGACCAGAATGGCGGAGGCATAGGGGGACAGGATCTTTGCCGCATTGACTTTGAAATCGGTCAGCACGCTGTCATTGACCGGGGATTTTGCACCCGCAGCGGCAAACATTAAGCGCATGGCTTCGCGCTGATCGACCGCCAGCATGGCAAAACCGCCGGAAGCTCGGGTGATATCTTTCAGGGTGTACTTCGTCATTGTTCAGTCCTTACTTATCTGTGTGTTTATTTAGCCCGGCGGATGCGCGAACCTGTTCAAGAATGGCCGTCCAGTCTTCCCGGCCACGGCCAGCGGCGCGTGCCTGGTTATAGACTTCGCGGGAGGCGGCACCGAGCGGCATCGGCACATGTAGTTGGTTGGCAACGTCCAGCGCGATGCCAAGATCCTTGTGAGCTAAATCGATCATAAAAGCCGGGGAAAGATCGCCTTTCAGCACTTTGTTCGGCCAGGAGGTAGTGAAGTGGCCTTTCCCGGCGGGAGTGCCGCTCATGACTTGCAAGGCCACATCGAAGGAGAGGCCGAGCGCTTCGCACAACACGGCGGCTTCAGCAGACAAGGCGTTTAACGCGATGCTCATGTAGTTGTTGATGAGCTTGACGCGAATGCCCATGCCGGGTCCGCCTGCGTTGATCAATTCATTACCCATCGCCATCAGAACCGGTGTGGCGCGTTCTACCTGCTGTGCCGTTCCACCTGCCAACAGCAACAGCGTTCCCGCGATAGCGTGATCGGAGGTACGTCCAACCGGGCAATCCATCATGTCGAAGCCTTTGTCACGCATATCGGCGATCAGTTTGTCGGTTTGCAGTGGGTGAATAGTCGACATATCAATCACTAATGCCTGTGGGGAAAGGCTTTCACAGATACCCTGCTCGCCGAACAGTACGCTGCGCACCAGATCGCCGTTTGGCAGCATTGTGATGACAAATTCTGCCCCTTTTACTGCCTGAGCCGGGCTGCTGGCAGGTTGGGCTCCTTTTTCCACCAGGCGCTGAACGGCATCCGGGTTAACGTCAAAGACGCTGAGTTGATGACCCTGCTTCAGCAAGTTGCTCGCCATGGGTGAACCCATCTGACCTAATCCGATAAATGCTATAACTGCCATAACGTTCTCCTGAGACGTGGATGTCATTTTTTGTCATTTAAGGCCGTTTGTTTTTGTCTGTTTTTGATCGTATTTGTAATTTATGGTCAAAAAATTGACAGCCGTCACTTTTTAAACATTTTGTGAAATTAAAATGATCCCATCTTGAAACGCCTAAGGAATGACCATGATTCGTATTGCTTGTGTAGGTATTGCCGTGATGGATCGCATCTATTACGTGGAAGGTTTACCGACCGAAGGAGGTAAGTATGTGGCGAAGCGTTATACGGAAGTGGGCGGCGGGCCTGCTGCAACGGCCGCAGTGGCTGCAGCGAAGCTGGGCGCGCAGGTGGACTTTATTGGCCGTGTGGGCGATGACGACACCGGAAATAGCCTGCTGGCGGAGCTGGAATCCCTGGGGGTAAACACCCGCTACACCCGGCGCTATGCGGGGGCAAAGTCTTCGCAATCGGCAATTATGGTTGATGCGCAAGGAGAACGGATTATCGTTAACTATCCCAGCCCGGATTTACTGCCGGATGCTGCCTGGCTGAATAAGATCGATTTTTCCCAGTGGGATGTGGTGTTGGCGGATGTTCGCTGGCACGAAGGCGCCAGGCAGGCGTTCACGCAGGCGCGTCGGGCGGGAGTGATGACGGTACTGGATGGTGACGTCACGCCACAAGATATCAGTGAGCTGGTGGCGTTGAGCGATCATGCGGCGTTCTCTGAACCGGGTCTGGCGCGTTTAACCGGGATAAATGATTCTGAAGCTGGACTTAAAAAAGCAAAAACGCTCACAAATGGTCAGGTCTATGTGACACGAGGGAGCGAAGGCTGTGACTGGATAAAAAATAATACGTTGCAGCATCAATCTGGATTTAAAGTCGATGTTGTGGATACTACGGGAGCTGGGGATGTTTTCCACGGTGCGCTCGCATTCAGCCTGGCGGGTGGCGATGCTCCAGAAGAGGCCGTCAGGTTTGCCAGTGGGGTTGCTGCGTTAAAATGCACTCGCCCGGGAGGAAGGGCCGGAATCCCTGACTGTGATCAAACCCGATCTTTTCTGTCACTTTTTGTATAAAATGCCAGGGCAATGGTTTTTCGAGGAAATTTCATGAGTCTTACCGAACTGACCGGTAACCCGCGGCACGATCAGCTGTTGATGCTGATTAGCGAGCGCGGTTATATGAATATCGACGAGCTGGCGAGCCTGCTGGACGTGTCAACGCAAACTGTGCGTCGTGATATTCGTAAACTCAGCGAGCAGGGATTAATTACGCGTCATCATGGTGGCGCGGGCAGAGCCTCCAGCGTGGTGAATACGGCGTTTGAGCAGCGTGAAGTTTCCTGGACGGAAGAGAAGAAGGCCATCGCGGAAGCGGTGGCTGACTACATTCCCGATGGATCAACGGTGTTTATTACCATTGGCACCACCGTTGAGCAGGTGGCCCGCGCGCTGTTAAACCATAATCATTTGCGCATTATTACCAATAGCCTACGCGTGGCGCACATTCTGTATAACAACCCACGTTTTGAAGTTATGGTACCAGGTGGAACGTTACGCCCGCACAACAGCGGCATTATTGGCCCTTCTGCTTCAGCATTTGTGGCTGATTTTCGGGCCGACTACCTGGTTACCAGCGTTGGTGCGATCGAAAGTGATGGCGCGCTGCTGGAGTTTGATGTCAATGAAGCCAGCGTAGTGAAAACGATGATGTCCCATTCAAGACACATTCTGCTGGCAGCGGATCATACGAAATATACGGCTTCTGCCGCGGTAGAAATTGGTAACGTGTCTCAGGTGACTGCGCTGTTTACTGATGAATACCCAGGTCCGGCATTGCACAATTTACTCCAGTCACAGCAGGTTGAAATTGTGCAGGTGAGTCCTTCACAGGATGATGCTCTGGCCGTGTAATTCTTCCCAATGATGGCCCGATAACTTCGCAGCCATCACTCTCGCATAGTCAAACTTCTCCTTTCCCGCTACAGTTATTCATCCACGGCGAATAAGGAGAAGGGCATGCTCTATATCTTTGATTTGGGTAATGTGATTGTCGATATCGACTTCAACCGCGTGTTGGGCACATGGAGCGATCTAAGTCGTGTACCGCTGGCTTCGCTAAAGCAAAGTTTCACCATGGGGGAGGCTTTTCACCAGCACGAGCGAGGCGAAATAACGGATGAAGCCTTTGCCGAGGCGCTATGTCATGAGATGGCGCTGCCGCTAAGTTACGAGCAGTTCTCTCACGGCTGGCAGGCCGTTTTTGTCGCCTTGCGCCCTGAGGTCATCGACATCATGCAAAAGCTGCGTGAGCAGGGGCATCGGGTGGTCGTCTTGTCGAATACTAACCGCCTGCACACCACGTTTTGGCCGGATGAATATCCCGAGATCCGTCAGGCTGCTGACCATATTTACCTTTCCCAGGACCTGGGCATGCGTAAACCGGAAGCGCGGATTTACCAGCACGTCCTGCAGTCTGAAGGTTTTTCTGCGCACGATGCGGTCTTTTTTGACGATAACGCCGATAATATTGAAGGGGCTAACCGGTTAGGGATCACCAGTATCCAGGTCGTCGATAAAAAGACCATTCCTGACTATTTCGCGACGTTGTTATGCTAAAAAATGTTCAGCAGCAAGCCAGGCATCATACGCGTCCCGTACGAGACTGGCTGAAGCTATTATGGCAGCGGATTGATGAGGACAACATGACGACGCTGGCAGGGAATCTTGCCTACGTTTCATTGCTCTCATTAGTGCCGCTTATTGCCGTCGTATTTGCGCTTTTCGCCGCATTTCCGATGTTTTCCGACGTCAGTGTCCAGTTACGTCATTTTATTTTCGCAAACTTTATCCCGGCGACGGGAGACGTCATTCAACGTTATATCGAACAGTTTGTCGCCAACTCGAACAAAATGACGGCAGTCGGGGCATGCGGGCTGATTGTCACAGCGTTATTGTTGATGTATGCCATTGATAATGCGTTGAATACTATCTGGCGCAGTAAGCGTACTCGCCCTAAAGTTTACTCTTTCGCCGTCTACTGGATGATTTTAACGCTGGGGCCGCTGTTGGCGGGGGCCAGTCTGGCGATCAGCTCTTATCTGTTGTCATTGCGCTGGGCCAGCGATCTCAACACGGTGATTGATAACGTCCTGCGTATTTTCCCGCTGGTGCTTTCCTGGCTCTCGTTCTGGCTGCTTTACAGCATCGTACCGACTACGCGTGTACCCAACCGTGATGCGGTTATTGGTGCCTTTGTGGCTGCTGTGTTGTTCGAAGCCGGAAAGAAAGGATTTGCGCTCTATATCACGATGTTTCCGTCTTATCAGCTCATTTACGGTGTTCTGGCGGTGATCCCTATTTTATTTGTCTGGGTATACTGGACCTGGTGTATCGTCTTGCTAGGCGCGGAAATAACTGTCACTCTCGGGGAATACCGCAAACTTAAACAAGCCGCAAAAGAAGAAGAAGCAGAGCAACCATGATTGCATTAATTCAGCGCGTAACCCGTGCCAGCGTCACCGTGGAGGGTGAGGTGACGGGTGAAATTGGCCCAGGACTTTTGGTCCTGTTAGGTGTCGAAAGGGATGATGACGAACAGAAAGCGAATCGCCTGTGCGAGCGTGTACTCGGTTATCGAATCTTTAGCGATGCCGAAGGCAAAATGAACCTTAATGTGCAGCAATCAGGGGGGAGTGTACTGGTGGTTTCACAGTTTACGCTGGCGGCAGATACCGAGCGTGGCATGCGCCCGGGGTTTTCGAAAGGCGCAGCGCCCGAGCGTGCAGAAGCGCTGTATGAGTACTTTGTTGAGCGTTGCCGCCAACAGGAAATGAATACGCAAACTGGTCGATTCGCTGCGGATATGCAGGTTTCACTGGTTAATGATGGCCCGGTGACGTTCTGGTTACAAGTATGAACCAGCTACCGGTATGGCCGCGGACAACAAGAGAGAATACGACTATGTATCACCTTCGAGTACCGCAAACAGAAGAAGAATTGGAGCGTTACTACCAGTTTCGCTGGGAGATGCTGCGTAAACCATTGCACCAGCCAAAAGGCTCCGAACGGGATGCATGGGACGCGATGGCGCATCACCAGATGGTGGTGGACGAAGAGGGGAATCTGGTTGCGGTAGGGCGTCTGTATATCAATGCGGATAACGAAGCTTCCATACGCTTTATGGCAGTAGACCCTTCCGTGCAAGAGAAAGGGTTGGGCACGCTGATGGCGATGACTCTGGAGTCTGTGGCGCGTCAGGAAGGGGTCAAACGCGTAACCTGTAGTGCCCGTGAAGATGCGGTCGAATTTTTCGCCAAGCTCGGTTTTGTGAGCCAGGGAGAAATCACCACGCCGCAAACCACGCCGGTGCGCCACTTTTTGATGATTAAGCCCATTGCGACGCTGGACGATATTCTCCATCGCGGGGACTGGTGCGGACAGCTACAACAAGCCTGGTACGAACATATTCCATTGAGTGAGAAAATGGGCGTACGCATTCAGCAGTACACTGGGCAGAAATTTATCACCACGATGCCCGAGACAGGCAATCAGAATCCGCACCATACCCTGTTTGCCGGTAGCCTGTTTTCACTGGCTACGCTAACGGGCTGGGGACTTATCTGGCTGATGCTGCGCGAGCGTCATCTGGGTGGGACAATAATCCTGGCCGACGCGCATATCCGATACAGCAGGCCGATCACCGGGAAACCAACTGCTATTGCCGATCTGGGGTCGTTGAGCGGTGACCTCGACCGCCTGGCAAGAGGTCGCAAGGCGCGCGTTCAGATGCAGGTCGGGGTGTTTGGCGATGACACTCCGGGCGTCGTGTTTGAAGGTACTTACATTGTGCTACCTGCGAAACCGTTTGGCGCATATGAAGAAGGCGGTAACGAGGAAGAGTAGGTCCTCTGGCTAAAATGTAATGTTGGGTTCATTTGCTGATGTAAAATGCGGATTATGAAAATGCCATAATCCGCATTTTGATAAAAATCGCATGCTGTCGATGATTGTATTGACGGGTACCTTCCTTAATTTCAGAACTTATGAACATCCTTATTCGCCAAGCCTCCAGGCCACATCTCGCATCACATTTCGTGCCGCCGGGCTCACCCCTGCCAACTGGAAAAAACCGTGGATGACGCCGAGATAGCGTTGGCAAGAGCACTCCACGCCTTGCTCCAGGAACCGTTGATACAGGGCTTCACCCTCATCTCGCAGTGGGTCGAATTCGGCAGTAATGATGTGCGTGGGCGGTAAACCGTTGAAGTCTTTGCGCCAGAGTGGGCTGACTTCGGGATGTAATGGATCGGTTTTCGGCATATACATTTCGTAGCCCGAAAGCAGTGTATCGCGAGTGATAATGTAATCCCGTCCATTATGGTCATAGCTCGCAAAGCTGGCGGTTGCGTCCAGCATCGGGTAGATCAGCATAAGCTGTGCAGGTTGCCATTGCCTGGCAGCTTTCAGGCGTAGTGCGGTGACCAGCGCCAGGTGTCCACCTGCGCTGTCGCCAGCAAGCGTAATGTTGTCCCGGTCTACCCCCAGTTTCTGGGCATACTTCCAGATGATATTGGCCCCGGTTTCAGCATCGTTATGTGCTGCCGGGAAGGTATGCTCTGGTGCGAGGCGATACTGCACCGCAATGATCCGACAGCCGCTGTACCTGGCGAGTTGCCTTAGCTGGTTATCATGTGTGGCAAATCCACCGCTGACAAAGCAGCCGCCGTGATAATAGATAACGCAGGGGAGATTTCCCGTGCTGCCCCGCGGCGAAATAACGCGAAATGCCATGGCATCGAGTTCAATATCTTCAGCCTGTACGCGGGTTTCAGTTTCTCCGGCCAGCGCCGTACTGGCAATATAGGCCGCTCTCCGGTCATCAATATTCTGCTCACGGGAAGAAGGGCGTCCCGCCGCGATAAATGCCTCAACTAACTGCGCAATCCCGCTTTCCAGTGCCATTTTTAAATACTCTTATCTGTATGGATATACAGGTTTATAACCTGGATTACTAAGAATGAAAATGGGAAAAATAGGGGTGGGTATGATTCTGGAAAGCGGCTCGCAAAAGTAAAAATCGTTCGCGTGGAGGCTATTTTCTCGCTTTTTTCAGGTGTATGTTGTGTGGAAATTAATCGCTGATGATATACTTGAGGTATATATGAGTATGATGGCTGGGATGGATATGGGCAGAATTTTACTCGATTTATCAGATGAAGTGATTAAACGTCTTGATGATCTCAAGGTGCAGCGCAACCTGCCGCGAGCAGAACTTTTACGGGAGGCCGTTGAACAGTATCTTGAGAGACAGGATCAGGCTGAAACCACAATTTCACGTGCTCTTGGGCTGTGGCAAGGCTGTGAGGAAGATGGTGTTGAATACCAGCGTAAACTCCGTGAGGAATGGTAATGGTCAAAGGATCCGCGCTTTTTGATACCAACATCCTCATCGATCTGTTTAGTGGGAGAAATGAAGCAAAACTAGCGATAGAAACATGGCCGCCGCAGAATGCAATCAGCCTCATTACATGGATGGAGGTGATGGTGGGTGCAAAAAAATACCATCAGGAAGCCCGTACTCGTGTTGCGCTAGGTGCTTTTAACGTGATCGGCGTTTCACAGGATATTGCTGAACGAAGCGTGAGTATCAGACAGGAATATGGGATGAAATTGCCGGATGCCATTATTTTGGCAACAGCACAGATTCATCGTCTTACGCTGGTTACGCGAAATACTAAGGATTTTGCAGGCCTATCCGGTGTGGTCACACCGTATACATTATAACCCGGGCGACTTACGCCGCCCGGTAGTGCGAAGAACTTACTCCCCTTCACCCGGGAACAGGAACGGGTTGATGGAGCTGCGGGCAAAGCCCTCTTGCTCCATGTGCGCGTCCAGCATCAGTGAGGCGAGATCGTCGGCCACGGCTTCGACTTTCGGGTCTTTTTCCTGATAGAGAATCTTCAGGTAAGTCCCGCAGTCGCCGCAGCTTTCAGCTTTGATTGCCGCCTGTTCGTTATCCAGTGACCAGTAGTTCAAATCACGGCTCTGCTCGCAGTTGCTGCACTTCACGCGCACCACGTGCCACTCGGTTTCGCACAGGTTGCAGTGCAGATAACGCAGACCCTGGGTGGTACCGATTTGCACCATGCTGGAGACCGGCATTGAACCACACACCGGGCAGTACTGACGCTGTTCACCGTATTCCGCACGGGCTTTGCCGGGGATCAGGCTTGCCATCTGCGCCCAGTAGAGCGACAGGGCAGCCCAAATGAACGGTGCTTTGTCGCTGCTGACGGAGGCAAAATCAGAGGCAAACAGCGCGCTGGCCATCAGCTCCAGTTCTTGCTCTGAGGCTTTTTCCAGATTCTCGATCACCGCTAACGCGGGACCGCTCATCTCTGGCTTCAGCTCAGCAATCAACGACTGCAGCAGCTTTTGCCAGTGCTTGTCGCGTGGCAGGACGTGGATATCCAGCGGCGGTTTGCCCTGATCGTTCGCTTCTTTGATGCGCGCGGTCAGATCCATCTGCAGCGGATGGTCGTACAGCACCACTTCCTGCGCGTGGGCGATCAGCGCGGCAAAGCGCAGGTAGTCGCCCAGCGGGTTGTTCTCGGCCAGCTCGCGCAGGCGCTCAGCGCGGCGGTTATACAAATTTTTGAGTCTGGGGAATAATAACGGCGGAATCATATCCGCCGTGCGTTTCTCGCTCTTCTCCAGCTCATCTTGCGGGATTATGCGAATACTCATTCAGATGACTTTTCCTGTTTCTGGCGGACTTCACGGTACCAGCGCGGGTGATGTTTCTTCGCCCATGAGCTGGTAACCCATCCTTCCACCATCGCGGTAATGGTGCCTTTCACCCAAAGGGCGGCGTAAATGTGCACCATGATAACCACAATTAGCGCTACTGCGGCAAATGAATGCAGCATTAACGCGAATCGGATCACCGGGATTGAGAAAGCAGGTGCAAAATACGGACGCCAGATGACCACTCCGCTCACCAGCAACAGGACCAGGAAGATAATCGCCGCCCAGAATACGCATTTCTGGCCGAAGTTATAACGTCCCGTGTCACCTACTTCCTCGTTGACGACAATCTTACGAATATTCTTCGCCCAAAAGATATCATCCCGATTGATTAGATTGTGGTGCCAGTAACGGAAAAACATGATGATAAACGAGGCAAACATGATCACGCCGACAAACGGGTGCACAATTCGCGCCAGTTGCGGAGTGCCCATGATGTGCATCAGCCAGTTAAAAGACGGGAAGAGAAAGCCCATCCCGCTCACTGCCGCCAGAATGAAGCAGAAGGCAGTGATCCAGTGGTTGATGCGTTCCGGCGCCGTGTAGCGCACGATGGTGTCACGTCGTTTCATTTGCGCACCTCGTCTTTTTCTTCATGCAGGTTGTCTTCTTCCTCTTCCGCGCGGTTCGGGCCTACACCGACGTAGTGGAAGATACTGGCCGCAAATGTCGCTGCAAAGCCGACGGCTGCGAGAGGTTTCCAGATGCCTTTCCAGAATTTCACGGTGGCGCTGATTTCCGGGTTCTCCGGCAGGCCATGATACAGATTCGGCTTGTCAGCATGGTGCAATACGTACATGACGTGCGTACCGCCAACGCCTGCCGGATCGTACAGACCCGCGTTTTCGTAACCACGCGTTTTCAGCTCCGCCACACGCTCGCCTGCCAGCGTTTTCATCGACTCTTTAGTACCGAAATGAATCGCGCCGGTTGGGCAGGTTTTCACGCAGGCCGGTTCTTGCCCGACCACGACACGGTCAACGCACAGCGTACATTTGTAGACGCGGTTGTCTTCCGGGTTGAGGCGCGGCACGTCGAACGGACAGCCTGCGATACAGTAGCCACAGCCGATGCACTGCTCGGACTGGAAGTCGACGATACCGTTGGCATACTGAATGATTGCGCCTTCAGCCGGACACGCCTTCAGGCAGCCCGGATCGGCACAGTGCATACAGCCATCCTTGCGGATAAGCCACTCCAGTTTGTCGTTCTGTTCCACTTCCGAGAAGCGCATTACCGTCCAGGATTTAGCGGTCAAATCAGCCGGGTTGTCGTACACCCCAACGTTGTTGCCCACTTCATCACGGATGTCGTTCCATTCAGAACACGCCACCTGACACGCTTTACAGCCGATACAGGTGGTGACGTCGATAAGCTTCGCCACCTCTTCCTGATGGTCCCGCGCCTGAGGCGCGGGGGTGAAACCGTTAGTGGCGGAACGACGAATGATGTCTTGCGATTGATAAGCCATAGGTCGTCTCCGTTACACCTTTTCCACGTTCACGAGGAAGGACTTAAATTCCGGCGTCTGCGTGTTCGCATCACCGACGAATGGCGTTAACGTGTTAGCGATAAAGCCTTTTTTCGCCACACCTTCGTAGCCCCAGTGAATCGGAATACCGATGGTGTCGATATCCTGACCGTTGGCCTTCAGCGTGCGAATACGTTTAGTCACCACTGCTTTGGCTTTAATGTAGCCGCGGTTAGAGGAGACTTTGACGGTATCGCCATGAGAGATACCGAGTTTATTCGCCAGCTTCTCGCCAATTTCCACAAACTGTTCCGGCTGTGCGATGGCATTGAGCAGCGCATGCTTGGTCCAGTAGTGGAAGTGCTCGGTCAGACGATAGGTCGTACCGACGTACGGGAATTTATCTGCTTTACCCAGTGATTCCGCGTCACCTTTAAAGATGCGCGCGGCAGGGTTAGAGATAACGTTCGGGTGCAGCGGGTTAGTCCCCAGCGGCGTTTCAAACGGCTCGTAGTGTTCCGGGAACGGACCTTCCGCCATCTTATCGATAGCAAACAGGCGTCCCATCCCTTCCGGTTGCATGATGAACGGCCCAACGTTGCTGCCAGGTGCGGCGGCGCTGTAGTCCGGAATATCCATCCCGCTCCATTTCGCCCCATCCCATTTCAGGATCTGACGTTTTGGATCCCACGGATTCCCCTGCGGATCAGCGGAAGCGCGGTTATACAGAATGCGTCGGTTGAGCGGCCACGCCCATGCCCAGCCCAGCGTGTTGCCAAGGCCTGATGGGTCGGCGTTATCGCGACGTGCCATCTGGTTGCCTTCCGGCGTCCAGCTACCGGCAAAAATCCAACAGCCGCTGGAAGTGGTGCCGTCGTCACGCAGTTGGGCGAACGAGCTAAGCTGTTGGCCTTTCTTAACGATGACTGCACCTGTTGCCGGGTCGATAATGTCGGCCAACGCTTTACCGTTGCTCTCCATCGCCACTTCTTCCGAAGCCGGTTCGTGTGGTGTGGAGTAGTTCCAGGTCATGCTCAGCACCTGTTCCGGGTTCGCGCCACCCTGCTCGGCATACATCTTGCGCATGCGCAGGAAGATACCGGCGAGGATTTCACCATCGGTAACGGCAATCCCCGGGGCGTCCGCGCCTTTCCAGTGCCACTGCAACCAGCGACCGGAGTTGACGATAGAACCGTTCTCTTCGGCGAAGCAGGTGGACGGCAGACGGAATACTTCGGTCTGGATTTTCGACGGGTCAACATCGTTCGACTCACCGTGGTTCTGCCAGAAGGTAGACGTTTCGGTGTTGAGTGGGTCAATGGTGACCAGGAATTTCAGTTTGGACAGTGAAGCCACGACCTTGTTTTTATTCGGGAATGACGCGACCGGGTTAAAGCCCTGGCAGATATAGCCATTCACTTTGCCCTGGTTCATCATCTCGAAGTACTGCAGCACGTCGTACCCTTTATCCCACTTCGGCAGCAAGTCGAAGCCCCAGCTGTTTTCCGCTGTCGCTTTATCGCCAAAGAAGGCTTTCATCATCGAAACGAAGAATTTCGGGTAGTTACCCCAGTAGTTCACCTGACCTTCCAGCAACGGTTTTGGCGTGTTGGCGGCAAGGTAGGTTTGCAGGTCAGTCTGTTTTTCGCTCGGCAGCGTCATATAGCCAGGCAGGCTTTGTGACAGCAGGCCTAAGTCGGTCAGACCCTGAATGTTGGAGTGGCCGCGCAGGGCGTTAACACCGCCGCCGGCCATCCCCATGTTGCCAAGCAGCAACTGGATCATCGCCATGGTACGGATGTTCTGCGCACCTACGGAGTGTTGTGTCCAGCCAAGGGCGTACAGGAACGACGCGGTTTTATCTTTGGCACTGGTTTCTGCGATGTACTCACAGACCTTCAGGAAGTCAGCCTTTGGCGTACCGCAGATATTTTCTACAACGTCCGGCGTATAGCGGGAGACGTGCTGTTTCAGCAGGTTCCACACGCAGCGCGGGTGTTGCAGGGTGACATCGCGTTTGGCGAAGCCTTTTTCATCCAGCTCGTAGTTCCAGCTGGTTTTGTCATACTTGCGTTTGTCCGCGTCGTAGCCAGTGAACAGGCCATCTTCGAAACCGTAATCCTCACGCACGATCAAGCTGGCGTTGGTATAGGCCTCAGTGTATTCGCGGTTGAATTTTTCGTTGTTCAGCAGGTACAGCAAGACGCCTGACAGGAAAGCAATGTCAGTACCGGAACGAATCGGCGCATAGAAATCAGCCACCGCTGCGGTTCGCGTAAAGCGCGGATCGATCACAATCAGCTTCGCGCCGTTGTGAATTTTAGCTTCCATCGCCCAGCGGAATCCGACCGGGTGAGCTTCAGCGGCGTTACCGCCCATCACCACAACGAGGTTGGCGTTTTTAATGTCGACCCAGTGGTTGGTCATCGCACCGCGACCAAATGTTGGAGCAAGACTTGCTACCGTTGGTCCGTGTCAGACGCGTGCCTGGTTGTCGACCGCGAGCATACCGAGCGCGCGGGAGAATTTTTGCGTTAAATAGCCGGTTTCGTTACTGGAAGCGGAAGCACACAGCATCCCAGTGGAAAGCCAGCGGTTAACGGTTACGCCTTCGGCGTTTTGTGCAACGTAGTTTGCGTCGCGGTCTTCTTTCATCAGCTTAGCGATGCGGTCAAATGCCTCATCCCAGCTAATCTGTTGCCACTTATCAGAGCCTGGTGCGCGGTATTCCGGGAATTTCAGGCGACTTTCGGAGTGGATGAAGTCCACAAGCCCTGCCCCTTTCGGGCACAACGCGCCACGGTTCACCGGGTGATCCGGGTCCCCTTCGATATGGAAGATGGATGCTTTGGCGTTTTTTGCTCCGTCACCGAGACTGTACATTAACAGTCCACAGCCAACGGAACAGTAAGTGCAGGTGTTACGGGTTTCGCGGGTACGCAGCAGTTTATATTGCCGTGTTTCCGCGAGCGCTACGCCGGGTGCAAAACCCAGTGCCGCTGCCGTGGTGCCTGCCATACCGCCAGCGCAGATCTTAAAGAACTGCCTTCTGCTGACCTGCATGGTTTGCTCCTTTTTCGACATTGTCACGTTCCCTTCACTTTTCCGTTACTCGAGCGTGAGGGAAGTGGTTGTTATTTTTCTTTGCGGACGGGACCGCAAAGGTCCAGAATTGGGTGAATTTCCCTCCCTCCAGGAGGGGTTTGTAAAGAATACCACAATGTTGGTATGCGTGTTCCAATATGGTTAAAAGAAAGTGAATAAGATTATTCGAGAAAACATCAAAAATGTGACGACTTTGACAGGATCGCGCCAGTTGACCCTCTGGAAACGCGAGGATTTGCAACATCCTCAGCCGGATGTCGTCGCTGAAGAAGTACCGGTTGCGCTGGTTTACAACGGGATTTCGCACGTGGTGATGATGGCGTCACCGAAAGATCTTGAGCACTTTGCGATGGGCTTTTCACTTTCTGAAGGCATTATTGAGCGCCCGCAGGATATCTACGCAATGGAAGTGGTTCCTTCCTGTAACGGATTAGAAGTGCAGGTTGAGCTGTCCAGTCGCCGATTTATGGGGCTGAAGGAACGTCGTCGCGCGCTGGCCGGTCGCACCGGTTGCGGCGTTTGTGGCGTGGAGCAGCTCAATGACATTGGCAAGCCAGTCCAGCCGCTGCCGTTTACCCAGACATTCGATCTGGCGAATCTCGATCACGCTTTACGCCATCTCAATAATTTTCAACCCGTGGGGCAACTGACAGGCTGCACACACGCGGCTGCCTGGGTACAGCCGTCAGGTCATCTGGCGGGCGGGCATGAAGATGTTGGGCGTCATGTTGCGCTGGATAAACTGCTGGGGCGACGCGCAATCGAAGGGGAAACCTGGCAACAGGGCGCGGTATTAGTCTCCAGCCGGGCCAGCTACGAGATGGTGCAGAAGTCGGCGATGTGCGGCGTGGAGATTCTGTTTGCTGTGTCTGCCGCGACAACGCTGGCGGTAGAAGTTGCCGAGCGCTGTAACCTGACGCTGGTGGGTTTTTGCAAACCGGGCAGGGCGACGATTTATACGCATCCACAGCGTCTGGTCGCGCAGTGACGCCACCAGGCGGCCAGAATACTGCCTGAAAATGCTAGTTCCATGATTACGGCAACCGGCGAGCCAACAATCACATTGTTCAGTAGCCAACACAGGCTTCCGCACAATGTGTATCCCCGTAATTTTCCGCTGCGTTTTTGAAACGACGCAAAAGTCATCAACAGGCTTCCCATCAGCGGCAAAATACTCGACAGATTTTGCCAAAGATAAATGCTACACAGCAGCGATCCCAGCATATATCCCCACATCACCCAGCGGTGAAACGTGATGATGGCCGTCGCATAGCGGCAAGCGGCAATGATCATTAGCCCAGCCGCAGCGTGTTGATCCAAAAGATAGAAATGGATAGCTAACAGGGAAGTAGAGCCGGTGAGCAGCGTTAAAGTGATAGCCCGGCGTTGAAAATGAAAAGCGGAAATATCCAGTAAGAAGCTGATGCCAGCCAGCATCTGAGAGAGAAGAAATGCGTTCATTGTGGTCGCCATCGATTAAAGAGTGACGGGACAATAATCGACGCATCAACGTAAGGCGTTAACCTTTGTTAAGACGCTGGCGAATACGGGACAGGCTAACGGGGGTAATGCCGATATAGTTGGCGAGATCACGCTGAGTGAGCTGCGACTCCCAGTCCGGGAAGTGTGTTTGTACGTACTGGTAGCGTTGCTCTGGGGTATTGAGCAGCAGCATTTGCTCTTTTTTCTCTTTGTAGATCAATTGCTGGACCAGTAGCTGGGTCTTAATCTCCTGATTTTCCGGTGCATTCAGCAACGCCAAGGGGATTTCAGTGGTTTCTCCAGCGGCGATCATTTGCAGACTGTAATCGGCAGGCGTGTTAGTTAGCCAGTTCAGGTACAGAAAGCAGTATTCTCCGGCAAAGTAGAATTCTTTAACCCTTTCAATGCCGTTGTCCGCGTGATAAACCGCACGAGCAACACCATGATGCAAAAGATGAATTTTACTTTGTGGTTCACCTTGACGAAGTAACCAACTACCTGCCGGTTGCGTTTTTCTACGGCTGCCAGCAAGCCATTGTGATTCCTGAGTACGTGACACTTTATCTCTCAAATAATTTGAATAAGACTGGCAAATCCTTCCGCTTTTAGTTGTGCGATGTGAGGGCTATTATTTATCACATCAAGGCACGGTGCCTTACTCAAACAACTAAGTTAAAGGGTTTATATCATGAAAAGCATCAAAACTTTTGTCGCAGTTATCGCTCTGGCTACTTCTTTCGGTTCTTTCGCTGCTCAGACAGTTACTGCAACCGGTTCTACGCTGGAAAGTGCTGAAGCAAAAATTGCCGCCCAGGCTGAACGTGCAGGCGCCAGCGATTATAAAATCACTCAGGCTTACACCGGTAACCGCGTGCACATGACTGCTGAACTGCTGAAATAAGATACCTCAGTACTGTCGAAAGAGCGCCCTTGAGGCGCTTTTTTCATTTCTGATATTTACTGCCTGAGCAATGCAATAAACGCTTCATATCCGGTCAATCCCGCAATAGTATCAGCCTGATGGCTGCTCAGTACGCTGGATAAATAACTGAAGATTTTTAGTTCATGCCGCGCCTCGGCGGCGGCACAGGCGATCAGGACATGACTGACGGGTTCGTTATTCACCAAAATGGGCTGTGCGAGGGTGATAAAGAAACCGCGGAAACGACGCTCCTGTTCGCTCCAGCAATGAGGAATCGCCAGGCGATTCACTATCAAGTTTTCACCTTCATGCTCCCGGGCGCAAATGCGTAGCGCTTCGTCCTCAGTGATATGGCCCTGGGCCACAAGCTGGCCGCAGATCCGACCGATGATGCTCTGCCAGCTTTCGGCCTTCATATTGGCGTAATGGAAGCAGCCCTGCTGTAAAAAGAAACGTTCGGGCTGCTGGCGGATAAAGGCCGTCGCAAGGAAGTGTTTGATCTGCTCGGTACCCGCTGCGGTGATAATATTCTTGATGGTTAAGGTGTTTTTTAGAGATTCATCAAGCAGATAGTGACTATTGTTGACGATTAACAGCGGGGTGATTTCTTCGCTGATGGCGCTGACTTCACTTGTATTTCGCGCAATGATCACCCGACAATTCAGGACATCCCGCTCAATAGCCTGTTGGTTGATGGTGGCGATAGCATTCTGGTCGGATAATAAAATGACCGGCTGACGCTCGTTTTGATGCCGCTCCAGCGCACAGGCGAAGTAAAGCCCGATGAGATCGCTATCGAACAACGGGATATCCAGTTTTTCGCGCAACAGGGCGATAAAACGCAAACTCAAATCGAAAGCGGCAGGCCAGGTAGACTTCAGGTTATGCATACTGCTCTGGCGATGCTCCGGTACCCAAACCGGGGCAGAGACGCATCTCAACAGGTGGCCAGTAATATTTTCAACCAGTTGGGCATCGATAACGTTCAACGCGGCAATGCCGGGAACGCTTTTTAACAAGCAGGTCACCGCATCGGCCGAGATGGTCATTGCCTGACGTTGCCTGATTTCCAGAAGACCGATCAGGGTTCTGAAAGCGTTTTCGCCCAGGTAGACTCCTCCTTGTTCCACCGCATTTTTCAGTGATATATACCGACACTCCGGCCACGATCCGGTGAGCTGATTACGCAGGGCGTAGACTGCCAGCACCAGACTTGCCAGGTACTCTCCCGAGATGAACGGGAATTCATCAAGTTTTTCACATGCAGTGTTGAGCCTGTCGATGTTGTCTCGGGTAATACCTGGCAGTGGAATTAAGAGTGGATCTTTTTTAAGCAGATTTGCCAGCAGGATTATGCGTTTTTCTTCTGGTTCATCAATGAAATGACCGACGCCCGGGCGGCTGGCAAGACAAAAGGCGCGCTCATAGCGCTGTTTCAAACGCGGGAGACGATCTGCCACCCAGGTTTCAGGTAAATTGAGTGCTGAAGCCAGCTGTACGCGGGGTGTAAAGGTATTAAGCAGAAGAAAGGCCAGCAACCGGTCATCATTATCATGGCGTTGCAGAAGCTGAAAATAACCGCGTCTGTCGACGATATCCAGTTGATAACCCGCGTTGCCGCCAGGCTGAATACGAGCCTTACCGCTGAGGGTAAAATTGAGGTAATCAATATCGCGCAGGATGGTTCGACTCGAAACGCCAGTTTGTCGCGCCAGCTCGCCCAACGGACACGGCTGCTGTTCAAGAATATCCACAATTTTTAACTGGCGTTCCGATAACATTAATTCACCTGGAGAAAGTCGGTGAAGGATTTCACTTTTTCTGCCGTCAGCGAGCTCAGCAGCTCGCGCACCAGCGTAAACAGCGCGTCGTAATCTGCTGCGGAAATCATGCCGCTGTTGGCGTGGAGATAGCGTGTCGGCAGGCAGAGTGCCGCCACCGGACGCCCCCCTCCCATAACGTTATAGCGTCCGCCGTCCGTCGCCCCGGTTTTCATGGTGCAGAACTGCAAAGGCGCATCGCTGTTTTTGGCACACGCTTTTAACGCGGCGACCAGCTGTTGATTGGGAAAATAGCGCTTATCGAACAGCATCAGGCCAGGGCCATCGCCAAGCTTGAGCGGGTATTTGATGGCGTCGATTCCGGGCACATCGCCCGCAACTGCGGTATCCAGCACTATCACCACGTCGGGCTTGATATGCTCGGCCGAGGTTTGCGCTCCGCGCAGCCCGACCTCTTCTTCCACGCTGCCCACGCCGTACAGGGTAATGTCAGGGTTATCGACGGTTTGTAACAGCTCAGCCATCAGCGCGCAGCCGACGCGGTTATCCAACGCTTTACCGACGATCTTATCTTCGCCCCAGCGAGCGAAATTGGCTTCCGGGCTAATGAAGTCACCGATCGCAATCCCGTATTTTTCTACTTCTTCGTGGCTGTTAGCGCCAATATCGATAAACATCTCGTCAAAGGTCAGCGGCTGCTGTTTCTGCTTTTCCGTCAACGCGTGCGGAGCGACGGAGCCGATAATACCAGGGATTTTAAATCCCTTGCGTGTGCGAATGGTGACCCGGTGGTTCAGCATCGACTGGCTCCACCAACCACCAATGGTGGTGAAGCGCAAAAATCCGCTCTCGTCGATATGCGTGACCATAAAGCCGACTTCATCCATATGGCCGACAACCGCCACCTTCGGCCCGCGGTTGCCTTTGCGGGCGACAAAGCAACCGAGGCCGTCGAAGGTGATTTCATCGACGCTGGATTCCAGCGCGTTAATGAGAAGAGTACGAACTTCCTGTTCATCGCCGCTGACGGCGCTGGCTTCGCATAACTGCTGAAGTAACTCAATGTTCATGGGCAAGCTCCTGCTGCGCGGCTTTACGTTTCAGCCACAACCCTTTCAGGATAATAATTAACGAAATGTTCAGTGCCAGACCGATAGCCAGCACCAGGTAAAATGATCCCGCCGGAGACATCAGGCCAATCAGCGGATCAAAGATACCTAAACCCGGCGCGAGGCGTTTGATTCCAAAGGCGATAACCAGCATGCCGGTAACGCCACCGGAGAGCGTATTGGCGGTAATCATCGGCAGCGGCGCGGCCAGTGCGTAGGGGATGGCCGGCTCGGTAGCGACGGTGGCGCCGACGACAATCGCACTGCTGGCGGCGGCCTTCTCCTGTTGCGTAAACAGTTTAGGCGCTAAATAGGTAGCGATTCCCGCCGCGACGGGCGGCATCAGCGCCACCACGCCGACGATGGCGTACCAGTCATAGATATGTTTTTCCAGCAGTGAGAAGCAGAAGAACCAGGCCGTTTTATTGATTGGCCCGCCCATATCAAACGCCAGCATCGCACCAACGAGGAAGGCCGCGCCCATTTTCATGGATGGAGGAATGGTGTTCAGGAAGTGCAGCAGACCGCCCATGATGTCGGACATCACCGGGCCGATGACGTAGTAAGTCAGTACGCCGAACACCAGTAAAGTGACAAACGGGATCAGCATAGAACCAAGCAGTGGCTGTAGCGCTTTGCCGAGGCGAACCTTGCGAAACCAAAGGACAAAGTAGCCAATTGCCAGCCCGAGTACGACCGCGCCGAGAAATCCTGCGCCGGACTGCGTACCCAGCAGGCCTTTATCGTTCGCCAGATAACACACCAGAAATGCTGGGGCAAAAGCGGGTTTATCGGCAATCGACCAGGCAATATATGCCCCCATAATCGGGATCATAAAGGTAAAGCCCAGATAGCCGATCGATTCAACAATCCAGGTGAACGACGGCGCGCCTTTCGACATATCGGTATAGGGCAAACCGAACTGCACCAGCATATTGGCGATGGCGACCAGAATACCGCCGCCGATAACAAACGGCAGCGCGGCGGAAACGCCCGCCATCAGGTGGCTCATTACGCTACCGTGCTGGACCTCCTGTTTTCCCAGTTTCACGCTGCTATCGGCGGCGAAAAGTTGGGAATGCGTCGGTAACTGCGTAAAAATCAGGTCGATATTTTTTAGCGCCTGGGAAATGGCGATTTCATAGACTTTTTTCCCGGCAAAACGTGCCCGGTCTTCGCCGCTCAGGCCGCGACCGGTGGCCAGAATGACATAATCGGCAGCGGCAATCTCTTCATTGCTCAGGCGGTTTTCGACGCCGCTTGAGCCCTGGGTTTCGACTTTAATCGTGTGGCCGAGCGAGCGCGCTTTTTGCTCCAGCGCCTCTGCCACCATATAAGTGTGGGCGATCCCCGCCGGACAGTTGGTGATCGCCACTAAACGTAAGGATGACTCCATAGCCGCGTCCTTATGAGGTTAAGGTCTGATTAAGCAGGGCGAGCACCTGGCTGGCGTCACCTTGCTTCAGTTGATCGATGAAATCCTGATGAATGATTTTGCGGCACAGGGTGCCGATGATTTTGACCTGATCGTCCTCGCCGGTTTGTGGCACGCCGAGGCAGATCCAGCAGTTGACGTCCTCGCCGTCGCTGGCTTTCCAGTCCACGTTTTCTGACTTGCGCGCGAACAACACAAAGGGCTGCCTGATGCAGGCGCTCTTACCGTGCGGGACGGCAATACCCGAGCCAAAGCCGGTGGAATGCAGCTTTTCGCGCAGCAATAGCGTTTGCAGGAAAATGCTGCGATCGGAGACATAGCCATTCTGAAACGCCATATCTGCCAGTTGCTTGAGGATGGCATACACGCTATTCCCCTGAATATTCAGGTCAATGCAGTTAGCTGTAAGGGTTGTCATGTGGGGGGCTCTGTTAAAACTATTTGATTTGATTCTAACGGCGAGATGGCGAAGAGATGAGCGGCAATATGTCAGCGTGGAATGACAATTTGGGGCCGAGTTAGCGCGTGGTTTTGTGGGGTAAAACACACAACGCTACAGGCGATTACCCTGATGAATATTTCGCCAGGGTAATTATTTTTTTAGTGTATTCCCGCCATCCTTAACAATGCGGTCACCACCGCGGCGGCAACGATCACCACGATTAGCGGCAGCTTGCGCCAGGCGAGAAATACCGCGAAGCCAACCCCAAGAACCCGCGCCATACCGGCAAAGTGTTCGCCTTCGTAAAAGGTGGTCGCCAGCGCAACGGAGAACAGTAATACCGTTGCGGCGTCGGAAAGCAGCGCCTGCGAGCGTTCCGAGAACGCTAAACGACTCCCAAGCTTCGCTCCGCCTAAACGCATTAAATAGGTTCCCAGAGATAAGATGGCGATACCGACGATAAACAGCGTCATGTTGCCCATTATTTTTTCCTCGTCAGTAAGCCAAACAGTGAGAGCAAAACCGGTAAACCGACCGGCGCAAAGGGGATGGCGGCAAGCGACAACCCGGCACCGCTACAGGCGCGAATCAGTGTGGTGCGGTTTTTAAAGGCCGGGACCACTAAGGCCAATAAAATTGCAGGGAAGACGGCATCCAGACCGATGGTTTCCGGGGCGGGGAGCAGTTTGCCGACGCCCGCGCCGATCAGTGTGCCAACAGGCCAGAAAATAGCGACGCCCAGACCGCACAGCCAATAGGCTGCTTTACGTTGTTCGGGTGTTTTTTGCGACAGGCCGAATACTACGCTTTCGTCGTTCATGATATGACAGCCGAGGAAACTCGCAGCCCGGGAGCCCACAAGATCGCGCACCGTGACGCCAAACGGGATGTGTCGGGCGTTGACCAGTAAACCGGCAGCCGCAGCCGCCAGTGGGTTACCGCCGCTGGCGACGATGCCGATAAACATAAACTCGGATGCACCCGCCAGCACGGTAATAGAGAGCACAAACGGTACCCACAGCGGGAAGCCGTAGGCCATTGCCAGCGAGCCGTATGACATGCCGACTACGCCGACGGCCAGACAGACTAAAAATATTGCTTTTATTGTGTCGCCTTTGAGACTGGAAAAATAATGTTTCATACCATTTTAGCCATATCGAACGAATTTCCATTATAATGAACGCGACCAGTCAATATTACAAGTCGAACGATTCGTTCGATATAAAGAACATGGAGTCGTGAATGACCCAGCCCATCAGTATGATCGCGAAAAGCCTGGTGCGTGAACGTCAGCGCACCGGTTTGTCATTGGCAGAGATTGCCCGTCGCGCAGGGATTGCAAAATCGACACTCTCGCAATTGGAAGCGGGCAATGGCAATCCTAGCCTGGAAACGCTCTGGTCGCTGTGTGTGGCGTTGGATATTCCCTTTGCGCGCCTGCTGGAGCCGCAGGAACAAAAAACGCAGGTGATTCGCCGCGGCGAAGGAACAAAAGTTGTGGCTGAGCAGGCCCACTATCAGGCCATTTTACTGGCCGCCTGCCCACCGGGGGCACGGCGGGATATCTATCTGCTGCTGACGCAGCCGGGTGCGGATCGGATTTCACAGCCGCATCCGCCGGGATCGGTTGAACACATCATCGTGACGCAGGGTAAGGCGATGGTGGGATTGACGGAAGCACCGGAGGAGTTAGGCGAGGGCGACTATATTTGTTACCCCGCTGACCAGGCGCATATCTTTAAAGCGCTGGAGCCTGACACCCAGGCGATTCTGGTTTCTGAGCAGAACTAACTGTTATGTTGCGTTGTGCCGGATGCGGCGCGTTAGCGCCTTATCCGGCCTACAAGACTACTGCAAATAAAACACTTCTTTTAGCTCTGCGCTGACCGGACTGTTGTCTGGGTTGGTCGGCATTACGTCGCGCATATGCTTCCACCAACGTTGGCAAACGTCGGTGCTGGCAACGGCATTCCAGCGTTCTTCGGACTCAATCTCAACGGTGGCGAACAGCAGATTGCGCGCCTGATCGAGATAAATCGCGTAGTGATGGGCGCCATGTTCTTTCAGCACTGTTTCCAGTTCTGGCCAGATGGGGTTATGACGACGCTGGTACTCAACGTGCGCGTCGGCATTCACCTGCATTATAAAGGCCTTGCGAATCATAACGCCTCCAGATACAGCTCGCGGACCTCGTCGCGGCTGGCGGTGCGCGGGTTGCACGGCGCACACGGATCGGCCAACGCTTTATCCAGCCAGCCCTCAATATCCTCTTTCGTCACGCCAAGTGAACTAAAGCCCGCAGGAATACCGACACGCTTGCTGAGTGCACGAATCGCGTTGATGGCCTCCATACTTGCCGCTTCATCGCTCATGTCACGGGTATCGACGCCCATCGCCTGCGCCACGCGGGCAAAGCGCGCCACGGCGTTTGGACGGTTAAAGTTTTCGATTACCGGCAGCAGGATGGCGTTGCAGACGCCGTGTGGCAGATTATGGGTTGCGCCCGGCTGGTGCGCCAGAGCATGCACCAGACCGAGACCAGCGCTGTTAAAGGCCATCCCCGCCAGATACTGACCAAACGCCATTTGCTCACGAGCGTCGAGATTATGACCGTCGTCGACCGCTTTTGGTAGCCACAGGTTGATCAGGCGAATCGCTTCCAGCGCGTTAGCGTCGGTGAGCGGATGCGCACCAACGGAAACATAGGCTTCCACCGCGTGGGTTAAGGCGTCCATACCGGTTGCGGCGGTGACGGATGCCGGGATGTCCAGCATGACGCTGGCGTCATCCACGGCGATATCCGGGATGATATTCGGGTCGATGATTACCTCTTTGACCTTACGGGCAGAGTCGATAATGACCGCGTTGCTGGTCATCTCTGCTGCCGTACCGGCGGTGGTATTGATGGCGACCAGCGGTACACCCGCATTTTTCACTTTGCCTACGCCGGAGTAAGCAGTAGAAGGGCCGGGGTTGGCGGTCAGGATCTTCACCGCTTTAGCCGTATCGATCGGGCTACCGCCACCGAAGGCAATAATGTAGTCACATTTGGCGTCCTGATACGCCGCGAAACCTTTCTGCACCAGCTCTTCCGTCGGGTTTGGAAACACCTCATCAAACAGCTGGTAAGACATCTGATGTTCATCCAGCGCGGCAAACAGGCTATCCAGCAGGCCCAGCTTTACCAGTTGACCATCGGTGACGATCAGCGCTTTGCCCCATTGTTTATTCGCCACGAGGTTCGCCATATCGGCAATCGCGCCGGCGCCATGCAGGCTAATTTTTGGCAGTGCCAACATAAAGCTCATCACTATTCTCCTTAAAAAAATTCCCTGGTGCCCGATGGCGCTACGCTTATCGGGCCTACGGTGAAATGCGCACCGTCATGTAGGCCGAATAAGGCGAAGCTGCATCCGGCGTTGAGTGGGGAGGTATCAGTACAGCTCTATGGCGCTGGCCAGCGGCGTCACGCCGAAGCGTTTGCCAAGTGCGATCAGCTCTTCACGCGTAATGGTCTGCTTCATACCGCCCATCGAATAGATTTTGACTAAAACTTCAGCGGATTTCTCTGCGGTATCGATCAAACCGAACGCTTCGTCGAGGGTGGGTCCACTGCCGAACACGCCGTGGAATGGCCACAGTACCAGCGAGTGTTTCTGCATTTCCTCGGCGGTCGCCTGACCAATTTCATCTGTACCTGGCACCATCCACGGCAGAATGCCAACGCCATCCGGGAACACCACCAGGCACTCGGTGCTGCCTTCCCACAGCTTGCGGGTAATCAGCGCGGTGTTGTTTTCCAGCACGTAGGTCAGAGCGATCAGGTTGGTGGCATGGCAGTGCATGATCACGCGGTCTTTACCGTTCGTCGCTTTAATGCGTTCGCAGTGAGAGAGGAAGTGAGCCGGCAGTTCAGAGGTCGGTACAGCCTCGTGATTCAGGCCCCAGAGGATGTGGTAGCCCGCACCGTCGCTGTCGATTTTCACCACGCCCAAATTGGCTGCAGGATCGAGCTGGACGTTGCGGAAAAATTTCCCCGAACCGGTGACGATAAACGGCGTATTCGCCAGCAGCGGCATCGGCTGACTCAGCGCGATATAGCGTGGTTTTTCGTGGAAATCGGCGCTAAATGGCGCGATATCTGCTTCATCAAGACGCAGCGTCAGGTTACCGCCGTTACGCTCGTCCCAGCCTTTCAGCCACGCATCAGAAGTGGCTTTGATCATCCCCTGGACGAACCAGGAAGTAGTAATGTTTTGCATGTTCGGTGTTCCTGTTTAGTGCCCGAACGTTATCGGGTCTTACGCAGGCCGGATAAGCGAAGCACCATCCGGCAATCGTGTTTCATTCATTGCCGGATGGCGACGCGAGGCGTCTTATCCGGCCTACAAGCCTGGTGTCACGGTTAGCTACGTTTGCTCAAAATCTCTTTTTCATAAGTGTGCACGCTGTCCAGCCACTGGCTGCCCGCTGGCGTGTCGTGACGCTGGCAATACATCTCCCAGACGGCCTGCCACGGCAGCGATTTTTGCTCTTCCAGCAGGGCCAGGCGTGCGGTGTAGTCGCCGCTGGCTTCGAGCTGGCGCAGTTGCTCGGTCGGTTCTAACAGCGCGCGCAGCAGGGCTTTTTTCATATTGCGGGTACCGATCACCCACGCGGCGATGCGGTTAATGGAGGCGTCGAAGAAGTCGAGGCCGATGTGTACGCGGTCAAACAGGTTGTGGCGCACGATCTCGCTGGCAATCGCCTGCGTTTCATCATCCAGCAGCACCACGTGATCGCTGTCCCAACGCACTGGACGGCTGACATGCAGCAGCAGGCGCGGCACGTACAGCATGGCGGCGGAGATTTTGTCGGAAATCACTTCGGTCGGATGGAAGTGACCCGCATCCAGACACAGCGCCGTCTGGCGACTGGTGGCGTAACCCATGTAGAACTCGTTAGAGCCCACGGTGTAGCTTTCCGCACCGATGCCAAACAGCTTGCTTTCGACGGCATCGATATGGTGCGCCGGGTCTAGTTTCTCGCTGATCACTTCGTCCAGCGCGTCCAGCAGACGTTGGCGCGGCGCTAAACGATCAACAGTGATGTCTTTCATGCCATCCGGGATCCAGATGTTCATCACTGATGGCGTACCCAACTGCTCGCCAAAATACGCCGAGACGCGACGGCTGGCTTTGCAGTGATCGATCCAGAACTGGCGAATGGTGTCATCGGCGTGGGCCAGCGTGAAACCGTCGGCGCTCAGCGGGTGTGAGAAGCAGGATGGGTTGAAATCCAGTCCTAACTGGTTCGCTTTCGCCCACTCCACCCAGTTTTTAAAGTGCTCAGGTTTGATTTGATCGCGGGCAACCGGCGTATCAGATTCCAGATAGATCGCGTGCAAATTCAGACGTTTTGGACCCGGAATCAGGCTCAGCGCCTGCTCCAGATCGGCCCGCAGTTCGGTGGCGTTACGCGCTTTACCCGGATAGTTACCGGTAGCCTGAATACCGCCAGTGAGCGAACCTTCCGGATTTTCGAAACCGGCGACATCATCGCCCTGCCAGCAGTGCATGGAGATCGGCAGACGATCGAGCTGGCGTAAGGCCGCCTCGACATCAATGCCTACCGCGGCGAAACGCAGTTTTGCCAGTTCCCAGGCTTGTTCAAGTTGAGTGGTCATGCGCAAAGCTCCTTTGTCTGTCGTAGTGATTGAAACTGCGCCTGGTAGCGGGCAATTTCACTTTCAGGATTGGGAATGAAGGTGGTCAGTTCGTAGTTAGCGCGCACCACCTGACGGAAATCATCAACGTTGTTCAGCTCGTCCAGCGTCATCAGCTGGATGCCAATATTGCCGAGCGTGGAGGCCTCAATTGGCCCGGACATCACGCGAATACCGCAGGCATCCGCGCACAACTGGTTCAGTAAGGTGTTCTGGCAGCCGCCACCGACAATGTGCAGTTGGCTAAATGCTGCACCACGCAGTTGTGCCAGCTCTTGCAGGATGTCGGCGTACAGCAACGCCAGGCTGTCGAAGATACAGCGCGCCAGTTCGGCGTTTTGCAGGGGTACGGGTTGGCCTGATTCACGGCATGCTGCCTGAATTTCTGCACTCATATCGTCGGGGTTGATAAAGCGATCGTCGTTCGGGTTTATCAGGAATTGACAAGCCGGCAGCGCTTGCGTTTGGCTGATAAGCGTTGGCAGGTCGGAAATCTGGCGCTCTTTTAATACGCGCTGGAGCAGCCACAGCCCCATAATATTTTTCAGGACACGGTAGCGCCCTTCCGCGCCGCCTTCGTTGGTGATATTCGCCGCCAGTGCCGCATCGTTGGTATACGGCGTTCTGCTCTCAAAGCCCATCAGCGACCAGGTCCCGGAAGAAAGATAGGCGCTGTTTTTGTCGGCCAGCGGAGAAGCAATGACCGCGCTGGCCGTGTCGTGACTGGCGACGGCTACGACCGGAATTTGATTTTTCTGCGGGCAAATCCAGTGACCAATTACGTTCCCCGGATGCGTCGGACGACCAAACCAGGCTTTGTCTGCTCCGGTCCACGCCAGCAGAGTGTCATCCCAGTCGTCGGTATTAATATTGACTAACTGGGTGGTGGTGGCATTGGTGTATTCCCAGTTCATTTTGCCGGTCAGGCGAAAGCTGAAGTAGTCGGGGATCAGCAGGGCATGGGCCACCTGCGGGAGCAGTTCTGGCTGTTGTTCAACCAGCGCACGCAACTGATACAGGGTGTTAAAGGGCAGAAACTGAATGCCGCTACGGCGGTAAATTTCACCTTTACCCGGCTGCGCCATCGCTTGCGCCATAATGCCGGTCGTGCGGCTGTCACGGTAAGAGACCGGCAGACCGACACGTTGACCGACGTTATCGATCAGAACGTAATCCACGCCCCAGGTATCAATGCCGATGCTGTCTATCCGAATGCCTTCATCGCAGACTTTTTTCAGGCCAAGACGAATATCGTTTTCCAGGCTGTCGATGTCCCAGGTGTCAAAACCGTCTGTTTTTTGCAGGCAGTTCACGAAGCGGTGGATTTCACGCAGCGTCAGGGTGCGGTGTTCACTGTTGTAACGCGCCAGCATTACGCGCCCACTGGATGCGCCGAGATCGACTGCGACACAATGGCGAAAAGTCATAGCGAGGTCCTTCTGAGTTTTATTGCACTCAGTCTAAGAACCCCAGATAACGCGTACCTTCTTGACAGTGACAGCCACAATTAGCGGCTGGCAACATGGCAAAGGTGAACGTGATGCTGTTCACAATTTCTATTAATAGGGTCGGTTTTAGCGGATGTGACGTCTTCCGCAATTCCCGATCTTTCCCGCCATTTCTTGAAGAATTGACCGTGTTTACGCACTTTGGCGTCAAAAATTTAAGGTGAGGGTGATAACCCTTAATTACTATTCAGCCATGTTCATTTGATCGGGAAGGATGTCATCATGACGATATTGCATTGCGTGGATTTTTTTCCGACAGGTAAAGCGCCAGTGGCTATTGAACCGCGGCTTCCTCAACCTGCGTTTCCAGAACATCATCATGATTTTCATGAAATTGTGGTGGTCGAACATGGAACGGGGATCCATGTGTTCAACGGACAGCCTTACACCATCAGCGGCGGTACGGTGTGTTTCGTTCGCGATCATGACCGGCATTTATATGAACATACTGACAATCTGTGCCTGACCAATGTGTTGTATCGCTCCCCGGATGCGTTTCAATTTCTGGCTGGGCTGAATCAACTTTTACCTCAGGAACAGAATGGGCAGTATCCTTCGCACTGGCGGGTGAATCAGGGTGTGTTGCAGCAGGTTCGACAACTGGTGGGGCAGATGGAAGGGCTCGGTGAGGGGATGGATACACCAACGGCGGCAAATCGCGAGATCCTGTTTATGCAGCTGCTGGTGCTGCTGCGTAAAAGCAGCCTGATGGAAGCAGCGACCGATAACGACGCGCGGCTTAACCTCCTGATGGCGTGGCTGGAAGATAACTTTGCCGACGAGGTATGTTGGGAGGCGCTGGCCGAGAAGTTTTCCCTCTCTTTGCGTACTCTGCATCGCCAGCTCAAACAGCAAACCGGATTGACGCCGCAGCGCTACCTTAACCGCTTGCGGCTGATCAAGGCTCGGCATCTGCTTCGTCACAGTGATGATAGCGTGACAGACATCGCTTATCTCTGCGGATTCGGCGACAGTAACCACTTTTCGACGCTTTTTCGCCGTGAGTTCAAGTGGTCGCCACGCGATATTCGTCAGGGGCGCGATCTCGTTGTGGCAAGCAGCCTCCAGTAACGCGAAAGCTATCAACGTTTTTTATCGCCGAATCTCAGATAATCATGTTCCTTAACGCCGGATGGCGGCTACGCCTTATCCGGCCTACAGATTACGTGACACGTAGCGGCCACCCGGCAGGGAATATTGTGATGGCGAACCATCTGGTCCTTCTGAAATCAGACTTTTTTGCGCATGAGCAGCAGGCTGTCGCCGTAGCCGATCGTTATCCGCAGGATGTCTTTGCTGAGCATACCCATGAGTTTTGCGAGCTGGTTCTGGTCTGGCGCGGTAATGGCCTGCATGTCCTTAACGATCGCCCGTACCGGATAACCCGTGGCGATCTGTTTTACATTCGCGCCGAAGATAAACACTCCTACACTTCCGTTAACGACCTTGTGCTGCAAAATATCATCTACTGCCCGGAGCGGTTGACGCTGAATGTTGACTGGCAAGGGGCGATCCCCGGATTTGATGGTGCGCCGAGGCACCCGCACTGGCGACTCGGTAGCGTTGGCATGAGCCAGGTCAGACAGGTGATAAGCCAGCTTGAGCATGAAAGTAATCAACGTGATGCGCAGGCTTTTACCATGGCTGAGCTGCTGTTCGGGCAACTGGTGACCCACCTTAAGCGGCATCGTTATGCCACGGATACGCTCCCGGCGACGTCGAGCGAAACGCTGCTGGATAAACTGATCACCGCGTTAGCCGGTAGCCATGAGCATGCGTTCGAACTGAATAAGTTTTGCGAGCGCGAACGGTGCAGCGAGCGCGTTTTGCGCCAGCAGTTTCGCAGCCAGACCGGCATGACCATCAACCAGTATCTCCGCCAGGTGCGGGTTTGCCATGCGCAGTATCTGCTCAAACATAGTCGGTTGATGATTAGTGAGATTTCCATGCGCTGCGGCTTTGAGGACAGTAACTACTTTTCGGTAGTGTTCACGCGCGAAACCGGGATGACGCCGAGCCAGTGGCGTCATCTCAGCACCCAACATGATTAGCTGGCCATTCCCAGACCCACAATGTTTGCCGCGACAATGATCACCACGCAGCCAAGGCTTAGCACACTTACCGGACGGCGACCCGCGTTTTTCCACTCTTTCAGCACCAGCCCGACAATCCCGCCGCACAGAACATAGAAGCTCATGTGCAGCATCCAGCTTACATAATCATATTGAGCCGGAATACGCGCGTGGCCCCAGGCGTAGAAGAAGAATTGCAAATACCACATCAGGCCACCAAGCGCAGACAGCAGCACGTTGGTGATAATCAGTGGCTTGGCTAACGAGAAGTCGGCTTTTATCGACAAGTTTTTCACTTTTGCCAGACGAATGAAGCAAAAGCCCAGGTTGACTAACGCGCCGCCGCCCATGATAACCACGTAGCTGGGCAGGGCGACATACAATGGATCGACACCCAGCGCGGCGGCGGCATCGTGCATTGGTTTAGCGGCGTTCATCGCAAATGACATCCCGGCGGAGAAAATGCCGCACATGACCGCCAGAACCAGCCCTTTTTTCAGGTTGAACTCTTCCGCTTTGATGCCCATTTTGCGTTCTTTTAACTGACCGGCCCGAGTCACAATACCGACGCCAATCAGCGCGACCAGTACGCCAAGCAGCGTCATGCGTCCGCCGGAAGTATTGATCAGCACATCAAAGTTGCCGTTGATAATTGGGGTCATCAGCGTGCCGACAATCAACGTAATCCCAATTGCAATGCCGATCCCCATCGACATACCGAGATAGCGCATGGTCAGACCATAGTTGATATTGCCAATCCCCCACATCGCGCCGAACAGAAACACCGGAGCCAGCGTAGAGAGGCTGAAAGAACTGAAGTAGGCCCAGAAATTGGGAAGCAACATGGCGCTAATGGTCCATGGCAGGATAAGCCAAGAGACGATCCCGCCAACCGACCACATCGTTTCCCATGACCAATGTTTGACTTGTTTGAACGGGGCATAGAAACAGGCGGCACTGGCTGCGCCTATCAAATGCCAAAAGATACCCATCGTAATCGCGTTACTCATGACTTAATCCTCGTTATTTTTTATCGTCGGTAATGACCCCTCCGACCAAACGAGTTTAAAAATTACGCAGGATGTTAACCTTTTAACGATTGCCGCCATTTTGCGCATGTTGGCAATCATCACGTTAACTGGGTGATTCGGTTCACATCTTTAGCAATCAACATGCGCTATTAAAACCTTGTAAAAAGTACGGCATTGATAATCATTTTCAATATCATTTAATTAACTATAATGACCCAACTGCTTACGCGGCGTTAACACAGGCCGCCCGACAATACTGGAGATGATTATGAGTTATACACTGCCATCCCTGCCGTACGCTTATGATGCCCTTGAACCGCACTTCGATAAGCAGACGATGGAAATCCACCATACCAAACACCACCAGGCTTACGTAAACAACGCGAACGCTGCGCTGGAAAGCCTGCCAGAATTCGCCAGCCTGTCCGCTGAAGAGCTGATCACCAAACTGGATCAACTGCCAGCAGACAAGAAAACCGTACTGCGTAACAACGCGGGCGGTCACGCTAACCACAGCCTGTTCTGGAAAGGCCTGAAAACCGGTACTACGCTGCAGGGTGACCTGAAAGCGGCTATCGAACGTGACTTTGGCTCCGTTGACAACTTCAAAGCTGAATTTGAAAAAGCAGCGGCAACCCGCTTTGGCTCCGGCTGGGCGTGGCTGGTGCTGAAAGGTGACAAACTGGCTGTTGTTTCCACCGCCAACCAGGATTCCCCGCTGATGGGTGAAGCTATCTCTGGCGCTTCCGGTTTCCCAATCGTGGGCCTGGATGTTTGGGAACACGCTTACTACCTGAAATTCCAGAACCGTCGCCCGGACTACATCAAAGAGTTCTGGAACGTCGTGAACTGGGACGAAGCTGCCGCGCGTTTCGCAGCAAAAAAATAAATTCTATGCTTTAACGAAGCCCTGCAAGCGATGCTTGTGGGGTTTTTTTGTGATCAAACTCAATATAAAAACAATGATCCACTTAAATTGAAACAAGGTTTTATTATGCGAGTGGGATCACTTTTATAGTCTCTATGAATGTCTATCTTCTTTTCATCAAGACGGGCGCATCTCAAAGCAAGATGCAATCGCCCATAAAAATTGCCCCATTTTTATGTCTACAGGTGATGGAAATGCAGATCAAACGTACGATAGAGAAAATCCCAGGCGGTATGATGCTGGTGCCGCTTTTCCTGGGCGCGTTGTGTCACACCTTTTCCCCCGGCGCCGGGAAATACTTCGGCTCCTTTACCAACGGTATGATCACCGGTACGGTACCTATCCTGGCGGTCTGGTTCTTTTGCATGGGGGCGTCGATCAAGCTAAGCGCCACCGGCACCGTGCTGCGTAAATCAGGTACGTTAGTCATAACCAAGATTCTGGTGGCGTGGGTGGTTGCAGCGATTGCCTCACGCATTCTGCCGGAACATGGCGTAGAGGTCGGATTCTTCGCTGGGTTGTCTACGCTGGCGCTGGTGGCCGCGATGGATATGACCAACGGCGGGTTGTATGCCTCGATTATGCAGCAGTACGGCACCAAAGAAGAGGCTGGGGCGTTTGTCCTGATGTCGCTGGAGTCTGGCCCGCTGATGACCATGGTGATTCTGGGAACTGCCGGGATCGCGTCGTTTGAACCGCACGTATTTGTTGGCGCAGTATTGCCGTTCCTGATTGGTTTTGCGCTGGGTAATCTGGATCCTGAGCTGCGGGAATTCTTCAGTAAGGCCGTGCAGACGCTGATCCCGTTCTTTGCCTTCGCATTAGGTAACACCATTGATTTGAGCGTGATTGCTCAGACCGGCGTGCTGGGTATTCTGCTGGGCGTGGCAGTGATTATCATCACTGGTATTCCATTGATTATCGCCGATAAACTGATTGGTGGTGGCGATGGTACGGCGGGGATTGCGGCTTCCAGTTCTGCGGGGGCGGCGGTTGCTACGCCTGTGCTGATTGCTGAAATGGTTCCGGCATTTAAACCGATGGCACCGGCAGCAACTTCCCTGGTCGCCACGTCGGTGATTGTGACCTCCATTCTGGTGCCGATTATCACGTCTATCTGGTCGAAAAGGGCCAAAGCAAGGGCGGCAGAAATTGATCTTCGTGGCACCGTGAAGTAAGTCTCTTAAGCCGGATGGTCTGCACCATCCGGCCTAATTATTTACCCTTTGACGACAAACACCTCATCGATTGTTCTACACTCACTCTCGTTCAACTCTCCACCGGCATTACGTGACACGCCGGAGCAATAGCCAAACTTACGCGATACCACGGTTTTGATGGTGGTGACAAAATCTTCGCCGATGGCATAGATGGACATGTAGGTGCCAATCTGGTCCTGAATATCGCGAAGCGCTGCCAGGTCGCCCTGTTTAAACGCTTCCCGCGCGCTGACAAACAGTTCCGGCATGACGTTGTTCAACCCTGAAATAATCCCTGCGCCACCTGCCAACAGGTTGGGTATATAGTATTCGTCGTAGCCGGACAGCACGGCAAAATCCTCCCGCACGGCGCGGGTGGTCTGAATCATACTGCGAGTATGAGACTGGCAGTCGACGGTGTCTTTGATACCAGCGAAATTCGGGAACTCAGCGGCGAGGGAGGCAACCAGCTCTGGGGTTAAATCGCAGCCGGTGCGTGCCGGGAAGTTATAGGCAAACCATTTGCCGCTGAGTTTCTGCCCCAACTGACGGAAGTAGCTCAGCAGCTGTTTCGCCGTTTGTCCGTAGTAGTAGGGCGGCAGGATCATCACGGCATCGTAACCTGAGCGATACGCTTCCTGCGCCATCAACAATACATCATTCTGGCAGGTGGATGAGACGTTGGCGACCATCTTCAGCGAGCTCATGGCGCGGGCCTCGCGGATCAGCAACAGCCTTTCTTCGAGCGTAAAGGAAGCAAATTCCCCGATGCTGCCCATCAGCAAAATCACATCGATTTTGGCCTCGGTAAGGCGTTTGAGATGCTGGTTTAGACCGTTGAGATCGATCTTACCGTCATTGTCCATTGGCGTAATGGAAGGACACCAGACGCCAGCAAATTGCGATTGACCAGTCACGTTGTCGACTCCTTATTTGAAATTATGTTTCAAAACCAGCTTACATTGATAGCATGTGTCCCTAAGTTTCATGTGAACCGTGCTCTCATTTTGAGCGACTGGGGTAAAATAAATGTGGTGTAATGGGGGAAATTTATCGGGAGAGGGAACAGATGCGATATCCGGTCGATGTTTTTACGGGCAAAGTTCGGGACTACACGGGAAGCCGTCCCAGCGCGATTGCTAAAGTCCAGATTGACGGTGAGCTGATGCTGACCGAACTGGGGCTGACGGGAGATGAACAGGCGGAAGCGAAAATTCATGGCGGGCCGGATCGCGCGCTGTGTCACTATCCGCGTGAACACTATCAGCACTGGAGACAAGCGTTTCCGGAGCAGGCGGAGCTATTTGTCGCGCCCGCGTTTGGTGAGAACCTCTCTACTGAGGGGCTGACTGAAGAGAATGTGTATATTGGTGACATTTTCCAGTGGGGAGAGGCGTTGATTCAGGTCACGCAGCCGCGCTCGCCGTGCTTTAAGTTGAATTTCCATTTTGGCATCAGCGATATGGCCTGCCAGATGCAGGATGCAGGTAAGACGGGCTGGCTGTGCAGCGTCGTCGCGGCAGGGCTGGTATCTGCAGACGCGCCGTTGATCCTGGCGTCACGCGTGAGCGACGTCAGCGTGCGGGAGGCAATTGCTATCGCCTGGCATATGCCGTTTGATGATTCGCAATATCACCGTTTACTGTCGGCTGCCGGGTTATCAAAAAGTTGGACCAGAACGATGCAAAAGCGTCGTTTAAGCGGCAAGATCGAAGACAATTCCCGCCGTTTGTGGGGGAAATAATTCCCCCTGTCCGTGGAGGCCGGATGAGGCATTACGCCGCCATCCGGCAACACAGAGAGACTCAGGAACGCTTATACAACGGTAACCAAATTACCAGCCGTAAACCACCCAGCGGGCTGTCTTCGGCCTTCACCCAGCCACGATGCTGCTGGATTGCGGTTTCAACAATCGCCAGACCCAGACCTGTTCCGCCAGACTCGCGATCGCGTGCCTCATCGGTACGATAGAACGGACGGAAAATCTGTTCTCTGTCTTCAGGGCTTACACCTGGGCCATCGTCGTCCACGGTGATGGTAATCCCGTCGATATCCACCGCGAAGCCAACTTCAATCTTCGTATGTGAATAGCGCAGGGCATTGCGCACAATGTTTTCCAGCGCACTTTCCAACGCATTTGGGTTACCGTACAGCGGCCACGGACCCGGCGGGAAATTCACCGTGAGCGATTTACCCATCTGCTCAGCTTCAAAGGCGGCGTTATCCAGCACTTCGCCCCACAGCTGATTAGCTTTCACCGTTTCACTGACCAGCGCGTTTTTCTGCTGATTACGCGACATCACCAGCAGGTCGTTGATCATGCTGTCTAGTCGGTGTGCTTCTGTTTCAATGCGCTCCAGCTCTTTGCTCTCACCGCTACGACGGCGCAGCAGAGCGGTGCCCAGTTGCAGACGCGTTAGCGGTGTTCTCAGCTCGTGAGAGATGTCCGACAGCAAACGTTGCTGCGTGGTCATCATCCGTTCCAGCGCCGTCACCATCTGGTTAAAGCTGGCACCTGCCGCCAGAAACTCCTGCGGACCGGCTTCCAGCTCCGGATGTTGACGCAGGTTGCCCTGGGCCACTTCATCCGCCGCGTTTTTCAACTTACGCGCTGGTTTCGCCAGACTCCAGGCAAGCCAGAGCAATAGCGGAGAGCTGACTAACATGGTGACGATCAGCAATAACAGCGGTCGGTCAAACAGCAGGTTGATAAAGTCAGATTGTGAGCTGCTGGCTGGTCGAATGAGATACAGCTGGTAGTTATCTTCACCGTCTCTGACGGAGAAAGGCCCGACCATCTCAACGCGACCGTATTTTTTCTTTTGCGGATGGTCTGCGTTATCGGCCTGACCAATAAAGTTACGAATGATCTGCATTTCATTGCGTTCTGCGCCGATCACGCGTCCTTCCGTCGTAACAAGTAATAACCGCTGTCCTGGCGGCGCCCACTTGTCTATCGCCCGAAACAAGCGACGCCACCACATCAAATCGTTGGGTGGATCGTTCGCCAGTTCAGCTTCAACGTGTTGCTCAATCATTAACCCCTGGCGCTGCTCGCTGTCCAGTAGCTCGGTCATCTGGCGTGAGTCGAGCTTGGGTAACATCAGCACCAACATCAACACCAGTGCCAGCGTCAACCAGAAGATGGCAAAGATGCGCGCGGTTAAGCTCCCTATCATGAAGCGGAAACCATCAGGTAGCCGCGACCACGCAGGGTTTTAAACCACGGGTGTCCGTCTTTACGCTCTGGCAGCTTACGACGCAGGTTCGAGATATGCATATCGATAGCGCGATCGAAAGGCGTCAGGCGTTTACCCAGCACTTCCTGGCTCAGGTGCTCACGCGAAACCACCTGACCGAGATGCTGTGCCAGCAAATAAAGCAGGGTGAATTCGGTGCCGGTTAACTCCAGAATTTGCCCGTCAAAGCTGGCTTCCTGGCGACCCGGATTAAGGCTTAACGCATCTACTTCCAGAGTCGGCGAGCCGTTATCGCTGTTCTGCTGCTGTTCGCTCCAGTGTGAGCGACGCAGAATAGCGCGGATGCGCGCGACCAGTTCACGGTCGTTAAACGGTTTGGGTAAATAGTCGTCCGCGCCCAGCTCAAGGCCAAGTACGCGATCCAATTCGCTGCCGCGAGCGGTCAGCATGATTACGGGTGTCTGGTGTGTCTGACGAAGTGCTTTCAGCGTATCAATGCCGTTTTTCTTCGGCATCATGACGTCGAGCAAAAGTAAATCGATGCTGTCATCCAGAAGCTCAAGCGCCTGTTCCCCATCATAGGCAACCAGCACATCGAAACCTTCCATTTCGAGCAACTCCTTTAACAGGGAAGTCAGCTCTCGGTCATCATCAACTAACAGGATTTTATTCATTGTTTACGTACCTCCGAGGCAGAAATTACGTCATCAGGCGTCGCTAATCTATGACTTTACGTTGTTTTACACCCCCTGACGCATGTTTGCAGCCCGAATCGTAAACTGTCTCTCGTTGAATCGCGACAGAAAAGATTTTGGGAGCAAGTGATGGGCAAAGTTAGCGCTGCCGTCATGGCCTCAACGCTGGCACTTAGTACATTTAGCCATGCAGCTGAAGTCGTCACAGGCGATCACTGGCACCTGGGTGAAGGCTCATCGCAACGTAGCGTTCAGAGCCACATGTTTGACGGTATCAGTTTAACCGAACATCAACGTCAACAGATGCGAGATTTAATGCAGCAGGCAAGACACGAACAGCCTCCTGTTAATGTTAGCGAAATGGAGACAATGCATCGCCTTGTCACCGCAGAGAAATTTGATGAAAGCGCAGTGCGCGCTCAGGCAGAAAGAATGGCGCAAGAACAGGTTGCCCGCCAGGTTGAAATAGCCAGGATCCGCAACCAGATGTATCGCCTGTTAACGCCCGAGCAGCAAGCGGTTTTAAATGAGAAACATGAACAACGAATGGAGCAACTGCGCGACGTAGCGCACTGGAAAAAAAGCTCATCGTTGAATTTATTGAGTAGTAGCAACTCACGTTCCCAGTAGTAACCCTGTTTTCCTTGCCATAGACACCATCCCTGTCTTCCCCCACATGATGTGGGGGTTTTTTTTGCCCAAAATTTGTCACTCGGTTATTGCCTGACTGTTTTACTTCATCCGTTATACTAGCGGCATATTCTGGCTGGAGTGTTTATGAATCATACCTATGGGCGGCTGGTGAGCCGGGCGGCAATCGCGGCGACCGTGATGGCATCGCTGTTACTTTTGATCAAAATTTTTGCGTGGTGGTACACCGGATCGGTCAGTATTCTGGCTGCACTGGTGGATTCTCTGGTGGACATCGCGGCGTCGTTAACCAACCTGTTGGTGGTGCGCTATTCGCTGCAACCGGCCGATGATGAACATACGTTCGGACACGGAAAAGCGGAATCACTGGCGGCGCTGGCGCAAAGCATGTTTATTTCCGGTTCGGCGCTGTTTTTATTCCTGACCGGGATTCAGCATCTCATCCAACCGACGCCGATGAAAGATCCCGGCGTTGGGGTGGTTGTCACCATCATTGCGTTAGTGTGTACAATCATTCTGGTCTCGTTTCAGCGCTGGGTAGTGAAGCGTACGCAAAGTCAGGCCGTTCGGGCAGATATGCTTCATTATCAGTCTGATGTTATGATGAACGGTGCGATTCTCATTGCGCTCGGGCTGGCATGGTACGGCTGGCATCGTGCGGATGCCTTGTTTGCGCTCGGGATTGGCATCTATATTTTATATAGCGCATTACGCATGGGGTATGAGGCAGTGCAATCTTTGCTGGATCGCGCTTTACCCGATGAGGAACGTCAGGAAATTATTGATATCGTGACGTCATGGCCTGGGGTCAGCGGCGCTCACGATCTTCGCACGCGGCAGTCAGGGCCGACCCGTTTTATTCAGATTCATTTGGAAATGGAAGATAATCTGCCGCTCGTTCAGGCGCATTTAGTGGCTGAACAGGTTGAGCAGGCAATTTTACGGCGTTTCCCGGGATCGGATGTCATCATTCATCAGGATCCCTGTTCAGTCGTACCCAAGGAAGGCAAGGTGTTTGAGCTTTCATAATTCGTTGTAAAAAGTGAACCGGGCCAGCATTTTGTGTATAAATTACCACCATTTGGCCTGACCTGAATCAATTCAGCAGGAAGTGATTGTTATACTATCTGCATATTCGTTGGATCGTTTCGATATGCGGAATCGACTTCCGGCAGCAGATTTCATTTTGCATTCCAAAGTTCAGAGGTAGTCATGATTAAGAAAATCGGTGTGTTGACAAGCGGCGGTGATGCGCCGGGCATGAACGCAGCAATCCGTGGTGTTGTACGTGCAGCGTTGACGGAAGGGCTGGAAGTCATGGGGATCCATGATGGCTACCTGGGTTTGTATGAAGACCGTATGGTCCAGCTTGACCGCTACAGCGTGTCCGACATGATCAACCGTGGCGGTACTTTCCTCGGTTCAGCTCGCTTCCCGGAATTCCGCGACGAAAACGTGCGTGCGGTGGCTATCGAAAACCTGAAAAAGCGTGGCATTGATGCGCTGGTTGTTATCGGCGGTGACGGTTCTTACATGGGTGCGAAACGCCTGACTGAAATGGGCTTCCCATGCATCGGTCTGCCGGGCACTATCGACAACGATATCAAGGGCACCGACTACACCATCGGTTACTTCACCGCTCTGGGTACTGTAGTAGAAGCGATTGACCGTCTGCGTGATACCTCTTCTTCTCACCAGCGTATTTCCATCGTTGAAGTGATGGGCCGCTACTGTGGCGATCTGACCCTGGCGGCTGCAATTGCCGGTGGTTGTGAGTTCGTAGTGGTTCCGGAAGTGGAATTCAGTCGCGACGATTTGGTTGCTGAAATCAAAGCGGGCATCGCGAAAGGTAAAAAACACGCAATTGTAGCGATCACTGAACACATGTGTGACGTTGACGAACTGGCGCATTACATCGAGAAGGAAACGGGCCGCGAAACGCGTTCGACCGTGCTGGGTCACATTCAGCGTGGTGGTTCCCCGGTTCCTTACGATCGTATTCTGGCATCCCGTATGGGCGCATATGCTATTGAACTGCTGCTGGCAGGTCATGGCGGCCGCTGTGTCGGTATTCAGAACGAGCAACTGGTTCACCACGATATCATCGATGCTATCGAGAACATGAAGCGTCCGTTCAAAGGTGACTGGCTGGACTGCGCGAAAAAACTGTACTGATTGTTTTTTGTTGCCCGGTGGCGCTTCGCTTACCGGGCCTACAGCGTGTACTCTTGTAGGCCGGATAAGGCGTAAGTCGTCATCCGGCACAACCTTCCTCATTTATTCCCCGAAGTTATAGCAAATCTTTTTTTATTCTTTAATGTTTGGATGCCTTTCTGGCACGCTTTGCTCATCACAACATCACATAAGAGAGCTGGGCGATGAACAAATGGGGCGTAGGGTTAACATTATTGCTGGCATCAACCAGCGTTCTGGCAAAGGATATTCAGTTACTTAACGTATCGTACGATCCAACACGTGAACTGTACGAGCAGTACAATAAAGCCTTCAGCGCGCACTGGAAGCAGGAAACGGGCGATAACGTCGTGATCCGCCAGTCGCACGGCGGCTCTGGTAAACAGGCGACCTCTGTCATCAACGGTATTGAAGCCGATGTGGTGACGTTGGCACTGGCATATGACGTGGATGCCATTGCTGAACGTGGTCGAATTGATAAAAACTGGATTAAGCGCTTGCCGGATAACTCTGCGCCTTACACCTCCACCATCGTGTTCCTGGTCCGCAAAGGCAACCCCAAACAAATTCATGACTGGAACGATTTGATCAAACCCGGCGTGTCAGTGATTACACCAAACCCGAAAAGCTCAGGCGGCGCACGCTGGAACTATCTGGCGGCATGGGGCTATGCCCTGCACCACAACAACAACGATCAGGCCAAAGCGCAGGACTTCGTCAAGGCCCTGTATAAAAACGTTGAAGTGCTGGATTCCGGTGCACGTGGCTCAACCAATACTTTCGTTGAGCGTGGTATCGGTGATGTGCTGATCGCCTGGGAAAACGAAGCGCTGCTGGCAACGAACGAGCTGGGTAAAGACAAATTCGAGATAGTGACGCCGAGTGAATCTATTCTCGCGGAGCCGACCGTTTCCGTGGTCGATAAAGTGGTGGAAAAGAAAGACACCAAAGCGGTGGCGGAAGCTTATCTGAAGTATCTCTACTCTCCGGAAGGCCAGGAAATTGCAGCGAAAAACTACTATCGTCCACGTGATACAGACGTTGCGAAGAAATACGAAAATGCATTTCCGAAGCTGAAGCTGTTCACCATCGACGAAGAGTTTGGCGGCTGGACAAAAGCGCAGAAAGAGCACTTCTCTAATGGCGGTACGTTCGACCAGATCAGCAAACGCTAAATAAGTCTGTGATTTACCGACCCGGTGGCCTAACGCGACCGGGTTTTTTATTTGTCATGGTTTTGCGTTACTCTTGCCCTTCAATGGGATACAGGAAACGCGTAATGAAAAAAGCAGGCTATCTTTTACTGGCGGTGATTGTAGTCGCCGCCGCTGCAGGCATCGGGTACTGGAAATTCACCAGCAACCCGGACGCATTACGCCAGATCGTCCTTCAACAATGCTTGCCGCACCAGTTGCAGCAGCAGGATCCTGCACCATGCGCAGAAGTGAAGCTGGATGCCGGATATGTGGTGTTCAAAGACCGTAACGGCCCTTTGCAATATTTGTTGATGCCCACTTATCGCATTAACGGTACGGAAAGCCCACTGCTGTTGAAATCAGGCACGCCGAACTTTTTCTGGCTGGCCTGGCAGGCGCGTAGCTTTATGAGCCAAAAATACGGCCAGGAAATCCCTGACAAAGCAGTCTCTCTGACCATTAACTCACGTAGCGGGCGTACTCAAAATCACCTGCATATTCATATCTCCTGCCTGCGAACCGATGTCAGAAAACAGCTGGATGACAACCTGGCGAAAATCAGCACCCGCTGGCTACCTCTACCAGGTGGGCTGCGCGGTCATGAATATCTGGCGCGTCGCGTCACGGAAAATGAACTGGCACAACGCAGCCCATTTATGATGCTGGCAGAAGAGGTGCCGGATGCACGTGAGCATATGGGCAGCTATGCGTTGGCGATGGTGCGTCAGAGCGATGAATCCTTTGTTCTGCTGGCTACTCAGCGCAATCTGCTGGCGCTGAATCTCGCCTCCGCTGAGGAAATTCAGGATCATCAATGTGATATTCTGCGTTAACCCCACCTAATCTGGCGTTTACTCCGCATGCCTGTCCCCGTATTCTTGTTGAAAAAAACAACAGGAGACAGGCATGTCGCTCTGGCTTACACACCCTCTGTTTATCCCCTCTCTGGTGGTTGGCATCACCATTCTGCTCTGGGCTACGTCGCTGCTGCCGGAGTTTATAACGGCGCTGCTGTTCTTTGCCGTGGCGATGGTCGCCAAAATCGCGCCACCGGATGTGATCTTTGGCGGCTTTGCGTCCTCCGCATTCTGGTTGGTGTTTAGCGGCTTTGTGCTGGGTATCGCGATTCGTAAAACGGGACTGGCGGACAGGGCGGCGAGGGCGCTGTCATCACGGTTGACCGACTCCTGGCCGTTAATGGTGGCGAGCGTGGTGCTGTTGAGTTACGCGCTGGCGTTTGTAATGCCATCCAACATGGGCCGCATTGCGCTGCTGATGCCGATTGTCGCAGCGATGGCGAAACGAGCTGGAATTAACGATGGTACGCGCGCCTGGTATGGTCTGGCACTGGCCGTTGGGTTTGGGACATTCCAGCTTTCTGCGACGATTTTACCCGCAAACGTACCGAATCTGGTGATGAGCGGCGCGGCGGAAGGCTCTTACGGCATCCACCTCAATTATCTTCCCTATTTGCTGCTGCATACGCCGGTTCTGGGTTGGCTTAAAGGCGCGGTTCTCATCGTGCTTATCTGCTGGCTGTTCCCTGGCAAGCCCCATGCGCCACGCGATCTCACGCCGTCGGAACCGATGAGTGGAGATGAAAAACGTCTGGCCTGGATGTTAGCGGTGGTGTTGCTTCTTTGGGTAAGCGAAAGCTGGCACGGCATTGGCCCCGCGTGGACCGGGCTGGCGGCGGCAGTTATCACATTGCTCCCACGGGTTGGCTTTATCAATGGCGACGAGTTTTCCACTGGGGTCAACATTCGTACTTGTATTTATGTGGCGGGTATTCTGGGACTGGCGATCACCGTCACGCAGACAGGTATTGGTAGCGCCGTTGGCGAAGCGCTGTTACAGGTGATGCCGCTGGATGCGGAAAAGCCGTTTACCAGTTTCCTCGCGCTGACCGGTATTACCACGGCGCTTAATTTTATTATGACGGCGAACGGTGTTCCGGCGCTGTATACCACGTTGGCGCAAAGCTTTGCCGATGCGACGGGATTCCCGCTGCTGTCGGTGATTATGATCCAGGTGCTGGGTTATTCCACACCACTGTTGCCGTATCAGGCTTCACCGATCGTGGTGGCGATGGCGCTCGGGAAAGTACCTGCAAGGGCAGGGATGCTGCTGTGTATCGCACTGGCGGCGGCAACGTATTTGATTCTTCTGCCGCTGGATTACGCCTGGTTTACGGTGTTGGGAAAACTGTAGCTGTATCAAAATGTTAATTTTATGTTTTGTGAGTGAGTGAATTGTATTATGCGCGGCAATATCGGTTAATGCCTGAGCGCAGATTTGCGCACTGGAAACTCAAGGATTGATTCATGGACAGTTTGACCCCCATCCGCCGCTGGCCTGCCATCATCTCGCTTGTGATTACGCTGACCATCTGGTTTGTTATCCCGTGTCCTCCTGACGTAACCCCGCAAGCATGGCACCTGCTGGCACTGTTTATTGGTACGATCGCCGCGATTATCGGTAAAGCTATGCCCATTGGTGCAATTGCGATTGTGGCGATTATGCTGGTGGCGATGACAGGCGTTACTAACCCAGGCAAACCCTCCGCGGCATTGAACGATGCATTGAGTGGTTTTTCTAACCAGCTAATCTGGCTGATTGGTTTATCCATTATGCTGTCGCAAAGTCTGTTAAAGACCGGCTTGGGCGCGCGTATTGGCTACGGGTTTATTGCGCTCTTTGGTAAAAGAACGCTGGGTATTGCGTGGGCATTAACCCTTGCGGAAACGCTAATTGCACCCGTAACGCCAAGCAATACCGCGCGTGGTGGTGGCATTATCCACCCGGTAATGCGGGCGATTGCGGAGAGCCTCGGCTCGCAGCCAGGCCATGCCGAGAATGGCTCAACGGGCCGTTATCTCGCGCTGGTGAACTACAACATTAACCCGATCAGCTCGGCAATGTTCATCACCGCGACCGCACCTAATCCGTTAATCGTCAGTTTTTTGACAAAGGGGACGGATGGCGTGCTGAACATGACCTGGGGAATGTGGGCTATTGCGGCGCTTCTTCCCGCACTGGTATCACTGGTTGTTATGCCGATTGTAATCTGGTGGCTCTATCCGCCAGCTATCACGCGCACGCCAAATGCGCCGCAGTTTGCGCGGCAAAAACTGGATGCGCTGGGTCCACTTTCTTTGGCAGAGAAAATCACCCTGGGGGTGTTCATTTTGCTGCTCTGTCTATGGGCGGGTGTTCCAGCAATGCTGATGGGCAGTGCCTGGAGCGTAAACCCCACTAGCGCCGCGTTAATTGGATTGTCGATTCTATTGATGGCGGGTGTATTGAGCTGGGATGACATTCTTAAATGCCGCGGGGCATGGGATACGATAGTCTGGTTTGCCGCGCTGGTGATGATGGCGGATTTTCTCAGCAAACTGGGATTGGTGGGATGGCTGGCAACCAGCGTGGGTAGCGCAATCGACCATCTTGGCGTGCACTGGAGTGTTGCGACGCTGCTGTTAATCCTGCTTTACGTCTACTCGCACTACTTTTTCGGCAGCACAACTGCGCATATTACGGCTATGTTCGCTGCGTTCTTCGCCGCAGGCTTAGGCCTCGGCGCGCCGCCAGCGCTGCTTGGTTTAATGCTCGGTTTCTCCTCCTCCTTGATGATGTCGCTCACGCACTATGGCACGGGTACTGCGCCTATTATCTTTGGTTCGGGCTATGTCACGTTGGCGGAGTGGTGGAAAACGGGGCTGGTGATGAGTGTGGTCAACCTGACCATTTGGGGTGTGACCGGCGCCTTCTGGTGGCACTGGTTGGGATACTGGTAGTTAATACAGCGGGAGGAGGGTTCCTCCCGCCTTAACAACTTAAGCCTGTTTAGCGGCTTCTGCTGCTTTAACGATGACTGCGAAGGCGTCTGCTTTCAGAGAAGCACCACCAACCAGCGCACCGTCGATGTCCGGCTGAGCGAACAGTTCTGCCGCGTTAGTTGCGTTTACAGAACCGCCGTACTGGATGATAACTTGCTCAGCGATTTTCGCGTCAGCTTTAGCAATGTGGTCACGAATAAATTTGTGAACAGCCTGAGCCTGAGCAGGAGTTGCAGATTTGCCGGTACCGATAGCCCATACTGGTTCGTAAGCGATAACGACGCCTTCGAATGCTGCCGCGCCCTGAGTTTTCAGAACCGCGTCGATCTGACGTGCACAAACTTCTTCAGTTTTGCCCGCTTCGTTTTCTGCTTCGGTTTCACCGATGCACAGAACTGGAGTCAGACCCTGCTCTTTCAGCACGGCGAATTTTTTAGCGATCAGCTCGTCAGATTCTTTGTGGTAAGTACGACGCTCAGAGTGACCGATAATGATGTACTGCGCGCCGATGTCTTTCAGCATTTCAGCACTTGTTTCACCAGTGAATGCGCCAGACAGGTTCAGGTCAACGTTCTGCGCGCCCAGAATGATGTGGCTACCGGCAGCGGCGTGTTTCGCCAGGTCGATATACATTTCCGGCGGAGCAATCGCTACTGCACAGCCAGCAATGCCAGCCAGTTCTTTACGCAGGTTAGCAACCAGTTCGTTTACCATGTGGCGGCTGCCGTTCAGTTTCCAGTTACCCATCACTAAAGGATGTCGCATTTCATTTCTCCACGCTTGTCAGCGAATTAAGGAATATGGCCGCCCGTGAGGGCAGCATGGTCTGTGAAACAGTATAGAGATTCATCCCCTGAAAGGCTTTGCTTTTTGTCATCAATTCGCCTTCTCAAGACTTTCTGATAGTGCCAGCTTAATCGGTTCAACAGCGAAGGTCAGTCCTTTTTCACCGTTGTCAGCAACAACATAGCGAATTGCGCCTTCTGTTTCAGCGTAATAGCGCTTACCTTTGCCTGCGGCGAGCAGTTTTTGCAGCTTTTTCTGGCTCTGTTCCTTCGTCAGTAGCGGTGCGACGGTGCGGATGACGGCGGTCATGTATTCCAGCGCTTTCACTTTGGCTGCCTTTTGTTCTGGCCCCTGAATGGGTAACCAGGTTATCTGCATGCTTTTGATTTTAAGGGTGCCGCGTTCAAGAGCGGAAGACGCATACAGGTTTTCATTGATTTTACTGGCTGCGCGGGTGAGATTTGCTCGATCGCGACTGCTGTCGATGGCGCGGAACTCATTCAGAATAAGCTTCGGATTCTGCGTATTAAAGTTTTCACGAAACTGGCTAATCGACAGGTCAAAGGTCGGCGCGCCCGCCAGTAAATAGGGGGCCGTGGTTGCCGTCGATGGCTCTTCCGCCAGTACCGCAGTGCTCGCGGTTAAGGCTGAAAACAATAATAAAAACAGTGTAAATCCTTGCTTCATCAATCGTACCTTTCATTCTCATTGCTCACGATTAAAACGGTAACCGTCGAGCTTGTCAAAAGGGTAAACTGTTCTGGAAGGTAATAATAAAGGAACTTACATGACCATACAGCAGTGGTTATTCTCATTTAAAGGGCGCATCGGGCGCCGTGATTTCTGGATTTGGATTGGCCTATGGATCGTCAGCATGCTGGTTCTGTTTTCGCTGGCGAGCAAACAATTACTCGATATTCAGACCGCGGCTTTTTGTCTGGTGTGTCTGCTATGGCCAACGGCGGCAGTGACGGTAAAACGTCTGCATGACCGGGGGCGCTCCGGAGCGTGGGCGCTGTTGATGATCCTGGCGTGGATGCTGCTGGCCGGAAATTGGGCGATTTTACCCGGCGTCTGGCAATGGGCGGTAGGCCGCTTTGTTCCAACGTTGATTCTGGTTGGTATGCTTATCGATCTGGGGGCGTTCATTGGCACCCAGGACGCAAATAAATATGGTAAGGATACGCAGGACGTAAAGTACAGAGCTGACTCGTAGGCCGGATAAGCGTAAGCGCCATCCGGCAAAATGCCCGGGTGTTTACCGGGCATTGAAACGTTCTTACCAGTAGTGCTCTGCGGTCATATGGCCCGGTCGACGGCGCAGGTGTTTGGTCATTTGCCGGGTCTCTTTCAACAACTGCTGCGTGTCGCGTACCATTTGCGGGTTTCCGCACAGCATCACATGGCTGGTTTCTTTATCCATTGGCAACCCGACTGCTTTTTCTAGCTCACCGCTTTCAATCAACGCCGGTACACGTCCGGTCAGCGAATCTGCGGCTGTTTCACGGCTGACAACCGTCTGGATGCGTAATTTACCTTCGTAGCGTGTTTCCAACGCCTGCATCAACGGTAGATAGCTCAAATCGGCGGCATAGCGCGCGGCGTGGACCAGCACCAGATTTTTAAAGCGATCCAGGTCCTTGCCTAACTGCAGAATCGACAAATATGGGCCGATAGCCGTGCCGGTCGCCAGCATCCATAGCGTTTCGCAATCGGGGACTTCATCCAGCACGAAGAAACCAGCAGCTTCACTCACCACCTGGACTTCATCGCCAGGCTTCAGTGCTGCCAGACGAGGGCTGAGTTTGCCGTCGGGAACTGTCACCAGATAAAACTCTAAATCGGGGTTATCAGGGGCATTTACGTAAGAATAGGCGCGCTGGACGCGTTCGCCGTCGATCTCAAGGCCAAGCTTAGTGAACTGACCTGCAGTGAAAGGAAGAACCGGAGCTCGCACGGTCAAACTAAACAGGGCATCGGTCCAGTTTTGCACCTTTGTGACTTTGCCTGTTACCCAATCTGCCATGGTTTTCTCCTGTCTGCTTTGATTGCCTTATCTTCGTTCGTTGGACGAAAGATTTCCAGCCCATATGGGCTGGAAGGCTCTATTGATCAAATCAATTACAGGATGTGCGCCTGCACATCGGGATCTTTACGATCGAGGTAGTGAATCGACTGAATGCGACGGATCGTACGTGATTTGCCGCGGATCAGCAGCGTTTCGGTGGTCGCGATATTACCTTTACGGCTAATCCCTTCCAGCAAATCGCCTTTGGTGATGCCGGTGGCGGAGAAAATGACGTTGTCGCTACGCGCCATTTCATCGAGGCGCAGCGCTTTACCCGCTTCAATGCCCATGGCGGCGCAACGAGCCAGTTCTTGTTCGCCAATGCGACGGTTTTCTTCGCTGTCGCCTTTGACGTCATGACGCGCCAGCAAACGGCCCTGCATGTCGCCGTCCAGTGCGCGGATCACAGCTGCGGAAACCACACCTTCAGGTGCGCCGCCAATGCCGTACAGCACGTCAACTTCACTGTCTGGCATGCAAGTCAGAATGGAGGCCGCAACGTCGCCGTCTGGAATAGCGAAGACGCGCACGCCCAGTTTTTGCATTTCGGCGATCGTTTCATCATGGCGTGGTTTGGCCAGAATGGTTACGGTCAGCTCACTCAGCGGTTTATTGAGTGCAGCGGCAACGTTATGCAGGTTGGCTTCCAGCGACAGGTTCAGGTCGATAGACCCTTTTGCGCCTGGGCCGACAATCAGCTTTTCCATGTACATATCTGGCGCATTCAGGAAGCAGCCTTTATCGCCCACAGCCAGTACGGCCAGCGCGTTTGCCTGACCCATTGCCGTCATGCGTGTGCCTTCAATAGGATCGACGGCGATGTCGACCGCATCGCCAAGACCGGTCCCGACTTTTTCACCGATAAACAGCATCGGCGCTTCATCAATCTCACCCTCGCCAATCACGATGGTGCCGTCGATGTTGACCTGGTTGAGCATAATACGCATGGCGTTCACCGCCGCGCCGTCAGCGGTATTTTTATCGCCGCGGCCCAGCCATTTATAGCCAGCCAGCGCGGCCGCTTCGGTCACGCGTGAAAATTCAATGGCAAGTTCTCGTCTCATTGCAAACTCGTAGCTGAAAGGAATGGCGCGAAGTGTAGCACAGGGGAGGGGGCGAGATTATTGATGTGTGTGCGGGGTTGCCCCCGCACGAAGATTTTGCCGGATAAGCCAAAGTAGCCATCCGGCAATGACGTATTACTCGTCGTGATCTTCCCATGCCATGGCGCGTTTGACCGCTTTTTTCCAGCCACTGTAACGGAAGTTACGCTCGGTGGTTTCGATGCCTGGACGGAATTCACGCTCGATGACCGCTTTCTCCTGCAACTCATCCAGATTCTGCCAGAAGCCTACTGCCAGGCCAGCCAGGTACGCTGCACCTAATGCGGTGACTTCGCGAACTTCCGGACGCTCTACGCGGGTGCCCAGAATGTCAGACTGAAACTGCATCAGGAAGTTGTTGGCGACCGCACCGCCGTCAACGCGCAGGGCGTGCAGACGAATACCGGAGTCAGCCTGCATCGCTTCCAGAACATCACGCGTCTGATAAGCGATAGACTCAAGCGTTGCGCGGATGATGTGGTTGGAGTTTACGCCACGGGTCAGGCCGAAGATGGCGCCACGTGCATACGGGTCCCAGTACGGTGCACCCAGGCCAGTAAATGCCGGAACGACGTACACGCCGTTGGTGTCTTTCACTTTGGTGGCGAAATACTCAGAGTCGAATGCATCGCTGATGAGTTTCATTTCATCGCGCAGCCACTGAATGGATGCGCCAGCCATAAATACCGCACCTTCCAGCGCGTAGTTCACTTCCCCGGTCGGTCCGCAGGCGATGGTGGTCAGCAGTCCGTTTTCGGACTTAACGGCTTTCTCACCGGTATTCATCAGCATGAAGCAGCCTGTACCGTAAGTGTTTTTCGCCATCCCTTCTTTTACGCACAGCTGGCCAAACAGAGCTGCCTGCTGGTCACCGGCGATACCGGAGATAGGAATACGAATGCCGCCTTTACCACCAATGTTGGTCTGACCGTACACTTCAGAAGAGCGACGCACTTCTGGCAGCATGGCGCGCGGAATATCCAGCGCATCCAGCATCGTGTCATCCCAGTCCAGGGAGTGGATGTTGAACAGCATGGTACGTGAAGCGTTGGTGTAATCCGTGACGTGTACGCGTCCCTGCGTCATTTTCCAGATAAGCCAGGTGTCCACGGTACCAAACAGCAGTTCGCCGCGACGAGCGCGTTCACGCGAGCCTTCAACGTGGTCGAGAATCCATTTCACCTTGGTGCCAGAGAAGTACGGGTCAATCACCAGGCCGGTGTTGTTACGGATGTATTCTTCCATGCCATCGCGCTTGAGCTTTTCGCAGATATCTGCGGTACGACGACACTGCCACACAATGGCGTTGTAGATTGGTTTACCGGTCTCACGCTCCCAGACGATGGTGGTTTCACGCTGGTTGGTAATACCGATCGCTGCAATTTCATCGGAACTGATATCGGCTTTCGCCAGAACTTCAACCAGCGTAGAGCTTTGGGTTGCCCAAATTTCCATTGGGTCGTGTTCTACCCAACCTGCTTTCGGGTAGATTTGCTCGAATTCGCGCTGTGAAACGGCAACGATATTCGCATCGTGGTCCATTACGACCGCGCGGGAGCTGGTGGTGCCCTGGTCGAGCGCAACGATATATTTTTTTTCAGTCATAATTTTTGTCCCGTAGTCACATTACAGCGAAGCTTTTTGTTGAGTGTTGGCCGCCGCGTCTTTTTCTTCAATCACGCAGACATCGCACGGTAAATGGCGACCAATCAGTTTGCGATATGCCCATGCGCCCAAAATCGCGCCGGTAATCGGGCCAAACACCGGAACCAGGAAGTAAGGGATATCGCGACCACCTGTGAAGGCAATCTCACCCCATCCGGCCATCCAGGCGAAGAGTTTCGGTCCGAAGTCACGTGCCGGGTTCATCGCAAAACCTGTCAGCGGACCCATGGAAGCACCAATAACGGCAATTAATAAGCCAATCAGCAGTGGTGCCAGCGGACCACGAGGTACACCGTTACCATCGTCGGTCAGAGCCAGAATCAGCCCCATTAGAATAGCGGTAATGACCATTTCAACCGCGAAGGCCTGCACAAAATTGATATGCGGATTCGGATAGGTGGAGAAAGTACCCGCCAGACCCAGGCTTTCGGTAGTGCCACGCACGATATGGTTGGTTTGTTCAAAATCGATGAAAAGATTGTAATAAAGCCCGTAAACCAATGCCGCTGCGCAAAAGGCGCCAGCAATTTGCGAAATAATAAAAGGGACAACTTTGCGTTTATCAAAACAGGCGAACAGCCAGAGTGCGATGGTTACCGCGGGATTCAGGTGTGCACCAGAAACACCTGCGGTCAGATAGATAGCCATCGCTACCCCCAGACCCCAGATGATACTGATTTCCCACTGACCAAAAGTAGCACCAGCTACTTTGAGTGCAGCGACACAGCCCACACCGAAGAAAATCAACAACCCGGTACCGAGGAATTCAGCAATGCACTGGCCTTTTAAGGTTGAGGTTTGACTCATAATCGGATCCTGAAGAGAGTTTAATGTTTATTGTGTGCGAGAAGGTCACTGACATCCCCGGAGCCGGTAGGCACACTGTTAATTTATCGTTAACGCTCAAAAACGAGAAATATCGAAATTAAAATGTGTGTACTGCATCAACAAAATGAGCGTTTTCGCGCCATTGTGCGGTATTTGTTATACAAAAATAGTGTGAGCTGAATCATTTCACTGATCAATCTGTTAACACTTAAGAGTTATGACAGTCATGTCACCAGGAGAAAGACTAAAAGTGTTGCAAACCGCAATCTGCGCGGGATGCCGCTGGACAGCGATGACGCGGCTTCATACAATCGGTGTTAAGTAGAGTGCGCTCGTTTTTATTAAGGCGTCGCCGGTTATCGGGACGAGGATTTTTATCCATCAACGCCTTGCAATTCAGGAGAGGTATGACGATGTCATTAGAAGTGTTTGAGAAACTGGAAGCAAAAGTACAGCAGGCGATTGATACCATCACGTTGTTACAGATGGAAATCGAAGAGCTGAAAGAAAAGAACAACTCACTGTCGCAGGAAGTTCAGACTGCACAGCAGCAGCGTGAAGAGCTGGAGCGTGAGAACAACAACCTGAAAGAACAGCAGAATGGCTGGCAGGATCGTCTGCATGCCCTGCTGGGTCGTATGGAAGAAGTCTAATTACGCTTCATCTTTCGTGCCGTAGCTGCGTTGGCTGCGCTCAGTTACCCCAGTCACGTAGTTTACTACGCTCCTGGGGATACCTTCGTTTGCCGCCTTGCTACAACACGAAACCTCTTGCGTAATCGTTCCTGTGTAGGCCGGATAAGGCGTAAGCCGTCATCCGGCAATACAATCGTTTTACCGCAACACAACGTTAATTTCAGGCATTCAAACCCCCATCTACGTCCAGACCGGTGCCGGAAATCTGCCCAGCCGCTGGGCTTACCAGAAACGTCACCGCCGCTGCAACATCCTCCGGTGTTCCGTAATGCCCTGTCGCAATAAGCTGTCGTTGGGATTCTGCCTGCTCGCCATCTGCCGGGTTCATATCACTGTCCGTTGGGCCGGGATGGACAAGATTAACGGTAATGCCTCGTGGGCCGAGATCACGAGCCAGGCCACGGGTTAGCGAGTTGAGCGCTGATTTAGTCATCGCGTAGACGGCAATCCCCGGCTGGGCGACGCGGTTGGCAAGACAACTGCCAATATTGATGATTCGCCCACCTTCAGGGAGATGCGGTAGCGCGGCCTGTATGGCAACTACCACGCCACGGATGTTCACGTTAATCAATGCGTCGATGTCCTCCAGTGACAGCGACTCCAGCGGGCCGCCGCGTGCGATCCCTGCGTTGTTGACCAGGATATCCAGTCCTCCGAGTGACTGTACCGTGCGGTTTACGGCATTCTGAATCGCCTGAGCGTCTGCACTGTTTGCCTGAATCGCCTCACCATGGCGGCCAAGTGCTGTAATTTCATCGGCAACGGCCTGGGCTTTCTCCGCAGATTTTTCATAGGTTATAACAACATCAGCACCGGCTTTCGCCAGCGACAGTGCAATGGCGCGCCCTAATCCACGACTGGCTCCGGTGACCAGCGCTTTTTTACCTGTCAGATCGATATGCATGATGACCTCGTGATGAGAGTGATGAGATTCATCATTAGGTATAGAGAGAGTTTTTTCTTCGTCAATGCGCAGGATGGGGGAATCGGAAGGGGAAAAGGGCAAAAGAGGCTCTGGAGATTTTCAGAAGCGAAAAAAAGCCAGTCAGTTATTTAACCGACTGGCATCACACCGAATTGCGGTGTTTTCTTTACTCGATATCGAGCGGGTCTTCGGAGAGGATTATCCCGGTGTTGTCGGCGTACAGGTGGTCGCCAGAGAAGAACGTTACACCGCCAAAGTTGACGCGTACATCGCTTTCTCCAATACCTTCCCCTGCGGCACCGACCGGAATTGCGGCAATCGCCTGAATGCCGATATCCAGTTCTTCCAGATCGTCTACCTGACGGACTGAGCCGTAGATGACCAGACCTTCCCATTCATTCTGTACGGCCAGTCGAGCCAGTTCGGCATCGACCAGCGCACGACGGACAGAACCGCCACCATCGACCAGCAGAATGCGACCACGGCCGTTTTGTTCGAGCAGATCGTACAGCAACCCGTTGTCCTCGAAACATTTTACCGTGATGATTTGTCCGCCAAACGACGACCGTCCTCCAAAGTTAGAGAACAGTGGTTCCACGACGTTGACATCTTCCTGATAGATGTCACAAAGCTCGGATGTATCGTATTTCATAGGCTCAACGTTCAGTTGCTGCGAGAATTTTTAGTATATCGCGCTATGTGTACTGTTGGCAAAATCATCAATTGTTAATTGATATTTGTCAGTTAAAGAGACCACTGACTTAAGAAAATTCCAACGACAAACAGCAGGTTAGTTAACAATGCCGCTTTTACGGTGCGTTCCAGCATTGGGCGCATTGCCGCAGGATCCATCTCACGCATCACGTATCGCGCCTGTTTAATCAGCAGCGGAGCGGCGAGGATAAACAGCCATCCCCACAGGCTTTGCAGTGAGAACAGGTTAAACAGGGCCAGGCAGACCAGCGTGCCCATCAGCAGACAGGCGTGGTAGCGGCGGGCATTGACAGCGCCTAAACGCACGACCAGTGTGTTCTTGCCGTTCTCTCTGTCGCTGTTGATATCGCGCAGATTGTTGACGTTGAGCACGGCAGTTGCCAGCAGGCCGCAGGCGGTAGCAGGCAGAATGAGCGCCGGAATCAACGTATGCGCCTGCAGATACCAGCTTCCCATAACGCTCAGCCAGCCGAAGAACACCAGCACGGAAATATCGCCCAGACCGATATATCCGTAAGGGCGATTGCCTACGGTATAGGTGATTGCGGCGATGATCGACAGGCCGCCGAGCACCAGGAAGCCGACAAAATCTGCCAGCGTGTGACAGGCCACAGCAACCAGGGCCAGACCGGACAGGCAGATCAAGACCACGGTGACGATCAGCGCCCGCTTCATCTGCTGTTGGGTGATGACCCCTTTTTGCATACCGCGCAGCGGTCCTATGCGGTCGGGCTTGTCGCTGCCTTTGACGGCATCGCCATAGTCGTTAGCGAGATTGGACAGAATTTGCAGTAATCCCGCCGTAATCAATGCCAGCAGAGCAACCAGCGGATTGAAGTATCCTTGCCACCATGCTAATGCCGTACCGACGATGATCGCCGCGAAGGCGAGCGGTAAGGTCTTAGGTCGTAAACTTTCCAGCCAGGCTTGTGAGCGGCTAATTTGTTGTTGTTCAGTCATATTTAGCGCCAATAAAAATGGGGCTTTATCAGCCCCATCAACAGTGATGAAAATGCATTGAACGCGATTATAGGATAAAACGGCTCAGATCTTCATCTGCGACCAGCGCATCCAGATGTTTGCTCACATATTCGGCATCAATTGTGATGCTTTGGCCGTTCAAATCGCTCGCATCATAGGAAATATCTTCCATCAGACGTTCCAGAACGGTATGCAGACGACGTGCACCGATGTTTTCGGTGGTTTCGTTAACCTGCCAGGCCGCTTCGGCAATGCGTTTAATACCGGATTCAGTGAAGTTGATGTCCACACCTTCAGTCGCCATCAGCGCTTTGTACTGCACGGTGATGGAGGCATTCGGTTCAGTAAGGATACGCTCAAAATCGCTGGTGGTCAGCGCCTGCAGCTCGACACGAATCGGCAGACGACCCTGCAGTTCTGGGATCAGGTCAGACGGTTTCGCCACCTGGAATGCGCCAGAAGCGATAAACAGAATGTGATCGGTTTTCACCATGCCGTGCTTGGTAGAGACCGTGCAGCCTTCAACCAGCGGCAGCAGGTCGCGCTGTACGCCTTCGCGGGACACGTCCGGACCGGAAGATTCGCCGCGTTTACAGATTTTGTCGATTTCGTCGATAAACACGATCCCGTGCTGCTCAACGGCGTCGATAGCTTCTTGTTTCAGCTCTTCCGGGTTCACCAGTTTGGCCGCTTCTTCTTCAATCAGCAGTTTCATCGCGTCTTTGATTTTCAGCTTACGCGGTTTTTGCTTCTGACCGCCCAGGTTCTGGAACATGGACTGCAGCTGGCTGGTCATCTCTTCCATTCCCGGAGGCGCCATAATTTCAACGCCCATCGGTGCGGCCGCGAGATCGATTTCGATCTCTTTATCATCCAGTTGGCCTTCACGCAGTTTTTTACGGAACGCCTGACGCGCTGCAGAAGGTTCCTGCGGCTGCTCTGACTGTCCCCAGTTATTTTTAGCCGGTGGGATCAGCACGTCGAGAATGCGCTCTTCCGCCATCTCTTCAGCGCGGAAGCGGTTTTTCTCGATTGCCTGAACGCGGACCATCTTAATGGCAGCATCGGTCAGATCGCGGATGATCGAGTCAACTTCTTTACCAACATAGCCAACTTCGGTGAATTTGGTTGCTTCAACTTTGATGAACGGCGCGTTGGCCAGTTTTGCCAGACGACGGGCGATTTCGGTTTTACCGACGCCGGTCGGGCCAATCATCAGAATGTTTTTCGGCGTGACTTCATGGCGCAACTCTTCGTTGAGCTGCATACGACGCCAGCGGTTACGCAGGGCAATCGCCACGGAACGCTTAGCGTTATCCTGGCCGATGATGTGTTTGTTCAGTTCGCTGACAATTTCGCGTGGGGTCATTTCAGACATGGGGGATCCTTACGCTTTGGAGTTCAATTCTTCGATGGTATGGAAGTGGTTGGTATAAATGCAGATATCCCCTGCAATATCCAACGCTTTCTCAGCAATCTCGCGTGCGCCAAGCTCGGTGTTTTCCAGCAGAGCGCGTGCAGCAGCCTGGGCGTAGGGACCGCCGGAGCCGATGGCAATCAGATCGTTTTCTGGCTGGATGACGTCGCCGTTACCGGTGATGATGAGCGATGCCGTTTCATCTGCGACGGCCAGCAGCGCTTCGAGTTTGCGCAGCATACGGTCTGTACGCCAGTCTTTTGCCAGTTCAACGGCAGCCTTCACCAGGTGACCCTGGTGCATTTCCAGCTTGCGTTCAAACAGTTCAAACAGCGTGAATGCATCCGCAGTACCGCCCGCAAAGCCCGCGATGACTTTGTCGTTGTAAAGACGGCGGACTTTCTTCACGTTGCCTTTCATTACGGTGTTACCCAGTGTGGCCTGACCATCACCGGCGATTACCACATGGCCGTTACGGCGTACGCTTACTATTGTTGTCACGAGCAGACCCCTTGGTTACAAATGCAATGTACAGGCCCCGCACAGTATGCGGGGCGTAATGCAAGTATAGATGGGGGGGATTTTGGGGGTTTCAACCCCCAGTGGCGAGTCGAATGCAGTTTGTGTGACCAGCAACCTTCAGGCGGCTGATGGTGTTGTCGGCATTCTCTTTGCCTTTGACCGGACCAATGACCACGCGATTCCAGCCGTTATTGGTGGTAATACGCGAGTTGAACCCTTCAAAGGCCAGCTGCGCGCGCACGGTTTCTGCCTGCTCAGCGCCTTTAAATGACCCGCACTGAACCATCCAACGGCGTTCATCTTTTTTCTCCGCCGTCTGTTTTGGCGGTTGCGTTTCATTCGTTATTGGCGCGGCCGGTTGCGTTTTCGGCTGAGCGGCGGTGGTATGCGCAGGCGTTTGCAGCAAATCCTGATACGGCTGTTGCGCCGCCGGTTTTGGCTGTGCTTTCGGCTGCTGTACCGGCGCGGTTTGCGCCGTACGCGTTTGCGGCTGCTGGTAAGGCTGTTCCGCTACCCGTGGTTGCGTGCGCGGCTGTTGAGCCTGCTGCTGCGTGTTGGCCCATTGCTGTTGCTGTACCTGACGCTGGCGCTGCAACGTTTGCTGACGCTGTTCAGGCGTTTGTTCGTTCCACGGTACTTCGTTGAGCTGCGTTGGCTGTTGACGCATATCAGCCTGCATCTGCGCCAACAACTGGCGCTGCTCATTGGTTAATTGGTCGGCGTTCAGCACCTCGCCGCCGGCAGACGGTTCGGTAGGCGCACGTACGCCAGGCTGACGGCTTTCCAGCTCTTTAATGTATCGCCAGCGCTCTTCCGGTTTTGGCGGGATGCCATTACCGGTGACTTTCTGGTTTTGCAGCGTTTCGGACTCTTCTTTCTTGTGATGCGTAATGAAGTACAGACCACCGATAAAGGTCACGAGTACGGCTGCAGCAATAGCAACCATTGCGGGCGATACCGCAGGCGTATTGCGTTGTTTTTTCCGTGATGTGCTCTTCTTGCGCCGCGAAGGTGCCGGTTGGCCGCGACGTACATAATCTCGTTGTGCCACTATCGTTTCGCTGTATTTATTCGTTCGTCAGCCCGCCATGTTACTTAAGCGGCGGGCCTTTGACCAGACAGGGGAGTCCGAAAGCACTTTACTTTACGTCAGTGCCCGGGTAGTGCCCCGAATAATAAGCTCGCAGTCCAGTAATCGTGAGCCACTGCTGACGTTCTGTCCTTGTAATTGATCGAGCAGTAACAGCATAGCTTCACGTCCGATATCGAAACGCGGCTGTGCGACGGTTGTCAGGGGTGGATCACAAAATTCCGCGAGCGAAATGTTATCGAAGCCGATAATCGATAAATCGTCGGGCACCTTCAGACCCTGACGTTTGGCGTAAGAGAGGGCGCCAAGCGCCATGACATCGCTGTGACAAAAGACCGCGGTAGGCGGCTGTGGTAGCGCCAGGAGCTGTTTAAGCGCATTGGCCCCCGCTTCATAGGTAAAGTCACCGCGCGCGATGAAATGCGGATCGACCGTAATTCCGCTGCGACGTAGTGCCTGAACGTAACCTTGCAGACGATAATGGCACAGCGGCATATCTTCGGGCCCGGCGATACAGCCAATGCGTTTATGCCCCAGTTCCAGCAGATAGTTCATCGCGTTGAAGGCGGCGGTGAGGTTATCAATGTGCACGGTGGGCAGTTCCAGCTCTGGCGCGAACTCGTTGGACATAACCATCGGTGGCAAGTTGCGTTGCTCTTCCACGCTGGCATCAAACGGCAGGCGCGAGCTGAGCAGCACCATGCCATCGATCTGCTTGGTAATTATGAGGTTAAGGAAGGTTTTTTCCTGCTGGTTCTGGTGCGCGCAATCGCCGATAAGTACCAGATATCCCTGTTCTGCGGCGGTGACTTCGATGCCACGAATCACTTCGCTAAAAAACGGATCGCAGATATCCGGCACAATCACCAGAATGGTACGCGATTCATTACGCTTAACGTTACGCCCCATTGATTGGGGTAAATATCCCACTTCAAGCGCTGCCTGCTCAACCTTGTTACGGGTTGACTGCGAGACTTTGTCTGGGTTCATTAATGCGCGGGATACGGTTGCCGTTGAGACTTTCGCCTTCAGAGCAACATCTTTCATCGTAGCGGCGGCAACCTGCTTATTCGGTTTCACTCTTTCTCCTCGCCAGAGAGCTGCTGGCACAGACTCGTCCTTGAATAGCCTTCATCTGAAACATTTTTATCAGATAGTGAATGGAAGCGGTTACAGAATTTTCATAAAAAGTGTGATGGATATTTAATTTTACGATCCGCCTCGCATCGTGAGGGATTATCCCTCGATGGGATCGACATCCAGCACCCATTTAACCTTACGTGCATCGGGTAACGTATTAATCAGCGCCAGCGTTCCGCTGACGATATGCTGCAGGCGAATTCGCGACGGGTGCTGCAACAAAATTTGCCAGCGATAGCGACCGCCACGTTTGGGCGCCAGGGCGGGAACTGGGCCTAACACCCACAGTTTTTCATCGGCCAGCGGACTGGCCTGAATCAGATTTCGTAACTGCTGTAAGAACATCGGCGCATGCTGGTTGTTGTGATCTTCTGCCCGCACGATCACATGGCTGGTCCATGGGGGAAGCTGGAGCGTTTGTCGCTCTGCCAGCGCCTGCTCGGCAAAGGCGTCATACCCTTTATACAGCAAGGTTTGCAGCAGCGGATGTTCAGGGTGGTGCGTTTGCAGTACCACTTCGCCCTGCTTCCCGGCGCGACCGGCACGCCCGGAAACCTGCGTGTAGAGCTGGGCGAAGCGTTCTGCCGACCGGAAATCTGCGGAGAACAGCGCGCCGTCAACGTCCAGCAACGCCACCAGGGTGACGTCCGGGAAATGGTGGCCTTTCGCCAGCATTTGCGTGCCGATCAGGATTCGCGCGCCGCCGCGATGCACTTCCGCCAGATGCTGCTCCAGCGAGCCTTTGCGGCTGGTAGTGTCGCGATCGATGCGTGAGATTGGCACGCCGGGGAAAAAAGGCACCAGAGCCTGCTCAAGCTGTTCGGTGCCGAGTCCTACCGGAACCATGTGCGTAGAGCCGCAGGAAGGGCATTGACGCGGTATCGGACGCTGACTGTCGCAGTGATGGCAGCGCAGATGGTGCTGCGCCTGATGCAGCGTGTAGTAGTGATCGCAGCGCGGGCATTCAGCAATCCAGCCACAGTCGTGGCACAGCAGGGCAGGCGCAAAACCCCGGCGGTTTAAAAACAGGATCACCTGGTTATCCGCTTGCAGATGCTGACGCATACGGGCGATAAGCGCAGGGGCGAGCCCGGCCTGTACCTGCTGACCCTTGAGATCCAGCACGTGCTGAGTGGCTGGGCGTGCATTCCCGGCACGGCGCGTCAGGCGCAACATGCGGTATTTTTTCTGCCGCACGTTGCACAGCGTTTCCAGCGCAGGGGTGGCTGAGCCGAGAATGATGGGAATTTGTTCGCTATGGGCGCGATAAACCGCGAGGTCGCGCGCATGATAACGCCAGCCTTCCTGCTGTTTATAAGAGCTGTCGTGCTCTTCGTCGATGACAATCACGCCCAGATTTTTAAACGGCGTAAACAGCGACGAGCGCGTGCCGATAACAATTGCCGCTTCACCATTTTTCGCCTTCAGCCATGCCGAAAGACGTTCACTGTCATTTAAACCCGAGTGCAGAACTTCGACCGGCGCATTGAAGCGTTCGCGAAAACGGGCAATAGTTTGCGGCGTCAGGCCAATCTCCGGCACCATTACCAGCGCCTGTTTGCCCTGGGCGAGCACATTTTCCAGTACGCTTAAATAGACCTCTGTTTTACCCGATCCCGTCACGCCCGCTAATAGCCAGGCGCTAAAACTGTCAGATGCACTGTGGATCGCCCCGACGGCGGTGGCCTGTTCGGTATTCAGCCGCAGACGCTCACCGGAAACCGCGTAGTGCGTACGCCAGTCGCTAAAGCCTGGCGTTTCGCTCGCCAGCTCGCACAGCCCTTTTTTCCGCAGTGCCTGTAATGCGGCGTCATTAAATTCCAGTTCAGCCACCTGGTCGCGCCAGATTTTTCCCTGGCGTAGCGCAGCCAGCGCCTGCTGCTGCTTGGGAGAGCGCTTCAGGCTGTTGAGGTCAATAACCTGGCCTTCTTCAGTGGCAAACCAGTACCACATGGGCGCGTTTGTCGCCGGGCGCCCCTGGCGCAGTAAAATTGGCAGAGCGTGAAACAGTACGTCACCGATAGGATGATGATAATAATCCGCCGCCCACAACAGCAGACGCCAGACAGAGGTCGAGTAGACCGGTTCGCTGTCCAGCACTTCGAGAACGGCTTTCAATTCGCTCCGCGGTAGTTCACTGTGCTCGCTGACGGACAGGACGATACCCACGCGCTCCTGCTGCTTGCCAAAAGGCACGCGTACACGACACCCGGCTTTGGCGCTCAAGCCTTCCGGCAGGAGGTAGTCAAAGGTGCGAGGTAGCGGAACAGGTAAGGCAACGTGCGCAACGGGCATTGAATCATCCTGACTTGAAATCTGGCGGGTTAGTATACACATTAGTGGAGGGTAGAATGCGGATCAGTTTGCATGAGCAGGTTAATTTCTGTATGATTCGCCGCCTTTGATACAAATTTGTATCACTGACCTATACTATTAACATCGCGTGGTGTCTGGCGTTAGGGCTGGAAGAGCGACGCGGCCTTAAACCGAGGTTTTCCCATGAAAAAAGATATTCACCCGAAATACGAAGAAATTACTGCAAACTGCTCTTGCGGTAACGTCATTAAAATCCGCTCTACTGTCGGTCACGATCTGAACCTCGACGTGTGCAGCAAGTGCCACCCGTTCTATACTGGCAAGCAGCGTGATGTTGCTACCGGTGGCCGTGTTGATCGCTTCAACAAGCGTTTCAGCATCCCAGGCAGCAAGTAAGTTCAGCTGTCAGAAAAAAGCGCCTTATGGCGCTTTTTTTGTATCTGCGCTTGAAGACTAAAATTTATATTGATGTGTTGAATGGTGTTTTTTGTTTAATAAATGAAACAGTGTTTTTATTTTTTAGGTAAAATGTTTCTAGTAGTGATCTGCGTCATTTTTATCTTCTGATTTCTGCCACTCATGCCAATTGTTGGCAAAATACCAAAGGTTTCTGCTTTCTTTCTAAAATACACTTTCGTGGAAATATAAAATTATTCTTAATCCTTCATCGTTTCCCATTAATGGACGGGACGAGATGGGGAATTTCCGTTGTTGAGTGTGAAGAGGGATTGTCATGAAATTTAAATCTGCGTTATTACTGATTCCATTATTCTCTGCGGCCGCACAAGCGGGTTATGTTGATTACCGGCATGAATATTATGACGATGGGCGTAATTACGATCGTGTTTATATGTCTCACCGTTTTGCGACTGGTTTTGGTGTCGCAGTCGAAGCCATTTCACGTTCCGAAGATACGCAATCTAATGATGCGTGGAATAATATGGAAAGTAATGGCAACGAGTATACTGCAAGCTACCAGTTTACCTGGCGGGATCTTATCTGGCAGCCAGGTATTGCGATCGAAACGGGCGATAACATCACGATTTATAAACCTTATATCCGCGTGCAGTACAACATTAACGACAGCTGGTGGACCGCGTTCCGCTATCGTCAGGAGTACATGCGCAGAAACACTGACGGCAAAGATGACCGCATGGTCTATCGTCCGGAAGCCTGGCTTGGTTATAACGTCAATGACTGGATGTTTGAGTTAAATGGTATTTATAAAATTGCCGATAGCGAAGATTTATATAACAACCGGAAAGATGATTATGAATATAACTTCCGCGTGGCGTATAAACTAGGCTCTTGGGTTCCATTTGTTGAGGTTGGTAACGTTTCCTCGGGTTATAACACAACAACGACTGACGATCGTCAGACCCGTTATCGTGTCGGTCTTGGTTATAACTTCTAACCGGTAATAGCTTTCATATCGACTGATTACATCGATAAGCATAGTTTGTGTGAATAATATGTCTAAGGAGTTGACATCATGTCTAATGATGGAACTATTATCGGAAATAATGAACCCACTGCCGTCAGACCTTTCGGAATTCGAGATAAAATTGGTTATTTATGTGGTGACCTCGGAACCTGTTTTATTCTTGGCTTAGTTAATAGTTTTTTAATGATTTATTACACTAACGTCCTCGGTATTTCCGGCGTTATCGTTGGCTCACTCTATTTTGTGACCAAACTCTTTGATGCGTTCGTTGATGTTGGTGTAGGGCGCTTATGCGATACCTCTAAATTGACGGTACATGGACGTTTTAACCCGTGGGTGCGTCGCATGAAGTATCCATTTTGCATCATTGCAGTTGTCCTGTTTCTGCCGTTTGTAAATGATTTTTCTTATACGGCGAAAATTATCTACATCTGTTGCTCCTATTTCATTTACGGTTCGCTGTTATCGACCGTGAGTATTCCGTACGGTGCTATGTCTGCGGCGATTAGCTCGAATCCGGATGATCGTGTCTCGCTGTCAACCTGGCGCAGCGTTGGGTCAGCTATCGGCGGTGGGGCAACTGGCTTTTTCATTCCGATCCTGATGTACACCACCCTGGTGGACGGAAGCCAGGTGATTTCCGGGCAACACTTCTTCTGGATTTCCATTGGTTGCGCAGTGCTGGGCTTTATCTTTTTATCCTTGACCTGTCAGTTAACGACCGAACGCGTGCGCGTGGAGAGAAAAGAGAGCATGCCCGTTTCGGTGTTGCTGAAGGGACTGGCACGCAATAAGGCGCTGATTGTTTTAGTGGTTGTGGATTTGCTGATTGTGATTAATCAGGGATTGTCCGGTACCAATATGACTTACCTGTTTAATGACTATTTCCACAATAAAGAGGCGATGTCAGTCGCGTTGCTGTTTACCTTTGGTTCCCTGGTTTTGCTGGCACCATCGGCATCCTGGCTCACAAAGCGGTTTGGTAAAAAAGAGGCCAGCGTCGGCGCGCTACTCTTTGCAGTAGCGATGTATTTGATTATGTACTTCATCCACATTACCGACGCGAAAGTCTATTTGGTTTTCCTGTTCCTGGCGACGTTGGGGGCTGGACTATTCAACCTGATGATTTGGGCGTTTATGACCGATGTGTGTGATTATCACCAGTATGTCACCGGCGATCGCGAGGATGGTACCGTCTATGGTGTGAACTTCTTTGCCCGCAAGGTTGGTCAGGCGTGTGCAGGAGCCATTGGCGGCTTTATGTTGGCCATCATTGGTTATCAATCATCTTCAACAGGTGGCGCTGTGCAAACCAGCATTGTGCAGGAAAATATTTATACGATGGCGAATCTTTTACCGGCGTTATGCCTGTTTTTGGCGGCGGTCATTCTGATTTATTTCTATCCATTAAACCGTACGGAAACGCTCAAAATGGAAGAAACATTGAATAAACTTAATGGTATCAGTAAGTAACATAGCGAGAATCGGCGGGAGCAATCCCGCCTTTTCTCATCTGTTCTAACAATCAGTATTCCCACGTTTCCGGGTTGATACCCAGTTCACGCATGATTACCTTTGCTTCTTCCGGGATTTCATCACTGCGCTCTTTACGCAGGTCTTCATCGTTGGGTAATGGTTGCCCGGTAAAAGCATGCAGAAACGCTTCACACAGCAGTTCACTGTTGGTGGCGTGGCGCAGGTTGTTCACCTGACGACGCGTGCGTTCATCGGTAAGGATTTTTAACACCTTCAGAGGAATGGAAACCGTAATTTTTTTGACTTGCTCACTCTTCTTACCGTGCTCAGCGTATGGGCTGATATATTCGCCGCTCCATTCAGCCATGAGATACCTAATCCTCTTTGTCATTAATATTGAGGCCAGAACCTGAGCCCGGACCATAATTGCGCGTAGTTTATCGTAGTGGCGCGGCCCTGACACGAAGTAGCCGACGCAGATGTACGCTAATGCATATAATTTTAACGGCTATTTCCAGTTTGCTCAATCTATACGCAAAGAAGTTTAGATGTCCAGATGTATTGACGGCTATAGTAACAATGATTACTCTGGTGCCTGACTTTTCACCGACTCAGCCAGGATCTTCTCAATATGACGCGTAAACAGGCCACCATCGCAGTGCGTAGCGGGTTAAATGACGACGAACAGTACGGTTGCGTTGTCCCGCCGATTCACCTCTCCAGCACCTATAACTTTACCGGATTTAATGAACCTCGTGCTCATGACTATTCGCGTCGCGGCAACCCAACGCGTGATGTCGTTCAACGTGCGCTGGCTGAACTGGAAGGAGGGGCCGGAGCGGTACTGACTAATACCGGTATGTCGGCGATTCATTTGGTGACCACTGTCTTCCTTAAGCCTGGCGATCTGTTGGTTGCACCGCACGACTGCTACGGCGGGAGCTACCGACTGTTTGACAGTCTGGCAAAGCGTGGCTGTTACCGCGTCCTGTTTGTCGATCAAGGAGATGAGCAGGCATTGCAGGCTGCATTGGCGGAAAAACCGAAGCTGGTGCTGGTAGAAAGCCCAAGCAACCCGCTGCTGCGCGTGGTGGATATTGCGAAAATCTGCCAGTTGGCGCGTGAAGCTGGCGCGGTCAGCGTGGTCGACAACACTTTTTTAAGCCCGGCACTGCAAAATCCACTGGCATTAGGCGCCGATCTGGTGTTGCATTCATGCACGAAATATTTAAACGGTCACTCAGACGTGGTGGCTGGTGTGGTTATAGCCAAAGATCCGGAAACGGTCACTGAACTGGCATGGTGGGCGAATAATATTGGTGTGACCGGCGGCGCGTTTGATAGTTATCTGCTGTTGCGCGGCCTGCGTACTTTGTCTCCTCGTATGGAGGTGGCGCAACGTAATGCTCAGGCGATAGTCGATTATCTGCAAACTCAGCCGCTGGTGAAAAAATTGTATCACCCGTCATTGCCGGATAATCAGGGCCATGAGATTGCTGCGCGTCAGCAAAAAGGCTTTGGCGCGATGTTAAGTTTTGAACTGGATGGCGATGAGCAAACGCTGCGCCGTTTCCTCGGCGGGTTGTCATTGTTTACGCTGGCGGAATCGTTAGGGGGCGTTGAAAGTCTGATCTCCCACGCCGCAACTATGACACACGCGGGCATGGCACCAGAAGCGCGTGCTGCTGCCGGAATTTCCGAAACGCTGCTGCGTATCTCCACCGGTATTGAAGATGGCGAAGATTTAATTGCCGACCTGGAAAATGGCTTCCGGGCTGCAAACAAGGGGTAAACATGAGTGTGATTGCGCAGGCAGGGGCGAAGGGTCGTCAACTGCACAAATTTGGTGGTAGTAGTCTGGCAGACGTGAAATGTTATCTGCGTGTCGCAGGCATTATGGCGGATTACTCGCAGCCTGATGACATGATGGTTGTTTCAGCCGCAGGCAGTACCACTAACCAGTTGATTAGCTGGCTGAAATTAAGCCAGACCGATCGCCTTTCTGCGCATCAGGTTCAACAGGCGTTACGTCGCTATCAAAGTGAGCTTATCAGCGGTTTGTTACCTCCCGAGGTGGCTGATGGACTGATTGGCGCGTTTATTCACGATCTGGAACGCCTGGCTGGGTTACTCGACAGCGGCGTGAACGATGCCGTCTATGCTGAGGTTGTTGGGCATGGTGAGGTATGGTCCGCGCGTTTGATGTCTGCCGTCCTTAATCAACAGGGGCTGGAGTCAGCCTGGCTGGATGCGCGCGATTTTTTACGTGCTGAACGCGGTGCCCAGCCGCAGGTAGATGAAGGTCTTTCTTACCCATTACTGCAGCAACTGTTGGCGCAGCATCCGGGTAAACGCCTGGTGGTTACCGGCTTTATTAGCCGCAGCAATGCCGGTGAAACAGTGCTACTGGGGCGTAACGGTTCTGACTACTCGGCGACGCAGGTTGGTGCGTTGGCGGGCGTTTCCCGAGTAACCATCTGGAGCGATGTCGCCGGGGTTTACAGCGCGGATCCGCGTAAAGTAAAAGACGCCTGTTTGCTGCCGCTGTTGCGTCTGGATGAAGCCAGCGAGCTGGCGCGTCTGGCGGCACCGGTTCTCCATGCCCGTACCTTACAGCCGGTTTCCGGTAGCGATATCGATCTCCAGTTGCGCTGTAGCTATACCCCAGAGCAGGGTTCAACGCGTATTGAGCGAGTACTGGCCTCCGGTACCGGGGCGCGTATTGTGACCAGTCATGATGACGTCTGCCTGATTGAGTTTCTGGTTCCGACTGGCCAGGATTTTAAGCTGGCTTATAAAGAGATTGACCAGGTTTTAAAACGTAGCCAGGTGCGTCCGCTGGCAGTGGGCGTGCATCCTGACCGCCAGCTATTGCAATTTTGCTACACCTCCGAAGTCGCTGACAGCGCGCTGAAAATTCTGGATGAAGCTGGCCTGCCAGGCGAGCTGCGTCTGCGCCAGGGGCTGGCGCTGGTGGCGATGGTCGGGGCGGGCGTCACCCGTAATCCGCTGCACTGCCACCGTTTCTGGCAACAGTTGAAAGGTCAGCCGGTTGAATTCACCTGGCAGTCGGAAGAGGGAATCAGCCTGGTCGCGGTACTGCGTACTGGGCCAACGGAGAGCCTGATTCAGGGTCTGCATCAGTCAATCTTCCGTGCTGAAAAACGCATTGGTCTGGTGTTGTTCGGCAAAGGTAACATTGGGTCGCGCTGGCTGGAGCTGTTCGCTCGCGAGCAGAGCACGCTCTCGGCGCGTACCGGATTAGAGTTTGTGCTGGCGGGTGTGGTTGATAGCCGTCGTAGCCTGCTGAATTACGAAGGACTGGATGCCAGCCGCGCGTTAGCTTTCTTTGATGACGAGGCGGTAGAGCAGGATGAAGAGTCTCTATTCCTGTGGATGCGTGCTCACCCGTATGATGATTTAGTGGTGCTGGATGTGACCGCGAGCGAGCAACTGGCGGATCAGTATCTGGATTTTGCCAGCCATGGTTTCCACGTTATCAGCGCCAACAAACTGGCCGGGGCGAGCAGCAGTAATAATTACCGCCAGATTCATGACGCTTTCGAAAAAACGGGTCGCCACTGGTTATATAACGCCACCGTGGGTGCAGGTTTGCCGATCAACCATACCGTGCGCGATCTGATTGATAGTGGCGATACCATTTTGTCGATCAGCGGGATCTTCTCCGGCACGTTGTCGTGGTTGTTCCTGCAATTTGATGGCACAGTCCCATTCACCGATCTGGTGGATCAGGCATGGCAACAGGGTCTGACTGAACCCGATCCGCGCGTAGATCTTTCCGGCAAAGATGTGATGCGTAAGCTGGTGATTCTGGCGCGTGAAGCGGGTTACGACATCGAACCGGACCAGGTTCGCGTGGAATCGCTGGTGCCTGCGCATTGTGAAGAAGGCTCTATTGACCATTTCTTTGAGAATGGCGATGAGCTGAACGAGCAGATGGTGCAGCGTCTGGAAGCGGCGCGTGAAATGGGGCTGGTGCTGCGCTATGTGGCGCGTTTTGATGCTAACGGCAAAGCTCGCGTTGGTGTTGAAGCGGTTCGCCCTGAACACCCGCTGGCGGCGCTGTTGCCGTGCGATAACGTATTCGCCATAGAGAGCCGCTGGTATCGCGATAACCCGCTGGTGATCCGTGGACCGGGCGCGGGCCGTGACGTTACCGCTGGGGCGATTCAGTCTGACATCAACCGTTTAGCGCAGTTGCTGTAATTTGCGTTGCCGGGTGGTGCTTACGCTTACCCGGCCTACATATGGCATGATCCGTAGGCCCGGTAAGCGGCAGTGCCACCGGGCAAATCGCGCTGGGTGATCAGGGTGTTGTATTGCTCCGCCAGCGTCCTTATCGTCTGAAACACCGAATGAGCCGAGTAACGGGCGCTATCCCGAAACTCCGACTGCTGCTGTAACCAGGCGAGAAAATGGTGGCCTGCCGCCAGTGTGATTGACGCCCCTTTTTCAACCTGACCCTCCGTTAACAGACACACCATTTTGCGTGTGTCGCCTTGTTGCCAAATTTGCCACTGGTTTTGCCACCACCCCTGCCAGGTTTTACCCAGCAATCGCCAGGGCAGTGTGCACTTATCGCTATTGATCTCTTCATCAATAAACCAAAGCGAAGCGTGATGATCGCGATATTGCTGCGCCCATGCGGTAATCGCCGCGCCGCGCAGAAAACATTCGTGGGCAATAATGTGCGTTTTTACCTCAGGCCAGAGATGGCTCAGTATGCGGAAATGTCCGTGCGCGGTAATGACCGGGCGTAAAACTGCGCCGTTGGCATTTCGTTTGAGCATTGCACTGCCGTACTGGATTTCATCAAACTGGCTGCGGCGTAAAAACAGGGTTTCCCTCTGTCTTACTCGTTCAACGATATCGTCATGAATGACCGCGGGTTCAACGTTGTTACGCCAGCGGTATCGTAATGTATCCCCTACGAGATGGGGCGTGAAATTACTGGAAATATGCAAAATATTGCCGCGAATAGCGTCAAAACTGAGTAATACATAAAGTTTCTGGTCGGTGCAGGCTCCCTGAAAAGGGACGATTAAGGGAACCGTCGCTATTTGTTCTGGTGGAACAATGGTGGTGAGCGGCTGCTGCTTTGGTGTCCAGACATGTTTGCAGCTCCGGCACTGAACGCGTTGGCTGCCCTGAGGATTATGCCCATAGAGGATGGTTTCCCGCTGATAACATCGTGGGCAAAAATGACCGCTTTGGGCGGCAAAATCCGTTAAATATGCTGACAACCACCCACCAAACTGTTCCTCATTAAACAGCGGGGGATAGCTGCCGCATGCCCGGCAATGCAGCGCAGCATAACCCAACCGATACTCGGGCCAGCTGTAATCTGGTGAGCTCGCCAGCCCCAGATTTTTACAGCCGAAGGACTTACAGCAATTGATGGTGAACAGTGACGTCATCGTATTACCAACGATTTTTAATGGTCGTTGATTTTGACCCGCGACTATCACCAGTGGATGTGAGTTTTCTCACATAAAAAAACCTTTCAGAACGTAACGTAGCGATTCTTTATATGACTGAAAGGGATTGATTATGAAGTTAAAAATGCTTGCTGTTGGTGTTCTGGTATCGTTGCCGCTTTGGGCGAGTGCCAAAGATGTCACGATTATCTATACCAACGATCTTCACGCCCACGTTGAACCTTATAAAGTCCCATGGATTGCTAATGGCACGCGTGATATTGGTGGTTGGGCTAATATCACGACGATGGTGAAGCAGGAAAAAACGAAAAATAGCGCCACCTGGTTTTTTGATGCCGGTGATTATTTTACCGGGCCGTATATCAGCAGCCTGACCAAGGGTAAGGCGATTATCGATATCATGAACACCATGAATTTTGATGCTGTCACCATGGGTAATCATGAATTCGATCACGGTTGGGATAACACGCTACTACAACTGAGTCAGGCGAAATTCCCCATCGTGCAGGGTAATATCTTTTATCAGAACAGCAGCAAAATGTTCTGGGATAAGCCTTACACCATTATTGAAAAAGATGGCGTGAAGATTGGTGTGATTGGCCTGCACGGCGTGTTTGCTTTTGATGATACGGTTTCTGCTGCGACACGTGTCGGTATTGAAGCGCGGGATGAAGTGAAGTGGTTGCAACGCTATATCGATGAGCTTAAAGGTAAAGTCGATCTCACTGTGGCGCTGATCCATGAAGGTACGCCAGCGCGTCAGTCTAGCCAGGGAAGTACAGATGTGCGCCGTGCATTGGATAAAGACATCCAGACCGCAGGTCAGGTAAAGGGGCTGGATATCCTGATTACCGGCCATGCGCATGTGGGCACGCCGGAGCCGATTAAAGTCGGTAACACTCTGATTCTTTCTACCGACAGCGGCGGTATTGATGTGGGTAAACTGGTGCTGGATTATCAGCAGAAACCGCATCAATTTACCGTGAAGAACTTCGAGCTGAAGACCATTTATGCTGATGAGTGGCAGCCAGACCCGCAGACGAAACAGGTCATTGATGGCTGGAATAAAAAGCTTGATAAGGTGGTACAACAGACGGTTGCAAACTCTCCGGTTGAGCTGACGCGTGCTTACGGTGAATCTTCTTCGTTGGGCAATCTGGCGGCGGATGCGTTGCTGGTGGCGGCAGGTAAAGATGCTCAATTAGCGCTCACTAATTCGGGCGGTATCCGTAATGAAATCCCAGCCGGTGCTATCACGATGGGTGCAGTCATTAGCACCTTCCCGTTCCCCAACGAGCTGGCAACAATGGATCTCACCGGTAAACAGTTGCGTAGCCTGATGGAGCACGGCGCGGGTTTAAGTAACGGTGTATTGCAGGTGTCCAAAGGACTGGAGATGAAATATGACAGCAGTAAACCAGTCGGTCAGCGCGTCACCGTACTAACGTTAAACGGTAAACCGATTGAGGATGCCACGGTTTATCACATAGCCACCAATAGCTTCCTGGCAGACGGCGGTGATGGTTTTACGGCATTTGCCGAAGGAAAAGCGCGAAATACCTCCGGAGGTTACTATGTCTCTAATGCTGTCGTTGACTATTTCAAGGCGGGAAATACGCTGACGGATGAGCAGCTTAAAGGCATGCGTGTGGCAGATGTGAAACCATAGTGAGCTCAGGCCAGCAGACAATCCGCTGGCCTGTTGTGTTAGCCTCTGTGAGAGGCAAACACCTCTTTCGCGGCGAACAAACCATTGAGTGCGGCAGGGAAGCCGGCATATACGGCCATCTGCATAATCACTTCAACGATCTCATCCTGCGTTAAACCAACGTGTAATGCCGCGCCAATATGCACTTTCAACTGCGGGGCGGCATTGCCCATTGCTGTTAACGCGGCGACAGTGGCAATTTCCCGGCTGCGCAGGTCCAGACCTGGACGTGCATAGATGTCGCCAAACGGAAATTCCAGCAGGTAGCGGGCAAAATCCGGCGCGATATCCTTCAGGCTCTCAACGACGGCCTCTCCCCCTTTGCCATCTACCTGTTGCAGCATTTTCTGGCCGGTAATAAAACGTTCTGATTCCATGATTTTTCCCTCGTAGGTGTGGCGTATGGCGAGAGAATAGGGGGTGTAGAATGATTTGGATAATACCGTTTCCGTGATACCTTTTCGGTATGACAACATCGCCATTACACTCTCTGGATATTCGCCTGCTGCGTTACTTTTCCGTAGTAGCGGAAGAGAACAATATGAGCCGGGCTGCGCAGCGCTTGTTTATGTCGCAACCGCCGTTGAGTCGCCACATTCGCCAGCTTGAAGAGCGCCTGGGGGTCACGCTGTTTGTCCGTCATACCCGTGGATTAACGCTGACGGAGGACGGCCAGCGCGTACTTGAAATGGTACGCCCGCTGCTTGATCTCCAGGACAAAACCTACACTGCGTTGAATCAATTAACGCAAGTCGGGGAACCATCTTTGCGCTTAGGGTTAAGCACGGCGTTTGAACAGGGCGTTTTTGCGGTGCTTGAGTCACAGCTGACTACGCATGTGCAGAAGCGACATATTGTCCGTCATGGTTCGCCTGAACTCGCGCGTCTGGTGCGTCGTGGAAAGCTGGATGCCGCGCTGGTGGCGTTACCGCTTGAGACTTCGGGGCTTAGCGTCACGCCGCTCGGCTGGCAAGAATCGTTGATCGTCGCCTTACCCGCGCTCTGGCCAGAGGCAGCGCTGCCTTCGCTCTCGTTAATGTCGCTGAGCCACCGACCACTGTTCTGGTTCAAACGTGAACGTAACCCCGCCTTTTTTGATTACACCCGACATATTTTTAGTCATGCTGGTTACTCTCCTGCCTGTATTGAAGAACCGCTGGAACATGATGTGTTGTTGGCGCGGATCGCGCAGGGTGACGGTCTGAGCCTACTTCCGGCCTCCTTTTCCGCTATCCAACGTCGGGGGGTGATATTCCTGCCGCTTACCGATACCGAATTGCGTATTAGCACGGGGTTGCTGATGCTGCCTGAAAACGTAAAAAAATTAGCATGGCTGCAGACGGTCATGGCGCAATCCCTCATCAATTCAGACTGATGTGAATTTTTTTCACGTTGGCTGAGTATTCCTCACCTTTAGCGATGATTTTTGTGTTGACGCCAGCATGCTTTTCCGTCATTTTTACATCTAGACGTCTAAACGTATAGCAGTTCACAACACAACATATAACGACAAAAGATTGATGAGGTAAGGTATGAGCTTTTTTCACGCCAACCAGCGGGAAGCCCTGAATCAGAGCCTGGCAGAAGTTGCCGGTCAGATTAACGTTTCATTTGAGTTTTTCCCGCCGCGCACCAGTGAAATGGAGCAAACCCTGTGGAACTCCATCGATCGCCTGAGCAGCCTGAAGCCGAAGTTTGTTTCAGTCACTTACGGTGCAAACTCTGGTGAGCGCGACCGTACGCACAGCATTATTAAAGGCATTAAGGATCGCACTGGCCTTGAAGCAGCGCCGCACCTGACCTGTATTGATGCGACCCGTGATGAGCTGCGTACCATTGCTCAGGACTACTGGAACAACGGTATTCGTCATATTGTTGCCCTGCGCGGTGATTTGCCGCCGGGAAGCGGTAAACCGGATATGTATGCTTCTGACCTGGTGACGCTACTGAAAGACGTTGCAGACTTTGATATCTCCGTTGCGGCTTACCCGGAAGTACACCCGGAAGCGAAGAGCGCTCAGGCTGATTTGCTGAATCTGAAGCGTAAGGTTGATGCCGGTGCGAACCGTGCGATTACCCAGTTCTTCTTCGATGTAGAAAGCTATCTGCGTTTTCGCGATCGCTGCGTGTCTGCGGGTATCGATGTGGAAATTATTCCGGGTATCCTGCCAGTCTCCAACTTTAAGCAGGCGAAAAAATTTGCCGACATGACCAACGTCCGCATTCCGGCGTGGATGTCGACCATGTTTGATGGTCTGGATGATGACGCGGAAACCCGCAAGCTGGTGGGCGCTAATATCGCCATGGACATGGTGAAGATTCTCAGCCGTGAAGGGGTGAAAGATTTTCACTTCTATACCCTTAATCGTGCCGAGATGAGCTACGCTATTTGTCACACACTGGGTGTAAGACCGAACTAAACAGATGCCCCAGCCCTCTACGGAGGGCTTTTTGTTGATCATTTTGATCTACATCTCTGTAACGTAAAATATAAAAGGAATTAGCTATCGAATCTGTGGGTTTTTTCGACTATATCTTATCTCTGGTGGTGTATATCGTAGTCAGAACACTGTAAAGGGAGCATATAGATGAGCATGTCCGACGATAGCCAGAACACATCAACTGCCGGTAAGTGTCCTTTTCATCAGGGCGGTCACGACCAGAGCGCGGGAGCAGGAACGAACAACCGCGACTGGTGGCCAAATCAACTGCGCGTTGATCTTTTAAACCAACATTCCAACCGTTCTAACCCGCTGGGTGAGGACTTCGACTACCGCAAAGAGTTTAGCAAACTCGACTACTCTGCCCTGAAAGGGGATCTCAGAGCCCTTCTGTCCGAATCTCAACCGTGGTGGCCCGCTGACTGGGGAACCTATGCTGGATTGTTTATCCGCATGGCATGGCACGGTGCAGGGACCTATCGCTCCATCGATGGACGCGGTGGCGCGGGTCGCGGACAGCAGCGTTTTGCACCACTGAACTCCTGGCCGGACAACGTAAGCCTTGATAAAGCGCGTCGTCTGCTGTGGCCAATCAAGCAGAAATATGGCCAGAAAATTTCCTGGGCCGACCTGTTTATCCTCGCGGGTAACGTGGCGCTGGAAAACTCAGGCTTCCGCACCTTCGGCTTTGGTGCTGGTCGTGAAGATGTCTGGGAACCGGATCTCGACGTAAACTGGGGTGATGAAAAAGCCTGGCTGACTCACCGTCACCCGGAAGAACTGGCCAAAGCGCCGCTGGGCGCAACCGAAATGGGCCTTATCTATGTGAACCCGGAAGGGCCGGACCATAGCGGCGAACCGCTTTCAGCGGCAGCGGCTATTCGCGCGACCTTCGGTAACATGGGAATGAACGACGAAGAAACCGTAGCGCTGATTGGCGGCGGTCATACGTTGGGCAAAACCCACGGCGCTGCACCGGCTTCGCACGTAGGCGCCGATCCTGAATCCGCACCGATTGAAGCACAGGGCCTGGGCTGGGCCAGCAGCTACGGCAGCGGCTCGGGTGCAGATGCCATCACTTCTGGTCTGGAAGTTGTCTGGACGCAGACTCCGACCCAGTGGAGCAACTATTTCTTCGAGAACCTGTTCAAATATGAGTGGGTGCAAACTCGCAGCCCGGCAGGCGCTATTCAGTTTGAAGCGGTTGACGCACCGGAGATTATCCCCGATCCGTTTGATCCGTCGAAAAAACGCAAGCCAACAATGCTGGTTACCGACCTGACGCTGCGTTTCGATCCTGAGTTCGAGAAAATCTCCCGCCGTTTCCTGAACGATCCGCAGGCGTTCAACGAAGCGTTTGCTCGTGCGTGGTTCAAACTGACGCACCGTGATATGGGGCCAAAAGCGCGTTACATCGGACCGGAAGTGCCAAAAGAAGATTTGATTTGGCAAGACCCGCTGCCGCATGCGTTCTTCAACCCAAGCGAAGAAGATATCCTGAAGCTGAAAGCGACCATCGCCGCTTCCGGGCTGTCCGTGGGCGAACTGGTATCGGTAGCGTGGGCGTCGGCATCGACTTTCCGCGGTGGGGATAAACGTGGCGGCGCTAACGGTGCGCGTCTGGCGCTGGATCCACAGCGCGGCTGGGATGTGAATGCCACCGCAGCACGCGTTCTGCCTGTGCTGGAAGGGATTTATAAGTCTGCTCATACCGCCTCGTTGGCCGATATTATCGTGCTGGCCGGGGTTGTCGGTATCGAGCAGGCGGCAAGTGCTGCGGGCGTCAGCATTAAGGTACCTTTTGCGCCGGGCCGCGTGGATGCGCACCAGGATCAAACGGATATTGAGATGTTTGAACTGCTTGAGCCGATCGCCGATGGCTTCCGTAACTACCGCGCCCGTCCTGACGTATCGACCACCGAGTCGCTGTTGATCGATAAAGCACAGCAGCTGACGCTAACCGCACCGGAAATGACCGTGCTGGTGGGCGGTATGCGCGTACTGGGCACCAACTTTGATGGTAGCCAGCACGGTGTCTTTACCGATCGTCCAGGCGTACTCAGCACTGACTTCTTCGTCAATCTGCTGGATATGCGCCATGAGTGGAAGGCGGTTGATGAGTCACAAGAGCTGTTTGAAGGTCGTGACCGTCTGAGTGGCGAAGTAAAATACACCGCAACCCGCGCCGATCTGGTGTTTGGTTCTAACTCTGTGCTGCGCGCAGTGGCTGAAGTCTATGCCTGTAGCGATGCCCACGAGAAGTTCGTGAGAGATTTCGTTGCCGCATGGGTGAAAGTGATGAACCTGGATCGTTTCGATCTGCTGTAACAGACGATGCCGGATGCCGCTTGCGCGGATCCGGCATGGTAGGAATAAAAAATCCCCGCATTTGCGGGGATTTTCTATTTGCAGGTTATTCCCACTCTTGCAGGTAACGTTGACCGTACTGGTCAGCCACAAGCAGGGCGGCATACACCTGGTCCGGCGTTGCGCCGCCAGGCATGTTGTGGATGGTTTCGCCTTCGGCACAGGCTGCCTCAGCCACAATGCGCATTTTCGCCTGAATATCCTGTTTGATATCCAGTTGCGCCAGGGTAATCGGCAAGCCAACGGAATGGCACAGCGCGGCAACGGTTTCAATTTCATCGACCGGCGCGTTTTCCAGCACCAACTGCGTCAGCGTACCGAAAGCCACTTTCTCGCCGTGGTAATAATGATGTGCATCCGGGATTGCGGTCAGACCGTTATGAATGGCGTGAGCCGCTGCCAGACCACCGCTTTCAAAACCGACGCCACTCAGATAGGTGTTGGCTTCAATAATGCGCTCCAGTGCTGGTGTAACCACGTGCTGCTCTGCAGCCAGCATCGCTTTTTCACCTTCTTCGATCAGCGTATTAAAGCACAGCTCTGCCAGCGCCAGCGCCGCCTGAGTACACTGACCGCCCGCCATTGTGGTTGCGCCGCTGCGTGAACAGGCACGCGCTTCGAACCAGGTCGCCAGCGCATCGCCAATACCCGCAGCTAACAGACGCGCCGGTGCGCCCGCGACAATTTTGGTATCAACAATGACCCTGTCCGGGTTATTGGGCAGCAGCAGATAGCGATCGAATTCACCGGCATCGGTGTAAATGACGGACAGCGCGCTGCACGGCGCATCGGTAGAAGCGATGGTTGGCGCAATGGCGACAGGCACGCCCATAAAGTGCGCCAGCGCTTTGGCGGTATCCAGCGTTTTACCGCCACCAATACCAAGTACTGCCGCACACTGCGCTTTTTCCGCTACGACGCGCAGACGGTCGATTTCGTTTTGTGAACATTCTCCGCTAAACGGTGCAATTTCCAGCGCCAGTCCGGCATCCTGGAAGCTTTTTTCCAGTGCACCCTGGGCAAAGCCTAAGACAAACTTGTCCCCAACGATCAGCCAGCGTTCTGCCAATGGTTTGAGGTAGCTGCCAAGACGGGTAATAACATCGGCACCCTGGATGTACTTACCAGGTGATTGAATAATGCGATCCATACTTTATTTCCCTCACAGGTTGATGTGACCAAATGCGTTGTTCCAGTCCTGCTCAAACTTCTCTATTGCTGACTCTACCGCAGGGGTATTGAGCATTTGTTGCGCTACGTCTAATGGCAGGGTGATTGCTTCACATCCTGCCAGCAAGCAATCCAGCGCCTGACGTGGAGTTTTAAAGCTGGCCGCCAGTACCATGCTGTTCGGTGCATGCAGTTCCAGCAATGTTTGCAGTTCCCGTACTGCGCGAATCCCGTCGCCGCCCTGCGCGTCGATACGGTTAACGTAAGGCGCGATATATTTCGCTCCTGCCAGCGCAGCCAGTAGCCCCTGAGAAGCACTGTAAACGGCGGTTCCCAGCGTGGTGATACCCTCTTTTTTTAGCATCTTGATCGCGGCCAGACCTTCGGATGTCACCGGGATTTTCACTACCAGACCGGGCACCGCATTGCTCAGGCGTTTAGCTTCTTCCACCATGCCCTGTGCGTCGCGACTCATGGTCTGGGCAAACAGAATGCCCTCTTTGCCAATGGCGTTCTGCAGGCGTGGCAGCACATCCCAGATGGATTCTTTGCTTGCTGCCACAATGCTTGGGTTGGTGGTGACGCCCGCGATAGGGAAGATGCGGGCCAGACGTTCGACTTCCGCGACGTTGGCGGTATCAAGATAAAGTTCCATACAAAAACACCCTCTACGTTTTCCGTTAGCTGCCCGTTGCCGGGTTGCTTTGCTATGCACAGGATAAGAGTGTTTCGTCACGCGGTGCTATCTGACAAATCTGTCAAAAGCTGGATAAATGTAATATGTCTATAAAAGTGAGAGATACTTCACATGTAAGTGATATGAGCTGGTATATGTTTTTTGATAATACAAAAATCCAGTAAATGTTACCTTTGTCTCCGTTTTCTGTCCCAGTATGCGATTATTACTGGTCAGTTTTTTTCTCCGTCAACTGGCTGTGATACTGCCGACGATACTCTGACGGCGAACGCTCAGTATTCTTGCGAAACAGGCGGCAGAAGTAGTTGCTGTCAATAAACCCACAGGTGTGCGCCACGTCTTTGATCTTCAGCTCGTAACCCTTTAACAGCGTTTTTGCGTGTTCCAGTCGCGTATGATTCAGGTATTCGTTAAACCCGATAGCGCCCGTTTTTTGAAACAGGTGGGAGAGGTAATTGGGTGAAATGTAAAACGCCTGTGCGACGGATTCACGGGTGAGCGGTGAAGCGTAGCGTTCGTCAATATAGCCGCGAATGGCGTCGAAAAGCGCCTGACTACGTGATGCGGTTTGGATCTGGCTGCCGAGCAGATCGCGACAGTGGCTCAGCAAGCTCGCAACGATTAGCCTGGCCGTTTGCTGCTCCTGCGGCTGCATTTGCATCTCATGGAGCGTTTGCAGCAGAAAAGAGCCAATACGCGGCCCACGCCGAGCGACGTTCTGGTGGGTAAGGTTTTGATATTGCTTGCCGTCCCATTGGACGACGCTGAAACCCAGTTGCTGTTTGCCGAACAGAATGCTGAGTGTCGTGACCGGTGTGGCCCACTGCGGAATATTCCAGCCGCCAGCCGGAACAAACAAGACATCGCCGGGGGTAAGCACCTTATCGATGCCAGAATCCGCAAATTCACCTTCCAGCACAATTTCCAGCCGGGGAAAATCGACCTGATACGCCAGTTCCGGCGTTGTGCTATTGGTGCTGGCGAAATAAATCTGCCGCAGCGGCGTGGGGCCGTTAATCAGGCGGGAGAGAAGATGGCTGACGTCGTGATACATGTTAATCCCTTGCAGGCAGCAGACAGGGAAACAGTAACGTTGAAAACAATCGCCCTCAAGTGATTATTGCCGGATGGCGGCTAATGCCATATCCGGCCTACAAGTCTTTGCGAGCTGTAGGCCGGATAAGCGTAGCGCATCCGGCAGACGGTTATTGATTACCGATTTGATCGCCGTAAGGCAGGGAATCGTAATCTATCAGGGCATTTTTCTTGTACGGATTGCCAATCCAGCGGGTTGTCTCTTTGAACTGCGGATTGGTAATGGCGCGAGTTGGATCGAAGCCATCGTAGGTGAAGCCCGCTAAGTCAGACCATGTGTGGATAAGCTCTGAGCTGCTGTATTTACGATTCACATCCTGTGAGAAGTCACGCGGGTGCGCGGCCTGCCATTTTTCCGAAGTCCACAACAGGAACGGCACCGTGTACATATGGCGCGTTGGGTTGTCTTCATTACGACCCTGCGTTTTGTGCGGTGGCGTATCGTAAACCTCTTCGCCATGATCGGAGAAGTACAGCAGGAAGCCGTTCGGATCGGTCGCTTTATAGTCTTTGATCAGGCTGGCAATAATATGATCGTTGTAAACATTCGCGCTGTCGTAATCGTTGTAGGCTTCCAACTCATCGTGACTCAGACCTGCGGGAACATGGTCGATATTATTGTCAAACTTACCCTGGCCATCCGGATAGCGGAATTTGTACTTAATATGCGTACCCAGCAGATGCACGATGATGAACTTTTTCGGTGCCGGGTCGGCCAGTACTTCTTTAAATGGCGCCAGCACGTTGCTGTCATATTCGCGCGCACTTTGCGTACGCTGCTGGTTCATATAGAACTGTTTATCCGTCTGCTTAGAGAACACCGTCAGCATGGTGTTGCGGGCGGTCATCGTCTGCTGATTAGTGATCCAGAAGGTTTTATAACCCGCCTGTTTCATCATGTTCATCAGGGACGGCTGAGTCAGATACAGATCCGGGTTCTTCTCGTTAGCGAAGGTCAGCGCCTGCTGCAGGATTTCAATGGTGTACGGACGGGAAGTCACGACATTATTGAATACGGTGAAGTTAGGATCGGATTTATGCAGCGCATCCAGTTCTGGCGTCGTTTCACGCGGATAGCCATACAGGCTCATGCGGCCACGTTGCGTTGACTCACCAATCACCAGTACCAGCGTACGCGGTGCGTCACCTGAACTGTCTTTAAAGTTGGCCAGCGGCGGCAGGGCATTGTTCTCATTCAGCAGGCTATTGAGCGAGGTCAACTGCTGACGATACTGATAATACCCGGAGATGAATTGCCACGGCGCGGCGGGCTCCATACGTGAAGCAAGGCCATCCAACGTTTTTTCAAACGGCTTATGTTTGATAAATGTGTTCACTGTCATCGGATGCAGAATCAATCCGTATAACAGTGCAAACGACACCAGATAGCGCCAGGGTGATGGAATATGTACCGGACGCAGACGTGTCCATAGCAGAATTGCCATTGCTGTATATGCCAGCGCAATTAAGACGATCTTCAGGCTGAAGTATTGACTCAGGTACTCGCTGGCTTCGTTCGCATTGGTTTCAAACATTACGTACAGAACGCTTTGCGAGAACTCTTGCCCGTAAATGACGTAATAGCTCAGAGCTGCCAGCGAGGCCGCCCATAGAATTACGCCAATGACGGCAGCAATAATGCGGATACGGTTTGGAAATAAGAATACCGGGATCAACCACAGCGAGCTGAACAGCAGGGAGTCGCGTAGGCCGGTAGATCCGCTATAGCCGCTAAAATAGATAACGGCCTGCAGTAATGAGGAAAAAAACCAAAAATAGAGGAGCGCCCAACCCAGGGCTTTCCAGCTAAAGGCGGGTTTAGACTGGAGTTGTAAGGATTGCATAATGTGAGCCTGTCTTTAATCGTAGCGCCAAGAGTAGCGACTAAACATTAAGAGGAACTGAAGCATCACGATCTCAGGATCGTGTTTTGCTGTTGTAATATTCACGTAGTGAATATGTTCAGGCGGGAATATATTGAAAATGAAGTGGTTGTAACAGCTGTTTTTACTGTCGCCTTCGTACAATAGCACGAAGGCGACAGCGGGAGGGGGCGTTAGCCTGTATTGCGCATACCGGCTGCAACACCAGCGATAGTCACCATCAGCGCTTGTTCAACGCGTGGATCCGGTTCATGGCCTTGCTCTTCGGCCTGGCGTGAGCGGTGTAACAATTCTGCCTGTAAGACGTTCAGCGGGTCAGTATAAACATTCCTTAACTGAATGGACTCGGCAATCCACGGCAGGTCGGCCATCAAATGTGAGTCGTTGGCAATCGCCAGTACGACATCGATATCTGCTGCCAGGCGTTGGCGTAGCTCTTCACCCAGCGGCCACAGCTCTTTTTTGACCAGGCGCTGATCGTAATACTCTGCCAGCCACAGGTCTGCTTTCGCGAAAACCATTTCCAGCATGCCAAGGCGTGTGGAGAAGAATGGCCAGTCGCGGCACATCGCTTCGAGTTCGCTTTGCTTACCATCTTCAACCACTTTTTGCAGCGCGGTACCAGCACCAAGCCAGGCCGGGAGCATCAGACGGTTCTGCGTCCAGGCAAAGATCCACGGTATAGCACGCAGAGACTCAACGCCGCCGGTCGGACGGCGTTTTGCCGGACGTGAACCGAGCGGCAATTTACCCAGTTCCTGCTCCGGTGTAGCTGAGCGGAAATAAGGGACGAAGTCTTTGTTTTCACGAACATATCCACGGTATAGCTCGCAGGAAATATCGGAAAGCTCATCCATGATATGACGCCAGTTATCCTTCGGTTCTGGCGGTGGTAACAGGTTGGCCTCCAGAATTGCTCCGGTATACAGCGACAGGCTGCTGATGGTCACTTCCGGCAGGCCGTACTTAAAGCGGATCATCTCCCCTTGTTCTGTCACGCGCAGACCGCCTTTCAGACTGCCTGGCGGTTGAGAGAGCAGCGCCGCATGCGCAGGCGCGCCGCCGCGACCAATGGATCCGCCGCGACCGTGGAACAGCGTCAGTTCGATACCGGCTTTTTCGCAGGTTTTGATCAGCGCGTCCTGAGCCTGGTATTGCGCCCAGGACGCCGCCATCACGCCCGCGTCTTTTGCGGAATCAGAGTAGCCGATCATGACCATCTGTTTGCCCTGAATAAAGCCGCGGTACCAGTCGATATTCAGAAGCTGGGACATGACGTCATCGGCATTGTTGAGGTCGTCCAGCGTTTCAAATAGCGGAGCGACCGGCATAGCAAAACCAATTCCGGCTTCTTTCAGCAGCAGATGCACGGCCAGCACATCCGACGGCGTTTTCGCCATCGAGATAACATAGGCGGCAATGGAGCCATACGGGGCTTCGGCAATGACCTGACAGGTGTCGAGCACTTCACGGGTGTCATTGCTCGGCTCCCAGTTACGCGGCAGGAGCGGACGCTTGGAATTCAGTTCGCGGATCAGGAAAGCCTGTTTATCAGCTTCCGACCAGTTTTCGTAGTCGCCAATGCCCAGATAACGAGTCAGTTCGCCCAAGGCTTCAGTATGGCGTGTGCTTTCCTGACGAATATCAATACGCACCAGCGGCACGCCGAAACACTTCACGCGGCGCAGGGTGTCGAGCAATTCGCCATTGGCGATGATGCCCATACCACAGGCCTGTAGAGACTGGTAGCACGCGTAAAGCGGGTCCCAGAGCTGTTCGTTTTGGGTGAGAAGTCCCGCAGGTTTCGGCAATTTCTCGCCTTTCAGACGGGCTTCAAGCCAGGCCTGGGTCGCCATCAGACGAGAACGCAGGGTTTTCATCAGATAGCGGTATGGTTCCGCTGCGCCTTCTTCACCTACCAGTGCCATCAGCTCCGGTGTAGCATCCACCATCGACAGCTCAGAAATCAGAAACTGGATGTCTTTCAGGAACAGGTCTGTCGCTTTCCAGCGGCTGAGCAATAGCACGTGACGGGTGATATCCGCCGTTACGTTCGGGTTGCCGTCACGGTCGCCGCCCATCCAGGAGGTAAATCGAACCGGGACAAAATCAACTGGCAGCTTATATCCAAGATGCTCTTCCAGTTGTTCATTCAGCTCGCGCAGGTAGTTCGGCACACCTTCCCACAGGCTGTTTTCAACAACCGCGAATCCCCATTTGGCTTCATCAACCGGGCTTGGGCGCAGTTTGCGGATTTCATCCGTATGCCAGGACTGAGCAATGAGCTGACGCAGACGGCGCATCAGTTGGTTGCGTTCATAATCGACGAGGTCTTTGTTATCAAGCTGCTTGAGGCAGGCGTTCACTTCACCCATTTTATGGATCAGCGTACGACGAGTGATCTCGGTCGGGTGGGCGGTGAGTACCAGCTCCAGAGAGAGTGATTCTACGGCTTTCTTGATGGTGGCGTCATTGAGGTTGGGCTGCTCTTTCAGTTTACGCAGAGTGCGAGCAATCACTTCCGGGTTGCTGGCGGCTTCGCCTTTTGGCGAAATGCTGTGGTGCTGCTCGGCGGTGTTGGCCAGGTTCAGGAACTGGCTAAATGCGCGGGCAACCGGCAGCAGCTCGTCGTTAGACAGATTTTGCAGTGTGGTGAGCAATTCCTGGCGATTAATTTCATTGCCAGCGCGAGATGATTTGGACAGCTTTCGAATTGTTTCTACGCGATCAAGAATGTTCTCTCCCAACGCATCCTTGATGGTCTCTCCCAGCACTTTGCCGAGCATACTGACATTACTACGCAACGCGGAATATTGTTCGTTCATATTAACCCAGACACCCCATCTATTTTGAATATGTCCTGTATCTTTCGCGCCTGACTATCACGCAAAATCTTGCGGACTTAACTTTTTAGCCGTCTTTTATAAAGCCACGTAAAACACGTGACGTCAATTGCTGCGAAATCGGTTCAGCAAACGAATAAATGCCGTGAATTTACGTTATTTAATTCACATCCAATCAAATAAGCGTTGCTTATGGAAATGTTAAAAAATCGCCCCGCTTACCACTAAGGGATTAGCGGGGTGACAAGCAGTTAATGCCAGCAGAAATGGTGCACAACCTGGGTGATTAATTCGCGGGTTGGCTTAATAAAGCGCGTTTCCAGATACTCATCCGGCTGATGCGCCTGATTAATGGAGCCTGGACCCAATACCAGCGTTGGGCAAAGCGTCTGGATAAACGGCGCTTCGGTGCAATAGTTCACCACTTCAGTCTGTGCGCCCAGCAGTTTCTCAACCACCTCTACCAGTTGATGGTCAGGTGGGCACTCATAGCCTGGAATTGGCGGATGCAGTTCAGATACGGTCAGGCGACCCGGCCAACGTTCGCTGACAGGGGCCAGCGCTTCGTTAAGTAACCCATTGAGATCGTTTAGCGTCATACCCGGTAGCGGGCGAATATCCATATGCAATTCGCAGCAGGCGCAGATTCGGTTGGCGGCGTCACCGCCGTGGATGTGGCCCAAATTTAACGTTGGATACGGGACGGTAAAGGCATCATGGTGATAGCGAGCTTTCAGGTCATCGCGCAGATGCATGATATGGCCGATGGCATCATGCATCAGTTCAATCGCATTAACGCCACGCGCCGGATCGCTTGAATGACCCGACTGTCCCAGAATGCGTATCGCATTAGAGATATGGCCTTTGTGCGCGCGCACCGGTTGCAGGGATGTGGGTTCGCCAATGATCGCGCAGTCCGGGCGCAGAGCGGTAGTTTCAGAGAAGTAGCGAGCTCCCGCCATGCTGGTCTCTTCGTCAGCAGTGGCCAGAATGTACAGGGGTTTTTTCAGTTTCGTGACGTCGACATCACGCAACGCGTCGAGGATAAAGGCGAAGAAGCCTTTCATGTCCGCCGTACCCAAACCATACAGCTTATTGTCATGCTCGGTTAGAGTGAACGGATCGCGCGTCCAGCGTCCGTCATCAAAGGGTACGGTATCGGTATGGCCCGCCAACAACAGGCCGCCAGCGCCCTGTCCAATGCTCGCCAGCATATTGAATTTATTTCGCGTATCGGGAACCGGTTGGACCTCAACATTGAAGCCTAAATCTTTAAACCAGCCCGCCAGCAGAGTGATTAAACCTGCATTGCTTTGATCGAGCGCTTCTTCGGTGGCGCTGATCGATGGCGTGGCAATCAGAGCGCGGTAAATCTCGATAAATGGCGGTAAATTGTTTTTCATTGTTGACACACCTCGGGTCATGATAGTATCAATATTCATGCAGTATTTGTGAATAAAAATACATTAACGTTGAGCGTAATAAAACCCACCAAGTGTAAGGTGAGGTGATAAAGGCTTATACCTGGCAACAGAATCTAAGAAGGTGAGCTGCCCCGATGTTGAATACGCTGATTGTGGGCGCCAGTGGCTATGCCGGCGCAGAGCTTGTGACCTATGTAAATCGCCATCCTGATATGACCATAACCGCTTTGACCGTCTCAGCGCAAAGCAATGATGCAGGAAAATTAATCTCCGATTTGCATCCGCAGTTGAAAGGCATTGTCGATTTACCGTTGCAGCCAATGTCAGATATCAGCGAGTTTAGCGCAGGGGTGGATGTTGTGTTCCTCGCAACGGCTCATGAGGTGAGTCATGACCTGGCTCCGCAGTTTTTGCAGGCCGGTTGCGTGGTGTTTGACCTTTCGGGCGCGTTTCGCGTAAACGACGGCGCGTTCTATGAAAAATATTATGGCTTTACGCATCAGCATCCTGAGCTGCTGGAGCAGGCCGTTTATGGGCTGGCGGAGTGGAACGCGGACAAACTGAAAGAAGCGAATCTGATTGCTGTGCCAGGTTGTTACCCGACGGCGGCGCAGCTTTCGCTGAAACCGTTGATTGATGCCGGGCTGCTGGATCTCAGCCAGTGGCCGGTAATTAATGCGACCAGCGGCGTGAGCGGTGCGGGGCGTAAAGCGGCTATCTCCAACAGCTTTTGTGAGGTGAGCCTGCAGCCGTATGGCGTGTTTACCCATCGTCATCAGCCGGAAATCGCCACTCATCTGGGGACAGAAGTGATTTTCACCCCGCATCTGGGTAACTTCCCGCGCGGAATTCTGGAAACTATCACTTGCCGCCTTAAGGCGGGCGTAACCCATGCTCAGGTGGCTCAGGCGCTGCAACAGGCGTATGGCGATAAACCGCTGGTGCGTCTGTATGACAAAGGGGTTCCGGCGCTGAAGAATGTGGTTGGATTACCGTTCTGCGATATCGGGTTTGCCGTACAGGGTGAACACCTGATCGTCGTGGCGACGGAAGACAACTTATTGAAAGGCGCGGCGGCACAGGCGATGCAGTGCGCAAATATTCGTTTTGGCTTTGCCCAAACGCAGTCTCTTATTTAGGGTGCAACAATGAATCCATTAATTATCAAGTTGGGCGGCGTTTTACTGGATAGTGAAGAGGCGCTGGAGCGCTTGTTTACCGCACTGGTGAATTATCGTGAGTCGCACCAGCGTCCGCTGGTCATTGTGCATGGTGGCGGCTGCGTGGTCGACGAGCTGATGAAGCAGCTGAATCTGCCGGTGAAAAAGAAAAATGGTCTGCGCGTCACGCCTGCCGATCAAATTGACATTATTACCGGTGCCCTGGCGGGAACGGCGAATAAAACCTTGCTGGCCTGGGCGAAAAAGCATCACATCGCGTCTGTGGGTCTGTATCTTGGCGATGGCGACAGCGTAAAAGTGACGCCGCTCGATAAAGAACTGGGTCATGTTGGACTGGCGCAGCCGGGTTCGCCTAAGCTGATTAACACGCTGCTGGAAAGCGGTTTTCTGCCGGTAGTGAGCTCTATTGGCGTCACTGATGATGGGCTGCTGATGAACGTGAATGCCGATCAGGCGGCAACGGCGCTGGCGGCAACGCTGGGTGCGGATCTGATCCTGCTCTCTGATGTAAGCGGTATTCTGGATGGCAAAGGCCAGCGTATTGCCGAAATGACTGCAGCGAAAGCGGAACAGCTGATTGAACAGGGCATTATTACCGATGGCATGATCGTGAAGGTGAATGCGGCGCTGGATGCCGCGCGTACGCTGGGTCGTCCGGTGGATATCGCCTCCTGGCGTCATGCAGAGCAACTCCCGGCGCTGTTTAACGGCACGCCAATTGGTACGCGTATTCTGGCTTAACTACTAATGTGCCGGATGGCGGCTTCGCCTTATCCGGCCTACGTGGGTTTTGTAGGCCCGGTAAGCGCAGCGCCACCGGGCAAAAATATCATATTAAGGAAATTCGTTATGGCACTTTGGGGTGGGCGTTTTACACAGGCAGCAGATCAGCGGTTCAAACAGTTCAACGACTCGTTGCGTTTTGACTACCGCCTGGCAGAACAGGATATTGTTGGCTCTGTGGCCTGGTCCAAAGCGTTGGTAACGGTCGGTGTACTGACTGCTGATGAACAGCTGCGGTTGGAAGAGGCGCTGAATAATCTGCTGGAAGAGGTTCGTGCGAATCCTCAGCAGATTCTGCAAAGCGATGCCGAAGATATTCACAGTTGGGTGGAAGGTAAGCTGATTGATAAAGTCGGCCAGCTTGGTAAAAAACTGCATACCGGACGTAGCCGTAACGACCAGGTCGCGACCGATCTCAAGCTGTGGTGCAAAGACACGGTTATCGAATTACTATCGGCCAATCGTCAGTTGCAAACTGCGCTGGTGGTGACGGCGGAGAATAACCAGGACGCCGTCATGCCGGGTTACACCCACCTGCAACGTGCGCAGCCGGTGACGTTTGCTCACTGGTGTCTGGCCTATGTTGAAATGTTGGCGCGTGACGAGAGCCGCCTGCAGGATGCGCTCAAACGCCTGGACGTCAGTCCGTTAGGCTGCGGCGCGCTGGCGGGTACGGCGTATGAAATCGATCGCGAGCAGCTGGCGGGTTGGTTGGGCTTTGCCTCGGCTACGCGCAACAGTCTGGACAGCGTTTCTGACCGTGACCACGTGCTGGAGTTACTCTCAGACGCCTCTATCGGCATGGTACACCTGTCGCGTTTTGCTGAAGACCTGATTTTCTTTAACACCGGCGAAGCGGGCTTTGTCGAGCTGTCTGATCGTGTGACTTCGGGTTCATCTCTGATGCCGCAGAAGAAAAATCCGGATGCGCTGGAGCTGATCCGTGGCAAATGCGGTCGCGTGCAGGGTGCGTTGACCGGCATGATGATGACGTTAAAAGGCCTCCCGCTGGCATACAACAAAGATATGCAGGAAGACAAAGAAGGGCTGTTCGACGCGCTCGACACCTGGCTGGACTGTCTGCATATGGCCGCGCTGGTGCTGGATGGTATCCAGGTGAAACGTCCGCGTTGTCAGGAAGCGGCGCAGCAGGGCTATGCTAACGCCACTGAACTGGCGGATTATCTGGTGGCGAAAGGTGTCCCGTTCCGCGAAGCGCACCATATCGTAGGTGAAACGGTGGTCGAGGCGATTCGACAGGGCAAACCGCTGGAGGCGCTGTCGCTTGCTGACTTACAAAAGTTTAGCCAGGTGATTGGCGATGACGTTTACCCGATCCTCTCGTTGCAATCGTGCCTGGACAAGCGTGCGGCGAAAGGCGGCGTGTCACCCCAGCAGGTTGCACAGGCGATCGACTACGCGAAGGCGCGTCTGGCATAAATTGATGGGTAATCATTCGAGCCTGGCGTCACGCCGGGCTTTTTTATGCAAAAAAAATGCGGACACAAGGTCCGCAAAAGTTCACGTTGGCTTTAGTTATTTCGAGTATGAGAGAAACTCTCAAAACGGACAGTAGCTTCAAGGGTTAAAGGGGTACCGTTCCGTTTCTGTGGTGCATTATTAAACAGAAAGCTTGATAGGGATAATCGTTCGTTGCTATGCTACCTATCGCTACGAACTATCGTGGCGATGGAGGATGAATAATGAATATTCGTGATCTTGAATACCTGGTAGCGCTAGCCGAACATCGTCACTTCCGACGAGCGGCAGACTCCTGTCACGTTAGCCAACCAACGCTGAGCGGGCAGATCCGCAAGCTGGAAGATGAGCTTGGCGTCATGTTGTTGGAGCGTACGAGTCGCAAGGTGCTGTTCACCCAGGCTGGTTTGCTGCTGGTGGATCAGGCGCGCACCGTGCTGCGCGAGGTCAAAGTGCTCAAGGAGATGGCAAGCCAACAAGGCGAGACAATGTCTGGCCCGCTGCATATTGGTTTGATCCCAACGGTGGGGCCATACCTGCTGCCGCATATTATTCCGATGTTGCACCAGACCTTCCCAAAACTGGAAATGTATCTCCATGAAGCGCAGACACATCAGCTGTTAGCGCAACTGGATAGCGGCAAGCTCGACTGCGTCATTCTGGCGCTGGTGAAAGAGAGTGAGGCGTTCATCGAAGTACCGCTATTTGATGAGCCTATGCTGCTGGCGATCTATGAAGATCATCCGTGGGCAAACCGTGACTGTGTACCGATGTCCGATCTGGCGGGTGAAAAACTGCTGATGCTGGAAGATGGCCACTGCCTGCGCGATCAGGCAATGGGCTTCTGCTTTGAAGCGGGTGCTGATGAAGATACCCATTTTCGGGCAACCAGTCTGGAAACGCTGCGTAACATGGTGGCGGCAGGAAGCGGTATTACCTTACTGCCTGCGCTGGCTGTTCCGCCGGAGCGTAAGCGTGATGGTGTCGTTTATCTGCCATGCATTAAACCCGAACCGCGTCGTACGATTGGTCTGGTGTACCGTCCTGGTTCGCCGCTGCGCAGCCGTTATGAACAGTTGGCAGAGGCCATCCGTGGATCAATGGATGGCCATTTCGACAGTGCGTTAAAACAGGCGGTTTAAGCCATTTAGCGCTGCTACCCGATAGGCTTCTGCCATGGTTGGGTAGTTAAAGGTGGTGTTAACGAAGTACTCGATAGTGTTACCACCACCTTTTTGCTCCATTATCGCTTGTCCGATGTGAATAATTTCGGCCGCACGCTCCCCAAAGCAGTGGATCCCCAGAATCTCTTTGGTTTCGCGATGGAACAGGATCTTCAGCGTTCCGACACTCATACCCACGATTTGCGCACGTGCCAGATGCTTAAACTGGGCGCGGCCAACCTCGTATGGAACTTTCATTGCCGTGAGTTGCTGTTCGGTTTTACCAACGGAGCTGATTTCTGGAATGGTATAAATCCCGGTCGGGATATCTTCAATCAGATGCGCGGTGGCTTCGCCTTTTACCAACGCCTGGGCGGCAATGCGTCCCTGGTCGTAGGCCGCCGATGCCAGGCTCGGATAACCGATCACATCCCCTACGGCATACACATGCGGCAGCGCCGTCTGGTACATGCTATTCACTTTGAGCTGCCCACGGCTGTCGGTTTTCAGACCAATGTTTTCCAGCGCCAGCGAATCGGTATTACCGGTACGGCCATTGGCGTACAACAGGCAGTCTGCCTTCAGTTTCTTACCGGATTTCAGGTGCATGATGACGCCGTCATCGCAGCCTTCAATCTTCTCATACTCTTCGTTGTGGCGAATGACCACACCGCTGTTCCAGAAGTGGTAAGAGAGGGAGTCGGACATCTCTTGATCGAGGAATGCCAGCAGACGATCGCGGGTGTTGATTAAATCAACTTTGACGTCCATTCCACGGAAGATCGACGCATATTCACAGCCAATGACCCCCGCGCCATAAATCAGCACATGGCGGGGTTCGTGGTGCAGGCTCAGGATAGAGTCGCTGTCGTAAACCCGGGGATGCGAAAAGTCGACATCAACAGGGCGATAAGGACGCGAACCGCAGGCAATAACAAACTTATCCGCAGTCAGCGTTTCCACCGTACCGTCGTGACATTCCAGGGCGATCGTGTGTTCATCAACAAAACGGGCATTCCCCTGCAAAATTTCGCAGTGATTGCGCTCGTAAAATCCTTGCCGCATACGCGTTTGCTGATTAATAACGTTATCAGCGTGGTTGAGAATATCGGCAAAAGAAGAACGTAGGAGTCGGGAGTGGTCGCTGTACAGTGGGTTCTGATTGAATTCAATAATGCGGCTGACGGCGTGGCGGAGGGCTTTCGACGGGATGGTGCCCCAGTGGGTACAGCCTCCGCCGACGTTATGATAGCGCTCAATCACCGCGACGCGCGCTCCTTGCTTAACCAGACCCATTGCAGCGCCTTCGCCGCCGGGACCGGAACCTATTACTATTGCATCGTAATCGTAGGAATGTGACATGGTCAGGCTTACCTGTTCTTATACATAAAAGCAACAGAATAGTAACATCGTTGTCAGGATAACCCAATTATCGTTGTGCTTTTTTGCGAAGTCGAAGCACAAACTGCGCGTAAACAATCATTCACAAAGCCATGCCAACCGCCTAATCTCTGGTATAGTGCCAGCAAGGTATGTGGAAGGATTCAGACATCGTGATGGGCGTTAGAGCGCAACAAAAAGAAAAAACCCGGCGTTCGCTGGTAGAAGCCGCATTTAGTCAACTGAGCGCTGAGCGTAGTTTTGCCAGCCTCAGTTTACGCGAAGTTGCTCGTGAAGCGGGCATTGCGCCAACCTCGTTTTATCGCCATTTCCGCGATGTGGATGAACTCGGCCTGACGATGGTGGACGAAAGCGGTCTGATGCTGCGTCAATTGATGCGCCAGGCGCGCCAGCGTATCGCGAAGGGCGGGAGTGTGATCCGCACCTCGGTCTCAACATTTATGGAGTTCATCGGCAACAATCCCAACGCCTTCCGTTTATTATTGCGCGAGCGTTCGGGGACATCCGCAGCGTTTCGTGCAGCGGTCGCACGTGAAATTCAGCACTTCATTGCGGAACTTGCGGACTATCTGGAACTCGAAAACCATATGCCTCGTGCGTTTACTGAAGCGCAAGCCGAAGCCATGGTAACCATTGTTTTCAGCGCCGGGGCAGAAGCACTGGATGTTGGCGCTGAACAGCGTCGACAGCTAGAAGAGCGGCTGGTATTGCAACTGCGCATGATCGCGAAAGGCGCATTTTATTGGTACCGCCGTGAACAAGAGAAGATGACGCACCACTCCGAGTAACGAGAAGGACAAGCAATGAAACAGTCAGGTCAAGATAAAGGTACGCTGCTGCTGGCGCTGGTTGCTGGCTTATCGATCAATGGTACATTTGCGGCGCTGTTTAGCTCCATTGTGCCATTCTCCGTATTCCCGATTATTTCGCTGGTGCTGACGGTTTATTGTTTGCATCAACGCTATCAGAACCGCACCATGCCTGTGGGATTGCCGGGCCTGGCCGCCGCCTGTTTTATTCTCGGTGTTCTGCTGTACAGCACCGTGGTACGCGCTGAATATCCGGATATTGGCTCTAACTTCTTCCCGGCGGTGCTGTCGGTGATTCTGGTGTTCTGGATCGGCTTTAAAGTGCGTAACCGTAAACAGGAAATTGTGGAGTAATAGTTGTCGCTGTAGGCCGGATAAGGCAAAGCCGCTATCCGGCAATCTGAACCGGTAGTGCTTATCCGGCTTCCGTTCAGTCTTACTTCTTCGTTAACAGTACTCCGCACTCCATATGGTGCGTATACGGGAACTGATCGAATAGCGCCAGACGTGAAACATTGTGCGTCTGGCTTAACGTTTCCAGGTTCTTACACAGCGTCTCCGGATTGCAAGAGATGTACAGAATGCGCGGATACGCCTGCACCATTTTCTCCGTTTCGCTGTCCAGACCGCTGCGCGGTGGGTCAACGAAGATAGTTTCACACTGGTAACTCTTCAGATCGATTCCCTGCAAACGGTTGAACTCGCGAACACCGTTCATCGCCTGTGTAAACTCTTCGGCCGCCATGCGGATAATTTGTACGTTATCAATATGGTTAGCCGCGATGTTGTACTGTGCAGCAGCCACGGACGGTTTGGCGATTTCAGTGGCCAGTACGCGGTTGAAGTTTTGCGCCAGGGCTAACGAGAAATTGCCATTGCCGCAATACAGCTCCAGCAGGTCGCCTTTTGAGCCCCTGGTGACATCAATCGCCCACTCTAACATCTGAATATTCATGGCGGCGTTTGGCTGGGTGAAGCTGTTCTCAACCTGGCGGTAGATAATCTCTTTACCTGCAACCGGCAAGCGTTCGTCAATGTAGTCCTGGTCCAGCTCAATTTTGGTTTTGGTAGCCCGACCAATCAAATGCACGTTCAGGTTTTGCGCCCGCAGCGCATCTCGCAGCGCTTCGGCTTCCTTACGCCATTCATCATCCAGCTTTTTATGGTACAGCATCGAAACCACCGCCTGATCGCTCAGGGTTGTGAGGTAATCAATCTGAAACAGTTTGTGGCGCAGGACGTGGTTGTTGCGAACGCCGTCGATCATTGCCGTCATTAGCGTGTTGATGAGCTCGCTGGCAGCCGGGAAGCTGTCGACGCGAATACGGTTTTTGGTCTGGCTGTCGAACATGATGTGGTACAGGTCATCACCGTCATGCCACAGGCGGAATTCGGCGCGCATACGGTAATGGCTGACCGGTGAGCGAAACACTTCCGGAGCCTGTGCATAAAATGGCGTCATTAAGCTCTGCAGACGCACTACTTTCTCAGCTAACTGGGCGTCGTACTGTTCTGTCGGAAGGTGTTCGGGGGTCATGATGCGTCCTGAAAAATAAAAGTACGCGGGGATTGTAGGGATTGCTCAACAGATGTCCAGTCATTGATGATTTCCGATAATGTGATACGCGGTCTGGACACCAGGTTGTAACAAACTGTAGCATCCGTTTTCCGGTCCTGTGAGTTAAAAGGGAATCCAGTGTAAATCTGGAGCTGACGCGCAGCGGTAAGGAAGGTAAGAGATGAGCGCACCTGGTGCAGACACTGCGGATTGCCGCGGGAAGTCATCGTCTCTTTAAGTCGCCTCCAAGCCCGAAGACCTGCCGGCTAACGTCGCATCTGGTTTTCATCATCGCGTACTATCGGTGGGACCTGCGGCATCCTTCTTAAATTGTGGATGCTTTACAATGATCAAAAAATCATTGCTGTGCACGGCGCTGTCCGTCACGGCATTTTCTGGTTGGGCACAGGACACTCGCCCGGATACTCTCGTCGTCACTGCCAACCGTTTTCAGCAGCCTCGTAGCGCAGTACTCGCTCCTATTACCGTTGTTACGCGTCAGGATATCGATCGCTGGCAATCTACCTCCGTGAATGATGTGCTTCGTCGCCTGCCTGGCGTCGATATCGCTCAATACGGTGGTATGGGACAAAACTCGTCTATCTCTATTCGCGGCACCAACGCCAGCCATGTTCTGGTGCTGATTGACGGCGTGCGCCTGAACCTGGCAGGGGTTAGCGGCGCAGCCGATCTCAGCCAGTTCCCGGTCTCGTTAGTGCAGCGTATCGAATACATTCGAGGGCCGCGTTCGGCGGTTTATGGTTCTGATGCGATTGGCGGCGTGGTGAATATCATTACCACGCGCGAAAAGCCGGGGACGGAACTGACAGCCGGTGTGGGGAGCAATGGGTATCAGAATTACGATGTCTCAACCCAACAACAGCTCGGCGAAAATACGCGCGTCACGCTGATGGGCGATTATGCCTATACCAAAGGCTTTGATGTTGTAGCATACGGCAGCACCGGCTCTCAGGCTCAGCCCGACAAAGACGGCTTCTTAAGTAAGACGCTGTATGGCGCGCTGGAACACAACTTTTCCGATACATGGAGCGGGTTTGTTCGCGGTTATGGTTATGATAACCGCACGAATTACGACTCATATTACTCTCCTGGCTCGCCGCTCCTCGATACCCGAAAACTCTACAGCCAAAGCTGGGATGCCGGACTGCGTTTTAATGGCGAGCTTATCCAGTCGCAGCTGGTTTCGAGCTATAGCCATAGCAAAGACTACAACTATGATCCGGATTATGGCCGCTATGATTCCTCGGCCACACTGGATGAGATGAAGCAATATAATGTGCAGTGGTCAAACAGCATAGTGGTTGGTCATGGTAATGTGGGCGCTGGTGTCGACTGGCAAAAGCAAACTACGGAGCCTGGCACCGGGTATGTCACGGACGGTTACGACCAGCGAAATACCGGCCTCTACTTGACGGGATTACAGCAACTGGGTGATTTCACTTTCGAAGGTGCTGCGCGCAGTGATGATAACTCCGAGTTTGGACGTCATGGCACATGGCAAACCAGCGCCGGATGGGAGTTTATTGAAGGCTATCGCTTTATTGCGTCCTACGGTACATCTTACAAAGCACCTAATCTCGGGCAGTTGCATGGTTATTACGGCAATTCGAACCTGGATCCTGAACAAAGTAAGCAATGGGAAGGGGCGTTTGAAGGCTTAACGGCGGGTGTGAACTGGCGAGTTTCAGGGTATCGTAACGATATCGATGACATGATCGATTATGACCCACATACCGAGAAATACTTTAACGAAGGTAAAGTACGCATTAAAGGCGTTGAAGCGACCGCAAACTTTGATACCGGACCGCTGGCACATACGTTGAGCTACGATTATGTCGATTCGCGCAATGCAATTACGGACAAGCCCCTCGCACGACGTTCTAAACAGCAGGTGAAATACCAGCTTGACTGGCAGGTCTATGATTTTGACTGGGGCCTGACGTATCACTACCTGGGAACGCGTTATGACACGGACTACTTAACCTACCAGCCGGTAAAAATGGGAGGAGTTAGCCTGTGGGATCTTGCCGTGTCATATCCAATCACCTCACAGCTGACAGTTCGTGGTAAAATCGCCAACCTGTTCGATAAAGATTACGAGACAGTTTATGGCTACGCAACTGCAGGACGGGAATACACCTTGTCTGGCAGCTACACCTTCTGATCCCCGTCCCACTGTGCTGGTGTTTGATTCCGGCGTCGGTGGGTTGTCGGTCTATGACGAGATCCGGCGTCTTCTGCCGGATCTCCACTATATCTACGCTTTCGACAACGTCGCCTTTCCTTATGGAGAGAAGAGCGAGGAGTTTATCGTCGAGCGTGTTGTTGAGATTGTGACTGCTGTCCAGCAGCGCTATCCCCTTTCTCTTGCGGTCATCGCATGTAATACAGCAAGCACGGTGTCGCTTCCTGCGTTACGTGAGAAGTTTGCCTTCCCGGTTGTGGGCGTGGTGCCTGCGATTAAACCGGCGGCGCGACTCACGGCGAATGGCGTAGTGGGGCTGCTGGCTACGCGTGCAACGGTGAAGCGCTCGTATACCCATGAGCTGATTGCGCGGTTTGCTAACGAATGCCAAATTGCAATGTTGGGTTCTGCTGAGTTGGTGGAACTGGCGGAAGCGAAGCTGCACGGCGAAACGGTCTCTCTGGAAGAGCTGCGGCGTATTCTGCGTCCGTGGCTGCGGATGTCGGAACCACCCGATACGGTAGTGCTCGGTTGCACTCATTTCCCTCTATTACAGGAAGAGCTTTTACAGGTCCTGCCCGAGGGGACGCGGCTGGTGGATTCTGGTGCCGCGATTGCGCGCCGCACGGCCTGGTTATTAGAACATGAAGCGCCAGATGCGAAATCAACCGATGAGAACGTTGCATTTTGTATGGCAATGACGACAGAAGCCGAACAACTATTGCCCGTGCTACAGCGCTATGGCTTTAAAACGCTCGAAAAACTGTCAGTTTAAGTGGTTTTGATGAAAAAATACGCACTCGGAAGATTATTTTAAATTTCCCCTTGTCAGCCCGAAATAACTCCCTATAATGCGCCTCCACTGACACGGAACAACGGATTACAAGCCGCCGGGTCAGCGGGGTTCTCCTGAGAATCTCGTAGAGAAAAGCAAAAATAAATGCTTGACTCTGAATGAGGAAAACGTAATATACGGGACCTCGCGACAGAGCGCTAAAGCGCGTCGCAACTGCTCTTTAACAATTTATCAGACAATCTGTGTGAGCACTCGAAGATACGGATTCTTAACGTCGCAAGACGAAAAATGAATACCAAGTCTCTGAGTGAACATACGTAATTCATTACGAAGTTTAATTCACGAGCATCAAACTTAAATTGAAGAGTTTGATCATGGCTCAGATTGAACGCTGGCGGCAGGCCTAACACATGCAAGTCGAACGGTAGCACAGAGGAGCTTGCTCCTTGGGTGACGAGTGGCGGACGGGTGAGTAATGTCTGGGAAACTGCCCGATGGAGGGGGATAACTACTGGAAACGGTAGCTAATACCGCATAACGTCGCAAGACCAAAGAGGGGGACCTTCGGGCCTCTTGCCATCGGATGTGCCCAGATGGGATTAGCTAGTAGGTGGGGTAACGGCTCACCTAGGCGACGATCCCTAGCTGGTCTGAGAGGATGACCAGCCACACTGGAACTGAGACACGGTCCAGACTCCTACGGGAGGCAGCAGTGGGGAATATTGCACAATGGGCGCAAGCCTGATGCAGCCATGCCGCGTGTATGAAGAAGGCCTTCGGGTTGTAAAGTACTTTCAGCGAGGAGGAAGGCGTTGTGGTTAATAACCGCAACGATTGACGTTACTCGCAGAAGAAGCACCGGCTAACTCCGTGCCAGCAGCCGCGGTAATACGGAGGGTGCAAGCGTTAATCGGAATTACTGGGCGTAAAGCGCACGCAGGCGGTCTGTCAAGTCGGATGTGAAATCCCCGGGCTCAACCTGGGAACTGCATCCGAAACTGGCAGGCTAGAGTCTTGTAGAGGGGGGTAGAATTCCAGGTGTAGCGGTGAAATGCGTAGAGATCTGGAGGAATACCGGTGGCGAAGGCGGCCCCCTGGACAAAGACTGACGCTCAGGTGCGAAAGCGTGGGGAGCAAACAGGATTAGATACCCTGGTAGTCCACGCCGTAAACGATGTCGACTTGGAGGTTGTGCCCTTGAGGCGTGGCTTCCGGAGCTAACGCGTTAAGTCGACCGCCTGGGGAGTACGGCCGCAAGGTTAAAACTCAAATGAATTGACGGGGGCCCGCACAAGCGGTGGAGCATGTGGTTTAATTCGATGCAACGCGAAGAACCTTACCTACTCTTGACATCCACGGAACTTGCCAGAGATGGCTTGGTGCCTTCGGGAACCGTGAGACAGGTGCTGCATGGCTGTCGTCAGCTCGTGTTGTGAAATGTTGGGTTAAGTCCCGCAACGAGCGCAACCCTTATCCTTTGTTGCCAGCGGTCCGGCCGGGAACTCAAAGGAGACTGCCAGTGATAAACTGGAGGAAGGTGGGGATGACGTCAAGTCATCATGGCCCTTACGAGTAGGGCTACACACGTGCTACAATGGCATATACAAAGAGAAGCGACCTCGCGAGAGCAAGCGGACCTCATAAAGTATGTCGTAGTCCGGATTGGAGTCTGCAACTCGACTCCATGAAGTCGGAATCGCTAGTAATCGTGGATCAGAATGCCACGGTGAATACGTTCCCGGGCCTTGTACACACCGCCCGTCACACCATGGGAGTGGGTTGCAAAAGAAGTAGGTAGCTTAACCTTCGGGAGGGCGCTTACCACTTTGTGATTCATGACTGGGGTGAAGTCGTAACAAGGTAACCGTAGGGGAACCTGCGGTTGGATCACCTCCTTACCTTAAAGAAACGTTCTTTGTAGTGCTCACACAGATTGTCTGATGAAAATTAGCAGTAAGAAAATCTCTGCAGGCTTGTAGCTCAGGTGGTTAGAGCGCACCCCTGATAAGGGTGAGGTCGGTGGTTCAAGTCCACTCAGGCCTACCAAATTCTTTCTGATACCGCGTTGTGAAACGACTCGCATACTTCAGTATGCTTCGCCGCTCCACGCCTTGTCTCAGCAGGAATTAAGGTGAATGAGATAACTACGATGGGGCTATAGCTCAGCTGGGAGAGCGCCTGCCTTGCACGCAGGAGGTCTGCGGTTCGATCCCGCATAGCTCCACCATCTTTACTGCAAAAACACAAGAAAACTTCAGAGTGTACCTGAAAAGGTTCACTGCGAAGTTTTGCTCTTTAAAAATCTGGATCAAGCTGAAAATTGAAACGACACACTGTGTCTGTTCTCCGTAATAAGAACAGATAAATGGTGTGTTCGAGTCTCTCAAATTTTTGCAAGTCGATGATGAATCGAAAGAAACATCTTCGGGTTGTGAGGTTAAGCGACTAAGCGTACACGGTGGATGCCCTGGCAGTCAGAGGCGATGAAGGACGTGCTAATCTGCGATAAGCGTCGGTAAGGTGATATGAACCGTTATAACCGGCGATTTCCGAATGGGGAAACCCAGTGTGATTCGTCACACTATCATTACGTGAATACATAGCGTAATGAAGCGAACCGGGGGAACTGAAACATCTAAGTACCCCGAGGAAAAGAAATCAACCGAGATTCCCCCAGTAGCGGCGAGCGAACGGGGAGCAGCCCAGAGTCTGAATCAGCTTGTGTGTTAGTGGAACGGTCTGGAAAGTCCGACGGTACAGGGTGATAGTCCCGTACACCAAAATGCACAGGTTGTGAACTCGAAGAGTAGGGCGGGACACGTGGTATCCTGTCTGAATATGGGGGGACCATCCTCCAAGGCTAAATACTCCTGACTGACCGATAGTGAACCAGTACCGTGAGGGAAAGGCGAAAAGAACCCCGGCGAGGGGAGTGAAAAAGAACCTGAAACCGTGTACGTACAAGCAGTGGGAGCATCCTTTTGGGTGTGACTGCGTACCTTTTGTATAATGGGTCAGCGACTTATATTCTGTAGCAAGGTTAACCGTATAGGGGAGCCGAAGGGAAACCGAGTCTTAACTGGGCGTTAAGTTGCAGGGTATAGACCCGAAACCCGGTGATCTAGCCATGGGCAGGTTGAAGGTTGGGTAACACTAACTGGAGGACCGAACCGACTAATGTTGAAAAATTAGCGGATGACTTGTGGCTGGGGGTGAAAGGCCAATCAAACCGGGAGATAGCTGGTTCTCCCCGAAAGCTATTTAGGTAGCGCCTCGTGAACTCATCTTCGGGGGTAGAGCACTGTTTCGGCTAGGGGGTCATCCCGACTTACCAACCCGATGCAAACTGCGAATACCGAAGAATGTTATCACGGGAGACACACGGCGGGTGCTAACGTCCGTCGTGAAGAGGGAAACAACCCAGACCGCCAGCTAAGGTCCCAAAGTCATGGTTAAGTGGGAAACGATGTGGGAAGGCACAGACAGCCAGGATGTTGGCTTAGAAGCAGCCATCATTTAAAGAAAGCGTAATAGCTCACTGGTCGAGTCGGCCTGCGCGGAAGATGTAACGGGGCTAAACCATGCACCGAAGCTGCGGCAGCGACACTATGTGTTGTTGGGTAGGGGAGCGTTCTGTAAGCCGTTGAAGGTGTATCGTGAGGTATGCTGGAGGTATCAGAAGTGCGAATGCTGACATAAGTAACGATAATGCGGGTGAAAAACCCGCACGCCGGAAGACCAAGGGTTCCTGTCCAACGTTAATCGGGGCAGGGTGAGTCGACCCCTAAGGCGAGGCCGAAAGGCGTAGTCGATGGGAAACAGGTTAATATTCCTGTACTTGGTGTTACTGCGAAGGGGGGACGGAGAAGGCTATGTTAGCCGGGCGACGGTTGTCCCGGTTTAAGCATGTAGGCGGAGGTTCCAGGTAAATCCGGTACCTTTTTAACGCTGAGGTGTGATGACGAGGCACTACGGTGCTGAAGTAACAAATGCCCTGCTTCCAGGAAAAGCCTCTAAGCATCAGGTAACACAAAATCGTACCCCAAACCGACACAGGTGGTCAGGTAGAGAATACCAAGGCGCTTGAGAGAACTCGGGTGAAGGAACTAGGCAAAATGGTGCCGTAACTTCGGGAGAAGGCACGCTGATATGTAGGTGAAGTGATTTACTCATGGAGCTGAAATCAGTCGAAGATACCAGCTGGCTGCAACTGTTTATTAAAAACACAGCACTGTGCAAACACGAAAGTGGACGTATACGGTGTGACGCCTGCCCGGTGCCGGAAGGTTAATTGATGGGGTTATCCGTAAGGAGAAGCTCTTGATCGAAGCCCCGGTAAACGGCGGCCGTAACTATAACGGTCCTAAGGTAGCGAAATTCCTTGTCGGGTAAGTTCCGACCTGCACGAATGGCGTAATGATGGCCAGGCTGTCTCCACCCGAGACTCAGTGAAATTGAACTCGCTGTGAAGATGCAGTGTACCCGCGGCAAGACGGAAAGACCCCGTGAACCTTTACTATAGCTTGACACTGAACACTGGTCCTTGATGTGTAGGATAGGTGGGAGGCTTTGAAGTGTGGACGCCAGTCTGCATGGAGCCATCCTTGAAATACCACCCTTTAATGGCTGGTGTTCTAACGTGGACCCGTGATCCGGGTTGCGGACAGTGTCTGGTGGGTAGTTTGACTGGGGCGGTCTCCTCCTAAAGAGTAACGGAGGAGCACGAAGGTTAGCTAATCCTGGTCGGACATCAGGAGGTTAGTGCAAAGGCATAAGCTAGCTTGACTGCGAGAGTGACGGCTCGAGCAGGTGCGAAAGCAGGTCTTAGTGATCCGGTGGTTCTGAATGGAAGGGCCATCGCTCAACGGATAAAAGGTACTCCGGGGATAACAGGCTGATACCGCCCAAGAGTTCATATCGACGGCGGTGTTTGGCACCTCGATGTCGGCTCATCACATCCTGGGGCTGAAGTAGGTCCCAAGGGTATGGCTGTTCGCCATTTAAAGTGGTACGCGAGCTGGGTTTAGAACGTCGTGAGACAGTTCGGTCCCTATCTGCCGTGGGCGCTGGAGAATTGAGGGGGGCTGCTCCTAGTACGAGAGGACCGGAGTGGACGCATCACTGGTGTTCGGGTTGTCATGCCAATGGCATTGCCCGGTAGCTAAATGCGGAAGAGATAAGTGCTGAAAGCATCTAAGCACGAAACTTGCCCCGAGATGAGTTCTCCCTGAGACTTTAAGTCTCCTGAAGGAACGTTGAAGACGACGACGTTGATAGGTCGGGTGTGTAAGCGTAGCGATACGTTGAGCTAACCGATACTAATGAACCGTGAGGCTTAACCTTACAACGCCGAAGATGTTTTGGCGAAGAGACGACATTCAGCTTGATACAGATTACATTAACCGGCGAAAAGCGGGTTAATAACAGAATTTGCCTGGCGGCTGTAGCGCGGTGGTCCCACCTGACCCCATGCCGAACTCAGAAGTGAAACGCCGTAGCGCCGATGGTAGTGTGGGGTCTCCCCATGCGAGAGTAGGGAACTGCCAGGCATCAAATAAAAGCGAAAGGCCCGGTCGAAAGACCGGGCCTTTTGTTTTATCTGTGGTCTGTCGGTGAGCGCTCTCCTGAGGAGGACAAATCCGCCGGGAGCGGATTTGAACGTTGCGCAGCAACGGCCCGGAGGGTGGCGGGCAGGACGCCCGCCATAAACTGCCAGGCATCAAATAAAGTGAAAAAGCCCATCCTGACGGATGGGCTTTTTTGCGTGTGTGCGGGGTAAAAAACGCCGGGCTGAACGTATTGTGCAGGCCTGATAAGCGCAGCGCATCACGCACATCGCAGCACCATCGGGTGCAAAGCAATATCCTGAGCCTCCATAACACAAGCCATTCTGCGGTATATGCGGTAAACTAGGCGCGATTTTGCATCAGGAAAGCGTCTATGAATCACTCCCTTAAAGCCTGGAACACCTTCGGTATCGATCAGCAAACGAATGAACTTGTCTGCGCCGAAAATGAACAACAATTACTGAATGCCTGGCAATCAGCCAATGCATCGCATCATCCAGTACTGATTCTGGGCGAAGGGAGTAACGTCCTGTTTCTTGATACCTTCCAGGGTACGGTGATCGTCAATCGTATTAAGGGTATTGAGATTACAGAGCAACCTGATGCGTGGCATTTGCACGTAGGCGCGGGTGAAAACTGGCATCAGTTGGTGTGCTATGCGCTGGAGCGCAACATGCCTGGCCTGGAAAATCTGGCACTCATTCCCGGCTGCGTGGGTTCATCGCCAATCCAGAATATTGGTGCCTATGGCGTAGAGCTGCAGCGCGTCTGCGAATACGTAGACTGCGTTGAGCTTTCGACTGGCAAACATCTGCGCGTTAACGCAGCAGAATGCCGTTTTGGTTACCGTGACAGCATCTTCAAGCATGAATACCAGGATCGTTTCGCAATTGTAGCCGTTGGTCTGCGCTTACCTAAACAGTGGCAGCCCGTTTTGACTTACGGTGACTTGACGCGTCTGGATCCTACAACAGTTACACCTCAGCAGGTTTTTGATTCTGTCTGCCATATGCGCACGACAAAACTACCCGATCCGAAAGTAAACGGTAATGCGGGTAGCTTCTTTAAAAACCCTGTTGTCACTGGGAATATTGCGCAGGAGCTCCTGGCTAAATTCCCAACAGCACCTCATTACCCGCAGGCTGATGGTTCTGTGAAACTGGCAGCAGGCTGGCTTATCGATCAGTGCCAGCTAAAAGGTATGCGCATTGGTGGCGCGGCGGTACATCAGCAGCAGGCACTGGTGCTGATCAATGCAGATAATGCGACGAGTCAGGATGTAGTGCAACTTGCACACCATGTGCGCCAAAAAGTCGGTGAGAAATTTAATGTCTGGCTCGAACCAGAGGTCCGGTTTATTGGTCCGCAGGGTGAAATGAATGCTGTGGAGATCATTGCATGAAGGATAATACCGTCCCTCTGACGCTTATTTCATTATTGGCCGATGGAGAATTTCATTCCGGTGAGCAGCTCGGTGAAACGTTGGGAATGAGCCGTGCCGCAATCAATAAGCATGTCCAGACGTTGCGCGACTGGGGGGTTGATGTCTTTACTGTTCCAGGTAAAGGATACAGCTTACCGGAGCCTATCCAACTATTAGATGCCTCACTTATTCATTCTCAACTGGATGGTGGAAATATCACTGTACTGCCGGTTATCGACTCAACCAATCAGTACCTGATGGACCGAATAGGTCAGCTGGAGTCAGGGGATGCCTGCGTCGCTGAATATCAACAGGCCGGGCGCGGGCGCCGTGGTCGGAAATGGTTTTCACCGTTTGGTGCCAACCTTTACCTCTCAATGTTCTGGCGGCTGGAACAAGGACCGGCAGCTGCGATTGGCCTGAGTCTGGTTATTGGTATCGTCATGGCTGAGGTTTTGCGTGATCTGGGTGCGGATAAAGTCCGTGTAAAATGGCCCAACGACCTCTATTTACTCGACCGTAAACTGGCAGGGATCCTGGTTGAACTGACAGGTAAGACAGGTGATGCCGCGCAAATTGTTATCGGCGCGGGTATTAATATGTCCATGCGCCGGGTTGAAGAAAATGTGGTTAATCAAGGCTGGATTAACCTGCAGGAAGCGGGCATTAACATTGACCGCAATACCCTTGCTGCCCGACTGATACGTGAGTTGCGCGCTGCGTTGGTGCTCTTTGAGCACGAAGGTTTAGCACCGTATCTGCCTCGCTGGAAGAAACTGGATAACTTTATCGACCGCCCGGTAAAACTTATTATTGGTGATAAAGAAATATTTGGTATCTCTCGTGGAATAGACGCGCAAGGTGCATTATTGCTTGAACAAAATGGCGAGATCAAACCCTGGATGGGTGGAGAAATATCGCTGAGAAGTGCTGAATAATAAAAAGGGGAGCTCAGGCTCCCCTTTTTATTTATTTACGTAGCCTGACTTGCTCAACGGCATGATTGGCGCTTTTAGTCATAATCAAGCTGGCTCTTTCACGTGTTGGTAAAATGTTTTGCTTTAAATTCAGCCAGTTAATTTCTTTCCATAGCGATGTGGCAGTATTGATAGCCTCATCTTCTGATAATTTTGCATAGTTATGGAAATAAGAGTCCGGGTTGGTAAACGCCCCTTCACGGAATTTCAGAAAGCGGTTGATATACCACGTCTGGAGTAATTCTTCTGGCGCATCAACATAAATAGAAAAGTCGACAAAGTCAGAAACAAATACATGATGTGGATCGTGAGGATAGTCCATCCCGCTTTGTAATACATTTAACCCTTCGAGTATTAATATGTCGGGCTGGGCAACGGTTTTGTCGCCATCAGGGATCACATCATAGATGAGATGGGAATAGACCGGCGCCGTGACGTTAGGTACGCCTGATTTCAGATCGGAAACGAATTTAACCAAGCGATGCATATCATAGGACTGGGGGAAGCCTTTCTTCTTCATTAGTCCACGATCTTTCAATACCTGGTTAGGGTGGAGAAAGCCATCGGTAGTAATCAATTCAACCTTACGATGCTCTGGCCAGCGACTGAGTAAGGCCTGCAAAACACGCGCTGTCGTACTTTTACCGACGGCAACGCTGCCAGCAATACTAATAATATAAGGAATACGCTCGCCATTCGTGCCTAAAAATTGCTCCAGCACTGCCTGACGTCGCAGGTTTGAACTGATGTAAAAGTTTAGCAAACGCGAGAGAGGCAAATAAATCTCGGCAACTTCTTCCAGCGATAAGTCTTCGTTAATGCCTTTAAGACGAGCAATCTCTTCCTCGGTCAGGGTCATCGGCACGGAATCACGAAGCGCAGCCCACTGGTTGCGATCAAACTGTAGGTAAGGCGACGTTAACGCTTGCTCTTTTATACTCATACGCATGGTCTGGCTGTCATTGCTATATCAGGTCTGCGGTAAAAAACGAAATCATCCCCGGTACGCAATGGCACGCACATTTCAGTTAATTTGGACAATGGGCAGGAGGGTAACACCAGATGGAGGGGAATAATAAGAAAAAATCATCCTCTGAAATGCAATGTGACGGGTATTCCAGATGTATAAAGATGTGCTTTCTCTCTATCGACGCGTGCATGCTGGGGCAAAATTCCTCCCTGAGGTGGCACCTGGCGTTGGAAATTTGTCCAATCCAAAGAAGAAATAGATTATTTATCGGTCGCATAGTGCAAAATGTGAGCGATAGAACATTTTATGCAATTTTTTAGTTGCATGAGTGCGCATGTCTCCATAAAATGCGCGCTACTTGATGCCGACTTAGCTCAGTAGGTAGAGCAACTGACTTGTAATCAGTAGGTCACCAGTTCGATTCCGGTAGTCGGCACCATCAAGTCCGGTGGGGTTCCCGAGCGGCCAAAGGGAGCAGACTGTAAATCTGCCGTCACAGACTTCGAAGGTTCGAATCCTTCCCCCACCACCACTTTCTGGCAGCGTTATCGCCGCCTGAGTTGATTAAAAAATTAATCAGCTCGAACAGAAAAGAGAGAAATCTCTTTTTTGTTACAGAAAGAACTGGGTAGCCGAGTTTCAGGATGCGGGCATCGTATAATGGCTATTACCTCAGCCTTCCAAGCTGATGATGCGGGTTCGATTCCCGCTGCCCGCTCCAGACGTGCTGATATGGCTCAGTTGGTAGAGCGCACCCTTGGTAAGGGTGAGGTCCCCAGTTCGACTCTGGGTATCAGCACCACTTCACTTCTCCTTCCCGTTTCTCTCTGTTTACTTTTAAAAGCATTCAACAGCTCAGGTATATTGCCTGGTTGATGTGGTGATATCACCGATTTATCCGTGTCTTAGAGGGACAATCGATGTCTAAAGAAAAATTTGAACGTACTAAACCGCACGTTAACGTCGGTACTATCGGCCACGTTGACCATGGTAAAACAACGCTGACCGCTGCAATCACTACCGTTCTGGCTAAAACCTACGGCGGTGCTGCTCGCGCATTCGATCAGATCGATAACGCGCCGGAAGAAAAAGCACGTGGTATCACCATCAACACTTCTCACGTTGAATATGACACCCCGACTCGCCACTACGCACACGTAGACTGCCCGGGCCACGCCGACTATGTTAAAAACATGATCACCGGTGCTGCGCAGATGGACGGCGCGATCCTGGTTGTTGCTGCGACTGACGGCCCGATGCCGCAGACTCGTGAGCACATCCTGCTGGGTCGTCAGGTAGGCGTTCCGTACATCATCGTGTTCCTGAACAAATGCGACATGGTTGATGACGAAGAGCTGCTGGAACTGGTAGAAATGGAAGTTCGTGAACTTCTGTCTCAGTACGATTTCCCGGGCGACGACACTCCGATCGTTCGTGGTTCTGCTCTGAAAGCGCTGGAAGGCGAAGCAGAGTGGGAAGCGAAAATCATCGAACTGGCTGGCTTCCTGGATTCTTACATCCCAGAACCAGAGCGTGCGATTGACAAGCCGTTCCTGCTGCCTATCGAAGACGTATTCTCCATCTCCGGTCGTGGTACCGTTGTTACCGGTCGTGTAGAGCGCGGTATCATCAAAGTTGGTGAAGAAGTTGAAATCGTTGGTATCAAAGAGACTGCTAAGTCTACCTGTACTGGCGTTGAAATGTTCCGCAAACTGCTGGACGAAGGCCGTGCTGGTGAGAACGTTGGTGTTCTGCTGCGTGGTATCAAACGTGAAGAAATCGAACGTGGTCAGGTACTGGCTAAGCCGGGCTCTATCAAGCCGCACACCAAGTTCGAATCTGAAGTGTACATTCTGTCCAAAGACGAAGGCGGCCGTCATACTCCGTTCTTCAAAGGCTACCGTCCGCAGTTCTACTTCCGTACTACTGACGTGACTGGTACCATCGAACTGCCGGAAGGCGTAGAGATGGTAATGCCGGGCGACAACATCAAAATGGTTGTTACCCTGATCCACCCGATCGCGATGGACGACGGTCTGCGTTTCGCAATCCGTGAAGGCGGCCGTACTGTTGGTGCGGGCGTTGTTGCCAAAGTAATGAGCTAATTGCCGAATAACATTTGACGCAATGCGCAATAAAAGGGCATCATTTGATGCCCTTTTTGCACGCTTTCACACCAGAACCTGGCTCATCAGTGATTTTTTTTGTCATAATCATTGCTGAGACAGGCTCTGAAGAGGGCGTTTAGTCCGAAACGCACCAGAGCATTTCGGTTTGGATCGCCTCGCTTACGCGGGGTGAAAATGTTTGTAGAATACTTCTGACAGGTTGGTTTATGAGTGCGAATACCGAAGCTCAAGGAAGCGGGCGCGGCCTGGAAGCGATGAAGTGGGTTGTTGTCGCTGTATTGCTGCTTGTAGCTATCGTTGGCAACTACCTCTATCGTGACATGATGCTGCCGCTGCGTGCGCTGGCCGTAGTGATTCTGATTGCCGCAGCGGGTGGTGTCGCGCTGTTGACAACAAAAGGTAAAGCGACCGTTGCTTTTGCCCGTGAAGCGAGAACCGAAGTCCGTAAGGTCATTTGGCCAACTCGCCAGGAAACATTGCACACCACATTAATTGTGGCTGCGGTTACCGCAGTAATGTCACTGATCCTGTGGGGACTGGATGGTATTCTGGTTCGCCTGGTATCCTTTATCACTGGCCTGAGGTTCTAAGATGTCTGAAGCCCCTAAAAAGCGCTGGTACGTCGTTCAGGCGTTTTCCGGTTTTGAAGGCCGCGTAGCCACGTCGCTGCGCGAATATATCAAGTTACAAAATATGGAAGAGCTGTTTGGCGAAGTCATGGTGCCGACCGAAGAAGTGGTCGAAATCCGTGGTGGCCAGCGTCGCAAGAGCGAACGTAAATTCTTCCCGGGCTATGTACTGGTCCAGATGGTGATGAATGACGCAAGCTGGCACCTGGTGCGTAGCGTGCCGCGTGTGATGGGCTTTATCGGCGGTACATCTGACCGTCCGGCGCCGATCAGCGACAAAGAAGTTGATGCGATCATGAACCGTCTGCAGCAGGTTGGTGATAAACCGCGTCCGAAAACGATGTTTGAGCCAGGTGAAATGGTTCGCGTTAGTGACGGTCCGTTTGCTGACTTTAACGGCGTGGTCGAAGAAGTGGACTACGAGAAGTCCCGCCTGAAAGTCTCTGTTTCTATCTTTGGTCGTGCGACCCCGGTAGAACTGGACTTTGCCCAGGTAGAAAAAGCCTAAACAGCGATCAAAAAAGCGGCGATTTAATCGTTGCACAAGGCGCGAGATTGGAATACAATTTCGCGCCTTTTGTTTTTATGGACCCTGTCCGTAAAACGAATTTAATCACGGGGAGCCTCCTTGAGGCGCTATAACCCAACTAGAGGAATTTAGAATGGCTAAGAAAGTCCAGGCCTATGTCAAGCTGCAAGTTGCAGCTGGTATGGCTAACCCGAGTCCGCCGGTAGGTCCAGCACTGGGTCAACAAGGCGTGAACATCATGGAATTCTGCAAAGCGTTCAACGCAAAAACTGATTCCATGGAAAAAGGTCTGCCGATCCCGGTTGTTATCACCGTTTACGCTGACCGTTCTTTCACTTTCGTTACCAAAACGCCTCCGGCAGCAGTTCTGCTGAAGAAAGCGGCTGGTATCAAGTCTGGTTCAGGTAAGCCGAACAAAGACAAAGTGGGTAAAATTTCCCGCGCTCAGCTGCAGGAAATCGCGCAGACCAAAGCTGCCGACATGACTGGTTCCGACATTGAAGCGATGACTCGCTCCATTGAAGGTACTGCACGTTCCATGGGCCTGGTAGTGGAGGACTAAGAAATGGCTAAACTGACCAAGCGTATGCGCGTGATCCGTGACAAAGTTGATGCAACTAAACAGTACGACATCAACGAAGCTATTGCTCTGCTGAAAGAGCTGGCCACTGCTAAATTCGTAGAAAGCGTAGACGTTGCCGTTAACCTCGGCATCGATGCTCGTAAATCTGACCAGAACGTACGTGGTGCAACTGTACTGCCGCACGGTACTGGCCGTTCCGTTCGCGTAGCCGTATTTGCCCAGGGCGCAAACGCTGAAGCTGCTAAAGCTGCAGGCGCTGAGCTGGTAGGTATGGAAGATCTGGCTGACCAGATCAAGAAAGGCGAAATGAACTTTGACGTTGTTATTGCTTCCCCGGATGCAATGCGCGTTGTTGGCCAGCTGGGTCAGGTTCTGGGTCCGCGCGGCCTGATGCCAAACCCGAAAGTTGGTACTGTAACCCCTAACGTTGCTGAAGCGGTTAAGAACGCTAAAGCAGGTCAGGTTCGTTACCGTAACGACAAAAACGGCATCATTCACACTACCATCGGTAAAGTGGATTTTGACGCTGAAAAACTGAAAGAAAACCTGGAATCTCTGCTGGTTGCGCTGAAAAAAGCGAAACCGACTCAGGCTAAAGGCGTGTACATCAAGAAAGTTAGCATCTCCACCACCATGGGTGCTGGTGTTGCCGTTGATCAGTCCGGTCTGACTGCGACTGTGGCGAACTAATATTCGCCTTTACGTGGGCGGTGATTTTGTCTACAATCTTACCCCCACGTTTCTGCTAATTGCAGACGTATATCCGAGATATTCAGGCTGTGGCAAGGCGACAACTGAGTGAATCGCCAGGAGCATAGTTAACTATGTGACTGGTGTGAACGAAGGCAGTCAACGCCGGCACAGATTGAATAGCGACAGATAGACAAGATTTGTTCGTTGGAGCCTGGCCTATCCAGGCCTCCGTCGAAGACCGCAGGTGTTTCGTAAGAAACTTAATGCCCTGCGTAGACGGTGACAGAACGCTAAGATTATTTCTGATACTCTGGCTTGTTTCTGCTCACCGTATTTAGACGCTCTCTCCGTTGGGGAGAGTGAAGTGAGTTCCGGAACATGAGTTCCGGCAAACATCCAGGAGCAAAGCTAATGGCTTTAAATCTTCAAGACAAACAAGCGATTGTTGCTGAAGTCAGCGAAGTAGCCAAAGGCGCGCTGTCTGCAGTAGTTGCGGATTCCCGTGGCGTAACTGTAGATAAAATGACTGAACTGCGTAAAGCAGGTCGTGAAGCTGGCGTATACATGCGTGTTGTTCGTAACACCCTGCTGCGCCGCGTCGTTGAAGGTACTCAGTTCGAGTGCCTGAAAGACACGTTTGTTGGTCCGACCCTGATTGCATACTCTATGGAACACCCGGGCGCTGCTGCTCGTCTGTTCAAAGAGTTCGCGAAAGCGAATGCAAAATTTGAGGTCAAAGCCGCAGCCTTTGAAGGTGAATTGATCCCGGCATCGCAAATCGATCGCCTGGCAACTCTGCCGACCTACGAAGAAGCAATTGCACGCCTGATGGCAACCATGAAAGAAGCTTCGGCTGGCAAACTGGTTCGTACTCTGGCTGCTGTACGCGATGCGAAAGAAGCTGCTTAATCGCAGTTATTTTTCTCAAGCATCTGCTTACGTATAAACTTATTCTGATTTTCAGGAACAATTTAAATGTCTATCACTAAAGATCAAATCATTGAAGCAGTATCCGCTATGTCCGTAATGGACGTTGTAGAACTGATCTCTGCAATGGAAGAAAAATTCGGTGTTTCCGCTGCTGCTGCTGTAGCTGTAGCTGCTGGCCCGGCTGAAGCTGCTGAAGAAAAAACTGAATTCGACGTAATTCTGAAAGCTGCTGGCGCTAACAAAGTTGCTGTTATCAAAGCAGTACGTGGCGCAACTGGCCTGGGTCTGAAAGAAGCTAAAGACCTGGTAGAATCTGCTCCGGCTGCCCTGAAAGAAGGCATCAGCAAAGACGACGCAGAAGCACTGAAAAAATCTCTGGAAGAAGCTGGCGCTGAAGTTGAAGTTAAATAAGCCAACTTTTCTGGTTGCAGCCTAAGAAATTAGGCTGATGGCTGGTGACTTTTTAGTCACCAGCCTTTTTGCGCTGTAAGGCGCCAGTAGCATTTCACACTGTTTGACTACTGCTGTGCCTTTCAATGCTTGTTTCTATCGACGTCTTAATATACTGCGACAGAGCATCAGTTCTGTGTAAATCGCAATGAAATGGTTTAAGCGTGATAGCAACAGGCATTGCGGAAAGTATTCGATTTTCCGGTCAACAAAATAGTGTTGCACAAACTGTCCCTTCGTCGGACAGATGGGTCGACTTGTCAGCGAGCTGAGGAACCCTAATGGTTTACTCCTATACCGAGAAAAAACGTATTCGTAAGGATTTTGGTAAACGTCCACAAGTGTTGGACATACCTTATCTCCTTTCTATCCAGCTTGACTCGTTTCAGAAGTTCATCGAGCAAGATCCTGAAGGGCAGTATGGTCTGGAAGCAGCTTTCCGTTCCGTTTTCCCGATTCAGAGCTACAGCGGTAATTCCGAGCTGCAATACGTCAGCTACCGCCTTGGCGAACCGGTGTTTGACGTTCAGGAATGTCAGATCCGTGGCGTGACCTATTCCGCACCGCTGCGCGTAAAACTGCGTCTGGTGATCTACGAGCGCGAAGCGCCGGAAGGCACCGTAAAAGACATTAAAGAACAAGAAGTCTACATGGGCGAAATTCCGCTCATGACTGACAACGGTACCTTTGTAATCAATGGTACTGAGCGTGTTATCGTTTCTCAGCTGCACCGTAGTCCTGGCGTCTTCTTTGACTCCGACAAAGGTAAAACCCACTCTTCGGGTAAAGTGCTGTATAACGCGCGCATCATCCCTTACCGTGGTTCCTGGCTGGACTTCGAATTCGATCCGAAGGACAACCTGTTCGTACGTATTGACCGTCGCCGTAAACTGCCTGCGACCATTATTCTGCGTGCACTGAACTACACCACTGAGCAGATCCTTGACCTGTTCTTTGAAAAAGTTGTTTTCGAAATTCGTGACAACAAGCTGCAGATGGAACTGGTGCCGGAACGCCTGCGTGGTGAAACCGCCTCCTTTGACATTGAAGCTAACGGTAAAGTCTACGTCGAAAAAGGCCGTCGCATCACTGCGCGCCACATTCGCCAACTGGAAAAAGACGATATCAAACATATCGAAGTTCCGGTTGAATACATTGCTGGTAAAGTTGCGGCTAAAGACTACGTTGACGAATCTACTGGCGAGCTGATCTGCGCAGCTAACATGGAGCTGAGCCTGGATCTGCTGGCTAAGCTGAGCCAGTCTGGTCACAAGCGTATCGAAACGCTGTTCACTAACGATCTGGACCACGGTCCGTACATTTCTGAAACTGTACGCGTCGACCCAACCAACGATCGTCTGAGCGCACTGGTAGAAATCTACCGCATGATGCGTCCTGGTGAGCCGCCGACTCGTGAAGCTGCTGAAAGCCTGTTCGAGAACCTGTTCTTCTCCGAAGACCGCTATGACCTGTCTGCGGTCGGTCGTATGAAGTTCAACCGTTCTCTGCTGCGCGACGAAATCGAAGGTTCCGGTATCCTGAGCAAAGACGACATCATCGAAGTGATGAAGAAGCTCATCGATATCCGTAACGGTAAAGGCGAAGTCGATGATATCGACCACCTCGGCAACCGTCGTATCCGTTCCGTAGGCGAAATGGCGGAAAACCAGTTCCGCGTTGGCCTGGTACGTGTTGAGCGTGCGGTGAAAGAGCGTCTGTCTCTGGGCGATCTGGATACCCTGATGCCTCAGGATATGATCAACGCCAAGCCGATTTCTGCAGCAGTGAAAGAGTTCTTTGGTTCCAGCCAGCTGTCTCAGTTTATGGACCAGAACAACCCGCTGTCTGAGATTACGCACAAACGTCGTATCTCTGCACTCGGCCCAGGCGGTCTGACCCGTGAACGCGCAGGCTTCGAAGTTCGAGACGTACACCCGACTCACTACGGTCGCGTATGTCCAATCGAAACGCCTGAAGGTCCGAACATCGGTCTGATCAACTCCCTGTCCGTGTATGCACAGACTAACGAATACGGCTTCCTCGAGACTCCGTACCGTAAAGTGACCGACGGTGTTGTAACTGACGAAATTCATTACCTGTCTGCTATCGAAGAAGGCAACTACGTTATCGCTCAGGCGAACTCCAACCTGGATGACGAAGGCCACTTTGTAGAAGATCTGGTTACCTGCCGTAGCAAAGGCGAATCCAGCTTGTTCAGCCGTGATCAGGTTGACTACATGGACGTATCCACCCAGCAGGTGGTATCCGTCGGTGCGTCCCTGATCCCGTTCCTGGAACACGATGACGCCAACCGTGCATTGATGGGTGCGAACATGCAACGTCAGGCGGTTCCGACTCTGCGCGCTGATAAGCCGCTGGTTGGTACCGGTATGGAACGTGCTGTTGCCGTTGACTCCGGTGTTACTGCAGTTGCTAAACGTGGCGGTACTGTTCAGTACGTGGATGCTTCCCGTATCGTTATCAAAGTTAACGAAGACGAGATGTACCCGGGCGAAGCAGGTATCGACATTTATAACCTGACCAAATACACCCGTTCTAACCAGAACACCTGTATCAACCAGATGCCTTGCGTATCTCTGGGCGAGCCGGTTGAACGTGGTGATGTGCTGGCAGACGGTCCGTCCACCGACCTCGGTGAACTGGCGCTGGGCCAGAACATGCGCGTGGCATTCATGCCATGGAATGGTTACAACTTCGAAGACTCCATTCTCGTATCCGAGCGTGTTGTCCAGGAAGACCGTTTCACCACCATCCATATTCAGGAACTGGCATGTGTGTCCCGTGACACCAAGCTGGGGCCAGAAGAGATCACCGCTGACATCCCGAACGTGGGTGAAGCTGCGCTCTCCAAACTGGATGAATCCGGTATCGTTTATATCGGTGCGGAAGTGACCGGTGGCGATATTCTGGTTGGTAAGGTAACGCCGAAAGGTGAAACCCAACTGACGCCAGAAGAGAAGCTGCTGCGTGCGATCTTCGGTGAGAAAGCGTCTGACGTTAAAGACTCTTCTCTGCGCGTGCCAAACGGTGTTTCCGGTACGATTATCGACGTTCAGGTCTTTACTCGCGATGGCGTAGAAAAAGACAAACGTGCGCTGGAAATCGAAGAGATGCAGCTGAAGCAGGCGAAAAAAGACCTGTCTGAAGAACTGCAGATCCTCGAAGCTGGCCTGTTCAGCCGTATCTACGCTGTGCTGGTTTCTGGTGGTGTTGAAGCTGAGAAGCTCGACAAACTGCCGCGTGACCGCTGGTTAGAACTCGGCCTGACCGACGAAGAAAAACAGAATCAGCTGGAACAACTGGCTGAGCAGTACGACGAACTGAAACACGAATTCGAGAAAAAACTCGAAGCGAAGCGCCGTAAAATCACTCAGGGCGATGATCTGGCACCGGGCGTGCTGAAGATTGTTAAGGTTTATCTGGCGGTTAAACGTCGGATCCAGCCTGGTGATAAGATGGCAGGTCGTCACGGTAACAAGGGTGTAATCTCTAAGATCAACCCGATCGAAGATATGCCACACGATGCTAACGGTACGCCGGTAGATATCGTACTGAACCCGCTGGGCGTACCATCGCGTATGAACATCGGTCAGATCCTTGAAACCCACCTGGGTATGGCTGCAAAAGGTATCGGCGATAAGATCAACGCCATGCTGAAACAGCAACAGGAAGTCGCGAAACTGCGCGAATTCATCCAGCGTGCTTACGATCTGGGTTCAGATGTTCGTCAGAAAGTTGACCTGAATACCTTCAGTGATGAAGAAGTTCTGCGTCTGGCTGAAAACCTGAAAAAAGGTATGCCGATCGCAACGCCGGTATTCGACGGTGCGAAAGAGTCTGAAATCAAGGAACTGTTACAGCTGGGTGGCCTGCCGACTTCCGGTCAGATCACACTGTTCGACGGTCGTACCGGTGAGCAGTTCGAGCGCCAGGTTACCGTTGGCTACATGTACATGCTGAAACTGAACCACCTGGTTGATGACAAGATGCATGCGCGTTCTACCGGTTCTTACAGCCTGGTTACTCAGCAGCCGCTGGGTGGTAAGGCGCAGTTCGGTGGTCAGCGCTTCGGGGAGATGGAAGTGTGGGCGCTGGAAGCATATGGCGCAGCATACACCCTGCAGGAAATGCTCACCGTTAAGTCTGATGACGTGAACGGTCGTACTAAGATGTATAAAAACATCGTGGACGGCAACCATCAGATGGAACCAGGCATGCCGGAATCCTTCAACGTACTGTTGAAAGAGATTCGTTCGCTGGGTATCAACATCGAGCTGGAAGACGAGTAACTCTCGATCAAACAGGTCACTGGTGCTGGCGTAACAGCCAGCGCCAGATTGTGCTAACTCCGACGGGAGCAAATCCGTGAAAGATTTATTAAAGTTTCTGAAAGCGCAGACTAAAACCGAAGAGTTTGATGCGATCAAAATTGCTCTGGCCTCGCCAGACATGATCCGTTCATGGTCTTTCGGTGAAGTTAAGAAGCCGGAAACCATCAACTACCGTACGTTCAAACCTGAACGTGACGGCCTTTTCTGCGCCCGTATCTTTGGGCCGGTAAAAGACTACGAGTGCCTGTGCGGTAAGTACAAGCGCCTGAAACACCGTGGTGTGATCTGTGAGAAGTGCGGCGTTGAAGTGACCCAGACCAAAGTACGCCGTGAGCGTATGGGCCACATCGAGCTGGCGTCTCCGACTGCTCACATCTGGTTCCTGAAATCTCTGCCGTCCCGTATCGGTTTGCTGCTTGATATGCCGCTGCGTGATATCGAACGCGTACTGTACTTCGAATCTTATGTGGTTATCGAAGGCGGTATGACTAATCTGGAACGTCAACAGATCCTGACTGAAGAGCAGTATCTGGACGCGCTGGAAGAGTTCGGTGACGAATTCGACGCGAAGATGGGTGCGGAAGCAATCCAGGCCCTGCTGAAGAGCATGGATCTGGAGCAAGAGTGTGAAACTCTGCGCGAAGAGCTGAACGAAACCAACTCCGAAACCAAGCGTAAGAAGCTAACCAAGCGTATCAAACTGCTGGAAGCCTTCGTACAGTCTGGCAACAAGCCAGAGTGGATGATCCTGACCGTTCTGCCGGTTCTGCCGCCAGATCTGCGTCCGCTGGTTCCGCTGGATGGTGGTCGTTTCGCAACGTCGGATCTGAACGATCTGTATCGTCGCGTTATCAACCGTAACAACCGTCTGAAGCGTCTGCTGGATCTGGCTGCGCCGGACATCATCGTACGCAACGAAAAACGTATGCTGCAGGAAGCGGTTGACGCCCTGCTGGATAACGGTCGTCGCGGTCGTGCGATCACCGGTTCTAACAAACGTCCTCTGAAATCTTTGGCCGACATGATCAAAGGTAAGCAGGGTCGTTTCCGTCAGAACCTGCTCGGTAAGCGTGTTGACTACTCCGGTCGTTCTGTAATCACCGTAGGTCCATACCTGCGTCTGCATCAGTGCGGCCTGCCGAAGAAAATGGCACTGGAACTGTTCAAACCGTTCATCTACGGCAAGCTGGAACTGCGTGGCCTGGCCACCACCATCAAAGCCGCTAAGAAAATGGTTGAGCGTGAAGAAGCTGTCGTTTGGGATATCCTGGACGAAGTTATCCGCGAACACCCGGTACTGCTGAACCGTGCACCAACACTGCACCGTCTGGGTATCCAGGCATTTGAACCTGTACTGATCGAAGGTAAAGCTATCCAGCTTCACCCGCTGGTTTGTGCGGCATATAACGCCGACTTCGATGGTGACCAGATGGCTGTTCACGTACCGCTGACGCTGGAAGCCCAGCTCGAAGCGCGTGCGCTGATGATGTCTACCAACAACATCCTGTCTCCGGCGAACGGCGAACCTATCATCGTTCCGTCTCAGGACGTTGTATTGGGTCTGTACTACATGACCCGTGACTGTGTTAACGCCAAAGGCGAAGGCATGGTGTTGACTGGCCCGAAAGAAGCTGAGCGTATCTATCGCGCAGGTCTGGCCTCTCTGCATGCGCGCGTTAAAGTGCGTATCACTGAATACGAAAAAGATGAAAACGGCGAATTCGTTGCGCACACCAGTCTGAAAGACACGACCGTTGGTCGCGCCATTCTGTGGATGATCGTACCGAAAGGTCTGCCTTTCTCCATCGTCAACCAGGCGCTGGGCAAGAAAGCTATCTCCAAAATGCTGAACACCTGTTACCGCATTCTGGGCCTGAAGCCGACTGTTATCTTCGCTGACCAGACAATGTACACCGGCTTTGCTTATGCAGCGCGTTCAGGTGCATCTGTTGGTATTGATGACATGGTCATCCCGGAGAAGAAACACGAGATCATCTCTGAAGCGGAAGCTGAAGTTGCTGAGATTCAGGAGCAGTTCCAGTCTGGTCTGGTAACCGCGGGCGAACGCTATAACAAAGTTATCGATATCTGGGCTGCGGCGAACGATCGTGTATCCAAAGCGATGATGGATAACCTGCAAACCGAAACCGTTATTAACCGTGACGGCGTAGAAGAGCAGCAGGTTTCCTTCAACAGCATCTACATGATGGCCGACTCCGGTGCGCGTGGTTCTGCAGCACAGATTCGTCAGCTGGCCGGTATGCGTGGTCTGATGGCGAAGCCAGATGGCTCCATCATCGAAACGCCAATCACCGCGAACTTCCGTGAAGGTCTGAACGTACTCCAGTACTTCATCTCTACTCACGGTGCGCGTAAAGGTCTGGCGGATACCGCACTGAAAACAGCGAACTCCGGTTATCTGACTCGTCGTCTGGTCGACGTTGCGCAGGACCTGGTTGTTACTGAAGACGATTGCGGCACTCTGGAAGGCATCACCATGACCCCGGTTATCGAGGGTGGTGATGTTAAAGAGCCGCTGCGCGATCGCGTTCTGGGTCGTGTGACTGCTGAAGACGTTCTGAAGCCGGGTACGGCGGATATTCTGGTTCCACGCAACACGCTGCTGCACGAACAGTGGTGTGACCTGCTGGAAGAGAACTCCGTTGACTCCGTCAAAGTCCGTTCTGTTGTATCTTGTGACACCGACTTTGGTGTATGTGCGCACTGCTACGGTCGTGACCTGGCGCGTGGCCACATCATCAACAAAGGTGAAGCAATCGGCGTTATCGCGGCACAGTCCATCGGTGAACCGGGTACACAGCTGACGATGCGTACGTTCCACATCGGTGGTGCGGCATCTCGTGCGGCTGCTGAATCCAGCATTCAGGTGAAAAACAAAGGTAGCATCCGTCTGAGCAATGCGAAGTCGGTTGTGAACTCCAGCGGCAAACTGGTTATCACCTCACGTAACACCGAACTGAAACTGATCGACGAATTCGGCCGTACCAAAGAAAGCTATAAAGTGCCTTACGGCTCCGTTATGGCGAAAGGTGATGGCGAACAGGTTGCTGGCGGCGAAACCGTAGCAAACTGGGATCCGCACACCATGCCGGTTATCACCGAAGTGAGTGGTTTTGTCCGCTTCACTGACATGATCGACGGCCAGACCATTACTCGTCAGACCGACGAGCTGACCGGTCTGTCTTCTCTGGTGGTTCTGGATTCTGCAGAGCGTACTGCGGGTGGTAAAGACCTGCGTCCGGCACTGAAAATTGTTGATGCTCAGGGCAACGACGTTCTGATCCCAGGCACCGATATGCCTGCTCAGTACTTCCTGCCGGGTAAAGCGATTGTTCAGCTGGAAGATGGCGTACAGATCAGTTCTGGTGACACCCTGGCGCGTGTTCCGCAGGAATCCGGCGGTACCAAGGATATCACCGGTGGTCTGCCGCGCGTTGCTGACCTGTTCGAAGCACGTCGTCCGAAAGAGCCGGCAATCCTGGCTGAAATCAGCGGCATCATTTCCTTCGGTAAAGAAACCAAAGGTAAACGTCGTCTGGTTATCACCCCGGTAGACGGTAGCGAGCCGTACGAAGAGATGATCCCGAAATGGCGTCAGCTCAACGTGTTTGAAGGTGAACGTGTAGAACGTGGTGACGTGGTTTCCGACGGTCCGGAAGCGCCGCACGACATCCTGCGTCTGCGTGGTGTGCATGCTGTAACTCGTTACATTGTTAACGAAGTTCAGGACGTATACCGTCTGCAGGGTGTTAAGATTAACGATAAACACATCGAAGTTATCGTTCGTCAGATGCTGCGTAAAGCCACCATCGAAAGCGCTGGTAGCTCCGACTTCCTGGAAGGCGAGCAGGTTGAATACTCCCGCGTCAAGATCGCTAACCGCGAGCTGGAAGCGAACGGCAAAGTGGGTGCAACGTTCTCCCGCGATCTGCTGGGTATCACCAAAGCGTCTCTGGCAACCGAGTCCTTCATCTCTGCAGCATCGTTCCAGGAAACCACGCGTGTCCTGACCGAAGCCGCTGTTGCAGGTAAACGTGATGAACTGCGCGGTCTGAAAGAGAACGTAATCGTGGGTCGTCTGATCCCGGCAGGTACCGGTTACGCGTACCACCAGGATCGTATGCGCCGTCGCGCAGCGGGCGAACTGCCAGCTGCACCGCAGGTGACTGCTGAAGATGCGTCTGCCAGCCTGGCAGAACTGCTGAACGCAGGCCTGGGCGGTTCTGACAACGATTAATCGTTGCCGACCATAATAAAAAACCCGCTTCGGCGGGTTTTTTTATGTCCAGGTTTATTTCTGATGACGCTTATCAGGTCTACGAGGCTACGAAGCCATCCGGCAGTGTCATTAATTTACCGGCGGTAACCGCCGATAAAGCTCAATCATATCTCCCGCCAAATCCTGAATCACCATCGCGTTCATCAGGTGATCCTGCGAATGGACGGTGATGAGATTAACCGGTAGCTTGCCGGTTCCTTCGTCAATTCCGATCAGCTGGGTCTGGATTTTATGCGCTTGTTTAACGTACTCGCGTGATTCCGTCATCGCTTGTTCTGCACCGGAGAAATCACCTTTACGCGCCAGTTGCAATGCCGTCAGGGCCTGGCTGCGTGCAGCACCAGCGTTTACCAATAACTCCATGATGATCGTTTCTAACTCTTCCATACCATCACTCCAGTAGTTTCAGCGCCTTGTCCAGTACCGCATCGCCTTTCATCATGCCGTAATCCATCATGTCGATAACGGCGACCTTTTTGCCTAGTGGGTCGGCGATCGCCTGTAGCTTGGCCTGTTCATACTTAACCTGTGGACCGAGCAAAACGATATCCGCTGTAGCGATATTCTCTTCAAACTCGGCCACCGGGACGGCTTTGATAGTGACGTCGACGCCTTTTTTCTGGGCGGCATCTTTCATCCTTTGCACCAGCATGCTGGTGGACATTCCAGCGGCACAGCATAAAACGATGTTTTTCATAAGCAGTCTCGATCAACATGTGTGAGTTGATAATTATCGCGAGCCAGCTATAGCAACAACTGCTTTGCAACGATTGTGTGCAAGGCATCACAAAGAAAGCCGCTTTTTCTGAAACCGGTTACAAAAAGAGGCCAAACCCTGCGATCTGGACCGGGACCAGCGGCTTTTTGACTCGCTTATCACATGCTGGAATATATAATTACTGTCAATAAAGACATGTTATAAAAAACAGTATTGACAGCGCTTTTTAAACCCGTATGTTAATACTTAACAGCGGAGAAATTGTAGTTTGCTGTTAACGTAGTAAGTGTTAGTAGAGCTTGATTGGGGTTTGCGATAAAGGCCACGAAGTATTTTTTGTATGGGATAGTCGATGCTGAAAACGCTATTTTTTCACCTCGACAATGCTTTCAGGCCACGTAGTTGATATATCTAATCGCAAAAAATCAGTAAAACGCGACGATGTAACGCCATGATTTAATAGTAATTGTTCGTGATTTCTGCTTTTTGGTTATCACGAGGGAAATAAGGCAACGCATCAAAGAGTATATGTCGCGAGGGGAAGTGTACTTGTTTAGGTCACCAGCCTTGAGTTCTATTATCAAGCGGGTGGAATGTGTTTAACGGTAAATAGAGGAAAGCTTTAGTTAGTATCAATATCCAATATTATCTGTAGTAAACGTGTACATTTTAAAGTAGTACCATCAGCAGTATTAAATCGTTAAGTTTATTAATGTTAAATTTGAAGTGTGTAGTAACGTAAAGCCCTGACTGCAATAGTCGGGGCTTTTGTTCATTGTAGATCAAGCTGTTATCCATGATGCTTAGCCGCGTTGGTTCAACATTGCATCACTCAGTGGGTATTAAAAAAATTAATGCTTGCTTAATGATTAGAAGTAGGTCTACTATAGCGGCATCGGTTTGGAACACAGACCTTATGCAAGCAGTTTTAGTAAAGCAGTTCTCAGTTCAAGCGTTATCCTCAGATACTCTTCTTCATGAGCCTCCTCCCTAAGTGCCCCATAAGTTAATTTCTGCAAAACAGGCCATCTTCGCTGCATAAGCGGCTCAAAAACATGAAAGGAAGTATCTATGTCTAACAAAATGACTGGTTTAGTAAAATGGTTTAACTCTGATAAAGGCTTCGGCTTTATCACTCCTCAGGACGGTAGCAAGGATGTGTTTGTGCATTTTTCCGCTATCCAGAGTAACGATTTTAAAACGTTAGACGAAGGTCAAAAGGTGGAGTTCTCCGTGGAGAATGGCGCTAAAGGCCCGTCTGCTGTTAACGTTGTCGCGCTGTAAACGCCGATAATTTCACGAAGGCTTACGATAGCGATGAAGGCCAGAGCCCGAGCAGTTAAGCACCAGTGAAGAAAAAACCCGCGAAAGCGGGTTTTTTTGTTTATGCGATCGCTCCTGACTTACGGTACCTGTTAAGCGCGTCCCAGATAGCTGTCCCAGTCTTTCCACACGGGCTGTAATCCCTGCGCCATCAGTGCTTCAGCAACGGCTTCCGGGCGACGATCGTCGTGCGGGGAGAACTGTTCCAGTTCGGGGTGGTTATCGGCATAACCACCGGGCTGGGTTTTTGAGAAGGCGCTGACGTTGTTGATTGCCAACGGGATCACATGGTCACGAAACCATGGCGATTCGCGGGTGGAGAGCGACAGCTCAATTTCTGGTGCGAGTAAACGAAACGCGCAAATGGTCTGGACCAGCTGTCGCTCATCCATGATCGATGCAGGCTCAACGCCTCCGGTGCATGGGCGCAGGCGAGGGAAGGAGATAGAGTAGCGGCTCTGCCAGTAATGCTGCTGCATCCACAGCAGATGTTCAGCTACCATATAGCAGTCAACCCGCCAGCTGTCGGACAAACCAATCAACGCGCCAAGACCGATTTTGTCGATCCCTGCGCGGCCCAGCCGGTCCGGCGTTTCCAGTCGCCAGAAGAAATCCTGCTTTTTCCCCTTCAGATGGTGGCGGGCGTAAATCGCCTCATGATAGCTCTCCTGATACACCATCACGCCATCCAGCCCCAGCGTCTTCAGCTCCGCATATTCAGCCTCTGACAGCGGCTGTACTTCCATCTGTAAAGAAGCAAACTGGCGGCGAATGGCAGGCAAATGGCGACGAAAGTAATCCATCCCCACTTTGGCCTGATGTTCACCGGTGACCAGTAGCAGATGCTCAAAGCCCAGCTCACGGATAGCCGCACACTCACGTTGTATCTCATCTTCGTCCAGCGTTTTGCGTTTGATACGGTTGCTCATCGAAAAACCGCAGTAGGTGCAGTCGTTGGCACAAAGGTTGGAGAGATACAACGGCACGTAAAAGCTCACCGTGTTGCCAAAACGCTGGCGGGTGAGCTTTTGCGCCCGTTGCGCAAGCGGCTCCAGATAATCGGCGGCGGCAGGAGAGAGCAATGCCATCAGATCGTCGCGACTAAGATGCGAAGTCTTGAGAGCGCGCTCCACGTCAGCGGCGGTTTTACCGTTGATGCGCAGGCGGATGTCGTCCCAGTCCAGTTGTCGCCAGCGGTCGCTGAACGTTTTCATGCGAAGGCCTCCAGGAATCCGGTTAACGGGCTGGTGGGATTTGCCTGCGAGCTTTTGCTTCCAGGTACCGCCTGGCGCGCCAAAAGGCCTGCTTCAACTGCCAGACGGAAAGCGGTGGCCATCATCACCGGGCTGTCGGCTACCGCGATTGCCGTGTTGACCAGCACCGCGTCGGCGCCCATTTCCAGCGCCTGCGTGGCGTGGCTGGGTACACCGATGCCTGCATCAACCACCACCGGCACGGTCGCCTGCTGGATAATAATCTCCAGCATCGCTTTGGTTTCCAGCCCCTGGTTAGAGCCGATAGGTGCGCCGAGCGGCATCACCGCCGCGCAGCCCACGTCTTCCAGCCGCTTGCACAGTACCGGGTCCGCACCGCAGTAGGGCAGCACCACAAAGCCCTGTTTCACCAGCGCTTCGGCAGCTTTTAGTGTTTCAATCGGATCCGGCAATAGCCAGCGGGCATCCGGGTGGATTTCTAATTTCAGCCAGTTTGTGCCCAGAGCTTCACGCGCCAGTTGGGCGGCGAAAATCGCCTCTTCAGCGGTTTTCGCTCCGGAGGTGTTAGGCAGCAGCGTCACGCCCGCGTCGATAAGCGGGGCCAGAATGGCATCGTTATGCTGGCGCAAATCCACGCGCTTCATGGCCAGCGTGACCAACTGGCTGCCGGAGGCGCGAATCGCCTCGACCATCAGCTGCGATGAGGCAAATTTTCCGGTACCGGTGAACAGATGTGAATCAAACGTTTTGTCGGCAATACGTAACATATCAACCCCCTGCAATAACCTGAAAAAGCAGGATCTGGTCGCCTTCCTGCACGATTTGCTGCTGCCACTGCTCGCGCGGCAGGATCTGCTGATTGAGCGCCAGCGCCGCGCCCGGTTTAAGCTGATTAAGCTCGGTGAGCAGCCCGCTGACGGTTTGTCCCTCGGCGCACTGCATCGGCTCATCATTGAACTGAATCTGCATGTTGCCCTCCACATACCGGGCAGCCGCTGGCACGTCGTAGTGCGAAGCTGCGCCACTGGCTGGTTTTACCGTCAAACAGGCGTAACTCGCCGCTGGGCGTCGCAATGCCGCTAAGCAGTTTGATGGCTTCCAGCGCCTGCAAGGTGCCCATCACGCCGACAACCGGGCCGACGATACCGGCGGTACGGCAGTTGCGTTCAGGCTCTACATCATCCGGCCACAGGCAGCGGTAACAACCTTGCTCCCACGGTGGCGTGAGCACCATCAACTGGCCGCCGAAACCGACGGCGCTGGCGGTAACCAAAGGTGTATTCAGCGACACGCAGGCGGCGTTAATTTCCTGACGCGTGGCCATGTTGTCGGTACAGTCGAGCACCACGTCGGCACGCGCTACCGCATGCCGGAGCGCATCGCCTTTCAGTCGCTGCTGGAGCGATACCAGTTCGATATCCGGGTTGAGCCGCGTCAGGCGCTGCTGGGCAATCTGCGATTTTGAACGCGCGATATCATCAGTGGTAAACAGGATCTGGCGCTGCAGATTGCTCAAATGAATGTCGTCATCGTCTACCAGCGTCAGTTTGCCGATACCTGCTCCCGCCAGATACAGCGCGGCAGGCGAACCTAACCCGCCTAAACCGATAATCAGCACATGGCTGTCGAGCAGCTTTTGTTGGCCCTCAATCGCGATATCGCCGAGCAGGATCTGCCGGCTGTAGCGCATAAAGTCGCGGTCATTCATCGCCGACTCCCGCTATGTCGAGCAGCTGCGCCGTGGCTGCCTGCCAGTCAGCCGCCTGGGTAATGGCGCTGACCACGGCAATGCTGCCAACACCGGTCGCCAGCACCGATGGTGCACGTTCCAGGCTGATGCCGCCGATGGCGACGGTCGGGTAATCGGCCAGTCGGTTAATATGGCTTGCCAGCTGTGTCAGCCCCTGCGGAGCGGAAGGCATCTGCTTGGTTTGCGTGGGGAAAACATGGCCGAGTGCGATATAAGAAGGCTTAGCCGCCAGCGCGATGTCGATCTCCATATCATCGTGAGTGGAGACACCCAGGCGCAGCCCCGCCGCCTGAATCGCCTTCAGATCGGTGGTTTCAAGGTCTTCCTGGCCCAGATGCACGCCGTAAGCGTTGTGCTTAATCGCCAGCCGCCAGTAGTCGTTGATAAACAGGCGGGCGTCATAGCGACGCCCCAATTCAATGGCGGCCATGACGTCGGCTTCGACCTCTTCATCACGCTTATCTTTAATGCGCAGTTGGATCGTGCGTACGCCCGCCTGCAGCAGGCGTTCAATCCACGCCACGCTGTCCACCACCGGGTAAAGCCCGAGGCGGAACGGCACGGTCGGGAAATCAGGCTGGTACATTATGCCTCCTCTTTTTTGAGGTAGATTTCACCGCCTTTGGCGCGGAAGTTCTCCGACATATCTGCCATTCCCACTTCAATAGTTTGCGCGGCGGCGTAGTCGCGTACTTCCTGGCTGATTTTCATCGAGCAGAACTTCGGCCCGCACATCGAGCAGAAGTGGGCGACCTTGCCGGACTCCTGTGGCAGGGTTTCATCGTGGTAGGCGCGGGCGGTGAACGGGTCGAGTGCGAGGTTAAACTGGTCTTCCCAGCGGAATTCGAAGCGCGCTTTCGACATCGCGTTGTCGCGGATCTGCGCACCCGGGTGCCCCTTCGCCAGGTCGGCGGCGTGAGCGGCAATCTTGTAGGTAATCAGCCCTTGCTTCACGTCTTCTTTGTTCGGCAGGCCGAGGTGCTCTTTCGGCGTGACGTAGCACAGCATCGCGCAGCCAAACCAGCCGATCATCGCCGCGCCAATGCCTGAGGTGAAGTGGTCATAGCCCGGCGCGATATCTGTCGTTAATGGCCCTAAGGTGTAGAACGGCGCTTCGTGGCAGCTCTCCAGCTCTTCGGTCATGTTGCTTTGGATCATATGCATCGGCACATGCCCTGGGCCTTCAATCATCACCTGCACGTCGTATTCCCAGGCGATTTTGGTTAGCTCGCCCAGCGTATGCAGTTCGGAGAACTGCGCTTCGTCGTTGGCATCCTGAATCGAACCCGGGCGCAGGCCGTCACCGAGAGAGAGCGAGACGTCGTAGGCGGCGCAGATTTCGCAAATCTCGCGGAAATGTTCGAACAGGAAGTTCTCTTTGTGATGAGAAAGGCACCATTTCGCCATAATTGAACCGCCGCGCGAGACAATTCCGGTCAGGCGTTTAGCGGTCATCGGCACGTAGCGCAGCAGTACGCCGGCATGGATGGTGAAGTAGTCCACGCCCTGTTCGGCCTGTTCCAGCAACGTATCGCGGAACGCTTCCCAGGTGAGATCTTCGGCGATCCCATTGACCTTCTCCAGCGCCTGGTAGATCGGTACGGTGCCGATCGGCACCGGGCTGTTACGCAGGATCCACTCGCGGGTTTCGTGAATATAGCGACCGGTGGAGAGGTCCATCACCGTATCTGCGCCCCAGCGGGTCGACCACACCAGTTTTTCTACCTCTTCTTCGATAGAGGAAGTGACCGCCGAGTTACCGATGTTGGCATTCACCTTCACCAGGAAGTTGCGGCCGATGATCATCGGCTCGGATTCCGGGTGGTTGATGTTGGCAGGAATAATCGCCCGGCCCGCAGCGACTTCATCACGCACGAATTCCGGGGTGATATTTTCCGGCAGACGAGCGCCAAAGTTCATCCCCGGATGCTGGTGGCGCAGCACTTCACTACGAATACGCTCGCGGCCCATATTTTCACGGATGGCGATAAACTCCATCTCTGGCGTGACGATCCCCTGACGGGCGTAGTGCAACTGGGTCACGCGCTTACCGGCTTTGGCGCGCTTTGGGGTCAGCAGGCCGCTGAAACGCAGCTCGTCCAGGCCATCGTCGGCCAGGCGCTCTTTGGTGTAAGCGGAGCTGCGGTCGTCTAATTCTTCGCTGTCGTTACGCGCCGCAATCCACGGCTGGCGCAGTTTTGCCAGGCCCTGCTGGACGTTAATCTCCACGTCAGGATCGCCATACGGCCCGGATGTGTCGTACACCGGCACGGCTTCGTTGTCTTCAAATTGCGGGTTGTCTTTGCTGCCGCCAATCAGCGTCGGGCTAAGCTGGATTTCGCGCATCGGAATGCGGATATCCGGCTGCGAACCGGTAATATAAATGCGTTTTGAGTTAGGGAAGGCGGTCCCTTCCAGGGTATCGATAAAGTGTTGGGCTTGCGCGCGCTGTTCGCGGCGTGATGGTTTAGTAGTGGCAGACATAGCTCATTCCAAAAAAGTAAGGACGTGGCTTGTCAGACGACGGATGAAGCAAGAGAGGCGATCGCCCAGGGGCGATACGGTTGTAGATTGACTCTTGTTCCCTTCGCAGGTCTTAACCTGATCAGGTTCCGCGGATCCCGAATTAACGGTCTCAGCCTTTTCCACGTCATCCTTCGCGCTGCCTCTTTGTTGGCTTCGTCCGCTCACTCCAGTCACTTACTTAGGTAATCTCCTGGAGATTCACTGACTTGCCGCCTTGACGCATCACGAATGCTGTTGTGGAAAATAAGCACTCCGACAAGAAGTAACCTCTATCTTAGAGGTAATGAATGTAAACTACGCGTTAATGCGACAAATCTCAAGCAGGACGTTTGAGAGTGCCACTCTCGTGCATCGCATCAAATACCAGCATGATCAGCTTATCTTCGAGCACGAACCGGGCTTCCAGCGCCTCGCCGAGATCCGATAAAACCTTTTGAAACTCAAGGAAGTTATCATGATCAATCGCAGTTTCCAGGCTGGAGTCATAGTAGTCCATGATCAACTGCGTATTGGCTTCCAGCAGCGGCCAAATTTTTGTGGCTTTTAAAAGCTGCCCGTTCCCTTCCAATTTATGGAGAATACGTTCATAAATACTGAAGTGTCCGGTGGAGAGGTAATCGACCAGGCTCTGACAAAAATCATCCAGCGCCTTTTCATTGAGTCGCATGTACGATTCTTTGCCAGGCTTAATGCCAACCAGATTGTAGTAAGCCACGAGCAGGTGCTTACGTACATGTAGCCAGCGATCAACCAGTTTATTACTTCCTCCGACGTGCTCCGTCAGGCTTTCCAGCTGGTTTAGCATGATTGACTCCGCAAGATGGTGTTTAGGAACTGCTCACCCGTAAATGTAAAAATAATGTAAACAACATGCCTGTGAAGCAAAGGTTGCGCAAGAGATATGGATCGTATAATTGAAAAATTAGATAGCGGCTGGTGGATTGTCAGTCATGAGCAAAAGTTATGGTTACCTCATGGCGAGCTACCTTATGGCGACGCAGCCCGTTTTGATCTGATTGGTCAGCGCGCGCTGCCAATAGGCGAGTGGGAAGGGGAAACTGTCTGGCTGGTTCAGCAGCAGCGTCGACACGATATGGGGTCGGTGCGCCAGGTCATTGACCAGGACGTTGGCCTGTTTCAACTGGCCGGACGAGGCGTACAGCTGGCGGAGTTTTACCGCTCGCATAAATTCTGCGGTTACTGCGGCCATCCCATGCACCCGAGTAAAACGGAGTGGGCGATGCTCTGTAGTCACTGCCGCGAACGTTATTACCCGCAAATTGCTCCCTGCATAATCGTCGCTATTCGCCGAGATGATTCCATCCTGCTCGCCCAACATGTTCGCCATCGCAACGGCGTGCATACCGTGCTGGCAGGTTTTGTCGAAGTGGGCGAAACCCTCGAGCAGGCGGTGGCGCGTGAAGTCATGGAAGAGAGCGGCATTAAGGTGAAAAACCTGCGCTATGTCACTTCTCAGCCGTGGCCGTTCCCACAGTCTTTGATGACCGCATTTATGGCGGAGTATGATAGCGGCGAAATCGTCATCGACCCGAAAGAGCTGCTGGAAGCGAACTGGTATCGCTATGACGATTTACCGCTCTTGCCCCCGCCGGGTACTGTCGCGCGTCGATTGATTGAAGATACTGTGGCAATGTGTCGGGCTGAGTACGAGTAAAGAGCGAGTGGTGATACACTGATGGACTGACGCAATAAGGAACTGCAAAAATGACCGAACTGAAGAACGATCGTTATCTGCGTGCGCTGCTGCGCCAGCCCGTTGATGTCACTCCGGTATGGATGATGCGCCAGGCAGGCCGTTATCTACCGGAATACAAAGCTACCCGTGCCGAAGCGGGCGATTTTATGGCGCTGTGCAAAAATGCCGAGCTGGCCTGCGAAGTTACGCTGCAGCCGCTGCGTCGCTATAAACTTGATGCCGCGATCCTCTTCTCCGATATCCTGACGATCCCGGATGCGATGGGACTCGGGCTGTATTTTGAAGCAGGAGAAGGTCCACGCTTCACCTCTCCGATTACCAGCAAGGCTGACGTCGACAAACTGCCGATCCCGGACCCGGAAGATGGGCTGGGATACGTGATGAACGCGGTGCGCACTATCCGCCGTGAACTGAAAGGCGAAGTGCCGCTGATCGGCTTCTCCGGTAGCCCGTGGACGCTGGCGACCTACATGGTTGAAGGCGGTAGCAGCAAAGCCTTCACCGTGATTAAAAAGATGATGTATGCCGACCCTAAAGCGCTGCATCTGCTGCTTGATAAGCTGGCGAAGAGCGTCACGCTGTACCTGAACGCGCAGATCAAAGCGGGCGCGCAGTCGGTGATGATTTTCGATACCTGGGGCGGTGTGCTGACCGGTCGCGATTATCAGCAGTTCTCCCTGTACTACATGCACAAAATCGTCGATGGCCTGCTACGCGAGAACGAAGGTCGTCGCGTACCTGTGACCCTGTTTACCAAAGGCGGTGGTCAGTGGCTGGAAGCGATGGCGGAAACCGGCTGTGATGCGTTAGGTCTCGACTGGACCACTGACATTGCCGATGCGCGTCGTCGTGTAGGTCATAAAGTGGCGCTACAGGGCAATATGGATCCGTCCATGCTGTATGCACCGCCAGCCCGCATCGAAGAAGAGGTGGCGACAATTCTGGCCGGATTCGGTCAGGGCGAAGGGCATGTCTTTAACCTGGGCCACGGCATTCATCAGGACGTCCCGCCAGAACATGCGGGTGTCTTTGTGGAGGCGGTACATCGGTTGTCCGAACAGTACCACCGCTAAGGAGTCATTATGGATCTCGCGTCATTACGCGCGCAGCAGCTTGAACTGGCCTCTTCATTGATCCGCGAGGATCGTCTGAAGAACGATCCGCCGGATCTGATCGGCGGGGCGGACGTTGGGTTTGAGCAGGGTGGCGAAGTGACGCGAGCCGCGATGGTCTTACTGAAGTATCCCACGCTTGAACTGGTTGAATACAAGGTGGCGCGCATCGCCACTACCATGCCCTACATTCCCGGTTTTCTCTCCTTTCGTGAAACCCCCGCGCTGATGGCCGCCTGGCAACTGCTCTCGCACAAGCCAGATCTGCTGTTCGTTGACGGGCACGGCATTTCGCACCCGCGCCGTCTGGGCGTGGCCAGCCATTTTGGCCTGCTGGTGGACGTCCCAACGATTGGTGTGGCGAAAAAACGGCTGTGTGGCAAGTTTGAACCGCTCGCTGCTGAACCCGGTGCGCTAGTGCCATTGCTGGATAAAGGCGAACAGCTGGCATGGGTCTGGCGCAGCAAAGCGCGCTGTAACCCGTTGTTTATCTCTACGGGCCACCGCGTGAGTATGGACAGCGCACTGGCGTGGGTACAACGCTGTATGAACGGCTATCGTCTGCCGGAACCAACGCGCTGGGCAGATGCGGTGGCATCCGAACGCCCGGCTTTTACGCGGCTTGCAGCAAAAGCGCCCCATATCGGGTAAACTGCGGCTAATTTCCGTATTTGAGAACTCATCATGTTACAAAATCCGATTCACCTGCGTCTGGAGAAGCTGGAAAGCTGGCAGCACGTCACATTTATGGCCTGTCTGTGCGAACGCATGTACCCGAATTACGCCATGTTCTGCAAGCAAACTGAATTTGGCGATGGACAGATTTACCGCCGAATTCTGGATCTGATTTGGGAAGCGCTGACGGTTAAAGACGCGAAAATCAATTTCGACAGCCAGCTGGAAAAGTTTGAAGAGGCCATTCCTTCTGCAGACGATTACGATCTGTACGGCGTTTATCCGGCGATTGATGCCTGTGTGGCATTAAGCGAACTGATGCATTCACGTCTTAGCGGTGAAACGCTGGAGCATGCAATTGAAGTTAGTAAAGCTTCGATTACGACGGTAGCGATGCTGGAAATGACCCAGGCTGGTCGCGAAATGACCGATGAGGAGCTCAAAGAGAACCCTGCCGTTGAGCAAGAATGGGATATTCAGTGGGAAATTTTCCGACTTTTAGCCGACTGTGAAGAACGCGATATTGAGCTGATAAAAGGGCTGCGTGCAGACCTGCGCGAGGCTGGCGAGAGCAATATTGGTATAAATTTTCAGCAATGACACCACAAAACGTGATTTAACGCCTGATTTGTCGTGCCTGAAGGCTTCCCATCCGCCCCCGGTCTGGTCTACATTTGGGGGGCGAAAAAAAGTGGCTATCGGTGCGTGTATGCAGGAGAGTGCTTTTCTGGCATTTCCGTCGCACTCGATGCTTAGCAAGCGATAAACACATTGTAAGGATAACTTATGAACAAGACTCAACTGATTGATGTAATTGCAGACAAAGCAGAACTGTCTAAAACACAGGCTAAAGCTGCTCTGGAATCCACTCTGGCTGCTATTACTGAGTCTCTGAAAGAAGGCGATGCTGTACAACTGGTTGGTTTCGGTACCTTCAAAGTGAACCACCGTGCTGAGCGCACTGGCCGCAACCCGCAGACCGGTAAAGAAATCAAAATTGCCGCAGCTAACGTACCGGCATTTGTTTCTGGTAAAGCACTGAAAGACGCGGTTAAGTAATTCGCGTGGCAGTGAACAGTTTTAACGAAGGGGCGGTTTCGCCCCTTTTGTCCATCTGGCGTCATACGCTTTGGCTTTCAGGTGTTCTGTTACTGTCTGCCTGCGGTAGCCATTCTGAGCTTCCTCCGTTCACGGCCAGCGGCTATGTTGGCGATCAGGGGGCGGTACGCATTTGGCGTAAAGACTCCGGTGACGATGTTCACTTGCTCTCGGTATTTAGTCCGTGGCGAAAAGGCGAAACCACTACCAGTGAATACCGCTGGCAGGGTGATTCGCTCTCTCTCATAGAACTCAACGTTTACAGTAAACCGGCTGAACATGTCCGTATACGCTTCGATGACCGGGGCGAACTGAGCTTCATGCAGCGTGAAGTCGACGGGCAAAAGCAGCAGCTTTCCAGCGATCAAATCGCGCTTTACCGCTATCGCGCCGATCAAATTCGCCAGACCAGCGATGCGCTGCGTCAGGGACGGGTGATATTGCGTCAGGGACGTTGGCATGCGGATAACACGGTCACAACCTGTGAAGGTGAAACGCTGAAGCCAGACCTGGAGTCGTGGGCGATAAACCATATCGAGCGCCGCCAGAAACATTCATCCGTAGAGGTGAGTGTGGCATGGCTGGAAGCGCCCGAAGGGTCGCAGCTACTGCTAGTCGCCAATGAAGATTTTTGTCACTGGCAGCCTACAGCCAAAACTTTCTGAAAACCTGAAGACAGGTAGTCAGCAGGCCTGATCCGTATGGCGTCATCAGGCATTAAGTCTTTTACCAGTGACCCATTCCCATATGGCCGCCGCCGCGATGGTTACCGCCACCGCCGCATCCGCCGTAGCCCATTCCCGCGCCACGTGGCACGCCAGCCTGCGCCATTGCGACATCGCGTTTAACACGCTGCTCGTCCAGAGACTGGTTCAACGCTTCCATCTCTTTTGCAACGGCATTAATTTTTGCCGTGTCCGGCGAGCTGGCCGTTAATAGTGCATTGTACTCATAACGTTTGGATGTCAGCTGTTGGCGCAACGCGCTGGTCTGGGAGTAGTAATCATCATAGATTTTCTGTGCGGCAGCCTGCTGCTCAGCGGTCATTGGGGTACCGCCCCGTTGCTGCATTCCATCACCATATCCCCAGTGATTCTGCGCCAGTACCGGGGTGGAGCCCAGTGCGATCAGAGAAAGTGCAATCAGTGCCAGTTTGTTGTTCCGTTTCATCGTTCGTTCTCCTGTTGGTTAGCTTACATTCCCTTTTGCATCTTCCGTGCCAAAGCGGCAATCCCAGTCCTGCGGGCGTTGTACCCGCCGTCTTTGCAGGGAAACGAGTAAAAATGACTCGCCAGAACGCGCCAGCGAGTCATTTTTACTCGGTACTTTCAGCTGTTTGTGTCTGAGGGCAGGGTTATCAGGGGGAAAAAATGGCATGATTTCTGCTGTATACCTGCAACGATGAAAGGAACAAGTGGGGTAAAGGGAGAGCGTATGCATCTTTATAAGGATACGGTGGCAAAGTGGTTGAGCCGACTCTTGCTGGCGGCAATCCTGATTTTGGTCGGCTGGTTTTCGATTATGACTATTCGGGACTATGGGCGGGAAAGTGGTGCCGCGCGGCAAACGCTACTGGAAAAAGGCAGCGTGCTCATTCGCGCTCTGGAGTCTGGTACGCGTGTAGGCATGGGGATGCGCATGCATCATGCCCAGCAGCAGACGCTACTGGAGGAAATGGCCGTACAACCAGGCGTGCTATGGTTTGCCGTCGTCGATGAGCATGGTGTCATTATTACTCACAGCAATGCCGCGATGGTCGGAAAAACGCTCTATTCACCGGATGTCCTGCGACAGCTTAGTCCTGGGGAGCAAGAAAGCTGGCGGAATATTGAAATTCCAGCGAGGGATGGTGAAAAAACGCCGGCCCTGGAAATTTATCGCCAGTTTCAGCCGATGTATGGTCCAGGACGCCACGGCATGGCGCGCTGTGCCAGCAATGACGGGCAGCTTATCACCCCAGCGCAAACCATATTTATCGCCTTTGATGCCAGCGATCTGACAGCGACTCAGGCAAGAGAGTGGCGTAACACACTGATAGTCCTCTGTGCGCTGGCGGCTGTGTTGCTGGCCACCGTACTGACGTTCTTCTGGTATCAGCGCTATCAGCGCTCGTACAAAGAACTTCAGGATGCGATGAAGCGTAAAGAAAAACTGTTAGCGCTCGGGCATCTTGCGGCTGGAGTGGCGCATGAAATTCGTAATCCGCTTTCATCGATCAAAGGGTTAGCGAAGTATTTTGCCGAGCGAACCCCGGCAGGAGGCGAGTCGCATGAGCTGGCACAGGTGATGGCGAAAGAGGCGGATCGTTTAAATCGGGTGGTGAGCGAGCTGCTGGAGCTGGTGAAGCCTGCACATCTGACGCTGCAACAGGTGGATCTCAATGAGGTTATCACCCACTCATTACACCTGGTGAGTCAGGATGCGGTAAGCAGGGAAATCCAGCTCCGCTTTTCGGCCAATTCTACGCTGCCCGCTATCCAGGCCGATCCTGACCGACTGACTCAGGTTTTGTTGAATCTGTATCTGAACGCCATTCATGCGATTGGTCGTCAGGGCACGATCACGGTTGAAGCGAATGAAAGCAGCGGCGATCGCGTTAAAATTGTGGTTACCGATAGCGGGAAGGGAATTGCAGCGGAACAGCTGGAGGCCATTTTTACGCCTTACTTTACAACCAAAGCTGACGGAACCGGCCTCGGACTGGCGGTAGTGCAGAACATTATCGAACAGCATGGTGGCACCATTCAGGTGGCAAGCGTTGAGGGCAAAGGTGCGACCTTTACTCTTTGGCTGCCGACCAAAGCGAAACAACAGGATTAACAAGGATGACGCGCGGAAAAATCAATATTCTGGTAGTAGATGACGATATCAGCCACTGCACCATTTTACAGGCGCTGCTGCGCGGCTGGGGTTATGAGGTCGCGCTGGCCTATAGCGGGCGAGCGGCGTTGGAACAGGTGCGCGAACGCGTATTTGATTTAGTGCTGTGTGATGTACGCATGGCGGAGATGGACGGCATCGCAACGCTGAAAGAGATTAAAGCGCTGAATCCGGCGATTCCGGTCTTGATCATGACGGCGTTCTCCAGCGTAGAGACCGCCGTTGAGGCGCTTAAAACCGGGGCGCTGGACTACTTAATCAAGCCGCTGGATTTTGACCGTCTGCAGGAGACGCTGGAAAAGGCGCTGGCGCATACGCGGGAAATGGGCGCTGAACTGCCATCGGCGTCGGCTGCGCAGTTTGGCATGATTGGCAGCAGTCCGGCGATGCAGAAGTTGCTCAATGAAATCGCGATGGTTGCGCCCTCAGATGCGACAGTGCTCATTCACGGAGACTCCGGCACGGGGAAAGAGTTGGTGGCCCGGGCGCTGCATGCCAGCAGCGCCCGTCGCGATAAGCCGCTGGTGACGCTCAACTGCGCGGCGCTTAATGAATCGCTGCTGGAGTCCGAGCTGTTTGGTCACGAGAAAGGGGCGTTTACCGGGGCGGATAAACGCCGGGAAGGGCGCTTTGTGGAAGCCGATGGTGGCACGTTATTTCTTGATGAAATTGGCGATATCTCACCGCTGATGCAGGTGCGTTTGCTGCGGGCTATCCAGGAGCGAGAAGTGCAGCGAGTTGGTAGCAATCAGACCATTGCGGTTGATGTCCGGCTGATAGCCGCTACGCATCGCGATCTAGCAGAGGAAGTCAGCGCCGGGCGCTTTCGTCAGGATCTCTACTATCGTCTGAACGTCGTCACCATTGAAATGCCAGCGCTGTGCCAGCGCCGGGAAGATATTCCGCTGTTAGCCGAACATTTTCTCCAGCGTTTTGCCGCGCGTAACCGTAAAGCGGTGAAAGGCTTTACTCCGCAGGCGATGGATCTGCTGATCCACTACGACTGGCCGGGCAATATTCGTGAGCTGGAAAATGCGATTGAGCGCTCGGTGGTGCTGCTGACAGGGGAATATATTTCCGAACGTGAACTGCCGATGGCGATTGCCGCGACGCCGATAAAAACGGAATTCAGTGGCGAGATCCAACCGCTGGTGGATGTCGAAAAGGAGGTGATTCTGGCGGCGCTTGAAAAAACGGGCGGCAATAAAACGGAAGCCGCCCGTCAGTTAGGCATTACGCGTAAAACGCTGCTGGCGAAAATTTCGCGTTAGCGTTGCTCACGTTCGATGGCGCGCCAGCCGATGTCGTTACGGCTGAAGCTGCCGTCCCAGCGGATGTCGGTCATCAGGGCGTAGGCGCGTTTCTGCGCTTCCGCCACGGTGTTGCCCAGCGCGGTGGCGCACAGCACGCGACCGCCGTTGGTCAGCACGCGATCGTCAGCAGACAGTTTGGTACCCGCGTGGAACACTTTACCGTCAGCGACGTCTTCCAGCGGCAGACCGTGGATCTCATCGCCGGTATTGTAATTACCCGGATAACCGCCTGCGGCAATGACCACGCCCAGCGAGGCGCGTTCGTCCCACTCGGAGGTTTTCTCATCCAGCTTGCCGTCACAGGCGGCGAGGCACAGCTCCACCAGATCGGACTTCATGCGCAGCATGATCGGCTGGGTTTCCGGATCGCCGAAGCGGCAGTTGAACTCGATAACCTTCGGGTTGCCCTGCTTGTCGATCATCAGGCCCGCGTACAGGAAGCCGGTGTAGGTGTTACCTTCCGCCGCCATGCCTTTTACGGTTGGCCATATGATACGTTCCATGGTGCGCTGATGCACTTCATCAGTTACCACCGGCGCTGGTGAGTAAGCACCCATCCCGCCGGTGTTCGGGCCGGTGTCGCCATTGCCCACGCGCTTGTGGTCCTGGCTGGTGGCCATCGGCAGCACGTGCTCACCGTCGACCATGACAATAAAGCTCGCTTCTTCACCGTCGAGGAACTCTTCGATAACGATGCGGTGGCCCGCGTCGCCAAACGCGTTACCGGCCAGCATGTCATGCACCGCGGCTTCGGCTTCCTCCAGCGTCATCGCCACGATAACGCCTTTCCCGGCGGCCAGGCCGTCGGCTTTGATAACGATCGGCGCGCCTTTCTCGCGCAGGTAAGCCAGCGCAGGTTCGACTTCGGTGAAGTTCTGGTACTCCGCCGTCGGGATCTGATGGCGCGCAAGAAAATCTTTGGTGAAGGCTTTAGAGCCTTCCAGCTGCGCGGCGCCTTCGGTTGGGCCGAAGATTTTCAGACCGGCGGCGCGGAAAGCGTCAACCACACCAATCACCAGCGGCGCTTCCGGACCAACGATGGTCAGATCAATCTTCTCGTTCTGGGCAAAGCTCAGCAGCGCCGGAATATCCGTTACGCCGATGGCCACGTTTTGCAGCGTGGGTTCCAGCGCGGTGCCCGCGTTGCCCGGGGCGACAAATACCGTTTCGACTTTAGGCGACTGTGCCGCTTTCCACGCCAGGGCGTGCTCGCGCCCGCCGTTGCCAATCACTAATACTTTCATCGTCTGCTCCGTGGATTAATGGCGGAAGTGGCGCATGTCGGTAAATACCATCGCAATGCCGTGTTCGTTGGCGGCGGCAATCACTTCGTCATCGCGAATAGAACCACCCGGCTGGATCACGCAGGTCACACCGGCGGCAGCAGCGGCATCAATCCCGTCGCGGAACGGGAAGAAAGCGTCAGAAGCCATAGAAGAACCTTTCACTTCCAGACCTTCGTCGGCCGCTTTGATCCCGGCGATTTTCGCGGAGTAAACGCGGCTCATCTGGCCTGCGCCAATACCGATGGTCATATTGCCTTTGGCATAAACGATGGCGTTGGATTTCACGAACTTCGCCACTTTCCAGCAGAACAGCGCATCGCGCAGTTCCTGCTCGGTCGGCTGGCGTTGGGTCACTACGCGCAGTTCAGCTTCGCTCACCATACCCAGGTCACGGTCCTGAACCAGCAGGCCGCCGTTCACGCGCTTGAAGTCCAGGCCCGGAACGCGCTGCGCCCATTGGCCGCAGACCAGCACGCGAACGTTCTGCTTGGCTGCGGTAATGTTCAGTGCTTCTTCGGTGGCGGATGGCGCGATGATCACTTCCACGAACTGGCGGGAGATAATCGCCTGCGCGGTTTCGGCATCCAGCTCGCGGTTAAAGGCGATGATGCCGCCGAACGCGGAGGTCGGGTCGGTTTTATACGCACGGTCGTAAGCGTCGAGAATAGAAGTGCTTACCGCCACGCCGCATGGGTTTGCGTGCTTAACGATAACGCATGCCGGTTCGCTGAACTCTTTCACGCACTCCAGCGCCGCATCGGTATCGGCGATGTTGTTGTAGGAAAGTGCTTTGCCCTGTACCTGCTGCGCGGTGGCAACGGAAGCTTCTTTAACATTCTCTTCTATATAGAAGGCTGCCTGCTGGTGGCTGTTCTCGCCGTAGCGCATATCCTGCTTCTTAATGAAGTTCAGGTTCAGCGTACGTGGGAAGCGACCGGCGGCTTCTTTGCTTTCACCGTGGTAAGCCGGAACCATGCTGCCGAAGTAGTTGGCGATCATGCTGTCGTAAGCGGCGGTGTGTTCGAAGGCTTTAATCGCGAGATCGAAACGGGTGTCGAGGGTCAGAGAACCGTCGTTGGCATCCATCTCTTTAATAATGGCGTCGTAGTCGCTGCTCTTCACAACGATAGCTACATCTTTATGGTTCTTGGCTGCGGAGCGCACCATGGTCGGGCCGCCAATATCAATGTTCTCTACCGCATCTTCCAGAGAACAGCCTTCGCGGGCGACGGTCTGGGCGAATGGATACAGGTTAACAACCACCATATCGATAGGCGCGATACCATGTTGTTCCATTATTCCGTCATCCTGACCGCGACGACCAAGAATGCCACCGTGGACCTTCGGATGCAGGGTCTTCACGCGTCCATCCATCATTTCCGGGAAGCCGGTGTAATCGGAAACTTCGGTCACTGGCAGACCTTTCTCCGCTAACAGGCGCGCAGTGCCACCTGTAGATAGCAGCTCCACACCACGTGCGGAAAGTGCCTGAGCGAATTCGATGATACCGGCCTTGTCAGAAACACTGAGCAGAGCGCGGCGGACTGGACGACGTTGTTGCATGGTAAATCCCCTGGATTTGACTATTACAGAGAGCGTTAGGTGAATTCTTGGCTAAAAACTCAGCTAACGCCCCTTACGGGGCATCCTTGTTGTGCGGGGGCATTGTAACGAAAACGTTTGCGCAACGCTCGCGAATTTTTAATTTTCGATTTTGACCTCTTCTTTTTCAGTTGAAAGAGGCTGATATAACGAGAGGATCGTAGAAACGATCGTGTGGTTTGTGGATAACTCTGTGCGTAAATGGGTATAAGGCGGGGTTTTGCTGTGGAATGCAGCAGTCAGTCATTTTTCTGTCATTTAAGGGTTGCGGGCCACAGGAAACTCCCTATAATGCGCCTCCATCGACACGGCGGATGTGAATCACTTCACGCAAACAGCTGGTTCGGTTGAAGAGAAAAACCTGAAAATGAGGGTTGACTCTGAAAGAGGAAAGCGTAATATACGCCACCTCGCGACAGAGCGCTAAAGCGCGTCGCAACTGCTCTTTAACAATTTATCAGACAATCTGTGTGGGCACTCGAAGATACGGATTCTTAACGTCGCAAGACGAAAAATGAATACCAAGTCTCTTGAGTGAACATACGTAATTCATTACGAAGTTTAATTCACGAGCATCAAACTTAAATTGAAGAGTTTGATCATGGCTCAGATTGAACGCTGGCGGCAGGCCTAACACATGCAAGTCGAACGGTAGCACAGAGGAGCTTGCTCCTTGGGTGACGAGTGGCGGACGGGTGAGTAATGTCTGGGAAACTGCCCGATGGAGGGGGATAACTACTGGAAACGGTAGCTAATACCGCATAACGTCGCAAGACCAAAGAGGGGGACCTTCGGGCCTCTTGCCATCGGATGTGCCCAGATGGGATTAGCTAGTAGGTGGGGTAACGGCTCACCTAGGCGACGATCCCTAGCTGGTCTGAGAGGATGACCAGCCACACTGGAACTGAGACACGGTCCAGACTCCTACGGGAGGCAGCAGTGGGGAATATTGCACAATGGGCGCAAGCCTGATGCAGCCATGCCGCGTGTATGAAGAAGGCCTTCGGGTTGTAAAGTACTTTCAGCGAGGAGGAAGGCGTTGTGGTTAATAACCGCAACGATTGACGTTACTCGCAGAAGAAGCACCGGCTAACTCCGTGCCAGCAGCCGCGGTAATACGGAGGGTGCAAGCGTTAATCGGAATTACTGGGCGTAAAGCGCACGCAGGCGGTCTGTCAAGTCGGATGTGAAATCCCCGGGCTCAACCTGGGAACTGCATCCGAAACTGGCAGGCTAGAGTCTTGTAGAGGGGGGTAGAATTCCAGGTGTAGCGGTGAAATGCGTAGAGATCTGGAGGAATACCGGTGGCGAAGGCGGCCCCCTGGACAAAGACTGACGCTCAGGTGCGAAAGCGTGGGGAGCAAACAGGATTAGATACCCTGGTAGTCCACGCCGTAAACGATGTCGACTTGGAGGTTGTGCCCTTGAGGCGTGGCTTCCGGAGCTAACGCGTTAAGTCGACCGCCTGGGGAGTACGGCCGCAAGGTTAAAACTCAAATGAATTGACGGGGGCCCGCACAAGCGGTGGAGCATGTGGTTTAATTCGATGCAACGCGAAGAACCTTACCTACTCTTGACATCCACGGAACTTGCCAGAGATGGCTTGGTGCCTTCGGGAACCGTGAGACAGGTGCTGCATGGCTGTCGTCAGCTCGTGTTGTGAAATGTTGGGTTAAGTCCCGCAACGAGCGCAACCCTTATCCTTTGTTGCCAGCGGTCCGGCCGGGAACTCAAAGGAGACTGCCAGTGATAAACTGGAGGAAGGTGGGGATGACGTCAAGTCATCATGGCCCTTACGAGTAGGGCTACACACGTGCTACAATGGCATATACAAAGAGAAGCGACCTCGCGAGAGCAAGCGGACCTCATAAAGTATGTCGTAGTCCGGATTGGAGTCTGCAACTCGACTCCATGAAGTCGGAATCGCTAGTAATCGTGGATCAGAATGCCACGGTGAATACGTTCCCGGGCCTTGTACACACCGCCCGTCACACCATGGGAGTGGGTTGCAAAAGAAGTAGGTAGCTTAACCTTCGGGAGGGCGCTTACCACTTTGTGATTCATGACTGGGGTGAAGTCGTAACAAGGTAACCGTAGGGGAACCTGCGGTTGGATCACCTCCTTACCTTAAAGAAACGTTCTTTGTAGTGCTCACACAGATTGTCTGATGAATGATGAACTTCTGAATGTACTTTCGAGTGCATTAAGAAGTTTTGCTCTTTAAAAATCTGGATCAAGCTGAAAATTGAAACGACACACTGTGTCTGTTCTCCGTAATAAGAACAGATAAATGGTGTGTTCGAGTCTCTCAAATTTTTGCAAGTCGATGATGAATCGAAAGAAACATCTTCGGGTTGTGAGGTTAAGCGACTAAGCGTACACGGTGGATGCCCTGGCAGTCAGAGGCGATGAAGGACGTGCTAATCTGCGATAAGCGTCGGTAAGGTGATATGAACCGTTATAACCGGCGATTTCCGAATGGGGAAACCCAGTGTGATTCGTCACACTATCATTACGTGAATACATAGCGTAATGAAGCGAACCGGGGGAACTGAAACATCTAAGTACCCCGAGGAAAAGAAATCAACCGAGATTCCCCCAGTAGCGGCGAGCGAACGGGGAGCAGCCCAGAGTCTGAATCAGCTTGTGTGTTAGTGGAACGGTCTGGAAAGTCCGACGGTACAGGGTGATAGTCCCGTACACCAAAATGCACAGGTTGTGAACTCGAAGAGTAGGGCGGGACACGTGGTATCCTGTCTGAATATGGGGGGACCATCCTCCAAGGCTAAATACTCCTGACTGACCGATAGTGAACCAGTACCGTGAGGGAAAGGCGAAAAGAACCCCGGCGAGGGGAGTGAAAAAGAACCTGAAACCGTGTACGTACAAGCAGTGGGAGCCTCTTTATGGGGTGACTGCGTACCTTTTGTATAATGGGTCAGCGACTTATATTCTGTAGCAAGGTTAACCGTATAGGGGAGCCGAAGGGAAACCGAGTCTTAACTGGGCGTTAAGTTGCAGGGTATAGACCCGAAACCCGGTGATCTAGCCATGGGCAGGTTGAAGGTTGGGTAACACTAACTGGAGGACCGAACCGACTAATGTTGAAAAATTAGCGGATGACTTGTGGCTGGGGGTGAAAGGCCAATCAAACCGGGAGATAGCTGGTTCTCCCCGAAAGCTATTTAGGTAGCGCCTCGTGAATTCATCTTCGGGGGTAGAGCACTGTTTCGGCTAGGGGGTCATCCCGACTTACCAACCCGATGCAAACTGCGAATACCGAAGAATGTTATCACGGGAGACACACGGCGGGTGCTAACGTCCGTCGTGAAGAGGGAAACAACCCAGACCGCCAGCTAAGGTCCCAAAGTCATGGTTAAGTGGGAAACGATGTGGGAAGGCACAGACAGCCAGGATGTTGGCTTAGAAGCAGCCATCATTTAAAGAAAGCGTAATAGCTCACTGGTCGAGTCGGCCTGCGCGGAAGATGTAACGGGGCTAAACCATGCACCGAAGCTGCGGCAGCGACACTATGTGTTGTTGGGTAGGGGAGCGTTCTGTAAGCCGTTGAAGGTGTATCGTGAGGTATGCTGGAGGTATCAGAAGTGCGAATGCTGACATAAGTAACGATAATGCGGGTGAAAAACCCGCACGCCGGAAGACCAAGGGTTCCTGTCCAACGTTAATCGGGGCAGGGTGAGTCGACCCCTAAGGCGAGGCCGAAAGGCGTAGTCGATGGGAAACAGGTTAATATTCCTGTACTTGGTGTTACTGCGAAGGGGGGACGGAGAAGGCTATGTTAGCCGGGCGACGGTTGTCCCGGTTTAAGCATGTAGGCGGAGGTTCCAGGTAAATCCGGTACCTTTTTAACGCTGAGGTGTGATGACGAGGCACTACGGTGCTGAAGTAACAAATGCCCTGCTTCCAGGAAAAGCCTCTAAGCATCAGGTAACACGAAATCGTACCCCAAACCGACACAGGTGGTCAGGTAGAGAATACCAAGGCGCTTGAGAGAACTCGGGTGAAGGAACTAGGCAAAATGGTGCCGTAACTTCGGGAGAAGGCACGCTGATATGTAGGTGAAGTGATTTACTCATGGAGCTGAAATCAGTCGAAGATACCAGCTGGCTGCAACTGTTTATTAAAAACACAGCACTGTGCAAACACGAAAGTGGACGTATACGGTGTGACGCCTGCCCGGTGCCGGAAGGTTAATTGATGGGGTTATCCGTAAGGAGAAGCTCTTGATCGAAGCCCCGGTAAACGGCGGCCGTAACTATAACGGTCCTAAGGTAGCGAAATTCCTTGTCGGGTAAGTTCCGACCTGCACGAATGGCGTAATGATGGCCAGGCTGTCTCCACCCGAGACTCAGTGAAATTGAACTCGCTGTGAAGATGCAGTGTACCCGCGGCAAGACGGAAAGACCCCGTGAACCTTTACTATAGCTTGACACTGAACACTGGTCCTTGATGTGTAGGATAGGTGGGAGGCTTTGAAGTGTGGACGCCAGTCTGCATGGAGCCATCCTTGAAATACCACCCTTTAATGGCTGGTGTTCTAACGTGGACCCGTTACCCGGGTTGCGGACAGTGTCTGGTGGGTAGTTTGACTGGGGCGGTCTCCTCCTAAAGAGTAACGGAGGAGCACGAAGGTTAGCTAATCCTGGTCGGACATCAGGAGGTTAGTGCAAAGGCATAAGCTAGCTTGACTGCGAGAGTGACGGCTCGAGCAGGTGCGAAAGCAGGTCTTAGTGATCCGGTGGTTCTGAATGGAAGGGCCATCGCTCAACGGATAAAAGGTACTCCGGGGATAACAGGCTGATACCGCCCAAGAGTTCATATCGACGGCGGTGTTTGGCACCTCGATGTCGGCTCATCACATCCTGGGGCTGAAGTAGGTCCCAAGGGTATGGCTGTTCGCCATTTAAAGTGGTACGCGAGCTGGGTTTAGAACGTCGTGAGACAGTTCGGTCCCTATCTGCCGTGGGCGCTGGAGAATTGAGGGGGGCTGCTCCTAGTACGAGAGGACCGGAGTGGACGCATCACTGGTGTTCGGGTTGTCATGCCAATGGCATTGCCCGGTAGCTAAATGCGGAAGAGATAAGTGCTGAAAGCATCTAAGCACGAAACTTGCCCCGAGATGAGTTCTCCCTGAGACTTTAAGTCTCCTGAAGGAACGTTAAAGACGATGACGTTGATAGGTCGGGTGTGTAAGTGTAGCGATACATTGAGCTAACCGATACTAATGAACCGTGAGGCTTAACCTTACAACGCCGAAGATGTTTTGGCGAAGAGACAGACATCATATTCAGCTTGATACAGATTACATTAACCGGCGAAAAGCGGGTTAATAACAGAATTTGCCTGGCGGCTGTAGCGCGGTGGTCCCACCTGACCCCATGCCGAACTCAGAAGTGAAACGCCGTAGCGCCGATGGTAGTGTGGGGTCTCCCCATGCGAGAGTAGGGAACTGCCAGGCATCAAATAAAAGCGAAAGGCCCGGTCGAAAGACCGGGCCTTTTGTTTTATCTGTGGTCTGTCGGTGAGCGCTCTCCTGAGGAGGACAAATCCGCCGGGAGCGGATTTGAACGTTGCGCAGCAACGGCCCGGAGGGTGGCGGGCAGGACGCCCGCCATAAACTGCCAGGCATCAAATAAAGTGAAGAAGCCCATCCTGACGGATGGGCTTTTTTGCGTGTGTGCGGGGTAAAAAAACGCCGGATGCGGTGTGCGCCAGCAGTTATCCGGATACGGCTACCCGTGTACGAGGTTGAGTAACGGGTACGCTCGTCCGAGATCGTCCACTTCCGTCCGTCCCGTCACAGTAAATCCCATCTTCTTATAGAATCCAACTGCCTGCTCATTCTGTTCATTAACGTTGGTCGTTAGCGTTGAAACCATTGATAAAGCATGTTCAATCAGCAGTTTACCAACGCCACTACCACGCACATCCGGATCGACAAACAACGCATCCATATGCTGATCGGTCAAAAGCATAAAGGCGACAGGCTCATCTTGTTCTGTCACTGCAACCCATAGCGGAGCTTCTGGTAAAAATGAACTTACCAGCTCTTCCAGCTCAATCCGATACTCCGCAGAGAGGAAACGGTGCGTCGCATCGACAGAACGACACCAAATAGATATGAGCTTATCACCTTCGTCCTTACGCGAACGACGAATGGTAAAGGGCATAGCATTCTCCTTTTATCTTTACTGCACTATTCTACAGCAAGGGCCGTGAAACTTTCTCAACTTGAGGATGCAGGCTCGACATTCGCATGATTCCTGGGTATCTTCAGCTATCTGGATGTCTAAACGTTTAAACGTATGTAGTGAGGTTATCAGGTTATGCCAATTCGCGTGCAGGACGAGCTACCCGCCGTCAATTTCTTGCGTGAGGAAAACGTCTTTGTGATGACGACATCCCGCGCTTCCGGTCAGGAAATTCGACCACTGAAGGTGCTCATCCTCAACCTGATGCCCAAGAAGATTGAAACGGAAAACCAGTTTCTGCGCTTACTGTCTAACTCACCGCTACAGGTAGATGTTCAGCTATTGCGCATCGATGCTCGCGAGTCACGTAACACCCCTACGGAGCATCTGAATAACTTTTACTGTAATTTCGAGGATATCTGCGATCAGAACTTTGACGGACTGATCGTGACCGGCGCGCCGTTGGGTCTGGTCGAATTTAATGACGTGGCTTACTGGCCGCAGATTCAACAAGTGCTTGAATGGGCGAAAGATCACGTTACCTCAACGCTATTTGTTTGTTGGGCGGTGCAGGCCGCGCTGAATATCCTGTACGGAATTCCTAAGCAAACCCGTACGGACAAACTCTCAGGCGTCTATGAGCACCATATTCTGCATCCTCATGCGCTGCTGACGCGTGGATTCGATGATGCGTTCCTGGCTCCGCATTCGCGCTATGCCGATTTTCCTGCTGCGCTTATTCGCGACTACACCGATCTCGAGATTTTTGCTGAAACCGAAGAGGGAGATGCCTACCTGTTTGCCAGCAAAGATAAACGAATTGCCTTTGTGACGGGCCATCCGGAATATGATGCCCATACGCTCGGCAGTGAGTATTTTCGTGACGTCGAAGCGGGCCTAACGCCGGAAGTGCCCTATAACTACTTCCCGAAAGATGACCCGCAAAACAAACCGCGGGCAACCTGGCGTAGCCACGGTAATCTGTTGTTTACCAACTGGCTCAACTATTACGTCTACCAGATCACGCCATATGATCTGCGTCACATGAATCCAACGCTGGATTAATCTTCTGTAGCAGACGATCCTTAAGCGTTTCAGCATATTGAATCAGGCACCTTCGGGTGCCTTTTTTATTTCCGAAACGCACCTCACGGTGTAATTAAATTTTATTTATATTGTTATCAATAGGTTAATTGATAATTAAATTAAAAATGGAAATTGTTTTTGATTTTGAAATTTAAATGAGTAGTCTTAGTTGTGCTGAACGAAAAGCGCACAACGATCCTTCGTTCGCATTGGGGATGTGTTTGGATCAATGACGAGGAACTACGCAATGAATCAACAGGCAACGACAACCGATGAACTGGTCTTCACCAGGCCGCGTGGCGAACAGGAGCAACAAATTCTGACCGCTGAAGCAGTAGAGTTTCTGACTGAACTGGTGACAAGATTTACGCCAAAACGCAATAAACTTCTGGCTGCACGTATCCAGCAGCAGCAGGATATTGATGACGGTAAGTTGCCTGATTTTATTTCGGAAACGGCTTCCATTCGAGAAGGTGACTGGAAAATTCGCGGAATTCCTGATGATTTACTGGATCGCCGCGTAGAGATAACTGGGCCTGTTGAGCGCAAGATGGTTATCAACGCGCTGAATGCGAACGTCAAAGTCTTTATGGCTGATTTTGAAGATTCGCTGGCTCCTGAGTGGAACAAAGTTATCGACGGGCAGATAAACCTGCGTGATGCGGTCAATGGCACCATTAGCTATACCAACGAAGCGGGCAAAATTTACCAGCTCAAACCTAATCCGGCTCTGTTGGTATGCCGCGTTCGTGGTCTGCATCTGCCGGAAAAACACGTCACCTGGCGTGGCGAATCCATCCCGGGCAGCCTGTTCGATTTTGCCCTCTATTTCTTCCACAATTACAAAACGTTGCTGGCAAAAGGCAGCGGCCCTTACTTCTACCTGCCAAAAACGCAGGCCTGGCAAGAAGCAGCATGGTGGAGCGAAGTGTTCAGCTATGCAGAAGATCGCTTTAATCTGCCACGCGGCACCATCAAAGCGACTCTGCTGATTGAAACGCTGCCGGCCGTCTTCCAGATGGACGAAATTCTGCACGCCCTGCGTGACCATATTGTCGGTCTGAACTGCGGTCGCTGGGACTACATATTCAGCTATATCAAAACGCTGAAGAACCATCCGGATCGCGTGCTGCCGGACCGTCAGGTGGTGACGATGGATAAGCCATTCCTCAGCGCCTATTCGCGTCTGCTGATTAAAACCTGTCATAAACGTGGCGCATTCGCGATGGGCGGCATGGCAGCTTTCATTCCCAGCAAAGATGCGGAACGTAACAACCAGGTTCTGACCAAGGTAAAAGCGGACAAAGCGCTGGAAGCCAATAACGGTCATGACGGCACATGGATTGCCCATCCGGGACTGGCAGATACCGCAATGGCGGTGTTCAACGACGTGCTCGGTGAAAACAAAAATCAGCTGTTCGTGACCCGTGAAGAAGATGCGCCGATTACCGCAGAACAACTGCTGGCGCCTTGTGAAGGTGAGCGTACTGAAGAAGGCATGCGCGCCAACATTCGTGTTGCGGTGCAGTACATCGAAGCGTGGATCTCCGGTAACGGCTGCGTACCGATTTACGGTCTGATGGAAGATGCGGCCACTGCCGAAATCTCCCGTACCTCCATCTGGCAGTGGATCCACCACCAGAAGACGCTCAGCAACGGCAAGCCGGTTACCAAACCGCTGTTCCGTCAGATGCTGGCCGAAGAGATGCTGGTGATTCAGGACGAGCTGGGCGAACACCGCTATAGCAGCGGGCGTTTTGACGATGCTGCGCGCCTGATGGAGCAAATCACTACCTCTGATGAATTGATCGATTTCTTGACCCTGCCAGGCTACCGCCTGCTGGCGTAATCCACCACATAACAATATGGAGCATCTGCACATGAAAACCCGTACTCAACAAATCGAAGAATTACAGAAAGAATGGACTCAACCGCGCTGGGAAGGCATCACCCGTCCATATAGCGCGGAGGAAGTGGTGAAATTACGTGGCTCGGTCAACCCGGAATGCACGCTGGCTCAGCTTGGCGCGGCGAAAATGTGGCGTCTGCTGCACGGTGAATCGAAGAAAGGTTATATCAACAGCCTCGGCGCGCTGACTGGCGGTCAGGCGCTGCAGCAGGCGAAAGCCGGTATTGAAGCGGTCTACCTTTCAGGCTGGCAGGTGGCGGCAGATGCCAACCTGGCCTCCAGCATGTACCCGGACCAATCGCTGTATCCGGCGAACTCCGTCCCGGCAGTGGTGGATCGGATCAACAACACATTCCGTCGCGCCGATCAGATCCAATGGTCAACCGGTATTGAGCCGAACGATCCGCGCTATGTGGATTACTTCCTGCCGATCGTCGCCGATGCAGAAGCGGGTTTTGGCGGCGTCCTGAACGCGTTTGAACTGATGAAATCGATGATTGAGGCTGGTGCAGCGGCCGTTCACTTCGAAGATCAGCTCGCATCGGTAAAAAAATGTGGTCACATGGGCGGCAAAGTTCTGGTGCCGACTCAGGAAGCTATCCAGAAACTGGTGGCCGCCCGTCTGGCAGCCGACGTCATGGGTGTTCCGACGCTGGTTATTGCGCGTACTGATGCTGACGCAGCCGATCTGATAACGTCTGACTGCGACCCATACGACAGCGAGTTCATCACCGGCGAACGTACCAGCGAAGGGTTCTACCGTACGCATGCGGGTATTGAGCAGGCGATCAGCCGTGGTCTGGCCTATGCACCTTATGCGGATCTGGTGTGGTGTGAAACCTCCACGCCGGATCTCGAACTGGCGAAGCGCTTTGCCGATGCGATTCACGCGAAATTCCCCGGCAAACTGCTGGCCTACAACTGTTCGCCGTCATTTAACTGGCAGAAAAACCTGGACGACAAAACCATTGCCAGCTTCCAGCAGCAACTGTCGGATATGGGTTACAAATACCAGTTCATTACCCTGGCGGGCATCCACAGCATGTGGTTCAACATGTTCGACCTCGCACACTCCTATGCGCAGGGTGAAGGCATGCGCCACTATGTTGAGAAGGTTCAGCAGCCAGAATTTGCGGCGGCTAAAGACGGTTACACCTTCGTGTCCCATCAGCAGGAAGTGGGTACAGGCTACTTCGACAAAGTCACTACTATCATTCAGGGCGGCGCTTCCTCGGTGACCGCGCTGACTGGCTCGACCGAAGAATCGCAGTTTTGATTAATGCCCGGTGGCGCTGTGCTTACCGGGCCTACGAAGGGATGTAGGCCGGATTAGCGAACGCGCCATCCGGCATGACGTTGTGCCGAATGGGAGAAGTCGATGACGCGTGGCCTGGAATTACTGATTGCTCAGACGATTTTGCAAGGTTTCGACGCCCAGTACGGGCGTTTTCTGGAAGTCACCTCCGGCGCGCAGCAGCGTTTTGAACATGCCGACTGGCATGCGGTTCAGCAGGCGATGAAAAGCCGTATTCACCTTTACGATCATCACGTAGGTCTGGTGGTGGAGCAGTTGCGCTGCATTACAGACGGCAAAAGTACCGACGCGGGTTTTTTACTTCGCGTGAAAGAGCATTACACCCGGCTACTGCCGGATTACCCGCGCTTCGAGATTGCGGAGAGCTTTTTTAACTCCGTTTACTGTCGGTTATTTGACCACCGCTCGCTGACTCCCGAGCGGCTGTTTATTTTCAGTTCTCAGCCAGAGCGCCGTTTCCGCACGATCCCACGCCCGTTGGCGAAAGACTTTTTTCCTGATACCGGCTGGGAGTGGCTGCTAACTCGCGTCCTTAGCGATCTTCCCCTACGTCTTCCATGGCAGAATAAACATCGTGATATCCACTACATCATCGAACACCTGACCGAAACCTTGGGAGCGGATGTGTTGCCAGGCTGCCATTTACAGGTGGCGAATGAACTGTTTTATCGTAACAAGGCCGCCTGGCTGGTCGGGAAGCTGATTACCCCTTCTGGAACGCTGCCGTTTTTACTGCCAATCCACCGGACAGACGAAGGCGAATTGTTTGTCGATACCTGTCTGACCACGACGGCGGAGGCGAGCATTGTGTTTGGCTTCGCTCGCTCCTACTTCATGGTGTATGCCCCGCTGCCCGCGGCACTGGTGGAGTGGTTGCGCGAGATCCTGCCCGGTAAAACCACCGCTGAATTGTATATGGCGATTGGCTGTCAGAAGCATGCAAAAACGGAAAGTTATCGGGAGTATCTGCTCTACCTGGCCAACTGTGATGAGCAGTTTATTGAAGCACCGGGGATCCGCGGTATGGTGATGCTGGTGTTTACCCTGCCGGGCTTTGACCGGGTGTTTAAAATCATCAAAGACAAATTTGCGCCGCAAAAAGAGATGTCTGCCGCCCACGTCCGCGCCTGTTATCAACTGGTCAAAGAGCACGATCGTGTGGGGCGGATGGCTGACACCCAGGAGTTCGAGAATTTTGTGCTGGATAAACGGCAAATCGATCCGGCGCTGATGGCGCTGTTATTGCAGGAAGCCCCGGAAAAAATTACCGATCTTGGCGATCAGATTGTCATTCGCCATCTGTATATCGAACGACGGATGGTGCCGCTGAATATCTGGCTGGAGCAAGTCGAAGGTCAACAACTGCGCGATGCCATTGAAGAGTACGGCAACGCGATTCGTCAGCTGGCCGCCGCCAATATTTTCCCCGGCGATATGCTGTTTAAGAACTTCGGCGTCACCCGTCACGGGCGCGTGGTGTTCTACGACTACGATGAAATCTGCTACATGACGGAGGTTAATTTCCGTCATATCCCGTCGCCACGTTACCCGGAAGATGAGATGAGCGCTGAGCCGTGGTACAGCGTATCGCCTGGAGATGTCTTCCCGGAAGAGTTTCGCCACTGGCTATGTGCCGACCCGCGTATCGGGCCGCTATTTGAAGAGATGCACGCTGACTTGTTCAGCGCCGACTACTGGCGGGGTTTGCAAACGCGGATTAAAAACGGGCATGTGGAAGATGTTTACGCCTACCGACGCAAACAGCGTTTCAGCGTGCGTTATGAAACCGACCGTAGGCCGGGTAAGGCGTAACCGCCACCCGGCAACCCCATCTTAGCGAAATCCGCCGTACGCCAGCGTGACTTCTTTCGCTGCTTTGATTGCCATTGCGCCAAACTCGGTCACACGGTCATCGGTAATGCGTGAGATTGGCCCGGAAATGGAGATGGCGGCGAACGGCTGACGGTGCTCGTCATAAATGCACGACGCCACGCAGCGCAGACCCAGCGCATGTTCCTCATCATCAAAGGAATAGCCGCGCTTGCGCGTCTGAGCCAAATCCTCTTTCAGATGCACTGGCGACACCAGCGTGGCGTGGGTATAAGCGTGTAGTCCTTTGCGGTGCAGCAGCCCTGTCACCTGTTCTTCGCTCAGTTGGGATAAAAACGCCTTACCCGCGCCGGAAGCATGCATCGGCAGTTTGCCGCCGATAGGCGCGGACATGCGCATCAGTTGGGTGCACTGCACCTGGTCGATAATAATGGCCTGATGATCGCTTTGATCCAGCACGGCGAGGTTGACCGTCTCACCGGAGTCTTCCATCAGCTTGCGCAGGATCGGATGCACAATCGCCAGCAGATTACGACTTTGCAAAAAGCTGCTGCCGACGATAAACGCATGTGCGCCCACGGCCCAATGCCCTAATTCACCGACCTGACGAACAAATCCCTGCTGCTGCATGGTGGTCAATAATCGGTGAGTCGTGGAGTTTGGCAGGCCGGCCTGCTGCGCCAGCTCGGTCAGCGCCACGCTGCCGTTGGATTCCGCAATCCACTCCAGTAGCTTCAGGCCGCGCGTCAGGGACTGAACCTGCCCGGTTGCGGGCGCAGTAGTAGCGGCGGGTTTTCTACCGCGTTTCGCGGGAACGGGGGCAACCATGGCAGACTCCTTTTCTGTATCGTGGAAATCATTTTCGTTTTATTCAATTATAATGCAAGAATTCCTGTACTGATCGGATGAGTGAAGCTGAACATGTCTCATGTTGGCCGTTGTTCTCTTTTCCGCCTCTCAGGTTTGTGCCAGTATGGCCTGTTGAGTTTTTTTCGGTCTGGTTGAGCGTTGTCGGGAGCGAGTGTGAGCAGCAAAGTAGAACAATTACGTCAGCAGTTAAATGAACGTATTCTGGTGCTGGACGGCGGTATGGGCACCATGATCCAGGGATATCGTCTGAGCGAAGAGGATTTCCGCGGCGAACGCTTTGCCGAATGGCCGTGCGATCTGAAAGGCAACAACGACCTGTTGGTGCTCAGCAAACCGGAGGTGATCGCCGCGATTCACAACGCCTACTTCGAGGCGGGCGCGGACATCATCGAAACCAACACCTTTAACTCCACGACTATCGCCATGGCGGATTACCAGATGGAATCCCTGTCGGCGGAAATCAACTTTGCGGCAGCCAAACTGGCGCGCGCGGCGGCAGATGAATGGACGGCACGCACGCCGAACAAACCGCGCTACGTCGCGGGCGTGCTTGGCCCAACCAACCGTACGGCGTCTATCTCGCCCGACGTCAACGACCCGGCTTACCGCAATATTACCTTTGATCAGCTGGTGGCCGCCTACCGCGAATCCACCAAAGCGCTGGTGGAAGGCGGCAGTGACCTGATCCTGATTGAAACCGTTTTCGATACCCTCAACGCCAAAGCCGCTATTTTCGCGGTTAAAACTGAATTCGAAGCGCTGGGCGTTGAGCTGCCGATTATGCTCTCCGGCACCATCACCGACGCTTCCGGGCGTACGCTCTCCGGCCAGACCACCGAAGCATTCTACAACTCCCTGCGCCACGCCGATGCGCTGACTTTTGGTCTGAACTGTGCCTTAGGCCCGGACGAACTGCGCCAGTACGTGCAGGAACTGTCGCGTATTGCCGAATGCTACGTTACCGCGCACCCGAACGCCGGGCTGCCTAACGCCTTTGGTGAGTACGATCTCGATGCCGACACCATGGCGGCGCAAATCCGCGAATGGGCCGAGGCGGGCTTCCTGAATATTGTTGGCGGCTGCTGCGGCACCACGCCGGAACACATCGCCGCCATGAGTCGCGCAGTGGACGGACTGCCGCCACGCCGCTTGCCGGAAATCCCGGTTGCCTGCCGTCTGTCTGGCCTTGAGCCGCTGAACATCGGCGACGACAGCCTGTTTGTGAACGTCGGCGAGCGTACCAACGTTACCGGTTCGGCGAAGTTTAAGCGCCTGATCAAAGAAGAGAAATACAGCGAGGCGCTGGACGTCGCCCGCCAGCAGGTAGAAAGCGGCGCGCAGATCATCGATATCAACATGGATGAGGGGATGCTCGACGCCGAAGCGGCGATGGTTCGTTTCCTCAACCTGATTGCCGGTGAACCGGATATCGCCCGCGTGCCGATTATGATCGACTCCTCGAAATGGGAAGTAATCGAAAAAGGGCTGAAGTGCATTCAGGGTAAAGGCATCGTTAACTCCATCTCGATGAAAGAGGGGGTTGAGACCTTTATCCATCACGCGAAGCTGCTGCGTCGCTACGGTGCTGCAGTGGTGGTGATGGCCTTTGACGAGCAGGGCCAGGCCGACACCCGCGCGCGTAAAATTGAGATCTGCCGTCGGGCGTACAAGATTCTTACCGAAGAGGTGGGCTTCCCGCCGGAAGATATTATCTTTGACCCGAACATCTTTGCCGTCGCGACCGGGATTGATGAACACAACAACTACGCGCAGGACTTTATCGGGGCCTGTGAAGACATCAAACGCGAACTGCCGCACGCGCTGATCTCCGGCGGCGTTTCTAACGTTTCATTCTCGTTCCGTGGCAACGACCCAGTACGTGAAGCCATTCACGCAGTATTCCTCTACTACGCCATTCGCAACGGTATGGACATGGGGATCGTCAACGCCGGACAACTGGCAATTTACGACGACCTGCCCACCGAGCTGCGCGATGCGGTTGAAGATGTGATCCTCAACCGCCGTGACGATGGCACCGAACGACTGCTGGAGCTTGCTGAGAAGTATCGCGGCAGTAAAACCGATGACACGGCGAATGCCCAGATGGCGGAGTGGCGCAGTTGGGACGTGAAAAAGCGCCTCGAATACTCGCTGGTGAAAGGCATAACCGAGTTTATTGAGCTGGATACCGAAGAAGCTCGCCAGCAGGCTGCGCGCCCGATCGAGGTTATTGAAGGGCCGCTGATGGACGGCATGAACGTGGTTGGCGACCTGTTCGGTGAGGGCAAAATGTTCCTGCCGCAGGTGGTGAAATCCGCTCGCGTGATGAAGCAGGCGGTGGCCTACCTTGAACCGTACATTGAGGCCAGCAAAGAGAAAGGTTCCAGCAACGGCAAAATGGTCATCGCAACCGTGAAGGGCGATGTGCACGATATCGGTAAAAATATCGTCGGCGTGGTACTGCAATGTAACAACTACGAAATCGTCGATCTTGGCGTGATGGTGCCCGCGGAGAAAATCCTCAGAACGGCGCGTGAAGTGAATGCCGATCTGATTGGCCTTTCCGGGCTGATTACCCCATCGCTGGACGAAATGGTCAACGTGGCGAAAGAGATGGAGCGTCAGGGCTTCACTATTCCGCTGCTGATTGGCGGCGCGACCACCTCGAAAGCGCACACCGCGGTGAAAATTGAGCAGAACTACAGCGGCCCGACGGTGTACGTGCAGAACGCCTCGCGTACCGTTGGCGTCGTCGCTGCGCTGCTCTCTGATACCCAGCGTGATGACTTTGTCGCCCGTACCCGTAAAGAGTATGAAACCGTGCGTATCCAGCATGCGCGTAAGAAACCGCGTACTCCGCCCGTAACGTTACAGGCTGCCCGCGACAACGATCTGGCCTTTGACTGGGAAAACTACACCCCGCCGGTGGCGCACCGTCTGGGCGTACAGGAAGTGGAAGCCAGCATCGAAACCCTGCGCAACTACATCGACTGGACGCCGTTCTTTATGACCTGGTCGTTGGCCGGGAAATATCCTCGCATCCTCGAAGATGAAGTAGTGGGCGAAGAGGCGAAGCGCCTGTTCAAAGATGCCAACGACATGCTGGATAAACTCAGCGCTGAGAAGACGCTGAATCCGCGGGGCGTGGTGGGTTTATTCCCGGCCAACCGCGTGGGTGACGACATCGAGATTTACCGTGACGAGACGCGTACGCACGTCATCAACGTGAGTCATCACCTGCGCCAGCAGACGGAAAAAGTCGGTTTCGCCAACTACTGCTTGTCTGACTTTGTTGCGCCGAAACTGAGCGGTAAAGCGGATTACATCGGTGCTTTTGCGGTCACTGGTGGTCTGGAAGAAGATGCGCTGGCGGACGCCTTCGAAGCCCAGCATGACGACTACAACAAGATCATGGTGAAAGCGATCGCTGACCGTCTGGCGGAAGCGTTCGCAGAATATCTGCATGAGCGCGTACGTAAAGTCTACTGGGGCTATGCGGCGAACGAGAATCTCAGTAACGAGGAGCTGATCCGCGAAAACTACCAGGGGATTCGCCCGGCACCGGGCTATCCGGCGTGTCCGGAACACACCGAAAAAGCCACCATTTGGGAACTGCTGGACGTGGAGGCGCATACCGGGATGAAGCTCACCGAATCCTTCGCCATGTGGCCAGGTGCGTCGGTTTCCGGCTGGTATTTCAGTCATCCGGACAGCAAGTACTACGCTGTGGCGCAAATCCAGCGCGATCAGGTTGAAGATTACGCCTTGCGTAAAGGCATGAGCGTGGCGGAAGTCGAACGTTGGTTAGCACCTAATCTGGGTTACGACGCTGACTGATTCACAAAACTGTCATCTTTATTTACAACAAACAGGGCACTCAATGAGTGCCCTGTCTCTTTATTACGTTTAAACCCTTATACTGAAAGAAGGTTCGCGAGCGCTGTTTGCCGGATGGCGGCGTAAACGCCTTATCCGGCCTACAAGGGACATTCTGTAGGCCTGATAAGCGCAGCGCCATCAGGCACGCTATCTGCGCCGAGCCCAGGAACATATAACGATAAGGAGTACCTGATTCCGTGTTAACTCTGTTACACCTGCTTTCTGCCGTCGCGATGCTGGTTTGGGGTACGCATATTGTGCGTACTGGTGTGATGCGCGTCTTTGGCGCCCGCTTGCGCACCGTGCTCAGCCGTAGCGTTGAAAAGAAACCGCTCGCCTTTTGTGCGGGTATCGGCGTGACGGCGCTGGTGCAAAGTAGCAACGCCACCACCATGCTGGTGACCTCGTTTGTTGCACAAGATCTCGTGGCGCTGACTCCTGCGCTGGTGATTGTGCTTGGTGCCGACGTGGGGACCGCGCTGATGGCGCGTATCCTGACCTTCGATCTCTCCTGGCTGTCGCCACTGCTAATTTTTATCGGCGTGATCTTCTTTCTCGGCCGTAAGCAGTCCCGCGTGGGGCAACTGGGGCGGGTTGGTATTGGTCTGGGGTTGATTTTACTGGCGCTGGAGCTGATTGTGCAGGCAGTAACGCCGATCACTCAGGCTAATGGCGTACAGGTTATTTTCGCCTCGCTCACCGGCGATATCATGCTCGATGCGCTGATTGGCGCCATGTTTGCGATTATCAGTTACTCCAGCCTGGCGGCGGTACTGTTGACGGCAACGCTGACCGCGGCGGGCATTATCTCGTTCCCGGTAGCGTTGTGTCTGGTGATTGGTGCCAACCTCGGCTCTGGTCTGTTGGCGATGCTCAACAACAGTGCTGCGAATGCCGCCGCTCGTCGTGTGGCGCTCGGTAGCCTGCTGTTCAAGCTGGTGGGGAGCCTGATTATCCTGCCGTTTGTTCATCCGCTGGCTAATCTGATGGATGAACTGCCGCTGCCGAAATCGGAACTGGTTATTTACTTCCACGTCTTCTACAACCTGGTGCGCTGCGTAGTGATGGTGCCGTTCGCTGAACCGATGGCGCGTTTTTGTAAGCGCATCATCCGCGATGAACCGGAGCTGGACGCGCATCTGAAGCCCAAGCATCTGGACGTCAGCGCGCTGGATACGCCAACGCTTGCGCTGGCGAATGCCGCCCGCGAAGCGCTGCGTATCGGCGATGCGATGGAGCAGATGATGGACGGGTTGAAGAAGGTGATGCACGGCGAGCCGCGCGAAGAGAAAGAGTTGCGCAGGATGGCGGATGACATCAACGTGTTGTACACAGCGATTAAGCTCTATCTGGCGCGGATGCCAAAGGATGAACTAGCGGAAGAGGAATCACGCCGTTGGGCGGAGATTATCGAAATGTCGCTCAACCTCGAACAGGCTTCCGATATCGTCGAGCGTATGGGGAGTGAGATTGCCGATAAGTCGCTGGCCGCCCGTCGGGCATTCTCTGTGGAAGGGCTGAAAGAGCTGGATGCACTTTACGATCAGCTGCTCAGCAATCTGCAGCTGGCGATGTCGGTGTTCTTCTCAGGCGATGTGACCAGCGCCCGCCGTCTGCGCCGCAGCAAGCACCGTTTCCGTATTCTCAACCGTCGTTATTCGCACGCGCACGTTGACCGTCTGCATCAGCAGAACGTGCAGAGCATCGAAACCAGCTCCTTGCACCTGGCACTGTTGGGCGATATGCAGCGTCTGAACTCGCTGTTTTGCTCCGTGGCCTACAGCGTGCTGGAACAGCCGGATGAAGACGATGAGCGGGATGATTATTGAGTGAGGTGAAGCGGTAGGCCGGATAAGGCATTTATGCCGCCATCCGGCATCAGACAACAAATCAACTAAAAGCAGTGGCCTGCTTCAACAGCAACCGCCTCTTCACCCGCTTTAAAGATATACGTGGTGTTCGGGCCGCCGAGCACGGACTTACCGTTACTCACCTTGATCCAGTTACCTTCTGGCAAGCCAATCACCGTCAGCTCCGGTGCCACAACCAGCAGTTCGCGAATACGCTGTTCACGCGTTTCGCCTTTGTGGCCTTCCGGCAGCGCGTTGGTGAAATGTGGGTTAATCTGCAGCGGGAACAGACCCAGCGCATCAAAACCTTTGGGATCGACAATCGGCATGTCGTTGGTGGTGCGGATGGTCTGGCAGGCAAGGTTGGAACCCGCGCTCCAGCCGATGTACAGTGCACCACGTTTGACGACATCCACAATCGGCGCCAGCAGCCCGCGCTCGCGACTCTCTTTCAGCAACTGGAAGGTATTACCCCCGCCGACAATCACCAGCTCGGCGTTTTCAATGGCAGCAATCGGATCGGCAACGGTATGAATGCCCGTAACATTGACGCCCATTGGCGCAAAGATGGCTGCCGTTTTCGCCGTGTACTCATCCCAGGTTTGCGTCACGCCAGCGAACGGAATAAACACCGCCGTACGGCGACCATTCAGTTGCTCTGCAATCAGCGGCAGCGCATGTTCCATCCAGCCTTTGCCCGGCAGCGTCGAGTTACTCAATAAAAGCAGTTCCATCATTTCTCCATGTAATCAGAAAATTACAAACCGCGCTAATGCTACCACTATCAGCCTAACGCCTTACTGATATGGCTCACGATGTTGGGAGTGAGGTTCTGGAAAGCGCCTCGCAGACTGGCGTTTTATTTCGGCTGAAAGGGGTATTGTTGATTTATTCTTCTGGTGGGTAATGGTGTTTTATACCTAAATGGATATAATCAAGAGGAAAGGATGACGAAACCACTTTACTGGGTTGGGCAGGCCAGAAAAGACCTGATTGCAATGCCAGAACACGTTCGGGATACGTTTGGGTTTGCTCTTTGGCTTGCGCAACAGGGTAAACAGCATTCACAGACTAAACCATTAAAAGGATTTGGTGGAGCGGGGGTTCTGGAAGTCGTTGAGGATTATCACGGCAACGCCTGGCGGGCGGTTTACACCATCCAGTTGAAAAATGCGGTTTATGTTCTCCATGTTTTTCAGAAGAAGTCCGTTTCCGGGAAAGCAACCCCGAAACCTGAAATTGACCTGATTTATCAGCGGCTCAAGGCTGCACAGCGCCATGCGCAGGAGAGTGGATATGTCACATGATGTCGAAACCAGTAGCGGTAATGTTTACGCCGATTTAGGTGCGTATGACGCAGAACAGATGCAGTTGAAAGCGCAGCTGGCAATGGTGATTGGTGAGATTTTGCAACGCAAAGGGTTAACGCAGCAGCAGGCCGCGCAGTTACTGGGAATGACACAGCCTAAACTTTCCAATCTGCTACGCGGCCAGTTTCGCGGTATCAGTGAAGCAAAGATGCTCGAATGCCTGGTGAGGCTGGGCCGTGATGTAGAGATTGTTGTCGGGAAAGAGGGCAATATGTCAGGAAAGCTGAAAGTGAAATTTGGCTGATATCCAACTTCAAACCTTAACCGTCAATCCAATACCGAGCGCCTTCATCACTGCCAGCGTGGTTTTCAGCGTCGGGTTTCCTTTCTCACTAAACGAGCGGTAGAGTTGTTCGCGAGATAATCCCGTTTCTGCCGCGATGTTCGCCATTCCCTTAGCGCGTGCCACCACGCCCAACGCTTTTGCAATGTACGTTGCATCGCCTGTTTCGAGGGCATCCGCCATAAATACAGCAATTTCTTCATCATCAACCAGCGCAACAGCGGGATCGTACTGAGTAAGCTTATTCATGGCGGAAGGTCTCCTGATAGTCCAGTGAACGGGCGAGCATTCTCCAATAGGTTTAACATCGCCAGCTAAACCATTCGGCAGTCGAAAAAGTCGTGCGGCAATGAGCGTTTTGGCCCTGCGATCCCGTAGATTCTGTTCCCAGCGTTGGAAAACCGTGGTCTGAAGAATTTCCATGATTACGTTCCATGTATTTTATAAACTACATTATGAATTGACAAGTTGAAAGTAGAGAATAAAAAACTGGGATGTACGAGGAAATGCTGGTGGGCGTAAACAGGAAAGCGCCTCGCAGTAATGCGTAATTTTCCAGGATGCTGCGGTTTATACGAGAAACGGTAACAGGGTAAAGGGGCTGCTTTGTGCTCTAAGCAGATCTCCAGAAAACGATACAGAATGCCGATCGCTAGACTTCGATCCCTTTCTGCTTCAGCTCTTTTCTAATCACACGTTTAATCCAGGCTGCCAACGATTCATCGCCATCCTGCCGCTGTGCTTCTTCCATCGCTTTGCGCAGTTCCGGATCCAGACGGAATTGAAACGGGGGATTGCCTCTTCTTTCGTTCATGTGTGTTGACACCTTAATTACACAAGAGTAGTGTGAGTATGTGTGATGGCACATTACTCTCATACACCAAAAATGACAACGCCCCGAAAGTGCGGGAACACGATCAGGGCGTCTAACCACAACATTATACGAGGTAATGCTATGGCTGATGCTAATAGTACCACTAACGCCTGTTTTGCGTCTTCTTCTCCCATTCCGCAAGCCGATCTGCTTTATTCTCCACTCGCCGAGGCGTTCCGCCATCTTGATTGTCGCCATCTCACTACCGAAGAAAATCTGGCGCTATCGTTTGGCTGTGAAGAGGCGCTGGCAGGGTTGTACCAGACGCTGAATTTTATGGGCGAAAGCCTGCTGACCATGGCGGGTGAAGGTCAGGAACATTTTGCCTATGAGAGCATATGCCAGTTAGGACACAGTCTGGTAAATATCAGCCAGTTGATTCCCGCGCTGGCGCAGTTGGAAGCGAAAGCCGATCAAACGCTGCTTGCTGTTGCGTAGAACTTAAAAATGTAAAAGAGCGCCCATCCCCGGCGCTCTGTTCCTGCTTCTTTACCCCGCCCGCGCAAATTCTGCTGCTTCGGCAATCAGCGCGTTATCCGGGCGCACGTCGGTGTACATGGCGAATTGCTCTACGGCCTGTAAGGCAATCACCTCTGCGCCGCTGATGGTCTTTTTACCCAACTGCTGTGCCAGCTTAATCACCGGTGTTTCTGGCGGCAGGGCGACGACGTCAAACACTACGCAGGCGGCAGCGACCATCGCTTCGCTGTAGGCCAGCTCATGGCTTTCTTTACCACCCGCCATGCCGACGGGCGTCACGTTGACCAGAATATCGCAGGCAATTCCATCCGGCTGCGGCTGCCACTGGAAACCGTACTGTTTTGCCAGCGTAGTGCCGCTCTCTCGATTACGTGCGGCAATGATTACATCCGTAAACCCCGCATCGCGAAAGGCGGCAATCACCGCTTTGCCCATGCCGCCGCTGCCGCGAATCATCACGCGTGCGCTGCTATTGAGCTGGTGGCTGGCAATCAGACTTTTTACCGCAATATAGTCGGTGTTAAATCCTGTCAGCGTACCGTTGTCATTGACGATGGTATTGACGGAATCAATGACGCTTGCGGAAGGATCGATGGCATCCAGAAACGGCATGCAGCTCTCTTTAAACGGCATTGAGACCGCGCAACCGCGGATACCCAGCGCGCGAACGCCTTTCACTGCGGCCTCAATATCCTGCGTGGTAAAGGCTTTGTAGATAAAATTTAACCCTAATTTTTCATACAGATAGTTGTGAAAGCGAGTGCCAAAGTTGCCAGGGCGACCGGCAAGCGACATGCACAACTGGGTGTCGCGGTTAATCATGTTAAATTTCCTCGGCGTGAGACAATATGTACTGTTCGGCTTCCTGCGACCAGACCCCCTGATGACGCTCCAGGATATCGCGCAAGGCTGGATCATCAATCTGCGTGAGCGCGGTTAATGGTAAGGCTTTGCCGGTATAAACCAGTTTTTTCCCGCCGCCGATTTTTGGCAGTTCCAGCGTTGTTTCACCTGCCGCATTTAACCCCAGAATGTGCGTCACCACTTTTGCCGCCTGAACTTTCTTCTCTTCGATAAGTTTAACCGCCGCGCGCATGTCGTCGGTATTGCCGCCAGACGTCCCAACATAATGGGTGAAGGCGTAGTGTACGTCGTAGAAGTTAATCGGCGCGCTAAACTGCTTATCCTGCGGACCAGCAAAGAAGTTCATGCAACCATCGGCAGCCAGCAGGGAAGAGGCCAGCGTAACCAGCTGTTCGTTGGGCACAAACACAAAGATGTCATCAAACCCGTGCCCGCCGCTCAGCGCCATCAAGGTGTCATAACTCGCATCCTGGGCGTGGAGATAATGGATCAACGTTTGTGGTTCTGATGGATAGTGCTTGCAGGCGTAGCTCAACTTGTCGTTATTGGTGTCGGTTACCACCAGCAGCGCCGGGTTAACCGGGCCATGCAGTGCATAGTCGATCGCCAGTAGTCCCATCGGACCGGTGCCGCCGAGTATCAGTGTATGTCCCTGCGGACGAATGCCCATCTTATGGTTATAAGAGCCTTCCTGCAGGTGATAGTTGGCGTTGAATGCGCCAATCACGCAGGATAGCGGCTCAACCAGCGAACCTTCAAAATAGGTTTCACCTTCGTAGGCCAACAGGCAGTCCTGCTCCATGACTTCATCAGGAATGATGACGTGCGTGGCTTCACCGCCCACCCACGGGAAGGAGTAGCCGGGACAGTCCGGGCGATCCGGCAGTTGCAGGTTAGCCTGAATGACATAGCGCTGGCCGGGCTGAAACTTATGCTGCCATTTTTTGCCTACGGCAATAATGTCGCCGCAAAACTCATGACCGATGATGATCGGGTTGGTGGCCACATCGTCCGGCACCTTTTTGTGGTTCTCGCCCTGGTTAGCCTCTTTCCAGGAAGAAAGGCACAGGCTGTCGGTTACGACTGAGGCCAGAATTTCGTCATCCCGCATTTCAGGAAGGTCGAAAGTTTCCAGGCGCAGATCGCGTTTACCATAAAGACGTAAAGCTGTTGTTGTTTGCATTGTTACCACCTCTTCCTCTTTCGAGGACTATTTGTTGAAGTTGCCCCGGCATTGCCGGAGCGAAAAAATCAGGACAGGAAGCCCAGTGCGTTACCGATAATTCCCAGCGCAAACAGGGCGAATATTAGCCATACCGGATTAATTTTCTTGTTGAGCAGACGCACCATCAGCAGTGTCAGACCCAACGCCAGCAGGCCGGGGCAGAGTTGGTCGAGAATGTTCTGCACGGTCATGGTGACGGTGGTGCCGTCTGCGCCAGGCGTTTGCGATACCACCAGCGGCACGTTGATGCTGGTCCATTTGGTGACCAATACTCCCATCACAAACAGGCCGAGAATCGATGCGCCTTCGGTCAGTTTCTGCAGCAGGTTGCCGCCCATGTCGCTGACGATGTTGACCCCTTTACGAAAGCCAAGCTGTAAGCCGTACCACTTCATTGCCAGACGTACTGCATTGAAAATAAAGAAGAACAATAGTGGGCCGAGAATGTTACCGGACAGCGCCAGCGATGCGCCGAGCGCGGCGGTAATCGGGCGCAGCGTTCCCCATACCAGCGGATCGCCGACGCCGGCCAGCGGACCCATCAGCCCAACTTTGATACCGTTGATGGCACCGTCGTCAATTTCCGCACCGTTGGCGCGAGCTTCTTCCATCGCGGCGGTCACGCCAATCACCGGGCCGCAAACGGCAGGTGTGGTATTGAAGAACACCAGGTGCCGTTTGAGTGCTGCAACCTGGTCTTCTTTCAGCGGATACAGGCGCTTGATGGCAGGGATCATGTCGTAGCAAAAGCCCAACCCATGAATGCGTTCAAAGTTGAATGACGCCTGTTGCAGGTTGGAGCGAACGAACATGCTAAACAGGTCGGATTTGGTCAGTTTTTTCTGTTCCATGGCTGGCTCCATTAGTCATCAAGCTGATCGATAGCTTGAGAAGAGGCGGGTTGCGCCTGCGGTTCGGCTTTACGCCACTGTGGGTTCAACTGGATGTAGACCAGCGCGATAATCACGCCAACCCCACCGAAAGCCAGCAGGCTCAAATCGAGATAACCCCCAGCGATAAACCCGAGGAAGAAGAAGGGCATCAGGTACTTCACCCCCATCATGCGCAGCACCATGGCGTAGCCGACCACCACGATAAAGCCACCGGCAATCTGCAATCCGCGGGTGACGAATTCCGGAATGGCGTTGAGCATATTGCTGACCATATCGGCGCTGACAAACAGCGAGACGATTAATGCGGGAATGGCAACGCGCAGCGCCTGTACACCGAGAGCGGAAACGTGCAGCATGTCGATGGTACGAAAACGGGCGTCTTCGGCGGCTTTATCCGCCGCGTGCTGGAACACCACAGTAATGGTACGGGCGAATACCGTCAGTACCTGGCCTGCCGCCGCCACCGGCAGGGCGATGGCGATACCGGTAGCAATGCTTTGCTGACCGACGATAACCAGAATGGCAGAGATAATACTGGCGAGCGCCGAATCGGGAGACTGCGCTGCGCCGACGTTCATCCAGCCAAGAGCGATTAACTCCAGCGTGCCGCCGAGCATAATCCCGGTTTTTAAATCACCGAGGATCAGGCCGATAACGGTACAAGCAATTAGCGGACGGTGGGTCTGGAACTCATCCAGCACGCTGCCCATCCCGGCAATACAGGAAAATAGGAATATGGCGATAATTTGTAGGGTACTTATTTCCATAATATGTCACCTTGTGAATGTGATCATCCCTGCCTGTTAAAGCATAAGTACACAGGCATTTTTATTTATTCAGCGAACGATTGTTCTTCTATTTTTTCGAGAATATTAATAGATGGATCGGATGCGACGACGCGTAAATCCAGCGCGACACCCAGTTTATCTAACTCACGAAACGCATGAATATCGTCGTTATCTAAAGAAACGGCTTTGGTTAATTGTTTTTTACCTGGTCGCCAGGCCATGCCGCCAATATTTAATGTGGTGATTTTTACCCCTTGTTTTACCATTGCTAATGCATCCTGCGGGCGGGTAAATAGATAAAAAACGGTTTCGTTCTGGTATTGCGGATTATGGTAAACTGCGACCGCCTTTTCGATATTAACAACGTTCACTTTCATTCCCGGCGGGGCGGCCTGACGTAATAATGTACGACGTACTTCATCGTTATAAACGTCGTCATTACAGATAATAATCCGTTGGGCATTCGCTACCTTCGACCAGACGGTGGTGACCTGACCGTGGATCAGGCGGTCATCAATACGAGCAAGGGTAATGTTCATCAGAAATCCTCTTCGGCCGTTTCCAGATGTTTCCAGACGACACAGGTTTGTTGAGCAATGGTCGTCAGGTGTTCGCACAGTTCATCCACATTCATGCTGCTTTGGTTATCTACCAGCTCCAGCGCCAACGGTAGTGATAACCCGCTAATGACCCGTATCGCCGGATTGTGCATTGCCAGCGTCGCGGCAGCATTCCAGGGACTGCCACACTGCAAATCGACGGCAATCAGCCATTCATCGCCAGTGTGAATACTTACTAACTTTTTCAGCTTTTCCACGATGTCGCTGGCGTTCTCTCCGGGGACAAATGCCACGGCTTCAACGTTGGCATCACCGTAGACCATCTGTACCGATTCCAGCATGGCGCAGGCCAGTTTGCCGTGAGCACAGAAGATTGCATTGACCATAAAACCTCCTTAGCCGCGCGTTTTTCCGCCAGCAATGTTAGTGGTTACTCCGGTTATGTAACTGGCGCGCTCAGACAAAAGATAACAAACAAAATCAGCGACTTCGCTTAAGCGCCCTGAGCGACCAATTGGGATCGCGTTCTTGGTGTAGCCCTCGCGCAGCTGTTCGACGGTGATGTTGCGAGTCCAGGCCAGCGCTTCTTCATATTCGGGGGTACGCAGTCCGGTTTTTTCCAGAATGCCAGGTGCAATGCCCACCACACGAATGCCGTGTTTGCCCAACTCTTTCGACCAGGAACGGGTAAAGCTATTCAATGCGGCTTTGGTGGCGGCATAGCAACTTTGGCCCTCTGAACCTTCCAGCCCGCTTTCTGAAGAGACATTCACAATCACGCCGTTACGCTGTTTTACCATTTGGCGTGCCGCTGCTTGCGACATTAAGAACACACCTTTCTGGTTGATATTCACCATTTTTTCAAAAGCGGCTTCGTTGAGTTCATATTGCCCGGCGGGGGCTTTTTCATCGACCAGCAGCCGCGGAAAATTAACGCCTGCGTTATTCACCAAACCATCGATACGCCCATAGCGGTGGATAATTTCGGTAACGGTATGATTAACTTCTTTGGCGCTGGAAATATCTGTCGGCCAGAAATGATATCCATTATGGCCTTCATATTTACCGTCACCACCGTGAATATCCGCCATTTGCACATTAGCGCCCTGCGCTAATAACTCTTCAACAATCGCCAGCCCAATACCGGATGCACCACCGGTAACAATAATGACTTTGCCCTGCAAGTTTAACCACGTTTGCATAATTAACTCCCGATTTCAGATAAGGGGATCCCACATAAAATTAATTATGGCAGGACCAATTAGAATTTATTTACTTCAACAATAATTCAGCGGTATGGCTGTTGGTGACTAAACAGTTAATATAATTCCCACGTAATGCGCCTAATATCCCACTGTATTTTTCTTCACCCATTGCAATGCCAATGGAGTAACGCGTCTGTTTTAATTTATTGGTTTCGATGGAGAGCGTCTTTTCACTCATATTGGTTTCTACGGTTGCACCGTTGATATCGTAAAAGCGCGAGCAAATGTCTCCGGCGACCTGGCGAGCATGCAGGTCATCACTCTCTTCACTGCCGTAAAAAGCGTGCCAGTTGGCGCCATCACGTATTGCCGGAGATCCAATCCCGACCAGCGCGATGTCCAGATTATCCCAATAAGCGGAAATCGATTTAAAATGTCGTGACTGCATGATCCCGTTACGGATCAGCGGGTTTTCCAGCAGTGCCGGGAAATCTGCCAGGTGTGATTCCCCTTTGAGCTTTGCCGCAGCGCCGTAGGTCAACGTATTGACGTGGTAGCGGCTTTCAAGCTTGCCGGACGGTCCGCCGATAATCGGCACACAGATCAGCTGGCGCGACTGGCTGGCAGGGGATAACCCTTCCACCAGTCCCCGCACCGCGCGGCCCCATGAGAACCCGATAATGTCCCCAGGTTCCAGCAAGCGTTCCAGCAACTGTGCGCCGTGCACACCCATCATTGTGAGCTGTTCATCTTCCTGTTCGCTGTCGCAGGAGACCACCACCGCTTCTTTCAGGCCAAATTTCTGTTTTAGCTGCTGTTCCAGCCACAGATTTTCGTTGTAGTCGTAATTAATGGCGATGGTGACGATACCCTGCTCACGGCCACGTTTTAGCAAACGGCTGATCGTGGTGCGGTAAATACCCAGCTCACGGGCGATTTGCGCTTGTGTCATATCCTGTTCGTAATACAGCTGCGCTATCTTTACGATCAGGCGGATATCATCGCTGTTTTCCGTCGCCATTTCTGGACTCCTGCACATTTGTGCAAATCACGAAATTGTCTTCTTGATCTGATATAACCCCAACTGTTCTCCATCTCAAAGCTATTTTCACTTATTTCAGTGCCCTGTAATGGCCGATTGTGTTGCACATTTGATGTGGTGATGGCGTGCTGTCGGCACAGATGTGCTTGTCTCTCTAATGTATTGATTCTGCTTGTTTTCACCCAACAAAATTGCAGGGATGAATCGCTGACACTTTTGTGTCAAAAGGTGTGACGGATCACAAATAGCGCGTGGGCAGTCGAGCACGATTATTTTTTATCGTCCGCAAGGTAGGGTATATTTCGCTTTTAATACACAAAAGCATTCAAGTTGTATCAAGGCGGCAAGGGAACGAATTCCTGGGAGCATAGATAACTATGTGACCAGGGTGAGTGAGGGCAGCCAACGCAGAGACGGCTTGAAGGATGAAGTGTATACAGGAGAAATTATGCTGCCCGACTCATCCATCCGATTAAATAAATACATCAGTGAAAGCGGAATCTGCTCGCGTCGCGAGGCGGATCGCTTTATCGAACAAGGGAATGTCTTCCTGAATGGTAAACGCGCCACCATCGGCGATCAGGTGATGCCTGGCGACGTCGTAAAAGTGAATGGTCGGTTGATTGAGCCGCGTGAAGCGGAAGATCTGGTTTTTATCGCGCTGAACAAGCCGGTAGGAATTGTCAGTACCACCGAAGACAGCGAACGCGACAACATTGTTGATTTCGTGAATCACAGCAAGCGCGTGTTCCCCATTGGCCGTCTGGATAAAGATTCCCAGGGGCTAATCTTTCTGACCAACCACGGCGACCTGGTGAATAAAATCTTGCGTGCCGGTAACGATCACGAAAAAGAGTATCTGGTGACGGTAGATAAGCCGGTCACTGATGATTTTATCCGTGGGATGGGGGCTGGTGTGCCAATTCTCGGCACCGTCACCAAGAAATGTAAGGTGAAGAAAGAAGCGCCGTTTGTGTTTCGCATCACGCTGATTCAGGGGCTGAACCGTCAGATCCGTCGTATGTGCGAACACTTTGGCTATGAAGTTACCAAGCTTGAGCGCACACGCATCATGAACGTGAGTTTGTCCGGCTTGCCACTGGGTGAATGGCGTGACCTGACGGATGACGAACTGATCGATCTGTTCAAGCTGATTGAGAATTCATCGTCAGAAGCTAAACCGAAGGCGAAAGCGAAGCCAAAAGCCGCCAGAGCAGGCATCAAGCGCCCGGTAGTGAAAATTGAAAAATCGGCGGAGAAAGAGAAATCGCGCCCGGCGGCAAACGGCAAGCGTTTTATCTCACCGGGGCGTAAGAAGAAAGGACGTTAACGTCTGCCTCGCGTTGGTGTATTCGCCGACCAGGAAAATGACGCCTCTGAATCCGGTTTATAAGCCTGCTTTTTCTTCAATTGGCGGGCTTTTTTAGCTTCTGCTTCGCGCAAGGCCATCAGTTTATCGATGTACTCTTTCTTGATGCTGTTTGTTTCAGCGTTGGTCAGCAGGCGACCATGTGCAATGCGCGCGCGGTCAAGCAGCGTTTTCAGTTCACGCTGTTCGCGCTCGGTCATCTCTTTTTGGGTAATGCGGGGGAGTGCCATACGGGTGCCCTCTGTTAGCCGATATCCTCAGTGTACGGTAATCCTGGCCAGGCTGATAGCGCTCAATAGGCAATACGCAATTTTCCGCCAAAGTCCTGCTGGGTATAACCCGTTGTTTTGAATCCTTTATCCGTGATGATGCTATCGATTTCTTTTAACGTGGCGATACACATCACCCCATCCTGACCAAATTTGGTATGGTCGGCGAGAATTACCGCTTTTTTGCTCATGGCAATCATGGACTTCGCCACGTACGCCTCATCAAAACTTTTTACCAGCACTCCATGCTGAGGCGAAATTCCACCTGCGCCAATAAAGCAGATATCGGCGTGAATGGCGTTAATTTGCTGACAAACCGAGACACCGAGATTGGCGCGAAAATGGTAGTCATATTCACCGCCTAAGACGTAAACGCGGGCCTGAAGATTATGCTCTTTAATTTTATCCGCAATTAACGCTGAGTTGGTAATAACAGAATAAGCGAGTGGGGGTAATAGTTCAGCAAGAATTAAGTTAGTCGTACAGGAGTCAATAAACAGCGTATCGCGTTCGCTAACCATCGTGGCGGCAATTTTACCAATTGCCATTTTTTCATCACGGTGTATATCAATCCGCGCGCCGAACTCATCTTCCTGAACGACCTGTTTTTTGACAGCCCCGCCATGGATTTTGGTAATTTGTCCTTCGGACTCCAGTATCGAGAGGTCACGGCGAATGGTCTCTGATGTAACTTTTAGCGTTTCCGATAATTTGATGACTGTGACTTCACCGAACTTATTTAATTCATCAAGAATATGTTTTCTTCTTTTAATCGGGTTCATTATTTTCCGCCAATGTCGTGCTTTGGCGCATGGTAACTGGATGCGCAAAGCAACGCAACCACTCCAGTGCACAGACAATACCTTCATCATCATTAGAGGCCGTTACATAGCTGGCGTGTTGTTTTACTGCATCAGGCGCATTGCCCATGGCGATACCGATGTTCGCAGCGGTAAACATACTGATATCGTTCTGCTGATCGCCAATCGCCGTAACCTGTTCGGTCGCTATATTTAGCTGTTGCCTTAACATGTTTATAGCATAGCCTTTGTTTATTTCAGTACGTTGGATGTCAATATAATTCCCTCCGGTGATTGTCGCCATATAACCATAGGGTAATTCATTATTCATTGCCGTACATAATGCATTTACTTTTGATTGTTCTGCCACTAATGTGATCTTATAAATGTCATGCTGATTAAAAATATATTCAGGCGCTGCCGAAATAAAGGGTAGCTCAAATAAGTTGGCCTCATAAGTCGTCCATGGTGCCACGAGTCGGTCATCACGATGATAAATAGCATCGGCGCTAAAAAAATGATGGGGGTAGCAGGAAAGAGATTGGTCAATCTCCCGGAGAGCCATGCAAGAGAGTGTCGCAGTATGAATCATATGCTGCGACGTCATCTCCAGAATTTGCCCGCCATTAAAACCGGCGCACCAGGCAAACAATTTATCTACCTGTTGCTGTTGTAACAGGCGCACCATAGAGGAGACCGGCCTGGCGGAACAGGCTGCCAGCAGACCGCCACGCTGGCGGAACTCAACCAGCGCCTGACGCGTGCGCGGGCTGATTGTTTTCTGTGATGTCAGTAACGTTCCATCCAGATCGGTCACCAGCAACATTTCTCTTTCCTCTGCGTTTACTGAGCAATAAACGGCGTGACGGCCTCTTTGGCGGCGTTGCAGACCATATTGTCGATTGCCGTACCGACGACCAGAATATTGACCCCGGTATCTTTAAACGCTTTGGCGTTGGCGAGGTTAATACCGCCTTCTGCCAGCGTCGGTACATCAACCGCGCCAACCAGCGCTCGCAGCCTTTCTTTAATGGCCTGTGGAATGTCGCCTGCGGCTACGCCTTCATAGCTCATACCGGTCATCAGGCCGATCATATCGACGCCAATTTCCTGCATCCGCTTCGCCACGCTGGAAACCTCTTCCGGCGTGCGCGCAGGGATACCGAAAGTATGCAGATCGTCCGGGTGACCAATATAGGCGTCAACGGTCAGACCATATTGATGGGCGAGATTAACGATATCCTGCAGATCGTCCCAGTCGGATTTATGCGTGTGCAAACCATCGGCTCCGGCACGGGCAATCTCCAGAATCTCAGTGTCACTGAGCGGCACGGGCAAGGTTTCGGTAAAACCTCCCGCAATACCCACGGTAATGAAAATATCGTCAGGAACCACGTTACGCACGCCGTGTACCGCTTCAGCCATTTGCCCGTTGGTGATTTCATGGCGGATCTGCTCCGCTGCATGCATATTGCTCACGCCTTTGTGTCCACGCGCCAGCGCCAGTGCTGGGTGGTTTGGTTCCAGCAGCTTAACGCCTGCCTCACACACCGCTTTCGCCAGACGCGCATCGTCGCCAGTGATCCCGGTACTGAGGATGGTTTGTCCGCCGTGGAGCGCAATGGCGTCTTTCACTTTCTGTAACGCTTTGGCGCGTTTTTTATTCATATCGCCTTTAAACATGGTGTACCTCTGGTGTTGGTGCATTAATTAACGGGCTGACGCTGCAGGTTCGCTCTGTACGACAGCCTTAAAACGGTTAGCAATAATGGTGGTAATACAGGTCATCGCCATTGTTGTGATCATCACGATGGCCATCTGAAGCGCATTGCTGGACAAGAACGGCGAGGCAAAAGCGGGAACATAGGCCACGCCTTTAACGTTAAAGAAGCCCAGCATCATGCCGCCCATTCCGGCCCAGAAAATGGCGGAGCCAAAGACAATTTTGTTGGCGAACATGAAGGGGTAGGCAGATTCCACGAAGGTTCCGAAACCCAGGTTTATAAGCAGCCCCGGTGTGGCGACGGCGGCTTCACTTTTTTCACGAGGGGCGATAACGTTGGCAAGGTTAATCCCTGCGGCAACCATCACCAGACCCACCATATCGACTGCGCCGAGGAAGCTTACGCCGGATTTTTCCATCTCCAGCAGAACCAGCGGCAGGATGACCGCATGATAGACACCGCCCAGGATGGCTGGCCAGATAACCAGCCCTGCCAGCAGTCCGGCAAGAACAGGACTGAAAGCCAGGGTGCTTTCGATAGCCAGTTTGATGTAATTACCTGCTGACAACGCCAGCGGACTCAATAGATAGTGCATGATCAACCCGGCGGCAAGACCTGAAATCCCACCGGCAACGATGTTGACGGTGGTCATCGGAAAGCGCCAGTTCAGGCATAATTCAAACAGCCAACGAACGAAAATCCCGGCCATCAAACCACCGATGATCCCGCCAATCAGGCCCCCCTCGACGGACAGCACCCCGGCGACGACCCCGGCAACAATTGAGACTTCATCCAGCTCAGAAATCTGTTTTGCCGCCAGCACGGCAACCAATACCGGCAGGCCTTTCAGCAGGATTTCAAAAATATCGTTAAGTTTTTCCAGACCCGGGATGTGGCTCAGGGCGAGAACAATCGCCATCGCGATAAAGCCAGGCAGCGCAGGGATCATAATGCTGCGAATGTTAAAGCGTTTGAGCAGGCTCTTTCCGGAGCCGCCCTGGGAGGGTGAAGCGTTACCCAACTGCGGCTTGTACTTAATGCCCCAGTGTTTACACAGAGACGCCACGAAAGAGACTGCGCGGGTTCGGCTGGTGGTGCCGGTCGTACCAGAGGTAGCGACAATATTTGCCCCTTTTGCAGCCACCAGCGCCATTGACGTTCCGCCGGTGCCAACGATCGGCGTTTTCATTTCAACGGCGGCGGTGAAGACTTCGTGGTTCGCTTTTCCCGGATCGGCGCTCATCACAACGATTCCGTCGATCGCGCCGCTACGGATCATCTCAGCAATCTGGCGATCGCTTTCGACCACCGATGCGTTCACCTCTGAAAGTTTGCCCTGAAATATCCTTTGTGGTTTTTGTTGGTTTTCTGTGGTTAATGCATACACGGATGCCGGTGTGTGGGGTTTGGCTACATCCATCGAAGCTTCCGCCGCGATAAACTGCACGGCGGCAACTTCCACACCTGCGGCTTCGCACTGCTGATAGATTTCCTGGAGTAACTTCTCTGGCTCTGCGCCACCCAGGTTGTAGAGGTTGCCTCCACTGCTTCCAATAATCGCAATTTTTTTCATAGCGGCCTCGAAGATAGGGTAAGGGTTTATCTGTGTTGTAGTGACAGCATATTCCCAATTAAAACAAACCAAATCAACATCTATGAAGTGGGCTTATTTGAGTTTTAAACTGTATTTTTTATATATACAATTGAAATATAACAATTAAATAATTATTTTGTTTTATGTTGATGTTTGTTGTTTTGTGATGAGGTTCAAATGCAGATAGGGAGAAATGGAGGATGCCTCCTCCATTTTATAGAGATCAGTGTTGTTTTACTGCGTGCGGTTTCTCTTCAATCGCCTTCCCGGACCAGTAACCCGCCAGTAGCGAACCAGAAAGGTTGTGCCAGACGGAAAATAGCGCGCCGGGCAGAGCGGCGAGCGGACCGAAGTAGATTTTGCCCAGCGCAGCGGCGAGGCCGGAGTTTTGCATGCCGACTTCAATCGCCAGTGTGCGGCAGGTGGATTCATCAAAGCCGAATAGTTTCCCGCCCCAGTAGCCGCCAAGCAGGCCAATGGTGTTATGCAGAATAACGGCGATAATTACCACAAAGCCGACTGACGCTATGTGCGACGCAGAACCTGCCACAACAGCGCTGATAATCGCCAGGATGCACACCATAGAAAACGCGGGCAGATACGGTTCTACGGCTTTCACGACGCGTGGGAACAGATGGTGAATGACCAGACCCAAAGCAATCGGAATAACCACGATCTGCAGAATACTCAGCAGCATACCCATCACATCCACCTGGATATGCGCGTCGACGTAAAGACGGGTGAGCAGCGGCGTGGCGACAACACCGACCAGCGTTGAAACCGATGAAATCGTCACGGAGAGCGCCACATCGCCTTTCGCCAGGTAGATCATTACGTTAGATGCCGTTCCGCTGGCCACGCTACCGACCAGCACCATACCTGCGGACAATTCCGGCGGCATATTAAAAGCCAGCGCCAAAATCCATGCGGCGAGCGGCATCACCAGATAGTGCAGGAAAATACCCGCCGCGACCGGGGCCGGGCGTGAGAGTACGCGTTTAAAGTCATCCACCTTCAGGTGCACGCCCATACCGAACATAATCAGCATCAGTAACGACGGCACGAATGGCCCGACAGGCGTAAAGGTGGAGGGTGTGTAATACGCAATAACAGAGAGCAGCAGCGCCCATAACGGGAACAGCCGCGTGAGAGTAGCGAGCATGTTGTATTCCTTGCGATTGAAATGTGTTGTGTTGTTATAAAAAAGCCGGGATCGAGCCCGACCATAGTTATGGTTTATCGCGTGATGGAATATTATTCAAACAAATTATGTTTATGTTCCGCAGTGAATGTTTTCCCAGCTCAGCCCGAAACGAGCGAGATATTTGCGCAGGCGGTCTGCATCGTTAGGATTGGCTTTTTTCTGCCGTGAGACGGCAAACAGTTCGCGTCCGGCTTCCGACAGCGACGCGCAGCGGCGGCACACTTCCAGTACCGTTTCTAACTGGCGGCGATCGAACAGGTCAATGTCCATATTCACTTCAGGCTGCGGAGTTGCTATCTGCCAACTCTCCTTTAGCAGCGCAATCTCTTCTTCGACAAGGGATAAGGTGATGCGACCTTGTTCGGCAAGCGTCGCCATGCGCGCGATGGATGAACTGAGTTCGCGAAAGTTGCCGCGCCATTGCGCCTGTGGGGAGCAGGCAAATGCCAGATAGGAAGCGCGGGCTTCTTTATCGAAACGGATTTGCGTCTGTTTGCTGTTGGAGAAACGTTGCAGCTCATACTCGACGTTCGGCGCGATATCTTCCCGCCGCTGCGCCAGACCGGGCAGGGCGAAGCACCACATGTTGATACGCGCGTAGAGATCCTCGCGAAAACGGCCTTCAGCGACCCATTGCCGCATGTCGCGATGGGTGCCGGCAATCAGCTGAAAATCGCTGCGTACTTCTTTGTCTGACCCAAACGGGAAAAAGGTTTTTTCTTCAATTGCTTTGAGTAGCATGGCCTGCTCGTCCAACCCTAATTCGGCGATCTCATCGAGAAACAGCACGCCGCCATCGGCCTCTCGCAGTAATCCGCTACGCGCCGTGAGCGCACCGGTAAACGCCCCCTTCACGTGACCGAACAGCGTGGACATCGCATTGTCGCCGCGCAGGGTCGCGCAGTTAACCGCCACCAGTTTTCCCGCTACCAGATGCCGCGACTGGCGTAGCTGGAAAATGCGTTTCGCGAGGAAGGATTTGCCCGCGCCGGTAGGGCCGGTGAGCAGGATCGGGTCGGTCGAACGCAGAGCGACTCGCTCAATGCGATCGATCAGTTTATTGAAGGTGGCGTTGTGCGTATCAATCCCGGCTTTCAGAAAAGAGACCGACTGCTGCTGTTCGCGCTGAAAACGACTGGTGAGCGTGGCGTAGCGGCTTAAATCGAGATCGATAACCGAGCAGACGCCAGCGGCGATGGCCTCATCGGATGAACCGCGTGGCGCCGGGCTGGTTTGCAGCAGGCTGGCGGGCAGGTAGCGGGCTTCCGTCAGCAAAAACCAGCAGATTTGTGCCACGTGAGTGCCGGTGGTGATGTGCACCAGATACTCTTCGTTTTCCGTATCAAATTCATAATGCGTGGCAAAGTCGAGAAACGCGGCGTAGACCTCTTCAAAGTCCCACGGATCGTTAATGGTGACGGCATGCGGGCGAACCTGGGTGTGCGGCGAAAGCAGCGCGACGTCTTCAATCAACCGTTGCGCCATGCTCTCATCGCGTGGCTGGTGGAGGAGTTCCAGCCTGTCGACAGGGAAATCGGGTTGTTGGCATAGCCCAACCGTGGGTCGCCACTTCTTAAACCGATTGGCCCGCTTGCCGCGCTTATCGAGCACCGTTCCCAGTACGCCAATCACTACCCGCCGTTTTTTCATGGTTTATCCAAAAAGATAAATAAGAGAATAAAAGATAAAAAAATTAACCCGTCAAGACAACCGCCATTATTGGCATCAATAATTAAAATTATAAAAATCAATTAATTAACAATTAAATATGCCTTTTTTAATTCCTGGCACGCTTCTGGCAATAACACTTGCGTCAATCACGCTGAAAGCGCAGGGGGTTAAACCCCGCCGGCACGTCAGGAACGGCACAGGCTGTTTTCCGGGAGTGTTCCGTCAGCCGATGACACACAGTGGGTTCGATTCCCAATTTCATCCCCGAATGAAAACTGGTTGTTAATCATAGAAATAAAGCGGAGTGATGCGCAGTTAGCACGCTCCAGAACAGGCTGCCGGTAAAGATGCCGTGCGGCAGGCAAAAGGGAATTCCCCTGCCGCTTCGCCCCTGCACCCGCGCCTGAACGATATTAAGGAATATAAAATGGCTAAGAAAATCACTATCCAAAAAGCGCAGTTAGGTCTTTTATCCCGCGAGGGTGATTACTATCAGGTGTTGGAAGCGGGTCAGCATCGTTTACCGTGGTTTAACACCCCGGAAGTGCTGATCGTCAACAGGGATGGCGGCGAAGTACCGCAGGCATTAGCGGAGTATTTACGCCGCTTTCAGCCCGAGTGGGTGGCGCGTTTCTGCCTGGTCGCGGATACAACGGATACCGAAGCCGCGGCGCTGTATATCAACGGCGTTTTGCAGGAGATCCTGCCACCGGCATCGCGCCGTCTGTACTGGCAGGCCGATGAAGCGCTGAAGCTGGTACGGATGGATACACGTCAGGTTTTGGTTCCTGTTGACGTGATGAACGCGGTGTTACAGCCACGTCGCAGCGGTGCGGTGAAAGGTCGCGAAGCTATCTTAACGGTGCAGGTCCCGGCGTGGCACGTCGGTGTACTGAAAATTGATGGTGAAACTCAGGCGCTGTTGCTGCCGGGGGTAACAGCATACTGGAAGGTAAACCATCTGATTGAAGCGGAAGTGGTGGATACCCGTTTGCAGGTGCTGGAGGTTGGCGGTCAGGAGATCCTGACCAAAGATAAGGTCAACCTGCGTTTAAACCTGGCGGCGAACTGGCGTTATAGCGATGTGCTGCTGGCATTTGGTCAACTGACTAAACCGCTGGATCACCTTTACCGTGAGTTGCAGTTTGCGCTGCGTGAAGCGGTGGGAACGCGCACACTGGACGAATTACTGGAAGATAAGCAGGTGATCGATGAAGTGGTGAGCGCGCAGGTGAAAGCCCGCATGACGCCGTTTGGTATCGAAGTGGCTTCACTGGGGGTGAAGGATATTGTCCTGCCCGGTGATATGAAGGCTATTTTGTCGCAACTGGTTGAAGCGGAAAAATCCGCCCAGGCCAACGTGATCCGACGTCGTGAAGAGACTGCCGCCACGCGATCGCTGTTAAATACGGCAAAAGTGATGGAAAACAACCCGGTAGCGCTGCGCTTAAAAGAACTGGAAACCCTCGAAAGAGTTGCTGAGCGTATCGATAAAATCTCGGTGTTCGGGGGCCTGGATCAGGTGCTGCACGGCCTTGTGAACATAAAAGGATAAGAATAATGAGTTATAACACAGTGGACGGCGCAATGCGCGAACGGGTATTGCGCCAGCTAAAAGAGGTTGAGCAGCGCTATGGCGTCAGGGTGCTGTATGCCTGTGAATCCGGCAGCCGTGGCTGGGGATTTGCCTCGCCGGACAGCGATTACGACGTGCGATTTCTCTATGTTCATCCCCCTGAATGGTATCTGCGGGTCGAAGCGCCTCGCGATGTTATCGAGCTGCCGATAGATAATGAGCTGGACGTGTGCGGCTGGGAATGGCGCAAGGCGCTGGGGTTACTCAAAGGCGCAAACCCGACGCTTATCGAGTGGCTGGATTCGCCGGTGGTCTATCAGCAGGATGACGTGACCGTTTCGGCGCTGAAAGCGCTGGTGCTCAAATGGTTTTCTCCGCTACGTGCCCGCTGGCACTACTACTCTATGGCGCGGAAAAACTTCCGTGGTTATTTGCAGGGTGACGACGTGCGATTGAAGAAGTACTTCTACGTTCTGCGACCCCTGTTGGCGGTGCGTTGGGTGGAAGCGGGCAAGGGCGTACCGCCGATGCGTTTTGCCGACCTGCTGGCGGGAAGTGAACTGGATGCGCCATTGCGTCATGAAATTGATGAGCTGTTGGAGCGCAAGCAGTGTGCGGGTGAAGCGGAGTACGGCCCGCGTCGTCCACTGTTGCATGCGTTTATCCGCGCCGAGCTGGAAAGAGGAGAGATTCCACCGGCGTTACCGGATTGCCGGGAAGGCGATGTCAGGGAGCTGGACAGATTGTTATATGAAACGGTGATGCGGTGAAAATGCCCGATGGCCTAAGAACCATCGGGCGTTGACGTCTACTTATTCAAACAAGTTATGGTGTAGCTTCTGTACAACCTGCTCGGCTTCAGTACCGGGTACCAGGAAGCACAGGTTATGGCTGGACGCGCCGTAGCAAATCATTCGAATGTTGAATGGCTCCAGTACGCCGAACACCTCTTTACCCACGCCACAGGCTTTGGACAGGTCATTGCCAATCAACGCCACCAGCGCCAGGCCTTCTTCCACTTCAACCCGACACAGGGCAGACAGTTCCATCAGCAGAGACTGTGTTAACAGTGTATCGCCGGTGGACGTTGAACCAGTGGTATCCAGCGTCAGCGCCACGCTGACTTCGGATGTGGTAATTAAATCGACCGAGATATTGTGGCGTGCCAGGATGCCGAACACTTCCGCCAAAAAGCCGCGAGAGTGCAGCATATTCAGGCTATGCAGTGTCAGCAGCGTCTGCTTACGGCGTAATGCCAGCGCCCGGAACAGCGGTGGATTCGCGGTTTTATTACATACCAGCGTACCGCCTGCTTTTGGATCCTTACTGGAGCCCACAAATACCGGAATATCGCTACGTACGGCTGGCAACAGGGTTGCCGGGTGCAGAACTTTCGCGCCAAAGGTCGCCATTTCCGCGGCCTCTTCAAAGGCAATTTCATCAATACGCTGCGCAGCCGGAACCACGCGCGGATCGGTCGTGTAAATGCCGGGAACGTCGGTCCAGATATCAACGCGCGTTGCGTGTAGGGCTTCTGCCAGTAAGGCGGCGGTATAATCGCTGCCGCCGCGTCCCAGCGTGGTGGTGCGGCCCTTGCCTTCACTGCCGATAAAGCCCTGAGTAATCACCAGACCTTCGCTCAGACGCGGGGCCAACTGGAGCGTTGCCAGTTCAGCCAGCGCCGTGACGTCGGGTTCTGCACGACCAAAACGATCGTTAGTGCGCATCACTTTACGCACGTCAAACCACTGCGCTTGCACGTTGCGTTCACGCAGGATCTCGACGAACAGCAGGGTAGACATCAGTTCACCGTGGCTGACCAGTTCGTCGGTCAGCGCGGTTGAGGTCGCCAGTGACGCCGCTTCTGCCAGTGTGGTGATGTTTTCCAGCAGACGTTCGATCTCTTCACGGATCACGTTTGGATAACGCAGGCGTTCCAGAATGTTGAACTGAATTTGACGAATGGCATCGAGTTTTTCGAAGCGCGCGGTTGGCTCCAGCCCTTCAGCCAGTGCGACCAGCAGGTTGGTGATTCCCGCAGAAGCGGAAAGTACCACCACACGGACGTTAGCATCAGAAAGCACGACATCAGCGCTGCGATTCATGGCATCAAAATCCGCCACGCTGGTACCACCAAACTTGGAGACAACTACATCAGTCATAACTACCTCGTGTCAGGGAATGAATAGAGCGACCATGGCACATAAGGCAGAACGAAAACCGGTGCAGGCGCAAATGCAAATACCGTATTTATAAATAAAATGTGTAGCTTGCACTGTCAACGCTGGGATTATGCGGATTTTTCATGCTGCAACTGCGTTGAGTAACGGTACTAATAACAACGCTGATAACCGCTATACTTTTTAGCCACGTTTGGCGGATGCCCTGGCAATGGCATTAAAACAATCACACTTTTCTGTGACTGGCGTTACAATCGATCTCAGTCACAATTCTCAAAATCAGAAGAGTATTGCTAATGAAAAACATCAATCCAACGCAGACCTCAGCCTGGCAGGCACTACAAAAACACTTTGAAGAAATGAAAGACGTTACTATCGCGGATCTTTTCGCGAAAGATAGCGATCGTTTCACTAAGTTTTCCGCGACGTTTGACGATCTGATGCTGGTGGATTTCTCCAAAAACCGCATCACTGAAGAGACGCTGGCTAAACTGCAGGATCTGGCGAAAGAAACCGATTTGGCGGGTGCCATCAAGTCCATGTTCTCCGGTGAGAAAATCAACCGTACTGAAGACCGTGCCGTGCTGCACGTGGCGCTGCGTAACCGTAGCAATACGCCGATCATCGTTGACGGCAAAGATGTGATGCCGGAAGTGAATGCGGTACTGGAGAAGATGAAATCTTTCTCTGAAGCGATCATCTCCGGAAGCTGGAAAGGCTATACCGGCAAAGCCATCACTGATGTAGTAAACATCGGTATCGGCGGTTCTGACCTTGGCCCGTTCATGGTGACCGAAGCGCTGCGTCCGTATAAAAATCACCTGAACATGCACTTTGTGTCGAACGTCGATGGTACGCACATCGCCGAAGTGCTGAAAAAAGTGAACCCGGAAACCACGCTGTTCCTGGTCGCTTCCAAAACCTTCACCACCCAGGAAACCATGACCAACGCCCACAGCGCGCGCGACTGGTTCCTGGCGACCGCTGGCGACAACAAGCACGTAGCCAAACACTTCGCAGCGCTTTCCACTAACGGTAAAGCGGTTGGCGAGTTTGGTATTGATACTGCCAATATGTTCGAGTTCTGGGACTGGGTTGGCGGTCGTTACTCCCTGTGGTCTGCAATCGGTCTGTCCATCATCCTGTCCGTAGGCTTCGACAACTTTGTTGAGCTGCTCTCCGGCGCGCATGCGATGGACAAACACTTCTCCACCACCCCGGCTGAGAAAAACCTGCCGGTGCTGCTGGCGCTGATCGGTATCTGGTACAACAACTTCTTCGGTGCCGAAACCGAAGCGATTCTGCCGTATGACCAGTATATGCACCGTTTCGCGGCCTACTTCCAGCAGGGCAACATGGAATCCAACGGTAAATACGTTGACCGTAACGGCAATGCGGTGGATTACCAGACTGGCCCAATCATCTGGGGTGAGCCGGGTACTAACGGCCAGCATGCGTTCTACCAGCTGATCCACCAGGGTACCAAAATGGTGCCGTGCGATTTCATCGCGCCGGCAATCACCCACAATCCGCTGTCGGATCACCATCCGAAACTGCTGTCTAACTTCTTCGCGCAAACCGAAGCGCTGGCTTTTGGTAAATCTCGTGAAGTGGTTGAGCAGGAATATCGCGACCAGGGTAAAGATCCGGCTACGCTTGAGCACGTTGTGCCGTTCAAAGTGTTCGAAGGTAACCGTCCAACGAACTCCATTCTGCTGCGCGAAATCACGCCGTTCAGCCTGGGTGCGCTGATTGCGCTGTACGAACACAAAATCTTCACTCAGGGCGCGATCCTGAACATCTTCACCTTTGACCAGTGGGGCGTTGAGCTGGGCAAACAGCTGGCGAACCGCATTCTGCCAGAGCTGAACGATGATAAAACTGTTTCTTCCCATGATGTTTCTACTAATGGGTTGATTAACCGTTACAAAGCCTGGCGCGCCTGATGGCGCTGCGCTTATCCGGCCTACAGACACATATCCTGTAGGCCGGATAAGGCGTTTCGCCGCCATCCGGCATTAATGAAATAAAAAAGCCGATATTAATATCGGCTTTTTTATAAGATTACTCCAGGATATTTATGTTTTTACTTCACCCTTTAATTGAGCTTAATCCTAAAATAATTTATTCAACGTTATCCTGTTTCTGATATTTTCAGATTTACCGGGTATTGTGTTTTTATTATTATATTTTAACTCTTTGAATTAAGTTGTTTTTATTATTTGTTGTTAATCATATTTTCTCTCGTTATCTAATTGTCCTAAATTCCCTCTCGATCTAATTTGCATACTTCGCTTGTGTATACTCGATCTCGCCCGAAATTCTTTTGGGTAAATCTCCATTCATACAATGAAGGGAATTTGTGATGAAAAAAGTTCTGTATGGCCTTTGGGCTATATCTGCGCTTGCGGCGACCTCTGTCTATGCCGCCCCCGTTCAGGTGGGTGAGGCTGCAGGGTCGGCTGCTGCGTCGGTTTCGGCAGGAAGTTCCTCCGCAACCAGCGTGAGCACCGTAAGTTCTGCGGTGGGGGTTGCCCTGGCGGCGACCGGCGGCGGCGATGGTTCTAATACCGGAACCACAACCACCACAACCACCAGTACCCAGTAATAAAGGTACGTTTAATTCTAACCACACTTCGGTGTGGTTATTTTGGAATTGCCAAAAGTCTGTGGGATTTGTAGGCCGGGTAAGCGTTGCGCCACCCGGCAATAAAGCGGAGAAACGTCGTGAAGCGACCAGCGATCATAATGGTTTGCCTGCTACTGCAGGCGTGCTCAGCCACTACCGAAGGGCTGGGTCATTCGCTGTGGGATAGCGTGTTTGGTACTTCCGGCGTACAGATGACGGACGATGAAATTCAAAACATGCCTTACGCCAGCCAGTACATGCAGCTCAACGGCGGTCCCCAACTGTTTGTGGTACTCGCGTTTGCAGAAAACGGACAGCAGAAATGGGTGACTCAGGATCGGGCTATTCTCGTCACGCAGCATGGGCGCATTGTGAAAACGCACCTTGGCGGGGACAACCTAATCGAGGTGAATAATCTGGCGACAGACCCGCTCATCAAGCCAAATCAGATAGTCGACGGCGCAACGTGGATCCGCACGATGGGCTGGACTGAACATCAGCAGGTACGCTATGCCACCGCGCGCTCGGTTTTCACATGGGATAGCGCAGACACCATCAAAGTCGGCAGCTATAACACGCCGGTACGGATCCTTGATGAAGAGGTCACCACCGATCAAACGCGCTGGCATAACCGCTACTGGATCGACAGTGAAGGGCAGATTCGCCAGTCGGAACAGTATCTTGGCGCAGGTTTCTTCCCGGTGAAAACCACGCTGATTAAGGCGGCAAAACCATGATGAAACAAATGATTACTGCGCTGACATTCAGCCTGTGCGCGGCATCTGTTTTTGCTGCGGGCAGCGTAAAAGTGATTACGACAGGTAGCACAGAAGCAAAAACTCTGACCGGGGCTGAACATCTGCTCGACCTGGTTGGACAGCCGCGGTTGAGCAATAGCTGGTGGCTAGGTGCGGTTATCAGCGAAGAGCGGGCAACAACTGAGGCACAACGTCAGCAGCAGGCATTACTGGCTCGTCTGGCGGCGTTGAGTGCTGAAGCAAGCGGTGATGATGCTGGCGCTATCAACGCATTACGCCAGCAAATTCAGGCGCTGAAGGTGACCGGTAGACAGACGATTAATCTCGACCCAGATGTAGTGCGTACCAGTGAGCCAGGCAACCCGCCGTTGCAGGGCAATTACACACTGTGGGTCGGACCGCAGCCCACGGATATCACGCTGTTTGGCCTGCTAAGCCACCCGGGTAAACAGCCTTTTATACCCGGACGTGATGTTGCCAGCTATCTCGATGGGCAACATCGGCTCAGCGGCGCGGATCGTAGCTACGCCTGGGTTGTCTATCCCAACGGACGCACACAAAAAGTACCGGTCGCCTACTGGAACAAACGTCACATTGAGCCGATGCCCGGCAGCATCATTTTTGTCGGGTTGTCGGACTCTGTCTGGAGCAGCACCCCGGATGAAATCAATGCCGACATTCTTCGCACCCTGACCCAGCGGATACCCGAATAATGAGAAAAACTTATCTGCTCAGCCTGTTGGCGCTGGGTATCAGTGCGGCCTGTCACGGTGAAACGTATCCTGCGCCGATTGGTCCTTCCCAGTCCGATTTTGGCGGCGTGGGGCTGCTGCAAACCCCAACCGCACGCATGGCGCGTGAGGGCGAAATGAGCCTTAACTACCGCGATAACGATCAGTACCGCTATTACTCTGCGTCGGTGCAGCTCTTCCCGTGGCTGGAAACCACGCTGCGCTATACCGATGTGCGTACCAAACAATACAGTAGCGTGGAGTCGTTTTCTGGCGATCAGACATACAAGGATAAAGCTTTTGATCTCAAACTACGTCTGTGGGAAGAGAGCTACTGGATGCCGCAGGTGGCGGTAGGTGCGCGCGATATTGGCGGAACGGGCCTGTTCGATGCGGAGTATATTGTGGCAAACAAAGCCTGGGGACCGTTTGATTTCTCACTCGGTCTTGGCTGGGGATACCTCGGGACCAGCGGCAACGTCAGCAATCCGTTTTGCTCATACAGCGATAAATTCTGTCATCGCGATAACAGTTACAAGCAGGCGGGTTCCATTGACGGCAGCCAGATGTTCCACGGCCCGGCATCGCTGTTTGGCGGCGTGGAATATCAGACACCCTGGCAGCCGCTGCGTCTGAAACTGGAGTATGAGGGTAATAATTACCAGCAGGATTTCGCGGGCAAGCTGGATCAGAAGAGCAAGTTTAACGTCGGCGCTATTTATCGCGTCACCGATTGGGCCGACGTTAACCTCAGCTATGAGCGCGGGAACACCTTTATGTTTGGGTTCACGCTGCGGACTAACTTCAACGATTTGCGACCAAACTATAACGATAACGCCCGTCCGAAGTATCAGCCGCAGCCGCAGGATGCCATCCTGCAACATTCGGTGGTGGCGAATCAGCTAACGCTGCTGAAATACAATGCCGGGCTGGCGGATCCTAAAATCCAGGTGCAGGGCGATACGCTGTATGTAACAGGCGAACAGGTGAAATACCGTGATTCACGCGAGGGGATCGAGCGTGCCAACCGGATCGTGATGAACGATCTTCCTGACGGGATCCGCACGATCCGTATTACGGAAAATCGCCTTAACTTGCCGCAGGTGACGACCGAAACAGAGGTTTCCAGCCTCAAGCGCCATCTGGAAGGCGAGCCCTTGGGCCATGAGACTCAACTGGCGCAAAAACGCGTGGAGCCCATGGTGCCGAAAACGACCGAGCAGGGCTGGTATATTGATAAGTCGCGCTTCGATTTCCATATCGATCCGGTGCTAAACCAGTCGGTGGGTGGCCCGGAAAATTTCTATATGTATCAGTTGGGCGTGATGGGTACGGCGGATTGGTGGGTGACCGATCATCTGCTGACCACCGGGAGTTTGTTCGCCAACCTCGCCAATAACTATGACAAGTTTAACTACACCAACCCGCCGCAGGATTCGCATTTGCCGCGTGTGCGTACCCATGTACGTGACTACGTGCAAAACGATGTTTACGTGAATAACCTGCAGGCCAACTACTTCCAGTCACTCGGCAACGGCTTTTACGGACAGGTTTACGGCGGCTATCTGGAGACCATGTACGGCGGGGCGGGGGCAGAAGTGCTGTATCGCCCGCTGGACAGCAACTGGGCGTTTGGTGTTGATGCCAACTACGTGAAACAGCGTGACTGGCGTAGCGCGCAGGACATGATGAAATTCACCGACTACAGCGTGAAGACCGGGCATTTGACCGCGTACTGGAATCCTTCTTTCGCCCAGGATGTGCTGGTGAAAGCCAGCGTGGGTCAGTATCTGGCCGGGGATAAGGGCGGAACGTTGGAGATCGCCAAACGCTTCGACAGCGGTGTCGTGGTGGGTGGTTATGCGACTATCACTAACGCCTCGCCGGATGAGTATGGCGAGGGTGATTTTACTAAAGGGGTGTACGTTTCCGTGCCGCTGGATCTGTTCTCGTCTGGTCCGACCCGCAGCCGTGCGGCGATTGGCTGGACGCCGTTAACACGTGATGGCGGTCAGCAGCTTGGGCGTAAGTTTGGTCTGTACGATATGACCAGCGATCGCAGCGTGAATTTTCGGTAATCGAGCCGTTTGCCAGCCGGATGGCGCTACGCTTATCCGGCCTACAAAGAGCCTGTATTGCAGGCCGGATAAGGTATTTACGCCGTCATCAGGGAAGTTACAGGCGACGCAATAATTTTGCCGGGTTTCCCGCGTACACGCCTTTCTCGGTGATTGATTTGGTCACTACGCTTCCTGCGCCGATGACCGCGCCATCGCAGACAGTGACCGCCAGAATGGTCGCCCCGCTGCCGATCGAAACATCGTCGCCAATCGTAATTCTTCCCCAACTGTTGCGGTCGGCGTTGGGTTTTCCTTCGCGGAACATATCGTTGGCGAACATCACGCCATGACCGATAAAACAGCGGGCGCCGAGGGTGACATATTCGCAGATGAAGGTGTGCGACTGAATTTTGCTGTCTGCGCCAATCTGTGTGTTGCCCTGGATTTCAACAAATGGTCCGACAAAAACGTTGTCTCCCAATGTGCAATCGTAGAGATTGGCAGGTTCATAAATCACCACGTTCTCACCGCAGGTAACGTTGCGGACAGCGGATTGTCTTAGCTGCATAATTCATCCTGTGAAATGTATCGTGGCATTCATCATTCTCCGTTGACCTTTCTTGCACAAAATATAAACAAAAAATGTAGATCTCTGTCACATTTTTGCGTTATACAGGAACCTCGCCACTGAGTAAGAGGTGCTGCTATGACGTCGCTATCTCGTCCGCGCGTGGAGTTTATCTCCACTATTTTACAGACCGTGTTGAATCTGGGACTGCTGAGTCTGGGCCTGATCCTGGTTGTATTCCTCGGGAAAGAAACGCTGCATCTGGCGGACGTGCTGTTCGCGCCGGAACAAACCAGCAAGTATGAGCTGGTGGAAGGGCTGGTGGTTTACTTCCTCTACTTTGAATTTATCGCGTTGATTGTGAAGTACTTTCAGTCAGGGTTTCACTTTCCGTTGCGCTACTTTGTCTATATCGGGATCACTGCGATTGTGCGGTTGATCATTGTCGATCATAAAGCGCCGATGGATGTGCTGATCTATTCTGCAGCGATCCTGCTGCTGGTGATCACCCTGTGGCTGTGTAATTCCAAACGGCTGAAGCGAGAGTAAAAGACAACACGCCGCAATCGGGCTGCGGCGTGTAGACGTAGTTAATTATTGGCAAATATCTTAATCAGGCTGGTACTACTTGCTTTCATTTGCTGCTTCCATCATGAGCTGTTGCTGCTTTTCTTTGGATAAGCGAGCAATGCCAAAACCAGTGAAACCCCATAACGTCGCAAAGAAAATGCCACTCCAGCAGAGAATCGCCCACGGAAGATAGCTTAATGTTGCAACACCAAGCGTACCTGCCATGTAGGCTCCCGCCGCAGTCCAGGGCAGAATCGGCTCGAATATGGTGGCAGAGTCTTCTACTGTCCTTGCCAGATTTTTTGGGTGTAGCCCACGCTCAATATAAGCGCTTCGTAGCATTTCAATCGGAATCAGGATTGAGATCTGACCATTACAGGTCACGCTAATCATTGTTAAACCACAGGCAATAGTCGCAAGAATCATGGTTCCTGTGGAATGAACTAGTTTAAGTAGGTTGTGGACAATGACTTCTAAAGCACCGCTCAGAGCCAATGTTCCCGCAAATGAAAGGGCGCAGAAACAAATCAGCAGCGTACTCATCATCGAGTTCATGCCACCACGGTTAAGCAAATTACCCAGTAGGGGATTAACATCTTTATCGGCAAGCATTGAAACGTTAAATCCGTCTACGGCGCTTTTTACAATATCGTGCAGAGTGAAACCCTGAATGACGCTGGCGTTGATCATGGCAACCAGTGCCGAAACTAACATAATTGGAATGGTTGGTTTCTTGGTAATCGAGCCGTACAGGACAATAGCAATGGGTAACAGTAACAACAAATTAAAATGGTAAATACCCTTTAATCCCTCTGTAATTAACTGAACTTTATCGGGAACGGTTGAGCCGCCGAGATCGCCATTCATACCATAGAGAGTCATGACAACAGCAGAAAGGATCAAGGAAGGAAGGGTTGTGTAAAGTAAATGAGCGATATGTTCATAGAGATCTATCTGGGCGGCCATCGCTGCCAGGTTAGTGTCACCAGAAAGGGGAGACAGTTTGTCCCCGAAGTAAGCTCCCGCCACAATAGCCCCAGCAGTTGCTGCCAGATTAGCCTCCATTCCGATGGCCACGCCCATAAACGCTACACCGACTGTGCCCGCTGAGCCCCAGGATGTTCCTGTGCACACAGAGACGACTGCAGTGACAAGCAGGGCTGTCACATAGATCATTGAAGGGTTTATCAGATTAAGGCCGTAATAAATCATCAGCGGAATAGTACCGCCTATCATCCATGTCCCAATCAGTAGGCCCACGCTGATCAAAATTAAGAGAGCGGGCATCGTTTTGGCGATTTTCTGCGAAATTGATTCAAGGATTGCGTTGTAGCCGTACCCCAAACGCTTAACCAATAGTGCCGCAATGACGGTCGAAAGGACCATTAATGGCTCAGGTGGTAGATCGAAAGCCGCATAACCAACCCCCAGCAATAAGACCATCGCCAGTATCGGTAACATTGATTCCACCAGAGTTGGTGTTCTTGGAGTATTGTTATTATTCATGGAGGGAAACTCCTTTAGTGTAGGGTATGCTCTGATAAATCCGTTCAAATGCTTCTTTAAGAATGGTTCTCGGCGTGGCAATGTTCACACGGAAAAAACCAAGTCCTTCATCGCCAAAATCTGATCCCCAACTCATCTCAACACCTGCGAGCGAAACAAACCAATGGCGTAGCTGCTCTTCGCTGATGTTCATCGCTCGGTAGTCAATCCACAACATGTAAGTTCCGCCACCAGAGGCTAAAACCCAGTCTGGAAAATGAGTCTGGCAAAAGGATTGAACCCAACTCCTGTTTTCGGCTAAATAATCTTTTAATGCTGCTAACCAAGAATCACCATGGCGGTAAGCACAGAGAAATGCAGGAACAGAGAAATAACCAGGATTATGGATACCTGCTGCAATAAGAGCTGATTTAAACTTTTCTCGATACTTATCATTAGCAATAACAATATTAGCGATTTCAAGTCCGGCCATATTGAATGTTTTTGCCGGAGATGTACAAATAAACGAGTTTTGTGCAACGTATGAACTTATCGAAGAAATTGTTTGATGATGTTTTTTGATGAAATTGAAGTCTGCATGAACATCATCAGAAATAATAAAAACGTTGTATTTCTCTGCTAATGAAGCTATTTTTCTTAGATTATCTTCTGACCAGATTGTTCCTGTTGGATTATGCGGCGATATTAGAATGAAACAACAAGCCGTTTTAAACTTATCTTCGAGATCCGCAAAGTCTATTTCATAGGAGCGGTCACGATAAAGCAACGCACTTTCCAGCAATACTCTATGGTTGACTTCAACTGCATGGCTAATAGGATGATAGGCTGGTGCCAGGCTGACAATAGCATCTCCCGGTTGGGTAAAATTCTGGATATATAATGAAACGGCTTGTACCACTCGTGGGCAAAAAACAATGTGTTCAGGGTTGACCTTCCACGAGTAATGGCGTTGATACCACTGTGCTGTCACTTGCTGCCAGTCATCACTTAATAATGTATAACCGTAGATACCTTTCTGATTTGCGACTGATAATTCAGAAACCATAAAATCAGCTACCGGGATATCCATATCAGCTACAGATAGAGGGATGATTTCACGCCCCTTGTTATTATATTTAGCGCTATAGGTTCCGTCGCGTGAAATAACTTTATCAAAATTATAAACTTTCATATTTGTTACTCGCCCGATTTCATCTTTAGAGTAATGTAATATTTCGAGGGTGGAAGTGTTATTCTGTATTTTGTTTTCGTCATTATGAAAATTTGCATATGTGATGCTTATCACAAAGATGTTAACTATCTGTCAATAAAAATAATCCGGCGAGTGTAAACGTTTTACATCGCTTAACCGCCTGTAATTTACATAAAAAAAGGGCGCTCCGTAGAGCGCCGAATAACAGTCACAGGTTGGGATAACATAAGTTGAGGGTTGCAGTGGCATTGCCCGTCGCCGGGCTGTTACTTCGGTAAAACTTAACCTTTCACACCACCCGCCGTCAGGCCGTTGACCAGCCAGCGTTGTGCCAGCAGGAACACCAGCGTGATCGGAATGGCTGAAAGTACAGCTGCGGCGGCAAAGTCGCCCCACAAATAGTTCTGTGGATTGAGGTACTGCTGCATACCTACCGCGAGGGTATAGCTGTTCACATCACGCAGCAGCAGTGACGCGACCGGTACTTCGGTAATAGCGGCAATGAAAGACAGAATAAACACGACCGCCAGAATCGGAACGGAAAGTGGTAGCAGCACCAGGCGGAATGCCTGCCAAGGCGTTGCGCCATCCAGCGCGGCCGCTTCTTCCAGCGAACCGTCGATGGTTTCGAAATAACCCTTAATCGTCCATACATGCAGCGCAATACCGCCAAGATAGGCGAAGATCACGCCGCCGTGCGTGTTCAAGCCGATAAACGGGATGTACTGGCCCAGGCGGTCAAACAAAGCATACAACGCGACCAGAGACAGCACCGCCGGGAACATCTGGAAAATCAGCATCCCTTTCAGCAGGGTTGCTTTGCCCGGGAAACGCATACGCGCAAAGGCGTAAGCACAGGTGGTGGAAAGCGTCACGATACCGATCGCGGTAATGCTGGCCACTTTCACCGAGTTCCACAGCCATAACAATACCGGGAATGGCGGTGGCGTCACGCGGCCATCCGCGTGTTCAACGCTAAAGCCCAGTGCCAGTTTCCAGTGTTCCCAGGAGATGTTTTCCGGGATCAAACTGCCGGTGGCAAAGTTACCTTCGCGCAGCGAGATAGCGATAACCATCAGCAACGGGAACATGATCGCCGCGATGAAAATCAGCAGCAGCAGGTGCGTTGTTAAGAGACGCAGTTTCTGAGATTTGGGTTGTACCATAGCCATGTTCGTTGTCTCCCTTAATCAAACTTCATACGTGTGGCTTTCAGGTTCACAATCGCCAGCGCACCCACCAGCAGGAAGATCAGCGTGGCAATCGCCGCCGCCAGACCGAAGTCCTGACCACCGCCGCCTTCAAAGGCGATACGGTAGGTGTAGCTCACGAGCAGGTCGGTATAACCGGCTGGCGTGGTGGTGCCGAGTCGGTCCGGGCCACCGTTGGTCAACAGCTGAATCAGCACGAAGTTGTTAAAGTTAAAGGCGAAGCTGGCGATCATCAGCGGTGTCAACGGCTTAATCAGCAGCGGTAGCGTTATCTTAAAGAAGTTCTGGAACGGACCTGCGCCATCCATCGCCGAGGCTTCATACAGATCGTCAGGAATCGCTTTCAGCAGACCCATGCACAGGATCATCATGTATGGATAACCGAGCCAGGTGTTGACGATAATAATCATCGAACGCGCGGTGGTTGGGTCGCTGAACCAGGCCGGTTTGATACCAAACAGTGCGCTCAGCATCATGTTGATTTCACCAAAGCTCTGGTTGAATAAGCCCTTGAAAATCAGAATCGAGATAAACGACGGTACGGCATACGGAAGAATCAACAGGACACGGTAAATCGCTTTGCCTTTGAGAGATTCCCACTGTACGAGACAGGCCAGCACCATCCCCACAGCAACGGTGAGGATCACCGTCAGAACGGAGAAGACCACCGTCCAGACAAAGATGGCGAAGAACGGTTTCTGGATGCCTTCGTCGGTAAACACGCGAGTGAAGTTATCCCAGCCGATGGCAACGGTATAGCCTGGACTGAGTTTTTCGCTACCCCAGCTACCGTCAGCGTTAATCGCCTGATAATAACCAATATCGTTATTGGCGCGGTATTTTACGCCGCTCTGGTTGTTGGTGAGCGTACCGTCATCAGCAAGCGTATAAAGTGGCTGCGTGCCGGAGAACTGGCGCAACGAGCTCATAATCACTTTGCTTTCATCCGGCAGGATGGCGGTCAGTTGGTTCAGCGCCTGGCGATTCTGCGTGATGATGCGCAGCGTCCCACGCTCGCCCGCTGGCAAAGCATCCGTTTCTTTCAGTTGCAGTTTCTGTTCGCCGCCAAATTTGAAGGCGTCGGAAACATAATTCTTGCCGGTTTCACCGTCGGTGAGAGCCAATTGCCACTCATCACCCGCCGGATACAGGCCAAAGTTGTAGGTTTTCCCAGCCTGATACGAACGATCCATCAGGACTTCCTGAGCACGTTCAAAGGTCAGTTGGTTAGTACTGCTGTAGTTGGTAAAGGCAATGGCGATCGTACAAATCAGCGGAAACAGGACAAACAGCCCCATACCGGCAACGCCCGGGTAAACATAGCGCCAGGCATAGGCTTTACGGTTAGCGAAAATATACAGGCCAGCAGAGCTTAAAATCAGCGTCATGATGGCAAACAGGTACTCCCCCTGAGCGTACATCAAAACAACAAGGTAACCGACCAGCAGCCCAAGCAGACCCATCACTGACCATTTCAGCGTGTCGCTTTGCCACCAGTGTTTCTTTTTAATGACATCCATGGGGTTCAATCCTCAACAACAATGAAAACCTGTTGGTCAGCGTGCCTGATGGCGCTGCGCTTATCAGGCCTACGGTGTGTTGTAGGCCGGATAAGGCATTTATGCCGCCATCCGGCACGTGTGCTACAGCATTACTTGGTGATACGACCTTGTGCATCTTTCAGCGCGGCATCGACGGTCTGACGGCCGCTGGCTGCGTTGATCACTGCGGTACGAACGGCATACCAGAATGCGGACATCTGTGGGATGTTCGGCATGATTTCGCCTTTCTGGGCGTTATCCATGGTGGCGGCGATGCGTGGGTCTTTTGCTAACTGATCCTGGAAGGATTTCAGCGCAACGGCGCCCAGCGGCTTGTCCTTGTTCACTTCATCCAGACCCTGATCGGTCAGCAGGTAGTTTTCGAGGAACTCTTTCGCCAGTTCTTTGTTCGGGCTGGCGGCGTTGATACCGGCGCTCAGAACGCCAACAAATGGTTTAGACGCTTTGCCTTTGAAGGTTGGCAGCAGCGTGACGCCGTAGTTGATTTTGCTCTTGTCGATATTGGACCACGCCCACGGACCGTTGATGGTCATCGCGGTATCGCCCTTGTTAAAGGCCGCTTCGGCGATGGAGTAATCGGTATCCGCGTTCATGTGTTTGTTCTTGATCAGGTCAACCAGGAAGGTCAGACCCGCTTTCGCGCCGGCGTTATCCACGCCCACGTCTTTCACATCGTACTTGCCGTTTTCAAACTTGAATGCGTAACCGCCGTCGGCGGCAATCAGCGGCCAGGTGAAGTACGGCTCTTGCAGGTTGAACATCAGCGCGGATTTACCTTTCGCCTTCAGTTCTTTATCCAGTGCAGGAATTTCTTCCCAGGTTTTCGGTGGGTTTGGCACGAGGTCTTTGTTGTAAATCAGCGATAGCGCTTCAACCGCGATCGGGTAGGCAATCAGTTTGCCGTTATAGCGTACGGCATCCCAGGTGAACGGATAGAGTTTGTCCTGGAACGCTTTGTCAGGCGTGATTTCAGCCAGCAGGCCAGACTGAGCGTAACCGCCAAAACGGTCATGAGCCCAGAAGATGATGTCCGGGCCGTCGCCGGTCGCGGCAACCTGCGGGAATTTCTCTTCCAGTTTGTCCGGGTGCTCAATAGTGACTTTGATCCCGGTGTCTTTCTCGAATTTTTTGCCCACTTCAGCGAGGCCGTTATAGCCTTTGTCGCCGTTAATCCAGATAACCAGCTTACCTTCTTCAATCTTGGCGAGAGCCGAGGCGGAAAACATCATCGTCGTTAATGCAGACAATGCGAGGATGCGTGCGCCAGTTTTGATTTTCATAGTTCCCATCCTGTTTGGTGATTTTGCAGAGGTGGCTTAACGGTTACTAGTTTCTTTATACGACAACCTCTTTCCATCCTCCTTACCCCTACGCCCCACCCGCTCTTTATGTGATCTGTGTTACATAAATGTGAGTATTGCGTACTGGCGCACATAAAAACCCACCGATTTTTGCAGGCTGCATCACGAAATTCCTCTGCGGCGGGTAGCCTGGGTCTCAGACGCTGCTCTCTCATCCTCCCGCCTCCTCCCCCATAAAAAAGCCGGGGGGTGGAGGATTCACGCAGTCAAGTGATCGCGCATAGTCAGCCCATCATGAATGTTGCTGTCGATGACAGGTTGTAACGAAGGGAGAAGGGCATGGCGAGCGTACAGCTGCGAAATGTAACAAAAGCCTGGGGTGACGTGGTGGTATCGAAAGATATCAATCTCGACATTCACGAAGGGGAATTCGTGGTGTTTGTCGGACCGTCAGGCTGCGGTAAGTCGACCTTGCTGCGTATGATCGCCGGGCTTGAAACCATCACCAGTGGTGACTTGTTTATCGGGGAGACCCGGATGAACGACATTCCGCCCGCCGAACGCGGTGTGGGTATGGTCTTTCAGTCCTACGCGTTATACCCCCATTTATCTGTCGCGGAAAACATGTCATTCGGCCTCAAACTGGCCGGGGCGAAAAAAGAGGTGATGAACCAACGTGTGAACCAGGTTGCGGAAGTTCTGCAACTGGCACACCTGCTGGAGCGTAAACCAAAAGCGCTTTCCGGCGGACAACGTCAGCGTGTGGCGATTGGCCGTACGCTGGTCGCCGAACCGCGTGTATTCCTGCTGGACGAACCGCTGTCAAACCTCGACGCCGCGCTGCGCGTCCAGATGCGAATTGAAATCTCCCGCCTGCATAAACGTCTTGGTCGCACGATGATTTACGTCACCCACGATCAGGTCGAAGCGATGACCCTGGCTGACAAAATTGTGGTGCTGGATGCCGGTCGCGTAGCGCAGGTCGGTAAACCGCTGGAGCTATACCACTACCCGGCTGACCGCTTTGTTGCCGGGTTTATTGGCTCGCCGAAGATGAACTTCCTGCCGGTGAAAGTCACCGGGACGGCCATCGATCAGGTGCAGGTTGAACTGCCTAACCGCCAGCAAATATGGCTCCCGGTAGACAGCCATGCGGTGCAGGTTGGCGCCAACATGTCTTTAGGTATCCGCCCGGAACATCTGCTGCCCAGCGATATCGCCGATGTCACCCTCGAAGGTGAAGTGCAGGTGGTCGAGCAGCTTGGTCACGAAACACAAATTCATATCCAGATCCCCGCCATCCGTCAAAACCTGGTTTACCGCCAGAACGACGTGGTGTTGGTAGAAGAGGGTGCCACATTCGCTATCGGCCTGCCGCCAGAGCGTTGCCATCTGTTCCGTGAGGATGGCAGTGCATGTCGTCGGTTGCATCAAGAGCCGGGTGTTTAAGGTATCCCATTAAAAAAAAGCGCAAAACCGTCAAGGTGAAGCGTTTAAAGAAAAGCAATGATCTCAGGAGATAGAACGATGATTACTCTGCGCAAACTCCCTCTGGCGGTTGCTGTGGCGGCAGGCATTATGTCTGTTCAGGCAATGGCTGTGGATTTCCATGGCTATGCACGTTCCGGTATTGGCTGGACGGGTAGCGGCGGTGAACAACAGTGTTTCCAGGCAACCGGCGCCCAAAGTAAATACCGTCTTGGTAACGAATGTGAAACCTATGCGGAAATTAAATTAGGTCAGGAAGTGTGGAAAGAGGGCGATAAGAGCTTCTACTTCGACACTAACGTTGCCTATTCCGTCGCACAGCAGAATGACTGGGAAGGGACTGACCCGGCCTTCCGTGAAGCCAACGTGCAGGGTAAAAACCTGATTGAATGGCTGCCAGGCTCCACTATCTGGGCAGGTAAGCGCTTCTATCAGCGTCATGATGTTCACATGATCGACTTCTACTACTGGGATATTTCAGGTCCTGGTGCTGGTATTGAAAACATCGATCTGGGCTTCGGTAAACTGTCTCTGGCCGCGAGCCGTTCACAGGAAGCGGGTGGTTCATATGCTTTCAGCAGCCAGAATATCTATGATCGTACCAAAGACACCGCCAACGACGTATTTGACGTTCGTTTAGCACAGTTGGCAACTAACCCGGATGGGATGTTGGAATTGGGCGTTGACTATGGCCGTGCGAATACCACCGATGATTACCACCTGGCAGACGGCGCATCTAAAGATGGTTGGATGTTCACCGCTGAACATACCCAGAGCATGCTGAAGGGCTACAACAAGTTTGTTGTTCAGTACGCGACAGATTCTATGACCACTCAGGGTAAAGGTCTGAACCAAGGGTCTTACGGTTCATCCTCCTTCACCGTTACTAACCCAGACGGTAGTAAAACGAATTACGCCAATAACGTTATTAATAACAACGGTAGCCTGTTCCGCGTACTTGACCACGGTGCAATCTCCCTGGGCGACAAATGGGATCTGATGTACGTCGGTATGTACCAGAACCTCGATATGGATAACGACCTGGGGACCGAATGGTACACCGTCGGTATTCGTCCGATGTACAAATGGACACCGATCATGAGCACCCTGCTGGAAGTCGGTTACGACAACGTCAAATCTCAGCAAACTGGCGATCGCAACAGCCAGTACAAAATCACCCTGGCGCAACAGTGGCAGGCTGGCGACAGCATCTGGTCCCGCCCGGCAATTCGTGTCTTTGCAACCTATGCCAAATGGGATGAAGAGTGGGGCTACGTTAAAAATGGTAACGACGTAACCAAATACGCCGCTGCAACCAACTCTGGTATCAGCACAACCAGCCGTGGCGACAGCGATGAGTGGTCCTTCGGTGCCCAGATGGAAATCTGGTGGTAATTCAGCACTAACCTGACGTAAAGACCGAAAGAGGGGCGCCAGCCCCTCTTGATTACGGTTTAGCGCGCTATTGCCTGGCCACCGCTGAACCCATGCTATCTGAGGTGATAACAATGAAAATGAAGAAAAGTCTCGTTGCCCTTTGTTTATCTGCAGGGTTATTTGCCAGCGCGCCTGGCATCAGCCTGGCCGATGTAAATATTGTTCCGCAGAACACCACCGCGGCTCCAGCTATTCCCACTGCTGCGCTACAACAGTTAACCTGGACGCCGGTTGATCAATCCAAAACCCAGTCGACACAGCTAGCGACAGCGGGTCAGCGTCTGGATGTTGCTGGTATTACTGGCCCAGTCGCTGCGTACAGCGTACCCGCGAATATTGGTGAGTTAACTCTGACGCTGACCAGTGAAGTCAACAAACAAACCAGTGTATTTGCACCAAACGTTTTAATTCTTGATCAGAACATGACGCCATCTGCGTTCTTCCCCAGCAGCTATTTCACCTACCAGGAACCCGGCGTGATGAGTGCCGATCGTCTGGAAGGCGTAATGCGTCTGACGCCAGCGCTGGGCCAGCAAAAGCTCTATGTTCTGGTCTTTACCACAGATAAAGATCTCCAGCAGACCACGACCCTGCTTGACCCGGCAAAAGCCTATGCCAAGGGTGTAGGTAACGCTGTTCCGGATATTCCTGACCCGATCGCCCGTCATACCACCGACGGTCTGCTGAAGCTGAAAGTCAAAACCAGTTCCTCCTCCAGCGTGCTGGTAGGGCCGCTGTTTGGCTCATCCGGCCCTGGCCCTGTCACGGTGGGTAATACCGCAGCGCCTGCAGTTACTTATGCGGCTCCGGCGGCAGCCGTTGCTGCTCCAGCGCCACAACCGGTGAAGAAAAGTGAGCCGATGTTAAATGACACGGAAAGTTATTTTAACCAGGGCATTAAGGATGCCGTGGCGAAAGGCGATGTCGATAAAGCGCTGAAGCTGCTTGATGAAGCTGAACGTCTGGGATCCAAATCTGCCCGATCCACCTTTATCAGCAGTGTAAAAGGCAAGGGGTAAACGTCTCCCCGCAGTGCTGATTTTGCAACAACTGGTGCGTCTCCTGGCGCACCTTTTTTTATCCTTCGGTGCTAATTGTTACACTTATGTTGCTCTGACGATCACTTAATTGTGTTTGCTCACCCCGTAATGCATTTTCTGCGATACAATGCCTTCAGGTTATAAATCGGAGAGTAAGGCATGCCACACCCTGCGTTAACGCAACTGCGTGCGCTGCGTTATTTTGATGCGATCCCAGCGCTGGACCCCCAACTGCTCGACTGGTTGTTACTGGAAGATTCCATGACCAAACGTTTTGAGCTGCAGGGGAAAAAAGTCACCGTAACGTTGATTCGCGAAGAATTCGTTGGGCAAAATGAGGTGGCTGAAGAACTGACGCTGCTGCCTAAAGAGTCTCGCTATTGGTTACGTGAAATCCTGTTATGTGCGGATGGTGAACCCTGGCTTGCCGGACGGACCGTGGTGCCTGAATCAACCTTGTGCGGCCCTGAACTGGCCTTACAGAACCTGGGGAAAACCCCGCTCGGACGCTACCTGTTTACGTCATCGACATTGACCCGAGATTTTATTGAGATTGGCCGCGATGCAGCGCTATGGGGGCGTCGTTCCCGCCTACGGCTGAGCGGTAAGCCGCTGATGCTTACCGAGCTTTTTCTGCCTGCATCGCCGTTGTACTGAGAGGAAGATAAAGATGGAGTGGAGTCTGACGCAGAATAAGCTGCTGGCGTTTCACCGCTTGATGCGTACGGATAAGCCGATCGGCGCCTTACTGCTGCTCTGGCCAACGCTATGGGCATTGTGGGTGGCGACCCCAGGCATGCCGCAACTGTGGATCCTGGCGGTATTTATCGCCGGCGTTTGGTTAATGCGCGCCGCTGGATGCGTGGTAAATGATTATGCCGACAGGAAATTTGACGGACACGTTAAACGCACCGCGAATCGACCGCTGCCGAGCGGTGCCGTCACCGAAAAAGAAGCCCGAACGCTGTTCGTCGTATTGGTGTTGCTGGCCTTCCTGCTGGTTTTGACACTCAACACGATGACCATTTTGTTGTCCGTTGCGGCGCTAGCGCTGGCGTGGGTCTATCCCTTCATGAAACGCTACACGCATCTGCCGCAGGTGGTGCTGGGCGCGGCGTTTGGCTGGTCTATACCGATGGCGTTTGCCGCCGTGAGCGAGTCTGTACCACTGAGCTGCTGGCTGATGTTCCTCGCCAACATTCTCTGGGCGGTGGCCTATGACACACAGTATGCGATGGTTGATCGGGATGATGACCTGAAGATTGGCATTAAATCGACCGCGATTTTGTTCGGTCAAAACGACAAGCTGATCATTGGTATTCTGCAGGTGGGCGTACTGACGCTGATGGCACTGGTGGGTTGGCTAAACGGGCTGGGACCGGGCTATTACTGGTCTCTGCTGGTGGCGGGTGCGCTGTTTGTGTATCAGCAGAAGCTGATCGTTAATCGTGAGCGTGATGCCTGTTTTAAAGCGTTTATGAACAATAACTATGTAGGCCTGGTACTGTTCTTAGGACTGGCGATGAGCTACTGGCACTTTTGAGTTTGGCTTAGCCTGCAAAATAAAAACCGGTCATTTCGACCGGTTTTTTAATGCTTACTCGCCCTGTGTGGCACTCTCGATGGTCAGACGGACATCCGACGTCACCAGTTCGGCCAGCATCTGATAGATCTTCAGCGTCTCTTCCGGCTCGGCATCCCCGGTATCGCTGATGAATCCCTCGTCACGCAGCGTCAGCACCAGAGAGCTGAACACCGCTTTATCGAAGAATTCCGGCGCGTTAATGCCGTGCAGCACTGAGAGGCGTTGTGCCACGGTGCGGCTCTCTTTCTCCAGCGTGCCACGGTTGATCGACGGGTTGGCGCTCAGTAGCCAGAAGGTGATGGCGTAGCGTTGCAACGTCTCGCGAGCACCCGCAGCCAACAGCTGCAGCGTACGGGAGCGGGCAGGATTAATATGCAGCTCGCCATCCTGTAGAGTAATCAGCCCCTGGCGCTGCATTTCGCTGGCCAGTTCGTCAATCACCCCGGCAAGCTCATCGCGCTCCCAGCGCAGGAACAACTCGGCTTTCAGCATCGGGTACAACGCATCAATATGCTGCTGTAGCGCGACGCGTGAAATACGACGATGCTGAGTCACAATGGCTGCCATCAACGAAGGCAGAACCAGCATATGCGCAATGTTATTGCGGTAGTACGTCATCAAGACCGCCTGCTCGCGCGGCAGAATAATGATGTCACCGATGGTGTCTTTCTCGACCTCAAACTTGTTCATCTGCAAGGCGTGGTCGATCAGTTCACTGGCACTTTGCGCAGGAACGGTTGAGTCCGCCGCGTACGGCACGTTGCGCAGCAGGCTCAGGTAGCAGTCGAGCTGCTCGGTTAACTGTTCACGGGTCAGAGAGCGCTGGCGGGAAGCCAACAGCGCGGTACAACACAGGTTCATGGCGTTGGCCGCGCCTGCGTTGTTAATGCGCACCATCAGATCGGCGGCAATGTTATTCACCGTCGGCGTCAGCCAGGCCGGACGGATAGACTCGATAGGATCGATAGATTCACGCCATTCTGGCACATGCTGGTTGAGGTAAGTCATCAATGGCATTGGTTCACCAAAGTTGACGTAGCCCTGACCCAGGTTACGCAGCTTGCTTAAGCCACGCAGCATTTGTGGCAGACTTTCTTTCTCTTTCGTCGCGCCACGCAGCTCTTTTGCGTAGGTGCCCACTTCCATTACGTGCTCGTAGCCGATGTAGATCGGTACGAGAGTAATAGGACGCGTACCGCCGCGCAGCATCGCCTGAATAGTCATCGACAGGGTGCCGGTTTTCGGGTCGAGCAAACGACCAGTACGTGAACGTCCACCCTCGACAAAATACTCAACCGAGTAGCCGCGGCTGAACAACTCGCCCAGGTATTCGCGGAATACGGTGGAGTAGAGCTTGTTGCCCTTGAAGGTACGACGAATAAAGAATGCGCCCAGACGACGGAAAATCGGACCCGCTGGCCAGAAATTCAGGTTGATACCGGCTGCGATGTGCGGAGGAACCAGACCCTGGTGGTACAGAACGTACGACAGCAGCATATAGTCCATATGGCTGCGGTGGCACGGAACGTACACGATTTCATGCCCATCGTGCGCCAACTGGCGTACACGTTCAGCATTGTGAACGTTAATCCCCTGATACAGACGGTTCCAGGTAAAGCCCAGAATACGGTCCGTCAAACGGATCATTTCGTAGGAGAAGTTGGCTGCAATCTCTTCCATCAGCGCAATGGCATTTTGCTGCGCTTTTTCGTGGGAGATTTTTTTACTGCGCGCTTCATCTTCTACCGCGCGAGCGATCGCTTTTGAAGCTAACAGCTTATTAAACAGATCCTGGCGGGCAGGGAGGCGCGGGCCGACAGCGGCCAGACGCTGGCGAGCAAAGTGCATACGTGCCACGCGTGCCAGCTTCTGGGCAATGATCTTATCCGTACCGTGTTCATCCGCCATACGACGCAGGGAGACCGACGGGGAGAAGCGGACAAAACTGTCGCGACCCAGCCAGGAAACCGCAAAGAATTTCTGTACGCCGTTTAGCATACGTAACGGCGGATTAACTTCACCTTTTTCACGCCCTGGCGCACGGCCAAACATCACCGAAACCGGCACCATCTGCACATCCAGGTCTGGATTGCTGCGATGTAAGTCGAGATAGTTATGGAACAGCTTGATGGACTCTTCTTTTGGCGTGTAATAGGTGAACACACGCGGGCCGCCGTGAATAAACACGTAGCGCGGCAGTAAAGTCCCGTCTATCTCCAGCGGTTCCAGGGGATCGGGGAGATCGTGCACCAGACATTGGGCACGCAGCGTCAGCAAGTCTGCTTTTGAATTGTACGGTAGGACGTACATAATGGGACGAGACGTATCGAGCCCCAATTCCGGGGCAGGTTCTGCCGGAATAGACTTGCTTTTTACCAGGACGCTTAATGGTAAATTCAGTAATTTGTAGTAAATTCGTGGCCAGCCGGACATAAACGATGTAAAGCCTCTGGTTAATAATGCAAATGCGCTGCAAGGATATCAGAAAGTTTAGTGAATTTCTGTGGTATCCCGTCATACTTCGCGCTGCTTTGCCACACCCTGAAACAAACGGGGTAACGTTACAATGACATTGACGCTAATAATGTAAAAAGGTTCTTTTTGATGGCCAATAATACCACTGGATTCACCCGAATTATCAAAGCTGCAGGCTATTCCTGGAAAGGTTTTCGCGCCGCATGGATCAATGAGGCGGCATTCCGCCAGGAAAGCGTTGCCGTACTGCTGGGCGTAGCTATCGCCTGCTGGCTGGACGTCGATGCGATTACTCGCGTGCTGTTGATTGGTTCCGTGATGCTGGTGATGATCGTTGAAATCCTCAACAGTGCGATTGAGGCGGTAGTTGATCGTATAGGCTCTGAGTATCACGAACTTTCCGGCCGGGCGAAAGATATGGGGTCGGCGGCGGTATTGTTGTCTATTTTTGTCGCTCTGATTACCTGGGGCATCCTGTTGTGGTCGCATTTGCGATAAGGATTCCACATCTTCATAAATCTCCTGCTTTTTGTGCAGTTTGCGGTTCCAAAATCACCTTTAGCTGTATATACTCACAGCATAACTGTATATACACCCAGGGGGCGGAATGAAAGCGTTAACGGCCAGGCAGCAAGAGGTGTTTGATCTCATTAGAGATCACATCAGCCAGACAGGTATGCCACCGACGCGTGCGGAGATCGCGCAGCGTTTGGGGTTCCGTTCCCCAAATGCCGCTGAAGAACATCTGAAAGCGCTGGCGCGTAAAGGTGTGCTGGAAATTGTCTCCGGCGCATCGCGCGGTATTAGACTGCTGCAGGAAGAAGAAGAGGGATTACCGCTTGTCGGTCGTGTGGCGGCAGGCGAGCCACTTCTGGCGCAGCAGCACATCGAAGGCCACTACCAGGTCGATCCCTCATTGTTCAAACCGAACGCCGATTTTCTGCTGCGCGTCAGCGGTATGTCTATGAAAGATATTGGTATTATGGACGGTGATTTACTCGCTGTGCATAAAACTCAGGACGTGCGTAACGGTCAGGTTGTTGTTGCCCGTATTGATGACGAAGTTACGGTTAAGCGCCTGAAAAAGCAGGGCAACAAGGTTGAACTTCTGCCAGAAAATAGCGAATTTAAACCTATCGTTGTCGACCTGCGTGAGCAAAGCTTCACCATTGAAGGGCTGGCGGTAGGTGTCATTCGTAACGGTGAATGGCTCTGATTTTCTGTTGAATCTCTGTAGGCCGGATAAGACGATTACGTTGCCATCCGGCAATGTGCCCGGTAGCGCTACGCTTTCCGGGCCTGCATCACATTGTCCAGTACGTCTAACTTCTTCTCAGGCCCTCCTGTATGCCTTTCTTTACCTCCTCTGATAAAGCACTCTGGCACCTCGCCTTACCGATGATCTTCTCCAATATCACCGTTCCCCTGCTGGGACTGGTGGACACCGCGGTGATTGGTCATCTGGATAGTCCGGTCTATCTTGGCGGTGTTGCGGTTGGTGCTACGGCGACCAGTTTTCTCTTTATGCTGCTGCTTTTTTTGCGCATGAGTACCACCGGTCTTACCGCGCAGGCATTTGGTGCGAAAAATCCTCAGGCGCTGGCGCGCGCGCTGGTACAGCCGCTCATGCTGGCACTGGGCGCGGGATTACTTATCGCGCTGTTTCGCACGCCGATTATCGATGTAGCGCTGCATATTGTCGGGGGAAGTGAAGCGGTACTGGAACAAGCCCGGCGTTTCCTTGAAATCCGCTGGCTGAGCGCGCCAGCTTCGCTGGCGAATCTGGTACTGCTCGGCTGGTTGTTGGGCGTGCAGTATGCCCGAGCGCCGGTAATCCTGCTGATTGTCGGCAATATTCTCAATATTGTGCTCGATTTATGGCTGGTGATGGGCCTGCATATGAACGTGCAAGGTGCGGCACTGGCGACGGTGATTGCTGAATATGCCACCTTACTGATCGGCCTGATGATGGTGCGCAAAGTCCTGCATATGCGCGGAATATCGCTGGCAATGCTGAAGCAGGCGTGGCGTGGCAACTTCCGTCGTTTGCTGGCGCTTAATCGTGACATCATGTTGCGCTCGCTGCTGCTGCAGCTCTGTTTTGGCGCTATCACGGTGCTGGGTGCGCGTTTGGGAGGCGATATTATTGCGGTTAATGCCGTTCTGATGACCCTGCTAACCTTTACCGCCTACGCGCTGGATGGATTTGCCTATGCCGTGGAAGCGCATTCGGGCCAGGCCTATGGGGCGCGAGATGGTAGCCAGTTACTGGACGTCTGGCGGGCGGCCTGTCGGCAGTCCGGTATTGTGGCTATTCTGTTTTCGCTGGTTTATGCCCTGTTTGGCGAGCAGATTGTTGCGCTACTGACCTCGCTGCCGCAAATCCAACTACTGGCCGATCGCTATCTCTTCTGGCAGGTGGTGTTACCGCTGGTGGGTGTCTGGTGTTATCTGCTCGACGGAATGTTTATTGGCGCGACGCGGGCTGCAGAAATGCGCAACAGTATGGCCGTTGCCGCAGTGGGATTCGCCTTAACGCTCCTGACGTTGCCGTGGCTGGGAAATCATGGTTTGTGGCTGGCGTTAACCGTTTTCCTCGCGTTGCGCGGGCTTTCACTGGCCTTTATCTGGCGACGCCACTGGCGTAATGGAACCTGGTTCGCCTGAGCAGGATGGTTAAAAATTCCGAATAGTAAATAAAACCCAGAATCCCTGACTACACTTATTCTCACGTCCAGAGAAAACAGCATGTGTCTGGACATGGCACTCTCGCTATTCACAACCTAACGATGAGGACTTGATGATGAATAAAGACGAAGTCGGCGGCAACTGGAAGCAGTTTAAAGGTAAAGTGAAAGAGCAATGGGGCAAACTGACCGATGATGATATGACGGTCATTGAAGGTAAACGTGACCAACTGGTCGGTAAAGTCCAGGAGCGTTACGGTTACGCGAAAGATCAGGCGGAGAAAGAAGTTAACGATTGGGAAAAACGTAATGATTACCGCTGGTAATTAACCCCTCCCTCCTGAGAGTACAAGGATGTACGCTCTCCCGCTTACCTAGCGCCCAACTTTCTTCTTCACCTGAATCGTATGGTCATGCTGGCACTCGCCAGGATGGCGGCATGACTCAACTTCTACACAGGCCGGACACAGCCCGTGTGCTTCAATAACATTATGTCGCAGAGCAAAGCCCATTTTGGCCGCCAGCGTATGCATGATGTCTTCCACACCTTCTGCGCACTCTTCTTTTACCACACCACAGCGGTCACAAATGAACATCGCGGAACTGTGCGTTGGCTGATCGAACAGATGGCAAAGGACATAGCTGTTGGTGGATTCCACCTTATGCACAAACCCTTGTTCCAGCAGAAAATCGAGCGCACGATACACGGTTGGCGGCTTGGCCTGCGGCTCGGTTTCCCGCAACAGGTCGAGCAGGTCATAGGCGCTGATAGCCCCTTCCTGCAGGCTCATCAGGCGCAGCACTTCGAGACGCTGTGGCGTAAGCCGCACGTTGCGTTGCGCACAGAGTTTTTCAGCTTGAGCCAATAACTCTTGCGTAGTGGTTTTGTCCATTTGGCGCCTCGATTTGCGTGGAAGGTTAATCCCTTACTTTAACATGTTCTGCTTAAAACGCCGAGATCCACCGCGGTGTGCTATACCTGACGCATCGCAATACTGGAAAATAACCATGAAAAGACCCGATTGTATTCGCCACTGGCGTGAGGTTGAGGGGGCTGATGACTCCACTTATCCCGACAGTGATGAGCTATTTGCTATTGGCGCGCCGCTTGCCCGCAAGTTGGGGTTAGGACGACTCGGCATTCATCATGAACGCCTGCCGCCGGGTCGGCGAACGTCGTACCCGCACGCTGAAAGCGATGAGGAAGAGTTTATCTATGTGCTGGAAGGTTATCCTGAGGCCTGGATTAACGGGTATTTATGGAAGCTAGAACCGGGCGACAGCGTCGGTTTCCCGGCAGGTACAGGCGTGTGCCATACCTTTATCAATAACACCAGTGAAGAGGTGCGTCTGTTAGTCGTGGGTGAGGCGAACAAAAAATATAACCGCATTTATTATCCGCTTAACCCGGTCTATGCCGCTACACGTGAGGATCGCTGGGTCGACCATCCGCCGCAGTTTTTCGGATCACATGACGGAAAACCGGGGCGTAAATAGCGTTTGTTGAGGGGCAGGGGGAGTGAGCCGCGAGGATGTGGCTCACTATCGTAACGGTCTATGCTATAGTAGCGCCCCTTTTTTAACCGGATGCTTGAATATTCGCCATGCTGCCTGAATCTCAGTCTACCGCTTTTCCCGCTCATCGTTTTTCTATCGCGCCGATGCTCGACTGGACGGACAGACACTGCCGCTACTTTTTGCGCTTACTGTCCAGCCAGACGTTGCTCTATACGGAAATGGTAACCACCGGCGCGATCATTCATGGTAAAGGCGATTATCTGGCGTATAGCGAAGAAGAGCATCCGGTCGCATTGCAACTGGGCGGGAGCGATCCTGCGGCGCTGGCGCAGTGCGCAAAGCTCGCTGAACAGCGGGGTTATGACGAAATCAATCTCAACGTGGGTTGTCCTTCCGACCGCGTGCAGAATGGCATGTTTGGCGCCTGCCTGATGGGGAATGCGCAACTGGTCGCCGATTGCGTCAAAGCAATGCGCGACGTGGTGTCGATTCCGGTAACGGTGAAAACGCGTATCGGCATTGATGATCAGGACAGCTACGAATTCCTGTGCGATTTCATCAACACGGTATCTGGCAACGGCGAATGTGAGATGTTTATCATTCACGCCCGCAAGGCCTGGCTGTCCGGGTTAAGCCCGAAAGAAAATCGCGAAATTCCACCGCTGGATTATGACCGTGTTTATCAGCTAAAGCGTGATTTCCCGCATCTGACGATGTCGATCAACGGCGGCATTAAATCGCTGGAAGAAGCAAAAATTCATCTGCAACATATGGATGGCGTGATGGTGGGGCGTGAAGCTTACCAAAACCCAGGTATTCTGGCGTCCGTTGACCGTGAGATTTTTGCTGCTGCCAGCGAAGATGCCGATCCAGTTGCCGTGGTGCGCGCCATGTACCCGTACATTGAGCGTGAACTGAGTAAGGGGACCTATTTGGGACATGTGACGCGCCATATGTTGGGGCTGTTTCAGGGGATCCCTGGGGCTCGTCAGTGGCGTCGCTATCTGAGCGAAAATGCGCATAAAGCCGGGGCAGATATTAACGTACTGGAGCATGCGCTGAAGCTGGTCGCTGACAAGCGTTAAGTTTTCGCCAAAAGTTAGTTAATTTCACCACGCCCTGCGCTTTGTCGCGGGGCGTTTTCTTTATAAATCAATACATTATTTTTGGCATGTTTCTTGTAAAGCAATGGAGAGAATTTCATTTCGGGAGAGAGCCATGCTGGAACTACTTTTTGTGATTGGATTTTTTATCATGCTGATGGTCACCGGCGTATCTTTGCTGGGCGTTCTGGCTGCATTGGTCGTAGCCACCGCAGTGATGTTTCTGGGCGGACTATTTGCCTTGATGATTAAACTGTTGCCCTGGCTGCTACTGGCTGTTGCCGTGGTGTGGGTTATCAAGGCGATAAAAGCGCCAAAAGTCCCACAGTATCAGCGCAATAACCGTCGATTTTACTAAGGTATTGAGCGGTGCGTCACAACCTGCAACATTGCCTTTAGAACCAAATAGGAATTGATTATCAAATCTGTCACTATTGCCAGGTTAACGAATTCATCGAGCTGTACCCTACATACAGCCGAACTAAAAAAAGAAAGGGCTTCCCACGGGAAGCCCTAATTCTTTACTTCCCCGTCATAATTCAAACCGCAGGTGTGTTGGCTGCTTTCATTCACCCCAGTCACTTACTCCAGTAAGCTCCTGGGGATTCATTCAATTGCCGCCTTCCTGCAATTTGAATTATTTAGGGGAAGTCGAAGCATTATGGGATTAGCAAACTCGATCCCTGCGTTGCCCGGCTTTCAAGTACTTCATGAGCACGCTGTGCATCGTGCAGTGCGAACGTCTGACCAGGCGCGACATCCACTTTGATTACTCCGCTGGCAATTAGCGAGAATAGCTCATTGCTGGCTTCGGTTAATTCGCGGTGATTGGTGATATACCCCTGGAGTGAAGGACGGGTCACGTACAGCGAACCTTTCTGGTTCAGAATACCTAAGTTCACGCCAGTCACCGGCCCGGAAGCATTACCAAAGCTGACCATTAGTCCCCGGCGCTGTAAACAATCCAGCGAGGCTTCCCAGGTATCTTTCCCCACCGAGTCATACACCACCCGTACTTTTTTTCCGCCGGTTATCTCTTTCACTCGCTCAACTATGCTTTCTTCACGATAGTTAATGACCTGCCATGCGCCGGCCTGCAGCGCAATTTGCGCTTTTTGCGCACTGCCGACGGTACCAATCAGCTTCGCGCCCAATGCTTTTGCCCACTGGCAGGCAATCATCCCGACGCCGCCCGCAGCCGCATGGAACAAAAACGGCTCATCAGGCTGAATTTCATAGGTTTTACGCAGCAGATAAAAAACGGTTAACCCTTTCAGGAATGAGGCTGCGGCTTGTTCAAATGAGATAGCGTTGGGTAGGATGGCGGCTTTATCGGCCGGAACGTTATGCACTGAGCTGTAGGCACCAAGGGCAGACTGGGCGTACACCACGCGATCGCCAGCTTTAATGTGTGTCACTTTGCTGCCGACTTTGCTGACTACGCCGGCAGCTTCGGTACCCAGGCCGCTGGGCAGAGATGGCGGCGGATAAAGACCACTGCGGATGTAGGTGTCGATATAGTTGATCCCAATAGCTTTGTTCTCGACCTGGATTTCGTTTTCCGCCGGGTCTACGGGTGTAAACTCCACCGCCTTGAGTACATCAGGGCCACCATGCTTGTGAAATTCAATACGTGTTGCCATGCTTCCTCCAAAAGAAATGTGGTAATCTTTCGACCCAATCATTATCTCGGTAACTCCATTCACTATGGCAGGAAATAAACCCTTCAACAAACAACAGACTGATGCTCGTGAGCGCGATCCCCAGGTCGCCGGGCTGAAAGTACCGCCGCACTCGATTGAAGCGGAACAGTCGGTGTTGGGCGGTTTAATGCTGGATAACGAACGCTGGGACGATGTCGCCGAGCGTGTGGTGGCGGAAGATTTTTATACCCGGCCGCACCGGCATATCTTTACGGAAATGCATCGCCTGCAGGAGATGGGGAAACCCATCGATCTGATCACACTGGCAGAGTCGCTGGAGGTTCAGGGACAACTGGATAGCGTCGGCGGTTTTGCTTACCTGGCTGAGTTATCTAAAAATACGCCAAGTGCGGCGAATATTAGCGCTTATGCGGATATCGTCCGCGAACGTGCCGTTGTTCGTGACATGATTTCGGTTGCGAACGAAATCGCGGAAGCCGGGTTTGATCCGCAAGGCCGTTCCAGTGAAGATCTGTTGGACCTTGCTGAATCCCGTGTCTTTAAAATCGCGGAAAGCCGCGCAAATAAAGACGAAGGGCCGAAAAATATTACTGATGTGCTCGACGCCACCGTCGCGCGTATCGAGCAACTGTTCCAGCAGCCGCACGACGGCGTCACCGGGGTGAACACCGGTTATGACGACCTCAATAAAAAGACGGCGGGTTTGCAGCCGTCAGACTTAATTATCGTCGCCGCGCGTCCGTCGATGGGTAAAACAACATTTGCGATGAACCTCGTCGAAAATGCGGCGATGTTGCAGGATAAGCCGGTTCTTATCTTTAGTCTTGAAATGCCCTCGGAACAGATCATGATGCGTTCCCTGGCCTCGCTCTCACGCGTAGACCAAACCAAAATCCGTACCGGTCAACTGGATGATGAAGACTGGGCACGAATTTCCGGAACAATGGGTATTTTGCTGGAGAAACGAAACATCTATATTGATGACTCCTCCGGCCTGACGCCAACGGAAGTGCGCTCGCGTGCCCGTCGTATTGCCCGTGAACATGGTGGTATCGGACTTATCATGATCGACTACCTGCAGCTGATGCGCGTGCCGTCACTCTCCGACAACCGTACGCTGGAAATTGCAGAAATCTCCCGCTCGCTGAAAGCGTTAGCGAAAGAATTGCATGTGCCGGTGGTGGCGCTGTCGCAGCTTAACCGCTCTCTGGAACAACGCGCCGACAAGCGTCCGGTTAACTCGGATCTGCGTGAATCCGGCTCCATCGAACAGGATGCCGACTTAATCATGTTTATCTATCGTGATGAGGTTTATCACGAAAACAGTGACTTAAAAGGCATCGCCGAAATTATTATTGGTAAGCAGCGTAACGGTCCGATCGGTACGGTGCGCCTGACGTTTAACGGACAGTGGTCCCGCTTCGACAACTATGCCGGTCCTCAATATGATGATGAGTAATTTCTAAGGAATACAAATGCAAGCGGCAACTGTAGTCATTAACCGCCGCGCTCTGCGACACAACCTGCAACGTCTGCGTGAACTGGCCCCTGCCAGTAAACTGGTTGCGGTCGTGAAAGCGAACGCCTACGGCCATGGTCTGTTAGAGACCGCGCGAACGCTCCCCGATGCGGACGCTTTTGGTGTCGCTCGTCTTGAAGAAGCCCTGCGGTTGCGAGCGGGAGGGATCACGCAGCCCATCCTGCTGCTGGAGGGATTTTTTGATGCCTCCGATCTGCCGACTATTTCCGCGCAGCGTCTGCATACAGCCGTCCATAACCAGGAGCAACTCGAAGCCCTGGAAGCAGCTAATCTGGTTGAACCCGTTACCGTCTGGATGAAGCTCGACACCGGTATGCACCGCCTGGGCGTACGCCCTGAGCAGGCCGAGGCGTTTTATCAGCGCCTAACGCAATGTGAAAATGTGCGCCAGCCGGTCAATATCGTCAGCCATTTTGCGCGCGCAGACGAACCTGAATGCGGCGCGACCGAAAAACAGCTCGATATCTTCAACAGCTTTTGCGAGGGCAAACCTGGGCAGCGTTCGATTGCCGCATCGGGCGGTATTCTGCTGTGGCCACAGTCTCACTTCGACTGGGCGCGTCCGGGACTGATTCTGTATGGTGTGTCGCCACTGGAAAACCACTCTATCGGCGCCGATTTTGGCTGTCAGCCGGTGATGTCGTTGACCTCCAGCCTGATTGCGGTGCGTGAGCACAAAGCGGGCGAACCGGTTGGCTATGGTGGAACCTGGCAGAGCGAGCGCGACACGCGTCTGGGCGTGGTGGCAATGGGCTATGGTGATGGTTATCCGCGCGCGGCGCCGTCTGGGACGCCGGTACTGGTCAATGGCCGTGAAGTGCCGATCGTCGGTCGCGTTGCGATGGATATGATCTGCGTCGATTTAGGCCCCGAAGCGCAGGATAAAGCCGGCGATTCGGTGATTCTGTGGGGTGAGGGACTGCCCGTTGAACGCATTGCTGAAATGACGAAAGTAAGTGCTTACGAACTTATTACGCGCCTGACCTCAAGGGTGGCGATGAAGTATATCGATTAGCAGAATGATGTGCTGGACAGGCGGTTACGCCGCCTTCCGGCAATATTACCCTCAACATCCTCTCGATCTTCTCCCGCTTCCGGTTTATTGTGTTCTTAACCCTTGCCTGTAAACCTGGAGAACCACACGTGTTTCAAAAAGTTGACGCCTACGCCGGCGACCCGATTTTATCGCTCATGGAGCGCTTCAAAGAAGATTCACGTAGCGACAAAGTGAACCTCAGCATCGGCCTGTATTACAACGAAGACGGAATTATTCCTCAGCTTAAAGCGGTGGCGGAAGCGGAAGCTCGACTTAATGCCAAACCGCATGGTGCTTCGCTGTATCTGCCGATGGAAGGTCTGAACACGTATCGTCATACTATTGCGCCGCTGCTGTTTGGCGCAGATCATCCGGTTCTCCAGCAGCAGCGCGTCGCAACTATTCAGACGCTGGGCGGCTCCGGTGCGTTAAAGGTTGGCGCAGACTTCCTGAAACGCTATTTCCCTGATTCTGGCGTATGGGTCAGCGATCCGACCTGGGAAAACCATATCGCGATTTTTGAGGGGGCTGGATTCGAAGTAAGCACTTACCCATGGTATGACGACACGACTAACGGCGTGCGTTTCAACGGCCTGCTGGCAACGCTGAATACCTTACCGGCGCGCAGCATCGTGCTGCTGCATCCGTGCTGCCATAACCCGACGGGCGCGGATTTAACGCCTGCGCAGTGGGATAGCGTTATTGAGATCCTGAAAGCACGCGATTTGATTCCGTTCCTGGACATTGCTTACCAGGGCTTCGGTGGTGGAATAGAAGACGACGCCTATGCGATTCGCGCCATTGCCAGCGCCGGTTTGCCCGCTCTGGTCAGTAACTCATTCTCGAAGATTTTCTCCTTGTACGGCGAGCGTGTCGGCGGACTGTCTGTCGTATGTGAAGATGGTGATACCGCCAGCCGCGTTCTGGGGCAGCTAAAAGCGACGGTGCGTCGTAACTACTCCAGCCCGCCAAACTTTGGTGCGCAGGTAGTTGCCGCGGTACTGGGTGATGACGCGCTGAAAGCCAGTTGGCTGGTAGAAGTCGAAGAGATGCGTACCCGCATTCTGGCGATGCGTCAGGAGCTGGTTAACGTATTGAATGCAGAGATCCCGGGCCGTAACTTTGACTACCTGTTGCAACAGCGCGGTATGTTCAGCTATACCGGGCTTAGCGCAGCCCAGGTTGATCGCCTGCGCGATGAGTTCGGTGTGTACCTGATCGCCAGCGGTCGCATGTGCGTAGCTGGGTTGAATCACGGTAACGTGCAGCGCGTGGCAAAGGCATTTGCCGCCGTCATGTAACCGGCTTTGAATGTTGCCGGATGGTGGCGTAAATGCCTTATCCGGCCTACAAAGGTATATGGATTTTCGTTTGTAGGTCTGATAAGCGTCGTGCCATCAGGCTCGCTTTCCTGTGTGATCGTGCTCCTTTTCCAGGGCAAAACCAGAGAAAATCCTTCCTTTCCCTCCTCCTAAGGGGTAAGGTCAGATAGTTTTTTGACCAGTTGTTAATAAAAAAATGATAACTAACTGACTACTTAGGGAAAAATATGCGCAAGTTTACGTTGGCACTGAGTGCCGTTTGTTTATTGTTCACGCTAAATCAGCCAGCCCAGGCACTCGTTTCTTCTCCCTCTCAGCTCAATCCAGGCACCAATGTTGCAACGCTCGCTGAGCAGGCTCCCATTCACTGGGTCTCCGTGGCACAAATTGAAAACAGCCTGACCGGACGTCCGCCGATGGCGGTCGGGTTTGATATCGATGACACTGTCCTCTTTTCCAGCCCAGGCTTCTGGCGCGGTAAAAAAACGTATTCTCCGGACAGTGAGGATTACCTGAAGAATCCGGCCTTCTGGGAAAAAATGAATAACGGCTGGGACGAGTTCAGTATTCCAAAAGAAGTCGCGCGCCAGCTAATTGATATGCATGTGCGTCGTGGTGACAGCATCTTTTTCGTGACCGGGCGTAGCCAGACGAAGACTGAAACGGTGTCGAAAACGTTGTCTGATAACTTTCACATCCCGGCAGGCAATATGAATCCGGTCATTTTTGCCGGCGATAAGCCGGGCCAGAACACCAAAACGCAGTGGTTACAGGATAAAAATATCCGCATGTTTTACGGTGACTCCGATAATGACATCACTGCCGCTCGCGACGTGGGCATTCGTGGTATTCGCATTTTGCGCGCCTCTAACTCCACTTATAAGCCGCTGCCACAGGCCGGTGCGTTTGGTGAAGAGGTGATCGTCAACTCGGAATATTGAGGACACTGGCTGCGGATTGCTGTTTTTTTAAACAAATTTACATTGCTGGCTTTTACCTTTTGCGGACTTGCTGCACACTGAATAAATGATGTTCTCATTAGGCAATATGCTGGTAAGGGGAATAAAGATGACGAATTCGGAGTTGCTGCAATACTGCATGGCAAAAATGGGCGCGGAGCAGAGCGTTCACAGTGACTGGAAGGCCACGCAAATCAAAGTCGAAGATGTGCTTTTTGCCATGGTAAAAGAGGTGGAAGAACGCCCGGCGGTGTCTCTGAAAACCAGCCCAGAACTGGCAGAGTTGTTGCGCCAGCAGCATAGCGATGTTCGGCCAAGCAGGCATCTCAATAAGGCGCACTGGAGTACGGTGTATCTGGACGGCTCGCTACCGGATTCACAGATTTATTATCTGGTTGACGCCTCTTATCAGCAGGCTGTGAACACGCTGCCTGCTGATAAACGGCGGATACTGACGCAGCCCTGAACGGTCTTGTTAAGCGTAGCGCCATCAGGTACAACAGTTGCCTGATGCGGCGCAAGCGCCTTATCAGGCCTACAAGCTTTACGCCTGTTCTGTGGGCCTGATAAGTGTTGCGTAATTACAACAGTGGTTTGAGGAAACGTGCCGTGTGTGAGGCTTCACACTCAGCGACTGTTTCTGGTGTGCCGGAGACAAGAATTTCGCCGCCTCCGCTGCCGCCTTCCGGACCGAGATCGACAATCCAGTCAGCGGTCTTAATCACGTCCAGATTGTGCTCAATCACCACGATGGTGTTGCCCTGATCCCGGAGCTGATGCAGCACGTCCAACAGTTGCTGAATATCCGCAAAATGCAGACCGGTGGTCGGCTCATCGAGAATATACAGCGTTTGCCCAGTACCGCGTTTTGACAGTTCGCGCGCCAGCTTCACGCGCTGCGCCTCGCCGCCCGAGAGTGTGGTAGCGGACTGACCCAGTCGGATGTACGTCAGGCCAACGTCCATTAGTGTTTGCAGCTTACGCGCCAGCGCCGGAACGGCATCGAAGAACTCGCGTGCTTCTTCAATCGTCATATCCAACACTTCGTGGATAGTCTTGCCTTTGTACTTAATCTCCAGCGTTTCGCGGTTATAGCGCTTGCCTTTACATTGATCGCACGGCACGTAGATATCCGGCAGGAAGTGCATTTCGACTTTGATCACGCCGTCGCCCTGGCAGGCTTCACAGCGTCCGCCGCGGACGTTAAAGCTGAAACGCCCAGGGGTGTAACCGCGTGCACGTGACTCCGGCACGCCGGCAAACAGTTCGCGCACCGGCGTAAATACCCCGGTGTAGGTCGCAGGGTTAGAACGCGGCGTACGGCCAATCGGGCTTTGGTCAATATCGATGACTTTGTCGAAATGTTCCAGACCCTGAACATCGCGATACGGCGCAGGTTCCGCCAGCGTCGCACCGTTCAGCGCCGTCTGCGCAATTGGGAACAGAGTATCGTTAATCAGCGTCGATTTACCCGAACCGGAAACCCCGGTAATGCAGGTAAATAAACCTACCGGCAGCGTCAGGGTGACATCTTTCAGGTTGTTGCCGCGTGCGCCGGTGAGCTTCAGCACTTTCTCTGGGTCAGCCGCAACGCGCTGTTTAGGCACTTCAATCTTGCGCTTACCGCTCATGTACTGGCCGGTCAGCGACTCAGGCACTGCCATGATGTCGTCGAGCGTCCCTTCGGCGACGACCTGACCACCGTGAACACCCGCGCCGGGGCCGATATCGATAACGTGGTCAGCGGCGCGAATCGCATCTTCATCGTGCTCGACTACAATGACGGTATTACCCAGATTACGCAGGTGGATAAGCGTACCCAGCAGACGCTCGTTATCGCGCTGATGCAAACCGATAGACGGTTCATCCAGCACGTACATTACACCAACCAGACCCGCGCCGATCTGGCTTGCCAGACGAATACGCTGGGCCTCACCGCCGGATAGCGTTTCCGCCGACCGCGATAGCGTCAGGTAGTTGAGGCCGACGTTGACCAGGAACTTCAGACGATCGCCAATCTCTTTAAGAATTTTCTCGGCAATCTTTGCCCGCTGACCCGCAAGCTTCAGATTGTTGAAGAAATCCATTGCATGACCGATGCTCATGTCGGAAATCGCGGGCAGCGGCGTATTTTCAACAAATACGTGGCGGGCCTCGCGACGTAAACGCGTCCCTTCACAGCTGGCGCACGGTCGGTTACTGATGAATTTGGCTAATTCTTCACGTACCGCACTGGATTCCGTCTCTTTATAACGGCGCTCCATATTGTGCAGCACACCTTCAAACGGGTGACGACGTACGGACGTATCGCCGCGATCGTTCATGTATTTGAATTCGATATTTTCTTTACCCGAACCGTACAGCACCACTTTATGCACGGTAGGGCTCAGGCTGGCCCATGGGGCTTCAACGTCGAATTTATAGTGTTCAGCCAGAGACTTAAGCATCTGGAAATAATAGAAGTTACGGCGATCCCAACCACGAATAGCACCACCGGCCAGCGACAGTTCCGGGTTTTGAATCACCCGGTCAGGATCGAAATACTGCTGCACGCCGAGACCGTCACAGGTTGGACACGCGCCCGCAGGGTTGTTAAACGAGAACAGGCGGGGTTCCAGTTCGCGCATGCTATAGCCGCAGATAGGGCAGGCGAAGTTGGCGGAGAACAGAAGCTCTTCCGCTTTCGGGTCGTCCATATCGGCCACCACCGCCGTACCACCGGACAGTTCCAGCGCGGTTTCAAAGGATTCAGCCAGTCGCTGAGTGAGGTCGTCGCGTACCTTAAAACGGTCAATCACCACTTCAATAGTGTGTTTCTTTTGCAGCTCAAGCTTGGGCGGATCGGAAAGGTCACACACTTCGCCGTCGATACGGGCGCGGATATAGCCCTGGCCCGCCAGGTTTTCCAGCGTTTTGGTGTGCTCGCCTTTACGCTCCTTAATTACCGGTGCCAGCAGCATCAGACGTTTGCCTTCCGGCTGGGACAGGACGTTGTCCACCATCTGGCTAACGGTCTGCGCTGCCAGGGGAACGTCGTGATCCGGACAGCGCGGCTCGCCAACGCGGGCAAACAGCAGACGCAGATAGTCGTGAATTTCGGTAATTGTACCTACCGTGGATCGCGGGTTATGGGACGTCGATTTTTGTTCAATTGAGATGGCAGGAGAGAGCCCCTCAATGTGGTCGACGTCCGGTTTTTCCATCAGCGACAGAAATTGACGCGCGTACGCGGAAAGGGATTCAACGTAACGACGCTGCCCTTCGGCATATAAGGTGTCGAAAGCGAGCGAAGATTTGCCTGAGCCCGAAAGCCCGGTGACGACAATCAGCTTGTCGCGCGGGATGACGAGGTTGATGTTTTTGAGATTATGGGTGCGGGCGCCCCGAACTTCGATCTTATCCATTCATCTTTCCCGGATTAAACGCTTTTTTGCCTGGCTGCATGGTGCTACCGGCGATCACAAACGGTTAATTATGACACAACCTGACCTGAATGGATATACAGTATTGGAATGCAAAACGCATGTTCCTGTGCAACAATGTCTGGCGGGGGTTGTTTACTGGAATCAACTTCGCAACGTAGTAAAAGCGCTATTGGAAATGCTACAATCCCGCGCTTACACTTATTCAGTAACGTTTTTCAGGAGACACGATCATGGCCAGCAGAGGCGTAAACAAGGTGATTCTCGTCGGTAATCTGGGCCAGGACCCGGAAGTACGCTATATGCCGAATGGTGGCGCAGTTGCCAACATTACGCTGGCTACTTCCGAATCCTGGCGTGATAAAGCGACCGGTGAAATGAAAGAGCAGACTGAATGGCACCGCGTTGTGCTGTTTGGCAAACTGGCGGAAGTGGCCAGTGAATATCTGCGTAAAGGTTCCCAGGTCTATATCGAAGGTCAGCTGCGTACCCGCAAATGGACCGATCAGTCCGGCGTAGAAAAGTACACCACTGAAGTTGTTGTTAACGTTGGCGGCACCATGCAAATGCTGGGCGGTCGTCAGGGCGGTGGTGCTCCGGCAGGTGGTGGCCAGCAGCAGGGTGGTTGGGGTCAGCCTCAGCAGCCGCAGGGCGGCAATCAGTTCAGCGGCGGCGCGCAGTCTCGTCCGCAGCAGTCCGCTCCGGCAGCGCCGTCTAACGAACCGCCGATGGATTTCGACGACGATATTCCGTTCTAATCCTTCTGCTTTTCGCTGAAAATTATGGCTACCTCAAGACCGGGGTAGCCATATGAAATTTTGTTATCAGTTCAACACCATCGGCCAGTCTGGCGGTGTGTGGCTCATCACATCAACCATCACGGTTTCAATGTTCTTCCAGATAGTAGACATATCCACCAGGGTTATGCCGAGCAATCCAGTCGCAAACCAGCAGGCAAAAACCAGCCCCAAACCGCTGCTAATGACGGCCAGGCCAATATAATCTGATTTACGAAAACGGATATTGAGCGTACTGGCTAAAAACATCAGCACTGCACTGAGTAATTGCCACCGCAGAAGAACCACGCCAGTTGTTATCGTTGCCATGAAAAACGTCCTCAGAAAGTCTGGATGCCCAGGACAGCGCGGGGGTGTTCACCGAGGGTGTAGTACTCTGGCTATCGACGGGCAATAACATGAATGAAACATTGTTTCTGTTACATGATTTTTGTGAACTATATCACAAGTGCTCGTTTGTTCACCAGTACTGGACGTTATTTTTACAGGATCATAACCACTCTTAATGTGTGGTTATATTCAAAAAGGCTTTTGACACTAAATAATCAATCTTAAAGGTGCATTTAGACCACCGGTTTAATTTATCCTAAATTTTGTGTTAAAAAAATTTAATGAATTTCTTAAATGCAACCAGGATAGTGCTCATAAAAAATTTACGTTTTAGGGATAATAACGTTGTGAAATAAGCGTAACTTTAAGTTTGCCTTACGGAAAAATAATATCATCATCAACTATTATCAGACTTTTACATAGAGACGTCTGTTGCTAATACTGATAGATTCATGCAAGTTAACTAGCTGGTGTTTATAGCATCCTGCCGTGACAGGTACTGGCATAGACAAAACAGGGACATAAGGCTGACATGAATCACAGTGCGCGACGCAAGCTGCTGAAGTTGCTGGGAACATTCATGGTGGTATTGCTCCCCGTGGTGCTGGCATTATGGTTTGCTCAAATTCGGGCTATGTCCGAAACCCGTAATCAACTCCGCTCATTTGCTCAACTGGTGTTAAATAAAACAGAATTGGTAATCCTGCAAGCCGATTTGGCGCGTGATATGGCCCAGTTGTATCAGGGTAAGATGTGTACCCCGGCACATCAGAAAAGTATGCTGAATATTATTCGCGGTCGTTTATATATCAGCGAGCTAATTTATGCGCAGGGCGATCATTTTTTGTGCTCTACGTCGATGGTGCCACCCGTTACCTATATTATGCCGACCGCAGACTATAAACGTACGCCGGATATCGCCATCTATTACTACCGCGATACCCCTTTTTTCGCTGGCTACAGAATGACGTACATGCAACGTGGGAACTACGTCGCAGTCATAAATCCATTATCCTACAGCGAAGTCATGTCAGATGATCCGGATCTGTCCTGGGGCGTATATGACACAGTAACAGATACGTTTTTCTCCGCCAGCGAAGCGGCAAATATTGCGCAATTCGCGCCTCTCGTACGCGGTGAAGCCTCGACCTTTCAACAAGACGATCGCTTTTACACCATCGTGCATTCAGAAAAACGCCCAATTGCGATCATTGTGTCGACCTCAGACAACCGCGTAAGTCAGATTTTTTATCACGAGGCGGCGTTAACCATTCCCTTCGGGATTATCTGCAGCATCCTGATACTGCTAATGTGGTGGCGCACGCGCCAGGAATACTTATCTCCCCGGCGCTTACTAAAACGCGCGATCAAAAAACGTCAGCTTTGCCTGCATTACCAGCCGATCATTGATATTAAGAATGGACAATGTGTTGGTGCTGAAGCTCTGCTGCGCTGGCCGGGTTGTAAAGGTGAGGTGATGAGCCCGACGGAGTTTATTCCGTTGGCTGAAAAAGAGGGAATGATTGAGCGGATCACGGATTATGTCGTTGAAGAGGTGTTCAACGATTTGGGGTATTTTCTTTCGGCGCATCCTCAGCTTTATATCTCGATTAACCTTTCCGCTTCTGACTTTCATTCATCCCGATTGATTGCTCTGATTAACGACAAAAATCGTGAGTACTCCGTGGCGGCCCAGCAAATTAAAGTCGAAGTGACGGAGCGGGGGTTCATAGATGTACATAAAATGACCCCAGTAATTCAGGCGTTCCGCAAGGCGGGTTATGAAGTGGCGTTTGATGATTTTGGCACGGGATATTCCAATCTGCATAATTTGTCAGCGCTGAATGTCGATATCCTGAAGATCGACAAATCGTTTATTAGCACGTTGTCCACTAACAGCACCAGTCACTTGATTGCCGAACATATTATTGAGATGGCGCAAAGCTTACACCTGAAGACGATTGCGGAAGGGGTGGAAACGAAGGAACAAATCGAATGGCTGCTTGAACGCGGCGTACAGTATTGTCAGGGCTGGTATTTTGCGAAGGCGCTGCCGTCGCAGGAGTTCATGCACTGGATACAACGGTCGCCCGCCATACTGACGCAGAGCGGGCAATAAGCTTACAGGCGGTGGCGGTAATCGCTGGGGGTACGATCAAACTCGCGGCGAAACACGCGCGAGAAGGTTTGTTGCGATACATAACCAAGATCCATCGCGATATCGAAAATAGGTCGCTCAGTCGTCCTCAGTTCAACCGCCGCCAGCAGAAGTCGTCGCTGGCGGATGTAGTCACCCAGCGTCTGGCGCGTCACCGTGCGGAACATTCTCTGTAAATACCACTTCGAGTAACCTGATTTTTTCGCAACCGCCTCAATGTTCAGCGGCTGATCGATATGTTCATCAATCCATTCAATAAGGGTCTGAATAATCTGCTGATGGGACATAGGGCTGCCTCTTTCTCAGTATTCGATTCGTCGTTTTGTCTGTGGGCGAGTATAATTCCTCAAGTTAACTTGAGGTAAAGCGATTTATGGAAAAGAAATTACCCCGGATAAAAGCGCTGCTCACGCCAGGTGAAGTTGCAAAGCGTAGCGGCGTGGCAGTTTCGACCCTGCATTTCTATGAAAGCAAAGGGTTAATCAGCAGCATGCGCAACAGCGGTAATCAGCGTCGCTACAAACGTGATGTGTTGCGTTACGTGGCGATTATCAAGATTGCTCAACGCATTGGGATCCCGCTGGCAACGATTGGCGACGCGCTGGGCGTATTACCTGAAGGACATTCACTTAGCGCTAAAGAGTGGAAACAGCTCTCTTCGCAATGGCGTGAAGAGCTGGACCGACGCATTCATACTTTGGTGTCGCTACGCGATGAGCTGGATGGATGTATTGGTTGCGGCTGCTTGTCGCGCAGCGATTGCCCGTTGCGTAACCCAGGCGATCAGCTGGGCGAGCAAGGAACCGGGGCGCGTCTGCTGGAAGATGATTGATTGGTTTAAATATATGACTGATATATACCCTAAATAATTCGCGTTGTGGGAAGGCGGCAAGAGCACGAATCCCGATGAGCTTAGTAAACTAAGTGATTCGGGTGAGTAAACGCAGCCAACACACCTGCAACGTGAAATATGACGGGTATAAAACTAAAGCGCCACAGAGGGCGCTTTAGTTTGGTTCCGGTCTTCGTCTTTCACTCTATCCCGCTGGTTCACGGGAGGGTTTCCCCCGACATCAACACCCCTCAGTCGAGCACATTAGGGGAGGTTCCGGCCTGTGTTGATAATGTAAGTGTAAGCTACCTCCCTCCATTTGCCAGTCAAATGATGATTTTTTAGCCAAAAAAATTACCGCATCTTCACCGGTTTTCTTGCGCGAGTTTGCGCGAAAAATAAGAACGATTGTTGCGACAATCTGGCGAAATTTGTTACCAGATTGCGCATTGACGATAACGTTTGCGCATCGACTGGTTGTTTATTGTGCGTTATAAGAAGAAATGAGTAAAAAGCGGCAAAGTTCAGTTGAAAACCGGCGTATGATCGCTGGATAATCGTTTGCTTTTTTTTACCACCCGTTTTTTATGCGCGGAGCTAAACGTTTGCTTTTTTGCGACACCCCTAATGACGCAAACCTGGCACATGGAGAAAACGTTTAGCAGGCAGTGGATTGTCCAGCACGCATAATGACGAAAAAATAAACTCTCAGGGGATGTTTTCTATGTCTACGCCTTCAGCGCGTACCGGCGGTTCACTCGACGCCTGGTTTAAAATTTCGCTTCGCGGCAGTACCGTTCGTCAGGAAGTCGTTGCCGGATTAACGACGTTCCTCGCCATGGTTTACTCCGTTATTGTGGTTCCAGGGATGCTGGGTAAAGCCGGATTCCCGCCTGCCGCTGTATTTGTGGCAACCTGCCTGGTCGCGGGCGTCGGTTCTATTGTCATGGGCCTGTGGGCAAATCTGCCGCTGGCGATTGGTTGCGCCATTTCTCTGACGGCGTTTACCGCATTCAGCCTGGTATTGGGGCAACATATCAGCGTGCCCGTTGCGCTGGGCGCGGTGTTCCTGATGGGCGTCCTGTTTACCATCATTTCCGCGACGGGTATTCGTAGCTGGATCCTGCGCAATCTGCCGCAGGGCGTTGCGCACGGTACGGGAATCGGTATCGGCCTGTTCCTGCTGCTGATTGCGGCAAACGGCGTTGGTCTGGTGATTAAGAATCCGCTGGACGGTCTGCCGGTTGCGCTGGGTGACTTCGATACCTTCCCGGTGATTATGTCGCTGGTTGGTCTGGCGGTGATTATTGGCCTCGAAAAACTGAAAGTACCGGGCGGCATCCTGCTGACTATTATCGGTATTTCCATTGTTGGCCTGATTTTCGACCCGGCCGTGCATTTCTCCGGTATTTTTGCCATGCCGTCTCTGAGCGACGAAAACGGCAACTCGCTGATCGGCAGCCTGGATATTATGGGCGCACTGAATCCTATCGTTCTGCCGAGCGTGCTGGCGCTGGTTATGACCGCCGTCTTCGATGCGACCGGCACCATTCGTGCCGTAGCCGGACAGGCGAATTTGCTGGATAAAGACGGACAGATTATCGACGGCGGCAAAGCGCTGACCACCGACTCCCTGAGCAGCGTGTTCTCTGGTCTGGTGGGCGCTGCTCCTGCGGCGGTATACATTGAATCCGCAGCGGGTACGGCGGCAGGCGGTAAAACTGGCCTGACGGCGATCACCGTTGGCGTCCTGTTCCTGCTGATCCTGTTCCTCTCTCCGCTCTCGTATCTTGTACCGGTATACGCAACGGCGCCTGCACTGATGTATGTGGGCCTGTTGATGCTGAGCAACGTTGCGAAAATCGACTTTGCTGACTTTGTCGACGCAATGGCGGGTCTGGTAACGGCCGTATTTATCGTGCTGACCTGTAACATCGTTACCGGCATTATGATTGGCTTTGCTACCCTGGTGATTGGCCGTCTTGTCTCTGGCGAATGGCGCAAGCTGAACATCGGCACGGTGGTTATCGCTATCGCGCTGGTGGCCTTCTACGCGGGCGGCTGGGCTATCTGATTTTTGTTCGATAAAGATCCTCAAAACGGGTGGCTTTGGCCGCCCGTTTTTATTTTCAGAACACACTCGTTGTCTTTTGCGTTACTCTCAATTAGATAGAATTGAGGCACGACGCCTCTCATCACCAATCATAAGAAACATCGCAAACAGGGAACGCATGGAAATCTTTTTCACCATACTCATCATGACCCTTGTGGTCTCGCTGTCGGGGGTATTTACTCGCGTATTGCCCTTCCAACTCCCTTTACCCCTAATGCAGATCGCCATCGGCGCCTTGCTGGCGTGGCCGACGTTTGGTTTGCATGTGGAATTCGATCCTGAGCTGTTTTTGGTGCTGTTCATCCCGCCGCTGCTCTTTGCCGATGGCTGGAAGACGCCAACGCGTGAGTTTCTCGAGCATGGGCGAGAGATCTTCGGCCTTGCGCTGGCGCTGGTGCTGGTCACGGTGGTCGGCATTGGATTTATGATTTACTGGCTGGTGCCGGGGATACCACTTATCCCAGCCTTTGCGCTGGCCGCCGTCCTTTCGCCAACCGATGCTGTTGCCCTTTCCGGCATTGTGGGGGAGGGGCGCATACCGAAGAAAATCATGGGCATCCTGCAGGGCGAAGCGTTGATGAACGACGCCTCCGGTCTGGTCTCTCTGAAGTTTGCCGTCGCCGTGGCGATGGGGACGATGGTATTCACCGTTGGTGGCGCAACGCTTGAGTTCTTCAAAGTGGCGATTGGCGGCATCCTGGCTGGTTTTGTCGTCAGTTGGCTGTACGGGCGCTCCCTGCGCTTCCTCAGCCGCTGGGGCGGTGACGAGCCGGCAACGCAAATCGTCCTGCTGTTCCTGCTGCCGTTTGCGTCTTACCTGATTGCGGAACACATCGGCGTTTCCGGTATTCTCGCGGCGGTCGCTGCCGGGATGACGATCACCCGTTCCGGGGTGATGCGCCGCGCACCGCTGGCGATGCGTTTACGTGCTAACAGTACCTGGGCAATGCTGGAGTTTGTGTTTAACGGCATGGTCTTCTTGCTGTTAGGGCTACAGTTACCGGGGATTCTGGAGTCTTCCTTAGCGGCGGCCGAGGTCGATCCGAACGTTGAAATCTGGATGCTGTTTACCGATATCGTGCTGATTTACGTGGCGCTGATGCTGGTACGTTTTGGCTGGCTGTGGACGATGAAAAAATTCAGTCTGCGCTTCCTGAAGAAAAAGCCGATGGAATTCGGATCCTGGACGACGCGTGAAATCCTGATTGCCTCCTTTGCCGGCGTGCGCGGGGCAATCACCCTCGCCGGTGTGCTCTCCATTCCACTGTTGTTACCGGATGGTAGCGGATTCCCGGCGCGATATGAGCTGATCTTCCTTGCCGCAGGCGTGATTCTGTTCTCGCTGTTTGTTGGCGTGGTGATGTTGCCGATTCTGCTACAACATCTGGAAGTGGCAGACCACTCGCAGCAGCAGAAAGAGGAACGTATTGCTCGCGCTGCTACGGCAGAAGTGGCGATTGTCGCGATCCAGAAAATGGAGGAGCGACTGGCCGCGGACACCGAAGAGAACATCGATAACCAGTTACTCACCGAGGTGAGTTCCCGCGTGATTGGTAACCTGCGTCGTCGCGCCGACGGACGCAACGATGTGGAAAGCTCGATGCAGGAAGAAAACCTCGAGCGACGTTTCCGCCTGGCAGCGTTGCGTTCAGAACGCGCAGAGCTTTATCACCTGCGCGCGACGCGGGAAATCAGCAATGAAACGCTGCAAAAGCTGCTGCACGATCTGGACTTGCTGGAAGCGCTGTTGATCGAGAATCAATAAACGAGAGAGCCTGATGGCGCTACGCTTATCAGGCCTACGGGGTAGCACGTTGTAGGCCGGATAAGGCGTTTGCGCCGCATCCGGCGAAAGATCTGCCTGATGGCGCTGCGCTTATCAGGCCTACATAAAATATTCATCGTGTAATTTGCGAGCCGCTTTCCTGAACTGATCTGTTTGTCTTGTCTGTTCCCTCTTTTCTCCATACGGTTGAGGAAAGGGGGAAATATGTCCAACTATCGACGAAATTACATCAACGGAGGAACCTGGTTTTTTACGGTAAATCTGCAGGACCGTCGAAGCCAGCTTCTGCTATCAAAAATTGATCGGTTACGTTGTGCTATTTCTGCGGTACAAAAAATGAAACCTTTTTATATCAATGCGTGGGTCGTATTACCTGAGCATATGCATTGCATCTGGACGTTGCCTGAAAATGACGCTGATTTTTCATCCCGCTGGCGGGAAATTAAGAAGCATTTCACGCGATCGTTGTCTGCCCGACATATCTGGCAACCTCGCTTTTGGGAACATACCATCCGCGATGAGCACGATTATCGACAGCATGTTGATTATATTTACATTAACCCAGTGAAGCACGGGTGGGTAAAACAGGTACAGACATGGCCTTTTTCAACATTTCATCGCGATGTGAGGCGTGGTTTGTTCCCACACAATTGGGCAGGTGAAATAATGGATTTTAATATGGGTGAACGTGCCTGATGGCGCTACGCTTATCAGGCCTACAAAACCGATGTAGGCCGGATAAGGCGTTTGCGCCGCATCCGGCATTTTACGACGCTTGCGGTAGCCAAAACCCTTCACAGCATTTGAGCCACGCCTGAGCGCTGTGCGACAGATACACGCCTTCGCGCCAAATCATGCCCAATTGCCAGCGTAAATCACTCTCCAGAGGGATCCAGCGCAACGTTTGCTTATCCAGGCGCTGGCAAATCGGCTCCGGTAAAATGGCAATTCCGACTCCGGCTTGTACCATCGCAGCCAGAAAATCCCACTGCCCGCTGCGCACCGCGATGCGGGGCTTGACGTTGTGTTGGCTAAACAGCTCAAGCAATTGGCGGCTCAACGCGAAATCTTCGTTGTAGATCAGTAGCGGATGTTCCGCCAGTGCCTCGGGGGAAATGGATTCGCATGTTGTCCACTGACCGGAGCGGGGGACCAGCACGCAGAGCGGATGACTGAAAAGCGGTAAGGTCGCCAGACCACTCTCTTCTTCAACCGGCAGCGCGGTCATCGCAACATCCAGATCGCCGTTCATCACCGCCTGCTGGACGGTTAAGCCGCCAAATTCAGAGACCTTCAGCTCAACGCCGGGATAGTGCTGGCGAAACAGGCTGATAGGCCCGGCCATCAACATACCGACCATCGGCGGGATACCGAGGCGCAGCACACCCCTGTTGAGGTGATTAATGTCGCTAAGTTCGGCTTCAAGCTGGCGAAACTCAGCGAGGATCGCCAGGCCGCGTTCGAAAACGACCTGCCCGGTGTCGGTTAACAACAACCGCCGCCCGTCGCGGATGAGCAACGTGCAATTAAGCTCGTCTTCAAGGTTCTTCAACATCTTGCTGATGGTGGGCTGGGTGACAAAAAGCTTCTCCGCTGCGCGAGTAAAGCTCTGCTGACGAACCACCTCAACAAAATATCGCAGCGTTCTGATATCCATGATTATTCCTTAAGACTATGCCTGCAATGAGTTTAATTCATTTCAGTCCTGGACGGGGGCTCTCTATACTGGCGCTCTCTATTTTTTAAGGACATACCCTCATGGCTGTGGCGATAAGCCGCGTGACGCCTGCTGTTATTCATCGACTCCAGATCCCCGTTCAGGTTCTGTTGTACGCAGGTCTCTTTGTATTTGCTCAATATCTTGTCTCCTGGCTGCATCTGCCGCTTCCTGCCAACCTGGTAGGGATGGTGCTGATGCTGGCGTTAATTGTCTGCCGGGTTATCCCGCTGAACTGGATTCGCGCAGGTGCTCGCTGGTTACTGGCTGAAATGCTGCTGTTTTTTGTCCCGGCGGTGGTCGCCGTTGTGAATTACACGCAGCTGTTGCTGGTTGATGGCTGGCGTATATTTGCCGTCATTGCGATCAGTACGCTGATGGTGCTCGGCGCAACGGCGTGGGTGGTGGATAAAGTTTATCGCTATGAAATGAGCAGGTTAAACCGTGAGTAATTTTCAGCTAAGCTTGCTGTGTCTGGTGATTACGCTGGGTATCTACTTTGCTAATAAGCGTTTGTATCGCCGTTTTCGTAAATTACCGCTGATGCCATTAGTTCTCACCCCGGCCCTGCTGGTGCTGATGCTAGTCTTCGGCCATATCTCCTGGCAAAACTATATTGGTGAATCGCACTGGTTGCTGTGGCTGTTAGGACCGGCGACCATCGCCTTTGCCGTTCCGGTGTATGACAACCTTGCGGTGATTAAGCGTCACTGGATGTCGCTGACGGCGGGCGTGGTAACGGCAACGCTGGTGGCCGTTACCAGTTCCGTGTGGCTGGCGCGCCTGTTTATGTTGCCTGATGAGATCCAACGCAGTCTGGCGGTGCGTTCCGTCACCACGCCATTTGCGCTGGCAGCGGCAGAGCCATTGGGCGGGCAGCCGGACCTGGTGGCCTTGTTCGTGGTGGTGACCGGCGTATTCGGCATGGCGGTCGGCGATGTGCTGTTTTTACGCCTTTCCATTCGTGAAGGCATGGCGAAAGGCGCAGGATTTGGCGCCGCATCGCACGGGGCAGGCACGGCGCGCTCTTATGAGCTTGGTCAGCAAGAGGGCGTAGTTGCCAGCCTGGTGATGATGCTTTCCGGTGTGGTGATGGTATTGGTGGCGCCGCTGGTCGCGAGGCTGATGTTCTAAGAAAGGATGTAATCCTCCGGCCCGAAAGCCGGAGGAGAGGGGAGGTTAGTGCGCGCGACCTTGTTCTACGCCGTACCCGGTCTGGGAGCGGATGAACTGAGCACGGAACTGCTCGCGTTCGCGGTTGCCTTCTTCTGAGTTGTCGGTAGCAGAGAAGAACCAGATCCCGAGGAACGCTATGCTGATGGAGAACAGCGCTGGATATTCATACGGGAAAATGGCTTTTTCGTGACCGAGGATCTGGACCCAAATGGTTGGGCCGAGAATCATCAATACTACCGCTGTTAACAGACCTAACCAGCCACCCAGCATTGCGCCACGGGTGGTCAGACGCGACCAGTACATGGAAAGCAGGATGATCGGGAAGTTGCAGCTGGCCGCGATGGCGAACGCCAGACCCACCATGAAGGCGATGTTCTGGTTCTCAAACAGCACGCCGAGCAGGATGGCTATCACACCCAGTACCAGTACGGTGATTTTTGACACCTTCAGCTCTTCACGTTCGGTTGCGCCTTTGCGGAATACGTTGGCGTACAGGTCGTGAGAAACTGCCGAAGCACCCGCCAGCGTCAGCCCGGCAACCACCGCCAGGATGGTGGCAAACGCCACTGCAGAGATGAAGCCGAGGAACAGGTTACCGCCCACCGCATTCGCCAGGTGAACCGCCGCCATGTTGTTACCACCGATCAGTGCGCCTGCAGCATCTTTGTACTCTGGATTAGCGCCTACCAGCATGATCGCGCCAAAGCCGATGATAAAGGTCAGGATGTAGAAATAACCCATAAAACCGGTGGCATAGAATACGCTCTTACGCGCTTCGCGGGCATCGCTGACCGTGAAGAAACGCATCAGAATATGCGGCAAACCTGCTGTACCGAACATCAATCCAAGACCTAACGACAGGGCGGATATCGGATCTTTTACCAGACCGCCCGGGCTCATAATCGCGGAGCCTTTTGGGTGTACTGCCATCGCTTCGGTGAACAGGTTGTTGAAGCTGAAGCCGACGTGCTTCATTACCATGAAGGCCATAAAGCTGGCGCCGAACAGCAGCAGAACAGCTTTAATGATCTGTACCCAGGTGGTTGCTAGCATGCCGCCAAACAGAACGTACATCATCATCAGTACGCCAACCAGTACGACGGCGATGTGATAGTTCAGACCAAACAGCAGCTCAATCAGTTTACCTGCGCCGACCATCTGGGCGATCAGATACAGCGCGACCACCACCAGGGAACCACAGGCCGACAGAATACGGATTGGACCCTGCTTCAGACGATAAGAAGCAACGTCAGCAAAGGTGTAACGACCGAGGTTACGCAAACGCTCAGCAATCAGGAACAGAATAATTGGCCAGCCGACCAGGAAGCCGAGTGAGTAAATCAGCCCGTCATAACCGGAGGTAAATACCAGCGCGGAAATTCCAAGGAACGATGCCGCCGACATATAGTCGCCCGCAATCGCCAGCCCGTTCTGGAAACCGGTGATGTTACCGCCGGCGGTGTAGTAGTCATTACGCGAACGTACGCGTTTAGACGCCCAGTAGGTAATGCCGAGCGTAAAGATGACGAAAATCAGGAACATAACAATCGCCTGCCAGTTGGTTGGCTGGCGTTGAACTGCACCGCTAATAGCATCCGCCGCGTTTGCGGCGAAGGGCAGCGTGGCGGCAAGCGCCGTCAGGACTCTCTTCATGATGCTTTAACCTCGTGCAGAACCGCATTGTTCAGGCGATCAAATTCACCGTTTGCCCGCCAGATATAAATCCCGGTCAGAATGAAGGAGATAAGGATCACACCGACCCCAATCGGAATACCCCGGGTGACGCTGGTTCCCGCGTGGAGCGGCGTACCCAGCCAGCCAGGCGCAAAGGCAATCAGTAAAATAAAGCTGATATAAACTGCCAGCATGATGATGGACAGAATGGTGGCAAACCGTTGCCGTTTTTCTACTAACTCCCTGAAACGCGCACTGTCTTCTATCCGCTGATAAATTTGGTCATTCATCACAGAGTCTCCAGAGATACCCCCTTCGTCTTTCACGCCGCAGGTGCGTTGGCCGCACTCGCCCACCCCAGTCACATAGTGAACTATGCTCCTGGGGATGTGCTCGCTTGCCGCCTTCCTGCAACGCGAAATCCTTTGGGGGAGGGTTTTTATATTTCCCTCCCGGTCAGGGGAGGGGTAGGGATAGGATTTGTAGACCCGATAAGCTGCGCGCCATCGGGCATTTCACAGTTATGGTTATGATGGCATCGCGATGGCCTGCTTCTCTTCGAGCAGTTTCTCCACGACGCCAGGATCGGCGAGAGTCGAGGTATCGCCCAGATTGCTGGTATCGCCCGCCGCGATTTTACGCAGAATACGGCGCATGATTTTGCCGGAGCGGGTTTTCGGCAGTGAGTCGGTCCAGTGCAGCACGTCTGGCGTTGCCAGCGGGCCAATTTCTTTACGCACCCAGTTGCGAACCTCGGCGTACAACTCAGGTGACGGCTCTTCACCGTGATTCAGCGTGACGTAAGCGTAGATCGCCTGGCCTTTAATATTATGCGGAATCCCCACCACCGCGGCTTCGGCAATCTTCGGATGCGACACCAGCGCCGATTCGATTTCAGCTGTTCCCAGACGGTGGCCGGAGACGTTCAGCACATCGTCCACACGTCCGGTGATCCAGTAATAGCCATCTTCGTCACGGCGCGCGCCGTCGCCGCTGAAGTACATATTCTTGAAGGTAGAGAAGTAGGTTTGCTCAAAGCGTTCGTGATCGCCAAACAGCGTTCTCGCCTGGCCCGGCCACGAGTCGGTAATCACCAGATTGCCTTCGGTCGCGCCTTCCAGCGGATTACCTTCGTTATCGACAATCGCAGGCTGTACGCCAAAGAATGGACGGGTTGCAGAACCGGCTTTCAGTTCGGTGGCGCCCGGCAGCGGGGTGATCATGAATCCACCGGTTTCAGTCTGCCACCAGGTATCGACGACCGGGCATTTTTCGTTGCCGATCTTCTTCCAGTACCACTCCCATGCTTCCGGGTTGATCGGCTCGCCAACTGAACCCAGGATACGCAGCGACGAACGGTCAGTGCCTTCAATCGCTTTATCGCCTTCCGCCATCAGGGCGCGAATGGCGGTCGGTGCGGTATACAGAATATTGACCTGATGCTTGTCCACAACCTGCGACATACGCGCCGGGGTAGGCCAGTTTGGCACGCCTTCGAACATCAGCGTAGTTGCGCCACAGGCCAACGGACCGTACAGCAGGTAGCTGTGCCCGGTTACCCAGCCTACGTCAGCGGTACACCAATAGATATCGCCCTGATGGTAATCAAACACATACTTAAAGGTGGTTGCAGCGTAGACCAGATACCCGCCGGTAGTGTGCAGCACGCCTTTCGGCTTGCCGGTTGAGCCGGAGGTATACAGGATAAACAGCGGATCTTCCGCGTTCATCTCTTCCGGCTGGTGTTCTGAGCTGGCCTTCTCGATAAGATCGGACCACCACAGGTCGCGACCTTCCTGCCATTCCGTTTTTCCACCGGTACGTTTGAGAACGATCACATGTTCAACGGTTTTCACATTTGGATTTTTCAGCGCATCATCGACGTTCTTTTTCAGTGGGATAGCGCGCCCGGCGCGTACGCCTTCGTCGGCGGTGATCACCAGGCGTGAATTGGAGTCGATAATACGTCCGGCGACGGCTTCCGGTGAGAAACCACCGAAGATGACCGAATGCACCGCGCCAATACGGGCACAGGCTAGCATGGCGACCGCAGCTTCCGGCACCATCGGCATATAAATGGCCACCACGTCACCTTTTTTAATGCCTAAATCCAGTAGCGTATTGGCGAAACGGCAGACATCGCGATGCAACTCGCGATAGGTAATGTTTTTGCTTTGGGTTGCGTCATCGCCTTCCCAGATGATGGCGGTACGATCGCCGTTTGCCTGCAGGTGGCGGTCAAGGCAGTTTGCGGCCAGATTCAGGGTGCCGTCTTCGTACCATTTAATCGACACGTTGCCTGGTGCGAAGGAAGTGTTCTTCACCTGGCTGTACGGCTTGATCCAATCAAGAATTTTTCCCTGTTCGCCCCAAAATGTGTCGGGTTCGTTAACGGATTGCTGGTATTTCTCTGCGTACTGCTCCGGATTTATCAGGCAACGATCCGCAATGTTTGCGGGAATAGCGTGTTTATGTATTTGGCTCATGGCTTTTGTTCTCCTTGTAGGATGTTAATAATATGTCTCATAAACGTTAAATGTAGGGGCTTTGAGAGTTTTGTTTAGTATTTGCGCGGCAGATCACGCAATAAACGAATTGTGCAAATTAGCGACAAACTGAATTTTGAAGGGAGCTAGCAAAATTGACTAAATCTCGCGATAACATGTAGTTATCTAAAGGATTGTTGAAAAGGTGATCTGTATCTGAATTAGACAAAAGAGGGAGCAATCAAAGGGTGTTACTAACTCTAAAGTGGTATTTTACATACACTTACAATTGATTAAAGACAACATTTTCAGTGTGGTTTCTTGTTACAAATAGGGTGGAGCAATGTCATGACAGTATTCGTGTGGTTGCTGTTATGGAAAACAATAAAAGAACCGCCATTGCAGATAATGGCGTCATCTGGATGAGACCCCTATGGCAAGGATAAAATCACGCGTACGCCGTTTCTTCAGCCTGTTAGTACCTTTATTATTTATCTCTGCAGTTCACGCTGAACAAACTCCCGTACCCGCAAAAACCGTCACCGTTGAAGCGAAGAATGAAGTCTTCGCCCCTCAGCATCCCGATCAATATCTCTCCTGGAAAGCCACGTCTGAGCAATCAGCCCGTGAAGATGCGCTGGCAGAAGATCCTCGTCTGGTGATCCTGTGGGCGGGATATCCCTTCTCGCGCGATTACAACAAACCGCGCGGGCACGCGTATGCAGTGACCGATGTTCGTGAAACCTTACGTACCGGCGCACCCAAAACGGCAGAAGATGGTCCGTTGCCGATGGCCTGCTGGAGCTGTAAAAGCCCGGATGTGGCGCGTCTGATCCAGAAAGACGGTGAAGATGGCTACTTCCACGGTAAATGGGCGCGCGGCGGTCCTGAAATTGTTAATAATCTTGGCTGTGGCGATTGCCATAACACCGCGTCACCAGACTTTGCCAAAGGCAAGCCAGAACTGACGCTGTCGCGTCCTTATGCTGAACGCGCGATGGAAACAATCGGCAAACCGTTTGAGAAAGCCGGTCGATTTGACCAGCAATCCATGGTCTGCGGCCAGTGCCACGTGGAATACTACTTCGACGGTAAAAACAAAGCCGTTAAGTTCCCGTGGGACGACGGCATGAAAGTCGAGAACATGGAGAAGTACTACGACACCATCGCCTTCTCTGACTGGACCAACTCCCTGTCTAAAACCCCGATGCTGAAAGCGCAGCACCCGGAGTATGAAACCTGGAGCGCAGGCATTCACGGCAAGAACAATGTGACCTGTATCGACTGCCACATGCCGAAAGTGCAGAACGCGGAAGGCAAGATTTACACCGACCATAAGATTGGTAATCCGTTTGATAATTTCGCTCAGACCTGTGCGAACTGCCACACCCAGGACAAAGCGTCCCTGCAAAAAGTAGTCGCCGAGCGTAAACAGGCCATTCATGACCTGAAAATCAAAGTTGAAGACCAGCTTGTTCGTGCGCACTTCGAAGCGAAAGCCGCATGGGATGCGGGTGCGACCGAAGCGGAAATGAAGCCGATTCTGGAAGATATCCGTCACGCGCAATGGCGTTGGGACCTGTCTATCGCCTCACACGGTATTCACATGCATGCCCCGGAAGAAGGTCTGCGGATGCTGGGTAGCGCAATGGATAAAGCCGCTGACGCACGTACCAAACTGGTCCGTCTGCTGGCGACCAAAGGCATCACGCATGAAATCCCGTTACCGGATATCTCTACCAAAGAGAAAGCCCAGGCGGCGATTGGTCTGAACATGCAGCAAATCAATGCTGAAAAGCAGGACTTCATCAAAACGGTGATTCCGCAGTGGGAAGATCAGGCGCGTAAAAACGGTCTGTTAAGCCAATAACCCCATTTCGCCCCGCAAGGGGCGGATAACTCAACGGAGTGAATATGAGCGTATTACGTTCGTTATTAACTGCTGGGGTGCTGGCGTCAGGCTTGTTATGGAGCCTGAGTGGAATCACTGCCACGCCAACGCCGCAGGAGTCGGATCAACGCTGGACGGTTACCCAACAGCGTAATCCGGATGCCGCCTGTCTGGACTGTCACAAGCCGGATACCGAAGGCATGCATGGTAAGCATGCGGAAGCCATCAACCCGAATAACAAACTGCCTGTCACCTGCACCAATTGTCACGGCCAGCCGTCACCGAACCACCGCGAAGGGGTGAAAGATGTGATGCGCTTTAATGAGCCGATGTACAACGTGGAGCAGCAGAACAGTGTCTGTATGTCCTGTCACCTGCCTGAGCAGTTGCAAAAAGCGTTCTGGCCGCACGATGTCCACGTAACCAAAGTAGCGTGTGCCAGCTGTCACTCACTGCATCCGAAGCAAGACACGATGCAGACGCTGAGCGATAAAGGACGGATCAAGATTTGCGTCGATTGCCACAGCGATCAACGTAACAATCCGAACTTTAACCCGGCGTCGGTTCCGTTGCTTAAGGAGCATCCATGAGTTGCTCTCGTCGCCAGTTTATCACCGGCGTCGGCGCGCTGGTGGCAGTGAGCGGGACGGCGGGGCGCGTTGTGGCGAAGACGCTGAACATCAATGGCGTGCGTTACGGTATGGTTCATGATGAGTCTTTATGCATTGGCTGTACGGCCTGCATGGATGCTTGTCGGGAAGTTAACAACGTGCCGGAAGGCGTATCGCGTCTGACGATTATTCGCAGCGAGCCGCAAGGGACATTTCCTGATGTGAAGTATCGCTTCTTCCGTCACTCGTGCCAGCATTGCGACCACGCTCCCTGCGTTGACGTCTGCCCGACGGGGGCATCGTATCGCGATGCCGCCAGCGGTATTGTGGATGTGAACCCGGACCTTTGCGTTGGCTGCCAGTACTGTATCGCCGCGTGTCCTTATCGCGTGCGGTTTATCCATCCGGTGAGCAAAACGGCGGATAAATGCGATTTCTGCCGGAAAACCAACCTGAAAGCGGGCAAACAGCCCGCCTGCGTTGAGTCATGCCCGACGAAGGCGCTGACGTTTGGTAATCTGGACGATCCCAACAGTGATATATCCCGTTTGTTGCAGCAGAAAACTACCTACCGTTACAAACTGGCGTTGGGTACAAAACCGAAGGTCTACCGCGTTCCCTTTAAATTTGGGGAGGTGAGCCAATGACATCCGCTTCTGCATTTCATTTTGAATCACTGGTGTGGGACTGGCCCATTGCCATCTATCTGTTCCTGATAGGTATCTCTGCTGGACTGGTCACGTTGGCGATTCTGCTGCGTCGCTTCCATCCGGAGGCGGGCGGTTCAGACAGCACGCTGCTGCGCACCACGCTGGTGTTAGGGCCGGGGGCAATTATCCTCGGTTTGCTGATTCTGGTGTTCCACCTGACGCGTCCATGGACTTTCTGGAAACTGATGTTCCACTACAGCTTCACCTCGGTGATGTCGATGGGGGTCATGCTGTTCCAGTTGTACATGGTGGTGTTAGTGCTGTGGCTGGCAAAAATCTTTGAAAAAGAGGTGATTGCCCTGCAACAGCGGTTCGTGCCGCGACTGACGATTGTGTCAAAACTACTGACGCTAATCACGCCGTTCCATCGCGCGCTTGAGACGCTGATGCTGGTGCTGGCGGTTCTGCTCGGGGCGTATACCGGGTTCCTGCTGTCGGCGCTGAAATCCTACCCGTTCCTGAATAACCCGATCCTGCCGGTGCTGTTTCTGTTCTCCGGGATCTCCTCCGGTGCGGCGGTGGCACTGATCGCCATGGCGTTACGTCATCGTAGCAACCCGCACAGTACGGAAGCGCACTTTGTGCATCGCATGGAAGTCCCGGTGGTATGGCTGGAGATCTTCCTTCTGGCGGCGTTCTTCGTCGGCCTGGCGCTGGGCGATGACGGCAAAATGCGTGCGCTGGCGGCGGCACTGGGCGGCGGATTCTGGACCTGGTGGTTCTGGCTTGGCGTGGCTGGGCTTGGGTTGATACTGCCGATGCTGCTAAAACCCTGGGCCAACCGCAGTTCGACGTTTCATGGCGTGCTGGCAGTGTGCGGCGCTAGCCTGACCGGCGTACTGCTGCTGCGCTTTTTTATCCTCTATGCGGGTCAGCTAACCGTTGCGTAAGGTGATATCTGGACGTTCTCCTTCCTGAAGCCGGTTTTCTGGCGCTGTTATTAAGCCTCGGGGTCAACGTGTTGACCCCGCTTGCCGTGTTGGTAGGTGTCCGGCAGCGCTGGCAAGGGGTGATGCGCCTGGCAAGCGTGGGCGTGTGGACGCAATTTGCCCTGCTGCTACTGGCCTTTACCATTCTGGTATTCTGCTTTTTGACCAGCGATTTTTCGGTGGTCTACGTTGCCCAGCACAGCTACAGCCTGCTGCCGTGGGGATTAAAACTGGCGGCGGTGTGGGGCGGTCATGAAGGATCGCTGCTGCTGTGGGTGCTGTTTCTTTCCGCCTGGAGCGCGCTGTTTGCTCTTCGCTATCGGCGTAATACCAACGCGCTGTTTCCGCTGACGCTCAGTGTCCTTTCAATGATAACGGCCCTGCTGCTGCTGTTTGTAGTGGTATGGTCCGATCCGTTCGTGCGTATCTTTCCGCCAGCCATTGAAGGGCGCGACCTTAACCCGATGCTGCAACATCTCGGGTTAATCCTCCATCCACCGCTGCTGTACCTGGGTTACGGTGGTTTGATGGTGGCGGCAGGCGTGGCGCTGGCCTCGCTGCTACGTAGTGACTTTAATGCGCAGAGCGCCTGGGTGTGCTGGCGCTGGGCCTTGCCCGGCTGGTGCGCGCTGACGCTGGGGATTATCCTCGGCTCCTGGTGGGCCTACTGCGAGCTGGGCTGGGGCGGCTGGTGGTTCTGGGACCCGGTAGAAAACGCTTCCTTATTACCCTGGCTTTCCGCCAGCGCGCTGCTACATAGCCTGTATATCACGCGCCAGCGCGGGATCTTCCGCCACTGGTCGCTGCTGCTGGCGATCGTCACGCTGATTTTATCGCTGCTGGGGACGCTGATTGTGCGTTCCGGCATTCTCGTTTCGGTGCATGCTTTCGCGCTGGATAACGTTCGTGCCGCGCCGCTGTTTGCGCTGTTTACCGTGTTGAGTCTGGCGTCGCTCGGGTTGTACGCCTGGCGGGGCCAGCAAGTCCGGCAGAATGCTCGTTTTGGCGGTTGGTCACGCGAGATGCTGATTCTGGTTGCGCTGCTGCTCTTTAGTGCGGTGCTGCTGATTGTGCTGATTGGCACGCTCTACCCGATGATTTACGGGCTGTTCGGCTGGGGGCGGCTTTCCGTGGGTGCACCGTACTTTAACCGCGCTACGCTGCCCTTTGGCCTACTGATGCTGCTGGTTATTGTGCTGGCAATGGTCAGAAGCCGCAAAGTGTCTTTCCGCATCCAACTTCCGGCACTGCTGGCGCATGCCGGAGTGCTGGTGTTTGCGGCGGGGATCGTCTTTTACAGCGGGAGCCGTCAGGAGATAAGCCTGAACCTGAGCCCTGGGCAGCAGGTTGAACTGGCGGGTTACATTTTCCGTTTTGAGCGTCTCGACCTGGAAGCCAAAGGTAACTACACCAGTGAAAAAGCGCAGATCACGCTGTGGCACAATGAGAAACGCATTGGCAGCCTGCAACCTGAAAGGCGCTTCTATGCCGCGCGTCGTCAACAGATGATGGAGCCGGGGATCCGCTGGAACCTGATGCATGACTGGTATGCGGTAATGGGTGAAAAAACCGGACCAGACCGTTATGCCATGCGCTTGTACGTGCAGACCGGCGTGCGCTGGATTTGGGGTGGGGGACTATTAATGGTCTTTGGCGCGCTGCTGAGCGGATGGCGAGGAAGGAAGCGTGATGCGTAAATTAATCACAGCGTTGTCGGATGGCGGCGTAAACGCCTTATCCGGCCTACAAGGTGCGCAAACCGTAGGCCGGATAAGCGCAGCGCCATCCGGCAGAAAGTTATTACTCTTAACGCTCGTCCTGTTTTTCATTACTTTCGCTACGCATGCCCAGGTTGTGGACACATGGACGTTTGCCAACCCGCAGCAGCAGGAACAAGCGCTGTCTATTGCCAGCCAACTGCGTTGTCCACAGTGCCAAAACCAAAATTTGCTGGAATCCAATGCGCCGGTAGCGGTCAGTATGCGCCATCAGGTTTATAGCATGGTGGCGGAAGGGAAAAGTGAAGCTGAGATAACCACCTGGATGACCGAGCGTTACGGTGACTTCGTTCGTTATAATCCGCCGCTGAATGAACAAACGCTGCTGCTGTGGGCGTTGCCGTGCCTGTTGTTGTTGCTGGTAGGTGTCGTGGTCTGGCGAGTGAGAAGACGTCAGCATACGGAGGAAGGTGAATAATGAGCCAGTGCGAGCCGCTGTTACGCCCAATGCCCGTGAAGCGGCTGACCGCTGCGGTGGTACTGATGGTTGCGGCCTGCATTGGAGGCTACCTGTTGACGCCAAAATGGCAGGCGGTTCGTCAGGAGCAGACGCGACTGGCGGACCCTTTACATGCTTTCTCTGATGAAAATATTCAGGAAAAACAGTTGCTTTTGCTGCAATCGCAGATTCGAGCCAATCCACAGGACGGCGTGAAATGGGCGCAACTCGGGGAGTACTATCTTTGGCAAAACGCGTATCATAATGCGCTGCTGGCCTACGAGCAGGCGCTGCGTGTCGGCGGTGAAAATGCTGAGATCTATTCAGCGATGGCAACGGTATTGTATTACCAGGCCGGACAACATATGGCGCCGCCCACTCGCGAGATGATTGATAAGGCCTTGGCGCTGGACCCGGCAGAGGTCACCGCGCTGATGTTGTTAGCCTCAGATGCGTTTATGCAGGCAGACTACGCCCAGGCTATTTCAGTTTGGCAAAAAGTTATGGATTTAAACTCGCCGAGGGTGAACCGGGCACAGCTCGTTGACTCTATTAATATGGCGAAGTTGTTGCAGAATCGGCAAAAATAAATTTGTTTTATTTGTGATTTGTATCATTTTGCCTGTTTAAAAAACAGGCAAACGAACAGGTGAGCGAAAAAAACTCACGCTATGACTTCTTCATTTTTGAACATATTAAAATTCTTTTATAACAAAAAGTTATTCATCAATACCGCGATAAAATTGCATTTTTATGCATAAATTCAGCCAAAAGCCCTGTTCTTAGAGGGTTGCGCGGAATGCCATGCAGATGATAATGATAATAAGCGTTAAAAAACTCCATAAACGAACGCAACACAATTCATACCCTTTCAGTATGTACTATTCCCACACACCGCATGTGGAATAGCGCTCCATCGAGGAAGTCCGTTGTTATGAAAAATTTGAAAGTCAGCCTGGCATGGCAGATTCTAATCGCCATGGTGCTGGGCATTCTGCTAGGGAGTTACCTGCATTACCATAGCGACAGCCGCGAATGGCTGGTGGTCAACCTGCTGTCTCCGGCGGGCGATATCTTTATCCATCTGATCAAAATGATCGTCGTGCCGATTGTTATCTCCACGCTGGTGGTTGGTATTGCCGGGGTGGGTGATGCAAAACAGCTGGGCCGTATTGGCGCCAAAACCATTCTCTATTTCGAAGTGATCACCACCGTAGCGATTATTCTTGGCATCACGCTGGCGAATGTTTTCCAGCCGGGTTCCGGGATTGATATGTCGCAACTGGCGACCGTGGATATTTCGAAATATCAAAATACCACCGCAGAAGTGCAGAGCCACGCGCATGGCCTGATGGGCACGATTGTGTCGCTGGTGCCGACTAATATCGTCGCGTCGATGGCGAAAGGCGATATGTTGCCGATTATCTTCTTCTCGGTGCTGTTTGGTTTAGGCTTGTCTTCACTACCAGCAACCCACCGCGAGCCGCTGGTGACTGTGTTCCGCTCGATTTCAGAAACCATGTTTAAAGTGACCCACATGGTGATGCGTTATGCGCCAGTCGGTGTTTTTGCGCTGATTGCTGTGACCGTCGCGAACTTCGGTTTTGCCTCACTGTGGCCGCTGGCGAAACTGGTGCTGTTGGTACATTTTGCCATCCTGTTCTTCGCGCTGGTGGTGCTGGGGATTGTGGCGCGTATCTGCGGTCTGAGCATCTGGATCCTGATCCGCATTTTGAAAGATGAGCTGATTCTGGCTTACTCTACCGCCAGTTCCGAGAGCGTACTGCCGCGTATTATCGAGAAGATGGAAGCCTATGGCGCACCGGCTTCAATCACCAGCTTTGTGGTGCCGACCGGCTACTCATTCAACCTTGATGGTTCAACGCTGTACCAGAGTATTGCCGCGATCTTTATTGCGCAGCTGTATGGTATCGACCTGTCGCTGTGGCAGGAAATCGTGCTGGTGTTGACGTTGATGGTGACCTCGAAAGGGATTGCGGGCGTGCCGGGCGTCTCCTTCGTGGTACTGCTGGCTACGCTTGGCAGCGTGGGGATCCCGCTGGAAGGCCTGGCGTTTATTGCCGGTGTTGACCGTATCCTCGACATGGCGCGTACCGCGCTGAATGTGGTGGGGAATGCGCTGGCGGTGCTGGTTATCGCCAAGTGGGAGCACAAATTTGACCGCAAGAAGGCGCTGGCTTACGAGCGCGAGATGCTGGGTAAATTTGATAAGACTGCTAATCATTAATTAATGAAAGATTGCCGGATGGCGCTGCGCTTATCCGGCCTACGGAAGACGGTGAACTGTAGGCCGGATAAGGCGTTTATGCCGCCATCCGGCAATGCAAACCATTACCCGTTTGTTAACTTTTCAAACTCTTCACAGCCGGTATCGAACCCTTCCATACAGCTCAGATTCAGCCAGTGCAGCGCCTTCTGTTTATTCTTCACGATAAAACCCTGCTCGCCGTTTAAGAACATCATTCCGGCCCAGTACTCGGAATAACCGGTGCGGGAGATGGCGGAGCTGCGTTTGAAATACCACGTCGCTTTTTCATCGTCTGCGGGGATCCCCACGCCGTTGGCGTAAATCAGCCCGAGCAGCATTTGCGCGTCGACGGCCGAGTCATTTTCCAGATCTTCAGAGGCGTTTTGCAGCAAGGTAATGGCTTTGGGGTAATCTGTGTGTCCTGCCTGGGTGTTGACCAGAATCCGCGCCAGGGTGAGTTCTCCTGCTTTACTGCCCGCTTTGGCTGCCTTTTCCGCCAGCGTTTTGGCCTGGGGGTAATCCAGACTGACCGGATTCGTAATTTTGATTTGCGCCAGGAGCGCGCAGGCGTCGGCATCGCCATTGTCGGCGGCTTTTTGCGCCCAATACTCGGCTTTGCTCAAATCGCCCGAACTGAACCAGGTATCGGCAAGAAAGTACTGTGCGCGACGGTCCCCTGCCTCAGCGGCCTGTAAGTACTGACTTCCTGGCTCAGTATCACTGGCATGGGCAAAGAATGTCATAAAGAACATCAATGCAATGAGTTGTTTCATTTTGAGTTTTATTTAGGGTACGGAATGAACAGTATAAAGAGATCGTATGGATAAAAAAACAGCCTCCGGGCGGAGGCTGTTGCAGAACAGGTACGTAAACGGACTAACCCATCGCGCTTTCGCGCAGACTGGCTTTCAGCTTGTTGTACTCATCAATAACATACTGCTCGGCAGCGCGCTGATCGGCAATGCGTTCAACGTTAACGGCACAGTACTTATACTCTGGCGTTTTGGTAATCGGGCTTAAGTTCTCGGTTACCAGCTCATTACATGCGCCAATCCACCACTGGTAGGTCATGTAAATCGCGCCTTTGTTTGGACGATCGCTGACTGCCGCACGGGTAATGACCCGACCTTTACGCGAGTTAACCCACACCAGTTCTTCGTCCTGGATGCCCAGGCGTTCTGCGTCGGCGGTGTTGATCTGGGCATAGCCCGGTTCATCCGCCAGCGCGGCCAGCGCCGCACAGTTACCGGTCATCGAACGGCAAGAGTAGTGGCCGACTTCACGCACCGTAGACAGTACCATTGGGTACTCTGGGGTGAGTTTGTCGATTGGCGCTACCCAGTCGCAGGTGAAGAACTGCGCCAGGCCGTTCGGGGTGTCGAACTTCTCTTTAAAGAGATAAGACGTCCCCTGATCGGCTTCTGAGGTGTCGCGGCAAGGCCACTGGATATAACCCAGCTCGCCCATTTTCTCGTAAGTGGCACCGTAGAAATCCGGGCACAGATGACGCAACTCGTCCCAGATTTCCTGGGTGTTGTTGTAGTGCATCGGATAGCCCATACGGGTGGCGATTTCACTGATAATCTGCCAGTCCGTTTTCAGATCCCACTTCGGCTCAACGGCTTTAAAGAAGCGCTGGAAGCCACGGTCAGCCGCGGAGAATACGCCTTCATGCTCACCCCATGACGTAGACGGTAAAATAACGTCTGCGGCAGCGGCGGTTTTGGTCATGAAGATATCCTGCACGATGACCAGTTCCAGATCCTCAAAGCCTTTGCGCACTGCGGAGAGTTCAGCATCGGTCTGTAATGGATCTTCACCCATGATGTACGCCGCGCGGACTTCGCCATGCGCAGCACGGTGCGGCAGTTCGCTGATGCGATAACCGGTATGTGCAGGAAGACTTTCCACGCCCCAGGCTTTAGCGAATTTCTCGCGGTTTTCCGGGAACTTAACGTACTGATAGCCCGGATAGGTATCCGGCAGCGCGCCCATATCGCATGCGCCCTGAACGTTGTTCTGACCACGAACCGGGTTAACGCCCACGCTTGGCTTACCGAGGTTGCCGGTCAGCATTGCGAGGCTGGTCAGTGAACGCACGGTTTCCACGCCCTGATAGAACTGGGTAACACCCATACCCCACAGGATAGCCGCGCTTTTTGCCGTGGCATACATACGTGCAGCCTGACGAATATCCTGCGCGCTAACGCCAGTGATATCTTCGACGGACTCCGGCGTGTAACCTTCGACAATCTTGCTGTACTCTTCGAATCCTTCCGTACGGGAGGCGACGAACGCCTGGTCGTACAGTTTTTCTTCGATGATGACATGACCCATGGCGTTGAGCAGCGCGATGTTCGAGCCGTTTTTCAACGCGATGTGCATGTCGGCAATACGCGCGGTTTCAATTTTGCGCGGATCGCATACGATGATTTTCGCCCCGTTACGTTTAGCGTTAATCACGTGATTCGCCACGATCGGGTGGGAATCCGCCGGGTTATACCCGAAGATGAACACTAAATCTGTGTTATCAATTTCATTGATAGCATTACTCATTGCGCCGTTACCGACCGATTGGTGCAGACCTGCAACCGATGGGCCGTGTCAGACGCGAGCGCAGCAGTCAACGTTATTGGTACCAATAACGGCGCGCGCGAATTTTTGCATTACATAGTTGGTTTCGTTACCCGTACCGCGAGATGAACCGGTCGTCTGAATAGCGTCCGGGCCATACTTCGCTTTGATGGCGCTCAGACGAGTGGCGACGTAATCAAGCGCTTCATCCCAGGAAACAGATTCCAGTTTGCCGCCACGCTGGCGACGGATCATTGGGGTTTTCAGACGAGGGGTCAGGATCTGGGTATCGTTGATAAAATCCCAGCCATAGTAGCCCTTCAGACACAGAGTACCCTGGTTGGTTTTCCCCTGCGCCGCTTCAGCCCGGACGATTTTGCCGTTATCGACCACCAGGTTGATTTTGCAACCTGATGCGCAATATGGGCAAACCGTGACGACTTTTTTCATCGGTCTCGCTCCAGTTAATCAAATCGCGCATACGCGCTGTCGCTTTAGTTATGCATCTTTTATGCCATGTTTTTATCAGGGGCATTCATCGATATTACGGGCGAATTTTGCGCAAAACCCTGACGAAAAACAGGCTGTCGTCATATTTGACGTGACGAAAGAAAATGCCGCGTGACGGATATCACGCGGCGAGGTCGGAGAACGCTACTTCTTGTTAGCAGGGGCTTGATAACCTCCGCCAAGCGCTTTGATGAGTTGAATATTCTGCATGAGTCGTTGGGTATCTATGACCAGGAGCGACATATCTTCTGCGATCACGGGTAATTTGGCCTCTGTTGCCAGCAGGCGACTGCTCAGGCCTCGCTGGTAAGCCGCGTCTGCTGCTGCTTGCGTGTAATGCGTGGCATCTACGCGTTCCATCTGCATTACCCGTTGTTCATTGAGCGTTTGCAGACGTGTTCCGTTAATCGCGACATCGCGCACTGCATTGAGCACCGACTGGTTGTAGCGCTCTATCATCATATTGCTGGTTGCGCGGGCGCCTTCCAGATTGGCATTCAGACGACCTCCGTCAAACAGCGGTAAACGCAGGCCGGGGATGAAGTTGATCTGCCTGCTGGTGCTTTTGAACAGTTGATCGATATGGATAGCGTCTAAACCGAAGAAGACTTTGATATCAAAGCTCGGATAAAACAGGGCGCGAGCGGCCTCGACCTGGTTCAGCGAAGCCTGCACATACCAGCGCATAGCCTGCAAGTCCGGACGCCTGGCAAGCAGGTCGTAGGAGAGCGTTGCGGGTATTCCTGTATCGACAGTTGGCAGTGCGACCGGTTTGATTTCAGGCAGATCTTTTGCGCCGGCACCGATCAGCGCCCGGAGTGATTCCCGAGTTTCTTTGATTTGTCCTTCAACCGCGACGATTTGCTTGTCCACTGCCAGCAATTGCGCACGTGCGCCATGGTACGGTACTTTTGCTTCCAGCCCGTGAGCGACCTTACTCTGGTGGGCCTTCACGGCATAATCAATAACATCGTGGGTCTGCTGCAACAAATCAAGCATCTGGTAGCTGGCTTGCATACTGTAATACAGCTGCGCGACGCCGGTCGTCAGGGAGAGTTCCACTGCTGCGGTTTCGGCAATCACGGCATTTTGTGCGCCAATAGCTGCCGCGACAGCGGAACGATGCTCGCCCCACAGGTCGAGATCCAGTCCGGCGACCAGACCAATCGTCGCTTCAGTGTAGTAGGGGCCGTCCATCCCTAATCGTGGCGCATCCAGCGCGTAGGGGCCGAGGAAGCCGTTGGCAGACGCTCGCTGGCGGTTAATCATGCCCAGCGCTGCCATCTGGAGCTGAGAACGCCCTTCCAGCAGTTCAGTCTGCGACTGCGCTTTCTCTTCACGCAGCTTCACTTCGGCGAGGTTATGGGAGCCAGACAGCGTTGCTTCAATAAGCGAGTTTAGCTGTGGGTCGTTAAACTGCCGCCACCACTGTGCCTGTGGCCATCCTGAGCTTGCCAGATGAATGTCTTTAGCCAGGGAGATCTGCTCAGGCTGTAATTGCGGATGTGGTGCAGAATCTTTGCGGATCAGTGCACAGCCGGAAAGGACCGTTGCGCCGCTGAGTATGCCGCAGAGGAGTAATCGAGGGAGAGATCGGTTCATTATTGGGAGGTTCCTTGCTCCTGCTCGCTTGCTGGTATTAGCGTCGGGTGAGTCCAGTCGGGTAAACAGGTTATCTGCTGTATGATGCAGCGCTCCTGTTTGGGTAACGTTGGTAAAATGTCTTGAGATGGGGACAGGTTTTCAATCGACGGCGGAAGGCTGGATGCTGTCGCCAGGTCGGCTGCGTATTTTTCCAGCGCATCGGCCAGGTGTGTTGCGCTCTCCAGCAATACCGCGTTATCCAGCGTCGGGGCGTCATTTCGGGTGGTATCCCAGGCATAGAGAATGTCACGGCCCAGGTGAATAACGCGCTGACTACGTTGAATAAGCGCCATGCGTTCATCGCCGGGGAGTTGGCGTTCCAGCGCGACCCTCTCGCACATTTCATCACAGGCGTTAAACGTCGCATGGAGACCAATACGCATCTGAAGATAAGTGCGCATGAGAACAGCATCCTGCTGACGTGGGATCCGCAGTAATTTGCTGAGCAGTCCCAGCGAGCTTGCCAGTTTTTGTGGCAGCGCTTTGGCTTCGCTTTCCGGCCAGACAAAGGTGTAGATCACCGCAGAAACAAGAGTGCCGATCAAAATGCCGAAGGCGCGATCGCGGATTTCCACCAGGTCGTAGGTTGGGCCAAAGACGTTTTCAAGCGTTGCCAGCGCGAAGGTGACGACCATTTGGGTTCCGATATAAGAGGAACGTTCTGAGCCGGTGGCAATCCAGGCACCCATCAGGAAAAGTGGCGCCAGCACCAGGAGAAGTTCGACGATATTGTCCAGCCAGGGCATGACAAAAATCGTCATCAGCAGGGCCAGAATTGCGCCGAAAAATGCGCCGCCGAAGCGCAGTGCCATCTTCTGGTATGACGAGCCGATACTGGGGTTCGCGACAATAATGCAGGTCAGCATGCAGGTGTGGATGCCTTCCCAGTCGGTACCGGAATAAAAGACATAGCAAATCAGACATGCCAGCAGTGTTTTTAATGCGTAGCGAATATAGCCTGGGTTGGTGAACGCGTCAGATACCATTGAGGGCGGTTTAGCGACAGGAGCTGGCGGCGTATTAGGGTCCATGTGACCAAGCTGTAGCAGGGTTTGGCACAGGGGTTCCAGGCCGCATTCGCGGGCCGTTGTGGCTTCTGCCTGACTGAGTTCCCATTCACTTTGCCAGGGCATACCTCGAGCAACCGCATCTTGCAATGCGGTTATTTCACGGCACAGTTTCTGCTGGAGATCGCGGGTTGCCGGGTTATGTGCCGTGAAATCGTAGCGATTGAGCGTGGTGTACAGATAGGTGGTTGTGGCAACGCAAGCCTGCCACCAGGCACTTTTTTCTCGCCAGTTTGCGTCATCTGCCAGGCAAAAGATGTTCAGCTTTTGCAGCGCCAGCACTTCTCGTTCGATGTATTTTTCCGCAAGCGGTGTTGCCGGTGCCGTCAGGTGATTGAGGGCATCACCCAGCCTGGCACGCAGGGTTTCGCGCATTTGGTTGACAGCGCGGCTGGGAAACCACAAAACGGCGGTCAGCGTCATCAGTAGCGTGGGATACAGACCAACGACGATGCACCATAACGTCAGGCGAACGACGACCTCGGGGTAGTCGAGCATGCCGGGGAAAGATTGCCCGTATATTGCAACAATCGACACGGCAAAGAAAACCAGCCCCAGACGATGGGTTCGCATCAGGAACATGCAGGCCAGAACGATCAGGCTGGCAATGATCAGACGGACCAGAGGGTAGCTATAAGACCATTTGTAGATCAGAAATAAACTACCTATCTCTAATGCTGTGGCGACGACGAAGAGAATCGCCACGAATTTGGTATAGAAAGCATTGGACTGGATACCATAAAAGAGTACGGCAAGCGAAAGCGCCAGGAAGGGGATCTCATAGGTCATCGAGATCAGTACCACCAGCAGGCAACCCGCCCAGAGCTGCATGATTTGTGGGAGTCTTCCGGGACGTTGTTCGCTTAATTCTTCGTGAAAAAACGCCAATAGCCTGACCAGTGGCAGAGGCAAACAGTTAAGTGCTTTCATTTCTGTGGCTCAAGGGTAGCAACCGCCGATGCGCCGATGCGAAACATCTCTTCATCCGGTTTATCTACCACGATTTTTACCGGGAAGCGTTGGGCAACGCGAACCCAGTTGATAGAGCGGGAAACACGCGGCAAACCGCCCAGCACCATACCGCCATCATCAGGTAATACACCGTAGCCGATTGAATCCACTTTACCGACAAACACTTTGCCGCTGTCGCTCATCAGGCGAACATTGGCTGGTGTGCCTGCATGGATATTTTTCAGCTCTGTTTCGCGAAAATTGGCGATTACGTACCAGTGACGGGTGTCAATCAGGGTAAAAATGGGTCGCATGGCGGAAGCAAACTGCCCGACGGAGGTTTTTAATGCCACCACGCGGCCATCGAAGGGTGCGCGTACTGTTGCCATTTCAAGATGCAGTTTGGTCAGGGCGATATCGGCTTCTACGGCGATGCGCTGAGCTACCAGGGCATCAACGCCACTCACCGCGCTGGCAGCCTGCTGCGCCTGTAATAACACCGCATTAAGATCTGCCGCTGAGGCGCGTTGTGCCGTTCTGGCGCGATCAACATCTTCCGCGGAGACAAAACCTTCCGTCAGTAGTGGTTCGGTACGGCGCAGAGTATCGCTGGCTTGCTTAGCGGCTGCTCGCGCTTTTTCTACCGTAGCCCGTACGGAGTCAGCACCATATTGTTGTGCATCTACGCTGCGCTGGGTCAGCATGATCTGTTTATCCAGAGCGGCGAGCGACGCTTGTGCTTTTGCCAGATTCGCTTCATAGATACGGGGATCGATACGAAACAGCACATCACCTTGCTTGACCTGCTGGTTATCGGAAACAGCCAGTTCGACAATGCGACCACTGACTTCTGGCACGACATCAATGGTGTCGGCTGAGGCGTAGGCGTCATTGGTCGCGGGTGAGCTATCCAGTTTCCAGATGACGAAGACCAAAATAACCAGCGCAAGTACCAACAGCATCAGCGCGGGAAGTTTGTTACGCGGAGCTTTGTTCGACGAGCTTTCCATAGGGGCGTCTCAAAATAAGTTAGAAAAATACCAGCCAGAACAGCATGGAGTAGAGGGCAAAAAGGGCGGTATAAATAATCCCGATAAAGGCCAATCCGCTATATTTATGCAGAATGAATTTTCGGGTTATGAGTGTCAGGATGACACCGCCAATAAGGCAGAACAGCCAGTCGGGATAGTAAGCACCGATGACCGGAATGGCGGGAGAGAAGTTGCATCCTGTTAATAATGGCAGCGAGAGAAACCAGCCTATTATTCTCAGCGGTATCACAATGCTGGAGTTAACCGTTTGCATAACAAAATACATCCTGTTTATCGCGAACAATATCATGAGTGAATGTAAAAATATAAAGCGTCAGCAGTATGGCAATTTTTTAACGAGATAAAATATCTTTGCATGCCCACCGAGTTCATAATTCATTTATTTATTCTATTGTTTTTGCGATTGCACATTGTTGTGTGAATAAATATGCTTCCAGAGATTGAAAATATCTCTGGAAGCGGCTTGTTATTAATTGGGTGTAACGACATTAACCCACAAATCAAATTGATCCAGCATCGCTATCACTTCATCCAACTTCGCGGCTTTGCCAATCACTTTGACTTTCTTCGCGTGTACCAGATCGCTCATTTTCACCTGGCCTGTCAGCACGTCGTGTAGATCTGTACGGCTGATATAGAATGAAGTGTCGGCATCTGGTTGCAGGGTCTGACGATGATTGAGCACGCTGTTGTTGAGCGTCAGATTCAGGTTCTCGCCTTTGTCCAGGTTGAAGTTCAGGCTGATGTGTTTACCTGATGCTTTCTCACTGTCCAGACGAACGGCCATGTAATCGAGCAGCATTTCTACGCTCATGCCGTTGATGGTGTCCGGAGAATTGGTGGTGCCGTGTGTAAATTTACGCACGCCTTCACGCAGTTCTTTCGCGCCGGTGAGGTAGAAACCGCGCCAGGTGGCGGACTCGGCCTGATAGCCCAGTTGTTCAAACGCATTCGCTTGCAGATTCTTTGCCGCCTGGTTGTCAGGTTCAGCGGAAATCACGTGCTTGAGCAGTTCTGACGTCCAGCGATAATCACCCTTGTCATAGGCTTCCTGAGCCAGCTCAATGGTCTGTTTTGCACCACCCAACGCTTTGACGTAGCGTTTACCCATATCTGTCTGTCCGTAAGGATCCAGATTTGCCGGGTTGCCGTCGAAGTAGCCGAGGTAAAAGTTGTAGACCGCACGCGCGTCATGGCTGACCGAACCGTAGTAGCCACGACTGGCCCAGTTATTGGCGAGCGTTGGTGGTAGTTGAATCATGTTGCCAATCTCATTCATCGTATAGCCCTGGTTAGCCATATTCAGAGTTTGATCGTGGATATACTTGATGGTGTCGCGATATTTACCGATATAGTCGTTAATATGCTGATTACCCCAGACGGGCCAGGTATGCGGCATAAACAACACTTCTGCCTGGCTGCCCCACATATCAAGTGTTTCGTTCAGATACTCGGTCCATTTGCTGGTATCGCGTGTTTTTGCACCGCGTAGCGTATAGAAGTTATGCAGCGTGTGCGTCGTATTTTCTGCCGTACAGAGCGCTTTGAGCGCCGGAATATATAAGTGCATTTCGGAAGGCGCCTCGCTGCCTGGCGCCATCAGGAAATCGAACTCCAGGCCGTCGATGACTTTTTTCTCACCGGTTTTGATGATTGATTGGGTTGGGGCAATGATAGTCGGCAGACCTGTTGTCAGCGTGACGCCCAGACCGTTGCCGATATTTCCTTGTGGGTTACGAGGCAGAAGCAGGCCGTAGGAGAACAGAGCACGGCGACTCATAATATTGCCCAGCAATACGTTTTCGCTGATGGCTTCTTCCATAAAGCCTGCCGGGGCGAGAATCTGCACTTTGCCAGATATCACGTCATTTTCAGAGACAATGCCTTTCACACCGCCATAGTGATCGGTATGGCTATGGGTATAAATAACGGCAACAATCGGTTTTTGCGGACGATGTTGATAGTAGAGGTCCAGGCTGGCTTTTGCTGCCCCAGCGGTAACCAATGGGTCGATAACGATAATACCTGTATCACCTTCGATAAAAGTGATATTGGAAATATCCTGGCCGCGTACCTGATACATCCGTTCAGTTACTTTAAACAAGCCCGAAATACCGTTGATCTGCGACTGTCGCCATAAGCTGGGGTTTACTGTTTCTGGTGCAGGGGCATTGATATCAAACTTATAATCTTCTGCGCGATAAAAGGGTTTTCCGTCGGCATTTTTAAGAATACCTTGGTTAGGTAGTGGTGCGATAAAACCACGCTGCGCATCGTCAAAATCCTGGCGATCGGCAAAAGGTAATGATGTTAAATAACGCTGATTTTGTTGCTTTGTATATTGTGACGCTGGTTGAGATGATTCACTGGCAAATACAGGACTAACTAATATTCCGGTAGTCGCGACCAATGCAATAAAAATCCTGCTCAGGCGGAACGGCTGAGATTTATTCATATGAATCTCCATTTATCATATGTACTGTGAATTTATTAAAATAGTAAATATCGCTGCTTTAATTTTGTCATTATCATAAGTTCGAATGTTTTATTTTAAAGAAAGGAAGTGTGATCTGCGTAGTTATTCTTATTAGGTATTTGTGCCCAAAGTGCTGAGCAGAGGAAAACCTATTATGTTTACTGAATAGTGTGACAAGGATTATATTTTTATCAGATAGATCATGTGTGCTCTTTCACTTCGCCTGATATTACTCACAATAAGATGATAACGAAGTGGACGGAGTCGAATGATGAAACCCGTTGTTCTGGTTGTGGATGATGACGTGGCAGTCTGCTCGCTTTTACAGGATGTGCTGAACGAACACGTCTTTGCGGTGACCGCTTGTCACACCGGGCAGGAGGCGTTGCGCTGCATTGAGACTCAGCCGGAGATCGCGCTGGTATTGCTGGATATGATGTTGCCCGACATCAACGGTCTGATGGTGCTGCAGCAGGTGCAAAAGATGAGGCCCGGATTACCGGTGGTGATGCTGACCGGGCTTGGCAGCGAGTCGGATGTGGTGGTCGGGCTGGAAATGGGCGCTGACGACTATATCGGTAAACCGTTCAATGCGCGGGTGCTGGTGGCTCGGGTAAAGGCGGTGCTCAGACGCGTTGGCGTGTTAACGGCAGAAAACGGCGGCCCACAGACCACGGGGCTTTCTTTCAATGGCTGGCATCTCGATACCGCCGGTTGCCAGCTTCGTAATCCTCAGCAGTTGAAGGTGGAGTTGACGCAGGGGGAATACAGCCTGCTGTTGGCGCTGGCTCAAAATGCCCGCCGGGTGCTGAGCCGGGAACAACTGCTGGAGCTGACGCGTAGCGACAGTGTTGAGGTGTTTGACCGCACTATTGACGTGTTAATCATGCGCTTGCGGCGAAAAATAGAGATTAACCCGCATCAACCGATGTTGATCAAAACCCTGCGCGGGTTGGGTTATGTGTTTGCCGCCGACGTGCAGCATCACGATAAGGCGGCGTAATCGTGTGCAGTTGCCGGATGCGGCGTAAACGTCTTATCCGGCCGACAAAAGCGACAACGATCCCGTAGGCCTGATAAGCGCAGCGCATCAGGCGTCAACCATTTCTGCTTTTAACTCTGCCAGCGTCTTCGCGCCGTCTATCGCATTGGCGCACAGCAAGCTTGCCCGCGCACAGGCGTGTGCCAACCTGACGCTGTCCGTCAGCGACCAGCGCTCATGACAGCCATACAAGAATCCGGCGCAAAACGCATCACCCGCCCCGACGCTGCCAACGATCTCTTCCTGCGCCAGGTACTGCGACGGGATCCAGACGCCCGGCAGATCCGGCGCTTCACCCCAGGCACCTTCCGGACAGTGAATAACCACCCGCTGGCGTACCCCTGCATCCAATAATTCGCGCGCGGCGGTAGCGATATGCGGGATATGCAGCTCGCCGTTGGGCTGGCGGATCTCCAGCCCGCTAAATTCTCCGGCTTCCAGCTCGTTAATCACCAGATAATCGAGATGGCGCAAGGCTGGCATCACCAGTGGCTGGTAGCGCGGGTCGCCCTTGCGTGAGACCAGATCCAGCGATGTTTCAAAGCCGTTGTCGCGCATTTGCGCCAGCAGCCTTGCGCTACGCGTCCCGTACTCCTTATCCGGCATGTCCAGACTGTCGAGCAGCAGCAGATATCCCAGATGGAAGATTTTCATCGAGGTATCCAGTTGCTCAAAAGCGGGCAAATCCAGCAGTCTGTTGGCGCCCGGCGAGTGGAAAAAGGTGCGCTGACCGCTGGGATCGGTCATCACCTGCGACATTGACGTGGGCGCGAATGTCGTGCGCTGCACGTGTTGGCGATTAACGTGATACTGCTCCAGCATCGCCATGATGTAGTCGCCATCGCTGTCCTGACCGATTAACCCCACCGCCTGCAACGGCAGCCCAGTGTGCATTTTTGCCAGCGTCAGCAGCACATTAAGCGGCGCACCGCCCGTGGCGCGTTCGCTACGGGTGATTTCCGCCAACCAGCCGCGTTCCGGCCACTGTACAATTTGATGCACATGATCGACCAGCATGTTGCCTGCGGCGATAACGCCTTTGCGTTCCATCAGACCCGTCCCGCGCTGCCAAAAATGCGCATCTGTTCTGAAACGGTATCGGTAATGGCTTCCTCAATGCCGAGCAGCAGTTCGGCGAATTCGTCGTATAAGGGCTGACGATTCGCCATCCGCGTCTCCACTGCCGACAGCGCCGCCTGCGACATGCCGGTATAGAAGTTGATTTTGTGAATGCCGAGTTCAATTGCGCGCTTGAAATCGTCGTCGCTGATGCCGGAGCCACCGTGCAGTACCAGCGGGATTGCCGCCTGCTGGCGAATGGCGTCCAGACGCGGGAAGTCGAGCAGCGGTTCGCCTTTATATTTGCCGTGGGCATTACCAATGGCGACCGCCAGCGCGTCAATCCCGGTTCTGTCAACGAAATCACGCGCCAGCATTGGGTCGGTAAACAGTGATTCGTCGGCATGACCGTACAGCGCACCGCCTTCATCGCCACCGACTGCGCCCAACTCAGCTTCCACCGACACGCCGACGGCGTGGCACATCTTCACCACTTCGCGGGTCTGACGGATATTTTCTTCGTACTCCAGCGTGGAGCCATCGAACATCACTGAGCTGAAACCTAAGCGTAACGCTCGCACCACCGACTCAAAGTGCAGGCCGTGGTCAAGATTCAGCACTACGGGAATGTCATGCCGCGCGGCTTCGAATTTGACCGCTTCGACCAGAGAATCCAGCGAGATATATTTAAAATGCACCTCGGCAATGTTGATAATAAACGGCGAACGTTCTTGCTTTGCTGCGGCAAACAACGCGCGCAGGAAATGTGAATCCAGAACGTTAAACGCCCCTAAGGCATAGCGGTGCTCGCGGGCATGGGCAAGGCCATCAGCGAGTGAGATCAACGGCATAATGTGCTCCTTGGTTAGCGGAACAGGCGATATTCGTTACACAGCACCAGCAGCGCCGGTTCGTCTTCTTCAATGTCGTTGTAGCGGGAAATCGGTTGCAGAAAATGGTTGTCGTGGTCGTCGTCATTAACAGAAGAGACCTCGCCAACCAGCACGTCGCCAAAACCTTCTTCCGCCCAAAAGCTGTGATACAGGCCCGGCGGCAGGCAGATGCTTTCACCCGGCGTCAGGCGCAGTTGACTGCCTGCGGCATGGGTTTGCCGACAGCCGTCAATTACCACGCTAACGTCGCTGTCTTCCGTTTGCTCGCGGATCCCTGCATTCCACAGTTCTACAATGAGATTGCCTCCGCCGCGATTGATAATGTCTTCGCGTTTGCGCCAGTGAAAATGCATCGGCGTGACCTGTGCATCGCGAACATGCATGATTTTCTCGGCGTAGCATTTCTCGTAAGGCATGCCTTTCGGCGAACCATTACGCAGGGTGAACAGCGTTAATCCTTGCGCGGCGAAATTGTTGCCGCCAAACGCGGTGACATCCCAACCGAGCTTAAGGTCGAACACTTCGCTCCAGGCAGCGGCATCAAGCTTGCGCCATTGGGTCGGGGGGAAGCTGGCAAAAGGGGGGAGATGCACGTCGTGCTGAGAGAAAAACTGGCGCGTGTGGCCAAGGATCTCGTTTATTGCGGAGCGTTTCATCGGCTGAATCCTCCTTAATATAATGCCGGATGGTGCCGCGCTTATCCGGCCTACAAATTCATAGCGATCTTGTAGACCGGATAAGGCATCTTTGCCGCCAACCGGCGTTGTTGTGGCGGGCTATTTAACCGTCCAACCCTTATAACTGCCGACGTTGTTTTTATCGATCATCGTCACTGGGATCAGCACGGGTTCTTTCGGGGCGGGTTTCCCCTGCAATATGTCATAGCCGATTTCAACCGCTTTGGCAGCCATCACCTGCGGATCTTGTGCCGGAGTCGCCACAAATAGTGAGTTTTCGCGCTTCAGCGCTTCTTCACCGTCTGGGGATCCATCTACGCCGACAATAAAGAATTCGCTACGCTGCGCCTGTTTTGCCGCCAGATCGGCGCCGATCGCCGTGGGATCGTTAATGGCGAATACGCCGTCGATCTTCGGATTCGCCGCCAGCAACGCGGTCATGATCTCCAACCCGCCTTCGCGACTGCCTTTGGCGTTTTGGTTATGCGACAGCACCTTAATGTCCGGGTGGCGTTTAAACTCAGTCTGGCAGCCTTCCACACGGTTCTGGACGGCGGAAACCGGCGGCCCGTTGATGATGACGACGTTGCCTTTCCCTTTCAGACGGTCGGTAATGTATTTACAGGCCATTTCGCCTGCCTGAGTGTTATCGGAAGTAATGGTCGCGTCTGCGCCTTCCGCCGCTACGTCAACGGCAACCACCACGATCCCGGCGTCTTTCGCGCGTTTAACCGCCGGGCCAATGCCTTTGGAGTCGGCGGCGTTAAGGATAATCATGTCGACTTTGGCGGCAATAAAGTTGTCGATTTGCGACACCTGTTGCCCCAGATCGTAGCCGCTGGAAACCAGCGTTACTTTAACGCTATCACCTGCCAGTTTGCGTGCTTCCAGCTCCGCGCCTTTGGTGATCTGCACGAAGAACGGGTTGGCCAGATCGCCCACCGTAACGCCGATGGATTTCAGTTCTTTTGCCTGCACAAATGGAGCTGCAGCAAGCAGGGCGCCAGCACAGAGCGCGGTCACTAATGGCTTCAAACGCATACTCGTTTCCTCACGTAGGGTATTGTTGTTATACGCCTGATGGCGCTGCGCTTATCAGGCCTACGAATGAGTAGGCCAGTAAGCTTGTCTATGCACTTTGATGGTGTCGGGTACGGTATTTGTCGATAAGCACCGCTATGATGATCACCGCCCCTTTGATCACCAATTGCCAGAAATAGGAGACGCCCATCAGCGTCATGCCGTTATTGAGCGTGGCAATGATCAACGCCCCCACCAGCGTGCCGGTGATGGTGCCGATCCCGCCAACAAAGCTGGTGCCGCCGAGGATCACCGCCGCGATGGCGTCCAGTTCGTAACCCATACCTAAGTTGCCGTTGGCGCTGTACAGCCGCGAGGCGCTCATCACCCCGCCAAGACCTGAGAGCAAACCGCTCATGCCGTAGACGAACAGCAGCACCAGCCACACTTTGATACCGGTTAAGCGCGCGGCTTGCATATTGCCGCCAACCGCATAGATATGAACGCCGAGTGTGGTGCGCCTAAGAATGAACCAGCACACCACCACCACCGCCAGCGCAATGACCACCAGCCACGGAACCGGACCGAGATAGTTGTTACCGATCCACTCAAAGCTGATGTTGGAGTTAATCACCGTCGTGCCGTCGGCCAGCAGGTAAGCTGCGCCGCGCAGCGCCGTATAGGTTCCAAGCGTGACGATAAACGGCGGCAGGCCGGCAAAAGCGACCAGCGCGCCGTTAAACAACCCCAGCACCATGCCGAGCAACAGTGCAGCAGGGACTGACAGCATGGCAAACTCAGGAATGAGAGAAACCACCATGGCTGCCACTGCGGTGGTGCCGAGAATCGAACCAACCGAAAGATCGATGCCGCCGGTTAAAATAATGAAGGTCATGCCAGCGGCCAGCACGATGTTGATCGACGCCTGGCGGGTAATATTCAGCAGGTTGCTTTCGGTAAAAAAGTTAGGCGCGATAAAGCCAAACACCGCCACTATCAGGATGAGAATCGGTAAGATACCGACCGTTTGCATCAGATCGCTCATCAGCATTTTTTTTGCGGAGGCGGATTTCGCCACCTGCTGGGGAGTGGTTGGATTATTCATGGGGCACCGCCTGATGATGGGAGTCGTTCACGCCGGTTGCCAGCGTCATAATATTTTCCTGGGTAATACTTTGTCCGTTCAGCTCGCCGGCAATACTGCCTTCGCGCATGACGTACACGCGGTCGCTCATCCCGACCACTTCCGGTAGTTCGCTGGAGATCATCAGGATCGCCACGCCTTTGCGCGCCATATCGTTCATGATCCGGTAGATCTCGCTTTTGGCGCCGACGTCCACGCCGCGCGTCGGTTCATCGAGGATCAAAATGCGTGGCCCGATCGCCACCCAGCGCGAAATCAGCAGCTTTTGCTGGTTGCCGCCGGACAAGCCGCCTGCGCGGACCTGGGCATGCGGGACGCGAATATTGAGCAATTTGATGGCGTCATCGGAAATCGCCTGCGCCTTTTTGCGATCGAGCATGCCCCAGTTCGCGTCACGTTCCAGCGTTGCCATGGTGATGTTTTCTGCCGCTGCCAGCTCTAAAAATAATCCCTGCTCTTTGCGGTTTTCCGTCAGAAAGCCAATGCCGTGGTCAATTGCTTCGCGCGGGGAGTGGATCACCACCGGTTCACCGTCCACTTCAATCATGCCGCCGATGGCTTTGCGCACGCCAAAAATCAGCTGCGCCAGTTCAGAACGCCCTGCGCCGACTAACCCGGCCAGGCCGACGATCTCCCCGGAGCGCACCAGCAAGCTGCACGGCTGGACCTTATGGCCGTCGGTAAGGTGATGGACGTTGAGGCGTGCTTTACCTAAGGGAATGTCGCGCTCTTTGTTGAACAGGTCGCTCAACGGACGGCCCACCATCATGCGCACTAGCTCCGAGGCGTTGAGTTTGTCGCGGGTCAGGCTGCCAACATATTGCCCGTCGCGCAGGACGCTGACGCGATCGGAGAGTTCGTACACTTCCGCCATGCGGTGGCTGATGTAGATAATCGCCATCCCCTCATCGCGCAGGCGCATGATCAGTTCAAACAGGCGGTGGGTTTCACGTGAGGAGAGGGCGGCGGTGGGTTCATCCATCACCAGAATGCGGCTGTTACGGTGCAGGGCACGGGCAATTTCAACCTGCTGCTGTTCGGCGATGGTCAACGTCATCACACGGTCGCTGGCCTTAAACTGGGCGCCGAGTCGATCGATGACTTTCTGTGACTGCATGACCATCTCTTTACGCTGGACCAGACCGCCGCGCGACAGCTCGCTGCCAAGAAAGATATTTTCTGCCACCGTCAGGTTCGGCGCGAGCTGCATTTCCTGATAAATCAGCGTGATGCCTGCGCTGAGTGCATCTTTGGGACCGCGAATGTGAAACGGCTGACCGTCAATCAGGATTTCACCGCTGGTGGCGGTATAGGCGCCCGCGAGGATCTTCATCAGGGTGCTTTTCCCCGCACCGTTCTCGCCCATCAGGGCATGAATCTCGCCCGGCCAGACCGTTAAATCGACCCCTTTCAGCGCGTAAAATTTGCCAAACGCTTTAGCAATGTTGCGCATCTCCAGAACCGGTGTCCTGCTCATGGCGGATCTCCTGTGGGGTTGCCGATATCAGCAGTCCATCACAGGAATGTAAATGCAAAATGTCAGAAGCCGTTCATATTTGTCATATTGCGATTTTTCTTCACGGAGCGTGATATGCCGCAACCGGGACGTCACTTTTTCGCCAGTGCGCGTGGACGATTGCTGTTCTTCAATCTGCTGGTGGTGGCGGTCACGCTGATGGTGAGCGGCGTGGCGGTGCTGGGGTTTCAGCACGCAAGCCAGATCCAGGAGCAGGTGCAGCAGCAAACCGTTGACGACATGACCGGCAGCATGAACCTGGCACGGGATACGGCGAACGTGGCGACAGCGGCGGTGCGGTTGTCGCAGGTAGTCGGGGCGCTGGAATACAAAGGGGAAGCGGAGCGGCTGCAGGAGACGCAAAGGGCGCTGAAGCAGTCGCTGGAACAACTGGCTACCGCACCGCTGGCGCAGCAGGAGCCGGGGCTGGTCGAGCGAATTATCCAGCGCAGTAATGAACTACAAAGCAGCGTGGAAGGGATGTTGCAGCGCGGTCAGCGGCGGCACCTGGAACGTAACGCGCTGCTCAGTTCGCTGTATCAGAATCAAAGCTATTTACGTCATCTGCAAAAGCTCACCGGCGCGCAGGACGATGTGCTGCTGGGGCAGATGGACCGCTTAATTGTTGCCGCCATCGACACGCCCACGCCGCGTTCGGTGGTGAAACAACTGGATGCAGTGATGCCCGCTCTTCCCTTGCTGCATGCCAATCCGCTGATTAGCGGTATCCTCAACGACTTCAACCAGGAGCTGCATAAGCTGGAGCCGCTCTCCTCCGCGCTGGAGCAAAGTGATTTGGCCATCAATTGGTATATGTTCCACATCAAAGCGTTGGTGGCGATCCTCAACAGCGATATCAACCAGTATGCCTCGCAGGTGGCGCTGATCTCAGAGCAGCGGGTGGCGCAAAACCATCAGGAACTGCAATCCGGCGCGTTGTTTATTTTAGTGTTTGCGCTGCTGGCGGTGGTGATCACCGGTTTTGCCGGGTGGTATATCTACCGTAATCTCGGTTCCAACCTGACGGCCATTTCGCGGGCGATGACCCGGCTGGCGCATGGGGAATCAGACGTCAGCGTCCCGGCCCTGCAACGGCGCGATGAGCTGGGCGAGCTGGCGCGTGCCTTTAGCGTCTTTGCCCGCAATACCGCGTCGCTGGAGCACACGACCCGGCTGCTAAAAGAAAAAACCAGCCAGATGGAAATCGATCGCACCGAGCGTCAGGGGCTGGAAGAAGCGCTGTTGCACAGCCAAAAGCTGAAGGCGGTGGGGCAACTGACGGGTGGATTAGCGCATGATTTCAATAACCTGCTGGCGGTGATTATTGGCAGTCTGGATTTGGTGAATCCGGAGTCGCCCGATGCGCCACGGGTCAATCGGGCGCTAAAAGCCGCCGAGCGCGGGGCGCTGCTTACCCAACGGCTGCTGGCCTTTTCGCGCAAACAGTCATTGCATCCCCATGCGGTGGAGCTGAAAACCTTGCTGGAAAACCTGGGCGAACTGATGCGCCACTCTCTTCCGGCCACGTTGACGCTGGAGATTGAAGCCCAGTCGCCTGCCTGGCCCGCGTGGATTGACGTAAGCCAACTGGAAAACGCCATTATCAATCTGGTGATGAACGCCCGTGACGCCATGGACGGGCAGGCGGGCACGATAAAAATCCGTACCTGGAATCAACGGGTCACGCGCAGCGACGGGCGCAAGCAGGACATGGTGATGCTGGAGGTAGCCGACCAGGGAAGTGGGATGTCGCAGGAAGTGAAAGCGCAGGTCTTCGAGCCATTTTTCACCACCAAACAGACCGGCAGCGGCAGTGGGCTTGGGCTGTCGATGGTTTACGGTTTTGTGCGCCAGTCCGGTGGCCGGGTGGAGATTGAAAGCGCCCCCGGGCAGGGAACGACTGTCCGGCTGCAACTGCCTCGCGCCGTTGTTCCGGTGCAGGCTCAAGTGGAAGCGGTAGCGCAACACACAACGACCAACGATGAAAAACTGGTGTTGGTGCTCGAGGATGAGGACGATGTACGCCAGACGTTGTGCGAGCAATTACACCTGCTGGGCTACCTGACGTTAGAGGCCGCCAACGGCGAACAGGCGATGCATATGCTGGCGGCTTCATCCGAGATTGATATTTTTATCAGTGACTTAATGCTGCCTGGTGGTTTAAGCGGCGTGGATGTGGTTAACCATGCCCAGGCACATTATCCGCAGTTGTCCATCTTGCTGATGAGCGGTCAGGATTTACGCCCGGCGCATAACCCGGCGCTGCCGGATGTGGCACTATTGCGTAAGCCTTTTACTCGGGGAGAGCTGGCGCAGGCGCTGCGGCATTCGCGTAATTGAGATTCCTCCGCTACCCGCGCAAATACGCTTTGGTTACCGTGGGGCGAGTTTCTTGATGAGGCTGGTTTTATGCAACGCTCCGCGACATTCCTTCTTTTTAGTTTGCTGATGCTGACCACCGTATCGGCGCAGGCGGATATTATCGATGACGCCATTGGTAATATTCAGCAGGCGATAAACGACGCATACAAACCGGACAACGGGCGGGATTATGATGATTCCCGTGATGAAAGCTGGCAGCGCCAGATGAGTGACGACCGGCGCAGGCAATATGACAATCGCCGCCGCCAGTTTGAAGATCGACGTCGCCAACTGGATGACCGTCAGCGCCAGCTTGATCAAGAACGGCGTCAGTTAGAAGACGAAGAACGCAGAATGGAAGAAGATTACGATCGTTAACTGTAACTATCTAAATGTAAGAATATTTTATCCCCTGTAAGGGATTTCGCTGTCAGCTCAACATCTCGCCATTTTATGTCAATACATGCACTTGAGCACAGTGCATGTAGGCATTGCAATCTCTCTATGCTTATGGAAAAGTCGCCTGGCTGTCGTCTTGTCGGCCGGATAAGATGTTTTCATCGCATCCGGCAAATTTCCTTACTCCAGCATAATCTCCATACCGTCATATCCTGCCTCAAACCCTGCGGGAAGCTGGTTTTCCATCATCCACAGGTCGAACTGATGGCTGATATGCGTCAGGATCACCCGTGGACAGCGGATAACGTCGTTCAACGCGATAACGGTATTTAAATCACAGTGATTGCGCGGTGGCTCGGTGCGCGGGGCATGGCTGCAGTCGATGATAATCACCCGGGGTTGGTTATTGTGGAGAAACTTCAGCGTCTTGTCGGGAAGTCCGGCGGTATCGGAGAGCCACGCCACGCGGCTATGTGCGGTCTCCAGCAGATAACCAAACGTCAGCTTTGAATGGTTGAGCGGTAGCGGCGTTACCTGCAATCCTTGCAGGTCAAACACTACGAATGGCGCGACGGTATGGCTAAAATCGAGGATGCCGGGATGCTTAAACAGATCGTCGCAACCCTGTTCATCCGGCGGTCCGTACACCGGGATAGTCGCCGCCACGCCCCAGCGCAGCGGAAACAGCCCCTGCACGTGATCCATATGATAGTGGGTCAGCAGAAACTGCTGGAAGCTGCCCACTGGCCAGTCGTCCATCAGATGCGGGATCCCTGCGTCCAGCAGCGTCACCGCATTGTTGAATTTGACCACCCCGCTACAAGGGCGTCGACGATATTGCGCCTGTAAGCGTGCTCGTTGGCAGGCCGCACAGTCGCAGCCAAATGTCGGCACCAGCTGTGCGCCGCCCGTTCCCGTTAGCGTAATGGTCAGACTCATGGCTCCCCCTACAGCGGTTTGGTGAAGCGAAAATGGCTCATGGTATAGCCTTCACGCTGGTAAAAACGGTGTGCGTCAAGGCGTTGGGTGCTGGTGGAAAGCTCGGTGACTTCTGCGCCCGCTTCGCGTGCGGCGGCTTCGGCCCAGGCCAGTAGTTGGCTGCCGACCCTTAACCCTCGTGCCTGCGGCATCACCACCAGTTCCTGGATTTCGCCAATCCAGTTGGCGTGGTGCAGATGAAACTGCAGGTGTAGACCGATCAAGCCGACGACCTGTCCGTCGATCAGTGCCAACTGGTAGTGCATATTGGTATCTTGCAGATTAGCGGCGTAACCAGCGCTAAAAGCCTGCAGGTCAAATTGACCCTGTTTCAACTCGCAGATGAGCGCGTAAACCGCATCGGTATCGTAGAGCGTGGCGCGGCGTAATTCACAGACAGACATGTTTCTTCTCCTTGCGTCCCATCAGTGCGAGCAGTGTATCGACAGACTGTAGCAAACTACCATCGTTATTCAGGACGTGGCAGTCATACGGGGCGTAGTGGGCTGCGCGTTCAAGACGGGCGGCGATTTCCGTTTCGCTCTCCCGCCCACGAGCCTGCAGGCGCTGGCGGAGAATTGCCGGAGAAACCTGTAAGCAAATGGGAAGCAAAGAAGCGCCATAACGGGCCTGCGCCTGGGGCAGATGCGCACGCGAGCCGTTGACCACCACATCAAAACCAGCGTGCAGCCAGAGGTCTATCTCCACGCCGACGCCGTAGTAGAAGCCGTTGGCGTGCCAGCTCAGCGCCAGCAGATTCTGCCCGGCGCGGGTAAAAAACTCTGGTTCACTTAGCGCAATATGATTTTCATTCCCGGCGTTGGCGGCGCGGGTGATGTAGCGATGCGCCACCAGCAGTTGCGCCGGTTCCTGCTGGCGCAATTCTGCCAGCAGACTGTCCTTACCGGAGCCGGACGGCCCCATCAGCCAGATCAGTTTACCCATAGTCAGAATACCCTTTTGCCCTGACGCCAGACGTGGTCGATATGGATGTTGCCGCCTTTGCGATGCGTCAGCACCAGATCCGCGCGTTTACCTTCGGCAATAACGCCGCGATCGTCGAGATTTAAGGCCCGCGCCGGATTGCGTGTCACCAGACGAATAGCCTGCGACAGCGTAAAGCGGTTAGCGTCGTCATCTGCTACGCGAAATGCCGCATCGAGCAGGCTGGCGGGGTAGTAGTCGGAGGAGAGAATATCCAGCAGCCCCAGCTCAGCCAGCCTATGTGCCGCCACGTTGCCGGAGTGAGAGCCGCCGCGCACGATGTTAGGTGCGCCCATCAGCACGTTCATGCCATGCTGGCGTGAGGCATCGGCGGCTTCGAAAGTTGTGGGAAATTCGGCGATCACGCTGCCAAGTTGATGCGATTCGAGCACATGATCGCAGGTGGCATCGTCATGGCTCGCCAGCGCAATCTGGCGCTCACGGCACATCTGGGCAATCGCCGTGCGGTTGGGCTGTGACCAACGCGCAGCCAGCGCTAACTGTTCTTCTTCATAACGGGCCATCTGCTCGTCGGTGAGCGAATACTTGCCCTGATAATACTCGCGGTACTTCTCACGATTGGCGAACTGACGCTGGCCGGGGGAATGATCCATCAGCGACACCAGCGTCACCGGCTCACGACCGACCAGTTTTTCAAACAGCGGCAGGGTAGTGTGATGCGGCAGCTCGCAGCGCAGGTGCAGGCGGTGCTCGGCGCGATTGACCCCACGCTTTTGCGTCTCTTCCACCGCGTTGATCATCTTCTCCAGATTTTCCAGACGGTCACCACCGTCGCGCACATCGCCAATCGCCACTGCGTCCAGCACGGTGGTAATGCCGCTGGCGACCATTAGCGCGTCGTGGCTGCTCATTGCCGAGTGGGCAGGCCAGTCTACCTTCGGGCGCGGGGTAAAAAATTTGTCGAGATTATCGGTATGCAGCTCGATAAGCCCTGGCAGCAGCCAGCCGCCTTCGCCGTCCAGCGCCTCAGGTAGGCTGCTCGGACTTTCAGCAAAGGCGCGAATGACCCCGCCCTCGATTTCCAGCGATCCTTGCACCACGTCATCTTCCAGTACCAGCTTTACATTATTGATAATCATGCTGTTGTTCCCATCAGATGCAGACGATCCGCTACGCGGTCGCGCACAGTTTGATCGTGAAAAATACCGACAATTGCTGCGCCGCGGGCTTTTGCTTCTTCAATCAATGCGACGACGGCGGCGCTATTTTTGGCGTCCAGCGAGGCGGTGGGTTCATCGAGCAGCAGAATCGGGTAATCGACGATAAACCCGCGGGCGATGTTGACGCGCTGCTGTTCGCCACCGGAGAAGGTCGACGGCGCCAGGTGCCACAGCCGCTCCGGCACGTTCAGGCGGGTAAGCAGGTTAGCCGCTTTGGCTGCACACTCCTCACGGGAGACACCCAGATCCAGCAGCGGTTGCATCACCACATCCAGCGCGGAAATCCTCGGGATTACGCGCAGGAACTGGCTCACCCAGCCGATGGTTGAACGGCGAACTTCCAACACTTTGCGCGCCGGGGCCTGCACCAGATCGACCCACTCATCGCTGTGGCGAATGTGGATGTGTCCTTCATCCGGCAGATAGTTGGCGTACAGCGATCGCAGCAGCGTGGATTTGCCGCTACCCGAGTGACCGTGCAGCACCACGCATTCGCCGTTTTTCACTTCCAGCGTGGCGTTTTGCAGCACCGGCAGACGCACGCCGTTTTGCTGATGCAGGACAAAGGTTTTACTGACATTTTCAACGCGGATCATTTGAGCCTCATGGTTCTTATTGCCGGATGGTGCTGTGCTTATCCGGCCTACAAAAAGCGCCCCGTAAGCTGCCATCCGGCATCCGATGTTTAATTTTGCAAAACGGACGACACCAACAACTGGGTGTACGGATGGTGCGGGTCGTCGAGCACGCGGTCGGTTAACCCACTTTCCACCACCTGACCCTGCTTCATCACCAGCAAACGGTCTGCCAGCAGACGCGCCACACCCAAATCGTGGGTGACAATGACCACTGCAAGATCCAGTTCCACCACCAGGCCGCGCAGCAGGTCCAGCAGTTTGGCCTGTACCGAAACGTCCAGCCCGCCGGTGGGTTCGTCCATAAACACCAGTTTGGGATGAGTGACGAGGTTGCGGGCGATCTGCAGGCGCTGCTGCATACCGCCGGAAAAAGTGGTTGGCAGGTCGTCGATACGCGAGGCGGGGATCTCCACCTCCTCCAGCCAGCGCTGCGCGGTGGCGCGGATGTCGCCGTAGTGACGCGCGCCAGTGGCCATCAGGCGTTCGCCGATATTGCCGCCGGCGGAGACCTGACGGCGCAGGCCATCCAGCGGATGCTGATGCACCACGCCCCATTCGGTGCGCAGCAGACGGCGACGGTCGGCTTCGTTCATGCCGTACAGCGAACGGTTCTGATACAAAATCTCACCGCTCTGCGGCGTCAGCCGTGAAGAGATCGATTTCAGCAGCGTGGTTTTGCCAGAACCGGACTCGCCGACGATACCCAGCACTTCGCCTGGCCACAGGTCAAAAGAGACATCGCTGAAGCCCTTGCCCGGCGCGTAGAGATGGGTCAGGTTGTTGACTGAAAGCAGCGGTTGCGTCATTTGCTGAGGGCCTCGCTCTGTTGGCGGCAGTAATCGGTGTCGGAGCAGACAAACATGCGTTTGCCGCTGTCATCGAGCACCACTTCATCGAGATAGCTGTGGGTTGAGCCGCAGATGGCACAAGGTTCATCCCAGCTCTGCACGGTAAACGGGTGATCGTCGAAATCGAGGCTTTCCACGCGAGTGTAAGGTGGAACGGCATAGATACGTTTTTCGCGGCCTGCGCCAAACAGTTGCAGGGCCGGCATCATGTCCATCTTCGGATTGTCGAATTTCGGGATGGGCGACGGGTCCATGACGTAGCGGTCGTTGACCTTCACCGGATAGGCGTAAGTGGTGGCGATATGACCAAAGCGGGCGATATCTTCATACAGTTTCACCTGCATGATGCCGTACTCTTCCAGCGCGTGCATGGTGCGAGTTTCCGTTTCACGCGGTTCGATAAAGCGTAGCGGCTCGGGGATCGGTACCTGGAAGATGATTATTTGATCTTCCACCAGCGGCGTCTCCGGGATGCGGTGGCGGGTCTGGATCAGCGTCGCATCTTCCGTACGCTCAGTGGTATTCACTCCGGTCACACGCTTGAAGAAATTACGAATCGATACGGCGTTAGTGGTGTCGTCCGCGCCCTGGTCAATCACTTTCAGCACGTCCGGCTCGCCAATCACGCTGGCGGTAAGTTGAATGCCGCCGGTTCCCCATCCGTATGGCATCGGCATTTCACGTCCGCCAAACGGTACCTGGTAACCGGGGATCGCTACCGCTTTCAGAATTGCGCGGCGGATCATGCGTTTGGTCTGCTCATCAAGATAGGCAAAGTTGTAGCCGGAGAGGTTAGTGGTCACAGGTGGCCTCCTGTTGCAGGCGTTTGAGCAGTTCCAGTTCGGCCTGGAAATCGACGTAATGGGGAAGTTTGAGGTGCGAAACAAAACCCGCCGCCTCGACGTTATCCGCATGCGCCAGCACGAACTCTTCGTCCTGCGCCGGTCCTGTGACCGTTTCATCGTATTCGGCTGCCTGTAGGGCGCGGTCCACCAGCGCCATCGCCATTGCTTTACGTTCGCTCATACCGAACACCAGCCCGTAGCCGCGGGTAAAATGGGGGGATTCATTTTCTGGCGCGACAAAACCGTTGACCATTTCACATTCCGTCATCAGCAGTTCGCCGACGTTCACCGCAAATCCCAGCTCTTCCGGTACGGTTTCCAGTGCCACATAGCCGCTACGGATTTCGGCGGCAAACGGGTGGTTGCGCCCGTAGCCGCGCTGGGTGGAGTAGGCCAGCGCCAGCAAATATCCCTCGTCACCGCGCATCAACTGTTGCAGACGTGAAGCGCGTGAGCAGGGGTAAACCGGCGGCGTGCGGGTGATGTCGTCGGGTGTCGCGCCATCATCCTCTTCACGTTTTGCCAGGCCCTGGTTCGCCAGCAGGGAAAAGACGTGCGGGGAGGCATCCTGCGCGCCGTCTGCGCTGCGCAGAGGCGGGGTTTCGCCATTGGCCAGTAAGGTAAAATCCAGCAGGCGATGGGTATAGTCATAGGTTGGACCCAACAGCTGCCCGCCGGGAATATCCTTGTAGACCGCGGAGATTCTGCGTTCAAGACGCATTTCTGCGCTGTTAACCGGTTCGCTGACAGCAACCTTTGCCAGCGTAGTGCGGTAGGCGCGGAGCAAAAAGATGGCCTCGACGTTATCGCCGCTGGCCTGTTTGAGCGCCAGTGCAGCCAGTTCGCGGTCAGCGATGCCACCTTCGGTCATCACCCGATCAACGGCCAGGTTCATCTGCTGTTCGATTTGCGCCACGCTCAGTTCAGCAATGGTCTCATCGCCCCGGCGTCGGTTTTCCTGCAGGGCGTGGGCGTTGGCTATCGCCTTTTCGCCCCCTTTGACGGCGACGTACATCAGCACACCTCCACATGGGTGGTTCGCGGAATAGCCAGCAGGCGTTCGCCACAGGTGAGGATCAGATCGACCCCCAGTGGGAACGGGTGCGGGCGTTCGGTGAGTTCGTGAATCAGGCATTCCGGCAGCTGTGGCGCGATCATGCGCTCTTCGGCGATGCCCGCGCCGGTCAGACGCAGCATGCGTCCACCGCTTAAGCCTGAGACTTGCACAATCAGCGTGGCGCTGGTTTCTGGTGCGACGGCTGAACCGGCGGAGAGGGCGTTAAGCTGTTCGCTGCTGATACGTTCGTCGGCGACGGCAAAGGCCGCCAACTGTGGTTGATCCACCAGCGGCGCGTTGGTGTGAAAACGCAGGTTCTGCCGGACGATATCGTTATCCATCGACGGCGCCAGCCAGACCGGCGTGTCGCCATCGACCAGGGTCAGCAGCACGCTGGTGGTCGCCAGACCCAGCGGCTGCCAGCCGTGTTTCAGCTGATGCAGGGCGACGATTACGCCCGGTTCGCTCATGGCTTTCAGCAGGCGACGAAAGCTCTGCTGAGCATCCTGAACGGGTAAATTAAATGCGGTCTGTAAGGTCATGCGTTATCTCCGCGTACCAGCGTGAAGAAGTCGACCCGGCTGGCGTTGACTTCGGCACAGCGTGCGTTAATCAACGCATCGCGTTCCGCTTCCAGCGGGGCAATTAAGGTTTCCATTAGGTTCTGGAAATGCGTTTGTTCCTGCAGTAGCGCGTCAATTACCGCGCACTGCTCGGCATGTTGTTTATTGCGTCCCAGCAGGTAGCTGTAACCCAGCGTGCCGCTCTTCAGGCGTACCACTGCGCGGGTAAGCGTGGTGTCACCGGCAAAGAAGCGGTTACCGGTACCGCCCATACGGGCCTGGATCTGCATCAGTCCGCTTTCCGGTGCGCGGATAAGTTCATAGTCCGGCGTCAGTTTGAGCGCGTTGATGCGGGCGTTCAGGGCATCGGCATTGCTGTAAGCCAGCGCGCGCATCCAGCGCTGGCGGGTGGCGGTATCGAAATGCATTCAGTGCTCCATAGTGAATTCGATCATGTCGGCGCGGGTCAGGCTGACGGAGTATTCCGCCGCGTGTTCTTCGCCTTCACGGTGGTTCAGGGTGCGCACGCACAGCAGCGGCGCCATATTGGGGATTTCCAGCACCTTGCTCTCTTTGGCCTGCGCGCGGCGGGCGCTGATGCGCGTTTGCGTGCGCAGTAGCGTCAGACCGGATTGTTGACGCAGATAGTCGTGCAGTGAGCCGCTGTTGAAGCCTTGCAGCAGCGGCCACAGCGTGAGGTCGGAAAAATAGTGGTCGATCTGGCACAGTGCGATCCCGTTAACCCGGCGCAGGGTGCGCAGGTGAATCACGTTATCGCCCTCGTTTATGCTGAGCGCATCGGCAATGTGGCTGGAGGCCGGACGCAGCACCGCCAGCAGTTTTTCGCTGGTGGGGTGGCTGCCCTGGTCCAGCAGGTTCTGACTAAAGCGTGCCTGGGCATTAAGCGGGTAATCGAACGGGCGCATCAGCACCAGCACGCCGACTCCCTGGCGACGCTGAACCCAACCGCGTTCAACCAACTGGTCAATGGCGCGGCGCAGGGTGTGGCGGTTTACGTCAAAGCGCGCGGCAAGCTGATGCTCGGCGGGCAGATAGTCACCGCAGCGATAATGTTGACGTAGCTCCTGCTCAAGTCTCGCGGCAATTTCCTGATAACGCGTTGGATAACTGGTCGGATGTGTAGACAAGTGCATAGCAATCAATGCCTCGCTAATCAGATAAAGTGCTTACGCAAACGCTGGGAAAGGAAATCCAGCAGGCTGACGGTGACGATGATTAACACCATCAGGGCGCAGGTTTGCTGGAACTGAAAGCCGCGAATCGCTTCCCATAAGGTCACGCCAATACCACCTGCGCCCACCATGCCGACTACCGTGGCTGAGCGAACATTGGATTCAAAGCGATACAGCGAGTAGGAGATAAGCAGCGGCATGACCTGTGGCAGAACGCCGTACAGAATCTCTTCAATTTTGTTGGCTCCGGTGGCGCGAATACCTTCTACCGGACCCGGCTCAATGGCTTCTACCGCTTCGGAAAGCAGCTTGGAGAGTACCCCGGTAGTGTGGATAAACAGCGCCATCACCCCGGCGAATGGCCCTAACCCGACGGCGACCACGAACAGCATCGCGAAGACCATTTCATTGATGGCGCGGCAGGCGTCCATCAGGCGGCGCATCGGCTGGTAAATCCACCACGGCACCAGGTTATCGGCGCACATCAGGCCGAAGGGAATCGATAGCACCACGGCGAGGGCAGTCCCCCAGACGGCAATTTGCAGGGTGACGGCCATTTCACCGAGATAGTCCTGCCACTGGCTGAAGTCCGGTGGGAAGAAGTCGGCGGCGAAGGTTGCCATATTGCCGGAATCTTCGATCAGCGTGAGCGGAGCCATTTCGGCACCTTTCCACGAGACCACCAGTACGGCGAGCAGAATGGCCCAGCTCAGCAGCGAGAACCAGCTACGTTTGGGCGGGGCGACGGTGATGGTTTGCATGTTTAGCTCCGTGCATAGGTTATTGCCGGATGGCGGCGCAGGCGTCTTATCCGGCCTACAAAACACCGTAGGCCCGGTAAGCGAAGCGCCACCGGGCACCAGGGTTACTGCACTGCTTTGGTGACGCTGGTCATGGCGCCCAGTGCGGCTGTCAGACGGTCAAGGTCATCGAGCTGCGCTTTCAACGCCGAGGTTTTGCTGGTTTTCTCTTCCTCGTTCAGCCCTTTGTTGTCCTTCACACCCTGCATCTCTTTAAACAGTGCCAGCTGGCGAATCGGCACCAGTTGCAGATCGCTGGAGGCGCGGAACGGTGCCCATCCAAGGCGTTCCAGTACGGTTTTCTGTTCCGGCGTTTTGCCGTAATTCATAAAGAAGTCGTACACCTTGTCCTTGGTGGTTTCGGAGAGGTTTTTACGCCAGACGATCGGATCGCCCGGGATCAGCGGTGACTTCCAGATCACCTTCAGCTCTTTCAGCTTTTCCGGCGCGGAAGTTTTCAGCTTGTCGAGGTTTTCGGTGTTGTTGGTGGCGACATCGACCTGCTTGTTGGCGACGGCCAGGGCGTTGGTTTCGTGTCCGGCGTTAACGGTGCGTTTGAAATCGCTCGCGGAGATGTTGTTTTTGGCAAAGACGTAGTAGCCGGGAACAAGGAAGCCTGACGTTGAGTTGGGATCTCCGTTGCCGAAGGTCAGATTCTTACGTTTGGCGATCAGATCGTTCAGGTTATTGATCGGACTGTCTTTGTTAACGATCAACACGCTCCAGTAACCTGGGGATCCGTCGGCGGCAACGGTTTGGGCAAACACTTGTCCGTTCGCGCGATCCACCGCTTCCATTGCCGAGAGGTTGCCGTACCAGGCGATATCCACTTTGTTAAAGCGCATGCCCTGGATGATCCCGGCGTAGTCCGGGGCGAAGAAGGCGTTCACTTTCACGCCCAGTGATTTTTCCATGTCCTTCAGGAACGGTTCCCACTGCGGCTTCAGGTTTTGCTGTGACTCGGTCGAAATAATGCCAAAGTTCAGCGCTTTTTCTTGCTCTTCGGCATGCGCCGGGCTTAACAAGGTACTGACGCTAAACATGCTGGTGAAAGCCAGCGCGGCAACTGTCTTATAGCTCATGTCGTTTCCTTAATTAGTCATTGTTCCAGGCTATTTCACTTGCCAGCCTGAATCCGGGCAGTGCTCAAAATCCTCACGTACTGCGTGTACGCTCCGGTTTTTCCGCGCTGGCCGTCTCCAGCCTGGCTGCGCCAATAACGCCTGGTTTTTTAGAACTATGCAGCCTGCGCGTTCTGTTCGACGCGGTTCATGCTGCGGTAAAGATGGTCAAAACGATCGTTATCAAAATGCTGGCTGCTGCCATCAAAGAAGACGTTGCCCTGGCGCAGCGCGACGATGCGTTCGCAGTAGCGCAGGGCGTAATCCACCTGATGCAGCGTGACGACCACGGTGATGCCGTCGGTCTGGTTGATGTCGCGTAGGGTGTCCATCACGATGCGTGCGGATTCCGGGTCCAGTGAGGCAATCGGCTCATCGGCAAGGATCACTTTGGCCTGCTGCATCAGCGCGCGGGCGATTGCGACGCGCTGCTGTTGTCCGCCCGAAAGCGTGGAAACACGCTGGTATGCAAAATGCGCCATGCCCACGCGGGTCAGCGCCTGTAATGCACGCTGTTTCTGCTCGGCGGTAAACCAGCTAAAACAGGTGCGCCAGAACGGCGTGCTGCCGAGCGCGCCAATCAGGACGTTCTCCAGCACCGTCAGGCGGTTCACCAAATTGAACTGTTGGAAGATGTAGCCGGTGTGGGCGCGGCTTTTGCGGATATCGCGCGCCAGGCGGCCTTCATGTTGAACGGTGCGGCCCAGCAGCTCGACGCGGCTACCGGGTGATTTATCACCGACGATCAAACCGCTTAAATGACGTAAAAGGGTGGATTTGCCGGAGCCGGACGGCCCAAGCAGAGCCACCATCTCACCGGAACAGATGTTCAGATCAACCGCATTGAGCGCCTGATGTTGATTGAAGGACTTGGAGAGTTTTTCGACGCGAATAATCGTTTGCATGCTGCGGCCTCCCTAAAAAAGTGGCCCCATCGTGGCGGATCAATGTGACGTTTTCGTTAAGGGATAGTTACTCGATGATGAAGAGTTGAGCGCTATTTGATGACAGTACGGGAGGGCTGGCCTCCCGTTGGATTACTCTGTAGGGGGTTGCTGTTGTTTGACGACGTTGATCATCCACGGCACGCCATACTGGTCGCTCACTTTACCGAAACCGTGGGCCCAGAAGGTTTCCTGCCAGTCCATTTCGATTTTTCCGTTTGCTGCCAGGTTATCAAACCAGCGTTTGCCTTCATCGACGTTTTGCGTGTCGAGCACCAGCGTAAAGCCAGAGTAGTGAGCATTTCCATCCGGGGCGCTATCGCTCATCATGATGTCGCTGCCCGCAACGCGCAGGTTGGCGTGGGCGATGGCGGTGTCGGGGAATTTCATGCCTGAAGGGCAACCATCTTCACTATCCTGCGCCGATTTGGGCATTTCACCGAAGTTGATTTTGTAGAGCAGTTCAGCGCCTAACGTTTTTTGATAGTAGGCGATAGCGTCAGCGCAGTTGCCTGCAAAGGAGATATAGGGACTTAACGGCATAATCTTTACCTCAGGTAAAAGAAACCAGTTAAGTGTAGTTATCGTCTGCATAAATAAACCAGGCGGGAAGTATGAGCTTCCCGCCTGGCAGATGAGCTGGTGTAGACCTGATGAGCGTAGTGCCATCAGGCAATTTGCATCAGTTCTTTTTCACAAACTCAGATTTCAGCTTCATTGGGCCAAAGCCATCGATTTTGCAATCGATGTTGTGGTCACCTTCAACCAGGCGAATGTTTTTCACTTTGGTACCGATCTTCAGCATGGAAGAGCTACCTTTTACCTTCAGGTCTTTCACGACGGTAACGCTGTCGCCGTCGGCCAGCAGGTTGCCGTTAGCATCTTTAACGATCAGTTCGTCGCTGTCCTGTGCCGGTTCAGCATCGTTCCATTCGTGCGCGCATTCCGGGCAGATGAACATGCCGTTATCTTCGTAAGTGTATTCGGAGTTGCATTGTGGGCAGTGTGGTAATGACATGTGGATTTCCTCAAAAGTCAGCAGGGGCAAATGCGCCCAAAAAATGGCAGATTGCCGAAAAAGGCCGCAATTATACATAAAATCCCTGCTTTTGTCGGGACTACTGTGTGATTACGCAAATGATCTGCTGTAAAGACCCTTTGCTTTTACCTCAATGAAAGTATGGGGTAATATTTTTTAAGGGAAATTGCTACGTCAGGTTATTTAAGATAAGGTGAGGCGAAATATCTGATATTCATAGGTAACATCGCCTGCGGATGTCTAAGTCATTGTGATTGAATATCTCAATCCCCCTTAATTTTAGTAGGGGGATTAAGCTGGCATTTTTTAAAACTGAACTACGCTGTTTATCTTTCTTACTTATTACATAAGTGAGAGGTTTCAGGCCAGCGGTTGTACGCCAAACTTATTTTAATAATATCAATTGGTTGTTTTGATTTTAATTATTTCCACACGTAATTATAAAAGCCAAAAAATCTATAAATAAAACGATTGGGCTAAATAAAAGCAATGCTATTTGCGTTAAGGAAAGATTTTCCATGCACACACAGACAATATATGAATTAAGTCAGGAAGCGGAACGCTTGCTGATGCTCTCGCTTGAACATCTCAGGCAATTGCAAAAATTGCCCATGACGTCGTTGGATGATGTCGCGCTAAAACAAGGAGAGCATAGCAGTCAGGTTGTTCAGCCCCTGCACTTCAGCGCGCGTGGCATGGATGTCCAGCAAGCAACGCTCAATAATGAGTTGCGCAAGATTACGCGTCTGGAAATGGTGCTGGCGATTGTTGGCACGATGAAAGCGGGAAAATCGACGACGATTAACGCGATTGTAGGGACAGAAGTTTTACCTAATCGTAATCGCCCCATGACGGCGTTACCAACGCTAATTCGTCATACGCCGGGGCAGAAAGAGCCGGTCCTGCATTTTTCACATGTCGCGCCGATTGATGCCTTAATGAAGGTTTTACAGCAGCGTGTGCGCGAGTGCGATCGCCAGCGTCTTACGCAGACCCTGGAAATTGACAAGGATATGAATGTCCTGCTGCAGCATATTGAAACCGGCGTGGCATTTGAACGGTATTATCTTGGCGCACAGCCTATTTTCCATTGCCTTAAAAGCCTGAACGACCTGGTGCGCCTGTCAAAAGCATTGGATGTTGATTTTCCTTTTGCTGCCTATGCCGCGATTGAGCATATTCCGGTTATTGAGGTTGAGTTTGTCCATTTGGCCGGACAAGCAAGCTACCCAGGGCAATTAACGTTGCTGGATACGCCGGGGCCGAACGAGGCGGGACAACCGCACTTACAAAAAATGCTTAATGAACAGCTGGTACGGGCCTCTGCGGTGCTGGCAGTGTTGGATTACACCCAATTGAAATCTATTTCTGATGAGGAAGTGCGTCAGGCGATTATGGCGGTTGGCAAGTCAGTACCGCTGTATGCGCTGGTGAACAAGTTCGATCAGAAAGACCGCAACAGTGACGATGAAGAGCAGGTGCGGGCGTTGATTTCTGGCACGTTGATGCAAGGTGGCATTGCCCCTGAAAGAATCTATCCGGTTTCCTCAATGTGGGGCTATCTGGCAAACAGGGCGCGTCATGAGCTGACGGCCCGTGGGCGACTGCCGGATCATCAGGTGCAACGTTGGGTGCAGGATTTTGCCGAAGCGGCGCTTGGCAGACGCTGGCGCACCACCGATCTTGAAGATACGGAGCATATCCGTCATGCCGCCGACCTGTTGTGGGAAGACTCGCTGTTTGAACAGCCTATCCAGAAAGTGATTCACGCCGCTTACGCCAATGCATCGCTGTATGCGCTACGCTCAGCGTCACATAAGTTATTGAACTATGCGCAAAGCGTGCACGAATATCTGGAGTTTCGTGCCCACGGGTTAACGGTCGCCTATGACGAACTGCGGCTGAACATCACGCATATTGAAGAGGATATGCAGCAGTTAGAAGTGAGCCAGGGGCGGGTGAGCGATGAAGTCAGCCATGAAGTAGAACTGGCGCTGGAAGCTGCTGCAGCCTATCTCAGAGAGCAACAAACCGAGATTCTTTGCGGTATCAACACGTTCTTTGTCAAAGAAAACGTCCTGATGATGTCACAACATAGCCTGGGAGCTGGCGTCTCCTCGGCAGAAATGGCCGGAGAAATGCTGGTGCTGCACGATGAAGGGCAGGCGAAAATTGTGTTAGATAAAATTCGCTCGTCCTGTGAGGGGGTATTGCTGGCGGCGCAGGAAAGCATCAGCCGTGACTTAGCCCTGCGTTTTGAACAGCTTGAGTCGACACTCTCCCGGGCGCTAAATGACGCGATGCGGCCAATTGAGCAAAGGGTGAAAGAGGAGCTAAACCACGCCGGTTTTCGTGCGCGGATCCGTTTTCCAGCGTTCCATACAGCGATGTTTAATTTCAATACCCGCCAATTGTTTAACGAGGCCATTGAGCAGGATATTCCGGCAGAAAATGCGCCGTCTACTGGTGGTGCGGTACGTGACACTTTCTCTCGTTGGCTAAATCAACCCAACTGGGGATGGAATGATTACGTCGAAACAAAAACGCGTTATCTCATTGATATGGGCGCTTTGCATAAGAACCTTGTGCAGTATGTCTCCCAGTTTTGCCAACAAATTCGTAAAGCTTTAGTTGCTCAGGTCGATATTTCCGTTACGGCAGGCATGGCCACGTTTTTTGCAGATTTTTCACTGTGTCTGGCGCAATTGCAGGCGAGCCTGAGTGAGAGTCTGACGCTACGCCAACAAAATGAATCCGCGGTGAATGCAATGAATGAGCAATTGCAGCAGCGCATTACGATTGCGGCATGGCTTTATGAAGATTCCCGTTTGCTGCGTGACGATATCAATACCCTTTTTGCAACCGAGCACACATGACTAACGTTTTACTGGAAGGCCCCGGGAGGACGCTGGAGTGTGTCTACCCGAAGTTTATGGTCGATCTGGTTCAGGGAGATGAAACCAAACGTTCCGGCGGTTTTCTGCAACAGCAGCAGCGGTTGCGTGCGCGTCTGACGCAGGAGGTGTTATCCCAGACACAACTACGGGCGTGGGTGATGGCGGGAGTATCCAGCGAGCATCTGGTGATGCGTCTTAAGCTGGTAGAGAAGTTGGCGGGCATGATCGACCCAGGCCATCTGGCGCTGGTGCGTATTGCCGAAGGGCTGAGGTTTTTACAACAAACCGAACACCCGCGTGGGCTTTCAACCCCTGGTCTTTTACAACAAATAAATTCACTGACTGACTGGTTTACCCAACGCGCTGCGTATAAAGAGAAGGCGCTGACCCAGCGTGGCCTGACGGTTCAGGCGGGCGAACACAGCGAACAAATTTTTACCCGCTGGCGGGCTGGCGCATATGACGGTTGGTCGTTACCTGGACGCTGTTTTGTTGCGCTGGAGGAGTTGCGCTGGGGAGCCTTCGGTGACGCCTGCCGGTTAGCGAATGCCGATGTGGTGTTAATGCTAAAAGACAACCTGCGAACCATGGCCGCTCAGGCGTTGGCGGACAACGTGAATGCGGCGCCTGCTACGCGTCATTACTATCATCATTGGCTCAGCACGCCAGTTGTCGGCGGATCGGGCGAGTATAACGATATGCTGAGCTGGTTAGGCGACTGGTGCGATGCGCAGCGTCATCCGGTGAGCTGGTCGGTGACGCAGCGTTGGCAAAATGTGGCGTTAGGAATGCCGCGATTGTGTTCGGCGAAACGACTAGCTGATGCGATGGTTGAGGAGATTTTTGCACCGTCCCTACTCATCAATTGAGCAGGGACGGTCAGTGGGGCTAAGACAGAGTTAGTGGTGCAGAGAGTCTGCCGGGGTGGCCACCGTCTCGTTGGCGACCAGGTTTTTATTAAAACGTTTGGCGTACAGCGCGGTGATAATCGGCACCAGAATGGCGGTGACAATTACGCTGGCGGCAACCAGCGCCGTAGCGGATGCGGCAACCGGTTCGAACGCCGGGTTAATCTGGGCGATAATCACCGGGTTTGCCACCGCAGCGCCTGCTGCTGAAGAGGCTGCCACGCCTGCCGTACCGTTCCCGCCACCAATAACACGGTCTGCAATAATCAGCGGGATACCGGTGATGACGATAACCGCGACACCCAGCAAGATACCCAGCAGACCGGTATCAACGATTACGCTCAGGTTAATGGTGTTACCCAATGCGAAGCCGAAGAACGGGATCAGCACCGGTGTGGCTTTGCTGAAGAAAGAACGCAGGTCATGATCCAGGTTGCCTAATGTAAAGCCAATCAGGAACGGTAATACCGCGCCGATAAAATGGTGTGGCTCGAAGGAGGCCAGACCCGCGGAGCCGAGGATGACCATGGTCATCAACGGGCCGGATTCCAGAGACATCAACACAAATGCGCCGGACTCTTCTTTGGTGCCGTACTGGTTCATCAGGCTGGCGTACAAACCACCGTTGGTCATGTCCATTGCGGAGACAATTGCCAAAACTGAGAGGCCTGCAAAGAACCCGGTTTGAATACCGGTATCAGGAATAAATGAAGCCGCAATCATTGCCACTACCCACGCCACGGCTATTTTGGTTATTACCAGCGTACCGGACTTGCGTAATACCGTGCCGGTTGCCCGTAAATCAATAGATGCGCCGATACAAAAAAACCACACTGCCAGAATCGGTACCGTTCCGCTGATCATTCCTTTGGTAAACGAACCGAAATACGCACCGGTATCCGGAGCTAACGTATTTAACACTGCGCCTAATAACAGAGGAATCAACATCATTCCGCCGGGGATGCGTTCAATCGTGGCTTTAATTTTCATAAACGTCCTCATGTCTTGTCGCCGCTAACACTAGCGCAAGAGGGTAAAAATTAATAAATTCAAATGGTTACTGGTTTCTCTTAACAAAGAAAATCGCTATCTCTTTGTTTTATAAAATCTAACGCGGCATACGTTGAGCGTGTTGCTGCTCCCAGGGATATTGCGTCTGGAATTAGTTTGCATTCATGGGAACGTTGATTCAATCAAAATAAAACGATGTTTTAGTTATCTTCATCACATATTCCGAGCAAAAGTTCCCGGTCGCTCTGATTATTAAAAAAGCTGTGATCTTTTTGTGAAGGGATTAGGTGTTTTTTTTGCTAGCAGAATAATAATGACCGCTGTGATTGTTGGTGCAATAAAGCGATTTATTCTTGTATTTAATTGTCAGTAAATCACAAGCGTTACATGTAAAAAAGATGACTAAGAATGACCTAATTTACGCATGTTGACGAAATGAAAAACTATATGTGAAGTTGATCACAAATTTAAACGCTGTTAGGGTAAAGAGGTCATTAACCGCCCAATCAGGCGTCAACAGGTTCGGTTGTACTGTGCGTTTCTCGTCAGTGTAAGTAAACCTGCTACGCTTGTTACAGGGAATGCGCCTGTGCGTTCCCCGCTCGGTGATGACCTTGACGCATGGGCGTTGGGGGACTCGAACTGGAGCGTGACAGGGCTAAGTCTATGAGGACGAGTATGCTAAAAAGGAAAAAAATAAAACCGATAACGCTGCGCGACGTTACCATCATTGATGACGGTAAATTGCGAAAAGCCATTACCGCAGCGTCGTTAGGTAATGCGATGGAATGGTTCGATTTTGGTGTTTATGGATTTGTTGCTTACGCATTAGGTAAAGTGTTCTTCCCGGGGGCTGACCCCAGCGTGCAGATGGTTGCTGCACTCGCTACCTTCTCTGTTCCCTTTCTGATTCGACCGCTTGGCGGATTGTTCTTCGGTATGCTCGGCGATAAATACGGTCGTCAGAAGATACTGGCTATCACCATTGTGATTATGTCGATAAGTACCTTCTGTATCGGTCTTATTCCCTCGTATGCCTCAATTGGTATCTGGGCGCCGATTCTGCTGCTGCTGTGTAAGATGGCACAGGGATTCTCGGTCGGCGGAGAGTACACCGGGGCGTCGATTTTTGTCGCGGAATATTCGCCGGACCGTAAGCGTGGATTTATGGGCAGTTGGCTGGACTTCGGCTCGATTGCCGGGTTTGTGCTGGGTGCGGGCGTGGTGGTTCTGATTTCAACCGTCGTCGGCGAGGAAAATTTCCTTGACTGGGGCTGGCGTATTCCGTTCTTCCTGGCGCTACCGTTAGGGCTGATTGGTCTGTACCTGCGTCATGCGCTGGAAGAGACGCCGGCGTTCCAGCAGCACGTGGATAAACTGGAGCAGGGCGATCGTCAGGGTCTACAGGAAGGTCCGAAGGTTTCGTTTAAAGAGATTGCGACTAAGCACTGGCGCAGCTTGTTGGCATGTGTTGGTCTGGTGATTGCTACCAACGTCACCTACTACATGCTGCTCACCTATATGCCGAGCTACCTGTCGCATAACCTGCATTACTCCGAAGACCACGGTGTGTTGATTATTATCGCCATCATGATTGGTATGCTGTTTGTGCAGCCGATTATGGGGTTGCTCAGCGACCGCTTCGGGCGCCGTCCGTTTGTGATCATGGGCAGTATTGCGCTGTTTGTGCTGGCGATTCCGGCATTTATCCTGATTAACAGTAATGTTATCGGTCTGATTTTCGCCGGGTTGCTGATGTTGGCGGTGATCCTCAACTGCTTTACCGGGGTGATGGCGTCAACGTTACCGGCGATGTTCCCGACGCATATTCGCTACAGTGCACTGGCCGCCGCGTTTAATATCTCGGTATTGATTGCTGGTTTGACTCCGACATTGGCCGCATGGCTGGTGGAAAGCTCGCAGAATCTGATGATGCCTGCTTATTATCTGATGGTGATTGCGGTGGTTGGTTTAATTACCGGCGTGACCATGAAAGAGACCGCCAATCAGCCGCTGAAAGGGGCCACGCCTGCCGCTTCGGATATTCAGGAAGCGAAAGAGATCCTCGGCGAACACTACGATAACATTGAACAGAAAATCGAAGATATCGATCAGGAAATTGCTGAACTACAGGTTAAGCGCACGCGTCTGGTGCAGCAGCATCCGCGTATTGATGAGTAATCGTGTCATTGCCTGATGGCACGCAGATTTTAGGCCTACGGGTAGCATTGTACTTTGTAGGCCGGATAAGGCGTCTGCCGCCATCCGGCGCGTGGCCTTAAGGTTGGCTTAATATCCTTCAGGCAAACTCTCCTCCATAGTTTCGGAGGAGAGTGTCATGAAAACCCGTATTTATGAAAGTTTGACCACCGTGTGCAGTTTGCTGATCGTCAGCAGCTTTTTGTATGTATGGGTGAGCTCTTACTGAATTTTCGCCAATTCCACCCATGCGCGAGTGCCGTTGGCTCCCTGGCGATTTTGCAAATAGAAATGCCCTTGATGTAACTGGGTGATGCGACTGACAATGCTCAGCCCCAGTCCAATTCCGCCAAAGCGGCTGTCCATACGCACAAACGCTTTACTCAACTCCCCGCATTTACTTTCATCAATGCCCGGCCCTTCATCTTCAACGGCAAGGACGGCATCATGCTCTGTGTTCAGGCTAATCGTAATATGGGTGCCTTCCGGGCTGTAACGATGCGCGTTTTCCACCAGATTTCGTAGTAGCATCCGCAACAGCGTAACATCACCAGGCACGACAACGTCCGCCGCGCTTTGTGGCAGGAGCAGCGTCTGTTTACGTTGGTCCAGCATGGTGCTGAGTTCATCGTAGGAGGGCAGAATAACATCCTCCAGCAGCTTGACATGCTGGTAGCTCCCGGCCGAAAACGACTGTCCGACGCGGGCGAGTTGCAGCAGTTGCGATACGCTGTCCATCATTTGATCTAGCCGGGCAATTAGCGGCGAAACGTCGACCTTATGGGTTTTGGATAATAATTCCAGATGCAGGCGCACGCCTGACAGCGGTGTGCGCAGTTCGTGAGCGACATCGGCGGTAAATAAGCGTTCGTTTTCAATCGTGCTGGTTAGCCGCGTTACCAGGTCGTTGAGCGCGGAGACAACCGCCTGGATCTCAATGGTTGAGCTGTGAATTTCAATCGGGGTCAGGTTATCGGCTGCCCGCGCCTCCAGCTCTTTTTGCAGATCTGCCAGCGGACGAGTAATACGTCGCACTGCCTGGTAGCAAATCAGCAGCGCCAGGCTGACCATAAAGATGCCGGGGACGATCAGACTGGCGATGGCCTCGCGGATCTCATGCATGATGTGGCGATCGTTGTTGCGATTTTCGCGCAATGCCTGTTCGAATAACTGTATTTGCTCGGTACTTTCATGCCACAACCAGAAAGTGCTAATCAGCTGAAAGACCAGCAGAATAAGACCAATCGTCAGCATCAGGCGATGACGAAGCGGGAGCGGTTGTTTTAGATATTGCAGCAGCTTCACTTAGCTTTCCTCAGTGGCAACCAGCATATAGCCAAATCCCCTGACCGTGCGGATGCGAGATTTTCCGACTTTGTCGCGCAGATTGTGAATGTGCACTTCCAGCGTATTGGTCGACGGTTCGTTATCCCAGCTGTAGATGTCGTTATACAAAATTTCCCGGTGTACTGGGCTGCCCGCTTTGAGCATAAGGCGTGACAGGAGTGCGTATTCTTTCGGCGTTAAGATAACCTCTTGCCCGTCCATCCACACCTGGCGCCGACCGATATTCAGCGTCAGGTTGCTGACAATGAGTTCACTTTCACCCTGATTGTTATGCCGACGCAGCAGCGCCCGGATGCGGGCGTGCAGTTCTTCCAGTGCGAACGGTTTGACCAGATAGTCATCAGCACCCACGTCCAGTCCGCTGACACGGTCTTTCACCGTGTCGCGGGCGGTGAGGATAAGTACCGGCACGGTGTATTTTTTCTGTCTGATTCTGTTCAGAAAGTGCAGGCCGTCTTCATCCGGTAAGCCCAGGTCGAGGACCACCAGACTGTAATGTCCGCTCTCCAGACACTGCTCCGCTGCGCGGGCCGTGGATACGCCGTCGCAGGCGTAGCCTTCTGTTTGCGCGGCGAGTATCAGTCCCTGTAATAACAACGTATCATCTTCAACAATCAGGATTTTCATTCGTTTAGCCTCCCCGGCAGGGTTGCAGAATATCATCCGCCGCCTGATATTTCTGTGTTTGTACGCCCGTTAATCCCAGCAGGGTTGAGAAGAGATTATCCTGTGAGAAATCTTCTGAGCTTGCCCGTTTTTGCAAACATGTCTGAGAGACCTGATAGCGTTGCTGATAATCCTCGGAGAGCCACAGCAGCATCGGCACATGTTTTTGCGTATCAGGTGCAATCGAATACGGCAGGCCGTGCAAATAGACGCCATTTTCCCCTAAGGATTCGCCGTGATCGGAAAGATAGACCAGGCTGGTGGTGAAATTATCCTGGTGCTCTTTCAGTATATTGATTGCTTTATCAACAATATAGTCAACGTAAAGAATAGTGTTGTCGTAAGTATTGACCAACTGTTGCTGTGAACAGGTCTGGATTTCGTTGGTATCGCAGGTTGGCGTAAATTTCTTAAACTGCGCAGGATAGCGGTTGTAATAGGTCGGACCGTGGCTGCCGATGGTATGCAACACAATCACGCCGTCGCCTTTCAGGTTATTAATGTACTCTTCCAGCCCGTGGAACAGGACTTCATCGTAGCATTCACCGTCAATACACTGCCCCGGCAGGTTCAGCTTAGTCATATTCTGGTGTGGAACCCGGTCACAAGCCCCTTTGCAGCCGCCGTCGTTATCGTTCCACAGAACGTTAATTCCCGCCCGTTGAATAATGTCGAGCACGCCTTCCTGATGCTGCGCCAGTTCTTCGTCGTAGTGCGCGCGTGGCATATCCGAGAACATGCAGGGTACTGATACTGCCGTTGCCGTTCCGCAGGACGTTGTGCGGGGGAAATAGACCACATTATCTTTTTCCAGCAGCGGGTTGGTCTGGCGCGAATAGCCTGACAGCGAGAAGTTATCGCCACGTGAAGTCTCGCCGAGAACCACAATCGTCAGGTTCTTACGCTTTTCTTTCACCATCAACGGATTGCGGTGTGCATCTTCGCCAATGCGTACCAGCGGCAGGTGGGCCAGCCTCTGGTGTGAATACCAGGATGACGTCGCCACAATGCTGTTGGATGGACTGAGGGATTTCACCAGTTCTTTGTTGTTGCGAAACAGTGAAGCGTAATCTTTATAGAAGAACGCAGCGACCAGCACGATCAGCAGTGCGGAGATCAGAATGTTCGCGCCACGAAACAGTATGCTGCGCATGACAGACGTGATCGGTTTGATTTTTACCCAGCAGGCAATAAGTGCGGTCAGAATGCCGCTCACCCCGAGCGTGATGAGCAGTTGTGGCGTCAGCAAAGCAAAGGTTTCGGCGGGGGTGGTGTCCATCATATTGGCGATCATTGAGCGGTCGATGATGATGCCGTAGGTCATGATGAAATATTGGGCCGATGCGCCAACCAGAATGAAAATGCACGCCACCAGGCGATTAAGCCACAGGAATGAGGCCAGTGTCAGCACAATGTTCATGACGCTGAACGCGACCACCGGCATTGATAAAAACACCAGCACGTTACGCACAGAGTCCAGAGGCAGGTCTTGCAGCACTTGTTTATAGAACGCAATGTTCAGGAAGGTCGCAAGATAAAATGAAATCAGCAGAAGCCAGCTGATTAGCCCGAGAGTGGGCCTTTTAAACAAGAGCTTTAACATTAAGGGGGTTCCATCGACTATGTGGCGCAAATCCTCTCAAAGTAAAATTAAGCCAACCTTAAGTTCTTAATGTTGATTTTTCGAAGAGCGGTGGGAGAACGTTGGCCCGATGAACTTACGCCATCGGGCCACGACGATTGTTGGTGTTAGTTATTGTTTACCGGGGCATCCAGTGGATACGGGTTTTTATGGATCCGGTTGTAGTTCAGTGCGTACAGCGCGGTGATGATCATCAACGTGACGAACGACCACATCACTTCTTTGGCTCCGGAACCGACAACCGCCCAGATGCAGTAGACAAAGGCGATAAAGGTCACCAGTAAGTACATCGGGCGTGCTTTACCAAAGTGACCATGGCCGAGCAGCAGCAGCGCGGCGCAGGTGTACAGATACGGCACCAGGGTGAAGATAACGGAGACCGAAGAGACCAGACCAAACTCTTTCGCTGCGTTCGGCGACATGCTGCTGAACTGGAAGATGGTCATCAGAATGCCGACGATAATTAACCCGGCCACTGGCGTACCGGCTTTGTTCACGCGGGCAAAAATCGGTGGGAACAGGCCGTCATCGGCTGCGGCTTTGGCGGTTTGCCCGGCAAGCAGCGTCCAGCCGCCCAGAGAACCAAGACACCCGGCCGCAGCACAGAAGGAGACAATTGCCCCTGCGGTGTCACCCAGCGCCATGCGTGCGGCATCACCGAACGGAGAGGCTGAAACACGTAGCGCCGCGTTAGGGATCATACCCATGATCGCGGTGGTGGAGAGCACGTAGCAAACAGCGGCAATCAGCACGCCGCCCATGGTGGCGATAGGTACGTTACGTTTGGGGTTTTTAACCACGCCAGCCGCGACGGAGGCGCTTTCTACCCCGATAAATGACCATAAGGTAACATTCAGAGTGCTTTGAATCGCGCCGAAGGTGTTCATGCCGCTGACGTTCCAGGCCGCCATATAGGTTTCACCGCGGAACCAGAACCAGCCGAAGACGGCAATCCCGACAATTGGTACCAGCGCCAGTACCGTTGCGACGGCCTGCACGCGGGTGATCATTTTCGGTCCGACAATGTTCAGTAATACGAAGATCCACAGCACGACGACACAGGTCAGCGTCAGGACCAGCGGATCTTTTAAGATGGGGAAGAAGTAGCTCAGGTAACCGACGCCAATGACCACCATGGCGATGTTACCAATCCAGCAGGCCAGCCAGTACAGTACGTTGGTCTGGTAGCCCAAAAAAGGACCGAAGCAGCGGCGGGCGTAAGCATAAGAACCACCGGGACTGGAGTCTAAGGACGACATTTTGGCGTACACCATCGACAGTGCCAGAGCACCGATAATCGTGACCAACCATCCGTAGATTGCAATCCCGCCAGTTGACGCAAGGTTTGCGGGTAGCAGGAATACACCGGAACCCATAATATTCCCCGACACCATAAGGGTGACGGGGATTAAGCCCACTTTGTGAGCATCAGCATCCGTCGACATATTTTCTAACTCCTGATAAGGATAAATGACGCCTTATCATACCTCGTCAAAAGTCTGTTTAATGATGACGGAGCTGGGGTATCGCTAATGCTGATATTATTATGGCTTATCGCTAACTGATTAAAAATCAGGCGGCGGATGGCTCCCTATGTTGACTAACATAATGCAGAGGTGTCATCCCATAGAACTCTTTGAATACGGAGATAAAGTATGAGGTACTGTTATATCCACACAGTTGAGAGACCTGGGAAATGTTTTTGCCGTCCATCAGTAATTGATTGACGGCATATCGCATGCGACAGGTGGTAATTATTTGGCTGTAACTTGTATTTTCACTTTTGAGCTTTTTCTTTAACAAACTAGGACTCAGGCATAAGCAACTGGCAACCATGCTTAAATTCCAGTCTTTATGTATATCGCTCTCAATTATGTGATAAACGCTGTCGCTGATACAGTTGCGCAGCATATACATGAGCAAAGAGATAAACTTTTTGCTGTCGAGAAAGCGTGATAACACCGTGAACAGTAGCGAGCGCGTACGCTCTCTTTCAGCTTCGTTCACTGTGTCCATTACGCTATGTTGGGCAGCCACCCTGAAGACATCCGGCGTCAGACACGCTGAGGTCATCACTGGGCTGGCACTGCGTTGCCAGAGTGGGATCTGTGAAAGGTCTTTATTTAAAAAGCGCAGATAGTCTTTAATGATATCGCGGCTAATATGTACAACCAATGCGTTATTAAGTGATGAAAAATCGATAATATTATTATCGCATGCCACCAGTGCCATATGATTAGCTTTTAAACTGATGGCGTCTTTACCGTTAATCCTTAACCAAACATCCTTCTCCGTTAATACAACAACACAAGCTTCTTTGCTGCAAAGCTTCATACCCAACTCCAGGAATATGAAAAAACACCGTAGCTCAACATCAGATGAGCCAAATCGGCTAAATTGAAATTGTATGATGAAACCAGGACCGCAATAAAATAACGTGTCTGAAATTAATTACAATGTTTGGTGGGATTTTTCTTATGTACAGATTTTTTTACGCAACTGGAAAGATGCTATTTGCGTATAAAAAAAGCGCGGGGTGGTCCCGCGCAAAAAGGTATGACAGTGTTATTGTTTTGCAGCAATACTCAGGAATTACTCAAGAATGACATGTCTACCTTAAACATCGGACTATCTAAAAAGAGACCTTATGCTTTCACGCACATAACGTGATAAACACCGTCAATAATTTCCGTTCCTTCGGTTTCATGTTCAAATCCAGGGAAGTGGTGGTCCCAGGACTGCAACGAACGCAGGTACCCAATTTGCGGGCTGTTGGCATCGCCAAAGTTTTCACCGGACAGCAGCATCGGAATTCCCGGTGGGTAAGGGATCACGGAGTTTGCCGCAATACGTCCCGCCAGATTTTCAATCGCCACCATCTCAACGTTGTCACTGACTATCGCGTTGTAAGCGTCACGCGGAGTAATATCCGCATCCGGCAGACCGGAGTAGGCTGCATTGAGACGGCTGCCTGGGTTGTTTTCTTTCAGCCAGGCGAACATGGTGTCGCCCAGATCGTGAATACCCATGTTGGCATAAGTGTCAGGATGTTCCTCAACCAGTTCTGGCATCACCTGTGCCAGCGGGGTATTGGCATCGTAATGGTGTTTGAAAGAGCACAGCGTGTTGATCAGTGTGCCCCATTTCCCGCGGGTAATCCCCATGGAGAACAGGAACATAATCTGGAAATCGGTGGTTCGGGTCGGCACGATGCCGTGGCGGCCAAGCCAGGCGGTAACCAGTGCAGCCGGTACGCCGTTCTCTTCCAGTTCGCCATCGTCGCCCATCCCCGGCGCCAGAATGCTGACTTTGATCGGGTCCAGCATGCTCCAGTTATCCGGCAGGTCTTTAAAGCCGTGCCAGGATTCACCAGGACGCATCACCCAGCAGTTCTGATCGGTTGCCAGCAATGTGGCTGGCGCGTCGGCAAAGTCATAGGTTTTACCGGTCTGCGGATCGGTTACCACTTCTTTGTTCCACGGTTTGAAGAACCAGTCGCCTTCGGCGGTGAACTCTTTGTACAACCGTGCCATGGCCTGACGGAAATCGACTGCTTCGTCGATCACTTCCTGAGTGAGCGACAGGCCGCTGTTACCGTCCATCATGGAGACCGCCACGTCGTTTGAGGCGCAGATAGCATACAGCGGAGAGGTGGTGGCGTGCATCATGTACGCCTGGTTAAAGCGGGAGAAGTTCACAGCCCCACGACCTTCACGAACGTGAATGTAAGATGCCTGAGAGAGCGCATTCAGCAGTTTGTGGGTCGAGTGGGTGGCAAAAACGGTAGGACCGTTATGATCGCCCGGCGCGCCACGCATGGCGTAGTGATCGGCATAAATTGGGTTGAAGCGAGCATAGCCGTACCAGGCTTCATCGAAGTGGATGCGATCGCTGGTTTGTGCGAGCAGATCCTGTGCCTCTTTGGCGTTGTAGCAAACACCGTCGTAGGTACAGTTGGTCACAACGCTGTAAGACGGTTTTTGCCCAGCTTTGCCTTTGGTCAGTGGGCTTTCGCTGATTTTTTTCTGTAAAGTTTCAGGCTGCATTTCCTGCGGGTAGATAGGCCCGATAATGCCGTACCGGTTGCGGCTTGGCACCATGTACACCGGTTTTGCCCCGGTGAGGATCAGCCCCTGTTCGATGGATTTATGGCAGTTACGATCCAGCACCACGACGTCGTTGTCGGTCATACAGGCCTGCATGATGGTGCGGTTAGAGCCGGAAGTGCCGACCACTACGGACCAGGAACGGTCGGCACCGAACACGCGGGCAGCATTTTTTTCACTTTCCCCAAATGCGCCTGTATGGTCGAGTAAAGAACCGAGATTGGTACGTTCAATCCCCATGTCGGTACGGAAGAGATTCTCACCGTAGTAGTCATGGTACAGTCGACCGGCAGGTGTTTTGGTGAAACCGACACCGCCCTGGTGACCCGGTGCAGCCCAGGAATACTCATGGACATTGCTGTATTTCATCAGGGCGTTGAACAGCGGTGGTAACAACTGCTGACGATAGCGAGTCATCGCTGCGATGGCACGGCCAGCGATAAAGTCAGCGCTGTCCTCCAGAATCCAGGCGAATTCATCGACAAGCTCCAGCAGGTCGCGATCCAGCGATGCGGTGGCTTTTTCGCGATCGCCCAGCAGGAATACGGGAACGTTTTGCTGGCGCTCGTGGAGCTTGCCGATCAATTGCCTGACGTTCAGGTGTTCGTCTTGTTGTTCCATTTGATAGCTGAACATCAGGCAATCAATGGCTTCATTGGCGGCGAGGATTGCGTAGCCATCGTCGAATGAGGTGGACTTAATGACGGTAACATTTTGGCGGCTTAATGCGTCAGCCAGACGTTCGACAGCGCTACCGACCCAGGTGTCCTGATGCAGAAACTCACTTTCAACAATTAATACTTTCATCATCTTTTACCCGGTTGTGGAAAGGTTGCAATCTATGAATTGCAGACACACCGTATGAATGTGACGCAGGCAAGTATTATCCTGTCAAAACGGGCTGTAAAGCGGGTGAAAAATAGTCTGATTTATGTTTAATTTGTTTTTAAACATATGGTTACGTTTGCTTGTTGGCGGTTTTTCACCACCGTTTATCGACAGGGGGAATATTTTTTTGGCTGATACTGATATGGCCGAATGATATCAACCAGCCATTGTTTGCCGATGCTGCTGGCTTAGTTTGCGGTACTGCTGTGGCGACATGCCGACAAACTTGCTGAAGGTGTCATAAAAACGGCTGCTGGAACGGAATCCGGCGGTCAACGCAACGTCGAGAATGGTTTTATCGGTATCGCTAAGCAATGCGCGGACGTGATTGATCCGCATTGCCGTGATGTACTGCTTCAGGGTGAGTTGCATCACGCGTTGGAAAATCCCCATCGCGTAGTTGGCGTTGAGCTTCACGTGTTCCGCGACGTCGTTGATGGTGAGCGCCTGATCGTAGTTATCGGCAATAAAGCTCAGCATTTGGCTGACGTAAAACTGGGCGTGCCGCGACACGCTGTTTTTGTGGGTCCGCGAGGTTTTATTGACGAGTATAGGCTGCCAGCCGGAAAGGCTAAACCGCTTGAGCATCAGACCAATTTCATCAATGGCGAGCTGGCGAATTTGTTCGTTCGGGTTGTTCAGTTCCTGTTGCCAGCGCTGAACTTCAAAGGTGCTCAACTGCTGCGACGCCAGCGATTTGATGACCATTCCATGGGTAACATGGTTGATCAACTCGCGATCCAGCGGCCAGGAGAGGAAAAGGTGCATCGGTAAATTGAAGATAGCCATACTTTGGCAACTGCCCGGACGCGTGAGTTGATGCGGTGTGCAGGCCCAGAATAGCGTGATGTGTCCCTGTTTTATCTGTACGACTTCGTTGTTGATAAGGTACTCGACGTCACCATCAAACGGCACATTGATCTCCACCTGCCCATGCCAGTGGCTGGCTGGCATAGCATGCGGTGAGCGCAACTCGATATCCATCCGTTGATATTCTGAGTACAGCGATAGCGGGCTGCGGGTTTGTTCTTCATCGCTACTGCACATGTGCGGATCGGGAGGAAGAGGCGATGTCGGTAATGTACTCATGGTTGCTCCATTTCCTGAATTATCAGAATCATGTCATTTAACACGTATTAAGGCTGAGAATCAGGACACAAATTGGACCGTTACCATTGAGCATAGCGACATTTTGCGGCCACATACTCTGCTTTTTGGGTAATTTTGTCCCATAAACTCAGATCCAATAGGGTGCAGAGTGATGATCTGAGTTTATGGGAATGCTCAGCAGAGAAGTCGGAAGTTTTCAGCTATACGCTGTGCCACCATGACTGTGTTCACTAATGTTCTGGAGAGTCATGATGTCTGCACCCAAAATTACCTTTATCGGCGCCGGTTCCACGATTTTCGTCAAAAATATTCTTGGGGACGTCTTTCACCGCGATGCGCTTAAATCTGCGCATATCGCCTTGATGGATCTCGATCCTACGCGTCTGGAAGAGTCACACGTTGTTGTGCGCAAGTTGATGGATTCTGCGGGCGCGTCTGGACGAATCACCTGCTATACCGATCAAAAAGCAGCATTACAGGATGCTGATTTTGTGGTGGTCGCTTTCCAGATCGGCGGCTATGAACCCTGTACCGTCACCGATTTTACGGTGTGTAAACGCCATGGTCTGGAGCAGACGATTGCCGACACGCTGGGGCCGGGCGGCATTATGCGCGCGCTGCGCACCATTCCGCATTTATGGCAGATTTGTGAGGATATGACCGAAGTCTGTCCGCAGGCCACCATGCTTAACTACGTTAACCCGATGGCGATGAACATCTGGGCAATGTATGTGCGCTATCCGCATATTAAGCAGGTTGGGCTGTGTCATTCGGTGCAGGGGACGGCGGAGGAGTTGGCCCGCGATCTGAACATTGACCCTGCCTCTTTGCGCTATCGCAGTGCCGGGATCAACCATATGGCATTTTATCTGGAGCTGGAGCGCAAAACGGCGGACGGCGCCTATGTGAATCTCTACCCGGAGCTGCTGGCGGCCTATGAATCCGGTCAGGCGCCGAAACCGAATATTCACGGAAATACCCGTTGCCAGAACATTGTGCGCTATGAAATGTTCAAAAAACTGGGGTACTTCGTCACCGAATCGTCGGAGCACTTCGCCGAATATACGCCGTGGTTTATCAAACCGGGGCGTGAAGATCTGATTGAGCGCTATAAGGTGCCATTGGATGAATATCCAAAACGTTGTGTGGAACAGTTGGCGAACTGGAAAAAAGAGCTGGAAGAGTACAAAACGGCTGAGCGGATCGACATTAAACCGTCGCGCGAATATGCCAGCACTATCATGAACGCTATCTGGACCGGTGAACCGAGCGTCGTGTATGGCAACGTTCGCAATGACAATCTGATCGATAACCTGCCGCAAGGTTGCTGTGTTGAAGTCGCTTGTCTGGTTGATGCGAATGGTATTCAGCCAACGAAAGTCGGAGCTCTCCCGTCACATTTGGCGGCTATGATGCAAACCAATATCAATGTTCAGACTCTGCTAACGGAAGCCATCCTGACGGAGAACCGCGATCGTGTTTATCACGCGGCGATGATGGATCCGCATACCGCCGCGGTACTGGGGATTGAAGAGATTTATGCGCTGGTGGACGACCTGATCGCGTCTCACGGCGACTGGCTGCCGGCCTGGCTGCACCGTTAATACACAATCACGCCGGGCAGAGCATCCGGCGTTTAACCTCTGACGTTTCCTCTTACAGAAGGCGGGCGCTGGTAACAGCGACCCGATACCCTATGAGCATCTCTCTGACAACAAAACTCAGTTACGGATTTGGAGCGTTCGGTAAGGATTTCGCTATCGGTATCGTGTACATGTACCTGATGTATTACTACACCGACGTGGTGGGATTATCGGTGGGCGTCGTCGGAACCTTGTTCCTAGTGGCAAAAATATGGAACGCGTTTAACGATCCGGTGATGGGGTGGATAGTGAATGCCACCCGGTCGCGTTGGGGAAAATTTAAACCCTGGATCTTACTCGGTACGCTGGCGAACTCGTTGGTGCTGTTTTTGCTTTTTAGCGCACATCTGTTTGAGGGTACTGCGCAGGTCGTATTTGTTTGTGTGACGTACATATTGTGGGGGATGACCTACACCATTATGGATATTCCATTCTGGTCGCTGGTCCCCACGATTACGCTGGATAAACGCGAACGTGAACAACTGGTGCCGTTCCCTCGTTTTTTTGCCAGCCTTGCAGGGTTTGTCACCGCGGGCGTGACGCTACCCTTTGTAAACTATGTTGGCGGCGCGGATCGCGGGTTCGGTTTTCAGATGTTTACGCTGGTGCTGATCGCATTTTTTATTGTTTCTACCCTCGTAACCTTGCGCAATGTGCATGAAGTGTATTCCTCTGACAGCGAAGCTACCGCAGACAGCACCCGGCTGACGCTGAAATCAATCCTTGCGCTTATCTACAAAAACGATCAGCTTTCCTGCCTGCTGGGGATGGCGCTGGCTTACAACGTGGCGTCCAATATCATTACAGGTTTTGCGATTTACTACTTCACCTACGTGGTGGGTGATGCTGACCTTTTCCCATACTACCTCTCCTATGCCGGAGCAGCTAACTTGCTGACATTGATTCTCTTTCCCCGTCTGTCAAAGGCGCTTTCTCGCCGGGTACTGTGGGCTGGCGCTTCGGTTATGCCAGTTCTCAGCGCAGGCGTATTGCTGATTATGGCTCTGGGGGCATTCCACAATACTTTCCTGATTGTTACCGCAGGGATCCTTCTGAACATTGGTACGGCGCTGTTCTGGGTACTGCAGGTGATTATGGTGGCGGACACCGTAGATTACGGTGAATACAAGTTTAACGTCCGCTGCGAGAGTATTGCCTATGCCGTGCAGACAATGGTGGTCAAAGGTGGCTCGGCGTTTTCCGCTTTCTTTATTGCGGTGGTGCTGGGATTGATTGGTTATGTTCCGAATGCGACGCAATCTGCTGAGACCATCCTCGGCATGCAGTTCATCATGATCGCGCTGCCCACGCTTTTTTTCGTTGTGACACTGGTGCTCTATTTCCGTTACTACCGGTTGAATGGCGATATGCTGCGTAAGATTCAGATCCACCTGCTGGATAAGTACCGAAAAGTGCCGTCGCCCGTCAAACAGTCGAATACTCCGGAGATTCCGGTGGTAGTGGCCAGCGATGTGAAGGCCTAGCTATGGAGTGGCATTCCTGGATTGGCTATCTGGCGGCAACGCTGACGACGCTCTCTTTTTTGCCGCAGGCGATTAAGGTTATTACCACCCGCAACACCCAGGGTATCTCCGGTTTAATGTATGTGATGTTTGTGTGCGGGCTGGTGTTGTGGCTGGCTTATGGGTTATTGATTGAAGATACCGCTGTCAGCATGGCGAACTTTCTGACACTGTTGTTCGCCTTGCCGATTCTGGTTATCAAGTATCGCAGTAGGTAGCGCAGATTGCCGGAGAAGCGTTAGCGCTCTCCGGCCGTTTTCAACTGCCGATTGTGCCAGCCCGCCAACGCGAGGATCGTTGTTAACGCGCCGAGCAGGGCGCAGAACATGTCCGACTGGGTATCCCACGGGTCACCCTGCGTGCCAAGGAAGTCTTCCGCACCTTGTCCCATTGCCAGCGCTGCCCACCACTCGATCAGTTCATACATTGCGCTAATCGCCAGTGCTACGCAGCAGACTAAAAATGCCAGCATCTTACGACCACGGACAATATTGCCGCGCACTAAAATCTCTCTTGCCGTCAGGGCTGGTACCAGCCCCTGGAAGAAGTGACCCAACTTGTCATAGGGGTTACGACTGAGATCCAGCCATTCCTGAACCTGAAAACCGACGGGAACTTTGGCGTAGGTATACATCCCGCCTACCATCAGAATGATGGCGTGCAAGAAAATCAACGTATAAAGCAGCGGCGTCAATGGGTACTGCTTCATGGTAGCCAGCAACAGCGGGACGACAATAATGACCGGCGTGACTTCCATCAGCCAGGTGATTTTCTCCGAGGCAGAGATACCGGTGTAGATAAGGATCAGCGCCAGGAACACTGCGCCAGTGTGCAAGATTGTGGGGTTCAGAGTGCGGAGCATTGCGAATTCACACGTAATGGAAAAGGTCACTATTCCCTGTGAACGGCAAAAATTCAATACCAGTAAATGGGGGGATAAAGTTGGCCCGGGGGGATCGCTGGACTGACGCCAAAAATTTAGTGCCAGTCCAGTGCCGGGCCGAATGGGTTACTTCGCGCAGTTAGCGCATTGTTTGCTGACGATTTGCTGGAAGAAATCGTTGCCTTTGTCATCGACCAGGATGAAAGCAGGGAAATCTTCTACTTCGATTTTCCAGATAGCTTCCATTCCCAGCTCCGGGTATTCCACGCATTCCAGATGCTTAATGCTCTGCTGCGCCAGTACCGCTGCCGGACCACCGATGCTGCCTAAGTAGAAGCCGCCGTGTTTGTGGCAGGCGTCAGTCACTTGCTGACTGCGGTTACCTTTCGCCAACATGATCATGCTGCCGCCGTGAGACTGCAACAGGTCAACGTAGGAGTCCATACGACCCGCGGTGGTTGGGCCTAAAGAACCGGACGGATAGCCAGCAGGCGTTTTGGCCGGACCCGCGTAGTAGATCGGATGATCTTTCACGTACTGCGGTAAACCTTCGCCGGACTCAATACGTTCTTTTAACTTCGCGTGGGCAATGTCACGACCGACAATGATAGTACCGCTCAGTGACAGACGAGTAGAAACCGGGTACTGAGAGAGCTGAGCGAGGATCTCTTTCATCGGGCGGTTAAGGTCAACTTTAACCACTTCACCTTCACCCGCCTGGCGCAGAGATTCCGGAATGTACTGACCTGGGTTATGTTCCAGTTTTTCAATCCAGATCCCTTCGCGGTTAATCTTGGCTTTAATATTACGGTCTGCGGAGCAAGAAACGCCCATACCAACTGGGCAGGATGCGCCGTGGCGAGGCAGGCGGATCACGCGGATATCATGTGCGAAGTATTTCCCGCCAAACTGAGCGCCAAGGCCGAGTTTCTGTGCCTCGATCAGCAGTTCCTGTTCTAGTTGCAGATCGCGGAACGCCTGGCCGTGAGCATTACCTTCAGTCGGCAGCGCGTCATAGTAGTGTGTGCTGGCCAATTTCACCGTTTTAAGGGTACTTTCCGCTGACGTCCCGCCAATGACGAATGCGATGTGGTACGGCGGGCAAGCTGCAGTACCCAGCGTGCGCATTTTCTCAACCAGGAAGTTTTTCAGTTTGCCGGGGGTCAGCAGCGCTTTGGTTTCCTGATACAGATAGGTTTTGTTGGCTGAGCCGCCGCCTTTGGCCACGCAAAGGAATTTGTATTCGTCACCGTCCACGCTGTACAGATCGATTTGTGCGGGCAGGTTGGTGCCAGTATTCACTTCTTTGTACATATCCAGCGCCGCGTTTTGCGAGTAGCGCAGGTTATCTTCAATATAGGTATTAAATACGCCTTTGGAGAGGGCCGCTTCATCGCCGCCGCCGGTCCAAACGCGCTGACCTTTTTTACCCATGATAATTGCCGTACCGGTGTCCTGGCAGGTTGGCAACACGCCTTTGGCGGCGATTTCGGAGTTTCTCAGGAACTGCAGCGCCACGTACTTATCGTTTTCGCTGGCTTCGGGATCATGGAGAATTGAGGCGACTTGCTGCTGGTGTTCTGGGCGGAGCATGAAGGAGGCATCGTGGAAGGCTTGTTGGGCCAGTAGCGTAAGTGCTTCAGGAGCTACTTTCAGGATTGTTTCGCCTTCAAACTCGCCGACACTGACGTGATCGGATGTCAGCAGGTAGTACTCAGTTTTGTCTTCCCCCAGTGGGAAAGCCGCCTGGTAAGTGAATTCAACTTTTGACATTTGCTTCCAGCCTTTTCATTTTTCTCAGGAATTTTAAAATTCTCTGTGTCTTAATGGTGGCGTGCCGTACCAACGCGGACGGCACGCGAACTGTGATTACAGGAAACCGTACATTGCGGCGAAGATCCAACCAAAGACACAGGATACGCTTACGCCGATCAAACCAGGCAGAATGAAGCTGTGGTTGATAACGAAGCGGCCGATGTGGGTGGTGCCAGAGCGGTCAAACTGAATAGCCGCCAGGTCGCTCGGGTAGGTCGGCAGAATGTAGTAACCGTAACATGCCGGAGCGGAAGCCACGATGTACGCTGGATCAACCCCGATTGCCAGTGCGACCGGAACAATCGCTGCCAGCGCTGCTGCCTGGGAGTTTACAAATTTGGATACCAGCAGCAGAACAATTGCATAGGCCCACGGATACTCTTTCACCATATTGCCCAGCACACCTTCGATTTCTGTCATGTGCGCGCCGAACATTGTTTCGGCCATCCAGGCAATACCGTACACCGCCACAATCGCGATCATACCGGAACGGAAGACTTCGTTTTTAGATATTGAAGCGGGATTGGTCTTCGTCAGGATAATAATCAGCGCACCCGTCAGCAGCATGAACATCTGGATAACCAGTACCATTGACAGTGGTTTGCCGCTAAAGGTAGGGCGCAGCTCAGAGAACGCGCCGAGTACGGCAACAACGGCGATAGCGGCAAGGAAGATCCACATGGCCAGCCAGTTGCTTTTCGGCAGCTTTTTGTCTAACAGCGTGGCGGTATCGCCATACACATAGTTGTGGTTTTCAGGTACAGAAATGAACTTCTGGAACTCTTCATCTTTATCCAGATCTTTACCACGGAACCAACTGAAGATACCGATCGCCAGGATACCCAACAGGGTAGACGGGATGGTGATGCTGAGCAGGTCGAGGAATTCGAGATGCTTGCCTTCAAACGTTACGTTACCCAGCATTGCCACCAGTGACACAACGGCTACAGAAACCGGGCTGGCGATAATACCCATCTGCGCACCGATGGAACTCGCCGCCATCGGACGTTCCGGGCGAATATTGTTCTTAATGGCAACGTCATAAATGATTGGCAGGATGGTGTATACCACGTGCCCTGTACCGCAGAGAATCGTCAGGGTGCAGGTAACGAAAGGTGCGACGATGGAAACATATTTTGGGTTACGGCGCAGCAGCTTTTCAGCGATTTGCAGCATAACGTCAAGACCGCCGGAGGCTTGTAAGGTTGCCGATGCGGCCACCACGGCAATAATAACCAGCATGACATCTACAGGTGGTTTACCCGGCTGGAGATGGAAAACGAAAACCAGAATGACCAGGCCGATACCGCCTAATAAACCCAACGCGATACCGCCCTTTCTGGCACCATAAAACAAACATATTAATATTATGAGAAGTTGTATACTAAATAACATTTTATTTACCCTCGCGAAAAACCCAGTCAATTTTTTGAAAAATGGATCTGTGCCACATTCTTTTTTGCCAGAATAAGCATCAAAAAATGGTCAGTATTCGATATGTCCGTATTTGCGATTAATGTTCAAATGTCTTGCTAGAATTTTTTTTAAAGTTATGGCGATATTTGGTTTTTTCTGTGGCTTTGATCAGAGGAGAGAATCCTCAGGCGATGGGAAGCAGAGCTGAACATGGAGAGCCGCGGTTGACGCTGTAATTTATCTATTTTGCGTTTTCCGCTATTACATGAACCACCGACAGAATGAGTGAGTGGGTTATTTATGTGATCACGGTCACGCCATTTCATGATGTGATGAAGTCGGCGTGCGGATACTTTTATTTGCTCACAAAAATGTACGGTGTCCATGGTACGTAGCATGGTCTCCATTGCTACCAGTCTAGATTTTGTATGTCTGGTTAATTTCAGACTAATCCTTTATGGGTAAAAATACACACTCTGCGAGTTAGATAATACTTAATTAACTTTTGTTAGCGATTTTGAAATTAAAAACAGTGTGATATTTGTCAATATTAAAATAATACATTTAACATGCCGGATACAAATATATTTGATCTAACGCAAATTTATAATTTTGCAGTGTCAGTTGGTGAAATAGGGATTTTTCATTATTTTAATAATTGTTACTTTCAAATAACAAATAATCCCAAGTGTATTTATTGGCAATATTGTTTAAGCAATGAATAGTGTTCAGCCTGCACGCGATAACGATAAACAGGTCTGCCGGTCACGCCATAATGGATGCTGGTAAATAAGATGTGACAATTGACGAGCCAGATAAGGTATTTACGGCAAGAGACGCGCGAGATATTGACCTCGTTAGCCAGCTCATCCGTGGAGAACTCCTGATCCTGGTGCTCATCAATCCACTGGCACAACGTGCGCAACGTTTGTGGCGTTAATCCTTTGGGTAAGCGCCGCGTTTCTTGTTCATTGGAGGAGCTGCCGTGAATCAACTGGTCAAGCTCAGACTGTTCATAGTACTGATGCTTTTCCATCTCAGTTTTTTTCTGTAGCCAGCCGGTGAGCGCCTCTTCAAACCGGGACGCCTGGAAAGGTTTGATCAAGTAGTCAACGACGCCGTAGTGAAGTGAATCTTTAATGGTGGTGGCATCGGCTGCAGAAGAGATGACGATGACATCGCACTTGCAACCTTCACTGTGCAGAACCGGTAGCAGGTCCAGACCGTTTTCTTTTTGCATATAAATATCTAGCAAAATCAGATCGATATGATGACCGCTATGGAAGATTATCTCTTTTGCTTTCTCCAGCGTGGAGGCTGTACCGCAGCAGTGAAAACCGGAGAGTTGCGCGACATAACGACGGTTTAATTCCGCTACCATTGCATCGTCATCGACAATTAAGACATTGATCATCTGCTGGCCCTCTCACCATTCCACGGTAACTGTACAAAAAATTGGGTGAAGATCCCAGGTTCAGACTCGACGGATATATTGCCGCCAACGTTTTCAACCTGTTGTTTAACAAGCGCTAAACCTACGCCCCGTTCGGTTCCTTTTGACGAAACGCCCTTCTCAAAGATGTGCTCAATGTTTTCGGGGGCGATCCCCGGACCATCGTCATTCACTTCGCAATGCAACCAGCCGTGTCGATAATGTAAGGATACGCTGATCTCACCACCAGGTTCTTGACCTAGCGCCTCCAGGGCGTTTTCAATCAGATTCCCCAGAACGGTAATCAGCACCGCCACCTGATCTTCGTTGTTATTTTCCGGTAGCTGGCTTTCATTGCTGATGACCAGGCTATGGCCTAAATCAGATGTGCGATTAATCTTACTGAGTAAAAATCCTGCGATCACCGGAGATTTTATTTTTCCTAACAGTGAGCCAATTTCTTCCTGATAATTGTTCGCGGTCTTTAGGATGTAATTTTCAAGCTGCTTATAACTTTTCAGATGCAATAATCCCAGAATCACGTGCAATTTATTCATGAATTCGTGGGATCGTTCACGAAGTGCATCGGCATAGTTGACCATACCGTCCAGGCGTTGCATTAACTTTCGGACTTCAGTCTTATCTCTGAAGGTTGAAATGGCGCCGATGATTTTACCGTTGCTGAGTACCGGGACCGTGTTAATTAAGAGTAGCCGATCCTTCACCATGATCTCTTCATCGCGGCGCGGCGTTCCGTCATGTAGTACCTGTGAAAAATCGACCACCTGTGACCACGCATGGCTGAGCGTGGAGAGCTGGGCATCATCTTGTGATTTGTGATAATCCAGCAGCTCCTGCGCAGCTTGGTTAATCAGCGTCACTTCACCGCACTCGTCAACGGCAATGACACCTTCCTTTATAGAGTGCAGCATTGCCTGGCGTTGTTCGAACAGATTGGAGATTTCATAAGGTTCCAGACCAAACAGAATGCGCTTGAGGACCTTAACGAATATCCATGTGCCGAGCAGCCCAACCAGCACGCCAAATAAGATTGACCAGATGATGCTGCCGCGGCTGTTATTGATCTGTTCAGCAACTCTGCTTAGCTCAAGACCGATCGCTACCACGCCAATTTGCTGGTGATGTTCGTCATATATAGGGGTGAATACCCGCAGGGCTTTAGCCAGAAACCCGCGATTAATGGCGACATTCTCTTTACCTTGCAGGGCCAGCAAAATGTCATCGCCTTTAAATGGCTGGCCGATTCGCTGTGCTTCGGGATGGGAGTAACGAATGCTTTGCATATCGGTGACGACGATGAACAAAAAATCGTTGCTCTTATTCACCGCCTGGGCAATCGCCTGAATACCGCTTTCCTCGGGCTTTTTCATTAGTCCCTGGCGGATCTCCGGAGAGTTGGCCAACGTTCGCGCGACGGCAAGCGCTTTACTCGCTAACGCATCGCGCGTCATGTTGCTAATTTGCGAGAAATAAATCAGATGAACGACAAGCAGCACGGAGAAGAGAACTGCACTAACCATGAGGATCACGGTGGTGCCAAGCTTCATCGGGCGTTTGCGTATAGCAGTACGTTGCAGTGAGTGTCTCATCACGGTCCTGGAATCACGGTTTGTGCGGGTATTATCGCCTGATGGGGGGCGTAATTCAAAGGTGGTAGGGATTGTGGAGCTTAAGTTGTCAGCCCTTCTTCTTTATATAGCGTAGAGTGAATTTCTTTCTATATAGAAGTTTTCATACCGGTTCTCTCCTTTTTCAGGGACGCTGACAGATAATTTGCTTACGATTGTGGATAACTCTGTGCGTAAATGGGTATAAGGCGGGGTTTTGCTGTGGAATGCAGCAGTCAGTCATTTTTCTGTCATTTAAGGGTTGCGGGCCACAGGAAACTCCCTATAATGCGCCTCCATCGACACGGCGGATGTGAATCACTTCACACAAACAGCCGGTTCGGTTGAAGAGAAAAACCTGAAAATGAGGGTTGACTCTGAAAGAGGAAAGCGTAATATACGCCACCTCGCGACAGAGCGCTAAAGCGCGTCGCAACTGCTCTTTAACAATTTATCAGACAATCTGTGTGGGCACTCGAAGATACGGATTCTTAACGTCGCAAGACGAAAAATGAATACCAAGTCTCTGAGTGAACATACGTAATTCATTACGAAGTTTAATTCACGAGCATCAAACTTAAATTGAAGAGTTTGATCATGGCTCAGATTGAACGCTGGCGGCAGGCCTAACACATGCAAGTCGAACGGTAGCACAGAGGAGCTTGCTCCTTGGGTGACGAGTGGCGGACGGGTGAGTAATGTCTGGGAAACTGCCCGATGGAGGGGGATAACTACTGGAAACGGTAGCTAATACCGCATAACGTCGCAAGACCAAAGAGGGGGACCTTCGGGCCTCTTGCCATCGGATGTGCCCAGATGGGATTAGCTAGTAGGTGGGGTAACGGCTCACCTAGGCGACGATCCCTAGCTGGTCTGAGAGGATGACCAGCCACACTGGAACTGAGACACGGTCCAGACTCCTACGGGAGGCAGCAGTGGGGAATATTGCACAATGGGCGCAAGCCTGATGCAGCCATGCCGCGTGTATGAAGAAGGCCTTCGGGTTGTAAAGTACTTTCAGCGAGGAGGAAGGCGTTGTGGTTAATAACCGCAGCGATTGACGTTACTCGCAGAAGAAGCACCGGCTAACTCCGTGCCAGCAGCCGCGGTAATACGGAGGGTGCAAGCGTTAATCGGAATTACTGGGCGTAAAGCGCACGCAGGCGGTCTGTCAAGTCGGATGTGAAATCCCCGGGCTCAACCTGGGAACTGCATCCGAAACTGGCAGGCTAGAGTCTTGTAGAGGGGGGTAGAATTCCAGGTGTAGCGGTGAAATGCGTAGAGATCTGGAGGAATACCGGTGGCGAAGGCGGCCCCCTGGACAAAGACTGACGCTCAGGTGCGAAAGCGTGGGGAGCAAACAGGATTAGATACCCTGGTAGTCCACGCCGTAAACGATGTCGACTTGGAGGTTGTGCCCTTGAGGCGTGGCTTCCGGAGCTAACGCGTTAAGTCGACCGCCTGGGGAGTACGGCCGCAAGGTTAAAACTCAAATGAATTGACGGGGGCCCGCACAAGCGGTGGAGCATGTGGTTTAATTCGATGCAACGCGAAGAACCTTACCTACTCTTGACATCCACGGAACTTGCCAGAGATGGCTTGGTGCCTTCGGGAACCGTGAGACAGGTGCTGCATGGCTGTCGTCAGCTCGTGTTGTGAAATGTTGGGTTAAGTCCCGCAACGAGCGCAACCCTTATCCTTTGTTGCCAGCGGTCCGGCCGGGAACTCAAAGGAGACTGCCAGTGATAAACTGGAGGAAGGTGGGGATGACGTCAAGTCATCATGGCCCTTACGAGTAGGGCTACACACGTGCTACAATGGCATATACAAAGAGAAGCGACCTCGCGAGAGCAAGCGGACCTCATAAAGTATGTCGTAGTCCGGATTGGAGTCTGCAACTCGACTCCATGAAGTCGGAATCGCTAGTAATCGTGGATCAGAATGCCACGGTGAATACGTTCCCGGGCCTTGTACACACCGCCCGTCACACCATGGGAGTGGGTTGCAAAAGAAGTAGGTAGCTTAACCTTCGGGAGGGCGCTTACCACTTTGTGATTCATGACTGGGGTGAAGTCGTAACAAGGTAACCGTAGGGGAACCTGCGGTTGGATCACCTCCTTACCTTAAAGAACCTGCCTTTGTAGTGCTCACACAGATTGTCTGATGAAAAGTAAATAGCAAGGCGTCTTGCGATTGAGACTTCAGTGTCCCCTTCGTCTAGAGGCCCAGGACACCGCCCTTTCACGGCGGTAACAGGGGTTCGAATCCCCTAGGGGACGCCACTTGCTGGTATGTGTGAGTGAAAGTCGCCGACCCCAATATCTCAAAACTTACCTTCGGGTGACGTTTGAGATATTTGCTCTTTAAAAATCTGGATCAAGCTGAAAATTGAAACGACACACTGTGTCTGTTCTCCGTAATAAGAACAGATAAATGGTGTGTTCGAGTCTCTCAAATTTTTGCAAGTCGATGATGAATCGAAAGAAACATCTTCGGGTTGTGAGGTTAAGCGACTAAGCGTACACGGTGGATGCCCTGGCAGTCAGAGGCGATGAAGGACGTGCTAATCTGCGATAAGCGTCGGTAAGGTGATATGAACCGTTATAACCGGCGATTTCCGAATGGGGAAACCCAGTGTGATTCGTCACACTATCATTACGTGAATACATAGCGTAATGAAGCGAACCGGGGGAACTGAAACATCTAAGTACCCCGAGGAAAAGAAATCAACCGAGATTCCCCCAGTAGCGGCGAGCGAACGGGGAGCAGCCCAGAGTCTGAATCAGCTTGTGTGTTAGTGGAACGGTCTGGAAAGTCCGACGGTACAGGGTGATAGTCCCGTACACCAAAATGCACAGGTTGTGAACTCGAAGAGTAGGGCGGGACACGTGGTATCCTGTCTGAATATGGGGGGACCATCCTCCAAGGCTAAATACTCCTGACTGACCGATAGTGAACCAGTACCGTGAGGGAAAGGCGAAAAGAACCCCGGCGAGGGGAGTGAAAAAGAACCTGAAACCGTGTACGTACAAGCAGTGGGAGCACCCTTTGGGGTGTGACTGCGTACCTTTTGTATAATGGGTCAGCGACTTATATTCTGTAGCAAGGTTAACCGTATAGGGGAGCCGAAGGGAAACCGAGTCTTAACTGGGCGTTAAGTTGCAGGGTATAGACCCGAAACCCGGTGATCTAGCCATGGGCAGGTTGAAGGTTGGGTAACACTAACTGGAGGACCGAACCGACTAATGTTGAAAAATTAGCGGATGACTTGTGGCTGGGGGTGAAAGGCCAATCAAACCGGGAGATAGCTGGTTCTCCCCGAAAGCTATTTAGGTAGCGCCTCGTGAACTCATCTTCGGGGGTAGAGCACTGTTTCGGCTAGGGGGTCATCCCGACTTACCAACCCGATGCAAACTGCGAATACCGAAGAATGTTATCACGGGAGACACACGGCGGGTGCTAACGTCCGTCGTGAAGAGGGAAACAACCCAGACCGCCAGCTAAGGTCCCAAAGTCATGGTTAAGTGGGAAACGATGTGGGAAGGCACAGACAGCCAGGATGTTGGCTTAGAAGCAGCCATCATTTAAAGAAAGCGTAATAGCTCACTGGTCGAGTCGGCCTGCGCGGAAGATGTAACGGGGCTAAACCATGCACCGAAGCTGCGGCAGCGACACTATGTGTTGTTGGGTAGGGGAGCGTTCTGTAAGCCGTTGAAGGTGTACTGTGAGGTATGCTGGAGGTATCAGAAGTGCGAATGCTGACATAAGTAACGATAATGCGGGTGAAAAACCCGCACGCCGGAAGACCAAGGGTTCCTGTCCAACGTTAATCGGGGCAGGGTGAGTCGACCCCTAAGGCGAGGCCGAAAGGCGTAGTCGATGGGAAACAGGTTAATATTCCTGTACTTGGTGTTACTGCGAAGGGGGGACGGAGAAGGCTATGTTAGCCGGGCGACGGTTGTCCCGGTTTAAGCATGTAGGCGGAGGTTCCAGGTAAATCCGGTACCTTTTTAACGCTGAGGTGTGATGACGAGGCACTACGGTGCTGAAGTAACAAATGCCCTGCTTCCAGGAAAAGCCTCTAAGCATCAGGTAACACGAAATCGTACCCCAAACCGACACAGGTGGTCAGGTAGAGAATACCAAGGCGCTTGAGAGAACTCGGGTGAAGGAACTAGGCAAAATGGTGCCGTAACTTCGGGAGAAGGCACGCTGATATGTAGGTGAAGCGGTTTACCCGTGGAGCTGAAATCAGTCGAAGATACCAGCTGGCTGCAACTGTTTATTAAAAACACAGCACTGTGCAAACACGAAAGTGGACGTATACGGTGTGACGCCTGCCCGGTGCCGGAAGGTTAATTGATGGGGTTATCCGTAAGGAGAAGCTCTTGATCGAAGCCCCGGTAAACGGCGGCCGTAACTATAACGGTCCTAAGGTAGCGAAATTCCTTGTCGGGTAAGTTCCGACCTGCACGAATGGCGTAATGATGGCCAGGCTGTCTCCACCCGAGACTCAGTGAAATTGAACTCGCTGTGAAGATGCAGTGTACCCGCGGCAAGACGGAAAGACCCCGTGAACCTTTACTATAGCTTGACACTGAACACTGGTCCTTGATGTGTAGGATAGGTGGGAGGCTTTGAAGTGTGGACGCCAGTCTGCATGGAGCCATCCTTGAAATACCACCCTTTAATGGCTGGTGTTCTAACGTGGACCCGTGATCCGGGTTGCGGACAGTGTCTGGTGGGTAGTTTGACTGGGGCGGTCTCCTCCTAAAGAGTAACGGAGGAGCACGAAGGTTAGCTAATCCTGGTCGGACATCAGGAGGTTAGTGCAAAGGCATAAGCTAGCTTGACTGCGAGAGTGACGGCTCGAGCAGGTGCGAAAGCAGGTCTTAGTGATCCGGTGGTTCTGAATGGAAGGGCCATCGCTCAACGGATAAAAGGTACTCCGGGGATAACAGGCTGATACCGCCCAAGAGTTCATATCGACGGCGGTGTTTGGCACCTCGATGTCGGCTCATCACATCCTGGGGCTGAAGTAGGTCCCAAGGGTATGGCTGTTCGCCATTTAAAGTGGTACGCGAGCTGGGTTTAGAACGTCGTGAGACAGTTCGGTCCCTATCTGCCGTGGGCGCTGGAGAATTGAGGGGGGCTGCTCCTAGTACGAGAGGACCGGAGTGGACGCATCACTGGTGTTCGGGTTGTCATGCCAATGGCATTGCCCGGTAGCTAAATGCGGAAGAGATAAGTGCTGAAAGCATCTAAGCACGAAACTTGCCCCGAGATGAGTTCTCCCTGAGACTTTAAGTCTCCTGAAGGAACGTTGAAGACGACGACGTTGATAGGTCGGGTGTGTAAGCGTAGCGATACGTTGAGCTAACCGATACTAATGAACCGTGAGGCTTAACCTTACAACGCCGAAGATGTTTTGGCGAAGAGACGACATTCAGCTTGATACAGATTACATTAACCGGCGAAAAGCGGGTTAATAACAGAATTTGCCTGGCGGCTGTAGCGCGGTGGTCCCACCTGACCCCATGCCGAACTCAGAAGTGAAACGCCGTAGCGCCGATGGTAGTGTGGGGTCTCCCCATGCGAGAGTAGGGAACTGCCAGGCATCAAATAAAAGCGAAAGGCCCGGTCGAAAGACCGGGCCTTTTGTTTTATCTGTGGTCTGTCGGTGAGCGCTCTCCTGAGGAGGACAAATCCGCCGGGAGCGGATTTGAACGTTGCGCAGCAACGGCCCGGAGGGTGGCGGGCAGGACGCCCGCCATAAACTGCCAGGCATCAAATAAAGTGAAAAAGCCCATCCTGACGGATGGGCTTTTTTGCGTGTGTGCGGGGTAAAAAACGCCGGGCTGAACGTATTGTGCAGGCCTGATAAGCGCAGCGCATCACGCACATCGCAGCACCATCGGGTGCAAAGCAATATCCTGAGCCTCCATAACACAAGCCATCCTGCGGTATATGCGATAAACACCCAATCTGAATTATCTGTATTGCCTCCCGAAAATATCAGGATCTCCTGCGACAGTTACGTGTACCTTTATCTATTAGTAAGGGTCAATCCGGAGAATAAAGTGTTCGGAAAAATGGTATTAAACTACATGCCGGGTCTAAAAAATTTATTAGCGTACGATAAAAGCTGGCTAAAACATGATGTTAAAGCCGGGTTATCCGTTGCTGCCGTAGCACTACCGGTTGCGATTGCTTACGCTGAGTTGGCGGGAGTCGGGGCTATCGTCGGGTTATATTCCTGCGTTTTGCCAATGCTAGCTTATGCACTGTTTGGTTCTTCCCGCCAATTGATTGTTGGCCCTGATGCCACGACCTGCGCGGTAATTGCGGCAGTTGTGGTTCCTCTTTCTGCCGGAAATCCAGAACTCCACTGGCAGTTAACAATCGTCATGACCGTGATGATGGGAGGATGGTGTCTACTTGCCAGTAAGTTTCGCCTGGGTGCGCTTGCTGATCTGCTTTCTCATCCCATTCTAACGGGACTGCTTAATGGCGTTGCCGTGACGATTATTGTCGGGCAACTCGGTAAGGTGCTGGGGATTACGCTTGATGAAGAGCAAGTGATAGAGAAGATTATTGCCCTGCCAGGCCGACTCTCGGAAATTCATTTATTAACCTTAGGGATCTCCATCCTAACGTTAGCGATTTTAATAGCTATCAAAACGTTTCGTAGCCAATGGCCAGCACCGTTGATTGCAATTGTGATAACAACGGCGCTGGTATGGATCACATCTGCACAGCAGTATGGTATTGCCACTATTGGGGGATCGGGCTTCCAGTCTGGTTTGCCTGTTGTTCACTGGGGCTCATTTCAGCCTGGTCTGGCACGTGATTTATTGATCCCTGCGCTGAACCTGGCATTAGTCAGTTTTGTTAGCCTGATGCTAACCGCTCGCAGTTTTGCCGCGAAAAATGGATACGAAATAAATGCTGATGCTGAGTTCAGGGCTTTGGGTGTTGCGAATCTGATGTCTGGCTTATCTCAGGGGTTTGCGATTAGCGGAGCCGATTCCCGGACTGCGGTAAATGACTCCACCGGAGGGAAAAGTCAGCTGGTTTCCGTTGTTGCAGCCTTAATCATCGGAATTGTCGTGGTATTTTTCACGCAGCCATTACCATTTATTCCGGTATCTGCATTAGGCATTGTTCTAATTTATGCATCGTGGTCATTGATTGATTTACGCGGACTCTGGAATCTGAGGCGAAGAAATAAACCCGCATTTCGCCTGGCGTTCTTCACCTTTGGCTGTGTTCTGATTATTGGTGTTATTCAGGGGATCGGCCTTGCGGTATTGCTGGGTCTGTTGCAGTTCCTGCGCACAGTTTTTCGTCCTACTGAACACTTATTAGGAATTGACGAAAATGGGATGATTCACTCATTAGGTAATTCAACTGATGTGAAAATGATCCCTGGCGTGTTGATGTACCGATTTAACTCACCGCTGACCTATTTTAATGTGGCCTATTTTAAGCGCCGCGTTTTGAATTTAGTCGATGGTGCAGTACTACAACCTAAATGGGTGGTCATTGACGCCGTTTCTTGCTTTACCTATTCAGATATCAGCGTCCTGGCAACCATTAATGAGTTAAAACGGGACCTGAAGGGGCGGCAGATTAAGTTAATTCTTGCGGGCCGGAAAACGGAGTTAACACGCTGGTTTAAAGAGAGTCGACCGACAATGAAAGACGACGACATGATTCTGGCACCAGACCTTTATTTGGCGCTGCGGTTTATTCAAAGCAAAGAAAGCATGAGTGAGGGTGAATCTGGCGTTGTTGAATAAAGCAGATTTAGGTAAATGATCAGGCTGAATGGAAGGCGCTGAGGACGGGTTTTTCGTCCAGCAGGACCTGACATCGACCAGAACCCCATGTTGCTAAAGGGGGGATCAGCATCCGCCCGGGGACGGTGAGTTCCCCGGCAGAGCATTGATATCGGCAAGCTACCTGAAATATAAGCAGTGTGACTGTTGTTAACCTTACGCTGTGAATGCGACAGATCGCTTAAATGATATCCTTCCCATTGCTGGCTTCGAGCTCCCGAATCAGGCGCTTGTTGATCTTGCCAACGCTGGTTTTGGGAATATCCGGGACTATCCTTATCTGTCGTGGGATCGCCCATTTAGTGATGTGGCCGCGGTCGACGAATCCTTGTAGATATGTCGCTATGGCTTGCGGCTCCAGGTCCTCCCCTTCCTTGCAAACCACCAGAGCCAGGGGGCGTTCGCCCCACTGCTCATCAGGTATCCCGACGACGGCTACCGACCTGACCGCCGCGTGTGAGCTGATGAGGTTCTCCAGCTCCAGCGTGCTTATCCACTCACCGCCCGTCTTGATTACGTCTTTGATGCGATCCTTGATTTCCACTATCCCATGGGGATCGATAGAGGCTATGTCGCCGGTGTGCAGCCAACTGCCATTCCATAGCTCAGCTCCTTTCTCGGGTTCCTTCAGGTAGCCCTGAGTCAACCAAGGGGCTCGTACCACTATTTCGCCCAGGGCTTCTCCGTCGTGCACCACCTCCCGACCTTCGCCATCGACGATACGTAGATCCACCAACGGGACAGGCAGGCCGGTCCGAATCCGCAGGGGTAACTGTTCATCCATGGGAAGGGCCAGCTCGGCATCGCTTAAGTGGGTCATACAGAGCAGGGGACAGGTCTCAGACATGCCATAGCCGGCGTGAATGCGTATGCCCCTATGGTGGGCCTGTGTCGCCAGTCCAAGGGACAGTGAACTGCCACCGAGTAACATCTTCCATCCTGACAGATCAGTCTGCGTGGCTTCTTCGCACTCAAGGATCATCTGCAAAATGGTTGGCACACAATGCGAGAAGGTCACACCCTCATCGTGATAAAACCGCACCAGTTTGTTGGGTTCGTAACGACCGGGGTATACCTGCTTCACACCCAGCATTGTTGCGACATAAGGAGCGCCCCAGGCATGCACGTGGAACATAGGGGTGATCGGCATGTAGACATCGTTCGATCGTAGCAGCGACTGTCCCTCGTGGGCAGCCAGGAGACCCAGCTCATTGAGCGTGTGCAGGACCAGCTGGCGATGGCTGAAGTAGACTCCCTTGGGATTGCCCGTGGTTCCAGTGGTATAGAACAAGGTAGCTATCGAGTTTTCATCGAAGTCGGGGAAGTCAAAGAGTTCTCCCGCTGCGGCGAGCAGGGTCTCATATTCCCCGAGTACCGGCAGGCTGGTCGCCTTCGATTCTTCGTCGCTAAGCTGGATGTATCCCCGGACAGTGGTCAGCGTCTCAGCCAGTGACTCGACAACCGGCAAGAAGTCGTCGTGCACCAGTACCAGGTTGTCCTCGGCATGATTCATGGTGTAAGCGATTTGGTCCGCCGAGAAGCGGACGTTCACCGTGTGCAGCACGGCCCCAATCATGGGTACCGCGAAGAAGCACTCGAGGGCGCGATGGCTGTCCCAATCTAGCAGGGCGACGGTGTCTCCAGGCATGACACCGGCCGCTGTCAGCATGTTTGCCAGGCGATGAATGCGCTGTTTGAGGGTACGATAGTCGTAACGGAGCTTATCGGCGTAGACGATTTCTCGCTCGGGATGAGAACGCCCACCCGACAGCAGTAGGCTCTTGATCAGCAACGGATAGGCATGAGCCCCCTGCGCTGGCTGTATGATTTTTGTTTTCACCATCCAGATTCCTCGTTGACTCACTATTTGCTCGGTATGATGGCAATTGTAGATTAAGGTTGGCCTTTACTCCCTGGCGTTTGCTTCAGATATCGAGGCGGCGACCAGTTCCAGCCCCTGGGGATGAATGTGCGTACCTTGCAACGCGATCGGGTTATTCGCTACCTGCAGAATCCTGGCTACTCTATGCCCAGTTCCTTCACCCACTGGTTTAGTGCCCAAGGCTGTTCAGATAAATCACTCAAATCTGGCCTACGGTTAAGCACGCCAGAAAAAGAGGTGTGCCTGATACCGCTATATTTTTTGCAGTACCATCGTGGTCTCACTGGAAGGTTTAACTGGCGTGATGAGGTAGGGTAGGAGTCGCAGTGGACAGAACGATCAGAAATCTAGCAGAACCCTGAAAGCAAAAAACCCGCCATAGGCGGGTTCTTCTGAATAGTGGTGCCCGGACTCGGAATCGAACCAAGGACACGGGGATTTTCAATCCCCTGCTCTACCGACTGAGCTATCCGGGCAACGGGGCGCATTAAACCGTATTCACGTCTGTCAGTCAATCAAATTTCTGGAAACATTGTTCAACCGCTTAATATTGCGGCAATCTGCATGGTTATGCCTGAAGTTTGCACAAATCTCCCCGACAGATGCGGCTAAAACAGATAATGCTCGCTTAGGTCAGCGCACCGCCCATTCGGCACTGGGCAAAGCGTAGGATATCTTCAGCCAGGTGGTGTGCCGTTTCGACATCAGCATGACTACGATTAACCAGCATGCGGCTCAGGCAGCCTTCCAGCACCAGTTCCATCTGTTTGGCGACCATTGCCGGGTCGTCAACTTCCAGCGTCGTGAGCAGTTCATGGGTGAAGTCATGTGCTGCCTTTTTTTGCTGATCGGCTAACTGATGGATCGGATGCCCGGGATCGGGGTAAAACGTACAGGCGGCGATGAACAGACAGCCGGGATAGCGATTATTGCTCACGCATTCGGACAGTGCGGTGTAGCGCGCCAGTAATTTCTGCTCAGCGCTCAGGGTGTCATCCAGCAAAAGCTGACGCCGCCAGATATCCACCCGCTGGCTGAGGTAACGTAGCGCATCGTACAGAATGGCCTCTTTATCGGGCCAAAAGCGCTGCAGTTCATCCAGAGGATAATCGATACGTTCGGCCACCATTTCCAGCGTGGTATTGGCTATCCCTTGCACCTCAAGTAATTTCAGGGCTTCTCCCAGGACATCTTCACGTTGCACGGTATTCTCCTCCGTATTTCCTGTTGCAAGTGTCGCTCACGGTTGGCGATCGCGCAAATGTGCGCTGAAGGTAGCGGCATCCATAAAACCCGTTACCCGGGCCTCCGGATGCTCTTTTCCCTCGGCATCAAAGAACAAGATAGTCGGCAAACCTAAAACCTGTAGATGTTTCAGCAGAGCGACATCCTGGGCATTGTTTGCTGTCACATCCGCTTGCAACAGCACCGTGTTGCCTAGCGCTTGCTGAACCTGCGGATTACTGAACGTGTACTTTTCAAATTCCTTACAGGCTACACACCAGTCGGCATACAGATCCAGCATGACTGGCCTGCCTTTAGCTTGCTCCAGCGCTTGATTTAACGCATCTACCGATGCCACCGGCGTGAAGTTAAGGTGTGCCTGGGTTTGAGTATGCGGCGCGCCGAACGCCCAGTCTTGCAGTGGACGCACGCATACCAGTGCTGCGGCTAACAGGACAATCTGCACGATACGCATCCAGGTGTGCTTTGCCTGCAGGCTGGTAATGAACGCCCAGCCAAAGAACGCGACGCCTAACAGTGACCATAAGCGAACGCTCCACTCGTCGCCAACGATACGTTCGAGTAAGAAGACGGGAAGCGCCAGAATGACAAAGCCAAAAGCGGTTTTGACATGTTCCATCCATGGGCCGCTTTTAGGCAACAGGCGATTGCCAAATACGGTAATCAGCATCAGAGGTAATCCCATCCCCAGCGCGTACAGATACAGCGTGCCGCCTCCCAGCCACATGTTCCCGCTCTGAGCGATATACAGCAAAATCGCGCTTAGCGGGGCCGTTGTGCAAGGAGAACAGATGAGGCCAGCAATCGCCCCCATCGCAAAGACGCTGCCGGGAGCTCCACCTTGCTGGCGGTTACTCATTAGCGTGAGGCGCGTTTGCAGCGATGAAGGCAGTTGCAGCGTGAACAAACCAAACATCGACAACGCCAGCAACGTAAAGATGACGGCAAGGCCAATCAGGACGTAGGGATGCTGAAGCGCAGCCTGGAACTGTAAACCGGCGGCTGCAACAACCAAACCCAGCGCGGTATAGGTGAGCGCCATCCCTTGAACGTAGATAAACGTCAGCAGCAGTGCCCGTCCGGTTGATAAGCGTTGCTTGCCGCCCAGTACGATTCCGGAAATCAATGGATACATCGGTAATACGCAGGGCGTAAACGCGATGCCTATTCCGATCAGCAATGCCCACAGAGCGGTAAAGGGGAGTTGAGCCGCGGGCTGCGGTTTCTCTTGCGGATCGACAGTGGCTGGCACCGGCGCAGGTGTCGCCTGGATATCGGCAGACACTTCACTTAATGGCACCGTTTTTGTTTCTGGTGGATAGCAAAATCCGGCGTCGGCGCAGCCCTGGTATGTGATCGTTAATGTTGCGCCAGACTTAGCCTGATTGACCGTGATCGGGATAGTCAGCTGTTTACGGTAAATTTCACTTTTGCCGTAAAACTCATCTTCATGCCAGACGCCTGGCGGCAGTTTTATCTCGGCAATATCGGCCTGAGATGGCGTAATGCTTATCTGTTTGCGATACAGATAATAGCCATCTTTAACCTGCCATGTGAGGTTCAGATCGTGTTGGTTTTGCTGAAAATCAAAAACAAACGCCCGATCGGCAGGTACAAACTGCGAGCGGCCAGGCGCGTCAAATAATCCAGCAAAGGTAGATGTGCTGCACAGCAGCAGGATCAGCGTAAGGATGCGTTGAGCCATGAGCGGTAATCAAAGTCTCCGTGAGTGACGGGTAAAACCAGAAGTTCAGGCGTTTGATACGGATGATGTGACTTCAGGCAATCGAGAAGGGCTTGCTGGTGTGTGACGGTGGTTTTTAAAATCATCTGCACTTCATATTCCTGTTCCAGTTTGCCTTCCCAATAGTAGAGGGAGGTCGCACCGGGTAGCAGGGTCACGCAGGCAGCCAGCTTTTCCGCCAGCACTTTGGCGGCGAGATCCTGGGCGGTTGCTTCATCCGGGGCGGTACAGAGCACCACAACGGTATCGGGGATGGAAATATCCTGACTCTTTACATCAAGCATAAACACCTCGAAAGAACAGAGTAACCAGCAAAAGAATGGTCACTATACAACGGACGAGGGAAGGATGTTAGCTAAAGCGGGGTGGGGAGGAGGAACTGCAGGGCGCGAAGGCACCCTGCAGTAAAGTCTTACAGCATGAAGCTGCCCAGCAAGAAGCCGAAGCAGACAGCCAGAACCACACCCAGAGTACCTGGGATGAAGAACGGATGGTTAAAGACGAATTTACCGATGCGAGTTGTACCGGTGTCATCCATCTGAACCGCCGCAACCAGAGTTGGGTAGGTTGGCAGAATGAACAGACCAGAAACAGCGGCGAAAGATGCAACAGCCGTCAGTGGGGAAACGTTCAGAGCCAGAGCCATCGGCATCAGTGCTTTAGCGGTTGCAGCCTGAGAGTACAGCAGCGCGGAAGCAAAGAAGAAGATGACCGCCAGCAGCCACGGATGACCCTGAATTACGCTACCTGCAGTATCTTTGATCCAGTCAATGTTGTGAGATACGAAGGTATCACCCAGCCATGCAACACCAAGGATACAAATACAGGCGCTCATACCGGCTTTGAAGGTGCTGGAGTTCAGGATGGAGTCAGTTTCAACGCGGCAGACGATCGTGGTCAGCGTCGCGACGCTCAGCATGATGATCAGGATTGCGTTGGTGGTGTTCATCAGCGGTTTAGCGACCAGGCCAAGGCTTGGGCTGTTGATGATGGCGTATACAACTACGCAAACCACGCCCAGCAGGAACAGCCAAACGGAGGTTTTCGCGCCAGCTTTGATTTCAACTTGTCTTTCACCGCGCAGTTCAACCAGGCCTTCTTCCAGACGCTTACGATAAATCGGGTCGTCAGACAGTTTGGAGTTGAACAGTGCGGTGATCAGGAAGGACATCACCAGAACGGCCAGCAGGGTGGACGGAATGACCACGGACAGCAGGTGAATGTAGCTGATGCCATGACCTTCCATGACGGAAGACATATAAACCACGGCTGCGGAGATTGGAGAAGCCGTAATCGCAATCTGTGCAGAAACCACTGCGGTAGAGAGCGGACGGCAAGGCTTGATACCTTGTTCCTTCGCAACTTCAGCGATAACTGGCAGTGTTGCCAGAGAGATGTTGCCAGTACCGGCAAAGATAGTCAGGAAATAGGTCACGATAGGTGCAAGGATCGTGATGTATTTCGGGTTCTTACGCAGCAGTTTTTCAGTTTGGTGAACCAGGTAGTCCAGACCACCGGCAATCTGCATGGCAGAGATAGCAGCGATAACCGCCATGATAATGGAAATAACATCGAACGGAATATTACCTGGTTTTACGCCGATAGCGGCAAGAACCAGAACACCCAGCCCACCTGCAAATCCAATACCGATACCCCCAAGTCTGGCACCTAAAAAGATTGCCAGCAAAACGATGATAAGTTCTAAAACTATCATATTAGCCTTCCTTGTTGTTTAACAAGTTGATATTAAATTGTTGTTTTTAAGTAACTTCGAGTAAGAAAAAAGGCACGTCATCATGACGTGCCTTCTCCGGTACTACCCTACACGATTACTGTTCGCTTTCATCAGTATAACGTTTTGCTTTATAAGCAGGGTGCATCAGGTTCTGTGCAGAGAAGATATCGTCCAGTTCAGACTCGGTCAACAGACCGCGTTCCAGGACAACTTCACGTACGCTCTTACCAGTTTCGGCACAAATTTTACCGACGATGTCGCCGTTGTGGTGACCGATGAACGGGTTGAGGTAAGTAACGATGCCGATGGAGTTGAATACAAACGCTTCACAGACTTCTTTGTTAGCAGTGATACCACTAACGCATTTTTCCAGCAGGTTGTAGCAAGCGTTGCTCAGAATGTGAATGGATTCAAACATTGCCTGACCAATGACCGGCTCCATTACGTTCAGCTGCAGCTGACCAGCTTCAGATGCCATGGTGACAGTGATGTCGTTACCGATGACTTTGAAGCACACCTGGTTTACGACTTCCGGAACAACCGGGTTCACTTTAGCTGGCATGATAGAAGACCCAGCCTGCAGTTCCGGCAAGTTGATCTCGTTCAGACCCGCACGCGGACCAGAGGAGAGCAAACGCAGGTCGTTACAGATTTTGGACATCTTCACAGCCAGACGTTTCAGTGCGCCGTGCACCATAACGTATGCGCCACAGTCAGAAGTTGCTTCAATCAGGTCTTCTGCCGGAACACAGGCGAAGCCAGTGACTTCAGCCAGTTTCTGTACTGCCAGCGGAGAGTACTCTTTCGGCGTGTTCAGACCAGTACCGATTGCTGTTGCGCCGAGGTTAACTTCCAGCAGCAGCTCAGCGGTACGCCCAATGTTTTTCACTTCTTCTTTCAGCAGTACGCTGAAAGCACGGAATTCCTGACCGAGAGTCATCGGTACAGCATCCTGCAGCTGGGTACGACCCATTTTCAGGATGTCCTGGAATTCATCGGCTTTTTTCTCAAAGCCTTCACGCAGCTGGTTCAGTGCATCAATCAGTTTGATGATGGATGCGTATACAGCGATACGGAAGCCAGTTGGGTATGCATCGTTGGTAGACTGACATTTGTTAACGTGGTCGTTCGGGTTCAGGTACTGATATTCACCTTTCTGGTGACCCATCAGTTCCAGACCGATATTGGCCAGAACTTCGTTGGTGTTCATGTTGACGGAGGTACCCGCACCACCCTGGTAAACGTCTACCGGGAACTGATCCATGCATTTTCCGTTATTCAGGACTTCATCACACGCCGCGATGATGGCATTTGCCACACTCTTAGGAATGGTTTGCAGCTCTTTGTTGGCCATTGCCGCTGCCTTTTTAACCATTACCATACCGCGAACAAATTCAGGAATATCGCTGATTTTGCTGTTGCTAATGTAGAAGTTTTCAATCGCTCTCAGAGTGTGGACACCGTAGTAGGCGTCCGCTGGAACTTCCCTGGTACCCAACAAGTCTTCTTCGATACGAATGTTGTTTAACATGTGAACCTTCTTTTTCAAGCTGCCAATGATTTGACTAAACACACAGGATATATGTGATTTCGATTGTTTCTCGACCGACGATTATCCCCTGCATCGGTCTGATACCCGAGATCATATGCTGGTTAAGGATTTCTACCGTAATCTGGATCACTTAAAGCGTGGAATTTACCCCTTATTTATTATTCTGTGAAATGGATCACCCCTTTGTGATTAACCCTAAATATTAGTGTACAAGCCACTTGAAATTTTGCTAACCACCACAATATCAAATCGATGCGATTAACATAATTTTTCGAACAGAAGTTGAACAAAACGGCTGTTATTAACAGGAGATCCCTTTGCGCTGGATACCATTACTTGCCATTTTTCTCTATGTTTACATAGAGATATCTATTTTTATTCAGGTTGCCCATGTGATGGGCGTCCTGATGACGCTGATTTTGGTTATTTTTACGTCGGTTATCGGTATGTCTCTGGTTCGTAATCAGGGATTTAAGAACTTTTTACTGATGCAACAAAAAATGGCGGCTGGTGAAAGTCCGGCTGCAGAAATGATCAAAAGCGTATCGCTGATTATCGCCGGTCTGCTGTTGGTACTGCCTGGTTTTTTCACCGATTTCCTCGGTCTTCTTCTTTTATTACCCCCGGTGCAAAAACATCTGACGATGAAACTGCTGCCACATTTACGTTTTTCGCGTATGCCTGGCGGTGGTTTTAGCGCCGGAACCGGTGGCGGTGAGACTTTTGATGGTGAATTTCAGCGCAAGGATGACAAGCGCGACAGCATCGAACATAAAGACGATCGTCGGGATTAAGGCTCAGTATGTAGGCCGGATAAGCGTTGGCGCCATCCGGCAAAAGTGTTTATAGGCCGGATGATGGCGTCAACGTTGCCTTATCCGGCCTGCGGGGTAAAAACAGCCACAGCCCTGCCAGCATAATCAACGCGTACAAACTCTTCCAGCCGACCATTGCCAGTAGTAGTAGGCACAGCAGACCACCAATGACCGCCAGTGCGCGGTAATGCCCTTTCAGTAATCGACAACCCGCCAACATGCACAGCAAATAAATCATAATAAAGATGCCGTTGGCGTAGACGATTAACGCATCGAGATTGATTTGCAGCATATAGATGCACAGAGTACTGACTACGCAGCAGCCCAATACGGCGTTTAGCGCATTGCGCGGAAGGTGGCGGGGGGACAGACGAGCCAGATAACTCTCAGGCTTATACTGCGCTTGCGACCAGACCAGTCGAGCGAAACTTTGAATATAAATGTTGAGGCTGGCAAAACAGGCCAAATAACCAATGATGCAGGCGACCCACAGTGCCTGTACACCAAACAGTTGCACGACGATTTCTGGCAGCGATGCTGCGGCGGCCATTTGCTCGCCGTAGGCACCAAAATGGAGAACGACGACGGTGCATGCCCAATAAACAGATCCAGCCAGCAGCAGGCCAATCATCAGCGCGCGTGGGAAGTCTCGTTCCGGATTTTTGAATTCAGATGCCAGGTGAGCAAACGCTTCGAGGCCAACAAAACACCAGAACATCACCGACAGCGCGGCGAACAGACCGGGGAGTTCAATATCGCTAATTGCAGGGAAGGGGATTTCGACTGGTTTCAGATCGCCCGCCCACCAGATAGCAACAATGAGGGCAACAATCAGTCCGGCAATGACCGTTTGCAGATTAGCGCTTGAGCTTGCGCCGCGGGAGCCGATGTACCAAACCAATGCCAGCGTACCCAGCTCAGCCAGCAGAAGTTGCTCGTCATGCCAGCCAAACATCGCCTGACCAAATCCGGCGGCGATGTGCAACGCCGCAGGCAAGCCGACAGGAATGACCGACAAAAATAGCCATCCGGTGACGCGCTCCAGTCGTGAACCAAAGGCCATGCCGACAAAATGCGCCACACCGCCTGCGCTGGGGAAATGACGACCCAATACGGCGAAGACAATTGCCACCGGAAAGACCAAAACAATCAGCACCGGCCAGGCCCACAGGCTGTTATTGCCCGCAACCAGTGCGGCCAGCGCGGGGACGGCGAAAACGCCTGTACCTAACAATGATGTCGACAACAGGCCAACGCCCTGAGCCAGTCCCAGCTCTTGTTTCAGTCCGCTCATAAGTGGTTATCCGATTATGCCCATTGACCGGGCTACAACGCAGATTTTTGATGGTATCACAATCGGATTTGCTTATGACGACGCGACTGAAATCGTTATGGAATGTGAGGCAGGTCGGCATTTTGACGGGATTTTCTGCTGATAAAATTTTTTTTTCGCTTGCCCCCTTGAAGGCACAAAACCCCATCCCCATCTCTCTGGTCACTAGCCGGGAAACCGTTTACGGGCCGGCGTCACCCATAACTGATAAAGACTTTCTCAAAGGAGAGCTATCAATGAGTATTCGTCCGTTACATGATCGTGTGATCGTCAAACGTAAAGAAGTTGAATCCAAATCTGCTGGCGGCATCGTACTGACTGGTTCTGCAGCAGGTAAATCAACTCGTGGCGAAATCATCGCTGTCGGTAAGGGTCGCATCCTGGACAACGGTACCGTACAGCCGCTGGACGTGAAAGTCGGCGATATCGTTATTTTCAACGATGGCTACGGTGTTAAATCTGAGAAGATCGACAATGAAGAAGTGTTGATCATGTCTGAAAGCGACATCCTGGCAATTGTTGAAGCCTAATCCGCGAACGACACTGAACATACGAATTTAAGGGAAAGAGAAAATGGCAGCTAAAGACGTAAAATTCGGTAACGACGCTCGTGTGAAAATGCTGCGCGGCGTAAACGTACTGGCAGATGCAGTGAAAGTTACCCTCGGTCCAAAAGGCCGTAACGTAGTTCTGGATAAATCTTTCGGTGCACCGACCATCACTAAAGATGGTGTTTCCGTAGCACGTGAAATCGAACTGGAAGACAAGTTCGAAAACATGGGTGCGCAGATGGTGAAAGAAGTTGCCTCTAAAGCGAACGACGCTGCAGGTGACGGTACCACCACCGCAACCGTACTGGCTCAGTCCATCATCACTGAAGGTCTGAAAGCCGTTGCTGCGGGCATGAACCCGATGGATCTGAAACGTGGTATCGACAAAGCTGTCGCTGCTGCTGTTGAAGAACTGAAAGCACTGTCCGTACCGTGCTCCGACTCTAAAGCTATTGCTCAGGTTGGTACCATCTCCGCTAACTCCGACGAAACCGTAGGTAAACTGATCGCTGAAGCGATGGACAAAGTCGGTAAAGAAGGCGTGATCACCGTTGAAGACGGTACCGGTCTGCAGGACGAACTGGACGTGGTTGAAGGTATGCAGTTCGACCGTGGCTATCTGTCTCCTTACTTCATCAACAAGCCGGAAACTGGCGCAGTAGAACTGGAAAGCCCGTTCATCCTGCTGGCTGACAAGAAAATCTCCAACATCCGCGAAATGCTGCCGGTTCTGGAAGCTGTAGCGAAAGCAGGCAAACCGCTGCTGATCATCGCTGAAGATGTTGAAGGCGAAGCGCTGGCAACTCTGGTTGTTAACACCATGCGCGGTATCGTGAAAGTCGCTGCGGTTAAAGCACCTGGCTTCGGCGATCGTCGTAAAGCAATGCTGCAGGATATCGCTACCCTGACCGGGGGTACCGTTATCTCTGAAGAGATCGGTATGGAGCTGGAAAAAGCAACTCTGGAAGATCTGGGCCAGGCGAAACGCGTTGTTATCAACAAAGATACCACCACCATCATCGATGGCGTGGGCGACGAAGCTGCAATCCAGGGTCGCGTGACTCAGATTCGTCAGCAGATCGAAGAAGCAACTTCCGACTATGACCGTGAAAAACTGCAGGAGCGCGTAGCGAAACTGGCAGGCGGCGTTGCGGTTATCAAAGTTGGTGCTGCGACTGAAGTTGAAATGAAAGAGAAGAAAGCCCGCGTTGAAGATGCCCTGCACGCTACCCGTGCTGCGGTAGAAGAAGGCGTGGTTGCTGGTGGTGGCGTTGCGCTGATTCGCGTAGCATCTAAAATTGCCGGCCTGAAAGGTCAGAACGAAGACCAGAACGTAGGTATCAAAGTTGCGCTGCGCGCAATGGAATCCCCACTGCGTCAAATCGTACTGAACTGCGGCGAAGAGCCGTCTGTAGTGGCTAACACCGTGAAAGCCGGTGACGGTAACTACGGTTACAACGCTGCAACTGAAGAATACGGCAACATGATCGACATGGGTATCCTGGATCCAACCAAAGTAACTCGTTCTGCTCTGCAGTACGCGGCTTCTGTTGCGGGTCTGATGATCACCACCGAGTGCATGGTTACCGACCTGCCGAAAGGCGATGCACCTGACTTAGGTGCTGCTGGTGGTATGGGCGGCATGGGTGGAATGGGCGGCATGATGTAATCATGTTGTTCTGAACCTCTCAGAATTGAGAAACCCCTGGGCAGAAATGTCCGGGGGTTTTTCTTTTGGTCATCTTTTTAGTATATGATTCAGCTACGGACATAACGTCCAACTAATTGATCATGGGGAATGACATGCACGTGAAATATTTAGCAGGGATCGTTGGTGCCGCGCTACTGATGGCGGGTTGTAGCTCCAGCAACGAACTGAGTTCAGCCGGGCAAAGCGTACGCTTTGTCGAAGACAAGCCTGGCGCAGAGTGCCAACTGATAGGCACGGCAACCGGTAAGCAAAGCAACTGGCTTTCTGGCCAGCACGGCGAAGAGGGCGGCTCAATGCGTGGCGCAGCAAACGATCTGCGTAACCAGGCTGCGGCAATGGGCGGTAACGTGATTTATGGCGTCAGCAGCCCATCGCAGGGAATGCTGTCCAGCTTTGTTCCTACCGCCAGTGAGATGATTGGACAGGTTTATAAGTGCCCTAACTGATTACACTTCATCCTTCAACCAGCCTCTTTGTTGGCTGCGCTGTGAAACCCCAGTCACATAGTTATCTATGCTCCTGGGGATTTTCTTCGTTTGCCGCCGCGATGCAGATTGAATTATTTTGTGTAATAAAGTGGCCTGGACAGACTCATGCAATCGTAGGCCTGATAAGCGCAGCGCCATCAGGCATTCTGAGTCTTATGTGCAGACTGAACGCGTAAATGATGCAGTGCGCGCAGGCACTGATCCTGATTGAGCTTTTGCGTCTTATCACCCGTCAACGTTCTGATAAATACCTGGCACGGTACACCGGCAAGTTTTTTCAGCCGTGGGCTGAAATCGAGCAGGCGGCGAGTAATGGCTTCGGCCTCTTTGCTGCCGGAAGCGGCGCGAGTTTTTACTACCGAACCACAGAAATGGGCTTTTCCTTTATCGTCCGTATAGCGGTAAATAATCGCCAGATAATGATTAAACAGGTTATGTTTCCATTCGGGTTGTGTATAAGAGTCGTATTCCAGATTGTCGTTTTGCTGGCAATCTACATCGTACAGCGGTAGGAAATCCAGCAGCGATGTAATTCGTAGCGCTAAATCCCGCATGCCAGCATTATTTATTGCATGAATAATTGCATGCGCCAACACCTGAATCTGTAATTCATTAACCAGTAATTCATCTTTTTTCCCGTCATGTAGCGTCAGAGAAAATGCTAAGTTTTCCCCTTTATCATCCACTAACGTCAGTGAATCTATGCGACGGTTAATATCCGCATTTTTTAGCTCATCTTCCTGAATTAACGGAATGTTTTCGTGCATCTTTTTGCTGGCTTTCTCGCATTCTTTCTCATACTGCACACGCTTGTCTTCGCTTAGTTGATGTTTGGTGGATAGCCTGCTTTCCAGAGCAATAAGCAAGTCTCTTAGCCCAAGCGGAGAAAGAAAAAACAACGACTCCTTATTTCTTGGCTCTTTTATCTTTAATGCCAAAGCAACAAATTCATTCTTTTGACGAATAACGCCGGTATTAACGCCCTTAATACTTATAGCCATAAAAGGTTCTCCCTAACCATATATTTATAAATGCTCTGCATTTGAAACTATTGATAAAATTTACGAATGAATGATTTTACAGCGCTAATTAAAATAGCACATATTAAAAGTGCGGCTCCACCTGCAGGGATATTAAATAATCGTGATCGATAGCGAGTGTCCGGAATCGGACACTCAATAATGGTTATTGTTGGCGTAACTGCAGGTCCAACGGCGTTTTACTTGGCTCTCCGCCAATTTCACGCGCCAGTTTGGGGACCATGTAACCGGAAACCAGTGTCAGCAGTTCACGCATAATGTGACGCGCTTCATCATCGCTGACCATAAAGTGGGCGGCACCCTGTACTTTATCCAGCACGTGCAGGTAATAGGGCATCACACCGGCATCAAATAGTGCGTTGCTAAGGTTAGCCAGGGTTTGTGCGTTATCGTTCACGCCACGCAGCAATACGCTTTGGTTGAGTAGCGTAACGCCCGCGGCGCGCAGACTACTCATCGCCTGGCGAAACGTCTCATCAACTTCATTGGCATGGTTAATGTGATTGACCAGCAGAATCTGCAGCGTGGAGCGCGCAAAACGTTCGACCAGTCCTTCGGTAATGCGCGCAGGGATCACTATCGGCAAACGGCTGTGAATACGCAGGCGTTTAATGTGCGGAATGGCTTCCAGTTGCGTGAGCAACCAATCCAGTTCGTGGTCTTTGGCCATTAACGGATCGCCACCAGAGAAGATGATTTCATCCAGCTCAGGATGCGCGGTAATGTAGTCGAGAGCGACCTGCCAGTTGCGTTTATTGCCTTGGTTTTCGGCATATGGGAAGTGTCGACGGAAGCAATAGCGACAATTCACCGCACAACCGCCTTTGACCAGCAACAGTGCCCGATTGCGATATTTATGCAGCAGACCGGGAACCACACTGTGCTGTTCTTCCAGCGGGTCGGTTGAGTAGCCTGGCGCGGCAACAAACTCTTCTTGGGAGGTAAGTACCTGACGCAAAAGCGGATCGTCCGGGTTACCTTTCTCCATGCGGGCAATAAACGCGCGCGGCACGCGCAGGGCGAAAAGCCGTCTCGCATCGCGTCCGGCCAACAGTTTTTCATCTGCGTCTATATTCAAAAGATGCAGAAGTTCATCGGGATCGGTCACAACATCGGCAAGTTGCGATAACCAATCTTCTCTGGATGGGGTATTTAGGGTTACAATATGCGCCATTTTGTGGCTTAGCTACCAGTTAACAATTTTCAGAGGGCCTTATGGCAACGTACTATAGCAACGATTTTCGTGCTGGTCTTAAAATCATGTTGGACGGCGAACCTTATGCGGTTGAAGCCAGCGAATTCGTTAAACCAGGTAAAGGCCAGGCGTTTGCGCGCGTTAAGCTGCGTCGCCTGCTGACCGGTACTCGCGTAGAGAAAACCTTCAAGTCTACTGACTCCGCTGAAGGCGCAGACGTAGCCGACATGAACCTGACTTTCCTGTATAGCGACGGTGAGTTCTGGCACTTTATGAATAACACCACTTTCGAACAGCTGGCTGCTGACGAGAAAGCGGTAGGCGATAACGCTAAATGGCTGCTGGACCAGGCTGAATGCATCGTGACCCTGTGGAACGGTCAGCCGATCTCTGTAACTCCGCCGAACTTCGTTGAGCTGGAAGTTGTTGAAACCGACCCAGGTCTGAAAGGCGATACCGCTGGTACTGGCGGCAAACCGGCTACCCTGTCTACCGGCGCAGTCGTTAAAGTTCCGCTGTTCGTACAGATCGGCGAAGTGATCAAAGTGGATACCCGCTCCGGCGAATACGTTTCTCGCGTAAAATAAGTCTTCCATTTGATCTTATGGCGCAGGTTGCTGCGCCATACTTTTTCCAGGGCAGGAATGATGAAACGTCTTCTCGGTCTTGTAATGCTACTCCTTTTCACCAGCACCCTCCTGACGGGATGCAATACCGCGCGCGGCTTCGGTGAAGACATCAAACATCTTGGCAATTCAATCTCTCACGCTGCCAGCTAATCATTTCATATAGTCTTAAAAATGGTTGTTTATCCATCACACTCCCAGATCTTGTCTATTATTAAGTAGCTATACACAAACAATATTGGCTAGAAAAGGAAGACGTTATGGTTAAGAAGACAATTGCTGCGATCTTTTCTGTGTTGGTACTTTCTTCCGTTTTAACCGCGTGTAATACCACACGAGGCGTAGGACAGGATATTTCTGAAGGCGGTAGCGCCATTTCTGGTGCAGCGACAAAAGCTCAGCAATAATGAAGAACGGTACGACGTCGTGTCGTACCGTTAATCTCCCTTCCCTGGGAGTGACAGAAACGGCGAGAAGCGGTTCCCCAGGTGCAGTTTCATACGGATATTCCGCTTATAGGTGTAGACCGTTTTGCCATGTATGCTGAGTGCGGCGGCAATGGCATTGTTACTCACACCATCCATCCACATTGATAATACTTTCTCCTCCTGCGGCGTAAGCAAAGGCGTGGCGTTTTTGGGTATTTCTAATGCGGGGCGAACCTGAAGTGCTTCCTGAATTGTGTGGGAGAGTGTGTTCAGCGTGGTGTGCTTGGTCAAGACCGAATGGGCGACGGATTGAGAGGGGGCGATGGGGGCATGCTGTCTATCTGCTGATTGCAGTAAAATCAATGGGATGACGCCACAACTCATAAAAAAAGGGTTAATTGGCGGACTGGAGTGCGTCTCGCTAATAAAACTGTATAAATCCGCGATCACCAGATGCGGTTTCCATTGCAAAATATGCTCTTTTGCTAACAGGAGATTATTGATTCCTGAGACCAGAAATGAAGAGCTGAACCTGCCAGAATGATTAAGCAAGGCCTCTATCCCTGTGCGGGTAAAGTGGCACCGGTCAATCACTAAAATTTTAAGCATAAACGTTTCGCATTCAGAAGAGGGGCAATCGACTTTCCGGTTTCAGAAAGCCCTTCATCATAAAGAACTCCGATGAGTGCCAAATGCGGGAACTACGCCGCTAATTATGCTTAATTCTTGCTTTTAGCTGGCAGTGAATAAAAAGGTTGAAATTCATTTTCTTCCGGGCAAAAATGCCATTTCACACATCAGCTTTGTAGGACGACCTGCAAACGCTTCTTTCACCGGGGACGGCCCCATTGTTCTGGAGCCTGATATGTCCTGGATCGTTTTATTAATTGCAGGTTTGCTCGAAGTCGTCTGGGCGATTGGCCTGAAATATACCCACGGTTTTACGCGTCTTACGCCAAGCATTATCACTATTGCGGCGATGATCGTTAGTATTGCCATGCTCTCCTGGGCAATGCGCACATTACCTGTAGGAACCGCTTATGCGGTCTGGACCGGCATTGGCGCCGTAGGGGCGGCCATTACAGGGATTTTGCTGCTGGGTGAATCTGCCAGTCCGGCACGTTTGCTGAGCCTTGGGCTGATCGTTGCTGGCATTATTGGTCTGAAGCTGAGCACTCACTAAGCGCCAGGCTGTTTCACCCAAATCAGCTTATTCACCTCAAACCCTTCCCGGGTCGCGATGGCTAACATTTGCTGTTTCATTTCATCTGAAATAGTTGGAGTCCGTGAAAGGATCCACAGGTAGTCGCGATCCGGACCGCAAACCAGCGCGTGACGATATTCCCGGTCGAGTGCAATTACGTTATACCCACCATAGAAGGGGCCGAAGAATGATACTTTAAGCGCGGCCGTGCTTGGGTCGCCGGTGAAATAGGCTTTCCCTTCCGTTTTCTGCCACATCTCCCTGTCAGGGTTATAGCCCTTGTTAATAACGTTGATGCCGCCGTCGTCGCGCAAGCTGTACGTTGCGGTCACTTTATCCAACCCGCGCTCGAAACGATGGTCGAAGCGCGCAATTTCATACCATGTTCCCAGATAGCGTTTGGCATCAAAGTTATTCACCACGGTAACGCCTTTCGGCGGTGTTGGGGAGCTGCAAGCGACAACCAGGAATGCAGTCGTAACTGCAGCAACGACGGGCAGAATGCGCATAGTGTTTTCCTTACTGTTTTTTGTTAAGTGTAGATGACAGCAGGAAAAAAAGAGCAAGAAAGGAGGTCCGATTTACCGGACCCCTCTGTCAGTTATTGCAGTTTTTCAAGAATGCGCCAGGCCGCCTCTACGCGAGCCGGGTTAGGATAGCTTTTGTTTGCCAGCATCACTATGCCAAGGTTTTTTTCTGGAACGAAGGCAACGTAGCTGCCAAATCCACCTGTGGATCCCGTTTTATGCACCCATGAGGCTTTCACGGCAGGTGCTGGCGGGTTTACCTCAACGGCGGGAAGCGCTGCCAATGCCACTTTGCTGTCGCTGCCGTTGATGATCGAATCAGCTTTCAGCGGCCAGTTCAGCATCTCCCAGCCTAATCCCTGGTACATATCACCAATACGCCAGTAACGAGACTGCGCAAGCTCAATGCCCTGCTGGAGCGTTTTCTCCTGAACGTGGCTGGCGTCCATGTTGGCCTGAACCCAGCGGGCCATATCGATAACGCTGGATTTCACGCCATAGGCTTCGGCGTCAAGTTGTCCCGGAGAAACGTGTACAGGCTTCCCTTCGCGATAGCCCCAGGCATAATTTTTTTGTTCGCTTTGCGGAACCGTAATCCAGGTATGCGCCAGTTTTAATGGTTGCAGGACGCGTCTGGTCATTGCCTCTTCGTAGCTCATACCTGAAGGTTTCACCGCCAGCGCACCAAACAGACCAATGCTGGAGTTAGCGTAAAGACGCTTAGCGCCCGGAGTCCATTGTGGTTGCCAGTTTTGATAAAAGCGCAGTAATGCGGCTTTATCCGTAACGTCATCGGGGATCTGCAGCGGCAGGCCACCCGCTGTATAGGTGGCTAAGTGCAGCAGGCTGATACCCCGCCACTGTTTGCCTGTCAGTTCTGGCCAGTATTTCGTGACCGGATCGCTGAGCTTAATTTCGCCGCGGGCGATAGCGTCGCCGCCCAACACGCCGTTAAACGTCTTACTGACCGACCCTAGCTCAAACAGCGTTTGCTGCGTGACTGGGTGGTTATTGGCGATATCGGCTTTACCCCAGGTAAAGTAATAAGGTTTCCCCTCGTAGATAATCGCCACGGCCATACCCGGAATAGCCTGCTCCTGCATCAGTGGTGTGATGGTGCGGTTAACGATATCGGCAATTTGTTGTTCTGTTTTTGCGGCAGCAAACGTGGAGAAAGAGGCTGTCAGCAGCAGCGCGCAGCATATCGATTTTTTCATCATGAAATCAGTTCCGTAATTAAAAGCAAAAGGGTGTCCGGGCCCGTCAGACGCAATCAGTGTGTTTGATTTGCACCGTGTTGACAAACGGTTAAATTTAGCAGCAGATATAAGTTTTTCTAACAGGCTTAATGATGACGCGTAGCTATATCCCTCTTAACTCGCTGCGGGCTTTTGAAGCCGCGGCCAGACATCTCAGCTTTACCCGCGCTGCGATTGAGCTCAACGTGACGCATTCTGCCATCAGCCAGCATGTCAACTCGCTGGAGCAGCAGCTGAATTGTCAGCTTTTTGTGCGCGGTTCTCGTGGATTAATGTTGACGACTGAAGGGGAAAGTCTGTTACCTGTACTTAATGACTCCTTCGATCGTATGGCGGGGATGTTGGATCGTTTTGCCACTAAACAGACCCAGGAAAAACTTAAAATTGGCGTAGTGGGAACCTTTGCTATCGGCTGTCTTTTCCCGCTGTTGAGCGATTTTAAGCGCAGTTACCCACATATTGATTTGCATATTTCTACCCATAACAATCGCGTGGATCCCGCCGCCGAAGGGCTGGATTATACCATTCGCTACGGTGGGGGAGCCTGGCACGATACCGATGCGCAATATTTATGTAGCGCGCTGATGTCTCCACTGTGTTCGCCAACATTGGCTTCGCAGATTCAAACGCCTGCGGATATCCTGAAATTTCCGTTATTACGATCGTATCGGCGGGATGAATGGGCGCTTTGGATGCAGGCGGCCGGAGAGGCGCCTCCGTCACCGACGCACAATGTGATGGTGTTTGATTCGTCAGTCACCATGTTGGAAGCTGCACAGGCGGGAATGGGTGTGGCAATTGCGCCAGTCAGAATGTTCACGCATTTACTCAGCAGTGAACGTATCGTTCAGCCGTTTTTAACGCAGATTGATTTGGGAAGCTACTGGATAACGCGTTTGCAATCTCGCCCGGAGACGCCTGCGATGCGTGAATTTTCCCGTTGGTTGACCGGGGTGCTGCACAAATAAAAAAGGCCCGCCAATGGCGGGCCTGATAATTAACGCATGTACTTAGATGGTCAGAATACCAATCGCCGTTACAACGGTCAGGATAGCTGCCAGTCCGTAGAATACCCATTTGCCAGCCGGCACGTGGATTTTCAGGTCATGCATCGCGTGGTGCATACGGTGTAAACCACACCACAGCGGCAGAACGATCATCAGGAACAGAAACGCACGTCCGATGAAGCTCTGAGCGAATGCCAGTACGCGTTCATAGCTGAAAGCATCAGGAACAAAGCCCAGCGGCAGCATAATGCCTACCAGCAGGATCATTACCGGCGCAATGATTGCGCTCCACATACCGCCTGCACCAAACAGGCCCCAGAATACGGGTTCGTCAGAGCGTTTTGGATTTGGATTAATCATTCCGGACTCCTTACCAGAACAGGGCAACAAACAGTATGACTACTGTAGCAACCACAGTGACTGCCCAGAGACCTTTGATGATCGGCTCTGGCCCCATTTTTTCGTCTTTTACGATGATGTTGGCTGCTTTTGGTGCCAGCTCAAACCAGGTTTTGGTATGCAGCAGCGCTGCTGCCAGGGCGATAATGTTAAGGATTACCACCACCGGGTTTTGTAAAAAGGCGACAAAGCCCATCCAGGACTCTGCACCATGCTTGAGTGCAAACAGGCCGATAATCAGTTCAATGCTGAACCAGACTGCCGGGACTGCCGTGCCTTCACGCAGCATGTAAAAACGATAAAATGGCAGCTTTTTCCACCAGGTGGACGTCATTGGCCGCACATAGGCTTTACGTTTAGTCGTCATCGTGCACTCCTTAGCGTGGTTTCAGGGTAGCGATAAGAAAGTCTTTTGAACTTTCAACTTTACCCTGCTGAATGGCCGCAGCCGGATCGACGTGTTTCGGGCAGACTTCGGAGCAGTAGCCCACGAAAGTACAGGTCCAGACGCCGTTCGGGCTGTTCAATTGAGCCATACGCTCCTTCTTACCGTGGTCGCGGCTATCTTCGTTGTAACGATGCGCCAGCGTAATCGCAGCCGGTCCAATGAACTCAGGGTTCAGGCCGAACTGCGGGCACGCGGCGTAGCACAGACCACAGTTGATGCAACCAGAGAACTGATGATACTTCGCCATCTGCGCCGGAGTCTGGGTGTTTGGCCCCTGATCCGGTGTACGCGGGTTACCGATGATGTACGGTTTGATCGCTTCCAGGCTTTCGATAAAGTGCGTCATGTCGACGACCAGATCGCGCTCAATCGGGAAGTTGCCCAGCGCTTCAACCTTCATGCCGTTTGTGTAATCACGCAGGAAGGTTTTGCACGCCAGTTTCGGTACATTGTTGACCATCATGCCGCAGGAGCCGCAGATTGCCATACGGCAGGACCAGCGGTAGCTCAGGTCCGGTGCCAGGTTATCCTTGATGTAGCCCAGCGCATCCAGCAGTGACGTGGTTTCATCATAAGGAACTTCGTAGAAAGCACTGTGCGGCGCGGTATCGGTTTCCGGGTTATAGCGCACCACCTCAACTTTCAGGTTTTTCATCTCAGCCATTCGCCTTCTCCTTCTTATCGGCTGCTTCCGCTTCGCCACCGTAAACACGTTTAGCTGGTGGCAGAGTGGTGATTTTCACGTCGCTGTATTCCAGGCGAGTCGTGCCGTCAGCATCGCGGAAGGCGAGGGTGTGTTTGAGGAAGTTCACGTCGTCACGCTCGGTACAGCCTTCATCCAGACGCTGATGCGCGCCGCGGGATTCTTTACGCGCCAGCGCGGAGTGCGCCATACATTCAGCAACGTTCAGACCGTGACCCAGTTCGATGGTATACAGCAGGTCGGTGTTGAAGACGCTGGAGGTATCAGTGATACGTACGCGCTTGAAGCGTTCCTGCAGTTCAGCCAGCTTATCAACGGTTTTCTGCATCAGTTCCGGCGTACGGTAGATACCGCAACCTTCTTCCATGGAGATACCCATTTCATCACGGATCTTAGACCAGTTTTCGTTACCTTCCTGGTTAACCAGATCTTTCAGACGTTTTTCAACGCCAGCAACCTGTGCATCCAGAGCGGCACTGTTTGCAGCGCCAGCCGTTGCAGCGCGTTCCGCAGCTTGTTCACCGGCCATACGACCGAAGACCACCAGTTCCGCCAGGGAGTTAGAGCCCAGACGGTTAGCGCCATGCAGACCAACAGAGGAACATTCGCCGACAGCGAACAGACCTTTAATGCGGGTTTCACAGTGCTGATCGGTTTCAATACCGCCCATGGTGTAGTGCGCGGTCGGACGTACCGGGATCGGTTCTTTAACCGGATCGACACCCACGTAAGCTTTCGCCAGTTCGCAGATGAACGGTAAACGTTCGAGCAGTTTTTTCTCGCCGAGGTGACGCAGGTCGAGGTGAACCACATCGCCACGCGGAGTGGAAATGGTGTTGCCTTTGCGCCATTCGTGCCAGAAAGCCTGAGAAACTTTGTCGCGCGGACCGAGTTCCATGTATTTGTTTTTCGGCTCGCCCAGCGGGGTTTCCGGACCCATGCCGTAGTCTTGCAGATAACGGTAGCCGTTTTTGTTGACCAGGATACCGCCTTCACCACGGCAACCTTCTGTCATCAGGATACCGGAGCCTGGCAGACCCGTCGGGTGATATTGAACGAATTCCATATCACGCAGCGGAACGCCGTGGCTCAGCGCCATGCCCATACCGTCGCCGGTTACGATGCCGCCGTTGGTATTGTAACGGTAAACACGACCAGCGCCGCCCGTTGCCATTACGACTGCGTTAGCACGGATCTGCACCAGCGTGCCTTCCATCATGTTCATGGCAACCAGGCCGCGGGCATGACCCTCGTCCACCAGGATATCCAGAACGAAGTGTTCGTCAAAGCGCTGAATCTGCGGGAACTGCAAAGATGTTTGGAACAGCGTATGCAACATGTGGAAGCCGGTTTTATCTGCGGCAAACCAGGTACGCTCGATTTTCATGCCGCCGAAGCGACGTACGTTGACGCTACCGTCTTCACGACGGCTCCATGGGCAGCCCCATTGTTCCAGTTGCGTCATTTCAGTTGGGCAGTGGTGGACAAAGTAATCCACGACATCCTGCTCACATAGCCAGTCTCCGCCTGCTACCGTATCGTGAAAATGGTAGTCAAAGCTGTCATGATCCTGCGCGACAGCAGCAGAGCCGCCTTCGGCAGCAACGGTATGGCTGCGCATTGGGTACACTTTTGAGATCAGTGCGATTTTAGCGTTGGGATTTGCTTGTGCGGCAGCAATTGCAGCACGTAATCCCGCGCCACCGGCGCCTATAATGGCAAGATCGGCTTGAAAGGTTTGCACGACATTCCTCCAGATTGTTGTTATTTCATCCCCGCCTGAAATCAGATGCTTCATCGGCTTCAAACAGGTTATGAACGCGTTTCCACTGCTCCTTTATAGGTACAATAGTATAGTCTTAGGGATGTGCGGGAAATTTGACGTGTTCGATTTTTTTAGCGTGTCACAGGGGGGAATTATCATTGAATTTGATTAATTTAATTACTAAACCACCCTATGTCGCTTTTTTTATCCAATTGCCGGTGCTGATTACTGCTGCCTGAAATTTGTCTCGTTAGCGCGATACGAGTAGACTTCGTGCCCTTGTCATAAATCGGAGAAACAACCATGAGCGAAACGGCAACCTGGCAGCCGAGCGCGTCCATCCCCAATCTGTTAAAACGTGCAGCAATTATAGCGGAGATTCGCCGCTTTTTTGCCGATCGTGGCGTGCTTGAGGTTGAGACCCCTTGTATGAGTCAGGCAACGGTAACGGACATCCATCTGTTCCCGTTCGAAACGCGTTTCGTTGGCCCTGGACACTCCCAGGGGATGAATCTCTATTTAATGACCAGCCCTGAATACCATATGAAGCGCCTGCTGGTGGCAGGGTGCGGCCCGGTGTATCAACTGTGCCGCAGCTTCCGTAATGAAGAGATGGGGCGCCATCATAACCCTGAATTCACCATGCTTGAGTGGTATCGTCCGCACTACGATATGTATCGCCTGATGAATGAGGTGGATGATTTGCTTCAGCAGGTGCTGGACTGTTCGCCTGCGGAAAGCCTCTCTTACCAGCAAGCCTTCCAGCGTCATCTGGAGATAGACCCGCTGTCTGCGGATAAAACCCAACTGCGGGAAGTGGCGGCGAAATTGGATCTCAGCAATATTGCCGATACCGAAGAAGACCGGGACACCTTACTGCAACTGCTGTTTACGATGGGCGTTGAGCCGCATATTGGTAAAGACAAACCGACGTTTGTGTATCATTTCCCGGCCAGCCAGGCATCACTGGCGCAAATCAGTACCGAAGATCACCGCGTGGCTGAACGTTTCGAGGTTTATTACAAAGGTATTGAGCTGGCAAATGGTTTCCATGAATTGACCGACGCGCGTGAACAACAGCAGCGGTTTGAACAGGATAACCGCAAACGTGCCACACGAGGCTTACCGCAGCAACCTATCGATACCAACCTGCTGGAAGCGCTGAAAGTAGGCATGCCGGATTGCTCAGGCGTGGCGCTGGGTGTTGACCGTCTGGTGATGCTGGCGCTGGGCGCAGAAAGCCTGGCTGAGGTTATCGCATTTACCGTCGATCGCGCATAACTTACCCTTCCGCAATACAAAGTGGCGGCTTAATCGCCACTTTGTAGCATATTTTTTCATTTCCCCTCTAATAGCCACAATTTACACCTGGATATTTGATATCGTTTAGGTATCAATTCTGTGTTGATTTTTTTATCGCTGAACTCTGCAAAGAGAGCAGTGCCAACCGGTGAGCGGCGTTTGCTAAACGCTTGCCAGAGTAAGGGATGGTTTAATGACCCAAACAATAAAAAAGATGAGCCTGCCAGGTCTCATTCTCATGATATTTACGTCAGTTTTCGGTTTTGCTAATAGCCCCTCCGCATTCTATTTAATGGGGTATAGTGCAATACCGTGGTATATATTTTCTGCATTATTATTCTTTATTCCATTTGCTTTAATGATGGCGGAAATGGGGTCTGCCTATCGGAAAGAAGAGGGGGGAATCTATTCGTGGATGAATAATAGCGTTGGACCGCGCTATGCCTTTATCGGCACGTTTATGTGGTTTTCTTCTTATGTGATATGGATGGTAAGTACTGCGGCGAAAGTCTGGGTACCTTTTTCAACCTTCTTGTTTGGCGCAGACATGACGCAGCACTGGCGTATTGCAGGGCTTGAGCCTACGCAGGTTGTCGGGCTGCTCGCCGTCGGCTGGATGATTCTGGTGACCTGCGTGGCATCCCGGGGTATTAATAAGATTGCGCGTATTACGGCAGTAGGCGGAATTGCCGTAATGTGTCTTAATTTAGTTCTGTTGTTAGTGAGTGTCGCTATTTTGTTATTAACTGGTGGCCACTTTGCACAGGATATTAATTTTATCTCCTCACCTAATCCCGGATATCAGTCCGGGCTGGCAATGTTGTCATTTGTTGTGTTTGCCATTTTTGCTTATGGCGGAATTGAAGCTGTAGGGGGACTGGTTGATAAAACAGAAAAACCAGAAAAGAACTTTGCTAAAGGCATTGTTTTTGCCGCTATTGTCATTTCTGTTGGTTATTCACTGGCTATCTTTTTATGGGGCGTTAGCACCAACTGGCAGCAGGTATTAAGCAATAGCTCGGTCAACCTCGGCAATATTACTTATATCCTGATGAAGAGCCTCGGGATGACGTTGGGTAATGCGCTGCATCTTTCCACTGAGACCGCGATGGTGATGGGCGTATGGTTTGCACGTATTACCGGGCTTTCCATGTTCCTTGCCTATACCGGCGCTTTTTTCACCCTCAGCTACTCACCGCTGAAAGCGATTATTCAGGGCACGCCGAAAGCGTTGTGGCCCGCGCCGATGACCAAACTGAATGCCGTAGGGATGCCGACGACGGCAATGTGGTTACAGTGCCTGCTGGTGAGCCTGTTTATCCTGTTGGTTTCATTTGGTGGCGATACGGCTTCAGCGTTCTATAACAAACTGACGCTGATGGCGAACGTATCCATGACGCTGCCGTATCTGTTCCTGGCGCTGGCGTTTCCGTTCTTTAAAGCCCGTCCGGGTCTGGAAAGACCGTTTGTTGTCTTTAAAACCCGAGCGGCGACGCTGCTGGCAACGGGTGTGGTCGTTCTGGTGGTGACGTTTGCCAACGTGTTCACCATCATCCAGCCGGTAATTGAAGCCGGGGACTGGAACAGTGCCTTGTGGATGACCGGCGGCCCGATCTTCTTCTCGCTGCTGGCGATGGCGATTTATGAGAACTATCATCGCCGCGCTGACAGTCAGCCGGTTCTGGTGACAGAGTAAATTGGGCCGTTGTAGGTCGGATAAGGCAATGCCGCCATCCGGCAATCAGCATCGAATTGCCTGATGGCGCTACGCTTATCAGGCCTACAAGACCCGCACCGTAGCTCGGCGTCACTGCGTTCGGGCTACTCAGGTATTACAAACTTCCCGCCGGGCGACTGCCTCTTCCAGCAGAACTTAATGTTCTGCCTGTTTGCTTACCGCCGAGGCTCTCCAGACGCATCTGGAACGGTGGGAATGGCATATCAATACCATGCTCGCGGAAGCCTGCCAGAATCAACTGGTGGATTTCATGGCGCAGCGGCATGCGATGCCCCATTTCAGCGGCATAAATACGCAGTTCGAAGATTTGAATTCCTTGTTGCAGGTCAACCAGGAAGACTTCTGGCGCCGGGTTATCGATAACCAGCGAGCAACGATGTGCGGCAGTCAGCAGGATCTGCGTAACCTCCTCGCTGTTAGCCTCCGACGGTGCCGGGATGGTTAACACCACACGGGTAACCGAATCGGATAGCGACCAGTTGATAAACTGTTCGGTGATAAAGGCTTTGTTGGGTACGATGATCTCTTTGCGGTCCCAGTCGCTGATAGTGGTGGCACGGGTATTAATTTTCGTCACGCTACCGGTGAGATCGCGAATTGTAACCGTGTCGCCAATGCGGATTGGCTTTTCAAACAGGATAATCAGGCCGGAAATAAAGTTGGCGAAGATCTCCTGCAAACCAAAGCCCAGACCGACACCGAGAGCCGCCACCAGCCATTGCAGTTTGGACCACTCAATACCGATCATCGAGAAGCCCACCAGGCCGCCAATCAGCATCAGAAGATACTTAGTGATAGTGGTGATGGCGTAACCGGTGCCGGGGGTTAAATCCAGATGTTGCAGTAGCGCCAGCTCCAGCAACGCGGGTAGGTTGCGCACTAGCTGGGTGGTGATGATAAACACCAGAATAGCAATGAGCACCGCGCCCAGCGTTATCGGTTCTAAGCTTTCCACGCCCTGCACCGTGGAGGTGACATCCCACAACGAGATGTTTTCCAGGAAGCCGAAAGCGGAATGAATTTCTGACCACAGCACAATAACCGAGAGCAGGGCGATAAGCATCAGGATAGAACGTACCAGGCGCAGCGATTGCGCGCTGATTGCATCCAGATCCACTTCGCTTTCATCTACATCGATCGTACCTTCAAGGCTGGTTGAATGAGGTGGTTCCTCTTCGCCCCGCGCACGTTGCGCCAGCATTTCGGCGCGTCGATGTTTGGCGCGGTCAAACGCAAGGCGGCGGCGCTGAATTAGCATCCAGCGGCGGATGACGTGATACACCACCAGTAATAAGAACCAAATCGCCACGGATGTTTCCAGACGTGCCAGCAGGGCTTGCGATGTGGCGAGATAACCCACTGCCGCAGCGAGAATGGCAATCAGCGGCGCGCCCATCAGCATATTCCACAGCATACTATTGACCATGTTATCGCTGTTGCCCTCTTTATCGAGGTACAGCGGTATCCCGGCGCGTTTCAGGCTCAGGGTCACGACCGCCAGCGCACCGCAAATCAGAATAAAGCACAGACGTCCCAGCGAGGCGGAGAATTCCCGGTCATTGAGATTATCAAACATAATCACCGCCATGATCAGCGGAACAATCAGTCCGATGCTCATCAGGTAGTAGTGCATGGCTTTCGCGACGCGGTTACGTGGCCAGCCAAAGTGGGCAATGAACAGACCGTTGGGACGCGCAAAGGTGGCGCAAATCATTACCGCCCATAGCATAGGCACCGTGGCGGTAACGCCATCGCCGATAGCAACAGCCAGCGGGTAAGGCCAGGCTTCCTGCAACCCGTAACCGAGCGTTGCCCATAACACCGGCAACGGAGAAGCGACGAGTATTGACCAGAATACCGTGCGTATTGTCAGCCAGAAATGGTCCTGGGTGACTTTCCCGACTCGCGCGGACGAGCGTTCAAGGAAACGGGTGAAGTGCTTGCGCGAAGAGAGGCTAAAGCCAACCAGCACCAACGCCGCGAACAGCGGCAATAGTGTTTCTTTGCTGGTCAGCATCATGACGCTGGCTTTACCCAACTGATTAAACGTATCTAATGAGATCAAACGTCGCAGATCCTGAACGATGTCGACAGGCCAGGAGAGCGAGATGGGACTGACGTCTGACGTCCAGAACAGATAGCGGTGCGTTGCTTCGTTGACCTCTTTTAGCGCATCTTCCAGTTGGCTGTTGGAGACTTTGAGCTTGGTCAGCTCAAGGATCAGCGTATCGCCGCCCTGTAACAATGAGTTCAGCAGCTCGCGCTGGGTGCGTAGCTGGGCGTTGAGAATACTGCTCTGTTCAGCGGTCAGCGGTTGTCCATCGGCCTGATGAATCTGACGCAGCTGCGGCTGTTTGTTGAGGAGATCCTCATAGCGCATACGGTGCACGCGAAGCTGCGCCATTTCGGTATCCAACTGCTGGGGCTTGGGCATTTCCGGCAGACGGGATACCTGCGCGCGCAGCGCTTCTCCCAGCATATTTGAAACCCCAAGCCACTGAGACTGCTCTCGCAGCGTATTCAAGGCCTGGCGGACCTGCAGCGTTTGGCTGGCAGCCTGACGCTGCTGCGAGGCGACCAGGTCCATACGTTGCGCCTGCTGGTTCAAGGCCTGAGACAGCTCGCGGTTAACCTTGAACTGATCGACAATACCTTCCGGCAGTCCCGCGCTGTTTTCCGCCAGCAGTTCGGTGCTTTCCAGCGCTCGCTCTGCTTCACGTTGACGCTGACTGTTGAGTTGATTGCGCAAAGCCTGCAGGTAAGTGTCGAGTTGTTGACTCTGTTTTTCCGCCAGTTCGGAGCGCATACGCGCCAGTTCCTGACGGTTATTGGCAGAAAGCTGTGCCAGCTCCAGTTCATCGACCAGGGCTTTAAGTTTGGCGGATTCAGCTTGCATCGCCTGATTCTGCGCGGAATTGCCGTTGGCGGTACCAATGCGGCGCTCAAGCTCATTGAGCTGGCGGCGGGCATCGGTTTGCTGTTGAGGAAGCTGGCTTAACGAGTCGGCGATTTCCCGGGCGCGATCCTGCTCCTGCTGGGCCTGACGACTCTTTTCCAGCAGTTGGCTGCTAACCTGGAGGATCTCCTGGTTTAATGCATCGGTAGAGAGTCCAGTTGGTACATTGCGCGGTTCATCGCGCAGGTTACTAAGCTGTGCGCGTAACGTTGCGGACAGCTTGGGGAAGTTATCAATAACCTGCTGATATTGCTGTGCGCGCTCGAGAGAGCCTTTCCGCTCCTCAAGGGCATTCAGCGCGGACTGGAGCGCCTCGACGGTTTCTGGCTGAGCGGGTTTTGCCGCTTTTGCCTGCTCCAGTTCCTGTGTGAGTTGTTTGGCATCGGGGGCCGTCGCAGCGTACGCCCCCAGGCTGAGGCACCAGGCCATCAGAAAAGTGATAATCAGGCGCACAGCAGCGATTCCTATGTTTAACTTTCGTCTTTTTTGTCGTCAACCAGCGGGCTGGCGTCGTGTTCTGCTTCGATCTCTTCTTTCGCCAGCGGGGCCGGTTCTGTCTCTGGCGTCACGAAAGTCTCGGTCGAGATGGCCATTGGTTGGCCGATTTTGGTCAGGGAAAGATCCTGCAACTGCTCAACCAGGTTAACTTTGCCAGGTGCGAACAGGTTGATGACGGTGGAACCGAGCTTAAAGCGGCCCATTTCCTGACCTTTCAACAGCGCCACCGACCCTTCGCTTTCGCCTTCCGGCCAGGTCCAGCGCTTGATGACGCCTTCACGCGGTGGGGTAATGGTGCCAGCCCATGTGGTTTCAATGCTGCCGACGATAGTCGCGCCGACCAGAATCTGCACCATCGGACCAAATTCGGTATCAAACAAACAGATTACGCGTTCGTTGCGGGCAAACAGGTTCGGTACGTTTTGCGCAGTCAGGATGTTTACAGAGAAGAGATCGCCCGGCACATACATCATTTCACGCAGGATACCGTTACACGGCATGTGTACACGGTGGTAATCGCGTGGAGACAAGTAAGTGGTCACAAACGTACCGTTGCGAAATTTGTCCGCCATCTGATAGTTGCCAGCCAGCAGCGCTTCAAGGGTATAGCTGTGCCCTTTAGCCTGCAGCAATTTGTCTTCTTCGATGTTGCCTAACTGGTTGATCACGCCGTCAGCGGGCATGACCAGTACGTTTGGATCGGTATTAATCGGGCGAGCATCGTCGCGCAGCGGGCGAACAAAGAAGTCATTAAAGGTGCGATAGCTGGCGGTGTCCGGCTTTTGCGCCTCTTTCATATCGACCTTGTAATATTTCACGAACAGATCGATAACCAATTTGGTCAGCCATCCCGCTCGTTTGCTCGCACCCCAACCCGCCAGGCGAGTGAGCCATAGTTTCGGCAGAATGTATTGTAGCGAAAGCTTAAATGAGTTTAACAAGGTAGCCTCCAGGCCATAATTTGTTCCCGATCCGGCATGTGGACCGGATCCTGAAAAAAGGGGGACGATTCTAGCGATGCTTAGCTTAGTTGTCAGTTGTCTGTATCAGAAAAGTTTTTACGCGTTTTTACCTGCGCCATGCTTTCCAGGATGCGGTGATAATTTTCAAACCGGGTTTCGGCTATGGCCCCTTTTTCTACAGCCTCACGGATAGCGCAGCCTGGATCGGTATCATGCTTGCAGTCGCGGTATTTGCAATGGCCCAGGTAGTCATGAAATTCGACAAAGCCATGCGTGATTTGTTCCGGCTCCAGATGCCACAGTCCGAACTCACGTACGCCAGGGGAGTCGATAACGTCGCCGCCGTGCGGGAAGTGATACAGGCGAGAGGCCGTGGTAGTGTGCTGTCCAAGACCGGAGTTGTCGGAGACATCGTTGGTCAGGATCTCTTCCTGCAGGCCGAGAAGATTATTGAGCAGGCTGGATTTACCTACGCCCGACTGACCGGCAAAAATGCTGATGCGATCGGTTAATGCTTCTTCAAGCGGTTTCAGGCCGTCTTTAGTGCGGCTGGATACCATCAACACCCGATAGCCAATGTCGCGATAGATATCCATCTGTTCGTTAACGAAGGCCATGCCTTCATCATCCAGCAGATCGATCTTATTCAGTACGATAATTGGTTCAACATGTAGCGTTTCGCAGGCTACCAGATATCGGTCGATAATATTGAGTGACAGCTCGGGTAAGATGGCTGAGACAATAACGATCTGGTCGATGTTGGCGGCAATAGGTTTTACCCCGTCGTAAAAGTCGGGACGTGTCAGTACCGAGGTACGATCGTGTACCGCTTCAACGATACCTTTGACATTCACGCCTTCAGCCGCCGCTTTACCTGGGCGCCAGACTACGCGATCGCCAGTAACCAGCGAGCGAATTGTACGGCGGATGTTGCAGCGGTGAATTTCACCGTCAGCAGACTCTACGTCGGCATGCATGCCAAAACGGCTGATAACGATGCCTTCAGCGGTTTCGCCAAACAGGTTGTCGTCGTAGTCGGGCTTCTCCGTGGACGTTTTGAGACGACGCTGGTGATTGGCGTTCACACGGCGCTGTTGGCCTTTGGAGAGTTTATTCTTACTCAATCGGACTGGCTCCTGGTCGCCCATGATGGGCAAAACATTTATGATACACACAATTTTAGATCAATGTAGTCACACTGAATGTGACGCTGAAGGGTGGAAAATAGCATGAGTGCCAATGAAAACAACCTGATTTGGATCGATCTGGAGATGACAGGTCTGGATCCCGAGCGCGATCGCATTATTGAGATCGCCACGCTGGTGACGGATGCCAACCTGAATATTCTGGCAGAAGGACCGACAATTGCGGTGCACCAGTCCGACGAACAACTGGCATTAATGGATGACTGGAACGTACGTACGCACACCGGTAGCGGGCTGGTGGAACGCGTGAAGGCGAGCACCATGGGCGATCGTGAAGCAGAACTGGCCACGCTGGCTTTTTTGAAAGAGTGGGTTCCGGAAGGGAAATCACCTATCTGTGGCAACAGCATCGGCCAGGATCGTCGTTTCCTGTTTAAATACATGCCGGAGCTGGAGGCGTATTTCCATTATCGCTATCTGGACGTCAGCACGCTCAAAGAACTGGCGCGTCGTTGGAAGCCGGAGATCCTGGCTGGCTTCACCAAGCAGGGAACGCATCAGGCGATGGACGACATTCGTGAATCTGTTGCTGAGCTTGCTTACTATCGCGAACATTTTATTAAGCTTTGATTTTGTTCTCCGGTGGCTTGCGTCACCGGCTTTTTGACGCTAAATTGTTCAGCTTGATTGTAAAGTAATCACTTGAACGAATTTTCGAAAAAAACGTATTCAAGGGGGTTGCAGCTAAACGGATTTCTCGTATAATGCGCCTCCCGTAACGACGCAGAAATGCGAATTACGACAGCAACAAATTTGCGGGAATAGCTCAGTTGGTAGAGCACGACCTTGCCAAGGTCGGGGTCGCGAGTTCGAGTCTCGTTTCCCGCTCCAAAATTTGAAAGTGCTTATTAAGCACAGACGCACCCAAGCGGGAATAGCTCAGTTGGTAGAGCACGACCTTGCCAAGGTCGGGGTCGCGAGTTCGAGTCTCGTTTCCCGCTCCAAAATTTGAAAGTGCTTATAAGCACAGACCACCAATCGCAGTATTTCGAATTGCGACAAGGCGGCAACTGAATGAGTCCTTAGGAGCTTACTGAAGTAAGTGACTCAGGCGAATGAAGGCAGCCAACGCAGTAGCGGTTCGAAAGACGAAGATTATGCGGGAATAGCTCAGTTGGTAGAGCACGACCTTGCCAAGGTCGGGGTCGCGAGTTCGAGTCTCGTTTCCCGCTCCAAATTCTTACCTCAATAAAAATATCCACAACGAATAATCGCGTTGGGGACGTTTTGTTTCGTCATTGACATACTCTTGTAAACAGACTTATCCACAGGTTCGGGTATTATTCCTGGAATGCAAAAAGCTTCGCCGGGTAAATAGTATCATTTTAACTAATTGAAATTATTGACTTAATTATCATTTCAAATTGTTAATGCGATCACTTGACGATTTTTTCCTTCTTGAATATCAATGTGTTTTTATTTTTATACACAAGCTGTGGATGACTTAAGCGTCGCGCGGCAGACCCTTCTCAATGACCCTGACCAAACGTTGTTTCTTCGGTAGCTGCACCTCAACTACGCAGGCATTTCGCTTCTCGATTTGCTGAGCAACCGCCCAGTCTATGTGTTCGTCGAGAAGTGGGTGCTCACCTCTGCGACTTTCCAGCGCGAGAATAACAGCGTCATTCCAGGGAGCATTACCCAACGCAACGGCGATATTTCGCAGCCAGCGCAGGTGGCCAATACGACGAATGGCAGACCCCTCCGTGACTTTTAAAAACCACGCTTCGCTCCAGCTAAACAGCTCTATTAACTCCGGAGCATGAAGCTGCTTGCGCGGGTTGAAGTCATCCTCTGTCGTCAACTGTGAATAGCGGTTCCACGGGCAAATGAGCTGGCAATCATCGCAGCCGTAAATTCGATTCCCCAACAATGGACGAAACTCTTCCGGTATCGGGCCTTCCAGTTCGATAGTGAGATAAGAGATACAGCGGCGCGCATCTACGGTGTAGGGTTCAACGATGGCCCCGGTGGGACAGATTGTCATGCAGGCGACGCATTTCCCGCATCCTTCTTCTGCTGGTTGGTCGACCGGCAAGGGTAAATCGATCAGTAATTCCCCGAGGAAGAAAAATGAACCGGCTTCGCGATTGAGGATTAGTGAGTGCTTACCTGTCCAGCCAAGCCCGGCTTTTTCCGCCAAAGGACGCTCAAGAATGGGCGCAGAATCGACAAAAGGTCTAAAATTCAGCGAAACGCAGTGCTGTTGAATCATCTCTCCCAGCTTTTTTAAGCGGTTACGTAGCAGCTTATGGTAGTCGCGGCCAAGCGCGTAACGGCTGACGTAACCCAGAGAAGGGTTCTTCAACGTGCTGGCAAAGGCTGCTTTGGCAGGAAGATAGTTCATACGTACGCAGATGACACGTAGCGTACCGGGCAACAATTCGTGGGGGCGGGCGCGCATCATGCCGTGACGGGCCATCCAGTCCATCTCGCCGTGGTATTGTTTATCCAGCCAGGCCTGCAGTTTGGGCTCTGCTTCGCTGAGGTCGGTATCGGCAATACCGACCTGCTGAAAGCCAAGCTCCAGCCCCCACTGCTTAATATTTTGCGCTAACTGATTGAGATCGAGGGGCTCTGACATGACGGACCATACAATGAAGAAAAACCCCGCAAGTATACCACACTCCATCTGGCACGCCGATGATATCAGGCGGATGGAGCGAGAGGCGGCAGACAGTTTAGGGCTGACGTTGTATGAGCTGATGCAACGGGCGGGAGAGGCGGCGTTTCAGGTCACCCGTGAGGCTTACCCGAACGCCCAACACTGGCTGGTGCTATGTGGTCACGGCAACAACGGCGGTGATGGTTACGTGGTGGCAAGACTTGCCAAAGCGCAGGGTTTTAATGTTACGTTGCTGGCGCACGAGAGTGATAAACCGCTCCCCGAGGAAGCGCAGCAGGCGCACGACGCCTGGCTTAACGCCGGTGGCGTTATTCATGCTGCTGATATTAACTGGCCAGACAGCGTGGACGTCATTATCGACGCGCTGTCAGGTACTGGCTTAAAAAACGCGCCGCGTGAACCTCTCCCGGCGTTGATCGAACGTGCCAATAGCCACCCAGCCCCTACAATTGCAATCGACATTCCCTCTGGCCTGCTTGCGCAGACGGGGGCGACGCCGGGGGCAGTCATCAACGCTGCGCATACCGTTACCTTTATTGCGCTCAAGCCAGGTCTGCTTACCGGTAAAGCACGCGATGTCACCGGACGTCTGCATGTTAACGCACTCGGGCTGGACGACTGGCTGGCGGGGCAGAACGCGCCGCTGCAACGTTTTGATGCTCAACAGCTTGCGCACTGGCTAACGCCGCGTCGGCCCACCTCACACAAAGGCTCCCACGGTCGGCTGGTGATTATCGGCGGCGACCACGGCACGGCAGGTGCAATACGTATGGCCGGTGAAGCGGCGTTGCGTGCGGGGGCCGGGCTGGTCAAAGTATTGACGCGCAGGGAGAACATTGCGCCTGTTCTGACTGCCAGACCAGAACTGATGGTCGATGCGCTGACGCCGCAGACTCTGGAAGAGAGCCTGGCATGGGCGGATGTTGTGGTGATAGGACCTGGGCTTGGTCAGCAGGAGTGGGGCAAAAAAGCGCTGCAAAAAGTGGAGAATTTTCGCAAACCGATGCTCTGGGATGCGGATGCGCTGAACCTGCTGGCAATCAACCCCGATAAACGTCACAATCGCGTGATCACGCCGCATCCAGGTGAAGCCGCGCGACTGCTGGGCTGTTCCATTGCAGAAATTGAAGACGATCGCTTACTTTGTGCACAACGTCTGGTAAAACGGTACGGAGGCGTGGTAGTGCTGAAAGGCGCGGGTACGGTTGTTGCTGCTGAACAAGCTGAGTTAGGTATTATTGATACTGGCAATGCAGGGATGGCCAGCGGCGGAATGGGGGATGTGCTTTCCGGTATTATTGGCGCATTGCTCGGACAGAAGCTTACCCCGTATGATGCAGCATGTGCGGGATGTGTTGCGCACGGAGCGGCGGCGGATGTGCTGGCGGCGCGTTTTGGTACGCGCGGCATGCTGGCGACAGATCTCTTTACCACGCTACAGCGTATTGTTAACCCTGATGTGATTGACGTTTATCATGATGAATCGAGTAATTCCACTACCTGATGAGCAGGCAACTTTAGACCTGGGGCTGCGGGTAGCCAAAGCCTGTGACGGCGCGACGGTTATATATTTGTACGGCGACCTGGGGGCGGGTAAAACCACTTTCAGCCGGGGATTTCTGCAGGCGTTAGGTCATAAAGGTAATGTAAAAAGCCCCACCTACACGCTGGTTGAACCCTATTCACTCGATAACTTGATGGTATATCACTTCGATTTATACCGACTTGCGGACCCGGAGGAGCTGGAATTTATGGGGATCCGCGATTATTTTGCCAATGATGCCATCTGCCTGGTGGAATGGCCGCAACAAGGTAAAGGTGTACTGCCAGACCCGGACGTCGAAATACACATTGAATATCAGGCGCAAGGTCGAGAGGCGCGCGTAAGCGCAGTCTCCTCATCGGGTGAATTATTGCTGGCGCGTTTAGCCGAATAACCTTAAGGGTGGCGGGATGATTTATCGCATCAGAAACTGGCTGATGGCAACCCTGGTCCTGCTGTGCGCGCAGGCAGGGGCCGCCAGCCTCTCCGATCTTCAGGTTTCCAATGGCAATCAACAGGCGCGGATTACGCTGAGCTTTATTGGCGAGCCTGAATACGCCGTGAGCCAGGACGGGAAACGCACCGTCGCGCTGGATATAAAACAAACCGGAGTGATTCAGGGATTACCGCTGCTGTTTAGCGGCAATAATCTGGTGAAATCTATCCGCTCCGGCACGCCAAAAGATGCGCAGTCCTTGCGTCTGGTGGTGGATTTAACCGAGAACGGCAAGGCCGAAGCCGTTAAACGCCAAAACGGCGGCAATTATACCGTTGTGTTTACCATCAAAGCGGATGCGCCACCGCCGCCGCCTCCACCTTCAGTGGTTGTTAAGCGTGTTGAAACGCCGGTTGTCGCCCCTCGTCCTGCCGAGCCTGCGCGTAACCCGTTTAAAGCAGAGAACGATCGCACCACGATGGTGACCAACAGTAATACCTCCACACGACCTGCGGCGCGCGCCAGCACCGGCAGCGGTGAAAAAGTGGTTATTGCCATTGATGCCGGACACGGCGGGCAGGATCCGGGGGCGATTGGCCCTGGCGGCACGCGTGAGAAAAACGTCACGATTGCCGTGGCGCGTAAACTGCGCAGCTTGCTCAATGATGACCCAATGTTTAAAGGCGTACTCACCCGTGATGGCGATTACTTTATCTCGGTGATGGGGCGTTCAGACGTCGCACGTAAACAAAACGCCAATTTCCTGGTTTCTATTCACGCGGATGCCGCGCCAAACCGTGATGCCACAGGTGCTTCCGTTTGGGTGCTGTCGAACCGTCGGGCGAACAGTGAGATGGCCGGCTGGCTGGAACAGCACGAAAAACAATCAGAGCTGTTGGGCGGCGCGGGCGATGTGCTGGCAAACAGCCAGTCCGATCCTTATCTCAGCCAGGCCGTACTGGATCTGCAGTTCGGTCATTCGCAGCGCGTCGGGTATGATGTGGCGACCAGCATGATCGGCCAGTTAGAACGTATTGGTTCGATGCATAAGCGCCGTCCGGAACACGCCAGTCTTGGCGTACTGCGTTCGCCTGATATCCCGTCTGTGCTGGTTGAAACCGGCTTTATCAGTAACAACAGCGAAGAACGTCTGTTGGCGAGCGATGATTACCAGCAGCAACTGGCTGAGGCGATATACAAAGGATTGCGTAACTATTTCCAGGCGCACCCGATGCAAACTGGACCGCAGGGCGCGCCGGCGCAAACCGCCAGCGCCATATCGCCGGGTAACACGTTAACAAATTAAGGATTAGCCATGCCGATTCAGGTTCTACCGCCACAGCTGGCGAACCAGATTGCCGCAGGCGAGGTGGTAGAACGGCCTGCGTCAGTGGTGAAAGAGCTGGTGGAAAACAGCATCGATGCCGGTGCGACGCGCATTGATATCGATATTGAGCGCGGCGGCGCGAAGCTTATCCGTATTCGTGACAACGGCTGCGGGATTAAAAAAGACGAGCTGGCGCTGGCGCTGGCGCGTCATGCCACCAGTAAAATAGCCTCGCTTGACGATCTTGAGGCCATCGTGAGCCTCGGATTTCGTGGCGAAGCGCTGGCAAGTATCAGCTCCGTGTCTCGTTTAACCCTGACGTCGCGCACACAAGAGCAGCCTGAGGCCTGGCAAGCCTATGCTGAAGGGCGCGACATGGATGTGACGGTAAAACCTGCTGCGCATCCAGTGGGAACCACACTGGAGGTGTTAGATCTGTTCTACAACACCCCGGCGCGGCGCAAATTTATGCGCACCGAGAAAACTGAATTTAATCATATCGACGAGATTATTCGCCGCATTGCGCTGGCGCGTTTTGATGTGACGATTAATTTGTCTCACAACGGCAAAGTGGTGCGTCAGTACCGGGCAGTGGCCGCGGATGGGCAGAAAGAGCGCCGGCTGGGCGCGATTTGCGGCACGCCGTTTCTGGAGAATGCGCTGGCGATTGAATGGCAGCATGGTGATTTGACGCTGCGCGGCTGGGTGGCCGATCCTAACCACACAACGGCGGCACTGGCAGAAATACAGTACTGTTATGTGAATGGTCGGATGATGCGAGATCGGCTGATCAACCATGCTATCCGCCAGGCCTGTGAAGATAAGCTGGGAGCCGATCAACAACCCGCTTTTGTGCTGTATTTGGAAATCGATCCGCATCAAGTGGATGTCAACGTACACCCAGCTAAACATGAGGTCCGTTTCCATCAATCCCGCCTGGTGCACGATTTTATTTACCAGGGCGTGTTGAGCGTCCTGCAACAGCAGCTTGAAACGCCGCTGCCGTTGGCTGATGACGACGAACCCGCTCCAAGGCACATCCCGGAAAACCGCGTTGCTGCCGGACGTAACCATTTTGCCGAGCCGGCTCCCGCGCGTGAACCTGCGACACCGCAGTACTCAACTGGCGCTGGAAACGGCAGTAGTGGCGCAGGCCGTCAGGCGGGGGCCAGTTGGCCTCATGCCCAACCCGGATACCAAAAGCAGCAGGGCGAAATTTATCAGAAACTGATGCAGACGCCGGCTCCAACGCGTAAAACGCCGGTCTCTGAAACATCATCGGTACCTCTGAGTGGCAGTAGTCAGGGCTTTGGCCGGGTGCTAACGATTGTCGGTGCAGACTGCGCGTTACTCGAGTGCGATGGCCATATTCGGTTGCTGGCATTACCGGTGGCTGAGCGTTGGCTGCGTCAGGCGCAATTAACGCCGGACCAGGGGACCGTTTGCGCCCAGCCGTTGCTGATCCCTTTACGTTTAAAAGTCAACGCCGATGAAAAAGCGGCGCTGCAAAAAGGACAGAGCCAACTGGCTGAGCTGGGCATTGAATTTCAACTGGATGCGCAGCATGTGACCATCCGGGCGGTGCCTTTACCCTTACGCCAACAAAATTTACAAATCTTGATTCCTGAACTGATAGGCTACCTGGCGCAGCAATCCGTATTCGAGCCGGGCAATATTGCGCAGTGGATCGCACGTAACCTGATTAGCGAGCATCCACAGTGGAGTATGGCACAGGCGATTACGCTGTTAGCGGATGTTGAGCGGCTCTGCCCACAACTCGTGAAGGCACCGCCGGGTGGTTTGTTACAACCTGTTGATTTACATTCGGTAATGAATGCCCTGAAACATGAGTGATACCCGTAAGGCGAGCCTGCCAAAGGCGATTTTTTTGATGGGGCCAACGGCCTCCGGTAAAACGGCACTCGCAATTGAATTGCGTAAAGTTTTGCCCATAGAGTTGATAAGCGTTGATTCCGCCCTTATTTACAAGGGGATGGATATCGGTACAGCCAAGCCCGATGCAGATGAATTACAGGCCGCGCCGCACCGATTACTGGATATTCGCGATCCGTCGCAAGCGTACTCCGCTGCGGATTTTCGTCGCGATGCGTTAGCCGAGATGGCCGACATCACCGCCGCGGGGCGTATCCCGTTGCTGGTGGGCGGCACAATGTTATATTTCAAAGCCTTGCTTGAAGGGCTGTCGCCGTTACCGTCGGCGGACCCGGAAGTCAGGGCCAGAATTGAGCAGCAGGCGGCAGAGCAGGGTTGGGACGCGTTACACCGACAGCTTCAGGACATCGATCCGGTGGCTGCGGCGCGTATTCATCCAAATGATCCGCAAAGACTTTCCCGGGCACTGGAAGTTTTTTTCATTTCGGGTAAAACTTTAACGGAGCTGACGCAAACGTCAGGAGATGCTTTGCCGTATCAGGTGCATCAGTTTGCAATCGCCCCGGCGAGCCGTGAACTGCTCCATCAGCGAATTGAGCAGCGTTTTCATCAGATGTTAGCTTCAGGTTTTGAAGCAGAAGTCCGGGCGCTTTTTGCCCGTGGAGATTTGCATACGGATTTGCCTTCCATTCGTTGTGTAGGGTATCGCCAGATGTGGTCATACATTGAAGGTGAAATTTCATACGATGAAATGGTTTATAGAGGTGTTTGCGCCACGAGGCAGTTGGCGAAGCGACAGGTAACCTGGTTGCGTGGTTGGGAAGGGGTGCACTGGCTTGACAGTGAAAAGCCTGACCAGGCGCGAAACGAAGTATTACAGGTTGTTGGTGCTATCGCGAACTGAATGTGTACAATTGAAACGTATCGTGCGCAATTTTTCAGAATCGAAAGGTTCAAAGTACAAATAAGCATATAAGGAAAAGAGAGAATGGCTAAGGGGCAATCTTTACAAGATCCGTTCCTGAACGCATTGCGTCGGGAACGTGTTCCAGTTTCTATTTATTTGGTGAATGGTATTAAGCTGCAAGGTCAAATCGAGTCTTTTGATCAGTTCGTGATCCTGTTGAAAAACACGGTCAGCCAGATGGTTTATAAGCACGCGATTTCTACTGTTGTCCCGTCTCGTCCGGTTTCTCATCACAGCAATAATGCCACCGGCGGCACTGGCAGCAACTACCATCACGGTAGCAACGCGCAAGGTTCATCTGCGCAACAGGACAGCGAAGAAACCGAATAAGGTTATTAGCTGTTTTACATACGGGGAGCCAGCGATCCTGCGTTCCCCGTTGATTTATATTAAGGGGTTGACGCTTGTTTGACCGTTATGATGCCGGTGAGCAGGCGGTACTGGTACACATCTATTTTTCGCAAGACAAAGATATGGAAGACCTCCAGGAGTTTGAATCTCTGGTTTCTTCCGCCGGTGTCGAAGCAATGCAGGTGATTACCGGGAGCCGTAAAGCACCGCACCCGAAGTATTTTGTTGGTGAAGGTAAGGCAATCGAAATTGCCGAAGCCGTAAAAGCGACTGGCGCTGCGGTGGTGATTTTTGATCATGCTCTGAGCCCCGCCCAGGAACGTAACCTGGAACAGTTGTGCCAGTGTCTTGTTATCGACAGGACCGGTCTTATTTTAGATATTTTTGCCCAGCGTGCGCGCACCCATGAGGGTAAGTTGCAGGTTGAGCTGGCGCAGTTGCGCCATATGGCTACGCGTCTGGTCCGTGGCTGGACCCACCTTGAAAGGCAAAAAGGCGGGATTGGTTTGCGCGGTCCGGGTGAAACCCAGCTCGAAACCGACCGTCGTTTGCTGCGTAATCGCATTTTGCAAATACAGTCGCGCCTGGAAAAAGTTGAAAAGCAACGTGAGCAGGGGCGGCAGTCGCGCAAGAAAGCGGATGTCCCAACCGTATCACTGGTGGGATATACCAACGCCGGAAAATCCACCCTGTTCAACCAGATCACCGAAGCCCGGGTTTATGCAGCGGACCAGCTGTTTGCGACCCTGGACCCAACGTTGCGCCGCATAGACGTGGCGGACGTGGGTGAGACCGTGCTGGCGGATACCGTAGGGTTTATCCGCCATTTGCCGCACGACCTGGTGGCGGCATTTAAAGCCACCTTGCAGGAAACACGTCAGGCAACATTGCTGCTGCACGTTATTGATGCTGCAGATTTTCGTGTGCAGGAAAACATCGAGGCAGTCGACACGGTGCTCGAAGAGATCGATGCGCATGAGATCCCGACCCTGCTGGTGATGAATAAAATCGATATGTTGGATGACTTTGAGCCGCGTATCGATAGAGATGAAGAGAATAAACCCATTCGCGTTTGGGTATCAGCGCAAACGGGGATTGGTATACCACAACTTTTTCAGGCTTTGACTGAGCGACTTTCCGGTGAGGTGGCGCAGCATACGTTGCGTTTGCCGCCGCAGGAAGGGCGTTTGAGAAGCCGGTTTTATCAACTTCAGGCAATAGAAAAAGAGTGGATGGAGGAAGACGGCAGCGTAGGTCTGCAGGTTCGTATGCCGATCGTAGACTGGCGTCGCCTCTGTAAACAAGAACCGGCACTGGAAGACTATGTTGTCTGATCTGACGGATATGGCCTGAAGATTTTTTCGCCTCTATACCTTGTGGATTTTGTGCGGCAGGAAGGCGGCAAGTCCTGAAATCTCCAGGAGCATAGTCAACTATGTGACTGGAGTTGAGGGACGCAGCCAACGCATCGGCAGCGCAAAAGACGCAGGTATAGCATCGCATAACAAATATGGAGCACAAAAATGGCGTGGAATCAGCCCGGTAATAACGGACAAGACCGCGACCCCTGGGGAAGCAGCAAACCTGGCGGCAACCCTGAGGGAAATGGAAACAAAGGTGGTCGCGAGCAGGGACCTCCCGATCTGGACGATATCTTCCGCAAACTGAGTAAAAAGCTCGGTGGTCTGGGTGGCGGTAAAGGTACTGGTTCTGGCGGCGGTAGTTCATCGCAAGGCCCGCGTCCGCAACTGGGCGGGCGAGTCTTTACTATCGCAGCGGCCGCCATCGTCATTATCTGGGCGGCTAGCGGTTTCTATACCATTAAAGAAGCGGAACGTGGCGTGGTGACACGCTTCGGTAAATTCAGCCATTTGGTTGAACCGGGTCTGAACTGGAAACCGACCTTTATCGATGAAGTGACACCGGTCAACGTTGAAGCCGTGCGTGAACTTGCCGCATCCGGCGTTATGCTGACCTCTGACGAAAACGTCGTGCGCGTCGAAATGAACGTACAGTACCGCGTGACCGATCCGCAGCGTTACCTGTTTAGCGTAACCAGTGCGGATGACAGTCTGCGTCAGGCAACTGACAGCGCCCTGCGTGGGGTTATCGGTAAATACACCATGGACCGTATCCTGACCGAAGGGCGTACCGTTATTCGTAGCGATACCCAGCGTGAACTGGAAGAAACGATCCGTCCGTACAACATGGGTATAACCTTGCTGGACGTCAACTTCCAGGCCGCACGTCCGCCGGAAGAAGTAAAAGCCGCGTTTGACGATGCTATCGCAGCACGTGAAAACGAACAGCAGTACATTCGTGAAGCAGAAGCATACACCAACGAAGTTCAGCCGCGTGCAAACGGTCAGGCTCAGCGTATTCTGGAAGAAGCGCGTGCGTATAAGACTCAGACCATCCTGGAAGCACAGGGTGAAGTGGCTCGCTTCGCAAAAATTCTGCCGGAATATAAAGCCGCACCGCAAATTACCCGTGAGCGTCTGTATATCGAAACCATGGAAAAAGTGCTGAGCAATACCCGCAAAGTCCTGGTTAACGATAAAGGCAGCAATCTGATGGTTCTGCCGCTGGATCAAATGCTGAAAGGTGGTAGTGCGCCAGCAGCAAAGACTGACAGCAGTTCAAACCTGTTGCGTCTGCCGCCAGCAACGACTTCCAGCACTGGAGCAAGCAATACATCGTCCACCAGTCAGGGCGATATTATGGACCAACGCCGCGCGAATGCGCAGCGTAACGACTACCAGCGTCAGGGGGAATAACGATGCGTAAGTCAGTTATTGCGATTATCATCATCGTTCTGGTAGTTCTGTTCATGTCTGTCTTTGTGGTCAAAGAAGGCGAGCGCGGTATTACTCTGCGCTTTGGTAAAGTTCTGCGTGACGATGAAAACAAGCCGCTGGTCGTTGCACCAGGCCTGCACTTCAAGATTCCGTTTATTGAATCTGTGAAGATGCTCGATGCGCGTATTCAGACCATGGACAACCAGGCCGATCGCTTTGTTACCAAAGAGAAGAAAGACCTGATTGTTGACTCCTACATCAAGTGGCGCATCAGTGACTTTAGCCGTTACTACCTGGCAACGGGCGGTGGCGATGTTTCTCAGGCGGAAGTCCTGCTGAAACGTAAGTTCTCTGACCGTCTGCGTTCTGAAATTGGTCGTCTGGACGTGAAGGACATCGTTACCGATTCCCGCGGTCGTCTGACCCTGGAAGTCCGTGACGCGCTGAACTCCGGTTCTGCTGGCACGGAAGATGAAGTGGCGACTCCGGCAGCAGATAGCGCGATTGCCGAAGCGGCTGAACGTGTTCAGGCTGAAACGAACGGTAAAGTACCGGTCATCAACCCGAACAGTATGGCGGCATTGGGCATCGAAGTGGTTGACGTGCGTATTAAGCAAATCAACCTGCCTGCTGAAGTGTCCGAGGCTATCTACAACCGTATGCGCGCTGAGCGTGAAGCGGTAGCACGTCGCCATCGTTCACAAGGCCAGGAAGAGGCGGAAAAACTGCGTGCAACGGCGGACTATGAAGTCACTAAAACGCTGGCAGAATCTGAGCGTCAGGGCCGTATCATGCGCGGTGAAGGCGATGCAGAAGCCGCTAAGCTGTTTGCCGATGCATTTAGTCAGGATCCTGACTTCTACGCCTTCATCCGTAGCCTGCGTGCTTACGAGAAGAGCTTCGAAGGCAACCAGGACGTGATGGTCATGAGTCCGGACAGCGATTTCTTCCGCTACATGAAGACACCGAGTTCCGCGACACGCTAATCGCGTTCCAGCGGTTTTAAAGCAGCAAAACCACCGGCATCTCCAGGGATGCGGTGGTTTTCTTTTTATATAAGGGCGATGGATGAATTCAACAATTTTGCTGGCGCTCGCGCTGGTTTTGGTGCTGGAAGGGCTGGGTCCGATGCTTTATCCCAGCGCATGGAAGAAAATGATCTCTGCAATGGCGCAACTTCCCGAAAATATTTTGCGTCGTTTTGGTGGAGGTCTTGTGGTTGCGGGCGTTGTGGTCTACTACATGTTGAGGAAAACGATTGGCTGATTAATTAGTAGACTAATTTGCGGATTTTCGCATGCAAAAAGTGCTGTATATCTGAAAAAGCGGTGGTAGAATCCATTTTTAAGCAAACGGTGATTTTGAAAAATGGGTAACAACGTCGTCGTACTGGGCACCCAATGGGGTGACGAAGGTAAAGGGAAGATCGTCGATCTTCTGACTGAACGGGCTAAATATGTTGTGCGCTACCAGGGTGGTCACAACGCAGGCCATACTCTCGTAATCAACGGTGAAAAAACCGTCCTCCATCTTATTCCATCAGGTATTCTTCGCGAGAATGTCATCAGCATCATCGGTAACGGTGTTGTTCTGTCTCCGTCCGCGCTGATGAAAGAAATGAAAGGACTGGAAGATCGTGGTATCCCGGTTCGCGAGCGCCTGCTGCTGTCTGAAGCTTGTCCGCTGATCCTTGATTATCACGTTGCGTTGGATAACGCTCGTGAGAAAGCGCGTGGCGAGAAAGCGATCGGTACTACCGGTCGTGGTATCGGTCCGGCTTATGAAGACAAAGTAGCTCGTCGCGGTCTGCGTGTTGGCGATCTGTTTGATAAAGCAACCTTCGCTGAAAAACTGAAAGAAGTGATGGAATATCACAACTTCCAGCTGGTGAATTTCTATAAAGTTGAAGCAGTTGACTACCAGAAAGTGCTGGATGATGTGATGGCTATCGCCGACATCCTGACCTCGATGGTTGTTGATGTTTCCGATCTGCTGGACCAGGCGCGTAAGCGTGGCGATTTTGTCATGTTTGAAGGTGCGCAGGGTACGCTGCTGGATATCGACCACGGTACCTATCCGTACGTAACGTCCTCCAACACCACCGCAGGTGGCGTGGCAACCGGCTCCGGCCTGGGCCCACGTTATGTGGACTACGTTCTGGGTATCATCAAAGCTTACTCTACTCGTGTAGGTGCGGGTCCGTTCCCGACTGAACTGTTTGATGACGTTGGCGAGTTCCTGTGCAAACAAGGTAACGAGTATGGTGCGACCACCGGTCGTCGTCGTCGTACCGGCTGGCTGGACTCCGTTGCTGTACGCCGTGCAGTACAGATTAACTCCCTGTCTGGCTTCTGCCTGACCAAACTGGACGTACTGGACGGTTTGAAAGAGGTGAAAATCTGTGTCGCTTACCGTATGCCGGATGGCCGTGAAGTAACGACTACTCCGCTGGCAGCAGACGACTGGAAAGGTATCGAGCCGATTTACGAAACCATGCCGGGCTGGTCTGAATCTACCTTCGGCGTGAAGGAACGTAGCGGTCTGCCGCAGGCTGCACTGAACTACATCAAGCGTATTGAAGAACTGACCGGTGTGCCGATTGATATTATCTCAACTGGCCCAGACCGTACTGAAACCATGATCCTGCGCGACCCGTTCGACGCATAATTCTGGTTATAGCGTGGCGTCGAATGGCGCTGCGCTTGCAATATCTCAAGCCGGATAAGGTGCTTTGCATCAGAATCCGGCTTAAAATCACGTAAGTTCCTCGCTTTTTTCCTTCCCGAACTGAAATAAATTAGCGACCTGGCTGGTGGCTGGTTTATCATCAATATAATTAATACCACCAGGTTTATCCGTTTTATCCCTTTTCCTGAGGTTGATGTGCAGTTAACAAGTTTCACCGATTACGGATTACGTGCGCTAATCTACATGGCGTCACTTCCCGAAGGACGTATGACCAGTATTTCTGAGGTGACAGAAGTCTACGGCGTGTCCCGTAATCATATGGTCAAAATAATCAATCAACTTAGCCGGGCGGGCTTTGTTACTGCTATTCGAGGAAAAAATGGCGGTATCCGCTTGGGTAAACCCGCTAAGGATATTGGTATTGGTGATGTGGTTCGCGAGCTGGAACCCTTATCGTTGGTCAACTGTAGCAGCGAGTTTTGCCACATTACCCCGGCCTGTCGACTCAAACAGGCGCTTTCTAAGGCAGTGCAAAGTTTTCTCACGGAGCTGGACAACTACACACTTGCTGATTTGGTTGAAGAGAATCAACCGCTTTATAAATTATTGCTGGTGGAGTAATGAAGTCCAAAGTATTTCGCGTCGCATCGCGGCGGCAACTGAGCGAGTCGCCAGGAGCTTACAAAAGTAAGTGACTGGTGGGAGCAAAGGCAGCCAACAAAGAGGCGTCGTGAAAGACGAAGGAATTCCATCAGAGCTGACAATGGAGGAACCTCAATGTCACAAGATCCTTTCCAGGAACGCGAAGCTGAAAAATACGCGAATCCTATCCCAAGCCGGGAATTTATCCTCGAACATTTAACTAAACGTGAAAAACCGGCCAACCGCGATGAGCTGGCCGCTGAACTCAACATTGAAGGTGAAGAGCAGCAGGAAGCACTGCGCCGCCGTCTGCGCGCGATGGAGCGTGACGGACAACTGGTCTTCACCCGTCGTCAGTGCTATGCGCTGCCGGAGCGTCTCGACCTGCTGAAAGGTACCGTTATTGGCCACCGTGATGGCTACGGCTTTCTGCGCGTTGAAGGCCGCAAAGATGACCTGTACCTGTCCAGCGAGCAGATGAAAACCTGCATTCATGGCGATCAGGTGCTGGCGCAGCCGCTGGGCGCGGACCGTAAAGGTCGTCGCGAAGCGCGTATTGTGCGCGTACTGGTGCCAAAAACCAGCCAAATTGTCGGTCGCTACTTCACCGATGCTGGCGTTGGGTTTGTCGTCCCTGACGACAGCCGTCTGAGTTTCGATATCCTGATCCCGCCGGAAGAGGTGATGGGCGCTCGTATGGGCTTTGTGGTCGTCGTTGAACTGACCCAACGTCCGACTCGCCGCACCAAAGCGGTGGGTAAAATTGTTGAAGTGCTGGGTGACAACATGGGAACCAGCATGGCCGTTGATATGGCCCTGCGTACTCATGAAATCCCATATATCTGGCCGCAGGCTGTTGAGAAACAGGTCGCCGGACTGAAAGAAGAAGTGCCGGAAGAGGCGAAAATAGGACGTGTCGATCTGCGCGACCTGCCGCTGGTGACTATCGATGGCGAAGATGCGCGTGACTTCGACGATGCGGTTTACTGCGAGAAGAAACGCGGCGGCGGCTGGCGTTTATGGGTGGCAATTGCCGACGTAAGCTATTACGTTCGCCCGCCGACTCCGCTGGACCAGGAAGCCCGCAGCCGTGGCACATCCGTTTACTTCCCGTCGCAGGTTGTTCCGATGCTGCCGGAAGTGCTGTCTAACGGATTGTGTTCGCTCAACCCGCAGGTGGACAGGTTGTGTATGGTCTGTGAAATGACCATTTCGTCGAAAGGCCGTTTAACCGGCTTTAAATTCTACGAAGCGGTCATGAGTTCCCATGCACGTCTGACCTACACCAAGGTCTGGCACATGCTGCAGGGCGACCAGGAGCTGCGTGAGCAGTACGCACCGCTGGTCAAACACATTGAAGAGCTGCATAACCTCTACAAAGTGCTGGATAAAGCCCGCGAAGAGCGCGGCGGTATCTCGTTTGAAAGTGAAGAGGCGAAGTTTATCTTCAATGCTGAACGCCGTATTGAGCGTATTGAGCAGACGCAGCGTAACGACGCGCACAAGCTGATTGAAGAGTGCATGATCATGGCGAACATCTCAGCGGCGCGATTCGTTGAGAAAGCCAAAGAGCCAGCGCTGTTCCGTATTCACGATAAGCCGACGACCGAAGCGATTAACTCGTTCCGTTCCGTCCTGGCAGAGCTGGGACTGGAGCTGCCAGGTGGCAACAAACCTGAGCCGCGCGATTACGCTGAACTGCTGGAGTCGATTGCTGACCGTCCTGACGCAGAAATGCTGCAAACCATGCTGCTGCGTTCGATGAAGCAGGCGATTTACGATCCGGAAAACCGTGGTCACTTCGGCCTGGCGCTGCAATCTTATGCACACTTTACTTCACCGATCCGTCGTTACCCGGATCTCTCCTTGCACCGGGCGATTAAGTATCTGCTGGCGCAGGAGCAGGGCCATAAAGGCAACACCACGGAAACGGGTGGCTACCATTATTCGATGGAAGAGATGCTGCAACTGGGTCAGCACTGTTCGATGGCCGAGCGCCGTGCTGACGAAGCCACGCGCGATGTCTCTGACTGGTTGAAGTGCGACTTCATGCTGGATCAGGTAGGGAATGTCTTCAAAGGCGTGATCGCCAGCGTCACCGGATTTGGCTTCTTTGTCCGTCTTGATGAGCTGTTTATCGACGGTCTGGTGCATGTCTCCTCCCTGGATAACGACTACTATCGTTTCGACCAGGTTGGGCAGCGCCTGACGGGGGAATCCAGCGGTCAGATGTATCGCCTGGGCGATCGCGTGGAAGTTCGCGTGGAAGCAGTCAACATGGACGAGCGTAAGATCGACTTTAGCTTGATCTCCAGCGAACGTGCGCCGCGTAATGAAGGTAAAACTGCGCGCGAAAAAGCCAAAAAAAGCGATGCGGGTAAAAATACCGGTAAACGTCGTCAGATGGGCAAAAAGGTGAATTTCGAGCCGGATAGCGCTTTCCGCGGTGAGAAAAAAGGCAGAGCCAAACCTCAGGCGGAAAAGAATGCGGCTGAGAAGAAAGGCGACAAAAAAGCGAAAAAGCCATCGGCAAAAACGCTTAAAATTGCTGCCGCCACCAAAGCTAAACGTGCGGCGAAAAAGAAAGTCGCACAATAACTGCCATAAACAGTAAGTCGGGCAATCTCGTGTTGCCCGCGTTATGCATAAACTATTAACGAGTACATTCATGAGTGAAATGATTTACGGCATCCATGCGGTGCAGGCTCTGCTGGAACGTGCGCCTGAGCGCTTCCAGGACGTCTTTATTCTCAAAGGTCGTGAAGATAAACGCCTGCTACCGCTGATCCACGCACTGGAAGCACAGGGTGTTGTCATTCAACTGGCTAACCGTCAGTTTCTGGATGAGAAAAGCGAGGGTGCGGTACATCAGGGGATTATTGCTCGTGTGAAGCCGGGCCGTCAGTATCAGGAAAACGATCTGCCGGATCTGATTGCTACGCTCGATCAGCCGTTCTTTTTGATCCTCGATGGCGTCACCGACCCGCATAACCTGGGGGCATGCCTGCGTAGCGCCGATGCCGCTGGCGTACATGCTGTAATCGTACCGAAGGATCGTTCCGCTCAGTTGAATGCTACGGCGAAAAAAGTGGCCTGCGGTGCGGCAGAAAGCGTACCGCTGATCCGCGTGACCAACCTGGCGCGCACCATGCGTATGCTGCAGGAAGAGAATATCTGGATCGTCGGAACCGCTGGCGAAGCCGACCATACTCTCTACCAGAGCAAAATGACCGGACGTCTGGCGCTGGTGATGGGCGCAGAAGGTGAAGGTATGCGCCGTCTGACCCGTGAACACTGTGACGAACTCATCAGCATCCCGATGGCAGGTAGCGTTTCGTCGCTGAACGTTTCAGTTGCGACGGGCATCTGCCTGTTTGAAGCAGTCCGCCAGCGCAGCTAAACTATCTCCCTTATTTCTCTCTTCTCTCAAGCCATCTTTCGGGATGGCTTTTTTGTGACCGTTGTCCCATGCGTTCTCTCTGCTGCCTGACCATACTTAAAGCGACGGCCATTGACGGAGGGAGACACAATGCACTGGCAAACGCATACCGTTTTTAACCAACCTGTACCTCTCAATAACAGTAACTTATATTTGTCCGACGGCGCGCTGTGCGAAGCGGTTATCCGTGAAGGCGCTGGCTGGGATAGCGATCTTCTCGCCAGTATTGGTCAGCAGCTAGGGACTGCCGAGTCGCTCGAACTGGGTCGTCTGGCCAATGCTTTTCCACCTGAACTATTGCGCTACGACCCGCAGGGGCAGCGGCTGGATGATGTGCGTTTTCATCCTGCCTGGCATTTGCTGATGCAGGGATTGTGCGCCAACCGCGTACATAATCTGGCCTGGGAAGAAGACGCGAGGCAGGGAACGTTTGTGGCCCGGGCGGCGCGTTTCATGCTGCATGTGCAGGTTGAAGCAGGCACGTTGTGTCCGGTGACCATGACGTTTGCCGCTACGCCGCTGTTACTTCAAATGTTACCCGCCCCCTTTCACGACTGGCTGACGCCGCTGCTAAGCGACCGTTATGACTCGCATTTACTGCCCGGAGGGCAAAAGCGCGGGCTACTGATTGGTATGGGGATGACCGAAAAACAGGGTGGTTCAGATGTGCTGAGCAATACCACTCAGGCAGAATGTCTTGTCGACGGCTCGTATCGGCTGGTGGGACATAAGTGGTTTTTCTCCGTGCCGCAAAGCGATGCCCATTTGGTGCTGGCCCAGGCAAAGGGCGGCTTATCCTGCTTTTTTGTACCGCGATTTTTACCTGATGGGCAGCGTAATGCCATCCGTCTTGAACGACTGAAAGATAAGTTAGGCAACCGCTCCAACGCCAGCTGCGAGGTTGAATTCCACGATACGATTGGCTGGCTATTGGGCGAAGAAGGGGAAGGTATCCGCCATATCCTGAAGATGGGCGGGATGACGCGTTTTGACTGCGCGCTCGGCAGTCACGGCATGATGCGACGTGCTTTTTCCGTCGCGATTTATCATGCGCACCAGCGACAGGTTTTTGGCAAGTCATTGATTGAACAGCCTATGATGCGTCAGGTATTAGGTCGGATGGCGCTCCAACTGGAAGGTCAAACGGCGCTACTGTTTCGACTGGCGCGGGCCTGGGACCGTCGTGCTGATGCCAAAGAAGCGCTGTGGGCCAGGTTGTTCACGCCAGCAGCGAAATTCTCCGTTTGCAAGGTCGGTATGCCGTTTGTGGCTGAGGCGATGGAAGTGCTGGGCGGGATTGGCTATTGCGAGGAGAGTGAGCTGCCGCGCCTGTATCGTGAGATGCCGGTAAACAGTATCTGGGAAGGCTCCGGCAACATTATGTGCCTTGATGTATTGCGGGTACTGACAAAACAACCCGGCATCTACGATATGCTCAGCGAAGCCTTTGCGGAGGTAAAGGGGCAGGATCGACATTACGATCGGATGGTGCGTCAGCTACAGCAGCGTTTACGTAAACCCAGTGAGGCATTGGGACGAGAGATTACGCAGCAGCTTTTCCTGCTCGGTTGCGGGGCGCAGATGTTGCGTTATTCTTCTCCGCCAGTGGCGCAGGCCTGGTGCCAAATGATGCTTGATACGCGGGGTGGACTACGATTGTCTGAACAGGTGCTGAGCGATTTGCTCCTGCGGGCAACGGGGGGGTTACGGTAATAACTTGCCTGATGGCGACGCGGGTGCGTCTTATCATGCCTACGCTCAGTCCAGGTCAGATAAGTTTACGCCATCCGGCAATCTGTTATGCATAAAGTATGGCCTGTACGCGCCAGTTGTCGGGCTGCTGGTCTTCGTACATCTGAATGATCCGATACCATGAGGCACCTTGTTCATCCGCTTTTAACGCGATTACACGTTCTACATCCTGCGGATTCCCTGCAATGTTACTGACAGAGATCAGGCCAATTTCGTTCAGGCCCGTAACGCAGTCAGCACTGGCGAATTCGGCAGACTGCGCCGTAGTGCCTGCCAGTCCGGCAGAAAGCAGCAGTGAGGATAAGGCAAGAGATTGTTTCATCGTCAGCTCCATTATTCGTACCCCTACACACGGCAGGGCATTCCATCGCGATAATAAACCTCAAGCTTCCTGCTGTTGGTTTATTGTGCACAGGTAAACGCATAGAGGCGCAAAGCAATGTAAAGCTGACTAAATTTCAACCCAATGTTATTTACGATATAAAATCGCCTGTGAATACCATTGGCCTGTCACGATGGTTTCATCCACTAATAAAACCACGTAGTAATCAGCTTTAGCCACGACGGCTTTGGCACGGATCTCTGCCAGCGCATCATCCGGAGAGCCTCTTACCAGCGCGCTAACCGTCCCTAATCGCTGTAACCCTTTACTCTGGTCACGGCGGATCTCCTGCGGGTGGTCGGCAACGGGCGGTGCGGGTTGCGGCGTTCCCTGTAGCACGCTACAGGCGCTTAAAAACATAACCAGCAACAAAGAGGCAAACCGACGCATAACTCTATCTCGTTTCCTGATAGCCATAGTGTAGTGCCTTATTAATTTCCCTTTAGGGGAATGTTCCCGAATTGTTATCTCTCACGCGATTTTCGAATGAAAATGTTGCGAAAGCGTAACCCAGTTCTCAACATTATGAATCATTACCGACCACATTCGCTTGCGTTAAGTATTGCTGCATGGCATACCAGAAAAAAAGGGGCAACAAATGATAGAAATTGAGACACGACAGTTGGCTGGTATCCCTGTCCTGCACGCCGTTCCGGCTGGTAAACGCGAATGTTCACTCCCTTGTATTCTCTTTTATCACGGGTTTACATCTTCAAGTCTGGTCTACAGTTATTTTGCCGTTGCGCTGGCTCAGGCCGGGTTTCGCGTCGTCATGCCAGATGCGCCCGAACATGGCGCCCGATTTAACGGTAATGCTCAGGAGCGAATGTTCCGCTTCTGGCATATATTGCAGCAAAACATGCAGGAGTTTACGACGTTACGTGCGGCTCTGGTGGCAGAAAATTGGCTTTCAGATGAGCGGCTTGCCGTCGGTGGGGCATCGATGGGGGGAATGACTGCATTGGGCATAATGGCGCGCCATCCTGAGGTTAAATGTGTAGCCAGCCTGATGGGATCGGGCTATTTTACCCGTCTTGCGCAGACGCTTTTTCCTCCTTTACAGGTTCAGACCCCAGAGCAACAGGCGGAGTTTGATGCCGTTATCGCCCCGCTTGCCGAATGGGATGTTACGCATCAGTTGCCACGGCTCGCCGACAGGCCGTTGTTGCTGTGGCATGGACAGGATGATGATGTTGTACCGGCTGTTGAAACCTTCCGCTTACAGCAAGCGCTGATTCAGGCAGGTTTGGACAACAATCTGACCTGCCTGTGGGAAGCGGGCGTACGGCATCGCATCACGCCAGAAGCGTTGGCCGCAACAGTGACGTTTTTCCGCCAGCACCTTTAAACGCGCATAATGCTCACGCCCTGAGCTTCAAGCTGTTGTAGAATCTCAGGGTTTGCATTTTTGCCGGTAATGAGCATATCGATTTGATCGGCGCGACTGAACAGCATTCCCGCACGTTCACCGACTTTACTGCTATCGACCAGCACCACCAGTTTACCCACCACGTTAAGCATTTTCTGCTCGGCCATCGCGGTCAGCATATCGGTTTTATACAGTCCGTCCGCGGTCAACCCTTTGCCGCTGGTAAACATCCAGTGTCCGGCATACAGGCTATTTTCACTGCCTTGCGGGCTAAGCGTGATGGATTGGCTTTTGTTATATTGCCCTCCCATGATGATCACGCTGTCATGCTCCTGGTCGATCAGATAGTTCGCCAGTGGCAAATAATTGGTGATGATCTGCACCGGCTTGCCGCACATTTCGCGACCCAGCAGGAAAGCGGTCGATCCGCAGTTGATCACTACGCTTTCACCCGCATTCACAAGCTGGGATGCTGCCTTGGCAATGCGAACTTTTTCATCGTGGTTCTGCGCCTGGTGAAGATTCATTGGCGTCCAGCGCGGCCGCTGCTGGGTAATAGCTTCTGCGCCGTTGCGTACTTTCTTGAGTTTGCCGCTTTCGTCGAGCTTGTTGATGTCCCGGCGCGCAGTGGCGGGTGAAATCCCCAGACGCTCAACTACGTTCTCAACGGTAACAAAGCCCAACTGCGCCAGCATATCCAGCAATATTTGATGTCTTTGTGCTTCAGTCATGAGCTATTCCGATACAAATTGATTTGAAAAGATGATATTTGAAATAGCCTGGAAATACTAAAGTAAATGGGGAAAAAAATGCCGGGATGGCCCGGCATTTTGTGTGGATCACAAGAACGATTTAAACGGTAAATCCGGTTCAATGGTGAAGCAGTCATCAAAGCCGCGCGGATAGTGATATTCAAAGTTATCTTTGTCCAGCGGCCAGGTGAACTTGCCACCTACCTGCCAGATGAATGGCTTAAAGCCATACTTAAGGCGATCTTTTTTCATCTCCCACAGTACGCGGATCTCCTGCGGATCGGCCTGAAAGTTTGACCAGATATCATGATGGAAAGGGATCACCACTTTTGTATTCAGGGCCTCCGCCATACGCAGCATGTCAGAACTGGTCATTTTGTCCGTAATACCCCGTGGGTTCTCGCCGTAGGATCCGAGTGCGACGTCGATCTGGTGCTCGTTGCCATGCTTTGCATAGTAGTTGGAGTAGTGTGAGTCGCCGCTATGATAAAGCGTACCGCCCGGCGTTTTGAACAGATAGTTTACGGCGCGGGCATCCATACCATCCGGCAGTACGCCAGCGGCTTTCTGATCGGCGGGCAGGGTGATTAACGCAGTACGATCGAACGCATCAAGCGCATGAATTTCAATATCTTTCACTTTTACCACATCGCCTGGTTTTACCACGATGCAGCGCTCTTTTGGTACACCCCAACCGATCCACAGATCCACACAAGTCTGCGGTCCAATAAACGGCACGTCGTCGGCACAGTTCTGCATGACGGCTGCCGCAACATTTACGTCGATGTGATCGTTATGATCGTGCGTGGCCAGCACCGCATCGATCTGACGAATGGCAAACGGATCAAGAACAAACGGCGTGGTGCGCAGGTTTGGCTGCAGCTTCTTCACCCCTGCCATGCGTTGCATCTGGTGACCGGTTTTCATCAGCGGGTTACCGTGACTCTGTTTGCCCGTGCCGCACCAGAAATCGACGCAGACGTTAGTCCCGCCTTCCGACTTCAGCCAAATTCCGGTACAGCCGAGCCACCACATCGCGAAAGTACCTGGTGCGACCTGTTCCTGCTCGATCTCTTCATTCAGCCAGCTTCCCCACTCCGGGAATGTGCTCAGGATCCATGATTCACGCGTGATGCTTTTTACTTTACTCATCGCAATTACCTTCATGTTTATTCAAGTTGAATCAAATTGTGATTTGTTTTGATTGATACTGACATCATTTTATCAAGAAGGCAATGCGTTGATTTTTGATGTTGAATGAAAAATTGTTAACAAATTACAACGTGACAAGATGGTTTATATGAAATGTATTTTTTTATTTTATTGTTTTAAATGGATTTATTTTGAGGTGAATGAATTCGGAGCAAATCCACTCTGCAAGTGAGAGAATTATTTGCGTACTGCATCACATTTAATCAAATTCAATCTTGTTGTGATTACTTTTGAAAATTAGAGTGAGGGCACAACATCCTGGGCATCTGTAATGAATGTTCAGCAACTTCGTCTACTGGAGATCGTTATGGAGATCCTCTACAACATCTTTACCGTCTTTTTTAATCAGGTCATGACCAATGCACCGTTGCTGTTGGGTATTGTGACCTGCCTCGGCTACATCCTGTTGCGTAAAAGTGTCAGCGTTATTATCAAAGGCACGATCAAAACGATTATCGGTTTTATGTTATTGCAGGCAGGGTCGGGCATTCTGACCAGCACGTTTAAACCGGTAGTGGCGAAGATGTCCGAGGTTTACGGTATCAACGGTGCGATTTCCGATACCTATGCCTCCATGATGGCAACCATCGAACGTATGGGGGATGCCTATAGCTGGGTAGGGTACGCGGTACTGTTGGCGCTGGCGCTAAACATTTGTTATGTACTGCTACGGCGGATTACCGGTATTCGTACCATCATGCTGACCGGGCACATCATGTTCCAGCAGGCGGGCCTGATCGCCGTCTCTTTCTACATCTTTGGCTATTCCATGTGGACCACCATCATCTGTACCGCGGTGCTGGTGTCGCTCTACTGGGGCATTACCTCCAATATGATGTACAAGCCGACCCAGGAAGTGACCGACGGCTGTGGTTTTTCCATCGGTCACCAGCAGCAGTTCGCCTCCTGGATTGCTTACAAAGTCGCGCCGTATCTGGGTAAGAAAGAGGAGAGCGTAGAAGATCTCAAGCTGCCAGGCTGGCTGAATATCTTCCACGACAACATCGTTTCTACCGCGATTGTGATGACCATCTTCTTCGGGGCGATCCTGCTCTCTTTCGGCATTGATGTGGTTCAGGCGATGGCGGGTAAAACCCACTGGACGGTGTATATCCTGCAAACCGGTTTTTCGTTTGCTGTCGCTATCTTCATCATCACCCAGGGCGTACGTATGTTCGTTGCTGAACTTTCAGAAGCGTTCAACGGTATCTCTCAACGCCTGATCCCGGGCGCGGTACTGGCCATCGACTGCGCGGCGATTTATAGCTTTGCTCCTAACGCGGTGGTCTGGGGCTTTATGTGGGGGACCATCGGCCAACTGATTGCGGTGGGCATCCTTGTGGCCTGCGGCTCTTCCATTCTGATTATCCCAGGTTTTATCCCGATGTTCTTCTCGAACGCCACTATCGGCGTATTTGCTAACCACTTTGGCGGCTGGCGCGCAGCGCTCAAGATTTGCCTGGTGATGGGGATGATCGAAATCTTCGGCTGCGTCTGGGCGGTGAAGCTCACCGGTATGAGCGCCTGGATGGGCATGGCGGACTGGTCAATTCTGGCACCGCCGATGATGCAAGGCTTTGCCTCCATCGGCATCGTGTTTATGGCCGTCATTATTCTGATTGCACTGGCTTATATGTTTTTCGCAGGACGCACGTTGCGTGCTGAGGAAGACGCAGAAAAACAACTGGCAGAACACTCTGCTTAATAAGGAGTTCCGATTATGACCGTACGTATTCTGGCTGTGTGTGGCAATGGGCAGGGCAGTTCCATGATCATGAAAATGAAGGTGGACCAGTTTTTAACCCAGTCAAATATTGACCATACGGTAAACAGCTGCGCCGTGGGTGAATACAAAAGTGAACTGAGCGGAGCGGATATTATCATCGCCTCTACGCATATCGCCGGTGAGATTACCGTTTCTGGCAATAAATATGTCGTTGGCGTACGCAATATGCTGTCTCCTGCCGATTTTGGACCAAAACTGCTGGAAGTGATCAAAGCGCATTTTCCGCAGGACGTGAAGTAAGGGGCGGCATATGAAATTACGTGACTCGCTGGCAGACAATAGTTCCATCCTTTTGCAAGCCGAGGCCAGTACCTGGCAGGAAGCGGTAAAGCTTGGCGTGGATCTGCTGGTTAAGGCTGATGTGGTTGAACCACGCTACTACCAAGCCATCCTTGATGGCGTTGAGCAGTTTGGCCCGTACTTTGTGATTGCGCCAGGCCTGGCGATGCCGCACGGCCGTCCGGAGGAAGGGGTCAAGAAAACCGGTTTTGCGCTGGTGACGCTGAAAACGCCGCTGGTGTTTAACCACGAGGATAACGACCCGGTCGACATTCTGATCACGATGGCGGCAGTTGACGCCAACACGCATCAGGAAGTGGGCATCATGCAGATCGTGAATCTCTTTGATGACGAAGCCAATTTCGACCGTTTACGCGCCTGCCGCACCGCGCAGGAAGTGTTGGATTTAATTGATAACGCCACTGCGGCGGCTGTTTAAAAGGATACCAAAATGTCATTACCTATGTTGCAGGTTGCGCTGGATAACCAATCAATGTCTTCCGCGTATGAAACGACGCGTCTGATTGCCGAAGAGGTCGATATCATTGAGGTGGGCACTATTCTTTGCGTGGCAGAGGGCGTGCGCGCCGTTCGCGATCTGAAAGCGCTTTACCCACATAAAATTGTGCTGGCGGACGCCAAAATTGCCGATGCGGGAAAAATCCTCTCCCGCATGTGTTTCGAAGCCAACGCTGACTGGGTTACCGTCATCTGCTGTGCCGATATCAACACCACCAAGGGGGCGCTGGAGGTGGCGAAAGAATTTAACGGTGATGTACAGATTGAACTGACTGGTTACTGGACCTGGGAGCAGGCGCAAGAGTGGCGTGACGCAGGGATTGGGCAAGTTGTATATCACCGCAGTCGTGATGCGCAGGCGGCGGGCGTGGCGTGGGGAGAAGCGGATATCAGCGCGATCAAGCGTCTGTCCGAGATGGGCTTTAAAGTCACCGTCACCGGCGGTCTGGCGCTGGAAGATCTGCCGCTGTTCCAGGGAATTCCGATTCACGTCTTTATTGCCGGCCGCAGTATTCGCGATGCCGCCTCTCCGGTGGAAGCGGCCCGTCAGTTCAAACGTTCTATCGCCCAACTGTGGGGATAAGGAGCGACTATGTTGTCGAAACAGGTCCCGCTCGGTATTTATGAAAAAGCACTCCCCGGCGGGGAGTGCTGGCTGGAACGCTTGCAACTAGCGAAGGAACTGGGCTTTGACTTTGTCGAAATGTCGGTTGATGAAACCGACGCTCGCCTGGCGCGTCTTGACTGGAACCGCGAGCAGCGACTGGCGCTGGTGGCCGCTATCGCCGACACCGGGATACGGGTACCGTCCATGTGCCTGAGCGCTCATCGTCGTTTTCCGCTTGGTAGTGAAGATGATGCGGTACGCGAACAGGGGCTGGAGATCATGCGTAAAGCCATTCAGTTTGCGCAAGATATCGGTATTCGCGTTATTCAAATGGCGGGTTACGACGTTTATTACCAGCAGGCCAATAACGAAACGCGTCGTCGGTTCCGCGATGGGCTGAAAGAGAGCGTAGAGATGGCGAGCCGTGCACAGGTGACGCTGGCGATGGAAATCATGGATTATCCACTGATGAATTCGATCAGTAAGGCACTGGGATACGCCCACTATCTCAACAATCCGTGGTTCCAGCTGTATCCCGATATTGGCAATTTATCGGCGTGGGATAACGACGTGCAGATGGAGCTGCAGGCGGGAATGGGCCATATAGTTGCCGTACACGTGAAAGATACCAAACCCGGCGTATTCAAAAATGTGCCGTTTGGTGAAGGGGTTGTCGATTTCGAACGTTGTTTTGCGACGCTCAAACAGAGTGGGTATTGCGGGCCATACCTGATTGAGATGTGGAGCGAAACGTCGGACGACCCGGCACGTGAAGTGGCGAAGGCGCGCGACTGGGTGAAAGCGCGTATGGCCAACGCGGGCCTGGTGGAGGCAGTGTAATGCAAAAACGTAAACAGCAGGTTTTTGAGGCCAACATGGATCTGCCGCGCTACGGGCTGGTGACGTTTACCTGGGGTAACGTCAGCGCCATCGACCGCGAACGCGGGCTGGTGGTGATCAAGCCCAGCGGCGTCGACTACCAAACAATGACAGTGGATGACATGGTGGTTGTGGATCTGCACGGTAATGTGGTGGAGGGACGCTATCGTCCTTCTTCCGACACCGCCACCCATCTGGCGCTGTATCGCCGTTATTCCTCTCTCGGCGGCGTGGTGCATACCCACTCAACCCACGCGACGGCATGGGCGCAGGCAGGTCTGGCAATTCCTGCGCTCGGCACGACGCATGCTGACTACTTCTTTGGCGATATTCCCTGTACCCGGGCTTTAACTGAAGCTGAAGTTCAGGAGGAGTATGAACTTAATACCGGTAGGGTGATTATTGAAACGCTCGGGGAGGTGGAACCTTTACATACGCCTGGCGTAGTGGTGTACCAACATGGCCCGTTTGCCTGGGGCAAAGATGCTCACGACGCGGTACATAACGCTGTGGTGATGGAAGAGGTGGCAAAAATGGCATGGATTGCGCGTGGCATTAATCCGGCGCTCAGCCCCATCGACAGTTACCTGATGAATAAGCACTTCATGCGTAAGCACGGCCCAAATGCCTATTACGGCCAGAAGTAAGAAAAAACGTTCCGGAGCCAACTCTTCATGGGGATGAGATCGGTCTGGCTTCGGGATTGTTTTGCAAAAAAAAGCCCCCAGTGAAGGGGGCAAGTCAAACTGTGGCAATGTTCTCGTTGGTTGTTTCTGGTGCTAGCGATAAATATCTGCACTGGCGTGCATATTTCCGTTACTACCGGGTTCCCTGGTGAGGATCACGTGATAGTAGGTTGCGCCTTGCGCATCGGTTTCTTCATTCAGGGCCTGAGTGGCTTCACTTTCAGTGGCGAAGTTATGATTTATGTAAATAACGCCTAAGCTCTGCACATCATCCATATTCCTGGCCTGATGATTGTCAATTTTGATGGCTGCCGTTGCATTTGCACTGAGCAAAAGTACAGCCAGAAGGGTCAAAACACGGGCTCGCATATGTACCTCCTCGACTGCGGTCTCTGGTTAGCTCTCTCCTGTGAGTGGATAACTTCTGATTTAATTTTAACCGCTGCCGGCGCAGTCGATAGCGACCATTTCTGATGCAGTTGTTCAAAAAATTACCGCAAAGCCATCTTTTCTTTAATTAACAATCAGCTGATGCCTTCCGCTACGGTTAAAAATACCTGCCTTACGCGCATAAGCTCTTACCAAATAGTCAATTTAATCGGGTGAGTACGCCGTTTATAGTGAGCCAGATAATTAATATAACTTTATGATAATTAGGCAAAAACTTATGGATACTTCATTCATGGATTTCAGCTATTTCGTGATTATGTTTATGGTCGCGCTGGTGGCTGGCTTTATTAACGTGGTGTCGGGCGGCGGTGGTTTTCTCTCTATTGGCGCTCTCTTAATTTCTGGTTTACCCCCGGCTAATGCGCTGGCAACCAATAAAATTCAGGCACTGGGTAGCTCGCTAACCTCCGGAATTTACTTTTTACGCCGGGGACATATTAATGTGCAGGAGCACAAATATGTCTTTTTATCTGCCTTTATCGGTTCTGCGATGGGCACAACGCTTATCCAGTTTATTGAACCGGACGTGTTGAAGAAACTGCTGCCGATCCTGATTATCGCGGTCGCTATCTACTTTATTTCTGCGCCTAATCTTAGCGAACCGAAAAGAAAGCAGCAGGTATCCCTGTTTCTCTTCTCGTTGATCTGCGGGGGAGGTATTGGGTTTTATGATGGTTTTCTCGGTGCCGGGGCCGGCTCCTTTTATACGCTCTGCTATATCCTGCTGTGGGGGTACAGTATCGATAAAGCGCAAATCCACTCGAATTTTATCAACCTGGCGTCGAACATTGCCTCGATTCTGTTCTTCATTTTCGGCGGTAAAATGATCTGGTCGCTGGGGCTGGTGATGTTTGCCGGGCAATCCCTTGGCGCACGTCTGGGTGCGACAGTCGTACTGACGCGCGGCAAGAAAGTCATCCGACCCATGATTGTCATCGTCTCTATTTGTATCAGCGTCAAAATGCTGCTGGATATGTATTAATGGCGACATGATAAATAATCGGACAAGCACCTTGAGTTTACCTGCTGACCCCAGTATTATGACGCGTCATTTTTCAGCCGACCTTTAACACGTTCCTTGCCTCCATGGGCCTCGGCTGACCCAGACAGGAGGCTGAATAATCCGTAAGGAGCAATTCGATGCGTCATTACGAAATCGTTTTTATGGTCCATCCTGACCAGAGCGAACAGGTTCCGGGTATGATCGAACGCTACACTGCTGCCATCACTGGTGCAGAAGGCACGATCCACCGTCTGGAAGACTGGGGCCGCCGTCAGCTGGCTTACCCGATCAACAAACTGCACAAAGCTCACTACGTTCTGATGAACGTTGAAGCGCCGCAGGAAGTGATCGATGAGCTGGAAACTACCTTCCGCTTCAACGATGCCGTTATCCGCAGCATGGTTATGCGTACTAAACACGCTGTTACCGAAGCATCTCCGATGGTTAAAGCGAAAGACGAGCGCCGTGAGCGTCGCGATGATTTCGCTAACGAAACCGCAGATGATGCTGAAGCTGGGGATTCTGAAGAGTAATTTCTGATGACCAACCGTCTGGCGTTGTCCGGCACCGTGTGCAGGGCTCCCCTTCGAAAGGTCAGTCCATCAGGAATTCCTCATTGCCAGTTCGTGCTTGAGCATCGTTCTGTGCAGGAGGAAGCCGGGTTTCACCGGCAGGCGTGGTGCCAAATGCCCGTTATTATTAGCGGACACGAAAACCAGGCCATTACTCACAGTATAACGGTCGGTAGCGCAGTGACCGTTCAGGGGTTCATCTCTTGCCACAAGGCAAAGAACGGCCTGAGCAAAATGGTTCTGCATGCCGAGCAGATTGAATTGATAGATTCTGGAGACTAGCCATATGGCACGTTATTTCCGTCGTCGCAAGTTCTGCCGTTTCACCGCGGAAGGCGTTCAAGAGATCGACTATAAAGATATCGCTACGCTGAAAAACTACATCACCGAAAGCGGTAAGATTGTCCCAAGCCGTATCACCGGTACCCGTGCAAAATACCAGCGTCAGCTGGCTCGCGCTATCAAACGCGCTCGCTACCTGTCTCTGCTGCCGTACACTGATCGTCATCAGTAATCGGTCACGGTCCATTAATACGACTTTGAGAGGATAAGGTAATGCAAGTTATTCTGCTTGATAAAGTAGCAAACCTGGGTAGCCTGGGTGATCAGGTTAACGTTAAAGCGGGCTATGCTCGTAACTTCCTGGTACCACAGGGTAAAGCTGTTCCTGCTACCAAGAAAAACGTTGAATTTTTCGAAGCGCGTCGCGCTGAGCTGGAAGCTAAACTGGCTGACGTTCTGTCCGCTGCTGAAGCTCGTGCTGAGAAAATCAACGCACTGGAAACCGTAACCATCGCGTCTAAAGCTGGCGACGAAGGTAAACTGTTCGGTTCCATCGGTACTCGCGACATCGCTGACGCTGTAACTGCAGCTGGCGTTGAAGTAGCTAAGAGCGAAGTTCGTCTGCCGAACGGCGTTCTGCGTACCACTGGTGAGCACGAAGTGAGCTTCCAGGTTCACAGCGAAGTGTTTGCTAAGCTGACTGTAAACGTAGTTGCAGAATAAGTTTTTATTCTGATGACCGCGTAAAAGCGCCGGCCCTGTGCCGGCGTTTTGCTTTTCTGTTCCCCCGCTTTTCTCTCTGGCTATTCTTTATCCTTTTCGGGATAATCACAAAAATAAAACATTATTTCAAAGTGGTGATGGAATGGAACCAACGCACCAACCTCTGTTTGCGCGTAAAAATGTTGTCTATCTGAGCGCGGCGTTCTGCTGCCTGCTGTGGGGGAGCGCCTATCCGGCGATCAAAAGCGGATATGAGATCTTCCAGATTGCCACGGATGACATTCCCTCAAAGATTGTCTTTGCCGGATATCGCTTTCTGTTTGCGGGAATATTGCTGCTAATGCTGGCGATGGCGCAGCGAAAACCGATTGGTCGGTTAAGCCCGCGTCAGTACGGCCAACTCACGCTGTTGGGGCTGACGCAAACCTCGCTGCAATACATCTTCTTCTATATTGGCCTGGCTTTCACGACGGGGGTGAAAGGGTCCATCATGAATGCGACCGGGACCTTCTTCAGCGTGCTACTGGCCCATTTTATCTACCATAATGACAAACTGAGCTACAACAAAGCGCTGGGCTGTATCCTCGGCTTTGCTGGGGTGATGGTAGTGAACTTTAGCAGCGGAATGGATTTTAGTTTTAGCCTGTTAGGAGACGGCTCAGTAGTGATGGCGGCCTTTATTCTTTCTGCTGCCACGCTATATGGAAAACGTATTTCTCAGACGGTGGACCCGACGGTAATGACAGGGTACCAGTTGGGCGGTGGCGGTCTGGCGTTGGTTATCGGTGGCTACGCTTTTGGCGGCACGCTGACCGTACACGGTGCGTCTTCGGTAGCAATTCTGGGCTACCTGACGTTACTCTCTTCGGTCGCCTTTGCCTTGTGGAGTATTCTGCTCAAGCATAATCGTGTGGGGATGATTGCGCCGTTTAACTTCCTGATCCCGGTTTCGGGGGCGGTGCTGTCGGCGATATTCCTCGGCGAAAACATTCTCGAATGGAAATACGCACTGGCGCTGGTGCTGGTCTGTTCGGGGATCTGGTGGGTGAATAAGGTGAAGCGCTGACGCTTCACCTTGATGCCTGATGGCGCCGCTTAACGGGCGCGAATAAAACTGCCGTTTGGCTGGCGGGTAAACAGAACCTGCTGGCCATTCCCGGTATCAATGGTTAATCCCGTCACCACGCCATTGGCATTCTGCCTGATCTGCACCATCTGACCGTCTTTCAGGTTGCTTAGCGGTTTTCCCGCGCCTTCAACCTGCGCCATTGCATACACATCGGTTGGCGGGAGGTTATGGTCACGGAAGACCTGGGCCAGCGTTTTGCCCGAGTCTACGCGATAAGAGCGCCACTGTTGCTCAATTCCGCTATCCTGTTGGAAAGGTTGCGTCTGCGGCTGAGATTGCTGCGCCTGCGGCTGCGCATCAGGTTCTCCTTCCTGGATTGGCTCTGGAGCAACCGGAGCGACCTGGCCGGGATCGTTTTGCGGGGCGACTAACTGTGCCTGTAGCTGAGCCTCGGTTGGTGGCTGCGACTGTGACTGTAAATCCAGCTGGGCAGTACGCGTCACCACAGGGGCATCGCTGGTGTCACTGGAAGGAAGCAGGAAACCTATCACCAGCACGATAGCAGCAATAATAATGCCGCGGCGGTGCATAGGCGGTAGCGGATCCATAATGCGAAAATTGTCCGGTGCATGCCAGATTTTCGCCAGGGTTGGTTTTAATTCAAAGCGCCCGGGCATGGCTTTCCTCCTGCTCCGCGTCTCGTTCCTCGATCATAGAGTATAGATGGCTAACGCTATGATGTTCGTCATATTACCCGCTTTCGTGACGTCAACGCGGGATATTCCTATTGTTTATGTTTCCTCGCGATTTGTCATCTGTTCCCGAGACAAAGTTTTACCGGATGCGGCATGGCTGATATGCTGCCCGCTACTTTACATCCGATGAAAGGAAATATGATGGCTAACCCGACTTTTGACACTATCGAAGCGCAAGCAAGCTACGGCATTGGTTTGCAGGTAGGACAACAGCTGAGCGAATCCGGACTGGAAGGACTGTTGCCTGAAGCGCTGGTAGCGGGTATCGCTGACGCGCTGGAAGGTAAGCACCCGGCAGTGCCGGTTGATGTTGTGCATCGCGCGCTGCGTGAAATCCATGAACGCGCTGATGCAGTACGTCGCGAACGCTTCCAGGCTATGGCGGCTGATGGCGTCAAATATCTGGAAGAAAACCGTGAGAAAGAGGGTGTGAACAGCACTGAATCCGGTTTGCAGTTCCGTGTTCTGACTCAGGGCGAAGGGGCTATTCCGGCGCGTACTGACCGCGTTCGCGTGCATTATACCGGTAAACTGATCGACGGTACCGTGTTTGACAGCTCTGTCGCACGTGGCGAACCGGCTGAATTCCCGGTTAACGGCGTAATCCCTGGCTGGATTGAAGCACTGACCCTGATGCCGGTAGGTTCGAAATGGGAACTGACTATTCCTCAGGAACTGGCTTACGGCGAGCGTGGTGCTGGCGCGTCCATTCCTCCGTTCAGCACGCTGGTGTTCGACGTTGAGCTGCTTGAGATCCTGTAAGCAGTGACTTCTGTTCCCCCCGAGGCTGGGGGGAACAAAAAAATAGCGTGAAAAGCTATAGTTACGTCGTTGTCGATATTTTATCTTGCAAATGCCGCATCAGCGTGTATTTTTGTGAGCTGATTCGCGCTATCAGAGTGATATGACACTCACTTTAAACATTAAATTAACATTATATCTAAATCTTAGTATTCATCCCGCCAATTCTTACCTAATATCGATGAGTCCTGATAACAGGATCGTCGTATCATAGACACACTAAAGGCCGTAGAGCCTGAACAACACAGACAGGTACAGGAAGAAAAAAACATGGTAGATCAGGTAAAAGTCGACACCGCTGAAGAGGCGTCGTCTGAACAGTCGCTACGGCGCAATCTCACAAACCGTCATATTCAACTTATTGCTATTGGTGGTGCAATCGGTACTGGCCTGTTTATGGGCTCCGGTAAAACCATCAGTCTCGCCGGACCGTCGATCATCTTTGTATATATGATCATCGGTTTTATGCTGTTTTTCGTGATGCGGGCAATGGGTGAATTGCTGCTCTCGAATCTGGAGTACAAATCGTTTAGTGATTTCGCCTCCGACCTGCTCGGGCCGTGGGCCGGGTATTTTACCGGCTGGACCTACTGGTTCTGCTGGGTCGTTACTGGGATGGCAGACGTTGTCGCGATTACCGCGTATGCGCAATTCTGGTTCCCCGAACTGTCAGATTGGGTCGCCTCGCTGGCGGTGATTGTGCTGCTGCTGAGCCTCAACCTCGCCACCGTAAAAATGTTCGGTGAGATGGAGTTCTGGTTTGCGATGATCAAAATCGTCGCCATCATCGGCCTGATTGTCGTCGGTCTGGTGATGGTGCTGACGCACTTCCAGTCGCCAACCGGCGTTCAGGCATCGTTCACGCATCTGTGGAATGACGGTGGCTGGTTCCCGAAAGGTCTGAGCGGCTTCTTTGCCGGCTTCCAGATAGCGGTATTCGCGTTTGTGGGTATTGAGCTGGTGGGAACGACCGCCGCGGAAACCAAGGATCCTGAGAAATCTCTGCCGCGCGCCATTAACTCGATTCCAATCCGTATTATCATGTTCTACGTGTTCGCGCTGATCGTGATTATGTCCGTAACGCCGTGGAGCTCGGTAGTGCCAACCAAGAGCCCATTCGTTGAACTGTTTGTGCTGGTTGGTCTGCCTGCTGCGGCGAGCCTGATCAACTTTGTGGTTCTGACTTCAGCTGCCTCTTCCGCAAACAGCGGCGTGTTCTCTACCAGCCGTATGCTGTTCGGCCTGGCGCAGGAAGGCGTTGCGCCTAAAGCATTTGCCAAGCTGTCTAAACGCGCAGTTCCGGCGAAGGGGTTAACCTTCTCCTGTATCTGTCTGTTGGGTGGCGTGGTGATGCTGTACGTGAACCCGAGCGTGATTGGCGCGTTCACCATGATCACCACCGTGTCGGCGATTCTGTTCATGTTCGTCTGGACCATCATTCTTTGCTCGTACTTGGTGTACCGCAAGCAACGTCCTCACCTGCATGAAAAATCAATTTACAAGATGCCGTTAGGCAAGCTGATGTGCTGGGTATGTATGGCGTTCTTCGTCTTCGTACTGGTACTGCTGACGCTGGAAGATGATACCCGTCAGGCGTTGATGGTGACGCCGCTGTGGTTCATCGCGCTGGGTCTGGGCTGGTTGTTTATCGGTAAGAAACGTATGGCGGGTATGCGTTAAGCGTTGTCATATCGGACACAAAAAAGGCCACATAAGCAGTGGCCGAATTCGAACTTCAGGAAGGCGCTCTCGGGCGCCTTTTTTTATTCACCTGCGAGGGCACGCGGGAACAACACATTGTTTTCCAGGCTGATGTGTTCCATCAGGTCATCGATCATTTCGTTAATGCCGTTATACATGGCTTTCCAGGTGGTGCAGGCTTCTGGCGGCGGCGTCACGTTGTGGGTGATGTGTTTGATCACTTCCACCAGTTCACCCGCATCGTCATGTTCGCTTTCCATCACGCTGATTGGCCCCATCGCCTGGCTACCCATGCCCTGTTTGATCATCGGGAACAAGATCTGCTCTTCTTTCATCATGTGGCTGGACAGCTCTTCATGCAGCATGGTCAGGTTTTTCGCCAGACCGCGCGGTACGTTCGGTTTGTCTGCGTGAACGCGTTCAACTTTTGTGGCCTGCAGGATCAGCTCCGGCAGCTGTTCGCGGTGTCTGTCGTGATAACGCACGATGATATGGTCGATGATTTCAGCCAGAGCCACGGTACGCCAGTCTTTCTCCAGCGGCTGTTCAGCCAGCTGCGCGAGCTGCGCCTCAATAACGTCTAAATCCAGCTCTTTACGCGCGGCAGCGCGTGCCAGCGTTTGCTTACCGCCGCAGCAGTAATCCATATCGTATTTACGAAACAGGGCCGAAGCGCGAGGAATAGAGAGCGCCAGTTCACCTAAAGGTTGATCGCGATAAGACATTGCCGTTACCTCATTCTCAATAATATAAGATGTATTTTAAATACAACTTATGGCGAAGGATATAACCCTTTCGGGGTGGGGTGTTTTGTGATGAACGTCACGAAAATTTCTTATTTCGTTAAGGTGCTGAATCTTATTGGAAAGGTGAGGGGCGGCGAAAAAAGCGGCTCGACAGGATTAAATAAGCGCACGCCGCTGCCGATAGTTAGACCTCAGACAATACCTGCATAATAAAAAGGCTACAGATGTTCAAACGAATCAAAGTGATAACCTTACTTATCACCGTGTTACTCGCCCTGGGCGCAATGCAGCTCATCTCTGCGGGCGTCTTTATTGGCGCGCTCAATAACGATAAGCAGAACTTTAACGTGTCTCAACTTTCCAGCCAGAATGTGGCCGAGTTTACCGATGCGTGGATTAGCCTGAACCAGGCTCGCGTCACGCTCAACCGGGGCATGCTGCGTTTACAGGGAACGATGGCCAGCGAGATTAACGGCGGTCAGTTGAAGGAGCTGGTGAACACAGCAAATCGCCTGTTGGCCGAATCGAAAGAGCATTACGATAAATACTACGCTCTACCGGAAACGCCGGGGTTGGATGAGCATCTGGCCGATCGACTGGAAGAACAGTACGGCATCTATTCTGCGACGCTGGCAAAAATGAACGCGCTGCTGGCTGAAGGAAAGCTGGAAGAGATGTTCAAGCAGAACGCCGAGCAAAAGCAAACGGCCATGCAGGAAGTTTATCGGGAATGGCGTAGCGCGCAAACGGCGCTGGCCACTGCCGGGGTACAGGACAATGAGAGTGACTACCAGAAGATAATCTGGCTACTGTCCGCGGTGATGCTGATTGTCGTCACCGTAATTATCGCCAGTTGGCTGGCGATGCAGCGAGTGCTGCTCAAGCCGCTCCACGAGGTGATGGGACATATTCGCCATATTGCCGCAGGTGATTTGACTCACCGCATCAACGCCGATGGCAGTAATGAAATGGCGCTGCTGGCAGGCAACGTCCGCGACATGCAGCAGGCGCTGGCGAACACGGTCAGCGTGGTGCGTGACGGGGCTGACACCATCTATACCGGCGCGGGTGAAATTGCCGCTGGCAGTAACGATCTCTCTTCACGTACCGAACAGCAGGCCGCCTCTCTGGAGGAGACCGCAGCCAGCATGGAACAACTTACTGCAACCGTGAGACAGAACGCAGATAACGCGCGTCAGGCGACCAGCCTGGCAAAAAATGCTTCGCAGACGGCGCAGAAAGGCGGAACCGTGGTTGATGGCGTGGTGCGTACGATGGATGAAATCGCCACCAGTTCCAGCAAAATTGCGCAAATTACTACTGTTATCGACGGTATTGCTTTCCAGACCAACATCCTGGCGCTGAACGCGGCGGTAGAAGCGGCGCGAGCGGGCGAACAGGGGCGTGGCTTTGCTGTAGTCGCAGGCGAGGTGCGCACGCTGGCGCAGCGTAGCGCTCAGGCGGCAAAAGAAATTAAGGCGTTGATTGATGACTCAGGGAATCGGGTCAATGCCGGTACGGCGCTGGTGCATGAGGCGGGTGAGACGATGGCGGAAATTGTCAGTGCCGTCACCCAGGTTACCGATATTATGGGAGAAATTGCGTCGGCCTCTGATGAACAGAGTCGGGGTATCGATCAGGTCGGTCAGGCGGTGGCTGAGATGGATCGCGTCACGCAGCAAAACGCCTCGCTGGTGGAGGAATCCGCTTCCGCCGCAGCCGCGCTCGAAGAGCAGGCCGCACGGTTGAACCAGACGGTGGCGGTGTTTAAAGTTTAACGTCTGCTCCGGCCTACAAGATATTATCCAGTAGGCCGGATAAGCGGAGCACCATCCGGCACATTATGATTGTGGTACCACGACGACGCTCGGTTTCTGCGGCTTGGCTCTGACGGCTATCACTACCCCAACCATCAGCAGCGTAATACCGCTTACCGTCAGCAGCGGCGGAAATTCCTGGCGCAGTATAAAGGTGTACAGCAAACCAGCCAGCGTTTCGAAGACAATCAACGGGCCGAGGATCACCGTCGGCAGCTTCTGGCTGGCGACGTTCCAGCACAGTGCGCCAACCCAAGAACACAATACCGCAATGGCTATCATCAGGCCGATAAACACGGCTGGACGCGGACCGAAGGGCAGAGCAAAGTCCGGCGTTTGCCCGTTCAGCCACAGGCAGGCGGCAATATAGCCGAGCAGAGAAACAGGCAGCGTCACCAGTGCCTGGGCCGTCGCCCACATCATCGGGTGCTTATCCGGATTCTCGCGCAGCCAGCGGGCATTACGCAGCGCATACCACGCCCAACACACCACCGAAATCAGCGCCAGTGCGATGCCAGAGCCATATCGCCAGCCGCTAAAGTCAGGGAGTCCCTGATTCAGCTCCGAGATATTCACGCACAGCAGGCCTGTACCAATCAACACCAGCGCAGGCGACAAACGCCACCATGATAATTTGCCGTCACGCTGGCTGTAGAGCAGGTTAGCGAAGACCGGGATCACCACCGGCAATGTACCAATAATCATGGTGGAGACCGGTGCGCCGGTGCGCTGGATAGCGCTTGCCAGGCAAACGTAATAAATCAGATTCCCCATCATTGTTAGCGTCAGCGCAGTTAACCAGTCTTTCCGCCCGAGTTGACGCAGGCGCACACGTCCCAGCCAGGCAATCGGCAATGCGATCAGCCCCAGCGCCAGATAGCGCCCCATCGACTGCAATACCGCCGGGTATTCCGGTACGATCAGCGGTCCAACAAAAATTAATCCCCACATCAGCCCGGCCAGCAGGGCATACAACACACCGCTAATCATTTTTGATATCCACATCGCTTAACAATACGTCGAGTGTAGGCAGGAAAAATGCTGCCGTATTGTATGAGATTGCTGATCAACGCCGGACGACTTGTTTCTGATATCGCACTGGCGTAATGCCGTAGCGATGGGTAAACGCGCGGGTGAGATGCGACTGGTCGGTGAGGCCGGTTGCGGCGGCGACCTCTGCGGCGGGCATACCGCAAGTGAGAAAACCTTTGGCTCGCCACAGGCGGATCGCCATCAACATCTGGTGCGGCGTGACGTGGAAATGAGATTTAAACTGGCGCTGAAAATGCCAGGGACTCAGCGATGCAACCCGCGCCAGCTCGTCGAGCGTGACCGGATGCATATAATTATCGTGCAGATACTCGCGTACTCGTTCAAAGCGATGCGCCCCCTCCGGCAAAACCGGTGCATGGCGGGCCAGCGGCTGGAACGTGTCGATCAGATCGAGCAATAGTCCTTTTTGCGCCAACGGATCTTCCGTGTTCCACAGGCCGTGGATCAGCGAGCAGATCTGGTGCGAGCGCAGCGGATCGTGACGCGTTACGTCATGAAACCACCAGTGGCGGATCCCTGTGACCTCTTCCAGAAGATCGGGCTCAAGATAAATCATCCGATAGCGCCAGCCATCGGCGGTTTCGGCCTCGCCGGTGTGCAGCTCATCGGGATTCATGGTTACGACGGAATGGGCGGGGGCCACGTACTGCGTGCCGCGATAACGAAAACGTTCGGCTCCGGCTTCTATCGCGCCAATGCCGAATGCTTCATGTGTGTGCGGCTCAAAGGCGTAACGTGAGATGTGCGCATGATACAGCTCTACGCCCGGCACCTGCGCCAGATGGCGAAAGCGGGCGCTGTCTTTCTCATCAATAAACTGCTCAGGTACACCTTGCACGTTTTCTCTCCCCACGCATCATCCTGTCATTATCAGAGAGGATGCGCGGGGATGCCACCACAATTAACTAATTTTTAACACTTACAAGATGCCTTTGACGCTGTCAGCCAGCGAGGTGGTCGGGCGACCAATCAGTTTGCTCAGCGTATGGCTGTCGTCGAACAGACCGCCTTTGGAGGCGCCAGTGTCTGAGTCAGCCAGCATGTCCGCCAGTCCGGCAGGCAGACCTACACCTTTTAGCGCGGCGGCAAAATCAGCTTCGCTCAGGTTCTGATACACCACTTTTTTACCACTCTGTTTTGCCAGCTCGGCAGCCAACTGGCTCAGGGTCCAGCCTGCGTCGCCCGCCAGCTCATAGGTTTTACCGGCGTGACCGTCTTCACTGATGACGCGCGCGGCGGCAGCGGCATAGTCGGCGCGGGTCGCTGAGGCAATTTTGCCTTCATCTGCAGCCCCGATAAACACGCCATGTTCCAGAGCAGCCGGTGCGCTGGCGAGATAGTTTTCGGTGTACCAACCGTTACGCAGTAGCGCGTAGGCGATACCGGATTCAGCCAGCATCTGCTCGGTTGCCACATGCTCATCAGCCAGCCCCAGCGGGGAGGTGTCAGCGTGCAGCAGGCTGGTGTAGGCGATAAATTTCACGTGAGCGGCTTTCGCTGCATTAATCACGTTGCGATGCTGCGGGGCACGTTGTCCCACTTCGCTGGAGGAGATCAGCAGTAGCTTGTCGATACCCTGTAAGGCAGTTGTAAAGGCGGCTTCATCGCTGTAATCCGCCTGACGAACGGTAATGCCCTGCTGACTAAGCGCCGTCGCTTTAGCGGGATTACGCACGATTGCCACAATCTGGCTGGCAGGAACGGTTTTCAGCAGAGATTCAATAACGTGTTGGCCCAGTTGGCCGGTGGCGCCGGTAATCGCGATCATGGGGTGACTCCTTGGTATTGGTCTTGTGTTTAATCACGCTAACACCTAAACTTACTTTTAGTAAGTACGTACAAAAAGGTTAGTATGAAAATGACAGCTTCGACGCTCTCCCAGCAGTTACGCGATGGCAACTTGTTTGCCGAACAGTGTCCCTCCCGCGAGGTGTTAAAACACGTCACCAGCCGATGGGGTGTATTGATTCTGGTGGCGCTGCGCGACGGTACGCACCGTTTCAGCGATTTGCGCCGTAAGATGGGCGGGGTCAGTGAAAAGATGCTGGCGCAATCTCTGCAGGCGCTGGAGCAGGACGGGTTTATCAACCGGGTATCGTATCCTGTCGTACCGCCGCATGTGGAGTACAGCCTGACGCAGTTGGGTGAGCAGGTGAGCGATAAAGTCGCCGCGCTGGCGGACTGGATAGAACTGAATTTGCCGCAGGTTTTAGCGCAGCGGGAAGAGCGGGCGGCGTAAAGTATTGCCGGATGGCGGCTAACTCCTTATCCGGCCTACTGATTACTTCGACTCGTAGGCCGGATAAGACGCTATTGTGCGTCGCATCCGGCACGAAAATTACTTACTTAAATCCAGCTGGTAAATGGCGAAACCGATGTCATCGGTCGCGACTTTTTTCAGCGGATACTGTCCTTTCTCTTTAATAAACGCCGCGGCTTTATCAGACGGTGATGTTTCAAAGCGAATATCCAGTGGCGTATCGCTGTGAATTGGCGCCAGACGCCAGTTGTTATCTGCCGCCGGATGAATTTCACCGGCACGCTTCGTCTGTGCACCAATCCACGCGGCCAGCACCGAGCGGTTTTCATCCGGAGAAGCAAACGCGATGTGGTTGTCGCCGGTTCCGGCAAACTTACCGCCGTAGGCGCGGTAGTTGTTGGTCGCGACGAGGAAGGTAGCATTCGGATCGATTGGTTTGCCGTTAAAGGTCAGATTTTTAATACGTTCCGCTTTCGGATTAATGGTCTGACATTCCCCGTCGTAGCGGGCGGGTTGTGAAACATCAATCTGATAATTCACGCCATCAATCACGTCGAAATTATAGGTACGGAAGCCGTCCCAGTTAATCAACGACTGTGGTTTGCTGCTGTGGATATCAATCTGATTGAACTGCCCGGCGGAACATTCCAGCCACTCTTTCACCTCTTTACCGCTGGCTTTCACCACCACCAGAGTGTTGGGATAGAGATACAAATCAGCGGCGTTACGGAAGGTTAACTGGCCTTTTTCGACTTCTACAAAGCTGGCCGGATCGTTCTTACGCCCACCGACCTTAAACGGCGCGGCGGCGGAAAGTACCGGTAGTTTTGCCAGATCCGGATCGCCCTGAATAAAGTGTTCCACATAGGCTTTCTGCGCGTTGTTCACCACCTGTACGGTCGGATCATCCTGTACCAGCGCCAGATAGCTGTACATATTGTCGGCGGATTTACCGATCGGTTTGCTGACAAACTCACGCGTGGCGTCGTGATCGGCTTTCAGGATCTCAACGATTTTTTTGTCTTCTGCTGCCAGTGATTTTTTCGCTGCCGCGTCATAAATCGGACGTGCTTCGGCTTTCGCCTGGGTGACCTGCCATTTACCGCTGTCGTTATTCAGCACTAAATCCACCACCCCCAGATGATCGCCCCACATACCCGGCATCACCGCCGGAACCCCATTCAGCGTACCTTTTGCGATATCTGCACCTTTGATGTTGGCAAAGTCTTTACCAGGGAAAACGGCGTGAGCGTGGCCAAACATAATGGCATCCACGCCTGGGACTTCACTGAGGTAATAAACGGAGTTTTCCGCCATGGTTTGATACGGGTCGGCAGAAAGCCCGGAGTGAGCAACTACCACCACGACATCGGCACCTTTTTCTCGCATTTCGGGAACGTATTTGCGTGCAGTTTCGGTGATGTCGTTCACCGTCACTTTACCGCTGAGGTTGGCTTTATCCCAGGTCATGATCTGCGGCGGCACAAAACCGATATAGCCAATCTTCAGCGTCTGCTTGTTCCCTTCTTTGTCGACAACCTCAGTGTCTTTGATCAGATAAGGCGTAAACAGCGGCTTCTTGGTCTTAACGTCGATGATATTGGCATTAACGTAAGGGAACTTCGCCCCTGCCAGCGCGTTGTGCAGATACTCAAGGCCGTAGTTGAATTCATGGTTGCCGAGGTTACCCACCGCGTAATCCAGGGTATTCAGCGCCTTATATACCGGGTGAGTTTCGCCCGCTTTCAGCCCTTTGGCCGCCATGTAATCCCCGAGCGGGCTGCCCTGAATCAGATCGCCATTATCAACCAGCACGCTGTTTTTGACTTCTCCACGCGCAGCGTTGATAAGACTTGCCGTACGTACCAGACCGAATTTTTCAGTCGGTGTATCTTTGTAATAATCGAAATCCATCATATTGCTATGCAAATCAGTGGTTTCCATTATACGCAGATCGACGGTCGCGGCATTGACGCTGGCTGCAATCAGCGTTGCCAGAAGCGTTGCACTAAACTTAATCATCAGGGGCATCCTTTTAAGATCTAAGCCACAAAAGAAAATGTATATAAATCTTCTTGCTTACAGAACTGTGAATCATGACATGAATATAGCGTTTAAAACCGCAGACGCTATCACAGTTGGCGGATCCCCTGACGATCGGGTATAAGTAAAACAACGAGTTAACACCACTGACAGAAACGAGGTGGAGAATGCTAGAACATGTATGCCAGCTTGCACGGAACGCGGGCGATGCCATTATGCAGGTCTACGATGGAATCAAACCGATGGAGATTACCAGCAAGCAGGATGATTCTCCGGTCACGGCGGCGGATATCGCCGCGCACAAGGTGATCCTCGAGGGATTACTGGCGCTGACGCCGGATATTCCGGTTCTGTCTGAAGAGGCGCCTCCTGGCTGGGATGTTCGCCAGCACTGGCAGCGCTACTGGCTGGTGGACCCGCTGGACGGGACCAAAGAGTTCATTAAGCGTAACGGTGAATTTACCGTCAATATTGCGCTGATCGAGAAAGGAAAGCCGGTTCTGGGCGTGGTTTACGCGCCGGTAATGAAAGTGATGTACAGCGCAGCAGAAGGTAAAGCGTGGAAAGAAGAGTGCGGCGTACGTAAACAAATTCAGGTTCGTGACGCGCGTCCGCCGCTGGTGGTCATTAGCCGCTCGCATGCCGATAATGAATTAAAAGAGTATCTGCAACAGTTGGGCGAGCACCAGACCACGTCGATTGGCTCATCGTTGAAGTTCTGCCTGGTGGCGGAAGGGCACGCACAGCTGTACCCGCGTTTTGGGCCCACTAACGTATGGGACACCGCCGCGGGCCACGCTGTTGCCGCCGCAGCCGGAGCGCACGTTCACGACTGGCAGGGGAAACCTCTGGATTACACCCCACGTGAATCGTTCCTCAACCCCGGCTTCCGCGTATCTATTTACTGAGCAATTTGTGCAGCAGGGCAATTACCTGCTGCACCTCTTCCTGCGTTAATGCGCCATCTTTTGCCCACTGCACGCGTCCGTCCTTGTCGAGTACGACGATAGCGGAGCTCTCTTCATCCAGTTGCCAGGCTTTACGCGCAATGCCATTGCTGTCGACAATGAATTGCGACCACGGGTAGAGCTTCTTATTGCTCTCCAGACTGCTGCGCACAAACATACCGGAGCCGGGGATGGCGTCATCTGTGTTGACGATAGTGGTGGTCTGGTATTTGTCGTGCGGCAGGTTGGCGGCTTTGATTGCCTCGATCAGTGTCGCATTTTTCTCTTTGGCGGAGGTGCGTCCGGCAATGTGTTGCACAATTCGCACTTTCCCAGGCAACTGCGCGCTATTCCAGCTTTTGTAGCTAAACTTATCGTTATCGAGAATCAGTTCGCCGCGATCGGCGATCCCCACCGGTGGTACGCGTTGGTCAGTCTCAAACTTATGTGCGGAGGCAATCATCGGCAGCAGCAGAAACGACAGCGCCAACAGTTTTCGTAAGGTCATAGGTTTTCCTTCTTCTTTTATTTTGCAGGTGATCCGACCACTTGGGTCTGGAATTTAATCATATGTGCGATTGATGCTTTTTCCCGCAAGCGCGATGCCAGTTTGCGGACGGGCGCACAAATCCTGCGAAAAATGAAGGCTTATACTGAAGACAGCGAAGCGTTGAAAAGATAATTCTGAATAATTGTAACCTGAAGGTAAATAAACTTATACACGCTGGAAACATCAACGAGATAGTCTATAGTCATAGGGCATTAAAATTTGCGCCTGAGGATTGTCGGACCGATTGTGGTACCGCAAAGGCGTAATGCTCAGCAGGAGACAACAATGAAAATTTTCCAACGATACAACCCGCTGCAGGTGGCGAAGTACGTGAAGATCCTGTTTCGTGGACGGTTATATATCAAGGATGTAGGCGCTTTTGAATTTGATAAGGGTAAGATTCTTATCCCAAAAGTGAAGGACAAGCTGCATTTTTCCGTGATGTCCGAAGTTAACCGTCAGGTCTTGCGTCTGCAAACTGAGATGGCTTGATCAAGTGCTATGCAGTAGTTAAAAAAACGGCTCCTGGACAGGAGCCGTTGATGTTTCTGTAAGGCGTTACGACGCCTTTGCCTCTTCTTTTGCATCTGGCAGTTTTGGTACCAGAACTGTAGGTTTGCTGTCCAGACGCGTCACCAGCAGCTGATCGATCTTGTAGTTATCGATATCCACCACTTCAAATTTGTAGCCAGAATACTTCACCGAGTCGGTGCGTTTCGGGATTTTACGCAGCATGAACATCATAAAGCCGCCGATGGTTTCATAGTTGCCGGACTGCGGGAACTCGTCGATATCCAGCACGCGCATAACGTCATCAATCGGCGTACCGCCATCAACCAACCATGAGTTCTCATCACGCGCCACAATCTGCTCTTCCAGACCCTGGCCAACTAAATCACCCATCAGCGTGGTCATCACGTCGTTAAGCGTGATAATTCCCACCACCAGCGCATACTCGTTCATGATGACGGCAAAGTCTTCGCCTGCGGTTTTGAAGCTTTCCAGTGCTTCAGAGAGCGTCAGCGTGTCCGGGACGATCAGCGTATTGCGGATCTGTACGCCGCTGTTCAGCGCCATGCTTTGGTTCGCCAGTACGCGGTTGAGGAGATCCTTTGAATCGACATAACCAATGATGTGGTCGATATCTTCGTTACACACCAGGAATTTGGAGTGCGGATGTTCCGCCACTTTGTTCTTCAGGCTTTGCTCATCTTCATGGAGATCGAACCAGATAATATTCTCGCGCGAGGTCATTGAAGACGGGACGGTACGCGATTCCAGTTCGAACACATTTTCAATCAGCTCATGCTCCTGTTTGCGCAGAACACCCGCCAGCGCACCGGCTTCGACCACGGCGTAAATGTCGTCTGAGGTGATGTCGTCTTTTCGCACCATTGGGATCTTAAACAGACGGAAAATGTTGTTTGCCAGACCGTTAAAGAACCACACCAGCGGGCGGAAGACCAGCAGGCAGAAGCGCATCGGGTTGATGATACGCAAAGCCACAGCTTCTGGCGCAATCATACCGATGCGTTTCGGGGTTAAATCCGCGAACAGGATGAACAGGCCAGTAACCAGCGAGAATGACAGAATAAAGCTTAACTGTTCGGACAGCTCTGGAGCGAAGTACTTCGAGAAAAGGCTGTAAAACGCCGGGGAGAATGCTGCATCACCGACGATACCGCCGAGAATGGCGACCGCGTTAAGGCCAATTTGCACGACGGTAAAAAACATGCCGGGGTTTTCCTGCATCTTCAAAACACGTTGTGCGTTTACGTTGCCTTCATCGGCAAGCAGTTTAAGTTTTATTTTGCGTGATGCAGCAAGCGAGATCTCAGATATCGAGAAAAACGCACTCACGGCGATCAGGCAGAGAATGACTAAAATACTGTTTAACATATCTTATCTGACCGTTCAGGTCAGATCCTCGGAAGGGAGAAGTTGATACTCGTCGTCTTTCAAGCTGCAGGTGCGTTAGCTGCACTCATTCACCCCAGTCACATAGTTATCTATGCTCCTGGGGATTCACGAGTTTGCCGCCTGCCTGCAACTCGAAATCCATAGAGTATAAATCCAATGGAATATTCAATGAAAACCGGTCCGAAGGGAGTGGACCGGTAATTTCAGAAGCTAGTATAGCGTAAGGTACTGTAAAGTCGCCAGAGGGGGGAAATTATCCTTGTGGCGGCAGGCAAACGCCAATCCCGCCAATGCCACAATATCCATAAGGATTTTTATGCAGATATTGCTGGTGATCGTCCTCGGCATAGTAGAAAGGCGTTGCCGTAGTGATTTCTGTGGTAATGGTGCGCTCGTCGCCTGCGGCGGTCATTGCTGCCTGAAAACGCTCAAGGCTGGCCTGTGCGGCGGCGGTTTGTTCCGGCGTTAACGGGTAAATGGCGGAGCGATACTGCGTACCCTGGTCGTTCCCCTGACGCATGCCCTGCGCCGGATCGTGATTTTCCCAGAACACCTGCAGCAGTTGTTCGTAGCTGATAACATGCGGGTCATAGACGATGCGTACCGCTTCGGCATGTCCAGTGTCGCCAGAACACACTTCCCGATAGGTTGGGTTTGGGGTGTAGCCGCCGGTGTATCCGGCTGCCGTGCTGTATACACCGGGTAATGACCAGAATAAACGCTCAACGCCCCAGAAACATCCCATGGCGAAATAAGCGGTCTCCATACCGTCGGGCACGTTGGTCATCGAATGTTGGTTAACCGCATGCAGCGTTGCCACTGGCATCGGGGTGTTGCGTCCAGGTAGCGCATCTGCTTGAGTAACAAGATGCTTTCTATCAAATAAACTCATGGCCGTTCTCCCGAAATCAGTCATTTGGGTTAAGGTTGTAACGAGACGCGTCTTTGCCCACAATAAACGGCGTGAATACGTCTAGAGTTAAACATAAGAAATATTTGGGTTGCCGTCTGTTTTTCAACTCTTATTGTTGATTTTTTGTTAAGCCGAGGAACGGCATAGTATTTTTTTCCAGGGGTGGGAAAAAAGGATATTCAGGAGAAAATGTGCCACATATCCGTCAGTTATGTTGGGTGGGATTACTGTGCTTAAGTGGCTCCGCCGCCGCCGCGAATGTTCGCTTACAGGTCGAAGGATTATCAGGACCGCTGGAGAAAAACGTCCGTGCGCAGCTGTCCACGATTCAAAGTGATGAAGTCACTCCAGACCGACGCTTTCGTGCGCGCGTTGATGATGCCATCCGCGAAGGGCTAAAAGCGCTGGGCTACTTTGAGCCGACCATTGATTTTGAACTACGTCCACCGCCGGCGAAAGGCCGCCAGGTGCTGATCGCCAAAGTGACCCCCGGCGAGCCGGTGCTGATTGGTGGCACCGAGGTGATTTTGCGTGGTGGCGCGCGTACGGATAAAGATTATCTGGATCTGTTGAAAACGCGCCCGGCAATCGGCACCGTGCTGAATCAGGGGGACTATGACAACTTCAAAAAGTCACTCACCAGCGTGGCGCTGCGCAAAGGTTATTTCGACAGTGAATTTAATAAAAGCCAGCTTGGAATAGCGCTTGAGCGCCGCCAGGCGTTCTGGGATATCGATTACAACAGCGGTGAACGCTATCGCTTTGGGCATGTCACCTTTGAAGGCTCGCAAATTCGCGATGAGTATCTGCAAAATCTGGTGCCCTTTAAAGAAGGTGAAGAGTACGAGTCGAAAGATCTGGGCGAACTGAACCGTCGTCTGTCGGCGACCGGATGGTTTAACTCCGTGGTCGTCGCGCCGGAGTTTGATAAAGCCCGCAAAACCAAAGTGCTGCCGCTGAAAGGCGTGGTCTCACCGCGCACCGAAAACACCATCGAAACCGGGGTCGGCTATTCAACTGACGTCGGGCCACGGGTGAAGACCTCGTGGAAAAAGCCGTGGATGAACTCCTACGGCCACAGCCTTACGACCAGCGCCAGTATCTCGGCACCAGAGCAGGTGCTTGATTTCAGCTATAAAATGCCGCTGTTAAAGAACCCGCTGGAACAGTATTACCTGGTACAGGGCGGCTTTAAGCGAACCGATTTAAATGACACCGAGCAGGACTCTACAACGCTTGCGGTTTCCCGTTACTGGGACCTCTCCAGCGGCTGGCAGCGCGCGATTAACCTGCGCTGGAGCCTCGACCACTTTACCCAGGGTAACGTCACCAACACCACTATGCTGCTCTATCCGGGCGTGATGATCAGCCGGACGCGTTCACGCGGCGGCTTGATGCCTGTCTGGGGCGACTCTCAGCGTTATTCTATTGATTACTCCAACACCGCCTGGGGGTCAGATGTTGATTTCTCCGTTTTCCAGGCGCAAAACGTCTGGATCCGCACGCTGTACGATCGCCATCGTTTTGTGATGCGCGGTAATCTCGGCTGGATTGAAACCGGAGACTTCGACAAAGTACCGCCGGACCTGCGTTTCTTCGCCGGGGGCGATCGCAGTATTCGCGGCTATAAATACAAATCTATTTCGCCGGAAGGTAGCGACGGCAAGCTGAAAGGGGCCTCCAAGCTGGCAACTGGCTCGCTGGAATACCAGTACAACGTGACCGGTAAATGGTGGGGCGCGATGTTTGTCGATAGCGGTGAAGCGGTCAGCGATATTCGCCGAAGCGATTTCAAAACCGGTGCCGGGGTCGGCGTACGCTGGCAATCACCAGTGGGCCCTATCAAGCTCGACTTTGCCGTCCCGGTCGGCGACAAAGATGAACATGGTTTACAGTTTTACATCGGTCTGGGGCCTGAATTATGAGTTTATGGAAGAAGATAAGCCTCGGTGTGCTGATTTTTATCCTGCTGTTGTTAGGCACGGTGGCGTTCCTCGTCGGTACCACCTCGGGCCTGCATCTGATCTTCAAAGCCGCTAATCGTTGGGTTCCGGGGCTGGAGATTGGTCAGGTCACCGGTGGCTGGCGGGATTTATCACTGAAAAATATTCGTTATGACCAGCCTGGCGTGGCGGTGAATGCTGGCGAAGTACACCTGGCCGTGGGGCTTAACTGCCTGTGGAACAGCAGTCTGTGCGTCAACGATCTGTCGCTGAAAAATATCAATGTGGCGATCGACAGCAAAAAGATGCCGCCATCCGCGCCGGTTGAGGAAGAAGAGAGCGGTCCGCTTAATCTTTCCACGCCTTACCCCATCACGCTTTCGCGCGTGGCGCTGAACAACATCAATATCAAAATCGATGACACCACGGTTTCGGTGCTGGATTTTACCTCTGGCCTGAACTGGCAGGAAAAAACGCTGACGTTGAAGCCAACGTCATTACAGGGGCTGCTGATTGCTCTGCCCAAAGTGGCGGAAGTGGCGCAGGAAGAGGTTGTCGAACCGAAGATTCAAAACCCACAGCCGGATGAAAAGCCGCTCGGCGAAACGCTAAAAGATCTGTTCTCAAAGCCGGTGCTGCCGGAAATGACCGATGTCCATCTGCCGCTCAATCTCAATATTGAAGAGTTTCGCGGCGAGCAACTGCGCGTGACCGGAGATACGGATTTAACGGTCCATAGCATGCTGCTAAAAGTGAGCAGCATTGACGGCAACATGAAGCTCGACGCGCTGGACATCGACTCGAATCAGGGAACGGTAAAAGCCAGCGGCACAGCGCAACTGACCAACACGTGGCCGGTTGATATTACGTTAAACAGTACGCTAAACATTGACCCGTTAAAAGGCGAAAAGGTGAAGCTGAAGGTCGGCGGCGCGCTGCGCGAGCAGCTGGAAGTCGGCGTCAATCTGTCTGGTCCGGTGGATATGGACCTGCGTGCACAGACGCGTCTGGCTGAAGCCGGATTACCGCTCAACATTGAGGTGGTGAGTAAGCAGGTTTACTGGCCGTTTACCGGTGAGAAACAGTTCCAGGCCGATGACATTAAACTCAAACTGACCGGTAAGATGACCGACTATACGCTGTCGATGCGTACCGCCGTGAAAGGTCAGGATATTCCACCGGCTACCATCACGCTGGACGCCAAAGGCAACGAACAGCAGATCAATCTCGACAAACTCAGCGTTGCGGCACTGGAAGGGAAAACCGAGCTGAAAGCGCTGGTGGACTGGCAGCAGGCGATCAGCTGGCGCGGGGAGCTAACGCTGGATGGTATCAACACCGCAAAAGCGATCCCGGACTGGCCGTCAAAACTGAATGGCCTGGTGAAAACTCGCGGCAGTTTGTACGGCGGAAGCTGGCAGATGGAGGTTCCCGAGCTGAAGCTGACCGGCAACGTGAAGCAGAATAAGGTCAATGTGAACGGTTCGCTGAAGGGGAACAGCTACCTGCAGTGGACGATCCCGGGCCTGCATCTGGAACTGGGACGCAACAGTGCGGACGTAAAAGGTGAACTGGGGGTTAAAGACCTCAACCTCGACGCGACGATTGATGCCCCAAGCCTGGATAACGCGCTGCCGGGGCTGGGCGGTACGGCGAAAGGGCTGGTAAAAGTTCGCGGTACGGTTGAAGCACCACAGCTGCTGGCGGATATTACCGCCCGTGGTCTGCGCTGGCAGGAACTTTCCGTTGCTCAGGTACGTGTTGAAGGGGATGTTAAATCGGCCGAGCAAATCGCCGGTAATCTTAATGTTCGCGTAGAGCGGATTGTACAACCTGACGTGAATATTGGCCTGGTGACGCTCAACGCCAAAGGCAGTGAAAAGCAGCACGAGCTGCAGTTGCGCATTCAGGGGGAACCGGTTTCCGGGCAACTGGATCTTGCCGGGAGCTTTGATCGCAAAGAACAGCGCTGGAAAGGAGAGTTAAGCAATACCCGCTTCCAGACGCCGGTTGGTCCGTGGTCGCTCAACCGGGCTATCGCGCTGGATTACCGTAATCAGGAACAAAAAATTAGTATCGGACCGCACTGCTGGAACAACCCGAATGCGGAGCTGTGCGTACCACAGACGATTGATGCGGGCGCGGAAGGGCGCGCGGTGGTGAATCTAAACCGCTTCGACCTGGCGATGCTAAAACCGTTTATGCCGGAGACAACCCAGGCCAGCGGCGTGTTCACCGGTAAAGCCGATGTGAGTTGGGACACCACCAAAGAGGGGCTGCCACAGGGGCAGGTCACCCTGAGCGGACGTAACGTGAAGGTCACGCAAAGCGTTAATGATGCACCGCTCCCCGTGGCGTTTGAAACGTTGAATCTGACCGCCGACCTGCACAATAACCGTGCAGAGCTGGGCTGGCTGATTCGTCTGACCAACAACGGACAGTTTGACGGACAGGTGCAGGTAACAGACCCGCAAGGGCGCCGTAATCTGGGCGGTAACGTCAATATTCGCAACTTCAATCTGGCGATGGTGAACCCCATCTTCTCGCGCGGTGAAAAAGCGGCAGGGATGATCAACGCCAACCTGCGGCTGGGCGGCGATGTGCAAAGCCCGCAGTTGCTCGGACAGCTGCAACTGAGTGGTCTTGATATAGACGGTAACTTTATGCCGTTTGACATGCAGCCAAGCCAGTTAGCCGTTAACTTCACCGGAACACGCTCAACGCTGGCGGGCGTGGTGCGTACGCAGCAGGGAGAAATTAACCTGAGCGGCGATGCCGACTGGAGTCAGATAGACAACTGGCGGGCGCGCGTCGCGGCTAAAGGCAGTAGGGTACGTATTACCGTACCGCCAATGGTCCGCCTGGATGTCTCGCCGGACGTGGTCTTTGAAGCCACGCCAAGCCTGTTCACCCTCGATGGCAACGTGGATGTGCCGTGGGCGCGTATCGTGGTACATGACCTGCCGGAAAGCGCGGTTGGGGTTTCCAGCGATATGGTCATGCTTAACAACAATCTGCAGCCCGAGAAACCGCAGACCGCCGGCATTCCGATCAACAGCAACCTGAACATCCACGTCGGTAACAACGTGCGTCTTGACGCCTTTGGTCTGAAAGCGCGTCTGACGGGCGATCTGAAAGTGGTGCAGGATAAGCAGGGGCTGGGGCTGAACGGACAAATTAATATTCCGAGCGGTCGCTTCCATGCCTATGGTCAGGATCTGATTGTACGTAAGGGCGAGCTGTTGTTCTCCGGTCCGCCGGATCAGCCGTTGCTCAACATCGAAGCGATTCGTAACCCTGATGCCACCGAAGACGACGTGATCGCTGGCGTTCGCGTCACTGGTACCGCCGATGAACCGAAGGCGGAGATCTTCTCTGACCCGGCAATGTCGCAGCAAATGGCGCTTTCCTACCTGCTACGCGGACAAGGGCTGGATAGCGAGCAGAGCGATAGCGCAGCGATGACCTCAATGCTTATTGGTCTGGGGGTTGCACAAAGTGGTCAGGTTGTGGGTAAAATCGGGGAGACATTTGGCGTAAGCAATCTGGCACTGGACACGCAAGGGGTGGGCGACTCATCTCAGGTGGTTGTCAGCGGATACGTACTGCCAGGTCTGCAGGTGAAATATGGTGTGGGTATATTTGACTCCTTAGCGACACTCACGCTACGTTATCGTCTGATGCCTAAGCTATATCTGGAAGCAGTGTCTGGCGTAGATCAGGCACTTGATTTGCTCTATCAGTTCGAGTTTTAGCAATGCGAATATTTGTCTACGGCAGTTTACGAACCAAACAAGGCAACAGCCACTGGATGACCAATGCCCTGTTGCTGGGAAATTTCAGTATCGATAACTACCAGTTGTACAGCCTGGGCCACTATCCAGGCGCGGTTCCGGGAAATGGAACAGTACACGGGGAAGTTTATCGTATTGATAACGCCACGCTGGCAGAGCTTGACGCTCTGCGTACCCGTGGCGGTGAATACGCACGCCAGTTAATTCAAACGCCGTACGGAAGTGCATGGATGTACGTGTACCAACGTCCGGTTGATGGCTTAACGCTGATTGAAAGCGGTAACTGGTTAGACAGAGACCAGTACTGATGTGAACACGCCACCTTCGGGTGGCGTTGTTTTATGTACCTGTTGCACTTGTATCAGGGCACAAAAAAGCCCCGACATGCGGGGCTAAGCATCAAAAGTAAAACTTACTTCTTCGCGCGCTCGAAGGAAGCAACGATTTCAGCTTTAGCGGCTTCAGCGTTGTCCCAACCGTCAACTTTTACCCATTTGCCAGCTTCGAGATCTTTGTAGTGCTCGAAGAAGTGGGTGATCTGCGCTTTCAGCAGTTCCGGCAGGTCGGTCACATCTTTGATGTGATCGTATTCTTTGCTCAGCTTGGTGTGCGGTACAGCAACCAGTTTCGCATCTTCACCGGATTCGTCGGTCATTTTCAGTACGCCAACCGGGCGGCAACGAATCACTGAACCTGGCTCCAGCGGGTACGGAGTCGGGACCAGAACGTCTACCGGGTCACCATCCAGAGACAGGGTGTGGTTGATGTAACCGTAGTTGCACGGATAGAACATCGCGGTGGACATGAAGCGGTCAACGAACAGGGCGCCGCTCTCTTTGTCAACTTCGTATTTGATCGGATCTGCGTTAGCAGGGATCTCGATAACAACGTAGATATCTTCCGGCAGGTCTTTACCGGCAGGGACGTTGAGTAAGCTCATGTCTGTTTCCTTTAAATAAGCTATGGCAAACAAGTGGCGGGTATTATAGCCAACTCGCGCGGAATGTCTCCGCTTGTTTTCGCTTTCTCTGCGTGCATTTTCTTCTTTTTACCTCTCTCTCGTGACAGAAAAGTCCATATCTTCAGCCGCATTTTTCATAGCGAGATGAAAGCGATTACAAAGTTGTGATTAACGTTTTATTTACTTTTTTGAAGTGTGATGTAACGCAATCCGTTACATGCTCAATTGTCTATAGTTTTTTCGCAACGGTTAATTAACCAACAATAATCACCCTACGAGGACGCACTTATGTGGAAGCGCTTACTTTTAGTCACAGCAGTTTCGGCAGCCATGTCGTCTATGGCAATGGCAGCCCCTTTAACCGTAGGATTTTCGCAGGTTGGCTCTGAATCCGGCTGGCGTGCAGCAGAAACCAACGTCGCGAAAAGCGAGGCCGAAAAGCGGGGAATTACGCTGAAAATCGCTGATGGTCAACAAAAGCAGGAAAACCAGATTAAAGCAGTTCGCTCATTTGTTGCCCAGGGCGTCGACGCCATCTTTATTGCGCCGGTCGTGGCAACAGGTTGGGAGCCGGTTTTAAAAGAAGCGAAAGATGCCGACATTCCGGTCTTTTTGCTTGATCGTTCCATCGATGTAAAAGACAAATCTCTCTATATGACCACCGTCACCGCCGACAACGTGCTGGAAGGCAAATTGATCGGCGACTGGCTGATTAAACAAGTGGACGGCAAGCCGTGTAACGTCGTTGAGCTGCAAGGGACCGTCGGGGCCAGCGTGGCGATCGATCGTAAAAAAGGCTTTGCTGAAGCCATCGCCAGTGCGCCAAACATCAAAATTATCCGCTCTCAGTCCGGTGACTTCACCCGCAGTAAAGGGAAAGAAGTGATGGAGAGCTTTATCAAAGCAGAAAACAACGGCAAGAACATCTGCATGGTTTACGCCCACAACGATGACATGGTGATCGGTGCTATCCAGGCGATCAAAGAAGCGGGTCTGAAACCCGGCAAAGATATTCTCACCGGTTCTATCGACGGCGTACCGGATATCTACAAAGCGATGATTGACGGTGAAGCCAACGCCAGTGTCGAACTGACGCCGAATATGGCGGGTCCGGCATTCGACGCGCTGGAGAAATTCAAAAAAGACGGCACGATGCCTGAGAAGCTGACCATTACCAAGTCGATCCTTTATCTGCCGGATACGGCGAAAGAAGAGTTAGAGAAGAAGAAAAACATGGGCTACTAAGCCTTCATGAAAATGCCGGGGGGGCTGCGCTTGCCCGGCCTACATTACGCTCTTTTGTAGGCCGGATAAGCGTAGCGCCATCCGGCGTGATGCAGGGGGAATCATGACCACCGACCAACATCAGGAAATCCTCCGCACCGAAGGATTAAGCAAATTCTTTCCCGGCGTCAAAGCGTTGGATAACGTGGATTTCAGCTTGCGTCGCGGTGAAATTATGGCGCTGCTGGGGGAAAACGGAGCCGGCAAATCGACGCTCATCAAAGCGCTGACCGGCGTTTACCATGCAGATCGCGGCACTATCTGGCTCGAAGGCCAACCGATCTCCCCCAAAAACACCGCCCATGCCCAGCAACTGGGGATTGGCACCGTGTACCAGGAAGTGAACCTGCTGCCCAATATGTCGGTTGCCGATAACTTATTTATTGGCCGTGAGCCGCGGCGTTTTGGCCTGCTTCAGCGCAAGCAGATGGAAAAACGCGCGACGGAGCTGATGGCGTCATACGGTTTTTCCCTTGACGTGCGTGAGCCGCTGAACCGCTTTTCCGTGGCGATGCAACAAATTGTCGCCATCTGTCGGGCGATTGATCTCTCCGCGAAAGTGCTGATCCTCGATGAGCCGACCGCCAGCCTCGATACCCAGGAAGTTGAAATGCTGTTCGGCCTGATGCGTCATCTGCGCGATCGGAGCGTCAGCCTGATCTTCGTCACTCATTTCCTCGATCAGGTTTATCAGGTCAGCGATCGCATCACCGTTCTGCGTAACGGCGGCTTCGTTGGCTGCCGTGAAACCCGGGAATTACCGCAAATTGAACTGGTCAAAATGATGCTGGGTCGCGAACTGGATACCCATGCGCTACAGCGTGCGGGACGCACATTGCTTAGCGATAAGCCGGTGGCGGCCTTTAGCGACTTTGGCAAAAAAGGCACCATCGCGCCGTTTGATCTACAGGTGCGTCCCGGTGAGATCGTTGGTCTCGCAGGGCTGCTGGGATCCGGGCGAACGGAAACGGCAGAGGTGATCTTCGGTATTAAACCCGCCGACAGCGGAAGTGCGCTGATCAAAGGCAAACCGCAGACCTTGCGATCGCCGCATCAGGCTTCGTGTCTGGGTATCGGTTTCTGTCCGGAGGATCGCAAAACGGATGGCATTATTGCCGCCGCTTCGGTGCGGGAAAACATCATTCTGGCATTGCAGGCGCAGCGCGGTTGGCTGCGGCCTATCCCACGGAAAGAACAAAACGAGATTGCCGAGCGTTTTATCCGCCAGCTCGGAATTCGCACCCCCAACGCTGAACAGCCGATCGAGTTTCTCTCCGGCGGCAATCAGCAAAAAGTGTTGCTCTCGCGCTGGTTACTGACCAAACCGCAGTTCCTGATCCTCGATGAACCCACGCGTGGGATCGACGTCGGCGCGCATGCGGAGATCATCCGCCTGATCGAAACGCTGTGCGCGGATGGTCTGGCGCTGCTGGTCATCTCATCCGAACTGGAAGAGTTAGTGGGCTATGCCGATCGGGTCATTATTATGCGCGATCGCAAACAAGTGGCCGAGATCCCACTGGCTGAACTGTCCGTACCGGCGATCATGAACGCCATTGCGGCCTAAGGAGACTATGGTGATGCCTCAATCCCTCCCTCAATCCAATCCGCCTAAACGGCGGTTCCGTTGGCCAAAGGGGATGCCACAACTGGTGGCGCTACTGCTGGTGCTGCTGGTGGATAGCCTGGTCGCCCCGCACTTCTACCAGGTGATTTTGCAGGATGGTCGGCTGTTTGGTAGCCCGATTGATATTCTCAACCGCGCCGCTCCCGTGGCGCTGTTGGCGATTGGTATGACGCTGGTGATTGCCACCGGCGGCATCGACCTTTCCGTGGGGGCCGTCATGGCTATTGCTGGCGCCACTACTGCGGCGATGACGGTGGCCGGGCACAGTCTACCGGTGGTGCTGCTTGCCGCCTTAGGCTCCGGCATTCTGGCTGGGCTGTGGAATGGGATTCTGGTGGCCATACTCAAGATCCAACCGTTTGTCGCCACGCTAATCCTGATGGTGGCCGGGCGTGGAGTGGCGCAGCTTATCACTTCCGGGCAAATCGTCACTTTCAACTCGCCCGAGCTGTCGTGGTTTGGTAGTGGCTCGCTCTTACTGTTCCCTACGCCGGTAATTATTGCATTGCTCACGCTGGTGGTGTTCTGGCTGCTGACGCGGAAAACGGCGCTGGGTATGTTTATCGAAGCGGTGGGTATCAACATTCGTGCGGCAAAAAACGCTGGGGTGAACACCCGCATTATCGTGATGCTCACCTATGTGCTGAGCGGCCTGTGCGCGGCTATCGCTGGCATTATCGTCACGGCGGATATTCGTGGGGCAGATGCCAATAACGCCGGATTATGGCTGGAACTGGATGCCATCCTGGCGGTAGTCATCGGTGGTGGCTCGCTAATGGGCGGGCGCTTTAACCTGCTGCTGTCGGTGGTAGGCGCGTTGATTATTCAAGGCATGAACACCGGGATTTTGCTGTCGGGCTTCCAGCCGGAACTGAATCAGGTGGTCAAAGCCGTGGTGGTGTTGTGTGTGCTGGTCGTGCAATCACAACGCTTTATCAGCCTGATAAAAGGAGTGCGTGGTCATGATAAAACGTAATTTACCGCTGATGATCACCCTCGGCGTGTTTGTGCTGGGCTACCTTTACTGCCTGACGCAGTTTCCAGCTTTTGCTTCCACCCGGGTGATTTGCAATATCCTGACCGATAACGCTTTTTTAGGGATTATCGCCGTGGGCATGACCTTCGTGATCCTCTCTGGCGGGATCGACCTTTCCGTTGGCTCGGTGATCGCGTTTACCGGCGTATTTTTGGCGAAGGCCATTGGCTATTGGGGTATTTCCCCGCTGCTGGCGTTCCCCCTGATTTTGCTGATGGGCTGCGCGTTTGGCGCGTTTATGGGGTTACTGATTGATGCGCTGAAGATCCCAGCATTCATTATTACGCTGGCGGGAATGTTCTTCCTGCGCGGCGTCAGCTATCTGGTTTCAGAAGAATCCATCCCGATTAACCATCCGATTTATGACACGCTCTCAAGTCTGGCATGGAAAATTCCTGGCGGCGGTCGCCTGAGCGCGATGGGGTTGTTAATGCTGGGCGTGGTGGTGATTGGCATCTTCCTTGCGCATCGTACGCGCTTTGGTAATCAGGTTTACGCCATTGGCGGCAACGCCACCTCTGCTAACCTGATGGGCATTTCTACTCGCAGCACAACGATCCGCATTTATATGCTGTCTACCGGGCTGGCGACGCTTGCCGGCATTGTGTTTTCCATTTACACCCAGGCGGGTTATGCGCTGGCGGGCGTTGGCGTTGAGCTGGATGCGATTGCCTCAGTGGTGATTGGCGGAACGCTGCTAAGCGGCGGCGTGGGAACGGTGTTGGGTACGCTATTTGGCGTGGCGATCCAAGGGCTGATCCAGACCTACATTAATTTTGATGGCACATTAAGTTCCTGGTGGACGAAGATCGCGATTGGCATTTTATTGTTTATTTTTATAGCGTTACAACGCGGCCTGACGGTGCTTTGGGAAAATCGTCAAAGCTCGCCGGTTACCCGAGTGGGTACGGCGGCAACACCAAAGTAACATCCTGATTTTGCACAAAACATTTAAATACCTAAACTTTTTCCGGTTGTAGTCGATAGGTTCTGTACAGGTCTGTTTTAACCCTACAACCGGAAATATAACGATGCCAAAATCCCTTTCAATTCGATCAAGTTTGTTGGTGTTATTGTCTTTGCTGACTTTCCTTCTGTTACTGACCGGTGGTATGGGGCTATATGCCTCTACGCGTGTCATTACCTCATTGATTTATCACGGTATTATGAGCGCTGCGATGTTGACTGCTATCACATTGCTGGCGGTTATTTGGTTTATGCTACGAAATAAGTTTCTCAAACCGCTGGATAATATGGTTGAGCAACTGGAACGTCTGGCGACGGGGGATTTATCACCGGTTACCACGCTGTCGGCCAGCGCTGAATTCAACCGCCTGAACGCGGCAATGGATGACATGCGCCATGCGCTGGGCGACTCGGTACAACGCGTACGCGATGCCAGTTCGCAAATTGATATTGGCAGTCGTGAACTGACGGCCGGGAACCAGCATCTGGCGCAACGAACTGAATCGACAGCCACTTCACTGGAGCAGACTGCCGCCAGCATGGAAGAACTCACGGCGACGGTGAAACAGAATGCGCAGAACGCGGAACAGGCTCACCAACTGGCAAAATCGGTGTCGGATACCGCCGATCGCGGTAGTGAAATGGTGTGCTATGTGATCGAGAAAATGCGCGATATTTCCGGCAGCTCCAGCCGAATCGCCGACATCCTCAGCGTAATCGACGGTATTGCTTTCCAGACCAATATCCTGGCGCTCAACGCTTCCGTTGAAGCGGCGCGCGCCGGTGAGCAGGGGCGGGGCTTTGCGGTTGTTGCAGGTGAAGTACGTAATCTGGCCAGCCGCAGCGCCGAGGCGGCCAAAGAGATCCGCACGTTAATCAGTGATTCACACACCCACGTAGGGGAAGGTAGTGAGCTGGCGCAGCAGGCGGGCGAAACCATGGATGAGATTGCCAATGAAGTCATGCGCATGACCAAACTGATGCGTGAAATTGCCAGTGCGTCCCAGGAACAGAGTCGCGGCATAGAGCAGGTGAATATTGCGGTGATTCAGATGGATGAAACGGCGCAGCAAAATGCGGCGCTGGTACAGCAGTCGTCAGCGGCTACCCGCTCGCTGGAAGAACAGTCTTCAGCGCTAATCGAAGCAATGGCCGTATTTAAGCTACAGACAGCGTAACCGTGCGTAGGCCGGATAAAGGCGTTTACGCCGCCATCCGGCAATATCACCGTATTGTGCCGGATGGCACTTCGCTTATCCGGCCTGCAACGTGCTGTAGGCCGGATGTTGCGCTTACGCGTCCGGGAACTCGCGGATAAAGCGTTCTACATCTTCAACCATATGGTCGTTACCCACGAAGAAGGAGCGGCGCTGGTGCAGGCTTTCCGGGATGATATCCAGAATACGATTTTTACCGTCGCTCGCCTTGCCGCCCGCTTGCTCGGCCAGCAGGGCCATTGGGTTGCATTCATACAGCAGACGCAGTTTCCCTTCCGGGTGGCTGGCGGTGCTTGGGTACAGGTAGATCCCGCCTTTCAGCAGATTGCGATGGAAGTCCGCAACCAGAGAGCCAATGTAGCGCGAGGTGTACGGGCGCTGGGTTGACTTATCTTCTTCCTGGCAGAATTTAATGTACTTCTTCACGCCGTTCGGGAATTTGATGTAGTTACCTTCGTTAATGGAGTACGTGCTGCCTTTCGCCGGGAAGCGCATACGTTCCTGGCTGAGGCAGAATACGCCCAGAGAAGGATCGTAGGTGAAGGCGTGCACGCCACAGCCGGTGGTGTACACCAGCATGGTGGAAGAACCATAAACCACGTAACCTGCAGCAACCTGCTTGTTGCCCGGTTGCAGGAAATCCTCTTCCGTGACCGGAGTACCGACTGGGGTTACGCGGCGGTAAATAGAGAAAATCGTACCGACAGAGACGTTAACATCGATGTTGGATGAGCCATCCAGCGGATCCATTAGCACAACGTATTTAGCGTGTTCACAGCCTTCAAAGACGACGATTTCATCTTCTTCTTCCGAGGCAATGCCCGCCACAATGTCGCGCGCCTTCAGTGCAGCTTTTAGTTTTTCGTTCGCGAACAGATCGAGTTTTTGCTGAACCTCTCCCTGCACGTTCTCAGCACCGCTGGCACCCAGGATATCGACCAGACCGGCCTTGTTGATATCGCGGTGGATGATCTTGGCGCCCAGCTTTATTGCCGACAACAAAGCAGTGAGTTCACCGGTAGCATGAGAAAACTCGTGCTGCTTTTCGACAATAAATTCACCTAACGTTTTCATAACACTTTCCCTGCAATTTATGTGGAGTAAAGCGACCGCAACAATATTAACAAATATTTTCATTGTTGCGCTTAGGTGAATCGCGCCAGCAAACTGCGGAATATCCTGAAATGCGTTTCTCACTTGCCGGACATGTGCGTAAAATGGCCCCCAGATTAAAAAAGGATAGTGACGTATGCGCATTCATATTTTGGGAATTTGTGGCACTTTCATGGGCGGTCTGGCGATGCTGGCGCGCTCGCTCGGTCATGAAGTAACCGGTTCGGACGCCAATGTGTATCCGCCGATGAGTACCTTACTTGAGAAGCAAGGCATTGATCTGATTCAGGGTTACGATGCCAGCCAGCTCGACCCGCAGCCGGACTTAGTGATCATCGGCAATGCCATGACCCGTGGTAATCCGTGTGTGGAAGCGGTTCTCGAGAAGAACATTCCGTACATGTCTGGCCCGCAGTGGCTGCATGACTTTGTATTGCGCGACCGCTGGGTACTGGCAGTTGCGGGTACGCACGGCAAAACCACCACCGCCGGAATGGCGACCTGGATCCTCGAAGCCTGTGGCTATAAGCCTGGCTTTGTGATCGGCGGCGTACCGGGTAACTTCGAGGTTTCTGCGCGTCTGGGCGAAAGCGACTTCTTCGTGATTGAAGCGGATGAGTACGACTGCGCGTTCTTCGACAAGCGTTCTAAATTCGTGCATTACTGCCCGCGTACGCTGATCCTCAACAACCTTGAGTTCGATCACGCGGACATCTTTGACGATTTGAAAGCGATCCAGAAACAGTTCCACCATCTGGTGCGTATCGTGCCGGGCCAGGGACGCATCATCTACCCGGAAAACGACATCAATCTGAAACAAACGATGGCGATGGGCTGCTGGAGCGAACAAGAGCTGGTGGGCGAACAAGGTCACTGGCAGGCGAAAAAACTGACCACCGATGCTTCTGAGTGGGAAGTGTGGCTGGACGGTGAAAAAGTCGGTGAAGTGAAGTGGGGCCTGGTGGGCGAGCACAATATGCATAACGGTCTGATGGCGATTGCGGCCGCGCGCCATGTGGGCGTCGTGCCTGCAGATGCAGCTAATGCGCTCGGTTCATTCATTAACGCCCGTCGTCGTCTTGAGCTGCGCGGTGAAGCCAATGGCGTGACGGTGTATGACGATTTTGCCCATCACCCGACGGCCATTCTGGCAACGCTTGCGGCGTTGCGCGGTAAAGTGGGCGGTACGGCGCGCATCATCGCAGTGCTGGAGCCTCGCTCGAACACCATGAAAATGGGCCTGTGCAAAGACGATCTGGCGCCGTCGTTAGGCCGTGCGGACGAAGTGTTCCTGCTGCAACCTCCGCATATTCCGTGGCAGGTAGCCGAAGTCGCTGAAGCCTGCGTTCAGCCGGCACACTGGAGTGGAGATGTGGATGTCCTGGCAGATATGGTGGTGAAAACCGCGCAGCCAGGCGATCACATTCTGGTGATGAGCAACGGCGGATTTGGTGGTATTCATCAAAAACTGCTGGATGGCCTGGCGAAGAAAGCTCAGGCAGAAGCGGAAGAGTAAAAAAATGCCCGGTGGCGCTACGCTTACCGGGCCTACAACGTGTTAACGGATTGTAGGCCGGATAAGGTGATTGCACCGCCATCCGGCACTTTCGGCAGACGAAGAGGTTAGGCCTCGTTTTCCGCCAGTTCACGCAGATACTGGAAGATCTGGCGGGAAGATTTTGGCGGCTTGTTGCCCGCTTTTTCTTTCCTGGCGTTACGTACCAGCGAACGCAGTTGCTGGCGGTCGGCGTCAGGCCACAGATTCATCACTTCTTCGATGGCTTCATCGCTACCGTCAACCATACGGTCACGCAGTTGCTCCAGCTTATGGAAAACAACGACCTGCTGGTTGTGGCGATTTTTCAGCTTGTCCAGCGCCTGACGGATAGGATCAACATCGCGCTGGCGCAACATTTTGCCAATCAACTGCAACTGGCGGCGACGTCCTTCCATCTTAATACGCTGGGCCAGCTCAATGGCGGCACGTAAATCCGCATCAAGCGGGATCTTATCCAGCGCGTTTTTCCCCAGATCAACCAGTTCCGCACCCAGGCGTTTTAACTCCTCGGCATCGCGTTTAATTTCACTTTTACTGACCCAGATAATTTCATCGTCTTCGTCTTCGATGTCATCACCGGGAACGTCGTCGAGCCAGTCTTCAGGCTGCTTTGTCATTTCAGGCTCCTTAAAAAAAGAGGCTAATGTTACCAGTTAAGATGCGCACTGAAAAACGGTTCTCTGTTAGACTTCAGAGAAACTCTCTCTACATTATGGCATTTGCGATGAAAGTAATCTCACAAGTTGAAGCGCAGCGTAAGATTCTGGAAGAAGCAGTCTCGACGGCACTGGAATTAGCGTCAGGTAAGTCGGATGGCGCGGAAGTCGCTGTGAGCAAGACCACGGGTATTAGCGTCAGCACCCGTTATGGTGAAGTGGAGAACGTCGAATTCAATAGCGATGGTGCACTGGGGATTACGGTTTATCACCAGAACCGTAAGGGCAGCGCATCGTCCACCGATTTAAGCCCGCAGGCGATTGCACGCACCGTGCAGGCTGCGCTGGACATTGCACGTTACACTTCGCCGGATCCGTGCGCAGGCGTGGCAGATAAAGAACTGCTGGCCTTTGATGCGCCCGATCTGGACCTGTTCCACCCGGCGGAAGTTTCCCCTGATGAAGCCATCGAACTGGCCGCTCGTGCTGAACAGGCGGCGCTGCAGGCTGATAAGCGTATCACCAATACCGAAGGCGGCAGCTTTAACAGCCACTATGGCATCAAAGTGTTTGGTAACAGCCACGGCATGCTGCAGGGCTACTGCTCCACGCGTCATTCCCTTTCCAGCTGTGTGATCGCGGAAGAAAATGGCGATATGGAACGCGATTACGCCTACACCATTGGCCGGGCGATGGGCGATCTGCAAACGCCGGAGTGGGTAGGGGCTGACTGTGCTCGCCGCACCTTATCTCGTTTGTCGCCGCGTAAGCTGTCCACCATGAAAGCGCCGGTGATTTTCGCCAACGAAGTGGCGACCGGACTGTTCGGACACCTGGTCGGCGCGATCGCCGGCGGTTCGGTGTACCGCAAATCCACCTTCCTGCTGGATTCGCTGGGCAAACAAATTCTGCCGGAATGGCTGACTATTGAAGAACATCCGCACCTGCTGAAAGGGCTGGCGTCTTCACCGTTCGACAGCGAAGGGGTACGGACCGAACGCCGTGACATCATTAAAGAAGGCGTGCTGACTCAATGGCTGTTGACTAACTATTCCGCACGTAAGCTGGGGCTGAAGAGCACTGGGCATGCGGGCGGGATCCACAACTGGCGAATTCCGGGACAAGGTCTAAGCTTCGAGCAGTTGCTTAAAGAGATGGGCACAGGCCTTGTGGTTACCGAGCTGATGGGCCAGGGCGTAAGCGGCATTACCGGCGATTACTCGCGCGGTGCGGCGGGCTTCTGGGTCGAAAACGGCGAAATTCAGTATCCGGTGAGTGAAATTACCATCGCCGGTAACTTAAAAGAGATGTGGCGCAATATTGTGACCGTGGGGAACGATATTGAAACGCGCAGTAATATCCAATGTGGTTCGGTATTGTTACCGGAGATGAAAATCGCCGGGCAGTAATACTCGTTAAGGCGTTAATTTTTAATAATAAAAAAGGAAGTGAGCAATGCGTAAACACCTGTTAGCGATCGTCGCGGCTTCAACGCTGGTTCTTGGTTCTTCTGCGTTTGCAGCCGATCTCGAAGATGACATGGGGATCCTCAACGACAACCTGAAAATTGTCGAAAAAACGGATAATGCGACTGAACTGAAAGACGCGTTAACCAAAATGCGTGCAGCCGCGCTGGACGCGCAAAAAGGTACGCCGCCGAAGCTGGAAAACAAATCCCCGGACAGCCCGGAGATGAAAGATTTCCGCCACGGCTTTGACACGCTGATCGGCCAGATTGACGGCGCGCTGAAGCTGGCGAACGAAGGTAAAGTTAAAGAGGCGAAAGCCGTTGCGGAAGAGCTGAAAACCACGCGCAACGAAAACCACAAGAAGTTCCGCTAATCTGCGCTACCCGGCCTGCATACCCGTAGGCCGGATAAAATCCCCCGCTACTGCACGCCCCATAAGTAAACGCTATCCCCATCACATTTTTTCATTTTTATCGTCCATTCATTGTTCGCACTTCCTTCCATTTTGCGGCCCACTCTTGCGATCTCAATCACATTCTTCCGGTGATAAATCGTGGTTCCAGCCCTTTTTGCGGCACAGATCACTATCGCTGCACACCTTTCCACTTCGAAGTGGAAAACAACTCGCTACAAACTTATAACCTCCGTCGCTAATTTACCCTCAGAGACATTAACGGGGTAAGACGAGTGAATAACGGAGCTGTAATGAATGACATGGGGGAATCGGTGGAACTGGCCGACCGCATGCTGGCGCAGGTGTATGCCTTGCTGCGTGAACGCAACATTATTCCCAACGCCGTACAGGAACAGATGCTGACGTCGCATGTTCGCGCCATGGCGCACCGCTCGGTAACGGGTGAACCCTTACCAGAAGTCGATGCCAGCTTGTTTGATGAAATATCTGCCGAGTCAATGGCGCTTGCCCGCGACGTGGTCGCCGAGTTTGGCAATCTTCCTGAGGAAGAGGCCTGGCTGCTGTCGGTGCACTTTGAAGTCGCGAAAGACAACCTTTAAGGAGAAAAAGATGGAACAGATTACCGTAGTGATTGGCGATCGTCTGGGTAAAGGCCAGAAAGTGGCGGCAGGCGTAGAGAAAGCGGGTGGCCGTGCCGTTGTGGTGCCGGGCGTTGCAGCAGATATGAAGCTGGGTGACGTGATGAAGGCGGAAAACGCCACCTTTGGTATCTCGTTTTGCGGCAGCGGTGGTGCGGGTGCGATTACTGCGCAGACCAAATACGGCTACAAGGCGAAATACGGCATGCGTTCGGTCGATGAAGGGGTAACCGCCATCAACGAAGGGTGCAACGTACTGGGATTCGGATTTATGGACAAAGAAGAGCTCGGCGAGCGCCTGGTGCAGGCCTGGCAAAAGAAACACGGCGCTTAAGCATGAAAGAGCAATTCACCACCACGGTGAGAGTCACGGGTAAGGGCGAGACCAAAGCTCGCGCCTTTGCCGATGCCCTGAACCACGTTCAGGCTGCGGTGATGAAAGCGTCGCCGCATATCTTACTGCGTATTGAGCCACAGGATGTGCAGGTTGTTCAAGCGCGTGAATCGGTGCGTAAAGAGGCGTTTTTATTCCTCTTTTTGCGCCGGGAAAGACGCACTTTCAGCGTGGAGCTGGACGTGACCGTCAACGTGACTGCCATCAATCTCGACAAGGTGGATTTCGTTACGCAACGCTGATTTTCTATTAAAAGGCATAATTATGTTCCTGATAATATTAATAAAATCGCTCATCATCGGCGCGTTGGTTGGCGTTGGTGTCGGCGCTGGGGCTGCACGCATGTTTCATGCGCCTACCACTCAAGGGATGGGCGCGTTTCGTACTCTTGGAGAACTGAATTCCTGCGAAGGGGATCCGGCTTCTCACTTCTCGTTCGGTCTGGGCTTCTTCTTTAACGCCTGGGCTTCCTCCGTTGCGGCGGGGGCGTTCACTCAGGACGTCGACCATCGCATCATCCCCAACTGGGGTGCCGCCGCGCTGATGATTAAAAATCGCAACGTCGGTGAAACGCTGCACGATCCTAAGCGCATGGCAATTGCCTGCGGCGTTATCGGGATGATCGTGGTGACCTTCCTGAACCTCACTGCGTCATCCGTACCGGAAGCGCTGCAGGTTACCGCCGTCAAGGTGCTGGTGCCAGCGGCTAACCTGCTGGTTAACACCGTGATGCCGGTGATCTTCTGGCTGGCGGCGATCGACGCCGGTAAGAAATCCGGCTTCTGGGCCACCGTTTTTGGCGGCGCGGCGCAGCTGATCATGGGCAACGCCGTTCCGGGGCTGGTGCTCGGCATTCTGATCGGCAAAGGTGTTGAAGAAAGCGGCTGGAACCACGTCACGAAAGTGATGATGGTAGCTATCGTCGCGCTGTTTGTTCTGAGCGGCTTCTTCCGCGGTTTCGATATGAAGATGATCGAATCCTTCCATCTGACCGTGCCTAACTGGCTCGAACTTATCCACAACTCGCTCAGCGGCAAATAACGGAGGTCATCATGGAACAGAATAAAGGTTTTTGGTTCGCTGACTGGTCGTTCCCGATCTTCGTGGGCCTGCTCTCATCCGGCGTATTTGCCGGAACGCACATGTACTACCTGTACGGTATTGGCGCATTTAACGAAGTGGCTTTTGTGGCGATGCTGAAAGCTGGAATGGATACCGGCTCCTATGGGGCGGTGGCGGCATTTGGCGCAAGTTTCCTGTTTGCCCGCATCATTGAAGGTTCGCTGGTGGGTATTCTGGATATCGGCGGGGCGATTCAGACCGGGGTTGGGTTAGGTGTTCCGGCGCTGCTGCTGGGCGCGGGCATTATCTTCCCGGTCGCCAACTTTGCCGCCTCGCTGGTCACCGGTCTGGTGATTGGTCTGGCGATTGGCTACATCATCATTCTGGCGCGTAAGTTCACCATCAACCAGAGCGACTCAACCTACGGTGCGGACGTCATGATGGGGGCCGGTAACGCCTCCGGCCGCTTCCTCGGACCGTTGATTATCCTCAGCGCGATGACGGCTTCTATTCCTATCGGAATCGGTTCTCTGGCGGGTGCGCTGCTGTTTTATCTGTGGCAAAAACCGATTACCGGCGGGGCGATCCTTGGGGCAATGATCCTCGGGTCCATCTTCCCGATTGCCATTAGCTAACTGTTGATTTGCAGGCCGGATAAGGCGGTTACGCTGCCATCCGGCATAGGAGAGAACGATGTTTGATTTACTCCTGCGCCGTGCGCGCCTCGTTGACGATACGGTGAGCGATATTGCGCTCAAAGACGGCAAGATCGCGGCGTTGGGCGACGTTGATGGCCCGGCGCTGAAAACCATTGAGCTGGGCGGCGAGTGCTACGTCAGCGCAGGCTGGATTGACTCCCACGTTCATTGCTACCCGAAATCCCCGATTTACCACGACCAGCCGGATAGCGTCGGTATTGCGACCGGCGTCACTACCGTGGTGGATGCGGGCAGTACCGGGGCGGATGACATCGACGATTTTTACACCCTGACCCGGGAAGCTGCCACCGAGGTGTATGCGTTGCTGAATATCTCCCGCGTTGGGCTTATCGCCCAGAACGAGCTGGCCAACATGGCCAATATTGACGCTGATGCGGTGCGAGAGGCGGTGAAACGCCACCCTGATTTTATCGTCGGTCTGAAGGCACGTATGAGTAGCAGCGTAGTCGGTGAAAATGGCATCACGCCGCTGGATCGCGCCAAAGCGATGCAAAAAGAGAACGGCGACCTGCCGCTGATGGTGCACATCGGCAACAACCCGCCGGACCTGGATGAGATCGCCGAGCGCCTGAGCGCGGGTGACATCATTACCCACTGCTACAACGGTAAGCCGAACCGCATTCTGACGCCGCAAGGCGAGCTGCGGGCGTCAGTGACGCGGGCGATTTCACGCGGCGTGCGTCTGGACGTTGGGCATGGCACCGCCAGCCTGAGCTTTGCGGTGGCAAAACGCGCTATTGAACTGGGGATTTTGCCACACACCATCAGTTCCGATATTTACTGTCGCAACCGTATCAGCGGCCCGGTCCATTCTCTGGCGAATGTGATGTCGAAATTTCTCGCCATTGGGATGTCGCTTCCGCAGGTCATTGAGTGCGTTACCGCCAATGCTGCCGACGGCCTGCGCCTGAAACAGAAGGGGCGACTGCAGGTCGGTCTGGATGCTGATTTAACCCTCTTTACGCTTAAGCGCCAGCCAACCGTGCTGGTAGATGCAGAAAACGACAGCCTGCAAGCTGAACAACTGCTGGTGCCGCTTGCCGCAATACGTGCGGGCAAGGGCTATATGACCGAACAAGGGAGCGCGGAACATGCCTTCGATTTTTGAGAAATACGATTTAAAACAGGTGATTAATACCTCCGGCCGCATGACGGCGCTTGGCGTTTCCACGCCGCGACCAGAAGTGGTTGAAGCGGCGATGGCGGGGATGAACCACTATTTCGAGATGAAAGATCTGGTGAATAAAACCGGCGACTACATCGCGAAATTGCTGGAAGTGGAAGGGGCAACCGTTGTCTCTTGCGCCTCGGCGGGGATCGCCCTGTCGGTGGCTGGCGTATTGGTTAAAGACAGCGACTGGCTGCTGGAGAACCTGCACGTCACGCCCATCGAGAACAACGAAATCGTGCTGCCCAGAGGCCACAACGTCAACTTTGGCGCTCCGGTGGGTACCATGGTGGCGCTTGGCGGCGGTAAGTTAGTGGAAGCCGGTTATGCCAACGAATGTTCCGCGGCGCAGCTGGCTGCGGCCATTACACCGCGTACGGCGGCCATTCTGTATATCAAATCTCACCACTGCGTCCAGAAAAGTATGCTCAGCGTGGAGCAGGCTGCGGTGGTGGCGCGTACGCATAACCTGCCGCTGATCGTGGACGCGGCGGCGGAAGAAGATTTGCAATGCTACTACCGGGTTGGCGCGGATCTGGTTATTTATAGCGGCGCGAAGGCGATTGAAGGACCAACCAGCGGTCTGGTGATAGGTAAAACCCAGTACGTTGAGTGGGTGAAACGCCAGACGGCGGGAATTGGCCGGGCGATGAAGGTGGGGAAAGAGGGAATTCTTGGCCTAACCTGCGCCATCGAACTGTATCTGAACGCGCAGAAAGAGAGTGGCGCGGAGATGGTCGAGAAAATGACGCCGTTCATTAATGCGTTGAACCAGCTTAACGGCGTGAGCGCCCGCGTGGTGTGGGATAGCGCAGGGCGCGACATCGCACGCACGGAAATTAAGTTTGATGAAGCGGTAACCGGGATCGCCACGGGCGAACTGGTTGAAGCCCTGAAACAAGGCGAGTACGTGATTTACTTCCGTGGTTACAAAGCTAACGAAGGCATTATCGAAGCCGATGTGCGCAGCGTCGATCGTGCGCAGCTGGAGATTGTGGCCCGTCGAATTGGTGAAGTGATTTCGCAGGAGAAAAACGCATGAAACTGACCCCTAACTTTTATCGCGACCGCGTCTGCCTGAACGTGCTGGCAGGCTCCAAAGAAAATGCGCGGGATATTTACGCGGCGGCGGAAGGACACGTGTTGGTTGGTGTGTTGTCAAAAAATTACCCGGATGTCGCAAGCGCAGTAGCGGATATGCGTGAATACGCAGCGCTTATCGACAATGCGCTCTCCGTGGGATTGGGGGCAGGTGATCCTAACCAGTCGGCGATGGTCAGTGAAATTTCCCGTCAGGTGCAGCCCCAGCATGTTAATCAGGTCTTTACCGGTGTGGCCACCAGTCGCGCGCTGCTGGGCCAGCAGGAGACAGTGGTCAACGGTCTGGTCTCGCCAACCGGCATGCCGGGCAGGGTGAAAATCTCCACCGGTCCGCTAAGCATCCAGACGCCGGACGGTATTGTGCCGGTAGAAACCGCGATTGCGCTGCTCAAAGACATGGGCGGTAGCTCGATTAAATACTTCCCGATGGGCGGCCTGAAATGCCGTGAAGAGTACATTGCCGTAGCGCAGGCCTGCGCCCGTCATGACTTCTGGCTGGAGCCAACTGGCGGTATCGATCTGGATAATTTCACTGAAATCCTGCAGATTGCCCTCGATGCCGGAGTGAGTAAAATCATTCCTCACATCTATAGTTCGATTATTGATAAGGTGAGTGGTAACACTCGTCCGGATGACGTACGCCAACTGATGGCGATGACCCGGGCCTGCGTAGGCTAACTGACTGATGAGGAAACTGACGTGCGATTTCCCAACCAACGTTTAGCACAGCTGTTTGACATGTTGCAAAACGAAGCGCTTCCACAGGACGAGCTGGCGCAGCGGTTGTCGGTTTCCACACGCACCGTACGGGCGGATATCACCGCGCTAAACGCGCTGCTCACCCAGTATGGCGCACAGTTTGTCCTCAGCCGGGGTAACGGTTATCAGCTCAAAATTGACGACCCGGCAAGTTATAACACCCTGCAAACGCAGCAGCCCAACGCGTTGCTTCGCATCCCTCGAACCAGCCAGGAACGGATACACTGGCTGGTGGTGCGTTTTCTGACGTCGGCTTTCTCGCTAAAGCTGGAAGATTTGGCTGATGAATGGTTTATCAGCCGCGCGACGCTGCAAAACGATATGGCTGAGGTGCGCGAGCATCTGCAACGTTATCATCTGACGCTGGAAACGCGTCCCCGCCACGGCATGAAGCTATTCGGCAGCGAAATGGCGATTCGCGCCTGTTTGACCGATTTGCTGTGGACGCTGGCACAGCAGGATCCGCAGCACCCATTAGTGATGCAGGAGGCGCTTAATGCCGGGATCCCTGAGCAGCTACAGCCCGTTTTACAGGATATTTTCGCTCGTTTTCATATTCGTCTGACCGATGAGGGCGAGCTGTTTTTACGCTTGTACTGCGCGGTGGCGGTACGGCGGATTAGCGAAGGGTATCCACTCCCGGATTTTGCCGCAGAAGAGGCCGATCAATCGGTGTGCCTGGCCACGCGGGAAATCGCGGCGGTATTGCACCGCCTGGCAGACAAACCGCTTTCCGTTTCCGAAGAAAACTGGCTACAGGTGCATATTGCTGCTCGCCAGGTACAAGAGATCGCGCCCAGTGCTATCAATGCGGATGATGACGAAGCGTTGGTCAATTACATCCTGCGTTTTATCAACACCCAGTACAACTACAACCTGTTGAATGACAAACAGTTACATGCTGATCTGCTGACGCATATTAAGACGATGATCACCCGCGTGCGTTACCAGATAATGATCCCCAATCCGCTGCTGGAAAATATTAAACAGCACTACCCCATGGCGTGGGACATGACGCTGGCCGCCGTCTCGGGATGGGGAAAATATACGCCGTACACCATCAGTGAAAATGAGATCGGCTTCCTCGTGCTGCATATTGGCGTCGGGCTGGAGCGTAGTTACAACATCGGTTACCAGAGACAGCCGAAGGTTCTGCTGGTATGCGATGCCGGAAATGCGATGGCGCGGATGATTGAAGCGGTGCTGGCGCGTAAGTATCCGCAGATAGAGATCGTCGATACCGTCACGCTGCGTGACTACGAACAGCGGGAAAGCATCAGCGAAGATTTTGTCATCTCTACCGCGCGGATCGGTGAAAAAGATAAGCCTGTAGCGATGATTGCGCCGTTCCCGACCGATTATCAACTGGAACAAATTGGCAAACTGGTGCTGGTGGACAGAACCCGCCCGTGGATGTTGAACAAATTCTTCGATGCCGCCCATTTTCGTGTAATTGACGAGCCAATGGATCAACAAACGTTGTTCAAAACCTTATGCCGTCAGTTGCAGGATGAAGGTTTTGTCGACGCAGAGTTCCTTGATTCAGTGGTTGAGCGTGAGGCTATCGTCAGCACCATGCTGGGTGACAGCATTGCCTTGCCGCACGCCCTCGGTCTGCTGGCCAAGAAAACGGTGGTTTACACTATCCTCGCCCCGCAGGGCATTGCCTGGGGTGATGAAACCGCGCACGTGATCTTCCTGCTCGCCATCAGTAAAAGCGAGTACGAAGAAGCGATGGCGATCTACGATATTTTCGTCACCTTCCTGCGTGAACGCGCCATGACGCGGCTCTGCGCATGCCGGAATTTCACCGAGTTCAAAACCGTCGCCATGGAGTGTGTCAGTCGTTTTTGAGAGGCGCTATCCAGAATTCGATGTAATGCGTATGTAATGCTAAACTGCATTACACATTCGATTCTACTGGAGGCATAATGGCCACGCTGAACGTCCGTCTGGATGACAAACTCAAAAATGAGGCTTATGCCGTGCTGGAAAAACTGAACATTACTCCAACGGAAGCTGTGCGATTACTGTTTCAGTACGTCGCGGAAACGGGGCGCATGCCAGTGAAAACCGTCACCGTTAGCGACAGCGAAGATACACTGATTCAGACAGTCCGGGAGAGGCTGGCCAGCCCGCAAAAAGGAATCAAGGTTAGTCTGGATGACTTATGAACTGGAATTCGACCCGAGAGCCTTAAAAGAGTGGCATAAACTGGGTGATACGGTGAAGGCTCAGTTTAAGAAGAAGTTGGCCGACGTGTTGTTGAACCCCAGAATTGACTCTGCCCGTTTAAACGGTCTTCCAGATTGCTATAAAATTAAGCTTAAATCGTCCGGCTATCGTCTGGTGTACCAGGTTCGGGATGAGGTTGTGACCGTGTTTGTTGTCGCGGTCGGCAAGCGACAACATTCGGCCGTTTATCTCGATGCAAACAAACGGCTTTAGCGATCAACGCAAATGATGTACAACCTGGTTGCTGCTGCCGCGCCAGATTAGCGCCGGGTCTTTAAGATCCTGCACGTATTTGCCATCGACCAGTACGTTGATGAGATCGACCACCTGCATTTGCGCGGCGTTGAGTTCATCGAGCTTGTAGCCAGTCCACACCCAGATATCTTTGCCGGGGCACTCAGCGCGAACGCGCTGCACTAGTTGCAGGATTTCCGGCACGTTTTGCGGATGTAGCGGATCGCCACCGGAGAGCGAGATCCCCTGACGCTTGATTCGCGTATCGTTCAGGTCGGCAATGATCTTGTCTTCCATCTCTTTGGTAAATGGCTTGCCGGAATTGAGCCGCCAGGTGCTTTTGTTATAGCAACCGGGACATTCATGCACGCACCCGGACACAAACAGCGTGCAGCGGGTGCCGGGGCCGTTAACGATGTCGACGGGATAGTATTGGTGAAAGTTCATAGCTTGTAACCATGCCGGGTGGCGCTGCGCTTACCCGGCCTACAATAAGAGTGCGGTCCGTAGGCCCGGTAAGCGCAGCGCCACCGGGCATTAACGTAACAGCGGATTAACCGATCTGCCCGTTACCCAAATGCTTAACGCGGCGTTTCACTTCTTCCTGCTTACCGGCGTTAAACGGACGGGCGTCCGGGCTGCCTAAATAACCGCAGACGCGGCGGGTGACCGACACGCGCGCGGCGTCATGGTTACCACATTTCGGGCAGGTAAAGCCTTTGCTGGTGCACTCGAACTCACCGGTAAAGCCGCACTCGTAGCATTCATCAATTGGCGTGTTGGTCCCGTAATACGGCACGTGCTGATAGCTGTAATCCCAGACGTCTTCCAGTGCTTTCAGGTTGTGCTGAATATTCGGGTATTCGCCGTAGCAAATGAAGCCTCCGTTCGCCAGCGGCGGGTATGGCGCTTCGAAATCGATCTTGTCGTACGGGTTAACCTTTTTCTCCACGTCGAGGTGGAAGCTGTTGGTGTAGTAACCTTTATCGGTCACGCCTGGCACCACACCAAACTCGGCGGTATCCAGACGACAGAAACGATCGCACAGGTTTTCGCTTGGCGTGCTGTACAGGCTGAAGCCGTAGCCGGTCTCGTCTTTCCACTGATCGACTGCCTGACGCAGGCGTTCGACAATGGCGATAGCTTTGGCGCGAAGCTGCTCGCTGTCGTACAGATGTTTGTCACCAAACAGCGCGTTAATGGTTTCGTGAATGCCGATGTAACCCAGCGAGATAGACGCGCGGCCATTTTTAAATATTTCTGACACGTCATCGTCCGCTTTCAGACGCACGCCGCAGGCACCTTCCATATACAGGATTGGGGCCACGCGGGCTTTCACGCCTTCCAGACGCGCAATGCGGGTCATCAGCGCTTTACGTGCCAGCACCAGTCGATCGTCGAGCAGTTTCCAGAAGGTGGCTTCATCGCCGTGGGCTTCCAGCGCGATACGCGGCAGGTTGAGGCTGATAACGCCGAGGTTGTTACGCCCGTCGTGAATCTGTTCGCCGTTCTCGTTTTCCCACACGCCGAGGAAGCTGCGACAGCCCATCGGCGTTTTGAACGAACCGGTCACTTTCACTACCTGATCGTAGTTCAGGATGTCTGGATACATGCGCTTGCTTGCGCACTCCAACGCCAGCTGTTTGATGTCGTAGTTCGGATCGCCAAACTTGTGGTTCAGGCCGTCGCGAATGGCGAACACCAGTTTCGGGAACACGGCGGTTTTACGATTTTTACCGAGGCCCGCAATGCGGTTACGCAGAATGGACTGCTGGATCAAACGTGATTCCCAACTGGTTCCCAGGCCAAAACCGAAGGTGACGAACGGCGTCTGGCCGTTAGCGGTATGCAGGGTATTCACTTCATACTCGAGAGACTGGAATGCGTCGTAGCACTCTTTCTCGGTACGGGAATGCGCATAACCGTCGGCATCCGGGATCTGCCACTCTTCAGCGGTTTTGCGATGCTTGTTAAAGCTCTCGGTCACGAATGGTGCGAGAACTTCGTCAATACGGTTAATGGTGGTACCGCCATAAATATGGCTGGCAACCTGCGCGATAATTTGCGCGGTGACGGCCGTAGCGGTGGAGATGGATTTTGGCGGCTCAATCTCCGCGTTACCCATCTTAAAGCCCTGCGTCAGCATGCCTTTCAGGTCGATCAGCATGCAGTTAAACATTGGGAAGAACGGAGAGTAGTCGAGATCGTGATAGTGAATATCACCACGCTCGTGCGCCTGGACGACATCACGCGGCAGCAGGTGCTGACGCGCATAGTGTTTGGCGACGATACCGGCCAGCAGGTCACGCTGGGTCGGGATCACTTTGCTGTCTTTGTTGGCGTTTTCGTTCAGCAGAGCAGAGTTGGTTTGCTCAACCAGACCACGAATTTCCTGGTTCAGACGGCCACGCTTTTCACGCTGTATATCACGGTCGTGGCGATATTCGATGTACGCACGGGCGAGTTGTTTGTACGGACCAGACATCAGCTGGTTTTCTACCGCTGTCTGGATCTCGTTGATATCGACCTGGCTGCGCTCATTCATCTGGCTACTAACGACTTCTGCGACGGTGGCACAGTAATCTGCGTCATCGACTCCCGCTGCTTTAGCTGCACGCAGAATGGCTTCTTTGATGCGCTCTGATTTAAACGGCACTTTACAGCCATCTCGTTTCATCACATGCGGTGTCATGATCACTCCATATTTATAAGAACAGGTTATCCACAGAGGTTGGGGAAGCGGCCATGGCTTTATTCATCTCTATTGCCAATGACTTCCCGCAATCCTGACCCACTTTATCCACAATTTCACCGTAAAGCGGTGCACTGTAGTTGTAGCAATTGTAGTCGATTAATACAACATATTGGGTCGGCGTGCATTTTAAGTTCTATATGTAGTGATTTGCATCAAGGATGTTTACGGTTTATTTGATGTAGCGCAAAGTAAAAATCGGAGCGTACAGATGACGGGCAGTACAGCGATTGTAAATTATGGGCAGAAAATTCTGATTAATTATTCAACAAAAACAGGAAGGTAAAGCCGGGCAGGCATCTGCTGCCCGGAACACACTATGACGACAGCGACTGCATCCAGTGGATACCTGCATTAATGAAGGCTGCCGAGGCGACGAGACCCAGAATGAGTGGTACAAGGTAACTGCTCTTCACGCGGTTTTCTGGCACTTCCTGAGCTGGTGTCGTTCCAGTCGAGAGCAGCGCCAGTACTTCTTCGGCAGACGTAGCGTTAAGCATGGCGTTTCGCATCTCATCCTCAACCAGCGACGAGGTGAGCTGGGTGAGCAGTTGCATATGCGTTGTACCCGCTTCATTTGGCGGGATCGCCAGCAGGAACACTAACCGTACTGGTTCAGGCCCTTCAAGACCCGGCCACAGTATTGGCTCGGGAAAAAGGGCGACGCAGAACGACGCCTGCACGACGGAATCACATTTTCCGTGAGGGACGGCCAGCTCTTCTCCCAGCGCGGTTGGTCCTTCATTTTCACGGCGCAGAACGCTGTCAATAAAAGCGTCTTTATTGGTAATGAGTCCGCATTCAGACAATGCTGAAGACATATACCGGATGATCGCATCGGGAGACGATTGCGGCGGATCGATAAAAATTAGCGTCTGACGAGTCAGTGTAGACAATTCCATGTTTTATGCCTCCGGTTGTGCCTTGACGTGGATCCAGATCGTTTGCCAGCCCGCCAGTTCGCAAACGCCATTAAAGGGGGTTCCTGTCAGGAGATCTGTCCCCGTCACGGGTAAGAGAAGTGTTTGTGATGCGCCAGTGACATTCACAATACCGTAGACAGTTTCTTCCTCTGTCTGGTGGTGGCGTTTGACGCCAAATAGCGCATCCGGCAGTGTAAGGACTTGCTGAGCGGCTGCCGGTGAGAACGCGGGATGTTGTTGGCGAATGCGCAGTAATGTCGTTAGTGCGGCATAGATCTTCGCTTGTCGGGATTCTGGCGTGACTAATGCCTGATGCGTGGTGGCGAAATCCAGTTTTTCACGGTTAATACGGCGATTGATCCCTGACGCGTTCAACCCTGCGATATCATTTTCGCTACCGAGAAGGCTGTGGTAGTAAATTGCAGGAACGCCCTGCAACATAAAGAGGATGGCGTGAGCGGCGGCAAATCTGGCAACCTGCGTGTCGGGAGCTTCTCCCGGTTCGCTTAACGCGCTCAGAAAGTTAATGTTCATCTCGTACGGCGACTGGCTGCCGTCTGGATTGGTGCGCCAGGAAATTCGTCCTTGCTTACGTTCTACTTCACTGACCAGGAACGCTTTTTCTTCCGTCGAGAGGATGTTTTCGACAGGTCGCAGGCCAATGCCGTCATGGCTAGCGAGGAAATTGAAAAATGTAGTGTTGGCAGGAAAGGTTTCTTGCTCCAGGCTTTGCGCCCACTGGCGTAGCCAGCGTGCGTTGCCGCGCAGGCAGGCATGCAGTGTCAGCGGTGGTAGCGGGAATTGATACACCATATGAGCCTCATCCCCGGCACTCAGATAGCTGATGTTTTCCTGATGTGGCACATTGGTTTCGGTAATCAGCAGGCAGTCAGGCCAGATCTCTTCCAGGATCGCCCGCCAGAGTTTGATTACCTGATGGGTCTGCGGCAGATGAATGCAGCGGCTGTTTTTCTCTTTCCACAAGAAACCGACGGCATCGAGTCGAATTGCCTGGGCACCGCGTGAAGCATACTCCAAAAGAATATCAATACTTTCCAGTAAAACCTCGGGTTCACGGAAGTTAAGATCGATTTGATCGGCGCTGAATGTGGTCCATATATGCGCCGTTTCCCCTGTTTTAAGCGTGAATGGCGTTAATAAAGGAGATGTACGCGGACGTGTGATCCGGCTGTAATTTTCATCCGGATCGGCGTTGATAAAGTAGTTCTGGTAGCGAGGCTCACCATGCAAATAGCCCTGGAACCAACGGCTTTGCTGTGAAATATGGTTAATCACAAAATCGAACATTAAATTGAAATCGCCCGCCAGCGCGGCAATATCTGACCACTGCCCAAGATGTGGATCAACCTGTCGGTAATCCACCACGCTAAAACCGTCATCGGAGGTCCAGGGGAACATCGGCAGCAGGTGAATGTCACTGATCGTCCCCTTCAACCACAGTTTTGCAAACTGGTGGAGAATCGATAGGGGATTTTCCCCTTGCGCGCAGATGCTATCACCATAGGCGATCATCCAGATACGGCTTTGATCTAACGGAATCGTCGTTTGCGTTTTGGGTTTCCAGCGTTGGATAAGCTGTTCAATCTTCGCTGCGATTGCCTGATGATCCGCTTGCGGATAGAGCTGTGCCAGCGTGTCGCGGATAAATGCTTTATGTGGGGAGATATTCATACTTTTGCGTCACGCTCCGGCAGTGAGAAAAGGAAATCGCATGTGGCGAAAGGCGCAATTTCGCGGCAGTGCTTAACGGGTTCTTCCAGATAGTTAATCTGCGGCATTTCTTGCAGCAATGGTGGGAGTTCAACAGGATGCTCACCGGCATTGAAAATACGTAATATTGTTCCATTTATCGTCTGGGCGTGTGGCAGCGCCGAGAGCATGAGCGGCTCAGGCAACGTCAGCAGACTGAAAGTTTCTGGCAGTGAACGCGGTGTGAAATTGAGCGTGAAGCGCTCCAGACGGTTGTCCAGCGTATTCAATTTCTGGTTCTGCCAGCTGAAAGGCTGACGTAAAGCTCTTTCCTCAAGGCGGCGTAATGTCAGATGGTCGGCACGCTCGCTAAGTGTCAGGGTCAGGTTAAAGATCAGGGGCTTGTGGAGCTGGGCCTCGGGCGTGTAAACGACGGTATTATTGATGCCGGAAGCGCGTCCGGGGCGCCAGGCTAGATCGTCGCGTCCCAGAACGCCTGTCGATTTGAAGAGCGTCAGCGCCACCTGCGATGTTGTGTTTTGCAGGATCTGATACTCTTTCATGCCCAGGCTGTTTATGACCAGAGCGTTGTCGTTTTCCGCAATGGCGATAATTCCCTCGCTGGTTTCGATATCGACAGGTTTCTCACGATAGTTTTGCTGCCAGTTCGCAGGGGCGTCGGCAATGGGGCGGTGAATAATGCCGAAAGGCTGAGAGGCTATTGATTCCTGAGTATGAATATCGCTGTTGATCAGCAGGCGCAGGCGGTGGTCGCAAACGTTGTTTTCTAAACGGGCATCAATAAAAAGATGGGCTTCGCCCTGACGGAGTTCGCAAACAACCTGTACCGGGCATTCTTGTGTTGCGCGTTGGCTTAATGAATAGGGCAGGTTGAGCGTGATGCCCAGCGTTAAGCGCTCGACGTGCTGGCTCTTTTCGCAGGCGAGAAGTGTGAAGTGATTGAACTTTTGGGGGATATCACCTTGCAGCGGTGAAAAATCATAACTGTCACCTGCATCCGCACAATCTTCGAAGGTCAGCAGGTCGGACAGAGTTCTGCCGGTACGTTTATCCCGTAGCGTCAGTGTTCCGTCATCAAGGCTGAGTCGATAATGGTCATTTTCAATATGGTTTTCGGCATAAGGGCGCAGCGTAGAAACCGTGTGCGTGCCCTCGCGAACGGCAATATTGATATAACCCAGTGCGGGCAGTTCCTGCGTGTCGATAGCGACCTGCGAGCGATAATAAGGCGGAAGCTCAACCTCTTTTTCTCCCTGCGGCGTAACCTGAATCACGCGTCCACCGGAAAGCTCTGTTTGTTCAATAATGCTAAATGAGAGAGTCTGCTCGCCAGCGCAGAGTTCAAGGGATGGTGTGCCGGTATATAGCGTGGCGTTGACAACCCCGGACCAGGGCGTCGCGCCAGGGTTCACCACAAAGAGGTCGTTCTCTTGGCTGCTGGCAATGGCCAGCTCTTTAATCACCAGATTCCACAGGCTATGGCTGAGCTGTTCCGTCTGTTCCAGGCGATGCAGAATATCCCGGTTGGTGGCATCACTGTTACACCCGCCTATGGAGTCATGGGCATGGTTGCGTAACAGGTTTTTCCAGATTTGATCAACCCACTGGAGGTTGACGTGAATATCATGATGGCGGGCCAGCGCAATAGTCGGTTCCAGCTTGCCCAACAAAAATTGTTCGATATCGTAATTTTTCTTTTTAATGTCGTAACGAACGGAGCCGATGGTTTTGTGGATCCGGGTATAGCGCGGGGATTTCAGTTCGCCTTGCCAGCAGGTAAATCCATCGGCTTGCTGACGAAGCGTATCAACAAACGCTTCCAGCGATGATATCTGGAACCGATCGCCTGTAGGGGAGCGTTCGCTGACCGTCTGCAGAATCTCGGGTAACAGAGGATCAATATTGACCTGATCGCCGCCGCAGGGCAGGAGTAAGTCATGCAGACCGGCGCGTTGGCGGATGAGATTCACCATTGGAAAGATTTTTTCCTGCAGGTGGGCATCGTCCGGTTGAATATTTTTGGCTGCCCCGTAGCCAAACAGCATTGCGCAGGCAATGACTTGCGAACCTGACGGCGCACGCCAGATAAACTGGCTCTGTGCAACCTGCGTGTCATGATCAATGCCGCGCCAGAACACGATGTTGTCCAGGTTGCATCCGCGAAGCAGCGTCGGGAGCTGGCTGTTATGACCAAAGGTATCGGGCAGATATCCCACCATCATGGCGTGGCCCAGTTTACGCGCGGAAAGTATGCCGTACTTCAGGTTGCGGATAATCGATTCGCCGTGAACGTTGAACGTATCCGTCTGGGTGTACCACGGGCCGATGTAAAGCCGCTTGTTTTTGACCAGCAGCTTCAGGCGGTCAGCGTATTGCGGATTGACGGCCAGAAAATCCTCAACCACGGCGGTTTGTCCGTCGAAATGGTAACAGGTGTAATCGGCGTAACGTTCTAATGTATCAATAACATCGGCAAAGTTTCGCGATGCCAGGATATTGCTGTCCTGCAACGTGAAATACCACTCTTGATCCCAGTGCGTGTGGGCGATGACATGGATATGACTCATTTTACTTTCCTGAATTTGTTGCCAGTTTCGGGCTGAAGAAAAGTACGCCCAACGCGCACACCAGAGAGCCTGCGAAAACGCTTACCAGATAGCCGGTGACGTTGGTGGCGAGCGGCCATCCCCAAACGGCAGGTAGCGGTAAGGATTGTTTGACACCTAACGTTGTGGCGATGAATGCGCCAGACATTGCGCCGACCATAAAGACGGGGATCAGACGCGGGTTTTTCAGAATAAAGGGGATCGCGCCTTCGGAAATGCCAATGAATCCCAGCAGTAGTGAGGTACTACCGATAGTTTTTTCTTCATTATTGAACACATCAGGAAGACCGAAGCGGTTATTGAGCAATGCAGCAATGCCGACGCCGATTGAAGGGATGACGATAGCCAGTTCTCTGGCTGTCAAATCGAAGGTATCGCTCACGCCGTTAAGTCCCAGCGCCACCGACCCCGCAGCTTTGTTAATTGGCCCGCCGAGGTCGAAAGCGGTACCTGCTGCGATCATCAGCGAGTAAAAGCTGCGCCCGGATTCTCCGGCGGAAGTAAAAAAGGCCACCATCGCCTGATTCAGCGCGCCAAAAATGGGGTTAATCAGATACTGCATCACAATAACCAGTGTAATACCGGTACACAGCGGCACGATCAGCATGGTTTTTATGGTGGTGATTTGCTGACGTACTTTTATTGTATCGTTGAGCCATTGCACCAGATGACCGACAAAAAAGCCGATGGCGATTGCGCCAAAGAATCCCGAGGGCATAAAACCTTCGAGATTAAAAAAGCGCTTGTAGACTTCGTCAGACATAATTCCGCCGATAAGACCAGGTATCAGTGCGGGTTTCCCGGCAATTGAAAAGGCGAGGTACATGGCAAATACCGGGTACATAAACTTGATGACCATAAAGCCCAGTTTATCCAGCACCTCGAACGGCGTTCCGGCGATGGGAATAAATTGCCCGGTTATTTTCGCCACCGCCATAAGTAATCCACCGAGAACGACAACAGGCAGCATATAGCTGATTGCTGCCATAATATGGCCAATAAATATCTGCCATGCGGAACGATGCTCTTCGGGTTCGTCAGTTATTTGGGTGGAGCCTTTGCTCAAGGCTAGCGCCTGGCGAATATAGCGCTCGGTATTCTTAATCAGTTCCTGGGTACGAATTTTAAGATGTAGCGTGTTTGCGAATCGTTCAGCATCCTGGATAGGAACGTCCGTTGCCAGTATGACAGCGTCAGCGCTGGCGATATCTTGCCGGGAAAGCTTATTTTTGACCCCATCGCTTCCTTGTGTTTCTACCTTAACGTCAAAGCCATTTTCTTTCGCCCAGGTGACAATTTTGTTGGCCGCCATAAATGTATGGGCGATACCTGTAGGGCACGCCGTTACTGCAACAATTTTTAGTTTTGTCATTGTAAAATCTCTAAAAATAGGACTGCGGAAATTATAAAGAGAAATAAAAGAACCATTAAACGTTTGGTGATACTAATTGCGTATGGGCATACCTGTATCCTGATAGTGTGATTCGCATTGCAGTGTCAGGTATAAGATACGAGTATGATTATTCTATCTTTAGTTAAAGAGTGCTGTTTTATGAATTCTTTTCAAGGTAGTGAAAGATTAATATTCGAATATATACAGTGCCATGCACATGAAATTTCTGATATTTCCGCTAAAGTGATTGCGACCGAGACCTTCACGACGACGACGTCGGTGAATCGGGTGTGTAAGAAAATGGGGTATCAGAGTTATACCGAACTGCGTTATAAATTTTCACGAGACAGACGTGTTGCCGAACCGGTAAAATATAGTGTTGGCAACGAAAAAACAGAACTAATTATACAATTATGTAACCTGCTGAGTAATTCAAGTCATATATTTTTATATTCACGTGGTGCATCGCTGACCAGTTTGAATTACCTTTCTCGCTTTCTTTCACTGGCGAGTTTACCCCATTTAATTCTCAATGATATTCATCAGCTTACCCGGGTCTCGCGAGGAACGCTGGTGCTGATCAGTAAATCGGGAGAAACCGCTTCTTTAGTTGAGATGGCAAGAAATGCTTTGCGAAAAGGGCTAAAAATAATTGCGATTACCAGGAGAGAATCGTCGTTAGCGGCGCTGGCTACGCTGTGTTGGCCCCTGGACATTGATATCGATGCGATTTCCTTGTACCAACGGGAAGGTCAACTGGAGTTGTTGACCGTTGTTGACCGCATCGGTTGCTATTTGTTGCAACACGATGCGGCGTAAAACATCAGAGTTGCTTAACGATACCCAGACGCACGGCGTAATCATTTTCATGATTTCCGTGGTCATTGATGTAGGTTTTATCAAGAGACACTAGCTCAACATACGGGGTCCAGCCATCGTCCAGTTTATAATTGAACGCCACGGTATGCTCCCAATACGTATCATCACCCGTTCCCTGGTCGACACCATCCTGCCAGCGGAAGCGGGGATTATAAGACATGCCAAACTTGCCGATATTATAGGCAAACCAGATATCGAACTGGTGAGATTGACGGCGAGTGTAACCGCTGCCGTCTAATTCTCTGTCACTGTGTGAGTCATTTACGGTGTTATAGCGATAACGCGCGGAGAGATTAAGTCCATTATCAAAAGACTTCCATCCCTGAATAAAGGGACGGTAATGCGTGTTGCTGGTGGTAAATACAGTAACCATCCCCGGCGCAATTGCATAACCATCGCCTAAATCAAAACGCCAGCGTGTTTCTATTTCTTGAGCGGCTTCAGTGACACCTTTATCATCGGGGTCGTTACGATCGGTATCGCCAAAAAATGTGTCATTGTGATTTTGTGCAGCCTCAACGGAAAAATAAAATCCATTATCGGCCTGGTGCATGACTTTAATACGTGAGTCATTAACGTCAGAGTTGGTGTTATGACCAAAGCGTAAATCAACAGCAGTATTTCCACACCATCCCTGGCTGCTAATCAGTAATGCTGAAAGAGAACATGTTCTAATAAGATTTTTCATAATATCCTGCCGGGTTATATAATAAGAGGCAGGGGTATTTTTGTTTTATTCTCCAGCGCTTGTAAATTTTATCATGGTACATTTCAGGTATCGCTATACGTCACTCCTGAATTGAATAATAAAAGATACGGATAAAGATGCTTATCCGTATCTTTGCGGCGTTACTTCTGCAACCACCAGACGGCCTCAAAAGGACGCAGTGTCATGTCCCCAGGTTGGCTGGCGACCTCGGCATAGTTGTGCATCAGCACCTGCCAGTTTCCATCGGCCTGGACTGGCTGCCAGTTCTGGAAGGTATCGCTCAGATTAGCAATGACCAGCAGCCGCTGCCCTTGCCACTCGCGTTGGTAACACCACAGATGTGGGCTGTCCGGTAACAGATCCTGATAGTCGCCCCAGGTAATAACTGGCTCCGCTTTGCGCAATGCGATCAGTTTCTGATAGGTGTAGAACACCGAGTCGGCATCGCTCAGCGCTGCCGCCACGTTGATCTCCGCTGCGTTGTCACACAGATTGATCCATGGCTCGCCCTCGGTAAAGCCCGCGTGTTGGCTGGCATCCCACTGCATCGGCGTGCGGCTGTTATCGCGGGATTTACTGGCGAGGATCGCCAGCAGTTCGTCGGCATCTCGCCCCTGACCGTTCAGTTCGGCAAACATGTTATGGCTTTCCACATCGCGATAATCGGTAATCTGGCTGAAGTGCGGATTGGTCATGCCGATCTCTTCACCCTGGTAGATATAGGGCGTGCCCTGCATGCCGTGCAGCACCATCGCCAGCATTTTGGCCGACGGAATGCGGTATTTACCTTCATCGCCAAAACGCGACACGATGCGCGGCTGATCGTGGTTACACCAGAACAGCGCGTTCCAGGCCTGATTGTGCATGCCCTGCTGCCAGTGACGGAACAGGGTTTTCAGCGCGACATAATCGGGTTTGGCTAACGTCCACTTCTCACCGTTGGGGTAATCCACTTTCAGGTGGTGAAAGTTAAAGGTCATCGACAGTTCGCAGCCATTGAGTGCGGCGTACTGCTGGCAGTTTTCCAGTGTGGTGGAAGACATCTCGCCCACCGTCATCAGGCCGCGTGGCGTGAAGACGTCGCGGTTCATCTCGCGTAAAAACGCATGCGCGCGCGGGCCATCGGTATAAAAACGCCGCCCATCGCCGTCGGGATCGTTCGGGAAGTCCTGATCTTTAGAGATAAGATTCACCACGTCGAGGCGCAATCCGTCCACGCCGCGATCGGCCCAGAACTCACAGACTTTTTTTAGCTCGGCGCGTACCGCCGGATTTTCCCAGTTCAGATCGGCCTGCTCCGGAGCAAAGAGGTGCAGATAGTACTGCTCGCTTTCGGCGTGCCAGCCCCAGGCGTTACCGCCAAATTTGGAACGCCAGTTATTCGGCGGGCTGTCTGGCGTGCCGTCGCGCCAGAGATAAAACTGACGATACGGGCTGTCTTTATCCAGCGCTTCACGAAACCAGGCGTGCTGGGTTGAGGTGTGGTTAAACACCATATCGAGAATAATACGGATGCCGCGGGCTTTCGCCTGCGCCACCAGTTCGTCAAAATCTTCCAGCGTACCGTAGGCCGGATCGACAGACAGGTAATCCGCGACGTCGTAGCCGTTATCAACCTGCGGCGAAATATAGAACGGCGTCAGCCAGATGGCATCAACGCCCAGTTTTTGCAGATAGTCGAGGCGCTGCGTCACGCCGCGTAAATCGCCGGTGCCGCTGCCGGTAGTGTCCTGAAAACTCTTGGGGTAAACCTGATAGATAACGCCGTTTTGCCACCAGTGGGGAATATTCATGGTTGTTTCCTGGAAATACGCTGGGGCGCAACTGCGCCCCGAAGAAAAGTTAGATAATTTGTAATGTGCCCAGACGGTATTTACGCTGGTAAACAAATGAGGTCAGTATCATTGGGATAACAATTGCAATGACCATCGCCATGCCAAATACCTGCCAATAAGTCGGCTGGATGGAGAGGATGCCCGGCAAACCGCCGACGCCAATCCCGTTTGCCAGCACACCGTTCAGGCCGCACAGCAGTCCGGCGAGACCGGAGCCGATCATCGCGCACAGCATCGGGAAGCGGTATTTCAGGTTGATCCCGTACATTGCTGGTTCAGTTACTCCAAGATAAGCAGAGATCGCGGCAGGAACGGAGATTTCACGTTCGTTGTGCTTGCGACTGGAGATAATGATCCCGACCACCGCAGAAGCCTGAGCGATATTCGACAGTGCGATCAGTGGCCATACCGGCGTGCCGCCCATGCTCTGAATCATCTGCATGTCGATAGCCAGCGTGGTCTGATGCACACCGGTGATCACCAGTGGGGCGTACAGGAAGCCGAACAGGGCCGCGCCAATCGGAGCAAAACTGCCGGTCAGCAGATGGCGGACCGCAAACGCGACACCGTCGCCGATCATGCGGCCAAACGGACCAATAAACGCGTGGGCGAGGAACACTGCGAGGATCAGCGAACACACCGGGACGATCACCAGATACAGGTAATCCGGCACGATGCGCTTCATGCGTGTTTCAATAAACCCGAGCGCCAGCCCGGCCAACAATGCCGGAATGACCTGCGCCTGGTAGCCTACTTTCTCAATGCTGAACAGGCCGAAGTTCCACACTTCCGGTACCTGCTGACCGAGCAAATAAGCGTTCATTAACTGCGGTGAAACCAGGGTTACGCCCAGCACAATACCGAGGATCGGCGTACCACCCATTTTCTTCACCGCCGACCAGCAGATCCCGACCGGCAAATAGAAGAAGATCGCCTCGCCAATCAGCCACAGGAAGTCGTAAAGGGTTTTCAGCGAAGGATGCATCTGCGCCAGCGTCTGGCCATTGCTCATCGGCAGATCGCCGATCACGTTACGGAAACCTAAGATCAAGCCGCCGCTAATCAGCGCGGGCAGCAGCGGGAAGAAGATCTCCGCAAAATGAGAAATCAGCTGTTCATGCCATTTCATATTCTGCCGTGCCGCTTTTTTCGCCTGCTCTTTGTCGGCGCTGGCTTGTCCGGTAGTCGCCAGCAGCGCTTTGTAATAATCACCTACCTCGGTGCCAATCACCACCTGAAATTGCCCGGCATTGGTGAAGCAGCCTTTGACCATCGGCAACTGTTCGATCTCTTTCGGCCTGGCGTTCGCAGGCTGATTCAGCACAAAACGCAGGCGAGTAATGCAGTGGCTTACCGTGGCGATATTGTCGCGCCCGCCTACCAGCTCAATCAGCCGGTCGATGTCTGCTTGTTTTATTTTGCTCATGATGACGTGTGTTCCCCGTAGGCCGGATAAGACGCGTTAGGTCGCCATCCGGCAACTCTCGCGTTGTTGGCGCCAGAGTATATCGTCGATGAATATTTAAAAATGGGAACGTTCCCGAAACGCAGCGAAGATCACAAATTAACGCTCAGAAAGCGGTCAGGAGAGGGTGGAAGGAATAACGATTTGTCGTGGTTCACTGCGGCCGTTGATCTGCTCGATCAGCTGCGAGGCCGCTTGTCGCCCGGCTTCGGCGTATCCTGGGTCGACGGTGATAATTTCCGGATGGAGGAATTTCATCAGCGGCGTGCTGCCCACGCTCGCCAACTGCAGGTTCTCAATTCGCTGCTCCTGCAGGTATTTGCTGACCCCAAGGGCGAGGGTGTCCGTCGCGCAGACTAGTGCGGTTGTTTCCGGGGTGATGACACTGGCGGCCTGCTCATAGCCCTGCTTCATGGCCAGACCCGGCAGCGCGGCAACCGGATGCAGTTTGTGTTTCTTACAGAATGCCAGATAAGCTTCATGGCGGCGCTTACCGGTGGTCACGTCGCTATGAGGAACGCCAAGAAAGCTAATATGGCGATGCTCGCGTTCATATAAACGCTGCATCAGGGTGCGAATGGCACCCTCATCGTCATAGCAGACCGAGGCAAAGCCTTTGGCATCGCGTGCCAGCAGCACCAGCGAATCCTGCCAGGTGGTGAGCATGGATTCAGTAATGCCGGTAAAACCAAACAGCACCACGCCGTCAATATTACGGCGTCGGAGCATGCCGAGATGTTCTTCAACCAGTTCGGGTGAGAACTGGCTTTCCATCATGATCGGATCGTAACCCTGTTCATAAAAGGCGGGCAGCATGGTCTGCACGGCGAGATTTTCCGAAAGCGAGTCCAGACGCGTGACGATAATCGCCACTACCTTGTCGCTTTGCCCACGCATGGCGCGTGCGGAGCGGGAAGGGGAAAAACCGTGCTGATTCATCACCGCTTCAACGCGCTCGCGGGTGCGTTCACTCACGCCGCTTTCATTGTTGAGCACACGGGAAACGGTTGATTTTCCCACACCGCTTAAGCGGGCGATGTCTTTAATGGTCAGCCGATTTTGCATCCTGTTTTCCCATGTTGCGTGTGAAGTTATGCCAAATAGAGAATAACTTTACTCAAGCGCAGTGCAATGGGCAAAGTCTGGTATACATTTGGTTTAGTTTCCGTGCTGTATCATACCGCCATAATTGCCACAAACCTTATGGTTTTCTGCGTATAATCCGCAGCGCAAATCTTTCACTTACCGGAGGCTATATGGATCCCGATCCCACCCCTCTCCCGAGACGGAGAAACAACCCTTTCCGGTAAGCCTGTCTTTCACTGTCTTACCGGATGCGTAAGACAGTGACGTTCTGACGTCCCTGTTACGATTTTGAGATTGCCATCAGGCAAGGTTTTGCCACGCCTGAAGGATTTACTGCGCCTGTTTATACTGGTGCAGGGGGACTGCCTATGTTCAAAAATATTACTCGCCAGCTATTTGCCCGGCTAAACCGCCATCTACCGCATCGTCTGGTGCATCGCGATCCGCTACCCAATGCGCAAACCGTTGCCAGCACGCCGATCCCACCCTCGCTGAGCGAACATTGCCTGAAAATGGCGCTGATGGACGAAGCAGCGCTGTGGAAAACGTTCGGCGCGCACCCAGAAGGGTTGAACGCCGCAGAAGTCGAGAACGCTCGCGAAATCCATGGCGAAAACCAGTTGCCGGCGCAGAAGCCGTCGCCCTGGTGGGTGCATCTGTGGGTCTGCTACCGCAACCCGTTTAATATTCTGCTGACCATCCTTGGTGCGATTTCCTATGCCACTGAGGATCTGTTCGCTGCCGGCGTCATCGCGCTGATGGTCGCCATCTCGACGCTGCTGAATTTTGTGCAGGAGGCACGTTCCACCAAAGCGGCGGATGCGTTGAAAGCGATGGTCAGCAACACCGCCACGGTGCTGCGCGTTATCAACGAGAAAGGGGAGAACGGTTGGGTTGAACTGCCGATCGATCAGTTGGTTCCTGGCGATATTATCAAACTGGCGGCAGGGGATATGATCCCGGCCGATCTGCGCGTGGTACAGGCTCGTGACCTGTTTGTGGCTCAGGCTTCGCTGACCGGTGAATCGCTGCCGGTAGAGAAAGTTGCAACCAGCCGCGACCCGCAGCAAAGCAACCCGCTGGAATGCGATACCCTGTGCTTTATGGGCACCAATGTGGTGAGTGGCACGGCGCAGGCCATCGTGATTGCGACTGGGGCCAATACCTGGTTCGGGCAACTGGCGGGCCGCGTCAGCGAGCAGGAAAGCGAGCAGAATGCCTTCCAGAAAGGGATCAGCCGCGTCAGCATGCTGCTGATCCGCTTTATGCTGGTGATGGCGCCGATTGTGCTGATCATCAACGGTTATACCAAAGGTGACTGGTGGGAAGCGGCGCTGTTTGCGCTGTCTGTGGCGGTGGGGCTGACTCCAGAAATGCTGCCGATGATCGTCACCTCGACGCTGGCGCGTGGGGCGGTGAAGCTGTCAAAACAAAAGGTTATCGTTAAACACCTCGACGCTATCCAGAACTTTGGCGCGATGGATATTCTGTGCACCGATAAAACCGGCACTCTGACACAAGATAAAATAGTGCTGGAGAATCATACTGATATATCTGGAAAGCCCAGCGAACACGTCCTGCATTCTGCGTGGCTGAACAGCCACTACCAGACCGGGCTGAAGAATCTGCTGGATACGGCAGTGCTGGAAGGCGTGGACGAAGAATCCGCCCGTCGGCTCTCTACCCGCTGGCAAAAAATCGATGAGATCCCGTTTGATTTCGAACGTCGCCGTATGTCGGTGGTGGTGGCAGAAGAAACCGATGTGCACCAGTTGGTCTGTAAAGGGGCACTACAGGAGATCCTCAGCGTGTGTACCCAGGTGCGCCACAATGGTGAGATTGTTCCGTTAGATGACAACATGCTGCGTCGGGTGAAACGCGTCACGGACACGCTGAACCGCCAGGGGCTGCGCGTGGTGGCGGTGGCGACGAAATACCTGCCAGCGCGTGAAGGCGATTACCAACGTATTGATGAATCCGATCTGATCCTCGAAGGCTATATTGCGTTTCTCGATCCGCCGAAAGAGACCACCGCACCGGCGCTTAAAGCGCTGAAAGCCAGCGGTATTACGGTGAAAATTCTGACGGGCGATAGTGAGCTGGTGGCGGCAAAAGTGTGCCGTGAAGTGGGGCTGGATGCGGGCGATGTGGTGATCGGCAGCAGCATTGAGGGGTTAAGCGATGACGAACTGGCAACGCTTGCTCAGCGCACCACGCTGTTTGCCCGCCTGACACCAATGCACAAAGAGCGTATTGTCACGCTGCTCAAGCGCGAAGGTCATGTGGTCGGCTTTATGGGCGATGGCATTAACGACGCTCCGGCGCTGCGCGCGGCGGACATTGGTATCTCCGTTGACGGCGCGGTTGATATTGCACGTGAAGCGGCTGATATCATCCTGCTGGAAAAGAGCCTGATGGTGCTGGAAGAAGGGGTAATCGAAGGACGCCGAACCTTCTCTAACATGCTGAAGTACATCAAAATGACGGCCAGTTCTAACTTCGGTAATGTGTTTAGCGTGCTGGTTGCGAGCGCCTTCTTACCGTTCCTGCCGATGTTGCCGTTGCACTTACTGATTCAGAACCTGCTGTACGATGTATCCCAGGTGGCGATTCCGTTTGATAACGTTGATGAAGAGCAGATCAAAAAGCCGCAGCGCTGGAATCCCGCCGAGTTGGGCCGCTTTATGATCTTCTTTGGACCGATCAGCTCGATCTTTGACATTCTGACTTTCTGCCTGATGTGGTTCGTCTTCCATGCCAATACACCTGAACATCAGACATTGTTCCAGTCTGGCTGGTTTGTGGTGGGCCTGCTGTCGCAAACGCTGATTGTGCATATGATCCGTACCCGTCGCGTGCCGTTTATCCAAAGCCGCGCCGCATGGCCGCTGATGCTGATGACGCTGGTGGTAATGGTGGTGGGCATTGCATTACCGTTCTCGCCGCTGGCCAGCTATCTGCAATTGCAGGCGCTGCCGCTGAGCTACTTCCCGTGGCTGATTGCAATTCTGGCGGGTTACATGACATTAACCCAGCTTGTGAAAGGTTTTTATAGCCGCCGCTACGGCTGGCAGTAATCCTCAACTTCTCTTCTGCAGGATGGTGTTAATACCATCCTGCATTTCACTTTTTCATTCGAAAGATATTCTCCCGAAATATTGGTGTTTTATTTTTATTGAAATACTAACGCGGGTTGTTAGTATCAAATCGCCTTTCTTGCGTTGTTTTTTTATCAATAAAACGATCTGCATTGCAAAAATGAAACAGCGTGCTAAAAAATTTAACTGTCTGCGATTTTTTGTGAACGTAGTCATCGAAATAAATTGTTACACCAGTTAGTCTGCGCAGGTAACGTCGTTAAGAAAGTTTCTCGCTGCCCGTTTTTAATTCCGGCAGTCATTTGCTCTGCAAGCTATTCCTGTTAATGGATATTATGAACTTCTGGAGAAGGACAAATGAAACTGACAAAAAACCTGTTAAGTCTGTGTATTGGCGCGTCTGTATTACTGGCGAGTCATGCAACGCTGGCACAAACCTTTCGCGCCGCAGATGTGCATCCGGCTGATTACCCGAACGTTGTTGCCGTGAAACATATGGGGGAAAAACTTAGCGCCGCTACCGAAGGTCGTCTGGAGATTAAAACCTTTCCCGGTGGTGTGTTAGGCGACGAAAAACAGATGATTGAGCAGGCACAATTAGGCGCTATCGATATTATTCGTGTCTCAATGACGCCAGTCGCCGCTATTCTCCCTGAAATTAACGTGTTTACCCTGCCATATATTTTCCGTGATGAAGACCATCTGCATAAGGTTCTCGACGGCATGATTGGTCAGGAGATTGGCGACCGCCTGACGGCCAACGCCAAATCGCGGCTGGTGTTCCTCGGCTGGATGGATGCCGGAACGCGCAACCTGATCACCAAAAATCCAGTGGTGAAACCGGAAGATTTACACGGTATGAAAATCCGTGTTCAAGGGAGTCCGATAGCGCTGGATACCCTGAAAGCGATGGGCGCTAACTCCGTTGTCATGGGCGTCAGTGAAGTATTTAGCGGTATGCAGACCGGCGTTATTGATGGCACGGAAAATAACCCGCCAACGTTTGTTGCGCATAACTATTTGCCGGTCGTGAAAAACTATACCTGGAGCAAACACTTTATTATTCCTGAGCTTTTTCTGTTCTCGAAAGCCAAATGGGATAAGTTAAAAAAAGAAGACCAGGACCTCATTATTAAACTCGCCAAAGAAGCACAGGTAGAGCAACGAAAACTTTGGCAGGATTATAATGCAAAATCACTGGAGACCATGAAAGCCAACGGCGTTCAGTTCCACGATATTGATACGGACTATTTCTATAAAGCCACGCAGTCAGTGCGGGATAATTATGGTAAAGACCACCAGGATTTGATCAAACGAATTCAGGATGTGAAGTAATTCATCAGGTGGAGGATATCAACCCTCCGCCTGAATCTTTTGATTAATTCGAGGTGATGATTATGGGTGAATGCTATTCATCGGTAATGGATTTTCTTTATCGGGTGTCAATGTGGATTGCCGGTATCGCATTATTAGTCATGGTCGCCATTATCCCCATTGGTATATTCGCGCGTTATGTTCTGAATAACGCCCTGTCATGGCCTGAACCCGTCGCTATTCTGTGTATGGTGACATTCACCTTTATTGGCGCGGCGGTGAGCTATCGTGCAGGCTCGCATATCGCGGTAAGTATGGTGATTGACCGTCTGGGTGATGCTTCCCGCCGTTATTGCTCTGTAATCGCTGACGTTATGTTAGTGGCGATAAGCCTTTTTATCCTCTGGTACGGAACCAATCTCTGTCTTGAGCTGTGGGGACAGCCCGTGGCCGAATTCCCGCTTTTAAGCGCCGGGCAAAACTACCTTCCATTGCCGATTGGCTCTGCCATAACGCTGCTGTTTATCGCAGAAAAGATTTTCCGTGGTCCGCAGTACCAACGTCCCGTTGTCATGCTGGGATCGACCAGCTAGTTACCGCCCCCATTTCAGAAAGGAAAGCAGATGGATGCATTTATTCTCGTCTTTACGCTCGGCATTATGCTGGCAATTGGGGTACCGGTAGCGTACGCGGTAGGGATTAGCGCCATCATTGGCGCCTGGTACATTGATATTCCGCTGGAAGCGGTGATGATCCAACTGACCAGCGGGGTGAATAAGTTCTCCCTGCTGGCGATCCCGTTCTTTATTCTGGCCGGGGCTATTATGGCCGAAGGGGGAATTGCGCGGCGACTGGTGAACTTTGCCTATATTTTTGTTGGCTTTATTCGCGGCGGACTGTCGCTGGTAAACATTGTGGCATCAACCTTTTTTGGCGCTATTTCTGGATCGTCTGTAGCGGATACCGCATCCATTGGTTCGGTAATGATCCCGGAAATGGATAAAAAAGGTTATCCGCGCGACTTTGCCGCGGCGGTAACGGCCAGTGGTTCGGTGCAGGCGATTCTTACGCCGCCCAGCCATAACTCGGTTATTTACTCGCTGGCTACAGGCGGAACGGTGTCGATTGCCGCACTGTTCATCGCCGGGATCCTGCCGGGCCTGCTGTTAAGTTTCAGTCTGATGGTAATGTGCGTGGCTTTTGCGCACAAGCGCGGTTATCCAAAAGGGGAACGCGTACCGTTTCGCCAGGCGCTGAAGATTTTCGTCGATACGCTGTGGGGCCTGATGACGGTTGTGATCATCATGGGCGGCATCCTGTCAGGTATCTTTACCGCGACGGAATCTGCGGCGATTGCCTGCCTTTGGGCCTTCTTTGTCACCATGTTTATCTATCGTGACTATAAATGGTCTGAGCTGCCAAAGCTGATGTTCCGCACGGTGAAAACGGTCACGATCGTCATGATCCTGATAGGCTTTGCCGCTGCGTTCGGCGCCGTTATGACCTATATGCAGTTGCCGATGCGTATCACTGAAGCTTTCACCAGCATCTCGGACAACAAATACGTCATTCTGATGTGCATTAACATCATGCTGCTGCTGATCGGTACGCTGATGGATATGGCACCGCTGATCCTGATTTTGACGCCGGTTCTGCTGCCAGTGACCAACGCGCTCGGCATTGATCCAGTCCATTTTGGCATGATCATGCTGGTGAACTTAGGGATCGGCCTTATTACGCCACCGGTAGGGTCGGTGCTGTTTGTGGCCAGTGCGGTGAGTAAGCAGAAAATAGAGCAGGTGGTAAAGGCGATGCTGCCGTTCTACCTTGTGCTATTCCTGGTGTTGATGTTGGTGACGTACATTCCGGCGATTTCGCTGTTCCTGCCGAAATTGTTTGGCGTGATGTGATAAATGCCCGGTGGCGCTCACGCTTACCGGGCCTACAAACTACGCTTGCGTAGGCCGGATAAGGCGAAGCCGCCATCCGGCACAAGGAGACTTAGCGACGAACGGCGATCGCTTCAATCTCGATTTTCACGTCTTTCGGCAGACGGGCAACTTCTACGCAAGAACGCGCCGGGAAGGTCGCGTTGTGCTCGGTGAAGAATGCTTCGTAGGTCGCGTTTACGGTGGCGAAATCGTTCAGGTCTTTAACGAAAACGGTCGTTTTTACGATGTCGCCCACTTTCAGGCCTGCTGCTTCAACGATAGCTTTTACGTTTTCCAGCGACTGACGTGCCTGAGCGGATACGTCTTCCGCTACGGCACCGGTTTTCGGATCGACCGGGATCTGACCGGAAGTGATTACCATGCTACCCAGGTCAACGCCCTGAACGTATGGGCCGATTGCTGCTGGTGCATTTTCCGTCGCGATAGTCTTGCTCATGATTTCTCCTGAATTTACAGCGGTAGTAGAATGTTCCCGCCCATTATACACGTCATCCTTCACACTGCCTCTTCGTTGGCTACGTCCTCTTACCCTGGTCACATAGTTTACTATGCTCCCAGTGATAATCGGACTTGCCGCCTCGATGCATTGCGAATGCTTATGTGTAACGGGAGCCGGGATCTCATAACCAACCCCAATTAGTTGGCCAGCACCACATAATGCGAAAACTCTTTTTCACAGTATTTGCATTTGAGTGCGATGTCATCGGCACGTTTTTTCACTGCAAAACTGGAAGAAACCGGCTCAGCATGACTGATGCAGTTGCTGTTCGGGCAAACCAGCACGTTATCGATACGCTCAGGCAGGCTCGGACGTGATTTACCCACTACGTCGTAATCGTCAATGCGGTTTACCGTTGCCTGCGGGGCGTACAGGGAGAGCTGGTTTACCTGCTCGTCGGTCAGGAACGTGTTTTCGATTTTAATCAGATCCTTACGGCCCATCTCGCCAGACGGCAGGTTCAGACCGATGGTGATACGTTGGTCGGTTTCCGTCAGTTTGAACAGCGTCAGCAGCTTAAAACCAACCTGTGCGGGAATGTGGTCAATCACGGTGCCACGTTTGATGGCTTCAACCTGCAGTTTGTTATCGTGTGTCATCTTTTTTTCTCCCTTACAGTGCCAGTTCGCTATTCAGTACCAATGCCAGTAACGCCTGGCGGGCGAAGATGCCGTTGCCAGCCTGCTGGAAATACCAGGCGTGCGGCGTCTTATCGACGTCGGTGGTGATTTCATCGATGCGCGGCAGCGGATGTAGCACCTTCATGTTTGCTCTGGCGCCGTTCAAATCGCTGGCGCGCAGGACAAACTGTGCTTTCACGTTGGCGTATTCGGACGGGTCCAGACGCTCTTTTTGTACGCGGGTCATGTAGAGGATATCGACCTCCGCCATCACCTCTTCGATAGTGCCGTGCAGGCTCCAGGCGATACCTTTTTCGTTCAGCATATCCAGAATGTATTGCGGCATGGCCAGTGCGTCCGGGGCGATGAAGTAGAAACGGTTACCTTCGAACTTCGCCAGCGCCTGGGTCAGGGAGTGGACGGTACGGCCATATTTCAGGTCACCCACCATGGCGATGTGCAGATTGTCCAGGCGACCCTGCGTTTCCTGAATGGTAAACAGGTCCAGCAGCGTTTGGGTGGGATGTTGGTTGGAGCCGTCGCCTGCGTTCAGTACCGGAACGTTACCGGAGAACTCCGTAGCCAGACGTGCGGCGCCTTCCTGCGGATGACGCATGACGATGGCGTCGACATAGGTGCTGATGACGGAAATGGTATCGGCCAGGGTTTCGCCTTTTTTGCCCAGCGACGTGTTGCTGCTGTCAGAAAAACCCACCACGCTGGCGCCCAGGCGGTGCATGGAGGTTTCAAAGGATAAACGGGTGCGGGTTGACGCTTCAAAGAAGCAACTGGCGATAACCTTATGCTTTAACAGCTCCGGCTGTGGGTTAGCTTTTAATTTCGCCGCCGTCGCGAGGACCAGATTGAGGTCATCGCGGCTGAGGTCGTTTATGGAAATGATGTGTTTTTGATAGAGCGGGTTAGCCATGTTTATCTCCTGACGCCTGGGCAAAAAAAAAGCCCCTCAATTGAGGGGCTCGGAATGGGTGATCAACGGAAAGAAAAACGGCAGGCCAGCGTCCTTTTTCAGACGCGGTAAGACAAAATGTCGTACACACTGAACCATACATCCTCCCGGCAAATTGTCCGCGATTATACTCAGCTCCGTTATGGGATCAAGCGGAAAATGCACAATTTATTCACCGCAAACGGTTCTTATGAATTTTAATTCATTTTAAATAGATAGTTAATCTGCTTGTGCACCAGCCCCGTTCGCTGCACAACTCGCGGCGCAACCCAGACAATACTGCTGCCAGCGATGACACCCAGAATCTCTGGTAACGCGTGGTAATCGAGGATTCTGGCAACGGCACGGCCATAACCTGCCGCCGTGTGGATGAGGATAAATTCGCTATTGTGCTCAACGCTGACCACCATTTCAGCAATCGATCGGGCAGCATCAGGAGCGGGGCGCGACTGCGGATTTACAGAATAAATTTTTTGCCCTTTTGTATTTCTTATTTTTATAGCCCCGAGTAGTTTCAGCAGACGGGATACCGTTGACTGGCTAATTCCGGTAAAACCATGGTGTTGGAGATCGCGGCGAAGCGCTTCCTGAGAAAGGTAGCTTTTTTCGCTAATCAGGCGCTGACAAATCGCCAATTGTTTCTGCTCTTTGGTCGAGTAATCATCGAATTCCTTCATAAATACACCCTAAGTTTATCATTTGTATCAATGTGATGGCGAAATTCACCACATTTGCAGTATCAATAACGGCTCAAACGGGCGGTTGCGCAGAAAAACGAGAATGCGCTCAAAAAAGCCGTCGGGATCCGACGGCTAAAAGGGCTACAACATCGCGCCGATACTCAGGACGGCCATGTTCAGTAACGTCAAAATGAGCAGGAGCGGGGCGACCCATTTCAGGTAGCGCACGTAAGGAACACGGGCGATGGCTAACCCACCCATCACGACGGCTGAGGTGGGTGTAATCAGATTCACAATGCCGGAAGCGGATTGATACGCGGTGACGACCAGATCTCTCTGTACATGCGCGAAGTCGGCCAGCGGGGCCATAATGGGCATCGTGAGCACCGCCAGGCCAGACGAGGAAGGGACCAGGAAGGAGAGCAATACTTCCAGCCAGTAGGTTACATTGATGAAAATGGTGGTGGACAGACCGGAGACTAAATTTTCGGCGCTGTGCAAAATAGTGTGGGTGATCATGCCGTTGTCCATCACCACCACGATACCGCGTGCAATGCCGATAATCAGCGCCACGCCAAGCAGATCCCGCGCACCGTCAATGAAGGTACTGGTGAAGGCTTCTTCACTCATGCGGGCAATCACGCCGACGATAATGGCAGAACCCAGAAAGACTGCGGATATTTCTGCCATCCACCATCCGAGTACCGCGACGCCATAAATCATTACCGCAAAGGCGGCGGCGAATATCAGCAGGATCCACTTACGCGTGGCTGTGAATTCAAGATTGGTATTGCCGCGATTGCCGAGAAAATGCGCACGGTTTTCCTCCATTTTATCCGCCACAATCGACAACTCCGGGTGATTGCGGACTTTGCGCGCATAACGCATGACCCACACCACACAGATAACATAGCCGACGATCAGCAGCAGAATGCGCATCAGCATTCCCTGGGTGAAGGGGATCCCGGCGGCGTTAGCCGCGATAACCGTTGCGAAAGGGTTGATTGTCGAGCCGAGTGTGCCAATGCCCGCGCCGAGCAGAACGGTGGCGGCGGCAACCAACGGATCAAAGCGTGCGGCCATCATGACCGGAACCAGCAATGTGTAGAATGGGAGTGATTCCTCCGCCATCCCGTAAATCGTACCTCCGGCGGCGAAAAGCCCCATTAGAATGGGGATCATCCACTCCTCTTTACCGTTCAACCTGACCGTCACGCGCTCGATACCTGCGTCGATGGCGCCTGTTTTGTTTACTACGCCGAGAAACCCACCAATAATCAGGACAAACAACGCCACATCAATTGCGCCTGCGGTATAGGTTTCGTGGTTGTAAAGACCGTCAATCGGGGCCAGCAGTACAGCGGTAAAACCTTGCGGGTGCGCCTCTGTGGGGGCATAAGTACCGGCAACTGGCACTTCTTTGCCCAGAGTAGCATTCATCGCCATCTGGTATTTCCCTGCCGGGACTATCCAGGTCATAACCGCGACGAGTGCAATGAGAATAAACAGGATGGTATATGCGCTGGGAAATTTGAATTTGCCCATGATGTTCTCCGGATAGCTTGGGCATATGCCGTCAGGCGACATACGCCCGCTGGGGTTAGTCGCCGAGGGTCGCTACCATTACCGCTTTAATGGTATGCATCCGGTTCTCTGCTTCGTCGAAGACGATGGAATGAGCTGACTCATAAACCTCTTCCGTGACTTCAAGCCCTTTCAGGCCGTAGGCCATTTCGATTTCACGTCCAACCTTTGTGTGCTCGTTATGGAAGGCGGGCAGACAGTGCATAAATTTCACATTGGGGTTACCGGTTGCGTTGATGACCCGCTGGTTAATTTGATAGGGCGTCATCAGGCTAACGCGTTCTGCCCAGGCTTCTTTGGGTTCGCCCATAGAGACCCAGACATCGGTGTAGAGGAAATCGACGTCGTATACGCCTTCCTCAACATCCTCTGTGAGCGTAATGCGTGCGCCAGTCACGCTGGCAATTTCACGGCATTCGGCAACCAGCGCCTCGTCAGGCCAGAAGGATTTAGGTGCGACCAGACGGATATCCATCCCCATTTTCGCTGCGCCAACCATCAGCGAATTACCCATGTTATTGCGGGCGTCACCGAGATAAGCGAAACTCAGTTCCGGCAAGGTTTTACCCGGGGCGTGTTCCAGCATGGTCATCAGATCCGCGAGGATTTGGGTGGGGTGAAATTCATTTGTCAGTCCATTCCAAACAGGAACTCCGGCAAATTGCCCCAGTTCCTCCACAATGTCCTGGCCGTATCCGCGATATTCAATGCCGTCGTACATGCGGCCTAGCACGCGGGCAGTATCTTTCATTGATTCTTTATGGCCGATCTGCGATCCACTTGGGCCGAGATAGGTCACCTGTGCGCCTTGATCGAAAGCGCCGACTTCAAAGGCACAGCGGGTACGGGTTGAGGTTTTTTCGAAGATCAGCGCGATATTTTTACCGACCAGCGTCTGTCTTTCGCGCCCGGCCTTTTTTGCCGTTTTTAACTCGATAGCCAGATCGATCAGGTACTGGATTTCCGTCGGGGTGTAGTCCAGCAGTTTGAGAAAATTGCGATTTTTCAGGTTAACAGTCATGAAAATGTCCTTATGTAGGCCGGATAAGGCGAAGCCGTCATCCGGCAAAAAAAAGTCCTACGCGTTAGCGTCGGTGGTTTCGAGACGAATTAGCGTGCCTTTGTCGCCGGCGAGAATGGCCGAGCCGTCGGCCAGTGAACCGATGCCAGCAATCCCACGACAGTGAGAGACGAATTCCGCGCAGGCGGTGACTTTGGGGCCCATTGAACCGGCGTCGAATTGCATTTCACCGAGCAGTTCCGGGGTGACCTGGGACAGTGGGCGCTGGGTAGGTTTGCCCCAGTCGAGGTACACGGCATCAGCATCGGTGAGGATCAACAACGCATCGGCATGGAGTTGGCGGGCGAGCAGGGCGGCGGAGAGATCCTTGTCGATCACTGCTTCAATGCCGTGGAAGCCATCGGCTTTTTCCACCACCGGTACGCCGCCACCGCCGTTGCAAATCACCAGATGATCGCGGGCGATCAATGTGCGAATAGCATCACTTTCAACGATACGTTTGGGTTGTGGAGAGGGCACAACGCGACGGAACGCTTTACCATCGGCTTTGAAAATCCAGCCTTTTTCCGCGTGTAGCGTTTTAGCCTGAGCGTCGTCGTAAATCGGTCCGATATATTTGGTCGGATTACTGAAGGCTGGATCGTGGGCATCGACTTCAACCTGAGTCAGCAGGACGCTGATTTCACGTTGCGGCAGCTGGTTTTTCAGAGCTTGTTGCAGCATATAGCCAATCATTCCCTGACTTTCCGCACCGAGAATGTCGAGCGGATAAGGGGTGACGCGGTCATAAGCGCTGTTCTGTAACGCCAAAAGTCCAACCTGTGGGCCATTGCCGTGCACCAGAATCACGCGCCATTGCTGTGTGAGCTGAGCGATAGTCTTTGCCGCCAGCTCAATGTTCTTGCGCTGGATGTCAGCTTCCAGCGGCTCGCCGCGTTTGAGCAGCGCATTGCCGCCCAACGCCACAACCAGAGTAGGTTTGTTTTCCATGACTTTTCCTTAAATACCGTCGCGTTCCAGTGGGCAGCTCATGCAGCGTGCGCCGCCGCGTCCACGTCCAAGTTCGTCGCCAGGAATGGGTAAAACGGTGATGCCCGCTTTGTCGTATTTCTCGTTGGTCCAGATGTTGCGCTCATAGCCCACGACCACACCGGGGCGTAGCGTCAGGACGTTGTTGGCGTCATTCCACTGTTCGCGTTCAGCTTCGAAGGCGTCGCCCCCGGTGGTTATCAGCGTGATTTGGTCGAGGCCCAGCGCTTTTTCGAGGGCATGTACCAGAGTACTTTCCTGGGTGCGTTTCAAGCCGCCGCGCCCGTCTGGCGTCAGGGTCCAGCACTGGACATCCGGGCGTACCACTTCCGGGTAGACGGAGAAGGTATCGATATCAATGTGGGTCATGACGGTATCGAGGTGCATACAGGAGCGATGTTTCGGCAGTTCAACCGCGATGACGCGTTCAGCCTGGCGATGCTTAAACAGCGACTGGGCAAGGAATTCAATGCCCTGCGGCGTGGTGCGTTCCGACATACCGATGAGCACCGCGCCGCGACCAATGACCAGCACATCCCCACCTTCTAATGTGGCGTGGTCGTAATTAATATTTTCATCGCCGAAATATTTAATAAATTCACCATCAGCAAATTGAGGGTGCCAACGGTAGATCGCCCGCAGGTTATTGGTTTCTCTTTGTCGCGCGGTTTTTGCCATTGGGTTAATTGACACACCGTTATATATCCAGCATGAGGTGTCGCGGGTAAATAAGTGGTTTGGTAATGGCTTCATAATAAAGTCATTAATATCGTGAGTATCGACCACCATATTTTTGATTGAGGCAGGAATTTCTCCGTAGGTTAGCCCACCGCTTAAATGCCGGGCGAGTTCCCGGTGCTGCATATCTGCAAGCCAGGCGCGAATATCCGTGGCGAAAGCGGGGCCAAGGCGATAATCAGAGATTTGTGTCTCCAGCAACCAGTCTTTGGCATCTTGGACATCTAAGGTTTGTGTCAATAAATCAGTGAGTAACAGAACCTCAATCCCTTGCTGACGTAACGTGTTGGCGAAAATGTCATGCTCTTCTCCTGCACGTTCTACCGAAAGAACATCATCAAAAAGTAGTTCCTGGCAATTTGATGGTGTCAGCCTTTTTAAGCTGAGATTAGGGCGATGTAGCATTACGCTACGTAATTGACCGATTTCAGACCCGACATAATGCTTTTCCATCATTATTCCTTTAATACTATTTTAAAAAATAAAGAGGATGTGCCTGCAAATAATATTTATTGCAGTCATGACTTTTCAGCTGATTTCGGAATCTATATTTAGATCTTATTTGATGAGGAAACGTGATTTATTTCACAGTCAGGTCGATATTTGACTTTTGATGTTTAATTTATGATATGGCTCGGAGAATTAATAAAATAAAAACATGAATAATTGAATTACTACGCGGGAATATGTCTTGTTATTTATCGGTGTTAATTTTATGTACACTTTTAGTGTGCTGCAATATAAGTAATGCATTGATTTGTTTGTGTTTTTTTCTGTATTGTGAATTATTATGCGAATATATGATTTTATTATTTGCGCGGTAAAGTTTATTTCAAAATAAATATGACGATGAAGAAGGATTGCGAAGGAGAGGTGAACTGTGATCGATAGCTGGTTTTTCTAATAAATCCTTTAATAACAGTATTTTACTGATCTTGTTGGAAAAGGGTAGCCGAAAGTTATGCAAAGTTTATGCATAACCTGTGGCTGAGAGTTAGCAATTATTTAACACCATCAGCGATAAACATGCGTTGACGCAAAATATCGGCAAATAGCAGTAGTATGGCAGGCCGTTTTTTCGTATAACAACTAAAATGAAACGATGTTTTAATTAAGGGGTTTGAGATGATTGTTGGCAATATTCACAACCTGGATGCCTGGCTGCCGGAAGAGCTGCGTCAGGCAATTGAACACATTAAAGCGCATGTGACGGATGCGACGGAAAAAGGTAAGCATGACATCGACGGCGATCGTCTGTTTTATCTGATTGCCGAAGATATGACGGAGCCGTTTGCACAGCGCCGCGCCGAGTATCATGCCCGCTATCTGGATATTCAGATCCTGCTCAAAGGCCAGGAAGGAATGACCTTCAGCACGCAGCCTGCGGGCGCACCGGAAACTGACTGGCTGGCGGATAAAGATATCGCCTTCCTGCCGGAAGGGGTACAGGAGAAAACGGTGGTGCTGAACGAAGGTGATTTCGTGGTGTTCTATCCGGGTGAAGTGCATAAACCGCTGTGCGCGGTCGGTGCTCCTGCGCTGGTACGCAAAGCCGTGGTGAAAATGCAAGTGGCATAAGCGTATTTGCCGGGGGCGGCTTCGCCTTGCCCGGCCTACGAGAGCGCGGTTGTAGGCCGGATAAGATGCTTAGCATCGCCATCCGGCATTCTTTTCATCCATGCCCTCACTTCGCCAGCGTCGCCACCATCACCGCTTTGATGGTGTGCATCCGGTTTTCCGCCTGATCAAATACGATGCTGGCGGGTGATTCAAAGACCTCATCGGTCACTTCCATACCGCCGTGCAGACCATATTCCTGTGCCATTTGTTTGCCAAGCGTGGTTTGATCGTCATGAAACGCGGGCAGGCAGTGCAGGAATTTCACCTGTGGATTGCCGGTCAACGCCATCATCGTGCTATTAACCTGGTACTTACGCAGCAGCGCAATACGTTCGGCCCACTTCTCTTTTGCTTCGCCCATTGATACCCAGACGTCGGTATAGATAAAGTCCGCACCTTTCACGCCCGCGGCGACATCTTTGGTCAGCGTAATATTGCCGCCGTTTTTCTGCGCCAGCGCTTTGCACTCTGCAACCAGACTTTCCTCTGGCCAGCAGGCCTGCGGTGCGACCAGGCGCAGATCCAGCCCGGTTAACGCAGCGGCTTCCAGCATGGAATTGCCCATATTGTTGCGGGCATCACCGGTGTAGACCAGCGTCATCTCATTAAACGCTTTACCCGGCAGGTGTTCCTGCATAGTTAACAGATCCGCCAGCAACTGGGTGGGATGAAACTCGTTGGTTAATCCGTTCCACACCGGAACTCCGGCATATTCCGCCAGCGTCTCGACAATCTCCTGGCCGTGTCCCCGATACTGAATACCGTCGTACATGCGGCCGAGCACGCGGGCGGTGTCTTTGATCGACTCTTTATGGCCAATCTGGCTGCCGCTTGGCCCGAGATACGTCACGCGAGCGCCCTGGTCGTATGCGGCAACTTCGAAAGAGCAACGGGTGCGGGTTGAGTCTTTTTCGAAGATGAGCGCGATGTTTTTACCGGTGAGCTTTGCGACTTCAGTGCCGTTTTTCTTATCTGCCTTTAGCTGCGCGGCGAGCTGGAGCAGTGACGTGAGTTCAGCAGAGGTGAAATCAAGCAGTTTCAAAAAATGTTTATGATAAAACGCAGACATGGTTCCCTCACATGGCTTAGGCCATTTATTGAATTAAAATTCAATTTATATGGATGTTTATTCATTTGCAACCTTGTTTAACAAATCTTTCCTGGAAAGGTGGAGGCAATGACAGCGGTATGTGACAATAAGAGTATCGGCAGGACATTATGAGGAACGAGCCATGGCAAACCCGGAACTACTGGAAGAACAGCGTGAAGAAACGCGCTTGATTATTGAAGAGTTACTCGAAGATGGCAGCGATCCAGACGCGCTGTACACCATTGAGCATCACCTTTCCGCGGATGACTTCGAAACCCTGGAAAAAGCGGCAGTAGAAGCCTTCAAGCTGGGTTATGAAGTGACCGAGCCGGAAGAGCTGGAAGTGGAAGAAGGCGACACGGTTATTTGCTGTGACATTTTGAGCGAATGTGCACTGAATGCGGAGTTGATCGATGCTCAGGTTGAGCAGCTGATGAACCTGGCTGAAAAATATGATGTGGAATACGACGGTTGGGGCACCTATTTTGAAGACCCGAACGGCGAAGAAGGTGAAGACGGCGACGATGAAGATCTCGTCGACGAAGATGATGACGGCGTGCGTCACTAAGTCATCTACTGACCTGCGGTAGCCCAGGCTGCCGCAGGCCAAGGACAATGTATGGATTATCTGCAAATACTCTCCCCGATTCACAATTTCCTGCACTGTAAAACGCCCCAGGCCTGGCTTGATAAAGCGCGAGACCCGGCTAATCTGCCTCTGTTATTGACCGACCACCTCGTCTGTGAGCTGAAAGCGGCGCAAACGGCGATGCTGCTGGTGCGTAAGTATGTCGCAGATAAACAGGGATCTCAGGCGCTGCTGGACTGGCTGAAACCCTATGAAGCGTTTGCTTTCAGAGAAGGGGATGAGCCGGATTTTATCGCGCTGAATAAACAGATAAGCAAAAGCGTGATGCCGCAAACCTACGATCCGTGGGGACGCAAGCTTATCGACAGCATGGTTTTGCTGATCAAAGAAGAACTGCATCATTTCTGGCAGGTGCGTGAGGCGATGATGAGTCGCAACATTCCCTATATTAAGATTACCGCCAGCCGTTACGCCAAAGGTATGCTCAAAGAGGTGCGCACCCACGAGCCGCTGACGTTAATCGATAAACTGATTTGCGGGGCTTACATTGAGGCGCGTTCCTGTGAACGGTTCGCCGCGCTCGCACCGTATCTGGATGACGATTTGCAGGCGTTTTATCTGTCGCTGCTGCGATCCGAGGCGCGGCACTATCAGGATTACCTGGCGCTGGCGCAGCAGGTTTCAGCCGATGATATCAGTAGCCGGGTGCGGTTTTTTGGCGAAGTAGAAGCCGCGTTGATCACCTCTCCTGACGATGAATTCCGCTTCCACAGCGGTGTGCCAGCTTAGTTCCTTTCTTTGACGCGCGGTGCCCATCGCCGCGCGGTTTAATCCTTCCTGTTTCTGTTAGCAAAATCTGGTGGCTGGAAATAGCTCGCTGCTGCCGTAATAATCAAAACATCGAAGGGGAAATATATCCCTGTAACAGAGACGATTTGGCATAAGGATGGTTAATGAACTGGGCACACGTTTTGTTGGCAGGTTATATCGGGGCGGTGATTGCTATCGTCGTCGGCATGTTTCGCAAAAAAGGCTGGCTGGGCAAGGTCTCTGGCGCGGTGGTCTTTGTGGTGGCGATTATCGCGTGGAATCTGTTTGATGTGCACTACCTGATCCCACGCGAAAGCCCGGATTATGGTCTGACGGATGCGCAGAAATTTGAAAACGCGATGCTGTCCATGCCCGTTTATCAGGTGCTTAAGGAGCAGGAGCCAGCGCTGTGGCAGAACATCCTCACCCAGGCAACGCAGCTGAAAGAGGCGGGGAAAAGCGAACAGCAGATTATCGACGCTATTCAGCCGCAGATCCTACAGGTACAGATGGCGCGTTTGCAGCAGGCGCCTGATGCCAACGTGATCGAGTATATGAAGATTAATCTCGAGCAGATTGCCGCGGTGGCAAAAGTGGGCAATGACGAATGTTTTCGCTTTTTATTCCCGGCAGTGAAAGGCGGGATTAACCCGGTGCGTATTATTCCGCGCGAGCTCATGAACCGTCGTATGGCCAGCGACATGAGTATGATGCACGCGGCCTATGGCCCGAACAAACATACGGTTACGGCGGAAGAAAAACAGTTGGCGCTTCAGGATCTGCAATCCATCAGTCCGGGGCTGGTACAACGCTTTGGACCGGATATCCAAATCATGGCCGATCCGAGTAAAGGCGTGGGCAAAGAGAAAGTCGCCTGTGAAATGGTGCAAGATTTATGGTCACAGGTGCTGAAGCTGCCAACCGCTCGCGCGGCTGGCGTTATTCGACTGATGCTCTCAGCCGAGATGCAGTAACGCGGTTAAAGCCTCTCGGCGTAAGGTCAGAGGGGCTTTAACATTCGCACTTCACAATCTACGTGCCCGGTACAGCCCAGCGCTTCGCTGATATGCTCAAAGCCTAAATGCTCATACAGGCGGATTGCCTCAGTCAGAAAAGCCGTGGTCTCAAGATAGCACTGCTTAAAACCTTGCTCACGGGCATGTTCAAGCGCCATCAGCGCCAGTTTTTTCGCCAGCCCCTGACCGCGCGCGCTCGACAGGAAGTACATCTTTTGCAGCTCGCAAATGTCTGGTTCACTACATCCTAACGGTGCAACACCGCCGCCGCCCACGACTTCACCGTTTTGCTCAACCACCCAGTAGGCCGCGCCCGGCTGGCTGTAAACCTGGAACAATTCGTCCAGATCAGGGTCGGCAACGGTGTAGCCTTTATCGGCGGTCAGGCCGTATTCAGCGGAAACTTTGCGGATAACGCGGGCAATTGCGGCGTTATCATCGGCAGAAATTCGGCGCAGCGTTGCCGCGACGGAGGTAATGGCACTCATAGCGAACTCATGACATAAAAGTGAGACATATGCAGTTAATACCACTGCGGTGAGGGGAAGCGCAAGCGAGGATAATTCAATAAAAAGCCTCTGAGCATATGCGTCAGAGGCTTTTATTGTCTGCGGCGTCGGATGCGCTACGCTTATCCGGCCTACGTTGACGGTGCCTGTTTGCCGGATAAGCGCAAGCGCCATCCGGCAAACAGCTTTACAGCGCGGCGATAATCGCCTGCTGTTCAATCAGCTTGGCTTTCGCTTCTGCATAACCGTCCAGCTTCTCACGCTCTTTGGCGATGACCGCTTCAGGGGCGCGAGCAACGAAACCTTCGTTGGACAGCTTGCCTTCGATACGGGCAATCTCACCTTCGATCTTCGCCACTTCTTTCGCCAGACGCGCCAGCTCATCGTCTTTGTTGATGAGGCCGGCCATCGGGATCAGCAGCTCGGCGCCGTCGATGATTTTGGTCACGGAGACCGGACCTTTATCATCGGCTGGCAGCACGGTGATGCTTTCCAGACGCGCCAGGTTCAGCAGGAAGCTCTTGTTGTCGTTTACACGACGCATTGCGTCCGCGCTGCAACCACGCAGCAGCAGCTCCAGCGGTTTGCCCGGGGCAATATTCATTTCCGCGCGAATATTACGTACGGCAACGATCGCCTGCTTCAGCCATTCGGTATCGGCCAGCGCCGCTTCATCTACCTGAGCCGCGTTATATTCCGGGAACGGCTGCAGCATGATGGTATCTGCGGTGTTGCCACAAATCACCTTCACACGCTGCCAGATGGTTTCGGTGATGAACGGAATGATCGGGTGCGCCAGGCGCAGCAGACCTTCCAGCACGGTCACCAGCGTATTGCGGGTGCCGCGCAGTTCAGCATCAGTTCCTCCGGTCATTACCGGCTTGGTCAGCTCCAGATACCAGTCGCAGAACTGGTTCCAGGTGAACTCGTACAGGATGCCCGCAGCAATATCGAAGCGGAAGTTATCCAGCGCTTCGCGGTACGCTTTGATGGTCTGGTTGAATTCAGCGAGGATCCAGCGGTCTGCCAGAGACAGGGTCATTTCGCCGCCGTTGAAGCCGCAATCATTTCCTTCAGTGTTCATCAGCACGAAGCGGCTGGCGTTCCACAGCTTGTTACAGAAGTTACGGTAACCTTCCAGACGCTTCATATCCCAGTTGATATCGCGGCCGGTCGAAGCCAGCGCCGCCAGGGTAAAGCGCAGGGCGTCGGTGCCGTGCGGCTCAATACCGTTCGGGAACTGCTTCTCGGTACGTTTGGCAATCTTCTCGGCCAGCTGCGGCTGCATCATGTTGCCGGTGCGTTTCTCCAGCAGCTCCGGCAGTGAGATACCGTCGACCATATCCAGCGGGTCGATAACGTTGCCCTTGGATTTGGACATCTTCTGGCCTTCGTCGTCGCGAATCAGACCGGTCATGTAGACGGTATGGAACGGAACCTGCGGCTTGCCGTTTTCATCTTTGATGAAGTGCATGGTCATCATGATCATGCGGGCAATCCAGAAGAAGATAATGTCGAAGCCGGAGACCATCACGCTGGTTGGGTGGAACTGACGCAGCGCGTCGGTGTTTTCCGGCCAGCCGAGCGTGGAGAAGGTCCACAGCGCGGAGGAGAACCAGGTATCCAGAACGTCTTCGTCCTGACGAAGCTGAACGTCGGCGCCGAGGTTGTTTTCCTGACGCACTTCGTCTTCGGTACGGCCAACATATACGTTGCCGTCGTTGTCATACCATGCCGGGATACGGTGACCCCACCACAGCTGACGGGAAATACACCAGTCCTGAATATCGCGCATCCAGGAGAAGTACATGTTTTCGTACTGCTTCGGTACGAACTGGATGTCGCCGTTTTCAACCGCTTCAACCGCCGGTTTTGCCAGCACGTCGGCACGGACGTACCACTGGTCGGTCAGCATCGGTTCGATAACCACACCGCCACGGTCGCCGTAAGGAACGGTCAGATCGTGAGGTTTGATCTCTTCCAGCAGGCCCATCGCATCAATGGCAGCGACGATCGCTTTACGCGCGGCAAAGCGTTCCAGCTTCTGGAACTCAGCCGGGATTTCATTGGAGTAAACGTCGGACTCTTCACCTTTGGTGTCGTACACTTCCGCGGTTTCACGGATGTCACCGTCAAAGGTCAGAATGTTGATCATCGGCAGGCCGTGACGTTTCCCGACTTCGTAGTCGTTAAAGTCGTGTGCCGGGGTGATCTTCACGCAGCCGGTACCTTTTTCCATATCGGCGTGTTCATCACCGACAATCGGAATGCGGCGGTTAACCAGCGGCAGGATAACGAATTTGCCGATCAGATCTTTATAGCGTGGATCTTCCGGGTTCACGGCCACGCCGGTGTCGCCCAGAATGGTTTCCGGACGGGTGGTCGCCACGACCAGGTAATCTTTACCGTCAGCGGTTTTCGCACCGTCGGCCAGCGGATAGCGGATGTGCCACATCGAGCCTTTAGACTCGCGGTTTTCCACTTCCAGGTCAGAAATAGCGGTGCGCAGTTTCGGGTCCCAGTTGACCAGGCGCTTGCCACGGTAAATCAGGTCTTCTTTGTACAGGCGAACGAAGACTTCTTTCACGGCATTGGAAAGGCCTTCGTCCATGGTGAAGCGCTCGCGCTCCCAGTCAACGGAGTTGCCGAGACGGCGCATCTGACGGGTAATGGTGCCGCCGGATTCCGCTTTCCACTGCCAAATTTTATCGATAAACGCTTCGCGACCGTAGTCGTGACGGGTTTTACCTTCTTCAGCGGCAATCTTACGCTCAACCACCATCTGGGTAGCGATACCCGCGTGGTCGGTACCAGCCTGCCACAGGGTGTTTTTACCCTGCATGCGCTGGTAGCGAATCATGGTATCCATGATGGTTTGCTGGAAAGCATGACCCATATGCAAACTGCCGGTGACGTTCGGCGGCGGGATCATGATGCAGAAGGACTCTTTGCTTTCATCGCCGTTAGGTTTGAAATAGCCCTGCTTTTCCCAGTGCTCGTAAAGCGGCTGTTCGATATCTTGTGGGTTGTATGTCTTTTCCATTATTTCCAGGTTGCCGTATTCAGGTTAAAACCAGCCACGCGGTAAGCTTTGTAGCGATCGCGTGCCGATTGTTTCAAAGAATCTTCGTAAGGAACGAAGTCTATCACTTCTGTGAAAGCGGTGGCAAAATCTGCAAAGCCAACGCGCAAACTGATGAGCAGGTCGCGCGGGCTGCTATTGCGTTTCTCCGGCCAGGCAATCTCTACCGGCGCGCCGCCTCTGGGGCCTTCGCCCGCCAGATTATGCGGAACAAAGCTTTCTGCCGGTCTTGCCCACAGGGCTTCATCCAGTCGAAGAGCCTGCTTTTCGTTTTCACAGGCGATAAGCACGCGCTTGCCAGCCCGCCAACGTTCTGCGGCAATTTCACACACCAGTTGCTCGACGGCGCTTAAACCATCTTGTTGTGTGTCGTTGTCCAGAAGATAGAACGTCGCATTCTTCATATATGGGGCTTCTTGTGGTGGATTTAAATGCAAAGCCGGGTGGCGCTACGCTTACCCGGCCTACGGTTGAGTGACGTTGTAGGCCGGGTAAGGCGAAGCCGCCACCCGGCGTTTTACATCACTCTTCGCCGTTAAAACCCGCGCGATTGAGCAGGAACTGCGACAGTAACGCGACCGGACGACCGGTTGCACCTTTGGCCTTACCGGAACGCCATGCGGTACCGGCGATATCCAGGTGCGCCCAGTTGTACTTACGGGTAAAGCGTGACAGGAAGCAGCCCGCGGTAATGGCGCCGCCAGGGCGTCCGCCGATGTTCGCCATATCCGCAAAGTTAGACTCTAACTGCTCCTGGTATTCATCACCCAGCGGCAAACGCCACGCGCGGTCGCCAGCCTGCTCGGACGCACCGATCAGCTCATGCGCCAGCGGGTTGTGGTTCGACATCAGGCCGGTGATGTGATGGCCCAGCGCAATCACGCACGCGCCGGTCAGGGTCGCAACGTCAATCACCGCCTCCGGCTCAAAGCGCTCGACGTAGGTTAACACGTCGCACAGCACCAGACGGCCTTCGGCGTCGGTATTGAGCACTTCAACGGTCTGACCAGACATGGTGGTCAGCACGTCGCCTGGGCGATACGCGCGGCCACCCGGCATATTTTCGCAGCCCGCCAGTACGCCGACGACGTTGATGGGCAACTGAAGCTCGGCAACCATGCGCATTACGCCGTACACAGCCGCCGCGCCGCACATGTCGTACTTCATCTCATCCATGCCTTCGGCTGGTTTGATGGAGATACCGCCGGAGTCGAAGGTTAACCCTTTACCGACCAGTACAATTGGACGCGCGTCTTCGGACGGGTTGCCTTTGTACTCGATGACTGACATCAGCGACTCGTTCTGCGAACCGTGACCGACGGCGAGATAAGAGTGCATACCCAGCTCTTTCATCTGCTGCTCGCCGATCACGCGGGTCACAACATTTTTGCTGTAGCTGTCTGCCAGCTGACGCGCCTGAGAGGCCAGATAAGCTGCGTTACAGATGTTCGGCGGCATGTTGCCGAGATCTTTCGCCGCTTTAATGCCAGCGGCGATTGCCAGACCGTGTTGGATCGCACGCTCACCGCTGGTCAGCTCGCGGCGGGTCGGCACGTTGAAGACCATTTTACGCAGCGGGCGACGCGGCTCGCTTTTGTTGGTCTTCAACTGGTCAAAGCTGTACAGCGTTTCCTGTGCCGTCTCAACGGCCTGGCGCACTTTCCAGTAGTTATTGCGCCCTTTGACGTGCAGCTCAGTCAGAAAGCAGACGGCTTCCATTGAGCCAGTATCATTCAGCGTATTGATGGTTTTCTGAATGACCTGCTTGTACTGGCGCTCGTCAAGTTCGCGCTCTTTGCCACAACCAATGAGGAGAATTCGCTCAGACAGAACGTTAGGAACATGGTGCAGCAACAGGGTTTGACCCGGTTTGCCTTCCAGTTCGCCACGACGCAGCAGTGCGCTGATGTACCCGTCGCTGATCTTGTCGAGCTGCTCTGCAATCGGAGAGAGGCGGCGTGGTTCAAAGACACCCACGACGATGCACGCACTCCGCTGTTTCTCCGGGCTACCGCTTTTTACACTGAACTCCATGCACTACGCTCCTGAATCTTAAAGACAACGGCGGTGGCTACGGATAGAATTGCAAGCTTTCGTAACTCATACCCGCTGTTGCGGTGACTTCGTGTTAATCTTAACGTTATTACGGCATTGGCACGTCAGAACAATTTCTGAGAGGTGGATCCGTTGAGTATAATGATCTTAGCGACGATTTCGACGACTCAAGAGAATAAATGACGTTTAAGCCATGAAACAAGCTAAATTCCGGCAAAAGACGGGTTTTTACGGGCGTATTTAAAGTGATAATCATAAGATATCTGGTTCGGGAAACGCTCAAAAGCCAACTTGCGATCCTATTCATCCTGCTTTTGATCTTCTTTTGTCAAAAGTTGGTCAGGATCCTTGGTGCGGCTGTTGACGGTGATATCCCGGCAAATCTGGTGCTCTCGCTGCTGGGGCTGGGCGTGCCAGAAATGGCGCAACTTATCTTGCCCTTAAGCCTGTTCCTCGGGCTGCTGATGACGCTGGGCAAACTGTATACCGAAAGTGAAATTACGGTCATGCATGCCTGCGGGCTGAGCAAGGCTGTGCTTGTTAAAGCGGCGATGGTGCTGGCGTTGTTTACCAGTATTATTGCGGCGGTCAACGTGATGTGGGCCGGACCGTGGTCCTCCAGACATCAGGACGAAGTCCTGGCAGAGGCGAAAGCGAACCCCGGTATGGCGGCGCTTGCTCAGGGGCAATTCCAGCAGGCGACCAACGGCAGTTCGGTGCTGTTTATCGAAAGCGTTGACGGCAGCAACTTCAAAGACGTGTTTCTCGCGCAAATCCGCCCGAAAGGCAACGCTCGTCCTTCGGTCGTCGTAGCCGATTCCGGACATCTTACCCAATTGCGCGATGGCTCTCAGGTTGTGACGCTAAACCAGGGGACGCGCTTTGAAGGTACCGCGCTGCTGCGCGATTTCCGCATTACCGACTTCCAGGATTATCAGGCGATTATCGGCCATCAGGCCGTGGCGCTGGATCCAAACGATACCGAACAGATGACCATGCGTACGCTGCTGGCGACCGACACCGATCGCGCCCGCGCGGAGCTGACCTGGCGTATCACGTTAGTATTCACCGTATTTATGATGGCGCTGATGGTTGTACCGCTGAGCGTGGTAAACCCGCGTCAGGGTCGCGTGTTGTCGATGCTGCCAGCAATGCTGCTCTATTTGCTGTTCTTCCTGGTTCAGACATCGCTGAAGTCGAACGGTGGTAAAGGTAAGCTGGATCCGGTGTTCTGGATGTGGGTGGTTAACCTGGCTTATCTGGCGCTGGCGATTGTGCTTAACCTCTGGGATACGGTGCCGATGCGCCGCTTGCGTGCCCGTTTTATGCGTAAAGGAGCGGTATAATGCAGCCTTTTGGTGTACTTGACCGCTATATCGGTAAAACCATTTTCACCACCATCATGATGACGCTGTTCATGCTGGTGTCGCTCTCCGGGATCATCAAGTTCGTTGACCAGCTGAAAAAAGCCGGGCAGGGGAGCTACGATGCGATGGGCGCCGGGCTGTATACCCTGCTCAGTGCGCCGAAAGATATCCAGATCTTCTTCCCGATGGCGGCGCTGCTGGGGGCATTGCTGGGGCTGGGCATGCTGGCCCAGCGCAGTGAACTGGTGGTGATGCAGGCTTCTGGCTTTACCCGTATGCAGGTGGCGTTATCGGTGATGAAAACCGCGATTCCGCTGGTGCTGCTGACGATGGCCATTGGCGAATGGGTCGCACCGCAGGGTGAACAGATGGCGCGTAACTACCGTGCGCAGCAGATGTACGGCGGCTCGCTGCTCTCTACCCAGCAGGGTTTGTGGGCGAAAGACGGTGACAGCTTTGTCTACATCGAGCGGGTGAAAGGCGAGGCCGAGTTGGGCGGGATTAGCATCTACTCGTTTAACGACAAGCGCCGTCTGCAGTCTGTACGCTACGCTGCGAGCGCGACGTTTGACCCGGAGCAGAAGGTTTGGCGTTTGTCGCAGGTGGATGAATCCAACCTGACCGATCCGAAACAAATCACCGGCTCGCAGACGGTGAGCGGCACCTGGAAAACCAATCTCACGCCCGACAAGCTCGGCGTCGTGGCGTTGGATCCTGACGCGCTGTCGATTAGCGGACTGCATAACTACGTGAAGTACCTGAAGTCGAGCGGCCAGGATGCCGGACGCTACCAGCTCAATATGTGGAGCAAAGTCTTCCAGCCTCTGTCAGTGGCGGTCATGATGCTGATGGCGCTGTCGTTTATCTTTGGTCCGCTGCGTAGCGTCCCGATGGGTGTGCGTGTGGTGACGGGGATTAGCTTCGGTTTTGTGTTCTATGTGCTGGACCAAATCTTTGGCCCGCTGACGCTGGTGTACGGCATTCCGCCGATTATCGGTGCGCTGCTGCCAAGCGCCAGCTTCTTCCTGATAAGCCTGTGGCTGATGCTGCGTAAATCGTAATCATAGTAATCGTAGGCCTGATGGCGTTGCGCTTTTCAGGCCTACTCCGGACCCGTAGGCCGGATAAGGCGTTAAGCCGCCATCCGGCAACGTAATACGGGCTAGCGTTTTCTCCCGCCCATCAAACTCCCCAACATGCCGCGGATTATCTGATTAGTAACCTGTCGTGCCGCGCTTTTCGCCACGCTCTGTACCACGCCATCACGCTTGCCGCCGCGCGGCCCTGTGCTGCCAAATAAAATATCCTTCAATCCACCGAGGATACCGCCATCCACCTCGACCGCTTTACCGTTGGCGGGAGGCGTATTTTGCTGCTCGGTACTGGCCTGCACGCCTTGCTGTAAACGTTCATAGGCGGACTCTCGGTCGATATCTTCTTCATATTTGCCGTACAGCGAAGAGTGATTAATCAGCCCGTTGCGCTCGTCGTCCGTCACCGGTCCCATCCGTGAGCACGGCGCAATCACCATCGCCCGTTCAACCACCGACGGGCTGCCTTTGGCGTCCAGAAACGACACCAGCGCCTCGCCGGTTCCCAGCTCCTGAATGGCTTTTTCGGTATCAAATGCCGGGTTGGCGCGCATGGTTTGCGCCGCGGTTTTCACTGCTTTCTGATCTTTCGGCGTGAACGCGCGCAAGGCGTGCTGCACGCGGTTCCCCAACTGGCCAAGCACGTTGTCCGGAATATCCGACGGGTTTTGCGAGACGAACCACACGCCGACCCCTTTCGAGCGGATCAGACGGATCACCTGTTCGATTTTATCCAGCAACACCTGCGGGGCATCGTTGAACAGCAGATGCGCTTCATCAAAGAAGAACACCAGTTTTGGTTTCTCCAGATCGCCCGCTTCCGGCAACTGTTCGTACAGTTCTGAGAGCATCCACAGCAGGCTGGCGGCGTACAGTTTGGGCATCTGGTAGAGCTTCTCGGCGCTGAGGATATTAATCATCCCTTTGCCGCTGGCGTCGGTACGCATCCAGTCTTTGATGTCCAGCATCGGTTCGCCAAAGAAGTGTGCCGCTCCCTGCTGCTCCAGCGACAGCAGTCCGCGCTGGATAGCCCCGACCGAAGCGCTGCTGATATTGCCGTACTGATTCTGGAAGGATTTAGCGTTATCGCCGATGTACTGAGTAATGGCCCGCAGGTCTTTGAAATCGAGCAGCAGCAGGCCCTGGTCATCGGCAATGCGGAAGATAATATCCAGCACGCCGGACTGAACGTCGTTGAGATTCAACAGACGGGCCAGCAGCAGCGGTCCGAGGTCAGATACCGTGGCTCGCACCGGGTGACCCTTTTCGCCGAAGATATCCCACACCGTGACCGGATTACCATGCGGTTGCCAGTCGGTAATGCCGATGTTTTTCAGGCGGGCGAGTAGCTTTTCAGAGGCTTGTCCTTCTTCGGCTACGCCGGTTAAGTCACCTTTCACATCGGCCATAAATACCGGTACGCCAATCCCGGACAGCGATTCGGCCAGCTTTTGTAGTGTGACGGTTTTACCGGTCCCGGTCGCGCCGGTAATCAGCCCGTGACGGTTGGCCATGCCTGGCAGTAAAAACAGTTCGGTGTCCGGCGTGCGGGCAATTAGCAGGGGTGCGCTCATTGAGATTTCCTCCATTTATCCTGCCTGGAGTATAGGCAACCGTGACGCACTCTTCACCGCTAAATTGCGGAGATTGTGAGGAGAATTTTACCTGCCTGGAATAGCGGGGAGAATAGCCGGGAAGCTTACGCCACCCGACAAAGACGATCAGAAGTCGGCTTTCAGCACCACGCGGTAGCGGGCTTTGCCGTCACGCACATGCTGGATTGCTTCGTTAATTTGCGACATCGGGTACAGCTCGGTGGTAGGCGACACCTTGCTGCGCCCGGCAAACTTCATCAGCTTGCGCAGCTCGAATGGCGTCCCGGTCGCCGAACCGGAGATGCTGCGATCCCCGGCAATTAAGGTAAACGCCGGAACCGGCAGCGGCTTCAGCACTGCACCGACGGTATGGAAGTTACCGCCGTAGGCCAGCGCTTCAAAATAGGGCTGCCAGTCGAGATCGACGTTAACCGTGTTAATGATGAGATCGAACTGGCCCGCCAGCGCTTTTAGCGCATCTGGATCGCGGCTGTTGACCACCTTATCTGCCCCCATCGCCAGCACTTCCTGCTCTTTCGCCGGATTGGAGCTGAACGCGGTCACTTCGCAGCCCATCGCATGCAACAGCTTAATGGCGATATGCCCCAGGCCGCCGATGCCGATCACCCCGACGCGGCTGGTGGCGGTGATATGGTGCATCAGCAGCGGTTTGAACACCGTAATGCCGCCGCACAATAATGGGCCAGCGGCCGCCAGATCGATACTCTCCGGCAGCGGGATCACCCACTGCCAGTCGGCCCGCAGCTTCTCGGCAAAGCCGCCGCGATTAAGAATAGTGGGAACGGAACCTTCCAGGCAGTTGATTTGATTACCGCTGATACAGGCGTCGCAGTGCCCGCAGCTGCGTGCCGTCCAGCCAACGCCGACGCGTTGACCAACCTTCAGGCCCTTATCCTGCGCCGCGCTGCCGAGCGCCGCCACGCGACCAATCACCTCATGCCCGGCAACCAGCGGATACTGAGAGAACCCCCATTCGTTGTCTATCATCGACAAATCAGAATGGCAGATACCGCAGTAATCGACCTGGACTTCGACATCTTCCGGCTTGAGCTCGCCCGCATCATATTCATAGAGTTCGAGTTCGCTGCCTGCTTCTTTAGCGGCGTAGCTTTTTATCATCGACATCGTGTTTCCCTCAGTGTGGTGTTGAACTGGAAGTGTAGAGCATGGGGAAACGGGACGCTTCGCAGAAGGGGGGATTAAGAAGCGGGTAAACTGTGATGAGGGTTACAGGTAAGAAAGGTAATGCTGAAATTTTCAACACTTAGCGAGCCAGACACACGCTGGCGCTTGCATGGTGGCGCACGACAGGTATAATCCACAACGTTTTCCGCATCCCTTCCGTGCCGGAGTGGCGAAATCGGTAGACGCAGTTGATTCAAAATCAACCGTAGAAATACGTGCCGGTTCGAGTCCGGCCTTCGGCACCATCGGAACATCAATAGACGTCAACGGACGTCTTTTTTTGTGTCTGAAATCCAGTATCCGCAAGGCTTTCCTCGCTTTTTCACTCAACCTAAGTCAACCTGATTCAATCTACATCAACTAACTGATGCGGGTACAACTGCGGGTATATCCCGGTTCGATAATGTTTGTACCCACACAGAACCCTTGAAAGGATACTCATCATGGCTCTGAGTGATGTGAAGGTTCGTTCGGCTAAGCCTGAAGTAAAAGCTTATAAACTTACTGATGGTGAAGGTATGGTTTTGCTTGTTCACCCTAACGGTTCCAAATATTGGCGGCTGCGTTATCGTTTTGGCGGTAAGGAGAAGATGCTGGCGCTTGGGAAATATCCTGAGGTTTCGCTGGCGGATGCCAGGGCTCGTCGCGATGAAGCCCGTAAGCTGTTAGCTAATGGCGTCGATCCCAGTGAGAACAAGAAAGCCGTTAAGGTAGAGCAGGAGCAAGAGGCGATAACGTTTGAAGTGGTAGCTAGAGAGTGGCACGCCAGCAATCAGAAGTGGTCTGCATCGCATAGCGCTCGTGTATTGAAAAGCCTCGAAGATAATCTCTTTGCTGCCATCGGTAAGCGGAACATTGCTGAATTGAAGACACGGGATCTGCTTGTACCCATCAAAGCTGTCGAGTCATCCGGGCGGCTCGAAGTTGCCGCCCGTTTACAACAGCGAACTACTGCGATTATGCGCTTTGCCGTTCAGAGTGGCTTAATCGACTATAACCCCGCGCAGGAGATTGCTGGTGCGGTTGCTACGGCGAAAAGACAGCATCGTGCTGCTTTGGAACTTAATCGCATTCCTGAATTGCTTCACCGCATCGATCACTATTCTGGCAGGCCGTTAACCCGACTGGCGGTTGAACTCACTTTGTTGGTTTTCATCCGTTCAAGCGAGCTGCGTTTTGCCCGTTGGACAGAAGTGGATTTTGAAACGGCTATGTGGACGATCCCTGGTGAGCGTGAACCGCTGGAAGGTGTAAAGCATTCTCAGCGTGGTTCGAAGATGCGGACTCCACATCTTGTACCCTTATCTCGACAAGCTCTTGCCATTCTGGAAAAGATCAAAAGCATGAGTGGAAACCGCGAATTGATTTTCGTTGGTGATCACGATCCGCGTAAGCCGATGAGTGAAAACACGGTGAATAAGGCTTTGCGAGTGATGGGTTACGATACGAAGGTTGAGGTTTGCGGGCATGGTTTCAGGACAATGGCTTGTAGTTCGTTAATCGAGTCGGGATTGTGGTCGAAGGATGCGGTTGAACGGCAGATGAGTCACCAGGAACGTAACTCTGTGCGTGCGGCTTATATTCATAAGGCTGAACACTTGGGGGAGCGTAGGCTGATGGTGCAGTGGTGGGCGGATTATCTGGATGCGAATCGGGAGAAAGGGGTTAGTCCGTTTGATTTTGGGAAAACCAATAATAAAACGTGATTATAATTCAAATTGTTGAATGGCGCTGATCATGGGCGGCGGCGTGAAGTGCCGCCTTTATTCTGCCAAAAATGGATCTATTGGAAGGGATAATGATCATTGTTGCCCTTGGTCGGACAATCTGCTCTCTTCAAGCTCCTTATGAATAAGCCACAGATTTAGTAGGGAGGAGGTGGGATAGTCATTCTGGCAGAACGAAATATAATAAACTCACAAATACACCAATGCTAAAAATATGACGAAAAAGAGAATTTCTTACCAATTCATCCAGACACGTTCCACTCCATGAGCCATTTCCCCAGCCTAATTGAAATAATGTAGACCATGAAATTAAAATAATACCTAATGCGCTGGCACTATTTTTCCATGACAGATGGGGTGTTATTTTTAATGCTCCCGTATAAAAACCAATGCCTGCTATTAAAATGATGATGCTAAAAATATAGACTGTTGTCTTGAGTAACAAAGTTCGTAATTCTTTTAGCCTCTGGGGATGAGAATAGGTATGATTTTTTGGATCAAGACTGTAATTTCCTTGTTTGAGTTTCCGTTGATACTCTTCTTTCTCAAGCTCAAATGCCATTGAGTTTTCGGCTGCGGATAATACAAATAGTTTGGTGTTAGTGATTAAATACCACATGCCTTTATAAACATTCTGCTTTTTAGGGAACTCATTTCCTAGATTCATTTTTTATCTTTTTTTATGTTAAACCATCCTTAGATAGCATTATACCGTCTAAGGATGGTTCTCGTCATTATTCCAAAATAGCTATTATACAGATAAACTATTTGTCATCATAAAATCAGCCATTAGTCCAGAAATTGAACGACTTAACTCAATTTCATCATGGGGGATAAGAGCATATTGCCATGATTTCCCATTAAGTTTCTCAGCATTTTGATTTGCAAATTCGCACCAACGGATAGCCGCTCGCGTTTTGGCCTGAACTTCTGGCGTGTCGATTTCTGTCGCTTTTTTCGGTTCAATCAGGCAATAGCCATTGTCCATTTCGACAACGAAATCAGGTTCATAATTTCTACCATTAGCATATTCGATACGGAACTGACCTGGACGAGGTTTCATCCAACGAATCACTGAGGGGTCATTCTCCAATATTTGAGCTAGGCGGAGCTCCCCATCTACAGAGTCAAATTTCTGATAAGGGTAACAGCATTTAGTAAAACCAGTGAAAATCATCTGGCGGACTTTATTTTTTTCTCCTGCGGGAACTGCAATACGGAAATCTCTCGGTTTTTCATTACCGGCAAAATTGAACGTCGCTGGATGTATTACATCAAAGCCCTGAGTTATACGTCCGGTATAGCCCGTTGGCGTTGTCCACATATTCTGTTTGATTTGCACCCATATAAATTCAGCCAGCTGCCGACCCGCATTTTTCAGAACGGATTCTGAATCTTCCGGCGGCTGATAACTGCACAAATGGTTCACCATCTGTCCGGCCAGTTTGTAAAGCATGTCGGCATGTTCGTCGTAATCAATTTCATCATGGTCGAGCAGATAACGAATGAGATAGTTTTCTAGCCGTTCTTCCGCTTCTCCACCTTCCTGCCAACTGATTGTCCGCTGTTCGTTATTTTCCAGATGCGTGAGTAAGAGCTCTTTACTGCCGGGTTTGAGCGCAATGCGATCCAATCCGGAAAGGTTGAAATCATTAAACCCGTAATTGACTTCACGTTCTGGCAAAACCACGATTCGAGGAATATCGATAGTATATTCCATCAGTTTTTCGGTGATCGTCCCGACCAACTCCTGAACTTCCGTATCCTCCATTGAAAGGAAACTTGGCTGTTCAACTTGCTCTTCAATCATTTCCGTCAAATCGAGTTGATCCGAAGACGATGAGATTTGATGTTGAGTCACTTCCCATTCACGCAAGGCTTGTTGTACCCGTCGAGTTACGTTTGCTTTCACCTCTGGCGTGCTGAGTTGCTGACTGCTGGTTAACCGTTTAGCTTCTTCTGACACCACTTTAAACGTGAGTTCTGCGACTTTACGTTCTGTTTCCGTATTGAGTACCGGTTTTGATATGGAGTTTGTCTGATATATTGCTTGAGGTTCACAAGCCTGCAACCCATTATTATCAATGACTTGATTTCCCAACAGGAATTCAGCCATTGATGGTACGATAATTTGCTGGGGTTTTACTTCTGGAATACCGTTTTCATCATCATCCAGCCCGATATACAGAACTTTCTTGATAATCGAGTCATCGTTATTGGCACGATCGATAATCTCCTGAAAACGGTCATGGGCAATAATCGTCAGGCGATCGACGGCTTCGACGCCGGTTCTTTTGCCGTAGGGAAGGCGCAGTCCTCGGCCTATGGTCTGCTCAGTCAGGATTTCAGAGGCAGAAGCACGTAATGGAACGATAGTGTACAGATTTGTAACGTCCCATCCCTCTTTTAACTTGTTGACATGAATGACGATTTCGGTGTCTTTGTCATGCTCGACGGCCAAAAGTCGCTGCATAGTTTCTTCTGATTCTTCACCCGTTTGGTTCGAGTGAACGGTGATTACTTTGCCTTTGTAAGCGCCATTGAAAAAATCGTCGTGTTCAATGCGTACTTTTAGCCTGTCCGCATGATCGGTATCCTGCGCAACGACTAGCATAAAAGGTTTGACCAGTTTGTTACCGGTGTTGTTGGCAAAGCTGGTTAGTTCCGTTTTCACGTATTCATGATGGTGGATTCCGTCTTCCAGCTTAATTTTTTCCAACTGCTCTTCAGAGTAGTTGGCAGCACGGAATTCTTTGCGCGTAGCAACAGCTGGAATTTTGACGTATCCGTCTTTTAGTGCACGCGAAAGGGGATAGTGATAAATAATATTTTTAAAATCACGTGGGTTTGCACCTACGGTTTTCGGGGTGGCGGTTAATTCAATACCTAATACTGGGTTAAGATCGTTAAGCGCTTGTGCACCCGCACTAGCATAGTAACGGTGGGCTTCATCCATCAAAACAACTAAATCGGGCAAGTTTGCAAGATAGCTAAAATAAGATTCTCCGACGTATTCCTGAATGCGTCGGATTTTAGCGACTTTGGATTTAGTTGCACCTTTGGCATTTTCCAGCGCGTTGATTTTGGAAATATTGAAGATATTAATGTGTGGAGCTGTTTCGCTGCCAAAAAGATCACCCGTTTTGCTTTCAGCAATCGCATAATCCAGACGAACGCCTCGCCCTTCCTGATAGTCATCACCAGTAATTAGTACCGGCGGTGTTTGTGCTAGTTCAGGAATGCCCTGAAAAACATACTTTGGCGAGCCAGGTAAAAAGTCCATCTTGAGTTTCTCATAGATGGTCAGGTTTGGAGCTAGCACGAAAAAATGGCGGCTGCGTCCGGTTAAGTATAACCAAGCAATCATCGCTCCCATTAAGCGTGTTTTACCCACACCTGTAGCTAGTGCAAAGCATAGTGAAGGGAAGGCACGTTCAAATCCTTTCACTGTGGGATACTGCTGACGCAGCAATTCAATCCAGCGATCAAGATCGGGATCTTTGCTGAGACCGAGCTGTTCGAGCACGTCACATAAGATGCGCAATGATTCATCCTGCGGATCGCGCAGTGACAGTCGTGCACTAATCCGATTGGCAATTTTTATGGCGTTGCTTTGGCTCATAATTGTTCTTCGCCTTCAGTATCTTCGTCGTAGTCAATATCGTCAGGTTGTTCTGAATCAGAGAGTACATTTAGCGTAAAGCTATAGTCGTCCTGATCCCATTCGCATTTACTTAGAATGGCACGAGGAATTTTTACCAATGTCAGGTTAGGAAATTCTGCACCTTCGGTCATAAAGGCTTTGCAGCAGATCAACAATGTGCGTTCAGTTCCAACCTCTTCACTTATAACTTTGAGTTGTTCATAAGCCAAAGAACCGGTAGTGACGTAGATGTAATCAGTCTCGGTACTGTAGCCATGATTCCAGTATTGAGTCTGACTTGGTGCATACGTGAAATTCATATGCTTACACATGGCTTCTGTCAGCATTTCAGCGTTGTATTCTTTGTTGATTACCCAATTGCCCCAATGATCTTTTTTCATGAGTGAGGGGGCTAAACGTAGATAGTGAAAACCACCGCCGCCTTGCCAATTCGCCGATTTAGTAACCCCCCCTTATCTTCTCCATCGATGACTTTTTTCAGGCGAGGTACAATATGAGTCTGACAATGATCTCCCAGTTCAACCATAATCCAGCGACGGCCCATTTTGTGAGCAACCGCTCCAGTTGTTCCGGAACCAGCAAATGAATCTAAAACAATATCTCCTTCGCTGGTCGATATCTGTAATATTTTTTGGATTAGTTTTTCAGGTTTTGGTGTATCAAACGTACCTTGAGGGAAAAAATTTCTTGCTTCCCTTTTTGCATCTTGATTATCGCCAGCACTATCTCTGAGCCATAGTGTATCAGGTACAATTCCATTACCAACTTTACTTAAAAATGACTTTAATCGAGGTTTATCTTTGTCATTATTTTCGCCCCACCACAGTAAACCATCAGCAATATGTTGTTCATGCCTTTTTCTGTCATATGCCCAAACACGGGATTCACTTGGGTATACTTCTTCACCTGTTTTAGGATGAGTGATTGGGTAATATAAATTAGGCCTTTCAGATCTGGTTTTTGCGCAGGTATATACAACTGATTGCCACAGTCCTCTAGAGTCGTTATCAGGGTTCTTATAACCTTTAAGTTCATCAGAGCTTCTCTCGAGTTTATTTGGGAACCATTTGTTTTTATTTTTTGCATAAACAAAAATATGATCATGGCTTGTGCTGAACCATTTCGAATCGTTCTGCTTGGAATATTTTTTCTGCCAAACAATATTTGCTACAAAATTAGCTCTGCCGAACACTTCATCACATAAGACTTTTAGATAGTGAGCCTCATTATCATCAATAGTTATCCAAAGTGATCCCTCTTCACTGAGTAACGAACGAAGCAACTCTAATCGGTCTCTCATCATTGAAAGCCACATCGAGTGTTCAAGCCCATCATCATAGTGAGAGAAAGCACTCCCTGTATTATACGGTGGGTCGATAAATATACATTTTATCTTCCCCGCATACTGCTGCTCCAGAGATTTCAACGCCAGCAGATTATCACCATGAATCAGTAGATTTTCACTATCCGCATCACCATAAGACAAATCTTTGTCTTCAAGCAGAATACGCGGCTCCAGACGAGGACGTTTATGTTTACCAATCCAGTTGAGTTCTAATTTTTGCTTCGTTGACATAATCTATTTTTATCCAATACGTGCTCGGGCGCGTTCCTGTTCACGGATCTGCGCCTGAATTTGTGTATAAAGCTGAGCCTGTTCGTTATCACGATCGGTCGCGGTCACTACCAGTGCGTAAGGCTCCTGCTCGCTGCTGAATGCTTCGCCCCAATCTCTGTCCTGACGGGTTACAACGATAAACCATTTTTCATTCGGGTTACGCTGACGGAAAGTCCATACTGATGATTGTACCGTACCGCGTTCCCGCTGTTGAGCAGATACAACCCGGTTAGTTTGGGCATCATCGGAGCGGGTTTCCGTTTCACTCTGCGTCTGGTGATTAAAACTGGCCTGCACCTCATCCAGCGAGCGGCCATTAACCAGCCGGAAGCTGATCCGCGTGGCGGTATAGTCCAGTCGGGTGGTACGCACAGCGGGCGAGTAAGCAAGGGTAACGCGGATCTCACGAGTAGCCCGCTGTGATCTTAAAAAAGAAGCAGGGAAGGGCAGCTCAAAAAACTGGTGGGCGTTATTTTCTATTTGCTCTTCACATCGCATGACCACCACATATTCTGAAGAGCGGTATAAAGCATCTTCATCGATGATGCCGTAACCCGTTACCTCACGTTCTATCTCGCGGTTTTTCGTTGTAGGTGCATTTTTATAACTTTCTCGCATCTCCTGCGGGAAAGCCTGCGCCATCGCCTGAGGGATAGATGCATGATTAACCAGCATTGCCCGTAACATACTGGCGGACATATCCGGGTATTCATTTAACAGGCGTCCAGCCAGATGCGTAATATACGGTGCGGCGAAGCTGGTACCGCTGAGCTCTTTAAACAGGGTAGTGCCCTGAAACTGGTGATGGCAACTTAATACGCCCAAACCACGCATGTGCGCCTGCCATTGCCCTTGCCGCACATTGGAAGCGACACTGCCACCGTGTGCCATCACGTCGGGTTTAAATGCCCCTTTTATTGATGGACCATGTCGGGTAAAAGGTGAAGGTTGATTTTCTGTTGCCGGGCAGAGATGCTGAATATCCTCAGGCCTTCGTTGTGCAGCGTGCGTTGCGTTATGCTTGGCGATGCTGCCCACTGTCAGTACATTGAGTGCAGGAGCTGGATCGATGATAACGCTTGCCTCATGCAACAGGTAATCAGGATACTCATCCCGCCAGCTATTTTGCGGCACAGGCGGTTCATCACTACCTGCAAAATTCCCTGCAGACACAACAAATAGTACATTGTACTGCCTGGACAACGTATCTAATAAATACGCAATCCCGCGGATATGTTTGCCGTCGTAGGGAGCATTAGCGTTTCCCAATGACAGGTTGAAAATGCGGCAGCCGAGATCGGTAAAATATGCAACAGCGGCTGCAAGCGTAGCTTCAATAGTTTCGGCGTTAAATTCAGCCTGCTCGTTCAGTACTTTTCCATTATACAGCCATAGTTGAGGCTGCCAGAAATTGCTCTGGTTACAAGCCTCAACATCACCATACAACGCAATACTGGCAACGGCAGTGCCATGCCCCTGTTCATCAAACGCATCTTGATCGGGAATAAAGCTGGCGCTTTCAGCAATGGCAGTGCTTAACAAAGGATGGTTGGTATTAATACCACTATCCAGAATACATATCCTGGTCGCATTTTCCGCTGGCGAGCTCAGGCGAGCTGGAAGTGTATTGATGTCCCGGTTAATTTGTTGATAACTAATGCCACTAGACGGTGGCAAATCAATAAACCTAACGTCCCGATGAGCTAATAGGTGTTCCGCTTGCGCGAGTGAAACCTCGACCCGGTACATTAACAGGCTGTCCAGATTGACTTTATCCTGCCTGGAAATATCCTGCTCATGTAACCAGTGCTCAAAACGTGTATATAGATCGATACGTTTGGGATGATGCGCAACTTCGATAGGCCAGAGCTCCACATCCAGTTTAAAGCGTTCCGCTACAGGAAAACCATAACGCCGAAGAGCCCAGCTTTTGCGATCTTCCGCAGACCAGCCCTCAATACCGTCAAGCGCCTCCAGGATCTGTTTGTAGGTTAGTTCTGTATTACCTAGACCGAGGGATGACAGATGTTCTGCAAATGTAGCCAGCCCTTGCTCGTCACTAAAGACTACGCAAACTTGTTTATTTTCCTGACTGACAAACTCTACTCCATGATGTATCAATGCCGAAAAATTCATCGTGCCGCTGTAGTTCAGTTTGAGTATATATCGACCATCAGCGGCGCTGCCTGGTACCTGCGTCAGCATCGGGCGCACAGTCTGGAGCTGGTTCAATAACATTTGTCCATGCAGACGTAAATCGCCTCTGCGAATACGAGGCATATTGACTCTGCGGGTCCGTCGGTCATTCTGAAGAGGGGCTTTGGAAATATTTAGATGCTGATAATTCGCCGTCATGGCAGTCCCTTATCTGTGAGTTCTGGCGTTCTCTCGCTGCATCGCGTTTTTTAAATCCTTCAGCGTCAGGAATTCCTGATGGCGCAGGATCATGTGCTTAGTGGCTCGGCGAACAATGCGTTCGATATCTGCACCACTTTTACCATGAAGCAAGGATAACAACTCATTATCGTCCAGTTCAAACTGTCGGCGAATGCCGCGTAGCTTTAACGCCAGCAACTCGCGTAACTGCGTCTGATCTGGCAGAGGAAATTCAATCACTTCATCGAAACGACGCCAAATGGCGCTGTCCAAAATATGTTCATGGTTGGTGGCCGCCAGAATTAGACTTTTGCCCTGATAAGCATCCATCATTTGCAGTACAGCATTGACGACCCTGCGTAATTCACCGTGTTCTCCGCTGTCGCCGCGTTCTTTACCTATTGCATCAAATTCATCGAACAAGACCACCAGCGGATGTTGGGCAATAAAATCAAAAATTTTACGCAGATTTGCGGCTGTTTCACCCAGAAATGAGGATACCAATACATCAAGGCGGACAATTGCCAGCGGCATGTCCAGCTCAAAGGCAATGACCTCCGCTGCCAGCGTTTTACCACAGCCTGGTGGCCCGAAAAACATGATCTTACTGGCTGCTTTCATCCCATAGCTATGCAATACATCGCTACGCCGGTGCTCTTCAAGGAGCTCATCGATCACTGTAGCACTGGTAGCTGGAAGGATCATTTCATCGAGGCTGCGCTGCGGCTGCCGTAGATCCAACAGTGGCAGCCCCCTTTCTTTGTCTACCGGTGCCGGAGGCAACGTAGGTGAACGCGAAGCCTGAACAATGTGATCGCCATAAAGAATATGCTCCAGATCGTTAGCCAGAAGATGGTGCTGTTTCTGACGTTCCTCATCAATAATGGCTTCTGAAACGCGACGGAACGTAGCAGTGTCGCCCGTCGCGCCCGCTTTTATCAGCTGTCTTAATACTTTACCGTTAGCCATTATTGACTCCTGAAACAACAACACTTCATGCGGAAGGTGAATTCAATGTCCAGCTCACCGCAAATAATTGACTGGACGTTATCTCTGTCGCCAGCTTTTGTTCAACCTCTTCCAGCAGGCGGTCTTCTTCCTGCTCAATTTTTTTCTTTTCATCATGATACTGCAACATGATGTTGTCCCGCTCGCGTTCTAGCGCCTTTAGGGAGCGTTTAGCTTCCATCTTCTCTTTCAGCGAAGGAAGTTGGCGGGCGGTTTTACGCGCTTCTTTAATTTCTGCATCTAACTGTTTGATGCGTAGGTCCAGCGCGATGCGACGATCTTCTGACCAGCGTTCAAGTTTTTCTACTTCTTCATTGTAATAAAGTTCGTTATCACGTTCGACCTGCTGGATAAAAGAATTCCGTAAAACCTCACATTGTGCGGTTAAAGTGGGTAACACAGGCTGTTCTTCGATTGATGTTACCTCTGACAACGGCAAGCGAAGCAGACGGGATGCGGTTTCTTCCGCCACTACCTCACCATTTTCCGTTACGGCAGCGACAAGTAGCTGCTCTCGTTGTTGTTCTTGATTTCCGATACTGACTTTTGCTAGTAACAACTGCCCTGATTGTTGGCAAAGCAATTTTACATCAGCCAATTGTCCTGCCTTGGGTTGGTAGATGAAATGGAGTTTCTGACAAACTGGCAATGTGGAAAGATCTTTTCCCTCATGTAGGGCCTCATCAATCAGTTGCTTTCCGTATCCCTGATTAGGTCGGAAAAATTCTGCATCCTTTTCATCCGCAACAGGCCAGCTAACGTCATAATACTTTCCCGAGGAACGAAAACCAGTTTCAGAGTGCTGGAAATCGCTATTGTCACTTAGAAACATTTCCGCTAGCAGCAGCAGATTTTCCTGATAAACGTTTAACTGTGCGAGGGTAGTTGTGCGTCGAGTTTTTAGATTTCGGACGACATCTACATCGAAATGTTCGAATAAGGAACGCCGGGTTTCATTCTCCCGGTTTTCCAGCTGGTCTTTGAGTTCATCCTGGAGCTGATTAAACTCCTGTTCTATTTGCTCGTCGGAGCGGCAGTGCTGGTAAATCTCATGGATACGCCGTTCAATATCAACGCCCGATTCTATCGATCCCAGGATATCATCGGATGCACCAAATACGCCTTCAAAAAGCTGGAACTTCTGGCTCAATAGTTCAAACACACGCTGATCGGCCCGGTTGCCTTTATTAATGAAATTGACCACTACAACATCGTGCTTTTGTCCGTAACGGTGAACACGCCCGATACGTTGTTCAACCCGCTGCGGGTTCCAAGGTAAGTCATAATTGATTAACAGAGAGCAGAACTGAAGGTTGATACCTTCTGCACCGGCCTCGGTACAAATCATCAGAGTACCTTCATCTCTAAATTTTTCGACCAGTGCCGCTTTCATATCCGCCGTGCGAGAGCCGGAAACTCGGCCAGAGTTCTGATGTTTCTCCAACCAGTCGCTATAAATCTTTCTAGACGCCGCATCGCTGTTACTGCCGTTGAGCAATACCACTTCGCCTTCATACCCATTGTCTGAAAGCAGTTGCGCTAGCCAGGTTTGGGTGCGCACGGACTCGGTAAAAATGACCGCTTTACGCAATCCACCCAGTTCTACTGTAAATTCGAAAGCCCGACTAAGAACGCTTAACAATGCCTCCGCCTTGGCGTTTTTAGTTATAGATTCCGCTAAGGTTTTATAACTTTTTAACTGATCGATTTCTGCCTGTAGTGCCCGAGGATCGATCGTATCTTCATCCTCGATACCTTCTTCATCACTGTAATCATCATAATTTTCATAATCAGTCAGGGCATCTAAAACCGGCATTTTATTTTCTAAACGGTGAATCATTGTCTCTAGCGTTCCCTGAATCGCCGTAGATGATGAGGCCAGAATTTTACGGATGACTAATGTCACCAGGTGACGAGCACCGCTTTTGATTGCCAGCAGATCGTCTTGCTGCAAATAAGAGGAAACCTGTTTATAGAGAACTTCTTCGTCTTCTGTCGGGCGAAAATCTTCTGTTATTGAATGACGGCGGGTAAAACTGATCCCGCCTTCCTGCTGAACCTGTCGGCGAAGCGTACGATTACAGATCTTATTCAGACGTACCCTTAGTAACGCCAATTCTGCATCGTCAATATTTTGCCGAGAATAACGGGCCTTAAACGAGGCCAAATCGCCGAAGAAATGAGGGTCAATAACGGAAACCAGACCATAAAGCTCAAGGATGCTGTTCTGAAGCGGCGTAGCGGAAAGCAGAATTTTTTTCCTGCCAGATAATGCATTACTGAGTTTTTTGGCTGTTTTAGCGCCATCGCTCTTGTAGATATTTCGCAGTTTATGGGCTTCATCCATGACGACCAGATCCCATGGAATACGAGCCAGTTCATGTTCTTTACGGGAAGCGAATTCGTATGAACAAATACATATCGCAGCCTCTCCAGTCGAGTTTTCAATGTCAAATGGATTACAACATCCCTCTTTGATCATTTGATTGAAGCTCTTTGCTTCGATAATGCGCGAAGGTAATGAAAATTTCTCTTCAAGTTCCTGACTCCACTGCTTACGCAGCGTGGCCGGAGCAATAAGTAATAATTTCCGACGCCGTTCAGCCCACTTCTGCGCCAGAATCAGACTGGCCTCAATGGTTTTCCCGAGCCCGACCTCATCGGCCAAAATAACTCCATTCGACAAAGGGGATGCAAGTGCAAACATCGCCGCTTCTACCTGATGGGGATTCATATCAACTCGCGCACTGGCGATAGTCTGCGTCAGTGAGTCCTCGGCTTTGCCGCTTAACGTTAACCAATGGGCCAGATAACTACGCTGTTGATCTGAATACATTTTTTATCCTTAATTTCGGAGTGCGAAGATGCGCTTATGTTCCACATTTTACTGTAAGGCACTAGGAGCTGTCTTCACATACCGGAACAATGCATAAATCAGGTGAAATCCGTTAGAGGTAATTACAGAGCGTGCTTTACTGCATGCTCCCTCCCGCTGATATTGCTACTATGCTGCAACGCTTGTCGCTACGTTTTAAAATACACGAAGCATCTGTTGTAAATACGTTGAAGGGGGCATTATCTTGGCCAAGACAAATATCGTTCCAAAGTAATTAATTACGGGATTCGTAAATACGGTAATACAACCATTCCTCCAGATCGCTTTTTAACCAACGGGAAGCTCTGCCCAATTTAATCGGTTTAGGGAATGCCCCATCCTGTATCAGCTTATAGAACCATTTATCGCTCAGGCCAGTAAGCTGGGTAATGAATTTCATATCAATGAATTGATCTTCAAGTAGTGCAGGTTTTGTATACATGTTGATGTGTTCCGGTTAAAGATGAATAACCGGAGCTGCTAGTAAACCAATCATTACCGTCAGCTCCTCCACATCAATGGCTTCTGTTGTAAAAAAACTTCAGCTTAACGTTTACCTGTCGCTACTCCTTCCTGGGCCTGCCTCTACGGCTTCGTGGTGGTATAGCATTCATACCTGCAATAACCCCTCGTGACTTCTGCTCAGATTTGGCTAAATAACTAATTACGTAACGTAGTTCATCAACTGCTTGCCTATTGCGGTGATCCACTATCGTTCCGGAACTCGCAACGAAATGCTTTTTCTTGGAACACAGATGAAAGAGACCTTCATCGTCAGTCAATCTGCGCCATTCTTCCCCTATCGCACGCGAAGTTGGATAGAATTTCCGATGCTTCTGCCCATCAAGATAAAGCATGGCATGCACATGCAACCCCTTACGCTGTCTGTATTCAATTACCCAGCAATACCCAATAACCATCTTTCGGCCAAATACCACATCCATCAGGTGCTGTATCTCGCCCTCCATCTCATCCATGAGATTACGCTGCGAGCGTTCACTCCCTTGTTTCCAGCCAAAATCCATACGAAAAGCCAGCAAGCGGGAATAACGCTCAAACATTTCATCCAGATGGTGGTTTATCTCTTCGAGAAGAATACGATGCATAGGGTAATTAGGGTTGGCATTGTAGGGTTCTTTCATGATCTATCCTCAAACTAAACGGGGTTCAATAGATAGATGTGTGATGTATTTTTTAATGCAGGGATGAGTATTGATTACCGGAGAGGAACGGTTAACTCCGGGTGATAATACTAATTAACCTTAATTCAGTAAGAACTGATGGTTTCAAGGATTCTATCGTAGGTTCACATGGTGGCCTTACACAGGAAGAAATGTGTACGCGAAATCTGAAGTATTGCAGTGCGATCTGGCGCTTTACTGGCCTCTGTGATAGGTTGTTATGCACAATCAACAAAGTGCATAACAGTTATGGTAAAGAGAATTACATTTAACACCGATGATGATTTAACGATTAATTCAATCGACAGGTATGCCGAATCCAATGGCATGTCACGTTCTAAGGTAATATGTGAGTTATTACGGTCCACTGCACCTATTCTTGATTTTGTGACATATCAAAATAGAATTACTCAGGAGGTTGAAAGCAGGCTTTTTAGCATGTTTTATCATGAGGTTCGTCACTTCGAAACGCAGCAGCATAAAGATGACTCTACTTTTAAATATCTTCACTCTCTGTCTGAAAAGCTTATATTCAATGTTCACCCAAATCCTGTTGAAAGCTTTTTCCTTCCGGCAATATCTGAATGGGACTCTTGCAATAGTGGGTTTATGGAGAGAATTGAGAATAAAATTAAATCCTATATGCCCGAGGGTGATTGTATATCACGCTATGTTTATTTGTGCGTAAATAAAAAATCTGGTGAGAAGTTTGGCTATGACCTGATTCAAATAGAAATTCCATTATTTGTTGTTGAGTCTTATTTATTTGACATTCAGTCACTTTGCCATGTTCGAACTGTTGATTTTTGCAATGCAGGAATTGATGAATATATGCGCAGAAAAAAAAGACATCTTAATTCCGCTTATCTTTCATGGATTCCAGTGCTTCCCTTTCAGGAAGGGTTTATTTTTATCGCTGCTTTGCACATCGATAAAGCCTTACCTAATCAGCTATACCCTCCTAAAGCCACCATTAACCTTCCTTACGAGTACTGGAAGTATTTAGGATGATTCAATAGAAAATCATCATTCAAACTATATTCAGATATATATCATTTTCATGAACATACCAGCATAACGGCAGAACTTCGCGGTACTGCCGTTTTTAGTTTTATTTATTGCAGGAGTTGTCATGATTAATCAGCAAGGTTTGCAGCCATTAAACCATTCGCTTTCCGGCCTGCCGCAGTGGGTGTCTGAACGTATATTGCAGCAGATAAATCAGTTAACCCACTACGAACCAGTGATTGGCATTATGGGTAAAACTGGGGCGGGAAAGAGTAGCCTTTGCAATGCTCTGTTTGCCGGTGAGGTGTCGCCGGTCAGCGATGTGGCCGCCTGTACCCGTGAACCTTTGCGATTTCGCCTGCAGGTTGGCGAGCGCTATATGACGTTGGTGGATCTGCCCGGCGTGGGGGAGAGTGGTGCACGCGATACTGAGTATGCGGGGCTGTACCGTGAACAGCTTCCCCGGCTCGACTTGGTGCTGTGGCTGATTAAGGCTGATGATCGGGCACTGGCGGTGGATGAGCATTTTTACCGCCAGGTGATTGGTGAAGCTTACCGGCATAAAGTGCTGTTTGTTATCAGCCAGTCTGATAAGACTGAGCCCACCAGCGGTGGAGAGCGATTGTCCACAGAGCAGAAGCAGAATATCAGCCGCAAAATCTGCCTGCTGCATGAGATTTTTCAGCCAGTGCATCCTGTATGTGCCGTGTCAGTCCGTCTGCAGTGGGGACTACGGGTGATGGCAGAGCGCATGATCCGTTGCCTGCCGCGTGAGGCCAGCAGCCCGGTGGTGTCGCAACTGCAGCATCCCTTTCGCACGATGGTAGTCCGGGAGCAAGCTCGTAGCGATTTTGGTGAAACCGTAGGTGCCGTACTCGATAGCGTCAGTGCCTTTCCCCTGATACCAGCCCCAGTGCGGGCCGTCATTCAGGCCGTGCGCATCGCCGTAGTGTCAGTGGCCCGTGCTGTCTGGGATTTCTTCTTCTGAGCGTTTAATTCTTACCTGTTAATCCCTGAGCCCTATCGCCTGTGCGACAGGGCTTTCTTTTATTGCTTCCCGTTATGAGGAGTCTGCTTATGACCCGTCTGGCTTCGCGCTTTGGCGCTGCAAACCTTATCCGTCGTGATCGTCCGTTAACCCGTGAAGAGCTGTTTCGCGTGGTGCCCAGCGTCTTCAGCGAGGACAAACACGAGTCCCGTAGTGAACGCTACACCTACATACCCACCATCTCCCTGCTCGACAGCCTGGAAAGCGAAGGCTTTCAGCCGTTCTTTGCCTGCCAGACCCGGGTGCGTGACCCGAATCGTCGCGAACACACAAAGCACATGCTGCGTCTGCGGCGTGAGGGGCAGATTACCGGTAAGCAGGTCCCGGAAATCATTCTGCTTAATTCACATGACGGCACCAGCTCATACCAGATGCTGCCGGGATTATTTCGTGCGGTTTGTCAGAATGGGCTCGTCTGCGGTGAGTCGTTTGGCGAGGTGCGGGTGCCACACAAAGGAAATGTGGTGAATCAGGTAATAGAAGGGGCGTATGAGGTACTGGGGATTTTTGACCGGGTGGAGGAGAAGCGGGATGCCATGCAATCGCTGCTATTACCACCTCCCGCTCAGCAGGCACTGGCAAAAGCCGCGCTCACGTACCGCTTTGGTGAGGACCACCAGCCTGTCAGTGAATCGCAGATACTCTCCCCACGCCGCTGGCAGGATGAGAACAATGACCTGTGGACCACCTATCAGCGTGTGCAGGAAAACCTGATTAAGGGCGGGCTCAGTGGCCGTAATGTTAAAGGCGGGCGAACTCATACCCGTGCTGTGCGTGGCATTGACGGGGATGTGAAGCTCAACCGGGCGCTGTGGATGATGGCGGAAACACTGCTTACGCAACTACAGTAGCCTTCTCATGTTGCCATGTTGTTAATATCGGACACCACCTGTCCGCGTTACGACATGCCAGTAGGACTCACTCTCCCTGGTATGGCCTGCAACCCCTGCTATATCTGACTTTCGCAGAAATGAAAAATAGTTTCTGCAGTGTCCATACCCTGTCCGCCCACCTCTTTAAAGTAATCACATTATTTTCAGTCAGTTAACTTAGACGGAGAACCTCCCATGACCCAGGCAGAACACCGCCATGACCGGCTGGCTGTCAGGCTGTCACTGATCATCAGTCGCCTGGTGGCGGGGGAAACGCTGAGCGTGCGCAAACTGGCCGTTGAGTTTGGCGTGTCGGTGCGCACGCTGCGGCGGGATTTTCGTGAGCGGCTGATGTATCTGGACCTGGAATATCAGTCCGGTTACTGCCGCTTACGCACTGCTGGCAGTGAGACACAGATGGTGCCCGACGTGCTTATCTTTGCCCACCGGAGCGGGCTGGCAGGTCTTTTTCCTGGCCTTGATCGTCGTCTGGTGAACGCACTGCTTATGTGTGACGAGTCTCCCTGCGTGATAGCACCCGCAAATTCGGTCCCTTCCCCGTCAGGGGCATTATCTTTCTGGCGGCTGATTCAGGCTATTACCGGGCGCAGGAGGGTGACGCTGCTTACCGATGGTCGGCGCTGTGAGCGACTGGCACCTTGCCGCCTTCTCATCCAACAGCAGGCCTGGTATCTGGTTGCTGAACACGACGGACATATCGCCGTATTCACGCTGGATGAAATCCATCTGGTTCAGCCCCTGCAGGAGAGTTTCCGGCGCAATGACAGTCTGTGCCGCCTGGTTGAGGACCCGGTATTCATTCAAGCCTTACCCCATTTTCGTTTTATCCAGCAGTCACTGCTTGCGTTTGTTCCGGCTGACAGCCCACCGGAATAGCACAGGCGTTGTTATCAACCCGGCAGCAGGGAGGAGCCCGATGCCCGTTATTGCCATTATCGCCATTGTTGTCATCGTCATCATTCTGAACAAAACCGGGGTGTCCGACAGCCTCACGGCCCTGACACTTGCCACCGTTGCTGCACTGTTGACGGGCGGAGGTGCAGCAGGTGCCGCCAGTGTCGCGCTGACACCGTTCGTCGGCGTGCCGGTGGGTATTTTCGTGGGCATTTATGTCTTTGCCAAAGTGGTTCGTCTGATTTCAGGAAAAAATAATGAAACGTAAAACACTGCCTCTTCTGGCACTGGTCGCCACCACTCTGTTTCTGAGCGCCTGCGATGACAGGAGTGATGACCTGAAGGCCATCAGCAAATTCAAGGATCTCACCCCGCCGCGCTTCAGCGATGTGGTCAGTCGTCAGGATGATGTCAGCGAAGAATGGTCACAGGTTGGCTTCTCATCTGGTCTCACCCTGCAGGTCTTACGTACCCGTGAGTCGCCCGATGGCTGCGAGGGCGGTAGTTACTACTACCTCGCGGATATGCAGGAAAAAACCGTCCAGCCGCTGATGAATGCGCTTTGTATTGCCGATAACATCAAACTGGAATACCAGGAGGTGACGGACCCGTATACCAAAGAAAGATACTTTGAGTACGCCCATGACGGCAAACTGATGGGGCGACTGCTGATACCCTCAAACCCTGAGAACCACGAATAAAAACAACGATAAAGGAGACAGAAATGACAATAGATTCACTAAGCCGGTTTGTACTGGCATGTTCACTGTTTACCAGCTTTACAGCCTCTGCGGTTCCCGGATTCTGGCAGCAGGGCTATGGCCAGGGCAATACGGAATACAGCGTGACCGATACCAGTGGGAGGATGTTTACCATCAACTGTACTGGAAATCCTGACCAGAATGGTTTCTACCAGCATTCAGTTTTTCTGACCCAGACGGATAACAGAATGGTCAGTTCGCACGATGATGGCACCACAGTCACCGTGGTGATGGACCATAAGCAATATGCCATTCCCTCAACCCTTGGCTGGCGTAACGGCGATAACGCCTGGTATGACTTCATTATGGATATCCGTAAGACCGGGCAGTTTGACGTTTACGTCAATGACCGTAAAGCGGGGACTTTCACTGTGGACCTGAAGAACGCAGAGAAAGTTCTGCCCACTCCCGGAGACTGCGGTAACGACTGAAAGCCGTTCCTCCTTACGCAAACCAACCCCGACAGCCATCAGGCTGCCGGGGTTTTCTTTTATCAGGAGCCCGAAAATGTCCCAATCCGTGTTACTGCCACCGGGGCCTTTCACCCGGAGACAAGCGCAAGCGGTCACTACCACATACTGCAATATCACACTCGAAGACGACCAGGGCAGTCACTTCCGCCTGGTGGTTCGTGACACTGAAGGCCGGATGGTCTGGCGGGCATGGAATTTTGAGCCGGATGCCGGTGAAGGTCTTAACCGTTATATCCGCACCTCAGGCATCTGTACAGACACGTCCACCCGCTGACCGCGAAGCATTTACCTGCAACATTCCACCTGTCCGAACACCCTTTATTCCCCTATACGCCAGTCATCGCCGCTGGCGTTTTTATTGACGGAGACATATCCATGACAACGCAGACGCAGTACGACCTCGCACCCGCTAACCAACCCGAATTTGAACTGACCGTCACGCAGGTCCCCGATGAACAACGTATCGATTTCTGGCCGCAGCATTTTGGCACTATCCCGCAATGGCTAACCCTGGAGCCGCGTATTTTTGCCTGGATGGAGCGTTTCTGTGCGACCTACAGCGGCGGTATCTGGTCGTTCTACACCCTCAGCAATGGCGGCGCGTTTATGGCCCCTGATGCTGACAGTGACGATAAATGGCATCTGCTCAACGGCATGAACGGCAATGATGCCCAAATGAGCGCAGAAGCTGCGGGCATTGCTGTCTGCATGATTGCGTACAGTCACCATGCCTGCCGTACAGAGTGTGACGCGATAACTGCACACTTTTACCGCCTGCGTGACTACGCCCTGCAACATCCAGAAGCTCACGCTATTCTGCGCATCATCGACTGACCGGAGGAACAACGAATGAAACAGCTTTCCTTTTTACCTGGCGAGATAACACCACAGGACCGGCGTCTCATTCAGCGGGCACTCAGGGCTCTGGACCGACACCTGCATGAGCCCGGCGTGGCCTTCACCTCTTCACATGCTGTCCGTGAGTGGCTGCGACTGCATATGGCCGCACTTGAGCGGGAAGAGTTCCGGGTGTTGTATCTGGACAACCAGAATCAGTTGATTGCCCATGAGACGCTCTTCACCGGCACCATTAACCGTACCGAGGTGCATCCCCGGGAAGTGGTGAAACGTGCCCTGTACTTCAATGCGGCGGCGGTGATACTCGCGCACAACCATCCTTCTGGCGAGACAACACCCAGCCAGGCAGACAAAGCCCTCACGCAGCGACTGGTACAGGTGCTTCAGTTGGTGGATATCCGCGTCCCTGACCATCTGATTGTCGGCGGCAGGCAAATCTATTCGTTCGCAGAACACGGTCTGCTGTGAGGTATGACATGAAAATTATCAGTAAACGCCGGGCAATGACGATATACCGCCAGCATCCTGAGTCCCGGATCTTTCGCTACTGCAGCGGAAAATATCAGTGGCACGGTAGCGTCTGTCATTACACCGGCAGGGACGTTCCGGATATCACCGGAGTCCTCGCGGTATACGCCGAACGCCGCCAGGACCGCAATGGGCCCTATACCTGCCTGATGAGCATCACCCTGAACTGACAATAGTGGAGAACTGTAATGAGCAACCCTACCAGGGGCCTGCAGCGGGAGATTACACCGCGCCTGGGAGCCCGTCTGGTGCAGGAAGGCAACCGACTGCATTATCTGGCTGACCGGGCCAGCATCACCGGCAAGTTCAGTGACATCGAATGCCGGAAGCTGGATGAAACATTCCCGCACTTTATCCGCCAGATGGAATCGATGCTGACCACCGGCGAACTCAGCCCCCACCATGCCTACTGCGTTACCCTGTACCACAACGATTTAACCTGCGAAGCCGACACCCTTGGCAGTTGCGGCTACGTATACATCGCCGTTTACCCCACTCATCGTTAACTACTTTCACAAGAGCAAATATGAAAACTCTACCTGCAACAAATCCGCAGGTGGCGACGCTATGTCTGTCGCCCGTGGCGGTCTGGCAAATGCTGCTTGCACGCCTGCTGGAACAACATTATGGCCTGACACTCAACGACACACCATTCAGTGATGAAACGGTAATTCAGGAACATATCGATGCCGGTATATCTTTGGCCGATGCCGTTAATTTTCTGGTGGAAAAGTATGGGCTGGTTCGTATTGATCGTAGGGGATTCGACTGGCAAGAACAGTCCCCATATCTGCGGGCAGTCGATATTCTGCGGGCGCGACAGGCAACTGGTTTATTGAAAAGAAATCGCATTAGCGCGGCACGGTGAACATTGGGAATAGCCTTCCTGATTCACACTGCAGCTTTCCTTACTTATTTACTCATTCCAAAAAGCACCTGCCGATTCTGGTTGGTGCTTTTACTTATATGGACGAAATATCATGCAAATAGAAGCTGTAATTTTAACTGGGCACATTATCGCAAGTACAATTCTGGAATGCTGGGCCGTCGTTGTTGATGGTTTTGACGCATGCGGCGAACAAGCTTATGATCCAGCTTAATTTCTTTTCCTTATGAAGGGATGGGTATGGGCAACAGAATGTGGATGATCCGCGGTGACGGCGGCAAGCTCTATGACGATTTTCGCGATAAGCAAATTGTAGGCATCGGTTGGTCTCAGCTGGCTCCATTAGTCAAACCCGGCTTGTCCCGAGCCCAATTACTCGCCTTATACCAAGAGGCAGATCCTTTAACAAAGCTGGGAACCGTGCGTTCTGGTGCATCGCAGGTCTGGCGTTTTGTGAACGAAATCCAAAAGGGTGATTGGGTTATTACCTATTCGCCAGCCAACCGTACTTATTTGCTAGGCAAAGTTACTTCAGACTTCCAATATCATCCTGAATGGGTGGAAGAGGGGATGGGTATCGCTCGGCAGGTTAAATGGAATACACAAGAAATAGATCGCGATCGACTGTCTGTTGCTACCAAGAACACATTGGGTTCTACGCTGACGGTTTTCCAGCTTCCAGAATATGCGCTAGAAGAGCTGTTGCAGGATAAGAAACCCACTATAGATGTGATTACTCAGAATCCAATTGTGATGGATGAAGATGAGGTCGTTTCTGATCCGCTGCGCGATATGGAAATGCTTGCGTTTGAGGGTATCAAAGATCGCATCAACTCTCTTGACTGGGACGAGATGCAAAATCTGGTTGCCGGAGTTTTACGCAGTATGGGCTATAAAACGCAGGTCTCACCTGCGGGAGCCGATCGGGGTAAAGATATCATTGCTTCACCTGATGGGTTCGGTTTTGAAAATCCACGTATTATCGTTGAGGTAAAACATCGCAGGGAGCAAATGGGGAGTCAGCAGATACGCAGCTTTATCGGCGGTCGCCATAAAGACGATCGCGGGCTTTATGTCAGTACCGGTGGTTTTACAAAAGATGCTCGATATGAAGCCGATCGTTCGACGATACCACTAACGCTCTGGACGCTTGATGATCTCGTCCGTGCGCTTATTGAGAATTATGAGCAAGTAGATATCGAAACCAAACTTTTGGTGCCTCTGAAGAAAACTTTCCTGCCCGCCTGAATATTGCTTTGATGTCCATATCGGTGTTCTACTGGTATGGCTTTATACCCACTAGTAATGTCTATTTTTTGTACGGATTTTAACATGTGGGTACAAGTGCGGGTATAACTATTTATTCCTGATTATAAATTGCATTGATATCAGTCTATTGGGTGTGAAATTCGAGTCCGGCCTTCGCACTCATTCCCTGAACACCTCCTTCCTGTGCCATTCCACAAACCCTTCTTTTGGATAATTCTCGCGCATCATCGGTAGAGCAATCTCCTTCCCGTCGAAATCCCAGAACAGTCTGCCCACCATGCCGCTGCCATTTACTGCGGGCGACACTTGAACTCGCATACTTTCATCCAGGCCAATCGAACCTTTATCAAAGGCTTTATGGTGGATTGCGCACAACGCCAGGCCGTTTGAAATTTCGCACGGGCCGCCGTGCTGTTTCCATTTGATATGGGCGGCTTCCAGGGCGACTGAGGTGCTGTCGTGGCGCATATTGAAACCACAAATGGCGCATTCATAGTTATAGGCACGCAGAACCTGCTGGCGGAACAATGGATCCCGCTGTTTGCGGATTTGCAGGATATCAAATCCCAGTTCATCCGCGATCTCTTCCTGGATGCTTTCGGTGAAGTGCGCCTCGAGGATTTGCTGGGCCAGGGTGTTGATGAGGCTCTTGCTATTTTTCAGCAGGGCAAAATGCTGTTCATCAAAACCTCCGGCAACGTTGTGCGTTACCAGTTCCCCGGCAGGGGGCTGTTTGCTGCTACCGGATGTTGAACAATGCTCGGCGTTTTGTAGCTCCCAGAACCCATCTCCCTGTAAGCGCCAGAAAGGCATATCCGGGCGGTACTGCGCGCGCTGGGGTCCAAATCGCTCCAGCAGACTATGCAACGGGTCGCGAACTTCCGAACCGTAGTCAAACAGGCGACCGTGGCCCTGCTGATAACCCGCCAGCACATGAAGCAGAAGCAGAGGCTTGTGCGGCGCACGCTGCTCGCCTTTACGCCAGATGGTGATGTCGGCAATTGCCTGTTGTAGGGTTTTACTGGAAGTCATTGATTTCATTATCGGGTAAATAATTGCGATGATGCTCGCAAAATATCACCTGATCAAGAGGAGTGAGGCCGATACACTATCGACGTCACTTTATCGCTTGCCGTTTTTTCAGAAAGTCTTTGGTTAAAGGAATCTGCCCCATGAATGAACTACCTGACACGCTGCCGCGCGAGTACATCATCAAGGCCATTCACGCCTATGACTCGGGCTTCTCGCATCGTTTCAAAGAGGCACGGCTTTACGAGCTGGAATTTCAGGGGCGTCGCTATCCGTCAAAAGCCATTGCCGGAATTGCGGCGACGCTTTTGACGGGCAAAGCGTTTACCCCTCAGGATTTCTCCGGCGGTATCAGTTCGAAATGCGTCAGATTATTGACTGAGCAAGGTTTTCATATTGTTCAGGATAAAAAGCGCGCTGCGGCGGTGAGCGACACGATCTTTCCTGAAGAACTCGAAGCGCAAACTGAATATATAGAAGGGGCAGCGACTCAGGTGACCGTGAATCGCTATGAGCGCGACCGCAACGCCCGACAGGCAGCGCTTCGCCATCACGGTTGTCAGTGCAAAGTCTGTGGCATCGATATGTCAAAGGTCTACGGTAAGATTGCCGAAGGGTTTATCCATGTTCATCACCTAGTACCCCTATCGGTAATAAAAGAAGACTCCTGCCTTGATCCCATCAATGACCTGATCCCCGTATGTCCAAACTGTCATGCTATGTTGCACCGGCGCATACCGCCGTACACCCCAGAAGAACTGAAAAATATGCTGTGCTAAACGCTCAAAAAAGGCGCCCCGCAGGCGCCTCAATGACAATCACAATCACACACTCACCCCTTCAACGCTTTCCCCGCAATCACCCCGATAAACTCCAGCACCTGCTTTTGCTTACGCACGGAGAGCTTTTCCACGGCGCGCAGGGATTTCATTAGTTCTGACTCTTCGGGTTCGGCAGCGCGGGCGGTAAGCACGATGCAGCCTTGCATTACCCGCACATCAACGTCGGTGCCGGTGTCGAATCCGGCGGCTTTCAGCCACTGGCCCTTCATCACAATGGACGGAAACCGAACGTACTTCACCGGAATACGGCTGTAATCAGGATAACGGCTCGCATAACCCACCTTCAGGCGACGGTTATCTGCGGCGTGGACTTCTGGATCAAATGAAACTGCAATACAATGCGTATCAGTCATGATGGCTATTCTCGTGAAATAGTTGCTGTGATTAGCGATGCGGAGGTGTTGGCGCACCTTCGCATCGCGCTAATAAAACCCCTGTAAATTACGCCAGTAAACTGGGGGAAGTCCAGATGTAAATACGATGAAATAAGCGCGAATAGCACGCTTTCGGAATAAATAGAAAACGCCTTCACCCCAATAAATCCGGTATTATTCACCGTGTAAATCCATTCCCCTCCAGTCCGCTAAATACCAGCCATTTCCAGAAATAACGCGCCTCTACATCTGGCCAAAAATGCGATCTGACTCACTGAAGCAAATAGTAAACTCTGAAACAACACCGTTTTGTACACTTTGCTTTACACTTTTGGTGATGTGAATCACAAATATCACTCCGTGAAGTGATCCGACTCTCACAAAATGAGGTGTACTCATTCACCAATACATTACGAGCACAGCCTGGAAAGTTATGTTTTCAGTATTTCCACTCTCCGCAGACACACTACGACGAATGGCAAATCGAAACGCAAAAAAAAACTTGTTGAATATTAACGGGTAAAAAAATGACGTGTGATTTGCATCACTCACATTTACAGCTTTTTAAATTATTGCCAGTGATTAATGTTGACCGGGCTATTTCCATAATCAATCAAATCTTGCATAGTGCCTCCACATTATTTCTCCCCCTGAATCAGGAGGCGAATAGTTATATTTCATCAGGATTTGTTGATGAACCAGGTATGATTTACTTCACATTAATACGTACATGACCACTGTTACTGGAGAAACAAAATGAATTATCCGGCAGAACCCTTCCGTATTAAAAGCGTTGAAACTGTATCTATGATCCCGCGTGATGAGCGCCTCAAGAAAATGCAGGAAGCGGGTTACAATACTTTCCTGTTAAATTCGAAAGATATTTATATTGACCTGCTGACAGACAGTGGCACTAACGCAATGAGCGACAAGCAGTGGGCCGGAATGATGATGGGTGATGAAGCGTACGCGGGCAGCGAAAACTTCTATCATCTGGAAAGAACCGTGCAGGAACTGTTTGGCTTTAAACATATTGTTCCGACTCACCAGGGGCGTGGCGCAGAAAACCTGTTATCGCAGCTGGCTATTAAACCTGGGCAATATGTTGCCGGGAATATGTATTTCACTACCACCCGTTATCACCAGGAAAAAAATGGTGCGGTGTTTGTCGATATCGTTCGTGACGAAGCGCACGATGCCGGTCTGAATATTGCGTTTAAAGGTGATATCGATCTTAAAAAATTACAAAAGCTGATTGATGAAAAAGGCGCAGAGAATATTGCGTATATCTGCCTGGCGGTGACGGTTAACCTCGCGGGTGGGCAGCCGGTCTCGATGGCTAACATGCGTGCGGTGCGTGAACTGACAGAAGCGCATGGCATTAAAGTGTTCTACGACGCTACCCGCTGCGTAGAAAACGCCTACTTTATCAAAGAGCAAGAGCAGGGCTTTGAGAACAAGAGCATCGCCGAGATCGTGCATGAGATGTTCAGCTACGCCGACGGTTGTACCATGAGTGGTAAAAAAGACTGTCTGGTGAACATCGGCGGCTTCCTGTGCATGAACGATGACGAAATGTTCTCTTCTGCCAAAGAGTTAGTCGTGGTCTACGAAGGGATGCCATCTTACGGCGGCCTGGCCGGACGTGATATGGAAGCCATGGCGATTGGCCTGCGCGAAGCCATGCAGTACGAATATATTGAGCACCGCGTGAAGCAGGTTCGCTATCTGGGCGACAAACTGAAAGCCGCTGGCGTACCGATTGTTGAACCGGTAGGCGGTCATGCGGTATTCCTCGATGCGCGTCGCTTCTGCGAGCATCTGACGCAAGATGAGTTCCCGGCGCAAAGTCTGGCCGCCAGCATCTATGTGGAAACCGGCGTGCGCAGCATGGAGCGCGGAATTATCTCTGCGGGCCGTAATAACGTGACCGGTGAACACCACAGACCGAAACTGGAAACCGTGCGTCTGACTATTCCACGTCGTGTTTATACCTACGCACATATGGATGTTGTGGCTGACGGTATTATTAAACTTTACCAGCACAAAGAAGATATTCGCGGGCTGAAGTTTATTTACGAGCCGAAGCAGTTGCGTTTCTTTACTGCACGCTTTGATTACATCTAAAAAATAGTTATGGCCCCATCACGTGATGGGGCTTTTTTGTATTCCTTTTCCATGAACAGGAAACCTTTGCGGTGCCCGTTACCGTGACATAACTAAAAAAAAGTAAACCCTGACTCCGACATTTTTATTATCCGCATGATGTACAAATGACAGCTGTAATTATAACGAATAGTCTACAGGAACATTTATCATGGATATTAATGCCATTGAGCGACAGAGTAGTACCCCCGGACTGATTAGCGGAACCATGTTGGTTATCGCGACCGTAGTGGGTGGCGGGATGTTCTCCCTGCCGATTGCGATGGCCGGCGTATGGTTCCCCGGTGCGTCTGTTATTCTTCTGTTTATCGCCATCATGATGTTATTAACCGGTCTGATGCTGGTCGAAGTTAACCTGCATTATGGCGCCGGTGCCAGTTTTAATACCTTTACTCAGGATTTATTAGGCCGGAAGTGGAATATCGTGGTTGGTATCGCTTTCGGCTTTGTGCTGTATATTCTGACCTATGCCTATATCTCCGGTTCGTCGGCGGTGATGGCGCAAACCGTGTTCAAATACAGCGGCGTGCGCTTTCCGGCGAATATCTCGGTGGTGATCGTCAGTATGCTGGTCGGCGCGATTGCCTGGTATAGTTCCTTACTGGTCGGACGCATCACTACCGTGCTGATTATCGGTAAGTTTGTGGCGTTCTTTGCCACGTTCTCCGGGCTGATTGGCCATATCGAAGTGGCAAAACTCATCGACAGCGTGGCGGTGGCGTTGCCCAATTCGCAGTATCTGCCGTACATCCTGATGACGCTGCCGTTCTGTATTATCTCGTTTGGTTTTCACGGTAACGTGCCGAGCCTGGTTAAACTGTATGGCACAAGCGGAGTCTCGAATATTACGCGTTCGATTATCATCGGTACGCTGTTTGCTCTGCTGCTGTATATTTTCTGGCTGGGCGTGACGATGGGTAACATCAGCCGTTCCTCATTCCCGCCGATTATCGCCAAAGGCGGCAATATCGATGTGTTTGTCGAGGCCATCAGCGGGCTGTTCACCAGCCGATATATGGATCTGATCCTCACCTTTTTCGGCAACTTCGCGGTAGCCAGTTCCCTGCTGGCGGCGACGCTTGGCCTGTTCGATTACATCGCCGATCTGTTTCACTTCCCGGACGACGGCATGGGTCGCCTGAAAACCGCGCTGGTGACCTACTTCCCGCCAGCCGCCGTGTGCTTTTTCTTCCCGAACGGTTTTGTGCACGCGATTGGTTACGCCGGTCTGGCCTTTACCATCTGGAGCGTGATCCTGCCGCCGTTCCTGGTGAAAGCCGCGCGGAAACGTTTCCCAACCGCCAGCTATACCGCGCCCTGTAATAACACCGTGCTTAACCTGGTGATTGTCTGCGGAGCGGTTGTCTATCTGACGGTTGTTCTGGACGTATTTGGTCTGCTGCCAACGTTTCGTTAGACGGAGTCAAAATGAAAAACGTGTTGTCTGTTCAGTCGTCGGTCGTTTATGGCTATGCCGGAAATAAAGCCGCTGTGTTGCCGATGCAGCTCTCGGGGATCGATGTCTGGCCGTTTTACACCGTACAGTTTTCCAACCACACCCAATATGGGATGTGGCAGGGTATGGCGATGCCGCACGGCGAGCTGAGCGCGATCATCAGCGGGCTGGATGACCTGCAAAAGCTGGCGCAATGCGATGCCGTATTGTCCGGGTATCTTGGAGATAAACGCCATTGTGAAGAGGTGAAGCACGCCGTCTCCACCATTCGTCAGCGTAATCCGCAGGCGCTCTATTTTTGCGATCCGGTAATGGGCGACCCGCAAAAAGGCTGCATTGTCGCGCAGGGCGTGGAGTCATTTTTTGTCGATGACGCCATTCAACTGGCCGACATGATGGGACCGAATCTCTATGAGCTGGGCGTGCTGACGGGCAGACAACTGCGTAGTTTTGACGAGGTGGTGGAAGCGGCGCGGCAGCTGGTGTCGTGGGGCGTAAAGAAGGTGCTGGTGAAGCATCTCGGCGACTGTTCGCGGAACAAACAGGCGTTTGAAATGCTGCTGGTGACGCCGGAACAGACGTTACACATTGCCCGGCCGCTGTATACCTTTACCAAAATGCCGGTGGGCGTTGGGGATCTGATTTGCAGCGTGATGCTGGCCTCACTACTCAATGGTTATGAGGACAAGCTGGCGCTGGAGCGGACCACCAGTGTTGTTGACGCGGTAATGCGGCTGACGAAAGAGCATGATTCGTATGAACTGCGGCTGATAGACGCGCGCCACCAGATTATGGACCCACAGGTTCGCTATCAGGCAACAGTGATCTGACGCCGCAAGGGGGCTCTGTGTTTCTGACATTGCTGAGGTTTCAGCATCCGCTGGTCTACCGTTTTGCATGGCTTCGTATTTGGGTTGTGATGTTAAGAGCGTGCGGACTGCGTAAGAGAAAGGGGTGAACATTTTACGCTGCTGCCGGATGCGGCTAGCGCCTTATCCGGCCTACAAATGAGCGTGAAACGCAGGCCTACAAATGAATGCGAAACGTAGGCCTGATAAGCGAAGCGCCATCAGGCATAAGTGCCCAGTATTACACGCGGAAGTAGCGTGGTGGAATCAACGCGGAAAAGGCGTCGAACTTCTTCACCATCTTTTTCCAGAACAACATAACAACAATCCTCGATTTGAAACATCGGCGCTATTTTAGTCAGCGCCGACAAATCGTAAAGTCTGTCGCCTCGTTCCGTTCCCGGGGAGGTGTAAACCTTTTTGGTCACCGCGTCGTCAAATACGGTTGCCGCAAATTTGACGGGGTTGACAATGGCTTACGCCATAAACCAGTAATAAAAGAGGCCAACCTTTAAGCCGAGGATCACGATATAGGCGCAGCAGTATTTCATGGTGCCAGACATGATCTGGTTGGCCTGACCGTCCATTTTTGTGGCGGATACCGCGATGGCGATGCTTTGCGGCGAAATCATTTTCCCGCCCGTTGCGCCAGAGGTATTGGCCGCTGCCAGCCAGTTGGGATCGATATGCAGTTTGCTGGCGGCAATGGTTTGCAGTTTTCCGAACAAAATGTTCGAGTTGGTATCGCTGCCGGTAACGAACGTGCCCAGCGCGCCAATCACCGGGGCGAGGAAGACGTACGAGCTGCCGGTCAGATCGACAATCGACTGCGCCAGCGTGGAGATAATCCCGCTGAGATCCATCACCGTGGCCAGCGCGACGATCGCCATAATTGCGACGATAGAGTTTTTAAGCTGGAAAATCGTTTTGATAAATACTTCCAGCATCCCGCGTGCGGACGCTCCCTGAATAAAACCACCGATAATGGTCGCAAAGATGATCAGCATCCCTGGCGTGGTCACCCATTCAACTTTCAACGCCATCGTTTTGCCGTCAGCCAACGTGAAATGTAGCACCGAGGCCAGTTGTGAGGCTGCGCCTTTTATCGTCGGGAACAGCGGCGAACACATCAGGATAAACACAAAAATAAACAGATAAATAGAGCCAACTCGGAACAACACTTTTGCCGAGCGCGGCGTGGTTTCGCGGGTATGGCTGACTTCAATTCGCCACTCGGGATCGGTTTTCCCTTTGCGCAGACGGCTAACCATCGCCACGGCAAACAGGCTGACCAGGCTACCGGCAAAGGCGGGTAATTCAGCACCGAGATGAATAGCGACAAAATACTGCGGAACCAGCGTGGTAATACCGCAAATCAACGTGATCAGAAATACGCCGCGAATGGCTTTCAGGCCGCCGCCAATAATGCAGACAATCACAAACGGCAGCAGGATATTAAACAGCGCGAGCTGCAGAATAATGGTTCCGCCTAAGGTATAAACCGGCAGGTTAACCTGTTCTGCCAGAATAGAAACCGGGATCCCGACCGCGCCGAATGCAGTGGGAACGGTATTTGCCACCAGAGAGGCAATCGCCGCCTTCAGCGGATTGAAACCCAATGCGATAAGAATACCGATCGGAATGGCGACCGCTGTACCATAACCCGCCGCGGCTTCAAGAAATCCACCAAAGCACCATGAAATCAGCAGCACCTGAATACGCTTATCTTCGCTAATACTGGCGAGAATATCGCGCAGAATATCCAGCGCTTTGGTCGCCTGCATGACGTTATAACTGAAGATAGCGCCGAGGATCACAATCACAATCGGCCATAATCCCTTCAGCGCGCCATAGCCTATCGCGGCTTTTAGATTTTGTACGGGCATTTCCCAGAATATTGCCGATAGTGCAGCGGTGAATACCAAAGAGATCAGTACTGAATAATGGATGGGCATTTTCAATTTCAATATTAAAAATACCATCAGTAGTAACGGAGAGAGTGCCAGGGCAAACATAAAATATTCGTTCATTGCTATTCCCAATTGGTTCATTAAACCTGATTTATATTTATGGTGGGGAGGCTACATTGCTGTTCTAATAAAGTATGCAAACTGAATCGCTTCAGTGAATAAAGTAATTATGATTTGTAGTTTTGTAACTATTGTAATCTTTTAATTAAAATCCAATGCCGGGTAAATATACTTAAGTGCCGATTAAATACCTATAAGTAGTTATTTAATAAACTTTTTAATAATGGTAGTGACAACAGTGGTAATCACTTGAAACTGTTTTCTAAGGTGTTAATAACGCGGTGGTTTCCAATGTAAAAATGTGAGCGAGGCCGAAATAAATAAACCAGGGTATTGCATGTGCGAGTCGATTAGGGGATTATTTGGTTTTGTCATACAAATGAAAATACAGACATTTGCGATTGTCCTGATATAAGAAGAGGAGAGTCGTCATCAAAGAAAAACGATCAGAGCATCACCATGAACCCAGGTATTGGTAAAACCAGCAAACAGAAAAACTGGGCATGAAATACGAATGAACATTTGTTTGATATCGCGATATCAAGCGCAATAAACAGAAATGAAGCAATGGAGTAGTTATTGTGAATGTAAATTTCTTTGTTACCTGTATTGGTGACGCACTGAAATCACGGATGGCACGAGACTCCGTATTGCTGCTGGAAAAACTGGGTTGTCGCGTTAATTTCCCCGAGAAGCAAGGGTGTTGCGGTCAGCCAGCCATCAACAGCGGTTACATCAAAGAGGCGATCCCCGGGATGAAAAACCTGATCGCCGCCCTGGAAGACAACGACGATCCGATTATCTCCCCGGCAGGCTCCTGCACCTACGCGGTAAAAAGCTACCCGACGTATCTGGCGGATGAGCCTGAATGGGCGCTGCGCGCCGAGAAGGTTGCCGGACGTATGCAGGATCTCACCTCTTTTATCGTCAACAAACTGGGCGTGGTGGACGTGGGTGCCAGCCTGCAGGGCCGCGCTGTGTATCACCCTTCCTGTAGCCTGACCCGCAAACTGGGGGTGAAGGAAGAGCCGCTCACGCTGCTGAAAAACGTGCGCGGACTGGAGCTGTTGACGTTTGCCGATCAGGACACCTGCTGCGGCTTTGGCGGGACGTTCTCGGTCAAGATGGCCGAGATCTCCGGCGAGATGGTGAAAGAGAAAGTTTTACATCTGATGGATGCGAAGCCGGAGTTTTTGATCGGCGCTGACGTCAGCTGCCTGCTGAATATTGGCGGCCGACTGCAACGCGAAGGCCAGCCGGTCAAAGTGATGCATATTGCTGAAGTGCTGATGAGCCGCTGAGGGGAAAGAGATGTCGATAAAAACCAGCGATGTAGAATTTAAACTGCGCATTCGTCAGCAGATCGAAGATCCGATCATGCGCAAAGCCGTGGCCAACGCGCAGGAGCGTATTGGTGCGAATCGGCAGAAAATGGTTGATGAGCTAGGCCACTGGGAAGACTGGCGCGATCGTGCCAGCCAGATCCGCGATCACGTTCTGAGCAACCTCGACGCTTACCTGTATCAACTCTCCGAGAAAGTGACGGAAAACGGCGGCCACGTCTATTTCGCCAAAACCAAAGAAGACGCCACCCGCTATATTCTGCAGGTTGCGCAGAGTAAAAATGCGAAGAAGGTGGTGAAGTCCAAGTCGATGGTGACCGAAGAGATCGGTGTCAACCATGTGCTGCAGGATGCGGGAATTCAGGTGATTGAAACCGATCTCGGCGAATATATCCTGCAGTTGGATCAGGATCCGCCTTCGCACGTCGTGGTCCCGGCTATTCATAAAGATCGCTACCAGATCCGCCGCGTGCTGAACGAACGTCTGGGCTACGACGGTCCGGAAACTCCGGAAGCCATGACCTTGTTCATTCGCCAGAAGATCCGCGAGGATTTCCTCAGTGCCGAAATCGGTATTACCGGCTGTAACTTTGCCGTGGCGGAAACCGGCTCTGTTTGTCTGGTGACCAACGAAGGCAACGCGCGCATGTGTACCACGCTGCCGAAAACGCACATTGCGGTGATGGGCATGGAGCGTATCGCGCCGACCTTTGCCGAGGTGGATGTGCTGATCACCATGCTGGCGCGCAGCGCCGTGGGCGCACGTCTGACGGGCTACAACACCTGGCTGACCGGCCCACGCGAGGCGGATAACGTCGACGGCCCGGAAGAGTTCCATCTGGTGATTGTCGATAACGGCCGCTCACAGGTGCTGGGCTCTGAGTTTCGCGATGTGCTGCGCTGCATCCGCTGCGGGGCTTGTATGAACACCTGCCCGGCGTACCGCCACATTGGCGGACACGGTTATGGTTCTATCTATCCCGGCCCTATCGGCGCGGTGATCTCTCCGCTGCTCGGCGGCTATAAAGATTTTAAAGATCTGCCATACGCCTGTTCATTATGCACGGCCTGTGACAGCGTTTGTCCGGTTAAGATTCCGCTGTCAAAACTGATCCTGCGTCATCGCCGGGTGATGGCCGAGGAGGGCATTACGCCGAAAGCCGAGCGACGGGCGATCAAAATGTTCGCCTACGCCAATAGCCATCCGGGGCTGTGGAAAGTCGGGATGATGGCGGGCGCACATGCGGCGAGCTGGTTTATCAATGGCGGCAAAACGCCGCTCAAGGTTGGCGCGATTGGTGACTGGATGGAGGCGCGCGATCTGCCTGATGCCGACGGCGAGAGCTTCCGTAGCTGGTTTAAGAAACATCAGGCGCAGGAGAAAAAGAATGGATAACCGTACCGCGTTTTTAAATACCATCGCCCAGGCGCTGGGTCGCCCGCTGCGCTTCGAACCGCAAGCGGATGTCGCGCCGGTTAACAACTATGCTAACGAGCGCCTGACCGAACTTAGCCCGCAGCAGCGCTGCGATGCGTTTGTCCAGTTTGCCAGTGAAGTGATGCTGGCTCGCTGTGAGCTGACTCGCGAAGATCAGGCCGCAGACGCGGCGCTCCGTCTGTGCGAAGAATTGGGCCAGCAGCCGGTGGTGCTGAGCGGCGACAGCCGGCTGGCGGCGCTGGGCATTACCGAACGCTTGCAACAGGAATGCAACGCCGTGGTCTGGGATCCGGCGCGTGGCAGCGAAAATATTACCCAGGCCGAAAAGGCGAAAGTGGGCGTGGTGTATGCCGAGTATGGCCTGACCGAGTCCGGCGGCGTGGTGCTGTTTTCCGCGCCGGAGCGCGGGCGTTCCCTGAGCCTGTTGCCGGAATCCTCAATTTTCGTGCTGCGTAAAAGCACTATCCTGCCGCGCGTGGCGCAACTGGCAGAAAAACTGCATCAGAAGGCGCAGGCCGGTGAGCGTATGCCATCGTGCATTAACATCATCAGTGGACCCAGCTCGACGGCAGATATTGAGCTTATCAAGGTGGTTGGAGTGCATGGCCCGGTGAAGGCGGTGTATCTGATTATTGAGGATTGTTGAGGCAGGATAGGATGGATAACCGCTCTGGCGCTGCGGGCCAGAGCGGTATCGATGTTATGCAATCATGCTGATGATCAATACGATAATCAGGCCAACCACGGAGTTCACCAGCTCCAGCAGACCCCAGGTTTTCAGCGTATCCTTCACCGACAAGTCAAAGTAGCCTTTGAACAGCCAGAACGAGGCATCGTTGATATGGGTCAGGGTGTTGGAGCCCGCCGCCGTTGCCAGTACCAGTAACGCCGGATCGACGCCCACCAGTTGGCCGGTTGCCGGGTCGAGAATGGCGGCGCTAATAATCCCTGCAGCCGTCATGGCTGAGACTACGCCCTGACCCGTTGCCAGACGAATCAGCACGGTTATCAACCACGCCATGATGTACGGAGAGATATTGCCGTGTGACATCAGCATGCCGATGGTATCGCCAATGCCGGTATCAATAATGGTCTGCTTCAGTACGCCGCCCGCGCCGATGATCAGGATCACCATGGCGATGCTTTTCACGGCGTTTTCAAAGGCATTCATCACCCACTGCATGTCGTGACCACGCGCGGTACCAAACAGCACGAAGGCGACAACCATAGCGATAAACATTGCAATCGGTGAAGAGCCTAAGAAGTTGACCACTTCCCACGCCTGCGTCCCTTTCACCAACCAGATGTTGGCGATGGTGGTGGAGATCATGATGATCGCCGGGATCAGCGGCACCAGGATAGAAACACCGAAGGATGGCAGGTTATTCTGGTCAACCGGTACGTCGGCCTTCATGAATGACGGCGTTGGGCGATCGAGGTTGCCGAGGAACTTCGGCAGGATAAGCCCGGCGCAGATCACGCTCGGAATAGTCACCAGAATACCGTAGATGTAGACCATGCCCATGTCCGCGCCGTAGGCGTTAACCAGCGCCACCGGACCCGGCTGTGGTGGGAACAGCGAGTGGGCGGTGGTGGCGGCGGCTACGGCAGGAATCGCCAGCTTGAGGAACGGGATCTTCGCTTCTGCTGCAATGACGATCACCAGCGGCGCCAGCATAATAAATGCCACTTCATAGAACATCGCCAGGCCGAAGATCAGACCAATAATGATTACCGACAGCTGCACATAGCGCAGGCCGAGGCGCGCCAGCAGCGTATGGGCAATCTGATGCGCCGCCCCGGAATCAACCATCAGCTTACCGATGACCGCCCCGAATACCACGATAATCGCCAGTTCACCCAGCGTGCTGCCAAAGCCGGATTTCATGGTGTGCAGCAGCTCCATTAAATCCATACCCGCCAGCATACCGACCGAGAGCGCCGCCAGCAGCAGGGCGACCATCGAGTTTATTTTGAATCTTAGATTGAGCACCAGCATCAGACCGATGCCGAATACGACCCACAGAATATTGAGAACGTGCATATAACGTCTACCTTTATTGGTTGAACCATTATGATTTTGGTTGAGATGTTACATATATTGGTTAACCATTGATGCGATGAATGTCACATTGCGTTACATGTTTACATTCTTACTGAGCAACATGGCCGTAAAATGGCGATCTCAATAGAATAAATCGTGATTTGGTTAACCAATTTTAAGCTTCAGGTTGACATGTCATACCAAAAGGAGGAATTTATGTGCCATATCGTCGAGTCCATAACGTAACGAGGAATAAAACATGGAACAGACATGGCGCTGGTATGGTCCTAACGATCCGGTCACCTTAGCGGATGTACGTCAGGCGGGTGCCACAGGCGTTGTCACCGCCTTACACCATATCCCGAACGGGGAAGTGTGGACGGTTGATGAGATCCTAAAACGCAAAGCCATTATTGAGCAGGCGGGCCTGGTCTGGTCGGTCGTCGAAAGCGTGCCGATCCACGAAGACATTAAAACCCGTTCCGACAACTATCTGCAGTGGATCGCCAACTACCAGCAAAGCCTGCGTAACCTGGCTCAGTGCGGTATTCGTACCGTGTGCTACAACTTCATGCCGGTTCTCGACTGGACCCGTACCGACCTGGAATACGTTCTGCCGGACGGCTCCAAAGCGCTGCGTTTTGACCAGATTGAGTTTGCCGCCTTTGAGCTGCATATCCTCCAGCGTCCGGGCGCGGAAGCGGACTACACCGCCGAAGAGATTGCTCAGGCAAATGAACGCTTCGCCACCATGAGCGATGAAGACAAAGCGCGTCTGACCCGCAACATCATCGCCGGTCTGCCGGGTGCGGAAGAGGGCTACACCCTCGACCAGTTCCGCCAGCATCTTGCGCGCTACAAAGATATCGACAAAGCCGCGCTGCGTGAGAATTTCGCCGTCTTCCTGAAGGCGATTATTCCGGTGGCGGAAGAAGCTGGCGTACGCATGGCGGTACACCCGGACGATCCGCCGCGCCCGATCCTTGGCCTGCCGCGCATTGTTTCCACCGTGGAAGATATGCAGTGGATGGTCGATACGGTCAACAGCATGGCGAACGGTTTCACCATGTGCACCGGCTCCTATGGCGTGCGGGCGGACAACGATCTGGTCGACATGATCAAACAGTTTGGCCCACGCATTTACTTCACCCATCTGCGCTCCACGCTGCGTGAAGATAACCCGAAAACCTTCCATGAGGCGGCGCATCTTAATGGCGATGTCGACATGTACGAGGTGGTGAAAGCGATCGTTGAAGAAGAACAACGCCGTAAAGCCGAGGGTAAAGAGGATCTGATCCCGATGCGTCCGGACCATGGCCACCAGATGCTGGACGATCTGAAAAAGAAAACCAACCCAGGCTACTCCGCGATTGGTCGCCTGAAAGGGCTGGCGGAAGTGCGCGGCGTTGAGATGGCTATCCAGCGCGCTTTCTTCAGCCGCTAAAGCGAGTTGCCGGCCACCTGTCTGGCCGGCTTTTTCTTTTCTCATCCGTTGGCCTTTCAACGGGTTCTGGAGTTCACGATGACAACGACAATTGCCAATAGCGACCTGCCGGTTGCGCGCCCTGCATGGGACCGCTCGCGCTTGCAATCCCGCATTGTTCACCTGGGATGTGGCGCTTTTCACCGCGCGCATCAGGCGCTGTACACCCATCATTTGCTGGAAACCACTGACAGCGACTGGGGGATCTGTGAAGTTAACCTGATGCCGGGTAACGACTGCGTACTGATTGAAAATCTGCGCAAGCAGCAACTGCTGTATACCGTGGCGGAAAAAGGCGCGGACAACACCGTGCTGAAAGTGATCGGGTCAATGAAAGAAGCGCTGCACCCGGATCTTGACGGCTGTGACGGTATTTTACAGGCGATGGCGCGCCCGCAGACGGCAATTGTTTCGCTGACGGTCACCGAAAAAGGCTACTGCACCGATGCGGCCAGCGGTCAGTTAGATCTTAATAACCCGCTGATTAAACACGATCTGGCGAATCCGACCGCGCCGAAATCGGCGATTGGTTACATCGTACAAGCGCTGTACCTGCGCCGTGAGCAGGGGCTGGCGGCTTTTACCGTGATGTCCTGCGATAACGTGCGTGAAAATGGGCATGTGGCGAAAGTCGCAGTACTGGGGCTGGCGCAGGCGCGCGACCCGCAGCTGGCGCAGTGGATTGAAGCTAATGCGACTTTCCCGTGCACTATGGTCGACCGCATTGTTCCGGCGGCGACGCCGGAAACGTTGCAGGAGATTGCCGACCAGTTGGGCGTTTACGATCCATGTGCTATCGCCTGTGAGCCGTTCCGTCAGTGGGTAATTGAAGACAATTTTGTCAACGGTCGTCCTGACTGGGACAAGGTTGGCGCACAGTTCGTGGCCGACGTGGTGCCGTTTGAAATGATGAAACTGCGCATGCTCAACGGCAGCCACTCTTTCCTCGCATATCTGGGCTATCTCGGCGGCTATGAAACCATCGCCGATACCATGACCAATCCGGCGTACCGCAAAGCTGCGTTTGCGCTGATGATGCAGGAGCAGGCGCCGACGCTCTCGATGCCGGAAGGCACCGATCTCAACGCCTACGCGACACTGCTGATCGAGCGTTTCAGCAACCCGTCTCTGCGCCACCGTACCTGGCAGATTGCGATGGACGGCAGCCAGAAACTGCCGCAGCGCCTGCTGGATCCGGTGCGTCTGCACCTGCAAAATGCCAGCGGCTGGCGTCACCTGGCGCTGGGCGTGGCGGGCTGGATGCGCTACACCCACGGTGTGGATGAGCAAGGGCAGGCCATTGATGTTGTCGACCCTATGCTGGCTGAATTCCAGCACATTAACCAACAGTACCAGGGCGCCGAGCGCGTGACGGCGCTGCTGGGGCTGTCTGGCATTTTTGGTCATGACCTGGCGGAAAACGCCGGCTTTGTGGAGACCATTATCGCGACGTATCAACAGCTATGTGAACACGGCGCACGTGAGTGCGTTGCGGCATTAAGCGCTGACGCATAACTTCCGAACTATGACGGGTCAATCAAAATATTGGTTTGGTTGACCCGTTTTCTGTTTTTGCCTTCCCGCAAATGCTATAGTTCGATACCTATTCCCCGTATCTGATTACACGCATCTGACGGACATAACACGATGAAATCGAACACTTCTCAGCAAAGACCCTACCAGGAAGTGGGTGCCATGATCCGCGATCTGATTGTCCAGACGCCGTACCAGCCCGGTGAACGCTTGCCGCCAGAGCGTGAAATTGCCGAGATGCTCAATGTCACTCGCACGGTGGTTCGCGAAGCGTTAATCATGCTGGAAATTAAAGGCCTGGTGGACGTGCGCCGCGGAGCCGGGATCTACGTGCTCGACAATGCGGATGCGCAGACTATCGACAGTACGGATGCAAATCATTGCAATGATGCGGGCCCGTTTGAACTGTTGCAGGCGCGACAGCTGCTGGAAAGCAACATTGCCGAATTTGCCGCGCTGCAGGCTACCCGCGAAGATATCGTCAAAATGCGCCAGGCGTTGCAACTGGAAGAGCGGGAGCTGGCTTCCAGCGAGCCGAACGGTTCTGAAAGCGGCGACATGCAGTTCCATCTCGCCATAGCTGAAGCCACGCATAACAGCATGCTGGTGGAGCTGTTTCGCCAGTCATGGCAGTGGCGTGAGAACAACCCGATGTGGATCCAGCTCCATAGCCACCTCGACGATACCCACTACCGGAAAGAGTGGATGGGCGACCATAAACAGATCCTGGCTGCATTAATCAAAAAAGATGCCCGCGCGGCCAAGCTGGCCATGTGGCAGCATCTGGAAAACGTCAAACAGCGTCTGCTGGAGTTTTCAAATGTCGATGACATTGATTTTGATGGTTATCTGTTTGATTCCTGGCCGCTGGATAAAGTTAACGCCTGATTTCCCTTCCTCTCATACGCGGGCTATTGCGGCCCGCACCGCGTTTTCCGCATCCTCATTCATTGCCCGGCAGGGCCGCTTTTCACGTTCTGAAAGTCACGTAAAAAATTGTTTCCATCGCCTCGGATGAACATTTTTTCGTCCCCTTTGTGCGGTGCAAATTGATTTAAATCAATTAAAAACAACTTATTTTCGCATGCGAAAAAATGTGTCGTTTACCTTATTTTTACCTTTCCGTGCTTATTTTTAGACAAAATGGGTCTGGGTTAAGTGAGAATCAACGCGATCTCTGCAGTAATCAGGATAAGGTATACCGGCATAACTACACATAAAAACAAGCGGTTCGCGTAAATGTAGACATTAATAACGGTGCGTAACTTATTGGTCATAATGATGTTTTGAGTTGTGATATGTCTAATGTAAATTCCTCATGTTTTTTTAATCAAATGAATAAAAGCCAATATGCGTAAAGTTAACATTACACATTATTCCATAAACAAGTTATCTTTCATTTGAAATATCGTTCCATTCTTCATTGGTTTATTAACACTTTCATTACTATTATGACGGTATTTTACCGTTGACATGTTTTTACACTAACTGCATATTTCATCGCCATAAGCGTGTTATTACGTTCAGGAGTTGAAAATGCCATCTCGAGACTATCCCGATATTCGAAAACCCAGAGGGACCCGATCAAAAGATATGGTTCTTTTAAGTGCCCGTGTCGATACCTCTTTGTGGGAATATGTGCGAACGCTGGCATTTGAAACCCGTAAAAGTAAACAAGATATTATTGCTGAAGCATTAATGTTGCATCGCTCAGTTAATGAGAGTGAAAGTCTCGAGTAATTATCGCTGTCCGGTTTTGATTGAAAATCCAAAAATGAATTATGTCTTGCCACTTCATTATTACCTTCATTGGTATTTTTTTGGTGTGTTATTGGTATTGCCCCTTAATCCATAGGGGACTTTTTTATGCAGGTATTCTGCCTGCATAACAAAGTTGATAGCCAAATTCACAATTAAAAGTGAGTAATAACATGAAAAAGTCAGTAGTGGCATTAGCTGTAATGGCATTAGGGGTAACCTCCGTTCATGCAGCGGAAATTTATAATAAAGATGGCAACAAGCTGGATCTCTACGGCAAAGTAAAAGCAGCCCATTCCTGGACTGATGGTACTAATGCTGATGAAACCTACGCACGTCTGGGTTTTCGCGGTGAGACGCAAATCAACGATCAACTGACCGGTTACGGGCAATTTGAAAGTCAGTTTGATGCCGCTAAAGCAGAAGGTTCGCAGAATGGCGTTAATACACGTCTGGCGTTTGCTGGCCTGGATTATGGTCATGACGTCAGTTTTGACTATGGTCGTAACTATGGTATCGCTTACGATGTGGGAGCTTATACTGATACTCTCTCAGAGTTCGGCGGTGACTCCTTTGAAAATACTGACCGCTTCCTTACTACACGCACTTCTGGCGTTGCAACACTTCGCACCAAAAATCTGTTCGGTGCCGTTGATGGTCTGAATGTTGGCGCGCAATATCAGGGTCAGGACGATACCAATAAGGATCCGACGAAACAACACGGCAATGGCTACGGCTTCTCCCTGGGTTATGACAACATTGCGGATTCTGGCATATCTGCAATTGCGGCCTATACCAACAGTTCTGTGACTGCTCAGCAGAAACAAAAAGGTTGGAATGGCGAAAACGCAGAGTTCTGGGGCGCGGGTCTGAAATATGATGCTAATGCTATCTATGTAGCGACTATGTACGGAGAGTCCCACAACCTGATTCAGGATGCGGACAAAGCTGAGCACTTTGAAGCGATGGCCGCGTATGTGTTTGATTTTGGTCTGCGTCCAAACGTGGCTTACGTCCACGCGCGTGATAACAACAATAATGACCTGACCGAATACGTCGCGCTGGGTACAGACTACTACTTCAACAAAAACATCGTGGCTGATGTAGGTTATAAAATTAACCTGCTCGATGGTAAAGACAGCGATAACCAGGTTGCTGCGGGTCTGACCTATCAGTTCTAACTTTTTGTTCTGGTATGAAAAAGGCGTCCTGGTTAAGACGCCTTTTTTTATATCTGCCGGCGTTTAAACCGGCTGACTATCTTCCTGCTGTACACCGCTTAACAGCCATTGCCAGATGCCCATTGCCATAAAAATGTTGTTGATAACAGGAAGATAATAAACAATCCCAGTGCGCCAAACAGGCCAAAGTCTTTATAATCCTTTAGCGTGCCAATTAAATCCGCTAAAATAATCAACCCCAGTAATATTATTTTAAACCACGACATGTATTTTCCCGAAGATAGTGTTGATGTTGAATTAATATGTCCATTTTTACGCATTTTAAATTGAGTTTATAAATGAACGGACGGGAATTATAAATTGTCTGGTGGGTAATTACCGATTATTTGCGGTTTATTAAATGTTGACATTTAATTGCGGACTAATCCGAATATACCTTCTTTAGAAGGTTGCCGGTTATACCCTTTTTGGCGAGGCGAAACGCTGTTTGTATAATTGCGTGAGGCTGATAAGTGCCGCAATAAACAACGCGACGGCGCCGCACACCGTGGCGTTAACGATCGCCAGTGCGCCGCTTCCCAGCAGGCTGGTTAATAGCGGACCAAGTATTTGCCCAATGCCGTAAGTCAGAGTGACCAGGCCCAGCAGATTAATATTGCGCGGTACGCTAAGTTGTCGCGCAAGCGGCATCACCAGTGAAGTGGTTCCCATAAACGTTGCGCCAAAACCCATGCTGCTTATCACCAGCAGCGGCAAAGAGCCGCTGGCGAGCGTCATGAGCACGCAGGCGCTTTGAATCAACAAATTCGCCGTCAGGCATTGCAATACTCCCCAGCGTCGGGCGGCCCACAGCCAGGCGAAACACCCCGGAATTATCGATATGCCGACCAGCGACCAGAGATGGGCAGTCAACAGCGGCGAGCCGGCGCTTTTCGCCATTAGCGGCAGGTAGGTGGCGACAATGATGTAGCCAAATCCGGCCAGCCCGTACAGCAGCGCCAGCAGCCACCAGGACATAGGCTGATGCTCTGTTTTTACCGGGGCCGCGGCGGGGAGCACGTGGTCCCGAGATGGCAGGAGTATAACCAGTAGCACAAAGAACAGAGCCGAGGCTGCCGCCGCGCCCAGCCAGAGGGTGTGCGAGGACAGCGCAAAATGCAGACCGCTAATGACATATTCATTGCCCAGCAAAATGCCTGCGCCAACGCCGGAGAACAACGCCGCAATCACGAAGGGATGCCGGGTATGATACAGAACGATCATCGAGCCAAAGATCATCATACCGGCACTGGCGACGCCCGCCAGAAAGCGGATCAGCATCACCAGCGCGGGCTGTGTAAAGCTGGCCATCGCCAGAATCAGCCCTGCGGTAGCGAGCGCGGACGTTAGCAACATCGGACGTAAGCGTGAGGGGAGATGAAAGAGCCCAAAGGAGAAGAGCAGGCTTCCCGCCAGATACCCGGCGTAGTTGGCGCTGGCAATCCACGAGAGTTGGTCAAACGTAAATTGACCTTCCGACAGCAGCACCGGCAGCATTGGCGTATACAGAAAGCGTCCAATCCCCATGCCCAGCGTTAAGACCAGCATGCCAAAGAGCGCGACACTGATGGCATGGCGATTTGAATCTGGGCTTCCCTGGGACATACGGACTCTCATTTCGCGCTGTTAGCTGATGATTGTTATATTACATGCGTAAATGATAATGAAAAGTAAAAATAAAACCGCGTAACGCTGAATGCCATCAAAGGTTACGGCTGTAGACCCGCGAGACTTCCCCCCACGGATGATAGCCCGGCCCGTTAAAGTAAAACCCTGCTTTCTCGTATAAACCTTCCAGGTCAGTACACAGATGGAGCTGCGTAAAACCCAGCTGTCTGGCCTGCTGTGCAATATGTTCGATCAAGCGAAACGCCAGGCCGTGACCACGATAGCGAGGATCGATATAGAGCGCGCATAGCCACGGCCACAGTTCGCCGCGACTAATAAAATCATTGGTGATCAATCCAGCACAGCCAACAATGCTGCCACCATCCTGTAGCCAGTACCACTGCGGTAGCGGGTTCTTTGCGCCAATACAACGGCGCAATGCATCCTCGTATACCGCCATGGAGTCTTCTGAGGCCCATTGCTGCTGAAAGTAAGCGGTGATCTCGTGCAGCTTTTCTGGCGTCTCGCGCAGGGAAAAAATGCGGATGTTCATCGTCATTGAATCTTTCTCCTTAAAAATTCGCCAGCGTCAGCAGGGACGGAATTTGCGACAACAGATATAACACCAGCCCGATTGAACCGCCAACCAACGTGCCGTTGACGCGAATAAACTGCAAATCTTTACCGATGTTTAACTCAATTTGCTGCGACATATCGCGTGCATCCCAACTTTTCACCGTGTCGCTAATATGGCGCGTCAGGAAGGTGGCGAACTCTGGCGCTACCTTATGCGCGGCCTGCTCCAGATGCCCATTCAGTGAGGCACGCAGGGCGCTGTCGGCTACCAGCGTTTCGCCGAACCACTGCCCGGCGCTGGCGATGCGCTGCTTCACGCGGGAATCATCTGCGTTAATGTCGGTTTTCACCCACTGACGCAGGTCTGCCCACAGCTCGCCAAGATAACGGTTGAAGGCTTCATCTTCCTTCAGATAGCTTTTCATGCTTTCGGCCCGCGCGGCCATTTCCGGATCGTGTTTGAGCTTATCGATGAGCTTAAATGTAGCGCGATCGAAGGCATGGCGGATCTGATGCGCGCGATCGTGGCTGATGTCATCCAGCAAGGAGTTAACGGCATCAGACACCAGCTCGGCGCTGTGCTCGCCCAGCCATTCGGTTGGCAGGATCTTCGCTTTCAGCGGATGTTCGGTTTCCAGCCAGTGCACTACTTGTCTGGCGATAAACGCTCGCGAGCTGTCGCGCTGTAGCAGGGCGATCAGTTGGGCGATCAGCGTATCGAGCAGCACCTGATGGCGATTGTTTTTGGTCATGCTTTCCAGCATCAGCGCGCTGGTTCCGGAGAGATCGACCTTGTCGATGGCCTTGTGCACCGCCCGCTTGATCAGCCGCTGAATGCGCGAGTCGTCGGTCAGTTCGAGAAAACCGCTCATGATCTGCAACAGATGCTGGCCGATGCGCTGGGCGTTTTCCGGCTGGCTGAACCAGTTGCCGATCAACAAAGCCGGTTCATGGCGGCGGATCAGGGCTATCAGCGACTGGGTATCGAGGAATTTCTCTTGTACAAACTGACCAAGATTTTCGCCGATCCGATCCTTATTGCGCGGGATAATAGCCGTGTGTTGCGAGATAAACGGGATCGGCACCCGGCGAAAAAGCGCCACCACGGCAAACCAGTCCGCCAGCGCGCCGACCATCGCCGCTTCGGCGATTGCTTTGATCCCGAGTACCCAGAAGTTGGGTGGCAGAAATAGCGTGATGACGAAGGTCGCGGCAGCGATCAGCAGCAATGAGAGCGCCAGTCGCTTGGCACGTTTGAGTTCAGCAATTTTATTCATAGGCTTAAGGATAGAGCCAGACGGGGGGATCGCGCAAAAAATGTGGTGCGCCTCCCATTTTCAGGTGGGCTGGGTTTACTCCGGGATCCAGTTATCCCACGCCGGTAAGGGACCAAGTTCTGCGACCAGAAAATCGATAAACGATCGCACCTTCGGATTGCTGTACTTGCTGGGAAAGTACAGCGCATACAGGGCATGAGTTTCACAGGTGATGGTGCCGTCGAGCATCAGCGGCGTGATCTCCTCTTTTTGAATATGATCGCCAATCAAATAAGTGGGCAAATATGCCACCCCCTGATCTTCTAACACCGACTTCAACAGCACCAGACTGCTGTTGGCCTGGATCGGCATATGTAGTTTCAACTGATGCAGTCGATCCTGTTCATCTGCCACCTTCAGTACCGGCGTGAGGCCCGGGTAAACCAGGCAATCATGATCTACCAGATCGCTGCGACGCTGGGGCATGCCTTTTTTGGCGAGGTAGCCGGGTGAGGCACAGTACGCCCAGCGAACGGGCACCAGCTTGCGCATCGCATAGTTTTGCGGCGGCGCGGTGGAAATTCGCAGGGCAATGTCGAAATCCGTTTCGTTCAGATTGACGAAGTTATCGTTGAGATCGATATACAGATTCACATCCGGGAACTGGGAGCGGTATTTATCCACCAGGTTCACCAGCCGGGAATAACCAAACGCAATTGAGCAGGTTATACGTAATTCACCCTGCGGGTTATGGTAATAACCGGAAGTAGTGTTCAGCGTTTCATCGAATTCTTTCAACAGCTTGTTAGCGCGATTAAAGAGATATTGCCCGGCGTCGGTCAGGGTAATACTGCGGGTGGTGCGTTTAATTAATGTCGTGCCTAACGTATCTTCCATCGCTGCCAGGCTTTTGCTGACCGCAGACGGCGAGACGTTGAGCTGCGCCGCGGCTTCTGACAATCCTCCGCAGTCGACGATTTTAGTAAAAAACTCCAGATGCTTGAGTGAAATCGGCGTACTCATAGTTTCCTTTAATTCACAAGTGATTTGCAAAAACGGTACGAATAGGCCGTTACATTCGCCTTTTAAACATGCAACTATTGAATCACAGGAAACAACTTGCTGGCAAAATGAAAAAATAACAACTTAGGTGAGTTACGTCACAAATTAAAAGGAGGCGAAACGGAAACTCATCACATTGTGAATTTAATCTCATTAATTATTATTCTAAAGGTACCGATTATGTGGTCACGACTCGAACCCTACAGATCGTCGATTATTTTATTAGTTGCTCTGGTGATTGGCGGCTTATTAGGCATTTATGCCCCATCGTTTGCAAGTAAACTCCAGCCAATAGGTCAGATATTCTTAAACCTGTTATTTATGATTATTGTGCCGCTGGTGGGGATCAGCGTCATGTCTTCGATCACCAGTATGACCGACCTGAAAAGGTTGGGGCGTATTATGGCGATTATCTTTATTGTTTCGATCGCGATGGCCTTTATTCCGGCGGCAGGGATCGTCGCGCTGGCGCTCTGGTATAACCCGGCGCAGGGCGTCACTATCGATCTCTCGCAGTCGGTGCAGGCGGGCAGCGGCAAGATGGATTTTGTCAGCATGATCACCACCAGCGACTTTATTGGGCTGTTCTCTAAGTCCAATATTCTGGCACTGATCGTGATGGCGATCATCGCCGGTGTGGCGATTGGCCAGTCGGATCAGGCCGGTAAACGCATTGCGTCGCTGCTGGAAGACGCCAATACCGTGATCATGAAGATCGTTTCGATCATTATGAAGGTCGCGCCGATTGGTCTGGGCTGCTACTTCGCCGCCACCATGGCCAGTCAGGACTCTGCACTACTGTTAACCTTTGCCCGTGCCATCGGCCTGTTTATGGTTGCCACGCTGGTCTATTTTGTTTTTGGCTCGATTCTCTATTCGTATATTGGCGGCGGTATTCCGGCGGTCAAAGCCTTCTGGCGTAACGCGATTGAACCGTCTGCAACTGCGCTGGGGACCTGCTCTTCGCTGGGGACGCTCCCGGTGACGCTGCGTGCCGGTAAGGCGATGGGGATTAACCCGGAAATCGTTGATGTTTCCATTCCGCTGCTGGTTAACCTGAACAAAGGCGGTGTGGCGATGATTGCCGCGCTGAAAATCGTCTTTATCTATTCCGTGCTGGGTATGGAATTCACCACCGAAACCTTCTTCCTGACGATGCTGATTGCGGTGCTCTCCGCCATTATCGTTGGTGGCGTGCCGGGCGGGGCGTTCCTCGGTGAAATCTTTATCGTCACCACGCTGGGCCTGCCGATGGAGGCAATCCCGATGCTGGTGGTGCTGGGCACCATTACCGATGCGCCGGCCACACTGATTAACGTTATCCATGATTTGAATGCGGCGCAGATTGTTGAACGGTTCGCTGGAAAAAAGCAGACCAACACTGAAATAAACTCTACTGCTGCGGTGGTATAGGTTTCACACGGATTAAGAACAGGAGATGTTATGAAAGACGCAATGAAGCTTGAGACGCAACTGGTTGTTGCTGGTCGTGACAAACGCTACACCCAGGGAGCGGTGAATCCGGTTATCCAACGTGCCTCTTCACTGGTATTTGATACCGTGAAGGACAAGAAATTTGCCACCGTCAATCGCGCAAACGGTGAGCTGTTTTACGGTCGTCGCGGAACCTATACCCACTTTGCCTTCCAGAAGGCAATGAGCGAACTGGAAGGCGGCGTTGGCTGCGCGCTGTACCCATGTGGTGCTGCGGCGGTGACCAATGCGATTCTGGCGTTTGTTCAGGGTGGCGATCATATCCTGATGACCGGCGCGGCCTACGAGCCAACCCAGGATTTTTGCAATAAGATCCTGAGTAAATTCAATGTGGAAACAACGTATTACGATCCGCTGATTGGTGCAGGTATCGTCGATCTTCTGCGTCCGGAAACGAAGGTTGTATTCCTTGAGTCACCAAGTTCTATCACTATGGAAGTCCAGGACGTGCCGGGGATGGTGAAGGCTATCCGCGCGGTGAATCCGGAGATTGTCATTATGATCGACAACACCTGGGCGGCGGGTGTGCTGTTCAAAGCGCTGGATTATGGCGTGGATATTTCCATTCAGGCGGGAACGAAGTACACCATCGGTCATTCGGACGGCATGCTGGGCACGGCGGTATCTAACGCTCGTTGTTGGGATCGTCTGCGCGAGAACTCCTACCTGATGGGGCAAACGCTGGATGCCGATACCGCCTACAACGGCAGCCGCGGATTGCGCACCCTGGCGGTACGCCTTAAGCAGCATCAGGAGAGCAGTATCCATATTGCTCGCTGGCTGTCGGCAAGACCGGAAGTGGCGCGGGTGAACCATCCGGCGTTACCGGAATGTCCGGGCCATGAGTATTTTCAGCGTGATTTTACCGGAAGCTCAGGTCTGTTCTCATTTGTGCTGAAAAAGAGACTCACCGACGAACAGATGGCGAATTTCCTCGATAATTTCTCGCTGTTCCATATGGCCTATTCGTGGGGTGGATTTGAGTCGCTCATTCTGGCGAACCAGCCGGAAGAGCTGAACAGCATCCGCCCGGCTGGAGAGGTGGATTTCAGCGGCACGCTGGTCAGGGTGCATATTGGCCTGGAGGATATTGGCGACCTGATTGCCGATCTCGAAGCGGGATTTGCACGCATTGCGTAAGGTGATGTGAGCGTAGCCGGATGCGGCGCAAGCGCCTTATCCGGCCTACGTAGTTGTCGTAGGCCGGATAAGCGGGCAGGTTAGTTTTCAGTGACTAACGTCGTTGCCTCATGTTGGCGTACCCGTTTGAGTAAGCCTGCCAGCGTGAACACGACAGCGAGCCCCGCCGCAACCGCCAGCAGATGAAACGAAATCCTGCCACCGTTAAACCATAGCCAGCGTCCAATTTCGACAGAAACCGCCATCACCGTCAGGATCACCATATTCAGCGATGCCGAGACCGTTCCTTTAGGTAAGTTGTTGGAAAAAAGCGTAAAGCGGAACAGCGTCGGGAAGATCATCCCAATACCAAACGCATACAGGCTGGTTCCCAGCACCGACCACAGCCAGACGTGCGGCCACAGCAAATTACCCGCGATCAGCACCGCTAACCCGCTCAGTTGAACAGGCACGGCGCGCCAGATAAAACTGGGTTGGGTTGGATCCTTCACAAAACGCACCACCACCATATTGGCGACGATCACCGCGCCAAATACCGGCGCCTGCGCCCAGGCAAACTGTGATGTGGTCATGCCGCCCGCATCAATCAGGATCACCGGCGAGACCGCCACCCAGCTCATCATCGGGATATAGCTTAGCGATAGCGTGGCTGCGCCAAACAGGAATACCCGGTTGCGGAAAACGTCGCGGAAATCACGCAGTACGCCGCGTGCGCTGAACGGCACCGCGCCGCGCTGGACGGTTTCCGGCATGGCTAACGCTAGCCCAATCAGGGCGATAAGCCCCATGACGGCGATAATGGCAAACAGGATCTTCCAGTGTACAAAGTGCATTAGCGCTGCTCCGGAGAGCGGGCCGATAACCGGTGCAACCAACACAATGGAAGTGATTATCGCCATTAACTTAATGGCCTTCGTTTGCCCAAACGCCTCCTGTACCGTGACATAGCCAACGGTCGCGATAAAGCAAATGCTGGTGCCCTGCACAAATCGGGCGATCAGAAATTGCGTCATTGAAGTAGTAAACAGCGTGGCAGCGCAGGCGAGGGTAAAGATTAATGCCCCCGCAATCAGCACCGGTCGACGGCCAATCCGGTCGGAAAGTGGCCCCAACAGCCATTGCAGCGCCATGCCGCCTGCCAGATAGAGGCTCACCGCAGCGGGCGCCAGGCTGACGTCGGCGTTGAAATCGCGTACGACATTAATGATGCCGGGCTGAATCAAGTCCGTCGACAGATAGGCGGCGAAATCATACAAAATCAACGCAATAGGAAAAAATAGCGTCGTGGCGCGTTGGGAGAAAAACGCGAGAATCCGTTGCATAAAACAGCTCCTTGTCGGGAGAAAACCCTCAACGGGAATAGCGAAATTCAATACCGTCTTTGAGACGTCAGGCCGATGACAGAATAAAAGCAGACTGCAAATGTACTGAATTTCATGTAATCAAAAACTCTGCCTGCGTGAAGCGCAAACAGGAGAAACGCTCACTAACGCGGGGTCAGAAAACGTAACGATTACAGGTAACAATCAGCACATCGCACCTCAGGAAGAGTAAGTTGAACGGGTAATAACCATCCGCAGTGTAATGCGGATTGGATATTAATTAAACGAGTTTATCCTGTTTATGTGTAGAAAATCGCACCGCAAATCAGACTACGATGCTCTGCAAAAACCGCAGCGCGATAGCACAGCCGAAGATAATCAATACACCGCCAGCGATACGCTCTACCCACAAGATCCCTCTGGTTAACCGCCGCTGGATCTGCGGTAAACCGATGAACATCACGATCAGCAGATCCCAGCACAGCACCACGCTGGTCATCCAGATCCCGCTCATGGTTTGTTGTAGCAGCGTCACCGACGGGCCGAGCAGGGCGGTCATTAGCGCCAGATAGAACAGTGCATTTTTTGGGTTAAGCAGTGACGAACCCAATCCCAGCAGCAGCTGTTTACCAAATCCTGGACAGGTAGACCGGGCATCTGCTCCGGTCAGAGTTTGCGGGCGACTGCGTATTAGCAGGCTGCCTATCCACAATAAATAGAGCGCGCCCAGCAGCTCAATAATGGTAAACAGCAGGGGAAGCTGGCGCAGGATCCCCCAACCGATAATTGCCAGCAGGATATATAGCCCATTGCCGACGGCGATACCCACGCACAGCCCGGTGCTGCCGCGCATCCGGTATCGTACGGCATAACCGACCAGTAAAAAGAAGTCCGGACCGGGGCTGAGTAGTGCGACAAAATGTGCCAGCGCCAGCGCGGGAAAAGCAGACGGAAAAAGTACAGAAAGCAGCGACATAGCGACCTCAGACAATGAATCTGAGATCACCGTACGCCTGACGCAGCGCTAATTATTGTCTGTTATTGATCGCCCCAACGCGTACTGGCGCGGTGTGGCGGCGGTGTAGCGAACAAAGGTGCGATGGAAATGGCTCTGGTCGGCAAACCCGCTCTGATAGCCGACATCGGCAATTTCGTCCCCGGCCCGCAGCAGCTGGCGGGCATAGTCAATCCGAATGATGTTCAGATAGCTTCCAGGCGTCAGCCCGGTGTCCTGCTTAAAGGTACGGATCAGCGTTTCTTTACGCATGTGACACTCATGTGCCAGCTCATCGAGTGAGGGCGGCGTGAGCAGGCTGGACTGCAACCGTTCGCGCAGATACTGGCTGGTGGCGCTTAGGTTGTCTTGTGTGACCGACTGCAATGGCAGCGAACGCAGCAATGCTTGCGCGGCATCCGTTACCCGCGTCGTTTGCCGTTGCTGCATAAGTGCCACGAGGTTTACATAGTGCTGGAACAATTGCCGATCGCGGATAACGGGATCGCGCGTGCAAAGCCGCTGATTGTTGTTCTGCGCAGGCAGATGGGCAAGGCACCACCGGGCATCAAGATAAAGCATGTGATAGCTGCGAAACTGTCCGTTAACAGGATTACAGCTGTGAGGTGCCAGAGGCGGGATCACAATCAGATCGCCCACCTGCAGATGGTATTCCTTGCCATCGCACAGGCAGCACGTTTCCCCCTCGAGAATTGCTCCAATCGAGAGCTGAGAGTGGTGATGCCGCTTATAGACCTGCTGGCTTTGCCTGGTGCTGCGCAGTTCCAGCCACGGGAGCTGTTCATCACGCCAGAACGATTGTGGAATATCCCGGGTGTGCGTCACATCGCCTCCTCCCTGAAAGTAATGATTCGTTATAGCACAGGCCGAGTGGTGAAAAAGCGGGAATGTGCATTGAGGTCGTGATTCTGCGTGACGGGTTCCAGACAAATGCAGACGTTACATAGGGACGTTATTATCCCGGAAATCGTCTCGCAAAGAGAGAAAGTTGCAGGTGAGGGTGTAGCTTCCTTATGGGGCTTGTTGAGCAAATTGTTTCCCTGCTACTTACGGGAGTGACTAATGACAGCCAGATAAAGACGCTGTTTAATTATATTTTGCAAACTGGCGATGCACCTCGCTTCAGTGAGTTTATTCGTGGGGTTGCTGAACGTTCACCACAGCATAAGGAGCATTTAATGACGATCGCGGACAGATTGCATGAGGCTGGATTTCAAAAAGGGTGGCTCGAAGGCCAGCAAAAAGGTAAGCAGGAAGGTAAACAAGAAGGTTTAATTGAGGGGCAACGCACCGAGGCGCTGCGCATTGCCCGCACCATGCTGGCCGACGGTACTGATCTCAGCACGGTGCAAAAAATTACCCGACTTTCCGTTGAAGATATTCAGGGCGTAAGCCATTAGAAATGACCTAAACCGTGCAATCGCCAGCCCGGTAGCACCGGGTGGTCTGATTTACTCTATCGCCACCTTTACCGCTTCCCCGAGTTTTTGCATCACTTCCCGATGCTTCTCGTTTGGCGGCAACGCGCAGTTGATGCGTACGCAGTTGCGATACTTTCCTGATGCGGAGAACAGCGAACCCGGTGCAACCTGGATTTTGAGGCGACAGAGCTGCTTAGCGACACAGACCATATCGACCTGGTGCGGCAGCTCGACCCACAGCATAAAGCCGCCTTTCGGTCGGGTGACGCAGATCCCGCAGGGGAAGTATTCCCGTACCCAACAGGTGTAGATCTCCATATTCCGCTGGTAGATCTGACGCATACGGCGAACATGCCGATGATAATGCCCCTCACGCACGAAAGCGGCGGCCGCCAGCTGCGTAGCAGGAACGTTAGTGCCGATGACGGCATATTTCATATGCAGAAATTTATCGTGATAACGACCGGGAATAACCCAACCGACGCGCAACCCCGGCGCCACGGATTTGGTAAATGAACTGCACAGTAGCACCCGACCATCGCTGTCCCAGGAGTGTATTGTGCGCGGACGGGGATATTCCGTGGCAAGCTCTCCGTACACATCATCTTCAAAAATAACAATATCGTGCTGCTGGGCGAGGGCGAGCACCGCCCGTTTACGCGCATCCGGCATAATAAATCCGAGGGGATTATTGCAGTTAGGAACCAGAATCACCCCTTTAATCGGCCACTGATCCAGCGCCAGTTCCAGCGCTTCAATGCTGATCCCTGTATCCGGATCGGTTGGGATCTCTATAACTTTGATCCCTAATCCGCGTAGCAGCTGCATCGTGCCGTAATAGGCGGGCGATTCTACGGCGACGATATCCCCTGGCTGGCAGACTGCCAGCAGCGCCAGTGACATCCCGCTCTGACTCCCGCTGGTGATCACAATATCATCCGCATTGATGACCGAACCTCCGTCCAGCATGAGCCGGGCAATCTGTTGACGCAATTCGCGACAGCCTGGTAATTCATCGTAGCCCAGAACCGCCTTGAGATTATGCTGCGCCACGCGACTTAGCTCGCGCCAGAGCGGCTTCAGGCTGGGTTGATTGATATCGGGCACGCCACTGCTAAAAGGGATTATCGATTTGTCTGCATGACCTGCAAGCATGTCCAGCACCTGATCCCACTGGGTTATCTCGACTGGACGTTGGACCGGGCGCGACATCAGCGGCACCGGCGGCTGTGCTTTTTGTGGTGCGACAAAATAACCGGAACGCGGCTGCGGCGTGATCAGCCGTAGTTGTTCCAGCGTCTGATATGCCTGCTGGACGGTGCTGATGCTGACCCCGTGCTCCTGGCTCAGGCTGCGTACCGAAGGCAGTTTTTCGCCATGGCGATACAGACCTTGCTCAATGCGTTCGGCCAGCAGATTGGCCAGATGTTGGTAACGCGTCATGCTGTATCCCTCATGGGTACCATACAGATTAACAAACCAGTACAGATTGACGTGAAAAAAGCGATGTAGAACTCTTTTTAACCAATCTGTATGTTAAATAAAAGTACTTTGTGAGTCTGTATTGTTTTGGGCCAAATCCGTGAAGATAAAGCCTCTGGCAAGGCGGGGAGGCAAGGTATGGAATTTCACGAGAATAAAGCAAAACAGCCGTTTATTGGGTTTGTACTGATCTGGCGGGCATACAAGGCGTGGCGGCTGCGAGCGCAAACGCGGCGCCTGTTGCAACAGATGAGCGACGAGCGGCTGAGGGACGTCGGGCTGCGACGCGATCAGGTGGAGTGATTTTCTTTCATCGACAGAGGCTGGGGTTTTCTCCCGGCCTCATTTGTATTTATGGTATTTATCAATTTATGCGTTCTGAATGATGTGTTTCTTGATACTTACCCTGATAAGTATTATTTTCTTCTCAGCTATGAGGGGAAGGATACATGACTGAAGATGAACTGTTTGCCCGCCGCCCGATGGGGATGCGCATGGCAATGGTGGTGCGCCAGTGGCGGGCCATTATTGATGCAGCCATTACCGACACTGGCCTGACGCAGTCAAGCTGGACGGTATTGATGCAGCTGTATCAACTGGGAGACAACGTCTCGGTCAGTGAACTGGCGGAGGTGCAGGGTATTGAACTGCCGCCGCTGATGCGCACCCTCTCACAGCTGGAAAAGCACGGCTATCTGCTGCGTTCCACATCGCCTTATGACAAACGCATTCGCCTGCTCACGCTGACCGAGCAAGGCCGCTCAAGGCTGGAAAAACTAAACCGGGTGATTGAGAACTACCAACATCGCGTCACGTGTACCATCCCCGAAGCGGAGCTTGCCGCCTTCAGCTCGACCTTAAATCAACTCGCCTGCAATTTGCGGACAATCCGCGAAGAAGACAATCAACACTAAAAATCTATGATGACCCCAGAACAAAAATTTGCCCGTTGGGTAAGGGTGAGTATTGCCGCTTTCCTGGTTATATTCGCCTGGTTTATCGTTGCCGATATCTGGATCCCGCTAACACCGGACTCCACGGTGATGCGTGTGGTAACGCCTGTTTCCTCACGCGTATCCGGCTACGTCTCGCAGGTGCATGTACATAACAATAGCCAGGTGAAAAAGGGCGATTTGCTGTACGAACTGGATCCGACGCCGTTTATCAATAAGGTCGAGGCTGCGCAAATCGCCCTTGAGCAGGCAAAGCTGAGCAACCAACAGTTGGATGCGCAGATCGCCTCTGAGCGTGCCAACCTGCGCACCGCGCAATTTAACGCCCGGAACGACAAGACCACCTTTGACCGCTATCAGCGCCTGAGTGCCATGCAGAACGTGTCGCAAGCCGATCTCGACAAGGTGCGCACCGCCTGGCAAACCAGCGAGCAGTCGGTGTCGGCGCTCAATGCCAGTATTCAGAACCTGCTGATCCAACGGGGCGAGCGCGATGATAAGCGTAACGTGACGCTACAAAAATACCGTAACGCGCTGGAAGAGGCGCAACTGAACCTCGGCTGGAGCAAAGTGTATGCCCAGACCGACGGTACGGTGAGCAATCTCCAGCTTAGTCCCGGACTTTACGCCACTGCCGCCACGCCATTGCTGGCGCTGGTCAGCCACCAGACCGATATCGTGGCCGACTTTCGCGAGAAAAGCCTGCGTCACACTAAAGTGGATACCGATGCCGCGGTGGTGTTCGACGCCATGCCGGGCAAGGTTTTCTCTGCTCGCGTCACCAGCAGCGATGCCGGTATTTTGGCAGGACAGGAGCAGGTTAACGGCCAGCTGTCGCAACCGGAACAGTCTACCCGCTGGGTGCGCGACGCCCAACGTATGCGTATTCACGTCGCGCTGAACGAACCGCTCGACACGCCGTTGCCGACCGGGGCGCGCGCCACGGTACAGCTGTACAACAGCGAGGGGATGTTCGCCCGCACCTTTGCCGGGGCGCAGATCCATCTCGTTAGCTGGCTGCATTATGTCTATTAACACTCTGGCCCACGTCTTTACGCCGCACGGGAATATTGTCTACACCGCCAATGATTTTCGCCAGACCCTGCGTATCTCGGTTGCCGGCACAATCGCGCTGAGTATTTCGACCTTCTACAACGTGCAGTACGGCGTGTTTTTCGTGGTTTATCCGCTGATGCTGCTGTCGCTGGTACCGGTGTTCAACCGCCATGTGGCCAAACAGTTTGTGTTCAGCGCGGCGGTGAACTGCGTCGAAATGGTACTGATTGTCGGCTATCTCTCACAATGGCCGCTGATTATGACGCTGGTGGTATTTAGCCTGTACGTGGTGCGTTTTCGTTTGATGAGCAAAGGACCGCTGTTTCTGTTCGGCTCAATGGGCGTGGTGTGCCAGAGCACGATGCTCAATTTTATGAGCTATCCCACCACCAACTGGCATACGCTGATGTTCTCAAATATGGAAGCCTGCGTCATGGCGGTGGCGCTGAGTGCGTTGCTGCATTATCTGATCCCGGACGTGGAACCCCGACAGCCGCCGCCGCGCATTGAGAAAGATGACGCCCGGGTTCGTCACGAGTCGCTGCTTTCCGGTTCGGTGGCGACAATGATTTTTGTGGTCTTTCAGATTTGCGACTTGAGCGATTCGCTGTCGGCGCTGATGGCGGGTATTTTGATCCTGTTTCCGATGCATTATCGTGGCGCGGTGTTGAGCTCTCTCTGGCGCGTGGTCGGCGTGGTACTGGCTTGTCTGTACATTCTGCTGGTGCAACTGCTGGTGTATGATTTCAGCAACCATATGCTGTTGATGATGCCGCTGATTGGCCTCGGGCTGGCGTTCAGCGCCCGCCTGCACGTGATGGAAAAAGTCGGTGCGGGCGTGGGTTTTGCTAGTATCACCACCATCGGCATTATGTTCGGCCAGAACCTGCATCCGGACAGCGATCTGGTGTTCAGCGATCTCTACCGCATCACCTCCGTTACCGTCGCGCTGCTGGCCACGTTAACAATGGTATTTCTGGTGCACCGCGTTTTGAACTGCTTTGCGGCGACACGATTTGTGATCACCGAGTGAGTGGCTGGAGTGCCGGATGGCGGCTGCGCCTTATCCGGCCTACAAAAAATCTACTTCTTCAACCCCGCAAACGCGGCTCTGATCTCGTCTTCCGGCAGATTAATACCGATAAACACCAGTTGGCTGTACGGTTGTTCGTCGCCCCACGGGCGGTCCCAGTCGGCGCTGTACAGGCGCTGGACGCCCTGGAACAGTAGGCGATTTGGCTCGCCTTCAATCCACAGCATACCTTTGTAGCGCAGCAGCTTCTCAGCGGATTCCAGCAGCAGATTTTCCATCACTCGGGACACGTCGCTGATGTTCACCGGGTAATCCAGCTCGACGACGATCGAGGAGATATCGTTTTGCTTGTCGGCGATAAAGTGGAAGCGCGGTTTGGCGCTGACCACGTTTTCTTCCAGCATGAAACCGTTGGTGTCGAACAGCAGGGATAGGTCGATATCGCCATGCGTGACGGTATACACCGGGGCGCGGGCGTTGATGCGCGCCAGGCGCTCACGCAGTTTTTCGCTTTCACCTGCTACGTCGGTTTTGGTCAGCAGGATGCGGTCGGCGTAGCCCACCTGAGACTGGGCAATGGTGAACTGGTTCATCTGCTCGTCGGCATGCACCGAGTCAACCAGCGCAATTACGCCGTCCAGCAGGTAGCGTTCGCAAATTACTTCATGGGAGAAAAAGGTCTGAATAATCGGGCCGGGATCGGCCATGCCGGTGCATTCGATCACCAGACGGTCGAAATTGATGGTGCCTTTGTCGAGGTTGTCGAGCAGATCGAGCAACGCGTCTTCCAGTTCGCTCGAACGGGTGCAGCAGATGCAGCCGTTGGTCAGGGTTTTGATCTGTGTTGCGCGATCGCCAATCAGCTGATCGTCCACCGAGACTTCGCCGAATTCGTTTTCGATAACGGCAATCTTGTAACCGTGCTGCTCGTTAAGAATATGGCGCAGCAGGGTAGTTTTACCCGCGCCAAGAAAACCGGTGAGTAGGGTAACTGCAATCGGGGTCATTCACTTCTCCTTCTAACAGCAACTGCTTCCGCCGCTACCGTAGCGGGCTTCCTGGCGCTCGCGGAAGAATTCTTCGTAGGTCATGTACGGCTTATCGGGATGGTTGGTCTTCATGTGCTCGACGTAGTTGTCGTAGTCCGGAATGCCAATCAGCATCTTTGCCGCCTGACCGAGATATTTCTTTGCCTGACCTAAAGTACCAAACATTCTGCCGTCCTGTTAATGAATAAAGCCGGATAGCGGCTTGCGCCTTATCCGGCCTACATACTGCACATTTTGTAGGCCGGATGAGCGCAGCGCCATCCGGCAATTACGGCTTAATGATGTGAAGAGGTTTTCACGCCGCCTTCCGGCACCGGTACATACGGTGTCTCTTTATCAGAGCGACCGTTGATGGTACGGGCTTTCTGCCAGGTACGGAACCCGTAGAAAATGATGCTGTACACCACCACCAGGAACAGAATACTCAGGCCTGCGTTGGTGTAGTTGTTGATGACGATATGATTCATATTGGCAATCTGCTGTGCGGTCAGTTCGCCGCCGTTAGCAATCTTCTCTTTGTACTGATTCGCCATGAAGAAGAAGCCTTCCATCTGCGGGTTGGTGCTGAACAGTTTCAGACCCAGCGCCCAGGTGGTGCAGATAAGCAGCCATACTGCCGGAACCACGGTAACCCAGATGTATTTGGTACGTTGCATTTTAACCAGCACCACGGTGCCGAGAACCAGCGCCACGGCAGCCAGCATCTGGTTAGAGATACCGAACAGCGGCCACAGGCTCTTAACGCCGCCCAGCGGGTCAACAACACCTTGATACAGCAGGTAACCCCACAGGCCTACGCAGCCCGCAGTACCAATGATACCCGCAACCAGAGAGTCGGTTTTCTTCAGGAACGGAACGAAGTTACCCAGTAAATCTTGCAGCATAAAGCGGCCAGAACGGGTACCGGCGTCCAGTGCGGTCAGGATGAACAGCGCTTCGAACAGGATACCGAAGTGGTACCAGAAGCCCATGTCAGCCATCGGCAGCACTTTGTGGAACACGTGGGCGATACCAACGGCCAGCGTCGGTGCACCACCTGCGCGGTTCAGAACGGACGGCTCGCCGATGTCTTTCGCGGTTTGCAGGATCTGCTCAGGCGAAATCACAAAGCCCCAGGAGCTGACGGTTGCCGCTGCGTGTGCGGTAACGTCTTTCAACTGCGCCATAATCAGCGGCGCGTTCTCACCGCTCATTTCATGCAGGTTCGGCATGGTGATGCCAAGGCCAGCAGGCGGGGTGTTCATTGCGAAGTACAGACCCGGTTCGATGATGGACGCAGCAACCAGCGCCATAATCGCCACGAAGGATTCCATCAGCATCGCGCCGTAACCAATGAAACGCGCGTCGGTTTCACAGGCCAGCAGCTTCGGTGTAGTACCGGAAGCGATCAGCGCGTGGAAGCCAGATACCGCACCACACGCGATGGTGATGAACAGGAACGGGAACAGAGCGCCTTTCCACAGCGGGCCAGTACCATCAACGTACTGGGTCATCGCCGGCATTTTCAGTTCCGGGTTGAGAATAACAATCCCCACCGCCAGACCGACGATAACGCCGATTTTCAGGAAGGTAGCCAGATAGTCGCGCGGGGCAAGGATCAGCCATACCGGCAGCAGCGCAGAGATAAACGCGTAACCGATCAGGGTGAAGGTAATGGTGGTGTCTTTAAAGGTCAGCGCCGGGCCCCAGTACGGGTCGTGCGCAATCACGCCGCCGAAGTAGATGGAGGCAACCAGCAACACAATACCAATCACCGACACTTCGCCCACGCGTCCTGGGCGCAGGAATCGCATGTAGATCCCCATGAACAGCGCGATAGGTACGGTTGAGCAGACGGTGAACACACCCCACGGGCTTTCAGCCAGTGCTTTCACCACGATCAACGCCAGTACCGCGAGGATGATGATCATGATTAAGAAGCAGCCGAACAGCGCAATGGTTCCCGGCACCGGGCCCATCTCTTCTTTGATCATCTCACCCAGAGATGCGCCGTTACGGCGAGAAGAGATAAACAGCACCATGAAGTCCTGCACCGCACCGGCCAACACTACGCCCGCCAGCAACCACAGCGTACCAGGCAGGTAACCCATCTGCGCGGCCAGTACCGGCCCAACCAGCGGACCTGCACCTGCGATAGCAGCAAAGTGGTGACCAAACAACACGTTACGGTTGGTTGGAACGTAGTTCAGACCATCATTGTTGATGACCGCCGGCGTGGCGCGCGTCGGGTCAAGTTTCATCACCTTTTGGGCGATGTACAAACTGTAGTAACGATAAGCCACCAGATAAACAGAAACTGAGGCGACTACGATCCACAGGGCACTGATGTGCTCACCCCGACGTAATGCCACTACCGAGAGGCAGAATGCACCGATGATTCCGAGAATCACCCAGGGTATGTGCTTGAATATCTTTTTCGTATCCATAGTAAAACCTGGTATCTAATTAATAATTGGCCGAAGCCGCGTGGGTTTGATCTTGTGTTTGAGGAGGTTATTTGACTGCTATGTTGGGGGGATCTTGCCAGAGAATTACGCGCGTAAAGTAAGGTAAATAAGTGAGCGGTTGTATGTCAGCTTAAGCGGTCCCAAGTGTCAGCGAGCGGTAAGCGGTGGGGACTAACGGGTATATTTATGTGATTGAGATCACTAATAAACCCGCTTAGCGCTTTAGCAGACGGCGTGGATCGACGAATCGTCGATGCTGAGATCGATTCAACTAGCACAAATTTCATAAAGTTTTCCCTTTCCAGGCCGAAAATTCTGATATCTGTCTAGCGGAAAGAGAAAACATGTTAAAACGAATGAAGATTGTTACCAGCTTACTGCTGGTATTGGCGCTATTTGGCCTTTTACAGCTCGCCTCGGGCGGCTTGTTTTTTAACTCACTTAAGAATGACAAAGAGAACTTTACCGTTCTGCAAACCATTCGCCAGCAACAGTCTGCGCTGAACGCCACCTGGGTTGAGCTGCTGCAAACGCGTAATACCCTGAACCGGGCGGGCATTCGCTACATGATGGATCAGAGCAATATCGGCAGCGGCGCGACCGTTGCCGAACTGATGCAGGTAGCCAGCACGGCGCTGAAGCTGACGGAAAAAAACTGGGCGATTTACGAGTCGATCCCGCGCGATCCGCGCCAAAGCGAAGCCGCTTTCCAGGAGATCAACCGCACCTATGACATCTATCACGGTGCGCTGGCGGAGCTGATCCAGTTACTGGGTGACGGGAAGATCAACGCGTTCTTTGATCAACCGACGCAGAGCTATCAGGATGGCTTTGAGAAGCAGTATATGAGTTACATGCAGCAGAACGATCGCCTGTATGACATCGCGGTGGAAGATAACAACAGTTCTTACAGCCAGGCGATGTGGGTGCTGATCTGCGTGCTGATTACCGTACTGGCGGCGATTATTGCGGTGTGGTTTGGTATCAAACTGACCCTTATCTCCCCAATGAACCGTCTGATTGACAGCATTCGTCATATCGCCAGCGGCGATTTGGTGAAGCGTATTGAGGTGGAAGGTTCCAACGAGATTGGGCAACTGGCGGAAAGCCTGCGTCACATGCAGGGTGAGCTGATGAATACCGTGGGTGACGTGCGTAACGGCGCCAACGCGATTTACAGCGGGGCCAGCGAGATTGCGATGGGCAATAACGATCTCTCCTCCCGTACCGAACAGCAGGCGGCCTCTCTGGAAGAAACCGCAGCCAGCATGGAACAGTTGACGGCAACCGTGAAGCAGAACGCCGAAAACGCGCGTCAGGCCAGCCATCTGGCGCTGAGTGCGTCGGAAACCGCGCAGAAAGGCGGCAAAGTGGTGGACAACGTGGTGCAAACCATGCGTGATATCGCTTCCAGTTCGCAGAAGATCGCCGACATTATTAGCGTCATCGACGGCATTGCCTTCCAGACCAATATTCTGGCACTCAACGCCGCGGTAGAAGCCGCACGCGCGGGCGAGCAGGGCCGTGGATTTGCGGTGGTTGCGGGTGAAGTGCGTAACCTGGCCCAGCGTAGTGCGCAGGCCGCGCGCGAGATTAAGAGCCTGATTGAAGATTCGGTCAGCCGTGTGGATGTTGGTTCAACGCTGGTTGAAAGCGCCGGTGAAACCATGGATGAGATCGTCAATGCGGTAACCCGCGTGACCGATATCATGGGTGAAATCGCCTCTGCTTCTGATGAACAGAGCCGCGGTATTGATCAGGTTGGTCTGGCCGTTGCCGAGATGGATCGTGTGACGCAGCAGAACGCCTCGCTGGTGGAAGAATCCGCCGCTGCCGCTGCCGCGCTGGAAGAGCAGGCCAGCCGCCTGACTCAGGCCGTTGCTGTGTTCCGTATTCAGCATGACCAACAGCGCGCGCGTGACGTTGCGGCCGCTAAACCGGTTTCAACGGTCCAGCCGCGTAAAGCCGCGGTAGCGGATGCCGGGGATAACTGGGAAACGTTCTAAGTAAGCATCAAGCGCATGGCGCAGCGTGATTCATACGCCAGTCCATGCGCCGCTTCCTCTTCTCTTTTCTGGCGCAACTTTGCAGGCAGCGTCTCTTCAGCCAACATTTCAAATCCCAGACGCGCGTACCATGGCGCATTCCACGGCACATCGCGGAAGGTGGTCAGCGTGAGCGATGTGTAACCTTTCTCGCCCGCCTGTTCGGCAACATAGCAAATTAATCGGCGGCCAATTCCCTTTCCCTGCCACTCCTGATGCAGCGACAGTTCCGCAATAAACAGCGATGAATCCAGCGTTTCGGCGACTAAAAAGCCGACCGGATGCTCATCGGCCTGCGCCAGCCAGCTCAAGCCAGTGGCGGCAAATGCCTGATGCTGAGCAGACGATATAATCTGGTCATCAGCAATCCACGCCAGTTCTGGGATCTGTAAAAAACGTTGCCCCGCAGATCGTTCGATGGCGGGAAGAGCGGCTGCGTCTGCCAGAGTAGTAGCGCGTAAGGTGATGTTCATACGAGGAGCATAACATGCCCGATAAGCACGGTGTTATCGGGCATCTGGAGGATTAATCTTTACGTGGATCGCTAATGGGCTGGCGAACCAGGAAGATGTAGGCAAGGGCCCCCACCATGGTGACGCAGCCGCAGATGATCAGCGCCAGGCGGAAAGAGTTGGTGGTATCAACAATAAATCCGGTGACGATCGGCGCAAACGACGCGCAGATAAAGCTGGCAAAGTTCTGGATACTGCCCACGGAAGCGGTCATGCGTGAGGCGACGGCGACGTGGATCAGGCCCCAGCACGAGGTACCGGCGAAGTGGATACAGAACAGCGCCATACCGATCAGTAACACGGCGGCCATTGACGTTGTGGCCTGCGGCACAACGAAGGTGAAGGCTGCAGAGCAGAACATCCCGGCGATTATACAAATCTTACGGCTCTTAATCGGCGCCATACCGCCCTTCACCAGCCAGTCGGTGACAAAACCGTTAATCAACATGCCGGCTGCGCCAAACAGGAACGGGATCGCCGCCATTAATCCGGTGCTTTTTAAATCCAGGTTGTAGGAGGTTTGCAGGTAGCCCGGCAGCCAGGCCAGGTATAACCATGCGGTATAGTTGATGCCGCTAAAGCCCAGCATCATGCCCCACATGGTACGGTTGCGAAACAGGCTGCGCCATTCGGCAAAGCTCAGCGGATCGCGGCGGGCATTGACGCTACCAGCGTTCAGGTACGCTTGTTCCGTGGCGCTCAGCTCAATTTGCTCGCGGTTGCGATACAGCATGTACCAGCCGATGGCGAGGAAAATACCCAGCACGCCAATGGTGATGAACATCCAGCGCCAGCCCATTACCAGCATCATGGCAGCCAGAATCGGCGGGCTAATGGCAACCCCGATGGTGGAGGCGGCGTTGAATAATCCCATCGGGCGGCCGCGCTCTTTGATGTTAAACCAGTCGTTGATGACCTTTACGCCGCACGGGTTCATTGGCGCTTCGCCGATCCCCATCCCGATACGCACCAACACAAACTGGGTGAAGCTGTGCACCATGCCGGACATCGCCTGAAACAGCGACCAGAAGAACATCCCCAGCCCCAGCATAATGCGCGGACCTTTGCGATCCAGCAGCGGGCCGCAGGGCAATTGCGCAATACCATAAGCGAGAGAAAATACCGACAGCAGCACGCCGATTTGCGTGGCGCTCAGCCCCAGTTCTTCACGAATCGTTAAGTTGGCGACCGACAGAGAACTGCGGTCGAGGTAATTAATAACCGCAGCAAAAAATAATAAAATCATTGCCGTGGTTTGAATACGTTTTATTCGGCTACTGCGTTGCACCATGCCCTCAGGCGGAACATTAATATCCGCAGATGATGACGTGCCAAACGAAGAACTCGGGTCGAGGGTAATATTATTTTTTTCCACGCCGGACTCCTGAACCTCAATAATTTATTTTTCACACAGCAGGACTGTGCAGTATTGAAAAAATACCGGTGATGAATCAATTTGCTCATCACCGCTCACAAAAGTTTTTAATGCAATCGACTTAGCGTGAGCATAGGCAAGAGGTATTTTTCAGGCGTTTTTATTTTTATAAAATCGTGCTCCCGGTAATGATTTGCTGTTTTTTATCGGTACTTAATGGGCGGCGCTATGACTCTGGTTGATGGAACGAATCATTGATTGTTTGGCTGAATTCAAATGGTTACAAAGCGCCAGGGTGGCATCCAGGTCGCTGCGGCAGATCAGCGCGCTGAGGATGGTCATATGCTCATCGATGGCAATGATGTTGCGTTGTTTGAGGTCGCTCTCATCCCACTGATAGTGGAAGTGGAAAATCACGGAGATGATTTCAAGTGATTGATTGAAAAATATATTATCGGCAGCAGAGAGCAGCAAGGCATGAAACTCACGGTCTAACTGCGAGAACATACGAAAGCTGCTGCCGATGCTGTCGCGCAGGATCCGGTGGCGTTCCAGCAGCGTTTTCGCTTGCAGCCAGCGTGGGTCATCGTCGGGCAGATTGAGAAAATGTTGCAGGGAATGGGTTTCCAGCATTTCTCTGAGTTCAAACAGCTGCTCCGCATAGGCCTGATCGAACTGCTTCATGCTCCACTGACCGCGTTTTTCGTTTTTGATCAGGTTGTAACGTTCGAATTTTAAAAGATATTCCCGTACGACTACCGGACTGACGCCCGCGGCTCTGGCAAGCTGCAGTTCGGAGAAGCTCTCGCCTGCACGCAGCTGGCGCTGGTTGATCATAGTGAAAAAAGCCTGCTCAAAAATCCGGTTTTGCTCGGTCATGGAGGCGGTGGTGCAGGCAAAACCGTCGTCATGGTCGGGTTTACGCACGATAACATAGTGGCTGCCGACCTGGGTCAGAACGCCGCACTTGCCTAAGTGGCTCAGCATATGACGCACGGTGGTGCGGCTGATGTTGTACATCTCCGCTAATGCGCTTTGCGACGGGAGAGGGGAAGGGATATGACCACGCGCCATATCATCGATAATCTGGTTAATCACATTGTGGCGTAAGTTCTGCGAACGGCTCATGGCTTCTCCTTTTTACCTATTAAAACCCGATTTAAAACATTTTTATGCGCTGGGATTCACAGATTGTGTTTCTGCTTTCTCCGTCTTTTTTATTTTCGTTGATATCTGAGGCAACAAAAAACAGGAGAGCAGAATCATGTCTACGATGAATACGTTGATTTGCCAGGAACCTAAAAAATTAGTCTGGAAAGAACGCGAAATACCTATTCCGGGTGAGAGTGAAGCATTAATAAAAATTAAATCGGTAGGGATTTGTGGTACCGATATTCATGCCTGGGGTGGCAATCAACCTTTTTTCAGCTACCCACGTGTATTAGGGCATGAAATATGTGGGGAAATTGTCGGGCTGGGTAAGAATATACAGAATCTGAAAAATGGCCAGCAGGTGGCGGTTATTCCTTACGTGGCCTGCCAGCAGTGTCCGGCATGCCTGAGCGGGCGCACCAACTGCTGCGAGAAGATTTCAGTAATTGGCGTGCACCAGGATGGCGGTTTCAGTGAATATTTGTCCGTTCCGGTGACCAACCTGCTGGATGCGCAGGGGATTGACCCGCAGGCGGCGGCGCTGATTGAGCCTTATGCCATCAGCGCGCATGCGGTACGCCGGGCGGCGGTGGCGCCGGGTGAGCAGGTGCTGGTGGTCGGCGCTGGTCCGATTGGCCTGGGGGCTGCAGCGATTGCCAAAGCCGATGGCGCACAGGTGGTGGTCGCCGATACCAGTCCCGCACGCCGAGACCATGTGGTTTCCCGCCTGGGACTTCCGGTTATCGACCCATCCGCTGAAGATTTTGATGCGCAGCTGCGCGCTCAGTTTGGCGGTTCGCTGGCGCAAAAGGTCATTGATGCCACGGGGAATCAACATGCGATGAATAACACGGTGAATTTGATTCGTCATGGCGGCAGCATCGTTTTCGTTGGGTTGTTTAAAGGCGATTTGCAGTTCTCTGACCCTGAGTTCCACAAGAAAGAGACCACCATGATGGGCAGTCGCAACGCCACGCCGGAAGATTTCGCCAAAGTGGGCCGCCTGATGTCGGAAGGCAAATTGACCGCCGACATGATGCTTACGCACCGTTACGCGTTTGCCACACTGGCTGAAATCTACGAGCGGGATGTGATCAACAACCGTGAACTGATTAAAGGCGTGATCACGTTCTGAGAGGGAAAACAGGATGAAAACATTGAATCGACGTGATTTTCCGGGAGCCAGCTACCCAACGCGTGTGATCCAGTTTGGAGAAGGTAACTTTCTGCGGGCGTTTGTCGACTGGCAACTGGATATCCTCAACGAGCATACCGATCTGAACGCTGGCGTGACCATCGTTCGGCCAATTAATACCGATTTTCCTCCGTCGCTGAATACCCAGGATGGGCTGTATACCACGCTTATTCGCGGGCTAAACGAGCAGGGTGAGGCGGTGAGTGAGGCGCGGCTTATCCGGTCGGTGAATAACGAAATCAACCCGTACCAGGATTTCGCGGCGTATCTGGCGCTGGCGCACAATGCGGATATCCGTTTTGTGTTTTCAAATACTACCGAAGCCGGAATTAGCTATCACGCGGCAGACTGTGTGGATGATGCGCCGCCGGTGAGCTTTCCGGCCAAACTGACGCGCCTGCTGATGGAGCGCTTTAACCACTTTGAGGGCGCGGTGGATAAGGGCTGGGTAATTATTCCGTGCGAGCTTATCGACTATAACGGTGAGGCGCTCAAATCCCTGGTGCTGCGGTATGCGCAGGAGTGGCAGCTTCCTCCGGCATTTGCCGACTGGGTGGAGACGGCAAACACGTTCTGTTCCACGCTGGTTGACCGTATTGTCACCGGCTACCCGCGCGAAGAAGCCGCTGCGCTGGAGGCTACACTTGGCTATCACGATGCGTTTCTCGATACCGCGGAGCATTTTTACCTGTTTGTGATCCAGGGGCCGCAGTGGCTGGCAGAGGAGCTGAAGCTGGCGCAGTGTCCGCTGAATATCCGTGTAGTGAGCGATATCAAACCGTACAAAGAGCGCAAAGTCGCTATTCTCAATGGCGCGCATACGGCGCTGGTGCCGGTGGCGTGGCTGTGCGGGTTGGAGACCGTTGGCGAGGCGATGCAGGATGCTGATATCCGCCGCTTTGTCGAGCGGGCGATTAGTGAGGAGATTATTCCGGTGTTGGATCTCCCGGCGGACGAACTGCGAGAATTTGCCGACGCGGTGAGCGGGCGTTTTCAGAACCCCTACATTCGCCACCAGTTGCTTTCCATTGCGCTTAACGGGATGACTAAATTCCGCACCCGAATTTTGCCGCAACTGCTGGCGGGTGAGCAAAATGGGCGCTGGCCAGTGCGGTTAACGTTTGCCCTCGCTGCGCTGCTGGCGTTTTATCGCGCAGAGCGTAACGGGGAACGCTATCCGATACAGGATGATGAGCAGTGGGTAAGCCTCTATGCCAGCCTGTGGCCGCGAGTTGGCAATGATTTAACGCTGCGTGAACTGGTGGATTCAGTGCTTGGCGATGCGGCGCACTGGGGAGAGGATTTGACGTTGTTACCTGGGCTTGCCGGGCAGGTGACGGCCAACCTGGAGATGATTCTGGTGCAGGGTATGCGCCAGGCGGTGAACAGTCTGGAATAAGGTTGCCATGCAGCGCCCGGTGTGGTGTTGGGCGCTGTTTTTTTATCCCTGAGCAGCCACTATTTTGATTTCAACCATCCCGATCCCCAGCTTACGCGGTGAGTGACCGAGAATATTGCCCTCGTTGGTGGCGACCGGATCGGGTGGAACAATAACCAGCGTATCGGCATTCGCCGGGTTATCAAAATGTAAGGTAGTGGTGCTGACGTCATGGCCTAACACCAGCGTCTGTTCCTCGTTGCCAACGCGCACGGGGATCGGACGATTGGCATTGTCACCGAAGGCTTTCGCGGTAATGACCAGATCGAATTTCTTCGGTAGCGGGGCTTTGTACTCAATCGTTACTTCTTCGCTGAGCTGCGCATTGGACCAGCGTCCCCAGGATTCGGGGCGTGAAATACCGCTAAATTGTTTCACCTCTTCCGGCGCGCCCGCCACGTTGAAAACGAAGCTATCTGCTTTGTAGCGAATGTCGTTATCGACAATTTTCAGCGTATCGACGTTACCTTTGTAGCGCTCCATGTCGATCACCGTATCTTTAAATACGGTTTTACTTTTCCATTTGGCTTTGTCGACGTGCTGCACAATTTGCTGCCCGCCTAACTGACCCTGTGAAACGCACCAGTCGGTAGAAAGCGCCAGCTCCGGCGCCCACAGTTGCGCCATTTTGTAGCAGCGATCGACCCAGACAAAGTTATCGCGCGGGGCGAAATCCGCCAGCTGGAAGCGCAGCGGGGCCGAGTATTCGCTTTCCGGCAGCGGCTCTACGCGTTTGTCCGATACACGCAGCAGCAATGGCAGGCGGAAATGGCTGCCGGAGAAGGAGATCATATTTTTGTCCTGGTCGACGGTGAACTCTTTCATCTCTTTCGGGAAATTCCACAGACGAATGATATCGGGCTTCCACGCCAGCATTTTTTCTTTAATGTTCAGGAATACTTCCGACACGGATTCGCTAGACAAGCTGCTACGGCCAAGACCGATAAAGTTATCGCCGCCGAGAATATCCAGTACCGTTGCGCCGTTATCCATCGTATTACGTTTTACCGCCAGCGTGTCCTGTTGCGGTTGGTCGCCGCGCAGCACGAAGAACAGGTTGTTACGATCCTGCTTGTTCAGATACTTCCATGCGGTGTTGTTCATCGCCAGATGATCGGAAGAAACAACGATAACGGTATCTTTAAACCACGGCGATGCTTTGATTTTATTGATAAATTCGGCAATGTTTTCCTGGCTGCAGCCGACCGCGCTGAACGACTGGTTGGCCTTCCCGTCGATGTCATAACGTTTACGGTTGCAGCTACGTGAGATAAATCCATCCGGATGATGGGTGTCCACGGTCAGGGTAAACAGTGAAAAACGCTGGCCCGAGCGCGAAAGCTCTTCGAATTTTTTCCATGCTTCGTCCAGCACGGTATCGTCGTAGAAGCCCCAGTCGTTACGATAGGCCGGGTCCGCCACCACGCTTTTTAACTCTTCCGCACCGTACAGATGGTCAAAGCCGTGAGATTTCAGGAACACGTCTTTGCCGGCAAAGCGCAGGTTGGCACCCTGCACAAAGTAGTTCTGATAGCCGGAGTTTTTCAGGATATCGCCCAGACAGATATTGTTAGGGAAGAAACTTGAGACCGACGCCGAGGCGTTGCCTTCAAATGGCGCAAACAGCGGAATACCGCACTGGGAGGCGACCATGCCAGCGATGGTGTAATCAGTACCCGGTAGTTGCATGGTATTGCTGAAATCCAGACCTTCATTTTTTAACGCGCCGAGTTCCGGGGTCAGATCCGGGAACGCGTCGTTATTAAAATAGGTGCGCTCGAGGCTCTCACCGTAGATATACACCAGGTTCAGCTTCGGGTTGGGAATGGTTTTCGACGGCTCTTTATAATACGTCGTGAAATCCGGATCGCCATCGCGCGACTGCGACTTCACCAGTTCGGTTATCTGGTGAAACGCCGGGCTGGCGTCAACGGAGGCCAGCGCCAGCAGCAGGGCCAGCAGACTGTAACCCACATGATGCGGGTGATGGCGACGGCGGCGCAGGATCCAGCCGAGCGCGACAAAAACTGTCGTCAGCGCCAGCGCGATGCCGACCCCCGGCAAAATATATTTTCCAATCCCCGCGCCGGTCAGGCTGTTGGTCAGCGTGTAGAGTACCGCGTCATTGATCCCGTCGCCGGTGAAATAGTCACTGGCGTACAGCGTGATATTCAGGACAATAAAAATCCCCAGCACCGTTAACGTGGCGGCAAACCACCAGGTGTTGCGACCCGCTTTCCAGGCGTAAATCAGCACTGAAGCGAGAAACAGAGTGATGGAGATTAATTCTGACAACGGTCGATCCTCAATAAACCGGGCACATGCCTGGCAGGCTAATCATTAGGGGAAAGCACAATGTAATAGCGATGTTATATTGCTGCAATTGTAGTGACATTAAATTACGTTGTTATTCAGAATTGGTTTAGATATGTGTGTTTTTTGCAGGGGATTTACTGGTTATTTAACGTGTGAATGTAATGGGGTAAAAAATAGATGCCGCGCAGGTTATACGCGGCATGTCGTGCGTCAGGAAATGAAGTTCATGCCCTGTTTTAACACCAGATCGCAGGCCTTGGTTTTAACCTGTTTCGCCAGCGAGCTGTTGCCAATCGTGTTCAGGTCCAGCTGTTGACCATCTTTGGCGTTGAGCAGACCCTGAATCCCGTCCATATAGTTGGTGTCTTGCTTCTGCTCAGGAGCACTGAGCCCCAGTTTATCCAGCACCTGGTTTTTCACGTTTTGCGTGTCGGTGACCGAGGCCAGCTTCTGTTTCGCGCAATATTCCAGGATCCCGGCGGCGTTATTCATGCTGCTAGAGGTCAACGACTGATTGCTGCCATTCAGCAGGCTGGTCAGGGAAGAGAGCGACGAGCTGCTTTGCGAGCCGGAGCTTTGTTTGCTTAGCTCACTGGCCGCGCTGGAGAGCGAATCCTGCCAGGAGGCGGCAAAAACGCTGGTGGAGATGAGCGTGCTGGCGGCAAGCGCACAGCACAGCAGACGTTTGGTAGTTTTCATCATTATATGCAACTCGTGTTATGCCTTTTCAGCGCAGTATAGCGCTGGCAGTCTTAGGAGTGGTCCTAATACGTTAATACTCTTTACCGGTGACCCGACTACGGTAGCTTTCCCAGTTAAAAATGACCCACAGGCTGTTGCCAAGGCGCATACGGTCCATCACGCGCTCGCCCAGCAGCTTGTTCATTTCATCCATATTGCTGTTAGTTAACATGCCGGTCGGACGTTTTGAGGATGAACGGCGATCGACAATCTGATTAATAATCACTTTTTCATAGCGGGATTCGGTCTGCATGCCGATCTCGTCGATCACCAGCAGATCCACATTGCTCAGATCGTTGAGCAGCTGTTCTTCGCTGGTTTCACGATTGCTGAACGTTTCTTTCATCGCCGACATGATATCGGCCACGGTAATGATCAGTACCGACTTGCCGCGCAATAGCAGTTCGTTGCAGATGGCGGCGGCCAGATGGTTTTTGCCGGTGCCGGGTTTGCCGGAGAAGATAAAGCTGGCGATGTTGCCGTCAAACTCTTCAACGTATTGGCGGGCTTTGCTCAGGGCGTTCATCTGACCTTCGCACTCTACCCGATAGTTTTCGAACGAACAGTTCTGATGCAGCGGACGGATACCGGAACGGTTGAATGTGCGCTGCATTTTCATGGCCCGGTTTTCGCGGGCCAGCGCTGCGGCACGAATTTCACCTTGCTCTTTTTGCCATGCCAGCAGCTCCTCGCCCGTTTTAAAGGCGGGCTCGACATTAGGTGGCATCATTTTTTGCAGACGTTTCATCAGGTCGCCAACGTTTTTCATCGTTATCCTCTAAAACCCGGTGGAATGTGGCTGTCAGGTTCACTGACGCTGTTCACATCGCGCTTTGGCATTCCGCCATTGCTGGCCCGTCCAATCTGAATGCTGCGCGCCAGTTTTTGCTGCCACTGAATATGGTGAAAGACTTTGCCTTCAGCCTGCCAGTAGGCAACAAATGAGGCCAGTTCTTCAGCAGTAACCGGCTCTCGCAACGCTACGCCCCATAAAGCGGCCTGACGCTGAAAGTCGGCATCAGGCTGCCAGGCAGCGTACATCGCAAATTTCCCCATTGGCACGGCAACGGGAGCGGTTTGCGGCTCTTCATAAAATTGATCATCCAATGTCACATCGCTTCCCGGGCGTGACAGTTTCTCCTCAAGCGCCAACAGCTCAGCCAGTCTCGCAGGCGTCACCGCGTAAAACGCTGGTGCATTGTTAGCGAATACGGCTACGGCGCCACCCGCAGACTTGGCCAGCACAGCGTGGTGATCGTGTAATAAGGCGTCAATGCTCGTGACGTCTGGCGTCAAAATTTTGCAGGGCATAATGTTTCTCAATACTGAACAACAACCGAGAAGGGGACTGCTTTATAGTAACACAGAGAAGAAGGAGAGCAGCAGGTGAGGGGAGATTCCCCTCTCTGCACAGTATTAAAGAAAGTGCACCGTTAAACGCGTGGACGTTTGCGATACAGCCATAATCCTGGCACGGACAGACCGATGGAGAGCGCACCGACAATCGATGAGGCTTTCAGGAAGTTGGTCAGCAGGGTAATCATCAGCACTTCGCTATAACCAAAATGGCCGATTTTTACTGCTGAGATCATGGCGGTGTAGGCGGAGATCCCGGGAAACATGGGGATCACTGCCGCGACGGTGAAGACTTTCGGATGCGCCAGATACCAGCGCGACCACTGGATCCCAATGCAGCCGACCAGCAGCGACGCCATAAATGTTGACCATTCAATATTAAACCCTGCGGTCATCATCACCATTCGTGAGCCGTGACCGAGTGCGCCGAGTAATGCGCACCATGGGAGCGCCCGATGGGGGACATTGAATACCATGGCAAAGCCAAGCGCCGGGATCGCCGACAGGATCATATCCTGCATCAGCGCCAGTATGAAATCGATCACGCCCATCCGCGCAGCCCCCATAAGGTCATCGACACGATCACGCCAATACAGGTCGCCAACGTAAGCAGACTGGCAATAGCCCAGCGAGCGAGTCCGGTATTAATGTGTCCCTTAAACATATCCGCGACGGAGTTGATCAACGGAAAGCCCGGAACCAGCAGTAGCACGCTGGCGGCCATAGCGATAGTCGGGGTATTGCTAAAGGTCGGCAACGTCAGCAGCAAACCTGAAATGGTGGTCGCCACAAAGGCGGTGATGCAAAAATTGATTTGCGGATGCAAATGCCGGGATGCCAGTATCTGGCGGATATACATCGCCACCATGCTGGCAAAAAAGGTGATCACCGCACCATCCCATCCGCCGTTATTGAGTTTACAAAAACAGGCGCAGGATAAACCGACCATCAGGGCGACCAGCCATCTTGGATAGCGCAGTGGTTTAATCTGGCTAAAGCGTTTCTCTACGCCTTTAACATCCAGCAGTTTATGTTCCGCCAAAATGACAATGTGCTGCACTTCCGTCACGACGTGCATATTAATGCCGCGATCCTGATTTTTTCGCGTTGATGTCAGGCATTGCCCGTCTTTAATGGTGGTCAGGACGATAGCGTTAGAGGAGATAGCGCTTTCTACACTATCCATGCCAAGTGCCAGCCCGAGGCGGGTGGATAGCTCGTCAACCAGCGCGCTTTCTGCCCCATGCTGAAGTAAAAAAAGACCGCATTGAATACATAACCGTGTAACCGTTCGCTGTGACGACTGCTCTGTTTGCATGGTTCGCTCTGACTGAAAAGGATCTCTTTGAGTGACGAATGTTTACTTTTATCATGAAGCATGAGCCCGCTGGCTCTGGCTAAGATCAATCTTTGTGTCGAAAAAAGACACCGACGATACGGTTATGGCATATTAACACTCCCCACTCGCCGAGGTATGAGAGGGCGCATGACTGTAATGTAGCGTTATTTACCCGGATGGCAAATACATAAGCCATGCTAACGATCTATTGTAGTTATTTTAATTTTACAAATAACGTATTTATGCGTAATCATGTAATAATAGCTTGACAGTTTGGCTTTATCTGGATTGTAGTGCCAATACTTTTATTTTAATAAACGCCAAGGATAAGCAATTCACCCCGTTTATTGTTCGGAGTATTTTTACGTGAATTAATGGCTATTAATTTATTAGGGAGAACTGAATTAAGTACGATTACGGACTGGTGAGTGTGGAGGGGATATGTTGCAAGGACGCTGCAAAAACGCAATTATTATTAGTAAATCACCGATTATACAGACCGGGCTTAAAGGTATAATACAGGCGCAGTTTGCCGATTACGAACTTACATACTGTCGTTCTGTTGAAGAGCTTACATTATTACAACTACGGTACGCTGATTTGGTGATTGCTGATTTAACTGGAGACTGCAATTATCCTCGTTCAGTCTGCGAACAATATTATTCTTTATTATCTCAATACCGTGATATTCACTGGGTCTTTCTCGTCTCTCGTATTTTTTATCCTTTGGCTATTGAGCTACTGATGTGTCCTGTCAGTTCGCTGCTCTCTGATGCAGAGCCGATAGAAAGTTTAGTGAGCGTCATTCACGCAGGAAATGCGCGAGCAGAAAGAATAAGTAAGACACTACTTTCTCCACCTGCCATGCCGCAATTGTTAGATCATAGCGCGCGCTCAATAGTCCTCACTCTCTCTGAAAGGAAAGTGTTGCGCCTCCTTGGGAAAGGCTGGGGAATTAATCAGATTGCGATGTTACTGAAGAAAAGCAATAAAACAATCAGTGCCCAAAAGAATAGCGCTATGCGTCGCTTGTCGATAAATAGCAATGCAGAAATGTATGCCTGGATAAATAGTTCTCAAGGATCGCGAGAACTTAATTTACCTTCAGTTTATGGAGAAACCACGGAATGGAAAGCAGAATCATCAAAAGAAACGTTGCACTGGTAGAAAAGTGTACAATGAGCAGTGTAGGTATTAATAGTTTATTTAATACCATGCCAGATGACCAATATAAACTTCATCTCTTTTCTAGCCAGCCCACTTTTAGTCAGGTAATGTTAAAGATGTCGTTTTCGGCAGTTATTTTTTCTCTCTCTGCAATCAGAAGCGATCGCAGAGCTGGGTTGGCCTATTTAACGGAACTGGCGATAAATTTTCCACGGATTCGCCGCGTGGTGATTGCCGATGATGACGCTGAAGCGCGTTTAATTGGCTCCTTGTCCCCCTTGCCGCTGGATGGCGTTGTGAGTAAAGCTTCTTCGTTAACGGTGCTACAGGACGCTTTATTAACGGCGTTAAGCAGCCCAAGCCGAGGAACCGAAAGCACGAAAAACCATTGGTATATTAATCAAAGCCGCATGCTCAGTCCGACAGAACGAGAAATACTGCGCTTTATGTCAAATGGCTATTCGATGCCACAGATTGCCGCTCAGCTTGAACGGAACATTAAAACCATTCGGGCACACAAATTTAATGTGATGTCCAAACTGGGAGTAAGCTCAGATGCCGGGTTACTGGATGCTGCCGATATCCTGCTGTACCTGCGTGCTGGCGAGCCAGCGCCTTTTATGCAGGCGGCTTCGTGACAGGCAACGTTGACGTGCTTTGTGCCGGGTTTGGTCGCCGATTTGGCGCGTGAAGCATTACTGACACACGTCAACCCAGGTGGCAGAAGTCAGTTCAGCCATCCTCTCAGGCGTGATGCGAACCGCGCTGTGGATGGCACCTGCGGCAGGCAACACTTCAGCGTAGTGCTTCAGAGAAACATCACAGTACACTGAAATCGGTGTTTCTAATCCGAAGGGGCAAACGCCGTCAACGGGATGCCCCGTCGCGCTCACGACCTCATCGCTACTCAACATACGGGCTTTGGCACCGAACGTACTCTTTAGCTTTTTATTATCCAGTCGGGCATCACCTTTTGCCACGACCAGGATGATGTCGTTCTTCACCTTTAGCGAAAGTGTTTTCGCTATCTGGCCAGGTTCAACGTTATGGGCTTTTGCTGCCAGATCAACGGTTGCTGTGCTCTGATCTAATTCGATAATCTCAATATCTGGTGCATGTTGCGCCAGGAATTGACGTACTGATTGCAAACTCATTCTTCTCTCCCTATCGCTTACAGATAATCCTGCACAGCAGAAAACATGCAGGATGTAATTTGTCATAGGGGCAACCGCACTGTAAATATTTTATTGTAACAATATAGCAACATTAGCAGTTTTTCGATCGTCTTCACAATCAAAGAAACCGGTTACAGTAACCGGTTGCAGAATGCTGAAATGACGATTAATACTGAAGTTGTCACTTCCTCTGTATCACATAATAAGAGCCATCTATGAAACTTAACTCGAATAGCGGTAGTGCTGGTGTTCCCCCCGGCACGGTTGCGAAAAGTGGTAATGGGATTTACGTGGTGGTGTTGATGCCAACACGGTTGCAAGGTTTTGCACAACGGGAGAACGGCTATGTCTACTAACCATGCTGTGTTTAACGTGATTTTCCGCTTTGTTGAAAACTATGTTAGCCCTGTTGCCGGGCGCATCTCTTCACAACGTCATGTCATGGCTATTCGTGACGGTTTTATTTCGGCGATGCCTTTTATGATTGTAGGCTCTTTTCTGCTGGTTTTTGCCTATCCGCCGTTTTCTCCGGATACCACCTGGGGATTCGCCCGTGCGTGGCTGGATTTGGCAAAACAGTTTGAAGGCCAAATCCTCACACCGTTTGATATGACGATGGGGATCATGTCGATCTACATATGTGCGGCTATTGCTTATAACCTGGGCAAGCACTATGTGAAGTCGCATCAGTTAGATCCGTTTATGTGTGCGATGCTATCAATCATGGCTTTTTTGCTGATTGCCGCGCCAAAAACCAAAGGCACGATGCCGGTTGATAGTCTGGGAGGAACGGGGATTTTCACCGCCATCCTGGTAGCCATTTACTGCGTTGAAATGATGCGCTTCCTGAAGGCGCACAACATTGGCATCCGTTTACCCGATCAGGTGCCGCCGATGATCAAAAACTCTTTCGATCTGCTGATCCCGGTGCTGGTGGTGGTGCTGACGCTGTACCCGCTAAGCCTGGCGATACAGTCGCAGTTTGACATGCTGATCCCGCAGGCCATTATGGCCATTTTCAAACCACTGGTGTCGGCTGCAGATTCTCTCCCGGCGATCCTGCTGGCGGTATTGATCGGCCATCTGCTGTGGTTTGCCGGTATTCACGGCGCGGCTATTGTGTCGGGAATGCTGCAAATGTTCTGGCTCACCAATCTCGGGATGAACCAGTCGGCGCTGGCGCAGGGTGCGCCGTTGCCGCATATCTTTATGGAAGCGTTCTGGACGTTCTTCATTGTGGTTGGTGGTTCCGGCGCGACGATGGGGTTGGTGATTTGCTATCTTCGGAGTCGTTCCGCTCATCTACGCTCGATTGGGCGTCTGAGCGTGGTCCCCAGCATTTTTAATATTAACGAACCGGTGATATTCGGTACGCCGATTGTCATGAACCCGGTGTTTTTTATCCCCTTCCTGCTGGCTCCGATGGTGAATGCGGTACTGGCGTGGGCGGCGATGAAACTGGATTTAATTGGGCGGGTAATTTCAGTGGTTCCATGGACGGCCCCGGCACCGGTTGGCGCCGCATGGGCGTTAGGTTGGGATTATCGTGCGGCTATCCTGGTGGTGCTGTTGGCGCTGGTATCGGCCGTTATCTACTTCCCGTTCTTTAAGGTCTACGAAAAGCAGTTATTAGCGCAGGAAAAAGAAGAAGCGCAGCGTATGGAAGAGGAAAACCAGCAGGTTGCATAAATATCTGGCGAGGGGCTACGGCTCCTCGCTTACTTCAGCGTGCAGTCTCCGCATTGCTGAACGTCAGGCAGGCGATAGCGTTGGCAGCAGGTTCTGCGCACTAACAGCCCTTCACGCGGAACAACGGTACGCCATAGAGGATTATCCTGACCGCAGGAAAGTTGTTTCTCAAAAAAGCAGGTCTGGCGCAGCGTGGTCAGCAGTTCTTCACCTAACAACGGCTTCATTTCCGTTAAATACCAGTGAATTAAGTATCCGGTGTTGCTCCAGATAAGCTTTGCGTTGATCTCACCCGTTGCTTCCAGCGCCTGCACAACCGGCGTTAGCGCTGAGAGAATCAGCGTTTCCATGCGTTGTTGAGGAGACAGGGCTGTAGCCAGATGATCCTGATGGACATCGATCCAGAAGCAGGCTGCTCGGCCCGTTTCGTGGAATTCTACGTGCATGTGTTCAGGAGAGACGTCTATAGCCTCTTTTTGCGTCAGCAGGGCCACCATTAACGGAGGCATCATCAGGCCAATATACCATTGCGCCCAAAGAGATATCAGGGGCTTATTTTCGCGGGGCAGCGTGGGCTGGTTGCGATAGATATGGTCTGAATAAACAGCGAGCAATGAACTTAGCGTCGTCGGTTGCGTCCATTCATGCAGCGTCATTGCACCTGGCACAGGCGTTTCGTCAAGACGAATGAAGTCCAGCAAGTGCTCGCGAGTTTTGGCTATCGTTGCGCGTACGGCAGCAGCCAGCGAGGGCATCTCTGAGGGGAGATGGCTACGCCAGATGACATCTTCAACAATCGGTGCGGAACGATAAGCCATGTCGATATAAGGATGTTAATCTTAATGATAATGATTGCTAATCCTATAATTGGTGTTAAGCGATAGCAAGATCTTTGTCGCCATCTCGGGTGGCACCGCACAGAAAGCTCAGATAGAAGGGCAGTTTACCCGTAGCTCATCGCTGACCAGAGTATTGTTACGCCCAAGATTCTTCGCCTCGTAAAGGGCTTTATCCGCTTTGGCAATAGCAGCATCAATATCCTGTTCGACCAGAGGTGCAATGCCGATACTGACGGTTACGTTGGTTGCCACGCTCTCATTAAACATGTGAGGGATTTTAAGGTCGTATACTTTCTGGCGGATACGTTCGGCGGCAGCCTGGGCTTGCTGTGGATCGACCGCGGTCAGCAAAATCATAAACTCTTCACCGCCAAAACGCGCCACCACATCCCTGGAGCGGACGGAGTCTCGGATGGCGGCAGAAACACGGATCAACGCCTGGTCGCCCATCATATGTCCGTAATGATCGTTATAGGATTTGAAATGGTCGATATCCAGCAGCAGAACGAAGTGTCTCGAATTACTTAGGGCCAACAGCGTATCGAGCCGGTGTTGCAGCCCCCGGCGATTATACAAACCGGTTAGCGGGTCGAGCATGCTGAGCCCGTTCAGGGTTTCTCGTTCTTCCAGCAGTTTGTACATCAGTTGCTGAGCGAACCCATCGTAGCGCTTTTGTATCACATGCTGGATGGCGATACCGGCCATAGGCAGCGCCATAAAATAGAAAATCCGCAAACCATGCTCGCTGCCGTTAAGCCATAAACAAACGGCGACGGAGGGGAGTGAGTGGAGCGTAAACGCGATGATATTATTGGCAAAAGCGATAGAGCCAATAAACAGTACGCTGAGAAGCGCTATTAACAGGAAATAATAATCATTCTGACCTAAAGCATTATATTTCAATAATATGTGTAACGCCCATAACAAGCCAAAAACGATTGAAATAAAAGGGAGATTAATTCTTTTATCTGCGTATTTCCCATGCCATACCAGCAGCAGTGTACTCATCACCAGTATCAGCAACGCCGATACTGATAAGGCTTTGACCGCAAACAGTGGGAAAAAAAGCGTAAACAGCGCGGAGACTGCGTTGAGCAGCAGAAACAGTCGTAAAGAGAGTTGGTATTTTTTGGTGCGCAGAGTTCGCCAGGATTGTACTGTCATAGGTAAATATTGTTAGTTATCTGCAATGTACGAAGGTGTGTTGGTAAATAAAACAAATAACGAACGGGGTATCATTCGCAGAGGTTTTTATTGTTTTTAGTTGAAGAGCTAACCGGTGAGCAATTTATCACCTTGGGTTATTCATGTCATCAATCGTTAAGTAAAACTCATATAATTGATAGTGCTTCACGGCTGACAAATGAGAAATTTTATCATATGATATTGGTTATCATTATCAGTGTCATAGGTGGAATCATGTTGCAACGTACGCTGGGCAGTGGATGGGGTGTTCTGCTGCCGGGAATGCTGATTGCCGGGATGGCATATAGCGAGCTGTCGGTCTACGTATGGAAGGTGATGATTGTATTAGGATTACTACTGACTTCGCTCATGTTGTACCACAAGCGTTTACGGCACTTTGTTTTGTTACCTTCATGCGCGGCGCTGATTGGTGGCATTGTTCTGGTAATAATGAACTGGAATCAGGGATGAACAAAACTAGAGAAGGAAATCGAGAGGGAAATAAGATAATTGGTGCGAGGGGGGGGACTCGAACCCCCACATCCTAAGGACACTAACACCTGAAGCTAGCGCGTCTACCAATTCCGCCACCTTCGCACAGTCATCTTATTTGTTTGATATCGCCTCGTTGGTGCGAGGGGGGGGACTCGAACCCCCACATCCTAAGGACACTAACACCTGAAGCTAGCGCGTCTACCAATTCCGCCACCTTCGCCCAGTGCGAGCAATATCAACGTGGATTATGGTGCGAGGGGGGGGACTTGAACCCCCACGTCCGAAAGGACACTAACACCTGAAGCTAGCGCGTCTACCAATTCCGCCACCTTCGCATACCATCGACACTCAAAAAGTATCGTTACCACGGAGGCGAATTCTAGAGATTTTATGCAGGGCGTCAACTGTTAATTATCGAACTTAACGTGATTGCCGAAAAAAAAGGCGTTTCTTCGGCTTTGGCGTTTTATGCAGGCCGGATAAGCGATAGCGCCATCCGGCGTTGCTCGGTGTCACGCCAGATGGCGGCGTAAACGCCTTATCTGGCCTACAGCGGTTAGGCTTTTTTCGCCTGGCGCGTCATGATGGTGCGATAGACCTTGAAGCGCCCGGTCTGCGCGATAACTTCGTGGAAGCCAAACACTTCATCCAGAACCTTCGGATAAGGCAGGAAGGCGTTTGCCACGATACGCAGTTCACCGCCACTGTTCAGATGACGCACGGCGCCGCGAATCAGCGTTTGCGCGGCATCAAGGCTGGTCTGCATTCCGTCGTGGAACGGTGGGTTGGAGATGATCATATCAAATCGGCCCGTTACGTCAGAAAAGACGTTACTGGCGATGACGTCACCTTCAATGCCATTGGCTGCAAGCGTTGCGCGGCTTGCTTCAACGGCGGCGGCGCTAACATCGCACAGGGTTAAGCGCACTTTCGGCGAGTGGCTGGCCAAGGCGACGGAGAGAACGCCTGCGCCACAGCCGACATCCAGCACTTTGCCTTTGGTGTGCGGCGTCAGCGTGGAGAGCAGCAGTTGGCTGCCAACATCCAGGCCGTCACGGCTGAAGACGCCCGGCAGCGTTTTGATGGTCAGATTTTCTGTCTGGTATTCATCCCAGTATTTTTCTGCATCAAAGACCGGCTGTTTTTCCAGACGACCGTGGTACAGGCCACAGCGACGTGCGCTGTCGACTTTGTTTAACGGTGCGTATTCGGCCAGCATCTGCTCTGCGCTACGTACGCCGCTGCGATTCTCACCGACAACAAAAATATCGGTGCCAACCGGTAACAGCGACAGAATGTTCATCAACTGGAACTGGGCTTCCGGCTTATTCTTCGGCCAGTAGTAGATCAGCGTATCGCTATCGGCAACGTCATCGGCCTGCGCGATGAGGCTGAAGCGGACGTTGTCGCCCATCTGGCGGTTAAGCACCTGCCAGTGGTGAAGTTGCTGAGTGTGCGCTCGGCTGGCGGCGCTTTCAAAATGGGCAGGCAGGTCATCCTGCAAATCACCGGCAAACAGAATACGGCTTTGTTCGAAATCATCACTGTGGCGCAGCAAGACTTCACTTGCCGGGGTAAAAGCAGACATGGAATGCTCCTTAAATTGTACAGCGGGGGATTATAGTTGTTTGATGGCACGGATTCGACAAATTTGCTATATTTGCGCCCCTGATAGACAGGAGTGTTTCGCTATGACATCCCGACGAGACTGGCAGTTACAGCAACTGGGCATTACGCAGTGGTCGTTGCGTCGTCCTGGCGCACTGCAGGGCGAGATCGCGATTTCCATTCCTGCGCATGTCCGTTTGGTGATGGTTGCTGCACAGTTACCCGCGCTAACCGAACCATTGATGAGCGATATTTTACGCGCATTAACCGTCAGCCCGGATCAGGTTTTACAACTGACGCCTGACCGTGTCGCCATGCTGCCGCAAGGCAGTCGCTGTAATAGCTGGCGGCTGGGAACCGAAGAGCCGCTGCTGCTGGAGGGCGCTCAGGTCGAGAGTCCTGCGTTTAATGAATTACGGGAAAACCCAGCGGCACGCGCCGCGTTATGGCAACAAATCTGCGCATATGAACACGATTTCTTCCCTCGAACCGACTGATTTACCCGCAGCATTTCATATTGAAAAACGCGCCCACGCTTTTCCGTGGAGTGAAAAAACATTTGCCAGCAACCAGGGCGATCGCTATCTCAATTTTCAGTTGAGGGTTGATGACGTGATGGCGGCTTTTGCGATTACGCAGGTCGTGCTGGATGAAGCTACGCTGTTCAATATTGCCGTCGATCCTGACTTTCAGCGCCGTGGGCTGGGGCGTGAGCTGTTGGAGCATTTGATCGATGAGCTGGAAAAGCGTGGCATTTTGACGCTGTGGCTTGAAGTGCGCGCCTCGAATGCGGCCGCTATCGCGCTGTACGAAAGCTTAGGCTTTAACGAGGCGACGATCCGTCGCAATTACTATCCAACGGCCGATGGTCACGAAGACGCCATCATCATGGCGTTGCCAATCAGCATGTAAGACAAGGTGTAATGATGAAGAAGTGGGACTGGATTTTCTTTGATGCCGACGAAACGCTGTTTACATTTGACTCGTTTACCGGCTTACAGCGGATGTTTCTCGACTATAGCATTACCTTTACCGCTGAAGATTTTCAGGACTACCAGGCCGTGAATAAACCGCTGTGGGTGGATTACCAAAACGGCGCGATTACCTCATTACAACTGCAGCATGCCCGTTTTCAGAGCTGGGCCGAACGCCTGAAGGTTGAACCGGGCCAGCTTAATGATGCATTCATCAATGCGATGGCGGAGATCTGCTCGCCGTTGCCGGGGGCGGTTTCTCTGCTCAATGCGATTCGTGATAAAGCGAAAATCGGCATCATTACTAACGGCTTTACCGCGTTGCAGCAAATCCGCCTTGAGCGGACGGGGCTGCGCGATTATTTCGACCTGCTGGTGATTTCTGAGCAGGTTGGGGTGGCAAAACCTGATTCCCGTATTTTTGACCATGCACTGGAGCAGGCGGGCAATCCTGACCGTTCTCGCGTGCTAATGGTGGGTGACACCGCAGAGTCCGATATTCTTGGCGGCATTAACGCCGGGCTATCCACCTGCTGGCTAAATACGCACCACCGCGAGCAGCCAGCGGGCATTCAGCCGACCTGGACCGTAGCGTCATTAAGCGAACTGGAGCAGCTCCTGTGTAAACACTGATTGCCTCCCCCCCGTTGATGGGTAAAATAGCCGCAATTTTTCGTATTCAACTTGCCCGGCCCGTTGCCGTGCTTACCTAAGAAGATTTGACTATGACGTTGTCTCCTTATTTGCAAGAGGTGGCCAAACGCCGCACTTTTGCCATTATTTCTCACCCGGATGCCGGTAAAACGACAATTACTGAGAAGGTACTGTTATTCGGACAGGCGATTCAGACCGCCGGTACGGTAAAAGGCCGTGGCTCCAGCCAGCATGCAAAATCTGACTGGATGGAAATGGAAAAGCAACGTGGTATCTCCATTACCACCTCTGTGATGCAGTTTCCGTATCATGACTGCCTGGTGAACCTGCTGGACACCCCGGGGCACGAAGACTTCTCCGAAGATACCTATCGTACTCTGACGGCGGTGGACTGCTGCCTGATGGTTATCGATGCTGCAAAAGGCGTTGAAGATCGTACCCGTAAGCTGATGGAAGTTACCCGTCTGCGCGATACGCCGATCCTGACCTTTATGAACAAACTCGACCGTGACATCCGCGATCCGATGGAGCTGCTGGATGAAGTTGAGAACGAACTGAAAATCGGCTGTGCGCCGATCACCTGGCCGATTGGCTGCGGTAAGTTGTTCAAAGGTGTCTATCACCTTTATAAAGATGAAACTTACCTGTATCAGACCGGTAAAGGCCACACCATTCAGGAAGTGCGTGTTGTTAAAGGTCTTAACAACCCGGAACTTGATACTGCCGTGGGTGAAGACCTGGCGCAGCAGCTGCGCGACGAGCTGGAGCTGGTGCAGGGCGCGTCCAACGAGTTCGACCATGAGTTGTTCCTTGCGGGCGAAATCACCCCGGTCTTTTTCGGTACCGCGTTGGGTAACTTCGGCGTTGACCATATGCTGGATGGCTTAGTGGAGTGGGCGCCTGCGCCGATGCCGCGTAAAACCGACACCCGCGTCGTCGAAGCCTCAGAAGAGAAGTTCACCGGTTTCGTGTTTAAAATTCAGGCCAACATGGACCCGAAACACCGTGACCGTGTGGCGTTCATGCGTGTGGTATCCGGCAAGTATGAGAAAGGCATGAAAATGCGCCAGGTGCGCATTGGTAAAGACGTGGTGATCTCCGACGCACTCACCTTTATGGCCGGTGACCGTTCTCATGTGGAAGAAGCGTATCCGGGCGATATTCTCGGCCTGCATAACCACGGCACTATCCAGATCGGCGATACCTTTACCCAGGGCGAAATGATGAAGTTCACCGGTATTCCGAACTTCGCGCCGGAGCTGTTCCGTCGTATTCGCCTGAAGGATCCATTGAAGCAGAAACAGCTGCTGAAAGGGCTGGTTCAGCTTTCAGAAGAGGGTGCAGTGCAGGTATTCCGTCCGATCGCCAACAACGATCTGATCGTCGGTGCGGTGGGTGTGCTGCAGTTTGACGTGGTGGTTTCACGTCTGAAGAGCGAGTACAACGTTGAAGCGATTTATGAATCCGTCAATGTGGCGACTGCACGCTGGGTAGAATGTTCTGACGTGAAGAAATTCGAAGAATTTAAGCGTAAGAACGAAATTCAGCTGGCGCTGGATGGCGGCGATAACCTCACCTATATCGCGCCAACCATGGTTAACCTGAATCTCACCCAGGAACGTTATCCGGACGTTCAGTTCCGTAAAACACGCGAACACTAATCGACCTTCCAGGGCACGGTATCCGCCGTGCCCTGCAACTTTCCCTGTCTTTTAAATCCCTTGCGGAATGTTCTTAAAACTTCGCGTTTTTCTTTTGTTTGCCTGTTTTTTAGTCAACTCGGGCAGCGATCACGAAATCCTGAACTATATTTAACAATGTGATGACATAAATATCGGCGTTAAATGCTTTTTAGGCTGCCTGTTGCAGCTTCTATTGCTGATATTTATTCCACTTACAAAATTAGTTGCTGGTTCAGGCCGTGTAACGGCAGAGCCTGGCTTTTAGCAAAACATACAGGAATACATCGATGACAATGACAGGACTTAAGATTTCTAAAACGCTGCTGGCCGTGATGCTGACCTCCGCTGTTGCAACGGGTTCTGCTTATGCAGAAAACGCCACGACGGATAAAGCGCAATCCGGCGTCGAAAGTGCGGGGCAGAAAGTCGATAGCTCTATGAACAAAGTCGGTAATTTCATGGATGACAGCACCATCACCGCGAAAGTAAAAGCCGCGCTGGTGGACCACGATAGCATTAAGAGCACCGATATTTCCGTCAAGACCGATCAGAAAGTAGTAACGCTAAGCGGCTTTGTTGAAAGCCAGGCGCAGGCTGAAGAAGCGGTGAAAGTGGCGAAAGGCGTTGAGGGTGTGACCTCCGTTAGCGACAAACTGCACGTGCGTGATAGTAAAGAAACCTCCGTTAAAGGCTATGCGGGCGATACGGCAATCACCAGTGAAGTAAAAGCCAAGCTGCTGGCCGATGATATTGTCCCTTCACGCAAGGTGAAAGTTGAGACCACCGATGGCGTTGTGCAACTTTCAGGCTCTGTCGATTCACAAGCTCAAAGCGATCGCGCTGAGAGCATCGCCAAAGCGATTGATGGCGTGAAAAGCGTCAAAAACGATCTCAAAACTCACTAATTAGACTTAATTCGCCCTCCTGACGTTTGTCGGGAGGCGTATTGTGCACCACACTGAAAATATCGCCGATGGGTAGCCTGAGCGCTCATATCAAGCGGTGAAATTAACTATGGTAAAGGAGAAGCATATGTTTCGATGGGGCATCATATTTCTGGTTATCGCGTTAATTGCCGCTGCACTGGGTTTTGGTGGACTGGCGGGTACCGCTGCAGGCGCAGCGAAAATTGTTTTTGTGGTGGGTATCATTCTGTTTCTGGTCAGCCTGTTCACCGGGCGTAAACGACCCTAGTACGTAAACCGTAAAGATAACTTGCTACTGAGCCAGTCCAGCGGACTGGCTTTTACGGTTTTAGCTGCAGGCAATTTGCGTTACTTTATTGTCCTATTACAAAAACAACAGGAAGGCAGAGGTGGGGCAGAGAATACCCGTCACGCTCGGTAATATCGCGCCGTTATCGTTACGTCCGTTTCAACCAGGCAGTATGGCGCTGGTGTGCGAGGGCGGGGGACAAAGAGGCATCTTCACCGCAGGCGTACTGGATGAATTCATGCGCGCGCAGTTCAATCCCTTTGATCTCTTCTACGGGACGTCCGCTGGTGCGCAAAACCTTTCAGCTTATCTCTGTAACCAGCCCGGTTACGGTCGTAAAGTCATCATGCGTTACACTACCCGACGTGAGTTTTTTGACCCGGTGCGCTTTGTGCGCGGGGGAAACTTAATCGATCTCGACTGGCTGGTGGATTCGACCTCGTCCCAAATGCCGCTGGCGATGGACAACGCTGAGCGCTTGTTTGCCGCGGGGAAAGCGTTTTATATGTGCGCCTGTCGGGGTGATGACTACACGCCGGGCTATTTTTCGCCGAACCGGCAAAACTGGCTCGATCTTATTCGTGCCTCCAGCGCGATTCCCGGGTTCTACCGCACAGGGGTTGTGCTGGACGGTGTGAATTACCTGGATGGGGGCGTCAGCGACGCCATTCCCGTGCAGGAAGCGGCGAAGCAGGGGGCGAAAACGCTGGTGGTTATCCGCACTGTGCCTTCGCAAATGTACTACACCCCGCAGTGGTTCAAGCGTATGGAACGCTGGCTGGGTGAAAGCAGCCTGCAACCACTGTTGAATCTGGTGCAGCACCATGAAGCCACCTATCGCGCGATTCAGAGCTTTATTGAGAAACCGCCGGGCAAGCTGCGTATCTTTGAGATCTACCCGCCCAAACCGCTCCACAGCATGGCGTTGGGAAGCCGTATTCCGGCCTTGCGGGAAGATTACAAAACCGGACGCCTGTGCGGTCGTTACTTCCTCGCTACCGTCGGCAAACTGCTGGGGAAAAACGTGCCGCTGCCTCGTCAGACGCCGAAGATTGTGGTGCCGGGACCGGTGGTGGTTCCTCCCGCGCCGGTGGCCAACGATGCCCACGCGCCGGTGGTGGCCAATGCGCCTCAGGCCAACGATACAACGTTTAATAATGAGGATTTGGCGTGAGTTTTCGTTTTATCGATACGCACTGTCACTTTGATTTCCCGCCGTTTACCGGCGATGAACCTGCCAGCATTCAGCGCGCGGCGGAGGTTGGTGTACAGAGCATTATCGTTCCGGCCACCCAGGCGGCGAATTTTTCCCGTGTACTGGCGTTAGCGGAAAATTATCCTCCATTATTTGCCGCGCTTGGTCTACATCCCATTGTTATTGAACAACATAGTGATGACTGCCTGGACCAGTTGCAACAGGTGCTGGATAAGCGCCCACAAAAGCTGGTGGCGGTAGGTGAGATTGGATTGGATCTGTATCGCGACGTTCCGCAATTCGACAAGCAAGAGCGGGTGCTGGAAGCGCAACTTAAGCTGGCGAAGCGGTACGAACTGCCGGTGATCCTGCATTCGCGACGCACGCATGACAAGCTGGCGATGTACCTTAAACGCCATGCTTTGCCACGAACAGGCGTGGTGCATGGGTTTTCCGGGAGCGTGCAGCAGGCCGAACGCTTTGTGCAACTGGGATACAAAATTGGCGTGGGCGGCACCATTACCTATCCGCGCGCCAGTAAAACCCGCGAGGTAATGGCGCAGTTGCCGCTCGAGTCGCTGTTGCTGGAAACCGACGCGCCGGATATGCCGCTCAACGGCTTTCAGGGGCAGCCTAATCGCCCGGAGCTGGTAGTCAGAGTCTTTGACGTCTTATGCGAACTGCGCCCGGAACCTGCGGATGTGATCGCTGACGCGCTGTATCGTAATACCACGGCGTTGTTTGATTTTTGAATTCCGGATGCGGCGCTATTGCATCGCATCCGGCCATCACAGGTACAGCGCCGGGAAAATCAAATTATCCACCCCGCGTTCGCGCAATCTTTGCGCCAGGTGTTCCACATCCTCCGGCGTGGCGCTCGGCCAGTCCTTCGCCTCGCCATACACCCCGTGCGCATGAAAGGCATTCAGCCGTACCGGCACGTCACCTGAACCTCTGATAAATGCCGCCAGCGCATCAATATGCTGTAGATAATCCACCTGACCAGGGATAACCAGCAGGCGCAGTTCCGCAAGTTTCCCTTGCCCGGACAGAAAGGTAATGCTTTGTTTAATCAGCGTGTTATCGCGACCGGTCAACTGACGATGACACGTGCTGTCCCAGGCTTTTAAATCCAGCATTACGCCGTCGCACACCGGCAGCAGCTTCTGCCAGCCGGTTTCGCTCAGCATGCCATTGCTGTCGACCATACAGGTCAAGTGTTGCAGTTGCGGATCGGTTTTGATCGCACGAAACAGCGCCACAATAAACGGTAGCTGGGTTGTCGCTTCGCCGCCGCTGACCGTAATTCCCTCAATAAACAGTGCTGCCTTGCGAATATGCTGCAGCACCTCATCAACACTCATGATCTGCGCCATCGGCGTGGCCTGCTGGGGGCACATATGAAGGCAGGTGTCACACTGCTGACACAAATCGGACTGCCACCACACTTTACCCGCGCTCAGGCTCAGCGCCTCATGCGGGCAATGCAGCACACACTCCCCGCAGTCGTTGCAGCGTCCCATCGTCCACGGATTGTGGCAATTTTTACAGCGCAGATTACATCCCTGCAGAAACAGAGCCAGGCGACTGCCCGGCCCGTCGACGCAGGAGAAAGGGATAATCTTACTTACCGAAGCGCATCTGCTGTTCATGGCTAATCACGCGAGGTTGTCGTTCCAGAATGCGCGTATTACGCGCAGCTTCTTCGCCAAGCCAGGTGGTGTTGGTGCGAGAACCTTCGGCGCGATATTTTTCCAGATCCGACAGACGCACCATATAGCCGGTAACGCGAACCAGATCGTTGCCGCTCACGTTGGCGGTAAACTCACGCATCCCGGCTTTAAATGCGCCGAGGCACAGTTGCACCAGCGCCTGAGGATTACGCTTGATGGTTTCATCCAGCGTGAGAATGTCGCTGATCCCGGCGTGATAAAACGCGTGATGTGGCGCGACGGTTTGCAGATGAGTGATCGGGTCTGGTTCATCGCCGTAAGGCAGGCGTGCACCCGGTGTGGTGCCGATGTCAGAACTGATCCCCGACTGTGCATGCAGCATCGCGCGCTGCTTCCAGCCATATTTCACCGGGGTGCTTTCGACAAACTCCGCCAGTTGGGCGCTGATGCGATAGCCAAGCTGATTGGCGAACTCATCTTTTCCGTAGCGCGCATTTTGCCCCGCCTTATCGCACAGTAGATTCACCGCCTCCGCCAGGCCATACATGCCGAACATAGGCACAAAACGTTCGGGATCAATCAACCCTTCCTGCACGAGGAAGCTATTCTCAAAGAAATGTGATTTTTCATAGAGGAATTCACATCGTGAATCAATGATGGCGATTTGCTGTTGGCAATAGTGCGGTAGGGTGCGCGTAAAGAAGTCATCGACAGAGGCGCTGCGCTCTGCGATGGCTTTCAGATTAAGCCTGACCAGCGTGCTACCACCCCCGGCGAGCGGCAAAGAGTTGTAACAGCTGACGACGCCATACTGACTTTTTGTGAAAATTTTATCATTTTCAGGGCCATTGGAAATATGCGGCTTACTGCACTCGCAGATATTTTTCGCCACGCTGAGCAGCAGATCGTCAGGTGTGATTTGCGGGTCATAAATGAATGTCAGATTAGGCGAAACCTGCTTTAATTCTGCATCTGCGCGTAAAATTGCACGGGTAACTGGAGTATCGGCGGGGCCGATATTGGCATGCATAAACGCGTCTGGCAGGGTTCTGTCGAGATAACGCCAGAAACGTTTTATTCGAATATCGATCTCTTCTTGTGTTAGAATTCTAACATACGGTTGCAGCAGCGCATCGAGCTGGCCGAGATAAACCGGCATCGACGTCACTGACGGAACGTGGTGGTACAGGATGGTGAGTAAGGATAACGCATCATCAAGATCGCTGGCGCCTTCCAGCTCCAGCCACGATGAACCATTGGCCAGAAAACGCGCGTAATCGGGTAAAACGTAGCGCGGTTTGAACGGGGCATGACCTTCGTACATATCGCAGATTACCCTATCATCCAGCGCCTGACGTGCCTGTGCAGGTAGTTGCGGATAAGGCAGCGCGTTTTCAGCTTCCAGCGCCAGAAAGTGGCGTTTCTGCTCAGGGCTGAGCACCGGGCTGGTCACGATTTGTTGGCAACGCTGTTGCAGCGCGAGTTCGCTTGAAGTGGGCATCGTTGATTCCTTTTTGTCCCGAAGGTGTAACGCCATTGTAGAAAGCAACGCCGCCACAACCTTTGATCCGGATGCGCCTGATGCCACGGCATCCCTTTAGAAAAGGTAATTTATTTGAAGTAGATCTCATTAGAGTAATGCAAATCTGTATGTGGTTTTCATTAACTGTGATGTATATCGAAGTGTAATAGCGAGCGGATGTTAGAATACTAACAAACTCGCAAGGTGAAATTTTATACGGCGATGCCGTTGGAGAATGTTATGACCGATTTAACAGCAAGCAGCCTGCGTGCACTGAAACTGATGGACCTGACCACCCTGAATGACGACGACACTAATGAAAAAGTGATCGCGCTGTGTCATCAGGCGAAGACCCCGGTTGGCAACACTGCCGCAATCTGTATCTATCCGCGTTTCATCCCTATTGCGCGTAAGACTCTGAAAGAGCAGGGTACGCCGGACATCCGCATTGCAACCGTCACCAACTTCCCGCACGGCAACGACGACATCGAGATTGCGCTGGCGGAAACCCGCGCGGCGATCGCCTACGGTGCCGATGAAGTTGACGTGGTGTTCCCGTACCGTGCGCTGATCGCCGGTAACGAGCAGATTGGTTTTGATCTGGTTAAAGCTTGCAAAGACGCGTGTGCGGCGGCAAACGTGCTGCTGAAAGTGATCATCGAAACCGGTGAGCTGAAAGAAGAAGCACTGATTCGCAAAGCGTCTGAAATCTCCATCAAAGCCGGTGCTGATTTCATCAAAACGTCTACCGGTAAAGTGCCGGTCAATGCGACGCCGGAAAGCGCACGCATCATGATGGAAGTGATCCGCGACATGGGTGTTTCTAAAACTGTAGGTTTCAAACCGGCTGGCGGCGTGCGTACTGCAGAAGATGCACAGCAGTTCCTGGCGATTGCCGATGAACTGTTTGGCGCTGACTGGGCTGATTCTCGTCACTACCGTTTTGGCGCATCCAGCCTGCTGGCTAGCTTGCTGAAAGCGCTGGGTCACGGCGACGGCAAGAGCGCAAGCAGCTACTAAGCCCGTAGGCCGGATAAGGCGCAGCCGCCATCCGGCATTAAGACGACTGCCGGGTGGCGCGTTGCTTACCCGGCTTACAACGGCCTTCTACTCTTTCCCCCGGGGGTTACCGTGTTTCTCGCACAAGAAATTATTCGTAAAAAACGTGATGGTCATACGCTGAGCGATGAAGAAATTCGTTTCTTTATCAATGGCATTCGCGACAATACCATTTCTGAAGGGCAAATCGCCGCCCTGGCGATGACCATTTTTTTCCACGATATGACAATGCCTGAGCGTGTTTCGCTGACCATGGCAATGCGTGATTCAGGAACCGTGCTGGACTGGAAAAGCCTGCAGTTGAACGGCCCGATTGTGGATAAACACTCTACCGGCGGCGTAGGTGACGTAACGTCACTGATGTTAGGCCCGATGGTTGCTGCGTGCGGCGGCTATATTCCGATGATCTCCGGGCGTGGCCTGGGGCATACCGGCGGTACGCTCGATAAACTGGAAGCGATTCCTGGATTTGACATCTTCCCGGACGACGCGCGTTTCCGTGAAATTATTAAAGACGTGGGTGTGGCGATTATTGGGCAAACCAGCTCGCTCGCACCGGCGGATAAACGTTTTTATGCCACCCGCGATATTACCGCGACGGTGGATTCCATCCCGCTGATTACCGGTTCCATTCTGGCGAAAAAACTGGCGGAAGGGCTGGATGCGCTGGTGATGGATGTGAAAGTGGGCAGCGGTGCTTTTATGCCGACCTACGAGCTTTCTGAAGCCCTTGCTGAAGCGATTGTCGGCGTGGCAAACGGTGCGGGTGTACGTACCACCGCGCTGTTAACTGATATGAACCAGGTGTTGGCCTCCAGCGCAGGTAACGCGGTCGAAGTCCGCGAAGCGGTGCAGTTCCTGACCGGTGAATACCGCAATCCACGTCTGTTAGACGTCACCATGGCGCTGTGCGTGGAAATGCTGATCTCCGGCAACCTGGCGAAAGATGACGCCGAAGCCCGTGCGAAATTGCAGACGGTGCTGGATAACGGCAAAGCAGCAGAGATTTTTGGTCGCATGGTGGCGGCGCAAAAAGGCCCGACCGATTTCGTCGAAAATTATGCGAAGTACCTGCCGACGGCAATGCTCAGCAAAGCGGTATATGCTGATACCGAAGGCTTTGTCAGCGCGATGGATACCCGTGCGCTGGGAATGGCGGTTGTTTCCATGGGTGGCGGTCGTCGTCAGGCATCGGACACCATTGATTACAGCGTTGGCTTTAGCGATATGGCGCGTCTGGGCGACAGCGTAGACGGACAGCGCCCACTGGCGGTGATCCACGCCAAAGACGAAGCCAGCTGGCAGGAAGCGGCGAAAGCGGTCAAAGCGGCAATTAGCCTTGACGATAAAGCGCCAGAAATTACACCGACAGTCTATCGTCGTATTACCGAATAACTGTATACTGATCTGATCGCTTTTTTGCGGCGCAGATGTATGGAGAACAAGATGAAACGTGCATTTATTATGGTGCTGGACTCCTTTGGTATTGGTGCGACTGAAGATGCGGATCGCTTTGGCGACGTAGGTTCAGACACTATGGGACACATTGCAGAAGCCTGTGCGAAAGGTGAAGCTGACAATGGTCGCAAAGGTCCACTGAATCTGCCTAACCTGACCCGTCTGGGCCTGGTGAAAGCTCACGAAGGTTCTACTGGTAAAATTGCTGCTGGCATGGACGGCAACGCGGAAGTGATTGGTGCCTACGCATGGGCGCATGAACTTTCTTCCGGGAAAGACACGCCGTCTGGCCACTGGGAAATCGCGGGTGTTCCGGTTCTGTTTGACTGGGGATATTTCTCCGATCACGAAAACAGCTTCCCGCAAGAACTGCTGGATAAACTGGTAAAACGTGCCAACCTGCCGGGCTACCTCGGCAACTGCCACTCTTCCGGTACCGTGATCCTGGATCAACTGGGTGAAGAGCATATGAAAACCGGCAAGCCGATTTTCTATACCTCCGCTGACTCCGTGTTCCAGATTGCCTGCCACGAAGAGACTTTTGGCCTGGATAAGCTCTATGAGCTGTGCGAAATCGCCCGTGAAGAGCTGACCGAAGGTGGTTACAACATCGGTCGTGTTATCGCCCGTCCGTTTATCGGCGATAAAGCCGGTAACTTCCAGCGTACCGGTAACCGTCACGACCTGGCCGTTGAGCCGCCAGCACCGACCGTGTTGCAGAAACTGGTCGACGAGAAAGACGGTCACGTGGTTTCCGTCGGTAAAATCGCGGATATCTACGCTAACTGCGGCATCACCAAAAAAGTGAAAGCCACCGGTCTGGACGCGTTGTTCGACGCCACCATCAAAGAGATGAAAGAAGCCGGTGATAAGACCATCGTCTTCACCAACTTCGTTGATTTCGACTCTTCCTGGGGACATCGTCGCGATATCGCCGGTTATGCTGCGGGCCTGGAACTGTTCGACCGCCGTTTGCCTGAGTTGATGGAGCTGGTGGGTGAAGATGACATTCTGATCCTGACCGCTGACCACGGCTGCGACCCAAGCTGGACCGGCACTGACCATACCCGTGAGCACATTCCGGTACTGGTTTACGGCCCGAAAGTGAAACCAGGTTCTTTAGGTCACCGTGAAACCTTCGCGGATATCGGTCAGACGCTGGCGAGCTACTTTGGTACGTCGCCGATGGACTACGGTAAAAATATGCTCTGATGCAATTGCCCGGTGGCGCTTCGCTTACCGGGCCTACGGTTTTGTAGGCCGGGTAAGGCGCAGCCGCCACCCGGCAAAAACAACAATATAAAAGGAACTGAAGATGGCAACTCCACATATTAATGCAGAAATGGGTGATTTCGCTGACGTCGTATTGATGCCGGGCGACCCGCTGCGTGCAAAGCATATTGCTGAAACTTTCCTCGAAGATGTTCGTGAAGTGAACAACGTTCGCGGCATGTTAGGCTTCACCGGTACTTACAAAGGCCGTAAGATCTCCGTAATGGGCCACGGTATGGGTATCCCGTCCTGCTCCATCTACACCAAAGAGCTGATCACCGACTTCGGCGTGAAGAAAATCATTCGCGTAGGCTCCTGCGGCGCTGTGCGTATGGACGTTAAACTGCGTGACGTGGTTATCGGTATGGGTGCTTGCACCGACTCCAAAGTTAACCGTATCCGTTTTAAAGATCATGACTTTGCAGCTATCGCTGACTTCGACATGGTGCGTAACGCAGTTGATGCGGCAAAAGCGCTGGGTGTAGACGCTCGCGTTGGCAACCTGTTCTCCGCTGACCTGTTCTACTCTCCGGACGGTGAAATGTTCGACGTGATGGAAAAATACGGCGTGCTGGGCGTGGAAATGGAAGCGGCGGGTATCTACGGCGTGGCGGCGGAATTCGGTGCGAAAGCGCTGACCATCTGCACCGTATCCGACCATATCCGTACCCACGAGCAGACCACTGCCGCTGAGCGTCAGACGACCTTCAACGACATGATCAAAATCGCACTGGAATCCGTTCTGCTGGGCGATAAAGAGTAAGTTTTGTTGTGGCCCGGAGGCGCTGCGCTGGCCGGGCCTACGGGAATGCCGCTATTAATGCCTGATGGCGCTTCGCTTATCAGGCCTACGGGAGCGGTCTTGTAGGCCGGATAAGGCGCAGCCGCCATCCGGCAATTCGCCACTAATCGCTTAGCGCACGGCCTTTGCTACCCAAGCAGCCAGCTCACGCAACTCGCTTTCCTGATCTGGATACTCCGCAAGCAGCGCTTCACAAGTCTGCTGTAAAATATCGGCGCGATACTGGCAGCCCTGTAGTCGTTCTGCCAGTACTTCCAGCGGCGCAGGATTGAGGCTATCGGTGTAGACTTGGGTGCGGGTAATCACGCCTTTTTCGACGTCAAAATGAAGCTCTACGCCGCCCCAGGTGAAACGTTCGTCCAGTAAATGTGAAAAAGCAGGCGCCTGGCCAAAATTCCACTCCCAACTGCTCTGGCGGGCAAATGTTTCGGCGAAGTTCGGCAGATCCGGCGCTTTGTTTGGGGAGATGATCTCGGCTTCTACGCGTTCGCCGTAGTGGGCGAAAAAGGCTTCCGTGATGGCCTGACAGACCTGTTGATGAGTGATGCCCGGTAACAGCTCGGTCAAATTCGCTACGCGCGAGCGAACCGAAGTGATGCCTTTGGCGGCAAGTTTCTTTTTATCGGGATTGAGATAGTTTGCCAGGCGGCTGAGATCGGCATTCAACAGCAGCGTGCCGTGGTGGAATCCGCGATCTTTCGTTTCCCGATAAGCAGAGCCGGAAACTTTGCGATCGCCGTCCGGCGTTTTCACCACCAAATCGTTACGCCCGGAGGCATCAGCTTCTACGCCCAGCGAATTCAGCGCATTGAGGACGATCGCGGTGGAGATGGTTTTGTCGTATTCCGGTTTACCAGCCATAAAGGTAAAGCAGGTATTGCCTAAGTCATGGAACACCGCGCCGCCACCGCTGCTGCGCCTGGCGAGCCGCACGTTGTCTTCTTCCATGCGGCGTGTATTACACTCTTTCCATGGATTTTGCGCCCGGCCAATTACCACCGTATCGGCGTTACGCCACAAGAACAGAACGCGCTGCGTGGCGGGCATCTGGCGAAAAATGCACTCTTCGACCGCGAGGTTAAACCACGGATCGTAAGAGTCTGAGATAAGCAGGCGTAGTGTTGTCATGGTTGATTTCCCTTCTGTTTTACAGTTTTTACAGCTTTTATTCTATCTTCTCGTTGTCTTCTTCCTGCACCGGTTTGTTGGCAGTGAGAAGGAAAGGAGATTGCTGCCAGCGGGTACGCTTACCTTGCAATAAGGTGCGGGTCAGCACTACACCGATTGCTAGTGACAGTAGCAGCATCAGGCGTAAGATGTTGGTGGTGTTATCCACCTGCTTGGCTTCAGTAGCAAGAGTGTGGGTATCCAGCGTCAGGCGCAGATAGCCCAGCGGACCATTTTTTCCCTGAATGGGTTCGACAATCTGCTGGTTAAAATAGCCCCCGGCTTTTTTGCCGTCGAGCGCCAGACGGTCACGAACATTGACGCTCTCACCGGTGCGCGTAATCAGGTCTCCCTGTTCGTCGTACACGCCTGCGTCCAGAATACGGCTACTCTCCGTCAACTGCGTGAGCACCACCTTAATACGCTTTTCATCCGGCGTTTCGGTACGCATCAGCGGGGCGACGTTCAGCGCGACCTGACGGGCTAGCGTGCGGGCCAGCTCTTCGAGCTGCGGATTACGCTGCTGCTGGTGGCTTTGACTAAACCAGGAAGCCCCCTGCATCAGCGCGACGAGCAGCGCAAGGCAGGACAATACAATCACTGCACGATGAAGTCGGAATTTCAGTTTTGTGCGAGCCATATTCCACCTGCTGAAAATTTGAGACTTAATGTTGCCAGAAGCGCTGGTTACAGGGTAGCCTCATGCGTTATTTTCCCCTGATGATTCCGACCCGAACGATTTTACAGGAGCTTTAATGCCTAACATTACCTGGTGCGATCTACCTGAAGATGTCTCTCTGTGGCCAGGTCTGCCCCTCTCTTTAAGCGGTGATGAAGTGATGCCGCTGGATTACCACGCGGGCCGCAGTGGCTGGCTGCTGTACGGTCGTGGGCTGGATAAACAACGGTTAACGCAATACCAGAGTAAACTGGGCGCAGCGATGGTGATCGTGGCGGCGTGGTGCGTTGAGGATTATCAGGTAATTCGTCTGGCGGGCTCGTTAACGCCGCGTGCGGCAAAACTGGCGCATGACGCCAAACTGGATGTTGCGCCGCTGGGTAAAATTCCGCATCTGCGCACGCCGGGTTTGCTGGTGATGGACATGGATTCAACGGCTATCCAGATCGAATGCATTGATGAAATTGCTAAACTGGCCGGAACCGGCGAGATGGTTGCCGAAGTCACCGAACGCGCAATGCGCGGCGAGCTGGACTTTACCGCCAGCCTGCGCAGCCGCGTGGCGACGCTGAAGGGCGCTGATGCCAATATTCTGCACCAGGTGCGCGAAACATTGCCGCTAATGCCAGGCCTGACTCAGTTGGTGTTAAAACTGGAAACGCTTGGCTGGAAAGTGGCTATCGCTTCCGGCGGGTTTACTTTCTTTGCCGATTATCTGCGTAATAAGCTGCGCCTGACGGCAGCTGTGGCGAATGAGCTGGAGATCATGGACGGTAAATTTACTGGCAACGTGATCGGCGATATCGTCGATGCGCAGTACAAAGCCAGTACTCTGACCCGCCTGGCGCAAGAATATGAGATCCCGATGGCGCAGACGGTGGCGATCGGCGACGGTGCCAACGATCTGCCGATGATCAAAACGGCCGGGCTGGGCATTGCGTATCATGCGAAACCCAAAGTGAATGAAAAGACGGAGATTACTATCCGTCACGCTGACCTGATGGGCGTGTTCTGCATTCTCTCTGGCAGTATGAATCAGAAATAATGAGGTAAAACGTGGCAAAAGCTCCTAAACGCGCCTTTGTTTGTAATGAATGCGGGGCCGATTACCCGCGCTGGCAGGGGCAATGCAGCGCCTGTCAGGCCTGGAATACCATTACCGAGGTGCGCCTTGCCGCATCGCCAACGGTGGCGCGCAACGAGCGACTCAGCGGCTACGCCGGAAATGCGGGCGTTGCAAAAGTGCAGAAGCTCTCTGACATCAGCCTTGAGGAACTGCCGCGTTTTTCTACCGGATTTAAAGAGTTTGATCGCGTGCTCGGCGGTGGTGTGGTGCCCGGCAGCGCCATACTGATTGGCGGTAACCCTGGCGCGGGCAAATCAACGCTGCTGTTGCAAACGCTGTGCAGGCTCGCCGAGCAGATGAAAACCCTGTACGTCACCGGCGAAGAGTCGCTGCAACAGGTGGCGATGCGCGCGCATCGGCTTGGCCTGCCGACGGCGAACCTGAACATGCTGTCGGAAACCAGTATCGAACAAATTTGCCTGATTGCTGAAGAAGAACAGCCGAAGCTGATGGTGATCGACTCCATTCAGGTGATGCACATGGCGGATATTCAGTCTTCGCCGGGCAGCGTGGCGCAGGTGCGTGAAACCGCTGCTTACCTGACGCGCTTTGCTAAAACGCGCGGCGTGGCGATTGTGATGGTCGGCCACGTCACCAAAGATGGCTCGCTGGCTGGGCCGAAGGTACTGGAGCACTGTATTGACTGCTCGGTGTTGCTCGACGGCGACGCCGATTCCCGCTTCCGTACACTGCGTAGCCATAAAAACCGCTTTGGCGCGGTGAATGAGCTGGGCGTCTTTGCCATGACGGAACAGGGTCTGCGCGAAGTTAGCAACCCTTCTGCTATTTTCTTAAGCCGTGGCGATGAAGTCACTTCCGGTAGTTCGGTGATGGTAGTCTGGGAAGGCACGCGCCCGCTGCTGGTCGAGATTCAGGCGCTGGTCGATCACTCAATGATGGCGAACCCGCGTCGCGTGGCGGTCGGTCTGGAACAGAACCGTCTGGCGATTCTACTGGCGGTGCTGCATCGTCACGGTGGCTTGCAGATGGCGGATCAGGACGTGTTCGTTAACGTAGTCGGCGGCGTAAAAGTCACCGAAACCAGCGCCGACCTGGCGTTGCTGCTGGCAATGGTCTCCAGCTTGCGCGACAGGCCACTGCCACAGGACTTAGTGGTCTTTGGCGAAGTGGGGTTGGCAGGCGAAATCCGTCCGGTACCCAGCGGGCAGGAGCGTATTTCGGAAGCGGCGAAACACGGTTTTCGCCGGGCGATTGTTCCTGCCGCTAACGTACCGAAAAAAGTACCGGAAGGGATGCAGGTCTTTGGCGTTAAGAAGCTTGCGGATGCGTTAAGCGTGTTTGACGACCTATAATCAAATACCCGTACGTACTGAATTTGTAGGCCTGATAAGCGATGCGCCATCAGGCAGTGTTACGCGATTTTTCCAGCAGGAGGCTCTTGTGTCATTTGATTATCTGAAAACCGCCATTAAGAAAAAGGGTTGTACCCTGCAACAGGTGGCAGATGCCAGTGGCATGACCAAGGGATATCTAAGCCAGCTTCTGAATGCCAAAATTAAAAGCCCCAGCGCGCAAAAGCTGGAGGCGTTGCACCGTTTTCTCGGACTGGAGTTTCCGCGCCAGCAGAAAAATATCGGTGTGGTATTTGGTAAGTTTTATCCGCTGCATACCGGCCATATCTACCTTATCCAGCGCGCCTGTAGTCAGGTTGATGAACTGCATATCATCATGGGCTATGACGACACGCGCGATCGCAGTCTGTTTGAAGACAGTGCCATGTCGCAACAGCCTACGGTGCCCGATCGTCTACGCTGGCTGCTGCAAACCTTTAAGTATCAGAAAAATATCCGTATTCATGCCTTCAACGAAGAGGGCATGGAGCCGTATCCACACGGTTGGGACGTGTGGAGCAACGGGATCAAAACGTTTATGCAGGAGAAAGGGATCCAGCCAAACTGGATTTACACCTCTGAAGAATCAGATGCCCCGCAGTATCTCGAACATCTGGGGATCGAAACCGTGCTGGTGGATCCCAAGCGGACGTTTATGAGCATCAGCGGCGGGCAAATCCGTGAAAACCCGTTTCGCTACTGGGAGTATATTCCGACCGAAGTGAAGCCGTTTTTCGTGCGCACCGTGGCGATCCTCGGCGGGGAGTCGAGCGGTAAATCGACGCTGGTGAACAAGCTCGCCAACATCTTTAACACCACCAGTGCGTGGGAATATGGGCGTGATTACGTCTTCTCCCATTTGGGCGGCGATGAGATGGCGTTACAGTATTCTGATTACGATAAAATCGCACTGGGACAAGCGCAATACATTGATTTTGCTGTTAAGTACGCCAATAAAGTGGCGTTCATCGACACCGATTTCGTGACCACTCAGGCTTTCTGCAAAAAGTATGAAGGGCGTGAACACCCGTTTGTGCAAGCGCTGATTGACGAGTATCGCTTCGACCTGGTTATCCTGCTGGAAAACAACACCCCGTGGGTAGCGGATGGCTTGCGCAGCCTTGGAAGTTCGGTTGACAGAAAAGCGTTTCAGACGCTGCTGGTCGAGATGTTGCAGGAAAACAATATCAATTTTGTGCACGTTCAGGAGCCTGACTACGACGGCCGCTTCCTGCGCTGCGTGGAGCTGGTGAAAGAGTTGATGGGCGAGCAGAGGTAGGTTTTAATGCCGGATGCGCTGCGCTTATCCGGCCTACAAGTCGCACTAACCTCGTAGGCCGGATGTGGCATGAGGCCGCCATCCGGCACTTAACGCTAATTACTTAGAAATACGCTTGTACTTAATACGCTTCGGCTCCAGCGCATCGGCGCCCAACGTGCGTTTCTTGTACTCTTCGTATTCGGTAAAGTTACCTTCGAAGAACTCAACCTTACCCTCATCCTGATAATCCAGGATGTGGGTCGCGATACGGTCAAGGAACCAACGGTCGTGCGAGATAACCATCGCGCAACCCGGGAACTCCAGCAGGGCGTTTTCCAGCGCGCGCAGGGTTTCGATATCCAGGTCGTTGGTTGGTTCATCGAGCAGCAGCATGTTGCCGCCAACCTGCAGCAGCTTCGCCAGGTGCAGACGACCACGCTCACCGCCGGACAGCTCGCCGACGCGTTTACCCTGATCCACACCTTTGAAGTTAAAGCGGCCCACATAGGCACGGCTTGGCATTTCGGTGTTGCCGATCTTCATGATATCCAGCCCGCCGGACACTTCTTCCCACACGGTTTTGCTGTTATCCATTGCGTCACGGAACTGGTCAACGGAGGCCAGTTTGACGGTTTCACCCAGCGTGATGGTGCCGCTGTCAGGCTGTTCCTGGCCGGACATCATACGGAACAGGGTTGATTTACCCGCACCGTTCGGACCGATGATGCCGACGATAGCGCCTTTCGGTACCGAGAAGCTCAGGTCGTCGATCAGCACGCGATCGCCGTAAGATTTACGCAGATTAGTGACTTCAACGACTTTATCGCCCAGACGTGGTCCAGGTGGGATAAACAGTTCGTTGGTTTCGTTACGTTTCTGGTATTCGGTGTTATTCAGCTCTTCAAAGCGTGCCAGACGGGCTTTGCCCTTAGACTGACGGCCTTTCGCGCCCTGACGAACCCACTCCAGCTCTTTCTCAATGGATTTACGGCGAGCCGCTTCCTGAGAGGCTTCCTGGGCCAGACGCTGATCTTTCTGCTCCAGCCAGGAAGAGTAGTTACCTTCCCATGGAATACCTTCACCACGGTCCAGCTCCAGGATCCAGCCGGCAACGTTGTCGAGGAAGTAACGGTCGTGGGTAATTGCCACTACGGTACCTTCGAAGTCGTGCAGGAAGCGTTCCAGCCACGCGACGGATTCGGCGTCCAGGTGGTTAGTCGGTTCGTCGAGCAGCAGCATGTCTGGTTTTTCCAGCAGCAGGCGGCACAGCGCGACGCGGCGGCGTTCACCACCGGAAAGATTTTCAATTTTGGCATCCCAGTCCGGCAGACGCAGAGCGTCAGCGGCACGCTCAAGCTGCACGTTCAGGTTATGACCGTCGTGCGCCTGAATGATCTCTTCAAACTTGCCCTGTTGCGCGGCCAGCTTATCGAAGTCAGCGTCCGGTTCGGCGTACTTGGCGTACACTTCATCCAGACCTTTCAGCGCGTTAACCACTTCGGCAACCGCTTCTTCCACGGATTCACGAACGGTATGTTCCGGGTTCAGTTTTGGTTCCTGCGGCAGGTAACCGATTTTAATGCCTGGCTGCGGGCGAGCTTCACCTTCAATTTCGGTATCAATGCCAGCCATGATGCGCAGCAGGGTAGATTTACCCGCGCCGTTCAGACCGAGAACACCGATTTTGGCGCCAGGGAAGAAGCTCAGTGAGATGTTTTTAAGAATATGACGTTTCGGCGGAACGACCTTGCCGACACGATGCATGGTATAAACGAATTGGGCCACGTTGGACTCGCCTCTATGTTTATCCCGTCATACTTCAAGCCGCAGATGCGTTGGCTGTGTCGTTCACCCCAGTCACGTACTTTTGTACGCTCAGGGGATTCACTTCCTCGCCGCCTTGCTGCAACTTGAATTATTTAGGGCTAATTATTGGTAAATAGTTATCAAAGGCGAAGTGTAGCCTTTTTCATTGTCCAATCCCAGCCAGCAGATCCCACTCGCAACAAAAGTAAAAAAGTGTCCGTGACGTGGCGCATTCTGCAATGTCTGGTTAGCATGAATGAATTAAGCGGCATGATGCTGCACAGACGTAACATGAGAAGAGGAAGAGCTTGTGGACAAAGCCAAACAATTTACCTGGCGCCTGCTGGCTGCCAGCGTATGTCTGCTGACGGTCAGTCAAGTAGCGCGAGCGGATTCCCTGGATGAGCAGCGCAATCGCTATGCGCAAATTAAGCAGGTCTGGGATAACCGACAGATGGATGTCGTAGAGCAGATGATGCCTGGCCTGAAGAACTATCCTCTGTATCCTTATCTGGAATATCGCCAGATCACTGACGATCTGATGAATCAGCCCACCATTACCGTCACCAATTTTGTGCGCGCCAACCCGACGCTGCCCCCGGCGCGTACTCTGCAATCTCGTTTCGTGAATGAACTGGCGCGCCGCGAAGACTGGCGTGGGCTGCTGGCGTTCAGTCCGGAAAAACCGGGCACCACCGAAGCGCAATGTAACTATTACTTCGCGAAATGGAGTACCGGGCAAACTGAAGAAGCCTGGCAGGGGGCGAAAGAACTGTGGCTGAGCGGAAAAAGTCAGCCGAACGCCTGTGACAAATTATTCGGCGTATGGCGTGCCTCTGGCACTCAGGATCCGCTGGCGTATCTGGAACGTATTCGTCTGGCGATGAAAGCCGGGAATACCGGACTGGTCACGGCGTTGGCCGGACAGATGCCCGCGCAATACCAAACCATTGCTTCAGCGATCATCGCGCTGGCCAACGATCCGAATTCGGTAATGACCTTTGCTCGCACCACCGGCGCAACGGATTTCACCCGACAGATGGCGGCGGTCGCCTTTGCCAGCGTGGCGCGTCAGGATGTGGAGAATGCCCGCCTGATGATCCCTTCCCTGGTGCAGGCGCAACAGCTTAATGACGAGCAAACCCAGGAGCTGCGCGACATTGTCGCCTGGCGTCTGATGGGCAATGACGTTACCGACGAGCAGGCCAAATGGCGTGATGATGCGATTATGCGCTCCAACTCCACCTCGCTTGTGGAGCGCCGGGTGCGCATGGCGCTGGGAACCGGCGATCGTCGTGGCCTGAATACCTGGCTGGCGCGTCTGCCAATGGAAGCCAAAGAAAAAGATGAGTGGCGCTACTGGCAAGCGGATCTGCTGCTGGAGCGCGGACGCGATGCGGAAGCCAAAGAGATCCTGCACCAACTCATGCAGCAGCGCGGTTTCTATCCGATGGTGGCGGCACAGCGCCTGGGCGAAGAGTACGAGCTGAAAGTGGATAAAGCACCAGCGAACGTTGATTCTGCGCTGACTCAGGGCCCGGAAATGGCACGCGTCCGCGAGCTAATGTACTGGAACATGGATAATACTGCGCGCAGTGAATGGGCGAATCTGGTCACCAGCCGTACCAAGTCCGAGCAGGCTCAGTTGGCGCGTTACGCGTTCAACAATCACTGGTGGGATCTAAGCGTTCAGGCGACGATCGCCGGAAAGCTGTGGGATCATTTGGAAGAGCGCTTCCCATTGGCCTATAAAGATCTTTTTACCCGTTACACCAGCGGCAAGGATATTCAGCCAAGCTATGCGATGGCGATAGCGCGTCAGGAAAGCGCCTGGAACCCGAAAGTGAAATCACCGGTTGGCGCAAGCGGGCTGATGCAGATTATGCCGGGTACGGCGACGCATACGGTGAAAATGTTCTCGATTCCAGGTTACAGCAGTCCGAGCCAGCTATTGGATCCTGATACCAACATCAACATCGGAACCAGCTATTTGCAGTACGTGTATCAGCAATTTGGCAATAACCGCATCTTTGCGTCAGCAGCCTATAACGCCGGTCCGGGACGCGTTCGCACCTGGCTTGGCAATAGCGCTGGCCGCATTGATGCCGTCGCGTTTGTCGAGAGCATTCCATTCTCAGAGACGCGTGGTTATGTGAAGAACGTGCTGGCTTACGATGCGTACTATCGCTATTTCCTCGGTGATAAACCGGAGTTGATGAGCGACGCAGAATGGCAACGTCGTTACTGATCGTGTCGATTGTGTTATGCTATCGTACTCGTTAAAGAGTACAAAAGGGGGAGGCAAGCACGCTTCCCCCGCAACGATGGCGATATCTTATGACTCAGCAATCACCCTATTCAGCAGAGATGGCAGAACAACGTCACCAGGAGTGGTTACGTTTTGTCGATCTGCTTAAACACGCCTACGAACAAGATTTACACCTGCCACTGCTCAATTTGATGTTAACGCCGGATGAGCGTGAAGCGTTGGGCACGCGTGTGCGTATCATTGAAGAGCTGCTGCGCGGTGAGATGAGCCAGCGTGAGCTTAAAAACGAGCTCGGGGCGGGGATTGCTACTATTACGCGAGGATCGAACAGCCTCAAATCCGCGCCGGTGGATCTGCGTCAGTGGCTGGAACAGGTGTTGCTCGGGAAAAATTGATCCGCCGGATGTGGCTTTGCCTTATCCGGCCTACGATTGAACATCCGGCACAATGCTATAAATACACCGCGTTATGAAACGGGCTGAGCGCCAGAATCACCGCCTGATGGTAGACGCTCGAGCGCGTCAGCTTACCCGCGGTAAAGACGCCGATTGCGCCCTCTTTACGGCCAATCTCATCAATACCTGTATAGTCCGACATCACCGGGCCGAGTGCTTCACCTTTGCGGACTCTGTCGAGAATGACAGTAGGCAATGGCAGCGTGGCTGAACGGGCTTCACCGCGCCGGTGGCCGTTATCAATCACCACCCAACTGAAGGTGGCATCGTCGTCAATTCCTGCTTCAATGGCGACCCAGAAATCAGCCTGCGGGTGCTGGCGGCGAGCGTTATCAACGCGATTTCGTGCGCCAGTGCGCGTTTCCTGGTTTCCGAAAGGTTGTTCCGGCACGCCACTCTCGACGGCGACGGGTTCTATATGGCAGGATCCTTCCCCGAAAATCTCTTCAAATGCCCGCAGAATTGCCTGAATTTTGGCAGGATTGGTGGTCGCAGAGATAACCTTGTGCATAATTAAGCTCAGTTTGAAAATTCATCGCAGAGTCTACTCAAAGTATGACGAGTATATAACGGAAAAAAAGCATGTTACAGGTATACCTTGTTCGCCATGGCGAAACGCAGTGGAACGCCGAGCGACGTATTCAAGGCCAGTCAGACAGCCCACTAACCGCTAAAGGTGAACAGCAAGCCATGCAGGTGGGTGAACGCGCTCGCTCGTTTGGTATTACGCATGTCATCAGTAGCGATCTTGGTCGTACACGACGCACTGCAGAAATCATCGCCCAGGCCTGTGGCTGTGATATCACCTATGACTCCCGTCTGCGCGAGCTAAATATGGGTGTGCTGGAAAAACGTCACATCGATACGCTGACGCCGGAGGAAGAGGGCTGGCGTCGCCAGTTGGTGAACGGTACGGTGGATGGGCGTATCCCTGAAGGGGAATCGATGCAGGAATTGAGCGATCGCGTCAACGCAGCGCTGGCATCCTGTCTGGAATTGCCGCCGGGAAGTCGTCCGCTGCTGGTCAGTCACGGTATCGCGCTGGGTTGCCTGGTGAGTACAATTCTTGGATTACCGGCATGGGCTGAACGTCGCTTGCGTCTGCGCAACTGTTCTATTTCTCGCGTTGATTACCAGGAAAGCTTATGGCTGGCGCCGGGATGGGTCGTTGAAACGGCAGGGGACATCTCACATCTGGACGCCCCTGCGTTGGATGAACTACAGCGCTAGCGGCGAATCGGAATCAGGAATTCGCAGCGCAGGTTGATCGGGCGATCTCCCGCTTTGGCATCTTCTGCCGGGTAATATCGCTCGATATCCTGTCCTTTACGGCGCGTCAGGTTCAGCATTGGCATGCATGTGCCGTAAACCGTCAGGATAAACTCTTGCACGCCGGTTCCCAGCCCTTCGTAGGTAAACATCACGTACTCGCCACCCTGTAACAGGATAGGCTGCGCCGACGGCACATAGCCATTGGCCTGTTCCGGCGTCAGTGCAGTGGTGTAAAACACTTCCTGCTCGTCATCTTTTTCAATGCTCGGACGCGTTTCGTTAAGCCCGTACAGGACTGGCGGGATCGCAGGAGCCTGACTGAGGAAGTCGCGCCAGAACTGAATACGCATTTCATGACGGAAATCTGAAATCTGTTCCAGCGAGCAGGAATAGCTTTGCGTGGTGCCGAGTAGTTGCGTATCTTCCAGGGTGACAAACTCGTGCGCAGGCATCGCAAATTCACCCAGGCGCATTGGCGGGCGAATACCAAACGCACTCCATTCCGGGGAGCGACGATACAGCGCAGGCGTTTGGGAAAACTGTTTCTTGAACGCGCGAGTAAAGGTTTGTTGAGAGTCGAAGCGATATTGCAGCGCAATATCCAAAATTGGGCGCGCAGTCAGGCGCAGCGCCACTGCAGATTTCGATAAACGACGGGCGCGGATATAGGCGCCAATAGCATGGCCCGTCACGTCCTTAAACATTCTCTGCAGGTGCCACTTGGAATAGCCCGCTTTTGCCGCCACATTGTCAAGCGACAAAGGCTGATCCAGATGACCTTCCAGCCAGATTAATAGGTCGCGAATAATGCCAGCCTGATCCATAAAATATCCTCATCCTTTCAACAACGAGTACCTGACGTCAGGTATGAGGATAATAGCATTTTTTGCTGTTTTAGCATTCAGTGTTTTTTTTGCTCATAAATGCTTTTTTCGGACATACGAAAGCGTGATTATTGTAATCCTGTGATCTGTATACGTTTTATCTTAGAATGTCGAATAATTGCACAGAGTAACTTTTAAAAATGGTAACAATATGAAATATAAGAGCTTAGTCATTTCCTCAATTCTGCTGATGTTGGCGCAGGTTGCCCATGCGGAGCAGATTGGATCTGTCGATACGGTGTTCAAAATGTTCGGCCCGGATCATAAAATTGTGGTCGAAGCGTTTGACGATCCGGATGTTACCAACGTGACCTGCTACGTGAGTCGGGCGAAGACTGGCGGCATCAAAGGTGGTCTGGGGCTGGCGGAAGATACCTCCGATGCCGCCATTTCCTGCCAGCAGGTTGGGCCGGTAGAACTGAGCGACAGAATCAAGAACGGTAAAGCTCAGGGCGAAGTGGTATTTAAAAAACGTACCTCGCTGGTGTTTAAATCTTTACAGGTCGTGCGTTTTTACGATGCGAAACGTAATGCGCTGGCCTATCTGGCTTATTCAGATAAAGTCGTCGATGGATCGCCCAAAAATGCCATTAGTGCGGTACCCATCATGCCGTGGCGGCAATAACAAGGAAGCACAATGCAACAGCCGTTGATCTGGTTGGTTGAGGATGAGCAGGGAATCGCTGATACGCTTATCTACATGCTGCAGCAAGAGGGGTTTAGCGTAGAGGCGTTTGAGCGCGGATTTCCCGTGCTGGAGAAGTCTCGCCAGCAATGCCCTGATGCCATCATTCTGGATGTCGGGCTACCGGATATAAGCGGTTTTGAACTGTGCCGACGTTTACTTGAACGCCACCCGGCGTTGCCGATCCTGTTTCTGACCGCACGCAGCGATGAAGTGGATCGCCTGTTGGGGCTGGAAATTGGCGCGGATGACTATGTTGCCAAGCCTTTCTCGCCGCGTGAAGTGTGCGCGCGTGTGCGTACGCTGCTGCGGCGGGTGCAAAAATTCTCCACGCCTTCATTGACAACGCGCTGTGGGGATTTTGAACTTAATGAGCTGGCCGCGCAGATTACTTGGTTCGGCATGCCGTTGAACCTGACGCGCTATGAATTCCTGCTGCTGAAAACATTCCTGATGTCGCCGGGACGTATTTACTCCCGCCAACAACTGATGGATTTAGTCTGGGCCGATGCGCAGGATACCTTTGATAGAACGGTCGATACCCACATCAAAACGCTGCGCGCCAAGCTGCGGGCCATCAACCCCGAGCTTTCCCCCATCAATACGCATCGTGGTATGGGATACAGCCTGAGGAGCGTCTGATGCGCATTGGCATGCGTTTGCTGCTCGGCTATTTTCTGATTGTTGCCGTCGCTGCCTGGTTCGTTCTGTCTATCTTTGTGCAGGAAATTAAGCCAGGCGTCCGTCGAGCGACTGAGGGCACATTGATTGATACCGCCACGCTGCTGGCTGTGCTGGCGCGTGATGACTTACTCTCTGATACCCCCGCCAACGGCAAGCTGGCGCAGGCCTTTTCGCAACTGCATAACCGCCCATTCCGCGCCAATATCAGCGGCATTAACAAAGTACGTAATGAATACCATGTCTACATGACGGACGCACAGGGCAAGGTGGTGTTTGATTCAGCTAATCAGGCCGTCGGTCAGGACTACTCCCGCTGGAACGACGTGTGGTTAACATTACGTGGGCAGTATGGCGCTCGTAGTACGCCGCAAAATCCGGACGACCCGGAAAGCTCGGTGATGTACGTTGCCGCGCCGATTGTAGACGGTAGTCGTATTATCGGTGTGCTCAGTGTCGGCAAACCAAATGCAGCGATGGCGCCGGTGATTAAACGCAGTGAACGGCGAATGCTGTGGGCCAGCGCCGTATTGCTGGGTATTGCCCTGGTGATTGGCTTCGGGATGGTATGGTGGATAAACCGCTCCATTGCCCGGCTGGCGCGTTATGCCGACTCCGTTACTGAGAATCGCCCCGTCCCACTGCCTGATTTAGGCAGTAGCGAGTTACGCAAACTGGCGCAGGCGCTGGAAAGTATGCGTCTGAAGCTCGAAGGCAAGAACTACATTGAGCAGTATGTCTACGCGTTAACGCATGAGCTGAAAAGCCCGCTGGCGGCCATTCGTGGCGCGGCAGAGATACTGCGTGAAGGTCCGCCGCCAAACGTGGTAGCGCGCTTTACCGATAATATTCTGACGCAAAATGCGCGCATGCAGGCGCTGGTTGAAACCTTGTTACGTCAGGCGCGACTGGAGAATCGGCAGGACATTACGTTGACGCCAGTGGCGGTAGATGTACTGTTTGCTCAGCTCAAAGAGGCGCGTAGCGTGCAGCTGGCGGCAAAAAATATCACGCTGACCATTTTGCCTTCATCGCTTAGCGTCGCAGCCGATCCCGCGTTACTGGAGCAGGCATTGGGGAATTTACTCGACAACGCTATCGACTTTACGCCACTGGACGGGACGATTGTGCTGAGTGCACATCAGCACGAGGATCGGGTCACGTTGCAGGTTACCGACAGCGGTAGCGGGATCCCTGACTTTGCGTTGCCACGTATTTTTGAGCGCTTCTACTCGCTGCCCCGCGAGAATGGACACAAGAGCAGCGGTTTGGGGCTGGCGTTTGTCAGTGAAGTTGCACGACTGCATGAAGGCGCGGTGACATTATCTAACCGACCAGAGGGCGGTGCACAAGCTTCGTTTACGCTTCACCGTCACTTCACATAACTTCAAATTCTCCGCACATAGCTGTTCTACCTTGCTGATATTGCAAAGGAGAACGCTATGTTGAAATCACCCCTGTTCTGGAAAATCGTCACTCTGGGTGGCGCCATGCTGCTGCTGTTAATTCCCCTCACAATGGTCAGGCAGATAATCGTAGAGCGATCGGATTATCGCAATGACGTTGAAGATGCAATCCGCCAGAGCACCAGCGGACCGCAAAAGATGGTCGGCCCGTTGATAGCCATTCCGGTGACAGAGCTTTATACCTCGCTGGAGGATGGCAAAGAGATCCAGCGTAAGCGAAGCTATATCCATTTCTGGCTGCCGGAGTCGTTGGTGGTTGAGGGGAGTCAGAACGTTGAAGCGCGTAAAATCGGTATTTATGAGGGCCAGGTCTGGCACAATGACCTCTCGGTGAAGGCCGAGTTTAACGCTGAACGTTTGCGTGATTTAAACCATCCCAACGTCAGCGTCGGCAAACCATTTATCGTGGTTGGAGTGGGGGATGCGCGCGGGATTGGTGTGGTGCAAGCGCCGCAGGTCAATGGAACGTCGCTGGCGGTTGAGCCGGGGACGGGGTTGGATGGACGTGCGCAGGGGATCCACATTCCGTTACCCGACGCGAGCTGGGCGGAGCAAAACCTGAGCATGACGCTGTCGCTGAATTTGAGCGGAACAGGAGATTTCTCCGTTGTTCCGGTTGGCCGTAACAGTGAAATGACCTTAACCAGCAATTGGTCGCATCCCAACTTTCTTGGGGATTTTCTTCCGGCTAAGCGCGAAATCAGTGAGTCTGGATTCAATGCACAGTGGCAAAGCAGTTGGTTTGCCAATAACCTCGGCGAACGCTTTGATGGCGAAAAGATTGGCTGGGAGGGAATGCCTGCATTTAGCGTCGCTGTCGCCACGCCTGCGGATCAATACCAACTGACGGACAGGGCGACAAAATATGCCATTTTGCTGATTGTGCTGACCTTTATGTCTTTCTTTGTTCTTGAAAGCATGACCAGCCTTCGACTGCACCCGATGCAGTACCTGCTGGTGGGATTATCGCTGGTGATGTTTTATCTGTTGCTGCTGGCGTTGTCAGAACATATTGGTTTTACCGCCGCGTGGATTACGGCGAGTCTGGTGGGGGCGTTGATGAACGGTGTGTATCTGCAGGCGATATTACAGGGTTGGCTTAAGAGTATTTTGTTCACCGTAGCGCTGCTGGGGCTGGATGGTGTGATGTGGGTGTTGCTCCGTTCACAGGACAGCTCTTTACTGCTGGGAACCGGCGTGCTGTTGGTCGCGTTGTGTGGCGTGATGTTCCTGACGCGTCATCTTGACTGGCACTCGCTGGCACAGCCAAAACCAAAGCCGACAGAAATTCCGGAGTCTCAGCCTGCGCAGAGTGACGAGTTTCGCTTATGGAAATAGGGTTGTGGTGAAATGAAAAACGGCGCATATTGCGCCGTTTTTTTACCTGTGAGGATCGAATTAATCCTGCAGGTCGCCGCAGAAACGGTAGCCTTCCCCGTGAATGGTGGCGATGATTTCTGGCGTATCCGGCGTTGATTCGAAATGTTTACGAATGCGGCGGATAGTCACGTCAACGGTACGGTCATGCGGCTTCAGTTCGCGACCGGTCATTTTTTTCAGCAGTTCTGCGCGAGACTGGATTTTGCCCGGATTCTCACAGAAGTGAAGCATGGCGCGGAATTCGCTGCGTGGCAGTTTATACTGCTCGCCATCAGGACCAATCAGAGAGCGGCTGTTGATGTCCAGCTCCCAGCCATTGAACTTGTAGCTCTCGACGCTACGGCGTTCTTCGCTGACGGTACCCAGGTTCATGGTACGCGACAGCAGGTTACGAGCACGGATAGTCAGTTCGCGCGGGTTAAACGGCTTGGTGATGTAATCGTCTGCGCCGATTTCGAGGCCGAGAATTTTATCGACTTCGTTATCACGGCCCGTCAGGAACATCAGCGCAACGTTAGCTTGTTCGCGGAGTTCGCGCGCTAACAGGAGGCCATTTTTCCCAGGCAGATTGATATCCATAATCACAAGGTTGATGTCATATTCAGAGAGAATCTGATGCATTTCCGCGCCATCTGTCGCTTCGAATACATCATAGCCTTCTGCTTCGAAAATGCTTTTCAACGTGTTGCGTGTTACTAACTCGTCTTCAACGATAAGAATGTGCGGGGTCTGCATGTTTGCTACCTAAATTGCCAACTAAATCGAAACAGGAAGTACAAAAGTCCCTGACCTGCCTGATGCATGCCGTAAATTAACATGATCGGCGTAACATGACTAAAGTACGTAATTGCGTTCTTGATGCACTTTCCATCAACGTCAACAACATCATTAGCTTGGTCGTGGGTAGTTTCCCTCTGGACCCGACAGTGTCAAAAACGGCTGTCATCCTAACCATTTTAACAGCAACATAACAGGCTAAGACATGCCGGACACCCAATAAAACTACGCTTCGTTGACATATATCAAGTTCAATTGTAGCACGTTAACAGTTTGATGAAATCAACGTATCCAAATGTTTGCTTTCATCACAAAATTGCAATATTACAACTAGTTGCACGCGCTAATTAATAAATGTAATGAATCCAACCAATGCGATCCATTTTAAATTAAATTATCATGGATAAACAGAAGGATATGCAACTTTTGTTAACATAAAGGGCAATAGTTCAGTCTGGAAATAGTTTAGCATTTTTTACCGGATGCGAAATCCTTTTTCAGTGATTTCTGTTAAAAATATGTAAATTCGCGCTGCGTAATATGTTGATGCACGTCACATTATTACCTGCACATAGGCTAAAAGAGTATCGAAATGCGTTTAACAATTATTCTGGTTGCCCCCGCCAGAGCGGAAAATATTGGTGCGGCAGCCCGTGCGATGAAGACCATGGGATTCACCCAGTTGCGGATCGTTGACAGCGAGGCCCACCTGGAACCTGCCACGCGATGGGTTGCGCATGGCTCGGGTGATATTATTGATAATATTAACGTTTTTCCAACGTTAGCCGAGGCGCTTCACGACGTGGATTTTACCGTCGCGACCACGGCGCGCAGCCGCGCGAAGTTTCATTATTACGCTACGCCGGTCGAACTGGTTCCCCTGTTGCAGGAAAAATCAACGTGGATGGATCACGCCGCGCTGGTTTTTGGTCGTGAAGATTCGGGGCTGACCAACGAAGAATTGGCTCTGGCGGATGTCCTCACCGGGGTACCGATGGTGGCTGACTATCCATCACTCAATTTGGGGCAGGCGGTGATGGTGTATTGCTATCAATTAGCAGGTTTAATACAACAACCGGCCAGAAACATTGAGATGACGGATGAGCATCAGCTACAGGCATTGCGCGAACGTGTTTTGCGTTTATTAGCCACGCTGAACGTTTCTGACGACATTAAGTTGACGGACTGGCTGCAACAGCGAATGGGTCTGTTAGAGCAGCGAGACACGGCAATGTTGCACCGTTTTTTACATGATATAGAAAAAAATCTAACAAAATAAAGTTTTGATCAATGTTTGTTGTGCAGTGTTTTACTCTGGTTTCAAGTGGGCGAGACATGCTGTATTGGTTGAAAGTAAAAGGGCAAGCAGTCGCTCATGAACAAGTTTCGGAATGTGATCAATTTAAAAATTTATTGACTTAGGTCAGCAGATACTTTAACCCTAAAAGAATACAAGACAGACAGATAATAATTACAGAGCACACAACATCATGAAACGCATCAGCATCACTATTACCACAACCATCACCATTACCACAGGTAACGGTGCGGGCTGACGCGTACAGGAAACACAAGAAAAAGCCCGCACCTAAACAGTGCGGGCTTTTTTTTCGACCAAAGGCAATGAGGTAAACCATGCGAGTGTTGAAGTTCGGCGGTACATCAGTGGCAAATGCAGAGCGCTTTCTGCGGGTTGCCGATATTCTGGAAAGCAATGCCAGACAGGGGCAGGTCGCGACCGTGCTCTCTGCCCCCGCAAAAATTACCAACCATCTGGTGGCGATGATTGAGAAGACCATCGGTGGTCAGGATGCTTTAGCCAATATCAGCGACGCCGAACGTATTTTCTCTGAGCTATTGGTGGGTTTGGCCGCCGCGCAGCCGGGTTTTCCGTTGGCCCCGCTCAAAGCCTTTGTTGAACAAGAGTTTGCCCAGATTAAACACGTCCTGCATGGCATCAGCCTGTTGGGACAGTGCCCGGACAGCATCAATGCCGCGCTTATCTGCCGTGGCGAAAAAATGTCGATCGCCATCATGGCAGGCCTGCTGGAAGCGCGCGGGCACAACGTGACGGTCATCGATCCGGTGGAGAAATTGCTGGCAGTCGGCCATTACCTCGAATCTACCGTTGATATCGCCGAATCTACGCGCCGCATTGCCGCCAGCCGTATTCCTGCGGACCACATGATTTTGATGGCCGGATTTACCGCCGGGAATGAGAAAGGTGAGTTAGTGGTGCTGGGGCGTAATGGCTCCGACTACTCTGCCGCCGTACTGGCCGCCTGTTTGCGCGCGGATTGTTGTGAGATCTGGACCGATGTTGACGGCGTATATACTTGCGATCCGCGTCAGGTACCCGACGCCCGACTGCTGAAGTCGATGTCTTATCAGGAAGCGATGGAGCTTTCTTACTTCGGCGCCAAAGTGCTGCACCCGCGCACCATTACCCCTATTGCCCAGTTCCAGATCCCTTGCCTGATTAAAAATACCGGCAATCCACAAGCGCCTGGCACGTTGATTGGCGCCAGCAGTGATGACGACGATTTGCCGGTAAAAGGTATTTCTAATCTCAATAACATGGCGATGTTTAGCGTTTCCGGCCCAGGAATGAAAGGCATGGTGGGTATGGCGGCACGCGTTTTTGCCGCAATGTCGCGTGCGGGCATCTCGGTAGTGCTGATCACCCAATCCTCTTCCGAATATAGCATCAGCTTCTGCGTCCCGCAGGGCGACTGCGCACGTGCGCAACGCGCCATGCAGGATGAATTCTACCTCGAACTGAAAGAAGGCCTGCTGGAGCCGCTGGCGGTAACTGAGCGTCTGGCTATCATCTCTGTTGTTGGCGATGGTATGCGTACTCTGCGTGGCATTTCGGCGAAATTCTTTGCCGCATTGGCTCGCGCGAACATCAATATCGTGGCGATCGCCCAGGGGTCGTCTGAGCGTTCTATTTCGGTGGTGGTGAACAACGACGACGCGACCACCGGCGTTCGCGTGACCCATCAAATGCTGTTCAACACCGACCAGGTGATTGAAGTGTTTGTGATTGGCGTAGGCGGCGTGGGCGGTGCGCTACTGGAGCAGCTTAAACGTCAGCAAACCTGGCTCAAAAAGAAGCATATCGATCTTCGCGTGTGCGGCGTGGCGAATTCGAAGGCTCTGCTGACTAACGTCCATGGACTGAATCTGGAGAACTGGCAGTCGGAGCTGGAAAGCGCGAAAGAGCCATTCAACCTTGGGCGCTTAATTCGCCTGGTGAAAGAATATCATCTGCTTAATCCGGTGATTGTCGACTGTACGTCAAGCCAGGCGGTGGCGGATCAGTATGCTGATTTCCTGCGCGAAGGCTTCCATGTGGTTACGCCGAACAAAAAGGCCAACACCTCGTCGATGGATTACTACCATCAGCTGCGTTTTGCCGCCGCGAAGTCCCGGCGTAAATTCCTCTACGACACCAACGTGGGCGCAGGCTTGCCGGTAATTGAAAACCTGCAAAACCTGCTCAGCGCAGGTGATGAATTGCAGCGTTTCTCCGGTATTCTTTCCGGCTCGCTGTCGTTTATTTTCGGCAAGCTGGATGAAGGCATGAGCTTCTCGCAAGCCACCACCATGGCGCGTGAGATGGGCTATACCGAGCCCGATCCGCGTGACGATCTTTCCGGCATGGATGTGGCACGTAAGCTGCTGATCCTCGCCCGTGAGACAGGTCGTGAGCTGGAGCTTTCAGACGTGGTCATTGAGCCAGTTCTGCCAAAAGAGTTTGATGATTCCGGTGATGTATCCGCGTTTATGGCGAAATTGCCACAGTTGGATGACGTCTTTGCCGCGCGCGTGGCGAAAGCCCGTGATGAGGGAAAAGTATTGCGTTATGTTGGCAATATCGAAGAGGACGGCGTTTGTCGCGTGAAAATTGATGCAGTAGACGGCAACGATCCGCTGTTTAAAGTGAAAAACGGTGAGAACGCGCTGGCATTCTATAGCCACTACTATCAGCCGTTACCATTGGTTCTGCGCGGATATGGCGCGGGTAACGACGTGACGGCAGCGGGCGTCTTTGCCGACCTGCTACGCACCCTTTCATGGAAGTTAGGAGTCTGACATGGTGAGAGTTTATGCCCCGGCTTCCAGTGCCAATATGAGCGTCGGGTTTGATGTGCTTGGTGCGGCAGTAACTCCGGTGGACGGTTCGCTGTTGGGCGATGTGGTGTCCGTTGAGGCGGCTGATCAGTTCAGCCTGAACAACCTTGGGCGCTTTGCCAACAAGCTGCCGTCAGAGCCGCGCGAAAATATTGTCTATCAGTGTTGGGAGCGATTCTGCCAGGAGCTGGGTAAAACGGTTCCGGTGGCGATGACGCTGGAAAAAAATATGCCGATTGGCTCCGGGTTAGGCTCCAGCGCCTGTTCCGTCGTGGCGGCGTTAGTCGCTATGAACGAACACTGCGGTAAGCCGCTCAACGATACGCGCCTGTTGGCGATAATGGGCGAGCTGGAAGGGCGTATCTCCGGCAGTATTCATTACGATAACGTTGCCCCGTGCTTTTTGGGCGGCATGCAGTTAATGATCGAAGAAAACGGCATTATCAGCCAGCAGGTGCCAGGCTTTGATGAGTGGCTATGGGTACTGGCGTATCCGGGGATTAAAGTGTCGACGGCAGAAGCGCGGGCGATTCTACCTGCGCAGTATCGCCGTCAGGACTGTATCGCCCACGGGCGACATCTGGCTGGATTTATCCATGCCTGCTATTCCCGTCAGCCTGGGCTTGCCGCGAAGCTGATGAAGGACGTCATTGCTGAGCCGTATCGTACCCGCTTGCTGCCAGGCTTTAGTCAGGCGCGTCAGGCGGTAACAGAAATTGGCGCGCTGGCCAGCGGGATCTCCGGGTCAGGGCCGACGCTGTTCGCCTTGTGCGATAAGCCGGATACGGCGCAGCGCGTAGCAGATTGGCTGAGTAAAAATTACCTGCAAAATCAGGAAGGCTTTGTTCATATTTGCCGGCTGGACACGGCGGGCGCACGGGTACTGGGATAATCAATGAAACTGTATAATCTGAAAGATCATAACGAGCAGGTCAGCTTTGCGCAGGCCGTCACGCAAGGGCTTGGCAAGAATCAGGGATTGTTTTTTCCGCATGATCTACCGGAATTCAATCTGACAGAAGTGGATGAGATGCTGAACCAGGACTTCGTTAGCCGCAGCGCGAAGATCCTGTCCGCATTTATTGGTGATGAGATCCCTCAGGAAATTCTGGAAAAACGCGTGCGTGCTGCATTTGCGTTTCCGGCACCGGTTGCTCAGGTTGCCGCAGATGTCGGCTGTCTGGAACTGTTCCACGGCCCTACGCTTGCATTTAAAGACTTTGGCGGGCGCTTTATGGCGCAAATGCTGACGCACATCAGCGGCGACAAGCCGGTAACCATTCTGACGGCGACCTCAGGTGATACCGGCGCGGCGGTTGCACATGCCTTTTATGGCCTGAAAAATGTGCGCGTGGTGATCCTCTACCCGAACGGCAAGATCAGCCCATTACAGGAAAAACTGTTCTGTACGCTGGGCGGTAACATTGAAACTGTAGCGATTGATGGCGATTTTGATGCCTGCCAGGCGCTGGTGAAACAGGCGTTTGATGACGAAGAGCTGAAGGTGGCTCTGGGACTGAACTCGGCTAATTCAATTAACATCAGCCGTTTGCTGGCGCAAATCTGTTACTACTTTGAGGCTGTGGCTCAGCTACCGCAAGAGGCGCGGAATCAGCTGGTGATTTCTGTTCCCAGCGGTAACTTTGGCGATCTGACCGCCGGGCTACTGGCGAAATCACTGGGCTTGCCGGTGAAGCGTTTTATCGCCGCGACTAACGTTAACGATACGGTTCCGCGTTTCCTTGCTGAAGGTGAGTGGGCGCCGAAAGCGACTCAGGCGACGTTATCGAATGCAATGGATGTCAGCCAGCCGAACAACTGGCCGCGCGTGGAAGAACTGTTCCGCCGTAAAATCTGGCGTCTGAATGAGCTGGGTTATGCCGCCGTTGATGATGCCACGACTCAGGACACCATGCGTGAGTTACATGAGATAGGCTACACCTCAGAACCGCATGCGGCGGTGGCTTACCGTGCGCTGCGTGACCAACTGAACCCTGGCGAGTACGGCCTGTTCCTTGGTACTGCGCATCCGGCGAAGTTTAAAGAAAGCGTTGAAGAGATTCTTGATCTGACGCTGGCGTTGCCAAAAGAGCTGGCGGATCGCGCGGACTTGCCGCTGCTTTCTCATCACCTGCCTGCTGATTTTGCGCAACTGCGTAAGCTGATGATGACCCGCGGGTAATGGTTGTGCCCGCTGGCGCTTTGCTTAGCGGGCCTACAAAACCTGTAGGCCGGATAAGGCGTTAGCCGTCATCCGGCATGTAAATTATTGCTCGTGGCGTTTAAACACCAGTTCGCCGTTTCCTGACGCTTCTTCATCAAAGAAATAGCCTTCGCTGTTAAATGCGGTCAGCTGTTCCGGCTGCGTTAAGCGGTTCTCAATGATGTAGCGGCTCATCAGGCCGCGCGCTTTCTTGGCATAAAAGCTGATGACTTTGAACTTGCCGTTTTTCTCGTCGAGGAAGACTGGTTTAATCAGCTCGGCATTGAGCTTTTTCGGCTTCACGGATTTAAAATACTCATCCGAAGCGAGGTTAATCACCACGCTGTCGCCTTGTGCTTCAAGTGCTTCATTAAGTTTATCGGTGATGATATCTCCCCAGAACTGGTAGAGATCTTTACCCTTCGCATTGGCCAAACGAATGCCCATCTCCAGACGATAAGGCTGCATCAAATCCAGTGGACGTAGAACGCCGTACAGTCCGGACAACATCCTTAAATGCTGCTGAGCGAAGTCGAAATCCGCCTCGCTGAAGGTTTCAGCCTGCAGCCCGGTATACACGTCGCCCTTAAATGCCAGAATGGCCTGGCGCGCATTGTCCGGCGTTAAGTCAGGCTGCCAGTCATGGAAACGCGTGGCATTCAAATCCGCCAGTTTGTCGCTAATTCCCATCAGCTTGCCAATCTGCGGCGCAGAGAGCTGGCGCGCCACATGGATAAGCTGCTGAGAGTGATCCAGCAGTTCGGGTAGCGTATGGCGTGTTGTTGCCAGCGGACTTTGGTAGTCGAGCGTTTTTGCAGGTGAAATCAGAATCAGCATATCCAGTCCTTGCAGGAAATTTACTGCGACTTTAGCAAAAAAAACGACAGATTTGATCGATGGTTGTGATTGCCGCGCTATCCGCGCGGCGTTTCATCCCAGCTTTCGGGGGCAAGCTGTTGTCTGATATCAGGATAACGGTGCGGATCGAATTCCGGGCGCACCCCGAGTTTACGCTGGCGCAGATAGTCGCTGGCGATGGTATGGACAACCGGAGAAAGCAGCAGAATCGCTGTCAGGTTAGTAATGGCCATACAAGCCATAATGATATCGGCCAACTGCCAGACCAGCGGGAAGCTGACAAACGTTCCGCCGATAATGGTGCTAATGGTAGCGATTCGCAATAGCCAGATGACGCGCATATTGTCCAGTTTCAGAAAGACGAGATTGTTCTCCGCATAGATGTAGTTGGCGACGATCGAGCTAAAGGCAAACAGAATCACAATAAAAGCCACGAATCCGGCTCCCCATTCTCCCGTCAGCGTTACCATTGCTTTTTGAAGTAACTGGATGCCTTCCATTGGCACATAGCTGGTGCCATTGCCTGCCAACAGAATAATCATCGCACTAGCCGTACAGACCACGAGAGTGTCGCCTAATACCCCAATCATTTGCACAATGCCTTGTGCCGCAGGATGCGGTGGCCAGGAGGCGGCCGATGCGGCTGCATTCGGCGTAGATCCCATTCCGGCTTCGTTAGAAAACATGCCGCGCTGAAAACCGTTGGCAATAGCCTGGCTTAGCGTATATCCGGCCGCACCCGCTGCTGCTTCCTGCCAGCCAAAGGCGCTTTTTATAATGGTGACGATAATGTCGGGAAGCTGCCCGATATGCCACAGACAGATGATGATGCTACTTCCAACCCACAGCAGTGCCATCATCGGAACGAACCATTGCATCAGGCGTGCGACGCCTTTAATACCGCCGACGATGACCAGTAATGACACTATTGCCAGTGCGATACCGGAGAAGAGGGGAGGGATGTCAAAAGCAAAGGTCAACGCACGAGAGACCGAGTTCGCCTGAACGCTGTTAAAAATCAGTCCATAGGCAATCAGTAAAAAGATGGCAAAAAGGACGCCCATCCAGCGCATGCCCAGACCACGTGCCATATACCACGCAGGGCCACCGCGGAACTGTCCTTTGCTATCGCGTTCTTTATACAGTTGGGCAAGTGAGCACTCGGCGAATGACGTTGCCATACCAATGACCGCTGAGACCCACATCCAGAAAATGGCTCCAGGGCCGCCAGCGGCGATCGCCAACGCTACGCCGGCCAGGTTCCCGCTACCGATACGTGCGGCAAGGCTGGTGCACAGAGCCTGAAAGGAAGTTAAACCGCCCGGCTGCGGGCTAATGCTGTTTTTAAGACTTGTGCCAAACTGGCGAATGTAGCGGAATTGCACGAACCCTGTACGCCAGGTGAACCAACATCCTGCGCCAAGCAGGAGGTAGATCATCACCGATCCCCAGAGTATTTCATTAATAAATGAGAAAAAATCAGGCATTAACATCCCTCTTGTTGATGCCGGTAAGCGCGAAGATTTCCGTGTAAGCGCTACCAATAATCGACCAGTATATACCTTGTCATGAGAGTGATTGCGGGAGTTTATCATAACAATCGTTATATCCCGCAATTGCGCATCACAGGCTTTGAGATGCGTAATCAGGGCTGAGCAGCGGGTCGGACAATCCAGGCGGTTGCGCTGAGAGTGCGTCGTGCTATCATCAGGGAAGATCGGTTACATCCCCCTAACAAGCTGTTTAAAGAGAATCGCTATCATGACGGACAAATTGACCTCCCTTCGTCAGTTCACCACAGTAGTGGCCGACACCGGAGACATCGCGGCAATGAAGCTGTATCAGCCTCAGGATGCCACAACTAACCCTTCTCTCATTCTTAACGCAGCGCAGATCCCAGAATACCGCAAGCTGATTGATGACGCTGTAGCCTGGGCTAAGCAGCAGAGCAACGACCGCGCACAGCAGATCGTCGACGCGACCGACAAACTGGCAGTAAATATCGGTCTGGAGATCCTGAAACTGGTCCCGGGTCGTATCTCTACTGAAGTTGACGCTCGTCTGTCTTACGACACCGACGCGTCCATCGCGAAAGCAAAACGTCTGATCAAGATGTACAACGACGCTGGCATCAGCAACGATCGCATTCTGATTAAACTGGCTTCAACCTGGCAGGGCATCCGTGCCGCTGAGCAGCTGGAAAAAGAAGGCATCAACTGTAACCTGACTCTGCTGTTCTCCTTCGCGCAGGCACGTGCATGTGCAGAAGCTGGCGTATACCTGATTTCTCCGTTCGTTGGTCGTATTCTTGACTGGTACAAAGCCAACACCGACAAGAAAGAGTATGCACCGGCAGAAGATCCGGGTGTGGTTTCCGTAACGGAAATCTACGAGTACTACAAACAGCACGGTTACGAAACCGTGGTGATGGGGGCGAGCTTCCGTAACATCGGCGAAATCATTGAGCTGGCAGGCTGCGATCGTCTGACGATTGCTCCGGCACTGCTGAAAGAGCTGGCGGAAAGCGAAGGCGCTATCGAACGTAAACTGTCCTTCTCCGGCGAAGTGAAAGCGCGTCCTGCACGCATCACCGAAGCTGAGTTCCTGTGGCAGCACAACCAGGATCCGATGGCTGTAGATAAACTGGCGGACGGTATCCGTAAGTTTGCTGTAGACCAGGGTAAACTGGAAAAAATGATCGGCGATCTGCTGTAATCATTTAAGCGTGGCCCTGATATGGGTCACGCTACCTCTTCTGAAACCTGTCTGTCCTTCCTTTCGCAGTGTATCATTCTGTTTAACGAGACTGTTTAAACGGAATAATCATGAATACTTTACGCATTGGCCTGGTTTCCATTTCTGACCGTGCTTCCAGCGGCGTTTACCAGGATAAAGGTATCCCGGCCCTTGAAGAGTGGCTGGCATCTGCCCTTACCACCCCTTTTGAGCTGCAAACGCGACTGATCCCGGATGAACAGGCGATCATCGAACAGACCTTATGCGAGCTGGTGGATGAAATGAGCTGTCATCTGGTGCTGACTACCGGCGGAACGGGTCCGGCACGTCGCGACGTGACCCCCGATGCTACGCTTGCCGTCGCTGACCGCCAGATGCCAGGCTTTGGCGAACAGATGCGCCAGATAAGTCTGCACTTTGTGCCAACGGCTATTCTCTCCCGCCAGGTCGGTGTGATTCGCAAACAGGCGTTGATCCTGAATCTGCCTGGGCAGCCGAAATCGATCAAAGAAACGCTGGAAGGCGTGAAAGATGCCGACGGTAAGGTTATCGTACCGGGTATTTTTGCAAGTGTACCGTATTGTATACAGTTGCTGGATGGGCCGTATGTGGAAACCGCACCGTCTGTTGTAGCATCTTTTCGTCCTAAAAGCGCAATTCGCGATACAAACGCCTGAAAGTAGCCCGATCGTGACATAAGTGCCAATCACAGTGGAGTATTGAATTGTTTACGATATAGTAATTTTTGCTTTACATGTATCGACAGACAGATTCAATAACTCCACTGACTGATGGTTTGCTATGTCACAACACACTCGACCGCTGAATCGCCAGGATTATAAAACTCTTACGCTTGCTGCCCTCGGCGGTGCGCTTGAGTTTTATGATTTCATTATCTTCGTCTTCTTTGCCGCTGTTGTTGGTGAACTGTTCTTTCCGGCAGACATTCCTGAGTGGCTACGTCAGGTGCAAACCTTCGGCATTTTTGCCGCCGGATATCTGGCGCGTCCGCTGGGTGGCATCATCATGGCGCACTTTGGCGATCTGGTCGGGCGTAAGAAAATGTTCACCCTGAGCATTTTGCTGATGGCGATACCGACGCTGGCGATTGGTCTTTTGCCTACCTACGCCTCAATGGGGATCCTCGCACCGCTGCTGTTACTGCTGATGCGCATTTTGCAAGGCGCTGCCATCGGCGGAGAAGTGCCGGGCGCGTGGGTGTTCGTGGCGGAGCATGTACCGGAGCGCCGCATCGGCATTGCCTGTGGCACGCTGACCGCTGGGCTGACGGTGGGGATTCTGTTGGGGTCGGTGGTTGCGACGCTGGTGAATACCAGGCGGTGCATGACTACGGCTGGCGTATCCCGTTCCTGCTGGGGGGCGTTTTTGGGCTGGTGGCGATGTACCTGCGCCGCTGGTTGCAGGAAACGCCAATCTTCCTCGAAATGCAGCAGCGTAAAGCACTTGCGCAAGAGCTACCGGTGAAGTCGGTTGTGAGTAAGCATAAAAAAGCGGTGGTTATTTCAATGCTGCTGACCTGGCTGTTATCGGCCGGGATTGTGGTGGTGATCCTGATGTCACCAGTCTGGTTGCAGAAGCAGTATGGCTTTGCACCCGCGCTAACGCTACAGGCCAACAGTGTCGCTACCATTATGCTGTGCGTCGGCTGTCTGCTGGCCGGATTTATTGTCGACCGGGTCGGCGCCAGCAAAACCTTTATTGTCGGCAGCCTGCTGCTGGCCTGTTCGAGCTGGTTTTTCTATCACCTGACCGGCAGCCATCCTCAGCACTTGTTCCTGTTATACGGGCTGGTGGGATTATGCGTTGGCGTGGTCGGCGCAGTGCCTTATGTCATGGTGCGGGCGTTTCCGGCGGAAGTCCGTTTTACCGGCATTTCCTTTTCCTATAACGTCTCATATGCCATTTTTGGTGGTCTGACGCCAATCGCCGTGACGATGTTAATGAGCGTGTCGCCAATGGCTCCGGCCTGGTATGTGCTGGCGTTATCGCTGGTGGGGTTAGGTCTGGGGATTTGGCTGCGACAGGATATTTATCATCGCGATACGAGCGTACAGGGAGAGTTACAGCGTTTGTAAGGAATATCCCCCCTTCAGGGGGGATATTGTCAGATTAGTGCGCTTCACCAATCGGCAGGATGATACGGCCAAACTGTTCGTTCAGCACTTCACCCATCGCCAGGTAAATGGCGCTTGCACCACACACTAAGCCAACCCAACCCGCTACGTGAATGATTGCTTCGTTACCTGCAATGTTGCCAACGGCCAGCAGGGCGAACAGCACTGTCAGGCTCAGGAACACGAACTGCAGCATGCGCGCGGCTTTCAGCGTACCGAAGAACATGAACAGAGTGAACACGCCCCACAGACCCAGGTAAGCGCCCAGGAACTGACCATTGGTTGCATCCGCGAGGCCCATTTTCGGCATCAGCAGAATCGCAACCAGCGTCAGCCAGAACGAACCGTAGGAGGTAAAGGCGGTTAAACCGAAGGTGTTGCCTTTTTTATATTCCAGAAGACCGGCAAAAATTTGCGCGATACCGCCGTAGAAAATGCCCATCGCCAGAATAATAACGTCTAAAGCGAAGAAACCCGCGTTATGCAGGTTAAGCAGAATGGTGGTCATGCCAAAGCCCATCAGGCCCAGCGGTGCCGGATTAGCCAACTTAGTGTTGCCCATAATTCCTCAAAATCATCATTGATTGAATGGTGAAATAGTTTCCCCAAATAACGATCACTGTCTTCGGGGCGCGGCATAATAATCAGGGGAGAGGGCACTGTCTATGATCTAACGAAGGGAAAACGAATTATTTTCCCTGTGATGGGCATCACGCTTGTGTGTGGTTGAGCATTCTGCGCAGGCAGGCAATGTGGAGTACAGCCGGGATCGTCACCCGATAAGCGCTGCCGCTCACCGCTTTAACCCCGTTTAAAGCCGCACCTACCGGGCCGCCAAGTCCGGCTCCGCGCAGTAATCCGTGCCCGATTACGCTGACGGCGGCGTGGGTTCGCAGAATTTTGGTTAACTGGCCGGAGAGCAGGTGAGAGACGCCTTTTGCCAGGTGACGATCCTTCAATAATAACGGTAGCAGTTCTTCCAGTTCAGAAACTTTTGCATCGACAGCCTGCAGAAATTCCTGCTTTTGTCCGGCATCCATTTTTTGCCAGGCGTTGCGTAAAAAGTGCTCCAGCAGAGACTGTTCAATTTCGAACGTGGACATCTCTTTATCAGCTTTAATCTTCAGACGCTTCGAAACGTCCAGCAAAATCGCCCGATACAGTTTTCCATGTCCACGGAGTTTATTGGCAATGCTGTCGCCCCCATAATGCTGCAGTTCGCCAGCAATCAGTTGCCAGTTGCGGCGGTGCTGTTTCGGATGTCCTTCCATCGATTTAAATAAATCGTTGTGGTTGAGAACGCTCGACAGACGGGCTTTCCCCTTTTCATTATGTGTAAGCAGGCGGGTAATATTGGCGAGCTGCTCCTCACTGCAATGCTGAAGAAAATCGAGATCGTCGTCATTCAAATAGGTGACATTCATGTTTCTATGGCTTTTGAATAAAAGTATGGGGAATTAGTCGTCGCCGATGATTTTCAGCGTCGCCATATCAGAAGAGTTCACCGTATGGCCGGAGAAGGTAATTTTTTTCACGCAGCGCTTATTGTCGTTGTCGCTATTGATGTTGATCCAATTGGTCGTTTGCCCTTCTTTGATGGAGGAAGGCACGTTCAGACTCTGGCTGGACATGCGGGCAGCTTTGAAATAAACCGATGCACCACTGAGCTGTAAATCACCATGATCGGCCGTAAGTTGAATGCGTTTCACCACGCGGCAAACAGGAAGTTTCAGCGTTAGATCGTTGGTTTCATTACGAGGCATGGCGATCACGCCGAGGACTTTATGATCGTTAGCGTGTGCGGCGCTGCTCAGCAGCAGGCCCATAAGCAGGCTGGCGGAAAGGGTTAATACGGATTTCATGGAATTTCTCTTTGACGGCTGTAAAAGTGTGTCGTTTCAGACCATCTTACCGCTGTCAGAATCATGATTCATGCTTGTAATCTTTTCTTTTTATTACAATTTTTATGTGAATGACTGTGCTGAATTTATCTGTTTTATGAATTAATTTTGATTTGAGACTATTCATTTTTTAATCTTTTAGCCTTTTTTCTGCGATTTTATTGCCACAAGGCTAAAAAAAATTTTCATGCCCCCCTTGATGACGTGGGTTACGACCCCATCTTGTAAGCAACCGCAGTGGTGAGTCTGAAAAAAAACGATTCAGGGTAGTTGAAACCGCACGTTTCGCCCTTATTACAGATTCACAACCACATGATGACCGAATTTTTAGTGGAGACGTTTAGATGGGTAAAATTATTGGTATCGACCTGGGTACTACCAACTCTTGTGTAGCGATTATGGATGGCACTACTGCACGTGTGCTGGAGAACGCCGAGGGCGATCGCACCACGCCTTCTATCATTGCTTATACCCAGGATGGTGAAACTCTGGTTGGTCAGCCGGCTAAACGTCAGGCAGTGACAAACCCGCAAAACACCCTGTTTGCGATTAAACGCCTGATTGGCCGCCGCTTCCAGGACGAAGAAGTACAGCGTGATGAAGCCATCATGCCGTACAAAATCATCGGTGCTGACAACGGTGATGCATGGATTGACGTAAAAGGTCAGAAACTGGCACCGCCGCAGATTTCTGCTGAAGTGCTGAAAAAAATGAAGAAAACGGCTGAAGATTACCTGGGTGAGCCGGTAACTGAAGCAGTTATCACCGTACCTGCATACTTTAACGATGCTCAGCGTCAGGCAACTAAAGACGCCGGTCGTATCGCAGGTCTGGAAGTAAAACGTATCATCAACGAACCAACCGCAGCTGCGCTGGCTTACGGTCTGGATAAAGAAGTCGGCAACCGTACTATCGCGGTATATGACCTCGGTGGTGGTACTTTCGATATCTCTATTATCGAAATCGACGAAGTTGACGGCGAAAAAACCTTCGAAGTTCTGGCAACCAACGGTGATACCCACCTGGGTGGTGAAGACTTCGACAGCCGTATGATCAACTACCTGGTTGACGAGTTTAAGAAAGATCAGGGTATCGACCTGCGTAATGACCCGCTGGCGATGCAGCGTCTGAAAGAAGCCGCTGAGAAAGCGAAGATCGAGCTGTCTTCCGCTCAGCAGACCGACGTGAACCTGCCGTACATCACTGCAGACGCGACCGGTCCGAAACATATGAACATCAAAGTGACCCGTGCGAAACTGGAAAGCCTGGTTGAAGACCTGGTTAACCGTTCTATCGAGCCGCTGAAAGTTGCTCTGCAGGATGCTGGCCTGTCCGTATCTGATATCAACGACGTTATCCTCGTTGGTGGTCAGACGCGTATGCCGATGGTGCAGAAGAAAGTCGCTGAGTTCTTCGGTAAAGAACCGCGTAAAGACGTTAACCCGGACGAAGCCGTAGCAATCGGTGCTGCTGTTCAGGGTGGTGTATTGACCGGTGATGTTAAAGACGTGCTGCTGCTGGACGTTACCCCGCTGTCTCTGGGTATCGAAACCATGGGTGGCGTAATGACTCCGCTGATCGCGAAAAACACCACTATCCCGACCAAGCACAGCCAGGTGTTCTCTACCGCTGAAGACAACCAGTCTGCGGTAACCATCCATGTGCTGCAGGGTGAACGTAAACGTGCTGCTGATAACAAAGATCTGGGTCAGTTTAACCTGGATGGTATCAGCCCGGCTCCGCGCGGTATGCCGCAGATCGAAGTTACTTTTGACATCGATGCCGACGGTATCCTGCACGTTTCCGCGAAAGACAAAAACAGCGGTAAAGAGCAGAAGATCACCATCAAGGCTTCTTCTGGTCTGAACGAAGAAGAAATTCAGAAAATGGTTCGCGAAGCAGAAGCGAACGCAGAATCTGACCGTAAGTTTGAAGAGCTGGTTCAGACCCGTAACCAGGGTGACCATCTGCTGCACAGCACTCGCAAGCAGGTTGAAGAAGCAGGCGACAAACTGCCGGCTGACGACAAAACTGCCATCGAGTCTGCACTGACCGCGCTGGAAACTTCTCTGAAAGGTGAAGACAAAGCGGATATCGAAGCGAAAATGCAGGCGCTGGCACAGGTTTCCCAGAAACTGATGGAAATCGCTCAGCAGCAGCACGCACAGCAACAGGCTGGTGCAGCAGGCGCTGATGCTTCTGCAAATAACGCGAAAGATGACGACGTTGTCGACGCCGAGTTTGAAGAAGTGAAAGACAAAAAATAATCGCCCTTTGAACGGGTAATTACTGGCACGGGCGAAGAGGTTTCCTCTCCGCCCGTGCACGCATGTTAGGGGCAGATAAAAAGAGATGGCTAAGCAAGACTATTACGAGATTTTAGGCGTTTCCAAATCAGCGGAAGAGCGTGAAATCAAAAAGGCCTACAAGCGCCTGGCCATGAAATATCACCCGGACCGCAACCAGGGTGATAAAGAGGCCGAAGCCAAGTTTAAAGAGATCAAAGAAGCGTACGAGATCCTGACCGATGCGCAAAAACGTGCGGCCTACGATCAGTACGGTCATGCTGCGTTTGAGCAAGGCGGCATGGGCGGCGGCGGCGGTTTTGGCGGCGGGGCTGACTTCAGCGATATCTTTGGTGACGTGTTTGGCGATATCTTTGGCGGCGGTCGTGGTCGTCAGCGCGCCTCACGTGGTGCTGATTTACGTTACAACATGGATCTCACTCTGGAAGAAGCCGTGCGTGGCGTCACCAAAGAGATCCGTATTCCGACTCTGGAAGAGTGTGACGTCTGCCACGGTAGCGGCGCGAAGGCTGGCACTCAGCCGCAGACCTGTCCAACCTGTCACGGTTCTGGTCAGGTACAGATGCGTCAGGGCTTTTTTGCCGTACAGCAGACCTGTCCACACTGTCAGGGCCGCGGTACGCTGATCAAAGATCCGTGCAACAAATGCCACGGGCATGGTCGCGTTGAGAAGAGCAAAACGCTGTCTGTTAAAATCCCGGCTGGGGTTGATACCGGCGACCGTATCCGTTTGTCTGGTGAAGGCGAAGCCGGTGAGCATGGCGCGCCAGCAGGTGATTTGTACGTTCAGGTGCAGGTAAAACAACACCCAATTTTCGAACGTGAAGGCAATAACCTCTACTGCGAAGTGCCGATTAACTTTGCGATGGCTGCTCTGGGCGGCGAGATTGAAGTCCCGACGCTGGACGGTCGCGTGAAGCTAAAAATTCCGGGCGAAACGCAAACTGGCAAACTTTTCCGCATGCGTGGAAAGGGCGTCAAGTCTGTACGCGGTGGCGCTCAGGGAGACCTGCTGTGCCGCGTGGTAGTGGAAACCCCGGTTGGCCTGAACGACAAGCAGAAGCAACTGCTGAAAGATTTGCAGGACAGCTTTGGCGGCCCGACGGGTGAACAAAACAGTCCGCGCTCCAAAAGTTTCTTCGACGGTGTGAAGAAGTTCTTTGACGATCTGACTCGCTAACGACAAGCCAAAAAACTTTCTCGTTTGAAAAAACCGGTATTCCCTTTTAAGGGAATACCGGTTTTTTATTGTCAAGGATAAAAGTGAGTTGGATGGCCTTGAATGTGAGTTTTCTAACATGTCAGGTAAATATATTAGGGGAGGTTAGTAAGAAGATATTGATGCGCTTACTAACAAATATGAACTTATCATATCTACAGCAACATTATTTGACACATTATTTTAAGCAGTCATTATCTATTCTGATGTGAGATTTACATCACTATCTTGTAATTACATTTGTTTAATATTTATCACCGCAGCGAACCTTCATTCATTGATGAAAAAATTATAATTATGGGGAATAAATTCAATGCCTCGGATAAAGGAAATACTACTGGCTAGTCTTGTATTAGCCACTCCAGCTCTTTTTAGCCAAAATGTACAAGCTCTGGAATATAAAAACTCTTTTGGGTCAATTAACGCTGGTTATGCAGACTGGAATAGCGGTTTTGTGAATGTGCACCGCGGTGAAGTTTGGAAAGCAACGGCTGATTTTGGCGTCAATTTTAGAGAGGCTGAATTCTATTCTTTTATTGAAAGCAACGTATTAAACCATGCAGTGGCGGGCCGTAACCATACCGTCTCTGCTATGACCCATGTGCGTCTTTTTGATTCTGACTATACCTTCTTTGGCAAGATATACGGTCAATGGGACAACTCATGGGGTGACGATCTGGATATGTTTTATGGACTCGGTTATCTGGAGTGGAGTGGAGATTGGGGTTTCTTTAAACCTTATATCGGCTTGCATAACCAATCAGGTGACTATGTATCACCGAAATATGGACAGACCAGTGGATGGAATGGATATGTTATTGGTTGGACTGCTGTTTATAACTTCTCTTTATTTGGTGAAAGCTTTGTTTTATCTGACTGGAATGAAGTCGAGATTGATAGAAATGATGCTTACACGGAGCAGCAATTCGGTCGAAATGGTTTAAATGGAGGATTAACGCTGGCATGGAAGTTTTATCCACGATGGAAGGCATCTGTAACGTATCGTTATTTTGAGAACAAATTAGGTTATGACGGATATGGGGATCAGATGATTTATATGGTCGGATATTCATTTTAATTAAAATTAAAGGAACTGAAATGAAAAGAACAGTCATTGCCAGCATGATTGGGCTGGCACTGTGCGCCGGGAGCACATTACAAACCGCGCAGGCTGCTGCGGATAAACGCCCTAATTTAGTCATCATTCTTGCGGATGATTTGGGTTATGGCGATCTGGCGGTTTATGGTCATCAAATCGTTAAAACACCGAATATCGATAAATTGGCTCAGGATGGTGTGAGATTTACGGATTACTATGCGCCAGCTCCGCTTTGCTCCCCTTCTCATGCTGGGTTATTGACTGGACGTATGCCGTTCCGCACGGGGATCCGTTCCTGGATCCCGGAAGGGAAAGATGTGGCATTGGGCCGTAATGAGCTGACGATTGCTAATCTGCTGAAAGCGCAAGGCTACGACACGGCGATGATGGGTAAATTACACCTCAATGCCGGCGGTGATCGAACAGACCAACCGCAAGCTAAGGATATGGGGTTTGACTATGGCCTGGTGAATACAGCCGGGTTTGTGACCGATTCCACTTTAGATAACGCGAAAGAGCGCCCACGCTATGGCACCGTGCATCCGACCGGATTCGCGCGTAATGGCAAACCGATTGGCAGAGCAGAAACATTTAGCGGTGAACTGGTTAGTTCAGAAGTCGTTAACTGGCTGGATAACAAGAAAGACGATAAACCGTTCTTCTTATACGTTGCATTTACCGAGGTCCATAGCCCGCTGGCCTCACCGAAAAAGTACCTCGATATGTATTCGCAATATATGAGTGCCTACCAGAAACAGCATCCGGATCTGTTCTACGGTGATTGGGCTGATAAACCTTGGCGTGGCACAGGTGAGTATTACGCCAACGTCAGTTATATGGATGCTCAGGTTGGTAAAGTAATGGATAAGATAAAGGCAATGGGTGAAGAAGATAACACCATTGTTATCTTTACTAGTGATAACGGACCTGTCACTCGTGAAGCGCGTAAAGTGTATGAGTTAAACCTGGCGGGTGAAACGGATGGTCTTCGCGGTCGTAAAGATAATCTGTGGGAGGGCGGGATCCGCGTTCCGGCAATTATCAAATATGGTAAGCATATTCCGCAGGGAATGGTGACAGATACGCCTGTCTATGGCCTCGACTGGTTGCCGACGCTGGCAAACATGATGAACTTCAAGCTCCCTACCGATCGCACCTATGATGGGCAGTCTTTGATTCCATTGCTGGAACAGAAAACCTTAAAACGTGAAAAACCGCTGATTTTCGGTATCGATATGCCATTCCAGGATGACCCTACTGATGAATGGGCTATTCGTGATGGCGACTGGAAAATGATCATCGATCGTGAGAATAAACCCAAGTACCTCTATAACCTGAAAAAAGATCGTTTCGAGACACTGAACCAGATCGGCAAACAGCCTGATATTGAGAAACAACTCTACGGTAAATTCCTGAAATATAAACAGGATATTGATAACGACTCGTTAATGAAAGCACGCGGTGATAAGCCTACGCCGGTCACTTGGGGCTAATCGAATAATTATAAGAAATACCATGTATGCCACTTAGGGCTCTGCCCGCCTGGCTCAGCGTTTTAGCTCTGAGCCAGGTTCTTTTATTTATAGGCTTGAATGATGATGAGCAGGAAAAGTTGCCAGGTCATGATTAAACCGACGGGTTCGGTATGCAATCTGGATTGTAAATACTGTTTTTACCTGGAGAAAGAGAAGCTCTATCCCCAGAGAAAAGCCAATTACAGGATGTCTGAAGATACGCTTGAATTGTTTATCAAACAGCATATCGCCGCGCAGGATGTGGATGAGGTGATTTTTGCCTGGCAAGGAGGGGAGCCAACGTTGATGGGGCTGCCATTTTTTCGACGGGCGGTCGAACTTCAGCAGATATACGCGGGTGAAAAGACAATAATCAATACTTTCCAGACCAACGGTATTTTGATTGATAACGAATGGGCGATGTTTTTTAAGCAGCATAACGTCCTGGTTGGGATTTCTATTGACGGTGATGCAGCTTTGCATGATGAATGGCGCGTTACGCGTTCAGGAAAGCCGACACACGAAAAGGTTGAGCAAGCCATTAAATGTCTGGTACGTCACGGTGTCGAGTTTAATACGCTGACGGTCGTTAACCGTACAAATATGCGTTATCCGCTGCAGGTCTATGAATATCTTAAAAGCATTGGCAGCCGCTATATGCAGTTTATTCCGCTGGTTGAGAGAGGTGGTGACGCAGGATTGGCACATCCTGTTGATAAACAAACTGTAATGATGTCCTGGTCTGTTGATCCCATCGAATTTGGCCATTTTCTTAATGCAATCTTTGATGTCTGGATCCGTAACGACATTGGCGATGTAGGTGTACAGATTTTCGAGCAAACTTTAGTGGCCTGGTGTGGATTACCGCCACAGGTATGTGTATTTGCGCCAACCTGCGGTAGTGCGTTTGCGCTGGAAATGAATGGTGATGTCTATAATTGCGATCATTTTGTTTACCCACAGTACAAACTGGGAAATATCCAGGATATGACGTTGCGCGCAATGAACAACAGTCAACAGAATCGACAGTTTGGCGACGATAAGCGCCGAACAATGGCACGGGAATGTCATGCCTGTCAGTGGCAGTTTGCCTGTTATGGTGGTTGCCCTAAGCATCGTTTTTTACCTTCGGTTTCTGGTTCTTCGAATCAAAACTACCTGTGCGCGGGTTACCAGGCTTTTTTTGCCCATACCAGCCCAACGATGAATGCGATGAAAACGCTCTATGAAAATGGATTTTCACCCGCAGAGATAAAATCAATATTTGTGTGATAGCAATATTCGCAGGGAGTGAATATGTTTTCTCAAATCAATGTAGATGTGTGTAAAACACCCGATTGTAAAAACCTCGGAGTCTTTAATAGCCCTGATTATTTGGCACAGGGGAAAAATATCCTGTGCCGGGAATGTGGCTTTTTTTTCCCTATCATTTCTGAGCGCTCTCTTAACCTTTTTCGTCAGTCGGTAAACCAGTCATGGAAGGGGTTGGTTAAGGTTTGCCCAACATGCGGCAGTTCCTCATTAAAAAAGTATGGTTTTTCCGCTCAGGGGGAACCGCGAGTTTATTGCCTGCAATGTCATAAAACGTTTATTTCTCCTGTCAGGCATAAAGACGATCCTCGTCTGGAAGATCTTGCCCGGCTTATCCTGGAGGGTGCTTCACTTGTTGATATTCGTACGGCGCTTTCTGTCGACAGCACGGGCCTGAACCGCGTTCTACTAAAATTATCCCGTAAGGCAAATCAGGCTGAACGTGAGTTTGTTATTCCGAAATTCGACCTGGTGATGAGTACGCGTGCTTTTCGGATTAGATTTAACGGTAGTGACAACAGTCTGTATGTTCTGGTTACCGTTGAGGAGAATAGCGGTCGGGTTATTGCCGTTTCGACTAATTATTCAACCCAGCCTGTTGAGGGTGAGTACCAGTATGCTTCCTACTATGAAGAACGTTTACCCCCCGGAACGTTAGCGCATCTTGTCCAGCGCAAGGAACTGATGACAATGCGACGAAATACCTTGTTTGATGTGGATTATGGTCCTGCAACGCTATACAGAAACGATTCCGGAATGCTGGTAAAACCTGTCCTGCCGGCTTATCGGCATTTTGAGTTAGTCAAAACACTTACTGATGAACGCTCCCTCAATGTTCAGCATTACATTGACCATGAGTGCTTCATATTAGGTGGTTGTATGATGGCTAATTTACAGCACGTTCAGCAAGGGCGCTGCCATATCTCGTTTGTGAAGGAAAGAGGGGACAGGCCTGCGCAAAGTGATATTCCGTACCGCATGTTTCAAAGTGGGGGGATTCGTAATAATGTCTGGCGTACCTATTCTACCCAAGATTATGCGATAGCGGCATGTAACCTAACGAGTAATAAAAAAACGGGCATGCTACGTCATGCTACGCTTGCCGGAGCAACGGAATTTATTACGTACATCAATAATCATCCGTTTCTGACACAAATTAACCATATGTCACCCGGTAATGTCGTCTCAACGCTGGATTATCTCCGCTATGCATTCAATGCCCGTCACATCGAACGACATGACTACTAAGAGTACTGATTTTCAGCCGTTCCCACCTGGATTCATTCTTCGTAAAAACCGATCTATCAATCACAAATAATCTAATTTTAACGAGCTTTTTGAGGGTGTAAGATAGTATTTACGAAGTATTCACCCAATAGAGAGAATAAAAGTGAAACATCTGCATCGTTTTTTTAGTAGTGACGCCTCGGGGGGCATCATTCTGATCATCGCTGCCGTGGTCGCTATGCTGATGGCAAACATCGGGGTAACCAGTGGATGGTACCACGCCTTTTTGGAAACGCCCGTTCAACTGCGGGTTGGCGCGCTTGAGATCAACAAAAATATGCTGCTGTGGATCAACGACGCGTTGATGGCGGTGTTCTTCCTGTTGATTGGTCTGGAGGTGAAGCGTGAGTTGATGCAAGGCTCGCTGGCCAGCCTGCGTCAGGCAGCGTTTCCGATCATTGCCGCTATCGGGGGCATGATTGTCCCGGCGCTGCTGTACCTGGCATTCAACTATGCCGATCCCATCACCCGTGAAGGGTGGGCGATCCCGGCGGCAACGGACATCGCTTTTGCGTTAGGTGTGCTGGCGTTGTTGGGCAGCCGCGTTCCGCTGGCGTTGAAAATATTCCTGATGGCGCTGGCGATTATTGATGACCTCGGCGCTATCGTAATCATCGCACTGTTCTACACCAGCGATCTCTCGCTGCTGTCGCTGGGCGTTGCCGCGTGTGCCATTCTCGTCCTGGCGGCCTTGAATCTGTGTGGCGTGAGACGTACCGGGATTTATATTCTGGTGGGCGTGGTGCTATGGACTGCGGTACTGAAGTCCGGCGTGCATGCGACTCTGGCTGGCGTGATCGTCGGTTTCTTCATTCCGTTAAAGGAAAAACACGGGCGTTCACCGGCGAAGCGACTGGAGCATGTTCTGCATCCATGGGTGGCATACCTGATCCTGCCACTGTTTGCCTTCGCCAACGCGGGCGTTTCACTGCAGGGCGTTACTATTGATGGACTGACCTCGGTGTTACCGCTGGGGATCATTGCTGGTTTGTTGATCGGTAAACCGTTGGGTATCAGTCTGTTTTGCTGGCTGGCGTTACGCCTCAAGGTGGCGCAATTGCCAGAGGGAACGAATTTCCAGCAGATTATGGCGGTCGGCATTCTGTGCGGCATTGGCTTTACGATGTCGATTTTTATCGCCAGCCTAGCGTTTGGGAACGTCGATCCTGAGCTGATTAACTGGGCGAAACTGGGGATCCTGATCGGTTCCTTGCTGTCGGCGGTAATAGGTTACTGCTGGTTACGCACCCGGTTGAACGCGTCAGCCTGACGGGATAACCCTTTTGTGACAATTTTCAGGGAGTGAGTATGTCTCATATAAACTACAACCACCTGTACTACTTTTGGCATGTCTATAAAGAAGGTTCGGTGGTTGGCGCTGCAGAAGCGCTTTATCTGACGCCGCAAACCATTACCGGACAGATTAAAGCGCTTGAGGAACGTTTGCAGGGAAAGCTGTTCAAGCGCAAGGGGCGTGGACTGGAGCCTAGTGAGTTAGGCGAATTGGTTTTTCGTTATGCGGATAAGATGTTCACCTTAAGCCAGGAAATGCTGGATATCGTGAACTACCGCAAAGAGTCTAATTTACTGTTTGATGTCGGCGTGGCGGATGCGCTATCGAAGCAGCTGGTCAGTAGCGTGCTTGATGCCGCTGTGGTTGAAGATGAACAAATCCATCTGCGTTGTTTTGAGTCAACACATGAGATGCTGTTGGATCAACTCAGTCAGCATAAGCTGGATATGATTATCTCCGACTGCCCGATCGACTCTACGCAGCAGGAAGGGCTGTTCTCAGTGCGGATAGGCGAATGCAGCGTGAGTTTTTGGTGCACCAAACCGCTGCCTGAAAAACCCTTCCCGGCCTGCCTTGAGGAGCGTCGATTACTGATCCCAGGTCGTCGTTCGATGCTTGGACGTAAGCTGCTGAACTGGATTAACTCACAAGGATTGAATGTCGAAATCCTCGGCGAGTTTGATGATGCTGCGCTGATGAAAGCGTTTGGCGCAACGCATAATGCCATTTTCGTTGCGCCTACTCTGTATTCACACAATTTCTATGCCGATGATTCTATTGTTGAAATTGGACGCGTAGAGAATGTGATGGAGGAGTATCACGCCATATTTGCGGAAAGGATGATCCAGCATCCGGCGGTGCAGCGTATTTGCAATGCGGACTACTCAGCACTGTTCAAGTCGCCACAGGTCTAAACGCCTTCATGTTGCCGGCTGCGGTGTACTAACCGCAGCCGGACTTTGACTACAGTTTCAACATATTACGATACTGCCCGCCTTCGCGGATAAATACCGGAATTCTGTTCAGGGGAGCGTCATAGCGCAGCGTTTGTCCTCCCTGATAGCTCTCGCCGGTAGCAAGATCCGTCCATGTTTCCCCTTCCGGTAGCCAAACGTCACGCTCGCGCATGCCTTCATGCATCACCGGAGCAATCAGCAGATCGGGACCAAAACAGTACTGATCGGTAATCTCCCAACTCCTTGTCTGTTCTGGGAATTCAAAAAACAGGGTGCGCATAACCGGGGCATTGCGTTGGTGTGTTTCCGCCATCACCGCTTTGATGTACGGCTTTAACTTTTCTCGCAACGTCAGACAGCCGGTCAACACTTCGCACACCTCTTCACCATAGCTCCACACTTCGTTTGCCGCCCCGGTCGGACACTGGGCAATACCGTCACGGTAAGGATGTTCTGGTAAAATCTGCGGATCGCGGTTGCCGTGCAGGCGCATCACTGGGCTAAACACGCCCCACTGGAACCAGCGAATCAGCAACTCATGAAAGTGTGGGTCGTGAATATTGCCGCCATGAAAGCCGCCAATATCTGTTGTCCACCACGGGATACCTGCAATACCCATGTTCATCCCGGCGGCAAACTGATTGCGCAGAGAACGAAACGATGAGTGGATATCACCTGACCAGACCAGCGCGCCGTATTTCTGACTTCCGGCCCAGGCGCAGCGTAGCAGGTTGATAACCTGGTCTTCGCCATCGGCTTTCATGCCGTCAAAAAAGGTTTTGGCGTACATTCGCGGGTAGATATTGCCCACTTCCAGCACCGGTCCGGCGTGGTAGCGATAATTATCGTAGTCGTAAACGCTGAACTCCGGCTCGGCTTCGTCTAGCCAGAAGAGCTTCACGCCTTTATCGTAATAGTTGCGTTTTGCTTTACCCCATACGTAGTCGCGAGCGTCGGGATGGGTGGCATCAAAGAAAGTGGTATTGCCGAGGAAATCCATATTAATTGGCAATCCGCGCTCTGTTTGCACCAGCCAGCCGTTTTCGCGCATCTCCCGATAGCTCTCGGTTCGGCTATCCACAGTTGGCCAGACGGAGACCATTAGCTCAATACCCAGCGATTTTAGCTCGGCGATCATGGCATCGGGATCGGGCCAGTCCCGCGAGTCGAACATCCAGTCCCCCTGATTTGGCCAGTGGAAGAAATCGATCACGATTACCGAGATGGGGAGATTGCGCCGTTTGTACTCGCGGGCGACGGCGAGCAACTCCTCCTGAGTGCGATAACGTAACTTGCACTGCCAGAAGCCCATGGCGTAATCCGGCATCATCGGCGGCGTGCCCGTGGCGAGCGCATACGCCCGGCTAATTTCTGCCGGGGTATCGCCAGCGGTGATCCAGTAGTCCAGCTGCTCGCTGATTTGAGCTTCCCACTCGGTCACGTTGTGGGCGAATGTCACGCGGCCGACCGCCGGATTGTTCCATAAAAATCCGTAGCCCAGGCTTGAGAGCATAAAGGGCACCGAGGCCTGAGAGTTGCGCTGGGCCAGTTCGAGCACGCATCCTTTGAGATCCAGATTGGCCTGCTGATATTGGCCCATGCCGTAAATTTTTTCCCCTTCGGTGGCTTCGAAGCGGGCTTTAAGTGAATATTTCCCACCCTGAATAGGGCGGAATTCGCGTCCCTCAAGGTTGAGTGCGCTGACGTACTGGCCGTGAGAAGATTCATCCTCGCCAATTTCGCCCCGCAGGCGCCAGAACTCCTGCAACAGGGGTTTGTGTGGATGACGGTAAAAGGTAACTTGTCCTTTTTGATTGACGATAGCGATAATTTTGCCGTTCGTCATTGTCGCCTGGTGGTGCTCATAATCGATGTGGCAGTGGCTTTCTGCGACTGGCTCAGTCAATGCCCAGTCTTCATTTCTCATTACCGGCAGATGACGACCACTGCGTACGCGCAGGCTGTTCTCGCCCCAGGGTTCAATCCACAAATAGCGATCGTTTTGCTGCCAGACCAGACGACGCGGGTCATGTTGCACAAATGGCATGGTGGTGCCTCCCATATTTTGAGGGTAAAGATTAAGAAAGTTATTGGGTGATGGTTTCCAGATCGTGGCGAATCGTCTCTTCCATTGCTTCGTACTTACGGAAGAAAAGTAGCGGGATCGCCGCGAGTGCGAAGAGTAGGGCGGGCGCCCAGATAAAGGCCCAGGTAATGCCTTCCAGGCCCGCAGCGCTTTGGGCATGGTTCGGGACATAGCCAAAACTGTTCATGATCCAGGCGGCGAAAGCGGTACCCAGACCACTGCCCATCTTGATGCAGAAAGTACTGCCGAAGGCGATAAGAATGCCCGTGGCCTTGATGCCCGTTTTCCAGGCACCGAAGTCGACGGCAAAGCCCAACATGGCAAACGGCATTGAGCAGGCGATTCCGCTACCGATATTGCCGAGCACCCAGGCCGCGATGAGGAAAGGTATGTTGTCCGCCGCCAGCCACATCAAGACGCCGCCGAACGTGGCGACCAGCAAGCCTCCTACCCATATCCAGGTTTTAGCCAGGAATTTGCTAAAGAAAGGGATGGCGATGATGAACAGGATCTGAATCGTCGCCAGACTGTTAATCAGCGGAACCAGGTCTTTGCGATCGAGGTTGTAGGTCAGATAATAAACAATGGTTGTGGACCGCTGTTGCAGGGCAATCCAGAAGATCAGATTGGCCAGCACCATCAGGATCCATGGCCAGTTACCTTTCATTGCCGTGAAACTTTTTTTCATCGGCAGTTTGGGTTCTTGCTGTATTTTATCCGCATCCATTTCGCGGATATTTTTAAAGGCGAAAAACGTTAGCGAACAGGATATCGCAGCAAACAGAATTGCCGTGTAAATAAATCCGGCATGATCATTTCCGTTACCTAAAAATGCAACCAGGGGTAATGCTGTGGCATTCATTAATAAAACCCCAATTTGTCCCCCGGTCATTCTCCAGGAATTTAATACCAGCCGTTCCTTAGGGGACAGAGTCATTAGAGGTAATATTGCGCTGAGCGGTGTATTGAGTCCGGTAAATAAAATACTGGCAATCATGTAGGATATTGCTGCATATATGGCTTTTCCTGTCATACTGATATCTGGAGACCAAAATGACAGCGCGCTGAATACACCAAAAGGCAGCGGCAGCCATAAGAACCAGGGACGACATTTACCGTAACGTGAACGTGTTTTATCGATAATGATCCCCCAGATTGGGGCATCTATACCATCTACGATACGCGCCAACAGCAGGATGACACCTGCTACGGCGAGACTAATACCCGCAACGTCAGTGTAGAAATATAAGATGTAGGTTGAGCCGAAACAGTACAGTAGATTACCTGCCACATCCAAAGAGCCGTAGCTAATACGCTGTAGTAAAGATAATGATGCTGACCCGCAAGACTGGGTATCCTCAATAACAGAACTCATAATAATAACTCCGATATTGGTGCGATACGCCCAGAAAAACAACTTTTACTTTCCAAGCAAGTTTTAAATATTATTTTTTATGTCGTTACTGAATTTAACCTCAGATTAAAATGAGTGAGTAAGGTGTACATGGAAAGTAGTTGACCCTACCGCAGCAATCAATTATCAAATCTTACATCAGGATTGCGTTTATTCGTTTTTGAATGAGCGATGTTTCTATTTGCTAAGGTGGTCACAGTTTTTTTAATAATGAAATAAAAAAAGGAAAACAGTGAAAGAAAATAACTTTCAAGTATTACGCGACGCGACTAACTAAGGGAGGGATAGCTGAAAAAACAGGCTGGTCAGGAAGAGCGTGGGCGAGTGAGAACAACATCAGTGGTTGAAGAGAAAAACGCCAGATAGCAGGCATAAAAAAACCCGCTTTCGCGGGTTTTTTCACAAAGCGTCAACAAGCAGGCGATTAAGCCAGTTTGTTGATCTGTGCAGTCAGGTTTGCTTTATGACGTGCAGCTTTGTTTTTGTGGATCAGACCTTTAGCAGCCTGACGGTCCACGATTGGTTGCATTTCGTTAAATGCTTTCAGTGCAGTAGCTTTGTCGCCAGCTTCGATAGCTGCGTATACTTTCTTGATGAAAGTACGCATCATAGAGCGACGGCTAGCGTTGTGCTTGCGGGCCTTTTCAGACTGAACGGCGCGCTTCTTAGCTGATTTGATATTAGCCAAGGTCCAACTCCCAAATGTGTTCTATATGGACAATTCAAAGGCCGAGGAATATGCCCTTTTAGCCTTCTTTTGTCAATGGATTTGTGCAAATAAGCGCCGTTTAAATTCCAGCACTCGTTGCGTAGTGATGGCGCAGGATTCTACCAGCTTGCGTGGCGTGAATACAGCTTTTCGACGAGAAAAATTGCATTGGTGTACCCGTGAAGGGCGTCAATTTGTTTCATAACAATGAAAACCATCCTCTTTCTGTTTCGTAGAAACAATCGCCGGTTAACCTTGACCGCGGTACAGGGTATACTTTCACGATTTTCACTGTTTTGAGCCAGACATGAAGCTGATACGAGGCATACATAATCTCAGCCAGGCCCCGCATGGGTGTGTGCTGACTATTGGTAATTTCGACGGTGTGCACCGTGGCCACCGTGCGTTGCTGCAAGGCTTACGGGAAGAAGGGCGCAAACGCAATTTACCGGTGGTGGTAATGATTTTCGAGCCACAGCCGCTGGAACTGTTTGCGACGGACAAGTCACCTGCGCGCCTTACCCGCCTGCGGGAAAAACTGCGTTATCTGGCCGAATGCGGTGTGGACTACGTGCTGTGTGTGCGTTTTGACAGGCGTTTCGCCGCATTAACGGCGCAGACCTTCATCAGCGACCTGCTGGTGAAGCGCCTTGGTGTACAATTTCTTGCCGTTGGCGATGATTTCCGCTTTGGCGCTAGCCGTGCGGGCGATTTCTTGTTATTACAGGAAGCGGGCGCTGAGTATGGTTTTGATATCACCAGCACCCAAACCTTCTGTGAAGGCGGTGTGCGTATCAGCAGCACCGCAGTACGTCAGGCGCTGGCCGAAGATAACCTGCAACTGGCCGAAAGCCTGCTTGGGCATCCTTTTACTATCTCAGGACGCGTCGTTCACGGTGATGAGTTAGGGCGCACCATCGGTTTTCCGACGGCAAACTTACCGCTTCGTCGTCAGGTTTCTCCGGTGAAAGGTGTTTATGCGGTTGAAGTGATGGGACTGGGTGACAAACCGTTGCCCGGCGTCGCCAACATCGGCACCCGCCCGACGGTAGCAGGCGTACGCCAGCAGTTGGAAGTGCATCTATTGGACGTTGTAATGGACCTGTATGGTCGCCATATAGATGTAGTACTGCGTAAAAAAATACGCAGCGAACAGCGATTTGCCTCGCTGGATGAACTAAAAGCGCAGATTGCGCGTGATGAGTTGACTGCCCGTGAATTTTTTGGGCTAACAAAACCGGCTTAATGCCTATACGAGTTTTAAATACGGAACCGAGAATCTGATGAGTGACTATAAATCAACCCTGAATTTGCCGGAAACAGGGTTCCCGATGCGCGGCGATCTCGCCAAGCGCGAACCGGGAATGCTGGCGCGTTGGACTGATGATGACCTGTACGGCATCATTCGTGCGGCCAAAAAAGGCAAAAAAACCTTCATTCTGCATGATGGCCCTCCTTATGCGAATGGCAGCATTCATATTGGTCACTCGGTTAACAAGATTCTGAAAGACATTATCGTGAAGTCCAAAGGACTCACGGGCTATGACTCGCCTTACGTTCCGGGCTGGGACTGCCACGGTCTGCCGATCGAGCTGAAAGTAGAGCAGGAATACGGCAAGCCGGGCGAGAAGTTCACCGCTGCTGAGTTCCGCGCCAAGTGCCGTGAATACGCAGCGACCCAGGTTGATGGTCAGCGTAAAGACTTTATCCGTCTTGGCGTACTGGGCGACTGGTCGCATCCGTACCTGACCATGGACTTCAAAACTGAAGCCAACATCATTCGTGCGCTGGGTAAAATCATCGGCAACGGTCACCTGCACAAAGGTGCGAAGCCGGTGCACTGGTGCGTTGACTGCCGTTCCGCGCTGGCGGAAGCGGAAGTTGAGTATTATGACAAAACCTCCCCGTCCATCGACGTGGCGTTCCACGCTGCCGATCAGGATGCGGTGAAAGCGAAGTTTGGCGTTTCTGACGTCAACGGCCCGATCTCACTGGTTATCTGGACTACCACCCCGTGGACGTTACCGGCGAACCGCGCAATCTCTCTGGCACCTGATTTTGACTATGCGCTGGTGCAGATTGACGGCCAGGCTGTGATTCTGGCGAAAGATCTGGTTGAAAGCGTCATGCAGCGTATTGGCGCGGCTGAATACACCATTCTCGGCACAGTGAAAGGCGCTGAGCTGGAACTGCTGCGCTTTACCCATCCGTTTATGGGCTTTGACGTGCCGGCTATCCTTGGCGATCACGTTACGCTGGACGCGGGTACCGGTGCGGTCCATACCGCTGGCGGTCACGGTCCGGATGACTACGTCATCAGCCAGAAATACGGTCTGGAAATCGCTAACCCGGTTGGCCCGGACGGCGCATACCTGGCGGGTACCTATCCGGATCTGGACGGTGTGAACGTCTTTAAAGCCAACGACAAAATCGTTGCGCTGCTGAGCGAAAAAGGCGCGCTGCTGCACGTTGAGAAGATGCAGCACAGCTACCCATGCTGCTGGCGTCACAAGTCACCGATCATCTTCCGTGCGACCCCGCAGTGGTTCGTCAGCATGGATCAGAAAGGCCTGCGCGCGCAGTCGCTGAAAGAGATCAAAGGCGTACAGTGGATCCCGGACTGGGGCCAGGCGCGTATTGAATCGATGGTGGCCAACCGTCCTGACTGGTGTATCTCCCGTCAGCGTACGTGGGGTGTGCCGATGTCTCTGTTTGTTCACAAAGACACCGAAGAGCTGCATCCGCGCGCTATCGAACTGATGGAAGAAGTGGCTAAACGCGTTGAAGTTGACGGCATCCAGGCGTGGTGGGATCTCGATCCGAAAGATATCCTCGGCGACGAAGCTGACCAGTATGTCAAAGTCCCGGATACGCTGGACGTGTGGTTCGACTCCGGTTCAACCCACTCATCCGTCGTGGATGTGCGTCCTGAGTTTGCAGGCCATGCGGCAGATATGTATCTGGAAGGTTCTGACCAGCACCGTGGCTGGTTCATGTCTTCCTTGATGATCTCCACCGCCATGAAAGGCAAAGCACCTTATCGCCAGGTACTGACCCACGGTTTCACCGTTGATGGTCAGGGCCGTAAGATGTCCAAATCTATCGGTAACACCGTTTCTCCGCAGGACGTGATGAACAAACTGGGCGCGGATATTCTGCGTCTTTGGGTTGCTTCTACCGACTATACTGGCGAAATGGCCGTTTCTGACGAAATCCTGAAACGTGCTGCCGACAGCTATCGTCGTATCCGTAACACCGCGCGCTTCCTGCTGGCGAACCTGAACGGGTTCGATCCGGTTAAAGACATGGTGAAACCGGAAGAGATGGTGGTGCTGGATCGTTGGGCGGTAGGTTGTGCGCAAGCGGCGCAGGACGAAATCCTGAAAGCCTATGAAGCCTATGACTTCCACGAAGTGGTACAGCGCCTGATGCGCTTCTGCTCCGTAGAAATGGGTTCGTTCTACCTCGACATCATCAAAGACCGTCAGTACACCGCGAAAGCGGACAGCGTGGCGCGTCGTAGCTGCCAGACTGCGCTGTTCCATATTGCAGAAGCGCTGGTTCGTTGGATGGCGCCGATCATGTCCTTCACCGCCGATGAAATCTGGGGCTACCTGCCGGGCGATCGTGAGAAGTACGTCTTTACCGGTGAATGGTACGAAGGTCTGTTTGGCTTAGGCGAAACCGAAGCGATGAACGATGCCTACTGGGACGAGCTGCTGAAAGTGCGCGGCGAAGTGAACAAGGTTATCGAGCAGGCGCGTGCGGATAAGAAAGTCGGCGGTTCTCTGGAAGCGGCAGTGACCCTGTACGCTGAACCTGAGCTGGCGGCGAAACTGACCGCGCTGGGTGAAGAGTTGCGTTTTGTACTGCTGACCTCAGGTGCGACGGTTGCGGATTATGCGGCTGCTCCTGCTGATGCTCAGCAGAGCGAACTGCTCAAAGGTCTGAAAATCGTACTGAGCAAAGCCGAAGGTGAGAAATGCCCGCGCTGCTGGCATTACACTACCGACGTCGGCCAGGTGGCGGAACATGCAGATATCTGCGGACGCTGTGTCAGCAACATCGCCGGTGATGGCGAACAACGTAAGTTTGCCTGATGAGTAAGCCTCTTTGTTCAACAGGACTACGCTGGCTGTGGCTGGTGGTAGTCGTGCTGATTATCGATTTAGGCAGCAAATACCTGATCCTCCAGAACTTTGCTCTGGGGGATACGGTGTCGCTGTTTCCGTCGCTTAATCTGCACTACGCGCGTAACTACGGTGCGGCGTTTAGCTTCTTAGCCGACAGCGGCGGCTGGCAACGTTGGTTCTTTGCCGGTATCGCCATCGGTATTTGCGTCATCCTGATGGTGATGATGTATCGCTCGAAGGCGACGCAGAAGCTGAACAACATCGCGTATGCGTTAATCATTGGCGGTGCTCTGGGCAACTTGTTCGACCGCCTGTGGCACGGCTTCGTGGTTGATATGATTGACTTTTACGTCGGCGACTGGCATTTCGCGACCTTCAATCTGGCCGATACGGCTATCTGTATCGGGGCGGCATTGATTGTTCTCGAAGGCTTCCTGCCGTCGAAAGAGAAAAAAGCCGCATAAAAAAATGCCGGATGGCGCTATGCTAATCCGGCCTACAATTTACTGCGATCCTTGTAGGCCCGGTAAGCGTAGCGCCACCGGGCAGACAGGCGGCAGCAATTTTAAAGAGCAACCTGCATGTCTAAATCAGTACAGAGTAACAGTGCGGTGCTGGTGCACTTCACCCTTAAGCTCGACGATGGCTCCACCGCAGAGTCAACCCGCAATAACGGCAAGCCTGCGCTGTTTCGCCTGGGCGACGGTTCTCTGTCTGAAGGACTGGAGCAACACCTGCTGGGGCTAAAAGAAGGCGATAAAACCACCTTTGCTCTGGAGCCGGATGCCGCCTTTGGCGTATCAAGTCCGGACTTAATTCAGTATTTCTCGCGTCGGGAATTTATGGACGCGGGCGAGCCAGAAATTGGCGCTATCATGCTCTTTACCGCAATGGACGGCAGTGAGATGCCTGGCGTGATCCGTGAAATCAACGGTGACTCGATCACGGTTGATTTCAACCATCCGCTAGCTGGGCATACCGTTCATTTTGATATTGAAGTGCTGGAAGTCGAACCGGCACTGGAGGCGTAAAATGCAGATCCTGTTGGCCAACCCGCGCGGTTTTTGCGCTGGCGTAGACCGCGCTATCAGCATTGTCGAAAACGCGTTGGCTATTTACGGCGCGCCGATTTATGTCCGTCATGAAGTGGTACATAACCGTTATGTGGTGGATAGCCTGCGCGAGCGCGGCGCTATTTTTATCGAGCAAATCAGCGAAGTGCCGGATGGCGCGATCCTGATTTTCTCCGCTCATGGCGTGTCTCAGGCGGTGCGTAACGAAGCCAAAGGCCGCGACCTCACGGTTTTTGATGCAACCTGTCCGCTAGTCACGAAAGTGCATATGGAAGTTGCCCGCGCCAGCCGTCGTGGCGAAGAATCCATTCTGATTGGTCACGCCGGACACCCGGAAGTTGAAGGCACGATGGGCCAGTACAGCAACCCGCAAGGCGGAATGTATCTGGTTGAATCACCAGATGATGTGCTGAAACTGAATGTGAAAAATGAAGGCAAATTATCCTTCATGACGCAGACCACGCTCTCCGTTGACGATACTTCTGACGTTATTGATGCTCTGCGTCAACGCTTCCCGAAAATTGTCGGACCGCGCAAAGACGATATCTGTTATGCCACCACCAACCGTCAGGAAGCGGTTCGCGCGCTGGCGGAACAGGCTGATGTTGTGCTGGTGGTCGGCTCGAAGAACTCCTCTAACTCCAACCGTCTGGCTGAACTGGCACAGCGAATGGGGAAAGCGGCGTATTTGATTGACGATGCGACCGACATCCAGGAAGCGTGGGTGAAAGAGGCGAAGTGCGTAGGTGTGACGGCCGGAGCCTCGGCGCCGGATATCCTGGTGCAAAACGTGATTGCTCGCTTGCAGGAGCTTGGCGGTGGGGAAGCTATTCCGCTGGAAGGCCGCGAAGAGAACATCGTTTTCGAAGTGCCGAAAGAGCTGCGTGTGGATGTTCGTGAAGTAGAGTAAGTCTTTCCGGTTACGATTATGAGAAGATGCCAGACTCAACGTCTGGCATTTTTTTATGGAGAAACCATGCGCTTACCGATCATTCTTGATACCGATCCCGGCATTGATGATGCTGCCGCCATTGCCGCCGCGCTGTTTGCCCCTGAGCTGGATCTGCAACTGATGACCACGGTAGCAGGCAATGTGTCGGTGGAAAAAACCACCCGTAATGCGTTGCAACTGCTGCACTTCTGGAATGCGGATGTTCCACTGGCGCAGGGAGCATCGATACCGCTGGTGCGGCCGCTGCGTGATGCCGCTTCCGTGCACGGCGAGTCCGGTATGGAAGGGTATGAATTTGTCGAACACGACCGCCAGGCGATGGCAAAACCCGCCTTCCAGGCGATTCGCGATGCGCTGATGCATGCCCCGCAGCCCGTGACGCTGGTGGCAATTGGCCCGCTGACCAACATTGCGCTGCTGCTGACCCATTATCCTGAATGCGTATTCAACATTCACCGTCTGGTGATTATGGGCGGCTCTGCCGGGCGCGGGAACTTCACACCCAACGCCGAGTTTAATATTGCTATCGATCCCGAGGCTGCCGCGAAAGTCTTCCAGAGCGGGCTGGATATTGTGATGTGTGGGCTGGATGTTACTAACCAGGCCCTGCTCGCCCCGGACTATCTGGCGACGCTCCCCCAGCTTAACCAGACGGGAAAAATGCTGCACGCGCTGTTTAGCCATTACCGTAGCGGCAGTATGAATACGGGGCTGCGAATGCACGATCTGTGTGCCATTGCCTGGCTGGTGCGTCCGGAACTGTTTACCCTGCAGTCGTGTTTCGTGGCGGTTGAAACCCAGGGCGAATATACCTCAGGTACGACGGTGGTGGATATCGAAGGACGTCTGGGGCATCCAGCAAATGCGCAGGTTGCGCTGGGTCTGAACGTTGAAGGTTTCCAGCAGTGGGTGGCAGAGGTGCTTGCACTGGCCCCTTGATCTCCGCGCTTTATAACCCGATGACGCTGCTTTTTCCGTGGCGTCATGCCTTTTTCTGATATCTCTGCCTGTTTATCATTAAATTCTAATTATCGACGTTTTCGGCTGGCGGTGCAGCGTTGCGCTGGTTAATCTGAAAACGATTTACGTAAAATTAACAAAAGAGAATAGCTATGCATGATGCACAAATCCGCGTTGCCATCGCGGGAGCCGGAGGACGCATGGGGCGTCAGTTGATTCAGGCCACTCTCGGCATGGAAGGCGTACAGCTGGGCGCGGCGCTGGAGCGCGAAGGTTCCTCCTTATTAGGAAGCGATGCCGGAGAGTTAGCGGGAGCCGGGAAAACGGGCGTTACCGTACAAAGTAGCCTTGAAGCGGTGAAAGATGATTTCGATGTTTTCATCGATTTTACCCGCCCGGAAGGCACGCTGACGCATCTGGCGTTTTGCCGCCAGCACGGTAAAGGGATGGTGATTGGCACCACCGGCTTTGATGACGCGGGTAAACAGGCTATTCGTGATGCCGCGCAGGAGATTGCTATTGTTTTCGCCGCGAACTTTAGCGTCGGCGTGAACGTTATGCTTAAGCTGCTGGAGAAAGCGGCGAAAGTGATGGGCGATTACACTGATATTGAGATTATTGAAGCCCACCACCGCCATAAAGTTGATGCGCCGTCAGGCACTGCGCTGGCGATGGGCGAGGCGATTGCCGTGGCGCTGGATAAAGATCTGAAAGACTGCGCAGTCTATTCACGTGAAGGTTACACCGGCGAGCGCGTACCGGGCACGATCGGCTTTGCCACGGTGCGGGCGGGGGATATCGTTGGTGAGCATACCGCGATGTTTGCTGATATTGGCGAGCGTATTGAGATCACGCATAAAGCGTCCAGCCGCATGACTTTTGCTAACGGTGCGGTGAGATCGGCAATTTGGCTAAAATCAAAGTCAAATGGTCTTTTTGATATGAAAGATGTGCTTGATTTACGTAATTTATAGCTTTTACTACCCTTCGTGATGTGGTTATTGTAATCATAATTATTTGATTGCATGGGGCAATATTTTATTGCCCTTTAATTTTTATCTTTTGAATATATTTTTTCTTTTAAATGAGTGTTTGTATATGTTTTGTTGGGTTTTTATGTTACCTCAATGTAAATTTTGACCAAATGGTCCACTTTTTTCTCTCCCGCATTCTGTTTTTACACTCTTTGCCTACCGCAAGCGTTTTCCACCACAAGTTAGCTGATCTTTTTGCCTGTTAAATCGTGTGATTTATCCCAGTGGCGCAAAATAATAATAAAAATTACCCTTTTGGGTAGACTTTTACGTGGGCTATCTCTAGAATGCCGCCGTTTGCCAGAAATCCATAGGTAAGCAAATTTGCATTGATTCATGAGGTGTTAATGAATTAATATGCAAATAAAGTGAGTGAATATTCTCTGGAGGGTGTTTTGATTAAGTCAGCGCTATTGGTTCTGGAAGACGGAACCCAGTTTCACGGTCGGGCCATAGGGGCAACAGGTTCGGCGGTTGGGGAAGTCGTTTTCAATACTTCAATGACCGGTTATCAAGAAATCCTCACTGATCCTTCCTATTCCCGCCAAATCGTCACTCTTACTTATCCTCATATCGGTAATGTCGGCACCAATGAAGCCGATGCAGAATCTTCACAGGTACATGCGCAAGGCCTGGTCATCCGCGACCTGCCGCTGATTGCCAGCAACTTCCGCGATACCGAAGACCTCTCTTCTTACCTGAAGCGCCATAACATTGTGGCGATTGCTGATATCGATACTCGTAAGCTGACGCGTTTGCTGCGTGAAAAGGGCGCACAGAACGGCTGCATCATCGCGGGCGATAACCCGGATGCGGCGCTGGCACTGGAAAAGGCAAAAGCTTTCCCTGGCCTGAACGGTATGGATCTGGCGAAAGAAGTGACCACCGCGGAGCCTTATAGCTGGACGCAGGGGAGCTGGACGCTGGCGGGTGACCTGCCGGAAGCAAAATCTGCCGATGAACTGCCGTTCCACGTTGTGGCTTACGATTTCGGCGCTAAACGTAACATTCTGCGTATGTTAGCGGACCGCGGCTGCCGCCTGACGGTTGTACCAGCGAAAACCTCAGCAGAAGACGTTCTGAAGATGAATCCGGACGGTATCTTCCTGTCCAACGGCCCTGGCGACCCGGCGCCGTGCGACTACGCGATTACCGCGATTCAGAAATTCCTCGAAACCGATATTCCGGTATTTGGCATCTGCCTCGGCCATCAGCTGTTGGCGCTGGCGAGCGGTGCGAAGACCATTAAGATGAAGTTTGGCCACCACGGCGGCAACCATCCGGTAAAAGATATTGATAACAACACCGTGATGATCACCGCGCAGAACCACGGTTTTGCTGTAGATGAAGCCTCCATGCCTGCCAACCTGCGCGTGACCCACAAGTCACTGTTCGACGGCACTTTGCAGGGGATTCATCGTACCGACAAACCGGCATTCAGCTTCCAGGGGCACCCTGAAGCGAGTCCGGGTCCGCACGACGCTGCACCGCTGTTCGACCACTTTATCGAGTTAATTGAGCAATACCGTCAGTCCGCGAAATAATCAGGAGTAAAAGAGCCATGCCAAAACGTACAGACATAAAAAGTATCCTGATTCTGGGCGCGGGTCCGATTGTTATCGGTCAGGCGTGTGAGTTTGACTATTCCGGCGCACAGGCGTGTAAAGCCCTGCGTGAAGAGGGTTACCGCGTTATTCTGGTGAACTCCAACCCGGCAACCATCATGACCGACCCGGAAATGGCCGATGCCACCTACATCGAGCCGATTCACTGGGAAGTGGTACGCAAAATCATTGAGAAAGAGCGCCCGGATGCGGTGCTGCCAACCATGGGCGGTCAGACGGCGCTGAACTGTGCGCTGGAACTGGAGCGTCAGGGCGTGCTGGCTGAGTTCGGCGTGACCATGATTGGTGCCACGGCTGATGCGATTGATAAAGCAGAAGACCGTCGTCGCTTTGATATCGCGATGAAGAAAATTGGTCTCGACACCGCGCGCTCTGGCATCGCCCATACCATGGAAGAAGCGCTGGCGGTTGCTGCTGACGTGGGCTTCCCGTGCATCATCCGACCGAGCTTCACCATGGGCGGCACCGGCGGCGGTATCGCTTATAACCGTGAAGAGTTCGAAGAGATTTGCGAACGCGGTCTGGACCTTTCCCCAACCAACGAGCTGCTGATTGATGAATCGCTGATTGGCTGGAAAGAGTACGAGATGGAAGTGGTGCGTGATAAAAACGACAACTGCATCATCGTCTGCTCCATCGAAAACTTCGACGCGATGGGCATCCATACCGGTGACTCCATCACCGTAGCACCTGCCCAGACGCTGACCGACAAAGAATATCAAATCATGCGTAACGCCTCGATGGCGGTACTGCGTGAAATTGGCGTGGAAACCGGCGGTTCTAACGTCCAGTTTGCGGTAAACCCGAAAAACGGTCGCCTGATTGTCATCGAGATGAACCCGCGCGTATCCCGCTCCTCGGCGCTGGCGTCCAAAGCTACCGGCTTCCCGATTGCGAAAGTCGCCGCCAAGCTAGCCGTAGGTTACACCCTCGACGAACTGATGAACGACATCACCGGCGGCCGTACTCCGGCCTCGTTTGAGCCGTCCATCGACTACGTTGTGACGAAAATTCCACGCTTCAACTTCGAGAAATTCGTAGGTGCTAATGACCGTCTGACCACGCAGATGAAATCTGTTGGTGAAGTGATGGCGATTGGCCGCACCCAGCAGGAATCGCTGCAGAAAGCGCTGCGCGGTCTGGAAGTGGGCGCGACCGGCTTCGACCCGAAAGTCAGCCTGGACGACCCGGAAGCGCTGACCAAAATCCGTCGCGAACTGAAAGACGCTGGCGCTGAGCGTATCTGGTACATCGCCGATGCCTTCCGTGCTGGCCTGTCCGTCGATGGCGTGTTCAACCTGACCAACATCGACCGCTGGTTCCTGGTGCAGATTGAAGAGCTGGTGCGCCTGGAAGAAAAAGTCATTGACCTTGGCATCAACGGCCTCGACGCAGACTTCCTGCGCGTACTGAAGCGCAAAGGCTTCGCTGATGCGCGCCTGGCAAAACTGGCCGGCGTTCGCGAAGCGGAAATCCGTAAACTGCGTGACCAATATAACCTTCACCCGGTCTACAAGCGCGTGGATACCTGTGCGGCAGAATTCGCGACCGACACCGCTTATATGTACTCCACTTATGAAGATGAGTGTGAAGCGAATCCGTCCGTCGACCGCGATAAAATCATGGTGCTGGGTGGTGGTCCAAACCGTATCGGTCAGGGCATTGAGTTCGACTACTGCTGCGTACACGCTTCACTGGCGCTGCGTGAAGACGGTTACGAGACCATCATGGTCAACTGTAACCCGGAAACCGTTTCAACTGATTACGATACCTCAGACCGCCTGTACTTCGAGCCGGTCACGCTGGAAGACGTACTGGAAATCGTGCGTATTGAGAAGCCGAAAGGCGTCATCGTACAGTACGGCGGCCAGACCCCGCTGAAGCTGGCGCGTGCGCTGGAAGCGGCAGGTGTACCGGTAATCGGCACCAGCCCGGATGCCATCGACCGCGCGGAAGACCGTGAGCGTTTCCAGCAGGCGGTTGACCGTCTGAAGCTGAAGCAACCGGCGAACGCTACCGTAACGGCTATCGAACAGGCTGTTGAGAAGGCGAAAGAGATTGGCTACCCGCTGGTGGTGCGTCCGTCATATGTTCTCGGCGGCCGCGCGATGGAAATTGTCTACGACGAAGCCGACCTGCGTCGCTACTTCCAGACTGCGGTCAGCGTTTCTAACGATGCGCCGGTACTGCTGGACCGTTTCCTTGACGATGCGGTTGAAGTGGACGTGGACGCTATCTGCGACGGCGAAATGGTGCTGATTGGCGGCATCATGGAGCACATCGAACAAGCGGGCGTACACTCCGGTGACTCCGCATGTTCTCTGCCTGCGTACACCCTGAGCCAGGAAATTCAGGATGTGATGCGTCAGCAGGTGCAGAAACTGGCCTTCGAACTGCAGGTTCGCGGTCTGATGAACGTTCAGTTTGCGGTGAAGAATAACGAAGTTTACCTGATTGAAGTGAACCCGCGTGCGGCGCGTACCGTTCCGTTCGTCTCCAAGGCAACTGGCGTACCGCTGGCGAAAGTTGCGGCGCGCGTGATGGCCGGGAAAACACTGGCACAGCAGGGCGTAACCAAAGAAGTTATCCCGCCGTACTACTCAGTAAAAGAAGTGGTGCTGCCGTTCAACAAATTCCCAGGCGTTGACCCGCTGTTAGGGCCAGAAATGCGCTCTACCGGGGAAGTGATGGGCGTGGGTCGTACCTTCGCGGAAGCGTTCGCCAAGGCACAGCTGGGCAGCAGCTCCACCATGAAAAAACAGGGGCGTGCGCTGCTCTCCGTTCGCGAAGGCGATAAAGAGCGTGTGGTTGACCTGGCGGCGAAACTGCTGAAGTTTGGTTTTGAGCTGGATGCAACGCACGGCACGGCGATTGTGCTGGGCGAAGCGGGTATCAATCCACGTCTGGTGAACAAGGTGCATGAAGGGCGTCCGCACATTCAGGACCGTATCAAGAATGGCGAGTACACTTACATCATCAACACCACCGAAGGTCGTCAGGCGATTGAGGATTCCAAGCTGATTCGCCGTAGCGCCCTGCAGTACAAAGTGCATTATGACACTACCCTGAACGGTGGCTTCGCGACGGCTATGGCGCTGAATGCCGATGCCACTGAGAAGGTGACCTCGGTGCAGGAAATGCACGCGCAGATCAAAAAGTCATAAACAAAGAGTCCGGTGATAATTGCGTTAACCGGACCTGCAATATAATCTTGAAAGGGTTTCTGTAAAGAAACCCTTTTTTTATCTCTCGTAAGGTCATTCCTGGCCAAATGCAGTTTCATAACCACATTTTCAATGTAATAAGCACGATATTGCTCACACTAATCAACATTCAAGTCGCATACTATCTTTTATATCCACAATTTTAATATGGCTTAGTTTTTATTAATTTGGACAGGCCGTAGCCAGATTTTTAATTTGTGAAATGGTGTGCTTATGTGTGAAAAATATGTTGAAAGACCGCTTTATTTGTTAATTGCTGACTGGATGATGGCTGAAGATCGTTGGATCACCGCAAAGGAAATTTCCCGCCATTTTGATATTGAACACTGCAAAGCAATTAATACGCTCTCTTATATTCTGTCGGAAGTGGGAGAAATTGTTTGTGAAGTTAAGATGATCCCTAATCAGATTGCAGGCCGGGGCTGCCAGTGCCAGCGTCTGGTAAAAGTCATCAGTATTGATTCTCACCTCTACAACCGATTGAGCCACAATTTGCAGGAAAAAAAGGTGAGTGTGGCGAAAACGCCGCGGCTGTCTGCCGTTCCCCCAACAGAGCTCAACCGTGAGCAGAAATGGCAGATGATGCTCTCCAAGAGTATGCGTCGCTAATTGTCAGTTGCCTGATGGCGGCATAAACGGTGGTTGACGCGTAGGCCGGATAAGCGTGAGCGCATCCGGCATCAATTACTGTGCTGATTTGGGTTTTACGTCCGTAGTGCCTTGCAGGCGCGGCCGGTTTTCTTCGGCCTGCGTTAATGGTTGTGTTTCGCGTAAACCTGCCCGGCAGCGGACCGCAAGATCCTGATATTCTTTGGTGTTCAGCCGTTTCCAGTGCAGCTCCTGATCCGTGACTTCACGCAATACGCGAGCGGGTGAGCCTACCAGCATCTGCCTTGCCTCCCCCTGAAATCCGGCTTTGACAAAGCTCATGGCGGCGACAATGCTCTCTTCACCAATCACTGCGCCGTCCATAATGACGCTGTTCATGCCGATCAGCGCATCTCTGCCCACCACGCAACCGTGCAGGATTGCGCCATGGCCGATATGCCCATTCTCATGCACGATGGTGTCAGTGTCGCAATAACCGTGCATGATGCAGCCATCCTGCAAGTTAGAACCTGCCTCCAGAATCAGGCGACCATAGTCACCGCGCAGTGAGGCATGTGGGCCGACGTAGACGCCAGCCCCCACGATCACATCACCAATCAACACAGCGCTGGGATGAACATACGCCTCTGGATGCACTACCGGAATCAGGCCTTCAAAGGCGTAATAGCTCATCTGTTATCAGCGTCCTTTCCACACCGGATCGCGTTTTTCTGCAAACGCCTGCGGTCCTTCAAGCGCATCTTCGGAGTGCAGCACTGACGGATAGTGCTTCAGCACGCCGCTGCGGATGTAGCGGTAGCCTTCTTCCACCGGCATTTCGCTGGTCGCACGATAAATCTCTTTCAGCGCGGCGATCGCCAGCGGGGCGCTATTCACTAGCTGCTGCGCCAGTTCGCGCGCACTATCCATCAGTTCGCTCTGGCTGACAACGCGGTTGACGATACCCCAACGCAGCGCTTCTTCGGCACTCATTCGTCTGCCGGTCATCATCATTTCGTTGACGATAGCCGGTGGCAGTAGCTTCGGCAGACGCAGAACGCCTCCGCTGTCAGGTACGATCCCGAGCTTGGCTTCCGGTAGCGCGAAGCTGGCATTTTCCGCGCAGACGATAAAATCCGCCGCCAGCGCTAATTCAAAACCACCGCCGAACGCATAGCCGTTTACCGCAGCGATGACCGGTTTATTAAGGTCGAAAATTTCGGTTAAACCGGCAAAGCCGCCTGGGCCAAAATCGGCATCCGGCGCTTCACCTTCAGCTGCCGCTTTTAAGTCCCAGCCCGCAGAAAAGAATTTCTCACCGCCGCCGGTGATTATCGCTACGCGTAATTCCGGGTCATCACGAAAATTAAGAAACGCTTCACCCATGGCAAAGCTGGTTTTGGCATCAATGGCATTGGCTTTAGGCCGGTCGAGGGTAATTTCCAGAATCGGGCCGTTACGGGTCAGATGTAATGATTCACTCATAGTTCATCTCCAGATAAATAGATTTCCCGGCAGGAGGAATTCCTACCGGGAGGGTTATTTCAGATTTTTTTTGATTATTTTTCCTGAACAATTGCGCGGCAGGTCGGTTCTTATCTCCATAAACGAGGGAACCTTGAATTTCGCCATATTGTTTTCGCAGAAGCTGAAGAACTCGGCTTCGCTTAATGTTTCACCTTCATTAAGAACGATAAACGCTTTAATGGCTTCATCACGGATTGAATCTTTAATACCGACAACCACAATGTCCTGAATTTTCGGATGCGCAGAAATAATATTTTCCAGCTCGACGCAGGAGACATTTTCTCCGCCGCGTTTAATCATGTTGCAGCGTCTGTCGACGAAATAAAAATAGCCATCCGCATCCTGATAGCCCGAATCTCCGGTATGTAACCAGCCTTCAGGTTCCAGCGCTTTGGCGGTAGCCTCCGGCTGGGCATAGTACTCTTTGAAGATTGTTTTGCCCGGCACGCCTTTAATACAGATTTCGCCAATTTCTCCGGCGGGCAGGGGACGGTTGTGATCGTCACGGATTTCGGCTTCATAGCTAAATCCCACGCGGCCAATGGAGGGCCAGCGTCGTTTGTCACCGGGACGGTCGCCGATAATACCGACGATGGTTTCAGTCATACCGTAGGAGGTCAGCAGCCTGACGCCAAAGCGTTCGGTAAAGGCGTCTTTTTCCTGTGCGGATAAATTGAGATAGAACATCACTTCGCGCAGGTGATGCTGTCTGTCGGTTGGCGCGGCAGGTTGTACCATCAGCGTTCTGATCATCATCGGAATGCATTCGGTAACTGTCGCCTTATATCTATGCACCTGATTCCAGAACGCCCTGGCACTGTACTTCTCTAGCAGCACAAAGGTGCTGCCAGCGGAGAATGCGGGCATTGCGGCGGTACACTGACAGTCGATATGAAAAGCGGGCATCACCGTCATGTAGACGTCATCATCGCGCAGAGCGATTTGCCAGGAAGTGTAGTAGCCTGCAAAACGCAGGTTGTAGTGGGTAATCACCACCCCTTTAGGCCGTGAAGTGGTGCCTGAAGTAAACAGAATCTCCGCCGTATCGTCAGTGGATAACGCAGGTGTATAGCACAGCGTGGCGGACTGGCGGGATTGCCGTTGGGTAAAGTGGCTCACGCCGTCGTCAACCGGAAGCTGTTCGCCAATCAGACAGATATGATTAAGCGGCGTGGTATTTTCCAGCCGTATCTGGCGGTACATAGGATAAAACTGGGCGCTGGTGACCAGCAGGCTTACCTGGCTGTTTTGCAGGATCCAGGCACTTTCTTCGCCCAGTAAGCGGGCATTAATCGGTACCATAATGGCGCCAATTTTTGCCAGCCCAAACCAGCAAAAAATGAATTCCGGACAGTTATCCAGATGCAATGCGACCTTATCGCCCTTGCGGATCCCTAAGGAATGGAAAAGGTTTGCCGTGCGGTTAATCTCTTCATTGAGCGAGGCATAGCTAAACTGCCGAACGACTCCTTCGCAGGATTCGAAAATTAACGCCGTTTTATCTCCGTACACCCCGGCCAGGTCGTCCCACATCTGACGTAAGTTTTGTCCGCCAACGATATCCATATTGCTTTATCCACTGAAATCAGGCGTGAGCGCTAACCAATGAGCGGTCAGCGCGTCGCGTTTATTCCTCAACTCTGGCCAGGCCTTTGCCGACCAGCTCATTTATGTCTGCTTCGCTATAACCAATGTTTTTCAGAATGGCGGCAGTATCCATGCCATGTGACGGCATGCCACGCCAGATTTTCCCCGGGTTGTTTTTAAATTTCGGCATGATGTTTGGCCCTTTGCAGGTGCGGCCATCCATTGTTTGCCACTGAGTAATGGATTCACGGGCAACGTACTGCGGGTTGCCTTCCAGTTCCGGAATGGTCAGCACCTTCGCGCAGGCGATATTCAGCTCAGCAAAGCGCGCCTGGACTTCGGCGATGCTGTGTGTTGCCAGCCACGCGTCCAGTTTCTCTTCCACGAGCGGACCGTAAGGGCATTCCACGCGATGGATAAGCTGGGTGCCTTCCGGGACTTCCGGTGTGCCAAGAATGTGGGCGAGGCCAATATCTTTGAAGCACTCGTTGATTTGCGTGATGCCGACCAGCTCCATGACGATATAGCCATCGGCGCATTTATACAGGCCGCAGCCAGCGTAATACGGGTCTTTGCCTTTGGTCATGCGTGGGCAAATTTCGCCGCCGTTGAAGTAATCCATCATGAAATACTGACCCATGCGCAGCATCACCTCGTACATGGCGATATCGATGCTTTCACCTTTACCCGTTTCGCGGACTTTGTGCAGAGCCGCCAGCGCCGCTGTCGTCGCGGTCATCCCGGAGAAGTAATCGGCGGTGTACGGGAAGGCTGGCATTGGCTGATCCACGTCACCGTTTTGGATCAGATAGCCACTGAACGCCTGTGCGATGGTGTTATACGCCGGAAGATTGGTGTACTCCTCGGTACCAAACTGGCCGAAGCCGGAAAGGTGGGCGATAACCAGTTTCGGGTTATGTTCCCACAGCACTTCATCGGTAATACCGCGGCGGGCAAAGGCCGGGCCTTTACTGGCTTCAATGAAAATATCGGTGGTTTCCATCAGCTTCAGAAACGCTTCCCGGCCTTCATCTTTGAAAATATTCAGCGACAGGGCATGCAGATTACGGCGTGAGAGCTGCGGATAGTTAGGTTGCACGCGGATGGTATCGGCCCATGCGACGTTTTCAATCCAGATAACCTCAGCACCCCATTCGGCGAACATCTGTCCGGCGAACGGACCGGCAATTTCGATCCCTGAAAAGACAACGCGTACCCCGGAAAGCGGGCCGAAGGCTGGCATTGGTAAATGATTCATCATTTTTCTCCTGGCATTTTTTTGTAGGCCCGGTAAGCGCAGCGCCACCGGGCATATTGCCGGATGGTGGCGTAAACGCCTTATCCGGCCTACGAAACGAACGAATCAACGGTATTGCTTCAATACCGCACGACCCAACGTCAGGATCTGCATTTCGTCAGAACCACCAGAAACACGGTCAACGCGCAGGTCACGCCAGAAGCGCGTGATGCGATGGTTACCCGCGATACCCACGCCACCCAGCACCTGCATGGCGGTGTCTACCACTTCAAATGCCGCGTTGGCGCAGAAGTATTTGCACATGGCCGCGTCACCCGAAGTAATGGTGCCGTTATCTGCTTTCCATGCGGCTTCCAGCAGCATGTTTTTCATGGAGTTCAGTTTGATCGCCATGTGCGCGAACTTCTCCTGAATCAGCTGGAAACGGCCGATCGTTTCGCCAAACTGTACGCGTTGGTTGGCATAACGCGCTGCGTCTTCAAAAGCGCACATTGCCGTACCGTAGTTGGTCAGTGCGACGAGGAAGCGTTCATGGTCAAACTCTTCTTTCACACGATTGAAGCCATTACCTTCCCGACCGAACATGTCTTTCTCGTCCAGTTCAACGTCATCAAAGGTGATTTCACAGCAGCTATCCATGCGCAGACCGAGTTTCTCCAGTTTGTTGACCTTGATACCCGCCTTGCTCATGTCAACAAACCACTCGGTATAAACAGGTTTATCCGGCGATGCACCATCTCTCGCCATCACTACGATGTACGGGGTATAGGCGCTACTGGTGATAAAGCACTTACTGCCATTAAGATAAACCTTACCATTTTTGCGTGTATAAGTGGTTTTCAGACTGCCAACATCCGATCCCGCTCCCGGTTCGGTAATTGCAGAGTTCCACATCTGCTTACCTGTTCCCTGGAACGCCATGATTTTATCGATTTGTTCCTGAGTCCCTTCACGCAGGAAGGTGTTAAAACCCCCCGGTAACTGGTACAGCACATAGGTTGGTGCGCCAAGACGTCCGAGTTCCATCCAGACGGCGGCAACGGTGACAAAACCGGCTTCCAGCCCGCCGTGTTCTTCCGGGATCAACAGGCTATCGATGCCCATATCTGCCAGTGCTTTTACAAAACGCTCAGGGTAGACGCTGTCGCGATCGCACTCGGCAAAATAAGCTTCCCAGTTCTCACTGGCCATCAGTTCACGAATACCGGCGACAAACAGTTCCTGCTCGTCATTTAAGTTGAAATCCATCTTTCAGCCTCTTGATCAATTGGGTTAATAAGAATTACTTGTCTTTCCAGTGCATTTTGGCGTCTTTAATAAAGGACAGCGTCACCATGATGTTGACGAAGAACAGCGGACATCCTCCGGCGATAATTGCGGTCTGAATGGGCTTCAGCCCACCCAGCGCCAGCAGAACGATGCCGATGACGCCGACCAGAACGGACCAACCGATACGCACCAACAGCGGCGGTTCTTCACCATCACGAACTTCGCGACAGGTGGACATCGCCAGGGTGTAGGAGCAGGCGTTAATTAGCGTGACGGTGGCAATAAAGCAGAGGATAAAGAAGCCCCACATGGTGGCGGTGCTGAATGGCAAGGCGGCCCAGGTTTCGATAATGGCGCGCGCCACGCCGTGTTGTTCAATCAGCTGCGGGATGTTGAGAATGTTTTTATCCATCAGCAGCAGCGTGTTGCTGCCAAGGACTGTCCACAGGATCCAGGTGGAAGCGGTCAGGCCCAGCACCATCCCAAAGCACAGTTCACGTACGGTACGACCACGAGAAATTCGCGCCAGGAAGATACTCATCTGGATGGCGTAAATGACCCACCACGCCCAGTAGAAAACAGTCCAGCCCTGCGGGAATCCGCCTTTGCCGATGGCATCGGTATAGAACAACATGCGCGGCAGATACATCAGCAGCATGCCGACCGAGTCGGTGAAGTAGTTCATGATGAAGCTGGCGCCGCTGACGATAAACACCCAGCCCAGCATCAGGAAGCTCAGGTAGCTACGCACGTCGCTGGCGATTCTGACTCCTTTTTGCAGGCCACAGGCTACGCAAATGGCGTTCAGAATGATCCAGCAGGTAATGATGATGGCATCTAATTGCAGCGTATGCGGAATACCGAACAGCCATTGCATACACTCGGTTACCAGCGGCGTCGCCAGACCGAGGCTGGTACCCATCGCGAAGATCAGCGCCACCAGGTAGAAGTTATCAACGATGGTGCCGAACAGCCCTTTCGCATGCTTTTCGCCCACTAACGGTACCAGCGTAGAGCTGGGACGGATGACGTCCATCTTGCGCACAAAGAAGAAATAGGCGAAGGCCACGGAAAGGAAGCTGTAGGTTGCCCACGGCAACGGCCCCCAGTGGAACAGGCTGTACGCCAGACCGATCTCTTTCGCACCCGTGGAATTGGGCTCCAAAGCGAACGGCGGGGTAGAGATATAGTAGTAGATCTCGATGGAACCCCAGAACAGCACCGCGGCGGATGTACAGGAGGCGAACATCATAAAAATCCAGCTGGCGGTACTAAACTCGGGTTTTTCGTCGCCTAATTTCTTTTTGGCATACGGGCCAAAGACTAACCAGAACCATCCGAAGAGCATGACGACCATATACCATTCGAATGCCCAACCCCAGACGTTGGTGACATAACTGAATACCGCATTAATAACGACGTTAGCGGCATCAAGATCTCTTACTGTTAGCCAACAAAGTATCCCAACAATTATTAATGGCGGAAAAAAAACCTTCGGTTCAATTCCCGATTTTCTCTTTTCATTTTTCATAAGTGAATTCCAGTGTGAAAACGAAATTTATTTAGCGTGCCCGTATGTGATCGTTTGTTTATTTATTATTAATGATTTGTTGATGACTTTTTAACCTCTGGGACGCCTCAGTGAGTAACTCATAATGGGTATTCATTTCCGGCTATTCTGTTATCTGTGTCACACTTTTTTATGCTGGTTATTTTGTCTGGAAATCTAGATAATTTCTTTATTAATCATGATATTGACATTGGTTTTTTAACTTTTTTAAGTGACTGGCGTTCAATATTGTTGAACCAGCAGACAATATTGAAAATTTTCATATTTGACGTGATTCTTTCAATATTGGTGAGGCATGTAACACTATTGAAAGTTACGAATTTCAATGTGTGACATTTTCAATATTGGTGATTAAGGTTTTATTTCCGAATTAAAGAGCGTGATATCTGTATTTAACACCGCCGATATAAATACGTTTCCTTCATGATTTCTGGAGATGCAATGAAGATAATTACTTGCTACAAATGCGTACCTGATGAGCAGGATATTGCGATTAATAATGCTGATGGAACACTCGATTTCAGCAAAGCAGATGGCAAAATCAGCCAATATGATCTGAATGCGATCGAAGCGGCTTGCCAGTTAAAACAGCAGGTGGGAGAGGCTCAGGTTGTGGCCATGAGCGTCGGAGGCAAAGCGCTGACCAATGCAAAAGGGCGCAAAGATGTGCTTTCCCGTGGCCCTGATGAACTGATTGTTGTCATTGACGATCAATTTGAACAGGCGCTGCCGCAACAAACTGCCACTGCGCTGGCTGCCGCGGTGCAAAAATCCGGTTTTGATCTGCTTATTTGCGGCGACGGTTCTTCCGATCTTTATGCTCAGCAGGTTGGTCTGCTGGTGGGCGAAATGCTGGACGTGCCGGCGATAAACGGCGTGAGCAAAATCCTCTCTCTTACCGACAGCACTCTGACGGTAGAGCGTGAACTGGAAGATGAAGTTGAAACCCTGAGTATCCCGCTTCCGGCGGTTATCGCGGTCTCTACTGACATCAACACCCCTCAAATCCCTTCCATGAAAGCCATTCTTGGTGCGGCGAAAAAACCGGTTCAGGTTTGGTCACCTGCAGACATTGGGCTGAACAGCGTGCAGGCGTATTCCGCACAACAGGTTGCTGCGCCGAAACAGCGCGAGCGTCAGCGCGTTGTAATTGAAGGTGACGGTGAAGAACAGATTGCCGCGTTTGTCGAGAATCTTCGCAAAATCATTTAATTATCAGGGGATGTTATGAACAAATTTTCCAGTATCTGGGTATTCAGCGATACCCCTTCTCGTCTGCCGGAACTGATGAATGGTGCGCAGGCTTTAGGTGAAAAAGTTAACACGTTTGTGCTCAGCGATGCGGACAGCGCAACGGCATGTCATTTAGGCGCGGATCATGTCTGGCTGCTCAGCGGCAAACCAGAAGACCGTATGGTTGAAGACTACGCCGATGTGATGGCTCAGACCATTCGTCAGCACAGCGAGGGCGGCGCGGTGCTGCTGCCGAATACACGTCGGGGCAAGCTGTTAGCGGCAAAGCTGGGCTTTCGCTTGTCGGCTGCAGTCTCAAATGACGCCAGCGCAGTCGCGGTGCAGGATGGAATAGCGGCGGTCAAACATATGGTCTACGGTGGCCTGGCGATGGGAGCAGAAACAATCGCTTCACCGTTTGCCGTGATCACTCTCAGTAGCGGAACGTTTGACGCGCAGCAACCGGATACCACCCGCAGCGGCGAGATGCATACCGTACAGTGGCAGGCTCCGGCCATTGTCGTGACCCGTACGGCAACTCAGGCGCGTCAGAGCAACAGCGTCGATCTCGACAAAGCCCGTCTGGTGGTCAGCGTGGGACGCGGTATTGGTAGCAAAGAAAATATCTCGCTGGCAGAAGCGCTGTGCCAGACGATTGGCGCTGAGCTGGCCTGTTCCCGTCCGGTGGCGGAAAACGAGAAGTGGATGGAGCATGAACGCTACGTCGGCATCTCCAACCTGATGCTTAAGCCTGAACTGTATCTGGCCGTGGGGATCTCCGGGCAGATCCAACATATGGTCGGTGCCAACGGCGCACAGACGATTTTCGCCATCAACAAAGACAAAAATGCGCCGATTTTCCAGTATGCAGATTATGGCATCGTTGGCGATGCGCTGAAGATCCTGCCTGCGCTGACGGCTGCCTTAGCGCGTTAAACCATTCGGGCAGGATGCGAAGGTATCCTGCCGCTGACAGGAGTACGTATGTCCGAAGATATCTTTGATGCCATCATCGTGGGTGCAGGTCTGGCTGGTTCGGTTGCGGCGCTGGTGCTGGCTCGGGAAGGTGCACAGGTGCTGGTTATCGAGCGCGGCAATTCTGCTGGCGCGAAGAATGTCACCGGTGGGCGCATGTATGCGCATAGCCTGGAGCGCATCATTCCCGGTTTTGCTGAGCAGGCCCCCATTGAACGCATAATCACCCACGAAAAGCTCGCCTTTATGACCGACAAAGGGGCGATGACCATCGACTATTGCAATGGTGAAGAGGCCGCATCGTCGCAGGTTTCTTATTCCGTCTTACGTAGCAAATTTGACGCCTGGCTGATGGAGCAGGCCGAGGAGGCGGGCGCCCAGCTCATCACCGGTATTCGTGTGGATAACGTTGTGCAGCGCGAGGGTAAAGTCGTGGGCGTGGAAGCCGACGGCGATATTCTGGAAGCCAAAGTGGTGATCCTCGCCGACGGGGTGAATTCTCTGCTGGCTGAAAAGCTGGGTATGGCAAAGCGCGTCGAGGCATCGCATGTTGCCGTCGGCGTAAAAGAGCTGATCGAACTGCCAAAATCGGTAATTGAAGATCGTTTCCAGTTACAGGGGAACGAAGGTGCAGCTTGCCTGTTTGCCGGTTCGCCAACTGATGGATTGATGGGTGGTGGCTTTCTCTATACGAATGAAACGACCCTTTCTCTGGGGCTGGTCTGCGGCCTTCATCACCTGAAAGACGCGAAAAAATCGGTCCCGCAAATGCTGGAAGATTTCAAACAGCATCCGGCGGTTGCCCCACTGATCGCCGGTGGCAAGCTGGTGGAATATGCCGCGCACGTCGTACCTGAAGCCGGTATGAATATGCAGCCAGAACTGGTGGGGGACGGTGTGCTGATCGCCGGTGACGCTGCCGGAATGTGTATGAACCTCGGCTTTACCATTCGCGGTATGGATCTCGCCATTTCCGCAGGCGAAGCGGCGGCGAAAACGGTGCTTTCAGCGATGAAGCGCGACGACTTTAGCAAGCAGTCGCTGGGTGAATACCGTCAGCATCTGGACGATGGCCCGATGCGCGATATGCGTATGTACCAGAAGCTTCCTGCTTTTCTTGATAACCCGCGCATGTTTACCGCCTATCCCGAAATGGCGGTCAGTATCGCACGCGACCTGTTCACCGTAGATGGTTCCGCCCCAGTGCCAATGCGTAAAAAAATCCTGCGCCATGCGAAGAAAGTGGGCTTCATCAACCTGATGAAAGATGGCCTGAAAGGAGTGACCGTATTATGACATCTCCCGTCAATGTGGACGTCAAACTGGGCGTCAATAAGTTCAATGTCGATGAAGACAGCCCACATATCATTCTCAAAACCGATCCTGATAAACAGGCGCTGGAAGTGCTGATTAAGGCCTGTCCAGCGGGGCTGTATAAAAAGCAGGACGACGGCAGCGTACGGTTTGATTACGCCGGATGCCTGGAGTGCGGAACGTGCCGCATTCTCGGGCTCGATACAGCGCTGGAAAAGTGGGAATACCCGCGTGGGACATTTGGCGTGGAGTTTCGCTACGGTTAATAAGTACGAGGTTGTGCACCCGTAGGCCGGATAAGACGCGCTAGCGTCGCCATCCGGCAATCATGTGACGCCAGTGCCGGATGGGGGCGTAAACGCCTTATCCGGCCTATAGATGACGCTTTGCCCGTGTTGAAACAGGAAGTCGCTATGCAGCAGCCCAGGAACTTTGATGACATCAAATTTACCTCTATTCACCGCCGGATAATGCTGTGGGGAAGCGGTGGGCCATTTCTGGATGGTTATGTGCTGGTGATGATTGGCGTAGCGCTGGAACAGCTCACGCCAGCATTGAAACTGGACGCACAGTGGATTGGTCTGCTGGGCGCCGGCACTCTCGCTGGTCTGTTTGTGGGGACGTCGCTGTTTGGCTACATTTCCGATAAGGTCGGGCGGCGCAAAATGTTCATCATCGATATTATCGCCATTGGCGTGATATCGGCAGCAACCATGTTTGTTTCCTCGCCCGTTGAGCTGTTGGTGATGCGCGTGCTGATCGGCATTGTGATTGGTGCCGATTATCCGATTGCTACCTCGATGATTACCGAGTTCTCCAATACCCGCCAGCGCGCTTTCTCCATCGGTTTTATCGCCGCGATGTGGTATGTCGGCGCCACCTGTGCCGATCTGGTCGGTTACTGGCTTTATGATGTTGAGGGAGGATGGCGCTGGATGCTGGGCAGCGCGGTGATCCCCTGTATTTTGATCCTGATTGGGCGCTTCGATCTTCCTGAATCGCCGCGCTGGCTGCTGCGTAAAGGTCGGGTGAAAGAGTGTGAAGCGATGATGATCAAACTGTTCGGCGAACCGGTGGTGTTCGACGAAGAGGCGCCGCAGGAGACGCGTTTCCTTCAGTTGTTTAATCGCCGACACTTCCCGTTTGTCCTGTTTGTTGCCGCTATCTGGACCTGTCAGGTGATCCCGATGTTCGCCATTTATACCTTTGGTCCGCAGATTGTTGGACTGTTGGGGCTTGGTGCCGGGAAAAGCGCAGCGTTGGGCAATGTGGTGATAAGCCTGTGCTTTATGCTGGGATGCATTCCGCCCATGTTCTGGCTCAATAGCGCGGGTCGCCGACCGCTGTTGATTGGCAGTTTTATTATGATGACGCTGGCGCTGGCTGTACTGGGGTTAATTCCTGATATGGGGGCGTGGCTGGTGGTGCTGGCGTTTGCCGTGTACGCGTTTTTCTCGGGGGGACCGGGAAACCTGCAGTGGCTATACCCAAACGAGCTGTTCCCTACCGACATTCGCGCGTCTGCCGTCGGGGTGATTATGTCCTTAAGCCGCATCGGTACTATTGTTTCAACCTGGGCGCTGCCGGTATTCATCACCAAATACGGTATCAGCAATGTCATGCTGATGGGCGCAGGAATTTCGCTGATTGGCCTGCTTGTGTCCATCGCTTTCGCCCCGGAAACGCGAGGTCTGACGCTGGCGCAAACCAGTCAAATGACGATTCGCAGTAAGCCCGTGACCAGGGCGGGCTATTAGGAGTGTTCTGTATTTTCCCTGCAACTCAGTCAGTTAGCCTACAGTTAACTGGGTATATCACTGAAAACAACTGAAAAGCAGGGAGAACACCATGCAAAAACATATCCTGATCACCTCAATTTTTACCGCAGCAGCACTGTTTACCGTGGCCGGTTGTTCCTCAAACCAGGCGGTTAAAACCACCGATGGCAAAACAATCGTCACTGACGGCAAACCGCAGGTTGATGATGATACTGGTCTGGTGTCGTACAAAAATGCCCAGACGGGTAAGACGGAACAGATTAACCGCGATCAGGTTAAGGATATGAGCGAACTGGACAACTAGTTCAGTTTTCTCCATTCAGCCACTCAATAATATTGACTGTTAGCCTGTGGATTAAGTGACTAAACTCACTGTTATTACAATAATGCAGTGATACAGGCTAATCATGATTCTCATCATTTATGCGCATCCCTATCCGCAGCATTCGCATGCGAATAAGCGGATGCTTGAACAGGCAAGGACGCTGGAGGGCGTGGAGATACGCTCGCTATACCAGCTCTACCCCGACTTCAATATCGATATTGCCGCTGAACAGGATGCGCTGGCGCGCGCTGATTTGATCATCTGGCAGCATCCGATGCAGTGGTACAGCACACCTCCATTACTCAAGCTGTGGATGGATAAAGTCCTTTCGCACGGCTGGGCGTATGGCCATGGTGGTACTGCGCTGCACGGTAAACAACTGCTGTGGGCGGTGACGACCGGCGGCGGTGAAAACCACTTCGATATTGGCTCCCATCCCGGATTTGATGTGCTTTCTCAGCCTTTACAGGCAACAGCGCTCTATTGCGGCCTCAAATGGCTGCCGCCGTTTGCGATGCACTGTACGTTTATCTGTGATGATGAAACGCTGCAAGCGCAGGCGCGTCACTACAAACAGCGTCTGATGGAATGGCAGGAGGCACACCATGGATAGCCATACGCTGATACAGGCGCTGATTTATCTCGGATCGGCGGCGCTGATTGTACCCATCGCCGTACGGCTGGGATTAGGGTCGGTACTGGGGTATCTCATCGCCGGATGCATTATCGGACCCTGGGGTCTGAGGCTGGTGACGGACGCCGAATCCATCCTGCATTTTGCGGAGATCGGTGTGGTACTGATGCTGTTTGTCATCGGTCTGGAGCTGGATCCGCAACGTTTGTGGAAATTGCGGGCATCGGTGTTCGGCGGCGGTGCGCTACAGATGGTGGTTTGCGGCGGCTTAATTGGTTTGTTCTGTATGTTCCTTGGCCTGCGCTGGCAGGTAGCGGAACTGATCGGCATGACGCTGGCGCTTTCCTCAACGGCTATCGCTATGCAGGCAATGAATGAACGCAACCTGATGGTTTCGCAAATGGGCCGCAGCGCGTTTGCCGTGCTGCTGTTCCAGGATATCGCCGCTATTCCATTGGTGGCGATGATCCCGTTACTGGCGGCGAGCGGCGCATCGACTACGCTTGGGGCGTTTGCATTGTCAGCCCTGAAGGTAGCGGGCGCACTGGTATTGGTGGTGGTATTGGGGCGTTATGTCACACGTCCGGCCTTGCGTTTTGTTGCGCGTTCGGGCCTGCGGGAAGTATTCAGTGCCGTTGCGCTGTTCCTCGTGTTTGGCTTCGGTCTGCTCCTGGAAGAGGTTGGCCTGTCGATGGCGATGGGGGCCTTTCTGGCCGGGGTGCTGCTGGCAAGCTCTGAGTATCGCCACGCGCTGGAAAGCGACATTGAGCCATTTAAAGGATTGCTGCTGGGACTGTTTTTCATTGGCGTGGGGATGTCTATCGACTTTGGTACGCTGATTGATAATCCCTTGCGCATTATCATTTTGCTGGTCGGTTTCCTGGTTATCAAAACCGTCATGCTGTGGTTGATAGCGAAACCGTTGCAGGTACCGAACAAGCAGCGTCGCTGGTTTGCCGTATTGTTAGGGCAGGGCAGTGAGTTTGCCTTTGTGGTGTTTGGCGCGGCGCAAATGGCAAATGTGCTCGATCCTGACTGGGCGAAATCGCTGACGCTGGCGGTGGCGTTGTCGATGGCGGCTACGCCGATTTTGCTGGTGATTTTGACGCGTCTGGAAAAATCGGCGACTTCGGAAGAGCGGGAAGCCGATGAAATCGATGAGGAGCAACCGCGGGTGATCATCGCTGGATTTGGGCGATTTGGCCAGATAACCGGTCGTCTGTTGTTGTCGAGTGGGGTCAAAATGGTGGTTCTTGATCATGACCCGGACCATATCGAAACGCTGCGTAAATTCGGGATGAAGGTTTTCTATGGCGATGCGACCCGGATGGATCTGCTGGAGTCTGCCGGGGCGGCGAAAGCTGAAGTCATTATTAATGCCATTGACGATCCGCAAACCAGCCTGCAGTTAACCGAAATGGTGAAAGAGCATTTCCCGCATCTGCAAATTATTGCTCGTGCGCGCGATGTGGATCATTACATCCGCCTGCGCCAGGCGGGCGTGGATATGCCGGAACGCGAAACCTTTGAAGGTGCACTGAAGACCGGACGTCTGGCGTTGGAGGGTCTCGGGCTTGGGCGCTATGAGGCACGTGAGCGGGCGGACGTATTCCGCCGATTCAATACCATGATGGTAGAGGAGATGGTGAAAGGGGAAAATGACGCGACTTCCCGCGCGGCCGTTTATAAACGCACCAGCGCAATGCTGAGTGAAATTATTGCGGAAGATCGTCAGCACTTATCGTTAATTCAACGCCATGGCTGGCAAGGCACGGATGAAGGTAAGCATACGGGCGACGTCGCCGATGAGCCGGAAGTGAAACCGTCAGCATAGGGTAAAAAATGTGATGTTCTGCAAACTTTACTGCTAATTGGCTGTTTTTGAACTACTGTAATGCTGGCGTACCACCTTAAATAGGTCGGTTCGCCAGCAGAACGGAAAATTTTCCTGTTCATCCTCTTTCCGCCAGTCGACGAAAGATTGCGCTTTCCGTATAGTGGCGACAATTTTTTTGTATCCGGGAAATATTCAATGATCAGTCTGATTGCGGCGTTAGCGGTAGATCGCGTCATCGGTATGGAGAACGCCATGCCGTGGAACCTCCCTGCCGATCTCGCCTGGTTTAAACGTAATACCTTAAACAAGCCGGTTGTCATGGGACGCCACACCTGGGAATCCATCGGGCGACCGTTACCTGGGCGTAAAAATATCGTCATCAGCAGCAAGCCTGGCACTGACGATCGTGTGCAGTGGGTGAAGTCTGTTGATGAAGCCATTGCGGCCTGCGGTGATGAACCAGAGATTATGGTGATTGGCGGTGGGCGCGTGTATGAGCAGTTCCTGCCAAAAGCGCAGAAGCTGTATCTAACGCACATTGATGCTGAAGTCGAAGGGGATACGCATTTCCCAGACTACGAACCGGATGACTGGGAGTCGGTGTTCAGTGAATTCCACGATGCCGACGCGCAAAACTCTCACAGCTACTGCTTCGAGATTCTGGAGCGTCGTTAATCCTGTAAGTGCCGGATGGCAGCGAAAAGTCTTATCCGGCCTACTCTTGTGCCAGATGTAGGCCTGATAAGCGTAGCGCCATCAGGCATAAATCTCTCAGGCGTTGACCGCTTCGCCAGGATCCAGATTCAGATGGCGATTTGATGGCTGCACAAAGTACTGTTTGTCTTCCCAGCGCAGACAGGTGAGATCGCCTCCCCAGCAACACCCCGTATCCAGCGCGTAAATACCTTCTGGTGTGCCTTTGCCTTCCAGCGATGCCCAGTGCCCGAATGCAATGCTGTACACTTCACTGACAGGTCCAGGAATGGCAAACCACGGCTTCAGCGGGGCAGGTGCGTCTTCTGGTGACTCTTTGCTATACATATCCAGTTGACCGTTGGGGAAGCAGTAACGCATGCGGGTAAAGGCGTTGGTAATAAAACGCAGGCGTGCCAGCCCGGTCAGTTCCGGGGTCCAGTTATTGGGCATGTCGCCGTACATCGCATCAAGGAAGAAGGGATATGAGTCACTCGACAACACGGCTTCAACATCGCGAGCACAGTCTTTTGCCGTCTGCAGGTCCCACTGTGGGGTGATACCGGCATGTGCCATCACCAGCTTCTTCTCTTCGTCCACCTGCAACAGCGGTTGACGGCGGAGCCAGTTAAGTAATTCGTCGGCATCCGGTGCTTCGAGCAGCGATGTGACCCTGTCTTTAGGTTTATTACGACTGATACCAGCAAATACGGCCAGCAGGTGTAAATCGTGATTACCCAATACCAACCGTACGCTGTCGCCCAGTGATTTCACGTAGCGCAAAACGTCCAGCGAGCCCGGCCCACGAGCGACCAGATCGCCGGTGAGCCATAGGGTGTCTTTTTGGGAATTAAAGTCTACCTGATGCAGCAAGGCTACCAGTTCATCGTAACAACCGTGAACGTCGCCAATAAGGTATGTCGCCATAGTTATTGTTTTAATGAATGAGTGTTGGAACGGCGAGTCGGAATACGGGAATGTCGATGGTAAAGGCGATGCCTTGTTCATCGATCATTTCGTAGTGACCCTGCATGGTGCCCAGCGGCGTTTCAATCACCGCACCGCTGGTATACTGGTACTCTTCGCCGGGTTCGATATGGGGCTGGACGCCAACCACGCCTTCACCCTGGACTTCTGTTTCGCGGCCATGACCATTAGTGATTAACCAATAACGCCCCAATAGCTGCACAGGCGCTCGCCCCAAATTGCGGATAGTTACGGTGTAAGCAAAAACGTAACGTTCATCATCAGGTGAGGATTGCGCCTCAATGTAGACGCTTTGTACCTGAATGCACACTCGGGGCGAATTGATCATGTTTAACTCTCCTTCGATGGCGCGTTTTCTGACAGATAGTTAGCCATCCGGCAGTATTGCGCGACAGAGATATTTTCCGCTCGCATCGCCGGATCAACGCCCAGCTCTGTCAGTACTTCAACGCTAAATAGGTTGCCGAGACTGTTACGTACCGTTTTACGGCGCTGATTAAACGCTTCGGTGGTAATACGGCTCAGCACACGAACATCTTTAACCGGGTACGGCATCGTCGCGTGAGGGACCAGACGCACAACAGCTGAATCAACTTTAGGCGCTGGCGTAAATGCGGAAGGCGGTACTTCAAGTACCGGGATCACATTGCAGTAATACTGCGCCATGACGCTTAATCGACCATACGCTTTACTGTTTGGCCCTGCAACCAGACGATTGACCACCTCTTTTTGCAACATGAAATGCATGTCGGCAATGGCATCAGTATAGGAAAAAAGATGGAACATGAGCGGCGTGGAGATGTTGTACGGCAGGTTGCCGAATACACGCAGCGGCTGTCCCATCGTTTGTGCCAGTTCGCCGAAGTTCATGGTCATGGCATCTTGCTGATAAATCGTCAGCTTAGGCCCTAAAAACGGGTGTGTCTGTAAGCGTGCTGCCAGATCGCGGTCCAGTTCAATGACCGTGAGCTTGTCCAGACGTTCGCCTACTGGTTCGGTCAATGCCGCCAGGCCTGGGCCGATTTCGACCATAGCCTGACCTTTCTGCGGGTTGATAGCAGAGACAATACTTTCGATCACAAACTGATCGTTGAGGAAGTTCTGCCCGAAACGTTTACGGGCTAAATGGCCCTGATGGACTCGATTATTCATTGGTATTAACAATCATTTTGATGGCGAGATTAAGCGCCGTAATAAAACTGCCGACATCTGCTTGTCCACGGCCCGCGAGTTCAAGTGCGGTGCCGTGATCGACGGATGTGCGAATAAAGGGCAGGCCCAGCGTGATATTCACACCGCGACCAAATCCCTGGTATTTTAGCACGGGGAGACCCTGATCGTGGTACATTGCCAGCACGGCATCCGCGTGGTCGAGATATTTGGGCTGAAAAAGCGTATCTGCGGGCAGCGGGCCGTTTAATTTCATCCCCTGCGCACGCAGTTCATCGAGTACCGGAATGAGGGTGTCTATCTCTTCCGTTCCCATATGACCGCCTTCACCAGCATGCGGGTTAAGACCGCACACCAGAATATGTGGATCGGCAATGCCGAACTTAGTGCGTAAATCATGATGCAAAATGCCGATCACTTCCTGAAGCAGGGCGGGCGTAATGGCGTCGGCAACGGCTCTGAGCGGCAAATGCGTGGTTGCCAGGGCAACGCGCAGCTCTTCGGTCGCCAGCATCATAACAACTTTCTTTGCCTGTGAGCGCTCTTCAAAAAACTCGGTATGCCCGGTAAACGGAACGCCTGCGTCATTGATTACGCCCTTGTGAACCGGACCGGTGATCAACGCCGCAAACTCACCTTGCAGACAACCATCGCAGGCGCGAGCCAGCGTATCCACTACATATTGCCCGTTTTCTACCGCCAACTGACCCGCGACAGCAGGTGCCCGCAGCGCAACCGGTAACAGCGTCAATGTGCCTGCTGATTGCGGTCTGGCTGGGGTATCTGGAGAGTAGGGGAGGAGTGAAAGCGGTAAACCGAGCATCGCTGCCCGGTCACTGAGAAGTCCTGCATCCGCACAGACAACGAGTTCTACAGGCCAATCGCGCTGGGCGAGCTGAACCACCAGGTCCGGGCCAATCCCGGCGGGTTCGCCGGGAGTGATAACAACACGTTGAGTACGAGCCATTAGTTGCTCAGAACTTTAACGTAAGCGCTGGCGCGCTGTTCCTGCATCCAGGTTGCTGCTTCTTCCGAGAATTTACGGTTCATCAGCATACGGTAAGCTCTGTCTTTCTGCGCCGCGTCAGTTTTATCAACGTTACGCGTGTCCAGCAGTTCGATCAGATGCCAACCGAAAGAGGAGTGCACCGGGGCGCTCATCTGGCCTTTATGAAGTTTGGTCAGCGCATCGCGGAAAGCTGGGTCGAAAATATCCGCTGCAGCCCAACCCAGATCGCCGCCCTGGTTGGCAGAGCCTGGATCCTGAGAAAACTCTTTAGCGGCTGCCGCGAAGGTAGTTTTACCGCTCTTAATATCTGCCGCGATTTGTTCCAGCTTCAGACGCGCCTGCTGATCGGTCATGATCGGCGACGGCTTAAGTAGAATATGGCGGGCGTGAACTTCAGTCACGGAGATGCTCTGGCTTTGGCCACGCATATCATTGACTTTCAGGATGTGGAAGCCGACGCCTGAACGAATTGGGCCGATGATATCGCCTTTTTTCGCAGTGCTTAACGCCTGGGCGAAGATACCCGGCAGCTCCTGAATACGTCCCCAACCCATCTGGCCGCCTTTCAGCGCCTGCTGGTCAGCGGAATAAGTAATAGCCAGTTTGCCGAAATCGCTACCGTTACGCGCTTCATCAACAACAGAGCGTGCCTGGCTTTCAGCCGCGTTAACCTGGTCGGAAGTTGGGTTTTCCGGTAATGGGATCAGAATGTGGCTCAGGTTAAGTTCGGTGCTGGCATCGTTTTGGTTGCCTACCTGTTGCGCCAGGGCATCCACTTCCTGAGGCAGGATAGTGACGCGACGGCGAACTTCGTTGTTACGAACTTCAGAGATGGTCATCTCTTTGCGGATCTGGCTACGATAGGTCGAATAACTTAAACCATCCTGTGCCAAACGACTGCGCATCTGATCCAGCGTCATGTTGTTCTGCTTGGCGATATTGGCAATAGCCTGATCCAACTGCTCGTCAGAGATTTTAACACCCATCTTCTGACCCATTTGCAGGAGGATTTGATCCATGATCAAACGTTCCAGGATCTGATGACGCAGCGTGGCGTCGTCCGGTAACTGCTGACCAGCCTGACCCGCATTAAGTTTTACTGACTGCATTAAGCCATCGACGTCGCTTTCGAGAACGACGCCGTTATTGACGACGGCTGCGACTTTATCGACTACCTGTGGGGCAGCGAAACTGGTATTCGCGATCATGGCGATACCGAGAAGCAGCGTTTTCCAGTTCTTCATACTTTTTCCATTTCAATTAACCGCGATGCGGATTACGTTGTAAATCAATCAGATCATAAAGAGCTTTGATACGGCAAAATGTTTGAACGCAACATTTGGTTGGTGCCGAGACCGTAGTTGGAGCTCAGGCCGCGCAGTTCGATATTAAAGCCGATCGTGTTGTCATAAATCGCGTGTTTCTGGGTGTTATCCCAGCCGTTCAGCTTACGTTCGTAACCGAAGCGAATGGCGTAACAGCAGGAGTTGTACTGCAGCCCCAGCATTGAATCTGCTTCTTTGTTCACGTTGGTATCGAAGTAGTAAGCGCCAACAATCGACCAACGGTCGGCGATTGGGAAGCTTGCCACTGCGCCCACCTGTGAGATCCCGTTTTTATACTGCTCTGCCGTAGAGTAGTAAGACGGCAGAGTAGCCTGGATATACTCCGAGCTGGCATAACGGTAGTTCAACTGCAGCATACGGTTTTCGTCGCGACGATATTCGATACTGCTGCTACTGGTTGCAACGCTGTCCAGACGGGTATCGTACTGGATCCCACTGCGTAACCCCCAGCGATCGGAGATGCGCCAGTAGGTATCGCCCGCCCATACCAGTGAGCCCGTTTTGTCATCATTCTCCCATTTAATGTTGTCATCGCCGGTGCGAGACTCGGTGAAATAGTAGATTTGACCCACGGATATATTAAAACGTTCAACGGCTGCGTCATCATAAACGCGAGATGTGACCCCAGTCGTGACCTGGTTGGCGGAGGCAATGCGGTCCAGACCGCCATAGGTACGGTCACGGAACAGGCCGCTATAGTCGGATTGCAGCAGGGACGAGTCATAGTTATAGATATGACTTTGGTCGCGATACGGTACGTACAGGTACTGCGCACGCGGCTCCAGCGTCTGGGTATAACCCGGCGCCAGCATTTGCATGTCACGCTCAAACACCATCTTGCCGTCAACTTTAAACTGCGGCATGACGCGGTTAGCTGAATCATCGAGCTTGGTGTTCTGCGGGTTGCTGTTGTACCAATCCAGATTAGTCTGCTGATAGTGCGTTGCCAGCAGTTTTGCTTCGGTATTGATACTTCCCCAGTTGTTCGACAATGGCAGATTGATGGTCGGTTCAAGGTGAACACGCGTCGCTTCCGGCATGTTGTCGTTGGTGTTAACGAAGTGCACCGCCTGACCATAAATACGGGTATCAAACGGACCAACGTCATTCTGGTAGTAGTTGACATCTAACTGCGGCTGCGCAGAGTAGCTGTTACTGTTTTGCGCGTCGAAGACCTGGAACTGCTTGGTCGAAACTGTGGCATCAAAGTTCTGTACCGCGTAGCCGACGCTGAATTTTTGCGTGGCGTAGCCGTCGGTACTGGAACCGTATTTGTTATCGAAATCATTAAAGTAGCTGGTGTCGCTGACCTTGGTATAGTCAACGTTGAAACGCCACACCTGGTCCATCACCCCAGAGTGTTGCCAGTAAAACAGCCAGCGACGTGAATTGTCATCCTTCGGATGTTCGTCCTCATACACTTTATCGGAGTTCAGATAGTCGAACTCCATCAGGCCCGCACCTGCTTGCGTCAGGTAGCGGAATTCGTTTTCCCACATGATCCCGCCACGACGGTGCATATAATGTGGCGTGATGGTGGCGTCCATGTTGGGCGCAATGTTCCAGTAATACGGCAGGTAGAACTCAAAATAGTTATTAGTGGAATATTTTGCGTTCGGGATCAGAAAACCGGAACGGCGCTTATCGCCGACGGGTAACTGTAAATAAGGACTGTAAAAGACCGGAACCGGACCCAGTTTAAAACGGGCGTTCCAGATCTCTGCGACCTGTTCTTCACGGTCGTGGATCACTTCGCTACCGACGACGCTCCAGGTATCGGAACCTGGCAGACAGGAGGTAAAGCTACCGTTTTCCAGAATGGTATAACGGTTTTCGCCACGCTGTTTCATCAGATCGGCTTTCCCGCGTCCCTGACGGCCCACCATCTGGTAATCACCTTCCCAGATGTTGGTATCTTTGGTATTCAGATTCGACCAGCCCTTCGGCCCCTTCAGAATAACCTGATTGTCATCATAATGGACATTGCCCAGCGCATCGACGGTACGTATTGGCTCCGGCTGGCCTTCAGCCTGCTTCTGATGAAGCTGTACTTCGTCGGCCTGCAGGCGGCTGTTACCCTGTGCGATGTCCACGTTGCCGGTAAATACCGCGTCATCGGGATAATTCCCTTTAGCGTTGTCGGCATTGATGGTGACGGGTAATTCATTAGTCTCGCCCTGTACCAGAGGACGGTCATAGCTCGGCACGCCCAGCATACACTGTGAGGCGAGATCGGCTGCCAGGCCCTGATGGCTATAGAGGGCACTGGCAATCATGGTAGCCAGAAGAGTGGGAATACGTTTTTTCATACGTTGTATTTATTGTTCCATCATCAGTAGCGTCGCGCGTGACAAACGGTCACAGCCTAACTTATCTCATCTTCACTGCGCTAGTGTTAATCCTGCCCATTTAGGCATCCGTGGTGTTAGGCACGGCATTGAATGACAGGTATGATAATGCAAATTATAGGCGATGTCCCACAATTGACCGCAGCCGTAAATCGGTAAAAGCACCTTATATTGTGGGACATAGCCTGGCTGAGAGCATAAAGATTTGGGGAGTCTATGCAGTATTGGGGAAAGATAATTGGTGTAGCCGTGGCCTTAATGATGGGTGGCGGCTTCTGGGGTGTCGTTCTGGGGCTGTTAGTTGGCCACATGTTCGACAAAGCCCGCATGCGCAAAATGGCGTGGTTTGCCAACCAACGTGAACGCCAGGCGCTGTTTTTTGCCACCACTTTTGAGGTGATGGGACATCTGACCAAATCCAAAGGTCGCGTCACGGAAGCCGATATTCATATCGCCAGCCAGTTGATGGATCGGATGAATTTGCACGGTGATTCGCGAACGGCTGCACAACACGCCTTCCGGGTAGGAAAATCGGATAATTATCCATTACGTGAAAAGATGCGTCAGTTTCGCAGCGTCTGTTTCGGTCGATTCGATCTGATCCGCATGTTTCTGGAAATTCAAATCCAGGCGGCATTTGCCGATGGGTCGTTACATCCTAACGAACGTGAAGTGCTGTATGTGATTGCTGAAGAGTTGGGGATCTCACGTACCCAATTTGATCAGTTCCTGCGCATGATGCAGGGCGGCGCACAGTTTGGCGGCGGATATCAGCAGCAGTCTGGCGGCGGTAGCTGGCAGCAGGCGCAACGCGGCCCGACGCTGGAAGACGCCTGTAATGTGCTGGGTGTGAAAACGACCGATGATGCGACTACCATAAAGCGCGCTTACCGTAAGCTGATGAGCGAGCACCATCCGGACAAACTGGTCGCGAAAGGTCTGCCGCCAGAGATGATGGAAATGGCGAAGCAAAAAGCGCAGGAAATCCAGAAGGCTTACGAGTTAATCAAAGAACAAAAAGGCTTTAAATAATAATTATGCCGGATGCGGCTAGCGCTTTATCCGGCCTACGGTAATGAATGTAGGCCGGGCAAGCGAAGCGCCCCCGGCATAAATTGGCTCAGAATTTAAAAATCCGCCGGGACTTTAAACGTCATACTGTTGCCGTATTCGGGATGCGTGATGGTTAGCATCTCGGCGTGCAGCAGCAGGCGGGGTGCCAACGCCAGCGCTTCAGGCGGAGCATAGAAGCGATCGCCGAGGATTGGATGCCCTAACGCCAGCATATGCACACGCAACTGGTGGGAGCGTCCGGTAATCGGTTTAAGCACGACCCGGGCGGTGTTATCCGCCGCGAACTCCACCACCTCATACTCTGTCTGCGCTGATTTCCCGGTCTCATAACACACTTTTTGTTTTGGCCTGTTCGGCCAGTCGCAAATCAGCGGTAAATCAACCAGACCCTCGGCCGGAGCGGGATGCCCCCAGACGCGTGCAACATACTGTTTTTTCGGTTCGCGCTCGCGAAACTGGCGTTTTAGCTCGCGCTCTGCCGCTTTGGTTAGCGCGACTACAATCACGCCGCTGGTGGCCATATCCAGACGATGGACGGATTCAGCCTGCGGATAATCGCGCTGGATACGCGTCATCACGCTGTCTTTGTGCTCATCCAGACGACCCGGCACAGACAACAAACCGCTCGGCTTGTTGACCACCATAATGTGCTCATCCTGATACAGGATGACCAACCAGGGTTCCTGCGGCGGATTGTAGTTTTCCATCCCCATGTATGGCTCCGTTACTGATGCGTCACGACGATCAGGCGCAGGGCATCCAGACGCCAGCCCGCCTGATCCAGGCTTTCCATCACCTGCTGACGGTTGCTTTCAATTGCGCTGAGTTCGTCATCACGGATGTTCGGGTTAACGGCACGCAGCGCTTCCAGACGGGAGAGTTCCGCAGTCAGTTTTTCGTCCGCTTCTTTACGCGCCGCGTCGATCAGCGCGCGGGCTGATTTTTCCACCTGCGCTTCACCGAGTTGCAGAATAGCATGAACGTCTTGCTGCACGGCGTTGACCAGTTTACTGCCGGTGTGGCGGTTAACGGCGCTGAGCTGACGGTTAAAGGTTTCGAACTCAACCTGTGCAGCGAGGTTATTGCCGTTTTTATCCAGCAGCATACGTACCGGCGTTGGCGGCAGGAAGCGGTTCAGCTGCAGCTGTTTCGGCGCTTGCGCTTCAACCACATACACCAGCTCAACCAACAGCGTTCCGACCGGCAATGCTTTGTTTTTCAACAATGAAATGGTGCTGCTGCCGGTGTCGCCAGAGAGGATCAGATCCAGACCATTACGGATTAACGGATGCTCCCAGGTAATAAACTGTGCGTCTTCACGCGACAGGGCGACATCGCGCTCGAACGTAATGGTGCAGCCATCTTCCGGCAATCCCGGGAAATCTGGCACCAGCATATGATCGGACGGCGTCAGCACGATCAAATTGTCACCACGGTCATCCTGATTAATACCAACGATATCAAACAGATTCATGGCGAAGGCGATCAGGCTGGTATCATCGTCCTGTTCTTCAATACTCTCAGCCAGCGCCAGCGCTTTTTCACCGCCGTTAGAGTGGATCTCCAGCAGACGATCGCGACCTTGTTCCAGCTGTGCTTTCAGCGCGTCATGTTGTTCGCGACAGGTTTTGATCAGATCGTCAAAGCCATCGGTATTTTCTGGTTCAGCCAGGTAGCCGATCAGATTGTTATAGACCGTGTCGTAGATGGTACGGCCGGTCGGGCAGGTGTGTTCGAACGCATCCAGACCTTCGTGGTACCAGCGCACCAGCACGGATTGCGCGGTTTTTTCCAGGTACGGAACGTGGATCTGAATATCATGTGCCTGACCAATACGGTCCAGACGGCCAATACGCTGTTCCAGTAGATCCGGATTGAACGGCAGGTCAAACATCACCAGATTGCTGGCGAACTGGAAGTTACGCCCTTCGGAGCCGATTTCAGAACACAGCATGACCTGTGCGCCGCTATCTTCTTCGCTAAACCAGGCTGCGGCGCGGTCACGCTCAATGATCGACATCCCTTCATGGAACACGGCTGCGCGGATACCTTCGCGCTCGCGCAGAACCTGCTCCAGCTGAAGCGCGGTGGTGGCTTTCGCACAGATAACCAGTACTTTTTGCGAGCGGTGGCTGGTCAGGTAGCCCATCAGCCATTCCACGCGCGGATCAAAGTTCCACCAGGTGCCGGTGTCGCCTTCGAATTCCTGATAAATCTGTTCCGGGTAGAGCATATCGCGCGCCCGGTCTTCCGCGCTTTTACGCGCACCCATAATGCCGGAGACTTTAATCGCCGTCTGGTATTGGGTCGGCAGCGGCAGCTTGATGGTGTGCAGCTCGCGTTTTGGGAAGCCTTTCACACCATTACGGGTGTTACGGAACAGCACGCGGCTGGTGCCATGGCGGTCCATCAGCATCGAAACCAGCTCCTGACGCGCGCTCTGGGCATCTTCGCTGTCGCTGTTTGCCGCCTGCAATAGCGGCTCAATGTCCTGCTCGCCAATCATGTCGCCTAACATGTTCAGCTCACTGTTACTCAGCTTGTTGCCTGCCAGTAACATAGCGACGGCGTCGGCGACCGGACGATAATTTTTTTGCTCTTCAACAAACTGGGCGAAATCGTGGAAACGGCTGGGGTCCAGCAGGCGCAGACGAGCAAAGTGACTTTCCATGCCCAGCTGCTCCGGTGTAGCGGTTAGCAGCAGGATGCCCGGCACACGTTCTGCCAGTTGTTCAATGGCCATATATTCGCGGCTGGGCGCGTCTTCGCTCCACACCAGGTGATGCGCTTCATCGACGATCAGCAGATCCCATTCGGCGTCACACAGATGCTCCAGGCGCTGTTTACTGCGACGGGCAAAGTCCAGCGAGCAGATGATCAGTTGTTCGGTTTCAAACGGGTTGTAGGCGTCGTGCTGCGCTTCTGCATAACGCTCATCATCAAACAGGGCAAAACGCAGGTTGAAGCGACGCAGCATTTCGACCAGCCACTGGTGCTGTAATGTCTCCGGCACGATGATCAGCACGCGCTCTGCGGCGCCTGACAGCAGCTGTTGATGCAGGATCATCCCGGCTTCAATGGTTTTACCTAAACCCACTTCGTCTGCCAGTAAAACGCGAGGGGCATGACGACGGCCAACATCATGGGCAATGTTCAGCTGGTGAGGAATCAGGCTGGTACGTTGACCACGCAAACCACTCCACGGCATACGGTATTGTTCGCTCTGAAATTTACGCGCGCGATAGCGCAGAGCAAAGCGATCCATGCGGTCAATCTGGCCGGCAAACAGGCGATCTTGTGGTTTGCTGAATACCAGTTTGCTGTCGAGTAGTACTTCACGCAGCATGACACCGGTTTCTTCGGTATCCAGGCGGGTTCCGATATAGGCAAGCAGGCCGTTTTCTTCTTTTACTTCATCGACATGCAGTTGCCAGCCTTCATGGCTTGTTATCGTATCGCCAGGATTGAACATCACGCGGGTCACGGGGGAATCACTGCGCGCATACAGACGGTTTTCGCCCGTCGATGAGAAAAGTAATGTGACGGTTCGCGCATCCATGGCGACAACGGTACCAAGTCCCAATTCGCTTTCTGTATCGCTGATCCAGCGTTGACCAAGTGTAAAAGGCATATATGTTCGGCTCTATATCTTTAGTTGCAGGCAATACTCACCCTCTGCCAGAGTAAAGTGGCAGCAAGTGTATTGGGGTCCAGGAATGGAAAGGGCGCTATGGTACTGGATGGCGACGGTTTCGTCACGCGTCAAAATAACCCCAGTTGCCCTGTGAGTAGTGTAGCAAAATTATCGTCAATAAAGGGAAGAATTCCCTCGGCAACGGGTTGGATCTGGCGTGTCAGATAATGCTCGTAATCGAGCACAGATAGCTGATAATCAACAGGTTCTGGGCCATTGACCGTCCAGACATATTTTATGGTTCCGCGATTTTGATACTGCGGTGGACGCCCCAGCTTTACATTCTGCTCATCGGCGAGGCGCGCGGCACGCACGTGTGGTGGAACATTTCGCTGGTATTCGCTTAACGGGCGGCGCAGGCGCTTGCGGTACACCAGTTGTTCATCCATTTCACCGGCCATCAGACGGTCAATAGTCTCGCGAACAAACTCCTGATAAGGTTCGTTACGAAAAATTCGCAGGTATAGCTCCTGCTGAAACTGTTGGGCCAGCGGCGTCCAGTCGGTTCGTACCGTTTCAAGTCCCTTAAACACCATACGTTGCTCAGCGCCGTCCTGAATCATCCCTGCATAGCGTTTTTTACTGCCGGTATCTGCACCGCGAATGGTCGGCATCAGAAAGCGACAAAAATGGGTTTCAAATTCCAGCTCCAGCGCACTGGTCAGGTTTTGTTGCTTCAGCGACTGCGCCCACCAGTCGTTGACATAGCTCACCAGCTCACGGCCAATCCGGGCGGCATCGTCTTCTGAGTGCGCCTTTTTCAGCCAGACAAAGGTCGAGTCGGTATCGCCATAGATAACGTCGTAGCCCTGAGCTTCAATCAGTGCTTTGGTCTGGCGCATGATCGCATGACCGCGCATGGTAATGGACGAGGCCAGTCTCGGGTCGAAAAAGCGACAGGCGGTGGTTCCCAGCACGCCGTAAAATGCGTTCATGATGATTTTCAGCGCCTGCGAGAGCGGCTTATTGCCGCGGCGTTTTGCTTCATCGCGACCATGCCAGATCCGGGTCACGATTTCCGGCAGGCAGTGCTTTTCACGTGAGAACCAGGCGTCAAGGAACCCTTCGGTGCTGTGCTCCGGATCCGGCTGCGCCATTCCTTCGATAAGCCCCACCGGATCGATTAAAAAAGTACGTATTATTGAGGGGTACAGGCTTTTGTAATCCAGCACCAGTACCGAGTCGTATAAGCCAGGGCGCGAGTCCATCACGTAGCCACCGGGGCTGGCGTGAGCGGGGACTTCACCCAGGTTCGGTGCCACATACCCCGCCCGGTGCATTCGTGGCAGGTAGAGATGTCCGAAGGCGGCAACTGAACCACCGTGCCGGTCGACCGGCAGACCGTTGACCGTCGATCGCTCCAGCAGAAATGGCATGATCTCGGTTTTATGAAAAATACGCGTAACCAACTCACAGTCTTTGAGATTGTAGGTGGCGAGCGCGGGCTTATCCTGGGCAAACCGGCGATCGATTTCGTCCATCCTGTCCCAGGGATTATCAATTGACTTCCCTTCGCCCAGTAGCTCCTGCGACACCGTCTCCAGCGAAAATGACGAGAAATTCCAGAATGCGGATTTGAGCGCCTCAATGCCGTCGATAATCAGGCGACCTTTAGCCTGCGCGAAGAACACGCCGTTTTTGAAGCCATGCTCGCGCCACTCCAGCTCGCTATTGTCACGACCAAAACGCAGGGGAATGCGGTAACGTTCGGCGTGCTTTTGCAGGACGCGTAAATCGAATTGCACGACGTTCCAGCCGATTATCACATCAGGATCGTGACGGGCAATCCAGTCATTGAGCTTTTCCAACAACTGCGGGCGGCTTGCAACGTACTCAAGTTCAAAATCCAGCGCAGAGGCGTCACCGTTTGCCGGGCCGAGCATATAGACAATACGCTGCCCACAGCCCTCAAGACCGATGCAGTAGAGTTCGCCGTGGCGCGTGGTTTCGATATCCAGCGATACCCATTTTAGCGGTGGTCGATAGTCAGGGTTCGGCTTCAGGCGGGCATTAACCAGCATGTCGTCATGTCTGTCGCCTTCGACCCAAACAGGGGAGGTGATAAAGCGCTCCATCAGATACCGCTCCGGCGGCCGTACGTCAGCTTCGTAGACGGTGACTGCGTTTTCGCGCAGCAGTTTTTCCAGCCGCATAAGCTGGCGATGTGAGCGGCAATACAGGCCGGAAACGGGCTGGCGGTGGAAGTCTTGCAACTGAAGAGGCGTCAGGCGATAGCCGTTTTCAGTGCGTAATAATGACGTGACGCGAGGAACCTGACTGGTGGGAATAAACGCGACTGACTCCTGAGGCGCAAGCGTGACCTGCAGCGGCCCATCGTCTGTAGCCTGCCAGAATGAGACCTCAGTTCCCTGCGGAGTGTCCCGCCAGTGTCGGGTTAGAATAAAGCCTGCCTGCGCCACGCTGTGTATCCGTCAAAAAGCCAGACACTATTATAGCCTGGTTTACATGATTGTACTGTTATTTTGTACAGTTATTCGGCGTAAGACGCGGTACCCGCTGGAGTAAAAAGCGTCTCTGAGTAAAAAATGTGTTGTGTCAGCCTGGGTTATCTTCGTATTTAATATATGAATATCGTGCCTAAGACGAGTTGCAGTGAACTATTTTATTGGTGTGGCTGTTGTTTTAAATGGCGATTGTCCATCTGGGTTATGTATTGAATTGATATTATAAAGTCCATTATCGGATGTTTGCTGTTTTTCGGATTTGTGCTTATTTATTTTTGCTACATCTTTCTCGGATTCAGGAAAAGTTACTTTTTTTATTTGTGTTTATTAATGGTTGATGTAAAGATTTTATTCGAAGCATCCGGATATGAGTTTGAAATATAATATATATTTAATCGTATTTATTGCCGAATAGAAACGGATTTTCAGTTCGAATTCGTCGGGAATCTCTCTGTAGAATTTGGTTTTTATCTCGGGATATAATTTATTTTCAGCTTACTGTTCGGGTGCTTCTTAATACATATCCGGGAAAGTGATGAGATGGAGTTTTTATGAATGTTTATACTCAGGCAATTTTGCCTGGATACCAGCACTATCTATTTGTTAATACTCAGCTATCAAACCCATTAATTAAAACTGTGAGCAAATATATTGAGTACAAAACATGGACCGGACAAATTTGGCGGACTGAAATAATTGAAAGTGGAAACGCTTTTTTTCACTGGCAGGGGCATGACAGAAGAAATGGTCATCGTGATACGGTAATTAATTATTTGTTGTGTGGGCAGAAATGGCAGTCAACGATAACAGATTATATTTTCTTCCATTCACTGGAAGGAGAGGAAACTCATGGGAATTATGACAATGTGATTGAGTATGTTTCTTCTAATAACTGTGTTTATCAAAGTGCTTTTGCTGAATATATAGCCGAGTAGAAATAAAGCGCGCGACGATCAAAACGCGCTTATATAAAGGTTACTGCCCGTAGTAGGCTTTAGCACCGTGTTTACGCAGGTAATGCTTATCTAACAGGGTTTGTTGCATATCTGGCAATTGCGGCGCGAGCTGGCGACAGAAGATCCCCATGTAGGCGACTTCTTCCAGCACGATGGCGTTATGCACCGCATCTTCGGCATTTTTTCCCCAGGCAAACGGACCGTGAGAGTGCACTAGCACGCCAGGCATCTGCGCGGCGTCAATACCTTGTTTCTCAAAGGTTTCAACGATCACATTGCCGGTTTCCCATTCATATTCGCCGTTGATTTCTTCGTCGGTCATTTTCCGTGTGCAGGGAATCGAACCGTAGAAATAGTCCGCATGGGTGGTACCCGTGGCCGGAATCGACTGACCCGCCAGCGCCCAGATTGTCGCGTGACGCGAGTGGGTGTGAACAATGCCGCCAATGGTCGGGAATGCCTGATACAGCAGTCGGTGCGTTGGGGTGTCGGAAGAGGGCTTCTTCTGGCCTTCGACTACTTCACCCGTGGCGATACTGACTACCACCATATCGTCTGCGGTCATTACGCTGTAATCGACCCCGGAAGGTTTAATCACAAACACGTCGCGCTCGCGATCGACGGCGCTGACGTTCCCCCAGGTCAGGGTGACCAGATTGTGCTTAGGCAACGCCAGATTGGCTTCCAGTACCTGACGTTTAAGATCTTCTAGCATGTTAACTCCTGAATGCCGGATGGCGCTTCGCTTATCCGGCCTACGGTGATTTGTAGGCCCGGTAAATGAAATGCCACCGGGCAATCCGTTTCGACAATTAACGTTTGAACCCGTAATACACTTCGTTCCAGCGCAGCGCGTCCTTAAAGGCCGGCAGGCGGGTATCGTTATCGATCACAGCGATCTCGATATCGTGCATTTCAGCGAACTGGCGCATATCGTTCAGATCCAGCGCGTGGCTGAACACGGTGTGGTGCGCGCCACCGGCCAGGATCCATGCTTCAGATGCGGTTGGCAGATCCGGTTGAGCTTTCCACAGCGCGTTAGCTACAGGCAGTTTCGGCAGGGAGTGCGGTGTTTGTACCGTGTCGATGCAGTTAACCAGCAGGCGAAAACGATCGCCGAGATCGATCAGGCTGGCAACCACGGCCGGGCCGGCTTTGGTGTTGAAGATCAGACGGGCGGGATCGTCTTTACCACCAATGCCGAGGTGCTGTACGTCGAGGATCGGTTTCTCTTCCACCGCGATGGACGGGCAAACTTCCAGCATGTGCGAACCGAGTACCAGATCGTTGCCTTTCTCGAAGTGGTAGGTGTAATCCTCCATAAATGAGGTGCCGCCCTGCAGACCGGTTGACATCACCTTCATGATGCGAAGCAGAGCGGCGGTTTTCCAGTCGCCTTCGCCCGCAAAGCCATAGCCTTGCTGCATCAGACGCTGTACGGCCAGACCCGGAAGCTGTTTCAGGCCGTGTAAATCTTCAAATGTGGTGGTGAAGGCGTGGAATCCACCCTGTTCCAGGAAGCGCTTCATCCCCAGTTCAATACGGGCCGCTTCCAGGACGTTCTGACGTTTTTCACCGTGGACTTGCGTCGCCGCCGTCATGGTGTAAGTGCTTTCATACTCATCGATTAGCGCGTTGATTTCGCCGTCGCTAATTGCGTTCACGACCTGCACCAGATCGCCCACGGCCCAGGTGTTTACCGAGAAGCCGAACTTGATCTGCGCAGCGACTTTATCGCCATCTGTGACCGCAACTTCGCGCATGTTGTCGCCAAAGCGGCAGACTTTCAGGTGGCGGGTATCCTGTTTGGACACGGCCTGGCGCATCCAGGAGCCAATGCGTTCATGCGCTTGTTTATCCTGCCAGTGACCGGTGACCACGGTATGCTGCTGACGCATACGTGCGCCGATGAAGCCGAACTCACGACCGCCGTGCGCAGTCTGGTTCAGGTTCATAAAGTCCATATCAATGCTGTTCCACGGCAGGGCGGCGTTGAACTGGGTGTGGAACTGCATCAGCGGTTTGTTGAGGATAGTCAGGCCGTTAATCCACATTTTGGCCGGGGAGAAGGTATGCAGCCAGATCACCATCCCTGCACAGCGATCGTCGTAGTTAGCGTCACGACAGATAGCGGTAATCTCGTCAGGGGAAGTTCCCAGCGGCTTTAATACCAGCTTACAGGGCAGTTTGGCTTCAGTATTCAGTGCGTTAACGACGTGCTCCGCATGTTGGGTTACCTGACGCAGGGTTTCAGGGCCATACAGATGCTGGCTACCAATCACAAACCACACTTCATAGTTATCAAAAATCGTCATTGTCGTGTCCTTAATGTGTCAGGGTTGCCAGGTCTACCGGGGCTTGTTGCGCCGGAGCGGCAGTCGGAAGGTATTGTTGTTCAGCGCTTACCGCCCACTGCTGATAGCGGCGGTAGAGTTGTTCAAAACGTTGAGCCTGCTCTGGGCGAGGTTGCAGCGTGTTTTCCACGGCGCTTGCCATTTGCTGCTGAGCGGCTGGGATATCCGCGTGTACTTTCGCGGCAACGGCAGCGAAGATAGCCGCACCGAGTGCGCAGCACTGGTCTGAAGCGACAATCTGTAGCGGGCGGTTCAGCACGTCACAGCAGGCCTGCATGATGACCGGGTTCTTGCGCGCGATACCGCCAAGCGCCATTACGTTGTTAACCGCAATGCCTTGTTCGGTGAAGCATTCCATAATGGCGCGTGCGCCAAAGGCCGTGGCGGCAATCAGCCCACCGAACAGCGCTGGCGCGTCAGTTGCCAGGTTCAGATCGGTAATTACCCCTTTCAAACGCTGGTTGGCATTGGGCGTACGGCGACCGTTGAACCAGTCGAGCACCACCGGGAGATGCACCAGTGATGGATTTTTCGCCCATGCTTCAGTGAGTGCAGGCAGCAGCTGTTTTTGACTGGCTTTAATCTGGGACTGCAGTTCCGGATGCTGTGCGGCAAGCTGTTCCAGAGGCCAGCTCAGCACGCGGCTAAACCAGGCATAGATATCGCCGAATGCAGACTGGCCAGCTTCGAGGCCAATAAAACTAGGTACCACGCTGCCATCAACCTGGCCGCAAATGCCTTTCACCGCGCGTTCGCCGACGCTGTGCTTGTCGGCAATCAGAATGTCGCAGGTCGACGTGCCGATGACTTTCACCAGCGTGTTAGGCTGTGCGCCTGCGCCAACCGCGCCCATATGGCAGTCAAAAGCACCGCCTGCAATCACCACGCTTTCCGGTAGCCCCAGGCGCTGTGCCCACTCAGCGCACAGGGTGCCAACCGGCAGATCCGCGGTGAAGGTATCGGTAAACATTGGGTATTGCAGATGGCGGTTGAGGATGGGGTCGAGTTCGTCAAAGAAACTGGCTGGCGGCAGACCACCCCAGCTTTCATGCCACAGGGATTTATGTCCGGCGCTGCAGCGACCGCGACGAATATCCTGTGGGCGTACGGTGTTGGAGAGCAGGGCCGGAACCCAATCGCATAGCTCAATCCACGAGACCGCAGCTTCGGCTACCGCATGGTCCTGACGAGTTACATGCAGGATTTTGGCCCAGAACCATTCGCTGGAATAAATGCCGCCGATATAGCGGGAGTAATCGATCTTGCCCGGTGTGTGGCACAGGCGGGTGATTTCTTCGGCTTCTTCTACTGAGGTGTGATCTTTCCACAGGACAAACATTGCATTCGGGTTTTCCGCGAACTCCGGACGCAGTGCCAGTACGTTACCGTCTGCATCGATGGGCGCCGGGGTTGAGCCGGTACTGTCAACGCCGATCCCGACCACTTCCGCGCGCTGTTCAGCGCTCAGTTCGGCCAATACGGTTTTCAGCGCCGCTTCCATGGATTCAATGTAGTCGCGCGGATGATGGCGAAACTGGTTGTTTGGGCCATCGCAATACTGCCCTTCCTGCCAACGTGGATACCACTCAACGCTGGTGGCGATCTCTTCGCCGGTGGCACATTCCACCGCCAAAGCGCGTACTGAATCACTACCAAAATCGAGGCCAATTGCAATCGCCATCGTCTTACTCCATCCAAAAATACGGGTATGGATAAACAGTAGTGAGTAGCGATAAAAACCGTCAGGCAGGATCCGCTAATCTTATGGATTAAAATGCTGTGGCATCACAAAGTGTGACGCTGTGCAAATAATCAATGTGGACATTTCTGCCGTAGTTATAGACACTTTTGTTAGCCGATTTTGACGTTGGCGTAGTACATGTTTTTTACAAAGAGCTTTTCACAAGCGGGATTGGTGGTCCATTACCGCAAATACAGCGGCCCGCAGGGGCGACAGCGATGATGTCTGGCGTAATATGGACAAATTGTTTCTTGGCAGGACATAGGGAGTATTGAAATTATGGCTGAAACGCAAAACGATCCCCTGTTGCCAGGTTATTCGTTTAACGCGCATTTGGTGGCCGGATTAACCCCCATTGAGGCGAACGGATACCTGGATTTTTTTATCGACAGGCCGCTGGGTATGAAGGGTTATATCCTCAATCTCACCATCCGTGGCGAAGGGGTTATCAATAATCAGGGCAAGCAGTTTGTCTGTCGGCCTGGCGATATTCTGTTGTTTCCACCAGGAGAAATTCACCACTACGGACGCCACCCTGACGCCAGCGAGTGGTATCACCAGTGGGTTTACTTTCGCCCGCGCGCCTACTGGCAGGAGTGGCTGACCTGGCCAGCCATTTTTGCCCAGACCGGTTTTTTCCGCCCGGATGAAGCGCATCAGCCGCATTTTAACGAGCTGTTTGGGCAGATAATTAACGCCGGGCAGGGAGAAGGTCGTTATTCCGAACTGCTGGCGATTAATTTACTGGAACAGTTGTTGCTCCGACGTATGGAAGCCATCAATGAATCGCTACACCCGCCCATGGACAACCGCGTCCGCGATGCCTGCCAGTACATCAGCGATCACCTGGCGGACAGCAATTTTGATATCGCCAGCGTCGCGCAGCACGTCTGCCTGTCGCCTTCCCGTTTGTCGCATCTGTTCCGTCAGCAGTTAGGTATCAGCGTATTAAGCTGGCGCGAGGACCAGCGCATCAGCCAGGCGAAGCTATTACTGAGTACCACACGTATGCCCATTGCCACCGTAGGTCGCAATGTTGGTTTTGACGACCAGCTCTATTTCTCTCGTGTTTTCAAAAAATGTACCGGCGCCAGTCCGAGCGAGTTTCGCGCTGGATGTGAATAAAAAGTGAATGATGTATCCTGAAAGTTGTCATAACTCGCAATCTATTCAGACAATTGATGGCTTGACGAAGTTGAGAGGGGTTATCAAAATCCCTGCTTCGTAAATCTGACGGACACATTATGCAAGCATTGCTGGAACACTTTATTCTCCAGTCCGCCCTGTACTCTCTGATCGCCGTACTTCTGGTGGCTTTTTTGGAGTCGCTGGCGCTGGTTGGCCTGATTCTACCCGGGACCGTGATGATGGCGGGGCTGGGGGCGCTGATTGGCAGCGGCGAACTGAACTTCTGGCATGCCTGGCTTGCGGGCATTATAGGTTGCTTATTGGGGGACTGGATCTCTTTTTGGCTGGGCTGGCGCTTTAAAAAGCCATTGCACCGTTGGTCGTTCATGAAAAAGAACAAGGCGTTGCTGGATAAAACCGAGCACGCCCTGCATCAGCACAGCATGTTTACTATTTTGGTGGGGCGTTTTGTCGGACCGACGCGTCCGCTGGTGCCGATGGTAGCAGGCATGCTGGATCTGCCTGTCGCTAAATTTATCGTCCCGAATATTATCGGCTGCGTGCTGTGGCCACCGTTCTACTTCCTGCCGGGGATCCTGGCGGGAGCGGCAATTGATATTCCTTCTGATATGCAGAGCGGGGATTTCAAATGGTTGCTGCTGGCGACGGCGGTGTTGCTCTGGGTTGGCGGCTGGTTTTGCTGGCGGCTATGGCGCAGTGGCAAAGCGGCTGTCGATCGCTTAACGGCGTATTTCCCCCGCAGCCGTTTGCTGTATCTGGCGCCGTTGACGCTCGGGATCGGTGTGGTTGCGTTGGTGGCGTTACTGCGCCATCCACTGATGCCGGTGTATATCGATATTCTGCGTAAAGTCGTGGGTTACTGACGAATCTTTTGCCGGATGGCGGCTTCGCCTTATCCGGCAACGCATTATGCTTTAATGCCCAATAGCGCCGAGGCGCTAGCGTTGCCGCTTAACAGATCGTCCGTATCGCCCTGCCAGGCGATGCGCCCGTCGGCGACCACAATCGAGCGGGGCGCAATTCGCGCCGCATCTTCTACGCTGTGGGAAACCATCAGTAACGTCAGCTGCTTCTCGCGACAGACTTCGGCCACCAGCGTTAGCATCTCCTGGCGCAGCGCGGGATCAAGTGCAGAGAACGGTTCATCAAGCAGTAAAATAGGTTGTTCCCGCACCAGACAACGCGCCAGCGCCACGCGCTGCCGCTGTCCGCCGGAAAGCTCACCGGGGAGGCGTTCCAGCAGAGAGTCGATCCCCATTTGCTGGGCGATGTGGAGTATTTTCTCCCGCTGCGATGCGTTAAGCTTCAATCCAGGATTCAGGCCCAGGCCGATATTTTGCTGTACGCTCAGATGGCTGAACAGGTTGTTTTCCTGAAACAGCATAGAAACAGGACGGCGCGAGGGTGGTGTCGTGGTGTGATCTTCACCGTCAATCACCATGTTACCGCTGGCAGGCGTGAGAAAGCCGGCAATCAGATTCAGCAGCGTACTTTTCCCGGCGCCGCTGGGCCCGAGTATCGCTATCTGCTCACCGCGCGCGACCGACAGCGTAAAGCGCATGGGCAGATGGTGATAAAGCCATGTGATATCAATCAGTTTTAACATTTCGACCCGGCAATTTCTCAATAACGGTAAACAGCGTAAAGCACAGGATCAGCAGTAATAACGCCGTAACTGAGCCATCCTGACTGCGATAAGAGCCAATCTGCTGATATAAATAAAACGGCAGGGTGCGGAAATCCTCATTACCAAATAACGCCACTACGCCAAAATCGCCAATCGACAGCACGCAGGCAAACGCCATCGCCTGTGCCAGCGGGCGCTTCAGGGCGCGCAGTTCAACCACTTTCAGGCGCGACCATCCCTCAATGCCCAACGATTGGCACAACATACTATAGCGCGCAGTGACGTCACGCATTGGGTTTTCCAGCACCTTCAATGCATAAGGGATCGCCATCAGCGCATTGGTAAAAATGACAATGCCGTCGGCAGATTCGGGAAGCCCAATAGTGTTATTGAGCAGCAGAAAGAAGCCGGTTGCCAGCACGATACCCGGCATGGCGAGGATCATCATGCCGCTCAGTTCCAGCATCTGACCTGCCAGCACCTGCTGTCGTGCACGAAGTTCACGACTGCTCCATAACAGCATCATGGTGAGTATGACGCATAACGCTCCTGCTGCTAATGCGATGCGCAGCGAGGTTCCCAGCGCCTGCCACAGCACTGGCTGCATCAGTACATCCAGAACATGGCGGTTTAAGCCATCGACAATCACCGCCAGCAGCGGCGGCAGCAACAGCAATAGGGCCAGAATAATCAGGATTGCGTCAGTCAGTCGGCTGTGCAGGCGATCGTCAGGATCGCGCCAGCCTTGTACCAGGGTAGCACCGGGAGCAATCGCGCGGCTCAGACGTTGACTGAGAAGCACCAGCGCCAAACAACAAACCATCTGGATCAACGCCAGCATGGCTGCGCGGGCAGGATCGTAATCAAAATTCAGCGCCTGATAGATAGCCAGCTCGATGGTCGTGGCCTGTGGCCCGCCGCCCAGCGACAGAACGGTGGCGAAGCTGGCGAAGCACAGCATAAAGATGAGTGCTGCGACGGGCAGGATCTGACGACGCAGCCACGGCCATTCAACAAAACGGAAGAAATGCCAGCCGCGCATCCCGAGTTGAGCGGCTAACTGTCGCTGTTCGCCGGGAATATTCTCCAGCGACTGCAACAGCAGACGGCTGGCCATTGGCAGATTGAAAAAGACGTGCGCCAGCAGAATGCCCTGCAAACCGTAAGGCGAAAAGGTCCATTCCAGCCCGAAGACATGCCAGAGTGAGGCCAGCCAGCCCTGACGACCATAGACGCTAAGAATACCGAAGACCGCGACCAGCACCGGCAGGATTAACGTCATGGCGCACAGGCGCAGCAGCGCCAGACGTCCTGGAAAACGGCGACGATAGAGCGCTCTGGCAAGGAAAATCGCCGGGACAACCGACAGCACAGCGGATAGAAAAGCCTGCCAGAAAGAAAAGCGCACCACGTGCCACAGGTAGTCATCTTGCCACAGCGAGAACCACTCTCCCTGCGGGGCGTTAAACCACAGTGCCAGAAACGCGGCCAGGGCAACGGCCACCATCAGCGTGGCGGCGGTAAGCCCTGGAACCAGCCAGCCGGGGATTAACGGCTGACGGCGCGTTGCCATTCGCTAATCCATGCCTGACGTTGAGTTGCAACCTGCTGCGGCGTAAATTCCAACGCGGTGGTCGGTTTATTCAGGTGCTCGAATCCTGACGGCAGGGCGACTTGCGTCACAGGATACATCCAGTTGCCGGTCGGAATCGCATTCTGGAATGCCGGAGACACCATGAACTTCAGGAATTTCTCGGCCAGTTCCGGCTGCTTGCTGGCCGCTGTGCGGGCGGCGACTTCCACCTGCAAATAGTGGCCTTCACTAAAATTAGCGGCGGCGTAGTTGTCTTTTTTCTCGGCGATGATGTGATAGGCCGGAGAGGTGGTGTAGCTGAGCACCAGATCGCTTTCACCTTTCAGGAACAGGCCGTAGGCTTCGCTCCAGCCCTTGGTGACGGTGACGGTTTTGGCTGCCAGTTTCTGCCACGCCTCTGGCGCTTTATCACCATAGACTTTCTGCATCCATAGCAGCAGACCCAGACCTGGCGTGCTGGTGCGTGGATCCTGATAAATGACGCGCCATTTTTGGTCGCTCTCTACCAGTTCTTTCAGGCTTTTGGGCGGATTCTTCAGCTTGCTCTTATCATAAACGAAGGCGAAATAACCGTAGTCAAACGGCACGAAGGTATCGTTTTTCCAGCCGCCGGGTACGTTAACGGTGTCGTTTGCTACACCACTTTTGGCAAACAGTTTGGTTTGTGTGGCGGCTTCCAGAAGGTTGTTATCCAGACCCAGCACGACGTCGGCTTTGCTGTTTTTTCCTTCCATGCGCAGGCGGTTAAGCAGCGAGACGCCATCTTCCAGCGCGACCAGTTTCAGCTCGCAATTGCAGTCAGCTTCAAAGGCTTTTTTGATTGTTGGGCCCGGGCCCCAGTCAGCTGCGAACGAGTCGTAGGTATAGACGGTCAGTACAGGTTTGGCGAAGACAGGCGCTGCGCACAGCAGTAAAAGCGGAAGACATTTTTTAAACACTTTGCACCTCAAGAGTTGGGTGGCAAAGGACTTGAGATAAGCCTCAAATCCCTTCGCCGGCATTATCCGGATCAGGTTCGACGGGTATCTCTCAGCCCATACGCAGATCGAATGATTTTGTGTATGTTTTTATTTAGCACCCCGTTGAGAACGGCGTTAGTGTAATGATTTTGTTGCTTAGCAGCAATTAAGGATCCGGCGGAGCAAACCACGCCGATTTAAAATCAAACCAGCCGAGGGTATTCATGCGCAGCCCGCGCATACTGCGCTGTCCCTGAATGATCAGCCAGTGGTGGATTAATGGCACAATGGCCTTTGTGGCGAGCAGCTGTTGGCACCATGCAGCCAGGCTCATTTCGCCCGTTCGCCAGCGAGCCGCATCGTTTTCCCAGTCCCGCGAGATACAGTTTTGCAGCAACGGGACTTCGCACAAATGGGCGAACAGTGAGAAGTCGAGCGGTAGGGTAAAGTTGGCGCTGTTGAGCCAGATATCGCTGACGATTTCACCTGCATGCCATTGATCGTAGTCGATCTCCTGAATATTCAACTGCACCTGATGCGCAGCCAGCAATGTCTTCATGATCTGCGCGATAATTCGGTGTTCGATGTGGTCGCGATAGTAAGTGATAGTCAGCGTTTCCAGCCCGGCGGGTTTTTCACCATGGCCGGGTTTTGCGTGATGCCAGCGGGGGAGTAAACCATACGCGGGAAACCACAGTCGCTGGTACTGTTCGTCGGCGTGGCAGATTAAATTCGTTGGCGAGAGAATGCGGCTTACCCATTCGCGGACCTCCTGGTTAGCGCCACGGTGGCTACGCGCATCAAACAGCAGGTAGTAGCAACCTTCTTCGAGGCGGCTTTCGATCGCCTTTTCATCCTCTGTGGGACCTTTTAGCGTCAACCCGCCGCCAGGCTCTTCTCCGATGTCAGGTAATACCCAAACGTTAACTTCATCGATCAGGGCCCTGTAGCCAAAGTAATCATCAAATGCATGAATTTTCAGTTGGTTATTGGTGTTTCGTATTACCGCATACGGACCGGTACCAATCGGGTGACTGGAGAAGTTGTTTAGCGTTTCCCATTCTCGCGGCAGGATCATGGCGGGGACCTGCCCCAATAGCCAGGGAAGCCAGCGGTCTGGCTGGGCCAGATGGATATCCAGCGTCCAGGCCGTGGGAGAGACGATCTGCGTGATGTGTGAGTACAGCGGCAGGCTGTTAATGCGCATCAGTGAGGCGATAACATCTGCCATTTCCAGCTCGCGGCCATGATGAAAATGGATCCCCGGACGCAGGAAGAATCGCCAGTGTAAAGGTGAAATTTGCTGCCAGTGATGGGCAATGTCCGCTTCCAGTTCCCCATTTTCCTCATTTACCCGAATTAAGGCGCTGAAGATTTGCCGGGCGATATGGGTTTCGGAGCGGCGTAATGCCGTGCCGGGGAGCAGGTTGTGCATGGGGCGGTAATAGAGAACGCGCATGATATGCCGACCCTGGCGAAAGCTGCGACCCAGATGGGAGACCAGCATTTGCCGTACGGCCGTTTTGTCACCGACCAGTTGCACCAGTTGATCGATGCGATCCTGTTCCAATAGGTCTTCCGCGCGCTGCTGCTGGAGCGCCAGCCCGGTATAGAGGAATGTCAGGCGCGAGCGTTTACCTCGTCCAACTTCAGCTTCCCACGTTAACCAGCCGCGATCCTGCATGGTATTAAGCAGCGTACGCATATGGCGGCGCGAGCAGCTCAGCAGATCCGCCAGCTCGTTGAGCGTCGTGTCTTGCGTTTTGCCGTCACAGCATTGCCACAGACGGATGAACTGTTGTTGCAAACGACCAGAAGACATAAAAGGGGAACTCCTGCGGAAAACTCAGCAATTTTATAATCCCTATATTAAGCCAATAATAGATTCCGATGAAGCGATGAGACAACGAAGGGGTCATCTATGCGTCAGTTCTGGTTGAAGTACTTTACCACGACGGAAAAATCGTCCTGGTTGGCTTGCCTGAGCGCACCGCAGCGCTTAAAGATGCTCGAAGAGCTGATGCAGTGGGAGATGACATCTGACTCCTGAATTGGAAATTGCAGACATCATGTGTGACTGAGTATTGGTGCAGGCTGTATCCTGCCATTATATCTGAGCATCGCTGGTGGCTATTTTTTCACATGGCAAGGCGCGAACAGTGAAATTTGGTGAACCAAATAGGGTGTGAGCAACACAGCTATGTGAAAAAATGGCCCCAGCCCTCCGGGACGCGTGTAAAAAACGCATACTCTGCGTTGTCAGGCTTGGGAATAGATTTCTATACCCAGCGCCCTCCGCCTGGATTATGCGTTTTTTACCCAGCGTCGATGCCAGATATAATGGCAGGATACAGCCTCGTTCACCCGCCAGCAGGTATTATCTGCTGGCTTTTTTCGTTTCAGCTGCGCTTAAAAGGAAAGATATGCTCTGGATTATGACCATGGGACGGCGCCTCAACGGCGTTTACGCGGCATTTATGCTGGTTGCTTTTATGATGGGCGTGGCGGGGGCATTGCAGGCACCCACCCTGAGTCTGTTCCTGAGCCGTGAAGTCGGGGCGCAGCCATTTTGGGTCGGGCTGTTTTACACCGTCAATGCGATTGTCGGGATCGTCGTCAGCCTTGGCCTCGCGAAACGATCCGACAGTCAGGGCGATCGGCGCAAGCTGATCATGTTTTGCTGCCTGATGGCGATTGGCAATGCGCTGCTGTTTGCCTTTAATCGCCACTATCTCACGCTGATCACCTGCGGTGTGCTGCTGGCCTCGCTGGCGAACACCGCCATGCCGCAGCTGTTTGCGCTGGCGCGAGAATATGCTGATAACTCCGCGCGTGAAGTGGTGATGTTTAGCTCGGTGATGCGTGCGCAGCTTTCGTTGGCCTGGGTGATAGGACCGCCACTGGCATTCATGCTGGCGCTGAATTACGGCTTTACGGCGATGTTTTCCATTGCCGCAGGGATTTTTGCCATTAGCCTGGTGCTGATTGCGCTGATACTGCCGTCTGTCGCGCGGGTGGAGCAGCCTGTAGACGTGCCGCTGGAACAGACCGGCGGTTGGCAGGACAAAAATGTGCGTATGTTGTTTATTGCCTCCACGCTGATGTGGACCTGCAACACCATGTACATCATTGATATGCCACTGTGGATAAGTCTTGAACTGGGCTTGCCGGACAAGCTGGCCGGGATCCTGATGGGGACGGCGGCTGGGCTGGAAATTCCGGCGATGATTCTGGCAGGCTATTACGTGAAGCGCTTTGGTAAACGGCGAATGATGATCGCGGCCGTAGCGGCAGGCGTGCTGTTTTATATTGGTTTGATCTTCTTTCACAGCCGTATGGCGCTGCTGGTGCTGCAACTGTTTAACGCGGTATTTATCGGTATTATCGCCGGGATAGGCATGCTGTGGTTTCAGGATCTGATGCCCGGACGTGCGGGGTCAGCGACCACATTATTTACCAACAGTATTTCAACGGGAGTCATTCTGGCAGGGGTGATTCAGGGGGCAGTTGCGCAAAGCTACGGTCACTATGCCGTCTATTGGGTGATTGCGGTGATTTCGGTGGTTACGCTGTGGATGACCGGGCGGGTGAAGGACGTTTAGTCCGGCGCAGTCCTGGCGTCGTAGTGCCCGGCCTGGCGATATTTTGCATTAGTTTTTGTCGTTTTTGTCGGCCGGATAAGACGTTTACGCCGCCATCCGGCAACCTGTCCCTACGGCCTGAACGCGTTACGCTTATCAGGCCTATCCTTCTTTTTTTATCTTGCACGTAAATGTAACGTTGATCACATAACGATCATTTTCCTCTTCCTGGATCTTCTTTTTTCTACTGTTACGCGTATACAGTTACGCGTAACAGTTATCAAAAAAGGAGTTTTTTCATGAAAAACCTATTCGACCTGACCGGTAAACGCGCGCTGATTACCGGTTCCGCTCAGGGCATTGGTAACCTGCTGGCCAGCGGTCTGGCGGCGCACGGTGCTGAGATTGTTATTAACGACATTACCCAGCAGCGGGCGCAGGCGGCGGCGGACAAACTGGTGGCCGAAGGCTATCGCGCTGTTGGCTATGGATTTGATGTTACCAGCGGGGAAGAGGTGGCGTGCGCCATCGCGCAAATTGAAAAGGACGTTGGGGCCATTGATATTTTAATTAACAACGCCGGAATCCAGCGTCGTTATCCCTTCACCGAATTCCCGGAGGCTGAATGGGACAAAGTGATTGATGTAAACCAGAAATCGGTCTTTCTGGTATCACAGCAGGTTTCCCGCTACATGGTGCAACGCTGCCGCGGGAAGATTATTAATATCTGCTCAATGCAAAGCGAATTAGGTCGTAAAACCATTACCCCCTACGCGGCGTCAAAAGGCGCGGTCAAAATGTTAACCCGTGGCATGTGCGTGGAACTGGCGGAATACAATATTCAGGTCAACGGTATTGCTCCCGGCTATTTCGCTACCGACATGACCACCGCGCTGGTCAACGATGAAGCATTCTCCGCCTGGCTGTTCCAGCGCACGCCCGCCGCTCGCTGGGGTAAACCGGAAGAGCTGATTGGTGCAGCTGTGTATCTGGCTGCCCCAGCCTCTGACTTTGTGAATGGACACCTTCTGTTTGTGGACGGCGGCATGTTGGCCGCGGTTTGATCGCTAACGAGGTCGCGGGAAGCGACCTCATCCTTTAATGATAATCCAAGGAGTGAGTATGAATATGCTCGCAAAACTGCCGGCGCGTCGCTGGTGGTATTTAATGCCGATTATTTTTATTACCTACAGCTTAGCTTATCTCGACCGCGCCAATTACGGCTTTGCCGCTGCCGCTGGTATCGAACACGATTTAGGGATCACCCAGGGCACGGCCTCGCTGATTGGCGCGCTCTTTTTCCTGGGATATTTCTTTTTCCAGGTGCCTGGCGCCATGTATGCCGTTAAACATAGCGTCCGTAAAATGATTTTTTACAGCCTGATCCTCTGGGGGCTTTGTGCCGCGGCGACCGGCTTTGTCAGCAATATCCCAACGCTGATGGCGATCCGCTTTATTCTCGGCATCGTCGAAGCGGCGGTGATGCCCGCGATGCTGATTTATATCAGCAACTGGTTTACCAAAACTGAACGCTCGCGCGCCAACACCTTTTTAATTCTCGGTAACCCGGTCACAGTGCTGTGGATGTCGATTGTCTCTGGCTACCTGATTGAAGCCTGGGGCTGGCGCGAAATGTTTATCATTGAAGGTATTCCTGCGGTGATCTGGGCTTTCTGCTGGGTGATTCTGGTGCGCGACAAACCGGCGGATGCGGGTTGGTTGAGCGAGCAGGAGAAGCAGGCGTTACAGCAGGCGATGGACCGCGAGCAGCGGGACATCAAACCGATGCGCAACTACGGTGAAGCGATGCGTTCACGCAGCGTCATTATGCTTTGCGCGGTGCATGCGCTGTGGAGCATCGGGGTGTATGGCTTCATGATGTGGATGCCGTCGATTCTGAAAAACGCGGCGCAGATGGATATTGTGGCGGTGGGCTGGCTGGCGGCAGTGCCTTATCTGGCGGCGATCTGCCTGATGCTGACGGTTTCCTGGCTGTCCGATAAATACCAGAACCGTAAGCTGTTTATCTGGCCGCTGCTGCTGATTGCTGCCATTGCGTTCTTTGCCTCGTGGATGCTGGGCAACCAGTCCTTCTGGCTCTCTTACGCGCTGCTGGTCGTGGCCGCCGCCTGTATGTATGCGCCTTACGGACCGTTCTTTGCGCTGATCCCCGAACTGCTGCCGCGCAACGTCTCCGGCGTGTCGATGGGAATGATCAACAGTTTTGGCGCGTTAGGGGCATTCCTCGGCGCGTGGCTGGTGGGTTACCTCAACGGCGTGACCGGCGGGCCGGGCGTCTCCTACACCTTCATGGCGATTGCTCTGCTGTCATCGGTGGTGCTGATGTACTGCGTTCGTGCGCAAAATGAAACCACGTCGCCGTCGGCTGAGATGGTAACGCGTTAAGGTTGAGCGAGGAGTGCAGTCGCTAACCGGCTGTGATAAGGTTCTCTGCGAGCATAATGGGATGTTGGTCGTAGAGAACCTCATGAAAAACAATCGGATGACATTACAGGATATCGCTAATCTGGCCGGTCTGAATAAGATGACGGTCAGCCGTTATCTGCGTGACCCGAATCAGGTGTCGCAACGCAGCCGTGAATTGATTTCGAAAATCATGGAAGAGAACAACTACATTCCTAACCGCGCTCCGGAAATTCTGCTCAACGCACGTAGCAAAACTATTGGTGTGCTGATCCCCTCGTTTCGTAATCAGATCTTTGCCGACGTGCTGGCGGGAATTGAATCCGTCACCTCGGCTTGCCAGTACCAGACGCTGATCGCCAACTACGAATATGACGCCGAGCGTGAAGAACGCGAGGTTCTGAATCTGCTCTCTTACAACATCGACGGCTTGATCCTCACCGGAAAACTGCATACCGAGCGGATGATCCAGTACGTGCGCGCCAGCGGCGTACCGGTGGCGGAACTGATGGATATTAGCGGCCAGTATCTGGATATACAGGTCGGTTTCGATAACGAAAAAGCGGCCTTCGAGATGACCCAGGCGTTTATCGACAGTGGAAAACGTCACATTGCGTTCTTTGGATCAATGGACGACCCTCGCGATTTGAGTCGTTACCGAGGTACCGAGAATGCGCTGGCTGCGCAGGGGCTGGAGGCGTATCACCTGGCGCCAAAAACGATTTCGTCAGTAGCGCTGGGGCGCAAAATGTTTCAGCAGGCGATGGCGGAAAAGCCGGATATTGACGCTATTTTCTGTACCAACGATGACCTGGCGGTTGGCGTGCTGCTGGAGTGTCAGGCACAGCAGTACGATGTGCCGGGAAAAATGGCGATTGCCGGTTTCCACGGGCTGGAAATTGGCCGTGCGCGGCTGCAAAAAATCGCCAGCGTGATTACACCACGCTTTGAGATTGGCAAAACGGCGGCGGATATTTTGATTAAACGTCTTGGCGGGAAGGATGCGCCGGGCAGCGTTAATCTTGGCTACCAAATCTATTACGGCGATACGCTGTAGGCGAAGAGTAGAGGCTGGCCACCGTGCGGTGACCAGCGGGAGAGATTACTGCATAAATGCTGGCTGCTTGTCTTCGTACTCGGTGATGGCTGCTTCATGCTGCAGCGTCAGCCCGATGCTGTCCAGACCGTTCAGCATGCAGTGGCGGCGGAAGTCGTCGATTTTAAAGCTGTAGGACTTATCGCCCGCTTTCACCACCTGCGCTTCCAGATCCACTTCAAATTTAATGCCCGGATTGGCTTTCACCAGGGTAAACATTTCATCTACTTGCGCGTCGCTCAGAGTCACCGGCAGCAGTTGGTTATTGAAACTATTGCCGTAGAAGATGTCGGCAAAGCTTGGGGCAATCACCACTTTAAAACCGTAATCGGTCAACGCCCAAGGCGCATGTTCACGTGACGAACCGCAGCCGAAGTTTTCGCGCGCCAGCAGAATTGATGCCCCTTTATATTCCGGGAAGTTCAAAACGAACTCAGGATTTGGCTGTTGCCCTTTTTCGTCCAGAAAACGCCAGTCGTTAAACAGATGAGCGCCAAAACCGGTACGCGTAACCTTCTGCAAAAACTGTTTGGGAATGATTGCGTCGGTATCAACGTTGGCGGCATCCAGTGGGACAACCAGGCCGGTATGCTGGGTAAATTTCTCTGCCATGGTAGTTTCCTTATTTGATGCTGCGAATGTCGGCAAAATGACCGGTAACGGCGGCAGCGGCGGCCATGGCCGGGCTGACTAAATGCGTGCGACCACCGCGGCCCTGACGGCCTTCAAAATTACGGTTGCTGGTGGATGCGCAGCGCTCGCCCGGATTCAGGCGGTCATTGTTCATGGCCAGACACATGGAACAGCCTGGTAAACGCCATTCGAATCCTGCTTCGATAAAGATCTTGTCCAGACCTTCTGCTTCCGCCTGCGCTTTCACCGGGCCAGAGCCCGGCACCACCAGTGCCTGTACGCCTGGCGCAACTTTACGTCCTTTGGCGATTTCCGCCGCGGCGCGTAAATCTTCAATACGCGAGTTGGTGCAGGAACCGATGAACACTTTATCGATAGCCACTTCCGTTAACGGAATACCTGGCTTCAGCCCCATATACGCCAGCGCTTTTTCAGCCGATGCGCGCTCAACGGGATCGGCAAAGGATGCCGGGTCGGGAATATTATCGTTCACCGAAATGACCTGACCCGGGTTTGTTCCCCAGGTGACCTGCGGCGCAATCTCTTCCGCTTGCAGGGTGATGACGCTGTCGAAAGTGGCGCCTTCATCCGTTTGCAGGGTTTTCCAGTAGGCGACCGCGTCGTCAAAGTCTTTGCCTTTCGGTGCATGCAGACGGCCTTCGACATAGTTGAAGGTGGTCTGGTCTGGCGCGACCAAGCCCGCTTTCGCGCCCAATTCGATCGCCATGTTGCACAGGGTCATGCGGCCTTCCATGCTCAGCGCGCGGATGGCTTCGCCACAAAACTCAACTACGTGTCCGGTACCGCCTGCACTACCGGTTTTACCGATAATCGCCAGCACAATATCTTTGGCGGTAATGCCAGGGGCTGCTTTACCGTTGACTTCAATCTTCATGGTTTTGGCGCGCCCCTGTTTCAGGGTCTGCGTCGCCAGAACGTGTTCAACTTCAGAGGTGCCAATACCAAACGCCAGCGCGCCGAACGCGCCGTGTGTAGCGGTGTGGGAATCGCCGCAGACGATGGTCATACCCGGCAACGTCACGCCTTGTTCTGGCCCCATCACGTGAACGATACCCTGATACGGATGGTTCAGGTCATACAGCTCGACGCCAAATTCGTTACAGTTCTTAATCAGCTCTTGCATCTGGATGCGTGCCATCTCACCCGACGCGTTGATGTCTTTGGTCTGGGTAGAGACGTTGTGATCCATGGTGGCAAAGGTTTTACCCGGCTGGCGTACCTGACGGCCATGCGCGCGCAGGCCATCAAACGCTTGCGGAGAGGTCACTTCATGCACCAGATGTCTGTCGATGTACAACAGCGGGGTTTCGTTTTGCGCTTCAAAGACGACGTGCGCATCAAACAATTTTTCGTATAACGTTTTGGCCATGATTACACCCCTTCTGCGACGTAACGGGCAATGATGTCGCCCATTTCATCGGTACTGACTGCGGCAGCGCCACGGGCTAAGTCACCGGTGCGGATGCCTTCTTCTAATGCGCGGTTGATGGCGCTCTCAATTGCGGTTGCCGCATCATTGGCATCCAGGCTGTAGCGCAGCAGCAGCGCCAGCGACAGGATTTGGGCGATAGGGTTGGCAATGTTTTTCCCGGCGATGTCAGGAGCGGAGCCGCCAGCAGGCTCGTACAAACCGAAGCCCTGATCATTCAGGCTGGCGGACGGTAACATGCCCATTGAACCGGTGATCATGGCGCACTCGTCAGACAGAATGTCGCCAAACAGGTTAGAGCACAGCAACACGTCGAACTGGGAAGGATCTTTGATCAATTGCATCGTCGCGTTGTCGATGTACATATGCGCCAGTTCAACGTCTGGGTATTCATTAGCAATTTCATTGACGATTTCGCGCCACAGAATAGACGTTTGCAGTACGTTAGCTTTATCAATCGACGTGACTTTACGGCGACGTTGACGGGCGGATTCAAACGCGATACGCGCAATACGTTCGATCTCGAAACGGTGATAAACCTCGGTATCAAAGGCTTTTTCATGTTGTCCGCTGCCTTCGCGGCCTTTTGGTTGACCGAAGTAAATTCCGCCAGTCAGTTCGCGTACGCACAGGATGTCGAAACCGTTCGCGGCAATATCTGCGCGCAGAGGGCAAAACGCTTCCAGACCCTGATAGAGCTTAGCTGGGCGCAGATTGCTGAATAATTTGAAGTGCTTACGCAATGGCAGCAGCGCGCCACGCTCTGGCTGCTGGTTTGGCGGCAGATTTTCCCATTTCGGGCCGCCAACGGAGCCAAACAGAATGGCGTCAGCTTGTTCACAGCCTTCAACCGTTGCAGGCGGCAGCGGCTGACCGTGGTTATCGATAGCGGCACCACCCACGTCGTAGTGGCTGGTGGTAATGTGCATGTTAAAGCGGTTGCGGATTGCGTCCAGTACCTTCAGGGCTTGCGCCATCACTTCCGGGCCAATACCGTCACCCGGCAAAACAGCAATATGATAATTCTTCGACATCACACGGTTTCCTTGTTGTTCTCGTTGTTCTGAGCTTTGCGTTGCAATTCTTTTTCGACTTCTTCGGCGCGCCAGATGTTGTTCAGCACATGAACCATTGCTTTAGCGGAAGATTCGACGATATCTGTCGCCAGACCGACGCCGTGGAAACGACGACCGTTATAGTTGGCAACGATATCCACCTGACCCAGCGCATCTTTACCGTGCCCTTTGGCGGTCAGGCTGTATTTCACCAGTTCGACGTTGTACTCAGTTACACGGTTGATTGCCTGATAAATGGCATCGACCGGACCGTTACCGTTCGCCGCTTCGGCTTTGACTTCTTCACCACAGGCCAGCTTGACGGAGGCGGTGGCGATGTCGTTTGAGCCGGACTGCACGCTGAAGTAATCCAGACGGAAATGCTCCGGTTCTTCCTGCTGTTTATTGATGAAGGCCAGCGCTTCCAGGTCGTAATCAAATACCTGACCTTTTTTGTCCGCCAGTTTCAGGAATGCGTCGTACAGGTTGTCCAGGCTGTATTCATTTTCTTTATATCCCATCTCGTCCATACGGTGTTTCACCGCGGCACGTCCGGAACGGGACGTCAGGTTCAGCTGTACCTGGTTCAGGCCGATGGATTCAGGCGTCATGATTTCGTAGTTTTCACGATTTTTCAGTACGCCGTCCTGATGGATGCCGGAAGAGTGGGCAAAGGCACCACTACCGACAATGGCTTTGTTAGCAGGAATAGGCATGTTGCAGATTTGGCTGACTAATTGACTGGTGCGCCAGATCTCCTGGTGATTGATGCGGGTCTGTACATTCAGGATATCTTTACGCACTTTGATCGCCATGATCACTTCTTCCAGTGAGCAGTTACCGGCGCGTTCGCCGATACCGTTCATCGCGCCTTCCACCTGACGCGCTCCGGCGTGAACGGCTGCCAGTGCGTTGCCTACGCCCAAACCTAAATCATCATGGGTGTGTACGGAGATGATGGCTTTATCGATATTTGGTACGCGTTCATACAGGCCAGAAATGATTGCCCCAAATTCGAAAGGCATGGTGTAACCGACGGTATCGGGGATGTTAATGGTTTTGGCTCCCGCGTTAATGGCAGCTTCAACCACGCGAGCCAAATCGGCGATAGGGGTACGGCCTGCATCTTCGCAGGAGAACTCCACGTCATCGGTATAATTACGCGCACGCTTAACCATGTAGACCGCGCGCTCAATGACCTCATCCAGCGTACTGCGTAATTTCGTCGCGATGTGCATCGGCGAGGTGGCGATAAACGTATGAATACGGAAAGCCTCAGCGACTTTCAGAGATTCTGCGGCAACGTCGATATCTTTTTCTACGCAGCGAGCTAAGGCACAAACGCGGCTGTTTTTAACCTGACGAGCGATAGTCTGAACTGACTCAAAGTCGCCCGGTGAAGAAACGGGGAAACCCACTTCCATCACGTCAACGCCCATACGCTCAAGGGCCAGCGCAATCTGCAGTTTTTCTTTCACACTCAGGCTTGCCTGTAACGCCTGTTCACCATCGCGTAAGGTGGTATCGAAAATAATGACTTGCTGGCTCATGGTTTAGGTCCTTGGTTTCTTAGGGCGCCTTGCTTCGAGCATAAAAAAACCCGCGCAACGGCGCGGGTTTTTTGTCTTAACTGGAGCTGACTTAATGCTGAATGTCGTCCACCAGTCTACCGCGCAACGAAGATGCGTTTAGTAGTAGTAGACCGTTGAAACGAGCAATGTAAGTCATCAATTAAGCTCCAGGCGAATGCGATATGCTTTTAGTGGTACTGGATATGAAGACTGATGTCAACCCTCACTCCAGCAAATGCCTCGTTAGAGGGGGGAAGTTTCTGCAAAACTTAAGCGAATTGTGCTGAATTTTTCGGGCTACATAAAATTAATCAGTTGATGGTTGTACATAATTTTCATGTTTTGACATATTTGAGCATAGTTATTTGCATTTATTGTAACGGCGAACTGAAGGAAAAGTCGCTCTTGGGATTTCATATCTTAATGATTTATCTGTTTTTATAGTAATTATGAATGGCTATGGGTGGTGTAACACCACAAAATTGATAAATTAATGTTAACTTTTAATGTATTAATAATATAAACATTTAATTAAAACTTAAATACACATTCACTATACGTATGATTGTATATTCGCCATGCTTATGGTTATATTGTTTTTGAAATTTAAACATATGAATCACCGTGCAGTGACACTGCCACACTGCGATCGCATTGGTCTTTTGTTCATTTGGTTTGTGCCTTTATGTTTTCCTAATTTTAATGTTTTTTCTTTTTCTCATCTTATATGTATGGTAAATCATATTAACGGAGATTATTTCTTCACTCCGTCTGGGAAAAGGGAGTTTAGAGTGACAGTGGAGTTAAATATGCCAGAAGTAAAAATAACAGATAAAACAAATATTATAGATATTGGGAAACCACAGCTTCGCATGGTTGATCTTAATTTATTAACCGTCTTTGATGCGGTGATGCAAGAACAAAACATCACCCGTGCCGCGCATACTTTGGGGATGTCGCAACCTGCTGTCAGTAATGCGGTCGCGCGCCTGAAAATTATGTTTAATGATGAGCTTTTTGTTCGTTATGGACGCGGTATCCAGCCGACAGCAAGAGCCTTCCAGCTATTTGGTTCTGTTCGCCAGGCATTGCAATTAGTGCAGAATGAACTGCCTGGATCGGGTTTTGAGCCAGCCAGCAGCGAGCGCGTATTCAATCTTTGCGTATGCAGCCCATTGGATAATATTCTGACCTCGTTGATTTATAATAGGGTTGAGCAAGTTGCACCAAACATTCATGTCGTATTTAAATCTTCACTCAATCAAAATACAGAGCATCAATTACGTTACCAGGAAACTGAATTCGTTATTAGCTATGAAGAGTTCCGACGTCCTGAATTTACCAGTATTCCGTTATTCAATGACGAAATAGTGTTAGTGGCAAGTAAAAAGCATCCGCGCATTAGTGGTCCTTTACTGGAAAGCAATGTCTATAATGAACAGCATGCGGTGGTGTCACTTGATCGCTTCGCATCATTCAGCCAACCGTGGTATGACACACCGGATAAACAATCCTCCGTGGCTTATCAGGGCATGGCATTAATTAGTGTTCTAAATATTGTGTCGCAAACGCATTTGGTCTCTATTGCGCCGCGTTGGTTAGTAGAAGAATTTGCCGATTCTTTAGAACTACAGATCTTGCCTTTACCGTTAAAATTGAACAGCCGCACATGCTATCTTTCATGGCATGAAGCCGCAGGCCGGGATAAAGGACATCAATGGATGGAAGAGTTGTTAGTCTCCGTTTGTAAGCAGTAGCATTTAGCAGAGTAAACCGGACGGTGCATCCTGTTTATTCTGCTTTTAACTTTATAACTGAAATTTTATGCTGAACTCTATTTTTTACGTCTGTCCAAAAGTGTCAAAAAATAGAGTAATCGCTGTAAGTCCCCATTTTTAAGCGATTATTTATCATACTGATTGCTTATGCTGGTTTAATTCTCCGTTTATTCGCGTCTTTCCTCCTTTTTATTCTTATTTACTCCAGTGCCACCCCTTCGGAGTCAATTGCCATGCGTCATCGTCAGCGGTTAATGTGTTGTTAAACCGCAATTCATTATAAGAGTGAGGCAAGCCATGGAGATGTTGTCTGGAGCCGAGATGGTCGTCCGATCGCTCATCGATCAGGGTGTGAAGCAGGTATTCGGTTATCCCGGGGGGGCCGTCCTCGATATTTATGATGCCCTGCATACGGTCGGCGGTATTGATCATGTGCTGGTCCGCCATGAACAAGCGGCGGTACATATGGCTGATGGCCTTGCGCGTGCCACGGGAGAAGTGGGGGTAGTATTGGTCACCTCCGGGCCGGGGGCGACCAACGCGATTACCGGGATCGCAACGGCTTACATGGATTCCATTCCGCTGGTGATCCTCTCCGGACAGGTCGCAACGTCGCTGATTGGCTACGATGCCTTCCAGGAGTGCGACATGGTAGGTATATCCCGCCCGGTGGTGAAACATAGCTTCCTGGTCAAACAAACGGAAGATATCCCGCAGGTGCTGAAAAAAGCCTTCTGGCTGGCAGCAAGCGGTCGTCCGGGGCCAGTGGTGGTGGATTTGCCGAAGGATATTCTGAATCCGGCGAAGAAACTGCCTTATAGCTGGCCGGACTCGGTGAGTATGCGCTCGTATAATCCGACGACGACGGGACATAAAGGACAGATAAAACGGGCGTTGCAGACGCTGGTCGCGGCGAAGAAACCGGTTGTCTATGTGGGCGGTGGCGCGGTCAATGCCGCTTGCCATGAGCAGTTAGCTCAGATTGCTGAAGCGCTGAATCTGCCGGTTGTCTCCTCGCTCATGGGGTTGGGCGCGTTTCCGGCCACGCATCGTCAGGCGCTGGGCATGTTGGGCATGCACGGTACTTACGAAGCCAATATGACCATGCATCATTCCGATGTGATCTTTGCTGTCGGCGTTCGCTTTGACGATCGAACGACGAATAACCTGGCAAAATATTGTCCGAATGCGACCGTGCTGCATATCGATATCGATCCGACCTCTATTTCCAAAACCGTTACTGCGGATATTCCGATTGTGGGGGATGCCCGCCTGGTGCTGGATCAGATGCTCGAACTACTGGAGCAGGAGAAATCTCAGCAGCCGCTGGATGATAATCGTGACTGGTGGCAACAGATTGAGCACTGGCGCGCCCGTCAGTGTCTGAAATACGACACGCAAAGCGAAAGTATTAAGCCGCAGGCGGTGATTGAAACCATCTGGCGTCTGACGAAAGGGGAGGCGTATGTGACTTCTGACGTTGGCCAGCACCAGATGTTTGCCGCACTTTACTATCCGTTCGATAAACCGCGTCGCTGGATTAACTCAGGCGGCCTCGGCACTATGGGATTCGGTTTACCTGCGGCGTTAGGGGTGAAAATGGCTTTGCCGGATGAAACGGTAGTGTGCGTCACCGGGGATGGCAGCATTCAGATGAATATCCAGGAACTGTCGACGGCGCTGCAATATGAACTGCCGGTGCTGGTACTCAACCTTAATAACCGTTATCTCGGCATGGTCAAACAGTGGCAGGACATGATCTACTCCGGGCGTCACTCACAGTCTTACATGCAGTCGCTGCCCGATTTCGTGCGCCTTGCTGAGGCTTATGGGCATATCGGTATCCAGATTAATCGGCCTGAAGAACTTGAGAGCAAGCTGGGCGAAGCGCTGGAACATGTGCGTAACCATCGTCTGGTGTTTGTCGATGTCACCGTCGACGGTAGTGAACATGTCTACCCGATGCAGATTCGTGGGGGTGGGATGGATGAAATGTGGTTAAGCAAAACGGAGAGGACCTGATTATGCGCCGGATATTATCAGTATTGCTTGAAAACGAGTCAGGTGCATTATCGCGTGTGATTGGCCTCTTCGCCCAGCGTGGTTACAACATTGAAAGCCTGACCGTCGCGCCGACCGACGATCCGACCTTATCGCGGATGACGATTCAGACGGTAGGGGATGAGAAAGTCCTTGAGCAGATCGAAAAGCAGCTCCACAAACTGGTGGATGTTCTGCGCGTTAGCGAGCTGGGGCAGGGCGCTCACGTTGAACGAGAAATCATGCTGGTGAAAATCCAGGCCAGCGGTTATGGCCGGGAAGAAGTGAAACGCAACACGGAGATTTTCCGCGGGCAAATCATCGATGTCACGCCGTCTATATACACCGTACAACTGGCGGGCACCAGCGATAAGCTGGATGCGTTTCTGGCAACGCTGCGTGAAGTCGCTAAAATTGTGGAAGTTGCTCGCTCCGGCGTGGTGGGGCTTTCCCGTGGCGATAAAATCATGCGTTAATCATGATCGGGTTCTTAATTCGCAAGCCCAACGACTCAGGTTGGGCTTTTTTTTGCGAAATCAGCGGTAACCAGAGACAAAAGCGGTTGCCGGAGTCATTATTCTGCGCTTAGATGTTAATAAATTTAACCCATGCCATCACAAAGGTTATGGTTTGTACATTTTACGCAAGGGGCAATTGTGAAACTGGATGAAATCGCTCGGTTGGCCGGCGTTTCGCGAACGACTGCAAGCTACGTTATTAATGGCAAAGCAAAGCAATATCGCGTAAGCGACAAAACGGTTGAAAAAGTCATGGCGGTGGTGCGCGAGCATAATTACCACCCGAATGCCGTGGCGGCCGGGCTGCGTGCTGGACGCACACGTTCTATCGGGCTGGTGATCCCGGATCTTGAGAACACGAGCTATACCCGGATCGCAAACTATCTGGAGCGCCAGGCGCGTCAACGTGGGTATCAGCTGTTGATTGCCTGCTCTGAAGATCAGCCAGATAACGAAATGCGCTGTATTGAGCATCTTTTACAGCGCCAGGTCGATGCCATTATTGTGTCGACTTCCTTGCCGCCTGAACATCCGTTCTACCAACGCTGGGCAAACAGTTCATTCCCGATTGTGGCGCTGGATCGTGCACTGGATCGCGAACATTTTACCAGCGTTGTGGGTGCAGATCAGGATGATGCGGAAATGCTGGCGGAAGAGTTACGCAAATTCCCTGCTGAAACCGTCCTCTATCTGGGCGCGCTTCCTGAATTATCCGTCAGTTTCCTGCGCGAACAGGGTTTTCGTACCGCGTGGAAGGACGATCCGCGTGAAGTCCATTTCCTGTACGCCAACAGCTATGAGCGGGAAGCTGCAGCGCAGCTGTTTGATAAATGGCTGGAAACGCACCCAATGCCTCAGGCGTTGTTTACCACGTCGTTTGCCCTGTTGCAGGGGGTGATGGATGTGACCCTGCGTCGTGATGGGCAGTTGCCGTCTGATTTAGCGATTGCGACTTTTGGCGATCATGAACTGCTCGACTTCCTGCAGTGCCCTGTACTGGCGGTGGCACAGCGCCATCGTGATGTCGCGGAACGCGTGCTGGAGATTGTACTGGCAAGCCTGGACGAACCGCGTAAACCAAAACCAGGTTTAACGCGTATACGGCGTAATCTGTACCGTCGCGGTATTCTCAGCCGTAACTAAGTTTCCTCAATTGATGACGTCGGCGGGATAAGCCTCTGACGTCTTCAGTTTTTCTATTCTCAGAAATAACTGCATTATATTTAAGAATATTCTTTAGAATTATCTGAAATGTATTCTTGAAATACCCCGAATTAAAAATGCAACTATCCATTTTTGGGTTATTGATACGTAACGACGCGTTACGGTTGTATTATTTTGTTACATGCATGTGTGGATTTGCCGAATTAACAAACACTTTGCTCTCGTATTGCGGCCATCTGGTGCTTACCTTGGTCCTGCGCGGCGTACAGACCGATTAACTGGTACTGTTAACTCGCTGCATATTGTCCTAAAATGCCGCTCGCGTCGCAAACTGACACTTTATATTTTCTTCTGATGATATTCAGTTGTTTTAAACAATGATGAGTTGTTGGATTTTTTTCTTACAAATATTCATGACGTTAATTTGCTTCGTTTGCTGTACGGATTTTGTTCAACGCTGATATTAGCCGTAAACAATGGGTTTTTTGCTCCGCTAAGCGCCGCGACTTGCTTGACAAGGTTTTCCTCCGCTCCGTAAACTCCTTTAAGTGGGAATTTGTGGGATAAAGTGGTAATCGGGGGTGAGACTGGCATGTTCCGGGGAGCAACGTTAGTTAATCTCGACAGTAAAGGGCGCTTATCCGTGCCTACCCGTTATCGGGATCAACTGCTTGAGAGCGCTACCGGTCAAATGGTTTGCACCATTGACATCCATCACCCGTGCCTGCTGCTGTACCCCCTGCCTGAATGGGAAATAATCGAGCAGAAGCTATCGCGTCTGTCGAGCATGAATCCAGTTGAGCGTCGCGTACAGCGCTTATTGTTGGGTCATGCCAGCGAATGTCAGATGGATAACGCTGGTCGATTACTGATAGCGCCCATTCTGCGGCAACACGCAGGGCTAACGAAAGAAGTGATGCTGGTTGGGCAGTTCAATAAGTTTGAGCTGTGGGATGAAACGACCTGGTATCAACAGGTCAAGGAAGATATCGACGCTGAGCAGTCTGTTACTGGCGCGTTGTCGGAACGATTGCAGGATTTGTCTCTATAAAATGACGGAAAATTATAAACATACAACGGTGTTGCTGGATGAAGCCGTAAACGGCCTGAATATTCGTCCAGACGGCATCTACATTGACGGGACATTTGGTCGCGGTGGTCACTCACGTCTGATCCTCTCCCAGCTTGGCGAAGAGGGGCGTTTACTGGCAATCGATCGCGATCCGCAGGCTATTGCCGTTGCTAAAACGATTACCGATCCTCGCTTCTCCATCGTACATGGACCTTTCTCTGCGCTGGCTGACTATGTCGCTGAGCGTGGACTGACCGGTAAGATCGACGGGATTCTTCTCGATCTGGGCGTTTCTTCACCGCAGCTCGATGACGCAGAGCGCGGTTTTTCGTTTATGCGTGACGGTCCGTTAGATATGCGTATGGACCCAACACGCGGTCAGTCAGCGGCCGAATGGCTGCAAACCGCCGATGAAGCAGACATTGCCTGGGTGATTAAAACCTTTGGCGAAGAGCGCTTCGGCAAACGCATTGCGCGCGCCATCGTGGAGCGTAACCGCATCGAACCGATGACCCGCACCAAAGAACTGGCGGAAGTTATTGCGGCGGCAATGCCGGTGAAGGACAAATTCAAACATCCCGCGACCCGTACCTTCCAGGCGGTGCGCATTTGGGTGAACAGTGAACTGGAGGAGATAGAGCAGGCGCTAAAAAGCTCGCTCAGCGTGCTGGCTCCAGGTGGTCGCCTTTCGATCATCAGTTTCCATTCGCTTGAAGACCGCATTGTGAAACGCTTTATGCGTGAACAAAGCCGTGGTCCTCAGGTACCGGCTGGAATACCGATGACCGAAGCGCAGATCAAAAAACTGGGCGGCCGTGAGTTAAGAGCACTAGGCAAGATGATGCCGGGTGAAGAAGAGGTCGCTGAGAATCCTCGTGCCCGTAGTTCAGTTCTGCGTATTGCAGAGAGGACGAACGCATGATCAGCAGAGTGACAGAAGCCCTCAGCAAAGTTAAAGGATCGATAGGAAGCAACGAGCGCCATGCCTTGCCTGGCGTGATCGGTGACGATCTTTTGCGGTTTGGGAAGCTGCCACTCTGCCTGTTCATTTGCATTATTTTGACGGCGGTTACCGTCGTGACAACAGCGCACCATACGCGGTTACTGACTGCGCAGCGTGAGCAGCTGGTCCTGGAGCGAGATGCGCTGGATATCGAATGGCGTAACTTGATCCTTGAGGAGAACGCGCTCGGCGACCATAGCCGTGTTGAACGGATCGCAACGGAAAAGCTGCAAATGCAGCATGTCGATCCCTCACAAGAAAATATCGTAGTACAAAAATAAGGATAAACGCGACGCATGAAAGCAGCGGCAAAAACGCACAAACCAAAACGCCAGGAAGAACAAGCCAACTTTATCAGTTGGCGTTTTGCGTTACTGTGCGGCTGTATTTTGCTGGCACTGGGTTTTCTGCTGGGTCGCGTTGCCTGGCTGCAAATCATCGCGCCGGACATGCTGGTGCGTCAGGGTGATATGCGCTCTCTACGCGTCCAGGAAGTGTCTACATCGCGCGGAATGATTACCGACCGCTCTGGTCGTCCGCTGGCGGTGAGTGTTCCGGTTAAAGCTATATGGGCCGACCCGAAAGAAGTACATGATGCCGGCGGAGTGAGCGTTGGCGAACGCTGGAGAGCGCTGTCAACCGCGCTGAATCTCCCGCTCGATCAACTGGCTTCCCGCATTAACGCGAATCCGAAAGGGCGCTTTATCTATCTGGCGCGTCAGGTAAACCCTGACATGGCTGATTACATCAAAAAACTGAAGCTGCCAGGTATCCATCTGCGCGAAGAATCCCGCCGTTACTACCCTTCCGGGGAAGTGACTGCTCACCTCATCGGATTTACGAACGTCGACAGCCAGGGCATTGAAGGCGTTGAGAAGAGCTTCGACAAGTGGCTCACCGGACAACCGGGCGAGCGTATTGTACGTAAAGACCGGTATGGCCGCGTCATTGAAGATATCTCCTCTACCGACAGCCAGGCGGCGCATAACCTCGCGTTGAGCATTGATGAGCGTTTACAGGCACTGGTCTACCGTGAACTGAATAACGCCGTGGCGTTCAACAAGGCGGAGTCAGGCAGTGCGGTACTGGTGGATGTGAACACCGGTGAAGTGCTGGCAATGGCCAACAGTCCGTCCTACAACCCGAACAATCTCACCGGTACGCCAAAAGACGCGATGCGTAACCGCACCATTACCGACGTGTTTGAACCGGGTTCTACCGTTAAACCGATGGTGGTGATGACCGCGCTGCAGCGCGGTGTGGTACGCGAAAATACGGTCCTCAACACTATCCCTTACCGAATTAATGGTCACGAAATCAAAGACGTGGCACGTTATAGCGAATTAACCCTCACCGGGGTTTTGCAGAAGTCGAGTAACGTCGGTGTTTCCAAGCTGGCGTTAGCGATGCCGTCCTCAGCGTTAGTAGATACTTACTCACGTTTTGGGCTGGGAAAAGCGACCAATTTGGGGTTGGTCGGAGAACGCAGTGGCTTATATCCTCAAAAACAACGGTGGTCTGACATAGAGAGGGCCACCTTCTCTTTCGGCTACGGGCTAATGGTAACGCCGTTACAGTTAGCGCGAGTCTATGCAACGATCGGCAGTTACGGCGTTTATCGTCCACTGTCGATTACTAAAGTTGACCCTCCAGTTCCGGGCGAGCGTATCTTCCCGGAAGCGACCGTACGTACCGTGGTGCACATGATGGAAAGCGTGGCGCTGCCCGGCGGCGGCGGCGTGAAGGCGGCGATTAAAGGTTATCGTATCGCCATTAAAACCGGTACAGCGAAAAAAGTAGGGCCGGATGGCCGCTACATCAACAAATACATTGCTTATACCGCAGGTGTTGCGCCTGCGAGTCAGCCGCGCTTCGCGCTGGTTGTTGTTATCAACGATCCGCAGGCGGGTAAATACTACGGTGGCGCCGTTTCCGCGCCGGTCTTTGGTGCCATCATGGGCGGCGTACTGCGTACCATGAACATCGAGCCGGATGCGCTGACAACGGGCGATAAAAATGAATTTGTGAATAATCAAGGCGAGGCAACAGGTGGCAGATCGTAATTTGCGCGACCTTCTTGCTCCATGGGTGCCGGGTGCACCGGAGCGAGCACTGCGGGAGATGACGCTTGACAGCCGTGTGGCTGCATCGGGCGATCTCTTTGTCGCAGTATTAGGTCATCAGGCGGACGGGCGTCGGTATATCCCGCAGGCGATAGCGCAAGGTGTGGCTGCCATTATTGCAGAAGCGAAAGATGAAGCTACTGATGGTGAAATCCGTGAAATGCACGGCGTTCCGGTCATCTATCTTAGTCAGCTTAACGAACGTTTATCTGCACTGGCAGGCCGTTTTTACCACGAGCCTTCTGAGAAAATGCGTCTGGTCGGTGTGACCGGGACTAACGGTAAAACCACCACCACCCAACTGCTGGCACAGTGGAGCCAACTGCTTGGCGAAACCAGCGCGGTGATGGGAACAGTAGGCAATGGCCTGCTGGGCAAAGTGATCCCGACGGAAAATACCACCGGTTCAGCCGTTGATGTCCAGCATGTGCTGGCGGGGCTGGTTGCGCAGGGCGCAACGGTTGGCGCAATGGAAGTCTCTTCACACGGTCTGGTTCAGCATCGCGTGGCGGCGCTGAAGTTTTCCGCATCAGTATTTACTAACTTAAGCCGTGACCATCTCGACTACCACGGCGACATGGAACATTACGAAGCCGCAAAATGGCTGCTGTATTCCACGCACCATTGCGGTCAGGCCATCGTCAATGCGGATGATGAAGTCGGTCGTCGCTGGCTGGCGAAACTCCCGGATGCGGTTGCCGTTTCGATGGAAGACCACATCAACCCGAACTGTCACGGTCGTTGGTTAAAAGCGGTTGACGTGAAGTATCACGACAGCGGGGCAACGATTCGTTTTACCTCCTCATGGGGCGACGGCGAAATTGAAAGCCGCCTGATGGGGGCGTTTAACGTCAGTAATCTGCTGCTGGCGTTGGCAACGCTGCTGGCACTGGGCTATCCGTTAGCTGATTTACTGAAAACGGCGACACAATTGCAGCCGGTTTGCGGGCGTATGGAAGTGTTCAGTGCGCCGGGTAAAACTACCGTGGTTGTTGATTACGCCCATACGCCAGATGCGCTGGAAAAAGCGCTACAGGCGGCACGTTTGCACTGTACTGGCAAACTGTGGTGCGTCTTTGGCTGCGGCGGCGATCGCGATAAAGGCAAACGTCCGTTGATGGGCGCAATTGCCGAGCAGTTTGCAGATGTTGTCGTGGTGACTGATGACAACCCGCGTACCGAAGAGCCACGCGCCATTATTAACGACATTCTGGCGGGGATGCTGGATGCCGGACAGGCGAAGGTGATGGAAGGTCGCGCAGAAGCGGTGACAAACGCCATTATGCAGGCGAAAGAAAATGATGTGGTGCTGGTGGCCGGTAAAGGTCATGAAGACTACCAGATCGTTGGTTCACAGCGCCTCGATTATTCTGACCGCGTCACGGCAGCGCGTCTGCTGGGGGTTATCGCATGATTAGCGTAACGCTCAGCCAACTGGCGGAGATCCTCCGTGGCGAATTGAAAGGGGCCGATCTGACCCTTGATGCCGTAACAACCGATACGCGTAAAGTGACGCCGGGCTGCCTGTTTGTGGCACTGAAAGGCGAACGCTTTGATGCCCATGATTTTGCAGACAAAGCGCAAGAGAGCGGGGCCGGTGCGCTGTTGGTCAGCCGCCCGTTGGACACCAACCTGCCGCAGCTGATTGTTAACGATACGCGTCTGGCGTTTGGTGAACTGGCTGCGTGGGTTCGCGCCCAGGTTCCGGCGCGCGTTGTCGCGCTGACCGGCTCATCCGGTAAAACGTCCGTCAAAGAGATGACGGCTGCCATTCTGAGCCAGTGTGGTAACACCCTATATACCGCGGGCAACCTGAATAACGACATCGGTGTACCGATGACGCTGCTGCGCTTAAACAACGATTACGACTATGCCGTGATTGAGCTCGGTGCCAACCATCAGGGCGAAATCGCCTGGACCGTCGGCCTGACGCGTCCGGAAGCGGCGCTGGTGAACAACCTGGCCGCCGCGCACCTGGAAGGCTTCGGCTCTCTGGCGGGCGTTGCGAAGGCAAAAGGTGAGATTTTTACCGGTCTGTCAGCGAACGGTATCGCCATTATGAATGCCGACAACAACGACTGGCTGAACTGGCAAAGCATCATCGGCGATCGCAAAGTCTGGCGTTTCTCCCCGAATGCAGCCAATAGCGACTTTTCGGCGACCAACGTTCATGTGACCTCGCATGGCACGGAATTTTCTCTGCAAACGCCGACCGGAAGCATTGATGTCCTGCTGCCGTTACCGGGTCGCCATAATATCGCTAACGCCCTTGCGGCGGCGGCGCTCTCTATGGCGGTAGGCGCGACGCACGAGGCGATCAAAGCGGGGTTGAAGGATCTGCAAGCGGTACCGGGGCGTCTGTTCCCGATTCAACTCGCGGAAAATCAGCTGCTGCTGGACGACTCCTATAACGCGAACGTCGGTTCGATGACCGCAGCGGTGCAGGTGCTGTCTGAAATGCCGGGCTATCGCGTACTGGTCGTTGGTGATATGGCAGAGCTTGGCGCAGAAAGCGAAGCATGCCATGTACAGGTGGGTGTTGCTGCGAAAGCCGCAGGCATCGACCGTGTACTGAGTACGGGAAAACTGAGTCAGGCAATTAGCGACGCCAGTGGCGTTGGCGAACATTTTGCGGATAAAAGTGCGCTGGCCGCGCATCTTAAGGCATTGATTGCAGAACATCAGGTCATGACGATTTTAGTGAAGGGTTCACGTAGTGCCGCCATGGAAGAGGTAGTACGCGCATTACAGGAGAATGGGACATGTTAGTTTGGCTGGCCGAACATTTGGTCAAATATTATTCCGGCTTTAACGTCTTTTCCTATCTGACGTTTCGCGCCATCGTCAGCCTGCTGACCGCGCTGTTCATCTCTTTGTGGATGGGACCGCGCATGATTGCCCGCTTACAAAAAATGTCCTTTGGACAGGTCGTACGTAACGACGGTCCGGAATCGCACTTCAGTAAACGCGGTACGCCAACCATGGGGGGGATCATGATCCTCACCGCGATAGTTATCTCCGTACTGCTGTGGGCATATCCGTCGAACCCGTACGTATGGTGCGTGCTGGTGGTATTGATTGGCTACGGCATTATCGGTTTTGTCGATGACTACCGCAAAGTGGTGCGCAAAGATACCAAGGGCCTGATTGCCCGCTGGAAGTACTTCTGGATGTCGGTGATTGCGCTGGGTGTAGCCTTTGCGCTGTACCTCGCTGGTAAAGACACCCCGGCTACCGAGCTGGTGGTGCCGTTCTTTAAAGACGTGATGCCGCAACTGGGTCTGTTCTATGTTCTGCTGGCCTACTTCGTGATTGTGGGGACCGGCAACGCGGTCAATCTCACCGATGGCCTGGATGGTCTGGCGATTATGCCGACCGTGTTCGTAGCAGCGGGTTTTGCGCTGGTGGCATGGGCTACCGGTAACATGAACTTTGCCAACTATCTGCACATTCCCTACTTACGCCATGCAGGCGAACTGGTGATCGTCTGTACGGCGATTGTCGGCGCGGGATTAGGTTTCCTGTGGTTTAACACCTATCCGGCGCAGGTCTTTATGGGTGACGTCGGTTCGCTGGCGCTGGGGGGCGCGCTGGGCATTATTGCCGTGCTGCTGCGTCAAGAGTTCCTGCTGGTAATCATGGGCGGCGTATTTGTTGTAGAAACGCTGTCGGTCATTCTGCAGGTTGGCTCCTTTAAGCTGCGCGGACAGCGCATCTTCCGTATGGCGCCGATTCACCATCACTATGAACTGAAAGGCTGGCCGGAACCGCGCGTCATTGTGCGCTTCTGGATTATTTCGCTGATGCTGGTGCTGATTGGCCTGGCAACGCTGAAGGTACGTTAATCATGGCTGATTACCAGGGTAAAAAAGTCGTCATTATCGGTCTGGGGTTGACCGGACTGTCCTGCGTGGATTTCTTCCTGGCGCGTGGCGTGACGCCGCGCGTAATGGATACCCGTGCGACGCCGCCTGGTCTGGATAAATTACCGGAAGCGGTTGAGCGTCATGTTGGCAGCCTGAATGATGACTGGCTGCTGGCCGCCGATCTCATCGTCGCCAGCCCTGGTATTGCCCTGGCGCATCCTTCGCTGAGCGCCGCCGCTGATGCAGGGATTGAAATTGTTGGCGACATTGAGCTGTTCTGCCGCGAAGCACAGGCACCGATCGTCGCGATCACCGGTTCCAACGGGAAAAGTACCGTCACTACGCTGGTCGGCGAGATGGCGAAAGCAGCCGGCGTGAACGTCGGTGTTGGCGGAAATATTGGCCTGCCCGCGTTGATGCTGCTGGATGACGAACGCGAGCTGTATGTACTGGAGCTGTCGAGCTTCCAACTGGAGACAACCTCCAGCTTACAGGCCGTAGCCGCCACCATTTTGAACGTCACCGAAGATCATATGGACAGATATCCGTTTGGCTTGCAGCAGTACCGTGCGGCCAAACTGCGTGTCTATGAGAATGCGAAAGTGTGTGTGGTCAATGCTGATGATGCGCTGACCATGCCGATTCGCGGGGCGGATGAGCGCTGCGTGAGCTTTGGCATCAATATGGGTGACTATCATCTCAATCGTCAGCAGGGTGAAACCTGGCTGCGGGTGAAGGGTGAAAAAGTCCTGAACGTGAAAGAGATGACGCTTACCGGCCAGCATAACTATACCAACGCCCTGGCGGCGCTGGCGCTGGCGGATGCTGCGGGTCTGCCGCGGGCGTCCAGCCTGAAAGCGCTGACTACCTTTACCGGTCTGGCGCATCGTTTCCAGTTGGTACTGAATCATAACGGTGTGCGTTGGATCAACGATTCAAAAGCCACCAACGTCGGCAGCACCGAAGCGGCACTGAATGGTCTGCACGTTGAGGGTACGCTGCACCTGCTGCTGGGCGGTGACGGGAAATCCGCCGACTTTATGCCGCTGCAACGTTACCTGACTGGCGACAACATTCGTCTGTACTGCTTTGGTCGCGATGGCGCACAGCTTGCCGCTCTGCGTCCTGAGGTTGCGGAACACACTGAAACCATGGAGCAGGCAATGCGTCTGCTCGCACCGCGTGTGAAGTCGGGTGATATGGTGCTGCTGTCGCCAGCCTGTGCCAGCCTTGACCAGTTCAAGAACTTTGAGCAACGTGGTGACGTCTTTACCCGTTTGGCGAAGGAGTTGGGTTGATGCGCTTCTCTCTCCCTCGTCTGAAAATGCCGCGCGTACCGGGACTGGGTGTCCTGGCGTGGATCTTCGCGGCACTTAAAGGCTGGGTGATGGCTTCGCGTGATAAAGACGCGGACAGCCTGATCATGTATGACCGCATGCTGCTGTGGCTGACTTTTGGTCTGGCAGCGATCGGTTTTGTGATGGTGACATCGGCATCGATGCCCGTAGGGCAACGCCTGGCAGGCGATCCCTTCCTGTTCGCTAAACGTGACGCGCTGTATATCTTCCTCGCGTTCTGTCTGGCGATGGTGACGCTACGTCTGCCGATGGAGTTCTGGCAAAAGTACAGCACGACGATGCTGATCGCCTCGATCATCATGTTGTTGATCGTTCTGGTGGTGGGGAGCTCCGTTAACGGGGCATCGCGCTGGATCGCGTTGGGTCCACTGCGTATTCAGCCTGCGGAATTCACCAAGCTGTCGCTGTTCTGTTATCTCGCCAACTACCTGGTGCGTAAAGTCGATGAAGTGCGTAACAACCTGCGCGGCTTCTTAAAACCGATGGGTGTGATTCTGGTGCTGGCAATCTTGCTGCTGGCGCAGCCTGACCTTGGTACGGTAGTGGTGCTGTTTGTCACGACGCTGGCGATGCTCTTTCTCGCTGGAGCGAAACTGTGGCAGTTCATTGCCATTATCGGTATGGGGATTTCGGCGGTGGTGCTGCTGATCCTTGCCGAACCGTATCGTATTCGCCGCGTAACCTCCTTCTGGAACCCATGGGAAGATCCGTTTGGCAGCGGCTACCAGTTAACGCAATCGCTGATGGCTTTTGGTCGCGGTGAGATTTGGGGGCAGGGGTTAGGTAATTCGGTGCAAAAACTGGAGTATTTACCGGAAGCGCACACCGACTTCATCTTCGCCATCATTGGGGAAGAGCTGGGTTATATCGGTGTGGTATTGGCACTTTTAATGGTATTCTTCGTCGCTTTTCGCGCGATGTCGATTGGCCGCAAAGCGCTGGAAATTGACCACCGTTTTTCAGGCTTTTTAGCCTGCTCCATCGGGATTTGGTTTAGCTTCCAGGCGCTGGTAAACGTCGGTGCGGCAGCTGGTATGCTGCCAACCAAAGGTCTGACGTTACCGCTGATCAGTTATGGTGGTTCCAGTTTGTTGATTATGTCGACGGCCATCATGTTTTTGTTACGTATTGATTATGAAACGCGTCTGGAAAAAGCCCAGGCGTTTACACGAGGTGCACGATGAGTGGTCAACCGAAGCGGTTAATGGTGATGGCAGGCGGTACCGGCGGGCATGTGTTCCCGGGGCTGGCGGTCGCGCATCATTTAATGGCTCAGGGCTGGCAAGTTCGTTGGCTGGGCACCGCCGATCGTATGGAAGCGGACTTAGTGCCGAAGCATGGCATTGAAATTGACTTTATTCGCATCTCCGGTTTGCGTGGCAAAGGTGTCAACGCTCTGCTTGCCGCCCCCGTGCGTATTTTTAATGCCTGGCGTCAGGCGCGGGCCATCATGAAGCAGTTTAAGCCTGATGTGGTGCTGGGTATGGGCGGCTACGTGTCCGGCCCTGGCGGTCTGGCAGCCTGGTCATTAGGCATTCCGGTTGTACTGCATGAGCAGAATGGCATTGCGGGATTAACCAACAAGTGGCTGGCGAAAATTGCCACTACGGTGATGCAGGCTTTTCCTGGCGCTTTCCCGAATGCGGAAGTGGTGGGTAACCCGGTACGCACCGACGTTCTGGCGCTGCCGTCGCCCGAAGTACGTCTGGCAGGGCGTGAAGGCCCGGTTCGCGTGCTGGTCGTCGGGGGGTCTCAGGGTGCACGCGTATTGAACCAGACGATGCCGCAGGTTGCCGCAGAGCTTGGTGACGCGGTGACTATTTGGCATCAGAGCGGCAAAGGTGCGCAGCAAACCGTTGAACAGGCATATGCTGACGCGGGACAACCACAGCACAAGGTCACTGAGTTTATTGATGATATGGCAGCCGCCTACGCGTGGGCGGATGTCGTAGTTTGTCGCTCAGGTGCGCTGACGGTAAGTGAAATTGCTGCCGCAGGTTTGCCTGCGCTGTTTGTGCCTTTCCAGCACAAAGACCGACAGCAGTACTGGAATGCGCTGCCGCTGGAGAAAGCGGGCGCCGCCAAAATTCTTGAGCAGCCGCAGTTTACTGTGGATGCCGTCGCTAACACCCTTTCCGGGTGGTCGCGAGAAACCTTATTAACCATGGCAGAACGTGCGCGCGCCGCATCCATATCGGATGCCACAGAGCGTGTTGCTAATGAAGTGAGCCGGGCTGCCCGGGCGTAATTGTGGTGATGCCTTTTGCATCGCATGAACTAAGAAGTTAATGGCTAAAGAATGAATACACAACAACTGGCAAAACTGCGTTCCATAGTGCCCGAAATGCGTCGCGTTCGGCACATTCACTTTGTCGGCATCGGTGGTGCTGGTATGGGCGGTATTGCCGAAGTTTTGGCCAACGAAGGTTATCAGATCAGCGGTTCTGACCTGGCGCCGAATCCGGTGACTCAGCAGTTGACGAATCTGGGCGCCACGATTTTCTTCAACCATCGCCCGGAAAACGTGCGTGATGCGAGCGTGGTGGTGGTATCCAGCGCCATTTCTGCGGATAACCCGGAAATTGTTGCGGCGCATGAAGCACGTATTCCGGTGATCCGTCGTGCTGAAATGTTGGCTGAATTAATGCGTTTTCGTCACGGTATCGCCATTGCCGGGACGCACGGTAAAACCACGACCACAGCGATGGTCTCCAGTATCTACGCGGAAGCGGGGCTGGATCCGACGTTTGTCAACGGCGGTCTGGTGAAGGCTGCAGGCGTCCATGCGCGTCTGGGTCATAGCCGTTATTTAATTGCGGAGGCGGATGAGAGCGATGCGTCGTTCCTACATTTGCAGCCGATGGTGGCGATTGTTACCAATATCGAAGCCGATCATATGGATACCTACCATGGCGACTTCGAAAATTTAAAGCAGACGTTTATTAATTTCCTGCATAACTTACCGTTTTATGGTCGTGCGGTGATGTGCGTTGACGATCCGGTGATCCGCGAGTTGTTGCCGCGCGTCGGTCGTCAAACCACAACCTATGGTTTCAGCGATGATGCTGATGTGCGCGTTGAAGATTACCAGCAGATTGGTCCACAAGGGCACTTCACGCTGCTGCGTCAGGGGATGGCCGATTTACGTGTGACATTGAACGCACCGGGCCGTCACAATGCGCTGAACGCGGCGGCGGCGGTGGCAGTTGCAACAGAAGAAGGCATTGAAGACGACGCAATTCTGCGCGCGCTGGAAAGTTTCCAGGGCACCGGACGCCGTTTTGACTTCCTCGGCGAATTTCCGCTTGAGCCGGTAAACGGTAAAGCCGGGACGGCGATGCTGGTTGATGATTATGGCCATCATCCAACGGAAGTGGATGCCACGATTAAAGCTGCACGCGCGGGCTGGCCGGACAAAAATCTGGTAATGCTGTTCCAGCCGCACCGCTTTACGCGTACACGCGATCTGTATGACGACTTTGCCAACGTGCTGACTCAGGTCGATGCGCTGTTGATGCTGGATGTATACGCCGCGGGTGAAGCCGCGATTCCGGGGGCTGACAGCCGTTCGCTGTGCCGTACGATCCGTGGTCGCGGTAAGATCGACCCGATTCTGGTATCCGATCCGGCTCAGGTGGCAGACATGCTGGCGCCGGTATTAACCGGCAATGATCTGATTTTGGTGCAGGGCGCTGGAAATATCGGCAAAATCGCACGTTCCTTAGCTGAAATCAAACTGAAGCCGCAAAACCCGGAGGAAGAACAACATGGCTGATAAAATCGCGGTCCTGTTAGGAGGAACCTCCACAGAGCGTGAAGTTTCGCTGAATTCCGGCGCGGCCGTACTGGCAGGGTTACGCGAAGGTGGTGTCGATGCCCATCCGGTTGACCCTAAAGATATTGATGTCACTCTTCTGAAATCTATGGGTTTTCAGAAGGTGTTTATTGCGCTGCACGGTCGTGGCGGGGAAGATGGCACGTTGCAGGGCATGCTGGAGCAAATTGGCCTGCCATATACCGGCAGCGGCGTCATGGCGTCCGCAATTTCGATGGACAAACTGCGCAGCAAGCTGCTGTGGCAGGGCGCAGGTTTACCCGTCGCGCCCTGGGTTGCATTGACCCGCTCTGAGTTCGAAAAAGGTCTTAGCGATGAAGCGGTTACAAAAATCTCTGCGTTAGGTTTGCCGCTGATTGTGAAGCCAAGCCGTGAAGGCTCCAGCGTAGGGATGTCAAAAGTTGAAGAAGAAAATGCTTTGCAGGGTGCATTAGCATTGGCTTTTCAGCATGATGAAGAAGTACTGATCGAAAAATGGCTCAGTGGCCCGGAATTTACAGTTGCGATACTTGGTGAAGAAATTTTACCGTCAATACGTATCCAACCCGCGGGAACCTTCTATGATTATGAGGCGAAGTATCTCTCTGATGAGACACAATATTTCTGCCCTGCAGGTCTGGAAGCTGAACAAGAGGCCCGTTTGCAGGAATTAGTCCTGAAAGCATGGACCGCATTGGGCTGTAAAGGTTGGGGTCGCATTGACGTCATGCTGGACAGCGATGGCCAGTTTTATCTGCTGGAAGCGAATACCTCTCCGGGTATGACCAGCCACAGCCTGGTGCCGATGGCGGCACGTCAGGCTGGCCTGAGCTTCTCGCAGTTGGTGGTAAGAATTCTGGAGTTGGCGGACTGATATGTCGCAGGCTGCGCTGAACACGCGAAACGGTGATGAAGAAGAAGTAAACTCCTCACGCCGCAATAATGGAACGCGTCTTGCAGGAATACTGTTCCTGCTGACAGTGCTGTGCACCGTGTTTGTCAGCGGCTGGGTAGTGTTGGGGTGGATGGAAGATGCGCAGCGGTTGCCATTGTCAAAGCTGGTGTTAACCGGCGAACGGCATTACACGCGCAATGACGATATTCGTCAGTCCATTCTGGCTCTGGGCGCTCCGGGAACCTTTATGACTCAGGATGTGAACATCATTCAGAGTCAAATTGAACGTCTCCCCTGGATTAAACAGGCGAGCGTCAGAAAGCAATGGCCCGATGAATTGAAGATTCATCTGGTTGAATATGTGCCCATTGCGCGTTGGAATGACCAGCATATGGTGGATGCCGAAGGCAATACGTTCAGCGTCCCAACCGGTCGGGCCAATAAGCAGGTATTACCTATGTTGTACGGACCGGAAGGCAGCGCAAGTGAAGTGTTGCAAGGGTTCCGTGATATGGGGCAGGTGCTGGCTAAGGATAGATTCACCCTGAAGGAAGCGGCGATGACCGCTCGTCGTTCCTGGCAGTTGACGCTGAATAACGATATTAAGCTCAATCTGGGCAGGGGCGATACGATAAAACGTTTGGCTCGCTTTGTGGAACTCTACCCGGTTTTACAGCAGCAGGCGCAAACCGATGGCAAACGGATTAGCTACGTTGATTTGCGTTATGACTCAGGAGCGGCAGTAGGCTGGGTTCCCTTGCCTCCTGAGGAATCTAATCAGCAACAGAATCAGGCACAGGCAGAACAACAATGATCAAGGCGACGGACAGAAAACTGGTAGTTGGACTGGAGATTGGCACCGCGAAGGTAGCCGCTTTAGTAGGGGAAGTTCTGCCCGACGGTATGGTCAATATCATTGGCGTGGGCAGTTGCCCATCGCGAGGTATGGATAAAGGCGGGGTGAATGACCTTGAGTCAGTGGTGAAGTGCGTACAGCGCGCCATTGACCAGGCTGAACTGATGGCAGATTGCCAGATTTCCTCGGTGTATCTGGCACTTTCCGGTAAACATATTAGCTGTCAAAATGAAATTGGTATGGTGCCCATTTCCGAAGAGGAAGTGACGCAGGAAGATGTGGAAAACGTGGTACATACGGCAAAATCCGTACGCGTTCGCGATGAACATCGTGTTCTGCACGTTATTCCGCAGGAATACGCCATTGACTACCAGGAAGGCATTAAAAATCCGGTAGGTCTTTCCGGCGTACGTATGCAGGCAAAAGTCCACCTTATTACCTGCCACAACGACATGGCGAAGAACATTGTCAAAGCTGTTGAACGTTGTGGTCTGAAAGTTGACCAACTGATTTTTGCCGGGTTGGCAGCCAGTTATTCCGTGTTGACGGAAGATGAACGTGAGCTGGGTGTCTGCGTGGTGGATATTGGTGGTGGTACAATGGACATCGCCGTTTATACTGGCGGGGCGTTGCGCCACACTAAAGTTATCCCTTATGCAGGGAATGTAGTGACCAGTGATATCGCGTATGCCTTTGGTACGCCGCCGAGCGATGCTGAAGCCATTAAAGTGCGCCATGGCTGTGCGCTGGGGTCCATCGTGGGTAAAGACGAAAGCGTTGAAGTGCCAAGCGTAGGTGGTCGTCCACCGCGTAGCCTGCAACGTCAGACCCTGGCAGAAGTCATTGAGCCGCGTTATACCGAGCTGCTCAACCTGGTCAACGAAGAAATTTTGCAATTACAAGAACAGCTTCGCCAGCAGGGTGTGAAACATCATCTGGCGGCGGGGATTGTGTTAACCGGTGGTGCTGCGCAAATTGAAGGTCTTGCGGCCTGCGCACAGCGCGTGTTCCATACGCAAGTACGTATTGGCGCGCCGCTGAATATCACTGGTCTGACGGATTATGCTCAGGAGCCGTATTATTCAACGGCAGTGGGGCTGCTTCACTACGGAAAAGAATCCCATTTGAGTGGTGAGGCTGAAGTAGAAAAACGCGTAACGGCATCAGTTGGCTCGTGGATCAAACGACTCAATAGCTGGCTGCGAAAAGAGTTTTAATTTTTAAAGAGACCAACGCACATTAACGGTCTCAGGCGACAGGCACAACGGAGAGAGAAACTATGTTTGAACCTATGGAACTTACCAATGACGCGGTGATTAAAGTCATCGGCGTCGGCGGCGGTGGCGGTAATGCCGTTGAACACATGGTGCGCGAGCGCATCGAAGGTGTTGAATTCTTCGCGGTGAATACCGACGCTCAGGCGTTGCGTAAAACGGCGGTTGGACAGACCATTCAGATTGGTAGCGGCATCACCAAAGGTCTGGGCGCGGGTGCGAACCCGGAAGTCGGCCGTAATGCGGCAGACGAAGATCGTGAAGCTCTGCGTGCAGCGCTTGACGGGGCAGACATGGTGTTTATCGCAGCAGGCATGGGCGGCGGTACCGGTACCGGTGCAGCGCCAGTGGTTGCTGAAGTAGCAAAAGATTTAGGTATTCTGACCGTTGCTGTCGTGACTAAGCCTTTCAACTTTGAAGGCAAGAAGCGTATGGCATTCGCGGAGCAGGGTATCACCGAGCTGTCCAAACATGTGGACTCTCTAATTACTATTCCGAATGACAAACTGCTGAAAGTACTGGGTCGCGGTATCTCCCTGCTGGATGCGTTTGGCGCAGCGAACGACGTACTGAAAGGCGCAGTTCAGGGTATCGCTGAACTGATTACTCGTCCGGGCCTGATGAACGTCGACTTTGCAGACGTGCGCACCGTGATGTCCGAAATGGGCTACGCGATGATGGGTTCTGGCGTGGCGAGCGGTGAAGACCGTGCAGAAGAAGCGGCTGAAATGGCTATCTCTTCTCCGCTGCTGGAAGACATCGATCTGTCCGGCGCACGCGGCGTGCTGGTCAACATTACTGCGGGCTTCGACCTGCGTCTGGATGAGTTCGAAACCGTGGGTAACACCATCCGTGCCTTTGCATCGGATAACGCGACCGTGGTAATCGGTACCTCTCTGGACCCGGATATGAACGACGAACTGCGTGTGACCGTTGTTGCGACTGGAATTGGTATGGACAAGCGTCCTGAAATCACTCTGGTAACCAACAAGCAGGTACAGCAGCCGGTAATGGATCGTTACCAGCAACACGGCATGGCGCCGTTGACGCAAGAACAGAAGCCGGTAGCGAAAGTGGTTAACGACAATACGCCGCAAACCACTAAAGAGCCGGATTATCTGGATATCCCTGCATTCCTGCGTAAGCAAGCTGATTAAGAATTAGCTGGAATTTGGGAATCTGCGCTCTTTGTGCTAAACTGGCCCGCCGAATGTATAGTACACTTCGGTTGGATAGTTAATTTGGCGAGATTATACGATGATCAAACAAAGGACACTTAAACGTATCGTTCAGGCGACTGGCGTCGGTTTACATACCGGCAAAAAAGTCACGCTGACGCTACGCCCTGCGCCGGCCAACACCGGGGTCATCTATCGTCGCACCGACTTGAATCCTCCGGTAGATTTCCCGGCCGATGCCAAATCTGTGCGTGATACCATGCTCTGTACGTGTCTGGTCAATGAGCATGATGTGCGGATTTCAACCGTAGAGCACCTGAATGCTGCTCTGGCGGGCTTAGGTATCGATAACATTGTTATTGAAGTTAACGCCCCGGAAATCCCGATCATGGATGGTAGTGCTGCTCCATTCGTATATCTGCTGCTCGATGCGGGTATTGAAGAACTGAACAGCGCTAAGAAATTTGTTCGCATCAAAGAGACCGTTCGTGTCGAAGATGGTGATAAGTGGGCTGAATTCAAACCGTTTAATGGTTTCTCGTTGGATTTTACCATCGACTTTAACCATCCAGCGATTGATGCCAGCACGCAGCGCTACGCGATGAACTTCTCTGCAGATGCGTTCATGCGTCAGATCAGCCGTGCGCGTACTTTCGGCTTCATGCGTGATATCGAATATCTGCAGTCCCGTGGCCTGGCCTTGGGCGGCAGCTTCGATTGTGCCATCGTTGTTGACGATTATCGCGTATTGAACGAAGACGGTCTGCGTTTTGAAGACGAATTCGTTCGTCACAAAATGCTCGACGCGATTGGTGACTTGTTCATGTGTGGTCACAACATTATTGGTGCATTCACCGCGTATAAATCCGGTCATGCATTGAATAACAAACTGTTGCAGGCGGTCCTGGCAAAACAGGAAGCCTGGGAATATGTGACCTTCCAGGACGATGCAGAACTGCCTCTGGCGTTCAAAGCACCTTCGACCGTACTGGCATAACGACATACACTGTCGTATAAATTCGACTGGTAAATCTGGCACTCTCTCCGGCCAGGTGAGCCAGTCGTTTTTTTATGTACTCATTAGCGCAGCCTTTTCCAACGCAAATATTTCCCTGCCACTAGGTTAAAATAGTGTGCGATCGCTGCTTTCTTGAGCATATTTACCCATGGCCGGTTGTCATTACTGCTGTGGAGCGTACGCTTTAATGATAAGATTCGTGCGCAAAAAAAATGTTTTGCATTCGTAACCCCAAACGCAGGGTATATCAGGTGGCAAAAACGTGAGTGGAATACTGACGCGTTGGCGACAGTTAGGCAGACGGTACTTCTGGCCGCATCTCCTGTTGGGGATGGTCGCGGCGAGTTTTGGCCTGCCCGCGCTCGGTAATGCTGCTGAACCCAATACCCCCGCGAAGGCGACCGCCAGCAATCACGATCAATCCGCTAAAGTTAACTTTAGCCAGCTTGCTTTGCTGGAAGCGACTAATCGCCGCCCAAATTTTACCGTCGATTACTGGCATCAACATGCCATTCGTACGGTTATCCGCCATCTTTCTTTTGCCATGGCGCCTCAGGCGTTGCCTGTTGCCGAAGAGCCGTTGCCAATCCAGGCGCACCATCTTGCGTTACTGAATACGCTCAGCGCGATGCTGACGCAAGAAGGCACTCCGCCCGCGACAGTAAGTCGCGTGACATACGCCCACTTTACTTCTCAGGCCGCATTTAGCGTTCCGGTCTGGATCAGCCAGCTGCAGGGTATCCGCGCTGGTCCTCAACGCCTCAGCTAAAAAAGAACCTTCCAACTTATAATTTTTGACTCCGCATCGCGGGGCGTTTGAGATTTTATTATGCTAATCAAATTATTAACCAAAGTATTCGGTAGCCGTAACGAGCGTACGCTGCGTCGTATGCGTAAAGTGGTCAATGTCATCAACGCAATGGAACCGGAGATGGAAAAACTCTCCGATGATGAACTGAAAGCGAAGACCGCTGAATTCCGCGCCCGTCTGGAAAAAGGTGCCAGCGTTGAGAGCCTGATCCCGGAAGCGTTCGCAGTGGTGCGTGAAGCGAGTAAACGCGTGTTCGGTATGCGCCACTTCGACGTTCAGCTGCTGGGCGGTATGGTGCTTAACGATCGCTGCATCGCGGAAATGCGTACTGGTGAAGGTAAAACCCTGACCGCGACGCTGCCAGCCTACCTGAACGCATTAAGCGGGAAGGGCGTGCACGTAGTTACCGTGAACGACTACCTGGCTCAGCGTGATGCCGAAAATAACCGCCCGCTGTTTGAATTCCTCGGCATGACCGTTGGTATCAACATGTCTGGCCTGCCAGCGCCAGCCAAGCGTGAAGCCTACAACGCCGATATTACTTACGGTACCAACAACGAATACGGCTTTGACTACCTGCGCGATAACATGGCGTTTAGTCCGGAAGAGCGTGTTCAACGTAAACTGCACTATGCGCTGGTCGATGAAGTTGACTCCATCCTGATCGATGAAGCGCGTACGCCGCTGATCATTTCCGGCCCGGCTGAAGACAGCTCGGAAATGTATAAAAAAGTGAACAAAATCATCCCACACCTGATCCGTCAGGAGAAGGAAGATTCCGACACGTTCCAGGGGGAAGGCCACTTCTCTGTTGATGAGAAAGCGCGCCAGGTTAACCTGACCGAACGTGGTCTGGTACTGATTGAAGAGTTGTTAGTTAACGAAGGCATTATGGATGAGGGCGAGTCTCTGTACTCTCCAGGCAACATTATGCTGATGCACCACGTGACTGCCGCACTGCGTGCGCACGTGCTGTTTACCCGCGATGTTGACTACATCGTGAAAGACGGCGAAGTTATCATCGTTGATGAACACACCGGCCGTACCATGCAGGGGCGTCGCTGGTCTGATGGTCTGCACCAGGCTGTTGAAGCTAAAGAAGGCGTAGAGATCCAGAACGAGAACCAGACGCTGGCATCTATTACCTTCCAGAACTACTTCCGTTTGTACGAAAAACTGGCCGGTATGACCGGTACAGCAGATACCGAAGCCTTTGAATTTAGCTCCATCTACAAGCTGGATACCGTAGTTGTACCAACTAACCGTCCGATGATCCGTAAGGATTTACCGGATCTGGTGTACATGACCGAAGCGGAAAAAATTCAGGCGATCATTGAAGATATTAAAGAGCGTACCGCAAATGGCCAGCCGGTGCTGGTGGGTACTATCTCCATTGAAAAATCTGAAGTGGTCTCTAACGAGCTGACCAAGGCAGGCATCAAACATAACGTTCTGAACGCCAAGTTCCATGCCAGCGAAGCGGATATCGTCGCACAGGCGGGTTACCCGTCTGCCGTGACAATCGCTACTAACATGGCGGGTCGTGGTACCGATATCGTGCTGGGTGGTAGCTGGCAGGCAGAAGTTGCCGAGCTGGAAAACCCAACTCCGGAACAAATCGCGCAGATCAAAGCCGAGTGGCAGGTTCGCCATGACGCGGTATTAGCTGCTGGTGGTTTGCATATTATCGGTACTGAGCGTCACGAATCTCGTCGTATCGATAACCAGCTGCGTGGTCGTTCTGGTCGTCAGGGGGATGCGGGTTCTTCTCGTTTCTATTTGTCGATGGAAGATGCGCTGATGCGTATTTTTGCCTCTGACCGCGTGTCCGGCATGATGCGTAAACTGGGTATGAAGCCTGGTGAAGCCATTGAACACCCATGGGTGACCAAAGCAATTGCTAACGCGCAGCGTAAAGTGGAAAGCCGCAACTTCGATATTCGTAAGCAGTTGCTGGAATATGATGATGTTGCCAACGACCAGCGTCGTGCTATCTACACCCAGCGTAACGAACTGCTGGACGTAACTGACGTTAGCGAAACCATTAACAGCATTCGCGAAGACGTATTCAAAGCGACGATTGATGCCTATATTCCGCCGCAGTCTCTGGAAGAAATGTGGGATATTCCGGGTCTGCAGGAACGTCTGAAAAACGACTTCGATCTGGATATGCCGATTTCAGAGTGGCTGGATAAAGAACCTGAGCTGCACGAAGAAACGCTGCGCGAACGTATTCTGGCAAACGCAGTAGAAGTTTATCAGCGCAAAGAAGAAGTTGTGGGCGCGGAGATGATGCGTCACTTCGAAAAAGGCGTGATGCTGCAAACGCTCGACTCTTTGTGGAAAGAGCACCTGGCTGCGATGGATTACCTGCGTCAGGGTATCCACCTGCGTGGTTACGCGCAAAAAGATCCGAAGCAGGAATACAAGCGTGAATCCTTCTCTATGTTTGCATCAATGCTGGAATCACTGAAGTACGAAGTGATCAGCACTCTGAGCAAAGTTCAGGTGCGTATGCCTGAAGAAGTAGAAGCGATGGAGCAGCAGCGTCGCGAAGAAGCTGAGCGTTTAGCGCAGATGCAGCAGTTGAGCCATAAAGGTGATGATTCTGCTGCGGCAGAAGAGCTGGCGGCACAAACCGGCGATCGTAAAGTGGGTCGTAACGATCCGTGTCCTTGCGGTTCCGGCAAGAAATACAAACAGTGTCATGGCCGTCTGAGCTAAGAAAATAACTTATTGAAAAGGCGCAGACTTCTGCGCCTTTTTTATGGACGATGAAAATGAAAATATTGCAGATCGCCGTCGGGATTATTCGTAATCAGCACAATGAAATTTTTATCACCCAGCGTGCGGCTGATGCCCACATGGCCAATAAGCTGGAGTTCCCCGGCGGGAAAATTGAAGCGGGCGAAACGCCGGAGCAGGCGCTGATTCGCGAGCTACAGGAAGAAGTAGGGATCACGCCGACTCAAAGTTCATTGTTCGAAAAGTTGGAGTATCAGTTTCCGGACAGGCATATCACTCTGTGGTTCTGGCTGGTTGAAAGCTGGGAAGGCGAGCCGTGGGGAAAAGAGGGGCAACCGGCGCAGTGGATAGCGCAATATGCTCTGAATGCGGAAGATTTCCCGCCGGCGAATGCACCGGTCATTGAAAAGCTGATTACTGGATAATGGTGTTCGTAGGCCGGATAAGGCAACACCGCCATCCGGCAAATTATGGCGGGGGTGCTACGCTTGCCCGCCCTACGTATTAGCAGAATTACTTCTGCTCCTCACTCCAGTCGTCGCTTTCCGACAGATCGCCTGAGCTTGGGATGCGTTTCTCTTCTGCAGCCCACTCTCCCAGATCGATTAACTGGCAGCGCTTGCTGCAGAATGGGCGAAACGGACTGACTTCAGCCCATACTACAGGCTTGCCGCAGGTTGGGCAGTTGACGATGGTTTGTTCAGACATGTTGACTCCTTAACAGCACGCCAGTTCAAAATCGAGGCGCTCAGGCACCTGACCATTTTCGCTATCCAGCGGCATAAAGCGGATGGCAAAACGGCTCTTATGACCAGAAATTTGCGGATAAAGCTGCGAATCAAGCGGCAGCTGCAAGCGCAGCAGATCTGCATCTTCGCCGTTGTCCTGATAAAAACCATTCAGGCTGGTTTGCTTACGAAACGGCGCTGAGTTGCGAATTAAATCCAGCACCAGCGACAGCGCTTGATTGAGCGGATTCAGGCTGGCAAGCCAGGTTTCAACCTGCGCGTCACGATACGATTGCGCCAGGTGTAACCAGATATGCAGAGTCGGCAGATCGAAACTGCAGCACCCGCCAGGAATACTTAAACGCTGACGTACGAGACCAATCAGACGATCTTCGCGCAGCGTCTGTCCAATACGCGGGGCAGAAATCAGAATGCTGCCTGCACTTTTTAACTGCTGGCGCAAAGAGTCGATTCTGCTTTGATCGACGCCGGGAACTTCGACCCAGGCCTGGAGTTTACGCTGCTGTCGCTCCAGTTCTTTGAGGAGTTCGGTACGGACTTCGCCGCGTTCAAATACATCCAGTAAATCTCCGATATTGCGGAAAAAATGCAGAGCGCCGGCATGGTCAGCAATGGGTAAATTAACGGAGAGCTGTTGGATTAAAAATTCAATGCGCAGCCATGTACGCATCTTCTCATTGAGAGGGTGTTCAAAAAGGACCTGGGTGTGCATTACGGTTTTTCCTGTGAGACAAACTGCGACGCGCATTGCAAATAGAGCGCGTGCAGGCGGGCGACATCCGAGGCGATGGCTTCCGGTGCGCCATTATTATCAATAACATCGTCTGCCACGGCCAGCCGCGCTTCACGCGTTGCCTGGGCAGCAAGAATTTGTTCAACATGCTCACGTGTGACGTCATCACGCTGCATGGTGCGTCTGAGCTGGGTTTCGGGCGTGACATCCACCACAAGTACGCGGTCGGCTTTTTTATACAGCGAATTTTCCACCAGCAAAGGGACAACCCATAACAGGTAAGGTGAGGTCACTTGCTGAAACTGGCGCTGCGTTTCCTGCTGAATAAGCGGATGGAGCAGGGCATTCAGCCAGCTTTTCTCCTCTGGGGCGGAAAAAATGCGTTCGCGTAAAATGCGCCGCTGCAACGATCCGTCTGCGGCGATAACCTCGGAACCAAAATGTTCTTCGATTGCCTTAAGAGCAGGTGTGCCGGGTTCAACCACCTGGCGCGCAATAATATCTGCATCAATGATGTTTATTCCGAGGTCAGCGAACGCATTTGCAACGGTGCTTTTACCACTGCCAATGCCGCCGGTTAAGGCTACCGTATACCTCATAGATGCCGATCCTGGAGTTTAAGTTTGATTATCAAACAGTTAAAAGTTAAGCGTGCGAAGGCGAGGCTGTTGCAGGATTAACCTACTATTCGCCAGGTAAATTTATGGGATTGTAGCGTAAAAAAAGAGAATTTCGCAGTCTTGCGCGGCATTGATTAGTGCGTATGATAGCGTCACTGGAGTTGTGAGTTTCGATTTTTCGCCATTAACCCCAGGAATCCGCACATGCGTATCGAAGAAGATCTGAAGTTAGGTTTCAAAGACGTTCTTATCCGCCCTAAGCGTTCTACTCTCAAAAGCCGTTCCGATGTTGAGTTGGAACGTCAATTTACCTTTAAGCATTCAGGTCAGACCTGGTCCGGCGTACCTATTATTGCCGCGAACATGGACACTGTCGGGACGTTTGCCATGGCAACGGCGCTGGCATCCTTCGACATCCTGACCGCTGTGCACAAACACTATTCTGTTGAAGACTGGGCCACCTTCATCGCAGAGACTTCTGCCGATGTACTCAAACACGTAATGGTTTCAACCGGCACGTCTGACGCAGACTTCGAAAAAACCAAACAGATTTTGGCGCTCAACCCAGCGCTGAATTTTATCTGCATTGATGTGGCAAATGGCTACTCAGAGCATTTTGTTCAGTTTGTGTCGAAAGCGCGTGAAGCATGGCCGACAAAAACGATTTGTGCGGGCAATGTAGTCACCGGTGAAATGTGTGAAGAGCTGGTGCTCTCCGGTGCTGATATTGTCAAAGTAGGCATAGGCCCGGGTTCTGTATGCACCACACGTGTAAAAACCGGCGTTGGCTATCCACAGCTTTCTGCGGTTATTGAATGTGCGGATGCAGCCCACGGTCTGGGCGGCATGATTGTCAGCGACGGCGGCTGCACAATGCCGGGTGACGTTGCAAAAGCGTTTGGCGGCGGCGCAGACTTCGTTATGCTCGGCGGTATGTTGGCCGGTCACGAAGAAAGCGGCGGCAAAATTGTTGAAGAAAACGGTGAGAAATTCATGCTGTTCTACGGTATGAGCTCAGAATCTGCTATGACCCGCCATGTTGGTGGTGTTGCTCAGTATCGTGCCGCTGAAGGTAAAACCGTTAAGCTGCCTCTGCGCGGCCCGGTTGATAATACCGCTCGCGATATTCTCGGCGGTTTGCGTTCTGCTTGCACCTATGTAGGCGCATCCCGTCTGAAAGAGCTGACCAAACGTACAACGTTTATTCGTGTACAGGAACAAGAGAACCGCGTATTCAATAGCCTGTAAAACAGGTCGTTCTGTGAAATGCCGGATGGCGTTACGTCGCCATCCGGCATTTGAATTTATCCCACTCCGCTCATCGCATCTCCCAAATGGAAAATCGGTAAATACATCGCGACAACCAGCGTACCGATGATAAGCCCCGTAATGACCAGCAACGCAGGCTCAAGTAATGCAGCCAAATTCTCAGCTTGAGCCAGGGTTTTCTCGCCATGGTGATGCGCGAGATTGCGCAGCATTGCATCCAGCGAGCCGGAAGCTTCACCTGTTCGGACCAGCTGTATGCACAATGGGCTGAATTCACCGCTATTTTTAAGCGCTAACCAGACCGGCTTTCCGGCGCTAATGTCGTGCTGAACCAGCGCTAAACGTTGCGACCAGAAAGGGTTAGCCAGCGTTTCGGTAACGCTCTCAAGACCCTGCAAAAAGGGAATGCCCGCATTTTGCGTTAACGCCAGAACGGTGAAGATCTGCGTGAGCTTTTGCCCTCTCACCATCGGCCCTATGACCGGGAGGCTGAGCAGCAATTTCTGGCGCAGAACGAGCCAGTACGGTTTCTGATTTATCAAATGATGTGCCGCAACCGCTACCAGGCCAAGTGCTACCGCCAGCCATCCCCATTGGCTGCTATAGTGTGCGATGGTAATAATCCACTGAGTGAGGGCCGGTAGCGGGGTGTTGAATGTCTGGTAGATGGCGGCAAACTCAGGGAGTACAAACTGCAACATCGCAAATACGACCAACACCGCCATTGTGATGATGATAATCGGATAGCGCAGGGCTTTTTTAACTTTATCAGCAAGTTGCTGTTGTTTCTTTTGCTGGTAGGCGAGTTCAAAACAGCAGTCGTCCAGCTTACCCGTAAGCTCTCCGGTGCGGATCATTGCCTGGTAAAGGGGCGGAAAAACGTGTTGCCATTGTGATAGCGAGGTGGAGAGGGTAATGCCCTGTTCCATATCGTAAGCCAGCGTACGCAGTAGCGCCTGCCATTGACTGCTGGGATGCTGTTCAGCAAGCAGAGCTAGCCCTGTTGAGAGCGTTAACCCTGCTTTTAGCAATGTCGCCAACTGGTGTATGGTTTCGGCACTTCTTGTACGGCTCCAGTGCGAGGTTTTGACACGCATACGCTTAATGCGTAGCGGCGTAATCTGTTGTTTCTCAAGAGCCAGCATTAATGACGGTCGGGTATCGGCCCATAGCATTCCTTCCAGCGATGTACCTTTGTTGTTAATGCCTTGCCAGCGCCAAAGCTGTTTAGCGGACATGAGGCATGCCCAGTACACGAATCAGCTCTTCAAATGTCGTTAATCCTTGCTCGACGGCCTGACAGCCATTCTCGAAAAGCGTTCTCCCTGATAGCTGAGCATCAGGTTCCACTCCGTCTACGGGGGCGTCACTGGCAATACTCTGACGTAATGCCGGAGTAACAGGGAGTACTTCAAACAATGCCGTACGGCCATAAAATCCGTGATAACAATGTTTGCAGCCAGGGGCCTGCCAATTCGGTAGTGGTGTAGGCCAGACAGCTTTCGGGAGTGTGATAGGCGTACTCTGACGTTGTCGGCAATGGGGGCACAACTTTCTGACCAATCGCTGTGCAATGACGAGCGTCAGCGCGGAGGCGATCATCCAGCGTGCGACCCCCATTTGTTGCAGACGCACCAGCGTTTCACTGGTGGAATTGGTATGCAGCGTAGAAAGAACCAGATGACCGGTTTGTGCGGCTTTAAGGGCTATTTCTGCTGTTTCTCCATCGCGGATTTCACCCACCATGATAATGTCGGGATCCTGACGCAACAGAGCACGTAAGACTCCCTGAAAAGTCAAACCGGCGCGTGGGTGAATTTGCGTCTGGTTGATGCCTGTGATCGGGATCTCTACCGGATCTTCCACGCTACAGAGATTAACATCTGGCGTGTTTCGGGTTTGCAGCGCACTGTACAGTGTGACCGTTTTACCGCTTCCGGTAGGCCCGGTAACCAGAATCAGCCCCTGAGGCTGCTGCAAGGCTTGCGAAAATGCGGCCAGCTGCGCGTCTTGCATTCCCAGTGCGGCGATCTCCAGTGACTGCTCGACCTGATGAAGTAGCCGCAACACGACTTTTTCGCCGTAGCGACAGGGCAGGGTGGCGATGCGAAACGAGATAGGTTCTCCTGAAATCTCAACGGTAAATTGTCCGTCTTGTGGAAGCCGATGCTCGGCAATATCCAGACTGCCCAATACTTTTAACCTCGCGGTGATGGCAATGCCCATCTCGGTCGTGACTTCCGGTAAAGCGTGGAGTACTCCATCCACACGTAATCTGATCCGATAGTGATTTTCCGCTGGCTCAAAATGAATATCAGAAGCCCGTTTCTCCAGAGCGGAATGAAACGTCTGATTCAGCAAGTCTGCTGCGCTGGCGCTGCTTTTTGTGACTACTGCCGGGAGCATTTTCTGCGGTGTATGCGTGTGGCCTTCCATTTGCTGACGTGTCCAGCAGACAATGTCGATGCGCCGGGTGGTGGCAAAATGCAGTGCATCCAGCAGTTCGTGTGATGGGGCGTCTACGACGGCGATATGCACTACTTCATTGTCTGCATCCAGTAATATTCCCTGATAACGTTGACATAGCGCTGTAAGCTGGGTGGTATTCATCTCTGTTCCTTAGTGGGTATCGAAGCGGAAAACATCTTCACAGGCCTGCTGCAATGCGCTGTCGTTCTGGATGATGCAGTTACGGTTCCAACCGGTAATGCCGTTGGCATTGTCCCAAGCCGGCGTCATGGTGATGCTTAACCCGTTCAGGCTTTCCTGCCCACTAAGGCTGACAACGCCTTTTTCAATGCTCATGGCTGAGACGTAACGGGTAGTTGTTGGAGTGGGAATACCATTCGTTCCGGCATCGCAGGTATCTGTTCCTCCATGCTCCAGTGCACAGAGCTCAACCGCTGTGCGATAGGGGACAAAGGTTTGCAGCATGTCTGTCAGCGCGGCCTTGCGCAGATAGTTTTGATATGCCGGAATACCGATGGCGCTAAGAATGGCAATAATGCCAATCACCACCATGAGTTCGATAAGCGTAAAGCCTCGTTGCTTGTTCATTGTTTACTCCTTGAGTTTGCTGGCGCTACTTTGGCAAACCGACGGGAGGACGGCGAGAGACAAAAAACAGAATGGGAAGGCGGATTCCGAGGACTTTTACGAAATTACAGAATCAGACAATGTATTTGCTAAGAGGCTCGAAGAAACTGCCGGATGGCGGCGTAAATGCCGTATCCGGCTTACAGAATAAACCTGTGTAGGAGGCCCGATAAGCGAAGCATCATCGGGCAATACAATCAGCAATTAGCGAAAACGCATGGAGAGATCGAGAGCGCGAACATGTTTGGTCAGCGCGCCAACAGAGATGAAATCCACGCCGGTTTCGGCAAATTCGCGCAGCGTTTCATGGGTGACATTGCCCGAGACTTCCAGACGCGCCTGGCCGTTGGTGCGTTTTACCGCTTCGCGCATTTGGTCGGTTTCGAAGTTATCGAGCATGATGATGTCGGCCCCGGCTTTCAGCGCGTCGTCCAGCTCATCCAGGCTTTCTACTTCGACTTCAACCGGCACATCCGGGTGCAACCAGAATGCTTTTTCTACGGCCTGACGTACCGAGCCGGAAGCAATAATGTGGTTTTCTTTAATCAGGAAAGCGTCGGACAGCCCCAAACGATGATTCGCGCCGCCGCCGCACAATACGGCGTATTTTAGCGCGGTACGCAGTCCTGGCAGGGTTTTACGCGTATCCAGCAGTTGGGTCTTGGTCCCAGCTAACAGGTCGACGTATTTACGCACCTCGCTTGCTACACCTGAAAGCGTCTGCACAAAATTAAGCGCGGTACGTTCACCGGTCAGTAACACGCGGGAAGGGCCGTCCAGTTCAAACAGTGGCTTATTAGCCTTAATGCTGTCGCCATCTTCGACATGCCAGGTGATGTTTACATCATCGCCAGCCAGTTGAATAAAGACCTCTTCCACCCAACGTTTCCCACAAAAAACGCCATCTTCGCGGGTAATTACGGTAGCGTGGGAGCGCATGTCTTCGGGTAAAAGCTGTGCGGTGATATCGTTATTGGCATCAACTTCTCCGCCTAAATCTTCACGCAGCGCCTGAGCGACAGCGGCAGGGATATCGAGATTTATGCGTTCCAACAGCGCGTCACGTCGGTAGTCAGGGTTATAGCGGCGAGGCGGCATGATAAAACTCCAAATTGCTAACGAATCATAAGGTGGAAACATGCTACCCTGAACCTGATATGAGCACCACCAATAAGGAGATTCTGCATGTTGTTAGACGAGGGCTGGCTGGCAGAGGCGCGACGCGTTCCCTCTCCGCATTACGATTGCCGCCCGGATGACGAAAACCCTTCTCTGCTGGTGGTGCATAATATCAGCCTGCCGCCCGGCGAGTTTGGCGGCCCGTGGATAGACGCGCTGTTCACTGGCACGATTGATCCCAACGCCCATCCTTATTTTGCCGGAATCGCCCATTTGCGCGTTTCGGCCCATTGTTTAATTCGCCGTGATGGTGAAATCGTGCAGTATGTCCCCTTTGATAAACGCGCCTGGCATGCCGGCGTCTCGAGCTATCAGGGCCGTGAACGCTGTAATGATTTCTCAATTGGTATTGAGCTGGAAGGGACGGATACGCTGGCCTATACCGACGCGCAGTACCAGCAACTGGCAGCCGTGACCAATGCCCTGATTACGCGTTATCCGGCTATTGCTAACAATATGACAGGACATTGCAATATTGCGCCCGAGCGTAAGACCGATCCCGGGCCCTCATTTGACTGGGCAAGGTTTCGCGCCCTGGTCACCCCCTCGTCGCACAAGGAGATGACATGACGCTGTTTACAACATTACTGGTGTTGATTGTTGAACGCCTGTTTAAGCTGGGTGAGCACTGGCAGCTTGATCACCGGGTTGAAGCTTTTTTCCGCCGGATTAAGCATTTCTCGATGATGCGTACGGTAGGCATGACTCTTATTGCGATGGGAGTGACGTTTCTGCTACTGCGCGCACTTCATGGGCTGCTGTTTAACGTTCCGTTGCTGGTGGCGTGGATCTTAATTGGCTTGCTGTGCATCGGCGCAGGCAAGGCGCGCCTTCACTATCACGCTTACCTGAACGCGGCCGCTCGCGATGACGCTCACGCTCGTGAGGCGATGGCCAGCGAGCTGACGCTTATCCATGGTGTTCCGCCGGACTGTGACGAGCGTGAGTTCCTGCGTGAACTGCAGAACGCGCTGTTATGGAACAACTTTCGCTTTTACCTGGCGCCGTTATTCTGGCTGATTGTCGGTGGCCCGTGGGGACCTGTGACGCTGGTTGGTTATGCCTTTTTACGTGCCTGGCAGTCCTGGCTGGCGCGCTATCAGACACCGCACCAGCGTCTGCAATCGGGTATTGATGCGATCCTGCATGTGCTGGACTGGATCCCGGTGCGTCTGGCGGGCGTGGTCTATGCGCTGCTGGGACACGGCGAGAAGGCGTTGCCAGCCTGGTTTGCGTCGCTTGCTGATCTGCATACTTCGCAATATCAGGTGCTTACGCGTCTGGCGCAGTTCTCGCTGGCGCGCGAACCTCATACCGATAAAGTCGAAACGCCAAAAGCGGCTGTTTCGATGGCGAAGAAGACCTCATTTGTGGTGGTGGTGATTATTGCGTTGCTGACCATTTATGGGGCATTAGTATAGCGTTGTGCCGGATGGCGCTAACGCTTATCCGGCCTACAATGGAAAAACGTGTAGGCCCGGTAAGCGTTAGCGCCACCGGGCAGTGCAACGGTTTAGTTCGTATCAGCAGGCGGGATGCCAAAATCTGGCATGCCGTTTTCGTCCCAACGCACGAGCTTCAGACGAGTGTGGCGGTTTGGGTCGTACAGCGGATCGCCCTCGATTTCGGTGTAATTTCTCGCGTGATACACCAGCACATCTTCACCTTCTGGCGTTTGCGTAAAGCTGTTGTGTCCCGGCCCAAACTGGCGGTTTTCATAGCTGGTGGTAAAGACCGGGCGCGGTGATTTGTGCCAGTTCTGCTGGTTGAGCGGATCTGCGTCTAAGTCAATCCACAATAATCCCATACAGTAGTTCTCATCGGTAGCGCTGGCGGAATAGCTGATAAACAACTTGTCGCCGTGAACCATGACGGCAGGACCTTCGTTGACCCAAAAACCCCGGCATTCCCAGTCATATTCAGGATGGCTTAGCATGACCGGCTCGCCTTTAATCGTCCATGGATTTTCCAGTTCTGCGAGATAGATATTGGAGTTTCCGTCGATATCGGGCGATTTCTGCGCCCATAGATACCACTGTTTTCCCTGATGGTTAAAGGTGGTGGCATCGAGCGCAAAGGTATCAAACTGCGTTTTAATCTGACCTTTCTCCGTCCACTTTCCGGTCAGCGGATCGGCGTCGGCACATTCGAGCGCAAACATGCGATGCTGGAACATCCCCAGCTTGTCGAGCGACTGTGTGTGGGTGGCGGCAAAATAGATGTACCACTTGCCTGCCAGATGATGGATTTCGGGCGCCCAGATGAGTTGGCTCATGGGGCCGCTTTCTGGCTTGCGCCAGATGATAACCGGGGCGGCAGTGCGCAACCCTTCCAGCGAGTCGGCCCGGCGTATCTCCAGCCGGTCATATTCAGGTACTGAAGCAATGAAATAGTAGTGGCTACCGTCACGTAAGATAAACGGATCGGCACGCTGTTCAATAAAGGGATTTGGCCACTGATTCATTAGGCTTTCCTTACGGTTTCAGTCGTTTTTATATCGTGGTATTCATTCAGTTCACGGTAGTTGGCGCGGCGCTTTTCTAAATCTGTCTGGATTTGCTGCATAAACTCGCGGTCAACTTTCAGCAGACGAACCACGCCTGCAGTAATCAGGTAGCCTGCGCCAGGTATGATGGTAAACAGCAGCATAATACCGTTAATGGCGGAGTCGCTTTGCGTTTTCGCCCCAGCGTCGTAGCCGTACCAGGAGAGCAGGAAGCCAACCATCGCTCCGGCAATCGCCAGGCCCAGTTTCAGGAAGAACAGGTTGCCGGAGAAGCTGATCCCGGTGATGCGTTTACCGGTTTTCCACTCGCCGTAGTCATCGACATCCGCCATCAGCGACCAGTGCAGCGGAGATGGGATCTGATGCAGGATGTTGAGCAGGAAGTAGAGCACCATAATCATCATGGTGGCTTTCGGATCGAAGAAGTAAAACGCGGCGGAGAAAATCGCCAGGATGATATTGGTCCAGAAGAACACTTTAAGTTTGCACCAGCGATCGGTTAACACCTTCGCCAACATGCTGCCGATCATCATGCCTACAACGCCAAGGCTGATAAACAACGTCGCAAATTGTGTACTCTGCTGCATAACCCAGGTCACGTAGTACATGGTGGCAGCCATGCGAATAAAACCCGGACAGACGTTGCACAAGGTTAATAGCAGGATTTTTACCCATTGATCGTTCTTCCATACGTCTTTCAGATCGGCTTTTAAATCGTCATTGGTCTGGACAGCAGGGCGTACACGTTCACGGACGGTTGCAAAGCAAAACAGGAACATACACATGCCGATGAAGGCCAGTACCGCCATCGCCATTTGATACCCTTTGGCTTTGTCTTCCCCGCCGAACCAGTCGGCCATGGGGAGCAGGGTAAGGGAGAGCAGCAGAGTTGCAATTCCTACCAATACAAAGCGATATGACTGGCAGGCGACGCGTTCTTGCGGATCGTTGGTGATGACGCTGCCGAGAGAGCAATAGGGGATATTGATCGCCGTATAGGTAATTGAGAGCAGGAAATAGGTAACAAAGGCATAGATAACTTTGCTGTTATATGTCCACTCAGGGGTGGTAAACATCAGTACGCTGAATAATGCGTACGGGAAAGCCATCCACAAAAGCCATGGACGAAATCGACCATATTTGCTGCGGGTGCGGTCGGCCATTGCGCCCATTATAGGGTCGGTAACGGCATCGATAACGCGTACTGAGAGCAGTAATACGCCGACCAGTGCAGGCGCGAGTCCAAAAATGTCTGTGTAAAAATAGTTAACAAACAACATGATGGCGCCAAAGATGATGTTGCATCCGGCGTCGCCCATTCCATAGCCAATCTTTTCTTTCACCGTGAGCTTACTGGTTTCCATCAACTGCACTCCATGAATGAGATATGGAGAGAATTATTGTCTGGTACCGGTGTTTTTGCGTTGCAGGATAACGCCGCTGATATGGACTAAACAGTCGTGAGTGGGAAAGTGTGAGGCAGGTAACAACCCCCACCTGGCGCAGGTGGGGGAGGAAAAATTAATGTGCTTTAACCGTGCCGGCCGTTTTCTGTTTGAACAGGTAACCAATGCCAAGAATAGCAATCCATACCGGGATTAAGTACACCGAGATCGCCATGCCCGGCGTCATCAGCATAATCACCAGTACTGCAGCCATGAAAATCAGGCACACCCAGTTACCCAGCGGATAGAGCAGCGCCGGGAAGCGGGTGGTAACACCCTGCTGCTGTTTGGCTTTGCGGAACTTCATGTGTGCAAGGCTAATCATTGCCCAGTTGATCACCAGTGCGGAAACTACCAGCGCCATCAACAGGCCAAAGGCAGATTCTGGCGCCAGGTAGTTGATCAGCACGCACAGAGCCGTCACCAGTGCGGAAACCAGAATGGTGTTCACCGGCACGCCGCGTTTGTCGACGTTCATCAGCGCTTTCGGCGCATTGCCCTGCTGTGCCAGACCGAACAGCATACGGCTGTTGCAGTACACACAGCTGTTATAGACAGAAAGGGCAGCAGTCAGCACCACGATGTTCAGGGCATTAGCAACAAACGTGTCGCCCAGCTCGTGGAAAATAAGGACAAACGGGCTGGTATCAGCCGTAACGCGCGTCCACGGCATCAGGGAAAGCAGAACCGCCAGCGAACCCACATAGAAAATCAGGATACGGTAGATAACCTGGTTGGTTGCTTTGGGAATGCTTTGTTCCGGGTTATCCGCTTCTGCTGCGGTGATCCCAACCAGCTCCAGTCCGCCGAAAGAGAACATGATAATCGCCATCATCATCACCAGACCGGTGAAGCCATGCGGCAGGAAGCCCCCCTGGTTCCACAAGTTGCTGACGCTGGCCTGCGGCCCGCCGTTGCCGCTGAACAGCAGCCAGCCGCCGAAGATGATCATCGCGACGACAGCAATGACTTTAATAATGGCGAACCAGAACTCCATCTCACCAAACACTTTCACGTTGGTCAGGTTAATGGCGTTGATAATCACGAAGAAGGCTGCAGCAGAGGCCCAGGTTGGGATCTCCGGGTACCAGAACTGGATATATTTACCGACTGCAGTCAGCTCAGCCATGGCAACCAGCACGTACAGTACCCAGTAGTTCCAGCCAGAGGCGAAACCTGCGAAACTGCCCCAGTATTTATAAGCAAAGTGGCTAAAGGAGCCTGCTACCGGCTCTTCAACCACCATTTCACCTAACTGACGCATAATCAAAAAGGCGATAAAGCCGGCAATAGCGTAACCCAGAATAATACCCGGTCCTGCAGACTGGATAACGGATGCGCTACCGAGGAATAACCCGGTACCAATCGCGCCACCCAGCGCGATTAGCTGTATATGGCGGTTCTTAAGACCGCGCTTGAGCTGATCGCCATGCTGTTGACTTTCCATCATGAAACCTCGTGTGTGGTTTTACTCTTCATATTTCGAGTACTTATTTTTTGAACTACGCAGCAATGCGTGTGTAAGTTTGCAATTCCGTTTGTTGTATTAATTTGTTTACAGATGCTTTTGATAAAATGTTGCCTTAATACTTTTGTCTTGATCAGAATAATGATATGCGAGCGCGAATGCACCTGCTTTATGCGGGGAAGATGAAGAGTTGAATAAAAAGAAACCATTTGTAAGTGCGAGTTTATCTACCACAAAATTTCCATTTTGAATTTCTATTCATTAATAGTGATTTAAGTATCGATAAATAAGCAGGTGAATCGGTTCAGATGAGATAATTTTTCGTTTCAATTCCGTTAAAACTACCTCGAGGTGGGTAAATTTAACATTTGTGCATAGTTACATGTTTGAAACGTTATTTCTGTAATGTTGTTAAAATATGCCTCCTTTACTGATTTCAATCAAAACCTGTATGGACAGAAGGTGAATACTTTGTTACTTTAGCGTCAAGAACATGAAATTGGTAAGACCAATTGACTCCGGGCAAATGGCTTAAGACAGGAAATCATGGCCTACAGCAAAATCCGCCAACCAAAACTCTCCGATGTGATTGAGCAGCAGCTGGAGTTTTTAATTCTTGAGGGGACACTTCGCCCCGGAGAAAAACTCCCACCGGAACGCGAGCTGGCAAAACAGTTCGACGTCTCCCGCCCCTCCTTACGCGAGGCGATCCAACGCCTTGAAGCGAAGGGGTTACTGCTTCGTCGTCAGGGCGGTGGCACTTTTGTTCAGAGCAGCCTGTGGCAGAGCTTTAGCGACCCACTGGTAGAGCTGCTCTCCGACCATCCTGAATCCCAGTTTGACCTGCTTGAGACGCGCCATGCGCTGGAAGGTATTGCAGCTTATTACGCTGCACTGCGCAGCACGGATGAAGACAAAACGCGTATCCGTGAACTCCACCATGCGATCGAGCTTGCTCAACAGTCCGGCGATCTTGACGGTGAATCTGATGCAGTACTCCAGTATCAAATTGCTGTCACCGAAGCGGCACATAATGTGGTGCTGCTCCATTTGCTAAGGTGTATGGAGCCGATGCTGGCCCAGAACGTTCGGCAAAACTTCGAATTGCTGTATGCGCGTCGTGAAATGCTGCCACTGGTTAGCAGTCACCGTACCCGTATTTTTGAAGCAATTATTGCCGGGAAGCCGGAAGAGGCGCGTGAAGCGTCCCACCGTCACCTGGCGTTTATCGAAGAGATTCTGCTGGACAGAAGCCGTGAGGAAAGCCGTCGTGAACGCGCCTTACGCCGCCTGGAGCAACGAAAGAATTAGTGATTTTTCTGGCAGAACGTTAACCAGAAGATGTTGTAAATCAAGCGCCATATAAAGTGCGCGGCAACTAAACGCAGAACCTGTCTTATTACGCTCTCTGACGAGAACGTAATGGGACAGGTTCCAGATAACTCAACGTATTAGATAGATAAGGAATACCCCCATGTCAGAACGTTTCCCAAATGACGTGGATCCGATCGAAACTCGCGACTGGCTACAGGCGATCGAATCGGTCATCCGTGAAGAAGGTGTTGAGCGTGCTCAGTATCTGATCGACCAACTGCTTTCAGAAGCCCGCAAAGGCGGCGTGAAAGTAGCGGCAGGTGCAGGGGCCAGCAATTATGTAAACACTATTGCCGTTGAAGATGAACCGGAATACCCGGGCAATCTGGAGCTGGAACGTCGTATTCGTTCTGCTATCCGTTGGAACGCCATCATGACCGTACTGCGCGCGTCTAAAAAGGACCTTGAGCTGGGTGGCCACATGGCATCCTTCCAGTCCTCCGCAACGGTATATGATGTTTGCTTCAACCACTTCTTCCGTGCACGCAACGAGCAAGATGGCGGCGATCTGGTGTACTTCCAGGGCCACATCTCTCCGGGCATCTACGCACGCGCATTCCTGGAAGGTCGTCTGACTGAAGAGCAGATGAACAACTTCCGTCAGGAAGTACATGGCAAAGGCCTGTCTTCCTACCCGCACCCGAAACTGATGCCAGAATTCTGGCAGTTCCCGACCGTATCTATGGGTCTGGGCCCAATCGGTGCTATCTACCAGGCTAAATTCCTGAAATATCTGGAACACCGTGGTCTGAAAGATACCTCTAAACAAACCGTTTACGCCTTCCTGGGCGACGGCGAGATGGATGAGCCAGAATCAAAAGGTGCGATCACCATCGCGACCCGTGAAAAACTGGACAACCTGGTCTTTGTGATCAACTGTAACCTGCAGCGTCTTGACGGCCCGGTAACCGGTAACGGCAAGATTGTTAACGAACTGGAAGGCATCTTCGCAGGCGCTGGCTGGAACGTTATCAAAGTCATGTGGGGCGGTCGTTGGGATGAGCTGCTGCGTAAAGACACCAGCGGTAAACTGATCCAGCTGATGAACGAAACCGTTGACGGCGACTACCAGACCTTCAAATCCAAAGATGGCGCATACGTACGTGAGCACTTCTTCGGTAAATACCCGGAAACCGCAGCACTGGTTGCTGACTGGACTGATGAGCAGATTTGGTCTCTGAACCGCGGTGGTCACGATCCGAAGAAAGTTTACGCTGCACTGAAAAAAGCGCAGGAAACCAAAGGCAGAGCAACTGTAATCCTGGCCCATACCATTAAAGGTTACGGCATGGGTGACACCGCTGAAGGTAAAAACATCGCTCACCAGGTTAAGAAAATGAACATGGACGGCGTGCGTTATATCCGCGACCGTTTCAACGTTCCTGTGACCGATGAGCAGGTTGAAAACCTGTCTTACATCACCTTCCCGGAAGGTTCTGAAGAGCACACTTATCTGCACGCTCAGCGTCAGAAACTGCATGGCTACCTGCCAGCTCGTCAGCCGAACTTCACTGAGAAGCTGGAACTGCCGGCTCTGGAAGACTTCGGTGCGCTGCTGGAAGAGCAGAACAAAGAAATCTCCACCACTATCGCTTTCGTTCGTGCCCTGAACGTGATGCTGAAGAACAAGTCGATCAAAGATCGTCTGGTTCCGATCATCGCTGATGAAGCACGTACTTTCGGTATGGAAGGTCTGTTCCGTCAGATCGGTATCTACAGCCCGAACGGTCAGCAGTACACCCCGCAGGACCGTGAGCAGGTTGCTTACTATAAAGAAGACGAGAAAGGTCAGATCCTGCAGGAAGGTATCAACGAACTGGGTGCTGGCGCATCCTGGCTGGCTGCTGCGACCTCTTACAGCACCAACGATCTGCCGATGATTCCGTTCTACATCTACTACTCCATGTTCGGGTTCCAGCGTATCGGTGACCTGTGCTGGCAGGCAGGCGACCAACAGGCTCGTGGCTTCCTGATTGGTGGTACTTCCGGTCGTACGACGCTGAACGGTGAAGGTCTGCAGCACGAAGATGGTCACAGCCATATTCAGTCTCTGACTATCCCGAACTGTATCTCTTACGATCCGTCTTACGCGTACGAAGTTGCGGTCATCATGCACGATGGTCTGGAGCGTATGTACGGTGAGAAACAAGAGAACGTTTACTACTACATCACCACGCTGAACGAAAACTACCACATGCCGGCAATGCCAGCAGGTGCCGAGGAAGGTATCCGTAAAGGTATCTACAAACTCGAAACCCTCGAAGGTAAGAAAGGTAAAGTTCAGCTGCTGGGCTCCGGTTCTATCCTGCGTCACGTCCGTGAAGCAGCACAGATCCTGGCGAACGACTACGGTGTAGGTTCTGACGTTTACAGCGTAACCTCCTTCACTGAACTGGCGCGTGATGGCCAGGATTGTGAGCGCTGGAACATGCTGCACCCGATGGAAACTCCGCGCGTTCCGTACATCGCTCAGGTGATGAACGACGCTCCGGCAGTAGCATCTACTGACTATATGAAACTGTTTGCCGAACAGGTTCGTACTTATGTACCGGCTGATGATTATCGCGTACTGGGTACCGACGGTTTCGGTCGCTCTGACAGCCGTGAAAACCTGCGTCACCACTTCGAAGTTGATGCTTCCTACGTGGTTGTAGCGGCCCTGGGCGAACTGGCTAAACGTGGCGAAATCGATAAGAAAGTGGTTGCAGACGCAATCACCAAATTCAACATCGATGCAGATAAAGTTAACCCGCGTCTGGCGTAAGAGGTAAAAGAATAATGGCTATCGAAATCAATGTACCGGACATCGGGGCTGATGAAGTTGAAATCACCGAGATCCTGGTCAAAGTGGGCGACAAAGTTGAAGCTGAACAGTCGCTGATCACCGTAGAAGGCGACAAAGCCTCTATGGAAGTTCCGTCTCCTCAGGCTGGTATCGTTAAAGAGATCAAAGTCTCTGTTGGCGATAAAACTGAGACCGGCAAACTGATCATGATTTTCGATTCCGCCGACGGTGCAGCAGCAGCTGCACCTGCTCCGGCAGAAGAGAAGAAAGAAGCGGCTCCGGCAGCAGCACCTGCTGCTGCGGCGGCGAAAGACGTACACGTACCGGACATCGGCGGCGACGAAGTTGAAGTTACCGAGATCATGGTTAAAGTGGGCGACACCGTTGCGGCTGAACAGTCTCTGATCACCGTTGAAGGTGACAAAGCGTCAATGGAAGTTCCGGCACCGTTCGCGGGTACCGTTAAAGAGATCAAAATCAACACCGGCGACAAAGTGTCTACCGGTTCCCTGATTATGGTCTTCGAAGTAGCGGGCGCAGCGCCTGCTGCTGCACCGGCTCAGGCGGCTGCTCCAGCAGCAGCGGCGGCTCCGGCTGCTTCCGGCTCGAAAGAAGTTAACGTACCGGATATCGGCGGTGACGAAGTCGAAGTCACTGAAGTGATGGTTAAAGTGGGCGATAAAATTGCCGCTGAGCAATCACTGATCACCGTTGAAGGCGATAAAGCGTCAATGGAAGTTCCGGCACCGTTCGCGGGCACCGTGAAAGAAATCAAAATCAGCACCGGCGACAAAGTTAAAACCGGTTCTCTGATTATGGTCTTCGAAGTCGAAGGCGCAGCACCTGCAGCCGCTCCAGCACAAGCAGCTGCTCCGGCTCCGGCCGCAGCACCAGCGCCTGCGCAAGCCGCAGCTCCGGCCGCGAAAGCGGAAGGCAAATCTGAGTTTGCTGAAAACGACGCTTACGTTCATGCAACACCGCTGATTCGTCGCCTGGCGCGCGAATTCGGTGTGAACCTGGCGAAAGTGAAAGGTTCTGGCCGTAAAGGTCGTATCCTGCGTGAAGACGTTCAGGCTTACGTGAAAGACGCTATCAAGCGTGCTGAAGCGGCTCCGGCTGCAGCAGCAGGCGGCGGTATCCCGGGCATGCTGCCTTGGCCGAAAGTGGACTTCAGCAAGTTTGGTGAAATCGAAGAAGTGGAACTGGGCCGTATCCAGAAAATCTCTGGTGCTAACCTGAGCCGTAACTGGGTGATGATCCCGCACGTTACTCACTTCGATAAGACCGATATCACCGATCTGGAAGCGTTCCGTAAACAGCAGAACGCCGAAGCTGAAAAACGTAAACTGGACGTGAAATTCACCCCAGTAGTCTTCATCATGAAAGCCGTTGCCGCAGCTCTGGAACAGATGCCGCGCTTCAACAGCTCCCTGTCTGAAGACGGTCAGCGCCTGACCCTGAAGAAATACATCAACATCGGTGTAGCGGTTGATACTCCGAATGGTCTGGTTGTTCCGGTCTTCAAAGACGTGAACAAGAAGAGCATTACCGAGCTGTCTCGTGAACTGACCGTGATCTCCAAGAAAGCGCGTGATGGCAAGCTGACTGCTGGCGAAATGCAGGGCGGTTGCTTCACCATCTCCAGCATCGGTGGCCTGGGTACTACCCACTTCGCGCCGATTGTGAACGCGCCGGAAGTGGCTATCCTCGGTGTCTCCAAGTCCTCTATGGAGCCAGTGTGGAACGGTAAAGAGTTTATGCCGCGTCTGATGATGCCGATTTCGCTCTCCTTCGACCACCGTGTAATTGACGGTGCGGATGGTGCGCGCTTTATCACCATCATCAACAACATGCTGTCTGACATTCGCCGCCTGGTGATGTAAGCGAAAAAGCCGGCCCGACGGCCGGCTTTTTTCTGGTAATCTCATGAAGTCAGTGAGGTTATTGTGCGAAAGACAAATCGGTTGCCGTTTGTTGTTTCAAAATTGTTAACAATTTTGTAAAATACGGGCGGATAGAACGACCCGGTGGACGACGGGTATAAATTAAGAGGTCATGATGAGCACTGAAATCAAAACTCAGGTCGTGGTACTTGGGGCAGGCCCTGCAGGTTACTCTGCTGCCTTCCGTTGCGCAGATTTAGGTCTGGAGACCGTCATCGTAGAACGTTACAGCACCCTCGGTGGTGTTTGTCTGAACGTCGGCTGTATCCCTTCTAAAGCGCTGCTGCACGTAGCAAAAGTTATCGAAGAAGCCAAAGCGCTGGCTGAACACGGTATCGTTTTTGGCGAGCCGAAAACCGATATCGACAAGATTCGTACCTGGAAAGAAAAAGTTATCACTCAACTGACTGGCGGTCTGGCTGGTATGGCCAAAGGCCGTAAAGTGAAAGTGGTTAACGGTCTGGGTAAATTTACCGGGGCGAACACCCTGGAAGTTGAAGGCGAAAACGGCAAAACCGTAATCAACTTCGACAACGCGATCATCGCGGCGGGTTCCCGTCCGATCGAACTGCCGTTCATTCCGCACGAAGATCCGCGCGTGTGGGACTCCACTGACGCGCTGGAACTGAAAACTGTTCCTAAGCGCCTGCTGGTTATGGGCGGCGGTATTATCGGTCTGGAAATGGGTACCGTGTACCATGCACTGGGTTCAGAGATCGACGTGGTTGAAATGTTCGACCAGGTTATCCCAGCTGCCGACAAAGACGTGGTTAAAGTCTTCACCAAGCGCATCAGCAAGAAATTCAACCTGATGCTGGAAACCAAAGTGACCGCCGTTGAAGCGAAAGAAGACGGTATCTACGTTTCCATGGAAGGCAAAAAAGCCCCTGCCGAAGCTCAGCGTTACGATGCTGTGCTGGTAGCTATCGGTCGTGTACCGAACGGTAAAAACCTCGACGCGGGCAAAGCTGGCGTTGAAGTTGATGACCGTGGCTTCATCCGCGTTGACAAACAGTTGCGCACCAACGTGCCGCACATCTTTGCTATCGGCGATATCGTCGGTCAGCCGATGCTGGCGCACAAAGGTGTTCACGAAGGTCACGTTGCCGCTGAAGTTATCGCCGGTAAGAAACACTACTTCGATCCGAAAGTTATTCCATCCATCGCGTACACTGAACCAGAAGTTGCATGGGTTGGCCTGACTGAGAAAGAAGCGAAAGAAAAAGGCATCAGCTACGAAACCGCCACCTTCCCGTGGGCTGCTTCTGGCCGAGCTATCGCTTCTGACTGCGCAGACGGTATGACCAAACTGATTTTCGACAAAGAATCTCACCGTGTGATCGGTGGTGCGATTGTCGGTACCAACGGCGGCGAGCTGCTGGGTGAAATCGGTCTGGCGATCGAAATGGGCTGTGACGCTGAAGACATCGCGCTGACCATCCACGCTCACCCGACTCTGCACGAGTCCGTTGGTCTGGCAGCTGAAGTGTTCGAAGGTAGCATCACCGACCTGCCGAACCCGAAAGCGAAGAAAAAGTAATCTTCCCGCTTTTGTGAAAACGCCTCTTCGGAGGCGTTTTTTTTCCCGAAAGCTACCAGTTCTGGTAGTCATCTTATTGATATCTCCACTAAAAAAAATTGCGCAACTGCCGATACTTTTTTCGCCATTGTGTGGCTACTGGCCGCGCGGTTAAGAGGCTCTGGACTCTCTATTACACGAAAAAAGGAAAATACATGTCTTTAAAAAAAATCGCGGTTGTTGGCATGATTGTCGCGACAATGACACTGACCGGTTGTGGCGCGATGACCACCGCCGTTAAAAAACGTAACCTTGAAGTGAAAACGCAGATGAGTGAAACCATCTGGCTGGAGCCTTCCAGCGAGAAGACCGTCTACATTCAGGTAAAAAATACCTCTGACAAAGACATGAGTAACCTGCAAACCCTGCTGGCAAATGACCTGTCCGCTAAAGGTTATAAAGTGACCAGCTCACCAGACAGCGCTTATTACTGGGTACAGGCGAACGTATTGAAAGCGGACAAAATGGATCTGCGTGAAGCTCAGGGCTTCCTGAAAACGGGTTATGAAGGTGCCGCGATGGGCGCAGCGTTGGGTGCGGGGATTACCGCCTATAATAGCAACTCTTCTGGTGCGGCGCTGGGTGTTGGTATCGCGGCGGGGCTGATCGGCATGGCTGCGGATGCGATGGTGGAAGACGTAAACTACACCATGGTCACTGACCTGCAGATCTCTGAACGCAGCAAAGCGAAAGTGACAACGGATAACGTTGCGGCGTTGCGTCAAGGGACATCCGGTATCAAGTTGCAAACCAGCAGCGCGCAAGGCGATCGTGCAAAATATCAGACTCGCGTCGTGTCTAATGCTAACAAAGTGAATCTGAAGTTCGAAGAAGCGAAGCCGGTTCTGGAAGCTCAGTTGGCGAAATCTGTCGCTAACATCCTGTAATTTGCTGTGGGTTGCCGGGGGGCGGCTACGCCTTACCCGGCCAACTAATCTTTCGAATTGGTATCAGGGCGCTACGGGCTGCCAGGTTTTATCCGGATGGAATGTGGTTAACGCCTGTGCTTTTTGCTGAGAATCAACGCCGAGATCGGCCTGATAGACTTTATCATCACCGTTAATCATAAAACTCATCACGCCGGTGTGATCATAGCTAACAGGCCAGGCCACCATGGCAAAACCGCTGGTTTTGTCGGGAAGGATACGAAAATGATAGCCGTGATAGCCCGTGCCAGGTTCCTGTGGACTAAAGGCCGGGCCGAGCGGGCTTGGCGCTTCGCCGGGTGAAACAGGCCAGTACAGACCATCTTTTTTCCCTTCAGAACTGACAATCTTTTGCGCGTATTTCTGGTTCATCGCAAAATAGCTCTGCTGGGCATCTACATAAGCGTGTAACGCCTCGATAGCCGCGAGTTCGTTTCGTCCAATCTCACGGGTCAGGATCTCTTCGGCCGCTTCCTTGATATCAAATTGCCAGCCTGAAGCGTTTTTGACGACCGGGATTGGCAATTGCCAGTCGCTATCCCCGACCACCAGATGCGCGGTATTGCCGTCGACAACGGTATTATGGCGAACCTTCCAGTCGCGCAGGAAACGATCAACCGCATCAGGATCGACGCCTTCTGGCGGTAGAAAATCACGCCAGTTTTCCCCGAGCAGGTTGCTCATTGCACTTTCATTTTGCTCACTAATCGCGTTTGCCAGCGCATCGGTCGCCTGGTCTGGTGTGCTGAAAGATTGTTGTGCCATCGCGGCAGCCGAAACCATGAACAACACCATTCCACTGAGTAGTTTATTTTTCATGTCGGTTCCCTTAACGATGACGGAATTCACGGTGTTCAGCACGCCCGCCAGAAGGCTGGCGCGATGGCTGATTACGGGCGACCTGCCGGCTCTGTGCCCCTCGCTGTTGCTGCGCCTGCCAGTTGGCGGAGCGACTGTCGTTCCCGCTCAGCGCATTGGCGCGTGGCTGGCTGGTCCGTTGTTGAAGATTGCGCTGCTGCGCCGGTTGCGTGACCCGTTTCTCCTGTCGCTGGGCGACTGCCTGACGATTCTCACGTTGCTGTGTGCTTGTCCGTTTCGCGGTTTGCGGTTTGGTATCGTAACCACGGTAGTTATTACGTTGGGAAATTTGCTTCAGCTGTTGGCTGGATGCCTGACGCTGGGCGTCTTTCGTGCCCGTACGCGCCGTCTGCGGGAATGTTTTTCCCGTTGATTTTTCCATTTGGCTCATCGCAGCCTGGCGTTGGCTATCACGGTTGACCGGTCTTTGCTGGGTTGAACTTAAACCTGTAGCCGTGTTAGTGGAGTGGAAGCGGTTATTGAGCTGGTTATTTGGGTATGGCACACCCTCACGATAGGCCGGGTTGTGCTGCCAGGTACGGTTGGCGTCTGTCAGTCGTTGCCCACTGATTTTATTAAAGTTATCAACGTTAATATTGATGTTGTTATCACCATTACGGTTATAGCCGCCATGGTTATCCCAGTCATCATTATGATGGTGATCGTCGTCGTCATCCCAGTCGATGTTGCTGAAGATGGCATAGGTTGTGGCAACACCGAGGCTGAAGCCTAAACCATTAACGAAGCTGTTACCAAACTGCTCACCGGGCGTTGGCGGCAGATAGGTTGGCGGATAGGCGGTGTTCGGCCAGGTACCGTAAACCGTATTCGGGTTATAGGTAGGAACGTACACCACCTGCGGATCGGCGGATTCAATTTTGATTACCGTTGGAGCCGGTGGGGCCGTCGATTGAACTGTTACTCCTTCTTGAGTTTGGGTACGAGGAGGAGGCACATTTTTCACACTCGTGGTGACTGTCTGCTGCGGTGTCGATTGCAACGCGCCGGTCTGTTGCGCCAGTGCACGCAGGCGTTGAACGGAATCCATAACATCTTTTGGCTGCGCAAGGAAAGCATCGCCCAGACTTTGTACCCACGGCGGATTTTCACCCATCAGCGACATCAACTGAGGAAAGGCGACCAGCGATTTCACGCTGGGATCCCAGGGCTGGCTGGCAACGGCCTGAATGGCGGCATCGCCCTGCATTTTGGGATTGTCTTTTGACCACTGTGCGGCCTGGATGACGTTAGCCGGATAGGTTGAGGCCATCAAAATTTGCGACAGCAGCGAGTCTGGATAGAGTGCGATAGGTGCAACCCACTGATCGATTTGTGCTGCCGAGTAGGTTGGTGCCACGACGGGCGCTGTTTGGTCGGCCGGGGCAGGGGCCGCTATTGGCGCTGGAGCCGGTGCTGACGGTTGCTGTGCAACGGGGGCCGGAGCCGCAGGCTCCGTAGCACGACTTTTAACGAACATCACGCCTGAGGCGGCAAACAGCCCGACACTGCACAAAAGGACAAGCAGATGTGGATTAAGGGGCAACTTCATAAAATGACTCCAACGAGACAAGCGCTGTGCCGTGAGGCGTTCCTGTTGCCGCGAGTATTATTCACCCGTGTTAGACAGTTTTGACTTTTATTGGGGATTCACCCGGTAGGTCCGGAAAAAGAGTGTGAGGATTTATTACACAATTATATCTGATGGCTGAAAAGTCGCTGGAAAATTCAGCATCTCGCGCTTGAAAATCAACCGTTTCAGGGTGGTTTTAGGTAGCCTGAATTGCGTTCCGCCTTGCCGCTACACCATTCTTAACGATTCAGCCAATTTTTTATGTTGCTTTTTTGTAAACGGATTAACACTTAATGAAAATCCTGTTATTGTGCCTTATGCGGTACCGGGCATTTACCCTACTAACTACTGTCTCACAGGAGCGTGAAGAGAATCGCCCATCTACAAAAGCGCCGCATTATGACAATGAGAGCGAGGAGATATCGTCGTGCTAGAAGAATACCGTAAGCACGTAGCTGAGCGTGCTGCCCAGGGGATTGTGCCAAAACCTTTAGACGCAACCCAAATGGCCGCACTTGTCGAGCTGCTGAAGACCCCGCCTGTGGGCGAAGAAGAATTCCTGTTAGACCTGTTGATCAACCGTGTTCCTCCTGGCGTAGATGAAGCCGCTTATGTTAAAGCTGGTTTTCTCGCTGCCGTCGCGAAAGGCGACACCACCTCCCCGCTGGTTACCCCAGAAAAAGCCATTGAACTGCTGGGCACCATGCAGGGTGGTTACAACATTCATCCGCTGATCGACGCGCTGGATGACGCCAAACTGGCACCGATTGCCGCCAAAGCGCTCTCTTCAACGCTGCTGATGTTCGATAACTTCTACGATGTGGAAGAAAAAGCCAAAGCGGGCAACGAATATGCGAAGCAGGTAATGCAATCCTGGGCCGATGCCGAATGGTTCCTGAACCGTCCGGCTCTGGCTGAAAAAATCACCGTTACCGTCTTTAAAGTGACCGGTGAAACCAACACCGATGACCTCTCTCCGGCACCGGACGCATGGTCCCGCCCAGATATCCCGCTGCACGCGCTGGCGATGCTGAAAAACGCCCGTGAAGGCATCGAACCGGATCAGCCGGGCGTAGTTGGCCCGATCAAACAGATCGAAGAATTGCAGAAAAAAGGTTACCCGCTTGCTTATGTGGGTGATGTTGTCGGTACCGGTTCTTCGCGTAAATCCGCGACCAACTCCGTGCTGTGGTTCATGGGTGACGACATTCCTCATGTGCCGAACAAGCGCGGCGGCGGCCTGTGCCTCGGCGGCAAAATTGCACCTATCTTCTTCAACACCATGGAAGATGCGGGCGCACTGCCGATTGAAGTGGACGTGTCGAACATGAACATGGGTGACGTGATTGACGTTTACCCGTTCAAAGGCGAAGTACGCAACCACGAAACAGGCGAACTGCTGGCCAGCTTTGAGCTGAAAACCGAAGTCCTGATCGACGAAGTACGTGCCGGTGGTCGTATTCCGCTGATCATCGGTCGTGGCCTGACCACCAAAGCGCGCGAAGCGCTGGGTCTGCCGCACTCAGACGTCTTCCGTCAGGCGAAAGACGTGGCGGAAAGCAGCCGTGGCTTCTCCCTGGCACAGAAAATGGTTGGCCGTGCCTGCGGCGTGAAAGGTATCCGTCCGGGCGCGTACTGCGAACCGAAGATGACCTCCGTGGGATCTCAGGATACCACCGGTCCAATGACCCGTGACGAACTGAAAGACCTGGCGTGCCTGGGCTTCTCAGCTGACCTGGTGATGCAGTCCTTCTGTCACACCGCTGCCTATCCGAAGCCGGTGGATGTCAATACGCACCATACGCTGCCAGACTTCATCATGAACCGTGGCGGTGTCTCCCTGCGTCCGGGCGATGGTGTTATCCACTCCTGGCTGAACCGTATGCTGCTGCCGGATACCGTAGGTACTGGTGGTGACTCCCATACCCGTTTCCCTATCGGGATCTCCTTCCCGGCAGGTTCTGGTCTGGTGGCGTTTGCTGCAGCGACCGGCGTGATGCCGCTGGATATGCCGGAATCGGTACTGGTGCGCTTCAAAGGTAAAATGCAGCCGGGTATCACTCTGCGTGACCTGGTTCACGCCATTCCGCTGTACGCGATCAAACAGGGTCTGCTGACCGTTGAGAAGAAAGGTAAGAAGAACATCTTCTCTGGCCGCATCCTTGAAATCGAAGGTCTGCCGGATCTCAAAGTGGAGCAGGCGTTCGAACTGACCGATGCTTCCGCAGAGCGTTCTGCTGCGGGCTGTACCATCAAGCTGAACAAAGAGCCGATCGTTGAGTATCTGAACTCTAACATCGTTCTGCTGAAGTGGATGATCGCGGAAGGCTACGGCGACCGTCGTACGCTGGAACGTCGTGTGCAGGGCATGGAAAAATGGCTGGCGGATCCGCAGTTGCTGGAAGCCGACGCTGACGCAGAATACGCGGCGGTGATCGACATTGACCTGGCTGACATCAAAGAACCAATCCTGTGTGCACCGAACGATCCGGACGACGCGCGTCTGCTGTCTGACGTACAGGGTGAGAAGATTGACGAAGTGTTCATCGGCTCCTGTATGACTAACATCGGCCATTTCCGTGCCGCAGGTAAGCTGCTGGATGCGCACAAAGGCCAACTGCCGACGCGTCTGTGGGTGGCTCCGCCAACCCGTATGGATGCGGCACAGCTGACCGAAGAAGGTTATTACAGCGTGTTCGGTAAGAGCGGTGCGCGTATCGAAATTCCAGGCTGCTCTCTGTGCATGGGTAACCAGGCGCGTGTCGCCGACGGCGCAACGGTGGTCTCGACCTCTACTCGTAACTTCCCGAACCGTTTAGGTACCGGGGCAAACGTCTACCTGGCTTCTGCGGAGCTGGCGGCGGTTGCGGCGCTGATCGGCAAACTGCCGACGGCGGAAGAGTACCAGACCTATGTGGCGCAGGTGGATAAAACTGCCGTGGATACTTACCGTTATCTGAACTTCGACCAGCTGTCTCAGTATACGGAGAAAGCCGATGGTGTGATTTTCCAGACCGCGGTGTAATGCGCTAACGCGTTTTGTGTAAAAACACATCAATGCCCGGAGAAGTCTGCTTCTCCGGGCATTTTTATTTCTATTCCTTATACCCACTACGCTTTTTTTCTGCCGCGCTGCTGCGATAATTACAGCAAGGCGCGATGCGGTATTGGCGCATTGCCGGGAGTAGAGGAAGACATTATGGATTACGAATTTCTGCGCGATATTACCGGGGTGGTAAAAGTGCGTATGTCCATGGGCCACGAGGTGGTGGGGCACTGGTTTAATGAAGAAGTGAAAGAAAACCTGGCCTTACTTGATGAAGTGGAGCAGGCGGCGCGTGCGGTTAAGGGCAGTGAGCGCTCCTGGCAGCGAGCAGGGCATGAATACACGCTCTGGCTGGATGGCGAAGAAGTGATGGTTCGCGCTAATCAGTTGGAGTTCTCTGGAGATGAGATGGAAGAGGGGATGAGCTATTACGACGAAGAAAGTTTTTCGCTTTGTGGTGTAGAGGACTTTCTTCAGGTTGTGGCGGCATACCGCGAATTTGTGCAACAGCGTTAATTCATGCGGAGCCAGCGGGCTCCGCTATGTCTGTTACTTCACGTACGCCAGCAGGCTTAAAGAATCACGCGCCAGTGCTTTGCATTTCTTTGCCGTGGGGATGCCGATACCGCTGAGATCGCGGTAGCTGTCTTCACCCAGCGCTTTCATATTGAAGGTGTCGTAATTACTCAGATCCCACTGGTTTTGCTGGGCAAAAAAGACCAGTGCGCGACGAATCTGCCCATTAGGCAAATTCTGGTATCCACAGTCATTTTTCAGAAAAACAAAAACTGCCGTTAAATCGGCCATATCTTCGGCTTCGGACTCGCTAAGCGCGTAGCTGTTTGCGCATACGGCCATCAGGCTACCGAACAAAACTGTTCTGAAAAACGTCTTCATTGCTTCTACCACTGCATCACGGAATTTAAACGTTAGCATACTGCGAGCGAAGCGACGACCTTTATTATTAGCCGTTCACTTGACCTTCCCGTAAGGGGAAGGCTTATGCTTAAAAGATAGCCTGCTTAAGCTGCTGAATATAAGGAAGTGAGAATGCAACGTCGTGACTTTTTAAAGTACTCCGTGGCACTGGGTGTCGCGTCAGCGTTACCTCTGTGGAGCCGGAGCGTATTTGCCGCCGACCGTCCCGCCTTACCCATTCCTGAACTGTTAACCGCCGATGCTTCGAATCGCATCCAGCTGATCGTGCAAGCCGGGCAGTCAAACTTTGCCGGTAAGACGGCCACGACCTGGGGATATAACGGCAATCTGCTCGGACCGGCGGTCAAGCTGAACAAAGGGCAATCGGTGAACGTGGATATCCATAACCAGCTTGCCGAAGAGACGACGTTGCACTGGCACGGGCTGGAAATCCCCGGTGAAGTCGACGGTGGGCCGCAAGGCATAATCCCGGCGGGCGGGAAACGTTCAGTGACCTTCACGCCGGATCAGCGCGCGGCAACCTGCTGGTTCCACCCTCATCAGCATGGAAAGACCGGTCATCAGGTAGCGATGGGGCTGGCCGGACTGGTGCTGATTGAAGACGAAGAGATTCGCAAGCTGATGCTGCCTAAGCAGTGGGGAATTGATGATGTGCCGGTAATTATTCAGGACAAACAGTTCTCTGCTGATGGGCAGGTTGATTATCAACTGGACATCATGACCGCCGCAGTCGGCTGGTTTGGCGATACGCTGCTGACCAATGGGGCGATTTATCCTCAGCATGCCGCACCGCGCGGCTGGCTGCGCCTGCGTCTGTTGAATGGTTGTAACGCGCGCTCGCTGAACATTGCGGCCAGCGACAATCGTCCTTTGTACGTCATTGCCAGCGACGGTGGGCTGTTGGCGGAACCGGTAAAAGTGACCGAGCTTCCTATGCTGATGGGCGAGCGCTTTGAAGTGCTGGTGGATGTCAGTGACGGCAAAGCTTTTGATCTGGTAACTCTGCCAGTCAGCCAGATGGGGATGGCAATTGCGCCATTTGATAAGCCGCACCCGGTGATGCGCGTTCAGCCGCTGCTGATTACCGCTTCCGGCACGCTGCCGGATACGCTGACATCCATGCCATCGCTGCCGTCACTGGAAGGTCTGACGGTGCGCAAGCTGCAGCTGTCGATGGATCCGATGCTCGATATGATGGGCATGCAAATGCTAATGAAGAAATTCGGCGGTCAGGCCATGGCTGGTATGGATCATGGAAAGATGATGGGCCATATGAATAATGACAATATGGACCACGGCAATATGAATCATGGCAATATGAACCACGGTGAGATGGGGAATATGCAGCATGGCAACATGGGCAACATGAAGCATGGCGGATCGTTTGATTTCCATAATGCCAACCGGATTAATGGTCAGGCGTTTGATATGAATAAACCGATGTTTGCCGCGGCAAAAGGGCAGCATGAACGCTGGGTGATTTCTGGTCAGGGCGACATGATGCTGCATCCGTTCCACATTCACGGCACGCAGTTCCGCATTCTGTCTGAGAATGGCAAAGCGCCTGCCGCACACCGTGCGGGATGGAAGGACACGGTGCGGGTAGAAGGCGGCGTGAGCGAGGTATTGGTTAAGTTTGACCATGACGCGCCAAAAGAGCATGCCTATATGGCGCACTGCCATCTGTTAGAGCATGAAGATACCGGGATGATGCTCGGCTTCACCGTCTAAAAAAATCGCGCTGTGCTTATCCGGCCTACAGAAATCTCTCGTAAGCCGGATGAGACACAGTCTCTTTACAGCGTTTCATCGCACGACTCCCTCCTCCTGCTAATTCTGCTATTGCACATAAAGTAATCGCCTTTAGAGCCGATAATCATTGGGTACCCAATGTGAGTTCAATGGATGAAATACTATGATTAAAAATGTGCGCGTTATTACCGGCATTCTTCTGGTTCTCGCCATTTTCTGTTTGCTACAGGCCGTGACAGGAAGTTTTTTTTATTCTGCAGTAAACAATGATCGCCATAATTTCCAGAACTCAGGCACCCTGAATGCCCAACAGGAAAATCTGAGTGATAGCGTCAATACGCTGATTAAAACCCGGGTAACGGTAACCCGCGTAGCAATTCGTTTCTTAAAGAACCAACGCGATCCGGCCTCACTGGCGGCAATTGATACTTTGCTAAAAACGGCGAGTGAGTCGATGAAGAAGGCTGAGGGATACTTCGCGCATTATCAGTCATTGCCGCAGGTGTCGGGGCAGAATCCGCAAATTGCATCTGAAATGGAAAAACAGTATCGGCAGATGCACGACGTGATGGCGTTATCGATAGAGTATCTGCGCGCGAATAACTATCAGGCCTATGGCGATCTTGATGCTCAGAAGGCGCAAGATGAAATGGAAGCCAGTTATGACCAGTGGCGTAACGAAAATAACGCGTTGCTTCAGCACGCGGCGGCGGAGAATCAGCACAGCTTTACCCGCATGCAATGGACATTAGGGGCAATTGTCGTCGCTGTGCTCATCGTTCTGGGCATGATCTGGAGTGGGTTGCAGCATATGCTGCTTAAACCCCTGGCGCAGATTATGGAGCATATTCGCATTATTACCCGTGGTGATTTGACCCATCAACTCGACGTCCAGGGACGTAATGAAATGGGGCGTTTGGCGACGGGGTTAGATGAAATGCGACAGTCGCTGATTTCGACAGTCACGTCGGTGCGTAACAGCTCAGAAACGATTCATAGCGGTGCAGCGGAAATCTCGTCAGGTAACAACGATCTGTCTTCGCGTACCGAACAGCAGGCTGCTTCACTTGAAGAGACTGCCGCCAGCATGGAACAGCTTACTGCAACCGTGAAGCAAAATACGGACAATGCGAAACAGGCGACTCAATTGGCTAAGAATGCGTCTGATACTGCCGCGCGTGGTGGACGGGTTGTTGATACTGTCGTGCACACGATGAGTGAAATTGCCGGTAGTTCACAGCAAATTGCGCAGATCACCAGCGTCATCGACAGTATTGCTTTCCAGACCAATATCCTGGCGCTCAACGCGGCGGTTGAGGCAGCCAGAGCAGGAGAGCAGGGACGAGGATTTGCTGTTGTAGCGGGTGAAGTCCGTACTCTGGCAAGCCGTAGCGCTCAGGCAGCCAAAGAGATCAAAGCGTTGATTGATAACTCAACTCACAGCGTGGGGATGGGATCTCAGCAGGTGTCGGACGCGGGTAAAACGATGAAAGAGATTGTCGCTGCGGTCACCCGCGTGACGGACATCATGGGGGAAATCGCCTCAGCCTCAGAGGAACAGAGTCGGGGGATTGAGCAGGTGAGTCTCGCGGTCTCGCAGATGGACAGTGTCACACAACAAAACGCCGCGCTGGTAGAAGAGTCTGCCGCCGCCGCCGCTTCGTTGGAACAACAAGCTGAACAGTTACGCCTGGCCGTGGCAGCATTTCGCATCACTCGCGATACCTCCAACAGTGAGCATCGGAAACCGCCTAAGGATGCTCCGCAAGCAACCTCTGCAGGGAGTACGACACAAGACCCGCATTGGGAAACGTTTTAGCCGCATGCTGTCGTGCGAACCTGGTTTTGATTAATAAGCATACAAAAAACGACGCAAACGGGTTCTCCTGTGAACTATCAGAGGAACCCGCTCTCTTTACTGGTATACTTCATCAACTGAATTGTTTGTATGCTGTCGCAAGTTTTGTGGTTAGAGCGGGTCGCCGTCTGTCAGTCGGTGTATCAACGTAAGCGCTTTCTTTCGATCTGCATGATGTGTCAACTGATAAAAATCAGTGAGTTATAGGGTTTATGAAACATACTGTTGAAGTGATGATCCCGGAAGCGGAGATCAAAGCGCGTATTGCTGAACTGGGGCGCCAGATTAACGAACGTTACAAAGACAGCGGCAGCGATATGGTGCTGGTTGGTCTGTTACGTGGCTCATTTATGTTTATGGCGGATCTGTGCCGTGAAGTGCATGTCTCCCACGAAGTCGATTTCATGACGGCATCCAGCTATGGCAGCGGAATGTCTACTACGCGTGATGTTAAAATCCTGAAAGACCTGGATGAAGACATTCGTGGCAAAGACGTGCTGATTGTCGAAGACATCATCGACTCCGGCAATACGCTGTCCAAAGTGCGTGAAATTCTGAGCCTGCGCGAGCCGAAATCCCTGGCTATCTGCACGCTGCTGGACAAACCTTCTCGTCGTGAAGTGAATGTTCCGGTCGAGTTTATCGGATTCTCTATTCCAGATGAGTTTGTGGTCGGTTACGGCATTGACTATGCCCAGCGTTATCGCCATCTGCCGTATGTTGGCAAAGTGGTGCTGCTGGACGAGTAATTAGCGGGAGCGCCTGATGGCGCTTCGCTTATCAGACCTGCGGCGTAGGTTTGTAGGCCGGGTAAGGCGTCTCCGCCTCCCGGCAATGTCACATTATTTATGGTTGCTGTGTTTCTGACTCAGGTTAGACAACCCCTGGCGATAGCGCTGCTCCAGCGTTTCGCGGCTGGTGGCGGTGACGTCGAGATCGCGCAATAGACCGTCATGAATACCGTAAGCCCAGCCGTGAATGGTAACTTTCTGACCGCGCTTCCAGGCTGAACGCATAATGGTTGAGTGGCCGAGGTTGTAGACCTGCTCCATGACATTCAGTTCGCATAGGGTGTCCATGCGACGTTCCTGCGGCATTTCGCCCAGCAGTGAGCTGTGTTTGAACCAGATATCGCGGATGTGCAGTAACCAGTTATCAATCAGCCCTTGTTCTTTATTTTCAATCGCCGCCTGGACGCCGCCGCATCCGTAGTGGCCGCATATAATAATATGTTCCACTTCCAGCACATCCACCGCATACTGAACGACTGAGAGACAGTTCAGGTCGGTGTGAATAACCAGATTGGCAACATTGCGGTGAACAAATAATTCGCCCGGTTCAAGACCGGTTAATCGTTCAGCGGGAACGCGGCTATCGGAACATCCAATCCATAGAAAACGCGGATTCTGTGCATGCGTCAGCGTTTCAAAAAATCCGGGATCCTCTTCTACCAGCATCTTTGACCATAGTGCATTGTTGCTGATGAGTGTATCTATGTCTTTCATGGAGTTGTACGACCCGAAGCCAGATAAATTCGATGGGCTAATATAGGGTAACTCCAGCATTAATTAAACTATATATAAAATGTCAGAACGTAAGGTAAGTAAAAAACCATGACCATTGCTCTGGAACTTCAACAACTTAAAAAAACCTATCCCGGTGGCGTTCAAGCGTTACGCGGGATAGATTTGCAAGTCGAAGCGGGTGATTTTTATGCGCTTTTGGGACCGAATGGTGCAGGAAAGTCCACCACCATTGGAATAATCAGCTCGCTAGTGAACAAAACCTCCGGGCGGGTGAGCGTCTTCGGATACGATCTCGAAAAAGATACGGTTAACGCGAAACGCCAGCTTGGTCTGGTACCGCAGGAGTTTAACTTTAACCCGTTTGAAACCGTGCAGCAGATCGTGGTCAACCAGGCGGGTTACTACGGCGTTGAGCATAAAGAGGCGGTCAAACGCAGCGAAGTATATTTAAAGCAGCTCGATTTATGGGAAAAACGTAACGAGCGTGCGCGCATGCTTTCCGGCGGGATGAAACGCCGTCTGATGATTGCTCGTGCTCTGATGCACGAACCAAAATTACTCATCCTGGATGAACCAACGGCGGGTGTCGACATTGAACTGCGTCGTTCAATGTGGGGCTTTTTAAAGGATTTAAACGACAAAGGCACCACCATTATTCTGACCACTCACTACCTCGAAGAAGCAGAAATGCTGTGTCGCAATATCGGCATTATTCAGCACGGCGAGCTGGTGGAAAACACCTCGATGAAGAGCCTGCTCTCTAAGTTGAAATCCGAGACCTTTATTCTCGATCTGGCACCGAAAAGCCCGTTGCCGAAACTGGACGGTTATCAGTACCGGCTGGTAGACACTTCCACGCTGGAAGTGGAGGTGCTGCGTGAACAGGGGGTTAACAGCGTCTTCTCTCAGCTTAGCGCGCAGGGCATTCAGGTATTGAGTATGCGTAACAAAGCGAACCGACTGGAAGAACTGTTTGTTTCTCTGGTTCATGAAAAACAAGGAGATCGCGCATGATGCAGCTTTATTGGGTGGCGCTGAAAAGCATCTGGGCGAAAGAGATCCACCGCTTTATGCGTATCTGGGTTCAGACTCTGGTTCCCCCCGTCATCACCATGACGCTCTATTTTATTATCTTTGGTAACCTAATCGGCTCGCGTATCGGCGAAATGCATGGTTTTAGCTACATGCAGTTTATCGTGCCAGGGCTGATTATGATGGCGGTGATCACCAACTCGTACGCGAACGTGGCATCGTCATTCTTCAGCGCTAAGTTTCAACGCAATATTGAAGAGCTGCTGGTCGCCCCGGTACCAACGCACGTGATCATCGCTGGTTTCGTTGGCGGCGGCGTGGCACGTGGCTTGTGCGTAGGCGTTCTGGTAACGGCTATTTCACTGTTCTTCGTGCCTTTCCAGGTGCATTCCTGGGTCTTTGTGGCGCTTACGCTGATGTTAACGGCGGTACTGTTCTCGCTGGCCGGTTTGCTGAACGCTGTCTTTGCTAAAACCTTTGACGATATCAGCCTGATCCCAACCTTCGTACTGACACCACTGACCTATCTGGGTGGCGTGTTCTATTCGCTAACGCTGCTGCCACCGTTCTGGCAGGGGCTGTCGCATCTGAACCCGATTGTCTACATGATTAGCGGTTTCCGCTACGGCTTCCTGGGGATTCATGATGTTCCGCTGGTCACCACGTTTGGTGTGCTGGTGGTGTTTATCGCTGCGTTTTATTTGCTGTGCTGGTACCTGATTCAGCGCGGACGCGGCCTGCGCAGCTAATTCTTTCTTCCTCTCCTTGCCTGGGAGAGGAAGACTTTTGATGCTTGTCACCATTATGGATTTATCACACTGATAAACTACTTGCCTGCTAAGGAGGTAGGCAATGTTAGGTTGGGTAATTACCTGTCATGACGATAAGGCACAGGATATGCTGCATCGTCTGGAGAAAAAGTACGGCCCGTTGGCCCAATGTCAGGCGGTAAGTTTTTGGCGTGGACTCAGCTCGAATATGCTAAGCCGCATGATGTGCCATGCTCTGCATGCTACAGATTCAGGTGAGGGTGTGGTATTTCTGACGGATATGGCTGGGGCTGCGCCTTACCGTGTCGCGTCGTTAATGAGTCATAAACACCCCCAGTGTGAAGTGATTTCAGGTATCAGCTATCCATTGCTTGAGCGAATGATTTCGTCACGGGAATCGCTGAGCAGTTCTGCGTTTCGGGATTGCATCGTCGCACTTGGAGGCCCCGAAGTCTCCAGCCTCTGGCATCAACAACAAAAAAATCCCCCCTTCGTATTGAAGCATGATTTGTATGAGTATTAATCATTGGTATTGATGATGCTTTTGCTACAATAGCCGAGGTTACTCGCCTCGGTTATCTCATATGGTTATGCGCGTTCTGCTTGTTTTATTGCTCCTGTTTTCTGGCAGCGTCGCTGCGGCTTTGCCTGCTCGTTATATGCAAACCACCGAAGCCGCCGCCGTATGGGCGCAGATTGGCAATAAGATGGTGACGGTTGGGAATATTCGCGCCGGGCAGATCCTCGCTGTTGAGCCTATTGCGGCAGACTATTACGAATTTTCCTTTGGTTTTGGCACCGGGTTTATTGATAAGGGACACCTGGAGCCCGTTCAGGGGCGGCAGAAAGTCGATGATGGTCTGGGCGATCTCAATAAACCGCTCAGTAACCAAAGTCTGATAACCTGGAAAGATACATCGGTTTATAACGCTCCGGATGTCGGTAGCGCCCCGTTTGGCGTGCTGGCGGATAATCTGCGTTATCCGATTATCAGCAAGCTTAAAGACCGACTCAACCAGACCTGGTACCAGATTCGCATTGGTGGCCGACTGGCCTATGTTAGCGCGCTGGATGCGCAGGAAGACAACGGCATCCCGGTGTTAACCTATCATCATATTTTGCGCGATGAAGAGAATACCCGCTTTCGCCATACCTCCACTACAACCTCCGTACGCGCTTTCAGCAACCAGATGGCCTGGCTCCAGGATCGCGGCTACACCACGTTGACGATGTATCAACTGGAAGGCTACGTGCAGAATAAAATGAATCTCCCGGCGCGGGCGGTGGTGCTGACTTTTGATGATGGTCTCAAGTCAGTGAGCCGTTATGCTTACCCCATTTTGAAGCAGCACGGCATGAAGGCCACGGCGTTTATCATCTCCTCACGCATCAAGCGCCACCCGCAGAAGTGGGATCCGAAATCGCTGCAGTTTATGAGTCTCTCTGAACTGAACGAGATCCGGGACGTGTTCGACTTCCAGTCGCATACCCATTTTTTGCATCGGGTTGATGCGAATCGCCGGCCGATCCTACTGAGTCGCAGCTATCATAATATTCTGTTCGATTTCGCCCGTTCGCGCCGGGCATTGTCCCAGTTTAATCCTCACGTTCTGTATCTTTCGTATCCGTTTGGGGGTTATAACGCCACGGCGGTAAAAGCAGCAGGCGACGCGGGATTCCACATGGCGGTCACCACGGTGAGAGGGAAGGTTAAGCCGGGAGATAATCAGTTCTTATTGAAAAGGCTTTATATTTTAAGGACGGATTCGCTGGAGACGATGTCGCGGCTGATAGTCAATCAGCCGCAGGGGTAAGTACTGTCAGGCAACCTGTACCGGAATAGCTTTCGCGGTGCGCTTCATCTCGTTGTCGCCTTCAAAATAGGCCACTTTCGGACGCCAGGTGCGGGCTTCTTCGTCAGACATGGTGACGAAGCTGGCGATAATTACAATATCGCCAACATCAGCGCAATGCGCTGCTGCTCCGTTCACCGAGATGATTCTGGAGCCGCGTTCAGCCGCAATTGCATAGGTTGAGAAACGTTTACCGTTGGTTACGTTCCAGATATCAATAGCTTCGTTTTCCAGAATACCTGAGGCATCGAGGAAATCCTGGTCGATGGCGCAGGAGCCTTCGTAATGCAGGTCCGCCTGCGTGACTTTTACGCGGTGGAGCTTGCCTTGCAGCATGGTGCGAATCATAACTTCTATACCCTGTCGTTTACCTTGGCTAAGCAGACGAAACTGGCCTGCTTTGAGAAATTCTCAGGCAGTATTGCCCGATTTTTAACCCCTGTCTACTGGGCTAATGTAACGCTTTGATTATCGATCAGACGCGCCTGACCCAGCCAGGCGGCAGCCAGAATCACCGCGCGTTTGCTGGTTTCCGTCAGCTCCAGCAGCGTGTCGGCATCACGAATCTGAATATCGTCGGCGCGGAAGCCTTTTTCATTCAGCTCCTGCTCGGCAATAGCAATAATCTCCTGCAACTCACGATTACCCGCAATCAGTTTTTCTGCGATGCTATTCATCACTTTGTGCAGACCCGGCGCAATTTTACGCTGTTCTGCGGTCAGATAACCGTTACGTGAGCTAAGCGCCAGGCCGTCTTTGGCGCGAATAATCGGCACGCCAACGATCTCAATGTCATAACCCATATCCGCCACCATTTTGCGGATCAGCGCCAACTGCTGGAAATCTTTCTCGCCGAAGCAGGCGAGGTCAGGCTGGATAAGGTTGAACAGCTTGCTGACGATAGTGGAAACGCCGCGGAAATGGCCCGGACGGCTGGCGCCTTCCAGCATGGTGGAGAGACCGGGAACCTCAACAAAAGTCTGGCCTTCCAGACCCTGTGGATAGATTTCCTCAACGGCTGGTGCAAAAACATAATCGACTTTGCGCTTGTTCAGCTTTTCACAATCTTCCTGCAGTGTGCGCGGATAACGCACCAGATCGTCCGGTCGGTCAAACTGCATCGGGTTGACGAAAATGCTGGCGATTACCACATCAGCCCGGGCTTTTGCCTCATCGACCAGCTTCATATGGCCGTCGTGCAGATTTCCCATGGTGGGAACCAGTGCGATGCGTTTACCTTCCTGACGCAGACGACGAATATGCTGGCGCAGCAGCGGCAGGGTTTCAATAATTAACACAACAAGACTCCTTAAATACGATGCCTGATGGCGCTTCGCTTATCAGGCCTACGTGTGAAGATGTAGGCCGGATAAGGCGCGTAGCGTCACCATCCGGCGTAATGGCGTGCTGGCGGATAAATTAATGGAAGCTGTGTTCTTCGCCCGGGTAAACGCCGGACTCCACTTCAGTCATATACTGCCGCACTGCGGCGCGCATGTCGCCTGCTTCATTGAGGAAATTCTTCGCAAATTTCGGGATATGACCACCGGTAATGCCAAACGCATCGTGCATGACGAGAATTTGCCCGTCGGTGACGTTACCTGCGCCAATACCGATAACCGGAATAGAAAGTGCTTCAGTGACGCGCTTCGCCAACTCAACCGGCACGCACTCCAGCACCAACAGCTGAGCGCCAGCGGCTTCTAAGGCCAGCGCGTCATCCAGCAGCACTTGTCCGGCATCGCCGCGGCCCTGAATTTTATAGCCGCCAAACACGTTCACCGACTGCGGGGTTAACCCCAGATGGCCGCAAACCGGTACGGCGCGTTCGGTGAGCATTTTCACCGTATCAACCAGCCACGCGCCGCCTTCAATTTTGACCATGTTGGCGCCCGCACGCATAACCACCGCGGCGTTTTCAAACGCCTGTTCCGGGGTGGCGTACGTCATAAATGGGAGATCGGAAAGCAGTAGACAGTTAGGGGCGCCGCGACGCACAGCGCGAGTGTGGTAGGCGATATCGTCAACGGTGACAGGCAGAGTGGAGTCATGCCCCTGGATCGTCATGCCCAGCGAGTCGCCAACCAGCATCACGTTAATGCCCTCGTCAGCAAATAGTTTGGCAAAGCTGTAGTCGTAGGCGGTAATTGTCGCGAAGCGTTTTTTCTCTTGCTTGCATTTCTGCAGCAGTGAAATGGTAGTGGGTTTCATAACATTTCCTGATGATGAAAGTCATATTTATCGGCATTCTAACAGTCACATTCAGGGGGGCAATTGTTTTAAGCAATCGTTTGGCGCTAAAGCAGTAAACGCTAAAGGGGAGGAGATACTTTACCAGTGTGCAGGTTTTGCAGTACCAAGATGGGTGAGGTGCTGATGCAGTCTGATTCCATCCGGAAAAATAAGCTCAGGTGCGATTTCAAATAACGGCCACAGCATAAAACCACGGTTTTTCATGTCGTAGTGCGGCACGGTCAGGCGTTCGGTGTTAATCACTTCATCGCCAAACAGCATAATATCGAGGTCCAGCGTTCGCGGTCCCCAACGTTCAGCTTTGCGCACCCGGCCCTGTTGCAGTTCAATTCGCTGGGTATGATCCAGCAACGCTTCGGGGGCGAGAGCGGTATCCAGCGCCACGGCGGCGTTCAGATAGTCGGGCTGATCCTGTGGACCCAACGGGGGGGTGCGATAAAACGAAGAAACCGCAACGATACGGCTGTCAGGGATTTCGCCGATCGCTTGCACGGCAGCATTCACCTGCTCCAGGGGAGAAGCTAAATTACTGCCGATGGCGATATAAACGACGGTCACGCGCTACCTTCGCGACGCGGCGCACGCTTACGCGGGCGGCGATGGCGACGGCGTACGTCAGGCTCTTCATCCAGTTCGTTCAGCATGCCTTTTTGTTCCGGCGGCGCGGAAACCTGGAATTCACCCCACCATTTCGCCAGTCGCTGCAGTTCAGCGTTGTGTTCTACTTCGGCACGCAGTGCTAACAGGTCGTAAGCTGCGCGGAACTTTGGATGTTCCATCAGCTTCCAGGCGCGTTTACCCTGACGACGGGACATACGTAATTGCAACTGCCAGATATCGCGGGTTAGCGAGGTCAGACGTTTCGGGATCGCCAGCGAGCGGCAGGCTTCGTCCAGCACGTCGTTCATTGCCAGCGCGAAAGCGTCGTAGTAAGCCAAACCGCTTTCTTGCGCAATTTTCTGCGCGGCTTCCAGTAACGGATACCAGAACATCGCGGCGAACAAGAACGCCGGGTTAACGCGCATATCATTGTTAATGCGGTTATCGGTATTCTTCAGCACCTGAGCGATAATGCGTTCCATCGGGCTGTCACCGTCTTCGGTGAAGTAGCGTGTAATGGTTGGGAACAGCGGCTGGAACAGGCTGTACTCACGCAGTTTTTTATAGGTTTCATACCCATAGCCCGCCTGTAACAGCTTAAGTGCTTCTTCAAACAGGCGTGCGGGAGGAATGTCGTTCAGCAGCGTTGCCAGACGCGGGATCGGCTCTGCGGTTTCCGGGCTGATACGCATGTCGAGCTTGGCGGCAAAGCGCACGGCGCGCAGCATACGCACGGGATCTTCGCGATAGCGCGTTTCCGGATTACCGATCAGGCGAATGATGCCCTCTTCGAGGTCCTGCATACCGCCGACGTAATCACGCACGGTGAAATCGGCCACGCTGTAATACAGGCTGTTTATCGTGAAATCGCGACGTTGGGCATCTTCTTCAATGGAGCCGAAGATGTTGTCGCGCAGCAACATACCGTTTTGCCCGCGTTGCGACGTGGTACGATCGGCTTCGCTGCCTTCATGATGGCCGCGGAACGTCGCCACTTCGATAATTTCTGGGCCGAACATGACATGAGCCAGACGGAAACGGCGACCGACCAGGCGACAGTTACGAAACAGTTTACGCACCTGATCCGGCGTTGCGTTAGTAGTGACATCAAAATCTTTCGGCTTTTTGCCCAGCAAAAGATCGCGTACACCACCGCCAACCAGCCATGCCTCGTATCCGGCCTTATTGAGCCTGTACATTACCTTCAGGGCATTTTCACTGATATCTTTGCGGGAGATAGAGTGCTGCTCACGCGGAATTACCGTCATATGTGGACGGGCGACGGCGAGCTCAGCCTCGCGCTCCTCGCGGCTTAGCACCTTGCGGCAAAAATTAGCGACTCGGGTAAAAATAGTGCACCTCGGTAGTGTCAAACTTCAATCAGAACAAGTGTTGCTGTGTAAAAATAGCGGCTAATCATAGCTCAGCGTGGCGCATTTGAGAATGCCGGATTTAAGATCACTGATTCAGGCACTGTTGTCAGACGCCAGTTCTCAACGGCAAACGCCAGGATCTGGTCCACACGCATCTCCTGCCACGGGATATCGGCACGCTGGCCGAGAAAGCGTAGCGCGGCAATAATCACCGGGCGCGGATCGCCTTGTGGTAGCGCAGGTGCATGATTTTGTTTTGAAAGTTTAGCGCCTTGTTCGTTGAGCGCCAGCGGAAGATGAATATAGTCAGGCGCTTGCCAGCCAAACTGCTGATACAAAGAGATTTGCCGCACCGTGGGTTCGATGAGATCGGCGCCGCGAACAATCTCCGTTACGCCCTGAAAGTGGTCATCAACTACCACGGCGAGGTTATAGGCAAACAGCCCGTCGCGGCGGTGGATGATAAAATCTTCACCAGCAAGTTGCGGGTCAGCCTGAATCACACCGCGTAGCCGGTCAGTAAACTGCATCACGGGATGGCGTTGTTTAATACGGACGGCCGCCTGTTCTGGCCCGAGGCGTAACTCACGGCAGTGACCGTCGTAAATACCGCCGACGCTTTGAATACGCGCTCGCGTGCAGGTGCAGTAATAGCTCAGATCCTGCTGATGCAGCCAGGTAAGCGCCTCGCGGTAGGCTTCATGGCGTTGGGATTGCCATAAAATATCGCCATCCCAGTGCAGGCCGTAATGTTCCAGCTGACGCAGGATCGTATCTGCGGCACCGGGAACTTCACGAGGGGGATCAATATCTTCAATGCGTACTCGCCAGATTCCGCGCCGGGCACGAGCCTGCAGGTAACTGCCGAGGGCGGCAATCAGTGAACCGAAGTGCAGTTCGCCGGAGGGGGAAGGGGCGAAGCGGCCAATATAGTGTGAATCGCTCATTTTACGGACTGACAAATAATAAGGCGGGAGAAACTCCCGCCTGTAGTAAACGTGGTAAAAATGACCGGAATTAACCTGCCATCTGTTTTTCGCGGATTTCTGCCAGCGTTTTGCAGTCGATACACAGATCGGCTGTCGGACGCGCTTCCAGACGGCGAATACCAATTTCTACGCCGCACGATTCGCAGTAGCCGAAATCTTCGTCTTCTACCTTCTTCAGCGTCTTCTCGATCTTTTTGATCAGTTTGCGCTCACGGTCACGGTTACGCAGCTCAAGGCTGAATTCTTCTTCCTGCGCGGCGCGGTCCACCGGATCAGGGAAGTTAGCCGCTTCGTCTTGCATATGAGATACGGTGCGATCAACTTCATCCCTAAGTTGATTACGCCATGCCTCAAGAATACGCCTGAAGTGCGACAGCTGGGCTTCGTTCATATACTCTTCGCCCGGTTTCTCCTGGTACGGCTCCACCCCAGCGATGGCGAGAATACTCAGGGACGATGTTTTACGGTTTTGCCCTTCTTGCATGTTGCTTCTCCTTAACACGCACTATCGATCCCCATGTTCGGGGGAAAAATCAGGTCGCTATAAATAGCAGATGCTTTTCCGGATAGCAATTATCTAAACGTAACACTTGACAACCCTGTGAGGAAAAGCGTATTTGCCCACGCGTCCAGAATACTAATTAACCAAATGTTTACACCATTACAAGGTAATGGGCAACGGCTCTTTAAGAGTCATGCCATGGGCAGAAAGTTCCGCTTTATAAACCAGAATTTCTACCCCCTTAAGCTGTGCCTCAACTAATAATTGCGCATATTTTGCATCGATATGGTGCGCGGGTGAAAACCGTGTAATAGCTGAATGCAGCACGGCGAAAAATATCACTGCCCGCTTGCCTTCAGCCGCTACGCTCATCAATTCCCGAAGATGCTTCTGACCTCGTTCAGTGATGGCATCGGGAAAATAACCCTGCTCTTTTTCCGCCAACGTGACTGATTTCACTTCAATATAGCAGTCAGGTCGGGAATCTGCCTGTAACAAAAAGTCGATACGGCTCCCTTCGGCGCCGTATTTTACTTCACTTTTCAAGACGCTGTAGCCTGAAACTTCTGAAATTAGCGACTGCTGAATCGCCTCTTTCGTTAATCTATTGGCCCACAGCGTGTTAACACAAATAAATGCCCCGGATTGGGTTTGCGTTAATTCCCAGGTATGTGGATATTTCCGTTTAGTATTTTCTGATGTCGAATACCAGACGGTGTCACCCGGGGTGGCACATCCGGTCATCGCGCCAGTATTTGGGCAGTGTAACGTTAACGTTGAGCCATCCGGTGTGATCACATCCGCTAAAAAACGCTTGTAGCGCTGGATGAGCGTTGCAGGTTGTAAAGGTGGAGAAAATTGCATAAATAGTCCCTTTAATTATTCAGTCAGCGTCCAGCGTTGCAGCTGCGTATAACGCGTGCGTCCTCGTGCGAATGAAGAGGAGTAAAGTGCGAACTCCGTGACCGGAAATGACCAGCCAAAGCCCGGTGGGGGGATGGGAACCGCGTGTCCGGCATCGCGCAGCAGCGTGATATGTGGGTGAAACGGCTGCGGGCTTTGATAACACCCGCTGCGCGCGGCCTGCGCCCGCAGCATATTCGCCAGTTGTAACAGTCCGCGCGGCGGCTGACGCATCCCCAGCCACACGACCCGCGAGCGCAGCCATTGCCCGGCATCATCCAGTTTGAGCGTAAAACCTGGCTGGCGAATGCGTCCGGCTAGTTGCGACAACGCCTGTTGCTTCTCTGCGCTGACATCACCTAAAAAGGCCAGCGTCAGATGCAGGTTTTCTGCCGCAACGGGACGCCCGGCTTCTGCGGGGAACTGCTCCGCACGCCAGTGAACAATTGGCTCACGGATTGCGCCAGGCAATTCAATCGCAAAGAACAGCCTTTTTGGCTCAGACATGATGGATACTCGGTTATGAATTAACGCGATGCTACAATGCAGCGCGAAGAATGTTAACCCTCTGGAGCTATTTGTGACGTCGTTGCCCGTTGCCGCCGTAGTGCCTGAACTGCTTACCGCCCTTGATGCCTCGCCGCAGGTGCTGCTGACCGCGCCGACCGGTGCCGGGAAATCGACCTGGCTGCCGTTGCGACTGCTTGAACATGGTGGCATCAAGGGGCGGATTATTTTGCTGGAGCCGCGCCGTCTGGCAGCACGCAACGTGGCGCAGCGGCTGGCGGAGTTGCTGAACGAAAAGCCCGGTGAGACCGTGGGTTATCGCATGCGCGCGCAAAGCTGCGTGGGGTCGCAGACCCGGCTGGAAGTTGTGACGGAAGGCGTCCTGACGCGCATGATCCAGCGCGATCCCGAACTCACTGGCGTCGGGTTAGTGATCCTCGATGAATTTCACGAACGGAGCCTGCAGGCCGACCTGGCGCTGGCGCTGTTGCTGGATGTACAGCAAGGTCTTCGTGACGATCTGAAACTATTGATCATGTCCGCAACGCTCGATAACGGGCGCTTGCAGCAGTTATTGCCCGATGCGCCCATGATTATCTCTGAAGGCCGCACATTCCCGGTCGAGCGACGGTATCAGCCGCTGGCGGCACATCTGCGTTTTGACGAAGCGGTGGCGATAGCGACGGCGGAGCTACTGCGCCATGAAAGCGGGTCGCTGCTGCTGTTTTTACCGGGCGTTGGGGAAATCCTGCGCGTGCAGGAACAACTGGCAACGCGTGTGGGCGGCGATGTTGTGTTATGTCCATTGTACGGCGCGTTGACGCTGGCTGAGCAGCGTCAGGCGATTTTGCCCGCGCCGCAAGGTAAGCGCAAAGTGGTGCTGGCGACCAATATTGCCGAAACCAGCTTAACGATTGAAGGCATCCGGTTGGTGGTGGATTGCGCCCAGGAGCGCGTGGCGCGCTATGACGCGCGTACCGGTTTAACGCGGTTGATTACCCAGCGCATTAGCCAGGCATCGATGACACAGCGAGCCGGGCGAGCTGGTCGTCTGGAGCCAGGTATCTGCCTACATTTGCTTGCCAAAGAGCAGGCGGAAAGAGCGGCGGCGCAGGGAGAGCCTGAGATATTACAGAGCGATCTGTCCGGACTACTGATGGAGCTGCTGCAATGGGGATGTACCGATCCTGAGCAACTGAACTGGCTGGATACGCCGCCCGCTATTAACCTGCAGGCGGCAAAACGGCTGTTGCAGATGCTGGGCGCGCTTGAGGGCGACAGGCTCAGTGCCCGTGGGCAGAAAATGGCGGCTTTGGGTAATGATCCCCGTTTAGCGGCTATGCTGGTTAGCACCAAAAATGACGATGAAGCGGCATCGGCCGCAAAACTGGCCGCAATTCTGGAAGAGCCGCCGCGCGGGGGCAGCACCGATTTAGCTGTGGCGTTTTCACGAAATCAGCCCGCCTGGCAGCAGCGCAGTCAACAATTATTGAAACGGCTTAACGTACGCAGCGGGCAGCCCGACATCGCGTTGCTCCCTTTGTTGCTGGCGCAAGCGTTTGCCGATCGGATCGCCCGTCGACGTGGACAAGAAGGGCGCTATCAACTGGCCAACGGCATGGGCGCGATGCTGGATGCCGATGACGCCCTGGGGCGCCATGAGTGGCTGATAGCGCCGCTGTTACTGCAGGGTAGCGCATCGCCAGATGCGCGTATTTTGTTAGCGTTGCCGCTGGATATTGAAGCGTTGATGCAGACGTGTCCTGAACTGCTGCAACAGTCCGACACCATCGAATGGGATGAAGCCCAGGGAACATTAAAGGCACTGCGTCGGTCGCGTATCGGCCAGTTGACGGTAAAAGTACAGCCGCTGGCCAAGCCCTCGGAAGAGGAACTACACCAGGCGATGCTGAATGGTATTCGCGATAAAGGGCTAAGTGTGCTCAACTGGACGCCGGAGGCCGAGCAGTTTCGGCTGCGTTTGCAATGTGCGGCAAACTGGTTACCGGAGTACGACTGGCCTGCGGTAGATGAGGATTCTCTGCTGAATACGCTGGAGCTCTGGCTGCTGCCGCACATGAGCGGTGTGCACTCTTTACGCGCGTTAAAAGCACTCAATGTGGGTCAGGCATTGCGCGGTTTGCTGGACTGGTCAATGCTGCAACGTCTGGATAGTGAACTGCCAGCGCATTACACTGTGCCAACGGGAAGTCGGATTGCCATTCGCTATCATGAGGATAATCCTCCTGTGTTGGCCGTTCGGATGCAGGAAATGTTTGGTGAAGCAAACACCCCGACTATCGCCCAGGGACGCGTGCCGCTGGTACTGGAGCTGTTGTCTCCGGCCCAAAGACCGCTACAGGTGACGAGCGATCTAAGCGCGTTCTGGCAGGGATCGTACCGCGAGGTGCAAAAAGAGATGAAAGGGCGTTATCCCAAACATGTCTGGCCGGACGATCCGGCGAATACCGCGCCAACGCGGCGCACCAAAAAGTATTCATAGCTGTATGCGTGGTTGCCTGATGGCGCTGCGCTTATCAGGGCGAACGTAGGCCGGATAAGGCGTTTTACGCCGCCATCCGGCATGAATACAGCTGAAAATTGAGAGATTTCTTCTTCTGTCGCAGGACGGAAGAACAGAGAATCGGGCCTTTGCGCCTGAATGTTGCGGAGAAAAAGCATGGCGGGGAATGACCGCGAGCCAATTGGACGTAAAGGGAAACCCTCACGTCCAGTGAAACAAAAGGTGAGCCGTCGTCAACTCAGAGATGAAGAGTATGACGACGATTATGATGATGATGACTATGAGGATGAAGAACCGATGCCGCGTAAGGGTAAAGGCAAAGGGCGTAAGCCTCGTGGTAAACGCGGCTGGTTCTGGCTGCTGGTAAAACTGTCGATTGTTTTTTTGGTGCTGATCGCTATTTACGGCGTCTATCTGGACCAAAAAATCCGTAGCCGTATCGACGGTAAAGTCTGGCAGCTTCCGGCGGCAGTATATGGCCGCATGGTTAACCTCGAGCCAGAAATGCCCATCGGCAAGAACGAGATGGTGAAGCTGCTGGAGGCCACGCAGTATCGTCAGGTCTCGAAGATGACGCGTCCGGGCGAATTCACCGTACAGGCGAAGAGCATTGAGATGATTCGTCGTCCGTTTGACTTCCCGGACAGTAAAGAAGGGCAGGTGCGCGCACGTCTGACCTTTGATGGCGATCATCTGGACACTATCGAGAATATGGATAACAACCGCCAGTTCGGTTTCTTCCGTCTCGATCCACGCCTGATTACCATGCTCTCTTCACCTAACGGCGAGCAGCGCCTGTTTGTCCCGCGCAGTGGATTCCCGGATCTGCTGGTAGATACGCTGCTGGCAACCGAAGACCGTCACTTCTATGAGCATGATGGCGTCAGCATCTACTCGATTGGTCGTGCGGTGCTGGCCAACCTGACGGCCGGTCGCACGGTGCAGGGGGCGAGTACGCTGACTCAGCAACTGGTGAAGAACTTGTTCCTGTCTAGCGAACGTTCTTACTGGCGTAAGGCCAACGAAGCCTACATGGCGCTGCTGATGGATGCGCGTTACAGCAAAGATCGCATTCTTGAACTGTACATGAACGAAGTCTATCTCGGTCAAAGCGGCGATAATGAAATTCGCGGCTTCCCGCTGGCGAGCCTCTATTATTTCGGTCGTCCGGTGGAAGAACTGAGTCTCGACCAGCAGGCGTTGCTGGTGGGGATGGTTAAAGGGGCGTCAATCTATAACCCATGGCGTAATCCGAAGCTGGCGCTGGAGCGTCGTAACCTCGTGCTGCGTTTGCTGCAACAGCAGCAGATCATCGATCAGGATCTGTATGACATGCTGAGCGCGCGTCCGTTAGGCGTACAGCCGCGTGGTGGAGTGATCTCGCCACAGCCAGCCTTTATGCAGATGGTGCGTCAGGAGCTTCAGGCGAAGCTGGGCGATAAAGTTAAAGATCTCTCCGGCGTGAAAATTTTCACCACCTTTGATTCCGTGGCGCAGGACGCTGCGGAAAAAGCGGCGGTGGAAGGCATTCCGGTGCTGAAGAAACAGCGTAAGCTGAGCGATCTGGAAACCGCGATTGTGGTGGTTGACCGATTCAGTGGCGAAGTTCGCGCCATGGTTGGCGGGGCAGAGCCGCAGTTCGCGGGCTATAACCGTGCGATGCAGGCGCGTCGTTCGATTGGTTCTCTGGCGAAGCCGGCGACCTATCTGACTGCGCTCAGCCAGCCGAAGCTTTACCGCCTGAATACCTGGATTGCTGATGCGCCGATTGCGCTGCGCCAGCCGAACGGCCAGGTGTGGTCACCGCAGAACGATGACCGTCGCTATAGCGAAAGCGGAAGAGTGATGCTGGTGGATGCGTTAACCCGCTCCATGAACGTACCGACGGTAAATCTGGGGATGGCGCTGGGCTTGCCTGCCGTGACCGATACCTGGTTGAAACTGGGCGCGCCGAAAGATCAGCTTAACCCGGTTCCGGCCATGCTGCTGGGGGCGTTGAACCTGACGCCAATCGAAGTAGCGCAGGCGTTCCAGACTATCGCCAGCGGCGGGAACCGTGCGCCGTTGTCGGCGCTGCGTTCGGTGATTGCCGAAGATGGTACCGTGCTGTACCAGAGCTTCCCGCAGGCTGAGCGTGCCGTTCCGGCGCAGGCGGCGTATATGACGCTGTGGACCATGCAGCAGGTGGTTCAGCGTGGTACGGGTCGTCAGCTTGGCGCGAAATATCCTGGCTTGCATCTGGCAGGGAAAACCGGGACCACCAACAACAACGTGGATACCTGGTTTGCCGGGATCGACGGCAGCCAGGTGACCATCACCTGGGTGGGCCGCGATAACAACCAGCCAACCAAGCTGTACGGTGCCAGCGGCGCGATGTCTATTTATCAGCGTTATCTGGCTAACCAGACGCCAACACCGCTGGTGCTGACGCCACCGGAGGATGTGGTGGATATGGGCGTAGACTACGACGGTAACTTCGTTTGTAGCGGCGGGATGCGCACGCTTCCGGTATGGACCACCGATCCTGATTCGCTGTGTCAGCAGGGTGAAATGCTGCAGCAGTCGGGGAATCCGTTCGATCAATCTTCTCAACAGCCGCAGCAGCAGCCTCAACAGCAGCAACCGCCGCAGCAAGAGAAGAAAGACAGCGATGGCGTGGCTGGTTGGATAAAAGATATGTTTGGCGGTAACTGATTTTTTAGCTGTCCTCCCCCGCATCGGTGCCTGCTGATGTGGGGGAATTCTCCCTCTTGTGGTATTCGCATTTCGGTCTGTATAGCAAGCTCAGGATAGGGTGAACAGTGATGGTGTTTCCTGCCTATATTTTCTGTTTAATCATAAATTCAATATATTATTTTTTTGTATATATCATCGGTTGGTTGATTTTATTCTATTTTTTCTGCATTTTTTTATTGTCTGCCCGTATTTATATGTGAGTAATATTGTTTTTATGAATATGTTCATGCTGGCTTAAATCACCATTAAGAAAATATTGTTTTCATAAATTGTTCTGCTAAAACAAGATGTTGTGTGTTGTTTCTTTAATTTTGGTGAATGCGTTGATTAGCTTTTATTCATTATGGTACGTAGAATAGATGACACAAGGGAATGTTTTAAACTGAATGAGTTGATAAAGATATATTATATCTATGATGTTGTTGATTTTATATTCCAGCACATCTCCAGCCATTGTCTATTTCCCCTCTGTGTTAACTTTTCTCTTCATTGATTTTTGTGAACATATGTAAGGAATACGTTATGTGCAAAAAAATTATCATCTCGTTGCTTGTCAGTGGTGCAATGGCAACTGTAGCAACATCTGCTTTTGCCGTTGATACCGGGACGGTAACGTTTAATGGGAAAATTCTTCCCGATAGTTGCAAAGTGGATGTAAACGGTACAGCGACAAACGGTACTGTGACGTTTAACAACCTTTCACAAACTGCGTTTGGCGAAGATAAAAAAGTCGGCGACACGCAATCTTTTGCGATTACGCTGACAGAATGTGATGCTGCGGTTGCCAACCTCAATATCAAATTTGATGGGACGCGTATTGCCGGATACGACGATGAAGTCTTGCAGGCGACAGGGACTGCGCAGAACCTCGGGGTACGTATGCTTCCAGAAGGGAGCAGCAACTACGTGAAATTTGATGGCTCAGATCCTGAAGCGGCACTGAATAAGACTAACGGCGAGAGCGTGGTTTTTAATTATAAAGCTGAGGTTATCCAGGTTGGTAGCACTTTACCAACTACCGGTGATTATACCGCACAAGCGACCTATACTCTGCTTTATCGTTAATCATCATAAACCTGGCCCAGGCAGGGCCAGTATTTCAATGGAATGGAAAGATGAAACGACTTATCACAGCATTAATACTTATATTAACCTCGGGATTAAATTCGGTTCAAGCTGGCGTAGTAGTGGGTGGCACACGAATTATATATCCGGCTAACCAATCTGAAGTACAGATTGCTTTAAAAAATAAAGATAATGATAAACGTTATCTGGTGCAGAGCTGGGTCAGTAATATTGATGACAGCAAAGCGCCATTTATTATGACACCGCCAATTTACAAATTGGACGAAAACCGCCAGACGCTGCTACACGTGGTTTATACCGGAAATAAATCGGCGCTGCCTCAGGATCGTGAGTCATTATTTATGGCGAACATCAAATCTGTTGCAGCGATCCCAGAAGAATTGCATGACAAGAACACGTTACAATTTGCCATTAAAACTAAATTAAAACTGTTTTATCGCCCGGCCTCATTGACAGAAGACGAGGCAAAAATGGCCTGGCAATCGTTGCAATTTAGCCGCCATCAAAATCAACTGGTGGTGAAAAACCCCACACCCTTCTATGTCACCTTCGGACAGATCTCTGTGGCGGGAAAAGCGATTAAACCGGCTACAAACCAGTCCTCTCCGACGGCATTAACGATGATGGTCGCTCCATTTGGTGAGCAGCGTTTTCCGCTGCCATCGGCAGTAAAAGGCAACGTTGTCTGGACCGCAATTAATGATTTTGGCTCAGAAACCGAACAGCGTAAACAGTCGCTGTAAATCAGCTATCGATGAGTTATGGGGTGACATTTATGCCTTCACATCGTACTGCCCGGCTTTTTGCTCTCAATACGCTGACATTCGCTATATTGACTGCGAGTGGTTCCGTTTGTGCTGATGATTATTTCAATCTCAGTGTACTTGAAACGGGAACCCCACTTGAGAATACCGGGGCGCTTGAAGCTTTTTTACAGCATAATGGTTTATCCCCCGGACGTTATTTAACGTCGATTGTTTGGGATCAGGATCGCATTGATAAACGAAATTTAAATTACCTCCTTTCAAAAGATAACAGCAAACTGATTCCGCAATTTACCAAAGCGGAGCTGCGCGAACTGGGCGTTAAAGTTGATACGGTTCCGGCATTAAATAATGTTAACGAAGATACGTTGCTGGGTGATATTAGCGAATATATCGCGGATGGACGCTATGACTTCAATCCGGAAACACAGGTGCTGCAATTACGTATTCCGCAGATCTACCGCGACCGCAAAATTTCGGGCGAAAGCAATCCCACTTTCTGGGATGACGGCATTCCGGCTCTGTGGACCAGTTACTATATTTCGGGATCGCACCAACAATCCGGAGGTCAAAATAATGCTTCGAACTGGGCAAGTTTGAATTCAGGGATGAATATCGGCCCCTGGCGTTTGCGTAACACCAGCAATTGGGGGAGTGATAATGGTTGGCAATCTATTAATACGACGCTTGGACGCGATGTCAAAGCATTGCGTAGCCAGCTTCAGATAGGGCAAACCTACACTAACGGCGAACTGTTCGATAGCGTGCAGATGACGGGCGTTAAGCTGGAGACAGATACCAGTATGCAGCCCAGTGGATTACAGGGCTTTGCCCCGGTCGTTCGTGGGATTGCTAATAGCGATGCCAAAGTCACCATTAAGCAAAACGGTTACACCATCTACCAGACCAACGTCTCGCCTGGCCCGTTTGAAATTCGTGATTTAACGCAGGTGACGGCAGGAGCGGATCTGGAAGTCACCGTGACGGAGGCCGACGGTACAGAGCGCAGCTTTATTCAGGCCAGCTCCTCGGTGCCGATTATGCAACGTGAAGGCGCGCTGAAGTACAGCCTGGCAGCCGGGAAATATCGCGATGTTGATAACGGTGAGGAGCCGGAATTCAGCCAGGCTACGGCAATTTATGGCTTACCTTTCGGAATTACCGCTTACGGCGGTCTGCAGGGCGCGTCGATGTATCGCGCCGGACTGGTCGGCATCGGAGCTGATTTACGCGATTTTGGTTCGCTGTCGATGGATCTGACGGCGGCGAGAACCGCGTTTGACGACGAACGCGCGGATGCGAATGGCCAGTCGTGGCGCGCGCAGTACGCAAAAGATTTTCCGTTAACCAATACCACGGTCACGCTGGCCAGCTATCGTTATTCCACCTCCGGGTTTTATACCTTTCAGGAGGCTCTCGATCAGCGTAATAACAGCTACGACGATGACAGCATCTATAGCTATCGCGATAGCTATAACCGTCGCAGCCGCCTGCAACTTAATCTTTCTCAGTCGTTACAGAGCTGGGGATCTGTATACGCCAACGCTTATCAGCAAGATTACTGGGGAATGGAAGGCCATGAACGAAGCGTGAGTCTCGGTTACAGCAGCAGTTGGCAGGGCGTTAACTGGTCGCTGAATTACAGCATGACAAAAACGCCATCAACCACTAACGATCAGCAGTTTTCTATCTCAATGAATGTCCCTCTTTCGCGTTGGCTGGCGAATGCCTGGGGAACATATACTCTGACAAGTTCAAAAAATGGTAATAGTGCACATCAGGTTGGCGTCAGTGGAACGCTACTGGAAGATAACAATTTAAATTATAACCTTCAGCAAACCTACACCGATAACGATGTCGGTTATGGTGCCTATCTCTCTTCCCGGTATCGGACATCGGTTGGCGAGTTCAGCGCCAATTACAGTTATCAAAAAGACAGTAAACAGTGGGGCTATGGCGCCCAGGGTTCCGTTGTTGCGCATTCGCAGGGAATAACGCTTGGACAATCCATTCAGGATGCTTTTGCCATTGTGCACATTACCGATGGCGATAATGTAAAAATACAAAATTCCCGGGGGGTTTACACCGATTATTGGGGCAATGCCATTGTGCCAACTTTAACCAATTATCGCCGTAATACTATTACTGTGAATACTCAGGGACGTGATGATATTGATATTCAGGATGCTTCTCTGGATGTGGTTCCGACAAAAGGGGCCGTCCTGAAGGCTGACTTCACGGCGCGTTCAGGTAAGCGTGCATTACTTACCTTAAAACATGATCAGAGCGTGGTTCCTTTTGGTGCTCTGTTAAGTATGGACGGTACGACATCGATCGTGGGTGACGACGGTGAAGTGTATGTCACTGGGCTAAAAGGAACACAGCGCATTGAGGTGCAATGGGGAAATACCGCACAGACGAAATGTACGGGTAGCGTAAGCGTGCCTGAGAACATGGGTACGGGAATTCTCTCAGCTACGGTTAATTGCCAATAATGGAAGATGGCTTATGAATACGGAAATTGTCAGATATGAGTAAAAGGAACATAAACATTTTCAGGGCTATGTTGATCATATTGATTTTAGCTGGATCTGCGGCACCTGTTTATGCCGCCACATGTACCGGAAATTACCCGGAAAATGGCGCAATGACCTTTCAGCTACCGGCAAGCATCACTGTGGAGCCTGACGTATCAGTTGGTACGGTTATTTATGAGGGAAGCATTGAGAGCGGCCAAATCGATATGGATTGCCAGGATACTGGCAACAAATACAAAGGTTACGCAGTGTTAACGGATGCCGATGCCCGCAATGGAGTGCTGGAAGGCGTTTATCAGACTAGCGTTCCAGGTATAGGTATCCGCATGGCTGAAGCGGAAGAACGAACACCTACCTTTACCTCTGAGGATATCGTCACACCCATGCATTTTTATAGCTATGGAGCAAGCGGATGGAACAGTATTCATACAAAGTACCATGCGTCAATGCAGTTGGTTGTGACGGGCGACGTCGAGGATGGTTATCTTGATACCTCCCGGCTGACAGCGCAAGAGAAGTGGGGTAATGATGTGATAGCTCAGATATTGGTATCTCCCACCAGCATTCATATCCAGACTAATACCTGTAACCTGGAGGATAAAAATATCTACGTGCCGCTGAAGACGATTAATGTCGATAACTTTGACAGTCAATTTTCAGAAGTACTCACCGATAACAGTTTCAAAATCGAGATTTCTGATTGTCGGGCAGGTACCCAAATCGATTATAAGTTCAACAGTGCTGGTTCGACAGGTGTTACGGATGGCAATATTTTGGCTATCGCCAGTGGAGACAGCTCTGCCAGCGGTGTCGGTATCCAGATTCTGGACACGAACAATAATGTGCTGAGTTTTGATCAAACCTATACCGCTGTGAGCAGCACCAGCGCTAACGAAGTGGCAGAAATTCCGCTGAAGGCACGCTATGCCAAAACCGGCAATGTCAAAGCCGGGAAAGTGGACGCCGTCGCGACTTTTGAGGTCTTTTACCGCTAACGCCTTGCGACCCGCTGCGGCGGGTTGTCAGCGCTCTAACATTCCAGCCTAATTTATTAACCCTTTCTTTTCATCTGGTTATTTCTTAACCCCTCAGTTTTAGTAGGGGCGCGTATTGCTTGCTATCTCGCCAGAGTTTCGAATATTATGCTGCCGTTATAATAATAATTCTCGTTTACGTTATCATTCACTTTCATCAGAGAAATACCAATGGCGCGTCTTAAAACTGCTCAGCCAAGTTCATCACTGCGTAAAATCGCAGTAGTGGTAGCCACAGCGGTTAGCGGCATGTCTGTCTATGCACAGGCGGCGGTTGACCCGAAAGAAGAAACCATCACCGTAACTGCAGCTCCTGCTCCGCAGGAAAGCGCATGGGGGCCTGCGGCAACCATCGCCGCACGACAGTCTGCTACGGCGACCAAAACCGACACTCCAATTCAAAAAGTTCCTCAGTCTATTTCTGTGGTCACCGCCGAAGAGATGGCGTTGCATCAGCCAAGATCGGTCAAAGAGGCGCTTAGCTACACCCCGGGCGTTGCCGTGGGTACGCGTGGTGCGTCCAATACCTATGACTACTTGATTATTCGCGGATTTGCCGCCGACGGCCAAAGTCAGAATAACTATCTGAATGGCCTGAAGATGCAGGGCAACTTCTACAACGATGCGGTCATAGACCCTTATATGCTGGAGCGTGCCGAAGTGATGCGCGGTCCGGTTTCCGTTCTGTACGGAAAGAGCAACCCGGGTGGGTTGTTGAATATGGTCAGCAAACGCCCGACCACAGAGCCGTTAAAAGAAATTCAGTTCAAGATGGGCACTGACAGCCTGTTCCAGACAGGTTTTGATTTCAGCGATGCGCTGGATGATGACGGTGTATACTCTTACCGCTTAACTGGCCTGGCGCGTTCCGCGAATGCGCAGCAGCAGGGCGCAGAAGAACAACGCTATGCCATTGCGCCATCTTTCTCATGGCGTCCGGACGATAAGACAAACTTCACCTTCCTCTCCTACTTCCAGAACGAGCCGGAAACCGGTTATTACGGCTGGTTGCCGAAAGAAGGGACGGTGACTGAGTTGCCGAATGGCAAGCGTCTGCCTACCGATTTCAACGAAGGGGCGAACAACAATACCTATTCTCGTAACGAGAAGATGGTGGGCTACAGCTTCGATCACGAATTTAACGACACCTTTACCGTGCGTCAGAACCTGCGTTACGCGCAAAATAAAGTCTCGCAGAACAGCGTGTATGGCTACGGTATGTGCTCCGATCCGCTCTATACCAAGGATCCGGCTAACAGCCCTTGTGCCAGCGTTCCTCAGGCCGACTGGGATCATACGCTGACGCGTCAGTATGTTATCGATAATGAGAAATTGCAGAACTTCTCCGTCGATACTCAGCTGCAAAGCAAGTTCGCTACTGCCGACGTAGATCACACGCTGCTGACCGGCGTTGACTTTATGCGTATGCGGAACGATATCAACTCCTGGTTTGGCTATGCGGGCTCTGTTGCGCCGTCCGATATCTATAACCTCGACCGTAGCGACTTCGATTTTGGCTCACACCCAGGCCCTTCAGGTCCTTACAAAGTGCTGAACAAACAGAAGCAGACTGGCTTGTATGTTCAGGATCAGGCGCAATGGGATAAGGTGCTGGTTACTCTGGGCGGTCGTTACGACTGGGCTAAACAGGACTCTCTGAACCGTGTTTCTGGTGTAACGGATTCCCGCGATGATAAGCAATTCACCTGGCGTGGCGGTGTTAACTACCTGTTCGACAACGGCGTAACCCCGTATTTCAGCTACAGCGAGTCGTTTGAACCGGCTTCTCAGACGGGTGCAAGCGGTAATATCTTTGCGCCGTCCAAAGGTAAGCAGTACGAAGCTGGCGTGAAGTACGTGCCGAACGATCGTCCAATCGTGATCACCGGTGCTGTCTATCAGTTGACTAAAACCAACAATCTGATGGCCGATCCGAACGGATCGTTCTGGTCAGTTGAAGGCGGTGAAATTCGTTCTCGCGGAGTGGAAATTGAAGCGAAAGCGGCGCTGTCTGCCAGCGTCAACGTAGTGGGTTCTTATACCTATACCGACGCGGAATACACCACCGACACCAACTACAAGGGCAATACGCCTGCGCAGGTGCCAAAACACATGGCATCATTGTGGGGCGATTACACCCTTTATGACGGCGCGCTTTCTGGGCTGACGTTGGGTACTGGCGTTCGTTATACTGGTTCCAGTTATGGCGATCCGGCAAACTCCTTTAAAGTGGGGGGCTATACGCTGGTGGATGCGTTAGTACGTTACGATCTGGCGCGCGTCGGCATGGCGGGCTCCAACGTGGCGCTGCATGTGAACAACCTGTTTGACCGTGAATACGTCGCCAGCTGCTTCAATACCTATGGCTGCTTCTGGGGCGCAGAACGTCAGGTCGTTGCAACCGCAACCTTCCGTTTCTAATTTCTATTGGGCACGCTTTGCGTGCCCGTTTTACAAGTTGGCTGCTATGCAGGAAAACAGATCCCATCCCGACACTACTTTTGCGTTGCGTAATGTCTCCTTTCGTGTGCCTGGCCGCACGCTTTTGCATCCTCTCTCATTAACTTTTCCTGTGGGTAAAGTGACAGGCCTTATCGGCCACAACGGTTCCGGAAAATCGACGTTATTGAAAATGCTGGGACGTCATCAGCCGCCGTCAGAAGGTGAAATCCTGCTCGACGAACAGCCGCTGGAGAACTGGAGCAGTAAAGCGTTTGCCCGCAAGGTCGCCTATCTGCCGCAGCAGTTGCCGCAGGCCGAAGGGATGACTGTGCGCGAACTGGTGGCGATTGGCCGCTATCCGTGGCACGGAGCGCTGGGACGTTTTGGCGTTGCCGACAGAGAGAAAGTAGAAGAGGCGATTTCGCTGGTTGGCTTAAAACCGCTGGCGCACCGTTTGGTTGATAGTCTGTCCGGCGGAGAACGCCAGCGCGCGTGGATTGCCATGCTGGTAGCGCAGGACAGCCGCTGTCTGCTGCTTGATGAACCGACTTCCGCGCTGGATATCGCTCATCAGGTTGACGTACTGGCACTGGTGCATCGCTTAAGTCAGCAGCGCGGGCTGACGGTGATTGCGGTGCTGCATGATATCAACATGGCGGCCCGCTACTGTGATTACTTAGTTGCGCTGCGCGGTGGTGAAATGATTGCACAAGGGACGCCTGCTGAACTGATGCGCAGTGAAACTCTGGAACAGATTTACGGTATCCCGATGGGCATTTTGCCGCATCCGGCCGGTGCCGCACCCGTGAGTTTTGTCTATTAATGATTGAATTACATCATATTACCCGTCGGCGGCTGCTTGCGGCGATGGCGCTGTCGCCGCTGCTGTGGCGGATGAATACGGCGCACGCTGCGGCGGTTGATACGCAGCGCATTGTGGCGCTGGAATGGCTACCGGTAGAGCTATTGCTGGCGCTGGGTATTACGCCGTATGGCATTGCCGATATCCCTAACTACAAGCTGTGGGTCAGTGAGCCCCCGTTGCCGGATTCTGTGATTGATGTCGGGCTACGTACGGAGCCCAATCTCGAACTGTTGACCGAAATGAAACCCTCGTTTTTGCTGTGGTCGGCAGGCTATGGTCCTTCCCCTGAAAAGCTGGCGCGGATTGCACCTGGCCGGGGATTTAACTTCAGTGACGGTAAAAAGCCGCTGGCCGTTGCGCGACAATCGCTGCAGGAAATGGCGCAATTGTTCAATCTGCAAGCCTCTGCTGAACGCCATCTGACCGAGTACGATCGTTTTATCGCCAGCCTGAAACCGCGCTTCATTCAACGCGGCGCGCGCCCTGTACTTCTCACTTCCCTGCTTGATTCGCGACATATGTTGGTGTTTGGCCCAAACAGCCTGTTTCAGGACGTGCTGGATGATTATGGGATCCCCAACGCCTGGCAGGGCGAGACAAACTTTTGGGGCAGCACTGCCGTGAGTATTGACCGTCTGGCTGCTTATAAGGATGTCGATGTGCTGTGTTTTGACCACGGCAACGATAAAGAGATGGCTGCGCTGATGTCTACGCCATTATGGCAGGCGATGCCGTTTGTCCGCAGCGGACGTTTTCAGCGTGTGCCTGCCGTCTGGTTCTATGGTGCCACGCTCTCGGCGATGCATTTTGCCCGCATTCTGGATAATGCGCTGGGAGGCAAAGCGTGAGTAAACGAATTGCGCTGTTCCCAACGCTTCTTCTGGCGGTTCTGTTTGTCGCTGCCTGTTGGCTGACCTGGGTTAACTTCTCTGTTGCGCTACCGCGCAGTCAGTGGCAACAGGCTATCTGGTCACCGGATATCAATGCTATTGAGCAGATGGTTTTCCACTACAGTCTGCTGCCGAGGCTGGCGATTTCGCTGTTGGTCGGTGCCGGGCTGGGGCTGGTCGGTGTCTTGTTTCAGCAGGTGCTGCGTAACCCACTGGCAGAACCCACTACGTTAGGTGTCGCAACCGGGGCGCAGTTGGGCATTACGGTTACCACGCTGTGGGCTATTCCCGGTGCGCTGACCACGCAATTTGCGGCGCTGGCGGGAGCATGTGTTGTTGGGGCACTGGTGTTTGGCGTTGCCTGGGGCAAACGTCTTTCTCCGGTGACGTTAATCCTTGCCGGGCTGGTGGTCAGCCTGTACTGCGGGGCAATTAACCAGTTGATGGTTATCTTCCATCACGATCAACTGCAAAGCATGTTTTTATGGAGCAGCGGTACGCTAACGCAGACCGACTGGAGCGGCGTACAGCGTCTGTGGCCGCAACTGCTGGGCGGTGTGATGCTGACGCTGTTGTTATTACGCCCAATGACGCTGATGGGACTGGATGACGGCGTGGCGCGTAACCTCGGTCTGGCGCTGTCGCTGGCACGTCTGGCGGCGTTATCGCTGGCCATTGTTATCAGCGCCTTACTGGTTAACGCGGTTGGGATTATCGGCTTTATTGGCCTGTTTGCACCGCTGCTGGCGAAAATGCTCGGCGCGCGTCGTCTGCTGGCGCGTCTGATGCTGGCCCCTCTGATTGGTGCGTTGATCCTCTGGCTCTCCGACCAAATCATTCTGTGGCTGACCCGCGTATGGATGGAAGTCTCCACTGGTTCGGTGACGGCGCTGATTGGCGCGCCATTGCTGCTGTGGCTGTTGCCGCGCCTTAGAAGTATGAGCGCGCCGGATATGAATGCCAGTAACCGCATCGCTGCTGAGCGCCAGAATGTACTGATGTTTGCCCTGGCGGGCGGGGCGATATTGCTGCTTACCGTTATTGTGGCGCTCGCGTTTGGCCGCGATGCGCACGGCTGGACATGGGCCAGCGGCGCGATGCTGGATGAGCTCATGCCCTGGCGCTGGCCACGTGTTCTGGCAGCGCTGATTGCCGGGGTAATGTTAGCGGTAGCTGGCTGTATTATTCAGCGTCTGACCGGAAATCCAATGGCCAGTCCGGAAGTATTAGGAATTAGCTCCGGGGCGGCATTTGGCGTGGTGCTAATGTTATTTCTGGTCCCTGGCAATGCCTTTGGCTGGCTGCTGCCGGCCGGGAGCCTCGGTGCGGCAGCCACCTTGCTTATCATTATGATTGCCGCCGGGCGCGGGGGCTTTTCACCGCACCGCATGTTGCTGGCAGGGATGGCGCTCAGCACGGCGTTTACAATGCTGCTGATGATGCTGCAGGCCAGCGGCGATCCGCGTATGGCGGGGGTGCTAACCTGGATCTCCGGCTCAACCTATAACGCGAGTGGCGAACAGGTGCTGCGCACCGGGATTGTAATGGTTATCCTGCTGGCGATGACGCCGCTGTGCCGCCGTTGGCTGACAATTTTACCGCTCGGCGGCGATACGGCACGGGCTGTCGGTATGGCTATTACGCCATCACGCGTGGGATTACTGCTGCTGGCGGCAGGGCTGACGGCGACAGCCACCATGACTATTGGACCGTTGAGCTTTGTCGGGCTGATGGCACCGCATATTGCCCGGATGATGGGTTTTCGTCGGGCGATGCCGCATATGCTGATTTCGGCGCTGGCGGGTGGCGTGTTGCTGGTCTTTGCTGACTGGTGCGGCAGGATGGTGTTGTTTCCGTATCAGATCCCGGCGGGATTACTGTCGACGTTTATTGGCGCGCCGTACTTTATCTATTTGTTGAGAAAGCAGAGCCGCTGAGGCTGATTCTTTTCATGTAGGCCGGATAAGACGCTTTGCGTCGCCATCCGGCAATAAAAAAGCCGGGTGGCGGCTTCGCCTTACCCGGCCTACGTTGCTTCTGGACGTTCTCCTTTACAGTTTCGCAAACACCCGGCGCGCGGCGTCGATGGTGTTATTGATATCTTCTTCACTGTGCGCCACGGACATAAAGCCTGCTTCGAACGCGGACGGCGCCAGATAAATTCCTTCATCCAGCATCATGTGGAAGAAACGCTTGAAGCGTTCAACGTCGCATGCCATCACATCCTGATAGCAGGTTACGGTTTCTGCATCGGTGAAGAATATCCCGAACATACCGCCTACATGATTAACTACCAGCGGAATATTCGCTTCTTCAGCAGCTTCCAGCAGACCTTCCGCCAGACGCGTCGTCAGTTCGTTCAGCGTTTCATGAATACCCGGCTGGGCGACTTCGGTCAGACAGGCATAACCTGCCGCCATCGCGATTGGGTTACCGGAAAGCGTCCCCGCCTGGTAAACCGGTCCAGTCGGCGCCAGTGCGTCCATCACATCGCGACGGCCACCAAATGCGCCAACGGGCATTCCGCCACCGATGATTTTGCCAAGACAAGTCAGATCCGGCACGACGCCGTAATAATCCTGTGCGCCGGCCAGCGCCACGCGGAAGCCAGTCATCACTTCATCGATGATCAACAGCGCGCCAAACTCATCGCATAGCGCACGCAGGCCCGGCAGGAATTCCGGCAGCGGTGGGATGCAGTTCATGTTGCCTGCGACCGGCTCAACAATGATGCAGGCGATCTCCTGCGGATATTGTTCAAATGCCGCACGTACTGAAGCGAGATCGTTATAGGTGCAGGTCAGGGTGTGTTTCGCGAAATCAGCCGGAACGCCCGGGGAGTTCGGCTGACCCAGCGTTAACGCGCCGGAACCCGCTTTGACCAGCAGACAGTCAGCATGACCGTGGTAGCAGCCTTCAAATTTGATGATCTTATCGCGACCGGTGAAACCGCGCGCCAGACGGATTGCGCTCATAGTCGCTTCCGTGCCGGAGTTCACCATGCGCACCATGTCCATGGTCGGCACGAGTTCAGTGACCAGCTCCGCCATTTTCACTTCCATTTCGGTCGGTGCGCCAAAGCTTAAACCGCGCTCCGCAGCTTCAATCACCGCATTACGGATTGCCGGGTGATTATGGCCCAGCACCATCGGTCCCCAGGAACCGACGTAGTCAACATAGGCTTTACCATCGACATCGTACAGATACGCGCCGTCGGCTTTTTCGATAAACAGCGGAGTACCACCCACGCCAGTAAAGGCGCGAACGGGGGAGTTAACGCCGCCAGGGATAAGTTCGCGTGCTGCGCTGTAGAGATTTTCAGACTTACTCATGGATGGGGTCCTGGTTCGTAGAAAAAGTAAATGCCCGCTATTCTAGTTATTCAGAGAAGGTTATGAAAGTTTTACGCATTTGAAACAATACGATTTGCAGGGGATTTTCGTGAAATGTGCGAGTAGAATGCCGATTCCGTATTTGTATTACCAATTAATGATCATCTGATGAAGACAGACACTCCCTCTTTTGAAGCACAACAAATTGTGCGTTTACGCCGCAGGGATCAAATCCGTCGACTCCTGGAACGAGACAAAACGCCGTTGGCGATCCTGTTGATGGCTGCCGTAGTGGGTACAGTGACAGGGCTTGTTGGCGTGGCATTTGAGAAAGCGGTGACCTGGGTGCAGAATCAGCGCATTGGCGCGCTGGCTCAGGTTGCGGACCATGCCATTCTGCTGTGGCCGCTGGCATTTATTCTCTCTGCGTTGCTGGCGATGGTTGGCTACTTTCTGGTGCGTAAATTTGCGCCGGAAGCCGGTGGTTCGGGGATCCCAGAGATTGAAGGCGCGCTGGAAGAGCTGCGGCCTGTGCGCTGGTGGCGCGTACTGCCGGTGAAATTTTTCGGCGGTATGGGCACGCTGGGTGCCGGTATGGTGCTCGGGCGAGAAGGACCGACCGTGCAGATCGGTGGTAACCTCGGGCGCATGGTGCTGGATATTTTCCGCATGCGTAGCGCAGAAGCGCGACATACCTTATTGGCTACCGGTGCGGCAGCGGGCCTTTCGGCGGCGTTTAACGCCCCTCTGGCGGGGATCCTGTTCATTATTGAAGAGATGCGCCCGCAGTTTCGCTATAACCTTGTCTCGATCAAAGCCGTGTTTACCGGCGTCATCATGTCGAGCATTGTGTTTCGTGTTTTCAACGGCGAGGCACCGCTTATTGAAGTTGGGAAGCTCTCCAATGCGCCGGTGAACACGCTGTGGTTGTATCTGGTCCTGGGGATTATTTTTGGCTGTGTCGGACCGTTGTTCAACACCATGGTGTTGCGGACTCAGGATATGTTCCAGCGTTTCCACGGAGGCGATCTCAAAAAATGGGTGCTGATGGGCGGTGCGATCGGCGGTCTGTGCGGGATCCTTGGCTTAATTACACCTGAAGCGGCTGGAGGCGGGTTTAACCTGATACCTATCGCTGCGGCAGGGAATTTCAGCGTTGGTTTACTGCTGTTTATCTTTATTGCCCGCGTCATTACCACGCTGCTGTGCTTCTCGTCCGGCGCGCCCGGCGGGATATTTGCCCCGATGCTGGCATTAGGCACGTTGCTTGGCACCGCGTTCGGTATGGCGGCAGCGGCCTCTTTTCCGCATTATCATCTGGAGGCCGGGACCTTTGCCATCGCCGGAATGGGGGCATTGTTGGCGGCGTCGGTAAGGGCGCCGCTCACCGGTATTGTGCTGGTGCTGGAGATGACCGATAACTATCAGCTCATTTTGCCAATGATTATTACCTGTCTTGGCGCAACACTATTAGCCCAATTTATGGGCGGAAAGCCGCTATACTCGACTATCCTTGCCCGTACGCTGGCAAAACAGGAAGCGGAGCAGGCGGCTAAAAGCCAGGGTACAGCCGCTGGCGAGAATACTTGAACGAAATACCAGGGTATTAGATAATGGCCTTAACCATTGGGTTATAATTTGCCCAATTGCCAATGTCGTTTGGAGCAAAATATGAGTGATGACGTAGCGCTGCCACTGCAATTTACTGAAGCAGCAGCCAATAAAGTAAAAAGCCTGATCGCTGACGAAGATAACCCGAATCTGAAATTACGTGTGTATATCACCGGTGGTGGTTGCAGCGGTTTCCAGTACGGTTTCACCTTTGACGATCAGGTGAACGATGGTGATATGACCATTGAGAAACAAGGTGTTGGTCTGGTGGTTGACCCGATGAGTCTGCAATATCTGGTGGGCGGCGCGGTTGACTATACCGAAGGTCTGGAAGGTTCCCGCTTCGTTGTGACTAACCCGAATGCGAAAAGCACCTGCGGGTGTGGTTCTTCTTTCAGCATCTGATTGCTGTCTGTAATACCAGTGGTCTGATGGTGTAGGCCCGGTAAGCGTAGTACCACCGGGCAATGTGCCGGATAGCGGCGTAAACGCCTTATCCGGCCTACATATTCTGCATCATCATGTCAACGTCCGTTATCATCCAGCGCAAACGTCGGTAATTTCAAATGCCAGCGAATGGCGGCAAGCCGAATCAGCAGGGTGACAATCATCCCCATCATACTGGCGTTTTCCAGTGAAACATCAAAGGTATAAAACGCCGTCGCATGCACGATCCCGCCGATAATACAGGCTGTGGCGTAGATCTCGGTACGCAAAATCATCGGGACTTCACGTGCTAATACATCGCGAATGATCCCGCCGCCGACGCCGGTAATCACCCCCATACAAATCGCCACCAAGGGGCCTGTTCCTGCGAGAAAGGCCTTGTTGACGCCAATACCCACGAACACCGCCAGGCCAACGGCATCCAGCACCGGAAGGATCCATTTCGGCAGGCGTCTTGGCTGCCGTACCAACAGGATCGTCAGCATGCTGGTGATCATCGCCACGACCAGATCGGTTGGATCTTTAACCCAAAAAACCGGTCCATTATCCAGCGCCATATCGCGGATCGTGCCACCGCCAACGGCGGTAACCACGCCGAGGACCAGGACGCCAAACGGATCCATACGTAATTTTCCGGCCAGTAATACACCAGAGATTGCAAATACCGCGGTGCCGACAATATCCAGCCAATAGACGAGCATTTTTAAATCCTCACAACAGACCTGGTGGGGGCAGGCGCTAATTTATCTGTGAAAGCGCATTACAGAGTTGTTTTGCGGCGAGGATAATACGCGGGCTCGCGCGTTCGAACCAGTCACTATTAAGTGTAATAACGGGTATTTTTAGCTGGTTTCCCCAGTATTGCTCAATTTTCAGAGTTTCGCCCGGACCGCCGGTTGCAACAATAGCCTGGGGGGCTCGTGCCAGGACCTGCTCACGGCTAACCTGCGGCCAGGGAACCCGGCTACCGGCAAAGATGTTTTCTCCGCCGCATACCTCAAGAACTTCGTGCTGAATAGAACCTTTTCCACTGGTAAACAGAGGATTGGCACCAAACTGGAGAAACACGCGTTTTTTCGGTTTGTTGGCATACTGAGATTTAAGTAAAGCATAGTCATCAAGCATGGTTTGCGCCGCCTGTTTAGCTTGTTCAGGCTTGGGGCTCCACGCAGCCAACTGGCGTAGCGCATCGGCAACCTGCTCAATGGTAACGGCGTCCACCCAGATGACCTTAATTCCCAGGGAGGTCAGTTGATTCACCTGCCGCTCAGCATTTCCCCCGCGCCAGGCGATGACCAAATCAGGCTTCAGCGCCACAATACGCTCAAGATTCATACCTTGCCATGTTGAGACCTCTTCAATATTTTTGGCTTCTGGCGGGTAGTTTGAGTAGCTGCTGACGCCAACTGGGGTAATGCCTGCGGCAAAAGCGAGTTCGGTATTGGCAGGAGAAAGCGTTACAACACGCGGTGCGGCGTAAAGGAACGCCGGGAGAGTGAAAAGCAGGGCGACCAGCGCCCTGGAGAATAATTTAGCCATGCGCCAGTTTCTGCACCAGCGTTTCAACCATCAGGCTTGACTGCTTCGCGGCAACCACCAGGAATTCGTCAAAGCTGAGATGGGACTGCTGATCGGCAACGTCAGAGATAGCGCGAACCACGACAAATGGCACCTTAAAGTTGTGGCAAACGTGCGCAATTGCGGTCGCTTCCATCTCAACGGCAATCGCCTGCGGGAAGTTATGCTTAATTTTAGCCAGCCCCACGGAACCATTAATGAATGCATCGCCGCTGACGATAAGTCCGCGAACAGCGTTCAGATTGAGTTCGGCGATGCAAGATTCTGCGGCTGCAATCAACGCAGGATCGGCTTTAAAACCAGCCGGGCAACCCGGTAGCTGACCAAATTCATAACCAAAGGCAGTGACGTCGGCGTCGTGATAGCGCGCTTCATCAGAAACTACGATATCGCCGACTTTCAGCGTAGAGGCCAGGCCGCCCGCGGAACCGGTATTAATGATGGCGTCCGGCTTGCAGCGTTCAAGCAGCAGCGTAGCGCCGAGCGCCGCAGCTACTTTACCGATACCTGATTTCAGAAGCGCAACCTCAGTACCGTTCAGTTGGCCGGTGTAAATTTCACAACCGCCGAGCGTGATGGTCTGACGGTTTTCGATTTTGTCACGCAGCAGCGTAACTTCTTCTTCCATTGCACCAATGATGCCGATTTTCATAGATTTACTCGCGATAAGCCAGATTTGAGGGCATAGTCTATCATGCGCTTAAGGGGTAGCGCATTTCTCAGGCGGGAGAGGATATGGTACAGATCGATTTCCGAAAAAAAATAAACTGGCATCGCCGTTACCGTTCGCCGCAGGGCGTGAAGACGGAGCATGAGATCCTGCGAATTTTTGAAAGCGATCGTGGACGTATTATCAATTCTCCGGCTATTCGCCGGCTGCAACAAAAAACCCAGGTCTTTCCGCTGGAGCGTAATGCAGCGGTGCGTACGCGTCTGACGCACTCGATGGAAGTGCAGCAGGTTGGGCGCTATATCGCGAAAGAGATCCTCAGCCGACTGAAAGAGCTAAAGCTGCTGGAGCAGTATGGTCTGGATGAACTGACGGGACCGTTTGAGAGTATTGTCGAAATGTCGTGCCTGATGCATGACATTGGTAATCCTCCGTTTGGCCATTTTGGGGAAGCGGCGATTAATGACTGGTTTCGCCAGCGGTTGTATCCCGCCGACGCGGAGAGTCAGCCCCTGAGTGATGACCGCTGCCAGGTGACGGCATTACGTTTGCGTGAAGGTGAAGAGTCGCTGAATGATATTCGCCGCAAGGTGCGCCAGGACTTGTGTCATTTTGAAGGCAATGCGCAGGGTATTCGTCTGGTACATACTTTGATGCGTATGAACCTTACCTGGGCGCAGGTTGGCGGTATTTTAAAATATACCCGTCCGGCATGGTGGCGCGGCAGTGCACCCGAGACGCACAACTATTTAATGAAGAAGCCTGGTTATTACCTTTCCGAGGAACCGTATATTGAGCGGTTACGTAAAGAATTATCATTAGCACCTTACAGTCGTTTTCCATTAACCTGGATTATGGAAGCTGCCGATGATATCTCATATTGCGTGGCCGACCTGGAAGATGCCGTTGAGAAAAGAATCTTTAGCGTCGAGCAACTTTACCATCATCTGCATGAAGCGTGGGGGCATCACGAAAAAGGCTCTCTGTTTAGTCAGGTTGTTGAAAACGCCTGGGAAAAATCACGTTCAAATACATTAAGCCGCAGCACCGAAGATCAGTTCTTTATGTATTTACGCGTCAATACGCTGAATAAACTGGTTCCGTATGCGGCCCAGCGATTTATTGATAATTTGCCGCAGATTTATGAAGGCAGCTTTAATCATGCGCTGTTAGAAGATGCCAGTAGCTTCAGCCAGTTACTGGGCGTTTATAAGAATGTGGCGGTAAAACATGTGTTTAGCCATCCGGATGTTGAGCAACTGGAATTACAGGGCTATCGGGTGATCACCGGGTTGCTGGAGATCTATCAACCGTTATTGAAAATGTCTCAGTCAGATTTTACTGAACTGGTCGACAATGAAAGAGTAAAACGTTTTCCTATCGAGTCCCGTTTATTTCAGAAGTTGTCTACCCGCCATCGTCTTGCGTATGTTGAGGCGGTTAGTAAAATATCGACTGAGTGCGCTGAGTATTCGGTTCTGGAATATTATTATCGCTGCCGGTTGATCCAGGATTATATCAGCGGGATGACAGATTTGTATGCCTGGGATGAATATCGTCGCTTGATGGCCGTAGAACAATAAATACTCATTTGTAAAGACGGCCAATAAAATTTTACTTTTTCCTTAAACTCAATTCTGGAACTTAGCGTTATAAAACGAATCTGACGTATACAGCAATTTTGCGTTACCTGTTAATCGAGAACGAAACACATGAAAAAAACCACATTAGCAATGAGTGCACTGGCTCTGAGTTTAGGTTTGGCGTTGTCCCCCCTGTCTGCAACTGCGGCTGAGACGTCGTCTTCAGCAATGACCGCCCAACAGATGCCAAGCCTGGCCCCGATGCTCGAAAAAGTGATGCCATCGGTGGTAAGTATTAACGTCGAGGGGAGCACGACGGTGAATACGCCGCGTATGCCGCGTAATTTCCAGCAGTTCTTTGGTGATAATTCACCGTTCTGCCAGGACGGATCTCCGTTCCAGAGTTCACCGTTCTGCCAGGGTGGCGCACCGGGCGCTGGTAACGGCGGCGGCCAGCAGCAGAAATTTATGGCGCTGGGTTCCGGCGTAATTATTGATGCTGCGAAAGGGTATGTCGTGACCAACAACCACGTGGTGGATAACGCTACGGTAATTAAGGTTCAGTTGAGCGATGGCCGTAAATTTGACGCGAAGATCGTGGGCAAAGATCCACGCTCCGATATCGCGCTGATCCAAATTCAGGATCCGAAAAACCTGACGGCGATTAAGCTGGCAGACTCCGACGCGCTGCGCGTGGGTGATTACACCGTAGCAATCGGTAACCCGTTTGGCCTCGGTGAGACCGTGACCTCCGGCATCGTTTCTGCTCTGGGCCGTAGCGGCCTGAATGCGGAGAACTATGAAAACTTTATTCAGACGGATGCTGCGATCAACCGGGGTAACTCCGGTGGCGCGCTGGTCAATCTGAACGGTGAGCTGATCGGCATTAACACCGCGATCCTCGCGCCGGACGGCGGTAACATCGGTATCGGTTTTGCAATCCCAAGCAACATGGTGAAAAACCTGACTTCGCAGATGGTTGAGTTTGGTCAGGTTAAACGTGGTGAGCTGGGTATTATGGGGACCGAACTGAGCTCTGAGCTGGCGAAAGCGATGAAAGTTGACGCTCAGCGTGGCGCATTCGTCAGCCAGGTAATGCCGAACTCTTCCGCAGCGAAAGCCGGTATTAAAGCCGGGGATGTGATTACCTCCCTGAACGGCAAACCAATCAGCAGCTTCGCCGCTCTGCGTGCGCAGGTGGGGACGATGCCGGTCGGCAGCAAAATCACCCTGGGTCTGCTGCGTGACGGTAAGCCGGTCACCGTGAACCTGGAATTGCAGCAGAGCAGCCAGACTCAGGTTGATTCCAGCTCTATCTTCAAAGGCATTGAAGGTGCCGATATGAGCAACAAAGGCCAGGATAAAGGTGTCGTGGTAAGCGACGTGAAACCGAATTCTCCGGCTGCACAGATCGGCCTGAAGAAAGGGGATGTGATTATCGGTGCGAATCAGCAGCCGGTGAAAAACATCGCCGAATTGCGCAAAATCCTCGACAGCAAACCTGCTGTACTGGCGCTGAACATTCAGCGTGGCGACAGCTCCATCTATCTGTTGATGCAGTAATCTCCCTCAACCCCTTCCTGTACAGGAAGGGGTTCTTTTTGTGATACCTCCCACAACTCCATATTTCTCCCTTCCGCTTTGTGCATTTGCACAATGTCGCCGCTTATTATCTTCCCTATGCTTGAGCTCTGCTCACAGGAGGGGTTTATGGCTGGCTGGCATCTTGATACCAAAATGGCGCAGGATATCGTGGCGCGAACCATGCGCATCATTGATACCAATATCAACGTAATGGATGCCCGTGGGCGGATCATTGGCAGTGGCGATCGCGAACGCATTGGTGAATTGCACGAAGGTGCGCTGTTGGTACTTTCGCAGGGCCGGGTGGTGGACATTGACGATGCAGTTGCGAGGCATTTGCACGGTGTGCGTCAGGGGATAAACCTGCCGTTGCGTCTGGAAGGCGAAATCGTTGGCGTTATCGGGCTTACCGGTGAACCGGAACATCTACGTAAATACGGCGAGCTGGTGTGCATGACAGCCGAAATGATGCTGGAGCAGTCGCGCCTGATGCATCTGTTAGCGCAGGATAGCCGCCTGCGTGAAGAACTGGTGATGAATCTGATTCAGGCGGAAGAGAATACCCCGGCGCTGATGGAGTGGGCGCAACGTTTAGGCATTGATTTGAACCAGCCGCGCGTGGTGGCAGTGGTAGAGGTTGATAGTGGCCAGCTTGGCGTTGACAGCGCGATGGCGGAGCTACAGCAATTGCAGAACGCGTTGACTACGCCTGAACGTAATAATCTGATTGCGATTGTTTCCCTGACCGAGATGGTGGTGCTGAAACCGGCGCTCAATCAGTTTGGTCGCTGGGACGCGGAAGATCACCGCAAGCGTGTTGAGCAGCTCATTGCTCGCATGAAAGAGAACGGACAGCTGCGTTTTCGCGTGTCGCTGGGCAACTATTTTACCGGGCCAGGCAGTATTGCCCGTTCGTATCGTACGGCGCGCACGACCATGATGGTCGGCAAGCAACGGATGCCGGAAAGCCGTAGCTATTTCTACCAGGATTTGATGCTGCCAGTTCTGCTGGACAGCCTGCGCGGCGGCTGGCAGGCCAACGAGCTGGCGCGTCCGTTGGTACGGCTGAAAGCAATGGATAACAACGGCTTACTGCGTCGAACATTAGCGGCGTGGTTTCGGCATAACGTTCAGCCGCTGGCGACCTCAAAAGCGTTATTTATCCACCGTAATACGCTGGAATATCGCCTGAACCGAATTTCAGAGCTGACCGGGCTGGATTTAGGGAATTTTGACGACCGACTGCTGCTGTATGTCGCGCTACAACTGGATGAGCAGCATTAATTCCTTGCCTGTTGGCGCTACGCTTATCAGGCAAAATGCCGGGGGCGGCTTCGCCTTACCCGGCCTACGAACACATTCACTCGCGGTTATTTACGCGTTAGTTTTTCCAGATCGGCTTCAATTTCGCTGATCTTGTTGGTCACGACGCTTTCCAGATGACGTAAATCATCAAGGATCTTGCGTTTAAGATCGACTTCGCTGCGATCGCGCTGGCAGATCTGATCCAGTTCGTCGATCACATAGCGCAGGTTGGGACTGATCTCCTGCACTTCTTTGTAACCCTGGCCGACGCCATCGGCGACAACCGTTTTACGCTGACGGGGATATTTGAACTTCACGCTCTTGGCAAAAAACTCGCCTTTATCCTTCTGGAAATAGATTTTCAGGATATCGTTGTTGGCTTCTTGCCGCAGGCTGTAACGATCGATTTCTTCAGGATTAGTAATGCCCAGACTTTTCAGATTGTCATACATAGCGGTACCCTTAAGCTCACCATAACCATTGAATAATTAACGAAAAGCCTTGTTTATGCCACTCGCAGATGTAAAAAAAGCGGGCTAAGCCCGCTTTTTCAAATCACTGTTAGTCGATGGTGCGTAACAGTTCGTTGATTCCTACTTTGCCACGCGTTTTGGCATCGACTTTCTTCACAATCACCGCGCAGTACAGGCTGTATTTGCCATCTTTCGACGGCAGGTTGCCGGAGACAACCACAGAGCCCGCTGGAACGCGGCCATAATGCACTTCGCCGGTTTCACGATCGTAAATACGGGTGCTCTGACCAATGTACACGCCCATAGAGATAACAGAGCCTTCTTCGACGATCACGCCTTCAACCACTTCAGAACGTGCGCCGATGAAGCAGTTGTCTTCGATGATGGTCGGGTTAGCCTGTAACGGCTCCAGTACGCCACCGATGCCAACGCCGCCGGACAGGTGAACGTTTTTACCAATTTGCGCGCAGGAACCCACGGTCGCCCAGGTATCAACCATCGTACCTTCATCCACATAAGCGCCGATGTTCACGTAAGACGGCATCAGCACGGTGTTACGGGCGATAAACGCACCCTGGCGTACGGCCGCTGGCGGAACCACGCGGAAACCTTCTTTCTGGAAGCGTGCTTCGTCGTAGTTGGCGAATTTCATCGGCACTTTATCGAAGTAACGACTTTCCGCACCCTCGATAACCTGATTATCGTTAATACGGAAAGAGAGCAGGACCGCCTTTTTCAGCCACTGATGCGTGACCCACTGACCCTCAATCTTTTCTGCGACGCGCAGTGCACCGGAATCCAGTAAAGCAATAACCTGATTCACCGCTTCGCGGGTTACGGTATCTACATTTGCCGGAGTAATGTCGGCACGGCGCTCGAAAGCGGACTCAATAACGTTCTGTAACTGCTGCATTGTTAAACTCTTTCCATAATAAATAAAAACATCACCCTTTATCGTTTGGATTGAGGGCCTCTGTCAACCGTTGATGCACTTCCTGCTGCAGCTCATTATTAAGGGCGCGCCGGTCGGCGGTGGCGATTATGAATAAATCTTCTACTCGCTCGCCAATGGTTGTAATTCGGGCGCCATGCAGCGAAATTCCCAGATCGGCAAAAATCTGCCCGACCCGCGCCAGCAGTCCAGGCTGGTCGAGAGCGATAAGCTCAAGGAATGATTTTCGGTCGGTGTGGGTCGGCAGGAAAGTAACCTCGGTATCGACGGTAAAGTGGCGTAATTTTGCCGGCTGACGACGTGGTTGCGGTGGCTGCCAGCTGCGCTGCGTGATCGCCTGTTCCAGTCCAAAACGGATCGCTTCGTGTCGGTCTGAAGACAGCGGGCTGCCGTCCGGTTCCAGCACGATGAACGTATCCATCGCCATCCCATCGCGGGTAGTGAAAATCTGCGCATCGTGGACGCTTAGATTGCGCCTGTCCAGTTCGGCGCAGACGGCGGCAAACAGGTAAGGGCGATCGGGGCTCCAGATAAAAATTTCCGTTCCGCCGCGCGTGGCCTGCGGGCTGAGCAGGATTAGCGGCTTACTGAGATCGTGCTGCAGCAGATGACGCGCATGCCAGGCCAGTTGATTTGGGCTGTGGCGCACGAAATAGTTGGCGCGACAGCGCGACCAGATGTGGTGCAGCGCTTCTTCATCAATGTTGTCCATACGCAGTAGCGCCAGTGCCTGAAGCTGATGATGGCGAACGCGTTCGCGCATATCCGGCGTGTTTTGCATCCCACGACGTAGTTGTTTTTCCGTCGCAAAGTACAGCTCGCGCAGCAGACTTTGCTTCCAGCTATTCCACAGCGTTTCGTTAGTAGCGCAAATATCCGCGACGGTCAGGCACACTAAAAAGCGCAGACGATGTTCCGTTTGTACTTCTTCAGCGAATTGCTTGATCACTTCCGGATCCTGAATATCACGGCGCTGAGCGGTCACCGACATCAGCAAATGCTGACGCACCAGCCAGACGATCAGCTGCGTTTCACGTGAGTTCAGACCGTGCAGTTCGGCGAATTTGAGCACGTCCTGGGCGCCGAGAACCGAGTGATCGCCGCCGCGACCTTTGGCGATATCGTGGAACAGCGCGGCAATCAGAATTAGCTCCGGCTGTCGCAAGCGCGGCCACAGATCTACGCACAGCGGATGGCGCGGGCGGGTCTCTTCGTTAGCAAAACTCTCCAGCTTGAGCATCACACGGATAGTGTGCTCATCCACCGTATAGGCATGAAACAGGTCAAACTGCATTTGGCCGACAATGTGCGACCATTGCGGCATATAGGCCCACAAAACGCTGTGCCGATGCATCGGCAGCAGGCCGCGACTCACCGCGCCCGGATGGCGCAACATACTGAGAAACAGCGAACGCGCTTCCGGAATGTAGCATAGTGGCTGGGTTAAATGACGGCGGGCATGACGCAAATGGCGCAGCGTGGTGGAGTAAATCCCGCTGATCGCGCTGTTACGTACCATGATGTAGAACATCCGCAATATCGCTTCGGGTTTACGGATAAACAGGTCGTCGTTGCGCAGATCGATCAATGTGCCGCGCAGTTGAAAGTCGTCATCAATCGGGCGCGGTTTTTCATCGGCTGGCAGGGCGAGGATCGCTTCGTCGAACAGTTGCAACAGCATATGGTTCAGTTCGCTGACCCGTCGCGTGACCCGGAAATAGTCTTTCATCATCCGCTCGATAGGCTCATTGCCTTCGCCGCCGTAGTTTAGCCGTTGCGCCACGCTGAGTTGGCGGTCAAACAGCAGGCGGTTGTCGTAACGACTAACGACCAGATGCAGGGCGAAGCGAATCCGCCACAGGATATGCAAACATTCATTCAGTTCGGCGCGTTCTGCCAGCGTCAAAAAGCCGAAGCCGACCATTTCGTCCAGCGAGGTGGCGCCAAAATGGCGACGGGCCACCCATTGCAGAGTATGGATATCGCGCAGGCCGCCGGGACTGCTTTTGATATCCGGCTCCAGGTTGTAGCTGGTGCCGTGATAACGCTGGTGGCGCTGATTTTGCTCTTCCACTTTGGCGGCGTAAAATTTATCGGACGGCCAGAAACCTTCGCTAAAAATATGCTTTTGCAGCTCAAGAAATAACGCCACATCGCCGATAAGCAGGCGTGTTTCAATCAGGTTAGTGGCGACGGTTAAATCTGATAATCCTTCCAGCAGACACTCTTCCAGCGTACGCACGCTGTGCCCAACCTCCAGCCTCACGTCCCATAGCAGCGTTAACAGCTCACCGACTTTTTCTGCCTGCGAATCAGGTAGCTTTTTACGACTGAGGATCAGCAGATCAATATCGGAGAGCGGATGCAGTTCGCCGCGCCCGTAGCCGCCAACGGCAACCAGCGCCAGGTCGGCAATTTGACCGAAACCGGCTTCAATCCACAGGCGCTGAAGCAACTGATCAATAAATTCGGTGCGGGCCTCAATGAGCTGTTCTGCGGAAATTCCACTGTCAAACGCTTCGCCTAACCAGCTCTGGAAGGTGTCGATATGCGCTTTAATACCGGTGCAGTTGAGGTCGTGCTGTGGCCATGTCCCTGGGTTTTGTGGCTGGCCAGGCAGGGTGGGGAGGGCAGTATTTGCGTGCTGTTCAGGAAGAGTATTCATTATGCGCCACCCATTAAAAAGCCGGATGATGGCGTGAACGCCTTACCCGGCCTACTAAGTAGTACAATTTGTAGGCCTGATAAGATGCGAATGCATCGCCATCAGGCAAAACATTATTCGCCGTGTGTGATGATCGCCGGGATGGTGTCATCCTTGCGTAACGTCAGAATCTCACAGCCGTTTTCCGTCACTACAATAGTATGCTCGTACTGTGCAGACAAGCTCCGGTCTTTGGTTTTCACCGTCCAGCCGTCTTTCATGGTGCGGATGCGGTAATCACCGGCATTCAGCATCGGTTCTACGGTGAACGTCATGCCCGGCTGCAGTACCACACCGCCGTCGTCTGCATCGTAGTGCAGAACCTGCGGCTCTTCATGGAAGCCGCGACCGATACCGTGACCGCAGTATTCACGAACGACAGAGAAACCTTCACCTTCCGCATATTTCTGAATTGCAGCGCCCAGCGTGCGCAGGCGAATGCCCGGTTTCACCATCCGCAGCGCCAGATACAGGCTTTCCTGCGTGACGCGGCACAGACGCTCGCCCAGAATAGTAGGTTTGCCGACGATAAACATTTTCGAGGTGTCGCCGTGGTACTCGTCTTTAATCACAGTCACATCGATGTTGACGATATCGCCGTCTTTCAGAAGTTTGGCGTCGTCCGGGATCCCGTGGCACACCACTTCATTAATAGAGATACACACGGACTTCGGATAGCCGTGGTAACCCAGGCAGGCGGAAATGGCCTGCTGCTCATTCACGATATAGTCATTACAGATACGATCCAGCTCGCCGGTGCTGACGCCCGGTTTAACAAACGGTTCGATCATTTCCAGTACATCAGCGGCCAGGCGGCCAGCGACGCGCATTTTTTCGATTTCTTCAGGGGTCTTGATTGAGATAGCCATGAATTCTGTCCATCAGTGCCGATGATATCGGCAATAATTGTTTAAGTGCTGCCAATGGTATCAGTCCCGCATACGTGCTGCCAAATTGAGAATCATTAACAGCACACAGTGCCAACAATTATTGGTGTCTATGGCGTATTTGTGGTATAAAGCGCGCCGGACTTCCGATCCATTCGAAGACTACACACGATGGACGGGAGCGACAAATCTCACTTTGTGTAACAACACACACGTATCGGCACATATTCCGGGGTGCCCTTTGGGGTCGGTAATATGGGATGCGTGGAGGCTTAACCCCAACTTTTATATATAGAGGTTTTAATCATGGCAACTGTTTCCATGCGCGACATGCTCAAGGCTGGTGTTCACTTCGGTCACCAGACCCGTTACTGGAACCCGAAAATGAAGCCGTTCATCTTCGGTGCGCGTAACAAAGTTCACATCATCAACCTTGAGAAAACTGTACCGATGTTCAACGAAGCTCTGGCTGAACTGAACAAGATCTCTGCTCGTAAAGGTAAAATCCTTTTCGTTGGTACTAAACGCGCTGCAAGCGAAGCGGTGAAAGAAGCTGCTAACAGCTGCGACCAGTTCTTCGTGAACCATCGCTGGCTGGGCGGTATGCTGACTAACTGGAAAACCGTTCGTCAGTCCATCAAACGTCTGAAAGATCTGGAAACTCAGTCTCAGGACGGTACTTTCGAAAAGCTGACCAAGAAAGAAGCGCTGATGCGTACTCGTGAGCTTGAGAAACTGGAAAACAGCCTGGGCGGTATCAAAGACATGGGCGGTCTGCCGGACGCTCTGTTCGTAATCGATGCTGACCACGAGCACATTGCTATCAAAGAAGCAAACAACCTGGGTATCCCAGTATTTGCAATCGTTGATACCAACTCTGATCCGGACGGTGTTGACTTCGTTATCCCGGGTAACGACGACGCAATCCGTGCTGTGACCCTGTACCTGGGCGCTGTAGCTACTACCGTTCGTGAAGGCCGTTCTCAGGATCTGGCTTCCCAGGCGGAAGAAAGCTTCGTAGAAGCTGAATAATAAGGCACGCTCGTTAGAGCCCTTATAGACCAGGTAGTATCACGTTTGGTTAGGGGGCCTGTATATGGCCCCCTTTTTCACTTTTAAATCTGTGCGGTTTCATGCCGGGCAGATCAAATCTTCCGAGGATTTTAGAATGGCTGAAATTACCGCATCCCTGGTAAAAGAGCTGCGTGAGCGTACTGGCGCAGGCATGATGGATTGCAAAAAAGCACTGACTGAAGCTAATGGCGACATCGAGCTGGCAATCGAAAACATGCGTAAGTCCGGTGCAATCAAAGCGGCGAAAAAAGCAGGCAACGTTGCTGCTGACGGCGTAATCAAAACCAAAATCGACGGCAACATCGCTTTCATTCTGGAAGTTAACTGCCAGACTGACTTCGTTGCTAAAGATGCTGGTTTCCAGGCATTTGCTGACAAAGTACTGGACGCTGCCGTTGCTGGCAAAATCACTGACGTTGAAGTTCTGAAAGCACAGTTCGAAGAAGAACGTGTTGCTCTGGTTGCTAAAATCGGTGAGAACATCAACATCCGTCGCGTTGCTTCCCTGGAAGGCGAAGTTCTGGGTAACTACCAGCATGGTGCTCGTATCGGTGTTCTGGTTGCTGCAACTGGCGCTGACGAAGAACTGGTTAAACAGCTGGCAATGCACGTTGCTGCAAGCAAACCAGAATTCGTTAAGCCGGAAGACGTTTCCGCTGAAGTGGTAGAAAAAGAATACCAGGTTCAGCTGGACATCGCTATGCAGTCTGGCAAGCCGAAAGAAATCGCAGAGAAAATGGTTGAAGGCCGCATGAAGAAATTCACCGGCGAAGTTTCTCTGACCGGTCAGCCTTTCGTCATGGAACCGAGCAAATCTGTTGGTCAGCTGCTGAAAGAGCATAACGCTGACGTAACAGGCTTCATCCGCTTTGAAGTGGGTGAAGGCATCGAGAAAGTTGAGACTGACTTTGCAGCAGAAGTTGCTGCGATGTCCAAGCAGTCTTAATTTTGAAAGGAGCCGCCTGAGGGCGGCTTCTTTTTGTGTCTGGCTTGTAAATTCAGCGAACCGCTATAGTGGTCCTGCTGAAAAGCGACATACAATGTCGCTGGAATTAACTCATCTCATTCGTTGACAGTCTCAGGAAAGAAACATGGCTACCAATGCAAAACCCGTCTACAAACGTATTCTGCTTAAGTTAAGTGGCGAAGCTCTGCAAGGTTCAGAAGGCTTCGGTATTGATGCAAGCATCCTTGACCGTATGGCTCAGGAAATCAAAGAGCTGGTTGAGCTGGGTATTCAGGTTGGCGTAGTGATTGGTGGTGGTAACCTGTTCCGTGGCGCTGGTCTGGCGAAAGCAGGGATGAACCGCGTTGTGGGCGACCACATGGGCATGTTAGCCACCGTAATGAACGGTCTGGCGATGCGCGATGCGCTTCACCGCGCCTATGTGAACGCTCGCTTGATGTCCGCAATTCCTCTGAACGGCGTGTGTGATAACTACAGTTGGGCTGAAGCTATTAGCCTGCTGCGTAACAACCGCGTTGTTATTTTGTCTGCGGGTACCGGTAATCCGTTCTTCACCACCGATTCAGCAGCCTGCCTGCGTGGTATTGAAATTGAAGCGGATGTGGTACTGAAAGCCACTAAAGTCGATGGCGTATTTACTGCCGACCCGGCTAAAGATCCAACGGCGACCATGTACGAACAGTTGACCTACACTGAAGTACTGGATAAAGAGCTGAAAGTCATGGATCTGGCTGCGTTCACGCTGGCTCGTGACCACAAATTACCGATTCGTGTCTTTAACATGAACAAACCAGGTGCACTGCGCCGTGTTGTTATGGGTGAAAAAGAAGGCACGTTAATCACGGAATAATTCCCGTTGCGGCTAAATGCAGGTAATATTCCGCTTTAATGTCGCGGGATACGTCCCTCAAAATTAATCAAGACTATACTTGTCACATCTTGCGCGGCGGGTATGGTCTGACTGAAACAAGCTTTCAAGGATTCGTAACGTGATCAACGATATCAGAAAAGATGCTGAAGTACGTATGGACAAATGCGTCGAAGCGTTCAAAAACCAAATCAGCAAAATTCGCACGGGTCGTGCTTCTCCTAGCCTGCTGGATGGTATTGTCGTGGAATATTACGGCACACCGACTCCGCTGCGCCAGCTGGCAAGCGTAACGGTTGAAGATTCCCGTACCCTGAAAATCAACGTGTTCGACCGTTCTATGGGGCCAGCCGTTGAGAAAGCCATCATGGCTTCCGACCTCGGTCTGAATCCAAGCTCTGCGGGTTCCGACATCCGCGTTCCGCTGCCGCCGCTGACCGAAGAACGTCGTAAAGATCTGACCAAGATCGTGCGTGGCGAAGCTGAAGGCGCGCGTGTTGCGGTACGTAATGTACGCCGCGATGCAAACGACAAAGTGAAAGCGTTGTTGAAAGAAAAAGAGATCAGCGAAGATGACGATCGCCGTTCTCAGGACGACGTACAGAAACTGACTGACGCTGCAATCAAGAAAGTTGATGCGGCGCTGGCAGAGAAAGAAGCGGAACTGATGCAGTTCTGATTCGCCTGTACGCTAAAAACGCCGCTTAGAAGGCCTGAGAAGGCTGGATGGCGGCGTTTTGCTTTTTTCTGTCTATATACCTTAAAGGGTAAAATTCTTCTGGATGTCTCATGAAGCAATTAACCATCCTGGGATCAACCGGTTCCATTGGTTGCAGTACGCTGGATGTAGTACGCCATAACCCGGAAAAATTTCGTGTTGCTGCGTTGGTGGCGGGTAAAAATGTCGCCCGCATGGTAGAGCAATGCCTGGAGTTTTCTCCTCGCTATGCGGTAATGGACGATGAAAAAAGCGCTGCGTTGGTAAAAGCAGCTCTGCTGGAGCAGGGCAGTCGCACTGAGGTCATGAGCGGTCAGCAGGCTGCCTGTGATATGGCTGCGCTGGATGATGTTGATCAGGTCATGGCGGCAATTGTCGGCGCAGCGGGCTTATTGCCAACGCTGGCGGCAATTCGTGCGAGCAAAAGTATTTTACTGGCGAACAAAGAGTCTCTGGTGACCTGCGGTCGTCTGTTTATGGACGACGTGAAACGCCACAAAGCGCAGCTTTTGCCGGTAGATAGCGAGCATAACGCGATTTTTCAGAGTTTACCGCAACCTATCCAACACAATCTGGGATACGCTGACCTTGAGCAAAACGGCGTTATGTCAGTTCTGCTTACCGGGTCTGGTGGCCCATTCCGTGAAACGCCATTGCGCGATCTGGTCTCTATGACCCCCGATCAGGCATGTCGTCATCCGAATTGGTCGATGGGACGAAAAATCTCTGTCGATTCCGCCACCATGATGAACAAAGGTCTGGAATACATTGAAGCGCGTTGGTTATTTAATGCCAGTGCAAGCCAGATGGAAGTGCTGATTCACCCGCAGTCGGTTATTCATTCGATGGTCCGTTATCAGGATGGTAGTGTTCTGGCGCAGTTGGGTGAACCGGACATGCGTACACCTATTGCCCATACCATGGCATGGCCAGAACGAGTGACGTCCGGTGTTAAGCCTGTCGATTTTTGCAAACTCAGTGCGCTGACGTTTTCAGCACCTGATTACCAGCGTTATCCGTGCCTGAAGCTGGCGATGGACGCGTTTGAGCAAGGGCAGGCGGCGACGACTGCACTTAATGCCGCGAATGAAATTACGGTTGCCGCGTTTCTGGCGCAGCAGATCCGATTTACCGATATTGCTGACCTGAATTTATCCGTGCTGGATAAGATGGATTTGCAGGAGCCGCAGAGCGTTGATGACGTGCTGAAGGTTGATGCCATCGCGCGGGACGCCGCCAGAAAAGAAGTGATGCGACTCTCAAGCTGATGATAATCCCTCTACGGAGAATCGTGCTATTTGTTAGCGTTGGGCTTCAGTGATATAGTCTGCGCCACCCGATCGCGGGTATTTGCTTTTTTTCGGTCGGGTAAGCCGTGGTTTGACACGGCTTTTTTGTGGATGGGCTTCAGTATTCCTGAGTACCGTAAATCCTTTCAGGGACTAATAACGCGTTATGTTGTCTGCAACTAAACCATTAAGCGAAAATTTGCCAGCACATGGTTGTCGCCATGTTGCAATTATCATGGATGGCAATGGCCGCTGGGCGAAAAAGCAAGGGAAGATTCGCGCCTTTGGGCATAAGGCCGGAGCAAAATCCGTCCGCCGGGCTGTCTCTTTTGCTGCCAATAACGGTATTGATGCGTTAACGCTGTATGCCTTTAGCAGTGAGAACTGGAACCGACCTGCGCAGGAAGTGAGCGCGTTAATGGAACTGTTTGTGTGGGCACTTGATAGTGAAGTGAAAAACCTGCACCGCCATAACGTACGTCTGCGTATTATCGGGGATATCAGTCGATTTAACTCTCGTTTGCAAGAACGGATTCGCAAATCAGAAGCGATTACTGCCCAGAATACCGGGTTGACGCTGAATATTGCAGCGAATTACGGTGGACGGTGGGATATAGTCCAGGGAGTCAGGCAACTGACACAACAGGTGCAGGATGGTCTGCTGCGTCCAGAGCAAATCGATGAAGAGATGCTTGGGCAGCAAATTTGTATGCATGAACTGGCTCCTGTGGATTTAGTGATAAGGACTGGGGGAGAGCATCGAATTAGTAATTTTCTGTTGTGGCAAATTGCCTATGCCGAACTTTACTTTACGGATGTTCTCTGGCCCGATTTCGATGAACAAGACTTTGAAGGTGCGCTGCATGCCTTTGCTAATCGTGAGCGTCGTTTCGGCGGCACCGAGCCCGGTGATGAAAAAGCCTGATGGGGGTCGCTTTTGCTGAAGTATCGCCTGATTTCTGCTTTTGTTTTAATACCCGTTGTCATCGCGGCGCTGTTTTTGCTGCCGCCGGTGGGGTTCGCCATTGTCACGCTGGTCGTTTGTATGCTGGCCGCCTGGGAATGGGGACAGTTAAGCGGTTTTACCACGCGTACACAGCGAGTCTGGCTGGCGGTTTTGTGCGGGCTATTGCTGGCGCTAATGCTGTTCTTACTGCCGGAATACCATCGCAATATTCATCAGCCGCTGGTTGAAGTATCGCTGTGGGCGTCGCTGGGCTGGTGGGTCGTGGCGCTGTTGCTGGTATTGTTTTATCCCGGCTCTGCGTCGGTCTGGCGTAATTCCAAAACATTACGCATAATTTTCGGCGTGTTAACCATTGTTCCGTTCTTTTGGGGAATGCTGGCGCTACGTGCATGGCACTATGATGAGAATCATTATAGTGGCGCGCTATGGCTGCTGTATGTCATGATCCTCGTTTGGGGAGCGGACTCGGGTGCGTATATGTTTGGTAAGCTGTTTGGCAAACATAAGCTGGCACCGAAGGTTTCTCCTGGTAAAACCTGGCAGGGTTTTATTGGCGGACTCGCCACTGCGGCCGTAATCTCATGGGGTTATGGCATGTGGGCGAATCTTGAAGTTGCGCCTGTCACCTTGCTCATTTGCTCCATCGTTGCAGCCCTGGCCTCCGTGCTGGGTGACCTGACCGAGAGTATGTTTAAGCGTGAAGCAGGTATTAAGGACAGTGGTCACTTAATTCCAGGACACGGCGGTATTCTGGACCGTATTGATAGCCTGACGGCTGCGGTACCGGTCTTTGCCTGCCTGTTGTTACTGGTATTCAGGACGCTCTAACGGATGGTCTTATGCTGAGTATTCTCTGGAATCTGGCTGCATTCATTGTCGCACTTGGTGTGCTTATCACCGTGCATGAATTTGGTCATTTCTGGGTTGCGCGGCGCTGCGGAGTCCGCGTCGAACGCTTTTCCATTGGTTTTGGAAAAGCGCTTTGGCGGCGTACCGATAAATTAGGTACGGAATACGTTATCGCCCTGATTCCCCTCGGCGGTTACGTCAAAATGCTGGATGAGCGCGCTGAACCAGTCGCACCGGAGCTGCGCCATTACGCTTTCAACAATAAAACGGTTGGACAACGCGCAGCCATCATCGCCGCAGGTCCGATTGCAAACTTCCTTTTTGCTATTTTCGCTTACTGGCTGGTGTTTATCATCGGTGTCCCTGGCGTTCGTCCGGTTGTTGGTGAAATAACACCCAACTCGATTGCCGCGCAGGCGCAAATTCAGCCGGGTACGGAACTAAAAGCGGTTGATGGTATCGAAACCCCTGATTGGGATGCCGTGAGATTGCAACTGGTAGCCAAAATTGGCGATGAGCATACGACTCTCAGCGTAGCGCAGTTTGGCAGTAACCAGCGTCAGGACAAAACGCTGGATTTACGTCAGTGGGCATTTGAGCCAGACAAAGAGGATCCCGTCTCCAGTTTAGGGATTCGTCCGCGCGGTCCGCAGATTGAACCGGTGCTGTCAGAAGTGCAGGTTAACTCCGCTGCAAGTAAGGCAGGTTTGCAAGCAGGCGACAGGATCGTTAAAGTCAATAGTCAGCCGCTGACGCAATGGATGACGTTTGTGACGCTGGTGCGCGATAATCCGGATAAGCCGTTAGCGCTAGATATTGAAAGACAAGGAAGTTCCTTGTCTTTAACGTTAACCCCAGATTCAAAACAGGTTAACGGGAAGGCAGAAGGTTTTGCGGGCGTGGTGCCTAAAGTTATTCCTCTGCCTGATGAGTATAAGACTGTACGCCAGTATGGGCCATTCAGCGCCATCCTCGAAGCCTCGGATAAAACGTGGCAGTTGATGAAGCTGACGGTCAGTATGCTGGGAAAATTGATTACCGGTGATGTAAAACTGAACAACCTCAGTGGGCCGATTTCTATCGCCCAAGGGGCTGGGATGTCAGCGGAATTCGGGGTTATTTATTACCTGATGTTCCTTGCGCTTATCAGCGTGAACTTAGGGATAATCAACCTGTTTCCGTTGCCCGTTCTAGACGGGGGGCATCTGCTGTTCCTGGCGATTGAAAAGCTGAAGGGCGGTCCGGTATCCGAGCGGGTTCAAGACTTTAGTTATCGCATTGGCTCTATCTTGCTGGTGTTGTTAATGGGGCTTGCACTTTTCAATGATTTCTCTCGGTTGTAAGAGAGTGTTAGGAAGAACGCATAATAACGATGGCGATGAAAAAGTTGCTCATAGCGTCGCTGCTGTTTAGCAGCGCCACCGTATACGGTGCTGAAGGGTTCGTAGTGAAGGACATTCATTTCGAAGGCCTACAGCGAGTCGCCGTTGGTGCGGCTCTCCTCAGTATGCCGGTGCGCACAGGCGACACGGTTAATGATGAAGACATCAGTAATACCATTCGTGCTCTGTTCGCCACCGGTAACTTTGAGGATGTCCGCGTCCTGCGCGATGGTGATACCCTTCTGGTTCAGGTAAAAGAGCGTCCGACGATTGCCAGCATCACTTTCTCCGGTAATAAATCGGTGAAAGATGACATGCTCAAGCAAAACCTCGAGGCGTCTGGCGTGCGTGTTGGCGAGTCTCTGGATCGCACCACGCTTGCCGATATCGAAAAAGGCCTGGAAGATTTCTACTATAGCGTCGGTAAGTACAGCGCCAGTGTGAAAGCGGTGGTGACGCCGTTGCCGCGTAACCGCGTTGACCTCAAGCTGGTCTTCCAGGAAGGTGTTTCGGCGAAGATCCAACAGATCAATATCGTCGGCAACCATGCCTTCACGACTGACGAACTTATCTCTCACTTCCAGTTGCGTGACGAAGTGCCGTGGTGGAACGTGGTGGGCGATCGCAAATACCAGAAACAGAAACTGGCGGGCGACCTTGAAACCCTGCGCAGTTACTATCTGGATCGCGGTTATGCCCGCTTCAATATCGATTCCACTCAGGTCAGCCTGACGCCGGATAAAAAAGGTATCTACATCACCGTTAACATCACAGAAGGCGAGCAGTACAAGCTTTCTGGTGTTCAGGTGAGCGGTAACCTGGCCGGGCACTCTGCCGAAATTGAGACCCTGACGAAGATCGAGCCAGGTGAACTCTATAACGGCACCAAAGTGACCAAAATGGAAGATGATATCAAGAAACTCCTGGGTCGCTATGGCTATGCCTATCCGCGCGTACAGTCGCAGCCTGAAATCAACGACGCTGACAAAACCGTTAAATTACGCGTAAACGTGGATGCGGGTAACCGTTTCTATGTGCGTAAGATTCGTTTTGAAGGTAACGACACCTCTAAAGATTCCGTTCTGCGTCGCGAAATGCGTCAGATGGAAGGTGCATGGTTGGGCAGCGATCTGGTCGACCAGGGTAAAGAGCGTTTGAACCGTCTGGGTTACTTTGAAACAGTTGATACCGATACTCAGCGTGTTCCGGGCAGACCGGATCAGGTTGATGTAGTCTACAAGGTCAAAGAGCGTAACACCGGTAGCTTTAACTTCGGCGTCGGTTACGGTACCGAGAGCGGCGTGAGCTTCCAGGCTGGCGTTCAGCAAGATAACTGGTTAGGTACCGGTTATTCTGTTGGCATCAACGGCACCAAAAACGACTACCAGACCTATACTGAGTTGTCTGTGACTAACCCGTACTTCACCGTTGATGGTGTGAGCCTGGGTGGCCGTGTCTTCTATAACGACTTTGAAGCGAATGATGCGGATCTGTCCGACTATACCAACAAAAGTTATGGTACAGACGTAACGCTTGGCTTCCCGGTAAACGAATACAACACGTTGCGTGCCGGCCTGGGTTATGTACATAACAAACTGTCCAACATGCAGCCGCAGGTTGCGATGGATCGTTATCTTGAGTCAATGGGCGAGACCAATACCAACAGCTTTGCCGCTGATGACTTCACCTTCAACTACGGTTGGACGTACAACAAACTGGACCGTGGATATTTCCCAACGGACGGTACACGCGTCAACCTGAACGGTAAAGTGACCATTCCGGGTTCTGATAACGAATACTACAAAGTGTCGATGGATACCGCGACCTATGTGCCGATCGATGACGATCACAAGTGGGTGGTTTTAGGACGTACGAAGGTAGGCTATGGCGACGGCATTGGCAGCAAAGAAATGCCGTTCTATGAGAACTTCTATGCAGGTGGTTCCAGCACCGTGCGTGGCTTCCAGTCGAATACTATCGGTCCAAAAGCAGTCTACAAAAACGGTGCTTACGCCAGTGGTTCTGATAATAGTGACTACGAAGAGTGTTCCAACGCAGACGGTAAGGACTGTAAATCGGATGACGCAGTGGGCGGTAACGCCATGGCTGTCGCCAGCCTGGAGTTTATTACCCCAACGCCGTTCATTAGCGACAAGTATGCCAACTCGGTTCGTACCTCGTTCTTCTGGGATATGGGTACCGTTTGGGATACTAACTGGCAGGATAGCGCTCAAACACGTGCTATAGGTGTGCCGGACTACAGTGATCCAAGTAATATCCGTATGTCAGCGGGTATCGCTTTACAATGGATGTCCCCATTGGGGCCGTTGGTTTTCTCCTACGCCCAGCCGTTCAAGAAGTACGATGGAGACAAAGCGGAACAGTTCCAGTTTAACATTGGTAAAACCTGGTAATTGTTCTTCGCAAAGGAATGTAGTGGTAGTGTAGCGATGACTTTAGGCGATCTTGCATGGGATCGCCTGGCCACGCAAAGAACTGCACCTTCGGGTGCAAATGGGATGGTAAGGAGTTAATTGTGAAAAAGTGGTTATTAGCTGCAGGTCTCGGTTTAGCGATGGCAACGTCCGCACAAGCGGCTGACAAAATTGCAATCGTCAACATGGGTAGCCTGTTCCAACAGGTTGCACAGAAGACAGGCGTTTCTGCTACGCTGGAAAACGAGTTCAAAGGCCGTGCCAGCGAACTGCAGCGTATGGAATCCGATCTGCAATCTAAGATGCAGCGTCTGCAATCAATGAAAGCAGGTAGCGATCGTACCAAGCTGGAAAAAGACGTTATGGCTCAGCGCCAGACTTTCTCTCAGAAAGCTCAGGCTTTTGAGCAGGATCGTGCGCGTCGCTCCAACGAAGAACGTGGCAAACTGGTTACTCGTATCCAGACTGCTGTGAAATCTGTTGCCAGCAGCCAGAGCATCGATCTGGTCGTTGACGCAAACACCGTTGCATACAACAGCAGCGATGTAAAAGACATCACCGCTGACGTACTGAAACAGGTTAAATAAGTAATGCCTTCAATTCGACTGGCTGATTTAGCAGAGCAGTTGGATGCAGAATTACACGGTGATGGCGATATCGTCATCACCGGCGTAGCGTCCATGCAATCTGCGCAAACTGGCAATATCACGTTCATGGTGAATCCTAAGTACCGTGAACACTTAGGCGTATGCCAGGCTTCTGCCGTAGTAATGACGCAGGACGATCTTCCTTTTGCTAAAAGTGCCGCGTTGGTAGTGAAGAATCCCTACCTGACCTATGCACGTATGGCGCAAATTTTAGATACCACGCCTCAGCCTGCACAGAACATTGCACCGAGTGCAGTGATCGATGCAACGGCGAAGCTGGGTAATAATGTCTCTGTGGGCGCAAATGCGGTCATTGAGTCTGGCGTAGAACTGGGTGATAACGTCGTTATCGGCGCAGGCTGCTTCGTCGGAAAAAATACTAAAATCGGTGCAGGTTCACGCTTGTGGGCGAATGTGACGATTTACCACGACATTCAGATCGGTGAGAATTGCCTGATCCAGTCAAGCACTGTCGTTGGATCTGATGGATTTGGTTACGCGAACGATCGCGGTAACTGGGTAAAGATCCCGCAGCTTGGTCGCGTGATTATCGGCGATCGCGTCGAGATCGGCGCTTGTACCACCATTGACCGTGGTGCTCTGGACGATACTGTGATCGGTAATGGTGTTATCATTGATAACCAGTGCCAGATTGCGCATAACGTTGTGATTGGCGACAATACGGCAGTAGCCGGTGGCGTCATTATGGCGGGAAGCCTGAAGATTGGCCGTTACTGCATGATTGGCGGCGCCAGCGTGATCAATGGGCATATGGAAATATGCGACAAAGTCACGGTGACTGGCATGGGTATGGTGATGCGTCCTATCACCGAACCTGGCGTCTATTCCTCAGGCATTCCGCTACAACCCAATAAGGTATGGCGTAAAACAGCTGCACTGGTGATGAATATTGATGATATGAGCAAGCGCCTCAAAGCGATTGAGCGCAAGGTTAATCAACAAGACTAAAGCACCGTTTTTGCATGTCTGACTTTTCGGCCTGTCCCATTCATACGATTGCGACAGGCCGTGTTATTATTGCCTTTTAGTATATTTTGACAGGAAGAGTATTTTGACTACTAACACTCATACTCTGCATATTGAAGAGATTTTAGAACTTCTGCCGCACCGTTTTCCGTTTCTGCTGGTTGATCGCGTGCTGGATTTTGAAGAAGGTCGTTTTCTGCGCGCAGTGAAAAATGTATCCGTTAACGAGCCTTTCTTTCAGGGCCACTTCCCGGGTAAACCTATTTTCCCTGGCGTATTGATTCTGGAAGCGATGGCACAGGCTACCGGTATCCTTGCGTTTAAAAGCGTAGGAAAACTGGAACCAGGCGAACTGTATTATTTCGCGGGTATTGACGAAGCACGCTTTAAGCGTCCTGTCGTGCCTGGCGATCAGATGATCATGGAAGTGACTTTCGAGAAAACGCGCCGTGGCCTGACCCGTTTTAAAGGGGTTGCGCTGGTCGACGGTAAAGTTGTGTGCGAAGCAACGATGATGTGTGCCCGTAGCCGGGAGGCCTGATACGTGATTGATAAATCCGCCTTTATTCACCCGACCGCCATTGTAGAAGAGGGCGCCAGCATTGGTGCCAATGCTCACATTGGCCCATTTTGTATTGTTGGACCCCATGTTGAAATTGGTGAGGGTACCGTACTGAAGTCTCACGTTGTCGTGAATGGCCATACAAAAATTGGTCGCGATAACGAGATCTATCAGTTTGCCTCCATCGGTGAAGTTAACCAGGATCTTAAATATGCTGGCGAACCGACCCGTGTGGAAATTGGCGATCGCAACCGCATCCGCGAAAGCGTCACCATTCATCGTGGCACAGTGCAGGGCGGTGGAGTGACGAAGGTGGGCAGCGATAACTTACTGATGATTAATGCGCACGTCGCGCATGATTGTACGGTAGGAAACCGCTGTATTCTGGCGAATAACGCCACGCTTGCCGGACATGTTTCGCTGGATGATTTTGTTATCATCGGCGGCATGACTGCGGTGCATCAGTTCTGCATCATCGGTGCTCATGTGATGGTTGGTGGCTGTTCTGGTGTAGCCCAGGACGTGCCTCCGTACGTTATCGCCCAGGGCAACCACGCGACGCCGTTTGGCGTCAATATCGAAGGTCTGAAGCGTCGTGGATTCACCCGCGAAGCGATTACCGCGATTCGTAACGCCTACAAAGCGTTGTACCGTAGTGGTAAAACGCTGGAAGAAGTGAAACCAGAAATCGCGGAACTGGCGAAACAGTACCCCGAAGTTCAGGCTTTCAGCGACTTCTTTGAGCGCTCAACGCGTGGCCTGATTCGTTAATGACTGAACAGCGTCCTTTAACGATTGCCCTCGTCGCCGGAGAAACCTCCGGCGATATTCTTGGTGCAGGGTTAATCCGTGCACTCAAGGCTCGCGTTCCCAATGCGCGTTTTGTTGGTGTGGCGGGTCCGCTGATGCAGGCCGAAGGCTGTGAAGCCTGGTACGAAATGGAAGAGCTGGCGGTCATGGGCATTGTTGAAGTGCTCGGACGTCTGCGCCGTTTACTGCATATTCGTGCCGACCTCACTCGCCGATTCACCGACTTAAAGCCGGATGTTTTCGTTGGCATTGATGCACCTGATTTCAACATTACCCTCGAAGGGAACTTGAAAAAACAGGGCATTAAAACCATTCATTATGTCAGTCCGTCCGTCTGGGCGTGGCGACAGAAACGCGTTTTCAAAATAGGCAGATCCACCAACATGGTTCTGGCCTTTCTGCCTTTCGAAAAAGCGTTTTATGACAAATTTAACGTCCCGTGCCGCTTTATCGGTCATACCATGGCGGATGCCATGCCGTTGGACCCGGATAAAAACGCGGCACGTGATATTCTGGGCATTCCTCATGACGCCCACTGCCTGGCGCTACTGCCAGGAAGCCGTGGTGCAGAAGTGGAGATGCTCAGCGCCGATTTTCTGAAAACGGCGCAGCTATTACGCCAGCATTATCCGGATCTCGAAGTGGTGGTGCCGTTGGTGAATGCCAAACGTCGCGAGCAGTTTGAACGCATTAAAGCGGAAGTTGCACCGGAGCTTTCCGTACATCTGCTCAATGGTATGGGACGTGAAGCAATGGTGGCCAGCGACGCCGCACTGCTGGCTTCAGGTACCGCCGCGCTGGAATGTATGCTGGCAAAATGCCCGATGGTGGTTGGCTACCGTATGAAACCCTTCACCTTCTGGCTGGCGAAGCGTCTGGTGAAGACTGATTACGTTTCGCTACCTAACCTGTTGGCGGGAAGAGAACTGGTTAAAGAGCTGTTGCAGGAAGAGTGTGAACCGCAGGCGCTGTCGCAAGCGCTGTTGCCGTTGCTGGCAAAGGGTAAAACCAGCCATGCGATGCACGACACATTCCGTGAACTGCACCAGCAGATCCGTTGCAATGCTGATGAGCAGGCAGCGGATGCGGTCCTGGAGTTAGCGCAATGATTGAATTTGTGTATCCGCATACGCATTTAGTGGCGGGTGTGGATGAAGTCGGACGCGGCCCTTTGGTCGGCGCGGTCGTCACTGCTGCCGTCATTCTGGATCCGGCTCGCCCTATTATCGGTCTTAACGACTCAAAAAAACTGTCAGAAAAACGTCGCCTGGCGCTGTTTGATGAAATTAAAGAAAAGGCGTTAAGCTGGAGCTTGGGTCGGGCGGAACCGCATGAAATCGACGAACTGAACATTTTACATGCTACCATGCTGGCCATGCAGCGTGCGGTTGCGGGTCTGCATATTGCGCCTGAATACGTGCTAATTGACGGCAATCGTTGCCCGGCATTACCGGTACCGTCGATGGCGGTGGTCAAAGGTGATAGCCGCGTGGCGGAGATCAGCGCTGCATCGATTCTGGCAAAAGTGACCCGTGACGCTGAAATGACGGCGCTGGATACGGTTTTTCCACAGTATGGTTTTGCACAGCACAAAGGTTATCCAACCGCATTTCATCTGGAAAAATTGGCACTGCATGGTGCGACTGAGCACCATCGCCGCAGCTTTGGCCCCGTCAAACGCGCACTGGGACTCTCGTCCTGATTCTTGTGTCGAAGGAATCTGAAGATGTCTGAACCACGTTTCGTCCACCTACGGGTGCACAGCGACTACTCCATGATCGATGGGCTGGCGAAAACCGGACCGCTGGTAAAAAAGGCGGCCGCGTTAGGCATGCCTGCGCTGGCGATCACCGATTTTACCAACCTGTGTGGTCTGGTGAAGTTTTACGGAGCGGGCCATGGCGCGGGTATCAAGCCGATAGTTGGCGCAGATTTTCATGTCCGCAGTGAGCTGTTGGGCGATGAACTCACGCAGCTTACCGTGCTGGCCGCAAATAATACCGGCTATCAGAACCTGACGTTGTTGATTTCGAAAGCCTATCAGCGCGGCTATGGCGCAGAAGGACCGGTTATCGACCGGGACTGGTTGGTCGAGTTAAAAGAAGGTTTGATTTTGCTCTCCGGCGGTCGCATGGGCGATGTCGGACGAAGTCTGCTGCGCGGCAATAACGCACTGGTTGACGAGTGCGTGGCGTTTTACGAAGAACATTTTCCCAATTGCTATTTCCTCGAACTGATTCGCACCGGCAGGCAAGATGAAGAAAATTATCTGCACGCAGCCGTAGCACTGGCCGAAACGCGTGGTCTACCGGTGGTGGCGACTAACGATGTCCGCTTCCTTGAAACCGGAGATTTCGATGCGCATGAAATCCGCGTAGCGATCCACGACGGCTTTACCCTTGATGACCCGAAACGCCCGCGTAACTATTCGCCGCAGCAGTACATGCGCAGCGAAGATGAGATGTGCGAGCTGTTCTCCGATATTCCGGAAGCACTGCAAAACACCGTCGAGATAGCTAAACGCTGCAACGTGACGGTGCGTCTGGGCGAATATTTCCTGCCGCAGTTCCCGACCGGCGATATGACCACCGAAGATTTCCTTGTGGCGAAATCACGCGAAGGGCTGGAAGAACGTCTCGAATTTTTGTTCCCTGACCCTGAAGTTCGTGCGCAGAAGCGCCCACCTTACGATGAACGTCTGGAAGTTGAACTTAAAGTTATCAACCAGATGGGATTCCCGGGCTACTTCCTGATCGTTATGGAATTTATCCAGTGGTCGAAGGATAACGGCGTACCGGTAGGCCCGGGACGTGGTTCCGGCGCTGGCTCACTTGTTGCCTATGCGCTGAAAATTACCGATCTCGACCCGCTGGAATTTGACCTGCTGTTCGAACGTTTCCTTAACCCGGAACGTGTCTCAATGCCCGACTTCGACGTTGACTTCTGTATGGAGAAACGCGACCAGGTCATCGAGCACGTGGCGGAAATGTACGGTCGTGATGCGGTTTCGCAGATTATTACCTTCGGTACGATGGCAGCAAAAGCGGTTATCCGCGACGTGGGCCGCGTACTGGGGCATCCGTACGGCTTCGTTGACCGTATTTCGAAGCTGGTGCCGCCCGATCCGGGCATGACGCTGGCAAAAGCCTTTGAAGCCGAACCCCAACTGCCGGAAATCTATGAGGCAGATGAAGAGGTTAAAGCGCTGATCGATATGGCGCGTAAGCTGGAAGGCGTCACGCGTAACGCCGGTAAGCACGCCGGTGGTGTGGTTATCGCACCGACCAAAATTACTGATTTTGCTCCGCTGTACTGCGATGAACAGGGGCTGCACCCGGTTACTCAGTTTGATAAGAACGATGTGGAATATGCCGGTCTTGTGAAGTTCGACTTCCTCGGCCTGCGTACGCTCACCATCATCAACTGGGCGCTGGAAATGATCAACGCGCGCCGTGAAAAGAACGGTGAGCCACCGCTGGATATTGCGGCTATCCCGCTGGATGACAAGAAAAGCTTCGATATGCTGCAACGCTCGGAGACCACGGCGGTCTTCCAGCTTGAATCCCGCGGCATGAAAGACCTGATCAAACGTCTGCAGCCTGACTGCTTCGAAGATATGATCGCACTGGTGGCTCTGTTCCGCCCTGGCCCGCTACAGTCGGGGATGGTAGATAACTTTATCGACCGTAAGCATGGTCGCGAAGAGATTTCCTATCCGGATGTACAATGGCAGCATGAGTGTCTGAAACCGGTACTGGAGCCGACCTACGGCATTATCCTGTATCAGGAACAGGTTATGCAGATTGCCCAGGAGTTGTCCGGGTATACCCTTGGCGGCGCGGATATGCTGCGTCGTGCGATGGGTAAGAAAAAGCCGGAAGAGATGGCCAAGCAGCGCGGCACCTTTGAAGAAGGGGCGAAAAAGCGCGGCGTAGACGGCGAACTGGCGATGAAAATCTTTGACCTGGTGGAGAAATTCGCCGGTTACGGATTTAACAAATCGCACTCCGCTGCCTATGCGCTGGTTTCTTACCAGACTCTGTGGCTGAAGGCGCATTATCCTGCCGAGTTTATGGCGGCGGTAATGACCGCCGATATGGATAACACCGAGAAAGTCGTCGGACTGGTGGATGAATGCTGGCGCATGGGGCTCAAAATCCTGCCGCCGGATATCAACTCCGGGCTTTACCATTTTCACGTGAATGATGATGGCGAGATTGTTTATGGCATCGGCGCGATAAAAGGCGTAGGTGAAGGGCCAATTGAAGCTATTATTGAGGCGCGTAACGAAGGCGGCTACTTCCGTGAGCTGTTTGATCTCTGCGCGCGCACGGATATCAAAAAACTTAACCGCCGGGTGCTGGAAAAGCTAATCATGTCCGGGGCGTTTGATCGCCTTGGCCCGCATCGTGCGGCGTTGATGAATTCGCTCAACGACGCACTAAAAGCCGCCGATCAGCATGCAAAAGCCGAAGCTATTGGTCAGGCCGATATGTTTGGCGTGCTGGCGGAAGAACCGGAGCAAATTGAACAATCCTATGCCAGCTGCCAACCGTGGCCGGAGCAGGTGGTATTAGACGGTGAGCGTGAAACGTTGGGGCTTTATCTGACGGGACACCCCATCAACCAGTATTTAAAAGAAATTGAGCGCTATGTCGGAGGCTACAGGCTGAAAGACATGCATCCGACAGAACGTGGTAAAGTCACCACGGCTGCGGGGCTCGTCATTGCTGCGCGGGTAATGGTCACCAAGCGCGGCAATCGTATCGGCATCTGTACACTGGATGACCGTTCCGGACGTCTGGAGGTTATGTTGTTTACCGATGCTCTGGATAAATACCAGCAATTGCTGGAAAAAGACCGCATACTTATCGTCAGCGGACAGGTCAGCTTTGATGACTTCAGTGGCGGGCTTAAAATGATGGCCCGTGAAGTCATGGATATTGACGAAGCCCGGGAAAAATATGCTCGCGGGCTTGCTATCTCGCTGACGGACAGGCAAATTGATGACCAGCTTTTAAACCGACTCCGTCAGTCTCTGGAACCCCACCGCTCGGGGACAATTCCAGTACATCTCTACTATCAGAGGGCGGATGCACGTGCGCGGTTGCGTTTTGGCGCGACGTGGCGTGTCTCTCCGAGCGATCGTTTGCTAAACGATCTCCGTGGCCTTATTGGTTCGGAGCAGGTGGAACTGGAGTTTGACTAATACAGGAATACTATGAGTCTGAATTTCCTTGATTTTGAACAGCCGATTGCAGAGCTGGAAGCAAAAATCGATTCTTTGACTGCGGTTAGCCGTCAGGATGAGAAACTGGATATTAACATCGATGAAGAAGTGCATCGTCTGCGTGAAAAAAGCGTAGAACTGACGCGTAAAATCTTCGCCGATCTTGGCGCATGGCAGGTAGCCCAACTGGCGCGCCATCCACAGCGTCCGTACACCCTGGATTATGTCCGCCTGGCGTTTGATGAATTTGATGAGCTGGCGGGCGATCGAGCCTATGCGGATGATAAAGCTATTGTCGGCGGTATCGCGCGTCTGGATGGCCGTCCGGTGATGATCATTGGTCATCAGAAAGGCCGTGAGACCAAAGAAAAGATTCGCCGTAATTTCGGCATGCCAGCGCCGGAAGGCTATCGCAAAGCGCTGCGCCTGATGGAAATGGCCGAGCGCTTCAACATGCCGATCATTACCTTCATCGACACCCCAGGGGCTTACCCGGGCGTGGGCGCAGAAGAACGTGGTCAGTCAGAAGCGATTGCGCGCAACCTGCGTGAAATGTCGCGTCTGAGCGTACCGGTAATCTGCACCGTTATCGGTGAAGGTGGTTCCGGCGGCGCGCTGGCGATCGGCGTGGGCGATAAAGTTAATATGCTGCAGTACAGCACCTATTCCGTTATCTCCCCGGAAGGTTGTGCTTCCATTCTGTGGAAAAGCGCCGACAAAGCGCCGCTGGCCGCAGAAGCAATGGGAATTATCGCGCCGCGTCTGAAAGAGCTGAAGCTGATTGACTCTATCATCCCGGAACCGCTGGGCGGCGCGCACCGCAACCCGGAAGTGATGGCTGCGTCCCTGAAGGCACAGCTGCTGGCCGATCTCGCCGATCTCGACGTGTTAAGCAAAGATGATCTGAAAAACCGTCGTTACCAGCGTCTGATGAGCTACGGTTACGCGTAAACTGCATTAATTCTGAAAAGGGCCACAATGCTGTGGCCCTTTTTTTTACCTGTGGTTTGGCCAGGCTATGATTAACTAAGGTTTTTCCAGGAGGAACGCATGAATATCATTGCCATCATGGGACCACATGGCGTCTTTTATAAAGATGAGCCCATCAAGGAACTTGAACGTGCGCTGCAGCAGCAGGGGTTTCAGATTATCTGGCCGCAGAATAGCGTCGACCTGCTGAAGTTTATCGAACATAACCCGCGAATTTGCGGCGTCATTTTTGACTGGGATGAATACAGTCTGGAACTGTGCAGCGACATCAACCAGCTCAACGAGTATCTCCCGCTCTACGCCTTTATTAATACCCATTCGACGATGGATGTCAGTGCGCACGACCTGCGCATGGCGCTGTGGTTTTTTGAGTATGCGCTGGGTCAGTCTGAAGACATTGCCACCCGCATCCGCCAGTACACCAGCGAATACCTCGATAACATCACGCCTCCTTTCACCAAAGCGCTGTTTACCTATGTGAAGGAAGGGAAGTATACCTTCTGCACGCCTGGGCACATGGCGGGAACGGCGTACCAGAAAAGTCCGGTCGGCTGCCTGTTCTATGATTTCTTTGGCGGCAATACGCTGAAAGCCGACGTGTCCATTTCCGTAACCGAACTGGGCTCATTGCTTGATCATACCGGTCCGCACCTGGAAGCGGAGGAGTATATCGCGCGTACTTTTGGTGCCGAGCAGAGCTATATGGTGACCAACGGCACCTCGACATCGAACAAGATTGTCGGTATGTATGCTGCACCTGCAGGCAGTACGCTCCTGATTGACCGCAACTGCCATAAGTCACTGGCGCATTTGCTGATGATGAGTGATGTGGTGCCAATCTGGCTGAAGCCTACGCGTAACGCGCTGGGGATCCTCGGCGGTATACCCCGTCGGGAATTTACCCACGCAAGCATTGAACGCAAAGTTGAGGAAACCAATCAGGCGCAATGGCCGGTCCACGCGGTGATCACCAACTCCACCTATGATGGCCTGTTGTATAACACCAACTGGATCAAACAAACGCTGGATGTGCCCTCCATCCATTTTGATTCAGCCTGGGTGCCGTATACCCATTTTCATCCGATCTATCAGGGGAAAAGCGGGATGAGCGGCGAACGGGTACCGGGAAAGGTGATTTTTGAAACCCAGTCCACCCACAAGATGCTGGCGGCGTTGTCACAGGCTTCGCTGATCCACATTAAGGGCGACTATGATGAAGACACGTTCAACGAAGCCTTTATGATGCACACCTCTACGTCTCCGAGCTATCCGATAGTGGCGTCGATAGAAACGGCGGCGGCAATGCTGCGTGGCAATTCAGGCAAGCGGTTAATCAATCGTTCGGTGGAACGGGCGCTGCATTTCCGTAAAGAAGTGCAGCGTCTGCGTGAAGAGTCGGATGGCTGGTTCTTTGATATCTGGCAGCCGGAAAAGGTAGATGAAGCAGAGTGCTGGCCGGTAGCGCCAGGTGAAGACTGGCACGGATTTGTTGATGCTGATGCCGACCACATGTTCCTTGACCCGGTGAAGGTCACGATTTTGACGCCGGGAATGGATGAACAGGGAAATATGAGCGAAGAGGGGATCCCCGCGGCGCTGGTGGCGAAATTCCTTGATGAACGCGGTGTCGTAGTCGAGAAGACGGGACCGTATAACCTGTTGTTCCTGTTCAGCATTGGTATTGATAAAACCCGGGCGATGGGGCTGCTACGTGGCCTGACGGAATTTAAGCGCTCGTACGATCTGAATTTACGTGTGAAAAATATGCTGCCGGATCTATATGCTGAAGATCCCGATTTCTATCGCAATATGCGTATTCAGGATCTGGCGCAGGGGATCCATCAGTTGATCCGCCAGCATGATCTCTCCGGGTTGATGCTGCGGGCATTTGATACCTTGCCGGAAATGAAAATGACGCCGCACCAGGCCTGGCAGCGGCAGATCAAAGGTGAGGTCGAAACGGTAGCACTTGATCAACTGGTGGGGCGCGTTTCTGCCAATATGATCCTGCCTTATCCTCCCGGTGTGCCGCTTTTGATGCCCGGGGAAATGATCACTGCCAAAAGCCGGGCTGTCCTCGATTTTCTTCTGATGCTGTGCTCGGTAGGGCAGCGCTACCCTGGATTTGAAACCGATATCCATGGCGCTAAACTGGGCGAGGATGGCCTGTATCGCGTGAGAGTCTTAAAAATGGCATAACGACTTGCCTGACCCCAAGACGTTCGAGTAACGTTCTGACAGAAAAATGAAAGAGGCGATGACGCTATGCTGGGATTAAAACAGGTTCACCATATTGCCATTATTGCGACAGACTACGCGGCGAGTAAGGCATTTTACTGCGATGTGCTTGGCTTTACACTGATGAGCGAAGCCTATCGGGAAGAGAGAGACTCGTGGAAAGGCGATCTGGCATTGAACGGCCAGTATGTGATTGAGCTTTTTTCTTTCCCGTTTCCACCTTGCCGTCCGAGCCGACCGGAAGCCTGTGGTTTGCGTCATCTGGCGTTCAGCGTAGATGACGTGGAAAAGGCGATAATTCATCTGGAAAGCCATGATGTGAAATGCGAGCCGGTACGAATCGATCCGTTTACCGGCAAACGTTTTACGTTTTTTAACGATCCGGACGGATTACCCCTCGAACTGTACGAGCTGTAAGGCTTGTCATTGTGGCGTTAGCCCGGTAACGTGCCGGGCAATGCCATTGTAAGTAACCATCATGACGACACTCACGCTGAACACTTCGCTGCTGAATTCTCAATCGATTCTGGTCGCCTTTAGCGGCGGGCTGGATTCCACCGTATTGCTGCATCAGTTGGTGCAGTGGCGAGCGCTGCATCCTGATGTTGCTTTACGCGCAATCCACATTCATCACGGATTAAGCCCACACGCAGACAGTTGGGTACAGCACTGTGAGTCGGTATGTGCGCAGTGGCAGGTGTCGCTGGTGGTTGAGCGGGTACACCTTGAGGATGATGGTCTGGGCATCGAAGCCCAGGCGCGACGCGCGCGCTATCAGGCGTTTGCGCAGACCTTACTACCGGGCGAGGTGCTGATGACCGCACAGCATCTCGATGACCAGTGTGAAACCTTTCTGCTGGCGCTTAAACGCGGCAGTGGTCCTGCCGGACTTTCCGCTATGGGGGAAAGCTCTCCGTTTGCCGGAACCCAGCTGATTCGACCGCTGCTGGCGCAAACGCGAGAGGCGCTTGAAGCATGGGCACGGCAGCATGAATTATGCTGGATTGAAGATGAAAGCAATCAGGATGATACCTACGATCGCAATTTCCTCAGATTGCGCGTTACCCCATTGCTCCAACAGCGCTGGCCGCACTTCGCGCAAGCCGTTGCCCGCAGCGCTGCGCTGTGCGCTGAGCAGGAGAGTTTACTGGATGAACTGCTGGCCAGCGATTTAGCCGATTGCATCACATCCCGCGGAACACTGTTACTGACGCCATTAATGATGATGAGTGGCGTGCGTCGTGCCGCTCTGCTTCGTCGCTGGCTGGCGGGGTTAAATGCGCCGATGCCTTCCCGTGATGGGCTGGAACGTATCTGGCAGGAAGTGGCGCTGGCGCGGGAAGATGCGTCACCAAGTTTTCGCCTCGGGGAGTACGAGGTCCGTCGTTATCAGTCACAGCTGTGGTGGGTGAAGTCAGTCGATGGGCAAAGCGAAACTGTTATCTCGTGGTTAGAGTGGAAAACACCGTTGACGCTGCCTGCCGGATTGGGTTCGGTTCAGTTAATCTCTGCGGGTGATTTGCGCTTGCCGCAAGCGGATGAAGTCGTCAGTATCCGTTTTAAAGCGCCAGGGTTATTGCATATTGTCGGGCGTAACGGCGGACGGAAATTAAAAAAAATCTGGCAGGAGCAGGGGATCCCGCCCTGGCGACGAGATACCACACCGCTGCTGTTTTACGGCGAAACGTTGATTGCTGCTGCGGGTGTTTTCGTGACGCGTGAGGGGACGGCGGAAGGTGAAGAAGGCGTGAGGCTGGTATGGCATGCCTGATGGTGCTGCGCTTATCAGGCCTACGTTTCACATGGAAAGTAGGCCGGATAAGGCGAAAAAAAGTTAAGATTCGCTGACCACCACGGTACCGATCTGCGGGTGGCTGAAGCTGGCAATTTTGTCGAGACGAAGCTCCCGGGTTTCACCTGCGACATCTGCGACCAGATACTCCACGTTTTTGCGTGAAACCAGGTCGTTCGCTTTCGCCTGCAAAACTTCGCCATCTTTTAGCGCCAGCGTCAGTAACAAATGGTGCTGGCAGGCGAGTTCAAGATTGTCGTAATCATCGCAGTTGATGGGTTGATACGTTTCATTCATTGACATAATCGCTCACCAGTAAGTTCGCGGCAGCATACGCCGCTTTTTCCCTGACCGACTCTGGAAGGGCGCTGTCTGCCGCCACTTCATTAAGCACCTTCAATACGCAACCCAGCGCATCCGGGATATACCCTAAGTCTCCGCTGGCGATTTCCGCGTACCGCTTGCGTATTAACTCACAATATTTTTCCACATGCCCTCCTGTCAGCACTCTGACTTAACCGTGGATGCAAGTCTAAGCCTACGAAGATAAACTCTGTTTAGCAAGGTGACTATACCATACTCATTCAAGCAATATCAGCGCCTTGATAGAGGAGCAGTTAGCAGCCTTTTGTCGCAGTTTTCGCTACAATGTGCGCCTGATTCGAAAGGAGTTCTCTCATGGCGCTTAAAGCGACAATTTATAAAGCCGTCGTCAACGTAGCGGATCTTGACCGCAACCAGTTCCTTGACGCGGCCTTGACGCTGGCGCGTCACCCCTCTGAAACCCAGGAGCGCATGATGTTGCGCCTGCTGGCCTGGATCAAATATGCCGATGAACGGCTGCAATTCACGCGTGGTCTGAGTGCGGAAGACGAGCCTGAAGCATGGCTGCGTAACGACCATCTGGGTATCGATCTCTGGATTGAGCTGGGTCTGCCGGATGAGCGCCGTATTAAAAAAGCCTGTACCCAGTCTGGAGAGGTTGCCCTGTTTGCTTACAACAGCCGTGCGGCTCAGATCTGGTGGCAGCAAAATCAGAACAAGTGCGCGCAATTTAAAAATCTGACCGTGTGGTATCTGGATGATGAACAACTGGCGCAACTGAGTGATTTTGCAGGTCGTACAATGGCGCTGCAGGCAACTATCCAGGACGGTGCTATCTGGCTGTCTGACTCTCAGAACAATCTGGAAATTCATCTGACCGCGTGGCAGCCGCGTTCATGATTGTTATCTCCCGAAACGTCTCTATCCCTGATAATGAGCTGGAAATCACGGCGATTCGGGCGCAGGGCGCGGGCGGTCAGCACGTTAACAAGACCTCGACGGCTATCCATTTGCGCTTTGACATTCGGGCCTCTGGCCTGCCAGAGTATTACAAGGAACGTTTGCTTGCCGCCAGCCATCATCTGATTAGCGGTGATGGCGTTATTATCATTAAGGCGCAGGAATACCGTAGCCAGGAACTTAATCGGGAAGCGGCAATCTCCCGGCTGGTAGCGGTGATAAAAGAATTAACCGCAGTGCAAAAAAGCCGACAGGCAACTCGCCCTACACGCGCCTCGAAAGAGCGCAGGTTGTCATCGAAGGCGCAAAAATCCACAGTGAAAGCACTGCGTGGGAGAGTTCGTCGAACGCAAGACTGACGAGCGGGAATAAAAATTTATAAGGAATTGATAGTGAAAACAGCAATATTGTCCGTAGTCGCTGCATGCACGCTTTTTTCCTTGATCGGCTGTAATAACCATACTGAAGTTGAAGTACTACAGCCGACGCGGGCGGCAGAATTAAAACCGATGCAGCAAAGCTGGCGTGGCATCTTACCTTGCGCGGACTGTGAAGGGATTGAAACCTCTCTGTTTCTGGAAAAAGACGGTACATGGGTGATGAACGAACGTTATCAGGGCGTGCGGGATGAACCGTCTTCGTTTGCCTCTTATGGCACATGGGCGCGCACTGCCGACAAGCTGGTGCTGACCGACAGCAAAGGTGAAAAGTCGTACTACCGGGCTAAAGGCGAGGCGCTGGAAATGCTCGATCGTGAAGGTAACCCGATTGAGTCACAGTTTAACTACACGCTCCAGCCAGTTTCCGCCAGCTTACCGGTGACGCCAATGCCGATGCGAGGCATGTATTTCTATATGGCTGACGCGGCAATCTTTACCGACTGCGCAACGGGTAAACGGATGCCGGTGGCGAATAATGCTCAGCTTGAACGTGACTATTTAGCTGCGCGTGCAGAAAACGGACAGTCCGTATTGCTGACGCTTGAGGCGCATTTCACGCTGGAGTCAAACCCGGATACGGGTGAGAAAGTGAAAACGTTGATGGCGGATAAAGACGCGAAATTTATCCCCGGTAAAGCGTGTAATTAATCGATAGAAAAAAGGCCCTGATAATCAGGGCCTTTTTGTTGGTATTAGCCTTTAATGGCTTTGACCAGGAAGTCGACGATGTCGCCGGTTTTAATCAGCTCTTTCTCGCCGTTACGACGGTATTTGTATTCGATATCGTCGTTGTCGAGGTTACGGTCGCCCAGCACGATAGTGTGCGGAATACCGATCAGTTCCATATCGGCAAACATCACGCCCGGACGCTCTTTACGGTCGTCCATCAGCACTTCAATGCCCTGAGCGCGCAGCTCAGCGTACAGTTTTTCAGCCAGTTCCTGCACGCGGTAGGACTTGTGCATGTTCATCGGCAGAATCGCGACCTGGAACGGAGCAATGGCGTCTGGCCATACGATGCCGCGATCGTCATAGTTCTGTTCGATAGCAGCAGCAACCACGCGAGTGACCCCGATACCGTAGCAACCCATGGTCAGGATCTGGTTACGACCATCTTCGCCCTGTACGGCGGCTTTCATCGCTTCAGAGTACTTGGTACCCAACTGGAAGATGTGGCCGACTTCGATACCGCGTTTGATCATCAGCGTACCTTTGCCGTCCGGGCTCGGGTCGCCGGCGACCACGTTACGGATGTCTGCAACTTCCGGGGTAACTACGTCGCGATCCCAGTTGATACCGAAATAGTGTTTACCGTCGATGTTGGCACCGGCAGCGAAATCGCTCATTACTGCAACGGTACGGTCGATAACCACCGGAATCGGCATATTCACCGGACCGAGTGAGCCTGGACCTGCTTTTACCAACGCACGAATTTCTTCTTCGGTGGCAAAGGTCAACGGGCTGGCAACCTGCGGCAGTTTTTCCGCTTTGACTTCGTTCAGCTCGTGATCGCCACGAACCAGCAGGGCGACCAGCGGGTAGCTGCTGCCTTCAACCGCTTTCACCAGCAGGGTTTTCACGGTTTTTTCGATAGGCAGGTTGAACTGCTCAACCAGTTCGGCGATGGTTTTGGCGTTCGGAGTATCAACCAGCGTCATTTCCTGAGTTGCTGCTGCGCGCGGCTCTTTCGGCGCAACGGCTTCGGCGAATTCGATGTTCGCCGCATAATCGGAGGAGTCGGAGAAGATCACATCGTCTTCGCCGCTCTGTGCCAGGACCTGGAATTCGTGAGAGGCGCTGCCGCCAATAGAACCGGTATCCGCTTGTACTGCACGGAAATCCAGCCCCATACGGCTGAAGATTTTGCTGTACGCAGCGTACATCGCATCGTAGGTTTCCTGCAGGGATTCCTGAGAGGTGTGGAAAGAGTAGGCATCTTTCATCAGGAATTCGCGGGAACGCATCACGCCGAAACGCGGACGGACTTCGTCACGGAATTTGGTCTGGATCTGATAGAAGTTCAGCGGCAGCTGTTTGTAAGAGCTCAGCTCGTTACGGATCAAGTCGGTGATCACTTCTTCATGCGTTGGGCCGAGGACGAACGAACGATCGCCACGGTCAGCAATACGCAGCAGTTCCGGGCCGTATTGTTCCCAACGGCCGCTCTCTTCCCACAGTTCAGAAGGCTGAACGACCGGCATCAACACCTCTATCGCACCGGCGTTGTTCATCTCTTCACGCACGATATTTTCGACTTTTTTCAGGACGCGCACGCCGGTCGGCAGCCAGGTATATAACCCGGAGGCCAGCTTGCGGATCATCCCGGCGCGCAGCATCAGCTGGTGGCTGATGACTTCGGCGTCGGCAGGTGTCTCCTTCAGAGTGGAGAGCAGATATTGGCTAGTACGCATGTTGTTACGGTTCCAGTTGAACGATCGAACAGGCTCAAAACGAGCCTGGCACAAAACAAAAGTGGTTTAGTTTACCAGCGAGAAAGGGATGTCAAAAGAGTACGCGACGCAAATTAGCGGGCTTCCAGAGCAAAGACCTCAAATCCTGACGGTGTGACGCGCCAGCGGACGTTAAAGTCCAGCAGCCAGACGGCGTAGGTTTTGCCTTCTTCCTCATTTTTACGGTAGGCAGGACGCGGATCCTGCGCCAGCACTTCGGTAATAAACTGACGAAGACGCGGGTAACGTTGTTCGAGCTTTGATAGCTGCTCCGCGAGATCTTCACTGAACGTCACCTCGACGCTGGCCTGAGGTGCGTCCTGGGCATAGCTGGCGCGAGCATCAGGCAGCGATTCGGCAAACGGCAGATACGGCTTAATATCCACTACTGGCGTTCCGTCAACAAGGTCCAGTCCACCGAGTTCGAGGATTACGTGCTCTTTATGGCAGTGGATGCCCCGCAGCTCTACCAACGACATGCCAACAGGGTTAGGACGAAACGTTGAACGTGTGGCAAAGACACCCATTCTGGCGTTGCCACCAAGACGGGGAGGGCGCACGGTCGGACGCCATCCACCTTCCATTGTCTGGTGAAAAACAAAAATCACCCACAAATGACTGAAGGCTTCCAGGCCGCGAACGGCATCGGCCTGGTTATAAGGTGCGAGCAAATGCAGTTCGCCGCAGGCGCTTTTCACCAGACCTGGCTGGCGTGGAACGGCGAACTTTTCTTTATATGGTGAGCGGATAACGCCTATTTGCTCGAACTGAAAATGGCTCATTTCGCCGAAATGTTCAGTGCAGAACCGATGCAAACCGCCTGACGATAGCAACCCGGTGTTCCGCTGGTCACTTCGCAACTGTGCAGCAATACCGCATTAGCTTTCATTTTTGATGCGTTAATCTGCATGCGTTTGCGCGCGGTTGGAATGCTCGGAGGGGAATCCTGGTTGGATGCCTGGCAGGATTCACCGCTAACTTCGCCAAGATCGCGGAACGGCTTGCCTACTAAATCTTCAGCGTTAGTAATGATTCTTACCGGCGTCGCGCGCGGTGCTTTCGGTTTTTCCGGCTCCGTTTTCGGCGGGGTTGCGGTGCTTTGAACGGGTTCAACAGGGGATCTGCTTAACATAGAACAGCCGCTCAGCAAGAGTGCTACTAAACAGATCGGTAAAGCACGCATAATATTTCCTCAATGAATGATCTAAACGTCAGATATTGAATCAGGTGCTTGCATAAATGACAAGACGGGCAAGCGCCCGTCCTGATGATATTACATATTCTGTAAACAGCCTAAAATTACCAGCCCTTAACAGCACCGCCGTTGAAGACTTTGTTTGCTGCTTCGTACACTTCATCAGACTGATATGCCTGAACGAATTTCTTCACGTTCTCAGCATCTTTGTTGTCTTCACGCGTCACGATCAGGTTTACGTACGGAGAATCTTTATCTTCAACAAAGATACCGTCTTTTGCCGGCGTCAGGCCGATCTGGCTGGCGTAGGTGGTGTTGATGACCGCCAGTGCGATTTGAGCATCGTCCAGAGAACGCGGCAGCTGCGGCGCTTCCAGTTCAACCAGCTTCAGGTTTTTCGGGTTTTCAATCACGTCCAGCGCGGTCGGCAGCAGGCCAACACCGTCTTTCAGCTTGATTAAGCCCACTTTTTGCAGCAGCAGCAAGGAACGGCCAAGGTTAGTCGGGTCGTTTGGAATCGCGACCTGTGAACCGTCCTGCAGCTCATCCAGTGATTTGATTTTTTTGGAATAGCCCGCAATCGGGTAAACAAAAGTATTGCCTACAGCAACCAGCTTGTAACCGCGATCTTTGATCTGCTGATCCAGGTACGGTTTGTGCTGGAAGGCGTTAGCATCGATATCGCCTTTGCTCAGCGCTTCGTTAGGCAGAACGTAATCGTTAAACGTGACCAGCTCAACGTCCAGACCGTATTTTTCTTTAGCTACTTTCTGCGCGACTTCTGCAACCTGCTGCTCTGCGCCAACAATAACGCCCACTTTGATGTGATTAGGATCTTTTTCATCCTGACCGCAACCCACAAGTGCCAGAGAACCGATCAGGGCTCCAACTGCCGCAAAGGTTTTGAATTTGAACGCCATGCTTATTTCCTTTTCTTAATGAGTTTTTAGTGTTGTGTGCAACGTTATTTGTGTGTGACAGCCCGGACGATGCGATCGCCGGATAACTGAATTAAATAAACCAGAACGACGAGCAATACCAGTACTGTATTCATTACTGTAGCGTTGTAACCAATATAGCCGTACTGATAACCAATCTGTCCAAGACCACCGGCACCGACGGCACCGCCCATCGCGGAGTAACCAACCAGCGTGATAAGGGTGATGGTGGCCGCATTGACCAGTCCTGGCAGCGCTTCTGGTAGTAATACCTTACGTACAATTTGCAGCGGCGTGGCGCCCATCGCACGAGAGGCTTCTATTAGCCCGGTCGGGATTTCGAGCAGCGCGTTTTCCACCATGCGGGCGATAAACGGTGCGGCGCCGACGGTCAGCGGGACGATAGCGGCCTGCAGTCCGATAGAGGTGCCTACGATCATGCGGGTGAACGGAATCATCCAAACTAATAAGATGATGAACGGGATGGAACGGAAAATGTTCACCAGCGCAGAGAGCGTACGGTAGAGCTTCGCGTTCTCAATGATTTGCCCCGGACGCGTTACGTACAGCAACACGCCAACCGGCAGACCGATCACAAAACCAAAAAAACCGGACACAAAGGTCATTGCCAGCGTTTCCCATACGCCGCGAACCAGCAGCCACATCATCGGCTCAGACATAACCCAGTACCTCTACTTTTACATGGTGTTCCTGCAACCAGTTGATGGCTGCTTGTGTATCTTCCTGTGTGCCGTGCATTTCAGTCAGCATGATGCCGAATTTCACACCGCCGGCGTAATCCATCTGCGCGCTAATAATGTTGTTATTCACGTTAAAGCGACGGGCCGTCTCAGAGAGCAATGGCGCATCAACGGAATGACCGGTGAATTCCATGCGCAGCATTGGCACACTGTCTGCTTCTGGCTCGGCTTTTAACCGTTCCAGATAATCTTCCGGGATATCCAGGTGCAGCGTGGACTGAATAAATTTCTGTGCCAGCGGCGTTTTCGGGTGTGAGAACACTTCGCTGACGGTGTCTTGCTCAATCAGTTCACCATTACTGATGACTGCCACGCAGTCACAAATACGTTTTACAACGTCCATCTCATGGGTAATCAGCAGAATGGTAAGTCCCAGACGACGGTTAATGTCTTTCAATAATTCCAGAATCGAGCGGGTCGTTGCCGGATCGAGTGCGCTGGTGGCTTCATCACACAGCAGCACTTTGGGATTGCTTGCCAGCGCACGGGCGATCGCCACGCGCTGTTTTTGTCCACCGGAAAGATTGGCCGGGTAGCTATCGTGCTTGTCACCAAGACCAACCAAATCCAACAGTTCTGTTACACGGCGTTTGATCTCTTCTTTTGGCGTGTTATCCAGTTCCAGCGGCAGCGCGACGTTGCCAAACACGGTGCGGGAAGAGAGCAGGTTAAAGTGTTGGAAAATCATGCCGATTTGACGGCGAGCTTTGGTCAGCTCTGACTCAGAAAGCGTCGTGAGTTCCTGACCGCCGACCTGAACGCTGCCTTCGGTTGGGCGTTCAAGTAAGTTAACGCAGCGGATGAGCGTACTTTTACCGGCACCGGAGGCGCCAATAACGCCATAAATCTGCCCGGCAGGAACATGCAGGCTGACGTTATTTAACGCCTGAATGGTGCGAGTCCCCTGCTGGAACACTTTGGTGATATTCGAAAGTTTAATCATTGGTTATTTATTATCGTAATTAAGTTAGCCGTGGCATTTTCGTCTGTCAGGTACGGTCGAAGCCGTCAACAAGATGGATGTTAAGGCATCCAGACGTCTAAATCAATCAGGCTTTGCGCGATGAGCACTTTCTTGCCCGCTGAAACATGCGATACTAGAGCCACATGCCTTTATTCAGGAGCTATAAAAGGTGGCAAAGTCTGTACCCGCAATTTTTCTCGACCGTGACGGTACCATTAATGTGGACCACGGTTATGTACATGAGATCGACGAGTTTGAGTTTATCGACGGCGTTATTGATGCCATGCGTGAACTTAAAAAGATGGGTTACGCGCTCATTATTGTGACGAACCAGTCTGGTATCGCGCGTGGTAAATTTACTGAGGCGCAGTTTGAAACGTTGACCGAATGGATGGACTGGTCGCTGGCCGATCGCGATGTTGAGCTGGATGGCATCTACTACTGCCCGCATCACCCACAGGGTACCGTGGAAGAGTATCGTCAGGTCTGCGACTGTCGTAAACCGCATCCTGGCATGTTTATCTCCGCCCGAGACTTCTTGCACATCGATATGGCCGCTTCTTATATGGTAGGCGACAAAATTGAAGATATGCAGGCGGCGGCAGCTGCGAATGTTGGCACGAAGGTATTGGTGCGCACAGGCAAACCCGTCACACCGGAAGCAGAAAATGCGGCAGATTTGGTCATAAATAGTCTGGCAGACCTGCCAATGGCGATAAAAAAGCAGCAAAAGTAAGCGTTATGGGTAAAAGGTGAGCGGTTGAAACAAAAATGCATTTTTCCGCTTGTCTTCCTGAGTCGACCCCCTATAATGCGCCTCCATCGACACGGCGGATGTGAATCACTTCACGCAAACAGCCGGTTTGGTTGAAGAGAAAAACCTGAAAGTGAGGGTTGACTCTGAAAGAGGAAAGCGTAATATACGCCACCTCGCGACAGAGCGCTAAAGCGCGTCGCAACTGCTCTTTAACAATTTATCAGACAATCTGTGTGGGCACTCGAAGATACGGATTCTTAACGTCGCAAGACGAAAAATGAATACCAAGTCTCTGAGTGAACATACGTAATTCATTACGAAGTTTAATTCACGAGCATCAAACTTAAATTGAAGAGTTTGATCATGGCTCAGATTGAACGCTGGCGGCAGGCCTAACACATGCAAGTCGAACGGTAGCACAGAGGAGCTTGCTCCTTGGGTGACGAGTGGCGGACGGGTGAGTAATGTCTGGGAAACTGCCCGATGGAGGGGGATAACTACTGGAAACGGTAGCTAATACCGCATAACGTCGCAAGACCAAAGAGGGGGACCTTCGGGCCTCTTGCCATCGGATGTGCCCAGATGGGATTAGCTAGTAGGTGGGGTAACGGCTCACCTAGGCGACGATCCCTAGCTGGTCTGAGAGGATGACCAGCCACACTGGAACTGAGACACGGTCCAGACTCCTACGGGAGGCAGCAGTGGGGAATATTGCACAATGGGCGCAAGCCTGATGCAGCCATGCCGCGTGTATGAAGAAGGCCTTCGGGTTGTAAAGTACTTTCAGCGAGGAGGAAGGCGTTGTGGTTAATAACCGCAGCGATTGACGTTACTCGCAGAAGAAGCACCGGCTAACTCCGTGCCAGCAGCCGCGGTAATACGGAGGGTGCAAGCGTTAATCGGAATTACTGGGCGTAAAGCGCACGCAGGCGGTCTGTCAAGTCGGATGTGAAATCCCCGGGCTCAACCTGGGAACTGCATCCGAAACTGGCAGGCTAGAGTCTTGTAGAGGGGGGTAGAATTCCAGGTGTAGCGGTGAAATGCGTAGAGATCTGGAGGAATACCGGTGGCGAAGGCGGCCCCCTGGACAAAGACTGACGCTCAGGTGCGAAAGCGTGGGGAGCAAACAGGATTAGATACCCTGGTAGTCCACGCCGTAAACGATGTCGACTTGGAGGTTGTGCCCTTGAGGCGTGGCTTCCGGAGCTAACGCGTTAAGTCGACCGCCTGGGGAGTACGGCCGCAAGGTTAAAACTCAAATGAATTGACGGGGGCCCGCACAAGCGGTGGAGCATGTGGTTTAATTCGATGCAACGCGAAGAACCTTACCTACTCTTGACATCCAGAGAACTTAGCAGAGATGCTTTGGTGCCTTCGGGAACTCTGAGACAGGTGCTGCATGGCTGTCGTCAGCTCGTGTTGTGAAATGTTGGGTTAAGTCCCGCAACGAGCGCAACCCTTATCCTTTGTTGCCAGCGGTCCGGCCGGGAACTCAAAGGAGACTGCCAGTGATAAACTGGAGGAAGGTGGGGATGACGTCAAGTCATCATGGCCCTTACGAGTAGGGCTACACACGTGCTACAATGGCATATACAAAGAGAAGCGACCTCGCGAGAGCAAGCGGACCTCATAAAGTATGTCGTAGTCCGGATTGGAGTCTGCAACTCGACTCCATGAAGTCGGAATCGCTAGTAATCGTGGATCAGAATGCCACGGTGAATACGTTCCCGGGCCTTGTACACACCGCCCGTCACACCATGGGAGTGGGTTGCAAAAGAAGTAGGTAGCTTAACCTTCGGGAGGGCGCTTACCACTTTGTGATTCATGACTGGGGTGAAGTCGTAACAAGGTAACCGTAGGGGAACCTGCGGTTGGATCACCTCCTTACCTTAAAGAACCTGCCTTTGTAGTGCTCACACAGATTGTCTGATGAAAAGTAAATAGCAAGGCGTCTTGCGATTGAGACTTCAGTGTCCCCTTCGTCTAGAGGCCCAGGACACCGCCCTTTCACGGCGGTAACAGGGGTTCGAATCCCCTAGGGGACGCCACTTGCTGGTATGTGTGAGTGAAAGTCGCCGACCTCAATATCTCAAAACTTACCTTCGGGTGACGTTTGAGATATTTGCTCTTTAAAAATCTGGATCAAGCTGAAAATTGAAACGACACACTGTTTCATTTCTCCGTAATAAGAAATGAAAAATGGTGTGTTCGAGTCTCTCAAATTTTCGCAACACGATGATGAATCGAAAGAAACATCTTCGGGTTGTGAGGTTAAGCGACTAAGCGTACACGGTGGATGCCCTGGCAGTCAGAGGCGATGAAGGACGTGCTAATCTGCGATAAGCGTCGGTAAGGTGATATGAACCGTTATAACCGGCGATTTCCGAATGGGGAAACCCAGTGTGATTCGTCACACTATCATTACGTGAATACATAGCGTAATGAAGCGAACCGGGGGAACTGAAACATCTAAGTACCCCGAGGAAAAGAAATCAACCGAGATTCCCCCAGTAGCGGCGAGCGAACGGGGAGCAGCCCAGAGTCTGAATCAGCTTGTGTGTTAGTGGAACGGTCTGGAAAGTCCGACGGTACAGGGTGATAGTCCCGTACACCAAAATGCACAGGTTGTGAACTCGAAGAGTAGGGCGGGACACGTGGTATCCTGTCTGAATATGGGGGGACCATCCTCCAAGGCTAAATACTCCTGACTGACCGATAGTGAACCAGTACCGTGAGGGAAAGGCGAAAAGAACCCCGGCGAGGGGAGTGAAAAAGAACCTGAAACCGTGTACGTACAAGCAGTGGGAGCATCCTTTTGGGTGTGACTGCGTACCTTTTGTATAATGGGTCAGCGACTTATATTCTGTAGCAAGGTTAACCGTATAGGGGAGCCGAAGGGAAACCGAGTCTTAACTGGGCGTTAAGTTGCAGGGTATAGACCCGAAACCCGGTGATCTAGCCATGGGCAGGTTGAAGGTTGGGTAACACTAACTGGAGGACCGAACCGACTAATGTTGAAAAATTAGCGGATGACTTGTGGCTGGGGGTGAAAGGCCAATCAAACCGGGAGATAGCTGGTTCTCCCCGAAAGCTATTTAGGTAGCGCCTCGTGAATTCATCTTCGGGGGTAGAGCACTGTTTCGGCTAGGGGGTCATCCCGACTTACCAACCCGATGCAAACTGCGAATACCGAAGAATGTTATCACGGGAGACACACGGCGGGTGCTAACGTCCGTCGTGAAGAGGGAAACAACCCAGACCGCCAGCTAAGGTCCCAAAGTCATGGTTAAGTGGGAAACGATGTGGGAAGGCACAGACAGCCAGGATGTTGGCTTAGAAGCAGCCATCATTTAAAGAAAGCGTAATAGCTCACTGGTCGAGTCGGCCTGCGCGGAAGATGTAACGGGGCTAAACCATGCACCGAAGCTGCGGCAGCGACACTATGTGTTGTTGGGTAGGGGAGCGTTCTGTAAGCCGTTGAAGGTGTGCTGTGAGGCATGCTGGAGGTATCAGAAGTGCGAATGCTGACATAAGTAACGATAATGCGGGTGAAAAACCCGCACGCCGGAAGACCAAGGGTTCCTGTCCAACGTTAATCGGGGCAGGGTGAGTCGACCCCTAAGGCGAGGCCGAAAGGCGTAGTCGATGGGAAACAGGTTAATATTCCTGTACTTGGTGTTACTGCGAAGGGGGGACGGAGAAGGCTATGTTAGCCGGGCGACGGTTGTCCCGGTTTAAGCATGTAGGCGGAGGTTCCAGGTAAATCCGGTACCTTTTTAACGCTGAGGTGTGATGACGAGGCACTACGGTGCTGAAGTAACAAATGCCCTGCTTCCAGGAAAAGCCTCTAAGCATCAGGTAACACGAAATCGTACCCCAAACCGACACAGGTGGTCAGGTAGAGAATACCAAGGCGCTTGAGAGAACTCGGGTGAAGGAACTAGGCAAAATGGTGCCGTAACTTCGGGAGAAGGCACGCTGATATGTAGGTGAAGTGATTTACTCATGGAGCTGAAATCAGTCGAAGATACCAGCTGGCTGCAACTGTTTATTAAAAACACAGCACTGTGCAAACACGAAAGTGGACGTATACGGTGTGACGCCTGCCCGGTGCCGGAAGGTTAATTGATGGGGTTATCCGTAAGGAGAAGCTCTTGATCGAAGCCCCGGTAAACGGCGGCCGTAACTATAACGGTCCTAAGGTAGCGAAATTCCTTGTCGGGTAAGTTCCGACCTGCACGAATGGCGTAATGATGGCCAGGCTGTCTCCACCCGAGACTCAGTGAAATTGAACTCGCTGTGAAGATGCAGTGTACCCGCGGCAAGACGGAAAGACCCCGTGAACCTTTACTATAGCTTGACACTGAACACTGGTCCTTGATGTGTAGGATAGGTGGGAGGCTTTGAAGTGTGGACGCCAGTCTGCATGGAGCCATCCTTGAAATACCACCCTTTAATGGCTGGTGTTCTAACGTGGACCCGTAATCCGGGTTGCGGACAGTGTCTGGTGGGTAGTTTGACTGGGGCGGTCTCCTCCTAAAGAGTAACGGAGGAGCACGAAGGTTAGCTAATCCTGGTCGGACATCAGGAGGTTAGTGCAAAGGCATAAGCTAGCTTGACTGCGAGAGTGACGGCTCGAGCAGGTGCGAAAGCAGGTCTTAGTGATCCGGTGGTTCTGAATGGAAGGGCCATCGCTCAACGGATAAAAGGTACTCCGGGGATAACAGGCTGATACCGCCCAAGAGTTCATATCGACGGCGGTGTTTGGCACCTCGATGTCGGCTCATCACATCCTGGGGCTGAAGTAGGTCCCAAGGGTATGGCTGTTCGCCATTTAAAGTGGTACGCGAGCTGGGTTTAGAACGTCGTGAGACAGTTCGGTCCCTATCTGCCGTGGGCGCTGGAGAATTGAGGGGGGCTGCTCCTAGTACGAGAGGACCGGAGTGGACGCATCACTGGTGTTCGGGTTGTCATGCCAATGGCATTGCCCGGTAGCTAAATGCGGAAGAGATAAGTGCTGAAAGCATCTAAGCACGAAACTTGCCCCGAGATGAGTTCTCCCTGAGACTATAAGTCTCCTGAAGGAACGTTAAAGACGATGACGTTGATAGGTCGGGTGTGTAAGTGTAGCGATACATTGAGCTAACCGATACTAATGAACCGTGAGGCTTAACCTTACAACGCCGAAGATGTTTTGGCGAAGAGACGACATTCAGCTTGATACAGATTACATCGACATGCCAAAGCGTGTTGATAAACAGAATTTGCCTGGCGGCTGTAGCGCGGTGGTCCCACCTGACCCCATGCCGAACTCAGAAGTGAAACGCCGTAGCGCCGATGGTAGTGTGGGGTCTCCCCATGCGAGAGTAGGGAACTGCCAGGCATTAAATTGCAGTAAACCGGGATGAAGAATCCGGGTAGTGACAAAGAAATTCGGTGGAGCGGTAGTTCAGTTGGTTAGAATACCTGCCTGTCACGCAGGGGGTCGCGGGTTCGAGTCCCGTCCGTTCCGCCACTTATTAAGAGCCCTGAGCATTAGCTCAGGGCTTTTTCTTTGCCTGCAATTTAATTATTGCTACATCCGCAAAAATCCTCTGCATTTATCACTCTTTTTCTATAAAGAGCTGGAAGTCATAATCCTCTTAGTTAACGAACATAGTGATTAAAAAGAGGAATTCTATGGCTATCCCTGCATTCGGTTTGGGTACTTTCCGCCTGAAAGACGACGTGGTTATCGCTTCTGTTAAAACGGCGCTTGAGCTGGGCTACCGTGCTGTCGACACTGCGCAAATCTATGATAATGAAGCGGCTGTTGGTCAGGCGATTGTCGAAAGCGGCGTACCGCGTAACGAACTGTACATCACCACCAAGATCTGGATTGAAAATCTCAGCAAAGAAAAACTGCTCCCAAGTCTGAAAGAAAGCCTGAAGAAACTGCGTACAGATTATGTTGATTTGGCGCTGATCCACTGGCCATCTCCAGGAGATGCTGTATCTGTTGAGGAATTCATGCTGGCGCTGCTCGAAGCAAAACAGCAGGGACTGACTCGTGAAATTGGTATCTCAAACTTCACTATTGCGCTGATGGAAAAAGCCATTGCCGCAGTAGGCGCAGACAATATTGCGACCAACCAGATTGAGCTTTCTCCGTATCTTCAGAGCCGTAAGGTGGTTGACTGGGCGAAAGCACACGGTATCCACATCACCTCTTACATGACGCTGGCTTACGGTAACGCGCTGAAAGATGAAGTGATTGCGCACATTGCCGCTAAACATAACGCGACCCCGGCGCAGGTTATTCTGGCATGGGCAATGGGGGAAGGTTACTCCGTAATTCCTTCTTCTACCAAACGTGAAAACCTGGCAAGCAACCTGCTGGCGCTGGAACTGCATCTGGATGCCGAAGATAAAAAAATGATCGCGGCACTGGACTGCAACGATCGTCTGGTCAGCCCGGAAGGTCTGGCTCCTGCCTGGGATTAATTGCCCGATCCTGTGTATCCCTTACCCCTCTTTTACAGCTCCTTCGGGAGCTGTTCTTATATATTCACTTAAAAAGTCTATAAATGCACGAATACGTGTACTGACCGCACGATCGCTGTAGTAAACGGCGCTGAAAGGCATTTTTACCGGCAGACGTTTATCGGCCAGCAGTTCCACTAGCTCTCCCCGCGCGATCTCTTTATCTATCATATAATCTGAAAGACAGGCGATGCCGTTGCCGTTCAGGCAAAGCTGTTTTAGCGTTTCCCCACTGTTGGAAGAAATGCCACACTCGACCTCATGCAGCTGTCCGTCGCTACAGGCAATCGGCCAGGTATTGAGCGAAACCGGTTCGGAAAACCCCAGACACAGATGCTGTTTTAACTCCTTGACGGTCTCTGGTCTACCAAAACGGGCAATGTACTCCGGTGAGGCAATAATCTTGCGATAGCTGGTAAATAACGGACGCGCACGTAGACTCGAGTCAGTCAGTGTGCCCGCTCGTATAGCAACATCCACTTTTCGTTCAATAAGATTGATGAATGTTTCCGAGGAGACGAGAGACAACGTCATCTCGGGATACCGCTCCCGGAACGGTTTGATTAGCGGCATCAGGAAATGCAACATCACCGGTGTTGCTGCGTCGATGCGCAGCAGGCCGCGCGGAGTATTACGCGACTCCATGATTTCCGTTTCTGCTGCAGCCATCTCTTGCAGTATCTGCTGCACCCGCCTGAAATAGCGCTCTCCTTCCTCAGTGAGACTTAGCTGTCGGGTCGTTCGATTAAGCAAACTGACGCCCAGTTTCATCTCCAGCTTTTTTACTGCCCGACTGACCGCGGAATTGGCTTGTCCAAGCTGTTCTGCCGCCCGGCTAAAGCTGCCGCTTTCCACTACCGCTACAAAAATCGCAAGTTCTTCAGAGGTTGCTTTCATTTTTGCACCTGACGCAAAATTATATTGAGATTTTGAATATTTTTGTCATTAAAACATCCAGGCATACTGCGTGTCATCTGATTACTGATGTTACGGAGTTATTTATGCCTCTCGCTTTATTTGCACTAACAATTAGTGCCTTCGCTATAGGCACTACTGAGTTTGTGATTGTTGGTCTGGTGCCGACTATCGCTCAACAACTGGCGATCTCGTTACCTTCCGCCGGGATGCTGGTTTCCATCTATGCGCTGGGTGTGGCGATTGGCGCACCGGTACTGACCGCTTTGACCGGACGCCTGCCACGTAAGCAGTTACTGGTTGCGCTGATGGTTCTGTTTACGGCGGGGAATTTGCTGGCATGGCAGGCTCCCGGGTATATGACACTCATTGTCGCTCGTCTGCTGACTGGGCTGGCACACGGTGTATTCTTCTCGATTGGTTCTACCATCGCGACAAGTCTGGTGCCGAAAGAGAAAGCGGCCTCCGCCATCGCCATTATGTTTGGTGGCTTAACGGTGGCGCTGGTAACCGGCGTGCCGCTGGGAACGTTTATTGGTCAACACTTTGGCTGGCGCGAGACTTTCCTTGCGGTATCAATGTTAGGCGTGATTGCACTGATCAGTAGCCAGTTGTTGATCCCCGCCAACATTCCCGGTCGTGCAGCCGCCAGCATTCGCGACCAGGTGAAGGTGCTGACTCATCCCCGTCTGTTGCTGATTTATGCCGTTACGGCACTGGGCTACGGCGGTGTATTCACGGCATTCACCTTCCTGGCACCGATGATGCAGGATCTGGCGGGATTCTCTCCGGCAGCAGTAAGCTGGATCTTACTGGGTTACGGTGTTTCAGTGGCTATCGGTAATATCTGGGGTGGTAAGCTGGCGGATAAGCATGGTGCTGTTCCTGCGCTGAAATTCATTTTCGCCGCGTTGTTTGTTCTGTTGATGGTTTTCCAACTGACGGCTTCTACGCAGTATGCCGCGCTGGCTACCATCCTGGTAATGGGGATCTTTGCCTTTGGTAACGTACCGGGGTTGCAGGTCTACGTGGTACAGAAAGCGGAACAATTTACGCCTAATGCTGTAGATGTGGCGTCAGGGTTGAATATTGCGGCGTTTAACATTGGCATTGCACTGGGTTCAGTGATTGGTGGACAAACGGTCGAGCATTATGGTCTGGCGCAGACGCCGTGGATTGGCGCACTTATTGTCCTGGTTGCGTTCCTGCTGATGGGACTCAGCGGTCGTCTTGATAAGCCCGCGCGCGTTGCTTTGGGGTAAATCATTGATGTAAGCGCCCACTTACAAAACAAACTGCAATTGTTCGTTGAAAGTGAGTGCTAAAATCCCTATAACAGAAGAACCAGTCCGGCTGCGGACTGGTTGACGTTACAGAGGTTTGAAAGTCTAAAGTGCGAAAAAACACCTATGCCATGCGTTATGTTGCCGGACAACCCGCCGAGCGGATTTTACCGCCGGGGTCGTTTGCGCATATTGGCCAGGCATTACCCGCAGGCGTTCCGTTAAGCAGTGAAGATCGCATTCGTGTGCTGGTATGGAATATTTTTAAACAGCAGCGCGCAGAATGGCAGTCGGTGCTGAAGAATTTTGGCAAAGATGCGCATCTGGTGTTATTGCAGGAAGCACAAACCACGCCAGAACTGGTGCAGTTTGCGACCGCTAACTATCTTGCTGCCGATCAGGTTCCGGCCTTTGTGCTGCCTCAGCATCCCTCTGGCGTCATGACGCTCTCTGCTGCTCATCCTGTTTACTGCTGTCCATTGCGCGAGCGTGAGCCTATTTTACGGCTGGCGAAATCGGCGCTGGTGACGGTGTACCCGTTGCCTGACACTCGGCTGTTAATGGTGGTGAATATCCACGCGGTTAACTTTAGCCTTGGCGTTGATGTCTATAGTAAGCAGTTACTTCCCATTGGCGATCAGATTGCTCATCACAGCGGTCCGGTGATCATGGCCGGCGATTTTAATGCCTGGAGCCGTCGACGGATGAATGCGCTGTACCGCTTTGCGCGTGAAATGTCGCTGCGCCAGGTTCGCTTTACTGACGATCAGCGCCGCCGTGCGTTTGGTCGCCCTCTCGATTTTGTGTTCTATCGCGGTCTGAACGTGAGTGAAGCCTCTGTGCTGGTCACCCGCGCATCCGATCACAACCCGCTACTCGTTGAATTCAGTCCCGGCAAACCTGAACAATAACGGTGTGTCAGGTCTGCCATAGGGCAGGCCTGTGATGGTTGCCCTTCATATTTCTCAACAACCGAAGGACAACACAATGACAACACGTTCTCACCATGACAACGTCGAAAAACAGTTTGGCTCTCAGGCTAATGCCTATTTAACCAGTACGGTGCACGCCTCTGGCCGTGACTTGCAACGTCTGGGGGAAAGGTTGTCGGCATTTCCACAGGCTCGCGTATTGGATATGGGATGCGGAGCAGGGCACGCCAGCTTTGTGGCCGCGCAACACGTAAAGCAGGTCATGGCTTATGATTTATCGTCGCAGATGCTTGAAGTGGTTGCTAAGGCGGCAAAAGACCGAGGTCTGGATAATATCGCCACACGGCAGGGGTATGCTGAAAGCCTGCCATTTGAAGATAACGTATTTGATGTGGTGATTAGCCGCTATTCCGCGCATCACTGGCATGATGTCGGGCGCGCGCTGCGGGAAGTGAACCGCGTTCTGAAGCCCGGTGGTGTACTGATTGTGATGGATGTGATGTCGCCTGGCCACCCAGTACGTGATATCTGGTTGCAAACCGCGGAGGCGTTACGCGATACCTCACACGTACGCAACTATTCCAGCGGAGAGTGGTTGTCGTTAATCAATGACGCCAATCTGATTGCCGATACCTTGTTAACCGATCGTCTGGCGCTGGAATTCAGTTCGTGGGTGGCGCGGATGCGTACGCCTGCAGCGTTGAGCGACGCGATTCGTGCCTACCAACAAAGTGCTTCTGCACAAGTGAAAGACTACTTTGCGTTACAGGAAGATGGCTCGTTTACCAGCGACACGATAATGGTTGAGGCACATAAAGCGGGATAAATAAAAAAGGCACTGGGGGGAAACCAGTGCCTTCATTTCTACAATGCTATCAGGAGTCCGGCATGTCGTTGTTTTTCACAAACAACGTTAGCTGATCGCCTGGCTGTAGATTATTCGTATCGCTGTTCCAGCGCATCACATCCTTGATGTTAACCCCGTGGCGTTTGGCAATACTCGAGAGCGAGTCGCCTTTACGCACACGATAGGTAATGCTATCGCTGTTGTTCGCCAGTCGCTGTGCGCTGCTACCAGCGCCCACCGTCAGATTCTGGCCTACTTTCAGCGACGACCCGCGCAGATTATTCCACTGCTTAAGGTCATTGATGCTCACGCCAAGACGTGAAGCGACGCCAGAAAGCGTATCGCCAGAGCGAACTTTGTAGCTACGGCTGTTCAGCGGCGTGTTATCCGCGACCAGCGTTGACTGCACGGCTGCAATTTCGCCTGAAGCCAGAGACTCACGCAGCTTCTCTGCATGCTTCTTTGGCACCATCACATATTGCGGGCCGCTGGCACCCAACGTGGAACCTTTCACGCCTGCATTGAAGGTCTTCAGCTTGCTGACGGAAATACCCGCCATATCGGCAACCTGAGCCATCTCAACTGGGCTACTCAGGCGAACACGTGCCAACGCGCGGCTTTCGTCTGTTGTTGGCAGACGTACGCCATAGCGTTTGCTGTTTTTGAGTATATCGCTCAATGCCAGCATTTTGGGCACGTATAGCTTCGTTTCCTGAGGCAATGGCAACGACCAGAAGTCAGTGGGTTTACCACGAGCTTTGTTCGTTTTGATTGCCTTCATGACACGACCTTCACCGCTATTATAAGCAGCAACGGTCAGCAGCCAGTCGCCATCAAACATCTTGTTCAGACGCTGCATCATGTCCAGCGCGGCGGTGGTGGAAGCCACAACGTCGCGACGTGCATCATAACTGCGGGTCTGTTTTAAACCATAATTGCGCCCCGTGCTCGGAATGATCTGCCAAATACCTGCGGCATTGGCGCCAGACGTTGCGTGAGGATCAAAAGCGCTCTCCACTATGGGTAGTAGTACCAGTTCCATAGGCATGTTACGTTTCTTAACCTGCCCGGCTATCCAGTACATATACGGCTCTGCCCGTAAAGTTACATCGTGGAGATAGCTCTTATTGCGTAAATACTTCTGTTTCTGTTCGCGAATCCGGCTGTTTTCCGGAATTCCCATCTTTAGCTCGTCACCAATGAAAGCCCACAAATCTTGATCAGCAGCGATAGATGTTCCGTCGTCCATCCATCGCGCCTGACTTGTAAACTTTCCTGCTTCCCCTTGACCAGCTGCAGAAAGGCTCTGTGCGTGTTGTTGGACGTTACCAGTATTCTGGCACCCAACAAGCAGGACAGAGGCGAGTAATATCGCTTTTGCCTTCATGTGTGTGTCAATAGTTGCTTAAAAGACGACCGATCATAACGGCGAAGTTTTCAAAAGGCAACCCGGAATTGTCAGAACGTATCTTTCTTTGACCTTAACCAGGCAAAACGCTCCTCAGGTTGTTGCAATATTGTTTCTTTGTTAATTTCATTAATTAAATCAATATCTTCTGTTCTTAAAAAAAGATTATTTCGCCGCTCATTTTTCAGAATTACGGGTAGTGTCATTTGTTTTTTTACGCGTAACTCATTAACTTTACGATAATATTCATTTATGAACGAATCGTGCGGGAGAATGCTTAAGGCAAACTTCATGTTTGCTAATGTGTACTCATGTGCGCAACAAATTAATGTATCGTCAGGAAGGGCGTTTATTTTTTTAAGTGATTGATACATTTGGGTCGCTGTGCCTTCGAAAAGTCGACCGCAACCGCCAGAAAAGAGTGTGTCACCACAAAATAAGTAAGGATGGCTAAAGTAACAGATATGTCCTAAAGTGTGACCCGGAGTAGCAATTACCCTAAATTCATGCCCCAAAACGAGTGCAATATCACCATCTTCGACTATGTGTGTCGTTCCCTTATCTTGCGTTTCAGCCGGTCCGTATACCACTATTTGTGGGAAATGCTGCAGAAGTTCTTTCACTCCGCCCACGTGATCCTGATGATGATGGGTTAGCAGAATGGCTTCAGGCACCCAGTTATGCTCTGCAATGGCTTTCAGAACAGGAGCCGCTTCACCCGGGTCCACAATCAGACAATGCTGGTCATTATTTGACAAGACCCAGATGTAATTGTCCTGAAATGCAGGAATACTGTTAAGATTCATATATTACCTCTCAATGCGTAACGGAAGGTTGTGATGAAACCGGCAAGGATCCCTCAAACTGTCGTAGCGCCCGTTAGCTGGGATGATCTGCCCTGGGGCGAACACTATCGTGAGGCGCTGGAGTATCAGCTTAACCCGTGGTTCGCAAAAATGTACGGTTTTCATCTGCTTAAGGTTGGTAATTTAAGCGCAGAAATCGATTCCGAAGCGTGCGCGGTTTCTCATCAGGTAAATGTTTCTTTGCAGGGTTCTCCCATGCAGGTGACGGCCGATCCTTTGCATCTTCCCTTTGCCGATAAGTCCGTGGATGTCTGTTTATTGGCCCATACGTTACCGTGGTGTTCCGATCCGCATCGCCTACTGCGTGAAGCCGATCGCGTGTTGATTGATGACGGTTGGTTGATTTTGAGCGGCTTTAACCCGGTAAGCCTGATGGGTTTGCGTAAACTGGTGCCCGTATTGCGTAAGACATCGCCCTATAACAGTCGGATGTTTACCCTCATGCGTCAATTGGACTGGCTATCATTACTGAATTTTGAAGTGCTGCACTATAGTCGTTTTCATGTTCTGCCCTGGAATAAGAAGGGCGGGAAAATGTTAAGCACCCATATCCCCGCGCTGGGCTGTTTACAGCTGGTGGTTGCGCGCAAGCGAACCATTCCACTTACACTCAACCCGATGAAACAAAATAAAAGCAAAACGCCTATCCGTCATGCCGTTGGCGCGACCCGGCAATACCGTAAACCGGACGCTTAAGCCTCAGTCTGATACCCAATATCATCCTGAGTTGGGCTCATGGCCGCGGCGCGCGCAAGCTCATCGCAGCGTTCGTTTTCCGGATGGCCCGCATGGCCTTTAACCCATTCCCATTTGATTTGATGAGGGCCCAAAGCGGCATCGAGACGCTTCCACAGATCGACGTTCTTCACTGGTTTTTTATCTGCTGTTTTCCAGCCACGCTTCTTCCAGTTGTGGATCCACTGCGTAATGCCCTGGCGCACATACTGGCTGTCCGTGCTGAGTATCACTTCACACTGTTCTTTCAGGGCTTCCAGCGCAACGATTGCTGCCATCAGCTCCATGCGATTATTAGTTGTAAGGTTGTAGCCTTCGCTAAAGGTTTTTTCGCGCCCGCGATAGCGTAAAATCGCCCCATAACCACCCGGTCCTGGATTTCCCAGGCAAGAACCATCGGTGAAAATTTCTACCTGTTTAAGCATCTCTGGTAGACTTCCTGTTTTAGCAAATCGAAATCAAACGATAAGTCTGACATAAATGACCGTTATGAGCACTGGAATTACACGACAGATCGTCCTCGATACCGAAACCACCGGTATGAACCAGATTGGCGCCCACTATGAAGGCCACAAGATCATTGAGATCGGTGCGGTTGAAGTGGTGAACCGCCGCCTGACCGGCAATAACTTCCATGTTTATCTGAAGCCGGATCGGCTGGTGGACCCGGAAGCGTTCGGCGTACACGGAATCGCAGACGAATTCCTGCTTGATAAACCCACGTTTGCTGATGTAGCCGACGAATTTCTCGACTACATTCGCGGCGCGGAGCTGGTCATCCATAACGCATCGTTCGATATCGGTTTTATGGATTACGAGTTCGCGAAGCTCAAGCGGGATATTCCGAAGACGAACGAATTCTGCAAAATAACCGATAGCCTGGCGCTGGCGAGGAAAATGTTTCCTGGCAAGCGAAACAGCCTTGATGCGTTGTGCTCGCGCTATGAGATAGACAACAGTAAACGAACCCTGCACGGCGCATTGCTTGATGCCCAGATTCTGGCCGACGTTTATCTGATGATGACCGGCGGGCAGACCACGATGGCGTTCTCAATGGAAGGCGACAGCCAGCAGAGGAATGACACGGGGATCCAGCGTATTGTGCGCCAGTCCAGCAAACTACGTGTTGTTTTCGCCACTGATGAAGAGTTAGCGGCCCATGAGTCACGCCTTGACCTGGTGCAGAAGAAAGGCGGAAGTTGCCTCTGGCGGGCATAGTTTGTACATTTACCGTATGAAAATGGCCGTTCGGGTGATTTTTGCAGCAAACGATTAAAAAACGTGAGAAAAAGCGTTGACGAGGTGCGAAGCAATCCGTAATATTCGCTTCGTTCCCAAGCGGAACACAACGCGGAGTGGTAGTTCAGTTGGTTAGAATACCTGCCTGTCACGCAGGGGGTCGCGGGTTCGAGTCCCGTCCATTCCGCCACTATTCAGAAAGCCTGAATCAGAAATGATTCAGGCTTTCGTCGTTATTAACCCGCCAAAAATAATAATCTCATTCTCACGTTCTATCGACCGCGCCCGTGCTTTCGGGTGGGCAACACATCAGGTCATCCTTAACCCGACGCATATCCAGAAGGCGATTAACTTGCGAAGTGATTCATCACGCAGGCGAAGCGGGGTGAAAAGTTATCGCCAATAAGAACCGTTTCCTCATTCAGGTGCTTTAGCATATACAGCTTGTCGGCACGTTCGTAAGCGTCAAAGAAAAGATAATCTATAGCATCCGTTGCTTCATCATCCGGGGATTTTTCGCGTCCGTCGGGGGTGAGCATAAAAACGCCGGCGGTATGGCCGAGTGGTCGGGCATAGCGAAAGAACAGTTTTCGGTTAACAGCAAACTCGCCATCATCACTTTTGAGTTTCCCTTGTACTGACAATGAGAGGTGTCCAGAGTTGTAGCTGGTGATCAGCATTATTCCGTGGAGTTCCTTTTTGGTGTTTTGGATGTCGAGTATCGACGTGAATTCCGAGGAACAGGAAAAACTGATTTCTTGTTTTTTCGCATTCCCGGCGATAATAAAAAAAGCGATAGTCGCCAGCCCAAAAATGGCAATCACGACTGACCATAGTAAAGGAGAGTGATCGCTTTCCTGCTTCATATCATTCCTCATGATGGCGATACTGGCTGATGCAATGGTAATAGCCGAGGTTTAGCCCGCATTCAGCGGCAAATGACCACTCAACCAGATTATGGTTGCTCGCCCAGGTATTGAGATACAGATCTTTTGGATACGAACAGTTAGGGTTAATACCCACGGACTTGAAAATATCCAGTGCTTTTTTTTCGGTAATGGTGTCGGTGAGGGCGTTTCCTAATATATGCACACGGCACTGCTCGTAGTCGATAGTCCGCAGGATCGCCGCGTCCGTCATAGCGATTTTATTGGGTATCCATGTTAACCACGCTGTCGCCAGCACGGCGATTCCGGTAATTAACGTTGTTATCGTGACAGGCCACAGGTTTCGTTTCTTTTTCCTGGGCATCAATGCAATATTGGCTATTCTGGTGGGTGCTTGTGCTTCCTCCAGTTGCTGAATATTGATACTGGCGTCGCCCATCCGAAATCCTATTCGCGGAATGGTGACGATCAGTTCTGCAGGATGGCCCGTAGACGTTATTGCTTTGCGCAGAAATGAAATGTGCTGATTGAGATTAGCATCCGTCGCTCTGGCGCCATTATGCTGGAAAACATTCTGCAGAATTTCATCGCGCGAGGATATCTCTTTACCATTTTGCAACAGATAGAGCAGTAATTGTGTTGCCACATTATTCAATGTGGCCATTTCACCAGACGCCAGGTCTTTTAGGGTATTTTTATGTGGTCTGAAAACTAAGCCATCACCAATAATTACGGATTTGATTTTGTTTATTGGTATATGAGAAATCACTGATGTCTCCTTTAAAGCAGGATATCTCGCATTCGAGTGGGGGAAGCAATAGCATAACATAATTCATTTATAAAAAATGATTGTACCATAGAACTCTTTATTAATATTTATATAACAATCTTTTAATATATCTAATAGAATCCTCCTATGTCCTTTCTCTCTTTCACTATCTTATTGTCATTACTCGCTTTTGATACCTAATTTCATTTTTACAAAACTTTCATAAATACATTTTGCCTGTTCTTCTGGCTAAATAAAAAAATATTTGATAGATAAAAACTCTATAAAAACCATAAATAATAGCAATTAACACTGGGTGTGGTATGTTTTTTGGCTGTTTTTTAGGTAAACGATCGCTCGACAGACTGTGTTACAACACGATTCCCTGAGTTTGATTAATACCGGATTTTTGCATTGTGTCATTTTTTCGTCGACTTAATATAAGTCCCGAAACAGCGTAAACACCTGTGGACGGTATTTCGGATGGAATACCAATGAAGTTCAAAATACGGGGTGGCTTGAGATGGATTGTTTGCAAGGATATGCACTACCGCCACCTGCAGATCAGGATTTCCCTTGCATTGATTGTCTGCGGAAATAGATCGTCGGAATAACCAAAAAAAAGATATAAGGTTAAGTAGTAATATGAAAATGAAAAACGTGGCTGTGGCCTGTGCGCTGATGGCGGGAATGGCTTTTACTGCATCTTCTGCTTATGCTGCAAAAAATGTTGAACCGACTAACGGTAAAATTCACTTCACTGGTTCTCTAGTTAATTCCGCATGCGGTCTGGCCCCAGAATCCAGCCCGGTGCAGGTAAATTTTGGTGAAATCCCAACCTCTCAGTTAAAAGACAACCAACGTGCTGGCGTTAAGCATGCCAAAATCGTGCTGCAGGGCTGTGATACGACCGTCGCGAAAACGGCTACTGTGACCTATACCCCGGCAACAATTGATTCAGATAACAACGCGCTGGCCGCGTTCACCTCGGGTACTGCAAAGGGTGCGGGCATCGGTATGGTTGACAGCGGCAACCAGGACGTGGAATGGGGCAAAGCCGCCTCTCAGGTCAACATTACCGATGGCGAAACCGACATTGATTTCGTCGCTTACCTGCAGGCAAACAACGCATCTGCAGCGGTAACTCCGGGTGATTTCGAATCTACCGTTAATTTCCAGATCGACTACCAGTAACGATCTGCAGCAGGCGCAATTATGCGCCTGCCTAACCCTTCCTGCGAATAACTGAAAGGAAATGCGGTGATGCCTGGATGGCGTATTTTACTGCTTTTTATCTTTATATCGCCTGCATGGGTTTTGGCTGACACTCATCGTCTTGTCAGTACGCCCGGCAAAATGCGCATGCGGGGAAATATTATTGAAGCTGCCTGTTATGTCGATCCGCGCGACCGGTCGCTACTGGTTGAATTTGATGATCTCTCAGCCAGAGATATTTCCGGTAAACCTGAAAAAGTATCTGCGCATGATTTCAGCATTCATTTGCTGGGATGTTCCCTTGGGGATTCTCAACATCCGGGGAGTCTGTTTCAACGCGCCAATATTACCTTTTCCGGCGCACCCGATAGTGACAATCCTGATTATCTGAGCGTGCAATCGGAAACTGAAAATTTAGCGATAGAAATATATGACGGCAAAGGACAGCAAATTCATCTGGGTGAGCCATCACCGGACTATGCGCTTAACCCAGGGAAAAACACGCTCAATTTTACGGCTTATTTGATCTCCCGCGACGGAAGAATGACATCCGGCGAATTTACTGCGGTCACGCATTTTGTTGTGAATTATCTCTGAGCTGCACTGCAATTCGGGTATCTGAAGGTTTGCGAACGAAAATGATCACGCTGAAAACAGATAAAAAACGTCTGGCGCTTTTTATTGCTCTGGTCTGTGCCTCTTCATTTGTTGAAGCGGATGAGGCCATTGAATTTAATACCGACGTACTGGATGCCAGCGACAGGCACAATGTCGATTTGCAGCGTTTTTCCGAAGGCAACTTTGTGACTCCCGGAGAATATCTGCTGGATGTTCGTATTAACAGCCAGGAGATCCCTCAGCAGTCGATTCGTTATATCGTCGACCCTGCCAACCCGCATAAATCCATGGCCTGTCTGACGCCACAACAACTTGAATTACTGGCGCTCAAAGAAGAGGCGCTGACCTATATTCACCCGATCAGCGCGGCCTGCTATGACATTTCCCGCCTGCCGGGTGTGGTGCTGAATAATAGCGCCGGCGTACTGGACATTACCGTGCCTCAGGCATGGATGAAATATACCGATCCAGACTGGACGCCGCCGGAGCGTTGGGATAACGGTGCCGCAGGGCTGATTTTTGACTACAGCGTTTCAGGTCAGGCCACACATTACGAGCAGGGCGGCGATCGTTATCGCTCTCTGTCTGGCTATGGACAGACTGGCTTTAACCTCGGCGCGTGGCGTTTTCGTGGGCAGTATCAAGCCAATTACGCTTCGGATGAGAACCGAGGGCGAATCGATTGGGATCAGATCTATGCCTATCGCCCGTTACCGATGCAGGCGGCAAAACTGACGCTCGGCGAAATCTACCTGAATTCTCAGGTTTTTGATTCGGTACGTTTCACCGGGGCGAACCTCGCCAGCGACGAACGCATGCTGCCGCCGAATTTGCAGGGCTACGCGCCCGAAGTACATGGCATCGCGCGCAGCAATGCGAAGGTCACTGTCAGTCAGCAGGGGCGTGTTATCTATCAAACCACCGTTCCTGCGGGGCCATTTAATATTCAGGATCTGCACGGCTCGGTACGCGGCACGCTGGATGTTCGCGTCGAAGAGCAGGATGGCAGTGTACAAACCTTTCAGGTCAATACGGCCGATATTCCTTACCTGACGCGCCCGGGCTATGTTCGATACAACGCCGCGGTCGGTAAGCCATCGCGTTATAACCACGACGTCCAGGGGCCTGCGTTTTATAGCGGTGATTTTTCCTGGGGGGTCAGCAATGCGTGGTCGCTGTATGGCGGCGCGTTGCTCACTGGCGATCGTTATAACGCCTGGTCGATGGGGATTGGGCGGGATTTGAGCTGGCTGGGTGCGCTGTCGGCTGACGCGACGCAATCCGTGAGTCGGGTGAAGCATCAGACTGAACAAAAAGGGATGTCCTTTAAGCTCAGCTATGCCAAAACCTTTGATGAGTACAACAGCGCCATCACCTTTGCTGGTTACCGCTTTTCACAGCGTAACTTCCGCACCTTCTCGCAGTTCCTTGACGAGCAGTATGAAAATAACAACAGCGCCGGCAACGAAAAAGAGATGTACACCATCACCGGTAACAAGACCTTTTTTGCTGACGACCCGCAATTAGCGACCACGCTGTACCTGACCTATACCCACCAGAATTACTGGGATCGTGGCTCTCAGGATCGTTACGGGTTGTCGATGGGACACAGCTTTTCGTTCGCAGGCATTCAGGGGATCAGCGCCAACCTTGCTGCTTACCGCTCTGAGTATCAGGGCAAACGGGACGACAGCCTTTCGCTGTCCATTTCTGTGCCATGGAGCGATGGCCGCTCCATGGATTATGAAGTGCAAAACAGCGGCAACCAGACCAGTCAGATGGTTTCGTATTCCGATAACCGCGACCGTAACAATCCATGGCGACTGCGCGCAGGGGTTTCCGGTGAAGGGCACACCGCGTTTGATGGTTACTACAAGCATCGCAGCATGATGGCTGAGCTTGAGTCTAACGTCAGCTGGCAGCAATCACGTTATTTCTCCGTTGGCGGCACGATGCGCGGCGGCTTTACCGCAACGCGTCACGGCGCGGCGCTGCATAACAGCCAGGCGTCAATGAATACCGCCAGGGTGATGGTTGATACCGACGGTGTGGCGAATGTACCGCTGAACGGTGAACAGGCGCACTCAAACCGCTTCGGTATTGCCGTCGTACCGGACGTCGTCAGCTATCACAGCTTTGATACCCGTATCGATGTGGACGCAATGGACGAGGATATTTCCGCGACCAAAGCCATCGTCACCAACACCCTGACGGAAGGCGCGATTGGTTATCAGCGCTTCGCCGTGGCGCAGGGGCAAAAAATGATGGCGCTGCTGCGCCTGAAGGATGGCTCTGTACCGCCGTTTGGTGCCGAAGTGTTTAACGCCAACGGTGTCAGCGTCGCCATGGTGATGGAAAACGGCATGGCCTGGATTGCGGGTGTGAATCCAGCTGAGCGTCTTTCTGTTGCCTGGGGCGGTCGTGCTCAGTGTCACTTACAGGTGCCGCAACAAATCAACCCGGAAGGTAACGTGCTGTTGCCTTGTGAATAATTTCAATAACCTGAATGAATTTTGTCATGAAAAATCAAGCTTTTTACTCCGTGCAGCGTTGGCTGAAACCCGTGGCCTGCGGTCTGCTTTTTATTGCAGAGATCAACGCCTCATGGGCGGGTATCGCACTTGACCGTACCCGCCTGATCATCACCGGTGATGCGCGCTCTGTCAGCGCGAACTTAACCAACACCAGTCCGAGCATTCCGTTTCTGGCTCAGTCGTGGGTGGAAGACGCCAATGGAACAAAAATCACCTCGCCGCTGATGGTTTTACCGCCGCTACAACGGATTAACGGCGGGCAAAAGGGCATTGCACGTGTGACGAAAACCAGCGGTATTAACGCTCTGCCACAGGATCGAGAAAGTCTGTTCTACCTGAACGTGCGCGAAATTCCGCCCAAGCCGGATAAGCCGAACGTGCTGCAGCTGGCGATGCAGTCGCGTATCAAACTGTTCTACCGTCCGACCGCCATCGTGCCGGAAACACCGGGCGCCGTGTGGCAAAACCAACTGGTCTTTCATAAGCAGGGCCTGCGCTGGAGTGTGGATAACCCAACGCCGTACTTCGTCACCTTGATCGGCTTAAGCCGCAAACCTGAAGCTCAGGGCGGCGACAGGCTGACTGACTTCCCTGGGGTTATGGTTTCACCAAAGTCCTCTCGCGATTTCAGTGTGACCGACGGCAGCGTTAGCCAGTTCAGCATGATGTATGTGAACGATTTTGGCGGTCATCCCGAATTGAAATTCAGCTGCACAGGCAATGTGTGTAAAGCATTGCCAATGGAGCAACAGCCCCGGTAACAGGATTCGTAAATGAAAAAGATGCTTTGCGCTCTGCTGATGGCGGGCATGGCCTGCTCGGTTCAGGCCACAAGCGGTCGCCAGGATATGAGCAACGTGTCCGGTGAGTATGGCAATGTCCGCTTTCATGGTCGGGTATTCGTTTCGCCGTGCGTGCTGGATATGGCCTCCCGCGATCAGACTATCGATCTTGGTGATATTTCCGCCAGCCGATTTCGCCAGGGCGGCGATCGCAGCGATCCGGTATTGGTCACGCTGTATCTGAACGGTTGTTTAAAGGGCTCCGGTCATACCTTAAGGGATTTTCCCGGGCAGACCAGTGAGATGCCTGAGCTTGCTTACAGCACGGTGGAGCGTGGTGTTTCGATGACGATGATGGCTGAAGGCGCACCGGAAAACAGCGATTTGGGGCGCATTCGTGGCGATGTTCGCGGCGCGGGCATCCGGCTACTGACTGAACGTAAGCAGTTGATCCACCTGAATCAACCGCAACGCATGTGGATCCTCAAACCGGGCGATAACGCCATTCATTTTCTTGCCGCGCTGGAATCTTTTGGGCGAGAGGTGACCGCCGGAGAGTTTAACGGTCTGGTCAGACTTAAGCTGGAGTATCTATGAGCGTATTGCGCAAAATGCTGCTGTGGGGGGTGCTGGCAGGCTGTCCTCTGGCCGGGCAGGCATTTACACAGGGAGAAGGTGAGCCGGAAGGTGGGTCGCCGCATCAGTACGATATTGAACTGAACTCGCTGGATGTCAGCAAAAACCACGTGGGCGGCAGAACGGAGCCGTTCCCCTGGAATCTTGGCAGTTGGTATGTAGTGGATTTTCACTGCGAACAGGCTGACATCTCCCGACAACCGATTTACTACACCACCACGACCACGATGCCGCCTTCCAATCAGGGAGCGAACCGTTTTCGTCTAAACGAGTATCTGGATGTGGAAGTACAGGTGTGGGTCGCCGGGCGTTATAACAACTACGTTCAGGCACCTTTTACCAATTTTTCAAATCGTTATAACGATCATAGCTGCAAAAAGCGCAAAGGTTACGAGCGGGCTACCAACATAGAAAGTGGTTCAAAAGGGAAAGTGACGTTTATTGTCACAAAACCCATTATTAATGGCATCAATATTACCTCCCAGTCGCTGGTGGAGGTTGCTGGGCGCTTAGGGGATGCTGGTCCTACGCCGACAACGCCAATTTCCCGCGTGGTGATTAAATCCGGGCTGATTACCGTACCGGACAAATGCACCTTCAACCGGGGAGACAAAATCAGCATTGAGTTTGGCGATTTGCCAGGATCCGCTGCCCGGCTCAACGGCACTAACTATAGTAAGCCAATCCCTATACATGTGGTGTGTGAAGGCGGCAGCTTCGATCAGGGCGCGCTGAATATCAATCTTGGCGTGCAAACGACCACGGCGTCAGGCACGGCGGGATTTAACGGTAATCTCCTCGGCACGTTAAGCGGCGGACAAAAACGCGACGATCTCGGCATTATGCTTAAAGACGAGAGTGGTGGCACCGTCGTGCCCAATCAATTTTACAACGTGAAGGGGTTTTACCAGAATCAGGGCGACTGGAATCTCACCGCCGCGCCGGTGGCAAAGCCGGGCGTGGGAAGCGTGAAGGAAGGTGAATTTGAAGCCTCTGCCACCGTTGTCGCGCAGTTTCAGTAGGGGGATGTCATGAGATTCTCGGCGTTATTCGCGACCGGTATGTTACTGCTTGGCAGCATGGCACAGGCCGACACCAAACTGGTCGGCGGCGATATGTATTTTCACGGCACCATCAGAGCACTGGCCTGCAGCCTTGCACCGGGTGGCGACAAAATCGAGGTCGATTTCAAGCAAATCGCGACGCAGGATCTCTATCTATCGGGGCGCAGTAAGCCGGAAAAATTCAGCATCCAGTTACGCGACTGCAATCCTGAGGTTTTCCGTGGGATCTCGGTTACCTTCAGCGGTCGTGAGGATGCGGAGCTGGCCGATCATCTGGCGCTGGATAGCAGTGAACAAGGGGGCGCGTCAGGGATCGGGATTGGGATGAGCGAAGAGGACGGCACGGCAATCCGCCTTGATGAGAGCACATCAGTCAAAGAGATAACAGAAGGCTCGATGACGCTGAATTTTTTGGCGTGGGTCGCAGCGGAGCCATCGGCGATAAAAAATCAGTCTCTCGAATACGGTCCGTTCAGCGCCAGCGGGACCTGGACGTTGAACTACCAGTAGCATGATGAACGTACTGAATCGGATTGCGCCGTTGCCTGCGCAGAAATTATTGCTCGGTATTAGTCTGTTTTTCTGGTGTGGGGCCATGCATCTCTACTGGCCGAACAACGGCGGCAGCGGTCTGTCGTTGCCGCTTAATATTACGAGCTGGATCTACGCTGTTGTACTGGCTGCAAGCGCATTGATGCTGGCGCCTCGTCAACGCTGGCGCATCACTGTGCCAGCTGCGGGTTTTACGATCGGGGCGTTCATCCTGATGTTGCTTTGCCTGCTAACACCTGACGTCAGGCAGGCCGAGGCACTACTGGTGGCGGGGGCGTTACTGGGAGGTGTGAGCGTCTATCTGGTCACATTGCAAATTCCTCTCACGGCAAACACCCTGACGGCACTGCTGGCCCTGCTATGGGGGGCGTGCGTGATTGAATGTCTGGTGTTTGTCTATCAGTACTGGCATTTGCCGGGCGTGGATTACTGGGAGTTTGCCTGGCGACGTGGTACACGGCCTTACGGCATTTTTCAGCAGGTCAACCTGCTGGCCAGCTTTACGGCCTGTGGCGTGTTGCTGTCAGCCACGCTCTTTTTACGGCTGCGCGACGGGTATCGAATTGTCATCGGGGTTGGCCTGGTGATGATGGGATTTGTGCTGCATGAATCCCAGTCGCAAACCGGTTACCTGTCTCTGGTAGTCGGTGAAGTGCTGCTGCTGGCGGTTTTCCCGGCGCAACGGCGTACGTTGTTACTACTCCTGTTGCCGTTGGCGTCAGGCATGGCGGCGGGGTCGCTCGTTCGCCATTTTTTGTCCGTTGCAACGGTCGATCACTTCACCACTTCCCAGGTGCGCTGGACGGTACTCAAAACGTCGTTGGCATTATTTGCCGAACGCCCGTGGACGGGGTGGGGCGTGGGCAGTTTTGCCGCCGTGTTTCTCGAACGTGCGGGACCGTTGGGGTTGAGCAGCATCTCGCATCCGCACAATGAACTGGTGTTATGGCTGGTGGAGGGCGGTCTGGTTGGGCTGGTGGGAGCGCTGTGTTTTATTGCGAGTGGTTTCTGGCTCTGGATGCATGGAAATCGTTGGCGTCGCGCCTGTCTGGTGGCGGCGCTGCCGGTGGTGATTCATATGCTGACGGAATACCCCGTCAGGCAGTCAACGCCGCATTGGCTACTGCTGATCCTGTTGCTTCGATGTGCAGACAGCGACCGAGCTGGAATACGCCTGGTGCTTACGTCGACGTGGCTGATTCGCGCGCCAGGGGTTATCTCGCTACTGACCGTTGCGCCATTGCTGCTTCTCACGCTGCATACGCAACAGCAACTGACGCTGGCGGAAAGGCAGTCATCGCAGTGGCATCTTGCCGAATCGCTCCCTGTAGGAGGCTGGCTTCTTACCAGTCGCTATCGGTTTGATGTCCAGATGGGGTATCTGCAACGGTATCAGCGTACCCGGGACGCTCATTGGCTGGAGGCGGTTCGCCGCTGGGCGCCTGACTATGTGCGCGTTCACCCAGACCCTAATGTCTCCTTCACGCAAATCTTGCTGGCGTTGCAACAGCGCGACCTTGTCGAGGCGCATCGTCTGGCGACGCGCTTTTGCCTGATATACCCGAACGATCGCCGTATCCCGTGGCTGCAGGATGCACGACGTCCTTTTAATAAAATAATGGAATGATATGAACAGATTCAGCGAACAGGCCCGTTATGTGCCAGAACTTCCCCGCAACGCCGAACTGCTGCAGATCACTGGGATCCGTTTGCAGCGCATTCATTTTTTTGATGACGTATCGCTGGATGTCTGTGAAGTGTTAAGTCAGGTACGCACTCCGCTCCCACTGGATTTGTTTTTCAAGCACCTTTCAATTGCGGCAAAACAGCAGCTTTTTCTATGGCAAATGCAACGGGTGCTGGCTCTTTCTGGAAGCTATTCGTTGAATTTATCCATCAGGATGCTGACCTGTCTGTCATGGGTCACGCGTCTCACAAAGCAGGTGCATCAGGGGCGGATTGTTATTGAGATTCAGGATCCGGGCTCCATGATGCGGCTGGAGAAGGCAGAGCAGCAGGCCGTATGCATCGCCGTAAAAACGCTGGTGCGTCACGGGTTTCGCGTGTGGCTGGATGATGTTTCACCTGAGCTATTTTTTGTCTGGCGGCTGTCGGGCATCCGTTTCGATGCCATCAAAATTGAAAGTGGAATGTTTCATCAGTTCAGAACATCGGAGTGGCAGTTGAGGGTTCTGGTCAATCAGTTTCGTGGGCTGGGTGAACGGGTTGTCATTGAGGGGGTAGAAACGCCACAGGATTATGCCATTTGCCGTATGAGCGGCGCAGATGCTGTACAGGGTTTTCTGTTTGAACAGGCGATTTTACCGAAAAGCCTGAATCATTGCTGATCCAGGCTCTGACAATTACTCGCTTAGCGTCTGTGCGATGTCTTTTTGCACCTGCTGGCGCTGTTCTGGAGTCAGCACTTTGTTCAGGTCAAAATAGTATTTCACGCGATAATAACGCGCCTGCTGTTCGATGTTGCTGAATGCCGAAAGCTGTTTTTTGACGGCTGTTTCATCCCACTTCCCGGACTTGATGACGTCAATCAACGCGCCGTCTTTAACATCCTTCACCGAAATCTGGCTTACGTTGGTTTCAAGCTGCTGGTGCAGTTTTTTAATCTGCGCAATCTGGTCAGTGCTCAACTTAAGATGTTGTACTATCGGATCCTGGGCTGGAGCCGGAACATTAGATGTGGTTGCTGCAAGGGTGCTAAAAGAAGCGCCAGCCACGGTAACTGCCAGCAAAGTCATGCGTAAGAAGTTCTTCATGTCGAGATCCTGATAAGGGAATTATTAACATTGTCAGTCACTCGCTGGTTACGAGTGATTATCTTTTGCAGGATACGATGCCCACCGCATGTCGCCACGCGAATTTGTTTTGCGGTTGGTTACGGAGTGAAACAATCCCGCCACGGAAAAACGTTATGCAGCGGGAGTGAAGGCGATAGTTATAGTGTGAATGGGTCGGCGTCCTGCCAGGCGGGAAATTTCTCGCGATATTCACGCAGCGCTGAGAGAGACAGTTCTGCGTCAATGCGTGTGGCCTGATGCGGCTCGGCGGTGGCTATAATCTCACCCTGCGGATTAATCACCCGGCCGTCACCGCGATAATGATGCCCGTTACCGTCAGTGCCCACGCGGTTACATCCTGCTACATAAGCCTGGTTCTCAATCGCCCGTGCGGCAAGCAGAACCTGCCAGTGCAGAGAACGCGGCGCCGGCCAATTGGCAACATACAACGCAAGGTCGTAATCGTTGCGATTGCGCGACCATACCGGAAAACGCAGGTCATAACAGACCAACGGCAGAATGCGCCAGCCGCGCCATTCAACAATAACGCGCGCGTCACCCGCCTGGTAATGCTGGTGCTCATCCGCCATGCGGAACAGATGGCGCTTGTCGTAGAAATGCACATTACCTTCGGGTTCAACCAGCAAAAAACGATTCACCGGCCCCCGTTCAGACTGTATCGCCACGCTACCTGCTATCAGGGCATTTGTCTGCTGCGCTTTGCTACGCATCCAGCTTACAACTTCTTCTTGCGGCAACGATTTATTTGCCGCTTCCATGGCAAATCCGCTGGTAAACATCTCAGGCAATACAATGACATCACGTCCGGCGACGGTTTCCAGTTGTCGGTCAAAATGGCGCAGGTTGGCCGGACCATCCATCCAGATCAATGGTTGTTGCAGCAGAGTAATTTTCAAACCAGGCACGATCGAGGCTCCTCGTTGAACAACATTTTGACACTGTAGCATGAGCATTAATGAAAATGTGGCAATAAAAAGCCCCGCATTAAGCGGGGCTAAACGTCGTGCGAGTGTCGTTATGCTGCTTCGACTTTACGCACTTTCTCTGGCAGCTTTACCGGCTGAGTCGCCAGCTCCTCGGGTTCAAAGTCATCCACGTTGATACTGCGCAGGCGGCTCGCTTCGGCTTTCACCAGAATCGCGGCTTCATCTTTATCAATCAGACCTTTCGCCAGCGCATTGTGCGCCAGTTCGTCGAGACGGGTAAATGGCAGGTTTTTACCCAACTCTTTACAGATCCGCTGGTGGATTGGGTCGGCTGCAATCACGTCCAGCAGCGCCTCTTCCAGCAAACCAACCGGGTTATGCTCGCTTGGCGTCAGATATTGACCGCGACCAATACGAGAACGAGTAGCGCTCGGAACCTGCAAAATCTTCGCGACTTTATGATCCAATTTGTCAGACGGTGCATGGTAGTGGCGACCGGTAGGGAAGATAACCACATTCAGCAAGCCCGCGACCAGACGGTTCGGGAAGTTCTTCAGCAGATCGTCCATCGCCTGTTCCGCTTTGTACAACGCATCCTGAACGCCCCAGTGAACCAACGGCAGGTCCGCTTCATGACGGCCTTCGTCGTCATAACGCTTCAGCACCGCGGAGGCCAGATACAGCTGACTTAACACATCGCCCAGACGTGCGGAGATACGTTCACGACGCTTCAGACTACCGCCCAGTACAGCCATCGACACATCTGAAAGCAGGGCCAGGTTGGCGCTCAGACGGTTCAGGTGCTGGTAGTAACGTTTGGTCGCATCGCCAGTTGGCGTGCTGCTGGTTAAACCACGCGTCAGGCCAAGCCAGAAGCTACGCACTTCGTTACTGCCGACGTGACCGATGTGTTTGAACAGCAGCTTGTCGAACGCATTCACATCGTTACTCTGTGCCGCAGCCATCTCTTCCAGAACATACGGATGGCAGCGAATCGCACCCTGACCGAAGATCATCATGCTACGGGTCAGAATGTTGGCACCTTCAACGGTAATAGCGATTGGCGCACCTTGATAAGCACGGGCGAGGAAGTTACTTTCGCCAAGCATAATGCCTTTACCGCCAGTGATATCCATCGCATCGATGATTGACTGCTGCCCGCGGTGGGTACAGTGATATTTCACGATGGCCGACAACACCGCCGGTTTTTCACCCAGCATAATGCCGTAGGTAATCAGTGATGCCGCAGCGTCCATCACGTAGGCGTTACCGGCAATACGTGCCAACGGCTCTTCAATACCTTCCATCTTGCCGATAGAGATTTTGAACTGGCGACGAATGTGCGCATACGCGCCGGTGGCCATCGCGACCGATTTCACGCCGCCCGTCGAGTTAGATGGCAGGGTAATACCACGTCCCACAGACAGGCATTCCACCAGCATGCGCCAGCCCTGACCGGCCATTTTCGGACCACCGATGATGTAATCAATTGGTACAAACACATCTTTGCCCAGTGTCGGACCGTTCTGGAACGGCACGTTCAGCGGGAAGTGACGACGCCCAATTTGTACACCTGGCGTTGAGGTTGGGATCAGCGCACAGGTAATGCCAAGATCTTCTTCGCCCCCCAGCAGTTTTTCCGGGTCGGAGAGTTTAAATGCCAGACCCAGCACGGTAGCGATAGGCGCCAGCGTGATATAGCGTTTGTTCCAGGTCAGGCGCATACCCAGCACCTGCTGGCCCTGCCAGTCGCCCATACAAACTACGCCGGTATCAGGGATCGCGCCTGCGTCGGAGCCGGCTTCCGGGCTGGTCAGAGCAAAGCATGGGATCTCCTGACCGCGAGCCAGACGCGGCAGGTAATGATTTTTCTGCTCTTCGGTGCCGTAATGTTGCAGCAGTTCGCCTGGGCCTAATGAGTTAGGCACGCCAACGGTGATTGCCAGGATCCCGGAAACGCCGGAGAGTTTCTGTAGAACGCGAGCCTGAGCATATGCTGAGAATTCCAGCCCGCCGTACTCTTTCTTAATGATCATCGCGAAGAAGCGGTGTTCTTTCAGATATGCCCACAGTTCCGGCGGCAGATCCGCGAGTTCGTGAGTGATCTGGAAGTCGTTCGCCATGCGGCACGCTTCTTCCACTGGACCATCAATAAACGCTTGCTCTTCAGCAGTCAGATGCGGCTGAGGATAGTTATGCAGTTTTTTCCAGTCAGGCTTGCCCTGGAACAGATCACCTTCCCACCAGGTCGTACCGGCATCAATCGCTTCTTTCTCAGTACGCGACATCGGCGGCATGACTTTACGGAAACCGCGGAACACCGGTGCAGAGATCATAGATTTGCGCATCGGCGTAAAGTTAAACGGTACGAGAATAATGGCCAGAGGAACCAGCAGCCAGACTGACCACAGGCCAGCCACGCCAAGCGCGGCCGTCCAGGCGAGCAAAATTAAGCTGCTGAGGAATAAGCTCACGCGGTGATAAAACAGAACGCTGAGCAGAACAACCGTAGCGATAATACTCAAAATCATCATAACGAAAAGCTCCCTTGCTTGTAGGAGGTCTGACCACTTGTGATGATATGGTTGTAGTGGATGTAAATTCTTTTAGCAATGTGTTTACAAAATAATTACAACAAAGCTCACATTGTTGCTGTTTTAACCGGCACAAAAAATCAAAAGCCGTAGCCATTCCTGTGGCTTGTACTTCTCGCTGGTAGCGCTATCCGGTACACTGCACCTTGTCATTTACATTCATGCTGAAGGATATCCTCATGTACCAGGATCTTATTCGTAACGAACTGAGCGAAGCGGCGGAAACGCTGGCTAATTTTCTTAAAGATGACGCCAATATTCACGCCATTCAGCGCGCGGCGGTCCTGTTGGCAGACAGCTTTAAAGCCGGCGGTAAGGTACTTTCTTGCGGTAACGGCGGTTCCCATTGCGACGCGATGCACTTTGCCGAAGAGCTGACCGGACGCTATCGTGAAAACCGTCCTGGTTACCCTGCTATCGCTATCTCTGACGTCAGCCATATCTCCTGCGTCAGCAACGATTTCGGTTACGATTATGTGTTCTCTCGCTACGTAGAAGCCGTGGGTCGTGAGGGAGATGTCCTGTTAGGCATCTCGACTTCGGGTAATTCCGGTAACGTAATTAAAGCGATTGCCGCAGCGCGTGAGAAAGGGATGAAAGTTATCACCCTGACCGGTAAAGATGGCGGCAAAATGGCGGGCAGCGCGGATATCGAAATTCGCGTGCCGCACTTTGGCTACGCTGATCGTATTCAGGAAATTCATATCAAAGTGATTCATATCCTGATCCAGTTGATCGAAAAAGAGATGGTTAAACCATAAGAAGACGATTGCCGGATGGTGGCTGAAGCCGTATCCGGCCTACATGAGCGCCACGTAGGCCTGATAAGCGCAGCGCCATCAGGCAGTTCACGGTTTTAAGGTAGGTGATGTATGTGCGAACTGCTCGGGATGAGCGCCAATGTGCCAACCGATATCTGCTTTAGCTTCACCGGGCTGGTCCAGCGCGGCGGAGGTACCGGGCCGCACAAAGACGGCTGGGGTATTACGTTTTATGAAGGTAAGGGCTGCCGTACGTTTAAAGATCCGCAACCCAGCTTTAATTCGCCTATCGCCAAACTGGTACAAGACTATCCCATCAAATCCTGTTCCGTGATTGCCCACATTCGTCAGGCGAATCGTGGAGAAGTAGCGCTGGAAAATACCCATCCATTTACCCGTGAACTATGGGGACGTAACTGGACGTATGCCCATAACGGGCAACTCAGCGGTTATAAATCACTGGAGACCGGTAATTTCCGCCCGGTCGGTGAAACCGACAGCGAAAAAGCCTTCTGCTGGCTGCTCCACAAGCTGACGGAGCGTTATCCGCGCACGCCTGGCAATATGGCGGCGGTGTTTAAATATATCGCGATGCTGGCAGGAGAACTGCGGGAGAAGGGCGTCTTCAACATGCTGTTGTCTGACGGACGTTATGTGATGGCCTTCTGCTCGACCAATTTGTTTTGGATCACGCGGCGTGCGCCGTTTGGCGTGGCGACATTGCTGGATCAGGATGTGGAGATTGATTTTAGCTCAGAGACCACACCCAATGATGTGGTCACCGTGATTGCCACTCAACCGTTAACCGGCAATGAAACCTGGCAAAAGATTATGCCAGGCGAGTGGGCATTATTTTGTCTCGGGGAGCGCGTAGTTTGATGCCAGTTGCGGCTGAACCACTTCGTGACTCAACGGCTTGCTGACGACGTAACGGCCATCGACGACGGAAACGGTCGGTGGCTTACGCGTTTGTTCGAAGTAATCGTATCCCGGTTTTAGCTGCGACCAGAACTCTTTGTAATACGAGAACTTATGGCGCTGCATGTTGGCATCGGTCATGCGGAACGGGTAAATGCTCACCTGTACGCTGGATTGTCCGAACACCAGCGCGCCGGTGACAAACTGGAAAATCTCATCAATGCCGTTGTCGGTCATCGCATAGCAGCCGACGGAAACGCAGGCGCCGTGGATCATCAGGTATTTACCTTCATAACCGTGGGCGCGATCGTAGGCATTAGGGAAACCAATGTTAATCGCTTTATAGAAGCGGCTATCCGGTTTCAGCTGTCCACGCTGAACGCTGTAAAATCCTTCCGGACTTTTGAAATCACCCTGACGCTGTTTCGGCCCTAAGCCACCGGAATAATTACAGATCTTATAACTGTCGAGCAATTGATACTGTTCGCCCATCTTGACGTACAGATCCAACGTTCGCTCTTCTTTGAAGATCTGGATATAAACGGGGGAGCCCATTAATTGCTGCTTATATTCTTTGCTGACAGGCGTAGTCGGGCTGCTGCTGCTCAGCAAACCGGCAAATGAAACGCACGGCAATAAAAGCATCGCAAGAAAAAATGCGATTTTACGCATACTGCTTATTCCTTGATAAAACGATTACACACGCCAGGACGGCAAAAAGAGTCCCCAAATCGGATAAATCTGGATCTGGAGCGCTCACATTAGCACCAAGAGAGTTTTTCGCAAGTCTCTCGTGCGGCGTTTACACTTTAGTTTTCCTTTATACGGAAAATTGTGCTTAAAGGCAGTCAGACACTGGCTTGTTTTGCTGGTTAGCACACTGCATTTCGTCTTATTAGTGAAGAATGTCTATTCTATTGAATTTAAAAAATTAATTATTTAATAATCGAATATTAAAAAGGAATGATGGGCAATAGCGGTAGACTGCGGCGAACGTGTTTGACCAGGTATTCTTCTTTTCATGTTTTTTGTCTCTGCACCCCGTTGCTTCTTGCCGGGTCTGCTGTCTTTGTATGTTGTGCTGTCTTTACCGTCTGTCGCCAAAGTTCAGCCCCACTTATCTGACGCCCATTTAAGCTATGCGGCGCACTTGCGGATGCGTAACCGCGCCCGGCTGCTGAAGCAGTATCACGCGCAGGTAAAAAAGCAGGCAAGCTACGTGGTGGAAGGCAACGCAGAAAGTAAAAGCGCGCTGCGCCAGCAGAACCGGGCGCTGATTAAACAGCACCCGGAGTGGTTCCCTGGCCCACTAAAAGCCAGCGACCATCGCTGGCAGGAACTGGCTGAGAATGACCATTTTCTCAGTAGCAATCATCTACACAATATCACTGAAGTGGCCATCCACCGACTTGAGCAACAGCTCGGTAAACCCTATTTGTGGGGCGGTACCGATCCGGATGAAGGGTTTGACTGTAGCGGGCTGATTTTTTATGCCTACAACAAAATCCTGGCGGCAAAATTGCCCCGGACAGCGAATGAAATGTATCACTATCGACGGGCTACTATTGTCGCTAACCGCGATCTTCGCCGTGGTGATTTAGTGTTCTTTCATATTCACAGCCGGGATATTGCCGATCATATGGGCGTCTATTTGGGGCAGGGACAATTTATTGAATCACCACGGACAGGAGAAACAATTCGGGTGAGCAATTTATCCGATGACTTCTGGCAGGATCATTATCTAGGCGCTCGTCGTATTCTTACGGAAAATACGATTCTGTAATCAAAAAGGCGGTGTAATGACACCGCCTCGGCAGGCGTTAACTTAACGCCCCCATGATCTTTAATTCCAGTTCATCCGGAACTTCGTTATAAGACAACACCTGTAGGCCCGGGGCAAACAGGCGCGCATAGCGCGCGAGCAAAGGACGTAACTGCGGTGCGACCAGCAGCACAGGCTCTTTCCCCGCCGCTTTCATCTGTTCTTTTATCTGCGGCATATTGGTCTGAAACTGATTCAGCATATTGGGATCGACCGGCACACTATCCAGCACCACTTTTCCACTTTGTTGAGCCTGATTCACCACATTCGCCAGCAGATTCTCCAGTTCACTGTTCAGCGTATATACGGCCAGCTCATCTTTGCGCACAAACGGGTGGGTAATGCTGCGACGTAGCGCCAGACGCACATCTGCCGTTAACAAAATATGATCTTTGGTCACGGTGCTACTGGCGACAAGTACGGTGGCTATGGTGACGATATCGCGCAATGACACACCTTCGATAAGCAGCGCCCGGTACACTTTCAAGAGCTGGCTGTAATTCAGCGCTGCGCTCAAATCTTCCGCCAGACGTGGCGCCATAGAAGAGAGGCGGTTATGCAACTGCGTAATATCATCGTAATTAAATAGCTCTGGAATATAGTTACGAATGATCTTATTCACATGCGTCGCAATGACGCTGGCACTATCAATAACCTGGTACCCCATATTTAACGCTTTAGCTTTTTGCGCCGGAACAATCCAGGTGACCGGCATACCATAGGCTGGATCGTGGCCTAAAACACCGTCGATCTCGCCATAGGTTTCACTGGAGGGCAGCGCCATCAGCTTATCTGCGGGAATATCGGCTTCATCGGCCTTGATCCCATTGATAAAAATGGCGTACTGGGTCGGTTTAAGGCGGAAGTTTTCGCGGATGCGAATTTCCGGCAGCAGTACGCCGTTCGTGTCTGAGATCACCTGTCGCACACCGCGAATGCGTTGAGTGAGCGGATTCCCTTTGGATTTATCGACCAACGACACCAGCTTATATCCCAGGCTCAGGCTGATAGGTTCTATTAAGGGGATAGTTTCCCAACTGACCTGCTGCTCGGTGGTTTCAGCGATGGTTTTGGTCAGCGTTTCGAGATTTTTCTCTTCGGTCTCAGCCACCTTCGGTCGCTTGCTCATGCGCCAGGCGGTGAATCCCAGCAGGGCGCTGAAAATCAGGAAGGGGAAATGCGGCATCCCCGGCACCACTGCCAGCACAAACATAATGCTGGTGGCGGTATACAGCACGGAGGGGCTGGCCAGCAGTTGGCTACGTACGTCCGTGGCAATATCGCCGCTGTCGCTTACGCGGGTGACGATGATCGCTGCTGCTGTCGACAACAGCAGAGAAGGGATCTGGGCGACCAGGCCGTCACCGATGGTCATCAGTACGTATTGCTGGAAGGCGGCTTCGGCGCTTAAATCGTATTTAAAGATCCCGATACAGACGCCGCCGATCAGGTTGATAGCCAGGATCATCATCCCGGCGATGGCATCGCCGCGCACGAACTTTGACGCACCATCCATCGCGCCATAGAAATCCGCTTCGCCCGCTACGTCTTTACGTCGCGCTTGCGCCTGCGCCTGATTAATCAGTCCTGCGTTCAGATCGGCGTCGATCGCCATCTGCTTACCGGGCATGGCGTCCAGCGTAAAGCGGGCAGAAACTTCGGAGATACGCTCCGCACCTTTGGTCACCACGATAAAGTTAATTGTGAACAGCGTCAGCAAGGCTGACCGAGAAAATATTGTGGCGGCGCTGCACGGCCAGTCAATCTTTAATGGTGGCGGTATGGCACCTTTAAACAAGCTGGGCAAGCAGCCGATAGCGCCGGGTGCGCAGAAGAAAAACGTCACGCGCAACAAGCTGGATAAAACGGTTACCCCGCAAGAGACGGCGAAGATCACAGAAGATAACGCCAAAAAAGCGCTGGATGTAAATGAAAAAGCGGTGTTGCTGAAGCAAAAATCAGCGCGTGAATTGGGCGAGCTGGCGACCGATATTAACGTCATTGCCCGCAACGCACATATGGAAACCAACCTCGAGATGGAGATTGTTCCTCAGGGGTTGCGCGTACTGATTAAAGATGACCAGAACCGGAATATGTTTGAACGCGGCAGCGCCAAAATTATGCCGTTCTTTAAATCGCTGCTGGTTGAGCTGACCCCCGTGTTTGACTCGCTGGACAACAAGCTCATTATTACCGGACATACGGATGCGATGAGCTATAAGAGCAACATTTACAACAACTGGAACCTCTCCGGCGACCGTGCTTTGTCAGCACGACGCGTGCTGGAAGATGCCGGCATGCCGCAGGATAAAGTCATGCAGGTTAGCGCCATGGCGGACCAAATGCTGCTGGATGCGAAAAACCCGGAAAGCGCAGGCAACCGCCGTATTGAGATCATGGTGTTAACGCAAAGTGCTTCCGATACGCTGTATCAATATTTTGGTCAGCACGGCGAGAAAGTGGTTCAGCCACTGGTTGATAAGCTGGACAAACAAAAGCAGGTGACTTCTTTACGTCAGCCCTCTGCTCCCGTCACTCATTAATTCTGTTTTCCGCCCCCCACGCAACGTGGGGGCAAATTATCCCTCAGGAAGGTAATGTGATAGATGTAACCCATATTATTCCATTGGATATTCATACTGATAATGTCACTGATGGGGCTTGTCAGGGCGCGCATTTCGACCCGGTTTCAAGTATCTGGTACACCGAACCTCATGAGTTAAATGAGACGCTGCGCGAGCATGTTTACGCGACGGACAATTTTAATATTGTGGCTCCTTATTACCTGGTTATTACGTCGAAAATGCAATGCTGGAATTGCCATCAGCCCACGCATATTCATGGTGTGATGTTTACCCGGTTTATCAAACAAAATCAGGATGATAAAAGATGGATGTCCGTGCGGCGCAATACATTTTTGTTCCATATCAATACGTTGCCGGAAGAGATAAAAAAGAACATCAAAGCTAGCAATTACTACCTGGATAAAAGCAAAACGACCGGGCTACGTTACTGGATGAACCACTGTGAAATCTGTGGAGAACGTCTGGGCGACTATGAGCTTTTCTGCGTGGAAAATGATGCATTTCGCCTGATGACGATCGAAAAATTGCTGCGGGCAAAGATTCGCAAAGTGAATAAACTTTTTGTCAGTACGGCGGGTAATCCCGCAGAACATAAGATCACGGATATCGTGCGTTACCTGTGCGATGCACGCTTCGTCATGAATGGTCCGGCGTAAGGCATAAACAGACTTCTCACAACATAAAAATACTGTATACTTAAACAGTGTTGTGAGAGGTGAGTCATGCGCAAAATCATACATGTCGATATGGACTGCTTTTTCGCGGCGGTGGAAATGCGCGACAACCCCGCCTTGCGTGATATTCCCATTGCTATTGGCGGCAGTCGTGAACGTCGGGGAGTCATCAGCACGGCCAATTACCCGGCGCGCAAATTTGGTGTGCGTAGCGCAATGCCGACCGGAATGGCGTTAAAACTGTGCCCCCATCTCACGTTATTACCTGGTCGTTACGAGGCCTATAAAGAAGCCTCCCGCCAGATTCAGGCTATTTTCTCCCGTTATACCTCGCTGATAGAACCGCTTTCGCTGGATGAAGCCTATCTGGATGTGACTGACAGCACTCACTGCCATGGCTCAGCTACGCTGATCGCTCAGGAGATCCGCCAGACAATTTTTACCGAGCTACAGTTAACCGCCTCTGCCGGAATTGCGCCGGTCAAATTTCTGGCAAAAATAGCTTCCGATCTCAACAAACCCAATGGGCAATATGTGATTACCCCTGCCGATGTTCCTGAATTTCTCAGAACATTACCGTTAGGCAAAATTCCCGGCGTTGGCAAAGTCTCTGCCGCTAAGCTGGAAGCGATGGGGTTGCGAACCTGCGAGGATGTTCAGAAATACGACCTGGCCATGTTGCTCAAACGTTTTGGTAAGTTTGGTCGCGTGTTGTGGGAACGCAGCCAGGGCATTGATGAACGCGACGTCAACAATGACAGACTGCGCAAATCAGTCGGCGTCGAGCGTACTTTGGCAGAAGATATTCATGAGTGGGCTGAATGTGAGGAGATTATTGAGCGGCTATATCCCGAACTGGAACGACGTCTGGCCAAGGTAAAACCGGATCTGTTGATCGCCCGGCAGGGAGTAAAACTCAAGTTTAATGATTTTCAGCAAACCACGCAGGAGCACGTCTGGCCGCGCTTAAGTAAAGATGACTTAATTGCGACGGCGCGCAAAACCTGGAATGAACGTCGGGGAGGGCGGGGCGTTAGGCTGGTGGGATTACACGTCACGCTGCTGGATCCACAGCTGGAAAGGCAACTACTGTTGGGACTGTGATGTTGATGTATTGCCGGATGGCTGCGTAAAAACTATATCCGGCCTACAAATCAGCATGTAGGCCGGATAAGCACAGCGTCATCCGGCGTTTAGCGCAGACTTACTTCGCCGGAATAGACTTCAGCAGTTCAGTCAGCAGCGTCCAGTAATGGCCGACGCTTTCGATATGAACCTGTTCATCCGGGGAGTGTGGACCGGTGATGGTTGGCCCGATGGAAACCATGTCCATATCTGGATACGGTTTCTTGAACAGACCACATTCCAGACCGGCGTGGATGATTTGGATGTTAGGCGTTTTGTTGAACAGACGCTGATAGGTTTCACGAACCAGGTGCATAACCGGAGAGTTGGCATCCGGCTGCCAGCCTGGATATCCGCCTTTTGCCTGGGTTTTCGCGCCAGCCAGTTTACCCAGTGAATCCAGCATGCTCACCACGTAGTCTTTACCGCTGTCGATCAGAGAACGGATGAGGCAGTGAATTTCAACGTTGTCGTCAGTCATGGTTACAACGCCGACGTTCAGGGAGGTTTCTACCACGCCTTTTGCTACGTCGGAATTGCGGATAACACCGTTCGGGGTGGCGTTCAGCAGACGCACAAAGCTGTTGCGAGACTCAGCGGTCAGCGCGGCTTTGTCTTGAGTAACGGCATCCAGCAGCAGAGCCAGGTTCTTCTCTTTGGCTTCCAGTTCGTTTTTCAGGATTTCCTGATAGGTGTTGACCAGCGCTTTTAACGCATCAACTTTATCTGCAGCCACGGCCAGGGTGGCAAAGGCTTCACGCGGAATTGCGTTACGCAGCGTACCGCCGTTGAAATCAACCAGACGCAGATCCAGCTCTTCAGCGTGGCCCGCCAGGAAGCGGACCAGCAGCTTGTTCGCGTTACCGAGACCCACGTGGATTTCGCCGCCGGAGTGGCCGCCTTTCAGGCCTTTTAACGTCAGCTTAAAGCTCTGGAAGCCAGCAGGGATTGCTTCACGGGACAGCGGCAGGTTAGAGGTAAAGTCGATACCGCCTGCGCAACCCATGTAGATCTCACCTTCTTCTTCTGAGTCGGTGTTGATCAGGATATCTGCCTGCAGCCAGTTAGCCTGCAGACCAAACGCGCCATCCATACCTGCTTCTTCGGTCATGGTCAGCAGCACTTCCAGAGGACCATGTACCACGCTGTCATCAGCCAGAACGGCCAGCGCGGACGCCATACCGATACCGTTATCTGCACCCAGCGTGGTGCCACGGGCTTTTACCCATTCGCCATCAATATAAGGTTGGATAGGATCTTTGGTGAAGTCGTGCACGGTGTCGTTGTTTTTCTGCGGGACCATATCCAGGTGCGCCTGCAGAACGACCGGTTTGCGGTTTTCCATACCTGCGGTAGCGGGTTTGCGAATCAGGATATTACCAACTTGATCGCGCTCGACGTGGAAACCTTTTTCCTGGGCCCAGCTCAGAATGTGTTCAGCGAGCTGCTCTTCATGATAGGACGGATGAGGAATAGAACAGATTTTGGCAAAAATATCCCATAGCGGTTGCGGGGATAATTGAGACAGTTCAGACACGTTGAGTCTCCTTGGCGATGTCCTACAAAACTTACTTGCAGGCCACGGGGTTAGCAGAATTAAAAACACCACAAGTCAGGCTTGCGCGATGCGATTGAGAATACCACTTTCTCCGCTGACGGCTAGCATAAAGCATGCAAAAAGAGGCGCGGATTCCGCGAAACACTGGTTTTTAGTGCGTCAGATCTCTATAATCTCGCGCAACCTATTTCCCCCTCGAACACTTTTTAAGCCGTAGATAAACAGGCTGGGACACTTCACATGAGCGAAAAATACGTCGTCACCTGGGACATGTTGCAGATCCATGCACGTAAACTGGCAAGCCGCCTGATGCCTTCTGAACAATGGAAAGGCATTATTGCCGTTAGCCGTGGTGGTCTGGTACCGGGCGCATTGCTGGCGCGTGAATTGGGTATTCGTCATGTCGATACCGTATGCATCTCCAGCTACGATCACGACAACCAGCGCGAACTGAAAGTGCTGAAACGTGCCGAAGGCGACGGTGAAGGTTTCATCGTAATCGATGACCTGGTTGACACCGGTGGTACCGCCGTTGCGATCCGCGAAATGTATCCTAAAGCGCATTTCGTTACTATCTTCGCTAAGCCGGCAGGTCGCCCGCTGGTGAATGATTATGTTGTTGATATCCCTCAGGATACCTGGATTGAACAGCCGTGGGATATGGGCGTGGTGTTCGTCCCGCCGATCTCTGGTCGCTAATCTAAAAAGTTTTCAACGCCTGGCAACTGCCGGGCGTTGTTCTTTTTGTGCAGTGTCAGGTTACACTATGCCTTAGTGAGTACTCATGGAGGCTGCAATCATGTCACAGGCTAACCTCAGCGAAGTCCTGTTTAAACCCCGCTTCAAACACCCTGAAACGTCAACGCTGGTTCGTCGTTTTAATCACGGCGCGCAGCCGTCCGTACAATCTGCCCTGGATGGTAAAACCATTCCCCACTGGTATCGCATGGTGAATCGTCTGATGTGGATCTGGCGTGGCGTCGACCCGCGTGAAATCCTTGAGGTGCAGGCACGTATCGTGATGAGCGAAGCCGAACGTACGGATAAAGAACTCTACGATACGGTTATCGGCTATCGCGGCGGGAACTGGATCTATGAGTGGGCGAAGCAGGCGATGGACTGGCAACAGAAAGCGTCTATGGAAGAGGATCCGCAGGTGAGCGGACGCCACTGGCTGCATGCGTCTACGTTGTACAACATTGCCGCTTACCCACACCTGAAAGGCGATGAGCTGGCAGAACAGGCACAGGCTTTGGCCAATCGCGCCTATGAAGAGGCCGCGCAGCGACTGCCGGGGACATTGCGCGAGATGGAATTTGCCGTTACCGGCGGCGCGCCAATCACTGGATTCCTGCATATGCCAAAAGGCGACGGTCCGTTCCCGACGGTGCTGATGTGCGGTGGCCTCGATTCCATGCAAACGGATTATTACAGTCTGTATGAGCGCTACTTTGCTCCACGTGGCATTGCTATGCTGACGCTGGATATGCCGTCGGTTGGGTTCTCATCAAAATGGAAACTGACTCAGGATTCCAGCCTGCTGCATCAGCACGTATTAAAAGCGCTGCCTAATGTTCCCTGGGTGGATCACACTCGCGTGGCGGCCTTCGGTTTCCGCTTTGGCGCTAACGTAGCGGTACGTCTGGCATATCTGGAATCATCACGTCTGAAGGCGGTGGCCTGTCTGGGACCAGTGGTTCATTCGCTGCTTAGTGACCCGCAGCGTCAGGCGAGCGTCCCGGAAATGTATCTTGATGTACTGGCTAGCCGCCTGGGGATGCATGACGCCTCCGATGAAGCGCTGCGCGTTGAGCTTAATCGCTATTCATTAAAAGTGCAGGGCCTGCTGGGGCGACGCTGCCCGACGCCAATGCTTTCGGGGTTCTGGAAGAACGACCCGTTTAGCCCGGAAGAAGAGTCACGTTTAATCACATCTTCATCTTCAGACGGTAAGCTACTGGAGATCCCCTTCAATCCGGTGTATCGCAATTTTGACAAAGGGTTGCAGGAAATAACCAGTTGGATCAATCAGAGATTGTGTTAAAAGTTTGCTAAATTTTATCGATTTGGTAAAACAGGTGCTTCACCTAAGGAGATCGTAATGACGTTACCGAGTGGGCATCCGAAAAGTAGATTGATCAAGAAATTCACCGCGCTTGGCCCGTACATCCGGGAAGGGCAGTGCGAAGATAATCGATTTTTTTTCGATTGTCTGGCTGTTTGCGTCAACGTGAAACCGGCCCCTGAGAAACGCGAGTTCTGGGGCTGGTGGATGGAACTGGAGGCGCAGGAAAAACGCTTCACGTATAGTTATCAGTTTGGTTTGTTTGATAAAGACGGTAACTGGACTGCGGTGCCGGTGAAAGAGACTGAAGTGGTAGAGCGACTGGAATACACCTTACGTGAATTCCATGAAAAATTACTTGGCTTGTTAACGACGCTGAATCTGGCGCTGGAACCTGCTGACGACTTTAAGGATGAACCGGTTAAGTTAACGGCATAATGAACAGTGAAAAGCCGGATGGCGGCGCAACCCCATCCGGCTTTTTTTATGCTATATCAAAACTGGTAGACCATACCGACGGCAACGATATTATCATCGTTGATGCCCAGCTTATTATCGCTATCGAGCTGGTTGATTTTATAATCGACAAACGCGGACATATTTTTGTTGAAATAGTACGTTGCGCCGAGATCAATATAATTCACCAGATCTTCATTGCCGACGCCTTCAATATCTTTCCCTTTAGACAGCACATAACCCAGTGACGGACGCAGACCAAAGTCAAACTGGTACTGAACTACCGCTTCGAAGTTCTGTGTTTTATTAGCAAAGCCACCGGAAATTGGCGTCATATTGCGCGTTTCAGAATAGAACGTTGCAATATAAATATCGTTAGCATCATATTTTAAGCCAGTTGCCCAGGCTTCTGCTTTATCGCCTGTACCGCGAGTTTGCAGATTCTGCTGGTTAGTACGATCGGAGTTGGTATAAGCGCCGCTCACCGCAAAGTCGCTGCCGCCAAAGTCATAGGTAACGGAAGTACCAAAACCGTCGCCGTTCTGTTTTTTCACATCGCGGTCCTGGTTTTTACCCTGATATTGCAGGGTCAGATCCAGGCCATCCACGACGCCGAAGAAGTCGGTGTTACGGTAAGTTGCCAGGCCGCTGGCACGTTTGGTCATAAAGTTATCGGTTTGTGCGGAGGAGTCGCCGCCGAATTCCGGGAACATATCGGTCCATGCTTCCACGTCATACAGCGCACCCAGGTTACGACCATAATCAAACGAGCCAAAATCTTTTAATTTCACACCGGCGAAGGCCAGACGTGTTTTTTGTTGGTTAGAATCGCTTTCAGCTTTATTGCCGGCGAATTCAGCCTCCCAACGACCATAACCGGTCAGTTGATCGTTAATTTGCGTTTCGCCTTTAAAACCTAAACGGATATAGCTTTGGTCACCATCTTTGCTGTCATAATCCGTCATGTAATGCATGGCTTTTACTTTGCCGTATAAGTCCAGCTTATTACCGTTCTTGTTATACACTTCCGCTGCCTGTACGGATGCCGACGTAACAATTCCCATCACCACTAATGCCAGAGTGCTCTTTTTCATTTTCATTCCTGATTAAAAGTACGCGCTAATATTCACTGGGTGTGATCCCCGTTAAAAGACAGGAGGGTTTTTAACGTCTGGCAATGAACGTTTTATGACAAAGTAAGAATATTTTTAAAAAAGGATGTTTTTTTGTTTCTGTAATAAATGCGTCAAAATCTGCCGCTACGCTTGCTGATCCTGCGCAATAAAATTTCATGCTTTGTGCGCTGGTTGTTGGCAACCGGGGCCAGTCCTGCTAAAACGTTCGTTTGATATCATTTTCCCCAATTTTGAATGGCAGAGAATCATGAGTGACAGCCAGACGCTGGTGGTAAAACTTGGCACCAGTGTGTTAACGGGCGGATCCCGCCGCCTGAACCGCGCCCACATCGTAGAACTGGTTCGCCAGTGCGCGCAGCTCCATGCCGCAGGGCATCGTATTGTTATTGTTACCTCAGGCGCGATTGCCGCCGGACGTGAGCATCTTGGTTACCCTGAACTCCCGGCAACGATAGCCTCGAAACAGCTGTTGGCAGCGGTAGGGCAGAGCCGACTGATTCAACTATGGGAACAGCTTTTCTCGATTTACGGTATTCATATCGGGCAGATGCTGCTGACGCGTGCGGATATGGAAGACAGAGAGCGCTTCCTCAATGCCCGCGATACGCTGCGCGCGCTGCTGGATAACAACATCGTTCCGGTCATTAATGAGAACGATGCGGTGGCGACCGCTGAAATTAAAGTGGGTGATAACGACAACCTCTCAGCGCTGGCGGCAATTCTGGCTGGAGCCGATAAGCTGCTGCTGTTGACCGATCAGCAGGGCCTGTTCACCGCCGATCCTCGCACCAATCCGCAGGCGGAGCTGATCAAAGACGTGCACGGTATTGATGATGCGCTGCGCGCCATTGCCGGAGACAGCGTCTCGGGTCTGGGAACCGGCGGGATGGGAACAAAACTGCAGGCCGCCGATGTCGCGTGCCGCGCCGGGATCGACACCATAATTGCCGCAGGCAGCAAACCGGGCGTCATTGGCGACGTGATGGAAGGCGTTTCCGTTGGGACGCGTTTTCATGCTCAGGCATCTCCACTGGAGAACCGTAAACGCTGGATCTTCGGCGCGCCGCCTGCCGGAGAAATTACTGTTGATGAGGGCGCTACCGCAGCGATTCTGGAACGCGGCAGCTCATTATTGCCAAAAGGCATTAAAAGCGTGACAGGCAACTTCTCTCGTGGTGAAGTGATCCGCATCTGCAATCTCGAAGGGCGCGATATTGCCCACGGCGTCACCCGCTATAACAGCGATGCGCTGCGCCGTATTGCCGGACATCACTCACAACAGATCGACACCATCCTGGGCTACGAATACGGCCCGGTCGCTGTCCATCGTGACGACATGATCACCCGTTAAGGAACAGGCATATGCTGGAAAAAATGGGCATTGCTGCCAAAGCCGCGTCATATAAGCTGGCGCTGCTCTCCAGTCGCGAAAAAAATCGCGTACTGGAAACCATTGCTGATGAGCTGGAAGCGCAAACCGAAAGCATCCTCAGCGCGAACGTACAAGATGTTGAGCAGGCGCGAGCCAACGGCCTGAGCGATGCGATGCTCGACCGCCTGGCCCTGACGCCAGCGCGTCTGAAAGCGATTGCTGACGATGTACGCCAGGTGTGTAATCTCGCCGACCCGGTCGGGCAGGTGATTGACGGTGGGCTGCTGGACAGCGGTCTGCGTCTGGAGCGTCGTCGCGTCCCGCTGGGCGTGATTGGCGTAATTTATGAAGCGCGCCCAAACGTCACCGTTGACGTTGCCTCCCTGTGCCTGAAAACCGGCAATGCCGCGATCCTGCGCGGTGGGAAAGAGACCTACCGGACGAACGCTGCCACCGTGGCGGTTATCCAAAAGGCGCTGGAAGCCTGCGGTTTACCCGCGGCTGCCGTACAGTCGATTGATAACCCGGACCGCGCACTGGTCGCTGAGATGCTACGGATGGATAAGTACATCGATATGCTGATCCCTCGTGGGGGCGCGGGCCTGCACAAGCTGTGTCGTGAGCAGTCGACTATCCCGGTCATCACCGGCGGCATTGGCGTATGTCATATCTATGTTGATGATACCGCGGAGATCGCCCCGGCCCTGAAGATTATCGTCAACGCTAAAACCCAGCGTCCGAGCACCTGCAACACCGTAGAAACTCTGCTGGTGCATCAGGATATCGCCGCGCGTTTTCTGCCAGCATTGAGCCAGCAGATGGCACAAAGCGGCGTAACTCTGCACGGAGACGAAATGGCGCTGGCTACATTGAAGGCAGGACCTGCTAATGTGGTTGCGGTGAAAGCTGAAGAGTATGACGACGAGTTTCTGTCGCTGGATTTGAACGTGAAAATCGTCACCAGTCTGGATGATGCCATCGCCCACATCCGCGAGCATGGTACCCAGCATTCCGATGCGATCCTGACGCGTACGCTACGCAACGCCGATCGTTTTGTGAATGAAGTCGATTCTTCAGCTGTGTACGTTAACGCCTCTACGCGTTTTACCGATGGCGGCCAGTTTGGACTGGGCGCGGAAGTGGCGGTAAGTACGCAAAAACTGCACGCGCGTGGCCCAATGGGGCTGGAAGCACTGACTACATACAAATGGGTTGGCTTCGGCGACGACACGATCCGTGCGTAATTGAAAACGGGCGATTCCATAATAGCACTCTGATTTTCAAGGCTATTAAGGCATCGCCCTGTTAATTCTAACCTTCACTCCACTGCCACATTTTTCTATCCTGCGTTTTAACATCATCAGTCTGGTTTTGACCCATGCGTCCCTGTGCCAGAAAGGCGATGTATCACAGAATTTTCCCTGCCAGCATGAATTTTCCTGGTCTTCAGTTCACGTATTGTTCCCATGGCCCGATCTATTAGAATCAGTCTCATTTTTATGAGGAGTTGTTGCGTGAAATCGGATATTCACAAACATCGCATTCCTGTAGTGCCGCTCGGCAACCCGTTTCCCCCCCGCCATTGTTCGCTGTGTCCAAAGGGAGCGGCAATTGATCGTGATAATCAACACCGATTAATAGACAAAAGAAGAAGGTTTAAATCAGGGGAGATACTCGCCCGGCAGGATGAAGCCGCAAACATGCTTTTTGTTATTCACGAAGGATACTGCAAGTCCAGCGTGGAATGCGGTGATAACGATTTTATCAGTCGCTTTTATGTTCCGGGAGATATCATGGCGCTGGATGCTGTCGAAGGGGGGAAGTACCTGACAACGATTAAGGCGGCAACGGCTGCGGAGGTATGTCATATCGATATTGCGCGGTTGTTCAAAGTAGCAGAAAAGGATCCGTCGGTTGCTGCCGCAGTCATCAAGTTTCTCTGCAGGGACAATGGATTCATTGTTGAAAAACTGCGGCGCTATGCGAATAAACATGCTGAGGCCAGGATCGCTGCTTTTCTGGTGGAATTTTACGAGATGCATTTACGTATTGGCAGGCCAGAAACGACGCTTCACTTGCCATTCTCCCGGGAGGAAATTGCCAGTTATCTCGACCTTAAAATTGAAACCGTTAGCCGGTCATTTAAATCCCTCGAACAACAAAATTTGATTACCCTACATCGGGTGCGAACGGTAACACTTAATAGTTATTTGGGATTAAAAGGTTTCAACTAAATCTCTCCTGTTGAGCGTTATATAACTCTTGATATTCCAGGAATATTCTTTTTATATGGAAAATTCCTGGTTTTATTTCTGTGAAATAATTATCAATTCGAATACTAATCCTCCAGCTTAGCGATTCTTTTATAAGAATATTCCCCCTCATATGAATATTTCATGAGAATTTTCTTGTGAAGTTAAAAAATTAGCATAATTGCAACAAATAATAAGCATTATAGAGAAAATATGGAGGCGTTAATTATCTTTATGTTTTGTAAGGGTTTTGCTTAGGTGGTATTTGTATGATCTTTTTGATATTTATCAAAAACATAAAAAAGATGAATTGTTTGGTATTGCTTATTTGTGTGGGTGATAATTCTGAAACAAGGCACATTTCAAGTACTTCTGTCTTAGGAGACTTCTTAGATAAAATTTTTTGTGGGAAAATTCTTAGTTTTTTGTAATTTTTGCGTTTCAGGGTTTGTTGAGATGTTACTTAATTCAAATGATAATTTTTTGGCGCGGCAATTCTGGCTCGCAATTAATGGAACCGCTGGAGTGACTTAAAAATAAGACTCGGTGGTGAGTTTGTTCTTAGGAGAAGATAAAAATGAAAAAATTATTATTAGTAACCTCTCTGGCTTCTGTATTTGTTGCAGCAAATGCAATGGCAGATGTTACTGCTTCTGCAACTGCCTCGTGGGACGCGACGGCAACAAAAGATACCACCAGTATGTTGGTTGTCACCCCGCTGAACTCTTTGACTTTCCAGTATGCTGAGGGACTGAAAGCCTTCAACTCTCAGGACGGTGCTTTTGATGTGACTATTCAGGGTCAGGAAACGGCAACTGATTTTGAGCTGACTGCTCAGATCATTAGTAACACGCTGACCAACGCCAGTGGCGATGCGTCTACCCTGAACGTAGGGGTGGCATGGAATGGCACCGCGCTGACTAACTCATCAGATACTGTCCTGGTTAACTCCAGCTCGACTTCTGGTCTTGAAAGCCTGATGGCTGATGGCGCTTATAACGGTGCTGCTCGTGTCAGCGATCAATCCAACTTCAAATTCACCATCGCGTCAGCGACTTCTGATGGTAGCCAGGCAGTAACGGATTACTCTGCTCTGCCAGACGGCTATTGGACTGGCGATGTAAAAGTACAGTTTAATGCAACCTGGACGACTCCGTCTGCCTAAGTAATAAAAATTCGGGAGAATTTTTTCTCCCGAATTTATCAGGAATGGCGTCATGAAAAAATATTTACCGGCAGTGATGTTGGTAGGGTTAGTAGCATCTTTTCCCGGATGGGCAATTAATGTGGGTGAAATCACATCGATAATGACTTCTGCTGAGAGTTCATTATCGAAAGAAATTACTAATACAACTGATGCGGCGCGTTATGTCAGTGTTTCGGTAAAACAATTGTCATCACCTTTGGCGGGGGGAGTCGAAATAAAGCCTGTCAATTCCGGAGAGTTACTTTCTACACCTGCCAATCTTATTCTTCCTGGTCAAGCAAAGGATGTTTTCCGCTTCTTTTATAAAGGACCAGCAGATGATCTCGAACGTTATTATCGTCTGCAATGGATAGATGAGCCGGTCACCGAGAGCGCGGAAACCCGGGCGAATAAAATGGCGGTAGCAACAGCGTCGGCAGAAATTGGCACTATTCTGGTGGTCGCGCCGCGAAAAGAACGTTTTGAATATAGCCGAAATGGCGATGTTATTACCAATACTGGCAATGTTTCGTTTCGTGTGATCGCCTATGGCGCCTGTAAGGATAAGGCTCGCGATCAGGGACGAGGTTGTCGCGAACGCTATTACATTATGCCAGGTACAAAAATAAAACTGCAGTTCACCGACATTAGTAATAGCCGCTCACGCATTGGTATCTGGCACGGTAAGCAGTTTATTACAGTGAAGTGATGGTCAATAGCAGCCATCTGTACGGGATAAATAAAAATACCGGATTGTAAGGATGCATATGACAACAAAATATATTGTCGGCGGTAGCATTTGTCTTTTTCTTGCGCTGACACCAGGAACTTCACATGCAGCCCCAGTAAAAGTGGGTAATTACGTTATTCCCAGCGCTTTCGCCCGTTCACTGGAGCAGGGAATGACGGTGCCGGTATATATTCGTTACAACGAGACTGACGAGAAAAGTCAGCAAAAAATTGCCGATGCGATGATTTCGCTTGTTGATGGCAATATTACAGTTAAAGCCCTGACTCTTGCTGAATTGCCTAATAATGCCGTGTTATCTGGAAAAACTCGTGCGTTGGTAGAAAAAATTCGTGATGTGAAATTTCACGATAACACCAATATCGAGCTATCGGACAATGCACGCCTGCAACTCAACGTCTCTTCATTTCACCTGGAGATGATAGTCAGCAAAGATGCGTTAACTGAAGCGATTGTCGCACGCAGTAGCCTGCTTGGACCTTCCAGCGTGGAGTCTCTCTCTAACGTCCTGAATTATAACTTTGGTACCTACTACAACGATTATCATAATGGCAGCAGTACCCGCAGCTATCTGACGGTGGACAATACAACATCGCTGCGTGAGCACCATATCAATATTAACGGTTCGTTTTACGGCATCGGCGACAGCAACGGCACCAGTAAACTCTATCGTGCGATGTATGAGCGTGATTATGACGGGTATCGACTGGCGCTCGGGATGCTCGACACCTGGAACGTGCAGTCTATTGCTAGTCTGAATGCGTTGAATGGTGGGAAAATTTACGGTGTGAGCTACGGAAACAAAGGAAGTACGGTTGTTGAGAATACCGCGCTTTCACTCACGCCGATTACCGTATTTTTGCCAGCCGCTGGCGAGGTTCATGTCTTCCGTGATGGGCGTTTGCTCAGCGTGCAGAACTTTAATATGGGCAGCTATGAAATTGATACCAGTCGCTTTCCGTATGGTGTTTATGACGTCACGGTAGATATCGTGGTCAATGGCCGGACAATTAATAGTCGTATTAGCAGGGTTAATAAAATCTTTGCCCGCCAACAAGCCGCCGGGATTGATCAGCTTTCGTGGCAACTGTTTGGTGGCTCACTGGATTATGACCGTGTGAGTTACAAGCGAAATCATTATCAAGATTTGGGCAACGAGCAGACCTGGATTGCCGGGGGGGCCGCATCGGTGACGCTGGCGATATTATCGGGGCTGGGCCTGAAATCCACGCTCTACGGTTTTGACAACAATGCGGTTAATGAAACGGATGTCACGCTCAATGTGAATGAATACGTAAGTATTGGCAATCAGACGCTAGTGGCGAACGATTCGTCTTGGCGAAATATCAGTAACATCAACCTTAATGTCCCTGAGGGATACGGTTCCCTATGGGCATCTCGTGAAGACAGTAAAATTGGCGATCGTCTGCCTTTACAGGAGCGTGATAATTATTCCATTGGCGGGACTCTTAACCTCGGAAAGTTTATTCCTCATGGCGGCTCGCTCACCGTGAGTCAGACGGAGAATCGCTACTCGGGAAATAAATATCGTAATCTGGACTACAGCACGACCCTTTATTCAGGCAGGTATGCCACGGTTGGGTTGCGTGCAGGTATTCAGCGTTATTACTACAACAATCGGAATGACGATGGGCGACAGGAACGTTATGTCAGTCTGGATTTATCATTGCCGTTGGCGACCTGGTTGAGCATGGGCGTCTCCCGGGATCGTTATGGCAGTACTCAGGGTAATCTCAGCGCGCGTAAGCAGTATGCTGAGGGCCCGATTAAATCGGTCGGATTGTCGGCATCAACGCGTCTGAGTGGCGAACAGTATTACGACAATAATTATTCGGTAAACGGCAATTTGAGTTATGACACGAAATATAACGCCGGCACCGTATCGGTAACGCGTTCTGCTGACAACTCCACCAATATGAACTTCTCTTCCCAGGGTTCTCTGGCGTGGGCAGGTAAAGATTTCGGCCTGAGTAAAGAGCGGCAGCGGTCCGGCATCATTGTGAAAACAGATTTGACCGGTGAAGGGAAACTGGCTGCGAAGATTAATAACCGCAATTATCTTCTCAGCGGTAAATCAAATTTCATTGCACTGCCGCCCTATGCTCAGTACAAGCTGGAAATCCTCAATGATAAAAACTCTGAGGACAGCTTCGATATTGTTTCAGGACGCAAACAGGAGCTGACGCTATATCCGGGTAACGTGGGTGTTATCAACCCTGAAGTGAAAAGCATGGTCACCGTATTCGGGCGCATTCGTTATCCCGATGGACAATTGGCTGCAAATACCGATATCCATAACCACATCGGTAAAACGCGTACGGATGAAAAGGGTGAGTTTGCTATCGATATCGATAAAAAGTATCCGGTCATCACGTTAATTTCAGCCAATGGCAGCATATGCGAAGCCGATCTTGATTTGGAAAAAGCACGCGGCGCAGCGTGGGTTGGCGATGTGAAATGTGCAACGCAAACCACGATGGCGCAGAGGTAATAAAATGAAAGCATTAATTAAATTAGCTACTGTAATCTGTGCCGTAGGGAGTTTTTCACCTGTGCCTGCTTTGGCGTTGAATGCAATCTCTTCCGGCTCAGTTAGCAATAACTATTTGTTTATCGAAAATGCCATTGATAGTGAATACTTTATTACCCCATCGGCACTTGATCCGCGTTTCAGCGGGTCAAACACGTGGATAAAATACGGTACCTCTCAGGTGAGTCTCGGGTATTTAGGTTTTGTCGGCTGGACTGCGCCTGGAAATTATTATCAGGACATGTGGATTGATAACTCCCCGATTAACGGGCCTTTCCGGGGAATCCGTTGTTATAGTGGCACCCAATGCCCATCAACCGGGTTTATTGCCGGATTGGGCACTGACAAAAACGGTTTTTATCATGCGCAGGTCGGCTCTGTCGCAGGCGTTATTGGTGGCGCCTACGGATTCGCTTCCCTGACCGATACTGCTTATGAGTACTTTCGCAATGTGCCTACCGGTAGCAGCGAAACCTACGTGTTCAACCGCTGTTATACTTCTGTAAATTATGATTATTCTTCCGGGCAACGGTGCAAAGACCAATCGACAGGATCATGGAATTACGTCAATTACACGTTAACTAAACGCGGTCATCTGTCACTTGTCTCGACTAACGCATTTCAGGAGCTTTGGGTTGCCAGCGACGGTACGCCGAGCATCACCAAAGACTCTGGTTATTGCGAACTTGGCGTGGTAGGCGGTACTGACGGTGTGATTTGCAAAATGGTGAGTTATAACCTGCAACAAACGGCCAATCTGACCGCCTCCTTGACGTTTCGCGCTTTTGTCGATACGGCGATGCTTGGTTTTACGCCCGGAGCGGCCACCGTGAGATACTCCGGGAATGGTTCAAACTGGTATAACTATGGTACTTCAACTGCTTATTACAACGTTTTTACGACCTCTGGAGAATACATTTATATTTTTCTGTCAAAAGCATTTTTGAAGAATCTTGTCGATTCAGGGATCAGCATTACTAACAGTCAGCCCTTTACCTTCGGTTTTTATAATGGCTTAACACCAGAGTCAGGACACTACCAGTTTACTCCTTCGCTACAGCTTAATATTGTGCCGAAGGAGTATGGGATCAGTATCGTCTCTTCGGACAACACAGCTTCTGCGAGCGGTAGTGGCACGATTGGCGATGCCGCTCCTATAGAAATGGAGTACACCGTAACCGTCTCAGGCCCCCGTCAGGCAGACAGTATCACCGCGCAAGTTATTGGGGAAAGTACGACGATAAACAGTGTCCCTTACTGTCTGTTTACGTCTGCGCATGGCGGGCTGTCCGTCCCCATTCCCGCTTTTCTGCAGTACAACAGTCAGTCGGGGGGCGTGGTGCAAAAACGAAATAGCTGCAGTGAAGCGGCAGTCAGTATGAGAGATGCGCAGTGGCAACAGACGCCCTGGGACGCAAATAACAATGACGATGGAAGCTATTATGCTACTGATTTGAAATTGCTTTTCCCAATGAATGATTCGCGTTCGATGTTAACCGTTTCCGGCGCTGACTGGGAAGGTGTCGTCAGCGCCAGTGGAGAGATAAAAGTCACGGCGAATTGGGTGGGAGTGACGCCATGAACCGCCGTCGTCTGGCGCTTAGATGGGTATTTATTCTACTTTCCGGTCTGACAGCATTCTCTACACAGGCAGTCTACCTGGAGTCGACCATTTATGAGATGCCATCGGATAAAGCATTTATCAGTAAACGAATCTATAACGATAGCCAGAAACAGAATTTATACAGTATCGGCGCAGTAAAAATTGATAAGCCGGGACCGGGAGGTGAAAACAGAAGTGCTATTGCTGAAGGCGAACTTCTGTTTACTCCGCTGAATTTTTCACTGGCTCCGCAGGCGAGTGAGTTTTTTAAGATTTTCTACCGCGGGCCGCAGGATGATAAAGAACGCTATTACCGAATTCTGTTTCGTGAAATGCCGATCACGCTGTTTACCGAACGTAATCAAGGGAAAGGCGGGCAGGCTCTCCCGGTGATCGCTATGGACACCATATTGGTTGTTCGCCCGAGAAACATAAATCTGGCCTACACAATTGATGAGGCTAACGGAACACTGAAAAACACTGGGAATACTTTTTTTAAAATCATCGTACACCAAGGGTGCAATTCAACCGATGATGAAGCCACCATGCGTTATGTGTTGCCGGGTGAAACCTGGCGTAGTAGTGAGCTCAAAACAAAAAACCGAAAGTTTATCGTAGCGTTGCAGAAATACATCCCAGTAGGTCAGGGGTGCTTCAAACTCAATCAATAGTAAGCATTGAGTCTGATCCGATATGTCATGGTTAGATATCGAACCTATACTGTAACTATCTTTATACAATGCAGTATTCAGCTCAGCACAGATGAAACTTTGGTCATTTGTACTCCATGTCACGGTATTCAAGAGTCAGGTAGTATGAAAAGTATAATTAATGATCAGGTTGAGTACGATTCCACCAGAAAAAGCCTGAAACATCGCGATACTACAATAATCCTTTCGGCATCTACAGCGAGACTACTTGAGCTATTCATTGCCCATAAAAATCAACAACTCCATCGTGAGTTTATCATTGAAGAAGTATGGAAAAAGCATGGCATGGCCCCATCGGGTCATAGCCTTAATAAAAGTATCAGTATATTGCGAAAAGCATTTAGTGAGTTGGGGGCCGATAATCCCATTGAAACATTGCCCCGGCAGGGATTTTTGTTCCATGCTTCGGTCAATGATGAACAGTCATCTTTCAGTGGAGATGTACCTGTTCGTTCGGTAACAGAAACGGTGAACTCACCCGCAACACCGAAACGCAAAAATATTGTTCTGTTCATTTTATTGTTTGCCTTTCTTGGGAGCTCTGTTTTGATATTGCCAACTCTTAATTCAGGTGCCACGAATTTTATCTATATCAGGGCAATAGGTGATTGTGAACTTTATACTGCCGATGACAATAATGCTGATAAAACGAAAGCGTTTTTATCTTCTGATATGTGGCGAAAAATAAATGCGACTTGTCATGATGGCAAGAAAACAATTGTTTTTTATGATGATAATAATTTATCGACAGGTAATGATCTTAAAGAGAATTTTTTGGGGATCTGTACGCTGGATAAAGGAGGGGCTGCCCGTGAATGCGAAAATTATCTTTATTAGCGGGGCGATCTTTCTTGCGGTGATAACAGCATACTTTTTTTATCGCCATCAAGAACCTGAGACGCTGACCTGCTCTGCCAAGAATTACCTGCATCTGGAGGCGCAAACTCAGGGCGTAAAAATTGAAGGTGAAGTTCTGTTGGTTTTTCGTATTTCTTCCGCTACCGAAGGGCGGGTATCCCAGATAGGGAGCCTTAATATTCAGGGTAAGCACTATGCTGTAGATCGTAATGTTGTCCTGAATTTTATTGGCAAAGACCGCGACGGATATCTGCAGACTCGTCGCTTGGCTATTGTCAAAAATAAAAATGACAATGTTCCCGATGAAATTACCGAACTGCTTATGTCTCAACAGGATATTTTCTATTATAAGGTCATCCGTATCGCAGGAAATGTCTATGCGATAAGAGATCTGCGACGTACGCTCATGGTTTGTCGGGCAGCATAAATCAAGGTAATGTGTTAGCATTTTGATTTTTGTGGTTGTATATTTTGTCGTTGCTTGCATTTGTGGTTTTTTGTTTTGCCTTGTAGTGAAAATGAGTAAAAGGATTTGTACTGATGAAAATTAGGAATTTTCCTTTTTCGATATTTGAAATGGATTTACTATTTAATGGGAATACGCATATGGATAATTGTGATTATAAACTCTGAAATTACGTGATATGGCTTATGGATAAAGTTAATTCACGAACCGCCTTATAATTGCTGGAGGCTGAAGGTGTTGTATATTCTCTCGTGTATATAACGAGGGACCTGCTATGCCATAAATTTAAGTTGGTGGTAACTATGAATACGAAAAAGGTTTTTCTGCTCAGTTATGATATTTTTCTTTTCTCAGGGATAAAAGCGTGGCTGCCAAATCTGGTACTGGTGGATGCGCGATCATTTATTTCTGGTACACAGTCAGTTATTCCACGATACCCGTCCTGTTTGCTGGTGATCGATAACCGGTTACCATTGCTACTGGTCAGGAAATGGTTTCAGAGAAATAGCACGCAGTTTATCAACATCAACTGTATTGTTCTTCGGATGAATGAAACTCGTTCTGTTAATAGAGGATACGAGGAGTATGCTTTCATTAATGGACGAGAATTATCTGAACAATTGATTTCTCAGCTAAGAGCCAATTTAATGGCACCCAATGAGGTTGTGGAAGTCACTAAAGGTTCGACGATTTTTAATTTTCATTTGACTGAATTTGAAGAGGAAATGTTGTATTCATCATTCACAAAAGAAAAATTGCACGACTTTTGTATTGCTAACTCACTAACAACTAAGTCAGTTTATCGATATCGGGAGCGGATAACCGCTCGTCTGGGATTTTCTCATTTTAATGAAACTATCATTTTTTTAACCAGGAATAATTTATTGCATGAAGGCTACCCGACAAACAGTCATTCTGGTGAGAATGTAATTTATGGCGATGCATATGATGTTTCAGATTCTGGCCGACTGAGTATGGCAATAAGGAATGAAGAAATCATTCCTTATTTTCAGCCCATCGTAAATATCCATGGGGACGTCTGTGGTGTTGAGGTTTTGGCTCGGTGGCCACAGGGCCATAATTATGCGATTTCTCAGCGTGAGTTTATACCTCTGGCTGAAAAAAGTGGCTTAATGAATGAGTTAACGAGCTATTTAATGACCACCGTCGCGCGTAATCTGGTCGACGGAAGCGAGGATATTAATAAAACGCTATTCGTCTCCTTTAATGTCAGTCCATCAGGTTTAAGTAATCCTGTTTTTTATTGGGAATGCCTTAACTTTATGGAGATAACGCAAAGACTACCGATAAAATTAATGATTGAAATAACCGAAAATCAGACTCTAACTATCACTCCAGCTCTCAAAGAGCTGATACGATCGTTGCGAAACAGAGGGGTGCTGTTTGCTTTAGATGATTTTGGAACGGGATACGCTAATCTCTGCTATCTCAATGAGTTAGACCTGGATGTAATCAAAATTGATAAAACGTTCATCAAGGCTATTAAAGAAGTTGAGCAACATATCCCTATGCTCGAGTCAATCATTCATCTTTCCGGACTCCTGGGGTTACGCATGGTGGCGGAAGGCGTTGAATATGGCTATCAGCAGCAATGGTTGCGGAAAAATAATGTGGATTACCTGCAGGGTTATCAATTTTTACCGCCAGTGATGTTTGATGATTTTATGCGTTTTTACAAGCAGTCTGTAGGGCTGTTTGAATCAGCGTCGGATTCAACTTTTTCAGCGTAAACCTGTCGGGAACATCAGGGGCGGATGCCTCTGGTGCCGGTTTTTTGCCGAGGTTAGTACTACAGATCCTGCCTGTCTGGTGAAGACGATAGCCAGTTCTGAGTGAAACATTGTTTGTTTATGTGTCTTTTACAAGGTATTTATAGCGGTATCAGCGTTAATCAAACCGCTTCCGAGGTTAGTCTATAGCCATGCGTCATTTCCTGACAAAATTAAGAGTCTGGCTTCCACCACCACTCATCTTAATATTATTCCTCATCGCGGACGCGTTGACGGCGATCCCGCGTTTCACATTTGGCGCGGCGACTATCGTAATAAGTGCATTGTTGGCTAGCGCCAGTTTGGCGATGATACTGCATACCGCGTGGCAGATGCGGAAGAAACGTACGACGCTAAACCCACTGCATGCAGAGAAATCGACCACGCTTGTTACTGGCGGATGTTATGCCTGGAGCCGCAATCCAATCTATCTTGGAATGAGTGGACTCCAGTTAGCTTTTGCTCTCTACGTCGGTAGCCTGATTGGAATATTGGCTGCACCACTGTTTATGCTGGCGGTTGCCAGATTGCACATTGATTTTGAAGAGGAACAACTGCGAAAACATTTCGGGCTGGAATGGAAACACTATGAGCAGCGTGTTCGCCGCTGGTTATAGCGTTCCCTTGCCGCGTACAGGATGCCTGTGACGACACGATTCGTGCGTAATTGAATCCGGATGATGCAAAAATAGGCGTTTGATTCGCAAGGCCATTGACGCGTCGCCCGGTTAGTTTTAACCTTCTACCCCGTGCTCACATTCGTGGACATGTCCTTTTCAGGGCCGATATAGCTCAGTTGGTAGAGCAGCGCATTCGTAATGCGAAGGTCGTAGGTTCGACTCCTATTATCGGCACCATTAAAATCAAATTCTTACGTAAGATCTTATCATTCTCCCACCAAAAAATTATTTTCATGTAACAGCTGGTGTAAGTAAATTCTATCAACGAAGATCAATCTTATCTACTGACCAAAAAGGCCTGATAGGGCTTCGCTCACTATACATCCGTGGCTGCAGGTTTAGTTGTCCATGTCTACACCACTCCTAAATTTAATGTGTTGGCAATGTGTTCAATAAAGCTCGAACAAATTAGCTCATTATGATCGGTTAATACTTCAACTTCTGGTTGCATGATTGTTTGTCCGTAAAAAGATAACGCGCCCGCCGGGTAGTAGCAGGCGCATTACGCAATAGGTAAACAAGGGAGGAAGTTCAGAAATGTAAATCGGGAAGGTTGTACGCAATGTTCATCGTACTACGTTGTTACGGCTTTGCCGCAACAAGCCAGTTGCCTGCCGCGCTCGCAGAATGTCTACAGCCCGGAGATAAGGAGATTGTTCCTGCCAGCTAAATCCCTTCCTGTCTATACGAACCAGCTCGTATTTTTCTACCAGAAAATTCACGGCATCGGCTAGGGTGATACCGGCATCGATGTGTTCCTTAATCACAGCCTCATTGCAGAATGGCGTGTCGTTTATTGTCAGACCATAGTGCTGTTCCAGCAGACGTGTCAGTAACATTTGCCAGACAGCCACGGGTGACAGGCAGGGCTTCACCGCCCGCTGAGTTGTTGCAGGTAAAGTTTTCATGTTTGCTCTCGTGAAGGTAATTAACGCTGAGTGGGGTAAATGGCGATGTATACGTAGCCGCAACTGCCAAGGGTGTCGGCTTCGCAGGTTAAATCGTTGTGGTACAGGGTAACGCAGTGGGCATGGTGGGTGCTGAGTTCACCAGTGGTCAGCATCGATTCCATCTGGCGGATAAAGTGCGGGAATGTTTCATCCAGCTTCCGGTATTCGATGTCACTGAACTTGCCGGTCATGCTGGCCCGGTCAGCCAGATAATGCAGTCGGTTGCCTTCCTGCACCAGACGGGCTCCCAGACGTGGCGTGATATCACGCTGCAGACCCCATGTGATTTTGCTCATTGATAACCTCTTTATTGTCAGTTCAGGGTGATGCTCATCAGGCAGGCATAAGGCCCCTCGCGGTCCTGGCGGCGTTCGGCGTATACCGCCAGGACTCCTGTGATATCCGGAACGTCCCTGCCGGTGTAATGGCAGACGCTACCGTGCCACTGGTATTTGCCGGTGCAGAAACGAAAGATTCGGGACTCAGGATGCTGGCGGTATATCGTCATTGCCCGGCGTTTACTGATAATTTTCATGTAATACCTCACAGCAGACCGTGTTCTGCGAACGAATAGATTTGCCTGCCGCCGACAATCAGATGGTCAGGGACACGGATATCCACCAGTTGAAGTACCTGAACCAGTCGCTGCGTGAGGGCTTTGTCAGCCTGGCTGGGCGTCGTCTCGCCGGAAGGATGGTTATGCGCCAGTATTACCGCTGCCGCGTTGAAGTACAGAGCGCGCTTGACCACCTCGCGGGGATGTACCTCGGTACTGCTAATAGAACCGGCAAACAGGGTTTCGTGGGCAATCAACTGGTTCTGCTGGTTCAGATACAGCACCCGGAACTCTTCCCGTTCAAGCGCGGCCATATGCAGCCGCAACCACTCCCGGACGGCATGAGTGGAGGTGAAGGCTACCCCAGGCTCATGCAGGTGCCGCTCCAGAGCCCTGAGCGCCCGCTGAATGAGACGCCGGTCCTGTGGCGTTATCTCGCCGGGTAAAAAGGAAAGCTGTTTCATTCGTTGCTCCTCCGGTCAGTCAATGATACGCAAAATGGCGTGGGCTTCAGAATGCTGCAGGGCATAGTCCCGCAGGCGGTAATAGTGCGCGGTCATTGCGTCACACTCTGTACGGCAGGCGTGATGGCTGTATTCAATCAGGCAGACAGCAATGCCTGCGGCTTCAGCACTCATGTCCGCGCCATTGCCGTTCATACCGTTGAACAGATGCCATTTATCGTCAACGTCAGCATCAGGGGCCATAAACGCGCCGCCATTGCTGAGCGTGTAAAAGGACCAGATACCACTGTTGTACTCGTCACAGAAGCGGTCCATCCAGGCGAAAATGCGGGGTTCCAGCGTTATCCATTGTGGGATAGAGCCAAAGTACTGCGGCCAGAAGCAGATACGCTGTTCGTCGGGTATCTGCGTTACGGTCAGTTCAAATTCGGATTCGTTAGCAGCAGATGCGAGGTTGTTTTTTGTCGCTGTTGTCATGGGTATGTCTCCGTCAATAAAAAAACGCCAGCGGCGACGGCTGGCGTATGCGGTAATAATGAGTGTTCGGGAAGATTAAATGTTGCTGGTAAATCATGCGGAGCCAGCAGATGGATACGTCCGTACAGATGCCTGGCTTGCGGGTATAGCGGTTAAGACCTTCACCGGCATCCGGTTCAAAGTTCCATGCCTGCCCTAGTCGTCTTCAATGTTAACGCCGGTGATACTGGCAGGAACTAATGGCCCTGCTGCGCAATCAGCCGATACCCACTACGGTAGGTCATAAAGCGATTAGTGAAACGACTTCAAACCTTCAGAATTATTCATTACTCCCCCCCTGAAAAATAATAAAAAAGCGGCAGAATCGTGAGATTCTGCCGTTAGTTGTGTATGTTCAGAGGAATGATATATATCTGAATATTTTTATAATGCTGATAGGCCGTTTTGTGCCAAAAGCAGAAGCTGGTAATTCGTGTCTAATATACTTCACTTAACGTATATCCCAGCTCTGGTACAGAATATGCAAATTAAATACCCAAGAAGTGGCAGGCTGATTAACAAAGAACTCCTTCGATTATAGGATGATTTGTATCGGCACTCATCACACCATGTGCTCGATTCACGCCGCATAGTCAGTTGAATTTTGCTACTCTGTAAGAGGTGGTAAGCATTATCCAATACGGATTTAAATCAATGGAATAAATGATTATGAGTGAAAATGAAACAATCCCAAAGAAGTCTCACAGCCAGATTAACAAAGCTGTATTCTTTACATCTGCTTTGTTAATTTTTCTTCTTGTCGCTTTTGCCGCTGCATTCCCGGATGTTGCTGACAAAAATTTCAAACTACTTCAGCAACAAATCTTCACGAATGCAAGCTGGTTCTACATCCTTGCTGTGGCCCTGATTTTATTGAGTGTCACGTTTCTGGGACTCTCACGCTACGGTGATATCAAGCTGGGTCCGGACCATGCGCAACCTGATTTCAGCTATCACTCCTGGTTTGCGATGCTTTTTTCGGCAGGGATGGGGATCGGCCTGATGTTCTTTGGCGTTGCTGAACCGGTGATGCATTATCTCTCACCTCCCGTTGGCGCCCCAGAGACTGTTGCGGCAGCGAAGGAAGCAATGCGGCTGACCTTCTTCCACTGGGGTCTGCATGCCTGGGCAATATATGCCATTGTAGCGCTGATTCTGGCCTTTTTCAGTTACCGCCACGGTCTACCTTTAACGCTGCGTTCTGCACTCTATCCCATTATTGGCGATCGCATATACGGACCTATAGGCCATGCGGTTGATATTTTTGCCGTTATAGGTACGGTCTTTGGCGTTGCAACATCGCTGGGTTACGGTGTTTTGCAGGTGAATGCCGGTTTGAACCACCTATTCGGGGTGCCCATTAATGAAACGGTGCAGGTCATTCTGATCGTGGCCATCACGGGGTTAGCGACGATTTCTGTGGTGACCGGCCTAGACAAGGGAATACGTATCCTGTCTGAGCTCAATTTGGGCCTCGCGTTGTTGCTCCTGGCGCTGGTCCTGTGTCTGGGGCCAACTGTGCTTCTGCTGAAGTCATTTGTGGAAAATACCGGCGGTTATCTTTCGGAACTGGTGAGTAAAACGTTCAATCTTTACGCATATGAACCTAAGTCGAGCAACTGGCTGGGGGGCTGGACATTACTGTACTGGGGATGGTGGCTTTCATGGTCGCCATTTGTGGGGATGTTTATCGCACGGGTCTCACGCGGCCGAACCATTCGCGAATTTGTCACCGGTGTGCTGTTTGTTCCGGCCGGCTTTACGCTCATGTGGATGACGGTGTTTGGTAACAGCGCAATCTATCTCATTATGAACCAGGGGGCGACCGATCTCGCCAATACCGTCCAACAGGATGTCTCGCTGGCCTTGTTCAATTTCCTGGAGCATTTCCCGTTCTCCTCCGTGCTGTCATTTATTGCAATGGCTATGGTCATCGTCTTCTTTGTCACATCTGCTGACTCGGGGGCAATGGTTGTAGATACTCTGGCATCAGGTGGGGTGGCAAACACACCCGTCTGGCAGCGAATCTTCTGGGCATCGCTCATGGGAGTTGTTGCAATTGCGCTTCTCCTTGCGGGAGGGCTGAGCGCGCTGCAAACGGTGACAATAGCAAGTGCATTACCCTTCTCCGTGATCTTGCTGATATCCATATACGGGCTGTTAAAAGCCCTGCGTCGAGATTTGACTAAGCGTGAAAGCCTGAGCATGGCGACTATTGCTCCTACGGCTGCACGTAACCCAATTCCCTGGCAGAGAAGGTTACGCAATATCGCGTATCTGCCGAAACGATCTCTTGTGAAACGTTTTATGGACGACATTATCCAGCCTGCCATGACGCTGGTTCAGGAAGAACTGAACAAGCAGGGGACGATAAGCCACATTAGTGACGCAGCCGACGATCGTATTCGTCTTGAAGTGGATTTGGGCAACGAGCTGAATTTTATATATGAAGTGAGGCTTCGCGGGTATAGCTCACCCACCTTCGCGCTCGCCGCAATGGATAATGATGAGCAGCAGACTGACCAACATCGATATTATCGCGCTGAGGTTTATCTCAAAGAAGGCGGTCAAAATTATGATGTGATGGGCTGGAATCAGGAACAGTTGATTAATGACATACTGGACCAGTACGAAAAACACCTGCACTTCCTGCACCTGGTTCGTTGATAGCAAAATGCCGTCCTAGGGGGCGGCAATTATTTATCCCGACCGCAATACGAGGGAATGCAGAATGATTTCACGCTGGCAATGGATTCTGAAGCAAACATTTAAGAAACTCTGGTTCAGAGCTACGTTATTCGCAATTGTCGCGATAATAACGGCTCTTTTATCTATTCTTTTTAAATCAATGATTCCTGAGTCGGTTTCAGTGAAGGTTGGTGCGGAAGCAGTTGATAACATTCTGAACATACTGGCATCGAGTATGCTGGCAGTGACCACATTTTCGCTGAGTATCATGGTCACAGCCTACGGTTCAGCCACTACTAATGTTACTCCCAGAGCAACGCGTTTAGTTGTGGAAGACGTAACCACACAAAATGTACTGGCCACCTTCATTGGTTCCTTTCTCTTCAGTCTGGTAGGAATTATTGCCCTCAATATGGGAGCCTACGGAGAAAGGGGAAGAGTCATTTTATTCATTGTCACACTCGTTGTCATTGCCCTCATCCTCATCACATTGCTTCGTTGGATACAGCATTTGACCTCTCTGGGGAGGGTCGGTGAGACAACAGCAAAAGTAGAACAGGCGGCCATCGAAACATTTATTGCGAGAGCCAGAAATCCCTGTCTCGGCGGATATCCATGGCTTGAGAGCTATGAACAGCCGAAAGGAACGGTTGCAGTTTATCCGAAGAAGATTGGCTATGTTGAATATATTGATATGGAGAAACTCAGCAAGCTGCTGGCCAATGATCCTCGTCATGTATACCTTGTGGCGCAACCAGGCAGTTTCATTCATCCGTCCATGCCAGCTTTGTACCTGAGTCAGGGCCAGGAGTCATCAATCTGCGCCGATTTACTTGAGACGATCATTGTCTCGGATGTGCGTTCATTTGCTCAGGATCCCCGATTTTGTCTTAGCGTCATGGCCGAAATAGCCTGCAGAGCCCTTTCACCCGCAGTGAACGATCCTGGAACCGCAATCGATGTCATTGGCAGAGGTGTTCGTATACTTTCTGCTTACGCGCAGAATAAGTCTCATGAAATTGAAGTGACCTATCCTTCAGTACACGTTGCGCCACTTCAGAACAACGATCTCCTGGAAGACTTTTTCTCACCTGTCGCACGCGATGGTGCCAGTATGAGAGAGATTCAGATAAGAGTGCTCAAAGGGCTATCTATGCTGAGTACGGGTTGGCCTGAGATGTTTGCTGATGCCGCGCACACTCTGGCAATTGAAACATTAGAGCATGCAAATCGCGCTGACCATATAGACTCCGATAGAGAATTCATAAAATCAATTTATTTTGATTTGTTTTTTGATGAAAACGCTAATAAGCAATCATAGTTGTGGAGCAAGCGATTTGGTTGCTAGCGAGACAAGAACAAAGCGTCTGCATGAGAATGGGCGTCTGCTTTGTATTAGAAGAGAACATACTGAGTCTTCATCACTTTTGCAGCAGGCTTTATCTCTACGTAAGACATCGCCTACAATCAAATATTTCGGTTTAATACCAGGAGAACACTAAATGTAGAAATTATGTCTACTCAGTTCGGAACAGACTACTGTTTTTTTATTCCGTAGCTGAGACCATCATATTTCCTCCAGCAAAGGAGATAAAAATGGAAAAATTATTTACCCAGTTTCAGACCGGTGATACTGACCTGGTAAACCGCGTCGTTATGGCCCCCATGACCCGCTCACGGGCAATGACTAGTGATACCGCTGATGAACTGACCGCAAAATATTATCAGCTGCGTGAATCCGTATGGGGCAAACCGGAGGTCGTCCGTGACGGGCTCAGGGATCTGGTTCGCCGCACGGGCGCAGATGAAATTATGGTGAACTCATGGCAAGGCACTCGTCTTTGCCGCTCTTCAGAAATAATGCTGAGTATTCTACCGGAAAGGCAAAAGGATCATTTACCAAAGATAATGACGAGAAAGTCATTGACGAAGCGGGGAAGGGGTTAAGTCATCAATCCATATCAAAATATCAGACGCCTGTTTACGCTATGCGGGCGTCCGCTTTTCGCTCACAGCGGACCTTCAATCCAGTAAGTATGTCGGCTTCGTGCTATGAGTCCAGCGATTATTGCAAGAATCGAAATACGCTAACCAACTGGGATCGGGGTACGTCGGCAATCGAAGCTGCAGGCAGGTAGCTCCTGCAGCCAGTATTGTTAACATTTCAACAGCAGCACTCTGCTTCTTTTTCACTACATTCTTCACAAATTCTGCAAGAGCAGAAGTCCTCAAGGTTATTGCACTGGCTACATTTTTTGCAGGTACAGTCCGACTCTTTCTCGTCACAGTTCTCACAAGTTCCACAAGTACATGCACTCATCATGTGTGCACACTTATCACAAATTTTATCCATAGTTTCTCTCAACCGCTAAATAAACAATCTCAACATAACACGTGATTATTTTATCATTGCTATATAGTCAACTAAAACTGGCCACTGCGCTCATTATTCGGAAGTGCCTGGACTAATCGGTGGAAATAAAAAATGAAAAAAATAAACCCTGACTGCTCCTGGCAGTCAGGTATGTTGTTATGGATGGAAAGCACAACTGTCACTCGTTAGTGCAGTCTGCTAATGTTGGCAGTGCCTTCGTAGCGTTCGTCAGGTCAACGCTGAAGGTCCCCGCTTTGCGGTCATTGACGTAGACGTCGAACTGCCTGGCCTTACGGATATCCATGATGAAACTAAACCAGGCATTATCCCCGTTACGCCAGCCAAGGGTTGAGGGAATGGCGTATTGCTTATGGGGCCCATCACCACTGTGATGTCGGTACTGTCATCATGCGAGCTGATCGTTTTATCCCCTGCGAGGGTCAGAAAAACCGATTGCTGGTAAATACCGTTCTGGTCCGGATTTTCCGTGCAGTTGATGGTAAACATCTTTCCGCTGCTATCCGTCACACTGTATTCCGCATTGCCCTGACCGTACCCCTGTTGCCAGAGTCCCGAAACCGCAGAGGCATTGAAGCTGACAAGCAGCACGCCAGCGAGCATGAGCCGACTTAAAGAATTTATTTTCATTTCTGTCTCCTTTGTCTTTGTATTTATTCCCGGTTATCAGGATTTGAGGGTATCAGCAGCCGTCCCATCAGTTTGCCGTCATGGGAATATTCAAGGAAACGCTCCCGGGTGCGCGGGTCCGTTTTCTCGTGGTATTCCAGGCTGATGTTGTCGGCAATACACAGCGCATTCATCAGCGGCTGCACGGTTTTCTCCTCCATATCCACGAGGTAGTAGTAACAGCCACCCTCGCAGCCATCGGGCGACTGACGGGTACGTAAGACCTGCATAGTGGGACCAGAAAGAGCAATCTGCGACCACTCTTCCCTGACATCATCCTGACGGCTCACCACATCGCTGAAGCGCGGAGGCGTGAGGTCCTTAAATTTACTGATAGCTTTCAGGTCATCACTCCTGTCATCGCAAGCGCTCAGAAACAGAGTGGAGGCAACCAGCGCCAGTAGAGGTAGTGTTTTACGTTTCATTATTTTTTCCTGAAATCAGACGAACCACTTTGGTAAAGACATAAATCCCCACGAAAATACCCACCGGCACGCCGACGAACGGCGTCAGCGCGACACTGGCAGCACCGGCTGCGCCACCTCCCGTCAGTAGTGCGGCAACGGTTGCAAGTGTCAGGGCCGTGAGGCTGTCGGACACTCCAGTTTTGTTCAGAATGATGACGATGATAACAATGGCGATAATGGCAATAACAGGCACTGGGCTCCTCCCTGTTGCCGGGTTGATAACAACGCCTGCGCTATTCCGGTGGGCTGTCAGCCGGAACAAACGTAAGCAGTGAATGCTGGATAAAGCGAAAATGGGGTAAGGCCTGAATGAAGACCGGGTCTTCAGTCAGGCGGCACAGACTGTCATTCCGGCGAAAAGTCTCCTGCAAAGGCTGAATCAGATGGATTTCATCAAGTGTGAATAAGGCGATATGTCCGTCGTGCTCTGCCACCAGATACCAGGCCTGCTGGTGGATAAGTAACCGGCAGGGAGCCAGCCGCTCACAGCGCTGCCCCTCGGCAATCAGCGTCACCCGCCTGCGCCCGGTAATGGCCTGAATCAGTCGCCAGAAAGACAATGCGCCTGATGGCGAAGGAGCCGGACTGGCGGGTGCGATTACGCAGGGAGACTCATCGCACATCAGCAGTGCGTTTACCAGACGACGGTCAAAGCCAGGGAAAAGACCGGCCATCCCGCTGCGGTGGGCAAAGATAAGCACGTCGGGCACCATCTGCGTCTCACTGCCCGCAGTGCGTAAGCGGCAATATCCGGACTGATACTCCAGGTCCAGATACATCAGCCGCTCACGAAAATCACGCCGCAGCGTGCGCACCGACACACCAAACTCAGCGGCCAGCTTACGCACACTCAGTGTTTCCCCTGCCACCAGACGGCTGATTATCAGTGACAGCCTGACAGCCAGCCGGTCATGGCGGCGTTCTGCCTGTGTCATGAGACGTTCTCCGTGAAAGTTAACTGACTGAAAATGATGTGATTACTTTAAAGAGGGGGTCGGACAGGGTATGGACATCACAGAAACTATTTTTCATTTCTGCAAAAGCCAGAGGCAGCGGGGGTTACAGGCCATTCCTCAGTGAGTGAGGACCGCCAGCACGGTGCGATGCGGACAGGTGGTGTCCGATATTAACAAAGCGGCAACATTAAACGGTCACTGCAGTTGCGTGAGCATCGCTTCCGCCATCACCCACAGTGCCCGGTTAAGTTTCACGTCCCCGTCGATACCGCGAACGGCACGGGTATGTGACCGTCCTCCTTTGGCATTACGGCCACTGAGCCCACCCTTAATCAGGTTCTCCTGAATACGCTGGTACGTGGTCCACAGGTCGCTACTCTCATCTTGCCAGCGGCGCGGGGAGAGGATCTGCGACTCAGTCACCGGCTGGTGGTCCTCACCAAAGCGGTACGTCAGCGCGGCTTTTGCCAGTGCCTGCTGCGCAGGTGGTGGCAACAGCAACGACTGCATCGCATCCCGCTTCTCCTCCACACGGTCAAAAATGCCCAGCACTTCATAGGCCCCCTCAATCACCTGACTCACTACATCGCCTTTGTGCGGCACACGCACCTCGCCAAATGACTCACCGCAGACGAGCCCGTTCTGACAAACCGCACGAAATAAACCCGGCAACATCTGGTACGAACTGGTGCCATCATGGGAGTTGAGCAGGATAATTTCTGGTACCTGTTTACCGGTAATCTGCCCCTCCCGACGAAGGCGTAGCATGTGTTTTGTGTGCTCGCGTCGACCCGGGTCGCGTACCCGGGTCTGACAGGCAAAGAACGGCTGGAAGCCTTCGCGCTGCAGGCTGTCCAGCAGGGATATGGTGGGTATATAGGTATAACGCTCACTACGGGATGCGTGTTTGTCCTCACTGAATACACTGGGCACCACGCGAAACAGCTCTTCGCGGGTTAACGGGCGGTCGCGACGGATAAGATTTGCTGCGCCAAAGCGCGAAGCCAGACGGGCCATAAGCAGACTCCTCATAACGGGAAAACAAATAAAAGGGATCCCCGTCGCATCTGCGACAGGGGCAGGGAAGTAACAGGGATGGGTTAAATACTCAGAAGAAGAAATCCCAGACGGCGCGGGCCACTGACACCACCGTGGTGCGCACGGCCTGAATGACAGCCCGTACCGGGGCGGGTATCAGGGGAAAGGCACTGATGCTATCGAGTACGGCCCCGACGGTTTCACCAAAATCGCTACGAGCCTGTTCCCGGACTACCGTCGTGCGAAAGGAAGACTGGAGTTGCGACACCACCGGGCTGGTGGCCTCACGTGGCAGGCACTTAATCATTCGCTCGGCCATCACCCGCAGTCCCCACTGAAGACGGACCGACACGGCACACACCGGATGTACGGGCTGGAACAGCTCATGCAGCAGACAGATTTTACGGCTGATATTCTGCTTCTGCGCCGTGGACAACGGTCCCCCACCGCTGGTGGGTTCGGCCTTATCCGACTGGCTGATAACAAACAGCACCTTATGCCGGTATACCTCTCCAATCACCTGATGATAAAAATGTTCATCCACCGCCAGCGCCCGGTCATCGGCCTTAATCAGCCACAGAACCAGGTCGAGCCGGGGGAGTTGTTCGCGGTACATCGCAGCATACTCGGTATCGCGAGCACCACTTTCGCCCACGCCGGGCAGGTCCACCAGCGTCATATAGCGCTCGCCGACTTGCAGGCGAAAGCGCAGTGGCTCACGGGTACATGCAGCCACATCGCTGACCGGTGATATATCTCCGGCAAACAGGGCATTGCACAGACTGCTCTTCCCAACACCGGTTTTACCCATAATGCCGATCACTGGCTCGTAGCGGGTTAACTGATTTATCTGCTGCAATATACGTTCAGACACCCACTGTGGCAGACCAGCGAGCGATTGCTGAAACGGCTTCAATCCTTCAGAATTGTTCATTACTACTCCTCTGAAAAATAATACAAAAACGGCAGGATCGTGAGATTCCACCGTTAGTCAGGTATGTTCAGAAGAATGATATCTATCTGAAAATAATTTGAATTAAGGTAAGCGTTAAACAGCTGCCGCCTGTGATCCCGGCCCCTAAGTCGTTAGGTTATTCTGCCCCCCTCATCCTCAAGCCAGACCAGTGGATAAGGGCAAATTGTCCGAGGGGCGATAGGGCATTGGGCATTGGGCATTGGGCATTAAGGTTTTATAGTTGTTAGGCATTAATCTAACGTTATAGAAACATCAGCTAATACGATGACTGTCTACGTTTGAAACGTCATCTCTTGCTTTTACATAAGTATTAATGTTGATTATCATCAATTTGATTATAATCATGGCACTTTATTGATTACCGTATTAAATTTTCATTTTTCCCTATAGTGATGATTCATGCCTAGTCCCCCTTGTAAGCGGCTTGACGACTTGAGTCAGGTCCAGCGCGAACGGCTGGCCTACATCGATTTTCGGCTTTACTTCTTCGGTGAGATCGGTCGCCCAGATCTGATTGAGCGCTTTGGCGTTGCTCCAGCAGGAGCGACTCGCGATTTGGCTTTGTACCGGGAAATCGCTCCGAATAACATCACCTTTGATGGTAGCGACAAGATCTATCGTATCGGGCAGGCGTTCTCTCCGTTGTTCGAGCACGCATCGCAGCGTGTTCTGTCGGCGCTGGCTCTGGGCTTTGGCGATGGCGTGAATGGCCCAATGCAGGCGTTGTTACCCTGTGAATCCCCCACAGCCCTGAGCATACCCAAGATGGATGTGTTGGCCGTGATTTGTCGAGCCATCCACTCCAAGCGCCCCGTCGCCATCCGCTACCACTCGATGAGCAGCGGAAAGTCCGAACGGATCATTGTGCCCTTTGCTTTGGTAGATACCGGCCTGCGCTGGCACGCCCGGGCCTTTGATCGCAAGAGTGGAGAGTTTCGGGATTTCGTCGTCACCCGCATCGAAGCGCCAACATTGCTTGAAGAGGTTCCGCAGGCCAACGAACGACCGGATAATGATATCCAGTGGACGCGCATCGTTGAGTTGGATTTCGTGCCGCACCCGCGTGTTGAACGCCCCGAAATCATCGAGATGGACTACGGGATGACCGGTGGCTCGATTAGGATGTACGTTCGTGCAGCGGTGGCAGGCTATATGTTGCAGCGCTGGCGTGTTGACTGCTCACCCAATCATTGCCTAAATGGACCGGAGTACCGTTTATGGCTCAAAGATCATCTCGCGATCTACGGCGTGAAAAACGCCTTACTGGCACCAGGCTATAGCACCTCTACAAAGGCTGACTCTTGATGGAACTGATCGACAATATCAATCGTCTGCTCGGAGACGACCTAAAGCAGACGCTCAAACCCGGTGCTCGCCTGAAGATCGCCGCCTCCTGTTTTTCGATGTACGCGTTTGAAGCGCTAAAAGCAGAGCTGGAAAAAATCGACGAGCTGCAATTCATCTTTACCTCGCCGACGTTCACCGCTAATGAAGTAACCGACAAGATTCGTAAGGAACGCAAAGAATTCCACATACCGAAGGCTGACCGCGAACGTAGTCTGTACGGTAGTGAGTTCGAAATTCAGCTGCGCAACAAACTGACCCAGCGCGCAATTGCAAAAGAGTGTGCGGACTGGATGCGGCGTAAGACAACATTCAAGTCCAATCGCAGCAAGGCTCCGATGCAGCAGTTTGCTTGTGTTCAGGCCGCCGCCGCAGAGACTGCCTACATGCCACTGCACGGATTTACGGCCGTCGATCTTGGCTACCAGCAAGGCAATGCTGTTTCAAACCTCGTCAACAAAATGGACGAGTCGACGTTTACGGCGACCTACCTCAATCTGTTTAACCAGATCTGGCAAGATCCTGAGAAGCTGGAGGATGTAACGGCGCAGATCTGCGACCACATTGCATCCGTCTACCAGGAAAACTCGCCTGAAAGTATCTACTTCCTGATGCTCTATAACATCTTCAATGAGTTTCTGGACGACCTCAACGAGGATGTCCTGCCCAATGACCGCACGGGCTATCAAGACACGCTCATCTGGAACAAACTCTTCAATTACCAGAAAGATGCTGCCACTGGGATCATCAACAAACTTGAAAACTACAGCGGTTGCATCCTGGCCGACAGCGTGGGCTTGGGCAAAACCTTCACCGCACTTGCCGTCGTAAAGTATTACGAACTGCGCAACAAGTCAGTTCTGGTGTTATGCCCCAAGAAACTTGCGGACAACTGGCTGAACTATAACCGCAACCTTAAGACCAACATATTTGCTCGCGACCGGTTCAGCTACGACGTGCTTTGTCATACTGACCTCAGCCGTACGAGCGGCGAGTCGTTTGGAACACAATTGAATCGCATCAACTGGGGCAGTGAAGTGGCACACTGAATTTGTCCACCTGAACAGAGGTGATATGCTCACCTCAGAACAACACAGGTGCTCCAATGAAAAAAAGAAATTTCAGCGCAGAGTTTAAACGCGAATCCGCTCAACTGGTTGTTGACCAGAACTACACGGTGGCAGATGCCGCCAAAGCTATGGATGTTGGCCTTTCCACAATGACAAGATGGGTCAAACAACTGCGTGATGAGCGTCAGGGCAAAACACCAAAAGCCTCTCCGATAACACCAGAACAAATCGAAATACGTGAGCTGAGGAAAAAGCTACAACGCATTGAAATGGAGAATGAAATATTAAAAAAGGCTACTGTAGATTCAATTGGTCAACGCAACAGTTATGTGAAAACATGGGGTTGCGGAGGTTTTTTGAATGAGACGAACATTTACAGCAGAGGAAAAAGCCTCTGTTTTTGAACTATGGAAGAACGGAACAGGCTTCAGTGAAATAGCGAATATCCTGGGTTCAAAACCCGGAACGATCTTCACTATGTTAAGGGATACTGGCGGCATAAAACCCCATGAGCGTAAGCGGGCTGTAGCTCACCTGACACTGTCTGAGCGCGAGGAGATACGAGCTGGTTTGTCACCCAAAATGAGCATTCGTGCGATAGCTACTGCGCTGAATCGCAGTCCTTCGACGATCTCACGTGAAGTTCAGCGTAATCGGGGCAGACGCTATTACAAAGCTGTTGATGCTAATAACCGAGCCAACAGAATGGCGAAAAGGCCAAAACCGTGCTTACTGGATCAAAATTTACCATTGCGAAAGCTTGTTCTGGAAAAGCTGGAGATGAAATGGTCTCCAGAGCAAATATCAGGATGGTTAAGGCGAACAAAACCACGTCAAAAAACGCTGCGAATATCACCTGAGACAATTTATAAAACGCTGTACTTTCGTAGCCGTGAAGCGCTACACCACCTGAATATACAGCATCTGCGACGGTCGCATAGCCTTCGCCATGGCAGGCGTCATACCCGCAAAGGCGAAAGAGGTACGATTAACATAGTGAACGGAACACCAATTCACGAACGTTCCCGAAATATCGATAACAGACGCTCTCTGGGGCATTGGGAGGGCGATTTAGTCTCAGGTACAAAAAACTCTCATATAGCCACACTTGTAGACCGAAAATCACGTTATACGATCATCCTTAGACTCAGGGGCAAAGATTCTGTCTCAGTAAATCAGGCTCTTACCGACAAATTCCTGAGTTTACCGTCAGAACTCAGAAAATCACTGACATGGGACAGAGGAATGGAACTGGCCAGACATCTAGAATTTACTGTCAGCACCGGCGTTAAAGTTTACTTCTGCGATCCTCAGAGTCCTTGGCAGCGGGGAACAAATGAGAACACAAATGGGCTAATTCGGCAGTACTTTCCTAAAAAGACATGTCTTGCCCAATATACTCAACATGAACTAGATCTGGTTGCTGCTCAGCTAAACAACAGACCGAGAAAGACACTGAAGTTCAAAACACCGAAAGAGATAATTGAAAGGGGTGTTGCATTGACAGATTGAATCTACAACCGCGCTCTTGATGTCAGACTCCCTGAACAGTTCTCGATAATCGGGAAACTCAGAGCGCATTATCCTGTGGTCACACTCTGCCATGTGTTCGGGGTTCATCGCAGCAGCTACAGATACTGGAAAAACCGTCCTGAAAAACCAGACGGCAGACGGGCTGTATTACGCAGTCAGGTACTTGAGCTACATGGCATCAGCCACGGTTCGGCCGGAGCAAGAAGCATCGCCACAATGGCAACCCGGAGAGGCTACCAGATGGGACGCTGGCTTGCTGGCAGGCTCATGAAAGAGCTGGGGCTGGTCAGCTGTCAGCAGCCGACTCACCGGTATAAACGTGGTGGTCATGAACATGTTGCTATCCCTAACTACCTTGAAAGGCAGTTCGCCGTGACCGAGCCAAATCAGGTGTGGTGCGGTGATGTGACCTATATCTGGACAGGCAAGCGTTGGGCTTACCTTGCTGTTGTTCTCGATCTGTTCGCAAGGAAACCTGAGGGTTGGGCAATGTCATTCTCACCGGACAGCAAGCTGACATCAAAGCGCTGGAAATTGCGTGGGAAGCTTGCGGTAAACCCGCCGGAGTGATGTTCCACAGTGACAGTAATAATGCCGGTGTCAGTCTTTACCACCACTCAGTTTGCCGTTTAACCCGATTGGTGTGATTACTGATGCAGTGAAGACCTTTCCGCATCACATCACTACAAATATTGATTTTTGATTGTTGGATTCGCACCAGATTTCACCTCTGTAGGGTATTCAAAAATGCTCAGTTATTACTGATGCCTAAACTGCAGCGTTGCGGGCAGGTAGCGTTGTAGCGTTTCGGGCGTATCGCCCTCGATCAATTGGCTTATCAGATCATAGCAGTGCCAGGCCAACTGGCGGTTATCCTGCTGTACGGTATCGATACGCAGCGACAGCGAATCATAAAGATAGTGATCGTCAAAGCTCGTCAGATGGATATCTGAGTCGAGTAAATGGTGCTGGCTCATATAGCGCAGTACCCCTTCGAGCAGTCCACAGGCGGCAGTGAACAGCGCCTTAGGCGGCCGCCCAAGTCGCGCGCAGAGTGCGGCGAACATCTCATAGCCTGAGCTCGGGTGGTAGTTACCGTTAATCACCCATTCCGGGCGCAGTGCAATACCCGCCTGAGCCAAACCCTGCGTGAAGCCGGTCAGACGATCGCGTGAAGGCGACAGACGCGACTGACCGCCTAAAAACCAGAACTCATCGCTATGCTTAGGTGCAATGCGGGAAATCAGTTCCGCCGTTGGGGTAATCGAATCAGTCATCACCAGCGGCAGCAGGCTTTCATTAGGACAACGGTCAAACAGCACTACTGGCAGTTGTTGGCTGAGCTTAAGATAGTCGGCATCGTTGTGCATACATGAAGCGACGATCAGACCGTCAACCTGGCGGGAAATCATGTTATTGACCACCACGCTCTCCTGACCGGGGTTTTCATCAGTACAAGAGATCAATAGCTGGACGCCTGCTTCGCGGCACAGCATTTCCAGCTCATGTGAAAAGACCGCAAAGCCGTGGTTGGTGATCTCCGGCACCACCAGTCCGATGGTGTGGCTGCGGTTGTCGCGCAGCGAGCGGGCGTGAATGCTTGGCTGATAGTGCTGCTCACGGGCAATCGCCAGTACTCGCTCACGCGTTTCCTGCGCCACACGCAGCTCCTTACCACGACCGTTCAGTACTAGGCTGGCGGTCGCTTTTGAGACGCCAGCCTGTTCGGCGATATCTTTAATGGTTACGCGTTTAGTTTTCATTACGACGCCATGAGCTTGAGGCAAAACGCTTATTCTACCATGCAAGTTCGCAGCGGCCAGTAGCAGAATGCGTCCGGTGTGATGCCAGAGAACATTAGCTGCCCTGAACAGGCCGGGAAGTAGCGGCAGCTCATCACTCCTTCGCCGCCGTTGATGAAAATCTCCACGCTAGACTGGTCGATGAAAATATGCAGCGAGCGGACGTCTCCGCGCCAGTAACGATAATGCTTCTCGTCGCTGGCCAGACTGGGTCGGGCCAGGCGGATCCCGCTGGCATCGCGTTCAAGGATTAATGCGCCGTCAAAATCGAGGCTCAAAATATCGTCCCCAGTGGTTTGTAGAACGATTTCCATCGGTGCCAGCGGCAGGGAGTTCCCTGCCCAGCCGTGCGCTTCGCCGCGCAGGGCGCTCAGCTCTCGTAGAGGACGTTGGTATAGCTGACCATCGATAAACTCCAGCTCACGCAGGCAGGTCATCTGATGGATCCAGCCGTTGGTGAGGGTCGGTTGAAGCATCTCTTCGCCCTCCGGCACGCCCATCCAGCCGACCAGCAGACGGCGGCCATCACTGGTAAGCATGGTTTGCGGGGCGTAGAACTCAAACCCTGCGTCCAATTCGTGCAGTTCGCCATGCTCGAAGGCCGCGCGGTGGTAGTCGAAATCGCCGCTCATCCACACTGCCGGGTAGGTGTTGAGATAGCGCTCTTTCTCACGAGGCACGCCCTGCGGGCAGCAAATCAGGACATGCTGGTCGCCGAGGGCAAACAGGTCCGGGCATTCCCACATATAGCCCGCGTCGTCCAGGCCATTGATGCCATAACCGGCGATTTCGCCCTGACTCGTCCACTCATGAAGGTCCGCTGAGCTGAATAACAACACCTTGCCACGCTTTTGCAAATCCTGTGCGCCCAGCACCATGTACCAGCGACCTTCGTGCTGCCAGACTTTCGGGTCACGCACGTGGCCGGTATAGCCCTCCGGCAGCGGTAATACCGGGCCGAGTTTGGTAAACGTGCCGTCGGCATTTTCCGTCGCCAGGCACTGCCACGCGGTTCGGCTGCCGTCGTCAAATTTTACGTTGCCGGTATAGCACAGGGTGAGCGTGCCCTGACTATCCACGGCGCTTCCGGAGTAGCAGCCGTTGCGGTCATACTCTTCATCCGGCATGAGCGCGATCGGCTCATGTTGCCAGTGCAGCAGGTCGGCAGAGCTCCAGTGCCCCCAGCACTTGAACTTATGATCGCAGGCGAGCGGGTTCCACTGATAAAACAGGTGATAACGTCCGGCAAATTCAATAAAGCCGTTGGGATCGTTCATCAGCCCGGTCACCGGCGCATGGTGCCAGCGGGGATAGTGGCTGTCGGCCAGCGCGCGCGGCTGGCCCTGCATAACAGCCTGCAAAATCGCAGGCAGGCGTGATGGATGTGACATTATTCAGCGTCCGTTTTGTATTTCAGTACCAGGGAGACGACAAAGGCGACGCCAAAGGCGATAACCATCCCGATAATGTAGTTCAGCAGCGAGCTGGCCTGCACGATAGCCATGCCAGGGATAGCCGTCAGGCCCACGGCGGTCATGTAAACATGCATGGATACCACCCACGCGCCGCCCACCGCGCCGCCAATCAGGGCTGCGATAAACGGTTTTACAAAGCGTAAGTTAATACCAAAAATCGCCGCTTCGGTGATGCCGAGCATGGCAGAAAACGCCGAGGGCAGGGTAATGGCTTTGATTTTGGCATCTTTCGTTTTGAACCACACCGCCAGACAAGCACCGCCCTGAGCGACGTTGGCCATCGCCCAAATCGGCAGCAGGAAGTTGACGCCGATGGATGGGTTGCCCAGCAGTCCCGCTTCGATGGCGTGGAAGCTGTGGTGAATACCGGTAATGACGATAACCGAATAGAGACCGCCAAACAGCAGTCCGGCCAGCCAACCGGCGTGGGTAATCAGGGTGCTAAGGACAAACGAAATACCGTCGCCAAGCGCGCGACCAGCCGGGCCGATAATCAGCAGGGCGATAAAACCGGAAATGATCACCGTCAGGAACGGCGTCAGGATCAGATCCAGTGCATCGGGGATCACGCGACGCAGCTGTTTCTCAACGATGCTCATAAACCACACCGCCAGCAGCACCGGGAACACCGTGCCCTGATAGCCGATCATGGCAATCTCAAGGCCGAAGAAGTTCATGGTGTGGAAACCGGCGGCCACACCCCAGGCGTTGGTGAGCGCCGGGTGAGTCAGGATGCCGCCAAGCGTCGCGCCAAGATAAGGATTACCACCGAACTCGCGGGCGGCGGTGAAGCCAATCAGGATCGGCAGAATAATAAACGCCGCTGAGCTGCACATATCCAGCATGATGTAGATGGCGTTACCCGGGTCGACCCAGCCGTACGTTTTAACCATCCCCAGAAGGCCCATCAACAGGCCGGAGGCGACGATAGCCGGGATGATCGGCACAAAGATGTTCGACAACAGGCGGGCAATGCGCTGGAAAGGATTCAGTTTTTTCGCCGCAATGTCGGCAGCTTCCGATTTGCTGGATTCGCCAATCCCTGCCGCCTGAATAAAGGCGGCGTAGACTTTGTTCACCACCCCGGTGCCGAAGATAATCTGCATCTGTCCGGCGTTACGGAAACAGCCCTTCACCCCATCAATTTTGCCGATGGCCTGCTGATCGGCCAGTGAGTCATCGACCAGCACCAGGCGCAGGCGTGTGGCACAGTGCGCGGCGCTGGCGATATTTTCCTTGCCTCCCAGAAGCGGAAGTAGCGAGCGGGAAATCTGTTCAAAATCCATAGTACCCTCTGAATGCGTATTGATTTTCGAGTTGTCGTCCCGTGGTAGCCGGAGCGCATTCTCTTCGTTGTTATTGTGTCCGGGGCGACGAAACGTATTTTGTCGCCCCGGCGGTTACTGTCGCCAGGTGTTAACCATCAAAACCAGGTTTCCATCTGCATCCCGAACGACCATTCGCCGCCCGATTTAAAACCACTGCTGCCCAGCGCGTCATCGCTGGCGTAATTATTGAGTTTTTTGCTCCAGTCCATCCACGAGGTGTAAAGACGGATTTCAGGACGGCTGAAGAAATCGCCGATGTCGCCAACCTTAAAGGTCGGGGCGAAGGTGAGCTTGTAGAAGCTGCCGTTTACCGCATGGCGATCGTTATAACCTTCAGGTTTGAGATCCATATACTGGTAACTGCCTTCATAAGCGAGGGCGAAGTTTTGATTGATCTCCTGGATCAGACGCATGTTGAGGGTTGCCCACTGGTAGCTGTCGCCATCGACATAACGGTCTTTACTGGTTTGTGCCAGTATCGCCGGGGCGATAAACCAGTTCTTGCTCAGTGGCGTGGTGCCGTAGCTGGCGAAGCGCCAGGTGTTAGCCCCCGAGCGTAACGCGCCGTCAGAGCCGACACCTTTAACTTCGGCACCCAGTCCGTGACCGTAGAGCAGGGCGGTTTTGCTGGCACCTTCACGCAGGCCGTAAAAACTGTCGTTGTGCAACCCGAGCAGCGCATGTACACCGGTATTTGCCGCATCGCCTTTGACCGGATTACCGTTGGTATCCTGGCGTTCGTCGTTGTCTTTTGCCCGCATCCCGCTGACCATCATCTGCACCGGCCCGATGAAATTGTTCATGCTGACGATGTAGTTCTGCACACTGTTGCTGGTATCAGCAATATCGCCGAAGTTACGCCCGTAAAGAGAGAAGTTGCTGCGAACGCTGTCGTTCCACCTGACATCGTAAATACCGCCGCCGGTACCGGCGAGGAACACGACATCCGAGTCGATCCAGTGAATGTCAAAGTTATCCCGGTCAAAGCGTTTCCCGGCCCACAGGGTGGAGCCTTTAAACGGCCCGTCGAAGGTGGGCAAGTTGCCCAGTTCAACAAAGGCCTGACGCACGTTCAAATCACTGGTGCTCGCCGTCCAGTCGTTATAAGTGGTTTGACCGTCGGCGACCATGACTTTGAAGCGGGTCGTTGCCCCGTTATCCAGGGTCTGCTTATGTTCAAGATTCATTTCAACATAGGTATCGGCCTGGTTTCCCAGGCGGCCAATAGCCCCACCGGTTTCCCCTGCTGGCGTCATGTAGGCTCCGGATTTGGTGCTGGCGCCGGAGTCATTCATTATCACGCCGGAGCGGGCGTAGCCGTGGAACTCAAACCCGCTTTTCTCATCGGCTTTTTTCTCCAGTTTGGCGGTACGCTGAGCCACTTCCTGAGTGCTGTCCTGGGTTTTTTGTTGCTGTGTCGTGAGCTGCTGTACTTTCTTCTCTGCCGACTCTGCGCGGGTTTCTGCCGTTTGCGCTCTGTTTTCGGCATCCTGTAAGCGTTTTTCCAGCGCAATTAAACGGGCTTCGATACTGCTGAGATCCGTTTGTGCATGGGCTGAGGCGGCGCCGGTTAGCAAAGCGATAAGAACCGCGAGTGTGCTTTTTCTGAACATATTGATTGCATCCCAAAAGGAAAATAAAAAATTGTGTGTTTTTGCTAAACCGGTTTAGTTGCAATGTTAAGCACGACATTTAACATTTTGAAATTGATTTTGCTAAACCGGTTTAATAAGTGTGATGGATGCAACAAAGTGGACCGCGTACGACGGTATTTAGGATCAAATCTGGCGGTGTAGATCGCGCTGGTATGGCAGGGCAGTCATCGCGCCTTTCGCCAGGGTTGCCAGGGCACCGCAGGTTTGCGCCAGAGCGAGCGTTGGCTCCAGGGCATTGATATCCGCCGGCATCCCGTTGGCAGCAAGGCTGGCAAGCAGTCCGGCGACAAACGCATCGCCCGCACCGGTGGTATCCACGCTGACAACCGGTTTAGCGCTGAAATGGATAAACTGCTGCTGGAATGCGGCGATGACGCCCGCTTTACCCTGAGTCACCAGCAGTAATTCAGGCTGATAACGCTCAGTGATGCTGGCGATCCCCTGCGCGATATCATTACTCCCGCTGATGAGTATCAGCTCTTCTTCGGACAGTTTCACCACGTTCGCCAGACGCAGGGCGCGGTCGAGACAGGCGTGCAACAGGTTCTGATCTTGCCAGAGATCCAGGCGGATATTAGGGTCAAAGCTCACCCGGCCACCGGCACGTTTGATGTTCTCCATAGCCGCGAAGGTAGCACTGCGGCTGGGCTCGGCGCTGAGCGCGATGGAGCAGATGTGCAACCACTGTCCGGCGGCAAACTGTGGCAGGTCTTCTTCAGCCAGGAACAGGTCAGCGCTGGGGCGTACCATAAAGGTAAAGGTGCGTTCACCTTGGTCATCAAGGTCGACCACCACAGTGGACGTGCGGTGATGATCGTCAAGATACATATGGCTGACGTCGACCTGCTCCTGTTGCAGGGTATGACGCATGTAGCGGCCAAACGGGTCACCGCCGACGCGGCCGATAAATCCGCTGTTGCCGCCAAGGCGGGCAACCCCTACCGCCACGTTAGCCGGCGCGCCTCCAGGGCACTGTAGCAAGCGCCCTTCACTCTCCGGTAGCAGGTCCACCACTGCGTCGCCCAGAACCCAAACTTTTGCTTTCATGCTAAAACCCTCCAAGGCTAAACTTAATTAAACCGGTTTAGCATATTAAATCACAGTGAATGAGTGGGGGAAAGTTCCAGCCGGAAAAGCACTGCTCAGGGCATAAAAACGTGAGCCGCCTTACGAAATAGAATTGATTCGACAGCTGTGAAGACTTACGTCCTGGACACAAATGGATCCTGGATAAATTACCATGCAACTTGATGAAATTATCATGTTTTATCTTATTTACAGATAAATCAAAGGGCTTTTAACACCACACTTCTTGGCATAATGGTTAAGTGTAGTAATGCTCGCTCTGGATGGGTTTGCTTCTATGCTGCGCAGGTATTTGTAAGAAATACCCATTCTACTGGCGAGTTGTTGTCGCATCAGGCCAGCGAAACTGCGCAATTTCATCAGCGTTTCTGGAGGGTTTCCTTTAAAACTTCATCGACAAAACCGCTTTTTACCGTAGATACAGTAAGTGCCTCTTCTCTGCCATTATCCCAGCATCCAAGGTTACCGGGTTCTGATGTAGTCTGCCGATATGCAAGAAATGCAACGGCATCATGCTGGTTATGATGCTGTTTAATCTTCATTGTCACATGGACTATTCAGGGAGCGACAAGCGCTCCCACATGAAAACAGAACCACTCGTTTCATTTACGTGCTTCCTCAAAAGTAATCTCATACCCAATACTTCTGATTTAGTAGGGTTCTGATCATATCATGCAGCTCGATTGCGCTCAATTTGACGGTTTTCATCTTTACACAATGCTCGGTTATGAGTAAGCGTCCAGCGAGAGCCGTCTGGTCATAATCTGAAGCATACGACAAAGTGGTGTCCACCAAATAAGTAGTGGGAACCAAAGTGTCAGATATGCAGAAAAATATGACTCCCGGCAGGCGTAAGGGCTGCCCTAATTATTCTCCTGAGTTTAAAAAGCAGCTCGTAGCTGCCTCCTGTGAACCCGGGATATCCATCTCAAAACTGGCGCTTGAAAATGGCATTAACGCCAATCTGTTGTTCAAATGGCGCCAACAATGGCGTGAGGGAAAGCTGCTGTTACCTTCCTCAGAGAGTCCTCAGCTACTCCCTGTGACTCTCGATGCCACCTCCGTACAGCCAGAACTAACCGCTGAGGGCCCGGAGGCTCTCAGTATCAGCTGTGAGGTAACGTTCCGGCACGGGACGCTCCGCCTTAATGGTACGGTCAGCGAAAAGCTCCTGACTCTGCTGATACAGGAACTGAAGTGATGATCCCGTTACCTTCCGGGACCAAGATCTGGCTGGTTGCCGGTATCACCGACATGCGCAACGGCTTCAACGGGCTGGCTGCAAAAGTGCAGACGGCGCTGAAAGATGATCCGATGTCCGGCCACGTCTTCATCTTCCGGGGCCGCAGTGGCAGTCAGGTCAAACTGCTGTGGTCTACCGGAGACGGGCTGTGCCTGCTGACCAAACGGCTGGAGCGCGGGCGCTTCGCCTGGCCGTCAGCCCGCGATGGCAAAGTGTTCCTGACACCGGCGCAGCTGGCAATGTTGTTGGAAGGCATCGACTGGCGACAGCCGAAGCGGTTGCTGACCTCCCTGACCATGCTGTAGGCCTCTTTATCCTGGTTGTTGCAGAATAAGCCTGGTAAAATGCGGGCTTATGAACGACACCTCTTCTGACGACATCCTTCTGCTGAAACAGCGCCTGGCTGAACAGGAAGCGTTGATCCACGCCCTGCAGGAAAAGCTGAGCAACCGGGAGCGCGAAATAGACAAGCTGCAGGCGCAGCTGGATAAACTTCGCCGGATGAACTTCGGCAGTCGTTCCGAAAAGGTCTCCCGCCGCATCGCACAGATGGAAGCCGACCTGAACCGGCTGCAGAAAGAAAGCGATGCTCTGACCGGTCGGGTGGATGACCCGACAGTGCAGCGTCCGTTGCGTCAGACCCGCACCCGCAAACCGTTCCCCGCATCACTCTCCCGTGACGAAAAACGGCTGCTGCCGGCAGAGGCATGCTGCCCGGACTGCGGCGGTGCGTTGAGTTACCTGGGCGAAGATGCCGCCGAACAGCTGGAGCTGATGCGCAGCGCCTTCAGGGTTATCCGGACCGTGCGGGAAAAACACGCCTGCACAAAATGCGACGCCATCGTGCAGGCCCCCGCGCCTTCACGCCCCATCGAGCGGGGTATCGCCGGGCCGGGGCTGCTGGCGCGCGTGCTGAGTTCAAAGTATGCAGAGCATACCCCGCTGTATCGTCAGTCAGAAATATACGGTCGCCAGGGTGTGGACCTGAGCCGTTCACTGCTGTCGGGCTGGGTGGATGCATGCTGCCGGCTGCTGTCACCGCTGGAAGAGGCGCTTCAGGACTATGTCCTGACCGATGGCAAACTCCATGCCGATGATACCCCGGTGCAGGTGCTGTTGCCGGGTAATAAGAAGACGAAGACCGGGCGGTTGTGGACATACGTTCGCGACGACCGCAACGCCGGGTCAGCGCTGGCACCGGCCGTGTGGTTCGCCTATAGCCCGGACAGAAAAGGCATCCACCCGCAGACCCATCTTGCCGGCTTCAGCGGTGTGCTGCAGGCGGATGCATACGCCGGGTTCAACGAGCTTTACCGCAATGGCCGGATAATGGAAGCCGCCTGCTGGGCTCACGCCCGCCGAAAAATCCACGATGTGCATGTCCGAACGCCATCGGCGCTGACGGATGAAGCCCTGAAGCGTATCGGCGAGTTGTATATCATCGAGGCGGAAATAAGGGGAATACCGGCAGAACAGCGCCTTGCCGAACGTCAGCAGAAAACGAAGCCACTGCTGAAATCACTGGAAAGCTGGCTGCGTGAAAAGATGAAAACCCTGTCGCGACACTCAGAACTGGCGAAAGCGTTCGCATACGCCCTGAACCAGTGGCCGGCCCTGACGTACTATGCAGACGATGGCTGGGCGGAAGCAGATAACAACATCGCTGAAAATGCTCTGCGGACGGTCAGCCTGGGTCGAAAAAACTGGCTGTTCTTCGGTTCGGATCACGGAGGTGAGCGCGGCGCGTTGCTGTACAGCCTGATCGGGACGTGCAAACTGAACGGTGTGGAGCCAGAAAGCTACCTCCGCTATGTCCTTGACGTCATTGCTGACTGGCCGATAAACCGGGTCAGCGAACTGCTCCCCTGCCGCGTAGCATTGCCAACTGAATAACACCTCCCCGTCAATACGGTTCTCGCTGCACGCTTACGGTTATGATACTTTGTGATAGGCATGACAAGATCTGGCCGTAATTTTTTAGAAGTGAGTTTGCCCGCCACTTCACGGGACAGCATACATCCGGATAAAACCGGTAACAGGAAAGGCTCCACGCTGCATACGGAGGAAACAGAATTAATGAATGATAAATTGCCGCCCTGCGCTGATACCAGGGTGGAACGTGTCCGTCTTAAAGATGGGGATTACTTTTTCCCTGCTGAACCCGCCATAAAAGCGGATTCTTTGCGGACAAAATCGCTCCTTCATCGTTTTAACCACACCGATCCTGCTCATATTGATTCCCGCCTGCTACTGATGAAAGAGTTGCTGCCTGAATGTGGGGAAGGGGTATCTGTCACCACGTCTTTCCACTGCAGCAGGGGGTATAACATTCGTAAGCGTCGTCTCAGCACCGTCTGGCAGATCCTGAAATTCCTGAGAGGATAGTGGACACCAAATATGGTGGACACTATCCATGAAATCATTAACCACAGTGCGTAAAAAAAGCCCTAATTATCCCGTTGAGTTCAAAATCAAAATGGTTGAACTCTCGCATCGACCAGATATCCGAGTCTTTGCGTTTGCCAGCGAGGATAAGGAGTACCAACCGTTACTCGATGATATTCTGGATGGTCCAATGGTTGGGCGTTTTGATACTGAGGAAGCCGGAAAGGCTTTGATCGATGGTGGATTGATTGAGCGTTTGATGTCAACTATCATGCCCTTTATCACTTCAGAGGCCCCTCTACCCGATACGCATCTACGTCGGGAAACAACCTGGTATTATCCACTGGAAGCTATTCGCGAAACTGTTGTAAATGCACTGGCTCATCGTGACTGGACACGCTTTGTTGAGATAGAGATTGGCTTGTATAGCAATCGATTTGAAGTTATTAGCCCAGGGGCGCTGAATAATTCGATGTCGATTGAAAAGATGGTTACAGGTCAGCGATCACCACGTAATACGATTATCATGGAAGTCTTACGTGATTATGGTTACGTTGATTTCAGGGGGATGGGAGTCAGGACAAAGATTATTCCACTAACACAGGCCATGAGTGGCCAACTCCCTGAGTTTACTGCAACAGATGATTACTTGAAAACAATACTTTATCGCTCACCATCTTCTTGATATATAAGGTCTGGCCTTTCCATCCATAAGAAAGGCCATTGCTGTAAAAAATAAATTACCCGCGACTGCAGCCGAAGCTACGGTCGCCATCTCCATATGCTTTTGTATCGAGTTTAGCTAGGTAGTCGAAGCGATTCAGTAATTTATTGTATTCTCCTTCAAAGTTAAAATCATTGACGTCTAAAATATAACGACAATTTTCAGGGTAGTGAACCAATCCCGGATAATCATCCAGTTCCAATCCCAGTGCGCTATACCATGCTCTTACAATCATCATCCTTAAATTTCTTTCAGCCTCATAATCACCTAAATGGTAATAAGCATCTTTATTAAAAAAAAGACCAAGGTGAAAGTGACATTTTCCTTCTTCGGAAAACTCCCGTGCCCAAACATGACGAACACGGTTTGGATATATTCTTTTGCCGTTAGCTGCTCTGGTTCTCTCATTGGCCTCCAACATGGCATTTAATGCATTACGGAAACGGGATATGGCACCAGGCTCTAGATTAGGAAAACAGCAAACAGTGTCACCTCTGTCTAAAATGGGTGGATAATGAACATCAACACGTAACGCCATTGTTCTGGGGAATTCACTGATAGCATCATTGACGACTCGTTCAATATGTTTTTTATAGGCGAGCACATGCTCACCATGGGAACCATGATATAATTCCATGTTTCGATCCTGTCGTTAGCCCTACGGCTTTGGATAGCCGTATATAGTAATATGATCAGACATAGCTGAATGTCTGTGGTTAGTTATATTAATTAACTGTTAATAGTAATGACTGTTATATAATACCTTTCCAACAATAAAACTTGTTATCAACCCATTACCCATGCAGTAAAATAATTAAAAAGCAACTCTGCAATTATAATCACCCAAAGATGCCGTTATCCCAGTGTCTTTTTACCGTGGAAATACTTATTCCTAAGATCTTTGCCACCTTGGATTGAGAGTAATGCTTAGCCTTCTCACTCTGAATTAAATGGGAATATTTACTTCCTTCAGGCCTTCCTAGAATTTTCTTTGATTTTGCTTTGTTAGTAGGCATCTTTTACCCTCATCAAGCTATTAGGTACTAACTCCATACTGTCGAGATGTATGCAACTAAGTGGTTATGCTTAACATTGGTATCAGAAAGTATGGCTTACTTCACCGTTAAAGGGGTTAATAATGATGGCATCTCCTCCTTTCATCGCCTTTTGAGGTGTATCGCCTTCGGCAATCACAGGGACCATTACCGCTAGATCATTTGTGTAATAAATTGGTATCCAGCAATAGCATGATTGTTTAGGGGGAGTTTTATTTCTTTTCAATACTGCTTCAACTCCAAATGTAATAAGTTCAAAGATTGGCATAATCACAATGCTGCTCAAATCAAAAAAACAACCATCGTAGACTGTTTCCTTTATCAGTATGATATTAGATAACCCTCCTGCAATGAGATGTTTGTGGTTCACGCGCCGATCTGTGTAAATAAAAATTGCTTTTTTTACATTGAAACTTTTTATAATGTATGAGAGCTTTTCATGAATTAATTTTTTTTCGCTCTTACCCATCTTATCATGAGGTATTTTGTGCGCATAAAAATCTTGATCGACAACCTCGTTCCGGTGTCGAATGTGAGTGTTCCAGACGGAATAAAAAAACTCTTCGTAAGTTAATTTTGGCTCACCCCGTGCGATTGAGGGGGCCTTCTCTTCAAAAATACAGCCTAATGTTGACTCCAAAGTTTGAGCTATATGATATTGCGATGTTATTTTATTCAATGCTGGGGCTGTGGCGTTTAACAAAAATGATATCACCTCTGACCTAGAATATCCTTTTGCATTGCTATAGTCGTCAATTGCATCAATAGTTGATTTTTTGTTTGCGCTGAAAGTGATGCGTTTTTTCATATGTATCCTTGACTTTCGTTAATGTAAAATGTGATAAACGGTGTGATTTAGTATCTTTTATCGACGGATTGTTTCTGTTAATTAACCCAGCTATTCTTTAGAATAGCTGGGGAGTTATGATTTTGATGCTGCTGTTAATTACAATATACTGAGAAGGTTAATAGGAACCTATCAATGTCTTTGCGTAACCAATAATGTCGGCTGTTAATTTTCTTTGGGCGTGGTAAACCATTAGGCAGCTTGTCTTGGCAAAGCCATTTTCGAATTGTTTGGGCTTTAAGGTTTAATAGATGTGCTAACTCACTTGTGGAAACAAGTTCAGATAGAGATGTTCTGGATTGCTCATATATGCTCATGCTACCACCTCAATGATTGAGATGCAGGCATATACAAAAAGTAATGAAATTAGAAGGGAAAGAAAGGACCAAAAAGAAAACAAAAAAGCCAAGCTTGAATAAGCTTCAGGGTCAGGATCACTACCTTCGCTTGAGCCGGATGAGGTACTTTTAGTTGATTTAGACGCATTACCTTGCGAGTTTTCGGCCTGATTTTTGTGCGAGATGATACGTGCAAAAAAAACGCCCAAAGTTTTATGTCGATTGTTTTTATTGTATAAAGAGTTTTTTTCACTGAGGTGTCCAAGAGCAGCTCGAATCCTGATGTTCACCTGTCTTTCCTGAAATATGGACTCAGCACAGGTTTGTCGCTGCTTACTAGAAGGAACAACTTTGATCTTACCCACGACCCGTACTATTCGAGCCTTTGAGCTGGTTTGCGCAGAACTCATCAAAGAATTAGACATAATGCTTTATCTCCTGATTTAAAAGTGGACGATGGAATTTAAACCTTAAAATACACTTATGTCAACGATGGATGTTGTTCTGTAATCTATTGATATTAAATGAAATCAACGCATATCAACGGTTATTTTTTTACAATATTTGCTTGCTGTAAGATCCACCTCTCAATTTTTTCATGCCATTTGCGCAACAGATCTAACGGACGACGGCGGTAGTGTTTTTCCGCCAGTGCACTTGGTTTGTGTCCCATAATTTGAGCAACAATACCTGTTGGCACTTCAACCCATTCAGCAAGAGTGCCAAAACTACGGCGTAAGCCGTGAAGGCTGATATGTGGTAACTCAGCTCGAGCTAACGCTCTGTTGTGTGCTGAACGCGGTTCAATAATTTTGCCACTTTTACTGTTACTTCTGAAAACCCAACCCTCCTTATTTACGTCAGAATTTGGGAATTGCGCTAGCGCACTTAACAGCTCAGAAACATAAGGAGTGAGAGGGATGATACGTTCGCCTTCGATCTTGTCTTTAATCCTCATGCTTGACCATTTGAAATCTACGTCAGACCACCGAAGTGACGCAATTTCTTCACGCCGTGCACCGGTGAGCAAAAGTACCTGGAGATAGGCCGATGCAATGGGATTATTGAGGCTACGTACGGCACTGAACCAGATTTTTAACTGTTCTTTTTGTAAGCAATCTCCCGCTTTACTCGCTGATACTGGAACCACTTTTCTCACGTTATGATCTTGTGCAATATCGCCATGGATTATTCCCTGATATTTTTTCTGGTAATTAGCCCATTTGATAAATGCACGCAACAGACGGTAGGCATGAGCAGTGACGGTAGGCCGATTTTGTCTCTCTGTACTTAGCCATGCGGCAATGTTCTCTGGTGTTAGTTCCGATAACGGTAGGTCGAGTAAGCTAGCCAATGGTCCAGCCGAGGTTGGGCCCCGGCCTCTTTTTTTACTTTCGCCTCCACGGCTGGACAAGTTAATGTGATCGGCAATGTATCGAGTAGAATATGGGCGTTTAGTTTTTGCGCTGATTCCGGCTCTCAATTCTTCAAGGTAATCTTCCCAAGCGCTTGTGAAGGTTACCTTCGTTTTACGAGATTCAGCCTGCTGTGATTCCGCTTCAGCAATTTTTTCTGCCTTAGCTATACGCGGATCTATCCCTGTATCGATTAATGTTTGCAGCCGCCTGGCTTCGGCCCTGGCATCATCAATTCTCCAATCGTTAATGTTGCCAATGGTCATGCGAAGGGTTTTTCCCGCATATACGCTTTGGAACACAAAAGCTTTTGTTCCGCGAGTTGCCCTACATGCCAGGGAAGTTACGTCCGCATCCCAAAGAAATGCCAGGGTTTTTCCTTCAGATAAAGCAAATTTTCGAATGCGCTCGAAGGTGAGTTTTTGTCTTGGAAGTGCCATTTTGGGGCTCCAGATGAGAAATGTTACATCACCATAATGTAACGGCTAGTGTAAGTAAAATGGGGGAATAAACATCAACGCGTGTCAATTTTTATCAACAGGTGTTTTTCATAACACAATGTTTTATAATGAATTGCTTGTTTTAATAGTAGGTTTTTAAAGGGGTGAAAATATAATAACATCGCATTCGTAATGCGAAGGTCGTAGGTTCGACTCCTATTATCGGCACCACCTTTTCTCGTAAAATCATCAAGTTACTATTGCAGTGTTTTGCTTTGTTCAGCACTAATGTGCATTTTGCGCGTTGCGGATGTGACAAAATTGAGGCAACTGATGATCAATATATTTGTTTCAATGAGTTGAACAATGCAACGTGGGAGTTTTGTAAGACGTGCAATCGCAGGTCCTCGCCATTCTGTGAGCGGAGGTTTTAGCTCCGAATTACATGAAAACCACAATTTTACTTAGGGATGGGGTGATTTTACATGAATAAGAACATTTACCTAGAAAAAACAATCGACTAACATAAACTTCTTGGCAGAAATCCTTGTCATCTTGCGCTGTATTTTTTAATCTATCTTCAATATCTACCAGAAGATAGGCCTCTCATGAAATTCCAGGACGTTGCTACTTTTTCCGGAAATATTCTCACCTTTTTGGGATTGCCAGCACTGATTTTTTTTAAATTTTCCTCTTTTTTGTTTTTTCTGAATGAATGGAAGATTCCTTTCATATGTGGTTCTGTTGTCATTCTAATAACTACATTAATTTATCATCGAAAAAAAAGACGTTATCCCAACAAGTCGAGTTGTTTCTCATTGCTTGTGTTGTTTTTTGCAATGGGTTGTGCGATTTTCTACCAACCATACCCTGAATTTGCACAGATAAGCATTTCTGGCTTCTATAATGAAAAAGATGGGGGGTGGAACAGTAGTAATACAGATGAAAATGCTTATGACATCACTCACCAGATGGAGGAGACGTGGAAAAGGGCCACATCTAAAGAGAATCCTTCATTCCAATTTGTGCCCCCGTTTGCGGTTGAGAACTGGCAATTTCCGACATTGTTTTTGACTCATCGTTCTAAACAGCAAATAATTAATTTGGCTGAAGCGAATTCTCGCTCAGTCGTAACGTTGGTAGGGTTTACACGTGATAATAAAATAGAGAAAATCCACTATGGTTTGAACGGGAAGTTGTTATCACCCAATGCGCATAGCATTAATTTAGAGAGTAGATGGTTTAATCAGATTTTTGATAAAATTATTTCGCAATCACAGTTAACTGATGCTCAAAAGCGAGAGATAATAGCTAAGATCCTCTTCATTGATATAAATGCCCGTACACTAAGTGCCCGAAAAGATGAAATGGACGCTATTGGTATGGCTAACCTGGTCGTTAAGATAAGGAGTGAGGTCATTGATTTAAAAGGGAGATATCCTTTTATAGACGATGAGCTCAACTTTTTGATGGCTGGTCTGACAGCTTCTTTCGTAGATGTTTATAGTGCAGAACTATCTGATGACGTCGCTGCTGGGTTTTTAGTGCAGGCACTCAGCTTTCATCCTTATTATCCTTATCCAGATAAGGAGAGTTTTCAACGCGCTTATGTCAAAAATAGTTATGATAAATGGAAACTAACTAATGACGCTGAAAATGATGTGACTTTATTGAGCCACCTGGCGCAGTTGACATCTTTTATCGAAGATACTAAGGAAAAAGAAAAGATCATTGATGACTTTAAAAATCAGGTTTTTCTTCAAAACCAATTGCCTACGATTTTTTATTCAATGTTAGAAATGATCAAAACCAGTAATTCACTGCTTGATATACCAGTTAAACAAATTCATGAAATTAAAGAAATAGAAGATTATACGGATAATTTTCTTTATCAACATCCTGGCATGGATGATGAATTCATTGAGTTAAAAAGCGCATTGTTATACGGTGTATGCCATACCTGGTATGTTAATCACAATCGAAAAAAAGATGCTTCAAGGTTATTGAGAAAATTCACAAATATTGTGGATAATAATCCTAATGTGTTGCATTTTTTAATAAAAATGAAACAAGAAGATAGTGAATGAAAATAATAGTGCCTGAATCCTCGTTTTAGCTTGTAATAGCAAAAACGCGCTTAGACGCCCCTGTCTGTTGGTGGCTAACTGGTACTATATCACTTGGTTTTTCATTAAAATGGCTGATAATATCGAGCGGCCCTGCGCCAGGGCCGATTCGTTTACTGAGCAGATTTAGCAAGATGTAAATGCAATACGCTTCAACCCCTCTACCGCTTTTTCGAGGTAGGCGCGTGGACATCCCATGTTCAGGCGGATAAAACCTTTTCCAGCAGGACCAAAGCTATTTCCCATTGAAGGCGCAATACCGGTAACATCAAGCATTACCCATTTGAGCTGCTCATCATCCAGTCCAAGCGCTTTGCAATCTATCCACAGTAGATAAGTTGCCTGGGAAGGAACAACCCGAGCCCACGGGAGATGTTCATCAATTTGTTGAATAAACCAGCGTCGATTTTCAGCCAGATAGCCAAGTAACTCGTCTAACCATGGTGCACCATGTTGCCATGCTGCCGTACTCGCTTCGACGGATAGCGCATTGAATACATCCAGCCCATGTGCATCCAGACGGTGTAAAAAGTGTTCACGCAATGCCGGTGCCGGTATCAGAAAATTAGCAATACGCAATGTCGACAAACCAAACGTTTTACTGGCTGAAGTGGCTGAAATTACACGCGAATGCCAGCGTTCTCCCAGATGCAGAACTGAAGTAAATTGTTCTCCAGGAAGCAATAAATCTGCCCATATTTCATCAGACAGCAACGTCACATCATAGGTTTCGCACAGCGTAAGTAGCTGTTCCAGCTCCTGTACAGACCAACAACGGCCGGTTGGATTATGCGGATTACATAAAATCATCAACGGTGGACGTTCAGTCCGGAATAACATTTCCAGGTGAGCAAAATCCATTTGATAACCGGTAGCCGGGTCCTCATACAACGGATTTTCCAGCAACTGTCTGCCGTTCAAAGAGATAATTTTAGCGAATGAGCCATAATAAGGCCCCTGAACGACTACGCCTTCACCGGGTTGGCTCAGCATTTGTACGAGTAGCGATAATCCCGGAACAACACCTTCAATACTGCAGATCCATTCTTGCTTGATTTCCAGCTGATGCCGGGTTGAGAGCCATGAGATTAATGAATCAAAGTAGCTTTGTGGCCGTTCGCTGTAACCAAAAATACCGTGCCCGACGCGGTGAGTTAAAGCCTCCTGAACAGCGGGCGGGCAAGTAAAGTCAAAATCAGACACCCACATTGGCAACAGTTGATGTGTATCCTCGCCGAAATATCGCGCCATAAAGTCCCATTTCAGCGAGGCGGTATCGTGGCGATCGATAATCTTATTAAAATCCATTACATGCTCTCCCTATTCTGTTGCCGTAATATTTTTTTCTGTTTCTGTCACTGATGGCGCCTTCGCAATACCGATTCCCGTGAAGCCGTAAATCAAGGCGAAGAAGATTGCGGCATAGCACTGAATCGCCCATGGCAATAAATCCAGTGTGCTCACTCCTAATGTTGTGGCCATATAAACTCCGGCGGCGGTCCATGGCAACAACGGCTCAATGACGGTGCCAGCGTCTTCAATTGTGCGGGACAGATTTTTGGTATCCAGTCCCATGCGGCGGTATGCGTCTTTAAATAATTCAGCTGGAACCAGAAGAGCCAGCTTGCCGTCGCTTGTCGCTCCGGTAACAAGAAGGGTGGTACCAATGGTTGCCGCAATTAACTGACCGACGCTGTGAATGACCGTCAGTAAGCGGTTAATGATAATGTTGAGTGCGCCCGTTAACGTTAAGGCACCGGCAAAAGAAAATGCGCAAAATACCAGAAGAATAGTGCTCATCATTGAGAACATTCCGCCACGGTTCAGCAGGCGCGGAACATCAGCAATAATGCCCTCACTCCCTTGCGGGAACATAGTAATGTTGAACCCATCTATAAAGGCATCCAGCCCCTGCTTGATGCTGAGTCCTTGCATGACAACGCCCAGAATCAGGGCTAATACGCATGCGCTCAGCATTAAAGGAATGACCGGCTTTTTACGAACCGCGCCCCACAACACAATAACCGGTGGCAAAATCAGAATGATATTGAAGTGGTATAGCGACTCCAGAGCGTTGACAATATCGGTAACCCGTTGCGGCGTGGCGACCTCGCCGAGCATATTGCTGTGGCCCGCAATAAGATAAACCACGGCAGCAAGCAGAAAGCTGGGAATAGTGGTCCACAATAAGTGCTGGATATGCTCGAAAAGGGTGGTATCTGCGACAATAGCCGCAAAGTTGGTGGAGTCTGACAGCGGCGATATCTTGTCACCGAAGTAAGCGCCAGAAACAACGGCACCTGCCGCTGCTGCCAATGAGACATCCAGTCCGGCGGCAACCCCCATCAGCGCTACGCCAACCGTTCCGGCGGAACCCCAGGAGGTTCCGGTACACACCGATACGACGCTGGTCAAAAAGAACGCAGCGATGAGAATGTATTCGGGGCTGATGAGTTTAAGCCCCCAGTACACCATGTAAGGGATGGTGCCGCTGAACATCCATGTACCAATCAGGCCGCCAACACAGATAAGAATCATGATAACCGGCATTGCTTTGGCGAGTTTATCCACCACCGAATTAATGATGTCTTCCCAGCAATACCCTTGCCACCAGGCCATGCCCGCGGCGACTGCAGCAGAACAAAGCAATAAAGGTTCAATACGTAGCCCCATGATGCCGTAGCCAATCATTAACAGCAGTAGCATGGCTAAAATAGGGATCACTGCCAGTCCAAATGAGAGTGCTTTTTTCTGATTTTGAGAGGCATTCATTCATGAATCTCCAGTCTGTAAGGTCGCTCAAGAGTAGAGAACACTCTTTTGTCTGACTGTGATCGTTCATTGGCCCTCATGTAAGCGATTACATGAGGGCGCTAAATTTGAAGTTAATCACAACTCAGGGGCTTGACGATTTACGCATTGATTTCAGAGAGAGGGGGGAAGAACAGAATCGCGGATCACCAGCTCTGCAGTGAAACTATTCACGCTGGGACGCTAAGTTGCGCCCTTAAAAAGCTGTATCGCCAGCTGCGAAGCGCAGCGAGCCATGCGCTCAACGGGATAATGCATTGTTGTGAGTGCTGGGTAGAGATAGCGGGCCATCACCACATCATCAAATCCAACAATCGAAAGCTGTTGCGGAAGTGTAATTCCCTGCTGATGGAGGATGCGCATAATCCCGGCGGCCATCACATCATTAAACGTCACCGCTGCGGTGAAAGGAATGCCGCAATTAAGCAGCTGATGTGCAGCGCGTTCGCCACCTTCTTCATTAAAGGGTACGCTAATCACCCAATTTTTATCTGGCGTAATACCATATTCAGCCAGCGCCTGGCGATAACCTTCCAGCCGCTCACGGCGATCGATAATCGGTAAGTCACTTGTCACGCAGGCAATACAACGGTGTCCTTGCTCCAGGAGATGTAGCGTGGCTGTTTTAGCTGCTTGACTATTTTCCAGCCACACGCAGCGATTGGCCATCCCGGCAATATAGCGATTTATGACCACCATGGCAGGAAAATGAGCGGCATATCGCAACAGTTCCTTTTCAGACAGTCTACTGGCATGGACCACAATAGCTTCGCAGCCCTGGTTTATCAGGAAATCGAGTCCTGATTTCTCCATTCCTTCATCGTGACCGCCGCTGCATACCATCAGCCGAAATTGCTGCTGGCGTGATACTTCTTCCACGCCTCGTGCAAGCCTGGCAAAAAAGGGATCGGCAAGATTGCCGGTCAATAACCCGAGCATGTCACCGCTGCGTTTCGCTAATGCAATAGCGGCAGCATTGCGATGATAGTTCAGTTCGCGCATGGCTTTTTCAACACGCTCACGCGTCACGGGTTCAACCCATGCGGTTTGATTAATAACACGTGAAACTGTTGCGGTGGACACTCCCGCTGACTCTGCAACATCTTTTATCGTTGCCATGCTGGCTCTTTACCTTTTTAATACTTAAGAATTTGCTTATCGCTGGTTTTTTTCCTTATCTTATTCAGGTTGGGAGGATTTGTCACCGATACATCCTCTGAGTATATCTACTCAGAGGCTTATTTTTAGTATTTAATTATTCAATACTATCCTGAGTATTATTATACTTACATACGATATTCGATCATCCCGCTCTTTTTGGCCACCCAGTCATACAGACGTTGCCCACGGAGATTGGTTTCATGCGTATGCCAGTATAATCTTGACGCGTGATGTTTTTTGGCTTGTTGTTGGACATATTCGATAAGTTGTTTACCGATGTGTTGGCCGCGTACATCTTCGCTAACAAATAAATCTTCGAGATAGCAATAGTTTGATTCTGCCCAGGTTGAGCGGTGAAAGAGATAATGAACCAGCCCCACTATTTTCCCATCATATTTTGCAACAGCACAATAAACAGGTTCGCTCGGGGTAAAGAAACGCTCCCACGTTAATTTTGTTACTTCATCTGAAATTATAGTGCGGTAAAATGTTTGATAGTTTATCCATAAAGGAAGCCAGCTGGCGTAGTCTTTTTGTTCTGCACTTTCAATAGTAACGGCATTCATGTTAATCATATATATCCTGATATTTTATACGAGTAATGTGTTAGTATGATGATACTAAGAATTTTATAAAATCTCGTAAAGAGACACTTTCGATATATTGATAGGATCCACTTTAGTATAAAGGTTAATACAATGAAGAAAAACAATGCGCCTTTATTTCAAGGATTTGTTTTAGGAAAAGGTGCGGTTAAGGAGCAGGTTTACCACATCCTCCGCGATCACATCCTCGAAGGGCGATTGCCGCCAGGAACAAAAATGCCGTCAACCAGGGCGTTGTCCGAAATGATGTCAATTTCACGAAACTCAGCGATCGCCGGTTATGACCGGCTATTAGATGAAGGGTATATCCTGACTCGTAAAGGGTCTGGAACGTATGTCTCACATCATATTCCGGATCGGAGTATCAGCAATAGCTATCCAGAGATGGCGTTGGTGGACGTCGTATCGCCTGATGAGCAGGTTCACAGCCGAAATAATCCTGCTCGCGATTTATGGTCAAATGAGTATGAAGGGCGCGGCATGAACCGTCTATTTGCGGTTGGTGTCGGGTGTACGGATCTCTTCCCGCATGGGTTATGGGGAAAGCTACTGCAACGAGTCTGGAGACAATCCCGGCATCAACTGGGAGCCCACACTCATCCTTGCGGGTACCTTCCTTTGAGAAAAGCGGTTTGCCGCTACATTAAAACAACGCGTGGAGTGAACTGTAACGAAGATCAAATAATCATCGTAAATGGTATTCAGCAGGCATTGAACATTACTGCACGAGCATTGCTGTCGGCAGGAAATGATGTTTGGCTGGACGACCCTGGTTACAAAGGCGCCCGCGGAACCTTCATGTCTGTTGGTGCTATGGTGAGGCCGGTACCGGTAGATAGCGAAGGAATGAACGTCCGCTATGGTATTGATCATTTTCCTGACGCTAAGCTGGCCTATGTCGTCCCGTCGGATCAATATCCATTAAGTGGAACGTTGAGTTTATCCCGGCGTTTTGAGTTGCTGGAATGGGCGAAGTCGAATCAGGCATGGATATTTGAAGATGATTATAATAGTGAGTTCCGTTATGCCGACCGTTCTTTACAAGCTCTGCAAGGATTAGATCAGAATCAACGCGTAATCTATGCCGGAACATTTTCTAAAATGATGTACCCGGAATTCCGTTTAGGTTTTTTAGTTGTTCCGCCGGGTTTACAAGAACAGATTATGGTGACCAAATATTATTCCGATCTCGGTACCAGTTATCTTGAACAAGCAGTGATGGCAAATTTTATTGAGGAGGGGCACTATGCCAGTCATGTGCGTCGAATTCGCAAAGCATGCTATGAAAGAAGAACTGCGTTGGTCAATGCTATTCAATACTATCTTGCTGATAAAATGATTATTCAACCTTCAGACTCAGGCGTTCATATCGTATGTTGGTTGCAAAATGGGATGACTGGGAGTGAAGTTGAAGAGAAAGCCAGATTACTAGGGATGGGAATACTATCGCTAAGTCGTTATTACCAGAGCGATGTCTCACGACAGGGGATTTTGATTGGTTTTGCAAATCATCCGGTAGAGGCAATTGTTGATGGGATTCGCCGTCTGGCTCAGGTTATTTAACTTATAATTTATTCAGCTCTTAGCATTAATGCAGTAAATACGTTTCTTTTGCTACGTGTAAAAATGTTGCGCCTGTTTTTTGTACTATTAAATAGTGTGGATCTGTTAAAAACACGCATTGTGGTTCTTTTGGACTGTCCAGTTTGATCATACTCTGCGCTGGTTTAGCCCTGTTTTGTAAGAGGTATGGATATGTCGGGCATCTTTAATCAATTTCATCAACCCGTTGGTATGACTTTGTCTGACTGGAAAGGCGCACCCTTTCCACAGGCTCAGCAAATTACAGGTCGCTATTGTAAGCTTGAACGTATTAACGCCGAACGCCATGCAAAAGAGTTGTATGAAGCGTACAGCGAAGCAAGCGATTGTCGTGACTGGACATATCTCGCGGTCGGGCCTTTTGAGACCTTCGATACCTTCCTGGATTATGTAAAAAAGATGGAAGAACAGACCGATCCGATGCATTTTGCTGTGATCGATTTAACCAGTATGAAACCTGTTGGTACGTTTGCACTGATGCGGATTGATCCCTCAAATGGCGTGATCGAGGTTGGCCATGTTTCCTACTCCGTACGCATGAAACGTTCGCGAATCTCAACAGAAGTCATCTCATTGCTTTTAAAGTACGTTTTTGAGGATCTGGGCTATCGCCGTTTTGAATGGAAATGCGATGCTCTCAATGCTCCTTCCCGTGAGGCGGCGGAGCGCTTTGGCTTCAGTTTTGAAGGCATATTTCGTCAGGCTGTCGTCACGCGGGGGCGTAATCGAGATACCGCATGGTACTCAATCATTGACGGTGAGTACCCGTCACTTCGACCGGCCTACGATATGTGGCTCGATGAGCGTAATTTCGATAATCAGGGACGGCAGATTAGGCGTCTTGGCGAGCTGATGGAAAGGGGATAAAAAAGCTCCCCGAATAAACCGGGGAGCCAGAAAGCGTAGCGCCCGTGTAGAATTATCTCTGCCGCGACTCAAGCCAGACCAGCGCCAGCGTGGAGAGTCCGCACATCAGCAGAATGCCGACAAACCAAAACAGATACCACATCGTACAGTCCTCCTTAATAAAGTTCGTGGTTGTGGCGGCGGATCGTTTCTACATTGATGCGCCCGAGCATTTTGTAATAACTCCACACGGTATAAAGCAGAACGATCGGTAGAAAAATCAGCACAATAACCAGCATGATACTGAGTGTCATCTGGCTGGAGGTGCTGTCCCACACCGTCAGGCTGGAGAGCGGATACGCGCTTGAAGGCATCACAAACGGAAACAGGGTGATTCCAGCGGTGAAGATCACGCAGGCCTGGCCCAGTGAAGCAAACAAAAATCCCCATACGGCCCGACGCTGTCCGCAGGCATAGATCGCGAGCATCGGGAAAATCATGCCAAGCAGCGGAATAATTAACAGCAGTGGTGACTGATAAAAGTGCGCCATCCACGCGCCCGGCGAGGTAGTTACTGCTTTTAATAACGGGTTGGAAGGACCATTAGGATCCTGGCTTAGCAACACATAGCCATCGATACCCGTCCATAGCCAGTAACCGGCTAACAGAAAGCAGAGCACGACCAGCATCGCGCTGCGGCGGGTAGCAGACAGCGCACGTTGGTGAAGAATGCCGTCGGTCTTCAACTGGAGCCACACGCCCCCTTGCAGAATAACCAGCATCAGGCTTAATGCGCCGCACAGCAGGGCAAAGGGTGAGAGTAACTGCCAGAAGGTGCCCAGGTATTGCACATGAAGCTGTGGTGTGAAGATAAAAGGCACGCCCAAAAACAAGTTACCGAACGCGACGCCGAAGATAACTGGAGGGACCAGACTGCCAATCACCAACCCGGTATCCCACATGGCGCGCCAGCGTGCATTGGCTATTTTTCCACGATAATCAAAGGCCAACGGGCGAAAGAAAAGGGCGCACAGCACCAGAATCATCGCCACATAAAACCCTGAAAATGCCGCGGCATAGACCCGCGGCCAGGCCGCGAATAATGCACCGCCCGCCAGAATGAGCCACACCTGGTTACCTTCCCAGTGCGCTCCGACGCTATTGATTAGTACCCGACGCTCATCATCGTTACGCGCGATCAGCGGCAACAGGCAGCCAACCCCCATATCAAACCCGTCGGTGACCATAAATGCCACCAGGATGATGCCAATCAGCAGCCACCAGATGAGCCGCAACGTTTCATAATCCAACATGATTATCTCCTTTATCCCTGTTGTTGCGTTGGTTGTTGGTTATGCATTGCATCCGGGCCAAGGCGCGCGTATTTCTGCATCAGGTAGACTTCGGCAATTAAAAACAAGGTGTAAAGCGTGAGAATTAGCCCCATGGAGAAGGCCAGTTGGCCTGCGCTTAACGCGGAGTGGGCGTACCAGGTCGGCAAAATATCCTGAATCGCCCACGGCTGGCGGCCAAACTCCGTCATAAACCAGCCCGCTTCAATGGCAATCCACGGTAGCGGCAAGCTCCACAGCGTCATGTGCAGTACCCAGCGATGCTGGTCGATACGCCAGCGTAAGGTCTGTATCAGCGCAATCGCCATCACCAGCAGCAGAAGTGAACCGCATGCAATCATGATGCGAAAACTCCAGAATACCGGTGCTACTTGCGGGATCGCACCGCGTTGCGCGGCCTGATATTGCTCCGGAGTGACATGGTTCATATCAGGCGCGTAGTTCGCCAGCAGGATGCCGTAACCCAGATCTTTCTCCACAGCGTGAAAAGCGTTCAGCACCTGAGGCGTGCGGTTACCTTTGGCGATTTCCTGCATCAGCAGCCACGCTTCCCGACCTCGTTGCAGGCGGGGGAGAGCATCCTCCATCAGATTTTTCAGCCCCGGAACCGGCGTGTCTAAAGAGTGCGTGGCCAGGATGCCCAGCAGAGCCGGTATCTTCACAGCAAAGGCGTTACGTTCTTGCTCCTGCTGCGGCCAGGCGATGACATGAAAGGGCGCGGGTGCCGGTTCGGTTTGCCATTCGCCTTCCATTGCCGCCAGTTTTACCGGCTGGCGTTGGGCAACCTCATAGGCTGAGCTATCACCCAGTTGTAGAGTGCCGAGGATAGCCAGCGTGCCAAAAACGGAACCCACCGCGAAGGAACGCCGGGCGAACTCGCGATTGCGACCGCGCAGCAAATACCAGGCGCTGATGGACATCACAAACATGGCGCCGGTGACATAACCGGACATCACGGTATGCACAAATTTCACCTGGCTGATGGGGTTAAAGACCAGCTCGCTAAAGCTGCTCATCTCCATACGCAGGGTATCAATATTAAAGTGAGCGCCGGTTGGATATTGCATCCAGCCGTTGGCGTTGAGGATCCACAGGGCCGAGATATTGGAACCAAACGCGACCAGCCAGGTGACCATCAGGTGTTGGTATTTGGTTAAGCGCTGCCAGCCGAAGAAGAACAGACCAACAAACGTGGATTCGAGGAAGAAGGCCAGCAGGGCTTCCATTGCCAGAGGCGCGCCAAAAATATCGCCCACATAGTTAGAATAGAGCGACCAGTTAGTACCGAACTGAAACTCCATGGTCAGGCCGGTTGCCACGCCGAGCGCAAAGTTAATCCCGAATAACTTACCCCAGAAACGCGTCATGTCGCGGTAGACTGTTTTGCCCGTCACCACATAAATGGTTTCCATGATGGCCAGCATAAAAATTAGCCCCAGCGTCAGGGGAACAAACAGAAAATGGTACAGCGCGGTCAGCGCAAACTGCCAACGCGATAAGTCAATGACGTCCCACATGCGAACTCCATCAGGCATTAGAGAGTGAATAGATAAGGAAGAAAACGCCAGACCCGCAGCATAAAAGCATGCGGGCCGGGAGAGAGGGTCAGGCCGGTGGACCGGATGCCAGCCAGCCGCAGACTTCATCCAGACGCTGGAGCGAGTTGCGAAGATCTTCCGGCGCAGCCTGCACCAGTTCCGGTAATGGACAGATCTCATAACTTTCGAGCAGAAGCCCTTTCAGGGTATCCAGACAGCGCACATGCCAGACATGGCGCAGCGCCGTGGAATCGATCTGGCTCTCGCCGTAGCCGATGGTGCGGATCTGGATGCGCCCTTCGCCACATAATCGAGCAAGAAACAGGCGATCCGCATCGCTAATCGGCAGTTGGGTGAGGTTAATACTATGGGGTTGCAAGGCCGGATCGCGCACGTGCGCCAGCAGTTCCTGAGCCAGCGTCAGGCCATTCATTAGCCCGTCCACTGGCGGGGGCAACAGGCTGTCGTCCGGCAGTGTATTGAACGTTGCTGCCAGCCACAGCGCCCGCGGCGCACTGCCTGCTTCCAGATGCTCCTCCCACTGCCCGTTGTCATTCTGACAACGCACCCGCCAGATACCGCAGAAAATCGACTCCTGGATCTCGCTCGCTCTACCGTCAGCATGCTGGATGCGTATTGAAACTTCGCCTTCGCCGAGCAGCGTATTCAAAAACGTGAGATCGTCTGCGTTGAGCGCGGATAAATCCCATCCCAGCACGTCTTGTTTGGCGGGAGTGCGCCTCCTGAGCTGCTGGCGCACATCGGCTAACAATGTCATCACCGCCGGACTGTGCGGACAGTTTTCCAGTGATGCCATGCTGGGGTCGCTGTTGACCTGGCAGGTGAGGGGCAAAGGATTCATGCTGAAGCTGTCATCGTCCGGCTGCGTTCCCGGCCCCAGCAGATGAAAAAAAGTGTCGCTCATCGTTCAGACTCCGGCGGCGTGCGTGGTTCAACTAAGGGGCGCATCAGGTTGAGCAGGTCGGCCCACGGGTGGATGCCGCTGAGAATGCCGCTCAGTTCGCCGTGGATAAACACTAGTGTGGCCGGGAAGCGGAATACGCCAAAACGATCGCCAATCGCCTCGCTATGCTCGAGATCCGCCATGGCGATGTGCCAGTCAAACTGGGGAAACTCGCGGAGCAACTCGGCAATCATCACCGGATTATCGCTGACTTCCGGTGTACGGCGGGGATCGCTACTGAGTAACACCACACCGTCGCGAACGTGGGTTATCCAGTCATCCAGTTCGGGCGCGGTTAGCGGCTGCCAGCCTCGTGCCAGCATACGTTGCCATAGAGCAGGAAAAGGGTTGTCATTCAACATGTTGCTTATCTCTCCAGCGTTACGCGATACTGGCGAATATGCACGCCTTCATAGTTTTCCATCGACAGGCATTCATAGTTCAGGCAACGCGTTTCATCGTTGGTCTGTGGCACAATCCCCCACGCAGCCAGTTGCGTAAGTGCGGCCTGCTCCGCCGCCGGAAGCTGAGCACGCGCGATGTCGGTCAAGCTGCCGCCATAGTCGTCCAGCTGTACCGGTTGAAGTCCTACAAGGGCGATGTGCGGGGGCAGATGGCCGCGAATGTCCGCCAGCGCCAGCACTTCGGAGAAACTGTTCTGATGCAGACTCATTTTTTTGGCGCTGAGGTAACTGGGGACTTTTTCACCGGCGTAGGTTTGCAGGGTGCCCGGCGCGAGACCGTAGTCGATGGCGTCCAGCAACAGCAGATGACTGGCCTGCTCAACGTAGCCCAGCAGATTCAGCCCCTGCGTGCCGCCGTCGACGATCTCAACGTATTCCGGCCAGTGATAATGGGCGTACAGGCGTTCGGCGACGCGAATGCCAAAGCCTTCATCTGCCCACAGCAGGTTGCCTAGACCCATCACGATGACGTGTGGTTCGCTCATGACGCCTCCTTGTCGTGCTGACCTTTGGGAAATTTGTGGCTACGGTAGCCATTGACCATGGTGGAGATGACGGTATCGTCAGACATGATGTCCTCACGAATCGCCATATACACATGGCCTACGATGAAGGCGGCGATGAACCACATCCCCAACCGATGCCAGCTGTGGATATCGAGAGAGTTCCCACCGGTCCAGTAGAAAAACTCCGTCACATAGCGGAAAGGGGTAAAAATGGCGTATTGGCTATGTTCGCTGTATAAGGCAAAACCGGTCAGGATCATAAAAACGGAAAGCAGGAAATAACCGAACATCGCCGCCTGCGCGATGGGGTTATGACCGATATCATCTCCCGGTTTTTTTTCCAGAAACAGATACCAGCGCACCACCGAAAACGCGCCTCGCCACCAGCTGCGCCGCCAGACCGGCACGATAAACAACTCGCGTGAATAGCGGTTACCGACAAAGGCCCAGTAAATGCGCATCAGCAGGATCACCGTGAATACCATGGCGGCGGAGAAATGTATCAGCCGGATGTCGCCCATATAGAACAGATAAGTGGCCTCACCGCTGACCGACGGCAGCGGTCGACCAATGAAGTATCCGGTCACCATCAACACCAACATGCAGCCCACCGTCAGCCAGTGCCACAAGCGTACAGGCGCTTCAAACACATAGTGGCTGATAGCGGTATCACGCGCCTCCCCGACGCGTGGGGATGTTTTTCCAGTCATCGTTCCGTTCCTTAACGCTTAGCGAACCTGGACGGCGATAAGTTCGCTGCCGTCGTCGCCGAGTACGTGGGTTGAACATGCCAGGCAGGGGTCGAAGCTGTGCAAGGTGCGCAGGATCTCCAGTGGTTGATCCGGTATCGCCATTTGGGTGCCCATCAGCGCCGCCTCGTAAGCGCCAATTTGTCCCTTCGGATCGCGCGGGCTGGCATTCCAGGTGGTCGGCACCACACACTGATAGAGATCGATTTTCCCGTCGCGAATCGATGCCCAGTGACCTAACGCGCCGCGCGGTGCTTCGGTAAAGCCGATCCCGCGACACTGCTGCGGCCAGCTTTCAGGCTCCCATTTTTCGGTGTTTGCGGTCGCCAGATTGCCGTTTTTCAGGTTGGTCATTAGCTTGTCGAAGAAATATTGCAGTTTGCTCACGGCCCACTGGGCTTCGTGCGCGCGGCACAGAATACGCCCCAGCGTCGACTGCATACCCGAAAGCGGCAGCTTGAGGGCAGACATCATGCGATCGACGGATTCAATCGTGGCGGCATCCCCTTTGTGATAGGCAATCAGCGTGCGCGCCAGTGGTCCAACTTCCATGGCGTGTCCGCGCCAGCGCGGGGCTTTAATCCACGAATAGCGTTCCTGTTCGTTGAGCTGTTTGATATCAATATCGCTGCCTTTGACATCGCCCGGGTTATACCAGGGTTCAGTAATCCCTTCGAACGGGTGACGACCTAATTGATCGTCCGGATAACGGTACCAGGCATGATCGACAAACTCCTGAATTTGTTGCTGATCGGCCAGATCCACTGGCAGCACGTTTTTAAAATTACCGTTAATCACCGCGCCGCCTGGCATCAACAGGCTCTTCGCGCTGAAGTCATTGGCGATATCCGGGAATGCGCCGTAGCTCAAGACGCACTTATCAGAAAGCCCGGTGCCAATCTGGCTCCAGGACTTATTGAACTGACCGATAGCCAGCGCGTCAGGCACCATGACGTTGTTGATGAAATCAGCGGTGCGGGTGATGATCGACTGCACCAGGTTCAGGCGTTCCATATCGACTGCGCCAACCGCGCCGCGCTGATCGATATTAATCGCGCACGGCATACCGCCGACAATCCAGTTAGGATGCGGGTTCTTACCGCCAAACACCGTATGGATTTTGATGATCTCGCGCTGAAAATCGAGTGCTTCCAGATAATGGGCAAAGCCCATCAGGTTAGCCTCAGGCGACAGTTTGTACTGCGGATGACCCCAATAACCGTTGCGGAAAATCCCCAGTTGACCGCCGTCGACAAATTTCTTCAGGCGATTTTGGACGTCAAAAAAGTAGCCAGGGGAGGACTTCGGCCAGGCAGAAAGGCTTTGCGCCAGCTGTGATGTGGCGCGCGGGTCTGCTTTCAGGGCATTCAGCACGTCAATCCAATCCATTCCGGCTAACTGGTAAAAGTGCACCAGATGGTCGTGGCACCACAGCGTCGCCAGCATAATATTGCGAATGATGTTGGCGTTGTCGGGCACCTTGATGCCAATGGCATCTTCAATGGCATACACCGATGCCAGGGCATGTACGCCGGTGCATACTCCGCAAATACGTTCGACAAATGCCCAGGCATCGCGCGGGTCGCGCCCCTGCAGAATGATCTCCAGTCCGCGGAACATAGTGCCGCAGGAAACCGCGTTGGTGATGATGTTCTGTTCATCAATGTTCACTTCACAACGCATATGGCCTTCAATGCGGGTTATGGGGTCCACAACCAGGCGGCGACCCGCATTGTTTAACGTATATCCCTGGGTTTGATACGAGTTGCTCATGCCTGGTTATCCTCTTTGTCCGGCTGCGGTTGTTCGGCTTCTGTTAACTGCTGTTTGTGGCGGTTATGTTGATTGACGGCGCTGGCGACTGCGTGGACGCCGACGCCAGCCGCCACTACGCCGAGCGCGGTGAGGCCCACGGTGTCAGCGGTAGAATGCGTTCCCATCTGTGGAATATCGACCACGCGGCTGTAGAACGAACCGCGATCCCAGAAGCCGTTCTCCGAACATCCCAGACAACCGTGGCCGGACTGGATGGGGAAGGAAACGCCACCATTCCAGCGGGTGGTGGAACAGGCGTTATAGGTGGTTGGCCCCTTGCAGCCCATTTTGTACAGGCAATAGCCTTTGCGGGCAGCGTCATCGTCCCAACTTTCAACGAACTCCCCGGCGTCAAAGTGGGCGCGGCGGTAGCATTTGTCATGAATACGCTGACCATAAAACATCAGCGGACGCCCCAGACGATCGAGTTCCGGCAGCCTTCCAAAGGTCACCATGTAGGTAATGATGGCGCTCATGACGTCTGGAATCGGCGGGCAACCGGGCACTTTCACGATCGGCTTATCGGTAATCACTTTATCGATCGGTGTTGCCTGAGTTGGGTTAGGCCGGGCAGCCTGCACGCAGCCCCAGGATGCGCAGGTGCCCCAGGCGATAATCGCGCTGGCACCGGCGGCGGCTCTTTTAAGCTTTTCAATAAACGGTCGCCCGCCGCTAATGCAGAACATCCCTTGTTCTCCCAGCGGAGGATTACCTTCGACGGCCAGAATGTATCGGCCGTGGTAGCGGCTTAGAATGTCTTCAAAGACCTCTTCGGCCTGTGTTCCGGCGGCGGCCATCAGAGTGTCGTCGTAATCAAGGGAAATCAGAGAGAGGATGACGTCTTTGGCGAGTGGGTGAGAGGAGCGGATAAATGATTCGGTACAGCAGGTGCATTCCAGACCGTGGATCCAGACGACCGGGATCCGGGGTTTGTTTTCCAGCGCCCAGGCGATTCTGGGCGTCATTCCAGCCCCCAACCCTAGCGATGTTGCCGCGAGGCTACAATATTTAAGAAAACTGCGTCTGCTCACGCCCTTGCGGCGCATCGCCTGATAAAAGGTCTCCTCGTTATTCGTATTCATAACACGCGTTTCTTCCCCCGTTGAGTTCTGGCGCACGCCGCCAGCGATAATCTAAAAAAGCCTATCCGATTAGCGGGGAGAAACAATGCAAAGTGTGTGGTTATGTCCTATTGCGATATTTTCGTGCCTGTTATCTGTTTTTCGCTTTTCGGCAATAAAAAACGCACAGGGGGGACCGCCCTGTGCGTCGGGTTTATCGCGGAAGAACTTAAACCCCAAGGCGATCGCGTAAGCTGTAATAGGCCGCGCCCATGGCGGTAAACGGAATGCGCAGGCTGCGGCCTCCCGGGAACGGGTAATGCGGCAGTTTGGCGAACGCGTCAAAACGCTCGGCATCCCCGCGCAGCAGTTCCGAAATCAGCCGTCCTGCCAGGTGGGTACAAGTCACGCCGTGGCCGCTGTAGCCCTGCATATAGTAAATGTTGGTATCAAGACGGCCGAACTGCGGCATGCGCGACAGCGTTAACAGGAAATTACCGGTCCAGCGGTAATCAATTTTTACCCCCTGCAATTGCGGGAAGGTCTTCAGCAGTTTCGGCATCACCAGACGCTCAATATCGTCCGGATCGCGAGCGCCGTAGACTACACCGCCGCCGTACAGCAGGCGGTTATCGCCGGTCAGACGGTAGTAATCCAGCAGGTAGTTACAATCTTCCACACAGTAGTTTTTCGGGATCAGCGATCGCGCCATCTCCGCCGACAGCGGTTCGGTGGTTAACACCTGCGTGCCGCACGGCATGCTGCTTTTTGCCAGCGCAGGTTCCAGTTTGTCGCCGAGGTAGGCGTTGCCCGCGACAATCACAAAACGTGCCGTAACCTGACCTTTTTCGGTGCTGACCACTGCCGGGCTGGTGTGCTGAATACGCGTCACAGGCGATTGTTCGAAGACGCGTCCGCCGTTCAGACGAATGGCGTTAGCCTCGCCAATCGCCAGGTTTAGCGGATGAATATGACCACCGCTGTGGTCGAGTAGCGCGCCGACATAACGATCGCTGCTGACCTCGCGGCGAATTTCGCTGCTATCCAACAGTTCAAGCTGCGTATTGCCGTAGCGTCCCCAGTTCGATTTCTGCTCCTCCAGCGTTTCCATCTGTTTGTGGTTCAGGGCCACAAACAGCCCGCCAGGACGATAGTCGCAGTCGATCTGATAACGTTTGATACGTTCGCGAATGATATTGCCGCCTTCAAACATCATACTGCCAAGCATTTTAGCGGCGTCCGGGCCGTAGGTGCGTTCAATGACGTCGATATCGCGACTGTAGGAGTTCACCAACTGGCCACCGTTACGCCCGCTGGCTCCGAAGCCAATTCGTGCGGATTCCAGTAGCACCACGTCGTAACCCATCTCTGATAAATGCAGGGCGGAGGAGAGTCCGGTATAACCACCGCCCACGACGCAAACATCACAGCTTACCGATTCGCTAAGGATCGGGAACGGTTCGTATTGATTGGCGCTTGCGGCGTAATAACTGCTGGTATGTTCAGTCATGATTAAGACTCCAGGGAGATCCAGATGGTTTTTAATTCGCTAAATTTTTCCAGCGCATGCAGGGATTTATCGCGTCCGTTACCGCTTTGTTTATAGCCGCCGAATGGCACGGTCATATCTCCGTCGTTGTAGTTATTCACGAAGACCGAACCGGCCTTCAGGCGGCGACTCATGCGGTGCGCGCGCGACAAATCTCGGGTCCAGACCGCGGCGCCCAGACCGTAGTCGCTGTCGTTGGCCAGCGCCAGAGCTTCGGCTTCACTGCTAAAACGAGTGATGACCAGTACCGGACCGAAGATCTCATCGCGGCTGACGTGGGCTTGCGGCACAGTGTCGACAAAAATAGTCGGGCCGATGGCCGCCGGGTGTACGTGGCTGCGGCCATCCAGCGCCAGCGTGCCTTGCGCTTCACCGTCGCGAATAAAACTGTGAACGGTGTCGGCATGCGTGTTGTCGATAAGCGTGCCCATCGTGGTTTCCGGATCCAGCGGGTTGCCCGGCTGCCAGTTTGTCGCCTGCTCTTTTAAAAGCGCGATAAACTCGTCGGCAATACTTTCTTCCAGCAGCAGACGTGTACCGGCGATACAAACCTGGCCCTGGTTATAGAAAATACCTGCCGCTGCATTAGCGGCGGCTTTCGGCAGATCCGGGCAGTCGGCAAATACGATGTTGGCACTTTTACCGCCGGCCTCCAGCCAGACGCGTTTCATGTTGCTGTCGCCAGCATCTTTGAGCAGTTGCTTGCCGGTGCGGGTCGAGCCGGTAAAGGTGATCACATCAACATCCGGATGCAGCGACAGTGCCTGGCCCGCTTCGTGACCGTACCCGCTCACAACGCTGAGCACGCCATCGGGCAAACCTGCTTTTTTAGCCAGTGCGGCCAGGCGAATCGCGGTCAGCGGTGATTTTTCGGAAGGCTTGAGGATCACGCTGTTACCCGCAGCCAGAGCCGGGCCGAGTTTCCAGCAGGCCAGCAGCAGGGGAAAATTCCACGGCACGATGGCCGCAATCACGCCCACCGGTTCGCGGACAATCAGCGCTAAATCGTTCACCGAGGTAGTGGCAACTTCACCATAGACTTTATCTATCGCCTCGGCGTACCAACGGATGGCGCGTGCCGCGCCGGGAATATCATCACGCAGGCTATGGCGAATCGGTTTACCGGTGTCGAGCGTTTCCAGTAGCGCCAGTTCCTCGTGATGCTGCTCCATTAAATCGGCGAGTTTGTGCAGCACCGCTTTGCGCTCTGCGGGTGATGCCTGCGACCAGTCCCCGCGTTCAAACACGGTGCGGGCTGCGGTGACCGCGCGGTCAACATCCGCTTTTTTGCCGCGGGCGACTTTGGCGAGCGGGCGTTGTCCTGCCGGATCCTGGGTAATAAAGGTTTCGTTATCGGCGGCGGCACAATATTCGCCGTTAATAAATAAACGGGTTTCCGGTGAATAATGGCTGGCTTTCTCACGCCAATATTTAAGATTCTGAAAGTTCATAGCTACTCCTTTTATATCAATAAGATAAAGTTCGTTGCTGATCTTTTTCAGGCAAAATCAGGCTGCACGATACCCCAGGGATGTACCCTGTTAATGCGCGTTATTTAAGAAGGCCTGAGAAACTCAGGCCGTTACTGATTAGAACGTGGTGGGAGTGTGGGCACTGATGATGCGGCAGATCCCCGCCGAGGTGTTGCTGAAGCTGTGTGGTATGCCGGTGTTAATGGCATAGCTTTGCCCTGCAACAAGAGGATACGTTTGACCGTTGATGGTCAGTATCACTTCACCTTCCAGTATTGTGCCAATCTCTTCACCCTGATGTTTAATTCTCTCCCCGGTTGTCGTGCCTGGCTGATAGGTTTCAAACATCATTGCCAGCGTACGATTCGGATTTCCGTTGTGTACCAGCTTCATGGATACTCCCTGACTCCCGATCTCAATCAAATCATCCTGATTGATAACCACCTGCGGTTCGTCAGGCTTTTCCGGTTCCGCGAAGAACTCGGAGAGCGACAGCCCATATACTTTCAATAGCTTTTGCAGCGTACTGATGGCAGGACTGACTTTATCCTGCTCTATGGTGCTGATGGCGCTATGCGTTAACCCAGACAGTTCGGCGGCACGACGCTGCGAAAGACCCAATTGCTGGCGGATCTCTGACAAACGTTTACCCGGCGCCAGGCCGTCATCGCTCATAATTGCATTTCCTTAACTGTAGTGGTCAGAGTCGCTGTTTTTCAGCGAGGTGGTTCTGACAAGCGGTGATAAAACCTTCAAGTAACAAACGCGACAGGGCGTATTCGCTACTGTTCCATTCCGGGTGCCACTGCACGCCGAGCGCGAAAGGATGGTCATGGACGCTGGCCGCTTCCACTAATCCATCCTGCGAGCGTGCTTCCACGCGCAGCTGCGGGCCAAGGGTTTTTGCGCCCTGACCATGCAAGGAGTTAACCCAAAACGTGCTGCAACCTGGTATTAACTGAGATAGCAATCCTCCCTGTTGAACCTGGACTTCATGAGATGGCGCATATTGCTGCTCCACCGGGAGTTCCGCATCTTCACGATGTTCCAGGAACTGTGAGTGATCGCACAGGCGACGATACAGAGTCCCGCCAGTGGCGACAACTATTTCCTGTAAGCCCCGGCAGATGGCGAAAATGGGAATGCGCCTTTCGAGCCCGGCGGTAATTAGCGCCATGCTCAGAAGATCACGCCCGGGATCGGCGTCAGACTCATCGCCATTTTCACCATAGAGGTGCGGCTGCACATTGCTTGGGCTTCCTGGCAGGAAGATACCATCCAGTTTCGGTAACAGCGCGTTCAGCAATTCGGGTTCCGCGAGCGCATGGGGCAGCGCTATCGGTAATCCACCGGCATTTAATACCGCATTCAGGTACTTTTCTTGCAGAGTCTGGGTCTCATGACCCTTAAGCCTGTTCCTACACATCACTACACCAATAACTGGCTTGTCAAATATATTGCCCATGATCGACCTCACGTTTTGGAATAAATTATTGCCAAACGGTTCCTTGTTGTGCAATTCCGTTCATTATTTTCTCAATCTAGCAGCGGAATAACCTTCTAGCAAACTTAATTTAACATTTGACAAACAATTTGTTTGCATCCAGAGTCGAATGGTGGACATTATATTTAACAGTCAAATCACAGAGCAGCTTACCAGGCCAACGGCGGTGAATCATGGAAACCAATATCGTAGAAGTTGAGAATTTTGTTCAGCATTCTGAAGAGAGACGAAGTAGCGCGTTTGCGCGCGAAGTTAAGCAGTATCTGGAACGCTATCCTAATACGCAGTATGTGGATGTGCTGTTAACCGACCTTAATGGTTGTTTTCGCGGTAAGCGCCTCCCGGTTGCTGGATTGCATAAGTTAGAGAAAGGCTGCTATTTCCCGGCATCTGTTTTCGCGATGGATATTCTTGGCAATGTGGTCGAAGAGGCGGGATTAGGCCAGGAGCTTGGCGAACCGGATCGGACTTGTGTACCGGTGGCAGGCACGTTAACCCCTTCGGCCGCCGATCCTGAATTTATTGCACAGATGATGCTGACGATGCTGGATGAAGATGGCGCTCCCTTTGACGTTGAGCCGCGGAACGTACTGAACCGACTCTGGCAGAAACTTCGCCAGCGCGGTCTGTTCCCCGTCGTAGCGGTAGAGCTGGAGTTCTATTTACTCGATCGTAAGCGCGATCCCGAAGGTTATCTGCAGCCGCCGTGCGCGCCGGGTACGGACGATCGCAATACCCAAAGTCAGGTTTACTCGGTTGATAACCTGAACCATTTTGCTGATGTGTTAAACGATATCGATGAACTGGCCCGTTTACAGCTGATCCCGGCTGACGGCGCAGTGGCTGAAGCCTCCCCTGGGCAGTTTGAAATCAACCTCTACCATACCGATAACGTGCTCGACGCCTGCGATGACGCGCTGGCGTTGAAACGTCTGGTACGGCTGGTGGCGGAGAAACATAAGATGCATGCCACGTTTATGGCAAAGCCTTATGAGGAGCATGCCGGTAGCGGGATGCATATCCACATCAGCGTCATGAATAACAAAGGCGAGAACGTGCTGGCCGATGCGAATGGCGATGATTCCATGTTACTTAAGCGTGCGCTTGCCGGGATGATTGATCTGATGCCCGCATCAATGGCGCTGCTGGCGCCGAATGTGAACTCCTATCGCCGCTTCCAGCCGGGTATGTATGTGCCGACTCAGGCTTCCTGGGGGCATAACAACCGTACGGTGGCGCTGCGTATTCCCTGCGGCGATCGTGATAACCATCGGGTTGAATATCGCGTGGCAGGGGCGGATGCCAACCCGTATCTGGTGATGTCGACCATCCTGGCGGGGATCCTTCACGGTCTGGATAACGATCTGCCGCTGCAGGAAGAGGTGGAAGGCAACGGACTGGAGCAGGAAGGGCTACCGTTTCCTATCCGCCAGAGCGATGCGCTGTGGGAGTTTATGCAAAACGACAGTCTGCGTGAATTATTGGGTGAGCGTTTTAGCCACGTGTATCACGCCTGTAAAAACGATGAATTAATCCAGTTTGAACGTCTTATCACCGACACTGAAATTGAGTGGATGTTGAAAAACGCCTGACAGTCGTACAGGTCATTTAAAAAGAAGTCGCATCATGCGGGCTGAGCGGAGCCAGCCCGTCAAAATTGTAGGAATACCTGCCATTTCCCGGATGTCGCGTAATGGAGCGCGGGCGACAACGGGTCTTCAGATAACCGACAGAGTTTGTGACGAGGAAATGTGATGATGCCAATGTTTAAAAACCAGCCCCGCGTGAGCATCCATGGCTCCCGCAGTAAGTACGGACCGCATCTGTGCCGTGCAACATTGACGCCTTTCTTATGGCTTTCTACCCCGATACGACCCAGGTCTGCTGTTCCCACATTTCGAACGCAGATCTGGGCTCGTCGCGGGGAGGAAAGCTATGTCGACTAATTCTTCTGTGGATCTTGCAGCCCAGCCGGGCAAAGCACAGCTGCGTAAATCTCTCAAGCTGTGGCAGGTAGTGGTGATGGGGCTGGCCTATCTCACGCCGATGACAGTGTTTGACACCTTTGGCATTGTTTCGGGTATCAGCAATGGCCATGTTCCAGCCTCCTACCTGCTGGCCCTGGCGGGCGTACTGTTTACCGCCATCAGTTACGGAAAGCTGGTGCGCCAGTTTCCGCAGGCCGGTTCGGCCTATACCTATGCGCAAAAAGCGATTAATCCGCATGTGGGGTTTATGGTCGGCTGGTCGTCACTGCTTGACTACCTTTTCCTGCCGATGATTAACGTACTATTGGCGAAAATTTACCTTTCCGCGTTATTCCCGGGGGTTGCGCCATGGATTTGGGTGGTGCTGTTCGTGGCGATCCTTACCGCGGCCAATTTGAAAAGCGTTAACCTGGTGGCGAACTTCAATGCCCTGTTTGTCCTGGTGCAGGTGGCGATCATCGTGGTGTTTATTTTCCTCGTGGTGCAGGGGCTGCACAAAGGCGAAGGGGTCGGGACCGTCTGGTCGTTGCAACCGTTTATTAGTCAGAATGCGCATTTGATTCCGATTATCACCGGGGCGACCATTGTCTGCTTCTCGTTTCTCGGGTTTGACGCGGTAACGACTCTCTCTGAAGAGACGCCAGATGCTGCGCGCACCATTCCAAAAGCCATTTTTCTTACCGCGCTGTACGGTGGACTGATCTTCATTGCCGCCTCGTTCTTTATGCAACTGTTCTTTCCGGACATTAGCCGATTCAAAGACCCGGATGCGGCGCTGCCGGAGATTGCGCTGTACGTCGGCGGCAAGTTGTTCCAGTCTATTTTTCTGTGTACCACCTTTGTGAATACGCTGGCGTCAGGTCTGGCATCGCATGCCAGCGTTTCGCGCCTGCTGTACGTGATGGGCCGCGATAACGTCTTCCCGGAGAAGTACTTTGGTTATGTCCATCCCAAATGGCGTACTCCCGCGTTGAACGTCATCATGGTCGGGATTGTGGCGCTGTCGGCCCTGTTTTTTGATCTGGTGACCGCCACGGCGCTGATTAACTTTGGCGCGCTGGTGGCCTTTACCTTCGTTAATCTGTCCGTGTTTAACCACTTCTGGCGTCGTGAAGGACGTAAGCATACCTGGCAGGAAAAGTTGCACTATCTGGTATTGCCAATGGTCGGTGCCGCCACGGTAGCCGTACTGTGGGTGAATCTGGAAGTGACATCGCTGACGCTGGGACTGGTATGGGCCGGCGTTGGGCTGGTGTATCTCGCGTACCTGACCGGACGCTTTCGTAAACCGCCGCCGCAGTTTGACGCCGCTAAATCTGAGCGCGCATGGGAGTGATGGAAACGGAATCGGCAGAGATCTGGTAATGACGATTAATATTTAGCAGTGGCCAGATTTACACCATCGGATGTGAAAGTCGGCCGTAGCTTTCGGCTAATCAAATGAAAACGGTATGCCACGGTGGAAAGTCGTGGCATACCTGCTTAGCGGTGTTGTTTACTGAACCGCAAGTCGATTTTTTTCCCTGATGCGATTGATCAATTCCATTTGCTCGTGGGTTGCCCTTACCAACAAACCGTCCAGAACGGCATCGTTATATTGTTCACTTGAATAGGTTAATTCAAATAACCCCATCTTAATGATAATATCGCGAACCGCTTCATTTGGATCGTTAGCAAGTCTCAGTCGGATTTTCTGGCTGCTTCGTGGAGCAAGGAGCCCACTAAACAGGCACCGAGCCAAATCGCTTCGAATCGTGACATCAGGATCATTTGCCAGTTGCTCTTGCACCAGAAGAGAGAGCGGATTCATGCGATCTGATTCTTCAATCAACTTTCTTTTAACGCTGTTATCTATATCCTTTGCTAACAATATCTGGACCTCTGGCGTTAACCTTTTATTTTTCGCCAATGCGAGCCTTATTCTGAGATCGTTATCTTTTATCAACCGATGCTGCACTTCTTCACTCAGTGGCGAATTGAAGAGTCCTTCCGAACCTCTAGCCAGTGCTTCCCTAACACAGATGGCATCATCTTCTACCAGTATGAGTTGTGCCGACGGATGCAGTTTAGGATAAGAGGCCATTTTCTGGCGAATTGACAGATCGCTATCTCTGGCAAGAAGGGTTTGTGTTAGAGGATTCAGTGTAAAGAGATAGTTTTCCTCCTCTGGTATCAGGTGGGCACGTACTCTTTGGTCTCTATCGTTTGCCAATTTCACCTGAACTGCTTTTCCTGGGCTTTGTGAGGCCGCAACTGCGCAGCGTACTTTGACCGATTTATCGTTCGCCAGTTGCCATTCGATCTCGCGATCTGTCCACCAATCACGTAACAGGGCGATGCGAACCTTGTCTTCATCATCAAGGAGCAGCTCGTGGAGAATCTTAGTATTCGTATTTTGGTTGGCCGCCAGTTTCTGACGCACATTGGCCTCTTTGTGCGTAACCAACTCTTCTTGCCCATCCCTACTCAACGCCGGGTTACTGGCTAACGCTTCGAGTATCTCTACGCTGCAGTTCTCCAGATTCAGGATTTTATTCTGTAGGGCTTCCGATAGCGCGGAATTACCAGCCAGCGCTAGCGCGATTTTTGTCACACTCTTCGTTGATGGTAAACCTGAGTTTGCCCTCATGCTGGCTAAAATCGACTGTACGCTTTCCATCGCCGTGGCCAGATTGTTTACCGCCAATTCTGTTTTATAGATGCGTTCCATTAACGGTTCGCCGATTTGTGGGTTGCCCGCTAGATTCTCGCGTATCGCAGCTGAGCCCGAGTCGTAAAGCTGCGTATAGTACTCTTCATTGAGATGCTGATTTAGTGCAAGCGCCAGTTGTACTTCCTCTTCATCCTTTATTAATTTACCAATGATTGGAGCGGTAAGGGCATTGTTCCTGGCCAGTTGAACACGGATTTCGCTATCATGCATTTCAGCGAGCTGCGCCATGATTGGACCCGTCAGGTTGCGATTACCTGCTAACGCGTAATGCACTTCCTGGTTACCGTTATCCAGTAATTGCTGTTGAGTTAATGCACTTATAGTGGCGTTACTTGCCAGCTCTTTTTGAACATCGTAGATATCATTGGCTAGTCGCTGCTGTACTTCACTCGGTAGATTTTCAGTGTAAGCCAACGATTTTCGAACCTGATGGTTTTGATCCATCGCGAGATGATGTATAGCTTTCTCTGGCAGCGAATTGCGCCAGTGTACCAGGCGTGCACGAACATCATCATCGCTATCATCCATTAAGGTACAGATCGTGTCGTCCGCAATGTTAGCATTGCCAGCTAATGTCTCACGTACTTCTGTGCAGCTGTCTTTGGTCAGTTGTTCCTGAACCTCAGGGTGAAGAGCGTAATTGCTGGCAAGGGCAATACGAATTTTTTCTGACGGATGCTGGCTCAAATTGTTTTGCAACAGGGCGCTATCAAAGTGTTTGCTACCGGCGAGTTCTCTAAGAACTTCATCTGTGTCCTTGAGCAAAGAGTTTAATGCGGGATTGGACAGATTAGGGTGTTCGGCAAGCTTGCGACGAACCGAGACACGCGTATCCTGAGTCAGCCGTATCTGTGCGGTTGCAGTCAGGTTGGGGTTAGACGCTAATGACTCCCTAACTTCCGTACATTCATCTTTTGCTAACTCTAGTTGTACAGCTTCCGCGAGTAATCCTTCACGGCGGCGTTTAGCCAGTGTTTCACGCACGTCCTGATCGCTGTCCAGCGTCAGGATCTGTTGTACCTTTTCGCTAAGCCCATCAAGATCTGCTAGATCTTCACGCACGGTAAAATCGTGGTCCCTTGCCAGTATTTCCTGCGCCTCAGGGTGAAGATTGCTATTGCGCGCCAAACGTCGGCGAATAGAGACCCTGGAATCCTTCGCAAGTTGTAATTGCATTAATTTACTGAGATTTTTATTGGTAATCAGCATCTCGCAAACGTCTAATTCTGGATCACGCATTAAATGTTGAAGCAATGTACTATCTGTGCTGTTGCTGGCGAGCTGGAGTCGATGTTGAATAGTGAGCTGAAGCCGTTCGAATTGTGTTGCCATCAGATCATGCGGTGCATTTGCATGTATACAGGCCAGATGTAAAAGATCGATGTCAAACTCAGGCTGGTCATTAACAATGTTAATACGTTGGGTGAGTACCTGCTCAGGACAGTTCGGGTTACGATATACTGCTTTGCGTACGTTCAGGTCTGCATCTGCCGCCAGTTTTTCCAGTAAATCATCCGGACAATCTTCGCTATTAGCGACCTCTGCGCGGCGCAACGAGTTTGCACTATCCGCCATCTGAATCATCTGCGCTACGCTAAGACCATCGCTGGTGGAAGCTGGTTTGAGCTTGAGTTTCTCAAACAACTCTTCGTATTGGGCAACCTGTTCACGCAGGGTCTCACGTAACGGAACTGTAAGCTGGATAGCAGCTTCCAGATCTTTCAGCTCCAACTGGCGGTTTTCAAGGAATGCTATTTCTCGAGCTTCGTTGATAGCATTCTGAATATCTGCACCTGCATAATCACGGCACTGTGTTACCAGCTTATTGCGTTCATTCTGGGTCAGTTCAAGCGACTCACCTTTCAGATGGATGTCCAGAATAGCTGCTCGCTCTACGCCGTTGGGGAATCCGACGTAAAACACCTCATCGAACCGTCCTTTACGCAGCAACTCTGGAGGGAGCACGGTAATATTGTTAGCAGTGGCAATGACAAATACCGCACCGGTTTTTTCTTGCATCCAGGTCAAAAAATAGCCGAAAAGTCGTGAGGAAACCTCCGAACCACTGCCACTGTTCATGCCGACAAAGGCTTTTTCCAGTTCGTCGATCCACAAAATACAGGGGCTAATTGATTCTGCCATTGTTAGCGCCCGACGCATATTATGTTCACTTTCTCCGACGTACTTACCTAATAATGAGCCGATATCAAGACGTAGGAGTGGCAACTGGAATAAACCGGACGCTGCTTTGGCTGCAAGAGACTTCCCACAACCGGGCATACCGGCGATAAGTACACCTTTAGGCGCCTGTACGCGTGAATCGCGAGCTTCACTCAGGCGGCGGAAAATCTGGGCGCGGCGAGTGAGCCAGGTTTTAAGGTTCTCAAGACCGCCGATGTCAGTTGCATTTTCGATTACGTGCAGCATCTCAAGCACGCCACTTTTTGCGATAATCTGCTCTTTCCCATGCTGGATAAGAGCCAACGCCTCGTCATTAATTTGTTCATGCTGTTGACGAACTAGTGCTAATACTGATCGGATCTCTTCCTGGTTCAGTCCGCAACACGCAGTATGCAGACGCTGATGCATATTTTCCGGGACAAACAGATCAAGCATCTGGCAAAAACTGCTGAGCTGCTGGTTAATTTCCTCACCCTGGGGCAGTGACAGGGGGAGCAAGGTGATTTGCGACTCGATTTGTACTGGGATGTGCAAAGTTTCTGAAACAAGTACTACAGCCGTTTTGCTCCGGTGGTGGCGCTGAATGCGGTTGAGCAATTGCTTTAACCGTGCAACGGCGAGTGGCTGGTTTTCCAGTGCACTGCGGGCATCTTTAATGATGAGGAGTTTTCCGTCCAAATCGTCATCGAGCAGCGAAGGTAAACTTTCTGCTAGTTCGGTGGCCTGACTCTGCGTGTTCCGAGGCTGCTTGTTATGGAAATCAACCCAGCCATATCCAAGGTTCCACTCTTTGGGAGACAGTGTCAGTTCTGTACTTATTTCCTGCAATAGCGTATCGACTCGGCTTTCTTCGCCGGAGTGGATGTAAAGCCCTGGATATCCAGCGAGGATATGGGATTTTATCTTGGTCTTAAGTTCGAGCAGATTCATCAGTATTTACCAGAATGAGAAAAGGTTTGAGGCAAAGTTACTGATACCCCGGCTAAAGGACTTAATGACATGACTCGTATTTTCAGTAACACTGGCAATGACTTTGGCAGCTGTTTTGGCAACAACCTTGCCCGCGTTATAGACGATTTCACCAATTTGCCCACCCGCTATACCACCTGCGACACCGCCAACAAACCCTCCAACGGCTGTACCGACTGGACCAAATACGGTACCAATCGCTGCGCCCAACGTGGCCCCCTCCGTTGCACCAGCAATAGCCATTGTCGTGGTTATAGTGGTGTTACCGATGGCATCGAGCGCTTCCTCTCCAGTCAGTTCACCTTTGCCCAGTTTATAAAGTACCTTTGCATTCTGTATGCCCACGCAGACGATATTGGTAATTAGGCCCGCAGGTGTACTGCGTAAGGCTGCGCCAAGAAAGCCGTTCTTGACAGCGACTACGACCGCTCCGGAAACAGCAACCTGTATAGCTGTTTGCGTACCGGTACGCAGCGAGCTTTCGAAAAAATCGTTGAGGTCTTCACTAGTGGATGGATTTTCACGACCGTTCAGGCGATTCCAGGCACGCCTTGCAAGGATTCTGGTTCCCTGCATACCCACCGCAATACAGGCACCGAGCACAGCCTGTTTACCAATTTGCTTGGCAATATCAATACGATTAGTGTCATTCCAGTCGTACTGACGCGCTTCGGCATCTTGTTGAGCTTTTTTCTGTAATTCTTTTGCTTTCTCTTTAGAAAGTGGCTGAGAAGACACTCCGTCAGCTTCAATAACCTCTGTGCTGTTGACCACATCTGCGCCTTGCCCCTCGGGAACTAGCGCTTGTTGATCGTTATAGTCGCCCCGATTGAGCTGTGTATTTGTGGCGTTTGAGTCAGCACCATATTTCGACTGATATTTGCAGACCACATTGCCGTTGCCGTCAACAATCTCAATATCAACGGAGTTTAGCTCCTGTGAACCAACAACCCGTGCACGATACGGACTGCCTTTGGTGGTTGCATCGATATTAAATGTATCGACGTGATGCTGTTCCGCAACAAGACCATCTAGATTGGGGTTTTGGTTGATATTCCCGGCCAGCGTGGTGATTGTTTTGCGCGCATTTTCGTTAGCGTCTACCAAGGCGCTATCGATAAGGCTGGCGTATTGGCCTACGTGTACCGAACCGGAAACTGCTGCATTTTTTTCTATCTCGCCAGCCAACCAGGAGGCACGGCTACGACCTTTATCCATATGCTGCTGTAATGAGTCGCGAGACTGATTAAAGGCTTCCGTAGACCGTATTATCTGCCGACGAGTGTTTAGTAACTCTTCTTCGTTTTTCCAGATCTGTGGATATTTACGAAATTCATCATCCAACCATTGCCCCAATGGCTGATCGCCGCGAGCCTGGCAGGAGGTTACGAAAGAGCTAATAATGGATGCGGTCTGCTCGGGAGCATTAATCTCCTCTACAACTTGCAATTCTACCTGTGTGATGGAGGAAAATTCATCATCGTTAATATTCTGAGCGAGATTATTATTTTGTTGTGTCATCATTTTTACCGTTAAATCTGCTGTGTGATATATCATCAAATGACTATGATAATTGACGCAAATGATATTAGCCGTAATGCTAAATGCAGACTAGCGCAGCGATCACTAATATTGATTATGAACTCTATGACTGAGGTAGCCAAAATCTTCAGGTTGCCACCCGATTTAAAGCTTCTTGGTCAGTTTCTCATTAGGGATTAATTTCGGGGAAATACCACGTTTTTAAGGCTAAACCAGCCTATCATGCAGGAAAGTCCTTCTCGCCGTTTTTTTTGCACAATACAAAACCTCCATATGGAGGAGCATTAATCTCCATATAAATTTCAAAGATCCTCTAAAAAAACCCTTATTTTTAGGAGGGGGGAGGCTCTACAACTCATGGCTGTATGGCAATATCTGTAGACTGATAGGTAGCAACAACACGATGTTATGACGTTAAGTTGTATAGTGTTTTGCTTAATTAATATGCAGTTTTAGTTAAGGGAATAAAAAACCGGCACGGGAGCCGGTAAGTGGAACAATGTAGGAATATAATTATTATTATAATTCAGCCAACTCAATAGGAACGGGTTTCCCTATATGGTATCCCTGTAACCAACCAATACCCATGGTAATTAGAATCTTTTCAATTTCCTCATTTTCAACAAACTCAGCTACCACTTCCATATTTTTGAGTTTTGCTACTTCGCAGAAGGATCTGACGGCGCATCGACTAAATTCATCTGTCAGTATATTACGGATGAAGGAGCCATCAATTTTCAGAATATCTGCGTCTAATGTTCTGAGTCGTGAATAGCTTGACGCCCCTGTGCCAAAATCATCAATAGCAATTTTAGAACCGGCTTTACGTAATGCTCTCAGAACATCAGTGACATTAGCATTGTCAATGATATCTGATTCAATGATTTCAAAAATTATACGTTTAGGTGTGATGGAATATTTTCTAAACAATGTGAAAACATTATCAAGAAAATCAATTTTATTAAGCGAGTCAGGTGTCAGATTAATGGAGAAATGACTGCTCGGGTCAGATTTCTGCCGTGACTGTATAAAACGAAATGTTTGCTCTATAACAGTGATATCCAGTGCAGGAAGTAATCCTGCCTCACGAGCAACGGGTAGGATGGTATCTGGAAAGATTAACTTACCATCAACCATTTTTATCCGAATAAGTATCTCGTGATAACGTGTCAGTCCCGTAGTTGAAACGATAGGCTGAACAACCAGCATCGTTGATACGATGGGTTGAGCCATAAGCTCAAACGATTTTCTGTCAATTGCTTTTTGCAACATATGACGAATGACTGCCTGACTGACAATTTTATCGCCTGGCACCTGCGGGCTGAGTAACAACGGTTGCCCCTGCATTAACGAGATGTAGCTTTGGGTATTAAGATGTTTAATTGCTTGTGATAAATTTTTAATCAGGTTTTTCTCGGTGGTATATGCCACACCACAAGATAGTCCCAATTGGTAATCCTTCCAGATAAAACGAAAAGAGTTTAGGTCTTTGTAAAGAGTAGGAATGTCAGGGGCAGTATTAAGGCGAAGAATTATTCCATGACCAGGTGCGTAATAAATGTTACCTGTATCCTTAATCAATTTACGTACATATGAGCTTAGCGCTTTTACAAATTCAAAACGGAATTCTATTCCATGGGTTTGCTCCAGCGTATTCAACTCTGTACAACGGATGTAACACAAGCACTCTGTTGCGTGTTTACGGATGTCCATTTGCAGGGCCTGAAAGTTAGGCAGTCCGGTATTAGGCTCTGATCTAAAAAGTTGTTTGAGGCGGCGGAGATATTTTCGGTTACGGACCACAAGTACACCGGTAACAACAATCGTAAGAGAAAAGACAAACACTATCGTGGAGGAAATCACGAGACTATGTAAATAATTATTATAGTTATCCGGCGAAATATAACTGTTTATATAATATCCCAACAGGATGAGCATTGTTACCCATACAGGGGATATAAAAGCATGGCCAATGCAGATCACTCCCCACAGCATTACTGGAAGTAACCACAGTAATGAATAGTCTGTAAATATAAGAATATCTTCTCTGATGACGATCAAAGCGGACATAATGCAGAGTAACAGCACCAGCCATAATACTTGATACAGAATAGGAGGGCCGGATTTTATCAGCGTCTTCACTTGTCTGATGTATAAAATGCACCATGCAGGGTTTTGAACGCTTCTAAGCAACAGATAACAAAAAGGGATGCCAGTCAAGCAAGAGTTCATCAACCACTGTAAGTTAATTAGTGTTTGTAGTGTAAAAAGGTTTGTGATCGGTGCTGAGGCAGTGTTCGACTGGAGCCAGTAATCAATCGAGATGAATAGTAAGGCGTTGCAACACACGAGCCAGACAATACGCAGGGTTGTAAGCTGGCTACGACCAAAGCTAACCGCGCCTCGTTTACCTGTCGAGAAAAAGTAGAGTGTCTGGCTAATGAGAGCAGCCAGCAGTTGAGCCGTTAGCGTGAACACCGAAGATAAAGAGTAAGAATAAAGGGCATACAAGAAAAAGGCACCCAAAATTGGCAGCGCCTTTTGCCGGTATAAAACCAGCAGTGCAGAAATAAGAGGTAAAGTGAGATCGTAAAAATGCAGTGTTATACCCGCAACATCCTCTTGCTTACTGAGATGACCAGCGACCAGCTGTAATGCAAAAAACGCGATGCCTACACAAAAATAGCCTCTAAATGTATTAATGAAATTTATATTTTCAGTTTTTCTTAGCAATATCATCATTCGCAATTTTCAGTGAGTTATCACCGTTCTCGATTTAAGTCATCTACTTAAAAAAGGTTAGACTGGAGGTTTGAAATGTGTATTTTTGGATGTTTTCGCTAATTGAAAACCATTCTAAAATATGTTATGTAAATTTTTTAAAGGTAACCTCGATAATTTCCGTGTGTTTCACAACGCAGGGAAGAATAATTTTTGTGACTGTACTGATAATAAAAATTCCGTCAGTAGCCATTATTTAAGACAGAATAGACGATCGATAAAAACGATCAATATAAATCTTTTGATAGATTTTATCGATAGGTTTGGCAGATCATAAATACCACGAAAGATCGATAAAATCTATTAAAATGTTATTTTTTAAAGGTGTTTATTTCATAAATGTTAATTGAGCACTTTGTTTATTAAAAATTAACCTATGCAGGCATCCTTCTAAAGGAATTATTATGATATTGGCAGGAAAGTGAGTTTCCCCACCTTCCCACAATACACTCAATTGTTAATCATTAACGAGATTGCTGCTGTGTCGCGCAGTGAATGCCGCCGCCGCCAGCCGCAATGCCATCAATATTCAGTTGTATAATTTCACGATCGATAAACAGCTCCTGCAAAATAGCATGGGTATTACGATCGGTGCGCTTATCGCCAAATTGTGGTGCAATGACGGCATCATTACACAGATAAAAATTGATATACCCTGCGGCAAAATCATCACTCGCATAAGTCTGGCGGATGGTAGAAGGTCCTTCCAGCGTGACGACCTTCAACCGTCGGCCTTTGGCATCCGTGGCGGCTCGTAATATGTCCAGATGACGTCGGGTGATCGCGTAATCAAAGGACGACGGATCCTGCTCAAGACCTGTCACCACCGTACCCGGATGCGTGAACCTGGCATAAAAATCTGTATGGCCGTCGGTAATATCCTTGCCGGCAATACCCGGCAACCAGATGATTTTCTCCAGACCTAGCAGTCGCTTAAGTTCTTCTTCGCATTCGGCTTTGCTGACGCCGGGATTACGGTTGGAGTTAAGCACGCAGCTCTCGGTAATAATCGCCGTGCCTTCGCCGTCTACCTCAATACCGCCACCTTCCAGAGTCAGCGCCGAGCGGATGAACTCGGTATGAACGTAATCAGTAACGAATTCAGCCACATCGGCATCACGTTCGTGCTCTTGCTTATTGCCCCAGCCGTTAAAATTAAATCCCACACCGCCGAGCGCACCGCTGGCGCTTTTCACAAACACCGGCCCGGTGTCGCGGATCCACAGATCGTCTATCGGGTGAACCAGAAGATTGACCGACGGTCCGCACAGACGCGCGGCGAGTTCGCTGTCTTCTTCGCGTACCAACATATTTACGGGTTCAAATGCGGCGATGGTTTTAGCAACTAGCGCCAGGTTTTCCTGCACCACCGGTAGCAGATGAGGCTCCCAGATCTCCGCACTGGCACCAAACGCCATCCAGGTTGCTGCATGCGGTGCGCCTTCATCCGGCATTTGCCAGCGGCGGTCCTCTGTTGCGCGGGCAAATTGGCTAAAACTGATGCCTGTCATACCGGCGAGTAACATACTCGTTGAAGTCACCAAACCTTGCCAGACGAACGAACGTCTTGTCATCATAGGATTAACCTTTACGTATATTTATCTGATATTGGATGAATAAAATAATAATAGATAGTTAATGTTCTGCGTGTTTTAAATATTGAATAACAAATGAATTGATTGCGGATAAGTTTCATGCGGAATATATCACAGGAGATATTCGTTGCAATCTCTTCGTTTTATATTATGAGTGAAATTGACTACTATTAAAATTTCTCAACTATATATTTATATATAATTTATATTTATCAGCATGAACATGTGTCACACCGTTGGCTCTGAAGCCCCGTCTGACGGGCCTTGCCGCGGATTGTGATCTGGCCGATTGTTCTGTTGTATTTATTAATGCCATGAACCGTGTGGACTATAGTAAAGATGGCCGTTATTTCTCATCATTAATAACCGTGAGTGGGGGATGTGAATGAAGAAGATACTGATGCTGGTCGGAGATTATGTCGAAGATTATGAAACAATGGTGCCTTTTCAGGCTTTGCAAATGCTTGGGCATCGTGTGGATGCCGTCTGTCCGGAGAAAAGTCAGGGTGACTACGTTCAAACCGCCATTCACGATTTTGATGGGGCGCAGACATACAGTGAAAAGCCGGGGCATCGTTTTACGTTGAATGCGAATTTTGCCGAGGCGCGGGCCGCCGATTACGACGCTCTGTTGATCCCCGGCGGGCGTGCTCCGGAATATCTTCGACTGAATCCAGATGTCATTAAGCTGGTGCAAGATTTCAACACTGCCGATAAGCCTATCGCTGCGGTTTGTCATGGGCCCCAACTATTAGCGGCGGCGGGAGTGTTAGAAAACCGGACCTGTAGCGCTTATCCGGCCTGTGCGCCTGAGGTTCGTCTGAGCGGTGGACATTATGCCGATATTGGCATCGATCAGGCCCACGTTGATGGCAATCTGGTGACGGCACCAGCATGGCCCGCGCATCCGCAATGGTTAGCTAAATTTGTCGAAGTATTAATGAAGTAAGCGACGATGAGATGAAAAGTCGGTATAACCAGCCTGGCTATACCGACAGGAGATATTACCTCCGCATGAGTGCGAACACGCCCCACCCGATATATTCCCGGGTGAAGGTAACGTGGCGTGCTGGTGAACTTCTCAGTTGCTCTCTGACTTCGACGGCAAACTCATCGTCCGGATTTGCCTCCAGCCACCGGCGCATCGTCAACCATTTTGCCGCCTCGTATCTGTCCCAACCCTCCTGGTCCGCCAGTACCATTTCGACCACGTCATAACCGAGCTGATCGAAAGACGAAACGCGTTCTGGCAGAGAGAGGAAATCAGTCACTGAGGTCGCGCCGCAAGACTTAGCGATCTCCTCCGTTGCGGGTATCTGGCGCCAGTACGGTTCGCCGATGAGCAGGATCCCGCCTGATTTGAGACTTTGTTCCAGCTGTTTGACCGTTCCGGCAACGCCGCCGGCAATCCAGGTTGCACCAATGCAGGCGGCAATATCGAATTTTTCTTCGGCGATATAACCTGTTGCATCGGCATGAATAAAACGCACGTGCTCAGTGACGCCCAATTCACTTGCCCGCAGGGTGGCTTGCTCGCTGAATAACTGGCTCATATCGATACCAACGCCGGAAATTCCATGATCGCGTGCCCAGGTGCACAACATCTCGCCAGAGCCGCTGCCGAGATCCAGGATGCGGGTTCCTGGGGCCATCCGTAAAACCTGACCTAACGTTGCATATTTCTGCGCGGTGAACGGATTATGAATGCGATGTGCGCTTTCGCTGATTGTAAAAATCTTCGGGATATCCATCTCTCTCTCCTTAGCGATTATCCAGTTGGGCGCGAACGTTGTTCAGCCCAGTGGTATTGATGCGGTAGGGCTGACCATTGACGGATTTGATCAGTTTTTTCGTTCTGAGCTTTTTGAATACATCGAGCGTGCAGTCGCAGAGCAGTAACCCTTCGCGGCTATAGCATTCGACGGAAGTGACACGGCCTGATGCATCACGGACGTGAGCAATACGGCCACCTTTGGCGAGTACGTGTAAGGTACGTTGTTCCTGACGGGATAAATTCATACTGGAAAACCTGTTTAATCATCATGTGCAAAACGTGCAAACACACAGCGGTGTCCGCATTCGATTTCGGCGCATTGATAACCAGGCCGGCCTGAAAAGGTCGGTAAGCTGATTATCTGATGATTACATTCTCCAGCATCAAAGCCTCGGGTTGAGTTGATAGATATTTACCTGCTGAATCATACCAGCCTGGACGAGTAGGGGAATCGTCCTGTCGGGAAAATGTGATCTATGACGAAAAATTGCGTTTAGTTTATTTTATAATTTTTTAACTCTCAGCTAGCTGAGCGGTGTATGAATGTATTAAATTTATTGAATTTTCAGACATCGTCAGTAGCGGTATTGGTCGTAATGATGTGTAGTTGGTCTCACTTGCGTCACACTATAGATTAGTGATATTTAATCTTTTCTTATCTTAATTTTGTTTTATTTGATAAACAGGTCTTTATTATAAAAAGAATTTTTAATGGTGTTTGTGTTTAATTCTATTTAGGAATTTTCTTAACGTCATGAAGTGTGTATACTCAATCCTGCAAGAAGCTCTTCTGTTATCATCAAAACTATAAAAATGTCCTTAACACCCGTATTACCTCTGCCCTGTATCTCTTCTCAGGGGAGAGGTTTTTTTTCTGTATATTATTTTGATAGTCATCATAAATAGATAATTTAATATTATTGTTCTTGTTGCTTTACATTAGTGATGACGACAGATTTTTTTCTGTGAACCATACGGTACTATTGAAATAGTATCGCTATGAATCTATTTTATAGTGAATAGTGTAATTTTGTATTTATTTATAATGGTATTATATAGTTTTTCTTATAACTGCCTGTTTTTCAGCGTTATGTTAATTCTTGCTTTTGAAATAATTGTGATTTTGTTCACGGATTTTAGTGCGTTAAGTAGCTATTTGTAGAGAGGTGCAAACGGTTGCATTTTGCTGTTACAGCATTCGTTCATTAAAAAATATAGCGATGGTATATCTTGTGTCGGTATTGGGTGCAAGAATCTAAATGATTTTTATTATCTCTTGGATATACGAATACCGTTTATGACTTCTGTTAGCTTAACACCATGGAAAATGCAGTAAAAACAGACAGGAAATATGATTTTATCAATCAGAACGGAGCTTTTAATCACTGGCATAATTACTGGTTTTTTATCTTCCTTTTTATAAATCGTTGTCGTAATGCCCATAAAGTCAGCATTCTGGGATGAGTGCTGATTTTATTTTGTTCTCAGATTATTCAACCCACGCTGTATGCAGGTCTTCTCTTGCAGTACCTCGTAAATGATACATTAAAGGATCTCCTGGAATGGATATTGTTGAACGCTTTATTAACTACACGAAAATCAATACCACGACCTCAAGGGAAAATGGTGCTAATGGGATAATGCCTTCTTCACCTGGTCAAATGGAACTGGCAAAACTGCTGGCAGTAGAACTTGAAGCATTAGGAATGGAAAACATTGAGGTCAGGGATACCGCTATTGTGACAGCGACATTACCTGCAAATACGGACGACGCGATCCCTGTCGTTTCCTTTTTTGGTCATCTCGATACCAGTGCGGAACAGACTGCGGACACAAAAGCACAACGTCTTCACTACAGCGGTGGGGATTTGTGTCTGAACCAGGAGCTAAAAATTTATCTGCGCGAAAGTGAATTTCCAGAACTGAAAAATTATATCGGTGATGATCTGCTGGTGACGGATGGTACCAGTCTGTTGGGGGCAGATGATAAAGCCGCCATCGCCGCGATTATGAATGCCCTGGAGTACCTTGTCGCACATCCGGAGATTAAGCATGGGCCAGTGAAGGTCGGTTTTGTTCCTGATGAAGAGCAGGGATTACGAGGTGCAAAAGCATTTGATGTTGCGGCGTTTGGGGCTGATTTTGGCTATACCCTGGACTGCTGCGGCATTGGAGAATTTGTCTATGAGAACTGGAACGCGGGTGATGCGGAAATCATCTTTACCGGCCAGTCCGCACACCCTATGTCGGCCAAAGGTAAGCTTAAGAACTCTCTGCTGATGGCGCATAAGTTTATTGCGATGCTGCCCGGAGGAGAGGCGCCTGAGTATACGGAAGGACGCGAAGGGTATTACTGGGTAAAACAACTTCAGGGTAACAGCGCCCGTACGGTACTTAAGCTGGATATCCGGGATTTTACCGAAGAGGGGTATAAGGCGCGTATGGCATATATCCGCCAGCTGGCCGTCAGCACCTGCGCGCTGTGGGGAGAAAACAGCGTGGTCTGCCATTTAACCGATCGCTATGCCAATGTGTTCAATAGCTTGCAGGGCGATGCTCACTACCCGATTGATATTGCGTTACGCGCGTATCAGAAGTGTGGCATTACCCCGCAACCTGTCGCCATGCGTGGTGGATATGATGGCGCAGTGTTATCGCAGAAAGGACTACCTTGCCCGAATATTTTTACCGGTGCCCATAACTTTCATTCGATTTATGAATACCTGCCGGTGCGTTCACTGCGGGCCGCCAGCGATGTCGTGGTAGCGGTCATTGAGGAAACCTTTTCTGAGTTCGCGCAGGGGAGAGCTCAGTCATGATTCAGGTGTTAATTGCCCTACTGGTTATCGTAGTGGTCGCGCGTCTTATCCTGAAAGGTTATCGCGCTGAACCCGTGTTGTTCATTGCTGGCCTGGTGTTGATGATTTGTACGGCGTTAACCGGATGGGGTTCTGTATTACCGAAGGGTGTTGCCAGTACGGGGATTTCATTTCTCGATCCTTTCGAGGTGATGCGCGATCTCTTTAGTACGCGTGCCGCCGATCTCGGCCTGATGATCATGGCGCTCATGGGATTTGCGCATTACATGGATCATATCGGGGCAAATGAAGCGGTTGTGCGGGTTGTGACGAAACCTTTGCGTGCGCTTCGTTCGCCCTATGTGCTTCTATTTTTCTCCTATCTGCTCGCCAGCCTCCTGCAGTTGGCCATTCCATCCGCCACTGGGCTAGCCGTGTTGCTGATGGGGACGATGTTCCCCATTATGCTGGGGTTAGGGCTTTCTGCGGCCTCAGCCGCTGGGGTTATTGCCACCTCGCTTGGTGTGGCATATACCCCGACGGCCATCGATGCTATCAGGGGATCTAAAGCGGTCAATATGGATGTGGTGGAATACGTTGTTTACCACCAGGGACCCGCAGCGCTGGCAACCGTGCTGGTCGTCGGCGTCTGCCATTTCTTCTGGCAGCGGCATTGCGACCGTAAAGCGGGGACGCTTCCACGAGAAATCGGTAGCGCTGAGGTGACTGACTCAGGAAAAGCCCCGGCTTTTTATGCGCTGCTCCCGATGCTTCCGATACTGATGGCGGTGGGATCATCGGAAATGTTTGTCAGTGGTATTAACCTGAATATTATCACCATTGTGCTCATTTCGATGGCTGTCTGTATGTTGATTGAATGGCTGCGGGTGCGTGATTTAAAGTCAGTATGCGAAGGATTCAGCCATTTCCTTAAAGGCATGGGCACTGCCTTTACCGGGGTAGTTGGGCTGCTGGTTGCGGCAGGTGTTTTTGCTCACGGGATTAAAGTTATTGGTGCCATTGATCAATTAATCCTGATGGCGGAGCACGTGGGATTACCCCCATTTGCTATGGCGGTGGTGTTTGCGCTGGTGACGCTGGCGGCAGCAATTATTATGGGATCGGGTAATGCGCCATTCCTTGCTTTCGTTGAGCTGATCCCGCAAATCGCGGCAAGTATGGGCGCTAACGCTGTTGCCATGATCCTGCCGATGCAGCAGGCATCACATATGGGGCGGGCAATTTCACCGGTTTCCGGCGTGGTGATTGCCGTTTCCAGTGGGGCGAAAATAACGCCATTTGATGTGGTTAAACGTACCGCCGTACCGCTGATTGTGGGCTTTGTAACTCATACCCTGATCATCGGTATTTTCTATTAACTTCGTTTGTAACAAGCAAACTTCCGGCCTGCTAAATGTCCGGTAGTTTGCTTTTTCTGATTACAGCTCTCATCACCGCAGATGATATTGATTACTGGTGATTATTATTAACTTTTATCTTTATCGCATTATTCTTATTGGACATTGTTGAGCTATTCTGGATTAATGATTAATAAGTATGATGTATTGTATTTGCACGTTTATTACATAGGGATAAGTTAACCTGGATCATATTTTGGCGATTTTAGTTGTAGTAATTTTTTAATAGAGTAATACAAGAATAACGTGGAATAACAATGACGATTTATTTGGGCAGGTTTAAGTGGTAAGGGATTCTGGAAGAGTTTGTACGTTACGACATCATTATCAGGATGATCTGGAAACATTTACCTGGAGTGCGTTAGTTGCAATTGGTATCGCAATAAAGGATCATAAGATCTACTCTAAAATGTCAGAGCATCTATTCATTATGCATTGGCTGGCTATTGCCAAAAAAAAGAAAAATATTTTCGAAGAGCATTGTCAGTGAGCTTCAGTGGCTAATTGATGAGGGGAAGAAAAAAAGCATCAATGCACAACTTAAATTTAAAATAGAATATTTGTACGCCACATCGAGTGGTGACGTGACAATGCAAAACGACTATTTTAAATTTACTCATACGATTGAAGTATTGAGAAATAATGGATGGGAGAGCTTTCTGCTCACTCCAGAGAAATGGCAAGGACTTCATGAAAGTATTAAGGTCAGAAAAGGTGACTTTATCTTTATGGATGATGCCCGGCTTCAGGAGTGCTTTGGCGTGCAGGGCGAGATTGTCAAACCTTTCTGTATTCGAGTGTACGGCGATGTTGAGTTTGCAAAGTTAACGTTCATCAAACATAACCTGCCGGTTGAATTTGTGAAACACATTTCGAATGAGTTTCATTATTTCAATTTTCTTTCTGTTAAGTAATGCTTAACTGATATAGAGGAAAAATTTCTATTTGTTCAAAGAGTAGTGATCTACTTGTGAAAGTATCGGATATATACCACGCGCAAAGGATAGCGAATGTTTACTCGAAAGTTAGTGATTACAACCGAATGGATAAAATTGTCGGATACGTCAGACAATATGTCCATTTCTTTTCGGGGCGTTCTTGAGATCGGTGAAAGCACGGTTGTGCCAGATGATAATACACCTCTACTTCGTTTAGAAAATGACATGGCACCTATCGCCGTTGATGCGTTATCATGGGTGAGGGTGCCAGTTGAACGCCATGAAAATGTTATCGTCTATATTTTCTGAATCCGGGTTTATTAATCCATTAATAATATTAATGTCGATTTGTTCTTATTTTGTCCTTCCCGGTGCAAGATGAGATGTCTGGCTGAACAATTTGTTGAGGATCACAGCGCGGGTGAGAGCATTTGTAGTGCGTGTACATTATAAATAATGCCAAACACCGCCACCGCGAGCAGAAAAAGAGAGGAGATAAAACCGCTGCATCTGGCAAAGCGCGCTGGTATCCAGCGTTTGAAAACCACGATGTAAAAAGACAACACCGTCAGATCAAAAATAACCCACACCAGCGTTAGCGTCAGAATGCTGGTGGTGAAATCTTGCGTAATGGCAATGAACTGGGGGAAAAACGCTACGAAAAACAAAATGTCTTTTGGGTTGGCGACCCCGGTCAGAAATCCGTGGATAAGCCCGCTGTTATCGCGTTTTCGTGCACCCAGTCCGGGGTTTGAGGCCCTGGTCCGCAGGCCGTTAATCGCCATCACTCCGATATACAACGATCCCACAAGACCCAGTACGCCAAGCCATATCGCAGAGATTGAAACCACGCCAGCTAGCATCAGTGCAGCCAGAGCAATCAGTACTAAAGAAGCGCCGTTAGTGCCAATCAGCGTGAGAAAAGCCCGGCGATAGCCGTGCTGCGCCGCGGTGGTGGTAATCAGCGCCACGACAGGACCCGGCGTTAACAACAGGGTTACTACGCTGAGGCTATAGGCAGCCAGTAAAGTGAAATTCATACCTGATTATCCTGATGATATTTTCCACCAGTATTCCGTTTACGTAACGCATTGAAAAACGAATAAAACTGCGCTCTACTGTGAGTAAAACTCAACATAGAAACTCACGATGACGCTACCTCCGTTGTATGCCCTGAGGGCTTTTGAAGCCGCAGCCCGTCTGGGAACGTTCAGCAAAGCCGCTATTCAACTTAACGTGACGCCGGGCGCGGTAAGCCGTCATATTCGCACGCTGGAGGCATGGTTTGGCTGTGAGCTATTTATCCGCAGCGGCCCGCGTATCGAGATAACACCTTCTGGCCAAGGGTTAGCGCAGCAGTTGACGGCTGGGTTTCAGAGTCTGGAACACGCGTGTCATGCCTTTCGCAGCCGCAGTCATGAGCTACGGCTGAAAGCGCCGTCTACGTTGACAATGCGCTGGCTTCTGGATGTGCTGCGTCTTTTCCGTGAAGCGCATCCGACCCCGGTGATCGAAATTTCCAGCGTCTGGATGGATACCGATTCGGTATCCTTCAGTCGTGAACCGTATGATTGTGCGATCCTGTTAGGGAATGGCCATTTTGGCGACGATACCGACAGCCGGTTGCTGTTTCAGGAGTGGCTTATCCCAGTGTGTTCACCCGCACTGCTGGTGCAGGCGCAGCGCGATCTTTCTGCCTGTGAACTGATTCATCCCTCAGCGGATCGCCGAGATTGGCGTCGGTGGCTGCAACGCACTGGGAAGTTTCCGACGTTGAATCTTGCGCGAGGCAAAGTGTTCGACACCCTGGAGCAGGGTAGTCTTGCCGCGATGAGTGGTCATGGCGTGTCTGTTGCCGACCTGCTGCTAAGCCTGGCGGCCATTCAGGCAGGGATGTTGGCGTTACCGTTTAAAGATGCTGTGGCGACTGGCGAGGGGTATTACCTTGTCTGGCCAAAGGCTTCAACACGGCTCAGAAATATTGAGCTGCTGTATCGCTGGTTAAAAGAGGCTGCGCCGTGTGCCTCCTCGGCAGATCTAAACTGGCTGGATTAAGCTGTTTATTTAGCTGATTACCTATATTGATAATGGTTCTCATTATTATTGTCGTATTGTGCAGGTAATGGTAATGTTGCTTCAGTTATAAACCGTTAATCCCATTTCCTGTGCAGAAGACAGCATGAACAACACCACCGCCCTGAATGCCTCCGGACGCGTCGCTCGCACTTTCTCCGTAAGCGAGTTTATGGATTTTGGTGAGCGCTACGGGATCGATTACCGCTTTCCCCTGTTGGCACAAAGACCGGATTTGCCGTCTGGCAGCCCTGTTCTGCAAGGTGAAATTGAGGAGATGACTCTCCCCTGCGGGATGTGCGTGACGCACTCCGACGTACAGGTATTGCAACCCTACGAAACCACCTCTCGCCACGACAGTCCTCTGTATATGCTGGTGGTTCTGGAAGGCTGCGTGATCCTGACGCTTAACGGACAGGAGCATGTGGTGCGCTCCGGCATGGCGTTTAGCTCGCGCCTGAGTGAGCACCAGACGATGCGTGCCCGTCATCATGCTGATTGTAAACTCCGGACATTATCGCTCGGTTTATATCCCGACGGCGCGTATCGCACGGGGTTGCTCGAATCGTTGATGCGCGAGTGGGAAAGATGCCAGACGCCGACGCTTATCTGGCAGGTACCGGGGTTTTTACTCAGCGGACTGCAGTACGCGCAGCAGAGTACGATTAGCCATGTTTCTCGTCAGCTGATGCTGGAAGGGCTGATATTACAACTGTTCGGTCATGGTCTCAGCATGTGTCAGGTCGAGAGCGGTAAACGTCTTGCGACGAGCGGTGAGCAGCAGCGGCTGGAGGTCGTTCGCCGACTGCTGGAGGAGAGTCCCGAAAATGACTACACCCTTAATGAACTGGCCCAACGCGCGGCGATGAGCCCCAGCAGCCTGCGCAGTAAGTTCCGTGCAGCCTATGGCTGTTCGGTATTCGACTACCTGCGCGATTGCCGTCTGGAACATGCGCGCGGCTATCTACTGGAAGGATATAGCGTACAGCAGGCGGCCTGGATGTCGGGTTATCAGCACGCCACCAACTTTTCTACCGCTTTTCGTCGCCGTTACGGCTTTTCGCCCGGCGATTTACTCAAACCTTGCTAATCCATATTTGCGTTTTACGCACGTGATTTCCTGACAATTTGGCACTGCGCATAGGCAACCTGGCATCCGGCATAGCTATCTCCGTCAGCAAAAAGGTAATAATTCTCACTTACAATTAGACATGCCTTTGGAGATATTCATGTTCGCGAAGACTCGCTTGGCGCTGCTGGTGGGATGGGTGACCGGCAGCGTGGCTTTTCCTCTGCTGGCGCAGGAAACAACAAAAAACGATACGGTGGTTGTCACCTCGCAGATGCAGAGCGGGGCCACGAAGCTTGCCACGCCGGATATTGAAACGCCGCAGTCGGTATCGATCGTTACCCGTGAACAGTTTGAAGAGCAAGGCGCAACCAGCGTGCGCCAGGCTGTCAGCTATACGCCGGGGGTGTACAGCAATCAGATTGGCGCCTCCAACCGCTTTGACTACATCGTGCTGCGTGGCTTTTCTGACGGTAGCCTGGATAACGTCTATCTCGACGGTCTGAAGATGATGGGCGACACCAACTCGCACAGCTCGCTGGTAGTCGATCCGTGGTTCCTCGAAGATATCGAAGTCGTACGCGGTCCGGCTTCCGTACTGTATGGTCGTTCCTCTCCGGGCGGTATTGTGGCGCTGACCTCACGTAAGCCATCGTTTGATGCGGGCGGCGAAGTGAAGATGTTTGCCGGCAATAATAACCAGCGCGGCGCGGCGTTTGACGTCACCGGGGCGCTGGATGATAACGATCGAGTGGCGGCGCGATTGAGCGGGATGACGCGTTACGCGGACTCGCAGTTTGGTCCATTGAAGGAAGAACGTTACGCGCTGATGCCCAGCCTGACCTGGCGTATCACCGACCAGACGCGTCTGGATCTGATGGCCTATCTGCACCGTGACCCGGAAGGCGGAAGCCACTCCGGTCTGCCGTATGACGGCACCGTGGTTCCGCATTACGGGCAAAAGATCTCCAATACCTTTTACGAAGGCGAGGATGATTATGACAAATACGATCGCCGTGAGAACATGGTGGGCTACAACATTGAGCATATGTTTGATAGCGGTTGGTCGGTGCGGCAAAAGCTGCGCTATCTGCATACCGACGTTGAGCTGAACCAGGTGTATGCGGCGGGCTGGTTGAATGAAACCGAGCTTAATCGCGGCTACTCCGGCTCCGATGAAAAAATGTCGGCGATTACGCTGGATAACCAGCTCGACGGCAGCTTTGATACCTGGCAGGTAAACCACCGTTTGCTGGTGGGGATCGACTATCAGGATCGCAGCAACAATACTACCGGTTACTACGGCGCTTTCCCCCCGATTGACGCCTTTAATCCGGTGTACGGCGCGAAGCCTGATTACATCGACATGTATGCGCGTGAGAAACACAAGCTGCGACAGACGGGTTACTATTTGCAGGATCAGATGTCATGGGATCGCTGGCGTATTACGCTCGGTGGTCGCTACGATCAGGTCAGCGTTTCTAACATTGATAAGATCAAGGATACTCGCAGCGATCTGGATAAAAACAACTTCAGCACCCGCGCCGCGTTGCTCTATTTGTTCGATAACGGCTTTGCGCCGTACGTGAGTTACTCCACTGCCTTTACGCCCACTAGTTTTGCCGATGAGAACGGCAACCTGCTGGATCCGATGAAAGGCAAGCAGTGGGAAGCCGGGCTGAAATATGAGCCGGAAGGTCTTAACAGTCAGTTCAGCGCGTCGGTGTTCCGTATCAATCAGACGAATATAGCCACTAAAGAAGAGCCGACCGATCCATACCGCTCGATTGGGGAAATTGAATCTGAAGGGGTGGAGCTGGAGGCAATTAGCCAACTGACGGATAGCTTCCGTATGCAGGCGGCGTATACCTATACCGACATTCGCTATAAGAAAAGCAGCCCGGAAGAGCAGGGCAAGCGCGCAGTGTACGCCCCGCGTAACCAGGCCAGTGCCTGGCTGAGCTACGATGTAAAAAGTGGTCCGCTGGACGGTCTGACGTTGGGTTCAGGCGTGCGCTACGTTAACGGTATTACCAGCGATCGCCTGAATACTCACACCCTGCCGTCCTACACTCTGGTGGATATGGTGATTGGTTACGACTTAACGAATATCGGTATTAAAGGGTTGAGTGCGCAGTTGAACGTTAACAACCTGACCGACAAGCGCTACGTTGCGGCCTGTAACTCGCTCTCATACTGCTACTTCGGCGCCGAGCGCAGCATTGTCGGCAGTGTGTCCTGGAAATTCTGATGTTTTAGCCGGATGCAGCGCTGGCGCCTTATCCGGCCTGGTGCAGTGTGCAAATTGTATGCCTGATGAGCGTAGCTCATCAGGCATAGTGGATTGCGGTTATTGTGTAAAACCGTTTTGCATACAAATCTGCGCGCTGGTTCTCAGAGTGAAGGCGACTTTGTCTGGGTACTGACTGTAATAGTTATGCTCTTCTTCCAGCCCTTTTGCCTGCGCCAGACGAACCGTTTCCAGCGAGCAGGTACGGTAGATCAGGTCTTTATTCATATTGGTCTGCTTCTCGCGCTGTTTATCTGCGGACAGCGCCAGCCAGTTTTCGGACAGTGAGTAATCGTAGACCACCCGATTTCCTTTCGCCTGCACGTTCTCAATGGTAATAAATTCGTCGATTTTCAGCCTTGGCTGCCCACGCATTTTTTTCTTATCTTCTGCGGCGGCGTATTGGGCCAGCGCATGAATATCCATACTGGCTATTTTCTGTTTATAAGCATCTACATAGGCGGTAGGTTGCTGATAATGCTGAGCGTAAGCGTTTCTTAATTCCCCGTCACTCATCGTACAACCTGCCAGAAACAGAGGTAATAGCAGTGTCAGTTTTATTTTAGTCATGATGTTATCCCGTTCATTATTTTGATCCCAGTCGCCCATAACAAAATAGAAAAATTATTACAGATGATATTTAAGGTTGTATAAATGAGAGCACGATGGCACAAGTTCAATTGTCTTAAAATGGCAGGACAGACGGGAAACCCTGCCAGAATTGGCAGGGTTAATGGATGAAGAGGATCAGAATTCCATTTTCACCGTGAACTGCACTTCTCGTGGGTCGCCAATCTGATTACCCAGATTATTGGTGGCAATGGATGAAGTGTAATAGGTCTTATCAAACAGGTTTTTCACATTGAGCTGCAATGTGACCGGATACTGCAGCTTCATTTTATAAGCGGCAAAGGCATCGGCGACAAAATAGCCCGGCAGATAATAGTCTGCGCCATTGGTTGCGGAACGGCGGCTCACCCCATGACCCCCACCGCCAATCGTCAGGGTATTGCCCATAAAGGCATTCTGAATATCGTAGGTGAGGAATAATGAGCCGGTATGCTTCGGTACATTAGGCAGCGGCTTACCTTTGTAATCAGGATCTTCCGTCACTTTCGCGGCGGTATAACCGTAGCTGGCGATGATATTGGTGTTGGTGGTCAACGAACCGGCGACATCCACTTCCACACCTTGTGAACGCACGCGACCCGCAGTTTTCGCCACAGTTTCGCCATTGATCATTTCGTTGTACAGCACATTGCGTTTATCAATATCAAACAGGGCAATATTGGCGGTGATACCGTCAAAGATATCGAATTTTGCCCCCACTTCATAAGCCGTTGAAGTTTCAGGTGGCAATTCGCCAATATAACTGGCGATAGAATATTGCGGCATGAAGGATCGCGACACGTTACCGAACAGCGATACCGACGGCGTCAGTTTGTACACCATACCGAATTTGGGCACCCACTGTTGGTCGGTACTGTCGGTGTTGACGTTGAACGGACGGCCTTTGCCAGCGTATTCGGTGTAGTACTGATAACGCATCCCGGCGACGGCGATCCATTTATCGGTCAGGTACAGCGCGTCCTGCACATACGCAGAATAGCTCTCTTGTTGAATAGTCTGATCGCTATCAGCGGCAGAAACGTTAGTACATTTATCCAACGTACCGTAGACAGGATTATAAATATTGAACCCTTTTACGTTCTTGCAGCGGATCATGTCGGTGCGTAGCAGATCGTAGTTCTCATAAGAGACGCCGGTGAGGATCTCGTTATAAAAGCCAGCGATATCGACGTTGCCCTGTAAATCGGCACGTGTGGCGTGCATGCGCTGAGTGGAGCCTTGAGTGGCATCAACACGGCGGGTAAGATTTCCGCTTGCAGAATCATAAGCCATCACGCGAGCCTGATTATCGCTGTATTTATCCTGACTAAAGCTGTAGTCGAATTTCGCTGTCCATTCGCTGTTGAAACGGTATTCGGCATTCAGCTGCGCCAGATCCGATTCGCCATCGGTGATATTAAACGGCTCATCAAAACGGGTTTTGCGATCCACATTCACCGCGTGTTTGGTGTTGAGATCGAAAATGGTGCCGCGATCGAACGGGGCTTTATAGTCGCGATGTGAATAGAGCACGTTGACGGTGGCCTTGTCGCCAAACCAGGTAAGGGACGGGGAGATGAAGCTGCTCTGATTGGTGCCGAAGTTACGCCAGTAATCCTCATGCTGATATTCGCCAATCAGGCGATAGGCTAACTGCGTGCCTTCAATCGGCCCGGTCACGTCAAACTGCCCTGTGCCGCCGCCAAACCTGCTGGAGGTTGCTGAAATCGACCCGCCAAACTGTGTTTCCGGACGTTTGGTGACGACATTAATCAGGCCGCCGGGATCGAGAATCCCATACAGGGTTGAGGCCGGGCCTTTCAGCACTTCCACGCGTGAGGTGGCGGCGTTAAAGCTGCGCGGCAACACGGTTTTCAGACCATTGGTCATCACCGAACCGTCACGGTTTGCGCCGAAGCCACGGCGGACAAACGCATCCTGTGTGCCACCTAATGTGTTGGTTTGCACGACGTTACTAACGTTATACAGCGCTTCGTCCAGCGTCGTGACATGCTGATCTTCCAGAACTTTATCGCTGACAGTGTTCACCACTTGTGGGATATCCAACAATGGCATGGATGTCAGCGTCGCGGTGGACGAACTCAGCGGTTGATAACCCGATGTTACGGCCTGATCGGCAGACGATGCATCTGCCCGAACGGTGATGGTATCTTCCCCTTTAGGCGGAGTCGTCTCTTTCTCCGCTGCAAATACCGCAGGTGTTGTTGTCATGCCCAGAAAGAGAGCAGAGCACAATGCCCGCCCTTTCATCCCCGAAAAGTAAGTCGTTAACTCAGCCATTATTTTATTTATTCCGCAAAAGACCCTGCCAAAAATGGGCAGGGAAACAAGTTGATTCAATTCATTGCCCGGCTTGCCAGCCCTGCATTTATCCATCTGTAAGCCAGCGTTACTGGCGTCAGATGTGTAATTGAGAATCATTCAATCATGAGTGTTTGTAGTAGTAAACGTAAAATTGAAAAAGAAACTACAAGCGATTTGACGCAATTTAACCGTCGTTTTTTTAAGGGTATTTAATTTTCAATATATTGAAAAAGAATGATTTTTATTGATTTTTCAGCGTTTTTTATTTGTGCTTTAGTTGTTGGCGACGGGTGATGTAACTACAGGGTGTAATTGCTTGACTACTACAGTGCAAGCCAGCAAGATCACAAAGAGAATGAGTTTTATTTTTATTTAGAGAATTACGCATGCAGGCTTTGCCATGCGGCGGCGCAGGAGTGAACATGCCACAGCATGTGGAAAATATCGCCCACAGAACGGGCATTGAACTACAACAGCTTTCTGCGGGTTATCGCCATAACACCATTGTCCACGATATCTGTCTCACTATTCCGCAAGGCAAAATGACGGTACTGGTGGGGGCGAACGGCTCGGGTAAATCAACGTTGTTAAGCACTATCGCCCGTATGTTGAAACCGCACGGCGGCAGCGTATTGCTGGATGGCAAAGCCATTTATCAACAGCCTACCAAAGCGGTTTCACGCCAGCTCGGCATCCTGCCGCAATCCCCATTGGTGCCCGAAGGACTTACCGTTTTCGAACTGGTATCGCGTGGGCGTTTTCCCTGGCAGAACATGCTTTCGCAATGGACGGACGATGACGAACGCGCCGTGGAGCAGGCACTCCAGTTAACCGGAACTGCTGATTTTGCGCATTTGCCGGTAGAGAGCCTTTCCGGTGGGCAACGTCAGCGCTGCTGGATTGCGATGGCGCTGGCACAGCAAACGCCGGTCATCTTGTTGGATGAGCCGACTACGTTTCTCGATCTGCGCTATCAGGTGGAGATCCTCGAACTGTTGCATTCACTGACTCGCCATCATGGCCGTACTGTGGTTGTGGTCCTGCATGACCTGAATTTTGCCGTGAATTACGGGGACATGCTGGTGTTCCTCAAACAGGGGACGTTGCAGGGCGTCGTGCATGATGGCGAAAACTGCACGCCCGAGTTGATTAAGCACGTGTTTGACGTCGACGTGCAGATGTCGGTGAATCCTCTCACCGGCAAACCGTTCTTTATGCCGTTCCGCGCGCCGGGCGGGCAAGAGCAATGACGGTCATGGCAAGCACACTGGCTCGTCGCCGTGGCCGGATTATGCTGGCGTTCCCCGTGTTAACGCTGCTGTTGTGTGTTCTGGCAGTGGTGCATCTGGGTGTGGGCGCACGCACTATCAGCCCGCAGACCGTCGTGCAGGCGCTGTTCCACTTTGACGCGAAAAATTTCGACCACCGGATTATTGTCTCCTTACGTCTGCTGCGTATGACGGCGGCGATGCTGGTCGGCGCGGCGTTAGGTGTTGCGGGGGTTCTGTTGCAGGCGTTGATTCGTAATCCGCTGGGAGAACCGCATATTCTGGGGCTGAATGCCGGTGCGGCGTTTGTCGTTGTGTTGTGCACCGCGCTTGGCGTGACGGGGGTAAGCCAGCCATTGCTGGCGGCAGGCGGTGCTGCGGCACTCTTTTCGTTGGTGATGGCGCTTGCATCTGCCGGGCGCGGTGGCTTAACGCCGCTGAAGGTCACGCTGTGCGGCGTGGCGCTGTCGGCCATGGTGTCATCGCTTACTGCGGCCATCCTGATTCTGGATGAACAAACCCTGTTGGCAATGCGCACCTGGCTGGTGGGTGATCTCGCGGGTCTGCGTTGGGAAAGTGTCAAAAGTGCCGTTCCCCCGTCGCTTGCCGGTATGGTGCTGGCGCTCGCTATCGCGCCGGGCCTGAATATTCTGGCTCTCGGCGACCGTATGGCCTGTGGGTTAGGGGTGAACATTCTGCGCATACGCTTGCTGGCGATGATCGCCATTGCGCTGTTGTGCGGTGCGGCAGTTTCTGTCGTGGGGCCGCTGGGATTTATCGGCCTGTTAGTGCCTAACGTTACCCGCCGTCTGGTAACAGAAGATATTCGCCAGATGCTACCGACGTCGGCATTGCTGGGTGCGGCGCTGCTGCTGCTGGCGGATATTGCCGCCCGCACGGTGCTGGCTCCGCAGGAGCTGGCTACAGGGATCATGACCGCCCTGGTGGGCGCACCGGCGTTTATTTTCATTGCGTCGAGGTTTTTGAAATGAACGATATGCTGCAACGTGCAGGGCTTCGTGCATGGCGGGTGGGTGGATTTTCTCGTGTCATTCGTCCCAAAACCGTGCTGTACAGCCTCAGCCTGACGGTGCTGGCAATCGCATTACTGCTGTTTGGCGTGATGCAGGGGTCGCTCCCGGTTCCGGCTTCCGCTATCGGACGGGCGGTGTTTGACTCTCAGGCGTTGACGGTTCAGCAACAGTATGTCGTTTGGGATGTACGACTGCCTCGACTGCTGATGGCGCTTCTGTGCGGGGCGATGCTCGGATTGGCAGGGGCGGCGATGCAATCTATCACCCGCAACGGGTTGGCCGATCCCGGGCTTATCGGTGTCAAAGAAGGGAGTTGCGTGGTGGTACTGGCCCTGGTGCTGTTTTTCCCGTCCGCAAGTCTGGTTTGGCGGCCCCTGGCGGGAATGGCCGGCGGCGCACTGGTCGCCACACTGGTGATGCTGCTGGCCCGTGATTTCTCCCGGCCTCGCTTCGTGTTGATAGGCATTGGCGTGTCGTGGTTCTTTGCCGCGGGAATGGGCGTATTTATGACCACCGCCGATGTCCGTGACGTACAGACTGCACTGGTCTGGCTGGCGGGAAGCCTTCATGCCGCCACCTGGCCACTGCTGCTGGTGGCACTGGTCTGGACGTTGCCTGCGGCCATCATCTTATTTGCCACGGCGCGCGCTTCGGATGTGGCGCTACTTGGCAATGCGACGGCAACGGGGCTTGGTGTCCATTTACCCCGACTGGCGTTGTTGCGTTTTCTCGCGCCGGTTGTACTCACCGCCGCCAGTGTTGCCTGCGTGGGCAGCCTCGGTTTTGTCGGGTTGATGGCGCCACACATGGCACGATTCTGGCTGCGTGGCGGACAAACAGCGCTGCTGTGGGGAAGTGCGTTGATCGGTGCGTTGCTGGTGCTGGTCACCGATACCGTGGGTCGTCTGGCGTTTGCACCACTGCAAATCCCCGCCGGGATCGTCATTGCCCTGGTCGGTGGACCGTTCTTTTTGCTGTTGCTCTGGCGTCGCCGGGATCGTTTGTAATTGTTAAGAGGGTATATGCGTTTAATCTTTTCATTGCTGCTGCTGGTCGGCTGCACCGTCCAGGCGGCGGTGCCTGTTCAGTCATTTACTGACGATCTCGGGCGAGTGGTGAACGTGCCGCTGCATCCGCAGCGTATTGTGTCATTGCACGATCTCGACATCACTATTCCGCTGATCGAACTGGGCGTGCCTCCGGTGGCCAGTCATGGCCGAACGCGCCCGGATGGCAGCCATTTTTTACGCTCCGGCGTGCAGCTGACCGGCGTGGATTTTGATAATTCGAACATTACGTATATCGGTACGGCAGACATTGATATTGAAGCCATTGTGGCGGCAAAACCGGATTTAATTATCACCGAACCCAGCCGTAACACGCCGATTGAGCAACTGGAAAAAATAGCGCCGACGGTCAGCATCGATCATCTTGATGGCGGTGCGCCGGAAATCTACCGCAAGCTGGCGCAGCTTACTGGTACGCAGAACCGGCTGGCATTGCTGGAACGGCGCTACCGTGAAGAAATAGCCCAGCTCAAGCGAACGGTCGATACGCAGCACATCTCTGTGGCGGTAATACAGGCCAATCATGGCAAAATCAATGCGTTGCACACCTATCATTCCCTGGGGCGAGTTTTACGCGATGCTGGTTTCACTTTCCCGAAACTTATCGACAGTATTCCGCCGGGTGGGCGCATTGATGTCAGTGCGGAACGTCTGCCTGAACTGGATGCCGATTTTGTCTTCGCGACTTGGCGTGGCGATACCGGCGGTAAACCGCAGGATGAAATCGCGGCGATGGATGCGGTGATGCCTGGCTGGTGTGAGTTCCTGACCGCCTGCCAGCGCGGACATTACGTTTTACTCTCCCGTGAAGAGGCGATATCCAATTCCTATGCCTCGCTCAGTCTGATGGTGGCGCAGGTGCAAACGCATATCGCCGGACGATGGCTACCGGAGGCTAAATAACCATGCTGGCGGCGAAAAAAGCCAAAAACCGTATTGATGTCTATGGTGACCGTTTTCGCGCCCGGGCGCATTTACTCTCGCCACGTATGCAGGCCGTGGCGCGTTATATCAACGAAAATCGCGAAGTGGTGCTGGAGTTTACGGCGATAGAAATCGCTGCCGCCACGCAAACCTCTGACGCGACGGTGGTCAGGGCAATTCAGGCGCTGGGGTTTGCCGGGTTGCGCGATTTAAAGCAGACCATTGAACACTGGTTTGGCCCTGGCGTGACCTCAGAAGAGAAGATGACCACCACGGTGAATACGCTCTCTTGCGATGTTAATTCCAGTATTGATTTTGTCTTGCAGGGGCATCAGGGTACCTGCGAAGCGCTTTCTACACCGCAAAACCGCTATGCAATTGCCCAGGCGGTGGCATTACTGGTAGAAGCCCGTCAGGTGGGAATTTTTGGTATCGGCGCATCCGGCGTATTGGCGGATTATACCGTTCGTCTGCTCAGCCGTATTGGCCTGCCTGCGGTAGCATTTAATCGCACTGGGATTAACCTCGCGGAGCAACTGATCGCATTGCAGCGTGGAGATGTGCTGATCATGATGGCGCAGAAATCTCCGCATCGTGAAGGGCTGACGACCATTCGCGAGGCCAGGCGGTTGGGTGTCCCGGTTATTTTACTGACGAACGCGCTGGACTCCCGTTTTAGTAAAGAAGCGGATGTGGTGATTAACGTGCCGCGCGGCGGCGAGAATGGGAAAATGCCGCTCCACGGTACGGTGCTGGTGTGTCTGGAAATGATTGTGCTGTCTGTCGCTTCCACTGCGCCGCAGCGATCAATTAAATCCGTGAAGCGGATTAACGAACTGTATCGGGGCATTGGTAAATCCGGGGCGAAGAAATAAACCGGTGATATCCGCTGTGTAGGCCGGGTAGGGTGTTGTCGCCACCCGGCATAAATGCAGACAGTTCAAACCATTAATGGCCGATCATCTTTGCCTTCGGGATCAGCTGGAAATACATATGATCGGGTACTGGCGTATCCCAGACGTTGGCGTACACCGCATAACCTACGGCGGCAAACAGAATACCAAGCACCAGTAGCGCCATGGCAACACCTGACATCGTCCTCTGACGCCATAACGATTTACCACCGTTGCCTTGTGCGCCAGGCGGAGTCTGCAGTGAAAAGCTCAGCGTTGAGGCTACCGGGCAGGATTCAACGCAGGTCATGCAGCCAGTGCATTCCACGGTACGCACCTGAATCAGTCTGTCGACCGGGATATTCGACGGGCAGTTTTTCGCGCATTTTCCGCAGTCGATGCAACTGTCTGCGTTACGGCGGATTTTAAACGGCGAGAATAGCGAGAACAGGCCGAGCAGCGCGCCATAAGGGCACAGATAGCGGCACCAGGCATTGCGAATAAACAGGCTCAGGACGCTGATAACGACAACAAAGATGAGCGTAGCGGGGCCAATATGGCGAAAGAAATCGAGCATCTTCACGTCGATAATCATGCCATAGGCCGACATTAGAAAATACTGAATCCCCTGTGCAGGCATCGACAGGGCAATATATAAAAAGAAACTCAGCAACAGATACTTCAGACTGAGCAGCGGGATATCCAGCCAGCGCGGCAGCGTGAAGTTGCGACCAAAGACTTTTTTCCCCAGATTGCCGAGCAGTTCGGACAGTGTGCCCACCGGACATAACCACGAACAGAAGGCTTTTTTTAACAACAGACTAATCAGGATAAACGCAACTAACAGCAGCATGGAGGCGGCATGGATGGGAGGAAGAAAACCAGTCTCCAGCGTATAGCGGATATTCATCAAACCCGCGATCGGTAGCCATCCCTCAATACCACCAGGCCTTGGAATATAGACGCTGGTGCCGGCGGTTTCGAAATAGCGGACCCAGTAATAGAACGTTACGCCAATATAAATATTAATAGTCAGCAGGAGAAACTGGGTGGCTTTTCGCCAGCTGCTGGCATTGCGCCAGTCATTCCACGGCAGTTTGCCTCCGATCGTGCCAGGACGGCGCTGCCAGCGCGTTCTCTTCTTCCCATTCATGATTTTATACTATCCCTCATATTTCCCCTTCTGCATTCAGAAGGCGTTATCACCGGGATATGCTAGCGCCATTTAGATTTGGTGTATTTGATTTGCATCTTATTACGTGGCTGTTATTTTCATCATGCAAATATACTTGAATAAAAATAACAGCTCGATATTTATCGCAAGCCAGATAAATACCCTGAACGGGGTATTTATTTCTCTGCAAGGCAATGGTTATTCCTGATAAATCTCAACGCGGTCGCGACCATTACTTTTTGCCAGATAAAGTGCGCGATCGGCTTTATCAACCAGCTGTTTGTAGTCGGGATGATAATCATATTCGGCAATACCGATACTGACGGTAATAGAAAACGTTTCTGTCGCAGAGGCTGCCATGCGCATCCCTGCAATTTTCATGCGCAGCGTTTCCAGAATAATACTGGCCTGCGATTCATCTGACTCGACGAGCAGAATCATAAATTCTTCACCACCGTAGCGGAACACGTAATCGCTGCTACGGATATGATCATGAATGACCGCTGCGACATTTTTGAGCGTCAGATCGCCGGTATTATGCCCGAAGTTATCGTTAATTTGCTTGAAGTAGTCGATATCCAGCATCGCCAGGCTAAAAGGCTTACGCGCATGTAACGCCAGCGAGATTTCACGTCGCATGATGGTCGGAATAAAGCGGCGATTAAGCAACTGGGTCAACGAATCTTTACCATTTTCCTGCTTAACCAGCGCCTCAAACATCGAAGCGAGCAGGAAATGGATTTTTGCCGACAGCTGGCGAACATCCTGTAATAAGCTCATCCGCTCGGGTTCTGTCGGCTGATGCTGAGGTGACAGGGTTGTCGTCAGACGGGTGTCGATCTCTGCAATCAGTGATTCCATTTCTTTGAGCAAATTGCTGTTGCCAAGAATATGTTTTCCCTTATGTGAGAACCACATACCAAAATCAGAGTTCGCCAGAAACACCATTTCACCGAAAGGCATTCCGGTGGCAATGTTATAGATAAACTGGTTTTCCCAGTCGGTAAACGAACGGATTTGCCGTTCGCGCTCGACGTTAACGTCATCGTAAATAGTCTGCAGACGATACTGTTCCTGTGTATGCAGGGAGTTTTGGTAGCTTGGGGAATAGGAGACGGTCATGGCCTCCAGCGCAGTATCCATTGCCAGACTGCTAAAACAGATAGCCCTGCTCAGCAGGGAAGACGAGTCGTCAGCTTTGGTTTTCAACACCCGATACAGCTCATCTTTGAGCTTACGCGCACCGCGGTTCACCAGATCGATGGGCAGACCGATACGGGCATGCACTACGCCAATTTTGCGTTGTTTGGCCAGCAACTGTGAGAGATCTTCGTGCGCGCTGCCGAGCACGCTGCGTAACCAGTCAAACATACTGCCGCTGAGGCGGGTACTGACCTGTTCCGTATTGAGGAACAATGCACTTTGGGCATGGGAGAGCATATAGTCATAAAAAACGGTCACTAAATGGTGGATCTCTTCATCGCTTAACGATGTGAGGAGCGTGTGAACGTCAGGCGATGTTTGTCGTATCAGTGCCTGCCATTCTGTAAGGAGTAATGTGTCGTTTTCCGGTTCAATCTGTTCCATCTCGCTGCCACTCAACGTGCGATTAAAAATTCAGGCAGTATTACGGACAATTACCTCACGATGGTCAAGTTAAACTCTCTTATCGATGGCTAATACCCTCATAAATAAGCCTGAGCGCGAAGACACCTATTATTGCGCCAATGACTCGGCTGGCAACGCGTTGGATGCGGCCATAGGCACGGCGTACAGCGGGTAACGAAAATGCCTGGCTGAGAAAAATACGCCAGATAACGGAAGACAATACAATACCTGCCCAGGCCATCAGCCTGGCCCACGTAGGTGTGTCTGCGCTTAAGGTGACCGAGAAGATACTAATAAAAAACAGTACGGTTTGTGGGTTCGATAAATCCGTTAGTAATCCTCGGCGGAAAAATACATACCAGGGGGCGGAAATCGGCTGCTGTAGCGTGGGCATTTGTGGCGTGGCCTGATGGCGGATGCTGTTCCAGGCAAACCACAGCAGATAGACGCCGCCGACAATCTTAATCAATGAAAATATCTCTTCACACTGGGTGATTAGCGTTGCCATGCCAAAAAGCCCAAGGCCGGAGTAAAACGCATCACCTAAGGCGACCCCCAGACCGGTCATCACACCTGCGCGTCGTCCGGATGCCAGGCTAGTTTGTACCACTACGAACAGATTTGCACCGGGGTTAAAAAAGGTTAAAACAAACAGGCTGACGGTGAGCACGACGGCGTGTAGCGGTTCCATAGACAACATTTCCATTAGTAAGCGCTTGAGTGACAGCTAACACTATAATTTTAGCGTGTCTATCATTCTGCGTATTCACTCACACTGTGTAGTGAAACGCGCTGAGATTTGCAAATGACTTCATAGACTATTTTGTGCAAGTCTGGCGCGTCAGATAACGCGACAGCACAGGTTTTCTGTTATCAACGATTTGCAAAATTTCTTTATATTTCCGCCTGCTCTGGATTTTTTTGTCAGCCTGAACTACTTATTAATCATCCTTGATTCGCATGTCGAATGTTCAGGGATCGATGATGGCATATATAACAAAATCTGGAGCTTTTATATGAAAACTGGAATTAAAGTACTTATTGGTGCGTTAGCTTTTGTCGTGACCAACGCATATGCCGCGGAGTTTATGACAAAGCTTGAGTTTGAAAAGGTTGAGTCGCAGTACACAAAAATCGGTGATATCTCAACGAGTAATGAAGTTTCTGTCGCAGATGCCAAAGAAGAACTGCTGAAAAAAGCCGAAGAGAAAGGTGCCGATGTTGTGGTATTAACTTCCGGTCAAACGGATAATAAAATCCATGGCACAGCCAATATCTACAAGAAAAAATAATACGCTGCTGTAAAAATCACGATTCCCGTCGGTCATTGTACCGGCGGGTTTTCTTTTAATCTGCGCCAGAACGTGGTTCTGCTAATTCCGAGATAGCGTGCCGCCGCGGTTTTATCACCATTGAATTGTGCCAACACCTGCTGCGGCGTCAGCAATGACGATGATTGTGGTGAGTCTGCAACAATGGCCAGTTCCGGTAATAGCTGTTGTAAAAAATCAACATTCAGCTCCGGCTGCGGCTCGACGCTTAAAAATAGCGCCAGGCGCTCCATCATATTACGCAGTTCGCGGATATTCCCCGGCCAGCCATAATTCAGTAACGTCGGCTGACTTAAACCCAGCCCCTTGCGTACTGGCTCAGAAAACGGCACATCCAGTTCCGCCAGCGACTGCTTTAAAAAACCTTCCGCCAGCGGCAGGATATCGGGCAACCGCTCGCGTAGCGGCGGCAGCTTGAGGCGTAAAATGCTCAGGCGATAAAACAGATCGGTACGAAACTCCCCCTGTTTCATCTCCTGCTCCAGATTACAGTGTGTGGCGCTAATCACCCGGACATCGACCGGAATAGGCTGATGCCCACCGACTCGGGTGACCTCTTTTTCTTCCAGTACGCGCAGCAGCCGGGTTTGTAACGGCAGCGGCATCTCGCCTATCTCATCAAGAAAAAGGGTTCCGCCATGAGCAATTTCAAACAGGCCCGCGCGTCCTCCCCGACGAGAGCCGGTAAAGGCGCCATCTTCATAGCCGAACAGCTCCGCTTCCAGCAATGATTCGGTGATTGCTCCGCAGTTGACGGCAACAAACGGCGGCGAGGGTTTACCGCGCCGATTCTCCTGACGAGTGAAAAACTCACGGTGAATGGCCTGTGCCGCCAGCTCTTTGCCCGTACCGGTTTCACCCTGAATTAGCACCGGTGCACGCGAGCGGGCGTAGAGCATAATGGTGTGTCGCACCTGTTCCATCTGCGCAGAGTGACCGCGCATATCACCGAGCGCGTAGCGGGTGCGCAACGTATCGCCAGAAGCATACTGACCGTTTCTACGCAGCGTCAGGCGGGTCATATCAAGCGCATCGACAAAGGCCTGGCGCACGGTGGCCGCCGAATAGATAAAGATGCCGGTCATACCTGCTTCTTCTGCCAGATCGGTAATCAATCCCGCACCAACTATCGCCTGCGTGCCGCCGGCCTTCAGTTCGTTGATTTGCCCGCGGGCATCTTCCTCGGTGATATAGCTGCGCTGTTCAAGCTGCAAATTAAAGGTTTTTTGAAAGGCGAGAAGCGCAGGAATGGTTTCCTGATAGGTAATGACGCCAATCGACGAGGTGAGCTTTCCTGCTTTTGCCAGCGCCTGTAGCACGTCAAATCCGCTGGGTTTAATCAGGATCACCGGGATCGATAAACGGCTTTTCAGATACGCCCCGTTGGAGCCCGCCGCAATAATGGCATCACAACGCTCGGTAGCCAGTTTTTTGCGGATATACGCCACCGCTTTTTCGAAACCAAGCTGAATGGGGGTGATGGTCGCCAGGTGGTCGAACTCCAGGCTGATGTCGCGAAACAGTTCGAACAGGCGCGTGACAGAAACCGTCCAGATAACCGGTTTGTCGTCGTTCACCCGCGGTGGAAGATGCGTATCAGTCATAACCAACCCAAAAAGTAAGGAACTGAGTATTAGGGTTTAGTTGTGTTTCATAAATGTTGCAATGAAACGTGAAGGAACGTTTCATGAAACGATAGCTGACACGCTTTTGTGCATCAAAGATACAGTAATTTATATTAAGGTATTGTTTTTTAAGGGAGATCTATAAATTAATTAAAAATTAAGGTCTTTGGCATACCCCTTGCTTTAAGTAAATCAACGAATGCTAACAAGTTGATAACAAGAGGACGGGATATGTCTCTACACTCCCCAGGGCTGGCGTTTCGCGCCGCGCTCAGCAAAGAAAATCCATTACAAATCGTGGGCACCATCAACGCCAATCACGCTCTGCTGGCCCAACGTGCCGGGTATCAGGCGATTTATCTCTCCGGCGGCGGCGTCGCTGCGGGGTCACTGGGGCTGCCGGATCTCGGTATTTCTACCCTTGATGATGTGCTGACTGATATTCGTCGCATTACGGATGTTTGCCCGCTGCCCTTGCTGGTGGATGCGGATATCGGGTTTGGATCGTCAGCCTTCAACGTGGCGCGTACCGTGAAGTCGATTTCCAAAGCGGGTGCTGCAGCGCTGCATATTGAAGATCAGATCGGCGCTAAGCGCTGCGGCCATCGCCCGAACAAAGCGATCGTCTCTAAAGAAGAGATGGTCGACAGGATCCGCGCCGCGGTGGATGCACGTACCGATCCCAACTTTGTCATCATGGCGCGGACCGATGCGCTGGCGGTGGAAGGGTTAGAGGCAGCCATCGAACGTGCCCAGGCGTACGTCGAAGCAGGCGCGGACATGCTGTTTCCGGAAGCCATCACCGAGCTTGCGATGTACCGCCAGTTTGCCGACGCGGTGCAGGTGCCGATCCTCGCCAACATTACCGAATTTGGCGCTACGCCGCTGTTCACCACCGATGAACTGCGCAGCGCAAACGTCGCGATGGCGCTGTATCCGCTGTCGGCTTTCCGCGCTATGAACCGTGCTGCGGAAAAGGTTTACAACGTGCTGCGTCAGGAAGGAACGCAAAAGAGCGTGATCGACATTATGCAGACGCGTAACGAGCTTTACGAAAGCATCAATTATTACCAGTTCGAAGAGAAACTCGACGCGTTGTATAGCAAAAAGTAACCGTCGTAGGCCGGATAAGGCACAGCCGCCATCCGGCAATAAATTTGTACCCTACATATTATAAAAATGACGAGGACAACATGAGCGACACAACGATCCTGCAAAATAGTACCCATGTCATTAAACCTAAAAAATCGGTTGCGCTGTCAGGCGTTGCCGCCGGAAATACCGCGCTGTGTACCGTAGGCAAAAGCGGTAACGACCTGCACTATCGTGGCTACGATATTCTCGACCTGGCGCAGCAGTGCGAATTTGAAGAAGTCGCGCATCTGCTGATCCACGGGAAATTACCCACCCGCGATGAACTCACCGCCTATAAAAGCAAACTCAAAGCGCTGCGCGGACTGCCTGCTAACGTACGCACCGTGCTGGAAGCGCTGCCTGCTGCCTCGCATCCGATGGATGTGATGCGCACCGGCGTCTCCGCGCTGGGCTGTACGCTGCCGGAAAAAGAAGGTCATACCGTCTCCGGCGCGCGCGATATTGCCGACAAGCTACTGGCGTCGCTCAGTTCAATCCTTTTGTACTGGTATCACTACAGCCATAACGGCGAGCGTATTCAGCCGGAAACTGACGATGATTCCATTGGCGGTCACTTCCTGCACCTGCTGCATGGCGAAAAACCTTCGCGAAGCTGGGAAAAAGCGATGCATATTTCGCTGGTGCTGTACGCCGAGCACGAATTTAACGCCTCCACCTTTACCAGCCGCGTGATTGCCGGGACCGGCTCCGATATGTATTCCGCGATTATCGGCGCGATTGGCGCACTGCGTGGACCGAAACACGGCGGGGCGAATGAAGTGTCGCTGGAGATCCAACAGCGCTACGAAACGCCGGACGAAGCCGAAGCAGATATCCGTAAACGCGTGGAAAACAAAGAAGTGGTGATTGGCTTTGGCCATCCGGTTTACACCATCGCCGACCCGCGCCATCAGGTGATCAAGCGCGTGGCGAAACAGCTTTCTCAGGAAGGTGGTTCGCTGAAAATGTACAACATCGCTGACCGTCTGGAAGACGTAATGTGGGAAACGAAAAAGATGTTCCCCAACCTCGACTGGTTCTCGGCGGTCTCTTACAACATGATGGGCGTTCCCACCGAAATGTTCACCCCGCTGTTTGTCATCGCCCGCGTCACCGGCTGGGCGGCGCACATTATCGAACAGCGTCAGGACAACAAAATTATCCGTCCTTCCGCCAACTATACCGGCCCGGAAGATCGCGAATTTGTCCCGATTGAAAAACGTTGCTAATTCAAAAACCTCTAAAGATAAAAAACAGGAAATGTACCCTATGTCCGCACATATTTTGAACGTCCGCCCCGAATTTGACCGTGAAATCGTTGATATCGTTGATTACGTCATGAACTACGAGATCACCTCGAAGGTGGCGTATGACACTGCGCATTATTGCCTGCTTGATACCTTAGGCTGCGGCCTCGAAGCGCTGGAATATCCGGCCTGTAAAAAACTGCTGGGGCCGGTCGTCCCAGGTACAGTGGTACCGAACGGCGTGCGCGTACCTGGCACCCAGTTCCAGCTCGACCCGGTGCAGGCGGCGTTTAACATCGGTGCGATGATCCGCTGGCTGGACTTCAACGATACCTGGCTTGCCGCTGAGTGGGGTCATCCTTCTGATAACCTCGGCGGTATTCTGGCCACGGCTGACTGGCTGTCGCGTAATGCGGTGGCGGTGGGGAAAGCGCCGTTGACCATGAAAACGGTGCTGACCGGGATGATCAAAGCTCATGAGATTCAGGGCTGTATCGCGCTGGAAAACTCGTTTAACCGTGTTGGTCTCGATCACGTCCTGCTGGTAAAAGTGGCCTCCACGGCAGTGGTCGCTGAGATGCTTGGCCTGAACCGGGATGAAATTCTCAACGCCGTGTCGCTGGCGTGGGTCGACGGCCAGTCGCTGCGTACTTATCGCCATGCACCAAATACCGGCACGCGTAAATCCTGGGCCGCAGGCGATGCGACCTCGCGCGCGGTACGTCTGGCATTGATGGCGAAAACCGGTGAGATGGGATATCCGTCTGCGCTGACGGCGAAAACCTGGGGCTTTTACGACGTCTCTTTCAAAGGCGAATCTTTCCGCTTCCAGCGCCCATACGGCTCTTATGTGATGGAAAACGTGCTGTTTAAAATCTCCTTCCCGGCCGAGTTCCACTCGCAGACCGCGGTAGAAGCGGCCATGACGCTGTACGAGCGGTTACAGGCCGCAGGTAAGACCGCTGCCGATATCGAAAAAGTGACCATTCGTACGCACGAAGCCTGTATCCGCATCATCGATAAAAAAGGCCCGCTGAATAACCCGGCGGACAGGGATCACTGTATCCAGTATATGGTGGCCATTCCGCTGCTGTTCGGGCGCTTAACGGCGGCAGATTACGAAGACGGCGTGGCGCAGGACAAACGCATTGATGCACTGCGCGAGAAGATCAACTGCTTCGAAGATCCGGCCTTTACCGCCGATTACCACGACCCTGAAAAACGCGCCATCGCCAACGCCATCACTCTGGAATTCACCGACGGCTCACGCTTTGAAGAAGTGGTAGTGGAATACCCAATCGGCCATGCGCGTCGTCGTGCTGACGGCATGCCGAAGCTGGTCGAGAAGTTCAAAATCAACCTGGCGCGTCAGTTCCCGACCCGTCAGCAGCAGCGCATCCTGGATGTCTCCCTGGACAGAACTCGCCTGGAGCAGATGCCGGTCAATGAGTATATGGATCTCTTCATTATTTAAACCAGCGTGCAGCAAGGCGTAAGTTCAACAGGAGAGCATTATGTCTTATAGCGAGTTTTATCAACGTTCTATAACGCAACCGGAGTCGTTCTGGGCCGAGCAGGCCCAGCGTATTGACTGGCAGCAGCCGTATACGCAGGTACTGGACCACAGCAACCCGCCGTTTGCCCGCTGGTTTTGCGGCGGCACGACCAATCTGTGTCATAACGCCATCGACCGCTGGCTGGAGAAACAGCCTGACGCGCTGGCGCTGATTGCTGTGTCATCAGAAACTGAAGAAGAACGCACGTTTACCTTTCGTCAGCTGTATGACGAAGTGAACGTCGCGGCGGCGATGCTATTGTCGCTGGGCGTACAGCGTGGCGATCGGGTGCTGGTGTATATGCCGATGATCGCCGAGGCGCATATTACGCTGCTGGCCTGCGCACGCATTGGGGCAATTCATTCGGTGGTGTTCGGTGGTTTCGCCTCGCACAGCGTGGCGGCGCGCATCGACGACGCCAGACCGGTGGTTATCGTCTCGGCGGATGCCGGGGCGCGCGGGGGCAAGATCCTGCCGTATAAAAAGCTGCTCGATGATGCGATCGAACAGGCGCAGCACCGACCGCGTCATGTGGTGCTGGTCGATCGCGGTCTGGCGAAAATGGCGCGGGTCGAGGGACGTGACCTCGACTTTGCCGCCCTGCGCCAACAGCATCTCGGCGCGAGGGTACCAGTTGTCTGGCTGGAATCGAACGAAACCTCCTGCATTCTCTACACCTCCGGGACAACCGGTAAACCGAAAGGCGTCCAGCGCGACGTTGGCGGCTATGCGGTCGCGCTGGCGACCTCGATGGACACCATTTTCGGCGGTAAAGCGGGCGGCGTGTTCTTCTGCGCGTCGGATATCGGCTGGGTAGTTGGGCATTCGTATATCGTGTATGCCCCGCTGCTGGCGGGGATGGCGACGGTGGTTTACGAAGGTCTGCCAACGTATCCGGACTGTGGTGTATGGTGGAAAATTGTTGAGAAGTATCAGGTCTGCCGGATGTTCTCCGCTCCGACCGCCATCCGCGTGCTGAAGAAATTCCCGACCGCGCAAATCCGTAATCACGATCTCTCCTCGCTGGAGGTGTTGTATCTGGCGGGGGAACCGCTGGACGAACCAACCGCCAGTTGGGTAACAGAAACGCTGGGCGTCCCGGTTATCGATAACTACTGGCAGACCGAATCCGGCTGGCCAATTATGGCGATTGCCCGCGGCCTAGACGACAGGCCGTCGCGTCTGGGCAGTCCCGGGGTGCCGATGTACGGCTACAACGTACAACTGCTCAATGAAGTCACTGGTGAACCCTGTGCGGCGAACGAAAAGGGCATGTTGGTGATTGAAGGCCCGCTGCCGCCGGGCTGTATCCAGACCATCTGGGGCGATGACGCGCGGTTTGTGAATACCTACTGGTCGCTGTTTTCTCGCCAGGTGTACGCCACCTTTGACTGGGGCATTCGTGACGCTGACGGCTATTACTTCATTCTGGGGCGTACGGATGACGTGATAAACGTGGCAGGGCACCGGTTGGGGACGCGCGAGATCGAGGAGAGTATTTCCAGCTATCCGAACGTTGCCGAAGTGGCGGTAGTCGGCGTGAAGGACGCGCTGAAAGGGCAGGTAGCGGTCGCGTTTGTTATTCCGAAACAGAGCGACAGCCTTGAAGATCGCGACATCGCACATTCGGAAGAGAAGGCGATTATGGCGCTGGTGGACAACCAGATTGGCAACTTTGGCCGTCCGACACACGTCTGGTTTGTGTCGCAGTTGCCGAAAACACGTTCCGGTAAAATGCTCAGACGGACGATCCAGGCGATCTGCGAAGGCCGCGATCCCGGCGATCTGACGACCATTGACGATCCCGCGTCGTTACAGCAAATCCGTCAGGCGATCGAGGAATAGCGGTTATAACCAGGCCCGGTGGCGCGATGCTTACCGGGCCTGGTCGCCGGATAAGCCGCAATGCGGCACCATCCGGCGTTATGCCCAGTATCAAAGAGCATCTTCTAATTTATAGTTTTTATAATAATATTGCTTATCTCTGTCATTTATCTCGCGGATAACCCGACAGGGAACTCCCACAGCCACGACATTTGCCGGAATGTCTTTTGTGACGACACTCCCTGCGCCAATCACGGAATTATCGCCAATCGTTACGCCTGGATTGATGACCACATTACTGCCAATCCATACGTTATTGCCGATGGTGACCGGAAAGGAAAACATCTCTCCGGATTTCCTTAATTCATGATGAACAGGGTGACCTGTTACCGAGATAGTGACGTTTGGCGCAATTAATACGTTATCGCCAATGGTTACCGTGTAATCATCCACAATGGTAAAGTTAAAATTGGCGTAGAAGTTTTTGCCAATGTGAATATTGCTGCCGTAAGAGAAATAAATGGGAGGCTCGATCCACGCATTCTCTCCCACGGTGGCAAACATTTCACGAATCAGTTTTTCCCTCTTTTTAATCTCCGATGGACGCGTGTGGTTAAATTCATACATTAACTCCTTTCCGCGCAGTCTCTCTTCCGGCAGCCCCTCGCACATATCAGTAAACAGCTTGCCTGCTTTCATTCTGTCTCTCATAGACATGCTCATCGAAGATATTCCTTCTTGTTATTTGTCTTCAGACTTGTTTACTTGCCGGGGTGAAAACGCGGGAAAACGGCCCCGGTCCACTTAGGGTAAATACGGAAATCAACGTGAAGCTCAGCGCAATAATCCCCAGCACCAGATAAGCTCCCTGGAAACCAATACTTTCATACATTTTCCCGGCCAGAACTGACATGAAAATCATTGCTAACTGTTTGAAGAAGCAGAAACACACCAGATAAATCGTCGCCGAGAAACGCACTTCAAACTGACTGGTGATGTATTTGAAGCAACCGACGATCAGGAACGGTATCTCAAACATATGCAACGTTTTGAGAATAACGACTTCCAGCGCAGTGGTGGCGAATGAGGAGCCAATAATCCTTACCGACATAATCGTACCTGCCAGCAGCAGGGCGTTCTTCCCGCCGATGCGATTCACAATCAGCGGCGCAAAGAACATGATTGAGGCGTTGAGTAATTCTCCCATCGTCGTGACGTAGCCAAACACGCGGGTGCCCTGTTCGCCGGTGGCAAAGAACGAGGTAAAGAAGTTGGCGAACTGCTGGTCAAACACATCGTAAGTACAGGAAACGCCAACTACGTACAGGGAAAGGAACCAAAGTTTTGGTTGTTTAAATAACTCCAGCGCCAGCTTCAGGCTGAATGCCGAGTTATTGGCGCCTACCGCATCCGCGACTTTTGCAGAAGAGGGGGCATCTGTTTTTGAAAATAACAGCAGCAATGCCAAAATGACCGCGCAGCCGGAGCCTAACCAAAAGACAAATTGGTTATTGATGGTGAACATAATGCCGGCAATCGAGGCGCACAGCGCCCAGCCCACGCACCCAAACATGCGCGCGCGACCAAATTCAAAGTTGCTTCGGCGGCTGGCTTTTTCAATATAGGCTTCAATCGCCGGAGCGCCGGCATTGTAAATAAAGCCAAGGTAAATCCCACCGACAATTGAACCCAGTAAAATATTAACTTGTAATAACGGACCAAAAATGTAAATAAAGAACGGGGCAAACATTACCAGCATGCCGGTAATTACCCACAGCAGATGTTTACGCAGGCCAAGCTTGTCGGAGAGTAGTCCGAAAATTGGCTGAAATAACAAAGAAAACAGTGAGATACAGGCGAAGATGATGCCGGTATCGCCTTTACTGATATGGTTTACCTCGTGTAACCAGATGGGGAAGAAGGGGAAATACGCACCCATAATAAAAAAGTAAAAGAAGAAGAAAAAGCCGAACATCCAAAAGTTAGTGTTTTTTAAATAATATATAACAGACTTCCTATAAATGCGGGCAGGTTTGGGCCTGCCCAACTTATATTATTATTTTTGGCCCCAGATGAACTGGAAGTGGTAGCGTCCGGCGCTCAGCAGAAATTCCGGCGACACGGAAGGGCTCCACGAATCATCGCCGCCAACGCCCATATGGAAGCCATCAATATTGAGCCAGGTGCCCGCCTCAGGCTGCAGCAAATGGCGGTGGCTGGTTGCCATCAGTTGCTGCTGGCTAAAGCGGCTGATGTTGAACAGGAAGTCCCCACGCCACTGGTGCGCGCCGTAGTGCAGTTCGCGCGTGCCGCAGCGCAGACCGTTTTCACTTGGGAAAACATACGGGGTGTACATCTCATCAAGCGACAGATCCCAGCGATCAAAACAGGCGGCGCCCAGACGGTCCGGGTAGTTCTCATGTGGACCGAGACCTAACCAGTTCACTCGCTCTGAGATCTGCACTAACTGGCAGCTCAGGCCGATGCGGGCCGGATGCGGCGTACCGCTGGCAACGTCGACATCCACCGTTATCTGCATTTCACCCTTGCCGTCAATGCGGTAGCTTTTTCGGCTGATGAACAGCGTTTCGCCCTGATACTGCCACGCATGTTCAGTGGTGATCAGTACCGCATCGCTCAGCGTATTGGCAGCACAGTGTAGTAACGTTGCTTCAGCCTGATAGTGACCGGCGGCCTTCCAGCGTTCGACCCAGGCGTTCGGGTCGATGCGGGTTGACTCGCTCACGCCGATGTCGTTGTCCAGCGGGGCGCGGGTGAACTGGTCAGTAAGCGGAGTTAACAGTTGGGCTGAATCGCCAATCCAGTACTGTGTCAGCAGGCCAGACTGACGGTCGAATTGCCAGCGCTTGTGGTCGTTCTCAACAGTAAAGACGTTTTCGCTCACATTGAGCTGTGGCGCGGTGCGGGCAGACGGCAGTTGCGTCAGGCTGAGCTTCTCTTGAAGCTTCCATTGCTGCCAGGCGCTGATGTGCCCGGCGTCTGACCACGCGGTTGCCTGAGGTTGTTCTACGCGTACCGTCAGCCACAGCTGACCTGCGGTTTCCGGCATCGGGACATCTGGCAGGGTAATCACCTGGCGACCCTGTGGAGCGATATCCAGAACGATTTCTCCGGCGGCCAGCGGGTTGCCGTCCTGGGCAATAGACCAGTGCAGAACTTCGTTATCGCTGCGGCGGAACAGATATTCGCTGGTCACTTCAATCTGGCGTTTAGCGCCCGGCAGTAACGTGAACTGGAAAAACTGCTGTTCATGTTTGGCCTCGTATAACGCCGGGTGTGGGGTGCGATCGGCGAACACCAGCCCGTTCATGCAAAACTGACGATCGTTAGGTGTGTCGCCAAAATCGCCACCGTAGGCTGACCATGCTTTGCCGTTCTCATCATATTTGGTCAGCGACTGATCCACCCAGTCCCAGACAAATCCGCCCTGCAGGCGCGGATACTGACGGAACGCTTGCCAGTATTTGGCAAAGCCACCGAAACTGTTGCCCATGGCGTGGGCATATTCACAAAGGATCAGCGGACGCTGCTCGCCGGGCATCGACAGCCACTTTTTAATCGACCATTTGGGGGCGGCGGGGAAGGGTTGATCCTGATCGACGCGGGCGTACATCGGGCAAATAATATCGGTCGCTGCGGTATTTGCGCCGCCGCCTTCATATTGTACCGGGCGTGACGGGTCTTCTGATTTTATCCAGCGGTAGAGCGCGTCGTGATTGACGCCATGGCCGGATTCATTGCCCAGAGACCAGATGATAATGCTCGGATGGTTGCGATCGCGCTGCACCATGCGCGTGACGCGCTGGCTCATGGCAGGCAACCATGCGGGATCGTCGGTGAGGCGATTCATCGGCACCATGCCGTGGGTTTCAATGTTGGCTTCGTCGACGACATACAAGCCGTAGCGATCGCACAGGGTGTACCACAGCGGGTGATTTGGGTAATGGGAGCAGCGCACGGCGTTGAAGTTATTCTGCTTCATCAGGATGATGTCTTGCACCATCGTCGCCTCATCCATCACCTGGCCGTTGATCGGATGGTGCTCATGACGGTTGGTACCGCGAATCAACAGCGGCTTACCATTGAGTAACAGCAGTCCGTTTTCAATGCAAACCTGACGAAAGCCGACGTCACAGGCCTCCGCTTCTATCAGCGCTCCGTCCGCGGTGCGCAACTGCACAACGGCGCGGTACAGATTGGGCGTTTCGGCACTCCACAGAGCCGGTTTTTTGACGTTCAGACACAGAGTCACCCGGTCATGATAAGCACCGCGTTCATCAATAATCTCACTGCCGAGTGGGGAATTCGTTTCGGCTGTGAGCGTTTCCCCCTCCCACAATTGCAGGGCTACGCGTAAATCTTCGCTCGCGTTGCCCGCTACTCTGACTTCCACTGCCAGCGTGGCGCGGCTGAAGTCGTCGTTAAACCAGGTATTAATGCGCAGGTCGCGAATTTGCGTTGTGGGCTTATGCAGCAAAGATACGTCGCGAAAAATACCGCTCATGCGCCACATATCCTGGTCTTCCAGATAGCTGCCATCGCTCCAGCGCAGCACCATCACCGCCAGACGGTTTTCGCCGTGCTGCAGATAATCGCTAAGATCGAATTCAGATGGCAGGCGGCTGTCCTGTCCGTAGCCGACCCAGCGGCCGTTGCACCACAAATGAAATGCGGAGTTCACGCCGTCAAAAATAATGCGCGTCTGACCCTCATCTAACCAGATATCGTCAATATAAAATGTGAGCGAGTAACATCCTGTCGGGTTCTGTGCCGGAACGTACGGAGGGTTAACCGGGATTGGGTAGGTGACGTTGGTATAAATTGGTGCATCGTAACCGTCCATCTGCCAGTTCGAGGGGACGTTGACAGTATCAGCTTGTGGCAGATCGCTTGTCAGCCAGCTTTCCGGCACAGCCTCCGGCGCGGCAAACCAGGCAAATTGCCACTGGCCATTCAGCGAGCGTAACTGACTCGAACGCTGATTCGTACGTGCGTCATCTGCTGAACGCCAGCTACAGAACGGTGGATGCGCCTCCAGGCGGTTGAGCTGCGTGACGCCGGGATTTTCCCAGTCACGGCGGGCCAGAACAGCGGAGAGTGAATCTGTGTTCAGGTTCATAACGGTATCCTGTTTGAATTTGTTATACGCTCACAATTTCAATCAAAATACGGATAAGCGATCCCAACTGTAAAGGATAGGGCGTTCAATGAGTGAACTGACTCACACAATTGTTGTGCGTTCACAATTTGGGTGCGAGCTGAGAAACTTGCCGCGCGAGCTGGATCAATGAATCGGCCAGCGCCTGGGGTGAGGTGGTTTGGGTGTTGGGTGGCAGAACCGTTTTGCGCTTAACCAGGGTGACGGGCAGCAGTTGGTTGCCCACGGTTGATTCGCCACGGGGAAGTTGCAGCAGCCTGTCGACGCTGGTTTCACCCAATAACGGAAAATCCTGCCTGATGGTGGTCAGCGGTGGAATGTAGCAGGCGCTGTCTTCGGTATCATCGTAGCCAATCACCGAGATATCTACCGCCACCCGCAGACCGAACTCGCTGATTGCGCGCATCGCGCCCAGCGCCATTTGATCGTTAGCGACCAGCATGGCGGTAGGGAGGTTACCGTTATTCAGCATATGCATCGTTTGCTGAAAACCAGACATCGCACTCCAGTCGCCTTCCAGCTCCACAACGGGTTGTAGCTGGTAATGTGCCAGATACTTGTGCCAGCCCGCACGGCGAAGCCTTGCCGAAACGGAAGTGTGCGGCCCGCTCAGCAGGGCGATACGCTGATGTCCGTACTGCACCAGATGTTCAACGCCGAGGCGCGCGCCGTCGTCATGCGAGAAAATCACGCTGTTAATTGGCGTCAGGTCAGAGACATCGAGAAACAGCACCGGCACCGTACCGCAGGCGGCGGCCACGGCAATGGCGTCTTCTTCATCCAGTGGATAGTTGATGATAAGCCCGGTTACGCGCTGAGAAAGCAGGTTGTGGACCGCGGCTTTACATGCCTCAACGCCGCTGCGCTCGACCATGGCGATCACCACGCTGGCACCGGACTGGTCGGCACGGGATTTTATGGCGGCAACGATTTGTGAGGGGGCATGCAGGGCAAGGTTCGCCGTCACAACGCCAATCAGCGGCGTCTGTTTGCCAGCCAGCTGCTGTGCGACGCGGTTAGGGATGTAATTGAGTTCCGCCATCGCGGCCTCAACTTTTTGTCGGGTTTTTGCGGAAACGTGGCTGGCCTGATTAACGACGCGCGAGACGGTCTGGTAAGAGACACCTGCATGGTCTGCCACATCGTATAGCGTTACCGGTTTCACGTTTATCACCCCTGTCATGACGTTATCTGCGCGCTATGATGCCACAGCGGGACGGTTTTGGGGGATTTACGCATAGGTTCTGCGAGGCGCATTCCAGGGTTGCGGATCGTGTGCTGGAGGATTTATCGTCGTTCTTCTTAACAGAAGAAAAAAGTGAGGACATTGTGAGCGACTCTGCGGCAAATAATATTCTGTCCATCTACCGACGTCATGCGGATGCCTTTGCCAGCCAGCGCTCGCGCACCTTGTTCGAGAAAAGCTGGCTCGATAAATTCATTTCCGTGATGGGCGGGCAGGGCAGCATTGTGGATATTGGCTGCGGCAATGGTCAGCCGATTGCCGGTTATTTTATCCAGCAAGGTTTTCAGCTTACCGGCGTTGATGGTTCCCCGGCGATGCTGGCGCGGGCCCGAAACACTTTTCCCGCACAGCGCTGGCTGGAGCAGGATATGCGCGAACTGGCACTCAATGAGACTTTCGATGGTCTGATCGCCTGGGACAGTTTTTTCCATTTAACTCAGCAGGACCAGCAAAAGATGTTCCCGATTTTTGACCGCCTCAGCCATCCCGGCAGCGCGCTGATGTTTACCAGCGGTACGGACAATGGCATCGCGATGGGGCAATTTGAGGGTGAGCCGCTGTTTCACGCCAGCCTCGCGCCGGACGAATACCGCGCATTGCTGTCAGCGCATGGTTTTGCGGTAGTCGAGATGGTGATGGAAGACCCGCACTGCGCCGGGCACACCGTCTGGCTGGCGCAAAAAAGAGGCTAATCGCCGCGAAAGGTTTTACGCCATTCAGACGGGCTAACACCAAAGTGGGATTTAAAATGCTGGCGCCAGGTGACGGGCGACTGAAAACCAACCTGTTCTGCAATGCGTTCAACGGGTAACTGGCTGGACTCCAGCAACGTCTGGCTACGGCGCAGGCGCTCGGCAATCAACCATTCGGCTACGCTTGACCCGGTGGCCTTCATAAAATGACGAGTGAGGGTACGACGGCTCATCATCACTCGCTGCGCCAGCTCGTCGAGATTATGCGGTTCGTGGAGATGCTGGCGCAAATAGTCGAGCAGGGCGTTGATGCGCTGATCCTGGGTATTTTTCGCTACCGGTTGTTCGATAAACTGTGCCTGGCCGCCCTCGCGATGTGGCGGCACAATCATCCGTCGGGCAATCTGATTCGCCACCGTGCTGCCAAAACGCTGGCGGATGACGTACAGGCAGCAATCCAGCGCGGCGGCGGTCCCTGCCGAGGTAATAATACCGTCGTCATCCACGTATAGCGCGTTGATATCCAGACGGGCCGCCGGAAAGCGCGCCTGAAAATCCTGCTCGAACTCCCAGTGCGTAGCTGCCCGTTTGCCATCCAGCAGACCGGCATAGCCGAGAACAAACGCGCCCAGACATAACCCAACAATTTGCGCGCCGTTTTGTCGTGCGCGGTTGAGCGCATCAAGCAGGCTTTGTGGTGGTCGATGTGCCGTGGTGCCCCACCAGGGGATCACTACAATGTCGGCGGCCTCCACCGCTTCATAGCCGTAGGCTGCGGTAATGGCGAAGCCATCCTGCGAGGAAACGATGCCCGGCTGTTCGGCGCACAGTTGCACCTCAAAGCGCTTTTTCGCCGCCACTTTGTCACTGAAAATAATGCACGGCACTGAGAAGTGAAACGGGCTGAAATCTTCCACGGCGACAATGGCGACGTTAAGCGGTTGCATACGATTCCTCTGTGGAGTTTAAAACGTCAGGGTTTCGCCATCTTCCGGCACGTTAATGAATTGCGCAATCTGGTTGTCGCGGGCGTACTCTTTCAAGGCCGCGCGGGTCAGCAGACAGTGGTTAATCGCCTCCATGTGGGTCGCCACAATTTGTGCCTCAGGTAGTACGAAGTGGGTTTTTAGCACATCTTCCGCGCCCATGATAATTGGGCCAAACCCGATAACGTGGGCAAAGCCTGCGTTCAGAATGACCACGCCGGGTTGAAAAGTCCGCATGTTGGTTTCCACCTCGTCGCGCCAGATGGTGTCCCCGACCAGATACAGCGTTTTTTCCGCCGGATGCTGGAAGATAACCCCGCAGGCATCACCCAGACGCTCAGCCATTTGCGGGATGGCGTAAGCGCGATCCGAACCGTGCTGGCCGCCGGTTTTACGCAGGGTGATATCACCAAGCGCGGTGTTTTGCGTCAGTACGGTCAGTTGCGTGAAACCTTGTTCCCGCAGTACCTGCGCATCGCGATCGTTTTGCACATAAATCGGTTTGTCTTTCGGCACGACACGAGCCGCTGCTTCATCCCAGTGGTCTTCATGCAGATGGGTCACGATCAGCGCATCAACGTTGAGCTGCGTGTCGATATCGACAGGCAGATCAACGGTCGGGTTGCGGATCTCGGCGCGAGCCGTTCCGGCAAAGCCCGGATAAGTACCTTTATCCGCTAGCATCGGATCAATCAGAAAAGTTTTACCGCCAAAGGTGATGTGCTGCGTGGCGTTACGGATTTGCGTGATGTTCATGATGTTTGCTCCACGTGTTGGATCAGTGGTGTCATCGTAGAGTGTTGTCCAGAAGATGAATGTGGGCAAATGGGCGACTAGCGATGGGATTGGGCCAATAGCAGATTACATATATCAATTATGTAATTAAAGTAATTTAATATTTCCTTTGTAACTCGTTATTTAATTTGCTGCCATTATATCGAAATGAATAAGAGTGCTGTTACTTAAATACGGAAAAATTTATTAAATACGAAGCGGTGCCAGAAAACATTATTGATATATGTAATGCATAGTGACCAATAAAACAGATCGCGAACCATGAAATAAGAATGCTATCATTCACATCAGACGCGGCAGGAAACTGCTGGCACACGCATATCCCCCCGGAGCAACTGATGAACAACGACATTGCGCTTAAATATTATGATATCGCCGACGAGTACGCGACCGAGGCCGCAAAGCCGGTGAGCGACACAGAACGTGACGCGCTGGCGCACTACTTCCAGCAGTTGATTACCCGTTTGATGAACAACGAAGAGATCAGCGAAGAAGCGCAGCAGGAGATGGCAACCGTGGCCGGTGTCGATGCTCAGCGTATCGATGATATCGCGGAGTTCCTCAATCGTTGGGGTAACGAGTAGCCAAAGGTATGGCCTGTGTTTTACACTGCGCGCAAATTGAGTAGGTATACTCTACGAGTAATAGGTTTAATCAGGCGGAAACAGCAATGAACGGAACAATCACAACGTGGTTTAAAGATAAAGGCTTTGGATTTATCAAAGATGAAAACGGCGACAATCGCTATTTTCATGTGATTAAGGTTGCTAATCCTGAGCTGATCAAGAAAGACGCGGCGGTGACTTTTGAGCCCACCACCAATAACAAAGGCTTGTCTGCCTACGCGGTAAAAGTCATACCAGACAGCAAGTACATCTATATCGCAGGCGAGCGTCTGAAGCTCACCTCGATCAAGTCATTTCTGGTCTACAGCGAAGAAGTCCCTGCCGAGACCCGTATCGACAAAGAAAATGCAGTGCTGTCTGTCGGCGTGCTGATGAACAGCATCCGACCAAAATCAGACGTGAAGCCTGGTGAAATGCGCACGCTGAAAAAGCTGGCTATCACCACCTTCCAGGGCACGACGCTGATTTTCTCTGAAGATGAAATCGACATTGACGAGACGGTGAAACTGCTTAAGGTCTGAAGCCCATTCAGAGTGAATGAATGCCGAAACACTGCTCTTTTCAGAGCTGGTTTCGGTTTAGTATTGTGTGAATGGGTTGAAATAAGAATAGCTTTCTTTGACAACCCTAATCACACTTGCAGCAGCATAAGAATGCTTTTGATTATATTGAATTGTTTTGTAAGCATTCCAGATGATACAGTTATCCCGAAAGTGACTAAACCGAGGTCTGATGCTTACCTCATTATGAGGACATAAATGTCTGTCGGAATTGATCACTTCGTAATGAGTTTATATGAATTTTTCGGGCGAAAGATGAAAATATATAAAATAGTGATCATTATAGCGGGTTTGTTTGTTTTGCAGGGTTGTGATAGTCAGGAAACGAAAGTTAAAAAATTACTAAAGTGTGGTTTGGCTGTTAATGAGATAGGTAATTCCCTGGCACAAGAAAATTACGAAAAAAACGGTGTCACGGCTATATTTGGCCGCTCACCACCGCATATTAGCTCTTATGACATGATGAGAATAGGTCAGGATGCCAGAGATGAGTTATGGATGAATGGCCGAAACCGTAGAGGAGAGGCCCAAAGAATAATTGAAGAGTATGAAGAGAGCTACTGTGTTGACATACACCAGGTTCCGGATGATGAAAATATTAAAAAATTAAAATTGATGTTGCGATTATGAAAAGCAGAAGGAGAGACTATTGACGCCACTCTTTATTGATATGGCCCTGGCCTCTTTACAAGAGACCAGGTTCAGCATCTGGCTACTTAAGCTTGCCTCGTAATCCTTCATAGACATCCAGTGCTTTCTGCACATTTGCCTCGTCCATCGATATCTCTGAGAAGTCGATAAACCAGGTACCGGAGCTATGTTTATTAATGACAAAGAGCTTTTTGCTCTGAACAACACGATACTCAACATCGTATTCTTTGTTAAACGTTGAGCCTGTATCAGGAATGGTGAACGTTGTTGTTACACCTGAATCATTTGGATCCCATTTTAAGAAGCCAGAATAAAGTGTGATCCAGTTTTCAAGATTGCTTTTCGTGACATAGCCGAATTGGGTAACCACATTACCGCCGTTATAAATAACGATCATTGCATAATCGCCATCGTCGTCGAGGCGTAAAGTCCCATGGAAAGCATCATTATATTTAGGATCTTTTGGCAGCTGAATATCGATGCCCGTTTTGTACTGTGTCCAGGGGTAGTAAAAGGCTGGTTTGCCTGGTGTGGAGCATCCTGTTAAAAACATAATTAATAGTAAACCAAGTACTTTCTTCATTACCTATCCTATTTCTTAATTATGATGTGACCGTTGGATTTACCACGCCATCCATCAATATGTAACGTGCTTCCTGTCGTGTGTATTGATCAATTAACGGTACAAGTCGTCGGAAATGCTCACTGGCACAATGTTCATCGAGAGCCGCGTGGTTTGGCCATTCTTCGATAAAAATAAAATGACCCGGATCTTTTTCATCAATATAGAGGTCGTAAGCAATACAATGCGGTTCTTTCTTCGTTGCCGATATTAGCTCACGATACAACGGGAGAACGGTTTCAATAAACTCAGGTTTGATGAAATCTTCGGCAATGACCTTTAACACGCAGCCTCCTGGCAAATAAACAATGCACACTATGTAATAGTAGATATCATTTGGGCAAGACACCACAATGTTATATCGGCAGGTGAGTGAGTCATCCCAGCTATCAATCAGATGATCCGCATAACTGTGATCCATCTCACCTCCCGGCCACCAAAATCTCCTGCGACTCAACGCCGTCCTCTATCTGTTTCGCTACCTTTTGTAAGGCCGGAAGATGCTTTTCTGCCGCCTGTTCGATGGTCATGGCACTGGCCATATACACCAGATTCAGGCAGCCGATCACTCGCTGTTCGCTACGGATGGGAACGGCGATAGAAGCGATTTTCTCCTCCTGATCCCAGCCGCGAAAGTTCTGGCCAAAACCGTCTTTTCGCGCGCGGGTTAAAATGGCATTGAGCTTCAGCGGTTCGCGCGCAAGCTGGAACTCTTCTCCTGGTCGGGAGGCCAGCATTTCAATCAGTTCCTGACGTTCATTCTCCGGACAGAATGCCAGCCAGGTCAGGCCGGATGCGGTTTTCAGCAATGGCAAACGACGCCCGACCATCGCCCGGTGAAACGACAGGCGGCTGAAGCGGTGGGTTGTTTCACGTACCACCATCTCGTCCACATCCAGCGTGGAAACGTCGGTCGGCCAGATGACCTCGCGCAGCAAATCCCCCAGCAGCGGGGCGGCTAGTGCGGAAATCCACTGCTCGTCACGAAATCCCTCGCTGAGCTGGCGGACTTTAATGGTTAAGCGAAAGCTGTCATCGGACAGGCTGCGCCGAACGTAACCCTCATCTTGCAGGGTTTCCAGCAGCCGTCTGACCGTGGTGCGATGCAGGCCGCTTAACTCAGCAAGTAAGCCAACACTGGCCCCACCATCGAGCCGGTTTAACATATTTAATAACATTAATCCGCGCGTTAATCCGCGTACGGTTTTGTACTCAGTGCTCTCGTCATTTTTCATATTCATTGACAAATCTACAGGTAAAACAACGTTGTGCACTTAGTGCACATCCAGGCATGTTTTGATTGTAGCGCAAAAACTCACTCCTATACTGACCGCACAACAAAAAATTATTCACATATTTTTAACAAAACAAATTGCGCCTCACCAGGGTCCGCAATTGCGTTTTGTCCGAGTCGTGAGGTTCTGAAATGACAACAAAAAACCCGGATATCCAACCCGCTGTGCAGCACACCGTTCAGGTCGCGATTGCTGGTGCCGGCCCGGTGGGGCTAATGATGGCCAACTATCTTGGCCAGATGGGCATTGACGTGCTGGTGGTGGAGAAGCTCGACACGCTGATCGACTATCCCCGAGCCATCGGCATTGACGATGAAGCGTTGCGCACCATGCAGTCTGTGGGGCTGGTCGAGCGCGTTTTGCCGCACACCACGCCGTGGCACGCGATGCGCTTTCTGACGCCGAAAGGCCGCTGCTTTGCTGATATCCAGCCGATGACCGACGAATTTGGCTGGTCGCGCCGCAATGCGTTTATTCAACCACAGGTGGATGCGGTGATGTTGGAAGGGTTGTCGCGTTTTCCCAACGTGCGCTGCCTGTTCTCCCGCGAACTGGAAGCCTTTAGCCAACAGAACGGTGAAGTAACGCTGAATCTGAAAGCTCCGGACGGCCAGCGCGAAACGGTGAAGGCCCAGTGGCTGGTGGCCTGCGACGGCGGCGGCAGCAACGTCAGACGCTCGCTGAATGTGCCGTTTGAAGGCAAAACCGCGCCGAATCAGTGGATTGTGGTGGATATCGCCAACGATCCGCTCAGCACACCGCATGTGTACCTGTGCTGCGATCCGGTGCGCCCGTATGTCTCCGCTGCGCTGCCGCACGCGGTGCGTCGCTTTGAATTTATGGTGATGCCGGGGGAAACCGAAGCGCAGCTCAGTGAACCGCAGAATATGCGTCAGCTTTTGAGCAAAGTGCTGCCGAACCCGGACAACGTCGAACTGATCCGCCAGCGCGTTTATACCCATAACGCCCGTCTGGCCGAACGTTTTCGCATTGACCGCGTGCTGCTGGCGGGCGATGCGGCGCACATTATGCCGGTCTGGCAGGGGCAGGGGTACAACAGCGGCATGCGCGATGCTTTCAATCTGGCGTGGAAACTGGCGCTGGTCATTAAGGGCAAAGCCGGTGATGAGCTGCTGGATACCTACCAGCAGGAACGCCGCGACCACGCCAAAGCGATGATCGATCTCTCCGTGACCGCTGGCAACGTGCTGGCGCCGCCAAAACGCTGGCACGGCGCGGTGCGCGACGGGGTTTCCTGGCTGCTGAATTATATTCCGCCGGTCAAACGCTACTTCCTCGAAATGCGCTTTAAGCCGATGCCGCAATACCATGTTGGAGCACTGGTGCGTGAGGGTGAGGCGAGAACGTCTCCGGTCGGCAAGATGTTTATCCAGCCGAAGGTGACGCTGGAATCGGGCGAAGTGACGCTGCTCGACAACGTTATTGGACCGAATTTCGCGGTGATTGGCTGGGGCTGTAACCCGCTATGGGGCATGAGCGAGTCGCAGATCCAACAGTGGCAGGCGCTGGGGACGCGTTTTATCCAGGTCGTGCCGGATACGCAGATACATACCGATCAGGATAACCACGACGGCGTTACCCGCATTGGTGATACGCAAAACCGCCTGCGCGCGTGGTTTGCCCAGCACAACGCCGCGCTGGTGGTAATGCGCCCGGACCGCTTCGTGGCCGCCATCGCCATTCCGCAAACCCTGGGCAGCACCCTGAATAAACTGGCGTCGGTGATGACACTTACCCGCGCTACTGCCGATATTCCTGTTGAAAAGGTTGCCTGATATGCACGCTTATCTTCACTGTCTTTCCCACTCGCCGCTGGTGGGCTATGTCGACCCGGCTCAGGCTGTGCTTGACGAGGTTAACGGCGTGATCGCCAGCGCCCGGGCGCGTATTGCGGCGTTCGACCCGGAACTTGTAGTTCTGTTTGCCCCCGATCACTACAACGGTTTTTTTTACGATGTGATGCCGCCGTTCTGTTTAGGCGTGGGAGCCACGGCGATCGGCGATTTCGGCAGCGCGGCGGGGGAACTGCCGGTGCCGACAGATCTCGCTGAAGCCTGCGCCCACGCGGTGATGAAAAGCGGCATCGATCTTGCCGTGTCCTACAACATGCAGGTCGATCACGGCTTCGCGCAGCCGCTGGAGTTTTTGCTCGGCGGTCTGGATAAGGTGCCGGTGCTGCCGGTGTTTATTAACGGCGTCGCCACGCCGCTGCCGGGCTTTCAGCGTACCCGCTTGCTCGGGGAAGCGATTGGCCGTTTCGCCAGCTCGCTGAATAAGCGCGTGCTTTTTTTAGGCTCCGGTGGTCTATCGCATCAACCGCCGGTCCCGGAGCTGGCGAAGGCTGATGCCCATATGCGTGACCGCCTGCTCGGCAGCGGCAAACAGTTACCTGAAAACGAACGCGAGCTGCGCCAGCAGCGGGTGATCAGCGCCGCCGAGAAGTTCGTGGCCGATCAAAACACGCTGCATCCGCTGAACCCTGTCTGGGATAACCGCTTTATGAGCCTGCTTGAGCAGGGGCGTTTGCAGGAGTTGGACGCGGTCAGTAACGAAGAGCTGTCCGTGATGGCGGGCAAATCAACGCACGAAGTTAAAACCTGGGTTGCCGCCTTTGCCGCCATTTCTGCCTTTGGTAGCTGGCGTAGTGAAGGCCGTTATTACCGCCCGATCCCGGAGTGGATCGCCGGATTCGGCTCCCTGAGCGCTACCACACAGAACTGAAACAGAACTGAATATGCAGGAGAACATCATGACTTACCAACCGCAAACCGAAGCCGCTACCAGTCGTTTTCTGGAGGTGCAGGAAGCAGGCGAAACACTACGCGTGCATTTCAATGACTGTGGACAGGGCGAAGAGACTGTCGTGCTGCTGCACGGCTCTGGTCCTGGCGCGACGGGCTGGGCAAACTTCAGCCGCAATATTGATCCGCTGGTACAGGCCGGATACCGGGTGATCCTGCTGGATTGTCCAGGCTGGGGCAAAAGCGATGGGATCGTTAACCGCGGTTCGCGATCTGATCTCAACGCTCGCATTCTGAAAAGCGTGGTCGATCAATTGGATATTCAAACAGTCCACCTGCTGGGTAACTCGATGGGCGGTCACAGTGCTGTGGCGTTTACCCTGAGCTGGCCGGAGCGCGTGGGCAAACTGGTGCTAATGGGCGGCGGAACGGGCGGCATGAGTCTGTTTACCCCGATGCCGACCGAAGGTATCAAGCGCCTGAATCAGCTATACCGCGAGCCGACCATCGAGAACCTGAAGCTGATGATGGAGATCTTTGTCTTCGACACCAGCGACCTGACCGAGGCGTTGTTTGAGGCACGACTGAATAACATGCTGTCGCGTCGCGATCACCTGGAAAACTTTGTCCAGAGTCTGGAGGCCAACCCGAAACAGTTCCCGGATTTCAGCCCGCGTCTGGGTGAAATCAAAGCCCAGACCCTGATTGTCTGGGGACGCAATGACCGCTTTGTGCCGATGGATGCCGGTCTGCGCCTGCTCTCCGGAATTGCCGGTTCTGAGCTGCATATCTACCGCGACTGCGGGCACTGGGCGCAGTGGGAGCATGCGGATGCCTTTAACCAGTTGGTGCTGAACTTCCTCGCACGCCCTTAAGGAACGGACATGACGAATCATAATCTTGAGCAGCTGGCCGCCGATTTACGTCAGGCTGAAGAAAAAGGGGAAGCTATCGCCCCACTGCGTGAATTGATTGGTGTGGACAACGGCGAAGCGGCCTACGCCATTCAACGCATCAACGTGCAGTATGAAGTGGCGCGCGGGCGTCGCGTGGTCGGGCGCAAAGTAGGGCTGACACACCCGAAAGTGCAGCAGCAGCTTGGCGTCGATCAGCCGGACTTCGGTACGCTGTTTGCCGACATGTGCTACGGCGATAACGACACCATTGCGTTTGAGCGCGTGCTGCAACCGCGTATTGAAGCGGAAATCGCGCTGGTGCTGAACCGCGATCTGCCCAATGCCGACACTACTTTTGACGAGCTGTATAACGCCATCGAGTGGGTGCTGCCCGCGCTGGAAGTGGTCGGCAGCCGTATCCGTGACTGGTCAATCAAGTTTGTTGATACCGTGGCGGATAACGCCTCCTGCGGGGTGTATGTGGTCGGCGGCCCGGCACAGCGTCCGGCAGGATTAGATCTGAAAAACTGCGCGATGAAAATGACGCGCAACAACGAAGAGGTTTCCAGCGGACGCGGCAGCGAATGCCTGGGACATCCGATCAACGCCGCCGTCTGGCTGGCGCGCAAAATGGCCAGCCTCGGCGAGCCGCTACGTGCCGGAGATATCATTCTCACCGGGGCGTTAGGCCCGATGGTGGCGGTGAATGCGGGCGATCGTTTCGAGGCCCATATCGACGGTATTGGTTCAGTTGCCGCCACCTTTTCAGCGGCGGTTACAAAAGGAAGTCAGTCATGAGTAAGCGTAAAGTCGCCATTATCGGCTCCGGCAACATCGGTACCGATTTGATGATAAAAATTCTGCGTCACGGCGTACATCTGGAAATGGCGGTGATGGTCGGTATCGATCCAGATTCTGATGGTCTGGCGCGTGCCCGACGCATGGGCGTTGCCACCACCCATGAAGGGGTGACAGGGCTTATCACCATGCCGGAATTCGCCGACATCGACATTGTTTTTGATGCCACCAGCGCAGGCGCGCATGTGAAGAACGACGCCGCGCTGCGCGCCGTTAAACCAGCGATCCGCCTGATCGACCTGACCCCCGCGGCAATCGGCCCGTACTGTGTGCCTGTGGTGAATCTGGAGGCCAACGTTGATCAGCAGAACGTTAATATGGTGACCTGCGGCGGGCAGGCGACTATCCCGATGGTGGCGGCAGTTTCTCGCGTGGCAAAAGTCCATTACGCCGAAATTATCGCCTCGATCGCCAGTAAATCTGCGGGTCCTGGCACGCGCGCTAATATCGATGAGTTTACCGAAACCACCTCGAAGGCGATTGAAGTGGTTGGCGGCGCGGCAAAAGGTAAAGCGATTATCGTCCTTAACCCGGCCGAGCCGCCGCTGATGATGCGCGACACGGTGTATGTGCTGAGCGAAGCGGCCTCTGAGGTTGAAGTTAAAGCATCGATTAATGAGATGGCGGCGGCGGTGCAGGCTTACGTGCCGGGCTATCGTCTGAAACAGCGTGTCCAGTTTGAAGTCATCCCGCAGGATAAACCGGTAAATCTGCCGGGCATCGGTCAGTTCTCCGGGCTGAAAACCGCGGTGTATCTGGAAGTGGAAGGCGCGGCGCACTATTTACCTGCCTATGCGGGCAACCTCGACATTATGACCTCCAGCGCGCTGGCGACCGCTGAGAAAATGGCGCAGTCCCTCACTCGTCAGGCAGGAGAAGCAGCATGAACGGTAAAAAACTCTATATCTCTGACGTGACCCTGCGCGACGGCATGCACGCTATTCGTCATCAATATTCGCTGGAAAACGTGCGCCAGATTGCCAAAGCGCTGGACGACGCGAGGGTGGATTCCATTGAGGTGGCGCACGGCGACGGTCTGCAGGGTTCCAGTTTTAACTATGGCTTTGGTGCGCACAGCGACCTGGAGTGGATTGAAGCGGCGGCGGACGTGGTCAAGCACGCCAAGATCGCCACGCTGCTGTTGCCGGGCATTGGCACGATTCATGACCTGAAAAATGCGTATCAGGCTGGGGCGCGCGTTGTGCGTGTGGCGACCCACTGTACCGAAGCGGACGTGTCGGCCCAGCATATTCAGTATGCGCGTGAACTGGGCATGGACACCGTCGGTTTTCTGATGATGAGTCATATGACCACGCCGGAAAACCTCGCACAGCAAGCGAAACTGATGGAAAACTACGGTGCGACCTGTATCTATGTGGTCGATTCAGGCGGGGCGATGAACATGTCTGATATCCGTGACCGCTTCCGCGCCCTGAAAGCGGTGCTGAAGCCGGAAACAGAAACCGGGATGCACGCCCACCACAACCTGAGCCTTGGCGTGGCGAACTCGATTGCTGCGGTAGAAGAGGGTTGTGATCGTATCGATGCCAGTCTGGCCGGTATGGGCGCAGGCGCAGGCAACGCGCCGCTGGAGGTATTTATCGCCGCGGCGGATAAGCTTGGCTGGCAGCACGGCACCGATCTGTATGCGCTGATGGACGCCGCCGACGATCTGGTGCGTCCGCTGCAGGACCGCCCGGTGCGGGTGGACCGCGAAACGCTGGCGCTGGGCTATGCTGGGGTGTACTCCAGCTTCCTGCGCCACTGCGAAGTGGCGGCGGCGCGTTATGGCCTGAGCGCGGTAGATATTCTGGTTGAACTGGGCAAACGCCGGATGGTGGGCGGCCAGGAAGATATGATCGTCGACGTGGCGTTGGATCTGCGCAACAGAAAATAAAAATGATTACGCGGCTGGCAACGTATCAGCCGCGATTCACCTGCATCGTGACCTCAGAGGTACATCTTATGACTACCCGTACCCCCGCATCCTCATCCCGCCTGACGTTGACCGTCGGGCTGTGTTTTTTAGTCGCCCTGATGGAAGGGCTGGATTTACAGGCCGCCGGGATCGCTGCCGTCGGTATCGCCCATGCGTTTGCATTGGATAAAATGCAGATGGGCTGGATCTTCAGCGCGGGCATTCTTGGGCTGCTGCCCGGCGCGCTGGTGGGTGGCATGCTGGCCGATCGCTATGGCCGCAAACGCATTCTTATTGCCTCCGTGGCGCTGTTCGGCCTGTTCTCACTGGCAACAGCGATATCCTGGGATTTCTCATCGCTGGTGTTTGCTCGCCTGATGACCGGTGTTGGGTTGGGGGCGGCATTGCCGAATCTGATCGCGCTGACTTCTGAGGCGGCGGGCCCGCGTTTTCGTGGTACGGCGGTGAGCCTGATGTACTGCGGTGTGCCGATTGGCGCGGCGCTTGCGGCCGCGCTCGGGTTTAGCGGTCTGGCCTCTGCCTGGCAAACGGTGTTCTGGGTTGGCGGGGTGATCCCGCTGCTGCTGGTACCGCTGTTGATGCGCTGGTTGCCGGAATCGCAGGTTTACGCCCAACAAACGCAGGTGGCTGCCGCGCCGCTGCGCGCTCTGTTTGCGCCAACCACCGCGACAGCCACGCTGCTGCTGTGGCTGTGCTATTTCTTCACCCTGCTGGTGGTGTATATGCTGATCAACTGGCTGCCGATGCTGCTGGTAGAGCAGGGCTTTCAGCCCTCGCAGGCAGCAGGCGTGATGTTTGCTCTGCAAATCGGCGCGGCCAGCGGGACGTTAATTCTCGGGGCGTTGATGGACAAACTGCGTCCGGTGGTGATGTCACTTTTGATCTACACCGGGATGTTGGCTTCACTGCTGGCGCTGGGCACGGTATCGTCATTGAGCGGCATGTTGATGGCTGGATTTGTGGCGGGGATGTTTGCCACCGGTGGGCAAAGCGTGTTGTATGCGCTGGCACCGTTGTTTTACAGCACGCAGATCCGCGCCACCGGCGTTGGTACCGCTGTCGCCGTCGGGCGTCTGGGCGCGATGAGTGGTCCGTTGCTGGCAGGAAAAATGTTAGCGCTCGGCACCGGAACGGTAGGGGTGATGGCGGCTTCTGCGCCGGGGATATTGCTGGCAGGGCTGGCGGTATTTATTCTGATGAGTCGCAAATCGCAGATGCCGATCCCTGCCAGCGGTGCTTAAACGCTCATTCGGTAGTATGAGCAGGGAGATACGGTTCCCACTTCCGGGTGAACGCCAGCCGGTGAGGACGTTGCCAGAGTTTACATAAAGCCTGGCAACGGAGGCGTTATGAGCTGGCGGCCCTTTTTGTATTTGATTATTAATCCCCATCCGATATTAAGCGCCCGGCGCGGGCATTTGCGCCTGGTGCAGGGTTGACTTTGCATTCTGTTAACAAACGCGGTATAACAAACCTTCTTTGGATGTTTAGATGTCCATACGTTTAGAAGGTTATATGCAAACAACACAACAAAATGCGCCACTGAAGCGCACAATGAAAACGCGTCACCTGATAATGCTCTCCTTAGGCGGCGTGATTGGCACAGGGTTATTCTTCAATACCGGGTACATCATCTCCACTACCGGGGCGGCGGGAACGCTGCTGGCTTATCTGATTGGCGCGCTGGTGGTCTGGCTGGTTATGCAGTGTCTGGGCGAGCTTTCGGTCGCGATGCCGGAGACTGGGGCGTTTCACGTCTATGCTGCGCGTTATCTCGGCCCCGCAACGGGATATACCGTAGCCTGGCTCTACTGGCTGACCTGGACTGTGGCGCTGGGGTCGAGCTTTACCGCCGCCGGATTCTGTATGCAGTACTGGTTTCCACAGGTGCCGGTTTGGGTCTGGTGTGTGGTGTTCTGCGCGATTATTTTTGGTCTGAACGTCATCTCCACGCGCTTTTTTGCCGAAGGGGAGTTCTGGTTCTCGCTGGTAAAAGTGGTCACTATCATCGCCTTTATCATCCTCGGCGGGGCGGCGATTTTTGGTTTTATCCCGATGCAGGATGGCTCGCCCGCGCCTGGACTGAGTAATATCACGGCGGAAGGCTGGTTCCCACACGGTGGCTTACCTATCCTGATGACGATGGTGGCGGTGAATTTTGCTTTTTCGGGAACCGAGCTTATCGGTATTGCCGCCGGAGAAACAGAAAACCCGCGCAAGGTCATTCCGGTAGCGATTCGTACCACTATCGCGCGACTGATTATTTTCTTTATCGGCACCGTGTTTGTGCTGGCGGCGCTGATCCCAATGCAGCAGGCGGGCGTGGAGAAAAGCCCGTTTGTGCTGGTGTTTGAGAAGGTGGGTATTCCTTACGCCGCCGATATTTTTAACTTCGTGATCCTGACGGCTATTCTATCCGCGGCGAACTCCGGGCTGTATGCCTCCGGGCGCATGCTGTGGTCGCTGTCGAATGAACGTACGCTACCGGCCTGTTTTGCGCGAGTAACGAAAAACGGCGTGCCGCTGACGGCGCTGTCGGTCAGTATGCTCGGTGGTGTACTGGCGCTGTTTTCCAGCGTGGTGGCCCCGGATACGGTATTTGTCGCGCTGTCGGCAATCTCCGGGTTTGCGGTGGTGGCGGTGTGGCTGAGTATTTGCGCTTCACACTTCGTCTTTCGCCGCCGTTATCTGCAGCAGGGTAAGGCATTGAGTGAATTGCATTATCGCGCGCCGTGGTATCCGCTGGTGCCGGTACTGGGATTTGTGCTGTGCCTGGTGGCTTGTGTCGGGCTGGCATTCGATCCAGCGCAGAGAATTGCGCTGTGGTGCGGGTTACCGTTTGTGGCAGTGTGTTATGGTGCTTATTTCCTTACTCAACCGCGTAAAACCAAACAGGAGCCCGAACATGTCGCAGAATAATCCGTTAAGCGCCATCCTCGATAAACAGGATTTCCTGCTGCTCGATGGTGCGATGGCGACGGAGCTGGAAGCGCGTGGCTGTAACTTAGCCGATAGTCTGTGGTCAGCCAAAGTGCTGGTCGAAAATCCGGAGCTTATCCGCGAAGTCCATCTCGATTACTACCGGGCGGGGGCGCAGTGCGCGATCACCGCCAGCTATCAGGCGACGCCGGCGGGCTTTGCCGCGCGAGATCTGGATGAAGCGCAGTCGAAAGCGCTGATTGGCAAAAGCGTGGAGCTGGCGCGTAAAGCCCGCGAAGCGTATCTGGCAGAGAACCCGCAGGCGGGCACGCTGCTGGTAGCAGGATCGGTCGGGCCTTACGGCGCGTATCTGGCGGATGGTTCTGAATACCGTGGTGATTACCAACGTAGCGCTGAAGAGTTTCAGGCGTTTCACCGCCCGCGCGTGGAAGCCTTGCTGGATGCCGGGGCCGATCTTCTGGCCTGTGAAACCCTGCCAAATTTTGCCGAAATTAGCGCGCTGGCTGAGTTATTGACTGTATATCCGCGTGCGCGGGCGTGGTTCTCATTTACCCTGCGCGACAGCGAGCACCTGAGCGACGGTACGCCGCTGCGTGACGTGGTTGCGTTGCTGGCGGATTATCCGCAGGTGGTGGCGCTAGGTATTAACTGCATTGCGCTGGAAAACACCACCGCTGCGTTGCAGCATTTACACGGTTTAACGGCGCTGCCGCTGGTGGTGTATCCGAACTCGGGCGAGCAGTATGATGCCGTGAGCAAAACCTGGCATCATCACGGTGAGCATTGTGCGCATCTGGCGGATTATCTGCCGCAGTGGCAGGCCGCTGGCGCACGGTTGATTGGCGGGTGCTGTCGCACCACGCCTGCGGATATCGCCGCGCTAAAAGCGCGAAGCTGAGAGTTTATCGGGCCTACATCGTTCACTTTAGGCCTGATAAGCGCAGCGCATCAGGCATTGCCGGATGGTGGCATAAGCGCCTTATCCGGCCTACAAAGCCACAAAACGTTATGCTGCATCCGCCAGAACAAACATGCCGTACGGATGGATTTCGAGATAATACTGCTCGCCGACGTCCGGCTGTAAACGCGTAGCGTTGACCTGCAATAAGATCTCCTGCCCGTGCCATTCCACCGTGACTTCATACTGGGGGCCCATATAGGCCACGTGGCGGATCACGCAGCGCTGACTCTCTTCGCCGCGATCGCTGAGCGTGATCGCTTCCGGGCGCACGCCGACCATGCCTTCGCCTTGCGTATCAAAGTGCAGCGGGCGCGGCAGGTGGTAGCCGTAGATATCAACGTATTGGTCACTGAAGGTGGCCGGGAACAGGTTGGCGTCACCCATAAAACTTGCCATAAAGCGCGAGGCGGGCTGGCGGTAAAGATCCTGCGGTGAACCGATCTGCATGATGTGTCCCTTGTTCATCACCAGCACGGTATCGGAAACCGCAAAGGCTTCGCTTTGATCGTGGGTGACGTACAGCGAGGTGATATCAAACTGCTTTTGCAGTTCGCGGATCTTGTCGCGCATGCTGCGACGCAGGTTGGCGTCGAGGTTACTCAACGGCTCATCAAACAGCAGCACTTTCGGCTTGAGGATCAATGCGCGGGCCAGCGCTACGCGCTGCTGCTGACCGCCGGAGATCTGATCAACATAGCGTTCTTCGAATCCTTCCAGATCGACCATCGCCAGTGCCTCTTTGACACGGGTTTTCACCTCAGCGCGGGACACGCCGAGCATCTTCAGGCCGTAACCAACGTTCTCTCCCAGCGACATATGCGGGAACAGGGCATAGGACTGAAACACCATACAGATATCACGCTGCTGAATTGAGCGATGGGTGACGTCATCGCCATCAATGAAAATCTGCCCTTCGCTCGGTTTTTCCAGCCCGGCGACCAGGCGCAAAATGGTGGTTTTACCACAACCGGACGGGCCGAGCAGCGTCACCATTTGCCCCTGCGGGATGGTGAGGTTGATATTGTCGATTACCGTATTACTGCCAAATCGTTTGGTGACGTTGCGCAGTTCAACGAAATTTTTCTGAGTCATAGTGCGCTCCATTACGCTTGGTTTTTGGCTTTTGAACGGGAGGTACGTGATTCACCGATCAGCCAGTCAAAGATGAAAATAATCGCCAGCATCACCACGATCAGAATGGAACCGTAGGCAATCGCCACACCGTATTCGCCGTCTTCCACGCGGTTAAGGATGTAGGCCGTGGCCACGCGGGTATCCGGCGTGACGAGGAACACAATGGCGCTGACGGTGGTAATGGCGCGCACAAAGCTGTAAATCAGCGCCGAAAGGATCGCCGGGCGTAGCAGCGGCAGCAGGATATGCGTAATAGTACGCAGCGAACCGGCGCGCAGGCTGAGCGAGGCTTCATCCAGTGATTTATCGATCTGGCCTAAGCCCGCGATACCCGCGCGAATGCCGACCGGGACGTTACGCATTACCATCGAGATAATGACAATCGCCGCCGTACCAGTGAGGTACACCGGGGCGCTGTTAAAGGCCAGAATGTACGATACGCCCGCGACGGTGCCTGGAACGGCAAAGCACAGCATGGTGGTGAACTCGATGGTCTTCTTGCCCTTAAACTGTTGGCGCACGACTACCCAGGCGATCAGCAGGCCGAAGATGGCGGTGATCGGCGCGGCAATACCGGCGTAGAGCAGGGTGTCGAGCAGTGAAGGCCATGCGCCGTCGCTCATCCCCTGACCGAACAGTTTGGTAAAGTTCGCTAACGTCAGGGTGTAGTCCACGCCCCAGTTAACGGTGAAACTGCCGTAGAAAATGCTGCCGTACAACAGGGCGTTAAAGGCAATCCACACCGCCAGCAGCGCGACCACGCTCCATACCAACGTCACAGGTAACGGTTGCACGTCGCCCCGGTAGGATTTACCGGAAACGGTGACGTATGAGCGTTTACCAATCCACATATATTGCACGCAGAACACCAGCAGCGAGAACAGCAGCAGGAAGGCACCCAGCGTACTGGCGGCCTGGTAGTCGAGCTGCGAACCGGTGATGTAGAAGTAGATTTGCGTTGCCAGCACGTCGAAGTTACCGCCGAGCACCAGCGGGTTACTAAAGTCAGCCAGCGACTGCACAACCACAATCAAAAAGGCGTTCGCCAGCGCTGGTTTCAACAGCGGGACAAACACGCCGTTAAAGGTCTGCCAGCGGCTGGCACGCAGGGTGTATGACGCTTCTTCCAGCGACGGATGAATGGTTTTGATTGCTCCGTCGAGGATCATAAACGCCATCGGAGTGAAGGCCAGCACCTGCGCCAGCCAGATGCCGGTAAAACCGTACAGCCAGTTGGTGTTGGTTAAGCCAAACCATTCGACCATAAATTCGGTGATGTAGCCGGAGCGTCCCATCATCAGCGTGACGCCTAAACCCACGACAAACGGCGGGGTGACGATCGGCAGAATCGAGAAGATACGTCCGATTATGGCGCTGCGTCTGGCGATCCGGGTGGTATAGATAGCCAGTACCAGACCAAAGAAGGTACAGCCGATGCCGACGGCAATCGACAGCATAATCGAGTTGAGGATCACCTGAATGATATGTGCCTGCGACAGCACATTCATAAACGCCAGCGGGGCAAATTCCCCGGCGTCGTTGGTGAACATCGGAATAAAAATAGCGATACTCGGCCAGACGATAAAAATACCGATTAGCGCGACAATCGCGGTGAGCGAACCGATGACGAAACGGTCGCCGCCCAGCCATTCCAGACGGGTGAGCGCCAGGGTCATGATCGCGCCAAGTGCCACAAACAACACAATGGTGGCATAGCCTAAGCCGCGCCCCTCAAGAGTCGCGCTGGCGACGATAAACGCCATACAGAAAAAAGCCCAGCCCGCATCAAGATAATGGCGGCCGCGCTGTTCGCGCCTGGCCTCATGGAACGGACGCACCAGTAGCAGGCTCGGCAGCAGATACCATAACCAACTGATATTGAACTGTGACCAGCCGTAGGCGGCGAGTATTTCCTCGCCTGTCGATTCCTGCAGACCGTAGTCCAGGCTCCAGCTTGGCAACAGGGCAAACGCCAGCCAGCCAAGCAAAACCCAAAGAAATATCGCATCCCGTTTTTTCACGGGATGGAGTGCAAGTGTGTGTGACATAGCGGTTCCGGTATTCCAGGCCGGATGCGGTATTTACGCCGCACCCGGCAAATGATCGCCGATGTAGGTTTATTTACCCATCTTCACTTCGCTGACCCACTTATTGATCAACGCTTTACGCACGTCGGTCGAGCCGTACTTATCCATGTCGTAATTGATAAGTTTCAGGTCGTCGAGCTTCAGCGAGTTAGGAGACGTCTCGGCGGTGGTGTTGGTCAGGATCTGATAGGACTTACCTTTCTTCCACGCCAGTTCCTGGGCATCTTTTGACAGTACCCAGTCAACGAACAGTTTGGCGTTATCGAGGTTGCGCGCGCCTTTCAGAATGCTAACGCCGCCGATCTCATAGCCAGTACCTTCGCACGGTGAAATTAGCTCCAGCGGTGCGCCCTGTTCTTTTTCCAGCGAGTAGTCGTGCAGGAAGCCAATGCCAATCGCCGTTTCGCCACGAGCGGCGTTACGCGCTGGGGCAATGCCTGATTTAGTGTATTGAGAGACGTTGGCGTTGAGCTGTTTCAGGTAGTCAAAGGCCTGATCTTCACCCCACAACTGGGCAAAAGTCGCCAGCGCGGTATAGGCGGTACCGGAGCTTTGCGGGTCAGCAATCTGGATTTCACCTTTGTATTCCGGTTTGGTCAGATCCTTCCAGCATTTTGGCACCGGCAGGTTTTTCTCTTTCAGGCGCTGGGTATTGACGCCAAAGCCCAGAATACCGACGTAAACCGCCGAGGAGAGATTGCCTTTCACCTTCGCGGGATCGCGGAATTTCTCCATGATCTGTTCGAGATTGGGTGATTTATACGGCTGCAGCAGGCCCATTTCCCCGGCCTGGGACTGCGGATCCAGCGTACCGCCGTACCAGACATCCGCCTGCGGATTTTTCTTCTCGGCATCCACTTTCGCCAGCGTACTGCCCGAGCCGTTGCGAATGAATGAGGTTTTCACATCATATTTTTCACCGAAGGCTTTGGTTTCGGTTTCGCACATCTCGTTAGTGGCGCTGCAATACACCACCAGACGGCCCTGCGCCTGAGCTGCATTGCTGAAGGCTGCCAGCGTCAGAGCGGAGGCAATTAGTGTAGAGGTAAGCGTCAGTTTCATTGTTTTATCCTTTGACTGAGAGAAGGGGTAATGCCTGCAATGAGCAGTGGCATCAGCAATAAACCCATAAAGACAGCGGCGACCGAGAGCAAACTGAACATTCCCGACCAGCCGTAGTGTTCTATGACCAGCGACAGCGGCCAACCCGCCAGCGCGGCCCCCAGATAGGCGAACAGCCCGAGAAAACCGGTAATTGAACCTGCTGCCGCTTTGTGTCCGCACTCCACTGCCGCGAGGCCAATCAGCATCTGTGGGCCAAACACAAAAAAGCCCACCGTAAAGAAACACATTGCCAGTAGCGCGTAGTGGTGCACCGGCGCCAGCCACAGCGCGGCGACGGAGACCATCAGCCCCAGCGTGAACAGCAAAATCATCGGCGCACGCTGACCGCTGAACAGCAGATCCGATCCCCATCCGGCAAACAGCGCCCCCAGCAAACCGCCAACTTCAAACAGCATCACCGTGGCATTGGCGCTGAGCAGATTCACGCCGTGGCTTTCCGTCAGCCAGATGTTGCCCCAGTCGTTGAGCGCAATGCGGATCAAATAGACCAATACATACGACACGCCGAGCAGCCAGATCATCGGGTTTTTCAGCATGGTGGTACGTAACATTTGCCACAGCCCCATCGGCGGACTTTGCTGTTCCTGACGCAGCTCCAGCGGGTCATGCCGCCATTCCCCAACCGTCGGTAATCCCTCTTCCCGGGGCGTGCCTTTCAGTTGCAGAGTGAGCCAAATGCCTAACGCCATGCTGATAATCCCCGGTGCCAGCATCGCTGCCTGCCAGCCCCACCAGTGGGCGGCAAAGGCGCTAATCAGCGGGATAACTGCCCCACCAATGTTGATCGACATATTCCAGCAGCCCCACCAGAATCCGCGTTCGTTGCGCGAGTACCAGTGGGTCAGTAGTCGGGCGCAGGGCGGCCAGCCCCACCCCTGGAAAAAACCGTTCAGCGTCCAGACCACCAGCAGCAGCGTCAGCGATTCACCAAAGGCGAACAGCACATTCAAAACACCGGTGGCGAAAAGGCCAATGCCCATAAATGCGCGTTGTCCGTGGCTGTCGTGCCACAGTCCGGCGGTAAATTTCGACAGGCCATAGGTCAGGTAAAACAGCGACCCCAGCAGGCCGATATCGCCTTTATCCAGACCGAGGTCCGTTTGTAGCGCCGGGAGGACGTAGTTAACGCTTTTGCGCGTCAGATAAAACGCGGCATAGCCAATGACCATACACATCAGCAGTCGGGGGCGTAGCGCCCGGTATTGTTGATCTGTTTCGCTGGCTGAGCGTGTATGCATGGCAGTCTCCGTTTGTGCTGACTATAGGAAAGTGAAAGCAAAAGAGGATGAGAGAAAGTCCAGAGTGGCTAAGACTTTTTCCTGGTTAGCGGCTGATTTGTTGCAAATTTGTGGGCAGGTTAACAATTACCCGTGTGCCGTTGTTTGATTCGAGCGTCAGTTCACCGCCAAGGGCGCTCACCCGCTCACGCATTCCCTGGATACCGAAACCGGGAATTTTTTCTGGCAGAATACCCACGCCATTGTCAGCGACGTCCAGAAACAAGCTATGTTCCTGCTGGCGCAGCGTAATCGACACATCGCTGGCATCGGCATGTTTACAGACGTTATTGAGTAACTCCTGCAACAGGCGATACAGCGTGAAGCGCACCGTTTCGTTTTCTGGCGTATTCTCTAGCTGATAATCAAAGCGACAGCGAATGCCCCGTTCAGCAAAAGCAAATTCATTCACCAGATGATGTAGTGCATCTTTAAAAGACAGTTCATCGAGCGCGGGTGGACGCAGCTGGCGCAGCAGCTGGCGGGTGGAGTGGTGAATACGCCGGGCCAGGTCGTTGATCTGATTTGCCGCCTCAAGCGTTTGCTCGCAACCCGGTGCGCGTTTGACCAGTTGTGATTGAATTTGAATGGCGGTGATGTTCTGACCAATTTCGTCGTGCAGTTCCCGCGCCAGGCTTTTGCGCGTGTTTTCTTCGGTGCGGATCAGCTGTTCGGTCAGCGCGCGACGCGCCGCCAGTTCAGTTTCCAGACGCTGGCGATAATGGTGCAGGTTTTGCGCCAGATGCTGCTGGCGGCTGATGGCGATCCCCAGCCCTATGCCGAGCAGCGCCTGGGTGGCGAGGAAAATCTCCAGCTCCAGTAAATTACTGAACCCGACGCCGATTTGCCGGGCGATGGTGATCATCATACTGCCGAGCAATCCGGACAACACGCCGCCCTGCCAGCCAAATTTCCACGCCATCACCACGTTCGGTAAGAACACCACGATCAGCAACAGGCGCTCGATCTCCGGCGACAACACCATCTGGGTGCCGATGCCAATAATAAAAAACAGGCTGCACCAGATGATAAGCGAGGTGCGCAGCGGGGGATTGGTGGTATCCAGCCCGAGCAAATGATAGCGGTGCTGCTGGCGCAAAAATTCATAGATCAGATAGACAAACGGCGTCAGCAGCACGCCGCCGGTAAACGACGCCAGGCCAATTAACGTTGCCGGACTTTGGATAAACGGTGAAAGCAGGGCGGTATTGAGCAATGAGGTGAGCGTCACCCCGGCCAGCAGCAGCGTTAAGCGCTGCCAGTAAAGGGGGAAACGGTGCCAGTATGACTGACCGATGCTTGCCGGAATCAGGCTAATAAACGGCGCGGCCAGCAGGATATAGCCATTCAATAATTGCTCACTGTGCAGCCAGAACAACATCAGCACCGGCGGCAGTACCAGCGCGGGCCAGTAACGGCGAGAAAGCAGGATGAGCAGCGCGAGATAGACGCCGTGCGGCAGGAACAGCGCCGCCTGCTGGCCGTTGTGGGTCAGGTAAAACCCCAGCGTCCACAGCATCAACCAGCCCGATCCCCAGGCCAGCAGAATAAACAGAGAAATAACCCAATGCCGAAGGCTACGCGACATTAATGCCCCGTTAATAGCTGGTGGTCGAGGGCAAAATGCACCAGATCGATGGTGCTGTGGCATTGCAGTTTGCCCAGCACGTTCGCCCGATGAACGTGTACCGTCTTGTGGCTGAGGTCGAGCTTGAAGGCGATCTCTTTTACGCTGTCGCCTTTGACCAACAGCTCAAACACTTCGCGCTCGCGTGGGGTCAGTACTTCCAGTACCTGCGCGGGCTGTTCGCCGCCGCGTAGCGCCCGCAGCGCATCGGCGCACAGGTAATGCCCGCCCATACCGACCGATCGTACCGCCTGCACCAGCTCCTCTGGTCCGCAGCGTTTGGTCAGGTAGCCACTGGCGCCGGCATCCAGCGCACTTTGCACAAACGTGGGTGAGTCATAGATGCTGAGAATGATGGCGCGAAAACCGGGCTTCTGTGCCCGCAGTCGTTTTAACAGGCTCAGACCATTTTCATCCGGCATGGCGATATCCATCACCGCAACGTTGACGTCATCATGCAGAAGTGCAGGCCAGGCCTCCGCTGCGCTGCTGTACTGACCGGTAACGTTGAGATCGTCTTCGAGACTGAGTAATTGCGCAAAGCCGGAACGCACCACCACATGGTCATCCACCAGCACAACATGAATCATGATTTTACTCTCTTGCCTGATAATGGCGTCTATGATGCCGGTCAGCGCCGCGCTGGCAATCATCCAGGTGTAGTTATGTAACGAATGTAACAAAATCGCAATAATTTGCCGGGTGTTGTAGGCCGGATAAGGCGCTTGCGCCGCCATCCGGCAACAGTGCCTGATGGCGCTGCGCTTATCAGGCCTACGAATTCCATCTGTAATGAGCAAAATCGCTAACTATTGCCGCTTTTTTTCTAAAAACGCTTTGTTCTTAGCCAGAATTTTTAATTCCTTTATCAAATTGTGCCGCAACGAAATACTGCCTCCATAACAAGACAGGGGAGCAGACAATCATGGCTATTTCATCGCGTAACGCACTTCTCGGTGCACTGGCATTCATCGCATTTCAGGCGCAGGCGGTGAACGTAACCGTCGCTTATCAGACCTCCGCCGAACCCGCCAAAGTGGCGCAGGCGGATAATACTTTTGCCAAAGAGAGCGGCGCTACCGTTGACTGGCGCAAATTCGACAGCGGCGCGAGCATCGTCCGGGCGCTAGCCTCCGGCGACGTGCAGATCGGTAATCTTGGCTCCAGCCCGCTGGCGGTCGCCGCCAGTCAGCAAGTACCCATTGAAGTTTTTCTGCTGGCGTCAAAGCTTGGTAACTCCGAGGCACTAGTGGTGAAGAAAAACATCAGTAAACCGCAAGATTTGATTGGCAAACGCATTGCGGTGCCGTTTATCTCCACCACCCATTACAGCCTGCTGGCGGCGTTGAAACACTGGGGGATTAAACCCGGTCAGGTGGAGATTGTGAACCTGCAACCACCTGCGATTATTGCCGCATGGCAGCGCGGGGATATTGACGGCGCGTACGTCTGGGCTCCTGCGGTCAATGCGCTGGAAAAAGACGGCAAGGTGTTAACCGACTCATCGCAGGTTGGTGAGTGGGGCGCACCGACGCTGGACGTGTGGGTGGTACGCAAAGATTTTGCAGAGAAGCATCCTGAGGTGGTGAAAGCCTTTGCCAAAAGCGCTATCGATGCGCAGCAACCTTATATCGCTAATCCCGATGAGTGGCTGAAGCAGCCGGAGAATATCAGCAAATTGTCGCGTTTAAGCGGCGTGCCGGAAGCGGATGTGCCGGGACTGGTGAAAGGTAACACTTACCTGACGCCGCAACAGCAGACTGCCGAACTGACCGGACCGGTGAACAAAGCCATTATCGACACCGCGCAGTTCCTCAAAGAGCAGGGCAAAGTCCCCGCTGTCGCGACGGATTACAGCCAGTACGTGACCGATCGCTTCGTGCAATAAATAAGGAGGCGCTGATGCTGCAAATCTCTCATCTTGCCGCCAGCTACGGTGGAAAACCGGCGCTGGAGGATATCAACCTGACGCTCGATAGCGGTGAGCTGCTGGTGGTACTCGGACCTTCCGGTTGCGGGAAAACCACATTGTTAAATCTGATTGCCGGATTTGTGCCGTATCAGCATGGCAGCATCACACTGGCGGGTAACAGGGTTGACGGTCCGGGGGCAGATCGCGGGGTCGTGTTCCAGAATGAAGGTCTGCTGCCCTGGCGTAACGTGCAGGACAACGTGGCTTTTGGTCTGCAGCTGGCGGGGGTGGATAAACCACAGCGTCAGCGTATTGCTCTGGAGATGTTGCAGAAAGTCGGGCTGGAGGACGCGGGCAAACGCTTTATCTGGCAGCTTTCCGGTGGACAGCGGCAGCGCGTCGGCATTGCGCGGGCGCTGGCGGCCAATCCACAGTTGTTGTTGCTGGATGAACCTTTTGGCGCGCTCGACGCCTTTACTCGTGAGCAGATGCAAACCCTGCTGCTGAAGCTGTGGCATGAGACTGGCAAACAGGTGCTGTTGATTACGCACGATATTGAAGAAGCGGTGTTTATGGCGACAGAGCTGGTATTGCTGTCGCCAGGCCCTGGCCGGGTACTGGAGCGTCTGCCGCTGAATTTCGCCCGTCGCTTTGTGGCTGGAGAGTCGAGTCGCAGCATTAAGTCCGATCCGCAGTTTATCGCCATGCGCGAGTACGTGTTAGGTCGAGTCTTTGAACAACGGGAGGCATTTTCATGAGCGTGGTGATTAATGATAAACCCCGTCGCCAGCGCGCGCTCAACTGGCGCTGGCCGTTCTCGCGGCAGATTACCTTAAGCCTTGGTACGTTGGCCGTCATTTTGGCGTTGTGGTGGACGGTGGCGGCGCTGCAGTTAGTCAGTCCGCTGTTTTTACCGCCACCGGGACAGGTTTTACAAAAGCTGATCGTTATTGCCGGTCCGCAGGGATTTATGGATGCCACGCTGTGGCAGCATCTGGCGGCGAGTCTGACACGTATTGTTATCGCGCTGCTGGCGGCGGTGCTGCTGGGCGTTCCGGTTGGAATCGCTATGGGGCTGAGTCCGACGATGCGCGGCATTCTCGATCCGATCATTGAGCTGTATCGTCCGGTTCCGCCCCTGGCCTATCTGCCGCTGATGGTCATTTGGTTTGGCATTGGCGAAACCTCCAAGATCTTGCTTATCTATCTGGCGATTTTCGCCCCTGTAGCGATGTCGGCGCTGGCGGGAGTGAAAAGTGCGCAGCAGGTGAGAGTGCGCGCCGCGCAGTCGCTGGGAGCCAGCCGTGCGCAGGTGCTGTGGTTTGTTATTTTGCCGGGGGCATTACCTGAGATCCTCACCGGATTACGGATCGGACTTGGGGTGGGCTGGTCGACGCTGGTGGCGGCAGAGCTGATTGCCGCCACGCGAGGCTTAGGATTTATGGTCCAGTCTGCCGGTGAGTTTCTGGCAACGGATGTGGTGCTGGCGGGGATCGCGGTGATTGCCGTTATCGCGTTTATTTTAGAACTGGGTCTGCGCGCGCTTCAGCGCCGCCTGACGCCCTGGCATGGAGAAGTACAATGAGTGAACGTCTGAGCATAACCCCGCTGGGGCCGTATATTGGCGCACAAATTTCCGGTGCGGATTTGGCGCGTCCGCTGAGCGATAATCAGTTTGAACAGCTTTATCACGCGGTATTGCGCCACCAGGTGGTGTTTCTGCGCGAACAGGTGATTACGCCGCAACAACAGCGGGCGCTGGCGCTGCGTTTTGGCGATCTGCATATTCACCCGGTCTATCCGCATGCCGAAGGAGTCGAAGAAATTATCGTGCTGGATACCCATAACGATAATCCGCCGGATAACGACAACTGGCACACCGATGTCACCTTTATCGACACGCCGCCTGCCGGGGCGATTTTAGCGGCGAAAGAGCTGCCATCAACCGGGGGCGACACCTTGTGGACTAGTGGGATTGCCGCTTATGAAGCATTGTCTGAGCCGTTCCGTCAGTTGCTGAGTGGCCTGCGGGCAGAGCATGATTTCCGTAAATCATTTCAGGAATATAAATATCGCAAGACCCCAGAGGAGCACCTGCGCTGGCTGGAGGCCGTCGCTAAACATCCACCGTTGCTGCATCCGGTGGTGCGCACGCATCCGGTGAGCGGGAAGCAGGCGCTGTTCGTGAATGAAGGATTTACCACACGAATTGTTGATGTCACGGAAAAAGAGAGCGAGGCGTTACTGAGCTTTTTGTTCGCGCATATCACCAAACCGGAGTTTCAGGTGCGCTGGCGCTGGCAGCCCAACGATGTGGCGATTTGGGATAATCGCGTGACGCAGCATTATGCGAATGCGGATTATCTGCCGCAGCGGCGCATTATGCATCGGGCAACGATTCTGGGAGATAAGCCGTTTTATCGGGCGTGATGATTACCGGAGACGCTTCACTTGCCGGGCCTACGACCTGTAGGCCCGGTTAGGCGTTATTAACGCAGAATTTTTTTCTCAGCCAGATCCAGTGCGAAGTAGCTGAAGATCAGATCCGCGCCAGCGCGTTTGATCGACCCTAAACTTTCCAGCACCACTTTCTCTTCATCTATAGCCCCCGCCAGCGCCGCGAATTTGATCATCGCGTATTCACCGCTGACCTGATAAGCGCCAATCGGCAGCTCGGTGCGCTCGCGGATATCACGCAGAATATCGAGGTACGCGCCAGCCGGTTTGACCATCAGGCAGTCTGCGCCCTGGGCTTCATCCAGAAGCGATTCGCGAATCGCTTCCCGACGGTTCATCGGGTTCATCTGATAGGTTTTACGATCGCCTTTCAGCGCGGTGCCCGCGGCTTCACGGAATGGGCCGTAAAAAGATGAGGCAAACTTAGTGGAGTAGGACATGATAGCGGTATCGGTGAAGCCCGCGGCGTCCAGCGCCTGGCGAATCGCCTGTACCTGACCATCCATTGCGGCGGAAGGTGCGATGAAGTCCGCACCCGCTGCGGCGGCAACCACCGCCTGCTTGCCGAGGTTGGTAAGGGTTAAATCGTTATCCACGCCGTGATCGCATAACACGCCGCAGTGGCCGTGTGAGGTGTATTCGCAGAAGCAGGTGTCGGACATGACGATCATTTCCGGCACGGTCTGTTTGCAGATACGCGACATGCGCGCCACCAGGCCGTCTTCTTTCCAGGCATCGCTACCGGTGTCATCCGTATGGTGGGAAATGCCGAAAGTCATCACCGAGCGGATGCCAGCATTAGCAATGCGTTCAATTTCGCGCGCCAGGTGTTTCTCTGGAATACGCATCACGCCTGGCATGGCGTCGATAGCTTTGTAATCGTCGAGTTCTTCTTCAACAAAGATCGGCAACACCAGGTCATTTAAGCTGAGTGTTGTCTCTTCAAACATAGCGCGCAGCGCGGGAGATTTGCGCAGGCGGCGAGGGCGTTGGATTAGGTCTGTCATGGTATGCCTGATGTTTGTGGAATCGAAGGCCGTAGTATACCCGAACCTGAGGGCGTGTGGTTTACGAAAGTTGGCGTTATATCAGGATTTCCTGTAACGAAGGGATGAATCATTAGCGCAATTTATTCACAAGCATAGCAATTTATTCATATTCATTATTTTGTTTATTGTTTTTTTATTATTTTAAATATCTATGCTTTTGCTTTTATAGTGTGGTGTATAGATTTTGTTTATTTATTGGCTATATATTCGTTTGCGTTCTGATTCATTAGTGAATTGTATGATTTGAATGTTGGTTGGCTTTTAATTGATTGAAAGTATTGTTTTTTATATTTCTTAAGTGGCGTGGGTTGGATTTATTATGTTGTCCGGTTTCGGACAACGGGCAAAGAATAATTGAACCTTTCCTTAATGAAACCGCATAATCGTCCCTGCGAAACATAAAATGTTTTCTTTGCATTGATAATTGATGGATCAACTATATTACGTCCCTGAGGAGGGATGACAAATGCACACTTGGAAAAAGAAACTCGTAGTCTCACAATTAGCATTAGCCTGCACTCTGGCAATCACTTCTCAGGCGAATGCTTCTACTTACGATACCTGGACCTACTACGACAATCCAACTACGGCCCTGAACTGGGACAATATGGATGCAGCCGGAACTGTAGATGGTAACTACGTGAATTATAGTGGCTTTGTTTACTATAATAATGCGGCTGGTGATTTTGATCAGTCTTTTAACGGCGATACCGTTAACGGCACGATTTCTACCTATTATCTGAATCATGACTACACTGATGGCGCAGTGAATCAGCTGAATATCAGTAACTCTGTTATTCATGGTTCAATTACATCTATGTTGCCAAGCGGTTACTACGATCGTTTTGATGTTGATGGCAATGGCTTTGGTGGATATGAATTTAACAACACTACCGTTGTTGACGGAAACTGGTATGACGGTGATATTTTCACTCTGAATATTGCTAATTCCACCATTGATGATGATTATGAAGCGTTGTATTTCACCGATTCTTATTTATCTGTTGATGTGACTAAATATACCAATGAAACGTTTGATACCAGCGAAGGTGTTGCGGTTAATCTTGATGTAGAAAGCAATATCAATATTTCCAACAACTCACGTGTTGCTGGCATTGCTCTGTCTCAAGGGAATACTTACAACAACACCTATACGACGGAATCCCATACCTGGGATAACAACATCAACGTCTACAACTCTACTGTAACTTCTGGTTCAGATTCCATTCTGGAATCGAATACTGCCTTCTTTGGTAATTCCAATGAGCCAAGTGATTACACTGGTCCGGGCGATGTTGCATTGTCTTTCACCGATAGCTCTTCTTCAGACTATGCAATGAAAAACAATGTGTACTTCAGCAATTCAACGCTGATTGGTGATGTTGCATTTACCAGTAACTGGAATGCCAATTTTGACACTATTGGTCATGATTCCAACGGTGACGGTGTGGCGGATACCAACCTTGGTTGGGCTGACGATAGCCTGAATGTCGATGAACTGAACCTGACTCTTGATAATGGTAGTAAGTGGGTTGGCCAGGCTACTTTCGATGCTGAGACTATCTACCCAGCAAATATGTTTGATGTTGCAACCAATAGCCTGACTCCGGGTGGAACCGCTGAAGCCAATGGTTGGGGACGTGTTGTTGATAATAAAGTCTTCCAGAGCGGTGTGTTCAACGTAGCGCTGAACAACGGTTCTGAGTGGGATACCGTTGGGGATTCATTAGTTGATACTCTGACTGTGAACAATGGTTCTCAGGTTAACGTCTCTGATTCAATGCTGACTTCAGATACTATTGATTTAACCAATAGCTCTTCATTGAATATTGGTGAAGGTGGTCAAGTTGATACAGATCATCTGACAATTAACAGCTATAGTACTGTGAATTTGACCGAGTCCACTGGATGGGCGACGGGTTCTAACTTGTATGCCAATACCATCACTGTAACTAATGGTGGTGTGTTGGATGTTAATGTTGATCAATTTGATACTGAAGTATTCAACACCGATAAACTGGAACTGACCAGCGGCAATTATGCTGATAACAGCAACCATGTTGTTTCTGGTGTATTCAACATCCACAGCAGCGACTATGTTCTGAATGCCGATCTGGTGAACGATCGTACCTGGGATACCACTCAGGCTAACTACGGTTACGGTACTATCGCAATGAACTCTGACGGTCACCTGACCGTTAACGGTAACGGCGATATCAACAATGGCGACGAACTGGATAACAGCTCTGTTGACAACGTTGTTGCGGCATCCGGTAACTATAAAGTGCGTATCGACAACGCGACCGGCGCAGGCTCTGTTGCTGATTACAAAGGTAACGAGCTGATCTACGTTAACGACACGAACAGCAACGCGACCTTCTCTGCAGCCAACAAAGCTGACCTCGGTGCTTACACCTATCAGGCACAGCAGCAGGGTAACACCGTTGTTCTGCAGCAGATGGAACTGACAGACTACGCGAACATGGCGCTGAGCATCCCGTCTGCTAACACCAATATCTGGAACCTGGAACAAGACACCGTTGGTACTCGTCTGACTAACGCACGTCATGGTCTGGTTGATAACGGTGGTGCATGGGTAAGCTACTTCGGTGGTAGCTTCGATGCAGATAACGGCACCATTAACTACGATCAGGATGTTAACGGCATCATGGTTGGTGTTGATTCCAAAATTGATGGTAACAACGCTAAGTGGATTGTCGGTGCTGCAGCAGGCTTCGCGAAAGGTGATATGAGCGACCGTACCGGTCAGGTGGATCAGGATAGCCAGACTGCCTACATCTACTCTTCTGCTCGCTTTGACAACAACATCTTTGTTGACGGTAACTTAAGCTACTCCCACTTCAACAACGATCTGTCTGCTAACATGAGCAACGGTCAGTATGTTGATGGCAGCACCTCTTCTGATGCCTGGGGCTTTGGCTTGAAACTGGGTTATGACCTGAAGCTGGGTGACGCAGGCTACGTAACGCCATACGGCAGCGTATCCGGTCTGTTCCAGTCTGGTGATGATTATAAGCTGAGCAACGACATGAAAGTTGACGGTCAGTCTTATGACAGCATGCGCTATGAACTCGGTGTAGATGCAGGTTATACCTTCGCCTATAGCGAAGATCAGGCGCTGACTCCGTACTTCAAACTGGCCTACGTTTACGACGACTCTAACAACGATTCTGACGTAAACGGCGATTCTATCGACAACGGTGTAGAAGGTTCTGCGGTACGTGTTGGACTGGGTACTCAGTTCAGCTTTACCAAAAACTTCAGCGCCTACACCGATGCTAACTATCTTGGTGGTGGTGATGTAGATCAAGACTGGTCTGCAAATGTTGGCGTTAAATATACCTGGTAAGACATCTCTCGTTGTTAAAGAAAAGATAATCTAACTCAGAAAAATGCCCGTCACGGATTTGACGGGCATTTATTGCAAGGAATGCTCAGATGTTGTCTGCAAATAAACCGCTTGTAGAATTTGGTAAGCTTGATAAATGTTTGTCGAAATATGGTAAACACTTTGAGTGTGATAATGATAAAGAAATAATTTATTCCAGTGATATAAACAGTGACGATACCTTTATCATTTTAAATGGTGTAATTTCCCTGAGGCGAGGGGAGAATGTGCTGGTCGGTATTGCACAGGCACCGTTTATTATGGGGCTTTCAGATGGCGTAATGAAAACAGATATACAATACAGATTAATCACGGAAAGCGATTGTATGGGATACCATCTACCTGCCTCACAAACAATTAATATAATTGAAGAGTGCCAGCTTTGGCGTGAAGCTTTTTGTTGGTTGGCATGGCAAAATTCCATGCTTGAATTGCGAGATCTGCAGTTGATCGGCAATAACTCCTACGATCAGATTCGCGCGACGCTGATATCCATGATGAAATGGGACGACGTACTGCGTTCGCGTATCGGCGTCATGAACTATATTCACCAACGCACGCGAATTTCCCGCTCGGTTGTCGCTGAGGTTCTCGCGGCTTTGCGTAAAGGTGGTTACATTGAAATGAATAAAGGCAAACTGGTGAGCATAAACCGTTTGCCTTTTGAGTATTAACTCAGGATGCGGGAATAACCTGCGGTTTGTTCCCGCTCAACTCTGCAACCAGATCGTTGATACCGTCACTCATATTGGTAAAACGGGTTAGCGGAGAACGGGTCACCACGATAAACGCACCGACGTTTTGTTGTGGGATCATCGCCATATAGGTGATGAAACCTCCACCGCCGCCGGTTTTTTGAATAATTCCCGGTCGGCCATTCTTCGGCGCCATGTAGACCCAGCCCAAACCAAGCGCATCGGCTCTGCCTGGAACATCCATTCCCACCACTTTAGTTAACTGCGTACGCTGATAAATCAGCGTCTGCATCCGGTCGGCCTGCTGGCTACGATGATAAAAGTCAGAAGAGAGATACTGCTGCATCCAGCGCATCATATCGCCGGGCGTAGAATAGACACCGCCGCTGCCCATTGCCGCCAGCGTATTGTTACAGGGGCTGGCGCCTTTTTCCGCGACCATCAGGCGTCGGCATTGATCGGGGGACGGGGTAAAGGTGGTGTCTTTCATCCCCAGCGGACGGGTGATTTTTTCTTCAAACAGCTGCGGATAAGGCTTACCAGAGGCCGCTCCCAGCGCATCGGCCAGCAGGTCAAACGCCAGGTTGGAATAAGATGCCTGTGAACCCGGTGCGGCTTTCAACGTGGCAGTAGAGAGATAGCTCCAGCGCTGCTCGCGGGTTGGCCAGACAAACACCGGGCGCTTTGCCGCGCCGCCAGGCTGCTCGCGCGGCAGCGCGCTGGTATGCGTCGCCAGATTCACAAGCGTAATCGGCGTGCCCTGATAAGTCGGCACGCGTGCACCTGGAGGTGCATATTTACTCAATGGATCGTTGAGTTTGACCGTGCCCTGATCGAGCAATTTCACCAGCATTTCGCTGGTCATTAATTTAGTGATTGAGGCAATTCGAATCACGGAATCAAGCTGTGGATGGACGTTGTTACCGGGACGCGTTTCGCCAAAGCTGCGAAATACGCGCTGATTACCATCAATCACCACGAGCGCCATCCCCGTAGCACCACTGCCGTAAAATATATGGTCGGCATAACGATCGACGATATCGGAGGCGAAAACCGGATCGGTTATAGGCTGTGCCGCCTGGACTGATGTCAATGACGCCGCACACAGCGCGGCAGAAAAAAGCAGACTACGTTTCAACGGTGGTGTCCATGAGTTAGAGAAAGTGAAAAAGGATGTCGTGCGTATGCGTATTTATACTACTCATCGGCGTATTGCAAAGCGCTTATCAACCAATGATAGTGGGAAAAACGTAACGATGAGTAAACGTAGGAGTTTCCTGGATTGCGGATGTTCGCTTTTGTGATCTCACGCTGTGATAATCTGCACATACTGGAACGTTGTCGAGTGTGAAAACCACAGAAACAATTCTTCATAACCGAGGTGCGAACTAAGTGCCTCGGTTTTGGTCACAATTGTCGGTTTCAGCTTGTGTTTTTGGGCGTAAGCCGTCTGGCCTCCGCACTCCACGGTGGCAAATGCACAGCAGTCGTCATAACGATAAGAAGTTAGCAGGAGAGCACTATGTTTAAGTCTTTTTTCCCAAAGCCGGGGCCGTTCTTTATTTCGGCATTTATTTGGGCATTTGTCGCTGTTGTATTCTGGCAAGCAGGTGGGGGAGCCTGGGTTGCACATATTACCGGCGCGTCGGGAGACGTACCTATTAGCGCAGCGCGTTTCTGGTCGTTGGATTATCTGATTTTTTATGCGTACTACATTCTTTGTGTCGGAGTGTTCGCGCTGTTCTGGTTTCTCTACAGCCCACACCGCTGGCAGTACTGGTCTATTCTGGGCACATCGCTGATTATTTTTGTGACCTGGTTTCTGGTTGAAGTCGGCGTCGCTGTCAACGCCTGGTACGCGCCATTTTATGACCTAATTCAAACTGCGCTCAGCACACCACACAAGGTGAAGATTGAGCAGTTCTATCATGAAGTTGGCATTTTTCTCGGCATTGCGCTGATAGCCGTGGTCATTGGCGTGATGAACAACTTCTTCGTCAGCCACTACGTGTTCCGCTGGCGTACCGCGATGAACGAACACTATATGGCGCACTGGCAGCATTTGCGTCACATCGAAGGCGCAGCGCAGCGTGTGCAGGAAGACACCATGCGTTTTGCTTCTACGCTGGAAGATATGGGCGTCAGCTTTATCAACGCGATTATGACGCTGATTGCCTTCCTGCCTGTACTGGTTACGCTCTCTGCCCATGTTCCTGACCTGCCGATTGTTGGACATGTGCCTTATGGCCTGGTGATTGCCGCGATTGTCTGGTCGCTGATGGGAACCGGTTTGCTGGCCGTGGTCGGGATAAAACTTCCAGGGCTGGAGTTTAAAAACCAGCGCGTGGAAGCGGCCTATCGTAAAGAACTGGTCTATGGCGAAGATGATGGCAACCGTGCGACGCCACCGACGGTGCGTGAACTGTTTCATGCGGTACGCCAAAATTACTTCCGTCTCTATTTTCACTATATGTACTTCAATATCGCCCGAATTCTTTATCTGCAGGTTGATAACGTTTTCGGCTTGTTCCTGCTGTTTCCATCGATTGTTGCCGGTACGATTACGCTCGGCCTGATGACGCAAATCACCAACGTGTTTGGCCAGGTGCGCGGCTCGTTCCAGTATCTGATTAACTCCTGGACAACGTTAGTGGAACTGATGTCTATTTATAAGCGTCTGCGCAGCTTTGAACGAGAGCTTGATGGTCAGGATATTCAGGAAGTTACCCATACACTGAGTTAATAATAAGGAGATGTTATGTCGACGGTTTCCCGTCTTTACCCCTTGTCTGGTCTGGCAGCACTGGTGCTGGTGGGATGTAGTAGCCAACCCGCGCAGCCGCTAAAAAAGGGGGAGAAAGCCGTCGATGTGGCGAGCGTGGTGCGTCAGAAAATGCCCGCCAGCGTGAAAGACCGGGACGCATGGGCGCAGGATTTGGCAAAGACTTTTGAAAGCCAGAAGCTGGCGCCGACGGTTGAAAACATCTGTTCGGTGCTGGCGGTCGCGCAACAGGAGTCAAATTACCAGGCGGATCCAGCCGTGCCGAACTTAAGTAAAATCGCCTGGAAAGAGATCGATCGTCGTGCCGAGCGTATGCACATCCCGCTATTTGTGGTGCATACCGCGCTGAAGATTAACTCGCCAACGGGGAAAAGCTACAGCGAGCGCCTGGATACGGTGAAAACCGAAAAACAGCTTAGCGCGATCTTTGATGATTTTATCAACATGGTACCGATGGGGCAGACGTTATTTGGTTCGCTTAATCCGGTGCATACCGGTGGGCCGATGCAGGTTAGCATCGCCTTTGCTGAGCAGCATGCCAGCGGCTACCCGTGGAAAATAGCGGGAACCGTGCGCCAGGAAGTATTTAGCCGCCGCGGTGGGCTGTGGTTCGGTACGTATCATCTGCTTAACTACCCGGCGAATTACAGTGCGCCAATTTTCCGCTTCGCCGATTTCAATGCCGGGTGGTATGCCAGCCGCAATGCAGCTTTCCAGAATGCGGTCAGTAAAGCCAGCGGCGTGAAGCTGGCGATGGACGGTGATTTAATTCTCTATGGCAGCAGCGAGCCGGGCAAAACGGAGCTGGCGGTACGTAAACTGGCCGGGAAGCTGGACATGAGCGAGAGTGAGATCCGCCGTCAGCTGCAAAAAGGCGACAGCCTGGCCTTTGAAGAGACCGCGCTGTACGAGAAAGTCTATAAGCTGGCGGAAGCGAAGGCGGGGAAAACGCTTCCCCGTGAAATGCTGCCTGGCATTCAACTGGAAAGCCCGAAGATCACACGTAACCTGACTACCGCGTGGTTTGCTAAACGCGTGGACGATCGTCGGGCGAAATGTATGGGTCAGTCATCGTTATGATGACGGCGGCGCCAGCGCGCGAATGCCGCGATGGCGCCAAGAATCAGGCTTCCGGCGAGAAAAGGGACCAGTCCAAAAAGGGTTCCGACGCCCAGGCCGATTTCAACTCGCGGGCGCCCTGTCTCTTGCATTTGCAACTGCATCAACTGCTCATAGATGCCGGGAGCGTGGGCCAACAGATTTAAAATCTGCGCGCCTGCCCAGAAGCAAAACAGCACAAATACGGCATAGGCAATGTTGCCGGGCAGGGAGGAGGGATCCCGATGCTTGCCCTTAAACAGGGATTTTGAGAGCGTAAAATCAGCCATAAAGACCTCCGGAAATAACCTGCTTTTTTTGACGTAATGCCTGTAACTGAAAGTGAGTCTGACAGGTGATCGGCAATGTCAATATCAGAATGATGGTAATTTCAGGTAGAGATTATTCCTGGATTTCGGTTTTTTGCTTAACGTCACAATTACGCAACCTTAAGTGAAATTAATTTACATTTCAGAAATTCCGCACAGGCCACAGACGTGTATGAGGAAATGTGCGAGGATGCGTTTTCATGTTGTATATCCACCGGAGCCGTTATGAACCTGCCTGTTAAAATCCGCCGAGACTGGCACTATTATGCCTTCGCTATTGGGCTTATCTTTATTCTCAACGGCGTGGTGGGCTTACTCGGTTTTGAAGCGCAGGGGTGGCAAACCTATGCGGTAGGGCTGGTGACCTGGGTGATTAGCTTTTGGCTGGCCGGATTAATCATCCGTCGCCGCGTTGAAGATGATGAAGTAAAGGATGCCCAATAGCTATATCAGGCATCCTGGCGGGTTTACATACTGGTTTTCAGCGCGCTATCCGCAGCATGGCGTTCCAGCGCCAGTTCGATCAGGCGAGTGATCAAATCGGTATAGCCTAAACCGCTCGCCTGCCACAGCTTCGGATACATACTGATGTTGGTAAAGCCTGGCAGCGTGTTGATCTCATTGATCACAACGTTGTTTTCAGCAGTTAAGAAAACGTCCACGCGCGCCATGCCGGCACAGCCCAGTGTCTGGTAGGCCTGAATGGCGATTTCGCGGATCTTATCGTTAATCTCTGGTGCAATTGCTGCCGGAACGACAACTGTGGCACCGTTATCGTCAATGTATTTAGTGTCGTAAGCGTAAAAATCGCTGTTCAGCACAATCTCTCCACAAGTACTGGCCTGCGGATGATCGTTGCCCAGTACCGCACATTCGATCTCGCGGCCTTTGATCCCTTGCTCCACCACGACTTTATGATCGAATTCAAATGCCAGCGCGACGGCCTGATCGTATTGGGCTTCGCTGGTTACTTTGCTGACGCCAACGGACGATCCCTGGTTGGCCGGTTTTACAAACAACGGCAGACCCAGGCGGGATTCCACTTCGCTAAAGCTGATGCTGTTGCGATTGGCGCGAGTGAGCGTGATAAATGGCGCGATGTTTAATCCGGCATCACGCAGCAGACGTTTGGTCACGTCTTTATCCATACAGGCCGCAGAACCCAGCACATCAGAACCTACGAACGGTAGGTTTGCCACGCGCAGCATGCCCTGCAGAGAGCCATCTTCACCCAGAGTGCCATGTACGATCGGGAAAATAACATCGACCGTCGGCAGCGGTTGACCGTTTTGTGCATCGATCAACTGGTGCGCTTGTTTACCCGGTACCTGCGCCAGGCTGGTCTCAGAAGGTCGCAATGCAATATGCGCCGGGTCGTCTGAATTGAGCAGATAATTACTGGCATCGCTGACGTGCCATTGCCCTTGTTTATCAATACCTAACAGCACAACGTCAAAGCGAGTCTTGTCGATGGCATCGACAATATTTTTTGCCGATTGCAATGACACTTCATGTTCCGCTGATTTACCACCAAATACGATTCCTACCCGCAACTTTGCCATCTTAAAAACCCATTCCATGAATGCAAAGCACATACATTACCACGACAAAACGCAGGTTTCCTCGGCTTCTGGCAGATTGTTTTGGCTGACGACAGGGGAATAGAACAGAACAAACAAGAGGCCCGCACGCGAAGCATAATCCCCTGCTTATATTATGGGTTTGATGTGAGCTGTATCACAAATATGATGAGCGGGAAGATAAAATACTAAACTGTGATTTATCGCACCTGTGGACCCTTATTCAGCTAAGTAATTTGTTAAGCTGCTCGCAGTTTTCAGCTACTTATCGTTATGAGTCCTTATGGAATCCTGGAGAGTTAACCTTATTTCCGTTTGGTTCGGGTGCTTTTTTACCGGACTGGCGATTAGCCAAATCTTGCCTTTTTTACCACTCTATATCTCCCAACTGGGCGTGACCTCGCATGAAGCGCTCTCAATGTGGTCCGGATTAACGTTCAGCGTCACCTTCCTGATTTCAGCTATTGTCTCTCCAATGTGGGGCAGTTTAGCCGACCGCAAAGGACGCAAGCTAATGCTGCTGCGGGCCTCACTGGGTATGGCCATTGCGATTTTGCTACAGGCATTTGCTACTAACGTCTGGCAGCTTTTTCTGCTGCGCGGGGTGATGGGGTTAACCTCCGGTTATATTCCTAATGCGATGGCGCTGGTCGCGTCACAGGTTCCGCGTGAACGCAGCGGCTGGGCGCTGAGTACGCTGTCGACGGCGCAAATTAGCGGTGTCATTGGTGGACCGTTAATGGGGGGCTTTATTGCCGATCACGTTGGCTTACGGGCGGTATTCTGTATTACCGCCGCTTTGCTGGTGGTGAGTTTTCTGGTCACACTGTTCTTGATCAAAGAGGGCGTTCGTCCGACGATTAAAAAAAGCGAACGTCTGAGTGGGAAGGCCGTATTTGCCTCGCTTTCACATCCGGCGCTGGTGATCAGCCTGTTTTTTACCACCATGGTGATTCAACTTTGTAACGGTTCAATTGGGCCAATTCTGGCGCTGTTTATTAAATCAATGGTCCCAGATAGTTCGAATATTGCCTTTCTCAGCGGGCTGATAGCCTCAGTACCGGGCATTTCTGCTCTGATTTCCGCGCCTCGACTTGGTAAATTAGGCGACCGTATTGGTACTGAGCGGATTTTAATGGCGACGTTAATCTTCGCGGTGGTGCTGTTTTTCGCTATGTCGTGGGTCACCACGCCGTTGCAGTTGGGAGTTCTCCGTTTTCTGCTTGGCTTTGCCGACGGTGCGATGTTGCCGGCGGTGCAGACGCTGTTAGTGAAATACTCCAGCGATCAGATAACCGGGCGCATCTTTGGTTATAACCAGTCATTTATGTATCTCGGCAACGTCGCCGGGCCATTAATGGGGGCGACGGTTTCGGCAATGGCGGGGTTCCGTTGGGTGTTCATTGCTACAGCAAGCATTGTGCTTATCAATATCTGGCAATTGGCTATTGCGTTGCGACGTCGGCGCGGGGGGCGTTGAGCTCCTGATTAACAACGCTGCCTGTCAGCGTTGTTAATCCATAATTGTGTATTATATATTTGTGTGATTATTAATTTTCTTACCTTTTTATATTGAATCATTCTGCGTCAAGACGCATTTACCCTTATTTTGTGTTGTGATTGTTTTCGCAAATCGTTTTATTACTTATAAAAATACAACTTTCATCCTCTAGGCAGTCGTGAGCCTTAATGATAACGTGACCCATATTTTGTTAAGGGAATAGGCAAATGAAAAACCTCGTCACTGAGTTGTTACTTAAACTCGCGCAAAAAGAAGAAGAGTCGCAAGATCTGGCGGTACAGGTCGAAACGTTAGAGCGGGTAATCATCGAAATGCTGCGCAATATGGCGTGGAACGATCGGCAAATATTTATTCGTCAAATTGAGGGGGCGCTGGCTGATGTAAACCGCATGCCCGCGTTTCTCACGAACATACATAACGCTTGCGAGATCGTACCAAAAGCGTTTTGAACCATCTGTGGCGGGGCACCCACAAATTATCATAAAAGTGTCACATCAAATACTTATAGTCGCTTTGTTTTAATTTTACCGTATTTATACATGGAGAATATAAAGTGAAACAAAGCGCACTCGCTATTGCCCTGTTACCTTTGCTGTTTACCCCGGTTATTAATGCAGAAACATCTACTGTAGCGGTTTTGGATAATCGTGCCGCTCAAGGTGATATCTCCACGCCGGGTGGCGCTCGCCGATTGTCTGCCGACCAAACCGCGGCTCTGCGCGAATCCCTGAACGACAAACCGGCCAAAAATATTATTTTACTGATTGGCGATGGGATGGGTGATTCCGAAATAACGGCAGCGCGAAATTATGCTGAAGGCGCGGGCGGCTTTTTTAAAGGTATTGATGCTTTACCGTTGACCGGACAATACACACATTATGCGTTGGATAAGAAAACCGGCAAGCCCGATTATGTGACAGATTCTGCAGCATCGGCGACGGCGTGGACGACCGGTGTTAAAACTTACAATGGTGCTCTGGGCGTTGATATTCATGAGAAAGATCACGCTACTATTCTGGAAATGGCCAAAGCGGCGGGTCTGGCGACAGGCAACGTTTCCACGGCTGAATTGCAGGATGCCACGCCTGCCGCACTGGTTGCCCATGTCACTTCGCGTAAATGCTATGGCCCGAGCGTGACGGCTGAAAAATGCCCGACGAACGCGCTGGAAAAAGGCGGTAAAGGGTCGATTACCGAACAATTATTGAATGCCCGTGCGGATGTTACGTTAGGTGGCGGGGCAAAGACTTTTACTGAAACCGCTACGGCAGGTGAGTGGCAGGGTAAAACGCTGCGTGAACAAGCACAGGCCCGTGGTTACCAGATGGTGAGTGATACCGCGACGCTGGCGGCGATTACCGAAGCGAATCAGGATAAACCGCTGTTGGGTCTGTTCTCTGACGGTAATATGCCAGTGCGTTGGGAAGGCCCGAAAGCGTCTTATCACGGAAATCTGGATAAGCCGGTAGTGACCTGCACGCCAAATCCAAAACGTAACGACAGCGTGCCGACTCTGGCACAGATGACGGATAAAGCGATTGAGCTGTTAAGCAAAAATGAGAAAGGCTTCTTCCTGCAAGTGGAAGGCGCGTCAATCGACAAACAAGATCACGCCGCTAACCCGTGTGGACAAATTGGTGAAACTGTCGATCTGGATGAAGCGGTGCAGCGTGCGCTTGCTTTTGCGAAGAAAGATGGCAACACCCTGGTCGTGGTAACCGCTGACCACGCGCATGCCAGCCAGATAGTCGCACCGGATACTAAAGCACCCGGTTTAACGCAAGCGCTGAACACCAAAGATGGTGCGGTGATGGTCATTAGCTATGGCAACTCTGAAGAAGAGTCCCAGGAGCACACCGGCAGCCAACTGCGTATTGCAGCCTATGGCCCTCATGCGGCGAATGTGGTTGGCCTGACCGATCAAACCGACCTGTTCTACACCATGAAAGCGGCGTTAGGACTGAAATAACCCGACGCCCGGCGGCAATACTTTTGCCGTCGGGTGGTTTTTTTATCGTTAGCAGCCAAACTTACCTGTGTGTCGTCGTTCAGAAAAGGATGGTGCTATGAAAATTACATTATTAATGACGTTGCTTTTTGGTCTTATTTTTTTAACTACCGTCGGTGCTGCCGAGAAGACATTAACCCCGCAACAACAACGTATGACCACCTGCAATCAGCAGGCAACGGCGCAAACCTTAAAAGGGGATGCGCGTAAGACGTATATGAGTGATTGCCTGAAAAACAGTAAATCTGGGCCTGAGGAAAAGAGTCTGACGCCGCAGCAGCAGAAAATGCGTGAATGCAACGTCAAGGCGACGGAGCAGTCTCTGAAAGGCGATGATCGTAATAAGTTTATGAGTGCTTGCCTGAAAAAATCTGCTTAGCACTTCCGGGTGAGCAGATAAAATCGCTCACCCGAAATATCATACTTCCGCCGCCAGACCCCTTCCTATAATTTGGGAAATTTGTTTCAGAATATTCCCAAATACGATGAATGATGAAAATTTTTATCAAAAGAAGGTCGTCTCAAATGAAGCATTTATATTGCTTCATCAAAATGACCACCAACGTTCCGGTCTGCGATTTGCCCGACGAATCAGGCTGCCGCGAGCAGTGGGATTGGGGGGAATGTTTTTCCCTATCGCGTCGGTATTAGTTTCTCAGCCAATAACCGGAGGCTGGTGGCTTTTGCTGGTGGGATGGGCATTTGTCTGGCCACATCTGGCATGGCAATTGGCAAGTAAAGCTGTCGATCCACTGCATAGCGAATATACCAACTTAAAAGCCGATGCCATCCTCGCCGGGATGTGGATGGGGATTATGGGGATAAACTTGCTGCCATCCACGGCGCTGTTGATGATTATCTGTATCAACCTGATGGGCGCAGGAGGTATGCGAGTCTTCATCGCAGGCGCCGTGTTGATGGTGGTTTCCTGCCTGGTGACGTTACAGTTAACGGATATCCCCATGGCTTTTAGCAGTACGCAGCTGAGCGTGCTGCTGTCACTGCCAGTGTTAGTGGTTTACCCGTTGCTGTTTGCCTGGGTGAGTTATAAGACGCTCATCCGGCTGGCAGAACATAAACGTCGCTTACAGGTTATGAGTACGCGAGATGGGATGACCGGGGTGTATAACCGACGTCATTGGGAACTGTTGCTGCGTAATGAGTTTGATAATTGTCGTCGCCATCAGCGTGATGCCACGCTCCTTATCATCGATATCGACCATTTTAAGAGTATCAATGATACCTGGGGCCATGACGTAGGGGATCAGGCCATTGTTGCACTGACCCGCCAGTTACAGATGACCTTACGCGGTAGCGATGTGATTGGGCGTTTTGGCGGTGATGAGTTTGCGGTAATCATGTGTGGCACGTCGGCGAGCAGCGCGATTGCAGCGATGTCTCGTGTTCACGAACGGCTTACCCAACTGCGTTTATCTTGCGCGCCGCAGGTTGACCTGCGCATTAGCGTGGGCGTTGCGCCGCTGACATCTGAAACTGAACACTATAGAGAATGGTTAAAATCAGCAGATATGGCGCTCTATAAAGCAAAGAATTCCGGACGTAACCGCACTGAAGCTGCGGCATGACGTCCGGCGGTGTTAACTCAGGAGCGGCTGAGTTTTTCCGATTGCTCCATGCACTTAATCATCGCTTCAATTACTGATGAACGGAATCCGCGTTCTTCCAGGACGCGTACCGCCTCAATGGTGGTTCCACCTGGCGAGCACACCATATCCTTTAATTCGCCAGGATGTTTACCCGTTTCCAGCACCATCTTCGCCGAACCCATTACCGCTTGTGCCGCAAATTTATAAGCCTGCGCGCGGGGCATTCCCCCCTGAACGGCGGCATCTGCCATTGCTTCGATAAACATAAATACATAGGCCGGTGCTGAACCGCTGACACCAACGACCGGATGAATCATTGCCTCCGCAATGACTTCAGCTTCGCCAAAGCAGCGGAAGATATTCAGCACGTCAGCCGTATCTTCCGGCGTGACTAAGGCGTTTGGCGTGACGGAGGTCATTCCGGCGTTCACCAGCGACGGCGTGTTTGGCATCGCGCGAATGATTTTACGGTCGTGACCCAGCGCGCGGGCAAGCTGATCGAGGGTGACGCCTGCGGCAATTGAGACGACCAGGGAGTCTTTGTTCAGACTGGAGGTAATTTCGCTCAGCACCTTAATCATAATGCCTGGCTTTACAGCCCCAAAAACAATATCAGCGATCTGCGCGACTTCTTGTGCAGACTGCGCCGCATTAATGCCGTACTGGTCGTGTAGCGCGGCGACCTTATCGGGGGAAGGGGTATAGACCCAGATTTGTCCGGGGAGAACCTGACCGCTGGCGATCATGCCGCCAAGAATGGCTTTGCCCATATTACCGCAGCCGATAAAACCAATTTTCTTGTCCATCTTGTCACTCCCTATGGATGATATTCATTGTTTTATACCCTAATTACTTCAAGTAACTTGAATTATTTGGGGTAAACCTGGGAAAGCTAAGCTTAGCGCGGAATGAATATGTTCAGAAGGAGAAACAGCACTTTGCCTGAAAGTAAAAGCACGCGACAATGTGCGGCAGCACAACAGTGGGGAGAAGTTATGACAATATGGGTGGATGCTGATGCGTGTCCGAATGTGATTAAAGACATTTTGTACCGCGCTTCTGAGCGCATGCAAATGCCGCTTGTTTTGGTGGCCAACCAAAGCCTGCGCGTCCCGCCTTCGCGTTTCATCAGCACATTACGTGTGCCTGCGGGCTTTGACGTGGCTGATAACGAGATTGTGCGTCAGTGCAGTGCTGGTGATTTAGTGATAACGGCAGATATTCCGCTGGCGGCTGAAGTGATTGAAAAAGGTGCGGCGGCGCTTAACCCGCGTGGCGAACGTTATACCGAAGCCACGATCCGCGAGCGTCTGATGATGCGTGATTTTATGGATACGCTACGCGCTAGCGGTATTCAGACCGGGGGGCCGGACAGCCTTTCGTCCCGCGACAGACAGCATTTTGCAGCTGAACTGGATAAGTGGTGGCTGGAAGTTCAGCGTAGAAAATAGTGTGTGTAATTTATTATTTACACTTTATTCGTTGTGAATTCTTGTTATAGTAGGGGTTAACTCATCTCGCCATTCTTTATGTAATTTTTTCTTTACGGTTTTGGCGGTGTACTAGTTTGATGATATGATTATATTTTTAACCGCATCAGACCCCGCTTGTTGGCGGTTCTCTGGGGAAATTCTGTGATGACGCAACCTCTTTTTCTTGTTGGCCCCCGGGGGTGTGGTAAGACGACAACCGGTATGGCGCTGGCAAAGGCTATTGATTTCCAGTTCGTTGATACCGATCGCTGGTTGCAATCGCACGTGCAAATGACCGTGGCGGAAATCGTCGAAAGAGAAGGGTGGGAAGGGTTTCGTGCCCAGGAAACGACCGCTCTGCAGGCTGTCACAGCACCAGCAACGGTTGTTGCGACCGGCGGCGGTATTATTCTTACCGAATTTAACCGTCACTACATGCGCAGCCACGGCGTGGTTATCTATTTAAGCGCACCGGTATCGGTACTGGTTGATCGTCTGGAGGCGACGCCTGAAGAAGGATTACGACCGACCTTAACCGGCAAGCCGTTGACTGAAGAAGTGCAGGAAGTGCTCGCCCAGCGAGATGTTTTGTATCGCGAAGCCGCGCACTATATCGTTGATGCCACCAATGCGCCTGCGCAGGTGGTGGAAGACATTCTTGGGATACTGGCGCAGGCAGCGCCACGGTTGCAGGGCGGTGTCTATACTTAATGTTCATCCAGTGAAAAGGAAGAACTATGCCGACACAACCACCTTACCCACGTCAAGCGACCATTGTTACGGTTGAAAAAGGGACGCCAGGCCAGACGGTAACCTGGTATCAACTTCGTGCCGATCACCCTAAACCGAATTCGTTGATCAGTGAGCATCCTTCGGCTCAGGAAGCGATGGATGCTAAAAAACGCTACGAAGACCCCGATAAAACCTGATATGAAGACCGCCCTGGCACGAGTCTTAAAAGTGCCAGTCCGGGCGTGCATCACATTTTTTTAAATTTCGCTGTATACAGTAAAAATTGAAAATTAAACAATAACAATCCAGTACTGGAATGATCTGGAATCTTTACACAATACACCGCCGATCTACTGCTACGCTTTTGAGCATTTGTAGCACAGGTTAGCGTCCGGCACGTGTCCGGGATTTCACAGCAAAGTAAGAAAACGGTGGAGCAACAAATGAGTACGTCGTTGGCTATCCTCACGATTGGCGTTGTGCCGATGTGTGAGGTGTTACCGCTCCTGACGGAATATATTGATGAACAGCACATTACTCACCACAGTCTGCTGGGGCAGATGCAGCGAGAAGATGTGATGGCTGAGTACGGAGCTTCACCCGGTGATGAGCTGTTATTAACGCTGCTTAGCGACCATCAGCTTGCACATGTCTCGCGCCTGAAGGTAGAACGCTCGCTACAAAGTATCGTGGAGGTGCTGGATAATCAGGGCTTTGACGTGATCCTGCTGATGAGTACCGCTTCAATCACCCGTCTGACCGCCCGCAATAGCATCTTGTTGGAACCCATACGCATTATTCCCCCGTTAGTGGCTTCGATTGTCGAAGGGCATCAGGTTGGGGTCATAGTACCTGTTGCTGAATTGCTCAAAGCCCAGACACAAAAGTGGCAGGTGTTACAAACGCCGCCAGTGTATGCCGTAGCGAATCCAGTAGAAGGTTCTGAACAACAGCTGATTGATGCCGGAAAATATCTCCTTGAGCAAGGCGCTGATGTTCTCATGCTGGACTGCCTGGGTTTTCATCAACGCCATCGTGATTTACTGCAAAAGTCGCTGGATGTCCCGGTTTTGCTGTCCAATGTGTTGATTGCCCGACTAGCTTCGGAATTGCTGGCGTAATTTTGCGTGACAGGTGGAACGTCAGCCCCCTATATTGGTTCCTAACTTAATCACGAGATAGGGCCAGTTGTATGCTTCAAAGTAATGAATACTTTTCCGGCAAAGTAAAATCGATCGGTTTTACCAGCAGCAGTACTGGCCGCGCCAGTGTAGGCGTGATGGCTGAAGGTGAATATACCTTTGGTACTGCGGCGCCTGAAGAGATGACGGTGGTTAGTGGCGCACTGAACGTGCTGCTGCCGGGGGAAACCGAGTGGAAAGTCTATGCCGCAGGAGACGTGTTTAACGTACCGGGCAACAGTGAGTTTCATCTGCAGGTAGCAGAGCCAACATCCTATCTTTGCCGCTATTTGTAAGCGTAAAAATGACGAATGGCGATATTGTGTCGCCATTCGCTAAACAGGGCTAACGTTGCGCTTCGCCGCCTAATCCCTCCACCAGACTTTTAATCAGCGCCGCCAGTTCACCTGTCATCAGGATGAAATCGGCATCAAAACGCTGAGCATAATCTTCACGGTCGATATCTTCGTTCTGATCGCGCAGCTCGTCGCTGAACTTCAGACGTTTAATGGAGCCGTCGTCACACATAACGAACTGAATACGCTGCTGCCAGTCGAGGGCCAACTTGGTGACCAGTTTGCCCGCCTCGATATGCACGGCGATTTCGTCGCAGACCAGATCCTGCTTTTTCGCGCGGATCACACCGCCGTCTTCAAGGATCGCTTTCAGTTCAGCTTCATCCAGTAACTGGAATCCTTGTGCTGTTGTGCCGGAGCGAACCCATTCGGTCAGCGTCAGCTCAATAGGGTTTTCCATCGTCAGCGGAACGACCGGCAGCGAGCCGAGGCTTTTACGCAGCAGCGCCAGCGTATCTTCCGCTTTTTTCGCGCTTGCACAGTCGACCATGATCAGATCGTTGACGGTGTCGATCCACATCATTGTCTGGCTGAAGCGGCTAAAGGCGCGCGGCAGCAATGAGTGCAGAACTTCATCTTTCAGTGAGTCTTTTTCGGTCTTCTTGAGTTTGCGACCTTGCTCAGCTTCCAGTTTGAATATTTTGGCTTCCAGCGCCTGTTTGATAACCGGCGACGGCAGAATTTTTTCTTCTTTGCGGGCGCAGATAATAATTTGGCCATTGGCGGTATGCGTTAATGCATCGCTGTGCGATCCCATCGGCGGAACCCAGCCCATTTTTGCCATATCCTGGCTACCGCAAGGGGTGAACGTCATTGATGCCAGCTGTTTTTCCATCTCTTCGGCACGCAAAGAAACATCGCGGCTAAGACGGTAAACCATTAAATTTTTGAACCACAGCATGATAATTTCCACGGCCTTGTCGTTAAATCCAGCGGGCATGATAGCGAATTGTCGCTATGCTTGCATTGTTAATCGGGAAGAGGAGCAAACAGTGCGTATAGGTATCGATTTGGGCGGTACGAAAACGGAAGTTATTGCGCTTGGCGATGCGGGCGAACAGCTTTTTCGCCATCGCCTGCCCACGCCGCGTGATGATTATCGGCAAACGATAGAAACCATCGCCATGCTGGTGGAGATGGCGGAAAACGCCACCGGGCAGACGGGAACCGTGGGAATGGGCATTCCCGGTTCAATCTCGCCCTACACCGGGGTGGTAAAGAATGCCAACTCGACCTGGCTTAACGGGCAACCTTTTGACAAAGATCTGAGTTCGCGTCTGAATCGCGAAGTGCGGTTGGCAAATGATGCCAACTGTCTGGCGGTTTCTGAAGCGGTGGATGGGGCAGCGGCGGGGGCGCAAACCGTGTTTGCGGTGATTATCGGCACCGGATGTGGCGCAGGCGTGGCGCTGAATGGTCGGGCACACACGGGCGGTAACGGTACCGCAGGGGAGTGGGGGCATAATCCGCTGCCGTGGATGGACGAAGATGAGCTGCGTTATCGGCAGGAAGTCCCCTGTTATTGCGGCAAACAAGGCTGCATTGAAACCTTCATTTCCGGGACCGGTTTTGCCACCGACTACCAGCGCCTGAGCGGTAAGCCGCTCAAAGGCAGTGAAATTATCAGCCTTGTTAATGCGCAGGATACTCTTGCGGAGCAAGCGTTGAGCCGCTATGAGCTTCGTCTGGCGAAATCACTGGCACATGTGGTGAATATTCTCGATCCGGACGTCATTGTGCTGGGTGGCGGAATGAGCAATGTCGATCGACTGTATCAAAACGTTCCGACGTTGATGAAGCAATTTGTTTTTGGCGGCGAGTGTGAAACGCCTCTACGCAAGGCGTTGCACGGTGACTCCAGCGGCGTGCGCGGCGCGGCCTGGCTGTGGCCGCACGTATAAACGGTTGTTATGTCGCGGGTGCAACCTGTTGTTGCACGCCGCGCTTCAGGCGACCATAGAGCAGCAGCGAGGACATCGCAGAAAACGACAGCAGCGCAGCCGGCAGCGTCACGTAGTTGTAGGCAAATCCCAGCGTCAGCATCATGCCACCGCAGTACGCGCCAATCGCGCTGCCGAGATTGAAGGCAATTTGCCCGCCAGCCGCGCCCAGTAGTTCTCCCCCTTTAGCATTTTGCAGAAGCAAAATTTGCAACGGCGCCGACAGAGCAAACAGACCCGCGCAGCAAATGAAAGCGAAGGTCAGCGACGCGGCTTTGATGCCGCCAAAGGCAAAGAGCAGCAGCAGAGCCAGCACAATCACGAAGTCGGTTATTACCGCAATTCGCAGCGGCGTATAACGGCCTGACAGCCTACCGCTTAGCAGATTTCCTAACACCATTCCCAATCCCACCAGCATCATGATGAAGGTCATTAGCGCCTCGGAGAAGCCGGAGATATACATCATGTACGGTTTGACGTAGCTGAACCAGGCGAAAACCCCGGCGTTCCCAAACATGGTGGCGGAAAAAATGAACCACGGGGCGGGGCTTTTCAAAAAGTGAAATTGTTCGCGCAGTTTCCCTTTTACCTCATCGCTAATGTTGGGGACCCAAAAAGCGACCGAGACTATTACGGCGATATTAAAGACGGCTATCAGCAGAAACGTGTAGCGCCAGCTAAATTCCTGGCTCAGCCAGGTGCCGACGGGAATGCCAACCAGATTGGCAACGGTCATCCCCGAAATCATGCCCGCGACGGCGGCGGTGACTTTTCCTGGACGGGCTAGCTTCGACAGGATAATCGCGCCCACGCCGAAAAATGCGCCATGAGGGAAGCCGGAAACCAGCCTGCCCACCGCCAGCATAAAATACGAGGAAGAGAGGGTGAAGATGGCGTTGCCAATCACGCACAGGGTGACCAGAAACAGCAAAATATGTTTGAGCGAAAAGCGATTGGAAAAGAGCGCAATAATGGGCGCGCCAAGCACTACGCCAAAGGCGTAAAACGAAATCATATGGCCAGCGGCAGGAATGGAAATTCCCACGTCCCGCGCCAGCTCAGTGAGGACACCCATGATGCCAAACTCGGCCATGCCCAGCCCAAATGTTCCGAGCGCTAAAGAGAAAATGACTTTTTTCATACCACCTGCCAACAAGAAAGACGCAGGATTTGCGTCATAGCGACGAACGTTCGCCGCCAATAGCGATAGCTTGCGGATAAGCGAAGTGGAATGCCATTTCATATCCGTCCCTGAGTATGCAATATTGTGCTACATAGCGTGCCGGATAGCGTTAGCGCTTATCCGGCCTGTGACACCATATCCGCTGGCCGATTACTCCACCGCAAACATTTTGTCGAGTTTGCTGTAGCCCAGACCGTTGATTTTTTTCACCTTGATCTGCACCGGAATGCGTTCTTTCATTGCTTCGACGTGGCTGATCACGCCAATGGTTTTACCGGTAGCGTTGAGCGCATCAAGCGCGTCCAGTGCGGTATCCAGCGTTTCACTGTCCAGCGTGCCGAAACCTTCGTCGAGGAACAGGGAGTCAATTCGGGTTTTGTGGCTGACCAGATCGGACAACGCCAGCGCCAGCGCCAGACTCACGAGGAAGCTCTCGCCGCCGGAAAGCGTACGCGTATCACGTACGGCATCGGCCTGCCAGGTATCAACCACTTCCAGCTCTAACGCTTCGCTGGCCTTGCGCTGCAACAAATAGCGACCGTGCAGACGGGTTAACTGGTTGTTGGCAAGCCAGACGAGGTTATCCAGCGTCAGCCCCTGGGCAAATTTGCGGAACTTATCTCCCTCTTTCGAGCCGATCAGTGCATTCAAATACCCCCAGTCTTCGACCTGCTGCGCGACTTTTTCAATCTCCTGCATCAGCGCCTGCTGCTGCTGGCGGTTTTCAGCATCTTGTTTGAGCTGCTGGCGAATTTCGCCCTGACGAGTAGTGTTATCGCGTAGCAGTTGGGTGAGCTGCGCCAGCGCGTCGTGCAGATGCTGCGCCGTCAGCGTGAGATCCACTTCTGTTGGTTGCTGCTGTTGATGAGCCGTCAGTGCCTGCTGGGCCTGATTAACCAGCGTTTGCGCCTGCTGTCGCTGGCCTTCCAGTGATTGCTTCAACTGCTCCAGGCGATTAAAGGTCTCTTCGTCCAGCAGGGCGGCAATAAAGGCGTCGCGATCGGCAAAGATGCTGGCCTGCAATGCGGCATCAAACTGCGCCTGGATTTCCGTGGCGCGCTGAACGTCCTGCGCCTCCTGCTGTTGCAAGGTTTGCCACTGTCCCTGTAAAGAGAGGCAATCGTCGTGCACCTGCCGCCAGTTTTCCAGCGACAAATCCTCAATGTTTTCAGAAAGCGCCTCGGTTTCAGGCAACGTTTCCAGCAGCGGCGCAAGCTGGGCAATCCGGGCCTGTAACTCGGTCAGTTCATTCTGACGCTGTTGCCACATTTGTGCTTCGTTCGCCCGTTCGCTTAGCCATGAGGCGACGTCATCCTCGGGTGGAAGGGCCAGACCATAGCGGGAAAGCTCGGCGGTTAGCGTCGCCTGGCGCTGGTCAATATGCAGCTGGAGCTGGGTAATCTGCTCGGTATGCGCGGTGATTTGCGCCTGCAGGGTATGACGCAGGCTCAACTGGTGAAGCTGTTGTTCGTGCTCTTCCTGAGCGGCCAGCCACGGGGCAATGTCATCCTGCGGTTGTAGCGTGACGTTGAGGCTGGCGGTGACGGTCAGCCACTCTTGAGTAAGTGCTTGCTCCTCCTGAGAAAGCGTCTGTGCTTCGCGTTCATCCCGCTGAAGTTGCTGGGTTATCGCCTCAAGCTGGCCGCGTAACGTTGAACCCTCATCGGCCAGCGTTTTGACCTCTTTTTCCAGTGCCTCACGCCGCGTCTGATTCACGCTCAGTTCGAGCGTTTGATAGCGTTCAATCGCCGGATGTGCGATGGAGCCGCATAGCGGGCAAGGCATGCCGGATTGCAACAATGCCCGTTGGCTTTCCAGATCTTTGATGCGGGCTTCTTGCTCGCAAATGACTCTCACATCAGTAAGCTGCTGATTTTTATCTTTATAGCGCTGACGTTTTTCGGCAAGCACCGCGTTGCGCTGGGTCAACTCTTGTTGATGCTGTACAAGCGTGGCGCGTAACTGTGCCAGTTGTTTTTGCTTCGGGGTGATTTGCCCGTGTAAATTGCTCAGCCGCTGGCGTAACGGACGAAGCTGCACATGTTGCGCCAGCGCATCCGTTACCTCCTGCGGTGAAAGGGTCAGCGCGGGAAGCGTTAGTGCATTGAGCTTACGCGTGTCGTTTTCTCGCAGCTGCTGCCATTGGCGTAGCTGGGTGCTGGCGTCGGACTGTTGGGCCAGCAGCGCTTTCCATCCTGCCAGTTCGCTACTCCATAAGCGGAAGCGATCATGCTCATTAAGCCAGTCGGTTAACGTCTGTTGTTCGGCTAGCATCAAGGTCGACTGCATTTGTGCCTGCTGACGAATACGCCCGCGCAGCGTTAAGCTGCTTTGTAAGCGAGCATTCACTTCCTGAATCTTCTGGCGCGTACGCTCGATGGTAGCCGTTTGTTCCTGAATTCGCTCCCAGTGCGGGCGTAACGCCCTGGCCGGCAGTGCCAGATTCAGTGCCGCCAACTGCGGCTGCGCGTCTTCTTGCGCCTGAAGCGCTGCCTGTAATGCCTGCTGGTGGCGGTTTATATCCGTTTGTAGCTCATTTTGCCGAATGAGCCAGTTGAGGTGCTGTTGCTGGGTTTGTTGGCTGGTAAGGTATTGTTTTTCTTCGTCAGTAAGTACCTGCAAACTTTCTGTCAGAGATTGCACCTGCTCTGGCGCTAACAGCGCCACGCCGCTGGCCTGGGCCTGCAGTTTTTCCAGCTCCGTACGCGCTGATTTGTGCTTTTCAAACACCATGGCGGAGATTTGACCGTAGATCTCAGTACCGGTTAACTCTTCGAGCAGCTCGGCGCGCTCTTTTGGTTTGGCATTGAGAAATGCGGCAAACTGGCCCTGAGAGAGCAGCATGGAACGGGTAAAACGGCCGTAATCCAGCCCGGTAAGCTCGGCGGTCATCTCCAGCTTGTCTTTGACTTTATCAGCGAGGATTTTACCGTCGGCGCAGCGGGCCAGCTCAACGCGCGGAACCTGCAGGTTGCCCTCTGGCTGATTACGCGCCCGGTTCTGGCTCCAGAATGCGCGGTAGGCTTCGCCCCGCACTTCAAATTCCACCTCGGCCAGACACTCCGCTGTGTCGCGGGTCATCAGGTCGTTTTGCGACTGTGACACAGTATTCAGGCGCGGCGTTTCGTGGTACAGCGCAAGGCAAATTGCGTCCAGCAGGGTGGTTTTCCCCGCGCCTGTGGGCCCGGTGATAGCGAACAGCCCGTTGCTGGCAAAAGGTTCTGCCGTGAAATCGACTTTCCATTCTCCCTTCAGGGAGTTGAGATTTTTCAGGCGCAGGCTGAGAATTTTCATGCTTCAGCCTCCCCGGCAAGCGTCTGTACGGTTGCGCTAAACAGCTGATTAAGCCGCTCGCGCTGCGGTTCTTCGAGTTCTTCCAGCGCCAGGCGGCGGTCAAAAACCTCCGCCACGCTCAGCTCGCTTAATGTTTCACGACGTTCATTGGCCATAATGCGTTCGCGCTGTTCGCGACTGCGGCGCACCAATAACACCTCTACCGGTAAATCTTCGGTCAAGGCCTGGATTTTACGCTGCATATCATGCAGATAGTCATCGGTGGTAATTTCAATATCCAGCCACACAGGCGGCTCTTGCTGTACGTTGCGCCACTGCTCAAGCTGGGCGGTAATGGCGGCGAGATCGCCTTTCAGTACCGCAAGCGGCTGGGTGACCGGTACGGTGAGATTCTCGACGGCGTTGAGTTTCCCTGCTTCAAAGCTCACCAGATGCACGCATTTGTTTTTGCCGCACTCGTCAAAACTGAGAGCGATCGGCGAGCCGCAGTAGCGAATATGCTCCGTGCCACCGATAACCTGCGCCCGGTGAATATGGCCCAGCGCGATGTAGTCCGCCGGAGGGAAGTTTTGTGCTGGGAAGGCGTCCAGCGTACCGATATAAATGTCACGGACGGCGTCACTTTTACTGGCGCCGACGGTGGTCAAATGCCCGGTCGCGATGATGGGCAGATTCTGATCACCACGCAGCGTGCAGGCATCCTGATACTGCTGCTGGTAATAGTCGGTGATGGCTGACAGCAAATGTTGCTGTTTTTCTTGCCCGGTTAGCCCGGCCTGGCTGGTAATGATGTCGCGTGGACGTAAAAAAGGAACCGGGCACAGAATTGCCCCCGGCGTGCCGTCGCGTTGCGGCAGTACCTGCGGAGCATGGCCGGCGCTGGCAACGACCGTGGTGTTGAGAAACGCCAGTATATCGCGGGATTCATTGAGTGTGGCGACGGAGTCGTGGTTGCCTGCCAGCACCACCAGATGACACCCGGTTTGCTGTAAATTAACGACAAAACGGTTATACAGCTCACGAGCGTAGCTTGGCGGTGAGCCGGTATCGAAAATATCACCCGCCACAATAATGGCATCCACCTGATGGGATTGTGCCGTTTCCAGCAGCCAGTCGAGAAAGGCCTGATGTTCAGCGGCACGGCTCTTGCTGTAGAAATTTTGGCCCAGATGCCAGTCAGACGTGTGAAGGATGCGCATAAGAGTTCCATGACGATAAAACAGTGGTGGGGATTATAACCTTTCAAGGACGGTAATATCTTGTCTCCGGGCTGTCATAATTCGCCGGGCTGCGTTAAACCTGGGCTATCTTTTCATAAATCTGTCATAAAACTGACGCATAATGGCACCGTATTGATGGCAAACGATTTAATTATAAACAGGGCAAATCATGGCGAGACGTATTCTGGTCGTAGAAGATGAAGCTCCAATTCGCGAAATGGTCTGCTTCGTGCTCGAGCAAAACGGTTTTCAACCCGTAGAAGCCGAAGACTATGACAGTGCTGTGAACCAACTCAATGAACCCTGGCCGGATCTCGTCCTGCTTGACTGGATGCTTCCCGGCGGCTCGGGTCTGCAGTTTATTAAACATCTCAAGCGCGAAGCCATGACGCGGGATATCCCCGTGATGATGCTGACGGCGAGAGGTGAAGAGGAAGACCGCGTCCGGGGTCTGGAAACCGGTGCGGATGATTATATTACCAAGCCGTTTTCTCCCAAGGAGCTGGTGGCGCGTATTAAAGCGGTTCTGCGTCGTATTTCACCGATGGCGGTGGAAGAGGTTATTGAGATGCAGGGGCTAAGCCTTGATCCGACCTCGCATCGCGTGATGACCGGCGAGGATCCGCTGGATATGGGGCCGACCGAATTCAAACTGTTGCACTTCTTTATGACCCACCCTGAGCGCGTCTACAGCCGTGAACAACTCCTCAATCATGTCTGGGGAACCAATGTCTACGTGGAAGACCGGACAGTGGATGTGCATATCCGCCGCTTACGTAAAGCGCTGGAGCACAGCGGACACGATCGAATGGTGCAGACAGTTCGCGGGACGGGATATCGTTTTTCGACCCGCTTCTGACTGACAAGAATCAGGGCCTGATGGATTAGGCCGTTTATGGAGTAAGACGTTTGCTAGAACGATTGTCATGGAAAAGGTTGGTACTGGAGCTGATCCTGTGCTGCATACCGGCATTTATCCTTAGCGCTTTTTTCGGTTACCTGCCCTGGTTTTTACTGGCGTCGGTAACGGGCCTGCTTATCTGGCATTTCTGGAATCTATTACGTTTGTCCTGGTGGCTATGGGTCGACAGAAGCATGACGCCGCCGCCGGGGCGAGGCAGTTGGGAGCCGTTGTTATATGGGCTGCATCAAATGCAGCTGCGCAACAAAAAGCGCCGTCGAGAACTGGGTAACCTGATCAAACGTTTTCGCAGCGGGGCGGAATCACTACCCGACGCGGTGGTGTTGACCACCGAAGAAGGCGGTATCTTCTGGTGTAACGGACTGGCTCAGCAGGTTCTGGGATTGCGCTGGCCGGACGATAGCGGGCAAAATATTCTTAACCTGCTGCGATACCCGGAATTCACACAATATCTGAAAACGCGCGACTTTAGCCGGCCTATCAATCTGGTGCTCAATACCGGACGGCATCTGGAAATTCGCGTGATGCCCTACACGGATAAGCAACTGCTGATGGTGGCGCGCGACGTTACCCAGATGCACCAACTGGAAGGTTCACGGCGAAACTTTTTCGCCAACGCCAGCCATGAGCTGCGCACACCGCTGACGGTGCTGCAAGGTTATCTGGAAATGATGCAGGAGCATCCGCTGGAAGGGACAACGCGCGAAAAAGCGCTGCATACCATGCGCGAACAAACGTACCGTATGGAAGGCCTGGTGAAACAGCTGCTGACGCTGTCAAAAATTGAAGCTGCTCCGACGTTGCAACTGAATGAGAAAGTCGATGTGCCCATGATGCTGCGCGTGATCGAGCACGAAGCGCAAACCCTGAGCCAGCATAAACATACGTTTACCTTTGATGTCGATAACAGCCTGAACGTGCGGGGCAACGAGGAGCAGTTGCGTAGCGCTATCTCGAATCTCGTCTATAACGCGGTGAACCACACCCCTGCGGGAACGCACATTACCGTACGCTGGCGGCATGTGGCCTCGGGAGCGGAGTTTTGTGTGGAAGACAACGGTCCAGGCATTGCCGCCGAGCATATTCCACGCCTGACCGAGCGTTTTTATCGGGTAGATAAGGCGCGATCGCGGCAAACGGGCGGTAGCGGGTTGGGCCTTGCCATCGTGAAACATGCGCTGCATCATCACGACAGCCGTTTGAATATCGAAAGCGAACCAGGCAAAGGGACGCGATTTAGTTTCGTGATCCCGGAACGTTTGATTGCCAAAAGTAACGGTTAAAGCACATTCGTAAGATTATCTTTCCAAAAGCCAGCACAAGCTGGCTTTTTCTATGCGGTCAATATATGACTCCTGAATTTTACGACGTTTGATTGTTTTTTGTTCGAACTATTACCCATACCTTTTTCAATGAAATGGTGTTTTGTGCTAACCCATTTTTTCATATCGCTATATTGTTCTGGTTTTTGGATCCCACCTTGCTTTAAAACGTTATAAGCGTTTAAATTGCGCTCCAGATGCTGTCATACCGACTGCATTTACGCGGTAAATCGAAAAACTATTCTTCGCCGCGCCAGGTCGGGAGTGTTTCCCGCTGGAATTGAGCAAAAATGCCGCTGTATTGTCCCCCAGGGAAAGGCAAAAATTTATTATTTTCAACACCACATCCACAGGCAGTAAGACTTTATGACCCATCAGTTAAAATCGCGCGATATTATCGCTTTGGGATTTATGACATTTGCACTGTTCGTTGGTGCAGGTAACATCATCTTCCCCCCAATGGTTGGTTTGCAGGCAGGTGAACACGTCTGGACTGCGGCTTTTGGCTTTTTGATTACCGCCGTTGGCCTGCCGGTACTTACCGTTGTCGCGCTGGCGAAAGTCGGTGGTGGTGTGGACCGACTGAGCACACCTATCGGTAAAGTTGCTGGTCTGCTACTGGCGACTGTTTGCTATCTGGCCGTTGGGCCGTTATTTGCTACCCCGCGTACCGCGACGGTCTCTTTCGAAGTCGGGATTGCACCGCTGACCGGTGACTCTGCGCTGCCGCTGTTTATCTATAGCGTTATCTATTTCGCGATTGTGATTCTGGTTTCGCTGTATCCGGGCAAACTGCTGGATACGGTGGGTAATTTCCTGGCACCGCTGAAAATCCTGGCGCTGGTTGTTCTGTCTGTCGCCGCAATCGTCTGGCCAGCAGGCCCGATCAGTAATGCGATGGAAGCCTACCAAACTGCGGCATTTTCTAATGGCTTCGTGAACGGGTATCTGACCATGGATACGCTGGGCGCGATGGTGTTTGGTATTGTTATCGTTAACGCCGCTCGCTCGCGTGGTGTTACTGAAGCGCGTCTGCTGACCCGTTACACCGTTTGGGCGGGTTTAATGGCGGGTGTGGGCTTAACGCTGCTGTATCTCGCGCTGTTCCGTCTGGGTTCAGATAGCGCGATTCTGGTCGATCAGTCTGCTAACGGCGCGGCGATTCTGCATGCGTATGTTCAGCACACCTTTGGCGGTGCAGGAAGCTTCCTGCTGGCGGCGCTGATTTTCATCGCCTGTCTGGTCACCGCGGTTGGCTTGACCTGTGCGTGCGCAGAGTTCTTTGCCCAGTACGTTCCACTGTCTTATCGTACGCTGGTATTTATCCTCGGCGGCTTCTCGATGGTGGTTTCTAACCTGGGTCTGAGCCATCTGATTCAGATCTCTATTCCGGTGCTGACGGCTATCTATCCGCCATGTATCGCACTGGTTGTATTAAGCTTTACCCGCTCATGGTGGCATAATTCTTCCCGCGTCATTGCACCTGCGATGTTTATCAGCCTGATTTTTGGTATCCTTGATGGCATTAAAGCTTCTGCAATTGGCGACGTGTTACCGGCCTGGACCCAGCGTTTACCGCTGGCGGAGCAGGGGCTGGCGTGGTTGATGCCAACAGTCGTGATGGTGGTCCTGGCAGTTATCTGGGATCGCGCCGCGGGTCGACAAGTGACCTCCAGCGCACACTAATATCACTGACAATAAGTTTTAACCACGGGGCTATTAACATGGCCCCGTGGTTTTTTTATTGTGTTAACAGGTTAGGAATCGATGGAAAGTAATAACAAGCTAAAGCGTGGGCTGAGCACCCGGCACATCCGCTTTATGGCATTAGGTTCAGCAATTGGTACCGGGCTGTTCTATGGCTCGGCCGATGCCATCAAAATGGCGGGGCCAAGCGTGTTGCTGGCCTATATTATCGGCGGCGTAGCGGCGTATATTATTATGCGCGCGCTGGGCGAAATGTCTGTTCATAACCCTGCAGCCAGCTCCTTCTCGCGCTATGCGCAGGAAAACCTCGGACCGCTGGCAGGCTATATCACCGGCTGGACCTATTGTTTTGAAATCCTGATTGTCGCCATTGCCGATGTGACTGCCTTTGGTATTTACATGGGCGTCTGGTTCCCGGCCGTACCGCACTGGATTTGGGTACTTAGCGTAGTGCTGATTATCTGCGCCATCAACCTGATGAGCGTGAAGGTGTTTGGCGAGCTGGAGTTCTGGTTCTCGTTCTTCAAAGTCGCCACCATTATCATCATGATTGTCGCCGGTTTCGGTATCATCATTTGGGGGATTGGCAACGGCGGGCAACCGACCGGTATCCATAACTTATGGAGCAATGGTGGCTTCTTCAGCAACGGCTGGCTCGGCATGGTGATGTCGCTGCAAATGGTGATGTTCGCTTACGGCGGGATTGAGATTATCGGGATTACCGCAGGCGAAGCCAAAGACCCGGAAAAATCTATTCCGCGCGCTATCAATTCCGTACCAATGCGTATCCTGGTGTTTTATGTGGGGACGTTGTTCGTCATTATGTCTATCTACCCGTGGAACCAGGTGGGTACCGACGGTAGCCCGTTCGTTATGACGTTCCAGCATATGGGCATTACCTTTGCTGCCGGGATCCTCAACTTTGTGGTTCTGACTGCGTCGCTGTCGGCAATTAACTCTGACGTCTTCGGTGTGGGACGTATGCTACACGGCATGGCGGAACAGGGCAGTGCCCCAAAAATGTTTGCCAAGACGTCGCGTCGTGGCGTGCCGTGGGTTACGGTGATGGTGATGACCATCGCGCTGCTGTTTGCGGTTTATCTTAACTACATCATGCCGGAAAACGTCTTCCTGGTGATCGCCTCTTTGGCAACGTTCGCCACGGTTTGGGTGTGGATTATGATCCTGCTGTCGCAGATTGCTTTCCGTCGTCGTCTGCCGCCAGAAGAGGTCAAAGCGCTGAAATTTAAAGTACCGGGTGGGGTAACGACGACCGTTGTTGGCCTGATTTTCCTGGTCTTTATCATCGCGCTTATCGGCTATCATCCGGATACCCGCATTTCGCTGTACGTCGGCTTTGCGTGGATTGTCCTGCTGCTGGTCGGCTGGGGATTCAAGCGCCGTCGCGAGCGCCAACTTGCTGAAGCACAGTAATATTTTTGCCGGGTAGCTTTGCGTTACCCGGCAATTTTCTCCTCCCCCGAACTCCTCCCCCAATAAACGTTAAGATGATGAGTGATCCTGCACTTCGCTATGGCAAGGTGACGTCATTATCATCAAAGGGGATACGTGATGTTGAACGCCTGGCACCTTCCGGTTGCCCCATTTGTTAAGCAAAACAAAGATCAACTGACGATTACATTATGGCTGGCGGGGGAAAATCCACCCCAGCGGGTGACGCTACGCGCAGAAAACGATAACGAAGAGATTTCGCTGGCTATGCACAAGCAGCGCAGCCAGCCGCAGCCGGGTGTGACCGCGTGGCGAGCGGCGATTGATCTCTCCAGCGGGCAGCCTCGTCGACGCTATAGCTTTAAATTACTTTGGCTCGATCGTCAGTTGTGGTTCACCCCACAGGGATTCAGCCGTTTTCCGCCTGCGCGTCTGGAGCAGTTTGCCGTCGATGTGCCGGATAACGGTCCGCAGTGGGTCGCTGACCAGGTCTTTTACCAAATTTTCCCGGACCGTTTTGCCCGCAGCCAGTCGCGTGAAGCGGGCCAGGATAACGTCTATTACCATCACGCGGCCGGGCACGACATCGTGCGGCGCGAATGGGACGAACCGCTTACGGCTCAGGCCGGTGGCTCCACGTTCTATGGCGGCGATTTGGACGGCATCAGCGAAAAGCTACCGTACCTGAAAACGTTAGGGGTCACGGCGCTGTACCTGAATCCTGTGTTTACCGCGCCGAGCGTGCATAAATACGATACCGAAGATTACCGTCATGTTGATCCGCAATTTGGCGGCGACACGGCGCTGCTACGCCTGCGGCACAACACCCAACAGCAGGGCATGCGCTTGATTCTGGACGGTGTTTTTAACCATAGCGGCGATTCGCACGCCTGGTTTGACCGGCATAGTAGGGGAACGGATGGGGCGTGCCATAACCCAGAATCCCCCTGGCGCGACTGGTATCATTTCTCAGCCGACGGCGTTGCGCTCGACTGGCTGGGGTATTCCAGCCTGCCCAAGCTGGACTTTTCTTCGGAAAGCCTGGTAAATGAAATTTATCGCGGCGAAGACAGTATCGTCCGTCACTGGCTGAAAGCGCCGTGGAGTATGGACGGCTGGCGTCTTGATGTGGTGCACATGCTGGGAGAAGCAGGAGGCGCACGTAACAACCTACAACACGTGGCCGGCATTACGCAGGCGGCAAAAGAAACCCAGCCAGAGGCGTATGTGGTGGGTGAACATTTTGGCGATGCTCGCCAGTGGTTGCAGGCCGACGCGGAAGATGCCGCCATGAACTATCGCGGCTTTACTTTCCCTCTCTGGGGATTCCTCGCCAATACCGATATTTCATACGACCCACAATCCATTGACGCCCAGACCTGTATGGCGTGGATGGATAACTACCGTGCGGGGTTGTCGCATCAACAGCAATTGCGCATGTTTAACCAGCTCGACAGCCACGATACCGCTCGCTTTAAGTCTCTGCTCGGTAAAGACGTCGCACGTTTACCGCTGGCGGTGGTGTGGCTATTTACCTGGCCTGGCGTGCCCTGTATTTACTACGGCGACGAAGTGGGGCTGGATGGCAACAACGATCCGTTTTGCCGCAAACCTTTCCCATGGCAGCCTGAAAAACAGGACGCTAACCTGCTGGCGTTGTACCAGCGGCTGGCAAAATTACGCCACCAGAGCCAGGCGCTACGCCACGGTGGTTGTCAGGTGATTTACGCCGAGGATAACGTGGTGGTGTTTGTACGGGTGCTAAACCGCCAGCGCGTGTTAGTGGCGATTAACCGTGGCCAGGCTTGTGAAGTGGTCCTGCCAGCCTCGCCATTACTGAGCGTGAGTCATTGGCAGCACAAAGAGGGCACAGGTGTGCTTGCCGACGATATCCTGACGTTGCCGGCGATTTCCGCCTCGGTATGGTCAGGTCATTGATATAAGTGCGCAATCGCCGGGCTTGCCAGCAGCGCGTCTCGCCACCAGCGCTGCGCCAGTCCATCACGGTTATTACGCCATGCCATATAGGCCACGTCTTTTTGGCGAAATGAGATAACCGTTTTTTCCACCAGCTCGCCCGTAGCAAGCCACGGGCTGGCAATATGGCGGGGGAGAAATCCGCAGCCCATGCCGGCTCGCAGTAGCATCACTTTACTGTGGAAGTCATCGACACGGATCTGCGCCTGCTCCTCCATCAGATTGGTTTGTAACGGATGGCAGAAGCGGGCGCTGTCGCTGATAACAATCGCCCGATGCAGGCACAACTGCTCGTTGGTCAGGCCATCAGGTGCTGTGGCCAGCGGATGCTCAGGTGCCACGACAAATACATTGTCCAATGTACCGAGCATTTTGTAGGACCAGGCCGCTGACGTTGGTGGTTCATTAATCGCCCCCAGAATAATATCTGCTCCATTATGGGTCAGCTCCTCCCAGGAACCCGCCAGCGTATGATGGGTAAAACTGAGGCGGGTTTGCTTATTCAGCGCGTGAAATTCATCGATAATGGGTAACAGCGAGGCGAAAGGAAAGGAGTCGTCCAGCGCAATCGCCAGCTCTTTTTCCCAGCCTGAACTCAGCTGTACCGCCTGTTTTTCGAGATCTTTTGCCGCACTTAGCAATAAACGTCCCTTTTCCAGCATCATCTGTCCGGTGTCGGTAAATTTAGCCCGGTGTCCGGAACGGTCAAGCAACTCGATATTCAGGTCGCTTTCCAGCTTTTGAATCATATAGCTGAGTGCCGCAGGCGTTTTAAACAGCGATTCGGCCGCCGCGGCAAATGAACCCTGTTTGTCGAGTGCGTCGAGAATAAGCAAAACATCCAGATTAATGCGCATAAGCAGAAAAGATCCTGAAAATTAAACCCTTCTGTTGTACCGAATGAAGAAAAACAATGCCAGTGAATAATTTAGATGAATCATGCGCATTTTTTTGATGTTGTTTAGGATATATCGCAACACAGAATTAATAGTTTCACAGGATGGTAAGTTTTCTTTAATAACTCGTTAGAAATTTCCCGCTATACTCAACAAGCTTTCTGATTCAGGATCCTGCTGCTGACGGCAGATACAGACCGTTGCCTTTTAACTTATTGATTAAGAAGGTGTGATATGTCTATTCGGGAACTGATTGACCCTCAAAACTCTACGCTTATTTTTATTGATCATCAGCCGCAAATGTCATTTGGTGTAGCGAATATCGATCGCCAGACTTTAAAAAATAATACCGTGGCATTAGCGAAAGCCGGGAAAATATTCAATGTTCCGGTGATTTATACTTCTGTAGAAACGAAAAGTTTTAGCGGATATATCTGGCCAGAATTGTTAGCGGTTCATCCTGATGTAAAACCCATTGAACGCACCTCAATGAACTCCTGGGAAGATGCGGCGTTTGTGAAGGCCGTGGAAGCGACTGGGCGCAAAAAACTGATTATCTCCGCGCTGTGGACCGAAGTCTGCCTGACTTTCCCGGCACTGATGGCGCTGGAAGCGGGTTATGAAGTATATGTGGTGACCGACACTTCCGGCGGCACGTCCGTGGATGCCCATGAGCGTTCTATCGACCGCATGGTACAGGCTGGTGCCGTACCCGTAACCTGGCAACAGGTTCTTCTTGAGTACCAGCGCGACTGGTCTCGCAAAGAAACCTACGACGCCGTCATGGATCTGGTACGCGAGCACAGCGGTGCCTACGGTATGGGCGTGGATTATGCCTATACCATGGTGCATGGCGCGCCAGAACGTAAAGCCTAAATACACGTCATCCTTCATGTTGCATCTTTGTTGGCTTCGCTTGCGTACCCCAGTCACTGACTTATGTAAGCTCCCGGGGATCCACAACCTTGCCGCCTCGATGCACCATGAATGATTTTGTGTATTGCTTTCCTGGCCTAAGCGGCCTGTTTCCTCTCAACAAGGAATCCTTCATGGCGCAGAACAAACATGTGACGTTGGTGATTACCCACACCCTGCTGCCTGAGCAGGCGCAGCGGTATGAGCAATGGCTGGGGAAAATTATGCCGGTGGCGGCCGAGTTTCCCGGTCATCTCGGGGCGAACGTGATTCGCCCTGCGGATGGCGACAACCTGTGGAATATCATTATTCGCTTCGACACGCTTGAGCATCTGTATAACTGGACCCAGTCCGATACGCGCCGTGTGCTGGTGGAAGAGATTGCCCCACTGCTGGCGGAAGGTGATAAAACCGAAATTCGTACCGAAGCGGCATTCTGGTTTACGCCGCCAGCGCCACATGTACGCCAGCCCAAACGCTGGAAACAGTTTCTGATAACCCTGCTGGTGATATTTCCTAGCACCAATCTGGTGCCGTGGTTGACCGGCATTGTGCTGCCTGCAATGAAGGGCTCGTTACTCCTGCATCTCATCAATGATGCCTGTGTGGTTGCGCTGGTGGTCTGGTTCTGGATGCCCATCGTAACCCGTCTGTTTGCCGGATGGCTGAAAAAAGCCTGACCGGTATCTCAGGAGATTGTTATGTCTCAAACTGCCACACTGATTCTGACTCACGGAAAAATTCATACTCTCGATAGGCAACGCCCGCAGGTCGAGGCGGTGGCGATTGCCAACGGAAAGATCCTGGCGACTGGTAGCCACGAGCGGGTAATGAGCTTTGCTGCCGAAGGGACGCAGGTTGTCGATCTGCAAGGACATACGGTGATCCCGGGCCTGAACGATTCGCACCTGCACCTTATTCGTGGTGGACTGAATTACAACCTGGAATTACGTTGGGAAGGCGTGCCGTCGCTGGCGGACGCCCTACGTATGCTCAAAGACCAGGCGGACAGAACGCCGTCGCCGCAATGGGTACGCGTGGTGGGCGGCTGGAGCGAATTCCAGTTTGCCGAACGTCGCATGCCAACCCTGGAAGAACTGAATGAGGCTGCTCCGGATACTCCAGTTTTTGTTCTGCATCTCTATGACCGGGCTTTGCTGAACCGCGCTGCGCTGAAAGCCGTCGGCTACACCAAAGCGACGCCGGATCCGGCGGGCGGTGAGATTGTGCGTGATAGCAACGGCAACCCGACCGGGATGTTGATCGCTAAACCAAACGCCATGATCCTTTATTCGACGCTGGCAAAAGGACCCAAACTGCCGCTGGAAATGCAGGTTAACTCGACCCGCCAGTTTATGCGTGAACTGAACCGTCTGGGACTGACCAGTGCCATCGATGCGGGCGGCGGCTTCCAGAACTATCCGGAAGATTACGAGATCATTGAGCAGTTACACGCCAACAAGCAGATGACGGTGCGTATTGCCTACAACCTGTTTACCCAGCGTCCAAAACAGGAACTGGAAGACTTTGAACGTTGGACCGATATGCTCAAACCGGGGCAGGGGACCGACTTCTACCGCGCCAATGGGGCCGGGGAAATGCTGGTCTTTTCGGCAGCGGATTTTGAAGATTTTCTCCAGCCGCGCCCGGACCTGCCGGAGGGTATGGAAGATGAGCTGGAGCGCGTGGTGCGACACCTGGTGGAGCACTGCTGGCCGTTCCGCCTGCACGCCACCTACGATGAATCTATCAGCCGCATGTTGGACGTGTTTGAGAAGGTGAATCGTGATATCCCGTTCAATGGCCTGCACTGGTTCTTCGATCATGCCGAAACCATTACTGAACGGAATATCGAGCGCGTTAAAGCGCTGGGCGGCGGGATTGCTGTTCAGCACCGAATGGCGTTCCAGGGCGAATATTTTGTCGATCGTTATGGCAAAGATGCGGTCAAACACACGCCGCCGGTGGCGAAAATGCTGGCGGCTGAAGTTCCGGTAGGGCTGGGGACTGACGCCACCCGTGTGGCTAGCTACAACCCGTGGACCGCGCTCTATTGGCTGGTTTCGGGCCGCACCGTTGGCGGTATGGCGATGTACGATGATAACAACCGCTTGCCGCGCGACGTGGCGCTGGAACTGTGGACCGCTGGCAGCGCCTGGTTCTCCAGCGAGCAGGGTAAGAAAGGGCGAATCGAGAAAGATCAACTGGCCGACCTGGTGGTGCTGTCTAAAGATTACTTCAACGTGGCGGAAGAAGAGATCAAAGGCATTGAGTCAGTGATGACCATTGTCGATGGCAAAGTCGTGTATGCGGCAGGGCATTTCACCCCGCTGGCACCACCAGCCATCCCGGTTGTGCCGGACTGGTCGCCGGTGGTGAAGGTGCCGGGGCACTATCGCTCAGCGCCGCCTGCTGCGGCAAAAATTGGCGCAATGGTGCAGATGCATCAGTGCTGTGGTAGCTGTGGCGTACACGGTCATCAGCATGATATTGCGCGTCAATCAGGCATTCCGGTGTCAGATGACCGGGCTTTCTGGGGCGCGCTTGGCTGTTCCTGCTTCGCGTTTTAATTGTGGTTTGGATAAGTGTATTGTCGCGGGTGATACTTACAGATAGTGACGCAATTGCCTACCTGACCTACGAACAATAAAAAAGGCCCGCACTAGCGGGCCTTTTGTCGATTCATGCCAATTACAGGCTGGAAACGTTCTCGGTCAGGTATTTTGCTACGCCGTCCGGAGACGCGTTCATACCTTCTTTACCTTTTTCCCACTGTGCCGGGCATACGTCGCCGTGCTCTTCGTGGAACTGCAGCGCGTCAACCATGCGCAGCATTTCGTCGATGTTACGGCCCAGCGGCAGATCGTTAACCACCTGGTGGCGAACAACGCCGTTAGCGTCGATCAGGAAAGAACCGCGCAGAGCAACGCCAGCTTCCGGGTGCTCGATGCCGTAGGCTTTCTGGATTTCGCGTTTGATGTCAGCAACCATTGCGTATTTCACTGCACCGATGCCGCCTTTGTCGACAGGGGTGTTACGCCATGCGTTGTGGACAAATTCAGAGTCGAAGGAAACGCCAACAACTTCAACGCCGCGCTTCTGGAATTCTTCGTAACGTTTGTCGAATGCGATCAGTTCAGACGGGCAAACGAAGGTGAAGTCCATCGGCCAGAAGAACAGAACGGTAGTTTTACCGTTGGTATGCTGTTTGAAGTTGAAGTTTTCAACGATCTCACCGCTACCCAGTACCGCAGCTGCTGTGAAATCCGGAGCCTGACGAGTTACCAGTACCATATAATTCTCCTGCAATGTTAAGGGGTTTTTGGAACGCAACGCGGGCCAGTATAGAGAGTGTTCGTGAATAAGACAAAGAGGCGCTGGCAATCATTGAGACAGGTTTTGTCTATCAATCTTTTGCCGGATGACGGCTACGGCTTATCCGGCGGGGAATGCGGGTTGCAATCAAAGGGTTTTACGCCGCGCCTGGTCCATCATTTGCGGATAAAACTGCCAGAATCGTTCTTCTAACGCATCGTAATGCGTATTGAGGTCATACCATGAGTCGCGTAGGGCATCGAGCCGTGGACGGCGGCTGGCCATGCCGTTCAGGACGTTCTGGATAAAATCCATGTCCCGGTAGCGCTCAAGCCATTTCTCTGACCATATATAGTTATTCAGATTGATAAAGCGTGGCGGCGATTCCGGCAAAATAGTGGTTACCTGGGTACGGGCATAGCGCACAAAGTCCGTCAGCGGTAAGTCAGGGGAGATCTCCGACCAGTGGCGCGACAGAAAATGATCCCACATGACATCCAGCGTAATCGGCGCGACGCGGCGCGTTTCGCTACGAAACCATTCTTTGGCTTCACGCACCTGCGGCAGGTTATCTGTCATCACGTCGATACGACGATGCATGAAGATGCCTTCTACCACATCAGGCGAGTAGTGCGTTTCCGGATTACCCCGGACAAAATCGGCCAGCAGATTGCCGGAAAGCGAACTGTCGGCAAGGTGAGCGAGATGCAAATGTGCAAGAAAATTCATAGTTAAATGTTTATCCAGAGGGGTAAAGGTTGCAGGGAGAACGCCCCGGCACTAGACTACCCGCCTCTTATTTTAGTCTGAGTCAGTGTCATGCGCGTTACCGATTTCACCTTTGAACTACCCGAATCCCTGATTGCCCACTATCCGCAAGCTGAGCGCAGTAGCTGTCGCTTGCTGTCTTTGGACGGGCCGACGGGCGCGCTGACGCACGGTACTTTCACCGATTTGCTCGATAAGCTCAACCCTGGCGATTTGCTGGTCTTTAACAACACCCGCGTAATTCCTGCGCGTCTGTTTGGTCGTAAAGCCAGCGGCGGTAAAATTGAAGTGCTGGTCGAGCGTATGCTGGATGACAAACGTATTCTGGCGCATATTCGTGCCTCGAAAGCGCCGAAACCGGGCGCCGAGCTGCTGCTGGGCGATGACGAAAGCATTAAAGCAACGATGGTGGCGCGTCATGACGCGCTGTTTGAAGTTGAGTTTAACGACGAACGCAGCGTGCTGGATATCCTCAACGCGATTGGCCATATGCCGTTGCCGCCGTATATCGACCGTCCGGATGAAGACGCCGACCGCGAGCTGTACCAGACCGTGTACAGCGAAAAACCGGGTGCCGTCGCTGCGCCGACCGCGGGTCTGCATTTTGACGATCCGCTGCTGGCTAAACTGCGCGATAAAGGCATTGAAATGGCGTTCGTCACCCTGCACGTTGGAGCGGGCACTTTCCAGCCGGTGCGCGTAGACACTATTGAAAACCACATTATGCACTCCGAATATGCGGAAGTGCCGCAGGATGTGGTGGACGCGGTGCTGGCGGCGAAAGCGCGCGGTAACCGCGTGATTGCGGTGGGCACCACCTCCGTACGTTCACTGGAAAGTGCGGCGCAGGCGGCCAAAAACGATCTAATCGAGCCGTTCTTCGGCGATACACAAATCTTTATTTATCCAGGCTATAAATATCAGGTGATTGATGCTCTGGTCACCAACTTCCACCTGCCGGAATCGACACTGATTATGCTGGTTTCCGCATTTGCTGGTTATAAAAACACCATGCACGCCTATCATGAAGCGGTAAAAGCGGAATATCGCTTTTTTAGTTACGGGGATGCGATGTTTATCACGTACAATCCGCAGGCTATTTCTGAGCGTGTCGGGGAATAAGTTTCCGGCATGAGTGTTTAAAACGTCGGACTGTTTTTCTGACGCAGGAGTGAAGATGAAATTTGAACTGGATACCACAGACGGTCGCGCTCGCCGCGGCCGCCTGGTTTTTGATCGTGGCGTAGTAGAAACGCCTGCTTTTATGCCGGTCGGTACTTACGGCACAGTAAAAGGCATGACGCCGGAAGAAGTTGAAGCGACCGGCGCACAGATCATCCTCGGCAACACTTTCCACCTGTGGCTACGCCCGGGGCAGGAAATCATGAAACTGCACGGCGATCTGCACGATTTTATGCAGTGGAAAGGGCCGATACTCACCGATTCCGGCGGCTTCCAGGTGTTCAGCCTGGGCGATATCCGGAAGATAACCGAACAAGGCGTGCATTTCCGTAACCCGATCAACGGCGATCCGATTTTCCTCGATCCCGAGAAGTCGATGGAGATTCAATACGATCTCGGTTCCGATATCGTGATGATCTTCGACGAATGTACACCGTATCCGGCCGACTGGGACTATGCTAAACGCTCGATGGAGATGTCTCTGCGTTGGGCGAAGCGCAGCCGTGACCGTTTTGATAGCCTCGGCAACAAAAATGCGCTTTTTGGCATCATTCAGGGCAGTGTTTACGAAGATTTACGTGATATCTCCGTCAAAGGTCTGGTAGATATCGGCTTTGATGGCTACGCTGTCGGCGGTTTGGCTGTCGGTGAACCGAAGGAAGATATGCACCGCATTCTGGAACATGTTTGCCCGCAGATTCCGGCAGATAAACCGCGTTACCTGATGGGCGTCGGTAAACCAGAAGATCTGGTTGAAGGCGTGCGTCGCGGTATCGATATGTTTGACTGTGTGATGCCAACGCGAAATGCCCGTAATGGTCATTTGTTTGTGACTGACGGCGTGGTAAAAATTCGTAACGCGAAACATAAAAGCGACACCAGTCCGCTCGATGCTGAGTGTGATTGCTACACCTGTCGCAATTATTCGCGCGCTTACTTGCATCATCTCGACCGTTGCAACGAAATATTGGGCGCGCGTCTCAACACGATTCATAACCTTCGCTACTACCAGCGTTTGATGGCGGGTTTACGCAAGGCTATTGAAGAGGGTAAATTAGAGAGCTTCGTGACTGATTTTTACCAACGTCAGGGTAGACCAGTTCCACCTGTGAACGTTGATTAATTTTAATAATGAGGGAATTTGAATGAGCTTTTTTATTTCTGATGCGGTAGCGGCAACAGGTGCTCCGGCGCAGGGCAGCCCGATGTCTCTGATTCTGATGCTGGTGGTGTTTGGTCTGATTTTCTACTTCATGATCCTGCGCCCGCAGCAAAAGCGTACCAAAGAACACAAAAATCTGATGAACTCCATTGCGAAAGGCGATGAAGTGCTGACTAACGGTGGTCTGGTGGGTCGCGTGACCAAAGTAGCAGAATCTGGCTACATCGCTATCGCGCTGAACGACACCACTGAAGTGGTTATTAAACGTGATTTCGTAGCTGCCGTTCTGCCGAAAGGCACCATGAAGGCGCTGTAATTTATTGTTTTCCCAAAGGGAACTGCCGTGTTAAACCGTTATCCTTTGTGGAAGTATGTCATGCTGATCGTCGTTATTGTCGTCGGTCTGCTCTATGCGCTTCCCAACCTGTATGGTGAGGATCCGGCTGTTCAAATCACTGGCGTGCGCGGTGCCGCCGCCAGTGAGCAAACGCTGATCCAGGTCCAGAAAACGTTACAAGAAGATAAAATCACACCTAAGTCTGTGGCTCTGGAAGAGGGTGCTATTCTCGCGCGCTTCGACTCCACTGATACCCAACTGCGCGCACGTGAAGTATTAATGGGCGTACTGGGCGATCAGTACGTCGTGGCGCTTAACCTTGCTCCGGCAACCCCGCGCTGGCTGGCTGCCATTCATGCAGAACCGATGAAACTCGGCCTTGACCTGCGTGGCGGTGTTCACTTCCTGATGGAAGTGGATATGGATACCGCGCTGAGTAAGTTGCAGGAACAAAATATTGATAGCCTGCGCAGCGATCTGCGTGAAAAAGGCATTCCTTATACTACCGTTCGCAAAGAAGATAACTACGGTCTGAGCATCACTTTCCGTGATAGCAGCGCCCGTGATGAAGCTATCTCTTACTTGAGCAAACGTCACCAGGATCTGGTTATTTCCAGCCAGGGCAGCAATGCACTGCGTGCTGTAATGACCGATGCGCGCCTGAGCGAAGCCCGTGAGTACGCGGTACAGCAGAACATCAACATTCTGCGTAATCGTGTTAACCAACTGGGTGTTGCTGAGCCGGTGGTACAACGTCAAGGTGCTGACCGCATCGTGGTCGAACTGCCGGGTATTCAGGATACCGCGCGTGCGAAAGAAATTCTGGGCGCAACCGCGACGCTGGAGTTCCGTCTGGTAAACACCAACGTTGACCAGTCCTCTGCAGCATCGGGTCGTGTTCCGGGTGATTCGGAAGTGAAACAGTCTCGTGAAGGTCAGCCTGTTGTGCTGTACAAGCGCGTGATCCTGACCGGTGACCATATCACCGATTCCACTTCCAGCCAGGACGAATATAATCAGCCGCAGGTTAACATCTCGCTGGATAGCGCGGGTGGTAACATCATGTCCAACTTCACCAAGGACAACATCGGTAAGCCGATGGCGACCCTGTTCGTGGAGTACAAAGACAGCGGTAAGAAAGATGCTAACGGTCGTGCAGTACTGGTGAAACAGGAAGAGGTGATTAACATTGCCAATATCCAGTCTCGCCTGGGTAACAGCTTCCGTATCACCGGTATCAACAACCCGAACGAAGCGCGTCAGCTTTCTCTGCTGTTACGTGCCGGTGCGTTGATTGCGCCGATTCAGATTGTGGAAGAACGTACCATCGGCCCAACCCTGGGTATGCAGAACATTAAACAGGGTCTGGAAGCGTGTCTGGCCGGTCTGGTGGTGTCTATCCTGTTCATGATCTTCTTCTATAAGAAGTTCGGTCTGATTGCGACCAGTGCGCTGATTGCTAACCTGGTATTGATTGTCGGTATTATGTCGTTGCTGCCGGGCGCTACGCTAAGTATGCCGGGGATTGCGGGGATTGTCTTAACCCTTGCCGTCGCGGTCGATGCGAACGTACTGATCAACGAACGTATCAAAGAAGAGTTGAGTAACGGGCGTTCGGTGCAGCAGGCCATCAACGAAGGTTATGCGGGCGCATTTAGCTCCATCTTTGATGCGAACATTACGACGCTGATCAAGGTCATCATCCTGTACGCAGTTGGCACCGGGGCAATTAAAGGGTTCGCGATTACTACCGGTATTGGTGTGGCGACGTCGATGTTTACCGCGATTGTCGGTACACGTGCCATCGTAAACCTGTTGTATGGCGGCAAGCGCGTCAAAAAGCTGTCAATCTGAGGAGTGCGAAGTGGCACAGGAATATACTGTTGAACAATTAAACCACGGCCGTAAAGTCTGGGACTTTATGCGCTGGGACTACTGGGCTTTCGGCATTTCAGGTTTCCTGCTGATTGCGGCCATCGTGGTGATGGGCGTACGCGGGTTTAACTGGGGTCTCGATTTCACCGGTGGTACGGTTATTGAAATCACGCTGGAAAAACCGGCCGATATGGACGTGATGCGCGATGCGCTGGAGAAAGCGGGCTTCGTTGATCCGCTTCTGCAGAACTTCGGCAGCAGCCACGACATTATGGTACGTATGCCGCCAACTGAAGGTGCAGACGGCGGTCAGGTGCTGGGCAGCAAAGTGTTGAGTGTGATTAACGAATCCACCAATCAAAACGCCGCGGTGAAGCGAATTGAATTCGTGGGTCCGAGCGTGGGGGCTGATCTGGCGCAAACCGGTGCGATGGCGCTGATGGCGGCGCTGATCTCCATCCTGGTGTACGTCGGTTTCCGCTTTGAGTGGCGACTGGCGGCGGGGGTGGTTATCGCTCTGGCGCACGACGTGATTATCACACTTGGGATCCTGTCGTTGTTCCATATCGAGATTGACCTGACTATTGTCGCATCACTGATGTCGGTAATCGGTTACTCGCTGAACGATAGTATCGTTGTATCTGACCGTATTCGTGAAAACTTCCGCAAAATTCGTCGCGGTACGCCTTACGAAATCTTTAACGTGTCACTGACTCAAACGCTGCACCGTACGTTGATTACGTCCGGTACAACGTTGATGGTTATTCTGATGCTGTTCCTGTTCGGTGGTCCGGTACTGGAAGGCTTCTCGCTGACGATGCTGATCGGTGTTTCCATCGGTACCGCATCCTCTATCTACGTGGCATCGGCGCTGGCGCTGAAGCTGGGTATGAAGCGTGAGCACATGCTGCAGCAGAAGGTCGAGAAAGAAGGGGCGGATCAACCGTCGATTCTTCCTTAACCATTAAGAGTGAAGATACTGGAATCCCGATCGTAAGGTCGGGATTTTTTTTGCCTGTGAATTAGCGACAGGCAATTATCTTTTCCTGTCGCCATACTACTGACAGTATGCTGTCAGTAGCCCTGTTTTATAGTCCTTCTGAGATTACCCACACAGGCAGGAGGAAGTATGAGCAACGTAATTAATTGGTTTGAAATCCCTGTAGCACAAATGGATCGCGCCATCGCTTTTTATGAACCAGTGATGCAGGTTTCTTTGCGTCGGGAGAACATGGACTGCGCTGAGCTGGCCGTATTTCCGCATCAGGATCCCGCTCCCGGCGGGGCGCTGGCTAAATTTGAAGGTATTACTCCTTCAACGCAGGGCGCTATTATTTATCTGCATACGGACGATTTGACTGCAACGCTTGAACGCGTCGCCACTGCTGGCGGTCAGTGTGTGTTTGGCCCACTCGAACTGGGGCAGGACATTGGTACGATTGCGCTATTTACTGACAGCGAAGGCAATCGTGTTGGTTTACATCAACCCGCGTAATATTTTCAGCACTGAGGATTAAAATGAGCAGACGCGCCGACCGCTTGTTTCAGATTGTACAAATCCTGCGTGGCAGGCGAGTGACAACGGCGGCGCTGCTGGCAGAACGTCTTGAAGTTTCTGAACGGACGATTTATCGCGATATCCGCGATCTCTCTTTATCCGGCGTGCCCATTGAAGGCGAAGTGGGCAGTGGATACCGCTTAATGGCGGGGTTTGATCTGCCGCCGTTGATGTTAACTCAGCACGAATCAGAAGCGTTGATGGTAGCGATTCGGTTGCTGAAAACATGGGGCGGGGATTCACTCTCACAGGCGCTGGAATCAGCACAGGAAAAAGTGTTGGCGATATTGCCGCCAGAGAGTCGGCGCAGAGCTGAGCAAACGCGGATTTTCGCGCCAGATTTTGGTAATCAGCCGCATTCACGCAGTGCGTTCGATCTCATACATCGCGCGGTTTCAGCTCAGCAGGTGCTGGCGCTGCATTATCGCGATGAGTCCGGGAACCTCTCGTGGCGCGACGTTCAGCCGCTGGGATTATTTTTCTGGGGCGAGCACTGGCTGCTGGTTGGCTGGTGCGAGAAGCGTGATGATTATCGTTGTTTTCGCGTTGATCGATGTCTGAAGATCACGCCACTCGACAGGCACTTTCGCGAATCTGCGGAGCGTTCGCTAAGTGACTTTTTACGTAAAGTACGCTGTGAAGACCAGCCATAAAAAAGCCAGCGGTTAAGCTGGCTTGTTTGCGATAAATTGTCTGGATTAGAAGTTGTAACCTACGACCAGGTAACCACCCCAACCGGTAGATTTCGCGCTGAAGTCGCCTTCGCCCCAGTTCAGAGTATCCCCACCTTTCCACTGACCGCCGTTATGGAAGTAACGCGCTACGACAGAGTAGTGCCAGTGATCGTAGTTCAGCGCCAGAACGTGGCTGGAAGCGATAGAGTTGCTGGTGCGGTTCGGGTCATCACCCAAATCTGAGCCCCAGTCGAAGTTGGTGAAGCCGATGTAGGTCAGCTGTCCGCCCCAAACCTGGGTGATCGGCACAAAGTATTTCACTTTGAAACGGTAGCCATCCCACTCGTTTTCGTTGGATGCGCCATAGTTCTGCCACTGGTATTTAGCATAGACGTTCAGGGACAGACCCATCGGCAGACCGGTATCGATATCGGTACCCAGACCCATATACCAGGTGCTCTGGCGGCTGGCTTTGTTATCACCCATGTCGTAGATGTAGTTGTTGGCGAAATACCATTCTTTGAACGGACCAAAGCTCAGGTCAGCGCCGGTCAGTTTGTCGATGGAGAAACGCGGTTCGATTTCCATAAACAACGGGGAACCGTCAGACCAGATACCTTTATCGTTGCCGTTACCCCAGTCGAAGGTTTTCGGAATATCGATGTAGCCATAGAAATCAAACCAGTCTTTTTTGGCAAATGCTTCGTATTCCAGATACACGTCGTTGTTCAGTTTCGGAGAGAAACGGGTGTGATAGCTACCCACCACGTTAACGCTCTGGTGCCACCAGTCGGACAGATATTGCGGTTTGTCATTTTCTGCTGCGTTGGCAGTAAAAGACGAGGAGAGCGCCAGCACTGCACCGGCTGCAAGTAATGTTTTTTTCATATGTATGCCACTGTTTGAAATCCCTTTCGGGAGTGAAAAATGCGCAATTTGCGTTTCTAAATATTTCGTAATTCTTCGGAGCCTATTATAAAAATCATTGTTCACAAAAATATGTCTTGTTTCACAGTTCTATCATTTACGTAATCGATTGCGTTCACGTTTGCGTACTTTAGGCGGCGAATTGTACTGGCTCTCATGAATGTTGCCAAGTTTTACCAGAAATATCGGTTATGTCAGGGGAGTAACAAAATGGAGCGGAGTGATGTTGCGGAACGCACAAAACGTTCCGCAAAAAAGTTTATTGGCTAACAGGCTGGATGTCGTGGATGCGAACAAATCCTAACCTCTCTGGAGTGAGGCCATTTATCTGCAACGGAATGTCTACGTCGCTGGGAGCAAGAATACTCGCCGGAGCGTTGACCAACTGGTTTTGAACGTTCACTTCCTGATAGTTGTCCGTGGTGCCCTTAATTTGCCCGTACTCGACGGTGGCGCTAAAGGCGGGTAAAGGCGTGTTGGATTCACCCTGAATCCGTAGCGTCAGGCGCGTACCATCCGCGTTCGGTGCAATGTTTACCAGCGACATGCGTAAAGTGCCAATCTGGCTGTCCAGTCGTGCCGGAGTTTTGGAACCCGGTAGCAGATAGACGCCGCTGGTTGATTTTGCATTCAACATATTTTGTTGCGTAATTTTTACTGTTTCCTGATTAAGCTGCGCCATCTCTTTATTCAATGTGCTAACGCTTTGATGCATCTGGCGTACTTCGCTTTGCTGTGCGCAGGCACTAAGACTAAAGAGACTTCCCACCAGGAGAATTCTTAGGTAACGTCTTGTCATTGTGATTACTTCCTTCATTGTCGCGATAGCATAATGGTAGTGTGGACTGAGCACGAAGGCATCGATCCTTTGTCTCAAAAGCGCAGTGCCTTTGTTGTCACGGCAGTTCAGGGTAAAATAGATTCTGTTAACCACTGAGGTACAGGACGCCGTATGCATTGCCCATTCTGTTTCGCCGTAGACACTAAGGTAATTGACTCTCGTCTTGTAGGCGAGGGCTCCTCGGTACGCCGCCGTCGGCAGTGTCTGGTCTGTAACGAACGTTTCACCACTTTTGAAGTGGCTGAACTTGTCATGCCGCGCGTTGTGAAAAGCAACGACGTGCGTGAACCCTTTAATGAAGAAAAGCTGCGTAGCGGCATGCTCAGAGCGCTTGAGAAACGGCCTGTTAGCGCGGATGACGTCGAAATGGCGTTAAACCATATCAAATCACAGCTGCGTGCGACTGGTGAGCGTGAGGTGCCGAGCAAGATGATTGGCAACCTGGTGATGGAGCAGTTGAAAAAGCTCGATAAAGTCGCCTACATCCGCTTTGCCTCTGTCTACCGGAGTTTCGAAGATATCAAAGAATTTGGCGAAGAGATTGCTCGCCTACAGGACTAAGCCATGCAGGATGAATTGTACATGGCGCGTGCGCTGAAGCTTGCTGCGCGCGGACGTTTTACCACTCACCCCAACCCCAACGTAGGCTGCGTGATTGTGAAGGATGGGGAGATCGTCGGTGAAGGATATCATCACCGTGCGGGCGAACCGCATGCCGAAGTTCATGCTCTGCGGATGGCTGGAGAAAAAGCGCAAGGGGCAACGGCCTATGTGACGCTTGAACCCTGTAGTCATCATGGTCGCACGCCGCCGTGTTGCGATGCGCTGATTGCGGCGGGTGTATCGCGAGTGGTTGCGGCGATGCAGGATCCCAATCCGCAGGTCGCAGGACGTGGGCTCTACCGTTTGCAGCAGGCGGGCATCGACGTCAGCCACGGGCTGATGATGAGCGAAGTTGAGCAACTGAATAAAGGCTTTCTCAAGCGCATGCGTACGGGATTCCCGTATCTGCAGCTTAAGCTTGGCGCGTCGCTTGATGGCCGTACGGCGATGGCCAGCGGTGAAAGCCAGTGGATTACCTCACCGCAGGCGCGCCGCGATGTGCAACGTTTGCGCGCGCAAAGCCATGCCATTTTAACCAGCAGTGCTACGGTGCTGGCAGACGACCCTCAGCTTACCGTGCGTTGGTCGGAGCTTGGGGAGTCAACTCAGGCGAGTTACCCGCAGGAAGAGCTGCGCCAACCAATCCGCATTGTTCTGGATAGCCAGAATCAGGTCACGCCGGAGCACCGTATTGTCCAACAGCCTGGAGAAACCTGGATTGTCCGGACTGAAGACGACCCCCGTAGCTGGCCGGAGACGGTTCGTAGCCTGAAGGTGCCGGAACATAATGGGCATCTGGATCTGGTGGTGCTGATGATGCAACTGGGCAAACAGCAAATTAACAGCATTTGGGTTGAAGCAGGCCCAACGCTCGCGGGAGCATTATTACAGGCCGGTTTGGTCGATGAGCTAATCGTGTATGTTGCGCCTAAACTGTTAGGCAGCGATGCGCGAGGATTATGTGTGCTTCCAGGCCTTGAGAAACTGGCTGACGCACCCCATTTTAAATTCAATGAGATACGCCAGGTGGGCCCGGACGTTTGCCTGCATTTAACGACTGCGTGAGGCTTTCTGATTTAGAGGAAGCAGCGCACAGAATATTATGATAAAATCCGCCCCCCTTACGGGGCCATAAATCGAACCCGAAGGAAGAATATGAACATTATTGAAGCTAACGTTGCTACCCCGGACGCTCGCGTCGCCATCACCATTGCGCGTTTCAACAACTTTATCAATGACAGCCTGCTGGAAGGGGCTATCGACGCCCTGAAACGTATTGGCCAGGTTAAAGATGAAAACATTACCGTTGTTTGGGTTCCAGGTGCATATGAGCTGCCGCTGGCCGCTGACGCACTGGCAAAAACCGGTAAATACGACGCGGTAATTGCGCTTGGTACGGTGATCCGTGGCGGTACCGCGCACTTCGAATATGTGGCTGGCGGTGCAAGCAATGGCCTGGCGCATGTCGCTCAGGACAGTGGCATTCCGGTAGCCTTCGGTGTTCTGACCACCGAAAGTATTGAACAAGCCATCGAACGTGCTGGCACTAAAGCCGGCAACAAAGGCGCAGAAGCTGCACTGACTGCGCTTGAAATGATTAATGTATTGAAAGCCATTAAGGCCTGATTTTTGTAAGGGGAAATCCGTGAAACCTGCTGCTCGTCGCCGCGCCCGTGAGTGTGCCGTCCAGGCGCTCTACTCCTGGCAGTTGTCCCAGAACGACATCGCTGATGTTGAATACCAGTTCCTGGCGGAACAGGACGTTAAAGATGTCGACGTTCTGTATTTCCGTGAACTGCTGTCCGGGGTGGCGACTAACAGCGCGTACCTGGATGGATTAATGAAGCCTTACCTGTCTCGTCTGTTAGAAGAGCTGGGGCAGGTAGAAAAAGCCGTACTGCGTATTGCGCTGTTTGAACTGTCTAAACGTAGTGATGTGCCGTACAAAGTGGCCATCAACGAAGCGATTGAACTGGCGAAAACCTTCGGCGCTGAAGATAGCCATAAATTCGTGAACGGCGTACTGGATAAAGCAGCACCTGTGATTCGCCCCAACAAAAAGTAATCCCGAGGCCGGCTGGATGGTGGAACCTGTTTCCGCTGTCCCCGGCTTTTTCTTTTTTTTCTGCTGAGGCATAACGTATGGCATGCGGCGAGTTTTCCCTGATTGCCCGTTATTTTGACCGCGTAAGAACGTCTCGTCTTGATGTCGAAACCGGTATTGGTGACGACTGCGCACTCTTGAATATCCCTGAAAAACAGACGCTGGCGATCAGTACCGATACGCTGGTGGCAGGCAATCACTTCCTCCCCGACATTGATCCCACCGATCTCGCCTGGAAAGCACTGGCGGTGAATTTGAGCGATCTGGCGGCGATGGGGGCCGATCCTGCGTGGTTGACGCTGGCACTCACGTTACCTGACGTTGATGAAGCCTGGCTTGAAGCCTTCAGTGATGGCCTGTTTGAACTGCTTAATTACTATGATATGCAGCTAATTGGCGGTGACACCACGCGTGGGCCACTGTCGATGACGTTGGGTATCCATGGCTACGTTCCTGTAGGACGGGCCTTAAAACGCTCTGGTGCGAAGCCGGGGGACTGGATTTATGTTACCGGTACGCCGGGAGACAGCGCGGCGGGGCTGGCGATTTTACAGAATCGGTTGCAGGTTGGAGATGCAAAAGACGCAGACTATCTGCTTAAACGCCATCTGCGTCCCACGCCGCGTATTTTGCAGGGACAAGCCCTGCGCGATCTGGCCAGTGCGGCTATCGATATCTCCGATGGCCTGATTTCCGATCTGGGGCATATCGTTAATGCCAGCGGCTGTGGCGCGCGGGTTAACGTCGATGCGCTGCCTTACTCCACGGCATTCGCCCGGCACGTTGAGCCGGAACAGGCCCTACGCTGGGCGCTCTCGGGCGGTGAAGATTATGAGTTATGCTTTACCGTACCGGAAATTAACCGTGGTGCGCTGGATGTGGCGCTGGGAAATCTCGGCGCAGCGTTTACCTGCATTGGGCAGATGAGCGCAGACGTGGAAGGCATTCACTTTACGCGCGATGGAAAATCCGTCACGTTTGACTGGAAAGGATATGACCATTTTGCCGCGCCTTAAAAAAGATGTCGCCAAAAGCCGCCTGAGTATGCGCAATCCGTGGCACCTGCTAGCCACCGGTTTTGGCAGCGGGTTGAGCCCAATTGTTCCTGGCACGATGGGATCGCTGGCGGCGATCCCTTTTTGGTATTTAATGACCTTTCTACCGTGGCAGCTGTATTCACTGGTGGTGATGTTATCTATCTGTATCGGCGTTTATCTGTGCCATCAAACGGCGAAAGATATGGGTGTGCACGATCACGGTAGCATTGTCTGGGACGAGTTTGTCGGGATGTGGATTACCCTGATGGCGCTGCCGACCAATGACTGGCAGTGGGTTGCCGCCGGATTTGTGATTTTCCGTATTCTGGATATGTGGAAGCCGTGGCCGATTCGTTGGTTCGATCGCAACGTGCATGGCGGGACGGGGATCATGATCGACGATATTGTGGCCGGAATACTCTCTGCCGGAATTTTGTATTTTATCGGTCATCACTGGCCGGTAGGTATCATTTAACCCTTTTGGGGGGCTGTTGTAGGCCCGATAAGCGTCGCGCCATCGGGCAATCAGTGCCGGATGCGCTATGCTTATCCGGCCTACAATTAGCCATCGCCAATACTTATTTAAATCCCACCACCGGATGCTGTTTGTACGGCGTTTCCAGCTCGGCAATCTGCTCCGGCTTCAGCGTTAAATCCACCGCATTGAGCAACTCATCCAGCTGTTCCTCGCGCGATGTGCCGATAATCGGCGCTGCCACCCCCGGTTTGCTCAGCAGCCAGGCCAGCGCAACCTGCGCCCGCGTAACACCCAACTCCTCACTGACACCGGTCAGTCGTGCGGCAATTTGCGCGTCGTTTTCATCGCTCTCGTTGTACAAATTTTTACCGACTTCATCGGAAACCAGGCGTGCTGTCGTTTCTCCCCATGGGCGCGTCAGGCGTCCACGTGCCAGTGGACTCCAGGGGATCACTGCCACGCCTTCCTCGTAGCACAGTGGCAGCATTTCGCGTTCTTCTTCGCGGTAGATCAGATTGTAGTGATCCTGCATGCTAACGAACTGCGCCCAGCCGTGTTGCTTCTGTAAGGCCAGCGCCTGAGCAAATTGCGAAGCGTGCATGGAGGAGGCGCCGATATAGCGCGCTTTACCGGCTTTCACGACGTCGTTTAGAGCCTCAAGGGTTTCTTCAATAGGTGTGTTGTAATCCCAGCGGTGAATTTGCAGGATGTCGACATAGTCCATACCCAGACGTCGGAGGCTATCGTCGATTGAGCGCAGGATTTGTGCGCGGGATAATCCTTCTGCTAAATCATCAACCTGGTGAAAAACCTTGGTAGCGACCACGACATCTTCGCGGCGGGCGAAATCACGCAGCGCGCGACCGACAATCTCTTCGCTACTGCCAGCGGAGTAGCTGTTGGCGGTATCGAAAAAGTTAATGCCGCCCTCAAGGGCGTGTTTGATTATCGGGCGGCTGCTTTCTTCAGGTAGCGTCCAGGCGTGATTGCCGCGATTAGGCTCGCCAAACGTCATGCAGCCCAGGCAAAGGCGGGAGACCCGTAGGTCGGTTTTTCCTAAGATGTTGTATTTCATCAATCCACTCCTGCTTAGCTCGTGATGAATTAAGCATAGCAGGAGCGGGGAGGGGTTTATGCCAGCCAGGCCTTGATTTTGGCCTCAATTCCGACGGCATTCAGACCCAGATCGGCGCGAGCTTCATCCTGAGTTCCCTGCGGGATGAAGAAGTCTGGCAGGCCAATGTTCAGCACCGGGACGGGCTTACGATGGGCCATCAGCACTTCGTTTACACCGCTACCAGCACCACCCATAATGGCGTTCTCTTCAATGGTAACCAGCACCTCGTGTTGGGCAGCCATTTCAAGGATCAACGTTTCATCCAGGGGTTTCACAAAACGCATATCGACCAGTGTGGCGTTCATCGACTCTGCGACCTGAGCGGCTTCCGGCATCAGGGTACCGAAGTTGAGAATTGCCACTTTCTCCCCGTGACGTTTCACTATACCTTTCCCGATAGGCAGTTGTTCCAGCGGCGTCAACTCTACGCCCACCGCGTTACCGCGCGGGTAGCGCACGACCGTTGGACCGTCGTTGTAGTGATAGCCGGTGAACAGCATCTGGCGGCATTCGTTTTCATCACTCGGGGTCATAATGACCATTTCCGGGATGCAGCGCAGGAAGGAAAGATCGAACGCCCCTTGATGGGTTTGGCCATCTGCGCCAACAATTCCTGCCCGGTCAACGGCGAACAGAACTGGCAGTTTCTGGATGGCGACATCATGCAGCACCTGATCGTAGGCGCGCTGCAGGAAGGTCGAGTAAATAGCCACGACCGGCTTATAGCCGCCAATCGCCAGACCTGCAGCAAACGTCACCGCGTGCTGTTCGGCGATCGCCACATCGAAGTAGCGGTCCGGAAACTTACGTGAAAATTCCACCATACCGGAGCCTTCGCGCATCGCCGGGGTGATTGCCATCAGCTTATTGTCTTTCGCCGCGGTTTCGCACAGCCAGTCACCGAAGATTTTTGAATAGCTCGGCAGGCCGCCGCTGCTTTTCGGCAGGCATCCGCTGGATGGATCGAATTTTGGTACCGCGTGGAAGGTGATTGGATCTTTTTCTGCCGGCTCGTAACCACGACCTTTTTTGGTCATGATGTGCAGGAACTGCGGGCCTTTCAGATCGCGCATGTTCTTCAGTGTGGTGATAAGCCCCAGCACGTCGTGACCGTCCACCGGACCGATATAGTTAAATCCCAGTTCTTCAAACAGCGTACCCGGCACAACCATGCCTTTGATGTGTTCTTCGGTACGTTTGAGCAGCTCTTTAATCGGCGGTACGCCGGAGAAGACTTTTTTCCCTCCTTCGCGTAGCGAGGAGTAGAGTTTGCCAGAGAGCAGTTGCGCCAGATGATTGTTCAGCGCGCCAACGTTCTCTGAAATCGACATTTCATTGTCGTTGAGGATAACCAGCATGTCGGGCTTAATATCGCCTGCGTGGTTCATCGCTTCAAACGCCATCCCGGCGGTGATAGCGCCGTCGCCAATCACACATACGGTACGACGTTCTTTGCCTTCTTTCTCAGCGGCAACCGCAATACCGATACCTGCGCTGATGGAGGTTGAAGAGTGCCCAACGCTCAGTACGTCATACTCGCTCTCACCGCGCCACGGGAACGGATGCAAACCGCCTTTCTGACGAATGGTGCCGATTTTATCACGGCGTCCGGTCAGTATTTTGTGCGGGTAAGCCTGATGTCCTACATCCCAGATTAACTGGTCAAACGGGGTATTGTAGACATAGTGCAGCGCGACGGTGAGTTCCACCGTGCCCAGACCAGAGGCGAAGTGCCCGCTGGAACGGCTTACGCTGTCGAGCAAATAGCGGCGCAGTTCGTCGCAAAGCTTTGGCAGGCTCTCTTTTGGCAGCAGACGTAACTCCTGGGTGGAGTCGACCAGCGCCAGGGTCGGGTATTTGGCTATATCAAAACTCATCGCAAGCTCATGGGATATGTTGGTTTATTTATCACGCTGGATTATGTAGTCCGCTAGCGCTTCCAGTGCCGAGGTATCGAGTGACTGTGCGGCCAGCAAACTTAGCGACTGGCGGGCATCCTCGATTAAATCCCGGGCTTTATTCTGGGCTTGCTCAAGACCCAGAAGTGCAGGATAGGTACTTTTGCCAAGCTGCTGGTCAGCACCCTGACGTTTACCCAATGTTGCAGTATCGCCTACCACATCCAGGATGTCATCCTGAACCTGGAAGGCCAGACCGATGCTTTCTGCGTATTTGTCGAGTATTGCCAGGCATTCTCGCCCTTTATCGCCTGCGCTTAATGCTCCCAGACGTACGGCGGCGCGAATCAATGCCCCGGTTTTATGGCGGTGAATACGCTCCAGCGCATCCAGCTCAACCTGATGACCTTCAGCTTCCAGATCCAGTGCCTGACCGCCGCACATACCGGCGATACCGCTGGCCTGAGCCAGTTCAGAGATCATCGCGATGCGGTCACGGTCAGATACTTCCGGCATTGGAGCGTCGCTGATAATGGAGAATGCCAGCGTTTGCAGCGCATCTCCGGCCAGGATCGCGTTTGCCTCACCAAATTTTACGTGGCAAGTCGGCAGACCGCGGCGCAGGTCATCGTCGTCCATCGCGGGTAAATCATCGTGCATCAGCGAATAGGCGTGAATGCATTCGACGGCGGCAGCGGGAGCATCAAGCGTACTCAGGCTGACACCAAACATCTGACCGGTCGCATACACCAGGAACGGGCGCAGGCGTTTACCGCCTAATAATGCGCCATATTGCATGGTTTCGACCACGGGAGTGTTCTGAAAGGGCAGTGGCGCGATAAAACGGCTCAGTGCCTGGTTGGCCTGCTCAACGCAAGCCTGTAGCTGCTGCGTAAAATCCATTTACTCATTATCCGGTGTAAAAGGCGTAAGGGCCGCGTCTTCAGTATCTGACAGCAGGATTTGTACGCGCTGTTCAGCCTGTTGCAATTTGACCTGTCCTTGACGCGCCAACTGTACGCCGCGTTCGAATTCGTTTAACGCTTCTTCTAACGGCAGGTCGCCGCCTTCCAGACGGGTAACAATTTGTTCCAGCTCGCTCAGCGCGGTTTCAAAACTGGCGGGCGCTTCATTTTTCTTCGGCATAATGAATGTCTGACTCTCTGTATTGGCAGCACAAGACTATGGTAACGGACTCGCACTGATAAGCAAATAACGCGCAATGTGCACAGTAGCCGCGTGATGGTGATATACTTGCGCGCCTGGATGCAGTCGCGGGTATGGGCTGCTGTATTTTTTTCCATTACAAGTCATTCAGACTTGCCTAAGAACCATTGCCGCCATGAAGTTTATCATTAAATTGTTCCCAGAAATCACCATCAAAAGCCAATCTGTGCGTTTGCGCTTTATAAAAATTCTGACAGGGAACATTCGTAACGTTTTAAAGCACTATGATGAAGACCTTGCCGTTGTCCGTCACTGGGATCACGTTGAGGTTCGCGCTAAAGATGAAAGCCAGCGCCTGGACATTCGCGACGCGCTGACCCGTATTCCGGGGATCCACCACATTCTCGAAGTAGAAGACGTGCCGTTTACCGATATGCACGATATTTTCGAGAAAGCACTGGTGCAGTATCGCGATCAACTGGAAGGTAAAACCTTCTGCGTACGCGTTAAGCGTCGTGGTAAGCATGAGTTTAGCTCCATTGAGGTGGAACGTTATGTTGGCGGTGGACTGAACCAGCATATTGAATCCGCGCGCGTGAAGCTGACGAAGCCGGACGTGACGGTTAATCTTGAAATCGAAAACGACCGTTTGTTGCTGGTTAAAGGCCGCTATGAAGGTATTGGCGGTTTCCCAATTGGTACGCAGGAAGACGTACTGTCGCTGATCTCCGGTGGTTTCGACTCCGGCGTGTCAAGCTACATGCTGATGCGTCGCGGCTGCCGCGTGCACTACTGCTTCTTCAACCTTGGCGGGGCAGCGCATGAAATCGGTGTTCGCCAGGTGGCGCATTACCTGTGGAATCGCTTCGGTAGTTCGCATCGCGTGCGTTTTGTTGCTATCAACTTTGAACCGGTGGTCGGTGAGATCCTGGAGAAAGTTGATGACGGCCAGATGGGCGTGGTTCTCAAGCGTATGATGGTTCGCGCGGCGTCGAAAGTCGCTGAGCGCTACGGCGTACAGGCGCTGGTAACCGGTGAAGCACTGGGTCAGGTGTCCAGTCAGACGCTGACCAACCTGCGTTTGATCGATAACGTATCAGACACCCTGATCCTGCGCCCACTTATCTCTCATGATAAAGAGCACATCATCAATCTGGCGCGTGAAATTGGCACCGAGGATTTTGCTCGTACCATGCCGGAATACTGCGGTGTAATTTCAAAAAGCCCGACGGTGAAAGCGATCAAAGCAAAGATTGAGGCCGAAGAAGAAAACTTCGATTTCTCTATCCTCGATAAAGTGGTTGAAGAAGCGAACAATATTGATATTCGCGATATCGCCCAGCAGACGCAGCAAACCGTGGTAGAAGTGGAAACCGTGAGCGGTTTCGGCCCGAACGATGTGATCCTGGATATCCGTTCTGTGGATGAACAGGATGATAAACCGCTGAAGGTTGACGGCGTGGACGTCGTTTCTCTGCCGTTCTACAAGCTGAGCACCAAATTCGGCGATCTGGACCAGAGCAAAACCTGGCTGCTGTGGTGTGAACGCGGGGTGATGAGCCGCCTGCAGGCGCTTTATCTGCGCGAGCAGGGCTTTGAGAACGTGAAGGTGTATCGCCCGTAATTGAGTAAACACCGTGTTGTAGGCCGGATAAGGCGGTTACGCCGCCATCCGGCAATGCAACGATATTATTCAAAACGCACAGGAAGCGTCTTCCCGTTCGACTCCCAGACGCCTTGATAGACACCGTCTTTTAACTTCAGCGTTATCTTCTCTTGCGCTTGTTCAGCAGCAGATGTCTTCAGTTCATAATGTTGATTGTCGGCTGTATCGCATTTGCCGGTTAATTCAATCGGTGCGCCAAATTTCTGGTAAAAGTAAGCCCCTTCAAAAAAATCACCGTATTTGCAGTCCACCTTCAACACAATACGCATGCTTTTTCCCAGCGTGCCGTACATGACTTTGCCGTCAATGCCGGGCGCTGGGGAAACCTGTGTTGTACTCTTTGCTCCAGTCAGATACTGGCCGTACGGCGTGAGCCGATTTTGCAGTTCCGCGGTTGGGATTTTCGTGGTGAAATCACCCAACTCGTCGAGCGCGCGGCTGGCGTGGTTGCTACAGCGCCCGTTCAGGAAAGCCAGATGGTCTTTTTGCAGGGAGAATTTGTCGATGTAGTACAAACCGTCGGTGTAGGTTGCGCACGATGCGTAGAATTCGGCATAGTCAAAATCATCGCCTTTCTCTTCTTTTATTTGCGCCGACGTCTGCGATTTATGCGCATCAACAAAGGTATCGATTTGGCCACGGATATCTTTTCTGATGCGGGTATTTAATTCGGCCATCGTAGAGCGGGAAAAGAGATCGTTGAGGGTAATTGCCGCGCCGTTGGCTAAATCGAAGCTGAGCGGTACATTGTACGATTCGCAATACGCTCCGCAGCCTTCGACAAACATATTCATGGTCAGGATTTTTTCGTCGCGAAATTCAACCGTGTAGTTAAGGTTTGCGGTGGGATTCATGGCTGATTTCGCAAACTGGTTTACTGTGGCCTGCGGAGTATTACCCGGTAGCTGATTGATAAAGGTTGCGAAAATATAATCGTTAATACGTTTCGCAACCTTGGGGTTATCCGTCGAGGAAAACCATGGCACGCGATATTGCATTTCAGTGCTTCCGGGATAACGATACTCAATACTCTTTATGTCGAGTTGCGTCGCTGTGGCATAACCGGAAAGGAGCAATAAAGCCACTCCACTCAGATATCCTTTCATTATGATTCCTTATAAGGGAGTGGCCTGAAGATTTACTCGTAGTAGTTATAGATTCCCGCTGCCATCACCAGTTGTGATGCAACTTCGTAAGCCTTTTCACGACTGACCAGAAGATCAATGATTTTCAAACCGAAATCGATTGAGGTTCCCGGTCCCTGGCTGGTTAACAGGTTGACGCGCGGATCCCATACGACGCGCTTGTCCTGCCATTGATCAGCGGGGATTTGGTCTTTCAGCGCCGGAAAACCGGTCATGTTACCGATGGGGAAAATATCGTGCGGGACGAGGACGGTGGCAGCCGCGGCACAGATTGCCGCGACAATGCGTCCGGAGCGATGAAACTGCTTCACGGTTTCGACCAGCAGAGGGCTGTCGCGAAAACACTCGGCGCCTTTAATACCGCCCGGCAGTACGATAATGTCGAAATCGCCGTCAGCAACTTCGACTAATGGCGCATCCGCCAGCAGTTTCACACCGCGCGAGCACACGATCGTCAGGTTGCCATCGCTGGCGACGCTGGCGGTTGTGACCTTAATTCCGCCGCGAACCAGTAGATCGATAGTAGTAACCGCTTCGGTTTCTTCACTACCAGGGGCGAGACATACCAGTGCTTGAGCGCTCATACTCACTTTCCTTTCTTTTAACCATTTCAAACAGGCGGGCATTTTCCGGAACGGCGATGCCGTGCGCGCGTGCACGTTTTAACAAATAACCGGTAATGTAGTCGATCTCGGTATGACGCATGGCGCGAATGTCCTGCAGCATAGATGAGATATTTTCCGCCGTACTGTCAATCACTTGCTCGACATAATAGCGTAAATCATCCGCTGATGTGTGGTGGCCTTCGCGTTCGATGACCGCTGCCACTTCCTCACAGATGAGCGCTATTTTTTCAGGATGATGGCGTAGCTCACCGTTTGGGCAATCCCATAATGCGGTCAGCGGGTTAATGACGCAGTTGACGGCCAGCTTGCGCCACAGCTCGGCGCGAATGGTGTTGTGCCAGGCGACGTCCGGCAGCACCTCTTGCAGGGTTTCAGCCAGATAGCTGAAATCGCCGTCTTGCTCACGCGCCGGCCCAATACGCGTTGTTCCCTGAGCGACATGAATGATGACGTTCCCGTCACGGCGTGCTGCGTGGGTGGTGGTACCCATCAGCAAGGGTTGCTTAATGTTATGTAACTCTTCAATCGTTCCCATGCCGTTGTGAATAAGCAGAATGGGCGTGGTTTCAGGCAGAATTGCAGACAGGCCTTTTACCGCATCAGAAACTTGCCAGGCCTTCAGAGTGACCAGCAGCAGGTCGCTTTTTGCCAAAAAGTCGGGGTCGTTTGCCGTCAGGGATTCATTAAAAACTGAGCCATCCGTGTCGATCAGGTTTACGCTGCAGTAGGGTTGCGGTACGCGCAGCCACCCTTGCACCTCATGTCCATGTTTGCACAGCGCTGTAAGCCATAGCTGTCCTAACGCTCCACATCCCAGTACGGTAATTTTCATTCTTCCTCCTCACCTGCAACAGCACCAGGTGTTAATCCATATCGACCGCACCCTATTATTGTTCGCAGATGTCGCTACCACGTACAATGAAAGGATACAGCCTAGTATAGCGCTGTCTGTTGAGTAACTTTGCAGGTATTATGCTTCGCATCAAAAATGAAGGGAGAGGAAAAGATGCCATCTTTCGATATTGTCTCTGAAGTTGATCTTCAGGAAGCCCGTAACGCGGTGGATAACGCCAGCCGTGAAGTCGAGTCACGCTTTGATTTTCGTGGCGTTGAAGCCACTTTTGAGCTGAATGAGTCAAATAAGACGATTAAGGTGCTGAGCGAGTCTGATTTTCAGGTTAATCAGCTGCTGGATATTTTGCGTGCCAAGCTGCTGAAACGCGGTATTGAAGGCACCTCGCTGGACGTACCAGAAACTTTCGTGCACAGCGGTAAAACCTGGTTTGTTGAAGCTAAGCTGAAGCAGGGCATTGAAAGCGCAGTGCAAAAGAAAATCGTTAAGCTGATCAAAGACAGCAAGCTGAAGGTGCAGGCGCAGATTCAGGGTGAAGAAATTCGTGTGACCGGTAAGGCGCGTGACGATCTGCAATCCGTCATGGCGCTGGTTCGCGGTGGCGATCTCGGCCAGCCGTTCCAGTTTAAAAACTTCCGTGATTAAGTCGTAATGCCTGATCCGGCCTACAGGTCGCACACGCTATTTGTAGGCCGGACGAGACGTTAGTTACCATCCGGTAATCATCACGTCTGGCTGATGGTCTGCTCAACCTCAAATCGATTGGTGACTTTGCTGTCGATTTTCACGTAGGCCGAATGCTCTTTCGCCACAATTAACACTTCGCTTATTCCTTCTTTTGCCAGCAGGCGCTGCTTTAACGTGTCATCTGCGGCAATTTCTGGTGGAATTTCCACACGCAGGCTGCTGACATACGGCGGCTCTTTCATTGTGCTTGCCACAATCAACCAAACTGCCGCCAGCAGCGCACCGGCCAGAAATACGGCCTGACCATCAAACATTTCAACCACCCAACCGCCGAGCGAACCGCCAATCGCCACGCCAAGAAACTGGCTGGTGGAGTAAACACCCATTGCCGTGCCTTTGTAACCCGCAGGCGATTCTTTGCTGATAAGCGAGGGGAGGAGGGCTTCCATCAGGTTGAAGGCGAGGAAGAAAATCTGCACGCCCGCAATCAGACCCCAGAAACGAATGTTAGCGCTCCACAATACAATCTCTGCAATAAGGATCAGTAACACGCAGGCGAGGAACACGCGTTTCATCTTGCGCTTCACTTCGGCGTAAATGATGAACGGCACCACGGAAACAAAGGATAGCAGCATCGTCACCAGATAAATTTTCCAGTGTTCTGCGGCGGGGAAACCGGCTTTCGCCAGTTGTCCTGGTAACGCGACGAAAGTGGACATCAGCAAAATGTGCAGGCACATAATGCCGAAATTGAGCTTCAGCAGTTTGGGCTCCGCCAGCACTTTGCTGAAGCTATCTTTTACCATGCCCGATTCACGGTTTAGTACGTGGCTGGTGCTATTGGGAACGACCCAAATGGTCAGCACGATACCCGTGGTAGCAAGGGCGGCAATCATCCAGAACAGCGCGTGGAGCCCCAGCGCATGGGTAACGATTGGCCCCAGCACCATCGCAATGGCAAAGGTGATACCAAAGCTGACGCCGATAAACGCCATCGCTTTGGTGCGGTTTTGCTCGCGGGTTAAGTCGGAAAGCAGCGCCATCACGGCCGCGGCAATTGCTCCGGAACCTTGCAATGCGCGACCAAGAATAATGCCCCAGATTGAATCGGAGAGGGCAGCAATCACGCTGCCGAGAACGAATACCGCCAGTCCGCCGACAATAAGCGGCTTACGACCAATGCGGTCAGAGAGCAGACCAAAGGGGATCTGGAAGACGGCTTGCGCCAGGCCGTAAATGCCGATGGCAAGGCCAATCAACGCTTCGCTGGCGCCCTGTAGCGCCATACCGTACGTGGTCAGAACCGGTAGAACCATAAACATGCCAAGCATGCGCAACGAGAATACGGTCCCTAAACCCCAGGTGGCGCGCAACTCACCGGGCGTCATTTTGTAATCGTTCATTCCCACCTCTGTATTAATTTCGCGCCTAGTGTAAAGCGCTAAGCAGGCTGGGTAAATATGCGCTTTATTAACAAATGTTGGGGTTGTGAGGGGAGTCGGCTGGAAACGAAAATGCCGGATGACGATACTCACGTATCTTATCCGGCCTACAAGCAATGTGCTTTTTTGTAGGCCGGATAAGGCGTCAGCCGCCATCCGGCATAGAAGATGTGACGATTAACTTACCAGACGTAAGTCAGCAGGTTCTGCGAGTTTGGCACCATAAAGTCGACGGACATCATCACGGAAAGCGCGGTAATGGCGATGATGGAGAAACCGAACAGCTTGCGCGCCCAGACTTTGTCATCTTCCACTTTATAACCGCGCAGCGCCATGCCCAACCACCAGACGCTCACCGCCGCAGCAACAATCAGGTATTTATAACCTGCATAGCCGCCCAAGGTTAGCATCAGCGTGGCGATAGCAAATGCGATGATATACAGCGTAATATGGTTTTTCGCGACGGAAATACCTTTCACCACCGGCAGTACCGGGATGTTGGCAGCCTGATAATCCTTAAAGCGGAAAATCGCAATCGCGTAAGAGTGCGGCATCTGCCACAGGCTGAAAATAGCCAGCAGAATCAGCGCACCGCTATCGAACTCACCGGTTACGGCGCAGTAGCCAATCACCGGCGGCGCAGCGCCGGAGAGTGAGCCAATCAGCGTGCCATAAACGGAATGGCGCTTCATGTACAGGCTATAGACGCCCACATAGACCACGAAGCCCATTACCCCCAGCCAACAAGCCAGAGGGTTCGCGCCAAACCACAGCAGCATAAAGCCAGCAATACCCAGCAGGGTGGCGTATACCAGCGAGACCGCAGGGGAAATCAGACCTTTAACCAGCACGCGGTTTTTGGTCCTCTCCATCTTCCTGTCGATATCCCTGTCGATGTAGTTGTTAAATACACAACCCGACGCCACAACCAGTGACACCCCAACCAGCGTGTAGATAAACAGGGGATAATCAATGCTGCCTTTCGAGGCCAGCAGGAACCCCCCAATCACCGAGATCAGGTTGCCAAAGATGATGCCTGGTTTCGTTACTTGCAGGTATTGCTTAAACATCATAATCGCCGCTCTTAGTGCATCATCATGTTGTAGTTAAGGTTCCACATAATCCAGATGGAGCCCACAACCAGGATGGCGATGATTAGCACAGTAAAGACAAAGGCCGTCATGTTCCAACCTTCATCAGATTTGCTATTCATGTGCAGGAAGCACACCAGGTGCACCAGAATCTGTACCACTGCCATTGCCAGAACAGTTCCCAGAATGACGGCCGGAGAGGCAGAACCTGTCATCACCATCCAGAACGGAATGACCGTCAGGATGATCGACAGGATAAAACCTGTCATGTAGGTTTTTACGCTGCCATGGGATGCGCCGCCGCTCTCGTTAGCATGACTCATTACATCGCCCCCATCAGATAAACAACAGTGAACACACAGATCCATACCACATCCAGGAAGTGCCAGAACAGGCTCAGGCACATGATGCGGGTACGGTTAGTACTGGTCAGGCCGCGACGAGCGACTTGCACCATCAGAACCGCCATCCAGATAAGACCGGAGGTGACGTGCAGACCGTGCGTGCCGACCAGCGCGAAGAACGCAGACAGGAAACCGCTACGATCCGGGCCCATGCCGTTAACAATCAGGTGATGGAATTCATAGAGTTCCATCCCGATGAATCCGGCACCGAACAAGAAGGTCAACGCCAGCCAGGAGATAACCTGGCTCTTGTTGTTCTTGTACATGGCAATCGCTGCCATGCCGTAAGTAATGGAGCTGAATAACAGCAGGAATGTTTCAACCAGAACGAACGGCAGTTCAAAAATGTCTTTACCTGTTGGGCCACCTGCGGTGCCGTTCACCAGAACGGCATAGGTTGCAAACAGAATAGAGAACAGAATGCAGTCGCTCATCAGGTAGACCCAGAATCCGAAGATCTTGGTCTGGCCTGCATCGTGGTGCCCGTGTTCGTGCGCGTGGGCAGTCGCGTGCGTTAAAGTATCAGTTGCCATTTTTCAGCCCTGCCTTAGTAATCTCATCGAAATGCTGGTTTTCCAGTTTTTCGACTTCCGGGACCGGCACGTAGTAATCGACGTCTTCATCAAAGCTTTTCACAATCCAGCTGATGATCATGCCTGCGAAGCTTGCAATCGCCAGCCACCAGATATGCCAGATCATGGCGAAACCAAACAGTGTTGCGAAGGCGGTAATGACGATACCGGCACCGCTGTTCTTCGGCATATGAATTTCTTCATAGTGCGCAGGCTGCTTGTACGCTTCACCTTTTTCTTTCATTTCCCAGAAGGCATCACGCTCGTGAACGTGCGGCACAACGGCAAAGTTATAGAACGGAGGCGGGGAAGAGGTTGCCCACTCCAGCGTACGACCACCCCATGGGTCACCGGTCAGGTCACGATTCTGCTCGCGGTCGCGAATAGAGACGTAAATCTGAATCAGCTGGCACAGGATACCCAGTGCAATCAGCGCGGCACCGCAGGCGGCAACGACCAGCATCGGATGGAACTGTGGGTCAATCTGCTGGCTGAGACGACGGGTCATACCCATGAAGCCCAGCACGTACAGCGGCATAAATGCCACGAAGAAGCCGATGATCCAGAACCAGAATGCGCGTTTACCCCAGGTTTCGTTCAGCGTGAAGCCAAACGCTTTTGGCCACCAGTAGGTCATACCTGCGAAGCAGCCAAATACGACGCCGCCGATAATAACGTTATGGAAGTGCGCAATCAGGAACAGACTGTTGTGCAGTACGAAGTCTGCGCCCGGAACCGCCAACAGTACGCCGGTCATGCCGCCGACTGAGAAGGTCACGATAAAGCCAATCGTCCACAGCATCGCTGAGTGGAATACGATACGGCCCTGATACATGGTGAACAGCCAGTTGAAGATCTTCACCCCGGTCGGGATGGCGATAATCATGGTGGTAATACCGAAGAAGGCGTTTACGTTAGCGCCTGCACCCATGGTGAAGAAGTGGTGCAGCCAAACAACGAACGACAGAACGGTGATACACACGGTTGCCCACACCAGCGAGGTGTAACCAAACAGACGTTTACGTGAGAAGGTTGCTGCGATTTCGGAGAACACCCCGAAGACCGGCAGAACCAGGATGTACACTTCCGGATGGCCCCAGGCCCAAATCAGGTTGATGTACATCATCATGTTGCCGCCCATATCGTTGGTAAAGAAATGGGTACCCAGATAGCGATCCAGGGTCAGCAACGCGACGGTAACCGTCAGGATTGGGAAAGAGGCGATAATCAGGATGTTCGCGCACAGAGACGCCCAGCTGAATACCGGCATCTTGAACATGGTCATTCCTGGTGCACGCATCTTAATGATGGTCACAAAGAAGTTGATACCGGTCAGGGTTGTACCAATACCGGACAACTGGACTGCCCATATCCAATAATCGACCCCGACGCTTGGACTGTACTCTATTCCCGAGAGCGGCGGATACGCCAGCCAACCGGTCTGCGCGAATTCACCCACGCCCAGAGACAGGTTAACCAGGATTACGCCGACAACGGTGAACCAGAAGCTCAGGTTGTTCAGGAACGGGAATGCAACGTCACGTGCACCGATCTGCAGTGGAACCACCAGGTTCATCAGACCGATAACAAATGGCATTGCCACGAAGAAGATCATAATCACGCCGTGAGCCGTGAAGATCTGATCGTAGTGGTGAGGAGGCAGGAAGCCCGCTTCACCCGCAGAAGCCAGCGCTTGCTGACTACGCATCATGATGGCGTCGGCAAAGCCACGAATCAACATGACGATTGCAACAATGACATACATGATGCCAAGGCGTTTGTGGTCAACCGAAGTCAGCCACTCTTTCCACAGGTAGGTCCACTTACCGAAGTAAGTGATTAGGCCCAGTAAGGCCGCACCACCGATGATAATGGCAGCGATCGTAACCATGACAATGGGTTCATGGAACGGCACTGCATCCAGCGTCAATTTTCCGAACATCGTATTCTTCCTCGGCCCCTTAGTGAGCGGATTCCGCGTGGCTCATGTCCATGCCTTCCATGCCTTCGTGTGCGTTGTGCTCACCTTCGGGTTGGGTCATGTCCATGCTCTTACCGTGAGCCATAAATTTGTTAATAACATCTTTAAACAAATCGGGTTTCACGTTGGAGAAGTATTCCACCTGGTTGTATTCGCTTGGCACAGCCACTTTCTCGAACGCAGCCATGTCGCTCATGGTGTTCGTGGACTGTTTAGCTTTAGCAACCCATTGGTCGAATTCGGCGCGGTCCTTTGTTGCGATAGCCTTGAACTTCATACCGGAGAAGCCTGGTCCGCTATAGCTTGCGGAGATACCATCATAAGTACCGACTTCGTTGGCGATCAGATGCAGTCGAGTCTGCATACCGGCCATGGCATAAATTTGGCTACCCAGACGCGGGATAAAGAAGGAGTTCATCACGGAGTTGGATGTCACTTTGAACTCAACCGGAGTATTCGCCGGGAAGGCGATTTCATTCACGGTAGCGATACCCTGTTCCGGATAGATGAAGAACCATTTCCAGTCCATGGAAACCACTTCGATGGTAATGGGCTTCTCGTCATGCGCCAGCGGTTTGCTTGGCTCAAGAGCGTGAGTGGTTTTCCAGGTCAAAACGGCAAGGAAAATGATGATTAAGATCGGCACCGTCCAGACCACAGCTTCCACTTTATTGGAGTGTGACCAGTTCGGGCTGTACTTCGCATCTTTATTGCTTGCACGATACTTCCAGGCAAAACCAACAGCCATCAAGATGGCAGGAATAACGACAATCAACATCAGGCCAAATGCCGTCAGTATCAGTGAACGTTGTTCCAGTCCAATCTGTCCTTTAGGGTCAAGCAGCGCAGAATTACAGCCACTGAGTAACGCAGTGCCTGCAATTAATGACAACCATCCCAAACTTTTATTGTATTTCCTGAGTCTCATTTAACGACCTCAATTCCACGGGACCGGGTGGCGTTTAAAGTGTGAGGGCATTTTACGGGAAGGTTACATTACTGTAAACATCCTTGGATCTGTGTTACTGGGTTCTGCCGTGCATGTCACATATGTTGCAATATATGTCGCTTTGACTTTAAGAACCTGTTGCAACACCACGTTATAACGAAAGCAGGCAGGTGGGGGACAGGCTGAGGGCAATTGGTATAACCAATACGAAAATAAAACAATTGTTTAACAATTGATTATCAATAAAAAGACAATTTGGGAACAAAAAATAAATCTGTAGTGGCTGAATCGAGTAAGGAAAATAAAATATATAAAAGGCGTCAATAATTTCCAAATTCTTTGGCGCACAAAATAACAAATATTATTTTTATCAATTGTTGTTTATTTAGCCGTTATAATTACGCAAGGTGATTACAACGGCTTATTAATACGGTTTTTTACGCCAGACGGTTTTTGCGCAGAGCCAGATAATCCAACAATCCGCCAAAAATCACCCCGCAGACCGCGACCGCCACCGAGACTTCAAGCAGTTCCGGCAGGAAGGAGAAGTTGGTGTAATCCAGCGCATTCATGGTTAACAGCAGCAGCCAAGCCAGCAGCAGGCAGCAGCCCACTACCAACGTCATTAATGCCAGACTGTACGCTCCACGAAATTCCGTACGCGGAATAAAGCTTTCATTTTGCCAGCTATGTTCCAGGGTCTGGCGACATACCAGCAGCAGTATGAGGCCGGGGATCGCTGCAAACACGGAGAACAGATAAAATGTCGGCCAGCCGTGTGCTTCGACAAACCAACCTGCTACCGGGCCAACATAAACGCGACCAACGGCTGAAAGCGCGGAGAGCAGGGCGAACTGGGTCGCTGAGAAGGACTTATTGCACAGCGTCATTAATAAAGCGACAAACGCCGCTGTGCCCATTCCGCCACACAGGTTTTCAAAGAAGACGGCAGCCGCCATACTGAACATGTGTTTGTCAGTGATGGACAATAGCCAGTAGCCTGCATTTGACGCCCCTTGCAGAATGCCAAATATCAGCAATGCGCGGAACAGCGAAAGGCGCTGCATCAGGATCCCGCCGTACAATGCACCAACGATGGTTGCCAGAAGCCCGAGCGTTTTATTCACCACACCAACCTCACCCGCATCAAATCCAACGCCGCGGATCAAAAAGGTGGTGGTCAGGCTCATGGCGAAGGCATCCCCGAGCTTATACAGCACAATAAGCAGCAGGATAAGCCAGGCGTTGTTACGACCAAAGAAGTCGCGCAGCGGAGCCGCAACCGCCTGTTCCAGCGTTTTAGGTACCGGAATGGTGTCAGTCGGTTCAGGTGCTAACAGGGTGGCGATGATACAAGGAATCAACAGCGCTGCCATCAGCCAGTACATCCCTTGCCAGCCCAGCCAGCGATCGGCCATCCACAGGGCCAGTCCGCCTGAAACCAGCATCCCTAATCGATAGCCCAGCACGCTGATAGCAGCGCCGGTGCCGCGCTCTTCTGCGGGCAACACGTCGGTTTTCCAGGCATCAAAGACGATATCCTGCGAGGCCGAGCAAAAAGCGATCACCACTGCGAGTGCGGCCATCCAGCGTAACTGTGTGCCAGGCTCCAGAAAGCCCATCGCGGCGATAGAAATTAACAACAGCACCTGGGTCGCCAGCAGCCAGCCGCGACGTCGACCTAAAAACGGTGGCGTGTAACGGTCCATCAACGGGGACCAGAGAAACTTAAATACGTAGGCCTGACCTACCAGGGAAAAGAAACCGATGGTTTTAAGATCGATATTCTCGACCGTCATCCACGCCTGAAGCGTACCGGAGGTGAGTGCGAGCGGTAAACCGGAGGCGAACCCCAGAATAAGCAGGATAGCTGAGCGTGGTTGCTGAAAAATACGTAAGTAATGACTGGACATGGGCTTCTATAGGCCCGACGAACGCCGGGCCATATGGGCAGAAATTAACGAGCGTTCTGCTTGATGAAATCGTGAACGCTGGTGTCCTGAGACATATCAGCGATGGTGTCGGTCAGCACGCTGTTAACGGCGTCAGCGATATTTTTGTTAGAGGCCTGCAGTGCGCCTTCAACAGAATAGCTTGCGCGGTAGTTTTTGGTCATCTTGTTGCCGTTAGCAGCGGTCGCAATGATGGCGATATCTGCTTTGGTGGCAATGTTATAGCGCACGCTACCCTGAGACACGTCAGCGTACAGCTGGCTAACAATGATTTGCAGGTTTACAGCGCCGTTTGGTCCAATCATATAACCGCGTGCGGTCATCTGTTTTTCCAGTACTTCTTGCAGCAGGAAGCGCAGATCGCGGGACGCAGTCAGCGTAACCAGTTGGTTGTCGCGGGTGACTTTTGCCAGCGCTTGATCCTGACGCTGGTCGGCACCGTTGATGCTAACGGTCACGCCCATCAGGCTTGGGTCCTGCTGTGGCAGGGTAATTTTCGGGGAGACTTCAATAGTGGTCGGCGGCGTTGCGCATCCAGCTAACATGAACATCGCGACTAACGGGAAGAGGATTTTTTTAAACATGCCAGGGCTCTCAGCGAATCTAAATTGTATGGTTGGAGAAAATTCCCGCCATCATAACATCGCCAACGATGAGGGGAAGTGGGTAACGCATGTAAATTCATTGTGTTGTCCGTTTTATGACTTGGTGGAGACCATAAACGGACTTTTTGCAATAAAACGAAGTGAGGATTCAGTGAACTTCATCCGTTTGGCTGAGAAAATCAGACAAGCGCTAATTTTTTGTTGCTAAGGTGTAATGAAAACGGTAAAAGCGGCTAGTATTTAAAGGGATGGGTGACATCTCAGCGTTGTCGGAGGAAAATTTCATGATGATTCGTGAGCAAATAGAAGAAAAATTAAGGGCAGCGTTCGAACCCGTGTTCCTCGAAGTTGTGGATGAAAGCTATCGTCACAATGTCCCGGCTGGTTCTGAAAGCCACTTTAAGGTTGTGCTGGTTAGCGATCGCTTTACAGGTGAACGTTTTCTTAATCGTCATCGGATGATTTACAGCACGTTAACGGCGGAGCTTTCCACAACCGTTCACGCACTTGCCCTGCATACCTACACCATTAAGGAGTGGGAAGCGTTGCAGGATACGATTTTTGCATCGCCTCCGTGTCGTGGGGCGGGAAGCATCGCGTAAAACGGATTTGCAACAACCGACGCTTTTCCAGTATGTTGCTACAGATTATGTGAAAACGGCCTGCGGGCCGTTTTGTTTTGTCTGAATTCTGGGGTAGTCGTACAGTATTCAGACAAAAATTAGCCGGGAATTGTGAAAAAAGCCGCAGCAACGCGCGATAACCGTTCTCGACTCATAAAAGTGATGCCGCTATAATGCGCGTCTTATTTTTCGGAATGTCTTCGGGATGATTCTGACGACAGGGAATGTGATTGCTTATGAGAACATCCCAGTTCCGCGAAGCCAACAACCTGTGCTTGCGGAGAAGAGTTGACCGAGCACTGTGATTTTTTGAGGTAACAAGATGCAAGTTTCAGTTGAAACCACTCAAGGCCTTGGCCGCCGTGTAACGATTACTATCGCTGCTGACAGCATCGAGACCGCTGTGAAAAGCGAGCTGGTCAACGTAGCGAAGAAAGTGCGTATTGACGGTTTCCGCAAAGGAAAAGTACCGATGAATGTTGTTGCTCAGCGTTATGGCGCATCTGTTCGCCAGGACGTTCTGGGCGACCTGATGAGCCGCAACTTCGTTGACGCGATCATCAAAGAAAAAATCAATCCGGCTGGCGCACCGAACTACGTTCCGGGCGAATACAAACTGGGTGAAGATTTTACTTACGCGGTAGAGTTCGAAGTTTACCCGGAAGTTGAGCTGACTGGTCTGGAAGCAATCGAAGTTGAAAAACCGGTTGTTGAAGTCACCGACGCTGACGTTGACGTGATGCTGGATACCCTGCGTAAGCAGCAGGCTACCTGGAAAGACAAAGACGGCGCTGCTGATGCAGAAGACCGTGTAACCATCGACTTCACCGGTTCTGTAGACGGCGAAGAGTTCGAAGGCGGCAAAGCGTCTGACTTCGTACTGGCGATGGGCCAGGGTCGTATGATCCCAGGCTTTGAAGAAGGCGTTAAAGGCCACAAAGCTGGCGAAGAGTTCACTATCGACGTGACTTTCCCGGAAGAGTACCACGCTGAAAACCTGAAAGGTAAAGCCGCTAAGTTCGTTATCAACCTGAAGAAAGTTGAAGAACGCGAACTGCCGGAACTGACTGAAGAATTCATCAAACGTTTCGGCGTTGAAGATGGTTCCGTAGCAGGTCTGCGCGCTGAAGTACGCAAAAACATGGAACGCGAGCTGAAAGGCGCTGTGCGTAACCGCGTTAAGTCTCAGGCGATCGAAGGTCTGGTAAAAGCTAACGACATCGACGTTCCGGCTGCGCTGATCGACAGCGAAATCGACGTTCTGCGTCGTCAGGCTGCACAGCGTTTCGGCGGCAACGAGAAACAAGCTCTGGAACTGCCGCGTGAACTGTTCGAAGAACAGGCTAAGCGTCGCGTAGTTGTTGGTCTGCTGCTGGGCGAAGTGATTCGCACCAACGAACTGAAAGCTGACGAAGATCGCGTTAAAGGCCTGATCGAAGAGATGGCTTCTGCTTACGAAGATCCGAAAGAAGTGGTTGAGTTCTACAGCAAAAATAAAGAGCTGATGGACAACATGCGTAACGTCGCTCTGGAAGAGCAGGCTGTTGAAGCCGTTCTGGCGAAAGCGAAAGTGACTGAAAAAGCCACTTCCTTCAACGAGCTGATGAACCAGCAGGCGTAATTCGTCGCTTTTTTAGCACGAATTTCGTACGCAAGCCCGTCACCTTTTGGTGGCGGGTTTTTTTTTGTCACGCATTTTGCATGGGAAGAGTGCGAAAACAGCGTTTCAGTGTTAGCGTTACAACAAAAGATTGTTATGCTTGAATTATGGCGATGTCGTACCCATTACTGAGGGACTAGCTGATAATCCGTCCATAAGGTTACAATCAGCACAGCAGGTTTTTTCAAATTTTATCCAGGAGACGGAAATGTCATACAGCGGCGAACGAGATAACTTTGCACCCCATATGGCGCTGGTGCCGATGGTCATTGAACAGACCTCACGTGGTGAGCGCTCTTTTGATATCTATTCTCGTCTACTTAAGGAACGCGTCATTTTTCTGACCGGCCAGGTCGAAGACCATATGGCTAACCTGATCGTGGCGCAGATGCTGTTCCTGGAAGCAGAAAACCCAGAAAAAGATATCTACCTGTACATCAACTCCCCTGGTGGAGTGATCACTGCCGGGATGTCTATCTATGACACCATGCAGTTTATTAAGCCGGACGTCAGCACCATTTGTATGGGCCAGGCGGCCTCAATGGGGGCGTTCCTGCTGACCGCCGGGGCGAAAGGCAAACGTTTTTGCCTGCCTAACTCTCGCGTCATGATCCACCAGCCTCTGGGCGGTTACCAGGGCCAGGCAACGGATATTGAAATTCATGCCCGTGAAATCCTGAAGGTAAAAGGGCGCATGAACGAACTTATGGCGCATCATACGGGTCAATCTCTTGAGCAGATTGAACGTGATACCGAGCGCGATCGCTTCCTCTCCGCTTCTGAAGCGGTAGAGTACGGTCTGGTCGACTCGATTTTGACCCATCGTAATTAATGCCCAGTGCGCAGGTGTGCCGCTATAATTACCTGGAGCGGCACAACGCTGACTAGCGTCTTGCGCCTGAGAATGGCATTTGCGTCGTCGTGTGCGGCACAAAGAACAAAGAAGAGGTTTTGACCCATGACAGATAAACGCAAAGATGGCTCGGGCAAATTGTTGTACTGCTCTTTTTGCGGCAAAAGCCAGCATGAAGTGCGTAAGCTGATTGCCGGACCATCCGTGTATATCTGCGACGAATGTGTTGATTTATGTAACGACATCATTCGCGAAGAGATTAAGGAAGTAGCACCGCACCGTGAACGCAGTGCGCTGCCGACGCCACATGAAATTCGCAACCACCTGGACGATTACGTTATCGGTCAGGAGCAGGCGAAGAAAGTGCTGGCGGTCGCGGTATACAACCATTACAAACGTCTGCGCAACGGCGACACCAGCAATGGGGTTGAGTTGGGCAAAAGTAACATCCTGCTGATTGGTCCGACGGGTTCCGGTAAAACGCTGCTGGCTGAAACGCTGGCGCGCCTGCTGGACGTTCCGTTCACTATGGCCGACGCCACCACGCTGACCGAAGCCGGTTATGTGGGTGAAGATGTTGAAAATATTATTCAGAAACTGTTGCAGAAGTGCGATTACGACGTGCAGAAAGCACAGCGTGGGATCGTCTATATCGATGAAATCGACAAGATTTCTCGTAAGTCTGACAACCCGTCCATTACCCGTGACGTTTCCGGCGAAGGCGTACAGCAGGCGCTGTTGAAACTGATCGAAGGTACGGTTGCCGCCGTTCCGCCGCAGGGTGGTCGTAAACATCCTCAGCAGGAATTCCTGCAGGTTGATACCTCCAAGATCCTGTTTATCTGCGGTGGTGCATTTGCCGGTCTGGATAAAGTGATTGCTAACCGTGTTGAAACTGGCTCCGGCATTGGTTTTGGCGCAACGGTAAAAGCGCAGTCTGATAAAGCCAGCGAAGGTGAACTGCTGTCGCAGGTCGAACCGGAAGATCTGATCAAATTTGGTCTGATCCCTGAGTTCATCGGTCGTCTGCCGGTTGTGGCAACCCTGAGCGAACTGAGTGAAGAAGCGCTGATTCAGATCCTCAAAGAGCCGAAAAATGCCCTGACCAAGCAGTACCAGGCGTTGTTCAATCTTGAAGGTGTTGATCTGGAGTTCCGTGAGGAAGCGCTGGATGCGATCGCCAAGAAAGCGATGGCGCGTAAAACCGGTGCCCGTGGTCTGCGTTCTATCGTCGAAGCCGCGCTGCTCGACACCATGTACGATCTGCCTTCTATGGAAGACGTCGAAAAAGTGGTGATCGACGAGTCGGTGATTGGCGGCCAGAGCAAGCCATTGCTGATTTACGGTAAGCCGGAAGCACAACAGGCATCTGGCGAATAATTCATCAATTCATACAGACATTTAATTAAAAAGGGGGGATTTTATCTCCCCTTTTATTTTTCCGTAAACATGGCGTTGAATGTGTGGGAAACATCCCCATATACTGACATACATGTTAAAGGTGGTGTGAAGCACAGTCGTACCACCTGATTACCTGGCGGAAACTAAACTAAGAGAGAGCTCTATGAATCCTGAGCGTTCTGAACGCATTGAAATCCCCGTATTGCCGTTGCGCGATGTGGTGGTTTATCCGCACATGGTCATACCCTTATTTGTAGGGCGGGAAAAATCTATCCGTTGTCTGGAAGCGGCTATGGACCATGATAAAAAAATCATGCTGGTCGCACAGAAAGAAGCGTCAACGGATGAGCCGGGTGTAAACGATCTTTTCACCGTCGGGACCGTGGCCTCTATTTTGCAGATGCTGAAACTGCCTGACGGCACCGTAAAAGTGCTGGTCGAGGGGTTACAGCGCGCGCGTATTTCAGCGCTGTCTGACAACGGCGAGCACTTCTCTGCGAAAGCAGAGTACCTTGACTCGCCTGCTATTGATGAGCGCGAACAGGAAGTGCTGGTGCGTACTGCTATCAGCCAGTTTGAAGGCTACATCAAGCTGAACAAGAAAATCCCACCAGAAGTGCTGACGTCGCTGAACAGCATCGACGATCCTGCACGTCTGGCGGACACCATCGCAGCGCACATGCCGCTGAAGCTGGCTGACAAACAGTCCGTGCTGGAGATGTCCGACGTTAACGAACGTCTGGAATATCTGATGGCGATGATGGAGTCTGAAATCGATCTGCTGCAGGTTGAGAAACGCATTCGCAACCGCGTGAAAAAGCAGATGGAAAAATCCCAGCGTGAGTACTATCTGAACGAGCAGATGAAAGCTATTCAGAAAGAGCTCGGCGAGATGGACGATGCGCCGGACGAAAACGAAGCGCTGAAGCGTAAGATCGACGCGGCGAAAATGCCGAAAGAGGCAAAAGAGAAAGCGGAAGCGGAACTGCAGAAGCTGAAAATGATGTCTCCGATGTCGGCGGAAGCGACCGTAGTGCGTGGCTACATCGACTGGATGGTTCAGGTACCGTGGAATGCGCGTAGCAAGGTCAAAAAAGACCTGCGTCAGGCGCAGGAAATCCTCGATACCGACCATTACGGTCTGGAACGCGTCAAAGATCGTATCCTTGAGTATCTCGCGGTCCAAAGCCGTGTGAATAAAATCAAGGGGCCGATCCTGTGTCTGGTTGGGCCGCCGGGGGTAGGTAAAACTTCTCTGGGGCAGTCCATCGCCAAGGCGACCGGGCGTAAATACATCCGTATGGCGCTGGGCGGCGTGCGTGATGAGGCTGAAATTCGCGGTCACCGCCGGACCTATATCGGTTCTATGCCGGGTAAACTGATCCAGAAAATGGCTAAAGTGGGTGTTAAAAACCCGCTGTTTCTGCTTGATGAGATCGACAAAATGTCTTCCGACATGCGTGGCGATCCGGCTTCCGCACTGCTTGAGGTGCTGGATCCAGAGCAGAACGTGGCGTTCAGCGATCACTACCTGGAAGTGGACTACGATCTCAGCGACGTGATGTTCGTTGCGACCTCTAACTCCATGAATATTCCGGCGCCGTTGCTGGATCGTATGGAAGTGATCCGTCTGTCCGGTTATACCGAAGACGAGAAGCTGAATATTGCAAAACGTCACCTGTTGCCGAAACAGATTGAGCGTAACGCGCTGAAAAAAGGTGAGCTGACGGTCGACGATAGCGCCATTGTAGGCATTATTCGTTACTACACCCGTGAAGCGGGCGTGCGTAGTCTGGAGCGCGAAATCTCCAAACTGTGCCGTAAAGCGGTGAAACAGCTGTTGCTCGACAAGTCGCTGAAACATATCGAGATCAATGGCGATAATCTGCACGACTATCTGGGCGTACAGCGCTTTGATTATGGCCGCGCGGACAACGAAAACCGCGTTGGTCAGGTAACCGGCCTGGCGTGGACGGAAGTGGGCGGCGATCTGTTGACCATCGAAACCGCCTGCGTACCGGGTAAAGGTAAGCTGACCTACACCGGTTCTCTGGGTGAAGTCATGCAGGAATCTATTCAGGCTGCACTGACCGTGGTACGTGCGCGTGCGGAAAAACTGGGTATTAATCCGGACTTTTACGAAAAACGCGACATTCACGTTCACGTACCTGAAGGAGCGACGCCGAAAGATGGCCCAAGTGCGGGTATTGCCATGTGTACCGCGCTGGTTTCTTGTCTTACCGGTAACCCGGTTCGCGCCGACGTGGCGATGACCGGCGAGATCACCCTGCGTGGTCAGGTTCTGCCAATCGGTGGTTTGAAAGAAAAACTGCTGGCGGCACACCGTGGCGGTATTAAAACGGTCTTAATTCCTGATGAGAACAAACGTGACCTGGAAGAGATTCCGGATAACGTAATTGCCGATCTGGACATCCATCCGGTGAAACGCATTGAGGAAGTTCTGGCTCTTGCGTTGCAAAATGAACCCTCTGGAATGCAGGTTGTGACGGCAAAATAGTGACCTCGCGCAAAGAGCATTAATAAAAACAGGGCTGGCAGGCCATTTCGGGCTTGCCAGCCTTTTTTTGTATAGCTAATTTAGATGACGGATTAGGCTTGCCATCATTAACGGGTGTTGTAAGGGCATGGCAGGCCTGATATAACTGCTGCGCGGTCGCACTTTGAAGGATTCAGGTGCGATATAAATTATAAAGAGGAAGAGAAGAGTGAATAAATCTCAACTGATCGACAAAATTGCTGCAGGGGCTGATATCTCTAAAGCTGCGGCTGGACGTGCGTTAGATGCAATTATTGCTTCTGTTACCGAATCTCTGAAAGAAGGTGATGACGTAGCGCTGGTAGGTTTTGGTACTTTTGCCGTTAAAGAGCGTGCTGCCCGTACTGGTCGCAACCCGCAAACAGGTAAAGAGATCACCATTGCCGCGGCTAAAGTACCGGGCTTCCGTGCAGGTAAAGCACTGAAAGACGCGGTAAACTAAGTGATTTCCCCTTTGGGGATGTGACGAAGTACAAGGGCGCATCGACTGATGTGCCTTTTTTATTTGTAATTCCGGTACTTTCTACGTGTTGTGGGCTGACAATTACCCCTGTTTCTTGTCACAATAGGCCTTTGTGCGCAGCGTTCAGGAAACGCTATGCTGCGTGAAGCATATATACTCAAAATCCTTGCCGCCGTTGTTGTGTCAACGCGCAGGCGGCTTTAGAGATAACGCGTATAGTCATCTACAGCGGAGTGTGGTTACACCATGATGGACAGCTTACGCACGGCTGCTAACAGTCTCGTGCTCAAGATTATTTTCGGTATCATTATCGTGTCGTTCATTTTGACCGGCGTGAGTGGTTACCTGATTGGCGGGGGCAATAACTTCGCCGCCAAAGTGAATGGCCAGGAGATCAGCCGCGGGCAGTTCGAGAATGCGTTCAACAGCGAACGTAACCGCATGCAGCAACAGCTGGGCGATCAATACTCCGAGCTGGCCGCGAACGAAGGTTACATGAAAACGCTGCGTCAGCAGGTGCTGAATCGTCTTGTTGACGAAGCGCTGCTGGATCAGTATTCCCGCGAGCTTAAGCTCAACATCAGCGACGATCAGATTAAACAGGCTATTTTTGCCACGCCTGCTTTCCAGGTCGACGGTAAATTTGATAACAACCGCTATAACGCAATTGTTAATCAGATGGGCATGACCGCAGACCAGTACGCTCAGGCATTACGTAATCAGCTTACTACCCAGCAGCTGATTAACGGCGTTGCCGGTACGGACTTTATGCTGAAAGGCGAAACGGACGAACTGGCGGCGCTGGTCGCACAGCAGCGGATCGTGCGCGAGGCGACGATTGACGTTAACGCACTGGCCGCGAAGCAGTCTGTTACCGAGCAGGAAGTTGCCAGCTACTACGAGCAGAATAAAAACAACTTTATGACGCCGGAACAGTTCCGCGTGAGCTATATCAAGCTGGATGCTGCTGCTATGCAGGAGACGGCCAGCGATGCTGATATTCAGTCTTACTATGACCAGCATCAGGATCAGTTCACTCAGCCGCAGCGTAACCGCTATAGCATCATTCAGACCAAAACTGAAGATGAAGCCAAAGCGGTACTGGACGAGCTAAATAAAGGCGGTGACTTTGCTGCGCTGGCGAAAGAAAAATCTGCCGATATCATCTCTGCCCGTAAAGGCGGCGATATGGGATGGCTGGAAGATTCCACCACCCCGGATGAGCTGAAAAATGCCGGTCTGAAAGAAAAAGGCCAACTGTCTGGCGTAATTAAGTCTTCCGTTGGTTTCCTCGTTGCGCGTCTTGACGACGTACAGCCTGCACAGGTTAAACCGCTGAGCGAAGCCCGTGACGACATTGCGGCAAAAGTGAAGCAGGAAAAAGCGCTGGATGCCTACTATGCGCTGCAACAGAAAGTCAGCGATGCGGCCAGCAACGATAACGAATCTCTGGCGGGTGCAGAGCAGGCAGCAGGTATGAAAGCGGTTGAAACGGGCTGGTTTAGCCGTGACAGCCTGCCGGAAGAACTGAATTTCAAACCAGTCGCTGATATCATTTTCAATGGTGGTCTGGTTGGCGAGAACGGTACACCTGGCAGTAACTCCGATATCATCACCGTGGATGGCGATCGCGCGTTCGTGCTGCGTATTGCAGAGCACAAAGCTGAAGCCGTGAAGCCACTGGCTGAAGTGAAAGAGCAGGTAACTGCGCTCGTTAAGCACAATAAAGCAGAGCAGCAGGCGAAGCTTGATGCCGATAAACTGCTGGCGGATCTGAAAGCCGGTAAAGGCGATGAAGCGATGAAAGCTGCGGGTCTGAGCTTTGGCGAGGCAAAAACGCTGAGCCGTACGGGTCAGGATCCGTTGAGCCAGGCTGCCTTTGGTCTGAGCCTGCCGGCGAAAGACAAGCCGAGCTACGGCGTAGCGAACGACATGCAGGGTAACGTTGTTCTGTTGGCGCTGGACGAGGTGAAAGCCGGTTCTATGCCTGAAGCGCAGAAGAAAGCGATGGTTCAGGGGATCACTCAGAACAACGCGCAGATTGTCTTCGAAGCGCTGATGAGCAACCTGCGTAAAGCCGCAAAAATTAAAATCGGTGATGCGCTGGAACAGCAGCAATAACCGAGGCAGTTCGCAAAAAATTGCAAAAAGTTGTATCTACCAAAGGCCGCTTTCGCGGCCTTTTCCATTTCTGATATTTGCCATTTGTCTGCCGTTCTGCACCTCGCTATCGTGATTCCACTGTTAACAAACAAGGAGAAAACAGTATGAAACATGGAATCAAAGCCCTGCTTATCACTCTTTCATTGACCTGCGCCGGTATGGCCCAAACTGCATTGGCGGCTGAGCCTGTCGCCAAAAGCCAGGCGACACAAACCAAAGCGGAAAACTCAGGGGCGGCACAAAGCAAAGCCACACTGCCCGCTAAAGCAAGCGACGATGAAGGCACCAGGGTAAGCATCAACAGCGCTTCAGCGGAGGATTTAGCGCGAGTCATGAATGGCGTAGGTCTGAAGAAAGCGCAGGCGATTGTGAGCTATCGTGAGGAGTACGGACCGTTTAAAACGGTGGAGGATTTAAAGCAGGTACCGGGTATGGGCAGTTCGCTGGTGGAGCGTAATTTGGCAGTTTTAACACTTTAATAACTTGCACAGCGCTGAAAATTTGCCAGACTAGAGAGGTCATACCAGTTATGGCCTCACTACCCTGAATATATTCTTATAAAAACGTAAGGTTCCTGCGCTATGCAAACACAAATCAAAGTCCGTGGTTTTCATCTTGATGTCTATCAGCACGTCAACAACGCCCGCTATCTCGAGTTTTTGGAAGAAGCCCGCTGGGATGGTCTGGAAAACAGCGACAGCTTTCAATGGATGACTGCACACAACATCGCTTTTGTGGTCGTGAATATAAATATTAACTACCGTCGTCCAGCGGTGCTAAGCGACCTGCTGACCATCACTAGTCAGGTGCAACAGCTAAATGGCAAAAGTGGGGTGTTAAACCAGACAATTACCCTGGAGCCGGAAGGGCAGGTAGTGGCTGACGCGTTGATTACCTTCGTCTGTATTGATTTGAAAACGCAAAAAGCGCTGCCGTTGGAAGGGGAGTTACGCGAAAAACTGGAGCAGATGGTGCAGTAGCTCAACGTTGCCTGATGGCGCTTCGCTTATCAGGCCTACGGGCGTTATTGTGTACGATGAATGCTGTCGGTAGGCCGGATAAGGCGTTTACGCCGCCATCCGGCACTATTCGCTCAATTATTTCAGTCCGGTTTTCTGCTTCATTGCCGCCATCACTCCCGGTTTATCCGCCAGATAATGGTTCAGGCCGTTGGCACGCAGATTACACGCCGCACAGTGACCGCAACCGTCACCTTTGATGCCGTTATAGCAGGTTAGTGTTTCTTCGCGTACCAGGTCCAGCTTGCCCCAGTAATCAGCCAGCGCCCAGGTTTCGGCTTTATCGATCCACATCAGTGGGGTTTCAAAGCGAATATCTTTCGCCATCCCCAGGCTTACGGCATGGTTCAGGGCTTTGACGAACTCATCGCGACAGTCCGGGTATCCAGAGAAATCCGTTTCACAAACGCCGGTAATGACTGCCTCTGCCTGCACCTGGTACGCGTAAATTGCTGCCAGCGTTAAGAACAGAATATTGCGTCCTGGCACAAAGGTATTGGGAATGCCGTTCGCATCCGGTTCGTAATCGGGTACCGGAATATTATCGCGGGTCAGGCTGCTGACAGCCAGTTCACTGAGCAGCGTGACATCAAGCACTTTGTGCGCGCGTGCGCCAAGTTTTAAGGCCAGGTCACGTGCGACATCAATCTCAGCGCGATGGCGCTGACCATAATCAAAGGTCACGCAGTGCACTTCATCATACTGATGCAGCGCTTGCGCCAGACAAGTCGTGGAGTCCTGACCTCCACTGAATACAACAACGGCACGTTTCATGGCTTTTCCTGACAAAATAACGAAGCCCTTATGGTAGCGCCTGGGCGTGTCGCCGACCAGCTTCTTCACGCTGAAGGAGGTGGCAGCCAGGCTTCGGTAAACTCAAACCAGCCACGAGGATTCAGGCGTACGCCGTTCACCCCTGGTGGCGCGCTGATGCGATAGTGATAATTGAACAGAGGCGTCAGGGTAGCGTCATGCATTAGCGTGGCGAAAACTTGTTGTAAAGCCGCGTGGCGATCGTCCTCATCGGCCTGGATTTGTAGGGCATCCAGGGTCGTTTGCAAATGTGTGTATGCTGGTGCATTCAATACATGTGACCAGAGCTGATCGCAGCGCAACCACTGTTCGAGAGTATATTCAGGTGCTTCACCAATCAGCCTGTCGCCCATCATCAGGTCGGCCTGGGCTAGGGGATGATTGCCATCCCAGTTTTTAGCATTATGAAAAATAAGCGTTAATTCACAGCCGAGCAGAGCCAACGCATGGCAAAGCTGTTCAGCCATAGCGTGAAGTTCTACCGGTAGATGATAAGCCAGCGTCAGCTTTTCCGGTAATGCCACCTCGTCGAGTTCATCCCATTGCGGGATACTCCATCCGGGCAGCAGTGCATTGCTTGGCGTGATCAGATTTTCATCCACTTCAAGCGTTTGTAGCAGGGAAGAACGGTGGATAATATCGACCAGTCGACGAGCCTGCTGCGTATTCAGGCGCGCGCTTTTTCTGAGTGTGAGATAGCAAAAACCAAGGCTGATCCCGCTGCTTACCTGGCTTAGCATAGGTAACTCTTCGGGTTTACCAATCGCAATTTGCACCGGATGGCGGCAGCTGGTGCCCAAATCCTGGGAGAAGAGCTGCGGGGTTATCCAGTATTCAATGGCTTTTAGCAGCGGATGACTGAGGTGGTAGTGATCGTGACTCTCGATACGCACCAGCTCAGGAGTAAACAGTGTCAACCGGAACGGGCCGGTACCCACAAACGGGTGCTCAGGATGCGCCAGGTGACTGCTGTAGCTCGCCAGACGGTGCGCCAGCCAGAAGTCGGGACGATGCAGAATAAAGGTCAGACACTGGGGATGCGTCACTTCAATGCGCTTTACGCTGATAAACAGCTTATTCAGCGCAGGTAACTCTAACAGCTTCAGCAACTGTTGATGTAGCTGTGTGCTGCTTACCGTATCGCCGTTATGCCAATGCAGGGTGGAACGAATATAGAAATCCCAGCGCAGGCCGTCAGCGGAGATATTCCAGTGGTGGGCTAAGTCTCCACAGGGACGTTGCGTAGTGCTGTCAAATCGGGTCAGGCCAGAGAAAACTTGTCCAGCAAGGTGTTGCTCCGCGCGACCGGGGAGAAATCCAGGGTGCAAAGGGTCAAGCGGGCGGTAATAGGGGATACGCAGGGTTGGCGTGTCGTTTTGCCATTGGCCGCCCATAAACGGCTGTAGCAACGTTCTTAATTCTCCCGGTGCTAACTGAGCCAGTTCCAGCGCGCTAAGCTGTTCTCCCTTTTGCAGCGCCTGTTCCATCATGGTGTTGCGTAGGGAATCCGGCGTCACCAAAAAGCGTAATTGCCCGCGTTTCCCACGCCCAGACTGGGCGTGCCACTCCAGCCAGCCAGCATCCTGCGCTTGCTTCAGCAGGGTACGCACGTGGCGCTCACTGCAAAAACAGCGTTCGGCCAGTTCCCCGACGGTCACCGACTGCGGTTCGCCGTTCGAAGGCTGCCACAGGCGTTGGTACTGGTTCAGGCGATTCAACAATCTCATATAAACCCGGAACAATTCATTTTATCTATTCACTATTACTTCCGTATATCTCAGGTGATACTGAATCACAAGTTAACCGCGTCACAGTGTGGAGAAAGAAATGGCTCGTCTGGCTGCATTTGATATGGATGGCACCCTTTTGATGCCGAATCACCATTTAGGTGACGAAACGCTTTCAACGCTGGCGCGCCTGCGTGAACGCGATATCACCCTGACATTTGCCACTGGCCGCCATGTGCTGGAAATGCGCCACATTTTGGGTTCTATTTCATTGGACGCCTTTTTGATCACCGGTAACGGCACGCGCATTCACTCTCTTGAGGGCGATGTGTTGCACCGTCAGGATCTGGATCCGAATGTTGCGGATATCGTGTTACATCAGAAATGGGATACCACCGCCAGCATGCATGTCTTTAATGACAACGGTTGGTTTACCGGACAAGAGATCCCCTCGCTGCTACAGGCGCATGTGTATAGCGGATTTCGCTACCAGATCGTCGATGTGAAACGTATTCCGGCTCATCAGGTAACGAAGATCTGTTTCTGCGGCGATCATGAGTCTCTGATCCAGTTGCGCATTCAACTGAATGAAGCGCTGGGAGAACAGGCGAATCTCTGTTTCTCCGCGGTTGATTGCCTTGAGGTACTACCGCTGGGCTGTAACAAAGGATCCGCGCTGGCGGTATTGAGTGACCACTTAGGATATTCAATGTCCGAGTGTATGGCGTTTGGCGATGCTATGAACGATCGCGAAATGTTAGGCAGCGTTGGGCGCGGCCTGATTATGGGTAACGCAATGCCGCAACTGATGGCTGAACTGCCTCATTTATCGGTGATTGGACATTGCCGTAATCAGGCGGTGTCACACTTTTTGACGCATTGGCTGGACAATCCGCATCTACCTTATTCCCCCGAATGAGAGATCCCTTCCAGCAAGCCAGACTTCGCGTCTGGCTTTTTTTTGTCTGCTTAGTGTGTATTCAGCAACTGGGCAAGTTCCGCTTTCCACGGCGTTAAATCACCGATGTGTGCGTCAACCCATTGCGGGTTGTAGTAGGTTTCCAGATAGCGTTCACCGCTGTCGCAGAGCAGCGTCACCAGTGAACCGGTTTCTCCGGCATTGCGCATGCGCGCGGCAAGTTGCAGCGTTCCCCACATGTTGGTGCCGGTTGAGGCGCCGACTTTACGACCCAACTGCGTTTCCAGCCAGTGCGCGGTAGCCACGCTGGCGGCATCCGGCACGCGCAGCATTTCATCGACCACATCAGGAATGAAAGAGGGTTCTACGCGCGGACGCCCGATACCTTCAATTTTGCTTCCTACCGGGCTGCGCAATGTCGCATCGCGATACTGCCAGAAGGGCAGAAAAACCGAATTCTCCGGATCCACTACCATCAGGCGAGTATCGTAGCCCTGACAGCGGATATAGCGGCCAATGGTTGCTGAGGTGCCGCCGGTGCCGGCGCTCATCACGATATGGCGGGGAACGGGATTGGGCTCGCACTGCATCTGACGAAAGATGCTGTCGGCAATATTATTATTGCCACGCCAGTCGGTGGCGCGCTCAGCATAAGTGAACTGGTCCATGTAATGACCGTTCAGTTCACGCGCCAATTGTTCAGAGGCCGCGTAGATTTCGCAGGCGCTTTGCACGAAATGACAGCGACCGCCGTAAAATTCAATCTGTTCAACTTTACGTTTCGCCGTACAGGAAGGCATGACGGCAATAAACGGCAGCCCTAACAGTCGAGCGAAATAAGCCTCAGATACCGCCGTTGAACCGGACGATGATTCAATGATGGTGGTGCCTTCTTTGATCCAGCCATTGCACAATCCGTACAGAAACAGTGAGCGCGCCAGACGATGCTTCAGGCTCCCGGTCGGATGCGTGCTCTCATCTTTTAAATAGATCTGAATGCCAGGAAACGCCGGTAGCGACAGACGAATGAGATGCGTATCTGCAGAACGCTGATAATCCGCGTTGATTTCATTGATGGCGTTTTTAACCCAGGAGCTATTCATCATTAATAGATATCCGTTTGTCATTTTGTGCCCAGAATAGCGAAAAGCACGGAAAAAATTGTTGCCATTTAGCCTTTAAAATAGAATGTAAGTAGAAAATTCTTCTCTGTGGAGTGGATATGCTAGACAAAATTGACCGTAAGCTGCTTGGCTTACTGCAACAGGACTGCACCCTTTCTTTGCAGGCGTTAGCAGATGCCGTTAATCTGACTACCACTCCCTGTTGGAAACGCCTCAAACGGCTCGAGGATGACGGTGTTCTGCTGGGCAGAGTCGCCTTGCTGGATCCGGAAAAACTGGGGCTGGGCTTAACCGCGTTTGTGCTGATCAAAACTCAGCATCACAGCAGCGAATGGTATTGCCGCTTTGTCACTGAAGTGACCGGAATGCCCGAGGTTCTGGGGTTCTGGCGTATGGCAGGGGAGTATGATTACCTGATGCGAGTGCAGGTCGCTGATATGAAAAGCTACGATGAATTTTATAAGCGCCTGGTGAACAGCGTACCGGGCCTGTCTGACGTCACCTCCAGCTTTGCTATGGAACAGATTAAATACACAACTGCTCTCCCTATTGAATAATTCTCCCGGCGCTTATTGCCGGAAATTTTGTCAGGACATAACGCGTGCGATTATTTGCTCAATTAAGCTGGTACTTCCGCCGGGAGTGGCGTCGCTACCTCGGGGCGGTGGCCCTGCTTATCATCATCGCTATCCTTCAGCTTATTCCGCCGAAAGTGGTGGGGATCATTGTGGATGGCGTAACGACACAACGCTTCACCACCGAGCGGCTGCTGATGTGGGTGGGAACCATTGCTCTGATCGCCGTGGTAGTTTATTTACTGCGCTATGTCTGGCGCGTGCTGCTGTTTGGCGCATCCTACCAACTGGCAGTTGAGCTGCGGGAAGATTATTACCGTCAGTTGAGTCGTCAGCATCCAGAGTTTTATCTGCGTCACCGCACGGGCGATCTGATGGCGCGTGCAACTAACGATGTTGACCGCGTGGTATTCGCCGCCGGGGAAGGCGTACTGACGCTTGTAGATTCGCTGGTCATGGGATGTGCGGTGCTGATCGTGATGTCAACGCAGATAAGCTGGCAACTAACGTTGATTGCGCTGCTGCCGATGCCGGTGATGGCGATAATGATCAAACGTTACGGTGATCGACTCCATAACCGCTTTAAGCTGGCGCAGGCGGCGTTTTCCAGCCTCAACGATCGTACTCAGGAAAGCCTGACCAGTATTCGTATGATCAAGGCCTTTGGTCTGGAGGATCGGCAGTCGGCATTATTTGCCGCTGATGCTGAAGATACAGGTAAGAAAAACCTGCGCGTGGCGCGCATTGACGCTCGCTTTGATCCCACGATTTATATCGCCATTGGGATGGCTAACCTGCTGGCGATTGCCGGGGGAAGCTGGATGGTGGTGCACGGTTCGCTGACGCTCGGCCAGCTCACCAGCTTTATGATGTATCTCGGTCTGATGATTTGGCCGATGCTGGCGCTGGCATGGATGTTTAACATCGTCGAGCGTGGCAGCGCCGCGTATAGCCGAATTCGCGCCATGCTGGCAGAAGCGCCGGTAGTGGATGACGGTACTGAACTGGTGCCGGAAGGACGCGGCGAGCTGGCGGTGGCGATTCGCGAATTTTGTTACCCACAAACCACCCACCCGGCGCTGGAAAATGTGAATTTTCGGCTTAAACCAGGGCAGATGCTGGGCATCTGTGGCCCAACCGGCGCGGGGAAAAGTACGGTGCTGTCGCTGATCCAACGTCATTTTGATATCACCGAGGGCGATGTGCGCTTTCATGATATCCCGTTAACGCGCTTGCAGCTGGATAGCTGGCGTAGCCGTCTGGCAGTGGTCAGCCAGACACCTTTCTTGTTCTCGGATACGGTCGGCAATAACATCGCCTTAGGACGCCCGCAGGCCACCCAGGCAGAGATCGAGCATGTGGCGCGCCTTGCCAGCGTTCATGAAGATATTCTACGTCTTCCTCAGGGCTATGACACCGAAGTGGGCGAACGTGGGGTGATGCTGTCTGGTGGACAAAAACAGCGTATTTCTATCGCCCGAGCGCTACTGCTGAATGCTGAAATCCTGATTCTGGATGATGCGTTATCGGCGGTAGATGGTCGTACCGAGCATCAGATCCTGCATAACCTGCGTCAGTGGGGCGAAGGCAGAACCGTGATTATCAGCGCCCACCGTTTATCGGCTCTGACGGAAGCCAACGAGATTATCGTGATGCAGCATGGGCATATTGCCCAGCGCGGTGAGCATGAATCTTTAGTGCAACAGCCCGGCTGGTATCGCGATATGTACCGCTATCAGCAACTGGAAGCGGCACTGTCTGATGCGCCAGAAATAAACGAGGAGGCGGCTAATGCGTAGTTTTGGGCAACTATGGCCGACCCTGAAAAGATTGCTGGCGTATGGTTCACCATGGCGAAAACAGTTGGTGATTGCGGTAGTTATGCTGTGGGTGGCGGCTGCGGCGGAAGTCAGCGGTCCGCTGTTGATTAGCTATTTTATCGATAACATGGTGGCGAAGAACAATCTGCCGTTGGCGATGGTTGTCGGGCTGGTTGCGGCCTATGTCGGTCTGCAACTGCTGGCGGCAGGCCTGCATTACGCGCAGTCGTTGTTGTTTAACCAGGCGGCGGTTGGCGTCGTACAACAGTTACGCACTGACGTAATGGACGCTGCGCTGCGCCAGCCGCTCAGCGCCTTTGATACTCAGCCCGTCGGGCAGCTTATCTCACGTGTGACCAATGACACCGAAGTTATTCGCGACCTGTACGTGACGGTGGTCGCAACGGTTCTGCGCAGCGCGGCCTTAATCGGTGCCATGCTGGTGGCGATGTTCAGCCTCGAGTGGCGTATGGCGCTGGTGGCGATGGCCATTTTCCCGGCGGTGATGGTGGTGATGGTGATTTATCAACGCTACAGCACCCCGATTGTGCGTCGGGTGCGCGCTTATCTGGCGGATATTAACGATGGCTTTAACGAAGTCATCAACGGCATGAGCGTTATCCAGCAGTTCCGCCAGCAGGCGCGATTTGGCGAGAGAATGGGGGAGGCCAGCCGCTCGCACTATATGGCGCGTATGCAAACCCTGCGACTGGATGGCTTTTTGCTGCGCCCGCTGCTGAGCCTTTTCTCGGCGCTGATCCTCTGCGGTTTGCTGATGTTGTTCAGCTTTACCTCTGGCAGCTCCATTGAGGTTGGCGTGCTGTACGCGTTTATCAGCTACCTCGGCCGTTTGAACGAACCGCTGATCGAGCTGACCACCCAGCAATCCATGCTGCAGCAGGCGGTTGTCGCCGGTGAGCGAGTGTTCGAACTGATGGACGGGCCTCGTCAGCGCTATGGTGAAGACGATCGCCCGCTCAAAAGCGGAGACATTGAGGTGGATAACGTTTCATTTGCCTATCGTGACGACAATCTGGTGCTGCAAAATATCAGTCTGTCCGTGCCTTCGCGCAGCTTTGTAGCCTTGGTCGGACACACCGGTAGCGGCAAAAGTACGCTGGCCAGTCTGCTGATGGGTTACTACCCGTTGACGCAGGGCGAAATCCGCCTTGACGGACGTCCGCTGTCTTCTCTGAGCCACAGTGCGTTACGTCAGGGCATCGCGATGGTGCAGCAGGATCCGGTGGTGATGGCGGATACCTTCCTGGCAAACGTCACGCTGGGTCGTGATATCTCAGAAGAGCGGGTATGGCAGGCTCTGGAGACTGTGCAACTGGCAGCACTGGCGCGGGGGCTGAGCGAGGGGATCCATACCCGGCTGGGCGAGCAGGGCAATAATCTCTCCGTTGGGCAGAAACAGCTGCTGGCGCTGGCGCGGGTATTGGTGGAAACGCCGCAGGTACTGATCCTCGATGAAGCCACTGCCAGTATTGATTCCGGTACTGAACAGGCCATTCAGCACGCGCTGGCGGCGGTACGTGAACACACCACGTTGGTAGTGATTGCACATCGGTTATCGACGATTGTCGATGCGGATACCATTCTGGTGCTGCATCGCGGGCAGGCGGTTGAGCGTGGTACGCACCAGCAACTACTGGCGGCGCAAGGCCGTTACTGGCAGATGTATCAGCTGCAACTGGCGGGTGAAGAGCTGGCGGCCAGCGCACATGAGGATTCGGTTATCGCCTGATGGCGCTGCGCTTATCACGCCTACGGTCAACGCGGTTTTGTAGGCCGGATAAGGCGTTTACGCCGCCATCCGGCAATCAACAATCTGGTGCAAAAATGTAACGCACTATGCACCGTCATAGTGCGTTTTTTCTTTTTCTCCCCCAGCAATACCCTGCAAGCCTGAATTATTCCGCGTTTTTCATTCCTGGCACACCCCTTGCAATATTCCTCTCGTGTATCTGCAGCCACTACTGAATTCTGACTGGAGGGGATCTATGAAGCTGGTTACCGTGGTAATCAAACCGTTCAAACTGGAAGACGTCCGTGAAGCACTGTCGTCTATTGGTATTCAGGGGCTGACCGTCACCGAAGTGAAGGGCTTTGGCCGACAGAAAGGTCATGCTGAGCTGTACCGTGGGGCTGAATATAGCGTCAATTTTCTGCCAAAGGTGAAGATTGATGTGGCGATTGCCGACGACCAACTGGATGGCGTGATTGATGTCATCAGTAAAGCGGCATACACCGGAAAAATTGGCGACGGCAAAATCTTCGTCGCCGAGCTGCAACGTGTGATTCGTATTCGTACCGGCGAAGCCGACGAAGCCGCACTGTAACTTCTGGCACACAGTGATAGGAAACCAAAAAATGAAGATAGCAACGATGAAAACAGGTATTGCTTCACTGGCGCTACTGCCGGGACTGGCAATGGCGGCACCGGCGGTTGCGGATAAAGCAGATAACGCTTTTATGATGATCTGTACCGCGCTGGTGCTGTTTATGACTATCCCTGGCATTGCGTTGTTCTACGGCGGTTTGATTCGCGGTAAGAACGTGCTGTCGATGCTGACTCAGGTGACGGTGACATTCGCTCTGGTTTGTATTCTATGGGTGGTTTATGGCTACTCACTGGCCTTTGGCGAAGGGAATAATTTCTTCGGCAACTTCAACTGGGTATTGCTGAAGAACATCGCGCTGACGGCGGTCACGGGGAGCTTCTACCAGTACATTCACGTTGCTTTTCAGGGTTCTTTCGCCTGCATCACCGTTGGGCTGATTGTTGGGGCGCTGGCTGAACGTATTCGCTTCTCTGCGGTGCTGATTTTTGTAGTGGTATGGTTAACGTTGTCGTACATCCCCATTGCCCATATGGTCTGGGGCGGCGGCTTGCTGGCTTCCCACGGTGCGTTGGATTTTGCCGGCGGAACAGTCGTGCATATCAACGCGGCGATTGCCGGTCTGGTTGGTGCGTATCTGATTGGCAAACGCGTCGGTTTTGGCAAAGAAGCCTTTAAACCGCATAACCTGCCGATGGTCTTCACCGGTACCGCTATTCTCTATATTGGTTGGTTTGGCTTTAACGCCGGTTCAGCGGGAACGGCGAATGAGATTGCCGCACTGGCCTTCGTCAATACCGTGGTCGCCACCGCCGCAGCCATCCTCGGATGGATCTTCGGTGAATGGGCGCTGCGTGGCAAACCGTCTCTGCTGGGCGCGTGTTCTGGCGCTATTGCGGGTCTGGTGGGGGTAACACCGGCATGTGGCTATATTGGTGTCGGCGGCGCGTTGATTATTGGTGTCGTTGCGGGACTGGCTGGCCTGTGGGGTGTGACCATCCTGAAGCGTATTCTGCGCGTGGACGATCCGTGTGATGTGTTTGGCGTGCACGGCGTGTGCGGCATTGTCGGCTGCATCCTGACCGGGGTGTTCGCTGCCAGCTCTCTGGGCGGCGTGGGCTTTGCCGAGGGCGTGACCATGGGGCATCAGCTGCTGGTGCAACTGGAAAGCGTGGCGATTACCATCGTCTGGTCCGGTGTGGTGGCTTTCATTGGCTATAAGCTGGCGGATATGACGGTGGGTCTGCGTGTACCGGAAGAGCAGGAACGCGAAGGTCTGGATGTGAACAGCCACGGCGAGAACGCTTACAACGCTTGATGTTTCAATCTGCCGGATGGCAACGCTTTTGCGCCGCCATCCGGTAATTCTCAATTACGATTACGCATTACCCCTTCCTGCACGGTAGAGGCGACCAGCACGCCGTCCTGCGTATAAAACTCCCCGCGTACAAAACCCCGGGCACCGGAGGCCGAAGTACTCTCGACGTTATACAACAACCACTCATTGATATTGAACGGACGATGGAACCACATGGAGTGGTCAATGGTGGCGATCTGAATCCCTTTTTCCAGGAAACCAATTCCGTACGGCTGCAGCGCAACAGGCAGGAAGTTCAGGTCTGAAGCATAACCCAGCAGATATTGATGGACGCGCAGATCGTCCTGCAGCTCGCCGTTTGCGCGGATCCAAACCTGGCGCGCCGGAGGTGCGACGTGACCTTTTAAGGGGTTATGAAATTCAACCGGACGCACTTCCAATGGACGATCGTTGATAAATTTTTCTTTCAACAGCGGCGGCAGCAAATGCGCCACTGAGCGGGCAATTTCTGTTTCTGATTTAAGCTCATCGGGACTCGGCGCATCCGGCATGGTTTTCTGATGTTCAAATCCGTCTTCCGGCGCCTGGAAAGAGGCTGTCATGTAAAAAATAGGTTTACCATTCTGGATTGCGGCAACGCGGCGCGCGCTGAAGCTGTTACCATCACGCAGGACTTCTACATCATAGATGATGGGCTTTTGGCTATCGCCGGGGCGTAAAAAGTAGCTGTGAAAGGAGTGGACCAGACGCTCTTCTGGTACGGTTTCCTTTGCGGCATATAGCGCCTGACCGACAACCTGTCCCCCAAAAACCTGACGTAACCCTAAGTCTTCACTTTGGCCCCGAAAGAGTCCTTCTTCAATTTTTTCCAGATTTAACAATGTCAGCAAATTTTTCAGCGCCAGACTCATACGTGCTCTCCAGGTTATATCGTTCTCGCAGCGAGGTAGGCAGAGTATAACGCAATTTTGAAAGTGGTCCGATGGGTGCAATTGTCTGAATTAAAGGCCTATTACAGGCAAAAACAGCTATCTTGTGCCACACTTAGTCACGTTATGTTTTTGTTAACCACTCTTCTGGCGAGGAAAGTTCTCGCTGGTGCATAGATGAAAAGGAGAATTTAATGAAACTCGTGCACATGGTAAGTGGTTTAGCGGTTGCGGTCGCTCTGGCAGCCTGCGCCGATAAAAGCGCGGATATTCAGACACCTGCGCCAAGCCCTAATACGTCAATTGCTGACACACAGTCTAAAATTCAGCAGCCTAATGTCTCCGGTACAGTATGGATCCGCCAGAAAGTGGCCTTGCCACCTGATGCGGTGCTGACCGTAACGCTGTCAGATGCTTCACTGGCCGATGCACCGTCAAAAGTGCTGTCGCAAAAAGCGGTCCGTACTGAGGGTAAACAGGCGCCATTCAGCTTCGTATTACCGTTTAACCCGGCTGATATTCAACCTAACGCCCGTATTCTGCTAAGTGCGGCAATTACGGTTAATGACAAACTGGTCTTCATTACTGATACCGTGCAGACGGTCATCAATCAGGGGGGGACAAAAGCTGACCTGACGCTGGTCCCTGTACAGCAAACGGCAGTACCGGTTCAGGCGAGCGGTGGGGCTGCCACCACGGTGCCGTCAACGTCACCAACCCAGGTGAATCCGTCTTCTGCCGTCCCTGCTCCCACACAGTACTAAGGCAGTCGTAACCCTCTCCGCCCAGAGAGGGTTAGTACACCCAGCGATAGCGCTGTAAATCGATCTGTCCGCTTCCTGAAACCACTACTCCTTCAGCCAGCAACGCCTGGCGCTGCCGTTGCAGGTCGGGGCCTGTCAGCGAAATGGCACCATGACGATTAACCACCCGATGCCAGGGCAAAGTGCTGCCTTCGGGGAGACGCTTAAGCACGCCGCCTACCTGGCGCGCAGCACGCGGCGAACCGGCAAGCCTGGCAACATCGCCATAGGTGGTGACGAAACCTTCGGGGATTGACGCGACGATTTGCCAGACGCGTTGGGGGAAAGTGTCTTGTATATCCATCATTTATTCCTGCGCTAATCCTCCAGCATAATGCTGAACGGCGAAGGAGTGAAGCCGCATTGCACAAGAAAACAGCATCCGATGCTGGATGGGTTGCAATTACAGGGTGCAGCAGTGATAATGCGCCTGCGCGTTGGTTAACAACGCTCTCAATGGGGGCTCTGTTGGTTCTCCCGCAACACTACTCTGTTTACCAGGTCAGGTCCGGAAGGAAGCAGCCAAGGCAGATGACGTGTGTGCCGGGATGTAGCTGGCAGGGCCCCCACCCAATTCTGCCGTCCGGCAATTTTCCTTCTGCTTATCTTCTTTTCTTTGTCATCGTATTGTCATTTTAATGTCATCAAATGCTGTCAATGTGTTTCGGGGATGTTATTTGATGCTTTTGCCGCCGCCATCGCACTGTAACGACAGGGGTCTTACATTCGGTGTGTTTTGGCTGACCACAAGGATTTTCTACGATGTCGACCGCTGTATTGAATGTCAAAATTGATGAGGCGCTAAAAGAAAAGCTTCGCCATTACGCTGAAGTGCATAGTGAAAATTTAAGTATCGCGACGGAAAAACTACTGCTGATCGCGTTTTCCGCCGTTGAAGAGGCGGGAGTCTCCGCTGAGGATATCGATAGCCAGCATACGGAAGAATCCGTGGTTGAAGCACTGACTCCTAAAGAAATCAAAGCATTGCGAAGACTACTGAAGAAGAAAAAATGAAACAACAACCGCTCTCAACCGCCTGTAATTATGGTGAAGCCTGTGAAATGCTGCGTTCCGGTTATGTGAAACATGTTCGTCTGAGCTGGAATGTCGGCAGCGATGAGTTCTTCCGTATTGCCTCCGACTGGTGTGATGCCGGGGCAAAAATTAAGAAAGACGGTGAGAATTTCGTGATTTCTCTGAAGGGGTTTCCGGTTCCTCCTCAGCGTTAATATTGCCGGGACATCCTCGTCCATCACGGCATTCAAGGACGAGTCCTTTGACTCGTCGTTTAGATTATTTTACGTATTTTCCCGCTGCTGGCCTGCAAACGCAGGTTATCCCAAATGGGTTGCAACACCCGGAAGGCGGCACGCGTTGTGTCATCCGGTAATGTGAAGGGCATACGCAAAAAGCGGTCAAATGCACCATCAAGACCGAAACGCGTACCGGTTCCCAACTGAATGCCTGCGATTTCGGCGCGCGTAGCTAATAGCGTTGCCAGCGTATCGGGCAGTTCAACCCAAAAAGAGAGTCCTCCCTGTGGCTGGGTAAACTGCCACTCCGGGAAATGTGCATTCATCAGGTCCGAGCACAGATCTCGCTGCGATGTGAGTAGCCGTCTTCTGTCAGGAAGAAAGTCGGCGGCATTATCCAGCAGCCAACTGGTGGCGAGTTGTTCAAGCACCGGGGAGCCTAAATCGAAGGTGTCGCGAGTTTGTACCAGCGCCGCGATGGTTCGCGCCGACGCCCGAATCCAGCCCAGACGCAATCCTCCCCAAAAGCTTTTCCCGGCAGATCCCAGCAGGATGATCGGTGCATTGCGGTTGAATGCGGCAAGCGGCGGTGGTGGCGGGGCGTCATACCACAGGTTCACCATGGTCTCATCAATCACCAATGTGGTGCGGGTCCTTTCAGCAATATCTGCCACGACCTGGCGAGTTGCAGCGTCCATGCAACGCCCGGTCGGATTGTGAAAGTCCGGCATCAGATAGGCCATTCTCGGTGCGGTTTGCGCGATGGTGGCGACCAGACCTGCCGTATCCCAACCGTGTTCGGGCAGCGACACACCGACGGGACGACATGATGCACCTTGAATCGCGGCAATCGCCAGCGGATACGTGGGATGATCGACCACCACGCGATCGCCAGGGCCGGTGAGTAAACGCAGGATCAGTGCCAGGCCACTGACCGCGCCGTTCACGACCATAATCTCATCGGGCTGCGTCGGGAGTCCGCGTTCGCAATAATGCCGGGCGATGGATTCACGCAAAACCGCCAGTCCCTGTGGTAGATACCCGGAACTCAGCAAATGCTGCGGCATCGCAAACAGCGCTTGTTGGTAAGCATGGTGAATTTCGGGACCGGCACTCAGCGCCGCCGTGGACAAATCCAGCGCTGTACCGGTACTGGTTCGTGTAGGCACATGACGAATGTGTTCCGGCAGGATCACCCGTGAGCCGCTCCCATGACGGCTTTCCAGATATCCCTCTTCACGCAGTTGCGCCATGGCGCTGGCGACGGTGGTTCGGCTCACTTGCAGAACGGCAGCGAGCTCGCGTTCGCCGGGTAAGCGACTATCCAGCGCCAGTCGACCATCAAGGATCAGCAGACGTAACGCTTCTGCCAGTTGTCGCCAGATGGGCGTTCGTGAGGGGTTTTCCTGCCAGTGTCCGAGCAGGCGCTGCAAAGACTGGCTTCCGTAACGGCGTGATGACATAGCAGTCCACTTTTTGAAAACTGGACATTAATCATAGTGCCAATTGCGGTGATGATGAAAGTTATCTGAGAGTGAGAGGGGAAAAGCATGCTGCGTCGTTTACTTCAGCTGTTTATCGGGCTGACGCTGTACGGTGTGTCGACGGCGATGTTTGTCCGTGCCGATTTAGGGGCCGATCCGTGGAACGTGTTTCACCTGGGCGTGGCCAATTTATTGTCGATGAATATCGGCGTGGTGATTATTGCCGTGGGTGTGTTGGTACTGCTGGCGTGGATACCGCTGCGCCAGCGTCCAGGGTTTGGCACGTTGAGCAACGTGATTATGATCGGGCTGGCGGCAGATGCCGCGCTGCTGGTGATTCCGGGATTTGAATCCCTGCTGGCGCGCAGCGGGCTGTTGGTGTCAGCGGTGATCTTGAATGCGTTAGCAACCAGCCTGTACATTGGTGCCGGTTTTGGCGCCGGTCCGCGTGATGGTCTGATGACCGGTATCCACGCACGTACCGGCTGGCCAGTACGACGAATTCGAACCGCAATTGAAGTGTCGGTGCTGCTTATCGGTTGGTTGCTGGGAGGAACCGTGGGGGTTGGTACGGTGCTGTATGCCTTGGCTATCGGACCGCTCATTCAGCTTTGCTTGCCGTGGTTTCGCCATCAGCCGCAGGCACGTATTCGCATCAAGAATACGCCTGGGGCGCGATCGCCTGCTGGCGACTAAACTTAACCTCGACTGACGCGGCCGGAATCGGCTTGCCGCGCAGTACACTTCGGAGGTTTTTCTCATGAAGTATGTTGATGGCTTTGTGGTTGCCGTACCCGCTGAAAACAAGGAGGCGTACATTGCGATGGCGGCAAAAGCAGCTCCGCTTTTCAAGGAGTTCGGTGCATTGCGCGTGGTGGAGTGCTGGGCAGATGATGTCCCCGACGGCAAATTGACCGATTTTCGCATGGCTGTGAAAGCGCAGGATCATGAAGAAGTGGTATTCAGCTGGATTGAATACCCTTCCAAAGAGGTCCGCGACGCGGCGAATCAGAAGATGATGTCCGATCCCCGTATGAAGGAATTCGGTGAATCTATGCCATTTGATGGCAAGCGAATGATCTACGGTGGATTTGCGCCCATTATGGAAGAGTGATGTGACTGGCTGTGCGGCGTGCCGCCAGCCATCTCAACATCAACAGCCATATTAAAGCCGTTTTTCTGCCCACAGTATAAATTCCGTTTTCGGCAGCGCCTTGCTGTAAAGCCAGCCCTGACCGTACTGCACTCCGTGCTTGCGTAGCCAGGTTTCCTGATTCTCGGTTTCGATACCTTCCGCCACCATCTCAAGTTTCAACGCTTTTGCTATCTCGATGATATGTGGCGTGACGTTGTTGTACTCCAGTGCATCGACGAACGATTTGTCTATCTTCAGAATGTCTACATCCAGATCCTGCAAATAACTCAGGCTGGAATAGCCGGTACCAAAGTCATCAATATAGATTGAATGACCCGCCTGACGGTATTTGGCAATAAACGGCGCGCTGTTTTTTGGGTCAGCAAATTCGCGTTCAGTTAGCTCCAGCGCGATTTGCGCAGGCTTAAGTTGCCAGTGGTTCACCTTCTTGCTTAACAGGGCAGGAAGCGTTTCGGAGGACAGATCGGCTGACTCAAGGTTGATGGATATATGCTGCTCAGGATGCTGACGCAGCCATTTGCCTAAATCTTCAAATACGCTTTCAATAATCAACCGAGTGAGGGACTCTGTCAGCCCGGTTTCATGCGCCAGCGCGACGAAAATTTCAGGTGACAGATAACTCCCATCGGCCTGCTGCCAGCGAGCCAGCGCCTCCGCCCCAACCACTTTCCCCGTTTTGAGCGAGATAATTGGTTGATAGTGGACTTTGATGTCCCGATGCTGGATAGCGTCCTGCAACTGATGATGGGGCGACTGTAAGCGGCGCAAAATACGCAAAACAAAGGCGGCGGTGAGCAAGCCGATAAGAATGCCTGCCGGGAGCCAGATCAGAGCCTGCCGGTGCCAGGTTTTTTGCAATGGCAGGGTGGACGCCCAGGTTACGATCGTGATGCCCAACTCAGGAAAGGGGCGGGCGTTATAAATGCTGCCATCTTTGTTAAAATGAGTAATAGATCGTTCTTGCTGTATATGCTGCAAAACGTCCGATGGCAGATCGGCGCTACTGGCAACCACGACGTTGCGCATGGTGCCAATAATAGTCACTTCAATCGGCCATGAGCCAAACGGGATGACGTCAATGAAAGAACCCGGATCGACCATCACAATATAATGTTCGCTCCCTAATGCTGCCATAAAGCGCTTGATGCCCAAATCATTTTGCGTGGTAAGCCATGCGCGATATCCATCAGGAGTGACTTTCATTGCGGGTGGAAATGCGTCTGCCTGGCTTCTTTTTTCCAGGGATGAGCATTGCGGAACGTTATCTTTGAGGTACAGCACTTCCTGAATATAGCGATAGCTATATGACAAACGACGCATTTCCAGCAGATGCTCATCACTACAAGGCACCCCCTGAAATGCTTCAATATGGCGTAATGCTTTTTTCGCCTGCTCGCCTACGCGTTCCGTACGTAATGCGACTCGTGTTGAGAACATGTCGAGTTCATCGATAAATTTCGTTTCGACCTGACGATGTGCCAGCCACAGGCTTAAACCTACAGGCGCGAGGATGGAAAGGAACAGTACCCCAGTCACCAGGCTTATCAGATGTCGTGTTGTCACAGTGATATCCTTATTTACACAGCGTAGGGAAAGTATATCTGAAACCCCGAAAAGCTATTCGATTGACATCATATATTTACGGCCACTTATCATCCCGTTTAACTCCCTGTAGCGTAAATCAGGTTGTGGTTTGTACAAGAGTGGTGTATTTTGTCGGTTATGTTATAACGTAACAAATCGAGGTTGCCATGAAACCGGATATTCATCCTTTTTACCGTACCGTGGTGTTTCACGATACCAGTGCCAATGAATTCTTTAAGGTCGGTTCGACCATTAAGACTGAGCGTGAAATTGAGTTTGAGGGGGAAATGTACCCGTACGTGACCCTCGATATCTCTTCTAAATCGCATCCGTATTATACCGGGAAACAAAAAACCTTTGATAATGAAGGTAGTGCAGCACGTTTCCAAAAACGTTTTGGTCATTTTATTGGCGTTAAGCGGGGTTAAAATGCAGGTACTCAATTCACTTCGCAGCGCAAAACAGCGCCATCCTGACTGCCAGATAGTAAAACGCAAAGGGCGTTTGTACGTTATCTGCAAAACGAATCCGCGCTTTAAAGCAGTACAGGGGCGTAAAAAGAGACGTTAGTTTCTTTGCCAGCATTTCAGGGATTAAAGTGCGTTGCCTGGGCAGGAACGCACTTTTTTTATCTGCGCTGAGATACCGTTACTGGGTGGTCTGGGCGCGGGTAAGCGTAAAGACATCGTAAAACGAGAGTTCGCCTTTGCGCGATATCATCTTTTGCAGCTGTGCTTTATGTTCGCTATCCACGGACGGTGAGTGCAGGATAGTATCGATGAGCGAGGAGGGGACAAAGCGCGTGTTGTACCATTCTCCGTTATAGCAAACTCTAAAATCCAGAACGTCGATATCTTCAAAGCGGTACCGTGGCGCAACGTCGAAAAAGAAAAAGCCGTTGAGTACAACGAACAGTACCACCAGCAGCCATACTGAATCGACTAACGTTTCTGACTGTAGCATCACCGCCAGCGTGGCAAACCAGGCAACATACATGCCGATAAACAGCCCTGGGTGTTTGCGAATAAAGCTGATGCTAAAGCGCGGTTTGTTGTCGCGCTTCTCGCGAATATTTAAGTCGTCGATTGTTTCAGTAAGCAGGCGCTGTATTTCTGTCATCTCTTGCCTTCGTGATATCTGCAAAATTCAGGAGGGATCGCCCTATTTTAAAAGGGGATACCCTTTGAAGAAAGTAACAGATTAACCGCAATTTAGCATAACAGTTACATTTAAGATCACAGCGTTTTGATGATCCTTGCGGGATTGCCCCCAACTACGGTGTTCGCTGGAACGCTTTTAGTGACTACTGCACCTGATGCCACAACCACGTTATCGCCCAGCGTGACGCCAGGATTGATCACTGCACGGCCACCTATCCAGACATTATTGCCGATAGTCACGGGCTTTCCGAACTCCAGGCCACTGTTGCGCTCGGTAGCATCCAGCGGATGGGTCGCGGTATAGATATGAACGCCAGGTGCCAGCATGCAGTTGTCGCCAATATGAATTGGACAGACGTCGAGCATAACGCAGTCGAAATTAGCGTAAAAGTCTTTACCAAGATAGATGTTATAACCGTAATCACACCGGAAAGAGGGTTCAATATAGGCACCCTCACTCTGACCTAACAGATCATGCAGGATTGCCTGACGCTCATTTTTTTCATCGGGAGCGGTGAGATTGTAACGATAGATCAATTGACGAGCGCGTAGTCGGTCACTGCGCAGTGTTTCATCTGCCGGGTGATAGTATTCGCCGGCGATCATTTTTTGCTTTTCATTACGCATTACGATTTCCCTGTGTACTGAAGGTTATTTCAGCACAGTAAAACGTAATGCAAGCAAGGGGAACGTTCCCGCTTCTTTGCTGTGATCATTGTCACGTGATTTGAATTAAATAACCATTGTATACCTTAAATAATTCGAGTTGCAGGAAGGCGGCGACGCAGCGAATCCCTGGGAGCGTACATTAGTACGTGACTAGGGTGAGCGAGGAAAGCCAACGCACATGCAACTTGAAGTATGACAGGTATAAATACGAAAACGGTCAGCCAGACAAATGTACCGCTATACCTGACTTAACCTTGAGTGCAATTAGCGAATGAATTTCCAAACAGAAGTTGGAATCTTGTCGTAAAGCTTATTCATGGTCAATTCAGCAAGGCGATGATCTGCTGCTGAGTAAAATACAGCCAGTTCGTTGTCGGACAATTCATATTTATTTTTTTCAATAACGCGCTCTAGCGTATCAATTGTCTGGCAACGTCGCAGGCGCATCAAATAATCTGTTTTAGTTAATGGTTTATCGGACATAACTCTTACCTATGATTGTAATAATTTTTAACAAGACAAACTAACAGGATTAGCCCTGGTGGCATTGACAAAACAGCGAAACAGTCGATTACCTGACTTCCGCCATTTCTGCAGATCCTGCGTATTAATACCATAACTGCTGAACAACATAAAAGTGTCATCCAGGTATTCATCTATCTGCGCGATCAGCTTATTGTCCTCATTGTACTTAATTTTATAATTAAGTGCGAAGGTTGCAATATGCTCTATCAGTTCATTGAGCTGCAAGCTGGTTGCAGAGGTAGGGTCATTAACCCAGCCATGGTTACTTTGTTCAAGGTTTGCAAGACAGTCATGATACAGAGTTTCGCAGAGAAATTTAAGCTGCGCGATATCATGTCTTTTGGGTGAGTATTCATCCATAACGCATCCCCTTCTTAGTGGCTTAAACTAACCGAACACCTTTCGGGATGGATACAACAACTACCTGGAACTTGCCCGCGACTCCTGATGATTTAACTATAATCTACTCTAAAAAAGATTTCATCGTCATATCACGAAAAATTACAATTATGTAAAATTATGATGCTACGTCATTTTTACATTTTAACAGATAAATGCCGCTATTCGAAATGGGACAATTTCTTTATTCTTCGGGCAATCATCGGGTTATCTTGTTTAGGTTTAGCAACGAAAGGCAACAACCGACAATGTGAACCAGTGGATAGGATTAATCTTAATATTTATTAAAGTAAATAAGAACTCTCGCTGTTTTTTAAGAATAGCCTTTAAGGCTGCAAGGATTATATCGCTTATTTACCCGATAGAAAATAAACGGAATGGCAATAAGTGATTTTTATGATTTTTTCAGAAAAAAGGCCGCTTGCGCGGCCTTATCTTTAGAGATGTATCAATGATGCTCTACTGAGTGGCTATGCTCAATATCTTCATTTTTGCGGCTAAAGCGGCGGCGTACCACCACAAAGAACACCGGAACAAAGAAGATCGCCAACACGGTTGCCGTCACCATCCCACCCATTACGCCAGTACCAACGGCGTTCTGCGCACCGGAACCTGCGCCGGAGCTGATGACCAGCGGCATTACGCCCAGAATAAAGGCCAGTGACGTCATCAGGATTGGACGTAAACGCATGCGTACTGCGTCCAGCGTCGCCTCTATCAGACCTTTACCCTCTTTATCCATCAAGTCTTTGGCGAATTCGACGATAAGTATCGCGTTCTTCGCCGACAACCCAATGGTTGTGAGCAGGCCTACCTGGAAGTAAACGTCGTTGGTCAGGCCGCGGAACGTTGCTGCCAGCAATGCACCGATAACACCCAGCGGTACAACCAGCATTACGGAGAACGGAATTGACCAGCTCTCGTACAACGCTGCCAGACACAAGAATACGACGATCAGTGAAATAGCATACAGGGCAGGAGCCTGGTTGCCGGACAGTCGTTCCTGGTAGGACATACCAGTCCAGTCATAACCGATACCGGATGGCAGTTTGCTGGCCAGTTGCTCCATCATCGCCATGGCTTCACCGGTACTTTTACCCGGAGCGGCCTGGCCTAAGATTTCCATGGAAGGCAAACCGTTATAGCGTTCCAGACGCGGCGAACCGTATTCCCAACGTGAGGTAGAGAAGGCGGAGAACGGTACCATCTGTCCATCGCTACCGCGGACATACCAGTTGCCAATATCTTCCGGCAACATACGGTATTTCGCTTCAGACATGACGTAAACTTTCTTCACACGACCACGGTCGATGAAGTCATTCACGTAGCTTCCGCCCCATGCTGCACCCAGCGTTGTATTAATATCACTAATGGAAACGCCCAGAGCCTGCGCTTTTTCCTGATCGATATCGATCTTGAACTGCGGCGTATCTTCCAGACCGTTAGGACGAACACCGACCAACAGATCAGGATGCTTCGCGACTTCACCAAACAGTTGGTTACGCGCCTGAGTCAGCTTCTCATGGCCCAGACCCGCCTGGTCAATCAACTGGAAGTCAAAACCGGTTGCGGTCCCTAACTCCACAATCGCTGGCAGGTTAAAGGCAAAGACCATTGCGTCTTTAATCTGCGAGAATGCGCCCATTGCACGCTGAGTAATCGCTTCAACCTTGTTCTCTTCGCCAGGACGTTCACTCCAGTCTTTCAGAGAAACGAACGCGATGCCGGTGTTCTGACCACGACCAGCAAAACCGAAACCGTTAACGGCAAACACCGATTCAACGTTCGCTTTTTCCTTGGTCAGGTAGTAATCCGTCATTTCGTCCAGTACCTTCTGGGTACGCTCTTGCGTCGCACCCGCAGGCAGCTGAGCCATAGACAGGAATACCCCCTGGTCTTCATCTGGCAGGAACGAACTTGGCAGACGAACGAACAGATAGGCCATGCCCACAACGATAATCAGATACAGCGCCAGATAACGACCGGTGCTGCGCAGAATACCGCCCACGCTATCGGTGTAATGATGCGTGCTCTTATCGAACATGCGGTTAAACCAGCCGAAGAAGCCTTTTTTGCCTTCTCCGTGATCGCCTTTAGCAATCGGTTTGAGCATGGTCGCACACAGGGCAGGGGTCAGAATCAATGCCACCAGTACAGACAGCGCCATCGCGGAAACAATGGTGATGGAGAACTGACGGTAAATTGCACCGGTCGACCCTCCGAAGAACGCCATTGGGATAAATACCGCTGACAACACCATCGCGATACCCACCAATGCGCCCTGAATCTGGCCCATCGATTTTCGCGTTGCTTCCTTCGGCGGTAGTCCTTCCTCAGCCATTACACGTTCAACGTTCTCGACCACCACGATGGCGTCATCCACCAGCAGGCCGATGGCGAGCACCATCCCGAACATCGTCAGGGTATTTATTGAGAAGCCGAAAATCGCCAGGACGGCAAACGTACCCAAGAGTACCACCGGCACGGCGATAGTCGGAATCAGCGTCGCGCGGAAGTTCTGCAGGAACAGATACATTACCAGGAACACGAGGATGATTGCTTCTGCCAGCGTTTTCACTACTTCGTGAATAGAAATTTTCACGAACGGCGTGGTGTCATACGGGTAAACGATCTTCAGACCTGACGGGAAGAACGGTTCCATCTTCTTCAGTTCTTCGCGGATAGCGTTTGCGGTGTCCAGGGCGTTAGCACCTGTTGCCAGCTTGATACCCAGACCGGATGCCGGTTTACCGTTGAACTTCGCAATGATGTCGTAGTTCTCACCGCCCAGTTCCACTTTCGCTACGTCACGCAGACGAACCTGGGAACCATCCTGATTCACTTTCAGCAGGATTTTGCCGAACTCATCAGCGGAGGTCAGACGGGTTTGCGCAATGATCGATGCGTTAAGTTGCTGACCTTTCACCGGCGGCGTACCACCTAACTGACCGGCTGCAACCTGGGCGTTCTGCGCTTTGATGGCGCTGATTACATCAACCGGTGTCAGCTGGAAGTTGTTCAGTTTGTTCGGATCCATCCAGATACGCATCGCGTACTGAGAACCAAACAGCTGAACGTCGCCCACGCCTGAAGTACGGCTAATGGCATCCTTCATGTTGGCGCCAACGTAGTCGGAAATATCCTCCTGCGTCATGGTGCCGTTGGTGTTGATAACACCGACAACCATCAGGAAGCTGCTGGATGACTTCTCAACGCTAACCCCTTGCTGCTGTACTTCCTGAGGCAGCAACGGCATGGCCAGCTGCAGTTTGTTCTGCACCTGTACCTGTGCGATATCCGCATCAGTACCAGACTGGAAGGTCAGGGTGATCTGCACGGTACCCGTGGAGTCACTGTTTGAGGACATGTACATCAGGTTATCGATACCGTTCATATTCTGTTCGATAACCTGCGTAACAGTATCCTGTACTGTTTTGGCATCAGCGCCAGGATAGGTCGCGGAGATCGTCACTGCTGGCGGTGCAATAGTCGGATATTGCGCTACCGGCAATTTGAGGATCGCGAGCCCCCCTGCCAACATGATGATAATGGCGATCACCCACGCAAATATTGGGCGATCGATAAAGAAATTAGGCATGTCTTAACGGCTCCTGTTTAAGTTAAGACTTGGACTGTTCAGGCTGGCTACCGCTTTGGCCTTGCTGGTTGTTATCAGCGGTGATTTCCTGCGCTTTTACCTGCGCGCCAGGACGTACTTTCTGCAGCCCAGTAACAATCACGCGGTCGCCCGGCTTAAGTCCATCAGTGACTAACCATTTGTCGCCAATCGCTTGTGCGGCGACAATTTGACGAGTTTCAACTTTGTTGTCTGCACCGATAACCAATGCACTGGCATCGCCACGCGGTGTGCGGGTAACGCCTTGCTGTGGAACCAGTAATGCAGTTGGGTTAATCCCTTCTTCCAGACGTGCGCGGACGAACATACCCGGCAGTAAGGTATGATCCGGGTTCGGGAAAATTGCGCGTAACGTAATCGACCCAGTGGTTTGATCTACCGTCACATCAGAAAATTCCAGCGTACCGGACTGCGGGTATTTAATGCCGTCATTGGTCACCAGTTCGACTTTCGCTTTACCGTTCTCTTGCTTCAGCGTGCCGTTGGCCAGCTCTTGTTTCAGGCGCAGGAAGTCGTTGCTTGACTGCGTCACGTCTACATAGATGGGATCCAACTGCTGAACGGTCGCCAGTGCGGTCGCCTGACCGTTTTGCACCAGAGCGCCTTCCGTAACGGATGATTTACCAATGCGACCGCTGATCGGTGACGTCACTTTGGTGTAAGCCAGATTGATGCGTGCAGTTTCTACCGCAGCTTTCGCGGCAACAACGGCGGCGTTTGCCTGCTGTGCGTCAGCCAACGCGCTATCGTAGTCCTGTTGGCTGATGTATTTAGTACCCAACAGTTTCTGATAACGTTTCACCGTCAGTTGAGCAATGTTTGCTGCGGCTTGTGCTTTAGCCAGATCGCCTTTTGCACTTTCATAAGCGGCCTGGTAGGTAGCAGGATCAATCTGATAGAGAGATACACCCGCTTCGATGTCACCACCTTCCGTGAAATTACGTTTCAGGATAATCCCGCTAACCTGAGGACGAACTTCAGCAATACGAAACGCACTGGTGCGACCCGGAAGTTCGGTTGTGATCTGTAGAGGTTCAGTTTTGAGCGTAACAACTCCAACCTCTGGCATTTGCTGGCCCCCTTGTTGGGCCTGTTTGTCGTCACATCCTGTTAGCGCTAAGCTGCCTGAGAGCATCAGAACGACTGCCAGAGGCGTTAACCCTCTGTTTTTGTTCATATGTAAACCTCGAGTGTCCGATTTCAAATTGATCAATGGCTTAAAGCCCATAAACCCATTGCTGCGTTTATATTATCGTCGTGCTATGGTACATACATTCACAAATGTATGTAAATCTAACGCCTGTAAATTCACTGACCTATGGCACGAAAAACCAAACAACAAGCACAGGAAACACGACAACACATTCTTGATGTCGCTCTGCGTATGTTTTCGCAACAAGGGGTCTCATCCACCTCGCTGGCTGAGATCGCAAAAGCCGCTGGTGTGACGCGCGGTGCAATCTATTGGCATTTCAAAAACAAATCGGATTTATTCAGTGAAATCTGGGAGCTAGCAAAACCTAACATTGATGAGTTAGAGACTGAGTATCAGGCAAAATTCCCTGACGATCCACTATCAGTATTAAGAGAAATTTTAATTTACGTTCTTGAAACTACCGTGACAGAAGAACGCCGACGTTTATTGATGGAGATTATATTCCACAAATGCGAATTTGTCGGGGAAATAGCATCAGTTCAGTTAGTCGAACGTAGCCTGTGTCTGGAAAACTATGACCGTATAGAAAAAACGTTACGCCACTGTATGGATGTCAACATGTTGCCGGAAAACCTGAACACACGTCGTGTAGCGGTGTTAATGCGTAGCTATATTTCCGGGATCATGGAGAACTGGTTATTTGCTCCCGAATCGTTTGATCTGAAGAATGAGGCTCGCCAGTACGTGGCGGTGCTGCTGGAGATGTGTCTGCTTTGTCCAAGCTTGCGCCTGCAGGCAGGAGAGACAAGCTAGTTTGCCATTCTGCACCAGGAATTCTCCTGGTCGTTTTGCCTGCTGCTATTCTGCTGGTCACAGCCGTGATATTCTTGCCGCTTGACTATTTCCGGTCACTTTCCCGGTTCAGAAACATTCATTCTCATGACTATGTTGCAGCTCTATAAACGTTCACAGCATGTAATTGCTATTAGCATACTTTTCTTCATTCTATTGTTATCCTGCCAGTCATCTGCATTTGCGCGGGCGCAACAGAGTGGTGAACTGCCGACGAAAGCAGATATTCAGAGCCAACTGGACGCACTGAGTAAACAAAAAGATCTCTCCGCGCAGGATAAGCTGGTCCAACAGGATCTCATCGATACTATCGCCACGCTGGATAAAATCGATCGCGTGAAAGATGAGACCGTACAGCTTCGCCAGAAAGTGGCCCAGGCGCCGGAGAAAATGCGCCAGGCGACGGATGCGCTAAATTCGCTCAGCGATGTCGACAATGACGACGAAACGCGAAAAACGCTGAGCACGCTTTCCTTACGACAGCTTGAGTCACGCGTCGCGCAGGTGCTCGATGACCTGCAAAGCTCGCAAAACGATCTGGCCACGTATAACAGCCAGCTGGTGTCGCTCCAGACTCAGCCAGAGCGCGTACAAAATGCGATGTACACCGCGTCGCAGCAGATGCAGCAAATCCGCAACCGACTTGATGGCACTAATGTAGGCGAAGGTGCTTTACGCCCCAGCCAGCAGGTGCTGTTACAGGCGCAGCAGGCGCTGCTGAATGCGCAGATCGACCAACAGCGTAAGAGCCTTGAAGGTAATACGATTTTGCAAGATACCTTGCAAAAACAACGTGATTACGTGACGGCGAACAGTAACCGCCTTGAGCATCAGCTCCAGCTCCTGCAGGAAGCGGTGAACAGCAAGCGACTGACGTTAACCGAAAAAACGGCGCAGGAAGCAGTCACGCCGGATGAAGCCGAGCGTATTCAGTCCAATCCGTTAGTGAAGCAGGAGCTTGATGTTAACCATCAGCTCAGCCAGCGTCTGATTGCCGCGACCGAAAACGGCAACAGCCTGATGCAGCAAAATATCAAAGTCAAAAACTGGCTTGACCGCGCGCTGCAATCCGAACGCAACATTAAAGAACAGATCGCCGTTCTGAAAGGCAGTCTGCTGCTGTCGCGTATTCTGTATCAGCAACAACAAACGCTGCCGTCGGCGGATGAACTTGCCGATATGACCAACCGGATCGCCGACTTGCGTCTGGAGCAGTTCGAGGTCAACCAGCAGCGCGACGCGCTGTTCCAGAATGATGCGTTTGTCGCCAAACTGGAAGAAGGGCACAGCAACGAAGTTAACGGCGAAGTCCATGATGCCTTACTGCAGGTTGTGGATATGCGTCGTGAACTGTTGGATCAGCTCAATAAGCAACTGGGCAACCAGCTGATGATGGCGATTAATCTGCAAATTAACCAGCAGCAGTTAATGAGCGTGTCGAAAAACCTGAAAGGGATCCTCACGCAGCAGATTTTCTGGGTTAACAGTAACCGCCCGATGGACTGGGACTGGATCAAAGCTTTCCCGCAAACGCTTAAAGACCAGTTTAAGTCGATGAAAATCACGGTGAACTGGGAAAAAGCGTGGCCCGCAGTATTTATTGCGTTCCTGGCGGGATTGCCGCTGCTGCTCATTGCCGGGTTAATCCGCTGGCGTCTGAAATGGTTGAAAGAGTATCAGGCGAAATTAGCCGCTGCGGTGGGTAACCTGCGTAATGACAGTCAGCTCAACACGCCAAAAGCGATTCTGATCGATCTCATCAGAGCCTTGCCGGCGTGCCTGATTATCCTTGCGGTAGGTCTGATTCTGCTTACCATGCAGTTGAATATCAGCGACCTACTGTGGGCGTTCAGTAAGAAGATGACAGTCTTCTGGCTGGTGTTTGGTTTGTGCTGGAAGGTGCTGGAAAAAGATGGCGTGGCAATTCGTCATTTTGGTATGCCAGCAAAACAAACTAGCCATTGGCGCCGCCAAATCGTGCGTATTAGCCTGGCGCTGTTGCCGCTTAATTTTTGGTCGGTCATTGCTGAACTGTCACCGCTCAATCTGATGGACGATGTGCTGGGTCAGGTGGTGATTTTCCTCAACCTGCTGCTGATCGCCTTCCTGGTATGGCCAATGTGCCGCGAAAGCTGGCGTGATAAAGAGTCGCATGGTCTGCGTCTGGTGACGATTACCGTGCTGTCTATTATCCCGATAGCATTAATGGTGCTGACGGCGACCGGCTATTTCTACACCACGCTGCGTCTGGCGGGACGCTGGATTGAAACGGTTTATCTGGTCATTCTCTGGAACCTGCTGTACCAGACCGTGCTGCGTGGGTTGAGCGTCGCGGCACGTCGTATCGCCTGGCGTCGCGCGCTGGCGCGTCGTCAGAACCTGGTGAAAGAAGGAGCGGAAGGTGCAGAACCGCAGGAAGAACCGACCATCGCGCTTGAGCAGGTTAACCAGCAAACGCTGCGTATAACTATGCTGGTGATGGTTGCCCTGTTTGGTGTCTTGTTCTGGGCCATTTGGTCTGATTTGATCACCGTGTTCAGCTATCTCGACAGCATTACGCTCTGGCATTACAACGGTACCGAAGCGGGTGCGGCAGTGGTGAAAGACGTCACCATGGGTAGCCTGCTGTTTGCGATTATTGCCTCAATGGTCGCGTGGGCGCTGATCCGTAACTTACCCGGCCTGCTGGAAGTGTTGGTGCTCTCGCGACTGAAGATGCGTCAGGGCGCTTCGTATGCGATCACCACGATCCTTAACTACGCGATCATCGCCATCGGCGCGATGACGGTCTTCGGATCGCTCGGTGTTTCGTGGGATAAGCTACAGTGGCTGGCAGCAGCCCTGTCGGTTGGTCTTGGTTTTGGTTTGCAGGAAATCTTCGGTAACTTTGTTTCGGGTCTGATTATTCTGTTTGAACGCCCGGTCCGCATCGGCGATACCGTGACTATCGGTACGTTCTCAGGAACGGTCAGCAAGATCCGTATCCGTGCCACCACCATTACCGACTTCGATCGCAAAGAGGTGATCATCCCGAACAAAGCCTTTGTGACGGAGCGTTTGATCAACTGGTCGCTTTCCGATACCACCACGCGTCTGGTGATCCGCATCGGCGTGGCCTACGGTTCGGATCTGGACAAAGTGAAGAAAGTGCTGCTGCAGGCGGCGATGGAACACCCGAAAGTGATGCACGATCCGGAGCCTGCTGTGTTCTTTACCGCCTTCGGCGCCAGCACGCTGGATCATGAACTGCGTTTATACGTGCGTGAACTGCGCGATCGTAGTCACACGGTTGATGAACTGAACCGTGCGGTCGATCGTTTGTGCCGTGAAAACGACATTGATATCGCCTTTAACCAGCTTGAAGTGCACCTGCACAACGCGAAGGGCGACACCGTGACCGAGGTTAAGCGTGACATCATTAAAGGTGATGATCCGACGCCTTCGGTAGGTTAATAGAAAAACTCATCAGGCCTGCGAGCTTCGATTCATTCGTAGGCCTGGTAAGTGCAACGTTATCAGGCATTTCAGCTATAGCGCGTTTTTTGAAGAAGAGAGCTGTTTCTTTTCGTAATCCCGTTTAACAATCTCCAGCGCCTTCAGTACGGTTTCAGGTGCAACCTGATTTTCCTCAAGTAAAACAATCAAATCGACGGCCAGTTTGACCTCGTCCGGGGCGTTCTCTAATGACATAAATTCTCCGGGGATTAACGGGTTAAACGCGCCAACACGTTTTCTATTCTTGCCAGAGCATGACGGCAGCGCGCCAGTCGCGCCTCGAATGCTTCTACTTCACGATGCAGTTTTTGCTGTTCTGCAAAGCCGGTAGCCTGAGCCAGACGCTCTTTGCGTTCACGCGTCATTTCAACCAGACGGCGTTCAAACTCCTGATGTTGGACCCGCTTGCGCTGCCAGCGCGCCAGACCTGGAGATGCGCTGTCCCACTCGCGTAGCGACCAACTGGCAGTTTCACGTGAAATCGCCTCTAACTGTGAGGCAAGGTGTTCCGCAAGCCAGGTGATTTGTGGTAGTTGTTGCTGCTCAACGGCGCGACGTAGGGCAGTAAGATTATCGTCAGCTTCATCCAGGCAGGCCTGCAGCAATGTGCTGCGCGTGTGAAACAGATGCCTGTCAAAGCGGGCGCTAAGCGTTGTGTGGTGCGCCAGCGGAGCACAACGCTGTCGCAGGCGGTTAAGCTGGTTTTCGAGCGTCTGTAACAGCATGGCGGTTTTCACAACAACACTCCGATGAAAATGAGAACTGTTATGCTAAAGTAGCGATTCTCTGTGTTAAGTACTGATATTATGCAACGCATTATTCTAATCATCATTGGCTGGATAGCGGTAGTGCTAGGTACGCTGGGCGTAGTATTGCCTCTGTTACCGACGACGCCGTTTATACTGCTGGCCGCCTGGTGTTTTGCCCGCTCATCGCCGCGTTTTCACGACTGGTTGCTTTACCGTTCGTGGTTCGGCGGGTATCTGCGTCACTGGCAAAAACATCGCGCGATGCCGCCGGGAGCAAAACCGCGCGCTATTTTGTTGATCCTGGTGACGTTTGCTATTTCCCTCTGGCTGGTCAATATGATGTGGGTACGCGGCCTGCTGCTGGTTATTCTCGCCTGTTTACTGACTTTTATGTGGCGGATCCCGGTGATTGATGAAAAACAACAAAAGCAGTAAAGCGCAATAATCGCTGTTGCAATTGTCTCTCGCAGCCAGTAAATTCGACCGTTTTCGAGCACAGGCGCAGATGGTCAAAGGTTAACCAAGTGTAACCTTGGCCCTAATATAGACACAAAATCATTCAAGATACGTCGAGGATGAAGTGTATAGTGCGCCGTGAAGTAATACTGTATTAATCAGGCACAAACTTATGACCGCGACTGCACAGCAGCTTGAGTTTCTCAAAAATAGCATCAAAAGCATCCACGACTACCCAAAACCGGGCATTCTTTTCCGTGATGTCACCAGTTTACTGGAAGATCCGAAAGCCTACGCCCTCAGCATTGAATTGCTGGTTGAGCGCTACAAAAATGCGGGGATCACTAAAGTGGTTGGCACCGAAGCGCGTGGCTTCCTGTTTGGCGCGCCGGTAGCGTTGGGGCTGGGCGTCGGCTTTGTTCCGGTACGCAAACCGCGTAAGCTTCCGCGTGAAGTTATTGCTGAGACCTATGAGCTGGAGTACGGCACCGATCAGCTGGAAATCCACGTTGATGCCATCAAACCGGGTGATAAAGTCCTGGTTGTGGACGATCTTCTGGCAACTGGCGGCACGATTGAAGCGACCGTGAAGCTGATCCGCCGCCTGGGTGGCGAAGTGACTGATGCTGCCTTTATCATTAACTTGTTTGATCTGGGCGGCGAGCAGCGTCTGGAAAAGCAGGGGCTGACCTGTTATAGCCTGGTTCCATTCCCGGGCCACTAATTTAGGGCTATCTTTTTTGCCATTTTGGCCCCGGTCAGTGCTCGAAATCCTCACGTACTGCGTGTACGCTCCGGTTTCTGTGCGCTGCCCGAAACCAAACTGACTGCAACGATAACGCCCGAATATAACGTGTCAACCTCGCCGTTGCTGCGAGGTTGTGTTAGCATTACCCTCCTGTGAATCCACCCTCCAGCCTTTCAGAGCCTGCCAATGAGTTATCAGGTCTTAGCCCGAAAATGGCGCCCACAAACCTTTGCTGACGTCGTCGGCCAGGAACATGTGCTGACGGCACTGGCGAACGGCTTGTCGTTAGGGCGTATTCATCATGCTTATTTGTTTTCCGGGACCCGTGGCGTCGGAAAAACCTCTATCGCCCGCTTGCTGGCGAAGGGATTAAACTGTGAAACTGGCATCACCGCTACGCCGTGCGGCGTGTGCGATAACTGCCGGGAAATTGAGCAGGGGCGTTTTGTCGATTTGATTGAAATCGATGCCGCCTCACGCACCAAAGTCGAAGATACTCGCGATCTGCTGGATAACGTCCAGTATGCGCCTGCGCGCGGCCGCTTTAAGGTCTATTTGATCGACGAAGTGCACATGCTGTCGCGCCACAGTTTTAACGCCTTGCTGAAAACGCTCGAAGAGCCGCCCGCGCACGTCAAATTCCTGCTGGCGACCACCGATCCGCAGAAGCTGCCGGTGACCATCCTGTCGCGCTGTCTGCAATTCCATCTTAAAGCGCTGGATGTCGAACAGATTCGCCATCAGCTTGAGCATATTCTCAAAGAAGAGCATATCGCCCATGAGCCACGTGCGCTGCAACTGCTGGCTCGTGCCGCGGACGGCAGCCTGCGCGATGCGCTAAGCCTGACCGATCAGGCGATTGCCAGCGGCGATGGTCAGGTCTCGACCGACGCGGTCAGCACCATGCTCGGCACGCTGGACGACGACCAGGCGCTCTCGCTTGTTGAAGCGGTTGTGGCTGCGGACGGCGAACGCGTGATGACGCTGGTGAACGACGCCGCCGCGCGTGGTATCGAATGGGAAGCGCTGCTGGTTGAGATGTCGGCTTTGCTGCATCGTATTGCCATGGTTCAGCTTTCACCTGCTGCGCTCGGTAGCGATATGGCCGCCATTGAACAGCGTATGCGTGAACTGGCGCGAATTGTACCGCCTACCGATGTGCAGCTTTACTACCAGACCCTGTTAATCGGGCGCAAAGAACTGCCGTATGCGCCGGACAGGCGAATGGGCGTCGAAATGACGCTGCTGCGTGCGCTGGCTTTTCATCCGCGCATGCCACTCCCGGAACCTGAAGTCCCGCGCCAGTCGTTTGCCCCGGTCGCACCCACAGCGGTAATGACCCCGACGCAGGTGCCACAGCAGCAACCTGCGCCAGCGCAACAGCAACAGAATGTGCCGCTTTCCGATGCCACCAGTCAGGTGCTGGCGGCGCGCAGTCAACTGCAACGTGCTCAGGGAGCAACCAAAGCAAAAAAGAGTGAACCGGCAGCCGCTTCCCGCGCGCGGCCGGTGAATAATGCTGCGCTGGAAAGACTGGCTTCGGTGTCGGAACGTGTTCAGGCGCGTCCGGCAGTCTCTGCGCTGGAAAAAGCACCAGCGAAGAAAGAAGCGTATCGCTGGAAAGCGACCAATCCTGTTGCAGAAGTCAAAGAAGTCGTCGCCACGCCGAAAGCGCTGAAAAAAGCGCTTGAGCATGAAAAAACGCCGGAACTGGCGGCAAAGCTTGCGGCTGAAGCCATTGAACGCGACCCGTGGGCCGCCCAGGTGAGCCAGCTCTCGCTGCCTAAACTGGTAGAGCAGGTGGCGCTTAATGCCTGGAAAGAAGAGAATGGCAACGTGGTTTGCCTGCACCTGCGTTCCACGCAGCGACACCTTAATTCCAGCGGCGCGCAGCAAAAACTGGCCGAAGCACTGAGTTCCTTAACGGGGTCAACGGTTGAATTGACCATCGTTGAAGATGATAATCCTGCGGTGCGTACGCCGCTGGAGTGGCGTCAGGCCATTTATGAAGAGAAGCTCGCGCAGGCGCGTGAGTCGATTATTGCGGATAATAACATCCAGACGCTGCGTCGTTTTTTCGATGCGGAGCTGGACGAAGAGAGTATTCGCCCCATTTGATCGTCAGCCTAATGGTTTGACGGTCGTCATCCCTTAACGTGATTGAGAGAGAAGCCTATGTTTGGTAAAGGCGGTCTGGGTAACCTGATGAAACAGGCCCAGCAGATGCAAGAAAAAATGCAGCAGATGCAGGAAGAAGTCGCCAAGCTGGAAGTGACCGGCGAATCTGGCGCGGGTCTGGTAAAAGTGACCATCAACGGCGCGCATAACTGCCGTCGCGTGGAGATCGATCCAAGCCTGCTGGAAGACGACAAAGAGATGCTGGAAGACCTGGTTGCTGCGGCATTCAATGACGCGGCGCGTCGCATTGAAGAGACGCAGAAAGAGAAGATGGCCTCTGTTTCTTCCGGAATGCAGCTGCCGCCTGGCTTTAAGATGCCGTTCTGATGCAAACCAGCCCGCTGTTAACTCAGCTTATGGAAGCACTGCGCTGTCTGCCGGGCGTTGGCCCGAAGTCGGCGCAGCGCATGGCGTTCACGCTGCTTCAGCGCGATCGCAGCGGCGGGATGCGTCTGGCGCAGGCGTTAACGAAGGCGATGTCGGAAATCGGCCACTGTGCCGATTGCCGCACCTTCACAGAGCAAGACGTCTGCAACATCTGTTCGAACCCGCGTCGCCAGGAAAACGGTCAGATTTGCGTGGTGGAGAGTCCGGCGGACATCTACGCCATTGAGCAAACCGGGCAATTTTCCGGGCGTTACTTCGTGCTGATGGGACACCTGTCGCCGCTGGACGGTATTGGTCCTGATGATATCGGGCTGGATCGTCTTGAACAGCGACTGGCGTCTGAGCAAATCAACGAACTGATCCTGGCGACCAATCCCACGGTCGAAGGAGAGGCGACCGCCAACTATATTGCTGAGCTTTGCATGCAATATGGCGTTGAAGCCAGCCGTATCGCCCATGGCGTTCCGGTAGGCGGCGAGCTGGAAATGGTCGATGGCACCACGCTGTCGCATTCTCTGGCAGGACGACACAAGATTAAATTCTGAACAAACGGAGGCCGCGACGGCGGCTTCCGCTTGAAATCCTTCCCGCTTGTCCCCATTTCACCCTCAACGTGTTTTTACCATTGAATATGGCATTGTTGAGGTAGATCTACATGAAAGGACAAGAAACTCGTGGTTTTCAGTCAGAAGTAAAACAGCTTCTGCACCTGATGATCCATTCTCTGTATTCCAATAAAGAAATCTTCCTGCGTGAGCTTATCTCTAACGCCTCGGATGCGGCAGACAAGCTGCGTTTCCGCGCACTGTCTAACCCGGACCTGTATGAAGGTGACGGTGAGCTGCGTGTGCGTGTTTCCTTCGATAAAGATAAGCGTACGTTGACCATTGCCGATAACGGCGTGGGGATGAATCGTGATGACGTTATCGATCATCTGGGGACCATTGCGAAATCCGGCACCAAATCTTTCCTCGAATCCATGGGCTCCGATCAGGCGAAAGACAGCCAGTTGATTGGTCAGTTCGGGGTTGGTTTCTACTCTGCCTTCATCGTGGCGGACAAAGTCACCGTGCGTACCCGTGCTGCGGGTGATAAGCCGGAAAACGGCGTGTTCTGGGAGTCCGCGGGCGAGGGTGAGTACACCGTTGCTGATATTACCAAAGAAGACCGTGGTACCGAAATTACTCTGCATCTGCGTGAAGGCGAAGACGAGTTCCTCGATGACTGGCGCGTACGTTCCATCATCAGCAAATATTCCGACCATATTGCGCTGCCGGTAGAGATCGAAAAATCCGAAGAGAAAGACGGCGAGACCGTGGTTTCCTGGGAAAAAATCAACAAGGCGCAGGCGCTGTGGACCCGTAACAAGTCGGAAATCAAAGACGACGAGTACAACGAATTCTACAAGCACATCGCTCACGACTTCACTGACCCGCTGACCTGGAGCCACAACCGTGTGGAAGGTAAGCAGGAGTACACCAGCCTGCTGTATATCCCGTCGCAAGCGCCGTGGGATATGTGGAACCGCGATCACAAGCATGGTCTGAAACTGTACGTCCAGCGTGTCTTCATCATGGACGATGCCGAGCAGTTCATGCCGAACTACCTGCGCTTTGTCCGCGGTCTGATAGATTCTAACGATCTGCCGCTGAACGTTTCTCGCGAGATCCTGCAGGACAGCACCGTCACCCGTAACCTGCGCAGCGCGCTGACCAAACGCGTACTGCAGATGCTGGAAAAACTGGCGAAAGACGACGCGGAAAAATACCAGACCTTCTGGAAGCAGTTCGGCCTGGTGCTGAAAGAAGGCCCGGCGGAAGACCACGCCAACCAGGAAACGATCGCTAAACTGATGCGCTTCGCGTCTACGCACACTGACTCCTCCGCGCAAACCGTGTCGCTGGAAGATTACGTGTCGCGAATGAAAGAAGGGCAGGAGAAAATCTACTACATCACTGCAGACAGCTATGCGGCGGCGAAGAGCAGCCCGCACCTGGAACTGCTGCGTAAGAAAGGCATCGAAGTGCTGCTGCTTTCTGACCGCATCGATGAGTGGATGATGAACTACCTGACCGAGTTCGACGGTAAGGCATTCCAGTCCGTTGCTAAAGCTGACGAGTCCATCGACAAGCTGGCGGATGAAGTTGACGAATCGGCAAAAGAAGCGGAAAAAGCGCTGACGCCGTTCGTTGAGCGTGTGAAAACCCTGTTGGGTGACCGCGTGAAAGAAGTGCGTCTGACTCACCGTCTGACCGACACGCCAGCCATCGTTACCACCGATGCGGATGAAATGAGCACCCAGATGGCGAAACTGTTTGCCGCTGCGGGCCAGGCCGTACCGGAAGTGAAATATATCTTTGAATTGAACCCGGACCACGTGCTGGTAAAACGCACGGCGGATACTCAGGACGAAGCACAGTTCAAAGAGTGGGTTGAGCTGCTGCTGGATCAGGCGCTGTTTGCCGAGCGCGGCACGCTGGAAGACCCGAACCAGTTCATTCGTCGTATGAACCAGTTGCTGGTATCCTGATACCTGTAATGTAATGCCGGATGGTGCTAACGCTTATTCGGCCTACAACATCTTTTTGATCGTAGGCCGGATAAGGTGTTTACACCGCCATCCGGCAATTTCTTTCCTTATTTTCAATTTTCCCGCCATTAACCGTTTCAGCGCAGACTACCTTCCTTGAGCCAATTGCGTGATGGTGGTATCGTTTAGCGCTTTTTAAAAAATATCGACAACCTTTAAGGGGATTTTCGTAATGCGTATCATTCTGCTTGGCGCTCCGGGCGCGGGTAAAGGAACTCAGGCTCAGTTCATCATGGAGAAGTATGGTATTCCGCAAATCTCCACCGGTGATATGCTGCGTGCCGCCGTGAAATCTGGCTCCGAGCTGGGCAAACAAGCGAAAGACATCATGGACGCCGGTAAGCTGGTGACTGATGAGCTGGTGATCGCGCTGGTAAAAGAGCGTATTGCTCAGGAAGACTGCCGTAATGGTTTCCTGCTTGATGGCTTCCCGCGTACTATTCCGCAGGCAGACGCCATGAAAGAAGCGGGCATCAACGTGGACTACGTTCTGGAGTTTGACGTACCTGACGAACTGATCGTTGACCGTATCGTCGGTCGCCGCGTACACGCTGCTTCTGGCCGCGTTTACCACATCAAATTCAACCCGCCTAAGGTTGAAGGCAAAGACGACGTGACCGGCGAAGAGCTGACCACCCGTAAAGACGATCAGGAAGAGACCGTACGTAAGCGCCTGGTGGAATACCATCAGATGACCGCACCGCTGATTGGCTACTACTCTAAAGAAGCGCAGGCGGGTAACACCAAATACGCGAAAGTTGATGGCACTCAGGCAGTTGCTGACGTGCGCGCAGCGCTGGAAAAAATCCTCGGCTAATTTTTTCGCGTAATAAACCTCTTATCAGGTCTGCCATTATCTCGTAGGCCTGATAAGCGCATCGCCATCAGGCAAATTCTCGTCTTACCTTTCACAGCAATTAGTTCTTCTTTACCGCTTTTCCGCTACAATTATCAACAATTTGAATCGATAAGAGGCGGTAATGCGTCAGACGAAAACCGGTATCCTGCTGGCAAACCTCGGCACTCCCGATGCCCCAACTCCCGAAGCCGTTAAGCGCTACCTGCGCCAGTTTTTAAGCGATCCACGCGTAGTTGATACGTCCCCTGCACTGTGGTGGCCGCTGCTGCGCGGTGTGATTTTGCCGCTGCGAGCGCCGCGTGTGGCAAAGCTGTACCAGTCAATCTGGATGGAAGACGGTTCCCCGCTGATGGTCTACAGCAAGGCGCAACAGCAGGCGCTGGCACAACGTCTGCCTGATACCCCTGTCGCGCTGGGGATGAGCTACGGTTCGCCATCGCTCGAAAGCGCGGTCGATGAACTGTTGGCAAGCGGAGTGGAACACATGGTGGTGTTACCGCTGTACCCGCAATATTCCTGTTCGACGGTTGCAGCAGTCTGGGACGAGCTAGCGCGCATCTTAGCGCGTAAACGCGGTATTCCCGGCGTCTCTTTTATTCGTGATTACGCCGATGACAGCAGCTACATTGATGCGCTGGCCAAGAGTGCCCGGGATTCATTCGCTCAACATGGCGAACCTGATTTACTGCTGCTCTCCTACCACGGCATTCCGCAGCGCTACGCCGATGAAGGCGATGACTACCCGCAGCGCTGTCGCGATACGACGCGTGAGCTGGTTTCAGCGCTTGGTCTGCCGCCGGAAAAAGTCATGATGACCTTCCAGTCTCGCTTTGGCCGCGAACCTTGGCTGACGCCGTATACCGACGAAACGTTAAAAATGCTGGCGGAGAAAGGAACCCGACATATCCAGGTTATGTGTCCGGGCTTCGCGGCTGATTGTCTCGAAACGCTGGAGGAGATAGCGGTGCAAAACCGGGAAATTTTCCTTGAGGCTGGCGGTAAGCAATATGAGTATATTCCGGCGTTGAATGCCACACCGGAACATATCGAAATGATGGTTAAACTGACCGCCGCCTACCGCTAAAGCTGTTGCTTAAAGAAACGCGCGCCGTCCTGCAGAGCTTCATCGGCGGTTTTCATCACCCGCGAATAGTGCAGGAAGGCGTGCAGCGTACCGGGATACATTTTGTACTGGCAGGGCTGCTGATGCGCCTGTAACGTCTGGAATAATAAGCGGCTATCGTCAATCAGTGGATCGAACTCCGCGCCGGCGATAAAACACGGCGGCACGTCACGCGTCAGGTCGTTATTAAACAGGCAATAGTACGGTGACTCGCGATCATCAGCGCTACGTAGGTACGCGTTTTCATACATCTGCAAGTCCTCGCGGGTTAACCCATCCCACGCTCCGCCCATCAGCCGTCGGCTCAGTGAATCCTGTAGCCCGTAAAGCCCATACCACAACAGCACGCCAGCCACCTTGCCGCAGGCAATGCGTTTATCCCGCAGCCACAGCGCGCTGGCAAGCGCCAGCATGGCTCCGGCGGAATCGCCCGCAAAACCAATCGTATTGATATTGAGGGAATAGTCGCCAGCATGTTGATGATAGTACTGGCAGACGGCGACGATCTCTTCGATGGCTTGTGGGTAGCGGGCCTCCGGCGCCAGCGAATAGTCGATGCCGATCACCGTGCACTGGGTGTAATGCGCAAGTAAACGCATAATACGGTCATGGGTATCCAGATTACCGAGAATAAAACCGCCGCCGTGCAGGTAATACAGCGTGGCCTGGCTTTGGGGCTGCGGAGCGTAGATGCGTGTGGCAACGGGGCCGCACGCGGTAGAAATCACGCATTCTCGGGTATGCATCTGCGGGGCATCGGCATTCCACAGTCGCCGCTCATGAATGTAGTGTTGGCGCTGGGCCACGAAGTCATCGGCAGCGGGCCACGGCGGCAAATCGTCGCGATGAAAATTCACCACGCTTTTCATTTCATCCGAAATTTTGTCGAGTACGGGGGTTTTGTTTTCCGGCTTCATAAAACGCTCCTTGTGAAGGTGAGTTATTGTAGAAATTAATCCCGGATAAACTGCGATCTCACCGTCCGATATTGAAACTCAGCGTCGCATCGCATGCGCAGCAGGGAATGTGCTACCATGCATCGCTCAGTTAACCACCCGTAAAATCGACCATGAAATTTCCCGGTAAACGTAAATCCAAACACTATTTTCCCGTCAGCGCGCGCGATCCGTTGTTGCAACAAATTCAGCCAGAAAATGAAACCAGCGCAGCCTGGGTGGTGGGCATCGACCAGACGCTGGTGGATATTGAAGCCAAAGTGGATGATGACTTTGTAAAACGTTATGGATTAAGCGCCGGGCATTCTCTGGTGATTGCCGATGATGTCGCGGAAGCGCTCTATCAGGAACTGGTGCGTGAAAATTTGATCACCCATCAGTTTGCGGGCGGTACGATCGGTAACACGATGCACAACTACTCCGTGCTGGCGGATGACCGCTCGGTGCTGCTGGGCGTGATGTGCAGCAATATCGAGATTGGCAGCTATGCGTACCGCTATTTATGCAATACCTCCAGCCGTACCGATCTGAACTACCTACAAGGCGTTAATGGACCGATTGGTCGTTGCTTTACGCTGATTGGTGAATCCGGAGAGCGTACCTTCGCAATCAGCCCTGGGCATATGAATAAGCTACGGGCGGATAGCATCCCTGAGTCGGTGATTGCCGGAGCGTCCGCGTTGGTGCTGACGTCCTATCTGGTGCGCTGCGAGCCGGGCGAGCCGATGCCGGAAGCGACCATGAAGGCGATTGAATACGCTAAAAAACACAATGTGCCGGTGGTACTGACGCTGGGCACCAAATTCGTCATTGCCGATTACCCGCAATGGTGGCAGGCATTCCTCAAAGAGCATGTATCTATTCTGGCGATGAATGAAGAAGAGGCTGAAGCGCTGACCGGCGAGAACGATCCGCTGCTGGCGTCTGACAAGGCGCTGGACTGGGTGGATCTGGTGCTGTGCACTGCGGGTCCGGCGGGTCTGTATATGGCGGGCTTTACGGAAGAAGAAGTCAAACGTAAAACCCAGCATCCGCTGCTGCCTGGAGCGATTGCCGAATTCAATCAGTACGAATTCAGCCGCGCCATGCGCCATAAAGACTGTACCAATCCGCTGCGTGTGTATTCGCACATTGCACCGTATATGGGCGGGCCAGAAAAGATAATGAATACCAACGGTGCTGGCGACGGCGCGCTGGCGGCATTGCTGCATGATATTACTGCCAACAGCTATCACCGCAGTAACGTGCCTAACTCCAGCAAGCACAAGTTCACCTGGCTGACCTATTCGTCGCTAGCCCAGGTGTGTAAATATGCTAACCGCGTGAGTTACCAGGTGCTGAACCAGCATTCACCGCGCCTGACGCGCGGTTTGCCGGAACGTGAAGACAGTCTCGAAGAGTCGTACTGGGATCGCTGAGTTCTTGCCCGATGGCGCTACGCTTATCGGGCCTACGCGTAGCAATAGCAGGCCGGATAAGGCGTTTTACGCCGCCATCCGGCACGTAACATTAACTGGCGGTAGCAACTTCACCGGCAGGCGGCGTTTCAATTAGCTCCAGCATGGTACGGGCGATTTCACGCTCGCCCATGACGACCTGATTGGCTCCGCGCTCAGTAATATATTCCACCTCATCGTCATAATGTGCGCGGGCGATAATCTCAATCGACGGGCACTTCTCACGAGCGGAAGCGACAATTTCACCCGCTTCATAGCCATTCGGAATGGTCAGCAACAGCCAGCGTGCGCAATCCAGATGCGCCAGATTCATAATCTCTTCGTTAGCGGCATTTCCCAGCACCGCGCGGATCCCACGCTCGCGCAGTTCATCCACCCGGGTACGTGAGGTTTCGATAACCACCAGCGGGATCCCGGCAGCCATCAATTTCTCACCCAGCAGGCTGCCGACGCGACCAAAGCCAACCAGCAGGGCGTGATTGCAGATATCCACCGGAATTTGCTTCTCTTCTTCGATAGCCTCTTCCAGAGTCTGCTCTTCCAGCGTTTCTGTTTTGGCGAGATATTTTTCTAACACCGCGAACAGCACCGGGTTGAGCATTATGGACAGGATTGCCCCTGCCAGCACCAGATTCAGTCCGGCCTGCGGCAGCAGGTTTAACGCCATTCCCAGACCCGCCAGGATAAAGGCAAATTCACCAATTTGCGCCAGACTGGTGGCAATGGTGAGCGCCGTGCGTTGAGAGTGACCAAACATGCGCACCAGGAAATAGGCGGCAAGGGATTTACCAAAGATGATAATCGCCAGCGTGCCCAGTACTGCCAACGGCTGCTGGATCAGGACTAACGGATCGAACAGCATTCCGACGGAAACGAAGAACAGCACTGCGAACGCATCGCGCAGCGGCAGGGTGTCATGCGCCGCACGGTGGCTCAGCTCAGATTCATTCAGCACCATACCGGCGAAGAACGCGCCCAGTGCAAAGGAGACATCGAACAGCTCTACTGCGCCGAAGGCGATACCTAAGGCGAGGGCGAGGACTGAGAGGGTAAACAGTTCGCGTGAACCGGTTGCGGCGCTGCGGGCCATAATCCACGGTACCAGGCGACGACCCACCAGCATCATAATCGCGATAAACGCCACCACCTTACCGATGGTAATGCTCATATCGACAGCCAGCGAAGCGAAGCCGACATCTTCTTTTTCCAACATTCCGGCGACGGCTGGCAGGAGAACCAGCGTCAGTACCATCATCAGATCTTCGACAATCAGCCAGCCAATGGCAATTTGCCCGCGCTGGCTGTCAATGAGCTGTCGTTCTTCAAGCGCACGCAGTAGCACCACGGTGCTGGCGGTTGAAAGACACAGACCAAACACGATCCCCACCATCAGCGACCAGCCTAATACAGCTGAAAGCGCCATACCCAGCAGCGTTGCCACTGCTATCTGGGCAATCGCGCCGGGAATGGCGATTGACTTTACCGCCATCAAATCCTTCAGGGAAAAGTGCAGCCCGACGCCGAACATCAGCAGAATAACGCCAAGCTCGGCCAGTTCAGGCGCGAGCTTAGTATCAGCAACAAAACCAGGTGTAAATGGACCGGCCAGAACGCCCGCTAACAGATATCCCACCAGAGGAGAAATACGTAGTTTATTGGCAATCATGCCTAATATAAAAGCGAGTACAAGGCCGCCGACAATGGTGGTGATAAGCGGGGTGGCGTGATGCATTCCGTCTCCTTTGGTTGCTGTGATGATCCTAAAAACCCAAACTGCGAGTAATAGTTTATGACAATTTTAATGTTTATGTTTATGAATAATTATTGAATTTTGAAGAAAACAGGATTTTAAAGGAAAAAAAGCACGGATCGGAAAACTACGAGGGGATGTTTGAGGCAAACGCTGATGGTCACTGTAAGTGATGACGACCAAAGTTTACCTTTGGCCGTCAGAAAATCAGGCTTTATGTCGGTTATCAGGTAAGAATATGGTCAGTATCCCCAGAAGTGGCAGGAAAGCACATATTTTGTAGACCAAATCGATACTGGTATGGTCGGCAATCAGCCCTAACACCGCGGCTCCCAAGCCACCCATGCCGAAGGCAAAACCGAAAAATAACCCAGAAACCATGCCGATACGCCCAGGAAGCAGCTCCTGTGCGTAAACCAGAATGGCAGAAAACGCCGATGCGAGGATAAAACCAATGATCACGGTTAAAATCCCGGTCCATTCCAGCGTTGCGTAGGGTAAAACGAGGGTAAATGGCGCAACGCCGAGGATAGACCCCAAAATAACATATTTTCTGCCAATTTTATCGCCTAATGGTCCGCCAATCACCGTCCCGGCCGCGACGGCAAACAGGAAGGCAAACAGGTGAAACTGGGCGTTTTGTACCGATAATCCGAATTTTTGCATCAGATAAAAAGTGTAATAGCTGCTGATGCTCGCCATATAGAAGTATTTGGAGAAAATCAGTACCAGCAGGATGCTTACAGCCAGCACCACTTTATTACGCGGCAACGGATTAACGATAGCGACCTTCGGCTTTCCTTTACTCATCCGATGCTGCGCGGCATACCAACGGCTGATTTGTGCCAGGACGACAATCGCTAATAGCGCAGCCAGAACAAACCAGGCCACATTACCCTTACCATATGGCGCGATGATGACAGCCGCCAGCAACGGTCCCAGTGAGCTGCCGAAGTTGCCGCCAACCTGGAAAATCGATTGGGCAAGGCCGTGGCGACCGCCGGAGGCCATACGCGCCACACGGGACGATTCCGGGTGAAATACCGAAGAGCCGGTGCCAACCAGCGCCGCGGCGAGCAGCACCATATGGAAGCTGCCGGCCATGGCCAGCAAAACAAGCCCGCTCAGCGTGAAGCACATTCCTATGGGCAGCGACCACGGCATCGGGTATTTGTCCGTCCAGTAACCCACCACCGGTTGCAGCAGCGAAGAAGCTAACTGGAAGGTTAGGGTGATCATCCCGATCTGCATAAACGTCAGCGAGAACTCTGACTGCAATAGCGGATAAATCGCCAGGATCAGCGACTGAATCATATCGTTTAGCAAATGGGAGAGGCTGATCGCTCCTAAAATGCCAAATGAGGTGCGTGCTTTAGCAACCGACGCTGACGCGCCAGCCACAGGCTGGGTTGGTTCACTTATTGCCATAGAAAGTCACTTCTGTTTGGGTTGCGATTATGAGGGTAATCTAATTTGTTATTATTACCTGACTAACATACCTGCGGAAGGTGTTTGAAGGAAGTCTCATTTCTGAAAACATTTTCGACTATTATTTCATATCATTGTAATTTCAGTCGTTGATTTTGGCTCAGGGAGAGAAATATGAAGTTTTTAAAACGGGGCGTGGCGCTGGCGTTATTAGCCGCATTTACGCTGGCAGGTCAGCCAGCGCAAGCGTACGAAAAAGATAAAACCTACAAAATTACCATTCTGCATACCAACGATCACCACGGTCACTTCTGGCGTAGCGAATATGGGGAATACGGACTGGCGGCGCAAAAAACGCTGGTGGACGGTATTCGTAAAGAGGTGGCTGAGGAAGGGGGCAGCGTACTGCTGCTTTCTGGTGGTGATATTAATACCGGCGTACCGGAGTCCGATCTGCAGGATGCGGAACCTGATTTTCGCGGGATGAACCTGATTGGCTATGATGCGATGGCGGTCGGAAACCACGAGTTTGATAATCCGCTTAGCGTATTGCGCCAGCAGGAAAAATGGTCCAAATTTCCGTTTCTCTCGGCCAACATTTATCAGAAAAGCACCGGCGAGCGTTTATTTAAGCCGTGGGCCATCTTTAAGCGCCAGGATTTAAAAATTGCCGTACTTGGTTTAACCACTGACGATACGGCGAAAATTGGCAACCCTGAGTTCTTTACCGATATCGAATTCCGTAAACCTGCTGATGAAGCCAAACTGGTTATTCAGGAACTGAATATGGGTGAAAAGCCAGACATCATTATCGCGACCACCCATATGGGACATTATGACAACGGCAACCACGGCTCGAACGCCCCTGGCGATGTCGAAATGGCGCGCAGCCTGCCAGCAGGTTCGCTGGCGATGATTGTCGGTGGCCACTCGCAGGATCCGGTGTGTATGGCTGCGGAAAATAAGAAGCAGGTTGATTACGTACCGGGTACGCCGTGTGCGCCAGATAAGCAAAATGGGATCTGGATTGTACAGGCCCACGAGTGGGGGAAATACGTGGGCCGGGCGGACTTTGAGTTCCGTAACGGCGAAATGAAAATGGTTAACTACCAGCTCATTCCCGTTAATCTGAAGAAAAAAGTGACCTGGGACAACGGTAAAAGTGAGCGCGTACTCTACACCCCGGAGATTGTTGAAAATCAGCAAATGCTTTCGCTGCTGACGCCGTTCCAGAATAAAGGTAAAGCGCAGCTCGACGTGAAAATCGGTAGCGTCAATGCGCGCCTCGAAGGCGACCGTAGCAAAGTCCGTTTCGTGCAAACCAATATGGGGCACTTGCTGCTGGCTGCGCAAATGGCGCGAACCAGCGCTGATTTTGGCGTGATGAGCGGCGGCGGTATCCGTGACTCCATCGAAGGCGGCGATATCACCTATAAGAGCGTGCTGAAGGTACAGCCGTTTGGCAACATCGTGGTGTACGCCGATATGAGCGGGAAAGAAGTGATTGATTATCTGACCGCGGTGGCGCAAATGAAGCCGGACTCCGGAGCCTACCCGCAGTTTGCCAACGTCAGCTTTGTAGCGAAAGACGGCAAACTTAACGATTTGAAAATCAAAGGCGAACCTGTTGACCCAGCCAAAACCTATCGTATGGCAACGCTGAGCTTCAACGCCACCGGCGGTGATGGCTATCCGCGCATTGATAATAAACCAGGCTATGTGAATACCGGGTTTATTGATGCGGAAGTGCTGAAAGAGTACGTGCAGAAGAACTCACCGCTGGATGCCAGTGCGTATGAGCCGAAGGGTGAGGTGAGCTGGCAGTAACAGAGCGGAGTGCCGGATGGCGGTGCTGGCACCTTATCCGGCCTACAGGTCAGTGCGATTTGTAGGCCTTAAAGCTGCGCGCCATCAGGCATTCATTCTATAACCGCTTAATCCCGGCGGGCGATATCGGCGAATTTCGCATCCAGAATTTTCGCCAGATCGCTCGCTGCCAGTTCGATATCCAGCCCGCGTTTGCCGCCGGAAACATAAATGGTGTCAAACGTTTGAGCAGGCGCATCGATAAGCGTCGGCAATCTTTTTTTCTGCCCCAGCGGGCTAATACCGCCTACCAGATAGCCGGTAGTGCGTTGCGCGACCATGGGATCGGCCATATCGACCTTTTTGGCACCCAATGCTTTGGCAACCTTTTTGAGATCCAGTTGACCTGCTACCGGTGTGACGGCGACCGCCAGATGCTTCATGTCGCCATTCACGGCAACCAGCAGCGTTTTGTAAACCTGGTCCGCGTTCAGACCTAACTTTCGCACCACTTCATCACCAAAGTTCGTCTCGGACGGATCGTGATCGTAGGTGTGGATCTGGAAAGAAATTTTGTTTTTTTCGAGTAATTTAACGGCGGGTGTCATAGCAATTTTCCTGGCCCAGACAAAATACGACTCAAGCATACGCCTGATGTCTGTCTAAAAAATAGTACCATCTTGCGCAATAGTATTGGCAGGATGATGACTTTGAGCGACAATCGAACTACACCGACGCTTTAAGCGCCGGGATCATAATAATGATGAAATTCCTCTTTGACGGGCCAATAGAGATATTGGCCATTTTTTTTACCGTAACATCTCCGGCAAATTTCCTTCTCCGTATAAATGCAGTGCGCCAACGGCCACGACGTAGTGACCAGCAGGCATCGCTCTGAGCCGATCGCGCCAGGCTGTGTTGCGTTGATGCATCAATACGTCATACAACGACTGGCTAAAGGTATTGGGAAGCGTCAGTTCGCTATTGTGCGGTGGCGTTTCAAGCCACCAGCCCATCATCTGCTGGAGCAGTCTGGCATTGGTATGCCAATGCGTCAGAGTATCGTCCAACAGGGCCAGTCCGTTATCAGGCAACTGACATAACAGCTCGATTTGACTGGATGCGCCTTCCAGTTCGATTATCGGTTTATGCGCCTGTTTAGCCGCATTCAACAGTTGATAATCAATCCCGTATTCCGCTCGCAGCCCTAGCTGCTGTGCCTGCGTTGCCTGTAATACCATGGCAATTTGCCACAACGGCTGAGTAGATAACAGGGATGGGGAAATGCCCAGTTCGTTGGTGACTTTACGCAGGTTTTCTAACTGCTCCGGGCTGAGACGTTCTTCGAGTGCAGCAAAGATCGGAAGGTTGGCAAACGGCGCGTCGTCACCGGAAACATCCGCTTCGACAATCAGCGCATCGGCATGCTTGAGCTTTTTGAGTAATTTGGCAGGCAGAGGCGCCATATCGCGGCTGCCCATGTGAATGCTGCCAATCAGATGAAAATGGCGGTTGCCGGGCAAAGAGATGTCGATGGCAGGCCAGGTATAGTGGTTGCCGCGCAGTGCAGACCATAATGCTTTTACCCGGTATAACAAATCCATACGACCTCCCTAAGTGGAGAACCATGCTAGCGCGTGGCCGGAAAAGTCGCAATGTGTGAATTGCCGGATGGCGCAGTTGATAGCGCCATCCGGCAAAGGGTCACTCTTTAGGTTTGAAGCGCAGCAATCGGTTCGCGTTGCTCACCACGGTGATGGAAGAAAGCGCCATCGCCGCCCCGGCGACTACCGGGTTGAGCAGCGTGCCGGTGAACGGCCACAGAATCCCAGCGGCAACCGGGATGCCGATGCTGTTGTAGATAAACGCGCCGAGCAGGTTCTGCTTCATATTGCGTAGCGTTGCCCGGGAGATAGACAGCGCATCCGCAACGCCCATCAGGCTATGACGCATCAGCGTAATCGCGGCTGTTTCAATCGCCACATCGCTGCCGCCACCCATGGCGATCCCTACATCGGCCTGAGCCAGCGCAGGCGCATCGTTGATACCGTCACCGACCATGGCGACCTGACGCCCCTGGCTCTGCAGACGCTTGATCGCCTCGGCCTTACCGTCCGGCAGAACACCCGCAATCACCTCGTCAATACCCGCCTCTTTGGCAATGGCGTTGGCGGTCGTTGGGTTGTCGCCGGTCAGCATCACCAAACGATACCCGGCGCGGTGCAGGCGCTGGAGCGCTGCCACGCTGTCGCTACGCAGTGGATCTCGCACCGCTAACAGCGCCGCTGCTTTACCATCAATCGCCAACAGGACCGGAGTTGAACCCTGGGAAGCCTGAGCGGTGATTTCAGCCTCCATTTCAGTGGTATCTACCTGCTGTTCATTGAGCAGTGCCTGATTTCCCAGCAGCAACGTATGACCTTCGGTCTCGCCGCTGACGCCTAACCCGCGCAGCGTACGGAAACCGTTGACCTGCGGCAGCGAGACATCGCCTGCTTTGTCCAGAATCGCCCTGGCCAGCGGGTGGCTGGAACCCTGTTCAAGGGCTGCAGCCAGACGAATTGCCCGCGCTTCATCGGTGTTGCCAAACGTTTTGATGGCGACAACCTGCGGTTTGCCTTCAGTCAGCGTCCCGGTCTTATCAAAGACGAGAGTATCGAGCGTGCTGGCGCGCTGCAGCGCATCGGCATCGCGTACCAGTACCCCAAACTCAGCGGCACGCCCCACGCCGGAAATAATCGACATCGGCGTTGCCAGACCCAGCGCACAAGGGCAGGCGATAATCAGAACGGTGGTGGCAATGACCAGCGTATAGACAATCTGCGGTGCTGGTCCAAAGAAATACCAGATAGCCGCACTGACCAGCGCAATGGCGACCACGACCGGAACGAACACCGAGGAGATACGGTCGGCCAGTTTGCCAATTTCCGGTTTGCTGCTTTGCGCTTGACGCACCATACGAATAATGCGTGACAGCGTGGTGTGACTGCCAACGGCGCTGGCGCGGAACAGCACGCTGCCGTCCTGTACGACCGTACCGGCGTGGACGCTATCGCCTTCACCTTTTTGCTGCGGAATCGGCTCACCGGTGAGCATAGCTTCATCCAGCCAGGCTTCGCCCTGGGTGATTTCGCCATCGACCGGCACGCGGTCGCCGGTGGTCAGGCGCAGTAACATTCCCGCCTGAACGTCTGCCAGCGGCACGTTCTTTTCACCTTCGTCAGTAACGACGCGTGCGGTCGGTGGCGTCAGATCAAGCAGTTTTTCCAGCGCTTTGGACGAGCGCTGGCGAGCCCGCGCTTCCAGCATGTGTCCGAGGTTAATCAGACCAATAATCATGGCGCTGGCTTCATAATAGAGGTGTCGCGCTTCCATTGGGAACCATTGCGGCCAGAGGTTGACGCTCATGGAATAGAGCCAGGCCACCCCGGTTCCGAGCGCCACCAGCGTATCCATGGTCGCGGTGCCGTTCATCAGGCTTTTCCATGCGCTGCGGTAAAAATGACCGCCCGCGAAGACCATCACGGCAAGCGTCGCCAAACCAATGGCCAGCCACAGGCTGCGGTTGTCGGCGCTGACCATCATGTTATCGCCAATCATGCCCCACACCATAACCGGTACGCCCAGCAACAGCGCAACGGCGGCTTGCCAGCGAAAACGTTTCATGGTTGCCACGGCGGTTTCTTGCTGACGCTCGCGGCGCTTAGCATCATCTTCAATGGCTTCTGCGCCGTAGCCTGCTTTTTCCACCGCCTGCACTAAATCTGCGGCGGAGGCACTGCCCATTACCAGCGCAGTGCGTTCCGCCAGGTTTACCCGTGCCTGGGTGACACCCGGTACGCTTTGCAATGCATTTTGTACACGGGTCACACAACTGGCGCAGCTCATGCCGTTTAACAGCAACTGTTGGCTGTCATCATCAGCCGTAGCTGCCGGAAGCTCGGAAGGGACCGCTGCCAGTGCTTCCGACGGGATTGATGACTCCGTCAGCGGTTTAGCCTTTGGGTGGCTTAACTCCGCGCCGTAACCGGCTTGTTTGATGGTTTCAATCAGCGCTTCTGCGCTGGCGCTCCCGGTAACATGCGCCTCTGTCACGGAGACATCCGCTTGCTCAACATCCGGACGTTGTTCCAGACTTTCTTTAACGCGTTTTACGCAGTGACCACAGGACAAACCGTCCAGGGTTAGATCGATTGTTTGAGACATAACCAACTCCTTCATTGCAGGTTTAACTGACTGTGATAAAGGTTAAACCTTCCAGCAAGGGGAAGGTCAAGGGTGTTTTTAGAAAAGATGAAAAAAGGGGCGAAGGGGGAAAAAACGGGAACGTCACCTCAGAGCGTTCCCGGTCTGTTATTGATTGAGGACGATAAGCGGCGTTCGATGCTCCGGTTCATTTATGACCGTGAGATCGGCACCGTACAGCGCGTTCAGCGCCCGTTGCTTCAGGACATCCTGCGGATACCCGTTATCAACAATCCTGCCGCGTTCCATCAATACCACGCGGTCGGCATAACGCGCTGCGAGGTTGAGATCGTGCAGGACGCAGCAGACGCTAAACTGCCGTTCACGCACCAGGCGACGCAGCAGACGAAAAAGGTGCTGCTGGTGGTGAATATCCAGGGCGGAGGTAGGTTCATCGAGAAATAACCATTTGGGCCGAGGCACGGGCTCCCAAAGCTGAACCAGCAGGCGCGCCAGCTGTACCCGCTGTTGTTCTCCTCCCGACAGATGCCGGTAATTGCGCGCGGCCAGCGCCTGGCAGTCGCACAACGTCATGATGTGTTCCGTTTCATCGCCCGTATTGCGCGTGCGATACGGATGCCTGCCCATGCGAATAACCTCCTGCACGCTAAACGGGAAGGCCATATGACTGTTCTGGCGCATCACGGCACGGGTTTTTGCCAGCTCGGTGATTGACCATTCGTTCAGCGGCTTGCCGAATAAGCTACAGCGCCCACTGTGAGGTTGCAGATAACCCGTGAGCTGGCGTAGCAGCGTTGATTTCCCGGCGCCATTCGGGCCAAGAATCGCGATAATCTCTCCTTCAGGTAGCGTCAGGGAAACATCGTCGGTCAATCGTCTGCCCTGAATGTGGTAAACCAGATTTTCAGCAACGATCATGACACCCTCCGGCTACGCAGTATTAACCACAGAAAATACGGTCCTCCGATCAGGCTGGTTAACAGACCAACGGGCATTTCGGCAGGCTGCACCAGAGTGCGGGCCAGCGTATCGGCAATCAGGAGTAGACAGGCGCCCGCCAGCGTCGAGCAGGGAATCAACCAGCGATGATCGGCGCCGGTAGTCATTCTGATCAGATGTGGAATCACCAGGCCAATAAAGCCAATTACGCCGCTGACCGAAACGGCAGCACCAACCAGTAGCGAGCTGAGCAACAGTAACTGCTGGCGCTTACGTTTGACGTTCACGCCGAGGTAATGCGCCTCTTCATCACCCAATTGCAGCAAATTAAGCGTGCCCGCCATACAGACGGTGACAGCAATGGCTGGAAGAACAAAGGTACTGGCAACCAGCAGCGTTGGCCACTGGGCCTGGCCGAGATTGCCCATCATCCACAGCGTAAGTTGACGTAGCTGTTGCTCATCGCCCACATAGCTCAGTACGCCAATAGCCGAACCGCACAAAGCATTGATAGCGATACCGGCTAACAGCAGTTGCATCATTCCGCCGTGGCTATGACGCTGGCTTATCAGGAAAATAATCGTGCAGACCACCATGCTGCCCGCGACGGCAAAAATCATCTGCTCATACAGCACCAGCACCACGGGAAACGAAAAGGGGATAACTATCGCGATACCGACCATCAGCGCGGAGCCGCTACTGACACCAAGCAGGCCAGGATCGGCCATCGGATTGCGAAAAAGCCCCTGCATGATAACCCCTGCCGTTGCCAGCGCTGCGCCTACCAGAACGGCCAGCAACACACGGGGCAAACGGATGTTCAACCAGATGTCACGGTATTCGTCGTTGAACAGCGCGCTGAAGCTAATGTTCAGCGCCCCCTGGCTGGCTCCGAAGAGCATCAGAGCGACCAACAACAGAGAAAGACCCGTCAGAATGCTGACGGAAGAAAGCGAGTCCTTAAGCACGCAACGCTCCATAACGTCTTTGCGGCGCGAAGTTCCCGCGCCGCGAGGGGTTTACGCGGGTTTCAGTCCTGGCTCAACCAAACTGTAAATCTGGTTATTGAGTGACGGGGCTGTAGCCAGTTCGTGAATGTGCCTTGCAACATCTGCACGCATCACAAAACCATGGCACTCCTCGGCCTGTATCCGTTGCGCCTGACCTGTGGCTGCACCGTTCAGCAAACCGCCGGGGCGGAGAATGGCGTAGTCCAGTTGACTGGTTTGTAGCCAGCTTTCAGCCAACGATTTTTCGCGTACCGCCTGACCAAATGCGGCCCTGGCGCGTGGGGACAAAAAGGGCCAACTGTCGCCACAGCCAAGCGAAGTCACCAGAATCATGCGTTTGATCTGAGCTTTTTCTGCTTCATCAATGACGGTTCTGTGCGCCAGATAATCTTGGGCACCGCCCATGGAGGAGATCACCGTGGCATGTTGACCCGCTGCGCGACAGGCACAGGCGGTGACCTGGCTGTCGCAGGCGTCGCCAATGAAGACCTGCACACCTTTTTCCTGCAACCCGGCAGCGACCTGCGCGTTGCGAACGACGGCAATCACCGGACGTTGTTCCGCCAGTGCGAGTGCCAGTGTTTTCGCGCCGACGCCGCTACCACCTGCACCAAAAATGAGCCATGGAGCCATCAGGCATGTTCCTTTAAGGATGAAGACAGCGCGTGAAAGGCGCTGACCTGGTCGGCCAGTAGCTGACGATGCTCATCCCGACCGAGGAAAATTTTGAACATAGCGCTACCCGCCTGGTTAAAGAAGAGAATGGACGCGGTGTCCATGCCCATAAATTTGCGTTCAATCAGGGCGATATGTGTGCAGTTTTCTGCCTTGATATGACCGGTCATGCCTTTTTTGCCGCGCAGGTTGAAGTAACCGTGGCGGTGGAATCCTGAAGGTAATTCACCCGTGAATTCCAGTATGACATCAGCAGTATGGACCAGGGTGGTGACTTTGCCCCATTCGCTGACGGTTTCCCAGACGGTATCAAATTGATCGCCGGAAACCAGCGTCGGGGAGGGGAGGTTTTTCACCACCTCCAGCAGCGTGGTGTTGTACTGGGCTGCGATAGCTTCCAGCGTACCGTCCGGCTCAGTTTTCAAAAAATCCTGTAAAGAGACATGGCTCATACTTCACTCCTTTTATGGTTGCTCTACCGCAATGCGCGGCGCGTTAAGTGCCTGAATCAGTTCATCAAGAGACTGCAAAATATTGCTCGCCCAAAAACGCCCTTCATTGGTCAGGCGTACACAGGTGCTGGCATCTCGCGTCAGTCCTGCGTGATGCCACTGGGTCAGTAGCGGGGTCAGTTTTTGTGCATGAGGTGTCAGTTCATCCAGCGGGACGCGGGCCGTTTCAATACCGGCCTGGAGGGTGTGTCGCCACTGGAAACCACGCTCGGCGGTGCGCATCATCATCATGAGCGGTTTTTTTCCGGCGGCGATGGATTCATGCCATGTGGTCAGATTGCGCTCGACCATCCAGGAATAGCCATTGACTGATCCTCCTGCGCCAGAGCCGAATGCCAGACAGTCTGCGCCCTGTTTAATCAGCAGGTTGTACAGATTGCGTTCCCGTGTGGTGCGCGCCCAGTGGCTGTTGCTGATGCAGCGCCAGCCCGCGCTGTCCATATAATCGCAGCCCTGAAGATAGAGGTCGCGACGTTCGGCAGGAGAGGGAACCGTTGTGCGCCCGGTTTCAACCGCTTTGCCAAGCGGTGTATTAGGGAGCAGGTTCAGCGCATAAAGATCTACGCCGTCGAGGCCGATGTCGCGGGCGATCGCCAGATCCTCGCTCCACACCTTTGCGTCCTGTCCTGGCAGACCAAACAGCAGATCGCAGACCACGGCGGCTCGATCCCGTTTTACCAACCCCTGCATAAAGGCCATCGCGGTCGGGCCGTCCGAAGTGCGCGCCATTTTCTTGCGGATCCGGCTGTTAAATGACTGAATGCCGATCGAAAATCGATTGGCGCCAGCGTCAAGGCAGGCATCTATTCGCGCATCGTCAAAATTGAGTACCCGCCCCTCAATGGTGATTTCGCAGTCCGGCGCCAGCGGTAGCTTGTCACGTAGTGCGGTGATGATTCTGGCCAGATCCCGTGCCGATAGCGCAGACGGTGTACCGCCGCCAAAATAGACGGCGTGAATTGGGGCCGACTGATGCAATGCGCTATCGGCTTCCATCTCTATTTCGCGTAATAGCGCGTTGGTGTAGCGGGCGCAGTGATCCTCTTCAAAGCGGTTTTGATAAAAACCGCAGAAAGTACAATGTGTTGCACAGAAAGGGATATGCAAGTACACCAACCGTTTCCGCGGTGGGGTTGGCTGGCTGATGACCTCCTGCCAGGTTTGTGACAATAGCTCTTTGGCAACCGGGATCGCCCCACGCCAGGGCATCGTGGCGCGGCGATCCTTAAATGGCTGACTTCCCTCGAGCGCAAAATGCGCAGTGAGATCCAGCGAGTGTTCAGTTTTCATTGTTCTTTATAAATCCAGTTAGTGAGGCCAGAATTGCTGGTGCATGGCTTCAACCGCATCGGCGACGCGCGGCCCCATACCCAGAATCAGCGCCTGGTCAATCGCCACAATGCGCTGGTTTTTCCAGGCCGCAGTGTGGGTAATCCCGGCAATCGCGCTCAGACGAGCCAGACCGCCATCCACCATTTGCGACGTCACCACGATCACCTCTGGGTTGGCGGCGATCAGCGATTCCGCGCTGTAGCTTTTATACTGCGCATGGGTGGCGACATTTTGTGCGCCTGCGAGGGTCATAATGGCATCGGCAACGCTGCCTTTTCCGGCGACCTGTGGCGCGCTGCCGCCAGCGGAGAGAATGAACATGGCTTTGACCGGCGCGTTTTTCGCTGCCACGTTGTGCTGAACGCGATCCAGACGTTGACGTATGCGATCGATCAACGTCTCACCTTGTTCGGGAATGCGCAGGGTTTGAGCCAGTTCCCGAATGTTGGCGTACATCTGTTCGACGGTGGCCGGTACGCGCGGCAACGTCACGACGTTAACTTTTTGCGCCCGCAACTGATCCAACACGATTTGAGGACCAGCATCCTGCCAGGTGATAAAGCTGTCCGGATGCAGCGATAAAATGCCCTCGCTGCTTAACTGCTTCCAGTAGCCGATATGCGGGAGTGCGGCAGTTTCGGGTGGATACGAGGTGGTTTCATCAACGCCGACCACCCGGTTGCCGATGCCCATGGCGTATATCAGTTCGCTAAGAGAGCCGCCCGCCACCACCAGGCGGTCGGCGGACTGGGCACTGAAAACGCAGGCGAGGCTCAGTAAGCCAATCAAGAGTTTTTTCATCGTCAGAAATTCCACGCAAAGCCAACGGCGGCATTGAAACCAGCGTCTGGAATAGATTCATGCGCGGTTCTGTAACGCTTGTCGGTCAGGTTGTTGAGCGCGAGGTTGACCTGATACTGATCCTGCGGACCGAACTCGGTGTTGAATGCAAGGTTAAGCGTGGCCCAGCCTGGGTAGTTGATTTCCGTGGTGCCGGTATTATCTTTGGCGCTGGACGCCGCGCGGATAAAGACATCGGACGTCAGGTTAGCGGCGTTCATCAACCAGGTATGTTTCAGGCCGACGCGCCCGGTCAGAGTGGGTTCGCCGGTATCCCAGGTTTTAAGGGTATTGCCTTCGTACTGACGGCGAATGAGATTACCGCTCAGGTAAGGTGAAACTGCCCAGCCGTTGTATTCTGCGGTGAGTTCCATGCCCCAGGTTTTGGCCCGATCGATGTTGTCGTAGTAGTAATAGCCGCCCCGTGAAGAGGTGGTATTACCGCTGCATACGGGTTGACCTGAACAGGCCAGGCTGGCGATATAGTCTTTGGCTTCGGAGTAATAAATGGCGCCGTCAATCAGCCACATATTCCCTTTATACCGTGCACCCAGCTCATAGTTATTCGAGTGTTCCGCCTTCAGGTTTGGATTGCCGTAGGTTACGCTGCCGCCTGCGGACGTCTGCATAAACAGCTGAGTCAGCGTGGGGAAGACATAGCCCTGGGCATATGCAGCCCGAAGTTCAAGATCTTTAAAACCGGAATAGCGTAGGCTGGTTGAGGTCACCAGTTCATCATCGTGAACGGAATTTCCTCCGGTGGATTGCCAGGTGCTGCCGCTGCTTTGCAGGGTTTGCGTATCGTTGCGCTTGAGCTTCGAAGACAGCCAGTACTGGCGTGCGCCTACGGTCCACGTCCAGTCATCGGCAAAGCGCCAGTCGTTTTGCGCGAACAATGAGGTGTTGCTTTGCTCCGCTTCGTTGTATGACAGGGTACGTGTTTGCGTATCGAAGAAGCCGGTAGCTGCGGTCTGGCGCGTACTGCCGTCCGTGTCCTGTTTTATTTTGTCATGCTGATATTGAGTGCCAATCACCAGCTCGTTGTTAGCAGGCAGGGAGAAGTTGCTCTGTAGCGTTACCCCTTGGGTATACTGTTTGTCGTTGGTATTGGTCTGATTGCTGACCGTCAGCGCTTTAATCATCGGGCTGGGGATAACCTGGGTCGTTTTGACCCGGTTTTCAAATTTGCGCTCTATTGTCTGGCTGTATGCGTCAACATGGATGTTCTTCAGGTAATCCCCATCGGCCGCGTAGTCGTAGAAAAGACCGATTTTCTCGCGTTCCAGCTTAGGTATTTTGACGCTAAAGTCGTCGAACTGGCCCTCTGGATCGTCAAACCAGGTTTGAGTAGACAGTTTGTAACGATCGAGGGAGAGCCCAATTTTGTGGCGATCGAAGTTGTAACCCAGCCATACGCCCTGGCCATTATTACGGAAGTTGGTGTTGGGCAATCTTCCGTCAGGCGTATCGCGGTCCCCCTGGTCGGAATAGCTGCCATTGATGCGGTAGTCAAAGTTTCCGATGCTGCCCCAGGCCGCTGCCGACTCTTCCCATCCTGCCGTTGCGGAGTTATAAACAGCCTTAACGCTGCCGCCGAGAGGCTTATCACCGCCTTTTTTGGTAATAAAGTTTACGACACCGCCAATCGCCTGCGAACCGTAGAGGACAGAATAGGGGCCTTTGACCACTTCAATCCGTTCCAGCGCTGATTCGTCAATCAGCAAACCGGCTCCGTAGTTTTGTCCGGCACGTTGGTAACTGACGACCTGGCCGTCGATCAAAATCAGCACCCGCGAAGACGCTTCGCCACGGATACGAATTTGTTTCCGCCCTGCGAGGGCGTTATCGGTGACTTCGACGCCGGGAATATCTTGTAAATCATCAGCAATAGAAACGCTGGTGGAGTTTTGCAGCGTCTGGCGATCGATAACCTGGATGGTTGCTGGGCTATCCCAAAGGCTACTTTCTGTGCGGTTAGCCGTGACGATAACCGTGTCTTCGTCAGACGTAGAAGCGTATGTTGGAGAGGTAGCTGCAAAAGCGGCGCCGGACATGCATAATGTCAGGGCTGAAAGAATAAATGGCCTTTGGTTATTCCGTGGCAACATAAGAGAACCTTTATTGAATGTAAATGACCATCATTATCATTCGCGTTTATATATAAAATTGTTTCCCTTTGTTCAAGATGAAAGATGTAGAACCAATATATCTTTTGATTTGAGTCAATTTCGTGCAGTCATTAAATGCATAAATGTGATCTGAATCGGATATAACAATGTGAATTAAAAGGATTTGTGCATCGCGGTAATGGTGGGAAATGTGCAGGGTTCTCGGGTAAATCATTAGGACAATCTGGGCTATAATGGGGCTCAGTACCAACAAGATCCGCGGGGGAAATGTGAATATTAGCGATGTTGCGAAAAGAACCGGTTTGACCAGCAAAGCGATACGTTTTTATGAAGAAAAAGGCTTAGTGACGCCGCCGCTGCGTAGCGAAAATGGCTATCGCACATACAACCAACAGCATCTGAATGAACTTACGCTGCTGCGCCAGGCACGCCAGGTGGGTTTTAATCTCGAAGAGTGCGGCGAACTGGTGAATCTGTTTAACGATCCGGCGCGTCATAGCGCAGATGTGAAAAAGCGTACCTTAGAAAAGGTCGCGGACATTGAGCGGCATATCAGCGAGCTGCAGGCCATGCGCTTGCATTTGCTGGCACTGGCGGAGAGTTGCCCTGGCGATGACAGCGCCGAATGCCCGATCATTGATAACCTCTCCGGCTGCTGCCACCATAAAGCGAAGGCTTAACGGCGAGGGGGATTAAGCATAAATACCACCGTCCCGCGGTACCACGGGGATTTCTCAAGCTGCGCTTCAGCCTGCGGGTCCCGGCTACCGTTTTGCACCAGCCCCAGCTTAAACGGAATGCGCAGACGACTGAGTGCGGGCAGATACGCCTGATAATTCGTTACCGTATGACGGCCCTGATAGCTCTGGACCACCAGTTCATCGACCGCCAGCGCATTCAGCGTGGCGACGTCGCCCGTTTTTGCCCAATCCAGAAGTCCAGTCACGCCAAGTGCAAACTCGGCCGGTAACTGTTGGCGTAATTGCTGCAGAAAGCGGGCGTAATCGGCAAGCTGATGGGTCGCCGCGTCAAAATCAACCTGCAGGCCGACTACATGATTCCCGGCGGTCTGCCAGCGTTGCATCAATCTTATGATGCGAGCCGGGATCGCCTCCGGTACGTCGAGCGTGGTAAAGCGCACGGTCAGCCAGATCGAGGGAAAAGACAGGCGGCTGACCGGCAGCCCGAGACGCTGGAAAACCACGTTACCCGAACGAACCAGCACCTCACCCTGATGCAGATAGACCGTTTGCGCGTCTTTCAGTTCGTCACTGGCCTTCACGCCGGACCACAGCCAGAAGGCCGGATGCTCACGGGCGGCGACGATATCCGCCGCCTGCGGCTGGCCTGTCAGCAGCGCGGTTACCAGTAGTATTTGAGTTTTTGCGCCCACGGACTTCCCGGATACTGCGTTTTCAGTTGGGTGAACCAGCCTTTACGCTGCAGTTTATCCACTTCCTCACCGCCGCACTCGTTAGAGCCTGACGGCGCATAGCACATGATGGCGCGATACAGCGCGAAGCTCTTGTCTTCAACCTCTGCTTTCGGCGAAGTGATCACCTGCTGATAGTAGCGTTGCCTGTCGAACTGACCGAACGGCTCCTTGCGCGATATTGCTGATTCAAGAACGTCGTTGCCAGCACTGTTTTTCCACAAATCGACGTGGGTTTGCGTGGTGCGGAAGAATTCGCCTAAGCAGTTCAGCGCGTGGGCATCATCCGCTTTTTTGCTCAATACCGTTACCGTTTCATTGAGGCTGCGACAGGTGTAACCGCGCTCGGCAGCGTCGCCGTTCCAGTCGAAAATACTCAGATTAACGTCATCAAACGCGTCGCCAATAACCGGCGGAGTAATGGCGCTGGCCAGTTTTCTGTCATTCAACCAGTCGCCAAAGCGGTTTTCGGTAAGATCGCGTACCAGCAGCGTATGCAGGGCGATGGTACGCTCTTCATTGTTAGGTCCATGGACGGCCTGCTGGCGCAGCAGTTCAGGCGAGGCCTGTGTTTTCAGTATCTGCGAGCGAAAACGCAGGTTGGTTACTGCGCTTTCTGGGGCAAAAACCGCCGCCACGTCGCCGCTATAAACCAGCGTTGCGGCGAGCTTAGCCTGTACATACTGCTGCTGTTCGTTGTCCTGGCTGAGTTTTAGCAACTGCAGCCAGAAATCACGCGCCGCGCTCCAGTTCTTCTGGCCCATCAGCGCTTCGCCGTACAGCACTTGTTCGCTGAAGGCGAGGGTATCGTGAATGGCGAGTTTCTGCGCTGGCGTAACTGCCTGAATAATCGCCGCGTAGTTCTCCGTCGCCAGCCACAGATTCAGTTGCAGATCGCGCCATAGCGGCAGTTTTTGGCTCTGCTCAAACACCGGTTTGCTGGCATCGAGCTGCGCCTGGGTCAGCGTGGGTTTACTGTTGTTATCCAGACGCAGCGCGCGCAGCAGTTCGATATAGCTGACAAGCGGCGCATCGGGGAATGCTTCCACCACGGACTGTTCGTAGAACGCCATACCGTAGACATTATCGTATTCGATGACAATTTCACGCAGTTGCCGAGCGTCAGCCGACTGCTGGAGCGTCTGCTCATACAACCCGGCCAGCTGCGGCCACGCCTGTAAATACCAGTTGATGCGACGCAGCATACCGCGCGCGGAGTCGGCATACAGGCCTTGCGGGAAGCGTTGCAGGTAGGCTTGTGCCTGCGTCTGAGCCTGAGTCGCGTCCTCGCGGTTAATTTTTGCAATATCAAAATCGCCGTACTCGCCCACGCTGTTCTGGCTGCTCTTGTTCAAGGCCGCACGCATCAGCATGTATTGCGCGGTCTCTGCCAGCCACGGGCGCTCACTTTTGGCAAGCTGAGTGAAATCCCGTTCGGCGCTGGCATAATCACCGGCATAGAAACTGGCAGCTGCGGCCAGATAATTTTTATAGGACTGAGCCGGTGAATCAGCCGGGAGGGTGGCAAGTGAAGACTCAATTTGCTCGCGGGTTGCCCCGGATAGCAGCCCCGTACGCGCCTGGGCTAAGGCCTGGCGCTGTTCCGCCGTTAACGTCGGGTCGGCCAGCAGTGCGGCAAAAAATGCGCTGACGCTCTCGGTGTTATTTGAAACATGACGGTTCTCAAGCTCAGCGTCGTTGACGTTTATTTCGTCTGCGCTAATGTTCAGTTCGGCCATCTGTCGGGAGAGTGGGCTGTCTGCGGCGGATGCCGGCGCAGCGGCTGGCTGCGGGGCTGCCTCATCCCATTGCGGGTGATAGGCAAAATAGAAATCCCGGGAGCGGGTGATATCCGCTGGCATTGATTGCACCGGCAGAGCAAATGATTTTTCCTGGCTCAGCAGCCGCAGCAGGTTGTCGCGACTGTCGTTTTCAGGGTTAAAGGTCGGCGTGCCTTTCAGCAGGCAGCTGTCGTCGCTCCATTTGCAGTCTTCCATATCGAAAGAGGCGAATGCCTGCGGGGCGGCGGTCAGTAATGTGCAAAGGGCAAAGGCAAGGGGTGTCTTCCTGACCATAGTCTTATTTCCTTTCTTTTTAATGTGATACCGCTTTAATAATCAGGGTTATCCCTTCAACGGCAATGACTTCAACCTGCGTACCGGCGCTCAAATCGTCGCTGGCGCTAACGGGCCAGGAACTGTCGCCGACGCGCATGTGTCCGCGACCATTGACCAGGGCGGTTTCCAGAATAAATCGTCGGCCAACCAGCTGCTGTCCGCGCTGGTTAAGATGGCTGTCGGCGGGTTTCTGCTCCTGAACGCGCCTTGCCAGCCATTTCCACCACAGCCACGCCGCCAGCAGGGTGAGGACGGCGAACATTGCCCCCTGCCACGCCCAGTCTAGCGGAACGAGCCAGACGACCAGACCGGTAATTACCGCCGCTACGCCGCTCCACAGCAGATAGCCGTTACCGCCCAGCATCTCGGCGGCGAGTAGCAAACCGCCGAGGCTGAGCCAGAAGATGTGCGGATGCACCAGAATCATCGCTATCATGATTTTTTCCGCTCGCTGGCGCTGTCCTTAACCAGTTCGGCGATCCCGGCAATAGAGCCCATCAGGCTGCTGGCATCCAGCGGCATCATCACCACTTTGCTGTTATTCGACGAGCCGATATGCTGCAGCGCTTCAGTGTATTTCTGCGCCACGAAGTAGTTCACTGCCTGAATATCCCCAGCGGCAATGGCCTCAGACACCATCTGCGTTGCGCGAGCTTCGGCTTCTGCTGAACGTTCACGCGCTTCAGCCTGTAAAAACGCGGACTGGCGTTCACCTTCCGCTTTAAGGATCTTCGACTGTTTCTCACCTTCGGCCTTGACGATTTCTGCCTGACGGATCCCCTCGGCCTCAAGAATGTAGGCACGCTTGGTACGTTCGGCTTTCATCTGCGCGTTCATCGCGTCGATAAGTTCTGCCGGAGGACGCACGTCGCGGATCTCGATACGGGTGATTTTGATGCCCCAGGGATTCGTGGCTTCATCAACAATATGCAGCAGGCGCGTGTTGATGTTGTCGCGTTGGGAAAGCATTTCATCGAGTTCCATCGAACCGAGAACGGTACGAATGTTGGTCATGGTCAGGTTGATAATCGCCAGTTCCAGGTTGCTGACTTCATAGGCTGCTTTCGGCGCATCGATCACCTGAATAAAGCACACGGCATCAATTGCGACGTTGGCGTTATCTTTGGAGATGACTTCCTGAGAAGGGATATCAAGCACCTGTTCCATCATGTTGATCTTACGACCAATGCGGTCCATGAACGGCACAACAAGGCTTAAACCCGGTTGCAGGGTTTTGGTGTAACGGCCAAAACGCTCTACCGTCCACTGATATCCCTGCGGGACGATTTTGACGCCAGCGCCGACGATCACCAGCGCGACAAAAATAAGAATAGGAATAAAAATGAGCATTGATGAAACCTCCTGTTGTGCTGTCCTTTACTGCCTCATTAATCAAATTATACCCGATTTATCAAGGTGGGCTCCCTTATAATAAATTACAGGGATAGACTGTCTGAACGAAAGATGTAAAAAAGGAATGGGTAATGGAAGAAAGCAGTATTTTGCTTCAGTTAAAAAATGTCGCATGGCAGGCAGGTGAGACGCAGGTTCTCAATAACATCTGTTTTGATCTCCGCGCCGGAGAATTTAAGTTGATTACCGGCCAGTCCGGCTGTGGGAAAAGTACGTTACTCAAGATTGTGGCGTCATTAATGAGTCCGACTGCCGGTGAAATTCTCTTTGAAGGCAAGGAGATCAATACCCTCAAGCCGGAAACGTATCGCCAGCAGGTCTCCTATTGTGCGCAAACGCCTGCTTTGTTTGGTGACACCGTTTACGACAACCTCATTTTCCCCTGGCAAATCCGTAACAAACGTCCGGAGCCGGATGCGTTTCTGAGCGATCTGGCCCGTTTTGATCTCCCCGAGACGATCCTCAGAAAAAGCATAAATGAGCTGTCCGGTGGCGAGAAGCAGCGCGTCTCGCTAATTCGTAATTTGCAGTTTCTGCCCAAAATTCTGCTGCTTGATGAAATCACCAGCGCGCTGGATGAGGCTAATAAACGTAATGTGAACGAATTAATTCACCACTATGTTCGCGATAAGAATATTGCGGTGCTGTGGGTGACGCACGACAAAGATGAAATTACGCATGCGGATAATGTCATAACCCTTCAACCGCACGCCGGAGAAATGCAGGAAGCACGCAATGAACGAGCATAATATTACCAATGAGTCCCTGGCATTAGCGATGATGCTGGTGGTGGTGGCGATCCTGATTAGCCACAAAGAAAAACTGGCGCTGGAGAAAGATATTCTCTGGAGCGTTTGCCGGGCAGTGGTTCAGCTGATTATCGTCGGCTATGTGCTGAAATATATTTTTGGCGTTAACCACAGTATTCTGACCTTACTGATGGTGCTGTTTATCTGCTTTAACGCGGCTTATAACGCACAAAAGCGCAGTAAATATATTGATAAAGCTTTCCTCTCGTCGTTTATCGCTATCACGGTGGGGGCGGGGCTAACGCTGGCGGTGCTGGTTTTGTCTGGCTCTATCGAGTTCACGCCGATGCAGGTCATCCCGATCTCCGGCATGATTGCAGGCAATGCGATGGTGGCAGTGGGGCTGTGTTACAACAATCTGGGACAGCGGTTTAACAGCGAACAGCAGCAAATTCAGGAAAAACTTAGCCTCGGCGCGACGCCGAAAGTGGCCTCTGCGCCGCTGATTCGCGACAGCATTCGCGCCTCGCTGATCCCAACGATCGACTCTGCAAAAACGGTAGGGCTGGTGAGTTTACCGGGGATGATGTCCGGGTTGATCTTCGCGGGTATTGATCCAGTAAAAGCGATTAAGTATCAGATTATGGTGACGTTTATGCTGCTTTCTACCGCCAGCCTGTCGACCATTATTGCCTGCTACCTGACTTATCGGAAGTTCTATAATTCGCGCCACCAATTAGTCGTAACGCATTTGAAGAAGACGTGATGTGATGCCGGAGGGATCGGTATTGGTAGAATTTGTATGCCCGATAAGCGCAAGCGCCATCGGGCAAAATCAAACGGATTAGTACAACAGTGCGTACAGTTGGCGGCGGTATTTTGAGGCCAGCGCATCGCCGGTTCCGAGTGCGGCAAGGATCTCCTGGAAGGTCTTACGTGCCTGACCGTCGGCAGCAGTGAGATCTTTCTTCAGGTGGCTGAACAGCAGTTCCAGTGATTCCTCGTTACGTCCGACCTGATGTAACTGGATGGCTAGTTGAGTTGCCAGCACCGCATCCTGCGGATTGCTGGCGACTTGCTGCTGCAGCTGTTGGATTTCCGGCGTATCCGCCGCCTGCTTCAGCAGTTCTATCTGCGCCACCAGTCCCTGATAGCGGGTGTCCTGATCCTGCAACGGAATGGTTTTCAGCACCGCTTCGGCATCGTCAGAACGATTGAGGGCGATTTGCGTTTCCGCCAGCAGCAGGCCAATTTCGCTGCTTTGGTTGGAGATCTGCCAGGCTTCTTTCAGCAGCGGCAGTGCATCCGCGTGATTACCGGCTTCGATGAATTCGATAGCCTGACGCGCTTTCAGCTCTTCTTCGCTCGGCAACACTTTTTCCAGCAGTGCGCGGATAACCTCTTCCGGCTGCGGGCCCTGGAATCCGTCTACTGGCTGACCGTTCTGGAACAGATAAACCGTAGGGATGGCGCGCAGGCCAAACTGAGAAGCGATCATCTGCTCGGCGTCGCAGTCGAGCTTGGCGAGAATAAACTGACCGTTGTACTGGGCGGCAAGGCTCTCCAGTACCGGCGTCAATTGCAGGCAGTGCTGGCTGCGCTCAGACCAAAAATAGAACAGGACCGGCGTGGTCATCGACTGTTCAAGGGTCTGCTGCAGGTTCGATTCGTTAATGTTAACAATATTCTGTGTGGACATGGAGTTACTCTCTTTTGTCGATTTCTTGTTACATGGGGGCTGACGCGCGTGCTTCAACTCAACCCTGTAAAATTTTGTCCATTATGCGGCCTGGCAACAGGCGTTTAAGTAGCATCACTGCCCAGGTCACCAGCGTAACCGGATAACGTAGCTTCGGTTTATCGCTCTCAAAGGCATGACGTACTTTGGCGACAACCGCTTCTGGTCCCAGCGTAAAACGCGCGGCAATGCCGGGGTTTTCCACGGGAGCATCGCTCTGGGTCTGGTTAACGTTTTCGGTAAAGCGGGTACGGATGGGGCCGGGCTCAATCAGGCTGATCTTAATGCCGCTGTGGCGCAGTTCCATACGCAGCGCGTCGGACCAGGCTTCCAGCGCATATTTACTGGCGGCATAGGCGCCGCGTCCCGGCGTTGAGATCAATCCCATCACCGATGAGGTCATCACGATACGTCCTTCGCCGTGAGGGAGCATAGCGGGCAACAGGCGCATGGTAAGCTGATGTGCGCCAAAGAAGTTGGCGGAAAATTGCTGTTCCATCTGTTCACGGCTGATGGTGGGCAGGGGACCATAGACACCGTATCCGGCGTTGTTAAAGATCCCATATAAACGATTATCGGTCAGGGCGATCACTTCATCGGCGGCACGATCCACGCTTTCGGGTGAATCCAGATCCAGCAATACGCCAGTGAATCCCATACTGTTCATACGCGCGACATCGTCAGGTTTGCGACAGCCTGCCAGAATTTGAAAACCCTGACGCTTTAGTTCAAGCGCGCTTTCCAGACCGATTCCGCTGGAACATCCTGTTATTAAGACCGATTTTTGCATAACTTTACCTGTCAGGATCTCCGTTGTTTTATGAGTCGTGATTTACTAGAGGAGTGAGATGTTGCGCCATCCAGTCGGCAATAAACGGCTGAGCGTCACGGTTAGGATGAATACCATCATCCTGCATCCACTGGGGTTTCAGATAAACCTCTTCCATAAAAAATGGCAGCAGAGGAATATCAAACTCTTTGGCGAGTTTTGGATAAATCGCGCTAAAGGTTTCATTATAACGGCGACCATAATTTGCTGGCAGACGAATTTGCATCAGCAGCGGTTCGGCATTTGCCGCTTTCACATCCTGCAGAATCGTGCGCAGGGTTTGTTCGGTTTGCGCAGGCGCAAATCCGCGCAGGCCATCGTTACCGCCAAGTTCGACCAGCACCCAGCGCGGCTGGTGCTGCTTGAGTAATGCAGGCAGACGGGCCAGACCTTGCTGCGAGGTGTCGCCGCTAATGCTGGCATTCACGACTGGCGTTTTGGTTTGCCATTTATCATTAAGTAGCGCAGGCCACGCGGCGCTGGCGGACATACGGTATCCGGCGCTCAGGCTGTCACCCAGAATTAATAACGTGTCCGCAGCGGCGGCGCGGAAAGTTAACAGGACCAGGAACAGGAAAGGCCAATGCCAGCGGAAAACATTGTTGAAGTTCATCATCTTAAGAAATCCGTCGGTCAGGGTGATCAAGAGCTATCCATCCTTACCGGAGTTGAACTGGTTGTCAAACGCGCCGAGACCATTGCGTTGATTGGCGAGTCGGGATCGGGGAAATCCACGCTGCTGGCGATCCTCGCCGGGCTGGACGATGGCTCCAGCGGTGAAGTCAGCCTGGTGGGGCAGGCGCTGCACGCCATGGACGAAGAAGCCCGGGCGCAGCTGCGGGCGCGACACGTCGGTTTTGTCTTCCAGTCATTCATGTTAATTCCAACCCTCAACGCGCTGGAAAACGTCGAACTGCCCGCGCTGCTACGCGGCGAAAATAGCGGAAAAAGTCGTGACGGGGCAAAAACGCTGCTGGAGCAACTGGGGTTGGGAAAACGCCTTGATCATCTTCCGGCCCAGCTTTCCGGCGGGGAGCAGCAACGCGTAGCGCTGGCACGGGCGTTTAACGGACGGCCTGACGTGCTGTTTGCCGATGAACCAACGGGCAATCTGGACCGCCAGACCGGAGACAAAATCGCCGACCTGCTGTTTTCTCTGAACCGGGAACACGGTACCACCCTGATTCTGGTGACCCATGACCCGCAGCTGGCGGCGCGTTGCGATAGGCGTTTACGCCTGGTGAACGGACAGTTGCAGGAGGAGGCATGATTGCACGCTGGTTCTGGCGCGAATGGCGCTCGCCTTCATTACTGATTGTCTGGCTGGCGTTAAGCCTGGCGGTGGCCTGTGTACTGGCGCTGGGCAATATCAGCGATCGCATGGAAAAAGGGCTGAGCCAGCAAAGCCGTGAGTTTATGGCGGGGGACCGGTCGCTGCAAAGTTCGCGCGCTGTGCCGAAAGCGTGGATTGACGAGGCGCGACAGCGTGGTCTGAAGGTGGGTGAACAGCTCACCTTTGCCACCATGACCTTTGCCCGGGATACGCCGCAGCTGGCGAACGTCAAAGCAGTGGATGATGTGTATCCGATGTACGGCACGCTGCAAACCAATCCGCCGGGGCTGAAACCGCAGCCGGGCTCAGTGCTGTTGGCCCCGCGTCTGATGGCGCTACTCAACTTAAAAATCGGTGATTCCATCGACGTTGGCGATGCCACCCTGCGCATCGCCGGAGAAGTGGTGCAGGAACCGGATTCCGGTTTTAATCCCTTCCAGATAGCGCCGCGCCTGATGATGAACATGGCGGATGTCGAAAAAACGGCGGCGGTCCAGCCGGGAAGCCGTGTGACCTGGCGCTATAAATTTGGCGGTACGCCACAGCAACTGGAAGCCTATGAAAAATGGCTGCTTCCGCAGTTAAAGCCGGAACAGCGTTGGTATGGGCTGGAGCAGGATGAAGGGGCGTTGGGGAAATCACTGGAGCGTTCGCAACAGTTCCTGCTGCTGTCGGCACTGTTAACGCTACTGCTGGCGGTTGCTGCCGTTGCCGTGGCGATGAATCATTACTGTCGCAGTCGTTACGATTTGGTGGCGATATTAAAAACGCTCGGCGCGGGCAGGGCACAGCTGCGCAAGCTGATTATCGGCCAGTGGCTGATGGTGCTGACGCTTTCTGGCGTGACCGGCGGGCTGTTCGGGCTGTTATTTGAGCGGGTGCTGGTTGTATTACTGAAGCCAGTTCTGCCCGGTGAGCTGCCGCCCGCCAGCCTGTGGCCGTGGCTGTGGGCACTCGGTACCATGACCGTCATTTCTCTGTTGGTGGGGCTACGCCCTTATCGCTTGCTGCTGGCGACGCAGCCGCTGCGGGTACTGCGTCGCGACGTGGTGGCAAACGTCTGGCCGCTTAAGGTCTATCTGCCCGTAGCAACGATAGTTGTGGTTGCGCTGCTGGCCGGATTGATGGGCGGAAGTATGCTGCTGTGGGCGGTACTGGCCGGAGCTGTGGTGCTGGCGCTGCTGTGCGGCGTGTTGGGCTGGATGTTGCTTAACCTGCTGCGTGGTCTGACGCTGACCTCGCTGCCGCTGCGTTTGGCGGTCAGCCGGCTGTTGCGCCAGCCGTGGTCAACGCTGAGCCAACTGTCGGCATTTTCGCTGTCCTTTATGCTGCTGGCGCTGTTGCTGGTGCTGCGCGGCGATCTCCTCGACCGCTGGCAGCAGCAAATGCCGCCGGAAAGTCCAAACTATTTTCTGATCAACATTGCCACTGAGCAGGTGGCTCCGCTGAAGGCTTTCCTTGCTGAGCATCAGGTGATCCCTGAGTCGTTCTACCCGATAGTGCGGGCCCGTCTGACGGCGATCAATGAGAAATCGACCGAAGGTAATCAGGATGAAGCGCTGAACCGCGAGCTTAATCTGACCTGGCAGGATACCCGCCCGGATCATAACCCGATCGTTGCCGGGAGCTGGCCGCCAAAAGCGGGCGAAGTGTCGATGGAAGAGGGGCTGGCGAAACGACTGAGCGTTAAGCTTGGCGATCGGGTGACCTTTATGGGGGATACCCAGGATTTCAGCGCCACGGTCAGCAGTCTGCGCAAAGTGGACTGGGAAAGCCTGCGACCAAACTTTTTCTTTATCTTCCCTTCCGGCGCGCTGGATGCTCAGCCACAAAGCTGGTTAACCAGCTTTCGCTGGGAGAACGGCAACGGCATGCTGACGCAGCTTAACCGCGAATTCCCGACTATCAGCCTGCTGGATATTGGTGCCATTCTCAAACAGGTGAGTCAGGTGCTGGAGCAGGTGAGCCGCGCGCTGGAGGTGATGGTAGTGCTGGTCACCGCTTGCGGTATGTTGCTGCTATTGGCGCAGGTGCAGGTCGGGATGCGTCAGCGTCATCAGGAACTGGTGGTCTGGCGCACGCTGGGCGCGGGCAAGAAGCTGCTGCGTACCACGCTGTGGTGCGAGTTCGCCATGCTCGGGATGGTCGCCGGACTGGTGGCGGCCATCGGGGCGGAAACTGCGCTGGCGGTGCTGCAAACCCGCGTGTTTGATTTCCCCTGGGAGCCAGACTGGCGGCTGTGGGTTGTGTTGCCGCTTTGTGGGGCATTGCTGCTCTCTCTCTGTGGCGGATGGCTCGGTTCACGTCTTCTTAAAGGCAAAGCGCTGTTCCGTCAGTTCAGCAGTTAATTCATATTCGTGATGATTACGCACCGGTTTTTTTAAATCGGTGCTTTTTTTTATCTATGTAGCACAAAATGATAACTCATTGATATTTAACAGCACAGAACAATAAAAACCCGACAACACGAGTGTATTAATAAACGTTAATATTTGTATGCTGAATAATTGGCAGGCTATCTATCAAGGTACAAATAATGACTATAAAAAAAACGGCGCTGGCGGTATCGATCGGCGCAGCAGTGGCATTAACGACTTTCGCCTCCCAGGCGGAAATCACGGTCCTGAAACAAGATCCGCAGGCGGGCAACCCGCTGAGCCGTCTTAATTTCACCGTCGGCGGGAGTATTCGTCCGCAGTTCCAGAATATGGCCGGTGACGATGGTAAGAATGGCTACAAACGTAATGGCTTCGACGGTGGAACGCGTTTCCGCTTCGCTGCTGACTACTATCTGTTTGATGACATCAGTTGGGTGAGCTATTACGAGCTGGGCGTTAACTTCCCGGCGATGTTCAACTGGGACAATCACTATGCTAACGGCGCCAACGATACTACGCGTCGTATGCTGTACACCGGTCTGAAGAGCGCGACCTGGGGTACGCTGACCTTCGGTCAACAGAACAGCATTTACTATGATGTGGTTGGCGCGAAAACGGATATCTGGGACTACGACATGATCGGCCAGGCGCCAGGTAACGGTATCAATGGCGACTACGACGGTTCCTATCGTACACGTAAGTCACTGAAGTATAAAAATACGGTAGGCGATGTTGATCTTTACGCGTCTTATCTGTTCAGCGATGACTACAACCCGAACAACGGTTTGCGCTACAAACGTAAAGGCGGCGGCTCCCTGGGTGTGGATTATCACATCACCGATGACCTGACCTGGGGTACGGCGTGGAACTACACCCGCGCGGAAATGCGTGGCAACACCAGCAAAACCTACGATCAAAACATCGTCGGTACTGCGCTGAGCTGGAAACCGGACAACTGGACTTTCTCGCTGGGCGGCGGTTGGTATCAAAACTTCATGACCACCAAAAAAGTCTCTGTTAATGATTATTTTGCCGGTGACGCCTGGGGTCTGGAATACTTTGCGGGATACACCTTCCCGGTTGGTCAGTATGCGCTGAAATCCGTGCAACCATACTTTATGGGCGATCGTATTGAATACGTGAATGGCCGTAACTACCTGCGTACCGACAACGGTGTGGGTATCAGCTTCCAGCTGGATTACGGTTTCCGTGTGGATTACGAACACGTCTTCACCTCCAGCACCGACAATCTGGGCGACATGAACCTGGTGCGTCTGCGTTACGACTTCTAATCGAATGCCTGCCGCCCGATGCGTTTATCGGGCCTACGAGAGCAGGGGGATCGCGTTATTTGTAGGCCGGATAAGGCACTTGTGCCGACATCCGGCTTTTTCATGCCTTCTCACATTTAAAAACACACTCTGCAACATCATGAAATAATTTCAAGGACAGCAGGTTGTGATCTGTGTCATGTTAACAATCAGCCTGTTAACAGGCCAACAAGAACAACGCCGCAAGAACGGCGTGAGACATGACACCACAACGTTAAAATGGAGAGATTATGGGATTGCGTCAGAGTTTACGCGTCGCGACCGGGGCGCTGTTACTGGCCTGTGGATTACAATTTGCTCATGCGAACAGTGATCCGCACACCATCGTATTTGGCGTCGCACCTGGGCCGTACGGCGATATGGTAAAACAAGCCATTGCCCCTACGCTGAAAGAGAAAGGCTATAAGGTAGTAGTGCGCGAATTCAGCGACTACGTGCAGCCTAACATGGCGCTCTCCAATGGCAGCATCGATGCTAACCTGTTCCAGCATTCACTCTACTTTGACAAATTCACCGCCGATAAAGGCCTGAAGCTGAGCAAGCTGATTGTGGTCCCGACGGCCGGGATGGGTTTTTACTCACATAAAATCAAAAGCCTGGATGAGTTGAAAAAAGGGGATGTGATCACGCTTTCCAACGATCCCACCAACCTGGCTCGCGGTCTGCGTTTCCTGCAGTCTATTGGCCTTATCACCATCAAAGATAACATCGATCCAACTAAAGCCTCCGAGCGCGATATTGCCAGCAACCCGAAAGGGCTGGTGTTTAAACCGCTGGAAGCGGCACAGCTGCCGCGTACGCTGGACGGTGTGACCGGTGCGCTGGTCAACGGCAACTTTGCCGTAGCGGCGAAACTGGATCTTGCCAGCGCCATCAAGCAGGAACACCTGGACGAAAATCTGAAAAATATCATCGCGGTACGCAGTGAAGATGCGGATAAACCATTTGCGAAAGATATTGTCGAGGCGGTGAAATCTCCGGCGTATCGTGCGGTGATCGACGATCCGCAAAATATCTACAGCGCCTTCCAGAAACCGGAATGGATGTCGGCAGCCCAATAATCGCTGCGCACAAGGGTTAACAGGGGCAGCGACGACTGCCCTTTTCGCATTTCTGAGGTGGCTATGATTGAGATTGAGAAAGTTTGCGTGGATTTTAGCGCAGGCCGTGGAGCATCAACCCGGGCGGTTGATGACGTTAGCTTGCGCATTGGCGCAGGTGAGATATTTGGTATTGTTGGGACCAGTGGTGCGGGGAAAAGTACGCTGCTGCGCACCCTGAACGCCTTAACGCGTCCGAGCCAGGGAAGCGTTAAGGTGAACGGCGTAGAAATTTCCGCACTGGAAGGCGCGCATCTACGTAAAGCCCGTCAGCGTATCGGGATGATTTTTCAACATTTTAATCTGATGCATACCCGTACCGTGGCGCAAAACGTCGCCTTTAGCCTGAAGGCTGCCGGATGGGAACGCAGTAAAATTGGCCCGCGCGTGAGCGAAATCCTGTCGCTGGTGGGGCTGTCAGACAAGGCGAACCGCTTTCCGGTTCAGCTCAGCGGTGGGCAAAAGCAGCGTGTGGGTATTGCCCGCGCAATTGCCAATCACCCGGATGTGCTGCTGTGTGATGAGCCCACCTCCGCGTTAGATCTCGAAACCTCGGCCACGATTCTGGCGTTGCTTAAGCAGATCAACCAACAGTTGGGGATCACGATCGTGCTGATCACCCATGAGATGAACGTGATCAAATCGATTTGCGATCGCGTGGCGGTGATGTCCGGTGGCAAGGTGGTGGAGTCTGGTGAGGTGTTTGATGTTTTTGCTCACCCGCAGCACGCTTTCACTCAGCAACTGGTGTCGCATACCCTCAATCTGACGCTACCCGAGCGTCTGCGCCAGCATCTGCCCGGCCAGTTGCTGAAAATTCTTTTTATCGGCGATTCGGCAGAACAGCCGGTGTTGTCAGAAGTGGCGGTTAAATTTGGCGTGGCGGTGAACATTCTGCACGGCAAAATTGAATATATCGGCGAACGTGCGCTGGGGATTCTGGTGGTGCAACTGACCGCGCCGCATAACCCTTCTGCGGTGGATGTCGCCGTGGAACATATTCGTCAACGTACTGCACAGGTGGAGGTGATTCGTGGATGATTTATTGCCTGATTTGACGCTGGCGTTTAATGAAACTTTCCAGATGCTGAGCATCTCTACGCTGTTGGCGATTATTGGCGGTCTGCCGCTCGGTTTTCTTATTTTCGTTACCGACCGGCATTTATTCTGGCAGAACCGTTTTGTGTATCTGCTCAGCTCCGTGCTGGTGAATATTATCCGCTCGGTGCCGTTTGTGATCCTGCTGGTTCTGTTGTTGCCGCTAACCCAGTTTTTGCTCGGCAATACCATTGGACCCATCGCGGCGTCGGTTCCGCTGTCGGTAGCAGCAATTGCTTTCTATGCCCGTCTGGTTGATAGCGCGCTACGTGAAGTCGATAAAGGCATTATCGAGGCGGCGGAAGCGTTTGGCGCCAGCCCGATGCGCATCATCTGCACCGTTCTGTTACCGGAGGCGAGCGCGGGTCTGCTGCGTGGGCTGACGATAACGCTGGTGAGTCTGATCGGTTACTCCGCAATGGCCGGTATCGTTGGCGGCGGTGGAGTCGGCGACCTGGCGATTCGCTTTGGTTATTACCGCTACGAAACCCAGGTCATGATCGTCACCGTGGTGGCGCTGATTATTCTGGTGCAGGTCGTTCAGGTGCTGGGCGACTGGTTGGCGAAACGCGCAGACAAGCGCGACAGACATTGATTACTGTACGCTAAGCCAGTCAGCCACCTCCGGCCATGAGCCGCGAAAGACGATTTTCGCGGCTTTCTTTTCCAGCTGATAGCGATACATCGGGTCGTAATACTCGTTGAGCAACGGTACCAGCCAGCTCATATGCGCGTCGGTGCTGCCCGTTGCCTGCTGTTCGCGCAGAGCCACGTCGAGCAGGGTGGTCAGCTCGGCAAAACGTTGCAAACCCAGACGACGGCGGATAGCAAACAGACCGTGGTGCAGATACTCGCTGTACTCCTGCCAGCCCTGACTCTCGCCATAAGCGTGAGTGAAATCGTGGTGCATGCGCACAAAATACTCTTCGCGCAGTCGCTCCAGCCGTAGCTCAAAAGGATCGTCCACCACCGCAATAGCGGCCTGGCTCATGCGTTCGCGCAAACATTCGGGCAGATGATTAGCGCCGATCATGCGGCCTTCGTCTTCAAGTACCCACAGACGCAGATCCTGACGGCTGTCGGTTTTCAGCATTTCGACCGCCAGCAGGTTTTCAAAGCTTGCCTGGCTAAGCTGCGGTTCAACGGTGCGACCAAATGAGGAACCGCGATGGTGCGCCAGACCTTCGAGATCCACTCCGTTTGGCTGCTGTTGCACTAGCTGCGTTTTACCGTTCCCGGTACAGCCGCCAATTAAGACGATCGGTTTTTGCACCAGCTCTTCAGTCAGTTGAATCGCCGCCTGACGCAATGCTTTATAACCGCCTTGTATTAGCGGGTAGTCAGTACCGGACTCGTGCAGCCATTGCTGCACAATGTGCGAACGCTGGCCGCCGCGCGCGCAGCATAAGTAGCCCGCAGGATTTTGACGACAGGCATTCAGCCAGGCCTTCATGCGTTGCTGGCGAGTCTCGCCACAGACCAGTTGATGGCCGAGCGCGAGGGCGGCCTCAGGCCCCTGACGTTTATAACAGGTACCCACGGCAGCACGTTCGTCATCGTTCATTAAGGGAAGGTTTATTGCGCCCGGCATGGCGCCCTGCTGAAATTCGACGGGGGCGCGTACATCGATTAAAGGCGTACCGGCGAGCAGAATTGCGCGATAGTCCTGTACTGTTTGTGTGTCTTGCATAGTAAAAAACGAAACCTCAAATCATCCTGCGTACCATTTTACGCGTCAAATGAGAGGATGACTTGATTTTCAATCGCGTGAGTTGTTGAAAATTGCTAAAAACCCGGCAATTTCAGGCTTTCGCTGGGTAAACAGCGTCACGATATCTTCAACGGCCTTACCCGCGCCGAACTTATGCCAGGCAAGGCTTAAGGGGGAAGGAGGACGCATAGTGGGGATGATATTGCTGACCAGATGCCCGCTATCCAGTAAAGGTTGGCATATCGGTTGCGGAACGAATCCAATGCCCACTCCTGCAAGATGCGCTGCGAGCTTGGTTTCCATGTCCGGTACGATGATCTCTTTTTGACCGGGAAGGCGCCACGCGACACGTTTGCTCAGCGTCCGCGCGCTGTCCTCAATGTTAATCGCCGGAAAACGGCGCAGTTGGGCTTCTGTTAATGGACCGCTCGCGTCTGCCAGCGGATGATCTGCTGACATAACAAATCGCCACTGAACAGAACCCAAAGGATCGAGGGTAAAGGTGTTGGCCATCGGTTCCGTGCCGGTAACGCCGATAGCCAACGAGAATCCTTCATACAAGAGTGAATCCCACACGCCCATATAAATTTGCCGGGAAAAGTGAAACTGAGTAAAGGGATAGCGCGCGTTAAGCCAGGATAACAGACTAGCGACGGCTTCAGGGCTGTACAGTAGGTTGTTAACCACAATATTCACCTGGCGCTCTACGCCGTCGTTCACTTGCTGCAATTCGCTGGGCATGCTGTCCAGCCAGGCGAGCCAGTCTTTTGCCTGTGAAAGAAGGTGAGACCCTGCGGCGGTTAACGTCACGCTTCGGGTTGTACGAAAAAACAGCGCGACACCGGTGTTTTCTTCCAGAAGCTTAATACGATAGCTGATCGTGGCCGTGGTTTTACACAAGCGCTCCGCCGCCCTGGAGAAACTCCCCGTTTCGGCGACGCCGATAAAGGTACGCAGTGTTTCCGGGTCAAACATCGTCAGCTACTCCCTTAATGATCTTCTACAAGCATGATTTCTTTTTCTCTGATTTATAAGTATTTTTGCATAATAGCCTTGTTCAAATTGTGGTCTAAATCTAGTTTTGGAAAATTTTTCCAATTTTTGTGTTGATGTTAAATCACGAAGGTTTTAGATTGCATGGTATTGAAGCCGCTATGTGTTCTGGTCGCGGTTCAACGGAATTCAGTTACAAGGAAATAATGATGAAACTTGAGGTCTTACCGTTAAATCAGCACACGTTCAGCGCCTATGGCGATGTCATTGAGACGCATAAACGTGATTTTTTTCATATCAATGATGGGCTTGTTGAGCGTTATCACGATCTGGCCAATGTGGAGATCCTTAATCAGGATCGCACCCTCATCAGTATCAATCGCGCGCAACCGGCAGCAATGCCAATTGTTGTGCATGAGCTGGAGCGCCACCCGTTAGGCACCCAGGCATTTATGCCAATGAATGGCGAAGCGTTTGTGGTGATTGTCGCACTCGGTGAGGACAAACCTGACCTTTCCACCTTAAAAGCCTTTATCACCAATGGCCAACAGGGCGTGAATTATCATCGAAATGTCTGGCATCACCCACTATTTGCCTGGCAAACCGTCACCGATTTTCTGACGGTCGATCGCGGTGGCAGCGATAATTGTGATGTTGAAAGTATCCCGACGCATGAGCTCTGTTTTGCGTGACGCTTTCGGCCTTCTTGCTTAATATGCGCATATTGTTCATTGTTTATGCTCATATTTTGGGCCGGAGTAAACGTAGTGGAGACGGAAGTAAGACGGCGCGGCAGGCCTGGACAGGCGGAGCCGGTTGCGCAGAAAGGCGCTCAGGCGCTTGAGAGAGGCATTGCGATTTTGCAGTACCTCGAAAGAAGTGGAGGCAGTTCGTCAGTGAGCGATATTTCCGCCAGTCTGGATTTGCCGCTCTCTACGACCTTTCGCTTGTTGAAGGTTTTACAGGGTGCTGATTTTGTCTATCAGGACAGCCAGTTAGGCTGGTGGCACATCGGTTTAGGCGTATTTAACGTGGGCTCCGCGTATATTCATAATCGCGACGTCCTGTCGGTAGCCGGACCGTTTATGCACCGATTAATGCTGCTGTCAGGCGAAACGGTTAATGTCGCGATTCGCAATGGCACCGAAGCGGTGTTGATTGGTCAGAAGGAGTGCAAATCGATGGTCAGAATGTGCGCACCTTTAGGCAGTCGTATGCCGTTACATGCTTCCGGTGCGGGAAAAGCGCTGCTTTATCCGTTGATGGAAGAAGAGTTAATGGACATCGTCGTGAAAACGGGGTTACAGCAGTTTACGCCGAACACGTTGGTGGATTTTCCTACTCTGCTGCGCAATCTGGAACTGGCGCGTGACAATGGTTATATCGTCGATCACGAAGAGCATGTTATTGGTTTGAATTGCATCGCATCAGCTATCTATGACGATGCAGGCAGTGTCGTTGCTGCCATCTCTATTTCGGGGCCCGCATCCAGACTGACAGAAGATCGTTTTATCAGTCAGGGGGAGCTGGTACGGGATACTGCACGAGATATCAGTACGGCGCTGGGTTTAAAAGCCCCCGTAGCTTAAGTCGCAACCCGCTCAGAGGAGCGGGACTTTTTTGGATTTTTTCAAAGTTGGAAAATTTTTCCAATAAATAGAGGTAGAAAGAAAATGGCAAAAATGAGAGCCGTTGACGCGGCAATGTATGTGCTGGAAAAAGAAGGCATCACCACCGCATTTGGGGTTCCGGGGGCGGCAATTAACCCGTTCTATTCCGCAATGCGTAAGCACGGAGGCATCCGTCACATTCTGGCTCGTCACGTTGAAGGCGCTTCCCATATGGCGGAAGGCTATACGCGTGCGACGGCAGGAAACATTGGCGTCTGCCTTGGCACCTCTGGCCCGGCAGGCACTGACATGATCACTGCGCTGTATTCCGCTTCTGCCGATTCTATTCCTATTTTATGCATCACCGGCCAGGCGCCTCGCGCTCGCCTGCATAAGGAAGATTTTCAGGCTGTTGATATTGAATCTATTGCCAAACCGGTCAGTAAAATGGCGGTAACGGTGCGTGAAGCCGCGCTGCTTCCCCGGGTTTTGCAGCAGGCATTTCATGTCATGCGCTCTGGTCGTCCTGGTCCGGTATTGATCGATTTGCCTTTTGATATTCAGGTTGAAGAAATCGAATTCGATCCAGACATGTATGAACCGCTGCCCGTCTACAAGCCTGCGGCCAGCCGCAAACAGATTGAGAAAGCGCTGGAGATGCTGATTCAGGCTGAGCGCCCGGTCATCGTGGCTGGGGGCGGGGTGATTAATGCTGATGCCAGCGAACTGCTGCAACGCTTTGCTGAATTAACCCACGTACCGGTAATTCCTACGCTGATGGGCTGGGGATGCATCCCGGACGATCATGAGTTAATGGCCGGAATGGTGGGGTTGCAAACGGCGCATCGTTACGGCAACGCCACGCTGCTGGCCTCCGATATGGTGTTCGGTATTGGTAACCGTTTTGCTAACCGACACACCGGCTCCGTCGCGAAATATACCGAAGGTCGCAAGATCATTCACATCGATATTGAGCCGACGCAAATTGGCCGCGTCCTGTGTCCGGATTTAGGTATCGTTTCGGATGCCAAAGCCGCGCTGACTTTGTTGATTGACGTTGCTCAGGAGATGCAAAAAGCCGGCCGTTTACCTTGCCGGAATACCTGGGTTGATGAATGTCAGCAGCGTAAGCGGACGCTCCTGCGTAAAACCCACTTCGACAATGTCCCGGTTAAACCGCAGCGTGTGTATGAAGAGATGAATAAAGCCTTTGGCCGTGATGTCTGCTACGTCACGACTATTGGCTTATCGCAAATTGCCGCCGCGCAAATGCTGCACGTATTTAAAGATCGTCACTGGATCAACTGTGGTCAGGCAGGCCCACTGGGCTGGACGCTGCCGGCGGCATTAGGGGTTTGTGTGGCCGATCCGGCGCGTAATGTTGTTGGGATTTCCGGTGATTTTGACTTCCAGTTCCTGATCGAAGAGTTGGCGGTGGGCGCGCAGTTCAACATTCCTTACATCCATGTACTGGTCAACAACGCCTATCTCGGCCTGATTCGCCAGTCGCAACGCGCTTTTGATATGGATTACTGCGTCCAACTGGCGTTCGAAAACATTAACTCCAGCGAAGTAAACGGCTATGGCGTCGATCACGTCAAAGTGGCAGAAGGACTCGGCTGTAAAGCCATCCGCGTATTTAAACCTGAAGATCTTGCTCCGGCTTTTGAACAAGCCAAAGCACTGATGGCGCAGTACCGCGTGCCGGTTGTGGTCGAAGTGATCCTTGAGCGCGTGACCAACATCTCTATGGGCAGCGAGCTGGATAATGTCACCGAGTTTGAAGAGATTGCCGACGGGGTAATGACTCCAACTTATTGATAGTGTTTTATGTTCAGATAATGCCCGATGACTTTGTCATGCAGCTCCACCGATTTTGAGAACGACAGCGACTTCCGTCCCAGCCGTGCCAGGTGCTGCCTCAGATTCAGGTTATGCCGCTCAATTCGCTGCGTATATCGCTTGCTGATTACGTGCAGCTTTCCCTTCAGGCGGGATTCATACAGCGGCCAGCCATCCGTCATCCATATCACCACGTCAAAGGGTGACAGCAGGCTCATAAGACGCCCCAGCGTCGCCATAGTGCGTTCACCGAATACGTGCGCAACAACCGTCTTCCGGAGCCTGTCATACGCGTAAAACAGCCAGCGCTGGCGCGATTTAGCCCCGACGTATCCCCACTGTTCGTCCATTTCCGCGCAGACGATGACGTCACTGCCCGGCTGTATGCGCGAGGTTACCGACTGCGGCCTGAGTTTTTTAAATGGCGGAAAATCGTGTTGAGGCCAACGCCCATAATGCGGGCGGTTGCCCGGCATCCAACGCCATTCATGGCCATATCAATGATTTTCTGGTGCGTACCGGGTTGAGAAGCGGTGTAAGTGAACTGCAGTTGCCATGTTTTACGGCAGTGAGAGCAGAGATAGCGCTGATGTCCGGCGGTGCTTTTGCCGTTACGCACCACCCCGTCAGTAGCTGAACAGGAGGGACAGCTGATAGAAACAGAAGCCACTGGAGCACCTCAAAAACACCATCATACACTAAATCAGTAAGTTGGCAGCATCACCTAGGATTACAGGGGCATTCAGTTGAAAGGCGGCCCAGCCACTGGCATCACATACAGCGGATGTCACATTTGAACCGTCAATACAAGCAATCACATTTGTCATCGTTTTATTCCTTTGTTGTTGTGTTGCTAATGGCTTAGTGACCAGACATCATTTTTTCAACTTCTTCTGGCTTATCGTGTACCCCAAATTTATCGACTATGGTGGCACTGGCTTCGTTAAGGCCAATCAACTCAACCTCAGTCCCCTCGCGGCGGAATTTAATCACTACCTTGTCGAGGGCCGATACCGCGGTAATATCCCAAAAATGTGCTTGAGATAAGTCGATAGTCACTTTATCAACCACTTCCCTAAAATCGAATGAATTACTGAACTTATCTGATGAAGCAAAAAAGACTTGTCCAATAACCTGATAATGGCGACCAGTGTCAGCAGCAGTCGTTGTACTCTTAACCACCATAAAACGTCCCACTTTATTAGCAAAAAATAGGGACGCGAGTAATACACCTACAAATACCCCAATTGCTAAGTTATGGGTAGCGACCACGACCACAACCGTCGCCACCATCACAAGGTTGGTTGACATAGGATGATGCTTAAGATTACGGATTGAATCCCAAGAGAATGTACCGATAGCCACCATGATCATCACGGCAACCAGTGCCGCCATAGGAATAAGCTTTAACCACTCTCCTAAAAACACCACCATCACAAGTAAAAAAACGCCTGCAGCGAAGGATGATAAACGTCCGCGACCACCCGATTTAACGTTGATGATCGAATGTCAATAAATTCAAAATTCAATCCTATCCTGACGCAATTTACACATGGCATCTGACATCAGGTTAGGGTATGCCTCAACCTGACGGCGGCGAATCACAAGCGTCCGGTTTGACGCTGGTTTCGGTCGCAGTGCTGGCCCGCGCCTGGAAGCGCTGATAGCACTCCAGCCCGCAGAAATGCTCCACGTACTCGGCCCCTTCCGGCGTGAAGGCGGCATCGAGCGGGATTTCCTTGCAGCACACGCAGCAACTGGTGCTCGGTTCATTGGCGTTCATGGTGGTGTTCCTCCATTGGTTGACGAAGCCGACGAAGGCCGCCGCCGGCATCGGCCTGGCGAACAGGAAACCCTGCACCGTGTCGCAACCCGCCTGCCGCAACCACGCAAGGCAGTCGGGTGTTTCCACACCCTCGGCTACCACCTCCATTGTCGTTTTCAGAAGACGGCTGCACTGAACGTCAGAAGCCGACTGCACTATAGCAGCGGAGGGGTTGGATCCATCAGGCAACGACGGGCTGCTGCCGGCCATCAGCGGACGCAGGGAGGACTTTCCGCAACCGGCCGTTCGATGCGGCACCGATGGCCTTCGCGCAGGGGTAGTGAATCCGCCAGGATTGACTTGCGCTGCCCTACCTCTCACTAGTGAGGGGCGGCAGCGCATCAAGCGGTGAGCGCACTCCGGCACCGCCAACTTTCAGCACATGCGTGTAAATCATCGTCGTAGAGACGTCGGAATGGCCGAGCAGATCCTGCACGGTTCGAATGTCGTAACCGCTGCGGAGCAAGGCCGTCGCGAACGAGTGGCGGAGGGTGTGCGGTGTGGCGGGCTTCGTGATGCCTGCTTGTTCTACGGCACGTTTGAAGGCGCGCTGAAAGGTCTGGTCATACATGTGATGGCGACGCACGACACCGCTCCGTGGATCGGTCGAATGCGTGTGCTGCGCAAAAACCCAGAACCACGGCCAGGAATGCCCGGCGCGCGGATACTTCCGCTCAAGGGCGTCGGGAAGCGCAACGCCGCTGCGGCCCTCGGCCTGGTCCTTCAGCCACCATGCCCGTGCACGCGACAGCTGCTCGCGCAGGCTGGGTGCCAAGCTCTCGGGTAACATCAAGGCCCGATCCTTGGAGCCCTTGCCCTCCCGCACGATGATCGTGCCGTGATCGAAATCCAGATCCTTGACCCGCAGTTGCAAACCCTCACTGATCCGCATGCCCGTTCCATACAGAAGCTGGGCGAACAAACGATGCTCGCCTTCCAGAAAACCGAGGATGCGAACCACTTCATCCGGGGTCAGCACCACCGGCAAGCGCCGCGACGGCCGAGGTCTTCCGATCTCCTGAAGCCAGGGCAGATCCGTGCACAGCACCTTGCCGTAGAAGAACAGCAAGGCCGCCAATGCCTGACGATGCGTGGAGACCGAAACCTTGCGCTCGTTCGCCAGCCAGGACAGAAATGCCTCGACTTCGCTGCTGCCCAAGGTTGCCGGGTGACGCACACCGTGGAAACGGATGAAGGCACGAACCCAGTGGACATAAGCCTGTTCGGTTCGTAAGCTGTAATGCAAGTAGCGTATGCGCTCACGCAACTGGTCCAGAACCTTGACCGAACGCAGCGGTGGTAACGGCGCAGTGGCGGTTTTCATGGCTTGTTATGACTGTTTTTTTGTACAGTCTATGCCTCGGGCATCCAAGCAGCAAGCGCGTTACGCCGTGGGTCGATGTTTGATGTTATGGAGCAGCAACGATGTTACGCAGCAGGGCAGTCGCCCTAAAACAAAGTTAACCTCTGAGGAAGAATTGTGAAACTATCACTAATGGTAGCTATATCGAAGAATGGAGTTATCGGGAATGGCCCTGATATTCCATGGAGTGCCAAAGGTGAACAGCTCCTGTTTAAAGCTATTACCTATAACCAATGGCTGTTGGTTGGACGCAAGACTTTTGAATCAATGGGAGCATTACCCAACCGAAAGTATGCGGTCGTAACACGTTCAAGTTTTACATCTGACAATGAGAACGTAGTGATCTTTCCATCAATTAAAGATGCTTTAACCAACCTAAAGAAAATAACGGATCATGTCATTGTTTCAGGTGGTGGGGAGATATACAAAAGCCTGATCGATCAAGTAGATACACTACATATATCTACAATAGACATCGAGCCGGAAGGTGATGTTTACTTTCCTGAAATCCCCAGCAATTTTAGGCCAGTTTTTACCCAAGACTTCGCCTCTAACATAAATTATAGTTACCAAATCTGGCAAAAGGGTTAACAAGTGGCAGCAACGGATTCGCAAACCTGTCACGCCTTTTGTACCAAAAGCCGCGCCAGGTTTGCGATCCGCTGTGCCAGGCGTTAAACATCATGAGGGAAGCGGTGATCGCCGAAGTATCGACTCAACTATCAGAGGTAGTTGGCGTCATCGAGCGCCATCTCGAACCGACGTTGCTGGCCGTACATTTGTACGGCTCCGCAGTGGATGGCGGCCTGAAGCCACACAGTGATATTGATTTGCTGGTTACGGTGACCGTAAGGCTTGATGAAACAACGCGGCGAGCTTTGATCAACGACCTTTTGGAAACTTCGGCTTCCCCTGGAGAGAGCGAGATTCTCCGCGCTGTAGAAGTCACCATTGTTGTGCACGACGACATCATTCCGTGGCGTTATCCAGCTAAGCGCGAACTGCAATTTGGAGAATGGCAGCGCAATGACATTCTTGCAGGTATCTTCGAGCCAGCCACGATCGACATTGATCTGGCTATCTTGCTGACAAAAGCAAGAGAACATAGCGTTGCCTTGGTAGGTCCAGCGGCGGAGGAACTCTTTGATCCGGTTCCTGAACAGGATCTATTTGAGGCGCTAAATGAAACCTTAACGCTATGGAACTCGCCGCCCGACTGGGCTGGCGATGAGCGAAATGTAGTGCTTACGTTGTCCCGCATTTGGTACAGCGCAGTAACCGGCAGAATCGCGCCGAAGGATGTCGCTGCCGACTGGGCAATGGAGCGCCTGCCGGCCCAGTATCAGCCCGTCATACTTGAAGCTAGACAGGCTTATCTTGGACAAGAAGAAGATCGCTTGGCCTCGCGCGCAGATCAGTTGGAAGAATTTGTTCACTACGTGAAAGGCGAGATCACCAAGGTAGTCGGCAAATAATGTCTAACAATTCGTTCAAGCCGACGCCGCTTCGCGGCGCGGCTTAACTCAAGCGTTAGATGCACTAAGCACATAATTGCTCACAGCCAAACTATCAGGTCAAGTCTGCTTTTATTATTTTTAAGCGTGCATAATAAGCCCTACACAAATTGGGAGATATATCATGAAAGGCTGGCTTTTTCTTGTTATCGCAATAGTTGGCGAAGTAATCGCAACATCCGCATTAAAATCTAGCGAGGGCTTTACTAAGCTTGCCCCTTCCGCCGTTGTCATAATCGGTTATGGCATCGCATTTTATTTTCTTTCTCTGGTTCTGAAATCCATCCCTGTCGGTGTTGCTTATGCAGTCTGGTCGGGACTCGGCGTCGTCATAATTACAGCCATTGCCTGGTTGCTTCATGGGCAAAAGCTTGATGCGTGGGGCTTTGTAGGTATGGGGCTCATAATTGCTGCCTTTTTGCTCGCCCGATCCCCATCGTGGAAGTCGCTGCGGAGGCCGACGCCATGGTGACGGTGTTCGGCATTCTGAATCTCACCGAGGACTCCTTCTTCGATGAGAGCCGGCGGCTAGACCCCGCCGGCGCTGTCACCGCGGCGATCGAAATGCTGCGAGTCGGATCAGACGTCGTGGATGTCGGACCGGCCGCCAGCCATCCGGACGCGAGGCCTGTATCGCCGGCCGATGAGATCAGACGTATTGCGCCGCTCTTAGACGCCCTGTCCGATCAGATGCACCGTGTTTCAATCGACAGCTTCCAACCGGAAACCCAGCGCTATGCGCTCAAGCGCGGCGTGGGCTACCTGAACGATATCCAAGGATTTCCTGACCCTGCGCTCTATCCCGATATTGCTGAGGCGGACTGCAGGCTGGTGGTTATGCACTCAGCGCAGCGGGATGGCATCGCCACCCGCACCGGTCACCTTCGACCCGAAGACGCGCTCGACGAGATTGTGCGGTTCTTCGAGGCGCGGGTTTCCGCCTTGCGACGGAGCGGGGTCGCTGCCGACCGGCTCATCCTCGATCCGGGGATGGGATTTTTCTTGAGCCCCGCACCGGAAACATCGCTGCACGTGCTGTCGAACCTTCAAAAGCTGAAGTCGGCGTTGGGGCTTCCGCTATTGGTCTCGGTGTCGCGGAAATCCTTCTTGGGCGCCACCGTTGGCCTTCCTGTAAAGGATCTGGGTCCAGCGAGCCTTGCGGCGGAACTTCACGCGATCGGCAATGGCGCTGACTACGTCCGCACCCACGCGCCTGGAGATCTGCGAAGCGCAATCACCTTCTCGGAAACCCTCGCGAAATTTCGCAGTCGCGACGCCAGAGACCGAGGGTTAGATCATGCCTAGCATTCACCTTCCGGCCGCCCGCTAGCGGACCCTGGTCAGGTTCCGCGAAGGTGGGCGCAGACATGCTGGGCTCGTCAGGATCAAACTGCACTATGAGGCGGCGGTTCATACCGCGCCAGGGGAGCGAATGGACAGCGAGGAGCCTCCGAACGTTCGGGTCGCCTGCTCGGGTGATATCGACGAGGTTGTGCGGCTGATGCACGACGCTGCGGCGTGGATGTCCGCCAAGGGAACGCCCGCCTGGGACGTCGCGCGGATCGACCGGACATTCGCGGAGACCTTCGTCCTGAGATCCGAGCTCCTAGTCGCGAGTTGCAGCGACGGCATCGTCGGCTGTTGCACCTTGTCGGCCGAGGATCCCGAGTTCTGGCCCGACGCCCTCAAGGGGGAGGCCGCATATCTGCACAAGCTCGCGGTGCGACGGACACATGCGGGCCGGGGTGTCAGCTCCGCGCTGATCGAGGCTTGCCGCCATGCCGCGCGAACGCAGGGGTGCGCCAAGCTGCGGCTCGACTGCCACCCGAACCTGCGTGGCCTATACGAGCGGCTCGGATTCACCCACGTCGACACTTTCAATCCCGGCTGGGATCCAACCTTCATCGCAGAACGCCTAGAACTCGAAATCTAACGTCCGTTCGGGCATCGAGGTCCATGTCGGGGTGGGACGGGCCCGTGGCTTCAAGATCACTTGCAGTCCGACCGCGATGTCTTGGTTGCGCGAGAGGTTGTCGACAATCACCAGCATGCGCACGCCGACCTTGCGCAGCAGTGCCAGAGCCAGTTGCTCCATTTCCGGCAACCGTGGGCGTGGGCGCAGCGGCGCGCCCATCGCGGCGAGCAGCGCGACGTAGAAGCGGATCACGGACGGCTCGGACGGCATCTGCACGACCAACACCGGGATGTGCTCCTGGTCGGCGTCGGAGCTGGCCGGGTGGGTGCGGCGGAACTTCTCGACGATCATCGACTTGCCATTGTTGGTCGGGCCAACCAGCAGCAGGTTGGGCATGCGTTGCTTGTTTGGCCACGCATAAAGGGCTTCCAGCCGGTTCAGCGCCTCGACTGCGCGCGGATAGCCGATCCAGCGGTCGGCGCGAAGGCGCTGGATGCGCTCGTCCGCCGGAAGACGGGCCAAGCCCTGGGCCGCCGGCAGCAGGTGGGACAGGTCGATGATGGGATATTCGTCCACGGCTACCACTCCTCAATCTGGTCGAACGGTTTGGCGGGTGGCAAGTTGTCTGCCTGCGGGTCGGCAATATCCGTATCCGGCGGAACGGGCTTGTCCGGCCGAGCTGATGTCTTGAGGTGCTGGCGGCGATCCGCGTCACGCCGCGCCTTGCGTGTGGCCTTCTGCGCGCTGGTCACAATCTCACGCATCTGGCCGATCATGCGGAACAGCGCCGACTCATCCACCTGTTCGCGCCCTTGCTGCCGCAGTTTCGCCAGCGCCTGCCGTTGTTCCCAGAGGGTGACAGCCGGATGCGACAAGGTACGGTAGGGAATTTCCAGGTAATGCTGTCCCTCCGGTTCCAGGACCCAGATACGGCTGATGTCGCGCGGATCGCGCCGGATCAGAAAGGACGGCCAGCGTTCACGCCGCGCAATCCACGGCTTGAGCGCATCGGCGTAGTAGTGGATGTGGTCGATGACAAAGCCGGTGCGGGTCAGCGTGCGCCGGAGGATCGGCAGAAAATCGACCAGGAACGAAGTAGCGCGTGTGACGACGGCCGGTACGCCGACACGCGCCACGGCCTCGGCCCAGCGCGCGGCCGGCGGTTGGAGCAGGCCGTTGTGCACCGAACCGTGGTAGGTGCCGACCGCCAATGTGAGCCAGCGCTCTAGCTCGCGCAGCGTCAGGGCGGCCTTGTTTTCGGAATCGTAGTCGCCGCGCTGGTCAGGGTTGGAGAAGGTCGTTCCCGGCAGTTCGTCGTGAATCATCTGCATCGCCGTGCCGATGATCCGTTCCACGATGCCGCCATAGTGCGGCTGTCCCAGCGGGCGATAGTCCAGCCGGATGCCATGCTGCTCGCAACCCCGGCGCAGGGCCTCGCTCTTGAACTCGGCCGCGTTGTCTAGGTAGAGCAGCAAGGGCTTGCCGCTCATCTGCCAATCCATTTCCACGTTCAGTCCTTCCAGCCAAGGGCGCTTGTCGCAGGCGACATGCACGAGGCACAGGCCAACCGAAACGGCAGACGGCGCTTCCAGCGTGACGACCATGCCGAGCACGCAGCGGGTGAACACGTCGATGGCGAGGGTCAGGTACGGGCGGCCAATAGGTTGCCGGTCGCGGTCATCGACCACGATCAGGTCGATGACCGTATGGTCTATCTGCACCTGCTCCAGCGGCGCGGTCACGGCAGGAGGCTCGCCGCCCACACCTTGTAGGTCACGAGCGGCATCCTGGCCTTCCCGCCGGCGGATGACCTTGCGCGGGTCAAGGCTAGCGATCCGTAAGGCCACGGTATTGCGCGCCGGCACTCGCAGTTTTTGAGCCTTGCACACCTGAGTGACTTCGCGGTGAAAGGCCGCTAGGCTGCGCTTCTGCTTGGTCAGGAACCGCTTTTGCAGTAGCTCGTGGATGACGCGCTCGACCGGTTCCGGCAAGCGCCCCTTACCTTTACCTCCACCGGACTGGCCGGGCACCAGATCCGTCACGAGGCCGCTGCCTTGCCGGGCACGCCGGATCAGAACGTATACCTGGCGCCGAGACAAGCCCAGCGCCTGAGCCGCCATATCGGCCGCTTCGTGCCCGACCGTCTCCGACTGCGCCAACGGACTGATGATCTCCGCACGACGGCGCGCACGCTCCCAAGCCTCATCAGGCAGAGTGGCCACGCCTTGTTCTGGAATCCGTGGGGTGTCCGTCGCCATGCTCACCTCGCTTTGGTGCACACGAGTATTGAGCATAGTCGAGATTGGTGCAGATCACTTCTGATATTGAACTGTCAGGAGCTGGCTGCACAACAGCCATTACGCCCAATCAACTGGTGCAGTCGTCTTCTGAAAATGACATCCATGCCCAGCCCGTGCGCGAGCTGGATCACCGCCCGCACGATAGTTTGGTCACGGGCATCATCCGGGAGCCTGGCGACAAAGGATTGGTCGATTTTCAATGTGGTGATGGGGCAGCATTTCAGATGTTGCAGGCAGGAATAGCCGGTGCCGAAGTCGTCGGCGGCGAAGCGCACGCCGATGGCGCGCAAGGCGTCGAAACTGGCGAACAGGGCTGGATTGCCGAATGCGACCGATTCGGTCAGTTCGATCTCCAGAAGCTCGGCGGGCAGGGCCATATCGGCCAGCACCCGCTTTACCTCGTCGTCGAACGTTGGCCCAACCTGGCTGGCGGACACATTGATGGCAAGACGGAACGGTTGCCATGCCGGTCCTTGCCACTTGTGCATCTGGCGACAGGCCTCGCCCAGCACCCACGCGCCTATTTCCGGCATCAGGCCGAACGACTCGGCCAGCGGCAGGAACTGGCCGGGCGGCAACAGGCCAAGCCTCGGATGCCGCCAGCGCATCAACGCTTCCGCGCCAGCGATCCGGTGATCGCGCAGATCGACCAGCGGCTGGTAATGCAGGTCAAGCTGTCCGCGCGCCGCCGCCTGCGCCAACTCGGCCGCCGTCCATCCGGCGGGCTGCGAACTCGTCATGATCCGCCCCGGAAGGCGCGCAGCAGCCGCGTTACGGCCAGAACGAACAAGCCGGTCAGCGCGAGCGCGGCAACACCCCAATGCTCGCCAAGGAAGGCACCGGCGGTCGTCCCGGCCAGCACGGCGGCGAGAATCGGCAGATGGCAGGGGCAGGTCAACACGGCCAGCGCACCCCACAGGTAGCCGGAAACGGGTTGGCGCGTCTCGGGCGGCAGTTTGTCAGGGGCGTTCACGGCAATGCCTCCTCGTGCGCCCGCTCGGCTGGCATGGAGGCCAGTTGCGCGTCCAGATGGGCCAACGCCGCGCGCCGCCGCTCGACCAACTGGCGCAGCACGGCAAGCTGCGCTGCGGCTTGTGCGCCGTCCGCTGCGTCGAGCGCACGGCACAGCCGCGCCAGGGCATCCAGGCCGATACCCGCCTCGAAGGCCGCGCGCACGAAGCACAGCCGTTGCAAGGCCGCATCGTCGAACACGCCGTAGCCGCCCGTGGTGCAGGCCACCGGCCGTAACAAGCCGCGCACCAGGTAGTCGCGCACGATATGTACGCTCACCCCAACGTTATGGGCCAGTTGCGATACCGTGTAGGCGCTCATCGCACACCTCCTTGTCCTCACCCGGCGCAGCAGGAAAGCTGCTTCACATCCTTGTTGAAGGTCTGCGCCGCGAGCTTCAACCCTTCGACCATCGTCAGGTAGGGGAACAACTGGTCGGCCAGTTCCTGCACCGTCATCCGGTTGCGAATCGCCAGTGCGGCCGTCTGGATCAGTTCGCCCGCTTCCGGGGCCACTGCCTGCACGCCGATCAGTCGTCCGCTGCCTTCTTCAACCACCAGTTTGATGAAGCCGCGCGTGTCGAAGTTGGCGAGCGCGCGCGGCACGTTGTCCAGCGTTAGCGTGCGACTATCAGTTTTGATGCCGTCATGGTGCGCTTCCGCCTCGCTGTAGCCTACGGTCGCCACTTGCGGGTCGGTGAACACCACGGCCGGCATCGCGGTCAGGTTCAGGGCCGCGTCACCGCCGGTCATGTTGATCGCGGCGCGAGTGCCGGCCGCTGCCGCCACATAGACGAACTGCGGCTGGTCGGTGCAGTCGCCTGCGGCGTAGATGTGTTCCACGCTTGTACGCATGCCGGGGTCGATGACGATAGCGCCTTGCGGGGTGAGCGTGACGCCCGTCGCATCCAGTGCCAGCTTGCGTGTGTTGGGCGCGCGGCCGGTGGCGACCAGCAGCTTGTCGGCGCGCAGTTCGCCGTGCGCCGTGGTGAGCACGAATTCGCCGTCCCCTTCACCATTGATATACGCGACCTGGCTGGCCTGGGTGTGTTCCCTCACCTCGATGCCCTCCATGCGGAATGCGGCCGTGACGGCTTCGCCTATAGCTGGGTCTTCGCGGAAGAACAGCGTGCTGCGAGCCAGGATCGTCACCTTCGCTCCGAGTCGGGCGAACGCCTGCGCCAGCTCCAGCGCCACCACTGATGAGCCAATCACGGCCAGGCGCTTAGGAATCGTCTCGCTGACCAGCGCTTCAGTGGAAGTCCAGTACGGAGTGTCTTTCAGGCCGGGAATCGGCGGCACGGCCGGGCTCGCGCCGGTGGCGATCAGGCAGCGGTCGAATGCCACCACGCGCTCGCCGCCGTCGTTGAGTTGCACGATCAGGTTGCGATTGTCCTTAAAGCGGGCGGAGCCGTGCAGCACAGTGATCGCCGGATTGCCCTCCAAGATGCCTTCGTACTTGGCGTGGCGCAGTTCATCGACGCGGGCCTGCTGCTGGGCCAGCAGCGCCGTGCGCTGGATGGTCGGCGTGGTAGCGGCGATGCCGCCATCGAACGGGCTTTCCCGGCGCAGATGGGCGATATGGGCGGCGCGGATCATGATCTTGGACGGCACACAACCGACATTGACGCAGGTGCCGCCGATGGTGCCGCGCTCGATCAGCGTGACACGTGCGCCTTGCTCGACGGCCTTCAGCGCCGCTGCCATCGCGGCCCCGCCGCTGCCGATGACGGCGATATGCAATGCGCCGCTGCTACCCGTCTTGTCGTTTCTGCCCAGCAGATCGCGCATCTTGTCGAGCAATCCGCCCGGCGTCGAAACTGAGGGGGCATCGGCCAGCGTGGCCCGATAACCGAGTCCAGCTACAGCGGCCGTCAGCGCGTCGGGTGACGTGCCGACCTCAATGGCGAGCTTGGCGCTGCCCTTGGCGTAGGAGACATCCGCTGATTGCACGCCGGGCACTTTCTCCAGGGCGTCCTTGACATGCACTGCGCACGAGTCGCAAGTCATGCCGGTGATTTTGAGAGTGCTCATACCATCGTTCCTTATTCGTGTGGGCCGCCGTGTCGCACGGTCAGCCGTCTTTCACAAGCGCTTGGCGGGGAGTTCGCAGCCGTCCGGTCCGCAACGGCGATGCGCCGGCGACACGAAGTCCCAGATCGACACCCCAATCATCAAGGCCAGGCCGACGTACATCAGGTTCGCCGTCCACCAGTTGCCGAGCAGCCAGACCGTGGCCGCAAACACGATGGCCGGGCCGATCATGCCGAGCAGACTGCGCAGCCATTGCCGATGACTGAACCAACCCAGCGCGTTCGCCAGGAAGGCCAGCGCGGCAAACAGCGGCAGCAGGCGGCTGATGAACAGTCCCTCGTACTGGCTCAAGAAGCCCAGCCCGATGGCCGCGCCGAAGCTGGCGAGGGCTGGAAAGCAGGCGGCGCAGCCCATCGCGGAAACGACGCTGCCGAGCGCGCCGGTTTTATCGGCAATGCGTGTCATCAGTCCCATGAAGCGGCTCTCGCTGTTGTCGTTGGCTTGCTGGCTCACTGCTTGACGCTGGACGGATAGCCGGCGTCTGCGGTGGCCTTGGTCAGCTTCTGTACGCTGGCCTTGGTGTCGTCAAAAGTGACGACGGCCTCGCGCTTCTCGAAGCCCACATCGACCTTGCTCACGCCTTCGACCTTGGAGAGCGCTTTCTTGACTGTGATCGGGCAGGCGGCGCAAGTCATGCCGGGAACCGCTAGCGTGACGGTCTGGGTAGCGGCCCACACCGGGGCAACAGCGGCGGCGAGGGCAAGGGAGGCAAACAGTTTCTTCATGATGAACTCCTGGTTAATAGAAAAATGGAACGACATAGGGAAATCCAAGCGCGACCAGGACCAGCACGGCCACGATCCAGAAAATCAGCTTGTAGGTGGCGCGCACCTGCGGAATCGCGCAGACCTCACCTGGCTTGCATGCCTGCACGGGCCGGTAAATCCGCTTCCAGGCGAAGAACAGCGCCACTAGCGCCGCGCCGATGAACAACGGTCGATAGGGTTCCAGCACCGTCAGGTTGCCGATCCAAGCACCGGAGAAGCCCAGGGCGACCAGTACTAGCGGCCCCAGGCAGCAGGTCGATGCAAGAATGGCGGCCAGCCCGCCGGCGAAGAGCGCACCGCGCCCGTTTTGTGGTTCAGACATACGTTGGCCCTTTTGAATTTGGATTGGATAGCGTAACCTTACTTCCGTACTCATGTACGGAGTCAAGCGATATGGAAAATAATTTGGAAAACCTGACCATTGGCGTTTTTGCCAAGGCGGCCGGGGTCAACGTGGAGACAATCCGCTTCTATCAGCGCAAGGGCCTGTTGCGGGAACCGGACAAGCCTTACGGCAGCATCCGCCGCTATGGGGAGGCGGACGTGGTTCGGGTGAAATTCGTGAAATCGGCACAGCGGCTGGGGTTCAGTCTGGACGAGATTGCCGAGCTGTTGCGGCTCGACGATGGCACCCACTGCGAGGAGGCCAGCAGCCTGGCCGAACACAAGCTCAAGGACGTGCGCGAGAAGATGGCCGACTTGGCGCGCATGGAAACCGTGCTGTCTGAACTCGTGTGCGCCTGCCATGCACGAAAGGGGAATGTTTCCTGCCCGTTGATCGCGTCACTACAGGGCGAAGCAGGCCTGGCAAGGTCAGCTATGCCTTAGCGTGCTTTATTTTCCGTTTTCTGAGGTGCCCCCTAATTGAGCATTTCCAGGCGCTTGCGCCTGGTCAACGAAAGAGTCAGCGCCGTAGGCGCTGCCATTTTTGGGGTGAGGCCGTTCGCGGCCGAGGGGCGCAGCCCCTGGGGGGATGGGAGGCCCGCGTTAGCGGGCCGGGAGGGTTCGAGAAGGGGGGGCACCCCCCTTCGGCGTGCGCGGTCACGCGCACAGGGCGCAGCCCTGGTTAAAAACAAGGTTTATAAATAGGGGTCTGACGCTCAGTGGAACGAAAACTCACGTTAAGGGATTTTGGTCATGAGATTATCAAAAAGGATCTTCACCTAGATCCTTTTAAATTAAAAATGAAGTTTTAAATCAATCTAAAGTATATATGAGTAAACTTGGTCTGACAGTTACCAATGCTTAATCAGTGAGGCACCTATCTCAGCGATCTGTCTATTTCGTTCATCCATAGTTGCCTGACTCCCCGTCGTGTAGATAACTACGATACGGGAGGGCTTACCATCTGGCCCCAGTGCTGCAATGATACCGCGAGACCCACGCTCACCGGCTCCAGATTTATCAGCAATAAACCAGCCAGCCGGAAGGGCCGAGCGCAGAAGTGGTCCTGCAACTTTATCCGCCTCCATCCAGTCTATTAATTGTTGCCGGGAAGCTAGAGTAAGTAGTTCGCCAGTTAATAGTTTGCGCAACGTTGTTGCCATTGCTGCAGGCATCGTGGTGTCACGCTCGTCGTTTGGTATGGCTTCATTCAGCTCCGGTTCCCAACGATCAAGGCGAGTTACATGATCCCCCATGTTGTGCAAAAAAGCGGTTAGCTCCTTCGGTCCTCCGATCGTTGTCAGAAGTAAGTTGGCCGCAGTGTTATCACTCATGGTTATGGCAGCACTGCATAATTCTCTTACTGTCATGCCATCCGTAAGATGCTTTTCTGTGACTGGTGAGTACTCAACCAAGTCATTCTGAGAATAGTGTATGCGGCGACCGAGTTGCTCTTGCCCGGCGTCAACACGGGATAATACCGCACCACATAGCAGAACTTTAAAAGTGCTCATCATTGGAAAACGTTCTTCGGGGCGAAAACTCTCAAGGATCTTACCGCTGTTGAGATCCAGTTCGATGTAACCCACTCGTGCACCCAACTGATCTTCAGCATCTTTTACTTTCACCAGCGTTTCTGGGTGAGCAAAAACAGGAAGGCAAAATGCCGCAAAAAAGGGAATAAGGGCGACACGGAAATGTTGAATACTCATACTCTTCCTTTTTCAATATTATTGAAGCATTTATCAGGGTTATTGTCTCATGAGCGGATACATATTTGAATGTATTTAGAAAAATAAACAAATAGGGGTTCCGCGCACATTTCCCCGAAAAGTGCCACCTGACGTCTAAGAAACCATTATTATCATGACATTAACCTATAAAAATAGGCGTATCACGAGGCCCTTTCGTCTTCAAGAATTTTATAAACCGTGGAGCGGGCAATACTGAGCTGATGAGCAATTTCCGTTGCACCAGTGCCCTTCTGATGAAGCGTCAGCACGACGTTCCTGTCCACGGTACGCCTGCGGCCAAATTTGATTCCTTTCAGCTTTGCTTCCTGTCGGCCCTCATTCGTGCGCTCTAGGATCCTCCGGCGTTCAGCCTGTGCCACAGCCGACAGGATGGTGACCACCATTTGCCCCATATCACCGTCGGTACTGATCCCGTCATCAATGAACCGGACTGCCACGCCCTGAGCGTCAAATTCCTTTATCAGTTGGATCATATCGGCAGTGTCGCGGCCAAGACGGTCGAGCTTCTTAACCAGAATGACATCACCTTCCTCCACCTTCATCCTCAGCAAATCCAGCCCTTCCCGATCTGTTGAACTGCCGGATGCCTTATCGGTAAATATACGGTTTGCTTTCACACCTGCGTCTTTGAGTGCTCTGACCTGAAGATCAAGAGACTGCTGACTGGTTGAGACCCGAGCGTAACCAAAAAGTCGCATAAAAATGTACCTTAAATCGAATATCGGACAACTCATGTCTATTATTACAAATTTACGATTTAATAGACATATTAATGTAACAGTTTTACGATGTCCGATAATTTATAACATTTCGTACGGTTGCAAAAATGTTACTAAATGCCCGTCAGGCAGGGAGGCCGATATGCCCGTTGACTTTCTGACCACTGAGCAGACTGAAAGCTATGGCAGATTCACCGGTGAACCGGATGAGCTTCAGCTGGCACGATATTTTCACCTTGATGAAGCAGACAAGGAATTTATCGGAAAAAGCAGAGGTGATCACAACCGTCTGGGCATTGCCCTGCAAATTGGATGTGTCCGTTTTCTGGGCACCTTCCTCACCGATATGAATCATATTCCTTCCGGCGTCCGGCATTTTACCGCCAGACAGCTCGGGATTCGTGATATCACCGTTCTTGCAGAATACGGTCAGAGGGAAAATACCCGCCGTGAGCATGCAGCGCTGATACGTCAGCACTATCAGTATCGTGAATTTGCCTGGCCCTGGACATTTCGCCTTACCCGTCTTTTATATACCCGGAGCTGGATAAGCAACGAACGTCCTGGCCTGCTTTTCGATCTGGCGACAGGGTGGCTTATGCAACATCGTATTATTCTCCCCGGAGCCACTACGCTGACCCGGTTGATTTCAGAGGTAAGGGAAAAGGCGACGTTGCGCCTGTGGAACAAACTGGCACTGATACCGTCAGCCGAACAGCGTTCACAGCTGGAGATGCTGCTGGGGCCAACTGATTGCAGCCGCCTGTCTTTACTGGAATCACTGAAAAAGGGCCCTGTGACCATCAGTGGTCCGGCGTTTAATGAAGCAATTGAACGCTGGAAAACTCTGAACGATTTTGGCCTGCATGCTGAAAACCTGAGTACACTCCCGGCTGTGCGCCTGAAAAATCTCGCACGTTATGCTGGTATGACTTCGGTGTTCAATATTGCCAGGATGTCACCGCAGAAAAGGATGGCGGTTCTGGTTGCCTTTGTCCTTGCATGGGAAACGCTGGCGCTGGATGATGCATTGGACGTTCTGGACGCCATGCTGGCCGTTATCATCCGTGACGCCAGAAAGATTGGGCAGAAAAAACGGCTCCGCTCGCTGAAGGATCTGGATAAATCTGCATTGGCGCTCGCCAGCGCATGTTCGTACCTGCTGAAAGAAGAAACACCGGACGAATCGATTCGTGCTGAGGTGTTCAGCTACATCCCAAGGCAAAAGCTGGCTGAAATCATCACGCTTGTCCGTGAAATTGCCCGGCCCTCAGACGATAATTTTCATGAAGAAATGGTGGAGCAGTACGGGCGCGTTCGTCGTTTCCTGCCCCATCTGCTGAATACCGTTAAATTTTCATCCGCACCTGCCGGGGTTACCACTCTGAATGCCTGTGACTACCTCAGCCGGGAGTTCAGCTCACGGCGGCAGTTTTTTGACGACGCACCAACGGAAATTATCAGTCGGTCATGGAAACGGCTGGTGATTAACAAGGAAAAACATATCACCCGCAGGGGATACACGCTCTGCTTTCTCAGTAAACTGCAGGATAGTCTGAGGCGGAGGGATGTCTACGTTACCGGCAGTAACCGGTGGGGAGATCCTCGTGCAAGATTACTACAGGGTGCTGACTGGCAGGCAAACCGGATTAAGGTTTATCGTTCTTTGGGGCACCCGACAGACCCGCAGGAAGCAATAAAATCTCTGGGTCATCAGCTTGATAGTCGTTACAGACAGGTTGCTGCACGTCTTTGCGAAAATGAGGCTGTCGAACTCGATGTTTCTGGCCCGAAGCCCCGGTTGACAATTTCTCCCCTCGCCAGTCTTGATGAGCCGGACAGTCTGAAACGACTGAGCAAAATGATCAGTGATCTACTCCCTCCGGTGGATTTAACGGAGTTGCTGCTCGAAATTAACGCCCATACCGGATTTGCTGATGAGTTTTTCCATGCTAGTGAAGCCAGTGCCAGAGTTGATGATCTGCCCGTCAGCATCAGCGCCGTGCTGATGGCTGAAGCCTGCAATATCGGTCTGGAACCACTGATCAGATCAAATGTTCCTGCACTGACCCGACACCGGCTGAACTGGACAAAAGCGAACTATCTGCGGGCTGAAACTATCACCAGCGCTAATGCCAGACTGGTTGATTTTCAGGCAACGCTGCCACTGGCACAGATATGGGGTGGAGGAGAAGTGGCATCTGCAGATGGAATGCGCTTTGTTACGCCAGTCAGAACAATCAATGCCGGACCGAACCGCAAATACTTTGGTAATAACAGAGGGATCACCTGGTACAACTTTGTGTCCGATCAGTATTCCGGCTTTCATGGCATCGTTATACCGGGGACGCTGAGGGACTCTATCTTTGTGCTGGAAGGTCTTCTGGAACAGGAGACCGGGCTGAATCCAACCGAAATTATGACCGATACAGCAGGTGCCAGCGAACTTGTCTTTGGCCTTTTCTGGCTGCTGGGATACCAGTTTTCTCCACGCCTGGCTGATGCCGGTGCTTCGGTTTTCTGGCGAATGGACCATGATGCCGACTATGGCGTGCTGAATGATATTGCCAGAGGGCAATCAGATCCCCGAAAAATAGTCCTTCAGTGGGACGAAATGATCCGGACCGCTGGCTCCCTGAAGCTGGGCAAAGTACAGGCTTCAGTGCTGGTCCGTTCATTGCTGAAAAGTGAACGTCCTTCCGGACTGACTCAGGCAATCATTGAAGTGGGGCGCATCAACAAAACGCTGTATCTGCTTAATTATATTGATGATGAAGATTACCGCCGGCGCATTCTGACCCAGCTTAATCGGGGAGAAAGTCGCCATGCCGTTGCCAGAGCCATCTGTCACGGTCAAAAAGGTGAGATAAGAAAACGATATACCGACGGTCAGGAAGATCAACTGGGCGCACTGGGGCTGGTCACTAACGCCGTCGTGTTATGGAACACTATTTATATGCAGGCAGCCCTGGATCATCTCCGGGCGCAGGGTGAAACACTGAATGATGAAGATATCGCACGCCTCTCCCCGCTTTGCCACGGACATATCAATATGCTCGGCCATTATTCCTTCACGCTGGCAGAACTGGTGACCAAAGGACATCTGAGACCATTAAAAGAGGCGTCAGAGGCAGAAAACGTTGCTTAACGTGAGTTTTCGTTCCACTGAGCGTCAGACCCCAAATATTGGTTTAAAAGCAGGTTAAAAGACAGGTTAGCGGTGGCCGAAAAACGGGCGGAAACCCTTGCAAATGCTGGATTTTCTGCCTGTGGACAGCCCCTCAAATGTCAATAGGTGCGCCCCTCATCTGTCAGCACTCTGCCCCTCAAGTGTCAAGGATCGCGCCCCTCATCTGTCAGTGAGGGCCAAGTTTTCCGCGAGGTATCCACAACGCCGGCGGCCGCGGTGTCTCGCACACGGCTTCGACGGCGTTTCTGGCGCGTTTGCAGGGCCATAGACGGCCGCCAGCCCAGCGGCGAGGGCAACCAGCCCGGTGAGCGTCGGAAAGGCGCTGGAAGCCCCGTAGCGACGCGGAGAGGGGCGAGACAAGCCAAGGGCGCAGGCTCGATGCGCAGCACGACATAGCCGGTTCTCGCAAGGACGAGAATTTCCCTGCGGTGCCCCTCAAGTGTCAATGAAAGTTTCCAACGCGAGCCATTCGCGAGAGCCTTGAGTCCACGCTAGATCTATCTCATCTGCGCAAGGCAGAACGTGAAGACGGCCGCCCTGGACCTCGCCCGCGAGCGCCAGGCGCACGAGGCCGGCGCGCGGACCCGCGCCACGGCCCACGAGCGGACGCCGCAGCAGGAGCGCCAGAAGGCCGCCAGAGAGGCCGAGCGCGGCCGTGAGGCTTGGACGCTAGGGCAGGGCATGAAAAAGCCCGTAGCGGGCTGCTACGGGCGTCTGACGCGGTGGAAAGGGGGAGGGGATGTTGTCTACATGGCTCTGCTGTAGTGAGTGGGTTGCGCTCCGGCAGCGGTCCTGATCAATCGTCACCCTTTCTCGGTCCTTCAACGTTCCTGACAACGAGCCTCCTTTTCGCCAATCCATCGACAATCACCGCGAGTCCCTGCTCGAACGCTGCGTCCGGACCGGCTTCGTCGAAGGCGTCTATCGCGGCCCGCAACAGCGGCGAGAGCGGAGCCTGTTCAACGGTGCCGCCGCGCTCGCCGGCATCGCTGTCGCCGGCCTGCTCCTCAAGCACGGCCCCAACAGTGAAGTAGCTGATTGTCATCAGCGCATTGACGGCGTCCCCGGCCGAAAAACCCGCCTCGCAGAGGAAGCGAAGCTGCGCGTCGGCCGTTTCCATCTGCGGTGCGCCCGGTCGCGTGCCGGCATGGATGCGCGCGCCATCGCGGTAGGCGAGCAGCGCCTGCCTGAAGCTGCGGGCATTCCCGATCAGAAATGAGCGCCAGTCGTCGTCGGCTCTCGGCACCGAATGCGTATGATTCTCCGCCAGCATGGCTTCGGCCAGTGCGTCGAGCAGCGCCCGCTTGTTCCTGAAGTGCCAGTAAAGCGCCGGCTGCTGAACCCCCAACCGTTCCGCCAGTTTGCGTGTCGTCAGACCGTCTACGCCGACCTCGTTCAACAGGTCCAGGGCGGCACGGATCACTGTATTCGGCTGCAACTTTGTCATGCTTGACACTTTATCACTGATAAACATAATATGTCCACCAACTTATCAGTGATAAAGAATCCGCGCGTTCAATCGGACCAGCGGAGGCTGGTCCGGAGGCCAGACGTGAAACCCAACAGACCCCTGATCGTAATTCTGAGCACTGTCGCGCTCGACGCTGTCGGCATCGGCCTGATTATGCCGGTGCTGCCGGGCCTCCTGCGCGATCTGGTTCACTCGAACGACGTCACCGCCCACTATGGCATTCTGCTGGCGCTGTATGCGTTGATGCAATTTGCCTGCGCACCTGTGCTGGGCGCGCTGTCGGATCGTTTCGGGCGGCGGCCGGTCTTGCTCGTCTCGCTGGCCGGCGCTGCTGTCGACTACGCCATCATGGCGACGGCGCCTTTCCTTTGGGTTCTCTATATCGGGCGGATCGTGGCCGGCATCACCGGGGCGACTGGGGCGGTAGCCGGCGCTTATATTGCCGATATCACTGATGGCGATGAGCGCGCGCGGCACTTCGGCTTCATGAGCGCCTGTTTCGGGTTCGGGATGGTCGCGGGACCTGTGCTCGGTGGGCTGATGGGCGGTTTCTCCCCCCACGCTCCGTTCTTCGCCGCGGCAGCCTTGAACGGCCTCAATTTCCTGACGGGCTGTTTCCTTTTGCCGGAGTCGCACAAAGGCGAACGCCGGCCGTTACGCCGGGAGGCTCTCAACCCGCTCGCTTCGTTCCGGTGGGCCCGGGGCATGACCGTCGTCGCCGCCCTGATGGCGGTCTTCTTCATCATGCAACTTGTCGGACAGGTGCCGGCCGCGCTTTGGGTCATTTTCGGCGAGGATCGCTTTCACTGGGACGCGACCACGATCGGCATTTCGCTTGCCGCATTTGGCATTCTGCATTCACTCGCCCAGGCAATGATCACCGGCCCTGTAGCCGCCCGGCTCGGCGAAAGGCGGGCACTCATGCTCGGAATGATTGCCGACGGCACAGGCTACATCCTGCTTGCCTTCGCGACACGGGGATGGATGGCGTTCCCGATCATGGTCCTGCTTGCTTCGGGTGGCATCGGAATGCCGGCGCTGCAAGCAATGTTGTCCAGGCAGGTGGATGAGGAACGTCAGGGGCAGCTGCAAGGCTCACTGGCGGCGCTCACCAGCCTGACCTCGATCGTCGGACCCCTCCTCTTCACGGCGATCTATGCGGCTTCTATAACAACGTGGAACGGGTGGGCATGGATTGCAGGCGCTGCCCTCTACTTGCTCTGCCTGCCGGCGCTGCGTCGCGGGCTTTGGAGCGGCGCAGGGCAACGAGCCGATCGCTGATCGTGGAAACGATAGGCCTATGCCATGCGGGTCAAGGCGACTTCCGGCAAGCTATACGCGCCCTAGGAGTGCGGTTGGAACGTTGGCCCAGCCAGATACTCCCGATCACGAGCAGGACGCCGATGATTTGAAGCGCACTCAGCGTCTGATCCAAGAACAACCATCCTAGCAACACGGCGGTCCCCGGGCTGAGAAAGCCCAGTAAGGAAACAACTGTAGGTTCGAGTCGCGAGATCCCCCGGAACCAAAGGAAGTAGGTTAAACCCGCTCCGATCAGGCCGAGCCACGCCAGGCCGAGAACATTGGTTCCTGTAGGCATCGGGATTGGCGGATCAAACACTAAAGCTACTGGAACGAGCAGAAGTCCTCCGGCCGCCAGTTGCCAGGCGGTAAAGGTGAGCAGAGGCACGGGAGGTTGCCACTTGCGGGTCAGCACGGTTCCGAACGCCATGGAAACCGCCCCCGCCAGGCCCGCTGCGACGCCGACAGGATCTAGCGCTGCGTTTGGTGTCAACACCAACAGCGCCACGCCCGCAGTTCCGCAAATAGCCCCCAGGACCGCCATCAATCGTATCGGGCTACCTAGCAGAGCGGCAGAGATGAACACGACCATCAGCGGCTGCACAGCGCCTACCGTCGCCGCGACCCCGCCCGGCAGGCGGTAGACCGAAATAAACAACAAGCTCCAGAATAGCGAAATATTAAGTGCGCCGAGGATGAAGATGCGCATCCACCAGATTCCCGTTGGAATCTGTCGGACGATCATCACGAGCAATAAACCCGCCGGCAACGCCCGCAGCATCGCGACCGTCATCGGTGAGAAGTTCGGCAGGTATTGGGTGGTGACAATGTAGGTGCTGCCCCAAATGGCAGGTGCTATCGCTGTGAACAATAAATCGGGCGTGCGTAATGACATGCGATTACAAGACCTCCGCTACGGCGATGGGTTTTTGAGAGTTGCAGGCGCCGCGATGACCGCACCCTGACTTGGACTGGCCCTGCCTCGCACCAATCCACCTGCGGCTATGGCCGCGATCATGCGAGGCCCGAAAATTACACGACCTGTACACGTCCGCCGAACCCGGAACGCAACAGAGCTTCGTGGGCATCCCGATCCGGGTCGTAGCAGCAGTCCTGGACCAAACGCACGTCGTAGTCCGCATCACTAGCCCAGGCGACGCTTGAAAGAACAACGCCGGTGGTGCTTATCCCGGCCATGACAAGCGTGCTTACGCCGCGCGTCCGAAGGTCGGCGTCGAGCGCCGTGCCATAAAAGACGCTGGCTCGCGGACATGCATAGAAAAGGTCGCCCCGTTCGATCGCAAGCCCTTCGACGGGCAGACCGGTGCGAAATCGTCCGCTCGGGAGATACGGTGAGATTTGGCGATTCGTCGCCGGCGGCGCATGTTCATACTCTTCGCCGAGCGAAAAGTTGGGGAACAGCACGGGCCGGCCGCGCAAGGCGTGCTGGCAGCCGTGCAGACCCTGCGTGAGATGAACGCCGACAACCTGCGCAAGGTGCCGGCCGATGCACCCACGGCCTTCATCAAGCCGCGCTGGAAGCCGCTGGTGATCACCCCGGAAGGCCTCGACCGGAAATTCTACGAAATCTGCGCCCTGTCCGAGCTGAAGAACGCCCTGCGCTCCGGCGACATCTGGGTCAAGGGCTCGCGGCAGTTCCGCGACTTCGACGACTACCTGCTGCCGGCCGAGAAGTTCGCCGCACTCAAGCGCGAGCAGGCCCTGCCCCTGGCGATCAACCCGAACAGCGACCAGTACCTGGAAGAGCGTTTGCAGCTGCTGGACGAGCAGTTGGCCACCGTCACCCGCCTGGCCAAGGACAACGAGCTGCCCGATGCCATCCTCACCGAGTCAGGGCTGAAAATCACCCCGCTGGATGCGGCGGTGCCGGATCGGGCGCAGGCGCTGATCGACCAAACCAGCCAGTTACTGCCGCGCATCAAGATCACCGAACTGCTGATGGACGTGGACGACTGGACGGGCTTCAGCCGCCACTTCACCCACTTGAAGGACGGGGCCGAGGCCAAAGACAGGACGTTGCTGCTGTCCGCAATCCTCGGTGATGCGATCAACCTCGGGCTGACCAAGATGGCCGAGTCGAGCCCCGGCCTGACCTACGCCAAGCTGTCCTGGCTGCAAGCCTGGCACATCCGCGACGAAACCTATTCGGCGGCCTTGGCCGAGCTGGTCAACCACCAGTATCGCCACGCCTTTGCCGCCCACTGGGGCGACGGCACGACCTCATCCTCCGATGGCCAGCGCTTCCGCGCGGGTGGCCGGGGCGAGAGCACCGGGCACGTCAACCCGAAGTACGGTAGCGAGCCGGGACGGCTGTTCTATACCCATATCTCCGACCAGTACGCGCCGTTCAGCACCCGCGTGGTGAATGTCGGCGTCCGCGATTCCACCTATGTGCTCGACGGCCTGCTGTACCACGAGTCCGACCTGCGGATCGAGGAGCACTACACCGACACGGCCGGCTTCACCGATCACGTCTTTGCCCTGATGCACCTGCTAGGCTTCCGCTTCGCGCCGCGCATCCGCGACCTCGGCGAAACCAAGCTGTACGTGCCGCAGGGCGTGCAAGCCTACCCGACGTTGCGCCCGCTGATCGGCGGCACCCTGAACATCAAGCACGTGCGTGCCCACTGGGACGACATCCTGCGCCTGGCCAGCTCGATCAAGCAGGGCACCGTCACCGCCTCGCTGATGCTGCGCAAGCTCGGCAGCTACCCGCGCCAGAACGGACTGGCCGTGGCCCTGCGCGAGCTGGGCCGGATCGAGCGCACGCTGTTCATCCTGGACTGGCTGCAAAGTGTTGAACTGCGCCGCCGCGTGCATGCCGGCCTGAACAAAGGTGAGGCGCGCAACTCGCTGGCCAGGGCGGTGTTCTTCAACCGCCTTGGGGAAATCAGGGATCGGAGCTTCGAGCAGCAGCGCTACCGGGCCAGCGGCCTCAACCTGGTGACGGCGGCTATCGTGCTGTGGAACACGGTGTACCTGGAACGCGCCACCCAGGGGTTGGTCGAGGCCGGCAAGCCGGTGGACGGCGAGCTGCTGCAATTCCTGTCGCCGCTGGGCTGGGAGCACATCAACCTAACCGGCGATTACGTCTGGCGGCAGAGCCGCAGACTGGAAGACGGGAAGTTTCGGCCCTTACGGATGCCCGGAAAACCTTAGCGTACGATTTTTTCCGAATTCTGCGGGCTCCCCATTGAGCGACATAACCTGAATCTGAGACAACATCTGGCAAGGCTGGGACGGAAGTCACTGTCGTTCTCAAAATCGGTGGAGTTGCATGACAAGGTCATCGGGCATTATTTGAACATAAAACACTATCAGTAAGTTGGAGTCATTACCCCTGCTGCAGACCAGAAAATTCAAACGGTAACGGCGTCAGAAGAAAAGAGTCCGCCTCTGTTTTCAGGTCTGTTATGTAGCGTGTACTTCCTCTACTTCTGTACCTGCTATGGCTATTACCTGATCGTGACCTGGCTTCCGTCTTATCTGCAGACCGAAAGAGGATTTGATGGCGGCGCAATTGGGGTGGCCTCGGCGCTAGTCGCCGTGGTGGGTGTCCCGGGCGCATTGTTCTTTAGTCATCTGTCCGATAAGTTTCGCAACAGCAAAGTCAAAGTCATTCTTGGTCTGGAAATTATGGCCGCCGCAATGCTGGTATTTACGGTGCTATCGCCGAATACCACTATGCTGATGGTCAGCCTGACTCTGTACGGTTTACTGGGCAAAATGGCGGTCGATCCGATTCTGATCTCCTTTGTTTCTGAGCAAGCGTCGTCAAAAACGTTGGGCAGAGCATTTAGCCTGTTTAACTTCTTTGGCATGAGCTCAGCGGTTATTGCGCCAACATTAACCGGATTTATTTCTGATTTGACTGGTTCTAAAGAAATAAGCTTTGTGATCTCCGCTTGTCTGGTTGTTACCGGAACGCTTATTTTTGCGGCCGTTACGTTATATAAAAAGAAAGCAACGACAGTCATTGCTTCAGCATAAAAACATAATTAAAACTATTTAACTTATTTCTTTATTGTTTTTGTTCCGCATAGCTAAACCCATTACAACGTTATCCGATACGTGACAAGAGGGATTTATGGAACATCAAAGAGAACTATACCAACAACGTGGTTATAGTGACGATTTATTACCAAAAACGGCCGAGCAACGAAACTGGAAAACATTCAACTATTTTACATTATGGATGGGTTCTGTGCATAACGTACCTAATTACGTTATGGTTGGCGGATTCTTTATTCTTGGGCTTTCTACATTCAGCATTATGCTGGCTATTATTATTAGTGCATTGTTTATTGCGTTAGTTATGGTAATGAACGGTGCAGCCGGAAGTAAATACGGCGTACCTTTTGCCATGATTTTGCGGGGCTCGTATGGTGTCCGTGGAGCGCTATTCCCAGGATTATTAAGAGGGGGAATTGCTGCAATCATGTGGTTCGGTCTACAGTGTTACGCCGGATCGCTGGCCTTTCTTATTTTGATTGGCAAGATATGGCCAGGGTTTTTAACGTTGGGCGGTGACTTTACCTTATTGGGGCTTTCTCTGCCGGGGCTGATTACATTTCTTATTTTTTGGCTCATTAACGTCGGTATTGGTTTTGGTGGTGGTAAGGTATTAAACAAATTTACCGCAATCCTCAACCCCTGTATTTATATTGTATTCGGCGGGATGGCTATCTGGGCGATATCACTGGTAGGAATTGGACCGATTCTGGACTACATTCCCGGTGGTGTGCAAAAGGCGGGCAACAGCGGATTCCTGTTCCTGGTAGTGATTAATGCAGTCGTTGCAGTATGGGCCGCTCCGGCGGTAAGCGCATCCGACTTCACGCAAAATGCCCACTCATTTCGTGAACAAGCGTTGGGTCAGACGCTGGGGCTAATTGTCGCATACGTGCTATTTGCCATTGCCAGCGTGTGTATTATCGCCGGAGCCAGTATTCATTACGGAATGGATACGTGGAATGTTCTGGATATCGTCCAGCGTTGGGACAGCTTATTTGCTTCGTTTTTTGCGGTACTGGTTATTTTGATGACGACAATCTCTACGAATGCCACTGGTAATATTATTCTGGCTGGTTATCAGATTGCCGCTATTGCACCTACTAAATTAACGTATAAAAATGGTGTATTGATTGCCAGTATTATTAGTTTGCTGATTTGTCCGTGGAAGTTAATGGAAAATCAGAGCAGTATTTATCTGTTTCTGGATATCATTGGTGGGATGCTTGGTCCCGTTATTGGCGTTATGTTAGCGCATTATTTTGTCGTGATGCGCGGTAAGATTAATCTTGATGAATTATATACCGCCAGCGGTGATTACCAATATTATGAAAACGGATTTAATCTGACAGCTTTCTCCGTAACGTTAGTGGCAGTCATTCTTTCACTGGGGGGTAAATTTATTCCTCTCCTCGAACCGTTATCGCGAGTGTCGTGGTTTGTTGGCGTTATTGTCGCATTTATCGCCTATGCCTTGCTGAAGAAAAGAACGGTTGCTGAATCAGCCGGAGCGCAAAAAGCCACAGGGCAGATGTGATGAAATCAGTAAGCGCTTATTTAAGCGTGAGTTATTTATAAAAATTATCTGTATCCATACAAGGAGTTCGTTATGTCTTTTGATTTAATTATTAAGAACGGTACTGTTATTTTAGAAAATGAAGCTCGAATTGTTGATATTGCCGTCCACGCTGGAAAAATCGCCGCCATTGGCGAGAATCTGGGGGAGGCGAAGCAGGTTATGGATGCGACGGGTCTGGTAGTTTCACCTGGTATGGTTGATGCGCATACCCATATCTCTGAGCCAGGTCGTACCCATTGGGAAGGGTATGAGACAGGGACGCGTGCCGCGGCAAAAGGCGGTATCACCACGATGATCGAAATGCCCCTCAACCAACTGCCAGCAACGGTGGATCGTGAAACCATCGAACTGAAATTTGATGCGGCCAAAGGCAAGTTGACCATTGATGCCGCGCAGCTTGGGGGGCTGGTTTCTTACAACCTCGATCGTTTGCACGAACTGGATGACGTCGGTGTCGTTGGCTTTAAATGCTTTGTTGCCACCTGCGGTGACCGCGGTATCGATAATGATTTCCGCGATGTGAACGACTGGCAGTTCTACAAAGGCGCGCAGAAGCTGGCGGAAATGAATCAGACGGTACTGGTGCATTGCGAAAACGCGCTCATCTGTGACGAGCTTGGTGAGGAAGCTAAACGCGAAGGTCGCGTCACGGCGCATGACTATGTGGCCTCACGCCCGGTGTTTACCGAAGTGGAAGCGATTCGTCGCGTACTGTATCTGGCGAAAGTTGCTGGTTGTCGCCTGCATGTCTGCCATATCAGCAGTCCGGAAGGCGTGGAAGAAGTAACCCGCGCCCGTCAGGAAGGTCAAGATGTGACCTGCGAATCTTGCCCGCATTATTTCGTGCTGGATACCGATCAGTTTGAAGAGATTGGCACCCTGGCGAAATGTTCTCCACCGATCCGCGATTTGCAAAATCAGCAAGGTATGTGGGAAAAGCTGTTTAACGGTGAAATTGACTGCCTGGTTTCCGACCACTCTCCATGCCCGCCGGAAATGAAAGCCGGCAATATCATGCAGGCGTGGGGCGGCATCGCCGGACTGCAGAACTGCATGGACGTTATGTTTGATGAAGCCGTGCAAAAACGCGGTATGTCGTTGCCGCTGTTCGCGAAATTGATGGCAACCAATGCCGCCGATATTTTTGGTCTGAAGCAGAAGGGACGTATCGCCCCGGGTAAAGACGCCGACTTCGTCTTTATTCAACCTGACAGCAAATACGTTCTGAAGAACGAAGACCTGGAATATCGCCATAAAGTCAGCCCGTATGTAGGCCGTACAATTGGCGCGCGCATTACGAAAACCATTCTGCGTGGTGATGTTATTTATGACATTGAGCAGGGTTTCCCGGTATCGCCTAAAGGTCAATTTATCCTTAAACATCAACAATAATGTGATGTGAATTAATGCCCGTCATGTTGGCGGGCATTCTCTATTTTAAGGTATGAATATGCTTCCTGTTATTAACCGCGAAAGTTTGTTGTCCGGCTTTCAGTGGTTTTTCTTTATTTTTTGTAACACGGTCGTGGTCCCGCCAACGCTGGTTTCTGCTTTTCATCTTCCAGTCAGCAATCTGCTAATGCTCACGCAGTACGCTTTTTTAACAACGTCGCTGGCCTGTCTGGCGCAGGTAATTTGTGGCCACCGCCGCGCCATTATGGAAGGGCCCACCGGTTTATGGTGGGGAACCATTCTGACGATTACCCTGGCTGAGGCATCACGTGGGACACCGCTCAATGATATTGCTACCAGCCTGTCCGTTGGCATTGTAATTTCCGCTGTACTGACGATGATTATCGGCTTTAGCGGCTTAGGGCATCGATTAGCCCGGTTTTTTACCCCAACGGTGATGGTTTTTTTTATGCTGCTGCTCGGTGCGCAACTGACCACCATCTTTTTTAAGGGCATGTTGGGATTGCCCTTTGGTATTGCGGATACCAGCGTCAAAATTCAACTGGCTCCATTTAGTCTGGCCGTTGCCGTGATGTGCTTCATCCTTGCGATGATCATCTTTTTACCACAGCGGATCTCGCGCTATGCCCTGTTGGTGGGGGCGATAGTGGGATGGGGGCTTTGGCGATTGTGTTTTCCATCAATGACCTTGCCGGCTGGTGATTCAAGCTGGCAATGGTTTCCGCTAGGTAGCCACGGCAAACTGTTGCCGGGCATTATTTTGACGGCCGTTATCACCGGCCTGGTGAATGTCAGTAATACCTATGGCGCAGTGCGCGGTACGGATGTCTTTTATGCGCAGCAAGGCTCCAGCAGTTCGCGTTATCGCCGCAGTTTTATCATTTCCGGTTTTATGACGTTGGTGACAGTCCCTTTTGCCGTTATTCCATTTTCACCTTTTGTTTCTTCTATTGGTTTGTTAACACAGACCGGCGACAGCTCGCGAAAATCATTTATTTGCGGCAGTGTATTATGTTTATTCGTGGCTATAGTAATGCCGCTAACCCGCTTATTTTGCGCCATTCCGCTGGCGATCAGCAGTGCCGTGATGCTGGTTTCTTATCTTCCGTTACTCTATTCCGGTCTGGTTTTTAGCCAACAAATTACATTTACCGCACGCAATATTTATCGACTGGCGCTCCCGCTATTTGTCGGCATTTTTTTGATGGGGTTACCTCCTGTTTATTTACAAGATCTTCCACTGACGATTCGGCCATTACTGAGCAATGGTTTGTTGGTGGGAATTTTACTGGCGGTGCTTATGGAAAATCTCATTCCATGGGAACGCATTAAATAACATGATGAAAAAGGATTGATGATGAAAATTGTAATTGCGCCAGATTCATTTAAAGAGAGCTTAAGCGCTGACCAATGCTGCCAGGCAATTAAAGCCGGATTTTCAGCCATATTCCCGGATGCAGAATATATTTGTTTGCCGGTTGCTGATGGCGGAGAGGGAACTGTAGATGCAATGGTGGCGGCGACAGGCGGAAAAGTTATCTCTGTGGAAGTCTGCGGGCCGATGGGGGAACCGGTTAAGGGATTTTATGGCCTGACCGGGGATGGTAAGACCGCAATTATCGAAATGGCGGCGGCGAGTGGGCTGATGCTGGTCGAACCGCAGGCGCGCAATCCACTGCTGGCCTCAAGTTACGGCACGGGTGAACTGATTCGCCATGCGCTGGATACCGGTATTCGTCATATTATTCTTGGTATTGGCGGGAGTGCGACGGTTGATGGCGGTATGGGGATGGCCCAGGCGCTTGGCGTTCGTTTTCTGGATGCGCAAGGTGCGCCATTAAGCGCTGGGGGCGGGAGTTTGTCTCGCCTTGCGCGCATCGACCTGCAACACTGCGATCCGCGGCTGAAAGCGTGTCGCATTGACGTCGCCTGTGACGTTGATAATCCGCTGGTTGGCCCGCGCGGCGCGGCAAGGGTATTCGGCCCGCAGAAAGGGGCGACGCCGGAAATGGTTGAGAGGCTGGAAGAAGGGTTGCTCAACTATGCCCACGTGCTGCAAACGCTGACCGGTGAGGATGTTGCTCAGGTGGCGGGCGGCGGAGCGGCTGGAGGAATGGGGATTGCTGCGGTTATCTTCCTGCGGGCCAGCATGAAACCCGGGATCGAGATTGTGCTGCAGGCTATACAACTGGAGCAGGCAATCCAGGACGCGGCGCTAGTTATTACCGGCGAAGGGCGTATTGATTCGCAAACGGTCGGTGGCAAAGCGCCAATCGGTGTCGCGTCGGTAGCCATGCGGCATCATGTTCCCGTGATCGGCATCGCCGGGGTGTTGGGCGAAGGCGTAGAGGTGGTTCACGATCATGGTATCGATGCGGTGTTCAGTATTCTGCCGCGACTCGCGCCGTTAGCAGAAGTGCTGACAAACGGCGAAACCAATCTCTATCACTGTGCGCGTAATATCGCTTGTGCGATGAAATTGGGTCAGGTGGTGGCTCAGCGTTAAGCATAAAAAAAGCCACGGTAAACACCGTGGCAAAACCCAACATAGCTAAATAAAAAAAGTATCAGGAGGGCTATACGCTGTTAGATCTCAACATCCCGGTTGCAATCTTTGGAATAGATGTAGCTAAATGCTTCGCCACGACCCACGCCGTATCCGGCCTGCAGGGAATAAGCTCCCATAAAGATGTAGTCGCCTTTTTTCACCGGGATCCACTGATTGTCGAGGTTGTAAACGCCCTGGCCTGAAAGAATATACGCCCCGTGTTCCTGCACGTGCGTTTCGATATAACCGTGGCTAGCGCCCGGCTCGAACGACAGAATGTGCATATTCATATCGAAGCCCAATTCTTTAGGCAGGAAATCCAGCAGGATCACGTCATCCATGCCTTCATAATGAATACGTTCTAACTGGTTGGTGTTACCGGAAACCAGCCACGGCGAATGACCTGCTACTGGCGTATAACGACGTTTGTATAAAAACAGCTGGCTGTCTTCAGCCTGGGCATTACTAAAGGTGAGCAGCTCGCCGGGCGGGCAATAAAGGTATCCACCCTGAGTTAAAGCGAATGTTTTACCCTCTGCTTTTGCTTCAATTTTGCCGGAGATAACATAGACGAACGTTTCAACGCCTTCGCCGCCGAAACCGCTCTGGTTACCACCGCTTTGGTGAACCGTTACCAGATAATCAACAAACGACGCGCCTAGTTTCGGCGTTGAGAGGATGGTGACGTCACAGTTTTCAAAACCCGGAATGATGTTTTTAACCAGTCCGTCCGGGGTTAGCAGGGCGAAGTTACCGTGTTTTACAATTGCGCGATTAGCCAGTAAATCATCGCGATAACCCGTAACGTTATTCAGATATCCCATGGGTGACTCCTTATTTCTGCCAGGCAAGTTGATGAAGCATTAATGCCAGAGTTTTGACCCCTTCGGCAAGGTCGTTAATGTTTGTGCGTTCAGCGGGGTTGTGGCTGATACCGTTAATGCTGGGAATGAAAATCATGCAGGTCGGTACGCGAGGCGCGAAAATTTGCGCATCATGGCCCGCGCCGCTGTGCATCACACGGTAGTTCAGCTGTTCTTTTTCACACAGTTCGGTAAGGGTGGAGACCAGTTTACTGTCCATCGGGACCGGCGTTTCATCCATCCACAAATCGATATCAATACCGATATCCATTTCATCGCAGATGGCGCGCATGTCGTTTTCCAGTTGCTGAGTAAAATCACGTAATACATCGGCATCGGTATGACGGCAATCGATCGTGAAGGTCGTTTTTCCTGGCACCACGTTGACGGTGTTCGGCTGCGGCTCGACCTTACCAAAGGTCAGTACCAGAGGATCGCCATGCTTTTTGGCTTTCTCGATAGACTGGCTGCAGATGCGACTGAAAGCGTAAACGGTATCGCGACGGTAGCTCAGCGGCGTTGTACCCGCATGGTTGGATTCGCCGTTCAGCGTTACCGTGTAGCGACGTTGTCCGACAATCGCGCTGACGACGCCTATCGACTGGCCATTGCTTTCAAGCACGCAACCTTGTTCGATGTGTAATTCAGCGAAGGCTTTGATGTCACTGCGGGCATGAAGTGGTTCTGAGGGGAGGGTAAAGCCGCAGGCGTTCATTGCGTCAACAAAACGGGTGCCTTTCGCGTCCTGGATGTTACGGACGTCATCGGGATTGGCCAGCCCAAAAATGTTTTTGCTGCCCCAGAAGACATACGGGAAGCGGCTGCCTTCTTCTTCTGCCATCGAGACCACTTCGACCGTTTTCAGCGGTGCGCCGTAGGTGGTCTTAAGCCAGTCAATTGCTAACCACGCCGCCAGCGCGCCAAACTGGCCGTCAAGATTGCCGCCGTTGACGACGGTATCAATATGCGAGCCGCTTAAAATGACTTGTTCCGGGGATTCACTCCCGCGCAGGCGACCGTATAAATTACCTACTTCATCAAAGCGTGTTTCCAGGCCGCTGACATCCATACGCTTTTTAAATTGCTGTTGTGTTTCAAGCCATTCTGGCGAATACAGCAGGCGCGTCATCCCACCGGATGGATCTGCGCCAAAGGAAGAGAGCCAGGGAAGGGTTTCTTCTATTGCGTGACGAAAATGATTAATCATATGAAATTCCTGTTTCAATAATTATTGCGCAAAGGGGTTCTTTGTTTCGTATGACTTGATATAGAGAGCATCGGAAATCAGGTATTGATAAATATCATCAACAATGTCAATGCCATGAACGGCGGCATCACGTTGATTAATATCTTGATCCTGTCCGGGGTAATAAACCTGTTTAAAACCAGGCGCAGGAGTAACGGCATTCAACTCTTGCATGGTTTGACTGAGATGCTGACGAAATAATTGGCTGGAGGAGAAAAACTCGGGGTTAATCACCAAATGCAGTTGGCCTAAATTACGTCCAGCATGGAGATCTTCATACATAGAACTGACCTGACGACCAAACGGTAATCCCAGCAGAATCCCGGATAACACATCGATCATCATCATCAGACCATAGCCTTTCGGCCCGGCAGCGGGAAGCAACGCATTAACCGTAAAAGGATCGGTGGTCGGCGCGCCATTTTTATCGACAGCCCAGGTATCGGGGATTAGTTCATTGCGTGAGCGGGCATCCAGAACTTTGCCCCAGGCCTGCACCGTCGTCGCCATATCGAAGGTCATGATATCGTCGCCAGCCCCTGGCGCTGCGAAGGCTAACGGATTGGTTCCGTAGTAAATTTCTGCGCCGCCGAACGGTACGACCATCGGATCGGACTGGCAGACAGAGAGTCCAATCAGGCCTGCGCGGGCGGCTTGCTGCACAAAGTAAGAAATGGCTCCGCTGTGCCCCATTCGGCTAATGCCGACAACGGCGACGCCATTTTTTTCAGCAATTTCAATTGCATGCTCCATACCCATTTTTGCTGCGACTTGCCCGGCGGCATTATCGGCATGCAAAATCGCTGTGCAGGGACCGGTATCTTCAAAACGAAATGTGGGTTCGCGGTTGGTGCCGCCTTTTGAAATGCGCTCGGCATAGTATTCAACGCGTACAGCGCCATGAGAATGAATGCCTCTGGCATCGGCATAAACCAATACCTCGGCAACCGTTGCGGCGTGCTCACGTTTTAGTCCGGCCTTGCAAAGTTTATTCTCGATAAGCTGGTGGAGTGTTTCCCGACTGATTTTCATCTGTCTTCCTTTTTAACGACGGTGTGAAGCATGACTGCCGTTAACATACCGGGAAAATAAATCTAATATGTGATCCAGACAGGCAAAAAAATATAGTTAGAATTTATTTGATAATCAGCATTGGTTTGCCTTTTCTTTTTAAATAAATAATGTCGTTAGAAAATAACATGTAATCCTTAGGTGGTTATTAAAATTCTTTTGCTAATAAATCGTATGTGATATCAGTCACTCTATTTGCTATGCCAGATATATACCTTGAGTTCCACATTAACACTACTCGTGCAATTGCCATGGGTGCAATTATTAAGGGGTTGTTATGATCCACGCCTTTATTAAAAAAGGGTGTTTTCAGGACTCTGTCAGTTTAATGATTATTTCACGCAAGCTGAGTGAGTCCGAAAATGTAGACGATGTATCGGTGATGATGGGAACGCCAGCGAATAAATCATTGCTGGAAACAACCGGATTCTGGCATGACGATTTTAATCAGGCGACGCCGAATGATATTTGCGTGGCGATTCGTACTGAAGCGGCGGATGAAAGTATTACCCAGGCTATTTTGCAGCAACTGGATGAGTCGTTGCAGCAGTTGGCGCAGGCAACCGGGGGGAGCCAAACGCTATTGCAGGTCAGGCGCTGGGAAAGCGCGTGTCAGAAATTGCCTGAAGCGAATATGACGTTAATTTCTGTAGCGGGCGAATACGCGGCTGAACTGGCGAACCAGGCGCTGGATCGCAACCTGAATGTCATGATGTTCTCCGACAACGTCACGCTGGAAGATGAAATCAATCTGAAGCGGCGTGCACAAGATAAAGGCCTGCTGGTGATGGGACCCGATTGCGGAACCGCCATGATCGCTGGTACGCCGCTGGCATTTGCCAACGTGATGCCGGAAGGCAACATTGGCGTCATAGGCGCCTCAGGCACAGGGATCCAGGAGCTGTGTTCACAGATAGCACTGGCCGGGGAAGGCATCACTCACGCCATTGGTCTGGGTGGACGCGACCTGAGCGCTGAGGTGGGAGGAATTAGCGCACTTACCGCGCTGGATATGCTCGGCGCGGATGATAAAAGTCAGGTGTTGGCTTTTGTGTCTAAACCACCTGCGGAAGCCGTTCGCCAGCGGATTGTCACGGCGATGAAAGCCACGGGTAAACCCGTTGTGGCCCTGTTTTTAGGTTACACCAGCGCAGCGACCCGCGATGAGAACGTCTGGTTTGCCTCGACGCTGGATGATGCGGCCCGTCTCGCCTGTTTACTGGCGCGCGTCACGGCGCGACGTAGCGCGCTTTCTGCCACGGGGGACGGCCTTATTCGGGGACTCTATACCGGAGGAACGCTGGCTGCCGAAGCGGCGGGTCTGCTGGCCGCAAACCTTAATGTTGCAGCGGATGCACAACATCATCACGGCATGATGTTGGATGCCGCCGGGCATCAGATTATCGACCTCGGGGATGATTTTTACACCGTCGGGCGTCCGCATCCGATGATCGACCCTGCGTTACGCAATCAGCTTATTACGGACCTCGGCTCTCAGCCGCAGGTGCGGGTGTTATTGGTCGACGTCGTGATTGGTTACGGGGCGACGGCAGATCCAGCTGCATCACTGGTTGAGGCCTGGCAAAAGGCATGCGCTGTGCGTGACATCGACCAACCGCTGTTTGCGATCGCCACGGTGACCGGTACAGAACGCGATCCGCAGTGTCGTTCACTGCAAATCGCCACGCTGGAAGATGCCGGTATCGCCGTGGTGAGTTCACTGCCTGAGGCTACCTTGCTTGCCGCCGAACTGATTCGCCCATCTCAACCTTTATCTCATCAATCCTCACCTTCGCTACTGGAAAAAGTGGCGGTCATTAATGCCGGGTTACGCAGTTTTGCACTGGATTTACAGGCGGCAGAAAAGCCTGTGGTGCATTACCAGTGGGCGCCTGTCGCTGGCGGTAACAAAAAACTGGCTCGTTTATTAGAACGTTTGCAATAAGGGGTTCCAATGTTTACATCAGTGGCACAAGCCAATACTGCAGTAATCGAACAAATTCGTCGCGCGCGCCCGCACTGGCTGGATGTGCAACCCGCGTCCTCGTTAATCAGTGAACTTAATGAAGGAAAAACGCTGCTTCATGCGGGACCGCCAATGCGCTGGCAAGAGATGACCGGCCCGATGAAAGGGGCCTGCATTGGTGCGTGCCTGTTTGAAGGGTGGGCCAATGACGAAATGAGCGCGCTGGCATTACTGGAGCAGGGGAAAGTCAATTTTGTACCTTGCCATCACGTTAATGCCGTGGGGCCAATGGGCGGGATCACTTCTGCCAGCATGCCGATGTTGGTGGTGGAAAACATTACTGAAGGGAACCGCGCGTACTGCAATCTCAACGAAGGCATTGGCAAGGTGATGCGCTTCGGTGCGTACGGCGAGGATGTCCAGCAGCGCTTACGCTGGATGCGCGATGTTCTGATGCCGGTCTTAAGCGCCGCATTGGGGACGCTGGAACAGGGTATTGATCTGACCGCCATGATGGCACAGGGCATTACGATGGGCGACGAGTTCCATCAGCGCAACATTGCCTCTTCAGCCCTGCTGATGCGTACGCTGGCACCGCAAATTGCCCGTCTACAACATGATAAGCAGCAGATTGCTGAAGTGATGGATTTCCTCAGCGTAACCGACCAGTTCTTCCTCAACCTTGCGATGGCTTACTGTAAAGCGGCGATGGACGCCGGGGCGATGGTGCGTTCTGGCAGTATTGTGACGGCGATGACCCGTAATGGCGACATGTTCGGAATTAGGGTGAGTGGACTTGGCGATCGCTGGTTTACCGCACCGGTTAACACCCCGCAGGGACTGTTCTTTACTGGTTTTTCGCAGGAACAGGCTAACCCTGATATGGGTGATAGCGCCATCACCGAAACGTTTGGCATTGGCGGAGCAGCGATGATCGCCGCACCAGGCGTCACGCGTTTTGTCGGGGCTGGTGGAATGGAAGCGGCGAAATCTGTGTCCGAGGAGATGGCGGAAATCTATCTGGAGCGCAATATGCAGTTGCAGATCCCTGGCTGGGATTTCCAGGGGGCTTGTCTGGGACTCGATATTCGCCGCGTGGTCGAAACGGGGATTACGCCACTGATCAATACCGGTATTGCGCATAAAGAGGCCGGTATTGGTCAGATTGGCGCGGGAACCGTCCGTGCGCCGTTGGCCTGTTTTGAGCTGGCTCTCGAAGCGCTGGCTGAAAGCATGGGCATTAGCTAAAAGAGGCACGCATGATGATCATCCATCCTTTGCTGGCCAGCCAACAGTCCCCGGATTTCCGCCAGTCCTGGCAATTGTCTGGCGTCTGGCGACGCGCGATTAATCTCGTGGCCGAAGGGGGCGCACTGTTGACGTTGCACCGCCAGGGGAGCGGCTTTAGCCCGGCAGGATGGGTGATCCGTACGCATGATTTTGATGCGCTGCGTGCGGTGTTACGTGGAAACGAATCTCCTCAGGCTGTCCCTGGTGGGATCCAACTGGGGCCATTTTTGCTGTGCCAGCCGCATCGCCGCTGTTCGTTGAGAATCACTTCCCGGCCACATTCCCCGCGCCTTGCACCTGCCTGGATGGATCGCGGTGAGGAAACGGGATTGTTCGGGCCGTTAATGTTGGCGGCAAACCTGCCTTTGTGCCCCGAACTACGCCAGTTCCGTCACTGCTTTTTCTCGGCGCTTGCGGGGTTGTCGACAGACTGGCGACAGTGGTTAGGCAAGGGGCCCGGGCTAACGCCCAGCCATGATGACACGTTGACCGGCATGCTGCTGGCAGCCTGGTATTTCGGTGCGCTGAATAAGGTTTCCGGCCAACATTTCTTTGCTGCTTCCGGCAACCTTGAACAGGCGACGACTGTGGTTAGCGTGAGCTACTTGCGTTACGCGGCTGCAGGTTACTTCGCTTCACCTTTACTCCACTTTACCCATGCATTGCGTCGTCAGGAAAGACTGGATGCGGCGATTGATTCGCTGCTGGCGCTTGGGCATACCTCCGGCGCAGATACTCTGCTGGGGTTCTGGATTGGACAACAAATCATAGAAGGATAGGGAATGAAAACGCTGGTTGTTGCTCTCGGTGGCAACGCATTATTGCAACGCGGCGAGGCGCTGACTGCAGAAAATCAATACCGTAATATTGCCAGCGCCGTACCCGCCCTGGCGCGTCTGGCGCGCACATATCGCCTGGCTATTGTCCATGGCAATGGGCCGCAGGTTGGCCTGCTTTCGTTACAGAATCTCGCCTGGAAGGAGGTCGAGCCTTATCCATTAGATGTGCTGGTGGCCGAGACGCAGGGCATGATTGGTTATATGTTGGCCCAGAGCCTGACCGCTGAACCGGAAATGCCGCCAGTGACCACAGTGTTGACACGAATTGTTGTCTCAGAAGACGATCCTGCGTTTATGGCACCGGAAAAATTTATTGGTCCGGTCTATTCGCCAGAAGAACAAACGCAGCTGGAAGCGACCTACGGCTGGCATATGAAGCGTGACGGCAAATACCTGCGGCGCGTTGTCGCTTCGCCAGAACCTCGCCAGATCGTTGAAAGTGACGCCATTAAGCTCTTACTCAAGGAAGGGCATGTGGTGATTTGCAGCGGGGGTGGCGGTGTCCCGGTTACTGGCGAAGGATTAGGGTCTGAAGCGGTCATTGATAAGGACCTGGCGGCGGCGTTGCTGGCTGAACAGATTGATGCCGATGGTCTGGTTATTTTGACCGATGCTGATGCGGTCTATGAAAACTGGGGAACGCCGGAACAGCGCGCGATTCGTCAGGCCTCTCCGGATGAACTGGCGCCGTTTGCTAAAGCAGATGGTTCGATGGGACCAAAGGTCACCGCTGTCAGTGGATATGTGAAACGCCGTGGGAAACCAGCATGGATTGGCGCGCTGTCACGCATTGAAGATACGCTGGCGGGAAATGCTGGAACCTGTATCCGTCTGTAAAAAAACGGGGCGTGTGTATACCCGCCCCGCGTCTTCTTATTTCAGCTTTGACTGCGCCCAGATAATACCGCTGGCATATTCCGGCGGCAGCAGGGGGATAAGCGCTTCCAGTGTCGCGCTAAGGCGCGCGGTATCGCTGTCGCTCAGGTTCAGGTGACCCACCTTACGCCCTTCACGCACTTCTTTGTCATACCAGTGCAGGTGTACCAGCGGTAGCTTCAGCCAGTCGTAGTTCAGGTCGCTACCAATCAGGTTTACCATCACCGAAGGATGGTTCACCACCGGCGTCGGTAACGGCAGGTTGGTAATGGCACGCAGGTGCAGCTCAAACTGGCTAATGCTGGCGCCGTTTTGCGTCCAGTGTCCGCTGTTGTGCACGCGCGGAGCCAGTTCGTTGATCAGCAGACCTTCCGGGGTGATAAAACACTCCATCGCCATCACGCCGACATAGCCCAGCTCCTGCATGATGGCGGAGAGCATCGCTTCAGCCTGTGCCTGCTGTCTGGCGTTAGCCTGCGGGAACACCACGCTGGTGCGCAGAATGCCGTCCTGATGCAGGTTATGGGTTAGCGGATAGAAAACGGTGCTGCCGTCATGCGCCCGAGCGCCAACCAGTGAGACTTCGCCAGAGAAGTTGATTCCCCGCTCGACGATGCACTCGCCATAGCAATCATTCGGCAGTTGTGCGGTTTCATTTGCGCGCAAACGCCACTGCCCACGACCGTCGTAGCCGCCGACGCGACGCTTGACGATCGCCAGCTCGCCGAGTTTGTCGAATACCGCAGACCATTCGCTTTTATCTGCCAGCAGTTGCCACGGCGCAGTCGCCAGACCGAGCTTGTCAAAAAGCTGCTTTTGCGTCATACGGTCGGCAATAATCGGGAAGACGTCGCGGTTAACAAATGCCGGGTGGCGCGCCAGTTCGCGGGTGAGTGCCGTTTCCGGCCAGCGCTCAATCTCAGCGGTGATCACGCTTTGCTGAAAAGGGACAGCAGCCGGTTCAGCGTCCAGCCCGACGGGCCAGACCGCAATGCCCAGCGGCTCGCCGGCCTGACGCAGCATGCGTCCTAGCTGACCGTTACCGAGTACGCAGACCTGCTTCATGCCGCACCTCGCGGGTCCGGGTTTTCCAGCACTTCATCGGTTTGTGCTTTGCGCCAGTCGTCCAGACGCTGGTGTAATGCTTTGTCGTGTGTAGCCAGAATTTGCGCTGCCAGTAGGGCCGCATTGGCCGCACCCGCTTTGCCGATCGCCAGTGTTCCAACGGGAATACCGCGAGGCATTTGAACAATGGAGTAGAGGCTATCTACGCCGCTCAACGCTGCGCTTTGCACCGGAACGCCGAGAACTGGCACCAGCGTTTTCGCCGCAATCATGCCAGGCAAATGCGCTGCGCCACCGGCTCCGGCAATAATCACCTGATAACCGTTCTCTTCAGCGCCTTCGGCGAAGCTGAACAATTTGTCTGGGGTGCGGTGGGCGGAGACGACTTCAACATGATGCGGAACGTCCAGGATTTCGAAGATTTCGGCGGCGAACTGCATGGTAGCCCAGTCGCTTTTGGACCCCATCACGATGGCGACACGCGCCGGATTATTGCGGGAAGACATGCGTCTGAAAACTCCTGTGGTGCACTACACTCGACTTTTGAGGCCACAGAGAATAGCATAATTAACCTTCAAGGAAAACGATTGCGCGCTCTACACTTCACTCTTCAAGCTGCCTCTTTGTTGGCTGCATCTGCTCACCCCAGTCACTTACTTTTGTAAGCTCCTGGGGACTCACAGATTTGCCGCCTCGATGCAACTCGAATAGTTTTGTGTAAAGAGGAACTGGATATCTGCAGAATTAAAACGGAAACGCGATCAGCTCAACGTCGCTGGGCGTGACTTTCACCATTGAGCCTTCGGTATGCCATGCGCCTAATACCACGCGGAAAGCGGGTTGCTCATTGGCCGTGAGTTCGTGGACAGCCGGACGGTGTGTATGTCCGTGAATTAACCACTGGACCTGATGTTTTTCCATCTCGTTAATCACGGCCTGCGGGTTCACATCCATGATTTCCAGCGATTTACTGCTGTTGGCGGCTTTACTGTTGGCGCGCATTTTTGCGGCAATGCGCTGGCGAACAAACAGGGGCAGGGCGAGAAACAGCTTCTGTAGCCAGGGTTGATGCACTTTGGCGCGAAACGCCTGATAGCCTGCGTCGTCGGTGCATAAGGTGTCGCCATGCATGATCAGAACCTTGCGGCCATACAAGTCGAGCACTTTTTCTTCGGGAAGCAAGGTCATGCCGCTCGCACGGGCAAAACGTTTACCGAGCAGAAAATCACGGTTGCCGTGAATAAAAAAGCAGGGAACGCCGGAATCAGCCAGTGATTTTATCGCTGCGGCCATTTCATGATACAGCGGATTCGGGTCGTCATCGCCAATCCAGGCTTCAAACAGGTCGCCGAGAATGTATAGCGCATCGGCCTTGCGCGCATCGCCGGCTAAAAAACGCAGAAAACCGGCGGTGATCGCCGGTTCTTCTGTGCAGAGGTGAAGATCTGCAATAAACAGTGTCGCCACGATTACTCGCTGACGGTCACGTTTTCAATGATGACGTCTTCTTTTGGCACATCCTGGTGCATGCCGCTGCGACCGGTGGAAACGCCTTTGATTTTATCAACCACGTCCATGCCTTCAACAACTTCAGCGAACACGCAGTAACCCCAACCCTGCATGCTTTCACCGGAGAAGTTCAGGAAGTCGTTGTCAGCAACGTTGATGAAGAACTGTGCGGTTGCGGAGTGCGGAGCCTGAGTACGCGCCATTGCCAGCGTACCACGGGTGTTTTTCAGACCGTTGTTCGCTTCGTTTTTGATCGCTTCTTTCGTGGCTTTTTGCTTCATGCCTGGCTCGAAACCGCCGCCCTGGATCATGAAACCGTTAATAACACGGTGGAAAATGGTGTTGTTGTAAAAACCTTCGCGGCAGTAGTCCAGGAAGTTTTTAACTGTTTCAGGCGCTTTATCATCAAACGTTTTGATTACGATATCGCCGTGATTAGTGTGGAAAGTAACCATTTTTGCATCCTGTTCCGATAGATTGGTGCTTCGACCCCGTCAAGGGTCAGAGTTAGGGGTGTGTTATAGCATAACCGCAAGCTGTGATCACCTCGCAAAGTGTGCTGCTTCCGGTCTAAATTATGGGTATTATACAGACTTTACTATCCACACACGTCTACACGGAATCTTCGATGTTAAAAATCTTTAATACACTGACGCGCCAAAAAGAGGAATTCAAACCTATTCATGCCGGGGAAGTCGGCATGTACGTGTGTGGTATTACCGTTTACGATCTCTGTCATATTGGCCACGGACGTACCTTTGTTTCTTTCGACGTCGTCGCGCGCTACCTGCGCTTCCTCGGCTATAAGCTGAAGTATGTACGCAACATTACCGATATTGATGACAAAATCATCAAGCGCGCGAATGAAAACGGTGAAAGCTTTGTCGCGTTGGTCGACAGAATGATCGCGGAAATGCATAGCGATTTCGATGCGCTGAATATTCTGCGCCCGGATCTGGAGCCGCGCGCTACGCACCATATCGCTGAAATTATCGAAATCACTGAGCAGTTGATTGCCAAAGGTCACGCTTACGTTGCTGATAACGGCGACGTGATGTTCGACGTGCCGACTGACCCGAACTACGGTCAGCTGTCACGCCAGGATCTGGATCAGCTGCAGGCGGGTGCTCGCGTTGACGTGGTTGATGTGAAGCGTAACCCGATGGACTTCGTGCTGTGGAAAATGTCCAAAGAAGGCGAGCCGAGCTGGCCGTCTCCATGGGGCGCAGGTCGTCCGGGCTGGCACATCGAATGTTCGGCGATGAACTGCAAACAACTGGGTAACCATTTCGATATTCACGGCGGCGGTTCGGACCTGATGTTCCCGCATCATGAAAACGAAATCGCGCAGTCCACCTGTGCGCATGACGGTGAGTATGTTAATTACTGGATGCACTCCGGGATGGTGATGGTTGACCGCGAGAAAATGTCTAAATCGCTGGGCAACTTCTTTACCGTGCGCGATGTGCTGAAATACTACGACGCCGAAACCATTCGCTACTTCCTGATGTCGGGTCACTATCGTAGCCAGCTCAACTACAGCGAAGAGAACCTGAAACAGGCGCGTTCTGCGCTGGAGCGTCTGTACACTGCACTGCGCGGTACCGACAAATCCGTTGCCCCTGCGGGTGGCGAGGCCTTTGAAGCACGTTTCATTGAAGCGATGGACGATGACTTCAACACGCCGGAAGCTTACTCCGTGCTGTTTGATATGGCGCGTGAAGTTAACCGCCTGAAGGGTGAAGATATGGCGGCGGCTAACGGTATGGCTGCGCATCTGCGCAAGCTCTCCAGCGTGCTGGGACTGCTGGAACAGGATCCGGAAGCGTTCCTGCAAAGCGGGGCGCAGGCGGATGACGGTGAAGTTGCTGAAATTGAAGCGTTAATCCAACAGCGTCTGGATGCGCGTAAAGCGAAAGACTGGGCGGCGGCTGATGCCGCGCGTGACCGTCTCAATGAGATGGGCATCGTGCTGGAAGACGGCCCGCAGGGCACCACCTGGCGTCGTAAGTAACTCTCTATATTGCCGGATGGCGGCTTACGCCTTATCCGGCCTACGATGGAATGATCGGTAGGCCTGATAAGCGTAGCGCCATCAGGCACTATTAATGACGTTTGTACCACCACAGCACACCCATCATCATAACGGCCGGCAGCCATACCCACATCAACTCCGAAGTTATTACCTGATGCCCATACGGTGTGGCGTAGCGTGATAGCGCAAACGGGGCGACTTTAATCACCTGCCACGGTGCAAAGAAGCGTTCATCCGACCACGGCCACAGCCAGCCGACGCCTTTGCCGCCTGTCGTAACGGAATCCAGCAGACTGTGTGACAGCAGTGAAACCGTCAGGAATAGCCAGCAGCGAATCAATCCCGCCTTAAACCATCGTCGGCCAATCAATACGCAGAGCAGCGGTACCACGAAGGCGAACAGCAGTGAGTGGGTAAATCCCCGGTGGCCAAACACATTGCCATAGGCGACACCGAACTTAAATGACAACACATCGGCATCTGGCAGCATAGCCAGAACGACGCCAGCAAACAGTAATCGTGGGGGGATGACTTTAAGTCCGAGACCTAACCCTAAACAGAGCGGAACGGCTGCGTGGGTAACAATAGTGGGCATGATGATCGCTTCGTGTGGAAAAACAACATGCTAACAGTTCACTGTGAAGCGGGGATGAAGTCATTATCTGAAAACGAGAGGGAGAAGTGGCCGGATACGGTGTTTACCTCATCCGGCACTTAGGGTCATGCCACGACGGTAATGCTGTGACCTTCAAAGCTCACGGTCTGTCCGGCAACGATTTTGCAGCGTTTACGCGTTTCAACAACACCATCGACCTTCACTAACCCTTCGCCAATAGCAATTTTTGCCTGGGCGCCGCTTTCGCTCCAGCCTTCCAGCTTCAGCAGATCGCAGAGTTCAACATGTGGGTGTTTACCCAGTGAAAATGTGGCCATCTTAAACGTCCTTTACATCATGATATTCAACACACGCCTGCAGCGTGTTTTCGATAAGTGTGGCGACCGTCATTGGGCCTACGCCGCCGGGGACCGGCGTGATATATGACGCGCGTGCGGCAGCATCTTCAAAGACCACATCGCCAACAACCTTACCATTCTCCAGACGGTTGATGCCGACATCAATCACAATCGCACCTTCTTTGATCCACTCGCCAGGAATAAAGCCCGGTTTACCGACGGCAACAATTAGCAGGTCAGCATGCTCAACGTGGCGACGCAGATCTTTGGTGAAGCGATGGGTGACGGTGGTGGTGCAGCCAGCCAGCAGCAGTTCCATGCTCATTGGGCGACCGACGATGTTTGAAGCGCCAATGACGACCGCATTAAGGCCGTAGGTGTCGATGTTGTAACGCTCAAGCAGGGTCACGATACCGCGCGGGGTACAAGGACGCAGGCGCGGCGCACGCTGGCACAGGCGACCGACGTTATACGGATGAAAACCGTCAACGTCTTTATCCGGTGCAATACGCTCCAGCACTTTAACGTTGTCGATACCGGCAGGTAACGGCAGTTGTACCAGAATACCGTCGATGGTGGTATCTGCATTGAGCGTATCGATCAGCTCAAGAAGCTCCGCCTCGCTGGTGGTTTCGGGCAGGTCATAGGAGCGGGAGACGAACCCCACTTCGTCGCAGGCTTTGCGTTTACTCGCGACGTAAATTTGCGAAGCCGGATTGCTGCCTACCAGCACAACAGCCAGGCCTGGGGCGCGTAATCCAGCCGCTAAACGCGCCTGAACTTTTTGAGCAACCTCAGAGCGCACCTGCTGCGCAATCGTTTTACCGTCAATAATCTTTGCTGCCATCAGAGAGAGGATTCCGTCTGTTACGTTAAATCGAAGGGGATGCCACTATTTTGTCAGAAGCGGGACGTGCTGTCAGTTTTCGTTTGCGTTTTTATGTGCGCCAGGGCCGTCACGGGCTGCAAATGGTGTCAGCACAAAGGCTGAAGCCTTACGAATAAATAGTAAGCATGCTAATTAAAATTAACGTGAATGAAACATCTCATCACCCTGGGTTCTTTATGGGTAATGCTTCATAAACCAGACTGTTACGTACTATTACGGCGGCATTTAGGTAATATTAACCAAGACTTTTCTTAGATCCCATTAAGAATTAGCCAGGGCTATTAAAAGGATTTGCAGGTATTTTTCATTAATTGAAATGTTTAATTTATCGCTGTGACGAATAGTCATATTCGCGAAGGATAATTAGTAAATCAAATACTCAGGAGAGTCGGGGTAAAAGGTTAGCTAATTCTCTTGCGATATATATCTTTACAGGATGCAGAGATAATTAGCCTGACATTTAATGTCGATAATGAAAACGGATCCCGCAGGATGCTGGAGCCGGATGTGTGTAATTCAAGGGAAATCCATGAAACGTAAATTAATGACCTCTTCTGTTATTGCCAGCCTGATGTTAGTCGCAGGTGCTGCGGTTGCAGCCGATCCGGTAAGCGTGAGCGGCGGTACTGTGCATTTTGAAGGTGAACTGGTCAATGCAGCCTGTGCAGTCAGTACTCAGTCATCCGATCAGGTTGTTACCTTAGGCCAGTATCGTACTGCCAGTTTTGCCGCAGTAGGTGATACAACGGCACAAATTCCGTTCTCCATCGTGCTGAACGACTGTGACCCGAAAGTTGCCGCAACCGCAGCTGTGGCTTTCTCTGGTCAATCCGATATTACCAACAACAACCTGCTGGCTGTCACTTCTGCAGATAACGGTACCACTGCCAGCGGTGTCGGGATTGAAATTCTGGACAATACGTCCACCGCGCTGAAGCCGGATGGAGCCACCTTCTCTACCGCTCAGGCGCTGGTAGAAGGAACCAACACCCTGCGTTTCTCTGCGCGTTACAAAGCCACTGCCACCAGCGCTACGCCGGGTCAGGCAAATGCCGACGCGACGTTCATCATGAAGTACGAATAAGCCGTTTTGATTTGCGCAAGGATGACATTCGCCTCACTGGATGAGGCAATTTCCGGGGATGATGAAGGATGCGGCAGATGATAGGGAAAGGCGTGGCGCTGGCGGGAATGCTGTGCGTACTGCCTGTGTTTGCACATACGGTAATACTGGAAAGTGGCCGCCTTCACTTACGGGGGCAGCTCGTCAATGGTGCCTGCACGGTCGCTACTGACAGCCAAAATTTGCGGGTGCAAATGGGGCAGTATCGCACCAATGCTTTCTCCGGGACGGGGAGCTTTGCCTCTACCAGCGTGCCGTTTTCACTGCGCTTAACGTCATGCAGCTCCGATGTTTATGACCACGTTGGGATTGCGTTTGCAGGCGTGACGCCAGCGGAAGATCCGCAGGTTTTCCTTGCCAGTGGAGATGCGTCTGCGACTTCGGGGATCGGCCTGGCGTTATTTGACCAGCGCCAACGGCAAATTATTCCGAACGCGCTGCCGCTTCATTATGCGCCGATTATAACGCAAGAGATGACGTTTCATTTCACTGCTCGTTATCGGGCTGTCTCGGAAAATATAACGCCGGGAACGCTTCGTTCAGACGTGTGGTTTACGTTGGTTTATCCCTGATTTATTTCCCAACGATAATCACACCAAAGGTATTTGTAGCTATGTTTAATTATCTAAAATCAGGTTTTATCCTTTTACTATTCTTATTTCCTGTTGCCAGTGTTCAGGCTGCCGGAGGCATTGCATTAGGCGCTACCCGTGTTATTTATCCAGCCGATGCTAAACAAACGTCACTGTCTATTAGCAATAGTGATACCAAAGAACGTTACCTGGTCAATTCATGGATTGAGAATAGCGCAGGTGTTAAAGAAAAATCGTTTGTGGTTACGCCTCCGTTGTTTGTCAGCGAGCCCAAAAGCGAAAACACGTTGCGTATTATCTATGCAGGTGTTCCGTTGCCCAAAGATCGTGAGTCGCTGTTCTGGATGAACGTAAAAGCCATTCCGTCAGTCAATAAAAACAGCCTTGAGGGCAAAAACGTTCTGCAACTGGCGATTCTGTCCCGCATCAAGCTTTTTGTGCGCCCGAATAATTTGCCGCAAATTCCGGAAGATGCGCCCGGGATGCTGAAATTCTCCCGTTCCGGCAACCACCTGAAAATTAACAATCCGTCAGCGTATTACGTCACGTTGGTCAATCTCAACGTGGGGAAAACGAAGGTCGATAACGTGATGGTTGCACCGAAAAGTGATGCGCAGGTTCTGTTGCCAACAGGCGTGCAGGGCAACGTTACGTTCCAGACGGTCAATGATTATGGCGCTGTGACCCCGGCCCAAACGGTTAGCGTGCGTTGAGATAACGATGAATAAGACAACGTATTTTCCTGGCCTGTTTCCGGGGGTTACGCCACCGCTGGCGGGGGTGGCGTTGTCCACGCTGGCGGCGCTCTTTCCCTCTTTAAGCCATGGTGAAAGCTATTTTAATCCGGCTTTTTTATCTGCGGATACGGCAACCGTGGCGGATTTATCACGTTTTGAAAAAGGTAATCACCAGCCTGAAGGTGTTTATCGCGTGGATATCTGGCGCAACGATGAGTTTGTGGCTACTCAGGATATTCGTTTTACGACCAGCGCGGGAAAAGCCGGGGAGAAGTCCGGTGGGCTGATGCCGTGCTTTGGGCTCGACTGGGTGAAGCGCCTTGGCGTCAATATCGCCGCGTTTCCGGCACTCAGTAAGGATGCGAACGATACCTGCATCAATCTACCTGAGGCGATTCCAGGCAGCGAGATTGCGTTTGATTTTTCTACCCTGCGACTAAACGTCAGCCTGCCGCAGGCGTCGATGTTAAACAGCGCGCGTGGCTATATTCCACCGGAAGAGTGGGATGAAGGCATCCCGGCTGCGCTGGTTAACTACAGTTTCACCGGCAGTCGCGGGAGTGATACGGACAGTTATTTCTTAAGTATGCTCAGTGGCCTGAACTATGGCCCCTGGCGCTTGAGAAATAACGGTGCATGGAGCTATTCCAAAGGTGACGGATATCACTCACAAAGCTGGAAAAACATCGGCACATGGCTTCAGCGCGCGATTATCCCGCTGAAGGGCGAGCTGGTGATGGGTGACAGCAACACCGGCAACGACGTTTTTGACAGCGTCGGATTTCGCGGGGCGCGGCTCTATTCCTCAGACAGTATGTATCCCGACAGCTTACAGGGTTACGCGCCTACCGTTCGCGGTATTGCGCGAACAGCGGCAAAGCTAACCATTCGTCAGAATGGCTATGTGATTTATCAAAGCTATGTTTCACCGGGCGCTTTCTCGATAACCGATCTCAACCCGACGTCATCCAGCGGTGACCTTGAGGTGACGGTGGACGAAAAGGACGGCAGCCAACAGCGCTATACGGTGCCGTACTCCACGGTTCCCTTGTTACAACGAGAAGGGCGTTTCAAATATGACGTGGTCGCAGGGGATTTTCGCAGCGGCAATAGCCAACAATCTTCTCCATTCTTTTTCCAGGGAACATTAATTGCTGGGTTACCAGAAGGCTACACCGCTTACGGCGGTACGCAGTTGGCCTCACGCTACACGGCGGTGGTTTTAGGCACCGGCCGAAACCTGGGGGACTGGGGGGCGGTTTCTGTCGATCTGACCCATGCCCGCAGCCAACTGGCGGATGACAGTACGCACCAGGGGCAGTCATTGCGTTTTCTATATGCGAAATCGCTGAACAATTTTGGCACCAACTTTCAGTTGTTGGGATATCGCTACTCTACGCGTGGTTTCTATACCCTCGACGATGTGGCGTATCGCAGTATGGAAGGCTATGAGTACGAATACGACAGCGAGGGCAATCGCCACGATGTGCCCGATGTGAAGAGTTACCACAACCTGAGCTACAGCAAAAAGGGCCGTTTCCAGATAAACATTTCGCAGAATCTGGGGGATTACGGATCGCTGTATGTCTCGGGTAGTCAGCAAACGTACTGGAATACCTCAGACACCAATACCTGGTATCAACTGGGCTATGCCAGCGGCTGGCAAGGTATTAGCTATTCACTCTCCTGGTCGTGGAATGAATCGGTTGGCATCTCCGACACCGACCGTATTGTCGCGTTCAATATGTCAATACCGTTCAGCCTGCTGAGCGGACGGCGCTACTCGCGAGATAGCGCCTTAGATCGCACCTACGCCACCTTTAATGCTAACCGTAATAGCAATGGACAAAACAGCTGGCAGAGCGGGATCGGCGGTACGTTGCTGGATGGACGCAACCTGAGCTACAGCGTGAATCAGGGGCACAGCAGCACCAATGGCTACAGCGGAAACGCCAGTGCCAACTGGCAGGCGGCCTATGGCACGCTGGGCGTGGGATACAACTACGATCGCGATCAGCATGATTACAACTGGCAACTCTCTGGTGGCGTGGTGGGGCATGCGGATGGCATTACGCTCAGTCAGCCTCTGGGTGATACCAACGTGCTGATTAAAGCGCCTGGCGCACAGGGTGTGCGGATAGAAAACCAGACCGGCGTTCAAACCGACTGGCGTGGATACGCGGTGATGCCGTATGCCACCGTCTATCGCTATAACCGCATCGCGTTAGACACCAATTCCATGAACAACAATACCGATGTGGAAAATAACGTCAGCAGCGTAGTACCAACGCAAGGGGCGCTGGTGCGAGCGGCGTTTGATACACGAATCGGTGTGCGGGCGCTGATTACCGCCAAACATGCCGGTAAACCCGTGCCGTTTGGCTCTATTGTGCGGGAAAACACCAGTGGCGTGACCAGTATGGTGGGCGAAGACGGGCAAATTTATCTCAGTGGTCTGCCGCTAAAAGGCGAGTTGCTGATCCAATGGGGGGAAGGCGCAAACGCTCGCTGCGTGGCGCGCTATGCCTTGCCTGAGGAGAGTCTGAAACAGGCGGTGACGCTCACGAACGTGACGTGCGAATCTCCAACGGCACGACAGGAATAATACGATGAAAAGACAAACGGGTTTGTTACTGGGAAGCGCCTTACTGCTGATGGCCCATTCGTCATGGGCGACGGTCTGCCATAACTCGAATGGCACGCCAACGGATGTTTTTTACGATCTGTCGAATGTCTTTAACAGCAGCAACAACCAGCCGGGACAGGTTGTAACGTTACCGGAAAAATCGGGCTGGATTGGCGTGAATGCCACCTGTCCGGCCGGAACGTCGGTGAATTACACCTACCGAAGCTATGTCACTGAACTTCCGGTGCAAAGTACCGAGGGCGGTTTTCAGTATCTGAAGCTCAATGACTACCTGCTGGGAGCCATGAGCATCACCGACAGCTATGCCGGGTTGTTTTATCCTCCGCGTAATTATATCCGCATGGGGACTCACCCCAACGTATCGAAACAGCAGCCTTTTGGCGTAATGGATTCAAAGCTGGTGTTTAAACTCAAAGTGATCCGCTCGTTTATTAACATGGTTCCGATTCCGCGGCAGACGATGTTCAGCGTCTATGTCACGACCAGTACCGGAGATGCGCTAAGCACGCCGGTGTACACTATCAGCTACAGCGGTAAGGTGGAGGTTCCACAAAACTGTGAGGTGAACGCCGGGCAGATTGTTGAGTTTGATTTTGGCGATATCGGCGCATCGTTGTTTAGCAAGGCGGGGGCAGGAAACCGGCCCGAAGGCATTAATCCGCAGACAAAAACCGTGGCGATAAAATGCACCAACGTCGCCGCACAGGCCTACTTGACCATGCGTGTAGAGGCTGAGAAAGCCACCGGAAAAATGATGGTTTCTGACAACCCGGATTTAGGTTTTATCGTCGCCGATAGCAGTGGTAACCCGCTGACGCCTAACAATTTTTCCAGCAATATCCCATTTCAATTGGATGATAACGCCGCAGCCAGGGTCGGTATTCGGGCATGGCCGGTCAGCGTGACGGGGAATAAACCTACCGAAGGGCCTTTTACGGCTCGTGGTTATCTGCGAGTGGATTATGACTAACAAGCAAACGCCATTCGCAGGGGCGCTTCTGGCGATGGTGTCCCTGCTAACATTCAGTTCGTTGGGCCATGCCTCCTCGTCGCTGGGGGAAATCAATATTGAGCTGCGTGGCAACGTGGTGGACTTTACCTGTGCGGTGATTGCCAGCGATAGCAATAAGTCGGTGGAGTTGGGGACCTGGCCGACAAAGCAGCTTCAGACCAGCGGAGATACCACTCAACCGGTCGCGTTTACGCTGAAGCTTGAAGGTTGCCCGCCGGGATCCGCGTCGATAACGTTTTCCGGTACTCCGGCTCCGGGCACGACGCTGTTGGCGCTTGATGATGCGGTCATGGCGCAAAAGGTGGCGATTGAACTGCACGACAGCGATCGTACGCGATTACCGCTCGAACAGGCGAGCCAGGCCGTGGGGATTGATGAGAACGGCAATGCCACGCTGACCTTTTTCGCCAACTATATCGCGTTAGCCGATGGAGTTCAGCCTGGCGTCGCCAGGGCTGATGCCACGTTTATGATTAACTATAACTAATCAATAAGCTGACAAAACGCTCCCGAACGACATCTCGCCGGGAGTGTTATTACATTAACTCATGCATTTTTGCATAATCGATCAGCTCAACGATGGTGTGCAACCCGAGCTTGGAGTAGATATTCGCCTTGTGAGCGCTAATCGTTTTATTGCTGAGTAACAACTGTTCAGCAATTTCCTTATTGGACAGACCGTTTGCCAGATAACGCAAAACCGTAACCTCGCGGTTAGAGAGCGGCATGTCATTCAGCACACCTTTTTGTGCGTTTATATTGTTAATGAAATTAAGGGTGTCCGACGGGAAAAAAGAATATCCCGATAAAATCATTTTTACTGCATTGTAGATATCATTGAGATCCTTTCGTTTACTGACAAAACCATTTGCACCGGCCCGGATAGCACGCCCGGCATAAAAAGACTCCGATTTGGAAGAGAGAAACAGCACCCGAGTTTTCTCCTGCAGAGACTTTATTCTCTTGAGTAATGTAAATCCATCCGAACCAGGTAGTTCAATATCCAGGATGACAAGATCGACCGGGTATGTGCGCAGGTGTTCTATTGCCGTACGGCTGTCGTCGGTTTTCAATACTACCTGAATATTACTGTTTTTCTCGAGTAGTACTTCTATCGACATTCTGACAATAGGGTGTTCGTCCATAATGATAACGGATGCTGGTTTCATTGTTGTATGCCTCAAACTGTTTGCGTATCTTGCGAATTTGATAAAACATCAGGCGTTATAATATTGTCAAATAGCCAAGAATTGTTCTGCGGGAAAACCGAATAAATATTATTTCATCCTTGTTTATTCGGTTGTTCTTCTGCAGAACAATGAATTTGTGGAAAATCCATTTCACACCGGGAAAACTAACAATTAATCAGGAAACTGTGGGGATTATACCTGCTCTGTTCTTTCGGAAAAGACTTACAACATCCCGGTTGTTAATGTCAGTTAGGATATTCTGAAAGATCCAGATGTGTTAATGACTATTGGTATTATTTATCTGCAGTTCGAATTATGGCAGATTGAAAATTTTTTTAAATAGTAAAAACGATACAATAAACCAATTGTTTAGGTTTTGTTAAGACTGTAATTAGGCTTTTTTATATTGAAATGCACAGAATCAGTAAGGTTAAGTGTGACAGTGGCACCAGGCATAAGACCAGGAATAGTTGTAAATATTAAATATTTGTAAAAATTAGATCTTTTTTCTTATTCGAGAATAAGTAGTTTCCTAAAAAATCTTATCGCACATAGGGTTATGGTGTTAAATTAAATGAAGAGAGGTAACGTTGAGGCGGTGTATCAGATGCAAAAAGCGTTGTCTGCTGGGTAACCCCAGGCGCGTAATCAATTGGTTCAGGCGATAGATGATACGGTGGTAGGGTTGTGTTTGTAACAATGCAATCTTTTTTAAGGAGTTACCTTGTAAAAGTAAGGCAATCATCTCCCAATCGAGCTGATTTATGCGTCTGGAATGAATATAGTCAGGAACCGGCGATAATAAGGCGTGACGCACCTCCGGAAGGCGTAAATTACGTGATAAGATATAAAATGGTCCGGATAGTGAAATAAAGGTAGTCAGGTCTTCATCACGACTGGAAAGCATTATGAAGATCTGGATGTCATTACGCTGCTTAATTAGCTGGCGCAAACGTTCAAGTATATCGAAATAGGGGAGTGTTAAGCTTTCTATGTCAATCACTAACTGGCTAATTACTGGTTCTTGCATGCTGGGTAAGGCCGACTCAACGCTCTGGAAGACCGCCGTACGTGTGCCTGAGAATAAATGTCGACTTAACGCATAGGCCAGGTAGTAGTCTGTTGTAATTATCGCCTGAGATATAGTGTCGTCCGGTAATGTGTATTCGAGTTTTTGCGCCAGATACTCGAGCCGGTCAAATACTTGTGAGGTACAGTGGGGATATTGCCAGGTACAGTTAGTGTTTCGTATGCGGCGATAGCGGTCCCGGCGTTTTGCGCTGTGCATCCTTTTCCATTCCATTTCTGTTGCGGCAGGTCTGGATAAATTGCTGACTATAAACATCCCTGACCCAAATTTTTGCCAGCGTAAAGGTCAATGTCCTTGTGCCGTTGGGTTTCAGTACTTCAACAATCATCAGACTGGCAATTGCGTATCCCATCAGAATAATCTGCCGGAAGTTTTCTGATGTCTTACTCAATGCCCAAAAGATCGTTTTATCCAGTTCAACCTCTCTCTGATATTAGATAAAATATTACCGGGTGTGTCTTTCTGTTACCCCGGAAATAGTATGGCTGGATTATTCTGGCAGTCTGCGGATAGGTACAGTAGGAGTCGATACTTAATCGAGGATGAGATATTTCTCAATAAAAATTAGGCAGAGATACCCCGTCTAATTTTGTAGAAAATTCAGATGGGCGCGGATGTATCTTAAGAATTGCTGATCGTTTTTCACATGCAGCTTTTTCATTATGCCGCGGCGGGTCGCTTTGGCCTGAAGATCGCTTATTGAGAGTAGGTGAGCCGTTTCGGCTAAGGTATATCCGCTGGCGAGAAACATTAAGAATTTGCGTTCGTCGACAGAAAAGTTGCGGGTAGTGCAGTAATGGCAGATAGTTGCAGGCACGTTGTTGCGCAGCGCACGTTTTTGCAGGATGGGGACTAATTTTTTAGTCATTTCCTCAACGTCATCTTCCCGATAGATCAGCGGCAACATGTACAGGCAGGGCCGGAACATCAGCTTATCTTTATCGTTTCTGTTGCAGATGACAACCCGGTGTTGGCGGCGGGTATGGATCGGAATCTGATAGCAATCGGCGCTGAGCCAATCTTCATCCAGGGAGATAAATGCGATGTCAGCGCGATCGATATTCTCGACAGGTAAAAAGCAGATCTCCTGATGCCACTGATTTGACAGATGGGAGATGATGATTTTCAGTCCATGTTCGAAGTGACTGTTTTCTTCCTTGATGGCGATACTTAACATTAAAGAGTTCCTGAACCACTGGAGGGGTAAGGGAATGTTAAGCAAAATCATAAATATTCTAAATACATGTATCCTTAAATCTGGCGTTTCGTGGGCTGAGTTGTTACCAGGTGATTTCCTGGATACCCTTGAACAAGCAGAAAAAATCAACATTCGTACACTTCGCCAGCAACTGAAATAAAAGGCATTGACTCAGCAGACGCTGACCGTATAATTCACGCGTTTCATCTGCATGAAGTAATCACTTCGCAATGCGCCCTTAGCTCAGTTGGATAGAGCAACGGCCTTCTAAGCCGTAGGTCGTAGGTTCGAATCCTACAGGGCGTACCATTCAAAGTTAGTCCCTATGCTCAGCTTCAACGCACCGTTACGCGCGGGACGGTTTTTCTGCTTCCAGCCAACGTTCTACCTCATAAAGACTTTGTTGGATCTCCTCTCTGAGTGAAAAATCACCCAACGGCTGCTGTTCAAGTGCTGCACACATCGTGCTGGCTGAGCGCATTCCCATGCTGGCGCAGCTGCTTTTGAGCTGATGTGCCAGACGTTTTATCTGCTCGCGCTCATTTAAATCTCGCGCCGTGTCAATTTCATCTAATAAAGGAAGGGTGTGTTGCTTAAAGAGCGCTAACCATTCGTGCACCTTTTGCCATCCCATGACCTGGATATCCCCAGCCAGTTGCTGAAAATCTAACCGTTTGTTGTCATTGTCTGATGCAAGCGGGAGAGACTCGTTGGCGTGCAGATAATGCGTAATAAGTCGACTGAGTTCATCCCGGGGAACCGGTTTTTGAATAATGCCGAGAAACAGGGTACTGGTTCTTTGGTTTAGCGTTTCGTCGATGACGTGTGCGCTAAAGCCGATCAGGTTAAGTGCCGGATAGTCGTGGGCTAACTGCTGCGCCAGCGTGATCCCGTCGATATCAGGAAGATCGAAATCAACCAGAGCAGCATTAAAGCTGGCATCTTCCCGCAACAGGCTTAACGCCTCCTCGGCACAGTCGACAGCGGTGACCTGTGCGCCATTGAGAGTGAGCATTTCTGTGCTGATGCGCTGCGTAAGAGGATTATCCTCGATAAGCAATAAGCGTAAGCCCTGTAATGATATGGAACGTTGTGCGGGTTTAATGATGGGCATCGTGGTTGCCCGCAATGGCAGACGCAGCTGGAAACAACTCCCGACGCCGGGTGTGCTGGTGACGCTTAGTTCTCCCTGCATTGCCTTGGCGAGACTGGCGCTGATGGTGAGTCCGAGCCCGGTTCCTCCGCGTTTACCGCTTACCTGAACGAACGGCTGAAAAATATCGTGCTGACGGGCAGGGTCAATTCCGCATCCTGTATCCTCAACCTCAACATACCAGTCCTGATCTTCACGCCGACTACGCAGGATAATGTGTCCTCGATCGGTAAAGCGTAGTGCGTTGTTTAATAAGTTAGTAATGATTTGCCGGATACGGCGCGGATCGCCACGCAGGGAAGCGGGAACGTCATCGGCAAAATCCGCAACCAGCACGACCGGGCGACCGCTAACGCGGCTGTTCATGAGTTGAAGCGTACTTTCCAGCAAGGGTTTGGGTTCAAAAGGCTCATCGCCTATCGCCACATTCTTTCCACCGGCTTCGATGGCGGAATAGTCGAGGATATCGTTGAGGATGGTCAGCAGAGACTCGCCCGAGTCGGTGATTGCGCGTAGATTTTCCCGATGCTGTGCCAGGGCGGGATTGTCTGAGAGCAACTGCGCAGTGCCGAGGATACCATACAACGGAGTGCGTATTTCATGACTCATGGCGGCAAGAAACGCCGATTTTGCCTGGTTAGCTTTTTCAGCTTCTGCACGGGCCTGCCGGTGTTCAGATACCATAGAATGCAGCTCGGCGGTGCGAGCTTTAACCTGTGCGGCCAGATGTTTGCGATGGTTATTGAGGGCGTGAACGCTACTGCGAAAGGCATCCATCAACCGCCCGATGGTATCCAGCTCGCGAACGCCTGCGGTTTCCGGAAAGGGGGAGTCAATATCCCCCTCAAGTAGACGCTGCAACGCCTGGGTTTGCTGTGCCAGTGGGCGTGTGACTGAGCGATAAACCACACGCCAAAGTATAAGAATCAGCAAACATAATGACACGCCACCTAACAGCAGCAGCAAGTGTTGCCCGCGCTGGCTGGCCTGTTTGAGATGCGCGAGTCCGCTTTGATTGCGTTGGCCGATGATTTCCACCAACTGGCTGACTTCGCTACTGAAACGGGTAAATTGTTCGATATTATTCTGCGATAAGATCTGCAATTGGGTCGTGATGTCATTATCCTGGCGATACAGGGACAGCAGCTCAATATAACGGCTAATCGTATTGACGGTGTCGGCCACCTGAGTGCGCACCACTGGATCTTCAATACGTATTTGTCGGCGGTGAAGCACTCTGACGGCGGCATTCAACTGGCTTTCCAGCGCAGCCAGGTTATTCTGCGCCTGGTTATTCCCCAGATTCATCACCATTTGCTGCACGCGTAGCGCGCTCAGGCGCAGCTCATTCATCTGGTTATAATATTCCAGATCGATATCGATGAGCCTGTCCAACGCGTGTTCAGCCGCTTGCCCCTGATGACTCTCAATTAAATCATAAATGCTTGCCTGCGTGGCGCCCGCCGAGGTAGCTGCATTGCTGGCCTGGCCGCGCGCCATTTCGGCAACGTCAGCGGTGGCCTCAATAATTTGCTGGCTAAGTTGTTGCTGTTGAGCGCGTAATTTCAGGCGTTCGCCAACCATCTCCCCCTGATGGCTTAACGACTGGGCGATCTCTTTTTCCTGTTGTTCTATGGCCGAAGTATCAAAGCCCTGTTCACGAAGAGTTTTGAGTAATGTGGTTATTTTCAGACTCTGGGCGGTTAGCATTCTCCCCTGAGCCAGCCACATATTTTCATTGTCTGCGGTGGTCAGATTTTGTGCGGAAAACAGTTCCCAGGCACTGGCCTCGCTGAGCTGGCGCGCCATATCCATGGTTGGAATTAGCGCCTGGGTATTGGCCTGCTCAACCTGGCTGACAAAACGCAGGTTATACCAGCCTGTCAGCGTACTGATAAGAGTCAGTACCGCCATCAGCGCAAAGCCTATCCACAGTCGTTTGGTCAGAGATAAATTCACTGTCTGGTCGCCACAGATTAAAAAGGTTGAGTCCAAAAGAGGAAAGCAACTAGGATAAAGCCTTATCAATGTTGAGGCTATCATGCGCGTATTGGTTTTCCTGCTTATCACACTTTTTCCCGGCTTAAGTCACGCGGCCGGGTCTGCACTGCTGCGCTGGCAGGATACCCGGCAGTCAGTCTCGGTGCCGCAGACGGACGTTACTGCAAGCAAAGTCTGGAAACTGTGCGCGTTGTATCCCAGCCTGAAGGATTCCTACTGGCTTTCAGTGAATTACGGCATGCTTGAGGCGGCAAAAAAATATGGAGTAAGCCTGAAGGTGTTTGAGGCGGGAGGGTATCGTCAGTTCACCACGCAAAAAACACAAATCGCCCAGTGCCAGCAGTGGGGCGCGGATGCCATTTTATTGGGCAGCAGCACAACGACTTTTCCGGATTTGCAGGCGCAGGTTGGTACGTTGCCGGTCATTGAGGTAGTGAATGCGATACACGATCCGACGGTGAAAGCACGGGTCGGAGTTCCATGGTTCCAGATGGGTTACCAGCCAGGCCACTATCTGGTTAAGTGGAGCGCGGGAAAACCGTTAAAGGTCTTATTATTGCCCGGACCTGATGACGCCGGAGGCAGCCGCGAAATGGTGGCAGGATTCCGTCAGGCGATTGCCGGTAGTCAGGTGCACATCGTGGATGTGGCGTTGGGGGATAATGATATTGAAGTTCAGCGCAACCTGTTACAAGAGATGCTTGAACGTCACCCGGATGTCGATGTGGTTGCCGGTACAGCAATTGCTGCGGAGGCAGCGATGGGAGAGAAGCGGAATCAGGGGACGCCGCTAACCGTGGTCTCTTTTTACCTGTCGCATCAGGTTTATCGCGGACTTAAACGCGAAAGAATCATTATGGCTGCCAGCGATCAAATGGTCTGGCAAGGTGAACTGGCGATTCAACAGGCTATCAGAGTATTACAAGGGCAACCGGTGCGGGAAAATATCAGTCCGCCGATCCTGGTGCTCACCCCGAAAAATGCCGACAGCCAGCATGTTCAGCGCTCACTTTCTCCTGGCGGGTTCCGTCCGGTTTATCTGTATCAGTACACGTCGGCCGCTAAAAAATAACCTTCGCCGTGCTGCGTCACCAGTAAATCAGCCCGTAGCTTATGGCGCAAACGGCGGATCAATACATCCACGGTGCGTAAGTCTGGATTGTCTACCCGTCGTGCCGAAAGCATACGCAGTAAACGTTCGCGGCTGAGAATTTCCCCCGGATTGGTGACAAAGGCGACCAGCATTTCATACTCGGCGCGGGTGAGTTTGATCGTCTCATCGCCCAGCTCCAGGGTATGCCGGGAGACATTCAGACAGTATCCGGCAAACTGATAGCAGTTATCTTTGGTCTCCGGCTGTGCCTGGCGGGCAAGATCGATACGCCAGAGCAAATTTTTAACCCGAACCACCAGTTCACGTAGCTCCAGCGGCTTGGTGACATAATCATCAGCACCCATTTCCAGGCCAACGATCCGGTCAATTTGATCGCTACGACCCGTCACCAGAATGATCCCTACCGTTGAGCGTTCGCGCAGGGCACGGGTCAGCATTAAGCCATTTTCGTCCGGGAGATTGATATCCAACAGAATAAGATCGACAGGATGTTGTGACATGATTTCACGTAGGCCTGTAGCGCTGGCGGTGACCGAGACGTGGTAACCCTCCTGTTCAAAGTATGCCTGTAACCTCGCCTGGGTGACGGGTTCATCTTCAACAATTACAATGTGATGCGACATCCTGATGGCGTGCTCTTTCTGTTCATATCTGTTCACATTGTGCCGTAAGTCATTCATCCTGACCAGTGTTGCTGTTCACATTTGAGAAATAAGATCCTCTGTAACTAAACCATAAGATTACAGGGGCTATTATGCGGAAACTATGGAGGGCGCTGCTCAGACCGAGCGCACGTTGGTCAGTGTTGGCGCTGGTCGTTATCGGGATTGTGGTCGGTATTGCGCTGATCGTCTTGCCGCACGTTGGTATTAAATTAACCAGTTCTACCGAGTTTTGCGTGAGCTGCCACAGTATGCAGCCGGTTTACGAAGAATATAAACAGTCTGCGCATTTTCAGAATGCCTCCGGGGTACGCGCAGAATGTCATGACTGCCACATTCCATCCGATATTCCAGGCATGGTGAAACGTAAGCTGGAGGCCAGCAACGATATTTACCAAACCTTTGTTGCCCACTCTATTGATACTCCAGAGAAATTCGAAGCCAAACGCGCTGAGCTGGCGGAGCGCGAATGGGCGCGAATGAAGGAGAACAACTCCGCGACCTGTCGTTCTTGTCATGACTATGATGCGATGGACCACGCTAAACAACATCCTGAAGCTGCGCGCCAGATGAAGATTGCGGCCAAGGACAACCAATCCTGTATCGACTGCCATAAAGGAATCGCGCACCAGCTTCCCGATATGAGTAGCGGTTTCCGTAAGCAGTTTGACCAGTTACGCGCCAATGCAAACGACGATGGCGAGACGCTCTACTCTCTGGACATCAAACCTATTTATGCCGCCAAAGGTGATAAAGAACCTGCAGGCTCACTGCTGCCCGCTTCTGAAGTGAAAGTGTTAAAGCGTGACGGTGACTGGCTGCAAATTGAAATTGTGGGCTGGACCGAGAGTAATGGGCGTCAGCGCGTGTTGGCGCAACTGCCGGGCAAGCGCATTTTTGTGGCTTCCATTCGTGGCGACATCCAGCAGCACGTGAAGACGCTGGAGCAAACCACCGTTGCGGAAACGAATACACCATGGAGTAAATTGCAGGCCACCGCCTGGATGCAGAAGGGCGATATGGTCAACGACATCAAACCTATCTGGGCTTATGCCGACTCGCTCTATAACGGAACCTGTAACCAATGCCACGGCGCGCCAGAGAAAGAGCACTTTGATGCTAACGGTTGGATTGGCACGTTGAACGGCATGATTGGCTTTACCAGTCTGGATAAACGTGAAGAACGTACCTTACTGAAATATTTGCAGATGAATGCCTCTGACACTACGGATAAGCCGCATGGCGATAAGGGAGAAAGCAATGAAAAATAACGATCTCTTTCAGGCATCTCGCCGACGTTTTCTAATGCAGTTGGGGGGCTTGACCGTAGCTGGTATGTTAGGGCCTTCGCTGCTCACGCCGCGTAGCGCTAACGCCGCAGAAGTCCAGGGCACTGGTGTCAAAGAGGGGATTCTGACCGGTTCTCACTGGGGGGCTATCCGTGCCACCGTGGTTGATGGTCGTTTTATTGAGGCCAAACCGTTTGAGCATGATAAATACCCGTCAAAAATGATCGCCGGACTCCCGGATCACGTACACGGTGGGGCGCGTATTCGCTACCCGATGGTCCGCGTGGACTGGTTGCGTAAGCGCCATCAGAGCGATACCACTCAGCGCGGAGATAACCGTTTTGTACGCGTTTCGTGGGATGAAGCGCTGGACTTCTTCTACCAGGAGCTGGAACGCATTCAGAAGACCTATGGTCCGAGCGCGCTGCTGACTGCCAGCGGCTGGCAATCGACCGGGATGTTCCACAATGCTTCCGGGATGCTGGCACGTGCCATTGCGCTGCATGGCAACAGCGTGAGTACCGGGGGAGACTATTCCACCGGCGCCGCTCAGGTCATTCTGCCGCGCGTGGTAGGGTCAATGGAGGTATATGAACAGCAGACCTCCTGGCCGCTGGTACTAGAAAACAGCAAAACCATTGTGCTGTGGGGTTCCGATCTCATCAAAAACCAGCAGGCGAACTGGTGGTGTCCGGATCATGATGTCTACGAATACTACGAGCAACTGAAGGATAAAGTGGCGCGGGGTGAGATTTCGGTCATCAGCGTTGACCCGGTCGTCACCTCAACGCATGACTATCTGGGCCGCGACAAGGTTAAGCACATCGCCGTGAACCCGCAGGCTGATGTGCCGCTACAGCTGGCGTTGGCACACACGCTGTATACCGAGAAGCTCTACGATAAGCATTTCCTCGATAACTACTGCGTTGGGTTTGAGCAATTTCTGCCTTATCTGCTGGGCGAAAGTGACGGACAGCCTAAAGATGCCCAGTGGGCGGAAAAAATCTGCGGAATTGATGCAGATACGATTCGTGAACTGGCGCGGCAGATGGCGGGCGGCAGAACGCAAATTATTGCCGGCTGGTGCGTGCAGCGTATGCAGCATGGGGAACAGTGGGCCTGGATGATCGTGGTGCTAGCCTCGATGCTCGGACAAATCGGTTTACCCGGCGGCGGCTTTGGCTTTGGCTGGCATTACAACGGTGCGGGCACCCCGGGGCGTAAAGGGATTATCCTGAGCGGTTTTTCTGGCTCCACCACCGTGCCTCCTGTGCATGACAGCACCGATTATAAGGGCTGCAGCAGTACTATTCCGATCGCGCGTTTTATCGATGCGATTCTGGAGCCGGGCAAAAACATTAACTGGAACGGCAAAACCGTTAAGTTACCGCCGCTGAAGATGTGCGTTTTTGCCGGGACCAACCCTTTCCATCGTCACCAGCAGATTAATCGCATTATTGAGGGATGGCGTAAGCTGGAAACCGTCATCGCCATCGATAATCAGTGGACGTCGACCTGTCGATTCGCCGACATCGTATTGCCGGCGACGACCCAGTTTGAACGTAACGATCTTGACCAATATGGCAACCACTCCAACCGCGGAATTATCGCCATGAAGCAGTTGGTGCAGCCGCAGTTTGAAGCGCGTAATGATTTCGATATTTTCCGCGATCTTTGCCGCCGCTTTAACCGTGAAGAAGCGTTCACTGAAGGGCTGGATGAGATGGGCTGGTTGAAGCGCATCTGGCAGGAAGGAAGTCAGCAAGGGAAGGGACGCGGCGTTCATCTTCCGGCCTTCGACGTTTTCTGGAATCAGCAAGAGTACGTTGAATTCGAACATCCGCAGATGTTTGTTCGTCATCAGGCCTTCCGCGAAGATCCCGACCTTGAACCGTTGGGGACGCCAAGCGGTTTGATCGAGATATATTCGAAAACCATTGCCGATATGCAATATGACGATTGCCAGGGGCATCCGATGTGGTTCGAGAAAATCGAACGTTCACACGGTGGGCCAGGGTCGCAACGTTGGCCGCTGCATCTGCAATCCGTCCACCCGGATTTCCGTCTGCATTCACAGCTCTGCGAGTCCGAAGCGTTGCGTAAGCATTACGCGGTAGGTGGCAAAGAGCCGGTGTTTATTAACCCACAGGATGCCAACGCCAGGGGCATTCGCAACGGCGATATAGTTCGTGTATTTAACGCGCGTGGACAAGTGCTGGCCGGGGCGGTTGTCTCCGATCTCTACTCGCCGGGCGTGGCGCGCATCCATGAAGGTGCCTGGTACGACCCTGATAACGGTGGAGAAACCGGATCGCTGTGTAAATACGGCAATCCGAACGTGTTAACGATAGATATCGGCACGTCTCAGCTGGCGCAGGCAACCAGCGCCCATACTACGCTGGTGGAAATTGAGAAGTATACCGGCAAGGTGGATAACGTGACGGCGTTCAGTGGCCCGATAAAAATGGTGGCGCAGTGTGAATATGTCCCGGCTGAGCAGGTGAAGTCATGATGAAAGACACCTCCCTGACAAAAGAACAAATGGCCTGCGTGTACGCCTGGCTGGCGCAGTTGTTTTCCCGGGAGCGTGACGATGAAAGCCTGGGGCTTTTGCAGTCCAGCGAAATGGCTGAGTGGTTCGCGGTGCTCAAAGGCGAGCCTCTGCTTGAGGCGCAGGTCCTTCTGCTAGAGGCGAAAATTGCCGCGCTCAAGGTGCGGGAAGACGCTACCCTGGAACTGGCGGCTGATTTTTGCAGCCTGTTCCTGATGTCGGATAAACACGCGGCGTTACCCTATGCATCGGCTCATCTTGAAGGAGGGCCAAACTATGGGGTCATTAAACAACTATTATCTGATGCGGGCATGCAGGTAAGCGATACGTTTAGCGAGTCAGCCGATCATCTGGCGATTTTTATCGAACTGCTGAGCCATCTGCATTTTTCCCTGGCAGAGGCAGGACCGCGTCATCAGCAGGTGGATGCGTTGCGCAGAGAAACGCTGGCAGGGCTGTTACGCTGGTTACCGGAGTTCACCACTAAATGCTGTCGGTATGATGACTTTGGTTTTTACGGCGCGCTAAGTCAGCTGTTGCTGGCTTTGGTCAGACTGGATAATCAGCGCTGAGAGCAGCACATCCGGCAGTAATGAATCTGTTGCCTCCGTCGTATTGCTACGTTCACCTTATGTTTTTCACTTCTCTGAAACGATACTGTCTGTGAACGTGTTAAGGGTACTATCGCCGTACCCTTAACAATCCCGGCTCCCGGCGGGAAAATTGTTGCTGCGCAATACTCTCCGCTTATTCCTTCAGGCTACCGGGCCGGGCGCGAGGCAACATCCCTGTAAAACGCGCCCTGAACCCGCATCCCTGTGGGTTCTCCCGGCCTTACGGAAACACGTCGGCAATTTTCAGCCGGACCAGTCCACACTTGACCTCCTGCGCTTTTATTTGAAAATCGCTGAACAGCAAAACAGATTTAACTGGAAATTAGGGCGTTGAAGCGATGACCTCGCTATGGTTGTTCCACTCCCAGTTATTTCCATGGTCTTTCATCTTCGTGAACTGAATGGCATTAGCACATTCGCTCCCGTTTTAACCCTATCACCGTACAACCAGCACCGGACATTTCGCGTGGCGTACCACGGCTGCTGCCGTTGAACCCAGCAGATAAGTGCTAAAACCGGGTTTATGTGAGGCGATGACAATAAGCTCGGCGTCTACTGATTCCGCCAGTTTGAGGATCTGATCCTTTGGCGGGCCGTAAACGACATGAGTTTGACTCCTGCCTGCAGGAATATTGAACTGCTTAATAATCTCTTCGAGTTTTTCGCTGGCCTTGGCCTGCAGACCACTTCTGTCCGGGAATTCGGTAGAGTAGGCCAGCCCCAGCGAGGCATAGAACGGAACGGTAGGAATAACGGCTAAAAAGTGAACCTTCGCGGTTTTGGCATGCGCCTGAACCTGTGGAACAACATGGCGAGTCAAATCGGTTTCAGAGATATCAATGGGCACCAGAATTGAGCGATACATATTCACTACCTCCTGTTTGTTTACCTCTACTCTGAGTGTAGCGAAAGTTGTCTTTGTATAATAAGTGACCAGATCAAGGTTACGTGCATAAATGTGCGTCAATGAAATGTGTGTGTCGCATGTCTGGCCGTATATGTATATGTGAGCAAAATTGTAAGACAGATATCTTCATTAATACGTGTAATCGAAAAACAGAAAAGGGTTCTTTTTTATGTGTTTTCATTATATATTTAATTATATAACGATTGTCACCAAAGGATTAATTTCAGCAGCTTTTAATCGTTATCAAACTTTTATTCTGATGTTTGTGTGATTAATAGTTAATCAAACTTTATGTTTGGTTTAAAATTCTAATTTTAAACGAAATTTGATATTTACATTTCGTTCTCATTAATTATGCGAGCCCCTTCAAACTTACCTATTGGCTGATTCTTATTTCTCTCTTCGCTTGATGAATATCAATAAGTAGCTGCTTTAGTATATTTATTGTCTACCTCTAAAAGGGTATTCGTCTGATGGAAATATAAGATGAGAAAAATAAATAAAACTATCATATGGACGATGCTGCTGTGCATTGTTCTTGGTGCAGTTATTGTTTTGGCAGGGCAATGGACATTGCACAAAACCTCGAGCACGGAATTTTGTTTGTCGTGCCATACGATGCAGGCACCTTACGAGGAATATACCGGCTCGGTTCACTTCCAGAATCAGAAAGGCATTCGTGCAGAGTGCGCGGACTGTCATATCCCGGAGGGCGGGCTGGATTATCTGGTGGCTAAGCTGCGGGCCTCAAAAGATGTTTATCACCAGTTCATAACCAAAAAAATCGATACCCCGGAAAAATTTGAAGAACATCGTCTGGAGATGGCGCAAACCGTCTGGGCACAGCTCAAGGCGAGTGATTCTGCGACCTGCCGTAGCTGCCACAGTATGGACGCAATGGATCTTGCTGCACAAAGCGCGGATGCCCAGAAGATGCACAAAATGGGCATCGCGGAAAAGCAAACCTGTATTGATTGCCATAAAGGCGTCGCCCATTTCCCACCTGAAATAAAAATGGATGACAGTGCGCTTAAAGGGCTTGAAGCGCAGTCAGCCTCTACTCCAGCCTCGGCAACTGAGCTTTATGCCGTAAGCAATACCGCGCTTGGCGATCTGGGAACCGTTTACCCGGCAACAAAAATGCAGGTTCTGAAAACAACGGACAACGCACGACTGGTCGAGATTCGCGGTAGCCAGATGCAAGGAAGTGAACAGGTTATTTACTACGCAGCAGGGCAGCGTTTGATTCTTGCCAGCCTGAGTGAAAAAGGTCAGCAGTCGCTGAAGATCCTCTCCGACTGGAAAAAAGATGACTACGGCAATGCGTGGCGAGATGTCGTGCTGCAGGGCGAATGGAGCGGTTCCGCTCTCGCCAGCCGCGAACCCATGTGGGATTACGCACGCAAACTCGACAATGTGTACTGCGCGGGTTGTCATGCGCCAATTCCGGCGAATCATTTCACGCTCAACGCCTGGCCTTCTGTGGCAAAAGGGATGGGTGCTCGTACCAATATCAGTGAAAACGAACTGGATATCCTGAGCCGTTACTTCCAGTACAACGCGAAAGACATGAACAAATAAGCGATAAATCAGGAGAAATCATGAAACTCACAAGACGTGACTTTATCAAGACGGCTGGCGCGGCAACCGGGACAATGGCGATTTCTTCGGTGATCCCAATGCCGGCCTGGGCCGAAGGCCAGAATGGTGGGGCAATCCTGACGGCAGCACGTTGGGGTGCGGTATACGTGGAAGTCAAAGACGGCAAAGTGGTTTCCTCAAAAGGTGCGTTGCCGAAAACGGTGCCGAACTCATTACAGCAAACCGCGCCGGATCAGGTTCATACCAATATCCGCGTTAAGTATCCGATGGTGCGCAAAAGCTATCTGGAAAACCCGGGTAAAGCGGATGGTAAACGTGGTAACGATCCTTTCGTGCGCGTGAGTTGGGAACAAGCGCTGAAGCTCATTCACGAGCAGCATAGCCGGATCCGTAGCAGCTATGGCCCGTCCTCAATATTTGCCGGTTCCTATGGCTGGCGCTCTAGCGGTGTTCTGCATAAGGCGCAAACCCTACTGCAACGCTATATGAGCATGGCCGGTGGCTACGCCGGTCATACCGGAGATTATTCAACCGGGGCAGCGCAGGTGATCATGCCTTACGTTGTGGGATCGGTCGAAGTCTATGAGCAGCAAACCACCTGGCCGATGGTGCTAGAGCACAGTCAGGTCGTGGTGCTGTGGGGGATGAACCCGCTCAATACCCTCAAAATTGCCTGGAGCAGCACGGATGAACAGGGGATTGAATACTTTAATCTGCTGAAAAAATCAGGGAAAAGCGTCATCGCCATCGATCCGATGCGTTCTGAAACCATCGAGTTCTTTGGTGATAATGCGACCTGGATTGCGCCACATATGGGGACCGATGTGGCGATGATGTTAGGGATCGCCCACACGCTGGTGAAGAAAAATCTTCACGACAAAGCCTTCCTGGAAAAATACACCACTGGATATCCGCAGTTTGAAGAGTACCTGCTCGGCAAGAGCGACAAAATTGAGAAAACCGCCGAGTGGGCATCTGGCGTGTGTGGCGTGCCTGCTGAGCAACTGGAAAAGCTGGCGGAAATTTTCTCCAGCAACAAAACCATGCTCATGGCAGGCTGGGGGATTCAGCGTCAGCAATACGGTGAGCAAAAACACTGGATGCTGGTGACTCTGGCGGCGATGCTGGGGCAAATTGGTACCGAAGGCGGTGGTTTCGGGTTCTCTTATCACTATTCTAACGGCGGTAACCCAACACGCACCGGTGGGGTATTGCCAGCAATTTCCGCCAAAATTGAGGGGGGATCATCTGCGGGCAACGACTGGGCGGTTTCCGATGCGGTGACCAGCCTGCCGGTAGCGCGAATTGTCGAGGCGCTGGAAAACCCAGGCGGCAAATATCAGCATAACGGTAAAGAGCAAACCTTCCCGGATATCAAAATGATCTGGTGGGCGGGTGGCGCTAACTTTACCCATCATCAGGATACCAACCGCTTAATCAAAGCCTGGCAGAAGCCTGAACTGGTTGTCATCTCTGAGTGTTACTGGACCGCAGCGGCCAAACACGCCGATATCGTTCTGCCAATCACCACCTCGTTTGAGCGTAATGATCTGACCATGACCGGTGATTACAGTAACCAGCATCTGGTGCCTATGAAGCAGGTCATCGCGCCGCAGTTTGAAGCGCGTAGTGATTTTGACGTATTTGCCGATCTGGCTGAGATGCTCAAGCCGGGTGGTAAGGCGGTCTACACCGAAGGCAAAGACGAAATGGCGTGGCTGAAGCAGTTCTATGACGTCGCGCAAAAAGCCGCCCGCGCCCAGCGTGTCGCCATGCCTCAGTTCAACGCGTTCTGGCAGCAGAATAAACTGATCGAAATGCGTGAGAATGAAAAGAATAACAAATATGTGCGCTACGCGGATTTCCGCAGCGATCCGGTGATGAATGCGCTGGGAACGCCGAGCGGCAAGATAGAAATCTACTCGAAAACGATTGAAGGCTATCAGTATAAAGACTGTCCGCCGCATGCGTCCTGGATTGAACCGGATGAATGGAAAGGAACTGCGGATAAAGATCAGCTGCAGCTACTGACGGCGCACCCGGCACATCGTCTGCATAGCCAGCTGAACTACGCGTCGCTACGTAAAGAATACGCGATTGCCAATCGTGAACCGGTGACGATTCATCCGGATGACGCGAAAGCCAGAGGGATTGTCGAGGGCGATCTGGTTCGTGTATGGAATGCTCGTGGACAGGTTCTGGTGGGGGCGCACGTCAGCGACGGTATCAAACCGGGAATTATCTGTATCCATGAAGGCGCATGGCCGGATATTGAAAACGGTATCTGTAAAAATGGCGGTGCGAACGTGCTGACGGCGGATATCCCAACCTCACGGCTGGCGAATGGCTGTGCGGGGAATACCAGCCTTGTATATGCAGAAAAATTCACCGGTGAAGCGCCAAAACTCACCGTCTTTGATGAGCCAGCAATTGTCACCATGTAATGATGATGGCTGATAAACGGGGGCCGTAAGGCTCCCGTTTTTTATTACTGTTTGGGCAACGTTTTACTGTTGTTACTCAGCCAGTTCAATCACATCTCCCGTTGCCGGTGCGTCAGTTCCCGGTAGCCACAATCGACCCCATGAACCAGTGCAATGACAGCCGAGTAGTTTTTCGGGTTGTTGTTGCTTAATAAATTGTCGGGTCCGCCATAGCTTAGCGGGGGAGGCAGCACGTAAATGAAACCCACCGACCAGGGCATAAATTTGGTTAACCCCTGTGATTTTCTGGCAATGGCGTACGATGTTCTCTATTCCCCGATGCCCGCAACCAGTAATGATGACTAACCCGCGTTCAGATTTATAGATCAACACGCCTTCGTCACTGATGTAATCTGGTTGGAGTGTTTTCTCGCTAATCACACCATAGGATTGTGGCGTGGGAACGCTAATTTCCCCGGACCACAAAAAGCGATCGCTGATAGCCAGCGGCTCGCGGGTGTATTCCATGATGAATCGAGAGTAGTTGTTATCATGCGAGAGTTTTTTAATTTTTCGTGGTGTTCCCGCAACCGTAACTGAGGCGTATCGTTCACAGGCTATTTGGGGATGACAAATGATACGGCTGTTATCCGCAAGCCACGGCACGCCGCCGCAGTGATCGTAATGGCCGTGCGACAACACCACGGCGGTTAAGTGCGTCAGGTCCACGCCCATTTGTGCAGCGTTATGCATGAAGCTGCCATCCGGCCCGGTATCAAACAATATTGTGGTCGTTTCATCCTGAACTAACAGACTTAATCCAGGCTTTGCCAGTAATGTTTTTCCAGCGCCAGCAGCACGTCGGTTTTCAAGCAGCACCGTGAGGGTCAAAGCCATGTCTGACTCCAGTATTAAAACGGCATACTGTAATGCATGGCTGTTGAGGGTGCTGTGATCGCAGCGCTCTTTAGCGGTATCTGTTATTCACGCACAATTTTGCCAGCGTTTCCTGCATCGCTGTCATTCCAGCTACCGCGACCATTTGTTTTAATGGTGTAAGTGGCATAACCGACGCGGAAGGTCATCGTATCCTTATAGGTATTTACGTCACGCACTTCCTTACCATTGACGTAAACGCCGGAATCTTCGACGTGAATATCAACGCTGCGTTGACCATTGGCAAATTTGGCCACGTAATTTCCGCTGAATTTGCCATCAATACCCGCATTATCGTGGTTATCCCGGCCTGTGGTATTTTGCTGCTCTTCACCATGGCGATGATGACGATTTTGCTGGCTGTTATCGCTCTCGATAAAGCCATGATCGTGGTTCCACTGATAGGATTTGTTCACATCACAACCATTGAGTTCGCTCATTTGCGTACAACCTGAACGTTCATATTTTTTCTGCATTGCCGGGGTAATTGCATATGCCGTTGTGGCCGTTGTCAGACCAAGGACCAGGAGGGTCAGCAGACGTTTATTCATTTTTCACTCACTATCATCATTAAGTTTATTTATAGGGACACGAACTTTTTGGCTGTCATTTTTACGACGATGGCAGTCTCCCATTAAATATTAACGACGCATACCAGGGGGAATCCTAATTTATAATTAGGGTGAGGTGATAAATGTTGTGATACGCAACATAATAAGTAGTTGATTTACGATTTTTATACAATCTGAATAAAGAGTTAAAAGGTTTTTACTTTTTAATGGAAGATTTAATGAATTATTAATGTTGACATTAACGATGAACAAGGATGCAGGCTTGTATATAAACAGGCCTGCACGGGGAGAGTAGTCCACAATATTCAAACTTAGCGTATTTATGGATATTGTCGTCAATACAGTTCGTCTTTACCCTTGAGTGGAGATCTGTGCGCGGTGCTGCTCGGCCTGTATCTCATGGGCAAATGAATGGCCGTTATTTACTGATTGGTGAACAACCATTGCTTTTTCATGTTCATTCATTTGTGAAAATGATTGCGAATTGGTTGGTGTTGACGATGAATTATTTGCCTGCGAGGCATGTGCCTGCGCCATTTGTTGATGTGCAGAGGCATCACTGTTATTCATCATTTCATGAGCCATTGCGACCTGGGTGATGCTGCCAACTTACTGATTTAGTGTATGATGGTGTTTTTGAGGTGCTCCAGTGGCTTCTGTTTCTATCAGCTGTCCCTCCTGTTCAGCTACTGACGGGGTGGTGCGTAACGGCAAAAGCACCGCCGGACATCAGCGCTATCTCTGCTCTCACTGCCGTAAAACATGGCAACTGCAGTTCACTTACACCGCTTCTCAACCCGGTACGCACCAGAAAATCATTGATATGGCCATGAATGGCGTTGGATGCCGGGCAACCGCCCGCATTATGGGCGTTGGCCTCAACACGATTTTCCGCCATTTAAAAAACTCAGGCCGCAGTCGGTAACCTCGCGCATACAGCCGGGCAGTGACGTCATCGTCTGCGCGGAAATGGACGAACAGTGGGGATACGTCGGGGCTAAATCGCGCCAGCGCTGGCTGTTTTACGCGTATGACAGGCTCCGGAAGACGGTTGTTGCGCACGTATTCGGTGAACGCACTATGGCGACGCTGGGGCGTCTTATGAGCCTGCTGTCACCCTTTGACGTGGTGATATGGATGACGGATGGCTGGCCGCTGTATGAATCCCGCCTGAAGGGAAAGCTGCACGTAATCAGCAAGCGATATACGCAGCGAATTGAGCGGCATAACCTGAATCTGAGGCAGCACCTGGCACGGCTGGGACGGAAGTCGCTGTCGTTCTCAAAATCGGTGGAGCTGCATGACAAAGTCATCGGGCATTATCTGAACATAAAACATTATCAATAAGTTGGAGTCATTACCGTGTTAATACGTTGAGTTGTTGGCTATGGTTGGCACGCGGATGTGCTACCCGGTAATGGATTTTGGAAATAGGGTTCCCTTCCGTGCGATGCGGAATTAAAAAAGCGAGTCGAAAGAAAACCTATTTAAATAATAACCGTGATAATTGTCCTTAAATAAGTCAGTTACGGCTGGCAATAGTGGGAAATGGTGTACTTGAGCCGGGTGTTATTTTTGCCGAGTTTTCTGGCAATATTGCTTTTGTACGCCCCGATGGTTTTTTCACTTTTTTGTGATGCCCCGGCGATTTGTGTCAGTGACCATCCTCGTGCAAGCATCATCATTACGTTAAATTCGTTAGCTGTAATTTTTGTGTGTAGTTCTTTGATACTTTGTTGTTTTTTGTTTTGCGTGATACGTGTGACGGTCTGTAATAGCTGATCAAGGCTGGTGTCTTGATCGAGAAATTGCATGTTCTTCCCGCAAACGGTTTGAAAAATGGCAAAGGTAGCTTCATCTGCCAAAACAATAATTTTGGTGACAGGTCGTAAAGCCATGTTGCGGATAATCCTGGCATATTTTAAAAAATCTGATTTGTCAGGATTAATGATGATGCAATCCGTTTCATAAGGGAGCATTTTGACAGCAGAAAGTGTCTGGGAGGAGTAGTACGTGATATCAATAAATAATGATGAGCCACGTAGGATTTCTCGCATGCCTAGCCAAGGGTAAATTGAGTCACCCAAAAAAATAGCTTTTGACATAACGATCTCCTTGAAATTTTGGTGCAAGCAGTCGCCTCTTTTTTTAGGTTAAAAAAGAGTTTCTTGCGACGCGTGAAATGTTAATTAAATCTCGTATAACGTTCTGTGCTGTGAACGTATCCTTATTAATTCCAGATCAAACAGAAATTCTCTGTATTAATTAGAATCATTAACTATCCTTAAAGTGGATATTACACTTTGTTAAAATTTAAGATAAATCGTTTATTTCAGCTCTGAGTAAATGATTGATAGATTTCGCTTATGGATCGGGATAATAATAAGAAGGAGGTTTGTATAAAGGCAGGGTATTCCTAGGGTTAAAGAAAGGTATTTATATGTAATGGCTTTAATTTCAATAAGATACTCATTTTTCTTCATGGGATTAATTGAGGGTAGGAGAATTCTTAATCCTGGCCAGGACGTAGGAGGTGGAAGGTCAGGAGAAGAGGGAAATATTGCCGAATTTACACCTATCGGCTAAAAATAGGATCATTCCAGATTATATTTCTACGTTAAAGCAATTTATTAGTGCTTTATCCTTTTTTGGTCTTTTTGTGCCTAATGTTGAAATCTGGCTTGCAGGTGTCATTTTGTCTTAATGCGCTAGCGATAGCGCTTAGCCCGCCAACAGCTCCTGCTCAACCTGTTGCACCTGTTGTTCCAGCGTATTGCGGATTTCCGTAAGCGCCCGTTGTTGATCGGAGAAGTAGGCCTCTTTATCTGTCACGGAGGTGGCAAGCCGCCAGGCGTTCTCCGCTTCCAGTTCGGTAATCTCTTTCAGCAGCGCGTTAATGTGTTCTCTGAGCTGTTGTATTTTGCTGCGTAAATGCTGCAAATCGTTCAATCGGTCACTCGCCATCATCGGTTCGAGGCCGCTTTGCAATTGAGTTAGTAGCGCCCGGACGGCGGCAAGATCGGCATTTTGGCGTGCCTGGTTAAGCTGCACCATCATCTGATGCGCTTTCTCTTTCAGATCATCGGCTACCACATCCGGGTGGCAAAGACGGCTGGCCTGACGCCACAGGCGTTTTAGCTCATTACGTTCATCAGAGGAAAGCCGCTGGTCACGACTAAAACGATGCTGCGCATCCTGCTGCTGCTCCTGATATTCATCATATTCATGGCTGGCCTCTTCCTGTGCCTGACGGGTTGCGCTGTCGTCCTGGCGAGAAAAGTCGTTTTCCAACTCACGAATCTCCGCCAGAAGGGCGGTAATCAGTTCCGTTTGTTGCTGAATACGTTGGCGTGTTTCCACCGATTCGCGCGAATCTGAATTCTGGTTCATCCAGTGCTGCTTGAGCCTTGCCAGTTGATCAACAGCCTGGGAAATATAGTGCTGGCAGGATTGATAGTCTTTTTCCCGGCGTTTTCGCTCCGCTTCCTGTTTGCGCTGGGCGCTGGCGGCGAGCTGTTTACGCAGTTCGAGAATGCGGCTCATCAGCGGTCCAAGACGAAGGTGATACAGATCGTTGAAATCATCGAGGATTTGAATGCGCGTGTTGCGCTTATCGATCAGGTCACGCAGCTGTGTTTCGAGCGCTTTGAGTTCCAGCTTACTGGCGGCAATGGCTGGATCCTGCCACGTAGAGACTGCCCGTTGAGATTGCAGCCAGGCCGAGATTTCACGCAGGGCATCACTAAAGCGTCGTTCTTCGATCGCCTGCACAATGGTGCCTGGCACGACGGATAACGGCTCATTTTTAAGATGCGCCACCTGCTGGAAAATAATCTCCTCATCTTCCAGTTCAATAGCGCTTTTGACGATTTCCAGTCGTTTGATGATCTTATTCATGACAGTCGTTGCCTGGCCTGACTCAAAAACGAGTGGCTGAAGTACAACAGGTTCACCCGTTTGAAAATGTTAGAAAAACAGTAAAGCGCATTCTGTGGCCTGTCATGCCTTTTCGTCCAGAATAATTCACCGTAATTATGAACAAACGCAATGCTACAGGCACGGCAGGTCCTTATTGCGCCTTGCGACAACCAGGTTGAAATGTTAAAAGAAGCCCCTTCAATAAAAACGACACAGGGGAAGGGCGTGAAAAACGCGTCAACTGCATCTGACACCAGCGTGTCTGATGCCGCGTCAACAAATGAGCCGACGCTTCAACGAGGGTTGCAAAACCGCCATATTCAGTTAATTGCACTGGGCGGTGCAATTGGTACGGGCCTGTTTTTGGGCATTGGCCCGGCTATTCAGATGGCGGGACCTGCGGTGTTACTGGGTTACGGTGTGGCCGGGATCATCGCTTTTTTGATCATGCGTCAACTGGGCGAAATGGTAGTGGAAGAACCCGTTTCCGGATCCTTTGCCCACTTTGCCTATAAATACTGGGGACCGTTCGCGGGTTTTCTGTCCGGTTGGAACTACTGGGTGATGTTTGTGCTGGTCGGTATGGCGGAACTGACAGCGGCCGGGATCTATATGCAGTACTGGCTGCCCGATGTCCCGACCTGGATTTGGGCCGCGGCATTCTTCGTGATCATCAACGCCGTCAATCTGGTCAACGTACGTCTGTATGGCGAAACGGAATTCTGGTTCGCACTGATTAAAGTGCTGGCCATTATCGGCATGATAGGTTTTGGCGTGTGGATGCTGTTTTCCGGTAACGGCGGGGAACATGCAAGCATCGATAACCTGTGGCGTTACAACGGCTTTTTTGCTACCGGCTGGAACGGATTAATTCTGTCGCTGGCAGTGATTATGTTCTCCTTTGGCGGGCTGGAGCTTATCGGGATTACCGCCGCGGAAGCGCAGGATCCGCAGAAAAGCATTCCAAAGGCGGTAAACCAGGTGGTGTACCGTATTCTGCTGTTTTACATCGGTTCTCTGGTGGTGCTGTTGGCGCTATACCCGTGGGTGGAAGTGAAATCTAACAGCAGCCCGTTTGTGATGATATTCCATAATCTTGATAGCAACGTGGTGGCTTCTGCGCTGAACTTTGTCATCCTGGTGGCTTCGCTGTCGGTGTATAACAGTGGCGTCTACTCTAACAGTCGTATGCTATTTGGTCTCTCGGTTCAGGGGAACGCGCCGAAGTTCTTAACCCGCGTCAGCCGTCGCGGCGTACCGGTGAATTCACTGATCCTTTCCGGTGCTATTACGTCGCTGGTGGTACTGATCAACTATGTGCTGCCGCAAAAGGCCTTTAGCCTGCTGATGGCGCTGGTGGTGGCGACGCTGCTGCTGAACTGGATTATGATCTGCCTGGCACATCTGCGATTCCGGGCGGCGATGCGTCGCAAGGGACGTGACACGCAGTTTAAAGCGCTGCTGTATCCAGCAGGGAACTACCTGTGTATTGCTTTCCTTGGCATGATCCTGGTGCTGATGTGTACGATGGATGAGATGCGCCTGTCAGCTATCCTGCTGCCAGTGTGGATCATTTTCTTGTTTGTGGCCTTCAAACTGCTGCGTCGTAAGTCCCGCTAAGTTTCTACCTATCTTGTTGCTACCGATCCCATCGTCAGGATGGGATCGGATCCTCCCTCAACGTTTATCGTGACCGTTCTCGCAATTTTGCTTTTGCTGACAGGATCTTTATTTTGTAATCGATTACTTTTCTATTGAGTCTATTTGTAATCGATTACTTTTTAAGGGTGGGGCAAAAATGGTGTCAACAACCGAAAGTAGTGGAAAACAGAGCGTACAGTACCGGCTGCTGGTGCCCCGGCTGTCGCTAATGATGTTCTTACAGTTCTTTATCTGGGGAAGTTGGTCCGTCACGCTGGGGCTGGTGATGAGCCAGCACAACATGTCACTGTTGATTGGGGATGCGTTTTCAGCCGGGCCCATTGCTTCTATTCTGTCGCCGTTCGTCTTAGGGATGCTGGTAGATCGCTTCTTTGCCTCGCAAAAGGTGATGGCAGTGATGCACCTTGCTGGTGCGGCAATCCTGTGGTTTGTTCCGCAGGCATTGGTGGCGCAAAACGGCGCGCTGTTGATTGGTCTGCTGTTTGGCTACACGTTGTGCTATATGCCAACTCTGGCGCTTACTAACAACATTGCTTTTCATAGCCTGTCGGATAAGGACAAAACCTTCCCGGTGGTGCGGGTGTTTGGCACCATTGGCTGGATTGTTGCGGGGATCTTTATCGGTGTAACCGGAATTTCAGACACCACCGGCATCTTTACGCTGGCGGCGATTATCTCTGTGATTCTGGCACTCTACAGCCTGACGCTGCCCAACACACCAGCACCGGCGAAAGGACTGCCGGTAAAAGTTCGCGATCTGTTTTGTGCGGATGCTTTCGCCTTACTCAAGGTTCGTCACTTTTTTGTTTTCTCACTCTGCGCGACGCTCATCTCTGTGCCGTTGGGAACCTATTACGCATATACCGCGTCGTTTCTTGCTGATGCGGGCGTTGGCGACGTCAGTACGGCGATGTCATTTGGTCAGATGTCTGAAATTTTCTTCATGCTGGTAATCCCTTTCCTGTTCAGACGCCTGGGCGTGAAATACATGCTGTTAATCGGGATGTGCGCCTGGTTCGTGCGTTATGCCTTCTTTGCCCTCGGCATCAGCGAAGAGGGCAGATTCCTGCTGTATCTCGGCATTCTGCTGCACGGCGTGTGTTACGACTTCTTCTTCGTGGTCGGCTTTATTTACACCGATCGTATCGCCGGGGAAAAAGTAAAAGGTCAGGCGCAAAGCATGATCGTCATGTTTACCTATGGGATCGGGATGCTGCTGGGCTCGCAAATTTCAGGCGCACTTTACAACCGGCTGGTGGCGGGGCAAACCGTGCCTCAGGCATGGACCACATTCTGGTGGATCCCGGCAGTAGCTGCCGCAGTCATTGCCGTGATTTTCCTTTTCTCTTTCAAGTATGACGATAAAGAGCAGGCGTAATTTTTAGGAGGGGTTATGAAAACCATCAAAGGGCCTGGCATTTTTCTGGCGCAATTTATCGGGGAACGCCCGCCATTTAACACCCTGGAAGGCGTGGCAAAATGGGCAGCGGAGCTGGGCTATAAGGCATTACAAATCCCGTGTAATCACAAGTCGCTGTTTGATGTCGAACAAGCTGCTGTAAGTCAGGCCTATTGTGATGATATTCGCGGGATGCTGGCCGGGCATGGGTTAGTGATTAGCGAATTATCGACCCATCTTGAAGGTCAACTGGTTGCAGTCCATCCGGCTTATGATGACGCTTTTGACGGATTTGCTCCGCCATCTGTACGCGCTAATCCGCAGGCCAGACAGGCGTGGGCCATCGAAACCTTACACCAGGCCGCTGCGGCTTCGCAAAGACTGGGGCTGACTGCGCATGCCACGTTTTCAGGTTCGCTCGCCTGGCCTTTCTTTTATCCATGGCCACCGCATAATCGTCAGCGTTTTGAAGAGGCATTTCTGGAGCTGGCGCGGCGCTGGAGACCGATTCTCGATCGCTTTGATCATCATGGGGTGGATGTTTGCTTTGAGATCCATCCCGGCGAAGATCTGCACGATGGCGTGACGTTTGAGCGTTTTCTTGCGCTGGTTGATAATCATCCTCGCTGCAACATTCTCTATGATCCTAGCCATCTGTTATTGCAGCAGATGAATTATCTTGGATTTATCGATGTTTACCATTCCCGCATTAAAGCGTTTCACGTCAAGGACGCTGAATACCACGCCAGTAGCCGTAGCGGTGCCTATGGCGGTTACCAGCCGTGGCTCGATCGTGCCGGGCGTTTCCGTTCCCTGGGGGACGGGCAGGTCGATTTCAAAACGATCTTCAGCAAGCTCACACAATATGATTTCCCTGGCTGGGCGGTGCTGGAATGGGAGTGTTGCCTGAAAGACGCGCAAACCGGGGCGCGTGAGGGGAGTGATTTTATACGCCGCCATATTATTCCGGTTTCTGCACGCGCATTTGATGATTTCGCCGCTGGCGATGAGGTACGCAAATGATACAGGTTGGCATTATTGGTAGCGGATTTATTGGACCTGCACATATTGAGGCATTGCGTCGACTCGGCGGTCTGAACGTGGTGGCGCTCTGTGATAGCTCGCTGGCGGTTGCCCAGGAACGTGCAGATGCTCTTCATATTCCTCATGCGTATGGCAGCGTTGAGGCGCTGCTGGCGCATCCCGGACTGCAGGTAGTGCATAACTGTACGCCGAATTATCTGCATGCCGACATCAATCGGCAGATTTTACGCGCGGGCCTGCATGTGTTTTCAGAAAAGCCGCTGTGTATGACGCCGGATGAGGCTCGTGAACTGGAAAGGCTGGCACAGCAGGTGGGAGTGGTGCACGGCGTGAGCTTTGTCTATCGTCAGTTTGCAATGGTGCAGCAGGCGGCCAGTATGGTCAGAAGCGGCAGCGTAGGCCGTCTGTTTGCAGTTCAGGGGAGCTATTTGCAGGACTGGATGCTGCTGGAGACTGACTACAACTGGCGGGTCGATGCTGTACAGAGCGGCAATTCGCGGGCGATAGCGGATATCGGTTCACACTGGTGTGACACGGTGCAATTCGTGACTGGAAAACGTATTGTCGAGGTGATGGCAGATTTGGCTATCGTCTGGCCGGTACGTAAAGCCAGCATTGCCAGTAACGCTACGTTTGGTCAGCAAATGGCTGATGTGCAATTTGAGGATAAAGCGGTTACGACGGAAGATCGTGGATCGGTGCTGGTACGTTTTGATGATGGCAGCAAAGGCTGCTTTAGCGTTTCGCAGGTGAGTGCAGGGCGCAAGAATCACCTGAGCTTTGAAATTAACGGTAGCCAGTGTTCACTGCACTGGGATCAGGAAACGCCGCAACAGCTTTGGGTTGGGCACCGTCAGCAGGCGAACCAGATCCTGACGGATGACCCTGGATTGATGAATGCGGATGTTGCTGCCAGTGCGCACTTTCCTGGCGGGCATATTGAGGGCTGGCCGGATGCGTTCAAGAATATGATGCAGCAGTTTTATCAGGCGGTGTCGGCAGGCAAAATGCCCGCGACGGCGGAGCGTCGATTTGCGTCATTTTCTGATGGCGCGGATGTGATGTATATCATTGATGCAATTATAAAAAGCCATCAGCAGCAGCGTTGGATATCAGTACAGCGCTAAACACGCATCCGGTTCGCCAGGCGGCGATTTTATGGTAGCCTCAACGCAAAGCGTAAACCGCAGGATGTGTCGTCGTTATGTCTATTCAAAAAATCGCTCAGCTTGCCGGTGTGTCAGTGGCGACGGTATCGCGTGTGCTGAATCACAGCGATACCGTCAAAGCCAAAAATCGCGAGCGCGTGCTACAGGCTATTAAAGAAAGCAATTATCAGCCCAACCTGCTGGCGCGTCAGTTGCGTACGGCACGTAGTTCGATGATTCTGGTAATGGTTTCCAACATTGCCAACCCTTTTTGTGCAGAGGTTGTTAAAGGTATTGAAGAGGAGGCGGAGAAGAATGGCTATCGCATTTTGCTGTGTAATTCCGGCTCGGATACAGCCCGCTCAAAATCGGCGTTGAAGTTGCTGTCGGGGAAAATCGTCGATGGCATTATCACCATGGATGCATTCTCAAAATTACCGGAACTGACTACGCTGATTGGCGACGCGCCCTGGGTTCAGTGTGCGGAATACGCTGATAAAGGTGCGGTTTCCTGCGTCGGGATTAACGATGTTGACGCTGCACAGTCGGTAATATCTCACCTGGTGGAAAAGGGCTACCAACGCATTGCCTTAATCAACCATGATCTAAGTTATAAATACGCCCGGTTACGCGAACGCGGCTATAAAGCGGCGCTACATGCGCTGTCGCTTGAATATCAGGCCGTGGAATACGCCAGTGAATTAAGTTCCAGCGCAGGAATTGCGGCGATGAAAACATTCCTTGCCGCAGAGGTGAAACCCGACGCGGTGTTTGCCGTATCGGACACGTTAGCCGCTGGTGCGATGCGAGCTATTTTCGATGCCGGATTACAGATCCCGCAGGATATCGCCGTCGTTGGATTCGACGGTACGGAACTGGCAGAAATGGTTTCCCCTCAGCTTTCGACCATTGAGCAGCCCTCGCGGGATATAGGCCGCAAAGCGGTAGGATTGCTGCTGAATAAAATAGAAAATCCTGACGCGCAGACGGAAAGGGTGATGATGGACTGGCGCTATATTTCACGCGCCAGTACCTGAGCGTTATCGCTGAAATGCGCCAGACAGTGCGCGAATATCGTTTCCGGTAGGCGACTGATGAATGCGCAGGCCAAACTCTTCGACCACGGCAAAGATATGGTCGAAGATATCAGCCTGAATACTTTCATATTCCAGCCAGACCACCGTATTGGTAAAAGCATAAATTTCGATTGGTAATCCGTGATCGTCTGGCGCAAGCTGGCGCACCATTAACGTCATATCTTTGCGAATACGCGGGTGATGACGCAAATATTCGTTCAGATAAGCGCGGAAGGTGCCAATATTGGTCATTTGGCGGTGATTCAATACCGATTCAGGCGCATCTAATTGCTGATTCCACGCGTCGATTTCCTGGTGACGCGTGGTCAAATACGGTTTCAGCAGGTGTGCTTTATGCAGTCGCTGACGCTCATCCTCATCAAGAAAATGGATGCTGGTGGCATCAATGCTGATGCTGCGTTTAATTCTTCGACCGCCTGAAGCCGACATTCCGCTCCAGTTTTTAAAAGAGTCTGATACCAGTGACCAGGTGGGGATCGTGGTGATGGTGTTATCCCAGTTGCGTACTTTGACGGTGGTTAAACCAATATCGATAACAGCACCGTCTGCACCGTATTTCGGCATTTCCAGCCAGTCGCCAAGCTTAAGCATGTCGTTGGCCGAGAGCTGTATTCCGGCCACCAGACCGAGAATCGGGTCTTTAAATACCAGCATTAGCACGGCTGCCATGGCACCCAGGCCGCTTATCAGTATTGCCGGCGATTGACCTATCAGCAGGGAAATCATCAGGATCCCGACCAGGATGGCGGCGATCAGTTTGATACCCTGAAATATACCTTTTAAGGGTAATTGGGATGCGGCTGGGAGCTTTTGTGACAGGTTAAGAATAACGTCCAGCAGAGAAAACAGGGACAGCAGGGCGTACATCATGATCCACAGCTGTGCGCAAGTCACTAATATATCGGCCGCTTCACTGCCTTTTTGTAGCCAGAGTGTGGCCTGTATATTGACGATGATACCTTGCAGCGTAAACGCCAGGCGGTGGAATAATTTGTTCTGCGTGATAATTTGCAACCACAGACGGGAACTGGTGCTGGCGCGTTTTTCAAATGCGCGTAATACCACCCAGTGCAAAATAACGTGAACAATAATGGCGGTGATAAAAATAATGCCAAAAATCATCACCAGCGAAGTGGTGTGATTTATTTCAATGCCGAGTTCTTCTACCTGAGATATCAATTCCTGCATAACGTCTCCTTAATAAACAGCGGTCTATGATGACCGCTGTGTGGAGCTTATGCAAATGTGGGGACTAGACTTCTGTCAGCGTTGTTTCCAGCGGCAGACGGGATTTCGGCAGCGCGGCGTTGAAATCTTCTACGCTGTGATGACCCACCGGGACCACCACTACGCTAGTGAAACCTTTTTCTTTCAGACCAAACTCTGCATCCATCACCGCTGCATCAAAGCCTTCGATCGGCACTGCATCCAGACCCATTGCTGCAACGCCCAGCAGGAAGTTACCAACGTTCAGGTACACCTGTTTTGCCATCCAGTGGTTGTCATCTTTCAGTTCTTTGCGATGCATATCAGCAAAGAAGGTACGACCTTTGTGGTTTGCAGCTTTAGCTTCAGGGGTGGCGAAGCGGCCATCGCTCTCTTCCTGATCCACCACGCGCTCCAGCCACGCGTCGTCCATCGCCGTTTTGGCGCAGAACACTACTACGTGGGAAGCATCCAGCATTTTACGTTCGTTGAACACAAAGCCGCCGGCTGCGGATTTGGCCACACGCGCTTTACCTTCATCAGTACTGGCAACGATAAAATGCCATGGCTGAGAGTTGGTGCTGGATGGGCTAAACTGCAGCAGCGTTTTTAATTTTTCGGCCTGCTCAGCGGTCAGTTTTTTAGTCGGATCGAATGCCTTAGTGGAGTAACGTTTTAAGGCGACAGAAACAATATCCATAACTACTCCTGGTGGTTTTTTATACCCTGCGGGTACGTTTTGTTTCAGCAGGGTACAGGGTTAGCAGGAAAAAGATAAGACAGGAAAATGCAAAAACACTTATCGGGGTTAACGATAAATCAGTCTGGACGCAGGCGTTTTTGATCCCGCTTCGGCAAGCCGTCAACGACGCGGTGCCAGGAATCATTCACCAGCTCTGCCAGTAATGACTCGGTAATGTCGTCGCCCGGATAGACCGAGATCCAGTGCTTTTTATTCATGTGATAGCCGGGTTTAATGCTGGGGTAGATCTGCTGGTTTAACAGTGATTTTTGCGGATCGGATTTCAGGTTAATAAGCGGACGTCCGCGAAGCTCCGTGACCAGCATAAAAATTTTACCGCCAACCTTGAATACATCGTATTCCGGGCCGAATGGCCAGCAGTGTTCGGTAAAAGGCAGTTCGAGCGCAAGGCGTTTCGCACAGGTAGGCAGGGTCAGGCCGTCCATTATTGTTCCTCGCGGGTTAGCGCGCGCCACATCGCTTCAAATCCCATCGATATGTATTCCTTGGCCCGGGCAGAGTCTCGGGCAGCGAACTCCATGGTGGTTTCCGCCAAAGAGAGAAAAAGGCCATCGCCGAAGGCGCGATATTCGTCAGACATAAACTCAGGTCGCACGGAGCGATGACAAAGATCGCGCAGTTCCGGGAACATATCGTCGGCCTGCTGTTCTGTTTCTTTGCTGATTTTCTCGCTAACGGCTAACTGGCGAATCGTGCGATGCCCACAGGTATGGTTCAGGCCCCAGCTAATGTAGCTGTTCCAGATATAGTGAGTCATGGTTTTGGCATCGGTCACGGAGCGATCCAGATTTGCCATCATCGACTGACAGAGATCGTGCTTTAAAAAGAGGTAAAGCTCGTTGATTAAATCATCTTTGGTCGCGAAATAGCGAAACAACGTTCCCTCCGCAACACCTGCATTGCGGGCAATTACGGCGGTAGACGCCGCAATACCTGATTGTGCAAATGCTGTGGTTGCAGCTTCCAGTAATGCCAATTTTTTGTCTTCACTCTTCGGACGAGCCACTACACTTTACCCTTAAGTTGTAAAAAGCATGATTGAATCACGGCCTTTGCAGCACCGCAACGGTGAATGTCAAAGATTGAAAATCATCTTGACGGCGAACTTTCGATTTCTATAATGAGTGCTTACTCACTCATAATCAAGAGTCAGTCACGCAAACCAGCGGAAAGGGGGCGTGTTTAAGGTCAGGATATGAAGCGTCTCACAGTTTGTGTGGTTGTTATTATGCTCATTGGCGCAGCTGCAAGTTTACCGTTTTTACTCAATGCCGGGTTTGGTCAGGCACCGAAAGGGGCACAGCTGAGTCAGGTTGAACAGTCACCGCACTATCGTGATGGACAGTTTCATAACCAGGTACCAACACCGGGCTATACCGGCAACAAAAGTATGCTGGCTGCCTGGTGGGAGTTTTTGGTCGCTAAGCGCGAAAATGCGCGGCCAGCACATCCGTTGCCATTGGTGGCGACCGATCTCGCCGGGTTATCTCCAGAGCAGGACACGCTTGTCTGGCTGGGTCACTCTTCGTGGTATTTGCAACTGGCGGGTCAACGTATCCTGATCGATCCCGTGTTTAGCAACTATGCCGCACCGCTTTCATTCCTGAACAAAGCCTTTGCCGGTGATTATCCGTGGTCCGCACAGACGATGCCGGAGATCGATCTGCTCATTATCTCGCACGATCACTATGACCATCTGGATCTTGCCACGATCAAGGCGTTGATGCCGAAAATTAAGCGGGTGATTACGCCGCTTGGCGTAGGGTCACATCTGCGTTATTGGGGAATGCGCGGCGAGATAATCGACGAGATGGACTGGAATCAATCCATCAGAGTAACGGATTCGCTGATCGTTCATGCGTTGCCAGCCCGTCATTTTTCGGGGAGAGGCATCAAGCGCAATCAGACGCTATGGGCGAGTTTCATGTTTGAAACGCCGGAGCAGAACGTTTATTACAGCGGCGATTCCGGCTATGGACCGCATTTTAAAGCCATCGGCGAGCAGTTTGGCTCGGTTGATTTGGCGATTATGGAGAACGGCCAGTATGACCATGACTGGAAGTTTATTCACATGATGCCGGAAGAGACGGCACAGGCTGCGGTCGATCTGCATGCGAAAGCCGTTCTACCAGGGCATGCAGGTCGTTTCGTTCTGGCGAAACATACCTGGGATGATCCTTACAAACGACTGGCGCTTGCCAGCCGTCGTTACGATTACCGATTGCTGACGCCAATGCTGGGTGAACCGGTAATACTGTCCGCACCGGACCAACTGTTTACGGCCTGGTGGCAACAGGTGACTCAATGAATACAGGGGAGAGCATGATGACGATTTCTGCTCAGGTAATTGATACGATTGTTGAATGGATTGATGATAATTTGAATCAACCATTGCGCATTGATGATATTGCACGCCATGCGGGATATTCAAAATGGCACCTGCAGCGTCTTTTTATGCAGTATAAAGGCGAAAGCCTCGGGCGTTACATTCGGGAACGCAAGCTGCTACTGGCCGCGCGCGATCTACGCGATACCGACCAGAAAGTGTACGACATCTGTTTGAAATACGGATTCGATTCGCAGCAGACCTTTACGCGTATTTTCACCCGTACGTTCAGCCAGCCGCCGGGCGCTTATCGCAAAGAAAATCATAGCCGAACGCATTAACAGCTAAGGGTTCTCGCGGGCCTAATCCGCCAGCGAGAACCAGCGCCGCCATATGAAGCGCAAAACGAAATACTCAATCACCCCCAGCAGTAAAAACCACAGACAAAACAGCAAAGTATAAAACTGGTTGAGATCCATCAAATGAAAGGTGGCCACGAATTTTTGCGCCAGTACCAGGCCAACTGAGGGGGCGGGCAGCAGCAGACAGGACAAAAATGCCAGCAACAGGATCCCGGCGGCGGTCATCAGTGATTCAAGCGGGTGTTTCATGGTATTGTTAAACTTGAGTTAAAAAGCCATTGTCCGGGATCTCTGTGGGCAACGCAAACGCCACGTTTACAGCCCGGCCCAAATCTCACAATGTTTTTTCACCAGACCACTCAGCGACCCGCCTTCGGCGACGAAGTCACGCATGTTTTGCGCCTCGTCATGACCATGCTTAACCTGCAGATGCAAGGCTTCAATCGCGCTGGCCGCGCCCACTTTATCCGCAGAGACAGCAACATTCTCCAGTAGTCGCAATGTATCATCTGACAAGCGACAACCGTCGCCGGTATTGACGTCGGTGATGATTCCCGCCATACCAAAGCGACAGGCCTGAAAACGATTGAATTTATACAACAGGTAATCACGCTCCTGGTGCTTGAACGGACGTTTGGTGAGTAACCAGTGGGCGGTAGCCTGAATAAGCCCTGCCATATTGACCGCATGATCAAGGGTCAGCGGCGTATCCATTACCCGAACCTCTACCGTGCCAAAGTGTGGGCTGGGACGGATATCCCAGTGTAAATCTTTAATACTATCAATCATGCTGGTGTAAGCCAGTCGACGGAATAGCCCCTCGAATTCCTGCCAGTTATTCACCCATGGCATCGGGCCATTATCGGGAAATCCGGAGAATATATTCAGTCGCGCGCAGGCAAACCGCGTGTCGGACGTCTGCATATAAGGTGAAGCGGCAGAGAGCGCAATAAAATGCGGAACAAATCGCGACAGGCCATGCAGAAGGTATATGGCATCGTCGCCGTTTGCGCAGCCGATATGCACATGCTGGCCAAATACCGTCGCCTGCTGAATGAGATAACCGAAATTTTCCAGGTTACGCCGATAGCGTTCGTCATCGCAGACTTCCTGACGTTGCCATTTTTGAAATGGATGCGTACCACCGCCACAAATGGCGAGGTGCTGCTCTGCAGCAACCCGCGTGATTATCTGCTGCATGGCGGATAATTCAGCACTCGCCTGGTCGATATTACGACAAACTCCGGTCGCCATCTCCAGCATACTTTCCGTGATATCGTGCTTGACTTCTCCGGCGGTAAGCAGCGGCTTTACGGCGTCAATCAGCCGGGAAGAATCCTGGCTCAGGTCGTAGCCCGGAGGATTGACCACCTGCATTTCCAGTTCAATGCCTAACGTGAAAGGGTCAGAAACATGAAAATCGGGAAGTGGCATAAGACTCTCTTCAGCGTTGATTTTTAATCAGTATAGAAGGGCGGCTGATTTTCTGTTCGTTGTCAGATATTCCCTGGTGACGCTTTGAAGGTGAAATAGCTGGTGTTATAACTATTTTTTACTTCGCAACTGGGGTTGAATCGTGCCGGAAATAAATCTTTATGGGCAGACCGTCGGCGATGTTGTGCCGGACTGGAATGGCGCTGCCGCACTGCCACGGGAAACGCTTGTCGGTCAATATTGTCGACTGGTTCCTCTGGATGCCGACAGCCATGCCGCCGATCTGTTTGATGCCTACGCGCAGGCACCGGACGATCGCGACTGGACCTGGCTTGCAAGCTCTCGCCCCACAAGCGTTGAGGCTGCAGCTTGTTGGGTTGAGGGGAAATCCACTGATGCCTCTCTGGTTCCCTATGCCGTCATTGAGCAGCGTTTCGGACGTGCCGTCGGACTGGTGTGTTTTATGGCGATCGAACGCGAGCACGGTTCGGTCGAAATTGGTCATGTGACCTGGTCACCGCGCATGAAAAATACGGTACTTGGTACCGAAAGCATCTGGCTGCTGCTGCGCCAGGCGTTTGCGTTGGGTTATCGTCGCGTGGAGTGGAAATGCGATTCTTTGAACACCGCTTCTCGACGGGCAGCGGAGCGCCTTGGGTTTATCTTCGAAGGACGCTTTCGCCAGAAGATTGTGCGTAAGGGCCGCAATCGCGACAGCGACTGGTTATCGATGATTGACGGCGAATGGCCCCAGTGTGACGCCGTGTTACAGCGCTGGCTGGCTGCGGAGAACTTTGATGAACACGGGCGGCAACGCCGGTCAATGGCGGACTTTGTTACAAAGTCGCTTCACACAGAGTAATGATGTTTTCATCATGCTGAAACCAGCGAACATTAACTTCCTGCCCGGCGAGGTTTTGCGAAAATGACGGGGTGATTTGCACCGTTAAGTGTGTCGCTGTGAGTGCAACTATTTTGGCGCTGGCAAATCCCGGCAGCTCCGATGCCTGCGCGGAAAATGTTTTATACACGCTCTCTTTGGCGGAAAACGCCAAGGTTAAGGCGAGCGGAAAGGGAACCAAACTGAACTGTAAAAGCCGTTGTTCACAGTTATCGATAATACCGCCAGTCAGCTCAACTGCGGTTTGTGGCGTAAAAATAGCTTCTATATCCAGTCCGACGGGATGCGTCGATACCACCACCAGCGCAGTTGACGTACTGTGGCTGATGCTGCCAAACAACTTTTGTGGCCACAGCGGTTGTCGCTGCCCGCCGATGCCAGGCACAGTTTTGATACCGTATTCACGTAATGCATGTACTGCGGCAATACGCCCCGCTAAGTGCTCAGCTTTACGCTTACGTCCACAGGATTGAAGCTGAGTATGGTGGGGGAGCCAGAACAGGTCGTGCTCTTGGAAGGTGTCGGGATCGAACTCGATAATGTGCAGCGTGTGGTCTGCGAAAGTGAGCGTTGTGTGCGTTGTGTGCATCGTCGTTATTGTTTCCCTCTCCCCGTAGCGAGGAGAGGGAGAAACGTTATCAGAAGTGCGTATTAACGCTCATGAACCACGTCCGGCCCGGTTCGTTATAGGTGTGCGCGCCAGCGCCCGCCATATAGTTCCCGGTTACAATATCGCCCGTGGTCTGGGCATTGCCTTCACGCCACAGACGTTTGTCGAAGACGTTATCCACGCCGCCAGTCAGGCTGACATTTTTCGTCACATCCCAGGTCGCGCTCAGGCCGACGATGCTGTACGGGCTGACTTCACTCGCCGAACTACCGGTTACCGGTTTACCCTGGTAATCGTATTTCTTCGGCTGCTGTTTACCGTACCAGGTGAAGGTTGACTGCAGCGATAAATCTTCACGCGCCTGCCAGCTCAGCGTTGAGTTCAGCGTGTATTCAGGAATAATCGACAAGCGCTCGCCGGTCTCTTTATTCTTACTTTGCAGCATGTAGGTAATGTTGTTGGTCCAGTTAACGGTTTCGCTAACCGGTACGTTCAACGTACCCTCCAGACCCTCAACCACTGCTTTAGGAATGTTTTCCCACTGATAGATATCAGTGTAAGTCGTCTTCCCTTTGCTGGTGATAGACGTTCTGTCGAACGGTACCGTACCCGCTTCAATCTTGTTGCGGTAATCGTTACGGAACCAGGTTACCCCGGCCAGCCAGCCGTCACGTTTGAACTCAAGACCAATCTCTTTGTTGATACTGGTTTCGGCCTTCAGGTCATCGTTGCCCATCATGTAGCAACCAATGCCCGTCGCGGAACCGGTGGCGTAGCAACCCTGGCCTTTGCTGTACAGAATGTAGTTCGGGTTGAGCTGGTACAGGCTTGGTGCTTTATAGGCTCGCGCAATCCCCATCTTCAGCGTGAAGTCATCACCCAGACCCTGGGACAGGTTCAGAGATGGGCTCCAATTGTCGCCAACGATGCTGTGGTGGTCGAAACGCAGACCCGGCGTCAACATGGTGCTGTCGGTCAGTTCCATGTTGTTTTCAGCAAACAGAGAGAAAATCTCTGCGTCTGAGTATGGGCTACGGTTGGTACTGCTCGAACCTGGAATATCACCGCCCATAAAGGTCTGTGAATTGGACAACATGTCCTTCATGCGTTGCTGGTTCCATTCGGTACCAAGCGTCAGGTTTTGGTTGACCAGCAGATCTAACGGAATGCTGACTTCACTGTGCAGCATGACGTCACTCAGGTCGGCATCGAGATATTTTTGTGACGCATTCGGGTCGAAGATACCCTCAGTACCGCCCGCCAGACCTTCAGGCGTACGGGAGTTACGTGTATGTTCGTACTGTACCCAGTTGCTGGTGGTGACGCCGTTATCCCAGCCGCCATTCCAGGTCAGAGAATAGTTCTGACGGTAAAGACGGTTGGTCTCTTTCCCGTAGTTATCTTTCACCAGTTGGTTGGTGTTAGTGTTTTGAGTGTCGCCCGCATACAGGTTGCCCTGACGGCTATAACCGGCTTCCAGCTCCAGTGACTGGAGTGGGGCGAAATCCCAGCGAACCACACCGTTAATGTCTTTGTTGATCACCCCTTCACGACCGGCTGGTAAGGTATTTGAATATGTGCCGGTACGTTCTGACTGATGACCCTGGTTGATGTCCCATGCGTCGGCCTGGGTTTTATCGAGATTACCGTACAGGCGGAAGCTGAAATCCCCACCCATTGGACCATTCAGGCTAAAGTTGGTGCGCTTGGTCGATCCTTCGTCTTTGTGTTCCGGGGCGTTGAAATAGGTATCCCAGGAACCGTGCCATTCATTGCTGCCTTTTTTGGTGATGATATTCACCACGCCGCCAGCTGCGCCATTGCCATAGCGTGCCGCGGCAGGACCGCGCAGCACTTCAATACGCTCAATCATTTCCGGTGGAACCCAGGCGGTATCGCCGCGGGTATCACGCTCGCCGCGCCAGCCCTGGCGTACGGAGTTACGGCTGGTAACCGGTTTACCGTCGATCAAAATCAGGGTGTTTTCTGGCCCCATGCCGCGAATATCGATCTGGCGGTTGTTGCCGCGCTGACCGCTGGTTGAGTTACCGGTCAGGTTAACGCCAGGCATGGTACGGATGATTTCCGACACATCGCGAGCGGGAGGGTTCTTACGAATTTCATCAGCGGTAATGGTTGACACGCCCGGCGCCTGTAGGTTCTGCTGGGCGGCGGTAACGACGATGGTGTCTTCATGAGAGACAGCTACGCTATCGGTTTGATCTTCTGCCATTGCTGGCAGGGCTACCCCGTAAATCCCTAAATTGACCAATAAGGCCAGTGAATGAATCTTGTTGTTCATTGTATGTCCTGCTGTTCTTTTAGCCACGAGTACCAATGTGCCTCGGTGCGGCATTTGGTCTGATGTCGCCCGCATCTGCGTAAACTATCCATTCCAGAAAAAGTACGCAGCGCCAGGTCGGTTTATAAGTGGTGAAAAACTGTGCGCGCTTCCCACAGCGCGACAATACGCTATTGCAAATGCAAATAGTTATCAATAATATTATCAATATATTTCACGCTAGATCATAAAATTTCACAATAAACATGGGGTTATGGCGGTGACGACGTTAAAGATGGGAAGCGAGGCGTGGTGGCAGTCAAAAAAAGGCCCGGAGTGGGAGCGTGAAGACAACGGAAATTATCGGGTAACCTTCTGGTGGCGTGACCCGCAGGGAACGGAGAAAGAGTCAGCCATTCATCGCGTGTGGGTCTATATCACTGGCGTCACCGATCATCATCAAAACGCTACCCCTCAGTCGATGCAACGCATTGATGGAACAAATGTTTGGTGCTGGCGTGTTTCTCTCAGCGCCAACTGGCGCGGCAGCTACTGTTTTATCCCGACAACACGAAACGATATCTTTTCCTCGCTGGCGGTGGGCGCAGCGCCTGACCGAAGCGTACTGCGTGAAGGCTGGCGGCAATTGCTGCCGCAGGCCATTGCCGATCCCCTTAATCCGCAGAGCTGGCAGGGCGGTCGCGGTCATGCGGTGTCTGCGCTGGAAATGCCGGAGGCGCCCGTACAGCCCGGATGGGATCGACCTGAAAACCCCGATTCACCCGCAGTTTGCCTGCAATGGCGTAGCGCCAGGCTCGGTAATACGCGTCGCGTATGGGTATTTACCACCGGAGAGGCCCAAGCGGAATCTCGTCCGCTGGCTATCCTGCTGGATGGGCAGTTTTGGGCACAGAGTATGCCGGTCTGGCCTGCGCTAACTTCACTTACGCATCGTGGACACCTTCCTCCTGCCGTTTATCTCCTGATTGATGCCATCGACACGGCTCACCGTAGCCGCGAACTGCCGTGTAACGCGGATTTTTGGTTGGCGGTACAAGAGGAGCTGTTGCCGCTGGTGAAGACGACGACCGCATTCAGTGACGATCCGCAGCGTACTGTGGTCGCCGGACAAAGTTTTGGCGGGTTGTCATCGCTGTATGCCGGGCTGAACTGGCCCGCGCGCTTTGGCTGTGTTCTTAGCCAGTCGGGCTCTTACTGGTGGCCGCATCGTGGTGGTGGTCAGGACGGAGTGATCGTCGAGCAACTGAAGACCGGGACCATCAGCGCTCAGGGACTGCGTATTGTACTGGAAGCGGGGATCCGCGAGCCCATTATTTATCGCGCTAATCAGGCGTTATATGCCCAGTTACCTTCTGCACTACAGTCTATTTTCTGGCGTCAGGTTGATGGTGGACACGATGCGCTTTGTTGGCGCGGCGGTCTGATGCAAGGGCTAATGACGCTCTGGCAACCGCTTACCGACACGATTTAACCGGACGACGTTCCACGACAGGAGTTGAGTATGGAATTCAGTAACCCCTTCGATAATCCGCAGGGCCAGTTTTACATTCTGCAAAATCCCCAACGTCAGTTTAGCCTTTGGCCGCAGCAGTGTTCACTTCCTGCTGGTTGGCAAATTGCTTGCGAACCCCAATCCCAGGAAGCCTGCCAGCAATGGCTGGATGCAAACTGGACCACGCTGACGCCCGCGAACTATGTCGATGTGCAGGAGGCTCCATGACTCAGCGTTTACCGTTAGTGGCGGCTCAGCCGGGGATCTGGATGGCGGAAAAACTCTCCACATTGCCCTCGGCGTGGAGCGTGGCGCACTACGTAGAATTAACCGGCGAACTGGACGCGTTGTTGCTGGCGAAAGCGGTTGTGGCGGGCCTGGAGCAAGCCGATACCTTGCGAATGCAGTTTAGCGAAGATAACGGCGAGGTCTGGCAATGGGTGGATCCTGCGCTCACTTTTGCGCAACCCGAAATCATCGATCTGCGCGAAAAATCCAACCCACATGAGGCGGCGCGTGCGTTGATGCAGGCAGACCTGCAGCAGGACATACGTGCTGACGGCAATAAGCCGCTGGTTTTTCACCAGCTTATACAGGTGGGAGATAAACGTTGGTATTGGTATCAGCGTTACCATCATTTGCTGGTCGATGGCTTCAGCTTCCCGGCCATTACCCGCCAGATAGCCGCAATCTATCGCGCATGGCTAGATGGCGAGTCTACGCCAGACTCGCCTTTTACGCCGTTCGCCGAGGTGGTGGAAGAGTATCAACAGTACCGTCAAAGTGATGCCTGGCAAGGCGACGGCGCCTTCTGGCGCGATCAGCGAAAGCAACTCCCACCTCCTGCTTCGCTGTCGAACAATCCGTTGCCGGGACGCTCGGCCAGCGCGGATATTATTCGCATGAAGTTAACCGCGCCTGAAGGAGCGTTTCGCCGACTTGCGGCACGCATGCCTGACGTTCAGCGTGCGGATCTGGCCCTCGCGCTGGTGGCATTGTGGCTGGGACGTTTATGCAGCCGAATGGATTATGCCGCCGGGTTTATCTTTATGCGGCGCATGGGCTCGGCAGCGTTGACGTCCACTGGACCTGTTTTAAATGTACTGCCATTTGGTGTGAGGCTGGATGCGGCAGAAAGCTTGCCTGCGCTTGCACAACGACTGGCCGGACAGTTGAAGAAAATGCGTCGGCATCAACGTTATGATGCCGAACAAATCGTTCGCGACAGCGGGCGTGCAGCCGGTGCAGAGCCGCTGTTTGGCCCGGTGCTGAATGTGAAAATATTCGACTATCATCTGAATATTCCCGGCGTTCAGGCGCAAACTCATACGCTGGCGACAGGACCGGTGAACGATCTTGAACTGGCGTTGTTCCCGGATGAAAACGGCGGGCTGAGTATTGAAATCCTGGCCAATAAACAGCGCTACGATGCAGAAACGCTGGCGCAGCATGCCTCGCGTTTAATCGGGCTTATCGAGCAGTTTGCTGACAATCCGTCGCTATGCTGCGGCGACGCCGGGATGCTGTTGCCTACAGAACATGAGCGGCTGGCGAAGATTAACGACACGACCGTGGAGATCCCGTTCACTACGCTTAGCGCACTGGTGACACAGCAGGCCGATAAAACGCCGGATGCCCCGGCGCTGGCCGATGCCCGTTATCAGTTTAGCTATCGCGAAATGCGCCAGCAGGTCGTGGCGCTGGCGAGCCTTCTGCGCGAACGCGGCGTCCGTCCTGGCGACAGCGTAGCTGTGGCATTACCGCGTTCTGTGTTCCTGACGCTGGCGCTGCACGGTATTGTGGAAGCCGGAGCTGCCTGGCTGCCGTTGGATACCGGATACCCGGACGATCGCCTGCGGATGATGCTCGAAGACGCGAAGCCAAAATTGTTGATAGCGACTGAAGAGCAACTGGCGCGTTTTAGCGATATCCCAGGGCTGGAAAGTCTGTGCTATGACTCGCCGCTGCCAGCAGAAGATGCTGCTCCGTTGGCGCTATCTCAACCCAATCATACGGCCTATATCATTTTTACTTCCGGTTCTACCGGTAGACCAAAAGGGGTGATGGTTGGGCAAACCGCCATCGTTAACCGTCTGCTGTGGATGCAAAATCACTATCCGCTGACCGCAGATGATGTGGTGGCGCAAAAAACGCCATGCAGTTTTGACGTCTCGGTATGGGAGTTTTTCTGGCCGTTTATTGCCGGGGCAAAACTGGTCATGGCAGAACCTGAAGCGCACCGCGATCCGCTGGTGATGCAGCAGTTCTTTGCCCGTTATGGGGTGACGACCACGCACTTTGTCCCCTCTATGTTGGCCGCTTTTGTCGCTTCACTGACGCCGGAAACCGCGCGGGAGAGTTGTGCCTCTCTGAAACGGGTATTTTGCAGCGGCGAAGCCTTGCCAGCCGATTTATGCCGTGAGTGGGAGCAGTTGACTCATGCGCCACTGCACAATTTGTACGGACCAACGGAAGCTGCGGTCGATGTGAGCTGGTATCCGGCCTGGGGAGAAGATCTCGCTGCCGTAACCGGCAACAGCGTGCCGATTGGCTATCCGGTTTGGAATACCGGTTTACGCATTCTGGATGCCATGATGCGCCCGGTGCCTTTCGGCGTAGCGGGGGACCTGTATCTGACGGGGATCCAACTGGCGCAAGGCTATCTGGGGCGTCCGGATCTGACGGCGAGCCGCTTTATCGCCGATCCGTTTAACGTCGGTGAACGTATGTACCGTACCGGAGATGTGGCGCGCTGGCTGGAAAATGGCGCGGTGGAATACCTCGGGCGCAGCGATGACCAGCTTAAAATTCGTGGACAGCGCATTGAGCTCGGCGAGATTGACCGGGTGATGCAGCAGTTGCCTGATGTCGAGCATGCCGTTGCCCATGCCTGCGTATTCAACCAGGCTGCGGCGACAGGCGGCGATGCGCGCCAACTGGTGGGGTATCTGGTGTCGCAATCGGGTTTGCCGCTGGATACGACTGTGTTGCGGGAACGTCTGCGCGAAAAACTGCCTGCGCACATGGTACCGACGGTATTGTTACAACTGGCGGAGCTGCCGCTTAGCGCGAACGGCAAACTGGATCGTAAAGCGCTACCGATGCCGCAGTTGATGTCGCGTGTTTCCGGGCGCGCACCGCGAACAGGGACTGAGACCACCATCGCGCAGTCTTTTGCGGCCTTGCTGGATTGTGAGGTGAATGATGTAGAGGCTGATTTCTTTGCGCTTGGTGGGCATTCGCTGCTGGCGATGAAGCTGGCAGCGCAGTTGAGCCGCATTTTTGAGCGTCAGGTGACGCCCGGGCAGATTATGGTGGCTTCCACCGTGGAACAACTGAGCGCATTGCTGGAGAGCAATGATGATGAACAGTCGCAGCGTCTGGGATTTGAGACGCTATTGCCACTGCGTGAAAGTTACGGCCCAACGTTGTTCTGCTTCCATCCGGCGTCGGGTTTTGCCTGGCAGTTTAGCGTGCTGTCGCGCTATCTCAGCCCTCAGTGGTCGATTATGGGTATTCAGTCGCCACGACCGGATGGCCCGATGCAGACGGCGGAAAATCTCGACTCGGTATGCGAACATCACCTGGCAACGCTGCTCAGTCAACAACCTCACGGACCTTACTATTTATTAGGTTATTCGCTGGGCGGCACGCTGGCTCAGGGGATCGCCGCGCGCTTACATGCCAGAGGAGAGTCGGTTGCATTCCTCGGTCTGTTGGATACCTGGCCGCCAGAGACGCAAAACTGGCAAGAAAAAGAGGCCAATGGGTTGGATCCAGCGGTGCTGGCGGAGATCGAGCGTGAACGCGAAGCCTTTCTGGCGACGCAGCAGGGGAATGCGTCAGAGGCCTTATTTAACGCTATCGAAGGCAACTATGCCGATGCGGTTCGCCTGCTCACGACGGCACACAGCGTGCCGTTTGCAGGCCACGCCACGCTGTTCGTTGCTGAGCGTACCTTAGTGCCGGGTGTCAGCCCTGAACGTAGCTGGGCCCCGTGGATATCCAGTCTGGATGTTTACCGCCACGACTGCGCGCATGTTGATATTATTTCCCCCGCCTCGTTTGAGGTGATAGGGCCAATCATAAACACCCTGATCAATAAATCGGTATAACCAGACTTATTTCGTTATCGGAACGATCGAATAACTCCATAATGTAAATGATATGTTATGGAGTTGATCTTCTTGGGGACAGAGGGCGATTAAAGGGGTGAATAAATTCCTAATATAATTTTTGGTAGGGCTTCCAGCACAAAGAGTGTTTCGGATTATTCTGACTAGCTGGTAGACTCTCCCCACAGAAATGTTTTTCTTTTGGGAAAGTTTTCAGGTCACGCAACATGTCATCATTAAATATTAAGCAAGATAACGTTTCGGAATTTACTGGCTATCCTCAGCCATCGGCAAACGCAAATGAAATCGATTTAGTGAACCTAATCGAAATCTTATGGCGAGCAAGAACGAAAATTATCGCGACCGTTTTCGCCTTTGCTTGTGTGGGTATTCTGGTATCTTTCCTGCTTCCGCAAAAATGGACCAGTCAGGCAATCGTGACCCCCGCAGAACCGGTTCAGTGGCAGAGTCTCGAGAATACGTTGACCAAATTGCGCGTGCTGGATATGGATATTAGCGTTAGCCGTGGTGATGTGTTTAACCTGTTTATCAAAAAATTCCAGTCGCCTTCATTGTTAGAAGAATATCTGCGCTCTTCACCTTACGTGATGGATCAATTGAAAGGCGCTGATATCGACGAAATGGAGTTGCATCAGGCAATTGTCAGGCTTAGTGAGAAAATGAAAGCGGTTGATACTAACCTGGGTAAGAAGAACGAAACTTCGCTGTATACCTCATGGACGCTGAGTTTTACCGCACCTCAGGCCGAAGAAGCTCAGTCTGTGCTGAAGGGATATATCCAGTATATTTCTGATATTGTAGTGAAAGAAACGCTGGAAGATATTCGCAATAAACTGTCCATCAAAACCAGCTTCGAAAAAGAAAGGCTGGAGATGGATCGCGTCAGGCTCAAGAACCAACTGGAAGCAAATATCCAGCGACTGAACTACTCGCTGGAGATTGCCAATGCCGCCGGGATTAAAAAGCCGGTCTACAGTAATGGCCAGGCGGTGAAGGATGATCCCGATTTCTCTATTTCACTGGGTGCTGACGGCATCGAACGTAAATTAGAAATAGAAAAATCAGTAACGGATGTTGCTGAAATTAACGGTGAATTACGTAATCGGCAGTATCACGTTGAGCAACTGTTAGCGATGAATGTGAGCGACGTAAAATTCACACCGTTTAAATATCAACTTACGCCTTCGCTGCCGGTGAAAAAAGATGGCCCGGCTAAATCAATGATCGTTATTCTGGCCGCATTACTGGGTGGAATGGTGGCGTGTGGTGGCGTTCTGCTGAACTATGCCATGGTGTCGCGTAAGCAAAAAATGACGTTTATTGATCAGCAACTGGTGTGATGAATTATCGTATGGCGGCAAGCCAGCCGCCTTACGATAACGCGTGTTATTTGCTGCGTCCAAGCGGCACTACTAACGGCGTTCCGGCAACTGGATCGTCGATAATCATACAGCGCAGTCCATAGATTTTTTCAATAAGCTGCGCGGTGACGATCTCCTTCGGTGCACCCTCGGCAATAATTTTTCCATCTCGCAGCGCAATCAGATGCGTCGCATAGCGACAGGCCTGATTCAGGTCGTGCAAAACGGCGGCCAGCGTGTAGCCTTTTTCCCGGTTTAACTCACTCAGCAGTTCCAGCAGATCGATCTGATGACTGATATCCAGCCAGGTGGTGGGTTCATCAAGCAGCATAATCGACGTTTCCTGCGCCAGCACCATCGCAATCCATGCACGTTGACGTTGTCCGCCGGAAAGGGTATCCACACTTTGTGATGCCAGGTGGGTGATACCCGTCGCCTGCATGGCGTTTGAGACTGCAATTTCATCCTCTTGCCGCCAGCGGGTAAACAGCGGCTGGTGCGGATAGCGCCCGCGGGCAACCAGCTCCTGTACCGTAATATCTCCCGGCGTGGTGGCGTTTTGCGCCAGCAAACCTATTCTTCGGGCGACTTCCTTGCTGGCATAGTGTTGAATATGTTCGCCGTCGAGCCAGACCTTGCCGTTCGCGGGCGTCATCAGGCGACTAAGCGTGCGCAGCAATGTCGATTTCCCGCAGCCATTTGGCCCGATAATCGCGGTGAAGTGACCGTCGGGAATCGACACATTGAGGTTTTCCGCCACGGTAAACTTGCCATAACCCAGCGTTAACTGGTCGCCACGCAAACGGGCTACTGATTCGGTCATTTTTTGCGGGACTCCTGAATTAACAAGACGATAAGATAAATACCGCCGAGGCTTACGGTGACAACGCCCACCGGAAGCTGATAAGGCATAAACAGCTGTTGGGCGCATAAATCCGCCATCAACAGCAGCAACGCGCCGCACAGCGCTGACAGGGTTAATCCCCAGCGCGATGTGCCGCTTATACGTCGCGCGATATGCGGCGCGACAAGGGCAATAAACGAGATAGGACCCGCCAGCGCGGTGGCGGCAGCGGTCAGTACAACCGCAACCAGCATCATCATCAGACGCGAGCGCTCAACGCTGACACCAAGCGCACAGGCGCTGTCATCACCCATTTCCAGTAAGCGCATCCGGCGTACCAGCAATGTGGCGCATACCAGCATGATGATAATCAGCGGGGCAGACGGCCAGGTTTTGGCCCAGGTCAGGCCATTGAGCGATCCAGCGTTCCACAGTCCAGCCGTTAGCGCGGTTTCTAATGATGCTTTCAGCAGTAGCCAGGTGTTGAACGCCACCAGCATGGCGCGTATGCCGATACCAATAATAATTAGCCGGAAGGTGTCGATCCCATTGCGCCAGGCGAGCGCCCAGACCACCAGAGAAGTCAGGATCCCACCGAGCATGGCCGCCAGCGCGATCGCGGTAAGATGCTGTCCGAACAGCACCATTGCCACCAGCACACCGCTCCAGGCACCGGTATTAAAGCCCATCACATCCGGGCTACCCAGCGGGTTACGCATCAGCGACTGGAATATTGCGCCGCTCACGCCGAGCGCTGCGCCAATCAATAGCGCCATGAGCACGCGTGGCAAACGCCATTCGGTCACCACCAGGGTAATACTGCGCGGCGCATCGCCGAGCAGGGCGGCAATAATTTGCTGGGTTTCCAGCGTAACAACGCCGCTACGCAGGCTCCATAAACCAATGACGAGACAACCTGCAACCAGCAGCAGGCTGCTGATTATCAGGCGGCGGGAGAGGTGCATCATGCGCCACCCCCGCGCGATTTACGGCGTACCAGAAAGATAAGCACCGGCGCGCCGATGAAAGCGCTGACCACCGACACGCGCAGCTCGCCGGGAACAATCAGGCGACCGATGATATCGGCAATCAGTAACAGAGAAGGGGTTGCCAGCAGGGTGACGGGCAGTGACCAGCGGTGATCCGCCCCCACCAGCCAGCGCGCCATGTGAGGTATCATCAGGCCGATAAAGGCGATAGGACCGACAATCGCGGTCGCGCTGCCGCACAGTACGGTAATCACCAGCAGGCCAATAAACTGTGTGCGAGCGACTTTACTACCAAGCGCGGTAGCTGTGTCGCTCCCGAGGCTCAGGCTATTCAGGGCGCGACTGAGGAACAGTGCGACAGCCGCGGCAATCAGTACTGGTACCAATACAACCTTCAGCGTTTGCAGGCTGCGGATATCCAGTGAGCCAGCTTGCCAGAAACGCAACTGATCGTAAACGTCCGGGTTGAGCAGGGCGATGCCGGTGGATAATCCTTCCAGCACCGCGCCCAGGGCAACGCCCGCCAGCGTCAAACGTACCGGGCTTAACTGCCCACCGCCCTGACTACCGGTAAAAGCTACGATCAGTGACGCAGCCAGCGCACCGCAAAAGGCCATCAGCAGTTGCTCTTGCGCAGAGGAAAAGCCGAACAGCGCGGCGCCCAGCACAATAGCGAAGCTGGCACCGGAGTTGACGCCCAGAATGCCGGGATCGGCTAGAGGGTTACGAGTGAGCGTTTGCATTAATGCGCCAGCCAGGCCCAGCGCACCACCGGCGAGCAGCCCCGCCAGCGTGCGTGGGAGTCGCGCGTCAAGCACGATGGTGCAATCAGCGCTTTGACAACTGCCGGTGAGCGCATCCAGCACCACGGAGGCAGGTAGCGACTTGGCGCCAATAACCAGACTTAATACCGTGGTCAGAACAAGTAATAACAATAGTCCGGGCACGGCGAAGGCGCGTGTCGCGGAAACAGAGCATGACATATCAACTTCCCTGATAATGATAGTAATTATCGTTATCGATCTTATTTGGATATGTTAGCATGTGCAGCCATCGAATGGATATTGAAAAAGTACCTGGTAAGGCTCTGTAATGAATCGACAATCATGGCTGCTCAATCTCAGCCTGTTAAAGACCCACCCTGCATTTCGTGCAGTCTTCCTCGCCCGTTTTATTTCCATTGTCTCTCTGGGGCTACTCGGCGTCGCGGTTCCGGTTCAAATCCAGATGATGACCCAGTCGACCTGGCAGGTCGGTTTGTCGGTGACGCTGACCGGCAGTGCAATGTTTATTGGCCTGATGGTGGGCGGTGTGCTGGCCGACCGCTATGAGCGTAAAAAAGTGATCCTGCTGGCGCGTGGTACCTGTGGCATTGGCTTTATTGGCCTGTGTTTGAATGCGTTACTTCCCGAACCGTCGTTACTGGCAATTTATCTGCTTGGCTTATGGGACGGTTTCTTTGCCTCACTGGGTGTAACCGCTTTGCTGGCGGCGACGCCGGCGCTGGTTGGGCGGGAGAATCTGATGCAGGCCGGGGCGATTACCATGCTGACGGTGCGTCTGGGGTCGGTCATTTCGCCAATGCTTGGCGGGGTGTTGCTCGCGACCGGTGGCGTGGCCTGGAACTACGGGCTGGCGGCGGCGGGGACCTTCATTACTTTACTGCCGTTGCTGAGCCTTCCCGCGTTGCCGCCTCCGCCGCAGCCGCGCGAGCATCCGTTGAAATCGCTGCTGGCAGCATTTCGCTTTCTGCTTGTCAGCCCGCTGATTGGAGGCATTGCGCTGCTCGGCGGTCTGTTGACCATGGCGAGCGCCGTGCGCGTGCTGTATCCGGCGCTGGCGATTAACTGGCAAATGTCGAGCGCGCAAATTGGTCTGCTGTATGCGGCCATTCCTCTTGGCGCAGCAGTGGGCGCATTGACCAGCGGGCAACTGGCGCACAGCGTTCGCCCGGGACTGATCATGCTGGCATCGACCGTGGCGTCGTTCCTGGCTATCGGACTGTTTGGGTTGATGCCAGTCTGGGAGCTTGGGGTTGTTTGCCTGGCGCTGTTTGGCTGGCTGAGTGCGGTCAGCTCGTTGTTGCAATACACCCTGTTACAGACGCAGACGCCGGAAGCGATGCTCGGGCGAATTAACGGTTTGTGGACTGCGCAGAACGTGACCGGCGATGCGATTGGCGCGGCGCTGCTTGGCGGGCTGGGTGCGATGATGACGCCGGTCGCTTCGGCAAGTGTGAGTGGATTCGGGTTGGTGATTGTTGGTCTGCTATTGCTGCTGTTGCTGAGGGAAGTACGCCGATTCCGGCAAACACCTGTTAATGCCGGATAAGGCGTTAGCCGCATCCGGCGCTGATGATTAAAAGAGAGCCGAAAGACGTTGCAGCAGCAGCGTTGCGCTGTAGTAGTCGAGACGGAAGGTTTCCGTTCCCAGGGCGTAAACGCGTTTGTTCTGCACGGCCGGCAGATGCGCCAGCAGCGGATTGGCATAAATAGCATCGGCATCTTTGCTGTCGCCAGCAAACAGGAACAGCGCTTCGCCGTTCAGGCCTGCCGCCAGGTTCTCACCGCCAAGCTGGATGATATCGTGGCGTTTGCCCTGACTCTGGCTGGTATGCAAGTTGGCAGGCAGCGTTGCCAGCGTGAACCCTAACTGCTCCATCAGCTTGCCTTGCGCTGACTCAGGCGTCCACAGGTTGGCGCTGTGCGCTGCGGCGGTATATACCAGCGCGCTGACCGGCTGTGGTGGCAGGGTAATACGTTGCTTAACTGCCTGTAGTTGCTTATCAAACTCGGCAATACGCGCAGCAGCCTGTTGCTCCTGACCGGTAATTTCACCTAACTGGGTCAGCAGCGACTGCCAGCTTTTATCGTCGTAATTAATGATGAGCGTTGGCGCAATGGTGGACAGCTGATCGTACAGCGCGAGGGCAGAATCGCCCCCGGTGGCGCTTACCAGAATCAAATCCGGCATTTGAGCTGCGACGGCCTCGGCGCTCGGTTCGCCGATATACAGGCGGCTCAGTTTGCGTTCTTTTGCCACTTCGCTCCACTGGCGTAAAAAGCCCTGCGCATCGCCGATGCGATTGTTCGGCGTAGTGGCACCGCTGGCGATGACCGGGGCATCAATCGCCAGCAGCGAACCGGTGAGGGTCACGCTGGTGGAGACAATTCGCTGCGGTTTATGCTCCAGCGTATGCGTGCCGCGGCTGTCAGTAACCTGACGCGGCCAGTCGGCGGCGTGACCTGAAGAAATTCCTGAAAGAGATAAACCTGCCAGTAAGAGCACGGTGCGGCAAAAAGAGGGGAGACTCACGAATCAGCTTCCTGTTATCAGTATAAGTAATGCTTCTCATTTTCATTGTTAGCGAGCAAGGATGCAAGCCAAAGTCGCACATTGTGCTACCACAAGAGTTGACATACCGCCGCTTTACTTTTAGGTTAGCGACCGAAAATATAAATGATAATCATTATTAGAGCCTTTATCATTTTTGGAGGATGATATGGATACGTCACTGGCCGAGGAAAAAACGCAGACTATGCCGACGCTCGCTCCCGACAGTTTTTTCTTTATGTCGCCGTACCGTAGTTTTACGACGTCAGGATGCTTCGCCCGCTATGCGGAACCGGCAATTGATGGCGATTCGCCAGACAGCCCTTTCCAACAAAAAATGAACGCACTGTTTGCTGATGCCAAATCACAGGGTATCGCGAATCCTGTCATGGTCGGGGCGATTCCCTTTGATACCCGCCAGCCATCATCGCTGTTTATTCCCCAATCGTGGCAGAGCTTTTCTCGTACGGCGAAGCAGCAATCATCACGTTACTTTACCGCGCATCAGTCGCTGAACGTCGTGGAACGTAAATCGATCCCGGAACAGGACTTTTTTGAAGATATGGTCGCCCGGGCGGCTGCGCTGACGTCTACTCCGGAAGTCGACAAAGTGGTGTTGTCACGCCTGATCGATATCACCACCGATGCCAACATTGACAGCGGTGCGCTGCTGGAGCGTCTGGTGGCGCAAAATCCAGCGAGCTACAACTTCCATGTGCCGATTGAAGACGGCGGCGTATTGATTGGTGCCAGCCCGGAATTGCTTCTGCGCAAAGAAGGCGAGCGTTTCAGTTCTCTGCCGCTGGCGGGCTCTGCACGTCGTCAGCCTGATGATGTGCTGGATCGCGAAGCAGGGATCCGCCTGCTGGCATCTGAGAAGGACCGCCATGAGCACGAACTGGTGACGCAAGCTATGAAAACGATATTGCGCGATCGCAGCCGTGAACTGCAACTGCCTTCTTCTCCGCAGCTGGTTACTACGCCGACGCTCTGGCACCTCGGCACGCCGTTTGAAGGTAAAGCCAACGCGCAGGAAAACGCCCTGACGCTGGCGTGCCTGCTGCACCCGACGCCTGCGCTGAGCGGCTTCCCACATCAGGTTGCGCGCAAACTTATCGCCGAGCTGGAGCCGTTCGATCGCGAACTGTTCGGCGGTATTGTCGGCTGGTGTGATGCCGAAGGTAACGGTGAGTGGGTAGTGACGATCCGCTGTGCGAAGCTGCTGCGCAATCAGGTGCGTTTTTTTGCCGGAGCAGGAATTGTTCCAGCCTCTTCCCCGGTTGCGGAATGGCGTGAAACGGGGGCCAAGCTCTCCACGATGTTGAATGTTTTTGGACTGCATTAAGAGCCTTGTGGACTGGTTTTAAGGAGCAATAATGAGTATTCCATTCACCCGCTGGCCGGAAGAGTTTGCCCGCAGGTATCGTGAAAAAGGTTACTGGCAGGATTTGCCGCTGACCGACATTCTGACCCGTCACGCCGACAGCGACCATACGGCGGTTATTGATGGTGAACGCCATCTGAGCTATCGCCAGCTGAATCAGGCCGCTAACAATCTAGCCTGCAGTTTGCGTCGCCAAGGGATTAAACCCGGTGAAACCGCGCTGGTACAACTGGGCAATGTGGCTGAGCTGTATATCACCTTCTTTGCGTTACTCAAGCTGGGCGTAGCTCCGGTGTTGGCCCTGTTCAGCCATCAGCGTAACGAACTCAACGCCTATGCCAAACAGATTGAACCGGCGCTGCTGATTGCCGATCGCCAGCATACGCTGTTTAGCGGGGACGATTTTCTAAACGCTTTTGTGGCCGAACACAATTCAGTGCGCGTGGTGCAACTGCACAACGACGAAGGTGAACACAATCTGCAAACGGCGATAAGCCAACCTGCGACTGATTTTACGGCTACACCGTCGCCCGCTGATGAGGTGGCGTACTTCCAGCTTTCCGGCGGGACGACCGGGACGCCAAAGCTGATTCCTCGCACTCATAACGATTACTACTACAGCGTGCGTCGCAGCAATGAGATTTGCCGCTTCACCGGGGAAACGCGTTATTTATGCGCAATCCCGGCGGCGCATAACTACGCCATGAGTTCGCCAGGCGCGCTGGGTGTGTTCCTGGCCGGCGGCACCGTCGTGCTGGCGGCCGACCCTAGCGCTACCCTGTGTTTCCCGCTGATTGAACAGCATCAGGTTAACGTCACGGCGCTGGTGCCACCTGCGGTGAGCCTGTGGTTGCAGGCGATTGCGGAGTGGGGCAGCAATGCGCAACTGGCTTCGCTGAAACTGCTACAGGTCGGTGGAGCGAGACTTTCCGCCACGCTTGCGGCGCGTATTCCGGCTGAGATTGGCTGCCAGTTGCAGCAGGTCTTCGGCATGGCGGAAGGGCTGGTGAACTACACCCGTCTGGACGACAGTCCTGAGCGCATCATCAATACCCAGGGGCGCCCGATGTGTCCTGATGATGAAGTCTGGGTAGCAGACGCTGACGGCAACCCCTTAGCCCAGGGAGAGACCGGACGCTTGATGACACGTGGTCCGTACACCTTCCGTGGTTATTTCAAAAGCCCTGAGCATAATGCCAGCGCCTTTGACGCCAACGGCTTTTACTGTTCCGGCGATCTGATCGCTATCGATCCGGATGGCTACATCACCGTTCAGGGACGCGAAAAGGATCAGATCAACCGCGGCGGGGAGAAGATCGCTGCTGAAGAGATTGAAAACCTGCTGCTGCGCCATCCAATGGTTATCCATGCAGCGCTGGTCAGTATGGATGACGAACTGATGGGCGAGAAAAGCTGTGCCTGGCTAGTGGTAAAAGAGCCGCTGCGCGCGGTTCAGGTGCGCCGTTTTCTGCGCGAACAGGGTGTGGCGGAATTCAAATTACCCGATCGTGTTGAGTGCGTTGAGTCATTACCGCTGACTCCAGTGGGGAAGGTAGATAAAAAACAATTACGTCAGTGGCTGGCATCACGTTCACTGGCCTGAAGGAGAAATAGAAATGGCAATTCCTAAACTGCAGGCTTATGCGCTACCAACGGCGCTCGATATTCCGGTGAACAAAGTCGACTGGGCATTTGACCCTGAACGCGCCGCGCTGCTGATCCACGACATGCAGGATTATTTTATCGGCTTTTGGGGCGATAACTGTCCGATGATGGAGCAGGTCGTCGCGAACATCGCCGCGCTGCGCCAGTACTGCAAAGAGCATAATATTCCGGTGTATTACACCGCTCAACCGAAAGAGCAGAGTGATGAAGACCGCGCTCTGCTCAATGATATGTGGGGACCGGGCCTGACGCGTTCGCCGGAACAACAAAAGATTGTTGAGGCGCTGGCGCCGGATGAAGCGGATACCATTCTGGTGAAATGGCGTTATAGCGCATTTCATCGCTCCCCGCTTGAACAGATGCTCAAGGAAACCGGGCGTAATCAACTGATCATTACCGGGGTGTATGCGCATATTGGCTGTATGACCACCGCAACTGACGCTTTCATGCGTGACATCAAGCCGTTTATGGTTGCCGATGCGCTGGCGGACTTTAGCCGTGATGAACACTTGATGTCGCTGAAATACGTGGCGGGACGTTCCGGGCGTGTGGTTATGACCCAGGAATTATTACCGACGCCGGTTCCGGCCAGTAAAGATGCGTTGCGCAGCGTTATTCTGCCGCTGCTGGATGAGTCCGAAGAGCCGATGGATGACGAAAACCTGATCGACTATGGGCTGGATTCCGTGCGCATGATGGCGCTGGCGGCGCGCTGGCGTAAGGTTCATGGTGACATTGATTTCGTGATGTTGGCGAAAAAACCGACCATTGACGCATGGTGGGCGCTGCTCTCCCGCGAGGTGAAGTAATGGCCGGATTTGATTTTGCCGGGAAAACCGTCTGGGTAACCGGGGCGGGAAAAGGGATTGGCTACACCACGGCGCTGGCGTTTGCGAATGCAGGTGCTGAGGTGACTGGATTCGATCGCGAATTTCCTCAGGATAACTACCCGTTTACGACCGAAGTGCTGGATGTGGCGAATGCCGGACAGGTAGCTGAGGTGTGCCAGCGCGTCCTCAAAGCGCGCGAGCGTTTGGATGTGTTGGTCAATGCCGCAGGTATTTTGCGTATGGGTGCCACCGATGCGCTAAGCGCTGAGGAGTGGCAGCAGACGTTTGCGGTTAACGTTGGCGGAGCGTTCAATCTGTTTCAGCAGACGATGGCGCAGTTTCGTCGCCAGCAGGGCGGGGCGATCGTGACCGTCGCGTCGGATGCGGCGCACACGCCGCGTATCGGCATGAGTGCTTACGGTGCCTCAAAGGCCGCGTTGAAAAGCCTGGCGCTGACCGTCGGACTTGAACTGGCAGGCAGCGGTGTGCGTTGTAACGTGGTTTCTCCGGGTTCGACCGATACCGACATGCAGCGTACGCTGTGGGTCAGCGATGACGCGGAGCAACAGCGCATTCGTGGATTTGGCGAGCAGTTTAAGCTTGGGATTCCGCTGGGGAAAATCGCCCGGCCGCAAGAGATCACCAACACTATTTTATTCCTCGCTTCCGATCTGGCCAGCCACATTACATTACAGGATATCGTGGTGGACGGCGGTTCCACGCTGGGGGCATGACGATGATCTGGAAACGTCATTTGACGCTGGATGAACTCAATGCCACCAGTCAGAACACGATGGTGGCGCATCTGGGAATGGTCTATACACGACTGGGTGATGATGTGCTGGAAGCCGAAATGCCGGTGGATAGCCGAACGCATCAGCCGTTTGGCCTGCTGCATGGCGGCGCGTCGGCGGCCCTGGCGGAAACGTTGGGTTCGATGGCGGGTTATCTGATGACGCGCGACGGGCAGTGTGTGGTGGGGACGGAACTAAACGCCACGCATCATCGGGCGGTATCGCAGGGGAAAGTACGCGGCGTTTGTCAGCCGTTGCATCTTGGGCGTCAAAATCAAAGCTGGGAAATCGTCATCTTTGATGAGCAGGGACGACGCTGCTGCACCTGCCGTTTAGGCACGGCGGTTATGGGGTGAGGTTACCCGGCAAAGTAAAATGAAATTGCAGAGTTAACAGGTAAATGAAGTGATCCAGTTAACAATGCAATGTAAATAGTCAGTGATGTCTCAGGTTTATGTGGTTGTCAGGTTGTTAAAATCAGGAAAGATGTTATAGAAACAAAATGTAACATCTTTCTGGATCACGCAAACGGACAACAACTATGAATAAATCAGGGAAATACCTCCTCTGGACATTGCTCTCCGTTATCGGAGCATTTGCCCTGGGATATATTGCGTTAAATCGTGGTGAACAGATCAACGCGTTGTGGATAGTCGTGGCGTCAGTCTGTGTCTACCTTATCGCTTACCGTTTCTATGGCCTGTACATCGCGAAAAATGTACTGGCGCTGGACCCGACGCGTATGACGCCAGCCGTGCGTCATAACGATGGTCTGGATTATGTTCCCACCGATAAAAAAGTACTGTTTGGTCACCATTTTGCGGCGATTGCCGGAGCGGGTCCGTTAGTTGGACCGGTGCTGGCGGCGCAAATGGGCTATCTGCCGGGTATGATCTGGCTGCTCGCCGGGGTGGTACTGGCAGGGGCGGTGCAGGACTTCATGGTGCTGTTTGTTTCTACCCGTCGCGATGGTCGTTCCCTTGGCGAACTGGTGAAAGAAGAGATGGGCCCTACGGCGGGTGTTATTGCGCTGGTGGCCTGTTTTATGATCATGGTGATTATCCTCGCGGTACTGGCGATGATTGTCGTGAAAGCGCTGACCCACAGCCCGTGGGGAACTTACACCGTAGCGTTCACTATCCCGCTGGCGATTTTTATGGGGATTTACCTGCGCTATCTGCGCCCGGGCCGCATTGGTGAAGTGTCGGTTATTGGTCTGGTATTCCTGGTGTTTGCCATTATTTCCGGCGGCTGGGTAGCGGAAAGCCCGACCTGGGCACCGTACTTTGACTTTACCGGCGTACAGCTGACCTGGATGCTGGTGGGCTACGGTTTTGTCGCCGCCGTGCTGCCGGTGTGGCTGCTGTTGGCCCCGCGTGATTACCTCTCTACCTTCCTGAAAATCGGCACCATTGTTGGTCTGGCGGTAGGGATTCTGATCATGCGTCCGACGCTGACCATGCCAGCTCTGACCAAGTTTGTTGACGGTACCGGCCCGGTCTGGAGCGGTAACCTGTTCCCGTTCCTGTTTATTACCATCGCCTGCGGCGCAGTCTCTGGTTTCCACGCGCTGATTGCCTCCGGCACCACGCCGAAGATGCTGGCGAATGAAGGTCAGGCCTGTTTTATCGGCTATGGCGGGATGCTGATGGAATCCTTTGTCGCCATTATGGCGCTGGTGGCGGCCTGCGTTATTGACCCGGGCGTTTACTTTGCGATGAACAGCCCAATGGCGGTACTGGCACCTGCCGGAACCACCGATGTGGTTGCGTCAGCGGCACAGGTAGTCAGCAGTTGGGGTTTTGTTATCACGCCTGATACGCTGCATCAGATCGCTAACGATGTCGGCGAACAATCCATTATCTCCCGCGCAGGTGGTGCGCCGACGCTGGCCGTCGGGATGGCGTACATTCTGCATGGCGCGCTGGGTGGCATGATGGATGTGGCGTTCTGGTATCACTTCGCCATTCTGTTTGAAGCTTTGTTTATTTTGACGGCGGTTGATGCCGGTACACGCGCTGCGCGCTTTATGCTGCAGGACTTGCTGGGCGTGGTGTCACCGGGCCTGAAACGTACCGATTCGTTGCCTGCGAACCTGCTGGCGACGGCGCTGTGCGTGCTGGCCTGGGGTTACTTCTTACACCAGGGCGTGGTGGATCCTCTGGGTGGTATTAATACCCTGTGGCCGCTGTTTGGTATTGCTAACCAGATGCTGGCCGGTATGGCGTTGATGCTCTGTGCTGTGGTGCTGTTCAAGATGAAACGCCAGCGTTACGCGTGGGTGGCACTGGTCCCAACCGCCTGGCTGCTGATTTGTACCCTGACCGCTGGCTGGCAGAAAGCGTTTAGCCCGGATGCAAAAATCGGCTTCCTGGCTATCGCCAACAAATTCCAGGCGATGATCGACAGTGGTAACATTCCGGCGCAGTACACCCAGTCGCAGCTGACGCAGCTGGTGTTTAACAACCGCCTGGATGCGGGTCTCACCATCTTCTTCATGGTAGTCGTTGTGGTGCTGGGTCTGTTCTCCATCAAAACTGCGCTGGCAGCATTGAAAGAGGACAAACCAACGTCGAAAGAGACGCCGTACGAGCCGATGCCTGAGAATGTCGAAGAGATCGTGGCGCAGGCGAAAGGCGCGCACTAATATTCTCTTAACCAATGAGCCCTCTCCTGAACGGGGAGGGCGTTTGTACGACAGGGAATCACTATGTTTGAAACACTCGCCAAAGCCGGGAAGTATTTAGGTCAAACCGCCCGATTAATGATAGGTGTGCCGGATTACGACAACTATGTTGAACATATGCGCGTCACGCATCCGGACCAAACGCCAATGACCTACGAAGAATTTTTCCGCGAGCGCCAGGATGCGCGATATGGGGGGAAAGGCGGCGCGAAGTGCTGTTGATTTTTTGCCGGATGGCACTGACGCTTATCCGGCCTACAACATCGCATTTGCCGTTATAATTAGTCGTCGTAGGCCTGATAAGGCGAAGCCGCTATCAGGCATCCCATACCCTAATCATACCGTAAACGATTCTACCTTTTCGAATGCTGCGCGCAGTGTCTCCGGCGTTAACGTTACCGGCAGGGCGTGAATGGACTCCACCGGGCGCAGGGTGTGCGTAATCACTTTGTCGATTTCTGCGCGATTATTGATGTCCACGTCCAGTTGAGCTAATCGGGTGGGCAGGTTGAAGCGCTGATAGGCGGTAATTAACTGCGCCAGCACGGCATCTTGTCTCAACAACGCACTCTGCACCAGGATGCCGTACGCAACTTTAGTGCCATGTAAAAACTTCTCTGTTTGTGGGAGGACGGTCAGGCCATTGTGAACAGAATGCGCCGCCGCCACGCGGGTGTAGCGCTCGCCCAGACCACCAACCATGCCGCCTCCGGCAATAATCGCATCCACTACATCGCAAAACGTGCGGCTTAACGAGCCTTGTTGTTTATCTGTCAGCGCCTGCTCGCTGCTTTCCAGCAGGACGTCGCGGATCGTCTGCGCGGCATCGATACCCAGACGAACAGTTAATGGCAGGTTTTCTGGCTGAGGCGCAAGCACGACGGCCTCGTACCACTTCGCCAGCGTGTCGCCGATCCCCGCCAGTAGATATTCCTCTGGCGCATTGAGAACGATCTCGGGTTCGACCAGAACGAGGAAATTGGCATCAGGGAAAATTTCAAAATGCAGCGCCTGGCCTGCATCGTTATACCAGACGGAGAGCGGCGTCCAGGCGGCGCAGGTCGCCGCAATCGTAGGAATACCGACAAACGGCAGATCCAGACGACGGGCCAACGCTTTAGCGGTGTCGAGCAATGTTCCTCCGCCCACGCCAATCACCACGCTGCGATTATCTCCCGACTCTTTTGCCAGTTGAGCAACATCGGTTTCGCTGCAATGTCCCGTAAACAGCAGGCGCTTAGCCTCGGCGAGATGAAATGTCTCTGGCAGATAAGGGCGGGCCGCATCGATAGCGCGCTCACCATAAACCCACACGGCGCGTGAAAGTTGGTCGGTAGTGAAAAAATCGTTGAGTCTCGACAGGCTGCCGGGATGGGAAAAATAGTTGGCCGGGCCGGTGACGACGCGAATCTCTGTATTACTCATGTTGTGTTGTCCTTTGGCTGTCCTGTCCAGGCAGGTTATTTTTATATAGACGTCTGAACGTCTTGATTGCCAAATACTAGCATCGTGTTATAGTGGCTTCAACCACAACATCACACGCTGGGATAACAATAATGAGTAATAACCCGCTGATTCCGCAAAGCAAACTGCCTAACCTGGGCACTACTATCTTCACGCAAATGAGTGCGCTGGCGCAGCAGCATCAGGCCATTAATCTCTCGCAGGGATTTCCTGATTTTGACGGTCCGCTCTTTTTGCAGGAGCGTCTGGCGTATCACGTCGCGCACGGTGCAAACCAGTATGCACCGATGACGGGCGTGCAGCCGCTGCGCGAAGCCATCGCGGGTAAAACGGCAGACCTGTACGGCTACAAACCCGACGCGAATAGTGAAGTGACCATCACGGCGGGGGCCACAGAAGCGCTGTATGCCGCGATCACTGCGCTGGTGCGCCCAGGTGATGAGGTGATTTGTTTTGACCCGAGCTACGACAGCTATGCGCCTGCGGTTGAATTATCCGGCGGGGTGGTTAAACGTATCGCGCTGCAACCACCGTCTTTTCGCGTCGACTGGCAGGCTTTTAGTGCCTTACTCAGCGACCGTACCCGATTGGTTATCCTGAACACGCCACATAATCCTTCTGCCACCGTGTGGCATCAGGCCGATTTTGACGCGCTGTGGCAAGCAATTAAAGAACGCGAGATCTTTGTCATCAGCGACGAAGTTTATGAGCATATCTGTTTCGCCAGGCAAGGGCATGCCAGTGTGCTGGCACATTCAGAGCTGCGGGAACGCGCTGTTGCTGTTTCATCGTTTGGTAAGACCTACCATATGACCGGCTGGAAGATTGGCTACTGCGTTGCGCCAGCAGCCATTAGCGCTGAGTTACGCAAGGTACACCAGTATCTGACGTTTTCTGTCAACACGCCGGCTCAGTTGGCACTGGCGGATATGCTACGAGAAGATCCTGCACACTATCGCGAGCTGCCTGCGTTTTATCAGAAAAAACGCGACGTGTTGGTGAACGCGCTGCGTGACAGCCGACTGGAAATTCTGCCGTGTGAAGGCACGTATTTTCTGCTGGTCGATTACAGCGCCGTTTCCACGCTTAACGACGTGGAATTTTGCCAGTGGCTGACCACTGAAGTGGGCGTTGCGGCGATACCGCTGTCGGTGTTTTGCGCCGATCCTTTCCCGCATAAACTGATTCGTCTCTGTTTTGCCAAGCAAGAATCGACGCTGTTAACAGCAGCTGAACGTCTGGTGTCGCTGTAGCTATTTCACCGTCCAGGCTTTGGAGAATCGACGGTCGGCGAACAACTCTTGCAGACCGTTGATTTGCTTCAGGCGTAACACCTCGTCGTTGTCCATGCCGAGATCCTTGCTAATTCTTTCTTCACTCCATCCCAGTTGCGATAGCTCGCGGACAATCTCGGACATGGCGTGGATTTGATGACGCCCACGGGCGCGGTTGTGGCGAATGGTCGCCGCCATACGCTCTTGGCGTTCTCGTTCTAAACAGGCAACCGGCAGGTATCCTTTAAGCCTGGGCCTCAGTGAGGCTTTGGCTTTACCTAACTCGTGGCGGTGGAAACCGTCGACAATTTCGTATTCCTCTGCCGTTGAGTGAACCACCACAATGGGCTGTGTAAACCCGTCTGCTTCAAGGGACTTCAGCAGCAGCTTTTTCTCCGGTGGCGCAACGTTATTGGGGTTGTAGTCATTGGGTGAAATGTGATCATTTTTAACCCAAAGTACGCAATCTACGGGTTCCTTGCGAAAGGGACTGACGCTGTGTATCGCCCGCCTGAATTCATTGATGGCTTCAATTCGTTCTTCTTCTGACAGGCCAGAAAGAAAGCCGAGGAGTTCGTGAGTTAGTCGGTGTTGCATAAGATTCCCCATTCCTGGCGTTTTGTTTTCATACGTTCGTTATAGCGTTGGTAGTTTTTGGGTTTCGTTGGACTGAATGAAAGTGCCCGACACCAGTAATCATTATTCAACAGGACTTTGCAGATACGTCGCCATGAAGGAATATCTTTCGAACCAATATCGCCTTCCTGAGTTTGCGGGATATTATCCATGCCTTTTTTCTTATACCACTGCAAATAGACGGCGATTTTATTGCGGTAATGCTCTGCGGTAGTCTCCGGCATGCTGTTCAATAGCAGCATGGCATATTCCTGCCAGCTTAAATGCTCTGGTTTAAGTATTTTCCGATGACCGTAAAAATGGTTGTCATGACCGGCATAAATCCCCCCGCTTTTAACACCGCTGACACGGGCGCACATAGCCGCCCAGCGCTCGGGTTCAATGACATGATATAGCCATAATCCCTGACGCTGTTCCGGGCCAAAGGGTTCGCAAATGCGCATATATCGTGTCGGGACCCCGGCCTGGTACATCAGATTATACAGGGGGTTACACGGCAATTTTGACTTCGCAAACCACGTCCAGATGTCGGCTGTTTTCCAGTCATACAGCGGGTAAATATACCAGGTGTGTCCACCAGGTGCTGCAGTCGTCCACGGCTTGTCATCGGCAAAACGCTGCTTTTGCGAGTTGGCAATGGCAACAAAGCGGTTATATGACTCATCGGCGCGGATGCCCACCATCATGGCAGCCGGTCGTTTCTGCGAAAACCAGTCAGCGAACTCACGAACAAATTGTTCAAAGGTCATGCCGGGTTGATAGAAGGAGAAATATTCAGGATCGGTTATGGCATCTGCGGGCGGCTGGCGAACCCATTGCGTACCCGGCTCCCAACACTGCCATTCGGGTTGAAATTGTGACAGTGAATTCTGCGTCGTCAGCGGTAATGCCACCCAATAGAAATTTTCGATGACATCGGAATAACTCTCGCGCAGCGCCTGGATATAATCGATAGTGCAGGAAAACTGCGCCTCCCAGTCGATAAACAAGACGTTTATTTTTTTCTGTAACTGGCGGGCAATGGCGGCGGTTAGATGTAACATCAGCCCCGAATCTTTACCTCCAGAGAAAGAAACGCAAATGCGTGGCAGAGCCTCAAGCGTCCAGGCGATACGATCCTGTGCGGCTTCGAGAACGTTTTGATTCAATGGTATTTTATAAACAGACATATCAAGACCATATCAGAGATTTTTATTGTTTGTATTAATAAGAGATGCACATTATTACGATATGCCAATTTATATAGTATGCAATATTTAAATATATATTTAATTTATATGTGTTGTCTTGTTACATTCTGAAAATGAATTAAATGTACTGATGAGAGGTTGCAATACGATTTACAGACCTTCTGAGGAAATTTGATTTATATATGCAGCGAATGCTTTGTTGTTAAGCGACGCCCTGTTATACATTAAAAATAGCTGGACGCTGGGTAGATTAAAGTCAACACTAATCTCTTTGAGATTAAGTGCAGTCGCATAGTGATCGTACATTAATTTAGGAATCAGGCCAATAATATCCGTGCTGGAAATAATATTAACGATTGATGTCAGAGAATCGCTACTAAATCCAATCTTACGATTAACAAAAAAAGTATTGGCTTGTGATTGACATTCTTTAATACCTTTCTCTTCGGTGAGTAAGAAGGTGAATTGCTCTTGCATAATTTGTTGCAGGGTGCTTGAGTCATTCATTCTGGGATGGTCTTTTCTACAAATCAAAACACTCTCGATAGTCTTAAAAGGGATGCAAACGACGGAACGGTTATGGACCGGCATCATCGTAACCACCATGTCGGCCTTGCGGTAAGCCAGTATGTTTTCAGCAGTTTCTGCCGACATTAAGATATCGTGATGTTCCACTTCAATATCTGAATCTTGTACCAGAGCATGAATTAATGTCGTCACATTTACGGTGGTTGTAAGTTGTGGGCTGTAAATAATGAATTTATTTTTCAGCTGGGCACCATGCATGATGCTTATTGTTTGCTCCAGGTGATTCAGGTTTTGCTCAAGATGATGATGAAGATTAATACCAGTCACCGTGGGCGTAATACCTTTGCCGGAGCGAATAAATAAAGGGTCGTTAAACTGCGTACGCAGTCGTTGCAATGACTGACTTACAGCTGATGGTGTGATGTACAGCGTTTCTGCAGCCTTGCTGATGCTCAAATGTTGATATATGCATTCAAATATAATCAACAGGTTGAGATCGAACTTTTTGAGGTCATAGAGGTTAGCCATGCGTACCTTCCTGTGATGGTAATGTAGTGAAAAATTCAATTGTGGAATAGTTTAAATGGTAGTTATTCTTGAAATTTATGTTTGTGTGCTTAATGAATAATTAACTTTAGCTAAAATAGCACAAGTTGCGTAATTTTCAGCAGGAAAGTTAATTTAAATGAGTGATTGATATGAGAACGATAACAATCACTCATCTTGTTACTTTTATTTATTTCCCATGATAATGTTTAATTTTTCTTTATCCGGTAAGCCTACTTCCTGTTGTAACGTATCGTCTTTACTCATGTAATAGATAGCCGGCGTTACATTGGCCCCCAAATCATCCATCAACTTTTGGTTGATATTCAGTAACTTCATTTGCTCCGCAGGGACCGAAGCCGGGATTTCCAGCTTCATTTTCCCACCGGATGCCTCATAGTCATGCCAGGTTTTGGCCGGATCTTTGGTTGCCAGAATTGCAGCGGCGGTGGCCGGACTTTCAGGTTTAATTACGCCAACCAATAATGTACGCAACTGAACTTTACCGGATTCTACCCACGGACGCGCCTGCTGCCAGAACTGTTTACAATAGGGACAGAAGGGATCGGCAAACACGTACACAATAACCGGTGCCTCTTTTTTCCCGTCCAGAATCCACGATGCTTTTTCCATTCGCTGCCACATTTCACGTCCGGCAGGGGCATAGATCTCTTTTTCTATGAGCGAATTACTGAGGTTTTCGCCTTTTTCATTATACATGTAGCCGGAGATGGCATGTTTACCGTCAGGCGTGACATAGATAGTGACCCCCATGTCCTGGTATTTTCCCAGATAGCCTTTCATTCCACCCGGTGCATCGAAAGGCTTCAGGATGGTAATGCCCTGTTTCTCAATAGCTTTAACGGGAGCAGGCAGTTCTTCGGCATGCACCACGGCAGGGAGTAGGGTTAAAAGTAAGGTACGTTTAAACATTGATTTTCCTTATAAAATCAGCAGGAAAGGGGGCTTAATTGCAAAACCTATCGCAGCCATAGGTAAGATCGACGGTCCATCGATTGCCCTTTCTTGAGTTGGGTGATGTAATCCCAATCGCTGTTACGACCTTTGTTAAGGTAATGTAGAGCGCAACACATAGCCAGCCCTGCTGGCACTGACGTTACCTGCGGGTAGCTCGGGTAATGAGGCTCCCTGCATAGGGGGCCTTTTTTACTTTTGTCTTTTAGGTTCGATTGAGTAAGTTGTTAGTTAACGCTTATTGATTTGATAAAGGAAACGCATTAGCCCTGCTAAGAGATTTTCGTTAACTTATCTCTCAACGAAAACACGGAGGAAGTACAGATGTCTTTGATTAATACCAAAATTAAACCTTTCAAAAACCAGGCGTTCAAAAACGGTGAGTTCATCGAAGTAACCGAGAAAGATACCGAAGGTCGCTGGAGCGTCTTCTTCTTCTACCCGGCTGACTTTACTTTCGTATGCCCGACCGAACTGGGTGACGTTGCAGACCATTACGAAGAACTGCAGAAACTGGGCGTAGATGTGTATTCCGTATCTACTGATACCCACTTCACCCACAAAGCATGGCACAGCAGCTCTGAGACCATCGCTAAAATCAAATACGCGATGATCGGCGACCCGACTGGCGCCCTGACCCGTAACTTCGACAACATGCGTGAAGATGAAGGTCTGGCTGACCGCGCAACCTTCGTTGTTGACCCGCAGGGTATCATCCAGGCAATCGAAGTTACTGCTGAAGGTATCGGCCGTGATGCATCTGACCTGCTGCGTAAAATTAAAGCTGCACAGTATGTCGCTTCTCACCCAGGTGAAGTTTGCCCGGCGAAATGGAAAGAAGGTGAAGCAACCTTAGCTCCATCTCTGGACCTGGTTGGTAAGATTTAAGTCGCATAATTTGTAGGCCGGATAAACGTAGTGCATCCGGCATTCCACAGGCGCAAATCTGCGCCTGTTTTATTCCAGCACCATGACGCAAGTTGCATTAATGCAGTCCCGCAAAATCGGCTTGCATGATGATGTTTTCAGAGAGGGAAGAAGAATGCTCGACACAAATATGAAAACCCAGCTCAGGGCTTATCTTGAGAAACTGACCAAACCTGTTGAGCTGATTGCTACGCTGGATGACAGCGCTAAATCGGCAGAAATCAAGGAACTGCTGACTGAAATTGCTGAACTGTCAGAAAAAGTCACCTTTAAAGAAGACAATACTCTGGCGGTGCGTAAGCCATCGTTCCTGATTACCAATCCTGGTTCTCACCAGGGACCGCGTTTTGCCGGTTCTCCGCTGGGTCATGAGTTTACCTCTCTGGTGTTGGCTCTGCTGTGGACCGGCGGTCATCCGTCAAAAGAGGCGCAGGCGTTGCTGGAGCAGATCCGCGATCTCGACGGTGATTTTGAATTTGAAACCTATTATTCGCTTTCCTGCCACAACTGCCCGGACGTGGTGCAGGCGTTGAACCTGATGTCGGTACTGAACCCACGTATCAAGCATACGGCGATTGACGGCGGTACATTCCAGAACGAAATCACCGATCGTAACGTGATGGGCGTTCCGGCGGTATTTATGAACGGCAAAGAGTTCGGCCAGGGTCGTATGACGCTGACTGAGATCGTGGCGAAAGTGGATACCGGCGCAGAAAAACGTGCGGCTGAAGAACTGAATAAGCGCGATGCTTATGACGTGTTGATTGTCGGTTCTGGTCCTGCGGGGGCGGCGGCAGCGGTGTACTCTGCACGTAAAGGCATTCGTACCGGTCTGATGGGCGAACGTTTTGGTGGTCAGGTTCTTGATACCGTTGATATTGAAAACTACATCTCAGTACCGAAAACTGAAGGTCAGAAACTGGCAGGTGCGCTGAAAGCACACGTTGATGATTATGATGTCGATGTGATCGACAGCCAGAGCGCAAGCAAACTGATCCCGGCAGCGCAGGAAGGCGGTTTGCATCAGATTGAAACAGCCTCCGGCGCGGTGCTGAAAGCACGTAGCATTATCATCGCCACCGGCGCGAAATGGCGCAACATGAACGTTCCGGGTGAAGATCAGTATCGCACCAAAGGTGTAACCTATTGCCCGCACTGTGATGGTCCGCTGTTTAAAGGTAAGCGTGTTGCGGTAATTGGCGGCGGTAACTCCGGCGTTGAAGCGGCTATCGACCTGGCAGGTATTGTTGAACATGTGACGCTGCTGGAGTTTGCTCCTGAAATGAAGGCAGACCAGGTGCTGCAGAATAAGCTTCGCAGCCTGAAAAATGTCGACATCATTCTGAACGCGCAAACGACAGAAGTGAAAGGCGATGGCAGCAAGGTCACTGGCCTGGAGTATCGTGACCGCGTGAGCGGGGATGTTCACAATGTGGAACTGGCCGGTATCTTTGTACAGATTGGTCTGCTGCCGAACACCAACTGGCTGGAAGGCGCCGTTGAACGTAATCGCATGGGTGAAATCATCATCGATGCCAAGTGCGAAACCAGCGTGAAAGGTGTTTTCGCTGCCGGTGACTGCACCACCGTACCGTATAAGCAGATTATCATCGCGACCGGTGAAGGCGCGAAGGCCTCGTTGAGTTCGTTTGATTATCTGATTCGCACGACAGTAGCATAAAAAGAGTAAGACTCACCTGCAATGCCAAAACCGCCAGTCATCCGCTGGCGGTTTTTTATTTCCATATACTCACATTGTCAATTCTTGAAACAATAAACCGTATAAAACATTCACTTAATTAGCCTGATCATTATTTTCATCAAAGAAAGAGAGGGCGTTATCTTTATTATATTAACCTGCATTATTTTTTCATTTGTTGTGTGAATAAATGGTTGGTTAATTCATGGGTGAAATATATGAAACCCTGACGATCTTTGAATCGACAGGGTTATTGTTACGTGATTTTTTTATCTCTCACGATAATTGCACGCTGAAAGCGGCTTATTCAGCTTTAGATACAAATGCCTCGGCGCTAACAGAGCAGGAGTGGCTGGAAGCGGAGTACGACTTCAATGCGCTGTTTGTCGGACCGCAGAAGTTAAAGGCCGCGCCGTTTGCCTCGGTTTATCTTGAAGAAGATGCCCTTGTAATGGGTAAATCAACCCTTAGCATTCGGGAATTCATGGCAAATATAGGGTTATCTATAAGTGTCGTGAATAATATTCCGGATGATCATATTTCCTGTGTATTGGAATTGGCGGTTTTATTATCAGCTAATGCCAGAGCATCGTCAGAATACCAGGTGACCCTTACTCGATATGCATCTGAGTATGTCGCGGTGTGGGGGCCCGAGTATATAGAAAAAATAAATATAAATGCACAAACCGCCACGTTGAAAAACGTAGCTGGAAGATTGTCTTCTTGGCTTGATGAATTAAAAACGAGAGTATCAATATGAGTAATGAACCGGGAGTTCTGAACAGACGTTCATTTTTGAAAGGGTTGATTGCCCTTGGCACGGTCGCAGCCCTGCCTGGGGGATTGCTGACTTCACGTTGTGCATTGGCGCAACCGCCCATTCCATTTAACCCCAAAACCTACAAAATCTATCGTAACGCCTGTCCGCGTAACTGCTATGACACTTGTAGCCTGAAAACCTGGGTGAAGGATGACGTCATCACCTTTGTGGAGGGTGCGCCTGAGTCAACGTTTACGCATGGAACTCCGTGTGTGAAGGGACTGAGCTACCCGCGTCGGGTATACAGCCCGGATCGCATTAAATATCCGATGGTTCAGGATGTTCGCGGCAGTGGGAACTGGCGTCGTATTTCCTGGGACGAAGCAATGCAGCGCATTGCGACCAAGATGCTGGAGATTAAAAAGAAAGACGGTTCAATGCTGGGTCTGGCGATGACCAAATATTCCGGCAAATTTGGGGTATTGAACTATGCGGTTGAAGGGATGATGTCTTCGCTGGGTTACACCACGCGTTTTGCCGGAACACCTTGCTGGCCAGCCGGTATCGATGCCCAGAACTACGATATGGGTGATATGTGGTGTAACGACCCGGAAGATTTTGTGAAAGCAAAATACATCATTATCTGGGGCGCTAACCCGGCCTGGTGCTCTATGCACACCATGAAGTATATCTACCAGGCGCGGGAGAAAGGGGCGAAAGTGGTCGTTATCGATCCGCTGTTAACCCAGACCGCTGCGAAAGCCGATCTCTATTTACGCGTTCGTCCTGGTTCTGATGGTGCGCTGGCGCTGGGTATGGCACGTCATTTGGTGGATAAAGGTCTGGTGGACCAGGATTTCGTCAACAACTATTCCCATGGTTACCCGGAATTCGAAGCCTATCTGCGCAACAGCGTTACCGTAGAGTGGGCGTCTGAGATTTGCGGGCTGTCGGCGGATGTTATTCGCCAGTTGGCGGAAGAATTTACCGCGGTTAACCCTGCTACCGTGTGGATTGGCTACGGCATGCAGCGTCATGTTAACGGCGGCGCTAACGTACGGGCGATCGATGCCTTTGTGGCAATGACCGGCAATATTGGCATTGAAGGCGGCGGCGCTCGCTACGGTCATCTGCATACCTGGGGCTTTAACTACAACGCCATGCTGCAGAAGCCACCGGTAGGCTCCATCGGTATGCCAGGTGCGGCGGGAACTACCAGCGAGTTTGGTTCTGCGGGGGAAGTCGCACAGTATTCCGATCGCTCATTGAATATCAACCAGACCGCCAAGGGAATTCTGCAAGCCAACGAGCCGCCTGTCCGAATGCTTTGGGTTGCCTGTAAGAACCCGTTTGCTCAGGATTTTGATCGCAGCAAGATGGAAAAAGCATTCGAAAAACAGGAAATGGTGGTCTGTGCCGATCAGTTCTTTAACGAGACCGTCCAGCATGCCGATATCGTTTTGCCTGTCACCACGGCCTTTGAAGAGTGGAACGTAGACGCCTCATATTGGCACTACTGGCTCTCAATCAACCAGCCTGCAATTAAGCCAATGTACGAGGCAAAATGCGATCTGGAAATCGCCGTTTTACTTTCCCGCACAATCAACAAGCTGGAGCCGGGTTCTTGCACATTCCCGCAGGAGTTCAATCATAAGCGTTGGCTGGACCAGGAATTCAATGACGGAATGGCCAAAATGTTTGGCATTTCCTCCTGGGATGACTTACTGGATGGCCCGAAAAAAGCCATTTTGCCGAGTTCTGCGGCCTGGTATGACCGCAAATTTAAAACCCCCTCAGGAAAGTTTGAGTTCAGATCTGAGCTGTGTGAGAAAAATGGTCATACGGCGCTGCCGGAATACAAACCGGAGGCGAAAAGTACGCTGCCATTCCACTTGTTTACACCGCATGTGCAGTTCGGTATCCATTCCCAATTTATCAACCTTGACTGGATGCAGGTCTTCTATCCGGAGCCGTTTGTCTATATGCATCCGATTTCCGCAGAAAAAAGAGGCATTGCCGAAAACGACCTGGTGAAAGTGTTTAACACCGTAGGTGAAGTAGAACTGCGTGCGAAGGTGACCGCTAACGTTCCGGAAGATTTCCTGGTGATGTACGAGGCGTGGTTCCCGAAACGGAAATACAACGTTCAAAACGTGGTGGCGGATACCCCAGCCGATATGGGGTTGATGAAAACCGGTGCGCCAGGTGCGGCTATCCACAGTCAGTTTGCGGACATCATTTTGATCAGTAAAGGAGCAGCGGCATGAGACGCGCGTTTTTAGTTAATAGCGATAAATGCATCGGCTGCCGTGGCTGTGCAATGGCGTGTAAGAGTTTTAACCAGTTGGAACCTGAACGTTTCTGGCGCTATGTCTACCCGCTGGATAAAGAAATTTATCCGCATGAAGAGCGGGCGTTCTATTCGCTGGCCTGTAACCACTGCGAAAACCCGGCCTGTCTGGCGGCGTGTCCGGTAGAGGCGTACACCAAGCGTGAAGATGGTGTCGTGGTGCATAACCCGGAGCGCTGTATTGGATGCAAAAACTGTATCCGCAACTGCCCATACGGTGCGCCGCGTTTTAATGAGGAGACGAAGAAAGCGGAAAAATGCAGCATGTGCTACGAGCGCCTTGATGTTGGTATGCAACCGGCTTGCGTGAATGCCTGTCCGGTAGGTGCGCTGACGCTTATCGATCTGGATGCCGATCCTATACCTGACAATGCCGTACAGTATCCGCCGGGATTCCCGCGTATGCCGCAGCTTAATCCTGGCACGCGTTTTATCCTTGCGCGTCAGCCGAAGCAGCCGGAGGGCAAGTAATGGAAAAGTATGAACTTCCGCTGGTTATTTTTACCGTATTGAGCCAGATGTCGGTTGGGATCACGCTCATTCTGACGCTACGCACGCTGCAAGGAAAACTGGAAAGCAAACGCCTGTACTGGCTGGTAAGTGGGCTGGTTCTGGCGGTGGCGTCCGTTGCAGCGATCCTGCACCTTGCGCATCCGGATCGCGCCTACGATGCCCTGATTAACCTGCAGCACGCCTGGCTGAGCCGTGAAATTCTTGGCGCAACCTTATACGGTGCGGCGGTCGGGGTGACGTTTTTGGCAAAAGGGCACAAAGCGCCAGCTGTTCTGGCCTCTGTTCTCGGTATCGCGCTGGTAGCGGTGCAGGGGATGACCTATGCTGCCCCGGCAATGGTGGCGATAGCCAACGGTCTGACAATGCTGTTGTTCTTTATCACGGTGTGGGTGATGGGGTGTGCGGCGATTCCACTGCTTAACCTTGCACCTGCCGTTGCCGCATTGCGCCAGGGGATTGTTGTGTGTATGGCGGTCATGATCGCCGCGCCCATTATCTGGCTAAGCGGCGGCACTATCATGCAGATGACGGCGCATGCCTGGCTGACGTCGCCGCTTTATCTGGCGAGTCTGGTCTGTCTGGCGGTGGCCTTTGTGCTAAGCCGTCAGGGAGAGCGTCGCGCAAAAGCGATTTTTGTCCTGCTGTTTGTTGGCATATTCCTGAGTCGTCTGACGTTCTTTGGCGATACGATCAGCACCATCGTGAATATCGGTCATTTGTATTGATCGTGAGGTAATAAAAACCCCTGTCAGGCGTTAACCTGGCAGGGGTTTTCTTTAGCGAATCAGTGGCAGTTAACGAACAACCAGCACTGGCAAAGTCGCGTGACGGACAACGCTGGAAGCGTTTGAGCCGAGCAGATGGGTGCTGATTGATGGGTTACGCGACCCAATGACAACGACATCTGCATTCAACTCTTCACCCAACTCGTTGACCACGTCACGGACGCTGCCAAAGCGGACGTGTTGCTTAATACGGGAAGGATCGATGCTGAAGTGACCGACCATCGTTTGCAGACGGGTTTCCGCTTCGTGTTGCAGATGCTCTTCAAAACGACGAACGTCAGCGGCAAAGCGATGCAGACTTAGGCTCGCTGAGCCTGGCAGCACATGCAGCAGATGGATAACCCCTTTATCCTGGGCCAGAAATTCTGCATGGCGAATAGCCTTGTCGCTCAGTTCCATTTCGAATACATCAACAGGCATTATGATTGTGTTGTACATAAACATTCTCCTTGTCATTACATGAACACATAACAGCATAGTATTAAAAATGATTCTGTCAGTCACGACACAGATTTATGTTTTGCGAACATGAAAGAAAGCGAGGAGCAGGGAGATCTAACCGGAAAGAGGATGCGGATGCATCCCCTGTAAGATAAAGCGAGTGGCTTTGATAAGACAGAGTTAGCGCAGGTAGTCGCCTGCAGCTTCAGGCTGGTACTCAAGCTCAATAACTTCGAGGTGCGTTGAGGTCCCGCCTGGCAGTTCCCAGTGAATGGTATCACCAACGCGCAGCCCCAAAAGTGCAGCGCCGACAGGTGCCATTACCGAAAGCTGTGTGCTGCTGTCAGTCATAGTGGCCGGATACACAAGGGTACGCACACGGACTTCGCCATCACTCAGATTGCGGAATTTCACGCGGCTGTTCATGGTCACGACATCGTGCGGCATGGTTTCTGGAGAACACATTTGGGCACGATCCAGCTCGGCGTTAAGGGCGTCGGCAATCGGTAAACCAGCAAACGCAGGTTGCTCCAACAGGCGGTCAATGCGTTCCGCATCGAGGTCGTTAATGATGATAGTTGGTCTGGACATTTATTACTCCATGTCGTCGATACTGCGGGTGCGCAGGTAAATAATCCCAAAAGAAAACCCTCACCGTCAGGCGGCAAGGGTTTAGCTTTTATGATGATACTGAGACTTACCCCATGTTTGAAGTGATTTAGTTCACATTCAGGCAAATCATCAATATTGTCGCGTATGGTGTGATTTTAGCCGAAAAACGTGATCGTTCTCCAATTTGCATTATGCTTTTTAAGCGCTCGCTGCGGGCGCGTCAAACAACTCAGTGTTCCGCGACAGGAGATCTCATGAGCCAGTACGACAAACTTACTTTGAAAGACGGCAGCTATTTGCATTTTAAAGACTGGGGAAGTGGACAGCCCATTGTCTTCAGTCATGGTTGGCCGCTGACGGCAGATGCGTTTGAGGATCAGATGTTGTTCCTCGGGTCGAAAGGATTTCGTGTGATCGCCCATGACAGGCGTGGCCATGGGCGTTCGGCCCAACCCTGGGATGGTCACAATATGGATCAGTATGCTGACGATCTGGCTGAACTTACCGCGCATCTCAATCTTAAAGATGCCGTCCATGTCGGACACTCTACTGGCGGTGGGGAAGTGGCTCGTTATATTGGCCGGCATGGGACGCAGCGGGTGGCAAAAGCGGTGTTAATTGGCGCGGTGACGCCCATCATGATCAAGACTGACTTTAATCCAAATGGCGTGCCGAAAGAGGTATTCGATGGCATCCGTGAGGGGGTTGTGAACGATCGCGCCGCCTTTTTCTATGAATTAACCGCTGCATTCTATGGCTACAACCGTCCTGGCACAAAAGAGTCGAAAGCCGTCAGGGAAAGTTTTGTTGAACAGGGTTTACAAGGTTCCATCAAAGCGTTGTACGACTGTATCCACGCGTTTTCGGAAACAGATCTGCTTGAGGACCTCAAAAAGATGACCATCCCGACGCTGGTGATCCACGGTGATGACGATCAGATTGTCCCGTTTGAAACCTGCGGAAAGGTCGCGGCGGAAATACTGCCTGATTCGCAGTTGAAGGTATATGTCGGCGGCTCGCATGGCATTTGCACCACCCATAAACAACAGATCAACGGTGACCTGCTCAACTTTATTCAGTCGTAATCGTTGGCAGATTGTTCTACGCTGATCTTCTTTTTCCAGGGGGATGAGCGAAGCATAATTTGTGCTGCGCTGACGTTAACTTCAACAGGGAACGCTATGTATTTCTATCAACCGTCACAGGGACACGGCTTACCGCATGACCCGCTAAATGCCATCATTGGACCGCGCCCGATTGGCTGGATTGCGTCGCGTGACGGCAATGGTCGGCACAATCTGGCACCATACAGTTTCTTTAACTGTTTTAACTATCATCCGCCGATTATCGGTTTCGCTAGCAGCGGCTGGAAAGACAGCGTGCAGAATATTATCGAAACCGGTGAATTTGTCTGGAACCTGACGACTCTTGAGCTGGCCACTGCGATGAACGAAACGTCAGCCAGCTTGCCGCACGGTGAGGACGAGTTTTTTGCCGCCGGGCTTAGTAAAGCAGATAGCCGGATAGTCAACGTGCCGCGCGTGGCGCAAAGCCCGGTCAATTTTGAGTGTCGCTTATCGCAAAGCCTGCAACTGACTACCGCTGATGGCTCACCGGTTGATACCTGGCTGGTATTGGGGGAAGTGGTGGGCATCCACATTGATGAAACACTCCTGGAAGACGGCATCTATCAGACGGCGAAAGCGAAGCCGGTACTGCGTGCAGGTGGGCCAACGGCGTATTATTCGATCAGTGAAACACACCGTTTTGATTTAGTTCGCCCGGATGCACGAGCAAAACGCTGAGCTTACGGACCGACGCCAGCTTGCAGCGTCGGTCGCAAGTTTCAATATCCCACTTTGTCGATAATAAACTGTTTACCGCAGCTACCCGGATGCGGTTGCGGTAAGAATGACTGTGCAGATAACGTCTGGTTGATGTTGTCGGCTTTCAGGGATAACTGGATCTCAGTGAGATACGCCGGATTGCCGTGGCAGCTTAGCTTCACAGCTTTGACGTTCTCTTTGCCCCAGCTTTTGGCAACTACGGCGTCAAATGCGTTACGGCTGACGGTTTTGCCGTAGTTTTCCGCCAGGAATTTGCCCACCTCGCTGTTCTTAACCTCATTATTCAGCCGTACCATCGTGCCAAAGTACGCGTCGGGATCAAAACCGAAACACGCGCCATGTTTGGCATACTCGTAACGTTCCAGACAGGATCTCCCTCCAGCGCCGGGCATTACGGCGCTGAGTTTTGCTGCGCTTTCCAGCGACAGCCCGGTTTCGGGGGCCGCGCATTTACGGCTGGCACGTGCTTCAGGCAGGTTGGGAATAGGGCGAGTCGCGCAGCCAAAACGCATCCAGCGGCGGTTGTCGACTCCACGGGCGGCAATGGATTTAGGCAGGCTGGGCCATAAACCGTGAACGGTCAGGAAATCCGCTTTGTCTGCGCTCTCTTTTTGTAAACGACATTCGTCAGGCTCCTGACGATTACGCTCGTGTTGGCTCTGACAAAATCCAGTTTGCCAGGAGAGGGCCAGCACGTAGCTGTCAAAATCAGCGTACTGTTTTGCCTGAAGTTCATCGGCCTGAGCTGCAGAAACTGGCAGCAGGAGTGCTGCCAGCAACGAAGAATAACGCCATGTTGATGTCATGATGATTTCGGATACTTATATAAATTCTGAATATCATCTATTTAATCATAAAAAATGCCAGTCAGGTTTAGCTGACTGGCATCATTTTCATCAGGTGTGAACCGAAATGATTAGCTCCACATTGCCAGAATCGGCCAGCCGACCAGCAGAAGCATAGAGATGTAGATAACGCCGAAGATAGCACCCAGACGCCAGTAGTCTTTGGACTTCACATAACCACATCCGTAGATGATAACGCCAGGGCCTGTTGCATATGGAGTCAGACAGCCCATGATACCGATGGACAGTACCAGCAGGATACACAGATGTTCCATCGGCACGCCCGGGATACCTTTACCGACAGCCAGAATAACCGGCAGCATGGTGGCAGTGTGCGCAGAAAGGCTGGCAAACAGGTAGTGAGCAAAGTAGAACACCAGCACCAGCACGATTACGGTCGCGTTAGGCGAGAAGCCTTCCAGGTGCGTGCTCATGGTGTTGGCGAACCAGTCGATGAAGCCTGAACGGGTTAAACCATTCGCCATAACGACCAGCGTGGCGAGGTTAACCAGGGTGTTCCATGCGCTGTTATAGCGGGTAATGTCTTTCCACGGTACCACATGCAGCGCCAGCATCAGGGAGACAGCAAGCAAACCCACTGCGGTTGCATCAATCAGTTTACCACCGAAGACCCACAGGCCCAGGCTGAGCAGAACTAGACCGATCAGCGTTATCTCTTTACGGGTCAGTTTACCCATGCCTTTCAGTTCATCACCGGCCCATGCGGCAACTTCAGCACTGTGAGTGACTTCTGGTTTGTACAGAACGTATGACAACCACGGAGCAACGATCAGCAAAATAATACCGACCGGCAGGAAGCTGAGGAACCATTGCAGCCAGCTGATTTGAATACCGGCAATTTTGTTGACGAATTCCAGACCCAGTACGTTTGGCGCAGCGCCGGTCACGAACATAGAGGAGCTCAGGCTGGTACTGATTACCATCATCCACATCAGGTATCCGCCGATACGGCGCGCGGAAGGATCGTTCGGGAATGATTTAAACAGCGGCGGCAGGTTTTTGATAACCGGGAATACGGTACCACCGGTACGCGCGGTGTTAGACGGTGTAAACGGCGCCAGCAGAATGTCGATGATAACAATCGCATAGCCCAGCGTCAGGGTGCGTTTACCCATGAATTTCACCAGGAACAGCGCGATACGACGACCCAGACCGGTGACTTCATAACCCAGTGCGAAGATAAATGCACCAAACACCAACCACACGGTGGTGCTGGAGAAGCCCGCCAGACCCCATTTCAACGCTTGCTTACCCGCTTTAAATGCCGGGTCGGCCAGTTCTGAAGCATCAAACAGCAGATAGTTGCTGCCGATAACGCAGATCGTTACGGCGATAAAGCTGATCGCTGTTGCCGGAATTGGCTCGAGGATCATACCGACGATCATCGCCACAAACACGGCAAAGTAGTGCCAGGCCTGTGGAGGCATTCCATCAGGGACGGGGATAAGAAACATGACGCCCATTACGACCAATGGGGCCAGTAACTTCCATATTTTATCTTTTGCTAAAGACATGTGTGTGATTCTCCGGAAAGGATCTTTAATTGTGATAATGATGAACTTGTGAAATCTGAGCTAAGAACCAGGTGACGATCAGCAGATCGGCGCAGCCTCCGGGACTGAGGTTGCGTTCAATGCACTGTTGGTCGAACTGGTGTAGGTATTCGAGATCGGCAGGGGTACGAATCCCCCCTTGCTGCATCAGGGCGGTGGCCTGCTGCTGTAGCCAACGCAGACCTTCTGCGCCGCCACGTGAAGCCACGTTGGTGTCGCCGTTGATAGACATCAGCAGCAATAAAGTGTCGAGTAACGCCAGTTCAGGGTCGCGGCCCTGAGTCAGCAGTGCGCGGTAGTGCGGCAGGGCATGCTGGATGACTAGCGGGTATCCCGCTTCGGCTTCGCCCCGTGCGCCGGTTAATCCCAGTTGCTGATAAAGACGTTGGCCTGCCGTGAGTTGTTGATTGTTCTGGCGCAGTTCGCGCTCGGTCAGACCACGGCAAAATGTTGCTGCCGTAGAGCAAATGGTTTCAGCGGTAACAGTTAGTTGGAGCTGGTGCAGGCGGCCAATGGCGGCGCACAGCAGGCCCAGAGAAAAGATGCTTCCTTTATGAGTGTTCACCCCGGCGGTGGCGCGGAACATATCAGCTTCGCAGGCCATGCCCAGCGGGCGCAGTCCTTTCAATACATCCTCAGGCGACAGCTGTGCGCTAAACGCCCCATATTCAATAAAACGTGGCAGCCAGGCCTGAATAGCCTCGGCGCTGCGATGAAAATCTTCCAGCGCCATATCTTTATGCGCGCCGTTGTTAATACGATCTACCAGACCGGGTTTAGGTGACAGGTTGACTTCAGTCAGCATGGCGCGCCACGCGAGCGTTGCGTAAGCATCAGGCAGATCCAGAGGAAGGACTGCATTATTGGTTGATGTTGCGGGAATCGGCATCATGCAGCAGTGCCTCCATCTGAGTGAGTAAGTCGGAAAGTGCGTGGGTTTTACCCCGCGCACAGTCGGCAGCACTTTGCTCGCACAGCAGACAGCGGCGGGCAGGGAGTGCGAAATGACGCCGGGACAGAATTTCCCCTTCAGGGGTCAGGACATCGATGTCCCATAGCCGTCCCAGCGGGTGTGAATGCTCAAGTTCAATCGTGGCGAGCTTGAGGTCGTGGGCCGGAGCCTCAATAGACAAAAGACCTTCTGGACCGCTGGCAGAAACCAGCGCTGTTTGCTCCCTGACAATCCAGGCAGATTGTTCCGCCAGCGCGAGCAAGGCGGTTACGCCGTGATTAAAGATGCGACGGGTTAATTCGCTGTCTTTAATCGGACCCGGTGCGACTACGGTAAACGAGACCAGTGGTGCAGAGTGGCGTGTCAGCCAGTCCTGTTGCCTTGCTTGTCTCTCATCGCGGCTGGCGAGCAGCTCGGGAATCGAAACCGCGTGTTGGGTGGCGAGTTCAGGGAGCAGGCGCATGGCTTATTCCTTCACCTGATGCACAACGTCAATCACTGAACCGTCGCGATAACGCACAACGGCAATCACGCGGTCAGTGAATTCGATAGCGCGTGGCTGACCGGTGAGTTGCTGTGCACGTTCGCGCAGCCATTCAATGGACACCACTTTCATACCGGCTTCTTTCAGTCGTTCTGCCAGTTCCGGACGTGCAGGGTTGACGGCGATACCGTGGTCAGTGACCAGAATGTCAACGCTGGAGCCAGGGGTTACGCAGGTCAGCACGTTATCAACCAGCGTCGGGATGCGTCCGCGAACCAGCGGTGCGACGATGATGGAAAGCGCTGCGGCCACAGCCGTATCACAGTGTCCGCCGGATGCGCCTCGCAGTACGCCGTCAGAACCGGTCAGTACGTTCACATTGAAGTTGGTGTCTACTTCTAATGCGCTCAGTACCACCACATCCAGACGGTCAACGGATGCGCCTTTTGAACCCCAGTTGGCATACTGGTTTGCACTGATTTCAATGTGGTTTGGGTTGCGGGCCAAGGACTCAGCCGCGTTACGGTCGAAGCTCTGCACGTCCAGCAGTTTGCGAATCAGGCCTTTTTCATGCAGATCCACGATGGTGGCGGTGATGCCGCCCAGCGCGAAGTCAGCACGGATATCGCGGCTGCGCATTTTGTCTTCCAGGAAACGCGTCACGGCCAGAGAAGCGCCGCCGGTGCCTGTCTGCAGTGAGAAGCCTTCATTGAAGTAGCCGGAATTAGCAATGACCTCTGCCGCGCTACGGGCGATTAACAGTTCTCGCGGGTTAGTGGTCATGCGGGTCGCATCAGCACCGATTTTGTCCGCATCGCCGACCTGATCGATCTGCACGATCAGATCTACCTGATCCTGTGTAATGCTGGCAGGGTTATGTGGATAGGTCAGCAGTTGTTCAGTCAGCAGGACAACCTGTTTCGCGTTTTCGGCGTCTACGCGGGCATAGCCCAGTGAGCCGCAGCATGCTTTACCGGTATAACCGTTGGCGTTACCAAACTGGTCGCAGGACGGTACGCCGAGGAACGCCACATCAATGCTGAGTTCGCCGCTTTGTACCAAGTGTACACGTCCACCGTGGGAGTGAATCTGTACCGGTTCGGCCAGCAGGCCACGGGAGATCTCTTCCGCCAGCGGGCCACGCAACCCGGAGGTATAAATACGGCTGACCACGCCCTGACGGATGTGCTCAACCAGCGGAGCATGGCAATCGCTCAGAGAGCTGGAGGCCAGCGTCAGATTTTTAAAGCCCATACTGGCGATGGCATCCATCACCAGATTAATGGTCAGATCGCCACCGCGAAAAGCGTGGTGGAAAGAGATGGTCATGCCATCCTGTAAACCCGAACGACGAATGGCGTCTTCCAGGTTAGCGCACAGCTTTTTGTCGCGCGGTTTTTGCGCCTGTAGTTCTACTTTTGCGGTGCTCTGATAAGCGGAAAGCTCACTTTCTGCATGACGGCTCCAGGTCGCCACGCGATCCTGGCGTTGAGACTGTTCGATTTTCTGCGTCATTTTTTTGCCTTATTCTTCGCGAATGCCGGAAAGTTCTGCACGGGAGATAACCAGAAGGGCGCGCTCGATAACCGGGCTGTCGACCATTTTGCCGTTCAGGGAAACCACTCCACGACCTTCGCGGGCAGCGGCTTCAGCGGCTTCTACGACCAAACGGGCGTGAGCCAGCTCTTTGCGCGTCGGGGCGTACAGGTTATGCAGGAGTTCGATCTGGCGCGGGTTGATGAGCGACTTGCCGTCAAAACCCAACTGCTTGATGTGTGCGGCTTCGTGCAGGAAACCTGCTTCGTTGTTGGCATCGGAATACACGGTGTCGAACGCCTGAATACCGGCAGAACGTGCAGCCTGCAAAATAGAGCAGCGGGCAAACAGCAGTTCAGTACCCTCCGGCGAGCGTTCAGTGCGCAGGTTACGCACATAATCTTCAGCACCCAGAGCAATACCGATCAGGCGCTCGGAAGCGTGGGCAATTTCTACCGCACGGGTAATGCCTAACGGCGACTCAATGGCGGCTAACAGGCCGGTGCTGCCGGGTTCACGGCCACAGGCGTTCTCGATGCGCAGAATTTCACTTTCGATGTCGATGACATCCTGCGCGGTATCGGTCTTCGGTAAACGTACGATGTCAGCACCGCCGCGTACCACGGCTTCAAGGTCGTTGATGCCCCATTCGGAGTCGAGGGCGTTTACACGCACGATGGTTTCAACGTCGTGATACAGCGGATGCTGCAGCGCGTGGTACACCATGCGGCGAGCGGTATCTTTTTCACGCAACGCGACGGAGTCTTCCAGGTCGAACATCAGTGCATCTGCCGGGTAGATGAACGAGTTGCTGACCATGGCGGCATTGGCACCCGGTACGAACAACATGCTGCGGCGAGTACGGGTTTTACGTTGTTGCAAAGATGCGGAAATCACTGGCAATCCTCCCATGGCAGTGCCGGAATACCGCCAGCGCGGGCCAGTAGTGCTTCCAGTCGCGCACGTAAAATGCAGTCCAGTGCGCCTTTATCATCAACATTTAATTGCACGCCGCGTACGTTGTAGCGGGACAGAACGTCCTGGATGGTGGTCCGGATGGCATCACCGAACTGTTTTTCGACGCTACTGTTAACCTGCAGGTCAATATCCTGCGAATCGAGTGGGGCGATGCGAATCATCACATCACCGGACTCGAGTGTGCCTGCGACGGCTGCCTGGTTTATTTTCATTTTTCACCTGTTGCTAATGCGGGGGTATTTTGGCGGACTGCCGCACCCGATGAGGCTCGTTCAACCATGCTTTGCAGATAGTGCAGCGTGGCGTCAGGGACCAGGGATGCGATAGCCGTGAGATCTTTTTTAACCAGCAGCTTGCGCACCCAAGAGGCGGAAATCGGCATCTCCTGGAAGCACAGCCGCTCAATTTCCACCAGTTCAATCGGTGGGGCGGGAAGCGTTGGGGTCTCCAGCCAGTAGCGCATATCGTTGTTGTACTGGGAGGTGACGGTGCAATACGGCTCGGTACCGACGAAACGATGTGTAACGCCGAGAGCCGGTGCCAGGTACTGGCGGAAGATTTTCAGGTCTATTTCGGTGTAGCAGTGGTTAATAACGCTCTGCTCTTTGATGAAGTAGCACGGGAACGTGGCGCGGGAAATGATGTATTCCGAACCGCGATGCACGGTTAAACGTGGAATATCTTTTGTCCCTTTAAGCACCAGATCCAACCGGTCTTCATACGGAAACCGTGAGGTATCCTCTTTGACCAAAAACAGATGCAGCCAGTCACATTGTGCGGCCGCCTGTTGGATCAGAAAACGATGTCCGTTGGTGAAGGGGTTGGCGTTCATGACGATGCAACCAATTTTTTTCCCTTCACGACGCTGTTTTGCCAGAGATTCAGCGTAACATTTCAGACGCGTGGTGCTGTTTTCCATCAGCACCATAATGCCGGGAACGCTGGTCAGCGTAGAAAAGCCACACTGTTTAAACAGCGATTCGTACTCGGTTTTGGTATAGATGAAGAGGTGCGTACAGTGGCGCTCATAGGCGAGGTTGATTAACTCGGTCGCCAGCGTCAGCGCTAAGCCTTCGCCCCGTACGGATTCGCAGATGGCGACACATTTAATAATATTCCCAGCGATACCGCCGCAGGCAATCAGGCGGTCGTCACGGGTGACGGTGATAAATACTTCGACGGTGGTGTCAACGCTCAAATCATTCTCTTTCAGAAATTGCGTGATAGCCGCCATCTTTTTATTTTCTGAGCGTTTAACTTGCGTGAATATATTATTACCGAACATAGTGAATAGAGCCCCGATGCTATATTTGTTACTGGGTTTCTGTTTTTGTTGCTCTGCTTAGCAACCTGATAACGTTTTGTTTGCAATTGAAGGGAATGGTTTTTTATTACGGAGTATTTCTTTTTTTCCCTGCTGCATACATCGTAAGGGGTATTTTGGAGGTAATTTTTGATTTATTTCACAATAAGTTAGAAGGTTTTAATGTGTTTTATGGTTTTAAGTTTTTTAATTAATTTAACCTCGAAATAGCGTGTGGTTTTAATTTGTTTAATTGATTTAAAGTGGGGAATCTGCAACGATCTTGTTTTATACCGTAACGTGTAAATAAAACATTTCTATTACAACTACAATGAGAAATAAGTTTCGGGTAACGTGGATGAGGAAGATATATGGCTGAGCAGAAAAATAAAACACGGTTTCCTTTTTTCCGCAGCCTGGCGTTTCCTTTACGCATCTTTCTGCTTATTTTGGTCGTTTCTGTTTTTATCATCGCCGCCCTGGCACAATACTTTACCGCCAGCTTTGAAGATTATCTGGCCGCGCATGTCCGCGATATGGCAATGAACCAGGCCAAAATCATCGCCTCTAACGAGAGTATCATTACGGCGGTTAAACATCGTGATTACAAGCGTTTGGCGACGATTGCCGACAAACTGCAGAGCGGAACTGACTTCGACTATGTGGTTATCGGGGATACCAACTCCATTCGTCTATATCATCCGAACCCGGAAAAAATTGGCTACCCGATGCAGTTCACCAAACCCGGTGCGCTGGAAAAAGGGGAGAGCTACTTTATTACCGGTAAAGGGTCCATCGGGATGGCAATGCGCGCTAAAACGCCCATCTTTGATGACGATGGCAAAATCATTGGCGTAGTCTCAATTGGTTATCTGATCAGCAAAATCGATAGCTGGCGATCGGATTTCTTACTCCCGATGGCCGGTGTGTTTATCTTGCTGTTGTTGGTACTTATGCTGCTCTCCTGGTTTTTCGCTGCCCATATTCGTCGGCAGATGTTGGGTATGGAACCGAAACAAATTGCGCGGGTGGTACGTCAGCAGGAAGCGTTGTTCAGCTCGGTATATGAAGGATTGATTGCCGTGGATCCTGATGGATATATCACCGCAATAAACCGCAGTGCGAGGAAAATGCTGGGGCTGTCTTCACCAGGGCGAAAGTGGCTTGGAAAACCGGTGAGTGAGGTGGTTCAGCCAGCGGACTTTTTCACCCAACAGATTGCGGAAAAACGACAGGATGCGATGGTAAACTTTAATGGCCTGAGCGTTATCGCCAACCGTGAAGCGATTCGCTCTGGTGACGAACTGCTTGGGGCAATCATCAGTTTTCGTAGTAAAGATGAAATTGCTACCCTTAATGCGCAATTAACGCAGATCAAACAGTATGTAGAGAGCCTGAGAACGCTGCGTCATGAGCACCTGAACTGGATGTCGACTATCAATGGCCTGCTGCAAATGAAAGAATATGACAAGGTTCTGGCCATGGTGCAGGGAGAATCCCAGGCGCAACAGCAACTGATTGACAGCCTGCGTGGCGCGTTTGCCGATCGTCAGGTCGCCGGTCTGTTGTTTGGCAAGGTGCAGCGCGCGCGGGAACTGGGCCTCACCATGACTATCGTTCCGGGGAGCCAACTGCATCAACTCCCCGAGGGGCTGGATAGCACAGAGTTTGCAGCAATTGTTGGCAATCTGCTTGATAATGCATTTGAAGCGAGCTTACGCACCCAGCAAGGCAACAAGGTCGTAGAGCTCTATTTGAGCGATGAAGGGGATGACGTGATCATCGAAGTTGCCGATCAGGGATGCGGTGTGCCGGAAGCATTGCGTGAGAAAATATTTGAACAGGGTGTGAGCACCCGTACCGATGAACCAGGTGAACATGGCATCGGTTTGTATCTAATTGCAAGTTATGTGAGGCGCTGTGACGGGGTGATTACGCTCGAAGATAACTCCCCTTGCGGTACCTTATTTTCTTTATTTCTTCCGAAAGTGAAAAAAAATAATGACGGAACCATTAACGCTGTTGATCGTTGAGGATGAAACGCTACTGGCGGAAATGCATGCTGAATATATCCGCCATATACCCGGTTTCAGCCAGATATGGTTGGCGGGTAATCTTGAGCAGGCGAGGATGATGATTGAGCGTTTTAAGCCCGGTCTGATACTGCTCGATAACTACTTGCCGGACGGCAAGGGAATTACGTTGCTGCATGAGCTGACCCAGGCGCGCTATCCGGGCGGCGTAGTGTTTACCACGGCGGCTAGCGATATGGAAACGGTCTCCGAGGCCGTGCGCAGCGGTGCGTTTGATTACCTGGTCAAACCCATTGCCTACGAGCGGCTGGGGCAGACCCTGACGCGTTATCAGCAACGTCGACGCATGTTGGCGGGGAATGACAGCGCCAGCCAAAAGCAGATTGATGAAATGTTTAATGCCTACGCGCGGGGCGAACCGAAAGGGGATTTACCGACCGGGATTGATGCGTTAACACTGAATGCAGTGTTGAAATTATTCGCCGACCCGACGGTACACCATACTGCGGAAACGATCGCCCAGGCGCTTACCATCAGCCGAACGACTTCCAGACGCTACCTGGAGTACTGTGCCAGCCGTCATTTGATTATTGCGGAGATTATTCACGGTAAGGTAGGCAGGCCGCAGCGTATTTATCATGGCGGCTAAATGCTGATTTCTGACGTAGGCCGGATAAGATGTTTTAGCATCGACATCCGGCAACGGTGCGGTTTAAATGCCGGATGCGGCGTAGATGCCTAATCCGGCCTAAATTTCACTGAGTATCAGCCGCCAACGACGGCTGAAGAAGAACCTGGTACCATCACTTCAGTTGCGATAATCACCACCAGCAGTCCAACCAGAACCGGAACCGAAGTACGTTTCACCACTTCGAACGGAGAAATCTTTGCCATACCTGCTACAGCGACAACCACGCCGGAGACCGGGGAGATGGTGCGCCCAAGGTTTGACGCCTGCAGCATCGGGATAACAAGGTAAGCCGGGTTAATGCCGGAAGAATGCGCCAGCTTAGGGATCATCTCAACGAAGGCGTAGAACGGGGCGTTACCGGAACCCGTAGTCATTGCCGCCAACATAGTCAGGATCACCAGCACCATCATCAAGATAATGCTCGCTGAACCAAACGAGGTGGCGATAGAAATCAGACTCTGAATAAAGCCGATTGTGCTCAGACCCTGGGCAAAAACACCCGCAGCGACTAACAACATCACCACGTTAGCAAAGGCATCCGCCATGCCACGGTAAGCGACTTCCAGACCAGAGAAAACCTTTTGGGTGTTGAACCCACGTACGAACTCCAGAATAGCCGCGATGAGCATGCACAGAACCAGAATCGTAATGATGTGCAGCTGCGGGCCCCATTTACCATCAAAAATCAGGACGCCAACGATCGGGGTAAACGGCAGAATGGCGTAAAATGACGGGGCAGTCGTGGTGATTTCAGCCACATCTAACATTTCATGAGAAATGTTCTCTTTTTTATCCAGATAACGCTGCCAGAAAAAGTGGGCAATCGCCATAGCAATGATGGCGGCAATGGAAATCGGCAGCGTGGTTTTAAAGGCGAAATCGATCAGCGGCATTTCCGCAGCTTTTGCCGCCAGCACCACATCACCGGATGTTGGTGAAAGAATAATTGCAGCAGGGGAGGCACAAATAGCCGCTGCAGCGCCACGGCTGATTCCAACGTTAACCATGACCGGGAACAGTGTTGCCATCAGCAATACGCCCAGACCGGTTGCTGAAGAAACCGCCAGTGACATCAGGCAGGCGACAAAATAGGCGGCAATCATTAGCAGGTAAGGAGAGTTGATGTATTGCAGGGGCTTGGAGGCCAGCTTAACGACCATATCGTTCGCGCCAATATGGGTCATATAGGCGGCAAAACCACACAGCATCATGATCATCATGCCGAGATCGCCACCACGGCTCATCAGCAAAATTTTAATATATTCAACAATGTCTGTTGCCGTATAGCCCGTCGATGCCGCGCTGGATGGCAACACTTTATGCCCCATCAGCGCACTGATAATCAGCAAAACCAGACCGCCAACAAACAGTACGCCTGTCGCGGAATAACCTTTAATGATGTAGCGCGCTACACCCACAATAACCACAACTCCAATAAGGAGTTCAATAAATGTCAACATCGTTTCCCCTGTCGCATTGCTGCCCAGAAAGTAAAAAAACTAAAAAAAGTAAAAAGTGGTGACAGAATGTGCCTAATAAACCGATAACTCTTGCTGATTAAAATCAATAAAAATACGGATTCAAGCGATGGCTTAGCCGTTTTTTCAGCATCGTGGTTAAAAAAAGAATCTCACAATAAAAAACTGTGAAGTGCAGCGACGGTGTGTGTGTTTTGTGGTGATGTTGATTCTTAATTGTTAATTTATTGTAATATTATTTAACTTTTCCCGGAGGAAAGAACAATTTATTGGCAATAAAGAGAAAATAGTTCCTATGAGATGGCTCAATAAATTAAGGGCTAATTATCTTAAAAATTACATGCTGAGGAATATTCTGATTTTTTAGCTGCGCATTTTTGTTAAGCTAACATTAAGGTTGGGTTTGCTACAATTAATAATAAATCCCAGGATGGTAATTAAGTTGTGATTGTCGCTAAACGATATTTTCTCATTTTTTCATTTCTTTTTATTCAGTTAGCTTTCATTCCCCAGGGCGCTGCTGAAGATAAAGGCTGGTTCGCTACTTTTAAAGACAACGTCAGTGAAACATGGCAGCAGCCGGAACATTATGATTTGTATATACCGGCTATTACCTGGCATGCACGCTTTGCCTACGATAAAGAAAAAACGGATCGCTACAATGAACGCCCGTGGGGGGCAGGATTTGGTCAATCCCGTTGGGATGATAAAGGTAACTGGCACGGACTTTATATAATGGCCTTTAAGGATTCCTACAATAAATGGGAACCCATTGGTGGTTATGGCTGGGAAAAAACCTGGCGACCGCTGGCCGATGAAAATTTCCATACAGGTCTCGGTTTTACCGCCGGTTTTACCGCGCGTGATAACTGGAACTACATTCCGGTACCTGTGCTGTTACCGCTGGCATCGATAGGGTATGGTCCGGCAACGTTCCAGATGACCTACATTCCGGGAACGTACAACAACGGTAACGTCTACTTTGCGTGGATGCGTTTCCAGTTTTGATGGACTACCTGTATTGTCAGATGGATTATTAAAAAGTCTTTTTAAAACAGTGTGATATCAGCGTTAACTGAAAAATAACGCGACATTTATCACTTTTTGATAAAGTTCGACTGGACAAAGTGCACCACAATTGTTGTACTGATACCCGACACAGCATTTGTGTCTATTTTTCATGTAAAGGTAATTTTGATGTCTAAGATTAAAGGTAACGTTAAGTGGTTTAATGAGTCCAAAGGATTCGGTTTCATTACTCCGGAAGATGGCAGCAAAGACGTGTTCGTACACTTCTCTGCAATCCAGACCAATGGTTTTAAAACTCTGGCTGAAGGTCAGCGTGTAGAGTTCGAAATCACTAACGGTGCCAAAGGCCCTTCTGCTGCAAACGTAATCGCTCTGTAAGCATACGACAGCAAGCATTCAAAACCCGCTTAATTGCGGGTTTTTTTCGCCTCAGTGTGCGGGAGAGGCCGAAACCAGCCAGAATGCCAGGGCGGTCATCGCAAATGATCCCAGCAGATTCGCCAGCACATTCACCATAGCCCAACCAAAGCGTCCTTCCTGTAGCAAAAACACCACCTCAGCCGAGAAAGTGGAAAATGTTGTTAGTCCCCCGCAAAAGCCAGTTGTAATCAGTACCTTCCACATTGGATCAATGTTTGTCATGCGATTAAACCATGCCAGACCCATACCAATGATAAATGCGCCAAGTAAGTTTGCAGCCAGCGTACCGAATGGAATGGCCTGATGTAGCGGGTTAAACCTCATGCTCAACATCCATCTTGCTACACTACCTGTACCACCACCGATAAAAACCGCTAAAAGGAGTTGTAACACTGCGTAATCCTGCTATTTGATTGTATATAGGATGAGTGTAACGCTGAATAATCGTGGTTGGCGAGCCTAACAACGTTTTCTGGAGGGAATATGTTCGTTGCAGCAGGGCAATTTGCCGTGGGACCTTCATGGGAAAAAAATGCAGAAACCTGCGTTTTACTGATGTCTCAGGCTGCGGGAGAGGGGGCATCGTTACTGGTATTACCGGAAGCGCTTCTGGCCCGTGACGATCTGGACCCTGACCTGTCAGTGAAATCAGCTCAATTGCTGGAAGGCGGGTTTTTGACGCGCTTGCTGCGAGAAAGCGCGCAAAACGAGATGACGACAATCCTGACGATTCATGTTCCCTCTGTGCCTGGACGGGCGTTTAACATGCTGGTGGCGCTACGGGCAGGTCAGGTAGTTGCCCATTACGCTAAATTACATCTCTACGACGCCTTTTCGATTCAGGAGTCACGAAATGTGGATGCAGGGGACGCCATAGCGCCGCTGCTGGACGTAGGCGGGTTAAAAGTAGGGTTAATGACCTGTTATGATCTGCGCTTCCCTGAGCTGGCGCTGGCGCACGCATTGCAGGGAGCGGAAATTCTCGTATTACCCGCAGCCTGGGTACGGGGATCGCTTAAAGAGCATCACTGGTCTACGCTTTTGGCTGCAAGAGCGTTAGATGCAACGTGTTACCTGATTGCGGCGGGAGAGTGTGGTAATAAGAATATCGGCCAAAGCCGGGTCATCGACCCTTTTGGTGTGACCATTGCTGCGGCGGCGGAAACGCCTGCGCTAATTATGGCCGAGGTTTCTGCAGAGCGGGTAAGGCAGGTCAGAGCACAACTTCCGGTGTTAAGTAACCGACGTTTTGCGCCACCGCAATTATTATGACGTTTTTTTAAACAAGGCTTGATTCACCTTGTTACAGATTGCTATTGTGTGCGCGCGTCGAAAGGCCGTTAATATTCTCAGGTTAATATGGCGCTTTATGCAGCCTGGTTTAAGTGAAGAAGGTATCTATGGGTGAGATTAGTATTACCAAACTGCTGGTGGTTGCCGCACTGGTTGTTCTGCTGTTTGGTACCAAGAAGTTACGTACACTGGGTGGAGACCTGGGAACGGCAATCAAGGGCTTCAAGAAAGCAATGAATGACGATAATGCCGATGCTAAGAAAGATGCTGATGGTAGCGTTCAGGCTGAGAAGCTTTCTCATAAAGAGTAATGTCAGGAGCATGATGCTCATACTGCATACTCTGCATGAAAAAAAACCGGCAATTTGCCGGTTTTTTTATTGCTGATATGTAAGTGAGTATTACACGATTACTTCACTTCCAGCCCTTTGGCCTGCATGTCAGCATGGTATGAAGAGCGAACGAATGGACCGCAGGCTGCATGGGTAAAGCCCATGGCCATAGCTTCGGCTTTCATCTCATCGAACTCATCCGGGCTTACATAGCGTTGAACCGGCAGGTGGTGACGGCTTGGCTGTAAATACTGCCCCAGCGTCAGCATGGTCACGCCATGACTGCGCAGGTCACGCATGACCTCAATGATTTCTGCATTGGTTTCGCCCAGACCAACCATCAGACCTGATTTAGTCGGAATCTCCGGGTGCGCTTCCTTGAAACGTTCCAGAAGCTTCAGCGACCAGTTGTAGTCTGCCCCCGGACGTACATTGCGATAAATACGCGGTACGTTTTCGAGGTTGTGGTTAAACACGTCTGGCGGCGTGGCGGTGAGGATATCCAACGCGCGATCCATACGACCACGGAAGTCAGGCACCAGCGTTTCGATTTTAATCGACGGGCTTTTCTCACGAATAGCGGTGATACAGTCAGCAAAGTGCTGGGCGCCGCCGTCACGCAGATCGTCGCGGTCAACGGAGGTAATGACGACATAGCGCAGCGCCATGTCAGCAATCGTCTGAGCAAGTTTTAACGGCTCGTTAGCATCCGGAGCAACCGGACGGCCATGGGCAACGTCACAGAATGGGCAACGGCGGGTACAGATTGCGCCGAGGATCATAAAGGTTGCGGTTCCGTGATTGAAACATTCAGCCAGGTTAGGGCAGGAAGCTTCTTCGCAGACAGAGTGCAGGCCATTTTTGCGCATTGCCGCTTTGATGCCCTGGATGCGAGTGGAGTCCGCTGGCAGTTTTATTTTCATCCATTCCGGTTTACGCAGCAGGGCTTCACGCTCTGTTGCCACATTTTTTACCGGGATAAGAGCCATCTTATCGGCATCGCGGTATTTAACACCGCGTTCCATCACAATGGGTTTACTCATAGCTTGCGTGTTCCAGTTGCGAATTACGAAGGAAAGCGTTTCAATTCAAGGGAATGTTGCATTTATCAACTATTTTTGAATTAGTGATACGCAGTATATCATTGAAACGGGCCAGAAAGCAGCCTGACAGGCTGGCAAAATGTAAAATAGTTGTTGTTTTGTGCCATTTGCCACAACATTTGCCGTGGCAAAGTATGACCGTATTTTCAGTCTGCAACGTACTCGTGCGGTGGGTTACCCAACAGCGCTAATATGTTGGCCAGCAGGCGTGGGCGAACGCTCTCGGTCGTGGCTGCGCTATCCCACTGCGATACTTTCGCCATCTCCATTCCGGCGTAACCACAAGGATTGATACGCAGGAAAGGCGACAAATCCATATCCACGTTGAGCGCTAAGCCGTGAAACGAACATCCTCTACGAATACGTAATCCCAAAGAGCAGATTTTCTTCTCCCCGACGTATACGCCAGGCGCATCGGCTCGCGGGTGGGCATCAATGCCGATTTCCGCAAGTGTATTGACGACGGTTTGTTCCAGCAGCGTAACCAGTTCACGAACGCCAAGTTTGCGACGCTTCAGGTTCAACAGCACATACATGACCTGCTGGCCCGGCCCGTGGTAGGTCACCTGGCCGCCACGATCGCTCTGGATCACCGGAATATCGCCCGGCATCAGTACGTGCTCTGCTTTACCTGCCTGACCCTGGGTAAAAACAGGATAATGCTCTACCAGCCAGATTTCGTCATAACTGTTTTCATCGCGGGTATCGGTGAATTCGTGCATGGCCAGAGAAACTGGCTCGTAAGGTTGAAGACCGAGCTGGCGGACCAGAATTTTATCCTGATACAAAACGGCATCTCCGTAGATACTCACATAGAGTAGAGAATATAAAAGAGGGGGAAAAGTATATCACAGGAGGGAGGGGTTACCCGAGCGGGGATGCAGCGGGTAACCAACAGGTTTTTACAGTACCATGCGTACGATATCGATATTGCCTAATTCTTCGTACAGCGTTTCAACCTGCTCAATGTGTGTAGCAGTAATAGTGATTGAGACCGAGTGGTAGTTGCCTTTGCTGCTCGGTTTTACCGTCGGAGAGTAATCACCTGGCGCATGGCGCTGTACCACTTCAACCACCTGATCAACCAGCTCAGGCAACGCCTGCCCCATTACTTTGTAAGTAAATGGAGTAGGGAATTCAAGCAGTTCGTTAAGTTTGGTTTTCATGTCAGCTCCGGCGTTACATCAATAAATAATAACTCCCACAGCGTGTGGGAGTTATCTGGATACCTAGTATATGGGGACGTAAATCACACTTTCAAGTGTTCGATTTTTAGCCAAACCAGTGATGGAACATTAATTTAATGTAATCAATGATTTTCCCAAAGAAGTTGCCTTCAGGGATTTCCTGCAGGACTACCAGCGGGCGCTGTTCGATGGTTTTGCCATCCAACTGGAAGTTGATGGTGCCGACAACCTGGTTTTTCTGCAGCGGTGCATGCAGTTCTGTGGTGTTCAGCACATAGCTTGCTTTCAGATCTTTCATGCGGCCGCGCGGAATGGTCAGGTAGACATCTTTATCTACGCCTAACGATGCACGATCGGTGTTACCAAACCAGGCCGGTTCTGAAGCAAACTCTTTACCGACTTTCAGTGGATTCACGGTTTCAAAGAAACGGAAGCCCCAGGTCAGCAGTTTTTTACTTTCGGTTTCGCGACCTTTATAGGTGCGGCCACCCATGACGGCAGAGATCAGACGCATCTGACCTTCGGTTGCGGATGCAACGAGGTTATAGCCAGCTTTGTCGGTATGACCGGTTTTGATACCGTCGACATTCAGGCTGTTATCCCACAGCAGGCCGTTACGGTTTAACTGACGAATACCGTTAAAGGTGAACTCTTTTTCTTTATAGATAGAGTATTCGTTAGGCACGTCACGAATCAGGGCCTGGCCAATCATCGCCATGTCGCGAGCCGAGCTGTACTGACCGTCAGCATCGAGACCATGAACGGTCTGGAAGTGGGTGTTTTTCAGGCCCAGCGCGTTCACATAGCTGTTCATCAGACCGACGAAAGCATCCTGGCTACCGGCTGCGAAGTCCGCCATTGCCACACACGCGTCATTCCCGGATTGTAGGTTGATACCACGGATCAACTGGGAAACAGGAACCTGCATTCCAGGTTTCAGGAACATCAACGATGAACCTTTAAACACCGGGTTACCTGTAGCCCAGGCGTCATTGCCTACAGTGACCAGATCGGTTTCTTTGAACTTGCCGGCTTTCATCGCCTGGCCGATGACGTAGCTGGTCATCATTTTGGTCAGACTGGCGGGGTCGCGGCGAGTGTCTGCGTTCTGTTCTGCCAGAACTTTGCCTGAATTGTAATCAATCAGGATATATGACTCCGCATCGATCTGCGGAACACCCGGGATCATGGTTTTAATATTCAGGTCATCGGCATGGGCAGCAGAGAGAGAAGCTGCGCAGAGAGCCGCGGTGAGCGCCATACGCTGCACGAAACGAGCGGAAAAAGTGGTCTTCATGGTCTGAACTACGACGTCCGTGATGAAATTTAAAAAAGTGCCCTACTATAGCAAATGCAAAACGGGCAGGCATCTGACTTTCCGCGTGACTTTGTTAATGTCATTTACAGAAACTGACAGTTCAGATACCTGATTTACGTTATTACACGCCGGTGATGAAGGACTGTAATTGCGCCTCGGATTGAAGACGCTGCTGCAATGTGGAGGCTTCAGCTTTGCTGGCGAACGGCCCCATCTGGATACGCCAGACTGCGCCATTTTGTACCACCCGACCTGGAACGCCAAACTGCTGGCTTAAACGTTTTTGATACTGCTGCGCACGCGACTGCTCGCTGACTGCGCCAACCTGAACCACGTAACGTCCGTTGGCTACTGCCGCTGGAGCTGGTGCCGCGACGGCGGCTGGTGTTGCTGCTGGTGCGGTTGGTGTTGCCGGTGCGGTGATGGTCGGTTGCGGAGCCGGAGTCGGCTCGCTACCTTCCAGCACGCCTGCGGCGAGGGTGGTTGGTGCACCGAGGAATCCACCGCTGTTCACTGGCGCACCGGTTGGATCATCGCTTTTCAGCGTGGAATTGCTGATCGGACGAATATCGCCTTGCGGCTGACCCGCATCCGATGGCGAAGGCATACTTCCCATATTACCGCTACCGCTTAAATCAGGACGCGCGGGCAGGGCATAGGTTTGCTTTGCGACTGTCGTACACGCCATACCCGGACCGGACAATGAACCATCCTGGGCGACGATGATCGGGTCGATACGCACTTTGGTGTTGTTGGAGGTATTCAGACGGTCTGCTGCTGCACGTGAAAGTGAAATCACGCGATCGTTGCCATAAGGGCCGCGATCGTTTATGCGCACGACAATCATCCTGCCGTTTGCCAGGTTAGTTACTCTGACATAGCTTGGGACTGGCAGCGTCGGATGCGCTGCGGTCAGTTGCATCGGGTCGAACGCTTCACCAGACGCGGTTAAGTTGCTTCCGGGTTCCGCATCATAGATAGCGGCAAGCCCTGCCTGGCTAAAGCGGGAAGGATCCTGGACGATTTTGTAGCTCTTACCATCACGCTGATAGTCCTGATTCGCCGTTGGGTTCAGGGGTTCAAAGCGCGGATCGGCCCCGCTGATTTCAACAATCGGACCATTACACACCGCAGGCTGCGGCGCGACAGCACCCTGTTGCTGACCATCATCACTCGAACACGCCGCGAGCATTCCTGCTGCGATGCAGATACCAAGCCACTGCTTACGCATTGCGTACCCCTTACACGCTTTTCGACAACATTTTTCTATGGGTGTGGATCGACATAACAATCCCGAACCCGGCCATCAGCACGATAAGTGCCGAGCCTCCGTAACTGACCAGTGGGAGAGGAACGCCAACCACGGGCAGAATACCGCTCACCATACCAATATTTACGAAGACATAAACGAATAATATCAACATTAAACCACCTGCCATGACGCGACCAAAGGTGGTTTGCGCGTGGGCAGCGATCCATAATCCGCGCATAATCAGCAAAATGTACAGCGCAAGCAGAATTAAGATCCCTACCAGACCCAGCTCTTCTGCTAATACCGCGAAGATAAAGTCCGTGTGACGTTCGGGTAAAAACTCAAGCTGCGACTGTGTACCGTGCAGCCAGCCCTTGCCGCGTAGACCGCCGGAGCCAATAGCAATTTTAGACTGAATAATATGATAACCCGCACCCAGTGGATCGGTTTCCGGATCGAGCAACATCATGACGCGCTGACGCTGGTAATCATGCATCAGGAAGAACCACAGTATCGGGATAAACGCCGCAACCAGAACCACCGCAACACCGATTAAACGCCAGCTTAAACCAGAAAGGAACAGAACAAACAGACCGGAAAGGGCGACCAGTATTGAGGTACCGAGGTCAGGCTGAGCGGCCACCAGCAGGGTGGGCATAAATATCAGCACCAGTGCAATGGCGGTATTTTTTAGCGATGGCGGGCAAACATCACGGTTGATGAAGCGTGCGACCATCAGCGGCACGGCAATCTTGGCAATTTCGGAAGGCTGAAAACGCACAATACCCAAATCCAGCCAGCGCTGTGCCCCTTTGGATATCGCGCCGAAGGCATCTACCGCCACCAACAGGATGATGCAGAAAATATAGAGATAGGGTGCCCAGCCTTCATAAACCCGGGGCGGGATTTGCGCCATCACCACCATGATGACCAGGCCCATTGCGATCTGGCCGACCTTGCGCTCCATCATGCCGATATCCTGGCCGCTGGCACTCCAGATGACCAGCGAGCTGTAAACCAGCAGCGCCAGCAAAATAAGCAACATCGTGGGATCGATGTGGATTTTATCCCAGAATGTTTTTTTGTTCGGATTATCCGTCACGATTATTGGTCCTCCGCTGCTGCAACCGCGGGGTTTTCTGCAGGCAGATTGGTGTTGTTGTCGCCCAACATAATGTGGTCAAGGATCTGGCGCATAATGGTACCCACAGCCGGGCCCGCGCCACCGTTTTCAAGGATTATGGCGACAGCAACCTGGGGCTTATCATAGGGTGCGAAGGCCGTCATCAGCTTGTGGTCACGTAAGCGCTCGGCGATCTTGTGCGCGTTATAGGTTTCATTGGCTTTCAGGCCAAAGACCTGGGCAGTACCGGATTTCGCCGCAATTTTGTAAGGCGCGCTAGCGAAATACTTGTGCGCAGTACCGTTAGGGCGGTTTGCTACACCGTACATGCCGTCTTTCGCGATTTCCCAGTATCCAGAATGAATATCACCAACGGGCGGTTCGTGCGGCTGTACCCACGGAACCTGCTTGCCATTTTCTGCCGTGCTCATCAACAGATGCGGAACTTTTATCAAACCGTCGTTGATAAGGATCATCAGCGCTTTACTCATCTGGATTGGGGTTGCAGTCCAGTAACCCTGACCGATGCCGACCGGAATGGTATCACCCTGGTACCATGGCTTTTTAAACCGTTTTTGCTTCCACTCGCGGGTAGGCATATTGCCGGAGCGTTCTTCAGCGAGATCGATACCCGTATATTTGCCGTAGCCGAATTTGCTCATCCACTCTGAAAGTCGGTCTATCCCCATATCATAGGCGATTTGATAGAAAAACGTATCCGCCGACTCTTCCAGAGAACGGGTGATGTTCAGATGGCCGTGCCCCCATTTTTTCCAGTCACGGTAACGTTTTTCAGAGCCCGGTAATTGCCACCAACCTGGATCGAACAGACCAGTATTGCGGGTGATGACACCTGCACTTAATGCAGAAACCGCGACGTAAGGTTTAACTGTCGAAGCAGGAGGGTAAACACCCTGCGTGGCGCGGTTAACCAATGGGGTGTTCGGGTCATTGAGCAACCCGGAGTAATCTTTACTGGAGATACCATCGACAAACAGGTTCGGGTCGTAGCTCGGCATGGACACCAGCGCGAGAACGCCGCCGGTACGCGGGTCGGTAACCACCACGGCGGCGCGACTGCCCGCCAGCAGCGTTTCAATGTACTGCTGGAGTTTCAAATCGAGGGTGAGATAGATATCGTGCCCGGCCTGCGGCGCCACTTCTTTCAGCTGGCGAATGACGCGGCCGCGGTTGTTCACCTCAACCTCTTCATAACCGGTCTGGCCGTGAAGTACATCTTCGTAATAACGTTCAATACCCAGCTTGCCGATGTCGTGCGTCGCCGCGTAGTTAGCCAGTTTGCCGTCTTTGTCCAGGCGGTCTACGTCTTTATCGTTGATTTTTGATACATAGCCAATGACATGGGTCAGTGCAGAGCCGTAGGGGTAGTAGCGGCGTTTATAACCTTTAACTTCGACGCCAGGAAAGCGATATTGATTAACGGCAAAGCGTGCGACCTGAACTTCACTCAGGTTAGTTTTTACCGGAATGGATGTGAAACGGTGTGAACGGGCGCGCTCTTTTTTAAAGGCGGCAATGTCATCGTCCGTCAGGTCTACGACGTTACGTAGCGCGTCGAGGGTATCCTGAACGTTGTCGACCTTTTCTGGCATCATTTCTATCTGATAAATGGTGCGGTTAAGGGCGAGCGGAATTCCGTTACGGTCATAAATGATGCCGCGACTGGGGGCGATAGGCACCAGTTTGATGCGGTTTTCGTTCGAGCGGGTCTGATAATCAGTAAAGCGAACGATTTGCAGATTATAAAGGTTGGCGATCAGCACGCCGGTGAGCAGCAAAATCCCCAAAAAAGCGACCAGCGCCCGGCGCACAAACAGCGCAGACTCAGCCGAATAGTCGCGAAAAGAATTCTGTAGTTTCATCCGCTGCTTAATCTACTCAAGAATCAATGATCACTCACGGTGATAAGGATGGTTGGTGGTAATGCTCCACGCCCTGTACAGACTCTCCGCAACCAGAACCCGAACAAGAGGGTGAGGAAGGGTTAACGCTGAGAGTGACCAGCTTTGTTCCGCTGCTGCTTTACAGGCAGGAGAAAGACCTTCCGGCCCACCAATCAACAAACTGACGTCACGACCGTCCAGTTTCCAGCGTTCCAGTTCGGTCGCCAGCTGCGGCGTGTCCCAGGGTTTGCCTGGGATATCAAGGGTGACGATGCGGTTTTTGCCTGCTGCAGCCAGCATCTGTTCACCCTCTTTGTCGAGAATGCGTTTAATATCCGCGTTCTTGCCGCGTTTTCCTGCCGGGATTTCGATCAGCTCAAAGGGCATATCTTTCGGAAACCGACGGAGATACTCCGTAAAACCGGTTTGCACCCAGTCAGGCATTTTCGTACCCACAGCGACAAGTTGCAGCTTCACGCATTAACTCCAGAGTTTTTCCAGTTCATACAGGCGACGGCTTTCTTCCTGCATCACGTGGACAATCACATCGCCGAGGTCAACGACGATCCAGTCTGCGACGTTCTCGCCTTCTACGCCAAGCGGCAGCAGACCAGCAGTGCGGGACTCCTGAACAACGTGGTCTGCGATAGACATTACATGACGGCTGGACGTGCCAGTACAGATAATCATGCAATCAGTGATGCTGGATTTGCCCTGAACGTCTAAGGCGATGATGTCTTGACCTTTCAGGTCATCAATTTTGTCGATTACAAAATCCTGAAGTGCTTTACCCTGCAAGTGTTCCCCCTGGGTGAAAAGAGTTAAAAACGTCTGTTAGTATACCTGAACCAGAGGCGATATCGGGACAAATGTCTCCGAAAGCGCTTGTGAAGTGCGCTATCATCCCACCCCACGCCGCAGAATGCATCGCCATTTTTGTAAAACAATTTCTGCAAAGCTCTGAAGGGCGGGAAAAGTCAGGTTGCGGAGAATAACAGCCTGTCATGGGGTGTCAATGGGAGAGAAGCCCTTCGGCAGAAAAAACAGTGCTTTCACTCTCCGTCGTGCCATACAGCCCGGCTGTTAAGTACTTTCAGAACCGCAAAATCGTCGCAAAAATCAATCGCGCTCCAGCAACCTTGTTCGACGCGAAAATGCCACATTGCTGCTGCCGGCATGGACAACAAACGGGCGATCAACACGCTCAGTACACCCTGATGACTCACCACCAGCAGGTTTTGGCACATTTTGTAATCATCGAGTTGAGCAATGAAGCGTTCCACGCGCAGGGAAAATGCCTGAAAACCTTCGCCATTAGTGGGCGTCGCGTTCTGCCAGTCGTTACACCACACGGCGTAGTTTTCGGCGTCTTCGCGCGCCAGATCGCGATGGTGGCGCATTTCCCAGTCGCCAAAAAACATCTCATTGAGCTCAGGCATGTTACGCACAGGAATCTCGCGATCGCCTAAGATCAACTGCGTTGTATGGCGGGCGCGCTCCAGCTCGCTGCACAGAACGTTGTCGACAGGCACATCGCGTAACAGCGTACTCAGCGTTTGCGCCTGAGCTATTCCCCGTTCTGTTAGTGGTGTGGGAGCGTGGCCGCTATATAAACCCGCGACGTTGGCTTCGGTTTCGCCATGACGTACCAACCAGAGTCTCATTTTTTCCTCTTGGGGTTATTCGCACAAAACATGATGTTTGCCCTGATTGCGCAGAGATTTTTCACTAAAATACCTTTTTTTACGTGGAGCGGCACGATGTCTTTATTGAAGAGCGCGCATGGTGGTAATACCCGAGAAGCCGCCGAACTGTTGGGCGTCTCGCCTGAGCAATTGCTGGATTTTAGCGCAAATATTAATCCGCTGGGTATGCCAGCAGGTTTAAAACGCGCAATTATCGACAATATGGACTGCGCGGAGCGTTACCCGGATGTCGATTACGCGCAACTGCATGCAGCGCTGGCGGAGCATCATCAGATTCCGGCCTCGTGGATCCTGGCCGGAAACGGTGAGACCGAGTCTATTTTTACCCTGGTAGATGGCCTGAAGCCACGTCACGCGATGATCGTGACGCCTGGGTTTGCTGAATATCGTCGGGCGCTGCAATGGGGAGACTGTACGATCCATGAGTTTGCGCTGCGCGAAGACGATGGGTGGCAGCTTACCGATGCGATCCTCGATGCGTTAACCTCAGAGCTGGACTGCCTGTTTCTCTGCACGCCCAACAACCCCACCGGGTTACTACCGGATAACCGCCTGCTACGTGAGATTGCCTTACGTTGTGAGCGGCTTGGGATCAATCTGATCCTTGATGAAGCGTTTATCGATTTTATTGCCGGGGAGCCGGGGTTTATTCCGCTACTTCGGGATAACCCGCATATTTGGGTGCTGCGCTCGCTCACCAAGTTCTATGCGATACCGGGGCTGCGTCTGGGGTATCTGGTCAACAGTAACGAGCAGGCCGTTGTACAAATGCGCAGCCGACAAATGCCGTGGTCAATTAATGCGTTTGCTGCTCTGGCCGGCGAGATTATTTTACGCGACAGCGCTTATCAGCAGGCGACGTGGAAATGGCTGGAACAAGAGGGAGCGCGGTTTGAGCAACAGCTACAAAACCTGCCTGGCCTGACGGTGTATCCCGGCCAGGCAAATTATCGTTTATTACGCTGCGATCGCGCGGATATTGATTTGCAACGGATGTTGCTGGAACAGCATGTCTTGATTCGCAGTTGTGCCAATTACCCTGGGTTGGACGCGCGTTATTACCGAGTTGCTGTTCGCAGTCAGGAAGAAAATGACCGCCTGCTGGCGGCATTAAACAACACGCTTAGCGATACAACCCCTGCTGATTGATATAGTCAAGCACTGCGCCTGGCATCAGGTCGTCGCACGGCTCGCCTTTTTCCAGGCGCTCGCGAATGAGCGTGGCGGAGATGTTGAACCACGGCGTTTCGGCCAGGTAGATTTTTCCGCAAGGCAGGTTGTGCAGGTCATCCGGCGAATGAGTCAGGTGATCCTCCAGCCATTGCTGGTGCTTTTCCTGCGTCATTTCGAGAGGATAACCTGGACGTCGGCACACGATGAGATGGGTATTATCCAGAATCGTGTGGTAGTCGTGCCAGGAAGGGAAGGTCAGCAGCGAATCCTGACCAATGATAAACGCTAACGGCACGTTCGGGCCTTGTTCCTCGCGCCACTCTTTTAGCGTTTGCGCGGTGTAGGAGGCCGTGTCGCGTTTCAGTTCGCGTTCATCCAGGGAAAACAGCGGTTTATCAGCAATGGCCAGTTCAACCATGCGCTTACGTTGCTCACCGGACGCTTCAGGCTGCGCACGATGCGGCGGGACGTTATTGGGCATGATGATGACCCGGGAAAGACCAATCAGATTCGCCAGAATTTCAACCGGTTTAAGATGACCATAATGCACCGGATCAAAGGTGCCGCCGAACAGAGCCTGCAATGATTTCATATCAACCATCAATAAAAACATCGGCCAGTGATTTATGGCAGAGCAAAAGGGACAGACCCTCAAGTTCCGCCCACACTGACTGACCATAGTCTTGTTTAAGCGTAATTTCCGTACGCGTTAACAGCGTTACCGCCTGACGCAACTGTGCCGGGTTCAGCCGGTTTAGCGCATCACCCATCATGCCCCGGCGATTTTGCCACACCCGGTGTTTATCAAACAACGTGCGCAAGGGGGTATTCGCCGACTGCCGTTTTAGGTTGACCAGCAACAGCAATTCACGCTGTATCGTACGCAGCAAAATAACCGGCTCACTGCCTTCCAGACGTAGCTGTTGCAGAATGTGCAGCGCGCGTTTGCTTTTGCCCATCAGCAACGCATCCACCCAGTGGAACGGGGTAAAGTGCGCTGCATCGTTAACGGCTTTCTCTACGCGAGGCAGCGTTAGTTTGCCATCAGGCCAAAGCAATGCTAACCGTTCCAGCGCTTGCGCCAGTGCTAACAGGTTACCTTCATAGCAATAGCACAACAGCTGATTGGCTGCGTCATCCAGTTGCAGGTTATTGAGTTTAGCCCTCGCGGCGACCCAACGCGGGAGCTGTGCTTGCTCCGGCGTCTGGCAGCTGACCTGCACCGCATTATTGGCAAGTCCGGTATACCATGCGGCGTTTTCCTGCGCTTTAGTCAGCTTGTTACCACGAACAATCAGCAGCAGGTCGTTATGTAGCAGTGTGACGAGTGAAGCGAGCTGTTCGTTAATGGCGGCATTGGGGCCATTTTCAGGCAGTTGCAGGAGCAGGGTTTGACGGTTGGCAAACAGGCTCATCGCCTGGCAGAGTGAAAAAATCTCTCCCCAGTCGGTGCTGTTGTCCAGAGTGAAGGCGTGGTGTTCTTCGAACCCTTGTGTGGCAGCAGCCTGACGGATGGCATCCTGGCTTTCCTGCAATAAGAGGGGATCGTTACCTAAGAGCAAATACGCCGCGCGCAGCCCTTCATTGAGCTGTGCGCGGAGTTGTTCAGGGTACAACTTGAGCATCAGTTACCCAGCGTGGTGGAGACACGCGCCGGAGATGACGCAGGCTCTGCGGCTTTTGTCGCAGCTGGCTTAGCATCATCATCAGCATTGGATGACAGAGTATCAGCCAGATGTACGCTTGGCAGCTTACGAATTAACTGTTCAGCCGCTTTGTCATACATCTCTTTGATGATCATCTCCTGCTCGTTATCCTTCGCCAGTGCAGCCTGTGGGTTGTCAAAGAACGAACGATAAACTTTTGCGCTGATAGGGTAAATATCATGTCCTGGAATCAGCACGGTAGCGCTTACGGACATCACCATCTGGTATTCAGCCGTTTGACCGTTCTGGAATACCGACGCCGTATCCTGCGAAATGCTGACCGCGCCAAGACGTAAAGACGTCACATCTTTACGCATTGTACCGTCTTCAAGCAGCGTCACACCGTTCAGACGCAGCTGGTTACGGACCGCACGGCTTAACGGGCCGTTCGGATCGCCAGAGTTCAGGATCATGGTTTTCATTGAGGGTGGAACCTGCGTAGTACTACGCAGATGCCAGCCACACCCGGCGGTGGCAAGCACCGCCAGAGATAACAACAATGTTGTCAGAAGTCGCACGCTTCCTCCCGCGCTTAGCCAACGACCAGATTGAGGAGTTTACCCGGTACATAAATCACTTTACGTACGGTAACGCCATCAAGATATTTTGCCACCAGATGCTCCTGGCCAGCACCTTCACGAACCTGTTCTTCTGTCGCATTTACCGGAACGGTAATTTTGCCACGGACTTTACCGTTCACCTGAACAACAACCAACGTCGAGTCTTCAACCATTGCGGCTTCGTCAGCTACCGGCCACGGTGCGTTGTCGATATCGCCTTCACCTTTCAGCGCCTGCCACATCGTGAAGCAAACGTGTGGGGTGAACGGGTTGAGCATGCGTACAACGGCCAGCAGCGCTTCCTGCATCAGGGCGCGGTCCTGCTCGTCTTCCTGTGGTGCTTTCGCCAGCTTGTTCATCAGCTCCATAATCGCCGCAATTGCGGTGTTAAAGGTCTGACGACGACCAATATCATCGGTCACTTTAGCAATGGTTTTATGCACGTCGCGACGCAACGCTTTTTGGTCTTCGCTCAACACATCAACGTTCAGTTCAGCTACATCACCTTTGGAGGTATGTTCGTAAACCAGCTTCCAGACACGTTTCAGGAAGCGGTTCGCCCCTTCAACGCCGGACTCTTGCCATTCCAGCGTCATATCAGCCGGAGAAGCGAACATCATGAACAGACGTACGGTGTCGGCGCCGTAACGTTCAACCATAACCTGCGGGTCGATACCGTTATTTTTCGACTTGGACATTTTGCTCATGCCGGTATACACCAGTTCATGGCCTTCTGCGTCCTGAGCTTTGACGATACGACCTTTCTCGTCGCGCTCAACGATGGCATCAACCGGAGAAACCCAGTTACGCTCACCGTTTGCACCAACGTAATAGAACGCATCGGCCAGCACCATACCCTGGCACAGCAGCTGTTTAGCCGGTTCGTCAGAGTTGACCATACCCGCATCGCGCATCAGCTTGTGGAAGAAGCGGAAGTAGAGCAGGTGCATGATGGCGTGTTCAATACCACCAATGTAGATATCAACCGGCAGCCAGTAGTTTGCAGCTTCTGGATCCAGCATCCCTTCGTTGTACTGCGGGCAGGTGTAGCGCGCGTAGTACCAGGAGGATTCCATAAAAGTATCGAAAGTGTCGGTTTCGCGCAGTGCAGGCATGCCGTTAACGGTGGTTTTTGCCCACTCCGGATCGGCTTTGATTGGGCTGGTAATACCATCCATAACCACGTCTTCCGGCAGAATAACCGGCAACTGGTCCTCTGGCGTCGGCAGTACGGTACCGTCTTCCAATGTCACCATCGGAATCGGCGCGCCCCAGTAACGCTGACGGGAAACACCCCAGTCACGCAGACGGTAGTTCACTTTACGCTCACCCACGCCAAGAGCCACCAGCTTGTCAGCAATGGCATTGAAGGCTGCTTCGAAGTCGAGGCCGTCAAACTCACCGGAGTTAAACAGCACCCCTTTTTCGGTCAGAGCTTGTTCGGACAGATCCGGCTCTGCGCCTTCAGCGGTCAGAATTACAGGCTTGATGGTCAGGCCATATTTAGTCGCAAACTCGTAATCGCGCTGATCGTGCCCCGGAACGGCCATGACTGCGCCCGTACCGTATTCCATCAGGACGAAGTTTGCTGCCCAAACCGGGATCTCTTCGCCAGTCAGCGGGTGAACGGCTTTAAAGCCCGTGTCGACGCCTTTCTTCTCCATGGTTGCCATTTCGGCTTCAGCAACCTTGGTGTTGCGGCATTCGTCAATGAAGGCGGCCAGTTCCGGGTTATTTGCAGCGGCTTTCTGCGCCAGCGGGTGACCTGCGGCAACGGCCAGATAGGTCGCACCCATAAAGGTGTCCGGACGGGTGGTGTAAACGGCCAGCGTGTTGTCGTAATCGTTCACATCGAAGGTGATTTCTACGCCTTCAGAACGGCCAATCCAGTTGCGCTGCATCGTTTTCACGGTGTCAGGCCAGTGATCCAGGTTATCCAGGTCACGCAGCAGTTCGTCAGCGTAAGCGGTGATTTTGATGAACCACTGCGGGATCTCTTTACGCTCGACTTTGGTATCACAACGCCAGCAGCATCCGTCGATAACCTGTTCGTTCGCCAGTACGGTCTGGTCATTCGGGCACCAGTTGACCGCAGACGTTTTCTTGTACACCAGGCCTTTTTTGTACAGCTCGGTGAAGAATTTCTGTTCCCAACGGTAATATTCCGGGGTGCAGGTCGCCAGCTCACGGCTCCAGTCGTAACCGAAACCCAGCATTTTGAGCTGGTTTTTCATGTATGCGATGTTGTCGTACGTCCACGGTGCCGGCGCGGTGTTGTTTTTAACCGCAGCACCTTCTGCTGGCAGACCGAACGCATCCCAGCCAATTGGCTGCAGTACGTTTTTGCCCAGCATGCGCTGGTAGCGGGCGATCACGTCACCGATGGTGTAGTTACGTACGTGGCCCATGTGTAGTCGACCAGAAGGATAGGGAAGCATAGACAGGCAGTAATACTTCTCTTTGCTCTCGTCTTCGGTAACTTCAAATGTGCGCTTCTCATCCCAGTGAAGCTGTACTTTGGATTCTATCTCTTCCGGGCGGTATTGCTCTTGCATGGCAGCCAGTGGTCCTGTTTTCAATACAGCTACAAACGTAGCTCTAGATGTGGTGTTTCAGATCCGCATAGCATAGCCCAAACGCCCGCGCCAAAACAGCCTTTCGCGCATTCAGCGTTGAATTCCCGCAAGGATAATTCTTGCACGAATTTACACACTCTGTGGACAGTCTTGCAAAGCGTAGTGTAAATAACGTCTATTATTATAGACAGTTAACGACCCAGGAGGCGAAGCGATGAACAAGGTTGCTCAATATTACCGTGAACTGGTAGCTTCACTGAGCGAACGTCTGCGTAATGGCGAACGCGATATCGATGCGTTGGTGGAGCAGGCGCGTCAACGAGTTATGCAGACCGGGGAGTTAACGCGAACCGAGGTGGAAGAGCTCACTCGGGCCGTCAGACGTGACCTGGAAGAGTTTGCTCTGAGCTATGAAGAAAGTCTCGATGAGGAGACAGACAGCGTCTTTATGCGGGTTATCAAGGAGAGTATCTGGCAGGAACTGGCCGATATTACCGATAAAACGCAGCTCGAATGGCGCGAAGTGTTCCAGGACCTCAGTCATCACGGTGTTTATCACAGCGGCGAGGTGGTCGGATTAGGTAATCTGGTCTGCGAGAAGTGCCACTTCCATTTAGCGGTTTACACCCCGGATGTGCTGCCGCTGTGTCCGAAATGCGGACACGATCAGTTTCAGCGCCGACCGTTTGAACCGTAATTGCTTATTGCCGGATGGCGACGCAAAGCGTCTTCTCCGGCCTACAAATTGCACGATTTTGTAGGCCGGATAAGCGTTAGCGGCATCCGGCGTGTATTAGGCGTAAAACTTCAGCCGTTCTGCCAGCAAATCGACAAACCCCTGGCGATCAACATCCACCATCACGGTGGCGTTTGGCTTATTGCCGCTCAGGAAGTAGTAGTCCACCACGGTCATTCCTTGGGTATATTTACCCTGAGTTTCCACGCCAACCCAGCGTTCAACGGTGGTAAACAGTTCAGGTTTCAGCAGCCAGGCAATGGTACATGGGTCATGCAGCGGTGCGCCGATGAATCCCCATTTTTCGTCTTTGTGATATTCAAAGAAGAAATCGAGTAGTTCAGCAACGATCGTTGAAACAGGATTGCCAATAGCGCGGAACCGTTCGGTATCTTCACGATGTATTTGCGCTTTATGCGTCACGTCCAGACCAGCCATCACCACCGGAATACCCGACTGGAATACGATCTCCGCGGCTTCGGGATCCACAAAGATGTTGAACTCGGCGGCGGGTGTCCAGTTTCCGAGGCCCATTGCACCACCCATAATCACGATACGGTCGATTTTGGCGTGCAGCTCAGGATGGCTATTCAGTAGCAATGCCACGTTAGTTTGCGGGCCGGTGGAGACAATCGTCATCGGTTCCGGGCTTTCACGCAGGGTTTTCGCCATCAGTTCCACAGCGGTACAGTCTTGTGGCGCAAAAGTGGGTTCCGGCAGCGCCGGACCATCCAGCCCACTCTCGCCATGGACGTTATCGGCGATAATCAGATCGCGCATCAGTGGTTTCACAGCGCCACCGGCGACGGGAATATCCGTACGCTTGAGCAACGTCAGCATGCGCAATACGTTACGCAGCGTTTTGTCGGGAGTCTGATTCCCGGCTGACGAGGTTATCGCTTTCACATCCAGTTCAGGTGAGGCGAGGGCGAGTACAATTGCGATAGCGTCGTCATGACCTGGATCGCAATCAAACAGGATCGGAAGTGCCATTGTTGCTCCTTGTAAGTGGGACTTTGTGACAAGGTTAACGCTGGGCTGTATGTGTTTCGAGAGGCGAAGGGATAAAGCGTGAGGTGGCGCGCACATGGAGATGCGCGCCAGCAAGATTAGTGCAGGATTTTCGCGAGGAAGTCTTTGGCGCGGTCCGATTTCGGATTAGCGAAGAACTCTTCTTTCGGTGAGTCTTCAACAATTTTCCCTTCATCCATGAAGATCACCCGGTTCGCCACTTTACGCGCAAAGCCCATTTCATGGGTCACCACCATCATGGTCATCCCTTCATTGGCCAGTTCAACCATAACGTCCAGTACTTCGTTGATCATTTCAGGATCAAGCGCCGATGTCGGTTCGTCAAACAGCATGGCAATAGGATCCATACATAGTGCCCGGGCGATAGCGACACGCTGTTGCTGGCCCCCGGAGAGTTGGGCCGGGAACTTCTCGGCATGTGCCGACAGGCCAACGCGTTCCAGTAACTTTTGCGCTTTGTCGCGGGCCGGCTTTTTATCGCGCTTAAGCACTTTTACCTGCGCCAGAGTCAGGTTCTCAATGATCGACAGATGTGGGAACAGTTCAAAGTGCTGGAACACCATACCAACACGAGAGCGCAGTTTGGCCAGATCGGTTTTTTTATCATTCACCACGGTACCATCAACGGTGATGACGCCCTGTTGTACCGGCTCCAACCCGTTCACCGTTTTGATAAGCGTTGATTTACCTGAACCTGACGGGCCGCAGACCACCACCACTTCACCTTTTTTCACTTCCGTGGAGCAGTCGGTCAGCACCTGAAAGTGACCATACCATTTAGAAACATTTTTCAGGGTAATCATTAAACTGTCCTTTTCTTCAAATAGCTGACCAACAACGATGCGCTCAGACTGAATACAAAATAAACGGCGCCAGCAAACAGGATCATTTCAACCTGTGTGCCGTCACGCTCGCCAATGGTGGAGGCGGTACGGAAGAAGTCTGCCAGACTCAATACATAGACCAGCGAGGTATCCTGGAACAGTACGATGCCCTGGGTCAGCAGCAGTGGTACCATCGCGCGGAAGGCCTGTGGCAGAATGATCAGCTTCATCGACTGCCAGTGTGTCATCCCCAGCGCCAGCGCGGCGCTGGATTGCCCACGAGAAATACTCTGGATACCGGCACGGATAATCTCGGAATAGTACGCAGCTTCAAACATCGAAAACGCGACCATCGCTGAGATCAGGCGAATATCGGTTTTAGGCGACAGACCCAGTACGTTTTGCAAAAAGCCGGGCACAATCAGGTAGAACCACAGCAGCACCATGACCAGCGGAATAGAACGAAATACGTTGACGTAGCCTTTCGCAAACCAGGCAATCGGCGCGAAGCTGGACAGACGCATTACTGCAAGGATGGTTCCCCAGACAATACCAATGACGACCGCCGTAACGGTGATTTTCAGGGTGATGATCAGCCCGTCCAGCAGATACGGCAGGGAAGGGACGATAGAACTCCAGTCAAATTCGTACATTATTTGCCTCCCAAATTGCCAGGCAGGCGGATTTTGCGTTCGACGAGATTCATCACCAGCATGATGACGGCGTTAATCAGGACGTAGGCCAGCGTGATGGCGGTAAACGACTCCCATGCGTGGGCGGAGTAATCCAATAGTTTTCCCGCCTGCGCCGCCATATCGACCAGGCCGATGGTAGAGGCGATCGCGGAGTTCTTCACCAGGTTCATCATCTCTGAGGTCATCGGCGGAACAATCACGCGGTATGCGTTTGGCAGCAGCACATAGCGGTAGGCCTGCGGCAAAGTCAGCCCCATCGCCAGCGCGGCGTTTTTCTGCCCGCGAGGCAGGGACTGAATCGCTGCGCGAACCTGCTCACAGACGCGCGCGGCGGTAAACAGCCCCAGACAAAGCATGGATGAGAGGAAGAACTGAATGTTGGGATCCAGTTCCGACTTGAACCACATGCCAATGTTTTCCGGCAGCAGTTCAGGAATGACCAGATACCAGGTAAAGAACTGAACGATGAGCGGAACGTTACGAAACAGCTCAACGTATAGCGTGCCGATCCCGGAAAGGAAACGATTTGGGACGGTACGTAAGATGCCGAATAAAGAGCCTATGAGGAAAGCGATAATCCAGGCGGTGATAGATAACGCGACCGTGACCTGGAAACCACTCCAGAGCCAGCCGAGATAGGTGGTGTTGCCGAACGGGGCCTGTTGTAAAAAAATACCCCAGTTCCAGTCTATAGACATAAATCTACTCCAGAAAAAAAAGGGTAGCAGCGCTACCCTCGAAGATTGTTATTCGGCGTTTTGCGGTTTTCAGGCCTGATGGGGAACGACCATCAGGCTTATAGTCTGTCCGTGCCGAGTAGCAATCGAGAGGGAGGGGAAGCCTCCCATTTATTTTAGTTAGTTAAGCGCTTTATCATTCGGTTCTTTGAACAGGGCTTTCATCTCATCTGACAGTTCGAAATTCATGTTCAGGTTCTTCGGTGGAATTGGATTTTTAAACCACTTATCAAACCATTTCTCAGCTTCGCCTGAGGTCTGCGCCTTGGCGATAGTGTCATCCATCAGCTTTTTGAACTCAGGGTCATCTTTGCGCAGCATGCAGCCGTAAGCTTCCTGAGACTGTGGCTTGCCAACGATCTCCCAGTTGTCTGGTTTCTTCGCTTTCGCGCGTTCGCCAGCCAGCAGGGCGTCATCCATCATAAAGGCAACGGCGCGACCGCTTTCCAGAGTACGGAAAGAGTCACCGTGGTCTTTCGCGCTGATAATGCGCATGTCCATTTTTTGTTCTTCGTTCAGCTTGTGCAGCAGCACTTCTGAGGTGGTACCTGAAGTCACGACCACGGCTTTGCCTTTCAGGTCAGCGAAATCTTTGACGTCGCCGCCTTTTTTCGCCAGCAGACGGGTACCGACAACGAAAATGGTGTCAGAGAAGGCTGCTTGTTTCTGACGCTCGACGTTGTTGGTGGTGGATCCACATTCAAAGTCGAAGGTACCGTTTTGCAGCAGCGGGATACGGTTTTGTGAAGTAATCGGGATCAGTTTTACCTGCAGATCGGGCTTGTTCAGCTTTTTCTTCACCGCTTCAACGATCGCGTTGGAGTAATCCTGTGAATAACCGACCACTTTTTGCTGATTATCGTAGTAAGAAAACGGTACCGATGATTCACGGTGACCGACCACGATCACGCCATTTTTGGCGATCTTATCCAGCGTGCTGCCTGCCGCGGGTGCTGCGTCTTCTGCGTGCGCCAGACCGGCGGACATTCCCATGACCAGCATGGCAGTGGCGAGCTTACGTAATTGCATATCCAACTCCTTTATCGTCTGCGCCAGGGACGCATTGATACCCATTGTGATGTTGTTATTGTTTGCTACTAAAACGTGCAGTCTTGTATGTGTTTGTTAACATTTAGTTTGGATGAATGTAAAGAATTTGCTGTGTTATTGTTTATTTTTGCGAAGTGCGCCGCACCATTTGGGGGCAAAAATATCTTGTTGCACTTTTCAGGTGCTACCGGCGCTCAACTTTGGTGCGACCAGGTTGCACATTCAGCCAAAACAGCGTTTGCCTTGTAGAACAAAGCAATAGACGTGCCAGAATGGTCTTTTGGAGGGGAGTTGGCCTGATAAGCGTAGCGCCATCAGGCAAGATGCTGCACAACGGCCGGATGGCGGCGTACCGCCTTATCCGGCCTGAATTTGATGGGGCACTGTTTTATTTGCGACGTTGGCGCAGGCTCATTACCACCGCACCAAAGCCAAACAGTGCAGTCAGCAGCCAGAGCGGCCAGTTACCGGTACGGGCATAAGGGGTCAGGCCCGTGGTTGGCGTCACGCTGGTGGTCAGAACCTGACGGGTAAACTGCGGGATCATCGCCTGAATCTCACCCTGAGGACCAATCACCGCCGTAATACCATTGTTGGTGCTACGCAGCAGGGGGCGCGCCAGCTCAAGGGAACGCATCCGCGCCATCTGGAAGTGCTGCCACGGGCCAATGGACTTACCAAACCAGGCATCGTTGGAGATAGTCAGCAGGTAGTCCGTATCCGGACGGAAGTTATCCCGAACCTGTTCGCCAAGAATGATTTCGTAGCAAATGGCAGCGGTCAGCTTAAAGCCGTGTGCATGCAACTGTGGCTGTACGTACGGGCCACGGCTGAACGAAGACATTGGCAGGTCAAAGAACGGCGCTAACGGTCGCAGGATTGATTCCAGCGGGACAAACTCGCCAAACGGTACCAGATGGTTTTTGTTGTAGCGGTTGCTGGAGTCGTAGCTGTATGGACTGTCTTTACCCAGTGTGATGATGGTGTTGTAGGTGTCGTAACGATTCTGTTTGTTCAGACGCGCGTCCACGATACCGGTAATCAGTGTGCTGTTTTTCGATTTCAGCAGGTCATCCATCATGCTCAGAAAACGCTGCTGGTTAATTTCCAGATCCGGAATAGCGGATTCTGGCCAGATGATTAGCTGTGATTTGCCCATCTCGGGTTGGGTGGCGTCGAGATAAATCTTCAGGGTGTTGAGTAACTGACCTTCATCCCATTTAAGCGACTGCGGAATGTCGCCCTGCACCATCGAGACCTGGGTGGTTTTTTCCGGCTCAAGCGTGTACCACTGGATATAGCGCAGTGGAAAAGGCAGAGCAAAGAGCACGAGTGCGGCAACCAGCGGCTTCCAGTTACGTGTCACCAGCGCCAGCGCCAACAGGCCGCTAACCATCATCAGCAGGAAGTTAATCGCCTCAACGCCCATTACCGGCGCCAGCCCCTTTAACGGACCGTCGATCTGGCTATAACCGAACTGCAGCCACGGGAAGCCGGTCAGTACCCAACCGCGCAGGAATTCCGTGATTTGCCAGACTACCGGCGCGGCAATTGCCACCCGCAGCCAGGTGGTTTTCGGCCACAAGCGCGCCAACACGCCGGCAAACAGACCGGTGTAGAGGGAAAGGTATGCGGCAAGCAGAACCACGAGGAAAATGTTAACCGGGCCGGGCATACCGCCAAACTGCGCGATACTGACGTAAACCCAGTTGATGCCTGAGCCAAATAGTCCCAGTCCCCAGAAATAGCCGATAGCGGCAGACTGGAGCGGACGGCGGTTGAAGGTGAGAGCCTGCAGGCCCATCAGCGAAACAATCGCAGCGGGCCAGATGTCATACGGTGAGAAAGCCAGTGTCCCGCAGGCACCGAATAATAACGCCAGCAGCAGGCGAATGCGCTGGCGTTCAATTAATGGGGCAAATGCCATGTAGTCTTAGATCCAGTTTCGGGTTTATTCGTCCAGTTTTGGCTGGGGTGAGTCGTCCGGAATTCTGACATGAACCTGAATAATACGGCGGCTGTCGGCCATTGCCACTTTAAACTGGTAACCATCAATGTCGATAGTTTCCCCACGCGCGGGCAGATGACCAAAGGCCTGCATGACCAGCCCGCCAATGGTATCGACTTCTTCGTCGCTAAAGTGGGTCCCGAAAGCTTCGTTGAAGTCTTCAATCGATGCCAGCGCGCGAATAGTCCAGGTGTGGCGACTGAGCTGACGGAAATCAATATCGTCTTCTTCGTCGTACTCATCTTCAATTTCACCGACAATCAGTTCAAGGATGTCCTCAATGGTCACCAGACCTGAGACACCGCCAAACTCGTCGATGACGATAGCCATATGATAACGCTGGGAGCGGAACTCTTTCAGCATGCGGTCAACCCGCTTGCTTTCAGGTACGACAACCGCCTGGCGTAACACTTTCTCCATGCTGAAGGCTTCGGCATCGCTGCGCATAAACGGCAGCAAATCTTTGGCCATCAGAATCCCTTCAATGTGATCCTTGTCTTCGCTAATCACCGGGAAACGCGAGTGAGCAGACTCGATAATGACATCGAGACATTCATCCAGGGTCTGGTTGCGTTTCAGGGTAATCATCTGAGAGCGAGGGATCATGATGTCGCGCACGCGTTGGTCCGCAATATCCATTACCCCTTCGAGCATATCGCGCGTATCTTCATCGATAAGGTCGTTTTGCCCGGAATCACGGATCAGCTCCAACAGTTCGTCGCGGTTTTTCGGTTCACCGTGGAAAAGTTGGCTCAGTAACAGGGAAAAAAATCCCTTTTTGCTGTTTAAGGTGTCACTACTGTGTGAATTGTCGTCGCTCATGGCGTCGTATGGGTTCTCATGTTAGTTAATACAAAGCGCGTCATGCGTATACTCAGCTGTTGACGGCATGTTTTGCCTGATGCGCAACGCTTATCAGGCCTACGAAAGGCATAAATGTAGGCCGGATAAGGCGCAAGCGGCGCCATCCGGCAAGCTACTATTCTGCAATCTTCTCGGCAATGTACGGATCCTCATAGCCCAGAGCAAGCATAATCTCTGTTTCGAGGGATTCCATTTCTTCCGCTTCATCGTCTTCAATATGGTCGTAGCCGAGTAAATGCAAGCTTCCGTGCACCACCATGTGCGCCCAGTGGGCCTCAAGCGGCTTACCTTGTTCCTGCGCTTCTTTCTCGACGACCTGACGGCAGATGATCAAATCACCCAGCAGCGGCATCTCAATGCCCGGCGGGGCTTCAAACGGGAAAGAGAGCACGTTGGTGGATTTATCTTTCCCGCGATAGGTCAGGTTGAGCTCATGGCTTTCCGCGTCATCGACCAGACGAATGGTTACTTCAGACTCTTCCTGAAACTGCGGGATCACCGCATCCAGCCACCCCTGAAACTGACTTTCTGTGGGTAAACCGGATTCGTCTTCACATGCCAGCTGTAAATCGAGAATAACCTGACTCATTTTTGTTCCTGCTCCTGAGCTTCGCGCTTGCGTTCTGCAGCCTGCTCGGCTTTACGTTTCTGTTCTGCTTCTTCCCAGGCTTCATACGCCGTGACGATACGAGCCACCACCGGATGGCGAACCACGTCTTCGCTATGGAAGAAATTAAAACTAATCTCGTCGACCTCAGCCAGTACTTCAATGGCATGACGCAGACCGGACTTGGTGCTACGTGGCAGGTCAATCTGGGTGATATCGCCGGTGATGACCGCTTTGGAGTTAAAGCCGATACGGGTCAGGAACATTTTCATCTGTTCGATGGTGGTGTTCTGGCTCTCATCAAGAATGATGAACGCATCGTTTAACGTACGGCCACGCATATAGGCCAGCGGCGCAACTTCAATGACGTTACGTTCAATCAGCTTTTCAACCTTCTCAAAACCGAGCATTTCGAACAGCGCGTCATACAGCGGTCGTAAATAGGGATCGACTTTCTGGCTGAGATCACCCGGCAGGAATCCCAGTTTTTCGCCCGCTTCCACTGCCGGACGGGTCAGCAGAATACGACGGATCTCCTGACGCTCAAGCGCATCAACCGCAGCGGCAACTGCGAGATACGTTTTACCCGTACCCGCAGGGCCAACGCCAAAGGTGATGTCGTGGTCGAGGATATTTGCAATGTACTGTGCCTGGTTCGGCGTACGCGGCTTAATTACTCCGCGCTTGGTCTTGATGTTCACCGCTTTGCCAAATTCAGGCACGCTGTCTGCGCTTTGCTCAAGCACACGCGCTTCTTTGATCGCCAGATGAATTTGTTCAGGCTCGATGTCCTGCGTCTGACCGCGCATCGGGGCGGTATCGACGTACAGACTACGTAAAATATCTGCCGCAGCGGTGACGCAAATTGGGCGGCCGGTCAGTTTAAAGTGGTTATCACGGCGGTTAATTTCGATGCCGAGGCGACGTTCCAGCTGTTTGATGTTGTCATCAAATGGGCCGCAAAGGCTCAACAGGCGGGCGTTGTCTGCGGGTTCAAGGGTGATTTCGCGAGTGTCTATGTTCAAACTGTTCCTCTTATGCATGTCTCGCCGGACGCTGAACATTTACCGGCATCTAAGGAAATTATTCACGCCATGGGGGAAAGGCGCAAGCATTGCAATAAATATGGGGATGCCAGGGAAGATTACAAGGCCTGCCGGGACAGCGAGCCCAGAAGTGTAGGCCCGATAAGTGTAGCGGTATCGGGCCTTTTTTACGTCTTTCAGCAGGATTAAGGCTGATAAATACCAACGCCTAAATCGTTTTCTTTACGGGTACGCGCAATGACCGATTCAGGAGATTCTGCGATGCGCAGGCCCATTTCATCTTCGGTACGCACCACGTTGCCGCGCAGGGAGTTCGTCCAGACATCGGTAATTTCAACATCCACAAACTTACCGACCATATCCGGGGTACCTTCAAAGTTCACCACGCGGTTATTTTCGGTACGCCCTGACAGTTCCATAATGCTCTTACGCGATGTGCCTTCAACCAGAATGCGCTGGGTCGTACCAACCATACGACGGCTCCAGGCCATAGCTTGCTGGTTGATACGCTCCTGTAGAATGTACAGACGCTGTTTCTTCTCTTCTTCTGGTACGTCATCAACCATATCGGCGGCAGGGGTGCCAGGACGCGCAGAGAAGATAAAGCTGTAGCTCATGTCAAAATTGACGTCAGCGATCAGCTTCATGGTCTGCTCGAAATCCTGCGTGGTTTCACCTGGGAAGCCAACGATGAAGTCGGAGCTAATCTGGATATCCGGACGCGCAGCGCGCAGTTTGCGGATGATCGCTTTGTATTCCAGCGCCGTGTGGGTACGTCCCATCAGGTTCAGTACGCGGTCTGAGCCGCTCTGTACCGGCAGGTGCAGGAAGCTCACCAGCTCTGGCGTATCGCGATAAACTTCAACGATATCATCGGTGAATTCGATCGGATGGCTGGTGGTGAAGCGGATACGATCAATGCCGTCGATCGCTGCTACCAGACGCAGCAGATCGGCAAAGGATCCGATCGTGCCGTCGTAGTTTTCACCACGCCAGGCGTTCACGTTTTGCCCCAGCAGGTTCACTTCACGCACGCCTTGGGCTGCCAGTTGGGCGATTTCAAACAGAATATCATCCGCCGGACGGCTGACTTCCTCACCGCGGGTGTAGGGAACCACGCAGTAAGTACAATATTTATTACAACCTTCCATGATGGACACAAACGCGCTTGGACCTTCAGCACGCGGTTCCGGCAGGCGGTCGAACTTTTCGATCTCCGGGAAACTGATATCAACCACCGGGCTACGGGTCGTGCTTCCACGCACTTTGTTGATCATTTCCGGCAGGCGATGCAGCGTTTGCGGCCCAAAAATAATATCAACGTAATGCGCGCGCTGGCGAATATGATCGCCTTCCTGAGACGCAACACAGCCACCGACCCCAATGATGAGCTTGGGATTTTTCTCTTTTAACAGTTTCCAGCGGCCCAGTTGATGGAACACTTTCTCCTGAGCCTTCTCACGGATTGAGCAGGTATTCAGCAGCAGCACATCCGCTTCTTCCGCCACGTCAGTCAGTTGATACCCATGAGTGGCATCCAGCAGATCGGCCATCTTCGATGAATCGTATTCGTTCATCTGACAGCCCCAGGTTTTAATATGGAGTTTTTTGGTCATCGACTTGCTCTTGCGAAATTGTGGCTGAAATGCAGGGCGCATAGTGTACTGCTTTGGCGCGGTTGTGACCAGTATGACGGATGTCAGCCTCAAGGGGTAAAAAATCCTGTAAACTTACACAATACATGTAACTGGAAAATTGACCATGACAAATCAACCAACGGAAATTGCCATTGTCGGCGGGGGGATGGTCGGCGGCGCGCTGGCGCTGGGACTGGCGCAGCATGGATTTTCGGTAACGGTGATTGAACATGCCGCTCCTGCGCCGTTTGTTGCTGGCGGACAGCCTGATGTCAGAATTTCGGCCATTAGCTCCGCCTCCGTGTCGTTGCTGAAAGGGCTGGGCGTCTGGGATACGGTTCAGGGAATGCGTAGCCATCCTTACCGTCGTCTGGAAACGTGGGAATGGGAAAATGCCCATGTGATGTTTGATGCCGCCGAGCTTAAGCTGCCTCTGTTGGGCTATATGGTGGAGAACACGGTCCTGCAACAGGCGCTCTGGCAGGCGCTGGAAGTTCACCCTAAAGTTACGCTGCGCGTGCCGGCGTCGCTTCTCTCTTTGCATCAACATCACGATCGGCATGAACTTGAACTGGCAGACGGTGAAAAAATCAGCGCGAAGCTGGTTATCGGCGCGGATGGTGCAAATTCTCAGGTGCGGAAAATGGCCGGGATTGGCATTCATGCCTGGCAGTATGCGCAGTCCTGTATGTTGATTACCGTGCAATGCGAGCATTCGCCGGGAGACAGCACCTGGCAGCAATTTACCCCTGACGGTCCGCGCGCGTTTTTACCGTTGTTCGATAACTGGGCCTCGCTGGTGTGGTACGACTCACCAGCTCGCATCCGCCAATTGCAAGCGCTAAATATGCCGCAACTGCAGGCGGAGATCGCTAAACATTTCCCTTCAAGACTCGGTAACGTTACGCCTGTGGCGGCGGGGGCATTCCCACTTACGCGTCGTCATGCGCTGCAATATGTGCAACCGGGGCTGGCGCTGGTAGGTGATGCCGCGCATACCATTCACCCACTGGCGGGGCAGGGCGTTAATCTGGGTTTTCGTGATGTCGATGCGTTGATTGATGTGCTGGTGAATGCGCGCAGCTACGGTGAATCCTGGGCCAGTCAGCCGGTGCTCAAGCGTTATCAGAATCGCCGTATGACTGACAATTTCATCATGCAAAGCGGTATGGATCTGTTCTACGCCGGATTCAGCAATAACCTGCAGCCGCTGCGCATCATGCGTAATCTCGGGCTCATGGCCGCAGAGCGCGCTGGCGTACTGAAACGTCAGGCACTGAAGTATGCGTTAGGGTTGTAGTGCCGTTAAACCAGGCGCGAAAACAGAGTTTCTCTACCTTCCTTACCTGGAAAGAACCCCTGATACCAAACACTTCCGGTGTTGGTTGTCAGGGTTTCACATTGCCATTGATGAGTGGCAACGCAATACAAAGCTCTGGTGCTAATACCTGCGAAGATGAGCAGGCAAGCCAGCACAAACAGCGCCGCAACCGTATTTCCCCCATTGGCATAATCATGCGCCAGTATGGCAATACAGGCAATTTGCAGGCAGAGCTTGCCGCTAAACCCATAGATAAAAAACTGGCGAAGCCGTGCTTGTGAAAAGAAGCAGGGATTTTTCAGTACAGATCGCTGTTCCTGAGCGGGAAAGCCGTGGATATAGACCATCCACTGAGTATTCTCCGTCAGCGTTAAGGCCGTACCGGCTTCATTAAGTCGGTGAAGATGCATTGACACAATAACCGGGAATACGATGCCAATCAGAATGAAGTAGGTTATCAGTGACGAAATGCCGATAAAGCTGAGACCAACCGCGAGAAGAAAAAACAACAGGGCAGTTATTCGCATGAAAAACAGAGGGAAAATCTGATAATTCATCACAAGCTCCTTTTGTGCAAAAAAGGCATTCTAGCATTAAGCTTTTGGGCGCTTGTGCAGGAGAGGGTGTTTTTAGGATTTTATAAAAGCAAAAAGCTCGCCGAAGCGAGCTTTTTTAATATGGCTGGGGTACGAGGATTCGAACCTCGGAATGCTGGTATCAGAAACCAGAGCCTTACCGCTTGGCGATACCCCAACGGGTGCACCCACAAAGTGGACGACTTTTTGAAATTGGCTGGGGTACGAGGATTCGAACCTCGGAATGCTGGTATCAGAAACCAGAGCCTTACCGCTTGGCGATACCCCAACAATTTTTTGGATTTACCGAACGAGTCGATACGTCCTTAATATGGTGGCTACGACGGGATTCGAACCTGTGACCCCATCATTATGAGTGATGTGCTCTAACCAGCTGAGCTACGTAGCCAGATACTATCATATTCTTCGATGGCTGGGGTACCTGGATTCGAACCAGGGAATGCCGGTATCAAAAACCGGTGCCTTACCGCTTGGCGATACCCCAATGACCGTTGCGGTGAACCGCTATATCGAAGAAAAAATGGCTGGGGTACCTGGATTCGAACCAGGGAATGCCGGTATCAAAAACCGGTGCCTTACCGCTTGGCGATACCCCATCCGTGCAACGCTTACGGGTGAATGGTGCGGGAGGCGAGACTTGAACTCGCACACCTTGCGGCGCCAGAACCTAAATCTGGTGCGTCTACCAATTTCGCCACTCCCGCAAAAAAAAGATGGTGGCTACGACGGGATTCGAACCTGTGACCCCATCATTATGAGTGATGTGCTCTAACCAGCTGAGCTACGTAGCCATCTTTTTTTTCGCGTAACCTTATCGGCGTTGCGGGGCGCATTATGCGTATTGAGCCTTGAAGCGTCAACCCCTTTTTCATTGAAAATAGCTGGAATGTGACTGTTTGGTTAGGTTGCGAACAGCATGACGCAATATTCGGCAATTATTAGTTATTAATTGTTTTTTTGCACAGAAAACAGACATAAAAAAAGAGCCCCGCAGGGCCCTTTTCTAAGGATTAACTTATTTATAAGCGGACTGGTGTACGCCAACCGCACGACCAGACGGATCGTTCATGGTTTTAAACGCTTCATCCCATTCGATCGCTTTAGCGGAAGAACAGGCTACAGATGGCCCACCAGGCACACATTCCGCAGCGCTCGCAACCGGGAACAACTCTTCGAAAATCTCACGGTACAAATACGCTTCTTTAGATGATGGCGTGTTGTATGGGAAACGGAAGCTGGCGGTTTCCAGTTGTTGGTCAGAAACTTGTTCAGCAGCGACTTCTTTCAGTGTATCAATCCAGCTGTAACCGACACCGTCAGAGAACTGCTCTTTCTGACGCCACGCGACGCTTGCTGGCAGGTAGGACTCAAAACATTCGCGCAGAACGTGTTTTTCCATTTTGCCGTTGCCGCACATTTTGTCCTGCGGGTTGATGCGCATCGCCACATCAAGGAATTTCTTATCCAGAAATGGCACGCGTGCCTCCACGCCCCAGGCTGACATCGCTTTGTTGGCACGGGCGCAGTCGAACATATGCAGTGCCTGCAGCTTGCGCACGGTTTCTTCGTGCAGTTCTTTTGCATCTGGCGCTTTGTGGAAATAGAGATAACCGCCAAATACTTCGTCCGAACCTTCGCCCGACAGCACCATTTTAATGCCCATCGCTTTAATTTTACGCGACATTAAGTACATTGGCGTCGAGGCGCGAATCGTCGTGACATCGTAAGTTTCGATGTGATAAATCACGTCGCGGATAGCATCCAGACCTTCCTGCACGGTGAAGTGGATCTCGTGGTGCACGGTACCCAAATGGTTTGCCACCTCTTGCGCAGCTTTCAGATCCGGAGCGCCTTCCAGGCCGACGGCGAAGGAGTGCAGCTGTGGCCACCAGGCTTCGCTACGTTCCTGATCTTCAACACGGCGTGCCGCGTATTTTTTAGTGATCGCGGAAATGACGGATGAATCCAGACCGCCGGACAGCAGTACTCCATAAGGAACATCTGACATCAGGTGGCTTTTCACCGCATCTTCCAGCGCCTGGCGCAGCTCGTTTTTATCGGTAACGTTGTCTTTGACTGCATCGTATTCAAACCAGTCGCGCTGGTAGTACTGACGAATTTCGCCGTCTTTACTCCATAAATAACTACCGGCCGGGAATTCTTTGATTGTGCGGCAGACAGGAACCAGCGCTTTCATTTCAGACGCAACATAGAAGTTACCGTGTTCGTCGTAACCCATATACAGCGGGATGATCCCAATATGATCGCGACCGATCAGATAAGCGTCCTGCTCGCTGTCATACAGGGCAAAAGCAAACATGCCTTGCAGATCATCCAGAAACTCTGGGCCTTTTTCCTGATACAGCGCGAGGATAACTTCGCAATCGGAACCGGTCTGGAACTGATAGCGATCGCCGTACTCAGCGCGCAGCGCCTGGTGGTTATAAATTTCACCGTTAACCGCCAGGATATGCGTTTTCTTCACGTTGTACAGCGGCTGAGCACCGGCGTTGACGTCGACGATGGACAGACGTTCGTGTGCCAGAATGGCGTTATCACTGGCATAAATACCCGACCAGTCCGGGCCGCGATGGCGCATCAGACGAGACAATTCCAGGGCTTTTTTACGCAGTTCAACTGCGTCAGTTTTAATATCGAATACGCCAAAAATAGAACACATAACCTTCTCCGTTAACCTGTTGCGTGATGCTTTTTATGTTTGCTTGATAAAGAAAATGCCGCAAAGCGGGAGAGGGCGCAAGCGAATTGCGGGTCAGAAAATAAAAACTGCAATGGTCATTGTAGATTGGTGAAAAAAGATTACAGAATAGACGTGTTTATTGATGAATCGACAGTTTTATGGCGGTTTTATTGAATGGAGGGGCTTCGTGGGGCGGATAAGACGATGACGCCGCCATCCGGCAATAACGCTGCATAATTGCCGAATAAGACGAACTTATGTCTTATCCGGCCTGCGAATCAAATCACATCAATTTCAGCAACAGACGGGTAAATCCAGCTTGGTCTGAACGGCATGTTGTCAATATCATCGAGCTTGGATACGCCAGACAGTACCAGGATAGTTTCCAGACCCGCCTGAAAACCTGCCAAAATATCGGTGCGCAGGTTGTCGCCAACAATGACGGTTTCTTCTGAGTGCGCCTGCATTTTGTTGAGCGCCGCGCGAATAATCCACGGGCTTGGTTTGCCGACATAAAATGGTTTACGACCTGAGATCTTCTCAATACCGGCACAGAGTGCTCCACAGGCGGGATAAAAGCCGCGACCGTGGGTATCCGGGTTAGTGGCGATAAAACGAGCGCCGTTGGCGACAAAATACGCCGCTTTATGCATCATGTCCCAGTTATAGGAACGCGTCTCGCCAACAATCACAAAATCGGGGTTCACGTCGGTAATGGTAAATCCAGCTTTATACAGTTCGTGAATTAACGCGCCTTCACCAACCACATAGGCCTTTTTTCCTTCCTGGCGACGAAGAAAATCAGCGGTAGCCATCGCGGAAGTATAAAAGACGCTATCAGGGACATTCACACCTGCGGTGGCGAAGCGGTTTGCCAGATCTTGCCCGGTCTGCGAAGGGTAGTTAGTCAGCAGGACTAACGGCAGACCTTTTTCCAGGATCCCAGTCAGAAATTCTGCCGCACCCGGTACAGCAACATTGTCGTGCATCAGCACGCCGTCGATATCACAAATTACATTCTTAATGGCCATGGACAATCCGACATTAAAAAAAGAAGGCATTACTATACACAAAATACACTACATCATTCGAGTCGCATCAAGGCGGCAAGTCTGCGAACCTCCGGAGCTTACTGAAGTAAGTGACCGGGGTGAGCAGATGCAGCTAACGCAGAGGCAGCTTGAAGGATGACGTGTATTAGCTTTCCAGCAAACGTTGCAGCAAAGTCCCGTTAAGCATTGCGCGTTTCACCAGCGCAAAGGCGCCAATGGCGGAGCGGTGATCCAGCGTGGACCGAACCACCGGTAAATTATGGCGAAACGCCTTCAACGCCTGCGTGTTGATACAGCTTTCTATTGCAGGCAGCAGTACTTTATCAGCCTCGGTAATTTCGCCCGCAATGACGATTTTCTGCGGATTAAAGAGGTTGATGGCGATAGCGATGGTTTTACCCAGATGGCGGCCAACATGCTCGATGACTTCTGCTGCCAGATTATCGCCTTTATTCGCTGCCTTACAGATGGCTTTGATACTGCAATCATCCAGCGTGAGCCGGCTTGGATAGCCTTGCTTTAGCAAGTTTTGTACGCGGTGTTCGATAGAGGCGTTGGCCGCAATGGTTTCCAGACAGCCGAAATTACCGCAGTGACAGCGCTCACCCAGCGGCTCAACCTGAATATGACCAATCTCACCGACGTTGCCATTGCGACCGATGAAAATGCGGCCATTGGAAATAATTCCCGCGCCGGTTCCGCGGTGCACTCGCACCAAAATGGAGTCTTCGCAATCCTGGCTTGCCCCGAAATAGTGCTCAGCCAGCGCCAGGCTGCGAATATCGTGACCAACAAAGCAGGTAACTTTGAAGCGTTTTTCGAGCGCTTCGACCAGCCCCCAGTTTTCGACCTGAATGTGTGGCATATAGCGGATGACGCCGCTTTCAGGATCGACAAGGCCTGGCAGGATGACAGAAATTGCGATCAACTCGCGGATTTTCCGCTGGCAGCTCTCAATAAAGATGGCAATGGTGTTGAGCAGCGCATATTCCAGCGTTTCCTGGGTGCGCTCCGGGAGAGGGTAATGCTCTTCGGCGACCACTTTACTGCTCATATCATAGAGAGTGAGCGTCGTATCGTGGCGACCCAGGCGTACGCCAATGGCGTGGAAATTGCGGGTTTCTGTGACGATAGAGATAGCGCGGCGGCCCCCGGTGGAGGCCTGCTGATCGACTTCTTTGATCAGCCCGCGTTCGATCAACTGACGCGTAATTTTGGTTACGCTGGCGGGGGCAAGCTGGCTTTGCTCGGCAATTTGAATTCGCGAGATTGGCCCATGCTGGTCAATCAGGCGATAAACCGCCGCGCTGTTAAGCTGTTTTACGAGATCAACATTACCTATTTGAGCTTGTCCGCCTGGTGTCATTCTTTCTCTTACTCAGTAATGACCTCGTTGCCATTAACGATGGTCTTGATAATTTTAAAGTCGTGCGTGAACGCAGTCAGGTTGGCTACTTTGCCTGGCGCGATACTGCCGAGTTGTTTGTCGACGCCAATGGCGCGAGCAGGGTAGAGCGTTGCCATGCGCAGGACTTCGTCGAGAGCGATATTCGCATGTTCGACCAGATTGCGTACACCCTCAATCATGGTTAATGATGAACCGCTCAACGTACCGTTCTCATCAACACACAGTCCATTGCGGTAGTATATTGTTTTACCAGCGAAAATGAACTGTTCAATGTTTGCACCTGCTGGCGCGGTCGCGTCAGTGACCAGGCACAGCTTGTCGCCTTTCAGGCGCTTAGCATTACGAATGTTAACGTAATCAACGTGCAGGCCATCGGCGATGATACCGCAGTAGATATCGGCTTCATCAAGAATTGCGCCCGCCAGACCTGGTTCACGACCGGTAATGTACGGCATCGCGTTGAACAAATGGGTCGCAAAGCTGATGCCTGCGCGGAAACCGATTTTGGCTTCTTTGACCGTTGCATTGGAGTGACCCGCAGAAACCACGATACCGGCATTAACCAGTTTGGTGATGACCTCTACCGGGACCATTTCTGGTGCCAGTGTGACTTTGGTGATCACATCCGCATTATCGCATAGGAAATCAACCAACGCAGCGTCCGGCTGACGGACAAATCTAGGATTATGGGTACCTTTTTTCACAAGGTTCAGCCACGGGCCTTCAAGATGAAGTCCTAATGCCTGATTCGGGTGTTTCGCCAGGTATTCACGCATCACGCGAACACCCTGTTTCATCAGGTCATCGCTGGTGGTGATAAGCGTTGGCAAATAGTTGGTGCAGCCAGATTTTTCATTGGCTTTCTGCATGATTTCCAGCGTTTCAACGGTCACGGCTTCTGCCGTATCGTTAAACTGTACACCGCCGCAGCCGTTTAGCTGTACATCAATAAAACCGGGGGAAACAATGGCCCCATTCAGTGAGCGCTGTTCAATTCCTGACGGTAACTCAGCCAGTGGGCAAACGCTGTCAATCAGGCCATTGGCGACAACAATCGCATGGTCATCAAGAATTTCGTGACCGGTAAAGATCCGGCCCTGGGTTAAAGCATACATTCCGACCCCCGATTTCAAAAAATGCCGCCCTGCAACTCATCGACAGGGCGGAGACATCAATTACAGACCTTTAATATTTTCCGCTTCTAACTCGTTGAAGTATTTCAGCGTCTTCACTTTCAGTTCCATGGTGGAAGGCTCATCGCAGACCACAACGGCTTTTGGATGCAACTGCAAGCAGCTGATGGTCCACATGTGGTTAACGTTGCCTTCAACGGCGGCTTGCAGCGCCTGTGCTTTCTGGTGGCCCAGAACCAGGATCATCACCTCTTCGGCATCCAGCAGGGTACCCACGCCAACGGTCAGCGCATATTTAGGCACCTGGCTTACGTCGCCGTCAAAGAAGCGTGAGTTAGCAACACGTGTGTCGTGAGTCAACGTTTTGATACGGGTACGGGAAGCCAAAGAGGAAGCCGGTTCGTTGAACGCGATGTGACCATCGTTGCCTACACCGCCCATAAACAGGTGGATTTTACCGTAAGAACGGATTTTTTCTTCATACTGACGGCATTCTGCATCAATATCCGGCGCATTACCATTGAGGAGGTTGATGTTTTCTGCTGGAATATCAACGTGATCAAAGAAATTGCGGTGCATAAAGCTGTGGTAGCTTTCCGGATGCTCTTTCGGCAGGCCAACATATTCGTCCATATTGAAAGTAACAACATGCTTGAAGCTCACCTGGCCCGCTTTGTGCATTTCAACCAATGCTTTATAAGCTGTCAGCGGAGTACCGCCAGTCGGCAGGCCCAGAACGAACGGACGATCTGCCGTTGGTTTGAACGCGTTAATACGGTTAACGATATGGCGAGCAGCCCATTTGCCGACTTGTTCAGCGGTATTCAGGGGGATCAGTCTCATTCTTCACCTCAAAAGTAAATGTAAGCAATTGGCGGATTGAGTCTCTGTGCAGTATTAAGCGTAACCTGGTTTTGCATCGGTAAGGATCAATCCGTTTCGATTTTTTGAATGATAAAATAAGTTTTCGTAGTTAGCCAGTGGAAGGGAGGGTTAATAACGATATTTGGTGACTGAAATCACAAAAAACACGCGTTTAATTTGCGATACGAATTAATTTTTCACACACTCTGAATGTAGATGAATGGTTAATATCGTTGTTCCAGAATCTTGCTGTCAGGAATGGTCACACAATAAAAATATGGCTTCAAAGAAGCCTAATCGGGGTCTCGTAGGGGGAATAAAATGAATATTTTAGGTTTTTTCCAGCGGCTGGGTAGGGCGTTACAGCTCCCCATCGCTGTGCTGCCAGTCGCGGCACTGCTGCTGCGATTCGGCCAACCAGATTTACTTAACGTACCCTTCATCGCGCAAGCGGGTGGGGCCATCTTTGATAACCTCGCGTTAATATTTGCGATCGGTGTTGCTTCCAGCTGGTCAAAAGACAGCGCAGGTGCAGCAGCGCTGGCAGGTGCGGTCGGTTATTTCATATTGACCAAAGCAATGGTTACCATTAACCCTGCAATCAATATGGGCGTGCTGGCTGGTATCATCACCGGTCTGGTCGGCGGTGCCGTGTATAACCGCTGGTCTGGTATCAAACTGCCTGACTTCCTGAGCTTCTTTGGCGGCAAACGCTTCGTGCCGATCGCCACTGGCTTCTTCTGTCTGGTGTTGGCTGCTATCTTCGGTTACGTATGGCCACCGGTACAGAATGCCATCCATGCGGGTGGTGAGTGGATCGTGGGCGCTGGCGCGCTGGGTTCCGGTATCTTTGGTTTCATCAACCGTCTGCTGATCCCAACCGGTCTGCATCAGGTGCTGAATACTATCGCCTGGTTCCAGATTGGCGAATTTACTAACGCTGCAGGTACCGTATTCCACGGTGACATCAACCGCTTCTACGCGGGTGACGGCACTGCGGGTATGTTCATGTCTGGCTTCTTCCCGATCATGATGTTTGGTCTGCCGGGTGCGGCGCTGGCGATGTACTTCGCGGCTCCGAAAGCACGTCGTCCGATGGTTGGCGGTATGCTGCTGTCCGTTGCGATCACCGCGTTCCTGACCGGTGTTACCGAGCCGCTGGAATTCCTGTTCATGTTCCTGGCTCCGCTGCTGTACCTCCTTCACGCACTGTTAACGGGTATCAGCCTGTTCGTTGCAACACTGCTGGGGATCCACGCAGGCTTCTCCTTCTCCGCAGGTGCTATCGACTACGTGTTGATGTACAACCTGCCGGCAGCAAGCCAGAACGTCTGGATGCTGGTGGTGATGGGTCTGGTGTTCTTCGTTATCTACTTTGTGTTGTTCAGCGCGGTTATTCGTATGTTTAACCTGAAAACGCCGGGCCGCGAAGATAAAGAAGACGATATCGTTACTGAAGAAGCCAACAGCAACACTGAAGAAGGTTTGGCTCAACTGGCAACCAGCTACATTGCAGCGGTTGGCGGCACTGATAACCTGAAAGCGATTGATGCCTGTATCACTCGTCTGCGTCTGACCGTTGCCGACTCCGGTCGCGTAAACGATGCGATGTGTAAACGTTTAGGAGCATCGGGTGTCGTTAAGCTGAATAAGCAAACAATTCAGGTCATCGTGGGTGCGAAAGCTGAATCCATCGGCGACGAAATGAAGAAAGTTGTCGCGCGTGGCCCGGTGGCAGCAGCGTCTGGTGAAAGTGCGCCAGCAGCAGCGGCTCCGGTAGCAAAACCGCAGGCGGTAGCGAATGCAGTCACCGTTGAAGCGCTGGTTTCTCCGATTACCGGTGACGTAGTTGCGCTGGAGCAGGTTCCTGATGAAGCCTTCGCCAGCAAAGCTGTAGGTGACGGCGTGGCGGTGAAACCAACGGATAAAATTGTGGTTGCTCCGGCTGCGGGCACCATCGTGAAAATCTTCAACACTAACCACGCGTTCTGCCTGGAAACTGTTAAAGGCGCGGAAATCGTGGTCCATATGGGCATCGACACCGTCGCGCTGGAAGGTAAAGGCTTTAAGCGTCTGGTTGAAGAAGGTGCGGAAGTTACTGCAGGCCAACCGATTCTGGAAATGGATCTGGAGTTCCTGAACGCTAACGCACGTTCTATGATAAGCCCGGTTGTGTGTAGCAACAGCGATGATTTTGGCGCTCTGGTCATTAAAGCCGAAGGTCATGTGGTTGCCGGTCAAACACCACTGTATGAGATTAAAGGTAAGTAACTGCTCCTGAGTAAAGTGAGTTAAGTGCCTTAAGCGGCGGGGGATAGTCCTCCGCCGCTTTTTTTTGCAGCAATCGGCCCCAATATTTTCGTTTGATACGTATTTTACGTAACTAAGGGTTGTCAGTCTGCCTGGCTTATAAGATCATACTCCGTTATACGTTGTTTACGCTTTGAGGAATCCACGATGAGTGAGGCTGAAGCCCGCCCGAGTAACTTTATTCGTCAGATCATCGATGAAGATCTGGCCAGTGGTAAGCACACCACTATCCATACCCGTTTTCCGCCGGAGCCAAATGGCTATCTGCACATTGGCCACGCGAAATCCATTTGTCTGAACTTTGGCATTGCGCAAGATTACCAGGGCCAGTGCAACCTGCGTTTTGATGATACGAACCCGGTTAAAGAAGATATCGAGTACGTTGAGTCGATTAAAAACGACGTTGAATGGTTAGGTTTCCACTGGACTGGCGACATTCGCTACTCTTCGGATTACTTCGATCAGCTTCACGCCTATGCGGTAGAGCTTATTAATAAAGGGCTGGCGTACGTTGACGAACTGTCAGCGGACGAAATCCGCGAATACCGTGGCACGCTGACTCAGCCAGGCAAAAACAGCCCGTACCGAGATCGTAGCGTTGAAGAGAACCTGGCGCTGTTCGAAAAAATGCGTACCGGTGGCTTTGAAGAAGGTAAGGCCTGCCTGCGTGCGAAAATCGATATGGCTTCGCCGTTTATCGTGATGCGCGATCCGGTGCTGTACCGCATTAAGTTCGCCGAACACCACCAGACCGGCAACAAGTGGTGCATCTACCCGATGTACGACTTTACCCACTGCATCAGCGATGCGCTGGAAGGCATTACGCATTCACTGTGTACGCTGGAGTTCCAGGATAACCGTCGTCTGTACGACTGGGTGCTAGACAACATCACCATTCCGGTTCATCCGCGCCAGTACGAATTCTCGCGCCTGAATCTGGAATACACCGTGATGTCTAAGCGCAAGCTGAACCTGCTGGTGACCGACAAGCACGTTGAAGGCTGGGACGATCCGCGTATGCCGACGATCTCTGGCCTGCGTCGTCGCGGTTACACCGCTGCCGCGATCCGTGAGTTCTGCAAACGCATTGGCGTGACCAAACAGGACAACACCATTGAGATCGCTTCTCTGGAATCCTGCATCCGCGAAGATCTGAACGAAAATGCTCCGCGCGCGATGGCGGTTATCGATCCGGTGAAACTGGTTATCGAAAACTACCCGCAGGGCGAAAGCGAGCTGGTCACTATGCCTAACCATCCGAATAAACCGGAAATGGGTAGCCGTGAAGTACCGTTTAGCGGTGAAATTTGGATCGATCGCGCAGACTTCCGCGAAGAAGCGAACAAGCAGTACAAGCGTCTGGTGATGGGCAAAGAAGTGCGTCTGCGTAATGCATACGTGATCAAGGCCGAACGTGTTGAGAAAGATGCAGAAGAGAAGATCACCACCATTTTCTGCACCTACGATGCTGACACCCTGAGCAAAGATCCGGCCGATGGTCGTAAAGTTAAAGGCGTTATTCACTGGGTGAGCGCGTCCCATGCGCTACCGATTGAAATCCGTCTGTACGACCGTCTGTTTAGCGTGCCAAACCCAGGTGCGGCGGAAGACTTCCTGTCCGTTATTAACCCAGAATCGCTGGTCATTAAGCAGGGTTACGGTGAGCCGTCGCTGCAGGCTGCGGTTGCAGGTAAAGCGTTCCAGTTTGAGCGTGAAGGTTACTTCTGCCTGGACAGCCGTTATGCAACAGCTGACAAGCTGGTGTTTAACCGTACCGTTGGTCTGCGTGATACGTGGGCTAAAGCGGGCGAATAAGTCGCAACACATCCTCTCTAAACGCCGCTTCATGCGGCGTTTTTTTTCGCAAAAAAACCGTTTGACAGGCTCCGTTTGCGCAGCGAATTAATTACATGTCTGTAATAATAAATCGGCTGAATGTTTTTACGTTTAAATAACTTACCTCAATGTGAAATGGGCTGAAACCGATTTCATCTCTATGGAAAACAAGCGATTTTTTCATTTTATCAACGCTTTTTTATCTCCCAATGAAAATGTAACAGAAAGCAATGAAATATGTGCGGTTGCTCATACTATTACATACTCGTTACAGAAAGAGATTGATAATTCGCGTCGCGAAAAATAGTCTATTCATTGTAGTCACTGAGGTTTTCTTGGCGCTACTTTTTTAATTTTTGTTTTTTCGCTGTCCGCTTATATCGGCAGCATTTTTATGTCAAAGAGGATTAACATATGCGTACGTTTAGTGGCAAACGTAGTACGCTGGCGCTGGCTATCGCCGGTATCACAGCAATGTCGGGTTTTGTTGTCGCTCCGCAGGTACACGCCGAAGGATTTATTGATGACTCAACCTTAACCGGCGGCATCTATTACTGGCAGCGTGAGCGTGACCGTAAAGATGTGACCGATCATGACAAATACAAAACCAACCTTTCTCACTCCACCTGGAACGCTAACCTCGACTTCCAGTCCGGTTATGCGGCCGATATGTTTGGTATTGATATCGCAGCATTTACCGCTATTGAAATGAACGAAAGTAGCGAAAGCGGCCATCCAAACGAAATCGCATTCTCTTCCAAAAATAAAGGCTATGACGAGGATTACTCCGGCGATAAGAGCGGGATTAGCCTTTATAAAGCAGCAGCTAAATTTAAATACGGCCCAACCTGGGCGCGTGCCGGTTACATTCAACCAACCGGGCAGACTTTGCTGGCACCGCACTGGAGCTTTATGCCAGGTACCTATCAGGGGGCTGAAGCCGGTGCCAACTTCGACTATGGTGATGCTGGCGCACTAAGCTTCTCCTATATGTGGGCTAACGAATATAAAGCGCCGTGGCACACCGAAGTCGATAAATTCTATCAGGCTGATAAAAAGACCAGCGTTGATTACCTGCATTCAATCGGCGCGAAATATGACTTCAAAAATAACCTGTTACTGGAAGCGGCATTTGGTCAGTCTGAAGGCTACGTCGATCAGTACTTCGCCAAAGCCAGCTACAAATTCGATTTAGGCGGTAACCCGTTTACTACCAGCTATCAATTCTACGGCGCACGTGACAAAGTTGACGATCGCACCGTGAACGATATTTATGACGGCACGGCCTGGCTGCAGGCGCTGACCTTCGGTTATAAAGTAGCGGAAGTGGTTGACCTGCGTCTGGAAGGCACATGGGTTAAAGCAGATGGGCAACAAGGCTACTTCCTGCAGCGTATGACCCCGACCTACGCCTCATCAAACGGTCGCCTGGACGTGTGGTGGGATAACCGTTCTGACTTCAACGCCAACGGCGAAAAGGCAGTCTTCTTCGGCGCAATGTATGACCTGAAGAACTGGAACCTGCCGGGCTGGGCAGTGGGCGCGTCCTACGTTTACGCATGGGATGCCAAACCCGCTACCTGGCAGCTCAACCCGGATGCGTACTACGACAAAAACCGCACTATCGAAGAATCTTCTTACAGCCTGGATGCGGTCTACACCCTGCAGGATGGTCGTGCGAAGGGCACTATGTTTAAACTGCACTTCACCCAGTACGACAACCATTCAGATATTCCGAGCTGGGGTGGTGGTTACGGCAACATCTTCCAGGATGAGCGTGACGTGAAATTCATCGTTATTGCTCCGTTCACTATCTTCTAATGCCAATAGCGGCAGGCCGTGCGCCTGCCGCCTCGTTGAGGAACGTGCTATGAAAAAACTGATACTCATCGCCGTTATGGCATCAGGGCTGGTGGCTTGTACGCAATCCCCTGCACCGAAAGAAGACAGCCGTCTGAAAGAAGCCTACAGCGCGTGTATTAATACCGCTCAAGGATCGCCGGAAAAAATAGAAGCCTGCCAAAGCGTGTTGAATGTACTGAAGAAAGAAAAACAGCACCAGCAGTTTGCCAATGAAGAAAGCGTACGCGTACTGGATTATCAGCAGTGTATCCAGGCCACGCGCACGGGTAACGATCAGGCCGTTAATGCTGATTGCGATAAAGTCTGGCAGGAAATTCGCAGCAAGAATGCCGCACAGTAATTCAAAAAATGAAAAAGATAACGGGCGGAGAATTTTCCGCCCGTTTGCATTTCAGAGCTTATTTTCCACTGGTTGATAACCCCGACTTAGCCGGACAAACAGCATTGCCGTGGCGGCGAGTCCGCAAAGTGCCGCGCACATCAGCCACCATCCCGGTGAGCTTTTATCCCCGGTTAGCTGAACCAGTGCCGTGGATATGACCGGCGTTAGGCCGCCAAAAATCGCTGTGGCAAGACTGAATGCCAGTGAAAAGCCCACCGTACGCACATAGACCGGCATCACCTCGGTGAGTGCGGCTACCATTGCCCCGTTATACATACCAAAAAAGAATGAGAACCAAAGCAGGACCAATGTCATGCGAGTGAAATCTGGCGCGGCGGTGAGCCAGTGCATTACCGGCCAGGTGGTGATCAGAGCGAGTATGGTAATCCCCATTAACACCGGACGACGACCAATTCGGTCAGAAATTGCCCCGCCAATGGGCAGCCAGATAAAGTTAGAAATACCGACCAGCATGGTGACCACCAGGCTGTCGCGAGCGCTCAGGTGGAGTACAGCCCTGCCGTAGGTCGGGGTGTAGACGGTGATGAAGTAAAATGTCGTTGTGGTCATCGCCACCAGCAGCGTACCTGCAGCGATAAGACGCCAGTTTTTGACGATAGTGGTGAAAATTTCCCGAGTGTCGGGGCGGTGCGTGCGTTGTAAAAATGCGTCTGTTTCCTGCAGCGAGCGGCGGAGCACGAAGATCAAAGGAATAATCATGCAACCAATAAAGAAGGGAATGCGCCAGCCCCATTCCGAGATCTGATCGTGTCCCAGGGTAGCGTTCAGACAGTAACCAATCAGCGCCGCCACCACAATGGCGACCTGTTGACTGGCCGACTGCCAACTGGTGTAGAAGCCTTTATTGCCAGGCGTGGCGATTTCCGAAAGATAAACCGAGACACCGCCTAACTCTACGCCTGCAGAAAATCCCTGTAATAATCGTCCAAGTAATACCAGCACGGGAGCCAGCAGGCCAATACTGTGATAGCCAGGTACAAGGGCTATCAGCAGGGTACCGCAGCCCATAATCGCCAGCGTCACCATCAGGCCTTTACGACGACCAATTCTGTCGATGTAAGCACCCAGCACAATGGCGCCAACGGGTCGCATTAAGAAACCCGAGCCAAAAACGGCGAAAGTTAACATTAGCCCGGCAAATTCACTCTCCGCGGGAAAGAAGGTCTTTGCAATATAGGTGGCGTAAAACCCGAACAGAAAAAAGTCGAACTGTTCGAGAAAATTACCGCTGGTTACCCGCAGTATTGCGCCGAAAGTTCCGGCGCGCGATGGTTGTTGTGTCATTGGGTTTGCTCCACTGTCTTATCATAATATTTATAGAGGTAAGAGTGTGCGGGTTAGTTGTCTGTGACCCCCGCCTGTTTGCCGCGCCGTTTCTCAATCGCCCACTTGAGTAAGGCTGCGCAGCGGTAAAATCCATGGGCAAATTTTCCGTAAGGAATGGTCAGAAAGAGCGCCATGACCACGCCGAGGTGAATGGCGAGCAAAATAGCCATCCAGGACGAGTCTCTTCCTGCCAGCAGGGCTAAACCGGTCAGACTGGTCAGCAGCAGCAGTAAAATAAAACCGCGATCCATCGGTTTTTGCCGTGCGTCGCCATGTAGCGGTGAGCGCTTGAGATTGAGCCATAGCAAGCCAGCCGGGCCGACAACCAGGCCAATGCCGCCTAATGTGCCCAACATCACCGGCAAGCTGAAGAACGGATAGGGCGCTTCAATACCTGCGAAATAGTGATAGCCCGTCGCCACCACGGTGGCGGCAAAGCAGAGCAGAAAACCGTAGAAAGTGAAGTGATGAAAACGGCGCCGCATCAGAGTGAAGGCATCATCTGCTTCATTACAACCTTTACCGTGCCCGCCATCGAGATACTTTAGCGTCAGCGCATCGTGTGAAGCTTCAGCAATTTCGACGGAACGTGGCATACCGGGAGAGATCTCGCGCCAGAAGCGGATAACGCCCGCCATCAGCAGACCTATCGCCAGAATAAATACCGAACCAAACATCCAGGCCAGCAGGCTATGCGGGAAAATTTGGTAGAAATCTCCGGCCAGCGGTGGATGGAGTAACGAGCCTTTTAACCCCATGGCGAGCAGTAAAAACAGAGTCAGACCGAAAACCAGCGCCAGCGTCACGGTGACGCCTGCGCGACGATAAAGCGCGCCAAAGGCCGCGGGTTGCGCGTAGTGCTGATAGGTTTCAAGCCGGACTTCTGCCATCGCCTTCGGCACGTTGATGGCAAACTCATGAGGCGGGGCATACTGACAGGCGTGCAGGCAGGCACCGCAGTTATGGCACAAGTTTGCCAGATAATTGATATCCGCTTTACCGAATTCCAGGCGCTGCGTCATTGCCGGGAACACGGCGCAAAATCCTTCACAATAGCGACAGGCGTTGCAGACCTGCATCACGCGTTCAACTTCCGCTTCCGGTTCGGTGATAATTTGCGCGTCGATAATCAGTTTCTCAAGCTGCCTCATGACGAGTTTCCTTACGTGCGGCCAGCGCGGCTTCTTTTCCGGCAATACGGCCAAAAGTGGTACCGATTGACATGCCCACGCCTGCGGTGTAGCCCTTGCCCAGCACGTTGCCCGCCATCATCTCTCCGGCGACGAACAGGTTGCGGCTTGGCTGCCCGGCAAAGTGTACGGCAGCGCGTTCATTTACTTTTAACCCGAGATAGGTGAAGGTGATCCCTGGCCGCAGGGCATAGCCGTAGTAAGGCGGCTGGTCCAGTGGTCGCGCCCAGTGTGTCTTCGCGGGGGTTAACGCTTTTGTCGTGCAGTTATCCAGAATGGTATGGTTGAACTGGCCGGGCTGGCAGGCGTTGTTGTACTCCGTCACGGTGTGGGTAAAGTGTTCGCCATTCAGCCCCAACTGATGAGCCAGTTCCGCCAGCGTATTAGCCTGTGCGCCAGGAAAGACCGGAGGCATGAAGTGACCGATGGCTTTACTGTCGATAATGGAGTAGCCAATCTGCCCGGGCTGTTGGGCGACCAGTCGTCCCCAAATGGCGTAGCGTTTGGGCCAGAAATCTTCGCCTTCATCATAAAAACGCTCAGCGTCACGGTTGACGACTATGCCGAGAGAAACACAGTCCACGCGGGTACAAATCCCGCCGTCATATAACGGCGCTCTGGCGTCAATAGCTACGCAATGTGACTGGGAGGGTTCGCCGATGATGTCGGCTCCGGCATCGATCATAAATTTGAGCAGTACGCCCTGGTTAAAGCGCGTTCCGCGAATCAGAAAGTTATCTGCAGGCCATTCGCCGCGCTCGTTCTCTCCCCACGCTTCTCGCAGCCATTCGCGGTTTGACTCAAACCCGCCAGCGGCAAGCACGCAGGATTTCGCTGTAATACGCTCTTCGCCTGCCAGCGCCGCCACGAACTCGCCGTTGTGCAGTTCAAGCGCCTGCACCGGGGTGTTATAGCGGATTTGTACGCCTAACTTTTCTGCGCTGCGATAATAGGCATTCACCAGGGCTTTCCCGCCACCCATAAAAAAGGCATTGGTTCGCGCCACGTGTAAAGCGCCAGAGAGAGGAGGTTGAAAATTGACGCCGTGTCGGCGCATCCAGTCGCGACACTGTGAAGAGGTGCGGATCACCAGACGTGCTAGGGCTTCGTTGGTATTTCCTTCCGTGACGCGCTGCAGATCCTGCCAATACTCCTCTTCCGGATAGCTTTCCACCAGCACATCCTGCGGTGCATCATGCATACAGCGCAGGTTACGCGTGTGTTGGGAATTTCCCCCACGCCATTCCCGGGGAGCCGCTTCGAGTAGTAAAACGGAAGCGCCTTGCTCCCGGGCGGTAAGGGCAGCGCATAAGGCAGCATTGCCACCGCCAATCACCAGAACATCAACCATCGTATACTCCATTACCATTTAACCAATTGTTAAATTTGTAATTAAAATGTATGCGAACGGCTTGTGCGGGCGCTATGACGTAGTGCTAAAGAGGGCTTTAGTTATTGTAAAGGATGGCGCCTGGCCAGCGTCCTGCTTCCACCAGTTGATGCATCACTTTCGTCAGCACTACGCGGGCTGCGAGGCCCGCCGGGGTGAGCTCATCGTCAGAGAGGCTCACCAGAAAGTTGGGGCGGCTAAGTATCGGATTATGGACGCCGATCACTCTTAGCGTCTCTTTATCGAGATGGGAAATCGCCGCTCCGGGTTGAAGAGTGGCGCCAATGCCACTGCGCACGGCGCGCATCAGCAGCGCCAGACCATCAATTTCTGTAGCAATCTCAATGTTCAGCGCGTGTTCCTGACAAATTGCTTCCAGCCTGCCGCGCAGACCGTGGCCTGGGCTTGGCATTATCAATGGAATACGTGCCAATTCGGCTGGAGAAATATTGTCATCGGTAATATCAGCCAGTAGGGCATGGGTCCCAATCAAAAACAGCCGTTCTTCGAGAATCGGTCTGGCACTCCAGCGCAGGATCTTTTCTTTTTGAAACACCACAGCCAGATCAATCTGTCGGGTATTAATCATCCGTTCCAAATTACCAGAGAGACTTTCCACCACATGCAGGCGAACATCGCTATAGCTTTCCCGCATGGCGTGAATAAAAGGCATACCGAGAACTGAAGCGGTACTGGGAGCCATGCCGACGCTGACGTGCCCGGAAAGCCGGGATTCACGCGCGGCGAGGATTGCATCGTCTGCGTGACGGAGCGCCAGCTGCGCCTGGGAGTAAAAAGCCAGTCCGGCGCTGGTGGGGGTCACGCCTCGCGAAGTGCGCTGCAGCAGGCGAATAGCGAGTTCGTTTTCCAGACGCGACATTTGCTGACTGAGTGCCGAAACCCCGATATTGAGATCGAGCGCCGCGCTACCCATGCTGCCGGTTTCTACAATGCGCACAAAATAGCGTAGCTGGCGAAGTTCCATTTCGACTCTCCGGAAGGGGGCAATTGATTTTTACATTAAAGCAACACAGGAGCGGAGGGAAGGGGAAAAGGGCAGGTAACGCCCATAAAAAAAGCCAACCGGATGGTTGGCTTTTCAGAAAGCATTACATTATTTGCCGTCGTGGGCGTGCTCATCTTCGCGGCAATCGCCTTCGGCACAGTGACCGTAAAGATAGAGGCTATGGTTAGTTAAGCGAATGCCATGTTTAGCCGCAATCTCACGTTGGCGGGCTTCGATGGAATCATCGCTGAACTCGACCACTTTGCCGCAGTCAAGGCAGATGAGGTGATCGTGATGATGCTGTTGAGTCAATTCGAAGACGGATTTACCACCTTCAAAATTATGGCGGGTCACGATACCGGCATCATCAAACTGGTTCAGCACGCGATACACGGTCGCCAGACCAATTTCTTCACCCATATCGATCAGGCGTTTGTATAAGTCTTCCGCACTGACGTGATGGTTATCCGGTTCCTGAAGAACTTCCAGAATTTTTAAACGAGGAAGCGTTACTTTCAGGCCAGCCTTCTTTAATGCGGTATTGTTGTCAGTCATGCGGAATCTGTCCTGTAGCTAAACGATTCACTTCATTAACAGAAGTGACAGAAATTGCACTTGAGATAATGCGATTCATTATAGAACTGCCATGGCTAAATGAAAACTGCAAGTCTCTGGCATATATTGTTAATCAAAACGTGGTATCGCCGACAAACACACTGTGCAACACCCGATTGGCATCCAGCCATTGTACAGGGTCAGACGAAAAAGTTACAAATTTGTAGCAATTATTTTGATTGGTTTTATCTATTGATGCGGCGCAGATGGAAATCTGCGCCACACGAAATCAGGCATTAATGATTTCGTCGAGGTGCAGCTCTTCAGAGATCTGCTTAACCCATTTTTCTACGCGTTCTGCGGTCAGTTCAGGTTGGCGATCTTCATCGATAGCCAGACCGACAAAATGGTCGTCGTCAGCCAGACCTTTGGACGCTTCAAAGTGATAACCCGCCGTTGGCCAGTGACCAACGATGGTTGCGCCGCGCGGTTCGATGATGTCGCGAATGGTCCCTAACGCATCGCAGAAATATTCTGCGTAATCTTCCTGGTCGCCACAGCCGAACAATGCAACCAGTTTGCCGTTAAAATCAATGTCTTCGAGGGTAGGGAAGAAGTCGTCCCAGTCGCACTGCGCTTCACCGTAGTACCAGGTTGGGATGCCGAGCAGCAGAATGTCATACCCTTCGAGGTCTTCTTTGCTGCTTTTTGCAATGTCATGAACATCGGCAACGTCTTTACCAAGCTGTTTTTGAATCATTTTTGCGATGTTTTCGGTATTACCGGTGTCGCTGCCGAAAAAGATGCCAGTGATTGCCATGAGTAAAATAACCTCTTGAAACTTATTGAAATGGTGGTGGCGCATTGCCCACGGATAAGGGCAATCATAGCAGAACAGTCTGGCATGCGGAAACAGCAAACACGCAGGACTGCACTCTGTGCTACACGATTTATGATTTAGAGCAGAAATTCAGACTATGCCTGACCGCGCAATGCGCTGAGTTGGTTCATCAGCATCTCTTCGATGAGTTCACTGCGACTCATGTTGCGTGCCTCAGCCAGCTCGTTCAGAGCGTCAACGGCATCAGCGTTCAGTTTCAGTTCGACACGCTTAAGCCCGCGAACTTTGTCACGCTTAAGCTGATTACGTTTATTAATACGTAACTGTTCATCACGCGAGAGCGGATTAGTTTTGGGTCGTCCCGGGCGACGCTCCTGCGCGAACAGATCTAATGTCGTACGGTCCGTTTGTTCTTTGGCCATGATCTTGGTGACTTCGGGGAAACAATCAGCCAGGCGTCTGCCCGGATGGATAGCGCGCCATAATACATCAGCAGGGGAGACACGCCAACGCCCGCGCGCGTAATCGCGCGCAGACGCTGAGTTTTTAATCAGTTAGCCTGCTCGCTCAGATAACGACGGATGGCGCGCAGCACCGCCTCCGGTTTTTCGGCATGCACCCAATGCCCGGCGCCTGCTATAACGTGCGCACGAGCTTGTGGGAATTGCGCCAGCAGTTGTTCGCGATACGCTTCGGTAACATACGGTGAGTTGCCGCCTGGGATAAACAGCGCCGGTTGCTCCCACGCAGGAATGGTTTCCCAACCGACGATATGCGGATATTGATCCCACAATACGGGAACGTTAAAGCGCCACTCGCCGTCAACAAAGGATTTCAGCAGAAACTGGATAACACCTTCCTCTTGCAGGTGCTGGCGCATGACGCTTGCCGCCTGCTGGCGTGAGGACGCTTGTGCATCGGTTACGGCATTGATTGCCGCAAAAATCTCATCGTGGCGGCGAACATGGTAGTCAACGGGAGCAATGTCGATGGCGACCAGCCGTTCGACACGTTCCGGAGCCAGCGCAGTCAGCGCCATGACAGCTTTACCGCCCATCGAGTGGCCAATAAAGATCGCTTTTTCGATCTGCCGATCGTCCAGCGTATCCAGCAGATCTTGCGCCATGGCCGGATAATTCATCTCAGGTGAACGAGGGGAGAGGCCATGGTTTCGCATATCGACCTGGATGATGTCGTAGTCGGTTACTAGATCGCGTGCCAGGATCCCCAGGTTATCCAGACTGCCAAACAAGCCGTGAACCAGGACGATGGGAGAATTATTGTGCAGGTTTTGCGCAGATTGCGCTCGGATATTCAATTTCATGGCAAAGTTCTTTTTTTCACACTCACGGGTTAGGGTATCATGTTGACCATTCTGCCACATGGCTGCAACAACTACGGTTACTCTGAGTTTTGCTGGCCACCAGGCTTGACGCTATCCGCTGTTGGGATTTGCCTTTACACTACGTGTGTTTACCCCGACAACTTGTATTCAGCTAAACACTGCACTGGATTAAGATGAAAACGATTGAAGTTGATGATGAACTCTATAGCTATATTGCCAGCCACACCAAGCATATTGGCGAGAGCGCATCCGACATTTTACGGCGTATGTTGAAATTTTCCGCCGCATCACAGCCTGTCACTCCGATAGTCAAAGAAGTCCGCGCTGTGCAACCTGTCGTGGAAGCCAAGCCGGTTAACCCCGTAAAAGATAAAGTGCGCGCGATGCGTGAACTGCTGCTGTCCGACGAATACGCGGAACAGAAGAAAGCAGTAAATCGCTTTATGCTGGTGCTGTCTACACTCTATTCACTGGATCAAAACGCGTTCGCCGAAGCAACGGAATCGTTGCATGGTCGTACGCGTGTTTATTTTGCAGCTGATGAACAGACGCTGCTGAAAAATGGTAATCAAACCAAACCGAAGCACGTGCCAGGCACGCCGTACTGGGTGATCACCAATACCAATACCGGCCGTAAATGCAGCATGGTTGAACACATCATGCAGTCAATGCAATTCCCTGCGGAATTGATTGAAAAGGTTTGCGGAACAATTTAATCCTTGCATTAGAAGGACCAGGCAATGGCAATCCACAATCGTGCAGGTCAACCTGCGCAACAGAGTGATTTGATTAACGTCGCCCAACTGACGGCACAGTACTATGTACTGAAACCAACAGCAGGGAACGCTGAGCACGCTGTTAAGTTCGGTACGTCCGGACATCGCGGCAGTGCAGGTCGTCATAGTTTTAACGAGCCGCATATTCTGGCTATCGCCCAGGCGATTGCTGAAGAACGTGCGAAAAACGGGATTACTGGCCCGTGCTATGTGGGCAAGGATACCCACGCGCTGTCTGAACCAGCTTTTATCTCTGTACTGGAAGTGCTGGCGGCGAACGGCGTTGACGTCATCGTGCAGGAAAATAACGGCTTTACGCCAACCCCTGCTGTATCGAACGCTATCCTGGTCCACAACAAAAAAGGCGGCCCGCTGGCTGACGGCATTGTGATCACGCCGTCCCACAACCCGCCGGAAGATGGCGGCATTAAATACAACCCGCCAAACGGTGGTCCGGCAGACACCAATGTCACCAAAGTGGTGGAAGACAGAGCCAACGCGCTGCTGGCGGCCGGTCTGCAAGGCGTGAAGCGTATGTCGCTGGACGCTGCGCTGGCATCTGGTCATGTGAAAGAGCAGGATCTGGTTCAGCCGTTTGTTGAAGGACTGGCTGACATCGTAGACATGGCGGCGATCCAGAAAGCGGGTCTGACGCTGGGTGTCGATCCGCTGGGCGGTTCCGGTATCGAATACTGGAAGCGTATTGCAAAGCACTACAACCTGAACCTGACTATCGTTAACGATCACGTTGATCAGACTTTCCGCTTTATGCATCTCGACAAAGATGGCGCAATCCGCATGGACTGCTCCTCCGAGTGTGCGATGGCGGGGCTGCTGGCGCTGCGCGACAAGTTCGATCTGGCCTTTGCCAATGACCCAGACTACGACCGTCACGGTATCGTCACCCCGGCAGGGCTGATGAATCCGAACCACTATCTGGCGGTGGCGATCAACTACCTGTTCCAGCATCGTCCGCAGTGGGGCGAAGATGTTGCCGTCGGTAAGACGCTGGTGTCATCGGCGATGATTGACCGTGTAGTGAATGATTTAGGGCGTAAACTGGTTGAAGTGCCGGTGGGCTTTAAATGGTTTGTTGACGGTCTGTTTGACGGCAGTTTTGGCTTTGGTGGGGAAGAGAGCGCGGGGGCATCTTTCCTGCGTTTCGACGGTACACCGTGGTCAACCGACAAAGACGGCATCATCATGTGCCTGCTGGCGGCAGAAATTACCGCAGTGACCGGTAAGAACCCGCAGGAGCACTACAACGAACTGGCTGCTCGCTTTGGCGCACCGAGCTACAACCGCCTGCAGGCAAGCGCGACCTCCGCGCAGAAAGCGGCGCTGTCTAAGCTGTCTCCGGAAATGGTGAGCGCCAGTACGCTGGCGGGCGACCCGATCACCGCGCGTCTGACGGCTGCACCGGGCAACGGCGCTTCTATCGGCGGTCTGAAAGTGATGACTGACAACGGCTGGTTTGCCGCGCGTCCTTCTGGTACGGAAGACGCTTACAAGATCTACTGCGAAAGCTTCCTCGGTGAAGAACATCGCAAGCAGATCGAAAAAGAAGCGGTTGAGATCGTCAGCGAAGTGCTGAAGAACGCGTAAACCGTAGGCCGGATAAGACGCTAGCGTCGCTATTCGGCATGAATAATGAAAAAGCCGGACAGCAAATACGCTGGTCCGGCTTTTTATATTCAACTTAACGTCATGGCATGAACCGATAACCAATCCCGGTTTCGGTCAGAAAATGACGCGGACGTGCCGGGTCCAGTTCCAGTTTCTGGCGCAGGTGTCCCATGTAAATTCGCAGATAGTGGCTGTGTTCGACGGCGTTTGGTCCCCAAACCTGATTGAGCAACTGGCGCTGCGTCAGTACCTTTCCGGCATTATTCAGCAGTACCGCTAACAGGCGAAACTCAATCGGCGTCAAATGAATCTCTTCATCACCACGATGTACTAGCCGGGCGGCGATATCTACTTTTACGTTGGAAAAATGCACCACCGGCTCGGGAGACGTGCCGCTGGCGTGGCGACGCAATGCCACGCGCAATCGCGCCTGTAGCTCGCCAATACCAAAGGGTTTACTGAGATAGTCATCGGCACCGGCATCCAGGGCGGCAATTTTATCACTTTCTTCGCTGCGGGCTGAGAGCACAATTACCGGTATTGCGCTCCATTGTCGCAGGTCACGAATAAAATCAATGCCGTCACCGTCCGGCAGACCGAGATCGAGAATGATGAGATCGGGTTTTCGCGTGGCGGCTTCCAGCAGACCACGTTGCAGCGTTTCCGCTTCATATACACGCAGACCATCGGCTTCCAGCGCGGTGCGCAGAAAGCGACGGATAGCCTGTTCATCTTCAACAATCAGTACGTTCGTCACATATCCTCATGAAAATCTTCAAGTTCAGGGGGGATTTCCTGGGGCAGTGTAACACGGAAACATGCTCCTCCCTGCGCGCGATTGTGGACGGAAATTGTACCGCCGTGCACGTCCACAATGGCCTGGCAGATTGCCAGCCCCAGCCCAACGCCCGGTACAGATGACTCTTTGTTTCCCCGGGAGAACTTGTCAAAAACTCGTTGCTCCATTCCCGATGGAATGCCAGGGCCATTATCCCAGACGTCCAGTTGCAGATGCTCACCATCGACGCTGGCATCAATACCGATTTGCGCCGCTGGACCTGCGTATTTAACAGCGTTTTCCAGCAGGTTAATCAGCACCCGTTCAAATAGCGGGCCATCGACGTGGATCAGCGTCAACGGCGCGGGTAGCGACAAATTAATAGGAGCAGAGAATCCTGGCTCCAGCATCTGCAGGGCACTGCCGACCACCTCTTCCAGCGTTAACCACTCTTTCTTAAGATTAAAGCCGCCAGACTGAATTCGCGCCATATCCAGCAGGTTATTAACCAGTCGGGTCGTATTCAGGACGTGCTGGCGAATTTCGCTGGCCTGACGCGCGTGCGGCGATCCTTCGCTTGCCAGATCCAGCGTTAAGATCTCTGCCTGACCAAACAATACCGTCAGCGGTGTGCGTAAATCGTGGGAAAGGGCGGCGAGCAGGGCATTGCGAATGCTTTCACGCTCGCTGGCAAACCGGGCCTGCTCTTCGCTGGCGGTCAGCGTCAAACGCTCCAGCGCACTGGCGACCAGTAAAGTGAAAGTTTCCAGCAGGCGTTGCTGTTCGGGGATCATCAACTGGCGTAAATTTCCTGGTTCCACAACCAGCAGCCCATGCGTTTTGTCGGCGCTTTTTAACGGTAAAATTTGATACGGCACACCGGGTAAGGTGTCAGTGCCTGCGCCGGCCGGTTGCCCTTTATCAAAGCTCCACTGGGCAATGGCGTCATCCCACGGCGTCATGCCCTGTTGATGAGTGAGAGGGGCCAGCTTACCGTTCTCACCGGGCAGTAAAACCTGGCTGCGGGCCTGGAACGTTGAGGCAATAAACTGTTCGCTGGTGGCGGCGATATCCTGCTGGCTCCGTCCGACGGCCAGCGCTTTCGACATCTCATATAAATGACGCGTACGCTGTTCACGATAACGCGCTACCCGTGCCTGATAACGCACTCCGGCGGTGAGATTACCGATAACCAGCCCTACCGTTAACATCACGGCAAAGGTAAGCAGGTACTGGACGTCGGAAACGGCCAGCGTACCGCGTGGGGCAATAAAGAAGAGATCGAAGCTGGCAACGTTAATAAAGGTTGCCAGCACTGACGGCCAGCGTCCGTAAAAGAGGGCGATAACCACCACACCCAATAAATAGACCATCACCAGGTTGGCGGCGTCAAAGGCCATCAACCACTGCATGGCAATCAACGTAATGATGGCGCACAGCGCGACGGCAACCACGCAACCCTGAATTTGAACCCGCCACTTATCCTTAAAGGTGCGGCTATCTGCAGTTTGCAGCACAGGGCGCGAAGGTGGTTCGTCGAGCGCAACAATCATCAGGTCGAGATCCGGTGCGCGATGGGCCAGTTTGTCAGCAAAGGAATCACTGCGCCACCAGCGTCGCGTAGTCGGACGTCCGAGGACAATTTTTCCCAGATTATGCTCACGGGCGTAGCGGATTACTGCTTTGTCTTCAGCGGGATCGGAAAGGGTGGCGGTTTCTGCACCCAGCTCCTGGGCTAATCGCAGGGCGCTTAAAATTGCGCGGCGTTGTTTTTCGGGCAGTCGGTGCAGCGCTGGCGTTTCGACATACACAGCATGCCATACGCTGCCGAGGCGCGCTGCCAGACGCGCGGCGGCACGCACGAGCTTTTCGCTGCCGGTGTTGTGTCCAATACACAGCAATATGGCGTCGCGGGTATGCCAGACTTTCTCCTCTCCCGGACGTCCACGCCAGGCACGCATCTGATCGTCAACCCGATCGGCCGTGCGGCGCAGGGCCAGCTCACGTAGCGCGATCAAGTTACCTTTGCGAAAGAAATGCTCGATGGCTCTTTCCGCCTGACCGGCGATATAGACCTTGCCTTCGTTCAGGCGCTGGCGCAAATCGTCGGGGGGAAGATCGACCAGCACCACATCGTCAGCGGCATCGAAAAAAGGATCGGGGACGGTTTCGCGAACCTGAATGCCGGTGACGCCGCTGACCACATCATTGAGGCTTTCCAGATGCTGCACGTTGACGGTAGTAAAAACGTCAATACCGGCTTCCAGCAGCTCTTCAATATCTTGCCAGCGTTTAGGGTGGCGTGAGCCTGGCGCATTACTGTGCGCCAGTTCATCCATCAAAATGAGTGCCGGGCGGCGGGCCAGCGCCGCGTCGAGATCGAATTCGCTGATATGACGACCATGGCGCGCCTGTCGCTTTAGCGGCAGGATGCTGAGACCGTCCAGCAGCGCGGCGGTCTCTTTGCGTCCGTGGGTTTCCACCACGCCAATCAGCACATCTAATCCCTGCGCCCGCAGCCGCTGGGCCTCTGCCAGCATGGCCCAGGTTTTACCGACGCCGGCACACGCGCCGAAGAAAATTTTTAGTTTTCCCCGGTGCGGAGCGGTGGTCTGCTCCAGCAGGCGATCGGGGTCGGGGCGTAAGGGTTCGTTATGCATGTCCTTTTTCTCAGTGCTTATCCAGCGCTAAATTAAGTTCCACCAGGTTCACCACCGGTTGGCCGATAAAACTGACCAACGGCTTTTGCGTGTATTGTGCAACCAGGCGTGTGACCTCTTCAACGCTGAGGTTGCGAGCCTGCGCCACGCGGGGGATTTGCCAGGCCACCGCAGCTGGCGTCAGGTTGTTATCCAGCCCGCTGGCGGAAGCTGTTACCAGCTCTACCGGAACGGCAGGATTTGCCTGCGGGTTAGCGGCACGCAGCGCGGCAATCCGGCTTTGCAGCTGTTTATCCAGTTCCGGGTTGCTGGCTGCCAGATTACTGCCGCCTGAAGCCATTGGATTATAGGGCATTTCCGCTGTGGCTGAGGGGCGTCCCTGAAAATAACCGGCAGCGGTAAACTGTTGCCCAATGAGCTCGGAGCCGCGAACAATCTGACCTTCGCGGAGAAGCGAACCGTTAGCCTGGTGGGGAAACCACCATTGCCCCAGCGCAGTGGTCAGCAGCGGGTATGCCCCGCCGGTGATAAGCATCAGGAAAATCAATGTTGATAATGCAGGACGTAATCCACTCATCAGAAACCTCACACCAGACCCAGCAGGGTCAGCAGTAAATCAATTGCTTTGATACCGATAAACGGCACAACCAGACCACCCAGGCCATAGATCCACAAATTGCGGCGCAGCATCGCGGAAGCGGATAACGGTTTGTAACTCACGCCTTTCAGCGCCAGTGGGATCAGAAAGACGATAACCAGTGCGTTAAAGATAACCGCGCTGAGGATCGCCGAGTCCGGCGAATGCAGCCCCATCACGTTCAGCGCATTGAGCTGCGGGTAGGTGGCGGCGAACGCGGCCGGGATAATGGCAAAATACTTCGCTACGTCGTTGGCGATACTGAAGGTGGTCAGCGAACCGCGCGTCATCAGCATCTGTTTACCAATGTGCACCACTTCAATCAGTTTGGTGGGGTTGGAGTCGAGGTCCACCATGTTGCCCGCTTCTTTCGCTGCCTGGGTTCCGGAGTTCATCGCAACGGCCACATCGGCCTGAGCAAGGGCTGGTGCGTCGTTAGTTCCGTCGCCGGTCATCGCCACCAGACGACCTTCCGCCTGATACTGACGAATCAACGCCAGCTTGGCTTCCGGTGTGGCTTCGGCTAAGAAGTCATCCACTCCGGCTTCCGCGGCGATTGCGGCGGCGGTCAGACGGTTGTCGCCAGTGATCATCACCGTTTTGATCCCCATTTTACGCAGTTGGGCAAAACGCTCTTTAATCCCGCCTTTTACGATATCTTTCAGGGCAATCACGCCAAGTACGTGGGAGCCTTCAGCAACCACCAGCGGCGTAGCGCCAAGGCGTGCGACGTTTTCGACCTTCTGCTCAACGTCGGCGGGGAAGTGGCCGCCGTTGGCCTCGACGTGACGACGAATAGCATCGACCGACCCTTTGCGGATCATACGGTTGTCGATGTTGATCCCGCTCATCCGACTTTGGGCGGTAAACGGTACAAAGGTGGCGTGCAGCGATTGCACGTCGCGTATACGCAGATTAAAGCGCTGTTTAGCCAGAATCACGATGCTGCGGCCTTCCGGCGTTTCATCGGCCAGGGATGAAAGCTGCGCGGCATCGGCCAGCGTTTTTTCGTCCACGCCGTGGGCGGGCAGAAAATCTGAAGCCTGGCGGTTACCTAGCGTAATGGTGCCGGTTTTATCCAGCAGCAGTACATCCACGTCACCCGCCGCTTCTACTGCACGTCCGCTGGTGGCAATGACGTTCGCACCCAACATGCGGCTCATCCCGGCGACGCCAATCGCGGAGAGCAGCCCGCCTATCGTCGTAGGGATTAAACACACCAGCAGCGCAACCAATACCGTGACGCTGACCGCGCTACCGCCCCAGGCGGAAAACGGCCACAGCGTGGCCGTAGCCAGTAGAAAGACGATGGTCAGGGCTATCAACAGGATCGTCAGGGCAATTTCATTGGGCGTTTTACGCCGCTGTGCACCTTCAACCATGGCGATCATCCGGTCGAGGAACGTTTCACCAGGGTTTACGCTGCATTCGATAACCAACCAGTCGGAGAGGATGCGAGTCCCGCCGGTGACGGAGGCGAAATCACCACCGGATTCACGAATCACCGGCGCGGATTCACCGGTAATGGCGCTTTCATCTACCGACGCGCCGCCTTCGATCACCTCGCCGTCACACGGGATAATATCGCCAGCTTCCACCAGCACGATATCGCCTTTACGTAAATCATCGGCAGGGACGTGATCCATTGCCGCGCCGTATTTCGGTTCGCGAAGCTTGCGGGCAAAGGCGGTTTTTTTGACGCCTTTCAGGCTATTGGCCTGAGCTTTACTGCGTCCTTCCGCCAGCGCTTCAGCAAAGTTGGCGAACAGAACGGTAATCCACAGCCACAGACTTATCGCGCCGGTAAACCAAGGATTACCCGGCATATGGCCTGTTGCCATCGCCACGGTTAACAGGGTCGTTAACAGACTGCCCAACCAGACGATAAACATCACCGGATTACGCCACTGGGTATGTGGGCTTAATTTTTTCACGGCGTCCATCAGCGCCTGTGCGACCAGAGAGGGTTCGAACAGCGCCAGTTGCTTGCGACTCATAGTAATGTGCTCCGCATCACTCAGTGTAATGACAGGTATTCTGCGACCGGGCCAAGCGCCAGGGCAGGAACAAAGGTGAGAGCGCCAACCAGTAACACCGTACCGATCAACAACCCGACAAACAGCGCGCCGTGGGTAGGTAGCGTGCCCGGGCTGGCTGGTTGGATCTTTTTACTGACCAACGATCCGGCAATCGCCATCACGGGAATGATCACGCCGAAGCGACCAAAGAACATGCATAAGGCCAGCAGGCAGTTCCAGAACGGGCTGTTGGCGCTTAACCCGGCGAAGGCGCTACCGTTGTTGTTCGAGGCGGACGACACGGCATACAGCACTTCGCTAAACCCGTGTGGACCCGGGTTAAGCATGGCGCTGCGGCCAGCTTCGGTCATCATGGCGATCGCTGTGCCGATCAGGACCAGCGCAGGGGTGACCAGAATCGCCAACGCGGTCATTTTCATTTCGCGCACGTCTATTTTCTTACCCAGATACTCTGGTGTGCGGCCAATCATTAACCCGGCGATAAATACCGCCAGCAGCACGAACAGCAGCATGCCGTACAGACCTGAACCCACGCCGCCGAAGACCACTTCACCAATCTGCATTAACCACATCGGCACCATGCCGCCCAGTGCGGTGAAGGAGTCATGCATAGCATCGACAGCGCCGCAAGATGCCGCTGTCGTCACGACGGAAAACAGACTCGTGGCCAGCACGCCAAAGCGGCTCTCTTTGCCTTCCATGTTGATATTGCTGTCTGCACCGAATGCCATCAGGTGCGGGTTGCCCTGAACTTCGGCCCACATCACCACAGCTACGCAGACCACAAATATCAGCGACATGGCCCACAGCAGGGTCCGTCCCTGGCGACGATCGCCCACCACATCACCAAAGGCAAAACACAGCGCGGTAGGAATTAAGAAAATAGCCAGCATCTGTACCAGATTGGTCAATGCGGTAGGGTTTTCAAACGGATGTGATGAGTTAGCGTTAAAGAAACCGCCCCCGTTAGTGCCAATCATCTTAATCGCTTCCTGTGAGGCGACGGGCCCCATCGGCAGCAGTTGTTTAACCCCTTCAAGGGTGGTGATGGGCTGATAAGGCAATACGTTTTGCAGCACACCTTGCTGAATGAAGAACAGCGCAATGAGCAATGCAATGGGGAGCAAGATCCACAGCGTAATGCGAATCAGGTCGACCCAGGCGTTGCCCAAGGTGTTCATACTCTGGCGCGTGAAGGCGCGGGTCAGGGCAAAAATCACCGCAATCCCGGTTGCCGCTGACAGGAAGTTTTGTACGGTCAGCCCGACCATCTGGCTGAAGTAGCTTAAGGTGGTTTCACCAGCGTAGGATTGCCAGTTGGTATTAGTGACAAAACTCACCGCGGTGTTAAGCGCCAGATCCCACGAAAGCCCTGGCAGTTGCTGGGGATTTAACGGCAGCAGGTTTTGCGCCATCAGCATCGAAAACAGGACCAGCAGGCCCAGTACATTGAGCGCGAGGATCGCCAACAGATACTGCCGCCAGTTCATCTCCTGCTGCGAGATGCCCAGAGAGCGCCAGAGCAAACTCTCCACGCCAGTCAGGCCCGGCAGGGACGTATTATTGATCAGTCGAGCCAGCCCAAAGCCCAGCGGTCTGGCGACGACAAACAGCACCAGCAAGAAACTGGCAATGAGTAAAAATCCTTGGGCCGCCATCAGAACGCCTCCGCATTAATCAGGGCATACACCAAATAACCTAATAATAAAAAGACCAGCACAATGCCGGTTATCACGCCTGCACTCACAGTGCACCTCCAGTGGCATAAATGTGATAACCAGAGCGTAGATTTTTGCTTGCAAAGATTTCGCAAAAATCAGTGGGTGGGGTGTAAAAAAAGTATAAAAATGGCAAAGACCATTATTTAACTAATGGTTAGTATTAATTTAACTTTTATGTAACTTAATTACAGTTTTTAGCTAAACGGAGCATCAATAGATAAAAATAAGTGGTCGGATGAGTAGCAAAATTACACACAAGGCGGTATTATTTTCATCAGTTAACCAAGTTTATTTTTCCGGTGCGATTCACCGAACAGATATATGGGAGAGGATTATGGACTTTTATAAAGAATATCCAGCACACATTGTTTTCTTGCGCCGTACCTTTGCCGTTGTGGCGGGCGTGCTGGCGCTGCCGGTCATGTTGTTCTGGAAAGACCGCGCCCGTTTTTACAGCTACCTGCACCGCGTCTGGTCTAAAACCAGTGATAAACCGGTGTGGATGGAGCAGGCTGAAAAAGCCACCTGCGATTTCTACTGATAGCTAATAAATCCCCAAAAGCCGCTGATATCAGCGGCTTTTTTGTTCATGATAGCTACACTTATCTCAGGAATGAGAAAGGAGCGATCATGAGCGAGAAAATCCCTGTTGGTATAAGTGCCTGTCTGTTGGGGGAGGAGGTTCGCTATGATGGTGGGCACAAGCGGCTGGCCTTTGCTGTGGAAGAACTGTCGCCGTGGGTCGCTTTCGAACCCGTATGCCCTGAAATGGGTATCGGGTTACCGGTCCCGAGACCTGCGCTGCATCTGGTCAAAGAGGGCGAGGCTGTCTCCCTGCGTTTTAGTGATAAGCGCGAGGGTGATTTGACAGACGTAATGACGGCTTTTAGTCAGCGACAAAGCGATCGTCTGGAGCATTTGTGTGGCTATATTGTCTGTGCAAAATCGCCTAGTTGCGGTATGGAACGGGTGCGGGTCTACGACGCGGAAGGCAAAAACAACCGTAAAGCGGGACGAGGGATCTTTACGTCTGTGCTGATGTCGACGTTACCCTGGCTTCCCGTGGAAGAGGACGGGCGTTTGCACGACCCGCAGATTCGGGAAAATTTTGTTGAGCGCATTTATGCCTTGCACGAGCTCAACGGTATCCGTCAGCAAGGGTTAACGCGCGGAGCACTAATCGATTATCACAGCCGTTACAAGCTATTACTGTTGGCCCATTCCCAGCCGGACTATCGCGAACTCGGGCGTTTTGTCGCGGCGATCGGCGAATGGCAAGATTTGCAGGCTTATTTTGTCGAGTATCGCTTAAGGCTGATGAGTTTGCTGGCGCATCTTCCCTCCCGGCGCAACCATACCAACGTGCTGATGCATGTCCAGGGCTATTTCCGTACGCAATTAAATTCTCGTCAGCGGCAGGAGCTGGCCTCTCTCATTGACGGGTATCGACGTTCGACTCAACCGCTGCTTGCGCCAATAACATTACTCAAACACTATATGGCGGAATATCCGGATGCTTATCTCTCCGGGCAGCGCTATTTCAATCCCTGGCCAGAGGCTCTGCGTTTGCGCTACGGGCGTTAAGTTTTTTCTTCAGGAGTGTTATGACCACCCATTTGGTCTGGTTTCGGCGTGATTTACGCCTGCACGACAACCTCGCGCTGGCGGCGGCTTGTCGGGATCGTTCTGCGCAGGTGCTGGCGTTATATATCGCTACCCCCGAGCAGTGGAAGGCCCACGATATGGCCCCGCGCCAGGCGGCATTTACCTGCGCGCAGTTGAATGCGTTACAAACAGCGCTGGCAGAAAAAGGCATCCCTTTACTGTTTTACGAAGTGGCTGATTTTGCGGCCAGCGTGGACACCATCAAAAATGTCTGCCTGCAGCATGACGTCAGTCGATTATTTTATAACTATCAATATGAAATAAACGAACGCCAGCGTGATGCCGCCGTCGAAAAGTCCTTACCTCAGGTGGTGTGCGAAGGGTTTGACGACAGCGTGATCCTGCCCCCGGGGGCTGTGATGACCGGCAATCATGAGATGTATAAAGTGTTCACGCCGTTTAAAAATGCCTGGCTGAAGCGGATTAAAGACGGTATTCCAGAATGCGTTAGCGCGCCGAAAATGAGGGACAGCGGCGCACTCAGCACGTCGTTAAGCGCAATAACGCTGAGCTATCCGCAGCAAGATTTTGATGCGCAGAGGTTTGTGGCAGATGAAAAATTGGCCATCGCGCAATTACGTCAGTTTTGCCAGCAGGCGGCGGGAGAATACGAGCAGCAGCGTGATTTTCCTGCGATTGACGGGACCAGTCGATTATCCGCGAGCCTGGCGACAGGAGGACTATCACCGCGCCAGTGCCTGAATCGACTGCTCGCGGAGCAGCCGCAGGCGCTTGAGGGCGGCAGGGGTAGCGTCTGGCTGAACGAGCTTATCTGGCGTGAATTTTATCGTCATCTGATGACTTACCATCCGGCGCTGTGTCGGTATCAACCCTTTATCCGCTGGACCGATCGCGTGCAATGGCAGAATAATCCGACGCATTTGCAGGCCTGGAAAACGGGTAGTACGGGTTACCCTATTGTGGATGCGGCGATGCGTCAGCTCAACGCCACGGGCTGGATGCATAATCGATTACGCATGATTACCGCCAGTTTTTTGGTGAAGGACCTGCTGATTGACTGGCGTAAAGGCGAACAATATTTCATGTCGCAACTGATTGATGGTGACCTCGCGGCCAATAACGGCGGCTGGCAGTGGGCAGCCTCAACCGGAACCGACGCCGCACCGTATTTCCGTATCTTTAACCCCACGACGCAGGGCGAAAAATTCGACCGTGACGGTGAGTTTATCCGCCAGTGGGTGCCGGAACTGCGCGACGTGCCGGATAAAGCCATTCATGACCCGTGGTCGTGGGCAGAAAAAGCGCAGGTAACACTAAGTTATCCTCGCCCGATTGTGGATCATAAACAGGCTAGGCTGGCGACGCTGTCGGCATATGAGGCGGCGCGCAAGGGGTAAAGGCATGGTGGATTTTGCGTAATACCTTCCAACAGAATGAACATGTTGCAGTCGGGTGATTTTAGCGCTGAAGCGTGCGCTCAGTACCGTGAATACCCTGCTGCACAAGTTTTCTCTCAGCAGTAAATTTCCGTCATCTGAATGAAAATGACGGAAATTAATGACAACGCCAACGACCTCCACCCCGCATGATGCGGTGTTTAAAACGTTTTTACATCATCCCGAAACTGCACGAGATTTTCTCGACATTCACCTGCCAGCTGAACTGCGGATGCTTTGCGATTTGAATTCGCTGCAACTGGAGTCAGAAAGCTTTATTGAAGCGGATTTACGTTCGCGCTACTCCGACGTGCTCTGGTCTTTGCACACACGCAACGGTGACGGTTATGTCTATGTAGTGATAGAGCATCAAAGTTCAGCCGAGCCACATATGGCTTTTCGTCTGTTGCGTTATGCGCTGGCGGCGATGCAGCGCCATCTGGACGCAGGGCACAAGGAACTGCCGCTGGTGATACCGATGCTGTTTTATCATGGCTGCCGAAGCCCCTATCCGTACTCATTGTGCTGGCTGGATACCTTTGCCGACCCCGTGGCGGCAAGACAGCTTTATTCCAGCGCATTTCCGTTGGTAGACATAACGGTGGTACCCGATGATGAGATCATGGCTCACAGGCGAATGGCGCTGCTGGAATTAATGCAAAAACATATCCGTCAGCGGGATTTGATGGGGCTGATAGAACAACTGACCACGCTACTACTTACTGGATGCGCTAATGACACGCAACTGCAGGCGATGTTTAATTACATCCTACGATCCGGCGATGAATCTCGCTTTAATGAGTTTATGCAAGAGATGGCGCAACGGATCCCCCAACATAAGGAGAGGCTGATGACTATTGCGGAGCGGTTACGGTTAGATGGATTACAGGAAGGTTTACAACAAGGTAAAGAAGTTGGAAAGCGAGAAGCCGCATTACGTATAGCGCAAACTATGCTGGAGCAGGGAATAGATCGCGCAATGGTACTACTAGTGACGGGGCTTACTGAAGAGGAACTCGCTGCAAGTTATGCGTAATTACCCGAAAAAACAGGCCCGAATAGTATTACATCATCGGGCCCTTACACTCAGGATTCTACCGCCAGCGGACGGTTTCTGAACTTAAGCGACTGGTACAGCCAAATCAGCAGCACCAACACCACGCAGGCCAGCGCGCCCCAGGTAATTTCGCTAAAGACATCAATATACGCATTGATGGAGTAGTTGATAGCGCCAGCAGCATCAAACGAGCCTTGCGACGTCTGATCGGCGATAACGCCTGCCAGGTAGTTGGCGATGGCGCCGGACAGCAGCATATAAATGCCTGTTAATACGCCAGTCACCCCAGGGATCTCAATACGCGTAATTTGCGACATCGCCACCGGGTCGATAAACAGTTCGGCAAAGCCCATGACCGCCAGCCCCAATACCATCAGCGGCATGGAAGAGTGGCCGTAAGCTGCGGACCAGCGGGCGCTTAAGGTCAGAATGCAGAACCCTGCGCTCATTAAACCGAGGCCAAGGGCGAATTTACCCCAAATACGTACGGTACGATTGCCGCCAACGCTTTCTTTGATTACCCAGGCCAGCACGATACCGCACAGCATAACGGCAAAGGCGTTAACCGACTGGAACATCGCGGTCGGGACGGAATACCCCAAAATATCGCGATTTACGAAGCGGTCAATATACAGGCTAATCGAGCTGCCGCCCTGTTGAGCAAAGGCCCAGAACAGCAAGCTGAAGAAGGTCAGCGTGACGATAAGCCCCAATTCTTTGCGCTGCTTTTGGGTTTGCGCCTGACGGTAAATCTTCGCCAGAACCGCCAGACCAATAACCGTGGCAACGATCAGTGCGTAAACGGACCACTCTTTCCAGAACAGGACGGTAATCAGTAACGGTGCTGCAACCAGCAGAACTAACAGCCAGGCCCAGTTTGGCAGCATATACTTTTTCGCACATAGCACGGCCTTGTTGACGCCAGTGGTATGAGCGAAATGGCGATTACCGCATAAGAAAATCACCAACCCTGCCAGCATGCCAATCGCAGCCAGCGCAAAGCCCATCGCCCAGCTGTACTCTTCCTGCACGTATCCGCAGGCAATTGGTGCGATGATCGAACCGATGTTACCGGCTGCGTAGAGCAGAGAGAATCCACCGTCGCGACGCGGATCTTCAGGCTGATATAACTCGCCCAGCAGGCAACTAATGTTGGATTTAAACAGACCGTAGCCGCAGACAATGATCGCCAGCGACAAATAAAGGAACGCCGGAGCCATTTCGCTTGCGCCCAATACCAGATGTCCCACCGCCATTAAAAATGCGCCGATCATCACCGCCATTCGATTACCGAGCACTTTATCTGCCAGGTATCCCCCGAGAATGGGGGTGACGTAGACCAGCGAACAGTAGGCGCTGAACAGTTCATATGCGTGATTATCGTCGTACTTGAGCTGGTTAGTGAGATACAGGATCAGCAGCGCACGCATGCCGTAAAAACTGAAATATTCCCAGATTTGTAGCGCGACGACGTAATAAATCGCCCGTGGTTGAGATGCTTGTTTATTCATTATTTTCTCGAAGTAAATGCCTCGCGACAGGCTGAGCGTACTGCGCGAGTGTGTTTCCTTAAAGTTGTAACTTTGATACAGATCTGATTATTTTTGCAATATGCTGTCTGATTGCATAAATATACATGAATTGGATCGCGTAGTGGTAAGCAAATCATGTTCAAAGCGGGTGTGATTGTTTCTTGATGTGTCAGTGAAATGGCTATCGACGAACGCAGGCGAGGACGCTATTTTAACCTAAGCTGTGTTGCTGATTAGGCAGGCAGAATTAATGACTACGAGGACGATGATGAAAAACACCGAACTGGAACAACTGATCAACGACAAACTGAACAGCGCCGCCATTAGCGACTATGCGCCGAATGGTTTGCAGGTTGAGGGCAAAGAGACGGTGCATAAAATCGTGACCGGCGTGACCGCAAGTCAGGCGCTGCTGGATGAGGCGGTGCGCCTGCAGGCAGATGCGGTTATCGTTCATCACGGTTATTTCTGGAAAGGCGAATCTCCGGTAATTCGCGGCATGAAGCGCCATCGTCTGAAAACGCTGTTGGAAAACGATATCAACCTGTATGGCTGGCACCTGCCGCTGGATGCTCACCCGGAACTGGGGAATAACGCGCAGTTGGCCGCGCTGTTGGGGATTACCGTGATGGGTGAGATCGAACCGCTGGTGCCATGGGGAGAACTCTCCATGCCGGTTCCGGGACTGGAGTTGGCATCATGGATTGAAGCGCGTTTAGGCCGTAAACCGTTATGGTGTGGTGATACCGGTCCGGAAAAAGTTCAGCGCGTCGCCTGGTGTACCGGGGGCGGTCAAAGTTTTATTGATAGCGCAGCCCGGTTTGGCGTCGACGCTTTTATCACTGGTGAAGTTTCAGAGCAAACCATTCACTCAGCCCGCGAGCAGGGGCTGCATTTTTATGCTGCCGGTCACCATGCGACCGAACGCGGCGGCATTCGCGCATTAAGCGATTGGCTTAATGAAAATACCGATCTGGACGTGACTTTTATCGATATTCCTAATCCAGCGTAATAAAGAGGGACGAAAGTGCAGCGAGCGCGTTGTTATCTGTTAGGTGAAACGGCAGTGGTTCTTGAACTGGAACCGCCCATTACGCTGGCGACTCAGAAACGCATCTGGCGTCTGGCCCAGCGTCTGGTTGATGCCCCGAATGTACTGGAAGCTATTCCAGGCATGAACAATATCACGGTGACCTTGCGCGACCCGCAAACGCTGGCGCTGGATGCGATTGAGCGCCTGCAACGCTGGTGGGAAGAGAGTGAAGCACTGGAGCCGGATTCGCGCTTTATTGAAATTCCCGTCACCTATGGCGGTGAGGCCGGCCCCGATCTGGCAGAGGTCGCCCGGCACAGCGGATTAAGTGACAAGCAAGTTGTGGAACTTCATGCGTCGGTTGATTACGTGGTGTGGTTTATCGGTTTTCAGCCGGGATTCCCCTATCTCGGGAGCTTACCTGAACAACTGCATACTCCCAGACGTGCGGAACCGCGTTTGCTTGTTCCGGCAGGTTCTGTCGGTATCGGTGGATCTCAAACGGGGATCTACCCGCTTTCCACGCCTGGCGGGTGGCAATTGATTGGGCGTACCTCCGTTTCGTTATTTGATCCAAAACGGGAGGAGCCGATTCTGTTACGTGCTGGCGATACGGTGCGTTTTGTCCCGCAGAAGGAGGGGATATGTTAAACATCATCCGCGCTGGCATGTACACCTCAGTACAGGACGGGGGACGTCATAGTTTTCGTCAATCCGGAATCAGTCACTGTGGGGCGCTGGATAAACCGGCGCTGAACGTGGCTAACCTGCTGGTGGGTAATGATGCGAATGCCGCAGCGCTGGAAATCACGCTGGGGCAACTGGTGGTGGAGTTTGAAGCCGATGGCTGGTTTGCCCTGACCGGTGCCGGATGCGAAGCGCATCTGGATCGTACGCCCGTGTGGAGCGGATGGCGGTTACCGGTAAAAGCCGGGCAGCGCCTGACGCTAAAACGTCCGCTTCATGGCATGCGCAGTTATCTGGCGGTAGCGGGCGGTATTGATGTTCCTGAAGTGATGGGCTCGCGTAGTACCGATCTGAAAGTGGGCATTGGTGGGTTTGAAGGGCGTCTACTGCGTGATGGCGATCGACTGGCGATTGGCGTATCTACCCGGAAATTCAGCGAGCCGCAAGGTGTTAAGCAACTGATGTGGGGTAATCTCATTCGTGCGCTGCCCGGACCTGAATATCAGGAGTTTGATGAGGTATCGCAGGCTTCGTTCTGGCGCTCACCGTGGCAACTTAGCCCGCAAAGTAACCGTATGGGGTATCGTCTTCAGGGGCAGCCGCTGACGCGCACGACCGATCGCGAGCTGCTGTCGCATGGCTTGCTCCCCGGTGTGGTGCAGGTTCCACATAATGGCCAACCCATTGTGCTGATGAACGATGCGCAGACGACGGGCGGCTATCCGCGCATCGCCTGTATCATCGAGGCAGATATGTATCATCTGGCGCAGATCCCGCTCGGTCAACCGATTCATTTTGTGCAGTGTTCGCTGGAGGAAGCGCTGAAGGCGCGGTACGACCAGCAGCGTTACCTGGAACAGTTAGCATGGCGGCTTAACAATGAAAATTGATCTCAATGCAGACCTCGGTGAGGGATGTGTGAACGATGCAGCGTTGCTGCAATTGGTGTCATCGGCCAACATCGCCTGTGGGTTTCACGCAGGCGATGCGCAAACCATGCTCTCAAGCGTGCGCGAAGCGCTAAAAAATGGCGTAGCGATAGGTGCGCATCCCAGCTTTCCGGATCGGGAAAATTTTGGCCGTAGCGCCATGACCCTGCCTGCGCAAACGGTGTATGCGCAGACGCTGTATCAAATTGGCGCGCTGGCTGCCATCACGCGGGCGGAGGGCGGTGTGATGCATCATGTCAAACCGCATGGCATGCTCTATAACCAGGCAGCGAAAGATCCTCAACTGGCTGATGCGATTGCGAAAGCGGTTCATGCCTGCGATCCGTCGCTGATTTTAGTGGGACTGGCGGGAAGCGAACTGATTCGTGCTGGAGAACACTATGGCCTGGTAACGCGTCAGGAGGTGTTTGCCGATCGGGGTTATCAGGCCGATGGCAGCCTGGTGCCGCGTAGTCAGCCGGGCGCACTGATTGAGGATGAAGAGCAGGCGTTGGCGCAAACGTTAGAAATGGTGCAATCCGGCAGAGTAAAAAGCCAAAGTGGGACATGGGCGAGCGTGACTGCCCAGACGGTATGCATTCATGGGGATGGCGAGCACGCACTCGCTTTTGCCCGCCGCTTGCGTAGCGCCTTTGAAGCATGCAATATTCAAATTAGCGCATAAATTTATTCATACAAAACAATAATATATTACACAACAACATAAGGGATTTAATTATGGGAGAGGCTATTTCTCTCTGGCCATTGACGGGGATCGCCGTCATCGTGGTCGGATTTCTTTTACGTTTTAACCCGGTATTGGTGGTTATTATTGCCGGGATCGTCACGGGACTGGCGGCGCATATGCCTATCGCCACTATTCTCGAGAAACTGGGTGAAGGTTTTCTCAACACCCGTAACCTGCCATTTATCTTATTGATCCCACTGGCGGTAATCGGTCTGCTGGAGCGTCATGGTCTGAAAGAGCGTGCGCAGGCGTGGATTGCAAAAATCCGCAGCGCTACCAGCGGCCGCCTGCTGATTGTCTATCTGTTCATTCGCGAAGCGACCGCTGCATTAGGACTCACCAGTCTGGGGGGGCATCCGCAAATGGTGCGTCCGCTGCTGGCGCCGATGGCGGAAGGGGCCGCTGAGAAAAATCACGGCGAGATACCTGGGGCGGTACGCTATCGACTGCGCGCAATGTCAGCGGCGACCGATAACGTCGGGCTGTTTTTCGGTGAAGATATCTTTGTTGCTTTCGGCGCCATCATCTTCATGCATAACTTTATGCTGGAGTCTGGTGGGATCCAGACCGAACCGCTGCATATCGCCCTATGGGGGATCCCAACAGCAATTTGTGCTTTCCTGATCCACGGCACACGTTTGTGGCGTCTGGATAGCTATTTGCAACGTGAGGTGGCGAAAGCGAATGCCGCAGCGAAAGGGGAAGCGCAATGAATTTTCAACAAAGCTATCTCTACTGGCTGGCGGGCGCGGTATTACTGATTGTGGCTGTCATGTCCTGGCAGGATAAAGCGAACCCGCGTCGTTTCACCACTGGCCTGTTTTGGGGCATATACGGCGTACTGTTTCTGCTTGGCGACTGGACATTCTCGCTGTTTGGCGACAAGCGCGCGGTGCATATTGCCGTCGGTATTGCGGTGGTCGTCCTGGCGCTGATCGCCGGTTTTGGCGGCGTGAAGCTGGGAAGTTACCATCAACGGACGCAGCAACAACGCGAAGAAAGTGCCAGTCGCCTGGGCAACCGCCTTTTTTTCCCGGCGCTGGCGATCCCGGTGGTAACGGTTATTGGCGTGCTGATGTTCAACCATATTCCGGGCTTACAGGATGCGCTGTTTGGGCCGGGTAATCACGCCACGCTGGTGACGCTTTTTTCCATGACCGCAGGTTCGTTGATTGGCCTGTCGATGGCAATAAAAATGACCCATGAGCGGGTGCATCAACCGATCCAGGAGGCGCGCCGTCTGCTGGACTCCATCGGCTGGGCGTTCATCCTGCCACAGATTCTGGCTACGCTCGGGCTGTTGTTTACGGCAGCGGGCGTAGGCAGCGGCATTTCATATCTGACGCAGGAATATCTGGCGGTAGACAGTCGCTTTATCGCAGTGGCGGTGTACACCATCGGCATGGCATTGCTGACTATGGTCATGGGCAATGCGTTTGCTGCTTTCCCGATCGTGACCGCTGGGATTGGTATTCCAATTCTTGTACTGCAACACGGTGGTAATCCGGCGGTAATGGCGGCGATTGGTATGTTCTCCGGTTATTGCGGGACACTGATGACGCCGATGGCGGCGAACTTTAACATTGTCCCTGCTGCGCTGCTGGAACTACCGGACAAAAACGCGGTGATTAAAGCGCAGGTGCCAACCGGCATACTGCTGCTGCTGGTCAACGTGTTCCTGATGTATTTCCTGATGTTCTTGTAAGGTGACAGGATGAAAACAGTACTCATCACGGGATTTGAACCCTTTGGCGGCGAGTCAGTTAACCCTTCCTGGGAAGTGGTCTCGGGACTCGATAATGCTATCATCGGTGGATGCCGCGTCGTTGCCCGCCAACTGCCGTGCGTCTTTGGCGAGTCTCTTACCGTACTCAATGGCGCAATTGACGCGCTGTCGCCATCGCTGGTCCTGGCGGTGGGGCAGGCAGGTGGCCGCACGGATATCACCGTGGAACGCGTGGCGATTAACGTTGACGATGCGCGTATTGCGGATAATCAGGGGCAACAGCCGGTAGATGTGCCGATTGTAGCCGATGGTCCAGCTGCGTGGTTTAGCTCGCTGCCGATCAAAGCGATGGTTGTGGCTATGCGCAACGCGGGAATTCCGGCTTCGGTTTCCCAGACCGCTGGCACTTTCGTGTGTAACCACGTGATGTATGGCCTGCTGCATAAACTACGCGACGCATCGGCGGTGAAGGGCGGCTTTATTCATATCCCATATTTGCCGCAACAGGCTGCACAGCATCCCGGAGCGCCAAGTATGGCGACAGAAACGGTGCGCCGTGCGCTGGAGATTGCAATTGCCACCGCCTTGCAGGTGGAAAGCGATATCGCAGTGACGGGCGGCGCAACACATTAACAAAGGACAGTATTATGCCTGAAGGCCCGGAGATCCGCCGAGCGGCGGATAACCTGGAGGCGGCAGTCAAAGGCAAACCCCTGACGGATGTCTGGTTTGCCTTTGAGCAGTTAAAACCGTTTCAATCTCAACTGATTGGGCAACGTGTAACCCAGCTTGAAACGCGAGGGAAAGCGCTGCTGACCCATTTTTCTAATGGCCTGACGCTGTACAGTCACAATCAGCTCTATGGCGTGTGGCGAGTGGTGGATACCGGCGAAATTCCGCAAACTTCGCGGGTACTGCGCGTCAGTCTGCAAACACATGACAAGACAATTCTGCTCTATAGCGCGTCTGATATCGAAATGCTGACGCCAGAACAGCTCGCCACCCACCCGTTCCTGCAACGGGTAGGGCCGGATGTACTGGATTTACGTTTAACGCCCGATGACGTTAAAGCGCGTCTGTTATCTCCGCGTTTTTGCAATCGCCAGTTTTCTGGTCTGCTACTGGACCAGGCTTTTCTGGCGGGATTAGGTAACTACTTGCGGGTAGAGATCCTTTGGCAGGTTGGGTTGACCGGGCAGCATAAAGCGTCGCAGCTTAGTGATGAGCAACTGGATCAACTGGCACATGCGCTGCTTGATATTCCGCGCCTGTCTTATAATACCCGCGGGCTGGTCGATGAGAATAAACATCACGGTGCGTTGTTTCGCTTCAAGGTCTTTCATCGGGACGGCGAAGCCTGTGAGCGTTGTGGTGGGACTATCGAGAAAACGATGCTCTCTTCGCGACCTTTTTACTGGTGTCCGGGATGTCAGCACTAAGCGGGCTGTTTTGGCGCGTGCACCGAAATAAACCGCGCGACTGCGGGGCCAGTTAACAAAATGCTGAACAGTCGCAGGGTTTGCATCGCCATGATGAGCGCCATATCAGCGTGGCTTCCTGCGGCAATCACCGCGACAGAATCCACGCCACCTGGACTGGTCGCCAGATAGGCAGTGAGAAAATCAATCTGCATGTAATGCGCCAGTCCCCAGGCCATACCGGCGCAGATCGCCATTAGTGAAAAAATGGACAACAGGATCTGCGGCAGTGGTCGTAATGCCATTAGAAAGATCTGTTTGTCAAAGCCAAGGCCGATTTGCCAGCCGATGGCCATATAGGCTATCGCCAGTAGCCATTCCGGCAGTTCAATCACCATCACTCCGCTTGCATTCAGCAAGGCACCCACCAGCATCGGCAATAGCATGACGCCAGAGGGAATACGCAGTAAGCGTCCAGTCGTGCCGGCAACGGCGGCCAGCATCAGAGTGCTGAAAAGATTGCCGCTTAGCGGCGGAAACCAGATGATTTGTTCAGTGACCGCCTGCGCCTGGTCGCCCATCACCAGCCGGGTGACCAGCGCTGCCGCGCCGACTACTAACAGTACGCGCAGATACTGCATAAACGCCACCAGTCGGATGTCGGCACCATAATCCTGGGCCATTGCAACCATTGCCGCTGCGCCGCCTGGTGACGAGCCCCATGCGCCGGTGTTACCCGGTAGCGTACTGTAGCGAACCAGCAGCCAGCCGATTATCGCGCTGCTGATAAGGGTTGCCAGCAGGATAACAATCACCATCGGCCAGTGGGCTGCAAGGGTTGTGAAGATTGAACCGGTCAGATTTTGGGCAATCATGCAGCCGAGAATCGCCTGCGCGCCAAGAAATGTGCAGCGAGGAGGATGCAGAGAGACGCCGCGCAGACTAAAGATGATGCCGACGATCATCGAACCGAGCAGCAAGGGTCCTGGAAGATGGATAAACAGAAAGAGCAGGGAAAGCAGGAGCGATAGCACAAACAACAGGCTCCACTGCAAAACAGGCATCCCATGCTCCTGAGTTATATGCTGCGTTTAACGTGTTGATACAGCATAGAGAAAAAGTCCGCTGAAAAAAATATCAAGTATCAATAAAAACGGACTAACCGGTGATCGGGTATTGATGCCTGTTATCTGAAAAAATCATCGACAGCATCATTCCATGCATGCCCAAAGACAGACCATTCCTGACTGATTGTAGGTGGAAAACCGCTCCGGCAGTATCCATTTTTAGATTCAAAATTAAAGACGCCGTGTGGGTAACCATTTATCAGCAACACACATTTCTTACTGTCTTCTGACCAACCGATCTTCACATCTGATGGGATATGCCCATCTGAAACATCTTCTGCATTGTAAATATGCAGTGCATCTTTGATAGGATTTCCGTCAGCAGATTCATCAAGTGCATAGAAGTACCCGGTTTGACCATCATCTTCAAATACAGCCGTGTAAGAACCTTCTGGGGCCAAACTTTCTATTACCTGTGCTTCACCGACAATGAGTTGAGCTTGAACCGTAACCGTGATCGTCATTTTAAATTCCCACATGTATAAATATTCGTTGTTATATAATTTACACTGATAATTCGAGTGTTTGATTTGAAAATTTTTAGGTTGATTGTTTAAATGATGAGCGTCCCTGGGACTTACGCCATCTTTTGATTTCATCAATGACGCCTTGTGGGCTGTCTTCCCTGTCATCCGTGGGATAAAAAATCAATCCATTACTTTCCGGATGGTCCACGATTTTATCGAAATGATCGACTAATGAGTCGATGTAAGATTCACGATCCATTTCTCCCTGGTAGCGCGGGTTTGCAGAGAATTCATTTAGGAAGTCTAAGAATTCGGATTCAGTGTAGTCTTCGAGTTTTTGCTTAAGATGATTCATATATTCACCTTTATAATAAGATGCTTTGCAGAGTGTTATTATTTGTTTTCTGAATGCGTATTCAACTTTTAAGACAAAAAGGTAACTGTTCTAAAACTATGTTTAACTTTTCAATTAACTCATTTTTATCCCATCCAGAGGATATTTTTATCATAGGGTGATCCCAGTCACTATTTTGTATCACTTGAATGATAAATTCACCACCTTCTTCAAATGAAGGATACCAACCAATGTCTACAACAACCCCATCATTTAAGGCTAGCTGAAATAAATCTTCATCTAATCGTGTTACCTCTTCCAACTCAGTTTTGTTGAAATCTAAAGCTGATATTTCGTCGTAAATATTCTCTACATTTTCGATATGATAGTTATTTCCTAAAATGCAGTAATTTGTTTTCATTTTGTTAATTTCCTGGCCTCATTTGAACCTATTGGATGAGAGTGAATAGTTCCTTGAGATTCTTTGGTAACCACCCATTTCGTTTCCTTTCCTTTGTAAGCGCCTTGGACATTATTGAATTCTTTAACTTTCCAGTTTTGTCCATTAGTTGTTGGAGTACCATTCTCCCATACATCCTGGTCTACAGATTCGATATGGACTTCTGGTTTGAATTTTGCTGGACCAGACTTCGTATTTTTTATCACTTCCTCCCAGGGTCTATTTTTGGAAGGATAGTGCTTATGTCTATGAGTATAAGATGTTTTTCTCTCGCTGAGGTAAACATATATCGGCTGAATGCCTGAATCGGCCGGAAAGACCAGAATATAATCGTTAAAATCGGCGACATCGGGCACAAGGAACGGCGGCGTGGTGTATTCGTTTTTGCCATCCGGGATTGGTGTCACCAGAATGGTTGGCTGATCCAGCGGTGGAACATTGCTACCCGTATGTGTGGGTAAATCGCCGGTCGCAGGATTTTCCGGCGTCCATGTGATTAACGGCCCGCCTGCGTCGTGGGCAGGCGTAAATTCATAGCGATGATGTTCATCGTTCCACAGCATATTCGCGACGCGCACGTTTTCATAAGGAGTACCTTCGCCGGTATGCACGCCGTAGACTTGCGATTTACCGTGAATGTCGGTTCCCCAGAAAAAACGAACCCGGGTGGTGGCAGTGCCACCTACCAGCGCCTTTTTCCGCAGTTCTTCCTCATACCAGAACTCATCACGTCCGGGAACGCGTGCGCTGCCCGTACCCGCGGACGGAATATACAGCGCGGAAGCTAGCGCTCCGATATAAGGAACGCCGCGTGCGGCGCTGAGCATGCCACCGAGTGACCACTCGCCCCACACCTGCGTCAGCCCACCTAAGATCGGCAGCGCGGCCGAGGCTTCTGCGGGCTGTGTATATCCGCAACAATCAACGACGGAAGATTGTGCGAAAACCGCTATCTGTCCGAAGTTTTCAGCCGATTCTTCACGGCTCCCCGCGTCTGTACAGCCTTTCTCTTTCAGACAGGATTTGGCATAGACCGGCGTGACAGCAGGAATGTGTGGCGCAGGGGGAGGAGGACGGTTCGAAACGGGTATTATCGAATTAGTCGGCTGATTGAGAGGTGGTATAAATAAACGGTTGTACTCAGCAGGCAATGCCAGGTAGTTAAATTCCGTATTGGCAATTAGGTGCTTGCAAAGAATATGGTCATACGATACTGCAATTTCTTCGGTATCCAGCTCGTTTAGGGCCACATAGGTTTGTATGCTTTTTACCGACGCATTTCTTAATTGAATATAATAGTAGCGTTCCCATCTACCAAATCTGTTTATTCTCCATAAATCAATTTCAATAAACAGACGTTCATTGTTATTAATGGCGTTAATCAATAATGGTGTGCTTTTATCAATTAGTTTTGTGAAGTTCAGTAGCTGGGTATTAATACCAGAATCAGTATTAGCTAATCCATTCGAAAGTGAAAAAGCAAAAATCTCATCAGGATGATTTTCCTGCCAGCGATTCCCTACTGACGCGTAAGTGCCGCAGCCGGAAGAAATATTTTCTTGTTGTTCACCTGTTATCTTCAGGTAAATAAGATTGCCCATGCCATTTAATCCAGAGATGTATTTTATAAGGCCGAATTAAATAGCTAATAAATTTAAAAATCAAATAATGCGTTGGCGATTAATGCTATATAAAAGGGGCGCATGTCTGAAATGTATTATGGGACGAATTGGCTGATGAGAATAATATTGATGAGATGAATGTGGTAATTTGAGCAGGATCTGAGAAAAGCCACCGGAATTACCCGGTGGCCTGAACAATTAACGCTTAATATCAGATTTAAAATCGCGCTTGTCGTAGCCGGTGTACAGCTGACGCGGACGGGCGATTTTCATGCCGTCGGTGTGCATTTCGTTCCAGTGTGCAATCCAGCCAACGGTACGCGCCATGGCGAAGATAACGGTGAACATGGAGGACGGAATACCCATCGCTTTCAGGATTATGCCGGAGTAGAAGTCTACGTTCGGGTAGAGTTTCTTCTCGATGAAGTATGGGTCGTTGAGCGCAATGTGCTCAAGTTCCATCGCCACTTCCAGCAGATCATCTTTGGTGCCCAGTTCTTTCAGCACTTCGTGGCAGGTTTCACGCATGACGGTAGCGCGCGGGTCATAGTTTTTATAAACACGGTGACCAAAGCCCATCAGGCGGAAGGAATCATTCTTGTCTTTCGCGCGGCGAACAAATTCCGGAATGTGTTTAACAGAGCTGATTTCTTCCAGCATTTTCAGCGCAGCTTCGTTTGCGCCGCCGTGTGCCGGTCCCCACAGGGAAGCGATACCAGCCGCGATGCAGGCAAACGGGTTAGCGCCAGAAGAGCCCGCGGTACGTACGGTAGAGGTTGAGGCGTTCTGTTCGTGGTCAGCGTGCAGGATTAAGATACGGTCCATGGCGCGTTCCAGAATCGGATTCACTTCGTATTTTTCGCACGGCGTAGAGAACATCATGTTCAGGAAGTTACCAGCGTAGGAGAGATCGTTACGCGGGTACACGAACGGCTGCCCGATGGAATACTTGTAGCACATCGCTGCCATGGTTGGCATTTTGGACAGTAGGCGGAAGGCGGCGATTTCACGATGACGCGCGTTGTTTACATCCAGCGAGTCATGATAAAACGCTGCCAGCGCTCCGGTGACACCGCACATAACGGCCATCGGGTGAGAGTCGCGGCGGAAACCGTGGAACAGACGCGTGATCTGCTCGTGGATCATGGTATGGCGAGTGACTGTGGTTTTGAACTCGTCGTACTCTTCCTGCGTCGGTTTTTCGCCGTACAGCAGGATATAACACACTTCCAGATAGTTGGACTCGGTCGCCAACTGGTCAATCGGGAAGCCGCGATGCAGCAAAACACCTTCGTCACCGTCGATGAAAGTAATTTTGGATTCGCAGGATGCGGTAGAGGTAAAACCTGGGTCAAAAGTAAACATCCCTTTTGAGCCAAGACTACGAATATCAATAACGTCCTGACCGAGCGTACCTTTCAGCACATCCAGTTCAATAGCAGCGTCACCATTTAGAGTGAGTTTTGCTTTAGTATCAGCCATTTACGGTCTCCTTAGCGCCTTATTGCTTAAGACTGCCGGAACTCAAATTTGCCTTCGTGCATCAATAAACCGTTACCAGTTTGTTATTTGGCTCGCCGCTCTGCGAAAGAGGGGATGACCTGGGTACAGAGCTATGGGCGCTTGCAGGTAAAACGGTCTTTTTATGGCGAATAAACTGCAAATCAAGAACTTAGCAATCCGAATTATTTAACCTGTCTATCACTAATAACTGTCCTGAAGGTATTGGTCAATACTTCCACACTGTTACATAACTAAATCTCCGGTGAAAGAGTGACCCCATAACTTTTACGCATTATATGCTTTTTCTGGTGTCGTTTGTAACAACTTTGTTTAATGATTGTCAAATCAGATGATTAAAAATTAAAATAATGTTGTTATCGTGACCTATGTCACTGTTCGGGATAAAACCCGACAAACTATATGTAGGTTAATTGTAATGATTTTGTGAACGTCCTATACTGCCGCCAGGTCTCCGGAATACCCTGCAATCCCGAGCCAACCAGCGTTGTAACGTGTCGTTTTAGCATCTGGAAGCAGTGTTTTATATGACGCGTAGTTATAGTAAGGACGCTGTCTGACCCGCACGCAGACCGGAGGAAGGAAATCCCGTCGTCTTTCAGGCTACAGGTGTCTTCATCTTCTGTACCCGAAGTCTAAAGGGAATAATAAGAACAGCATGTGGGCGTTATTCATGATAAGAAATGTGAAAAAACAAAGACCTGTCAATCTGGATCTGCAAACGATCCGGTTCCCAATCACGGCGATAGCGTCCATTCTCCATCGCGTATCCGGAGTGATCACCTTCGTGGCGGTCGGGATTCTGTTGTGGTTATTGGGTACCAGCCTTTCCTCCCCTGAAGGTTTCCTCACCGCGTCATCCATTATGAATAACTTCTTTGTGGAGTTAATTCTGTGGGGGATCCTGATTGCGCTGGCATATCACGCCGTAATGGGCATTCGCCATCTGTTGATGGATTTTGGCTATATCGAAGAAACCCTCGAAGCAGGGACACGCTCCGCCAAAATTTGTTTCGTTATTATTGTCGTGCTTTCACTTCTCGCAGGAGTCCTCGTATGGTAAGCAACGCCTCCGCATTAGGACGCAACGGCGTACATGACTTCATTCTGGTCCGTGCTACCGCTATCGTTCTGACGTTATACATCATCTTTATGGTCGGTTTCTTCGCCACCAGCGGCGAGCTGACGTATGAAGTCTGGACCGGTTTCTTCTCATCGGCATTCACCAAAGTCTTCACCCTGCTGGCACTTTTCTCCATCTTGATTCATGCCTGGATCGGCATGTGGCAGGTGTTGACCGACTACGTTAAACCCCTGGCTGTGCGCCTGATTCTGCAACTGGCTATCGTTGTTGCGCTGGTGGTTTACGTCATTTATGGATTTGTTGTGGTGTGGGGTGTGTAATGAAACTGCCAGTCAGAGAATTTGATGCTGTTGTGATTGGTGCCGGCGGCGCAGGTATGCGCGCGGCGCTGCAAATTTCCCAGAGCGGGCAGACTTGTGCGCTGCTCTCTAAAGTGTTCCCAACTCGTTCCCATACCGTATCCGCGCAGGGTGGCATCACCGTTGCGCTCGGTAATACCCATGAAGATAACTGGGAATGGCACATGTACGACACCGTTAAAGGGTCGGACTACATTGGTGACCAGGACGCTATTGAATATATGTGTAAAACCGGTCCGGAAGCGATTCTGGAACTGGACCACATGGGGCTGCCGTTCTCTCGCCTCGACAATGGCACAATTTATCAACGTCCGTTTGGCGGCCAGTCGAAGAACTTCGGCGGTGAGCAAGCGGCACGTACTGCGGCAGCGGCAGACCGTACCGGTCATGCGCTGTTGCACACGCTGTATCAGCAGAACCTGAAAAACCATACCACCATCTTCTCAGAATGGTATGCGCTGGATCTGGTAAAAAATGCCGATGGCGCGATTGTCGGTTGTACCGCGTTGTGTATTGAAACCGGTGAGGTAGTTTACTTCAAAGCCCGTGCGACCGTGCTGGCGACCGGTGGTGCTGGCCGTATTTATCAGTCCACCACCAATGCCCACATCAATACTGGTGACGGTGTTGGTATGGCTATCCGCGCTGGCGTGCCGGTGCAGGATATGGAAATGTGGCAGTTCCACCCAACCGGCATCGCCGGTGCGGGCGTTCTGGTCACAGAAGGCTGCCGTGGTGAAGGTGGTTATCTGTTGAACAAACACGGCGAGCGCTTCATGGAGCGTTATGCCCCGAATGCGAAAGACCTGGCGGGTCGTGACGTGGTGGCGCGTTCCATCATGATCGAAATCCGTGAAGGTCGCGGCTGTGACGGCCCGTGGGGTCCGCACGCTAAGCTGAAACTCGACCACTTGGGTAAAGAAGTGCTGGAATCCCGTCTGCCGGGCATTCTCGAACTGTCCCGTACCTTTGCTCACGTTGACCCGGTTAAAGAGCCGATTCCGGTTATCCCAACCTGCCACTATATGATGGGCGGTATTCCGACCAAAGTTACTGGCCAGGCGCTGACTGTGAATGAGCAGGGCGAAGATGTGGTGATCCCGGGACTGTTTGCGGTAGGCGAAATCGCCTGCGTATCGGTTCACGGTGCCAACCGTCTCGGCGGCAACTCGCTGCTGGACCTGGTGGTGTTTGGTCGTGCGGTGGGTCTGCATCTGCAGGAATCTATCGCTGAGCAGGGTGACCTGCTGGATGCGACCGAAGATGAAATCGATGCTTCTCTGGCACGACTGAACCGCTGGAACGGTAACCGTAACGGTGAAGACCCGGTGGCGATTCGCAAAGCGCTGCAAGAATGTATGCAGCATAACTTCTCGGTATTCCGCGAAGGCGATGCGATGGCGAAAGGTCTGGAAGAGCTGAAAGCGATTCGCGAACGCCTGAAAAATGCCCGTCTGGACGATACCTCCAGCGAGTTCAACACCCAGCGCGTTGAGTGTCTGGAGTTGGATAACCTGATGGAGACCGCGTACGCCACTGCAGTCTCTGCAAACTTCCGTACCGAAAGCCGTGGCGCGCATAGCCGCTTCGACTTCCCGGAACGAGATGATGAAAACTGGCTGTGCCATTCCCTGTACCTGCCAGAATCGGAATCCATGACGCGACGTCAAGTCAATATGGAACCGAAGCTGCGCCCGGCATTCCCGCCGAAGATTCGTACTTATTAATGCGGAGACAGGACAATGAAACTCGAGTTTTCAGTTTATCGCTATAACCCGGATGTTGACGACGCTCCGCGTATGCAGGATTACACCCTGGAGGCGGAAGAAGGGCGCGACATGATGCTGCTGGATGCATTGATGCAGCTGAAAGAAAAAGATCCGTCTCTGTCGTTCCGCCGTTCCTGCCGTGAAGGGGTCTGCGGCTCCGACGGTCTGAATATGAACGGCAAAAATGGACTGGCCTGTATCACACCTATTTCTGCGCTGAATCAGCCGGGCAAGAAAATTGTCATTCGCCCGCTGCCGGGTTTACCGGTTGTGCGCGATTTGGTGGTAGACATGGGGCAATTCTACGCACAGTATGAGAAGATTAAGCCTTACTTGTTGAATAATGGGAAAAATCCGCCGGCTCGTGAGCATTTACAAATGCCTGAGCAGCGTGAGAAGCTCGATGGGCTGTATGAATGTATTTTGTGTGCATGCTGCTCAACGTCCTGCCCATCATTCTGGTGGAATCCGGACAAGTTTATTGGCCCGGCAGGCCTGCTGGCCGCGTATCGCTTCTTAATTGATAGCCGCGATACCGAGACCGACAGCCGCCTGGAAGGTTTAAGTGACGCTTTCAGCGTATTCCGCTGCCATAGCATCATGAACTGCGTCAGCGTATGTCCTAAAGGACTGAACCCGACGCGCGCCATCGGCCATATTAAGTCGATGCTGCTCAAACGTAGTGCGTAAGTTTTTGTAGTGGTTGCCGGGGAAGTGATTCCCCGGTAGTACAGGAAACCTCTAAAAACTGCCATATGAGTAGTAATAATCGAGATGTTCAGAGCGAGACAAGGCCGCAACGCAGTCGTAGCCTGAACAGCGAAGATTATTAGACAGTTTTTAAAGGTTCCTTAGCGGACGCAGATGACACGACAGTCCGCAACAAGTGAACCCCGGCACGCACATCGGTGTGCGTGGTAGTATCCACGGCGAAATACTCGTCATAGTTCACGTTGCATGTGCGTTGGCTGCACTTGCTCACCCTGGTCACTTACTGGATGTAAGCTCCCTGGGATTCGCAAGCTTGCCACCTTCCTGAAACGCGATCTATTTAGAGTATTAAATAAGCAGAAAAGATGCTTAAGGGATCACGATGCAGAACAGCGCTTTGAAAGCCTGGTTGGACTCTTCTTACCTCTCTGGTTCTAACCAGAGCTGGATAGAACAGCTCTATGAAGACTTCTTAACCGACCCTGACTCGGTAGATGCTAACTGGCGTTCGACGTTCCAGCAGTTACCTGGTACCGGAGTCAAACCGGATCAACTCCACTCAAAAACACGTGATTATTTCCGTCGGCAGGCGTTGATTACTCCACGTTACTCTTCTTCTATCTCCGACCCTGATGCCAATGTGAAGCAGGTTAAAGTCCTGCAGCTCATTAACGCCTACCGTTTCCGCGGTCATCAGCATGCGAATCTTGATCCGCTGGGACTGTGGCAGCAAGAAAATGTGGCCGATCTGGACCCGTCTTTCCACGATCTGACCGATGCGGATTTCCAGGAAAGCTTTAACGTAGGTTCTTTTGCCGGCGGCAAAGACACCATGAAGCTGAGCGACCTGGTTGTTGCGCTGAAACAAACCTACTGCGGCCCAATTGGCGCCGAGTATATGCACATCACCAGCACCGAAGAAAAACGCTGGCTTCAACAGCGTATCGAGTCTGGCCGTGCCGCATTCAGTACCGAAGAGAAGAAACGCTTCCTGAGCGAACTGACCGCAGCAGAAGGACTGGAACGCTACCTGGGCGCTAAGTTCCCGGGCGCGAAACGCTTCTCGCTGGAAGGCGGTGATGCGTTAATCCCAATGCTCAAAGAGATGATCCGCCACGCTGGTAACAGCGGTACCCGTGAAGTGGTGCTGGGTATGGCGCACCGTGGTCGTCTGAACGTTCTGGTTAACGTACTGGGCAAACGCCCGCAGGAACTGTTCGACGAATTTGCGGGCAAACATAAAGAACACCTCGGCACCGGTGACGTGAAGTACCACATGGGCTTCTCGTCTGATATCGAAACCGAAGGCGGTCTGGTACACCTGGCGCTGGCGTTTAACCCGTCGCACCTGGAAATCGTTAGCCCGGTGGTTATCGGCTCCGTACGTGCACGCCTGGATCGTCTGGACGAGCCGAGCAGCAATAAAGTACTGCCAATCACCATCCACGGCGATGCGGCGGTAACCGGGCAGGGCGTGGTTCAGGAAACCCTGAACATGTCGAAAGCGCGTGGTTACGAAGTGGGCGGTACCGTGCGTATCGTCATTAACAACCAGGTTGGCTTTACTACCTCTAACCCGTTGGATGCGCGTTCTACGCCGTACTGCACCGACATCGGTAAGATGGTTCAGGCACCAATCTTCCACGTTAACGCGGATGACCCGGAAGCGGTCGCTTTCGTGACGCGTCTGGCTCTGGATTTCCGTAACACCTTCAAACGCGATGTGTTCATCGATCTGGTGTGCTACCGCCGTCACGGCCACAACGAAGCCGACGAGCCGAGCGCAACCCAGCCGCTGATGTATCAGAAAATCAAAAAGCATCCGACCCCGCGTAAAATCTACGCTGACAAGCTGGAAGCGGACAAAGTCGCCACGCTGGAAGATGCGACCGAAATGGTCAATCTGTACCGTGATGCGCTGGATGCTGGTGAATGCGTGGTGAAAGAGTGGCGTCCAATGAACATGCACTCCTTCACCTGGTCGCCGTACCTCAACCACGAGTGGGACGAAAGCTACCCGAACAAGGTTGAGATGAAGCGTCTGCAGGAGCTGGCAAAACGTATCAGCACCGTGCCTGAAGCCGTTGAAATGCAGTCGCGTGTTGCCAAAATTTACGGCGACCGTCAGGCCATGGCCGCAGGCGAGAAGCTATTCGACTGGGGGGGGGCAGAGAATCTGGCTTACGCCACGCTGGTGGACGAAGGCATTCCGGTTCGTCTGTCGGGTGAAGACTCCGGTCGCGGAACCTTCTTCCACCGTCACGCGGTCATTCATAATCAGGCGAACGGTTCAACCTACACGCCGCTGCAGCATGTGCATAACGGCCAGGGCACGTTCCGCGTATGGGACTCCGTGCTGTCTGAAGAAGCGGTACTGGCGTTCGAGTATGGTTATGCCACGGCAGAACCGCGCACGCTGACCATCTGGGAAGCGCAGTTCGGCGACTTCGCCAACGGTGCGCAGGTGGTTATCGACCAGTTCATCTCTTCCGGCGAGCAGAAATGGGGCCGTATGTGCGGTCTGGTGATGCTGCTGCCGCACGGCTACGAAGGTCAGGGTCCGGAGCACTCCTCCGCGCGTCTGGAACGTTATCTGCAACTTTGCGCTGAGCAAAACATGCAGGTTTGCGTCCCGTCTACCCCGGCACAGGTCTACCACATGCTGCGTCGTCAGGCGCTGCGCGGTATGCGCCGTCCGCTGGTGGTGATGTCACCGAAGTCGCTGCTGCGTCATCCGTTGGCGGTGTCTACGCTGGACGAACTGGCAAATGGCACCTTCCTGCCAGCCATTGGCGAAGTCGATGAACTTGATCCGAAAGGCGTGAAGCGTGTCGTGATGTGTTCTGGTAAGGTTTATTACGACCTGCTGGAGCAACGCCGCAAGAACGACCAAAAAGATGTTGCCATTGTGCGCATCGAACAGCTCTATCCGTTCCCGCATAAAGCGGTGCAGGAAGCGCTGAAACCGTTTGCTCATGTACATGATTTTGTCTGGTGCCAGGAAGAGCCGCTCAACCAGGGCGCATGGTACTGCAGCCAGCATCATTTCCGTGAAGTAATTCCATTTGGGTCAGCTCTGCGTTATGCAGGTCGCCCGGCCTCTGCCTCTCCGGCAGTAGGGTATATGTCCGTTCACCAGAAGCAGCAACAAGATCTGGTAAATGACGCGCTGAACGTCGATTAAATAAAGGATAAATAATGAGTAGCGTAGATATTCTTGTTCCCGACCTGCCTGAATCCGTAGCGGATGCAACGGTTGCAACCTGGCACAAAAAACCGGGCGATGCAGTACGTCGTGATGAAGTACTGGTAGAAATCGAAACTGACAAAGTGGTACTGGAAGTACCGGCATCAGCGGACGGTATTCTTGATGCGGTTCTGGAAGATGAAGGGACAACCGTCACTTCTCGCCAGATCCTTGGTCGCCTGCGTGAAGGCAACAGCACCGGTAAAGAAACTAGCGCTAAGTCTGAAGAGAAAGATTCTACTCCGGCACAGCGCCAGCAGGCGTCTCTTGCTGAGCAGAACAACGATGCCCTGAGCCCGGCGATCCGTCGCCTGCTGGGTGAGCATAACCTCGAAGCCAGCGCTATCAACGGCACCGGTGTCGGCGGTCGTATCACGCGTGAAGATGTTGAAAAACATCTGGCGAAAGCCCCGGCTGCGAAAGCCGAAGCAAAAGCGCCGGCAGCAGCACCTGCACCACAGGCTCAACTGGGCGCGCGTGGCGAAAAACGTGTTCCGATGACCCGTCTGCGCAAACGCGTAGCCGAGCGTCTGCTGGAAGCGAAAAATTCCACCGCCATGCTGACCACTTTCAACGAAGTCAACATGAAGCCAATCATGGACCTGCGTAAGCAATACGGTGATGCGTTCGAGAAACGCCACGGTATCCGTCTGGGCTTTATGTCTTTCTACGTGAAAGCGGTAGTTGAAGCGCTGAAACGCTATCCGGAAGTGAACGCGTCCATCGACGGCGATGACGTGGTTTATCACAACTACTTTGATGTCAGCATGGCGGTCTCCACGCCGCGTGGTCTGGTCACGCCGGTCCTGCGTGATGTGGATCTGCTGGGTATGGCTGACATCGAGAAGAACATTAAAGAACTGGCAGTTAAAGGTCGCGACGGCAAGTTGACGGTTGAAGATCTGACGGGCGGTAACTTCACCATCACTAACGGTGGTGTGTTCGGTTCCCTGATGTCCACGCCGATCATCAACCCACCGCAGAGCGCCATCCTGGGTATGCATGCCATCAAAGATCGTCCGATGGCGGTAGACGGCAAGGTTGAAATCCTGCCGATGATGTATCTGGCGCTGTCTTATGACCACCGTCTGATCGATGGTCGTGAGTCAGTAGGCTTCCTGGTAACCATTAAAGAGTTGCTGGAAGATCCAACGCGTCTGCTGCTGGACGTGTAGTTAATAAGAGTATCACCTGCCCCGTAGGTCTGGATGCTTATCAGACCTACGGGTAAAAGATAACGATTACCTGAAGGATGGACAGAACACATGAACTTACATGAATATCAGGCAAAACAACTTTTTGCCCGCTATGGCTTACCGGCACCGGTGGGTTATGCCTGTACTACTCCGCGTGAAGCAGAAGAAGCCGCTTCAAAAATCGGCGCTGGCCCGTGGGTAGTGAAATGTCAGGTTCACGCTGGTGGCCGCGGTAAAGCGGGCGGTGTGAAGGTTGTGAACAGCAAAGAAGACATTCGCGCTTTTGCTGAACACTGGCTGGGTAAACGTCTGGTTACTTACCAGACAGACGCTCATGGCCAACCGGTAAATCAGATTCTGGTTGAAGCCGCGACCGACATTGGTAAAGAACTTTACCTCGGCGCAGTTGTTGACCGTAGCTCCCGTCGCGTGGTCTTCATGGCCTCTACCGAAGGCGGCGTGGAAATCGAAAAAGTAGCGGAAGAAACCCCGCACCTGATCCACAAAGTGGCGCTCGATCCGCTGGCAGGCCCGATGCCTTACCAGGGTCGCGAGCTGGCGTTCAAACTGGGTCTGGAAGGTAAACAGGTTCAGCAGTTCACCAAGATCTTCATGGGTCTGGCGACTATCTTCCTGGAGCGCGACCTGGCGCTGATCGAAATCAACCCGCTGGTTGTCACCAAGCAGGGTGACCTGATCTGCCTCGACGGCAAACTGGGTGCTGACGGCAACGCGCTGTTCCGCCAGGCTGACCTGCGCGAAATGCGCGACCAGTCTCAGGAAGATCCGCGTGAAGCGCAGGCTGCGCAGTGGGAACTGAACTACGTTGCGCTCGACGGCAACATCGGTTGCATGGTTAACGGTGCGGGCCTGGCAATGGGCACCATGGACATCGTTAAGCTGCACGGCGGCGAACCGGCTAACTTCCTCGACGTTGGTGGCGGTGCGACCAAAGAGCGTGTAACGGAAGCGTTCAAAATTATCCTCTCTGATGACAATGTTAAAGCCGTACTGGTTAACATCTTCGGCGGTATCGTACGTTGCGACCTGATCGCCGACGGTATCATCGGCGCGGTAGCAGAAGTAGGTGTAAACGTTCCGGTCGTGGTACGTCTGGAAGGTAATAACGCTGAACTCGGCGCGAAAAAACTGGCTGATAGTGGCCTGAATATTATTGCAGCGAAAAGTCTGACGGATGCAGCTCAGCAGGTTGTTGCCGCAGTGGAGGGGAAATAATGTCAGTTTTAATTAATAAAGATACCAAGGTTATCTGCCAGGGCTTCACCGGTAGCCAGGGGACATTCCACTCCGAACAAGCGATTGCTTACGGTACGCAGATGGTTGGCGGCGTAACGCCAGGTAAAGGCGGCACCACGCACCTGGGCCTGCCGGTGTTCAACACCGTACGTGAAGCCGTAGAAGCGACGGGCGCGACCGCCACCGTTATCTACGTTCCGGCACCGTTCTGCAAAGACTCCATACTGGAAGCGATTGATGCTGGTATCAAACTGATTATCACCATCACCGAAGGTATCCCGACGCTGGATATGCTGACCGTGAAAGTGAAGCTGGATGAAGCTGGCGTGCGCATGATCGGCCCGAACTGCCCAGGTGTTATCACCCCGGGCGAGTGCAAAATCGGCATCATGCCGGGCCACATTCACAAGCCGGGTAAAGTGGGTATCGTTTCCCGTTCAGGTACCCTGACCTATGAAGCGGTTAAGCAGACTACCGACTACGGTTTCGGCCAGTCCACCTGTGTGGGCATTGGTGGCGACCCGATCCCAGGTTCTAACTTCATCGACATCCTGAAGCTGTTCCAGGAAGATCCGCAGACTGAAGCGATCGTCATGATCGGTGAGATCGGCGGTAGCGCTGAAGAAGAAGCGGCGGCATACATTAAAGATCATGTAACCAAGCCGGTTGTGGGTTACATCGCGGGTGTGACTGCGCCGAAAGGTAAGCGTATGGGTCACGCGGGTGCGATCATCGCAGGTGGGAAAGGTACGGCGGATGAGAAATTCGCTGCGCTGGAAGCTGCAGGCGTGAAAACTGTTCGTAGCCTGGCTGATATCGGCGAAGCGCTGAAAACTGTTATTAAGTAATAAATAAAAAACAGCCCTGACTCTCTGCATAGTCAAGGGCTGGTCCCGTTTCGACATGGTTGGCCATCTGATGATGGCCTTTTTTTATTTTTAGTTATCTGAATCTTGCAAATTACTCATAATCATCTGCATAAATAAGATTATTTTTTGCGGTAAACATCATTCTTTCTCTTGATTAAATTCTGCATATTACCGGCTTTAATTTGATTAATGCCGGAGGATACCGTGTCGTTGAAAATTCAGGATGATTACCTACAACGTTTTTTCTCAATAGCAAAGGTATTTTCCAGTGCGACTGGATTAGCCACCGTCGTAGTTGATGTTACCGGAAAAATTCTCTCGGATTGTCATAATTTTAATTCGTTCTGCACATTAATGCGGGCGGATGAACGCTATTGTGTGAGTTGCCAAAAGTGTGACAAGTATTGTGCTTTTGAAGGATTAAAACACCTTAAACCCAGAATACTCAGCTGTCATGCAGGGCTAAGTCTGTTTTCTATGCCATTAATTCGCGAGGGGCATCTGTACGGTTTTATGCTCTGTGGGCAGGTGCGGGCAAAATATCAGGAATATAAAACAATCATTATTGATAATGAATGCTCATGGATGGATGAACCAAAAATAAAAACTGAATGGAGTCAGGTGGCGGTAGTCGATAATAATACGCTGGTGGCATCGGCAAATTTATTGAATTTTATTATTGATAATTTTGAAACAGAACAACAATCTGATGAGATTGTTATCCCAGCGACCAGTTACATGCGTCATTATTTTACAGAACCTTCCCGACACGAGAAAAAGCTACTGGCAGCGTTGCGTTATATCGATGAGAATTTGTATGGTGAATTATCCCTGGAATCCGTAGCAGCTCACGTCTGCTTAAGCGCAAACTATTTCAGCCGTTTTTTTAAGAAACGGCAGGGCGTTAACTTTAAAACCTGGGTGAATCAGAAAAAAATGCAAAAAGCGGGGGAGTTATTGCACGATCCCGTTCATTCCATAGACAGCATTGCCCGGAAACTCCAATACGCACAAACCAGCTACTTTTGCCGCGTTTTCCGGGCGGCGCATCAAACGTCGCCCCAGTCTTTTCGTCATGCCAGACTGTCACAGTAAAGGTTTTCTGGCAGCTTGAAGGCTTCAGGGATAAAAGAGAGCCGATCGCTCAGGGTTACCACATCACCAATCACTATCAGTGCAGGGGGAAGGATGTTAGCTTCCTGCGCCTTGCTCAGTAGTGAACCGAGCGTACAGGTCAGTCGGCGCTGATTATCGCGGGTGGCAGACATAATTAGCGCTGCAGGCGTATCTGCTGATTTTCCACCCATCAATAATTCCTCACAGATAAACGCCAGATTGGCGATGCCCATGACGATAACCAGGGTACCATTCAGTTTTGCCAGTTGACGCCAGTCCTGCTGTTGGTTGCCCTCCCGTGTATGGCCGGTCACTACGTGAAATCCCGAGGCGAAATCGCGGTGTGTTACCGGAATCCCAGCATAGGTCAGGCCACCAATGGTTGAGCTGATACCCGGCACCACTTCAAACGGGATGCCCGTCTCGACGAGATCCTCAACTTCTTCAGCCCCGCGTCCAAAAACATACGGATCGCCACCTTTCAGGCGTACAATATTATTGTGAGTTTGGGCATACTGGACGAGCAGCGCATTGATTTCATCCTGGGGTACACAATGGAAGCCTGGATTTTTGCCGACATTGATAAGCAGGCAATCTGGTAATGCCCATTCCAAAATTTTAGGATTGACCAGCCGATCGTAAATAATGACGTCAGCCTGTTTAATGCACATCATTGCTTTGAGGGTGAGCAATGAAATATCACCGGGACCTGCCCCAACGAGCCAGACCTTTCCGAAAGTTTTCACATTGTGTCCTTTATCACGTCTAACAAAAAAAGGCAGAAACTACATCAAGGAATGATAAAAAGCAGTCGTTTGCCCGTAAGTTATAACGTGAAATTATCCAAAATTATCGCATTGATAATATTGATTAATCTCGCAAAGTTTTTTCTGCAATAAACAAGATGACTTGAAAAATTATTAAGAACTTATTGGCACTATTTGCTTAAGTTTAACCTTATTTAAATTGTGTTTATTGTTTCCCTTAAGTATTATTGGTTAATATTTACCCGTCATCAGTGTGAGTAAATCATGGATTGGATCAATGACATCAATGGATAAAATATAACTCTCGATGCTTATCTGGGTGTCTTGAATTATTTTTTATAAATTAAACTATTTTTGTACGCTGCAAATGGAAGAGGTTATGAGAGGAAAAATACCCAAGACGGAGTTGCTGGTAACTTTTGAAGTGGTTGCGCGTCACGAAAGTTATACCCGGGCAGCTGAAGAGCTGGCTTTAACACAAAGTGCTGTTTTCCGCCAGGTAAATGCACTGGAGGATTTTCTCAATACCGCGCTATTTAATCACGCCAAAAAACGCATTTTTTTAAATGCGGCGGGCAAACACTATTTAAGCATCGTTAAAGAAACGTTAAATAAGCTTGAACGAGATACGACGACGATAATGACCTGGCAGCCGACGGTACAGGTTATTGAGCTGGCGGTGAATCCGACGTTCAGCACGCACTGGCTGATCCCAAACCTGCGTGAATTTAACAAACTTAATCCTGATATTATCGTGAACATTCATTCCCTGGCGAATATTGGTGATTTTCTCAATCGAGAGTATGACGCGGCAATCATGCGCGAAGACTTTTATTCGCCATGGTCAGGGGTTGAGTACCTGTTTGAAGAGGAGATTCTGCCGGTATGCAGTCGCTGTTTGCTGGCCGAACCGGAACGAAAACTGGCGGTAAACGAATTACTAAACGAATTCCCGCTATTGCACCAAAGCACGCGTATCAAAGGTTGGCAGGAATGGTTTGCGCTGTCAGATGTCAGCAGTCCGTTGGTGAATAAAGGTCCGAGATTTGATTTGTTATCGATGCTGATCGCGGCGGTCCGCTCTAATCTGGGCGTTGCGCTGCTCCCGCGTTTTGCCATTCAGCACGATCTGGACAGTGGCGATATGGTCATTCCTTGCGATGTTCCGATGCGTACCGGGAATCGATTTATTATGACATGGCGTGAAGAAAAATCGGAATCCGAGCATTTACAGATTTTCCGCAACTGGTTGCTCAGTAAGTCCGTAGTATCGGCTGCCTGAGGGTGGCTTATGCCTTATCAGGCCTACAACGATGGGTAGGCCGGATAAGACGCGTTAGCATCGTTATCCGGCAAAAGAACGGCTACCAGTCGATCCCAATCTGTGCCTGAATACCGCGGTCAAACGCGTGTTTGACCGGGCGTATTTCACTGACCGTATCGGCCAGTTCCAGTAACAGCGTATGGCATCCGCGTCCTGTGACGATAACGCTCTGACCGGCAGGACGATTTTCGATGGCGCTGATAACCTCTTGCGTATCCAGATAGTGGTAAGCCAGCATGTAGGTGAGTTCATCCAGCACCACTAGATCGTAATGCGCATCAGCCAGCATGCGCTTACTTTCCTGCCAGACAATTGTTGCCGCCTCGATATCTGCTTGCCGATTTTGGGTTTCCCAGGTAAATCCGGTACCCATAATATGGAATTCGACGCCGAGCGGTTGCAGTGTGTTGTACTCACCATTATCCCACTGACCTTTAATAAACTGCGCGATGCCAACGGTTTTTCCGTGACCCACTGCGCGCGTTGCCGTGCCAAAGGCTGCGGTGGATTTTCCTTTTCCGTTGCCGGTGAAGACAATCAGGATCCCTTTCTTCTCCGTTGCCGCCGCTACGCGGGTATCAACCTGCTCTTTCAGCTTCTGCTGACGCTGACGGTGTCTGTCGTTATTGGCGCGCGCTTCCATGGAAACTCCTTAATGCCCTGCCGGACAGGTTGCGCAGCGATGCTGCTGCTCGAACTGGCTGAAGAAGTTATTACCTTTGTCATCCACTAATACGAAGGCGGGCATATTTTTAACTTCCATCATCCACACCGCTTCCATTCCCAGTTCTGGATATTCAAGACACTGCAGACTCTTCACGTACTGTTGCGCCAGTAGGGCTGCGGCACCGCCAATGCTGCCGAGGCTAAATCCACCGTGTTTGTGACAGGCATCAGTGACCTGCTGGCTGCGGTTACCCTTGGTGAGCATAATGAGGCTGCCGCCTTGTGCCTGGAAAGCATCGACATACCCATCCATGCGCCCGCCGGTGGTGGGGCCCATTGAGCCACAGGCCTGATTTTCCGGGGTTTTGGCTGGACCAGCATAGTAAACGATATGCTTTTTCATGTATTCCGGCATCGGTTCACCGTTATCCAGTCGCGCTTTGATGTTCGCGTGAGCGATATCGCGAGCCACAACAATCGGGCCGCTTAACGACAGACGTGTACCAATGGGCAAGGCGGAGAGATCAAGCAGGATCTCACGCAGCGGACGATTCAGATCCAGTTGTACGGTCTGGGCGCCGTTTTCTACCCGGTGAGAATCGGGGATAAATTTGCCCGGATTATGCTCGAGTTTTTCCAGCCAGATACCGTGTTTATTAATTTTGGCTTTAATATTGCGGTCGGCAGAGCAGGAGAGGGCCATCGCGATTGGGCAGGAGCCGCCGTGGCGCGGTAAGCGAATTACGCGAATATCGTGGGCAAAGTATTTGCCGCCAAACTGCGCCCCGATGCCAAACTCACGGCTGGCATTGAGCAACTCGGCTTCCAGCGCCGTATCACGGAACGCCTGGCCCAGCTCATTCCCGCTGGTGGGCAGATTATCGTAATATTTGGTTGAAGCCAGTTTGGCGACTTTCAGCGTCTGGTCGGCGGATAAGCCCCCAACCACAAAAGCGATGTGATACGGCGGACAAGCGGCTGTACCCAGTGATTTCATTTTTTCGATCAGGAACGCGGTGAGCTTTTCCGGCTGCAGAATGGATTTGGTTTCCTGGAATAACGCCGCCTTATTGGCAGAACCGCCGCCTTTGTTGACGAACAGGAATTTATATTCATTGCCCGGCGTGGCGCTGATGTCGATTTGTGCCGGCAGGTTTGTCTGAGTATTGACCTCGGTATACATGTCCAGCGGGGCATTTTGCGAGTAACGCAGATTGTTTTCGGTGAAGGTGGTATACACGCCTTTGCTTAAGGCTTCGGCGTCATCGCCGCCTGTCCAGACATGTTGTCCTTTGCAGGCCACAATGGTTGCCGTCCCGGTGTCCTGGCAGTTAGGCAGTACACCTTTAGCTGAAACCTCTGCATTGCGCAGCAGCTGTAATGCGACGTACTTATCGTTACCGCTGGCCTGTGGGTCGTGCAAAATGCTGGCAATCTGTTTTAAATGTCCGGCGCGCAGGAAAAATGAAGCCTCATAAAACGCCTGCTGTGCTAACAAGGTTAACGCTTCCGGTGCAACCTTGATAACTTCCTCTCCGTCTAACTCCGTTACCGTAACGTGCTGGTTACTGAGTAATTCATATTCGGTACTATCTTTACTCTGAACAAAGAGTTCCTGCCAGACAAATGGTTTAGACATGTTTACTTCTCACCTCTTCGTATTGTTTGCCGGATAAGCAATGTGCCATCCGGCGTAAAGTTATTTGGCTAAAAAGACGTTGGCTTTTGTCGCTTCGGCGACATATTCGATAGTTTTCTGGGCACGAACGCTGTTTCCGGCTTCATCAAGCGGCGGAGAATAGACCGCAATCGCATATTCGCCTGGGACGACGGCAACCATGCCGCCGCCGACGCCGCTTTTCGCCGGAATGCCAACGGTGTACAGCCATTTACCGCTGCCGTCGTACAGTCCGGCAATTGCCATTTCTGCCAGTACCTGTGGAACATATTTCTCATTCAGCAACTGTTTGCCGTTGAACGGAGATTTGCCTTTGTTCGCCAGTACGGCACCCATTTTGGCCAGTTGCTCAACGGTGATATCCACCGAGCACTGGCGGGTATAAATTTCAACGGCTTCGTCAGTGTTGCCATAGAAGCTGTTATAGGATTCCATCAGTTTGGCCAGCGCCTGATTGTGCTGGTTGGTTTCCATTTCAGATTTGAAAACCGGTTCGTTTACGGTGAGAGTGGCATCGGCCCAGACGTTCAGGTTGTCGAGGATTTTGTTCCAACGATCGCTTTTGTCTTTGGCTTCAATCAGGCTAACGGTGCTCATGGCCCCGGCGTTTACCAGTGGGTTTTCAGGCGCGCCTTTGGTCAGTTCAACGGCCAAACCTGAGTTGAACGGCATGCCGGTGGCATTGGCGCCAAGTTTATCCAGCACTACCTGTGGACCGTGCTGCTCCATGGCGAGCGCCATGGTGAACACTTTACTCAGGGATTCCATTGGGAAAGGTTTGTTAACATCGCCAACCTGGTAGATCTTGCCGTCCACCGTCGCAATGGTGATGGCAAAATTTTTCGGGCTATAGGTCGCCAGAGCAGGGATGTAGTCGGCGACTTTTCCATCGTTATTACTTTTGTACTTCTGATGAGCCTGTTCTATCAGCTTGGCGTAGTCGGGCGTGGTTTGCGCGAATGTGGTTGCGCTAAACAAGACGCTGAAAGAAAAGAGACTCACGCCGATAATTGTTTTATTCATTGTGCGTTCCTGTTGGTGTGCTCATCTTGATGCCGGATGGCGGCGTACCGCCTAATCCGGCCTACGGATAGTTAAACGTTATGTAGGCCGGATAAGCGCAAGCGCCATCCGGCAATAACGTAGTATCAGGACAAAGCGACTTCCGTTTCGGTAACCGGGCGTTCCTGTTCCGGTGACTTCACTGGCGCAGTTCCACGGCAACCCTGGCCGAAGTGTTCGCCTTCCCAACGGCCCACAATGGCAGCGCCCATGGCGTTACTCATGACGTTGGTAGCGGAACGACCCATATCGAGGAACGGATCGACGCCCATCAGCAGGATCAAACCCGCTTCCGGAATGTTGAACTGGTTCAGGGTAGCGGCGATAACGACCATCGAGGCACGCGGTACACCCGCCATCCCTTTAGAAGTCAGCATCAGAATTAACAGCATGGTAATTTGCTCGCCCATGCTCAGTTCGATGTTGCACGCCTGAGCAATAAAGACAGTGGCAAAGGAGCAATAAGCCATGGAGCCGACCAGGTTAAAGGAGTAACCGATAGGCAGAACGAAGCTGGCGATTTTTGAAGAAACACCGAATTTTTCCAGCTTGTCCAGCGTACCCGGGAAGGCGGCTTCAGAGCTTGAAGTGGTAAAGGCCAGCAGAGCGGGTTCGAGGATTGATTTAGTTAACCGTGCGATGCAAGGCCCGACGATCATAGTAGACAGGCCAATCAGGATCGCCCACAGCATACCCAGCGTCAGGTAGAACTCACCCATGAAGATCCCGGCGCTAACCATCACACCCAGACCACGTTCGGCAATCAGACCTGAAATAGCGGCAAAAACGGTCAGTGGCGCAAACAGCATGACGTAACCCGTCAGCTTCAGCATCACGTGCACCAGTGAATCCAGCACTTTCACAATAGGGTCGGCTTTTTCACCAATCGCAGCGAGGCTACAACCAAGGAAGATGGAGAACACGACGATCTGCAGAATTTCGTTACGCGCCATCGCATCGACAATACTGGTCGGTACCGCGTGTGAGATGAACACTTTCAGCGTGAATGGCTCTGACTTAACGGCGGCAACAGCGCCGACGTCATGTGGCACAAAGTTGATACCTGCGCCTGGCTGGAAGATATTAACGATAACCAGACCCAGCGCGATTGACAGCAATGACGCGCAAATAAACAGGAAGAAGGTTTTCGAAAATATACGTCCGAGCGTTTTGGCATCACCCATTTTGGCAATACCCACAACCAGAGTTGAAATAACCAATGGTGCGATAATCATTTTCACCATACGTAAGAATATAGTGGTAAAAATGGATATATCTGCTGCATAAGATTTTGCTGTTTCAGCCGCGGCCATATTATTTATGGCCACCCCGGCAATCATGCCGAGTATCAGGCCTAATATGATCATCTTCGTTAAACTTATTTTCTTCATGTGTACTCCATCGGATAAAGGTTGGTAATTGGAATTGTGTAGGGTGGCGTGCGCCTGAGCCTGGACAGCAGCTTAGACGCACGCCTGTTGTGACCAACCGCATGAATAATTCGAAGCACTGTGATACAGCTGAATTCTGTGCCCCAATGGTTGTTATTGTGTTTTTTGTTACAAGTCGAACTCAATACTTAATAATGGTGCGTGTTGCTGTGCACCATAAACATCATTGTCACCGACGTTGCCGGAAATAATATCGCGCGGCATGACGATTTTTACGGCATTCGCCGGATCGAACCATACAATATTGTGAATAAAGTCAGGCTTAACGTTATATAAACCGGCAATAAGCTGCGGTGTTAATTGCTCTGAGCGTTTTACGCGCTGATAATCTTCCCGGGTTTTAAATAAAATATCTAAAACCAGTTCGTACGGTCCGGCGTTTTTCGAGCGAATAACTTGTGCCAGTGAACAAATTGAGTGTTTCATGCCTGAACTCCTTCTGGCGTCACCTGTTCAATGTGGAAATCAAAACGCAGCGCATTACTCGCTTCAATCAGGTGATAGATCGAGAACTCATACACCGGTCCACTCTGAATATCAGATGGCGAGAACGGGAAGGCGAGGTTGCCCGCAGTCGCAATGCGATTTTCATAGCCGTAGTGCAGCAGGGTAGAGCGCACCAGCGAGCAAACGCTGTTGGCGATGTCCTGCGTCGGCGCAACGACATCCAGTAAAATTCCCAGTTCATGGCCCGCAGTTTTCATCGGTTCATGGTTGCCCATCACACCGTTCTTACCGTACAAGTGGAACGTCATGCGGATACTGTCGTCGTTCAGGGAGAGGTTACGTGCAACGCTTGCCTGTACCTCTTCAAGAATCGTGTCAATCCCGGCAATCATAATCGGGTCGCGTGTTCCGGCGATGGTCAGGCAACGGAAGCCAACCTGGCGTGCACCTTCCAGTTTCAACGCATACGGTGTTTCTTCATGGCGTGAACCGCTGACATACACTTCACCCTCGTTAACCTGGGTAAAGGTGCACGCTTTCAGGTTCAGCACACCGCCTGGCCCTGGCAGGAAGTAAGGATCTGACTTCTCGTACAGGGTGTGCGCCGCAGCAGAAGTTTCAGTGAACTTACGCTTGGGATTGAACGCCTTCAGCGTAAAGCCGTTGTCGTCGATAATCCCCATCGCACAATCGGAGCCGGAGCCAGGGGTGGCGGCAATGGCAGCACACTCAAGGATCTTACCGCAATGAAGCGCCAGACCTTCATCAAAGCCCTGCATAATCGGCAGCGCGGCGAAGCAGGCCGGATCGTAGGCTCGTCCGCCCAGGACCACCTGTGCACCGGCTTTCAGCGCACGCTGGAAAGGCTCGACGCCCATCTGCGCGACAATGTAGGTGCTCTCTTCAATGGCCTCGTGAGTCAGTTCAGGCACAAAATCGAGCGCGGTGATTTTGCCGTTATCCAGTGCCTGATGAACGATTTCTTTGTCGACATCAGACGGAATTAGCGCCATTGAGAAAGACAGTTTTTCTTCCTGTGCGATCTCATGGATTATTTGGCGACACCACTCCAGATGCGGAGCTGCGCCAGAACCACCGGCTGTGCCGATCACTACCGGGATGTTGTTCTTAACGCCTGCCACAATCATATAGCGCAGATCGCGTTTCACACCGGCCCTGTCAGTAAAGGGTTTACCTGCCCCCAGGTAGTGGGGGCCAGGATCGGAGGAACCTGCGTCAACAGCAATAAGATCCGGTGACTCTTCCATGGCTTTACGAAAACTTTCTTCCGGGAAGCCATAACCCAGGATAGCCGTAGGCGATAAGATCTTAAATGTGCGTGCCATCTCTTAATCCTTAGTTTGCAACAGCGCGATGGTGCGGTTCATTTCGTTAAACACGATGTTGAGACCTTCATCGAAACCCATACCCGGTTTGATCAGCATGCGCATTGGACGCGCGGCCAGCGCGACGTGTACGCAGGTACGAGCACTGATTTCCGTTTCGTTACAGGTACCGCCCTGATAGGCTTCCATTCCGTGTTTGTTGCAATACAGCACTGCATCAACGATGTTGTGAATACCGCCCAGATCCGGGGTTTTAATCTGCACCATGTGGCAGCTGCCCGCGTCGGTGAAGTCCACGATGTCCTGATAGGTGTTACACCATTCATCCGCAACGATTTTCACGCCGGAACCCAGACGAGTCAGCTCCTGAGTGATCTCGGTTAACATGCGGATCTGATCCGGCTTGTTACCGGCATCAACCGGGCCTTCAATGTACAGCGGGAGACCTTGAGCTTCGGCTTCCAGGCTGGCGATGTATTCGGCGCAACGCACTGGATCCATATCGAAGATCAGACCAATGGTGCCGTAGACATCAATATGCAGTGTCGGGTGATAGCTTTCGTTGGTGCGCAGGCTCAGGATGCGGTTAGACAACCAGCGGACGTACTCACGCAGTTTTTCACCTTTAAAGCCCAGCTTCTCTTCAACGTTATTGATCAGGGCATGCGGCAGGACATCCACACCTTTTAGGATCATCTTGTCGACGGCGATATAACGGTCGTCGCCGCTCTGACCAAATAACGGAATGGCTTCCGGAACGCATGGCAGTTGCCATTCATCACAAACCACTTCGGCTTTCAGACGACCGGTAGCCAATGCCGCCGCGTCGAGCAGTGCCTGAGACAGACCATAACGTACGGCGGTATGCAGCAGATGGCCGTCAATACGCAATTCATCAAAGAAACGGGCGTTGGTCAGGAACGAATCAACGTCACGACCTTCCAGCAACGGCTTGATGTGGTCGTTGAGGAACGGAATGAAGTTTTCAGCCAGGAACAGCGGGTCACGACCGCCTGCACCTGAATATTGCACCGCTGCGCAATCGCCCACAGCTACCGCGCCGTTTTCCAGAATCAGTTGTACGGAAACACATTCACCCGCCTGACGAACAGAGGTAAATCCAGGCGTGACCGGATCGCCGGTGTAGATAAACCCGTCATGACCGGCGCCATTTTTGATGGCCTGCTGATCGTCAAAATAAAATGAGGAGTAGCCAGCGGTGAAAAGGGCCTTTTTGATTTTCATTATGGTCTTCCTATTAATTTACTGTGGGATACGGCGTTGATGTCATCAATGACCATCTGGAAAGAAGGCTTGCGGCCTTCAAAATGTGCGCGCTCTGCGACATAGTCGTGGTGCAGGGCGAGAATATCTTTCGGCAGCGGCACGGCACCGGCTTCAAGAATACGGATTGCGCCTGTGTTATCGCGAACAGGCAGGATCTTACCGGCGTTACAGGCGGCAGGAGCGAAAGGTACATCCAGCACGCCAGCTTCAAAGGCCAGCACCGTACCGCGCGCAATGTCGCCATTGCCCAGTTCGAAGACTTTCTTCAACACCGCGCGGACTTCGCTCTTAATCAGGTCAACTTCCTGCTCCACGGCAGCGCACTGCGGGAATTTCTGGTCGCTGACCATGTTGAGCATCTGGCGTGACGCTTTCAGACCCTGGGCGTTAGCTGCCGCGGTTGGGATACCGAACGCTTCGTGCGGGCTTTTGGTGATCACTTTTGTGGCACCCGACATACCAGCAACCGCTGCACCCCAGGCGATAACGGAGAAGGCTTTCGCTTCATCTTCCGGGAATCCGCCCATCCACTGGTGGAAAACGGTGCTCAGTTCGTAATCGTCGAAGCCATGGTTATGGAAGTATTCGTGGGACAGTTCACGCAGCGCCTGAATAGCGGCGATATCCTGCGTCAGGCTACCGACCTGGCCGTAGCCGACGGTAATGGATTTCACGCCTTGTTCCAGCGCCAGCAGACCTTCAATAATCGCCACCGAGTGGGACATAAACGGCGGGATCAGGGTACCGGTCAGCGGGCCAAACGGCTCACGGTTGATGCGAATGCCGTTCTCTTCGTACAGACCCATCAGACGGTCGCAGTACTGCCAGTCGCGAATGGATTTTTCCAGGGTGACGCGTTTGGCGTAAGGGATGTTGTAGGAGATACCGCCGCCTTCGTAGCTGGTGAAGCCACTGGCCATGGCGATTTCTGCCAGCAGGCGCGCATCCGGTGTACCGTGGCGAACCTGGATCGGTTTTTCCAGCGATTCAGTCATCCGGCGGCAGGCAGCAACCCCGTGATTGACAACTGGTAAACCATTCAGCTTGGAAGTACCTGCTTCGATGGATTTCTGGATCCCGACAGCGGCTTCTTCATAGCGGTTCAGACGGGTATAGGCATCGATAGTACTCGGCAGGAGGTCGCACTCTTCCTGCAATGTTTTGAGCAGCGCAATATGCTCATCCATTAATGCTACGCCTGCACGCGGCTGGCTCAGGGTTTTACCTTCCTGATCGGCTTTCAGCAGGGCAAGGGAGAAGCGTTTTTTATCTGGAATTGATTGCTGGTACTTCACGCCATCTTCGAAGTTCTCAACGTCTTTGCCGGTTTCCCAGGTTTGTAATACCTGATGCCTTTCGGTCATGAATTCGTCATGGGTCAATTTTTTATTTCGAAGTTCCATTCGTAGCTGCCTTAAGTTTTATAGGGTTAAACACTGAATGCTGGTGCGAGCAGCGGCTTGCGGGTACAGCCTGGCGACGTTTGCCAGAAGCGGGAGCAGGCCATTTGAATCGCGGTAATACTCAAACTGATTCGGTAACAGAATTCTTTTCCCCTGGTCGTCCAGCTCCCGGTATTTGAGCCAGTTATGGATATCAAACTGGCTGGCGCGAGAGAGCCATCCCCCTGAACCGACGACTTTGCGTACGGTGGTGAGATCGCGACCCATCTGTAAATCCACGTTACCCACGCAGGTGCAAACCTGCTTTTTAGTGCCCGCGTGGCGCTCAGCGGCATAGCCCACGCATAAACCTGCCAGCAGGGTGTCGTAATATTTCTCTTCCTCACTGAGTGGCAGGTAATCCGGTTGCCCTACCAGATGGCGCAGGTAGCGGTAAAACGCTTCCTCGCGCTGTGGTTGTTGGGCGAAGATGACTTTCACCATATCCTGCGTGCTTTCTCCCACCACGACGGCGGAAACGCGCATGCCCAGGTCGCCTTCTACGGTACGTTTGACGAACGGTTCAGGAACACCATGCAGGACGGTATCGGGGGAGAGGGTATTCGCGCTGGCCGAATAGACATCCGTGGTGGCTCCGCCCATATCAATCAGCATGAATTCCTTCCATGCGCTGTCGTAATCGCTAATGGCTTTGACTAACTCATAGACCGTCCATGGCGTCGGCATTGGCTCTTCGCCTGTTTCGCCAACAATGACGTCCAGACCTTTGCCTTTGACAATGCGTGACAAGAACACATCACAAATCGCCTGACGTGCGGCAAACGGATTCGGGTGATCGAGGTCAGGCAGAATGTTGTCTACCGTGGTCAAATCCTTATGTCCCAGAATCGTTTGTATTTCGTCCTGAATGTCCCGGTTTCCGGCGTAGATAATGGCGCAATCAAGCTTTGAGCCTGCCAGCGCATGCGCATTCGCCAGGCCGTAACTTTCTTCGCCACCGTCTGTACCGCCGGTAAACAGCAGAATATCTGGAGGGGATGACTCCAGCTCCTGGATGTCATGACGGTTCAGCTTGTACGAATAATATTGCGCGATTTTCGCTCCTGCCGAATGGGCGGTAACTTTTGCCGATTCCAACGTAATGGAAGGCACCAGCCCCATTGCTGCAACGGCAAGCCCACCTTTCGCTGAGGAGGAGTATTTCAACTGCACTTCACCACTTTTCAGTAACGGGCGAGCATCGGCAACATTCAGCACCTGATTCAGGCTGGCAAAAAAACCGTCTGCCAGATGATGTGTGGTGGTTGGGGTCAGGACATGGTTTACCAGGGTTAATTCCTCGCCTTCATGGGCGAAGAGGGCTGCCTTGGTCCATGTCGAGCCGATATCGACAGAAACTGTTTGCATCAGATAGCCTCTTCCAGGCAACGCTGTTCGAGGCCATTGTGTTGGTGAATATCATTAGTGATAAGCGCGCAAACATCTTCCAGATCGTGACTGGGGGCGAAGACCCGGTTAAAGCCCATCTCTTTAAACTTCACTTCCACATCGGCGAAGTCATGTTTACCGACGACCAGGTTGCCGCCGACGTACAGCAGAATGTCGCCAAGGCCGCGTTCGATGCAGCGCTCACGTAATCCGAGGCAATCAATGTCGCCATGACCGTAGATAGAGGACACCACGATGGCATCGGCGCCTGTTTCAATCGCAGCATCAATATATTCATCCTGGCTCACCATCACCCCGAGGTTGATTACGTGAAAATCATGAGCGGTAAAAACGCGATCCAGAACTTTATTACCTACTGCATGGCAGTCAGCACCGATGACGCCAATAACAAGTGTAGATTTCTTCATGGGTAATCCTCTGTAGGGCTGATGGTCAATAAGTGAAATTATTTTCTAATATTTAGAACATGGATTGTGACAACCTCTTAATAGGGTTGGAGTTTCTGTGGAAGCGAAAAAGGAAGCAATTGATCTATTTTCAAAATATCCTGAGAAAAATGATTGTTATATTTGGTTGTTATAAAATTTCTTTATAATCAGTAGGATGTATCATATTTTCTTGGCCGGTTTTAATTTATTAGAAAAATGGGTAATAAATTACTTGCCATGTTTGTGATCGAAATCTTATTTTGTTATGCGCGCCATTTATGTCGTGTTTTTAATAATTTCAAAAATCACAATTACTAATTAACTTGTGAACGACGTAACGGTTTTTTATTTTTTAATCTTATATGTCACAATTCATTTTTGTTAATTTTAGGATAAAAATGATAATGAAATGTTTGTGGCATATTTAATCTTTGCCACATAAGTGCAGAGTGGGCGTTAAAGATAACTTTCAGTGATGATTTAAGCGAAACGCCAGCGTTCTCTCGCAGAACACCAAACGCAATGCATCGGTCAATGTGGAACGTTTTCTCTTCCAGCTGAGATAGTTACATCTCGGTGTTAATTATAAGTAAAATTTAAATGAATAATTTGTATGAAATAACAAGTCCATGACTTGCTAAACAAAAAACTGTGAGCTACCTAGCATTAGTGATTCTTTATCTGCTATCAATTTTGTCAGCCGGGCTGGTTAAAAGATCGTGTACATTTAAATAAATATCCTATCATTTGTAGTAACGGCAATTACTCATTGAAAAACATGTTGTTAACATCGCATTCACTAGTCATGCGAGTGTTAAACACTATTAACATTAAATTTGAAAATTGATTTAAATCAATGTTTAAAACTTGGAAAACAGCATCAAAAGAGGTTAAATTGCTGCAGATCAAATTGGTCTGAAAGTGGTAAATTAGCTATAAATTGATCACTATCGAAAAATGCAAATTTGTCTCGATAAAAACCTGTTTATTGTAAGGATTTTACGGCGTAATATAATTGCGGGATCAATTTGAGTGTTTTATTAACATGTTTGTAACCTTTCTCCATTGTCCTTTCTTCACAAGAGAAGAAAGAGTAGCGGCGTAAGGAAGCAGATAAATTTGTATTGGGGCATGCGTGTGACCCTTTCTAACGGGGTTCACTCTCGGAGTCTTCATGCGATGAGCAAGGAGTCATGATGTTAGATATAGTCGAACTGTCGCGCTTACAGTTTGCCTTGACCGCGATGTACCACTTCCTGTTTGTGCCACTGACGCTCGGTATGGCGTTCTTGCTGGCCATTATGGAAACGGTCTACGTCCTTTCCGGCAAACAGATTTATAAAGATATGACCAAGTTCTGGGGCAAGTTGTTTGGTATCAACTTCGCTCTGGGTGTGGCTACCGGTCTGACCATGGAGTTCCAGTTCGGGACTAACTGGTCTTACTACTCCCACTATGTAGGGGATATTTTCGGTGCGCCGCTGGCGATCGAAGGTTTGATGGCCTTCTTCCTCGAATCCACCTTTGTAGGTCTGTTCTTCTTCGGCTGGGACCGTTTGGGTAAAGTCCAGCATATGTGTGTCACCTGGCTGGTGGCCCTGGGTTCTAACCTGTCCGCGCTGTGGATTCTGGTTGCGAACGGCTGGATGCAGAACCCAATCGCAGCGGATTTCAACTTCGAAACCATGCGTATGGAGATGCTGAGCTTCTCTGAACTGGTGCTCAACCCGGTAGCACAGGTGAAATTTGTTCACACTGTGGCATCTGGTTATGTATGCGGCGCGATGTTCGTTCTGGGTATCAGCTCCTACTATATGCTGCGCGGTCGTGACTTCGCGTTTGCTAAACGTTCTTTTGCCATCGCTGCCAGCTTTGGTATGGCTGCCATTCTGTCTGTTATCGTTCTGGGTGATGAATCCGGTTACGAAATGGGCGACGTGCAGAAAACCAAACTCGCAGCGATTGAAGCAGAATGGGAAACTCAGCCTGCACCGGCTTCCTTTACGCTGTTCGGTATTCCGGACCAGGATGCGCAGGAAAACCATTTTGCGATTCAAATTCCTTATGCGCTGGGCATCATCGCCACCCGCTCTGTTGATACACCGGTCATTGGTCTGAAAGACCTGATGGTGCAGCACGAAGAGCGTATCCGTAACGGGATGAAAGCGTATCAGTTGCTGGAAGAACTGCGTGCTGGTACTACCGACCAGGCCGTTCGCGACCAGTTCAACAACATGAAGAAAGACCTGGGTTATGGTCTGCTGCTGAAACGCTATACGGATAACGTCACCGACGCGACCGAAGCGCAAATTCAGCAGGCAACGAAAGATTCTATCCCTCGCGTTGCGCCGCTGTACTTCGCTTTCCGTATCATGGTGGCATGCGGCATTCTGATGCTGGCAATTATCGCGGTGTCCTTCTGGACTGTGCTTCGTAACCGTATCGGTGAGAAAAAATGGCTGCTGCGCACTGCGCTGTACGCGATTCCTCTGCCGTGGATTGCTATTGAATCCGGTTGGTTTGTCGCAGAGTACGGTCGTCAACCGTGGGCGATTGGTGAAGTGTTACCAACAGCCGTAGCGAACTCTTCGCTGACTGCTGGCGACCTCATCTTCTCGATGCTGTTGATTTGCGGCCTGTATACCCTGTTCCTGGTGGCTGAACTGTATCTGATGTTCAAGTTCGCACGCCTTGGGCCGAGTAGCCTGAAAACCGGTCGTTATCACTACGAGCAGTCCACTGTGACTTCTCAGCCGGCACGCTAAGACAGGAGTCGTCAAATGATCGATTATGAAGTATTGCGTTTTATCTGGTGGCTGCTGGTTGGCATTCTGCTGATTGGTTTCGCGGTCACTGATGGCTTCGACATGGGGGTGGGCATGCTCACCCGTTTCCTCGGTCGTAATGATACCGAGCGTCGAATTATGATTAACTCCATCGCCCCGCACTGGGACGGTAACCAGGTTTGGCTCATCACCGCGGGTGGCGCACTGTTCGCTGCCTGGCCGATGGTGTATGCCGCTGCGTTCTCCGGTTTCTATGTGGCGATGATCCTGGTACTGGCGTCTTTGTTCTTCCGTCCGGTCGGTTTTGATTACCGCTCCAAGATTGAAGACATGCGCTGGCGCAACATGTGGGACTGGGGCATCTTCATTGGTAGCTTCGTGCCACCGCTGGTGATTGGTGTGGCGTTCGGCAACCTGCTGCAAGGGGTTCCGTTCCACGTAGATGACTACATGCGTTTGTACTACACCGGTAACTTCTTCCAGTTGCTGAATCCGTTTGGTCTGCTGGCTGGTGTCGTGAGCGTTGGGATGATCATCACCCAGGGTGCGACCTATCTGCAGATGCGTACGGTAGGTGAACTGCATCTGCGTGCTCGTGCAACTTCACAGGTTGCGGCGCTGGTGACTCTGGTCTGCTTCGCGCTGGCCGGTGTATGGGTGATTTACGGTATTGACGGTTATGTTGTGACCTCAGCACTGGATCATCATGCCGCCTCCAACCCGCTGACCAAAGAAGTGGCTCGCGTGGCTGGCGCATGGATGGTGAACTTTAACAATGCACCTATCCTGTGGCTGGTTCCTGCACTGGGCGTGGTTCTGCCGCTGTTGACCATTCTGACTTCTCGTATGGAGAAAGGGGCCTGGGCATTCGTCTTCTCTTCACTGACGTTAGCATGCATCATCCTGACTGCCGGTATCGCAATGTTCCCGTTTGTGATGCCATCCAGCACCATGATGAACGCAAGTTTGACCATGTGGGATGCAACGTCCAGCCAGCTGACGCTGAATCTGATGACGTATGTAGCTTGTGTGTTCGTACCGATCATTCTGCTGTACACCGGCTGGTGTTACTGGAAGATGTTTGGTCGCATCACTAAAGAAGATATTGAAAGTAACACCCACTCTCTGTACTAAGTAAGGAGCTTAAAATGTGGTATTTCGCATGGATTTTGGGAACGCTTCTTGCCTGTGCATTTGGGATAATCACAGCGCTGGCGCTTGAGCACGTTGAATCAGGCAAAGCCGGACAAGAAGATAGCTAATGACCAACATTATCGCGATGTTATACAACGCGATGGACAAGCGCCCCTTGCGGGCGCTTTCATTTGTGCTGGCAATCGTATTGGCCGGTTGCATATTCTGGGATCCGTCACGTTTCGCGGCCAAAACCAGTGAGCTTGAAATCTGGCATGGTTTTCTGCTGATGTGGGCGGTCTGCGCAGGCATCATTCACGGCGTTGGCTTTCGTCCTCGTGCCGTACACTGGCAGGGTATCTTCTGCCCGCTGATCGCGGATATCGTCCTCGTTGTTGGTCTGTTTTTCTTCTTCTTTTGAATAAGAAACATCCTTAAATATTTATGGGCTTGCATAAGCCCATAATTTTTTACTCTCCGTTTACTTTCCCCCATTCCAAAGCACCATTCCCGCGCGTATAGTAGCGAAGTTTGAAAGCACTAACCTTTTGTTGCATTACCGGGATGTAAAGTGAATACAACGCTGTTTCGATGGCCGGTTCGTGTCTACTATGAAGATACCGATGCCGGTGGGGTGGTTTACCACGCCAGCTACGTCGCTTTTTATGAAAGAGCGCGCACAGAGATGCTGCGTCATCATCACTTCAGTCAGCAGGTCCTGTTGGCTGAACGTGTAGCCTTTGTGGTGCGCAAGATGACCCTCGAGTATTTTGCGCCTGCCCGGCTCGACGATATGCTCGAAGTTCAAACCGAAATTACGTCAATGCGTGGCACCTCTTTGGTTTTCACGCAACGCATTGTCAACGCAGAGAACACCGTGCTGAATGAAGCCGAAGTTCTGATTGTTTGCGTTGATCCACTCAAAATGAAGCCTCGTGCGCTTCCCAAGTCTATTGTCGCGGAGTTTAAGCAGTGACTGACATGAATATCCTTGATTTGTTCCTGAAGGCAAGCCTTCTGGTTAAACTTATCATGTTGATTTTGATTGGTTTCTCAATCGCATCCTGGGCCATTATTATCCAGCGGACCCGTATTCTTAATGCTGCTTCACGTGAAGCCGAAGCATTTGAAGACAAGTTCTGGTCCGGCATTGAATTGTCGCGCCTGTACCAGGAAAGCCAGGGGCGTCGTGATAATTTGGCTGGCTCAGAACAAATTTTCTACAGCGGGTTCAAAGAGTTTGCTCGTTTGCATCGGGCAAATAGTCACGCGCCGGAAGCGGTCGTTGAGGGGGCTTCCCGTGCGATGCGTATCTCGATGAACCGTGAGCTGGAAACGCTGGAAACGCATATTCCATTCCTCGGAACCGTTGGCTCCATCAGCCCGTATATCGGTCTGTTCGGTACCGTTTGGGGGATCATGCACGCATTTATCGCGCTGGGCGCGGTAAAACAGGCGACGCTGCAAATGGTTGCACCGGGTATCGCGGAAGCGTTGATTGCAACGGCTATCGGTCTGTTTGCGGCAATCCCGGCGGTTATGGCCTACAACCGTCTGAACCAGCGCGTGAACAAACTGGAACTGAATTACGACAACTTTATGGAAGAGTTCACCGCGATTCTGCACCGCCAGGCGTTTACCGTTAGCGAGAGCAACAAGGGGTAAGCCATGGCCAGAACGCGTGGACGAGGTCGTCGCGAACTCAAGTCCGAAATCAATATTGTACCGCTGCTCGACGTACTGCTGGTGCTGTTGCTGATCTTTATGGCAACCGCACCGATCATTACGCAGAGTGTGGAAGTCGACCTGCCGGATGCGACCGAATCGCAAGCCGTCAGCAGTAACGACGAACCCCCGGTCATTATTGAAGTTTCCGGTATTGGGCAATACAGCGTGGTGGTTGAGAAAGATCGTATGGATCAACTGCCGCCGGAGCAGGTTATCGCGGAAGCGAAAAGTCGCCTGCAGACCAATCCGAAAACGGTCTTTTTAATCGGTGGTGCGAAAGACGTGCCTTATGATGAAATAATTAAAGCGCTGAACTTGTTACACAGTGCAGGCGTAAAATCGGTTGGCTTGATGACGCAGCCAATCTGATGACGGCGTTTTGCTGGCTTGAAAGATAGCACGTAACAGGCGAACAGTTTTTTGGGAACCGAGAGTGTCAAAGGCAACCGAACAAAACGACAAGCTCAAAAGGGCGATAATTATTTCAGCGGTGCTGCATGTCATTTTATTTGCAGCGCTGATCTGGAGTTCGTTCGATGAGCACATTGATGCTTCAGCCGGCGGCGGTGGCGGTTCGTCCATCGACGCCGTTATGGTCGATCCTGGCGCCGTTGTGCAACAGTACGACAGGCAGCAGCAACAGCAGGCAAGCGCGAAACGTGCTGAAGAGCAGCGTGAAAAGCAGGCGCAGCAGCAAGCTGAAGAACTTCGCGAGAAACAGGCAGCTGAGCAAGAGCGACTGAAGCAGCTGGAAAAAGAACGCTTAGCCGCGCAGGAAAAAGTGCGCGAACAGGCGCAACAGCAGAAGCAAGCTGAAGCCGCCGCCGCGAAAGCGCAAGAGCAACAGAAACAGGCTGAAGAAGCTGCGGCGAAGGCTAAAGCTGATGCACAGGCGAAACAAGCGGCAGATGCCGCGAAGAAAGCCGCTGCGGATGCACAGAAAAAAGCTGAGGCGGAAGCTGCTAAAGCCGCTGCTGATGCGAAGAAAGTTGCCGAAGCACAAGCTGCTAAGGCTGCCGCGGACGCTGCGAAGAAAGCACAGGCTGAAGCCGCTAAGCAAGCAGCAGCCGAGAAAGCTGCCGCTGAGAAAGCAGAAAAAGCCGCCGCCGCGAAAGCGGCCGCTGCTGAAAAAGCGGCGGCTGATAAGAAAGCCGCAGCGGAAAAAGCAGCAGCAGACAAAAAAGCTGCAGCCGAGAAAGCCGCTGCCGATAAGAAAGCTGCGGCAGATAAAGCAGCTGCTGCTAAAAAGGCTGCGGCCGAAAAAGCCGCTGCAGCCTCTGGCGTTGACGACTTGTTGGGTGACCTGAGCTCCGGTAAGAATGCACCGAAATCGGGCGGTGGAGCGAAAGGAAACGGCCAACCGGCGAAAGATAGTGGTACAAGTGGTGCCAATGGCGGTGCATCTGGTGCTGATATCAGTGCTTACGCATCTCAAATTCGTAATGCGATCCAGAGCCGTCTGTATGGTGCAGATTTGTATGCAGGTAAATCTTGCGTATTACATATCAAGTTAGCACCCGATGGTCTGTTACTGGATGTGACCGAAGAGGGTGGGGATCCAGCATTGTGTCAGGCTGCGCTGACGGCTGCGAAAACCGCCAGAATTCCTAAACCGCCTAGCCAGGCAGTTTATGAAAAAGTAAAAGATGCCAAACTGGACTTCAAACTGTAATAACGACCCCTGAGAAATCAGGGGAAACGGTCTAAGGTTGATACTGAGTTGTGGTAGTTTTGTGTATTTGAGTTTGTTAACATTCTGCTAAATTATCGTGGGCTTTCCGTCCAGATAAGGGAGATATGATGAAGCAGGCATTACGAGTAGCATTTGGTTTTCTGATGCTGTGGGCAGCGGTGCTGCACGCAGAAGTACGTATCGAGATCACCCAGGGGGTGGACTCGGCGCGCCCGATTGGCGTCGTTCCGTTCCAGTGGGCAGGACCGGGTGCTGCACCTGAAGATATCGGTGGTATCGTAGGTGCTGACCTGCGTAACAGCGGTAAATTTAACCCGTTAGACCGTTCTCGTCTGCCTCAGCAGCCTGGTACCGCGCAGGAAGTTCAACCTGCCGCTTGGTCTGCGCTGGGCATTGATGCCGTAGTCGTCGGCCAGGTTACGCCGAACCCGGATGGTTCTTACAGCGTTGCCTATCAGCTGGTTGACACCGGTGGCGCACCGGGTACCGTACTGGCACAGAACACTTATAAAGTGAACAAGCAGTGGCTGCGTTACGCAGGGCATACTGCAAGTGACGAAGTGTTTGAAAAACTGACCGGCATTAAAGGTGCATTCCGTACCCGTATCGCTTATGTTGTTCAGACCAACGGTGGTCAGTTCCCGTACGAATTACGTGTGTCCGACTACGATGGTTACAACCAGTTCGTGGTACACCGTTCTCCGCAGCCGCTGATGTCTCCGGCGTGGTCTCCGGACGGCTCAAAACTGGCGTACGTAACCTTCGAGAGTGGTCGTTCTGCACTGGTTATTCAGACGTTGTCTAATGGCGCGGTTCGTCAGGTAGCGTCGTTCCCACGTCACAACGGTGCGCCTGCGTTTTCTCCGGATGGCAGCAAACTGGCGTTTGCCCTGTCTAAAACCGGTAGCCTGAACCTGTATGTCATGGACATTGGTTCCGGTCAGATCCGTCAGGTGACGGATGGTCGTAGCAACAACACGGAACCGACCTGGTTCCCGGACAGCCAAAACCTGGCCTTTACATCTGACCAGGCCGGTCGTCCGCAGGTATATAAAGTTAACGTCAACGGCGGTGCTCCGCAGCGCATTACCTGGGAAGGTTCGCAAAACCAGGATGCGGATGTGAGCAGCGACGGTAAATTTATGGTAATGGTAAGTTCGGCCAACGGTCAGCAGCACATTGCCAAACAAGATCTGGTAGCGGGTGGCGTACAAGTTCTGTCGTCAACGTTCCTGGACGAAACGCCAAGTCTGGCACCTAACGGCACTATGGTAATCTACAGCTCTTCTCAGGGGATGGGATCCGTGCTGAATTTGGTTTCTACAGATGGGCGTTTCAAAGCGCGTCTTCCGGCAACTGATGGACAGGTTAAATTCCCTGCCTGGTCGCCGTATCTGTGATAATAAATAATTGATTAATAAAGGAATCATTGAAATGCAACTGAACAAAGTGCTGAAAGGGCTGATGATTGCTCTGCCTGTTATGGCTATTGCAGCGTGTTCTTCTAACAAGAACGCCAGCAATGACGGCAGCGAAGGCATGCTGGGTGCCGGCACTGGTATGGATGCAAACGGCAGCGGCAACATGTCTTCTGAAGAGCAAGCGCGTCTTCAGATGCAACAGCTGCAGCAGAACAACATCGTTTACTTCGATCTGGACAAGTACGATATCCGTTCTGATTTCGCTGCAATGCTGGATGCTCACGCTAACTTCCTGCGTAGCAACCCGTCTTACAAAGTCACCGTAGAAGGTCATGCGGACGAACGTGGTACTCCTGAGTACAACATCTCCCTGGGTGAGCGTCGTGCGAACGCCGTTAAGATGTACCTGCAGGGTAAAGGCGTTTCTGCTGACCAGATCTCCATCGTTTCTTACGGTAAAGAAAAACCTGCAGTACTGGGTCATGACGAAGCGGCTTACGCCAAAAACCGTCGCGCCGTACTGGTTTACTAAGAGAATTGCATGAGCAGTAACTTCAGACATCATCTGTTGAGTCTGTCGTTACTGGTTGGCATAGCGGCCCCTTGGGCCGCTTTTGCTCAGGCGCCAATCAGTAGTGTCGGCTCAGGCTCGGTCGAAGACCGTGTCACTCAACTCGAGCGTATTTCTAACGCTCACAGTCAGCTTTTAACCCAACTCCAGCAACAACTCTCCGATAATCAGTCCGATATTGATTCCCTGCGTGGTCAAATTCAGGAAAATCAGTATCAGTTGAACCAGGTTGTTGAACGCCAGAAGCAAATATTGTTGCAGATTAATAATCTTGGCAGCGGTAGTGCGCCTGCGGCGCAGTCTGCAGGTAGCGATCAGAGTGGGGCAGCAGCAACCCCTACGCCTGATGCGGGCGCAGCGGCAGGAGCCCCGGCGCAGACTGGCGATGCGAACACTGATTACAATGCGGCCATTGCTCTGGTGCAGGATAAATCCCGCCAGGATGATGCGATTGAAGCATTTCAGAACTTCATCAAAAAGTACCCAGACTCGACTTACCTGCCAAATGCGAATTACTGGCTGGGTCAGTTGAATTACAACAAGGGGAAAAAAGATGATGCAGCGTTCTATTTTGCTTCAGTAGTTAAAAACTTCCCGAAATCACCAAAGGCTGCAGACGCGATGTATAAAGTCGGCGTCATCATGCAGGACAAAGGTGACACAGCAAAAGCTAAAGCCGTTTATCAGCAGGTTATCACTAAATACCCTGGCACTGATGGCGCGAAACAAGCGCAAAAACGCCTTGGCGCGATGTAATGAACACCATGCGACCAGAAATCGTGTTAATTCTGGTCGCGTCGTGTGATTCCTAAGCAGTTGAGTTATTTACATCGAAATTTTTGTTGCGCTAAAATCTGAAATCAGTAATATATGCCGCCGTTGCCAAGGGATATCAAACAGCCCGAAAGCGGCAAAAAAAGTGGGTCGTTAGCTCAGTTGGTAGAGCAGTTGACTTTTAATCAATTGGTCGCAGGTTCGAATCCTGCACGACCCACCAATCGCTAAGGTGGAACGCGATTGTAAAACGTGAAGGATAACGTTGCGTAAGCAACGGCCCGTAGGGCGAGACGAAGTCGAGTCATCCTGCACGACCCACCACTAACTCAGTTAGTAAGTAGTATCCAGCGTAGTATCGGGTGATTAGCTCAGCTGGGAGAGCACCTCCCTTACAAGGAGGGGGTCGGCGGTTCGATCCCGTCATCACCCACCACTCGGGGCGTTAGCTCAGTTGGTAGAGCAGTTGACTTTTAATCAATTGGTCGCAGGTTCGAATCCTGCACGCCCCACCAATTTATTGGTGGTACCGAGTAAAAATTTTCAGGTTATACCCGAGCGGGTCGTTAGCTCAGTTGGTAGAGCAGTTGACTTTTAATCAATTGGTCGCAGGTTCGAATCCTGCACGACCCACCAATCGCTAAGGTGGAACGCGATTGTAAAACGTGAAGGATAACGTTGCGTAAGCAACGGCCCGTAGGGCGAGGCAAAGCCGAGTCATCCTGCACGCCCCACCATCCTGAAAGTATAAAGAAGTAAACCCCATAAGGGGGCGTTAGCTCAGTTGGTAGAGCAGTTGACTTTTAATCAATTGGTCGCAGGTTCGAATCCTGCACGCCCCACCAGTGTAAAAAAGCGCCCTAAAGGCGCTTTTTTGCTATGCGCAGGATTTCATGATTCGAACCTGCAGCAGGTTCGGGTCTCACGAAGTGAGACAACGGAGCCGTTTACGGCGATGGCCCGAAGGGCGAGCGTAGCGAGTCATCCTGCACGCCCCACCAGTGTAAAAAGGCGCCTTTTTGCTATTCGCAGAATCAACGATTCGAACCTGCTTGCCTGATGCGCTTCGCTTATCAGTCCTACAGACGACACTATTCACGTAGGCCGGATAAGACGTCAGTCGCCATCCGGCATTCATCACACGCAATTATTGTGACTTTCTTACGCCAATCCGCTATCTTGTTTAGCATATAAAACAAATCTAACCGAATACGGCGTGCGTCACGCTTTTAATCGGTTATTTCGTTAAGCTAGTAAAACGAGAAAGCAAGATGAGCGTGATGTTTGATCCAGAAGCAGCAATTTATCCGTTTCCGCCGAAGCCAGCCCCGCTGAGTGTGGATGAAAAGCAATTTTATCGTGAAAAAATCAAGCGCCTGTTGAAAGAGCGTGATGCCGTTATGGTCGCGCACTATTACACCGATCCTGAAATTCAGCAATTGGCCGAAGAGACCGGTGGCTGTATTTCTGATTCTCTGGAGATGGCGCGGTTCGGCTCAAAACATTCTGCCTCTACGCTGTTGGTTGCAGGAGTGAGGTTTATGGGGGAAACCGCCAAAATCCTCAGCCCGGAAAAGACCATCCTGATGCCGACCTTACAGGCGGAATGTTCATTAGATCTGGGTTGTCCGATTGATGCTTTCAGCGCGTTTTGCGATGCGCATCCTGATCGTACCGTGGTGGTTTACGCCAATACCTCCGCTGCCGTTAAAGCGCGGGCGGACTGGGTTGTCACGTCCAGTATCGCGGTAGAACTTATTGAGCATCTTGATAGTTTAGGTGAAAAGATCATCTGGGCTCCGGACAGACATCTGGGCAACTACGTGCAAAAACAGACCGGTGCAGACGTTCTTTGTTGGCAGGGGGCCTGTATCGTCCACGACGAATTTAAAACTCAGGCTTTAACACGCATGAAGGGGCTTTACCCTGATGCTGCGGTGTTGGTGCACCCGGAGTCCCCTCAGTCTATCGTTGATATGGCCGATGCGGTTGGCTCAACCAGCCAGTTAATCAACGCAGCTAAATCGTTACCGCATCAACAGCTGATTGTGGCGACTGACCGGGGCATTTTTTACAAAATGCAGCAGGCCGTTCCGGATAAAGAATTGCTTGAAGCGCCGACGGCTGGCGAGGGGGCAACCTGTCGCAGCTGTGCGCATTGTCCGTGGATGGCGATGAACGGCCTCAAGGCGATTGCTGAGGGCCTGGAACAAGGCGGAGCGGCTCATGAGATACATGTTGATGCTGCGCTGCGAGAAGGGGCGTTGTTGCCGTTAAACCGCATGTTGGAATTTGCGGCTACACTTCGAGCTTAATTAATTTTTTTGCTCTGGGGGAAAAGATGGACTTTTTTAGCACGCAGAACATTCTGGTACATATTCCGATCGGCGCTGGCGGTTACGATCTGTCGTGGATCGAAGCTGTGGGGACGATCGCCGGGTTGCTGTGTATTGGTCTGGCGAGTCTTGAGAAAATAAGCAATTACTTCTTCGGCCTGATAAACGTCACGCTGTTTGCGATTATCTTCTTTCAGATCCAGCTCTATGCAAGCCTGTTGCTGCAAGTTTTCTTCTTTGCCGCCAACATCTACGGCTGGTATGCCTGGTCCAGGCAAACTAACCAGCATGAAGCGGAACTGAAAATTCGCTGGCTGCCGTTACCAAAAGCGATCGGCTGGCTGGCGGCTTGCGTGGTAGCGATCGGTCTGATGTCGGTCTATATCGATCCGGTCTTTGCATTCCTGACCCGCATTGCGGTGAACATTATGCAGGCATTAGGATTACAGGTTGTTGTGCCTGAGTTGCAACCCGATGCATTCCCGTTCTGGGACTCCTGCATGATGGTGTTGTCGATTGCGGCGATGATCCTGATGACGCGCAAATACGTCGAAAACTGGCTGCTGTGGGTGATCATTAACGTAATAAGCGTAGTGATTTTCGCCCTACAAGGCGTATATGCCATGTCGCTGGAGTATATGATCCTGACGGTTATCGCCCTGAATGGTAGCAGGATGTGGATTAACAGCGCGCGTGAGCGGGGTTCCCGCGCGCTGTCCCATTAATGGTGATGATGTGAATGGCCGGACACGCCTTGGTACAGGTGGCAGTCCGGCCCATTGCACGGCTGATACTCCATCTGGATCGTCGCGTGTTCAATCTGGTAGTGGTGGATAAGGAAATGCTGAATACGTTCCAGCAGGGCATCATGATCGTGCGGCGGGATCACCTGCACATGCAGCGTCATTACCGGTTTTTCACCCACCATCCAGACATGGACATGGTGTACATTGCGGACTTCGGGGATATCCCGGCTGAGATGGCGCTGCAGTGCGGCAATATCCAGCGTCAGCGGGGCACCTTCCAGTAATTCATTAACGCTATCCTTTAACAGTCGCCAGGCGCTGCGCAGTACCAGCACGGAAACCAGAATCGAGAGAATCGGGTCCGCAGGCGTCCAGCCCGTCCAGATAATAATAAGCGCAGCGATGATCGCCCCGACCGAGCCGAGTAAATCGCCCATCACATGTAGTGCCGCGGCGCGGACGTTCAGGTTTTTCTCCTCACTGCCGCGGTGTAGAACCCAAAAAGCCAGCACGTTGGCGAGTAAACCCGCGACAGCTATAACCATCATCATGCCGCCTGCCACGGGGCGGGGCGTATGGAAGCGCTCAATGGCTTCCCAGACGATTAAAATGGTGATCACGACCAATGCGATGGCATTAACAAACGCGGCCAGTGTCGTGAGCCTCAGCCAGCCGAAGGTGTGTCGTATTGTGGGCGGTCGATGGGAAAACCGGACGGCCAGCAGCGCGAAAAGGAGCGCTGCGGCATCAGTGAGCATATGCCCGGCATCAGCCAGCAAGGCCAGTGAACCTGAAAGTATTCCACCTACCACTTCAACCAACATAAATCCGGCTGTAATGCAGAATGCAAACATCAAGCGGCGGGCATTATTGTCCTTGGGTTGCTCAGAGGAATTATGAGTATGCGAGTGCGCCATTATGCCATCCCTTTGTTATTCTCATCTTTACTGTATGCCATCATACCGTTTTTGGGATGATAAAATTAAAAAGGAGAGCTATTGCTCTCCCGTTATTAGCTTTATTTTCAGCGTTACTGCGTAGTGCCATCAGTTTTTGTCTCGGCATCATTATTAATGCCGTTTCCGGTCTCAACCTTCTTATTCACATCAGGGCAGCGACCGTCCTTACACATGGTGTTCTTGTGCATCTCGTCTTTGGTCATCCCTTCATGGTTCATTGATGAACCGTTCGGGTGCAGCATTGTGCCACCCGAATTCACGTTACTGTTGTCGACGTTATTTGGTGCCACGTTTTCACGTGCGTCTGGGGCGACCTGACCGGCGTCCGCCGAGGAATTTGCCTGGCCGTTATTGGACTGCGTATTGGTTTCAGCAGCCAGCGCCGCGCCGCTGGCGAGGCTGAGTGTAGCGGTAAGAAAGAGTGAAGCCAGCTTTGTCATATGCATAATATGCTCCTGTTATGGTCGATATGTCGGATAACGTCTTCCAACAGTGCATGTGCCAGTTACATCATCAATATGTGGTTAATAGTTTTGCCTGAGAAATTAAACCCAGCATAGAATCTTGAAATTTATGAAAATTAAAGCTGTTACAGTTATAAATTGTAGGTTGGATCTCGTTTTTCGCTACTTTATTGTGTTTTTTTGGCCAATTCCAGGATTAATCCGTCCAAAGTGTAAAACCCCGTTTACACTTTATGACTGAAGATATAGATTGGAGGGATTGCATTCATTTATATAAGTATGGCAACGCTGGAATAATCATGAATTATCAGAACGACGATTTACGCATTAAAGAGATCAACGAGTTATTACCGCCAGTCGCATTGCTGGAAAAATTCCCCGCTACTGAAAATGCCGCAAACACGGTGGCTCATGCCCGTAAAGCGATTCATAAAATTCTGAAAGGAAGCGATGATCGCCTGTTAGTGGTAATTGGGCCGTGCTCTATTCATGATCCGGCAGCCGCTAAAGAGTACGCCGCCCGCCTGCTGGCGCTGCGCGAAGAGTTAAAAGGCGAGCTTGAAATTGTCATGCGCGTCTATTTTGAAAAACCGCGAACCACCGTCGGCTGGAAAGGGCTTATCAACGATCCGCATATGGACAACAGCTTCCAAATCAACGATGGGCTGCGCATTGCACGTAAATTGCTGCTGGATATCAATGATAGCGGATTGCCGGCTGCGGGTGAGTTCCTCGATATGATCACGCCGCAATACCTTGCCGATCTGATGAGCTGGGGCGCGATTGGGGCTCGTACCACGGAATCTCAGGTACACCGCGAGCTGGCATCAGGTCTGTCTTGCCCGGTTGGTTTTAAAAACGGTACCGATGGCACGATCAAAGTTGCGATTGATGCAATCAACGCAGCAGGGGCGCCACACTGCTTCCTGTCTGTGACCAAATGGGGTCATTCAGCGATCGTGAATACCAGCGGTAACGGCGATTGCCATATTATTTTGCGCGGCGGCAAAGAACCTAACTACAGCGCTCAGCACGTTGCCGACGTGAAAGAAGGTCTGATCAAAGCAGGGCTCTCTGCACAAGTGATGATCGACTTTAGCCATGCCAACTCCTGCAAGCAGTTCAAAAAGCAGATGGATGTTGCGAAAGACGTTTGCGGACAAGTCGCTGGTGGAGAAAAAGCGATTATTGGCGTGATGATCGAAAGCCATCTGGTCGAGGGTAATCAGAACCCGGATAGCGGCGAGCCGCTGACCTACGGTAAGAGCATCACTGACGCCTGCATTGGCTGGGAAGACACCGATGCGGTGCTGCGCCAGTTGGCGGATGCGGTAAAAGCGCGTCGCGGTTAAAACGTTAGCCTTCCAGAAAAATAAAAAAGCGCGGATAATCCGCGCTTTTTTATGTGTCGCGAAGAAATTACTTCGCTTTACCCTGGTTCGCAACGGCCGCAGCTTTTGCGGCGATCTCGTCAGCGTTACCCAGATAGTAGTGTTTGATCGGTTTGAAGTTTTCGTCGAACTCATATACCAGCGGTACGCCGGTCGGAATGTTCAGTTCAAGGATCTCATCTTCGCCCATGTTATCCAGGTATTTAACCAGCGCACGCAGAGAGTTACCGTGAGCGGCGATAATCACACGCTCACCGCTTTTCATGCGCGGCAGAATGGTTTCGTTCCAGTAGGGGATAACGCGATCGATGGTCAGCGCCAGGCTTTCGGTAACCGGTAACTCTTTGTCGGTCAGCTTCGCATAACGCGGATCGTGACCCGGATAACGCTCGTCATCTTTGGTCAGTTCCGGTGGCGTTACCGCAAAGCCGCGACGCCATTGTTTAACCTGCTCGTCACCGTATTTTTCAGCGGTTTCAGCTTTGTTCAGACCCTGCAGCGCGCCGTAATGACGTTCGTTCAGTTTCCAGGATTTCTCAACTGGCAGCCAGGCCTGATCCAGTTCGTCCAGTACGTTCCACAGGGTGTGAATGGCACGTTTCAGCACAGAGGTATAAGCAAAATCGAAGCTGTAGCCTTCCTCTTTCAGCAGTTTACCTGCCGCTTTTGCTTCGCCCACACCTTTCTCGGACAGATCAACGTCATACCAACCGGTAAAACGGTTCTCGTTGTTCCACTGACTTTCACCGTGACGTACCAGAACCAGCTTAGTTACAGCCATACACTCACTCCTATAAATCATATTTAATGATAATAATTCTCATTATATTGCCGTAATGCGTCAGCGGCAATCCTTACGCATAACCATAGCGAAAATAGCGCCACAGTGTAAGGTTCTTGTGAACTCAAGGTTGCGATTTTGTCTTTGAACGGTGGGGATTTGAGCGGTTCTACTGTGATAAACAAGCAACAGGCCCGATACGTTACGTCATCGGGCCTGGGAGGGGGGAACAATTAAGCTGGAATAAACCGGTATTCCGTCACGCTGGCGTACTCTTCGCCAGGACGCAGGAAGCAGTCTGGCTGCGGCCATTCCGGATGGTTCGGGCTGTCCGGCAGGAACTCGCTTTCCAGTGCCAGACCTTGCCAGTCGGCGTAGGCATCAGGACCACGGGATGGCGTACCGCCGAGGAAATTCCCGGAATAAAACTGTAATGCCGGGGCGGAGGTGTAGACCTCCATCTGCAGTTTTTCATCCTGGGACCACAGTCGAGCGACCGGCGTATGCGTATTGCCCTGTGCCTGGAGCAGGAAGGCGTGATCGTAACCTTTTACCTTGCGCTGATCGTCATCGGCAAGAAATTCACTGCTGATGATCTTAGGCGTACGGAAATCGAAAGTGCTACCAGCGACGGATTTCAGTCCGTCGTGCGGGATGCCCATTTCATCAACCGGCAAGTACTCGTCGGCGAGGATTTGCAGCTTGTGTTGGCGCACATCCGTTTTGTCACCGTCGAGGTTGAAATAAACGTGATTCGTCAGATTCACCGGGCAGGGCTTATCGACCGTGGCGCGGTAGGTTATCGAAATACGATTATCGTCAGTCAGGCGATACTGCACGGTAGCGCAAAGATGGCCAGGGAAGCCCTGATCGCCATCGTCAGACGTTAAGGCGAACAGCACCTGGCGGTCATTTTGATTGACTATCTGCCAGCGACGTTTGTCAAAACCGTCCGGCCCGCCGTGCAGCTGGTTGTCGCCCTGACTTGGTATTAATTCAACGGTTTCGCCAGCAAATGTATAGCGGCTGTTGGCGATACGGTTAGCGTAGCGACCAATCGAGGCCCCCAGAAATGCAGCCTGTCCCGGGTATTGTTCCGGGCTGGCACAACCGAGTAATGCTTCGCGCACGCTATCATCGCTGAGCGGAATACGCGCAGAGAGTAGGGTCGCGCCCCAGTCCATCAGCGTGACCACCATCCCTGCGTCATTGCGCAGGGTGAGCAGGCGAAACGGCTGACCGTCCGGAGCCTGCACGGGGATTTCGTTTAACATTGTCCGGCTCCTTGAGAAGGTTTGCAGACGTAGAATGTTTCTTTAATTCCAGTTTTTGCTTCGTACTGCTCAGCTACAGCTTGCTGTACGGCTGGCACCAAATCTTGCGGGATCAGCGCCACTATACAGCCGCCGAAGCCGCCGCCGGTCATGCGTACACCGCCTTTATCGCCAATGGTCGCTTTGACAATCTCAACCAGCGTATCAATTTGCGGCACGGTAATTTCAAAGTCATCGCGCATTGAGGCGTGAGATTCCGCCATCAGTTGGCCCATACGCAGCAGGTCGCCTTTTTCCAGCGCCTGTGCTGCTTCAACGGTACGCGCATTTTCCGTGATCACGTGGCGAACGCGTTTGGCGACGATCGGATCCAATTCGTGGGCGACGGCGTTAAACGCTTCAAGGTTAACATCACGCAGCGCTGGCTGCTGGAAGAAACGCGCGCCGGTTTCACACTGTTCGCGACGGGTGTTGTATTCGCTACCGACCAGCGTACGTTTAAAGTTACTGTTGATGATCACCACCGCTACGCCCTCAGGCATAGAAACTGCTTTGGTGCCAAGCGTTCGGCAGTCGATCAGTAGCGCATGATCTTTCTTACCAAGTGCCGAGATCAACTGATCCATAATGCCGCAGTTACAGCCGACAAACTGGTTTTCAGCTTCCTGACCGTTCAGGGCTATCTGCGCGCCGTCGAGCGGCAGATGATAGAGCTGCTGGAATACCGTACCCACAGCGACTTCCAGCGAGGCAGAAGAACTTAACCCCGCGCCCTGTGGGACGTTACCGCTGATCACCAGATCAGCGCCGCCAAAGGTGTTATTGCGCTTTTGCAGATGTTTCACTACGCCACGCACGTAGTTTGACCACTGCTGGCTGTCGTGGGCGATAATCGGCGCATCAAGCGAGAACTCATCAATCTGATTGTCGTAATCAGCGGCGATCACGCGGACTTTTCGATCGTCGCGTGCCGCACAACTGATAACGGTTTGATAGTCGATGGCGCAAGGCAGAACGAAGCCGTCGTTATAATCGGTATGCTCGCCGATCAGGTTTACACGACCCGGTGCCTGAATAGTATGGGTGGCAGGGTAGCCAAATGTTTCTGCAAACAGAGATTGTGTTTTTTCTTTCAGACTCATTATTTAAACTCCGGATTCGCGAAAATGGATGTCGCTGACCGCACGCAGTCGTTCAGCCGCTTGTTCTGCCGTCAGGTCGCGCTGGGTTTCTGCCAGCATTTCATATCCGACCATAAATTTACGCACAGTCGCGGAACGCAGCAGCGGCGGATAAAAGTGTGCATGCAACTGCCAGTGTTGGTTTTCTTCACCGTTAAACGGTGCGCCGTGCCAGCCCATGGAGTAGGGGAATGAACACTGGAACAGATTGTCATAACGACTGGTCAGTTTTTTCAACGCCAGCGCCAGGTCAGCCCGCTGTTCGTCGCTCAAATCGGTAATACGCAGCACATGCGCTTTCGGCAGCAGCAGCGTTTCGAACGGCCACGCGGCCCAGTAAGGTACAACCGCCAGCCAGTGCTCGGTTTCAACAACCGTACGGCTGCCATCCGCCAGTTCTCGCTGGACGTAATCAACGAGCATTGGCGCGCCTTGTTCGGCGAAGTACGCTTTCTGCAGGCGATCTTCACGTTCGGCTTCGTTAGGCAAAAAGCTGTTGGCCCAAATTTGTCCGTGTGGGTGTGGGTTCGAGCACCCCATCGCTGCGCCTTTATTCTCAAATACCTGCACCCAGGGATAGGTTTTCCCTAAGTCTTCGGTCTGCTCCTGCCACGTTTTTACGATTTCTGTCAGTGCAGGGACGCTGAGTTCCGGCAACGTTTTGCTGTGATCGGGTGAGAAGCAAATCACGCGGCTGGTACCGCGCGCGCTCTGGCAGTGCATCAACGGATCGTGACTGTCCGGCGCGTCGGGGGTATCGGACATCAGCGCCGCAAAGTCATTGGTAAAGACATAGGTCCCGGTGTAATCCGGGTTTTTGTCGCCGGTAACGCGCGTATTGCCAGCGCACAGGAAGCAGTCCGGGTCATGTGCAGGTAGTACCTGCTTAGACGGAGTTTCCTGCGCCCCTTGCCACGGGCGTTTGGCGCGATGCGGTGATACGAGGATCCACTGCCCGGTGAGCGGGTTAAAACGGCGGTGTGGATGATCGACAGGATTGAATTGCGTCATGATTGGTCCTTAATCCGAATATCCCTGTGGGTGGCGTGACTGCCAGTGCCAGGTATCTTGTGCCATTTCATCCAATGTGCGGGTCACGCGCCAGTTGAGCTCGCGATCGGCTTTGCTGGCATCAGCCCAGTAGGCTGGAAGATCGCCTTCACGGCGCGGGGCGAAGTGGTAATTCACCGGTTTACCACAGGCTTTGCTGAAGGCGTGGACCACGTCCAGCACGCTGCTGCCGATGCCTGCACCGAGGTTATAAATATGCACACCCTGAATGCCTGCCAGTTTTTCCATGGCGGCAACGTGGCCGTCGGCGAGATCCATCACATGGATGTAGTCGCGTACGCCGGTGCCATCTTCAGTAGGGTAGTCATTGCCAAATATGGCAAGAGACTCGCGGCGGCCAACGGCAACCTGCGCGATGTAAGGCATCAGGTTGTTTGGAATACCTTGCGGATCTTCCCCCATATCTCCTGACGGATGAGCGCCAACAGGGTTAAAGTAGCGCAGCAGGGCAATGCTCCAGTCGGGCTGAGCTTTTTGCAGATCGGTCAGGATCTGTTCCACCATCAGCTTGCTTTTGCCGTACGGACTTTGTGGCGTGCCGGTGGGGAAGCTTTCAACGTAAGGAATTTGCGGCTGATCGCCATAGACGGTCGCGGAGGAGCTGAAAATGAAGTTTTTCACGTTGGCTGCGCGCATTGCATTCACCAGACGCAGAGTGCCGTTGACGTTGTTGTCATAGTACTCCAGCGGCTTGGCAACGGATTCTCCAACGGCTTTTAAACCGGCAAAATGGATGACCGTATCAATGGCATGATCGTGCAGAATTTCGGTTATCAGCGCTTCGTTACGGATGTCTCCTTCCACGAAGGTCGGATGCTTGCCGCCTAAACGCTCAATGACGGGCAGTACGCTGCGCTTGCTGTTGCAGAGATTATCCAGGATCACCACCTCGTGACCGTTTTTCAGCAACTGCACGCAAGTGTGGCTTCCAATGTAACCGCTACCACCTGTAACCAATACTCTCATAATTCGCTCCGTTAAGCCTATGGTATGCAATAACCATAGCATAACAAAGATGCGAAAAGTGTGACACGGAATAAATTAGTGGAATCGTTTACACTCCAGGATTTTCACTCGACGCTGCTAGTTAATTTATTATAAATCATTATGTTAGGTTGTTATTACAGCGATTGTCTGAAAAAAAAGCAGAAAAAAGGGCGTGATAAACGCCCTGGCATGAAAATTAACGCAGAGAAGTTTGTCGATAGCCGTAGATATCTCCCTCGGGTACAAACTCTAGCCGATGGGTAATGCAGGCCGGGGCATCTTCGGCGTGATGAGAGACGAACAAAAGCTGAGTTTCGCCTTCACCGATCAGGACATCCACAAACCGACGGATCAGTTGGCGGTTGAGCGGATCTAATCCTTGCAAGGGTTCATCGAGGATCAGCAATGTAGGATGTTTCACCAGAGCACGAACAATCAATGCCAGCCGCTGTTGTCCCCAGGAAAGACTATGAAATGGCGCATCCGCGGTACGTTTATCGATGCCAAGAATATCCAGCCACTGCTGTACCAGCTTGTGCTGCCTGTCGGAGACGGCCTGATAAATGCCGATTGAATCGAAATAACCGGAGAGAATAACGTTGCGAACTGTTGTACTTACCCGGTAATCCAAATGCAGACTGCTGCTGACATAGCCAATGTGTTTTTTGATATCCCAGATAGTTTCACCGCTGCCCCGGCGTCGGCCAAACAGGGTCAGGTCGTTGCTATATCCCTGGGGATGATCGCCGGTGATTAAACTGAGCAGGGTTGATTTCCCCGCACCGTTGGGGCCGACGATTTGCCAGTGTTCCCCCGGATTTACTCGCCAGCTCAGATGATGCAGGATAGGGCGATCGTTATACGAGACGGTGCCATCGTTAAGCACAATGCGCGGCTCGTTATCTGACAATGTGTGGCGTACTGAAGGCTCATCCGGCTCAGGTAACTGGATGCCTTCCAGCCGCTCGCTATGGGCAAGCTGAGCGATTAATGCTTGTTGCAGAAGGTCGATTTTTGCGCCGGTTTCCGTCAGTGTGCAATCGGCAAGCACGCCGGCAAACTGCACGAATTCGGGAATTTCATCAAAGCGATTAAGCACCAGTACCAGCGTTAAACCGGCCTGGTGCAGCTCATCGAGCAGTTCTGCTAACTGGCGGCGGGACGCGACGTCCAGCCCGTCAAAGGGTTCATCAAGGATCAGCAAATCTGGCGTGGACATTAATGCCTGGCAGAGCAGAGTTTTGCGTGTTTCACCGGTGGAAAGGTATTTGAAACGCCTGTTGAGTAGGGCTGAAATGCCAAACTGCTGCGCCAGCGCAGCGCAGCGGGCGGGATCGTTGACCTCATCCTGAATGATTTCTGCGGTGGTGCGCCCTGTGTCGTCTTCACCGGGACTAAGAAGATCGGTGTTGTTCCGCTGCCACTCGTCGCTGACCAGCTTTTGGAGCTGCTCAAAGGAGAGTCGGGTAATACGTGTGAACTGGCAGCGGCGTTCGCCTTTCAGGAGCGGCAACTCGCCCGCCAGCGCGCGGGCCAGCGCAGATTTCCCGCTACCATTAGAGCCAACAAACGCCCAGCTATCACCCGCGTTTAACGTCAACGCATCTAACTGGAGCGTTTTTGTGTCGCTAAGACGAAACATGCCTTGCGAAATTTGCAACGATGACATTTTGTATCCCATTATTTGCAGCGATGAATAACAGGGATACGTGTTCTTCAGGCTGATGTCAATTAACTCAGCACAGTGTGGCGATAATCACTCTGTCCGCATTAAAATATGCTGTGACGTTAGCGCCTTCAGTTAATGTGTGGGTCTGATCTATCGGCAACGTCGCGCAGAGCGTCTGGCCGTCTGGCAACGTCATCAGCACTTCACACTGTTCCGCACCGCGTTCAATATGGCTAATCGTGCCCTGCAACTGGTTATCGGCAGCCTGAGCGATGGCGTCGTCCTGAGTGATTCCCACCCACGGCGCTTTCAGCAGAATCAGTACTTCTTTGCCTTCCTCAAGACCCAGACGCTCGCCGCTTTGCGCAGTGATTGCCACTTTCAGGCGCGTTTCGCCATCGGCCAGCAGGACGTCAACATGCTGCTGGACCTGATCGTGGTCGCGAGCGGTAATAGTGCCAAACCACTGGTTACGGGCGCTGGTTTGCAGTGAAAAACGCGAGATAGCTGCCAGCAGGCTGTTGAGCGGTAGCGCATCGTCATCGCTCAAAACATCAAAAGCTTTTTGTTGGATTTGCGCCAGTAAATCATATAACTGGATTAAACGTTGGCCATAGCGCGTTAACACCGCGCCACCGCCGCCTTTACCGCCTGTGGCACGTTCAACCAGCGTCTGCTCGCTGAGCTGGTTCATTTCGTTAATCGCATCCCAGGCGCTTTTGTAGCTGATACCTGCATCCTTCGCGCCCTGACTGATGGAACCGGAAAGCGCAATGTGCTTAAGCAGAGAAATGCGACGGGGATCAGCAAACAGTTTTTGCTGAAGTTTCAGCGTAAGAAGGATTTCGGCCTGCATCACAAGCTCCTGGCAAAAAAGGGTATTGTGACGGAAAACCGTGCCTGAGCAAAGCCGACCGCACAAAAGGGGAGTGCTTTTCTGCGTTATGTGGTTAGAATACAACTAAGGACTATATCTGGAGTTGACCATGTTAGAGTTATTGAAAAGTCTGGTATTCGCCGTAATCATGGTACCTGTGGTAATGGCCATCATTCTGGGTCTGATTTACGGACTGGGTGAAGTGTTCAACATTTTCTCCGGTATCGGTCAGAAAGACCAGTCCAGACAGAATCATTGATTCCCCAAACGCCCGCTCAGTCGGGCGTTTATATTTTTAGCCTTCCTACTCGTTTTCTCTCGCTACAGTTTCTCAAGATCCTGCTTTCCCTGCCGATATTTTCTTTGTGTAACCTCTAATTGGTATCAATAACCACTGGGAAAATCCTGGTTTAATCGTTATATTTGCGCCTACATAACGAAACGCAAAGGAGTTACAGATGGCACGTACATGGTTACGCTTGTTTGCAGGGGCAACACTTTCTCTTACTGTTGCCGGACATGCGCTGGCGGATGAAGGAAAGATTACCGTTTTCGCAGCGGCTTCGCTGACCAACGCGATGCAGGACATTGCAACGCAATATAAAAAAGAGAAGAACGTTGATGTTGTCTCCTCTTTTGCTTCTTCTTCCACACTGGCGCGTCAGATTGAAGCAGGCGCACCGGCCGATCTGTTTATTTCTGCCGATCAGAAATGGATGGACTACGCGGTAGACAAGAAGTCGATTGATACCGCAACGCGTGAAACGCTGTTGGGTAACAGCCTGGTGGTGGTTGCGCCGAAAGCCAGCGCACAGAAAGACTTCACCATCGACAGCAAAACCAACTGGACCAGTCTGTTGAACGGTGGGCGCCTGGCTGTTGGCGATCCGGAACATGTTCCGGCAGGCATTTATGCCAAAGAAGCGCTGCAAAAACTGGGTGCATGGGATACCCTGGCCCCGAAACTGGCTCCTGCTGAAGACGTGCGCGGTGCGCTGGCGCTGGTAGAGCGTAACGAAGCGCCGCTGGGGATCGTCTATGGTTCTGATGCCGTCGCCAGCAAGGGCGTAAAAGTTGTGGCGACTTTCCCGGAAGATTCGCACAAAAAAGTGGAATACCCTATCGCGATTGTTGATGGGCACAAAAACGCAACGGTTAGCGCGTTCTATGATTACCTGAAAGGACCGCAGGCTGCTGAAATCTTTAAACGTTATGGATTTACGACCAAGTAATGATACTGACCGATCCTGAATGGCAGGCCGTTATACTGAGCCTGAAAGTTTCTTCCCTGGCCGTGTTGTTTAGTCTGCCATTTGGGATCTTCTTTGCCTGGCTACTGGTGCGATGCAAGTTCCCGGGCAAAGCGCTGCTCGACAGCGTACTGCATTTGCCACTGGTTCTGCCGCCTGTGGTGGTGGGGTATCTGCTGTTGGTCTCTATGGGACGGCGCGGATTCATTGGCGAATGGCTGTACGACTGGTTTGGCATCACTTTTGCCTTTAGCTGGCGTGGGGCGGTGCTGGCCGCTGCGGTGATGTCCTTCCCGCTCATGGTGCGGGCTATTCGTTTGGCGCTGGAAGGTGTCGACGTCAAGCTGGAGCAGGCGGCCCGCACACTGGGAGCCGGACGCTGGCGCGTCTTTATGACCATTACGTTACCGCTGATGCTGCCCGGCATTATTGTTGGTACGGTGCTGGCGTTTGCGCGTTCCCTTGGGGAATTTGGTGCAACCATTACCTTTGTTTCCAATATTCCTGGTGAAACCCGCACCATTCCTTCGGCGATGTATACCCTGATCCAAACTCCCGGCGGCGAAAGCGCGGCGGCGAGGTTATGTATCATTTCAATTGTGTTGGCGCTGATTTCGCTGCTGATTTCTGAATGGCTGGCGCGTATTAGCCGTGAGCGGACGGGGCGATAATCATGCTTGAACTTAATTTCTCCCAGACGCTGGGGACGCATTGTCTGACGCTCAACGAAACGCTGCCAGCGAGCGGCATCACCGCTATTTTTGGCGTTTCCGGTGCGGGCAAAACCTCACTGATTAACGCCATCAGTGGTCTGACGCAGCCGCAGTCCGGGCGCATCGTGCTCAACGGTCGGGTCTTAAACGACGTCGAGAACGGTATCTGTTTAACGCCGGAAAAACGCCGGGTGGGCTATGTTTTCCAGGATGCGCGCCTGTTCCCGCACTATAAAGTGCGCGGCAACCTGCGTTACGGAATGGCGAAAAGCATGGCCGGACAGTTTGATAAGCTGGTGGCGTTGTTGGGCATTGAACCGCTGCTTGACCGTCTGCCAGGCGGTCTTTCTGGCGGTGAAAAGCAGCGTGTCGCCATCGGTCGGGCGCTGCTGACCGCGCCTGAGTTATTGCTGCTTGATGAGCCGTTAGCCTCTCTGGATATACCGCGTAAACGCGAACTGCTGCCTTATCTGCAACGCCTGGCGCGGGAAATTAATATTCCGATGCTGTACGTCAGCCACTCGCTTGATGAGATTTTGCACCTGGCAGATAAAGTGATGGTGCTGGAAAACGGGCAGGTCAAAGCGTTTGGTTCGTTGGAAGATGTCTGGGGCAGCAGCGTGATGCACCCCTGGCTGCCTAAGGAACAGCAAAGCAGTATTCTGAAAGTCAGCGTGCTGGAACATCATCCACACTACGCGATGACCGCGCTGGCGCTTGGCGATCAGCATCTGTGGGTTAACAAGCTGGAACAACCGCTGCAAACCGCGCTGCGTATTCGTATTCAGGCCTCTGATGTTTCATTGGTACTGCAACCGCCGCAACAGACCAGTATTCGTAATGTTCTCCGGGCAAAAGTCGCGCAATGCTATGACGATAACGGTCAGGTGGAAGTTCAGCTTGAGGTGGGCGGTAAGACGCTGTGGGCGAAGATCAGCCCATGGGCCAGGGATGAACTGGGTATCAAACCTGGCCTGTGGCTGTACGCGCAAATTAAGAGCGTATCGATTACCGCCTGATTACAGCAGGTGAGAGTAGATAAATTTCGCGATGCTGTCGGTGGTGTTATCACCAATCACGATGTTGGCGCGGGCTTTGACCGCGTCATCCGCGTTGCCCATCGCCACGCCAGTGCCTGCGGCTTCCAGCATGCTGATATCGTTAAAGTTATCGCCAAAGGCAATCACGTTTTCCATTGACCCGCCCTGTGCTTCTATCCACTGGGTCAAGCGTCGTCCTTTACTGTTGCCTTTACGGGCAATGTCGACCTGATCGTGCCAGGACCATTCACACTCCAGCCCCAGCTGTTGCTCGACATACCGGCCAAACTGCTGCAGTTTCGGAATATCATCGTCGGTCAGAGCAAATTTCCAGACGGCGTTAACGTCATGCGCCGCCTGCGCCAGCGAAGGAACCTGGGTGAAGGTCGGGCGCTGTTCCGGCGGCAGCGTTTGTGCCCAGTTAGCGGTACGCACTACATGCCCGGTAGGGCGCTCATACAGCATGGCCTCATCCACATACATCAGCCCGTGGATCTGATGTTCATCCAGCATTTCGATCAGCTGTAATGCCTGGTCTACCGGAAGGGGATCGGATTCCAGCACCTTTTTTGCTTGATAATCATACAAATAGGTACCGTTACAGCAAATTGCAGGTGTATCCAGCGCCAGTGCCTGATAAAAAGGATGAATAGCAACGTGATGGCGACCTGTGACAATGATAAGTTGGTAGCCTGCTTCTCTGGCGCGCGAGAGCGCTTCGAGAGAAGATGGCAGCAAGGTTTTTTTCGGGGTCAAGAGGGTACCGTCTAAATCCAGGGCAATCACGCGTGCGGTCATAGGTTTATCCAGATTAAGGTTGAGAATTATGTCTGTTGGAATGGTACACCGAGACGGGAGCCGGACAAAATTCTGAGCCTTAATTAAGCATTCACCGTTAAAAGCGTCTACCTTAGGCGTGTGTCAGGCAATTGCAGCCACCTGCCAAAAAGCAAAGGAGTATTCATGAAGCAAACCGTTTATACCGCCAGCCCTGAAAGTCAGCAAATCCACGTCTGGAGCCTGAATCACGATGGTTCTCTGACGCTGACACAGGTGGTTGATGTGCCGGGTCAGGTACAGCCGATGGTCGTCAGCCCGGATAAGCGTTACCTCTATGTTGGCGTGCGCCCGGAGTTTCGCGTGTTGGCTTATCGTATTGCGCCTGATGACGGTGCGCTGACCTTCGCGGCAGAGTCTGCGCTGCCGGGTAGCCCGACGCATATTTCTACCGATCATCAGGGACGTTTCGTGTTTGTGGGTTCTTATAACGCTGGCAGCGTGAGCGTCACGCGTCTGGAAGATGGTCTGCCGGTGGAACTGGTTGACGTGGTTGAGGGTCTGGATGGTTGCCACTCAGCCAACATCTCTCCGGATAACCGTACCCTGTGGGTTCCGGCGTTGAAACAGGATCGTATCTGCCTGTTTGACGTAAGCGATGATGGCCATCTGGTCGCGCAGGAACCGGCTGAAGTGACTACCGTGGAAGGCGCGGGCCCGCGTCATATGGCGTTCCATCCGAATAAGCAATATGCCTACTGTGTGAACGAACTGAACAGCTCTGTTGATGTCTGGGAGCTGAAAGATCCGTACGGCAAAATTGAGTGTGTGCAGACGCTGGATATGATGCCTGCAGATTTCGCTGATACCCGTTGGGCAGCAGATATTCATATCACACCTGATGGGCGTCATCTGTATGCCTGTGATCGCACCGCCAGCCTGATTACGGTCTTTAGCGTGTCTGAAGACGGTAGCGTACTGACTAAAGAGGGTTTCCAGCCTACCGAAACTCAGCCGCGTGGTTTTAATATCGATCACAGCGGAAAATACCTGATTGCCGCCGGGCAAAAATCGCACCATATCGCGGTGTATAAGATTGCAGGCGAACAAGGACTGTTGACAGAGAACGGTCGTTACGCGGTAGGACAAGGACCGATGTGGGTGGTGGTTAACGCGTACTAACAATAGCGACGCCCGTTAGCGGGCGTCGCTATCTTTAAGATTGATTGCAAATACTTTTACTGTTTCTGCTTGTTTAATTCCCTTCTACAGTAGGCTGGACTTGCGTTTCTGCTGACGATTTAGTTTCTTCCTTTTTTCTGCATTAAATATCACTGAATTTTTGCGTAAAAAATTTTCGGAAAATGGAGCGTTTTTTGAAATTTTCCATTCAAAGAGTATGAGATTCTATACGGTGAAAAGAATAGATTCTACATCTAATCTATCAGGCCAAAAACTTTCCAGAGCCGAAACATGTCACACCATTCGACGTCTTTCTGATTGTCGACCGAAAAGTGAAGCTACGGCGACTATTAATGTGCCTCTAAAATCGCAGGTTAGTGTCATGGGAACCTTGACCCTTGATTCTGGCAGCGGTGATGGCAAGGGTACCCTTAATTTACATGTACCAGCTAAACATGTTGGTAATGCTCTGGTCCACTATTCCTTGGTCGAGAAGGATGATGGGACTACATTTGCCAGAACGTTAGACAGAAAAGAGAGAATGACACTCATTGCTGAAAGTGCCACCGATAGTAAAGGAAATAAATTAATCAGTACTAAAGGAATTCAATATAACGGTAAGATCATTTCATGGGATAATATAATTGCCTGGCAGGAGCCTGAGGCAAAATATAGTAATTTTGACAAGCCAAATAATATTGCGAATTTAAAGTTATTTATCCGTGAGAAAAGCCAGAATATCATTCTTAACGAAAATAATGCACTTCCTCTCGGCGTGTTATATGGAAAAGAATCTTTAGAGACACACTTCCCCACACTTCTGGATACATCAAAATATTCTCAAGAGAATAAAGTCAGTGAATATGTAAAATCTCTTGTTCATGAATTTGGCAGTGGTGTTCCTGCCAGGGTTATAGGTATAGGAATAGATGCTGATGTTAAGGAGTTTTTTGGAAAGGATAAGCTGTATCATTTGCAGAATAATATCGATTCTATGTTCCATTATTCCAATGGAAAGAATATAGAAGCGCTACAACAAAGTAAACGCCATGCAGATTCTCAGGCTCTAACGCGGTCTACGGCTAAAAAAAACTACGCGAAAGGGATTGATGCACTGTGTACGGACTGGTCCGCAAAAACAATGAAAGGCTGGACAGATAAAGATAAACTCCGTTGTGCTGCTATTGAGAATGTTATAAAAAAAGGATGGGTTGAAAATATATCACAATCTGATGCGGAAAAATATCTTCCGACAATTTATAGTAGTGATAAATTCAAGAGCTATATTGATACTGTATATGCTGATTCTGGCTATCTATCCGCCTTGAGTACCATGGTTAACAGTAATGATTTTAGCAATATACAAGATGTTAAAGTATTGTCGTCAAGATCGGAAAATATCAAAAAGGCTATTTCTAAGTTAGAGGATATGGCATCCCTGAATCCAAAAAAAATAAAGAGTGAACTGAAACGAAAGGAAATGGAGTTACTCAATCATCTGGAGGATAATGGCATCACGGATGATGATGCCAAAACTTTAGAATACGGACAAGAGATTGGTAAACTAGCCAGACAGTTGAATCTGTTAAAAAATAAAGCATATCGTAAAGAAATTATCTCACTTAAAATAGAGTTGAAAAATATCACCGAAGCAGAACCAGAACCCGGTAGTATAGCGAGTATGGTTGCGGTGTGTCTTAAAAACAATAATGTAGAAAATGAGTTTTCTCAGAAAGGTATTAATACGCTCAGGGAATTGAGAGATAGCAAGATATCTGGGCTTCACGAACTTAAAAAAAAATATGAGCGAGAAAGTTCAAGACAGCAAATTGCCTGGCTGGATAACCACATTGAGTCTTTTGCAGTTAAAGATGCTATAAAAGACTTCTCTGTCGTGAGGTCATACTACCATGACTTATCGCCGAAAGATAAAGTTCTTTTTTTACAACAAGAATCTGCTATGGCGTGGGATAAGTATGCCTCGTATTCAAGTAAAGAACATACATCGGGCAACAGGGAGTTAGCCAGAAAATATCATCATCTGGCAATTACCAGAGAAAGTCAGTTGAAGTATTTGCTTTCGTCAATAGAAAAAATGGTCGATATAAAAGGTGCCGCTTTTACATTTTCATCTCATGCGCTTAGAGAGATCAGCACGCTTAATGACGATAAATTAACTTCTGTAAACGAAATGGCGCTAAGCCATCATCAGAATAAAGAATCTAAAGAACAATGTCGCGCAACTGAGAAACAGGCAAAAAGAGTTAATGAGTTTCTAAAATGGGTTAGTGATTTACCGCAAAATGCAAAAACTAACGCTACAGTAGGGCAACCCAGTCAGCCTGAAGCGAATGAGCATATTGTTGATACACAGACAACTGAAGCTGTAGTGAATCAAGCCAGTGAGCCAGACCTGTTTATCGATATGTTGCCAAGTGAAGAAGAAGTAGAGCAATCCAGTGAATCAGGAGCGGAAGACCCGCTCTTTGAGCTGTTGGCAACCGACGCAGTAGTGGGGCAAGCCACTGAGCCAGTAGAGAAAGATCTGTTTATCGATATGTTGTCAAACGAAGAAGAAATGGGGCGAGCCAGTGAATCTGTAGAGGATACACTGATTGTAGGGTTAAATTCTGGTAAAGAAACCATTGTTTCAAATACATCTACAGTATCGACTGGTTCAACTGTTCCTGTGGAGCCGAATACTCCTGAGTTTAAAATAACATTTAATAATGAAGTATATACGTTAAAAAATGTAAATGCTCTTGAGGAAATGGCAAGGAAAACCTCTGATAGAGCAGAAAAAAAAGAGATGCTTAAAGAAATTGAACGGCAAAAGTCAATTTTTAAAAAAATTAGTATCCCCTATGATGGTGTTGAGTTTACTGAAAAAGGTATGTGTGTCACTAAGTTGGAAAAGCAAGGAGATGCAGAACATAAAAAATTTCTTAAGGTCGAGGTTAAATATTTTTATGACTCCAATGGTAAGCTCGATGAACTTGCAACAGAATATAAACCAATATCTGGCAATGGGGATCTTAAAATACCGGGGGTGAATGGTAAGATTTATACTATTCCTGGTTGTATTTATAAGAAATATGAGAGAGGGTTGGCTGCTTCTCATTTCTATGAGTATTTTAAGCAAGTAGAGGAGGCAAAAACAACCCGTTCTTCACATGAAGGTTTTATCGAATATATTGATTCATTAATAAATGAAAACAGATTTGATTATATAAGAAGCATGACACCATCGGAATTGGATGATTTTCGCGAGCAAGTTGGAGGTATATCTCAGCAAAAGCTGATAGATAGTACTACTAGCAAGATCGAAAGCTATTTTAAGCCGCAAATAGCGGAAAATGAAAATAATCCTGGTCAGGAGAACATTATCAGTATTAATTCTGGTAATAGAATTCCCATTATCAATAGTGAGACTAAAGGTCTTGATCCGAGATTAATGACCATTGTCAATAAGTTTCCGGGTGTTTTTGAAAAATATAAAAATAATGGCAATAACTTTTCAAGCAAAGTTATTTCTGAGTTTTGCAAAAGTAATGAGAGTGAAGTTAGAAATATTCTTGCAGAAAATTATATTGAGTTGAAGAGTGAAGGCGGAATTTTTCTTCGTTTTATGGCAGATCTTTTATTTGTTGCATCCAGGGTAGACTCAGGTGCTCCTTATCTATTGAAGGATGAATCAACCGTACAAATAAAATCGCTATTATCTCCCGACGTTGAAGGTTTCCGTTCAAATGGACTAACATCTATAAAGTTTAAAAATGGAGTTGATTTGCCACTAAATGAATTATTTGTTAAAAAAAGATATAGTGGGGCAGATGTTACTATCGATGTGAAAAATAAATTTAATTACCCCATTATTAATGAAACGACAAGTTTTAAAGATAAATTTATGTGGCAAGAGGAAGTAAAAACCAGTGTTAACAATTCAAGAGTATTACTTGATGTTGTTGTTCCCACTGGTCGTATTGCGCAGGAAGTTATTAAAAATGATGATATCAGTGAGGTGAATATTGAATCTCAACTTTATAAATATGATCTTTCAATACTTGAAAAAATGGGGGTAGATAAAACTCAATTTGTTGAGGTGATTAATAATTTTAGATTAAAGAACAGCGGTTTGTTGGAGGTTTATCAAGATGAAAAATATAATTGTGATAATTCTGACGGCAACTCCTACTTTGATTTTAAAATGATTGAAACTAACTCGGATTTCAAGAAGAAATTTAATCAATTTTTTGGAGAAAAGTACTCAGACCCATCACTGGGTAGCATTTCTGCATTTGGTGATAATGAGATAAGTGACGATCTGTCGGATGTGGCGAGACCTAGAGATTATCTTGATGATATGATTGATGCTCTTGTACAAGATGACAATGTTTCACTACCTAAAACGGGTACGGATAAACCCACAGCAGCTGTTTCTGTGGAATCCATGTTGTCACCGGTAAGCGAGAATATTTCGCAGGAGTTGCCGCTGCGAACCTTGGCGCCGTCTCAATCATTGCAAGAAAATAATGTAATTGGCAAAACGATGAGTGGCCGGGAAATCCGCCGTCTACAGGAGTCCTCCCGTTCGCGTGTCAACAACAGCAATGAAATTTATATTCAAAAAAATGAGAAAGTAGTAGAAAATAGCCAGAATACCGACAAAATTAAACGTCATGATGAATCCGTGATATCAACAGATGGTGTGCACCAGTCTCAAAAAGTCAAAGAGACAGTAAATGCACCAAGTTCCGATTTGACGCCTGAAAAATCGCTATCGATTGGTACAAACCTCAAATTATTAATTGGTGATAATGGTAAATATTCATTTTCGCCAGATATTCCAAAGGGATCTGTTCAGTCAATAGACGGCCTCCAGTCTTGGCGAGTGTCTTCTCTACAAAATAAGGTCGATAGCGTTGCTTTTATGGAGCTTTATCATGACCAATTTGTTGATAAAGTTCTCAATTCAGATTTAAAAGATGAAATACTTACTCAAGCTCTTATTCGCTATGTGAAAATAAATATAAATGAAAGTGCAAGTAAATATATAAATAAACATAAAAATAAAACTGATATTTTTAAAGTTGCTAGCTATAAATTGACACCAAGCAAGTCTATTAAGGCTATTGCCCCCAATTTTAATAGGAAAGAAAAAATTGATGCTATGGCTAATATTCTGAAATCAAAGGCTGAATATTTATTGCACAGTAATGAGTTTGCTAATGTAATCCATGACATGGAAGTGCCGAGCGATAAAAAAATAGTCTGGTGAACATTAAGGCGAGTTATGAAGATTTTTTGTCTATGTATCGTCGTATGCTAGTAGGACCAGGGGGGTTAATACCTGATGAGGGGCTTGCATATCGTATATATAATGGATGTCTTCAGGTAGTAAGAATAAAAGACAATGCTATTACGTCAACCAGTTACAGTCTTTCTGAAGGGACAAAGCCCAAGGAACTGTTTATCCCAAATCTAGTGACTACTAATATGACTATTGAAACCCACGATGCTACTGTTTTAAGTACATTCTTAGATGCTAAAGTTACACCTATGACTGACCCTGCCTTTATAAAGGAGTTATCAATGGATAAATTGATGTCAGATATGTTAGAGCTGGCAAAGAAGCAAGAGCATGATAGGATTGATACACAACTTGATGATAACGATCCACATGTTTTGGAGCCATCATTGAGTAATGAAAATGAAACTGCCGCTGTACAGCCTGCAGATGATTTACTTCAAAGCAAGACTCCAGAACGCGGACTCAGCAGAAAAGAACTCAACCGCCTTTACAGCAACCGGCCAGTGCTGGCGCAATAAAAAGAGTGACATATTCAGGGATGGCGGTAAGCCATCCCTTTTCGCTGTTACTGCTTCGGCTCGGCAACCACTTTGCTACCGATACCGCGGTTGTTGTATTCCCACATGCGGTTGAAGTTGGTGTCGTTCAGGTTGCGCTGGATTTCACCTTTGTCATCTTCCGCACCGGTATTACCGGCAAATGGGCGTTTTGCGATAACGCTGTCAGCCCATGGTTTTGCCATGTTAAAGCCTTCGTTAATCACGCTGTCACGGATAACGACCTGACCGTTAGTGTTGGAGTCGACATCCAGCGATCGGCCTAACTGCGCCACGCCATCGCCGCTTGCCGTGAAGCGGCTATTAATCGCCAGGAAACCGTAGTAGATGTTTGACAGAGTAGCCGGTGCGAACACGTAACCTTCCTGCTGCGTACGGGAATTCACAACACGGAAATCGGTGTTCTCGAACACCACTGCGCCACGACCAGAAACGATATCCACATCACCTTCAATGTAGCTGTTGGTTACCAGCGTGCGAGGCTGACGATCGTTTTCCAGACGGTTTTGTACGCCGCTGTTGGTTACAAAGAACGTATTCTGACGACCCAGAATATTGACCTTGTTGATCTGCACTTTATCACCATCGGTACGCAGTGCAACGGCCGGGTGGTTGCCTGCATCAACGCTATCACCCAGGTTGTTTTCGATGGTCAGGTTCTGCAATTGCAGACCGTTGTTTTGCGACCAGACGACGGCAGAACACATCACACCAATATTTGTGCCACGTTTGTTCTGGCAATTATCAAACATATACCACGCAGGTTTACCCGGCATATATTTACCGCCTGGGTTCACCGTACGACGCCAGTCTGCGGTGCTCATGTCACCGTCAATGGCCTGGCCAATTTTTACATCCAGCGGTTTTTCGCCCATACCGTACAGCGTCAGGCTACCCGTTGCTGCCGGGATGTACACCGTGCCTTGATACTCGCCCGGCATAATCGCGATGTACTGACGTTTGTTCGTACGTTTGATGATTGCCGCATCCACCGCAGCCTGAATGCTGGTATGGGTTACGCCCTGAGTGCCTGCCGGGCCAACGACGAAGTCAGGTTGTGCAGGCAGAGAAATTGAAGAAGGGCTCCATGGCGCGGTGTTTGGCGTCAGCGCGGAAAAATAGTGCGCAGCAACGAAGTTTTTCGCTTCATTGGCCGACAAGATCGGGCGCGAAGAGGTACCTGGCGCGGTCTGATCGGAAGGAATTTGATCGGGCGGCGTAGAGCTACAGGCGGTCAGCGTCACGCCAAAAGCCATTGCCAGCGCCAGACGGGAAACTGATGATATGTTCACAGGTTGCTCCGGGCTTTGAAAGTTATCCATTAAAGCCTGCTTTTTTATACTAAGTTGAGCGAAACGGGAAGGCGAAAAGGTAAAAAGTTGTTTTTTATCGCAGCAATGTCTGGCGCGGAGAGTCTTTATATCACAAATAGATAACAATTATGGCTCTTCAGGTTGACAACATCCCTATAATCAAAAATAAATGTCTATACAACCTATGACAAGTGGTGAGTCGAATGCAGCAATTCTTCCCTGATGATGTTATCTGGCGCAATGTTCGTCTGGCGACTATGGATCCTGAACGTGGTACCCCATATGGGCTGGTGGATGGTCACGCGCTGATCGTCCGCCAGGGCAAGATTCGCGATATCGTCCCAGAATCATCGTTATATCTCACACATGACAATACTTTTGATATGCAGGGCCGGCTGATTACGCCTGGCCTGATTGATTGCCATACGCATCTCGTCTTTGGCGGAAACCGCGCAGGTGAATGGGAGCAGCGGTTAAATGGTGTCTCCTACCAGCAGATAAGCGCTCAGGGTGGGGGGATCAATGCCACCGTATCGGCGACCCGCAGCGCCACGGATGAACAACTCTTACACGTAGCTCATCAGCGGATGGAACAGCTGATCAAAGAAGGTGTTACGCTGTTGGAAATAAAATCCGGCTACGGCCTGGATTTGCCGACAGAAGAGAAAATATTGCGCGTGGTGGCAGCGCTGGCGGCAGAGAATATCGTTGAAATCAGCCCGACGCTGTTGGCTGCGCATGCGACGCCAACGGAATTCAGGGATGATCCTGACGGCTATATTACGCTGGTGTGCGAGACCATTTTGCCGCAGCTGTGGGAACAAGGGCTGTTTGAGACCGTTGATCTGTTCTGTGAAAGCGTTGGTTTTTCGTTGGCGCAGAGTGAGCGGGTGTTTCAGGCTGCGCAGGCGCTGGGCATCCCGATTAAAGGCCATGTCGAACAACTGTCATTGCTTGGCGGCGCACAGTTGGTAAGCCGCTACCACGGGCTATCCGCCGATCATATTGAATACCTCGATGAAGCAGGTGTGGCGGCAATGAGCCAAAGCGGTACGGTCGGCGTGCTGCTGCCCGGCGCATTCTATTTCCTCAAAGAGCAGCAGCGCCCACCGGTAGCGTTGCTGCGTCAATATCAGGTACCGATGGCGGTAGCGACAGATTTTAACCCCGGTACCAGCCCGTTTATCAGCCTGCACTGGGCGATGAATATCGCCTGCGTTCAGTTTGGCTTAACGCCGGAAGAAGCATGGGCGGGCGTAACCCGTCATGCGGCCCGGGCGCTGGGGCGTCACGACACCCACGGTCAATTGAAGGCCGGGTTTGTGGCCGATTTTGTGGTGTGGGATGCCACACTTCCTGTTGAGATCCTGTATGAACCAGGACGCAACCCGCTCTACCAACGCGTATTCAAAGGACAAATAGCATGACTCACTGGCAACCTGCTTCACCTGCGCTATGGCAGGGACGTGATGACCGGGCCGAATCGCCGAATGCGCTGCGCCTGTTTCAGACTATCACCCAGAGCCCGACGTTTAGCCCAGAAATGTATCGCGAGCAGATAGCGTTGCTCGGGTTTGCCTGCGACGAAGGTGTTAAACGTAATCAGGGGCGCACGGGAGCTGCCGGAGCGCCCGATGTGCTGCGCAAGGCGCTGGCGAATTTAGCCAGCCACGATGGGCATCATCGACTGGTGGATCTGGGAAATATTGTGGCGCAGGCCCCCGATCTTGAGGGCGCGCAGCAGGCGCTACGCAATGCAGTACAGCGTTGCCAGCAGGAAAATATGCGCACCTTTGTTTTGGGTGGCGGACACGAAACCGCATATGCCCATGGTGCAGGTGTGCTGGACGCATTCCCGCAGGCGAAAGTGGGGATAGTCAACTTCGATGCGCATCTCGATTTGCGCCATGCCGGGCAGGCTACATCCGGTACGCCGTTTCGCCAGTTGGCGCAGCTTTGCGATGAACAACAGCGTGAATTTCACTATGCCTGTATCGGCGTCAGCCGGGCGGCAAACACCCAGGCGCTTTGGGATGAGGCCCAGCGGCTCGGTGTGACCGTAGTGGAGGATCTGCATTGTGGTACGGCGCAGGCGCAGCTAGCGCAGTTCATTGCCAATCTGGATGTCATCTATCTGACAATCGACCTCGACGTGCTGCCGGTGTGGGAAATGCCCGGTGTGTCGGCCCCCGCCGCGCTTGGCGTACCGTTGGCGACGCTGCTGAGACTGATTGAGCCTCTGTGTTGTAGCGGTAAACTACAGGCGGTGGATATGGTTGAATTTAATCCACGCTTTGACGATGATGGCAGGGCGGCGCGGGTTGCGGCGCGATTAGGCTGGCAAATCGCCCACTGGTGGCACTGACATACCTGATGGCGTTGCGCTTATCAGGTTCGGGTAATGCCTGTAAACTGTACCCACTCACATTTTCAGCTTAAGGAAGGCTCACGCATGCTCCCATCCCGTTCTGCTCCGGCTCCTTTTTACGAAAAGGTCAAACAGGAGATCAGCGAAAAAATTGCCAGCGGTATCTGGCAGCCTCACGATCGCATTCCGTCTGAGGCAGAGCTGGTGGCGCAGTATGGTTTCAGCCGCATGACCATCAACCGGGCGCTGCGTGAGTTAACGGATGAAGGTTTACTGGTGCGTTTGCAGGGCGTGGGGACGTTTGTCGCCGAGCCAAAAGGTCAGTCCGCGCTGTTTGAAATTCGCAGCATCGCGGATGAAATCAACGCCCGTCAGCATCAGCACCGGTGCGAAGTGCTGACGCTGGAAAGAACCCGGGCAAACGCGCAGCAGGCTTTGGTATTAAACGTCAAAGAAGGCACCTCTATTTTTCACTCTGTCATGGTGCACTACGAGAACGATCTGCCAGTACAGATTGAAGATCGCTGCGTGAATGCCGAAATTGTGCCCGAGTATCTGGGGCAGGATTACAGCCAGACCACGCCGCACGCATACCTTTCACTGATAGCCCCCTTGACCGAAGGTGAGCATATTGTTGAGGCCGTTCGCGCCAGCGCCGAAGAGTGCGCGCTGCTGAACATCAAAGAACACGATCCCTGCCTGCTGATCCGCCGCAAGACCTGGTCCGCGTCATCCATTGTCTCTCATGCCCGTTTGCTGTTCCCTGGTTCCCGCTATCGACTGCAAGGGCGGTTTATGTCCTGATACAGGAGATGAAAACCGTGATTGCTGACGCAATATAATAAAAATGTATCTTAATTGTTAAAATCATCCTTGCGGTGGCTTGTATAGACAAGTATATGTTACTTATCTATCCGACGTTCGCGAGGAGTTTTCTGTCATGTCCCATAGCAAATATCGTCAGCAGGATATTCGTGCCCCACGCGGCACCACCTTAACGGCCAAAAGCTGGCTGACCGAAGCGCCGCTGCGCATGTTAATGAATAATCTGGATCCCGATGTGGCGGAAAATCCACATGAGCTGGTGGTTTACGGCGGGATTGGCCGCGCCGCACGGGACTGGGAATGCTATGACGCCATCGTCAACGCGCTGACCAAACTGGAGACCGATGAGACGCTGCTGGTCCAGTCCGGAAAACCGGTAGGCGTATTCAAAACTCACGACAACGCACCGCGCGTGCTGATTGCCAACTCCAACCTGGTGCCACATTGGGCTACCTGGGAACATTTCAACGAACTGGACGCCAAAGGGCTGGCGATGTACGGCCAGATGACCGCCGGGAGCTGGATCTACATCGGCAGCCAGGGGATCGTGCAGGGGACTTATGAAACCTTCGTTGAGGCCGGGCGTCAGCATTATCAGGGTAACCTGAGCGGGCGCTGGGTATTGACCGCCGGACTGGGCGGCATGGGCGGGGCGCAGCCGTTAGCCGCTACGCTTGCGGGGGCGTGTTCGCTGAACATTGAATGCCAGCAAAGCCGAATCGATTTCCGTCTGCGTACCCGTTACGTGGACGAGCAGGCGACATCGCTTGACGATGCGCTGGCGCGTCTCGACAAATACACTCGCGAGGGTAAAGCGGTCTCCATTGCGCTGTGTGCGAACGCCGCCGACGTTGTGCCGGAACTGGTGAAGCGCGGTGTGCGCCCGGATATGGTCACCGACCAGACCAGCGCCCACGATCCGCTGCATGGTTATCTGCCGTCTGGCTGGAGCTGGGAAGAGTATCAGGCAAAAGCGGTGTCCGATCCGCAGGGCACGGTGCAGGCGGCGAAACGTTCAATGGCAACGCACGTTGAGGCGATGCTGGCGTTTAGCAAAATGGGCGTGCCAACGTTTGATTACGGCAACAACATTCGCCAGATGGCCAAAGAGATGGGCGTGGAAAATGCCTTTGATTTCCCCGGCTTCGTACCTGCTTATATTCGACCGTTGTTCTGTCGCGGCATTGGCCCGTTCCGTTGGGTGGCGCTGTCCGGCGATTCGCAGGATATTTATAAAACAGATGCCAAAGTGAAAGAGATCGTGGCAGATGATAAGCACCTTCATCACTGGCTGGATATGGCGCGTGAGCGGATTAATTTCCAGGGTTTACCGGCGCGTATCTGCTGGGTCGGCCTGGAGTGGCGTCAGAAACTAGGGCTGGCGTTTAATGAAATGGTGCGCAGCGGTGAAGTATCCGCGCCAATTGTTATTGGCCGTGACCATCTGGACTCCGGTTCTGTTGCCAGCCCGAACCGCGAAACTGAAGCTATGCGCGACGGTTCAGACGCCGTATCCGACTGGCCGCTGCTGAACGCGCTGCTTAACACCGCCAGCGGCGCGACCTGGGTGTCGCTGCATCACGGTGGCGGGGTCGGTATGGGCTTCTCTCAGCATGCCGGGATGGTGATTGTTTGCGATGGCACCGATGAAGCCGCGGCGCGTATCGCCCGGGTCTTACATAACGATCCGGCGACCGGGGTGATGCGTCACGCCGACGCCGGATATGACATTGCGGTGGAATGCGCCGTCGAAGAAGGGCTAAATTTGCCGATGGTTGCCGCGACGCAGGAGAAACGCTGATATGAACACCATGACACTCACGCCGGGCCATCTGAGTTTTATCCAGCTACGTGAAATCTGGCAGCAGCCGGTCAAACTGAGTCTGGATGCCGGGGCGATCGATGCTATTAACGCCAGCGTCGCCTGCGTCAATAATATTGTCGCTGAAGGCCGTACGGCGTATGGCATTAATACCGGCTTTGGCCTGCTGGCCCAGACCCGTATCGCCACGGAAGATTTGCAGAATTTGCAGCGTTCGCTGGTGCTTTCCCATGCGGCAGGTGTCGGCGAGGCGCTGGACGACGCGATGGTGCGTCTGATTATGGTGCTGAAAATCAACAGCCTGGCGCGCGGTTTTTCCGGTATTCGCCTGAGCGTGATTGAAGCGCTGATTGCGCTGGTGAATGCCGAGGTATATCCGCTGATCCCGGCGAAAGGCTCCGTGGGGGCATCGGGTGACCTGGCGCCACTGGCGCATATGTCTTTGACGCTGTTGGGAGAAGGGAAGGCGCGCTGGCAGGGTGAATGGCTCCCGGCGACCGAAGCGCTGAAAAAGGCCGGGCTGGAGCCGATAACGCTGGAGGCAAAAGAAGGGCTGGCGTTGCTCAACGGCACCCAGGCTTCGACGGCCTTTGCGCTGCGCGGGCTAATTGAAGCTCAGGAACTGTTTGCGTCTGCAACGGTGTGCGGGGCGCTGACCACCGAAGCCGTGCTGGGTTCCCGTCGTCCGTTTGACGCCCGTATTCACGCCGCGCGAGGGCAGCGTGGGCAGATTGATGCCGCAACGCTGTATCGTCACGTATTGACCGACACCAGCGCGCTTTCGCAGTCGCATCATAACTGTGAGAAAGTGCAGGATCCGTATTCTCTGCGCTGTCAGCCACAGGTGATGGGGGCATGTCTGACGCAAATGCGCCAGGTGATGGATGTTCTGCTGGTGGAAGCCAATGCGGTTTCCGACAACCCGCTGGTATTTGCCGAAGAGGGGGATGTCATATCTGGTGGCAACTTCCATGCTGAACCGGTGGCGATGGCAGCAGATAATCTGGCGCTGGCGATTGCGGAAATCGGCTCGTTATCGGAGCGACGCATTGCGTTAATGATGGATAAACACATGTCGCAACTGCCGCCGTTTTTGGTGAAAAACGGTGGGGTGAACTCCGGCTTTATGATTGCTCAAGTCACGGCTGCCGCGCTGGCGAGTGAGAACAAAGCGCTGGCGCATCCGCATAGCGTAGACAGTTTACCGACGTCCGCCAACCAGGAAGATCACGTATCTATGGCTCCGGCGGCGGGGCGCAGACTGTGGGAGATGGCAGCAAATACGCGCGGCGTGATTGCCGTAGAGTGGCTGGCGGCGTGTCAGGGGATTGACCTGCGTGAAGGGTTAACCTCAAGCCCGCTGCTGGAGCAGGCGCGCCAGGCTTTACGCGAGCAGGTTGCTCATTACACGCAGGATCGCTTTTTCGCACCGGATATCGAGTGCGCGACCGAACTGTTAGCGCAAGGAACGTTGCTGAAATTGCTGCCTGAATTTCTGTAGAAAATTGCCTGATGGCGACGCTGACGCGTCTTATCAGGCTTACGGTCTGCTTTGTACGCCGGATGAGGCTAAGCCGACATCCGGCACAACAGAACTTAGCTAAATATTGCGGTAATAGAAGCGCTGGCGAGCGAGTGGAAATGGACGTTAAATCCAACCATCGCGCCGCTGGCGTCCTCATCGACATCAATACGCTCCACATCCAGTGCGTGAACTGTAAAGATATAGCGGTGGGTTTCCCCCTTCGGCGGCGCAGCGCCACCATAACCGGCTTTACCAAAATCCGTGCGTGTTTGCAGCACGCCTTCCGGCAACGCAACCAGCCCCGAGCCGTAACCTTGTGGTAAAACCCGGGTATCTGCAGGCAGGTTAACCACCACCCAGTGCCACCAGCCGGAGCCGGTTGGCGCATCAGGATCGTAACAGGTCACGACAAAGCTTTTAGTCCCGGCGGGCACATCATCCCATGCCAGATGCGGGGAAATATTATCCCCGTCATATCCCATGCCGTTAAAGACGTGGCGATGAGGAAGCTTTTCGCCATCGCGCAGATCGTTACTGATTAGTTTCATGCTGACTCCTCTCGTTAGCCAAAAAGTGTAGCCAGAAACCGTAGAGCTTACCGCCGATTAATCGCTAAAAAATGTTGCATTGCGCACAGCCTCATTGACGGCCTGGGTCAGACGACGCAGTTGTTCGGGCTTGATGATGTACGGCGGCATCAGATAAATGAGCTTACCAAACGGTCTTACCCACACGCCCTGTTCGACAAAGAACTTCTGTAACGCGGCCATATTCACCGGATGCGTGGTTTCTATCACGCCGATGGCACCAAGCACGCGTACGTCGGCGACCCAACGGGAATCTGCCGCCGGGGCGAGTTCTTCACGCAACTGCGCTTCAATGGCCGCGACCTGCGAGCGCCATTCGGCGGTTTCGAGCAGCGACAGGCTGGCAGAGGCGACGGCGCAGGCCAGTGGATTACCCATGAAAGTCGGGCCGTGCATAAAACATCCGGCTTCACCGTTACTGATGGTTTCCGCAACCAGGCGCGTGGTCAGGGTGGCGGAAAGGGTCATCGTTCCGCCGGTTAACGCTTTTCCAAGGCACAAAATGTCCGGAGTGATATCGGCATGCTCACAGGCAAACAGCTTGCCCGTGCGACCAAATCCGGTGGCGATTTCATCGGCAATCAGCAAAATGCCTTCCCGGTCACACATCTTACGGATGCGCTTTAACCACTCAGGATGGTACATGCGCATGCCGCCAGCGCCTTGCACAATCGGTTCAAGGATCACTGCCGCAATTTCGTGGCGATGTGCGGCCATCAGACGGGCAAAAGGCACCATATCCAGTTCGGCCCATTCGCCGCCCATCCGGCTTTGCGGAGCGGGCGCAAACAGGTTATCAGGCAGATAACCCTTCCACAGACTGTGCATCGAGTTGTCAGGATCGCAGACCGACATCGCGCCGAAAGTATCGCCGTGATAACCGTTACGAAATGTCAGGAAACGCTGACGGGATTCACCTTTGGCCTGCCAGTATTGCAGCGCCATTTTCATCGCGACTTCCACGGCGACCGAACCAGAATCCGCGAGAAAAACGCACTCCAGCGCCTCGGGCGTCATCGCCACCAACTGGCGACACAGCGCAATAGCCGGGGCATGGGTAATGCCGCCAAACATCACGTGCGACATGGCATCAATCTGTGTTTTCATCGCGGCATTCAGCTGCGGGTGATTGTAACCGTGGATCGCCGCCCACCAGGATGACATGCCGTCAACCAGCTTCTCACCGCTGGCTAATATCAGTTCACAACCTTCGGCACTGGCCACCGGATAAACCGGTAGCGGGGAGGTCATGGAGGTGTAAGGGTGCCAGATATGGCGTTGGTCAAACGCAAGATCGTCCGTTGTCATAATCGACTTGTAAACCAAATTAAAAAGATTTAGGTTTACAAGTCTACACCAAACTAACAACGAAACGTATACCAATATGGCTCATTCTTCTCGCTGGACAATGTCGCAAGTCACCGAATTATTTGAAAAACCGCTGCTGGATCTGTTGTTTGAAGCGCAGCAGGTTCATCGTCAGCATTTCGATCCGCGGCAGGTACAAGTTAGTACGCTGCTGTCGATTAAGACCGGTGCTTGCCCGGAAGACTGCAAATACTGCCCGCAAAGTTCCCGCTATAAAACCGGACTGGAAACGGAACGTTTGATGGAAGTTGAACAGGTTCTGGACTCTGCCCGTAAGGCGAAACAAGCCGGTTCAACGCGGTTTTGCATGGGCGCGGCGTGGAAGAACCCTCACGAACGCGATATGCCGTACCTGGAACAAATGGTTCAGGGCGTGAAAGAACTGGGGCTGGAAGCCTGTATGACGCTGGGCACGCTGGACGAATCTCAGGCCCAGCGCCTGGCCAATGCGGGTCTGGACTACTACAACCACAACCTCGACACCTCGCCGGAATTTTACGGCAATATCATTACCACCCGTTCGTATCAGGAGCGCCTGGATACGCTGGATAAAGTGCGTGAGGCGGGCATTAAAGTTTGCTCCGGCGGGATTGTGGGGCTGGGTGAAACAGTGACCGACCGCGCGGGTCTGCTGCTGCAATTAGCGAATCTGCCGACGCCGCCGGAAAGCGTGCCGATCAACATGTTGGTGAAAGTGAAGGGCACGCCGCTTGCCGATAACGACGACGTAGATGCTTTTGATTTTATTCGTACTATCGCCGTCGCGCGTATCATGATGCCGACCTCATACGTACGTCTTTCTGCCGGGCGCGAGCAGATGAACGAACAAACCCAGGCAATGTGCTTTATGGCCGGGGCCAACTCGATTTTCTACGGATGCAAACTGCTGACCACGCCGAACCCGAACGAAGATAAAGATTTATTGTTGTTCCGTAAGCTGGGTCTTAACCCGCAGCAAACGGCGGTACTGGCGGGTGATAACGAACAGCAACAACGTCTGGAGCAGGCGCTGCGTACCCCGGATACCGACGATTACTACAACGCGGCAACCGTATGACCTGGCAGCAAAAAATAGACGATGCGCTAACGGCGCGTCGTCGTGCTGATGCGTGGCGTCGGCGCTATGCAGTGACACAGGGTGCTGGTCGCTGGTTACAGGCTAGCGGTCGTCAGTATCTGAATTTCTCCAGCAACGACTATCTCGGCTTAAGCCACCATCCGCAAATTATCTGCGCGTGGCAGCAGGGCGCTGAGCATTTTGGCGTCGGCAGTGGCGGCTCGGGCCATGTCAGCGGTTATTCCGTTGCGCATCAGGCGCTGGAAGAAGAGCTGGCGCAGTGGCTCGGCTATTCCCGGGCGCTGTTGTTCATCTCCGGTTTTGCCGCTAATCAGGCAGTGATAGCCGCATTGATGGAAAAAGACGATCGCATTGTCGCCGACAGGCTTAGCCATGCCTCGCTGTTGGAGGCCGCCAGCCTTAGCCCTGCTGTTTTACGTCGCTTTACCCATAACGATCCGCAACACCTGGAGCGTCTGCTGACTTCCCCCTGTCCGGGGCAGCAGCTGGTGGTCACTGAAGGCGTATTCAGCATGGATGGCGATAGTGCGCCGCTGGCAGAAATCCACGCGGTGGCGAAACGGCAGGGCGCGTGGCTGCTGGTGGATGATGCGCATGGGATTGGCGTAAGCGGTGAGGAAGGGCGCGGTTCGTGCTCTCGACAACAGGTGAAACCTGAGCTGCTCGTAGTGACGTTTGGCAAAGGGTTTGGCGTCAGCGGTGCGGCGATCCTGTGTTCTGATAGCGTGGCCGACTATCTGCTGCAGTTTGCCCGCCATCTGATCTACAGCACCAGCATGCCTCCGGCGCAGGCGCAGGCTTTACGCGCTGCGCTGGCGGTGATCCGCAGCCGTGAAGGCGATGAACGCCGGGAAAAGTTAGCGATGCTGATCCAGCGTTTTCGCGCTGGGGTGAATACTACGGATTTGACGCTGGCGCATTCAGACAGCGCTATTCAACCGCTGATCGTTGGCGACAATCATAAAGCCCTGCAACTGGCACAGACATTACGGCAACAGGGATGCTGGGTTACGGCAATTCGCCCACCAACGGTGCCCATTGGTACGGCCAGATTACGGCTGACGCTGACCCAGGCGCATGAGGTGCAGGATATCGATCGTCTACTGGAGGTGTTGCATGGCGCAGGTCAATAAACAGGCGATTGCCGCCGCGTTTGGCCGCGCTGCCACCCACTATGAGCAACACGCAGAGCTACAACGTCAGAGTGCCGATGCGTTACTGGCACAACTCGATGGCCGGGCGTTCTCACGGGTTTTGGACGCGGGCTGTGGGCCTGGGCGTATGAGTCGCTACTGGAGGGAGCAGGGGGGTGAGGTCTGTGCGTTGGATCTTTCGGCGCAAATGCTGGCTGAAGCGCAGCGTCACGATGTTGCCCATCACTATCTGCTGGCGGATATCGAAGCCATTCCGCAGGCCGCTGCCACTTTCGACCTGGCCTGGAGCAATCTGGCCGTGCAGTGGTGCAGCGACCTACGCGGTGCGTTAAGCGAGCTATACCGGGTGGTGCGTCCTGGCGGAACGGTGGCGTTTAGTACCCTGGCGCAAGGTTCGATGCCGGAACTTCGTCAGGCGTGGCGAACAGTTGATGACCGGGAGCATGCCAACCGTTTTTTGCCCGTGGAGCAACTGGAAAACGCGCTGTGCGGCTGGGACGTTGAATACCAGTCTCATGCCGTCACGCTGTGGTTTGACGATGCGCTGAGCGCCATGCGCTCGTTGAAGGGTATTGGTGCGACGCATTTGCATGATGGACGCGAGCAGCGTGTGCTGACCCGCTCGCAACTGCGTCAGCTACAGCTCGCCTGGCCCTGTCAGCAGGGGAAATATCCGCTGACCTATCATCTTTTTTTGGGAGTGATTCAACGTGACTAACACGTATTTTGTCACCGGGACGGACACTGAAGTAGGTAAAACTATCGCCAGCTGTGCGTTGCTTCAGGCGGCGGGACAGTTGGGATTGCGAACCGTCGGCTATAAGCCGGTGGCGTCAGGCAGTGAAATGACGGATGAAGGTCTGCGAAACAGTGATGCGCTGGCGCTACAGCGCAACAGCGTTGTAGCCGTGGATTATGCAGCCATCAATCCGTATACCTTCGCGGAACCTACCTCACCGCATATCATCAGTGCTGACGAAGGGCGCCCCATTCAGGCCTCCGTGATGTCTGCGGGTTTACGCCTGCTTGAAGAACAGGCTGACTGGGTATTGGTGGAAGGTGCAGGCGGATGGTTTACGCCGCTTTCGCCAACGCTGAGTTTTTCTGACTGGGTAAAAGAGGAACAACTGCCGGTGATTCTGGTGGTTGGCGTTAAGCTCGGTTGTATCAATCATGCCATTTTGACCGCCCTGGCGGTGCAGCAGGCCGGGCTGACGCTCGCCGGATGGGTTGCCAATGATGTGACGCCCCCCGGCAAGCGTCATGCTGAATATATGGCGACGCTAAAGCGTGCGCTTGCGGCTCCGCTGCTGGGGGAAATTCCCTGGCTGGCAGAAGAGCCGGAGCAAGCATCGACAGGTCGTTATATCGATCTTAGCGTTTTGTCTCTGGCATCCACCAGTCGTTGATTAGCGGGTCGCTGAATTGTGTTATTTGCCCTTGAGCCACGTTGCGGCCACGATGTAACAAGCAATAGCAGTCGGCGACCCGACGAATGAACGGCAGGCTCTGCTCCGCGAGCATAATGGTGATGCCAAGCTCCTGGCTTAGCCTCACAATCAGATTCCCCAGTTTGTGGATATACGCCTGGCCTGTTCCTCGTGTGGGCTCATCGAGGATCAGCAGACGCGGGCGAGTGACCAACGCGCTGGCGAGTGCAAGCTGGTGCTGATTTTCCTCCGACAATGCTACCCCTTTGGCCTGACGCAGTACAAACAGCTGTGGAAACAGGCGGTAAATATCGCTGCTGTTCATTGCTTCGCTTTCCTCAACCGCCTGGCGCGCAATGTGCAGATTTTCCTCTACCGTCAACTGCGAAAAAATTCGCCGCTCCTGTGATACACAGTTAATACCTAGTGCAATGCGCTTTGCCGCCGGAATCTGAAGCAGATCGCAAGGTGGTGCGCCAGCCTGATGCCAGAACATGGTTCCGCTCTCAATCGGTAAATTGCCGATGATGCAATTGGCAAGCGTAGTCTTTCCCATCCCTGGAAGACCCAGCACGGCGGTACATTTACCGGGCAACAGGTCGAGATCGACATCCCAAAGCGAGTGTTGATTACCGTAATAGTGATTCACTGCACGAAGACTCAACATAGATTTCTCCCTCATGATGATATCCGCCTCGCGGAATGGTGGTCGGGAGAAAACTGCAAATCTCTTGCCAGAAGCGGAATTGGGGAAAAATACAGCAGGATGGCGTGCAACGCTGGCGCTAAATTCTTACTGACCGCATTCCTGACGTTCTTTTGTGCACATTGGCAGTGCCTGGTGGTGTCGTGATGGTGCAGGCAGGAAAATGATGAAAATGCGAGCAAGATCTCGGCCATCCGAGGTCGCTTCGTTAGCTGATAAATATCAAAAAATAGCGATAATTTTTTTTTATCCCACCAGAAAAGACCATCAGGACGTTTTTGCCAGGCTACAGTCCATACGGGCTGGAGGCAGTTATCCACTATTCCTGTGGATAACCTTGTGTATTAGGGTTAGAAAACACAATGTAAGCGAGAGAAGACGCGGCCTGCGACTAAATTGATGCGAAAGACGGCTCGAGATAATAATCATTAAATTACAGGATGTTAGATAAATGCAATGGCTGTCGCAGAAGTGTCATGCGTTGCCACAAAACTTTCATCGAGTAGCTTGACAAATGTTAAAAAAGTCATTGGTTTGGGGATAACACATTTTTGCTGGTGTTTTATCTTGCCTGCGGACAAATTTTAGCCTGTAGTCACGGCCATTTTGCTGGGGTAACAGAAATATTCTGGCGCGTTACTGTTTTTTCATCCAGTATATTTTACTGGCAAAATATACTGCTGCGAGTAAAATTACACACCTGCCCGCCCATTGCTTCAGGTAGCTGCTCATGAGTAAACCGTTCAAACTAAATTCCGCTTTTAAACCCTCTGGCGATCAGCCTGAGGCGATTCGTCGCCTGGAAGAAGGTCTGGAGGATGGTCTGGCGCATCAGACGCTACTGGGGGTGACAGGGTCGGGGAAAACATTCACCATCGCTAACGTGATTGCGGACTTGCAGCGTCCTACCATGGTGCTGGCCCCCAATAAGACACTTGCTGCTCAGCTGTACGGTGAGATGAAAGAGTTCTTCCCGGATAATGCGGTGGAGTATTTTGTCTCTTACTACGACTATTATCAGCCGGAAGCCTACGTACCCAGTTCTGACACCTTCATCGAGAAAGATGCTTCGGTCAACGAACATATTGAGCAGATGCGTCTGTCGGCAACCAAAGCGCTGCTGGAACGTCGCGATGTCGTTGTCGTGGCGTCGGTTTCCGCGATTTATGGTCTGGGTGACCCGGATCTGTACCTGAAAATGATGCTGCACCTGACGGTGGGGATGATTATCGACCAGCGTGCGATCCTGCGTCGTCTGGCGGAGCTGCAATATACCCGCAACGATCAGGCATTCCAGCGCGGGACCTTCCGCGTGCGCGGTGAAGTGATCGACATTTTCCCGGCAGAATCCGATGACATCGCGCTGCGCGTGGAACTGTTTGATGAAGAGGTTGAACGTTTATCGCTGTTTGACCCGCTGACCGGACAGGTCGAATCCACAATTTCGCGCTACACCATCTATCCTAAAACGCACTACGTGACGCCGCGAGAACGTATCGTGCAGGCGATGGAAGAAATCAAAGTTGAGCTGGCAGAGCGACGTAAAGTCCTGTTGGCAAATAACAAACTGCTGGAAGAACAGCGCTTAAGTCAGCGTACCCAGTTCGATTTGGAAATGATGAATGAGCTGGGTTACTGCTCGGGGATTGAAAACTACTCCCGCTATCTGTCCGGGCGCGGCCCTGGCGAGCCGCCGCCGACGCTGTTTGATTACCTGCCTGCCGATGGCCTGCTGGTGGTGGATGAATCCCACGTGACTATCCCGCAAATTGGCGGCATGTATCGCGGCGATCGGGCGCGTAAAGAAACCCTGGTCGAATACGGATTCCGTCTGCCGTCGGCGCTGGATAACCGTCCGCTCAAATTTGAAGAGTTCGAGGCGCTGGCTCCGCAAACTATCTACGTTTCGGCGACGCCGGGCAACTATGAGCTGGAGAAATCCGGTGATGAAGTGGTCGATCAGGTGGTACGACCGACCGGCCTGCTGGATCCGGTCATTGAGGTGCGTCCGGTGGCGACGCAGGTTGACGATCTGCTGTCGGAGATCCGCACCCGTGCGGCGATTAACGAACGTGTGCTGGTCACCACGCTGACCAAACGGATGGCAGAAGACCTCACAGAATACCTCGAAGAACATGGCGAGCGGGTGCGTTATCTGCACTCTGACATCGATACTGTGGAACGCATGGAAATCATTCGTGACCTGCGTCTGGGCGAGTTTGACGTGCTGGTGGGTATCAACCTGTTACGTGAAGGTCTGGACATGCCTGAGGTCTCCCTGGTGGCGATTCTGGACGCAGACAAAGAAGGGTTCCTGCGTTCTGAACGTTCGCTTATCCAGACCATCGGTCGTGCGGCGCGTAACATCAACGGTAAGGCTATTCTCTACGGCGATAAAATTACCGCCTCAATGGCTAAAGCGATTGGTGAAACCGAACGTCGTCGTGAGAAGCAGCAACTCTACAACGAAGAGCACGGTATTACGCCGCAGGGCCTGAATAAGAAAGTGGTCGATATTCTGGCGCTGGGTCAGAATATTGCGAAGACCAAGGCGAAAGGCAAAGGGAAGTCACGTGCAGGCGCGAAGTCTGAAGTTGTGGAACTGGATATGACGCCAAAAGCGCTGCAGCAGAAGATTCACGAGCTGGAAGGGCAGATGATGCAGCATGCGCAGAATCTTGAATTTGAAGAGGCAGCGACGATCCGCGACCAGTTGCATCAACTGCGCGAGTTGTTTATCGCAGCATCGTAAGAGTGTGCCGGATGCGGGGTAAACCCCTTATCCGGCCTACGGCAAAGATCGCGTCCGTAGGTCGGATGTCGGAGCGGAGCGTTTGGTAGGCCTGATAAGCGCCGCGCATCAGGTAAATCCGTTTAGCCTAGCGCCTGCACCGCTTTCTCCAGCGCACTATGCAATAGCTGGCGGTCATGGCGGTAGGGAATATCGCTGGCTTCCAGCACTTCCTGAATGACAACGCGGTCGGTAACGACGGAAGCATCCACTTTCGGACCCACTACTACCGCATCAATCACTTTCTTCCCGACGTACTGTTCAATAATGGCCAGCTTATCGCTAAGCGTCAGGCTGGCTGCTGGCAGGCTTAATTCGCGCCCAAGATTGCCTATATAGACCATCGGGGCCGGTGTGCGACGTAACGCCTGCGCCAGCTCGTCTAGCAACAGGATCGGCATCAGGCTGGTGTAAAAACTGCCTGGTCCTATCAGAATCAAATCCGCTTCGGCGATAGCCTCTACTGCTTCCCGCGTGGTGGGGACTTTTGGCGATAGCATTAGCTCCTGAGGCGGGATAGTAAGCTGATCGATATTCACTTCGCCATAGACTTCATGCCCCTGATCGTCGATAGCCATCAAATCCACCGGCAGCTCCGACATCGGAATTAAATGCGCATCGACTTTCAGCAGGTTACGAATTAAATTGATGGCTTCCAGAGGCCGCACGCTGAGGTGATCGAGCGCCTTTAACATCAGATTTCCGAGGTTATGCCCGGAAAGTTCGCCATTCCCGCCAAAACGATACTCAAACATAGCGGATGCGACGCTGGGCTGGGTTATTAACTGGTTGAGACAGTTACGCATGTCTCCCCAGGCTATCCCGCCTTCAGAGCGACGAATACGGCCTGTCGAGCCGCCGTTATCCGTGGTGGTGACGATACCCGTCAGGCGTGAGCCTAGAGGGGAAAGTGAGGAGAGAACGCGTCCTAATCCATGCCCTCCGCCGAGAGCGACAACGCGGTCCAGATCTGCCAGCGTGCGAGTGCGCATATATTTTCCTGATATCAATTGATCGGCGTTACAGTAACGTAAATAGCGTGTTTTCAGCAATTATCCAGTCGGCATCTGCCGTAATTTTTTTCTGCGGTCTACTCCTTTCTGGCGAGATCCACCTGATGGCAAGATGATGTATATCAATGCAAAACTGTGATTTTTGCTTATTCTGTAGCGAAATTGCACGATCATGTCGTTATGTATGTATTTATATAGCGAAAGTGTACATGGCAAAAGCGTCATTTACACGCTAGTATCGGCATAACCACTAAGTACTCTTAATAATTTGAGTTGCCGGAAGCCAACGCATCTGCAACACGAAGTATGACGAGTATAAACACTCTAGCCTCTGCACCTGGGTCAAATGATACGGTGCTTTGGCCGTGACAAGACTTGAAAAAGTTTGTCACCAGGGCGCAGGAAGAAATGACTACGTCTCCCGTATTTGGAAAGGTGTACATGGGCTCTCAACTTACCGATGCTTTCGCACGTAAGTTTTACTACTTACGTTTGTCGATTACCGATGTGTGTAACTTTCGTTGCACCTACTGCCTGCCGGATGGCTATAAGCCCGGTGGGGTCACCAATAACGGCTTTCTGACCGTTGATGAAATTAGCCGTGTCACGCGCGCGTTCGCCAGTCTGGGAACGGAAAAAGTGCGTCTGACAGGGGGCGAACCTTCACTGCGTCGCGACTTTACTGACATTATCGCCGCCGTGCGCGAAAACGACGCCATCCGTCAGATTGCGGTAACCACCAATGGTTATTGTCTGGCTCGCGATGCTGCTGCCTGGCGCGATGCCGGACTGACCGCGCTCAACGTCAGCGTCGACAGCCTGGATGCCCGTCAGTTTCATGCCATTACCGGGCAGGACAAGTTTCAACAGGTGATGGCAGGCATTGACGCCGCCTTTGATGCGGGTTTTGAAAAAGTGAAAGTCAACACCGTGCTGATGCGCGATGTAAACCATCATCAGCTGGACACCTTCCTTGCGTGGATCCAACCTCGGCCAATCCAACTGCGTTTTATTGAACTGATGGAAACGGGCGAGGGCAGCTCTCTCTTCCGTAAACACCATATCTCCGGACAGGTACTTCGCGATGAGCTATTGCGTCGCGGCTGGATCCACCAGATCCGACAGCGCAGCGACGGCCCGGCTCAGGTTTTCTGTCATCCTGATTATGTTGGTGAAATTGGTCTGATCATGCCTTATGAGAAAGACTTCTGCGCCACCTGTAATCGTCTGCGCGTTTCCTCTGTTGGCAAGCTTCATCTGTGTTTATTTGGTGAAGGCGGCGTAAGCCTGCGTGATTTGCTGGAAGATGACGCTCAGCAGCCGGCGCTGGAAGAACGTATTTCAGCCGCGCTGCTGGAGAAAAAGCAGACCCATTTCCTGCATCAGAACAATACCGGTATTACGCAAAACTTATCTTACATTGGCGGCTGATCGCTAAAAGGAGTTTTTCATGAGTCAGGTAAGCGCTGAATTTATCCCGACACGCATTGCTATTCTTACTGTTTCCAACCGTCGCGGCGAAGAAGATGACACCTCCGGCCATTATCTGCGTGACTCGGCGCAAGAAGCGGGTCATCAGATTGTCGATAAGGCGATTGTCAAAGAAAACCGTTACGCCATCCGCGCCCAGGTTTCTGCCTGGATTGCCAGTGATGATGTACAGGTAGTGCTCATTACCGGCGGTACCGGGTTAACCGAAGGGGACCAGGCGCCGGAAGCGCTGCAACCGCTGTTTGACAGAGAAGTTGAAGGGTTTGGCGAAGTCTTCCGTATGCTGTCGTTTGAAGAGATTGGCACCGCGACGCTGCAATCCCGCGCGATTGCCGGAGTGGCCAATAAAACGCTGATTTTCGCCATGCCGGGTTCGACCAAAGCGTGTCGTACCGCCTGGGAAAATATCATTGCGCCGCAGCTTGATGCCCGTACGCGTCCGTGTAATTTCCACCCACATTTGAAGAAATAAGTATGTCGCAACTGACTCATATTAACGCCGCTGGCGAAGCGCATATGGTGGATGTCTCCGCCAAAGCGGAAACTGTACGCGAGGCGCGTGCTGAAGCATTCGTGACTATGCGTAGCGAAACGCTGGCGATGATTATCGATGGCAGCCACCATAAAGGTGATGTATTCGCCACGGCGCGTATTGCGGGTATTCAGGCCGCCAAACGTACCTGGGATCTTATCCCGCTGTGCCATCCGCTGATGCTGAGTAAGGTGGAAGTCAATCTTCACGCTGAACCGGAGCACAACCGCGTACGGATTGAAACGCTGTGTCGCCTGACCGGTAAAACCGGCGTTGAAATGGAAGCGTTAACGGCGGCCTCCGTGGCGGCGTTGACCATCTACGATATGTGCAAAGCGGTGCAAAAGGATATGGTGATTGGTCCGGTGCGTCTGCTGGCAAAAAGCGGCGGCAAGTCCGGAGATTTTAAGGTAGATGCGCATGATTAAGGTTCTCTTCTTTGCTCAGGTACGCGAACTGGTAAACACCGATGCGTTAGAGGTTGCCGCCGAGTTTGCAACGGTAGAAGCGCTGCGCAAGCATCTTGCCGCAAAAAGCGATCGCTGGGCGTTGGCGCTGGAAGACGGCAAGCTGCTGGCGGCGGTAAACCAGACGCTGGTCGATTTTGACCATCCCCTTAACTCAGGTGACGAAGTGGCTTTCTTCCCACCGGTAACCGGAGGCTAAGATGGCGGAAACGCGAATTGTTGTTGGCCCTGCGCCGTTTCGCGTCGGGGATGAGTATCCCTGGCTGGCAGAGCGCGATGAAGACGGCGCGGTAGTCACTTTCACCGGTAAAGTGCGCAATCACAATCTCGGTGACAGCGTTAAGGCGTTAACGCTGGAACACTATCCGGGAATGACCGAAAAAGCGCTAGCGGAGATTGTCGACGAAGCGCGTTTGCGCTGGCCGCTGGGTCGGGTGACGGTGATTCATCGCATTGGCGAACTGTGGCCGGGTGACGAAATCGTGTTTGTTGGCGTGACCAGTGCGCATCGCAGCAGCGCGTTTGATGCCGGGCAGTTCATTATGGATTACCTGAAAACCCGCGCGCCGTTCTGGAAGCGCGAGGCCACGCCGGAAGGTGAGCGCTGGGTTGATGCCCGCGACAGCGATAAGCTAGCAGCAAAACGCTGGTAGAGTACAATTGTTGTAGGCTCATACTGATTCAGGAGATTGTCATGGACCGATTCCCACGATCCGATTCTATTGTACAGGCCCGTTCCGGCCTGCAAACGTATATGGCGCAGGTATACGGCTGGATGACCTGCGGACTGTTGCTGACGGCGTTTATCGCCTGGTATGCGGCAAATACGCCCGCGGTGATGATGTTTGTCTTCTCCAGCAAAATCACCTTCTTTGGCCTGATCATCGCTCAACTGGCGCTGGTGTTCGTCCTGTCCGGCATGGTGCAAAGGCTGAGCGCGGGTATGGCGACCACGCTGTTTATGCTCTATTCGGCATTAACCGGGCTGACGCTATCAAGCATTTTTATCGTCTATACCTACTCGTCTATCGCCAGCACCTTCGTGGTTACCGGAGGGATGTTCGGGATCATGAGTTTGTATGGCTACACCACCAAACGTGATCTGAGCGGCTTCGGCAATATGCTGTTTATGGCGCTGATCGGTATTGTGCTGGCCTCACTGGTTAACTTTTGGCTGAAGAGCGAAGCGCTGATGTGGGCGGTGACCTATATCGGGGTGATTGTGTTTGTTGGTCTGACCGCCTATGACACGCAGAAGTTGAAAAATATCGGTGAGCAGATTGACCTGCGCGACAGCTCCAATCTGCGTAAATACGCGATTCTTGGGGCCTTAACGCTGTATCTGGACTTCATCAACCTGTTCCTGATGCTGCTGCGTATTTTCGGCAATCGTCGTTAATTCTCTGTTGCCGGATGGCGCTGCGCTTATCCGGCCTACCGCTTGGTATCAAAAGTAGGCCGGATAAAGCGTTAAGCCTTATCCGGCACTATATATACTATCATTTCGCCATCGCCTTCTCGTTTTTTACCCGCAACTTTTTTGCCCGACTCTCCAGCAACAAATAACACACCAGAGCCAGAAGCAGCGGAATAAAATAGTACAACACGCGATACGCGAGCAGGGCAGCAATGATTGTTCCCTGAGACGTGTCCTCTCCTGCCAGCAGCGCCATAAACACCGCTTCCAGCACGCCGATCCCCGCGGGAATATGCACGATTACGCCGGCAATACTGCTCACCAGCAGCACGCCCAGCACGAAGAAATAATCGATATTCTGACCGAGCAACAACCAGATAATCGCCCCCATTACCATCCAGTTCGCACTGGATATCGTCATTTGCGCGAGGGCAAATTTCCAGGAGGGCAGCACCAGTTTTTGGCCCTTGATGGTGATGTGACGATGTTTAGCGAAGGCGCAAAACCACAGATAAACAACAATAATCAGCAGCAGCGCAATGCCTAAGATGCGCAATGTGCCTTCATCGATATACCAGTGTGCGGGCAGTTCGACGACGCCGAAGGTAAATATAAAACCGCCCAGCAGAATATAGCCCAGCCAGTTAGTGGTAATACTCAGCGAAAAAATCCGCGTTATTGTGCCCCCCGGCAATCCGAGGCGCGAGTAAAGGCGATAACGCATCCCTATACCACCCACCCAGGTGCTCAATGTCAGGTTGAAGGCGTAACAGATAAACGACACCAGCATGACCTGGCGTTTTGCCAGTTTGTGGCCGCAGTAGTAGCGCCCGAGCAGATCATAACAGCCGTAAAGTAAATAACTGACGATCACCAACCCCACGGCGCTGAGCAGGGCGATCCGATTGTAATCGCGAATTACCGTCCACACTTCCTGCCAGTTGACCTTGCTGGCATAAACAACCAGCAGCACGATCACCGCAATAAAAAACAGCCATGTGAGGATCTTTTTCGCTAACCGCCAGCGTCGGTGGCTTTTTGCCATCAGGTTTTCCCTCCTGCATCCTCAGTTTGTATACGGTCTTGAGTTTCCAGAGCAGGCTGCGCGGGCGGCTCTACTTCGGCCAGATGCGGGGTATGCGCCGGCAGCCAGCCGACCAGCGCCGGGAAGTGGCGTAAAAAGTGGAAGGCCAGTACGCTCTTGGTCAGGTTCCACCAGGTGCGTTTTGGCAGCATGGATTCATCAACCCGCTTGCAGTCCTGCGCAATAATAGGGTTCAGGTTGTCACGCAGGGTCTGATTAAACGTACGGTCATGAATAATCAGATTTGCCTCCAGATTCAGTGACAGGCTCAGTGGATCAAGATTGCTGGAGCCCACCGTCGCCCAGTGATCGTCCATCAGCGCCACTTTGCCATGCAGAGGTTTACGGCGGTATTCATAGACATGGACGCCGCCTTTTACCAGATAGTTGTACAGCAGGCGGGCGCCCACTTTCACAATCGGCATATCCGGTTCACCCTGCACGATGAGTTTTACCCGCACGCCCCGTCGGGCCGCTTTACGCAGGGCATGCAGAAAGCAATAGCCGGGAAAGAAGTAGGCATTGGCGATGATCACTTCCCGCCGTGCCTGGGTCAGCATTTTCAGATAGTGGCGTTCAATATCATCACGATGTTCTTCGTTATCGCGCCAGACGAACAGCGCCTGCGCTTCGCCGGGGCGATGATTGTCGATTGCCCGGTGATGACGTCGCCACCAGCGTCGTACAGCACTCTGTCCGGGCAAGTTTTCCAGCACGAATTTCAGAATGTCAGCAACGACTGGACCTTCAACGCGCACGGCGTAATCCTGCTTGGCCTCCGGACCGTAATCAGACATGTGTTCAGCGGAGTAATTGATGCCGCCAACAAAGGCAACACGATCATCAATGACCACAATTTTGCGATGCATACGGCGAAAGAGATTAGTGCGCATCCCGAACAGACGCGGACGCGGATCGTAGTAGCGGAAAACAACGCCGGCTACGGTGAGCTCTTCGACAAAACTGTCGCTAAGATCCGGCGAGCCGTAGCCATCCAGCAGCACCTCTGCTTTGATTCCTCGCCGGGCGGCTTCGAGCAACGCGGCATGCAGCTGTTTTCCTACCGCATCTTCAAACCAGATAAAGGTCTCGAGGATTATTTTTTGCTGCGCCTGTTCAATGGCGTCAAAGACGGCGGGGTAGAATTGATCGCCGTTTTCCAGTAGTTGAATTTGATTGCCTTCACGCCAGCCATATTTCATAAATGAATCTCCGCACTCAGAGGGGCATGATCGGACAAATGTCGCCAGTGACGCAGCGCCAGCGTCGTTGGGGTACTGGCATTCGCGTTTTTCACATAGATCCTGTCCAGACGCAGCAGGGGAAACTGCACCGGAAATGTTCGCGCCGGGCGGCCGTGGGCGCGGGTAAAAATCTCGTCAAGGCCAGCTTTGGCTTTCAACGGGCGATTGGCCGTTTGCCGCCAGTCGTTAAAATCCCCGGCAATCACCACCGGCTCCGCGTCGGGCAGGGCGTTAACCCAGTCTGCCAGCATCGCGAGCTGGGCCTGGCGGTGAGCTTCACGCAGGCCGAGGTGCACACACATCACATGGATGGGGTGGGAGAGCATTGGCGGTACGATTCGGCAGTAAAGGACTCCGCGCTTTTCACTCGCGCCGACCGACACATCACGATTTTCATAATGCTCAATGGGATACCGCGACAGCACAGCATTACCGTGATGTCCCTGCGGGTACACGGCGTTACGCCCGTAGGCGAAGTCGCTCCACATCGTGTCCGCCAGAAATTCGTAGTGACTGGTATCCGGCCAGTTCTCAATGTGCAGCGAATGAGCTTCGTGCGCACCCATCACTTCCTGCAGGCATACAATGTCTGCACCGACCGTTCTGACGGCCTCCCTTAGCTCAGGTAAAATAAAACGCCGGTTGAAGGCGGTGAACCCTTTGTGAGTATTAATGGTGAGCACATTGAATGAAAATTGAACTCCCGATCCGCTCATGAGCCTCCCGTTGGCGTCACTTCCTAAATAAAATAGTGTAGTCATCGTCACAAAAAGATGCAGTGTTGCGGAATTTTCCGTAAAGTCCGGTACTCTGAACAATTAGTTGAAAATCCTTCAGGAGAAAAGCCATGAGGTGGCAACAACGTGTTCGTGTCGCAACGGGTCTAAGTTGCTGGCAGATTGTGTTGCATTTACTGGTAGTGGCGTTGCTGGTAATGGGCTGGATGAGCGGCACGCTGGTGCGCGTCGGCCTGGGATTATGCGTCGTTTACGGCGTAACGGTTTTATTAATGCTGGCCTTGCAACGTCACCATGAACAACGCTGGCGTGACGTCGCTGATGTGCTGGAAGAGCTGACTACCACGTGGTATTTCGGTGCCGCAATGATCGTGCTGTGGTTACTGTCGCGCGTGCTGCAAAACAACGTCTTGCTGGCACTGGCGGGTCTGGTGATCCTGGCCGGACCCGCCGTGGTCTCGCTGCTGGCGAAAGACAAAAAGCTACATCACCTTACGTCGAAACATCGCATACGCCGCTGAGCCGGTTGTGGCCGCTATCACCAACAGCGGCCACAAACTTCCCCAGACAATCTGCAGACTCGCATCCTTCAGGTAAATCTGTTTCGTGATGTCCGTAAAATGGCGGATCGGGTTTATCCACGTCAGATTCTGCAACCAGACCGGCATGTTTTCGACTGGTGAGACGTAGCCCGAGAGTAAAATCGCCGGCATCATAAACACAAACACGCCGATAAACGCTTGCTGCTGGGTGGCGCACAGCGATGAAATCAGCAGACCAAAGCCGACCAGCGACAGCCCGTAAATTACCATTGTGAAATAGAACAACCCCAGTGAACCGGCAAATGGAATGTCATAAGCCCAGATACCAATTGCCAGCACAATGGTGGCCTGAAAGGTGGCCACAATCAGCGCGGGAACTGCTTTGCCGATGAAAATCTGCCAGGTGGTAAGCGGGGAGACCAGCAGCTGATCCAGCGTGCCTTGTTCGCGCTCACGGGCAACCGAGAGCGAGGTGACGATCATTACGCCGATAGTGGTGATCATGGCGATCAGCGACGGCACCACGAACCATTTATAATCCAGATTCGGGTTGTACCAGTTACGCACGACCAGCTCGCTGTTGTTTGGTTTCAGCTTGCCGTCCATCAGCTCCTGCTGATACGTCTTAACGATTTGCTGCAGGTAATTGGCGGCAATTTGCGCGCTGTTGGAGTTACGCCCGTCGAGGATAATCTGCATAGGAGCTTGCTGGAAGGTGTCCAGGTTGCGCGAAAAATTGGCCGGGAAGCGCACTAGCAGCAGGGCTTTTTGCGTATCGATGGTAGGCTTAATCTCCTGCGGGCTTTTCAGCAGCAGAACATGCGTAAAAGCGCTGGCGCGGGCGAAGCGCTGGGTAAGCTCAACCGAATGTTTACCGTTGTCTTCGTTATAGATAGCGATCGTGGCGTTGGTGACTTCCAGCGTTGCCGCGAACGGGAACAGGATCACCTGAATCAGCACCGGTAAAATCAGAATGGCTCGCGTCTGCGGTTCGCGTAATAGCGATTGCAGCTCTTTGCGAATTAATGTCCATAAGCGATGAAACATGCCCGTCCCCTTAATCCAGCCGACGTTTGGTTTTAAGCCACGTCAGGCCAATAAACATCACCGCCGAAGCGATTAAAAACAGCACGTTAATAATCAGCACCACCGGAATATTTCCCGCCAGAAACAGGCTTTGCAGGGTACTGACGAAATAACGCGCCGGAATAATGTAGGTTACCGCCCGGATAATCGCGGGCATGCTGTCTATCTGGAAGATAAAACCTGACAGCATAATCGAGGGCAGGAAAGCGGCGTTCAGCGCGACCTGCGCGGCGTTAAACTGGTTGCGGGTGATGGTGGAAATAAGCAACCCCATGCCAAGCGTACTGAGCAGAAACAGGCTGGTAATGAAAAACAGGATTAGCAACGAGCCGCGATAGGGCACGCCAAGAATAAATACCGACACCAGCATACACAGCAGCATCGCCAGCATGCCGAGGAAATAATAGGGGATCAGTTTACACAGCAGTAATTCGACGCGGGTAACTTCGGTAGAAAGCAGTGCCTCCATGGTTCCGCGTTCCCATTCGCGCGCCACCACTAATGAGGTGAGGATCGCGCCAATCACCGTCATGATGATGGTTACCGCCCCGGGAATAATAAAGTGCTGGCTGATGGCCGCCGGGTTAAACCAGTAGCGTGTTTGCACGTCGATCAAAGGCTCGAACGATTCCCCACGATCTTCCGCCCGCTGTTGCTGCCAAATCTGCCAGATACCTTCGACATAACCCTGCACAAAATTGGCGGTATTGGGTTCGCTGCCATCGGTGATCACCTGGATCGGTGCCACGTCATTAGGTCGCGCCATCTGCTGGGCAAAATCCACAGGGATCACCACCAGCCCACGAATGCGCCCGGCCTGCATTTTCTCAATCAATTCCTGCCGGTTATCGCTGATGGTGGCGTCAATATACGGCGAACCGGTCATAGTATGGGTAAAATCCAGCGCCTCTTCGCTTTGCTGTTCGAGCAAAATCCCGACCCGCAGCTTGCTGGAGTCGAGGTTTATCCCGTAGCCGAAGATAAACAGCAGCAGCAGCGGGATCACCACCGCAATCAGCCAACTGCTGGGATCGCGAACGATCTGGCGGGTTTCTTTCACGCACAGCGCACGTACGCGACGCCAGGAGAGAGCGGAGTTACTCATGCGTATGCTCCTTATCCCAGTCATTGATTAGCGTAATGAACGCCTGCTCCATGGTCGGGTCCGGAGTGTCGCTGTCGGCAGCCTGAGCTTTCAGGTCGTCCGGTGTTCCGCTGGCAATCAGTTTGCCGCGATACACCAACCCGATGCGATCGCAGTATTCCGCCTCGTCCATAAAGTGGGTGGTCACCATCACCGTGACGCCTTTTTCCACCATGCTGTTGATATGCAACCAGAACTCACGACGGGTGAGGGGATCGACCCCGGAAGTGGGTTCATCAAGGAACAGAATGTCGGGTTCATGCATCAGCGAGCAGGCCAGCGCCAGACGCTGCTTAAACCCCAGCGGCAGTTCGTCGGTGGCGTGGGAAGCGATACTCTTCAGGCCAAATGCCTCGCTCATACGATCGATTTTCTCCTTCTGCGCCCGACCACGCAGGCCGTAGACGCCGGAGAAAAAGCGCAGATTTTGTTCAACCGTCAGGTTACCGTACAGGGAGAATTTCTGCGCCATATAACCCAGATGCTGACGCGCTTTGCCGGAGCTGACTTTCAGGTCCATATCCAGCACCAGCGCTTTGCCGGAAGTGGGGACCAGCAGGCCGCACATCATTTTAAAGGTGGTGGATTTGCCGGCACCGTTGGGTCCTAACAGACCAAAAATCTCGCCGCGCTGTACGGAAAAGTCTACGTGGTCGGTCGCGGCAAAATCGCCAAACTTCTTGGTCAGCGCTTTGGCTTCGATCACCGTTTCGCCAGGCGTGCCTTCTACGGTATGCAGGATAGCGCCCAGCGGGGATTCCGATGTTCCGGCTCCGCCGAGTAAATCGATAAAGGCATCTTCGAAGCGGGGTGCAGTTTCATTGATGGTTATCTGCGGCATGCCGTCAGCGTTTTGGATCTGCTGAGCTGTCGCCTCTTTTTTCAGGATTAAACGGACGGATTTCCCCTGAATCATTCCGTCGCTGACCAGCGGTAGTTTTAACGCGCGTTGTAGCAGTCGGCGGTTATTTTCCTGCGGACTGCTCATCAGGAAGCTGCGACCAGCCATGGTTTGCGTAAGCTGAGTAGGATCGCCCTGGTATAACAATTCGCCTTCGTTCATCAGCAGCACATCACGGCATTGCTCTGCTTCATCCAGATACGACGTACTCCAGAGGATCAGCATGCCGTCTCCGGCCAGTTCGTGGACCATTTGCCACAGTTCGCGACGGGAAATTGGGTCGACACCCACACCTGGCTCATCCAGCAGCAACACTTTGGGTTCGCCGACCAGCGTACAGGCTAGCCCGAGCTTCTGCTTCATGCCGCCGGAAAGTTTGCCGGCCAGTCGTCCGGTAAATGGCCCCAGCGAGGTAAACTCCAGTAGTCGGGCAAAGGTTTTTTCTCGCGCCTCACCGGTGACGCTGCGCAAATCGGCATAGAGATTGAGGTTCTCCATGACGGTCAAATCTTCATACAGACCAAATTTCTGCGGCATATAGCCCAGCACCGCGTGCAGCGCGCTGTCGTCTTTGATGGGGTCAAAACCAATTACCGCAGCACTTCCGGCATCAGGTTTTAATAATCCCGCCAGCATGCGCATCAACGTGGTTTTGCCCGCACCGTCCGGCCCGACAAGCCCGGTCACGTAGCCCGCATGCACGATACAGTCGAGCGGGGCGACGGCCGGTTTTTCCATTCCAGCAAAGTTTTTCGTCAGCCCTTTAAGCGTAATGACGGCGTCATTCATGCCGTGCCTCATCGCCAAATTTTATCGTTACCGGCATTCCCTGACGTAGCGCATCGTCCGCGTCGGTTACGACAATTCGTAGGCGATACACCAGATCGGTGCGCAGATCAGGAGTCTCGACCGTTTTCGGCGTAAATTCGGCGGTTGGTGACACAAAGCCGATTTTGCCGTGATACGGTTTGTCCGGGCGACCGTCGGTATAGAGCAGGATCTCACGTCCTGGCTGCGCCTGGCTCAGATTGCGTTCGTCAACGTAGGCGCGGACCCATACCGGACGCGTGAGCGACAGCGTCAGTACCGTGCTCCCTTCGTTCAGCATGCTGCCGGGTTCAACCGCGCGGGTGAGAAGCGTGCCGTCAGATGGCGAGGTCAGCGTGGTATCATGCAAATTAAGCTCTGCCTGTGCCAGCTCTGCCTGGGCTTGTTCGAGCGTGGCTTTTGCCTGTTCGATGTCCTGCACACGATTACCGCTGCGATATTGCGTGAGTTTATCCTGTGCGGATTTCAATGAAGCTAACGCCTGATCGCGAGATGAACGCGCATTTTCCAGATCGTTGGCAGAAATGGTACGGCTTTTCCACAATCCTACCTGCCGATTGTAAAAATTCTGCGCGTAATCATAGGCGGCCTGCGCCTGTTTGACTGCCGCCGCGGTTTGCGCGATCTCTTCTTCGCGATACCCTGCCAGCATCAGATCGTATTGCGCCTGCGCGGCGGCAACGTTGGCTTTTGCCTGCATCAATGCGTTTTCATACGGTGCGCGGTCCAGTTTACCCAGTACCTGACCGGCGGTAATCGCATCGCCTTCATCAACCGCCAGTGAGGCCAGTCTGCCGCCGACGCGAAAACTCAGGTTGACGCTACGGATATCGACATTGCCGTATAGCGTCAGGCTGTTATCTTGCCGACTCTGATACCACCACGTTCCACCGGCAATCACGGCAACGAGGGCCGCGATAACCAGCCCGAGAACGACAGGTTTTTTCATGACTCCAGACTCCTTTGCGTTAAACCTTGCAGAATAAGATCGATGTGACAGGTGATCGTTTGGTCAATCAGCGCGGTTTTATCCTCATCAAATTGTGACCAGCCCGTACGCAACAGAATGGTTTCTTTCCCCAGACGAAAAGCCAGCACCTCGCCGAGGATGGCGTGGGTATGCAGAATCATTTGGGTATCGTTGGCATCGCCGCCGGTATAGGCGGCAATCAGGCGCGTCAGGTGTGTATGCAGCGGATTGATAACCTGGTCGTGCACCAGTTGATAAGCCGCTGTGGGGGAAAGCTGTTCACGCGAGATAAATTTACTCAGGTTAACGGTGTCGTCCTGGGTTAACAGCATGATCATATTTTTGCAGGCGCGCAGGATCAGTTCACGCATCGCGCCACGATCCGGTTCTGGCTGAGCGAATAAACGCTCGGCCTCTTCAGCGTGCGGACGAAACTGTGAGCCGATAAAATCTGCAATCCACTGGGCGCAGGCGAGATATAAATCCTCTTTTGAGCCAAAATAGTAGGTGATAGCCGCAATGTTTTGCCCGGCCTGTGCAGCGATATCGCGCGTCGTGGCGTGCAGACCATACTCGCCGAATTGCGCCAATGCGGCGGCAATGAGCTGGTTCTTCGCCTGTTCACCTTTGGTTGTCATGGTGGGTGTATTCATGGCACGACTCTGATCTTAATCAATCGATTGATTAAGATTATGACTGATGTGCTGCCTTGTCCAGTCCGGACGGTTATTTTCCAGTGAAGGGATAATTTATGCGGCACATCACAAAAACTGCTACACTCCGCCCCTTCATGACATTGTGGTTTTTGTCATCTCTATTGTATGTATCTCCCTGAAAACGACACCGGTAACGGTCAGGGCGGTTCGGAGTTGTTATGTCTTTTGATTCCCTTGGTTTAAACCCTGAAATTTTACGTGCCGTTGCCGAGCAGGGTTACCGTGAACCTACCCCTATTCAGCAGCAGGCTATTCCTGCCGTGCTGGAAGGCCGCGATCTGATGGCCAGCGCCCAGACCGGTACGGGGAAAACGGCAGGTTTTACCCTGCCGCTGTTGCAGCACCTGATTACCAATCAGCCGCATGGTAAAAGCCGTCGTCCGGTTCGTGCGCTGATCCTCACGCCAACCCGTGAACTGGCGGCCCAGATTGGCGAAAACGTCCGTGATTACAGTAAGTATCTGAATATTCGCTCGCTGGTGGTCTTCGGCGGCGTCAGCATTAACCCGCAGATGATGAAACTGCGTGGCGGTGTGGATGTACTGATTGCCACCCCGGGTCGTTTGCTCGATCTGGAGCATCAGAATGCGGTAAAACTGGATCAGGTGGAGATCCTGGTACTGGATGAAGCTGACCGCATGCTGGATATGGGCTTTATTCACGATATTCGTCGCGTTCTGGCAAAACTGCCGGCAAAACGTCAGAACCTGCTGTTCTCGGCAACGTTCTCTGATGACATTAAGTCGCTGGCCGAAAAACTGCTGCATAACCCGCTGGAAATCGAAGTGGCGCGTCGTAATACCGCGTCCGAGCAGGTAACTCAGCATGTTCATTTCGTCGATAAAAAACGTAAACGTGAACTGTTGTCACAGATGATTGGTCAGGGCAACTGGCAGCAGGTGCTGGTGTTTACCCGTACCAAACATGGCGCGAACCATCTGGCAGAACAGCTGAATAAAGACGGCATCCGCAGTGCGGCAATCCACGGTAATAAATCTCAGGGGGCGCGTACACGTGCGCTGGCTGATTTTAAATCCGGTGATATACGCGTGCTGGTAGCGACCGATATTGCCGCGCGTGGTCTGGACATTGAAGAGTTACCGCACGTGGTGAACTACGAGCTGCCAAACGTCCCAGAAGATTATGTGCACCGTATTGGTCGTACCGGGCGTGCCGCTGCTACCGGCGAAGCGTTGTCTCTGGTGTGCGTCGATGAACACAAGTTGTTGCGTGACATCGAGAAGCTGCTGAAAAAAGAGATCCCGCGTATTGCAACGCCAGGCTATGAGCCAGATCCCTCCATTAAAGCTGAGCCGATCCAGAATGGTCGCCAGCAGCGTGGCGGCGGTGGTGGTCGCGGGCAGGGCGGAGCAGGGCGTGGCCAGCAGCCGCGTCGTCAGGATGGCGGTGCGCCAAAAGCGAAGCCGCGTAATGGCGAAGGCAAACCGGCAGGCGATAAGCCTCGTCCGCCGCGCCGTCCGCGCAAACCGTCTTCCGCCCAGTAATTCACCTTGCTGTCTGGCAGTATAAACACGCTATCCGGTCTACACAGGGTGTAGGCCGGACAGGTCAATCACTCCCCCGAACTTTGCGATTTCAGCACGATTGAGCAGGTATATCGTCCTGCCGGGTGAATCGAAATCGTCGTCTCAAATACTTTCCCGTCCCTGTCCAGATAACGACGCACAATTCTCATCGCTGGCGAATCAGGCGCTACGTTGAGGATCTTTGCCACCTTTTTGGGCACACCGACAGCCGTAATGGTCTGATGCACCTCATGGCTTTTGATGCCGTAATGCGTTTCGATCAAGTCGCTGATTAATGAGTGTGGATCGTCACGGATGTAGGTGCGCAGTTTAGCGTAATCCGTGCTGGCATAGCTGTCCGTCCAGCAGATCGGTGCGTCGGGGTTTTGCGCATCTTCGCGAGTACTGGCAATGTGCAGCCAGCGGGAACCTGGCGGGCAGCCAATCATCTGGGACAGCTCGATGTCCGCCACAATCTCATCGATTTTCTTGATGACGCGCAGATTGTTTTTGGCCAGCAGCAACAGATCCTCAAGATGCGATAGCGGGTGATTGACACCGTTAGCCTTAGGTTCGCAAACGCGAGTTCCCGCGCCTTTACGCCGTGAAATCAGACCTTGCTCTGTTAATTCCCTCAACGCCTCACGCATGGTGTGGCGGCTGACCTGCCATGTTTCGCACAGTTCCATTTCCGTTGGAAACAGCGATCCGGGGGCAAAGGTCCCCACCGAAATTTGCTGCGCCAGTTCACGTGCTATTCGCTTGTACAGAGATTCTTTCATCGCGGTTTCATCAAAATATTAGTGATCTTTATCACGAAAATTTGTACGGACTATTCCCTACATTTCTTATGAATACTATAAATGTCCGTACATTCAAATGTACGGACATTTAATTATGTCTGGACATTGTGTCGGCGTTTGAATATCTAAAAAACGACCGTAAACACGCATCTTATCACTATCAGATTTTCCAGGGGGATTTATGGCTTCGAATGTACTTGATTCTGTTCTGTTCAGGGATTCTTTCGGCACACCGGCGATGCGCGCGGTGTTTGACGATCGCGAGCTGGTACGCAAATACGTGGAAGTGGAAGTGGCATTAGCTAAAGCCCAGGCACGCTGCGGTGTGATACCTGAGGCTGCGGCGCAGGAAATTGCTGAAAAATGTAATGCCGATACGCTCGATTTTGATTTATTACGCCATGAAACCGAAATCGTGGGTTATCCGATCCTACCGCTGGTGCACCAGATTTCTAAACAGGCTGGCGAGTCCGGCGGCTATGTGCACTGGGGGGCAACCACTCAGGACATTATGGACACTGCTGTAGTCCTGCAAATTCGTGATGCTTTTGCGCTCATTGAGTCCGATATGGACAAACTTCGTGCAACGCTGGCCGATCTCTCACGCCGTTATCGTGATACGCCGATGGCCGGGAGAACCCATTTGCAGCAGGCTCTGCCAGTGACCTTCGGTTATAAAACAGCCATCTGGCTGGATATGTTTGAACGTCACGCGGAACGTCTGACTCAGGCGCGTCCTCGTGTATTGGTCGGCGAGTTTGCGGGTGCCGCCGGTACGCTGGCATCGCTGGGGGATAAAGGGCTGGCGGTACAAAAAGCGATGATGGAAGAGCTTGGGCTGAATATCCCAACGTCCACATGGCATGTTGCGCGTGATGGTTTCGCCGAGGCGGTGAATCTGTTAGCGGTGATTACCGGGTCGCTGGGCAAGATTGCCTACGACGTAATGCTGCTGGCAGCAAACGAGTTTGGTGAGCTGTATGAGCCGTTTGTTAAAGGACGCGGTGCCAGCAGTACTATGCCGCAGAAACGCAACCCTATTTCCAGCGAGTTAATGCTGGCCTGTGCCAAAGGCGTTCGCCAACAGGCAGGGCTGATGCTTGATGCAATGGTGCAAGATCTGGAGCGTGCAACCGGGCCGTGGCATGCCGAATGGATTGCTATCCCGGAGAGTTTCGTTCTCAGCGCGGGGGCATTGCATCAGGCTAACTTTATGCTGGCGGGGCTGGTGGTCGATGAAGCGGCGATGAAACGTAACCTCGGTATGACCAACGGATTGATTGTGGCTGAAGCGGTCATGATGGGGTTGGCTCCGTACATTGGTCGTCAGGATGCGCATGATGTGGTGTACGACGCTTGCCGCATCGTCAACGAACAAGGCGGGCGATTAGCGGACGTGCTGAATGCGATGCCATCTGTCTCGGAACGACTTGACCCGCAGTTGATTGAAGAACTGACCGACCCGGCAAATTACCTTGGAATGGCGCCAGCAATGGTGGATCAGGTATTAGCGAGATATATGTCGCGGAAATGAACGCTCTTGGGCTAACGGAATAAGGATATTTTTATGTCAAAAAATTCTGCCACGGGAAAATCCATTCTCTCGTTCCTGATACCGCTGGCGATAGGCGCGATCATTTGGTTTTATCCCGTACCTGCTGGTCTGACGCCTCAGGCCTGGCATATGTTCGCGATATTTGCCGCGACCATAGCCGCGATTCTTACCCAGCCGCTCCCTTCGGGGGCGGTGATGTTGATTGCACTTTGCGTGGTAATTTTCACCAAAACGTTGCCAGAGGCAAAAGCATTGTCAGGTTTTGCATCCGGTACAGTATGGCTCATTTTCTGTGCCTACGTCTTGTCTCTGGGTTTTGTAACCTCGGGATTGGGGAAACGTATTGCGTATAAAATGTTATCGCTCTTTGGTGGCAGCAGCCTGGGTATCGCTTACTCACTGGGGGTTTCCGATCTGATTATGGCCCCGGCAATGCCATCAGTAACCGCGCGTTCCGGGGGGATTATTTTCCCTATCACTCGTTCCATCAATGATGTATTGGGCTCAGCGCCGGGGGCAACGGGCAAGCGTATCGGCGATTTCTTAACCATGGTGTGCTTCCAGTTTACGCCGATTACCGGGGCAATATTTCTCACCGGGATGGCGGCGAATCCGCTGGTAGCGAGTCTGGCGAAATCGTCATTAGGAATAGAGATAACCTGGGGCGGATGGTTTATTTCCGCAGTGGTTCCTGCGATGGTCTGTTTCTGCCTGATGCCGCTATTGGTTTATAAATTATTGGATCCCGAGCTTAAGCGTACGCCGGAGGCGAAAGCGATGGGCAAACAGGCCCTCGGTGAGCTCGGTTCGATGAGCAGCAATGAGAAAAAGGTCGCGTTTGGTTTTGTGCTGGCATTGGTTGGTTGGGGGACCAGCTTGATTACGGGATTGTCTGCCACATCTGTCGGGCTGGGATTGGCTGCGTATCTGTTTGCCTCGGGCGCTGTTAGCTGGAAAAGTTTGCTTAATGACCACGCCGCCTGGGATACGGTGATCTGGTTTAGCGTCATTATTAGTCTGGCGACAGGGCTTGCCGATCTGGGTTTTATTAAATGGATGACCATAAAGTTAGGCAGCGGTATTCAGGGTTTTGGCGCGATCGAGTCCTTTATTGTGTTGGGGATCCTTTACATTTACGTCCATTATCTCTTCGCTACGGCGACCGGGCATGTGGCTGCGCTGTATGCCCCTTTCGCGGCCACGGCGATCGCTGCGGGAGCACCGCCGATGATGGTGGCTATTTGCTTCGGTATCTTTAGTAACCTGATGTGGGGGAATACCGAGTATGGTGGTGGACCTGGCCCCATTTATTTTGCCCAGGGCTATTTTGAACGACCGCGCTTTTACAAAATTAACCTCTGTGTGGTGACGGCAAATGTGATCATCATTTTTGCCGTGGGCATGCTGTGGTGGAAGCTGTTGGGATACTATTAAACGTCAGTGAATTATTGGCCGGACAGGACTCGAACAGCCGTCCGGCCAGGAAAAATGAATTGCGAAACGCTTTCCAGAATGGGGGAAAAAGGTACATCCAGGGCCTGAAATGTGCCACAATAGTGGCTGTTTATACAGTATTTCAGGTTTTCTCATGGCACTAACGGCCGCGTTAAAAGCGCAAATCGCCGCCTGGTATAAGGCGCTTCAGGAACAGATCCCCGACTTTATCCCCCGTGCGCCGCAGCGGCAGATGATTGCTGACGTCGCGAAAACGCTGGCAGGTGAAGAAGGGCGGCATCTGGCGATTGAAGCGCCGACCGGGGTGGGGAAAACTCTGTCGTATCTGATTCCCGGTATTGCCATTGCGCGTGAAGAGCAAAAAACGCTGGTGGTCAGCACCGCCAACGTCGCTTTGCAGGATCAGATCTACAGCAAAGATTTACCGCTGCTGCGCAAAATTATCCCTGACCTGCGTTTTACCGCCGCGTTTGGTCGCGGACGCTATGTCTGCCCGCGTAACTTAGCGGCGCTGGCCAGTACTGAACCCAATCAGCAGGATCTGCTGGCTTTTCTCGACGATGACCTAACGCCCAACAACCAGGAAGAACAAAAGCGCTGCGCCAGGTTAAAAGGCGATCTCGACAGCTACAAGTGGGACGGGCTGCGCGATCACACCGATATCGCCATTGACGACGGACTCTGGCAGCGTCTGAGCACCGATAAAGCTAGCTGTCTGAATCGCAACTGTCACTACTACCGTGAGTGCCCTTTTTTTGTCGCCCGTCGGGAGATTCAGGAAGCTGAAGTGGTGGTGGCTAATCATGCGCTGGTGATGGCGGCGATGGAAAGCGAAGCCGTTTTGCCGGAGCCGAAAAACTTGTTGCTGGTACTTGATGAAGGCCACCATTTGCCGGATGTCGCGCGCGATGCGCTGGAGATGAGCGCGGAAATCAGCGCCCCCTGGTATCGGCTCCAGTTGGATCTGTTTTGCAAATTAGTGGCGACCTGTCTGGAACAGTTTCGCCCGAAAACCACGCCGCCGCTGGCGAATGCCGAGCGTCTGAACGGTCACTGTGAAGAGCTGTATGAACTGATTTCATCGCTCAATAACATTCTTAATCTGTATATGCCTGCTACTCAGGAGGCGGAACACCGCTTTGCGATGGGCGAACTGCCTGCAGAAGTGATGGAGATTTGTCAGCGTCTGGCAAAGCTTACGGAAATGCTACGCGGGCTGGCGGAACTGTTCCTCAACGATCTCAGCGAAAAAACCGGCACTCACGATATTGTGCGTCTGCATCGGGTTATTTTGCAGATGAACCGGGCGCTGGGCATGTTTGAGGCGCAAAGCAAACTGTGGCGGCTGGCATCGCTCGCGCAGTCGTCAGGCGCGCCGGTGAGTAAATGGGCGACGCGCGAGGTGCGTGACGGGCAAATCCACATCTGGTTCCACTGCGTGGGGATCCGTGTGAGCGATCAGCTCGAACGACTGCTGTGGCGTAGCGTCCCGCATATTATTGTCACTTCCGCAACGCTGCGCTCGCTCAACAGCTTCTCGCGTTTGCAGGAGATGAGTGGTCTGAAGGAAAAAGCAGGGGATCGGTTTGTTGCGCTGGATTCACCGTTTAATCACGTTGAACAGGGCAAAATCGTCATTCCGCAGATGCGCTACGAACCGTTAATTGATAACGAAGAGCAGCATATCGCGGAAATGGCCGCCTATTTCCGCGAACAGCTGGAAAGCAAAAAGCATCAGGGGATGCTGGTACTCTTTGCCAGCGGTCGGGCGATGCAGCGTTTTCTTGAGCATGTTACCGATCTGCGCCTGCTGTTGTTGGTGCAGGGCGATCAGCCGCGCTATCGTCTGGTAGAGTTGCACCGCAAACGGGTGACCAACGGCGAGCGCAGCGTGCTGGTTGGGCTGCAATCTTTCGCTGAAGGTCTGGACTTGAAAGGCGACCTGCTGACCCAGGTGCATATTCACAAAATTGCTTTTCCACCGATCGACAGCCCGGTGGTGATCACCGAGGGCGAGTGGTTGAAAAGCCTGAACCGCTACCCCTTCGAGGTGCAGAGCCTGCCCGCGGCGTCGTTCAATTTGATCCAGCAGGTTGGGCGACTCATCCGTAGCCATGGCTGCTGGGGAGAAGTGGTTATTTATGACAAACGTTTATTGACCAAAAACTATGGCAAGCGTTTACTGAACGCGTTACCCATATTTCCGATAGAGCAACCTGCTGTGCCAGACGTTATAGTAAAACCAAAAGAAAAAGCGAAACCCACGCGCCGCCGTCGGCGTTAACGATGCGAGCAACAGGCAAGGAGTTATCGATGGATTACCGCAAAATCATTAAAGAGATTGGGCGAGGAAAAAATCACGCGCGTGACCTGGACAAGGATACTGCTCGCGGACTGTATACCCATATGATGAACGGCGACGTACCTGACCTTGAGATGGGCGGGGTGCTGATTGCGCTACGTATTAAAGGCGAAGGCGAAGCGGAGATGCTGGGCTTTTACGAAGCGATGCAAAACCACACCATTCGCCTGACTCCGCCAGTAGCCAAACCCATGCCGATTGTCATTCCCAGCTACAATGGTGCACGCAAGCAGGCGAATTTGACGCCGCTGCTGGCGATTTTACTGCATAAGCTCGGTTTCCCGGTAGTAGTGCACGGCGTCAGCGAGGATCCAACCCGCGTGCTGACAGAAACCATTTTTGAACTGATGGGGATTACGCCAACGCTGCATGCCGGGCAGGCGCAGGCAAAGCTGGATGGTCATCAGCCGGTGTTTATCCCGGTGAGCGCGCTGTGCCCTCCGCTGGAGAAACAGCTGGCGATGCGCTGGCGCATGGGCGTGCGTAACAGTGCGCACACGCTGGCTAAATTAGCCACGCCGTTTGCTGAAGATGCGGCGCTGCGTCTTTCCAGCGTTTCCCACCCGGAATACGTCTCGCGTGTGGCGAAGTTCTTCGGCGATATCGGTGGGCGCGGCCTGTTGATGCATGGTACCGAGGGCGAAGTGTATGCCAACCCGCAGCGCTGCCCGCAGATAAGCCTGATAGATTCATCCGGTGTGCGAGTGTTACAGGACCGACAAAGCGAGATGCCTGACGAGCCGGTACCGCTGCCGGTGGCAAAAGATCCGGAAACCACCGCGCGCTGGATTGAGCGTTGTCTGGCTGGCAGTGAGCCGGTCCCGGCATCGTTGAAAATTCAGATGGCCTGCTGCCTGGTGGCAACCGGTGAATCCGCCTCGCTGGCCGAAGGACTTGCCCGCGTCGAGCAAAGTTTCTGATTTATTTGTTATCCCGACGGGCCTTTTACCTGGTCTGTCGGTTTTCTCTTTTCGGCAACGTGAAATTTCTGCACGTTTATTGACCTCCTGAGCGCCGTGGCGCAGCATAGTTTGTTGAAAAATAAGAAACACAACAAACACGCGACACAACAGGAGATAACAATGAACAGTGGACATCGCTTCCATGTGCCAACGCTGCACGCCTTTATCCAGGCCGTTTTTCACCAGATGGGAAGCAATGATCAGGAGGCGCGGCTGGTGGCCGATCATCTGATAGCCTCTAACCTCGCCGGTCACGACTCCCACGGCATCGGTATGATCCCAAGCTATATTCGTTCATTCTCGCTGGGGCATCTGCAAATCAACCGTCATGCCAAAGTGGTAAAAGATGCGGGGGTGGTGATTACGCTTGATGGCGATTGTGCCTTTGGTCAGGTGGCGGCTCACGAAGCCATCACGCTGGGGATTGAAAAAGCTCGTCAGCACGGTATCGCCGCCGTGGCATTACATAATTCGCATCATATCGGACGTATTGGCTACTGGGCGGAGCAATGCGCGGCTGCAGGTTTTGTCTCAGTGCATTTTGTGAGTGTGGTCGGGATCCCGATGGTTGCACCGTTTCATGGCCGCGATAGTCGTTTTGGCACTAACCCCTTCTGCGTTGTTTTTCCGCGTAAAAATACCTTCCCGCTATTGCTCGACTATGCAACCAGTGCCATCGCGTTTGGCAAAACCCGTGTGGCATGGCATAAGGGCGAGCCGGTAGCTCCTGGATGTCTGATTGATGTGGAGGGGATGCCTACAACCGATCCTGCGGTAATGCAGGTTTCTCCGCTGGGATCGTTGCTAACCTTTGCCGAGCACAAGGGGTATGCGCTGGCGGCGATGTGCGAAATTATGGGTGGTGCGCTTTCAGGGGGTAAAACCACACATGAAGAGAGCCTGCAGACCAGCCCGGACGCCATCATCAACTGTATGACCACTATTATTATGAATCCGGAACTGTTCGGCGCGCCGGACTGCGACAACCAGGTCGCAGCATTTGCTGAGTGGGTGAAAGCGTCCCCGCATGCTGAAGATGCCCCGATCCTGTTGCCAGGTGAGTGGGAAGTGAATACTCGCGAGGAACGGCTGGAACACGGTATTCCGCTGGATGCAGGAAGCTGGCAGGCGATTTGCGAGGCGGCGCTGCAAATAGGCATGCCGGACGCCGTATTGCAGGAATTCCGTCAACGACTTGAACACTAAGCAAAAAAAAAGCCCGTCCAGTGGCGGACGGGCAAACAAAGGGTAACAAACAGGGTCAATGAGGGTTGGAGCATTGGGTCGTACAGGTAATCTTTCGGTTATTTATAGATAACCGCGGTGCCGCTCATTTTGTCTTTACCGACAGCGGAAGTGATGCTGTAACCAGTTGCGCCAGCAGCAGCCGCTTTCTCAGCCAGTTTGGCTTCCAGGCCATCCAGTGTGGTGGCGCCATCAGCAGAAACTACACCAATTTTATTCATGCTTTGTGCCTGAGTGGAGGAAACCGGCTCGGCAGCGAAAACGCCAAATGACAGGGTAGACAGGGCGATGGCAGCAACAGCAAATTTGATATTTTTCATGATTAATCTCTCGCAGGGTTGTTCTGTTAGTAGTCAGTGTTCTTTAAGAAGACGTTGTTCCGTCGATGTGATAAGTATCACGTTTTTTTTGGTGAGAGAAAATCGAATAGAATTGACGACATCAATCAAAAAAATTGAATGACAAATAACTTATTGAATATTAATAAATTCAGGCGAGGGATTTACAGTTCTTGTCATTGCGCTTTACAGAGAAACCAACAACGGCACATTTTGCCACACAGAGTGCGAAAAAGCGTGCTCGTAAAGGAAATCGTATGCGCTGAAACTTTTGGTAAAGATGAGTCAACGTAGCTGGCTATCTTTCGAACCTCTGCGATTATATCCTGAAAATGCCGCGCTATGTGAATCTTTATCCTGTTGGCAAGTGATGCACAAGCGTACCCCAGGTACGGCCTCACGTCTGGCCTGAGGGATAGGATTGCCACATTCTTCGCATTCATACAGACTTTCCCCCGTCGGTAACTCACCGCGGGCACGGGCAACAGCATCTTCAATAGTATTGTTGATCTGTTCGTTTACAGCGTCGTCATTTGCCCATCCGGATGCCATGTGTACCTCCTGCAGATGTCTACAGACTAAGTATAACGAAGATGATGGCTGAAAAACGACCATGCGCCAGCAGTATCAGATTTCAGACCATTCGCGCAGCAGGTTATGGTAGAGATTGAGTAATGACAGGATCTCGTTGCTCTCTCCATGACGAGCCTTCAGGGATTGAATGTTTTTATCCAGTTCAAAAAGCATGGCGCGATTTTTGTCGTCACGGATCATCGATTGTACCCACATAAAGGACGCCACACGAACGCCATGGGTTACTGGCGTGACGCAGTGCAGGCTGCTGGAAGGGTAAAGCACCAGATCGCCTGCCGGAAGCTTCACCGCATGCTGGCCGTAGGTGTCATTAACCAGCAGCTCTCCGCCTTCATAATCATCCGGATTACTCAGGAATAAGGTTGCGGAAAGGTCTGTGCGCATCCAGCCGTTCTCCGGATGGCTACGCACCGCACCGTCAACGTGAAAACCATAGGTCTCGTTGTCCTGGTAGCGATTAAACAGCGGTGTGGAGAGCGTTTTCGGTAGTGCTGCGGCGAAGAAAAGCGCGCTGTTATTTACCGCAGTCTGTACCGCCTGTTGTAAAACGCCGTAGCGTTCACTTTGCGTATTTACCTGCTGGTTGTTTTTAACCTGCGCCCCCTGAGCGCCGGTGGTTGCGCGGCCATCAACCCAGTCGGCTGCGTCCAGTTGCTCGCGAAACCAGGCTACATCCTGCGCCGACAGAACGCCGGGAATGTGGTACATCATCAGTGTTTCTCCTGAAAGTGGGGCTTTCGCCCCACGCGATGGATCAGAAATGCATATTGGCGGTGAGCAGGAAGGTTCTTGGCTCGCCTGGATGATAACGGTATCCACTCTTGTTTATGGAGGATACATAATCGGTGTCGAACAGGTTATAGACGTTTAGCTGGAAATCGAGATTGCGATTCACGCGATAGCCCAGTTTGGCGTCGGCGACCCAGTAACCTTCAGTGTAGGATGGCGTACCCACGGCGCCGTCCGAACCGCGATGCATACTGCCCACGTAGCGAGCGCCTGCGCCAACGGAAACATCGTCGGTTGCTTGATACTGGCTCCACAGCGTGAACGCATGTTCCGGCGTATAGGGCAGGGAAGAAGAACCATCCTGAGCAACGTTTTTGCCGCTGTGGATGGTGGCGCGTTGCTGGGTGTAACCCCCAATAATCTGCCATGCGGGGGTGATGTTGCCTGCTACCGAGAGCTCGTAGCCTTCAACGCGTTTCTCCCCGTACTGGGACCAGGTACCGTCGTCGTTCTGCTCAACTTCATTCTCAATATCCGTGCGGAAAATTGCGGCGGTTAGCAGCAGGCGCTTATCCAGCACCTCCCATTTGGTGCCAATCTCGCTAGTTTTCGCTTTCTGCGGTTTGAAGTCGGTACGGTTTGCGCTGTTACCGCTTCCGCCCTGAGCAAGGGCAAAGTTGCTGCCGCCCGGCGGTTGCTGAGAAACGGCATAGTTAATGTAGACATTGCCGTTATCGGTCAGGTGATACAGCGCGCCCGCTTTCCAGTTCACCAGATTGCCTGATTTGGCAGTATCCACAGTGGTGACCGGGGAACCTTTGGCGACGCCTGTCGGACATGCCACTGCACCACGGCCAGAAGCGCCGCAAGCGGTGGCGCTGTCATATTCAGTGCGGTAATTGTCGAGGCGAATACCACCGTTCAGCTCAAACTCACGGGTAATTTGTAGCGTATCAAAAGCGTATACGCCAAAGGTATCGGTTTGCCCGTTAGCGTTGGCGCCGTTACGCGATAATCCGCCGATATTCACGTCGCTGTTGGGATGATAAATATTAACCGGCGGCGGGGTAATCGGGGCTACGCCATAGTTGGTTTGTGTTTCGCGCGTCAACTCCACGCCAGTGCTGATGTCGTGACCGATGGATCCCGTGTAAAACTTTGAGGTCAGGTTGGTCTGGTTGGTCAGGATTTTGTTACTGACATCTTTGGTATTTGCCAGGCGTGACCAGGTCCAGGTGTCGACGCTGCTGGTGGGTTGCGTAATATTAGACGCACCGCCCATCACCGCCGTCATCAGATAATCCTGTTTAATGCGCGACCAGCGGGTGGTGTTGCGAATCGTGGTGCTGTCGTTCAGGTCATGTTCAAAACGCATCGTCGCGGTATCGGTCGTCGAATCGTCGTAATCCGAGTTGGTACCGTAGAAATTATGCGTATCCACTTTTCCTGAATGATTCAGTGCAGACGTCCCTGCGGAAGGCGCAGAATATCCCGGCAGACCGATGGTGGGAATACCCCCATCCGGCGTGTTGTGCTGAGTAACGTGCAGATAGTTCAGATGCAGTCGGTTCTCAGTCCCTAAGCCAAAAGCAAGTGAGGGGGCCACGCCGTAACGTTCATTCTTAACATTATCGCGACCGGCATCATGTGTTTTTTCACCCATCAGGTTTAAACGTGCGGCGGTGGTGTCGCCGATAACCTGGTTAATGTCCAGCGTACCACGGCGGAACCAGGCGCTACCGACGCTGGCCGACGCATCGATTCCTGAGTCGGTACGCGGCTGTTTGCTGATCATATTGATAGAGCCAGTCGGTGCGCTACGTCCATAGTCGGTACCGGAAGGACCTTTAATCACTTCGACCTGTTCGGTATTGAAGGTATCGCGCGTGACGCTGCCGATATCACGAACACCGTCGATATAAATACTGTTCGAAGTATCCGCGCCACGCATATAAACCGCATCACCGGTAGTGGAGTTGCCGTTTTCGCCAGCGAAAAACGCGCCAACGCCCGGTACGTTTTTCAGCGCATCGGTCAGATTTGTTGCGCCTTGATCCTTAATCACCTGCTCAGAAATCACCGTCATGGTGCGGGTGGTATCCGCCACCGGGCGGGAGAATTTAGGGTCGGCAGACTGTGTTGGGGCGTACAGCGAAGGTTTGGCCGCTTCAACGACCAACGTATCTTCTTGTTTTTTATCCTGATCGCCTGCTGCGACAGCCTGGGCTACCGGAGACAGGCCAATGCACAGACCGGCAAAAAAAGTCAGTGAATGAAAACTACTGGACGGCAAGTTGCGATTTTTATCCATTTTAATTAATGACTTATTATTTTTTGAGTAGACGGTTTCACTCACGCGAAGGGACATCTCTGTGGATGTTGTACCCTGCAGGTCTCGCGAAAATGAATGTGTAATTGATAATGATTTTAATAATCATTTCTAATCAGTGCGACGTTTTAACATTCATTAATTCAAAAATAAATACATTTATTTACATTGGATTCAAAATGCCAACACATTGATTACAAATTGAGCTGCAATGAAGTGAACAGCGCGCACATAACTGCATTCGGGATGAATGCAGTTAGGCTAAGGAAGGGGAGTTATTTATAGATAGTTGCGGTGCCGTACATCTGATTTTTACCGCCAGCAGAATTAACGACAAAGCCTTTTGCCCCTTGCTCTTTCGCTTTCTCTGCCAGCTTGTCTTCGAGATCGCTCAGGTTAGTTGCACCGGTAGCAGATACTGTGCCGGAAGCTTGTAGCTGACCGGTAGCTGGGCTGGTGTATGGCTGTGCAGCAAAGGAGGCAAATGTCATGCCGGTAAGTACGGTAGCGGCAAGTAATGTGAGGCATTTCTTCATGGTGATATCCTCTGAAAAACAACAGGTGTGCCTGATAAGTTTAGGTCGTCAGCGGATGACATTTACCGCAAAAAACTGGTGATGAACTGTCTGTTTTTCGAACAATCAGCAAAGCGTCAAACAGGCGTAAAAAATCAAATTTCCTTGTTGTGTGTGTTTACCGCGTGGCGTTATGCGGGTATCTTACGCCGCTGTTAAAAGGAGAATGCTATGTCCGCCCAGAAACCGGGATTACACCCACGCAACCGCCACAATGGCCGTTATGATCTTGCGACTTTATGCCAGGTTACCCCAGAGCTGACGCAATTTCTCACCCTCACGCCCGGCGGGGAGCAGAGTGTTGATTTCGCCAATCCGCAGGCAGTAAAGGCGCTCAATAAAGCACTGCTGGCGCATTTTTATGCGGTGAAAAACTGGGATATTCCGGACGGTTTTCTGTGCCCGCCGGTGCCTGGTCGTGCTGACTACATTCACAACCTGGCCGACCTGTTGGGGGAAACCAGCGGAACCATTCCGGCAAATGCGAGCATCCTGGACATAGGCGTAGGGGCAAACTGTATTTATCCGCTGATCGGCGTGCATGAATACGGCTGGCGATTCACGGGCAGTGAGAGCAGTAGCGAAGCGTTTAACAGCGCTCAGGCGATCATAAACGGCAATCCGGGGTTAACCCGTGCTATTCGTCTGCGCCGTCAGAAAGATGCTTCGGCAATCTTCAACGGTATCATTCACAAAAATGAGCAGTATGAAGCCACATTGTGTAACCCGCCATTCCATGATTCTTCGGCCTCAGCCCGCGCCGGAAGCGAGCGTAAACGTCGTAATCTGGGGCAAGATAAAGATGATGCGCTGAACTTTGGCGGACAACAGCAGGAGCTGTGGTGTGAAGGCGGCGAAGTAGCGTTCATCAAAAAAATGATCGTCGAAAGCCAGGCTTTTGGCCGTCAGGTTATGTGGTTTACCACGCTGGTTTCTCGCGGCGAGAACTTGCCTCCGCTGTACCACGCATTAACGGATGCGGGCGCGGTGAAAGTGGTCAAGAAAGAGATGGCCCAGGGGCAAAAGCAGAGTCGCTTTATTGCCTGGACCTTTATGGATAACGATCAGCGTCGTCGTTTTATGGCGCGTAAACGCTAAAGCGTTGGCTCGGTTGGCGGCAGCGGTTCGCTTGCCGCAGACGTTGGGCCATTCCCTGGTGCAGGCAACACTTGATACGTCTGTACCGGGGCGCGTATGTTGGCCAGATCGAAGTATTTCTTCACCTGGCTGTCGAGCGCAAAACGTACCGTCCACTGCTTCAGCGGCAAGGTGGTAAACGAGACCCGTAGTGTGAATGCCGTATTGGTTAATCCTACAATCCCGGCAAACGACGGCTCGCCGATAATCAGCCCGCGAATATCATCTTTTTCCATCACCGCAGCAACCGCATCTTTCAACGCCTGATTCGCTTTATCCGCATCCTCATGGCGGTCTACGTCGTAATTGGCGACGACTGAGCCAATGCCACGCACAAAGTTGGCGAAGGTCGTTATCGATGACCAGGGAATGATATGGTACGCCCCGGTGTCCTGACGCACGCCCACAGAACGGATGGACATCCGTTCAACCGTACCGGTGAGTGGACCGATGGTCACCAGGTCGCCGGTGTTCATGCCATTTTCAAACTGAATAAAAATCCCGGTAATAATATCTTTTACCAGCGTTTGCGAGCCGAAAGAGATAGCCAGCCCCAGCGCCCCGGCCCCGGCCAGTAAGGGGGCGATATTGACGCCGATTTCCGACAACACAATCATGATGGTGATCGTGCTGATAATCACCGCCAGTGCGTTACGAAACAGTGTCAGCAGGGTGCGGGTACGCGCGCTGGGTAACGGGCGACCATGAATATCGGAAGCCAGACGATTTTCAATCAGGCTGGCAAGGATTGTCCAGCCGATGGCGGAGAAGAATAAAATCAGCGCGATACGGATCAGGATATCCACTGTTTTTTCTCCTGCGCCGTAATGCAGCCAGTTCCAGAAGTCGAACAGCCCCCAGGCATTCAGTAGCAGCATCACCGCAACGCACACCGTCAGGATCCTGGCTACGCTTAACGCTGTCGATAGCCAGCCATTCAGCCGCTTTTGTAGTTCCGGATAGCTGCGCTGGGTGTGTGGCGAAAGGGTAATAGTTTTGGCTATCCAGCGGGAAAACATGCCGGAAACAAAGGCGGCAATTCCAATGATTACCAGGCTGCGCAGCGTAGCGCCCATCATGAATTTCAGGCTGTTGCCCGGATCAAACAGCGAAAAGAAAAACAGCACAATGAAATAGGCGCTGGCCAGCCAGTGCCATACCAACGCAAAAGCACGAATAAACAGACTGAAAAAAGCGAGGGATCTTTCCGCCAGATTCAGCAAATGCTGCGTTATCTCTTTCTTGTTTCTGAAAATCAGGTACAGCGCCCATAGCGTGATACACAACATGATGATGACGTTGGCCATCGCGCCGACCTGCACATTGACCTGATTCGAAATAATGGGCACGGCAACGATAAGCCCATAGCCAATCAGGCTGCTCAATGAACTCAAACGGCGATTCCAGTAGCATGCGCCAGCATCCTGAATGTTAAACGGGCGCAGCTCGGCCACCGTTGGGCAAAATATCAGGCGCAAAATGGCCTTGAAGAATTCAATCAGGGCGAAGGCATTGAGAAACAGGCTTTGCTGAAAGGCGATCGTGCGACTGCCAGCGTTCATTTTGTCGCTCAGTATCTGCCCGACAAATAATGTCAGCGCCAGCAGAAGCAAATCAATAATGAATGCGCCAACGATCATCGCCGGAAGCTGAAGCCAGTTGCTGCGTTCGCGGTTTTTGCGTCGTGCCCATTGTCCCATTTTGCGATACAACGGTAGCGCGCACAGGCGAACCAGCCAGAAAAAACCGAACACTGACACCGCCAGCATTAAAAAATGCGTCAGAGCATTGGTGAACGTTTGCGGATTAAAGGTCTTATGCGGGGCATCGGTAATATTGCGATAAAGCTGGGCAAAGCGGCTGGAGAGCGCCTCACCGTAGTGGCGGGTGACGTCCGTGACGTTTTCCAGTACCGTTTTTTCTTCCGTTAACGTGGGCGGGACAATGGTCGGCACCGGCTCGGCAGGAGGGGCAGTGGCCACTTTGCGTAACTGACCGATCAGCTCCTGACGCGAGGCGTCATTTTCCAACACATCGGCCAGTGCGCCGTAAGCCGCTTTTTTCTGTTCAATATCCGGCTCTTTCGCCGCTGTGGTTTGCGCGTTGGTTGATGTTGGCGTGGTGACGCCAGGTATCGTCACCGCCTGAGTCGGGAAACTCAACAGACAAACAAAAATGAACAGGATCCCGCGCATGACTCCTCCCATGAGAAAATAAATTCAAAAGGATAAGTATAGATGTCAGGGCGGGAGAGAATTGAAATGAGAGGATTCTGGTGAAAAACCTCCCTTCGGGCGAAGGGAGGCAGAGCTATCAGGATACGTGCTGCAAGAATTCCTGTAAGCGTTGGCTGGGCGGATTTTCAATCAGGGCCTGCGGATTACCGTCTTCGGCAATACGACCCTTATCAATGAAAATCAGGCGTGAAGCCACTTTTTCGGCAAAACCGATTTCGTGGGTCACAATCACCATGGTCATCCCTTCTTCCGCCAGATCCTGCATAACTTTCAGAACCTCATGACGCAGTTCTGGATCCAGCGCTGAGGTTGGCTCATCAAACAGCATCATTTTCGGTTTCACCGCCAGCGCACGGGCAATAGCCACACGCTGTTGTTGACCGCCGGACAGCTCAGAAGGGTAGTGATGCGCGCGCTCGGCCAGACCCACTTTCGCCAGCAGTTCTTTCGCCAGTTTCTCGGCCTGTTCTTTATTCGCCCCGCGTACGCGCTGCGGCCCGAACATGACGTTTTCCAGCGCCGTCAGATGCGGGAACAGATAGAACTGCTGAAATACCATCCCGGCTTCCTGGCGGATTAACCGCTCGTCTACCTTCGGATCGTTCACTTTCAGACCGTCGACGATCAGATCGCCAGAGGTTATCTCTTCCAGTTTGTTAATGCAGCGTAGCAAGGTAGATTTACCGGATCCTGACGGCCCGATAATCACCACTACTTCACCCTGTTGAATGTTCAGGTCAATATTGTGCAGCACCTGGGTTGGGCCAAAGTGCTTAGAAACGTTTTTAAATTCAATCACAGGATTTTCATCCTTCTTTCCAGACGACGCAGAATGAAGCTCAGCACCAGCGTTATGATCAGATAGAACACCGCAACGGCGCTCCAGATTTCCAGTGCGCGGAAGTTACCGGCAATGATTTCCTGGCCCTGACGGGTCAGTTCAGCGACGCCAATGACAATAAACAGCGAGGTATCTTTAATGCTGATGATCCACTGGTTGCCCAGCGGCGGCAGCATACGACGCAGCGCGAGAGGCAAAATAACGTGGCGAATAGTCTCTGTGCGTGAAAGTCCAAGGGCCAGTCCGGCTTCGCTGAATCCTTTATGGATTGAGAGCACCGCACCGCGGGTGATTTCCGCAATATAGGCACCGGAGTTGATCATGATGGTGACAACGGCGGCGCTAAAGGGGTCAATGCGTAAATCGTTAAATGCCATTGGTAGAGCGAAGTAAATAAACATTACTTGCACAACGATTGGCGTACCGCGAATGACTTCGATAAACACCAGCGCTACGTGGTTGGCGATCCAACCGCCGAAAGTGCGCGCAAACCCTGCTGCAAGTCCGATTATCAGACCGCCAGCCAGACCGAGGACCGAGATCCACAGGGTCATTTTGGCGCCTTCAATCAAAAGCGGGATGGCGGGCCAGATGGCACTCCAGTCAAACTGCATATGTCGTTCCTGTTACCGTGGTGTAAATATTCAAATGCCCGTTTTGCCGGATGTGCTGGGCTTATCCGGCTTACAGGTCTCAAAAATCCAGGCGTAGGCCCGGTAAGCATCACGCCACCGGGCAACGCTACCGGTTATTATTTAGGTTCAGTACCGAACCATTTTTTGTAGATTTCGTTGTAAGTACCGTTCTCTTTCAGCGTTTTCAGCGCGCCGTTCACTTTCTCACGCAGGTCGTCGCTGCCTTTCGGGAAGGCGATGCCGTACTGCTGGGCTTCCAGTGATTCGCCTACAGCTTTGAACTGACCATTGCCAGCTGTTTTGATGAAGTAAAGAATGTTTGGTGTGTCGTGCAGCACGGCGTCTGCGCGGTTGGTGCCCAGTTCCATATAGGCGTTATCGATGTTCGGGAACTGACGCAGGTCCTTGGTTTTGATATTCGCTTTCGCGTAATCAACGGAACCGGTACCGCTCTTAACTGCAACGACTTTACCATCCAGATCTTTTACGCTTTTGACGTCGTTGTTATTTGCTTTCACCATCACTAATAGACCGCTTTTGTAGTAGCCATCGGAGAAGTCGATCGCTTTTTTACGCTCATCGGTGATGGTGATACCCGCCAGCGCCAGGTCGACGTTTTTGGTTTGCAGAGCCGGGATGATGCCGCTGAAATCCATTGGTTTCAGTTCATAATCCAGTTTCAATTCTTTGGCAACGGCAGCCCACAGATCCACATCAAAACCAACGTATTTGTCACCCTGTTTGAATTCAAACGGTACAAACGCGGTGTCGGTTGCGACAACCAGTTTCTTGTCTGCGGCATGGGAGGACACCGCAAAAGCCAGGGTAAGTGCAGCCAGTGAAACTTTTAATACAGACTTCATAGGATTTCCTTTTATATCCACGGGGCGATCCCCTGCGAGAACATATGGCTTAATGAAAGAATCGTGCCAATTTTGCAACTCATTGTTTTAACAAGAGGGTATCTCGTTTCTCTGCACAATAAGTAGGGCAAAGCGAGTAATTTGCACTGTTTTGGGGCACTCATTTGGTGCGAACCAGCCACGGTGCAAACGGTATGACTATTTAGCGTAAAAATTGTTGATAAAACAATCTTTCGTTAACGATTGTGTGAGGTGATTATTACAAATAATTTACTTTGGAGTGACGAACGATCAATGTTATGCACCATAGATGTGCAAAACCCCCGCCGGAGCGAGGGTTATATAGGTAATTCTTATGTCTGCTGTTACTCAATGTTGGCTTCGATAAACCACAGGAATTTATCGAGGTCGCGAGAAGCTGCGGTAAAGATATCTGCGGTATCTTCGTCTTTTGCTTCGCTAATAGCCTTACGTACGCTGTTTGCAACTACGGCATAACGTTCAGCCAGTTCTTTTAAGTGGTCCTGTACGCTATGGATATCCAGCGGGTAACTTTTCAGAGGCGTTTTGCTATTAATAACCTGAGTTGTGCCCAGTGCCACACCGCCCAACTGTACGGCGCGTTCAGCCATTGTGTCGAGGTGATCGGTCAGGGCTGTACGGAAGCCATCCAGCATTTCATGTACCGCAATGAAGTTTGCGCCGCGCATGTTCCAGTGAGCCTGTTTGGTGATCAATGACAGGTCAATGAACTGGATTACTTGCTGATTCAGCAGTTCTACGGTCGCTTTCTTTTCGCTATCAGACACATCGTTGCGGGTATAAAGGAGGGCGGATGCTTTTGTTTTTACCAGTTTCGCGGTACTCATATTTTCATATCCTCTTGATATTTATGTCCCAACTCTTCAACGGAATTAAGTATAGCGCTAAATTTGGATTTTTTTTCCGGTGTTGCCTATTACTTTAATAGCGAAGAAGGGGTAAATATAAAATATCTAATAAAATCAATGAATTGAATGTTGTGTTTCTTGCGGGGTGTTATTTTTATGTTAATTTTGAGATTAAATGAAATATGCGGATGAGAAAATTATATTTTTTAGAATTATTATCACGCAGATTTACAATTGGATATTCTGCATGATTATGCAAACCATGCAGAATATTACGTGGTTAATTCACGTCGACTTGTTTTATTTGTGGCTCTTTACGAATAGTGAGCGTAGAGCCCATTGATGCGACGATAATGGCACCCAGAGCGAGTGTCTGGATAAGCGTCAGCGTTTCACCGAGGAAGATCATTCCGGAAACCGCTGCCAGGGCAGGTTCCATACTCATCAATGTACCGAAAGTACGCGTCGGCAGGCGCGTCAATGCAATCATCTCCAGTGAATAGGGAAGTGCAGTAGAGAGGACTGCAATGGCCAGGCCTAACGGCAGAATGGACCAATGCCACAGGGCATCACCAGCCTGGATCGCGCCGATTGGCACAAATACCAGTGCTGCAATTAATGACCCTACTGCGACGGTTGCCGGACCGTGTTCCGCCCCGGCTCGCTGCCCGGTAAGAATATAGATGGCCCAGCAGGCACCAGCCCCCAGCGCTAGCGCAGCACCGGTTAAATCGACGTGAGAAACGTCCTGACCTAATGGCAGCAGGAACCACAGTCCGAGTACAGCCAGTGCAACCCAAATGAAATCCACCGGGCGCCGGGATGAAAACAGCGCTACCGCCAGCGGGCCGGTAAATTCCAGCGCCACGGCAATTCCCAGTGGCACGGTCTGGATTGACAGATAGAAGAGATAGTTCATCCCGCCCAGAGACAGGCCATAAAACAGAAGGGGCAGGCGCTGTTCTTTGGCGAATCGCAAACGCCAGGGTTTAAAGAAGGCGATAAGGATGAGGGTGCCCAACGCAAGGCGCAACGCGGTAACGCCCGGCGCGCCGACGAGCGGGAACAGCGATTTCGCCAGAGATGCTCCGCTTTGAATGGAGGACATAGCAATTAGCAAAACCAAAATAGGCAACCAGACTGGCGCTTTACGTGACGACCCCGGCATCCTTTCTCCTGTCAAATTATGTCAATAGAAGTAAAACAGCGAGTGTAATGGAAATACACACATGCGGTTGAGTATTCGTTGAAAAAAAAATTGCTCAGTTCCGTACAATGGCATGAAAATGATGGATTAATAATCTGCGTGATTAGGAATAATCTGGATGAATGTGCCATATTGTGCGCGCAATAATGGCATTTTACTTTAGAAAAGTGATGTTAATTGAAAGAGATAGCGGATTTCTGAAATGTTCTGTTACATGAAAGACCCCGTTAGACATCGCTAATCGCAAAGAGTTTCCCATCAATTTTTGGTATATTTAAAACTTAAGATTTACTTGAAGCACATTTGAGGTGGTTATGAAAAAAATTGCATGTCTTTCAGCACTGGCCGCTGTTCTGGCTTTCTCCGCAGGTACTGCTGTAGCTGCTACTTCTACCGTTACCGGTGGTTACGCTCAGAGCGATGCTCAGGGCGCAGCGAACAAAATGAACGGTTTCAACCTGAAGTATCGCTACGAGCAGGACAACAACCCGCTGGGTGTTATCGGTTCCTTCACTTACACTGAAAAAGATCGTACCGATGCTTCTGGCGACTACAACAAAACCCAGTACTACGGCATCACTGCTGGTCCGGCTTACCGTCTGAACGACTGGGCAAGCATCTACGGTGTAGTGGGTGTTGGTTACGGTAAATTCCAGAACGCAGCATCCCCGGCTGACAACCACACCACCAGCGACTACGGTTTCTCTTACGGTGCTGGTCTGCAGTTCAACCCGATCGAAAACGTTGCTCTGGACTTCTCCTACGAGCAGAGCCGTATTCGTAGCGTTGACGTTGGCACCTGGATCGCTGGCGTGGGTTACCGCTTCTAATCACTTCGGTGATATGAAAAATCCGCCTCTCGGGGCGGATTTTTTTTGCCTGCAATATGAGCTGTTAACGAGATTTGGTCTCGAAGATGTCGGTACCAAGGTGGTTGTAGTCCACCTTCTGTAGCTTAAAGTTGGTGATGTACACCGGCCCGGCTTTTTTCTCTGAGATAAAGCGGTAGCTGTTGGTGATTTCTTTTGCGCTAATCCCTGTCCACTGCGAGAAAAAGCTGAGGAAATCATTGGCGGATCGACGGGCCTTAATCACCCGATGCGCTTTATCATCGCTCGACAGCACCATGAAAGGTACCTGGAAATTCTGCTGGAACTGATCGTCATGCGCCAGGTACTGCACCTCTTTTCCACGCTCTTTAAACGCGAGGCCATGATCGGAGAAATAGACCATCGAGAAGCTGGTACCGCTATTACGCAGCTGATCGTATAGCTGGCACAGTAGGTCATCCGTTTGCGTCATGGTGTACAGGTAGCAAGACGTCTCTTTTGACTGGACGAAAGTCTCGTACTTACCCTGCGTACGGTCACAGGCCTGCGGATGTGAGCCCATTAAATGCAATACAATGAGCTGCGGCTGAGTGCGCTCGGTTGCCAGCACCTGAGCGGTCATCTTTAACAGCGCTTCGTCACGGGTGTTTTTATCCGCTTCGAAGTCACCGTTCTTGAGGAACTGAACTTCATCAGCGCGTTTTGCAATGCTGGCGATGGCCGTGTCGTATTCACCAATTTGTCCCTGATTGGAAAACCACCATGTCTGGAAACCCGCGCGGTTGGCCAGAGTGACAAAGTTATCCTGGAACTGGGGCTTATTGTCGACCACCCGATTCAGCGTCAGGCCGAGTGACTTTTGCGTTGAACCGCTGGCAGCAATGTAATCCGCAAAGATGTAGCCGTTAACAGAGCTGGCAAACGGGGTGTTATCCCAGTGACCGCCAAACGCGCCTAACGCATCGCGGCGGGCGCTTTCGCCGATCACCACAACGTAGGTGTGATACTTCGGCTTCACGGCGGTTACGGTCCAACTGTCTTTCACGCTCGACAGCTTCGCCATACGCTCTTGTTCGTCGAGCACTTCGTTGTTATTGACGATCACGTCCTTGGCAAACCGGAAAACCGGATAGCCAGTGTCTTTCAGCTTGAACACGCCGCCCCAGGCCAGGTTTTGTACCGGGGTAACAAAGAATGCGACAATGCTGAACAGCAAACAAACGCTGTCGAACTTGTTCCAGCCACGCTTTTGTTCATCTTTTTTACGACGTACGGCGATAACGCCGAGGGCGAAAATAAACACCCCAACCAGATAACTGTACCAGGGGAAGATGGTCAGGATTTCGGTGGACTCTTCCATATTGGTTGAGTGCAGCGCCAGCAAGGTATTGAAGTTCGGTGAGCCGTAAGCCTGGCCGAACGGAAAATACATTGCCGCAATCAGCGAGCAAATGCCAATCAGCACTTTCTGCGCGCGTGGCGCGCTGCGCCACATCAGCATTAATATACAGGTGAAAGCAACGCTATAGAGCAGGCTAAGCGGATAGCCCAGCGCAAGATTGATCAGCAGAGACTGTAAGAAATAGAGGCCAGTCCACGGACTAATCGCCCGGCTGCGAGCAATGATTGAATCTTTGAGGGTTAAATTCATATGCCACTGTTACAAAAACGCCATGTGCTTACCCTGGCGCTAAGGGTCATTGCCTGCCTGAGAGAGCGAGAAGAGGGATAGGGTCCGCATCCGCGAGCCGCAATATATGCAGGGCTGCGAAAAGATAGAGTGTGCGCAAGAGAAGGTCAACTACTACAAAGAAATTGTTTTGCGAGGGACGTGGCAAAACTGACAAAAAGAAGGGTTATTGGGACGAAAACCACCACCGTACCCGGATGACGGCAGGAAAAAGAAGCGGCGTACCGCAACGCCGCATTAATTTTCTGAAGGTTTATCCTTCTCAGGTTTGCTGTTAATCATGTCACACAGCATAGAGATCAGCATCAACCGTACTTTAAAGGGAGAGTGGCTAAACACGCGTATACACCTCTTAAATTCATTCATGTAAACCTCCTGACTTCACGATCCCATCAGTCCTTGAGGGATGTCTTTATTATATACAGATATAGCACAGGCTATATTATATAGCTATTGCTAAAACGTTAATTTTTTGTGCCCGCGCAACTCTGGTTTACAATGAGTGCTCTCTAATCAGATGCCGTTAACGCGTCACAGTAACGAGGAAGCAGAATGAGTCGTCGCGCAGGTACGCCAACAACAAAAAAAGTGACGCAATTGGTGAATGTCGAAGAACACGTTGAAGGGTTTCGTCAGGTTCGGGAGGCGCATCGCCGTGAGCTGATTGATGACTACGTAGAGCTGATTTCCGATCTCATTATTGAGGTAGGTGAAGCGCGCCAGGTGGATATGGCCGCACGGCTTGGGGTTTCCCAGCCGACGGTTGCTAAAATGCTTAAGCGTCTTGCTTCAGTCGGATTGATTGAAATGATCCCCTGGCGAGGCGTGTTTTTAACCGCAGAAGGTGAACGACTGGCTCAGGAAAGTCGGGAGCGTCATCAGATTGTGGAGAATTTCCTGTTGATGTTAGGTATCAGTCCGGAAATTGCCCGTCGCGACGCGGAGGGGATGGAGCATCACGTCAGTAAGGAAACGCTGGAGGCTTTTAGCCGGTTTACGCAACAGCAAGGAACAGGCTCTGAATGAGTTTTTCTTTATTACGCGCCTTACAGCGCGATCGTTTTTTCCAGCTGTTAATCATCGTTGGGGTTGTACTGAGCCTGTTCACGCCATTTACACCCCGGTCGTGGCCGGGAGCAATTGACTGGCACACAATTATCACGCTTAGTGGCCTGATGTTACTGACCAAAGGCGTGGAGCTAAGCGGTTACTTCGATGTGTTAGGGCGCAAGATGACCCGCCGTTTCAAAACAGAGCGTCAGCTGGCGATATTTATGGTGCTGGCAGCGGCGTTGTTGTCGACGTTTCTGACCAACGATGTTGCGCTGTTTATTGTTGTTCCGCTGACCATCACTCTGAAAAAATTGTGCGCTATTCCGGTGAATCGCCTGATTATCTTTGAGGCGCTGGCGGTTAACGCCGGATCGTTGCTCACGCCAATAGGCAATCCACAAAACATTCTGATGTGGGGACGCTCAGGCTTATCGTTTACCGCGTTTACCTGGCAAATGGCGCCGCTTGCGGGGGCCATGATGCTGACGCTGGTGGTGCTGTGCTGGTTTAGTTTCCCGAATAAAGCATTGCATTATCACACCGGTACGCGCGCACCTGACTGGCAACCGCGTCTGGTGTGGGGCTGTCTGGTGTTGTATATCATCTTCCTTGCAGCACTGGAGTTAAAACAAGAGCTGTGGGGTCTGGCGATTGTGGCGGCAGGGTTCATGGTGCTGGCTCGCCGCGTGATCCTCAGCGTAGACTGGACGCTGCTGTTGGTGTTTATGGCGATGTTCATTGATGTGCACTTGCTGACGCAGCTTCCGGCCCTGCAGGGGATAACCCACCAGATTGGCGCGCTTTCAGCGCCGGGACTTTGGCTGACCGCCATTGGCCTGTCGCAGTTTATCAGTAATGTGCCCAGTACGATTTTGCTGCTGAACTACGTCCCGCCAACGCTGCTTCTGGCCTGGGCGGTCAATGTGGGCGGCTTTGGGCTGTTGCCAGGATCGCTGGCGAATCTCATTGCGTTACGGATGGCAAACGACCGCCGGATCTGGTGGGGTTTTCATTGGTATTCGGTACCGATGCTGATATGGGCGGCGCTGGTGGGTTATGGTTTGTTGCTAATGATGTAATTGATGTGGTGTGCCGGATGGCGGCTGGCGCCTAATCCGGCCTACAGTGTTGGTAGGCCCGATAAGCGTAGCGCCATCGGGCCTATATAGCAGATTAGTTCAGGCGAACCGGCATACCAGAACGGTTCTGTACTGCCTGCTCAACGACGGCCTGATCGACGTCAGGCTGACCGGTGATGCTGGTAATGCTCTTGGTCAGGGTAATCGGTACAATTTCCCCGCCTTCGAACTGTGCTTCAGTCGTAGACAGCGGGTTATGTACTTCGATGTAACGGCTACCGTCTGGTTCGGTAGTGGCTTTTACCGGCTCATCAATAAACTGTACACGGGTGCCGACCGGCACATTTTCAAACAAGAATTTGATGTCGTCGTTACGCAGACGTACGCAACCGTGGCTGACACGTAAGCCGACGCCGAAGTTAGCATTGGTACCGTGGATAGCATACAGGCGACCGATATACAGCGCGTACAGTCCCATCGGGTTATCCGGACCCGCCGGAACAACGGCTGGCAGCGGCTCGCCTGCAGCGCGGTATTCCGCATGCATTTTCGCCGTTGGCGTCCAGGTTGGGCCTGCTTTTTTACGTTCTACTTTGGTGGTCCAGTTGATTGGCGTGTCTTTGCCCAACTGGCCGATACCGATCGGCAGAACAATGACGGTGTTGGTGCCTTTCGGGTAGTAGTACAGACGCATTTCAGCGCTGTTGATAACAATACCTTCATGCACGGTATCCGGCAGGATCAACTGCTGAGGAATGTTCAGCACGGTGCCGCCTTTCGGCAGGAAGGTATCCACGCCCGGGTTGGCTTCCAGCATGTTAGACAGACCCATCTGATACTCTGCCGCAAAATACTCCAGCGGTTGGGTGTTGCCTTCAGGAATAGTAATGACCTGGTTTTGGCCAATCAAACGGCTACCATCGGTCGGCAGCGGGTACGTGACGGCTGAAGCGGTATTACAAAAACCAACTATTGCGAGTGCCGCCGCGAAAAGCGTTGTTAATTTCATATTCATATTCATGTATGCGAGATTCAGTGCCAGGCAGGCTAGTGGGTTGAGATTTATGTAGTGTTGGGCACGCATTATATGTGCAATCTGAGCAACAAGGAATTCGGATGTGTACTAAATCACATTTTTTTCCTTTTGGTTTCACTTTATCCCTTCCGCATGAAGACGCGATCTTCTTGCAGACTTATGGCATAATAAGCGGTTTGTCACATATTTCTTTCTCTTTCAGGATACGCCAGTGTTAGTTTCCAGCAACGTCACCATGCAGTTCGGCAGTAAGCCGCTGTTTGAAAATATTTCCGTCAAATTTGGCGGCGGCAACCGTTACGGCCTGATTGGCGCGAACGGTAGCGGTAAATCCACTTTTATGAAAATTCTCGGCGGCGACCTCGAACCGACGCTGGGCAACGTTTCCCTCGATCCGAATGAACGCATCGGTAAGCTGCGTCAGGATCAATTCGCCTTTGAAGAATTCACCGTGCTTGACACCGTGATCATGGGTCACGCTGAACTGTGGGAAGTGAAGCAGGAGCGCGATCGCATTTACGCCCTGGCTGAGATGAGCGAAGAAGACGGCTATAAAGTTGCTGATCTCGAAGTTCAGTATGGCGAAATGGACGGCTACTCTGCGGAAGCGCGTGCGGGTGAACTGCTGCTGGGCGTAGGTATTCCGGTAGAACAGCATTACGGCCCGATGAGCGAAGTCGCGCCCGGCTGGAAGCTGCGTGTGCTTCTGGCGCAGGCGCTGTTCTCTAACCCGGACATTCTGCTGCTCGACGAACCAACGAACAACCTGGATATCGACACCATTCGCTGGCTGGAGCAGACGCTGAACGAGCGTGACAGCACCATGATCATCATTTCGCACGACCGTCACTTCCTGAACATGGTCTGTACGCACATGGCGGATCTGGACTATGGCGAACTGCGTGTTTATCCGGGTAACTACGACGAATACATGACGGCGGCAACCCAGGCGCGTGAACGTCTGCTGGCCGATAACGCCAAGAAGAAAGCACAGATTGCCGATCTGCAATCCTTCGTCAGCCGCTTTAGCGCCAACGCGTCTAAATCTCGACAGGCGACCTCTCGTGCGCGTCAGATTGATAAGATCAAGCTCGACGAAGTGAAAGCGTCCAGCCGTCAGAACCCGTTCATCCGCTTCGAACAGGATAAGAAACTGTTCCGTAACGCGCTGGAAGTGGAAGCGCTGGCGAAAGGTTTTGATGAAGGTCCGCTGTTTAAAAACTTCAACCTGCTGCTGGAAGTAGGGGAGAAGGTTGCCATCATTGGTGCCAACGGCGTGGGTAAATCCACCATGCTGAAAACGTTGGTTGGCGATTTGCAGCCGGACAACGGTACCGTTAAGTGGTCTGAAAACGCCCAGGTGGGTTACTACGCGCAGGATCATGAATACGAGTTTGAAAACGATCTGACCGTCTTCGAATGGATGAGCCAGTGGAAACAAGAAGGCGATGATGAGCAGGTTGTGCGCAGCTTCCTTGGCCGTCTGCTGTTCAGCCAGGACGATATCAAGAAACCTGCAAAAGTGCTCTCCGGTGGTGAAAAAGGACGCATGCTTTTCGGTAAGCTGATGATGCAGAAACCGAATATCCTGGTCATGGATGAACCGACCAACCACCTGGATATGGAATCTATCGAGTCGCTGAACATGGCGCTGGAAATGTATCAGGGCACGTTGATCTTTGTTTCTCACGACCGTGAGTTCGTCAGCTCCCTGGCGACCCGCGTGATTGAGATTACGCCGGAACGCGTGATCGACTTCACCGGCAACTACGAAGATTACCTACGTAGTAAAGGTATTGACGGTTAATTTACCCGTCGTCTTTCGTGTTACAGGTGTGTTGGCTGCACCTGTTCACCCCGGTCACTTACTTATGTAAGCTCCCGGGGATTTACAGGCTGGTCGCCTTCCTGTAACGCGAAATACCTAGGGAAAATTGTGTAAGCTACATATTAAATAATCCCCAGCGCGCGTTTACCGTGGATATTCAAATCCTCCAGCGTGAAGCGTCCTTCCCAGTTAGTTTCATAATCCTCTCGCGGGAAATCACCCGGCGATGCGCCTTTTTCCAGCGCAGCTTTCACTTTGTGGGCGTAGGCCAGATTTTTTTCGCACATCGGGGCGGCAGGGATATACATAACGTTACCCCAGCCCTGCTGATTTTCTACAGGCGCGACGGAGTGAATCACATCGCAATGCCACCATACGGAGTCTCCGGCGTCCAGTTGCGGAATGCTGGTTAACGCTTCAATCAGCAACGGATGCCATTGTGCGGAAATCGGCAGGACTCGTCCGGGCGCTACGCCGCAAAGCTCATCTTCCGGCACATCGTCAAGCAATGGGCGTAACAGCACATACGCCATCGCTTCAGGAATCGGAACCACGTGCAACAATCCCTGACCTGGCAGCATATCGGACAACGCAGTCCAGCCCTGGAAGGTACGGAACACTGAACATTTGGTGGTGTTATCCACCGTGTATTCTTCTACTTCGGTGCGATGCGCAGCCTGCCACGGATCGTAATCTGCCAGCTTTCCATTGAAAACATGAGCAAATACCTGCTGATACGCAGGCAGCAGCCAGCGTTCCAGCGCGCCGGAATCCGTATGCGCGCCCAGCCCTTTGGAGGTGGTTCCCGGCGGACGGCGGCGTATACGGTCAGGGTAGATAACGCTGACATCCGGGTTAAACCATTGTTTACCTTCGCTTGAAAATGTCCAAAGACGATTGAGGAACGACTGCGCATTGGCCATTTCTTCACTTTGGCGGGCCTGCATCTGCGCCTGGGACCAGTAAATGGGGTAGATTTCAGGTCGCGATGCGCTCAGGGTGCCGAAGAAGTTATCGCCTGGCCCTTTGTAGACGTCATCAAAATGGTTGCGATCCAGGTAATCAAGCATCGACTGATCCCATGCCAGCGTCTGTTCGCGGGGGAAATGCCCTTTAATGACTGCGCATCCGCGACGCTTAATTTCTTCACGCTGCTCTGCACTCACGCGACCCGCTTTGATATCCGCATAGGACAACACAGGCCATACCGGGGAGCCTTGCGCTTTGAGAGCGTTGATTTCCGCCACGCGGGTGGCAATGGCATCGCTCAGCTGATTGAAGATCAACTGAACATCCCCAAGCTGTGCCCGCAGTTGCTGTTTCATCTGACGGATTGCCGCTTTGTGATCGGCGGGCAACGTGTCGCTGGTAAAAGTAAAAGCCATAACCACCTCGCATTAACTTTCATTCGAAACTAAATTTAATTACAAGTGACAATATAAGTTAAAAATTAGTTAATGCAAGTTTAAAAACCTGCTGGTGTGAGCAAAATAGAAAAAGAGTGAAAACCGGGATGAGGGATACCCCGGTTGGCAGGATCAGACGTTAAAAGGTGAAGTGTTATCCAGCACTGCCTGAATTACGTTCAGCGCGCCTTGATGGTTATTGTCATCGGTCTGATAGCGGGCAATCGCTTTGATGCTCTCTGCCGCATTGGCCATGGCGAAAGAGTAGTGCGCCATCTTCAGCATTTCCGCGTCATTGCCACTGTCGCCAATGGCGACCACGTTTTGCGGTGACAGGTTCCAGCGTTTTAGCAGACGGCTGATTCCGTTGGCTTTATGCAAGCCTGGAATGATCAGGTCGATAAACCCAAAGCCGCTGGTGACGGGCTTCATAATGCCGTCGAGAGCAGAATGAAGGTGATCGATAACCAGCGGGATCTGTTGGTCCGGTAAATTCAGCGAGAACTTGAACAGCACATCGTCGATATCCTGATAATCCTTGACGGGTTTCAGACGATGGTAGTGTTTTGCCATCAACGCGACAAAGGACTCTGGGGCATTTTCGCTCACGTAGGCGCTTTGCAGTCCACAGGCCACAAAGTTGAGCTGCTTATCTTTGAGCAGTTCGCCAATGACAATGCGTGATTCGTGGCGCGTAAGTTCGCCGTGAAACAGCTGTTTGCCATGTTCAAACACCAGCGCCCCGTTCTCGGCGACAAAAGAGATCTCATCTTTGAGCTGCGGGAAAAAGGAGATCAACTGGTAATACTGGTTGCCGCTTGCCACGACAAATTCAATATCTCGTTTCTTCAGTTCCTGATACTGCGCCATAAAGCGTGCACGATCGTATTGCTTGGCGTCGTCGAGAAAAGTTCCGTCCATATCGGTGACGATAACTTTGATGGTCATATATGCTCCTGGCTCATAACTGCGACCAGAAACATTTTAATAACAATGTGAGCTAAAGCACAAATTTAATTTCGAATGAAAGTAAAACGCCAGGTGGCAACTTCGCCTTACCCGGCTAAAGGGGGAGTATGTAAGCCCGGTAAGCGTAGCGCCACCGGGCGGGAGGGTTACAGCATATGTTCAGTGCGCGCGATGATATCGTCCTGTGCATCCGGTGAGAGAGCGGTGAAGAAGGCGGAATAACCCGCTACACGCACCACCAGATCACGGTACTGATCCGGGTGTTTTTTGGCTTCCAGCAGCGTTTCACGAGAAACGATGTTGTACTGAATATGCCAACCTTTGTGCTCTTCAAAGAAGGTACGCAGCAGAATCATCAGCTTTTGTTTGTCAGACTCATTTTCCAGCGTGGCCGGGTTCAGCTTCTGATTTAACAGCACGCCACCGAGAATCGAACCGGTCGGCAGTTTACCCACCGAGCCAATTACCGCAGTTGGGCCGAGATGGTCCGTACCGGAAGCCGGGCTTGCGCCTTCTGCCAGTGGAGTGTGTGCTTTACGGCCATCCGGCGTTGCCATCGTTGCTGCGCCAAACGGCACGTTTGCAGAAATAGACGAGGTCCCGGCGTAGTAATTGCCGCCAACCGGGCCACGTCCGTAACGCGGATTATGATACTGTTTCAGTTCATCGATATAAGTCTGATAAGCGCGGGCCAGCAGCGTATCAACGCTATCGTCATCGTTGCCATATTTCGGTGCGCCGTTGATTAGTCGTTGGCGTAACTGCTCATGGGTCAGACCGTCAAAATCATCGGCCAGCGCGGCGGCCAGTTGTTGTTGACCGATAGCGCCCTGTTCAAAGACCAGTTTCTTCACTGCTGCCAGGCTGTTGCCGAGGTTGGCGATACCCACCTGCAAACCTGATACCCAGTCATACTTCGCGCCGCCTTGCTTAATGCTTTTCGCGCGTTCGATACAGTCGTCTACCAGCGCGGAGCACAGAATATCGTGTACGTTCTCTTCCAGCATGGTGTCAACGACATACTCGATTTCAATGGATTTACGCGTGTAGTAGCGAATCTGTGTATCCCAGGCATCCATCACTTCATCGAAATTGTTGAAGTTGCCAGCTGAGAGCGCTTTTTCCTGCGGCAGGAAGACTTTGCCGCTGGTGGCATCGCGTCCGCCTTCCAGCGCCGCCAGCATCACGCGGGCAAAGTTAATAAAGCTCATGCCGGTGCAGCGGTAGCCCCATTTGCCGCCAACGGCGGTTTCGATGCAACCAATCGCTGCATAGTCATAGGCATCTTGCGGCTCAATGCCCAGCTTAATGAATTCCGGAATGACGATTTCATCGTTGTTAAAGGCTGGCATCCCGAAGCCGCAGCGGATCACCTGCACGCAGGCATCAAGGAAGTCATTACTCATCCCCGCGTGATAACGCACGCTCAGGTTCGGCTGAGTAGAACGCAGGCGGCCACATGATTCCAGAATGGCGTAGGAGAGCGGGTTGACGGCATCCATCGCCTGACCGCTGACCAGGTTCTGGCCACCTATGGTTACGTTCTGATAGAGCGGGCTGCCCGCTGAGGCTTTCGAATGGGAGCCGGAACGGATTTTGTTCACTTCCAGCAGTTTCAGCCAGCAGCTGTGCAACAGCTCAATGGCGTGCTCACGATCGAGGCTCTGATTCAGTTCTACGTCGCGACGGTAGAACGGGTAGAGGTACTGATCCATACGGCCAAACGACACTGAGTGACCGTTAGATTCAATTTGCAGAATCAACTGGATGAAATAGCACAACTGCAACGCCTGCCAGAATGTTTTTGGTGGCTCATGGGCAATCACATCACAGTTTTCCGCCATGGTCAGCAGTTCATCGCGACGGCTGGTGCGCGTTTCTGTGGACGCCATTTTACGCGCCAGCGCGGCAAAGCGCTCAATGTGCAGGCTGACGGCCTCCAGCACGATATCAATCGCTTTCAGGAACTGATCGCCATGGAGGTCTTCCAGACAAGTCAGATTGATGCGGGAGCGACGTTCATCGACCTTGTGGCGCAGGCCGTCGAGACCTTTTTCCAGTAGTAGCGGGAAGTTCACCGCCAGGTGTGCGTCGCCGGAGGTCATATTACCTTCGGCTTTGATAATGCCGGTTTCCAGCAACCCTTTCTGCTCGTCAGTGAACATCCCGTAGCAGCGATCCTGCACGGTCTGACCACGCCACCACGGACACACCTCGTGTAATACGCGTTTATTCTCTTCGCTTACCGCAAAACCTGCGCCCGGTCTGTCGGCGAGGTCGTCGATCTCTTTTTCAATCCAGGAGACGGTGTATTCCGGGAAGATCGGCGCGGCGCGCACTTCGCTTGCCTGGTTACCGATAATCAGTTCGTCATGCTTGATCCAGATGGTGCGTTCCGCCAGATGATGGGCCAGTGCCAGCGCGCGGCGTACCGGGATCGGCTTATCCAGGTGTTGCTGATACATCTCGGTATAGTGCTGGGCGCGCTCGGTACAAACCGGCGGTTTCACGATATGGATCAGGGCTGTTTTATGCGCTTTGATACGATCGCTGAGTGTGTCCAGTTTCAGAGTGGTCATGGCGATTATCCTCGTAGGGTCGCGGTTAAACCTTTAAGGCTGGCATACTGCTGGGCAAATTCGAGCAGTGCAGGCGCATCAAGCGGTTTATCCGGTGCGTTGTAGGGTTGACTGAGTAAGTGGTATTTGTTGATACCTAGGGTGTGGTAGGGCAAAAAATGAATCTCCCCGACGTGAAGCTCGTCGGCAGCAAAATCGGTAATAGCCTGGATGGCGGCTTCGTCAGCGTTGAATCCCTGAATCAGCGGTACGCGGATAATCATTTTTTTACCAGCTGCGGCCAGTTTTTTTAGATTTTCCAGCACACGAGAGGCGCTGCCATCGGTCCACTGTTTAAACGGCGCATCCGCCACGTGTTTTAGATCGGCCAGAAACAGATCGACGTCAGGTAATGATGGTTCAATATACTTCCACGGGACATGCAGGCAGGTTTCCACTGCGGTATGAATGCCTGCGTCGTGGCTGGCTTTGAGCAAAGAAGCCGCCAGCTCTGGCTGCATAAACGGTTCGCCACCGGACAGGGTGAGGCCCCCTCCGCTGCGATCGTAAAACGGTTTATCACGCAATACGGTCGCCATGATTTCGTCCACGCTTTTTATCTCTCCACAGACGGTAAGCGCCTGCGTTGGACAGCAGTGGGTCAGCGCTGCGAGAACGTCATCGGTTAGTTTTTCGCGATGAATCAGCAACCCGCTTAGTGCCCGCTCAATTACTGCGGGTGCGGCCTGAGCACAGAGATCGCAACCGTCAAGGCACAGACGTGCGTCATAGAGCAGATCCTGCGTACGGGCGCGACTTTCCGGATTCTGGCACCACCGACAGCCCAGGGAGCATCCCTTAAGGAACACCACAGTACGGATCCCGGGACCATCATGCGTGGAATAGCGCTGGATATTGAAAATCATAAGCGACCTCTTTTCTTTCATATAAAGATTAAATTACTTTCGAATGAAAGTTATATTGACGTGCGTCAACTAACCGTGAGGTTTCGCCGTGCTACCTTTTATTCATGCCAATAATTCGTTTGAGGAAAGGTTATGGAACTCTATTTAGATACGTCTGATGTTGATGCGGTAAAAGCTCTGGCGCGCATTTTCCCGCTGGCAGGGGTGACCACTAACCCGAGCATTGTGGCGGCGGGGAACCAGACGCTGGAAGTACTACTGCCGCAACTGCAGGAAGCGATGGGAGGACAAGGCCGTCTGTTTGCTCAGGTGATGGCAACCACCGCCGAAGGGATGGTTAGCGATGCGCGTAAGCTGCGGGCAATCATTGCTGATATCGTGGTCAAAGTGCCGGTAACAGCAGAAGGTCTGGCGGCTATAAAATTGCTGAAAGAAGAAGGGATCCCGACGTTGGGTACTGCGGTATACGGTGCAGCTCAAGGGTTATTGGCTGCACTGGCAGGTGCGGAATATGTTGCGCCATACGTTAACCGCGTGGATGCGCAAGGAGGGGATGGCATTCAGACGGTGACCGACCTGCAGACGTTACTGAAAATGCATGCCCCGCACGCCAAAGTACTGGCAGCCAGTTTTAAAACGCCGCGTCAGGCGCTGGATTGCCTGCTGGCAGGCTGCGAGTCCATCACGCTACCGCTGGACGTTGCTCAGCAGATGATTAGCTCTCCGGCAGTTGATGCTGCCGTCGCGAAGTTTGAGCACGACTGGCAGAGCGCATTCGGTCGCACGTCGATCTGATGCTGTTGCCGGGTGGCGCTAACGCTTGCCCGGCCTACGTTCGAGCCGTTGTAGGTCGGGTAAGGCGAAGCCGCCACCCGACTTTTTTACCGACTACAAACCTCGCACCCCGGATTACGCATCAGCTTCATTTCGCGAAACTGGCAGGTCATGGCATCGTACATGACGATTTTTCCGGATGCCGGTTTACCGTAGTTTGCCAGCAGCTTAATGCCTTCCATCGCCTGTAACGAGCCGATCACGCCGATCAGCGGGGCCATCACTCCGGCTTCTACGCAGGTCAGGGCGTTTTCACCGAACAAACGGCTCAGGCAACGGTAGCAGGGCTCGCCTTCCTGATACGTAAAGACGGTAATTTGCCCTTCCATGCGAATTGCTGCACCGGAAACCAGCGGAACTCTGGCGGCAAAGCATCCGGCATTCAGCTGATTGCGGATGCTGACGTTATCCGTACAGTCCAGCACCAAATCGTGTTCGGCAATAAGCGCGTGAATCTCGCTATCGTCCAGCAGCGCATTCACCGGCGTAATGGCGATATAAGGGTTAATCCGCGTTAGCGCGTCACGAGCGGATATCACTTTTGGTTGCCCTACGGTTGCATCGCTGTGCAGCGTCTGGCGTTGGAGGTTCGACACGGAGACCGTGTCAAAGTCGAGCAGGGTTAAATGCCCGACGCCAGCACCAGCAAGGTACTGGGTTGCAGCACATCCCAGTCCCCCCAGACCAACGACCAGTACCCGCGCATCTTTGAGCGCTTCCTGACCTTCGAAATCGAAGCCGCGCAGAATGATTTGCCGGTTATAGCGCATCATCTCCTGGTCGCTGAGTTCTGCCATTACAGACCTCCAAACAGTGCGTTAAATGGCTCAACTTCAACCCATTCTCCGACCTCAACGTTACCGCGATCGCGCTCCAGCACAATAAAGCAATTGCCCTGGCTAAAGGAGCTAAAAATATGCGAGCCCTGGTGCCCGGTGGTAGTGACTTCCAGTTCGCCTTCCGCGGTACGCTGCAATACACCACGCTGAAAATCCAGACGCCCTGGCGTTTTCTTCAGGCGTGAAGCGGTGCGCACGCGCTGGCGCGGAGGCAACCCACAGGCGGTGTTGCCGCTGAGTTTCGCCAGCAGCGGTTGTACCAGTTGATAAAAGGTGAGGGCAGCAGACACCGGGTTACCCGGCAGGCCGCAAAACCAGCTGTTGCTCAGTTTGCCAAAGGCGAACGGTTTACCGGGTTTGATAGCCAGCTTCCAGAAGGCAATTTCTCCCAGCTCTTCCAGAATGGTTTTGGTGTAATCCGCTTCGCCTACCGAAACGCCACCAGAGCTGATGACAACGTCGGCCTGGCTGTCGGCTTCGATAAATGCGGCCCGCAGCGCGTTGGGATTGTCGCGAATAATCCCTAAGTTGATCACCTCGCAGCCCAACTGCTGCAGCATCAGGTGAACGGTCAGACGGTTTGTGTCATAAATCTGCCCGTCGCCCAGCGGCTGACCCGGCAATTGCAGCTCATCACCGGTGGAGAACAATGCCACGCGGACTTTACGCACAACGGGGACCTCGGCAATACCGAGCGAAGCCAGCACGGGAAGCTCGGCGGTTGTCAGACGAGTTCCTGTGGGGAATACCACCGCGCCGTTTGCAATATCTTCACCGCGCAGACGAATATTTTGTCCGCTGCGGACGTCGGCGGTAAAACGCACACCGTCGTCAGTTTGTTCCGTTTGCTCCTGCATTACCACGGCTTCACAACCGGCAGGCACCGGGGCTCCGGTCATAATACGGATGCAGGTTCCCGCAGGCCACTCGCCGTGAAATGGCTGTCCAGCAAAGGCTTTGCCAGCCACCGCAAGAGGCTGGTCTGATTGTAAATCGGCTAATCGCACCGCATAGCCATCCATTGCCGAGTTATCGAATCCCGGCACATCAATCGGGGAGACGACGTCGGTGGCCAGAATGCGGCCAAAGCATTGAACCAGCGGCAGCGTTTCGACGGCGGTGAGTGGGGTAATACGCGAAAGCATCTGAGAAAGAGCCGTTTCAAGCGGCATCAGTCCGGCGGTAAATTCCATGAGAAGACTCCTGCGGGGCAAAATCGAATCCGCTCATTATGTCAGAAAATGGACGCGGACAGTATGCTACCTCAGGCTTAGGATCAGATCTGATACAGGTTTTCTGCCAGAGATTAGCGCTACAGGAAAGATGCAGTATAGACTCATAATTTCTGCTTTTTCTCCAGGAGGCTAAATGTCTGCGACTATCCCGGATTCAATTCGACGACAGGTGCATGCCGCCAGTGCACTGATTGCGCGGATTATCGAGGGCGATCTGGTTGCTGTTCATTTGTATGGCTCTGCTGTTGAAGGTGGCTTAAAGCCCCAAAGCGATATCGATTTACTGGTTACCATTAGGCAGCCACTTAATACCCGGCAAAGAAAAGATCTGATGCAGGGTTTTCTGGAAATATCAGCCCCGCCTGGTAGCGTTGATAGATATCGGGCGCTGGAAGTGACCATCGTGATCTATTCACAACTTGTACCCTGGCAATTCCCACCGTCAAGAGAAATGCAATTTGGCGAATGGTTGCGTGACGATATTCGCGCGGGAATTGTTGAACCGACACAGGTGGATCCTGATCTTTCCATCCTGCTGACCCAGGCCAGGCGCGCCAGCGTAGCGTTGTTCGGTGAAGCCGCTGAGACGTTATTCAACGTCATTCCTTTTAGCGATGTCGTGCAAACATTTCGGCATATTCTTGATATGTGGCAGAAAACGGGCGATTTAGAGGGTGACGAGCGAAATATCATCCTTACTCTGGCGCGTATTTGGTACAGCCTGGTTATGGGCAATATTGTCGCTAAAGATGAAGCCGCCGCCTGGCTTATACCGCAATTACCCGTTGAGTATGCTGACACGCTGCAAGCCGCGCGTGCGGAATACCTGGGGTTAACCAAAAAGAACTGGGCTGCGTCTATGCCGTCTGTTGAACGCTTTGTGTTTTATGCAAAAAAACAGATTGCCGATCGGCTTGAATAATATATTCAACGATGTTGGAAGATCCCCTTTCTGATTAACTCATCTAAATAACCTGATGGGATGGGGGGGTGAGGTACGGGCCTTAACCTTTACATGACGTCTGCATCTTTCTATATTCAAAAATCGAATCAATAAGTCACAGAAATTCTGATATTTATAACCCCGGTACCTGCCACCTAATGGACGAAAAAAATGGGTAAAGCAGTCATTGCAATTCACGGCGGCGCAGGGGCTATTACCCGTTCGCAGCTGAGCCAGGAGCAAGAGTTGCGTTATATACAGGCGCTGTCGGATATCGTTGAAACCGGCCAGCGGATGCTTGAAGACGGTCGTAGCGCACTGGATGTCGTTACCGAGGCCGTGCGCCTGCTGGAAGAGTGTCCATTGTTTAATGCCGGAATTGGCGCGGTGTATACCCGTGATGAAACCCATGAGCTGGACGCCTGTGTGATGGACGGTAATACGCTGAACGCAGGCGCCGTCGCCGGGGTAAGCCATCTGCGAAACCCGATTCTCGCGGCACGCCTGGTAATGGAACACAGCCCACACGTCATGATGATAGGTGAAGGGGCTGAAAACTTTGCCATTGCGCAGGGTATGGAGCGCGTATCAGCGGATATTTTCTCGACGCCAGAACGCTACGCTCAACTTCTGGCGGCGCGAACAGCGGGTGAAACGGTGCTGGACCATAGCGCGAGCCCGCTGGATGAAAACAACAAAATGGGTACCGTGGGTGCGGTCGCGTTAGATATGTTTGGCAATCTGGCGGCAGCAACATCGACCGGCGGGATGACCAATAAATTACCGGGGCGGGTGGGTGACAGTCCGTTGGTTGGCGCAGGCTGTTATGCCAATAATGCAAGTGTGGCAGTCTCCTGCACCGGAACCGGAGAAGTCTTTATTCGTGCTTTGGCGGCCTATGACATTGCGGCGTTGATGGACTACGGCGGTCTGAGTTTATCCGAAGCGTGTGAACGCGTAGTGATGGAAAAATTACCGGCGCTTGGCGGCAGCGGCGGTTTAATTGCTATCGATCATGAAGGCAATGTCGCTTTGCCGTTTAACAGCGAAGGCATGTACCGCGCCTGGGGATACGCAGGTGATACGCCAACCACCGGTATTTATCGGGAAAAAGGAGATAGCGTTGCCACACAGTGATGAGCTTGATGCCAGCGATGTGCTGGCAGTCAGCAATCTGAATATTGCCTTTGAACAGGAGCAGCAGCGTGTCAGCGCAGTGCGCAATCTGTCATTTCGCCTGAAGCGTGGCGAAACGCTGGCGATAGTCGGCGAGTCTGGTTCTGGTAAGTCGGTGACCGCCTTGTCGCTGATGCGTCTGATTGAACAGTCCGGCGGCGAGGTGAGCTGCGATGAAATGCTCCTCCGACGCCGTAATCGACAGGTTATTGAGCTGGGTGAACAGAGCGCATCACAAATGCGTCACGTGCGCGGTGCGGATATCGCGATGATCTTCCAGGAGCCTATGACATCGCTTAATCCGGTGTTTACCGTGGGCGAGCAAATTGCCGAGTCTATCCGCTTGCACCAGGGTGCCAGTCACGAAGAGGCGATGGTAGAAGCGAAGCGAATGCTCGATCAGGTGCGTATCCCCGAGGCGAAGGCGATTTTATCGCGTTATCCACATCAGCTTTCCGGCGGTATGCGCCAGCGGGTGATGATCGCCATGGCACTGTCGTGTCGCCCTGCGGTTTTAATTGCTGATGAGCCGACAACCGCGCTGGATGTCACCATTCAGGCGCAGATCCTGCAACTGATAAAAGTGTTGCAGCAGGATATGTCGATGGGAGTGATCTTTATTACCCACGATATGGGCGTTGTGGCGGATATTGCCGACCGCGTGCTGGTGATGTATCAGGGCGAGGCGGTAGAAACTGGCAGCGTTGAGCAGATTTTTCACGCTCCCCAGCATCCTTATACTAAAGCGCTGCTGGCAGCCGTGCCGCAGCTTGGGGCAATGAACGGGCATGAACTTCCGCGCCGTTTCCCGCTTATTTCATTACACGATCCCAGTCATGTAGAGCCACAGACCGAACAGGATACCGTGGTTGAAGGCGAGCCAATTTTGCAGGTACGTAACCTGGTGACGCGTTTTCCTCTGCGTAGCGGCATTCTAAATCGCGTAACTCGCGAGGTGCATGCAGTGGAAAACGTCAGCTTTGACCTGTGGCCGGGAGAAACGCTATCGCTGGTGGGGGAGTCGGGCTGTGGGAAATCCACCACCGGGCGGGCGCTGTTGCGCCTGGTTGAGTCTCAGCGTGGGGAAATCATTTTCAACGGACAGCGTATTGATACCCTTGCTGCCAGCAAGTTGCAGCCGCTGCGTAGGGATATTCAGTTTATCTTCCAGGATCCGTATGCCTCGCTCGATCCACGTCAGACGGTGGGATATTCCATTCTGGAGCCGCTACGGGTGCATGGGTTATTGCAGGGGGATGCGGGGTCAAAACGAGTTGCATGGCTGCTGGAACGCGTAGGATTGCTGCCTGAGCATGCCTGGCGCTATCCGCACGAGTTTTCCGGCGGTCAGCGTCAGCGTATCTGTATTGCACGGGCATTGGCACTCAATCCCAAAGTGATTATTGCCGATGAATCTGTCTCGGCGTTGGATGTTTCAATTCGTGGGCAAATTATCAACCTGTTGCTCGACCTGCAGCGGGAAATGGGAATTGCATACCTGTTTATTTCCCACGATATGGCGGTGGTGGAACGGATCAGTCACCGTGTGGCGGTGATGTATCTCGGGCAAATCGTTGAGATTGGCCCCCGACGCGCGGTGTTTGAAAATCCGCAACATCCGTATACGCGCAAACTGATGGCGGCAGTACCAGTTGCCGATCCATCGCATCACCGACCACAGCGTGTGCTGTTGTCGGATGATATCCCCAGCAATATCCGCAAGCGCGGCGAAGAGATTTCCCCCGTGTCGTTACAGTTAGTTGGCCCGGGGCATTATGTTGCGCGTGGGCAACCAGAAAATGCGCTTTCACGTTTATAACAGGCAGACAGGGTTTAAGGAGAATAACATGACAAAAATTGTTGCTCGGAAATGGCTGGTTGCTGTGGGAGTGGCCTCTGCGCTGGCCGCATCGCCTGGCTGGGCGGCCAAAGACGTGGTGGTGGCGGTAGGATCCAATTTCACCACGCTTGACCCCTATGACGCGAATGACACATTGTCGCAGGCGGTAGCGAAGTCGTTTTATCAGGGACTGTTTGGTCTTGATAAAGAGATGAAGCTGAAAAATGTGCTGGCAGAGAGCTATACGGTTTCTGATGACGGCCTGACTTACACTCTTAAGCTGCGTCAGGGCGTGAAATTTCAGGATGGCACCGACTTCAACGCCGATGCGGTTAAAGCCAACCTCGATCGCGCCAGCAATCCGGAAAACCGTCTGAAACGCTACAACCTGTATAAGAATATCGATAAAACCGAAGTCGTCGATCCGTCGACGGTGAAGATTACGCTGAAACAGCCGTTCTCTGCCTTTATCAATATTCTGGCGCATCCGGCAACGGCAATGATTTCTCCCGCCGCGCTGGAGAAATACGGTAAGGAGATCGGTTTCCACCCTGTGGGGACCGGGCCGTACCAGCTTGATACCTGGAATCAGACAGATTTTGTGAAGGTTAAGAAGTTCGCGGGTTACTGGCAGCAAGGGCTGCCAAAGCTGGATACGATTACCTGGCGTCCGGTGACCGACAACAACACGCGTGCGGCCATGCTGCAGACCGGGGAAGCGCAGTTTGCCTTCCCGATCCCTTACGAGCAGGCTGCGTTACTGGCGAAGAATAAAAACCTGGAACTGGTGGCCAGTCCGTCTATTATGCAACGTTATATCAGCATGAACGTCACGCAAAAACCATTCGACAACCCGAAGGTGCGTGAAGCGCTGAATTATGCCATCAACCGCCAGGCGCTGGTGAAAGTGGCGTTTGCGGGTTATGCCACGCCAGCAACGGGCGTTCTTCCTCCGTCGATAGCCTATGCGCAAAGCTATACGCCATGGCCATACGACCCGGCGAAAGCGCGCGAACTGCTGAAAGAAGCAGGTTATCCGAACGGTTTTACCACCACGCTATGGTCTTCGCATAATCACAGTACCGCGCAGAAAGTGCTGCAATTTACCCAGCAGCAGCTGGCGCAGGTGGGAGTTAAGGCTCAGGTAACAGCGATGGATGCCGGCCAGCGCGCGGCGGAAGTAGAGGGTAAAGCGCAGAAAGAGAGCGGGGTGCGGATGTTCTACACGGGCTGGTCTGCCTCTACGGGGGAAGCTGACTGGGCGCTGTCACCGCTATTTGCATCACAAAACTGGCCGCCAACACTGTTTAATACGGCGTTCTATAGCAATAAGCAGGTGGACAGTGATTTAGCGGCAGCGTTGCAAACCAACGATCCGGCGCAGAAAGCGAAGCTGTACAAGGATGCGCAGGATATTATCTGGAAAGAGTCGCCGTGGATCCCACTGGTTGTGGAAAAACTGATTTCGGCGCACAGCACCAGATTGACCGGGTTCTGGATTATGCCGGACACCGGATTTAGCTTTGATGATGCGGATTTAAAATAAGCTATTCATTCGGCCCCGTTAACCAGGGGCCGGCGAAGGGAGCGTGATGCTTAACTATGTTTTCAAGCGCCTGCTGGGGTTGATTCCAACTCTGTTGATTGTTGCGGTGCTGGTGTTTTTATTTGTTCACCTGCTACCCGGCGATCCGGCCCGACTGATTGCCGGACCGGAAGCTGACGCCGAGGTGATTGAACTGGTACGCAAGCAGTTGGGTCTGGACCAACCGCTGCATATTCAGTTCTGGCATTACATGACCAACGTGTTGCAAGGCGATTTTGGCACGTCGATGGTTTCTCGTCGCCCGGTTTCCGAAGAGATAGCCAGCCGTTTTATGCCGTCGTTATGGCTGACAATTGCGAGTATGGCATGGGCTGTGTTATTTGGTATGACGGCGGGGATCATTGCAGCCGTATGGCGCAATCGCTGGCCGGACAGGTTGAGTATGACGCTGGCGGTCACCGGGATCTCGTTCCCGGCGTTTGCGCTTGGCATGCTGCTCATGCAGATATTCTCCGTTGAGCTTGGCTGGTTGCCAACCGTTGGCGCTGACACCTGGCTGCACTATATCCTCCCGTCTATTACTCTGGGCGCGGCGGTGGCTGCGGTGCTGGCCCGGTTTACCCGCGCCTCGTTCGTCGATGTGCTCAGCGAAGACTATATGCGCACCGCGCGGGCTAAAGGGGTGAGTGAGACCTGGGTGGTGTTAAAACATGGTCTGCGTAACGCGATGATCCCGGTGGTCACCATGATGGGACTACAGTTTGGCTTTTTGCTTGGTGGATCAATCGTGGTTGAGAAGGTGTTCAACTGGCCTGGGCTTGGGCGACTGCTGGTGGACTCCGTCGAAATGCGCGACTACCCGGTGATTCAGGCCGAGGTACTGTTGTTTTCTCTGGAGTTTATTCTTATCAACTTAGTGGTGGATGTGCTTTACGCCGCCATTAATCCGGCTATCAGGTACAAGTAAGGATGCGATTTTTTAACTGGCGCCGACAGGCGATTTTGAATGCAATGCCCCTTGTTAAGCCAGAGCAGATACGCACACCGTGGCATGAGTTCTGGCGTCGTTTCCGTCGACAGCACATGGCGATGTTCGCTGGGCTGTTTGTATTGCTCCTGATCATGGTGGCGATTTTTGCCCGCTGGCTGACGCCATTTGATGCCGAGAATTACTTCGATTATGACCGTTTGAATGATGGGCCGTCGATGCTGCACTGGTTTGGTGTCGATTCTCTGGGACGAGATATCTTTAGCCGCGTGCTGGTTGGCGCCCAAATCTCGCTGGCGGCAGGAGTCTTTGCCGTGTTTATTGGCGCGGCGATTGGCACAGTGCTGGGTCTGCTGGCGGGATACTACGAAGGTTGGTGGGATCGGCTGATTATGCGTATCTGCGATGTGCTGTTCGCCTTTCCCGGCATTCTGCTGGCGATAGCCGTGGTCGCCGTGCTGGGCAGCGGCATTGCGAACGTGATTATCGCCGTGGCCATTTTCTCCATTCCTGCTTTCGCGCGCCTGGTGCGCGGAAATACACTGGTGCTGAAGCAACAGACGTTTATTGAGTCTGCGCGCAGTATTGGTGCCAGCGATACGACCATCATTTTTAACCATATCCTGCCGGGTACGGTTTCATCGATCGTGGTCTTTTTTACCATGCGAATTGGCACGTCGATCATCTCTGCCGCGAGCCTGTCATTTCTGGGATTAGGCGCACAGCCGCCGACGCCGGAGTGGGGGGCAATGCTTAATGAAGCGCGTGCTGACATGGTGATCGCGCCGCACGTGGCGATTTTCCCGGCGGTAGCGATATTCCTGACGGTGCTGGCGTTTAACTTACTGGGAGATGGTCTGCGCGACGCGCTGGACCCGAAGATAAAAGGGTGAACCGTAGGCCTGATAAGACGCTTCAGCGTCGCCATCAGGCATTGCCGGATGCGGCATAAATGCCTTATCCGGCCTACGTTGGGTTACGCTTTTTTAAACGCGGGTGCCCCACAGATCGTATTCATCTGCGTTTTCGACCTTCACGCGGATGATATCACCAGGTTTCACCTTGGTTTCACCATTCAGGTATACCGCGCCGTCGATTTCCGGAGCATCAGCCATGCTACGACCAATTGCGCCTTCTTCGTCAACTTCATCAACGATAACCAGAATCTCGCGGCCCACTTTCTCTTGCAAACGTTCAGCAGAGATCTGCTGTTGCAATTGCATAAAGCGGTTCCAGCGTTCTTCTTTTATCTCTTCCGGGATTTGATCCGGCAGGTCATTAGCGCCAGCGCCTTCTACCGGGCTGTATTTAAAGCAGCCCACGCGATCCAGACGTGCTTCCTTCAGGAAGTCGAGCAACATCTGGAAGTCTTCTTCCGTTTCACCCGGGAAACCAACAATGAAGGTGGAGCGCAGCGTCAGTTCAGGGCAGATTTCACGCCACTGCTTGATGCGCGCCAGCTGTCTGTCTACGGAGCCTGGGCGTTTCATCAGTTTAAGAATACGCGGGCTGGCATGCTGTAACGGGATGTCCAGATACGGCAGGATTTTCCCTTCTGCCATCAGCGGGATCACGTCATCAACGTGCGGGTAGGGGTAGACGTAATGCAGGCGCGTCCAGATCCCCAGTTTTGATAACTGTTCGCACAGATCAACCATGCTGGTTTTGACCGGCTCGCCGTTATGGAAACCGGTACGATGCTTCACATCCACACCGTACGCAGAGGTATCCTGAGAGATTACCAGAATCTCTTTCACGCCCGCATCGACCAGACGTTTGGCTTCGCTGAGGACGTCGCCAATCGGACGGCTCACCAGATCGCCGCGCATGGATGGAATAATGCAGAACGTACAGCGGTGGTTACAGCCTTCAGAAATCTTCAGATAGGCGTAGTGGCGCGGAGTCAGCTTGACACCCTGCTCAGGAACCAGGCTCAGGAACGGATTATGCTTTGGTTTGGGTACGTAATGATGAACGTGCTCCAGAACCTGCTCGTAGCTATGCGGCCCGGTGATTTCCAGCACCTTCGGGTGGACTTCACGGATCTGATCGACTTTCGCGCCCAGACAACCGGTGACGATCACCTTGCCGTTTTCGTTCAGCGCTTCGCCGATTGCTTCCAGGGATTCCTGAACCGCACTGTCGATAAAGCCGCAGGTATTAACGATAACCATATCCGCGTCGTCGTAGCTTGGCACGACATCATAGCCTTCGGTACGAAGTTCGGTCAGGATGCGCTCAGAATCGACGAGGTTTTTCGGGCACCCTAATGATATAAATCCAATCTTAGACATTATTTTGTACAATACATTGCTCGGGAAAACTCGGATTATACATCATGCCTAAACTTTACAGCTACATCCGTTGGTCAAGTGACCGACAAGACAAGGGAACGACAAAAGACCGCCAGTTATCGGCAGCGAGGACGTATGCTGAAGAGAAGGGGCTGGAGATGGTAGAAATCATTGAGCCAGGTGTAAGTGTAGTGGTTTACTGAATTTGGCCACCTGAACAGAGGTGATATGCTCACCTCAGAACATTACAGGTGCCTCAATGAAAAAAAGAAATTTCAGCGCAGAGTTTAAACGTGAATCCGCTCAACTGGTCCTTGATCAGAACTACACCGTTGCAGCTGCGGCCAGTGCTATGGATGTGGGTCTTTCTACCATGACGCGATGGGTAAAGCAGTTGCGGGATGAACGACAGGGCAAAATACCTAAAGCCTCCCCTATAACCCCGGAACAGATTGAAATACGTGAGCTGAAGAAAAAGCTACAACGCATTGAAATGGAAAACGACATATTAAAAAAGGCTACCGCGCTCTTGATGTCAGACTCCCTGAACAATTCTCGTTAATCGGGAAACTCAGAGCGCAGTATCCTGTGGTCACACTCTGCCACGTGTTCGGGGTTCATCGCAGTAGCTACAAATACTGGGAGAAAAGCGCCGAAAAGCCAGACGGCTGGCGAGCTGTGTTACGCAGCCAGGTTCGGGAGCTGCATAACATCAGCCATGGCTCTGCTGGCGCAAGAAGTATCGCCATTATGGCAACCCTGAGAGGCTTCAGAATGGGACGCTGGCTTGCTGGCAGGCTCATGAAAGAACTGGGGCTGGTGAGTTGTCAGCAGCCTACCCACCGGTATAAACGTGTTGGTCATGAACACATCGCTATCCCGAATCGCCTTGAGCGACAGTTCGCAGTGACAGAACCTAACCAGGTGTGGTGCGGCGATGTGACGTACATCTGGACAGGCAAGCGTTGGGCTTACCTTGCAGTTGTTCTCGATCTGTTCGCAAGGAAACCAGTGGGCTGGGCAATGTCATTCTCGCCGGATAGCAAGCTGACCATCAGAGCGCTGGAAATGGCGTGGGAAGTTCGCGGTAAACCAGCCGGAGTGATGTTCCACAGTGACCAGGGTAGCCACTATACAAGCAGGCAGTTCCGGCAGTTACTGTGGCGTTGCCAGATCAGGCAGAGTATGAGCCGACGTGGAAACTGTTGGGACAACAGCCCGATGGAACGCTTCTTCCGTAGTCTGAAAAACGAGTGGGTGCCAGTGACAGGTTATATAAACTTTAGCGATGCTGCTCATGCGATCACAGACTATATCGTCGGGTATTACAGCTCGCTAAGGCCGCATGACTATAACGGTGGGTTGCCCCCAAACGAATCGGAAAACCGATACTGGAAAAACTCTAAAGCCGTGGCCAGTTTTAGTTGACCACTACACATCGCTTTGCTCGTCAGTCTCTATAAAAACTAAACATAAGATCGTAACTTGCGTTTTTCTCGTGAGTACTCGAAAGAACGCCCGTTCCTACTCGCTTTCGCTCAGACAATAAAAGTACTAACAAATAATTGATTGGAAGTACCAACTACCAAGAATTACTACTCAATAGATTATTCAAAGTCTCTTGAAGTGGACACGCAGCCCCGCGAAGTGGGAACGGTCACAAAGAAACCGCCGAAAGGCACAACTAGAGGAATTACTATGAGTACATGGGAACAAATACGAAAAGCCAATAAAGCACGTGGAATGAAGCCAAACGGACTTTATAACAAACCGAAGAAATCCCCACTTAGTGATACACCGCCAGTAGGGGAGGCACTAAAGGAAGTCATACAGGACTATATACGCGACTATAAGAGTACTAAGGGGGAAAGACCTACAACCGCACACCTCAATAATAAATATTCAATAAGAGCAACATCTAATTTTTATAAAGGGTTATAAATGAAATACACAGTAATCAACAACAATAAACAAAATTTCAAAGTACAATATGAAGTGGATGGACTAGAACAACAAGCCCACCTACAAGGCGATACTACGCACTATGGGAGGCTAATAACTGGTAACTCATGGGTACGTATTGCCCGTCACCAGAACGCCACACGTAACGCCTACGGCAAGATTTACGGGGCAGGTGAAGAGATCACACAGCACCATATGACCGAAGAAGAACTATTTCAGAACTCACTGGTAGATCCCCTAACCCATCAAAAGAAGATTGCAGGACTGCTACTGGACGCATTCTATAGTAACAATCAGGAAATGACCGTAGAACTACTGGACACTGTACTAAACCCTAAACCGAAGAAAACAAAAAAGCCCCTCTAAAGGGGCTTTGTTTTTTCTACATGGTATGTTGCGAAGTGCTTAGCAGTAAATGTACCCGATGGGGCATTGTTTCTATGTGTTGTGTGGTAGATGCTTTTCTTTAAATGTTCGTGTCATATGAGCGTTAAAGAACAACGGGGCAATTGAGTCATTCTCTCTTCAGAAATATGAATCTATCAACTGAGTAATTATTGTCATAAATGTCATTGATAAATGTTGAGAGTTTTTCATGAAATGAAATAGCATTCATCATCATTGCATGAAGCTCTTTACATTCGCTGTCTTCCACACTTTCATCTGCATGTGTTAATGAGGGAATAGAAGAACTTGCAATATATAATTCAACACTTAAATTATTATATTTCTTAGTGTACGACTGAAGTGCATTTATTATTTCTTTTGTATAATCACTTATGCCGTAATTAGTTCTATCAATAGATTTCAAAGCATTAATGACAGAGTAAGAGATGATGTATAAGTCAGAAACGAGAGTGTCAGTCTTATTCATAAACTCATCATGTGATTCTTGTAGTTGGCTCCCTTTGTTTAAATAATTTCGGTACATTTTTGCTGAAGTTACTAAATGATTTTTTAAAATTAAGCTAGCAGAACGTATCTTAATAAGATCTTGATAAATTGCTTTTTCAATAACACTATAAACAACATCATAATGTTTTTGTGATAACCATGCAGGTGCTTTTAGATATGCTAGGTAGGCAACCCATAGAGTACCTAATGTTCCAAAGCACTACACCATGCTCCTACTAAAGTTACCCATTCATATCCTTTAGAGCTATGAAATAATATTTCAACACCTACAAAAATAGCAATAATTAATAGCACTGCTACTATAGTAAGTAACAAAAAATTAAAATTCTGAATTTTACATTCATTTTTCATAATTTTTTCCATGAGAACGGATTATAGAGAATAATCATTTAGTGTAACTTACACATGTGTGACCAGAACTGAGCATTGACATTTGATTACCCTTTAACGAAACGAAAGGAAAAGAAGCATAATCAATATTTGCTGTCGTCATATTGAAATGAAGATAATTATCTGATAACTTCATTTCCGTCGCATGAACAGGATATGTTCCTTGCTCTTTTAATGTGACCATAAAAGAGATCGGAAAAAAATGTAAACATGAGCAAATACAAAAATGACCATCATTGAAAAAGCCAACTGACTGAGCTGTTATTTGCCTTTTGAATGGATAAAACCAGTAATAAATGTTATGAGTTGTATCAATATCTAGGTTTTTACCTAATACAAAGCTTCTTAATGGCGTATAAAAAGGACTATCAACAATTGGAAGCATACAATCTTTTACAGATGTTGCAGCAAGAAGGTGTCCAATCATTGCTCTTAGGAATTTATAAGCATCAAATTCAAATGAAATATAATTATGATAGAAAAATTTCCCAACGAAGTAATCATTTAATTTTTTGATAAACTCCGATGTAACACGACCTATTTCTGCATCCATTGAACCAAGAAGCTGAGAATTGCAATCATGACAAATAGTACGAAAAGTTGTACCATTTTTAGCTTTAATTGGTGGCACATGAGCATTAGAGAAATACTCAAAAATCGTCTTTTGCAACATTGGTGAAGGTTTGGATGCACATTGTGGCGGTACATGATCTTTTTTTAGTTTGCTAAAATTCCCACATATTACACAATATCCATTGTCTATTCTTACATGTTCATTTCTTTCAGAGATAAATTTCATTTTATAATCTCAAAAATTAATTAACTACGAATGTAGAGTATTTCGATACATTGTTCAATTTGAGTTTAATATCTAAAACAAATAGTTTCCAAGGTAAATTAATGCACTAGTAAATATTTAAACTGAAACTATAGATGATAAAAATAAACATAGAACCCCATGTAAATGTGTTGTGTGAACGCATACAACACAGTAATAGTACTTTACCATCAAAAGGAACCTACATACACTATCGATTGTTGGAGGTTTCTATCTATTTAGGGTAGGTTTGTTAGCTGTACGAACGATAGAAACTTCCAACAATCGATAGTGTGAAGAAGTTAAGACCATAAAAAAATCAAGGATACACTATGTCTCGAACTGAGTTTCTACGTTCTCTGGGTGCTACATGTAAAAATGATATGTGGAGTTGGTCATTTATTGATGAGACCAACAAGAGGATTATTTTTGGAGCATGGGAGGATCTTAGATCAGCAGATGCAACTAAAGTTATGATCTTATCCGATGATTGGAATGAAAATGTAAATGGTAGTAAAAAGTTAGGTTATATTCAGGCACGTGAACATCTGAATAAAGTTATATATGAAGGATATCAACTCTACACATTTAGTCAAAAACGAAAAGAGGATATTAATGAAAAGAAAGCAGCAAAAATTGAATCATTCGTACCTATAATTGAATTGAAATATTTGTCAAGAGAAGGTAACGCATGGTATGCCACTGAACAAGAAAACTATAATTATACCCCTGAAGTAGAAGAACACTATTACGAAGGTGATAGAAAAACAAAATGGAGCACTTATTATGAGAGAAACCCTAAAGCTCGCAAGGAATGTCTTGATTTTCATGGTTACAGTTGCAAAGTATGTAAATTTAATTTTGAAAAAACATACGGCGATCTAGGTAAAGAATTTATACATGTTCATCATATCAAGCCTATTTCAGTTGAGAAGAAAAAACATAAGGTTGATCCAATTAAGGATCTTATACCGGTATGTGCAAATTGTCATGCTATGCTTCATATCGGTCAGGATGTACTCACATTAGATCAGTTAAGAGCAAAAATTAGAAAAATTAATGGGAAATGATTTATGAAAATTACATATTTTGTAATATTAGCAATATCTCTATCTCTGATAGGGTGTACAAAAAAAGATAAAATAAAATCATTTACGTGTTCAAATACAGATTTTTCCAAAACTCATTCCGTATCTATTGATAGTGAGGGTAAATTTATTATATATGATGGGCGAAAATTACTACTTAGAAATGCTAGGCTTGGTGAGGATGAATGGAGTTATGCTTACTTCATAGGTAATAATAATGAATTAGTGGCATTCAGTTTTAATGAAAATAAAACGCTCTATCATCACTATACAGATGCACGAAATGATTCTAATAGCTATGATGAGTATGGTGGTTGTAAAAGGCCATAATAAATTGAAATTATGAGTTATAAAAATATATGATCAGTAGAGAAAGGCGGTTCTGAAGATATTGATATGGCTAGTTTTACTGCCAACTGTAACTTATGCATCCATACCTAACTTCAAATGTTGGGATATTAAAAATTATGCCATAAGCACAGAGAGCGGCATTTTTGTAACGCGATACTATGATCAAGCTATGTTAGCATATCACTATATAACATCTCCCAAAGATAACGATTACTATAGAGAAATTATAATAGCTAATAGTAAACATGATGATGGCTATTATTATGGCAATATATACCAGGATAGAGAAGGAAATATGTATAACGATATAAAATGTGAAGAGCTTTGATAAATGCAGTTTTTATTAATGGCATCAATCATTATATGGGTAAGATACTGAATGAAAAGGTTATTAATTTTATTATCAGTAATATTATCGACCTCTGTACATGCAGTTACTGTACTTAAGTGTGACGTAGGAATAACTGAAGGCGTTATAGGTACAGTTGATGTCAAATCAGTACTTACGGGTGAAGCAACAGTAATGGACTATCCTGATCATTTTGCAATTAAAGTTTTACATATTAATCAGGAAACTCCGCCTCTTGAAGTTCATGTAATTACTGACATTAATAATGTTAGAAGGATAGTTCATCGTATTACCATTGGTGATTATGTTTACACTCGTGCAAATCCTGATACTGGAAACCATTATGCAATACAGGATATTAAAAATAAAATAAGATATCTAATAACCAACTGTACCGAAGTTAAATCTTGAAAAATTCAGTATAAATGGTCTCAATTTACTTTCTGTTCAATCAATATGCTTAATTATGCGATAAAGGATGTTTTGATATGAAAACCAGTACAAAAATAATCTGGGGTATTGTCTTAGTTGCATCATATTTTCATTTCAAAGATGAGAAAAAAACAACAACTAAATCTGAACCGCAGGAGCAGACAGTTAAAATGACTGCACAAGAAGCACAAGACGCAAAGGATTTTGCACAATCATTAATTCAGTCTAGAGGTTATAAGTGTGATAAAGTTACGACATTTAGTAATGCTAACTTTTCTGGTAGAATCGATATTTATTGCGATGATCAATATCGGTATGAAATCACCAAGCCTGGCGGTCGTTGGGAAATAAAAGCCATTAACTAAATTATTTTTTAAACCCACAAATTTGTGGGTTTTTTATTTCTAAATACTCCTATACAGCATAGGAGTACACGCTATGTTAACCACCTTCCTACACTTTCCCAATGGCACACACAAGGCCATAGAAACGTCCACAAGCTACGATACCTATATCACGTAAAGATAATCTAATAACCGCTCATATCATCACACAGGACGGTTACGGGCTATTCATTGATAACCATTCACTAACGCTCAAGTATAAATACATTCATTAAACTATTCACGATATAGCATTGGTAAGTATAACTACCCAATTAATACTATTGATTCATATAAGGGTAGTGAACATAAACATATTAAAAGATTAATAGAATTACGTGACGAAATAATAAACCACCAAACCGTGGACGGGTACAAAATACCTTATCGCCTCAGTGTGATAGCACTATCATTTATGCAATAAAGTGCATAAACAGTGCGTGGGGGAGTGAGGCCGTCACCTATACCACTAAATAGAAAAACAAATATCTTATTGTTTTGTATGGATCTATAAAAGGTACCCCCCCGTAGCCCCTAAAGGGTGAGGTTTCGCCCACGCATTGATTTGAACACATATGCAAAATAAATGCATGCCCGAAGCGAAGTGAATAATTATGCAAGGAATAATTAAATGAAACCAATTACCCGTACATTATCAAGACAAATACAGGCCGATATGTCGGCGGCAATAGATAAGGGTCCAGTTCCATTTACTAATAGTGCGGTACTATTCTTTTATGCAAAGATTGGTACTAGTGTTACCTGTACTATCATGATTAAGGATATTCAGGCCAAGTACTTATATGATGTAATTGTAAAATCTTCATATATTAATAAATTTGTACCTACCAGTGCGGCAAAGATGACTAAACTGGGGAACATTTCACAATTAAAAAGTGGTTTAGCAAAGGGTAAATATAAGGCGGTAGTGCAGAATGGTAAGAAGTACTTAATTGATATTACTAAAAAAACACTAAATATAAAACAAAGAGGATAATTGGTGTACGCGAAAGTAAAAAACATAAGCTCGTATATGACTTTTATAATGAGGCAGAACAGGGGGGGCTATTGCGATTATAAGCGGCATACAAGGACACTTTAAATTAAAAAGAGGCTAGGCATGGACTTTGAACAACATTTTAATGATGATACACCATACATAACACTTGATGGGTTTACACCAATGGCAAATAGTAAGCCCATTTATAATATTTTCTGAATAAGAAAGTAAAGAAAGAACTTAAAAGTAGTGGGTATACTTCATCTCAACATATGAATGTAATTTACGACAAGAAGAAACCAATTAAAGTTGGTAGTACTTTACGTTGGGAATTACGCGGTATGGGTTTTGATGTGATAGTTTTAGGGTATGGTGAATTGTTCGTTAAAGGTCTAAGAGTACATGCATATTGTGTAGGAATCATGGAATGATTAGTGTAATTATAGAATTAATAAAATCTGGTCTATCTTTTTTCCAGAAAAAACAAGAGAAAGAAATTGATAAAACTGTAGTTACTACTCAGGAAACTAACGAGACAAACAGAGAAGAAATCAAAAAAGGCTTTAGTGGTCGTAATTTCTTGTTTTATGTTTTGGGAGCAATCATTGCGTGGAATTATATCCTTGTACCTTTACTTGATGTATTTGGAATTGTTTTATTCTCCCTTCCATTGGGTGAGATATTTGCATTGTTGCAATTGATGGTAGGAGGTATGTAATGGTATATGGTATTTAAGTACAGCGTAATGGAGTTATGATGAATGCCGTTACCAATCCAACTAACGTACTAGCAGTTATTACATAAACACAGACGTTTATGATTCATACTAAAAATAAGGAAATAAGTAATGGACTACATTGCAATAGGGGGTCTTATCATTGGATTCTTTACATTTATTGGGCATCTGCTTTATAGACGAAAACAGGAGATATTAGAAGCTGAAAGGCGTATAAGTGATATTGAAAGTAAACTTTTAGTATTAGAAACTAAAACAGAAAACAACGAATCTGATATTGATGAATTGTACGATTTAGTACGAGAACTTTCAAAAATTAAAAGTGATATTTCTGAAATTAAAGGAATGTTAAAATCTAAATGAAGCCCCTTATGGGGCTTTATCTATTTTTGTGGTTATGATTATTTGGCTATTTGTCTCTCTAAATGTTGAGGTGCTTTTTATATTTGGCAAGTACCGTGTTGTTTTGTTTTTAAATTTTTTATAATCCCAAATGATGAATGCTATTCCTAAAATAATTACTAAGGAATATATTAATGTATCGGGGAATTTAAACTTATCATTTACATAAAATGATGTTATGGATGCACTGATAGCTACAGCAACACTAAACACACCAATAAGATCGATTTCCCTTTCTAGAAAATGGTTTATCTTTGTTTTCACGCAATAAGTAGCCGCAATGAATGTCAAGATCAAAGATTGTGTACTAACCCAAAGTGAATATTCAGTATCTGGGCATAGATAAATCAATGCAATATTAGCGGCTATAGATAATAATGTAATGACTATAACTACTGCTAATAGTTTGATGGTTTTCATTAATAATTCCCTAACTACCTGTGCATATATTGTATAAGGGTATTTTATGCCAAAAGTAGATAAAAAGAAATCTACTAATCATAATAGGTCGATGAAGTTAGTGCGTTCTGGTGAATAGATAACATATGTTGATAAAGAGGTTATAAGGGGTATTGATGTTACAGGAATTTTACCATTAGCGTGATTTCTGGATTATTGTATCAGTACTTGATTCTTCCAGTGGTTTAGTGAAAAAATTCTGCTGGATTAATTTCTAAAGGTTTTTTAAGAATGGTTTATTGCTATTCGATTGGAGGGGAATAAGAGAATACGCTTGCAAATCGTTTATTTAAAGTTCTGTTCATAATCGAGCATTTTTTTATTAATTCTTCAAACTCTTTTTTGAAGTTATTCATTGATCTATTTCTGGCTATGTGGCTTGTATGGGTATCGATGTCAATATTTCTTATCTTATCTTCTATTTTCTCTCTTGCATCCTCGATTGCACTTAGATATGTAATATAATCATTCTCATAATGCAACTTCATATCCCATGATCCTAAACCATAAATTGAAACTAGCAATTCTACTGACTTTTTTCTAATCTTAGAACATTGAACTAATATTTCTTCACGTTCTAATATGAGTTCATTTTTTTCTACTTTGGTTAATTCAGTACCATTCATATAATTTAATGCAAAATACTTATAATCTGATTGCAATTCGAATAGGAGTTTAGTAATTAAATGTATATCCATTAATATTAATTGAGCATGTTCAAAGCCTTTATTCTTAACTCTATCTTTAAACCAGTTTCGAACGCTCCAGGCAGCATAGATTACAGAACCTGCAACTACTGTATCCATAATAGCAGAGACGGTGCTACTATCAAATCCATTCAAAAAAAGTACATCACTGTAGATTGGGATTAATGCCCCAGTACACAAACACATTACATGTGAGAATCGAATTTTAGCTATATATCTTTTAATCTTGCTTTTTTTAATAAGTTTTTCCACTGACATTTTCATAAATACCTATACATAATTTGTACAAGGGTATTTTATGGCAAGAGTAACTAAAAAGGAATCACAACTACGTTTAAAAGTTATGGAGTTAGTACATTCAGATAGGCAACTAACAGAAGATGATAAAGAGTTTATTTTTAATAACTACAGGGGTGATGGTATCGGGGCTACTGGTGCTTTCTTCACGCCCGAAATGCTAGCATGGGACTTTATGCTAGACGCTGGCTGTAGTGATGACTGCATTGAACTATGTGCCGGTATCGGGCGACTTAGCTACTATCAATTCATACGTAATAAACCTTCACACATCACATGTGTTGAACTGAATCCTGAATACGTACTTATTGGTAAACGTGTACTACCACAAGCCGAATGGATCACTGGTGATGCACTACAATACACACCAGACCGTTTCTACCGTGTTGCTTATGGTAATCCCCCATTCGGCAAGATAAACACGTCAGGGGCGTATACAGGCCGTTATACGGGTAGTGAATTTGAGTACAAGATAATTGATAGGGCAAGGGAGTATTCCAGCTATGGGGTATGGATTGTTCCACAGGGTAGTGCGGGGTTTAAGTACTCAGGCCATACATACTATGACCGCTCGATACAGTCTGCTAAGTACATCAAATTTGAAAAGGATACGGGGCTAATCTTACATCCTGGTGTGGGGATAGATACATCAATCTACCGTGACCAATGGAACGGTACTAAGGTAACTTGCGAATCTGTGTTAGTTGATTATCAATAAGTTAAATGGATAGCATAAAAAATAACACAATATATTTATTGATTTTTCGGGCAGCCGAGGGAGACAAAGCCGATTTTCGGCTGGTGGGTTACATTGCTCATAGCGTAAAAAGTGTTCAGTTATTGGAATGTTCAGGGCAGGGATTCTACAGAGTTCTGAACAAAAATTGTATCGCAATCTCATACCATCAGCGGCCTGCCGGGCGCGGAATTAAAGATTATTTGTAAATTATGTTAATTTTAAGTGATGGATTGATCCTGGACACGACTTTGTTCAAAAAACAACCATACTATTAAGTTGCACCATAGTTGGAAAGAGGAGGAACAAAGTATGGTTGTTGACAGACTGAGAACCGATCTTCTCAACAAATTGATAAACGCCCGTATCGAACTTGCCGCTTATCTGCTGTTGAGAAAAGCGAAAGGCTACATGTCAGTCAGCGAGAGCGATCGTCTGCGTGATAATTTTTTTGCACTGAATCGCGAATTGCACGAACAATCACAGCTTCACGGTATGCATCTTGATCAGGAAGAGTGGAATGCCCTTCATCGTGCTGAAGGGGCGTTAGCCGCCGCCGCTGTTTGTCTTATGAGTGGACACCATGATTGTCCAACGTTTATCGCCGTTAACGCAGAGAAACTGGAAAACTGCCTGACAACGCTGACGCTGAGTATCCAGAGTTTGCAATCTTACCCAACGCTGGAACACGTCTGAATCAGGGGGAGGGCGCTCCCCCTTTTCGTTAAGATTATGTAAATATGACGGGGTGATTCCCCTTGCTGGCTACGCTTTATGCAGAGCCATTAAGGAGGTGTTATGCGTCGACTCTTTCTCTGTGCTATCCCACTTGCGCTATTTTCCTCTTATGCCGTCGCGGTAAAAGTGGAAGTGCTGCAAACCAAACTCGATCACCCATGGTCACTGGCTTTTTTACCCGATAACCGCGGTATGCTCATTACGCTCAAAGGTGGACAGCTTCGACTCTGGCAGCCTGATAAAGGGCTTTCCGACCCGCTAACCGGCGTACCAAAAGTCTGGGCGAATGGTCAGGGCGGATTGCTTGATGTGGTGTTAGCTCCGGACTTTGAACGATCCCGTCGGGTGTGGCTAAGCTTCGCTGAAACCGACCGCGAAGGCAAAGCGGGCACCGCGGTAGGCTACGGGCGATTGAGTGACGATCTCAAACACCTGCAAGGATTTCAGACCGTTTTTCGCCAACAGCCAAAGCTCTCTACCGGAAACCATTTTGGTGGACGTCTGGTATTTGATGGCAACGGCTATCTGTTTATTGGCCTGGGGGAGAATAATCAACGCGCTACCGCCCAGGATCTGGATAAGCTGCAGGGCAAGGTCGTACGGCTGACCGATGAGGGCAAAATTCCACCGGATAATCCGTTTGTGAACATGGCGGGAGCGCGGGCAGAGATTTGGTCGTATGGCATCCGCAACCCGCAGGGTATGGCGATGAATCCGTGGAGTGATGTGTTGTGGCTCAATGAGCATGGTCCACGCGGAGGCGATGAAATTAATATCCCCGAGAAAGGGAAAAACTACGGTTGGCCTGTCGCGACCTGGGGTGTTAACTACAGTGGTTTGAAAATTCCCGAAGCAAAAGGTCAAATTGTTGCTGGCACGGAACAACCCATCTTTTACTGGGAAAAGTCGCCAGCGGTCAGCGGAATGGCTTTTTATAATAGCGATACCTTTCCACAGTGGCGGCAGAAGTTGTTCATCGGCGCGTTGAAAGATAAAGAAGTGATCGTACTGAGCGTTAAAGGGAATACGGTCACTGAGGATGGTCGTCTGTTGCAGGAAAGGGGGCAACGGATCCGTGATGTGCGCGTCGGACCAGACGGTTATTTGTATGTACTAACCGACGAGTCCGACGGGGAATTACTGAAAGTGAGTCCCTGATTGAATTAGCTGACCGGGATCATCACGATTTTTTGAAACGCCGGGCGCTCGGTCAGTTGTTGATACCAGCGCTCCAGATGAGGGCGCGGGGTCCAGCTCAGGCCAACGTTGAACAGGTTATAGATAAACGGTGCCACAGCGATATCGGCAGTGCCAAATTCAGCGCCGGAGAACCATGGCTGGTCCGCCAGCGCGTTATCCAGAATGGCAAACAGGTTATCGCAAACTTGCTTACTGGCCTCAATGGCCGCTAGATCGCGCTGATCGGCAGGTGTTCTGACCAGGCCAAATAAGATAACCCGATGCGCGGGGCTTAGCGTCTGATTTGCCCAGTCCATCCATTTTTCGCCGACGGCGCGCGCGGCCGGAGCGTCAATCCATAAACGTTTTTGTCCGTACTGAGCGGCCAGATAGCGGACAATGGTATTGGATTCCCACAGAACAACGTCCGTTTCATCATCGCGTAACAACGGGACCAGTCCGTTCGGGTTTAGTGCCAGATAGTCGGCATCGCGGTTACCGCCATGCTGTCCGCCCGCCAGAATTTGGTTATACGGCAGTTCCAGTTCCTCGAGCGTCCACAATACTTTTTTTACGTTGGTCGAGTTATTGCGACCCCACAGTGTAATCATAGTAACCCCGCAAATTAATTGAGCAGCTTTATGGCTGCAGATGCCATCTGACTAGCTCACATGGTGGGGTAAACCTAATATTTACGCAACAAAGTCTAAAAAAATCGTGCCAGGAGCAGCGCAGCGCGGCGTTATTGCATAAACTTTAAAAACTTTACCAACTTACGGTTTCTTTAAGCTCGTTAGTGCGTTATTACTCACCGCACTTATTTTACACGTCATCCATCAGACTTTTTCTGCATGGGTTGGTCGAGGTCGCTTGGCCGGTTTTGTGTAAACACGGTGTGGTATGACGTGGTTTTTTGGAATGGATACTCGGGTGGCATTTATGACGCAATACTTCTCTTCACTTCGCAGCTTTGCTGCAGGTTCTGCACTCTTAATCCTTTTGGCGCCGACCGTACAGGCGGCGGAGCAACCGACGGCCCCGCCGAGCGTGGACGCACGCGCGTGGATTCTGATGGATTACGCCAGTGGCAAGGTGCTGGCGGAAGGTAATGCTGATGAGAAACTGGATCCTGCCAGTCTGACCAAAATCATGACCAGCTATGTGGTTGGGCAGGCGCTGAAGGCCGGAAAAATTAACCTCAACGACATGGTCACCGTGGGCAAAGACGCCTGGGCGACCGGTAATCCAGCCCTGCGCGGTTCGTCGGTCATGTTCCTCAAGCCCGGCGATCAGGTTGCGGTGTCAGATCTGAATAAAGGCGTTATCATTCAGTCAGGTAACGATGCCTGTATTGCACTCGCTGATTACGTTGCCGGCAGCCAGGAATCCTTTATTGGTCTGATGAACGGCTATGCGAAAAAACTGGGGCTGACCAACACTACTTTCCAGACGGTGCACGGTCTGGATGCGGCAGGACAGTTCAGTACCGCACGTGATATGGCGCTGCTCGGGAAGGCGTTAATTCATGATGTGCCGGAAGAGTATGCTATTCACAAAGAGAAAGAATTTACCTTCAATAAAATTCGTCAACCGAACCGCAACCGTCTGCTGTGGAGCACCAACCTTAACGTGGACGGAATGAAAACCGGGACCACTGCCGGGGCGGGATACAACCTGGTGGCTTCCGCGACCCAGGGCGATATGCGCCTGATCTCCGTGGTGCTGGGGGCGAAAACCGATCGCATTCGTTTTAATGAGTCAGAAAAGCTGCTGACCTGGGGCTTCCGCTTCTTTGAAACCGTTACGCCGATCAAGCCGGATGCGACTTTCGTTACTCAGCGCGTATGGTTTGGCGATAAGAGTGAAGTGAATTTGGGTGCCGGAGAAGGTGGTTCTGTGACCATCCCGCGTGGCCAGCTCAAAAACCTGAAGGCCAGCTTTACCCTGACTGAACCACAGCTAACTGCACCGCTGAAGAAAGGTCAGGTTGTGGGCACTATCGACTTTCAGTTGAACGGAAAATCCATTGAGCAACGTCCGTTGATGGTGATGGAGGATGTGCAAGAGGGTGGTTTCTTTAGCCGCATGTGGGACTTTGTGATGATGAAATTCCACCAGTGGTTTGGTGGTTGGTTCTCTTAACCTTACCTATGCCGGATGGCGCAATCGCCGTCCGGCAGTATCTCTTAATACTTCAGCGTGATACGTTGCGCTTTAGCGTACTCAACAAACTCATCGTCAGGGCGGTTATCACTGATGATGGTATCAAAGCGTTTTAATTCCCCCATCCTCGCAGGCCGCACCTTGCCAAACTTGCTGTGATCGACCACCAAAACGTGATGCTGCGCCATCGACATTGCCCAGTGCTTCACCGGCAGTTCTTCCAGATTAAAACAGGTCGCGCCTTTCTCGATATGAACGCCTGCCGCAGAATAAAAGGCGATATCCGGACACAGATTGTTCAGCGTTTCCTGGAAGTCGAGCGGTTTAAAAATCGCGTTACTGGCATGGAATTCGCCACCACACAGAATGACGCGGCACTGCGGTTTTTCCTGCAGCACCAGAAACGTATTCAACGAGTAGCAGATTGCGGTGAAGGGCAGTTCATTGTCGATCGCTTCAATGATCCACGGTGTGGTAGTACCGCAATCGAAAAAGATGGTCTGATGTGCCTGCACGAGACTCGCCGCCAGCTGGGCGGCGCGACGTTTTTCATCAACCAGACGGGATTTTTGATCGCTGATTAAATAATGGTTAGCGCTGCGGGGTTCCAGAACAATATAGCCCCCGAGCAGTACGACGGGAGCATCATGATTATTCAGGTCGCGACGAATGGTCATCTCAGACACGCCCAGCAACGTTGCGGCTTCTTTGAGGTGTAATTTATCGCTGCGTTTCAGCGCCTGCAGTAATTGACCAATACGCTCGTCGCGTCGAGTTTCCATAGTTCCCCTGGAGAATAGAATAAGTGCTCAGTTTCGCGCTTAATACTACTCTTTTTACCGTGGGTTAGTCACGTACCCAACCTTTACGGATGGGGAGGGCGAAGCAGGCGCGATAGCAAGTTTGCAAGCCGAGGTACAGGGTCGCGCCAAAGCGCTGCCAGATCATCTGGGCGCTCAGACAGCCGATCAACCCAGCCAGTAATCCGCCCAGCATATCCAGCGGCCAGTGTACGCCAAGGTAAACCCGCGACCAGGCAATCGCCACGGCAACGACCATCAGCAGAGCGCCCGTCCACAGGCGATGCCAGAACAGGAAGGCCAGTGCAAAGGTAAAGATAACCGTACCGTGGTCACTCGGGAAAGAATCATCTGCCGCATGATGCAGGAAGTTGTAACCGATGTGGTTTACAAACGGGCGATCGTGAGGGAACAGATGTCCCATCAGCCAGGAAATCGTCAGACCAACTATCAACGCAATGGCCATTTTGATGACCAACTGGCGCTGGAGCGTAACCTGACCGCGAGGTCCCCATAGCCAGAGCACAACGGCTAACAGCGGCACAATGCTGATCAGATCTTTGGCAATGAAAATGGCGAGCGAAATTGCCCATTGCGCAGAGTCGGGTGTTGCATTGATCAGGTAAAAAAGTGAGTTGTTCAGATTTTCCAGCATAACGTCCAGACTCAGTGTAATCGTTAAAAAGGCCCATGGGAGCGAGAGCATAAAATTGCTTTCACGGGATAAAAAGCGGTCTTGTCTTATTTGTCTGCTAAATGACTATTTTTAAGACAATTAATGAGACTTATTGAGCATGATAGCGGTCTCAACTTAAATTAACCTTAAAGCAAAATCTTCTTGAGCAAATGAATGTAAAAATGTGCGCATTTTGCTTTCAAATCACATAATTCACTATCACCAGTACGGCGCATTTATTACACTTTGCGCGATTTTTCTATAGCTAAGAGACTGCATGCAGAACCGTTTATCTTCAGGCGCCCGTTTGGGGCGTCAGGCATTACTTTTCCCTCTCTGTCTGGTGCTTTACGAATTCTCTACTTATATCGGCAACGATATGATCCAGCCTGGAATGTTGGCGGTGGTGGAGCAATACAATGCCGGATTAGATTGGGTACCCACATCCATGACCGCCTATCTGGCTGGCGGCATGTTTTTACAGTGGTTGTTAGGACCGCTATCGGATCGTGTTGGGCGTCGTCCGGTGATGTTAACCGGCGTGCTCTGGTTCATCGTGACCTGCCTTGCGACCCTGCTTGCACAGAATATTGAGCAATTTACTTTCCTGCGTTTTTTGCAGGGGATAAGCCTGTGCTTTATTGGTGCGGTGGGTTACGCCGCCATTCAGGAGTCCTTTGAAGAAGCGGTCTGCATAAAAATTACCGCGCTGATGGCAAACGTGGCGCTGATTGCGCCGTTGCTGGGTCCGTTGGTAGGCGCAGCCTGGGTGCATGTTCTGCCGTGGGAAGGGATGTTTATCCTGTTTGCTGCTCTGGCGGCCATCTCCTTTTTTGGTCTGCAACGCGCGATGCCGGAAACGGCAACCCGGCTGGGTGAAAAGCTGTCCATTAAAGAGCTGGGCAAGGATTATAAGTTGGTGCTAAGGAACGTGCGTTTCGTTGCAGGCGCACTGGCGTTGGGTTTTGTCAGCCTGCCGTTACTGGCGTGGATTGCGCAATCTCCGATTATTATCATCAGCGGAGAACATCTCAGTAGTTACGAATATGGCCTGTTGCAGGTGCCGATTTTTGGTGCGCTGATTGCCGGTAACCTGGTGCTGGCGCGTCTGACTTCGCGAAAAACCGTGCGTTCGCTGATTATCATGGGCGGCTGGCCAATTGCCGTTGGCCTGATTATTGCCGCTGCGGCCACGGTGGTGTCATCTCATGCATATCTATGGATGACGGCGGGTTTGAGTATCTATGCGTTTGGCATTGGCGTGGCGAATGCGGGGCTGGTGCGCCTGACGCTGTTTGCCAGTGAAATGAGTAAAGGTACGGTTTCTGCCGCAATGGGTATGTTGCAGATGCTGATTTTTACCGTTGGTATCGAGCTGAGTAAACACGCTTATCTGCTGGGAGGCAACGGCTTGTTCAGCTTGTTCAATCTGGCCAGCGGCGTGCTGTGGCTGATTCTGATGGTGATCTTCCTGAAAGATAAACGGGTAGGGGATTCCCGGGAAGGCTAAAGCCCGGTAGCCCGGGCCTGGCAGAAGCTTAGTGGTGATCGTCAATCTGATGTTCGATGATCATGCCTTCACCGACGCTGGCAACATGTCGCGCATAAGGATGTGCGCGATAAACAGGAGCCGGGGCAGGAGCCGGGGCAACATACACCGTTTGTGGCGCGGTAGTCACGTTGACCGCCTGAGGCACGCTGACGGAAGAGGGCACGATCACCACTTTATAACCGCTTGGTACATCAACGGTAACGCTTTGTGCAAATACTGACCCTGCAAAACCCAGCAACAATGTCGCCATCAGTACACTTTTCTTCATAATCCGCTCACCTGAAATATTCACTGGAAGTAATAATCCAGTGGGTTAATTTGAGGCGGATTATGAATAGATCATGCCATCATTTTGTTGCCGTCTGTGCTGAGGCGTTAATGCGTAAACGGTGCTTCATTCTTTAACACGCGGTCGATAATATCCAGGACGCCCTCTTCGTTGTTCGATCCCGCGCGATATTTCGCTGCCTTGATAACCGGCTCATGGGCGTTGGCCATTGCAAAACTAAATCCCGCCTGGCGCAGCATTTCAATATCATTTCCACCATCGCCAAACACAACAACCTCATCGTCGTTAATATTCCAGCGTTGTTGCAGCAGCCGCAGTCCATTTGCCTTATGCACGCCAGGAATAATTAAATCGATGCTCCCGTAGCCGGTATGCACCGGCACCATAATGTCGCCAATCGCCTCGTGGAGATCGGCCTGCACCTGTGGGATTCTGTCGTCGGAAATATTCAGCCCGAACTTGAAGAAAACGTCGTTAAGATTGTCAAAATTATCTACAAATTCGAGACGATGATAATACATGGCAGAAACAGCTTTATGTTCATCGCTGTACTGCTTCAGCGTGTAGGCGCTGCTTTTACCACAGGCAATGATATCAATGTCTGTACGGGTCAGCAGATGTTCAACGATGGCCTGGAAATCATCCTTTGCCAGTTCGCCGTTAAAAACATCTTCACCTTCACTGACTACCCAACCGCCGTTTTCGGCAACAAATGAGATCTCACTGGCCAGTTCGGGGAAAAAGGAAATCAACTGATAATATTGATTGCCGCTGGCGACCACAAAGCGGATCCCTTGTTCTTTCATCTGGCGGTATTGCGCCATAAAGCGCTCACGGTTATAGGTTTTTTGGTCACTTAAAAATGTGCCATCCATGTCGACCGCAATTAATTTGATGCTCATTAGCTGTTCTCCATCACCGTGGTATTTTTGAGATCCGGTTTCGCCACCGCTTTCGCGACGATGGCGGCGACAAGCACCAGCGCCAGCACCACCAGCATAGCGCTGCGCAGGCCGTAGTGTTCACCCAGGTAGCCCAGCAGCGGCGGTCCAACCAGGAACGCCAGATAGCCGGTTGTTGCGACAACGCTGACGCGGGTTGGTGCATCGGGGCCGGTGTCGCTGGCGGCTGAAATGGTCAGCGGGAAGCCGAGTGATGCACCGAGTCCCCACAAAATAACGGAAACACCCGCCACCCAAGAGCTGTCGACAAAAATAATCAGGCTAATCCCGAGAGCGCCCATCAGCGCACTGGCGCGCACCACCGTTACGCGGCTGTAGCGGTCGATGAACCAGCCGCCAGTAAAGCGGCCAACGGTCATGCCCAGCGTAAATCCGGCATAAATCAGAGAGCCTGATGTTGGGCTAAACCCATGACCGTCCACCATCAGCAGCGGAAGCCAGTCGTTGGCGGAACCTTCAGCAAATGCCATTGCGAGCACCACGACGCCAATCAGCAATAACTGGATATCGCGATAAAAAGGCAGTCCTTTTTCACCGGAGGGAGAACCATCAGCGGCATTTTTACCCGTGCCGTCAGGAATTGCTTTGATGGCGATAAAGATAGGCGTGATAGCTACCAGCGCCGCCAGCAGAATATGCGCGTTTGCCGGGACGCTGAAGGCGGTAAGCATCATCCCGACCCCTGCGCCCGCCAGCGTTCCCAGGCTGTAAAAACCATGCATCATCGGCAGCACGGTTTTATTCATTTCGCGTTCAACCGCCGCACCTTCGACGTTGATGGCCACTTCTGCTGCGCCAAAACTGGCACCAAACACGGCCAGACCAAATGCGAAAAGCCAGGCGGAATGCAGCCAGAGCGCCACGCTGAGGATAGCCATCCCAATGACCGCACATGACATGGTAGTGCGGATCACTTTGCGCGTGCCAAATCGTTTCACCAGCCAGGCCGAACAAAGAATGCCACTCATCGAACCAATAGAGAGTCCAAACAGTACCGCGCCCATTTCGGCGGTAGAGATGGAGAGGATATCTCTGATGGCAGGGGTACGCGTTGCCCAGGAGGCCATTAATAATCCTGGTAAAAAGAAGAACGTGAACAGCGCCCAGGTGCGACGTCTTAAGGCTTTGCGTGATGAGATGCCAGTCATGAATTCGAGCCAAAGAAAAGAGGAAAGAAGACAACATTAGCAAGGTTGTGTACATTTGTACACAAATGCAAGAAGAGGAAATGCAGTGCGACGTGCAAACGATCCGCAGCGGCGGGAAAAAATAGTTCAGGCCACCCTTAAGGCGATAGTAATCCATGGTATTCATGGGGTTACACACCGTAAAATCGCTATGATTGCCGAGGTGCCACTGGGCTCCATGACCTATTATTTTGCAGGAATAGATGATCTGCTGTTGGAGGCATTCAGCTGTTTTACGCATACTATGTCTCAGCAGTACCAGGATTTTTTTGCCGACGTTGCTGATGCGCAGGCGGCCTGCCATGCGATTACCGATATGATTTACGGCTCCCAGGTCACAACGCCTGATAATATGGAGCTTATGTATCAGCTGTATGCTTTCGCCAGCCGTAAACCAGCGTTGAAAACGGTGATGCAGAACTGGATGCTACGTAGCCAACAAACGTTAGAGCAGTGGTTTGATCCGGTTACGGCGCGGGCGCTGGATGCGTTTATTGAAGGAATGACGCTGCATTTTGTCACGGATAAAAAACCGCTGCAGCGAGAAGATATTCTGATGATGGTGGAGCGTATTGCCGAATTGCCGCAGAGATAAAATCCTCAAAATGGTTTGTCGAGGCGGGTAACGGCCTGACGTAAAAAATCAATGACTTTTACCGCCTCTGGCGTCAACGGTCGGGCGGCTATTTTTACCGTCCCGACATCCATATAAGTAATAAAATCATCAATCGTTCTGTGCATGACGCGCAGACCATCCAGTGACCACGGGCGATACACCAGGTCGGATAAAATGGTTATCCCTCTACCTTTTGCAACCAGACTTCTTATTGCTTCAAAAGAGTTGCTGCGAAAACTGATATTGGGCGTATAGCCACGCTGCTGCCAGTAATCGATGATTACGTCAGGGTACTTATCGGTTTCCAGTAGTAAAAATGGTAGTTTCTCGACGTCTATTAAACGGATCGATGCCTGGCTCTGTAGCGGATGCCCAATAGACGTCCACAGGCGGCGCTGTGAACGAATAAATGTTTCGATCTCCAGGTCGTTATCATGGTTGATATTTGAGGTCAGAAGCAGGCAAAAATCGACCTTTTGTTCCCGTAGCGCCTGTACCAGTTCCGGTGCAGTAGCTTCATAAAACACGATCTCCAGCAAAGGGAAACGTCGTTCAATATCGTTGAGTATATCCGGGATAAGATAGGCAGAGAGCGTTTCAGCAATGCCTATGCGCACCGTGCCGGTGAGAATTTCGCTCCTGTCATGCAGGGCGTCAATAGCCGAGTGGCTACTGTTGATGATGTTGCAGGCATGTGCCAGAAAGCGCTCGCCCTCAGCGGTGAGCTTCACACCTTTGGGATAACGTACAAATAGCTGCACGTCTAATGCTTCTTCCAGGTTCCGCATGGCAATGGTCATTGATGACTGAGAAATATGACAGCGTGCAGCAGCTTTGGAAATTTGTAATGTTTCTGCAAGCGCGATGTAAAACTCAAGTTGCCTTAGCGTAAATTTCATAGTTTTAATCTATGCAGATGGATAAAAACGTTATATTAGCATTCATTCTCACGCCGCCGTAGCCTTGTGGTCATACCGTACAACTGACAATAAGGCGCAAATATGCCCTATCTTTTACTCAGTCTGGCTGCCTGTTTTTGGGGTGGAAATTATGTGATTGGTCATCTCTTGGTCGCTGAAGTTAATCCCATCGTTTTATCAGCGGCACGCTGGGTATTTACCGCGTTATTATTGATGACGCTCTATTTTCGTCAGGTCACAGAGCAATGGCCGGTGATGAAAAAATCCTTTGGTACTATCGTCTTCCTTGCGCTTTGTGGTCAGGTTCTTTTCCCCTTAACGTTGTATATCGGCTTGCAATATACAACCTCGCTTAATGCCGTGATTTATATGTCCACCACCCCGGCGCTCGTACTGTTAATCAATAAGTTTTTTTTTAAAGAGCGGATTTCTGCGCGAAATATAGCTGGTGTGATCCTGAGTACTGTTTGTGTTATATGGCTGGTGTCGCAGGGTGATATGATAAATGCGCGGGTATTTGCGCATCTGAATCAGGGCGATTTCTGGACCATGGGGTCAGCGTTAAGTTGGGCCGTCTATTGTGCTTTTTTACGCATTAAACCGCGTGAGGTAAAGGGAAACGCCTTTGTCGCAGTGAGCGCGCTGTTAGGTGCGATTGTACTTATTCCGGTACTGGCTTTGGAGTTGATACGCAATGGTATGCCGGGATGGAATAGCTATGCCAATACAGGCGTTGTGACTGGGCTGGCATACCTTGTTATTTTTCCTTCGTGGCTGTCATATCTATTATGGAACAAAGGGATTAGCGCCATTGGCGCAACGCGTGGAGAGATCTATTCACACTTGATCCCATTGAGTGGCGGATTATTTAGCGTGATGTTTTTGCACGTCACTCTGCATTCATATCATCTGGTGAGCGCGTTGGTTATTATGTGCGGTATAGCATTGTGTTCCCGTCCGAGTGCAAAAAAAGGCTCGCAGCAGCGCGTGGCGTGAAAAGCGGGTAAATTAGCTTATGGTGGCGCCCCCGGTAATATTTACCACTGTGGCGGTCATGGCGCTGGCATGGTCTGAAGCGAGAAAGGTTGTAACCTCAGCGATTTGTGCAAGCGTAGGCAGGCGCGCGAGCATGGTACTTTGCGCCGCCCCCCCTAACCATTGATCGACGGTTAAACCCATTGACTGTGCTTTAGCGGTGAAAATTTCTCCGGTATAGGAGCCAGCCGCTACAGCATCCACAATCGCATGCGACCGCACGCCGACGACACGAATGTTTATTGGTCCCGTCTCGCTGGCGAGCGCCTTAATAAAAGCCTCTGTTCCTGCACAGCCGACGATATGGCCGAGATGCCCGGGCATCGCCATCGGGGCTGCGGGCGCAACGATGGTGAGAATAACGCCTGCTCGATTGCCGCCCATGTGCGGCGTTACGGCTTTTGCGATATTGAACTGCGCCGCAAGAAAAGGGGTGATACCGCTCATAAACTCAGAGAGGGATAATGCATCGATGCGCTTGCCCTGTTCGTGCATAAATCCCGTTGCGTTAACCACCACATCTATTCCACCGGTTTGCTGTACAAGGCGGGTAACTTCCTTCGATGCATTGTGCTCGTCGAGTACATCGGTGATAAAGGTTTCGACTGTACCACCCGCCGTTCGGATGCCACTGGCGGTCCAATCCAGCTTTTCCTGACGGCGCGCGCCCAGATACACATGGGCCCCTTCGCGCGCCATAGTATGCGCAACTGCACTACCAATAGCGCCGCTGCCACCGAAGATCATTGCGACTTTGCCTGAGAGTAACATAGCAACCCCATCACCATTTAGCACCGAGTAAAGTATGTGCCATAACGGGCATGCTGCAAATTTGAGAAAGCGTTTCCGGGGAACCTCACTCAGCGATGAAAAATCAGGTTATGTCGGGGACATTGCTGCTATGGATCTTATAGCAGCAATGTCTATCAGCTCATTTTAACGCCGATCAGTTACTGTAAGTGTTTGATATTTCTTTAACATGTATATCATTATCAAAATTATCAAAAGCAAGTACATCATCCAGATGCTGGTATTTAGCTCAATTAAAAAACTACCGACACCTCCGATGACTGACGGAATAACCAGCGAGGCGGCTCCCATCAACGCAGAGGTCGCTCCCAGGTTGGTGCGCTGGCTGGACATGGTCAGGTAGGTATAGAGTGATTCGAACATCCCTCCAGCAAACATCAGGATAATAAAGAAGAATATAAAAATATTGACGTGATAACTAAGTATTATTAATGGAATACACAGTACAATAAATGAGGCGATGATTTTCAGCCACGAATTCAAAATTTGCGGCGCAGACCTTTTCTTAAGAAGTTTACCTGATAATGCAGCCCCCAGCAGTAGGAAGCCTCCAATAATTGATGAAAGCACACCAAATTGCGTTGATGAGTATCCAAACGTAACCATAAAAATAAATGGGGAGGCTGTGACATAGCAATAAATCAGCGAGAATGACAGACCAAGAGACAGACAAGGTAGATAAAATCGAGGTTGTTTGCTGATCTCTTTATACGTATTAAATGATGATTTCAATGAATAGGCAACCCTTCTCTCATGGCTGAGTGTTTCAGGGAAGTTAAAATAAACGTATGTTAACGTTATAATAGCATAGCCACATATCATTAAAAAAATTGCGCGCCATCCCCATAAGTCATTAATTACCCCTCCCAGCAGGGGCGAAGCAATGGGAACGACACCTTCGATAGTGATGATGATGGCATACAGCGTCGCGGCCACTGAACCACGAGTTACATCTCGAACTGCGCTGATTGCTGTAACCAGCGTTATTGATATAGAAAGACCTTGTATGACACGGATCGCCAGAAACATAACCAGACCGGTTGAGAGCGTGAGACAATATGTTGTCACGCCATAAATAACCGCACCTGTAAGCATAATTTTTCGCCGGCCAATAGCATCAGATAATGGACCAAAAATTAGCTGTCCAAAACCAATGCATAGGGTATAAACCATAATCGACAACTGCGTGGTTGAGACATTTTTTTCAAATTCTTTTGCGATGTCGGGAATTGAAGGTAAATAAGTGTCCACTCCCAGAATTCCCATTATCGTCAACATGGCCAGGCCGACAGTAAAGTAAATTATGTTCTTTCTATGAATAACAGTTTGCAGCTTCATTACTTATCACCATGAGTAAATTAAAAGCATGAAAAAGTTCACTATTTAAATAGAGATGTTGTGGATAATTATCGTGTAGGCAATAAAACAGAGTTGAAATGAACTGTCAAACTTTTGACTCAAAAAATTGAGATATGAGTCACAGGTATATAGCCATAATTTTCGATGGTAGGGTTCCAGTTAAATTTAATTGTGTTTGATTGCCAGGCAGCACGAGGAACCATAAGTACACTGACTTCGAATACGGGCATACTGCTGGTGTTGGCGTTGGTGTTGGTGTTGGTGATTGATTTTTTCAGTAGTAAATTTCAGGCAACAAAAAACCCATCAACCTTGAACCAAAACGGCGGGGTTGATGGGCTCCACAAATTGGGGACATCAAAGAAAAGCAGTGGCAATAGTTATGACTGACACCTTGAAGAAAAGTTCTGCTTACCTGCAAAAAATTTTCGTTTAAGGGTAAATTTCAGCGCTAACCAAGGCCAGGCCAGACAATGACGATGAGTGTCCCCGCTAATGTCAGCAGAACGTTGGCTATCGCGTAGGTCCCGGCATAGCCTAACGCAGGGATGTTGCTGCGTGCGGTGTCGCTGATGATTTCCATTGCCGGAGCACAGGTACGTGCGCCCATCATGGCGCCAAAGAGCAGGGCGCGGTTCATGCGCAATACGTAAGCACCAAACAAGAAACAGATAACAACCGGAACCAGGCTGACTACCAGACCGGCAATCAACATTTGACCACCGACGGCCCCCAGGCCATTACCAATGCCACTGCCTGCGCTTAAACCGACACCAGCCATGAATACCATCAGGCCAAACTCTTTCACCATGTTCAGCGCACCCTGTGGGATGTAGCCAAACGTTGGATGGTTGGCTCGCAGGAAGCCCAGCATGATACCGGCGAACAGCAGTCCAGCCGCATTCCCGATGCCGAAGCTGAAATTACTGAACTGGAAGGTGATCATCCCGATCATCAGACCGATGATAAAGAAGGCGCAGAAGGCCAGCAGATCGGTCACCTGACTGTGAATCGAAATGAAGCCGATACGATCGGCAATGGTTTTCACGCGGCGAGCATCACCGCTGACCTGCAATACGTCACCTTTGTTGAGCACGACGTTGTCATCAATAGGCATTTCAATCTGGCTGCGGATCACGCGGTTCAGGAAACAACCGTGGTCGGTCAGTTTCAACTGAGCCAGGCGACGACCAACGGCATTGTGGTTTTTCACTACAATTTCTTCAGTGACGATGCGCATATCGAGCAGATCGCGATCGAACACCTCTTTACCGTTACGGAAGCTGGGATCGAGGCGAGCATGGGCGTCCGGATAACCCACCAGGGCTATCTCATCGCCCATTTGCAGCACCGCGTCACCATCCGGGTTGGCAAGAATGCCGTTGCGACGGATACGTTCAATGTAACAACCGGTCTGACGATAAATACCCAGTTCGCGCAGATTTTTACCATCGGCCCATGCCACCAGCTCCGGGCCAACGCGATAGGCGCGAATCACCGGGAGGTAAACTTTACGATTGGCATCAGTATCCAGGCCCCGTTCACGCGCGATTTGTTGGGCGCTGGTTTGCAGGTCCTGATGCTGAAGTTTCGGCAAATAGCGCGCACCAACAATCAGACTGACCAGACCAATCAAATAGGTGAGGGCGTAACCCAAGCTCAGGTTATCGAGAGCGCTTGAAAGTTGTGTCCCTGACATTCCTGAATGGCGCAAGGTGTCACCTGCGCCGACCAGCACCGGCGTTGAGGTCATCGAGCCAGCCAGCATACCCGCCGTCAGGCCGATGTCCCAGCCAAATAGCTTACCCAGCCCCAGGGCGATCAGCATTGCGCTACCGACCATCACCAGGGCAAGCATTAGATAATTTTTCCCATCGCGAAAAAAAATCGAAAAAAAGTTGGGGCCGGCTTCGACGCCGACGCAAAAAATAAACAGCATAAAGCCGAGATTTAATGCATCGGTGTTAATACTAAAGTGCTGCTGACCTAATAATAGGGAGACCACTAAAACGCCAATGGAATTACCGAGTTGGACTGAACCCAGACGCAATTTGCCCAGACACAGGCCCAGAGCCAGGACCACAAATAATAACAGGATGTAATTCCCATTTAACAAATCTGCGACGTTTATATTCACGGAGACTAACTTCTTGTTTACTAGTAAGCTATTGAAAGAAATGGCAATTTACGCTAATGTTTTTGCCAGAAATTAAGGGGCGATAGCATCGTACACAGCCCCGAATAATGCAGCATAACAATATATGCGGCTAGTTTAATCTCATTACGTATCAACGGCTATAAGAATCGTGTGGGTGTGTTTTTGGCATGGAATGCCGAGTTACTTTATCTGACTGGACGCCTGCGGGCGAAAAGAGTGTTCGATAGAGAATGTGTCAGGAGGAACGATTGAAACATAAGCAAAGTTGGGCGAGTGCGGTCTGCTGCTTTGTGCTCTTTATTGTGGTGTGTCTTTCATTAACGCTGAACGTGAAAGGGGCATTCAGAGCAGCAGGGCATCCTGAGGTCGGATTGTTGTTTTTTATCTTACCTGGTGCTGCAGCAAGCTTTTTTTCCCATCGTCGGGAAGTACTCAAACCCCTTCTTGGTGCAATGTTGGCGGCGCCGTGCTGCCTGTTACTGATGCGTTTCGTTTTTATGCCGACGCGTTCATTGTGGCAAGAGCTGGCGTGGTTGTTTAGTGCGGTGTTTTGGTGCGCGCTTGGCGCATTATGTTTTTTATTTATCAGTAGCTTATTCAATCAGCATCAACGGCGGAAAAAGAACTGATAACGCCCTCAAGCTGAGGGCGTAGAAACAGCTATCAGGCGAACAGATTCATATTCTCTTTTGCCCATGCTTCAAAATCCGTGCAGCCGCCGATGTGTTTTTGATCGACGAAAATCTGCGGAACGGTTTCAACTGGCTTACCTACTGTTTTTTCCAGATCTGCTTTGGTAATTCCTTCAGCATGGATATCAATGTAGCGGAAGTTAAAATCGTCATGCTCACTGCTTAATTTTTCTGCTAATTCTTTTGCGCGCACGCAATACGGGCACCCTGGGCGACCAAAAATAACGGCAAACATCTCTTTCTCCTCGAACTTATCAGGCCGGATGGCAATACTTGTTATGATGCCGCGATTTGTGACGGATGGAAAGCAGGTTCAGCCTGTTGCTTTGATATCCTCAAGCTATATCTGTTAAACACGGCAAGCCGGAACGTTTTATAATGAAAGCCATTTCGCCGGGAGGCCGCGTATGCGCACAATTGGTGTATTACCCAAAAGCGTATTGATGCTGGAAATAATTGGGATGGTTTTGTTATCGCTGGCGCTGCTATCGCTTAACGATTACCTCACCTTGCCCGCACCGCTTAACAGCCCGTTAGCCTGCGTGGTGATGATATTTCTGGGCGTACTGCTGATGCTCCCTGCTGCGGTGGCGTTGATGTGGCGTATTGCTCAACTGCTGGCACCGCAACTGATGTCACGCGCACCCGGTGATTCAACTGATTTAGACAGAGACAAAAGAGATGACACCAACCATTGATTTACTCCGCAGCCACCGTTCCATTCGCCATTTTACCGATGATGATATTTCGGATGCACAGCGTGAGGCGATTATTGCCGCCGCTCAGGGAACGTCAAGCTCCAGTTTTCTACAGTGCACGACGATCGTTCGTATAACGGATAAATCTCTGCGTGAATCGCTGGCTACCTTATCTGGCGGCCAAAAGCATGTGGCCCAGGCCGCTGAGTTCTGGGTGTTTTGCGCTGATTTTAATCGTCATTTGCAGATTTGCCCTGATGCGCAACTTGGGCTGGCGGAACAGCTGCTGCTGGGCGTGGTTGATACTGCAATGATGGCGCAAAATGCGTTGACGGCGGCAGAGTCGCTGGGACTTGGCGGCGTATTCATTGGCGGTCTGCGTAACAATATTGAGCCGGTCACCGAACTGCTGAAGCTGCCGCAGCACGTTCTGCCGCTGTTTGGTTTGTGCCTTGGCTGGCCTGCGGATAACCCGGATATCAAGCCGCGCCTGCCTGCGTCGCTTGTTGTGCACGAAAACCAGTATCAGCCGCTCGATACAGACGTTTTGTCGCAGTATGACGAACAGCTTGCGCAGTACTATCTGACCCGCGGCAGCAATACGCGTCGTGACACCTGGAGCGATCACATTCGCCGTACCATCATTAAAGAAAGTCGCCCCTTTATCCTGGAATATTTGCATAAACAGGGATGGGCCACGCGCTAAAGATTTTAACCCAGTGTATGATACGCCAGCTTTTACCAGGTCATTCAGAGAGGTGCAGGGTGAAAATTGCCATTTTGTCCCGGGACGGAACGCTCTATTCTTGTAAACGCCTGCGTGAAGCGGCGATGCAGCGCGGTCACCTGGTTGAAGTTATCGATCCCCTTTCTTGCTATATGAACATCAGTCCGGCGGCATCTTCTATTCATTATAAGGGCCGTCAGCTTCCCCATTTCGACGCGGTGATCCCGCGGATTGGTTCCGCAATTACCTTTTATGGGACGGCGGCGCTGCGCCAGTTTGAGATGCTGGGTAGCTATCCGTTGAATGAGTCGGTAGCGATTACACGAGCGCGCGATAAGCTGCGTTCGCTACAGCTGCTGGCGCGTCAGGGAATTGATTTACCCATCACCGGGATAGCCCACTCTCCCGACGATACCAGCGACATGATTGACATGGTTGGCGGTGCGCCGTTGGTGGTGAAACTGGTTGAAGGCACCCAGGGTATTGGCGTGGTGTTGGCGGAAACGCGGCAGGCTGCAGAAAGCGTGGTAGATGCCTTTCGTGGGCTGAATGCCCATATCCTGGTTCAGGAATATATCAAAGAAGCGAAGGGGCGCGATATCCGCTGTTTCGTGGTGGGCGACGAAGTAGTGGCCGCCATTGAACGACGGGCTAAAGAGGGCGATTTTCGTTCTAATCTCCATCGCGGTGGTGTGGCGACTATTGCGAGTATCACGCCGCGCGAAAGAGAAATTGCGCTCAAAGCCGCCCGGACTATGGGCCTGGACGTTGCAGGCGTTGATATTCTGCGCGCTGATCGAGGGCCACTGGTCATGGAGGTCAACGCGTCTCCGGGGCTGGAAGGAGTGGAGAAAACCACCGGGATAGACATAGCTGGCAAGATGATCCAGTGGATCGAACGTCACGCTACGCCTGAATTTTGCCTTAAAATCGGCGGCTAAGCGCAATATCGATTGCGATCGTGGTATGACACGCTCTTTTTGCGTAAGCTGTGCCGGTATTTTTTTCATCAATAGAGGTCGCACATTATTATGACATCACTGGTCGTTCCCACTCTGGATACGTTGCGTCAATGGCTCGACGACCTGGGCATGAGTTTTTTTGAATGCGATACCTGTCAGGCGCTGCATTTGCCGCACATGCAGAATTTTGACGGCATCTTTGATGCAAAAGTTGATTTGGTCGATAACGTCATTCTGTTTTCCGCGATGGCAGAAGTCAGACCTTCTGCACTGCTGCCGCTGGCCGCCGATCTGTCCGCGATCAATGCCAGCTCACTGACGGTGAAAGCTTTTCTGGATATGCAGGATGATAATCTGCCAAAACTGGTGGTTTGCCAGTCTTTATCCGTTATGCCGGGTGTGACGTTTGAGCAGTTTGAATGTTTTGTTCGCCAGAGCGAAGAGCAGATATCGATGGTGATCCTTGAAGCCGGTGCGCATCAGCTGTTATTTAATGCTGAAGAAGATGCGCAGAATAGCACCGCTGAAATTCATTTCCTCCATTAATTCTTCCTGAATCTGGACATATATTGCGCAGCCGCTGCCAGAGCGGTTGCGTATTGCCCGTTTTTATTCTGTATTTAACCTTTCATTAAAGAGTTATTCACCTCTATTCAGCGCCTTCCGCTTTACGTCATAGACAATTCCTGCATAAAAAATTGATAAAAGACGTTTTTTAATCTGGGCTATATCCACAATTCCTGGCTAAAGTTATTCTTGCGAAGCTTACCAACGTCATCATTTAAACAGCCCCTTGTGACCTGTTCTACGGCCACAATGTATGTTGAATGCCTGGACGGATGCCAGCGAGCAATAGCGGCGTGAGGAGAGGTCTCTCTTTACATCGGTGCCGCATGAAAGAATATGCACGTTTCTTGCATATCATTAGAGTGTGACATTTTTGTTCGTTTGTTAACGAACTTTCAGAAGGAAAGAGATTATGACCGCCTTAAATAAAAAATGGTTATCAGGCCTGGTTGCGGGTGCTCTGATGGCCGTCTCTGCCGGCACGCTCGCTGCTGAACAAAAAACGCTGCATATATATAACTGGTCTGATTATATTGCCCCGGACACGGTGGCTAATTTTGAAAAAGAGACCGGAATTAAAGTCATCTATGACGTATTTGATTCCAATGAAGTGCTGGAAGGTAAGCTCATGGCTGGCAGTACCGGCTTTGACCTTGTCGTTCCATCCGCCAGCTTCCTTGAGCGTCAACTGACCGCGGGCGTATTCCAACCGCTGGATAAGAGCAAATTGCCGGGCTGGAAAAACCTTGATCCTGAACTGCTGAAGCTGGTGGGCAAACACGATCCGGACAACAAGTTTGCGATGCCGTATATGTGGGCTACGACCGGTATTGGTTACAACGTGGATAAAGTTAAAGCTGTGCTGGGGCCGGATGCGCCGGTTGACAGCTGGGATTTGATCCTCAAGCCAGAAAATCTGGAAAAACTCAAAAGTTGCGGCGTCTCTTTCCTTGATGCCCCCGAAGAGGTGTTCGCCACGGTGCTGAACTATTTGGGTAAAGATCCAAACAGTACCAAAGCGGATGATTACACCGGGCCGGCAACGGATCTGTTGTTGAAACTGCGACCGAATATTCGCTATTTCCACTCTTCGCAGTACATCAACGACCTGGCAAACGGTGATACCTGCGTTGCAATCGGCTGGGCTGGGGACGTATGGCAGGCCGCAAACCGTGCGAAAGAAGCGAAAAATGGCGTCAATATCTCCTTCTCAATTCCTAAAGAAGGTGCAATGGCGTTTTTTGACGTATTCGCGATGCCTGCCGATGCGAAAAACAAAGACGAAGCCTATCAGTTCCTCAACTACCTGCTGCGCCCTGATGTGATTGCGCATATCTCCGACCACGTGTTTTATGCCAATGCCAACAAAGAAGCGACGGCTCTGGTAAGCCCTGAAGTTCGTGACAACCCGGGTATTTACCCGCCTGCGGATGTGCGAGCTAAGTTATTCACACTGAAAGTACAGGATCCGAAGATCGATCGTGTACGTACCCGCGCATGGACGAAGGTAAAAAGCGGGAAATAAACCGATGTTTGGGACATGACCCGGCAGGATTTGTGCCTGCCGGGCAGCGTTGAGCCCGGACACATATAACCCGGCAATACGCACCGTTATGGTGCGTTATTTGCACCGTTTCTTTGTTTTATGCCGGAGAGCACCTGAGTGAATGATGCAACCCCACGCCCACAAGCGAAAATCCGCAAGGCGCTGACCCCGCTGCTTGAAATTCGCAATCTGACCAAGTCATTTGACGGTCAGCACGCCGTTGATGACGTCAATCTTACTATCTACAAAGGTGAAATATTTGCTCTGCTCGGCGCGTCCGGCTGTGGCAAATCGACACTGCTGCGGATGCTGGCGGGATTTGAACTGCCGACTACCGGGCAAATCATGCTTGATGGCGTCGATTTAGCGCATGTCCCGCCTTATCTGCGTCCAATTAATATGATGTTTCAGTCCTACGCCTTGTTTCCGCATATGACTGTCGAGCAGAACATTGCCTTTGGTCTCAAGCAGGACAAACTGCCGAAGGCTGAAATCGCCAGTCGGGTGAATGAGATGCTGGGACTCGTGCATATGCAGGAGTTCGCTAAACGCAAACCACATCAGCTTTCTGGCGGCCAGCGTCAGCGCGTGGCATTGGCGCGCAGCCTGGCAAAACGTCCAAAACTGCTGCTGCTGGATGAACCAATGGGGGCGCTGGATAAAAAACTCCGAGACCGCATGCAACTGGAGGTAGTGGATATCCTGGAACGCGTCGGTGTGACCTGCGTGATGGTGACGCACGATCAGGAAGAAGCCATGACGATGGCGGGTCGTATTGCGATCATGAATCGTGGAAAATTTGTCCAGATTGGTGAGCCAGAAGAGATCTACGAGCATCCGACCACGCGTTACAGCGCAGAGTTTATCGGTTCGGTAAACGTTTTTGAGGGACTGCTGAAAGAACGTCGGGAAGATGGTCTGGTGATTGAGTCTCCAGGACTGGTACATCCGCTGAAAGTGGACGCCGATGCTTCTGTTGTCGATAACGTCCCGGTGTATGTTGCGCTACGTCCGGAAAAAATCATGCTCTGCGAAGCGCCTCCGCCAGAGGGTTATAACTTCGCGGTAGGCGAAGTGGTGCACATTGCCTATCTGGGCGATTTGTCGGTGTATCACGTACGTTTGAAAAGCGGTCAGATGTTGAGCGCCCAGCTACAAAATGAGCATCGTTATCGTAAAGGGTTACCAACCTGGGGTGACGAAGTCCGTTTATGTTGGGATGCGGACAGCTGTGTGGTGTTGACGGTTTAAGGAGCGAAGATGAGTACACTTGAACCTGCGGCACGCGTGGATAACGCGGGGCGATTCAGGCTGTTTATGTCGCGGCTGCAAATGAAGCACGGGCGCAAGCTGGTGATCGCGCTGCCGTATGTGTGGCTGCTGCTCCTGTTTCTGCTGCCATTTCTGATCGTCTTCAAAATCAGTTTGGCGGAAATGGCGCGGGCTATTCCACCGTATACCGACCTCGTTTCATGGGCTGACGATCAGTTATCCATCACGCTCAACTTAGCCAACTTCCTGCAACTGACGGACGATCCGCTCTATTTCGATGCCTACCTGCAATCGTTACAGGTGGCGGGAATTTCGACAATCTGTTGTCTGCTGCTGGGATACCCGCTGGCATGGGCAGTCGCGCACAGTAAACCCTCAACGCGTAATATTCTGCTGTTGCTGGTGATCCTACCGTCGTGGACCTCGTTTTTAATTCGCGTGTATGCCTGGATGGGGATCCTGAAAAACAACGGCGTCCTGAACAACTTTCTGATGTGGCTGGGTGTCATCGACCAACCGTTGACTATTTTGCACACCAATCTGGCGGTCTATATCGGCATTGTTTACGCCTATTTGCCCTTTATGGTGCTGCCGATTTATACCGCGCTGACCCGTATTGATTACTCGCTGGTGGAAGCGGCGCTGGATTTAGGTGCCCGACCACTGAAGACTTTCTTTAGCGTGATTGTGCCATTGACCAAGGGCGGGATTATTGCCGGGTCAATGCTGGTGTTTATTCCGGCTGTTGGCGAGTTTGTGATCCCTGAGCTGCTGGGCGGCCCGGACAGCATCATGATTGGCCGTGTGCTTTGGCAGGAGTTTTTCAATAACCGCGACTGGCCGGTGGCTTCTGCTGTCGCCATTATTATGCTGCTGTTACTAATTGTGCCGATCATGTGGTTCCACAAATATCAGCAAAAAAGCGTGGGGGAACACGGATGAATAACTTACCGGTCGTTCGCTCGCCGTGGCGTATTTTTATCCTGGTAGTTGGCTTTACCTTCCTGTACGCGCCGATGCTGATGTTGGTTATCTATTCGTTTAACAGCTCGAAGCTGGTGACGGTTTGGGCAGGGTGGTCAACGCGTTGGTATGGCGAGCTTTTTCACGATACCGCGATGATAAGCGCCGTAGGCATGAGCCTAACGATTGCCGCAGGCGCTGCGACGATGGCGGCAATCCTTGGTACCATCGCCGCCGTGGTAATGGTGCGCTTTGGTCGTTTTCGTGGTTCGAATGGTTTCGCCTTTATGATCACCGCGCCGCTGGTTATGCCAGATGTCATTACCGGTTTGTCGCTGCTGCTGCTGTTTGTAGCGTTGGCTCACGCCATCGGCTGGCCGGCTGATCGCGGAATGCTGACCATCTGGCTGGCGCACGTCACCTTCTGTACAGCGTACGTAGCGGTGGTGATTTCTTCACGTTTGCGCGAACTGGATCATTCCATTGAGGAAGCTGCGATGGATCTTGGCGCCACGCCGCTGAAGGTCTTTTTCGTCATCACGCTGCCGATGATTATGCCGGCGGTGATTTCCGGTTGGCTATTAGCCTTCACGCTGTCACTCGATGATCTGGTTATTGCCAGCTTTGTCTCTGGTCCTGGCGCCACAACGTTACCGATGCTGGTGTTCTCCAGCGTACGTATGGGGGTGAACCCGGAGATCAACGCGCTGGCAACGCTGATTCTTGGTGTGGTAGGAATTATCGGATTTATCGCGTGGTATCTGATGGCGCGAACAGAAAAACAACGGATCCGCGATATCCAACGTGCAAGACGCGGCTGAAAAAACTAAAATCTGCCAACCTGTCTATACGGCGCAGCTGTGGTGGTTGCGCCGTTTTCATGGAAGACGACGCGTTGGGATTTTTTAAGAAATCATCCACATCACATGCTCGCTTAAACGTCCCTGCTTTGGTGCAGGTGGCGGCGCTGGCTATTATTATGATCCGCTGTCTCGATCTGTTGATGATTTTTAATACGCTTGGGTTTCGTGGAACCAGTGAGTTTATTCATCGCAGTGTGCAGACCTGGAATTTGACGCTGGTGTTTCTGGGCAGTCTGGTGCTGCTATTTATCGAAATTTACTGTGCATTTTCGCTGGTAAAAGGACGGAACTGGGCACGCTGGATCTATCTGTTGACCCAGATTATCGCCAGCGTCTATCTGTGGGCTGCTTCGCTGGGCTACGGATATCCCGAACTGTTCAGTATTGCGGGGGAGTCCAGACGCGAAATCCTGCATACGCTGGTGATGCAAAAACTGCCGGATATGCTGGTATTGCTGCTACTGTTTGTTCCTGCGTCCAGCAGGCGGTTCTTCCGTTTGCAATAACGTGTATAATCTTGGCCCCCGGTTAATTTGTAGGTCTTTGTATGCAGTGCGCACTTTATGACGCCGAACGCTGTCGCTCCTGTCAGTGGATAACACAGCCTGTCGCCGATCAACTCTTCGCTAAAACAGCCGATCTGCAGAATCTGCTGGCCGATTATCCGGTCGGAGAATGGTGCGCGCCGGTCAGTGGTCCGGAAAGCGCGTTTCGCAATAAAGCCAAAATGGTGGTCAGCGGCAGCGTGGAAAAACCGTTGCTGGGGATGTTGCATCGTGACGGTACGCCGGAGGATTTGTGCGACTGTCCGCTCTACCCTGAGTCTTTTGCGCCCGTATTTTCCGTTCTTAAGCCGTTTATCGCCCGAGCAGGATTAACACCCTATAACGTTGCGCGTAAACGCGGGGAACTGAAATATTTGCTGTTAACGGAAAGCCGGTTCGATGGCGGCATGATGCTGCGTTTTGTCCTGCGTTCTGAAGCAAAACTGGCACAGCTGCGCGCGGCGCTGCCCTGGCTGCAGGCACAACTCCCACAGTTAAAAGTGATCACTGCCAATATTCAGCCGGTGCATATGGCGATTATGGAAGGGGAGACAGAAATCTTCCTGACGGAACAACAGGCGCTGGCGGAACGCTTTAACGATGTACCGTTGTGGATCCGCCCACAGAGCTTCTTCCAGACTAACCCGGTGGTGGCGGGGCAGTTGTATGCCACGGCGCGCGACTGGGTGCGTCAGCTTCCGGTTAATCACATGTGGGATCTGTTTTGCGGCGTTGGGGGTTTTGGCCTGCACTGCGCTACGCCGCAAATGAAACTGACGGGGATTGAAATCGCGCCAGAGGCGATTACCTGCGCGAAGCAGTCGGCGCAGGAACTTGGGTTGCAGAATCTGCATTTTCAGGCGTTGGATTCAACTCAGTTTGCTACCGCTCAGGGCGAAGTTCCGGATCTGGTGCTGGTGAATCCACCGCGTCGCGGGATTGGGAAACCGCTGTGCGATTTTCTTTCCCGCATGGCACCGCGTTTTATTGTTTATTCCAGCTGTAATGCGCAAACCATGGCGAAGGATATTCGTGAGTTGCCTGGGTATCGCATTGAACGCGTTCAGCTTTTCGATATGTTCCCGCACACCTCGCATTATGAAGTGTTAACGCTGCTCAGCCGACAATAACTGCTATGCCTGATGGCGCTTCGCTAATCAGGCCTACAGGTTGTTCGTCATTCGTAGGCCGGATAAGGTGCTTGCACCGCATCCGGCAAATCAATATGCGAAAAAAAAGCCCGTACTTGCGTACGAGCTCTTCTTAAAATATGGCGGTGAGGCGGGGATTCGAACCCCGGATACGTTGCCGTATACACACTTTCCAGGCGTGCTCCTTCAGCCACTCGGACACCTCACCATATTGTATTGCTGCCTGACCGCTTGGGGGGCAACGGGGCGCTACTATAGGGAGTTGCGCTAAAACGGTCAAGCAGAATTTACGTGTTAACTCTCGTTTGGTTACGCAATATACATATTCCTCCGCCCAGGCAGGCGCGGAGGATAGGATTAGCGCTGAGAGTCCAGTTTTTCGCCGTTGGTCACGACTTCCTGGGCTTTACTGTAGCTCTCGATCAGCAACTGATAAGCCGGGAAGACTTTGGTATACACTTCCGCCCATTCGGCGGCGTCTTCACGGTTCCATGTGCCCTGAATTTCAGACGCGACGGCGGCGGTATCCATCGGCACGACGCCAGCCTGAACAACGCGAGCCAGGGTGATTTCCTGCGCCATTTTGCTGTAAGTACCGGAAGCGTCGATCACTGCGAAGACCTTATAGCCTTCCGCAACCGCGCTGATAGCCGGGAAAGCCATGCACACGCTGGTAATCGTACCGGCGATAATCAGCGTCTTGCGACCTGTTGTTTTTACCGCTTTCACGAAGTCTTCGTTATCCCAGGCGTTGATTTCGCCTTTACGCGCCACGTATTGGGCATGTGGCGCATTAGCGTGGATCTCAGGGATCAGCGGGCCGTTAGGTCCCTGCGGTACGGATGCCGTGGTAATCACCGGTATCTTCGCCAGGGTCGCCATTTTAGCCAGCGCGGCGGCACGCGCACGCAGTTCTGGCATTGGCATGTCGCCGACGGTCTGGAACAACCCGCTCTGATGATCGATAAGCAGCATGACGGAATCATTTACATCGATGACCGGACGTGAACCATTAAAGTTTGCAGGACTGGACATATTCTTCTCCTTCGATTCAGATTTGGCCAAAGCGGCCGGAGTTAAAATCGCGTACGGCTTCAGCGATTTCTTGTTTCGTGTTCATTACAAACGGACCGTAACCTACAATCGGCTCGTTCAACGGTTCTCCAGAAAGCAGTAGCACGCTGGCGTCGCTGGAGGCTTCAATATGCAGCGTTTTCCCTTGCTGGCTCAGCACCACCAGTTGCGCTTCGCTGGCAGACGTAGTGCCGTTTACGGTGATATTCCCTTTCAATACCACCAGCGCAGTGCTCCATCCTTCCGGCTGGGACAACGTGAGCTGATGATTACGTTGTAAACGCATATCCCAAACGTTCAGCGGCGAGAAGGTATGTGCCGGGCCTTTTGTATCCTGATAGCTGCCCGCAATCACCCGAACGCTTCCTGCTTCATCAGGCAGGGCGACAGAGGGGATCACATCGCTGTTGATGCCCTGGTAACCCGGAACGGCCATTTTGTCCTTTGCTGGCAGATTGACCCACAGCTGTACCATTTCCAGTTCGCCGCCCTGACGGGTAAATTCTGGTGAATGGAACTCTTCATGTAATATTCCTGCACCCGCGGTCATCCACTGCACGTCGCCGGGGCCGATAGTGCCGCCGCGACCGGTTGAATCACGGTGTTCAACTTCGCCGCTGTAAACGATGGTCACCGTCTCAAAACCACGGTGAGGGTGCTCGCCTACGCCGCGTTTTTCGTTACCCGGCGTAAACGTATGTGGACCGGCGTAATCCAGCAGCAGGAACGGACTTAGTTGCTCAGCATGAGACTGGTAAGAAAACATCGAGCGAACCGGAAATCCATCGCCAACCCAGTGCGGGCGAGGTGCGGTGTAGACGCCTGTTACGTGTTTCATTTGTGTCTCCTCAGTGGCGTTATCTTGATGTGAATAAGCTTATATTCATGACAGCGAACTGAGTAGTAGCTAAAATAGTTCTCACTGTCTCATAAATAGGACAATTAGATGACGAAGCCAGATCTCAATGATTTTGCATGGTTTGTGCATGTTGTAGAGGAAGGAGGATTCGCGGCGGCGGGTCGGGCGCTTGATGAACCGAAATCAAAACTAAGCCGACGGATAGCGCAACTGGAAGAGAGGCTGGGGGTTCGACTGATTCAGCGAACCACCCGCCAGTTTAACGTGACGGAAGTGGGGCAAACCTTTTACGAACACTGTAAGGCGATGCTGGTTGAAGCGCAGGCGGCGCAGGATGCCATTGCCGCGTTACAGGTTGAACCGCGTGGCGTGGTGAAGTTGACGTGCCCGGTCACGTTGCTGCATGTGCATATCGGGCCGATGCTTGCTCGTTTTATGGCGCGTTATCCTGACGTATCAGTGCAACTGGAGGCGACAAATCGTCGTGTTGACGTCGTTGGAGAAGGTCTGGACGTGGCGATTCGTGTCAGGCCCAGACCATTTGAGGATAGCGACCTGGTGATGCGTGTGCTGGCGGACAGGGGGCATCGTTTGTATGCCAGCCCGCAGTTAATCGAGCAAATGGGGGCGCTACACTCTCCGGCGGAGCTGACACGCTGGCCTGGTTTGAGTCTCGCCTCGGGCAAACATGTACATCGTTGGGAGTTATTTGGCCCGCAGGGCGCGCGGGCAGAGGTGCATTTCACGCCGCGAATGATTACCACCGATATGCTGGCGCTACGTGAAGCCGCAGTTGCCGGTGTGGGGGTAGTGCAGCTTCCGCAACTGATGGTAAAAGATCAATTAGCCGCGGGTGAACTGGTGGCGTTGCTCGACGGTTGGGAACCGAAGCGAGAAATTATTCACGCAGTCTTTCCATCACGCAGGGGATTATTGCCGTCAGTGCGCGCTTTAGTAGATTTCTTAACGGAAGAATATGCGCGGATGATTGAGGATTAAATACATATCCTCAACCCACAAAAAAGGCCGGTTAAACCGACCTTTTATTATCTGGACGCCATTCGGGCGTTAAAAACAATCAGCGACTACGGAAGACAATGCGGCCTTTGCTCAGGTCGTACGGGGTCAGCTCAACAGTCACTTTGTCGCCCGTCAGGATGCGGATATAGTTTTTGCGCATTTTACCGGAGATGTGTGCAGTAACCACGTGACCGTTTTCTAACTCTACGCGGAACATGGTATTAGGTAACGTATCGAGAACGGTACCCTGCATTTCAATATTGTCTTCTTTGGCCATCTAATCCTCTGGGGTATCACTACCGTAATTTGAACCGGCAAGATAATGCCGAAGTTCTTTTAATAAGTAAAGATTTGTGCGTTTAAAACACAGCAAATCGGGTTTGGCGCATTACTCTAACCACACACGGCAAAGCCGCACTTAAAGCGCAACGTGTAAGGGAACGAGGAGATAAACGATAGGCGTTGCCTGACGCGAACTGTTCCTTAACGGCGGCGGGGTAATGGGCTAAACCAACTCTGCGCGACAATTATAACACCCCGACAAAAAATGTGCCGAAAACATTCACCCCTGAGGCGAAAATAACGTCCTGGGAACCCAGAAATGGCTCGGTAGCCGCTGCTGGCGCAGTCTGCTCAGGTGTTCAAGGTACTCCCGACGAGGGGTTTCGACGGCGCCCAGCGAAGCTGTGTGGCTATTTAATACCTGGCAGTCGATTAATTTTCCGCCCTGACGGATAAATTCAGCGCAAAAAACAAGCAGTGCGGTTTTGGACGCATTTTCCTGACGGCTGAACATTGATTCGCCACAAAATAGTGTACCTTGCGCCACGCCATACATACCGCCCACTAATTCATTTTGTCGCCACACTTCAATGGAGTGCGCATGGCCCAGTTCGTGCAGGCGATGGTAGGCGTCCACTACATCATGCGTTATCCAGGTGCCTTCTTCCCGGTCGTTCGCGCAGCCTTCAATCACCTGACCGAACGCGTAATTGAGCGTCACGCGATAAGGCGAGTTTTTATGAAAGCGTTTCATGCTGCGGCTGAGATGAAATTTCTCGGGCCAAAGAATGGCGCGTGGATCGGGCGACCACCAAAGGATGGGGTCGCCAGGTGAAAACCACGGGAAAATTCCGCGCTGATAGGCCATTAACAGTCGGGCTGGGCTGAGATCGCCGCCAAGCGCCAACAAACCGTTAGGCTCGCGTAAAGCGCCTTCCGGTGAAGGGAAGGCTATAGAATGGCGGGACAATTGCACCAGGCGCATGACTGCGAAACTCCACTACGCGAGTTTGATCGTTCAATAATAGCTTACAGACGTTGCTTAAACTGGTAATAACGTCCCTGCCGGGCTAACAAATCTGCGTGATTACCTTGCTCAATAATGTGTCCGTTGTCCATCACTATTATTTGATCAAAACGTGACAAGCCGCGCAGACGATGTGTCACCATCAGTACGGTTTTATCACGCATGGCATCGCCAATTAATTCAAGCATTTGGCTTTCTGTTGTTGCATCAAGTCCTTCGGTCGGTTCGTCCAGCAGCATCAGTGGGGCATCGTGCAATAAGGCACGGGCGATAGCCAGACGACGAAGTTCGCCACCAGAAAGCTGTCGACCCCCTTCGCCTAACCAGGCGTTGAGTCCATCACCCTCAAGCAGTTTGTCCAGACCGACGCGGCACAGCATTGCGGATAATGTGTCATCACTGGCGTGCGGTGCCGCCAGCAGAAGATTGTCGCGAAGCGTCGCGCTGAACAGGTGCACGCGCTGTGGCACGACGCTGATGCTCTGGCGCAGCGTGGTTTCACTGAGGGCTGAAATCGGCTGCTCATTAATCAGAATTTCGCCGTGCTGCGGATCCCATGCACGGGTAAGCAATTGCAGTAACGTTGACTTACCGCATCCGGTGCGGCCGAGAATCGCAATATGCTCACCGGGCTGAGCCTTCAGGGAAAGGGTGTCGAGCGCTTTTTGTGCTTGTCCCGGATAACTGAATGATACATCGCGTAGCGTGAGAGTGACCTGCTCAGAAACCGGGGAACCGGCATCCGGGAAGGTGACTTCTGGCTGCTGTTCAGTCAGTTCGGTGATGCGCAGCGCAGAGGCAATAACCTGTCCGAGATGCTGAAACGCGCCGGTGACGGGTGCTAATGCTTCAAATGCGGCCAGCGCACAGAAGACAAACAGCGCGATCAGCGCACCAGGCTGGGTATTGCCACCTACGCCACCTGAGGCCATCCATAACATCACAACCACTGCCAGTGCGCCGACTAACAGCATGACCGCCTGTGATAGCGCCGTTAATTCAGACTGACGTCGTTGGGCTTCATGCCACTGCAACTCAGTGGCTTCCATTTGCGCGCGGTAACGTTCACTGGCACCAAAGATGGTCAGTTCAGCCTGGCCCTGCAGCCAGGATGTTAACTGCTGACGATACTGCCCACGTAAATGCGTCAAGCTTTGCCCGGTGCTTTTACCTGCCTGATAAAAGAGTGGGGGCAAGATAAATAAGGTCAGCAGCATAATACCGCCGAGAGTAATAGCTAGCGTGAAATCGAGAACGCTTAGCCCCAGCGTGACCACCATGATGACGACAAAAGCGCCTACAAGCGGGGAGAGCACGCGTAAATAGAGATGATCGAGCGTGTCGACATCCGCCACCACGCGATTAAGCAATTCACCTTGTCCATAACGGGACAGGCCAGCAGGAGAGAGCGGCAGCAGTTTGCTGAAGGTATATATACGCAAATGTTGCAGCACGCGGAACGTCGCGTCGTGGCTGACCAGTCGCTCGAAATAGCGGCCCGCGGTGCGGGTGATTGCCGCACCGCGTACCCCGGCGGCAGGGAGCATATAGTTAAAACTGTAAATCCCGGTGACACCCACCACAGCAGAAGCCGACAGGAACCAACCGGAAAGCGTCAGCAAACCAATACTTGCCAACAGTGTGACGATCGCCAGAACGATCCCCAGGGTTAACATCCATTTGTGACGTTTATACAGCGTCAGATAAGGTAGCAAAGCGCGCATTTAGATGTCCTCCTGACGATGAGCCAGTAATGTCGCAAACGCCCCGTTGGCTGCGCTAAGTTCGGCATAAGTGCCTTGTTCAACGATCTGTCCGTCCTGCATCACCCAGATAGCATCCCAGTCGGCAAGGTCTTCAAGTTGGTGTGTCACCATCAGCGTAGCCTGGCGGCGTGACGCTGCGTTCAACGCTTGCATCACGCGTTGTTCGCTGTGTGCATCCAGGCTGGCGGCGGGTTCATCAAGCAGCAGCAACTGACACGGGTTGAGTAAGGCGCGAGCCACGGCAACGCGCTGCGCTTGTCCGACAGAAAGTCGAGCCGCCTGATCGCCTACTGGTGTATCTACACCCTGCGGCAGTAGCGGTAAAAACTCACTGACCCAGGCGCTGTCGAGTGCGGCCCGCAGCTGTTCTTCGCTGGCATCGGGGCGAGCGAGCAGCACGTTATCGCGTAACGTGGCGGCAGGGAGCTGCGGATTTTGTCCAACCCAGGACAGCTGTTTGCGCCAGCAATCAGGCGACAGGTCGCGTAGTTCAAAGCCGTTAATTCGCAGCGATCCCTGATAAGAGAGAAATCCGGACAGGACATTTAGCAACGAACTTTTGCCGGAACCGCTGCGGCCAACCAGCACCGCACGTTGGCCCGCTGGCAGGGTAAAGTTGAGCGGGCCTGCAAGCACTTTACCTTCCGGCGAGGTGATGACCAGATCTTGTGCTTCAATTGAAACAGCGTCTTTTGTTGTCAGCTCAATGTCGCCACGCTCAGGATGTGCAAGCGGGGTTTCCATGAAGGTTTTCAGACTGTCTGCTGCACCAACGGCTTGTGCTTTGGCGTGATAAAACGTGCCCAGATCGCGCAGGGGCTGGAAAAATTCCGGCGCCAGAATGAGCGCGAGGAAGCCGGCAGCCAATGTGACACCTGTGCCGTAGTGTCCAAAATCGAGTTCGCCAAGGTAGGAAAAACCGAAGTAAACCGCGACCAGTGCGATGGACAGGGAGGTAAAGAACTCAAGGACACCGGATGACAGGAAAGCCAGGCGCAGGACTTCCATAGTGCGCTGGCGGAAATCCTGTGACGCAGCGCGGATGCTTTCCGTTTCGGCTTCACCGCGACCAAAGATTCTTAGCGTCTCCATGCCACGCAGGCGGTCGAGGAAATGGCCGCTGAGGCGAGCAAGAGCCTGAAAATTGCGGCGGTTAGCGTCGGCAGCACCCATACCAACCATCGCCATAAACAACGGGATCAGCGGGGCAGTTCCAAGCAGAATAAGGGCGGCCACCCAGTTTGACGGGAATACCGCCGCCACGATCAATAAGGGGACGCATACGGCCAACGCCATTTGCGGCAGATAACGTGCATAGTAATCATGCATATCGTCAATCTGCTCCAGGATCAACGTGGCCCAACTCCCGGCCGGTTTGCCTTGTATCCAGGCCGGACCTGCCTGTTGCAGACGGTCAAGCACCTGGCGGCGAATTTCAAAGCGAATATGCTGCCCTGCGTGAAACCCGACCCGTTCGCGTAACCAGACGACCCATGCCCGCAGGATGAAAATCAATACCAGCACGATGAAAGGAAGCAGAAGCGCCTCTCGGGGAATATTGGCCATGATCATATGGTCCAGAATTCGGGCCATGAGCCAGGCCTGAGCGACAATTAACAGGCCGCTCACGAACCCCAACAGGCGCGAAATGTTCAGCCATCGTTGGGAAATTACACTTTGCTGTTTTAACCAGCGGGTCAGCTCTTTTTGACGGGTTTTATTCATTGCACGCTTAGCAGGTGAGTTATTGGAATTTTTGGGCAGGGCAATGTTACAACGAGGCAAAAATAAAGGCGACTTATAGTCGCCTTTTTTACTTTTGTTACTGATTTGTAAAACTTATTTGCAAGCGTCCGCCAGACCGTCGAGATAACGTTCTGCATCAAGCGCGGCCATACAGCCCGTGCCCGCAGAGGTAATCGCCTGGCGATAAATATGGTCCATCACGTCACCGGCTGCGAAGACACCCGGAATGCTGGTTTGAGTGGCATTGCCGTGAATACCGGACTGAACTTTGATGTAGCCGTTTTCCAGTTCAAGCTGACCGTCGAAAATAGCGGTATTCGGGCTGTGACCGATAGCGACAAATAACCCGGCAACGTCAAGTGATTCCACGTTGTCAGTGTTTTGCGTATCGCGCAGACGCAGTCCGGTTACGCCCATTTGATCGCCGGTCACTTCTTCCAGCGTGCGGTGGGTGTGAAGCACGATGTTGCCGTTTTCAACTTTATCCATCAAACGTTTGATGAGAATTTTCTCCGCGCGGAAGCTGTCGCGACGGTGAATCAAATGCACTTCAGATGCGATATTCGCCAGATATAGCGCTTCTTCAACAGCGGTGTTGCCGCCGCCGATCACCGCAACTTTTTGGTTACGGTAGAAGAAACCGTCGCAGGTCGCGCAGGCGGAAACGCCACGGCCTTTGAATGCTTCTTCTGAAGGCAGACCCAGGTAACGTGCTGAAGCGCCGGTGGCGATGATCAGTGCGTCACAGGTGTATTCACCGCTGTCGCCGGTCAGACGGAAAGGACGGTTTTGCAGATCAACTTTGCTGATGTGATCAAAAATGATTTCAGTGTCAAATTTGGACGCATGTTCGTGCATACGCTCCATCAGCAGCGGGCCAGTAAGATCGTGCGGATCGCCAGGCCAGTTTTCCACTTCTGTTGTTGTGGTCAACTGACCACCTTTTTCCATACCGGTAATCAGTACCGGTTGCAGGTTCGCGCGTGCAGCGTAGACCGCAGCGGTATATCCCGCAGGGCCAGAGCCCAGAATAAGAAGTTTACTGTGTTTGGTTGCGCCCATGAGATCCCCATAGTTGTTGGCAGGCAATGAGCAGGATTGTAGGGAATTTACAGACGTAAAAAAAGAGTATGGCGATTTTGTTAACAATATGTGTAATAGCAGAAACCGATGAACGGGGTGATCAGCCGTAATACTATAACGATTTCTACTTAAAATCGGTCAGTTATAAGGTGATAAAATGACGATTTTCCATCACTGCGAATGAATAACTGGCATGTTGTACTAAAAATCGATGTTTTGCTTTGACAATCCCCTGCTGTTTTGCGAAAACATTCAAGGAAGAAAAAAACTGTGTCATGTATGTGCTGCATAATCATGCATGTAGATACCATGTTTACCGTGTTAGCGAAATCTACGCATGGTGTGGACAGATGCCATTCGTGATGTCGATAGCCGCCGACAGGCAACGGTCTTCTCACCATAAACCCAGACATTGCGAACCGAAAATCCCTCTGGGTTGCGGTTTATTTTGATGGGTAGCGACTCTGAACAGTGATGTTGGTAGAGTCAGGCAGGAGTAGGGAAGGAATACAGAGAGACAATAATAATGGTAGATAGTAAGAAGCGCCCTGGCAAAGATCTCGACCGTATCGATCGTAACATTCTTAATGAGCTGCAAAAGGATGGGCGTATTTCTAACGTCGAGCTTTCTAAACGTGTGGGACTTTCACCAACGCCCTGCCTTGAGCGTGTGCGTCGGTTGGAAAGACAGGGTTTTATTCAGGGCTATACAGCGCTGTTAAACCCGCATTATCTGGATGCATCACTTCTGGTTTTTGTTGAGATTACTCTGAATCGTGGCGCCCCGGATGTGTTTGAACAATTCAACTCTGCAGTACAAAAACTTGAAGAAATTCAAGAGTGTCATTTGGTTTCCGGTGATTTCGACTATTTGCTGAAAACACGCGTACCGGATATGTCGGCATACCGTAAGCTGTTGGGGGAAACCCTGCTGCGTCTGCCTGGCGTGAATGACACACGTACTTATGTAGTCATGGAAGAAGTCAAACAGAGCAATCGTCTGGTAATTAAGACGCGCTAACACGGAACAGGTGCAAAATCGACGCAGTTTGATTACACTCCTGTTAATCCATACAGCAACAGTGCCGGGGTAACCCGGTGCTGTTGTCCGTTTTAGCATCGGGCAGGAAAAGCCTGAAACCTGGAGAGCCGTTTTTGAGCCAGGAATACACTGAAGACAAAGACATCACATTGACGAAGTTAAGCAGCGGGCGCCGACTTCTGGAAGCGCTACTGATCCTTATTGCCCTTTTTGCCGTCTGGTTGATGGCTGCCTTACTCAGCTTTAACCCTTCGGATCCCAGTTGGTCACAAACCGCATGGCATGAACCTATCCATAATCTGGGGGGAATACCCGGAGCATGGTTGGCGGACACGCTGTTCTTTATTTTTGGCGTCATGGCCTACACCATTCCCGTCATCATTGTTGGCGGTTGTTGGTTTGCCTGGCGACACCAGGCCAGCGACGAATACGTCGATTATTTTGCCGTCTCGCTGCGCATTATTGGCGTTCTGGCGCTGATTCTCACTTCCTGCGGGCTGGCCGCAATTAACGCCGATGACATCTGGTATTTCGCCTCTGGCGGCGTGATCGGCAGTCTGCTCAGCACTACGCTACAACCTTTACTGCACAGCAGCGGCGGCACGCTGACGTTGTTGTGCATTTGGGCGGCGGGATTAACGCTGTTCACCGGTTGGTCATGGGTGAGCATTGCGGAAAAACTGGGCGGCTGGTTACTCAATATCCTGACGTTTGCCAGCAACCGTACCCGCCGCGACGATACCTGGGTCGATGACGAAGAATATGAAGATGAAGAAGAGTCTGTCGATGCCGCTGATGGCAAACCCCATGAATCGCGTCGGGCTCGTATTCTGCGCGGTGCGTTAGCGCGCCGTAAGCGTCTGGCAGAGAAATTTACCAACCCGCTTGGTCGTCACACCGATGCGGCGCTGTTCTCCGGCAAACGCATGGATGATGAAGACGAAATTGAATACAGCGCCCGTGGCGTGGTTGCCGATCCTAACGATGTGCTGTTTTCCGGCAATCGCGCGACGCTGCCTGAATATGACGAGCTTGACCCACTGCTTAACGGCCACTCGGTGACCGAGCCTGTGGCTGCAGCAGCTGCAGCTACAACGGCCGCTCAGGCCTGGAGCGCGCCGGTAGATCCGTTGCTGCAAACCTCGCCCGTGACCAACACTGTTATGGAGCAACCGGCCCCAGCCGTAGCCTGGCAATCCGCACCAGGCCCGCAAACCGGTGATGCCGCGATTGCACCAACGCCTGAAGGTTATCCGCAACCAGCCCAGTACGCGCAACCTCCGGTGCAGCAGCCGTATGAGCCATGGCAACAGCCGGTTGTGGAGGAGAGTCCGCAGCCGCAATATTACGCACCGCAGCCGGAACCTGTTTATGCGCAGCCAGTCGCACCGCAGCCGGAACCTGTTTATCAGCCAGAGCCTGTGCTGCAGCCTGTCTATCAACAGGATCCGACCTCTCAACAGAACGCCACATTCCAGCAGCCTGCTTATCAGCCGGAGCCTGCGCCGCAACCTGTTTATCAGCAGGAATCAATCCCTCAACAGAGCACTACGTTCCAGCAGCCTGTGGTTGAACAACCGCTTGTGGTGGAACCTGAGCCCGTGGTTGAAGAAGTTAAACCGACTCGTCCGCCGCTCTATTACTTTGAAGAAGTCGAAGAGAAACGTGCGCGTGAGCGTGAGCAACTGGCCGCATGGTATCAGCCGATTCCAGAACCTGCTCAGGAGCCTGAGCGTATTAAACCGTCTACGCCATCTATGCCGACGACTGCATCCATACCGCCCGTTGAGTCTGTTGCTGCTGTTGCACCGCTGGCTGCCGGTGTAAAAAGCGCCGCTTTAGGGGCGGGTGCAGGAGCAGCTGCACCTGTCTTTAGCCTTGCGGGCAGCGGTGCGCCGCGTCCGCAGGTGAAAGAGGGGATTGGCCCGCAGTTACCGCGCCCAAATCGTGTGCGCGTGCCTACTCGCCGGGAATTGGCGTCGTATGGCATCAAACTGCCGTCACAGCGTATGGCTGAAGAGAAAGCGCGCGAAGAGCAGCTTGATACAGATGCGTACAATGACGATGAAATGGATGCAATGCAGCAGGACGAGCTGGCACGCCAGTTCGCTCAGTCGCAGCAGCATCGTTATGGCGAAGAGTATCAGGACGATACCCACCAGACTGATGACGAAGATTCAGCCGCAGAAGCGGAACTGGCTCGCCAGTTTGCTTCTTCTCAGCAGCAGCGTTATTCCGGTGAACAGCCTGCCGGAGCGAATCCGTTCTCGCTCGATGACTTTGAATTTTCGCCAATGAAAACGCTGGTAGATGAGGGGCCGCATGAGCCGCTGTTTACGCCTGGCGTGATGCCGGAGCCTGCGCCGCAGTACCAGGAACCTGTTGCACCGCAGCAGCATTATCAGCAACCGGCGCAACCTGTTGCACCGCAGCAGCATTATCAGCAGCCGGCGCAGCCTGTCGCACCGCAGCAGCATTATCAGCAGCCGGCGCAGCCTGTCGCACCGCAGCAGCATTATCAGCAGCCAGCGCAGCCTGTTACGCCGCCGCCGCAGGATAGTCTGATCCATCCGCTGCTGATGCGTAATGGCGACAGCCGTCCGGCGCACCGTCCAAGCACGCCGCTGCCATCGTTAGATCTGCTTACACCGCCGCCGAGCGAGGTTGAGCCGATAGATACGTTCGCGCTGGAGCAAATGGCACGTCTGGTGGAAGCGCGTCTGGCGGATTTCCGCATTAAAGCCGATGTAGTGAACTACTCTCCAGGCCCAGTGATTACCCGCTTTGAGCTTAATCTGGCTCCTGGGGTTAAAGCGGCGCGTATTTCCAACCTGTCGCGCGATCTGGCGCGTTCATTGTCGACCGCAGCGGTACGTGTGGTCGAGGTTATTCCAGGCAAACCGTATGTCGGACTGGAGTTACCGAATAAAAAACGTCAAACCGTTTATCTGCGTGAAGTGCTGGATAACGCTAAATTCCGTGATAATTCATCTCCGCTGACTGTGGTGCTGGGTAAAGATATTGCGGGCGAACCGGTGGTGGCCGATCTGGCAAAAATGCCGCACCTGCTGGTAGCAGGGACAACCGGATCCGGTAAGTCTGTTGGGGTGAACGCCATGATCCTCAGCATGCTCTACAAGGCGCAGCCGGAAGACGTTCGCTTTATCATGATTGACCCGAAAATGCTGGAACTGTCGGTTTATGAAGGCATTCCGCATCTGCTGACCGAAGTCGTGACCGACATGAAAGATGCTGCTAACGCCTTGCGCTGGAGCGTCAATGAAATGGAACGTCGCTACAAGCTGATGTCGGCGCTTGGCGTGCGTAACCTTGCCGGTTATAACGAGAAAATCGCCGAAGCCGCCCGCATGGGACGTCCGATTCCGGACCCTTACTGGAAGCCGGGTGACAGTATGGATGTTCAGCATCCGGTGCTGGAAAAACTGCCGTATATTGTTGTGCTGGTGGATGAATTCGCCGACCTGATGATGACGGTTGGCAAAAAGGTGGAAGAACTGATTGCTCGTCTGGCGCAAAAAGCGCGTGCGGCGGGGATCCACCTGGTGCTGGCAACCCAGCGACCGTCGGTTGACGTTATCACCGGACTGATTAAAGCGAACATTCCAACGCGTATCGCCTTTACCGTGTCCAGTAAAATTGACTCGCGTACCATCCTTGACCAGGGCGGAGCGGAATCGCTGTTAGGTATGGGTGACATGCTCTATTCCGCACCGAACTCGACGATCCCTGTGCGTGTTCACGGCGCCTTTGTCCGCGACGAAGAAGTTCACGCAGTGGTACAGGACTGGAAAGCGCGCGGTCGTCCGCAATACGTCGACGGCATTACCTCTGACAGCGAAAGCGAAGGCGGCGGTGGCGGTTTTGATGGTGGCGAAGAGTTGGATCCGCTGTTCGATCAGGCGGTAAACTTTGTGACCCAGAAACGCAAAGCCTCAATCTCCGGCGTCCAGCGTCAGTTCCGCATCGGCTACAACCGAGCGGCGCGCATCATCGAGCAGATGGAAGCGCAGGGTATTGTCAGCGAACAAGGGCATAATGGTAATCGTGAAGTGCTGGCTCCGCCGCCCTTCGAATGATTGCAAAGTTAAGTAATTCAGTATTTTCTACTTTCCTCATGCTGATTTTTGGCCTGAAATGGATAGCAGAGGGATCTCCCCGTTGGGAGTGACGTATTTTGAGGAATAACGATGAAAAGAATCGCAATCACCTGTGCATTACTGTCGAGCTTTGTGGTGAGCAGCGTCTGGGCTGACGCTGCCAGCGACCTGAAAAGCCGTCTGGATAAAGTCAGTAGCTTCCATGCCAGCTTTACTCAGAAGGTCACGGACGGCAGCGGCGCAGCGGTGCAGGAAGGTCAGGGTGATTTATGGGTTAAACGTCCTAATCTGTTTAACTGGCATATGACCCAGCCTGATGAGAGCATCCTGGTTTCCGATGGGAAAACGCTGTGGTTCTTTAACCCGTTTGTTGAACAGGCGACCGCGACCTGGTTGAAAGACGCCACGGGCAATACGCCGTTCATGCTGATCGCGCGTAACCAGGCCAGTGACTGGCAGCAGTACAACATTAAGCAAAACGGCGATGATTTCGTGCTGACGCCAAAAACCAGCAGCGGTAACCTGAAGCAGTTTACGATCAATGTTGGGCGTGACGGGACGATCCATCAGTTTAGCGCCGTTGAGCAAGACGATCAGCGCAGCAGCTATCAGCTGAAATCTCAGCAGAATGGTGCGATTGAACCTTCCAAATTCACCTTTACCCCGCCGCAAGGTGTAACGGTTGACGATCAACGTAAGTAGAGGCGTGTGAGTGAGCAATCTGTCGCTCGACTTTTCTGATAATACCTTTCAGCCACTGGCCGCGCGTATGCGGCCAGAAAATTTAGCGCAGTATATCGGCCAGCAGCATTTGTTGGCTGCGGGTAAACCCTTGCCGCGCGCTATCGAGGCCGGGCACCTGCACTCCATGATTTTATGGGGGCCTCCGGGGACGGGGAAAACCACCCTTGCCGAAGTCATTGCCCGTTACGCTAACGCCGATGTCGAACGCATTTCGGCGGTTACGTCTGGTGTAAAAGAGATTCGTGAAGCGATTGAGCGTGCGCGTCAGAACCGTAACGCTGGTCGGCGTACGATCCTGTTTGTCGACGAAGTTCACCGTTTTAATAAAAGCCAGCAGGATGCGTTTTTACCGCATATTGAAGACGGTACCATCACGTTTATTGGCGCCACCACTGAAAATCCCTCGTTTGAACTGAACTCAGCGCTGCTGTCGCGGGCGCGTGTTTATTTACTGAAATCGTTAACCACCGACGACATTGAACAGGTGCTGGACCAGGCGATGTCAGACAAAGCGCGGGGTTACGGCTGCCAGGATATCGTACTGCCGCCAGAGACGCGTCGGGCTATTGCCGAACTGGTTAATGGTGATGCGCGCCGGGCGCTGAATACGCTGGAAATGATGGCCGATATGGCCGAAGTTGATGATTCTGGCAAGCACGTATTGAAACCAGAATTGCTCACTGAAATTGCCGGTGAGCGCAGCGCACGCTTCGATAATAAAGGCGATCGCTTTTACGATCTCATCTCTGCATTACATAAATCGGTTCGCGGCAGTGCACCGGATGCAGCGCTTTATTGGTATGCGCGCATCATTAGTGCAGGCGGTGACCCGCTGTATGTTGCTCGTCGCTGTCTGGCAATTGCCTCTGAAGATGTGGGCAATGCCGATCCACGCGCCATGCAGGTGGCAATTTCAGCATGGGACTGCTTTACCCGCGTGGGACCAGCGGAAGGCGAACGTGCGATTGCTCAGGCGATTGTTTATCTGGCCTGCGCGCCGAAAAGTAATGCAGTTTACACCGCCTTCAAAGCCGCGCTGGCTGATGCACGTGAACGTCCGGATTACGACGTGCCGGTTCACCTGCGCAATGCGCCGACGAAGCTGATGAAGGATATGGGCTACGGTCAGGAGTATCGTTACGCCCATGATGAACCAAATGCCTATGCCGCCGGAGAAGAGTACTTCCCGCAGGAAATGGCACAAACGCGCTATTATCACCCCACAAACAGAGGTCTTGAAGGCAAGATTGGCGAAAAGCTCGCCTGGCTCGCCGGACAGGATCAAAATAGCCCTATAAAACGCTACCGTTAGTGTTATCGTTGCGGTAATGTTGTCTCTGTATCCCTGTGACCGCAGGCTGTGGTCACTTTCTCCTATTTTAATTCGATAAGCACAGGATAAGCATGCTCGATCCCAATCTGCTGCGTAATGAGCCAGACGCAGTCGCAGAAAAACTGGCAAGCCGGGGCTTTAAGCTGGATGTAGATAAGCTGCGCGCTCTTGAAGAGCGTCGTAAAGTTCTGCAGGTACAAACTGAAAACCTGCAGGCAGAGCGTAACTCTCGATCGAAATCCATCGGCCAGGCAAAAGCGCGCGGGGAAGATATCGAGTCTTTACGTCTGGAAGTGAACAAACTGGGCGAAGAGCTGGATGCCGCGAAAGCTGAACTTGATACCTTACAGGCCGAGATCCGCGATATTGCGCTGACCATTCCTAACCTGCCAGCGGACGAAGTTCCGGTGGGTAAAGATGAAAATGACAACGTCGAAGTCAGCCGCTGGGGTACACCACGTGAGTTTGATTTCGAAGTGCGCGATCACGTTACTCTGGGTGAAATGCACACGGGTCTTGATTTCGCCGCGGCGGTTAAGCTGACTGGCTCTCGTTTCGTTGTTATGAAAGGCCAGATCGCACGCATGCACCGTGCGCTGTCTCAGTTTATGCTGGATCTGCATACCGAACAGCATGGTTACAGCGAAAACTACGTTCCGTATCTGGTTAACCATGACACGCTGTACGGAACAGGCCAACTGCCGAAATTTGCTGGCGATCTGTTCCACACCCGTCCGCTGGATGAAGAAGCTGACAGCAGCAACTATGCGCTGATCCCAACTGCAGAAGTGCCGCTGACCAACCTGGTGCGTGACGAAATCATTGACGAAGATGCGCTGCCGATCAAAATGACTGCGCATACGCCGTGCTTCCGTTCTGAAGCAGGTTCTTACGGTCGTGATACCCGTGGTCTGATCCGTATGCACCAGTTCGATAAAGTTGAGATGGTGCAGATCGTTCGCCCGGAAGACTCTATGGACGCGCTGGAAGAGATGACCGGTCATGCTGAGAAGGTCCTGCAACTGTTGGGTCTGCCGTATCGCAAGATCATCCTGTGCACTGGCGACATGGGCTTCGGTGCATGCAAAACCTACGATCTGGAAGTGTGGATCCCGGCGCAGAACACTTATCGCGAAATCTCCTCTTGCTCCAACGTGTGGGATTTCCAGGCTCGTCGTATGCAGGCGCGTTGCCGCAGTAAATCCGATAAAAAGACCCGTTTAGCACATACGCTGAACGGTTCTGGTCTGGCGGTAGGACGTACGCTGGTTGCGGTAATGGAAAACTATCAGCAGGCTGATGGTCGCATTCAGGTTCCGGAAGTGTTGCGTCCGTACATGAATGGCCTGGAATTCATCGGCTAAGCTACCTTTCCCTGCTAAAAAAGCGCCTCCGGGCGCTTTTTTTATGCCCGTTTGACGTCGGACAATAACATCTACCTCCATAGGAGTAATACTGCCTTCAAATGAAAGTCAGTATTTATCTCTGTCTTTTCGCAAATTCAGTATCTACCAGTCTTTATATCGATAGTAACGTTATATAAAAATCTATACAACGGATATTTGCCTTTTGTTTATTGTGAGCAGCAGAGTGAGCCACTATGAAAACTAAGATCCCCGATGCCATGCTGGCAGCTGAGGTTAGTCGCCGAGGTTTGGTGAAAACGACGGCGATAGGCGGACTGGCGGTGGCCAGTAGCGCGTTTACCCTGCCATTTACCCGTATTGCAAATGCTGCAGAAGCCCTTAATCCAACACAGGCCAGTGAGAAAGTCATCTGGAGCGCGTGTACGGTGAACTGTGGTAGCCGCTGTCCTCTGCGTATGCACGTGGTAGATGGTGAAATAAAGTATGTTGAAACCGACAACACCGGTGATGACAACTACGACGGTTTGCATCAGGTACGCGCCTGTCTGCGAGGTCGCTCCATGCGTCGTCGCGTCTATAATCCCGATCGTCTGAAATACCCGATGAAACGCGTCGGCAAGCGTGGCGAAGGTAAATTTGAGCGTATCAGCTGGGATGAAGCCTACGATATCATTGCCAGCAATATGCAGCGTCTTATCAAAGACTACGGCAACGAGTCTATCTACCTGAACTACGGCACAGGTACGCTGGGCGGCACCCTGACACGCTCCTGGCCACCGGGCAAAACGCTGGTAGCACGTCTGATGAACTGCTGTGGTGGCTACCTGAACCACTACGGTGACTACTCTTCAGCGCAAATCGCTGCCGGGTTGAACTACACCTACGGCGGCTGGGCAGACGGTAACAGCCCGTCAGACATTGAAAACAGCAAGCTGGTGGTTCTGTTCGGGAATAACCCAGGTGAAACCCGTATGAGCGGGGGTGGGGTAACCTATTACCTTGAACAGGCGCGACAGAAATCCAATGCCCGCATGATCATTATCGATCCTCGCTACACGGATACTGGTGCGGGTCGTGAAGATGAGTGGATCCCCATCCGTCCTGGTACGGATGCCGCGCTGGTAAATGGGCTGGCGTATGTTCTGATCACCGAAAACATGGTTGATCAACCGTTCCTTGACAAATATTGCGTAGGTTACGACGAGAAAACCTTACCGGCAGATGCACCGAAAAACGGTCACTATAAGGCGTATATTCTTGGGCAGGGCAAAGACGGTATTGCCAAGACCCCGGAATGGGCTGCGCAAATTACCGGGATTCCTGCTGAACGAATCGTCAAACTGGCACGTGAAATCGGTAGCGCTAAACCGGCATACATCAGCCAGGGGTGGGGACCGCAGCGTCATGCTAATGGTGAAATAGCGACCCGCGCCATTTCTATGCTGGCTATTCTGACCGGTAACGTTGGGATTAACGGCGGCAACAGCGGGGCGCGTGAGGGCTCATACAGTTTGCCGTTTGAACGTATGCCTACGCTGGAAAACCCTGTAGAAACCAGTATCTCGATGTTTATGTGGACGGACGCCATTGAGCGAGGTCCGGAGATGACGGCGCTGCGTGACGGTGTTCGTGGTAAAGATAAGCTCGATGTTCCGATTAAGATGATCTGGAACTATGCGGGTAACTGCCTGATTAACCAGCACTCCGACATCAACCGCACACACGAAATCCTACAGGATGATAAGAAGTGCGAGATGATCGTTGTCATCGACTGCCATATGACCTCCTCGGCGAAATACGCGGATATTTTGCTGCCGGACTGTACCGCTTCGGAGCAGATGGACTTCGCACTGGATGCCTCCTGCGGGAATATGTCGTATGTGATTTTCACCGATCAGGCGATCAAACCACGCTTCGAATGCAAGACTATCTACCAGATGACCAGCGAGCTTGCGAAACGCCTTGGCGTTGAGCAGCAGTTTACAGAAGGTCGCACTCAGGAAGAGTGGATGCGTCATCTGTACGAGCAGTCGCGCAAAGCGATTCCTGAACTGCCAACGTTTGAAGAATTCCGCAAGCAGGGGATCTTTAAACAGCGTGACCCACAGGGGCATCACGTGGCGTACAAGGCGTTCCGTGAGGATCCTGACGCCAATCCGCTGACTACTCCGTCAGGTAAGATCGAAATTTATTCGCAGCAACTTGCCGAGATCGCGGCGACCTGGGAACTGCCGGAAGGTGATGTGATTGATCCACTGCCGATTTATACCCCAGGATTTGAAAGCCTGAACGATCCGCTGGTGGAGAAATTCCCTCTGCAACTGACCGGTTTCCATTACAAGTCTCGTGTCCACTCGACCTATGGCAACGTGGATGTTCTGAAAGCATCCTGCCGTCAGGAAATGTGGATCAACCCGATGGATGCGCAGAGACGCGGCATTAACAACGGCGACAAGGTGCGCATCTTTAACGATCGTGGTGAAGTGCACATCGAGGCTAAAGTAACGCCGCGTATGATGCCTGGCGTGGTGGCACTAGGCGAAGGGGCGTGGTATGACCCGGACGCAAAACGCGTGGACCAGGGCGGTTGTATTAACGTCCTGACGACCCAGCGTCCGTCTCCTCTCGCGAAGGGGAACCCATCACACACGAACCTTGTTCAGGTTGAAAAGGTGTAAGGAGTAACCGATGACAACCCAGTATGGATTTTTTATTGATTCCAGCCGTTGCACCGGTTGCAAAACCTGCGAACTGGCCTGCAAAGACTTCAAAAATTTAACCCCGGAAGTCAGCTTCCGCCGCATTTATGAATACGCGGGCGGTGACTGGCAGGAGGATAACGGCGTCTGGCATCAGAACGTCTTTGCCTATTACCTCTCCATTGCGTGTAACCACTGCGAAGACCCAGCCTGTACCAAGGTGTGTCCGAGCGGCGCGATGCACAAACGTGAAGATGGCTTTGTCGTTGTCGATGAGGACGTGTGCATTGGCTGTCGGTATTGCCACATGGCCTGTCCTTACGGCGCGCCGCAGTACAATGCTGAAAAAGGGCATATGACTAAATGCGATGGCTGCCATGAGCGCGTCGCTGAAGGTAAAAAACCTATCTGCGTCGAATCCTGCCCACTGCGTGCGCTGGATTTTGGTCCGATTGAAGAGCTGCGCAAAAAGCATGGCACCCTGGCTGCGGTTGCGCCACTGCCGGGCGCGCACTTTACCAAACCGAGTATTGTCATCAAACCTAACGCCAATAGCCGCCCGACCGGGGATACCACAGGTTATCTGGCCAATCCGAAGGAGGTGTAAGATGGGAAGTGGATGGCATGAATGGCCGCTGATGATCTTCACGGTCTTCGGACAGTGTGTGGTTGGTGGCTTTATCGTTCTTGCGCTGGCGTTGATGAAAGGTGACTTGCGTCCAGAATCGCAGCAGCGCGTGATTGCCTGCATGTTTGGATTGTGGGTATTAATGGGCATTGGCTTCATTGCTTCTATGCTCCACCTGGGCTCGCCGATGCGCGCCTTTAACTCGCTCAATCGCGTAGGGTCTTCGGCGTTGAGTAACGAAATTGCCAGCGGTTCAATCTTCTTTGCCGTTGGTGGTATCGGCTGGCTGCTGGCCACGTTGAAAAAAATGTCGCCCGCATTACGCAATCTGTGGTTAGTTGTCACCATGGTGCTGGGTGTGGTTTTTGTCTGGATGATGGTACGCGTTTATAACACCATTGATACTGTGCCGACCTGGTACAGCGTCTGGACTCCGCTGGGCTTCTTCCTGACGATGTTTATGGGCGGTCCGCTGCTGGGGTATCTGTTACTGAGAATTGCTGGCGTGGATGGTTGGGCGATGCGCCTGCTGCCGGCAATTTCAGTGCTTGCTCTGGTCGTAAGCGCCATTATGTCTGTCATGCAGGGGGCTGAACTGGCGACGATCCACAGTTCGATTCAGCAGGCGTCTGCGCTGGTTCCGGATTACGGCTCGCTGATGGCGTGGCGGATTGTGGCGCTGGCATTAGCGTTGTGCTGCTGGATTGTACCGCAAGTGAAGGGTTACCAGCCTGCCGTTCCGCTGCTTTCCGTGGCGTTTATTTTGCTGTTAGTCGGCGAGCTGATTGGTCGTGGCGTGTTCTACGGGCTGCATATGACAGTCGGTATGGCGGTGGCGAGTTAATCCAAACTATGCCGGATGGCGGCTTGCGTCTTATCAGGCCTACAGATCCGTAGGCCTTAAAGCTGCGCGTCATCAGGCAATATGTCAGGCCAGGGCTTTCGCCCTGGTTTTACTTCTGCTTAGTTAACGTGTCGTAGCTGGTCATCAGATTGCGGTAGTCCGGAATGTGATTCGAGAACAGCGTTGCCAGACCTTCGATATCGTTGCGCCAGTCGCGGTGCAGCTCGCACGCTACTCCGAACCATGTCATCAACTGAGCGCCTGCTTGAGACATCCGATCCCAAGCTGAATGACGGGTAATTTCATTAAATGTGCCTGAAGCATCGGTTACCACAAAGACGTCAAAGCCTTCTTCAATAGCTGAGAGCGCAGGGAAGGCGACGCAAACTTCCGTCACGACACCGGCGATAATCAGCTGCTTTTTGCCGGTCGCTTTCACTGCCTTCACGAAATCTTCGTTATCCCATGCGTTAATGTTTCCTGGGCGAGCAATATAGGGCGCATCGGGAAATTGCGCTTTCAGTTCCGGTACCAGCGGCCCGTTTGGTCCTGTCTCAAAACTGGTTGTCAGAATGGTTGGGAGGTTGAAGTATTTTGCTAAGTCACCCAGGGCTAGCACGTTGTTTTTAAATTTATCGGGATCGATATCCCGAACCAGAGAGAGCAGGCCTGCCTGATGGTCGACCAGCAGTACTGCCGCATTATCTTTATCAAGTCTTACGTAAGGTTTAGTCATGATATTTCTCCTGTTCAGCTCAGTGGGGGAAATTTGATGAGTTTAAGTCTACGAAAAGAACGATATCTGGAGTAGATGCCTAAATAAGAACTCACTGTTCTATTTTGAAGACAATGCAGCTCAGCATCCCGCATTGAGTTTAGTAAGAAATAAAAGTAAGGGTAATCCATGAAATTTTTCGACTGAACGTAACGCGAGATTTTTGTTTTAGATCAATAAAAACAAGCAGATGTGATTTTGTATTTTTTATCTATTCACATTAAGAATCAGTAATGCAAATCGATCGACCAGAAAGCGCCTCAGCCCTCTGATTACGCCGATTGACAATGTTTTTAGCAGTGGCATGATGCGCATGAAATTTGAACTTCCTCACGGTTTTTATTCATGTCCACCTATACCCGTCCCGTCATGCTATTGCTGTGCGGGCTACTTCTGTTGACCCTGGCGATCGCCGTGTTAAACACGCTCGTCCCGCTTTGGCTCGCCCATGAAAATCTGCCCACCTGGCAGGTAGGCGTGGTGAGCTCGTCCTACTTTACCGGTAATCTGGTAGGGACGTTGTTGACAGGGTATTTAATAAAACACCTTGGTTTTAACCGCAGCTATTATATCGCCTCGCTTATTTTTGCCGCGGGCTGTGTCGGGCTGGGGATTATGGTGGGATTCTGGAGCTGGATGACCTGGCGTTTTATCGCTGGTGTTGGCTGCGCCATGATTTGGGTGGTGGTGGAAAGCGCGCTGATGTGCAGCGGGACTTCGCGTAATCGCGGACGTTTGCTTGCCGCCTATATGATGATCTATTACGTGGGGACGTTTTTAGGCCAACTGCTGGTGAGTAAAGTATCCACGGAATTGATGAACGTCCTGCCGTGGGTGACGGGTACTATCCTGGCGGGTGTTTTGCCACTGCTGTTTACGCGCATTGCCAATCAGCAGGGTGATGAGCAGCAGTCTACGCCTATTGTTTCCATGCTGAAACTCCGCCAGGCGCGTCTGGGCGTGAATGGCTGTATTATTTCCGGGATTGTGCTGGGGTCTTTGTATGGCCTGATGCCGCTGTATCTCAATCATCAGGGGGTGAGTAACGCCAGCATTGGTTTCTGGATGGCGGTCCTGGTAAGTGCAGGTATTCTGGGGCAATGGCCGATTGGCCGTCTGGCGGACAAGCTGGGACGTCTGTTGGTTTTACGCGTCCAGGTCTTCGTGGTGATCGTCGGGAGTATCGCCATGCTGAATCAGGCGGCGATGGCGCCCGCGTTGTTTATGTTGGGTGCGGCAGGCTTTACCCTCTACCCGGTCGCGATGGCCTGGGCCTGTGAAAAGGTGGAGCATCATCAGCTGGTCGCCATGAATCAGGCATTGTTATTGAGCTATACCGTGGGCAGTCTGCTGGGTCCTTCATTTACAGCGATGCTGATGCAGAATTATTCAGATAGCTTGCTGTTTATCATGATCGCCAGCGTATCGTTTATTTATTTACTGATGCTGTTGCGTAAAACGGGCCATACACCCAATTCTATTGCGCACATTTGACCTGATTTAACAGAATATGAACAGGTTCCCATACATACTGTTTATGTATGCTTTATGGGAACCTGCATTATTTAATCACACACTTCTTTCCTGAAAATAAAGTGTGCAGAAGGTTATAGTTTTACATCCTGCCGTTTCCGCTCGCTCATTTTACCGCGCATAATCCCACGCCTCATTTATTTATAATCATAAAGCTTCCACGAAGGATTGCGTATGGCTGGTGTGCAGGAAAAACAATTACGATGGTACAACATTGCATTGATGTCTTTTATTACCGTTTGGGGTTTTGGCAACGTCGTTAACAACTATGCCAATCAGGGATTAGTTGTTGTCTCCTCTTGGATCTTTATTTTCGCGCTCTATTTTATACCTTATGCGTTGATCGTCGGGCAGCTTGGCTCAACTTTTAAAGAGGGTAAAGGCGGCGTCAGTACCTGGATTAAACATACCATGGGGCCAGGGCTGGCTTATCTTGCTGCATGGACCTATTGGGTTGTGCATATTCCTTATCTGGCGCAAAAACCGCAGGCTATTCTGATTGCGCTGGGATGGGCGCTGAAGGGCGATGGTTCGTTGATTAAAGAGTACACCGTCGTGGCGTTGCAGGGGCTGACACTGGCGCTGTTTGTCTTTTTCATGTGGGTTGCGTCCCGTGGCATGAAGTCGCTGAAAATTGTTGGGTCAGTTGCAGGCATCGCGATGTTTGTGATGTCCATTTTGTATGTCGTGATGGCGGTAACTGCGCCTGCAATTACGGATGTGCAGATAGCGACAACCAATATCACCTGGGAATCGTTTATCCCGCACATTGATTTTACCTACATTACCACGATCTCCATGCTGGTCTTTGCCGTGGGCGGCGCGGAGAAAATTTCGCCATACGTTAATCAGACACGTAATCCGGGCAAAGAATTTCCGAAAGGGATGCTCGTTCTGGCTGTTATGGTGGCGGTATGTGCGATTCTCGGATCGCTGGCTATGGGAATGATGTTTGACTCCCGGCATATTCCAGATGATCTGATGACGAATGGTCAATATTACGCCTTCCAGAAACTGGGTGAGTATTATGGTATGGGTAATTCGCTGATGGTTATTTACGCGATTGCCAATACGCTGGGACAGATTGCGGCATTGGTATTTTCTATTGATGCACCGCTTAAAGTTCTGCTGGGTGATGCTGATCGTAAATATATTCCCGAGAGTCTGTGTAAAACCAATGCTTCCGGTACGCCGGTAAATGGTTATATTCTGACGCTGGTGCTGGTGGCGATTCTGATTATGTTGCCAACACTGGGAATTGGCGACATGAACAATCTGTATAAATGGCTATTGAATCTTAACTCTGTCGTGATGCCATTGCGTTATTTATGGGTGTTTGTGGCATTCATTGCCGTTATTCGTCTGGCGCAAAAATATAAATCAGAATATGTCTTTATTCGCAACCGATCGCTCGCGATGACCGTGGGGATCTGGTGCTTTGCCTTTACCGCATTTGCCTGTCTGACCGGGATTTTCCCGAAAATGGAAGCCTTCACCCCTGAGTGGACATTCCAGCTCACGCTGAATATTGTGACGCCATTTGTGCTGGTTGGACTGGGATTGATTTTCCCGTTACTGGCGAGAAGAGGGCGTTAAGGCAGGGTCAGGTGGGTAACGTATCTGTTACCCACCATAAAACTCAATACATCACTTTATGTCCATATTGCTCGAGAATACCCTTCACGCGTTCCATGGTCTCTTTCTTCGGCGGTTTGACGCCATCCAGTTTGTACTCTTCGCCCATTGCCACCCATTTGTGTTTGCCCAGCTCGTGGTAAGGCAGCAGCTCGATTTTTTCAACGTTGCCCATATCGCGGGTAAATTCGCCAAGGCGGTGTGCGGAGTCGTCATCGTCAGACCAGCCAGGTACGACAACATAGCGGATCCACACTTTGATGTCTTTGTTGGACAGGTAACGCGCGAACTCGAGTGTACGATGGTTAGACACACCCACCAGATTCTGATGGATTTCATCGTTCATTTGTTTGAGATCGAGCATGACCAGGTCGGTGACTTCCAGCAACTCATCGATCACCGGATCGTAGCGGCGAACAAAACCGTTAGTATCCAGACAAGTATGAATACCTTCTTTTTTACAGGCCCGGAACCAGTCACGTACGAATTCAGCTTGCAAGATAGCTTCGCCGCCAGACGCTGTCACGCCGCCTCCGGAGGCGTTCATAAAGTGGCGGTAGGTCACCACCTCTTTCATTAATTCGTCAACGGTAACTTCTTTACCGCCGTGCGTATCCCACGTGTCGCGGTTATGGCAATACAGGCAGCGCATCAGGCAGCCCTGAAAGAAGGTAATAAAACGGATGCCCGGGCCATCAACAGTGCCACAGGATTCAAAGGAGTGAATGCGACCAATAACTGACATTGCGGTGTTTCTCCAGGTGTGGCCCATCCGGGGCCAGTGTTAGTGCACAGTTATTAACTGTGTCGAGTCTGTTTTGGCTGCTATCCATAAGTATAGATGGCTGACAAAGCAGGCTATTAAAAAGGCCCCACTTACGTGGAGCCTTTATTGTACGCTTTTTAAAGTACGATTTCAGTCAAAACCAATTACATGGTCTGAGTGAAGGTACGAGTGATAACGTCCTGCTGCTGTTCTTTAGTCAGGGAGTTAAAACGTACTGCGTAGCCAGAAACGCGGATGGTCAGCTGCGGATATTTTTCCGGATGTTCCATCGCATCCAGCAGCATTTCACGGTTCATGACGTTCACGTTCAGGTGCTGACCACCTTCGATGGACGCTTCGTGGTGGAAGTAACCATCCATCAGACCCGCCAGGTTGGTCTTACGAACTTCGTCGTCTTTACCCAGAGCGTTCGGAACGATAGAGAAGGTGTAAGAGATACCATCTTTAGCGTAAGCAAACGGCAGTTTAGCAACGGAGGTCAGAGAGGCAACAGCACCTTTCTGGTCACGGCCGTGCATTGGGTTAGCACCCGGTCCGAACGGCGCGCCAGCACGACGACCATCTGGGGTGTTACCAGTTTTCTTACCATAAACCACGTTAGAGGTGATGGTCAGAACAGACTGAGTCGGGATAGCGTTACGATAAGTAGTCAGTTTCTGAATTTTCTTCATGAAACGTTCTACCAGGTCAACCGCCATGTCATCAACGCGAGAGTCGTTGTTACCAAACTGCGGGTATTCGCCTTCGATTTCGAAGTCGATAGCCAGACCGTCTTCGTCACGAATCGGTTTAACTTTCGCATATTTGATTGCAGACAGGGAGTCAGCAGCAACGGACAGACCAGCGATACCACACGCCATGGTGCGGATAACGTCACGGTCGTGCAGCGCCATCAGAGAGGCTTCGTAGCTGTACTTGTCGTGCATGTAGTGAATAACGTTCAGTGCAGTGACGTACTGTTTAGCCAGCCAATCCATGAAGTGATCCATGCGGTCCATAACTTCGTCGAAGTTCAGAACGTCGCCTTTGATCGGTTCAGATTTAGGACCAACCTGCATTTTCAGTTTTTCATCAACACCACCGTTGATTGCGTACAGCATGGTTTTCGCCAGGTTTGCACGCGCACCGAAGAACTGCATTTGTTTACCAACAACCATCGGGCTTACGCAGCAAGCGATAGCGTAGTCGTCGTTGTTGAAGTCCGGACGCATCAGGTCATCGTTCTCGTACTGCAGAGAAGAGGTGTCGATGGACACTTTAGCGGCGAATTTCTTGAAGTTCAGAGGCAGTTTTTCAGACCACAGAACAGTGATGTTCGGCTCCGGAGAAGGACCCATGGTGTACAGGGTGTTCAGGAAGCGGAAGCTGTTTTTGGTAACCAGAGTACGGCCATCAACGCCCATACCACCGATTGATTCAGTTGCCCAAATCGGGTCACCGGAGAACAGTTCATCATATTCAGGAGTACGCAGGAAGCGAACCATACGCAGTTTCATGACCAGGTGGTCGATCATTTCCTGTGCGTCTTGCTCGGTGATTTTGCCTGCTTTCAGGTCACGTTCGATGTAAGCATCCAGGAAGGTGGATACGCGACCGAAGGACATTGCTGCACCGTTCTGAGATTTAACAGCGGCCAGGTAGCCGAAGTAAGTCCACTGGATAGCTTCCTGAGCGTTGGTAGCCGGACCAGAGATATCGCAGCCATATTTAGCAGCCATTTCTTTGATCTGACCCAGAGCGCGGTGCTGTTCAGCGATTTCTTCACGCAGACGGATAGTTGCTTCCAGGTTTACGCCGTTTTCCAGATCGGACTGCAGAGAGACGAACTGAGCGTATTTGTCTTTCATCAGGTAGTCGATACCGTACAGCGCAACGCGACGGTAGTCACCGATGATACGGCCACGGCCATACGCATCTGGCAGACCAGTCAGAACACCGGATTTACGGCAGTTCAGAATGTCTTTGGTGTAAACATCGAATACGCCCTGGTTGTGGGTTTTGCGGTATTCGGTGAAGATTTTTTTCAGCATCGGGTCCAGTTCGCGATTGTACGCTTTGCAGGAACCTTCAACCATTTTGATGCCGCCAAACGGAATGATCGCACGTTTCAGCGGAGCTTCAGTCTGCAGACCAACAATCTTCTCGAGCGCTTTGTTGATGTAGCCAGCGTCGTGAGAAGTGATGGTAGAAGCAACGGAGGTGTCAAAGTCAACAGGCGCGTGAGTGCGGTTTTCCTGTTTAACGCCTTCCATCACGCTGTCCCACAGTGCAGTGGTCGCATCAGTTGCGCCAGCCAGGAAGGACTCGTCACCCTCATATGGAGTGTAGTTTTTCTGAATGAAGTCACGTACGTTTACTTCATTCTGCCAGTCACCTTTGGTAAAACCTTCCCAGGCTGTGGCTAACTTTTCATTAAGCTCGGACATGTAACACCTACCTTCTTAAGTGGATTTTTTATTTACTGCGTGTAATGGGCATCATCAGATTAATGATGATCGTTACCACGCAGATAAATGACCCAGTATGTCAACCCGACCAACAAACCGCCGCCGATAATGTTACCGATCGTAACCGGAATCAGGTTATCGGTGATGAAATTCATCACGGTCAGGTGAGAAAAATTCTCCGGAGAAGACCCAACTGCGGTCCAGAATTCCGGGGTGGCGAAATCGCGTATTACAATACCCATAGGGATCATAAACATGTTTGCGATACTGTGCTCAAAACCGCTGGCAACAAACATTGCGACCGGTAATACCATGATAAACGCTTTGTCCATCAGGCTGCGGCCCGAGTAGCTCATCCATACGGCCAGACACACCATCAGGTTAGCCAGGATGCCAAGACTTACCGCCTCAACAAAAGTATGGTGCACTTTGTGGTCGGCTGTTTGTAGGACGTTGAGCCCCCACGCGCCGTTGGCGGTCATGTATTCGCCGGAAAGCCACATCAATAGCACGAAGAGCAAGCAACCCACCAGGTTACCGACATAAACGTTAAGCCAGTTTTTAGCCAATTGGCCCCAGGTAATACGACCACTGGCTTTTGCTACGACAATCAATACGGTTGAGGTGAAGAGGTCTGCGCCGCAGACAACACAAAGAATCAGCCCCAGGGAAAAGCAGATACCACCTACTAATTTTGCCATGCCGAAAGGCATAGTTCCGGTACCGGTTGTGGCGGTGATATAGAAAACAAAGGCAATTGAAATGAATACACCGGCAGTAATTGCCAGATAGAACGTCTTAAGCGGATGTTTCGTTGCTTTATAGACGCCTGCTTCTTCGGCAACTTTGGCCATTGCAGCAGGTAGAATAAGATCAAAAGGGTTGTCAGCTTTCACACTAACTCTCTCTTTATTAAGTCGGCGACGAGATACTAACAAAGCATTATAGATGAGAATTTGATATAGATCATATCTCGCCTGGCTTATAGGCCCGCAAGACGCATGGTTTTTATGCGATTACGGAGTAACTTGTTGATTATCCATATAAAAATAAATTTTAAAAATTATAAAGTGAGTTGAATTTTTTCTTTTTATCTCCTGTCAGACGGTTAATTAAAATGGAGTAATTGAGATAAAAAACCACATTAATATGCTAATTTTTTTAATATCAACTACTAATATTTAACCTTGTTTTTACATTTATTTTCCGATTTGAACAAAATAAAAAACAGGGCGCTTAAAGCGCCCCGTAATATATCCCAGACAATACTTTTAGCCTACTTAGCGCAGGCTGACTGTCATTATTTTGACCAATGTGCCGCTTTCGCGCGCTGCAGTTTTTCATAGGCTTTCAGCAGAGACTGATGCGCCGGGAAAGCTTGCAGATCGTTATCAACGGTTTGCAACCCGTAGAATGGCGCTTCGCCACTCAATGCCGCACTTGCCGCTTCAACCGCCTCTGCGCCGTACATGCGGACAAATGCGTTCAGATATTGCAGCGGCTGACGGTCCTCTTCCTGAGACAGCAGCAACAATGTTTGCAGGCAGCGATAGTAGTTTGCACGTTCCGCGCTAAAGACGGAGGCGTTAAATTCCATCGTCCATTCTGTCCACACCAGCGCCTGCTCCAGATCGCCACCGGCCAGCGCCAGCATCACTTTAAGCTCGCCAATACGCAGGGTGTACCAACCGTTATCTGCACCGGTCGCCAGACCGAGTAGCTCGCGTACGCGGGTGAAGTCGTCAAAGCCTTCTTCATCCAGTTGTTCGATCAGATTGAGATAGTCTTCTTTATCCCATTCGCTGCCCGGCAGAGAGAGAATGGTGTCACGCAGATGGGCGCCCATAGCGTTGTTAGCTAACCACAGATCTTCTGCCGGATAGATGTCAGACATTCCCGGCACAATAATGCGGCACGCGTAAACGCTCAGGTGCTCATAGTCAGCGATATACACTTCTTTATCTTCAGCATTGAAGATGGCCATCAGAGTGGCGAACTCTTCTTCCGTGGTGCCAGAGAAATTCCAGTCAACGAACGGATAGTCGGCATCCTGCTTGAACAGATCCCATGAGATCAAACCGCTGGAATCGATGAAGTGAGTTTCAAGGTTGGTATGTTCTGCCACTTCCTCATCGTCGAAGGTCGGTGGGGTGAAGACATCAAGATCCTTCAGACCACGGCCCTGCAGCAGTTCAGTGACGGTACGCTCCAGCGCCACGCCGAAATCCGGGTGTGCGCCGAAGGAAGCGAAGCAGGTACCGTTGGTCGGGTTGAACAGGACAACGCAAATCACCGGATACTTGCCGCCCAGCGAGCCATCGTAGGCGAAAATTGGGAAACCTTCAGCTTCCAGTGTGGCGATGGACTCCACCACTGCCGGATAGCGCGCCATGACTTCGGCCGGGATTTCCGGCAGGCTGATGCTTTCCGCAATAATGCGGTTCTTCACATGACGCTCAAAGACTTCAGACAGGCCCTGAACGCGCGCTTCGTTAGGCGTGTTACCCGCGGACATGCCGTTAGAAACATACAGGTTGCCGATAATATTCATCGGAATATAGACAATCTGGTTATCCGACTGACGGGTAAACGGCAGGCCGCAGACGCCACGTTCTTCATTACCAGACTGCAGATCGATAAGCATGCTGCCAGTCAGTTCGTTATCTGGATCGTAAAACGCTCGCAGACGTGCATCCAGTAAACCTTCTGGTACATCGTCTTCTTCTGTCAGCGGGAACCATTTTTCGTTCGGATAATGCACGAACGGGCCATTGGCGATAGTTTCGCCCAACCAGAAATCCGCAAAGAAATAGTTAGTCGACAGACGCTCAAAGTATTCGCCCAGCGCGGAAGCCAACGCCGCTTTTTTCGTCGCGCCTTTACCGTTGGTGAAGCACAGCGCGCATTCTTTGTCGCGAATATGTACAGACCAGACGTTAGGGACGGGATTCAACCACGAGGCTTCTTCAATTTGAAAACCGAGGTCGAGCAATTTTTGCTGGAAGCGAGCGATGGAGTCTTCCAGAGCGGCATCTTTGCCGGGGATAAATGTTTGCGTCATGAAAATCACTTTTGTCGTACGGAAAGCGCGCAATGATACGGGTTTTCAATGAACGGCGCTATCGCCGCCGGAGCTCAGGCGTAAATAAAAGCATTGGCTATGCTTTCTTACAACCAACCACGTTTAGAGCATATTAATGAAAACTTTCGATTTGCACCGTATGGCGCTTGATAAGGTGCCCATGGATTTTCTGGGGGAAGTTGCGTTACGCAGCCTCTACACCTTTATATTGGTTTTTCTGTTTTTAAAAATCACCGGACGTCGCGGCGTACGCCAGATGTCGCTTTTTGAAGTGCTGATCATCCTTACGCTGGGTTCTGCAGCGGGAGACGTGGCATTCTATGACGATGTCCCGATGCTGCCAGTGCTGGTGGTTTTTATTACTCTTGCTGTGCTGTATCGGTTGGTGATGTGGCTGATGGCGCATAGTGAAAAAATGGAGGACCTGCTGGAGGGCAAGCCCGTCGTGATCATTGAAGACGGCGAGCTGGCATGGTCAAAGCTCAATAGCGCCAATATGACGGAATTTGAATTCTTTATGGAACTGCGTTTGAACGGCGTGGAGCAATTGGGACAGGTGAAACTGGCTATTCTGGAGACGAATGGACAAATCAGCGTCTACTTCTTTGCCGATGAAGACGTAAAGCCGGGGCTCAGTATTTTACCTAAGCACTGTACGCAACGATTTAAAGTAATGCCTGAAGCAGGAGACTATGCCTGTATACGTTGTAGCGAAGTGGTGCAAATGAACGCCGGAGATCATCAATTATGTCCACGCTGTGCAAATCCAGAATGGTCGAAGGCCAGTCGGGCAAAACGGGTTACCTGACAGCAAAAATCTCGGTTTTTACCCGTCAATCCGATAGATTCTGTTGTGTGACCAATGACACATTTTTACCCTGGTCAGTTTTACCCATTGCGGCGCGTGTCACTGAATGATAAAACCGATATCCACAGGAATAACTTATACCAATGTCTGTCACCGGATTATCGTCAATGACAGGATGTTGATTGGACAACAACACAACGTGGTGAGGGGAAATGGCTCAGGTCTTTAATTTTAGTTCAGGTCCGGCAATGCTACCGGCAGAAGTACTTAAACTGGCTCAACAGGATCTTCGCGACTGGAACGGTCTTGGCACGTCGGTGATGGAAATTAGCCACCGTGGCAAAGAATTCATCCAGGTCGCCGAGGAAGCGGAGCAGGATTTTCGTGATCTTCTTAGCATCCCCTCCAACTATAAAGTGTTGTTCTGCCATGGCGGTGGTCGTGGGCAGTTCGCGGGTATCCCGTTAAATATTCTGGGTGATAAAACCACCGCGGATTACGTCGATGCCGGTTATTGGGCCGCCAGTGCAATTAAAGAAGCGAAAAAATACTGCACACCAAACGTTATTGATGCCAAAGTCACCGTGGACGGCCTGCGCGCTGTTAAGCCGATGAGTGAATGGCAGCTTTCTGATAACGCGGCGTACCTGCACTATTGTCCGAACGAAACTATCGATGGCATTGCGATCGATGAAACGCCGAATTTTGCCAGTAACGTTGTGGTCACGGCGGATCTGTCCTCTACCATTCTTTCCGCACCGCTTGACGTTAGCCGTTATGGCGTAATTTATGCCGGTGCACAGAAAAACATCGGCCCGGCGGGCCTGACGATTGTCATCGTCCGTGAAGATTTGCTGGGTAAAGCTCATGTTTCATGCCCGTCAATCCTCGACTATACCGTGCTGAATGACAACGATTCCATGTTCAATACGCCGCCAACCTTTGCCTGGTATCTGTCTGGCTTGGTCTTTAAATGGCTGAAAAAGCAGGGCGGTGTTAATGCAATGGATAAGATTAACCAGCAAAAAGCGGAACTGCTGTACGGCGTAATTGATAACAGCGATTTCTACCGTAACGATGTGGCGAAATCCAACCGTTCACGCATGAACGTACCGTTCCAGTTGGCTGACAGCGCACTGGATAAACTGTTCCTGGAAGAGTCTTTTGCTGCGGGCCTGCACGCGCTGAAAGGGCATCGTGTGGTCGGCGGTATGCGTGCGTCCATCTACAATGCAATGCCGCTTGAAGGTGTAAAAGCACTGACCGATTTCATGGTCGATTTTGAACGCCGTCGCGGCTAATCTGCTGTACTTTTCATCCCCACAGCCCGTCTGTGGGGTTTTTATGTCTGTTTTTGAGAGTCGAGTTTCATGGAATCCCTGACGTTACAACCCATTGCGCGGGTGGATGGCACAATCAATCTGCCTGGATCCAAAAGTGTTTCTAACCGCGCTTTGCTGCTGGCCGCATTAGCCAATGGCACCACTGTCCTGACCAACCTGCTGGACAGCGATGATGTTCGCCATATGCTCAATGCTCTGAATGTGTTAGGGATTAGCTATACCCTTTCTGCTGATCGTACCCGCTGCGAGATTATTGGCAATGGTGGTGCATTACATGCGCAAGGCTCAGTGGAACTGTTCCTTGGTAATGCCGGAACCGCCATGCGCCCGCTGGCCGCAGCGCTATGTCTGGGCAGCAATGACATCGTGCTGACGGGCGAACCGCGCATGAAAGAGCGCCCGATTGGCCATCTGGTTGATGCGCTGCGCCAGGGCGGAGCCAAAATTGACTATCTGGAGCAGGAAAACTATCCACCTTTACGTCTGCGCGGTGGCTTTACCGGTGGCCAGGTTGAGGTAGACGGTAGCGTTTCCAGCCAGTTCCTCACTGCGCTGCTGATGACTGCGCCGCTTGCGCCGCAGGATACGACGATTGCAATTAAAGGTGACCTGGTATCCAAACCTTACATTGATATCACACTGAACCTGATGAAAACGTTTGGTGTTGAAATTGAAAATCAAAACTACCAGCGCTTTGTCGTGAAGGGGCAGCAGCAGTACCAGTCACCGGGTGCATACCTGGTTGAAGGCGATGCTTCTTCCGCTTCCTATTTCCTCGCGGCGGGTGCCATTAAAGGCGGTACGGTAAAAGTTACCGGGATTGGCCGTAACAGCATGCAGGGTGATATTCGTTTTGCCGATGTACTGGAAAAAATGGGTGCTACCATTACATGGGGCGACGATTTTATTGCCTGTACTCGCGGCGAGTTGAACGCAGTGGATATGGATATGAACCATATTCCTGATGCGGCGATGACCATTGCAACGGCGGCGCTGTTTGCGAAAGGCACCACAACATTACGTAATATCTACAACTGGCGCGTCAAAGAGACCGATCGTCTGTTCGCGATGGCGACGGAGTTACGCAAAGTGGGCGCGGAAGTGGAAGAGGGGCATGACTTTATCCGCATCACCCCGCCTGCAACATTGCAATTTGCGGACATCGCGACCTATAACGATCACCGCATGGCGATGTGTTTCTCGCTGGTGGCGCTGTCTGACACGCCTGTGACCATTCTTGATCCAAAATGTACCGCCAAAACTTTCCCGGATTATTTCGAACAGCTGGCGCGTATTAGTACATCTGCCTGATCCTCACGAAACGTCGGTCCCCGGACTGGCGTTTCTGTGTCCGTAACCGCACTGTTTTTACGCTTACAACTAATGCTAACTTGTGGATGATTTAACTTATTTATTTGTTTTTATTATAAATGTCATCGGAAGATTAGCATGAAAAATAAATCACTCTTTTTGGCGTTGGCGGTTTCCGCTACGTTGCTGGCAGGTTGTAAAAATGGCGTAAATGGCGACCTTGTTGCCAGTTCTGGTATGGCAGCTTATAAAGCTGCGACGCTTACCGACGCTGATGTCAAATCCCTCTCTAAAAGCTCATGTAAGCAGATGGATAGTGAAAACCAGCTGGCGGGCGCAAAAAGCAAATACACTAAGCGTCTGAATAAAATTGCGAAAGCGTTGGGTAATAACATTGATGGAACGCCGGTCAACTATAAAGTTTATATGACCAGTGATATCAATGCCTGGGCAATGGCGAATGGATGTGTACGTGTTTATTCGGGCTTGATGGACCTGATGACCGACAATGAAATTGAAGGCGTGCTGGGTCATGAGTTGGGCCATGTTTCTTTAGGGCACTCACGTAAAGCAATGCAGACCGCGTATGCCACACTTGCTGCGCGCGATGCTATTTCTGCGACCAGCGGCGTCGCTTCTCAGCTTTCCCAGTCTCAGTTGGGCGATCTGGCGGAAGGTGTGATTAACTCAGCCTTCTCCCGTAGCCAGGAATCGGATGCGGATGACTTTTCCTATGATTTGCTGAAAAAACGCGGTATTGACCGTCAGGGGTTAGTGACTGCGTTTGATAAGTTTGCCACGATGGACGCAGGCCATGCAAAATCACTGATGGATTCTCATCCGGCATCTGACGATCGCGCTCAGCATATGCGTGAACGTATCGCAGCAGATAAAAAGTAAAACAGTGCCATCTTCCGGGCTGGTTTCTCGCCAGCCCGCTATAATTGCGCAATTCTTCCACATATCGTTACAGACTAATCGGGTTTTTACACTCTGTATTAACGATCATTAGCGTTGGCGCGTATAATGCGCGGCGTTCACGTTAATGTACGCCCGTTTAAGGAGAAAAAGATGACGGCAATTGCCCCGGTTATTACCATTGATGGCCCAAGCGGTGCAGGAAAAGGCACCTTGTGCAAGGCAATGGCGGAAGCATTGCAGTGGCATCTGTTAGATTCAGGCGCGATCTACCGCGTACTGGCGCTCGCAGCGTTACATCACCATGTTGATGTCACTTCTGAAGATGCTCTGGTACCACTTGCCTCACACCTGGATGTGCGTTTTATCTCAACAGACGGCAACCTTGAAGTCATTCTTGAAGGTGAGGATGTCAGCGGTGAAATCCGTACCCAGGAAGTGGCGAATGCCGCCTCTCAGGTCGCGGCGTTTCCTCGCGTGCGTGAAGCGCTTTTACGTCGTCAACGCGCATTTCGCGAAACCCCAGGTCTGATTGCTGATGGACGTGATATGGGGACCGTGGTGTTCCCGGATGCGCCGGTGAAAATTTTTCTGGACGCCTCCTCGCAAGAACGTGCGCATAGACGTATGCTACAGTTGCAGGAGAAGGGCTTTAGTGTTAACTTTGAACGCCTTTTGGCCGAGATCGAAGAACGCGATTATCGCGATCGTAACCGTGCTGTAGCGCCGCTGGTTCCTGCTGCTGATGCTTTAGTTTTGGATTCAACCCGATTAAGCATTGAGCAAGTGATTGAAAAAGCGTTACAATACGCGCGCCAAAAACTGGCTCTCGCTTAAGTGCGACCGAATTTGCAGTACCCCCGTTGCAATGGATTGACAGCGGGTATGTTAAACAACCCCATCCGGCATGGAGCCAGGTGGACGTTAAATATGAAACCTGAAGATTAAACATGACTGAATCTTTTGCTCAACTGTTTGAAGAATCCTTAAAAGAAATCGAAACCCGTCCGGGTTCCATCGTTCGTGGTGTTGTTGTTGCTATCGACAAAGACGTAGTACTGGTTGACGCTGGTCTGAAATCTGAGTCCGCCATTCCGGCAGAGCAGTTCAAAAACGCCCAGGGCGAGCTGGAAATCCAGGTTGGTGACGAAGTTGACGTTGCTCTGGATGCAGTAGAAGACGGCTTCGGTGAAACCCTGCTGTCCCGTGAAAAAGCTAAACGTCACGAAGCTTGGATCACGCTGGAAAAAGCTTACGAAGAAGCTGCAACCGTTACTGGTGTTATCAATGGCAAAGTCAAGGGTGGCTTCACTGTTGAGCTGAATGGTATTCGCGCGTTCCTGCCGGGTTCCCTGGTAGACGTTCGTCCGGTCCGCGACACGCTGCACCTGGAAGGCAAAGAGCTTGAATTCAAAGTAATCAAGCTGGATCAGAAGCGTAACAACGTTGTTGTTTCCCGTCGTGCCGTTATCGAATCCGAAAACAGCGCAGAACGCGATCAGCTGCTGGAAAACCTGCAGGAAGGCATGGAAGTTAAAGGTATCGTTAAGAACCTCACTGACTACGGTGCATTCGTTGATCTGGGTGGCGTTGACGGCCTGCTGCACATCACCGACATGGCATGGAAACGCGTTAAGCATCCGAGCGAAATCGTAAACGTTGGCGACGAAATCACTGTTAAAGTGCTGAAGTTCGACCGCGAGCGTACTCGTGTATCTCTGGGCCTGAAACAGCTGGGCGAAGATCCATGGGTAGCTATCGCTAAGCGTTATCCAGAAGGTACCAAACTGACTGGTCGCGTGACCAACCTGACCGACTACGGCTGCTTCGTTGAAATCGAAGAAGGCGTTGAAGGCCTGGTTCACGTTTCCGAAATGGATTGGACCAACAAAAACATCCACCCGTCCAAAGTTGTTAACGTTGGCGACGTAGTGGAAGTTATGGTTCTGGATATCGACGAAGAACGTCGTCGTATCTCCCTGGGTCTGAAGCAGTGCAAAAACAACCCATGGCAGCAGTTCGCGGAAACCCACAACAAGGGCGACCGTGTTGAAGGTAAAATCAAGTCTATCACTGACTTCGGTATCTTCATCGGCCTGGACGGCGGCATCGACGGCCTGGTTCACCTGTCTGACATCTCCTGGAACGTTGCAGGCGAAGAAGCAGTTCGTGAATACAAAAAAGGCGACGAAATCGCAGCAGTTGTTCTGCAGGTTGACGCAGAGCGTGAGCGTATCTCTCTGGGCGTTAAACAGCTCGCAGAAGATCCGTTCAACAACTGGGTTGCACTGAACAAGAAAGGCGCAATCGTAAACGGTAAAGTCACTGCAGTTGACGCTAAAGGCGCAACCGTAGAACTGGCTGACGGCGTTGAAGGTTACCTGCGCGCTTCTGAAGCTTCACGTGACCGCGTTGAAGATGCAACTCTGGTTCTGAGCGTAGGCGACGACGTTGAAGCTAAATTCACCGGCGTTGATCGTAAGAACCGTGCAATCAGCCTGTCTGTTCGTGCTAAAGACGAAGCTGATGAGAAAGATGCAATCGCAACTGTTAACAAACAGGAAGATGCTAACTTCTCTAACAACGCAATGGCTGAAGCTTTCAAAGCAGCTAAAGGCGAGTAATATCGAGTGCTCTAAATCCTTTGTGCTGTTAACGGCACAAAGGATGACGAGTAGCTTGACAGATTACAGGATTCGTCCTGTAATCAATGACAAAGGGCGGCTACGGCCGCCCTTAATCAATGCAGCAGCTAATTATGCCTTTAAGGAACCGGAGGAATCATGACCAAGTCAGAATTGATTGAAAGACTTGCAACCCAGCAACCTCATATTCCCGCGAAAGCGGTTGAAGATGCAGTTAAAGAGATGCTGGAACATATGGCCTCGACTCTTGCGCAGGGCGAGCGTATTGAAATCCGCGGTTTCGGCAGCTTCTCTTTGCATTACCGCGCACCACGCACCGGACGTAATCCGAAGACCGGCGATAAAGTGGATCTGGAAGGGAAATACGTTCCGCACTTTAAACCAGGTAAAGAACTGCGCGACCGCGCCAATATTTACGGTTAAGTTTTTAGCGAGACTTAACGCCGAGAAAAGCACCCACATGGGTGCTTTTTTCATTTCTGTGCGCCTATCCTGGAATCCTCATCCCAGTTAATTTGTACGTTACAACCCCCACTAAATGTCTGCGGAACTCAGGTCGTATAACGATAAATTGATGCCAGACAACCGTCGAAGAGTACTGCACACTCCCTGTAACAGGGAGGTTATTGATGAAAATAACAACGGTGAGTACGTGTGCATTATTCGGCATTCTCCCACTCATGCTATTACCTACGCTGCCAGGCATGTTGTGTATCGGCATTGTATTTTGTCTGGCATGGCTGCTCTGTTTTCTCCCCCACAAATATATACGTTCCGTCGGACTAACCCTGCTGTTTTTTCTTTGGGGAATCCTGGCTGCGAAAGAGGCTCAGTGGGCCGGTAATACGCTGCCTGCGAAAACCCAGCAAGCCATTGTGCGGATAACCGGAACTGACAATATGACAACGCACTACGGCCAAATCACTCACCTTCAGGGGAGACGAATCTTTCCTGCACAAGGAATCGTCTTGTACGGACAGTATTTACCCGGTGATGTTTGTGCGGGTCAGACATGGGCGATGACATTGAAAGTCCGCGCCGTACACGGTCAATTAAACGAAGGCGGATTTGATAGCCAGCGTTACGCATTGGCGCAGCATCAACCGTTGACGGGGCGATTCTTACAGGCTTCGGTTATCACACCACAATGCAGTTTGCGTTCGCGATTTCTCGACTCATTGAAAACGGTACTCGCCGATTATCCCTGGCAGCAGGTCATACTGGGTCTGGGAATGGGTGAGCGCTTGTCCGTGTCACAAGAGGTGAAAACGATTATGCGTGATACCGGCACGGCTCATTTGATGGCTATCTCCGGGTTGCATATTGCGTTTGCTGCACTTCTGGCTGGCGGAATAATTCGCGCGGGACAATTTTTTATGCCCGCCAGATGGATTTGTTGGCAGGTTCCATTAGTGGGTGGGATTGTCTGCGCCACATTATATGCCTGGCTGACGGGGCTGCAACCCCCGGCATTACGAACGGTTGTTGCGCTGCTAGTCTGGGGGGCGCTAAGACTTAGCAGCAGGCAGTGGAGCGGATGGTCGGTATGGATCTGCTGTCTGGCAGCCATTCTGGTGGTGGATCCTGTTGCCGTTCTTTCGCAAAGTCTATGGTTGTCTGCATCCGCCGTTGCGGCACTGCTGTTCTGGTACCAATGGGTACCGCTCCCGGACTGGCCGCTGTCGCGTGCTGGTCGTCAATTTCTGGCGCTGGCTCATCTGCAATTGGGTATTACGCTTCTGCTTCTTCCCGTACAAATCGCAATGTTTCACGGTTTTAGTCTGACCTCGTTTCCGGCTAATTTGTTTGCCGTCCCTTTGGTCACGTTTGTTTCCGTACCCTTGATATTAGCAGGCATGATCGTGCATTTAGCCGGACTGGTGATGATTGAATCGAATCTGTGGTATTTAGCGGATCGTTCTCTGGCGCTACTATTTTGGGGGCTCAGGAGCCTGCCTGAAGGGTGGATCAATATTGATGCACGCTGGCAATGGCTCGCATTTTTACCCGGAATGATGATTATCGCATGGCGACTAAATATCTTGCGTACGCTACCGGTGGTCTGTTTCTCTGCGCTACTTTTGCTGAGTGGGCCGCTTTGGCGTGCACCGCGTACAGATGTGTGGCAAGTGCATATGCTGGATGTCGGGCAGGGGCTGGCGATGGTGATTGTGCGTAATGGAAAAGCGCTGCTTTACGATACCGGTCTGGCATGGCCTGAAGGCGATAGCGCGCAACAGCTGATTATTCCCTGGTTGCGTTGGCATAACCTGGAGCCGGAAGGGGTCATTTTAAGTCATGAACATATGGATCACCGGGGAGGGTTGCACTCCTTACAACAAGCCTGGCCATCACTATGGATAAGAAGTCCGCTAGGCTGGAAAGGACACCTCCCGTGTTTTCGCGGAGAACGTTGGCAATGGCAAGGGTTAACCTTCAGTGCGCACTGGCCTGTGCGTGGAAGTACAGGGCAGGGGAATAACCACTCCTGCGTGGTTAAAGTTGATGATGGGTATCAGAGTGTTTTGCTGACCGGCGATATTGAGTCTCCCGCTGAACAAAAAATGCTAAGTCACTACTGGCAGCATCTGCAGTCTACGGTGATGCAGGTTCCGCATCATGGCAGCAATACTTCATCATCACTGGCACTCATTCAGAGAGTTGACGGGCAGGCCGCATTAGCCTCTGCATCCCGTTACAACGCCTGGCGTCTGCCATCCTGGAAAGTGAAGCAACGTTATCGGAAACAAAATTATCAATGGCTGGATACACCACATCAGGGGCAGATTACGCTGGATTTTTACCAAAAAAACTGGCGAATACACAGCTTGCGGGATCAGATTTTACCTCGTTGGTATCATCAGTGGTTTGGCGTGTCGGAGGATAACGGGTAGAATATGCGGCTATTCTAACAAATGCTGGTTTTTTGAATGCATAACGATAAAGATCTCTCTACGTGGCAGACGTTTCGCCGACTATGGCCAACCATAGCGCCTTTTAAATCGGGTCTGATCGTGGCGGGTATAGCGTTAGTCCTTAACGCGGCCAGCGATACCTTCATGTTATCGCTCCTTAAACCATTACTGGATGATGGTTTTGGTAAAACGGATCGTTCGGTGCTGCTGTGGATGCCGCTGGTGGTCATTGGGCTGATGATAGTTCGTGGCTTAACCAGTTATGTCTCCAGCTACTGTATCTCATGGGTGTCAGGCAAAGTGGTCATGACCATGCGTCGCCGCCTGTTTGGTCATATGATGGGCATGCCAGTCTCCTTTTTTGATAAACAGTCTACAGGTACGCTGTTGTCACGTATTACCTATGATTCAGAGCAGGTCGCGTCATCGTCTTCCGGCGCGCTGATCACCGTGGTACGTGAAGGGGCCTCAATCATTGGCCTGTTTATCATGATGTTCTATTACAGCTGGCAGCTGTCACTGATCCTGATTGTACTGGCGCCAATTGTGTCAGTGGCGATCCGTGTGGTTTCCAAGCGCTTTCGTAGCATCAGTAAAAACATGCAAAACACTATGGGGCAGGTTACGACCAGTGCGGAGCAGATGCTGAAAGGCCACAAAGAAGTTCTGATTTTTGGTGGTCAGGAAGTCGAAACCAAGCGCTTTGATAAGGTCAGCAACAAGATGCGTTTGCAGGGTATGAAGATGGTTTCCGCTTCTTCTATCTCCGACCCTATCATCCAGTTGATTGCGTCTCTGGCTCTGGCCTTCGTGTTATATGCGGCCAGCTTCCCAAGCGTAATGGAAAACCTGACGGCAGGGACAATTACGGTTGTCTTCTCCTCAATGATCGCGCTGATGCGTCCGTTGAAATCGCTGACCAACGTCAACGCGCAGTTCCAGCGCGGTATGGCGGCATGCCAGACCTTATTTACGATTCTGGATAGCGAACAAGAGAAAGATGAAGGTAAACGTGTTATCGAGCGTGCTACCGGCGATCTCGAGTTCCGCAACGTGACTTTCACCTATCCGGGACGTGAAGTACCGGCTCTGCGCAACATCAACCTGAATATTCCCGCGGGTAAAACCGTTGCTCTGGTTGGCCGTTCGGGCTCAGGAAAATCCACCATCGCCAGCTTGATTACGCGCTTCTACGATATTGATGAAGGGCAGATTCTGATGGACGGACACGATCTGCGCGAATATACCCTGGCATCCCTGCGCGATCAGGTTGCGTTGGTTTCGCAGAATGTGCACCTGTTTAACGATACGGTTGCCAACAACATCGCCTACGCGCGTACCGATATGTACAGCCGTGAGCAGATCGAAAAAGCGGCGCAGATGGCCTACGCCATGGATTTCATCAACAAGATGGATAATGGTCTGGATACGGTGATTGGTGAAAACGGCGTCCTGCTTTCCGGCGGACAACGTCAGCGTATCGCTATCGCCCGTGCCTTGTTGCGTGACAGCCCAATTCTGATCCTTGATGAAGCAACATCAGCTCTTGATACCGAATCTGAACGTGCGATTCAGTCTGCGCTGGATGAGCTACAGAAAAACCGTACTTCTCTGGTCATTGCTCACCGTCTTTCAACCATTGAACAAGCCGACGAAATCATCGTGGTGGAGGATGGTCTGATTGTCGAACGCGGAACCCATAGCGACCTGATTGAGCAGCGCGGGGTCTATGCGCAATTACACAAAATGCAATTCGGTCAATGATCGCACGTATCTGGTCTGGTGAATCGCCGCTGTGGCGATTGTTACTTCCACTCTCCTGGCTTTATGGCCTGGTGAGTGGCGGGATCCGTCTATGCTACAAGCTTGGGCTGAAACGCGCTTGGCGCGCGCCAGTACCGGTTGTGGTGGTCGGAAACCTTACAGCCGGCGGCAATGGCAAAACACCGGTGGTGATTTGGCTGGTTGAACAACTGCAGCAACGCGGGATTCGCGTGGGCGTGGTGTCGCGTGGTTACGGCGGGAAAGCGGCTGCTTACCCGTTGTTATTGACCGCAGAGACCACTACCGCAGAAGCGGGTGATGAACCTGTGCTGATCGCCCAACGTACCGGCGTGCCGGTAGCGGTATCCCCGGTAAGATCGGATGCGGTAAAATCCATTTTGGCCCAACATGACGTGCAGATTATTGTGACCGACGATGGGCTACAGCACTATCGTCTGGCGCGAGATGTTGAAATCGTGGTTATTGACGGCGAACGTCGGTTTGGCAATGGCTGGTGGCTTCCCGCTGGTCCAATGCGGGAACGCGCAGGTCGTCTAAAATCGGTGGATGCGACTATTGTTAACGGTGGCGTTGCGCAACCAGGGGAAATCCCTATGCGACTTGAACCGGGGCTGGCCGTTAATTTACGTACAGGCGAACGCCGTGATGTAGCGCAATTGCCCAATATTGTCGCCATGGCGGGCATTGGTCACCCTCCGCGTTTTTTTGCCACGCTGAAAGCATGCGGTGCCAGCGTGCAAAAAAGCATTGCGCTGGCAGACCATCAGTCTCTGACCTACAGTGACGTCAGTGCGTTTGTAAACGCCGGGCAAACGCTGGTGATGACGGAAAAAGATGCGGTTAAGTGCCGGGCATTTGCCGATGAAAACTGGTGGTATTTACCTGTTGACGCACATTTGTCAGGCGATCGGCCTGACATGTTGCTGGATAGCTTAATCTCGCTGACTCGCTAACTGATTCACGCTGCGGCAGCGAATCATTTATGAGGCCATAGATGTCGTTGCCGCACCTTTCTCTGACGGATGCCCGTCATCTTCACCTTGCCGCTCAAGGTCTGCTGAAAAAAACACGCCGTCGGGCAACCCCGGCAGATATTCTCGCGACTATTTCGCGCATGTCGTTACTGCAAATCGATACCATCAATATTGTGGCGCGAAGTCCTTACCTGGTGCTGTTTAGTCGTTTAGGCGATTATTCACCCCAATGGCTGGACGACTCGTTACAGCAGGGCGAACTGATGGAATACTGGGCGCACGAGGCCTGCTTTTTGCCGCGCAGCGATTTTATGCTGATACGTCACCGCATGCTGGCCCCGGAGAATATGGGCTGGAAGTATAAAGCGGCGTGGATGAAAGAACATGCTCATGAAATTGAGCAACTGCTCCAGCACATCCAGCATAACGGACCGGTACGATCTGCTGATTTTGAGCATCCACGTAAGGGGACCAGCGGCTGGTGGGAATGGAAACCGCAGAAGCGTCATCTTGAAGGGCTGTTCACTGCCGGGAAAGTGATGGTGGTGGAACGGCGTAATTTCCAGCGAGTGTATGATTTAACCCATCGCGTCATGCCACACTGGGACGATGAACGCGACCCACTTTCGCAGGAAGATGCTGAAAGCGTCATGCTGGATAACAGCGCCCGCAGTCTGGGGATTTTCCGCGAACAATGGCTGGCAGACTACTACCGCCTGAAGCGCCCGGCGCTAAAAAACTGGTGCAACGAACGGGCGGAACAGCAACAGATTATTCCTGTCGACGTTGAAGGGCTGGGAACGCTGTGGCTGCATAGCCACCTTCAGCCGCTACTCGAACAGGCGCTGGCGGGCAAATTAACAGCGACCCACAGCGCAGTGTTATCGCCTTTTGATCCGGTGGTTTGGGATCGTAAACGGGCAGAGCAGCTATTCGATTTTAGCTACCGGCTGGAGTGTTACACGCCAGCACCAAAACGTCAGTACGGTTATTTCGTCTTGCCGTTGCTGCACCGCGGGCAGTTGGTTGGGCGAATGGATGCCAAAATGCACCGTAAAACGGGCGTGCTGGACGTGATTTCGCTGTGGTTACAGGATGGGGTTAAGCCTGGGGTGACTTTGCAAAAAGGATTGTTTCAGGCGATTGACGATTTTGCCCGCTGGCAACTGGCAACACGCGTGACGCTGGGACGTTATCCTGAAGGTTTATTTGCTGATGCACGCCATGGTTGGGAAATAGACCCAGCCCTTTAAGCGATTATGTTAATATTTACGGATTCACAATCCGGTCCATCTGGAGGAACTATGGATCATCGTCTGCTTGAAATCATTGCCTGCCCGGTATGCAATGGCAAACTCTGGTTTAACCAGGAAAAACAGGAACTGATTTGTAAACTGGATAACCTTGCTTTCCCACTGCGTGATGGCATTCCTGTGTTACTGGAAACCGAAGCCCGCGTTCTGACTGCTGATGAGAGTAAATCATGAGTTTTGTGGTCATTATTCCTGCGCGTTATGCGTCCACTCGTCTGCCGGGCAAGCCGCTACTGGATATCAACGGCAAGCCTATGATCGTGCATGTCCTGGAGCGTGCGCGTGAATCTGGCGCTGAACGTATCATCGTGGCCACCGATCACGAGGATGTTGCTCGCGCGGTAGAAGCGGTGGGGGGGGAAGTGTGCATGACCCGCGCCGATCACCAGTCTGGTACGGAGCGCCTGGCGGAAGTCGTCGAGAAATGTGGTTTTAGCGATGATACCGTTATTGTGAACGTACAGGGTGATGAGCCGATGATTCCGGCGGTCATTATTCGCCAGGTGGCTGAGAATCTGGCGCAACGTCAGGTCGGCATGGCGACTCTTGCGGCTCCGATTCACAGTGCGGAAGAGGCATTTAATCCGAATGCGGTAAAAGTCGTTTTGGACGCTGAAGGATATGCGCTCTATTTTTCACGCGCGACCATCCCATGGGATCGCGATCGTTTCGCCAAAAGTCTGGAAACGGTGGGGGACACCTTCCTGCGCCATCTGGGCATTTACGGCTATCGCGCCGGTTTTATTCGCCGCTATGTTAACTGGCAGCCTAGCCCGCTTGAGCATATCGAAATGCTGGAGCAGCTGCGAGTGCTGTGGTACGGCGAAAAAATTCACGTTGCCGTCGCAAAAGAAGTCCCGGGTACCGGCGTAGACACTACCGAAGATCTCGAGCGCGTTCGCGCCGAAATGCCTTAGTTTTTCTCACGGCACTCCCCCATATTGATGCGTATTTTTGGGAGGAGTGTCGTATCGTTGCGCTTTCCCTCAACTTTTCTTTTCATCAATTGATCTCATCCGGGTGACATCTGTCTGCCCGACGCTCATTATGAAAGCAGTAGCATTTATGAGGGCAATCTGAAATGGAACAGTTGCGTGCCGAACTCAGCCACCTGCTGGGCGAAAAACTCAGTCGTATAGAATGCGTGAATGAAAAAGTGGATACGGCCCTGTGGTCACTGTACGACAGCCAGGGAAATCCGATGCCGCTGATGGCGAGAAGTTTCACCACGCCAGGTATGGCGCAGCAACTGGCATGGAAAACCTCCATGTTAGCGCGCAGCGGTACGGTGCGTATGCCCGTCATTTACGGGGTCTTAACCCACGAAGAGCATCCCGGCCCCGATGTGTTACTGCTTGAGCGTTTACGGGGTGTGCCGGTGGAAGCGCCAGCCCGAACGCCCGAACGCTGGGAACATTTAAAAGATCAGATCGTAGAAGGTCTGCTGTCATGGCATCGGCAGGATAGCCGTGGCTGCGTGGGAATGGTGGATAACACGCAAGAGAATATCTGGCCATCCTGGTATCGCCAGCGTGTTGAGGTGCTGTGGACCACGTTAAATCAGTTCAACAATACTGGCTTGACGATGCAGGATAAGCGGATCCTGTTTCGTACCCGTGAGTGTTTACCCGCTTTATTTGAAGGATTCAATGATAACTGCGTACTGATCCACGGTAATTTCAGTTTACGTAGCATGCTCAAAGACGCCCGTAGCGATCAGCTACTGGCCATGGTGGGACCGGGGTTGATGCTGTGGGCGCCCAGAGAGTATGAATTGTTCCGTTTAATGGATAACGCGCTGGCGGAAAGCCTGCTTTGGCAATACCTGCAACGCGCGCCCGTGGCGGAGTCCTTCATCTGGCGGCGCTGGCTGTATGTGTTATGGGATGAGGTGGCGCAACTGGTCAACACCGGACGTTTTAATCGCACCAACTTTGACCTGGCAACGAAATCACTGCTGCCGTGGCTCGCCTGACTATCCCGTTACGGCATTGCCGGATGGCGGCGTGAGCGCCTTATCCGGCCTACAATTCTGCGCTGAACGCCTGGGGCTGATAAGCCGCGTTAGCGTCGCCGTCAGGCAATATTTCTGTCAGTGCTCCGATCCCTTTAACCACTGCCAGATGCGACCCAATGTTTCGTAACCAACACGATCGCTATGCATCAACCAGACGGGAGAGGGGATCGCGCGCTCCCACGGATTTAGCGGTGAATCAATTGCTAACTGATTAGCCGGCGCGGGCAACGGGTGTAGTCCAGCTTGTTGGAAGAAAATCATTGCTCGTGGTAAGTGCGATGCGGAGGTCACCAGCAGGAACGGCGCGCTGCCGATGGCCTGCTTAACTGCTGCGGCTTCTTCTTCAGTATCTTTAGGTTTATCCAGCGTGATGATATCACCGGGTGGCACACCCAGTGACTGCGCTACGCGGGCTCCCGCTTCTGCAGTACTGACGTTATTGCTCTTTGCCGCAGCACCGGTAAAGATAAGCTTCGATCCCGGATTAGCACGCCAGAGGCGAATACCTTCATTCAGACGCGGAAGACTGTTGCTGATTAGGTTTGAACTTGGTGCCCACTGAGGATTCCAGGTATACCCTCCGCCCAGCACCACAATGTATTCCACTTTTTGTGTATCCTGCCAGGTTGGATAGCTGTCCTCAATCGGTTTCAGTAGGCTATCAGCGACGGGTTGCAAGCTAAGAAGTAACAGCGCCAGCCAACTCAGGCTAATGCACACTTTCCCTGTTTTTTGAAAGCGGCTAAACCAGAGCAGCGCCAGGCCTATACCCATGATAATGAGCATTAGCGGAAGTGGCAGCATCATACCGCCAATCACTTTCTTCAGCGTAAAAAGCATCCTTTTTGGTTCCTTTTTTAACCATACAGCAGGGGATCTGCAGCGATATTACACCAGGAAGGTTCATTCTCGGCGTGGGTGTGACAAAATAGCGGTTTTACTTAGTCACCCTAAAGCCAGCATGTGGAGAGCCTGATGCGGGATCGCAATTTTGATGACATTGCAGAGAAGTTTTCCCGTAACATTTACGGCACCACTAAAGGTCAGCTTCGCCAGACGATCCTCTGGCAGGATCTGGACAAACTTCTTGCCGAATACGCGGGCCAGACATTGCGTGTGCTTGATGCGGGTGGCGGAGAAGGGCAGACAGCCATTCTGATGGCGCAGCGGGGCCATCACGTTACCTTGTGCGATCTTTCTGCTGAGATGGTGGCGCGAGCGCAACGGGCGGCAGAAGAGCAAGGTGTGAGCGACAACATGCATTTTATACATTGTGCCGCTCAGGACATCCCACAGCATTTGGATTCTCAGGTTGATCTGATATTGTTTCATGCTGTGCTGGAATGGGTGGCCGATCCACAAGCCGTCTTAAAAACATTGTGGTCGATGTTACGCCCGGGCGGTGCTTTATCGCTGATGTTCTACAATGCAAATGGCCTGTTGATGCGTAATGTGTTGGTCGGTAATTTCGGCTATGTACAGCAGGGAATGTATAAAAAGAAACGGCGCACGTTGTCTCCCGATTTCCCGCGCGACCCTCAGCAGGTCTATGGCTGGCTGGAGGAGATTGGCTGGGAGATAACCGGTAAAACGGGCGTGAGGGTGTTTCATGATTATCTGCGTGATAAACAAAAACAGCATGACTGTTTTGATGCTTTAACAGAAATAGAAACGCGCTATTGCCGCCAGGAACCGTATATCAGCCTTGGGCGCTATATTCATGTCACCGCGATTAAACGTCCGGCCCGAGCCGCAGATGCAAGGATAACCTATGAGTGAATTTTCCCAGACAGTCCCCGAACTGGTTGCCTGGGCCAGAAAAAATGACTTCTCCATCTCTCTGCCGGTAGACAGACTTTCGTTCCTGCTGGCGGTCGCCACATTGAACGGTGAGCGACTTGACGGTGAGATGAGTGAAGGTGAACTGGTGGATGCATTCCGCCATGTGAGTGATGCGTTTGAGCAAACCAGCGAAACCATCGGCGTCCGCGCCAACAACGCGATCAACGATATGGTGCGTCAACGTCTGCTGAACCGCTTTACCAGCGAGCAGGCTGAAGGCAACGCCATTTACCGTTTAACGCCGCTCGGGATTGGCATCACAGATTACTATATTCGTCAGCGCGAGTTCTCTACGCTGCGTCTTTCCATGCAACTGTCGATTGTTGCAGGCGAACTGAAGCGCGCGGCGGATGCGGCAGCGGAAGGTGGCGATGAGTTCCACTGGCACCGCAACGTCTATGCGCCATTGAAATACTCGGTGGCGGAGATTTTCGACAGTATCGATCTGACCCAGCGCATCATGGATGAACAGCAGCAGCAGGTAAAAGACGACATCGCACAGTTGCTAAACAAAGACTGGCGGGCGGCGATTTCCAGCTGTGAACTGTTGCTTTCTGAAACGTCTGGTACGCTGCGTGAACTGCAGGATACGCTGGAAGCGGCGGGGGATAAGCTGCAGGCTAACCTGTTACGCATCCAGGACGCCACAATGACGCATGATGATTTGCATTTTGTTGATCGGCTGGTGTTTGATTTACAAAGCAAGCTCGACCGCATTATTAGCTGGGGTCAGCAGTCCATTGACTTGTGGATCGGCTACGATCGTCATGTGCATAAATTTATCCGTACCGCGATCGATATGGATAAAAACCGCGTCTTCGCCCAACGTCTGCGTCAGTCCGTGCAGACCTACTTTGACGACCCATGGGCGCTGACCTATGCCAACGCCGATCGTCTGCTGGATATGCGTGACGAGGAGATGGTGCTGCGTGACGAAGAGGTCACCGGTGAACTTCCGGAAGATCTGGAATATGAAGAATTTAACGAGATCCGTGAACAACTGGCGGCGATCATCGAAGAACAGCTGGCTATCTACAAATCCAGACAAACACCACTGGATCTCGGTTTGGTAGTGCGCGAGTATCTGGCGCAATACCCACGTGCGCGTCATTTCGACGTCGCGCGTATTGTCATCGATCAGGCGGTACGCCTTGGCGTAGCGCAAGCAGACTTCACCGGACTGCCAGCCAAATGGCAGCCGATTAATGATTACGGAGCCAAGGTACAGGCGCATGTCATTGACAAATATTGAACAAGTGATGCCGGTAAAGCTGGCGCAGGCGCTGGCGAATCCGTTATTTCCGGCGCTGGATAGCGCCTTACGTTCGGGTCGCCATATCGGTCTGGATGAACTGGATAATCATGCCTTCCTGATGGATTTTCAGGAATATTTTGAAGAGTTTTACAGCCGCTATAACGTGGAATTGATCCGTGCGCCGGAAGGGTTCTTTTACCTTCGTCCGCGTTCAACGACGCTCATTCCGCGTTCGGTCCTGTCTGAACTGGACATGATGGTGGGTAAAATTCTTTGCTATCTCTATCTCAGCCCGGAACGCCTGGCGAACGAAGGGATTTTTACCCAGCAAGAGCTGTATGACGAGCTGTTAACGCTGGCGGATGAAGCCAAACTGCTGAAGCTGGTGAACAACCGTTCAACCGGTTCTGACGTTGACCGCCAGAAGCTACAGGAAAAAGTGCGTTCTTCGCTCAACCGTTTGCGCCGCTTAGGCATGGTGTGGTTTCTGGGCCACGACAGCAGCAAATTCCGTATTACGGAATCTGTCTTCCGCTTTGGCGCGGATGTGCGTAGCGGTGACGATCCGCGTGAAGCACAGCGTCGCTTAATTCGTGATGGTGAAGCGATGGCGGTCGAGAACCGTCTGCAGCTCAACGATGAGCCCGAAGAGAATCAGCCGGACAGTGGAGAAGAAGAATAATGATTGAACGCGGTAAATTTCGCTCACTTACGCTGATTAACTGGAATGGTTTTTTTGCCCGTACGTTTGATCTCGATGAGCTGGTCACCACGCTGTCCGGTGGTAACGGTGCGGGTAAATCCACCACCATGGCGGCATTTGTTACGGCGCTCATTCCGGACTTAACCCTGCTGCATTTCCGTAACACCACCGAAGCTGGTGCAACCAGCGGTTCACGTGATAAAGGTCTGCACGGTAAGCTGAAAGCAGGGGTCTGTTACTCAATGCTCGACGTCCTCAACTCGCGTCATCAGCGCGTGGTCGTGGGTGTGCGTCTGCAACAGGTTGCGGGTCGTGATCGCAAAGTGGATATCAAACCGTTTGCCATTCAGGGGCTGCCGATGTCGGTACAGCCAACCCAACTGGTGACGGAAACGCTGAACGAACGCCAGGCGCGCGTACTGTCTCTACCTGAGCTGAAAGAGAAGCTTGATGAGATGGAAGGTGTGCAGTTTAAGCAGTTCAACTCAATAACCGATTATCATTCGCTGATGTTCGATCTGGGCATCATTGCTCGTCGTCTGCGCTCCGCGTCTGATCGTAGTAAATTCTACCGTCTGATTGAAGCCTCGTTGTACGGCGGGATCTCCAGCGCCATTACCCGTTCACTGCGTGACTACCTGCTGCCGGAAAACGGCGGCGTCCGTAAAGCGTTCCAGGATATGGAAGCCGCGCTGCGTGAAAACCGCATGACGCTTGAAGCGATTCGCGTAACCCAGTCTGACCGCGACCTGTTTAAGCATTTGATCAGCGAAGCGACCAACTATGTGGCTGCGGATTATATGCGCCATGCCAACGAACGTCGTATCCATCTGGATAAAGCACTGGAATATCGTCGTGAACTGTATACCTCACGTAAGCAGCTGGCGGCAGAGCAGTACAAGCACGTGGATATGGCGCGTGAACTGGGCGAGCATAACGGCGCCGAAGGCGATCTGGAAGCCGATTATCAGGCCGCGAGCGATCACCTGAATCTGGTGCAAACCGCGCTGCGTCAGCAGGAAAAAATTGAACGCTACGAAGCGGATCTCGAAGAACTGCAGATCCGTCTTGAAGAACAAAATGAGGTGGTTGCGGAAGCCGTTGACCGCCAGGATGAAAACGAAGCCCGCGCGGAAGCCGCCGAACTGGAAGTGGATGAGCTGAAAAGCCAGCTTGCCGATTACCAGCAGGCGCTGGACGTCCAGCAGACGCGAGCCATCCAGTATACCCAGGCGATCCAGGCCCTAAATCGGGCGAAAGAGCTCTGCCACCTACCGGATCTGACAGCCGACAGCGCCGCCGAATGGCTGGAGACTTTCCAGGCCAAAGAGCAGGAAGCCACTGAAAAGCTGCTAACGCTTGAACAAAAAATGAGCGTGGCGCAAACCGCGCATAGCCAGTTCGAACAGGCTTATCAGCTGGTGGCGGCTATCAACGGCCCGCTGGCACGTAGTGAAGCCTGGAGCGTGGCGCGTGAACTGCTGCGCGAAGGCGTTGAACAGCGCCACCTGGCGGAACAGGTTCAGCCATTGCGTATGCGACTGAGCGAACTGGAGCAGCGTCTGCGCGAACAGCAGGATGCCGAGCGTCTGCTGGCCGAATTCTGCAAGCGTCAGGGTAAACAGTTTGATATCGATGAGCTGGAAGCGCTGCACCAGGAACTGGAAGCGCGCATCGCCGCCTTGTCGGACAGCGTCTCGTCTGCCAGCGAACAGCGTATGACGCTGCGTCAGGAACAGGAACAGCTACAATCCCGTATTCAGCATTTGATGAAGCGGGCACCTGTCTGGCTGGCTGCGCAAAATAGCCTGAATCAGCTTAGCGAGCAGTGTGGCGAAGAGTTTACCTCCAGCCAGGATGTGACCGAGTATCTGCAACAATTGCTGGAGCGCGAGCGTGAGGCCATTGTTGAGCGTGATGAAGTCGGTGCACGTAAAAATGCGGTTGATGAAGAGATTGAACGTTTAAGTCAGCCGGGCGGGGCGGAAGATCAGCGTCTGAACGCGCTGGCGGAACGCTTTGGCGGCGTGCTGCTGTCAGAAATTTATGATGACGTTAGCCTTGAAGATGCCCCGTACTTCTCTGCGCTGTATGGTCCTTCGCGCCATGCCATCGTGGTACCAGATCTATCACTAATTACCGAACAGCTTGAAGGGCTGACGGATTGCCCGGAAGATCTCTATTTCATCGAAGGGGATCCGCAGTCGTTTGATGATAGCGTCTTCAGCGTTGATGAACTGGAAAATGCGGTGGTGGTGAAAACCGCCGAGCGTCAATGGCGTTATTCCCGCTTCCCGAAGGTACCTATTTTTGGTCGTGCCGCGCGCGAAAGCCGTATCGAAACCCTGCATGCCGAGCGTGAAGGGCTGTCTGAACGTTTCGCCACGCTCTCCTTTGATGTCCAGAAAACCCAGCGTCTGCATCAGGCGTTCAGCCGCTTTATCGGCAGCCATCTGTCGGTGGCGTTTGAAGCCGATCCAGAAGCGGAAATTCGCCAACTGAATAGCCGTCGCGTTGAACTGGAACGTGCGCTGACCAATCATGAAAATGATAATCAGCAAAGCCGTATGCAGTTTGAACAGGCGAAAGAGGGCGTCTCCGCGCTGAACCGCCTGCTGCCTCGCTTGAATCTGCTGGCAGATGACACGCTGGCCGATCGCGTGGACGAAATTCGCGAGCGTCTGGATGAAGCTCAGGAAGCCGCGCGTTTTGTACAGCAACATGGCAATCAGTTGGCGAAACTGGAACCTATCGTTTCAGTTCTGCAAAATGACCCTGAGCAGTTTGAACAGCTGAAGGAAGACTATACGTATTCCCAGCAGATGCAGCGCGACGCACGTCAGCAGGCTTTTGCGCTGACTGAAGTCGTACAGCGTCGGGCGCACTTTAGTTATTCCGACTCAGCCGAAATGCTGAGCGGTAATAGCGATCTGAACGAAAAATTGCGTGAACGCCTGGAACAGGCGGAAGCCGAACGTACCCGCGCTCGTGAGGCGCTGCGCAGTCATGCTGCACAGTTAAGCCAGTACAACCAGGTCATGGCATCGCTAAAAAGCTCTTATGACACCAAAAAAGAGCTGCTTAACGATTTACAACGTGAACTGCAGGATATTGGTGTCCGTGCGGACAGCGGTGCCGAAGAGCGCGCGCGTATCCGTCGTGACGAACTGCATGCGCAGCTCAGCAACAACCGTGCACGCCGCAACCAACTTGAGAAAGCACTGACCTTCTGCGAAGCGGAGATGGAAAACCTGACCCGCAGACTGCGCAAGCTGGAACGTGATTATCATGAAATGCGTGAGCAGGTAGTCACCGCCAAAGCCGGCTGGTGTGCAGTCATGCGGATGGTGAAAGATAACGGTGTGGAACGTCGTCTGCACCGTCGCGAGTTGGCCTATCTTTCTGGTGACGAACTGCGTTCGATGTCGGATAAGGCGCTCGGTGCGCTACGTCTGGCGGTTGCGGATAACGAACACCTGCGCGATGTGTTGCGTATGTCTGAAGATCCAAAACGCCCAGAGCGCAAAATCCAGTTCTTCGTCGCGGTTTACCAGCATCTGCGTGAACGTATTCGCCAGGATATTATCCGTACCGACGATCCGGTTGAAGCCATCGAACAGATGGAGATTGAGCTGAGCCGTCTGACGGAAGAGTTAACCTCTCGTGAACAGAAACTGGCGATCAGCTCACGCAGCGTGGCGAACATTATTCGTAAGACCATTCAGCGTGAACAGAACCGTATTCGCATGCTGAACCAGGGGCTGCAAAGTGTGTCGTTTGGCCAGGTTAACAGCGTTCGCCTGAACGTCAATGTGCGTGAAACGCATGCTACCTTGCTGGACGTACTTTCAGAGCAGCATGAGCAGCATCAGGATCTGTTTAACAGCAATCGCCTGACCTTCTCAGAAGCGCTGGCGAAGCTGTATCAGCGCCTGAATCCGCAGATCGACATGGGGCAACGCACGCCGCAAACCATTGGTGAAGAGCTGCTGGACTATCGTAACTATCTGGAAATGGAAGTTGAGGTTAACCGTGGTTCTGACGGCTGGCTGCGTGCTGAATCTGGCGCGCTGTCAACGGGTGAAGCGATCGGGACCGGGATGTCTATTCTGGTGATGGTGGTGCAAAGCTGGGAAGATGAAGGTCGCAGATTGCGCGGGAAAGACATCTCTCCTTGCCGCCTGCTGTTCCTTGATGAAGCAGCACGACTCGATGCGCGTTCTATTGCGACTCTGTTTGAGCTGTGTGAGCGTTTGCAGATGCAGCTGATTATCGCTGCGCCGGAAAACATCAGCCCAGAGAAAGGCACGACCTACAAACTGGTGCGTAAAGTCTTCCAGAACACCGAGCACGTTCATGTGGTGGGGCTGCGCGGATTTGCGCCTCAGTTACCGGAACCACTGCCGGGGACTGAAGATGCCTCCTCGCAGGCAAGCTAAATAGAAAGGCGGTCATTTGACCGCCTTTCTTCTTTTCCGAAAAGTCTCAATTGCAGGTGCAATTTCTTTTAACTTCTTTACATTATACCAGGTAAAACATTGGCGAAGTTTATATACTGAAGATAAGCCTGACGGGTATGCAGGCTTACTCGTCATACTTCAGTTGTATTGGCGTCTACAGGCGTTGCACACCCGATTTATGGTGCCTGGCTATAGAGTATGATAAAGAAAACAGGGGGCAAGGGATGTTGCTTAATAAAATGTGTGGTCGTCGGCTGTCGGCAATCAGTTTGTGCCTGGCCGTAACATTCGCTCCACTGTTCAATGCGCAGGCCGATGAGCCTGAAATGATCCCTGGCGATAGCTCCGCGAGCGTCAGTGAACAGCCAACAGCATTATCGCAGCCGCAGGTACAATCTTCCGCGACGGCTATTATGGCGGGGATTCAACCGTTACCGCAGGGCGTGTCAGTTGATCAAGCCCGCGCCGAATTACAATCTCAACTTCCAGCGGGCTTCACGCCAGTGTATATGAGCCAGCTGGAATTGCTGTATGCCGCACGTGAAATGAAGCCGATGTGGGAAAATCGTGATGCGGTAAAGGCCTTTCAACAACAGTTGGCCGAGGTCGCGATTGCTGGCTTTCAGCCGCAGTTTACTACCTGGGTTGCACTTCTGACTGATCCGGCAGTGTCCGGCCAGGCGCGAGATATCGTGCTCTCTGATGCGATGTTGGGATACCTGCACTTTATTGCTAATATCCCTGTCAAAGGTAATCGCTGGCTTTATAGCGATAAGCCCTATGCGCTAACAACGCCGCCGATTTCTGTCATCAACCAGTGGCAGGTCGCACTGGATAACGGTCAACTAACTTCGTTTGTTGCCAGCCTGCCGCCTCAGCATCCGCAGTACGCCGCAATGCATGAATCACTACTCAAGCTGGTGAGCGATACGCGGCCCTGGCCTCAGCTCACCAGTACCGCGACGCTGCGTCCGGGAGAGTGGAGTAACGACATCCCCGCGCTGCGTGAAATTTTGCGCCGTACGGGAATGCTGGAGTCCGCCGTCAGTACATCTGCTAAAGAAGGACGTAGCGCTTACGATCGTGAACTTGTCGATGCGGTAAAGCGTTTTCAGACGTGGCAAGGGCTTGGGGCTGATGGCGCGATTGGCCCTGCCACGCGTGACTGGCTGAACGTAACGCCTGCTCAGCGTGCGGGCGTGCTGGCGTTAAATATTCAGCGCTTGCGCCTGCTGCCGAGTGAGCTGTCTACCGGTATCATGGTGAACATTCCTGCCTATTCGCTGGTTTATTATCAGAATGGAAATCAGGTGCTGGCCTCGCGCGTTATTGTCGGGCGTCCAGATCGCAAAACGCCGATGATGAGTAGTGCGCTGAATAACGTGGTCGTTAACCCACCGTGGAACGTTCCACCGACGCTGGCCCGAAAAGATATTCTGCCTAAGTTATGGAATGATCCGGGGTATCTTGAACGTCACGGCTATACCGTAATGCGCGGCTGGAACAGTAAAGAGACGATAGATCCGTGGCAGGTTGACTGGGCCACCATCACTGCGTCCAATCTGCCGTTCCGCTTTCAGCAGGCTCCGGGCGCACGTAACTCGCTCGGACGCTATAAATTCAATATGCCGAGTTCGGACGCTATTTATCTGCACGATACGCCGAACCACAATCTGTTCCAGAAAGATACGCGGGCGTTAAGTTCCGGCTGTGTGCGTGTGAATAAGGCATCTGAGCTGGCGAATATGCTGCTACAGGACGCGGGTTGGAATGATACCCGCATCTCGGATGTCCTGAAGCAAGGGGATACGCGGTACGTGAATATTCGCCAGAATATTCCGGTCAACCTCTACTATCTGACCGCATTTGTTGGCCCGGATGGTCGCACGCAGTATCGTACAGATATTTACAATTACGATCTGACAGCGCGATCCAGCGCACAAATTGTGTCAAAAGCCGAGCAATTAATCAGATAAATGAAGCAGTTCGAGGAAAATGATTGTCGTAAGTTATGCTGGAAACGGGGCAAAATGGCTGTGAGCCCCGTATTTCCTGGGGTTGGGAGCCTTGACGTGGACTACTTAGCCAGATAAGGTTTCCCGCGTGCGCTAGAGCATACATACGATAACATTGACCTTGTAGACCTTAATACCATGGACAAATTTGACGCTAATCGCCGCAAACTGCTGGCGCTTGGTGGTATTGCCCTCGGCGCTGCCATCCTGCCTACGCCTGCGTTTGCAACACTCTCTACCCCACGTCCGCGTATATTGACTCTGAATAACCTGCATACCGGTGAGTCAATAAAAGCAGAGTTTTTTGATGGCAGGGGCTATATTCAGGACGAATTAGCAAAACTTAACCACTTTTTCCGTGATTTTCGGGCCAATAAAGTGAAATCCATTGACCCCGGACTGTTTGATCAACTCTTCCGTCTGCAGGGCCTGCTGGGTACGCGTAAACCCGTACAGCTGATCTCCGGTTATCGTTCCGTCGATACCAATAATGAACTACGTGCGCGCAGTCGCGGTGTGGCCAAGAAAAGCTACCACACCAAAGGGCAGGCCATGGATTTCCATATTGAAGGCATCGCATTAAGTAATATTCGCAAAGCTGCGTTATCTATGCGCGCAGGTGGTGTAGGATACTACCCCAGCAGTAACTTTGTGCATATTGACACCGGCCCTGCACGGCACTGGTGATCCATAAGCTTAATGAAACAGGAGCTGTATGAACTATCGTATTATTCCGGTCACTGCATTCGCCCAGAACTGCTCGCTAATCTGGTGTGAGCAGACTCGTCTGGCCGCGTTGGTCGATCCCGGCGGCGATGCCGAGAAAATCAAACAGGAAGTGGATGCCAGCGGTCTGACGCTAATGCAGATCCTGCTTACTCACGGTCATCTTGATCATGTTGGGGCGGCAACTGAACTGGCACAGCATTATAGTGTACCGGTTATTGGTCCGGAAAAAGAAGATGAGTTCTGGCTACAGGGTCTCCCTGCGCAGAGCCGCATGTTTGGCCTGGGCGATTGTGAGCCGCTGACGCCCGATCGCTGGTTGAACGAAGGTGATCGGGTCAGCGTTGGCAACGTGACGTTGCAGGTGTTGCATTGTCCGGGTCATACACCGGGACATGTGGTCTTCTTTGATGAGCAATCAAAGTTACTGATTTCGGGTGACGTGATTTTCAAAGGTGGCGTAGGGCGCAGCGATTTTCCGCGCGGAGATCACAGCCAACTGATCGATTCGATTAAACGTAAACTGTTGCCGCTGGGCGATGACGTGACGTTTATTCCGGGTCACGGCCCACTTTCTACGCTGGGTAACGAACGGCTTCATAACCCGTTCCTGCAGGACGAAATGCCTGTCTGGTAATACCGCAGATAAATAAAAAGGCCGCTATTGCGGCCTTTTTTGTACGCGATAGATTACAGTACTGCGACAATCGCTTCGCACAGCGGTGCCATGTTATCTGGCGTCATTCCAGCTACGTTTACACGTCCGGAAGCGACAGCGTAGACACCAAACTCTTCACGCAGACGCAGAACCTGCTCTTTTGTCAGGCCGCTGAATGAGAACATGCCGTTCTGTTTGATGATAAAGCTGAAGTCGCGGTTCGCACCTTTCTCCTGCAGCGTATTCACGAACAGTAAACGCATGCGCTGAATGCGTTGGCGCATATCGGTCAGTTCCTGTTCCCAGATGGCACGCAGCGCGTCATTGCTCAGAATCGTGGCAACTACGGATGCGCCGTGTGCTGGCGGGTTGGAATAGTTAGCGCGAATGGTTGATTTCATCTGACTAAACGCACGGTCGACGGTTTCAGCATCAGCAGCAACCAGCGTACAGGCACCTACGCGCTCATTGTACAGACCAAAGTTCTTGGAGTAGGAACTGGCAACGATCAGCTCTTTGTGCAGCGCGGCGAATGCGCGCAGACCTTCTGCATCTTCTTCCAGACCGCGGGCAAAGCCCTGGTATGCGAAGTCAAACAGCGGCAACCATCCTTTCTCGACAGAAAGCTGAGCCAGCGTTTGCCACTGCTCAAGCGTAGGATCGATACCGGTTGGGTTATGACAGCAGCCGTGGAACAGTACCACATCGCCAGCCTGAGCTTCGCTGAGGCTGGCCAGCAGCGCATCAAAGTCTAATGAGTGGTTCGCCGCATCGTAATAGTTGTATTCACGAACTTCCAGACCGGCAGAGTTAAAGACGCTCTTATGGTTCGGCCAGCTTGGGTTGCTCACCCATACGCGTTTAGCCGACGTATTTCTTGCGAGAAAATCAGCTGCCACGCGAAGTGCGCCAGTGCCGCCAGGGGTCTGTGCTGTACGTGCGCGTTTATCGTTGATAAGCGAACTCGTTTTACCAAACAGTAATTCCTGAGTACAACGACCAAACTCTGGAATACCGTCAATGCCAAGATAGTTTTTGGTGGTTTCATTTTCCAGTATATATTGCTCGGCTTTTTTAACGCTGGTCAGCACCGGCGTTTTGCCTGTCTCATCTTTATATACACCGATCCCGAGGTTTATTTTTCCAGGGCGGTCATCGGCACGAAACAAATCAGCCAGACCCAAAATGGGGTCGGCAGGAGCGGCGGTAATGTTCTCAAACATGACGAGGTTCCATAGTGATTACAGAAGGGAAGTCCGCTATCAGGTTAACGGTAGATTTACAAAATGCCAACCGTTACTGACGAAAAGCTGAGGTGTTTTTTTAAGATGCAAGAATCCGCTGGCAGATATAAAAAAACAGGACCGAAGTCCTGTTTTTAAGGCATTTAACAAAGAGGTCTGCTATTAGAACTGGTAAACGATACCAACTGCAACGATGTCGTCAGAGTTCACGCCCAGTTTGTTGTCAGAATCGATTTGGTTAATCTTGTAGTCAACATAGGTGGACATGTTTTTGTTGAAATAGTAGGTCGCACCTACTTCGAAGTAATCGACCAGATCCACATCACCGATACCTTCTACGTCTTTCGCTTTAGACTTGTTGTAGGAGAGGGACGGACGCAGGCCGAAATCGAACTGGTACTGAGCAACGACGAATACGTCTTCAGTTTTGTTCGCAAAACCGCTGTTACCAGCACCTGAGATGCGGGTCGCGTTACGGGTTTCACCGTAGTTCGCTGCCAGGTAGATGTTGTTAGCATCGTATTTCACGCCGGTCGCCCACTGCTCAGCTTTTTTACCGCCATTGCCGTAGAAAGAGTTTTCCTGCGCGTTGGTGCGGTCAGCTGCGCCGTAAGCACCCACGATACCGAAACCATCCATTTCGTAGCTTACAGAACCGCCAACGCCGTCGCCGTTAGAGCGACCGGTATTGCCATCACGTTCGTTTTTACCCAGATACTGGATACCGAAGTTCAGACCGTCAACCAGACCGAAGAAGTTGGAGTTACGGTAGGTTGCAACACCACCAACACGACCAACGAAGAAGTTGTCGCTGTATGCGGTATCACCACCAAATTCTGGCAGCATATCGGTGTAACCCAGAGCATCGTAAACGATACCGTAGTTACGACCGTAGTCGAAAGAACCCAGATCGGCATATTTCAGACCAGCAAATGCCAGACGGGTTTTGTTGCCGTTCTGAGCGTCACTGCCGCCTTCAGAGTTGTTACCGGCAAAGTTGTATTCCCACTGACCGTAACCGGACAGCTCGGAGTTAATCTGAGTTTCCCCTTTGAAACCAAGACGAGCATAAGTCTGATCGCCATCGTCAGCAGCGCTGTCAGAAAAATAATGCAGACCAACGGTTTTACCGTAGATATCCAGCTTGTTACCATCTTTGTTGTAAACTTCTGCAGCGTTAGCTGCCCCGGCTACCAGCAGAGCAGGGATAACCACTGCCAGAATATTGCGCTTCATCATTATTTATTACCCTCATCGGTTTTTATATGACACCTGCCACTGCCGCCAATAAATTCCGTCAATGAAAATTTACGGAACTATTGATGAGAGTTTGGTGTCTTTATGTGTCTGACAGGCATCTTTCCATTCAAACTACCGTTTCGCTACCGTCAAAGTGCTACAAATATAAAGATTTGGTTTCAAAAAGAAAAAATGTGTAACAAAATGTTATTTTTGTGCAACTTTGTGAACAGCGTCAAACTTCGGATACCCCTGAGCTGAAAATTCTCGTTTTTATTTCTATTTATATGATTTTCTTATATTTAATTTTGCTAAGGTTATTTTTTCTCCGTAATACCGGAAAGTTTGGATTTTACAGATAACGATTTTTGGACGTCTGGAGTGCCGTGCGAAAGGCTAAAAAATGTACTATTTAATCAGAAAATGCTAATCCACAATAAAATTACTGGTTATTTTTTGTGCAAATGTATTGCGATGAAATATTACGTAACAGGTGGAGGGGATTGAATGGTTGTGTTTAACGTGAGATGGGTATCCAGATAATATGAAAAGGGTATAAAAAAGGCCAGCAATGCTGGCCTTTGAAACAATAACGCACGTTTAGAAGGTAGCGTTACGCGGAGTACGCGGGAACGGAATAACATCACGGACGTTTTGCACGCCGGTGACGTAAGCGATCAGACGCTCGAAGCCCAATCCGAAGCCGGAATGCGGAACGGTACCGTAGCGACGCAGGTCGCGATACCACCAGTAATCCTCTTTGTTCAGACCCATTTCCAGCATACGGGCATCCAGCACGTCCAGACGCTCTTCACGCTGAGAACCACCGATGATTTCGCCGATTCCAGGAGCCAGAACGTCCATTGCAGCAACGGTTTTACCGTCTTCGTTAAGGCGCATATAAAACGCTTTGATATCTTTCGGGTAGTTTTTCACCACCACCGGCGCTTTAAAGTGCTCTTCAGCAAGATAACGTTCATGCTCGGAAGACAGATCCACACCCCAGTAAACCGGGTTTTCAAACTGTTTGCCGCATTTTTCCAGAATGCTTACCGCGTCGGTGTAATCCACCTGCGCGAAGTCAGCGTCAATGAAACGTTCCAGGCGTGAAATCGCGTCCTTGTCGACACGTTCAGCGAAGAATTTCATATCATCCGCACGCTCTGCCAGTACGGCTTTGAACGCGTATTTCAGCATCGCTTCAGCCAGGCCTGCAACATCGTTCAGGTCAGCGAACGCCACTTCTGGTTCCAGCATCCAGAACTCTGCCAGGTGACGACTGGTGTTAGAGTTTTCTGCACGGAACGTCGGGCCAAAGGTATAAATTTTGGACAGAGCGCAGGCGTAGGTTTCACCGTTCAACTGACCGGAAACGGTCAGGAACGCTTCCTTACCAAAGAAGTCTTTATCGAAATCGACTTTACCCTGATCGTTACGCGGCAGGTTTTCCAGATCCAGCGTAGAAACACGGAACATTTCACCGGCACCTTCCGTATCGGAAGCGGTGATCAGCGGAGTCGATACCCAAAAGAAACCCTGCTCGTGGAAGAAGCGATGCAGCGCTTGCGCCAGCGTATGACGTACGCGCGCTACCGCACCAATCATATTGGTGCGCGGACGCATATGCGCCACTTCACGCAGATACTCGATGCTGTGACGCTTAGCCGCCATTGGGTAGGTATCAGGATCTTCAACCCAGCCCGCGACTTCAACTTCAGTGGCCTGAATTTCAAAGCTCTGTCCTTGTCCAGGTGATGCAACGACTTTACCCGTTACGATAACTGAACAACCCGTCGTCAGGTGCAGTACGTCCTGATTGTAATTGGGCAGAGAATTATTGATGACGGCCTGTACAGGATCAAAGCAGGAACCGTCATAAACGGCGAGGAAGGAGATGCCAGCTTTTGAATCTCGGCGGGTACGCACCCATCCGCGCACGGTGACTTCGCTGTCAACGGCTACGCGGCCCTGGAGTACGTCGGCTACAGGCACAACGCTCATAATATTCTCTCTGTTAATAGTCGGATATATAAACACATGTCCACCCATAATGGGGGGGATACCTATGTTACCTGGCATCTGCAATCAGACAAGCAGAATTCGTAGCTGGAGTGAAAGATTTCGGAAATAAACGCGAATAAGGGAGCCAAAATGGCTCCCTGGAAGGATTAACTGGCTTTTTTAATATGCGGGAGATCGAAGGCTTTGCGCAGTGCACGAACAAATGCTTTATCGTGGCAGATGGTTTTACCCGGGCTGTCAGATAACTTCGCCACTGGTTTGCCGTTACATTCCACCAGCTTAATTACGATATTAAGCGGCTTAACCTGTGGAATGTCGCATGTTAGCCGTGTCCCAATACCAAAACTCAACTGTACGCGGGAAGAGAAGTGGCGGTAGAGTTCAATCGCTTTTTTCAGATCGAGGTTATCTGAAAAGACCAGCGTTTTGCTCAGCGGATCAATACCCAGTTTTTCATAATGGGCGATGGCTTTTTCACCCCATTCCACCGGATCGCCTGAGTCATGGCGTAATCCCTGGTAGCGGGTCGCAAACTCAACGCCAAAGTCGCGTAAAAATGCGTCCATGGTGATGCAATCGGTCAATGCAATGCCGAGTTGATCAGGATACTCATTTAACCAAGCGGCCAGGGCAACACGTTGGCTGGTGGCAAGTTCAGGACTGATTTGCTGATGAGCCTGGAACCACTCATGCGCCTGCGTACCCATTGGGGTTAATGACAGACGGCGGGCCAGATCGTAGTTACTGGTGCCGACAAACCAGGGCTCTTGCTGCAGGCGTTTAACGATAGCCTGCTGTACTTCGCGCGAAAAACGACGACGCGTACCGAAATCCATCAAATGGAAGCGGGACATATCGACATCTTTCGTTAAAGCAGAGAATTCTACTAGTTTGCTTTCCAGCTCATCGAGTGCCTGCGGGACGCCTGATTCAGGTGAGCGGTAACGGTGTACCAGTTCGCTAATCACCGCTAACAGCGGGACTTCCCACATGATCACTTCACGCCACGGACCGGTTAAGCGGATGTTTAGCTTACCGTTATCATTGGTGACGCAAACCTGTTCCGGGTTATAGCGGAAATCACGTAACCAGGTGAGGTAATCAGCTTTAAAGAAAGGCAGGCCGGAGAGCCACTGGTACTCATCCTCCTGCAGTCGCAGGTGCTGCATAGCATTCACCTGCTCACGAATAGAATCGGCATAAATACCGAGCAGGTCATCGCCACGGCAACGAAATTCAGCCGCTACTTGTACGTCATAGTAGTGGTGAAAAACGGCTTGCTGCATATGCAACTTATAAGCGTCTGTATCCAGCAGCGAGTGCAGAACAGGAGAAGCGAATTGTGTCATAGGTGCGCAGTAGCATCCTCTCACGGGAGCGTTTAGTACAATAAACAACTAAGAAAACCGCTGGAGTATACCCTGTTTAGCGATTTATTGAACCCCGATCACACCATAAGCTCTCTTTCTGGTCGAGGGCAATTCGTGCCACGTGTTATAAAAATGTAGCAAAAAGGGTGTTTGTGCCTGAAAAGATGAACATTCTGCGTAGCGCGATTTACGCAACAGGAATAGACTGAAGCCGAGACTCTATTAAAGATGCTAAAGGTTTTTTTATGACACAACAGCCACAAGCCAAATACCGTCACGACTATCGTGCGCCGGATTACCAGATTACTGATATTGATTTGACCTTTGACCTGGATGCTGAAAAAACCGTGGTCACCGCAGTGAGCCAGGTTGTCCGTCATGGCGCGTCCGACGCGCCCCTGCGCCTGAATGGCGAAGATCTGACCCTGGTGTCGATCCACGTAAACGACGAGCTGTGGACAGAGTATAGAGAAGAAGAGGGCGCTCTGGTCATCAATCAACTGCCGGAACGTTTTACGCTGCGTATCGTGAATGAAATTAGCCCAGCGGCGAATACCGCGCTGGAAGGGCTGTACAAGTCAGGCGATGCGCTGTGTACCCAGTGCGAAGCAGAAGGTTTCCGCCATATTACCTGGTATCTTGATCGCCCGGAGGTGCTGGCGCGTTTTACTACCAAAATAATCGCCGATAAAACGCAATATCCGTTCCTGCTCTCCAACGGTAACCGCGTGGCGCAGGGTGAACTGGAAAATGGTCGCCACTGGGTTCAGTGGCAGGATCCATTCCCGAAACCGTGCTATTTATTTGCGCTGGTGGCCGGTGATTTTGACGTCCTGCGCGATACTTTTACTACCCGCTCAGGGCGTGAAGTGGCACTGGAACTGTACGTCGATCGCGGTAACCTGGACCGCGCGCCATGGGCGATGACCTCGCTGAAAAACTCCATGAAATGGGATGAAGAGCGCTTTGGCCTCGAGTATGACCTCGACATCTATATGATTGTCGCTGTGGATTTCTTCAACATGGGCGCGATGGAGAATAAAGGTCTGAACATCTTTAACTCCAAATACGTGCTGGCGCGTACCGATACCGCCACCGACAAAGATTACCTCGATATTGAGCGCGTCATCGGTCACGAATATTTCCATAACTGGACCGGCAACCGCGTGACCTGTCGCGACTGGTTCCAGTTGAGCCTGAAAGAGGGTTTAACTGTGTTCCGCGATCAGGAGTTCAGTTCCGATCTCGGTTCACGTGCGGTAAACCGCATCAGCAATGTGCGTACCATGCGCGGCCTGCAGTTTGCTGAGGACGCCAGCCCGATGGCGCATCCTATCCGCCCGGATATGGTCATCGAAATGAACAACTTCTATACCCTGACCGTGTACGAGAAGGGTGCGGAAGTGATTCGTATGATCCACACCCTGCTGGGTGAGGCTAACTTCCAGAAAGGGATGCAGCTGTACTTTGAGCGTCACGACGGTAGCGCTGCAACCTGTGATGATTTTGTGCAGGCGATGGAAGATGCGTCTAACGTTGATCTCTCCCATTTCCGCCGCTGGTACAGTCAGTCCGGTACGCCGATTCTGACCGTGCGTGATGACTATAACCCATCAACTGAACAGTACACGCTGACCATTAGCCAGCGCACGCCGGCCACGCCGGATCAGGCTGAAAAACAACCGCTGCATATTCCATTCGCTCTCGAGTTGTATGACAACGAAGGGAAAGTGATCCCGCTACAAAAAGGCGGGCACCCGGTGAATTCCGTACTCAACGTCACCCAGGCAGAGCAGACGTTTGTCTTTGATAACGTCTACTTCCAGCCGGTTCCGGCATTGCTGTGCGAATTCTCCGCGCCGGTAAAACTGGAATATAAATGGAGCGATCAGCAACTGACCTTCCTGATGCGTCACGCGCGTAATGATTTCTCTCGTTGGGACGCGGCGCAAAGCCTGCTGGCGACCTACATTAAGCTCAACGTTGCTCGCCATCAGCAGGGACAACCGCTGTCGCTGCCGGTACACGTGGCCGATGCATTCCGCGCAGTTTTGCTGGATGAGAAAATCGATCCGGCGCTGGCGGCAGAGATCCTGACGCTGCCTTCAGTAAATGAAATTGCCGAACTGTTCGACATCATTGATCCGGTGGCGATAACCGAAGTACGCAAAGCGTTAACCCGCACGCTGGCGGCCGAGCTGGCGGATGAATTCCTCGCCATCTATAACGCTAATCATCTTGATGAGTACCGCGTTGAGCATGCCGATATTGGCAAGCGTACGCTGCGTAACGCCTGCCTGCGTTTCCTGGCCTTTGGCGAAACCCATCTGGCTGACACGCTGGTAAGCAAGCAGTACCGTGAAGCGAACAATATGACCGATGCGCTTGCGGCGCTATCCGCGGCAGTCGCGGCGCAGCTTCCTTGTCGTGACGCGTTGATGCAGGAGTATGACAATAAGTGGCACCATGACGGTCTGGTGATGGATAAATGGTTTATCCTGCAATCCACCAGCCCGGCTAGAAACGTGCTGGAAACGGTACGCGGCCTGTTGAAGCATCGCTCTTTTAGCATGAGTAACCCAAACCGCATCCGTTCGCTGATCGGTGCCTTCGCGGGCAGCAACCCGGCAGCATTCCATGCGGAAGATGGTAGCGGTTATCAGTTCCTGGTTGACATGCTGACTGAGCTCAACAGCCGTAACCCGCAGGTGGCGTCACGCCTGATTGAGCCGCTGATTCGCTTAAAACGTTATGATGCAAAACGTCAGGCGAAGATGCGTGCGGCGCTGGAACAGCTGAAAGGTCTGGAGAATCTGTCAGGCGATCTGTTCGAAAAGATCTCTAAAGCGTTAGCCTGATAATATTGCCGGATGGGTCCGGCCTACCATTCACGCGTAGGCCGGATAAGCGGTAGCGCCATCCGGCATTTTTAACCTTGCTTGCGTAGCTGAACTTCATTGTCGCTGCGCTGCATCACCCGGTTCAACACCTCGGCTTCCAGTTCTGTCAGACGCACGGAACCAATCCGGCGAGGTCGTGCAATATCCACCGTTAAATCCAGCCCGATTTTTCCGTCTTCAATCAGCAAAACGCGATCGGCCATTGCTACCGCTTCGCTGACGTCATGGGTGACCAACAGTACGGTAAAGCCGTGCTCTTGCCATAAAGAGACGATCAGCTCCTGCATTTCAAGGCGGGTTAAGGCATCCAGTGCGCCGAGGGGTTCATCCAGCAGCAGCAGACCAGGGCGATGAATTAATGCCCGGGCCAGGGCCACGCGCTGTTTTTGTCCGCCAGAAAGCGCTGCGGGCCACTCCTGAGCACGATTCTCCAGTCCAACGGCGGCCAGCGCATCTCGGGCCGCATTGTGCCAGTGACCTTTCAGACCCAGACCGACGTTATCGATAACCGTCTTCCATGGCAGCAGACGCGCATCCTGAAACATCATACGCGTATCATCCTGAATTTCCGCCAGTGGGGTGGTTCCGGCAAGTAATGCGCCTGAGGTGGGCGACTCCAACCCTGCCAGCAGACGCAGCAACGTGCTTTTACCACCACCGCTGCGGCCAACCACGGCAACGAACTGCCCGGCCTGTATATGCAAATCTAACTGATTGAGCACCGTATTGGCGGCGTATTGCTTTGTCACGGCGCTCAGCAACAGCGGCGTACCCTGGTTCAAGCGAGCGGTATTCATACGGTAGCCTCCTTTATATGGTAAGCCGGGTGCCAGCGCAGCCAGACTCGCTCCAGCAATTGGGCGCTGACGTCGGCAAGTTTGCCGAGTAAGGCGTAGAGAATAATGGCCACCACGACCACATCGGTTTGCAGAAATTCGCGGGCGTTCATCGCCAGGTAGCCAATACCGGCATTGGCTGAAATGGTTTCTGCGACGATAAGCGTCAGCCACATCAGCCCGAGAGCGAAACGCACGCCGACCATAATGGAGGGCAGGGCGCCAGGGAGGATGACATGAACAAACAGTGAAAAGCCGGACAACCCATAGCTGCGCGCCATCTCTACCAGCCCACGATCGATATTACGGATCCCATGCCAGGTGTTGATGTAAATCGGGAACAGCGTGCCCAACGCAACGAGAAAGATCTTGGCGGATTCATCAATGCCGAACCACAAAATCACCAGCGGGATCAGCGCCAGATGCGGTACGTTACGCAGCATCTGCACCGAGGTATCCAGCAAGCGTTCTCCCCAACGCGAAAGACCGCTGATCAGTCCCAGCGTCAGGCCAATCGATCCACCGATGGAGAATCCGATCAGCGCGCGCCAGGAACTGATGGCCAGATGCTGCCAAAGCTCGCCGCTGGCGGAAAGCGTCCAGAAGGCTTCGATAACACCCTCCGGAGAGGGTAGTATGCGGTTGGACAGCCAGCCCATTGATGATGCGAGCTGCCAGAGCGCCACCAGACCTACCGGTAAAAACCAGGGCGCGAGGCGCAATAACCATCTGTTTTTCGTCGTTGCCATTAGCCGCTCCTTAGCTTTGTGCGACTTTGCGCGGGATGAATTCGTTTGCAACTGCTTCTCCTTGCTGTTGCAGGCGCTGCGGTTGCGGAATTTCTGGTATCGCGACATCCAGATGCGGGAACAGCAGCTCACCAACCCTGTACGCTTCTTCCAGATGCGGATAGCCGGACAGCACAAAGCTGTCGATGCCCAGCGCGGCATACTCGTTAATACGTGCTGCGACCGTAGGACCGTCTCCAACCAGTGCGGTCCCTGCGCCACCGCGTACCAGTCCTACCCCTGCCCACAGGTTCGTGCTAATTTCCAGTTTGTCGCGTTTACCGTTGTGCAGTGCAGCCATTCGCTGCTGACCAACCGAATCCGTTTTTGAGAAGGCGGCCTGGGCTTTGGCGATGGTGTCGTCATCCAGATGGGCTATCAGACGATCCGCTGCCTGCCATGCCTCGTGCGTTGTCTCTCGTACGATCACATGCAGACGAATACCGAAGCGGATCTTGCGCCCGAGCGCCGCTGCTTTGGCCCGCACCTGTTCAATCTTCGCTTTCACCTGTTCGGGCGGCTCGCCCCAGGTCAGGTAGAGATCAACCTGTTCTGCAGCAAGATCTTGTGCGACATCAGACGAGCCGCCGAAATAAAGCGGTGGTTGGGGTTGTTGTACGGGAGGGAAAAACAGCTTCGCGCCGCGAACGTGAATATGTTTGCCGTTGAAATCCACCGTTTCACCTTGCAGCAAGCGCCGCCAGACCTGAGTAAATTCAGCAGAGGCTTCATAGCGCTCGGTGTGATCGAGGAACACGCCGTCGCCTGCCAGTTCCTGTGGATCGCTGCCGGTCACCAGGTTAAATAACGCCCGGCCATTTGAGAGTCTGTCGAGCGTTGCAGCCTGACGTGCGGCAACCGTTGGCGAGGTAACGCTTGGACGCAGCGCGACCAGAAACTTTAATCGCTGGGTGACCGGGATCATCGAGGCGGCGACCAGCCAGGCATCTTCGCAAGAGCGACCAGTTGGGATCAGAACGCCGGTAAACCCAAGACGATCGGCCGTTTGCGCGATTTGTTGCAGATAACCGTGATCGACAGGGCGCGAACCCTCTTCCGTTCCAAGATAATGACCGTCACCATGGGTGGGTAAAAACCAAAACATGTTCAGACTCATAATTTTTCTCCTGCCTGCTGAGTGGGTTGCCAGATACGCTGGCGAATATCGATTTTTTTCGGCACCAGACGGTTGTCATAAAACAGATCGGCGGTTTGTTGTTGCAGGGCTGCAACAGAGGCGTTGACTGGCACAATGGTGGTTGGCGGACGGTGATCCAGATAAGACGCAATCACCGGTTCTGGCAGTCCCATGGTTTTGGCCAGCAGGGTAATACTTTGCTGGCGCTGGCTGAGGGTTAACGCATCGGCCTGGCTAAAGGTATCCAGTACGCCAAGAACAAATGCGCCATTTTTCTCGGCATAGGGGCGGGCGGCGAGATAAAACGAACCGGTTTGCTTGAGGTCTGAGCCGTCTTTTAGCACACGTACATCACCTTGCAGTAACGCGGCGGAATAATAGGGGTCCCAGATAGCCCATGCATCAACGTTTCCTTGCTGAAAGGCTGCTCGCGCGTCGGCGGGAGTCAGATAGGTCGGTTGAATATCGGTAAGTTTCAGTCCAGCCTGTTGCAGCGCCCGGAGCAGTAAATTGTGGGCGCTGGACCCTTTCTGGAAGGCGACTTTATGTCCTTTAAGCTGCGCGACGCTCTGGATCGGGCTATTTTTCGGCACCAGAATCACTTCGGCTTTCGGCTTGGGCGGCTCGACGCCCACGTAAACCAGATCGGCTCCGGCAGCCTGGGCGAAAATTGGCGGAATATCACCGGTGCTGCCGAGATCGATACTGCCGATGTTGAGCGCTTCCAGCATTTGCGGCCCAGCCGGGAATTCGACCCACGAGATTTTAGTCTGCGGATAGCGTTTCTCCAGTAGCTGATGGCTTTTGGCCAGCACCATACTGACGCTTCCTTTCTGGTAACCAATACGCAAGGCATCGGGGGCCGATTCTGCGGCATGCCCCAGAGTTGACAACGACAACAACCCACTCAGTGCCAGCCATGACGTGTGACGCTTGAGAAGATCAAGCATGGGCGGCACCTCGCAGGGTGTTCAGTTGAGGAAGTTGGACATCGCGACGATGCAACGCCAGCCAGAAGGTATCGAGCGCACTGTCCAGACGCTGCTGAAGGTTAGGCGTAAACTGAGGTTTATGTTGATAATCAATTACCTGTGAATCATCGGCAAACACACCGTGCAGGATCTCCTGGGCCTTTAATGCGCTCAGTACCGGTTTCAGCGCGTAATCGACGGCAAGCAAATGCGCCACGCTGCCGCCGGTAGCCAACGGCAAAACTACTTTCCCTTCCAGCGCTCGCTCGGGGAGCAGATCGAGCAGGGTTTTCAGGGCGCCAGAGTAAGCGGCTTTGTAGACCGGCGTGGCGACAATCAGCCCGTCTGCATCCTGCAATTGTTCGCTAAATGTCTTCAGCGCCGGACTGTCGAAACGGGCATAGATCAGGTCTTCTGGGGCAAAGTTGTGCAGATTCCAGTGAAAAACTTCCACATCCTGACCGTTTAGTTTTTCTCGAGCATATTCCAGTAACGCGCTGGAGCGAGAGGGAAAGCGTGGGCTTCCCGCCAGAGTAATGACGCGCATAATTTTAATCTCCCCTTATAACTAATTGTTTGCTTTTGCTTAACATTGATAACAATTTATGCAGTCTGGCAGAGAGATTTTGTTTATCGAAATGATTTATACGGGATAGAAAAGTCGAAAAATAAATATACCTGTCATACTTCAAGTTGCATGTGCGTTGGCTTTCCTCGCTCACCCCAGTCACGTACTGGTGTACGTTCCTGGGGATTTGCTGCGTCACCGCCTTCCTGCAACTCGAATTATTTAGGGTGTAAAAAGCAGGGGCGAGGAAAACGATTGCTATTTATTGCCGCAGGTCAATTCCCTTTTTGCTCGCGATCGCACATAATACGCCCCCGGTTTGCACACCGGGAATCCAGGAGAGTTCATGTACTACCCCTTCGTTCGTAAAGCCCTTTTTCAGCTCGATCCAGAGCGCGCTCATGAATTGACATTCCAGCAATTACGTCGCATTACCGGCACACCGCTTGAAGCGCTTGTGCGCCAGAAAGTACCGGCAAAACCGGTTACCTGTATGGGGTTGACGTTTAAGAATCCGCTCGGGCTTGCTGCCGGACTGGATAAAGACGGGGAGTGCATTGATGCGCTCGGCGCGATGGGATTTGGTTCCATTGAGATTGGTACCGTGACGCCACGCCCTCAGCCGGGTAACGATAAACCGCGTCTGTTCCGTCTGGTCGATGCAGAAGGTTTGATCAACCGTATGGGGTTTAATAACCGCGGGGTTGATAACCTGGTTGAGAACGTTAAAAAATCGCATTTTGACGGTATTCTGGGGATTAATATTGGTAAGAATAAAGATACCCCAGTAGAGAACGGCAAAGATGACTATCTGATTTGTATGGAAAAAGTCTATGCTTATGCGGGTTATATCGCGATTAATATCTCTTCACCGAATACGCCGGGATTACGTACGCTGCAATACGGCGAGGCGCTAGACGATCTCCTGACGGCAATTAAAAATAAGCAAAATGATCTGCAAGCGATCCACCATAAATATGTTCCAGTGGCGGTAAAGATCGCGCCGGATCTTTCTGTGGAAGAACTGATCCAGGTTGCTGACAGTTTAGTTCGTCATAATATTGATGGCGTAATTGCGACTAACACCACGCTCGATCGTTCTCTCGTTCAAGGAATGAAAAATTGCGATCAAATGGGTGGCCTGAGCGGTCGACCATTACAATTAAAAAGTACAGAAATTATTCGCCAGTTGTCTCAGGAATTAAAAGGCCAGCTGCCGATTATTGGTGTTGGTGGTATCGACTCGGTGATTGCTGCACGTGAGAAAATAGCTGCTGGTGCAACCCTCGTACAGATTTATTCGGGCTTTATTTTTAAAGGTCCGCCGTTGATAAAAGAAATCGTCAGCAATATCTGAATGCTACCTTAATCACAAACCAGGGCTTTATTTCTAGCCCTGGTTGTTTTATATTCCTTTACTGTTGCTTATTTAAACATTCTGAGCTTTTATTATTAGGGCAATAAACGAAGCGGCAAAAGGATACTGTCGTAACGGTGATGATTAAGGAAAGGAGAGAAACTGATGCGAATTAAACCCGACGATAACTGGCGCTGGTATTATGATGAAGAGCATGATCGTATGATGCTCGATTTAGCCAATGGCATGTTATTCCGCTCGCGTTTTGCTCGTAAAATGCTCACTCCTGATGCATTTTCTCCGTCAGGTTTTTGTGTTGATGACGCCGCGCTTTATTTTTCCTTTGAAGAAAAATGTCGCTACCTGGATTTAGCCAAAGAACAAAAAGCGGAACTGGTGCTCAATGCGCTGGTGGCGATTCGTTATCTCAAACCGCAAATGCCGAAAAGCTGGCACTTTGTTGCGCACGGTATTAACTGGTCGCCGGTCGTGGGTGACGCTGCCTGTGTTGATTTAAGCGATACCGATGAACAGGTAAACCTGTTAGTGGTTGAGCCGGGTGAAAACGCCGCGCTTTGTCTGCTTGCGCAACCTGGTGTGGTTATCGCCGGGCGCACGATGCAGCTTGGCGATGCGATTAAAATAATGAATGACAGACTGAAACCGCAAGCAGTAGTTGACAGTTTCAGCCTTGAGCAGGCGGTTTAGCTCTCCAGCCTGATTGCCGTTTTGGGAATACAGCTGCAGCACAGAATCGTTCCGTCGTCCCCTATCGCTGATTTCTTCAACGGGCTAACTTCGCCATCTACCAGTCGAATTCGACAGCATCCGCAAATGCCTGCCCGGCATGAATAGGGAACCCGGATACCCTGGTTTTCCAGCTGCTCAAGCAATACCTGCTGATTATTTCCGCGAAAGGTCTGTCCCTGCCAGTCAATAAGCACCGTGGCATCAGGTTGTTGTTCGGGTGCAGTGTCGTCTGATTCCGCCGCGCCGTACGCTCTGGCGGGGCCGGTTGCCAAAATTTCTACCTCATCGCCGACGCGAATAACGCCACTGTTGCGTGCGATAAGATTCTGGCCGAAATCGACATCGCCGTTATCTACCGCAGTACGGAAGGTTTGCAGTGTTGCGAGCGGTTCGCCGGATGGATGTTTCTGGCCTTTTTCCGGGCTAACGGTAGTGAAAATACAGCGGCTACAGGGTTTTGCAACATCAAAAATGACGTCGCCAATACGAATCACTTTCCAGGTATCTTCTTCCCAGGCGCCAGCTCCTGAAACCACCAGATTGGGGCGAAACTGTTCCATTTTGACGCTTGCCGGACAGCGCTGTTGCACATCGCGCAGGGATGCTTCGTTGGCCAGCAGATAGGGATAACCATCAGCGAAGGATAAAGGAACATCAACATGTCGTTTTACACGGCGCGTCAGCTGCGGACCGACCCAGCGTAACTGCACGTCACGGGAGAAAAAACTGCTAAGCCACTGGTTAATAGCCACTGGCGCAATGCGCGCGGTAAAATGATTACCCCATACTTCAGTTGGCGCATCCTGGGTGGCGAAGTCGGCAAATCGTACGAGTGCACTGCTGCCGTCTGGAGCCGTAAGATGCAGCCCATCGTGGAATGGGGATGGCGTAAAACGGACCATTTGTGGGAACTGGCGGGCGGTTATGAACGTTCCGTCAGGTTCAGTGATCATAAATATACGGTCAAAGGCGAGACCGCTGACGTCGGCCAGGGCATGCGTGAGCCCAATGCCGCGCATTGATTTAACCGGATGAATAAAAAGTCGGGTTAACGTGACCACTGTACAGCCCCTCGAATGAAAATAAGCCTTCAACTTTATGACATACAGCCCATATTAGCTATAATGCGCAGCAATTTTCTCGGAGTAAAAGTGACATTATGAATTCTCTGTTTGCCAGTACGGCCCGCGGGCTGGAAGAGCTGTTAAAAACTGAACTGGAAAACCTCGGCGCGCAGGAGTGTCAGGTCGTTCAGGGTGGGGTCCATTTTAAGGGCGACACGCGGCTTGTTTACCAGAGCCTGATGTGGAGTCGCCTGGCCTCGCGCATTATCCTGCCGATGGGAGAGTGCAAGGTCTACAGCGATCTTGATCTGTACCTCGGCGTTCAGGCAATCGACTGGACAGAGATATTTAACCCTGGTGCTACGTTTGCCGTTCATTTTAGCGGCCTGAACGAAACCATTCGTAACAGCCAGTACGGCGCGCTAAAGGTCAAGGATGCGATTGTCGATGCATTTACCCGTAAAAATATGCCGCGTCCGAATGTGGATCGTGAATCTCCGGATTTGCGCATCAACGTCTGGTTGAACAAAGATACCGCCAGCATTGCGCTCGATCTGAGCGGTGATGGTTTGCACCAGCGTGGCTATCGCGATCGCGCGGGTCAGGCACCGATTAAAGAAACGCTGGCCGCCGCTATTGTTATGCGTTCTGGCTGGCAACCGGGAACCCCGTTACTCGATCCGATGTGTGGTTCCGGCACACTGCTGATTGAAGCGGCGATGTGGGCAACCGATCGCGCGCCGGGCCTGCACCGCGGGTACTGGGGCTTCAGCGGTTGGGCGCAGCACGACGAAGCCGTCTGGCAAGAAGTTAAAGCCGAAGCGCAGGTGCGTGCGCGTAAGGGACTGGCTGACTATACCTCGCATTTTTATGGATCCGACAGCGATGCGCGCGTGATTGAAAAAGCGCGCAGTAACGCTCGCCGCGCCGGTATCGCCGATCTGATGACATTTGACGTTAAAGATGTCGCCAAACTGAGCAATCCGTTGCCGAAAGGACCGTATGGGACGGTTATCAGTAACCCGCCTTACGGCGAACGTTTGGATAGCGAACCGGCGCTGATTGCCCTGCACAGCCTGCTGGGCCGAACGATGAAAAACCAGTTTGGCGGCTGGAATTTGTCGCTGTTCAGCGCCTCTCCGGATCTGCTCAGCAGCCTGCAATTACGTGCCGACAAGCAGTTCAAGGCGAAAAACGGCCCGCTGGATTGTGTGCAGAAAAACTATCACGTTGCAGAGACCACCGCGGACAGCAAGCCTGCCACGGTCGCGGAAGATTATGCTAACCGCCTGCGCAAGAACATCAAGAAACTGGAAAAATGGGCGCGTCAGGAAGGCATTGAATGTTATCGCCTGTATGACGCTGACCTGCCGGAATACAACGTTGCTGTGGATCGTTACGGTGAGTGGGTCGTGGTTCAGGAATATGCTCCACCGAAGACAGTTGATGCACAAAAAGCGCGTCAACGCCTGTTTGACATTATTGCCGCAACGCTGTCAGTACTGGAAATCGCGCCCAATAAACTGGTGCTGAAAACCCGTGAACGCCAGAAAGGCAAGAATCAGTATCAGAAGATGAATGAGAAGGGTGAATTCATTGAGGTAAGCGAGTACAACGCGCGCCTGTGGGTGAACCTGACTGACTACCTTGATACGGGTTTATTCCTCGATCACCGTATTGCGCGCCGTATGCTGGGGCAGATGAGTAAAGGTAAGGACTTCCTTAACCTGTTCTCCTACACCGGCAGCGCCAGCGTACATGCAGGATTGGGCGGTGCGCGTAGCACCACGACGGTTGATATGTCGCGTACCTATCTGGAATGGGCGGAACGCAACCTGCGTCTGAACGGCCTGAGCGGTCGCGCTCACCGTTTAATTCAGGCCGATTGCCTGGGCTGGTTGCGTGATGCCAATGAACAGTTTGATCTGATTTTCATCGATCCGCCGACGTTCTCTAACTCAAAACGTATGGAAGACTCGTTTGATGTGCAGCGCGATCATCTGGCGCTGATGAAAGATCTGAAACGTTTGCTGCGTAAAGACGGCACGATCATGTTCTCCAACAACAAACGTGGGTTCCGTATGGATCTCGACGGTTTGGCTGAACTGGGATTGAAAGCACAAGAAATCACCCAAAAAACGCTTTCCCAGGACTTTGCCCGTAACCGTCAGATCCACAATTGCTGGCTGATTACCGCAGCCTGAAAGGAAAATTAAATGTCATTAATCAGTATGCATGGTGCATGGCTGTCGTTCAGCGATGCGCCGCTTCTTGATAATGCTGAACTGCATATCGAAGATAACGAGCGGGTCTGTCTGGTTGGCCGTAATGGCGCGGGCAAATCGACGCTGATGAAGATCCTGAACCGTGAACAGGGTCTTGACGATGGGCGTATTATTTATGAGCAGGATCTGGTTGTGGCGCGTCTGCAGCAGGATCCGCCGCGCAACGTGCAGGGTAGCGTCTACGATTTTGTCGCCGAAGGGATTGCAGAACAGGCGGTTTACCTCAAGCGTTATCACGATATCTCGCATCTGGTGATCGCCGATCCGAGTGATAAAAACCTCCAGGAACTGGCGAAGGTTCAGGAACAGCTGGATCACCACAATCTGTGGCAGCTGGAAAACCGTATTAATGAAGTACTGGAACAGCTTGGCCTGGAAGCAGACATGGAGCTGGCATCGCTTTCCGGCGGCTGGCTACGTAAGGCGGCGCTGGGCCGCGCGTTAGTGAGCAACCCGCGCGTGCTGCTATTGGATGAACCGACGAACCACCTGGATATTGAAACCATCGACTGGCTGGAAGGGTTCCTGAAAACTTTCAATGGGACAATTATTTTCATTTCCCATGACCGTTCATTTATCCGCAATATGGCGACGCGTATTGTCGATCTTGACCGCGGCAAGCTGGTGACCTATCCGGGGAGTTACGATCAGTATCTGCTGGATAAAGAAGAAGCGTTGCGCGTAGAAGAGTTACAAAACGCGGAATTTGATCGCAAGTTGGCGCAGGAAGAAGTCTGGATTCGTCAGGGTATCAAAGCGCGTCGTACGCGTAACGAAGGTCGCGTGCGCGCACTGAAAGCCATGCGTCGCGAGCGTGGCGAACGTCGCGAAGTGATGGGCACAGCGAAGATGCAGGTCGAAGAGGCTAGCCGTTCAGGCAAGATTGTTTTCGAAATGGAGAATGTGGATTACCAGGTTGACGGAAAGCAGCTGGTGAAAGATTTCTCCGCGCAGGTGCAGCGTAGCGACAAGATCGCGCTAATCGGACCTAACGGCTGCGGCAAAACAACGCTGCTGAAGTTGATGTTAGGTCAGCTTCAGGCTGACAGCGGACGCATTCACGTCGGTACCAAGCTGGAAGTGGCCTATTTCGATCAGCACCGCGCCGAACTGGATCCCGATAAAACCGTGATGGACAACCTGGCTGAAGGTAAGCAAGAGGTGATGGTTAACGGTAAACCTCGCCATGTGCTGGGTTACCTGCAGGACTTCCTGTTCCATCCGAAACGTGCGATGACGCCAGTACGTGCGCTCTCTGGCGGGGAACGTAATCGCCTGTTATTGGCACGTTTGTTCCTGAAACCCAGCAATCTGTTGATTCTCGATGAACCAACGAACGATCTTGACGTCGAAACGCTAGAACTGCTCGAAGAGTTGATTGATAGCTACCAGGGCACCGTGCTGCTGGTGAGCCACGACCGTCAGTTTGTCGATAATACCGTGACCGAATGCTGGATCTTCGAAGGCGGCGGTAAAATTGGTCGTTATGTCGGCGGTTATCATGATGCGCGCAGTCAACAATCGCAGTATGTGGCGTTTAAGCAGCCAGTTGCGAAAAAAACAGAGGAGCCAGCCGCTCCTAAAGCAGAAATTGTCAAACGCGGCACCAGCAAACTAAGCTATAAACTGCAGCGCGAACTGGAGCAGCTCCCCGCGTTGCTTGAAGAACTGGAAGCTAAGCTGGAAGCCTTACAGGCTCAGGTTGCTGACGCCGCGTTTTTCAGTCAGCCTCACGAGCAAACGCAACAGGTGTTAGCTAATTTGAACGAAGCGGAACAAGAACTTGAGCAAGCCTTTGAGCGCTGGGAGTATCTTGAGTCTTTGAAGAATGGCGCATAATTAAAGGAGCACCTATGTGCGAACATCACCATGCCGCGAAGCATATTTTGTGCTCGCAGTGTGACATGCTGGTGGCGTTACCTCGCCTTGAGCATGGTCAGAAAGCGGCATGTCCACGATGTGGCACTACGTTAACCGTTGAGTGGGACGCGCCCCGGCAGCGTCCCACTGCCTATGTTTTAGCCGCACTATTTATGCTGCTGCTGTCAAACCTCTTTCCCTTTGTGAATATGAACGTCGCAGGTGTGAGTAGTGAAGTGACGTTGCTGCAAATTCCCAGCGTGCTCTTTTCTGAAGATTACGCCAGTCTCGGCACCTTCTTTATCTTATTCGTTCAGCTGGTTCCGGCCTTTTGCCTGCTGACGATCCTGCTACTGGTAAACCGGGTTCAGATGCCCGAGCGGCTTAAAGCATGGCTGGCGCGCATTTTGTTTCAGTTAAAAAGCTGGGGAATGGCAGAAATCTTCCTCGCCGGCGTGCTGGTGAGCTTTGTTAAGCTGATGGCCTACGGCGATATCGGCGTGGGCAGCAGCTTTATTCCGTGGTGCTTCTTTTGCGTTTTACAGTTGCGTGCATTTCAGTGCGTTGACCGTCGCTGGCTATGGGATGATATTGCGCCAATGCCTGTCATAAAGCAGGCCTTAAAACCTGGCGTGCCTGGCATCCGACAGGGACTGCGTTCCTGCTCTTGCTGCACTGCAATACTTCCCGCTGATGAACGGGTGTGCCCACGCTGTCAGACGAAAGGCTATGTGCGGCGTAAAAACAGTCTGCAATGGACGTTGGCATTACTGTTTACGTCAATCATGCTTTATCTTCCTGCCAATATTCTGCCGATTATGATTACCGATTTGCTCGGGTCAAAGCTGCCGTCAACCATACTTGAGGGGGTGGTTTTAATCTGGAGCGAAGGCTCGTATCCGGTGGCTGCGGTTATCTTTATCGCCAGTATTATGGTGCCGACGTTGAAAATGATCGCCATTGCCTGGCTATGCTGGGACGCCAAGGGGCACGGCAAGCGCGACAGTGAACGGATGCATTTAATTTATGAGGTCGTGGAATTTGTCGGTCGCTGGTCAATGATCGACGTCTTTGTGATTGCGGTACTCTCTGCGCTGGTGCGCATGGGAGGGTTAATGAACATTTATCCTGCAATGGGTGCTTTGATGTTTGCTTTAGTCGTCATTATGACAATGTTTTCTGCGATGACATTTGATCCGCGTCTGTCGTGGGATCGTGAACCAGAACCAGGCCATGAGGAGTCCTGACAGCATGGAATCTAAAAGTGGGGAAGCCAAAGTGCAAAAGGTAAAAAACTGGTCGCCCGTGTGGATATTTCCTATCGTCACTGCACTCATTGGCGCGTGGGTTCTGTTTTATCACTACAGTCATCAGGGGCCACAGGTCACGCTTATTACCACCAATGCCGAAGGTATTGAAGGGGGCAAGACGACGATTAAGAGCCGCAGTGTGGACGTCGGCATCGTTGAGAGCGCAACCCTGACGGATGATCTGACCCATGTGGAGATTAAAGCGCGCCTTAACTCCGGAATGGAAAAGCTGCTGCATAAAGATTCTGTCTTTTGGGTGGTGAAGCCGCAGGTTGGACGTGAAGGTATCAGTGGGCTCGGCACGCTATTGTCGGGGGCTTATATTGAACTGCAGCCTGGCAATAAAGGCAGTAAGCTGGAAAATTACCAACTGCTGGATTCACCGCCACTGGCCCCGCCAGATGCAAAAGGGATCCGTGTGATTCTGGACAGCAAAAAAGCCGGTCAGTTGAGTCCGGGCGATCCGGTGCTTTTTCGCGGCTATCGTGTAGGTTCGGTTGAAACCAGCACATTTGATGCGCAAAAGCGTACGATCAGCTATCAGCTTTTCATTAATGCGCCTAACGATCGTCTGGTGACCAGTAATGTGCGTTTCTGGAAAGACAGCGGGATCGCCGTAGATCTTACCTCAGCAGGTATGCGCGTAGAAATGGGTTCGCTCTCCACGCTGTTTGGCGGTGGTGTAAGTTTTGATGTGCCAGAAGGTTTAGAGCAGGGCGAGCCGGTCGCACAACAGTCAGCGTTTAATCTTTATGACGATCAAAAAAGTATTCAGGATTCACTGTATACCGATCATATCGATTATCTGATGTTCTTTAAAGATTCGATTCGTGGCCTGCAGCCTGGTGCGCCGCTGGAATTCCGTGGCATCCGCTTGGGTACGGTGAGTAAAGTGCCTTTCTTCTCACCGAATATGCGCCAGGTGTTCAACAATGATTATCGCATTCCGGTGCTGGTACGCATTGAACCAGAACGTCTGAAGGCGCAGCTGGGCGAAGATACTGATGTTGGTGCTCATCTGGCGGAATTGCTTAAACGCGGATTACGGGCATCGCTCAAAACCGGGAACCTGGTGACCGGCGCGCTTTATGTCGATCTCGACTTCTATCCGAAAGAGCCGCCGATTACTGGTGTACGCGAATTTAATGGTTATCAAATTATTCCGACCGTGAGCGGTGGTCTGGCGCAGATCCAACAGCGTCTGATGGAAGCGTTGGATAAGATTAATAATCTGCCGCTGAACCCGATGATTGAGCAGGCAACCAATACGCTGTCGGAAAGCCAGCGCACGATGAAGCATCTGCAAACCACGCTGGATAACATGAACAAGATCACGTCCAGCCAGTCGATGCAGGATCTTCCGGCGGATATGCAGAACACGCTGCGTGAACTAAATCGTAGCATGCAGGGCTTCCAGCCTGGTTCTGCGGCCTACAACAAGATGGTGGCAGATATGCAGCGTCTTGATCAGGTGCTACGTGAACTGCAACCGGTACTGAAAACGCTGAACGATAAGAGTAATGCGCTGGTATTTGAAGCGAAGGACAAAAAAGATCCAGAGCCGAAGAGGGCGAAACAATGAAAAAGTGGCTAGTGGTGATGATGGCGGTCTGGCTGACGTCATGCAGCTCCAGCGGAGAGAATAAAAGCTATTACCAGCTCCCTATCGCACAAGGCGGTGTGCAGAGCTCCGCCAATCAGGGAAACCGTCTGCTGTGGGTTGAACAGATTGCGGTACCTGATTATCTGGCCGGTAATGGGGTGGTTTACCAGACCAGCGATGTGCAATATGTTATAGCCAATAATAATCTCTGGGCCAGCCCATTAGATCAGCAATTGCGCAATACGCTGGTTGCTAACCTCAGCATGCAGTTGCCTGGCTGGGTTGTTGCTTCGCAGCCGCTGGGAAGCACTCAGGACACGCTGAACGTCACCGTAACCGGCTTCCACGGTCGTTACGATGGTAAGGTTATCGTGAGTGGAGAATGGTTGCTGAATCATCAGGGACAACTGATCAAACGTCCATTCCACATCGAAGCTGTACAGACTAAAGACGGCTACGATGAGATGGTGAAGGTTCTTGCTAACGCCTGGAGTCAGGAAGCGACGGCTATTGCTCAAGAGCTGAAACGCATCCCATAAGCTTAAATAATTGTAAATTATGCCGCCCCTGGCTCACCGCCCGGGGCGGTTTTTTTTATTTTTTTAGCCGTGGAGATAGCTGTTCTGACTGACTATTTTTGTACAAATGATTTAGAGGCTAGCTCACAAATATGACACTGGCGTGAATTTTGCGCATTGACGAGCCTAATGTTTAGGGGTATTCGTTTAGTGTGATTGCACACTTAGTAATCACTGTTTTCTTTTCCACCAGACCAAAAAATGAGGGAAACGAGGCATGAAGAGACAAAAACGAGATCGCCTGGAACGGGCACATCAACGTGGATATCAGGCCGGCATTGCCGGACGCTCAAAAGAAATGTGTCCCTATCAGACGCTGAATCAGAGGTCATACTGGCTGGGAGGCTGGCGAGAAGCCATGGGGGATAGGGTTTTAATGGCCTGATTCTGTCTCTTTAGATAAAAGAAACCTCCGCAGAGCGGAGGTTTCGCCTTTTTGCACACCAGATAAAACGGAGAAACGTTAATGTCTGGCTGCTACGCAGTCCTGGATTAGAACGCGGAAGTGTCCTGGAACAGACCCACTTTCAGATCGTTTGCGGTGTAGATCAGACGACCATCAACCAGCACTTCACCATCAGCCAGGCCCATGATCAGGCGACGGTTAACGATACGTTTGAAGTGAATGCGGTAAGTGACTTTCTTCGCAGTCGGCAGAACCTGGCCGGTGAATTTAACTTCACCTACGCCCAGCGCACGGCCTTTACCTTCTCCGCCCAGCCAGCCGAGATAGAATCCAACCAGCTGCCACATGGCGTCGAGACCCAGGCAGCCCGGCATCACCGGATCGCCGATAAAGTGACAACCGAAGAACCACAGGTCTGGGTTGATATCCAGTTCAGCTTCAACATAACCTTTGTCAAAGTTGCCACCGGTTTCGGTCATCTTGATGACACGGTCCATCATCAGCATGCTTGGTGCTGGCAGTTGTGGCCCTTTTGCGCCAAACAGTTCACCGCGACCAGAGGCAAGAAGGTCTTCTTTCGTATAGGATTCGCGTTTATCTACCATGTTCTCTGTAAGCCTTATTTTATTGAAGCACGCAGGATAGCTAACACGTGTACGCTGAACAAGTCCGATCAGTTCGGAATAATCCAGTTCAGCCAACGTAGCGGCCATGGAAAACGGTGACGACCTTCCTGTTGCGTAGCCGTGGCAATACGCTCTTGAATGGTTTGCATCAGCGTTGTCTGGCCTTCGCCATCCCACACCAGATTTAACAACAGTGGCAGCGCATCAGTTACGTCGTCCACCGCCCAGATAGTGAATTTTTCTTCTTCTATGGCCTGCAGCAGCGCGGGATGCAGGCTGAGGTGTCTGACGTTAGCCGAAGGAATGATAACGCCCTGCGTGCCCGTCAGCTCACGCTGCTGGCAGATGGCGAAGAAACCTTCAATTTTCTCATTCAGACCACCGACAGGTTGCGCCCGACCAAACTGATCGACAGAACCGGTAATGGCGATACTTTGATTAACAGGCACGTCGGCGAGGGCGCTGATCAATGCGCACAGTTCTGCCATAGACGCGCTGTCACCGTCCACTTCGCTGTAAGATTGCTCAAAGGTCAGCGAGGCAGAGAAGGGGATTTGCTGCTCAAGCTGGAGTTCCGACATCAGGAACGCCTGCATAATCATCATACCCTTGGCATGAATATTTCCGCCGAGCTCGGCTTTGCGCTCAATGTCCGTAAACTCGCCGTCGCCAATATGCACGACGCAACTGATACGAGAAGGCTCGCCAAATGCGCGTGGGTGGCCTGGAAACTCAATCACCGACAAGGCGTTGATCTGGCCAATACGCTCGCCTTCTGTCTCGATAAGGATCTGCTCTTGCAGAATTTCGTCCTGCATGCGTTCGGCCAGGAATCCCTCACGCCATTCGCGCTGAGCCAGCATCAGGCTGAACTGCTCAGCGTTGCAGGTTTCGCTCTCGCATAACGGGGCCACCTCTTTGAACTGTCTGGTGATCCACAGCGGGTTAAGAGGCAATGTATCCTGTTCACCGGTATAGCGAACGGCTTCACGGATCAAAACCTGCCAGGCATCAGGAGCGGGGTAAGGCAAATTATTGCGCATGGCAGTATGCGTGACCCACTGACACCACTGCGTCATGGTTTCTGCATCCACTATCTGCAGATTATCTTCAAACTCGCTGTAAATGGCCTGCTCAGCCAACTCTGGTTCCATGTCCTGGAAATCCGCCAGCGATTCACGCTCACCCACCAAAATCACTTTCAGTTTAAGCGGCATAGGCGGAACAGAGACAGGCAGTGGGCGAGACTCATCAAAAGCCACCCAATCAAAACGCTCGTGGCTGACAATGGCTTTCAGACGCATCCACAACAGAGGTTGGGCCAACAGCGTGCGCAATGAGATAACCAGCACCCCCCCATTGGCCTGATGTACCAGACCTGGCTGCAGCGTAATTTCGCCATTGAACTGACGTAGACAGCCAAACAGTTGTTCAGCTTCGGCCCAGTCAGCGCTGACCACCTGCGTCAACGTCGCAAAATTGTCTTCCGCTTTTTCAGCTGTACGATAACGAATAGTGTGACCGGAGATGTCGTAATGACCGCCAGTCAGGCTTCCTGCATCCGTGTGCAAGGGACGTGCAGCCTTTGCAATAAGGTTGAGATACTCAAGCTCCTCCGGTGCTTTAACCAACATGAACGAGGATGTTGTCCAGTGCTGAAGAAGCTGCTCTAGCGCGAATTGTAAACGTGGCTGAGTATCACTAAGTAAGGTGTCGGTGTCGTCAGTGACGTGCGGCTGTGCAAATACTTCCTGATAACTGTCGGTATCAGGAACCAGATCACGCCATGCAAGTTTCGTAATGGTCAAAGTTGATGTTTTTTAGTCTGTTGTAAAAAACGAGATTATACCGTAACCCTCACCACTAAACACCTGGAAAGCGCCGCGAAACGGTTGTGATGACGCGCGGCAGTTCACAGGCTGGATATTCTTTTCTTCAGATGCCGAAAAAGCTGATATTCTGATAAGAGTTACACGGTAACATTGAGATCGCAATGAAATATCAACAACTTGAAAATCTTGAAAGCGGATGGAAATGGAAGTACCTGGTGAAGAAGCATCGCGAGGGGGAGTTGATTACCCGCTATGTGGAAGCCAGCGCTGCCAAAGAAGCCGTTGATTTGTTGCTAACCCTCGAAAATGAACCGGTTCGGGTCAACGCCTGGATTGAAGAATACATGAACCCTGCACTGCTCAATCGTATGAAGCAAACGATCCGGGCGAGGCGTAAGCGGCACTTTAATGCAGAACATCAACATACGCGTAAGAAATCTATCGATCTGGAGTTTATGGTCTGGCAGCGTCTGGCAGGTCTTGCGCAGCGGCGCGGAAAAACACTTTCTGAAACTATAGTGCAGCTGATTGAAGACGCAGAGCATAAAGAGAAGTACGCGAACAAAATGTCGACATTGAAACAGGATTTACAGGCGTTGCTGGGAAAAGACTAGCGGTTGGCTGGTGTAACAAGAGGCTTGTTTTGAGTGGAAACAGATGAAAAAAAACCCCGCATAGCGCGGGGTTTTTTTATAAGACGATAACTTAAGCCTGAGGCTGAGTTACAACGTCTTTGATGCCTTTAACTTCGATCTCAACACGACGATCCGGAGCCAGGCAGTCGATCAGTGCAGCGCGAGCTTTCACGTTGTCACAGGTGTTGCCAGTAACTGGGTTGGATTCACCCATGCCACGTGCAGAGATTTTGTCAGAAGGAATACCTTTAGAGATCAGGTAATCAACAACGGACTGAGCACGTTTCTCGGACAGACCCTGGTTGTAAGCGTCAGAACCGATGCGGTCAGTGAAGCCCAGAACCACTACGGAACCGTCTTTCGGATCCAGGTTGCTCAGCTGGCTGTACATCTGGTCCAGAGCCTGCTGGCCTTCTGGTTTCAGAGTTGCTTTGTTGAAGTTGAACAGAACGTCAGACTTCAGAGTGAAGTGCTTGGTCTGTACTTCTGGAGCCGGAGCCGGAGCAACAACTACTGGAGCTGCTTCTTCCTGCTGGCCGAAACGGTAAGAAACACCAACGCTCAACAGGCCGTTATCCGGACGACCACCAACGGTGTTCGCGTCACCGATGTTGTTGGTCCACTGGTATTCCAGACGGGTAGCGATTTCAGGAGTAATTGCATACTCTACGCCACCAGCGAATACTGGGGATACACCAGTGTCGTGGTCTTTGAAGCCTTCGTTGTTTTTAGCGTCTGCACGCCAAACCATACCACCCAGACGGGTATAAACGTCCAGATCGTCAGTGATTGGGTAACCCAGTTTAGCGGTCAGCTGAACGCCCTGAGCTTTGAAAGCGCCGTTTTGATGAGTCTGGTCGGTGTAGCCTTTGTACGGCATACGGCCTAACCAGTCGTAACCCATTTCAAAACCAACGTACGGGTTAACCTGATAACCACCGAACGCACCGGCACCCAGTTGGCTTTCGTGGGTCGGACCGGCGTTGTTGATCTGGTTGTTGCCAATATCATGGTACTGAGACCAGCCCATTTTAGCACCAGCGTACCAGGTGTTATCTTTCGGAGCGGCCTGCGCCACGGTAGCGAAACCAGCCAGTGCCACTGCAATTGCGATAGCTGTCTTTTTCATTTTTTGCGCCTCGTTATCATCCAAAATTCGCCATGAATATCTCCGAAGAGAGATAACACGGTTAAATCCTTCACCCGGGGACCAGTTCAATAGTTGCTCTACCGATATCTGCGGCTTACGCCGAGCACCCCTGGCGATGTAAAGTCTACAACGTAGTTGAAAACTTACAAGTGTGAAGTCCGTCAGGCATATGAAAAAAAAAGGCTTGTATACATAATATTTAACATTTATTGATGACTAAATGCACTGAGGATTTCCTGAAAACCGCTTGAGACAGGCGTTCGGACGAAAAACGCGTTAAAGCTCAAAGGCAAATTGAAGCATGAAAAAAAATTCCAGGATAAATCCTAATTTTACTCAATGATACAAATTCGAGTGAATTTTTAGCCCGGAATGCTGTCTCCCCGCAAGTGACTGTGCGCAAACAGGACGCATGATAAAACCCATCGCATTTCCTTCATCAGCCGCTTTTACCAGCTCGGCATGTTCATCTTCCGTTAATTCTTCTGCCAGCCAGCCGATAACGACACTGTAATTACCTGTGCGCAGCGCACGGATCATCGATTCCAGCGTATTGCAGGGGGAGAGTTGGCTAATCTGCATTACTTTTGTCAATGGAAGTCCGGCTGACTGCACCCACTCCCGGCTTAATTTTTGCTGAGGCGTCAGCCACAGCTGCCAGCGTGATTGCTGCCCTAACTGTTGCAGCAGAGGAAGCAGCAGTAGTTGCGTCATCATGGGCTGGTCCTCGCGATAGACTACTTCACTGATAAGCCCAGCGGTTGCGTTCTCTGATGAAACGCGCGCAATGCTGCTTGATGCGGAAGAGAACGACGAAGAACGATTTGCATAGCCTGAAGTGTACATAATCAATCCAGCCCTGTGAGTTACTGTATGGATATACAGTAACCCTGCTATCAACAAAGATCAACCTTATTTTCGGAAACAGGTTCGCAATTTTTAGTCGTCGTCACGGGAAAAATAAAATTCATCTTGCCCCATACGCATAAGTTGCCTATTTTCGTCATTAACGGATCCGCTACTAAAAATCATTTGCTTACGTTATGATTTAAAAAGGATTTTTATGAAAGAGCTTTCTTATGCAAGGATCTATAAATCGCAGGAATATTTGGCTTCTCTGGGGACAATTCACTATCGCTCACTGTTTGGTGGCTACAGTCTGACGGTTGGCGATACGGTCTTTGCCATGGTCGCCAATGGTGAGTTGTATCTTCGCGCCTGTGAACAGAGCGCCCAGTATTGTGTACAAAATTCTCCTGTCTGGCTGACATTTATTAAGCGGGGACGTCCTCTTGTACTTAATTATTACCAGGTGAACGATGCCCTGTGGCAAAACCAGCAGCAACTGGTGTCGTTATCGCGATATTCGTTGGATGCAGCGGTTAAGGAAAAACAGAGTCGCTTTACCCAGCATCGTCTGCGGGAATTGCCAAATATGACGTTTCATCTGGAGACTCTGCTGAATGAAGTTGGCATTAAAGATGAGGGGACTATGCGGTCGTTGGGAGCACAAATGTGCTGGCTGAAACTTCGGCAAAATAACCCGGCTCTGACGGTAAAAGTACTCTATGCCCTTGAAGGCGCGGTAGGGGGGATACATGAAGCCGCGCTCCCGGCGACGCGTCGCCAGGAGCTGGTGGAGTGGGTAAGTTCTCTTACGCCGGAACCGGGGTATTAGAAGGTAGTACGGCAATTTGCTGCTGTAATCGCCGGATTTCCGGGAGCAGAGCGATCAATAACCCAACTTGCTGAACGACCAGAGGCTCTTTACTGTCCGGGCGTGGTTCCAGGTGCTGAATTCGCTGCTTCAGCCCTTCTAACGCCTGGTATACGCGTTGCTCGTCAGCGGGTTGATGGTGAAGGGCATCATCAACATAGCAAACAGCGTCATCCAGCAATGCCAGAACGTCTGGATTGGTCAACTGTTCGCGATGTGCGCCAAGCGCAGAAATATAGCTGGTAAACGTATGGTTGAGACACAGTAAACGGAACGCCGTTTCGCGGGTTTGGGCCGTCACATCCGGCTCGCTCGACATGTTTGACACCACAGAGGCGAGTTCAGCATCACGGTTATGCGCGTCACGGCGAGCGATACGGTAGGCCAGACGATTATCACGACCCTGATGGTATTGTTCGAGAATTGCATCAAGGTAGCGGCAGTTAGCGTCAGTCGCCCGCTCAATTACCCGTGGTAGATTACGAAAACGCCAGTCTGGCCAGATGAAACTGACAGCCGCCCAGGCGATAGCACAGCCAATTAGCGTATCGATGACACGCGGCAGCGCAACCTCAAAGCCTTCGCCGAGCAGGTTAAAGCACAGTAATACCAGCAGCGTGATAAACATGGTGGCATGCGCATACTGGACGTTGCGAAAGGCAAAAAACAGTACACCAGTGATCACTAAAAGTATTAGCTGCCCTTCTAAAGAGGGCACAAACCACAGGATCGGTAAACCGATGGCAATACCAACCAACGTGCCGATAATCCTGAGCGCCAGGCGATGTCGGGTGGCATTGTAGTTTGGTTGACAGACAAACAGGCTGGTCAGCAAGATCCAGTATCCGTGATTCATGCCGGTTACCTGGATAATGGCATAACCAACACAGAGCACTAACGACATGCGGACGGCATGGCGAAACAGTGCGGACTCTGGGGTGAAATTACGGCTCAGGCGTAACCAGATATCACTGAATCCATGGGGACTGTCATCAGCAAGCTGATTTTCAGACTCATTGCGCGAGAGTACCTGAGCCTGTTCAGACTCAATGGTGGCCAGTTGCGCATCGATAGCCCGCAGGTTCGATAGTAAGAATCCCAGCGTATTGAGCAGATCTGCAGGCTCACCACTGGCGCGCATGCGCTCAAGTGCGGCATCTATATGAGTGAAGACGCGTTCAAAGTGCGGATCGTGCTGGTAAGGTGTGCGCAATAAAATACAACGAGACAGTTGTGAACAGGCTTGTCCTTGCATCGACATCAACCGCTGGAAGCGGAACATCACATCGCTATGACGGAAATGATCGCGTAGCGTTTGATACTGAATATGTGAGGAGCTTGCGCGTTCATGAATATCCTGCGCCACAAAATAGTAATGTAGCGTGCGACGTGTTCCCCGTTGTCCACGGTCACCGCGCAGGCGAGTCAGCAGCGATACTTTGGTCTGGTTTAGCGTTGCCATCAGTTGCCCATTAGCGAGGGCTAAATCATACAACGGCGCCTGGCTTTCATCTTCGATGTCGGGATCAAAAAGACGCGACTTCAGTTCCAGGTAGTGCGCTAATTGTTCGTAGCTGCGGGCCAGATTGTCCTGTAAGGGGCGGATGGGGAACAGAAGATGCCCGGTGAGCGTCAGCAGGTTATACCAGATAGCGCCAGCGAGCAGCAGGATTGGTTGTTGATACCACTGATCGTAAAGCGAGGTGCCCAGCATCGTGTAAATGGCGATGAGCAACGCGCCAAAAGCGATGGTTGCATAGCGCTGGCCTAATCCCCCCAGCAGAATAAAACCGCTGGTGGAAAGCGTTAACCCAATAGCAAACAGCCAGGGCCATGGGAAGAGCAGTTCAACGGAGGCTGAGGCAATAAAAAAGCACACCAGCGTGATGATTAAATTGCGCAGTCGGCCCGCGAGACGATCATCGAGATCGGTAAGTGCGGCAGCGACCATACCTAGCGTGAGAGGGATGGTCAGCTTGACGTCACCCAGCCACCAGGGCAGCGCCGTTGTACCGCATAGCGCGATAAAAATCCGCACGTAGTACAGCCAGGTGCTGTTCCAGGTATAGCGTTTGAGCAGAGGACTTAACATAAAGGCCATTGGTCCTGATTATTCAAAGCGACGACGTGCATTGGCTTCACGCGCTGCACGGGCAACTTCTACTGAAACTACCCGGCGACCCACCGGCCAGAGCGCAATGGCAGCGATTTTAAAGTTCGCAATGCCAACCGGAATACCAATAATCGTTATGCACTGAGCAATACCAGAGACAATGTGCATCAGACACAACCACCAGCCGAAGAAAATCAGCCAGAAAATATTGAGCACGGTGCCGCCGGTATTCAACAGGACGCTTTTACCGGCCGGATTCAGTTCATCGACATGTATCGCTTCGTTGCCATAGGGAAACAGTGAAAGTCGGGTTATCTCCCAGCATGAACGGGTCAAGGGTAAAGTAAAAATAAGCACGATACTGACCAGCGTTGCCAGTAACCAGGCCAGGGTGGTGGCGAACCCCCCAAGCACAAAATTTAAAATATTCAGAACAGTACGCATAAACCCTCGGTTAACTCTGGTTTTCTGTGAATTCGGCAATTGTAACGTTTTTTTGGGCTGGAGCACGTTTTCTCTGGCGGTTACACTGATAAGCAAACCTCTTCGTGTGGATCCGCTTGAGTCTTATGGAACTGAAAGCTACTTCTCTTGGAAAACGTCTGGCACAACACCCTTACGATCGGGCCGTTATTCTCAATGCCGGGATTAAAGTTTCCGGCGATCGTCACGAGTATCTTATTCCCTTCAATCAGTTACTGGCTATTCATTGCAAACGTGGTCTGGTGTGGGGCGAGCTGGAGTTTGTACTCCCGGATGAGAAGGTGGTTCGTCTTCACGGTACAGAGTGGGCGGAAACCCAGCGCTTCCATCATCATTTGAATGCACTCTGGCAGCAGTGGAGCCAGGAAATGAGTGACGTTGCTGCGGGGGTTTTACAGCAGCAGTTGGATGCGATAGCGGCGCGTACTAGTGAAAGTAAATGGCTGACGCGCGAACAAACGTCAGGGCTGCAGCAGCAGATTCGCCGTGCCTTTGCCGCGTTACCGCTCCCGGTTAATCGGCTGGAAGAATTTGAAAATTGCCGGGAGGCGTTACGTCAATGCCAGGCGTGGTTGAAGGACATTGAAGCCTGCCGCTTACAGCACAATCAGGCGTACACCGAGGCAATGCTGGAAGAGTATGCTGAGTTTTTCCAGCATATTGAATCTTCGCCGTTGAACCCTGCTCAGGCGCGCGCGGTAGTGAACGGTGAGCAATCATTGTTGGTACTTGCAGGGGCTGGAAGCGGTAAAACATCCGTATTGGTCGCCCGTGCGGGCTGGCTGCTTGCACGAGGAGAAGCCGCGCCAGAACAGATCCTGTTGCTGGCGTTTGGACGCAAAGCAGCCCAGGAGATGGATGACCGCATTCGTGAGCGTCTGCATACGGACGAGGTCACTGCACGGACGTTCCATTCACTGGCGTTGTACATTATTTCGCAAGGTAGCAAAAAAGTTCCAACAGTGAGCAAGCTGGAAAATGATGCCGCCGCTCGCAGTAAACTCTTTATAACGACCTGGCGTCAGCAGTGCAGTGAGAAAAAGGCTCAGGCTAAAGGCTGGCGACAATGGTTAGAAGAAGAAATGCAGTGGTCTGTACCCGAAGGTAACTTCTGGGATGACGAAAAATTACAGCGCCGTCTGGCCTCCCGGTTGGATCGCTGGGTTAGTTTGATGCGGATGCATGGTGGAGCACAGGCGGAGATGATTGCTAATGCTCCGGAGGAGATCCGCGATCTGTTCAGTAAACGCATAAAGCTAATGGCGCCGCTGCTCAAGGCCTGGAAGAGTGCCCTGAAGGATGAGAATGCCGTCGATTTCTCCGGGTTGATCCATCAGGCTATTGTCATTCTGGAGAAGGGGCGGTTTATCAGTCCGTGGAAACATATTCTGGTCGATGAATTTCAGGATATTTCCCCTCAGCGCGCCGCCCTGTTAGCCGCCTTGCGAAAGCAAAACTCGCAGACCACGCTGTTTGCCGTGGGAGATGACTGGCAGGCCATTTACCGGTTCAGCGGAGCAAAGCTTTCTCTGACGACCGCATTCCAGCAAAATTTTGGTGAGGGCGATAGCTGTAATCTGGATACGACTTACCGTTTTAATAGCCGGATTGGCGAAGTCGCAAACCAGTTTATCCAGCAAAACCCACATCAGCTCACGAAACCGCTGAACAGTCTGACGACCGGTGATAAAAAAGCTGTCACGTTGCTCGATGAAAGTCAGTTAGATCTGTTGCTGGATAAGCTGTCGGGTTTTGTGAAAGCTGAAGAGAGAATTCTGGTGCTGGCGCGGTACCATCATCTGAAGCCAGCCAGCCTGGACAAAGCGGCCACCCGCTGGCCCAAGCTGCAGTTGGATTTTATGACTATTCATGCCAGCAAAGGGCAGCAGGCGGATTACGTCATTGTTATGGGGCTTCATGACGGGAATGACGGTTTTCCGGCTCCGGCTCGTGAGTCGATTATGGAAGAGGCGTTACTCCCGGCTGTTGAAGATTTTCCTGATGCTGAAGAGAGGCGGTTGCTGTATGTGGCGCTAACGCGTGCACGGCATCGGGTATGGCTACTGTTTAGCAAAGACGCGCCATCATGTTTTGTTGATGAGCTTAAGCAATTAGACGTTCCGGTGACCCGGAAACCCTGAAAAGCAGGCGGCAGTTGCCGCCTGCTTAGCGTTTATTTGAGGCGTTCTGCAAGATAACGGGCGTAATCCGGGATCAAGATATCCGTTGCGTCGTTGAAGTTTGGCGACTGGATAATAAAATCAGCCGTTGACACGTTGGTGGCGACCGGAATGTTCCAGACTGTGGCCAGGCGTAGCAGGGCTTTGACATCAGGATCGTGGGGAACGGCGTTGAGCGGATCCCAGAAGAAAATCAGCACATCAATTTTCCCTTCTGAAATTAGCGCACCCACCTGCTGGTCACCCCCCATTGGGCCGCTCAGCATGGCATTGACGTCCATTCCTGTCGCGCGTTGAATTAAATTTCCAGTTGTCCCTGTAGCATACAGAACGTGTTGTTCCAGTAATGGCTGGTGGCGTTCAACCCAGCTCATCAACATCTTTTTGCAGTGATCGTGTGCGACCAACGCAATATGTTTCTGCGCTGGTAATGTGCGAGTCGTTAATTCCATAGTACAGCTCCCAAGTTAACCTTGTTACAGAGTACTGGAAGCACTTGACGCTGCAAGAGAAAGACAAAAAAAATGCGTATACGAACATAAATGTCACGATGGGGGCTGTTTCTCAGCCCATTGTAAGAAGTTACTTCGCGTTTGTGCGTCAGCCTGTTGAAACCAATATTTTAAGCGCTGCTCAGTCAGCGTTTGTGACTGAGGCGGCACGCGGTCCAGTTCAGATACCCCGGAAAGCAGCGAACTGTCATCGGCCATCATCGTGGCAAATTGCGGTAAAGACGCATGCTTAGCCGCTTTGTTATAGCGCTCTGTTTCCATTTCATAATCTACGATTTTTGCGGTGGATGTGATTGACAGAATATCCAGCTTAACCGGTATAGGCATGGAATCCCCATCCAGCAGTTCTACGCGTGGGGCATCATCAAAATGCGTTGCATCTCGCTCGTTGCTCAGACGTGGCAGGTGAAAATTAACCTGACTGACGAGTTGGGTATCAAAGCTGATGACCAGCGGGGGCGAAATATACAGACGTTCTTCGTGGCTGGACAGGCGAATGGTTTTTTCTACGCGAAACACGAGCTGGTGCCGACCATTTTCCAGCTCAATACTTTCGGCACCACGCAGTAATGAGCTGGAGACTTTTTTTCCGTCCAGCACCAGAAGGTCAATATCATTAGACAGACGTAGAGAGGTAGCAAAAACGGTTACCGGCAAACACAGGGCAATTAAGGCTGTCACAATGCCGGCTTTCATAGGTTTCTCCTGTCCAGAAAAAATCTGTATAAGATGTATCTAAATTTTTCGATAATCATGTTTACTAACATATAGACATATTTTTGAGTTTAGCTCTCATGCGCCAGTATGGGATGAATGGTCGCAAAGTCAGGTTTGTCGTACACTTTGCTAAACAGCCTGGAGGAAAACGATGAAAGAGACCGATATTGCTGGCATTTTGACAACGACCCGCACGATTGCACTGGTGGGTGCAAGCGATAAACCCGATCGCCCAAGCTATCGGGTTATGAAATATTTACTCGATCAGGGCTATCACGTTATTCCTGTTTCACCGAAAGTTGCCGGAAAAACACTGCTGGGGCAGCAGGGCTATGCGACGCTGGCAGATGTACCAGAGAAAGTGGATATGGTAGATGTCTTCCGTAATTCCGAAGCGGCGTGGGGTGTTGCTCAGGAGGCAATTGCCATCGGCGCGAAGACCCTATGGATGCAGCTCGGCGTGATTAACGAGCAGGCAGCCGTACTGGCTCGTGATGCAGGGTTGACGGTGGTGATGGATCGTTGCCCGGCGATTGAGATCCCGCGGCTGGGACTGGCGAAGTAAGGTGGATCTGTAGCCGAACAAAACGCACAGACCCGATTAGCTAATCGGGTCTGTGTTTGCATCAATTGCGCAGGCGCGGGGCCTGAAGCTGTTTTCGAATTGTTCGCGCCAGTTCATCCATCGACGGTTGCTCCGGATGTTCTTCCTGTAGCTCGCTACTCAGTTGTGCTTCGGCCAGATACGTATGTACTGGCAGACCATTATCGTCTTCCATCACCACGTGATACCAGGGAGCGGCGCGAAGTTCGTCGTTAACCGCCAACTCATCGGCTGACGGTTGATCAAGCGAATATTCCGGGTCGATATCCACGACCACTCCGAGGTAACCTAACAGGGAATGGCGGACCTGCTGGCCGATACCGAATTTGCTGGCAATCATAGTCACCTCCCGGGAAATAGATACCCTCTATGTAAGGGTAATATTCCACTTTTCAAGTTACATGATGCGACAGGCAAACCCTTTCAGATACAGCCCTTCCGGGTAGGTAGCGATCACCGGGTGATCGGCGGCCTGACGGAACTGCTCTATAAATTGTACATCACGACCAGCATCTATTGCGGCATCAGCGATGATTTTCTGAAATAAATCGGTGGTCATAAGCCCAGAGCAGGAGAAAGTCAGCAGTACGCCGCCCGGATTGAGCAACTGAATAGCCAGCATATTGATGTCCTTATAGCCGCGGCAGGCGCCCATCAACTGGCTTTTGTTTTCGACAAATTTCGGCGGATCCATCACGATGACGTCGAATTTCTCACCACGATCGCGATAAGCTCGCAGAAGTTTGAACACATCATCACGCACGAACTCAGCTTTGCTCAGATCCAGCTTGTTCAGTTCCACGTTCTGGCGGGCAATATCGAGCGCTTCCTGAGAGGTGTCAACGCTGACGACCTGACGGCATCCACCCATTAATGCTGAAACCGCAAATCCACCGGTATAAGAGAAACAGTTCAGCACACGCTGATTTTCCACATAACGACGCGTGGCCAGGCGGCTATCGCGTTGATCGAGGTAGTAGCCGGTTTTGTGACCATGCTGAATATCAACCAGCAGCTTCATGCCGTGCTCTTCAATTGGCAGCAGTGCTGGCGGAAGCTCGCCCGTTACTGGCCCTTGAGTCAGCTCCATACCTTCTTTTTTACGCACGGCCACATCGCTACGGTCATAAATGGCGCAGTCCGGGAAAACAATTTGCAGAGCGCTAATCAGCGCGGCGCGTTGGTATTCAGCCCCCGCACTGAGCAACTGCAACACCAGGAAGTTGCCGAAGCGGTCAATGGTGACACCCGGCAGACCATCGGATTCGCCGGCGATCAGACGGTAGCTGTCCAGACCGTCTTTTTTCGCCAGCCAGTCACGCCATGTCTGCGCCTGCTGCAGACGACGGGTGAAGAAATCAATATCGATGGACTCAGACTTGTCAAATGTCCAGACGCGTGCACGGATCTGCGACGCGGGTGAGTACGCGCCGCGTGCTAACCATTTACCCTGATGGTCAACAATATCGATGGTTTCACCGAGGTTGGCTTTACCTTCCATACGTGCGACAGCACCGGAAAATACCCACGGATGGCGGCGCAGTAATGATTTTTCGCGCCCTTTGGCTAACACTAAACGTACACTCATAATTTACTATTCTGTCAATTCAAAGAAATGGGCGCCATTGTCCTGAGTTTTGCGCATATTTGCAACGCGCGCTGTGATGATAAGGAGAACCGCAATGTCGAAAGTCTGCATAATCGCCTGGGTCTATGGCCGGGTTCAGGGGGTAGGATTTCGCTACACCACCCAGCATGAAGCACAACGGCTGGGATTGACCGGATACGCGAAGAATATGGATGACGGCAGCGTAGAGGTTGTCGCCTGCGGTGAAGGTGACCGGGTGGAACAACTGATGAAGTGGTTGAAAGCCGGGGGGCCGCGAAGCGCCAGGGTAGACAGAGTTCTCAGCGAACCCCATCGTCCTGGCGACGAGCTAAAGGGATTTAGTATCCGTTATTAAATACATTTCACCGGTTTCGGCAGGCCGGCAATTTTAGTCGCCTGCTTGGCCGGACCTTTCGGGAACAGGCGGTAGAGATAACGGCTGTTGCCTTTCTCTTCGCCAAACTTGTTGGCCATCGCCTTTACCAGCATGCGGATAGCGGGGGAGGTATTAAATTCCAGATAAAAATCGCGGACAAAACGCACCACTTCCCAGTGTTCTGCGGAGAGCGTAATGCCTTCGTTTTCGGCGATTTTCTCGGCCAGCGGCTCGCTCCACAGCGTGGTATCTTTCAGATAGCCTTCGCTATCGGTACTGATTTCTTTACCTTCAAAGATCAACATAATTTGTCACTACGTAAGTCAAACAGGCGGCAGTTTACCAAAAAAGAAAGCCCCGCATAAGCGGGGCTGGATAGTGCGAGTTGACAACTTAGTCGCGGCTGGCGAAGCCCAGAATGCTCAGCAGGCTGACGAAGATGTTGTACAGCGAAACATACAGGCTGACCGTTGCACGGATGTAGTTGGTTTCACCGCCACGGATGATATTGCTGGTTTCAAACAGGATAGCGCCTGAAGAAATCAGAATAAACACCGCGCTGATGGCCAGATGCAGAGCTGGCAGTTGCAGGAAGATATTCGCAACCATACCAATCAGCACCACCACGATACCTGCCATCAGCATACCGCCGAGGAAGGACATGTCTTTACGGGTGGTCAGCACATAGGCAGAACAGCTGAAGAAGACCAGAGCAGTGCCGCCCAGCGCCATACCGATAACATCACCCATGCCTGCAGACAGGTAGGTGTTCAGAATCGGTCCCAGAATGTAGCCCAGGAAGCCGGTGAATGCGAAAGCAGACAGAATTCCGACCGGCTTATCCGCAGTTTTATATGTCAGGAACATCAGACCATACATTCCCACCAGCGTCAGGATTAGACCCGGGGATGGCAGCATCAGCACGGTGCTTGCCGTTGCGGTGATGGCAGAAAACGCCAGCGTCAGGCTGAGCAGAAAATAGGTATTGCGCAGCACTTTATGCGTGCTGAGTAGCGATGTACGGTCGCGCGAAGAACTAATAATACGATCCATGAGTCACTCTCTTATGACAGATGTAATTAATGATGGAGGATAATGAAATCAAGGGGAATGACACAGCGGTTTTACCCATCTTTACGCATTTTAACCCGCCAGACTTAAGCATATTATTTCAGCAAAAGTGTCTAAATTAGATGTTACCACTTATTGTTTGAAAATGTCAGATCGACATCTTATAGGTCACTGAAAAATATTGCGTTATTCCTGAATCTCTCTGACAGTGAAAGCGGTGTCTACATAAAACAGAACAATAAGGTGCAGGGAATGACTCAACACAAATCGAAGGTATTTACGTTTACGCTGTTGGCCGCCTGTATGATATCAATAAACGGCGCGGCATGGGCAGCTCATGTTCCCGCAGGAACAGCATTGGCTGAAAAGCAGGAACTGGTGAGAAATAACGGCAGTGAGCCGGCATCGCTGGATCCGCATAAAGTCGAAAGCAACGTTGAGTTTAATTTAATCAGCGATATGTTCGACGGTCTGGTTGCTGTCAAGCAGGATGGGTCTATCGAGCCCCGCCTTGCGGCATCCTGGGAGAATAAAGACAATACTATCTGGACCTTTCATTTACGTCCGGGCATTACCTGGTCTGATGGCTCTGCGATTACCGCACAGGATGTTGTCTGGAGTTGGCAGCGTCTGGTCTCGCCGCAAACGGCTTCACCTTATGCTTCGTATCTGGGCAATATGCATGTTGCGAACGCGGTTGATATTGCCCAAGGGAATAAAGATCCCGCTACACTAGGGGTCAAAGCCCTGGATGATACCACGCTGGAAATTACCCTGACGCAACCGACGGCGGCGTTTCTGGCGATGCTGGCGCATCCATCGCTGGTGCCGCTGGATAAAGTTCTGATTGGGCGTTTTGGCGACAAGTGGACCCGACCAGAACATTTTGTCAGCAGTGGGCCGTACAAACTATCGCAATGGGTGGTCAATGAGCGCATCGTTGCCGAGCGTAACCCACATTACTGGGACGATCGGCATACGGTTATTAATAAAGTTACTTATTTGCCCATCAGCTCAGAGTCGGCTGACGTAAACCGCTATAAGGCCGGTGAAATCGACATTGTTTATAGCGTACCGGTCAATCAGTTCGCCCAACTGAAAAAAACGATGGGCGATGAACTGCATGTCTCTCCCCAGCTTTCAACGTATTACTATCAGTTCAATACAACCCGCGCGCCGTTTAATGATCCGCGCGTGCGCCGGGCGCTGAATATGGCGTTGGATAAAGACATCATTGCGCAAAAGGTGATGGGGCAGGGACAGCGAGCAGCGTGGGTTATCAGCCAGCCGGAAATAGGTGGGGTGAAACTGCATGCACCGGAGTATGCGTCATGGCCGCTCGAAAAACGTATTGCTGAAGCCAAAAAACTGCTTGCTGAAGCCGGTTTTGGTCCTGAGCATCCGCTTAGCTTGAATTTGCTCTACAACACCTTCGAAACGCACCAGCGTATTGCGATTGCCGCATCGTCGATGTGGAAGAAAAACCTTGGCGTCGAGGCGAAGCTGCAAAACCAGGAATGGAAAACCATGCTGGACACTATGCACACCGGTAATTTTGACGTCGTGCGCTATGCGTGGATAGCCGATTATGATGATGCTTCAAGTTTCCTCAATATTTTCCGTACCGGTGATAGCGAGAATACTACCAAGTACAGCAACCCCGCCTTTGATGAAGCGATGCGTAATGCGGCGAAAGCAAATTCACTGGAAGAACGAGGCAAATACTATCAGCAGGCTGAAGATCTTTTAGGTGATGATGTCCCTGCGATTCCGGTTTACCACTATGTCCGCACGCATCTGGTGAAGCCGTGGGTGGGGGGATTTGCACCGGATAACCGGGGAAATTACTACACCAAAGATATGTACATCAAAAAACATTAAGCGTTGTAGCCGATATTTGTGCTGATTAAATGGTCAATCTGTTGTTATTTCAGTCGATTAACAGCATTTTGGCTGTTTTTCAGGCAAACGAACACATTGGTGCTTTACAGGTCCGTTCGGGATGTTTATAGTGCGCCTCATTGGAAGCGTGGCCGAGCGGTTGAAGGCACCGGTCTTGAAAACCGGCGACCCGAAAGGGTTCTAGAGTTCGAATCTCTACGCTTCCGCCAAACATGAACCCCAAGCTATCAAATAGCTTGGGGTTTTTTCATTTTGCTTGATTTATATTTTTCCTTCCTTTACTTGTCTTAGTCGCGCGAGGGCAACAGCGCAGCTGACCGGTTGAATGCTGGTGAACTGAGTAATCCCCCGCCTCGCAAGACCTACATGAGCGAACGTCTCTTCATTCGTCGTAATATCCATAGCAGCCCCAGCATAATAGCCAGATAGCCCATAACGTAATTCCCTTGCTGTTTTCGTTCAGAGAGCGCCGGATCGGCTGCCCATGCCAGAAAGGCGGTAACATCCCTGGCGTATTGCTCCTCAGTTTCAGCTTTCTGTGACGCCGGACTCCATTGGATCTCTCCGCTATTCAGCGGTTTCGGCATGTTAATCACGCCGCCCGGAAAATAGCGGTTAGCCTTCAGTTCGGGATCGTCAGGCAGATAGCCGGTGAGTAGCGCGTAGACGTAATCAGCTCCCTGGTCCGTGTAGGGCAGAAAAGCATCTAACAGGAATTGCGGAAATCCACGATCGTATGAGCGGGCGCGGACGATATAGCTCAGGTCAACAGGTTCTGCGCCATTATTAAGGTATCGAGCTTCCCGCTCGTTTAAATATGGCGATATAAAGCTATCATTTAGCGTCCCGTCCCGCTCACCCATCTGGCCGTCATCCTGAATCTCAGGAAACTGATAGCCGTTAGCGATACTTCTTGCTTCTTCTTCCGTGAGTTCCGGGCCGCCGGGTCTGGTCAAGGTTCGAAAGGTAAGGTGCTTCATGCCGTGACAAGCGCGACACTTCTCTTCATAAACCTGCAGACCACGCCGAAGCTGCTCTTTATCATACTGGCCATTGATGCCGCTGAAACTCCATTCCTGTCGTTCAGGCGTGGCTTCTTGCGCATAGGTGGAGCCCAGTCCCAATAGAGAAAAACACAGAACACTGAATTTCAATAGTCGTTTCATTATCAGTCCTGTTTTTCCAGAAAACGACGGCAAGGTAATACGATTAAAAACCAGGCAAACCAAATCAGCGTCGAAAGCTGGGACGCGGCACGTATCCAACCTTCTTCGTTACGAAAACCGTCAAGAAGGTCGGGGCCAACCAGCGCTTTCGATCCTAACCAGCCTAAAAAGCAGGCATTGATGACCCACAGCCAGAATCCGCATTTGACCAGCTTGCTGTAATGGCGAAAACGAGCCCGGGAGGTATCAAGCCAGGGAAGAAAATAGAAAATCAGTATCGAACCGCACATCGCGGCTAGTCCCACGAATTCATTCGGGAAACAGCGCAAGATGGAGAAGAAGGGAAGGAAATACCATTCTGGCGCAACAATCGCCGGTGTAATCGTTGGGTCTGCGGGAATAAAGTTATCGGCGCTGCTCAGATAGTGCGGAGCAAAGAATAAAAACCAGGCGAAGAGCATCAAAAAAAGGGTGATTTTGATGGCATCGAGATCGGTAATTTTGTAATCGAACAACAGGTTCCTGGACTCTTTCTCGCTGAACTTCTTTTTCATCGCCTGGGCAAACGCTGACTGTACGGTTCGAATATGAAAAACCGTTGCCACGACAATCACAAAAGGAAGAATAAAGTGGATAACAAAAAAGCGGCCAAGCATCGGTGTTCCCGGCGTATGGCTACCGACTAAATATGCGTATAACGTATCACCCACTAGCGGAATGGCCTGGGCAAAGCGAGTAATGACCGTTGCCGCCCAGTAGCTTTTTTGCCCCCAAATAAGACTATAACCAAGAAATGCGGTTATCATCAGGAGGATATACAGCGTGACGCTAATTAACCACATTGTTGTCCAGGGCTTGCGGTACACGTTGTAGTACATACCGCGAAAAATATGCAGATAACAGGCAAAGAAAAAGAGCGATGCGCCAATAGCATGCATATTACGTATCAGTTCTCCGTGGCGAACCGCACGCATAATATGAATAATGGAGTCAAATGCCAACCCGGCTGTCGGCACGTAAAACATCGCCAGTACGATACCTGTCAGGATCTGCACGCCGAGCATAACCAGCAGGATTGCGCCGATAGCGAACAGCCAGAGTCCGGCAATCGAACGAGGAAAAGGAATTCGCCAGCGAAGCGAATAGACGCGCTCACTCATCATGTCAGGCTTCCTTAGTGCCGATACGCACGATCTGACCATCAGAATGAAAGGCGTAATCCGGGATTGCCAGGTTGGCCGTTGCGGGGCCGCGCGTCACGCGCCCGGAGGTATCAAATTCCGAGCCGTGGCACGGACAAATCCAGCCCAGCCCTCCCGGCTGGGCGTTGGGGACACATCCGGCATGTGGACAGTACCCTTGAACCACCAGCCATTGGGGATGAACCGCAGAGACCCTCTCGCTGTCAGACTGTGGATCAATAAGCGTATGCCAGTTGGTATTTCTGGCGGCGACAATCTCTTCCTGCGTGCGGTGGTGAATAAGAATCAGCTTTCCCTGCCATATGCGCCTGATGGTTTGTCCAGCAGCAACACCCGCAAGAGAAACATCAATCGGTTCATTTTCCCCTAGCGTTTTCTCATCCGGGCTTAAGGCCGAAACCAGCGGCCACACGGCAGCCGCGACGCCAGCCGCGCCGACGAATTTCGTCAGTTTACACAGGCATTCCCGACGCTGTTCCTGGATTTCGCCATCTGCAAGTTTTTTATCTGCCACCTTGTATTTCTCCCAGAGTAATGCGGATTATTGTTTGTCGATACGCGCGTAAATTTCCTGAAAGCGCTTATCAGCAATACCTGGCGCTTTGAATGCCCGATAGCTATCCGGTAACGTGGTATCGCCAACCTTAATCATCATCACCATGCCCTGAGCGTAATGCGGTGAACATTTGATGCCGTAAAATCCAGGATTGTCATAAGTCACCTCGATCTCTTCATCTATTTTTCCCATGAAACCGGGATAGTCAGCCGGAGACAATTCAGCAATTGAAGCCGCGTTGTGGCTCTTATGCTTACGGATAAACTTCACCGTATCACCGGGTTGGATCTCCAGATAATCCGGCACGTAGACCATCGGCCCCGCAGACCCACGATTCTTCATCAACACTTCGTGAGTTTGCGCGAAGGCTGAAGAGGCGAGGGCGAGTAAACACAAAACTTTCAGACTCTGTTTGAGGTATTTCATCGATTCTTCCTTAAAATTCATCAGGTCTTTGATAACGAATAAAACAGTTTTCACTACCCGCTTCATGTTCGACAACGGCGTCGATACCAAACCAGGCATGGAGATTATCGCGGGTAAAAACGGTGCAAGGTTTACCCTGCATTGCCATATGTCCGGAGGTCATTACGATGATGCGATCGCAGAACATTGCGGCATGATTAAGGTCGTGCAGAGCAGCAATCACCGTGAGCTTTTCACGTTTAACCAGACTCAGCAGGCCAATCTGATGTTGAATGTCGAGATGGTTGGTGGGTTCGTCCATCAGCAACAATTGCGGCTGCTGCGCCAGCGCCCGTGCAATATGCAGGCGCTGTTTTTCTCCCCCGGAAAAGGTATGCCAGCAGCGGTGCTGTAATTCACTGAGATCGACCTTCTCCAGCATCGTTTGTACGATATCGTCATCTTTGGCAGACCAGGGGGTGAGCAGGCTAAGCCAGGGGGTCCGTCCCAGAGAAACGGCTTGTAAAGCGGTAAGCCGCTCGCTGGTTTCAGCCTGTTGTTCGACCAGCGCCACATGTTGCGCAAGATGACGCCGCGAATAGTGCTGGAGCGCTTTTTGCCGCAGAGTGATGTGCCCGGAAGTCGGCTTCAGCAAACCGGCCAGCAGTGAAATCAGTGACGTTTTGCCCGAGCCGTTGGGACCGATGATACCGACAAACTCGCCGGGAGTTACGCGGAGAGAAATATCATCAACAATCGTCTTACCCTTTACCTTCCAACGCAGATTGCAGGCTTCAATAACGGCTTGCGCAGAGGTAACAAGTGGCTGTACGAGGTTTACCGTCATTTGTTCTGGTTTCCTCTTATCAGAATGATTGAAAACGCAGGCGCGCCGACCAAAGCCGTGATTACCCCAATGGGCAGTACCTGGCCGGGTAGTAACGTGCGAGAAATAACATCGGCGACAATGAGGAAAATGGCGCCGGTAAGCGCACTAACCGGCAGCAGTCGATGATGCTGGTTGCCGACCAGCAAACGAGCGGCATGAGGGATCACCAGACCGACAAAGCCGATCGCACCAACAATGGAGACCATAATCGCTGTCATACCGGTGACAGCAGCAATTAGTACTGCGCGAGTACGTTTGACTGGAATGCCCAACGATGCCGCGGATTCAGCGCCAAAGGAGAACGCATCAAGGTGGCGGGCATAACAGAAGCACAGCGCAATACCGACCAGAGCGGTAGGAATAGCTAAGACAACATCGGGCCAGCGTACACCGCTCAAATTGCCTAACAACCAGAACATAATTCCGCGTGCTTGCTCGGCGTTTGCTGAGCGGGTGATGATAAGCGACGTAATCGCATTGAACAGTTGCGAACTGGCGATCCCGGCAAGAATGATTTGGGTTGTAATCCCGCCGCCTTGTTTACCGCCAGCGGCCATCGCCAATAGCGCAACGAACAGAAATGCCGTCAGCGCACCAATGAACGCCCCTAAAGACATACTGATGATGCCAGCCCCCAGTCCCGTGAGCGCAATCAGCACCGCACCGGTAGATGCTCCGGCAGAAATCCCCAGTAGATAAGGTTCGGCGAGCGCATTGCGCAGCAACGACTGCAACACTACGCCGGAAACAGCCAGACAGGCGCCGCAGCTTGCTGAGACCAGTGCTCGGGTCAGGCGGTAGTTCCAGACGATCCCCGCATCCAGTGCATCGACAGGATAGTGGGTATCGAAAAGATGATTTGCCAACGTGCTGAGTACGTGCCGCCAGGGGATAAACGTTTCGCCGATGGAAATCCCCGCCAGCAGTACGCAACACATCAGCGCACTGACCCAAACGGCATGACCACCGACTCTCACCGCAAGCTGACCAACAGCGCGACGCATCCTGCGAGAATCACTCATGATTATCTGCGTTCCTGAGTAACGGAGATGCGCTATACCGTGCCGTGATATAGCGCAAAATGTAGATTAATGAGCAGCCTGCGGATGCGCTAAGCCATATTCAACCAGAGCGTCAGCCAGTTTTTCCACCCCATCAATAGTTCTGATCCCGGCATTCATTGTCTGTACGTCAATGGCCGGCAGATGGTTTTCTTTGACGGCAGGAATCAGTTTGGTGACAGGATCGGACTGGAGGTATTCCATCTTGATCTTCCAGTCATCTGCCGGGAAGCGTCGGCGGCTCATCTCACCGAGCACAATGACAGAAGGGTTAGCTTTAGCGATGGTTTCCCAGCCCACCGTTGGCCACTCTTCAGCAGAATCAATGACATTTTTCACACCCAGCGTTTGGGCTATCCATGCTGCTGGGCCAAACTTCCCGGCAACGTAAGGATCGAGCTGTAAATCGGCGCTTGAGAACCAGAACACGGCAGAAACATTCTTATCCATGCCGGTAATTTTATTTTTTGCTGCTGATTCACGCGCTTTAAGGCTGGCAATCAGCGCTTCGCCTTTATCCTGAACATCAAAAATTTTTGCCAGATCGGCGACTTCCTGATACACCATAGCAATATCAAACATGCCCTTACGAACACCATCACCCCCATCTTCGTTATCCTTAGCACAGTCAGCTGGCGCGGTGTAAACGGGCACCTTCAGTTCACTAAACTGTTCGTATGAGGCAACTGTGCCAGCAGGGCCGATTTGCCATTCAAACTGGCTGGCGACCAGATCTGGTTTTTTAGCCACAATTCCTTCAAAGCTGGGAATATTTTGCGCAATGACGGCAACTTTTTCATTTGCTGCTTTGTAAGCATCCAGTACCGGGCCAAACCACAACGAAGTACCCACGACGCGATCGGCCAGCCCCAGTGAATAGAGAATCTCGGTACTGTTCTGACCCACGGTTGCCACGCGCGTTGGTGCCTGATTAAAGGTAATATCGCGTCCACAGTTTTTAATCGTCAGAGGATATTCGGTTTTTGCCGCGTTAGAAAAACCGGAAGTCAACAGTACAGTGGTTCCAACAATAGCCAGAAGCGTTTTTTTAGAAGAGAAAAATGTAGAATTAGCGTGCATTATCATCGTCCCGTTGATGCCAGAATCTTAAAGTCTGGTCATGGCTCATTTCATTCCATATATCGGGAGGAGACATGAAGATAGATGACATTAAATCGTGAATTTTAAGAATGAAGATATGCAACAAATGCAAATAAGCCTTACTTAGCCAAAATCTTATTCATAAATACACTACTGCTTACGTCAAATAATTCATCCCATGGACCATCCCGTCCACTTAATGGTATACATCGTTGACAGCAGGTCTCCTGACTCACGGTAATCAGAATATCGGCCTTCCCATAAAGACGAGCTTTACAGTGACCTGTGGCTTATTAACCACACAAGGATATTCTGCATCCGCCTACAGTTGCGGGGGCAGTTATGGAATTGAATTGAATAATTCTCACCATATTCCTATTCATATACAAAAATGTAATGAAATGCTGTCAAAAGCGACTCTAACGGCAATTGTTAACGAGGTCAACCGTATGAATAAACAGGGAAAACCTCACACCTTTGGTAAAATTGTTATGTTTTACAATTGGTTATGCTTAAATCCTTTATCTCGGATGTATACATGAAAATAACAATAAAAAGCTAAATGAGAATTGATTGATATTGATCAAACTATAAACACGGTTTTATTTTTTCAATTTAATCATATTGATCGTTATCAATAACGCAGTTAATTAGCGTTGGGTTAATTTAATAATGTGATCTCTGCATATGTACCAATTGCCATTCATCCTGCATATCCATAACGACGCTAAAATCTTTACGCAACCAAAAATGATACCCTCCAGGCAAGAAATGATGAGTATGAAGATATAAGGTTTTATATTTTTGCTGCTGGCAGAACATTTGAGCTAAAGCAAACAACCGGCTTCCGATTCCCTGTCTGCGGTAGCGCGCATCCACGTAGCAACGACAAATTTCTGCCGTTTCAGGCAAATTATAGTGCCCACGTAGCTCAGTGATACGATCATCATATTGACATACCGCAAGTGTAGCGATGAGCTCTTGTTTTTCACTCCATGCGCAAAGTAATAGATTTCTTTCTTGCAAAATATACTGCTGCCTGAGATCGAAGATATCTTCTTCAGCAGCAGGCATGACTCTCCCGGCATTGAAGAACAAATTAAGATGCTTAATAAGGAACGACTGAACAGCAGGTATATCGGCGTGAGTCATCTCACTAAACCTTAATCGGGTCATGGCAGGCATCCAAGCTTAGAGTGGAATACGATAATAACAATAAGACCATTTTCAAAACAATATTGACGCTGCTATGGCTACTCGCGCCAACGCGGTAGTCACCAGCGATTTGGGGGCTAATCTGTTCTTTTATTGTTCTGGGTCTTGCTTTTCCTAACTGTTGCCGGGGCATAGTTTTCCTCTGCATCCTAAGCCTGCAACTCTAACTCTCAGAAATGAGAGGCCGATCCTTTGAGCAGGACTTTTGTCCTCAATCCTCTGCAAACGTCTGGTTACAATCCCTGCATATCTCCAATACCCATAATTCAGGAATTGTTATGACTGCACATATTAATGCTAAAGCGGGTGATTTTGCGCCAACTGTGATTATGCCGGGCGATCCGCTGCGCGCAAAATTTATTGCCGAAAATTATCTTATGGATTACCGCGAAGTTACCAACGTGCGTAATATGCTGGGCTATACCGGTATTTATTTTGGTCAACCTGTTTCGGTGATGGGACACGGTATGGGTATTCCGTCTATGACGCTATACGCCCATGAGCTGGTACATGATTTTAATGTGAAGAGAATTATTCGCGTCGGTAGCCTGGGGGCAACACAACCGCATGTCAAAATGCGCGACATTATTCTGGCTCTCGCTGCCGGAACGGACTCTGTCACAAATTTAAAACGTAGCGCGGGCTACACGATGGCGACATCCGCTCACTTCCCATTACTACAACAGGCGTGGATGCTGGCGCAGAAGGCCGGAATCGACATTAAGGTCGGTAATGTTTTCAGTGGCGATCTTTATTACGATCCTGACGAAAACCTCATTCCTGCACTGGAAAAGTTTGGTGTACTGGGTGTGGATATGGAGGTGGCCGGCTTATACGCCTTAGCACACCAATTTAATATTGAAGCACTGGCTATTTTAACGGTGTCCGATCATTGCCTGACAGGCGAAGAAACCACGGCAGAGGAACGACAATTAACTTTTAAAAATATGATTGAGCTGGCGCTAAATACAGCCGTTACGGCTTAGCATTGGCTTTTAATTGAACCAATCAGGGATGTCATTATATGAAGAATAAAATAGCACTTACACTGATTAGTTTTCTGGCAAATTTTATTATGGCGGGGTTTGCCAGTCAGTTTGGAATGCTGATTGAACCGATTGCGGTACGTTACAGTGCTGATGTGAATACCGTTGCCTCGATATTTTCGCTGCTTAACGGTGGGGCATTAGCGGGGACCATCGCCGCCTTTTTCCTGATAGAAAAAATTGGCGTCAAGCGAATGACGTTTATTATCTATTCGATAGTGTTCCTCTGTTCGCTGGCAATGCACTTAAGCCCCGGCTTATGGCCAGTGATGGTTGCCATGACTTTGGTGGGCTTTTGCGGTGGGATTGGCCTGTGTGTGGCAGGAACGATTGTCGTTTCGGTATGGCAGGATCGCATTCAAAGTACAATGTTGGTGGTACAAGACGCCACCTTTAACGTCGCAGGCGTGGTTTTCCCGCTGATCACCACCTACGCCCTGACGCACAATATGTCATGGAGTTACAGCTATCTAAGTGTTGGCATGGTGGCCTTACTTACGTTAGGTGTGGTGGCGCTCACTCGTTTTACTGCCTGTGAAACTGCGTCTGCGGAGGATCGGACAGACGCGGTGAAGTCTGAGTGGAACCCAGGGATTATTAGCGGAGGTATTGGTCTGTTCTTAGGTATGCTGGCGCTGTATACCTTCCTGACCTGGGCACCATTATTTGTGAAGAACAAATTTGGCATTCCTTTTGAAGAAGCCGGTAATATTATTACGCAATACTGGGGAGCGGCGTTGGTTGGGGCGCTAGTATCAACTGTCATTGTTTCTCGAGTGAGGATACATTATTTCCTGTTGAGTATTATTTTGCTCGCTTGCGTTATTACGACCATTATTGTAACGAAAGAAAACATCTCGGGGCTTGATTATCTGGCTTATAGTTACGGATTCGTCTGTGCGGCGCTGTATAACTCCTTTATTGCCTACGGAGTTTCATTTGTGAAGCGCGCAAGTAGTCAGAATGTTTCATATATTTTAATTAGCGGTAGCGCCGGGGCTATGTTTAGTCCAGCGATCAGTGCGCTAATGGAAAAAACAATGGGCTTGCAGAAAATTATGTACGCAATACCAGTATTATATTTAATAATCTTTATCATGTTGATGGGTACATTAAAACTTAAACGTAACAAAGCACAGTAATAACACTTACCTCTCTAATTAGATAGTCAGTCGCCACACCATTTATTTGGTGGGGCGACACTCAACCTTGCTCAAAGGAATTGAAAATGATGAAGAATAAATCAATGATTAAAAAAACAGTTCTGGGCGCAATCGTTGCAATGAGCTGTACGCAAGCGCTTGCTGCTGATTATACCGATGGCAACGTCCGTAAAAATGATTTTAACTGGATGCAGATGAACTTAATGCAAAGTGTGGATGCGAAAGTGCCTTATGGTATTCGTAATGACACTTATCTGGAACTGGAGTTTGGAGCGCGTTCCGGAGTTATCGATCTGTATGGTTATGTCGATTTCTTTGATATTTTTGACCGCAAGCAGGATGACCGACATGGTGGCGATAACTTTTTCGCCAAGATATCCCCACGTTTTTCCCTGGATGCTATTTTAAATAAAGATTTATCCGTTGGGCCATTTAACGAATTCTATATCGCAACGGTAAATAACATTGGCGACCGGGAATTATTTGAACATTATGTCGGTCTGGGCACAGATATTAAGGTTCCGTGGTTTGGTCTGGTGGGAATGAACATCTATGCGCATTATGTGCGTGAAAACTACGGTGCGGATAACGAAGGCAAGTGGGATGGCTACATGTTCTCGACCAACTGGTCGACGCCGTTCTATACCTTTGCTAACGGCAGCTACCTGAACTATCAGGGTTACTTTGACTATCAGTTCGCCGCTAACAAGATTGCTAATCAACCGTTATACAGCAATAACGCGATTGAATGGTATAACGGTATCTACTGGCATTCAGAGCATTATGCGGTGGGTTATGGCTTGAAGTATTTCCGCAATATGGCATTGATGGAAAATCACGGCGGAGCAGGGCGCACCACCGGACTCGGTCACTACTTCAACCTTACCTATAAATTCTGATTGCGTTGAACTGACACACCAACCTTCTCTACGGGGATGGTGTGTCAGTCAATGATGTCATTGCCGAGGAATTTACGCAGCCCATCCAGATCCTTAATTTCCAGTCCTTGCTTCGTGCGCGTTACCAGTCCGGCATCCGTCAGGGCTTTAACCGCCCGCCGATAGACCCGATCGGTGGTGCCGAACCGTTCTGCTTCCTGGTATTTTTTATGGAAACCATCCATCGGCTGTTTGTTCTGATGCTGGCGATACAGATCATACGCCACGTTATGAACGATAGGGTAGAGCATCCGGTGCAGGAAGATTTCCAGCATATCCTGATAATCAATCGCCATCGCACTGGCAAAGAATATCGCCAGTCTCGGGTGCTGGTTTAGCGCTTCTTCCAGACGCTCACAGCTGCACACCACCACGGTCAACGGCTCTTCGGCCACGATATCAAGCTGGCAGCGATACCCGGTAAAAAACTCCATTTCACCAAATAGTTGCTCATCACATTCCATTGCGCCCAACTGAAAACGGCGACCATTTTCCGCGCTGTAACGCAGGGAAATTCTGCCTGATTGCACCATGATAAGTCGATCGACTACCTGTCCCTGGCGATAGAGATACTCATCTTCGTGGATCATCTGAGTTTCAGAGAGCAGTTCCTGGAATATCTTCTCAATTAAGGCATCATCTTGCTGCCAGATATTGTGAAAACGACCTTTTGTGAGGGGCTTAAGCTGCATGGCTCAACGTCTTATTGTTTGAGATAATTCTTATCGCTGACTGTATGCCATCTACTGCTTAATGTCATTAAGAGCAGGTTTCGGGACAATAAAAGGGCCAGCACCATGCTGGCCCTGACACACTAAGGATGGCTGATAAAACGAGACAATCGCTGGCGCAGCAGGCGATTTTCCTGACGTAACTGAGCGTTCTCTTCCAGCAACGTCAATGCAACGGCAATCCCTGGCCAGTCAAGTTCCAGCTCCTGACGCAGACGCATCGCGCGACGCATTACGGTCAGCGCATGATCGTCAAACGTCTCGTCTTCATGGGGTTCTATCACCCCTAAGCCGACAACCTCATGCAGTTCTTCTTCTGACACACCGGTGTACAGACAAAATTCGGTAATGGTAAAAGTGACGGTAACGTTAGCCATTATGCTTTCCCCCACTCTTTGCGCGGATCAAAGGTCTTTTGTGCATCTGCCAGTTGTTGCCACATGGCGGCACTGGTGTCGTCAGGTTTCGGTGGCATGACGATCTTGATCACCGCATACAAATCGCCGGTATGTTTTTTACTTACCAGACCCTTGCCTTTAATGCGTAACCGCTGACCGGCCTGGCTGCCTGCAGGAATGGTCAGCAGGATGCTCTCTTTCAGCGTCGGAACGGTTACTTTCGCACCCAGCGCAGCTTCCCACGGCGCCAGAGGAACGACAACTTCCAGATCCTGATTAACGATATCGAACAGCGGATGCGGCGCAATATGAATCACCAGCCACAAATCACCGTTCGGCCCACCGTTTTCGCCGGGCGTGCCCTGACCTTTCAGGCGGATACGCTGACCGTTACCGACGCCAGCCGGAATTTTCACGTTCAGTGTTTTAGGAATTTCTCGTTCTACCATGCCAAACGCATTGTAGACTGGCAGGTTGTAACTGATAGTGCGGCTATGCTCAGTAAGCGTTTCTTCGAGGAAGACGGCAACTTCTATTTCGATGTCATGCCCGCGGCTGGCAGGGCGCTGGCGCGACTGGTGCGCACGCTGACCAAAAATGGAGGAGAAGATATCGTCGAAATCTTCGGCGCTGTAGCTTTGCCCCTCTCCTTGCTGGAATTGACGGCTGAACTGAGGGTCGTTGCGATGCTGCCACAGTTGGTCGTACTCGGCACGTCGCTGTTCATCACTCAGGACTTCCCAGGCTTCAGCAACCTCTTTAAACCGGGCCTCAGCGTCAGTCTCTTTGCTGACATCAGGATGGTATTTACGGGCGAGTCGACGATAGGCGGTCTTGATTGTCTTGAGATCGTCTGTCGGTTTCACGCCCATAATGGCGTAATAATCCTTTAATTCCATAGCGTTCTCTCGTGTAAATCAACACTTGAAGAAGGTGTACCCCGACAACAGGTAACACCGCTAAGTTTAGGGTAATCCTGATAACGGCGAATGCCAACCGGGAAGAAAGGATATTGGTCTAAATGATGTGATTGCGCACCACCAACAGCGCTTTTGACTGTTGTGTGGTGCGAAAAGTGAGATTAGCGAAATGTCAGGATTTGGTGATCAGATAGCGAACCGTATCCGCGTAGCTCTTCACAAAAGAGTTTAGGTCGTCAGATTTCAGTCCTTTTGGATTGATCATATATTTACCGTTGATAAAAATGGCGGGCACACCGGTTAAATCTACCGCTTTAGCCATTTCTTGTTGTTTTGCGGTCAGGGATTTCACGGCAAAACTGTTCCAGGCGGCATCATAATCACTGGCGCTGACGCCCGCGCTGATAAATACGTTACGAATATCATCCGCTGTTTTAACGGTTTGTTTTTTCTGAACGGCATCAAAAAGCAACGGTTTAACTTTATCTTGTACGTTTAACAGCATGGCGACGGACCAGGCGTGCGTCATGTCTTGCCCCAGCGGACCTAAAAAGTCGACGTGGTATTCGGTGAGTTTGACATCAGCAGGCAGTGCTTTTTTCACGTTATCCGTGATTTCAAAAACTTCATCGTACTGATAACAGGAAGGACAGTAAAATGAGAAAAACTTCAGCGCAGCTGGGGCGGAAGCGACGGGTTTTTCCAGGGTGATATACTCTTTACCGTCGGTAAATGATGCTGCCTGAGCGCTAACTGTAAAAAGTAACCCAATCAGGGGTAATAAATATTTTTTCATTTCCATATACTCTAAATAACATTTGATAAACAAATCATCTGCTAATGAATACGTTATTCATTGCGTATGGATATAATAAGGAAATCCCCTGAAAATGCGCTGACCCTTACTTTCATTTACGCATCAGTACGTAGCGGGCATTATTTGTGTGCTGACATTGAAATATTCTCTGGCATTCTTCGTAAATAGTGAATGATAACTTCCGTGATATTTTCAGGGGTGTTTTTAGCAATGTTATAGTGTAATAAACAAAGACGAAAATATGATTAATTATCATTTCGCTTTTAAAGCGTGAATGGCAAGGTATTGCGCTAAGTATTTGCAAATACCCCTGTAGATTGTCTTTTTCTTGTCGCGCGTGAATGAATAGGGTAAGTGTCAGAGATGAGCAATCCAAATGGATATCACTATGATCGACCACCTGGATCACCTGGTACTAACCACCAATCATGAAGAGGCTTGCGTTCGTTTTTATGTCGAGCTTTTAGGCATGAGGTTGGAAACTTTCGCACAAGGTCGGAAAGCCTTCGTCTTTGGCAATCAGAAAATCAATCTCCATATTCGGGGAAAAGAGTTTGAACCTAAAGCCTACGCGCCAACGCCGGGGGCGCTGGATTTGTGTTTTATCACCACGCGTACACTGGAAGAGGTGACAGAGACGTTTCAAACCCACGGAGTCGAGATTATTGAAGGGCCCGTTGCACGAACCGGTGCGACAGGACCGATTCGCTCGGTTTATGTCAGGGATCCCGATCTCAATCTGATTGAAATCGCGGTATATCCAGCAGATGCTAGGACATAACTTTACAGCGCAAAGGTTGCCAAAAACCGGCGAGTGGTTAAGATAACTCGCATCAATGAGTGAGGGTATAATGGCGAAACGTCAACGGATGGGATGGTGGTTCCTCTGTCTGGCATGTGTTGTGGTGATGGTTTGCACCGCACAACGCATGGCGGGTCTGCACGCGTTGCAGATGGATACCGCCGTTACAAGCGTTGTCGCCAGCGCACAAGTGCAGGCCGATGAGGCCTCACCCGTTACCCCTTGTGAACTGAGCGCGAAGTCATTACTGGCTGCGCCACCCGTACTGTTTGAAGGTGCTATTCTGGTGCTGTGCCTGCTGCTGTCGTTGCTGGCGCCAGTGCGGGCGTTTCGTCTACCTTTTTTCCCACCGCGAGCCATCTCGCCGCCCACTCTCCGGGTGCATCTCCGATTTTGCGTCTTCCGTGAATGACAGAACAGCCGTTGCTGACTGTTAGATAATTATTCACGGAGAAAAACTATGATGACTGTTTTCAGGCAGACACTGCTCTGTCTGTTATTGCTATGGCTGCCCGTATCCTGGGCGGCTGAACCCGGCTGGATGCGTTCACCCGATAACGATCACGCCAGCGTGCGGTTACGCGCTGATACGTCCGCTGGCGGTGAAACCCGTCTGTTGTTGGATGTCAAATTGGAGGACGGCTGGAAAACCTACTGGCGTTCTCCGGGCGAGGGGGGCGTTGCGCCTGCTATCGCCTGGAAAGAGGAAATGCCTGCGGTCGACTGGTTCTGGCCAACCCCTGCTCGTTTTGAGGTCGCCAATATCACTACCCAGGGGTATCACGATAAGGTGACGTTCCCGATGGTGGTGCGCGGTAGAGCGCCCGCCACGCTCAGCGGCGTTTTGACACTATCCACCTGTAGCAACGTTTGCCTGTTGACGGATTTTCCTTTTTCCGTGACGCCCACAGCCCAGGACCCGACTTTTGCACATGACTATGCTCAGGCGATGGGACAGATCCCACTAGCCAGCGGCCTGACCGATGCTCTGAGCGCCGGCGCACGGGCGGGAGAGTTAGTCGTCGAGGCTCACCGTGCGGGAGGCTGGACTGCACCAGGGCTGTATCTGGATGCTGTTGATGATGCGGATTTTGGCATGCCGCAAATCCATGTTGAGGGGGAGACATTACGCGCCACGGTACCTGTACATGACGGTTGGGGAGAAGGCGCGCCGGATCTGCGTGGTAAGTCAGTCACCCTGGTGCTGGCAGATAACGGTGTTGCCCAGGAAAGTCGTCTTGCGATTGGCGAAGCCCCGGTTGTTGAGAACGCCTCACTCCCACTGTGGCAAGTGGTGCTAATGGCGCTGCTGGGCGGTTTGATCCTCAATCTGATGCCCTGTGTGTTACCGGTTCTGGGCATGAAGCTGGGCTCGATTTTGCTGGTCGAGGAAAAAAGTCGTCGCCAGGTCCGTCGTCAGTTCCTCGCATCGGTAGCCGGAATACTTGTCTCATTTATGGCTCTGGCTCTATTGATGACGGTGCTGCGTTTAACCAATCAGGCGCTTGGCTGGGGGATCCAGTTTCAGAATCCATGGTTCATTGGCGTGATGGTTCTGGTGATGCTGACGTTCAGCGCCAGCCTGTTCGGGTGGTTTGAATTCCGACTCCCTTCTGCGATGACTACCACGCTGGCGACTCACGGAGGCAACGGTCTGTCGGGACATTTCTGGCAAGGTGCATTTGCGACGCTGCTTGCTACGCCGTGCAGTGCCCCGTTCCTTGGAACGGCGGTGGCGGTGGCATTGACCGCTTCGCTGCCGACATTGTGGGGATTGTTTATCGCACTTGGGCTGGGAATGAGCTTACCGTGGCTTCTGGTGGCTCTGCGTCCCGGTCTGGCGCTGCGTTTGCCGCGGCCAGGACGCTGGATGAATATGTTGCGGCGTCTGCTCGGCGTGATGATGCTGGGTTCCGCCATCTGGCTTGCGACGTTGCTGCTCCCGCATTTCGGGTTCGTAGGGCAAAGCACCGGCAAAGAGAGCGTGAACTGGCAACCGCTAAGCGAGCAAGCTATTGAGGATGCGCTGGCGCAACATAAGCGTGTGTTCATTGACGTCACAGCAGACTGGTGCATCACCTGTAAGGTAAACAAGTTCAACGTCTTGCATAAAGATGACGTCCAGGCCGCATTGCAACAGCCGGATGTGGTGGCGCTGCGTGGCGACTGGACACTCCCTTCTGAAGCCATTACCGAATTTCTAAAAAAACGCGGCCAGGTTGCTGTGCCGTATAACCAAATTTATGGCCCCGGTCTGCCGGAAGGCCAGGTGTTACCCACGTTGTTAACCCGCGATGCGGTACTGCAAACGTTGAACGATGCCAAAGGAGTTACCCCATGAAGATGATGATTGTTCTGCTGTTAACTCTGTTTTCTGCCGTCAGTATCGCGAAAGAGCCTGCACCGTTTACCCCGGAACAGGAAAAGCAAATTGAAGCATTAATTCAGGAAGCCCTGTTTAACGATCCCAACAGCCCGCTGATTGGCGCAAAGCAGGCAAAACTGACCCTGATAAACTTCACCGATTACAACTGCCCATACTGCAAGCAGTTGGATCCAATGCTGGAAAAAATTGTGCAGAAATATCCTGACGTGGCGGTAGTGATCAAACCGTTGCCGTTTAAAGGTGAAAGCTCGGAACTGGCGGCGCGGACCGTGCTGACGACATGGCATCAGCATCCGCAGCAGTTTCTGGCGCTACATGAAAAACTGATGCAGAAGAAGGGCTACCATACCGATGTCAGTATCAAACAGGCGCAGGAAAAAGCGGGGGCCAGTCCGGTGACGCTGGACGCCCAAAGTGCTGAAACGCTGAGCACTAACCTGCAACTGGCGCGACTGGTGGGTGTACAGGGAACCCCCGCAACGATCATTGGCGATGAACTTATTCCCGGTGCGGTGCCGTGGGAAACGCTTGAGGAAGTGGTAAAAGAAAAACTGGCGGCGGCCAATGCTCAGTAAACTGCGCCGCTGGCTGCGCGAAGGGCTGATCTTACTGGCTCTGTTGGCGGGGGCGATGCTGCTGATGGATGCCTGGCGCGCGCCGCAGCTCCCTGCCTCTTTTGACAGTACGCCTTTACAAACGTTGGATGGTGAAACCGTCACGCTGGCGGCGCTCAGCAAAGACGAGCCAGTGTTGCTTTATTTCTGGGCGAGCTGGTGCGGCGTATGCCGCTTCACAACGCCGGAAGTCGCCAGGCTGCGCTCGGAAGGGGAAAATGTGATGACCATTGCGTTACGCTCCGGAAATGAAGCTGAGGTATCTCGCTGGCTGTTGCGTAAAGGCGTGGAATTTCCGGTCATCAATGATGCGAATGGGGCTATTTCCCACAGTTGGGCGATTAGCGTCACGCCCACGTTGGTGGTGATGTCAGAAGGTCGGGTGGTATCAACCACCAGCGGCTGGACCAGCTACTGGGGCATGAAACTTCGGCTGTGGTGGGCGAAAATATTCTGATATTTGTGCCGGGGGAACCCGGCATTTTTTTACGATAAAAAGGTAAGAAAAACATGTTGTTCTGATATTTGATCCTAAAGCTACACACTAATAGTTATATATTTTTGATTTTTTTCTGTAGTTGCAAATTCACAAGGATAATGGCATATCTGATGATGTTTTAAATATCTTATTTCTCGCAGGGATTATAGAATAATGCGCAAGGGTAAAGTTATTGTTATATCAATGATGTTTTTTTGTATCCTTATTTTTATTGCTGCTATTGTCTGGTTTATGATGTATCAGGGGGAACTCACTGAACCTACCAGCGAAGAGAAATATGCCGCCATTCTGCATGCTTCAGGCCTGTTGAAATCAGATGAGCACGATAAAAAAACAATTAAAAATTTGTATCAACGTTATATTTTAGCGCGTAAGGTTAATCTGGATTCCGGTGAATGGGTAGCTGATGACGTCCAGACGCAGGGATGTAAAAAACTCGCTCCGGAACATGATCCCGCGAAGATCCATCAGCGCTGTACTATTGCAGATGTATATCTTGTAAAAGATAAAAGTAATAAAATTCAACAAATTATACTCCCTGTTTTCGGTGAGGGTGCGAAGTCAATGATGTATGCCTTTCTGGCTCTTGACCCAGACGGACGTACGGTTAAAAACCTGTATTACTATCAGCAGCGGGAAACTCCTTTTTTGGGAGCCAGAGTGGAAGATGAAAGTTGGCGCAAGCAATGGCCGGGTAAAAAAGTGGTTGATAATAACTTGATGCCAGCGCTAAGAATAACTCAGGAGAAACCAGAGAATATCGATGAATATACAGTGGATGGTATTTCTGGCGCGACCCTGACATCGAATGGGGTTGAGAGAAGCATCAACTACTGGACAGGCGAACAGGGTTACGGCCGTTTTTTGCAACGGATTACTCGTGGTCCTGATATAATAGTTCCCTGATCACTTTTGTCTTAAATAACGTTTATCTTCATACTCACTGTTGGCCTCATTTGCGTCAGTGAGTATGGGGCAACTCTATTCCATATCACCGATAAATTCTCCTGTATTGACGGCATCACTAATCAATCCCAAATGTCTCAGTTTCGTATTCATCACATTTTCATGAGATAAATTTACATAACTTGTTACCCGTTGACATTTTTATGATCCAGGTCATGTACAACGCAAGCTAAAATCGATAATGATAATAATTATCATTTGTATTTTACGGGATGCGTACCGTGCGTAAGTTCTGTGTTTTCCTGCTGACCACTTTGTGTAGCTTGCTTGTAAGCCTTCATGTATGGGCCGCAACAAACTATGCTCCATTCATTGAGGATATTGAGCAACGTCTTGATAAAACAGCAGAACTTTACTCTCAGCAACAAACTGATGAAGCGCGGCGAACGGTGCAAATGGCCTACTTTGAGGTATTTGAAAACCTTGAAGGTCCTATTCGAATCAACATTTCCGCCAGCAAAAGTTATGAGATGGAAAGCGCTTTTGGTGAGATCCGTCGCATGATTGGCGCAAAAAAATCGCTCTCTGACGTGCAGTCTAAAATCGACTGGCTCAAAGCCTCGCTGCGCGAAGTTGAACCTGTGTTAGATGGCGGACATCGCCTGGTTGCCGAAGAGCAGCACAATGCGTTTTCCAGGACAGATATCGCCGTACACTGGCAAGAGAGTTTTCGTGTTATCGACGATTTGTTGGCCCAGGCAGTAAATAACTATCAGGCCGGGAATTTAAGCGTAGCCAGCCAAAACGTTCAACAAGCGCACTATCAGGGTTTTAAAAACTCAGAGATGGAAATGTCGGTCAGACAGAATCGATCGGCAAAAGACGCTGCTGCGATTAACCAGCAATTTTCTGCGTTGATTGCGCTCACCGCAGAGCCAGATCGCCTTAATGATGTCTCTTATCAGGTCACTACGTTGTTACAGGATATTGAGGATCTTCTGCCTGGTTTGCCTACTACCCGTGACGAACAGCAGGTCACGGCGGTGCAAAATACGGGGAATACGCCCACGGCACAGGATGATATAGCCCGCGCAGACTGGGCTGCCGTCTCGTTGGGTATCCATCAAAGTATTCAGAAAGCGATTGCCCGTTACCAGGAGGGCGATGCGAAGAATGCCATTCTGGATGTGCAAGACAGTTATTTTGACCGCTTTGAAGCTAGCGGTATGGAAAACAAAATCGGTTCTCGCGATTCGGCGTTTAAAACCTCGCTGGAGGCTTACTTCACGCGTCTGGTTAGTCTGATGAAAGCGGGTCAGCCAGTGGAAAGACTCAACGCCGAAGCCAGCGCACTGGAGCAGGATTTACAAAAAGCGGTGGTGATGTTGGGAGAAGGAGTAGAAACCCAGTGGAGCCTGCTGCTCTACAGCCTGATGATCATTGTCCGCGAAGGACTGGAGGCCCTGCTTATTGTGGCGGCCATCGTGGCTTATATGGTGAAAAACAATCACCAGGATAAGCTTCCGTTAATTCGCCAGTCGGTGATTGTTGCATTATTCGCCAGCGTCATTACCGCTGTGATATTCCAACTCCTGTTCACGAATTCCGGCGCCAGCCGAGAACTGCTGGAAGGCGTAACGATGCTGATTGCCGTCGTCATGCTGTTCTTCATGAGCTACTGGTTACTGTCTAAAGTCGAGGCTCGCCACTGGAAAGCATGGCTGGAAGGGAAACTGTCCCACTCACTTTCCCGTGGTTCACTGGTTGGACTGTGGCTTACCAGTTTCCTGGCGGTTTACCGCGAAGGGGCGGAGACCGTGCTGTTTTACTACGCCCTGATCGGGGATGCGAATGATATTTCTGGGCATATGGCGATTGCGGCAGGTTTTGTTATCGGCTGTGTTGTTCTGCTGGTCGCCTGGCTCATTATGCGCTACTCGGTTGTACGCCTGCCTTTGAAGCCGTTCTTTATGTTTACCGGCAGTTTTATGTACCTGATGGCCTTTGTATTTGCGGGCAAAGGGGTTCTGGAACTGGTGGAAGGTAAGCTGTTCCAGCCAACGTTGATTAACGGCTTCCCCGAAATCAGTTGGTTGGGAATTTATCCCTACGTGGAAACGTTATTACCGCAGGCCATATTGCTACTTGCGGCGCTGGCGGCGCTGTGGGTGATGCGGAGGAAAAGCACTGTTCCTGGGGAAACGATAAAAACTAATCTATAGCTGTTATTTGAGACGAGAGGATATGTCTGATGACCATGAAGAAAACCCTGATTGCCAGTGCAGTGATGGCCGGTATTTTCACTGCTCCGGCAGCGTTTGCCTTTAAGGAGTATCCGGCAGGTGAGCCTGTCACCATGAATGAGATGGAACTGGCCGCTGTTTACCTGCAGCCAATCGATATGGAACCGCGTGGCATGGGATTACCGGCAGCAAAAGCCGATATTCACCTTGAGGCGGATATTCATGCCGTGGAAGGCAGTAAAAATGGTTTTGGCGCAGGCGAGTGGATCCCTTATCTGACTATCAGTTACACCTTGATTAACAGTGATACGGGTGAAAAACAAGAAGGTACGTTCATGCCGATGGTTGCCAGCGATGGCCCTCATTACGGTGCGAACATCAAAATGATGGGGGTGGGTAACTATAAAGTGACCTATCACATCGAACCGCCGTCAAAAGCAGGTATGCACCGTCATACAGACAGTGAGACCGGCGTTGGTCGTTGGTGGAAACCATTTGACGTGAGTTATGAATTTAAATACGTCGGCCTGAACTAAGCGCTTTTCCATCAGGCTGCTTGATTTGCCATTTTGGACCGGGCAGTGCTCACAATCTTACGTACGAAGTGTACCCACGATTTGTTTTGCGCTGCTCATGTCTTAACTGACCGCGAACTTATCCCCCTGATGGGCTGGCTCTAAATTATCGATGTACCTGGATAGTTACATCATTCAATCCGCCGTACAGAGTCGATGTTATGAGTTATTTTTTTGTCACGACGCTACAGGTTTTTTTCTGCATTGCGCTGCTCTCCGGGGTTCTCTGGAGTCGCATCGATCCCCCTTCTTTGCGCCCACTCGTCTGGACCTTACTCACAGGTTTAATCGTTGGCGTGCTGGTGGGACTGACCCTCCGTGGCTCGCAGCCAGTGCAATTGTTGCTGGTTGGCACAGAAGTGATGATTACGCTGCTGTTTGTGTTGAGCTTCTGGTGGGTATCAAAGCGCATTCGCTACCTGTGGCAGGGGATTTTGGTGTTTGGCGCAGCCCGACATTGGGCTTTGGATCCCAATCTCGGCGGATTAACCAGCACCCATGTGCTAAATACCGATCTGCTGTTGAATCTGACGGCAATGCTATTGGCATTTGCGATCCTCTGCCTGGTTGGGGTACTGAGCGCCATGCTGTTGCGTCGTATTCGTGGACTCTACTGGCCGTTGACGCTGATTCTGATGGTCATGATTTGGCTGCCATTAAGCGGTAATTTGTTGCTACTGCTAATGAAACTGCAGGTGCTACCGCTGGCGAAATCGCTATTGAGTTTCGTGGCCAAAGTGACAAACAACGCGGCGATGTATAACTGGTTGGGGGCCGCCCTATTACTTGCTCTGGCACTGTGCTGGGTACCGGCGTTGTTATGCGCGTTCCGCCAGACGCGTAAAGCCGATGAGCCGATTGCTTATCGACTGGCGCTGGCGCATCGTCGAAATGCGTTTCGTCTTTGGCTGGTCACGCTAGGTTGTGCGGTGGTGGTGATCGCCGGACAACTGTGGTGGGAAAAAGTCGCCTCTCAACCGCCGCAGTTGTCAGAAGCCATTCCGGTACAACTTGCCAGTGATGGCATGGTTCATCTGCCAATAGAACGACTCCGTGATGGCAAGCTGCACCGCTTTGTTTGGGTGGCTGATGATGGTAAAGCGGTACGTTTTTTCGTGATTAACCGTTATCCCGACAAGTTGCGTTTGGGGGTAGTTTTTGATGCCTGTCTACTGTGCGGCGATCAGGGTTACGTGATGGAAGGTAATCAGGTTATCTGCGTGGCATGCGGGGTACACATTTTCATTCCTTCGATTGGTAAACCTGGTGGTTGCAATCCTGTGCCAATTGAAAACTGGCGTAATGATGAGAAAGAGCTGGTGATCCCAGGTAAAGAGCTGGCTGCTGGCGTGAATTACTTCTCGACGGTCATGACCATCAAGGTGACCGACCCGGTTGATGGTTCCACATTGACCAATACTTCTGCTGACTACAAATACAGCTATGGTGGCAAAACCTGGTTTTTCTCGTCCGAGGCCAATTACGATCGCTTCCGTAAAACCCCGGAACAGTTCGTCCCTGCTGAATTGAGGGAGGAGTAACAATGCTGTGGAGAATGTTACGACAATCCTGGGGGCGTAATCTCCGACGCAAGGGGCTGGCTATTATGACCGTCTTTCTTGCGTCCAGCCTTATCTCCGCCCTGCTGGCGGTGTCGATTGATATTGGCGATAAAATGTCCAGAGAATTGAAGTCCTATGGTGCCAATATTTTGATTGAACCTGCCGGACAGGCGGCGCTTCCTGCACTTTTCAGTGAAAACAGTAATCCACTATCAGGACAGGATTTCCTTGATGAAGCGGAACTCCCCAACATTAAGGATATCTTCTGGCGCAACAACATTGTCGGCTTTGCCCCTATGCTTGGCGGTGATGTCGACGTTAACGGCAAAGAAGTACGTATTCTCGGCACCTTCTTCAGCCAACCGGTAGATATTCCAGATGAAGAAGGGTTTGAGACGGGGCAAAAAACGGTAAGCCCGTTCTGGCAAGTGACAGGCCACTGGCCGCAAGAGCCTGCTGGTGATGCTCCTCAAACACTGGTAGGGCATGCGTTGGCACGACAAACGGGCTGGAAGCCAGGCGATAAACTGGTGATCCGTACCAGCAATACAACGTTGAATGTGGCCGTCAGCGGCATTCTCTCCAGCGGCGGGGACGAGGATAACCAACTGGTTATGCCGTTGAGCACGGCGCAAACGTTGCTGGATTTACCCGGCAAAGTACAGGCCATTCGTGTCTCAGCGCTGACGGTGCCGGAAAATGAATTGTCGCGTCGGGCGCGTGAAAATCTCGATGCACTGAATGCTGAAGAGTACGACCTTTGGTACTGCACTGCCTATGTCTCGTCCATTGCTCATCAACTGGAGGAGGCTATTTCCGGTGCAGAAGTTCGCCCTGTGTGGCAGGTTGCTGCATCTGAGGGGGTTGTAATCGATAAAATTCAGTTGCTGATGGCCGTAGTGACCGTCGCAGCACTGGCAGCTTCGGCTATGGGAATTGCGTCACTTATGACCAGCACCATTATGGAACGCGCTAAAGAGATCGGCCTGATGAAGGCGCTTGGCGCGCATCAGTGGCAAATCATGCTGTTGTTCTATCTTGAAGCCGCGTCCAGTGGACTGGCCGGAGGGGCATTGGGATGTGTTGCTGGATGGGGAATGGCGAAAGCGATTGGCCTGATGCTATTTGATGCGCCATTGAATTTTGCCTGGATTGTGGTGCCATGTGTATTGGTTATTGCGGTCCTGATTGCCCTGATTGGCACCTGGTTCCCGGCCCGCCGTATTGCCCGCCTGTATCCTGTGGAGGTGCTGTATGGCCGCTAAACGTACGATGCTCTGGTTGCTGGTATGGCGGGCACTGCGTCTGCGTTTTCAGCGAGTTAGCGTAGTATTTGCCGCATTGATGGTCGGGGCGACCATTGTGACCGCGCTATCTGCGGTGTGGTTCGACATCAATACCAAAATGAGTGATGAATTGCGGACCTTTGGCGCAAATTTCTACATCGGGCCAGGCCATGGCTCCGGCATGCCGCAGCAAGCGTTGCAGACTATTTTAGATCAGGCACCGCAAGGCCTGGTTCACGGAGCCAGTCCTTGGCTTTACGGTATGGCGCGTACCGAGCTGGAGAAGGTGGTGATTGTCGGCGTGTGGTTTGAATCCTTGCAAAAGCTGGTGCCGTACTGGCAGGTTCAGGGGAATTGGATTGGTGTCAGCTTTGACGATCGCAATGCGATGATTGGCATCAAATTGGCTGAGCGTCTTAACGTCCAACCGGGCGATAACATCATCCTGGTGGATCACAATCAGCGCAAAAACTTACAGATAAAAGGCATTGTTGAAGCCGGTGATGCGACAGATAACATGCTAATTGTGAGTCTTGAAGTGGCGCAGGCGTGGTTGCATCAGCCCGATAAAATCAGCCATGGGCTGCTGAGTGTCAGTAACGATGTCGGTCAGGTGGAAAACTATGCCAGCCGATTGCAGGCTCAATACCCGGAACTGGAGATCCGTCCAATACGGAAAGTCTCCGCATCAGAAGGACAGGTACTGGATAAAATAAAAGGGTTAATGGGGCTGGTATCGGTTGTGATCCTTGCGCTGTCATCTTTGTGTGTGAATACCACGTTGATGGCCATTGTGGGTGAGCGGGCAAGGGAATTTGCGCTGCAAAAAGCGTTGGGGGCCAGCAACGGTGATATTGTCCGGCAAATTCTCCTTGAAACCTGCATTATCGCGCTGGCTGCAGTGGTTTGTGGGTGGATCTTAGGGTACATGTTGGCCCAACTACTGGGACTGACTGTATTCAATGCCGCAATATCGCTACGCTGGCCAGTGCTGCCCATCACCCTGACATTATCTTTACTGGTCGCCATTCTGGCGGCGATTGTTCCGGTCCGTCGCGCGGTTAGCATCGAACCCGCAAAAGTGTTGAAAGGAGAGTAACGCCATGTCCGTTGTGCAGACCCCATCAATGGCGATTGAAACCCGCCATTTATATAAACGGTTCGGCGATGTTACCGCCTTAGATGACATCAACCTGCAAATAGTGCAGGGGGAGTTTGTCGCGATTATGGGCGCTTCTGGTTCGGGTAAAACGACACTGATGAATATTCTGACCTGCCTGGACACCGCGACAGAAGGTCAGGTGTTTTTAGATGGGATTGATGCTGCCGCACTGGATGAAGAGGGGCGTCGCCGTTTTCGCGCTGAGAAAATAGGGTTGGTATTCCAGCAGTTTCATCTGATCCCGTTTTTAACCGCGCTGGAGAATATCATGCTGGCGCAACACTACCATAGCGTGGTAGATGAAGCGGCGGCCAGGAAGGTTCTGGAACAAGTCGGTCTTGGGCATCGAGTAACGCACCTGCCGAGTCAACTTTCTGGGGGAGAGCAGCAACGGGTGTGCATTGCCCGGGCGCTGGTCAATGAGCCGCCGGTGATTTTTGCCGATGAACCTACGGGTAACCTCGATGAAGAGAATGAACAGCGGGTGTTGGATCTACTCACTGACCTGCATCGGCAGGGGCGCACGATTGTGATGGTGACGCATAATCCGGCGCTGGGGTTATTTGCCGATCGTATTATCCGTTTGCAGCATGGCAAATATCACGGTGAGGAGGCTAATCAACATGCGCTGGATTAACGTATTAACTTTCGCCATTTTGGTTCTGATTAGTGGATGTAAAGAAGAGAAGTTGGTGGTTGGGCAGCAAGCCCCGGCGCTGGCAACATTCGACCTGCAGGGGGGGAAGGCTGGGCTTGAGCGCTGGCGTGGAAAGGCTATTTATCTAAACTTTTGGTCGGCGGGATGCGGTGGCTGTCTTGCCGAAATGGACGCGCTGGAAGCGCTAAGTAAAAAGTGGGGCGATAACGTTGTGGTCGTGGCTGTGAATACCGATCCGGCAACGGTTAACATAGATGACTTACTGGCGAAACATCAGGTTTCTTACCCGGTACTCCGCGATCAGCTTAAGATTTCCCAGGAACGCTATCAGGTCATCGGCACGCCAACCTCTGTGTTAATTGACAGGGATGGTCGTGTACTGGAATTACACCAGGGGATGCGGAAACCGCCTGAGTTAGATGCAACGTTTGCGCGACTGGCCGCCCGATGAACGCGATACAAAGAGAAACACTATATGGCATTCAGGTGGAATAAAGAGAGTCTGGCCGTCCTGCGTGAAAACGCAGGCGTTCTCACGACGGAGCAGATTGCGGGGATGCTTCACACTAATATTACGGTTGTGCGCAATATGGCGTATCGACTGAAACTCAGCCTGCGGGTATCCGCCTACAATCAAAAACGTATTGAACAGGTACAAACACTCTATACGTCTTCTGAACCACTAAATCTGAAAGAGATTGCTGCAAAAACTGGACTGACATTCAGTACGGTGCAATACATTGTGTATGTGAAATTAAAAAGTAAACCATATACCAAACGGGAATACGTTTCCTTTGAAACTGATGATGCGGTTCATTATCGGATACAACGAGAGTTCATTGATACTGAGCGTTCCCTTTTACACAACATCCCAGATAACACGCGCTTTCATCAATTGTATTTGACAGATGGAACCTTATATTGTGCACGCAATATCCGCAGCGAAGTGATTATCTGCGAATAATTGAATGGCATATTTCGTCAACCGACGAAGCAAGTATTCATAGTTGCGTTTAATCTGGCTTATCTTTTTTTGTGGGAAAATAAAGAATGGCCAATGTATACGCATTTGAATCCTCCCTGGTGATGATGATTGCCGCCACATTTGTCCTCGCCGGGATGGTGAAAGGCGTTACGGGTATGGGGTTACCTACCGTGGCAATGGGGATCCTCGGATCGCTTATTTCACCGGTTGCGGCGGCGGCCATGCTGCTGTTGCCTTCGCTGATCAGTAATCTGTTTCAGTTTGGCGCAGGCGGAAATACGCGTCAATTGCTCAAACGACTGTGGCCAATGCTGCTGACAGTGGTAGTGGCGACTCTGCTTGCCAGCGCCTGGATTACCGGGGATGACACCACCCGAACTCAGTTTGCGCTCGGCGTGGCGCTGGTGGCCTACGCTATCTGGACGCTGGCGGGAAAGAAAATCACGGTGGCCCCGCAGCGTGAAAAACAGTACTCCCTCGTTATTGGATTTGTGACCGGCTTATTGACCGGCGGAACCGGGGTGTTTGTGATGCCCGCCGTACCCTGGATCCAGTCCCTGGGCTTTGAGAAAGATGAACTGGTACAGGCGCTCGGGATCTCTTTTACCTTTTCGACCCTGGCATTGGCGCTGGGTCTGTGGTGGCACAACGCGCTGCCCGTACAATCCCTAAGCTTGTCGGCTTTGGCCATTGTTCCTGCACTTATTGGCCAGTGGATAGGAACCCGTGTGCGAAGGGTTATTTCTCCGCTCGTGTTTAAACGCTGTTTTCTGTTTTGTCTGGTCGGGTTGGGTACAGAGATGATGCTGCGTGCTGTGTGACCGGTTCGGTGACTTTGCGCGACTTTCATGGCATCGTTAATTCAAAGATTCAGGGGCAATGAGGTCGTTATGGCATCCGTGATGTTACATGAAGAAGAGGGCGATCTGGAGTCGAAAATGGCACTCTCTGCGGCAGTGATGGCCGATAAATCGCGCTCGCGTATGCTGTGCGCCCTGATGGATGGCCGCGCCTGGACTGCAACTGAGCTCAGCGCGGTGGCGGATATATCCGCGTCGACCGCCAGCGCGCATCTGGCGCGTCTGTGCGAACAACGCTTTGTTGTGGCGCTTGCGCAGGGCAGACATCGTTATTTTCGCCTTGCAGGTTCCGATATCGCTGAACTGCTGGAACGCCTGATGGGCGTTGCGTGGGCGGCATCAACGCCCCGGAGAATCACAACGCCGCCAGGTTTGCGGCATGCCCGCACCTGCTACGACCATCTCGCCGGAGAGGTCGCGGTGAGGTTGTTTGATACGTTGGTTTCCCGTCAGTGGTTAACGCCGGATGGCGAAACGCTGACGTCACTTGGACGGGAAAAGCTGGCCCAGATGGGGATTGTCCTGGCGGCGGGTTCATCCCGGCGGAAGTTAACCTGCGGTTGTCTGGACTGGAGCGAGCGACGTTATCATCCTGGTGGTGTGCTTGGCGCAACGCTGCTGCGCTGGTTCAGTGAACAGCGATGGATAAAAACCGAACAGGGCAGCCGCCACGTCATCTTCACACCTCTTGGCATTCGTAAACTCGAAACCGAGTTTGGTGTTAAAACGACACGCTAGATGGTCTGTTTTGCGAAAGCGTTCCCGGAAATATGTCATATTTCTGTCACACTCTGTTGTGATTGATAACAACAAGAGGTCGTAGGGATGAATAAATCGTTAATCGCCGCAGCCGTGGCAGGGGCTGTATTATTGTCAACCGCCGCGCAGGCGCAGACCGCGCCGGAAGGGTATCAGCTTCAACAAGTATTGATGATGAGTCGGCATAACTTACGTGCACCTTTAGCCAATAATGGCAGCGTTCTTGAACAGTCCACCCCCAAGCAATGGCCAGAGTGGGATGTCCCCGGCGGACAACTCACCACCAAAGGCGGTGTGCTGGAAATCTATATGGGTCACTACATGCGAGAGTGGCTGGCAGAGCAGGGGATGGTGAAATCGGGCGAATGTCCGGCACCGGATACGGTTTATACCTATGCTAACAGCCTGCAGCGCACTGTTGCTACGGCGCAGTTCTTTGTCACCGGCGCTTTCCCTGGTTGCGATGTTCCGGTCCATCATCAGGAAAAAATGGGCACCATGGATCCCACCTTTAATCCGGTGATCACCGATGATTCCGCCACCTTCAGCCAGCAGGCCGTTCAGGCCATGGAGAAAGAGCGTAGTAAAATGCAGCTCAACGATAGCTATCAGTTGCTTGAGCAAATGACCGACTACAAAGACTCTCCATCCTGTAAAGAAAAACAGCAGTGTTCCCTGACCGATGCCAAAGATACGTTCAGCGCGAAATACCAGCAGGAGCCAGGCGTATCGGGGCCGCTGAAGGTGGGGAATTCGCTGGTCGATGCCTTCACGCTGCAGTATTACGAAGGCTTCCCGATGGACAAGGTTGCCTGGGGCGAGATTAAATCGGATCAGCAGTGGAAGGTTCTGTCGAAGCTGAAAAATGGCTATCAGGACAGCCTGTTCACCTCCCCGGAAGTGGCGCAGAACGTCGCCAAACCTCTGGTGAAATATATTGATAATGCGCTGGTTACGGAACGCGCGAAAGCACCGAAAATAACCGTGCTGGTGGGACATGACTCAAACATCGCTTCGCTGCTCACCGCGCTGGATTTCAAACCATACCAGCTTCACGCTCAGAACGAGCGTACACCGATTGGCGGGAAGATTGTCTTCCAGCGCTGGCATGACAGCAACGCAAATCGTGATCTGATGAAAATCGAGTATGTGTATCAGAGCTCGCTGCAGTTGCGTAATGCAGACGTTCTGACGCTGAAATCCCCAGCGCAGCGCGTAACGCTTGAGCTGAAAGGATGTCCGATAGATGCGGATGGTTTTTGCCCGATAGATAAGTTCGACAGCGTGCTGAATGAGGCGGCTAAATAAAAGAAAACTCCCCCGTGTTCGCGGGGGAGTCTGAGCGCTAGACGTTTTTACGTTCGATAGTCTGTTCACCCCAAAAGAGCGAATCTTTGTCTGTTTTTTCAAAGGCTTTGATGAGTACCTCATCGCTACCTTCTTCCCAAATTTTTTCCGCCAGTTTCTCGTCATAATGTGCGACTTCAAAAATGGCTTCGGCTATTTCCGGCGATGTATTGCGCAGACTTGCCCATTCGCCGACGCGATGGGCTTTCGCTTCTTGAGTTGGCATTCGAATCCTCCTGTTGAAGATTAGCCGTTGAGTTTTACTGCCAGACCTGCGACATATTCACCCTGATAGCGGGCGATAGATAATTCTTCCTGACTTGGCTGGCGGGAGCCGTCGCCTCCGGCAATGGTGGTTGCACCGTAAGGGGTACCGCCGCGAACTTGAGAGACATCAAACAGCTCTTGCGCCGCGTAACCGATAGGCACAATCACCATCCCATGGTGGGCAAGCGTAGTCCAGGTTGAGGTAATGGTTTGTTCCTGACCGCCGCCGGTTCCCGTTGAGCTGAATACACTGGCGAGTTTGCCGTACAGACCACCAGAGGCCCACAGCCCGCCAGTCTGGTCGAGGAAGGTACGCATCTGACCGGACATATTGCCAAAGCGCGTGGGGGTACCAAAAATGATGGCGTCGTAATCAGCCAGTTCTTGCGGGGTTGCGACTGGTGCGTTTTGTGTTTTGCCGCCAGCCTTAAGGAAAATCTCAGGCTGCATGGTCTCTGGTACGCGCTTAATAATCACTTCCGCGCCATCTACCTTATTTGCGCCTTCTGCGACTGCATGGGCCATAGTTTCAATGTGTCCGTACATGGAATAATAAAGCACCAGAACTTTTGCCATTTTACACTACTCCTCGAGTTAACCGTGTCCGTAGCGACTCGCTACCTACCTTTAAAGATATGACGTACTGTCAGGAGTGCAAATTTCACAATCACTTCTTTGATTTATAACAATTTTTATAACAACCTGCTTTGTAGCAAAATGATACATATTTAACTGGAGTGAATTCGGTAGTCATAAGAAAGACTTATTGATTTCTTAGGGTGATTATTTCTTTGGCACTCCTGATCCTGTTGCAGGATATTACAGTTAGCGTCTGCCCAGTCCACGCTTCACTATGCTTAATCCCACGCAGTTATTTTCAGGGCCCCGCCCGTAACGCTGCGTGAGGTATCACTCCTCAGTACCTATGCAATATGATGTCTAATCAATGACGGAGGTCAGTAATGGCAAACCATCGGGGCGGTTCCGGCAACTTTGCGGAAGACCGCGAAAGAGCATCAGAAGCAGGTCGAAAAGGTGGCCAGCACAGCGGGGGCAACTTTAAGAATGACCCGCAACGCGCTTCAGAGGCAGGCAAAAAAGGGGGCAAAAATAGCCACGGCAACAACAAATCGTAATTGTCGGGCTATCTGTCAGATATGTCGTGACGCCTGAGCGTCAGAGACAGACGTTACGTAGCCACCGCCGCCGGATCCTTCCGGCGGTTTTTTTTGTCTGCAAGGTTGAACTGTAACAAAACGCAACGCAGACTAATGACATTCAGTTAATCGGGTGTCTCATGTCATTACTCTCTCGTTATTCCTTTTCTGTTAAACCTCAGGAAGCGATCCTCATTGTGATCACCATGTTCTGGGGTGGCACGTTTCTGGCGGTGCAATATGCCGTTACCCTGAGCGGGCCTTTTTTCTTTGTCGGTGTGCGTTTTGCCACTGCCGCACTGGCGGTCGCGCTTTTGTCGTTACACACACTGCATAAGCTGACATGGCTGGAAGTCAAAGCAGGGGTTGCAATCGGTATCGCCATTGCGCTGGGTTATAGCCTGCAAACCTGGGGGCTACAGTTTATTCCCAGCAGTAAATCGGCGTTTATTACCGCGATGTACGTTCCGTTGGTACCGCTTTTACAATGGCTGTGTCTGGGGCGCATGCCTGGACTGATGCCGTGCGTCGGTATTGTACTGGCCTTTATCGGATTGATTTTTCTTGCCGGACCGGGAGGTAATTTACTGGCTTTAGGCGAAGGCGAGTGGATCACGCTCGCCGGTGCGGTGGCGATTGCGGCAGAAATTATCCTGATTAGCGCGTGGGCGGGAAAAGTGGATGTACGGCGGGTAACGGTAGTGCAACTGGCAACTGCTTCGATAGTGGCGTTTATTGCGATGGGACCAGCCGGAGAGGCCGTACCGCCAATGTCTACCGGATTGCTGGTGGTGGCGCTGGGGCTGGGGATTTTCAGCGCGATTATTCAGGTCACCATGAACTGGGCGCAGCGTAGTGTTTCGCCGACGCGCGCGACGGTTATTTATACCGGTGAGCCGGTGTGGGCGGGGATCTTTGGCCGTCTGGCGGGTGAACGCTTACCGCTACTTGCATTGCTTGGCGCGGCATTCATTATTGTTGGCGTGCTGGTCAGCGAGCTGAAGTTCAAAAAGAAAAAAGCGCAGCCGCAAGAGGCGCCTCCGGAATCGCTTTAATTTAACCATTCACCGCGTGATTTGGTATGCTGACGCCCTCACAAGAAGGAGAGGGCGCATGGTCCAACGCGCAGAGAAAAAAACAGGTAAGCGTTCGCAGGCCGTCAGTGCAAAACGCCAGGCCATATTAACCGCGGCATTAAATATCTTCTCCCAATATGGGATCCACGGCACGCGCCTGGAGCAGGTGGCAGAGCAGGCGGGCGTGTCAAAAACCAATTTACTTTATTACTACCCGTCAAAAGAGTTGCTTTATATTGCCGTTTTACGGCAGATCCTCGACATCTGGCTGGCTCCATTAAAAGCTTTTCGCGAAGACTTTGCGCCGCTGGTGGCCATTAAAGAATACATTCGCCTTAAGCTGGAAGTGTCGCGCGATTACCCTCAGGCATCACGGTTGTTTTGTATGGAGATGCTGGCCGGAGCGCCTTTATTGATGGCAGAATTGGAGGGGGATCTCAAAACGCTAATTGATGAGAAATCCGCGCTGATTGCCGGTTGGATCAAAAGCGGAAAACTGGCTCCGGTCGATCCGCATCATCTGATTTTTATGATTTGGGCTTCAACTCAGCACTACGCCGACTTTGCCCCACAGGTAGAGGCGGTGACAGGCGCAACGCTGCGTGATGAAGCCTTTTTTAACCAAACGGTCGAGAGCGTACAGCGGATGATTATTGAAGGGATCCGCGTGCGTTAACTGGCCGGTGGTAGTGGGCAGCTTAAATCGCCTTCTTCACACTGCAAGAGCGAGGCGAGAAACGCTTCGCGCTCGTTGGTCTTATCCGTCAGGCACTGGCTGGAAATCATCGCCTGAACGCTGCCGCCTTCGGTGCCGGAACTGATTAACGCACAGTCTGCATCGCGCAAAGTTATCCAGGATATTTGCGCTTTTTTCAGTAAATCGCGCTGGGTTGGGGCGGCGCGCTTCAGCGCATTCTGATAAGTTTCATTAAGTTTGGCGTCGGCCGCCTTATACTGCTCTGCCGCACAGGTGTTCATCTCAATCTGTGTGTTCGCGTTGGCGCAGTCATCCGCCAGCACCTGGCCGCTCAGCAGCAGCGCTGCACATGTCAGTACGATTCGTTTCATGCTTCCCTCTGGCTTCATAAAAAAAGGCCCCGTTACCGGAGCCTTAATTAACCACAACCTTAGCCGATTGTCATCAGGCTGGCGTTCCCGCCAGCTGCGGCGGTGTTGACGCTCAGGGAGCGTTCAATGTACAGCCTCTCCAGCAGAATATTGCTCTCGCCACGGGCAAAGCCCTGGACCGACACAATCGCCCCTTCGCGGGCCGCCACTGCTTCACACAGTGCGCGAAGCTGATCGGAATCGCCGTGGAAAATAACGGCATCAAACGGCTGCGTGGCGATGTTGTCCGCTTTGGCAAACTGAATGCGCCCGGAGACCGCGGCTGGCAGGCGTTTTGCCAGGTCGCGATGGAACGTATCATCTGGCCACAGGATTAAGCTACCAACGGAAGTTACAGCGGCAACCTGTACCAGTGCGTCCTGTTCATCATCGGCGATACATAGAACGCGTTCGCGCGGCAACAGCGTCCAGGTATTGCGCTCGCCGGTGGGTCCTGGCAGCAGGCGTTGCGTTCCGGCCTGCGCCAGTTCGCCAAACTGCTGGCAGAGCGCACGCAGTGCTGGACGGTCGGTTGCCCATTCGCTGAGCGCTTCCAGCGGTTGAACGAGTGCGGCTTTAAGCTGCGCATCGACCGGGTAGTCTGCATCCTGGCGGGCAAGGGTAATGCCTAACGCATTTTCCGGACGGTTTGCCAGCAGGCGGTACAGATACAGCGGCCCACCCGCTTTTGGCCCGGTTCCTGACAAGCCTTCACCACCGAATGGCTGCACGCCGACGACGGCGCCGACCATATTGCGGTTAACATACAGGTTCCCCACATGTGCTGAGCCCGTGACCTGGGCAATGGTTTCGTCGATACGCGTGTGTACGCCCAGCGTCAGACCGTAGCCGGAGGCATTAATTTGCTCAATCAGGCTGCCCAGATTATTACGGGTGTAACGCACGACGTGCAGTACCGGACCAAACACCTCTTTTTGTAATTCATCGAAGCTTTCCAGCTCAATAAGCGTCGGGGCGATAAAGGTACCGGTTTGCCATTCCCGCGCATCGTCGCTATTTTCGCGCACGGCCTGGAACACCGGACGCCCTTTGGCGCGCATGGCCTGAATATGGCGCTCAATATTGGTTTTGGCTTCTTCATCGATAACCGGTCCAATATCGGTGGTCAGGCGGCCCGGGTTACCCATGCGGCACTCCGCCATCGCGCCGCGCAGCATTTTCAGCGTATGGTCGGCTACATCGTCCTGCAGACACAGGACGCGAAGCGCAGAGCAGCGCTGCCCGGCGCTGTCAAAGGCAGAAGCCAGGACGTCGACCACCACCTGTTCCGTCAGCGCGGAGGAGTCGACGATCATGGCGTTCATCCCGCCGGTTTCGGCGATAAGCGGGATTGGACGTCCCTGAGCATCCAGGCGGGTCGCGATATTGCGTTGCAACAGCGTGGCAACTTCCGTTGAGCCAGTAAACATGACGCCGCGTACGCGCTCATCGGAAGTGAGCTGCGCCCCGACCGTTTCGCCCTGACCAGGCAACAGTTGCACCACGCCTGGCGGTACACCTGCTTCGAGTAAAATGGCAATACCCTGGGCGGCAATCAGCGGGGTTTGTTCCGCGGGTTTTGCCAGTACGCTGTTGCCCGCCGCCAGCGCGGCGGCAATCTGCCCGGAGAAAATAGCCAGCGGGAAGTTCCAGGGGCTGATACAGACTACAGGCCCTAACGGACGATGGGTTTCATTATCGAAGTCATCGCGGACCTGACCGGCATAATAGCGCAGGAAGTCTACCGCTTCGCGCACTTCCGCAATGGCGTTGCTGAAGGTTTTACCTGCTTCGCGCACCAGAATGCCAATCAATTGCTGCATCTGGCCTTCCATTAGAACGGCGGCGCGATGCAAAATAGCGGCACGCTCTTGCGGCGGTGTGGCGAACCAGATCGGCGCGTTATTTACCGCATTCTGCAATGCCTGTTCCACTTCGCTGTGAGTCGCTTCACGCACGTAACCGACAATATCTTTCGGTTCGGCCGGGTTGACGACTGGCGTCATTTCACCGTCAGCAACCGGATGTTCGAGTATTGGCTTAGCGTGCCATTTTTGCAGCGCGCTGTTGAGCAGGGCGGAGGACAGCGAGGCCAGACGATGTTCGTTAGCTAAATCCAGTCCGCCTGAGTTTTCGCGGCCTTTACCGTACAGGTCACGCGGCAGGGCAATCTTCGGATGTGGCAGACCAGCCTGGCCTTCCTGCTGCGCCAGTTTTTCAACGGCTTCGACCGGGCAGGCTACCAGTTCATCCAGCGGCAGGGTAGTGTCTGCAATGCGGTTGACGAATGAAGTGTTGGCGCCGTTTTCCAGCAGACGACGCACCAGATACGCAAGCAGCGTTTCATGCGTGCCTACCGGTGCATAAATGCGGCATGGACGGTTCAGTTTGCCATCGGCAACTTTACCGGTGACCTGCTCATATAGCGGTTCGCCCATACCGTGCAGGCACTGGAACTCGTACTGACCCGGATAGTAGTTTTGACCGGCTAATTGATAAATCGCCGCCAACGTATGGGCGTTGTGGGTGGCGAACTGCGGGTAGATCAGATTCGGTACCGCAAGCAGTTTTTTCGCACAGGCCAGATAGGAAACGTCGGTGTACACCTTACGGGTATAGACCGGATAACCTTCCAGACCGTCCATTTGCGCACGTTTGATTTCGCTATCCCAGTAGGCGCCCTTAACCAGGCGGATCATCAGGCGACGGCGGCTGCGCGTGGCGAGGTCAATCAGGTAGTCGATAACATACGGGCAGCGCTTCTGGTAGGCTTGAATAACAAAGCCGATACCGTTCCAGCCCGCCAGTTCAGGTTCAAAGCACAGTTTTTCCAGCAGATCGAGGGAGATCTCCAGTCGGTCTGCCTCTTCAGCATCGATATTGATACCGATGTCGTACTGGCGGGCCAGCAGAGTAAGCGACTTCAGACGCGGATAGAGTTCATCCATCACGCGGTCATACTGCGCGCGGCTATAACGCGGATGCAACGCCGACAGCTTGATAGAAATGCCCGGCCCTTCATAGATGCCGCGACCATTTGAGGCTTTACCAATGGCGTGGATTGCCTGTTGGTACGAAACCATATAAGCCTGGGCATCAGCGGCGGTTAGAGCTGCTTCACCCAGCATGTCATAAGAGTAGCGGAAACCTTTTTCTTCCAGTTTACGCGCGTTAGCCAGCGCTTCGGCGATAGTCTCTCCGGTGACGAACTGCTCGCCCATCAAGCGCATTGCCATGTCGACGCCTTTACGCACCAGTGGTTCACCGCTCTTGCCGATAATACGGTTGAGTGAGCGTGAAAGGCTGGCTTCATTATGCGTAGAAACCAGACGACCGGTAAACAACAGCCCCCAGGTCGCTGCGTTGACGAAAAGTGACGGACTGCGTCCAATGTGCGACTGCCAGTTGCCGTTGCTGATTTTGTCGCGGATTAACGCATCGCGGGTTGCCTTATCAGGAATACGCAGCAAGGCTTCCGCCAGACACATCAGCGCGACGCCTTCCTGTGAAGAAAGGGAGAATTCCTGCAATAAACCTTGTACCATCCCGGCGCGGCCGCTGGCGGTCTTCTGGTTACGCAGTTTGTCGGCCAGGCTGTACGCCAGCTTGTGCGCTTGCTCAGCGATGGGTTGCGGCAGACGAGCCTGCTCCATCAGCATCGGCACTGCGTCGGTTTCGGCGCGGCGGTACGCGGCGGTGATTGCTGCGCGGGAAACTGACTGCGGTAGGATCTGTTCGGCAAATTCCAGGAAAGGCTGATGCGCTTCATTCTGCGGCGTGGTTGACTCCTCACCCTCATTCGCGGCACCCGCCAGCAGGGACGGTAGTTCAGGAAGCGCGTCGTCGTTTTCCAGTCTTTCGAGATAATTAAAGATGGCTTGTTTGATCAGCCAATGTGGCGTGCGATCGATTCGTGATGCTGCTGTTTTAATACGCTCGCGAGTGGCGTCATCCAGCTTAACCCCCATCGTGGTGGTTCCCATGCCGTTTACTCCTGTTGTACTGAAATACGGGTCTGATAGTTACCGAGAAATATCCACTATGTTGCAACTTTGTGCAACCGTGTTAAATGTGACTTGGTTTGCAAGCTTGGAAATGAATGAAATGTTAATAAATATGAGCGTTATGATGTGGGCTGTAAAAATTACAGAATCTTTTTCTCTGCGGTAGTTAACACTTTTAAAAGGTGCAACCGAAAAAAATGTGAGAGAGTGCAACCTACAGAAAAATGCTATCTACTCTGGATCAAATTTGATGTAAATGGTGTGTTAAATCGATTGTGAATAACCATCGCTTCCGGCAGGATACGGTCGCCCTGGTCAACATAGATATCTTTGCCACGTTCCGGCAGGGTAATAAAACGGCAAGCCACGGCATTGCTGATACATAATTTTGGAGAGTTTTGATGGCTATTAGCACACCGATGTTAGTGACATTCTGTGTCTATATTTTCGGCATGATATTGATAGGGTTTATTGCATGGCGTTCAACCAAAAACTTTGACGATTACATTCTTGGTGGACGCAGTCTGGGTCCATTCGTGACCGCGTTATCCGCCGGGGCATCTGACATGAGCGGCTGGTTGCTGATGGGTTTGCCTGGCGCGATTTTCCTGTCGGGCATTTCAGAAAGCTGGATCGCCATCGGCCTTATTTTGGGCGCATGGATCAACTGGAAGTTGGTGGCCGGACGTTTACGCGTACATACCGAATACAATAACAATGCGCTGACGTTACCGGATTACTTTACCGGTCGCTTTGAAGATAAAAGCCGAATTCTGCGTATTATCTCCGCGTTGGTTATTCTGCTGTTTTTCACCATCTATTGTGCTTCAGGGATTGTGGCAGGGGCGCGTCTGTTTGAAAGCACCTTTGGCATGAGCTACGAAACAGCGCTGTGGGCGGGCGCGGCCGCGACGATCATTTATACCTTTATTGGTGGTTTTCTGGCGGTAAGCTGGACGGATACCGTCCAGGCCAGCCTGATGATCTTTGCTCTCATCCTGACGCCGGTAATGGTCATTATTGGCGTAGGTGGATTTGAAGATTCGCTGGAAGTGATTAAACAAAAGAGCATTGAGAACGTGGACATGTTCAAAGGGTTGAATTTTGTTGCCATCATTTCCCTGATGGGCTGGGGTCTGGGTTACTTTGGCCAGCCGCATATTCTGGCGCGCTTTATGGCGGCAGATTCCCACCATAGCATCGTTCATGCTCGCCGTATCAGCATGACCTGGATGATCCTGTGTCTGGCAGGTGCCGTGGCCGTAGGCTTCTTTGGTATTGCTTACTTTAACAACAACCCACAGCTTGCCGGTGCCGTTAACCAGAACGCCGAGCGTGTGTTTATTGAACTGGCGCAAATACTGTTTAACCCATGGATTGCCGGTATTCTGCTGTCTGCGATCCTCGCTGCGGTTATGTCGACTCTGAGCTGCCAGTTGCTGGTGTGCTCCAGCGCAATCACCGAAGATTTGTACAAAGCGTTCCTGCGTAAAAATGCCAGCCAGAAAGAGCTGGTATGGATTGGCCGCATCATGGTGCTGGTCGTGGCGTTGGTGTCCATCGCGCTGGCGGCGAATCCGGAGAACCGCGTACTTGGTCTGGTAAGCTATGCCTGGGCCGGCTTCGGCGCGGCGTTTGGTCCGGTAGTCCTGTTCTCCGTAATGTGGTCGCGTATGACCCGCAACGGCGCGCTGGCAGGGATGATCATCGGTGCGGTGACGGTAATCGTCTGGAAGCAGTTCGCCTGGCTGGGTCTGTATGAAATTATCCCGGGCTTTGTTTTCGGCAGCATCGGTATTGTGGTCTTCAGCCTGTTGGGTAAAGCACCTTCAACTGCTATGCAGCAACGTTTTGCCGAGGCTGACGCGCATTATCACTCAGCTCCGCCATCGCGTTTACAGGCAGAATAATTTATCACCTGTCCCTGAAGCCCGCCGTGCGCGGGCTTTTTATTGCGCCCCCGCAAACCTGCATAACCATTACCCGCCTAACTGTTTACATTAAGTCATCATTCTCAAAACATTCTGCTTGAGTTTTTCTTTGCTGTAATGATAATCACTATCACTGTAATTTACTTTTCTTTTCATCAATTGACCGAGAATAACGTTTAAGGGTTCTTCGCATGTTTGTTCCATTTCTAATTATGTTGCGCGAAGGGTTAGAGGCCGCGCTGATTGTCAGCCTGATTGCCAGCTACCTGAAACGGACTCAGCGTGGTCGATGGATTGGTGTGATGTGGATTGGTGTTCTGCTGGCGGCGGCGTTATGCCTGGCGTTAGGGATTTTCATCAACGAAACCACCGGTGAATTTCCGCAAAAAGAACAGGAGCTGTTTGAAGGCATCGTGGCGGTCATTGCCGTGGTGATCCTCACCTGGATGGTGTTCTGGATGCGTAAAGTTTCCCGCAACGTCAAAGTCCAGCTTGAACAGGCTGTCGATAACGCGTTGCAACGCGGTAATCATCACGGCTGGGCGCTGGTGATGATGGTCTTTTTTGCTGTTGCGCGAGAAGGGTTGGAATCGGTGTTCTTCCTGCTGGCGGCATTCCAGCAGGATGTAGGCATCTGGCCGCCGTTAGGCGCGATGCTGGGACTGGCTACCGCAGTGGTACTGGGATACCTGATTTACCTCGGCGGCATTCGCCTCAACCTCGGGGCATTCTTTAAATGGACCAGCCTGTTCATTTTGCTGGTAGCAGCCGGTCTTGCCGCTGGGGCGATCCGCGCTTTCCACGAAGCCGGGTTGTGGAATCATTTTCAGGATGTGGCGTTTGACCTGAGCAGTGTGCTGTCGACGCATTCGCTGTTTGGCACATTGATGGAAGGCATTTTCGGCTATCAGGAAGCGCCAAGCGTCAGTGAAGTCGCTGTCTGGTTTATCTACCTGATTCCGGCGTTGATTATGTTTGCACTACCGCCGCGTTCAGGCACTACGGCATCGCGTACCGCACCTTGATAAAAACGCGATGCAGAATACTTTTTAGTTACAACATACTTATTTATAGGGATAGGTTATGACGTTTAATTTTCGCCGTAGTGCGCTGCAGTTGGGTATTGCCGCGCTGTTTGCATCCGCTTTTTCTGCACAAGCCGCCGATATTCCGCAGGTGAAAGTCACGGTTAACGACAAACAGTGTGAACCGATGACGATCACGGTTAACGCCGGGAAAACGCAGTTCATCATCCAGAACCACAGCCAGAAAGCGCTGGAGTGGGAAATTCTTAAAGGCGTTATGGTGGTTGAAGAGCGCGAAAACATTGCACCAGGTTTTAGCCAGAAAATGACCGCTAACCTGCAGCCTGGCGAATATGATATGACCTGCGGTCTGTTGACTAACCCGAAAGGCAAACTGATCGTAAAAGGCAGCGCAACGGCGGATGCCGCACAGAGCGATGCTCTGCTGAGTCTGAGCGGCGCGATTACCGAGTACAAAGCCTACGTGACGGCTGAAACCGCGCAACTGGTGGCGGGCACTAAAGCCTTCACCGATGCAATTAAAGCCGGTGATGTGGAAAAAGCGAAATCGCTGTATGCGCCAACCCGTCAGCATTATGAGCGTATTGAACCGATTGCTGAACTGTTCTCCGATCTCGACGGCAGCATCGATGCGCGTGAAGATGATTATGAGCAAAAAGCCGCCGATCCTAAATTCACCGGCTTCCACCGCCTGGAGAAAGCGCTGTTTGGCGACAATACCACCAAAGGAATGGATAAATACGCCGACCAATTAAATAGCGATGTTCTTGACCTGCAAACGCGTATTAGCGAGCTGGCTTTCCCACCGTCTAAAGTTGTTGGCGGGGCTGCAGGACTGATTGAAGAAGTTGCTGCCAGCAAAATCAGTGGGGAAGAAGATCGCTACAGCCATACCGATCTGTGGGATTTCCAGGCGAACGTCGATGGCGCGCAGAAAATTGTCGATCTCCTGCGTCCTCAGTTACAAAAATCCAATGCTGAGCTGCTGGCAAAGGTGGATGCGAACTTCAAAAAGGTCGATACCATTCTGAGCAAGTACCGTACCAAAGACGGTTTTGAAACCTATGACAAACTGACTGATGCCGATCGTAATGCGCTGAAAGGGCCAATCACGACGCTGGCGGAAGACTTGTCGCAATTACGCGGTGTTCTGGGTCTGGATTAAGCACTATGCAGCAAGATAATGAAAACGGCGTGAGCGAACCGTCACGCCGACGTTTACTGAAAGGGATGGGCGCCCTGGGTGGGGCGCTGGCGCTGGCGGGTGGGTGTCCGGTTGCCCACGCGCAAAAACCAAAAAGCGCGCCGGGAACGCTGTCTCCGGATGCGCGTAGTGAAACGCAGCCGTTTTATGGTCAGCATCAGGCGGGGATCCTGACGCCGCAGCAGGCATCAATGATGCTGGTGGCATTCGATGTTCTCGCCAGCGATAAGGCCGATCTTGAGCGTTTATTCCGGTTGTTGACTAGCCGATTTGCGTTTCTGACCACCGGTGGACCGGCACCGGATACGCCCAATCCGCGTCTCCCTCCTATGGATTCAGGTATCCTCGGCGCTTACATTGCGCCAGACAACCTGACGATGACGTTGTCGGTTGGTTCATCGCTGTTCGATGAACGTTATGGCCTGAAACCGCAGATGCCGAAAAAGCTGCAAAAAATGACCCGCTTCCCGAATGATTCGCTGGATGCGGCGCTGTGCCATGGCGATTTGCTGCTGCAGATTTGTGCCAACACCCAGGACACTGTCATCCACGCGTTGCGCGATATCATTAAACATACGCCCGATCTCCTCAGCGTGCGCTGGAAACGTGAAGGGTTTATTTCTGACCACGCAGCGCGCAGCAAAGGCAAAGAGACCCCGGTCAACCTGCTTGGCTTTAAAGACGGCACCGCGAATCCGGACGCTACGGATGCGAAGTTGATGCAAGACGTGGTGTGGGTGACGGATGGGCAGGGCGAACCTGCCTGGGCGCAAGGTGGCAGTTATCAGGCCGTCAGGCTCATTCAGTTCCGCGTTGAGTTCTGGGATCGTACGCCGCTGAAAGAGCAGCAAACGATTTTTGGTCGTGATAAACACACCGGCGCGCCGCTGGGCATGCAGCATGAGCATGATGTACCTGACTATGCCAGTGATCCTGAAGGTGAGGTGATTGCGCTCGACAGTCATATCCGCCTGGCAAACCCGCGCACGAAAGAGACCGACTCGAGCCTGATGATGCGTCGTGGCTACAGTTATTCGCTCGGTGTGACTAATTCTGGTCAACTGGATATGGGGCTGTTGTTTGTTTGCTATCAACACGATCTGGAAAAAGGATTTTTGGCGGTGCAGAAACGTCTGAATGGTGAAGCGCTCGAAGAGTATGTCAAACCGATTGGTGGGGGATATTTCTTTTCTTTGCCGGGTGTTAAAACTGCAGACAATTATCTGGGACAGTCTCTGCTCGAAGCGTGATGATTATGCCCCGCAGTACAGCGGGGTTTTTCCTGATATCTTGATGAAGGAACAAATTATTTTTTATGATCGGTATGCGACTGAAATAATTCTGTCATCTCTCTGCAAGAGACTGTCTCTGGTGATAAGATAGAATTTAAGTTAACAATAAGTAAAAATATTGTTGCATTAGCGAAAGGTTATGATGTAATTATAAGTAATAGCGGTAGTTCCCGGCGGTGATAGTCATTCACTATGGAGATCGCGAATGGAAAAGTCCTGTACTGGACACGTTTTTCACAGTAACAGCAGTACCTTACGCGGACGTTTCTCTTCCGGTAGCCTCCTCGTTACCGCTAAATCTCTCTCTCACTCACTTCTTCTCCTTGTAACTTACGCCCTGTACGGTGCGCGTAGCCGTGTGTGGCGTCTTATCCGAAAGCAAGCAATGGCTTACAAGGAAGCCAACCCTCAGATGTTCGTGCGCATAATCGTGCCGCCAACGGCGCGTGTGATGTATACCTACAACTCAAGGTGCTATCCATGGGAAGACAAAAAGCAGTGATCAAAGCTCGTCGTGAAGCAAAACGTGTGCTGAGGCGGGATTCGCGTAGTCATAAGCAACGTGAAGATGAATCGGTCACCTCGCTTGTGCAGATGGGCGGCGTAGAAGCGATCGGTATGGCGCGTGATAGTCGCGATGCCACGCCAATCACGGCGCGAAATGAGGCTCAGGCGCACTACCTGAATGCTATTGAGAGTAAACAGCTGATCTTCGCCACCGGTGAAGCCGGGTGTGGTAAAACCTGGATCAGCGCGGCAAAAGCTGCAGAGGCTCTGATCCACAAAGACGTGGACCGGATCATTGTAACCCGTCCAGTTCTGCAAGCTGATGAAGACCTCGGCTTCTTACCTGGAGATGTTTCCGAGAAGTTCGCTCCCTATTTTCGCCCCGTGTATGACGTGCTGGTGAAACGGCTGGGAGCCTCCTTCATGCAATATTGCCTGCGACCTGAGATTGGTAAGGTGGAAATCGCGCCGTTCGCCTATATGCGTGGACGTACATTTGAAAATGCAGTGGTCATTCTTGACGAGGCTCAGAACGTCACTGCTGCGCAAATGAAGATGTTTTTGACCCGCCTCGGGGAGAATGTGACGGTGATTGTGAATGGGGATGTGACCCAGTGCGATCTTCCAGCTCACGTTCGCTCAGGACTAAGCGATGCGCTGGCCCGTTTCGAAGAAGATGATATGGTTGGGATCGTTCGTTTCAATAAAGACGATTGCGTCCGCTCGGCGCTCTGTCAGCGGACGCTCAACGCTTACAACTGATAAGTACTCCGTCTTCAAGGCCCGGGAAACCGGGCTTTGTTATTTGTGTGTTGTTAAGTAAATTTTAGAAATTGAAATAGTATGCTCTGATGAAATAGAACATCGAAAACGAGTAGAAACCAGGATATCTGAAGTCGAGGGGGAACCTTGCCTGACTTGAGATATGTCAAAAGTTTGATTTATGAACTGTGGAATAGAGAACACCTTATTTTAGACTCATGCGTTTATCCAGTGATGAATGCGTCTCGCGGATCAGCGACCCGTTGAGCTCACAGCACTCAGCGGACGTTCGTGTAATGGTTCGCCAACGCGGAACGATAGCTACGCTTTTATCGAGATGTCGCATTCATCAGCCAGTTTCTGAGCTGAGTTACGACATTATGTTACATCTGATTTTGCAGGAGAATCATGATTTCCTCATTAATATGATCCAACAGGTCATACCGTCTCCGGTATTCCGCGCGTTTTTTACTGGCAAGCTCATTAAATGACTTACGCTCTACATAAATTGGCAACTTATACCAATTACCGTATGGACGACCAGCAACTGATTCCCAAAAATCACTGTACAGGGCAACAAAGTATTTACGTTTCTTGTACCGGTATCGCCATTGCCTGAAAACATGGCTCTGTTCACTAACTGCTAAAATATTAGTGATATCACAGCAACGCATCAATGAACAAAGAACCTCAAAAACGATCCGCTTAGGGAATAGTCCATAGCAGGCTTTAGTAGCGTTACGAATAATGTCTGGGCCAATATTTTTTGGTGCCCCCTGCAGACCGCCAATAAATGCACAATGTCCTTTTTTTGACGGGATAACCGAGAAGGACAATCGGGCCACCGGGGTGTTGTTAAAACTCAGAGATAACATCAGTTCTCCTTCACGATCAAAACCGCCTGAAGAACAGTGAATATCAAAATCCTCACCATTTTTTCCGGTGAAATGGACCAATAGCACATCTCTGTCAGGTAATAATAACGCCTGGTGTTTCACTGGTAAATTCTGGACAAAACGGTAGTGACCAATAATGTTTTTCCTTCGATTCCATGCCAGCCCTCCTTTATGTAAATAGGGACGATGAATTTTGGCTGGTAACGTAGGTTGCATCTCCAGAATCTTATCAATTGATTTAAGGGAATGTAATTCTTGATAATACCGAATACTGGAGACAGGACTTATCATAGATCGTAAAAGATACATGAGTCGAAATTTTTTGTTCTTCCATTTGCTATGCAAAGGGCCACGTGCCAATAGAATTTGGTTAAAGAAACTTAGATATGATGTATTTTTCATAAGTATCATTATTAATTCAGGGTGTTTAAATTTATTTACGTGCAAGGTGTAAATACTGGAATCTCTGACGCTGTTTTGTTAATGCGAAACATTTTGAAAATAAATTCATGTCTGACATGCCAGTTTTGTTGATAATCATTAGGCGCTCTCTCGTTCGCATATCCTGATGAAAACAAATTTTTTTCATTCTACAGAGAAGAACATATATATTTGTTAAACAAAGTATACTTTACAAACATACCGATGTTCATTGAGTAAACTGGTAGGTTGACTTGTCAACCACATAACGAAGTAAATCATGTGATTCAGCGAGCCATGGGTGTTTGGAAAACGCACGACTTTGAACGTCAGGACAAATTTTGAACGATGACAGCTATCACAATTGGCTGTATTCCCGCGCAATACGCCGGTTTTCGTGGATTATTGTCAAATTGAATAACTTAAATTGGGATATACACATTCCTGACTTTCTTTCCAGATATAATGCCCAGTATATTTTTGGTAACCTTTTGTACTGAAAAGGAGTTTGCATTGTATGGTTATGAAACAGGCCCGCAAAACAATACCAAGGGGAACCTGATTCGCTGGCTGACGCACGAATAGGGTACTGCCGTTAAGAATATTTCTGGATACAGAGACTTTACCGATCGGCCGCAACATTCTCTGGTCACTCACGTTCTCAGAGAAATGCACTAGCTCGATGCCTGGTTGCAGTGCGACAGTGTTCCGGGGGATTCACCGGTGATGAACAGTGCCAATCTGTATAAAGGTATCGGAAAAATTTTTTTGTCCGGCTTTAACCATGAACATGCAGTCAACTGTCCTATGTACCTAAATGACGTGGTAATCTTGAATAAACAAACTCGAATTGTTTACTCATTCATACCTGAGCGCGTGTTCCAGGGAAACGAATAAGCGTACTGAGTTTTATATTCTGCATGTACATCACCGTAAAGTGCCTGCAGGATGATTACTTTCAGACCGTGGAGGATTACGTCGGTAATGATAGTAAAGACTCTCAAATATACATAGCAACAATCCAAACCATACCGCTGAAAAACAAAATAGCTCGGAGTAATTAATAACTTCTCCAAATATAAGTATGGCAATGAGAAATTGCAAAGATGGTTCTATATACTGAGCAAGACCTGTCACAATAAGAGATGTACGATTTAGCGCTACTGCAAATAACACTAACGGAATTACTGTAACGGGAGCGGTTAATATATAAAGGAACAGAGAGATGTCAGATGATGTAGTTATACTCGAGCCAGTATAGATAAAGATGAAAAGAGCAACAGGTAGAGCCCAGAATGTTTCAAGCGTGATTGAGGTTATTGCATCGTAATGGATAAATTTTCGCGCCAGTCCGTACAATGCAAATGAAAACCCCATGATTAACGCTAGTGAAGGAAAACTGTTTGCGGAAATAATCTGATAGCCAAGACCACATACGCCGGATATTACTGCTATAAGTTGAAATAATGATGGTTTTTCTTTAAGAAAAATACATCCAAGGCAAATGACAATAAGTGGGTTGATAAAATATCCCAGACTGGCGTCGAGTACCTTATGATTTGTTAATGCATAAATAAAAGCTGACCACGAAATTACCATTAGCAAGCCTGCTATCATGCAGGATATGAAGGAGGTTTTATCTTTCAGTAAATCGCGAAAAAAAGTTCTCTTACGAAATAATAATCTTATTGGCAGTAATAGAGGTATAGACCAGAAAACTCTGTACATCAAAATTTCAGCGAGGGCTCCGCCAGATAGATATTGATAAAACAATGGGATCAGGCCCCATAATATAAATGCCAGAACAACAACTGCGGGTCCATTTCGCAGAAACTTTACCATTTATGTGTATCCTTGCTTGCCATACTGACATGTTCTTCTGAAGAGCATTGTCAACCCTTCACTCTGGCATGTACCTGCTCTTAAGAGAAACGTGTGCTGTTACAGTACTCAATCTCATTTACAGTCAGGGTGATATAAAAAACAAGGTGAAATTTATCATGATCGTATCTATAAAATGATGATAAAAATCAACGGGAAGACTTCCGATTTGTATTGCGGGCTGGATCATCTTTCAGACGTCTGACGGGGAGTATTTGCCTTTCCCTGATTTCCTCGTCAATATCAAATAAGCACTCGTCGCAGAATTCTGTATCGAGTGAGAGCCACTGTTCAAAGACGCTCCTTTTCTTATTACACCGTGCGCATCTCTCATCACATCATCCTTTATGCTATTTCCCTGCCGAGCTTCCAGGACAAAAGGTGTTCGCTCCTAAATAAGACAGGAATTAGATTTATAAACAATCAGTTAAATTCGTTTTAGAGATTGTGGCACAGGGACAATCATGCGGGATAATTCATTTTGCAGATCAATTTTTACGTAATCGATCGACGAAATCGATCGATGCTTACACCCCTGTATTACACACCATTCGTGATGCTGCCGGACTCACAACACCTGGCCAGCATTCCTTGCTTAAGCGCATCATTACCGGGTGCAATGCCGCGCTGGAATAAATTAAAGCGATGCTCCACCAGCTTGCTGATATCTCAGCACAACCGGGAGTATTGGCGGGCAAACTGCGCAGGACTAGGCAATGGATGATGGCTTCCGCTGCTGGTTGCTTGAGAAAGAGTAAACCGCTATGAAGGTCATTACCTGCAATCTGGACCGGAGGATCTGGCGTGATTTGTTGAAGATATCCGGCATGATAAGTCTCATGCATGCCGCTACCAGCGATAAGTAGAGCAGAAACCTTGAGCGGGGCGATATCCCTGCCATGCTGTGCAACATACGAAAAAAAAGCCCGTACTTGCGTACGAGCTCTTCTTTAAATATGGCGGTGAGGCGGGGATTGACTCGCTTCGCTCGCCCTGCGGGCAGCCTGTTCGCTGTGCTCTCTGTCTGTCCAACTGGCTGCGCCAGTAGTCGAACCCCGGTCCGGGCTTCTCATCCCCGCCAGGCTGTGCAATATGCGAAAAAAAAAGCCCGTACTTGCGTACGAGCTCTTTTTTAAATATGGCGGTGAGGCGGGGATTGACTCGCTTCGCTCGCCCTGCGGGCAGCCTGTTCGCTATGCTCTCAGTCTGTCCAACTGGCTGCGCCAGTAGTCGAACCCCGGTCCGGGCTTCTCATCCCCGCCAGGCTATGCAATATGCGAAAAAAAAGCCCGTACTTGCATACGAGCTCTTCTTTAAATATGGCGGTGAGGCGGGGATTCGAACCCCGGATACGTTGCCGTATACACACTTTCCAGGCGTGCTCCTTCAGCCACTCGGACACCTCACCATATTGTTGTTCCTGTGCTACCGGAACGGGCGCTAATGTAGGGGAAACACCGCCCCGTCGTCAATCAACTTTTTGAAAAAAATGTGCATTTACACAAACTTCAAGCAACATGGAGCATAAATAAGCGGGAATTGTTTTTTTTGCCAGCATCCTAAAATTTGCTACTCTGATGTTCCCTCGGAAAATGATGATAATAAGTGCGAGAAAGTTCCGCACAACAATGTTCAGGAGACAATGTGGATATAATTTTCTATCACCCAACATTCGATACGACCTGGTGGATTAATGCGTTGGCAAAGGCAATACCTGGTGCAAACGTACGTGAGTGGAAAGCGGGTGATAATGCACATGCTGACTATGCGCTGGTCTGGCATCCGCCGGTTGAAATGCTCGCAGGACGAAAATTAAAAGCCGTATTTGCGCTAGGCGCGGGCGTCGATTCTATTCTCAGTAAACTCAATGCTCATCCGGAAATGTTGGATGCGTCGATCCCGCTTTTCCGTCTGGAAGATACGGGTATGGGCCTGCAAATGCAGGAATATGCGGTTAGTCAGGTGCTGCACTGGTTTCGTCGCTTTGATGATTATCAGGCATTGAAAAATCAGGCGAAATGGCAACCGTTGCCAGAATATACTCGTGAGGAGTTTACCGTCGGGATCATGGGAGCAGGGGTATTGGGCGCAAAAGTTGCCGAAAGCCTGCAAGCATGGGGATTCCCACTGCGCTGCTGGAGCCGTTCGCGTAAATCCTGGTCTGGCGTGGAAAGCTTCGCCGGTACTGAGGAACTGGGCGCGTTTTTGAGCCAAACTCGTGTGCTTATCAACCTCCTGCCTAATACGGCAGAAACCGTAGGTATTATTAACGCTGATTTACTTAGCCAATTGCTGGATGGCGCCTACGTGCTGAACCTGGCGCGTGGTGTTCATCTCAATGAAGACGATCTTCTGGCATCGCTGGACAGCGGCAAGGTGAAAGGTGCCATGCTGGATGTCTATAGCCGTGAACCGCTGCCGGAAACCAGTCCTCTGTGGAAACATCCGCGTGTGGCAATGACGCCGCATATTGCCGCGGTAACGCGACCAGCAGAGGCTGTGGACTATATTTCCCGCACGATTTTGGACCTGGAGAGCAGGAAATCCGTAACGGGTCAGGTCGATCGCGTTCGGGGATACTAATGCTAACCCGGCGGATGCCGGGTTTCAGCTAATAAATAGCGGCGATACCTGCTATCCTTGACGAAAAATGACTACAGGAGAGAGTTATGTATCCCGTTGACCTGCATATGCATACCGTCGCCAGCACCCACGCCTACAGCACCTTAAGTGATTACATCGCTGAAGCCCGTCGCAAAGGCATCAAGCTGTTTGCTATTACCGATCATGGACCGGACATGGCGGACGCGCCTCACCACTGGCACTTTATCAATATGCGTATTTGGCCACGTGTTGTAGATGGCGTAGGGATCCTGCGCGGCATTGAGGCGAATATTAAGAATATTGAAGGCGAAATTGACTGTTCAGGTCCGATGTTTACCTCTCTGGACCTCATTATTGCGGGCTTCCATGAGCCAGTTTTTGCACCTCACGATAAAGAAACCAATACCCAGGCAATGATAGCCACGATGGCCAGCGGTAATGTGCACATCATTAGCCATCCGGGAAATCCCAAGTATCCGGTTGATATTACTGCAATTGCCCAGGCGGCGGCAAAGTACCAGGTTGCACTGGAAATCAATAACTCTTCGTTTTTGCATTCGCGTAAGGGCAGTGAGGATAATTGTCGTGCGGTTGCTGCGGCTGTGCGCGATGCTGGCGGCTGGGTGGCATTAGGGTCGGATTCACATACTGCTTTCACGCTGGGAGAATTTGGCGAATGCCGTAAAATCCTGGATGATGTTAATTTCCCTGAAGACAGAATTTTAAACGTCACACCTAAACGCCTGTTGGCGTTTCTGGAATCGCGAGGCATGGAGCCGATCGCGGAATTTGCTGAACTGTAATTGTTACTAACTGGAATATATCAATGAACGAGTTTTCTATCCTGTGTCGTGTACTGGGCTCGCTGTTTTATCGCCAACCGCAGGACCCTTTACTGGTTCCCCTGTTTACCTTAATTAGTGAAGGTAAACTGTCTGCCAACTGGCCGCTGGAACAGGACGAACTGCTCACTCGTCTGCAGAAGAGCTGCGATATGCCCCAACTGGCTGCAGATTACAACGCGCTGTTTGTCGGTGAAGAGTGTGCTGTGCCGCCTTATCGTAGCGCCTGGGTAGAAGGGGCGAAAGAATCGGATGTTCGTGCATTTCTTTCTGCCCGCGGCATGCCGCTGGCAGATACGCCGGCAGATCACATTGGTACGCTGTTGCTGGCGGCTTCATGGCTTGAAGACCAGTCTGCGGAAGATGAAAGTGAGGCGCTTGAAACCTTGTTTGTAGACTACCTGCTGCCCTGGTGTGGTACGTTCCTTGGCAAAGTTGAGGCGCACGCAAACACGCCGTTCTGGCGTACCATGGCGCCGCTAACACGTGATGCTATTAGTGCAATGTGGGACGAGTTGCAGGAAGATACTGACGAATAAATGTGATTTAAATCACTTTAAGCTGCAACGCTAATTATATGCTTGCATAAATTGTGTGCACGATCTCATTCCTATGCCGTTTTTCTGCTAAGATACGCGGCATGAACATACTTCTCTCAATTGCAATCACAACGGGCATTCTCTCTGGGATCTGGGGATGGGTGGCCGTTTCTCTTGGCTTACTCAGTTGGGCTGGCTTTCTGGGGTGCACGGCCTATTTCGCCTGCCCGCAAGGTGGGCTAAAAGGACTGTGGATCTCGGCGTGTACGCTGCTAAGCGGTGTGGTGTGGGCGTTGGTGATTATTAACGGTAGCGCGCTTGCCCCGCATATGGACATTATTGGTTATGTCATGACGGGAATTGTCGCGTTTCTGATGTGTATCCAGGCAAAGCAATGGTTGCTTTCATTTGTACCGGGCACGTTTATTGGCGCATGTGCAACATTTGCAGGGCAGGGCGACTGGCGACTGGTTGTACCGTCACTGGTACTGGGCCTGATATTCGGCTATGCGATGAAAAACAGTGGTCTGTGGCTGGCATCTCGCCGTGAAAATCGAATATCGCCGACGCTGACCAGTAAATAAAAAAGCGTGAGGGTTTTCCTCACGCTTTTTATGCAGTAAAGATCCATCAGGATTCTGGCGGTACCGACATATGGCGGTATTTAACCAGAATGTCATTATCAACTTGTTTCTTATCCTGCAAATCCCACAATCCGCGATCGATGCCGTCATTAATTAAGAAGATAACGCCTGTTTCAATCGCTGACATCAGACAAAGCATAACCGGTTCGTTAGAGGTGTAGCCAATTTCACCTTCCAACAGACGCTGGTAGTCAATAAAGCGGAACACTCCAGCCTGTACTTCATAAGACAAAATGGTTTTACTGGTGTTCACTGACGACAGGATCTCACCGGTGCTGACGTTAACTACGCGCAGGTTTACCGCTATCTGGTCGAGCTGGTATTGCGTATCGGCGCCAATACCGAAATAACGCGCACCGACACCACCCGATTTAACGTTGCTTTCATAACCGATAATTGACCCTTCCACCATGACGTTTGCTGCGGTCAGGGACTGTAGCGGGATCCGGTTATTAATCGCAACCGTACCGTTTTCCTGAGCCGCACGAATGATTTTACGTTCGTTCAGCAAGTTCTGTAGCCCCTGACGTTCCAGAGGGACGAACCAACGAGAATCTTTCAATGCGGTGACAAGCATAGCCGTGGCGCTTTGCGGGACGGCGGTAGAGAAGTTACTTGCCGGGTAAGGTTTAAATTGGCCAGTCTCATCCTGAATGTTGTATACCGACACAAAGATCTTACCTGTAGGCATAGGCAGATGCGTCAAATCTTTATAGCTTTGGGCCCGGGGCATTAATGTCGGCTTAGCGGCTTCTTGAGGCGGAGCTGTTAAACATCCGCTGAGTAAAATTACTGCCACCATGATAAGTAAGCGCTGCATGATTTTTTCCTTTCGTGGCTATAATTTAGAAATCGGTCGACTGATTTTGTAAACCCGACACTTCAATAGTCGACGTTCTCCCCGTTTTCCTGTCCGTGACATTCAGTTGCAGTTGCCCATCCCGGTTGGCGATATCAACGATAAAATCGCTGGTTACCATCCTCCCCGGTTTACCGGTATTGATATTGGTGAGCAAGCCACCGAGTATTTGCGACTGTATTGCCTGGGTAAAGTTATCCAGTGCTGATGGGGTTTCAATCCCGTAATCGCCAGCACTCGGATCCTTATACGAGTTTTGCGCCTGAGCGCTGTTCAGTAAAAAAGAGCCGTTGTTTGGGTTGCCACCAAAGTTAGGGTTGCGGAACTGGAACGTCATATTTCCGGCCCAACTTAATGGTGAAATCAGCATGAGCAAAACCACTGCATGTTTGACACGCATGAAAGCCTCCGGACTAAATCATGTTTTAGAATTCATCGCGCGCTAAATCGCTCGTACTTAATAGCGTTTGATCTATTTGCCGACGATTTAATGCTTCCTCAGTTTCTGCCAATGCGAAGACCACAATTTTGTCGAAGTCTCTTTTCGTCGGGAATAAAAAAGTCTGGAAGATAACGTCCTGATTGACAGTTATGGTGATCCAACTTCCCCAACGTGCACTGGGCCTTTCATTAATGGTTAAGTTTCCTGTGTACTTACTTTCCCACTTGTCACTAAAGGCACGATAAAAATCATGGCCAATGGAAGAGACAGTGTGGTCAGTCAACAGTCCGGGAACCTCCACCTCTACAGCAGCGTGTAGATTCCCGGCAGCAAGGAACAAATTTGCTGCCACAATCCAGGACAAATAGCTTTTCATGGCTTTATCGCCTGAGGTTATCATTGGCCCACGAGACCGCCTGCGTACGATTTTTGACAGCTATCTTTTTGAAAAGATTATAAAGATGTGTTTTAACCGTATTTTCACTAATAAATAGTGAACGCGCGATTTCAATATTTGAGGCGCCAATACGCAGTTTATTAAGGATCTCTTTTTCACGGTGCGTAAGTAATGCCGACTCCGTGCTGTTATAGCGGTAGTTCCCGGAATGCGTGATCAGGTAGCTGGCGAGCTTTTGTGAAAAGTAGCATTCGCCACGCAACACACCTTGCAATCCGCTGACGACACGCTGCTCATCTTCCGTTGCGTAGAATACGCCATTGATATGCGGCCAGTTTTCAATATCCCGATAAGGATAATCATCTGGGGTATTCAACAATAACGTCTTTATATTGTTGTTTTTTCTGCTCAAATTATCTTGCCAGTAATGGATCAGTTTTTTGTCTGCCTCCATCATGTCCAGTAGAACAATGCAGCTGGAGGAAATATCATCCAGAGAACGTTGAATATTATGTAGTTTTCCGGTTAACGCCAGCGATTGTTTTAAATGCTGTAATAACGCAGTTGCCTGCAGGGATGGTTTAGTGATCAACAATAATGTATGACCATGAATACTATGGACTTCATTAAACATGATGAAACTCCACTTTTTTAGTCGCACACCTGACAGCTGTCTCTACTAAAATAGAGGCACCAGAAGTACTGACAGATGTTGCACTGCTGTGTAGAAATAAAATATCGACCCAACGGGGTGAAAATATTAAAACAAATGGACTTCAACTGATTTCAATCTAGCTATTACAAATCTTAAAGCAAGTGTTAAACATGTTACAGAATGTAAATTTATATATTAAAATGTGATTTTTGGGTTTTTTAGAAGTTTAGATTTGATAGTAAAGTTGTACATTTTGGCGATACTGCATAGATTTAAAAAATCATACAAATTATAATATGGTATTGATTATTAAGAGTTAAATTTATGCTTAGATGGTTTTTGATTTCTAATGAATTCCGATCTTTTTGTCTTACTTTAAGTTGAACAATTTTAGATAGAAAAAAATGACGCTTGTCACGACTTGCACTGCTAACTATCGAAGTACCTCGCTACGAGGCCCAGAAAACGCGGAAAACGCGTTTTTTTTGTTACTGCATAGAAATTCATTCACCGGGTTAAAAAAGAAATGAAATCCAGAGCTGTAACGGTATTGTTCGCTGTTAATTAGTACTTTGGGGTGAATCTGAATATAAAAATACAACTGGCGGGTGAGTTATTTAAAATGTTTCCGCAGACATAATCTTCATCGTAACGTGGCGTTAACAAATGTAAGTCATGTTAACAACAATTTGAGTGGTAATTAATTTAACTTCATGTACGACCAGGTCCAGGGTGACAACATGAAAAACAAGTTGTTATTTATGATGTTTACAATGCTGGGTGTGCCTGGGATTGCAGCCGCGACTACAAGTTATGATTTAGCTAATTCAGAATATAACTTTGCGGTAAATGAATTAAGTAAGTCTTCATTTAATCAGGCAGCCATTATTGGTCAGGTTGGCACTGCGAACAGTGCAAATACCCGCCAGGGGGGCTCGAAGTTATTGTCAGTCATTTCGCAAGAAGGTTCTGGTAATCGAGCGAAAACAGACCAGACGGGATCATATAACTTTGCATATATTGATCAAACGGGTAGTTCCAATGATGCGAGTATTAAACAAGGTTCATACGGTAATACGGCGGTAATTATCCAGAAAGGCTCTGGTAATAAAGCCAATATTACCCAGTACGGTACACAAAAAACAGCAGTTGTGGTGCAGAGACAGTCGCAAATGGCAATTCGCGTGACTCAACGCTAATCCATTAACGACGTTTAAATCAATCCGATGGGGGTTTACCATGAAACTTTTAAAAGTGGCAGCATTCGCAGCAATCGTAGTTTCTGGCAGTGCTCTGGCTGGTGTTGTTCCGCAATGGGGCGGCAATCATCATGGTGGTGGCAGTAATTATGGCCCAGACTCTTCACTGAGTATCTACCAATATGGGTCAAACAACTCTGCAAATGCTCTGCAAAGTGATGCGCGTAAATCAGATGTCACCATCACACAACACGGGCGTGGCAACGGAGCTGTTGTTGGCCAGGGTGCTGATGACAGTACCATTAGCCTGAAACAGACCGGCTTCCAGAACAGTGCCACTATCGATCAGTGGAATGCAAAAAATGCTGATATTAGCGTGACCCAGTTCGGTGGCCGCAACGGTGCGTTGGTTAATCAGACAGCCTCTGACTCCAATGTGCTGATTCAGCAGGTTGGCTTTGGTAACAACGCTACAGCTAACCAACACTAATTCAGTTTTCTGACTGATAATAAACAGGGCGTGAGCCCTGTTTTTTTTTCGGGAGAATATGATGCATACGCTATTACTCATTGCCGCGCTGGCAAATCAAATAACATTCAATACAACTCAGCAAGGTGATATGTACACCATTATTCCTCAGGTGACGTTAACTCAACCGTGCGTATGTGAGGTACAAGTCCTCGCCATACGTAAAGGGTCCGGGGGACAAAGCCAATCGCAGCAGAAAACAAGCCTTTCGGTCCCCGCTAATCGGCCGATTGAATTAACTAAACTGAGTTTTAATATTTCACCTGAGGATTCGGTCAAGATTATCGTTACCGTTTCGGATGGGCAGTCTCTGCATCTGTCTCAGCAATGGCCAGATTCAAACGGTCACCCGTGATTTTTTTGATGTATTTGCATTAAGGGTGTGGCTGGGAATGCACTGCTGTTCTATGAATATAGAGACGTTTGAACGTTTTAATTTGATCGTTAATCACAGCGGCGAAGGATCATTTCGATCCCTCAAGGATGGCTAATCATTGAGGAACCCTTATGTGTACATTATTAAAGCGTTTTTTTAGTATCAGCTTGTGCAGCATTTCTCTTTTTACCCTCCCCGCAATGGCGCAACAAATCTCAACCGGCGGGGTTATTCATTTTCGCGGTGCAATAGTTGAATCACCTTGCGATGTTAACGCTCGGCAGCAGCAAATTGAATTGTCATGTATGCGCGACGGCACCACCCGTAATAGTCTCTACAGTCAGCAACAGGTCGCGACTGCCCCTCAAAATGTGCAGCAAATTGCCACAGTCAAAATGCACTATCTCAATGAACAGAAAAACATGGCAATTCTTAACATTGAATATAAATGAATCATTCCGGCGTACATATGCACACGTTTGGTTAAAAAGTGAGATTTCCGGGAAAACCCTGCTGTACACTTAACAAATAGTGTTTGGTCAGGGGGAACTTATGCAATCACGTGTTCATGTGTTACATGGCGATATTACGACGATCGCTGTTGATGTGATTGTCAACGCGGCGAATCCATCGCTATTGGGCGGAGGTGGCGTCGATGGAGCGATTCATCGCGCTGCAGGGCCTGCGTTGCTGGCGGCCTGCAAACAGGTTATCCAGCAACAGGGCGAATGCCCAACCGGTCATGCGGTTATCACCCTGGCGGGAAACTTGCCCGCCAGAGCAGTGATCCACACCGTGGGGCCCGTATGGCAGGGTGGCGATCATCATGAAGCTGAACGCCTCGAAGAGGCTTACTTTAATAGCTTGCAACTGGCCTTAGCCAATGGTTATCAATCCATTGCTTTTCCAGCAATAAGCACCGGTGCTTATGGTTACCCCCGCGCTGCAGCGGCAGAGATCGCGGTGAAAACGGTGTTGAAATTTATCACCCGACGTACGCTTCCCGATCAAATATACTTCGTGTGCTTTGATGAAGAAAACGCTCGGCTATACAAGAGATTACTTACCCAGCAAGGCGATGAACGCACGGACTGATATGACGCGACTTGAGCGTGCCATCACGCCACTTTGTGAAAACCACCCGGGAGAATGCGGCATTCTGACGTTGGATGACAGCCTGGATGCATTTGCTGCTCGCTATCGGTTGACGGAAATGGCGGAACGTACCCTGGATGTTCAGTATTACATCTGGGAAAGCGACATGTCCGGGCTATTACTATTTTCCGTTTTGCTGGCCGCGGCGAAGCGGGGCGTCCGGGTGCGTTTGTTGCTGGATGATAACAACACGCCAGGTCTGGATGATACGCTGCGTTTGCTGGACAATCACCCTAATATAGAAATCCGTCTGTTTAATCCCTTTTCCTTTCGTATCCTGCGTGCACTGGGCTATTTAACCGATTTTGCCCGGTTGAATCGACGTATGCACAATAAAAGTTATACCGCTGACGGCGTCGTAACTCTCGTGGGCGGGCGAAATATCGGCGATGCCTATTTTGGTACAGGCGAACAACCGCTGTTTTCCGATCTGGATGTTATGGCTATCGGGCCGGTGGTCCAGGATGTTGCAGACGACTTTGAGCGTTACTGGCACTGCCGCTCGGTTTCAACATTGCAAAACGTACTTGAGGTGGCTGAGCCAGCTTCAACGCAAAAAATCGAACTTCCAGAATCCTGGTATAACGATGACATCACGCGTCGCTATCTACATAAGCTGGAAACCAGCCAGTTTATGACCCACCTCGATCAGAGGTCGCTACCGCTGATTTGGGCGAGAACGCGCTTGCTGAGTGATGATCCCGCAAAAGGAGAGGGGAAAGCGCCGCGCCACTCACTATTACCGCAGCGTTTGTTTGACGTGATGGGATCTCCCACCGAGCGTATTGATATTATTTCCGCCTACTTTGTACCAACTCGCGCCGGCGTGGCGCAGCTCCTGAGACTGGTGAGAAAAGGCGTTAAGATCGCGATTTTAACTAATTCTCTGGCGGCGAATGATGTCGCAGTCGTTCACGCAGGCTATGCACGCTGGCGAAAAAAGCTCTTGCGCTACGGTGTGGAGTTATACGAGCTCAAACCAACCCGCGATCGCGTTTCAGCAGTACATGACCGGGGATTAACCGGTAATTCAGGCTCCAGCCTGCATGCGAAAACCTTCAGTATTGACGGTCGTAAAGTGTTTATCGGATCGCTTAATTTTGATCCCCGTTCAACGCTGCTCAATACGGAAATGGGGTTTGTGATTGAGAGTGAAGTACTGGCCGAGTTGATTCATAAACGTTTTATGCAAAGCCAGCGTGAAATAGCCTGGCAACTACGTCTTGATCGGTGGGGAAGAATCAATTGGGTCGACAGACATTCTGGCAGTGAACAAGTACTGAAAAAAGAACCCGCCACAGGATTCTGGAAGCGGGTGCTGGTAAAGTTGGCGTCCGTGTTGCCCATTGAATGGTTGCTCTGAACCATTCAATGCAAGAAAACTAACCGGCCACGGCCTTGTTTTTATCCTGCCTGACGGCTGGTTTACCCGAAAAGAGAAACTTCAGCACCGGGATCCGTAAATGGATTTCGTACAGTATTACCGCAATCCCGACCACAAACAGCAGACCGCAGAGAAAACCCAGCAGATTCGACTTGATATGCGGTGTGATGTAAGCGCCAAAAAACAGCGTTAACGGATGATGCACCAGATAGATAAACAGAGATGCGTTGACAAAATAGGTCACGCGGGCTGACTGGAAATTCAGCAAACGGTGACCAAGTGAAAAGACGACGTTCACCATCCACAGGCCCATGACCATGGTAATAACATATTCGGTTTCATACATCCAGGCATCGCCGTTGCCGTAACGTTGATTGAGCAGATAGGCGACAAATGCGCATGCGGCGCCCAGCGTGCAGCCGCGCGATGGCGTGGTAAACAGCGCTTTCAGATTAGGATTGATAAACGCAAGCGCACCGAGCATAAAGAAAGGCACATAAAACAACGTTTGCATAACGATAAAATTAAACATGCCATCGCTGAGAATCGAAGGGTAGAGGATGAAAATCGTCCTTCTGACGGCGGCATAACCGAAACCCAGCACTGCAAAAATCAGCGTTAACTTCGTCATTGACACCGAAGGCGCGCTGCCGACGTCGCTTTGCGTCAATCTGTGTTTCATCTGGGTAAACACCCACATGCTCAGGGTTGTTAACACCACGAGAACCAGTAAAAACCACAGATGGGAAATCAGCTCCCAGGCCAGCGCGTTGTATTTATCGTAGCCGCTGAGGGTATGCCAGCTGTCTGCTTTGCCTTTCACGTATTGCAGCATGATAAATTGCGGCAGTGTAAGCAGCGGAATCGCAGTCAGCATAGGGATCCCCACGCGTTCTACACGCACTTTCCACCAGCGCTTTATCGGATAGCGTAGAAATAGCATGTAGGAAAAATAACCCGAAATGACAAAGAAGACTTGCATGCGAAAAGCATGGATAAAGTCATTGAACAAGGTCAACCACCACGATGGTTCTGCGCTGTTCACGTGCCATGTGTGGGTGGAGTAGATCAATGAAATATGAAACGGGATCCCTAACAACATTAGCCAGGCACGGATGGAGTCAAGAAAATATTCGCGTGGTGGTGATACAGAGCTCATAGACAGTTATGTATTCTCAGACTTTTCGTCTTATCCCTAAGACGAATAATGGTTACATTCGAGGGCAACCCTACACGAAGTCTAACAACCTGTCTCCAGGATAAGCACGCAAAGTGAAAACAGGCAGACGAACCTGCTTAAACCATGAGCCAGCGCGCGAACAATACAGGGATTCAGTTGTCGGAATACCCGATTATCCATTAAAATGGATCGGATCAATATAAGCACACAAAGGGGGAAGTGCTTACTAATTATGAAACATAAACTACAAATGATGAAAATGCGTTGGTTGGGTGCAGCAGTCATGTTAACGCTGTACACATCATCAAGCTGGGCATTCAGCATTGATGATGTTGCAAAACAAGCTCAATCCTTAGCCGATAAAGGCTATGAGGCGCCAAAAAGTAACTTGCCCTCCGTTTTCCGCGACATGAAATATGCGGATTATCAGCAGATCCAGTTTAATCGCGATAAAGCCTACTGGAGCAATCTCAAGACCCCATTTAAGCTCGAGTTCTACCACCAGGGTATGTACTTCGACACGCCGGTCAAAATCAACGAAGTGACCGCTACTGCGGTGAAAAGAATCAAATACAGCCCGGATTACTTTAATTTCGGCGATGTTCAGCATGATAAAGACACGGTAAAAGATCTCGGTTTCGCCGGGTTCAAAGTGCTGTATCCGATCAACAGCAAAGATAAAAACGACGAAATCGTCAGCATGCTCGGTGCCAGCTATTTCCGTGTTCTGGGTGCAGGCCAGGTCTACGGCCTTTCTGCGCGCGGTCTCGCGATTGATACCGCTCTGCCTTCTGGTGAAGAATTTCCCCGCTTTCGTGAGTTTTGGATCGAGCGTCCGAAACCAACTGATAAACGTCTAACTATTTATGCCTTACTGGATTCTCCGCGTGCTACAGGAGCGTATCGCTTTGTCATCATTCCTGGTCGTGACACGGTAGTCGATGTTCAGTCCAAAGTTTATCTGCGCGACAAAGTAGGCAAACTTGGCGTGGCACCGTTAACCAGTATGTTCCTGTATGGACCGAACCAGCCTTCTCCGACGACTAACTATCGTCCAGAACTGCATGACTCTAACGGTTTGTCCATCCACGCTGGTAACGGCGAATGGATTTGGCGTCCGCTGAATAACCCGAAACATCTCGCGGTGAGCAGCTTTGCTATGGAAAATCCGCAAGGTTTCGGTCTGTTGCAGCGTGGCCGTCAGTTCTCGCGTTTTGAAGACATCGACGATCGTTACGATCTGCGCCCGAGCGCCTGGATCACGCCAAAAGGCGATTGGGGCAAAGGTAAGATTGAGTTAGTTGAAATTCCAACTAACGATGAAACGAACGATAACATCGTTGCGTACTGGACCCCGGATCAGCTGCCTGAAGCCGGTAAAGAAATGAACTTTAAATATACCCTGACGTTCACGCGTGATGAAGACAAGCTTCATGCGCCTGATAACGCCTGGGTACAGCAGACACGTCGTTCTACCGGTGATGTTAAACAGTCCAATCTCATTCGTCAGCCTGACGGTACCATCGCGTTTGTGGTGGACTTTTCCGGCACCGATATGAAAAAGCTGCCGCAGGATACGCCGGTTACTGCACAAACCAGTATTGGTGACAACGGTGAAATCGTTGAAAACACCGTGCGCTACAACCCGGTCACTAAAGGTTGGCGTTTGGTATTGCGCGTGAAAGTGAAAGACGTGAAGAAAACCACTGAAATGCGTGCTGCCCTGGTCAATGCAGATCAGACGCTGAGTGAAACCTGGAGCTACCAGTTACCTGCCAATGAATAAGACAACTGAGTATATTGACGCAATGCCGCTTTCGGATATCGAAAAAGCGGCACTGCCGAAAACTGACATCCGCGCCGTTCATCAGGCGCTGGATGCTGAGCATCGTACGTACTCGCGCGAAGATGATTCACCGCAGGGTTCTGTAAAAGCTCGTCTTGAGCAAGCATGGCCGGATTCTCTGGCTAAAGAGCAGTTGGTTAAGGACGATGAGGGGCGCGATCAGCTACAGGCGATGCCAAAAGCAACGCGTACCTCTATGTTCCCCGATCCCTGGCGTACCAACCCGGTTGGCCGTTTTTGGGATCGTCTGCGTGGGCGCGATGTGACTCCGCGTTATCTTTCGCGTTTGACGAAAGAAGAACAAGAGAGCGAGCAAAAATGGCGTACCGTAGGCACCATCCGCCGCTATACGCTGTTGATCTTAACGCTGGCGCAAACGGTCGTTGCAACCTGGTATATGAAGACGATCCTTCCTTATCAGGGGTGGGCATTCATTAATCCTGCAGACATGATGGGGCAGGATTTGTGGGTCTCCTTTATGCAACTGCTGCCCTACATGCTCCAGACCGGCATTCTTATTTTGTTTGCCGTACTTTTCTGTTGGGTATCAGCGGGATTCTGGACCGCGCTGATGGGCTTCCTGCAATTGCTGATTGGACGGGATAAGTACAGTATCTCGGCCTCAACGGTCGGGGATGAACCGTTGAATCCTGAACACCGTACGGCGTTGATTATGCCTATCTGTAACGAGGACGTTGATCGCGTATTCGCGGGACTTCGCGCCACGTGGGAGTCGGTCAAAGCAACGGGCAACGCTGAGCATTTCGATGTTTACATTCTGAGCGACAGCTACAATCCTGATATCTGCGTGGCAGAACAAAAAGCTTGGATGGAGCTGATTGCCGAAGTGCAGGGCGAAGGACAGATTTTCTACCGCCGTCGTCGTCGTCGCGTGAAGCGTAAAAGCGGCAACATTGATGACTTCTGCCGTCGCTGGGGAAATCAGTACAGCTACATGGTTGTGCTGGATGCGGATTCAGTGATGAGCGGTGACTGTCTGAGCGGCCTGGTGCGCCTGATGGAAGCGAATCCGAATGCCGGGATTATCCAGTCTTCACCGAAGGCTTCCGGTATGGATACGCTGTATGCGCGCTGCCAACAGTTTGCGACCCGTGTTTATGGGCCGCTGTTTACTGCCGGGCTTCACTTCTGGCAGTTAGGCGAATCACACTACTGGGGCCACAACGCAATTATCCGCGTGAAGCCGTTTATCGAGCACTGTGCGCTCGCGCCGTTACCGGGCGAAGGTTCGTTTGCGGGATCGATTCTCTCCCATGACTTCGTGGAAGCGGCCTTGATGCGTCGCGCTGGCTGGGGCGTGTGGATTGCCTACGATCTACCGGGCTCTTATGAAGAGCTACCGCCGAACCTGCTGGATGAACTCAAGCGTGACCGTCGCTGGTGCCACGGCAACCTGATGAACTTCCGTCTGTTCCTGGTTAAGGGGATGCACCCGGTTCACCGTGCGGTGTTCCTGACTGGTGTGATGTCCTATCTGTCCGCGCCGCTGTGGTTTATGTTCCTCGCGCTCTCTACCGCATTGCAGGTGGTACATGCGTTGACGGAACCGCAGTACTTCCTGCAACCGCGTCAGCTATTCCCGGTATGGCCGCAATGGCGACCTGAACTGGCGATCGCGCTGTTTGCTTCAACGATGGTGCTGTTGTTCCTGCCGAAGTTGCTGAGTATTTTGCTCATCTGGTGTAAAGGGACGAAAGAGTACGGTGGGTTCATCCGCGTTACGCTGTCGCTGCTGCTGGAGGTTCTGTTCTCCGTGCTGCTGGCACCGGTGCGCATGCTGTTCCATACCGTCTTCGTCGTGAGCGCTTTCCTCGGTTGGGAAGTGGTGTGGAATTCGCCGCAGCGCGATGACGATTCCACCCCATGGGGTGAAGCGTTTATGCGTCACGGTTCTCAGTTACTGTTGGGGCTGGTGTGGGCTGTGGGTATGGCCTGGCTGGATCTGCGTTTCCTGTTCTGGCTGGCACCGATTGTCTTCTCGCTGATCCTGTCGCCGTTTGTTTCAGTGATTTCCAGCCGTTCCACGGTGGGGTTACGTACCAAGCGCTGGAAGCTGTTCCTGATCCCGGAAGAGTATTCCCCGCCGCAGGTGCTGGTGGATACCGATACTTATCTGGTGATGAACCGTAAACGTACGCTGGACGATGGCTTTATGCATGCGGTGTTTAACCCGTCGTTTAACGCACTGGCCACGGCCATGGCGACTGCACGCCACCGCGCCAGCAACGTGCTGGAGATTGCACGCGATCGCCATGTGGAACAGGCGCTGAACGAAACGCCGGAGAAACTGAATCGCGATCGCCGCCTTGTATTGTTGAGCGATCCGGTGACCATGGCACGTTTACATTATCGCGTCTGGAATTCACCTGATAAGTATTCTTCGTGGGTGAACTACTATCAGGGATTGACTCTGAACCCGTTGGCGCTCAGGAAAAAATAAGCGTTCTGTAACGTGAAAATACCGGCCTGGTGCCGGTATTTTTTTATATTGAATAGAATGAGTCGTGAGGTAGCAGGTGCGAATATTGGCTGTAGGAATAATGATCTTCTTCCTGAGCGGATGCGGCAGCATTATTAGTCGTACCATCCCAGGGCAAGGACACGGAAATCAATACTATCCTGGCGTGCAATGGGATGTTCGGGACTCGGCATGGCGCTACGTCACGATCCTCGATCTGCCTTTTTCGCTAGTGTTTGATACGTTGCTGCTCCCGCTCGATATTCATCATGGACCTTACGAGTAACTATCGCTCATCCCATTCATCGGCTGCGGTCTGCCCCTCTTCGGTATCAAGGGGAGGTTCCAGCTGGAATTCACCTTCATCCCATTCGTGAAGCGTATTTTCTTCCTGCCACTCCTGGCGAATTTCAATTTCATCATAGTCGCCATCAAAAACGCTCTGAGCCGCTTCTCCGCTCAGCATTGGTAGACATTCACCATCTACATCATCCTCGTCAGCAAAGAATTCCGCCTGCCACATAATGTCGCCATCCTGTAGCACGTATTTTTGGATGCTTAGCTGTTGAACGCTGGCATCGTCTGACTCAAGGTCAGGGTTATCAGCCAGAAACACTTCACGAGCCGCATCAATAGCCTCTTCCAACGTGGCATAAAAATTCATGTCATTCTTTGCCATTTTTCTTCTCCTAAGGCGAACAATAAAGGGGGATGATTCAATCTATAGACGGCGATCCGCAGAGCGTCAAACCCGTTAGCTGCGTGGCTAACTCAATCAGATGATTACTGCCTGCAATGCCAACGAGAGCAGGTGAAAGTAACCTCGGTAGTTTATGAAAAAATTTACATTGGCAGATACTGAAGCCGACGTAATATCAGGAAAAAAATTCAAGAAAAAAGAGTAATGTATGTGGTTTGCAATGCAGTAATGAAAATCAAATAAATAAAAGTTGGCGTTATATTAGAAAATCTTCAGTTTTAAACACCGATTTTTATGTGTTTTAGAGGGGGAATGCGAACGTTTATGAATTAATATTGCATAACTCAATCAAAATAAAGGAGAAAATTAATGCCCAATACGGAAGTGTTGCAGAGGTAATCAATGAAAGTGGCTAAACTTAGTGGTGTCTCTGGAAGTGACAAAGTGTCTTTTGCGTATAGGGGTTGTGAATGGTGCGAGTGATACTGGAATAGTATACATAATAAAAGATTATTAATGACAAAGGTTATAAATCTATAAGAAACCATTAAATAAGAAATGAATTAATGTTATTGAAATTGTGCGGGTATAATAGTTTGCAAAATCTTATGCTTTATTATATAAAATGCAAAATTAAGAATTACCTTAAGGTTGTTATGGATAACTATAATTCAAATAATGGAAGGTTAATGGCTTTCTATATAATCTGTTTGGCTAGCTATGTTCTTGGCGGTTTGTGTCTTACACAATTTAAATTAACGATGCAAAGTGTCCCGCAAACAGTATATCTGATTATAATTGTAGGGTTGTTCTTTTTATATGGAATAATTTTCCTGTTTATGTTATTTCAGTATCTTTGTAGAAAAGATCTCACCTGCCTCATGATATTAGGCATGGCGTTTCTTGGCAATAACATATTTTTCGTCGAGACTATCTACATTGTTCAGGACTTGATTAATGATCATGCATCAATCGAAAAAAGAACTAACGATATAGCTATATTTTATTACTTTCGGCAGATTAGTTTCATCGCTCTGCTATTTGTTTCATTGAAATCTTATAAAATATCCTCGACAGTTATTGAAACCAAAGAAAGAGAACCTTGCTATATCGTTCTGTCTTTTTTAATCATGCTTGTTATCGCGGTGATGGCGCACACTCTGGCCAGTTACAACCCTAATTTTACACTCGAGATAACAAGCCTGAAGCCTGATAATGTCACGGTGCACTGGCACATTGGGTACATTTATTCGCTTATTATATCCTGGGGGCTGGTCCTGTTGTATTTAATCATTAAAACCAGAACGCACAACATCTTGTGGAAAAGTATAGGGCTACTGTGTTGCTCAGCAATATTGACCAATGTACTACTTCTGAGCCTGGATGAATATAGCATGTATATTTGGTATGTTAGCCGGGGAATTGAGGTGATAAGTGCCCTGTGTATAATCTCAATACTGATGTACAACACCTTCATCATCTTAAAAAAAGAAACGGATTCAGCTATTAAAGATGCAATGACTAAAATATATAATCGTAAACTATTCTATAAGTCATTAAAAGCATCATTAGCAAAAGGTGCAGTGTGTGTAATGGTTCTGGATATTGATAAATTCAAACGGATTAACGATACCTACGGTCATCAGGAAGGTGACAGAGTAATAATCAGCATTGTCGATATTATCAATAAATCAATCAGAGATACGGATATTTTTGCCAGAGTCGGTGGCGAAGAATTTGCGATCCTTCTTAAGTGTAACGATAAAGATGAGGCAATTGTTGTTGCAGAACGAATTAGGCGAAATGTGGAAAATGGTACGACAATACCAAATTCATATGATTTAAAAGAAAAAATGACGATAAGTATCGGTGTATATTGCAGTAAAATTGATGATGAATCAGCGGATAAAGTTGTTTCATATGCTGATGCCGCTTTGTATGAAGCCAAAAATTCTGGCAGAAATAAAGTGTGTTACTATTATCATTAAGACTGAAATATATGTCATGTGAGATAAATTTTTATTCTGAACCTGCGAATATAAATATATAAATCATCCCACGACCTCTGTACTCCGACGACGGCGCAGGCTATTCCACGAGTACAGGGCGTTGAACAGTACGACTCCTGCGGTCACACAGAATACAGCACGAAAACCGTAGTTGGCGGATATCGCTGCCCCCATTAGAGGTCCTGTTACGTTACCAATGTCGCGAAATGACTGGTTATAACTGAAAATACGTCCAGCTATTTGATTAGTCGAGTTATAGACCAGCAGCGTTTGTACCGCCGGGAGCAGAGCGCCGTCGGCCGCCCCCAATATAAAGCGCAGAATACCAAGCTGCCAGGGCGTCTGGACAAATGACATTGGAATTAGCAGTAACACGGAAACGATCAGCGCGACGATCAGGATCTTCTCCGGGCCAATCCGATCGCCTAATTTGCCAAGTTTAGGGGCGCTGATTAATGCCGCAACGCCGGGGACAGAGGCTATCATCCCACTGATAAACGCAATATTGCTGACGTTACCAGCCAACTCTCGAACGTACAGTGTCAGTATTGGCGCGATAGAACCGGTGGCTACCTGAATGATCAAAGTGGTGACAAACAGGCTCAGCACCAGTTTGGGGTTCCTTAAAGAGGCCACGACTTCACGAATGTGCAGCATTTCCTTCTTGCTCACCGGCTGGAAACGCTCGCGGATAAAAAATAGCGTCAGGATGAAGCAGACCAACAGCACGCTGGCGGTGATGAAAAATACGGGACGCAGTCCGTACTGATCCGCGAGGAGGCCGCCCGCTAGCGGCCCGAGCAGTGCGCCACTAACGCCACCGGTGGAAAGCGTTCCCAGTGCCCAGCCGCTTTTATTGCGTGGAACCTGGGTGGCGATCAGTGCATTCGCATTGGGGATGAATCCACCAAGCAGCCCCAACAAGGCGCGCAGGATCAAGAACTGCCAGATATTTTGCGCCAGTCCCATCAGCAGCATCACAACAGCCATACCCAACGCAGATCGTAGCAGCATGATTTTTCGCCCCTTGCGATCGGCAAGGCCACCCCAGAAAGGAGAGGCGATGGCGGAAAAAAGAAAGGTGATGCTGAAGACCAGGCCTGACCACATATTCAGTGCGCTATGTCCCGTGACGCCGAGACTTTCGACGTAAAGGGGCAAAAAGGGCATGACCAGGCTAAATGCTGCGCCGGTTAAAAAACAACCTAACCAGGCAACAGTGAGGTTGCGTTTCCAGTTTATGGGAGCATCTGAGGGTGACATAGCGTTCCGCAGTGTGGCGCGCTGTTTGCGCTATCGATTGAATATAAGTAAGCAGGCTAATTATGCGCCTGGTAGATAATTGCTGCAATGCGGATAGCAGTTAAACCTAAAGCAGGCAGGGAAGGTGTTGCAGCCCACAGGACTGCAACAGTGTTTTAGTACAGGGAAGGAGAACCTTCAGGGCGCGTCTTGAAGCGACGATGCAGCCACATATACTGCTCTGGTGCCATCATGATGCATTGCTCAACAATTTTGTTCATCCACGCGGCAGTGGTCTCTGCGTCGTCCAAAGGCGGTGAACACTCCGGAGGCAGCATAATCAATTGATAGCCTTTACCGTCAGGTTTGCGGCGAGGAACAAACGGTACCAGGCAGGCATTGGACATGCGCGAAAGCATCCAGGTCCCAGAGGTTGTTGCGGCTTGTTCAACGGCAAAAAGTGGTACAAACACACTGGCACGAGGGCCGTAATCGTGATCCGGCGCGTACCAGACCACTTCGCCCTTTTTCAACGCTTTAATCATCCCTTTCAGGTCTTTACGATCGAGCATTGATTTATTCGAGCGCATACGGCCCCAGGTTTGTAGCCAGTCGAGAAGCGGGTTGTCGTTAGGGCGATACACACCAATACCCGGTTCCTGCAAACCAAACTGACGCGCACCCAGTTCCAGAGTCAGAAAGTGCAGACCCACTAACAGGATCCCGCGTTTTTGCGCCTGAACGTCACGGATATGTTCCATCCCGATCACTTCAGTCCAGCGTGAAATACGCTTATCGGACCAAAACCAGGCCATCCCGGTTTCCATTACGCCCATGCCCACGGATTCGAAGTTCTTGACGACCATCTGCTGGCGTTCCTGCTCACTCATCTGCGGGAAGCACAGTTCCAGATTTCGGGAAACAATTTTTGCCCGACGTTTCATCAAACGTAGCGCCAGTCGACCTAATGCACAGCCCAACTTAAAGAGGATGGGGTAGGGTAACTGCACGATTAACCAAAGGATGCCAATACCCAGCCAGGTTAACCAATAACGTGGATGCAGTAACGCAGCCGAAAACTTGGGTAAATTCGTCATGTCTATCCTGTCTTCAAACGACCAATTCCCTGTATTGTCGCATTTTTTCGCGCGTATCAAAAATTTGTGACGGGAGAACGGTGATTAATTCCGCAATTGTTGTTGCAACTTTATAGTGAAGTATGAAATGTAGCGTAAAATGTGTGGATGTAAATTGGCGATGTTTGCTTTATTATGCCGCCGATTTTCATTTATTCCCTATTTGCAGGATACGTACACCATGCCAGTGTTACACAACCGCATTTCGAACGACGCCCTCAAAGCCAAAATGCTGGCCGAGACCGAGCCGCGTACGACGATCTCATTCTATAAATATTTCACCATTGCCAATCCTCAGCACACACGTGATGCACTGTACCAGATGTTCACCGCATTGAACGTCTTCGGGCGAGTATATCTTGCCCATGAAGGAATTAACGCGCAAATCAGCGTACCGCAAAGCAACGTCGAGGCATTTCGCCAGCAACTCTATGCGTTTGATCCTGCATTGAACGATTTACGTCTGAATATTGCGCTGGATGATGACGGTAAATCGTTCTGGGTACTGCGTATGAAAGTCCGTGAACGTATCGTGGCGGATGGTATTGACGATCCAGACTTTGACGCCAGCAACGTGGGGGATTATCTCAAGGCAGCAGAGGTGAATGCCATGCTTGACGATCCTGAAGCGGTATTCATTGATATGCGCAACCATTATGAATATGAGGTGGGTCACTTCGAGAATGCGCTGGAGATCCCGGCAGACACATTCCGCGATCAGTTGCCGAAAGCTGTTGAAATGATGCAGGCGCATAAAGATAAAAAAATCGTGATGTACTGCACGGGTGGGATCCGCTGTGAGAAAGCTAGCGCCTGGATGAAACACAATGGATTTAGCAAAGTCTGGCACATTGAGGGCGGTATTATTGAGTATGCCCGCAAGGCGCGTGAGCAGGGACTTCCGGTGCGTTTTATCGGTAAAAACTTTGTCTTTGATGAGCGCATGGGCGAAAGAATCTCTGAAGATGTTATCGCACATTGCCATCAGTGCGGCACGGCGTGCGATAGCCATACTAATTGCAAAAATGATGGCTGCCATCTGTTGTTTATTCAGTGCCCGGCTTGTGCGCAGAAATATAATGGCTGCTGTAGCGAGCTGTGTAGCGAAGAGAGTGAGTTGCCGGAAGAGGAACAACGGCGTCGTCGCGCTGGGCGTGAAAATGGCAATAAAATCTTTAATAAATCACGTGGTCACCTGAATACCAAACTGGGTATTCCAGACCCTGCGCAATAGTCGCTATGCCGGATGGTGGCTTGAGCCCCATCCGGCCATTCATGCGTTACTTCTGTTGCACACCTTCCACTGAGATGATCAGATCGACTTCCTGCGACGCCGGACCGAGATCGGTGGTAATGTTGAAATCCTTCAGCTTAATCTTACCTTGCGCTTCAAAACCAGCGCGCGTACCGCCCCAAGGATCGCCGCCCTGGCCGATGAGCTTCGCGTCCAGCGTAACCGGTTTGGTAACGCCGTTCAGGGTTAAATTACCGGTGATATCCAGGTCATTACCTTCTTTCTTCACGCTGGTGGAGCTGAAGGTCGCCTGCGGGAATTTCGCTACGTTAAGGAAATCTGCGCTGCGCAGATGCTTGTCACGTTCGGCGTGATTAGTGTCAACACTGTTGGTGTTGATGGTTACGTTAACCTTATCGGCTGCGGGATTTTTCTCATCAAAGGTAAACGTACCGTCGAAATCTTTAAATGTGCCGTACAGCCAGCTGTAACCCAGATGCTGAATACGGAAATTAACAAAGGCATGCTGTCCTTCCTTGTCAATTTTGTAATCTGCCGCCACGGCCGACCCGGTGGTGAATAACAGAGAGGCGAGTGTAAGTCCCAGCAGGTTTTTTTTCATTTTAAGCTCCATAGTCAGATGACGATTTTCCCAACATGCGATTGAGGGTATCGTCGTTATCAATAAAGTGATGTTTCAGGGCCATCAGTCCGTGCAGTAGGGATAAAATCACCACGGTCCACGCAAGCCACAGGTGCAAGCTACCGGCGAGGTCGGCCTGAGCACCTGCGTTGGCAACGGTGGCTGGAATGTCGAACCAACCAAAGACGCTTATCGCTTTGCCATCTGCGGTGGAAATTAGATATCCGCTGATGACAATTGAAAAGAGCAGCAAATAAAGAGCGAGGTGACCCATTGCCGCTGCGATGCGGGTTAAACGGGAGTAGCTTGCCAACGCAGCAGGCGGAGGGGAGAACAACCGCCAGATAACGCGGATAACCAGTCCCATCATGAGTAGGATGCCGATGCTTTTATGCAGTTCAGGGGCCTGGTGATACCAGCCGTCATAGTAGCTAAGCGTGACCATCCATAAGCCCAAGGCGAACATGCCATATACAGCAATCGCAACCAGCCAATGTAATGTGGCTGACACTACGCCATAGCGCTGTGAACTATTTTTGAATTGCATAAGCACACCGATTGATATTTCAGAAGTGAATGAAAATGGCGTGTAAAAGACATTAATGCAACTAATAAATAACAATGGTGATGATATTTATTTTTTGTTCAGTAAAGTTGACTGATTATTGAATTAATCATCAAGGGATTAGTGTGAGAGTAGGTGATAATGCTTGGTTTATGGGTGGTTATGATTTTTATTATTGTTCAGTTTATTGCAATGAAAATTAAGATAATTTCAATTTTTGTCAATTATTGTCAGCGCGCAGGAATCAGAAAAACATAATATATATTACATCCATAATGGCCAGCAGCGACCATAAAATAATGTAGAGCATAAGATGCTCGCGAATATTATTAACAAGATAGTGAAAGATACGGCGCATTAACGTTATTCCTGTCATTAAAAATGGCCTCATCATCGAGGCCATTCATTTATTATCACTTAAAACGGCTTAGCCTGAAGGGGGTCAGGTCAAAGTCAGACGGTTTGTCCTGAGCGAAGTTTGCCGCAATCTCTCCCAGAACAGAGGCAAACTTAAAGCCATGTCCGCTCAGCCCGGTAATGATTAGCGTGTTGTCGTGCGCTGGCAGAGTATCGATAATAAAGTCTTCATCCGGTGAATTATCGTAAGTGCAGGACGCGCCGTGCAGGCAGCAGCCAACGCCCGGCAGAATTGTGCGCAGGAATGGGAAGGCTTCAGAACCATCGCTGGCTACAGCGGCAAATGGCTTACGCTCATCAGCAGAGTGAATGACTTGTCCGCCGTTGTGCTTACCAATTTTCAGTTCGTCGTTTTCTGCCGGGAAACCGTAGTATTGATCACCATTTGGCAGCTCGCCGGTGAAGGCTGGGAAGTTATTCTTAACGCTGTAGCGCCCATCGGCCTGATACCAGGCGAACACTTTGCGCACCGGTTGTATCGGTAGTTCAGGGACTAAAGCCTGCACCCAGGTACCGGCGCTGATCACTGCTTTTTTCGCGTGGTAGTCACCGTCAGCCGTTTCTACCGTGATGCCATCATCACCGTGATGAATTGCGCTGACCGGGCATTTAAACAGTTGCGCACAGCCTGCTTCTTCCGCCAGACGGATCCAGGTTTTAATTGCTAACTCACTGCGTAAAAAACCGGACTCCGCTTCAAACAGACCGATATAGTTGTCAGGTACACGAATCTCCGGCCAGCGCGCCATGATGGCTGCCGCATCCAGTTGTTCAACGTTGAGTTGCCACTGTTTGGCGCTTTGCGCTGCAGTCGCTAAGAAGGTGGACTCTGCCGGACCGAGGTTGATAACACCGGAGCGAACAAAAATCGGTTCTTCATTATGGGTGGACAGTTCATCCCACAATGTTTGCGCACGTAGTACCAGCGGAACGTATTTTTCACCTTCGCCATAAGCATGACGAATTAATCGAGTGTCGCCGTGGTGGCTGCCCTGCTGATGAGGAGGCATATGTGCATCGATCATCAGAACCTTCAGACCGGCACGAGTGGCATAGTATCCAGCTGCGGCGCCTACTGAACCGCTGCCAATAATGATTAAGTCGTATTTCATCCGCTTCTCTCTGCAATCGCGATAGTAGCAGGTTAAATAACTGACCCGGAATATTCAACCTGGAAATAAGAAAGGCACCGTTAAGGTGCCTTTTGATGGCTGGATGTATCAGGTTTAATGTCGCTGATACTCATTTACCTGGTAATCGCCAGATTCAATTTTGGCGATTCCTGCTTCTAATATCGAAATAAATTGCCTGGCAACATCAGTGGTTAACCAGAGCGTTTGACCAACTTCAGTCCCATCCGGGTCAGGGCGATTCGGGGTCTGGTAGTGCAAACGCAGCATCAGCGCATCGTAGCTATCAACAGTGCTGATGTCCCACCCTACAAGCGGATGAGTCTGAATGACTTCATTATTCTTTTCCATCATGCCCCCTAATTCGTGTTACTAGACAACGGTTTTCGAGGTTCAATGCGTTTTTTTCTGAAGCAACTTCAGTATATCAATAAATAAGGGTATTCATTGAAAATTTAAAGAGGGAAGGGCATAAATTTTTTGTTTTCAGCGTTATCTGACTAAGAAACCAACATGTTATTCATTTTTTTTTAGTATGTTGCACAATTATTTTGTTGTTTTGGTTAAAAGATAATCGGTGGGTTAATATTAAATTAAATACTCGTCAGAAGAAATGCGCGATTGATTACAGGATAGTGTGTATAAAAAAGCCGGGGCGACCCGGCAAACAAACATCACTGCATATCATTATTTATTCGTTGATGAACCAGTCATCCGCGCTTTCCCAGGTTTCCTGTAGGATCTCGCTGATGCGTTCTTTGTCCTCTTTAGTCGCGCCAATAACCGACAAATTGTTTGCGCCGGCATAACGGACGGTAACGTTACCTTCGTTATCCGGAAAATGGTGCTGAATACGGCGGGAGAGTTCACCAGCCAGTGCGTCAATTGCACCGGCAGGTAAAGGTGAAGTTTTGGCAATAGTGACTTCAATACGCATAGTAGCCCCCTGTGGAATATACTGTTTATTTATACAGTTATTCGCATCAGTTGGCTACACTTTTTTTAGCTTTTTACTGACCAACGTACCGTTTCGCCACCCAGGAAAGGCACCAGCGTATCGTCTTCCAGTGCAATGCTCTCAGGAACCAGGTGCTCCATGCGTTCCAGCTCAATAAAGGTCTCATTTACCGGCAAGCCATAGAACTGTGGGCCGTTGAGTGAGCAGAAGGCTTCGAAATGGTCCAGCGCATTCATCTCTTCAAACACGGTGGCATAACTGCCCAGCGCGGTCGGTGCATTAAAACAGCCCGCACAACCACAGCTTGACTCTTTGCGATGACGCGCGTGCGGCGCTGAGTCGGTACCGAGGAATGCGCGCTTAAACCCGCTGGCAACTAGTTCACGCAGCGCCTGTTGGTGGACGTTACGTTTGAGGATCGGCAGGCAATACAGGTGAGGGCGAATCCCGCCAACCAGCATGTGGTTGCGGTTAAACATCAGGTGCTGTGGCGTAATGGTCGCAGCCAAAAGTTCGTTACCATCACGCACGTATTCGGCAGCATCTTTGGTGGTGATATGCTCGAACACCACTTTCAGCGAGGTCAAACGCTGACGCAGCGGCTCCATCACCGTTTCAATAAAGCGCGCTTCGCGATCGAAAATATCGATATCTGCATGGGTGACTTCGCCGTGCACCAGCAGTGGCATACCCAATTTTTCCATCCGCTCCAGCACCGGCATGATGGCGTCAATAGAGGTTACGCCATGCGTCGAGTTGGTGGTGGCATTGGCTGGATAGAGTTTTGCCGCGGTGAATACGCCTTCGTTGAATCCACGTTCCAGCTCGTTGGGATCCAGCGTATCCGTTAAGTAGCAGGTCATTAATGGCGTGAAGTCGTGTCCGGCAGGTACCGCGTCAAGAATGCGCTGGCGATAAGCGATAGCCGCGTCAACCGTGGTGACGGGCGGTACCAGGTTCGGCATGACAATGGCACGGCCATAAACTTCACTGGTATAGGGCACGACAGTTTTTAACATGTCGCCATCGCGAAAGTGAAGATGCCAGTCGTCTGGGCGGCGGATCTTTAAAACCTGGGATGGTGCAGTCATCAATATGCTCCGGCTGAGGATAGTCTTTTTTGCCGGAAACAAAGGATAAGCGGAAACGTTTTCGTTTGCACGAAAAAAAAGGGCGCATCAGCGCCCTCAGTTTCATTAGTCGGTGAACGGGATGATGATTTCACCCGGTTTCACCTCAATACCTTTCGCCAGTTTTTTCGCCAGCGCTTCACCCTGGCTGCTGTCTTCCTTCAGAATGTACGCTGGTTGCTGGTTGAAATAGTTACGCAGCGACTGATTTAAATACGGCATCAGCGTTTGCAGTACTGACTGCATTTTCTCTGGCGTGACGGTGGCGTCGACGACTTCCATCTCTTGCAGATAAATCGCGCCTTTTTCTTTATTGAAAACCGGTAAGGCTTTCAGCTTCAGCTTCATGGTCGCTTTCTGACTGCCAAACAGGGAGTTCATGTCCAGGTTGGCATCGCCGGTCAGGGTGACTTTGTTTGGCTCTTCACGACCAATCTGGCTGGCGAGATTATTCAGTACGATATGTGCTTCAGCAACGCCGGGCAAACCGATGTCTTTTGAAAAGTTATTATGCTTTGCCAGGGCTTGATTAATTTCTTGCTCGCTAACCGTGTATTGCGTGAGTTGATTACAACCAACCAACAGGCCGCTGACAATCAGTGCAGCGGCAAAAAAAAACTTTTTCATGGGGTTCCTCAACATGATGCATGTGGCGTAATCGTGACACAAAGCATCATCGAGTACCAGCGCCCCGGACGCCAGCAGAAAAAACTGAAAAGCGCCCGGACGCAGGTTCGGCTATCAGGCGTCTGGCTCCAACATACCTCGCGTTGGGCGTTTGAGACTGAATTGCCAGCCCAGCGCCAGGAAGGTGATGAAGCCAATAATACCGAGCATCATCCAGGGCAGCTCAGGCTGTGCCAGGGCCTTGCCCATGTCAAACAGCCAGCCGCCGCCGACATAGCCAATTGCGCCGCCGATGGCGAGTCCCAGTCGGCTGAAGCCCATATAGCTTCCTCTGGCCCGCGCATTCGCCAGCGAGGCGCTCAGAGTTTCACGCGCCGGTTCGGCGATGATCGAGCCAATATAGAACGTGCAGATCAGGGTGAACAACTGCTGTAAATTCCCGACCAGGCCAATGGGCATCATACTTAGAGACATCACCAGCAGGCCCGCCATCAGGCGATGTTCAAGGCGAAAGCGTTTTTCACTCCAGCGGGCAATCGGGTACAGCAGCGTTAAAGAGAGACATGCCTCAATGGCATACATCCATTTCACGGCGGCTGGTGAGCCAGCGATGTCGTTCACCATGATGGGCAGCATCAGCATCACCTGTACCGCCAGCATGTAATAGCCCGCCAGCGTCAGCACATAGGTGACAAAGCGCTTGTCATGCATCACGTGGCTCATCCCTTCGCGCACCGGAATTTTCACCGTCGACAGCTTCCATGCCGGGAGCAGCCAGGCGTTAAACGCCGCGCACAGAACGAACAAAATTGCGCCGGTGGCACATACCAGACGGAAATCGTATTGCAATAACCAACTGCCGAGTAACGCGCCGACCACGGCCCCGGCGCTATCCTGCATCATCAGAATAGAGAAAAAACGCCCGCGCTTTTCCGGGCGGATCAGCTTGACTACCAGCGCCGAACGGGGAGGGTCGAACAGCGTGCCACCCAGCCCGGAAAGAAAGCAGGAAAACCACAGCAGCCACGGTTCATGCGCAATGCCCATGGTGGCGAACCCGGCTGCGCGCATCAGCATGCCGGTGACGATCATCGGTTTGGCGCCGAAACGGTCAGCAATAGCACCGCCGAAAATACCCAACCCCTGCTGGATAAATTGACGTAATCCAAGCGCGATACCGACCATCACGGCGGCCCAGCCCATTTGGTCGACGAAACGAATTGAGATCAGCGGGAAAACGACGAAGAAACCCAGCACGACCAGCATATTATCGATGAGAAGGAAGTATTTACCCAGGTTCCTTGCCTGCGAGACTTGCGACATTTCCCCTCCAGGGAAAAACTCGTCACTCTGGATAGAGTTTAAAAGATAAGCACCTCCTATTCTGCGGTGTCGTCATCGCTTTTCCCACCCTTCGCGGGACAATATTTTTTTATCAAAAGTCCGTCTTGATAGAGAGTTTTCATCAAAATGTGTGAATAATTCAAAAAATGGCATTTTGCTCTTTTCACAGGGTGTATTCGCACAGGTATAGTAATGCGAATAGCGTATTGAAGACGTTACGGGAAGGAGTAGGTATAGAATGTTTGGCTATCGCAGTAACGTGCCAAAAGTGCGCTTAACCACGGACCGCCTGGTCGTGCGTTTAGTGCATGAGCGTGATGCCTGGCGTCTGGCAGATTATTACGCAGAAAATCGTCATTTCTTAAAACCCTGGGAACCTATTCGCGATGAAAGCCACTGCTATCCGTCCGGCTGGCAGGCGCGTCTCGGCATGATCTCTGAGTTTCATAAACAGGGCACTGCCTATTATTTTGCGCTGCTCGATCCGGACGAAAAAGAGATTATCGGCGTTGCGAACTTCTCAAACGTGGTGCGGGGATCCTTCCATGCCTGTTATCTCGGCTACTCCATTGCGCAGAAATGGCAGGGGCAGGGGCTAATGTATGAAGCCTTAACTTCGGCCATCCGTTATATGCAGCGCACGCAGCATATTCACCGCATTATGGCTAACTACATGCCACATAATAAGCGCAGCGGTGACCTGTTGGCGCGACTGGGTTTTGAAAAAGAAGGCTATGCCAAAGACTACCTGCTGATTGACGGGCAGTGGCGCGATCACGTGCTGACGGCGTTGACCACATCAGAATGGACCCCCGGCCGCTAAGTTTCAGATGCAGCCATGATTAATGGAGAAGACGATGAAATACGAATTAACCGCCACCGAAGCACGAGTGATTGGCTGTTTATTAGAAAAACAAGTGACAACGCCGGAACAGTACCCACTCTCCGTTAATGGAGTCGTAACAGCCTGCAATCAAAAAACGAATCGTGAACCGGTGATGAACCTGTCGGAATCGGACGTGCAGGAGCAATTGGATAACCTGGTTAAGCGACATTTTCTGCGCACGGTGAGCGGCTTTGGCAATCGCGTTACGAAATATGAGCAGCGTTTCTGCAACTCTGAATTTGGCAATCTGAAGCTCAGTGCCGCAGAGGTGGCCGTAATCACTACACTGCTGCTGAGGGGCGCTCAGACGCCTGGTGAATTGCGTAGTCGCGCATCCCGTATGTACGAATTCAGCGATATGGCCGAAGTGGAATCGACACTGGAAAATCTGGCAACCCGGGAAGATGGGCCTTATGTGATCCGCCTGGCGCGCGAGCCGGGCAAACGTGAAAGTCGCTATATGCACCTGTTTTGCGGTGAGGTTGATGAAGCCATTGCCGCGGCAGATCAACTCCCTGCAGCCTCCGGTGATCTGCAGGCACGCGTGGAAATGCTGGAAACGGAGGTCGCAGAACTTAAGCAGCGACTTGATTCATTGCTGGCGCACCTGGGAGACTAACGTGAATAAATTACGTATCGGCGTTGTCGGCCTTGGCGGTATTGCGCAAAAGGCCTGGCTACCCGTGCTGGGCACCTCCGCAGACTGGACGCTGCAAGGCGCCTTTTCACCTTCGCGCGATAAAGCACTGCGTATCTGTGATACCTGGCGGATACCCTACGTGGATTCACTGGTGAATCTGGCGCAAACCTGCGACGCGGTTTTCGTCCATTCCAGCACCGCGACTCACTATGCGGTCGTCAGTGAATTGCTGAATGCCGGAGTTCACGTGTGTGTGGATAAGCCGCTGGCGGAAAACCTGCGTGAGGCTGAGCAACTGGTGGAACTGGCCGCGCGGAAAAAACTCACGCTGATGGTCGGGTTTAACCGCCGGTTTGCACCGCTGTACCAGGATCTCAAAACCCAGTTGAGCACCGCCGCGTCTGTACGTATGGATAAGCACCGTACGGATAGCGTTGGGCTGCACGATCTGCGTTTCACTTTGCTGGACGACTATCTGCACGTAGTCGATACCGCATTGTGGCTGGCGGGAGGGCAGGCGCAGTTAAATAACGGCACGCTGCTGACCAATGAATCTGGTGCGATGCTTTACGCCGAGCACCATTTTTCTACCGGTCAAATGCAGATAACGACCAGTATGCATCGCCGTGCCGGTAGCCAGCGCGAAAGCGTGCAGGCGGTGACGGACGGTGGCCTGATTGACGTAACTGATATGCGGGAATGGCGGGAAGAGCGTGGGCAAGGTGTTGTTCATAAGCCGATAGCGGGCTGGCAAACGACCTTAGAACAGCGTGGTTTTGCCGGATGTGCGCGTCATTTCATTGAGTGCGTGCAAAATCAGACGGTTCCCCAGACGGCAGGTGAGCAGGCGCTACTGGCCCAGCGTGTTGTTGAAAAGCTGTGGCGGGAGGCGATGGCTGAATAACCCCCTGTAACATCTGGCGGTAGTAATTCATTGTAATCCAGGTACTATATGCCCACTCAAAATAACACCTCTTTTCAACCATAGGCTGATTTGTCGGCCTGATAAGGCGCTACGGTGTCGCCATCAGGCGCAGCAAAAGTGTCGGATGGCGGCGAGAATGCCTTATCCGACCTACGGGCAGGTTTGTCGGGGTTTTGCCTCAGAGTCTGGAATACAACATAGATGAATTTATTAAAGTCGCTGGCAGCCGTCAGCTCGATGACGATGTTTTCACGAGTGCTGGGTTTTGCGCGTGATGCGATTGTCGCCAGAATCTTTGGTGCAGGGATGGCGACAGATGCCTTTTTTGTGGCATTCAAACTTCCTAACCTGCTACGCCGAATTTTTGCCGAAGGCGCATTTTCGCAGGCGTTTGTGCCGATTCTTGCTGAGTACAAAAGCAAGCAGGGGGAAGATGCTACCCGCGTGTTTGTTGCCTACGTTTCCGGACTGTTGACGCTGGCGCTGGCTGTGGTGACGGTAGCCGGGATGTTGGCTGCGCCATGGGTGATTTTAGTTACCGCGCCGGGGTTTGCCGACACAGCGGATAAATTTGCGCTGACCACTCAACTGCTGCGGATCACTTTTCCCTATATTCTACTGATTTCACTGGCCTCACTGGTTGGTGCGATCCTTAACACCTGGAACCGCTTTTCTATTCCTGCGTTTGCCCCGACTTTTCTGAATATCAGCATGATCGGTTTCGCGCTGTTTGCGGCCCCTTATTTTCATCCGCCAGTGCTGGCGCTGGCGTGGGCCGTTACCGTGGGTGGCGTGCTACAGCTGATTTATCAGCTTCCGCATCTGAAGAAAATTGGCATGCTGGTACTGCCGCGTGTGAACTTCCGCGATGCGGGGGCGATGCGCGTCGTCAAGCAGATGGGCCCGGCGATCCTTGGGGTATCAGTCAGCCAGATTTCACTAATCATCAATACGATTTTCGCCTCGTTTCTGGCCTCTGGCTCAGTTTCGTGGATGTACTATGCCGACCGTCTGATGGAGTTTCCGTCCGGTGTGCTTGGCGTAGCGCTGGGGACTATCCTGCTGCCATCGCTGTCAAAAAGCTTTTCCAGCGGTAATCATGATGAGTATTGTCGCCTGATGGACTGGGGCCTGCGCTTGTGTTTCCTGTTGGCATTACCGAGTGCCGTAGCGTTGGGTATTCTGGCCAAACCACTGACGGTGTCTCTGTTCCAGTACGGTAAATTTACTGCCTTTGATGCCGCGATGACCCAGCGTGCGCTGGTGGCGTATTCGGTAGGTTTGATTGGTTTGATCGTGGTGAAAGTGTTGGCTCCGGGCTTTTACTCGCGCCAGGATATAAAAACGCCAGTGAAGATTGCCATTGTGACGCTGATTATGACCCAGGTGATGAACCTGGCGTTTATCGGGCCGTTAAAGCATGCCGGGCTGTCGCTGTCGATTGGTCTGGCGGCGTGTCTGAACGCTTCACTGCTGTACTGGCAGTTGCGTAAGCAGAAAATCTTTACTCCACAGCCGGGTTGGGCCTGGTTCCTGACGCGACTGGTGATTTCTGTGCTGGTGATGTCGGCGGCACTGGTAGGGATGCTTTACATCATGCCAGATTGGTCGCAGGGAACGATGTTGTGGCGCCTGCTGCGTCTGATGGCGGTCGTGGTGGCAGGTATTGCTGCTTACTTCGCAGCACTCGCTGTGCTGGGCTTTAAAGTAAAAGAGTTTGTGCGCCGGACGGCATAAAGAATCAATGCCGGATGGCGGCATAACGCCGTATCCGGCCTACAAAAAGTGTAGGCCTGATAAGCAAAACGTTATCAGGCTTGCATCAGATAGAGAATTTTTTCCCGCCGCGGTGCGCAGCTGAAGTTTGACCGTTTGCGCCATACAACGCCGGTTCCTGGTGCGGTTTCAGCACTTGTATTGCTTGTTGATTACGCTCGATCTGCCCTTCCAGCAGCCAACCATTGTGCTGGTTGAGGTCGCGTAAGTGCTGTGTTTTCTTGGTGATAGTCTGCCAGCGTTCAGCAATCTCATCATTGGCGCTGCGCGTGGCGTCATGCTCCAGGCGGCGCTGTTGCTCAAGATAATCAAGGGTCGCCAGCAAAGAGCTTTTTTCTTCTGTAATACGCTGTAGCTGGCTGCCGTTGATATGGCCTGCGGAAAGCTGCTGCTGTTCAGCATCCATTACCGTTTTCAGGTCATTGAGGACGGTCGTCATCTGGTCAAGTATTTCTGACAAACGAGTCATACTTTATTTACTCTGTAGGTAGCTCTGCGCCTCGCGAATCAGCGAGTCGGCAATTTTTCCGGTATCCATTTTCAATTCACCGTTACGGATTGCGGTTTTCAGTGCTTCCACGCGTTCCATATTGATGTCATTGGTGCCGGGCTGCATCAGTTTGGCCTGGGCGTCGCTCAGCATGACGCTGGTGCTGGTGGTCGCGGTGGTTTTTTCCTTCTGCGCTTTTTGTACCGGCGCATCGCTGGTTTCACGCGGCTGAACGGTGCTTACTGGCTTCAATGGTGAGGTACGATCAATGCTCATTTTATTTTTCCTCATCGAGGGGTTACGCTATAGCGGCCCGCTGTAATCATTGGTTGTTTATCTATCGGCACACGCTAAAAAATCTTTAACCTATTATAGGTTAATAAGAATATTCCCATCAGAATCGACGACGCCGCTCACCACCTGGCCTGAAATCATCCGCACTCGCGCATTCTGTGCGACAGCGGCGTTGTTCAGCGCTTTACCTTCGGCATTAACCCGAAAGCCATCTCCGTTGGCAATAACCAGCACGCGCTGACCGGCCTTGATCCGCCATGCCTGGCGCAACATCGAAAGCTGTATCGGTTGGCCCGGGACCAGATCGCGCAGGCTCACAGCATCCTGCACCTGACTCATATCCAGCACCGCGCGCGGCGGTAGTTGGTCCAGTCGACCACGTTTCAGCGTTACGCTGGCTGGGGTCAGGGTGCTACCTCGCGCTACAGGCGCGGCGGCTACTACGTAGTTTCCCGTCGCCTGGACGTTTACCTGCAGATAACGTTTTTCGTTGGCACAGCGAGCCAGCACATTCACATTACCCCACAGTTTCGCGCTACCTGACACGCTTAATGCCGGTTGCTCACAGCTCGGCAATAAGTTTGGCGACGTTCGGATAGTGACCACCACCTCATCGCTAAATCCGGCCAGGCGCTGGGAAAACCATGCCGTTAGCTGCGAATTCAGGTCTTGCGCCAGCGTCATAGGGCTGAACAGCAGTGCTGCCACGACTATTCCACGTTTAAACGTTTGCATCAAAACCTCGCGCTTTTTCAGGTAGTGGCAGGATTTTACCTGTGTGACGCAGTCATCAACGCAACAAATAGCGACGCATTTTGCGTTTATTCCGGCGATAACGCGCGCGTAATGGGATTTAAGCTGTCGGCTGAATTTTGTCATTTGCGGAGGAGATATGCTCGATAAGCTCGACGCCGCCTTACGTTTTCAACAGGAAGCGCTGAATTTGCGCGCCCAACGCCAGGAAATATTGGCGGCCAACATTGCCAATGCCGACACGCCGGGGTACCAGGCGCGCGACCTTGATTTCGCCAGTGAATTAAAAAAAGTCATGGTGCGAGGACGGGAAGAAACCGGCGGCGTTTCGTTGACGCTGACCTCTGCACAACACATTCCGGCCCAGACCGTTTCTTCGCCGTCTACGGAGCTGCTCTACCGTATTCCTGACCAGCCATCTCTTGATGGCAACACGGTGGATATGGACCGGGAGCGCACGCAATTTGCAGACAACAGCCTCAAGTATCAAATGGGGCTGACCGCGCTGGGTGGGCAAATCAAAGGCATGATGAACGTGCTGCAAGGAGGGAACTAATTCGTGGCGCTGTTAAATATTTTTGATATCGCAGGTTCTGCGCTGACGGCTCAGTCTAAACGCCTGAACGTCGCGGCCAGTAACATGGCGAATGCGGATAGCGTCAGCGGGCCCGACGGTCAGCCGTATCGCGCGAAACAGGTTGTTTTTCAGGTAGATGCTGCGCCAGGTGCGGCTACCGGTGGCGTAAAAGTTGCTGACGTCATTGAAAGTCAGGCGCCGGATAAGCTGGTTTATGAACCCGGTAATCCGCTGGCCGATGCGAATGGCTACGTAAAAATGCCGAATGTGGACGTCGTTGGTGAGATGGTCAACACCATGTCAGCCTCGCGTAGCTATCAGGCAAACGTCGAAGTGCTCAACACCGTGAAAAGCCTGATGCTCAAAACGTTGACGCTAGGCCAGTAAAGGAGGCGCACATGTCTATTGCTGTAAAAATGAATGACCCGAGCACGACGGGGGTTAATGCCGCCACGGGGAATAGCTCCCTGACGGGCAGCAATGCCGCTGACCTGCAAAGCAGCTTTCTTACGCTGCTGGTTGCACAACTGAAAAACCAGGATCCTACCAACCCGCTGCAAAACAACGAACTGACTACCCAGTTGGCGCAAATCAGTACCGTGAGCGGGATTGAGAAACTGAACACCACGTTAGGGTCGATCTCCGGGCAGATCGACAACAGTCAGTCGCTGCAGGCCAGTACGCTGATTGGCCACGGGGTCATGATCCCGGGTACTACCATCCTGACCGGTAAAGGGACGGAAGAGGGTGCCAAAACCACGACAACACCTTTTGGCGTTGAGCTGCAGCAACCGGCAGATAAGGTTACCGCAACCATTACCGATAAAGACGGCAAAGTGGTACGCACCATTGACATTGGTGGATTGAAAGCGGGCGTTCATACCTTTACCTGGGACGGCACCATGACCGATGGCACGGATGCACCAAGCGGTTCTTACAACGTGTCAATTGCTGCCAGCAATGGCGGAACGCAACTGGTGGCACAGCCGCTTCAGTTTGCGCTGGTGCAGGGCGTTATTCGCAGTAACGGCGGTAATACGCTGGATCTTGGCACCTATGGAACCACCACCCTCGACGAAGTACGGCAGATAATTTAAGCCTTCACACTTATCAGGAGTAAGTCATGGCCTTTTCTCAAGCGGTCAGCGGTCTGAACGCTGCAGCGACCAACCTCGATGTCATTGGTAACAACATCGCCAACTCCGCCACCTACGGTTTTAAATCCGGTACGGCATCTTTTGCCGATATGTTTGCCGGTTCGAAAGTCGGTTTGGGCGTTAAAGTTGCGGGTATTACTCAGGACTTTACCGACGGTACTACCACCAACACCGGACGTGGTCTGGATGTTGCTATCAGCCAGAACGGTTTTTTCCGTATGGTAGACAGCAACGGTTCCGTTTTCTACAGCCGTAACGGTCAGTTCAAGCTCGATGAAAACCGCAATATCGTCAACATGCAGGGGCTGCAACTGACGGGCTATCCGGCTACCGGTACACCACCGACAGTTCAGCAGGGTGCAAACCCGGGGCCGATTACGATCCCCAACACATTGATGGCGGCACAGGCAACCAGCAAGGCCTCAATGCAGATCAACCTCAACTCATCGGATAAAATCCCGACAACGACAAAGTTTGATCCGAAAGATGCTGACAGCTATAACAAAAAAGGCCCCGTCACCGTTTATGACAGTCTGGGAAATGCCCACGAAGTTAACGCCTATTTTGTAAAACAGCCTGATAACAAATGGGCTGTCTATACCGTTGATAGCAGTGATCCTAAGGCTGCTGTACCAACCGCACCGACGTCCACGCTGGAATTTGATACTAATGGAGCGCTAATCGGCGGCGGTACATTCAATATCACCACAGCTGCGCTCAATGGCGCACCGGCTGTCACCTTCGCAATGAGTTTCCAGAACTCCATGCAGCAGAACACAGGTGCCAACAACATTGTTGCCACTAAACAGGACGGCTACAAACCAGGCGATCTGGTGAGCTACCAGATTAACAATGACGGTACCGTAGTCGGCAACTACTCCAACGAACAGCAACAGGTTCTAGGACAGATCGTGCTGGCAAACTTTGCCAACAACGAAGGTCTGGCGTCTCAGGGCAACAACGTCTGGGCGGCCACTCAGGCCTCCGGTGTGGCGCTGCTGGGTACCGCGGGTACGGGTAACTTCGGCAAGCTGACCAACGGGGCGCTTGAAGCGTCAAACGTGGATTTGAGTAAAGAACTGGTGAATATGATTGTCGCCCAGCGTAACTATCAGTCGAACGCGCAGACCATCAAAACCCAGGATCAAATCCTCAACACGCTGGTCAACCTGCGCTAAGCGCCTGACGGGATGGCTTAATGGATCACGCAATTTATACCGCCATGGGCGCGGCCAGTCAGACGCTGAATCAACAGGCGGTGACGGCGAGCAACCTGGCAAACGCCTCCACGCCAGGGTTTCGTGCGCAGCTCAATGCACTGCGCGCGGTTCCTGTAGAAGGATTGTCTTTACCGACGCGTACGCTGGTCGTGGCCTCCACACCGGGGGCCGACATGACGCCGGGTCAGATGGACTATACCTCCCGCCCGCTGGATGTGGCGCTGCAACAGGATGGCTGGTTGGCTGTGCAGACCGCGGATGGTAGCGAAGGATATACCCGTAACGGCGCTATTCAGGTAAGCCCAACGGGTGAACTGACAATTCAGGGACACCCGGTAATTGGCGAAGCCGGACCGATAGCCGTACCGGAAGGTTCAGAAGTCACCATTGCGGCGGACGGGACAATTTCTGCACTTAACCCTGGCGATCCGGCTAATACGGTCGCGCCAGTGGGGCGGCTGAAGCTGGTGAAGGCAACAGGGATCGAAGTGCAACGTGGCGATGACGGTATGTTCCGTCTGACCCAGGCCGCACAGGCTACCCGTGGTGCGACGTTACAGGCCGACCCCAGCATCCGTGTGATGTCGGGCGTGCTGGAAGGCAGTAACGTTAAACCGGTTGCTGCGATGAGCGACATGATCGCCAACGCCCGCCGCTTTGAAATGCAGATGAAAATTATCAGTAGCGTGGATGATAACGCGGGCCGCGCCAACCAACTGCTGTCGATGAGTTAATACAGGACATTTTATGATCAGTTCATTATGGATCGCCAAAACCGGCCTGGATGCGCAGCAAACCAACATGGATGTGATTGCCAACAACCTGGCAAACGTCAGCACCAACGGATTTAAGCGCCAGCGCGCCGTGTTCGAAGATCTGTTGTACCAGACGATTCGTCAGCCTGGCGCACAGTCTTCTGAACAAACCACGCTGCCGTCTGGTTTGCAGATTGGTACCGGTGTACGTCCGGTTGCAACCGAGCGTTTACACAGCCAGGGTAACCTGTCGCAGACCAACAACAGTAAAGATGTGGCGATTAAAGGCCAGGGCTTTTTCCAGGTCATGTTGCCCGATGGTACGTCCGCTTATACCCGCGACGGTTCTTTCCAGGTGGATCAGAACGGTCAGTTGGTGACGGCGGGTGGTTTTCAGGTTCAGCCTGCCATCACCATTCCGGCTAACTCGCTCAGTATCACCATTGGACGCGACGGGATTGTCAGCGTGACCCAACAGGGACAGGCGGCGCCTGTTCAGGTCGGGCAGCTTAACCTGACAACCTTTATGAACGATACCGGTCTGGAAAGCATTGGTGAGAATCTGTACACCGAAACGCAGTCATCCGGTGCGCCGAACGAGAGCACGCCGGGGCTGAACGGCGCGGGTCTGCTGTATCAGGGCTATGTTGAAACCTCTAACGTCAACGTGGCGGAAGAGCTGGTAAACATGATCCAGGTTCAGCGCGCTTACGAAATCAACAGTAAAGCGGTATCGACCACCGATCAGATGCTGCAAAAACTGACGCAACTCTAAAGTGGAGTCCGGTGGGGTGAAAACCTCACCGGCACACTGATTTTGAAGATGACCGCAATGCGAAAATACGCGCTTCACCCATACCCTATTTTAGCCCTGCTGGTGGTTTCACTAACAGGATGTGCCTGGATCCCGGCTACTCCCCTCGTGCAGGGCGCGACGACTGCCCAGCCCGTTCCAGGTCCAACGCCGGTGGCGAATGGCTCAATCTTCCAGTCGGCACAACCGATTAACTATGGTTATCAGCCACTCTTTGAAGACCGTCGTCCACGCAATATTGGCGATACGCTGACCATCGTATTGCAGGAAAACGTCAGCGCGAGCAAAAGCTCTTCGGCGAACGCCAGCCGCGACGGCAAGACAAACTTTGGCTTTGATACCGTACCGCGCTATCTGCAAGGTCTGTTCGGTAACGAACGTGCCGACGTAGAAGCCTCAGGCGGTAACTCCTTTAACGGTAAAGGCGGCGCGAACGCCAGAAATACCTTCAGCGGTACGCTGACCGTAACGGTCGATCAGGTACTGGTGAATGGCAACTTACATGTCGTGGGTGAAAAACAGATCGCCATAAATCAGGGCACTGAATTCATTCGCTTCTCCGGGGTCGTTAACCCGCGCACCATCAGTGGCAGCAACTCCGTACCGTCAACCCAGGTTGCGGACGCGCGTATTGAGTACGTCGGAAACGGCTACATCAATGAAGCGCAAAATATGGGCTGGTTGCAGCGTTTCTTCCTTAACTTGTCGCCGATGTAAGCGAGGTACCCGGTGTTTAAATTTTTTGTTGGAATGGCACTGGTGCTGGTAACCGCCTTCGCGCATGCCGACCGTATTCGTGACCTGACCAGCGTGCAGGGCGTGCGGGAAAACTCGCTGATTGGTTATGGGTTGGTGGTGGGTCTGGATGGTACAGGTGACCAGACCACCCAGACGCCGTTTACCACGCAAACGCTCAACAACATGCTGTCGCAGTTGGGGATCACCGTGCCCACCGGCACTAATATGCAGTTGAAAAACGTGGCAGCGGTAATGGTCACCGCGCAGTTCCCGGCCTTTGGTCGTCAGGGGCAAACTATTGACGTTGTAGTCTCTTCCATGGGTAACGCTAAAAGCCTGCGCGGCGGAACGCTGCTGATGACCCCGCTGAAAGGGGTCGATAGCCAGGTATATGCGTTGGCGCAAGGGAATATTCTGGTTGGCGGTGCGGGCGCGGCTGCGGGTGGCAGCAGCGTGCAGGTAAACCAGCTCAATGGCGGACGCATTACCAACGGCGCGACCATCGAACGTGAATTACCCAGCCAGTTCGGCGGCGGTAACACCATTAATCTGCAACTGAATAATGAAGATTTCACGATGGCGCAGCAAATTACCGACACTATTAACCGCTCGCGTGGTTTTGGCAGCGCAACGGCGTTGGATGCCCGCACTATTCAGGTGCGCGTGCCAAGCGGCAACAGCTCGCAGGTGCGTTTCCTTGCTGATATCCAGAATATGGAGGTGAACGTCACGCCGCAGGACGCTAAAGTGATTATCAACTCGCGCACCGGATCTGTCGTCATGAACCGCGAAGTAACGCTGGATAGCTGTGCCGTGGCACAAGGCAACTTGTCGATCACGGTGAACCGCCAGGCGAACGTCAGCCAGCCGGACACTCCGTTTGGCGGTGGACAAACCGTAGTGACGCCACAAACCCAGATTGACCTGCGCCAAAGCGGTGGTTCGCTGCAAAGCGTGCGTTCCAGCGCCAACCTGAACAATGTTGTGCGTGCGCTGAATGCGCTGGGAGCAACGCCGATGGATCTGATGTCCATTCTGCAATCGATGCAGAGCGCGGGTTGCTTACGCGCCAAACTGGAAATCATCTAATGATTGGTGACAGCAAACTGCTGACCAGTGCCGCCTGGGATGCGCAATCTCTGAACGAACTGAAAGCGAAAGCGGGTCAGGACCCGGCGGCGAATATCCGCCCGGTCGCCCGTCAGGTTGAAGGGATGTTCGTGCAAATGATGTTGAAAAGCATGCGTGAAGCGTTACCGAAAGATGGCGTGTTTAGCAGCGATTCAACGCGCTTGTATACCAGCATGTATGACCAACAAATTGCGCAGCAGATGACCGCAGGCAAAGGTCTGGGGCTGGCTGAAATGATGGTCAAGCAGATGACTGAAGGGCAAGCGCAACCTGCGGATGACGCGCCGCAGGTGCCGATGAAGTTTTCACTGGAAACGGTGACCAGCTATCAAAATCAGGCACTGACGCAACTAGTCCGCAAAGCCATCCCCCGGGCGACAGAAAGTAATGATCAGCCGCTGTCAGGTGACAGCAAAGACTTCCTCGCCCAGCTGTCACTGCCGGCTAAGCTGGCCAGTCAGCAGAGCGGGGTCCCGCATCATCTGATTTTGGCGCAGGCGGCGCTGGAGTCCGGATGGGGGCAGCGACAAATTCGTCGCGAGAATGGCGAACCGAGTTTCAACATTTTTGGTGTGAAGGCTTCGGGAAGCTGGAAAGGTCCAACCACTGAAATCACCACCACTGAATATGAGAACGGTGAGGCGAAAAAGGTGAAAGCCAGATTCCGTGTCTATAGCTCTTACCTTGAGGCGTTGTCGGATTATGTCGGTCTGATATCCCGTAACCCGCGCTATGCGGCGGTGACCGCTGCCGCGACCGCCGAACAGGGGGCGCAGGCATTGCAAAATGCGGGTTACGCCACAGACCCTAACTATGCACGTAAATTAACCAGCATGATCCAGCAGTTGAAATCGATGAGCGAAAAGGTGAGTAAAACCTACAGCACGAATCTCGATAATCTCTTTTAAATAGCTCAAGTCTACCGACCTGCTGCCGATAATAACGAGTATTGAAGGATTACAAGGAACCTCCATGTCCAGCTTGATTAATAACGCGATGAGTGGACTCAGCGCAGCGCAGGCCGCGTTGAATACTGCCAGTAATAACATCTCCAGCTATAACGTTGCCGGATATACCCGACAAACAACAATTATGGCGCAAGCGAACAGCACGCTGGGTGCGGGGGGCTGGGTAGGCAATGGCGTCTATGTTTCTGGTGTACAACGTGAATATGACTCCTTTATCACTAACCAGTTGAGAGCAGCGCAGAACCAGAGCAGCGGTCTGACGACGCGCTATGAGCAAATGTCAAAAATCGATAATTTGCTCTCCAGCAAAACCAGCTCTATTTCGACCTCAATGCAGGGTTTTTTTACCAGCCTGCAGACGCTGGTCAGCAACGCTGAAGATCCGGCGGCACGCCAGGCGCTGATCGGCAAAGCGGAAGGTTTAGTCAACCAGTTCAGAACAACCGACCAATATCTGCGGGATCAGGACAAGCAGGTAAACACGGCGATTAAGGCCAGCGTTGACCAGATCAACAATTACTCGAAACAGATTGCCAACCTTAACGACCAGATTTCCCGCATGACGGGCGTCGGCGCGGGGGCATCGCCGAACGATTTACTCGACCAGCGCGACCAGTTGGTGAGTGAACTGAACCAAATTGTCGGCGTGGAAGTCAGCGTGCAGGACGGCGGGACTTACAACGTGACCATGGCGAATGGCTATTCGCTGGTGCAGGGCAGCAACGCTCGCCAACTGGCGGCAGTCCCTTCCAGCGACGATCCCTCTCGCACGACTGTCGCTTATGTTGACGGCGTGGCCGGAGAAGTTGCCATCCCGGAAAAGCTGATCACGACCGGTTCGCTGGGCGGGCTGTTGACGTTCCGTTCGCAGGAACTCGACCAAACGCGTAATACCCTTGGTCAGTTGGCCCTCGCTTTTGCTGATGCGTTTAACACGCAGCACAAAGAAGGTTTTGATGCCAACGGCGACCCGGGCAAAAACTTTTTCGATATTGGTGGCCCGGCAGTCCTTAGCAATACGACGAATAAAGGGACCGGTGCGCTTGATGTTAAAATAACGGATAGTTCGTCGGTGCAAGCCACAGACTATAAAATTACGTTTGATGGTACTGACTGGCAGGTAACCCGTCTGGCTGACAATACCAGCTTTAAGCCGACCGTCACTGGCGGAAAAATGTCGTTTGATGGGCTGGAAATCACTGTCAAAAATGGTGCGCTGGCAAATGACAGCTTTACGGTGAAACCCGTGGGTGACGCCATTATCAATATGAAAGTGGCGGTGACCGATGAGTCGAAAATCGCCATGGCAGAAGTATCCAAAAACGACCTTGATCCGAATGTTGATAAAGGCAAAAGCGATAACCGTAACGGTCAAAAGCTGCTGGATCTGCAAACCAAGTCTACCGTCGGTGATAAAACGTTTAATGATGCCTACGCTACGCTGGTGAGCGATGTCGGGAACAAAACGGCGACGCTGAAAACCAGCGCCACTACTCAGAACAACGTGGTAACGCAGCTTTATAAGCAGCAGCAGTCTATTTCCGGGGTTAACCTCGATGAAGAGTACGGAAATTTGCAGCGTTATCAACAATATTACCTGGCTAACGCGCAAGTTCTGCAAACTGCGAATGCGCTGTTTGATGCACTGATCAATATTCGCTAAGGGAGAGGGAGACTATGCGTATTAGCACCCAGATGATGTACCAGCAGAATATGCGCGGCATCACTAACTCTCAGGCGGAATGGATGAAGTTCGGCGAGCAGATGTCGACGGGTAAACGCGTGATCAATCCATCTGACGATCCGATTGCCGCCTCGCAGGCCGTAGTACTTTCGCAGGCTCAGGCGCAGAACAGCCAATACACGCTGGCGCGTTCATTCGCGACGCAAAAAGTATCGCTGGAAGAGAACGTGCTGAATCAGGTGACGACGGCGATCCAGACCGCGCAGGAAAAAATCGTTAGTGCGGGAAACGGTACGTTAAGTGATGATGACCGTGCATCGTTGGCCACCGACCTGCAGGGGATCCGCGATCAACTGATGAACCTGGCGAACAGCACCGACGGTAATGGGCGCTACATTTTTGGCGGATATAAAACAGAATCTGCACCGTTTGCCCAGGCTGATGGCGCTTACAGCGGCGGTACGACAAACGTCACCCAGCAGGTTGATGCCTCCCGGACCATGGTGATTGGTCATACCGGTGATAAAGTCTTCGCCAGTCTGACCAGCAACGCTGTGCCGGAGCCAGGCGGCGGTACCCAGGAAAAGAATGTGTTCAAAATGTTGGATACTGCTATTGATGCGCTTAAGACACCGGTTGAGGGCAATGATGCGGCAAAAGCTACTGCCACTGCAGCCATCGATAAAACCAGCCGAGGTCTTAAAAACTCGCTGAATAATGTGCTGTCCGTGCGTGCAGAATTAGGCACGCAGCTTAGCGAATTGAGCTCGCTGGATTCACTGGGCGCCGATCGTGCATTGGGGCAAACTCAGCAGATGAGTAATCTGGTGGATGTCGACTGGAACGCCGCGATTTCGTCTTACGTGATGCAACAAGCCGCACTACAGGCATCGTATAAAACGTTTACTGATATGCAGGGAATGTCGCTGTTCCAGCTTAACCGGTAACGATCCATTTTGAACATATCATGAAACTGGGTATGTTTGTCTGCCCGCTCCTTTAACACCCCGGAGCGGGCATTTTTTTAGGCAACCGACGGCTTACTAAGCGACGGGTTCCCCGTCAGTCTTATGACCAACGCGATCGCACTGCTGAATGTTGCCAGCGTCACCACTCCTTCCCAGTTGGCAAGCGCATAGACCTGACTCCCGAGAACGGAACCCAGCGCCATACCGATAAACACCATCGTAAACAGCAGAGCGTTCAATCGTCCTCGTGCCTGAGGCTCCAGGCTATAGACCAGGTTTTGGTGGGCAACCAGGCTGGATTGCAATCCGAGATCAAAACCTACCGCCGAAAGGGCGATAAGCAGCCACTGCCCCTGAACGGGCAGGGCGGGTAACAAAAACATCAGTGCGAAAGATACCGTTACCAGCAAAGCACCCAATTGCGTCACTTTTGCTGCACCCACTTTATCGGCAAGATGGCCCGCCATCGGTGCAGCAAGCGCTCCGGCTGCTCCCGCGATACCAAAAGCACCCGCTATAGCGCTACCCGGGTGGTAATGCTCAGATAACATCACCGCCAGCGTAGACCAGAAGGCGCTAAAAGCAATGGACAGAAAGCCTTGTGCCAGTGCTGCTCGGCGCAAGGTGGAATATCGTTGCCAAAGTTGCACCATCGAGAGCATTAATGATGGATAGCTCAACGTGGAATGGACCGTAAAACGAGGCAGTGCTTTCCACATAATCGCGGTGATTACGGCAATACTGACGGCAGCAAGTTGGTACATCTCACGCCAGCCAAACGCCTCACCGACCAGTCCACTGACGGTACGTGAGAGTAAAATTCCCAGCAGAAGGCCTGTCATCACGGTGCCCACCGTTTTTCCCTGTTTGCCTTCGGGCGCCAGTATTGCCGCCGCAGGCACAATATCTTGTGCCATGGTTGCCGCCATGCCCATCAACAGACTCACTATTAACAGTGAATGCAACTGCCCGGTAAAGCTGCATGCCAGAAGCAGCACAGCAAGAGAGATACTTTTCAGCAGGATTAATGTCCTGCGGTCATAACGATCGCCCAATGGCAATAAAAACAAAATACCCAGCGCGTATCCCGCCTGGGTCAGCGTCGGGACCAACCCCATGCCGGTAATACTTAAGTTCAGATCCTGACCCATTAAAGGCAGAAGGGGTTGAGCATAGTAGATAGCAGCGACACTGAATCCGGCACCTACTGCCAGAACGAAAGTGACCCAACGGGAAAGTGCGGTAAATGTGTTCACAGATGATTCCTCAATCACAGGATGTGCGGCTATTTTTATCCTTCAGCGAGTGGCGTGGTAGCGAGCGCAGTGGTAAAACAGTTATACGTCAGACGTATGATGAAACTGAAAATGATAAAAAATGAGCGTATAGACAGGGTGGAGCTGATGCGTACGTTTGTACGTATTGTCGAAGCAGGATCGCTTTCGGCAGCGGCAAAACAGATGGGGACAACGCAAGCGACCGTAAGTCGACGGTTGCAATCCCTGGAAACCCTGCTGGGTGTGAAACTGATCATGCGTACCACGCATGCGATGAAATTGACCGACGACGGCGAAAGAGGCTACCAGCATGCCAAGAAGATTATTGATGCCTGGCTGGCGCTGGAAGATGGACTTAATGTCACAGAAGATGAACCTGTGGGGACGTTGCGAGTCCGTGCACCGCATGCGTTCGGGCAACAACAACTGCTTGAGCCGCTTTTGCAGTTTCTTTCGCGCTATCCCCAGGTAGCAGTAGAGTGGATGCTCAACGATAAAACCGTTGATTTTCTGAGCGATAATATTGACTGCGCTATCAGGGTTGGTGCCGAGGTGGATCCGGCCACGGTTGCCGTTTTACTGGCTGAAGTTCCCCGTAGTATGGTGGCGAGCCCTGGGCTGCTGGAGCAATACGGCGAGCTTTCTCATCCTGAGCAGTTATCAGCGCTGCCCTGGATTGCCGTGAATACGTTTTATCAACATAGCGTTTCGTTGTTGCACCAATTGCGTAATGAGCCAGTCACGTTGAATATTTCACCCAGATTAAGTACCGACAGTATTTATGTCGCAAGGAATGCCGCGCTGGCGGGGTTGGGAGTGACTATTGTTTCAAGTTGGATGGTGGCGGAGGATATTGCCAACGGACGTCTGGTTGCGTTGCTACCTGAGTGGCATGCGGCGCCGTTGCCTGTACATTTGGTTTATCCGTGGGCGCGTTACTATCCGATTCGCTTACGCAAGTTTCTGGACTTAATGAAGGATGTTATGCCGCAGCTGACGGGGATGAAAGGAGTAGATCAGATATAAAAAAGCCGACCCGAAGGCCGGCTTTGATATTGATTATGGCTTACTCGACAGGCTGAGGACGTGTTGCTGGCGCAGTCGCTTGATGCGTTGCACTGTGTCCACCTGCGGCACCTTTGCCTTCAAAGGCGAATGCCGGACGCTGCCAGTCGCTATGACGCGGCGCTTCTGGCACATATTCCGGTGCCGGGGCGCGGGTCATCGGTGCGGTCGCATGGCTGTGAAGGTGTTCAGCATCAACACTGGCTGCGACAACTTCAGGCTTAACGACAGTCGCTTCTACAATTGGCGCTGCAACAACTTCCTGCGGCGCAGCAATCTCTTCAGCAACTGGCGCTGTTTCCACAACTTCGGCAATCTCTTCAACCACTTCTGGCTGGGAAATAACAACCTCTGCAGGCTCTTCAACAACCGGCGCAGTCACAACGTCAGCCACAGGTTCGGCTTCAGCGGCGATTTCTTCTGCAACGGGCGCATCAGATGCAGCGATAATTTGCGGTTGTTCCTCGACCGGGGTCGCAATGACTTCCGGATGCGTGGTTTCAACCTGTGTGGTTTCAACAACGGCGGCCTGAGGCTCAGCTACGACAATCTCTGGCTGCACGGCTTCAACTGGCGCAGGGGCATCCACAATGTGTTCCACGGCAGCTGCAGCAACCTGAGGCTCTACGGCGACAGGTGCGGCTTGTTGCTGGAGCATTTCTTGTTCGCGCTGTTCTTCAACCTGCTGATCCTGAGGACGTGCGACAGGGTAGCGGATCCAAACTTTACCGGACGCTAATTCAGGAGATGCACAGGCGACCGTTAACGGCATTGGTGACTGAACCGGATAACGCTCGTCACGGTAACGACGACGACGCTGTCCACTGACGCGCAGATGGCGAGGGGAGCGACGGGAACGACGCGGCATACCATTGGAGTCACGCGCGTCGCTGTTGTCTTCCTGCTCAGTCGCAACGACGGCTGGCAGATCAACTTTCGCCAGTTCGGTGCGTTGTGCTGGTGCAGGCTGTTCTGTTGGCTGAGCGGCAGAGGTTTCAGCAACTACTGCGGCAGTTGCCACTTCGGTTTCAACCGCCGGGCTGTCAGTGAAACGCACTTTCTGAGTCAATTGACGCTGTTTACGGCGAGTCTGAGGCTGACGTACGCGCTCTTCCTGCTCGGCATCCTGCACAGGTTGTTCAGCCTGGTTCAGCTCTTTAACTTCCTGCTGAGCCTGACGCTTGTCATCGTTACGACGGCGGTTGCGTTCGCGACGCGGAGCCTGCTGCTCATCACCAGATTTCGCTTTGTCTGCAACGTCAGTAGTTTGCTGGCGGTTATCGCGAGCTTCCGCATTTTGCTGCTGTGACTGACGACGGTTACGGCGGTTATCTTCACGGTTTTCGCCGTTTTCTGAACGTTCGTTACGGTTGTCACGGTCACCGCGATTATCACGGTTATCACGACGATCGTTACGGTCGCGACGATTGTTCTGACGCGGTTTACGACGATCCTGCTGGCGTTCGGTTTTCTCTTCAGCTTTCGGTGCAGGCTGTTCAACCGGTTTCACTTCTTCGCTACCACCGAAGATGGACTTCAGTGCGCCAAAGAAACGGCTAATCAAACCGGGCTGTGCGGCAACGGCTGCGGTCGCTGCCGCAGCTTTAGGCGCGGCGGCTTTCGCGGCAGGTTCCTGCAGAGCAGGGGCTGGCGGAACGTCTGGCATGGCGAAGGTGGCCAGCGCCGGTTGCTCAGGCTGTTTACGCTCGACGTACTCTTCTTCCGTCGGCAATGCCATTGCCTCTTCATGCAGTTTCGGCAGTAGATAGCTCAGGGTCGGCGTTTCTTCCCCTTTACGTACGCGCAGCACAGAATAGTGCGGGGTTTCCATCTGATCGTTTGGCACGATCACACAGCGCACGCCATTCTGACGCGTCTCGATTGCATTTACCGCGGTACGCTTTTCGTTGAGCAGATAGGATGCGATAGGCACAGGAACAATAGCGTGTACTTCCTGCGTATTTTCTTTCAGTGCTTCTTCTTCGATCAGACGCAGAATAGACAGCGACAGTGATTCGTTATCACGTACAGTACCGGTACCGGAGCAGCGCGGGCACACGTGATGGCTGGATTCACCCAGTGACGGGCTCAGACGCTGACGGGACATTTCCAGCAGACCGAAGCGAGAAATATGGCTGATCTGAATACGCGCTCTGTCCTGGCGTACGGCCTCGCGCAGACGGTTTTCAACCGCGCGCTGGTGACGAACCGGCGTCATATCAATGAAGTCGATTACAATCAGACCGCCGAGGTCGCGCAGACGCAGCTGACGCGCAATTTCATCGGCTGCTTCAAGGTTGGTGTTGAACGCTGTTTCTTCGATGTCGCCGCCGCGGGTTGCACGTGCGGAGTTGATATCGATAGCGGTCAGTGCTTCAGTGCTGTCGATAACGATTGAGCCGCCGGACGGCAGACGCACTTCGCGCTGGAACGCGGACTCAATCTGAGACTCGATCTGATAGTGGCTGAACAGCGGGATTTCGCCGGTGTACAGTTTGATTTTGCTGCTGAAATCCGGACGACCCAGCGCCGCGATGTGCTGACGCGCCATCTCCATGACTTTTGGGTTGTCGATGAGGATTTCGCCGATGTCCTGGCGCAGATAGTCGCGGAAGGCACGCACGATAACGTTGCTTTCCTGATGGATCAGGAACGGAGCAGGGCGGCTGTCAGCGGCTTTTTGAATCGCTTCCCAGTGCTTCAGGCGGAAGCTCAGGTCCCACTGCAGCGCTTCGGCGGATTTGCCTACCCCTGCGGTACGCACGATAAGCCCCATGCCATCAGGCAGTTCCAGGCTTGCCAGCGCTTCTTTTAATTCGGTACGGTCGTCGCCTTCAATGCGACGGGAGATGCCGCCCGCGCGCGGGTTGTTCGGCATCAGAACCAGATAACTACCCGCCAGGCTGATAAAGGTAGTCAGCGCAGCGCCTTTGTTGCCGCGTTCTTCTTTATCGATCTGAACGATGACTTCCTGACCTTCACGCAACACGTCTTTAATGTTGGGGCGACCATGGGAGTTGTAGTTAGCGGGAAAGTATTCGCGGGCAATTTCTTTTAACGGGAGGAAACCGTGACGTTCAGCGCCGTAATCAACAAAAGCAGCTTCCAGACTCGGTTCAATACGGGTAATTTTGCCTTTATAGATGTTGGCTTTTTTCTGTTCGTGTCCAGGACTTTCGATATCCAGATCGTACAGACGTTGCCCATCTACAAGGGCGACACGCAACTCTTCCTGCTGAGTCGCGTTAATTAACATTCTTTTCATCGTAACTTACTCATTATTCTTACATTGACGACTAAGCTGCGGGCAGAGTAATGCCTTTCCGGGTGTGAACCGATGGCCTCGTGTCTATTCGCGTCGCCAACCTCACGGTTATCGTCAGCTCAAAGAGGCGCAGAGTGTCGGTTGCCTGTATTTCATACGGAAACACAGCGCAATTATCAGGGGAACAGTCTGGGTGTTACTCTCCAGAGAAGCTTCCATTGTGCTTGTCGTCTTTCACGCTGTCGGTGCGTTGGCTTTATCTTCTCACCCTGGTCACTTACAGGAGTAAGAACCTGGGGGTATCCAGACTTGCCGCCTTCCTACAATGTGAAATCCATAGAGCACTTACCGGTAAGGACTGCAACCCGCAGCCCGCTAACTGCCTGAAAGATCAATACGTCTTACGCCATTGCTGCGTTGATGATCGGTCGGGCAAAATTGGGTCATTCCGGAAAAGTTCTTGTTTTAACAAGATTCAACACGGAAACAACCGCATTATTCCACTGCTAACCTTGTTATAGCAAGATGACTTTTGCCATTTATCACCCGGTTACTCACAGTTTTTTCACTTCCGCGTAGTGATTGCTTTAATAACCACCAAATCGGCTATGTCAAACTTAAGTAATAAGGTATAGCAGTTAATATAAGCATAGAAAAATGTGTGGCGCGAATCTTGATGGCTATTTAAAATCGGCCCCCATGAAAACAGAGACTCCAGCCGTAAAAACAGTTGCCATTACTGCCGACGAAGCAGGGCAACGCATCGACAACTTTTTGCGCACCCAGCTTAAGGGCGTGCCGAAAAGTATGATTTATCGCATTTTGCGTAAAGGCGAAGTGCGGGTGAATAAAAAACGCATTAAACCCGAGTACAAACTCGAAGATGGGGATATTGTGCGTATTCCACCTGTGCGTGTCGCTGAACGTGAAGAAGAGGCCATTTCGCCAAACCTGCAGAAGGTTGCGGCGCTGACCGATGTCATTTTATATGAAGATGACCACATTCTGGTGCTTAACAAACCTTCAGGTACGGCCGTGCATGGCGGAAGCGGGTTAAGCTTTGGCGTCATTGAAGGATTACGTGCGTTGCGTCCGGAAGCGCGTTTCCTTGAGCTGGTGCATCGCCTCGACCGGGATACCTCCGGTGTGCTGCTGGTTGCCAAAAAACGCTCAGCCTTGCGTTCATTGCATGAACAACTGCGTGAAAAAGGCATGCAGAAAGATTACCTCGCGCTGGTTCGAGGCCAATGGCAGTCGCATGTCAAAACCGTGCAGGCGCCGCTGTTAAAGAACATTCTGCAAAGCGGCGAGCGTATCGTGCGGGTGAATCAGGAAGGCAAACCGTCAGAAACACGTTTTAAAGTGGAAGAGCGCTATGCGTTTGCCACGCTTGTGCGCTGTAGCCCGGTGACCGGACGTACGCACCAGATCCGTGTGCATACCCAGTATGCCGGTCATCCAATTGCTTTTGACGATCGCTACGGTGACCGTGAGTTCGATAAGCAACTGGCGGATACGGGGTTGAACCGACTTTTCCTGCATGCCGCAGCGTTGAAGTTTACTCATCCGGGTACGGGGGAAGTGATGCGTATTGAAGCGCCAATGGATAAACAGTTGAAGCGCTGCCTCGAGGTATTACGCAGCAAAGCCTGATGCGCGTTGCTTATCAGGCCTACAATCGTGTGATGGACCGTAGGCCTGATAAGACGCATCGCGTCGACATCAGGCAGATTAATCAGGCGTTCAACGGGTTCATTTCTTCCCGCCGCAGCATTTGACACAACGCGATCAGCGGCAAACCTACCAAGGTATTTGGGTCACGACCCTCCAGGCGTTCAAAGAGTGCAATACCTAACCCTTCACTTTTGAAACTACCTGCACAATGGAGCGGACGCTCTTTGCGCAGATAATCATCAATTTCCGCCTCGCTTAAATGACGGAAATGGACGTCAAAAGGTTCTACTTCAGTTTGTAAATGTCCGGTCGCAGAATTATACAGCGCCAGTCCGGTGTAAAATGTCACAATATTGCCACGGGCTTTGAGTAATTGCTGGCGCGCATTTTCTTCTGTTAATGGTTTGCCGGTTATTTCACCATCAAGAACACAAATTTGATCGGAGCCAATAATCAGATGCGAGGGATAACGGTGGGCGAGTGATTGCGCTTTTTGCTGCGCCAGTCGCAACACCAGATGACGTGGCGCCTCGCCTGGTAATGGTGTTTCATCAACCTCTGGTGCTGCGCATTCGAACGGAATTGCCAGTTTTTCGAGTAAAGCGCGACGCCAGGGAGAGGTGGAAGCAAGAATAAGTTGAGGCATATTTTTTCCCTCGCATATAGCGTATTGATGAGAGCCATTTTAAACTATGGACTTCGACCTACAAGCTGGCTGTAGTGGCTTGTCTTGAGCGATTTTAAGTCGATGACCCGCAATGTGTGCGAATTATTGGCAAAAGGCAACCACAGGCTGCCTTTTTCTTTGACTATATGACGTTACAAAGTTAATATGCGCGCCCTATGCAAAAGGTAAAATTACCCCTGACTCTTGATCCGGTTCGTACGGCTCAAAAACGCCTCGATTATGAAGGTATCTATACTTCTGATCTGGTTGAGCGCGTCGCCGATTCTGTAGTCAGTGTGGACAGTGATGTGGAATGCTCCATGTCGTTCGCTATCGATAACCAGCGTCTCGCCGTTATAACCGGTGATGCGAAGGTATCGGTTACGCTCGAATGTCAGCGTTGCGGGAAACCGTTCCCACTTCATGTTCACACAACATATTGTTTTAGTCCTGTCCGTTCTGACGAGCAGGCTGAAGCACTCCCGGAAGCGTATGAGCCGATTGAGGTTAACGAATTCGGTGAAATCGATCTGCTTGCAATGGTTGAAGATGAGATTATCCTCTCCTTGCCGGTAGTTCCGGTGCATGATTCTGAACACTGTGAAGTGTCCGAGGCGGACATGGTCTTTGGCGAATTGCCTGATGAAGCGCAAAAACCAAACCCATTTGCCGTATTAGCCAGCTTAAAGCGTAAGTAATTGAGGAGTAAGGTCCATGGCCGTACAACAGAATAAACCAACCCGTTCCAAACGTGGCATGCGTCGTTCTCATGACGCTCTGACCGCAGTCACCAGCCTGTCTGTAGACAAAACTTCTGGTGAACAACACCTGCGTCACCACATCACTGCCGACGGTTTCTACCGTGGCCGTAAGGTAATCGCTAAGTAATCACGCATGACTCAATGGCTTTCCACCCCTGGTGAGAAAGACAAAGAGTGAACGCGTGATGAAGCTTAGTGAGGCTTTCCCCGGGTAACTGGGGAAACACCTAACCGGGCAGCGACGATACCTTGACACGTCTAACCCTGGCGTTAGATGTCATGGGGGGAGATTTTGGCCCTACCGTGACAGTGCCTGCAGCATTGCAGGCACTGAATTCTAATTCGCAACTCACACTTCTTTTAGTCGGGGATCCCGATACAATCACGCCATTACTTGCCAAAGCTGACTTCGAACAACGTTCGCGTCTGCAGATTATCCCTGCTCAGTCAGTTATTGCCAGTGATGCCCGGCCCTCGCAAGCTATTCGCGCCAGTCGTGGAAGCTCAATGCGTGTTGCCCTGGAGCTCGTGAAAGAAGGTCAGGCACAAGCTTGTGTCAGCGCCGGTAATACGGGCGCACTTATGGGACTTGCGAAGTTATTGCTCAAACCCCTTGATGGGATTGAGCGTCCGGCGTTGGTGACGGTTTTACCGCATCAGCAAAAGGGCAAAACGGTGGTGTTGGATTTGGGCGCCAACGTAGATTGTGATAGCACGATGTTGGTGCAATTTGCCGTCATGGGTTCCGTGCTGGCAGAAGAGGTTGTTGGCATTGCCAATCCTCGCGTAGCGTTACTCAACATCGGCGAAGAAGAAACGAAAGGTCTCGACAGTATTCGAGATGCTTCAGCTGTGCTAAAAACAATCCCTTCCATTAATTATATCGGCTATCTTGAAGCCAATGAGTTACTGACTGGCAAAACCGATGTGTTGGTCTGTGACGGCTTTACAGGTAATGTCACATTAAAGACGATGGAAGGTGTTGTCAGAATGTTCCTTTCACTGCTGAAATCTCAGGGTGAGGGCAAAAAACGGTCGTGGTGGCTTCTGTTATTAAAACGTTGGTTACAAAAAAGCCTGACAAGGCGATTTAGTCACCTCAACCCCGACCAGTATAATGGCGCCTGTCTGTTAGGATTGCGCGGCACGGTGATTAAGAGTCATGGTGCGGCCAATCAGCGAGCATTTGAAGTCGCGATTGAACAGGCAGTGCAGGCGGTGCAGCGACAAGTTCCTCAGCGAATTGCCGCTCGCCTGGAATCTGTATACCCAGCTGGATTCGAACTGCTGGACGGTGGCGAAAGCGCAACCTCACGAGCACACAGATAACGGTGCGTTTGTGAATGTGGCCAACGTATCAGCGATTTGCTCGTGGCGGTATATAACCAAAAAGTGACTGAGCGTACATGTATACGAAGATTATTGGTACTGGCAGCTATCTGCCTGAACAAGTGCGTACTAACGCCGATTTGGAAAAAATGGTTGAGACATCTGATGAGTGGATCGTCACTCGTACAGGTATCCGTGAACGCCATATTGCAGCGCCAAATGAAACAGTTGCGACGATGGGCTTTGCCGCCGCAAACCGTGCGATTGAAATGGCGGGCATCGACAAAGAGCAAATTGGTCTGATTGTGGTTGCTACCACATCATCCACTCACGCATTTCCAAGCGCGGCGTGCCAGATCCAAAGTATGCTGGAGATCAAAGGCTGTCCGGCGTTTGACGTTGCAGCAGCTTGCGCTGGTTTCACTTACGCCCTGAGCGTTGCCGACCAGTATGTTAAATCTGGCGCAGTTAAGCATGCTCTGGTCGTTGGCTCTGATGTTCTGGCGCGCACCTGTGATCCAACCGATCGCGGAACGATCATCATTTTCGGTGATGGGGCGGGCGCGGTTGTACTGAGCGCATCGGAAGAGCCAGGCATTCTCTCCACGCATCTGCACGCCGACGGTCGCTATGGCGAACTGTTGACGCTGCCTAACGCCGATCGCGTGAACCCAGAAAACCCGATTCATCTGACGATGGCGGGTAACGAAGTATTTAAAGTCGCGGTGACCGAGCTTGCGCACATCGTTGATGAAACGCTGGAAGCCAATAATCTCGACCGTTCTGCGCTGGACTGGCTGGTACCGCATCAGGCTAACCTGCGCATTATCAGCGCGACGGCGAAAAAGCTGGGTATGTCGATGGATAATGTTGTCGTGACGCTCGACAGACATGGTAATACCTCTGCTGCCTCCGTACCGTGCGCGCTGGACGAAGCCGTCCGCGACGGGCGTATTAAAGCTGGGCAGTTGATATTGCTTGAAGCCTTCGGGGGTGGATTCACCTGGGGCTCCGCGCTGGTTCGTTTCTAGTATAAGGATTTAAACATGACGCAATTTGCATTTGTGTTTCCGGGGCAGGGTTCCCAGACCGTTGGGATGTTGTCTGAAATGGCAGCAAGCTACCCGATTGTTGAAGAAACATTTGCTGAAGCATCAGCTGCGCTGGGCTATGATCTGTGGGCGTTGACTCAGCAGGGTCCGGCCGAAGAACTGAATAAAACCTGGCAGACGCAGCCAGCGCTGTTGACCGCATCTGTCGCGCTTTATCGCGTATGGCAGCAGCAGGGTGGTAAAACACCTGCGCTGATGGCGGGTCACAGCCTGGGCGAATATTCTGCGCTGGTCTGCGCAGGCGTGATCGCATTTGCTGATGCCGTACGTCTGGTAGAACTGCGCGGTAAGTTCATGCAGGAAGCTGTACCAGAAGGCACAGGCGGTATGTCTGCGATTATCGGTCTTGATGATGCGTCTATCGCTAAAGCATGTGAAGAGTCAGCAGAAGGTCAGGTCGTTTCTCCGGTCAACTTCAACTCGCCAGGCCAGGTGGTTATCGCGGGTCATAAAGAAGCGGTTGAACGTGCGGGCGCTGCCTGTAAAGCTGCGGGTGCGAAACGTGCTCTGCCACTGCCAGTTAGCGTGCCGTCTCACTGTGCTCTGATGAAGCCTGCTGCTGAGAAACTGGCCGTTGAGCTGCAGAAAATCACCTTTAACGCACCGACGGTTCCGGTCGTGAACAATGTCGATGTGAAGTGTGAAACCACGGCAGACGCTATTCGCGATGCGTTGGTTCGTCAGCTGTATAGCCCGGTTCAGTGGACTAAAACTGTTGAATTTATGGCATCCCAGGGCGTAGAGCACCTGTATGAAGTCGGTCCGGGTAAAGTTCTGACCGGTTTGACGAAACGTATTGTTGACACCCTGACTGCTTCGGCACTGAATGAGCCGGCGGCACTGTCTGCGGCGCTAGAGCAATAAAAGAGGAAGACCATGAGTTTTGAAGGAAAAATCGCGCTGGTTACCGGTGCAAGCCGTGGCATTGGCCGCGCAATTGCTGAGACACTCGTTGCCCGTGGCGCGAAAGTTATCGGTACTGCTACCAGCGAAAGCGGCGCGCAGGCCATTAGCGATTATTTAGGTGCAAATGGTAAAGGTCTGATGTTGAATGTGACCGATCCTGCATCTATCGAATCTGTTCTGGAAAATATTCGCGCAGAATTTGGTGAAGTCGATATCCTGGTCAATAATGCCGGGATTACTCGTGATAACCTGTTAATGCGCATGAAAGATGACGAATGGAACGATATCATCGAAACCAACCTGTCATCTGTTTTCCGTCTGTCAAAAGCGGTAATGCGAGCTATGATGAAAAAGCGTCATGGGCGTATTATCACTATCGGTTCTGTGGTTGGTACCATGGGAAATGCGGGTCAGGCTAACTACGCTGCGGCGAAAGCGGGTCTGATCGGCTTCAGTAAATCACTGGCGCGCGAAGTTGCGTCTCGTGGCATTACTGTAAACGTTGTTGCTCCGGGCTTTATTGAAACGGACATGACGCGTGCGCTGTCTGATGATCAGCGTGCGGGTATTCTGGCGCAGGTTCCTGCGGGTCGCCTTGGCGGCGCTCAGGAAATCGCCAGTGCGGTTGCATTTTTAGCTTCTGACGAAGCAAGTTACATCACAGGTGAGACTTTGCACGTCAACGGCGGGATGTACATGGTTTAACCACGATTGAAAAATATTTGCGTTATTAGGGTGAATGGCCTCAAAATAGCGCAAAATCGTGGTAAGACCTGCCGGGATTTAGTTGCAAATTTTTCAACATTTTATACACTACGAAAACCATCGCGAAAGCGAGTTTTGATAGGAAATTTAAGAGTATGAGCACTATCGAAGAACGCGTTAAGAAAATTATCGGCGAACAGCTGGGCGTTAAGCAGGAAGAAGTAACCAACAATGCTTCCTTCGTTGAAGACCTGGGCGCAGATTCTCTTGACACCGTTGAGCTGGTAATGGCTCTGGAAGAAGAGTTTGATACTGAGATTCCGGACGAAGAAGCTGAGAAAATCACTACCGTTCAGGCTGCCATTGATTACATCAACGGCCACCAGGCGTAAGTGAACATCTCCAGGCGGTCATTCGACCGCCTGAGTTTTATCTTTTTATCCCACTTGAATTATTTTCCCTCCCTGGAGGACAACCGTGTCTAAGCGTCGTGTAGTTGTGACCGGACTGGGCATGTTGTCTCCTGTCGGCAATACCGTAGAGTCTACCTGGAAAGCTCTCCTTGCCGGTCAGAGTGGCATCAGCCTGATCGACCATTTCGATACTAGCGCCTATGCAACGAAATTTGCTGGCTTAGTAAAGGATTTTAACTGTGAAGACATTATCTCGCGCAAAGAACAGCGCAAGATGGATGCTTTCATTCAATATGGAATTGTCGCTGGCGTTCAGGCCATGCAGGATTCTGGCCTCGAAATAACGGAAGAGAACGCCCACCGTATTGGCGCCGCTATCGGCTCTGGTATTGGCGGTCTCGGTCTTATCGAAGAAAACCATACCTCTCTGGTAAATGGTGGACCGCGTAAGATCAGCCCGTTCTTCGTTCCGTCGACGATTGTTAACATGGTGGCAGGTCACCTGACCATCATGTACGGCCTGCAAGGGCCAAGCATCTCCATCGCAACCGCCTGTACTTCAGGCGTGCATAACATCGGTCATGCTGCACGTATCATTGCATACGGCGATGCGGACGCGATGGTTGCGGGTGGTGCAGAAAAAGCCAGTACGCCGCTGGGCGTGGGTGGTTTTGGCGCGGCACGTGCGCTGTCTACACGTAATGATAACCCGCAAGCGGCAAGCCGTCCGTGGGACAAAGAACGTGATGGCTTTGTGCTGGGCGACGGCGCAGGCATGGTTGTACTGGAAGAGTACGAACATGCGAAAGCTCGCGGTGCAAAAATCTATGCTGAAGTCGTTGGCTTCGGTATGAGCAGTGATGCTTACCACATGACGTCACCACCGGAAAACGGTGCAGGCGCTGCGCTGGCAATGGTCAACGCGCTGCGTGATGCGGCTATCGAAGCGGGTCAGATTGGCTATGTCAACGCGCATGGTACGTCTACGCCTGCAGGCGATAAAGCAGAAACCCAGGCAGTGAAATCTGTCTTTGGTGATGCGGCAAGCCGTGTAATGGTAAGCTCCACCAAATCTATGACCGGACACCTGTTGGGTGCGGCGGGCGCGGTAGAGTCTATTTTCTCTATCCTGGCGCTGCGCGATCAGGCTATTCCGCCAACCATCAACCTGGATAACCCGGATGAAGGTTGTGACCTGGACTTCGTACCTCACGAAGCGCGTCAGGTTAGTGGTCTGGAGTATGCGCTGTGTAACTCCTTTGGCTTCGGTGGTACCAACGGCTCTTTGATCTTTAAAAAGATTTAAGCCCGTTAGGTGATGCGCTAGCATCGATAGCAAATTGAAAAGGTCCGCTTGTCGGGCCTTTTTTTATTCGGTTTTCCGCCCTTGTCCTGTGTTACTCATCCTGCCAAACTAGCGGACCAGAAATAAGGAGCCACCATGTTCTTAATTAATGGCTGCGAGCAGAATATGCTGTTAGCAAGCGATCGAGCGACCCAATTTGGTGATGGCTGTTTTACCACTGCCTGTATTATCGACGGCGAAATCCCTCTCTTTGCAGCGCATCTTGAGCGTTTACAAGACGCTTGCCAAAAACTGCTGATCTCTTTTGAAAATTGGTCCGAGCTGCAAAATGAAATGAAAATGCTGGCGAAAGGGCACGTACGCGGGGTGTTGAAAGTGATTATCAGCCGTGGCAGTGGAGGCCGGGGCTACAGTGGCAAAAGTTGTCACAGCGCCACACGCATCCTCTCCGTTTCAGCCTGGCCCGTTCATTACGATCGTTGGCGGCAAGATGGCATTGTGCTGGCGCTAAGCCCAGTACGTCTGGGACGTAATCCACTGCTTGCCGGGCTTAAACATCTGAATCGACTGGAGCAGGTGTTGATTCGCTCTCATCTTGAGCAGACGGACGCAGATGAAGCACTGGTTCTTGACAGCGAGGGATGGGTTACGGAATGCTGTGCGGCTAATTTGTTCTGGCGTAAAGGTGATGTGGTTTACACGCCCCGCCTGGATCAGGCCGGAGTAAACGGCATTATGCGACAATTCTGTATCCGGATGCTGGCACAATCGCCATTCAGTATTGTCGAAGTGTATGCCGGGTTGGAGGAGGTTATGCAGGCTGATGAAATCGTCGTCTGTAACGCGTTAATGCCCATTATTCCCGTGCGTGCCTGTGGCGACACATTGCTGTCTTCACGTTTGTTATTCGATTTTTTAGCCCCACTTTGTGAGCACCCGAATTAGTCATGAAAAAACTGTTACTCGTTGTCCTGTTATTGCTGGTTGTGCTGGGCATTGCCGCGGGAGTGGGAATGTGGAAAGTTCGCCATCTGGCGGACAGTAAATTATTGATTAAAGAAGAGACGATTTTTACGCTGAAAGCGGGGACGGGCCGCCTGGCCCTTGGCGAACAGCTGTATGCGGACAAGGTTATTAACCGTCCGCGCGTGTTCCAATGGCTGCTGCGTGTGGAACCCGAACTGTCGCATTTTAAGGCCGGAACCTACCGTTTTACACCCGACATGACGGTTCGGGATATGCTGCAACTGCTGGAAAGCGGAAAAGAGGCGCAGTTCCCGTTACGTCTGGTTGAAGGGATGCGCCTAAGCGATTACCTGAAACAGCTGCGCGATGCCCCGTATATCAAACATACGTTAAGCGACGATAGCTACGAGACCGTTGCCGAGGCGCTGAAGCTGGAAAATCCGCAATGGGTGGAAGGCTGGTTCTGGCCAGATACCTGGATGTATACCGCCAATACAACCGACGTGGCGTTGCTAAAACGTGCGCATCAGAAGATGGTTAAAGCGGTGGATACCGTCTGGGAAGGGCGCGCTGAAGGCCTGCCTTATCAGGACAAAAATCAGCTGGTAACCATGGCCTCTATTATTGAAAAAGAGACTGCGGTTGCTAGCGAGCGTGACCAGGTGGCTTCGGTGTTTATTAACCGTTTACGTATCGGTATGCGTTTACAAACCGATCCGACGGTGATTTACGGTATGGGGTCACGGTATAATGGCAAATTGTCGCGCGTGGATTTAGACACCCCGACCGCTTATAACACCTATACCATTACAGGACTGCCACCTGGCCCGATTGCCATGCCGGGAGAGGCATCGTTGCAGGCCGCGGCACATCCGGCAAAAACGCCGTATCTTTATTTTGTGGCTGACGGTAAAGGTGGCCACACGTTTAACACCAATCTTGCCAGCCACAACCGGTCCGTGCAGGATTACCTGAAAGTGCTTAAGGAAAAAAATGGGCAGTAACTATATCGTCATCGAGGGCCTGGAAGGCGCCGGAAAAACCACCGCGCGTAACGTAGTGGTAGAGACACTTGAGCAACTCGGTATTCGTGACATGGTTTTCACCCGCGAACCTGGCGGCACGCAACTGGCTGAGAAACTAAGAAGCCTGGTGCTGGACATTAAGTCGGTGGGTGACGAGGTTATCACCGACAAAGCCGAAGTTCTGATGTTTTACGCCGCGCGCGTACAACTGGTCGAGACCGTTATTAAACCTGCGCTGGCGAAAGGCGCGTGGGTAATTGGCGATCGTCACGATCTGTCTACCCAGGCGTATCAGGGTGGTGGACGTGGTATCGATCAAAACATGCTGGCAACCCTGCGCGATGCAGTGCTCGGCGATTTTCGCCCGGATCTGACTATCTATCTGGATGTGACGCCAGAAGTCGGGTTGAAGCGTGCCCGTGCACGCGGCGAGCTGGATCGTATTGAGCAGGAATCTTTCGATTTCTTTAATCGTACCCGCGCGCGCTATCTTGAGCTGGCTGCCAAAGACGCCAGCATTCGCACTATAGACGCTACGCAGCCGCTGGAGGATGTGATGGCTGATATTCGCAATACCATCACCCAGTGGGTGAAGGAGCAGGGCGCATGAAATGGTACCCATGGTTACGACCGGATTTTGAAAAACTGGTGGCCAGCTACCAGGCGAGTCGTGGTCACCATGCGTTACTGATTCAGGCGTTACCCGGAATGGGCGACGAGGCGCTTATTTACGCCCTCAGCCGCTATTTAATGTGCCAGCAGCCGGAAGGACATAAAAGCTGCAGACAGTGCCGTGGCTGTCAGCTGATGCAGGCGGGGACGCACCCTGACTACTATTCGCTGCTGCCAGAAAAAGGCAAAAGCACGCTGGGGGTTGATGCTGTACGCGAAGTCAGTGAAAAGCTGTACGAGCATTCGCGTCTCGGCGGTGCGAAGGTCGTGTGGATCCCTGATGCCGCCCAGTTAACCGATGCTGCCGCCAATGCCCTGTTGAAAACGCTGGAAGAACCCCCGGCACAGACCTGGTTTTTCCTCGCCAGCACAGAGCCTGCTCGTTTGCTGGCGACATTACGCAGCCGTTGTCGGTTACATCATCTTGCGCCACCTCCGGAGTCGTATGCTATCTCCTGGCTTGCTCGTGAAGTGACTGCGTCGTCAGAAGCGCTGCTTAGCGCGTTACGTCTAAGTGCCGGTTCGCCAGGCGCGGCACTCACGCTGTTACAGGCTGAAAGCTGGGCACACCGTACAGATTTTTGTGCGGCACTGGTGAATACATTAAACGCCGGTGATTGGTATATCTTGCTCGCGGCGTTAAACCACGATCAGGCTGCCGCCCGTTTACACTGGCTGGCAACGTTGTTTACGGATGCGTTGAAACGTCCGTATGGGATTGCCCATTTAACCAATCCCGATGCCCTGGACCTGATATCTTCCATCGCAGAACGGTTATCCGTTGCCCAGATACAGGCGATACTCGGTGACGTTTGTCATTGCCGTCAGCAGTTGCTGAACGTGACGGGCGTAAACCGCGAGCTGGTATTAACCGATCTTATTCTTCGTATTGAGCATTACCTGCAACCAGGCACCGTACTGCCTGTTCCCCATCTTTGAGAGAGACATTATGTTTTTAGTCGACTCACACTGCCATCTTGATGGCCTGGATTATCAATCTCTGCATAAGGACGTGGACGACGTGCTGGCGAAAGCGGCCGCACGCGATGTGAAATTCTGTCTTGCCGTTGCAACCACCTTGCCAGGATACCGCAGTATGCGTGAACTGGTTGGTGAGCGTGACAATGTGGTTTTTTCCTGCGGCGTGCATCCGTTAAATCAGGATGAAACCTATGATGTTGAGGAGCTGCGTCGTTTTGCCGCCGAAGAGGGGGTTGTGGCGATGGGAGAAACCGGACTGGACTATTTTTACACTCCGGAAACAAAGGTGCGCCAGCAGGAATCTTTTATCCACCATATTCAGATCGGCCGTGAGTTACAGAAGCCAGTTATCGTGCATACCCGCGATGCGCGAGCCGACACGCTGTCTATTCTGCGCGAAGAAAAAGTGACGGATTGTGGCGGCGTACTACACTGTTTTACAGAGGACAGAGAAACGGCGGGCAAATTACTGGACCTTGGATTCTATATCTCGTTTTCCGGCATCGTCACGTTCCGAAATGCAGAGCAGCTCCGTGATGCTGCCCGCTATGTTCCTCTGGACCGGTTATTGGTCGAGACGGATTCTCCTTACCTTGCGCCTGTACCGCATCGTGGAAAAGAGAACCAGCCCGCCATGACTCGTGACGTTGCAGAGTACATGGCCGTAGTGAAAGGTGTTGCCGTTGAAGAACTGGCGCAGGCAACCACTGATAACTTTGCCCGCCTGTTTCACATCGACGCTTCTCGCCTGCAATCTGTTCGTTAACTGACTTTTTTTAAAGCTCGTAATTAATCACTAATGCGAGTAAAGTTCACCGCCACAAAATGGGCGGTGAATAACCAGCTTGACACATTCAGAAACGCATTTTATCGGAATGTGCGGATTTTGCGGCCATTCACGACTGAACTGTGATAGCCGTCAAACAAAAACAAACTGAATTATTTTACTCTGTGTAATAAATAAAGGGTACTTAGATGCCCTGTACACGGCGAGGTTCTCCCCCCTCGCTAATGCGTGAGAACGTAGAAAAGCACAAATACTCAGGAGCACTCCTAATTATGTTTAAGAATGCATTTGCTAACCTGCAAAAGGTCGGTAAATCGCTGATGCTGCCGGTATCCGTACTCCCAATTGCAGGTATCCTGCTGGGCGTCGGTTCCGCTAACTTCAGCTGGCTGCCAGCCGTTGTATCGCACGTAATGGCAGAAGCGGGCGGTTCTGTTTTTGCGAACATGCCGCTGATTTTTGCTATCGGTGTTGCGTTAGGCTTCACTAATAATGACGGTGTATCTGCACTGGCATCCGTTGTTGCTTACGGCATCATGGTTAAGACCATGGCTGTTGTTGCGCCGCTGGTTCTGCATTTACCTGCTGAAGAGATCGCAGCTAAACACCTTGCTGATACGGGTGTTCTCGGAGGGATTATCTCCGGTGCGATTGCAGCGTATATGTTCAACCGCTTCTACCGTATTAAATTGCCTGAGTATCTTGGCTTCTTTGCGGGTAAGCGCTTCGTTCCTATCATTTCTGGTCTGGCTGCTATCTTCACCGGTGTGGTTCTGTCCTTCATTTGGCCGCCAATCGGTACTGCTATTCAGACGTTCTCCCAGTGGGCTGCATACCAGAACCCTGTCGTGGCGTTCGGTATCTATGGCTTCATTGAACGCTGCCTGGTGCCGTTTGGTCTGCACCATATCTGGAACGTTCCATTCCAGATGCAGATCGGTGAATACACCAACGCTGCAGGTCAGGTGTTCCACGGCGACATCCCTCGCTATATGGCGGGTGACCCGACTGCGGGCAAACTGTCCGGTGGCTTCCTGTTCAAAATGTACGGTCTGCCGGCTGCTGCTATCGCTATCTGGCACTCTGCTAAACCAGAAAACCGCGCGAAAGTGGGCGGTATCATGATCTCCGCGGCGCTGACCTCGTTCCTGACCGGTATTACCGAGCCGATCGAGTTCTCCTTCATGTTCGTGGCGCCGATCCTGTACATCATCCACGCGATTCTGGCTGGTCTGGCATTCCCGATATGTATCCTGCTGGGTATGCGTGACGGTACGTCGTTCTCCCACGGTCTGATCGACTTTATCGTTCTTTCCGGTAACAGCAGCAAACTGTGGCTGTTCCCGATTGTCGGTATCGGTTATGCGATTGTTTACTACACCATCTTCCGTGTGCTGATCAAAGCGCTGGACCTGAAAACTCCGGGTCGTGAAGATGCTACTGAAGACAGCAAAGCAGGTGCGACCGGTGAAATGGCTCCGGCTCTGGTTGCTGCATTCGGCGGTAAAGAAAACATCACTAACCTCGATGCGTGCATCACTCGTCTGCGTGTCAGCGTGGCTGACGTTGCTAAAGTGGATCAGGCTGGCCTGAAGAAACTGGGTGCGGCGGGCGTTGTGGTAGCTGGTTCCGGTGTTCAGGCGATTTTCGGTACTAAGTCCGATAACCTGAAAACTGAAATGGATGAGTACATCCGTAACAGCTAAGCAGTAAGAAATTGGGGAGAACTAAGGCAGCCTACGGGCTGCCTTTTTTATTGCATTAATTAGCCTGAACGCGAATCGGCGCGGTGACGGCGAACAGCCACGGACGAGCCTCTGCATTCACGCGAGGGGATAACGTCTCTCTGACCTGCTGGTGGTAATCATCAATCCATTGCTTTTCAGCTTCACTCAACAGATGCAGTTCAACCAGGTTCAAATCAATCGGCACCAGCGTCAGCGTTGAGAAACGACAGAAGCCAGGGCGGCTGTTGATTATTTCCACCTGGTTCTCAATACGGATCCCATATTGCCCGGCCAGATAGTAACCCGGTTCGATAGTGATGATATTGCCCGCGACCAGAGGCCAGGGGTTTACTTTCTTGGCAATGCGATGGGGTTGTTCATGGATAAGCAACTGGTGGCCTACGCCGTGTCCTGTTCCATGATCAAAATCCAGGCCTAAATCCCACAACGCCCGACGGCTAAAGGCATCCAGTTGATGGCCCTGAGTGCCGCTGGGAAACTGCAGTGAAATAAGCGACAAAAAGCCTTTCAGCACGGCGGTGTAATGCAGACGACGTTGCGGATCCTGTGGACCAAACGCGAAGGTACGCGTCGTATCCGTCGTACCATTGTGGTACTGGCCGCCGGAATCATTCAGATACATGGCCTGCGAGGTAATTGGCGTATTGGTTTTTTCACTGGAGTGGTAATGACACATCGCCGCATTGCTGGCAGAGGCCGATATCGTGCTGAAGCTTTGCTCAATAAATCCCGGCTGCTGCTGGCGAAATTCCAGTTGCTTCGCCTGGGCTTCCAGTTCGGTGACCGGATTGCCAGCCGCTTCGCGCAAAGGGACTTCATGGGCCAGCCAGGCAAGGAAATTAACCCAGGCAGCGCCATCTTGTTCATGGCATTCCCGATAGCCCGCCAGTTCAACGTCATTTTTGTGGGCTTTCATCAAGGTGATGGGATCAGGGGCCCATAAGACGTTGCCACCGTGTTCTTCAATGGCAAAACGCAACGCAACCGGGGCGTAGTCTTTATCGACCAGGAAGCGTTTCCCACTGGCCAGTTGCTGGCAACGTACCAGGAAACTCTCTTGCGGGGCCAGCGTGAGCGTGTTTAGCAGTGATACGGGGAGTTGCTGCGTTTTGTTGCTATCCACAAACCATTCCAGCTCACCGCTGCGATGGAGCAGGGCAAACGAAAACGGTACTGGCACCATAGCCAGATCTGAACCGCGTACATTCAACAGCCAGGCAATGTTATCCGGCAGGGTAATTGCCAGTACGTCAGTCTCATGTTGAGCGAGTTGTTCCACGACGCGGGCACGCTTTTGCGTGCTGCTTTCCCCGCTGATTTCAATGGGCATTTCACGAATGATGCCGCAGGGGGCTGCCGGTCGGTCAAGCCACACCTGGTCAAAAGGATCTTGCTCAAGAGGTACCAGCTCGCAATGAGTTGCCGACAAGGCTTCAAACTGGCTGTTGACCATCAGCAGTGGTTCAAAGCCGATACGTGTACCCGCTGCAACGTGAGACTGCAAATAGTCGGCCAGCGGTTCATCGTGTAAATGATGAATTTCAAAATCATCCAGCGAGACTTCATTGCGTACCTGGACCTGATAGCGTCCATCGACAAACATTAACGCGCGATCCCGAAGGACCAACGCGAGGCCGGCAGAACCGCTAAATCCGGTCAGCCAGGCCAGTTTATTGTCATGCGGCGTACAATCTTCGCTTTGATGAGCGTCGGCGCGCGGAACAATCATGCCATCCAGCCCCTGCGCTATCAGCAGGTTGCGCAGGGCGGAAAGAGGAGTTGAGATGTGCATAGTTAACCTTCAGGTCTTAACGGAACGGCGGTTCGTTGAATGTACGTAATTTACGGGAGTGCAGTCGGTCGCCTTCAGCACGCAGACGATCGATAGCCCGGATACCTATTTGCAGATGCTCAGAAATAGCACCTTCATAAAAACGGTTGGCCTGACCAGGTAGTTTGATCTCACCGTGCAGCGGCTTGTCGGAAACGCACAGCAGCGTGCCGTACGGAACGCGGAAACGGTATCCCTGAGCGGCGATGGTGGCGCTTTCCATATCGATAGCCACCGCGCGACTGAGGTTGAAACGCAGCGCAGAAGCGGAATAGCGTAGCTCCCAGTTACGATCGTCGGTGGTGACGACAGTACCGGTACGCAAGCGCTGTTTAACTTCTTCACCGGGCATACCGCTGACTTCTTTGGTGGCGTCATACAGGGCGCGTTGTACTTCCGCAATGCTCGGAATCGGAATATCCGGCGGTAGTACGGCATCCAACACGTGGTCGTCACGCAGATAAGCATGGGCCAGAACATAGTCGCCAATCGCCTGACTTTCACGCAGACCACCGCAGTGACCAATCATCAGCCAGACGTCAGGACGCAGTACGGCCAGATGATCGCAAATGGTTTTGGCGTTAGACGGGCCAACGCCGATATTGACCAGCGTGATCCCCTGACCGTCAGCCGTGATTAAATGCCAGGCGGGCATCTGGTGTTTCTTCCAGGCGAGATCGGAGATGGCTTCTTCTGGCGCTTCGGTTTCGGCGGTGATCCAGATCCCGCCCGCACAAGAGAGCGCGATATATGGGCTGTCCGGGTCGAGGATCTGGCTGCAACCCCAACGCACAAACTCATCGACGTAGCGGGTGTAGTTGGTGAACAGCACAAAAGGTTGAAAATGTTCAACCGGCGTTCCCGTGTAATGACGTAGTCGCGCCAGCGAAAAATCCACGCGTCGGGCATCGAAGTGAGACAGCGGAGAAAATTCCGCCGGATGAAAAATCCCGTCTGCCGTTTCGTCACCAATCTGCGACAATTCAGTGGTGGGGAAATGGCGCGTTAATCCGGCGCTCATCGAGCGATCCAGCGTCAGTTCTGAACCGTCAATCACATAGGGATAGGGGATTTCATGCTGCGACGGCTCGACGGAGATATGCGCATCATAATCCTGATACAGCAGCGTGAGCTGTTCTTCAAGATACGGACGAAAAAGCGACGGACGGGTAATCGTAGTGGTATAGCTGCCCGCATGGGTAAAACGCCCATAGGCTCGGGTTTTCGGGGGATTGGTGGCGATGCCATCCCAGGTGACACACAGTGATGGGTAAACAAAAAGACCGTTATGGCGGGCGATTACATCAGGGAGCGTCCCTGTTTCAATATACTTACCAATGGCGCTACGCAGTGCTTTAACCGACTGCTCGTACAGCGCGTCCAGTTTATCCAGTGCCTGAGTTGGGGTCAGGCTGGAGCCCTTATTGTTCATGTCTGTCTCCTTGTTCCACAGATGTACTGCTCTCCCGATAGTATGTCACAGGAATGTGAAACAAAAGTCAGACGTTGAGGAAGATTGCGCGAAGACCGGACGGCCTCCGCACCCGGGCTTAACCGTGCTGCTTATCCCGCATCAGCAATGCTGTAGTCGCGGAAATAAGACAACCCGCCATCAGATAAATGGCTACACTGTGCCAGTCTCCGCCGGAGAATGTTACCAGTGCAGCAGCAATGAAGGGGGTAAAACCGCCGCCAACTACGCTTGCTACCTGATAACCAACGCCTGCGCCGCTGTAGCGATAGCTTGCGCCAAACAAACCGGTAAACATAGGCTGCTGTACGCAGACCACCATATCGTGTGCAATGTTGGCCAACATAATCGCGAAGAACACGATCCAGAAAATGGATTGCGCTTCTAACGCCATAAAGAACGGGAATGCGCTAAGCGTCCCGACCAGTGCGCCAGTAATGTAAACGCGCCGGCGACCAAAGCGGTCGGCGAGCCAGGCAAAGCAGGGGATGGTCAGACAGCTCAGTCCACCAACTAACAACCCGATATTCAGAAACAGTTCGCGAGGTAAGCCCAGATTCTGCGTGGAGTAATTAAGGGCAAACGCGGTGACGATATACATCGTCAGCAGTTCACACAGGCGCAGAGCGATAATTTTCAAAAACGCCCCTGGATGACGGATTAATGCCTCGACTACCGGTAGTCTCTTTTTCTCTGGTTGCGGTGCCTGCTGCTGCTGTTCGAATTCGGCCGATTCATCCATTCGGTTACGCATCCACAACGCGCCCAATACCAGCACGATGCTGAACAGGAATGGAATACGCCAGCCCCAACTCAGGAACTGCTCATCGGTGGTTTGCGAGCTAATCAGCGAGACCAGACCGGTAGAAAGTAACAGTCCGACGCCGTAACCAACCTGAACGCCGCTGCTGTAGAAGGCTTTTTTATTTTTCGGCGCGCTTTCGACCGAGAGCAACGCTGCGCCGCCCCATTCACCGCCAACGGCGAATCCCTGAATAGCACGCAGCGTCACCAGCAGAACGGGAGCCCACCAGCCAATGGTGTCAAAAGAGGGAATAATCCCGATCAGCGCAGTGGCAATACCCATCATCCAGACGGTAAGCATCAGCATACGTTTACGGCCCAGACGATCGCCGAAGTGGCCGAAGATCACCCCGCCTAACGGACGGAACAAAAATCCGACGCCAAAGGTAGCAAATGCGGCAAGTGTCCCCATCGCTGGGCTGACTTGCGGGAAGAACTCGCGGTTAAAGACCAGTGCGGCAGTAATGCCATAAAGCAGAAAATCATACCAGTCGACCACGGCACCCGCGAAGCTGCCAAGCGCAGCGCGTCGTGCGCGGTTAAGCGAAGAGGCGTCCTGTTGGGGACCCGTGGAGGTGAGGGTGGAATCCATAGTTATCCTGTCTGTACTGTTTTTTAGTTATTAGTATTTGAGTTGGGTTACACACATTGCAGTCGCAATATTAACGACCGTTATGAGATTACCGCGACAGACGGGAAGTGAAAACGATTATCTCCCTCATCTGATGGCAACATGAAAAATAAGATGAATGAAAAATCTGAATCTGGTGGAATCTTGGCCTGTCAGGAGTATTCTGATTTCAGGCGGAGCATTAGGATTACTGTATTTGGGGAAGCTATAAACCCACTTTCATAATGGTATACGGAGATTCAGTGAAACCACATCGCTCATAAGCACGAATCGCAAGCCCGTTATCTCCGTGGACATATAAGCGAAGCTCCAGTACCTTTTGTTCAAAATGTGCGCGGTAGATGCGGTAGCCCAGCGCATTAAGCAACATCGCGTCGGCCGGTGTGGCGTCACGGATTTGTAATGTCATGAATGATTCCCGTCCTGGTAATAAATTGACGATTACTGAATGATATCAAAACTGTCGGTGATACAGTGGGATGCGAATATTTCAGAGGCTTGTCAGTATGAAGATTGTTTTTATCCCTGCGTTGATCGTAGTCCTGATTGATAAAGAACAGGACATAGGACGGGAATTGACCCGCGATGAGGTTGAGTCCATTCGCGATGGTGCTACAGCCATCCGCCTGCCGGCCGAAGCAGCCGAGGATATAATCAGAGAGCGTGGCTACCGCGATATTGATCCTGAGAATGTCTGGCGCGAGTGGCAGGCGTATAAAGCTGACTGAATGTCGATGGGAACACACTGCTTTAGTGGCACATGAAAATTGTGCACTTACACGGATGCGTTTACTCAACACCTGGTGTGGAGCTGAGGGGCAACTTTGAGCGAGGGGCTGACATTGTGCTTAAATAATAATGATGGCTCTGGCAGGATGGGTGTTCAATGATTGCAAGGTGACCACTAATTCAGGTGACGTAAATGTGTAGCAATCCCCCACTTTAGGCCGATACATTTTCCATTAATCAGGTCGATAACAGAATAACTTGCATTGGGGTGAGCATAGCGAGGGAAACTATTGACAGTCCCTTCTTTAAGAATTGCCAGAGTGCCCTGACTGACATGCCCGTGAGACACAATACATATTGTTTGTTGATGTGATGAAGTATCTTCCAGGTTTTGTAAAAAACGCATAACTCGCTGAGAAGCATGCGCCAGTGACTCCCCCCCAGGTGGACAATACTCTGCATCAAGCCTGAATAATGCATTTGAATCGTTCGGATGTTTTTGTCTGAGTAGTTCTAACGGCATACCTTCAAACTGACCAAAGGCCTGCTCTTTAAGGGCCGGTTCAGCCGTCAGTGAACAGCGAAAGTGTTCAGCCAGGCTTTGCCCCATTTGCCAGGCACGTCCAAGCGGAGAAGCGTAAACACGCTCTATTTGATATTCACTTGCACTAAACGCTGCTAGTAGGACGGATGTTTCACGCAAACCCCGACAGGTCAAGGAGCTATCGCTGTGCCCCTGAATAATTCCGTCCAAATTCCACTCTGTTTCTGCGTGTCGAACAAGTATCAATTTCATCGTTAGCGGGCCATGCTCGTTGTTGTTCAAAATGCCCCAACAGCGCGATGTAAAATACACACCGTTGAAGCAGCAGAAGGCTTTCCGGTTTTGGAAATAATGAACAAGTGTAGCTTATTGCCGTTATGCAGCGGCTCTGGGTGTGAGGCGCTGAATTTTATCCGTAGTTAACTTCCGCTTTTGGCACTCAGCGGACGTTGGCATGAAGCAACCCGGCGCCCGTTAATATTAAGCGGAAAGATGAATTAACGCGTCTCCCCGTTTCTCCATCCTCTTCGCTTTTCCTTTATCCTGCCTCTCTTGCTGTGCATACAGCGACGTGTTATCACTCGTTAAATGCAAAAATTACCGAAGTTACGAGAACTTGCATTAGCCACGGATAATCAGCGTACCGAAACCTGCATTTCACGGGTTGCTATGGTGTTGAGGGTAATCCCTGAACACCGCCTGTCTGCAATTTATGAACCGATGATTAACATGGTTTTGACTGGTCCTAAACGCATGATGATTGATGACAGAACGCTGCAATATTATTCAGCTCAGAACAGTTGAAATGTTACCTGGGCAGGGTGAAGTCATCACAGCGCAAGTGATATGACAGGCGACCTGTTGAGACCATGGTACCATTACAGCTTGTGTCATTTACCTCACTACACACATCGGCCTACCAGATACTGGTTCGGGGTGTATTTCCGTATCCACATTGAATACGGTTCTCAGCAATCCAGGGTTCATCACCGCTTCTGGTGTGCCTTGCGCCATAATATGTCCGTTCGCCATTACCACCAGATGATCGCAGTACCGGCTGGCCTGATTAAGGTCGTGCAGCACTGCGACCACCGTTTTCCCCTGAGCCCGGAGTTCGCCCATTAACCGCATCAGTTCCACCTGGTGATTGATATCGAGATAGGTGGTTGGCTCATCGAGTAGTATGACGGGTGTATTCTGGGCCAGGACCATCGCCAGAAAGGCGCGCTGGCGCTGACCGCCGGAAAGATCGGTTAATCGTCGGTCGGCAAGATGTTGGATCCGGGTCTGGTGCATAGCATCTTGGACCCGCGCATTGTCTTCAACGGAGAGACGCCCCCAGAGTGACAACCACGGGTTGCGACCGTACGAAACAAGCTCCTGGACGGTGATCCCCTCTGGCGTTAAATGGTGCTGGGGCAGCAGCGCCAGCCTGCGGGCTAGCTGGCGTGATGAGAGCGTGTTGATGGCATTATCGCCGAGAAATACGCCACCGGATTGCGGCGCTAACAGCCGTGAAAAACAGTTTAGCAACGTCGATTTCCCGCAGCCGTTAGGGCCGAGCAGGGCGGTTGTCTTCCCCGCTGGTAGGGCGAGTGAAACGCCATCAAGGATCTTGTTTGTACCGTAACAGACCGTCAGATTTTCAGTTCGTAATGTCATTTATCGCATTCTCACAAGCAGCCAGACAAACCACGGTGCACCGATAATGGCGGTCAGTACGCCAGCCGGAAGCTCCAGCGGGGGATGAGTAATTCGCGCCAGCAGGTCGGCAACCACCAGCAGCAACGCACCTGTCATGGCCGATATGGGCAGCAGCCAGCGGTGACGCCCACCGGTAATACTGCGCACCATATGCGGCACCACAAGACCAATAAAGCTAATCGGGCCGCAGACGGCCACGCCGGTAGATGTCATGGCGACGGCCAGTAGCAAAGCCAGGAACCGGATACGCGGCACCGACACACCGAGCGTGGTGGCGCGCGCATCGCCCAGTGCCAGAAGGTCGAGATCGCGGCAAAAAACCAGGCTCAGCGGCAGAAACAACATCAGCAGCGGGACGGCAATCTTCACAAAGCTCCAGTCACGGCCCCATAAGCTGCCGGTTAGCCACAGCAGAGCGCTGTTCACATCCTGCGGACGCGAAAGCATCAGCCAGTCCGTCAGGCTGGCCCAGCAGGCAGACAGCGCGATACCCGTGAGTGCCAGCTTCATCGGCTGGCTGGTGTTCGCCAGCATTCTCAGCAGGATCAGGCCCACCATGCCACCGGCAAAGGCCAGCAGCGGCAGAGCAATCACCGGCAGTGACGGTACGAGAAGCAGTGCGCCCACAGAGGCAAGGCTGGCGGCATGGTTTACGCCGAGAATATCCGGCGACGCCAGAGGGTTACGCACGATCCCTTGTACCAGAACGCCTGCAACCGCGAGGGCTGCACCGACAAACAGCGCCAGCAGCAGTCGCGGCAGGCGGTACGCCGTTAACACGTAATGATACTCACGCCCGGCCTGCCAGTCGGTCAGCAGGGCGCGCCAGGGAACGGCGATCACCCCCATTTGTAGAGACAACAGCGAAAATCCTGCCAGTGCGAGGGCGATAAAAATGACTAACACAATTTTCAACCACGCCTCCTGACCAGCCAGACAAAGCAGGGCGCACCAATCAGAGCCACCACAGCCCCCGCGGGTAATTCGCCAGGGAAGGCCAGCGCGCGGGCCAGAACATCCGCCACTAGCATCAGCGTGGCGCCCATCAGTATGCTCATCGGCAGGAACTTGCGCTGGTCGAATCCTACCCAGAAGCGAGCCAGATGCGGCATCAACAGACCGATAAAAGCCACCGGGCCGGCCACGCTGACGCAGGTACCGACCAGAAGCAGCACCAGAATGTTGATGATTAAACGCAGCTTCGGCAGATTCACCCCCAGCGTGCGGGCGGTGCTGTCGCTGACGTTAAGCAGATTCAGTTGATTGGCCAGCAGCAACACCACCGGTATAGCAACTGCCACCACCGGGAAAAGCTGCCAGAACTCCTGCCAGCGTGCGTGGGATACGCCTCCCGCGAGCCAGTATAAAATGCCGTAAGCGTGATCTTCCGTCAGCAGCAGGGTGATGCGGGTCAGGGCCATGCAAAACGCCGAGAACGCGATGCCCGCGAGGATCAGTTTGTTTCTGTCCTGGGTGTGGCGAAATCCGCCGCCTGCGGTCATCACCAGCAGCCAGCTTACGCCGCCGCCACAGGCGGCGATAAAGGAGATGGAGTAACCCGAAACGGGCACGGGGCTGAGCGCGCTGGTCAGTGCCATAGCCAGCGCCGCGCCGCTGTTAATGCCGAGCAGTGAAGGGGAGGCCATTGAATTATGCGTCAGGGTCTGCAGCAGCGTTCCCGCGAGAGCCAGGCTTGCGCCGATCAGAATGGCGACCAGGCTTCGCGGCAAACGAAGGTTTTGCACCAGCGCTTGTGCAAGCGTCGGCGTATGGCCCGGCAGCAGGGCGCGAATAGCATCAACGCCAGAAACAGGAATGGCCGAGTAGCAAAACAGACTCAGCCAGAAAATTGCGATAAGCGCGGCAAGGGGCAGCCCCCATTGCAGTGCCGGATGTCTGAGAACTGTCATTTCACATCGGATAAAGGCTGGTGATGAAAGATTTTTACCGTGTCGCTGGCAATACGTTCGGCCGCAAAAATGCCGCGCATCCGCGCCCAGGCGTTACTGTCGACCGACGCCGTCTGCTGTTTTTGCGCAGCCGTTAACATCTGCCACAGCGGGTCTTGCTGCCAGCGTTTGACGATGCTCTCTTCGCGATAATGTGCGACCAGCAGCCATGTAGGATTAAGCGCCAGCAACTGCTCCAGGCCGATGGACGGCATAGACGCACCCGCCATCGCCGCAGGTACCTTCAGCCCCAGAGAGGTCAGGACGCCCCCGGTCCAGGTCTCCTGCGTGTGCAGGTTGAACTGCTGCTCCCGGGACGTACCAAACAACACCTGCGTGCCTTTTGGCAACTGGCTGGCCCACGCTGACATCTGTTGTTTGTGTTTCGCCAGGCGTGACTGCATCTGTGCCTTTTTGCCCACAATCTCGCCGATGATGGCCGCAGACTGAAGATTTTCAGCGTAGGTTTCATTGCGAGATTTCAGCAGCAGCACCGGTGCAATTTGCTGTAAGGCGCTGAAAATACCCGCATGACGGCTGCTGTCGGCAATGATCAGGTCCGGTTTCAGCGCGCTGATGGCTTCTAAACTCGGCTGCGCACGCGTGCCGACAGACTGCCAGGGTTTCAGATGGGCGCGAACTTCAGGAAGAATGCGCGTGGCATCGTTATCGTCGGCAATGCCGATCGGACTAACATCGACGGCAGCCAGCGCGTCCGCGAACGACAGCTCCAGTACCACTATCCGCTGTGGCGTTTTATCAAGCGTAAAGGTGCCATGTTCGTCCTGAACCGTGGCTGCAAAAGCGTGGCTGGTGACCAGCAGCAGAGCGGCGAAAAGTGTGCGGATAAATGTGAACATCGGTGCTCCTGAAAGCCGGGTGGCGCTGCGCTTACCCGGCCTACGAAATCGGTGTGAATTAGAACTTCAACGACCCCTGCATATACAGAGTGCGCGGCTGGCCTGCGTAGATGCCTTTGTTGTTGTCGTCATAAGAGCGGGTGAAGTACGCCTGGTCGAAGATATTTTTCACGCCGAACGCCAGGTTCAGGTCTGCCATTTGCGGACCAAAATCATAAGCTACGCGTGCGCCCCAGAGCATGAAGCCCGGGATGCGGCCGGTGCTGCCGTCGGCGCTCTCTTTCACGGTGTTGGCGTTATCCGCAAACTGGCTGGACTGGAAATCGCTGTTCAGGTTGAAGGTCCAGCTACCCGGTTTATAGTCCACGCCCAATGTGCCTTTGTGTTTCGGCGAGAACGGCACCTGGTTGCCGTAGGTGTCGCCTTTCTCGCGGATCTCGGCGTTCACATACGCATAGCTTGCGTAGACCGAAACGTTGTCGAGCGTTGGCGTCAGCGTGCCGAGGTCATAGCGGGCCTGGGTTTCCAGCCCGGTATGGCGCGTTTTACCCCGTGCGGTTACAGTGTCGTTGGTCTGGTTGGAGTCGTACTGATTATTAAAGTTAATCAGGAACAGCCCCATTTCCGCGGTCAGCGCGCCACCGTCGTATCGGGTTCCGAGCTCCCAGGTTCGCGCTTTTTCCGGTTCCACATTGCCGCTTTGCACAGCCTTGCCAATTTGGCTGTACTGTACGGTGCCGAATGAGCCTTCAGTGTTTGCATAAAGATTCCAGCTGTCAGTCAGGTGATAGAGCACGTTTAGCGCCGGAAGTGGGGCGTTGTAGCTCACTTCCTCATGCGTGCCTTTGATGGCGTTGTTCTGGTATGACTCGATATGTTCAAAGCGCATACCCGGTGTGATCGTCCAGTTGCCTACGTCGATTTTGTCATCCAGATACCAGGCGTGCGCTTCGGTACCGGAACGGGTGTCGCGATCGTAAGGGCTAGCGCTGGACGGGAGTTGTCCGCTGCTGGTGGCGGTGTAATAACGCATTTCATGCGTCGACTCGCTCACATAGCGATATCCCACTCCGACTTCGTGCGCGGAAGAGCCAAGCATAAAGCTCTGGCTGTAGCGCGGTTCAATGCCGCGTACCCAGTAGTTACGCGGTGAAAGGGTGATGCGTTTGCCCTGTTCCAGGTAGCCGCTACGCAGGGTTTCGGTGTAGAAGCCCTGAATATTGAATTTATGCTGGCTGTCCGGCTGGAACTGATAGCCGAGGCTTGCCAGTTTGCGGCGCCCCCAGAAGCGATCGTAAGGGCGCGTGGACTGCCAGCGGTCGGCGTTGTAATCCGCGCGCGACAGGCCGCCGGGCATGTCGGCTTCTCCGTCGTAGTATTGCAGCAGGCTGTTGAAGGTGTGCACGTCGTTCGGCGCATATTTGCTTTTCAGCATCAGGTCGTCGATGCGCGTCGCGCTGTGCTCGCGCCAGTCGCTGCCGCGCGTGCCGGAGTAAAGCAGGGCGGTACCAAAACCGTTATCCGCCGTGCCGCCCACCATCAGGTTGTGCGTCTCTTTGGGATTATTTTGTGAGGACGTTGGGCTGAGCTGGCCTTCCATGCCGGCTTCGATCCCGAAGTCTTGCGGAATGGCGCGGGTGACAAAGTTCACCACGCCGCCCACGCTCTGCGGCCCGTAACGCACAGCACCGCCGCCGCGCACCACATCGATGGCGTCCATATTTCCGAGCGAAACAGGTGCCAGGGAAAGCTGCGGCTGGCCGTAAGGGGCAAACGGCACCGGAATACCGTCCATCAGTACCGTTGAACGGCTGGCCAGGCGCGGGTTCAGGCCGCGAATACCAAAGTTCATCGCCAGATCGTGGCTACCGGTACCGTTGTTTTCTGGGGCGGTAACGCCAGGAATGCGGTTCAGCACCTCGCGCATGGTCGTCGCGCCGGTTTTGGCGAAATCTTCACGGCGGATAACGTCACGCGCGCCGGCATGTTCGAATACGTCGTTTTCGCGCGCATCGCCCAGCCAGTCGCCCACCACGGTCAGGGAATCTTCTTGCGGTGTTGGTGCGTGCTCCAGTGTCCAGCTGTTATTACCTAGTGGTTTCACCTGCAGGCCGCTACCGTTCAGCAGCTGCTGCAAACCACTCTCAACATCGTAGTCACCGTGAAGACCGTTACTCTGTTTGCCGCGCGTCAGGCTGGCGTCAACAGACAGGGTAATTCCGCTGCGTGCGGCATATTGGTTTAGCGCTTTATCGAGTGAGCCTGGTGCAATATCAATCTGCGCTGCGAAAGCGGATAACGAGAGCCCAGCCAGCGGCAGCAGGCTCAGGCGAATGGCGTTAACCAAAGGTGTTGTTTTGCTAAAAACGCGTAAAGGCGTCATACCTTCTCCATCATCATTTTTGTTGTGTTCAGCTATGAGTCGAATGAGAAGGGGAAAAAGGACAATGAAAATGAGAATTATTTTTCTTACAGTGCCAAAATATTGACCCAGTATCGCGTAATAGTCTGAATTTTCACTGGAAGTGTCTGGGCAATAATATCCAGAATCGCATCGGTATTTTTCAGCGGGAAAGTGCCACTCAGGCGCAGCCCGGCCACCGCCGGATCGCAACGCAGCACGCCGTTGCGATAACGGCTCAGCGTGGCAATCACTTCACCCAGAGGTTTATCGCTAAAGCTCAGAATGCCCTGCGTCCAGGCGGCGCTTTCATCATCCGCTGAGGTAATTGCACTAAATTCAGACGCGCTAAACTGCAGGCTCTCGCCAGCGCTGACGATGCGTTTTTCCTGCGGACGGTTTGCCAGTAAGACTTCAACCGCGTGTTGTTGAACGGTAACGCGTGTTACGTTGTCCTGCTGGTAGACGGTAAATTCTGTGCCTAACGCGGTGAGCAGGCCCTGGCGGGTCACAACGTGGAAAGGTCTCTGCTGCGCGTCTTTTGCGGTAGTAATAGCAATTTCGCCGTACCAGAGATGGACAGCGCGTTGACGCGTATCAAAACGAACGTCCGCGGCGCTTTGCGTGTTGAGCGTCAGCAGCGAGCCATCGTCCAGCCGCTGATGGCTGACAGCCCCTTTGGCGGTGCGGTAGTCTGCGCGCAGACCTTCTCCGGCTTCAGATTGCCAGAGCTGCCAGCCGCCGCCCACGCCGAGCAGCAGCAGTAGCCCTTTCATGACATGACGACGGGTAAGACGCGTATCGTGCAGCGCCCGGCTGGCGATATCGCCCGGAACGCTGCTGAGCTGGCTGCGCAGGTTTTCAACCTGTTGCCAGGCCCACTGATGATCTTTGTCCTCTTCATACCATTGTTGCCAGCGTGCTTCCTGCTGTGGGCTGACACGCTCGCCGCTCAATACAGCATACCAGTGTGATGCCGAGCGCAAAGCCTGACGGCGAGAATCGGTGATAGAAGCGTTCACAGACCGTGCTCCAGACGAAACAGCAGACAATGTTCGATAGCCTTTGCCATATATTTTTTCACTGAACTGACCGAAACACCGAGCTTTAGCGCTATTTCGCTGTAGGTCAGACCATCCAGCTGCGAAAGGAGAAACGCTTCGCGTGTTTTTCCGCTCAGCCCGTCAAGCATGCTGTCGATGAGTTGCAGGGTTTCGAGCTGACTCTCGCGTTCCTCGGGCGAAGGCGCGAGATTTTCCGGCATAAGCGCCAGCATCTCCAGATAGGCTTTTTCCAGCGCGTTTCGGCGAAACAGGTCGACCATCACCCGTTTGGCGAGAGTGCACAGAAAGGAACGCGGATCGCGGATCGTCGAGAGCGGCCCGCTGCCCATTACCCGTAGAAAAGTGTCCTGGGCAATGTCATCTGCATCAAAGGCGGACTGGAGTTTGCGCGTCAGCCAGCTTTTCAGCCAGCCGTGATGTGCGCCATAAAGCGACTCGAGCGTAAAGGAAGCAGTGGTAGTGGCGTGGTCAGACATGCGGAATGTATCAAAAGTTAATTATCACGCGATTATAGTAATATGAGAATGGTTATCATTACAATTGGAAATATAATTGTATTACGTTGAACTTCTTAATGCGTTGTTATTTATAAAAATGTTCTGAGGTGGATATCGGAAGGGGAAGAGGGAGTCTGCTTAAGGCATGTGACGGTTGGAATGACATCTGACCATGCCTGCTGTGAGCGTGGAGCAGCTGTTACTTTTCGGGAAAAGGTGAGTTGCGGATCAGGAAATGCTCAATCGAGTCGATTAAACCGGGAGCTAAGGGGAGCGCGGGTTCAGCGTATGTTGCGATATTCGCTTTGCGATCGTCCGAAGTCACCTCTTTCATAACATGGTTCATATTGGGCAGTACAACCAGGGACGCTTGAGGATTCGCGGCCTTAAGCAGTCTTGCATCCGTTTCTTCCACCTGGAGGTCGCGTTGCCCTTGTAGCACTAACACGGGTTTGGAGATACTCGAAATGAGATGACCCGGATTATATGAAAACGCATTGATCAAAAACCCCTGAACCGCAGGATTAAAGAGACTTTGTAGTGCTGGGTGCATATTCGTAATATCGACTCGCCGCCGATTCTCCAGGGCATCAATTATCGGCAGTGCCTGCTTTAATAGCATTTCGTTTTCCGGATTAGCGTTAAGTTGCCCCCTCAACACCTCGCCCATCGGTCTCCCGGGCGTTGCGATAAGAACCACGCCGCACACATCCTCTTCTTGAGCCGAGGCAAGTGCGACTACGCCCCCTTCGCTGTGTCCTAAAACCCAAATACAGGGAGTGTGCATGTGACGTCTAAGCACGTCTACCCAGGATCGAACGTCGTCAACATAGTTAGCAATCGTCACCGCGTTGGCATCCTCTACGGCCATTGCGCTAGCGAACATTCCACGTTTGTCGATACGAAGCGTCGCAAAGCCTTTAGCCGCCAGGCCTTCAGCAAGAAGTCGGTAAGGCGATGCATTCACTCCAAGCGGGTTGTTTCCATCCCGATCGGTCGGCCCGGAGCCAGGAACGATAAGAACAACGGCTGTTGGTTTTGAATTCGGGGTGAGTAATGTGCCTTTTAAAGGCCCTTTTGGTCCAGCGGCATCCAGGACAGTTTCGGAAAAGGTCACTGGTACTGCCGCCAGACTCACAAATGGGCAGGCGCCCAAAAGGGCAATTGAGGCGGCAATATTCATCGGAGATGTTCCTGTAAAATTCAGCGTACCCGTCAATTTATATTATAAATATGGCCTGCTCTCCATTGATTAATACATCAGCGGCGATAGAAAAGTCCGCTGTGAGCGAGGAGCGGACGTTTACACCTCACGAACGAACTCAAACATAAAATTTTTCCAGTTATGCAGTGGCTATAAGGTATGTATTGACATGATATCTATGCCAAAATGAATTAAATTTAATCATTTACGGAGTATTGCAAATCATGGCTATTGTGTTTATTCCTGCCCTTGTTGTGCTGCTTGAAGCCAAAGAGAAGGACTTCGGACGAGAATTGACACGAGAGGATGTTGAGTCAATCCGTGATGATGCTACTGCTATTGAGTTACCTGCTGAGATTGCCAAGGACATGATCGAAAGCCGAGGCTATCCCGATATTGATGCGAAAAATGCCTGGGATGAGTGGTTACTATATAAAAAGACCATAAATTCTTAAGAGCATTGATGTGCTTCGAACAGAACTTCTCTAAATCGATCAACTATTCGGTAAAGGAATATTATGATTTTTGGTGATCCCTATCGCTTTGCAATCTGGATTGAATACGTTCCGCAGTGGGGCGATTCTATAAAAAATGGTTTTTTTTATTTCTTTTTGAACGGGAGTATGTATCCTAATGATATCCGCACATCGACCTTATTCGTTGATTATGATGATGTTATTGATTCTGAAAATGCTCTTATAGCTATGCCATGTGATGATGAAATATTTAATGCATCTACGGATAAAGCTTTTGAATATCTGTATAAAATGGCTTACCCACAGCCCACGTCAGAGGATGAATATCCTGATGGAATTTGTAAGTTCAATGCTTCACCCACGATCATTTTAGAATCTGGAGCATGTTTTTTTGCCGTTTCGAACAAAAATTTCGTTAGAATCTTAGGTGGTAAGGTATCTGAATTAGTCTCACATGGTGAGAGACGCGTTTGGCAAGATATAAAGCACCCTGTTATAGAAGATATAACTATAGAAAAAATCGAAATTAATAAAATAATTTCAAGCTTTAAGGAATATACCACTTCTTTATTACAAATAGATCGTTAATGACATTCAAGGGCTAGGGATTTTGCATTTAAACCACTTATATCCTCATCTGAGAAAATCACAGCGAGGGTGTTTGTAACGCCCAGTATTCAGCTTAAATATGCACGAAATTCCTCTACTCAATGGGCACAAACCATGTTGCAAACTTCCGCTCCTGGCACGAAGCGGACTAGGTCACTGAGGTGAAGGTCCGCTGTGAGCGAGGAGCGGACATTGGATTTGAGATCTGTTATGTTCGTGTGCATATCTATGATGGCAAATTATCATCCAAATCCAGTTGGTTGTAAAACTCCTGCTCCAGTTTCGTTTCCAATATCGAACGAATCTCAAACGCCATATTTTTATAAAAAACTGAGAACTCATCATTCTTGCACAGCAGAACAATTTTGCGATGCTCTTTACGCTTTTTGATCTGGATAATCTTCAGCGAGTTAGAAAAAGCAGGAATAGTAGTAATGAACAACGGTGTCGTTAACGTCCACCCGTAACCACAGGATATTAGTTTCAATATTTCATCAGCATTGTCCATTTCAAACTGAATGGTGGGGGAAAAGTTTTGCCATTTCAGCCAGTTAAGTGTCTGGATTCCCGTTGGCGTATTTTGGGTATAAGCAATGTAGTTCCGCTGTTTACATAATTCTTCCAGCTCTGTTTCCGGCCATGCTTTGGGGCAAATACATAGAAACTCTTCCTCAATCAAAGGGTACATTCTAACATTGGGTGGCATTTCAGTATACAGCATGGTTACAGCAAGATTAATATTCCCATTATTAAGTGCCTGGAGTAATCCGGATGCTGTGCCAGTCACCTGAAAAATATGCTTCACCTGTGGTTGCAGGAATTTCAGGATATCCAGTCCAACGGTTTTGCTAATTGAATCCACAAACCCAATTTTCAGATTTGAAATATGTCCGTCGCTTATTGCATTGATACGTTCTTGCAGGTGGACGCCGTTATCAATAATTTTTTTTCCTAACGGATAGAGTGCTTGTCCGGCTATCGTCATCTGGATTGGTCGCTGTGAACGGTTGACTAGAGCAGTATTTAATCCTAGCTCCAGGTTTGCAACCTGCTGCGAAATTGATGACTGAGTCACATTCAGTTTCCTTGCTGCGGCTGTAAATGATCCAGTGTCTATCACGGCTAAAAATGCCTGCAATTGCTTAAAATCAAAGTTAATATCCTTCATTTTGCCCCTTAGTATTACATTTTTTAATAGTATCTATTTAACTTTTAAATGGTATTTTTTCTTTGAGCTACTTCAAACTATCTGTTACATCGCTAAATTAATGTATAGGCAACCTTAATACACAAGAGAAACGGATATGCGTGAAGAAAAAGATCTATTAGGAACTTTAATGGTGCCAGATGAGGCCTATTATGGTATTCAAACACAACGTGCGGTGCTGAATTTCTCCGTGTCAGGAAAAACAGCTGGAGAAATTCCACACTTTTTATGGTCTATCGCCTCAATCAAGCAAGCGGCAGCAGAGGCTAACAGACAAATTGGTGCGCTGGATGAAAAGAAAGCGTCAGCCATCGTTATTGCGTTGAAAGAGGTAATGGCCGGTGATTTTGATGCCCATTTTCCTATTGATATTTTTCAGGGGGGAGGCGGCACTTCAACCAATATGAACATGAATGAAGTAGTCGCAAACCGGGCCAATGAGCTAATCACTGGCAAACGCGGATATGATGAGATTCACCCAAATACCCACGTTAACATGGGGCAGTCAACGAATGACGTCATCCCTGCGGCGATGAAAATGACCAGCCGTATGAATATTAATCAATTGTTAATTCAATTAGAAGAACTTGAAGCGGTACTGTCAGAAAAAAGTTTTCTGTTTTCTGACAAGGTGAAGTTAGGGAGAACCTGCTTACAAGATGCAGTGCCGATGACGTTTGGCCAGCAGTTTGGCGCTTATCGCACGCAGGTCAGCAAACTTAGAGCAAAAATGGCTGAAGTAAGCGAAGAAGCTTTGTTTTTACCATTGGGCGCGACAGCTATAGGCACAGGCCTGTCCACTCACGAAGGATATATCCCGGCAGTTTATCAGTGGCTGGAAATCATTACTGGCGATAAATACACGCCAGAATCGGATTTCTTTGACGGTCTTCAGCACGGTGATTTTTATATTGAATTTTCCGCACAGCTAAAAAAAATAGCTGCGTTTCTCTCCAAAATGGCTACCGATTTTCGTATACAAGGTTCAGGACCAAGAGCGGGGTTTAATGAAATTATTGTCCCTGCTGTCCAACCGGGCTCTTCAATTATGCCGGGAAAAATTAATCCTGTAATACCTGAATTGATAAATCAAATTGCGTATCAGGTGATTGGTAATGACGTAACTGTGACGATGGCTGTGGAGGGCGGTGAGCTTGATCTGAACGTGTGGGAACCTGTGTTGTTAAAAGTTCTCTTTGAATCCTGCTCATTATTAAGTAAAGGGATACCGTTATTTATTGATAAGTGCCTGAAGGATATTGCGATCAACGAAAAAGTGAGCGCCCGTTATGCAGAGGAAAGTACAGCGCTTGCGACTATCATCTCCACATTATTTGGCTATCAGGTAGGATCTAGGATCGCCAAAGCTGCATTTCAGCAGCAGACCAGTGTAAAGCAGGTCGTGTTAGCAGAAAATCTGTTAACACCAGAACAGGCAGATTACTTGCTTGATCCAATGAATATGACTGACCCACAAAAAAGTACAGCAGTGATTAAGCGGTATCAAAAAGAAATGAATATTTTGTAGTAACCCGATTTAATAAATAATTAGTTTTGACTTGAGGTAATGAATGTAAAAATTCATTACCTTGGCATCCACTTCGCGTGAAATAAATATAAAAACAGGATAATTATATGGTAATGTTTCATGTCGTTTTATTGCTGGGGACTATCATGGTTGCCGCCCGTTGGGGGGGAATTGGAGTAGGGTTTGCTGGTGGGGTTGGATTAGCAATTTCAGTTTTTATTTTTGATGTTCCGGTAGGGACTCCGCCTGTCGACGTCATGCTCATTATTCTGTCCACCATTGTAGCGCTCTCTGCAATGCAACAGGCTGGCGGAATGGATTATTTAGTAACTCTGACAGAGAAATTATTACGTAATAATCCAGGTTATCTTAATATTCTTGCGCCAACAGTGACCTTTTTCCTGACGGTACTTTCCGGTACGGGATATACCGCTATGTCAGTCATGAATGTGATTCAGGAAGTTGCAAAAGATAACGGTATTAGGCCCAGCCAACCATTAAGTTCAGCTGTTGTTGCTTCGCAGTTAGGAATTACAGCCTCACCAATCTCTGCAGCTACAGCAATTATGTATGGTACTGTTGAGGTAATGGGAGTCAGTTTTGGTGATGCTATGTTGATTGTTTTTCCCACAGCTTTTTTTGCTATGCTGGTTGCAGCTTTTATCGCCAGCAGACAAGGTGAAAATTTGGCTGATGACCCCATTTGTAAAAAAGTTATGCAAGAAAACAAAATTATTATAAATAAGCATATCAACAACGGAGTTCCCTCAGGGGCTAAATCTTCGGTAATCATTTTTTTGGTTGGTGTTATATTTGTAGTTTGTATGTTGCTGTTTAAATCGGTTATTGGGCATGCGATTAATTCTCGTGATCTAATAATCATCACCATGTTTGTTGTTTCTACATTAATTGTCTTTATCTGTAAACTTGATATGAAAGAACTGAAGAATACACCTATATTTAAATCTGGTGCTGAATCACTGGTTGTGGTGTTAGGTATTGTGTGGTTAAGCAGTACGCTTATTGGCGCACATATCGATGAGATAAAAATACAAGCCAGTGATATGTTACGTATGTATCCGGGGCTACTGGCGGTAGTTTTTTTCTGTACCAGCGCAATGTTATTCAGTCAGGGCGCAACATGTGCTTTATTGATGCCTATTGCCGCCTCTATTGGTATTAGCGCTGATGCTATTTTAGCCAGCTTCGTCGCTGTTAGTGCACTCTATCTCACTAACATTTACCCAACAACTGCATTTGCAATTGCAACTGATGATACTGGCTCATTTTTAAGTAAACGGTGGAATGGTTCTAAGATAATTAATCATCCATTCTTTTTACCAGGCTGTATCTCTATATTAGTTGCAGTCCCAATCGGTTTTGCCCTGGCAAAAATTATTCTTTAATTTATATTATTATCAATCAGATATAGGAAATAGTAAGATGCAATATAAAAAATTTTATCATTTACAGATTAACAGTGATTCATAGCTTAATAGCTATCAAAAACAACGTCCGCTCCTGGCACAGATCGGACGTACTGGGTGAGTTTAAAGTCTGCTGTGAGCGAGAATCGGACACCTCAATTTGTTGTTGTTCCTGTCACAGGTGACGGAAACTTTGCTCGTGCTGCTGGTTTTAGCGTTTAACTGGATGATGCGGGCACTAAAACGACGGGCGTTATTCGCCGTGATCAGTCCAGAACTATTGATATGGAACCTCGGAACGGCAAGCGCCTGGAACAAATACCTGCGGTCATTATGAATGAAGTGTTGGCCAGACTGAGCTGTGGCTTTGATATGCGCAATGAGCAATAGCATAAAAGCAAAAAGCCTGCTTAGTTTCCTGAGCAGGCTTCTTAAATATGGCTCCTCTGACTGGACTCGAACCAGTGACATACGGATTAACAGTCCGCCGTTCTACCGACTGAACTACAGAGGAATCGTTTGAACGAGGCGCATATTAGCGAGGGTGGTGAGGCTTGTCAAAGGGGTAAATACATTTGTGTGTTCGTTTGCTGACAAAATCAGCAAAGCGGCGATCTTTCCGTCTTTTTATGCTTTTGCCCCATTCTGGTGCGTGTCTACCTCTTCCAGGGCAGCCTGAATGAGATATTTAGGTGTGCAGAATGATCTTCCTTCGCTTTTACTCCTGACTTTGTGCGGCTTTAACCATAAAACACCGTTTTAGACGAAAGTGGCAAGTATCTTGCAATCCTGAATTCAATGACTGCCAGCACGGGTTCTGGTATTCCGACAGGAGGCAAAATGAACTTTAGACGACTGAAATATTTCGTGAAAATCGTCGATATTGGTAGCCTGACCCAGGCAGCGGAAGTATTGCACATTGCGCAACCCGCGCTGAGCCAGCAGGTCGCAACGCTGGAAGGTGAGCTTGATCAACAATTGCTGATTCGTACCAAGCGTGGCGTCACGCCGACGGAAGCAGGAAAAGTGTTATATACCCACGCCCGGACGATTTTACGTCAGTGTGAACAAGCGCAACTTGCGGTTAATAACGTGGGACAGACCTTGACAGGCCTGGTCTCTATCGGCCTTGCGCCGGGGACAGCAGCGTCATCCATTACCATGCCGTTATTACAGACGCTACGTGCCGAACTGCCTGATGTGCAGGTCTATCTGCATGAAAACAGTGGGGCAGTGCTGAATGACAAGCTGCTCAGCGGGCAATTAGATATGGCAGTGCTCTATGAGCGTTCACCCGTGGCGGGCATCAGCAGTCAACCGTTGCTTAAAGAGGATCTGTATCTGGTCGGCACGCGTGAGTGTCCGGGGCAAAGCGTCGATTTAGCCGCGGTGGCGCAGATGAATTTATTCTTGCCACGGGATTACAGCGCGGTTCGCCTGCGCGTGGATGAAGCTTTTTCGCTACGTCGCTTAACGGCTAAAGTGATTGGCGAAATTGAGTCTATCTCCACCCTGACGGCCGCCATTGCCAGTGGTATGGGCGTCACAGTGTTGCCCGAGTCGGCCGCCCGTTCATTATGCAATGCAGCGAACGGCTGGATGGCGCGCATCACAACCCCATCGATGAATCTGCCATTATCGTTGAACGTATCAGCCAGAGGGAGCTTATCGCCCCAGGCGCAGGCAGTGAAGGAGATCCTGCTATCGCTGGTTAGCCGTCCGGCGCTGGAAAATCGCGAACTGCAGCTGGTCAGCTAAACCTTATTCCCGCGAGGAATAAGATGCAGGTTTTTATTATTTGTTATGCCGGGCATCAGACTTTAACAATAGCGTAATGTCTGATGTGCCCGGAGTGAAACGTGAATTTCCAGCAACTCAAAATAATCCGCGAGGCGGCCCGTCAGGATTACAACCTGACGGAGGTCGCGAATATACTGTACACCTCGCAGTCGGGCGTCAGCCGACACATTCGTGAACTTGAAGATGAACTTGGCATCGAAATTTTTATCCGTCGCGGTAAACGCCTGTTGGGCATGACTGAACCGGGTAAAGCCTTGCTGATCATTGCCGAACGTATTCTGAATGAGGCCAGCAATGTTCGTCGACTGGCGGATCTGTTTACCAATGATACGTCCGGCGTTTTGACGATTGCCACCACGCATACGCAGGCACGCTATAGCTTGCCTGCGGTGATAAAAGCCTTTCGTGAGCTGTTCCCTGAGGTGCGTCTGGAACTTATTCAGGGCACACCACAGGAGATTGATGTCCTGCTACAAAATGGCGGGGCAGATATCGGAATTGCCAGTGAGCGGCTGAGCAGCGATCCATTGTTGGTGGCTTTTCCCTGGTTTCGTTGGCACCACAGCCTGCTTGTTCCTCAGGACCATCCATTAGTGAAGGCTTCTCCGCTAACGCTGGAGTCCATCGCTCACTGGCCGTTAATTACCTATCGTCAGGGGATTACAGGGCGTTCCCGCATCGATGAGGCGTTTGCTCGCAAGGGGCTGATACCTGATATTATTCTCAGTGCCCAGGACTCGGATGTGATTAAAACTTACGTGTCACTGGGATTGGGGATTGGGCTGGTGGCAGAGCAATCCAGCGGCGAGCAGGAAGAGGGGACGTTAACCCGTCTGGATACCCGGCATTTGTTTGATGCAAATACCGTTTGGCTAGGGCTTAAACGCGGACAACTGCAGCGCAACTACGTCTGGCGATTCATCGAGCTATGCAACGCAGGGTTATCCGTCGATGAAATTAAGCGTCAGGCGATGGAGCCAGATGAAGCGGTGATTGATTATCAGATTTAACAATAAAAGCCCGTGAGAAACGGGCTTCTATCGTCGCCAGTATGGAAAAGCCTGGGTGTGAAGTGAAGCGCTCTACCTGGCTAATGGGATCGCAGAAAAGCAAAAAGCCTGCTTAGTTTCCTGAGCAGGCTTCTTAAATATGGCTCCTCTGACTGGACTCGAACCAGTGACATACGGATTAACAGTCCGCCGTTCTACCGACTGAACTACAGAGGAATCGTTTGAACGAGGCGAATATTAGCGATGCCGCTCAGCGTTGTCAAAGCCTGAATGGATAAATGCGATCGTTTGCTGAAATATTCCTCATTTCGCCGATTATTCAGACGCAACCGGTTGTTTTATGCACTTTTCGCGTTCGGGGCGTGGGTATTTCCACAACCAGCGGCCTGTGACCATACGCCAGTAAAATAACGCGGCGCGCACGGCCCAGTCGAAGAACATACCTAACCAAACGCCGACAACTCCCCATCCTAATACGATACCCAGAGTGTAGCCCGCGACTACGCGGCAGCCCCACATGCCCAGCATCGATACCCACATAGCAAAACGTGCATCTCGCGCACCTTTAAAGCCCGCTGGTAACACCCAGGAGGCTGCCCATATCGGCATAAATGCTGCGTTGAGCCAAATCAGGATGACTATGACCTCTTTTACATCCTGATCGTGGGTATAAAATGAGGCCATCACCCCGGCGAAAGGTGCGGTTAGCCAGGCAATTGCCGTTAGCCCAATCGTCGACAGCCAGAACACATGCCGTAGCTGGATTTCAGCCTGGGCAATCTGGCCATTTCCCAGACGCCTGCCGGTAATGATTGTCGACGCGGAACCTAAAGCATTCCCCGGTAAATTGATAAGCGCGGCGATAGAAAATGCAATAAAGTTCCCGGCGATAACGCTGGTTCCCATGCCTGAAACAAACATCTGCGTCAAAAGTTTACCGCCGTTGAACAGCACCGACTCGATACTTGCCGGAATGCCGATCCCCATCACTTCCCATATAATGGCGAGATTGAGTGGCTTAAAATAGCTTTTGAAGGGAATTCGCAGCGCGGGGTTAAAACCAATCATCAGTACCCAGATGATGGCAATCGCCCCGATGTAGCGCGAAATGGTCAGTCCCAGGCCTGCTCCCACAAATCCCAGACCTTGCCAGGAAAAGATCCCGTAAATCAGGATGCTACTGATGATGATATTCAGGATGTTCATACCGCCGTTTATCAACAACGGTATTTTAGTATTTCCGGCTCCACGTAGTGCGCCACTGCCGATCAGCGCAATGGCTGCCGCCGGGTAGCTGAGCACCGTCAGCTCCAGATAGGTAAGTGCCAAAGCTTTAACGTCTGGCGTTGCTTCACCTGCGACAACGTCAATAATCTGTTGACCAAAATAGTGAATGACCGCTGCCAGCACGGTAGCAAAAATTGTCATGATCACCAGCGATTGTCTGGCTGCGGCTCTGGCCCGTCGACGATCTCGTTTCCCGAGGCTAAATGCTACAACTACGGTGGTACCCAGATCGATGGCGGCGAAAAATGCCATGATGACCATATTAAAACTGTCGGCGAGTCCGACACCGGCCATTGCTTCTTTTCCCAACCAGCTTACCAGGAAGGTACTCAGAACACCCATCAATAGCACACAGGTGTTTTCCAGGAAAATGGGGACAGCCAGCGGAGTGATTTCGCGCCAAAAGAGAACCTTATAACTCTTGCGTTTGGCATACCAGGGCGTGCGGGAAGCGACCTGGCGTAAGGCAGCGGAGACGTTCAAAGTGGACCTTAACGAAGAAAGTTGAAACCTCATTTCAAATGATGAGGGAGAATCAAAAAAGCTGCAAAGTTTTTTCTATTTAAAATGTCTGTAAATGCAACAAACTGTCGAGAGAAGCATCAATTGATTCGCATTCGAAGAAATGAGGTTTGACAAAAATTTTTTCGCCGCTAAGATAAGCCTCCACTACGATTCCTCTGTAGTTCAGTCGGTAGAACGGCGGACTGTTAATCCGTATGTCACTGGTTCGAGTCCAGTCAGAGGAGCCATATTTAAGAAGCCTGCTTAGGAAACTAAGCAGGCTTTTTGTTTTCAACGCGTCAAATTGGCATCAAATTTGACGCTGGCCTTTACCCTAATCAGGGGAGCAAGCAGCATAATCATGCCCAACATGGCGGCCATCCCGGTATATACAGCAGGAAAACCTGTGATTTCAGCCACCAGGCCTATAGGTGCAGGGGCCAGTAGCGTACCCAGATAACCGATCGTGGTGACGATGCTCATTCCCGTGTTGGTCGAGATATCAGGCTGGTTTCCCGCAGCGGAAAAAGCAATCGGTACCAGATTGGCTATGCCAATACCGGCAATAGCGAAGGCAACGGTGGCTTGCCAGGGATGACTAGCCATTGCGGCTGCCAGCAGCCCAATTCCAGCTAACAGACTGGATGAGCGCATCACGAGAATGGCATTAAAGCGGTTACGAATGAAGTCTCCCATGAAGCGAAAGATTGCCATTGTTCCCGCAAAGCAGGCAAAGGAAAGGCTTGCCGTTTCTGTAGTCGCATTGAGATTTTTCAATAAATAACGTGACGACCAGTCCACAACAGCACATTCCGGGATCATGGCGAGCAGGGCAATAACGCCTATAAAGTAGATCGTGCATGAGCGATGTGGCTGCTTTCCTTTGATTAACCGTTTTATTTTTATCGATTTATCTTTGATGATATGTGGATATACCGACAGCGTGATCGCTAAGGAAATAGCACTAATTAAAAACAGGTGCATGAGAAAGCCGAATTGCTTAACCAGATACCCCCCAATAAGACCTGAAATGAAAAGCCCAATGCTCCAGAAACAGTGACATGAAGATAACACCGTGCGTGACAGTGCTTTTTCGACTGCCACGGCATTCGAGTTCATTGCGACGTTCATTGCTCCAATCATAGCACCCAGCAAAAATAGCACTGGTGCTAACCAGTAGATATCAGGTGCGAATCCAACAGGAATAAGGGCGACGGATGCCGCAATGGAAAAAATGCGCACGACACGCTGTGAGCCGTATTTTTCCATGGCCATGCCGGACATCGGCATCATAAATAATGCGCCAAGCCCGAAAATCAATATCAGGTGGCCAATTACTTTATCAGTAATGTGAAAGCGTGAAACCAGTTGGGCAATTTGTACTGCCCAGGCACCGGTTACAAACCCATTCACTGAAAATAATGTTGTAACAGCCCAGCGCCCTTTTTGCGCGACTTCCATTAGTGATCCTTTTAATTCTACTCTGATGCCTGAGACATATCTTTTTTATCGATGATCAAAATGTGGTCCGGACAAAATGAAATCGCGGTGTTTCCGTCCAGTCGTGATATGACCTCAACACCGGTAAAGTCTGGAATAGCAAGTCTGGCACCACATGGAATCAATTCAACGCCACCGATGCCAACGCAAAACGCGCCAGCGGCAACTGCGGACGTTACGCCACTTTTAGAATCTTCAAAGACGATTGTTTTCTCCGCAGGAAGATCAAGACGTTCGGCTGCGAGAAGATACGGGTCAGGGAAGGGTTTTCCCCGGGAGACGTCATCGCGTTCAACAATAACGGAAATGCAAGACTGAACCTGAAGCATCGCCGTCACACGGTCGATTTTCTCGCGCCAGCCACTGGTTACAATACCAACCCGGACGCCTGCTGCATCCAGCGCAGTGATAAGCTCAGAGACACCGGGAATAGGGTTGTAGGAAGCCGTGTTTTCGACATGAATAATATGAGCCTGAACTTTTTGCTGATCCACGAGCGGTAGGTCACTGAACAGTGCCCGAATAGTATGTGGACCAGGTTGCCCGTGGATATGTTTGATAATCTCGTCTTCAGATATTGTCTTACCATACATATCTGCTGTTTCGCGCCAGGCTCTTTCTATAACCTCATTTGAATCAATAAGCACACCGTCCATGTCAAATAACACGGCGGCAGCTCTGTTGGTGATATTATGCATACTCGGTTTCCTTATTATTAGTTTGACTCGTTTGACTTAGTCTGGACGCGACGGCAATTTGTCCTAAAGAGATCCCTCCATCATTAGTGGGTACAAGTTGATGGCAGTAAGCTTCAAATCCTGCCGCGTGTAATCGGTCAAGAGCATTGATGAGAAGAAACTCATTACAAAAAACCCCGCCGCTTAATACCACTTGCCGTGTTTTTGCGTGCACAGACAAACGGATGCAGACCGCGGTAATAATCTCTACGATGGTCGAATGAAAGCGTCGGCTTAACTCAGGTAAATCGAGAGGCCGTGTTGTCAGTGCTGAAATCAGTTCGTGGACCAACGGGCGATAATCCACTTCGAGATGGTCTTCTGATTCCACAATCGAGAAGGCAAAAGGTTGCGCCATATGAAGATCGCATTGCAACAACGCTTCTAATTCAATGGCGGCCTGCGCTTCGTATTCAATATGCGTACAAATACCCATTAATGCGGAGATGCCATCGAAAAGTCGACCGATGCTGCTGGTTACAGGCGTGTTGATCCTGCGCATAGCCATTTTGGCGAAGACGTCACGCTGTTGAGCCGGCAACGTGCTTAGACCTGGAATTGAGGATTCAGGAATATGCTCGCCGAAAATTTCTGTTAATAGCGAAATAGCGATCCGGATGGGTTCTTTAACCGCGCTGTCACCGCCTGGTAAAGCGATGTGGCGCAGATGTGCTGCACGTTCAACGCTTCTGGTATCCCCCACAAGAAATTCGCCACCCCAGATTGTGCCATCAGTGCCGTAACCCGTACCGTCGAATACTACGCCAATTGTTTTTCCTCTGAGTCCGTTCTCGGCCATACACGCAGCCATATGCGCATGATGATGCTGTACCTGAATAACCCGCAGCTGCGATTGCTCCAGCGCATTGCGCGTTGAGCGAAATGCCGGATGAAGGTCACAGGCCACAATCGTTGGCTCAATATCGAGGAGCTTTTGCAGGTGATTGACGCACGCAAGGTGTGATTTAAACGTAAGGTCATTTTTGAGATCGCCAATGTGTTGACTCATAAACACCTTATTACCTTTAGCAATGCTAACGGTGGTTTTCAGTTCCGCCCCGAGAGCGATGATCGGATCAACGTTGAAAGGAAGGTGGACAGGATAGGGGGCATAACCTCGTGAACGTCGCAGGAATGAAAGGTGGTTACGATGAGCCATAACGCGGACCACTGAATCATCGATACGCGTGTGAATATCACGATCGTTAAGAATAAAATAGTCCGCGATTTCGCCCAACTGCGCAATTGCACTCACATTATCAAATACGATAGGGTGGCCTGAAAGATTGCCGCTGGTCATCACCAGCGCTGGCATTGTGGCATCTTCTAGCATTAAATACTGAAGCGGCGTTGATGGCAGCATGACGCCAATATTCGGATTATGCGGTGCGATGATTTCCGGCATCGTACTGCGGCGTTTACGCAGCAGTACGATGGGGCGCTCTACACTTTCCAGGTGTTTTCTTTCCTGAGCGTTGACGTGGACTATTTGTGCCGCGTTGTCCGCGTCCCTTACCATAATGGCAAAAGGTTTTGCATCTCTACGTTTGCGTTGCCTCAGTTGCGAAACCGCATCTTCATTACTCGCATCAACAACCAGATGAAAACCGCCAAGGCTTTTAATCGCAATAATCGCCCCTTCGTGTAGCCTTGCTATGGCAAATTTGACGATATCATCTGTTATTACGGTCTCGCCATTACGCGACCTCAGATCCAGTTTTGGTCCGCATGCGGGGCAGGCATTGGGTTGCGCGTGATAACGACGATTATCGAGATCGTCATACTCATGCTGACAGGCCGGGCACATTGCAAAGGCTTGCATTGTTGTTTGTGAACGGTCATAGGGCATTGCCTGGATAATTGAATATCGCGGCCCGCAGTTTGTGCAATTAATAAAAGCGTACCGATAGCGCGGGTTCTGCGGATCAAACATTTCGTTCAGACAATCCTGACAGACGTTTGAGTCTGGCGGGATAATGGTATCCATCTTCGCAAGCTGACGGCTTTTACGGATACTAAACTCTGCGTAACGTTGATCCGAATTTTCTCGCGGTACCTCCACAATACCATTTATGCGGGCCATTGGCGGCGGGTTAGATGCCAGCTCATCAATAAGCTGCGCGATATTGTCTGATGTAGCCTGTAGTTCCAGTAACACGCCTTCGGAATCATTGAGAACCCAGCCGGTCGCGGCAAAGGTGCGAGCCAGTCGATGGACAAAAGGACGAAACCCGACTCCCTGGACAATTCCGCAAATGCGGTAACGTCGGGTTTCCAGAGCGCCGCCTTGCTCAGCAGAGTCGTGGCAATTCTGCACCATAGAGCTCCTCTATTGTCGATACGGTTCCATCCTGCTCAAGCATGCTGACTCTCACTTCTGGCGTTGCTAATACCTCGCCAATAATGGCGGCTTTTTGGCCAAGTGGGTGCGTCTTTAATAGTCTGAGCACGTCTTCTGCGCTGTCTGGTTCGACAAACAGGCAAAGGCATCCCTCGTTTGCAAGATTGATGACATCGACGCCCAGCATATTTGCCGCCATCGCCGTTTCAGGCTGGATGGGTAAAGATTGCCGTTCGCAGCGCATTTCATGCTTTGCTGCACGGGCATGTTCATGGAGTACCGCGGAAAGTCCACCGCGAGTGACATCTCTCATCGAGGCAATTTTCCCGGCAGGAACGGCATCGATAAGCTGGTGAATCATCGCGTTGAGAGGGGCGCAGTCGCTGAGAATATTTCGTTCAAACCCCAGACCTTCACGCAGAGATAACAAATGAATGGAGTGATTCCCAATAAAACCACTGAGGATGATTTTTTGTCCTGGGCGCACGTTTTTGATTGAAACGGGGGCGCGCTCAATAACGCCGACGCCTGCTGTATTGATGAACAAGCGATCTGCCTCACCCTTGCCGACAACTTTCGTGTCTCCGGCAACAATTTTGACGTCTGCAGCAATGGCTGTATCGCGAACTGACTCAATAATGGCGCTCAGTTCAGATATGGGCATACCGTCTTCAATAATGAGACTCAGCGTCAGATACAGCGGACGTGCGCCACTTACCGCAAGATCGTTAACGGTACCGCATACGGCAATTTTACCGATATCCCCATTGCCAAAGATAAGCGGAGTGACAACAAAAGAATCTGTAGTAAATGCAATTTGTCGGGACGGTAACTCCAGTAACGCGCTGTCTTCCATGGTTCCCAGATAAGTATCGCCCAAAATTTCCGCAATTAATTCGACCAGTTCCCTGCTCAGGCGAGCGCCCGTGCCATGGTCCAGAACGACGGTATCTGTTGGTTTCATCGCTTGTGTTAATGGACTTTTCATGCGGTTTTCCTTTCGTTGCGCTCAGGAAGATCATCATGTTTTGCTAGCAGCGATAAAATCTCAGCCGAGGGGGCAACGGTTGCGCAATAGCTGGCAAGCCACTCTAAGGCGCGAGTGGTATCATCGGCAGAAGGGGCAAATACGCAATCTTCCGGCACCCAAACATTGTATCCGCGGAAAAATGCATCTGCGGCCGTGGTTTGTACGCAAACATGCGTTTGTAAGCCGGTCACGATGACCGTTTTTACACCCAGTTTTTGCAGTGTTTCATCAAGATTATTATTAAAGAAACCGCTATCTCTGCCTTTTACTACGATGAGATCGGAGGGGGCGCAAATACTGTCGATTATTCGGTTTTCAGGTCGTCCTGCGAGGGCGGGAATACCTGCATCGCGATTTTTATAGCGCCGTTGTACTGCGGGATCGGCAGGATCATTTATTAACTGCAAATGGATGACTGCCTGGTTTTGATTTCTGATGCCGTCAAGAAACTGATTAAATGCAGTCAATTTTTGTTCTAATTCCTGAGCCGAATAGGTTATTTTATATGTAAATTCATATTGCAGATCATTTGTTAACACAGCTACATTTGGCATATTTATATTCTTTTATCATTAAAATAATGGGCGTAATTTTTTTTGCGATTTCTCTATGGAGAGTTATGTTTATTTATTGCCATGCTTTGCTATCATGTGCTTATTATAGGTATTTGTATAATTCCATTTTTTTCAAGGTTCGATAAATGAAAGGAATAGATATGAAATTGCTGCGTGCCTTTGTTACGTTGGCGATAAAAGGAAGTTATAGCAATGCTGCAAAGGAACTTTTCCTGACTCAGCCAGCACTGTCAAAGCAGATACAAACGCTGGAGCATTTGACCGGTGGTGAGCTTTTTTTGCGCGGACGCCATGGCGCGAGTTTGACAGTATTTGGTCAACAGATTTTTTCAAAAGCCAATGAACTTTTACAATCCCATATTGAATTTCTAAACTATGCGAAAGAAATAAATACCAGAAATCGTGAAAAGTTATTTATGGGATTTGGTCTTTCCTCTTTTCAGCAAGTACCTAAGTGGATAAATCAATTCCATCAGCAATTTTCCGAGTGTGAAGTGGTTATTAATCATCTTCCCTCCAGCGCTCAGATGAAAATGTTGTTGGAAGGACGCTTGCATATCGGTTTTGTCCGGATGCCGGTCAGTAAAGGCCTGGCTTCATATATTTTTTATGAGGAAACGCTGGCTCTTGCTGTTCCGATGGAGGGTTATATGGAAAGCATGACTATTCAGAGTGCGCTATCGGCATATCCCTTACTCCAGTTGGATCCATCAACCAGCCCATGTCTTGCGGAACAAACCTCACTCTTTCTACAAAGCATCCAACTTAGCGCTGAACCGGTCTCTGTAACAAATGACATGACTACGCTATTGGCATTGGTTGCCGGGGGGAACGGAGTCGCCTTTTTACCCACAAGTGTCCGGCATTTTTTGCCTGCCGAAGCGAGACTATTGATGCTCGCTGAAAAACAAATTCGCTGGAACATTGGTGTGGCATGGAACCCCAAAATTAAAAACCATCGGCGGGACGATTTCTTGCGCCTGGTGGTGGCCGGGGAGGCCGATATCGTCATGTAGCCGTTATACGCCCTGACGAGAAGGTAACGGCCACGCATTGATGCCTGACGTGTAAACCGCTTTGGGCATAAATGAAATAGGATTTCAGTACTATGCTTAAGCAATAGCGCAGGGAAATGGTTATAAGAGCAGCACTGACTGGGGTTTTCGCTTAAAAAATCGAGGGTTAAAGTTGAAAGAGCGTGAGTAACTCGCTCATACTCTATACTCGCAGAGTTACCCGGCGTAGCATGGCAAAACGCTTGGGCTGTTAATGAAAAAAGGAAAACGTCGTGGCAGAAGAAACTATATTCAGCAAAATTATTCGTCGTGAAATTCCGTCGGATATCGTATACCAGGATGAACTGGTCACTGCGTTTCGTGATATTTCCCCTCAGGCACCTACGCATATTCTGATCATTCCTAACATCCTGATCCCAACCGTCAACGATGTGACGGCTGAACATGAACAGGCATTGGGCCGCATGATCACCGTTGCAGCGAAAATTGCTGAGCAGGAAGGCATTGCTGCAGATGGGTACCGCTTAATCATGAACACCAACCGCCACGGGGGTCAGGAGGTGTATCACATTCATATGCACCTGCTGGGTGGCCGTGCGCTTGGCCCAATGCTCGCGCATAAAGGTCTGTAGGCATGATCAGAGGATGCATTGTACTTTCACTGGGCTTGCTGCTACTGGCGGGTTGTCGAACACACCCAGAAATTCCGGTAAGTGATGAACAGTCGCTGGTGATGGAGTCAACGATTTTGGCGGCAGGTATAACAGCAGAACAGCCCACGTTAACCACGTCTGATATTCAGGCCTCGGCATCCTCGCGACTCTATAACGAAAGACAAGAACCCGTCACCGTTCATTATCGGTTTTACTGGTATGACGCCAGAGGACTGGAAATGCATCCTCTGGAAGCGCCACGCAGTGTGACTATTCCGGCTCATTCGTCGGTGACGCTGTACGGCAGCGCCAATTTTCTGGGGGCGCACAAGGTTAGACTTTATCTTTATTTGTAAGGGGTGAATCTTGATGATCAAAATGAATCGCTACGCACTGGTTGCCGCGCTGGCGATGTTTCTCTCTGGCTGTGTGGTGCAACGAGAGCCCGCACCGGTAGAGGAAGTCAAGCCGGTGCCGGAACAGCCTGTGCAGCCGCAACAGCCGGTGCCGGTAGTGCCAACGGTGCCAACCATACCGCAGCAGCCGGGTCCGATTGAGCACGAGGACCAAACGGCGCAGCCGACGCCACGTCAACGTCATTATGACTGGAACGGGGCTATGCAGCCGATGGTCGGAAAAATGCTGCAGGCTGACGGCGTAAAAGCGGGCGGCGTTCTGCTGGTTGATAGCGTGAATAACCGCACCAACGGCTCGCTGAACGCGGGTGAAGCCACCGAAACCTTACGTAATGCTCTGGCGAATAACGGTAAGTTTACTCTGGTTTCCGCTCAGCAACTGGCAGTCGCCAAGCAGCAGTTAGGTCTGTCGCCGAACGATAGTCTGGGAACGCGCAGTAAAGCGATTGGTATCGCCCGTAACGTTGGCGCGCAGTATGTGCTTTATTCCAGCGCATCCGGCAACGTCAATTCGCCTGCGCTGCAAATGCAATTAATGCTGGTACAAACTGGCGAGATAATCTGGTCAGGTAAAGGTGCCGTTCAGCAACAATAACAGACTCACGCGCGGCGAAGTGTTGTCGCGCTATTTCCCGCAGTATCATCCCGTCGCAGCCAGCCAAACTGGCCTGAGCGGCGGGAGCTGCATCATTGAGCATCATTCTCACCGGCTGGTACTGCGTTGTCATCACGACCCTGATGCGCCGGAATCGCATTTCTTACGCCAATATCATGCGTTAAAACACCTGCCAGAAAACCTTGCGCCACGTCCTCATTTTTATACGCGTGGGTGGATGGCCGTCGAGTTTTTTCACGGTAAGGTAGAATCCAGATTACCGGACGCCGACGAACTCGCAGGCTTACTGTATCATCTGCACCAGCAACCCCGATTGGGCTGGCGAATCAGCCTGCTGCCGCTACTTGAACAGTACTGGCAGTGTGGCGATCCGGCGCGTCGTACACCATGCTGGCTGCGCGCGCTGAAGCGGCTGAGGAAACGAGGTGAGCCTCGACCTTTGCGTCTGGGGCCGCTGCATATGGATGTTCACGGTGACAACATCGTACGCACAGCCTCAGGGCTGCGGCTGATTGACTGGGAATACGCCGGAGACGGTGATATTGCCCTGGAGCTGGCGGCGGTATGGGTCAGCGATGAATCCCAGCACCAACAGCTGGTTAGCACCTACGCTCAACGAGCGCACATTGAGCCAGACGTTTTGTGGCGACAAGTCAGACAATGGCAACCCTGGATAATGATGCTGAAGGCGGGGTGGTTTGAGTATCGCTGGCGGCAAACCGGTGATAGACAATTTATCAGGCTGGCCGATGAAACCTGGCGGCAGCTAACAATGAAAGGATAAGGAGAGCAGTGTGGGCCCAGTAATGTTGGATGTCGAAGGGTATGAGCTGGACGCAGAAGAGCGTGAGATTCTGGCGCATCCGCTGGTAGGTGGGTTGATCCTCTTTACCCGAAATTATCATGACCCGGAACAGCTGCGTGAATTAGTGCGACAAATCCGGACTGCGTCACGTAACCATCTGGTGGTGGCGGTAGATCAGGAAGGCGGACGCGTACAGCGCTTTCGAGAAGGCTTTACTCGCCTGCCTGCGGCTCAATCGTTTGCCGCGCTGCACGGTCTGGAAGAGGGCGGCAAACTGGCTCAGGACGCCGGATGGTTGATGGCCAGCGAAATGATCGCGATGGACATTGATATCAGCTTTGCACCGGTACTGGATGTGGGCCATATCAGCGCCGCAATCGGCGAGCGTTCTTACCACGCCGATCCGCTAAAAGCATTGGCGATGGCGACCCGCTTCATTGACGGTATGCATGCCGCAGGCATGAAAACGACCGGTAAACATTTCCCTGGTCATGGGGCCGTGACGGCGGATTCACACAAAGAAACCCCAACCGATCCTCGCTCAGAAGCCGAGATTCGTGCGAAAGATATGTCCGTGTTCCAGACGTTGATTACTGAGAACAAACTGGATGCCATTATGCCTGCGCATGTCATCTACAGTGATGTAGATCCGCGTCCGGCGAGTGGCTCACCTCACTGGCTGAAAACGGTGCTGCGCCAGGAGCTTGGCTTCGATGGTGTCATTTTCTCCGACGATTTGTCGATGGAAGGGGCGGCGATTATGGGAAGCTATGCCCAGCGTGGACAGGCATCGCTGGATGCAGGTTGCGATATGATCCTGGTCTGCAATAATCGTAAGGGAGCGGTCAGTGTGTTAGATAATCTGTCGCCGATCAATGCAGAACGTGTTACACGTTTGTATCATAAAGGTTCATTTTCACGTCAGGAACTGATGGATTCGGCACGCTGGAAGACGGTAAGCGCTCAGCTAAACCAGCTTCATGAGCGCTGGCAGGAAGAGAAAGCAGGTCATTAACGCAAGTTTGGCGAGGATGCGATGATTATCTATTTACACGGTTTTGACTCTAACAGCCCGGGCAACCATGAGAAGGTGTTGCAGCTGCAATTCATCGACCCGGATGTCAGGCTGATTAGCTACAGTACGCGGCATCCCAAACATGATATGCAGCATCTGCTAAAAGAAGTGGATAAAATGCTACAGCTGAATGTGGATGACCGTCCGCTGATTTGTGGTGTGGGGCTCGGGGGATATTGGGCTGAACGGATTGGTTTTCTGTGTGATATTCGTCAGGTAGTGTTTAATCCTAACCTGTTCCCGTATGAGAACATGGAAGGCAAAGTTGACAGACCTGAGGAGTATGCAGACATCGCAACAAAATGCGTGACCAATTTCCGCGAAAAGAATCGCGATCGCTGTCTGGTTATCCTGTCGCGTCATGATGAAGCGCTCAATAGCCAGCGTTCGTCGGAAGAGCTGCATCACTTTTACGAGATAGTCTGGGACGAAGAGCAGACGCATAAGTTTAAGAATATCTCTCCGCATTTGCAGCGCATCAAAGCGTTCAAGACGTTAGGTTAATTCTTATTGAGTGCGTAAAAAACCAGCCATCGGGCTGGTTTTTTTGTTCTTAAAGTTCCGGTTGTCTATCTTTTCAGCATCAAAACTTGATACACATCAATTTTGGTATGACCAATGCACCGTTCGTGTTATTCTCACTCTCGAAGAACATTTTCATTACTGTAACTTGTTGTTAATTAAGAGCTATATAAATAACTTTTAATTAACAATTGGTTAATAAATTTGAGGGGGTCACGTTGACTACACCATTGAAAAGGATCGTGATTGTCGGCGGCGGTGCTGGCGGACTGGAAATGGCGACGCAGTTGGGTAAAAAACTCGGGCGTAAGAAAAAGGCCAAAATCACACTGGTAGACAGAAACCACAGTCATTTGTGGAAACCGTTACTGCATGAAGTGGCGACGGGTTCACTGGATGAAGGCGTGGATGCGCTGAGCTATCTGGCACATGCCCGTAACCATGGCTTCCAGTTTCAGTTAGGTTCGGTGATAGATATCGATCGTGAAGCGAAGACCATTACTCTCGCTGAGCTGCGCGATGAGAAAGGGGATCTGCTGGTTCCTGAGCGTAAAGTGCCGTATGACACGCTGGTGATGGCGTTGGGCAGTACCTCCAACGATTTCAACACCCCTGGCGTGAAAGAAAACTGCATTTTCCTCGATAACCCGCATCAGGCGCGTCGTTTCCACCAGGAGATGCTGAATCTGTTCCTGAAGTATTCCGCGAATCTGGGCGCTAACGGAAAAGTGAATATCGCCATTGTGGGCGGTGGTGCGACGGGGGTTGAGCTCTCCGCTGAGCTGCACAATGCGGTAAAACAGCTGCACAGCTATGGTTACAAAGGGCTGACCAACGATGCGCTGAACGTTACGCTGGTGGAAGCTGGCGAGCGCATTCTGCCTGCGTTGCCGCCGCGTATTTCCGGTGCTGCGCATAATGAGTTAACCAAACTGGGCGTACGCGTACTGACCCAGACTATGGTCACCAGCGCTGACGAAGGCGGACTGCACACCAAAGATGGCGAATACATTAAAGCCGACCTGATGGTGTGGGCGGCGGGTATCAAAGCGCCAGACTTTATGAAAGACATTGGCGGTCTGGAAACGAACCGTATTAACCAACTGGTGGTTGAGCCAACTCTGCAGACCACGCGCGATCCTGACGTGTACGCGATTGGCGACTGCGCTTCCTGCGCTCGCCCGGAAGGGGGTTTTGTGCCTCCACGCGCTCAGGCAGCACACCAGATGGCGACCTGTGCGATGAACAATATTCTGGCACAGATGAACGGCAAGCCACTGAAAGCGTATCAGTACAAAGATCACGGCTCTCTGGTCTCGCTCTCTAACTTTTCTACCGTGGGTAGCCTGATGGGCAACCTGACTCGTGGTTCGATGATGGTGGAAGGGCGTATTGCGCGCTTTGTATACATCTCACTGTACCGCATGCACCAGATTGCTTTACACGGCTACTTCAAAACCGGCCTGATGATGCTGGTCGGTAGTATCAACCGGGTGATTCGCCCGCGTCTGAAACTGCATTAATATCGACTTGTGGCGCCGGATGATTTTACGCATCCGGCGCCTTCCTTCAGAGTTCTCCGAATCATCCTGCGTTCGTGCCCCATCCTGCTATTTTCATCCGTAATCTGATTGGCATTCCTTACCTTCTGTTGCAAAGTTGTTGCTAATAGCAAAAAAGGAGGAAGTCCCGTGAATAAATCAATGTTGGCGGGTATAGGGATTGGCGTAGCTGCTGCGCTGGGTGTTGCAGCAGTGGCCAGTCTGAACGTTTTCGAGCGTGGCCCACAGTATGCGCAAGTTGTCTCTGCAACACCGATTAAAGAGTCGGTAAAAACACCGCGTCAGGAGTGCCGGAACGTAACTGTCACGCACCGTAAGCCGGTTCAAGATGAAAACCGTATTGCGGGTTCCGTATTGGGTGCGGTTGCGGGTGGCGTTATTGGCCATCAGTTTGGCGGCGGACGTGGTAAAGATATTGCCACCGTGGCCGGGGCTTTAGGCGGCGGCTATGCAGGTAATCAGATTCAGGGTTCGATGCAGGAAAACGATACTTACACCACCACACAGCAGCGTTGTAAAACGGTGTATGACAAATCTGAAAAGATGCTGGGCTACGACGTGACGTACAAAATTGGCGATCAGCAGGGGAAAATCCGTATGGATAAGGACCCCGGCGCGCAAATTCCGTTGGATAACAACGGACAGTTGGTACTGAATAACAAAGCGTAAAATAGCATTATCCTGAACATTAGCCCCCCATTCGCTCAGGCTGGGGGGCTTTTTTTATCAGAAGGTTAAGGCATAGTTCAGACCAAAGGTGCGGCCCCGGCCCTTGTATTCATACAGTGACGGACTGCCGTAGGTTGGGCTGTACAGCAGTGGCGCACGTTGTCCCCATAGCGTGGTGTACTCTTCATTCAGCAGGTTTTCCACGCTAAAGGTCAGCTTACCCAACGGGAGCTGATAGCTGCCGATAAAGTCCATGGTGTTATAGCCATCCAGCTTATTGCCGCTGGCGTCGGTCAGATCAAATGTTTGCTGGCTCTGTACGCGCAAGGTCCACGGTTCTGGTGCCCAGCCGACCCATGCGGTTGCTTTCGACGGTGAGGCCAGAGTCACATCCCATTTTTGCCATTTACCGTTCTGTTTCACTTCCGATTTAATGACATTGAAGTTGCCGCCCAGGCTCCAGTCCGTATCCGCAATGAAATAATCCACCGCGCCTTCAATGCCATAAATGCGGCGATCGTCGGGTTGAACGTTAATGGTCATATCGCTGCGGTTGATAACGATCGATTTATCCGAAGTCGAGTAGTAAGCGGCCAGTTGCGTGCGCAGACTATCGCCGGTGTAGCGCCATCCCAGTTCGTACGAGTTAACTTTAATCCCTTCCAGACGTGAATCCGCCACGTTGACGCTGCGCTGGAGCTGGTAATGATCGCCAACCAGCGAATAGGTGCCGTTACCGTAATATTTCCCTGGATCCGGAAGCTCCACGCCCTGAGAGAAATTAAACCACGTTTGCTGACGGTCAGTCAGATGGGCGAGGATACCGGCGTTGAACAGGAAATTATCGTAATCGGTTTTGCCGCCCGGAATGGTATCGGCAGAGTTCGCAAGCCCGGTCGCGATTCCCTGCTGTTGAGCATAGCCAACGAAATCATCAACCCTGTTTTCGGTCCATTGATAGCGCACGCCGCCGCTGAGGGTAAAGATGTCGTTAATGTCATAGCTGTTTTGCAGGAAAGGCGCAAAGTTGGTGATGCTGTAACCGGGGTAACGCCCGGTGGTATAAGCGGTGCGGTTATCCATGCCGCCGGAGGGCAGGGACCAGGCCAGATCGAAGAATTTCTGATTGGAATCGAAGGTCTCGTGATCGGCATCGATACCCCACGTCAGCTCCCAGTTATCCATCAACTGGCTGTTGAGGGTAATTTTGGCGCCAAACTGGTCTGTGTCCTGCTGAGATGCGGAGAAACTGGTGACCTTACCTTTGCTGAGCGTCGGGAAAGGATAGAATTTCAGCGATTCGTCGCGGTAATAGATTTGGCTGACCAGGTTCTGGCCGAAAAAATCCGCATCTGAATATTGCAGGCTGATCAGATGACGTTCGGTTCCGGGAATACGATCGGAATTCAGTCCGCTGCTGGTATAAGCTTTACCGTTTCCGGTTACGGCGGACATGTTCTCGCCGAGATCCAGCCCGTAATCATCATCCCCCTGGCTCTTGTAATACTGTGTAACCAGTTGCAACTGACGGTTGTCGTCAAGTTCAATCGTCCCGGTGCCCATCACGTCCAGACGATCGGAGTGCTGTAGCCCGGTTTGGGTGTTATCCAGCAGCAGGGCATCGTGATTACCGTCATACCAGCCGCCAAATCGTTGATACGCGACGGACATACGCCCGGAAGCGCGATCTGTTCCTCCACTCACCGCCGCGGCAACGCGTTCATCATGATCATTACTGTTGTTGAAGCCGCTTTTGCTCCCCAGTTCGAGTTCTACTTCACGCTCCGGCTGGCCTTTTTTGGTGACGATGTTGATTAATCCGCCGGTACTGCCACCGCCATAAAGTGAGGTTGCGCCTGAAATGACTTCAATGTGCGCAATGTTAAACGGGTCAATGGAGTCAAGCTGACGGCTGTCGGTTCGCGAGGAGTTCAGACGGACACCGTCAATGAGCACGACAATGGCGCGACCACGCATGTTCATGCCGTAGTTTGTACGCCCCTGGCTACTGACATCGATTCCTGGGATTAACTGAGCAAGAACATCCTTGAACTCTTTCCCCCCCTGAACCTGTTGTTCAATCTCGCTTCCTTCAATAACCCAGGTCGTTTGCGCCATTTCTGCCACGGTGCGTTGGCTACGGTTGGCGCTGACGATAAGGTTCTCTTCCTCAGCCGCAATGGCCGGGAGGGTTAAAGACAACAGGAGAGGATTGAGCACCCAGAGACGCTTATTCATTTGTATTCCTTTTAAAAAGAGTCGATCTGTTTTTGTTATGGCGGTAGAGAAACCGATGGTTACATTGTGAAACAGGTATTAAAACAAATGCGAATATTGCTGATAACAATTGTCGTTATCAATACCTTTTACAAAAAATGATAGGATAACACGATGAAAACAATGAGAAATGTAGGGGCAATGGAACGGGAATCTAACCGGGGGCTTTATCAGCTCCCGGGGGTGTTAGTACAGTGGGGGAATTGCGGGAAAGGGTTAAGCTTTGACGAGTTCGGGCCACAGCCGCAGGGTGGTACGTGCGATCTGCATCAGTTTTTCAAACGTTGCACCTTCACGGGCGCTGATCGACATACCTTGTAAAATACAGTTCAGGTATTCAGCCAGTTTTTGCACGTCACAGTAGGCGGGGATTTCACCACGTTGCTGACGCTGATGAAGAAACTGAGTAAGCGTCTGTTCTTGCATTGCATGGCGGGATTTCACCGTGTGCGCAATATCACGGGAAGAGGCTGCCAGCGTCGCAGAAGTGTTAATCATGAAACATCCCGCCGGGGTGTCCTTGCTGGTAAAGCAGGTCGCTATGGCGGTGAAATAGTCTTCCAGTGCGGACTCAAGGCTTTTTTCTTCACAAAACAGCTGGGCTTCGTGTTTCGCCGCAAAGCGGGTGATGTAGCGGTCCAGTACGGCACGGAACAACCCTTCTTTATTGGTGAACTCCGCATACAGCGTGGGCGCTTTTGCGCCGGTAGCTTCTACGAGATCGGCGAGCGAGGTCGCTTCATATCCGTGCTGCCAGAAGAGTGTCATGGCCTTATCAAGCGCGGCTTCCCTGTCGAACACTTTTGGTCGGCCACGGCTTTTTTTTGCACAACCTGTCGTTTCAGTTGTCATGGCGCCGATGTACCTTTGTTGGGTTTATTGAATAACCATTATAAAAATATTCGACTGCACACTCCAGCGGATTCACGATAAAAATAAATTATAGCTATTGGTATGAAAAATAAGACCTTTATATTTTATATAACGATCATTATAAAAAAACATTGACGTGTGACCTGGATCACATCTATGATTTACCTATCGATCGTTAAGTTAATCTTTTCGACACCCATTCATCTGCTAAAGGTCACTATCATGAAAAACGTAAAAACACTGTTTGTTGCTGCTGTTCTTAGCTCACTGTCATTTGCAAGCTTTGCCGCTGTTGAAGTTCAGTCCACACCTGCGGGTCAAGAGAAAGTTGGTACTATTTCTGCGAATGCGGGGACTAACTTAGGTTCACTGGAAGATCAACTGGCGCAGAAAGCCGATGAGATGGGTGCGAAGTCTTTCCGTATTACTTCCGTTACCGGTCCTAACACCCTTCATGGGACTGCTGTTATCTACAAATAAGATTTAACCCATCGCAATGCCACTGCGAGTTAAATAAAAAAACCCCGCGGAATAAAATCCAGCGGGGGTTTTTTTATGTGCGGAGTTTACATCGGCTGTTGAGCAACGTCGTGATGACGGGTCACATCGACCGGCATGCCTGAGCGAATCTCCATCGCATGATCCATGACGGCGCTATCTGTTTGCGCCGCATTTTTAAATGTCTGCATGGACGAATTCAGCACGATTGGCAGCAGTTGCGGGTCGTCATTGATTTTTTCGGACAGCGGTTGATGCACTTCTACTAGCCGCACGCCGTTAGGCTCAACGGATGCTTTGATCGGCGTATTGATAATATTGACCTTAGTTCCGGGCGTTACCTGACGGAACAGGGTTTCGATATCACCGTCGCGCAGACGAATACAGCCGGAGCTGACGCGCATGCCGATGCCAAAGTCAGCATTGGTGCCGTGCAGCAGATAGACGCCGCCGTATGCCGCTAAGCGAATTGCATGATGGCCCATCGGGTTATCCGGACCGGCAGGTACAACGGCAGGCAGGTCAATTCCGTTTGCTTTGTATCGCGCGCGGATATTTGCCGTCGGCGTCCAGGTGGGGTTGGCGCGTTTATCAGAAATGGTGGTTACCATCGTAGGCGTCAGCGTGTCACCACCTAACTGGCCAATACCAATAGGATAAACGGTCACCGAATTGGTCCCCGGCTGGTAATAATAAAGACGCAGTTCGGCGAGGTTGATAACAATACCTTCGCGCGGGGCGTCAGGTAGCAGAGTTTGTAACGGTATAGTCAGCACGCTGCCCGGACGTGGTACGTAAGGGTCAACGCCGGGGTTGGCCTGCAGCAGCGCTAAAAAGCCGACATTATATTTTTTCGCAATCGCCTCCAGAGAACCGCCATTGTCTTCAACAACGTGAACGGTATTCTGGCCCACCAGACGGCTTCCCGGCGGTGGCAGCGGCCAGGTGTTTGCCTGAGCCGGAAGTGCTAACGCGAAGGTCGCTGCCAGCGTAAAAAACGCGAGCCAGCGAGAGAGTCGTTTATTGTTTAACATCACCATAAATCCATTGTTTTTACGTGGTTTTTATTATGTAAAAGTAAACGAGAATTATGGCGGTTTGCTGTGTCTGGAAGTGCAGGGAAGTGCAAAGAGTTTGTAAATTCATCAGGCCGGGTGAGTGGTGTGCTCACCCGGCCTGTTCACTATGCTACGGCGTTTTCTTCAAGCTGACGCATAAACTGGCGGACCCAGTCGATCCGCGTTTTACGCTCGCCCAGATCCTGCATAAATTTCAGTCGGGTTGGGCCGTCCAGACGGAAGTGTTGCGGTTGTTTTTGCAGTAAACCAATCAGCCAGACCGGGTTGACGTGGTTTTTCTCGGCAAATTCAATGGTACCGCCTTTGTCATGACCTTCGAGCTTTCTGATCCCCAGTTTCTGCGCCTGCTGGCGTAAACGAGCGATATCCAGCAACGTACGAGCCGGGTCGGGCAGCAGGCCAAAACGATCTATCAGCTCGACCTTAATCTCTTCCAGTTCGTTTTCGCCTTTCGCGCTGGCAATGCGCTTGTAGAACGATAGTCGGGTGTTAACATCCGGTATATAGTCATCCGGCAGCAGAGACGGCATACGCAATTCAACTTCGGTTTGCTGGCTGGTGAGATCTTCCAGTGATGGTTCGCGTCCCTCTTTGAGCGCATCGACAGCATTTTCCAGCAGCTCCATATACAACGAGAAGCCGATGCTTTCCATGGAACCACTTTGATCTTCACCCAGCAGTTCCCCGGCGCCGCGAATTTCAAGGTCGTGGGTCGCCAGCGCAAATCCTGCACCCAAATCTTCCAGCGAAGCGATGGCTTCCAGACGCTTTTGCGCGTCGGTGGTCATTGCTTTTGGATGCGGCGTCAGCAGCCAGGCGTACGCCTGATGGTGTGAGCGTCCCACACGACCGCGTAGCTGGTGCAATTGCGCTAAACCAAAGTGATCGGCGCGTTCGATGATAATAGTGTTGGCGGTCGGAATATCGATCCCGGTTTCGATAATGGTGGTACACACCAGCACGTTAAAACGCTGATGGTGGAAATCGTTCATCACGCGTTCCAGCTCGCGCTCGCGCATTTGCCCGTGGCCGATACCAATACGCGCTTCCGGCACCAGTTCTGCTAATCTGTCAGCGGTTTTCTGGATATTTTCGACGTCGTTAAACAGATAATAAACTTGTCCCCCGCGCAGAACTTCACGCAGGATCGCCTCGCGTACCACCAGGCTGTCGTATTCGCGCACGAAGGTTTTGACCGCCAGACGACGAGCAGGCGGCGTGGCGATAATCGACAGATCGCGCATGCCGCTCATCGCCATATTGAGCGTACGCGGAATAGGCGTTGCCGTCAGGGTCAGAATATCGACATCCGCACGCATCGCCTTGATGCGTTCTTTGTGGCGAACGCCGAAACGGTGCTCTTCATCGACAATCAGCAGACCCAGATCTTTTAACTTCACATCCGCTTGCAGCAGTTTGTGCGTGCCGATGAGAATATCAATTTTCCCCTCGGCAACCTGTTCCAGAATCTGCGCTTGCTCTTTGGCGCTACGGAAACGGGACAACATCTCAATGCGTACCGGCCAGTTGGCAAAACGATCGCGGAAGTTGTCGAAGTGCTGCTGTGCGAGCAGGGTAGTCGGAACCAGCACGGCAACCTGTTTGTGGTTCTCTACGGCAAGGAAAGCGGCGCGCATCGCGACTTCGGTTTTACCAAAACCGACGTCACCGCACACCAGGCGGTCCATGGCCAGAGGTTGGCACATATCGCTGAGTACAGCGTTGATCGCCTGCGCCTGGTCAGGCGTGGTTTCAAACGGGAAGCTGTCGCAAAACAGCTGATACTGTTCACGGTCATGCTTAAAGGCAAAGCCTTCTTTCGCCGCGCGCTGGGCATAAATATCCAGCAGCTCTGCCGCGACATCGCGCACCTTCTCAGCGGCTTTCTGTCGGGCGCGTGACCAAGCATCGCCGCCCAGTTTATGCAGCGGTGCATTCTCTTCTGCACCGCCTGCATAGCGGCTGATCAGATGCAGTGACGACACCGGCACGTACAGTTTGGCATCGTTGGCATAGGTGAGCATCAGATATTCACCGGTGATACCGCCCGCTTCCAGCGTGGTCATCCCGGCATAGCGACCCACGCCGTGTTCCAGATGCACTACCGGCTGACCGGGATGCAGCTCTGCAAGGTTACGAATTAATGTATCCGGGTTGATGGTGCGACGCGAATCCTGGCGGCGACGCGCCACGCGTTCCCCAAGCAGATCGCTTTCACAAATCAGTGCCAGATTGCGTTTGCTATCGATGAAGCCGTGCTCAGCTGCGCCAATCATCAGATAACGACCGTTATCTACGGCTTCATCGAGTCGCAATATCCGCTTCGGTGCCACTTTGATACGAGCGAGCAACTCGCCAAGCGCTTCACGTCGGCCTTCACTTTCGACCGAGAAAATCACCGGGCCGGTAAAGCCCTCAAGGAATTTACGTAACGCATCTAACGGTGATTTTTGCTGTGCCTGCACGGCGATGTCCGGCAGCTTCTGGAACCCGAGGTTGGTATTCGCAGCTTTGTTCGCCAGACTCTCGGTTTTCAGTTGAACGCGCGGCCAGCGTTTAAGTTCAGAAAACAGCTCATCAACCCGCAGCCACAGCGATTCCGGCGGCAGAAGCGGGCGCATTGGATCAACACCGCGATTTTCAAAGCGTGACAGGGTATCGGCCTGGAAGCGTTCTGCGCTGGTCTCGATATCACCGGTATTGACCAATAACGTATTGGCAGGGAAGTAGCTGAACAGCGGCGGCAGCGGCTCGCTGAAAAATAGCGGTTGCCAGTATTCAATACCCGCAGGTAACGTGCCTTTGCTGACCTGCTGATAAATATGTTCGGCGTCGCGTTTAACCTCAAAGGTATCGCGCCACTGACTACGGAATAGCTCGATGGCCGTTTTGTCAGTCGGGAATTCGTGCGCGGGAAGCAAATTAATGGCATCGACTTCTTCCAGCGTGCGCTGGGTGTCGGTATCAAACAGACGCAGGCTGTCGATTTCGTCATCAAAGAAATCCAGACGATAAGGCAACTCGCTGCCCATCGGGAACAGATCCAACAACGCGCCGCGCGTGGCGAATTCGCCGTGTTCCATGACCTGATCAACATGGCGATAGCCAGCGCTATCCAGCTGTTCGCGCAGGGCGTCGCGCGAAAGCCGCTGACCTTTTTTCATGACCAGCGCATGCCCGTGCAGATAGCTGTGCGGACAGACACGCTGCATCAGAGTATTTACCGGAACGATCAGCACGCCTCGCTGCATGGCAGGCAGTTGATACAGCGTAGAGAGACGCGAAGAGATAATCTCCTGATGGGGAGAAAAACTGTCATAGGGCAGCGTTTCCCAGTCGGCCAGGTTCATCACCATCTGGTCGGTAAACTGACGAATTTCATCATGCAGGCGCAAAGCATTTTGCATGTCCGGCGCGATCAGCACCACTGGACCGGCGTGATGTTCGGCGATTTCGGCGACCAGCGTTGCGCAGGCGGCACCGGTAAGCTCACCCAACTGGCGCTGATCGCCAGCTTTCGCTGGGAGCGTGTAACGATGTTGTTCAGGCATTCGGTTGTCAGGTTCTCGTTTAGATATACATCTGATAAGCAATGTTCTTTATTATCCGTGATCGTTTCTCATAAGCAAATTGATTCGCCCCCTGATGGGGGCAAAAAGCGCGTTGGGGTTAGCGCGAAACGACCGATAATGAAGGCGGGGAAAAGAGCAGGTCGGCCACTGTTTTTTGTGAAATTTTACGCACCAACAGGCCAAACAAGGTGCACAGCAGCAGGCAGGCGAATGGATACACCAGCAGCAGGGCCAGCTCTGCATATGCAGGCCAGGCGGCATGATTAATGTTTGGGATTAGCGTTAAGCTGAACAGCTCAACCAGAATACGGTGGGTGGTGTAGATGGCGATGGTATTGGCACCAATTACGCTTAACGGGCCGGACTCACGCATACCAAAGCGCAGCTCAAATTGATAAAACAGCTTCATGATCAGCACAATGGAAAGAAGAGAAAGTAATAGTGAGACATTTGCCAGCCACGCGACGATGGCGGCGATTGCGCTAACCAGAACAATGAGCGCATGGCGGCGCAGGGGCACCTCCTTAATCCATACCATCAGCGTTGCGCCAAACCATGCACCGAGGCTGTACCAGGGCAGATTGCGAATCACGCTGTTCATTCCCCACCACGGCGTCGGGACAAAGTTGATCGTCACGCTCAGCGCCACAAATAACGCCAACAGCGGTACTGCCCAACGGCTGAAAATTTTACACAGAACAAAATAGACAATCAGCGCGTACAGATACCACAAGCTGGTACTGGCGGTCAGCATCCCGTGGGTAAAACCTGCGATCGAACCAGCATAAGCGGCGTTGGCAGCATGGCTCAGATCGCGCTGTGGGGCCAGCCAGTTATTGAGCGCCACTAACGCCAGCCATTGCACCACACCCCAGAGAATCAGCACCCAGGCAATACTCCAGATCCGTTTATCCACGCAGGTGGTCCACGGGACGCTATCAATGTAGCGACGGATCAGATATCCCGAAATAAAGAAAAAGACCGGCATGCGAAACGGCGCCAGGTACAAATTGAGGTAAATCCAGCATTTGCTCAGCAGCTCTGAAAGCGGATGCTGAAAAGTAGTGAGGTGAGGGTAAAATGTGATTACCGAGTGGTAAATCACCACCAGACAAATACATAACCCTTTGATTTGATTAATCCATAGTTCTTTTTTATTCATCGAGACGGCGTATCCATATTGTTGGTTATAGCCTGCCATCCTGCGCAACCCGCTGTGCGCTGTAATGCGTAACTGTCTGCATTTTGATTTTTTAAGATAAAGATCAGGGTCCAGGATGGAAGGGAAGAGGGACAGCTTTAGCGAATTGATTTATTTATACTTTTAGGAATAGTGCTGACGAACACTTACGGTTCAGTCATTTACCCATTCCGCTTTCGCTTATATACTCGTGACTTTGCTAACAGCAACCAGACGGATTTCATGTACCAACCTGTCGCTCTATTCATCGGCCTGCGTTATATGCGTGGGCGTGCAGCAGATCGCTTCGGTCGCTTCGTTTCCTGGCTCTCCACCATTGGCATTACCCTCGGGGTGATGGCGCTGGTCACGGTGTTGTCGGTGATGAACGGTTTTGAGCGCGAGCTGCAAAACAATATTCTTGGCCTGATGCCTCAGGCCGTCCTCTCGTCTGAACAGGGTTCCCTCAACCCGCAACAACTGCCGGAAAAAGCGGTGGTGTTGAACGGCGTCAACCGAGTTGCACCCATAACTACGGGAGATGTGGTGCTGCAAAGCGCGCGTAGCGTGGCGGTCGGCGTGATGCTCGGTATCGATCCGGCGCAAAAAGATCCGTTAACGCCGTATCTGGTCAATGTGAAGCAAACAGATCTGCAACCGGGTAAGTATAATGTCATCCTCGGCGAGCAGCTTGCCGGGCAGTTGGGCGTGAACCGTGGCGATCAAATTCGCGTGATGGTGCCTTCGGCCAGCCAGTTTACGCCGATGGGACGTTTGCCGAGCCAGCGTCTGTTTACGGTGATTGGCACCTTCGCCGCCAACAGCGAAGTAGACGGCTACCAGATGCTAACCAACATTCAGGATGCTTCCCGCCTGATGCGCTATCCGGTGGGCAATATTACCGGCTGGCGTCTGTGGCTGAACGAACCGTTAAAAGTTGATACGCTGAGCCAGCAAACGCTGCCGCAGGGCACCAAATGGCAGGACTGGCGCGAGCGCAAAGGGGAACTGTTCCAGGCCGTGCGCATGGAGAAGAACATGATGGGGCTACTGCTTAGCCTGATCGTGGCTGTGGCGGCTTTTAATATTATTACCTCGCTGGGTCTGATGGTAATGGAGAAGCAAGGGGAAGTGGCGATTCTACAAACGCAGGGGCTAACGCCGCGGCAGATAATGATGGTGTTTATGGTTCAGGGGGCCAGTGCCGGGATTATCGGCGCGCTGCTTGGCGCGGTGCTGGGCGCATTGCTCGCCAGCCAACTGAACAATTTGATGCCAATTATTGGTGTGCTGCTGGATGGTGCGGCGCTGCCGGTCGCTATTGAGCCGCTGCAGGTTATCGTCATTGCGCTGGTGGCGATGGCCATCGCGTTGCTGTCTACGCTTTATCCTTCCTGGCGCGCTGCCGCCACTCAACCCGCTGAGGCTTTACGTTATGAATAAGATCCTGTTGCAATGCGACAACCTGTGCAAACGCTATCAGGAAGGCACTGTGCAGACCGATGTCCTGCACGATGTCAGTTTTAGCGTCGGCGAAGGTGAGATGATGGCGATTGTCGGCAGCTCTGGCTCCGGCAAGAGTACGCTGCTGCATCTGTTAGGCGGGTTGGATACCCCGACTTCCGGCGACGTCATTTTTAGCGGTCAGCCAATAAGCAAGCTCTCGTCGGCGGCGAAAGCGGAACTGCGTAATCAGAAGCTGGGCTTTATTTACCAGTTCCACCATTTACTGCCGGACTTTACTGCGCTGGAAAACGTAGCGATGCCGCTGCTGATAGGCAAGAAAAAACCGGCTGAAATAACCGAGCGTGCACGGGATATGCTGAAAGCCGTAGGACTGGATCATCGTGCCAGTCATCGCCCGTCTGAACTGTCTGGCGGCGAACGCCAGCGTGTGGCCATCGCTCGTGCGCTGGTGAATAACCCGCGTCTGGTCCTGGCGGATGAGCCAACGGGTAACCTGGATGCGCGTAACGCGGATAGCATTTTCGAGCTTCTGGGCGAGCTGAACCGCTCTCAGGGCACGGCATTTCTGGTGGTGACGCACGATCTGCAACTGGCGAAGCGGATGAGCCGCCAGCTTGAAATGCGCGATGGTCGCCTGACGGCTGAACTGAGCCTGATGGGAGCTGAGTAATGGCTTCGCCTTTATCGTTATTGATTGGTCTGCGCTTTAGCCGTGGTCGGCGGCGCGGCGGTATGGTTTCGCTGATATCTGTGATTTCCACCGTTGGCATCGCGTTGGGTGTGGCGGTGTTGATCGTTGGTTTAAGTGCCATGAACGGATTTGAGCGTGAGCTGAACAACCGTATTCTGGCCGTAGTCCCACACGGAGAGATTGAAGCCGTAAATCAGCCGTGGAATAACTGGCAGGAAGCACTCGACAAAGTACAAAAAGTGCCGGGTATTGTCGCCGCGGCGCCTTATATCAACTTTACCGGACTGGTAGAGAGCGGGGCGAACTTACGCGCGGTGCAGGTGAAGGGCGTTGACCCGAAACAGGAACAGCGTTTAAGCGCACTGCCATCCTTCGTGCAAAACCATGCCTGGGATAATTTTAAAGCCGGTGAACAACAAATCATCATTGGTAAGGGTATTGCCGATGCGCTGAAGGTGAAGCAGGGCGACTGGGTGTCGATTATGATCCCTAACGCCAGCGCGGATCATAAATTACAGCAGCCTAAACGCGTGCGTTTGCACGTAACGGGAATTCTGCAGCTGAGCGGTCAGCTCGATCACAGCTTTGCCATGATCCCAATGGAAGATGCGCAGCAATATCTGGATATGGGAACCAGCGTTTCCGGGATTGCGCTGAAGGTTAACGACGTGTTTAACGCCAATAAGCTGGTGCGGGACGCGGGTGAAGTCACCAATAACTATGTTTATATTAAGAGCTGGATCGGTACTTACGGCTATATGTATCGCGATATCCAGATGATTCGCGCCATTATGTATCTGGCGATGGTGCTGGTGATTGGTGTGGCCTGCTTTAATATCGTTTCCACGTTAGTGATGGCGGTAAAAGACAAAAGCGGCGATATTGCGGTATTAAGAACCCTCGGGGCGAAAGATGGGTTGATCCGTGCCATTTTTGTCTGGTACGGCCTGCTGGCGGGTCTGTTCGGTAGCCTGATAGGCGTCGTCATCGGGGTGGTTGTCTCGTTGCAACTGACGCCGATCATCAACGGAATCGAGGCGCTTATCGGTCATCAGTTCCTGTCCGGCGATATCTATTTCATTGACTTCCTGCCATCGGAATTACACTGGCTGGATGTGATTTACGTGCTGGTGACAGCACTCGTGCTGAGTCTTTTGGCAAGTTGGTATCCGGCGCGTCGCGCCAGCAATATTGATCCTGCGAGAGTACTTAGCGGCCAATAACAACAATAATACACGACAGCATTCATGCTGCATCAAGGCGTAGCCAACGCAGAGGCATCTTGAAGGATGACGTGTATCAAGGAGCGGTGATGTATTACGGATTTGACATCGGCGGGACCAAAATTGCGCTGGGCGTGTTTGATAAGCAACGTCGTCTGCAATGGGAAACTCGCGTCCCTACACCTCGCGACAGCTACGACGCTTTCCTTGATGCGGTCTGCAATCTGGTGACGGAAGCTGACCAGCGTTTTGGTATCAAAGGTTCGGTCGGTATCGGGATTCCTGGCATGCCGGAAACGGAAGACGGCACGTTGTACGCGGCCAACGTTCCTGCCGCTAGTGGCAAACCGCTCCGCGCAGATCTTAGCGCTCGCCTTGACCGCGATGTTCGTCTGGATAACGATGCGAACTGTTTTGCTCTCTCCGAAGCCTGGGATGACGAGTTTACCCAATATCCGCTGGTGATGGGGTTGATCCTCGGTACGGGCGTTGGCGGCGGCCTGGTGCTTAACGGGAAATCCATCACCGGACGCAGCTATATCACCGGCGAGTTTGGTCATATTCGTTTGCCGGTTGATGCGCTGACGCTGATGGGCTTTGATTTCCCGCTGCGCCGCTGCGGATGCGGCCAACTGGGATGCATCGAAAGCTATCTTTCCGGCGGTGGATTTGCGTGGTTGTATCAGCATTACTACCATCAACCGCTGGATGCCCGTGAAATTATCGCGTTGTGGGAGCAGGGCGATGAACATGCGCGTGCACACGTAGAACGCTATCTGGATTTGCTGGCGGTGTGTCTTGGGAATATCCTGACTATCGTCGATCCTGATTTGGTGGTGATTGGCGGAGGCTTATCGAATTTTACCGCTATTACGACGCAACTGACGGACCGACTGCCACGTCATCTGTTGCCGGTTGCCCGGGTACCGCGTATTGAGCAGGCACGGCACGGTGATGCCGGCGGGATGCGCGGGGCTGCTTTCCTACATCTTACCGATTAATACAAAGAGGTTGTTATGCTGTCGCGTCGGGGTCATCGGTTAAGCCGCTTTCGTAAAAATAAACGCCATTTGCGCGATCGCCTGCGTCAACGAATCTTTTTCAGAGACAGAGTGGTGCCTGAATTGATGGAAAAACCAAGAGTGCTGGTACTGACGGGAGCGGGAATCTCCGCTGAGTCAGGAATTCGAACTTTCCGCGCGGCGGATGGTCTCTGGGAAGAACATCGGGTTGAGGACGTTGCGACTCCGGAAGGATTTAGTCGAAACCCGGAACTGGTTCAGTCGTTTTATAACGCCCGTCGCCATCAATTGCAACAGCCAGAAATCCAGCCCAACGCGGCGCATATCGCACTGGCAAAACTCGAAGCCGAACTGGGCGACCGTTTTTTACTGGTGACGCAGAACATTGATAACCTGCATGAGCGTGCGGGCAGCCAGAACGTTATCCATATGCACGGCGAACTGCTCAAAGTTCGCTGTTCGCAAAGCGGGCAGATTCTGGAATGGAAGGACGATGTGACCCCGGAAGATAAATGTCACTGCTGTCAATTTCCGGCACCGCTGCGACCACACGTGGTGTGGTTTGGTGAAATGCCGCTGGGCATGGATGAAATTTACATGGCGCTGGCAATGGCAGATGTATTCATTGCGATTGGCACATCGGGACATGTTTATCCGGCTGCGGGTTTTGTGCATGAGGCGCGGCTGCATGGGGCACATACGGTAGAACTAAATCTCGAACCGAGCCAGGTTGGCAGCGAGTTTGAAGAGAAGTATTACGGTCCGGCAAGCCAGGTGGTGCCAGAGTTTGTTGAGAAGTTATTGAAAGGTCTGTGAGCACGGATGGCGTAGGCCCGATAAGCGCAGCGCCATCGGGCAGTGATGATGCGCCGGATGCGACGCTGGCGCGTCTTATCCGGCCTAAGAGGAGGGCAATTAGCGTCCTGCTTTCAGCTTCTGATAATACTCTTCATAGATAGCGCTGGCGGAACCGACGTCGTTCTGCCATTCCCCTTTGTTGATGGTTTCTGCGTCAGGGTACAGGGTTTTATCATTTGCGACTTCAGGGCTTAACAGCTTACGTGCTGCCAGGTTTGGCGTCGGATAACCAATAGTTTCCGCAACTTCTTTCGCCACGTCCGGGCGCAGCAGGAAGTTAATCAGCTTCAGCGCACCTTCTTTGTTTTTCGCGTTAGCCGGAATAGACAGGCTATCCATCCAGAAAATGCCACCTTCTTTAGGCCATACCACTTCCAGCGGTGTACCTGCCTGACGCGCAACATACGCGGAGCCGTTCCATACCATCCCCAGATTGACTTCACCTTCCATATACGGGTTGGCCGGGTTGTCAGAGTTAAACGCCGCGACGTTAGGCATCAGTTTCTTCAGCTCGTTATAGGCGGCTTCAATCTCTTTCGGGTCGGTGGTATTGCCGGAGTATCCCAGCTTGCGCAGCGCCATCTGGAACACTTCACGCGCATCATCCGTTAACAGCAGACTGCCTTTGTACTCCGGTTTCCATAGATCGGCCCAACTGGTGACGGTTTTCGGATCGATAGCATCGCTGTTTACGCCAATGGCCGTCGCACCCCAGATATACGGGATGGAGTAGTCATTGTTCGGGTCAAACGGCTTGTTGAGCATTTCCGGATCGAGGTTGTGGAAGTTGGTCAACGTCGACTTGTCGATCTTCTGGATCATGCCTTCTTTACGCATTTTATCGACGTAATAGGTGGACGGAACCACCAGATCGTATGCGCCGTCTTTATAGGTTTTGAGCTTGGCGTACATGGTTTCGTTCGACTCGTAGGTCGAATAGATAACCTTAATGCCGGTCTCTTTGGTGAATTGTTCCAGCAGCCCTGGCGGGACATACTCGGTCCAGTTATAGAAATAGAGCGTGTTGTTGTCATTCGCGTGAGCGGCGCTCATGCCCAGTGCCAGAGCACCCGCCGCGAGCAGGTGGCGTGACCATTTTTTCATCATTTAACGTCCCCTGAATTAAGGGCCTCAGCGGCCCTTGGTTTTATCACGTGCAATAAGCTGGCTGGCGATCACCATAACCAGCGACAGAACCAACAAAATGGTCGCCAGCGCGTTCACCTCTGGTGATACACCGACTTTGACCATTGAGTAGATTTTTAATGGCAGAATTTCATAACCCGGTCCGGTAACGAAGGACGAAACGACGACATCATCCATCGACAGCGTAAAGCTCAGCAACCAACCTGCTGCCACCGCAGGCATAGCCAGTGGCAGTATAATCTTGCGCAGAATAGTTACTTCGCTGGCACCCAAATCTTTAGCAGCCTCAAGCATGCGTACATCAAAACCTTTCAGGCGTGAGTAAACTGTCACCACCACAAAAGGCAGACAAAAAGTGATATGTGAGAATAACAGCGACCAGAAACCCAGTTGAATGCCGATCAGCATAAACAGCACCAGCAGAGATATTGCCATCACAATATCTGGCGACATCATCACCACGAACAGCATACCACTGACGAACGGTTTACCGCGAAAACGGTAGCGGTACAGCGCAACCGCAGTGAGTGAGCCGATCAAGGTGGCAAACGTGGCGGATAGCACAGCCATCGTCAGCGAGTGCTGCGCCGCCTGCAACAGGCTGTCGTTATTCATCAGCAGGCCGTACCATTTGGTAGTAAAACCCTGCCAGTTGATGCCGAAGCGCGAGCTGTTAAAGGAGTTCACAATCAGAATGATGATTGGAATATACAGATACGCGTAGATAGCGGTCATAAAACCGCCGCGGAGCAGTCGACCGATCATTCGAGTTCCACCTTCTTGTTCAGCAAGCGCGAGGCACGCCAGTAGATCAGCAGCATCATACCCATCACGATGGTCAGCGTAATGCTGGTGGCTGCACCAAACGGCCAGTCACGGATGTTCAGGAACTGAACTTTAATCACGTTGCCAATCAGCAGGTTTTTCGCGCCGCCCATTAAGTCGGAAACGTAAAACAGCCCCATTGCGGGCAGCATGACCAGCAGGCATCCGGCGATAATCCCCGGCATCGTCAACGGAATAATGATGCGGGTGAAGGTCTGAAGTTTACTGGCACCTAAATCGCGTGCGGCTTCCAGCAGCGGTTTATCGAGTTTTTCAATGCTGGAATAGAGCGGCATCACCATAAACGGTAGCAGGATGTATACCAGCCCGATAATCACCGCGCTGGGGGTAAACATGATGCGAATGGGTGTATCGATAACCCCGAGCCATAACAGAAACTCGTTGAGATAGCCTTTGGTACTGAGGAAAATTTTGAGTCCGTAGATGCGAATAAGTGAATTGGTCCAGAACGGAACAATCAGCAGGAACAGCAGCAGCGGGCGCACTTTTTCCGGCAGTTTCACCAAAAACCAGGCAAACGGGTAGCCGAGTACCAGACAGGCGAGCGTGGCAATCAGCGCCATATTGAGGGAGTGAACCAGCACCTCAAAATAGAGCGGATCGAACAGGCGCGTATAGTTCTCCAGCGTAAAGACCATTTTGACGAAATTGGCGTCGTCGCGGGTCAAAAAGCTGGTACCGATGATCATCAGGTTGGGCAGAAAGACAAATAACACAAGCCAACCGACAATGGTGACGATCACCACACTCTGGAATTTACTTGTGTTCTTCATCAGCCAGTACTACCTCCCAGCTTTCTACCCAGTTAATCGCCATTTTCTGGTCGAGAGAGTGGTCAAAGTCAGGATCGTCTTCATTGAAGAATTCGCTGACCATCACCATCTTGCCATTTTCCAGTTCCACAACCGACTCCAGCGTCATGCCTTTGTAGTTGCGTTCGCGCACGTAGCCGATCAGGCCTTCGATATGATTATCATCGTTGATTTCATCTACGCGCAAATCTTCAGGACGTAACAGGACGTGCAGCTTTTGTCCGGGAACCACCGCGAAGTTGACATAAATATTGCACTCGCGACCTTCAACGTTAGCACGAACACGCTGTTCATCCAGACGTTCAATCACCGTGGCGTTAAACATATTGATCTCGCCGATAAACCCGGCGACGAACAGATTCTTGGGCTCTTCGTAGATTTCGCGCGGCGTACCGTCCTGCTCAATCTTACCATCGCGCATCACCACGATGCGGTCGGACATAGTCAGCGCTTCTTCCTGATCGTGTGTGACAAAGACAAAAGTGATACCAAGCTTACGCTGCAGCGCTTTCAGTTCATTCTGCATCTGCTTACGCAGTTTGTAGTCCAGCGCAGAGAGGGATTCATCTAACAAGAGTAAGCGGGGTTTGTTGACCACAGCTCGGGCAATCGCTACGCGCTGCTGCTGGCCGCCGGAAAGTTGATGCGGTTTTCGCTGGGCGAACTCTTCCAGTTGCACCATGCGCAGGGCTTCGGTAACGCGGGGAGAAATGTCGGCTGCGGGCGTTTTTTGCATGCGTAAACCAAAGGCCACATTCTCAAATACGGTCATGTGGGGGAATAACGCATAGCTTTGGAAGACGGTATTCACGTAGCGGTTTTCCGCTGGAACGTGAGTAATGTCCTCGTTGTCCAACATAATATGACCGGAATCAACCGTTTCCAGACCGGCAATCAGGCGAAGAACGGTTGTTTTACCGCAGCCAGAGGGGCCAAGCAGCGTAAGAAACTCGCCATTATTGATGGTCAAATCCAGGCTGGAAATCACCTCTTTGCCATCGAAACTTTTGCGAATTCCCGCTAATTGCACCAGTGGAGAAAGCGAACGCGGTTGTTTATTCAATTTTTTACTCTGTCCCATGTAAACGCAACGGATGGCTGACCGATGCGGGGTTTGTGGTTAACCACCTTGATGACTCTTAATGAGGGCCGTTATTCTACGGCAAACCATTGTAATCGCCAATCCTTGTTGCGAATTACTGACTTAGCCCTATAGTCAGAGGGGATGTCAGGGCGAAATATTCTCACTTGCGGGGATAAAAGTGACCTGACGCAATATTTGTCTTTTGTTGCTTATTGATAATGTTGTCACAAAAAGTGAGGGTGACTGCATGGATAAACTACTTGAGCGTTTTTTACACTACGTGTCGCTGGACACCCAATCAAAATCGGGCGTGCGGCAGGTACCCAGCACCGAAGGACAGTGGAAATTATTACAACTGCTCAAACAACAGCTCGAAGAGATGGGGCTGGTTAATATTTCACTGAGCGAAAAAGGCACGCTGATGGCAACGTTACCCGCTAACGTTGCTGGCAATATTCCTGCGATCGGCTTTATTTCCCATGTGGATACCTCACCGGATTTCAGTGGTAAAAATGTCAATCCGCAAATTGTTGAAAACTATCGCGGTGGCGATATTGCGTTAGGCATTGGTGATGAAGTTTTATCGCCAGTGATGTTCCCGGTGCTGCATCAACTTCTGGGTCAGACGCTGATCACTACAGATGGTAAAACGTTGCTGGGCGCGGATGATAAAGCAGGCGTGGCGGAAATCATGACCGCACTGGCTGTGCTTATCCAAAAAGATATTCCGCACGGTGATATCCGCGTGGCCTTTACACCGGACGAAGAGGTGGGTAAAGGGGCGAAGCATTTTGACGTTGCGGCATTCGATGCGCAGTGGGCCTATACCGTTGACGGTGGTGGCGTAGGTGAGTTGGAGTTTGAAAACTTCAACGCTGCGTCGGTTAATATTAAAATTGTTGGCAACAATGTGCATCCCGGCACCGCAAAAGGTGTGATGGTAAATGCGCTGTCGCTGGCGGCGCGTATTCATGCAGAGGTTCCGGCAGATGAAAGCCCGGAAAAGACGGAAGGCTACGAAGGCTTTTATCATCTGGCGAGCATGAAAGGGACGGTCGATCGGGCGGATATGCACTACATTATTCGTGATTTTGACCGTAAGCAGTTTGAAGCGCGTAAACGCAAGATCATGGATATCGCCAAGAAGGTCGGTAAAGGGTTACACCCCGACTGCTATATCGAACTGGTGATTGAAGACAGTTACTACAATATGCGCGAAAAAGTGATTGAGCATCCGCACGTACTGGATATCGCCCAGCAGGCGATGCGCGATTGCGATATTGAGCCGGTGCTAAAACCGATCCGTGGCGGCACTGACGGCGCGCAGCTGTCGTTTATGGGATTACCGTGTCCGAATCTGTTCACCGGCGGCTACAACTATCATGGTAAACATGAGTTTGTAACCCTGGAAGGAATGGAAAAAGCGGTACAAGTGATTGTGCGTATTGCTGAACTGGCCGCGCAACAAAAATAAAGTATGTGTAGTTGCCGGATGGCGCTTCGCTTATCCGGCCTACATTATTACACTCCAGTAGGCCTGATAAGACGCGTAGCGTCGCATCAGGCACACTTCGCATTACCCTTCGAAGAACCAGTACCCGCTGTTGACCAGCGCGGCAAGCATGGCAAGGAAAGAAGGATCTTCCAGCGCATCCTCAAAGTTCTCAGCCGTCAACACAATATGACTGGCCAGCGCTTCCAGGGCAGGACGATGCGGTGAATCAATTTTCTCACCGTTAGCGTAGACGTCGTCGCCAATACGCAATACACGCAATCCGCCCAGACGCACTAACACATCACCTTGCTTCAGGGCATCGTAAATTTCGTCTGGCTGATACGGTGGCTCCGGCGGGGCAATATCCAGTTCATGACGAGACTGAGAAATAAACTCGCCAAACCACTGCTGGAAATGTTCTGGTTGATTAATCAGCCCGAGCATCATTTCGCGCAGCTTATCCATCTCCTGCGGCAGAACGTCGGCCGGATGATCGCGTGGCGGCAGGTCAGGATCGCTGTAATAGGTACTACCCAGTTCACGTTGTAAAACGTAATCGGCGAACCCGCTGATCAGCTCGCGAGTGTTTGGCGCACGGAAACCGACCGAATAGTTCATCGCGTTTTCCAGCGCATAACCTTCGTGCGGGAATCCCGGTGGAATGTACAGGATATCGCCGGGTTCCAGCTCTTCATCGATGATAGCTTCAAACGGGTCGACCTGAAGGAGATCCGGGTGAGGGCAGTGTTGTTTCAACTGCAGTTTTTCACCTACGCGCCAGCGACGACGACCTGTTCCCTGAATGATAAATACATCGTACTGATCCAGGTGCGGGCCAACGCCGCCGCCGGGGACAGAGAAAGAAATCATCAGGTCGTCGATGCGCCAGTCCGGTAATTCACGGAACGGGCGCATCAGCGCGGCAGTTGGCTCGTGCCAGTGGTTGACCGCCTGCACCAGCAAAGACCAGTTGTTCTCGCCAAGATGGTCGTAGCTTTCGAAAGGACCGTGGCTAACCTGCCATTTTCCGTCCTGGTGGCTGACGAGTCGGCTGTCGACTTCGCTTTCCATTGCCAGTCCAGCCAGTTCGTCAGGAGAGAGAGGATCAATAAAATTGTTAAACCCGCGTTTTAAGACCACCGGGCGTTTCTGCCAGTGGCGTTCAAGAAAATCGGGCCAGTTAAGTGTGAGTTGGTATTCCATAATGAGCATCCCGCAGGCTGGTATCTGCAACCGATTATAACGGATACTTAACCTCAAGCGTGAAGTCAGTACATATTTATTACATGCGACGATTACTCGTCTTTCTGGCCCGGCTGCTGGCGACCAAAAATAACTTCCATGCGCGCACCACCCAGCAGGCTATCACCGGCAATAATCTGCCCGTCATACTGTTCGGTGATTTCTCGCGCCACCGCCAGACCGACGCCTTGTCCTGGACGTAGCGTATCTACGCGCTGTCCACGGTCAAACACCACTTCCCGTTTGCTTTGCGGAATACCAGGACCATCATCTTCAACCAGAATATGCAGCTGATCCTCAGACAGTTGCGCTGAAATCTCGACAAACTCCAGACAATATTTACAGGCGTTATCCAGTACGTTGCCCAACACCTCGACAAAATCATTCTGTTCGCCCACAAAGCTGATTTCAGGTGAGATATCGAGATTAATGTTGACGCCTTTACGCTGATACACCTTATTCAGTGCCGAGGTCAGTTTATCCAGCAACGGCGCGATCGGGTGCAGTTCGCGGCTGAGTAGGGCACTGCTGCCACGCATGCTCGCGCGATGCAGGTAATAACCTATCTGTTGGGAAATACGGCTGATTTGTTCCAGCATGACAGGCTCTGCGTCGCTGACGCTCATCTTTTCATTACGCATTGAGCGCAGAGTACTCTGCAATACCGCCAGTGGTGTTTTCAGGCTATGGGTGAGGTCTGTTAACGTGGTGCGGTATTTGTCATAACGCTCACGTTCGCTTTTTAACAGCCGATTGAGATTACGAACCAGGCTGGTCAATTCGCGTGTGGTGGCGGGGTTTAGCATCTCACGATGATGTTCCTCAAGCTCACGGACTTCACGCGCCAGCGATTCAATCGGCCGCAGGCTCCACCACGCGGCCACCCATAACAGCGGAATGACCAGCAACAGATTGGCGACCAGCACATAAATAAACCAGCTCCAGACCATATACGAGCGCTTTAGCTCTATCGGAATGGTATCGACAACCACAATGGTCAGTTGCGGCATTCTGGCAGTAGCAGGATAGACGTTTACCGCCACGGAGTGGGTCATTTCGGCGTCGTCGTCATCTTCTCTGACTTCTTTTAACTGTTGCTGCGCGGAGTGATCTTCGCCCAGTAAGGTGCTGGTGGCGTCTACATTGGCTTCAATTTCATGAAAACCGTTCGTTTTTAGCCAGTCCGGTTGGATACTTTGCGTCAACCAGGGAACATTGCGCTGCGCCCACAACAACTCACCGCTTTCGTTATAGATCAGCGACATTGTTGGGCTTTGCATATCGAGATTTTCAGGCAACTCGACGTTTATCTTGCCGTTTTCCCACTTTGCCAGGGTATAGAATAGATTACTTTCACCCCGCAGCAGGCGGAACGTTGTCTTATCAAAGCTGACACTGTAACCCACAAGGGCAACCATGCCGTAGGCCAGCGACAGCACCAACACCACGCCTGCAGTTGCCAGTAAAAAGCGTAACCGCAGCGATAACGGGAAAAAATGACGCAATAGTTTATTCATTAGCGCAGTTCAAAAAGATATCCCTGGCCACGCACGGTAGTGATCACCTCATGCGGATATTGCGCCTGAATTTTTTTACGTAGACGCCCCATCAGAACATCAATAGTGTGACTTTCGCGCAGCTCGGCATCCGGATAAAGCTGCAGCATGAGCGAATCTTTACTGACCACTTTGCCATTATTACGGATGAGTGTTTCCATAATGGTATATTCAAACGCAGTGAGCTTGATAACTTCATCATTGACGGATAACTCGCGTCGGGAGAGGTCCACCTGAAAAGGCGGAAGGGAGATAATTTGCGATGCCAGACCGCTGTTTCGACGCATCAGTGCCTGCATGCGCGCAGCCACTTCTTCGATGTGAAACGGTTTGGTGACATAATCGTCAGCGCCTGCACTGAGGACTTCCACTTTGTCCTGCCAGCCTTCGCGCGCGGTTAATACCAGAATTGGCAGCGAAACCTCATTACTGCGCCAGCGGCGGATTAGCGACAAACCATCTTCATCGGGGAGCCCTAAATCAACGATCGCGATATCCGGCAGATGCTCATTCAGATAATAGTCCGCTTCCTTCGCATCTTCTGCATCATCCACCTGATGCCCTAAATCCTGTAACTGAACCTTGAGGTGGTGGCGTAATAAAGCATTATCCTCGACAACCAGTACGCGCATCATCGTTTCTCCCTAAAATAATGGTATGAATAGTTTAACGCTGATTATGTGGATTGAAAGCAGCGCTATGAAATTAAATAACTTTTCTCATGCTCCCCTGCCCGTGGGGGCGCCCTGGGGGCAGTGCCGTTGGCATCTGATTGTTCAGCATGTTGACCTGATCCTGGTTCATGTCGCCAATCCACTTGGAGTAAACCTCGTACACCATGCGCGCATCTTCATGTCCCATCTGACTCGCTATGAATGACGGGTTCGCTCCGGCCATCAACGTCCAGCATGCGTAGGTATGCCGTGACTGATAAGGATTCCTTTCGCGGATATTTGCAAGTTTAGTGCCTCGCTTCCAGCCATAGGCAATCGAGTTCTTGGAGAAGTAACTGCCTTTTTTTGACGAATATGCTGTTGGTGAAAAAACGAAGCGAAGAGATTGCTGCTCAGTTTTTCCGATCTCCCGATGGTGAAATCGAATTTCTTGCTTCGGATTAGCGCCGGTGACTTCGTATTGTTCCTTCAGTGCATCCAGAGCAGGTTTAAGCAACGTTATCGTCCTTATTCCGGCATCTGTCTTAGGGGGTACAAATACTCGCTTATTCGTCAAACTTCTGGATACGTGGATTTCACCTTTTACCAAATCAATGTCTTCCCATGCCAGGGCGCATATCTCGCCCGGCCTCATCCCCGTATGTACGGCAACAATAATGATTAATGCCTGGCTACGGGGAAGGGCGGCTATCAGTGCCTGGTACTCATGAAGTAAAAGTGGGTCGGGATCATTTTTAGATAACTTGAGTCGCGACACTCCTTCATAAGGAGCATGCAATATAAACTGGCTTCGGTTTGCGAGCTTAAGCATTTCTGATAAAACTGCCATCTGTTTATTGACTGTTGAGGGCGCGCGGCCCTGCCTGGTCAGATTCGGCATTGCCGGGTTAATAATTGTCCCGGTCAATAACTCCTTTCGGTAATGCAAAATATCGGCATGCTCAATATCTACCAGACGGGTATTTTCTCCGACTACACGCAGTAACGTATTTACGACCGAAGTAAGCGATAGCAGTGTTGCACCAGATACCTCTAAGGCTTTGGTGTCTGTAAAAAAATCACTTAGTTCTTTAAACGTGGTAATTTTTTTGGTTGTGATGAACTTCTTAAGCGCTTTGGATTCCGGGAAACGTTCCGCATAGTCGAACTTACCGAGCTGTATTTCACTTGTTATGAGCGCACGAAGATTTCCAGCTTTTTTGATGTTGCTGCTGTTCACCGTCCAGCCGCGAAGGACTTCGCGGCAACGTTTGCCGCGATAGGTAAATGTGATCCGTATTTTTCCATTATGCAGCTCAACGCCGGTTGGAAAGTCCATCATGCATCCTGTACTAATTGGTTAATCTTTGGATAGTTGTACCAAAGCAGACCTTTAGAATTGTCAGTTTCCCCGAGAGCTGTCAGATGTTTGAAATGCACGCCTTCGATCCACAAATTCAACCGATAACTTTTAATTTGTCTTTCCGACAAGCCGGTCTTTTCTGTTAGTCGCGCTTCAACCATCCACTCTTCGCTGAAAATGAGTTGCGACATACATAACTCCGATGCCGCCAGCTACAACAGTACATGCTGTAGCTGGCTGTAAGTGAAAACCTAAAATCAGTTTTTTGTCAGGCGCTGCCAGATTGCAGATACGTATTTGACCTGATGCCGGGCGTCAGAAAGCGCATTGTGCATGCCGCCTTCAAATGGGATGTCGAAGCGCGGGTTGATACCGACAGATTTACCCAGTTCAACCATGGTCCTTACGTCCCTGTCATTCCAGAACGGAACAGCGAAGGGAGTCTCTGTTAATGCATATGCGCGGCGGAGAATGACGTTATCAAACGAGCATCCATTACCCCACAGCTGAACAGTGTGACTACCGTTAGCAGCATTTTCAGCAATGAAGTCAGCCAGTAGTTCAAGGGTTTCACGCAGCCCCATGGCCTCATCAACCAGAATTGCAGAGCGGGCTTCAGATGATTGTTTCAACCACCACTGAATTGTTGACGCATCCGGTTTCATGCCAAACGACATCGATGATTCAAGACTGACAACCTGGTAAAATTCGGCACCAGTGTTACCAGTTGAAGGATCAAAATATACGGCGCCGATAGAGACTATTGGTGCATCAGGACCGCTGCCCATAGTTTCCAAATCAACCATCAGGTGAGTATAAAAAGCGTTCAGGTGATCCGTATCTATATGGTGAACGGGTTCATTATTCAGGGACGCTTGAGGCTCACCAGTTGCATCAGTGCTTTCAACTGGCAAAGCTGCTGCTTCGCCCTGAGGCACATCAGGATTGGCTTTGATTTCGCTGTTGTCAGTTTTTTCCATCTGCACATCGTTGGTGGTTTCCTCGGTATTGGCTTGATGTAATTTTTCTTCGACGGCGCGCTGGCGTACCTGGTCTACGACAGAAAGCGCTGGCGCCGGCTGGTTACCCATCAGGCCATCAATGGAGAAAACACCGTTGCCCATGTTGGCGATTTCTGGTTGCTCGGCTATTGCCTTCTGTTCAGCTGTGGACTTCTCTTTAATCTCGTTTTCCCAGCTTTTTTCTGGTACGTGACCGGCTGCCGCCAGGGTTTCTTCAGTTGGGTGCTGGTGGTCGGTTTCAGTCAGGTTTTTGTTGATGTAACGGCTCAGCAGTTCCGGGAAATGGTGAGTGTTTTCTTCTGCACTACGAATAAGCGCGAAAATAGCTGCGCGGGAATAATCCAGGATGCCAGCGCGTTTGCGCAGGGCGGCGGACCACTCTTTGAACGGACTTTCGTTTTTAGAAATGATCTCTTTTGCACGACGGAAAACGCCACCAGGAATATCGTAGATGTTGAAATCCATTGGAAGTGTGGCCAGCGCAATATCAATGTCCAGAGTATCCAGCGTGTGGACAAGTTGCGGGTTGCGATCGGTCTTATTGCCTCCACCAGCGTTGGTTCCGGAGTCAGTGCGCTGAATCTGCGACACACGATTGCCCTTACACCACTCTTTAACCAGCAGCCCACGGTCAATGTGTTCAGTGTTGAACCAGGCCTTAAAGAACTGAATGACGGTGACCAGTTCAACTCGTTTTCCATCAACCGGAAAAACGGTTTTCAGCGCGCTGACAATCTTCCAGATATCGATCTCTGGCGCTTTCCTGAATGGTTCTACATTCTCGGCGGCAAGCAGCAGGTTCTGCACATAGCTGTTATCCACATCCAGTTCGAGTTCCTGAATAGTTTTCTTCTGCTCAGTATCAATATGGTAAGCATATTCTTCAGAAATAAACTGAGCTAAGAGGCGCTGGCGTAGCGGCAGAGTCGCAACGGTAATAAGCTCTGGCGTTACAGGTGGAGTGTCATGTTCATCACCCGCAACTCGTGCTTTCTTATTATTAACCCACTCCTGAACGATAAGATCCCGCTTTTCTGGTTCTTCAATCCATTCGGTAATAAATTGCTCAAATGAAGCAACGGTATAGACCTGCTCACGGTCAAAAACTTCTTTTATTGCATTTGCCAGCTTCCACTCAACATGAGCAGAAAGCTCTTTCACCGCCGGCACATTCGCAACGGCCAGTAACAGGTTTTGTACATAGAGATCATTTTCGTCCAGTACCATTTGTCCGATCTGGATGTGCTGCGCTTCACTGATTTCCTTCTCTTCAGTGTCATTGACCAGGTGCGCAATCAGTCGCTGAGACAGGCGCAGGCGAGATATGGGGCGGAGCAACGTTGGTGCATCGCTGGTGGGTACATTGGCACTGGTAGTTTCAGGTTTTTGCTGGCAGGAAGTCTCCTGATTCTCATGATCAGGCTTCTGTTTCAGTTGCCACGTTTGCTGATCTTCTGCCAGTTCGTAACGATCGCACCATGTGTCATCAAGTGTGCTTTCCTCAGGAAGATCGTCAACAACAAACCAGTTGGTGCGGACAGGTAATTGATAGTCGGCGCCACGACCGACGGCAATATCGTTGTCTTCGAGAATATTGAGGATTTCGCGTTCTGCACGGGAATCTGATTTCGCAGAGAACCAGCAAAACAGGTTTTTTGCCTCAGTTGCTTTCGCTTTGGCTTTAATAAGATACGCATACGTTAACATTGCGTTCGGGCTCCATTGGATTGTAAGATACCCGGCAACTGATGATCGCCGCCTAAGGTAGTGGTTATTGGTCAAAACTCGTTCCGGAAAGCTTTGGTCGGCTGACCGGGTACTTAACCCGCCTTGCGCGGGTTTTGTGCTTTATGGGGTAGGGGATTTTCCCTGCACCAACTGTGCGACGGGGACCCACTCCAGAGCATTCAGCACGGGCTCAAATGAATCAGGCGTGTGAGTAACGGCGCGAACGACGTCAGCCACGCTGGGGTTTGCTTTGCTAAGGTGGTACCCGCCACCAGCGCCACGCTGGCTGGTGACGATTTCACTTCTGCGCAGCTTCGAGAAAATCTGCTCGAGGTAAGACACAGACAGCTTTGATTCTTTACTGATAGATGCGACGGAAACAGGGCTGCCGTTGTAAATCCTGTTGAGGATGGCAACCACCTGAACAGATGCCACCACACGTTTCATTCCAAATTCCATAGTCACTTCCTTACTGATGCTGGCAACAGCCATTGGTCAAACTCGTTATGAACGAACTGCAGTCTGTTGGTCGGCAGACGGGTCGCCCTTCTGGGCGAGCATGTAGCAAATCAGTCGAATGATTACTTCAATGCGATTTAGATGTACGGCCTGACACCGCACTGGTTTACGCGCAAAATCAATCATTTTGGTTTCCTTGTTTTACCGGTCATTTCTCCATTTCAGGCTCGGTGATAAGCTGGTATTTCCCATCTAGCCAGCAAGGACATAAAACTGGCCGCTCGACCAATAAGTGTTTTTTGGTTCAAGAACCGCGCACAGTATGATTCCTGTAAAGAAGTTCTGACCGATTCGTGGGTATTACCTGATGACTATCGGGACTGGCTCATCCGTTTCAATCAAATGATTGAGCGTTACGAACGTAGCGGTATCCAAGTTATTAAAATAGAGATAGAGCCCAACGAGTTCTCCGTTTGGTGCCTCTCCAATGGCTGTGAAATAAGCACCAAGAGCTGCAACGATTTCGCTGTTTTCCATGGCAGTAGCTATGCGATCCGCGACAGAGAGCTTGATAGGGGATATGACTAAGCAAACCTTGCCTCCAACTTTAGTTATTTCGATCCTCATAATGTTTCCCTCAACATTCTGTCCCTGTGTCCAGTAACAGTGATACAGGGGGTTCTTCATTTAGCCTTATCGCTGGCAAGCGGAACGGTACTGACTGCTGCGCATTAATGTTCGCCATCTCATCCGGTGATTCGTATGCTGCCGGCAGCTACTTCGTGGGCGTCCTGCCTAGATGACGTTTTTCAAACTGTGTTTATATTTAAACTCTAAATGTGTTTGAAAGTCAACACAGCATGTGTTTAAGGTGGCGTGGATGATAACGATATGGGAAAAGGGAAGGTGAAAGGCATAAAAAAACCAGCCAAGTAGGCTGGTTAGATTGTTAAAAATTGTAGTTTAATCGTCAGTTGGCTTTAATCGTCCCCGAAGGTACTTCTCGACATACTCATCAATTTCTTTCAGCCGCAATTGAAAGGTATCGATCATTCTGTCTTGTTCAGACTCCGGCAACTGGTCAAAAAGAGTAATCAACTTACGATGTTTTGGCGTTAACCATGATTCGGCGTGATCATCACCAAACATTAGTTCAGCCGGGCTAATTCCGAGAGCTTTAGATATCGTTATAGCGTCGTCAACGCCCACATTGCGGCGACCCGCTTCATAGTTCCCGATGCGTGACTGAGCCCACCCACATAACTCTGCGAGTTTAGATTGCGACATATTTTTCTGTTCGCGTAGCTGCTTCAGTCTGGCGGCAATTGCAGTGTTTATATTCATTACTGATTTTTACCACGTTACGTGTTAATGCTCAAAGAACGTTTCGTCTTGACTATCTAACACATTGTGTGTTTAATTCAGCTAAACACTAAATGTGAGGACAAGATGAACAACATCGCCAAAGAACGGCAAGCGCTCGGTTTAACTCAAGAGCAATTAGCCAAATTATTCGGGTGGCGTCAGTCAAGGCTCTCAAATTATGAGAACGGAACACGTCAGCCTGGCCTACCGGAATGCAGATTGATTGTGGAGAAGCTTAACGAGTTAGGGCGCACCTGCTCTCTTGATAGTGTATTTCCGCCACAAAGCGAGGTCTGAAAGATGCAATCAGTAGCTTATTCCCATAATAAACCACGAGTAGCCGCTGCGGTGAAATCGCAAAATCAATTTAAACCCCAGCGACGTGACAGTATCCAGCACCGTGCCATATTGGCCGCCGTTCGTGAATGGGAATCGACATTACCAGGACAGGCACAGGAACGGATCGCTCAGCTGGTGGCTGAAGAGTGGGCCAAAGCAGATGGCCGCGGAATCGCTGTTAATAAACAGAATTTATTCCGATATCTGAAAAATGAAGGGGGGTCAGAAAAGTACACGGCTTACGTTATGCAGCTGTCAGACTCAATCATTGCTGCTATGCCAGTTCAGATTGCCAGGAAGCACGGGTTAAGTAATGCGAGCACAGAAGCGGAGCTGGTGGCGAACGCTATCAAAGAGTGCAGTGAGGCACACCATGCGAAATTAATTGGCGCTCCATTACAAAAGCTCGAGAAGGAAATTCGTGAGGCGGCAATCGCATTGTTCAACATGCTACCTGCTGACGCGGCGGGACCACTACTGGCGAGTATAAGCGCCGTAGCGCCGCAATTGTTTTAATCGAGTTTTGACCTATGACCATTATTACTGCAACTCGCGGGGTGAAGTATGCCTAATCCTTTGGCTAAGGCCATGCCTAAGAGTAAGGCTAGTAACGAGCCTTACCGTAAGGTGAAGATCACCATGTGGGATGATCCTAAGTTTCGAGCCTTATCACCACTCCCGCCAAGTGGGCAGAGTCTGTTTATTTACCTGCTTACAGGTCCATTCACAGGGATTATTCCCGGGCTTTATAAGGCGGGAAGGGCGGCTATGGCCGAAGAATTAAACTGGGATGTCGAAGCCTTCGACTTAGCCTTAGGTGAAGCCATAGCGTTAGGTATGGTGGAAGCCGATCTTAAAGCCAGAGTTTTTTGGTTGCCTAATGCGGTGAAACATAATCCGCCAGCATCAGTAAACGTGATCAAATCCTGGGCAAGATCGTTTGAATTACTGCCCGAATGTTCACTGAAAGATAAAGCTTATGAAGCTCTCAAAGTCGCCTGCTACGGGGTTTCTGACGCTATGGGGATGGCTTTTGATAAGGCTTTCGCCTTGCCTAAGGATAAGGCTAAGTCTTTGGCTAAACCTTTGCCATCAGGTATCCAGAAAGCAGTTAGCAGTAAACAGATCTTAAACCCCTCTCTTAACGCGGGCGCGATGAAAAATCCGAATGGGGAGGAACTGCCATCCCCGTCCATGCCCCGGTACCTGGACGGTGTTGATGAACCGATCGGGAAATTCAGCATGGCAGATAGCTGGCTTCCCTCCAGAGACTTCCGACAGCGCGCCGCATCGTGGGGTATCTCCCTGCCTGAACCAGATTACCTTCTGACTGAACTCGCAGAATTCACCGCGTATTGGGAGTCGGAAGGGAAAGTTTTTACTCAAATCCAGTGGGAACAAAAATTTGCCCGACATGTAGCCCGGGTGAGAACGCAGGTAAAACCAGAAACCGGAGGTAACAGTCATGTGGGAGCAGGATCAGAACCAACAGCATCCCGGGCAGTTCAGCAAATTCAGTCAGCACACGCAGAGTGGCGCCGCAGGAATGGACTTGATGGCGACGGAAACAGCCTGGCGACTGTGGCAGGTCATGGGGGAGGTGTATTCGAACCGATGGACCCAGAAGAACGGGGCGGAGCCTTCGCCTATCTGGATAGCCCAGATAGGTTCGATGACTGAACAGCAAATTCGGCTGGTCTGTCAGCAATGCATGGAGCGCTGCGCGATGGGAAATACATGGCCGCCTGACCTGGCTGAGTTTGTTTCTCTGGTTTCAGAGAGTGGTGCGAATCCATTCGGACTGAAATCGGAGCAGGTTATGACGGAATACCGGCGCTGGCGCAATGAGTCATATCGGTATTCAGGAAGCGATAAATATCCATGGCCTCAGCCCGTGCTGTATCACATCTGCATTGAAATGCGGAGAACGGGCGTAGAACGACAAATGACAGAGGGGGAGCTGAAACGACTGGCAGAAAAGTTACTCACGAAGTGGTCGAAGCATGTTGGTAATGGACTAAGTGTCCCACCAATTCGACGTCAACTGGAAGCGCCGCGCCATCCGGCAGGACCAACGCCAGCACAATTACTGATAGATGAATACAGGCGTCGAAAAGCGGCAGGATTAACAAATTGAATAATGAACAATCAGTAAATCTGATATTAAAACCACATAGCCATCATATTCGAATTTTCGAATGTGATGGTTGACGACACTCAACTATTGCAGGAAACTACGGAGAGAATTCAGGAGACTAAAATGGCTGAACTAACTTCTCTACAACTCTTCAAAAACCTTTCCGATGAAACTCGGCTGGGCATCGTATTGCTGCTTAGAGAAATGGGAGAGCTATGCGTGTGCGATCTCTGTACGGCGCTGGATCAGTCGCAGCCCAAGATCTCCCGTCATCTGGCAATGCTCCGGGAAAGTGGATTATTACTGGATCGCAAGCAGGGCAAGTGGGTTCACTACCGCTTATCTCCGCATATTCCGTCATGGGCTGCTCAGGTAATTGAGCAGGCTTGGTTAAGCCAACAGGACGACGTACAGGCCATCGCCCGTAAGCTGGCATCGGCAAACTGCTCTGGTAGCGGTAAGGCTGTTTGCATCTAAAAAATTTGCCTGAACATATATGATTTTTCGAATGTGAGGTATTCAGAATGAAGACGTTAACGGTGTTTGACCCGGCAATGTGCTGCAGTACCGGCGTATGTGGCTCAGATGTCGATCAGGTTCTGGTTGATTTCTCTGCTGATGTGCAGTGGCTGAAAGGACGTGGCGTACAGGTTGAACGTTATAACCTGGCGCAGCAGCCCATGAGCTTTGTTCATAATGAGAAAGCGAAAGTATTCCTCGAAGCATCTGGAGCAGAAGGGCTTCCGCTACTGCTGTTGGACGGTGAAACGGTGATGGCTGGGCGATACCCAAAACGCGCTGAGCTGGCTCGCTGGTTCGGTATTCCGCTGGAGAAGGTAGGGTTAGCTCCCACCAGCTGCTGTGGTGGTAATACTTCCTGTTGCTGAATATGTCAGGAGGACATATGAAATTCTTAGAGAATATCCCGCCTTACCTGTTTTTTACTGGCAAGGGTGGCGTAGGAAAAACGTCCATTTCCTGCGCGACGGCTATCCGCCTTGCCGAACAAGGTAAGCGGGTTTTGCTGGTCAGTACAGATCCAGCCTCCAATGTCGGTCAGGTATTCGACCAGGCTATCGGTAACACCATTCGCTCTGTGACAGCAGTTACTGAACTTTCCGCTCTGGAGATTGACCCTCAGGAAGCCGCCCAACAATACCGCTCCAGAATCGTTGATCCTATCAAAGGTCTTCTGCCTGAAGACGTTGTTAACAGTATCAGCGAGCAGCTTTCAGGAGCCTGTACGACTGAGATTGCGGCGTTTGATGAGTTCACCGGCTTATTGACAGACGCTTCCCTGCTGACCCGCTTCGATCACATCATTTTTGATACAGCGCCGACGGGCCACACGATTCGCCTTCTCCAGCTTCCCGGTGCCTGGAGTAGTTTCATTGAAAGTAATCCGGATGGTGCTTCCTGTCTTGGCCCAATGGCCGGGCTGGAAAAGCAGCGTGAGCAGTATGCTCATGCGGTAGAGGCGTTGTCCGATCCTGAACGTACCCGCCTGGTTCTGGTTGCACGACTGCAAAAATCTACGCTGCAGGAAGTAGCCCGCACCCATGAAGAACTGGCCGCAATTGGCCTGAAAAACCAGTACCTGGTTATTAATGGTGTGCTGCCTAAAGCCGAAGCTGAACATGACGCGCTGGCTGCTGCGATATGGCAACGGGAGCAGGAAGCACTGGCAAATCTTCCTGCTGGTTTATCTGAGCTACCGAGAGATACCTTATTACTCCAGCCAGTAAATATGGTTGGTGTGTCTGCGTTGAAGGGGCTGCTGGATACCCGTTTTGATGCATTACCGCTCCCGGTACCGAACGTCCTGTACACGCCTGAAAACTTATCGCTCTCTGACCTGGTCGATGATATCGCCCGCAGTGAACATGGCCTGATTATGTTGATGGGCAAAGGTGGTGTAGGGAAAACCACGATGGCTGCTGCTATCGCCGTAAGGCTGGCAGACATGGGATATGACGTGCATCTCACCACCTCTGATCCCGCTGCGCACCTGAGTACAACGCTGAACGGCAGCCTCAAAAACCTGCAGGTCAGCCGCATCAACCCTCACGATGAAACCGAACGCTATCGCCAGCATGTTCTTGAGACGAAGGGAAAAGATCTGGACGAAGCAGGGAAACGGCTATTGGAAGAAGATTTACGTTCTCCCTGTACTGAAGAAATTGCCGTGTTCCAGGCTTTTTCCCGAGTGATTCGTGAAGCAGGTAAGCGGTTTGTTGTCATGGATACAGCTCCCACTGGGCACACGCTGTTGTTGCTGGATGCTACCGGGGCTTACCACCGAGAGATTGCCAAAAAAATGGGGGAGAAAGGTCATTTTACTACCCCAATGATGCAGCTTCAGGACCCGGAACGAACCAAAGTTCTGCTGGTCACTCTGCCTGAAACCACACCGGTACTGGAAGCGGCAAGCCTACAGGCTGACCTTGAAAGAGCGGGGATTCATCCATGGGGCTGGATTATCAATAACAGCCTTTCCATCGCGGATACGCGTTCTCCGTTGCTTTGCCAGCGCGCTCAGCAGGAACAGCCTCAGATTGAGGCTGTTAAGAATCAGCACGCTGACCATATAGCGCTCGTTCCGGTACTGGCTTCTGAGCCAACAGGTATTGAAAAACTCAGAGAGTTGGCGAGTTAATTTTTTGTTTATACAGGGCGGCAGATCCGCCCTGTCAGGAGGGTGTATGTTACTGGCAGGCGCTATTTTTGTCCTGACCATTGTCTTGGTTATCTGTCAACCGAAAGGATTAGGGATCGGCTGGAGTGCAACGCTGGGCGCGGGCCTGGCTTTGATTTCTGGCGTTGTGCATATAGGCGATATTCCGGTGGTGTGGAATATCGTCTGGAACGCGACAGCGACCTTTATTGCGGTGATTATCATCAGCCTGCTGCTCGATGAATCAGGCTTTTTCGAATGGGCGGCATTGCATGTTTCACGCTGGGGTAACGGTCGTGGCCGTTTGCTCTTTACCTATATCGTCCTGCTCGGCGCAGCGGTGGCGGCACTGTTTGCCAACGATGGTGCGGCACTTATTTTGACACCAATCGTTATTGCTATGCTGCTGGCATTAGGATTCAGCAAAGGTACCACGCTGGCATTCGTCATGGCAGCCGGGTTTATTGCCGATACTGCCAGCCTGCCGCTTATCGTGTCGAACCTGGTGAATATTGTTTCGGCGGACTTCTTTGGTCTGGGATTCACCGAATATGCATCGGTGATGGTACCGGTCGATATCGCCGCCATTATTGCCACACTAATTATGCTGCATCTGTTTTTCCGCAAGGACATCCCGCCAACTTACGATCTGGCCCTCCTAAAGAAACCAACAGAGGCAATAAAAGATACGGCTACATTCCGCACTGGCTGGATAGTTCTGATTCTCCTGCTTGTTGGTTTCTTCGTCCTCGAGCCGCTCGGTATTCCCGTTAGTGCGATTGCAGCGGTTGGGGCGATAATTCTGTTTGCAGTGGCGAAACGAGGCCATGCCATTAACACTGGTAAAGTGCTACATGGTGCACCCTGGCAGATCGTCATCTTCTCATTGGGGATGTACCTGGTAGTTTACGGTCTGCGCAACGCAGGGCTAACCGAATATCTTTCAGGTGTTCTGAACGTGCTGGCTGATAAAGGACTCTGGGCCGCGACGCTGGGTACTGGCTTCCTGACGGCTTTCCTGTCTTCCATCATGAACAACATGCCTACCGTGCTGGTTGGCGCTCTTTCTATTGATGGCAGTACCGCAACCGGCGTCATCAAAGAGGCGATGATTTATGCCAATGTGATTGGCTGCGATCTGGGGCCGAAAATCACACCTATTGGTAGCCTGGCAACGCTGCTCTGGCTACATGTACTTTCACAGAAGAATATGACCATCACGTGGGGATACTATTTCCGCACCGGGATTATCATGACTCTGCCTGTGCTGTTTGTAACGCTGGCAGCGCTGGCGCTACGTCTCTCTTTCACTTTGTAATGAGATACTGATATGAGCAACATCACCATTTATCACAATCCTGCCTGCGGCACGTCGCGTAACACGCTTGAGATGATCCGCAACAGCGGTAATGAGCCGACCGTTATTCTTTACCTTGAGACTCCACCTTCACGCGATGAGCTGGTCAAACTCATTGCTGATATGGGCATTTCCGTCCGGGCGTTACTACGTAAGAACGTCGAGCCATATGAGGAACTGGGTCTTGCCGAAGATAAATTTACTGACGACCAGTTAATTAACTTTATGTTGCAGCATCCGATCCTGATTAATCGCCCCATCGTTGTAACACCGCTGGGAACCAAACTGTGCCGTCCTTCTGAAGTTGTTCTGGATATCCTTCCTGATGCTCAGAAAGGGGCTTTCGCCAAGGAAGATGGCGAGAAAGTCGTTGATGATGCAGGCAAAAAATTGAAATAAGCGACAGGAGAGCCGCCTGTTATTTAGGCGGCTCCTTTATCAAATAAAAACAATGGATTGCCTCGATTTAAATCTTTGGACTGTTGATGCAACATTCTTCGCGTAGAAAATCAATAATCGACTCTAACTTGTCATATTGAGAAACGCAGATTAAGGAGCGGCTTTCGCGATTTTGTTTGACCAGACCTACGGAAACAAGAGCGGATATATGATGACTCAGTGTTGAAGATGGAATCGCAAGTTGTTTTTGTAGATCACCTACAGGTAAACCTTGTTCACCGGCTTTAACAAGGTGTTTGAAAATAAACAAACGTGTTGGATGTCCTAATTCTTTCATAGCTTTAGCTACTTCTTCTAGTTGCATGGTACCTTCCTCATCTATTGATATTTCGATAATACCAGAAATATGTTGATCTAACCTCAATAATTCGATTATTCTAGAAATGTGGTTTATAGGGGGGTTCATGAATAGCTGGATTTCTATGTTTACTAACGCGGCAGAGATGTTCTTGTTTCTTGCTGTCGAGTTGTCTGCGCTTTTTTTTCTGATTAGTGCGGGTGTTAGCCTTATCAGGCAAAAAATTCCGGACCAAAAGATTCAAAGAATGTTAGGGGCGAGAAAGGGGAGAGGTTACATACTTGCATCGCTGTTAGGAGCTGTAACACCGTTTTGCAGCTGCTCTACAATTCCCATGTTACGCGGACTGTTATCAGCAAAAGCAGGCTTCGGTCCAACACTTACATTCTTGTTTGTTTCACCTCTGCTTAACCCGATAATCATTGGTCTGATGTGGGTTACTTTTGGTTGGAAAGTTACCCTGCTATACGCTGTTATAGCTGCAACAGTTTCCGTACTGGCAAGTATTTTGTTAGATGTGCTTGGTTTTGACCGACATATTGTCGAAACATCAAAACCGCTGGCTAGCTGTTGTGGTGTTAGCAGTGGAAAAACTCCTGAAACTAAACTACAGAGTGTTTCAGCTTGCTGTTCTGTATCAAATCAACAGGACATAGGGGCTAATAGTTGTTCTAAACCACAAGAAACGTTTAAGAGTTTCTCAGCATTTCGGGGCACAAATTGTGAATTGAGCTGCGAGACGGGCCAAACAAATAAACAATTCTTCCCGAAAAGTGTAGTAAGAGAGCCTGGTGCGATACGACTGGCATTTCAGGATGCCTGGACTCAATTTAAAGATGTATTACCTTATCTGATGTTAGGTATTGTTATAGGGTCGTTTATCTACGGTTTTATACCTGCAGAGTGGATTGCTGCTCATGCTGGGAATGATAATCCGTTTGCGATTCCACTAAGTGCAATTATTGGAATACCGTTGTATATACGTGCTGAGGCAGTAATTCCGTTGGCATCAGTCTTGATGGATAAAGGCATGGGAACGGGAGCAGTAATGGCTCTGATTATTGGTAGCGCAGGAGCTAGTCTGACGGAAGTAATACTGCTTAAATCAATGTTCAAAACACCCTTGATTGCTGCATTTCTGACCGTTATTTTGGGCATGGCGATTATTATGGGATACCTGACACAGTTGTTATTTTGATTGGGTATGTTAGACAGAACCTGAAAAAGTTGCAGGGGGAGACGAGCATATGAAAGTTGCGCAATCAATCCCAATCAAAGCAGTTATCCAAATTTAAGGACGTTGATATCTCAATACTTACAATGGTGTCAAAACAACAAGTCCTCATTGGATTGAACCCGCTTCGGCGGGTTTTTTTTGCATCTCATTTATAGGCTAAGGTTAACAATTTGTGCTCTTAAGTCATTGATCATTTCAATGTATCGGTGTACTGTACAAATATACAGTATATGCAGTGGAGGCTAATATGAAAGTTGAACTCACCATTGATCGTACTAAAGAACTTCCAAAGGGAGCAGTGCCGGCGCTGGAGAAAGAGTTACTTAAAAGGTTGGGTAATCAGTATGAGAACTGCAGCCTGAGCATACGTCGTACAGGCTCTGATGGCTTAAGTGTTCTTGGTGGTGACAAGGAAGATAAAAAGAAAATAGAGACTATCCTCCAGGAAACCTGGGAAAGTGCTGACGACTGGTTTTATTAATTATTTTGGGTGTTACTTTTATCCCGTTTGCATGGGGGAGTTTAAGTGAAAGAAAAATTAGGATTGCCCAAAAAAGGCTACGCAGTCATCAGATGTCACGATGGAGTCATCGTTGCCAGGCTGCAATCATTTCCTGAGTGTGAGCGCGCCCTGATGTACCGTCGCGGTAGCATGGTGTCTTTCATGCCTCTTCAGGATAATGAAATTATTGGTACACCTACGTTGTTTACCCAGATGCTGGAAAGGGCTGGTTATCGCGTTACCCAAAAATCTGTTACACTCCCGTCATAGGCCTGAACAACCTATACCTGCTGCGCCACAGGAGAAAAGCCCCATGGCGCAAGATCAATTCAAGCAATCCCTCATACTGACGTTAACCAACGCCAGCGATTTTCTTTTTGCCGCATCCAGAGGTGCGTTATGAAGAAAAGCTGGTTTCAACATACACAACTCACCACTGAGCAGGCTGACGAACTGGAAGCCAGCTATAAAGCAAAGCAGATTAAGACCGAGCGTAGTCTGGATAATGACTTTATTCACTGGACGATCAGCGCGTTCTTGCCGGAAGCATCTAAGCCTCCTCGCCAGGACAGAACCTGGCAACAGCGGATCTGGAGGTGAATGTGAAAGTCTACGATATCACCCCAATGGGCAAGCCCCGAATGACGCGCGCTGACAAATGGAAAAAGCGTCCTGAGGTTCTGCGTTACCGGGCTTTCTGTGATGAAGTTCGTCTGCAGGGTGTTGAGCTGCCGGAAAGCAGTTCGCATGTCACCTTCATGCTTCCGATGCCAGCGAGCTGGAGCAAAAAGAAACGGGCTGAGTTAAACGGTAAACCACACCAGGCTAAACCCGATTTCGACAACATGATGAAAGCGCTGATGGATGCCATTTACGAAGATGACGCTCACATCTGGGATTCACGCGTCACTAAATTATGGGGAGAGAAGGGACAAATAATTATCGGGGAGATAGCAGAATGAGGGCGCTGCTGAAGCCGGTGGTTGCGCGTGAGCTTGGAATTGTGCTGCTCAAACCGGGCAGTGAGCTGATGTCATTATTCAGTTGTGAACGTGTGCTGGTGGAAAGCCAGCCGGCAAGCATGGAAAGGTTGCCTGCTGGCCGTGTTCCTGACGTTCGCCAGCCACTTGCCAGTGACGACTCCCTGAAGCCGTTCTTCCTGGATGAAAAAGTTATTAAGGCTGCTGGTGATTTGAGTGGCCTTGATTACTGGCTTCTGCGTTATGGCGGTAGCTGCTGCCAGTGGCCACACAGCGATTACCATTATCACGAGCTAACCACTCTGCGTCATGAACCTGGATCGGTTCTCCTGTGTGGACATTGTGATAACCATTTGCGTGACCACTACAGCGAACAACTTTCAGAGCTGGCGAGACGTAATGTTGTTAACTGGATTATTAACAGCATCATGGTGGCGCTGAATATGGATTCTTCCAGAGAGTTGTCGCTAGCGGAGCTTTGCTGGTGGGCTGTTCGTATGGGGATTACCGACGTAATTCCCGAATCAGTAGCCAGCCGGGCGCTCCGTATTCCTTCGGAAGAACATCAGTCAGTCATGCGTGAATGCGATATCAAACCGGGTGTAACCGCCACCAGCATCATTACAGCTAAAGCCAGCACAATACCCGTGAACTTGCCACCAGCGCAGGTACCTGCGGTTAAGCCCATAGTTGGTGTTCTGGTCGATCCTGAGTCCCCGCAAACCTATATGAAACGTCCAAAGCGGGTCCGCTGGACGGCCCCCAGGTATCTGGAATGGATTAAAACACAACCCTGCGAATGCTGCGGTAAACCATCAGATGACCCACACCATTTAATTGGCTGGGGGCAGGGAGGAATGGCAACAAAGGCGCATGATATTTTTGCGATCCCCCTGTGCCGCCAGTGCCATACAGAACTACATAACGACCCGGTGAAGTTTGAGCAAAAAAATGTTCCTCAGCCGGTAATGATAATCAGAGTGCTGGATCGGGCTTATGGGCTCGGCGTTCTGGCGTAAGGAGATGAACAGGATGACACCACGTCAACGCCGCAATCATTTTGAAGCACTTGGTAAAGCCGCATCAGCGCCGCGTAAAAGCTGGCTGGGTAAATGTATCCTTCTTACGGGGATCCAGTCCGGATGGATTAAATCCTTGCTCACTACCTGGGGGGAAGGGGTGGGAGGAAAAACAGCACCACGTATGCCGCGAGGACACGCGTGCTGGAATGTGCTTAAGGGACGGAACTGGTCAGATAAGGCGTTAGAACGCTTCACCGCAGCGTTGAACCAGGCTCGTGAAGAGGGATTCCGTGGACAGCAGGCGATGAACAGGGCACATAGCATTCTCTGGCCACAGTCAACTGCCAGTGTGATTGATGAAGCTCTGCATAATGATGATGTCGATTTTGTTGAACAATGCGTATTGCAGGCGCTGGATATAAACGATCCGGTTTATGTTGTTGGTCTTCAGTATTACACCACCCGAAAAAAAATATCAGACATAACCCGGGAGCTGCAGGCGATTGCGCCATGGTTAACCGACGGGGAGGCGAGAAAGCGTGTGCGATGGTGCCTGGAAATATTCAGAGCAAAAACATTCCTTGCGGTTCGTAACCAGATGAGAGCTGGGTTAGAGGATGGTTAGTCATACCAAAAGAGGAGCTGACCGGGAGACTAATGAGTCTGTAATTCGAAACAAAAACCCCGGTCAGTAGCCGGGGGAACTGGCTATTACTGACGATTCTGTTTAAACCGCTCATAAATCTTAATACAGATAATAGCAACGGCGTAGAAGGGCCACAGAATGGAGGTTATCACCGTATCAGCCAGGTCAAATTCGAGGCCGTGTACTCTATCCCCACGAACTAACAAAGCAAACATTGCGATGAAACCCGCGATATATATGGCCAAGTAGTGATAAAGGCTCATGATAATTCCATTTATTAGGTTTTGCCCTGAGTCTACGTGCGATAACCACACAATTAAAATTGGTATTACAGATCAATTTTCATTTATCGATCGTTCAAAACGATCGTTTTGCAACAAGTAGCTCATTGATTGAACGATATTTGTACAAAATGGCAGCGGGAATTAGCTATAAGTGCTTTATGACGTAAAAACGTTTGAAAACGGGCCAACAAAGTGAATAATTAATTCATGCTTGGCAGAGCTGCGCCACGATGGCAGCGACGAAAAGCGAACAATTTGAATATAACGAGAACCCCGCCAGCGCGGGGTTTTTGCTTTCCGGCGATACGACAGGGGTATTCGCGAGGTGTATTACACCAGTACCCCTGTCATATCGCCGAGCTGAAATCGTTAACTTGAAAACAAGTTCTCACAATGCTCAATGCTTTGTCGTTTCTAGCTCAGAGGAAAAATGAGAGGGGGCAACTGCTAAACGTAGACATCAATATTTTTAGTATTATTCCCTGCAACGTTCGAACTTGATTTGTCACTTACCGTAGGTAATGCTTCCGATACCATTTGGTTTTTTTCTGCTTCTTGTTTTTGTAATTGAGCAATTTTTGCGTATATAGACTCGATTTGCCTTTGAATCATCTCCATCTGCTGTTTAAGCAGTTTTGCCTCATCTTCGGAGGTTACTTCATTTATTTTTGAACCCATGGCGCTGAGTTCTTTTGTCAACTCTCCAATTTGTTTTTTCAGGTTTTGAATTTGTTGTGAAACAGAGTTGCCAGTACTTGAAGATGTTTGTTTTACTGTGCTTTGCAGTATGTCCTGACCCAAAGTGCTAACGGTCATGCTCATGGTGGTTCCTCCGGCCTTACATTTATTACCCATTATCGTCATCTTTCGAAATTACTTTATTAGCAAAGGTTAAGTTGTGGTTTCCTGCACCACAGCATTATTTGTGCCGCTCTATACTATCTGCTGAGTATCGCGGAGGAGCTTATGAAAGAGGGCTATTACTGGATTCAGCATGTTGGCATTGTACAGGTGGCGTACTACACGAATGACACTGTTGATGATCTGGAGACGGGTAAAACAATCACAGGTGTCTGGCATCTGACCAGAGGCGATGACATTTGCCATAACGGTGAAGCAGAGGTGTTAGAAGGTCCTCTCTCTCCACCATTGTAAACAACTGTACTTACTTCGAGGCTGCCGCATGGCGGCCTTTTTCATTTCAGGCTCACGGGAATCATCCGCTACGTGCTTTGTTGATAAATCCAGCCCGTGAAGCCTGACCCTTTAATCACACACAGCGCCATCCGAAGAATCGGAGGTGAGGCTATGACCAGAATGAGCACCATTTACAGCAGACTTTCATATGGAACAGGAACCACGCTGACCGGTTGCGGTGTATCAGCGAAGGCATATGCCGAAACAGCTAAAACAGCAAAAGAGGTGTCCTGGATGTTGGCCGACAGAATTGCAGGGTTAAGCCTGAGTGACTGGGCAATTATTGTCGGTATTGCATGCACCGTTATCACCTGTGCTGTGAACTGGTATTACAGGAAAAAGGAAAGGGAGGACCGGCTTAATGGCAATGTCACCAAAGCTGAAGAATAAACTGAGCGCAGCGGTCGTTGGTCTGATTCTTGCGGGAGCCTCCGCGCCAGTTATTCTCGATCAGTTTCTGGATGAGAAAGAGGGTAATAGTCTGACGGCGTATCGCGACGGCGGAGGGCTCTGGACGATTTGCCGTGGCGCCACGATGGTTGATGGTAAGCCAGTAGTTCAGGACATGAGGCTTTCTGCTGAGAAATGTGCCCAGGTAAACGCCATAGAACGCGACAAGGCGCTGGCATGGGTTGAACGAAATATAAAAGTTCCGTTGAGTGAGCAGCAGAAGGCAGGTATCGCTTCTTTCTGTCCTTACAACATTGGTCCAGGCAAATGCTTCCCGTCAACGTTCTACCAGCGTATCAACGCCGGAGATACAAAAGGGGCATGTGAGGCGATCCGCTGGTGGATTAAAGACGGTGGCCGCGATTGTCGTCTGACCAAAGGCCAGAAGAATGGTTGCTATGGACAGGTTGAACGACGAGACCAGGAAAGTGCACTGGCGTGCTGGGGGATAGACCAGTGAGCCTGCGCTATCAGTTTATTGCCATTTCTCTGCTGGTGGCCATCGCATTCATCGCGGGTAGTGTATGGAGCAGCCGCGGCTGGGAAAAAAAGTGGGCGGAACGTGACAGCGCGGAATCATCGCGAACAGCGAACGCGCAGACCGCCGCCCGCATGATTGAGCAAGGGCGCATAATTGCCCGTGATGAGGCTGTAAAAGATGCACAAGCACAAGCCGCTAAATCTGCTGCCACTGCTGCTGGCCTGTCTGCCACTGTTAACCAGCTGCGTACCGAAGCAACAAAGCTTGCCACCCGCCTGGACGCCGCAAAGCACACCGCAGATCTTGCCACTGCCGTCAGAAGCAAAACAGCCGGAGCCGACGCCGCAGTGCTCGCCGACATGCTCGGACGCCTTGCAGAAGAAGCTCGATATTATGCTGAGCGATCTGACGAAAGCTACCGGGCAGGAATGACGTGTGAGCGCATTTACGACTCAGTGAGGCAGTCAAACAACAACAGGGTTAGAAGATGAACGCAGAAAACCTAAGTGAAGCGTATTACCTCAATAACGATATAAAAGAACTACAACTTCAGAAAAGCATACTGGAAAGTGGTGCCGGACTTGGTGTGACAATCCAGTCTACCTATCAGGATAACGCCTTTCTTGATGCCATACGCCCGCATGCAGTGGCTGAACTTGATCGCCGTATTGTGGAGAAGAAAAAAAACCTCTCCACTCTGGGTGTTACATTCTCTTAAATGAGAACAACAATAAAAGGTTATGTCTGCTTTGCCACATTCTGAGAGTATGAGTTTTATTTGGTAGTCAATCAGTTACTTTATTGGTTTGCTTTCCGATGGAAGATAGATGTTTCCACAGAAGGGGCAAATTAACGTTATATTGTTTTTTATTCTCGACAGACTGTGCTTTGACTGGCGGGAGCAATGAGGACAAGTACTTTTCACATGGCGTAAAGTACGCATCTTGATATCTTTGAGTATCGACATGTTTATTGTCCTGGTGGGCGGTTAACAACCATACACCACATGTTGGCTAATAGCTTCTTTTATAACCGTTACGATGTAGTCGTTAGCCATAATCAATCAAGCCTCGCAATAGCGGGGCTTTTTAACAACTGAGGAATGAGCATTACAGTAGTTCTTACAGCTAAGCAGATTGAAGACCTGGCTGCCTTCGCAAAAGAAGATGGCCAGCCACAATACACCATCACTACCGGAACAATCCCTGAGTTCGAAGCGGATGATGGCGAGGTTATCCCTGAGTACACCGGGCTGATTGCCTATTCCAAGTCGCTAGAGCATAGCGTTCTACAGCTCGATAACTAACGAATCAACAAAACTTTCCATCCGCCATGACACCACAATGCTCGTAGACATGCCAGGAAGCCTGACAGAAGAAGCTCGATACCATGCTGAACGCGCTGATGAAAACTACCGGGCAGGAATGACATGTGAGCGGATTTATGAGTCCGTAAAAATACTAACAATGAACCGTAGAGGAAAAATAATAGCTCTATAAATTAAGATGTTGACGGTTTTCGTGGATAAAATTGTGAATTTTTACTATGAAGGAAATACGACTCTTCCTTGAGTCAAAATCCCTGACAACTTAGGGTGATAGATAAAGGTCTTACGCAGCATGACATAATTTTCGATTTAAGCTATTTAAATTAATTTTTATGATCAAAACCCACTGAGATTTACTTACAAAACTAAACCTTGCTATGTTTGGTTAATCATGCGTTAATGAATGTCTGGTTTGTAACGAATTTATCTGAAGCAGTCGCTGTAATAATTTTATTCCTTGTTCCTGTTGAGATTTCCTTGTTAGCTTTTCTCTCTGATAATTTTTTTCGGACCATTCTGCCCAAGGGCTTACTCAATAAAGGTAATGTTTATGTCTAATAAAATGACTGGTTTAGTTAAATGGTTTAATCCTGAAAAAGGTTTTGGTTTTATCACTCCAAAAGATGGTAGTAAAGATGTGTTTGTTCACTTCTCTGCTATCCAGAGTAATGATTTCAAGACGCTGAATGAGAATCAGGAAGTTGAATTTAGTGTTGAACAGGGACCTAAAGGCCCCACGGCAGTTAATGTCGTGGCTGTATAAGGTAACTGTTATTACTAATAATATTCACTTCAGATGTCCGTGTTGCCACGGATCTCAGTACCGAACGTCAAACTTTGATGTTACTGAAAAAAATCCTTTCGGAGCAAAATGTATTTTTTGCAAATCAACAATGATTACATTTGATAATATTGCACTGTACATTCGTTCTGGTCAGTCTTCGTTAGAATTCAGAAAATAAATTTCAGGCTCCTTATGGAGCCTTTTTTGTATGCTGAACCGACAATCTCTGTAAGAGACATCACGGTAAAATTATGAAAAAAGTCATCGTTTTTTTTAATGCAGAACCTGCAGTTGTTGTAACCGTAATGAAAGGTATTACTACGATAATGCGTGAGTTTCCCAATGGGGAAAAAGCACACCTACCCGTGATGTCAGCGGGATTTCCATCTCTGACAGGAGACCATAAAATAGTTTATGTAGCCTCTGATCGTGATGTCAGTTCAGAAGAGATCCTCGAGGCAGCATCGAAGCTTTTGAAATGAGATCTGGTTGTTTCGTGACCGACCCGGATTTTAGTACAGTGGTTTGTGTGGTCGCGAGCTCTTTTGTATGAAGATTGTACTGCAACCTATTGATAATTGAGTCTTTCTATTCTATCTTTTAAACATATCAGCGCTTATACAAGTGCTCTACGGGGAATGTAACATGCTTGGCGTTGATACGTTAGAGATCAAGAGAGGTAAACAATGAACGTCGAAGATTTAAAAAGAAAAACTGAAGCGGATATTTCTGAATTCATCACAAAAAAAATTATTGAACTCAAAAAAAAGACAGGAAAAGAAGTTTCCGATATCCAGTTTAATGCTCGTGAAAAAATGACTGGGCTTGAAAGCTATGATATTAAAATCACATTAATCTAATTGTTATAAGATTCAGTTCGAGTGAAAAAGCATTATCTTGAAAGGTAATGCTTTTTTATTTCTGTCATAAAATTTAGAACGTTGTCAAAGCCTTCACTTCTAACCACAGATTTTCTGCTTACCTTTTAACGGGTCCTCCTTGACGATTCTGACCATCGAGGGGCAGCAGCGGCGCGGGATTTGGAGCATTTTTGATTCTTCACGCAACCATTTCAGCATTTGATGCTGATGACGGAACACTATCCCCGAATACACTGGGTTTGTTGCATTCTCTGATTCAAAAGAACACGGTGTGCTTCAACTTGGCTGAGCAGGCATTACAGCAGACATTCACTGAGTGCCTGCTGTAATGTTAAACATTAAAATTTGTATTTATTTCTTATCGTTACAATCAGGGATCATCCTCAAAAGAGTGTTATCTTTCTGGACGTAGTGATGGAATAACGCTGCACCAGCATGCGCTGCGATTAAAAAATATCCGATGTTTGCCAGTGTTTCGTGAGTATCTTTGATAAGTGATTTTGTTTCCCCGTCAGGAGTAACGAACGATGCAACGTTAAAACCTAATAAACTCCAGTCCTTTCCACCGTAAGCCATAATTGCAATACCTAATAATGGTAGAGCCAAAAAAGAAATGTACAGCAGGATATGCATTATTTTAGCAGCCATCATCTGCCAGGCTGGTGGGGGGGGAGTGATAGCTGGATCATGATACTTATGTTTAATAATTAATCGTATTATCATTAAAAACCAGACAAACACCCCAACATTGTAATGTGTTTCTTTCATGAGAAGGTAGGTGTTACTGCCTTTGGGAAACCAGCCACGAAGCTCCATAGCTGCATAGGTTATCGCTATTAATATCAGGGTTAGCCAGTGTAAGCGAATCTGAAGTTTTGAGAATTTGACCATTATTCTTGCCTCAAACGGTGTATTACATCGACCATAAATCATGAAGCTTAACAAATCCTTATTTTTGTTGAGAGATTAAGAGTTTGTTATTCCAGCGATCTCACTTGAATGTTTTGATAATAATTCTCATTTTTATTTCTTTCTGATAATCCTTGATGTTACGGGGCAAGAACCACGCTGATTCTCGCTATTTATGAGAACTTTCAATCAACTACTGGTTCATTTTTACTTTCCGCCTATTACACAATTTGTATCCAACAAACAGGACTATGCCGATGCCAGCACGTGCTAAACGCCCATGCCGACACAAAGGGTGTGCGGCAATCACCAACGATGTCAGCGGATATTGTGACCAACACCGAAAGCAGCATGCTGGTGACGGCTGGCGGAATTATCAGTCAGGAAAGAGCAGACAAGAACGTGGATATGGGCGGCTCTGGGAAATTAAACGAGCGCGTATCCTTCAGCGTGATAAATACCTGTGTCAGAACCATCGCCGGCAGAAGATAGCGAAGAAAGCGGAAAGCGTTGACCACATCATTCCAAAAGCTCATGGCGGTACTGATGACGATTCCAACCTTGAGTCGTTGTGCTGGGAATGCCACAGAGCAAAGACAGCAAGAGATCGTATTCGATGAGTTATGCCCATTACATATACTGTGGGCTGAGTGGCTATTTTTCGAATTCCTGTTCGCACAATGCGAGCAGTTGTAGTCGCCGCAATCTGAATTACGATTTTCATCTCGATTAAATCAGACGGATGTCTGGGGAAGGGGGGATCAAATCCCTGACTCCTTTCGCACTTCAGGACTGCCCGCTTCCTCGCATTTTTATACCCGCGAAAAATGAAATTTAACGTAAGCGTCCAGCGAGAGCCGTCTGGTCATAATCTGCAGCATACGACAAAGTGGTGTCCACCAAATAAGTAGTGGGAACCAAAGTGTCAGATATGCAGAAAAATATGACTCCCGGCAGGCGTAAGGGCTGCCCTAATTATTCTCCTGAGTTTAAAAAGCAGCTCGTAGCTGCCTCCTGTGAACCCGGGATATCCATCTCAAAACTGGCGCTTGAAAATGGCATTAACGCCAATCTGTTGTTCAAATGGCGCCAACAATGGCGTGAGGGAAAGCTGCTGTTACCTTCCTCAGAGAGTCCTCAGCTACTCCCTGTGACTCTCGATGCCACCTCCGTACAGCCAGAACTAACCGCTGAGGGCCCGGAGGCTCTCAGTATCAGCTGTGAGGTAACGTTCCGGCACGGGACGCTCCGCCTTAATGGTACGGTCAGCGAAAAGCTCCTGACTCTGCTGATACAGGAACTGAAGTGATGATCCCGTTACCTTCCGGGACCAAGATCTGGCTGGTTGCCGGTATCACCGACATGCGCAACGGCTTCAACGGGCTGGCTGCAAAAGTGCAGACGGCGCTGAAAGATGATCCGATGTCCGGCCACGTCTTCATCTTCCGGGGCCGCAGTGGCAGTCAGGTCAAACTGCTGTGGTCTACCGGAGACGGGCTGTGCCTGCTGACCAAACGGCTGGAGCGCGGGCGCTTCGCCTGGCCGTCAGCCCGCGATGGCAAAGTGTTCCTGACACCGGCGCAGCTGGCAATGTTGTTGGAAGGCATCGACTGGCGACAGCCGAAGCGGTTGCTGACCTCCCTGACCATGCTGTAGGCCTCTTTATCCTGGTTGTTGCAGAATAAGCCTGGTAAAATGCGGGCTTATGAACGACACCTCTTCTGACGACATCCTTCTGCTGAAACAGCGCCTGGCTGAACAGGAAGCGTTGATCCACGCCCTGCAGGAAAAGCTGAGCAACCGGGAGCGCGAAATAGACAAGCTGCAGGCGCAGCTGGATAAACTTCGCCGGATGAACTTCGGCAGTCGTTCCGAAAAGGTCTCCCGCCGCATCGCACAGATGGAAGCCGACCTGAACCGGCTGCAGAAAGAAAGCGATGCTCTGACCGGTCGGGTGGATGACCCGACAGTGCAGCGTCCGTTGCGTCAGACCCGCACCCGCAAACCGTTCCCCGCATCACTCTCCCGTGACGAAAAACGGCTGCTGCCGGCAGAGGCATGCTGCCCGGACTGCGGCGGTGCGTTGAGTTACCTGGGCGAAGATGCCGCCGAACAGCTGGAGCTGATGCGCAGCGCCTTCAGGGTTATCCGGACCGTGCGGGAAAAACACGCCTGCACAAAATGCGACGCCATCGTGCAGGCCCCCGCGCCTTCACGCCCCATCGAGCGGGGTATCGCCGGGCCGGGGCTGCTGGCGCGCGTGCTGAGTTCAAAGTATGCAGAGCATACCCCGCTGTATCGTCAGTCAGAAATATACGGTCGCCAGGGTGTGGACCTGAGCCGTTCACTGCTGTCGGGCTGGGTGGATGCATGCTGCCGGCTGCTGTCACCGCTGGAAGAGGCGCTTCAGGACTATGTCCTGACCGATGGCAAACTCCATGCCGATGATACCCCGGTGCAGGTGCTGTTGCCGGGTAATAAGAAGACGAAGACCGGGCGGTTGTGGACATACGTTCGCGACGACCGCAACGCCGGGTCAGCGCTGGCACCGGCCGTGTGGTTCGCCTATAGCCCGGACAGAAAAGGCATCCACCCGCAGACCCATCTTGCCGGCTTCAGCGGTGTGCTGCAGGCGGATGCATACGCCGGGTTCAACGAGCTTTACCGCAATGGCCGGATAATGGAAGCCGCCTGCTGGGCTCACGCCCGCCGAAAAATCCACGATGTGCATGTCCGAACGCCATCGGCGCTGACGGATGAAGCCCTGAAGCGTATCGGCGAGTTGTATATCATCGAGGCGGAAATAAGGGGAATACCGGCAGAACAGCGCCTTGCCGAACGTCAGCAGAAAACGAAGCCACTGCTGAAATCACTGGAAAGCTGGCTGCGTGAAAAGATGAAAACCCTGTCGCGACACTCAGAACTGGCGAAAGCGTTCGCATACGCCCTGAACCAGTGGCCGGCCCTGACGTACTATGCAGACGATGGCTGGGCGGAAGCAGATAACAACATCGCTGAAAATGCTCTGCGGACGGTCAGCCTGGGTCGAAAAAACTGGCTGTTCTTCGGTTCGGATCACGGAGGTGAGCGCGGCGCGTTGCTGTACAGCCTGATCGGGACGTGCAAACTGAACGGTGTGGAGCCAGAAAGCTACCTCCGCTATGTCCTTGACGTCATTGCTGACTGGCCGATAAACCGGGTCAGCGAACTGCTCCCCTGCCGCGTAGCATTGCCAACTGAATAACACCTCCCCGTCAATACGGTTCTCGCTGCACGCTTACAATTTAACCAGGAGTGTCGCTTATGGCTGGAACGGCGGGGCGTTCCGGGCGTCGCCCCAAGCCAACGGCGCGCAAGGAGCTGGCAGGGAACCCCGGCAAACGAGCCCTGAATAAAGAGGAACCTGTATTCACACCGATTAAAGGTGTGGCACCACCTGACTGGTTTTCTGAGGATGATGGTCTGCCAATGGCGGCCGTCATGTGGGAACTGACCACGAAAGAATTATGTGGACAGGGATTACTGTGTGTTACCGATCTTGCCGTACTTGAGCGCTGGTGTGTTGCATATGAGTTCTGGCGCAGGGCGGTTAAAAATATCGCCAGAGAAGGGCTGACTATTACTGGTGCTATGGGGGGGAAGATAAAAAACCCTGAGCTAACCGCAAAGAAAGAGCAGGAATCGGAGATGAGCTCTACCGGCTCCATGCTTGGCCTTGATCCCAGCAGTCGACAACGCCTAATCGGCCTTGCCGGACAGAAGAAAACCTCTAACCCATTCCTGAAGATGATCAACTCATGAGCCGGAAATCGTACCCCAACGTAAACGCCGCGAATCAATACGCCCGCAACGTTGTGCGGGGGAAAATTCCGGCGTGCCAGTTTGTCATTCAGGCCTGCCAGCGTCATATCGATGACATGGCGGCTGAAAAGAGTAAGAAATTTCGTTACCGCTTCGATAAAGACATGGCAGAAAAGGCCGCGAAATTTATCCAGTTGTTGCCACATACAAAAGGAGAGTGGGCATTCAAGCGGATGCCGATCACTCTGGAGGCATGGCAACTGTTTATTGTGTGCTGCGCCTTTGGCTGGGTCCAGAAAGGGTCGAAGCTTCGACGATTTCGCGAGGTTTACACGGAGATACCGCGTAAAAATGGGAAATCAGCTATTTCGGCAGGTGTGGCGCTGTACTGTTTTACCTGTGATAACGAGTTTGGCGCTGAAGTATATTCCGGGGCCACAACTGAAAAACAGGCGTGGGAAGTATTCAGACCAGCTCGTCTGATGTGTAAGCGCACCCCGCTGCTGGTGGAAGCGTTCGGGATTGAAGTTAATGCGTCCAACCTGAACCGGCCAGAAGATGGCGCGCGTTTTGAGCCGCTGATTGGTAACCCTGGGGACGGCGCTTCACCGCACTGTGCAATTGTTGACGAGTATCACGAACATCCCACAGATTCGCTCTACACCACTATGCTGACGGGTATGGGGGCGCGGCGACAACCACTAATGTGGGCGATCACGACGGCGGGTTACAACATTGAGGGTCCATGCTACGACAAACGGCGTGAAGTGATTGAGATGCTGAACGGCACAGTACCGAATGAGGAATTGTTCGGCGTGATATACACCGTCGACGAGGGGGATGACTGGACCGATCCTAAAGTGCTGGAAAAAGCTAACCCGAATATGGGCGTGTCGGTCTATCGTGACTTTCTCCTCAGCCAGCAACAGAGAGCTATTAATAACGCCCGTCAGGCTGGTGTATTTAAAACTAAACACCTCAACATCTGGGTTGCAGCCCGTGCCGCTTTCTACAACCTGGTTTCCTGGCAGAACTGTGAGGATAAGACACTTACGCTGGAGCAATTCGAAGGACAGCCATGTGTTCTGTCTTTCGACCTGGCGCGCAAGCTGGATATGAACAGTATGGCGCGGTTGTTCACCAGGGAAATTGACGGCAAGACACATTACTACAGCGTTGCTCCCCGCTTCTGGGTTCCCTACGACGCAGTATTCAGCGTTGAAAAGAACGAAGATCGTCGTACTGCGGAGCGATTTCAGAAATGGGTTGAAATGGGACTGCTTACAGTTACTGATGGCGCTGAAGTTGATTACCGCTACATCCTTGAAGAGGCCAAGGCGGCAAACAAGCTCAACCCAGTCAGTGAGTCACCGATTGACCCTTTCGGCGCGACGGGGCTTTCACATGATCTGGCTGATGAAAGCCTTAATCCGATCACTATTGTTCAGAACTACACCAATATGTCTGATCCGACGAAGGAGCTGGAAGCCGCCATTGAGTCAGGCCGCTTTCATCACGACGGGAACCCGATTATGAGCTGGTGTATCAGCAACGTCGTCGGGAAGTATTTGCCCGGTAATGACGATGTGGTTAAACCCATCAAAGAGCAGAACGAAAACAAAATCGATGGCGCGGTTTCGCTGATTATGGCAATCGGACGGGCAATGTTGAATAGCCGGGCGAGTAATTCATCCGTTTACGACGAGGAAGATGTAGCATGCTAATGACATTTTTAAGTTTTTTTATCGGCCTCGCCGGAGCCGCGTTACTGTCTGCCGGTGCCTGGCTTATTTCACCTGCAGCCGGGCTTATTACTGGCGGTTCAATCTGCCTGCTGTGGTCATTTTTAATCGCGAAATCAATGTCTGCCAGCGTAATTAAATCAGGGGGTGAATAATGTTCATTCCCCTGATGTTTCGGGGTAAATCTCAGTCTGGTGGTAGTTTCTGGCAGGCGATGCTGGGTGGTGTGAGTTCCAGCCAGAGTAAGGCGGGGATCATTATCACTTCTGAAACCGCAATGGCGTTATCGGCGGTCCGGGCATGTGTAACGCTTCTGGCAGAATCGGTGGCGCAGCTGCCGTGTGAACTTTACAGGCGAGGCGCTAACGGAGGCCGTGAACGGGCGACTGACCACCCTGTTTATGATCTGATTCATTCCCAGCCCAACAAAAAAGACACTTCATTTGAATACTTTGAACAGCAGCAGGGCCTGCTTGGTCTGGAGGGGAATTGCTACTCGATCATCGACAGGGACGGGAAAGGTTTCCCGAGGGAATTAATCCCGGTTAATCCCAAAAAAGTCATCGTCCTGAAAGGGCCTGACGGGATGCCCTATTATGAACTCCCCGAAATTGGCGAAACGTTGCCAATGCGCATGATGCATCATGTGAAAGTTTTCTCGTTGGATGGTTATATCGGTAGCTCTCCAATCCAGACGAACGCAGACGTTCTTGGGTTAAGTCTGGCGGTGGAAGAGCACGCTTCTCAGGTTTTTCGCCGTGGCTGTACGATGAGCGGCGTTATTGAGCGACCAAAAGACGCCCCGACGATCAAAAGCCAGGATGCTATCGACCGCCTGCTGGCAAAGTGGACGGACAGATATTCCGGTGTCAGAAACGCCTTCTCTGTTGCATTGCTTCAGGAAGGGATGAGCTACAAGCAGTTATCTCAGGACAATGAGAAAGCGCAGCTGTTGCAGTCTCGTCAGTGGGGCGTGGAGGAAGTGTGCCGACTCTATAAAATCCCGCCTCATATGGTGCAGATGCTGGCGAAAGCCACGAATAACAACATTGAGCACCAGGGGCTGCAGTTTGTGATGTACACGCTGTTGGCCTGGCTGAAGCGTCATGAAGGCGCATTAATGCGCGATCTGCTTTTACCCAGCGAGCGCAGTGATCTGTACATAGAATTCAATGTCTCTGGCCTGTTGCGCGGGGATCAGAAGTCGCGTTATGAATCTTATGCATTAGGCCGCCAGTGGGGGTGGTTATCGGTTAATGATATTCGCCGCATGGAGAACCTTCCACCCATCGCCGGAGGGGACAAATACCTGACGCCTCTGAATATGGTCGACAGTAAACAAATCTTACCTGGCAATAACACGCCAACAACTAAACAACTGGCAGAAATCAACTCTATTCTGTCCAGAAACTGAATATCACCCGCAGTGCGGGCTGACCCGGTAAACATCATGACAAAAAATTTAATTAATCTGCCGCATCTGGCGGCTATGGTCTTTGGTGTACCACATTACGTGACACGACAGACAATGGATTCTGTAAAAGCTGTGCTGGTTCCCCGTATTCAGGGATTATCAGAAGAGGCTGGAATTCACATGACGCAGGAGCCTGATAACAATCAGGCGCCAGATTTGGTTCAACCAGCTGGTGGAATGGCAGTTATTCCTGTTCACGGCATTCTGGTTCCGCGTCGTGGGCAAATTACTGCAATGTGTTCTGAACTTACCAGCTATGAGCGCATACGTAGCCAGGTGCATGCTGCATTAAATGACCCTTCCATCAGTGAAATTGTGCTGGATATAAATTCTGGTGGTGGTGCGGCGGTTGGATGCAAGGAACTGGCCGATTATATTTTCCAGTCACGTCAAACTAAGCCTATTACTGCAATTGTGAACTACAGCGCCTATTCTGCGGCTTACTTTATCGCTTCGGCCTGCAGCAAAATTGTAGTCAGCCAGACCAGTGGAGTCGGCTCGATTGGAGTGATTATGGAACACCTGGATACTTCCAGGATGGAAGAGCAAATGGGGTTAACATTCACCACGATTTTTCGGGGAGATAACAAAAATAACGGTACACAACATGAGCCACTGAGTGAAGACGCTCGGGGAATGTTCCAGAGGATGATTGACGATATGTACGAGACGTTTATTACCTCTGTAGCGGAATACCGGAATCTTGCCCCTCAGACGGTGATTAACACGCAGGCCGGAATCTATTTCGGCGCTGATTCCATTTCTGCTGGTCTTGCCGATGAAGTTTCGGATCCTCAGTCTGCGATTAATGCCATTGCAGCAAAGTACAAACAACCTCAACGAACCACTTCCATAAAGTTGCAGGCCGCCGCGATGGACCTGCAAACCAGAATGTGACCCGGCGCTAACGCGTCATTACCAGAAAGCAGCCTGTTGGCTGCTTTTTTTATGCAAAAAAGAGAGAAAACTATGCCACAGATTGAAGAATTGCGTCGTGAACGTGCGGGTATTAATCAGAAGGTTCAGGTACTGGCGGCAGTAGAAACTGGTGGCGGTACGCTGACAGCGGAGCAGTTAACCGAATTTGCCAGCCTGCAGCAGCAGTTCACGGATATCAGCGCCAAGATTGAGCGTCTGGAAGCGGCTGAACGTGCTGCAGCGCTTGTCGCCAAACCGGTTAAAGCCACACAGCAGGCTCCTGGTATCAGCATTAAGGCAGAGCCAAAGCAATATACCGGCGCAGGCATGACCCGTCTGGTGATGTCGATTGCGGCAGCACAGGGTAACGTCCAGGGCGCTGCAAAATTTGCAGCTGAAGAACTGAATGACCAGTCTGTCTCGATGGCCATCAATACTGCCGCCGCGTCAGGTGGCGTTCTTATTCCACAAAACCTCCACAGCGAGGTGATCGAGCTGCTGCGCGATCGCACTATCGTTCGTAAGCTGGGCGCGCGCTCAATTCCGCTGCCGAACGGCAATATGGCGCTGCCGCGTCTGGCCGGTGGTGCGACGGCGAGCTACACCGGGGAAGGCAAGGATGCGAAAGTATCAGAAGCCCGCTTTGATGATGTGAAACTCACTGCGAAAACCATGATTGCGATGGTGCCAATCTCCAACCAGTTGATTGGTCGTGCTGGCTACAACGTGGAGCAGCTGGTCCTGCAGGATATTCTGACCGCGATTTCTGTTCGTGAAGATAAAGCCTTTATGCGCGATGACGGTACCGGTGATACGCCTGTCGGTATGAAAGCGCGGGCAACTGAGTGGAACCGCCTGCTGCCGTGGGAAGCTGCTGCAGAGGTTAATCTGCAGACGATTGATACCTATCTCGACAGCATCATCCTGATGGCTATGGACGGCAACAGCAACATGATCAGCTGCGGCTGGGGTATGTCGAACCGTACCTACATGAAACTGTTCGGTCTGCGCGACGGTAACGGTAACAAGGTCTACCCGGAAATGGCCCAGGGGATCCTGAAGGGATTTCAGATTCAGCGTACCAGCGCTATCCCGGCAAACCTCGGTGACGCAGGCAAAGAGTCGGAAATTTACTTCGCTGACTTTAATGATGTGGTTATCGGTGAAGACGGCAACATGAAGGTGTCGTTCTCGCAGGAAGCCTCCTACCAGGACGGGGATGGCAATCTGGTTTCCGCGTTCTCCCGTAACCAGTCGTTGATCCGCGTGGTGACGGAGCACGATATCGGCTTCCGTCATCCGGAAGGTCTTGTTCTCGGGACAAAAGTGCTGTTTTAACCGGTCCTGCACTCTGTGCGACCACGGTCGCACAGCGTAAAAGCACGTAATTCCCCAGGCCCGCAGCAGCGGGTTTTTTCTTTTCAGGAGCAAAACGATGACGACGAAAGCGGCAAAAGCAGCGGCAGCGGCGGCTGCAGCCGGTGATGTGAAAAAGCCGGATGAACTGACGCCGGAAAATACAGTGGACGGGGATGGCGGTCAGAATACTGCAGCGGGTTCAGGTGATACAGGTGTTGATCTGACCGGAAGTGAAACAAACGGGGCCACGGGCCTGACGGGAGCAGAAGTGGCGCGGAAAGCGGTTTTTTTCCTGGGACCCTATCATCGTTATTCACGCGGTGATACGGCCTGTTTTGATGCTGAGTATGCAGAGAAACTGGTTGAACGCCATATTGCGGTATGGCCAGAAGATGCGGAAAAGGCGCTGAGTCCCCGCAAGGGAGCCGATGACCATGATACTGACATTGGATGATGTGAAAACCCAGCTCCGTCTGGAGCCGGATTTCACGGAGCATGACGACATGCTCACTAAAATGGTGGCGGCTGCGCAAAAGAGTATTGAGCGTGACTACTACTGCAAACTGGTGGGAAGCGATGACGAACTGCAGGCGCTGCCGGAAGGGGTACGCGGTTTTGTGGCGGATGAAGATATCCAGCTGGCCATGCAGTATCTGGTCGGGGATGCGTATCTGAATGGTTTCACCGGTCAGTGGCTGGAGACGGCTGCGGTCCGGCACCTTCTTTTCCCGTTGCAGGAGAACACCGTATGAGCCTGAAGCCGGAAGAGATGACCTGCCGTCTTTCGATTGGGTATATGCAATCCGGCCGGGGGCCGCTGGGTGAACATCTGCCGGAACAACTGGTCGCGACCGGGAAAGCCTGGGCGAAGCGCGAACTGGTGTCGGGCAGAAAGGTCCGCACACTGGATCAACTGCAGGTTGTTGAAACGTGTCTTTTTACCACTCATCCGAACCTGAATATTGATATCGACTGGAAAATAACAACGTCTGACCGGATTTATACCGTTCGTAACGTCGAACGTCTTGCGGACCGCATCATCATCACAGGGGAGGCAGACGCACGTCATGATCGAGCTGGCATTAAAGACAGCACTTGAACGCCTGACCGGGCTGAATGTTTACCCTCTGCTCCTGCCTGATGAGTTGCAGGAGGGGATTACTTACCAGTGTATCTCGGATCCGGAACTGTACGCCGGACTGTTGCGCACAGGCCTGATTGCGGGGCGCTTCCAGATAGCGATTCATCTGCTTAATGACTACACCCGCCTGTTACAGCTGGATAAGAAAATCAGCGCGGAATGGACCGCTATCGTGCATGGCCATCTGGAGGGTTTTCCCGTGCAGAATGTGGTCCGGGGTGGAATACAGCAGAGTAAAACGGTACTGACCAGCGGCAATATTCAGTACCGGCTCGTGCGGGATTTCACCTTTCACTACCGGGACGCCTCACCATGATCACTATGGACGTAAAAGGGCTGGACGAGCTGGAGCGGCAGCTTACTGCGCTCGGTGAAAAGGTCGGCATGAAGGTGTTACGTGATGCAGGGCGTGAGGCGCTGAAAGTGGTTGAAGAAGACATGAAACAACATGCCGGCTTCGACGATGCGTCCTCTGCAGAGCATATGCGTGATTCCATCAAAATTCGTTCATCCACCCGGAAAGGTAGCGGAAATACGGTGGTCATCCTTCGGGTTGGCCCCAGCAAAAAGCATTACATGAAAGCGCTGGCCCAGGAGTTCGGTACGGTGAAACAGGTTGCCAATCCGTTCATCCGTCCGGCACTGGATTACAACGTCCAGCAGATTCTGCGCATTCTGACCGTAGAAATCCGCAATGGCATTCAGAACAGGTAGCAACCGCTGCCCACTATTTAAGAGAGAATCATTATGGCTGATGAAAATAACACGCCAAAATCATCCCCTGAGTATGCAATGCTTCCTGCCGGGACGGTGGTGAAGTTTGGCGAAGTAGGGGCCGCAGTGGCGGCGCTGAAACCTCTGATTAACTGTAAGGCGCTGGGCGCGACAGGTCAGACGGGAGGATTTGTCGACTGTACCACCCTGCTGGACAAGAGTAAGCAGTCGGTGTCAGACCTGCCGGAAGGGCCGGAGAAATCGCTGGGATTCATTGACGACCCGGAAAACGAAGATTTCACCGCGTTCCTCAATGCTGCAGAACAGCGTAAGACCGTTCAGTTTTATGTTGAGTTGCCGAACAAACGAACGGCTTCAATGATCCTTGCGCTTTCAGGCTGGCAGATGAACGAAATCACAGCGCCTGCCAGTGAAGTTATCCAGATTACGGTGCAGGGTAAGCAAAACAACATTAAATGGGGAATTGCCGCCCCGGCGCCAGATGCCGGCGCGTAATCCGTTTCCCGTTACACACCGCCTCCGGGCGTTTTTTTTTCGTTTGAAAAACAGGATACATCATGTCTGAATTTAGCCTCTCCGAACTGAAAAAGGCCCTGCTCAGCGCAAAACCCTCTCCAATTAAAACCGAAATCTTCGGTACAAAGGTTTACCTTCGCCGGCTGACGGCGGCTGAGCTTATTGATCATGAAGATGCGCTCATCGAGGCACAGACCTCTGGCAACGCCCGCATGGCGTCAGAGCTGAGCGTACAGATTGTTATCGACAGTCTGGTTCAGCCTGACGGCTCCCCGATTAAAGCCAAAGACAAACCCACGGCGAAGGAGCTGCTGGCGGCACACGATAACGTTGCGCTTCTGGATGCCATCGACAAAGTGAAAAAGCACGGCATCGGTAAGCTGGAAACCGCCGAAAAAAACTGAGTGACTCGCCCTGGCTGGAGCTAATTTTCTGGCTGGCCGACCGCTGGGGCGAGCCTGACCCGTCAAAAATTGCGGCGCTTCCGGCTGACACGCTTTTTCACTGGCGTGCTTTCTTCCTCAAACAGGGCATTTTCAAAAAGCCTTCGCCAGAAGGTTCTGACAATAACCCGCCCCCTGTTAAATCACCCGCAGCAGCGAACCAGAGTCTGGATGCGCAGTGTGCGGCAGTCATGAAGGTATTAATGTAATGGGTGACGTTGCCTCTCTTGCCGTTGGGCTGCATCTGAATGCAGCGAACTTTAAATCGCAGCTGATGAGCGCCTACGGCAGCGCTGAGAGTCAGTCACGCCAGTTTAACCGCAATGCCCAGGCTGATGCGAAAAAGACGGAGGATGCCTATAAGCGTGTTTCTGCTTCGGTATCGGGGCTGGCAGGCAGGCTGGCAGGTTTTGCCGGGGCGGGTTTATCGCTGGGTACCATTATCAGCACCACGCGGCAGTACAGCCAGTCGTTGTCGGATTTGCAGGCTATCACCGGTGCCACCAGTGCGCAGATGAAACTGTACGATCAGGCGGCGCAGGAAATGGGCCGCACAACGGAATACAGCGCATCACAGGCCGCTGAGGCGATTAAGCTGATGGCTTCGGCAAAGCCTGAACTGCTGAGCACCTCTGCGGGGCTGACGGCGGCGACCAAAAGCGCGTTAACGCTGGCCCAGGCCGCTGGGACCACGCTTCCGGATGCCACCCGAACGCTGGCCCTGTCATTAAACCAGTTTGGGGCGGGAGCCAGTGAAGCCGACCGGTATATCAACGTGCTGGCTGCTGGCGCGAAATTTGGCTCGTCGGAGATAGCCGATACTGCTGCCGCGATTAAAAATGGCGGGGTGGCAGCGGCACAGGCTGGCGTTGGTTTTGAAACCCTCAATGCCGCCATACAGGTACTGGCGGAGCGCGAAGTGAAAGGCGGCGAAGCCGGGACCGCACTGCGCAACGTGATCCTGAATCTGGAGAAAGGAACGGATAAGACCCTGAAGCCTTCTGTTGTCGGGCTGAGCCAGGCGCTGGAGAATCTGGCGGGAAAAAACCTGTCAACAAAACAGGCCGTAAAGCTGTTCGGGGTGGAAAACCTCAGCGCAGCATCCATCCTGGTGCAGAACCGCGAGAAGGTGGAGTCGCTGACCGCCGCCCTGACCGGTACGCAGACCGCGCATGAGCAGGCCGAAATCAGGGTAAATAACCTGAACGGCGATCTTCTCAGCCTGACTTCGGCTTTTGAAGGTCTGATTATTAAGGTAGGACAGAGCGGAAACGGCCCGCTGCGCAGTGGTGTTCAGACCGTTACCGATGCCATTAATGGCCTGACGGATAATTTTAATACGGTCGCCAACGTTGCGCTGTATACACTGATTCCTGTTCTGGCGACAAAACTGACGGCAGGTATCAGGGGGAACATCGGTGCCTGGGTTGAGCAGCAGCAGGCAGTCAGGGCCAGCGCGATGGCGCAGGCCGATATGGCGCGAAAAACGCTGGAAAGTACCGCCGCTACGCTGGCACAGAATAACGCAGAATTCGGGCGTTATCGGGAAATGGAGAAAAGCGCCAGACAATTTGGCCTTAACGTGAGTTACCAGAGCGAGTTTAACCGCTTAATCCGCCAGGAAACCGAGCAGACACTGCTTTCCACCCAGGCAAAGAGCCAGCTGAATGCTGCCAATAAACAGCTTTCAATTTCAGCCCGCGCGGCCTCTGCAGCAGTAGGTATGGCCAGAGGGGCGCTGGCACTGGTGGGCGGTCCAGTGGGGGCGGCGATGCTTGCCGGTTCGGCGTTGCTCTATTTCCATAATCAGGCGAAGAATGCCCGCCAGTCAGCGATTGACCTGAAAAATGCTGTTGTTGAAACGAATGAAGAGCTAAAAAAACTGTCGCTTAACCAGCTCAACGTGAAGCAGCTGGACATTGATGAACAGTTTGAGAATCAGGTTATTCAGCGAAATAAACTGATTAAAGAAATTCAGGATGCGGAAAGCCGTATTGATGGATTGAGTGGCTTCGATCCGTTCGGACAACTTAAAGGCGTACAGAACGATAAAACCCGCTACAAAGGGGATCTGGATGCCGTTGAGCAGGGGTTAAAACTCCTCAAAGAACGGCAAAAAATTGTCAAAGAGGCCATAGAACACGCTAAATCAGGGAAAACCGATCCCACACCGAAGCCGGATAAACCAGGGAATGAAACAGGGAGTGATAAACCTGATACCCCCTGGACCGGGGAAGGCGGGGATACTGGTAAGGGGCAAAAGTCGAAGGTTAACCAGTATGAGCAACTGCGGCGTGAAATCGAAGCGGCGCATGCCTCCAGTCTCGGACGTATCAACCTGCAGGAGCAGGAAAGCGCCAGAAAACTTCTTGAAGCCGCCCGCGCTGACGGAGCCAGCGAGGCTGATATTCAGAAGACTTTGCTGCTGAATGCTGAAAACTATCAGAAACAGCGCCTCGAACTGGCAGAACAGTATGCGCCAGCCAGAGCAACTCTTACGAAAGAGCGTGAAGCGAGCCAGGAGCTGAAGTCGCTCCTGAATGCCCGTATTCTGGATGAAAAGGAATACCAGACGGCCAGAATCACGCTGGCACAAAGTACGGCCCGCGAACTGTTACAGGCACAGGCAGCGGCAATGTCTGCCCCTCTGATTGATATCGCCGGGACGGTTGATCCGCTGGCAGAACTGCGCAATCAACTGGCCGAGCGTCAGTCACTGCTGCAGGCGTTTTACCAGAACGATGCGATCAACAAAGAGCAGTACGAACTGTTGAAGCAAAAGGCGGATAAAGATTCCGCTGATGCGCAGTACCAGACGGCGGTGGAGCTTTATAAGTCGCAGGGAAACCTGAACAGCCTCGCCATTGGCCTGATGGAAACCACCCAGGAGCGAACCTCCAACATGCTGACCGGCATGCTGAATGGTACACAGACACTCCGGGACGGGATGATTGGGTTATTTTCCTCCCTGACACAGTCGGTGATTAAAAACCTTGTCGATATGGCAGCGCAGGCGCTGATTACCAACACCATCCTGAAATCCATTATGGGTATCGGCGGCAGTCTTTTTGGCGGCGCAGCCACCGCGAGCACCGGCACGGCCATCAGCAGTTTTAGTTTTAATGCGAAGGGCGGTGTTTATGACTCACCTTCATTAAGTGCCTACAGCAACGGCATCTATGACAGCCCGACCCTGTTTGCTTTTGCAAAGGGGGCTGGCGTGTTTGGTGAGGCTGGTCCGGAAGCCATTATGCCTCTGGCGAAAACGACTGACGGTAAGCTGGGTGTCAGGGCGCTGGGTGACCCGGGTTCCTCTGGTGGTGGTATGAATGGGGGGATTGCTTATTCACCTGTGTATCACATTGCCATTCAGAATGACGGGCAAAACGGGCAGATAGGGCCGCAGGCATCGCAGATGCTGGTCAAAATGATCGATACGCGTGTCATGAGTATCCTGAGAACTCAGGGACGTGATGGTGGCATGCTGGCGGGAGGATAAGTGAAAACCTTTCATTGGGCACCCAGGGAGGGGATGCCGTCTTCTGTTTCCCCTTCGGTGACAACCATAAAATTTGGGGATGGCTATGAGCAACGTCGCCCGACCGGACTCAACCATCAGTTAATTAACTTCCAGCCTGTTTTCCGTATCACGTCGGACAATTCCCGCACCGCACTTGAAGCGTTTCTGGTCGAGCATGGAGGATATAAAGCCTTTTTGTGGCGACCGCCAAAATACAACCGCACGATTAAAGTTGTCTGCCGGGAATGGTCTGTTACGGACAACGTCACGTATTCTGATTTCAGCTGTAAATTTGAGCAGGTCATTGCTTAAGGATCCTTATGCAGGATATACCTCAGAACACCCTCAACGAAACCACGAAAACCGAGCAGTCGGCCCGCATTGATTTGTGGGAAATCGACCTGACGGCCTTTGGTGGCCAGCGTTACTATTTTTCAAATGAAGCGAATGAGAAGGGCGAGCCGGTCACCTGGCAGGGGCGGAAGTATGACGTTTACCCTATACAGGGAACCGGGTTCGACCTGGTAGGGAAAGGGACTACCGCCCGCCCGACGCTGGCGGTGTCGAACCTGTTTGGCATGGTTACGGGACTTGCGGCAGATATGCAGAGCCTCGTCGGGGCCACGGTGGTAAGGCATGTTGTGTACGCCCGTTTTCTCGATGCGGTGAACTTTACAGGCGGCAACCCGGAGGCCGATCCGGAACAGGAAGTAGTCAGCCGCTGGGTGATTGAACAACTGTCAGAGCTGAAAGCCACCACGGCGACCTTTGTGCTGGCCACGCCGACCGAAACGGACGGCAGCGTGTTTCCGGCGCGGATCATGCTGGCTGATGTCTGCAACTGGACCTACCGTTCTGAGGAGTGTGGGTATGCCGGGCCGCCTGTGGCGGATGAATTTGACAAACCCACGGCAGACCCGGCAAAAGATGCCTGCAGCAAATGCCGTACTGGCTGCGAGCTGCGTGATAACCTGCCGCGCATCGGCTGCTTCCTCTCGATTAACCGTCTCTCCTGATGGATACACCCATGAACAAAAATATCCTGGCGCATGCCGCTGCGTGTGCGCCGGCTGAATCGTGCGGCTATGTGGTGGAGACGTCTGCCGGGGAGCGGTATTTTCCCTGCCAGAATCTTTCCGCTGAACCGACAATGTATTTCCGCATGGATCCGGCAGATTACCTTCAGGCGCAGGTGGCGGGCGATGTGGTGGCCCTGGTCCACAGCCATCCCGATGGCCTGCCGAATCTCAGCGATGTTGATCGCCGCCTGCAGGTGCAGAGTGGCCTGCCGTGGTGGCTGGTCTGCGATGACCGGATATACAAATTTCGCTGCATGCCGTTCCTCACCGGGCGGGCATTTGAGCATGGCGTGACGGACTGTTACACCCTGTTCCGTGATGCGTACCATCTGGCGGGGATTGAGATGCCGGATTTTGCGCGGAGGGAGGACTGGTGGAAGCAGGGGGATAATCTGTATCTGGATAACCTGGAGGCGACAGGCTTTTACCGGGTGAATGCCGCAGAGGCACAGCCCGGAGACATTCTGATTTGTTGTTTTGGTTCATCGGTTGCCAACCATGCCGCGATTTACTGCGGCGACGGGGAACTGTTGCACCATATTCCTGACCAGCTCAGTAAACGCGAGAGGTATACCGACAAATGGCAACGCCGCACACACTCCATATGGCGACACCGGGCATGGCACGAGTCTGCCTTCACGGGGATTTACAACGATTTGGCCGCCGCTTCAGCCTCAGTATAAAAACGGGGGCCGAGGCCATTTACGCGCTGGCCATGCAGATACCGGGCTTCCGGCAGAAAATGAATGATGGCTGGTATCAGATACGCATTGCAGGCCTGGATGTGAATGAAACCAGCCTGTCAGCCCGTCTGCACGAGCCGCTGCCAGACGGTGCCATTATTCATATTGTCCCACGCATGGCTGGGGCTAAATCCGGTGGTCTGTTCCAGGTGGTGCTGGGAGCAGTGGCAATAGCCGCGTCCTTTTTTACAGCAGGAGCTTCACTGGCAGCCTGGGGAGCAGCGTTATCTGCCGGTGCTATTTCAGCATCTTCAGTCCTGTTTTCTATGGGAGCGGCCATGATGCTGGGGGGGGTAGCGCAGATGCTGACACCCCAGGCAAAAATCCCCTCATCCCGGCAGACCGACAACGGCAAACAGAACACTTATTTTTCGTCGCTGGACAATCTGGTGGCGCAGGGTAATGCCCTGCCGGTGTTGTACGGTGAAATGCTGGTCGGCTCCCGCACAATTTCCCAGGAAATCAGCACACGGGATGAAGGTGGTGGGGGGCAGGTGGTGATCATCGGTCGCTGACATTCTTGCAGCATATTTGTATTTGCAAAGAACCGCCTCCGGGCGGTTTTGTCGTTTCAGAGGGAACAGATTATGGGTAAGGGGGGTGGCAGCAGTAAAACGCCGCATGAGGCTCCTGACGACCTGAAATCCAGCCAGATGCTGACGGTTGTTGATGCCATCTGCGAGGGGCCGATTGAAGGTCCTGTGGACGGGCTGAAAAGTGTCAGAATTAACAAAACGCCGGTCCTCGACAGCGACGGTAACGCGATGGTTCACGGTGTCACTGTGGTTTATCGCGTGGGGGAGGATGAGCAGACCGCGATGGAGGGGTTCGAAGACTCCGGCGCTGAAACCCTGCTGGGTGTGGAGGTGAAGAAGTCAGAGCCAGTGACCCGCACCATTACCACCAAAACGCTGGACCGTCTGCGCTTTACCTTTGGTGTTCAGTCGCTGGTCAGCACCAGTACCAAAGGTGACCGCAACCCGACCAGCGTACAGATGCTGATCCAGTTTCGGCGGGATGGGCTGTGGCGAACGGAACGGGATATCACCATTACGGGGAAAACGACCACGCAGTTTCTGGCATCCGTGGTGATTGATGATTTACCGCCCCGGCCTTTTGAAGTCCGCATGCTGCGCCTCACTGATGACAGTACGACAGACCTGCTGCAGAACAAAACGGTGTGGTCAGGCTTTACCGAAATCATCGATGTGAAACAGTGCTACCCGAACACCGCCGTTATCGGGGTAAAAGTGGATGCGGAGCAGTTTGGCAGCCAGCAGGTCACGCGAAACTATCACCTGCGCGGGCGTATTGTGCCGGTACCATCGAATTACGATCCGTTAAAACAGACCTGTACGGGAATATGGGACGGGACGTTTAAACCCGCCTGGACAGATAATCCGGCCTGGTGTGTGCTGGATATGCTGACTCACCCGCGCTATGGCATGGGAAGCCGCATTGGTGTTGCCGATGTGGACAAGTGGGCGCTGTATGCCATTGCACAGTACTGTGATCAGCCTGTTCCTGACGGTTTTGGCGGGACAGAGCCGCGTATCACCTGCAATGCGTATCTGACGGACCAGCGTAAAGCATGGGATGTGCTGGGGGACTTCTGTTCCCTGATGCGCTGCATGCCGGTCTGGAACGGCAGCACCCTGACGTTTGTGCAGGACCGGCCCGCCGATAAAGTCTGGACCTATACACAAAGTAATGTGGTCATGCCCGCTGACGGTGCGCCATTCATCTACAGCTTCAGCGCACTGAAAGAGCGACACAATGCTGCCGAGGTCCGTTACACCGACCCGAACAACGGCTGGGAAACGTCCACCGAACTGGTGGAAAACGACGCTGCCATCCGGCGCTACGGTCGCAACGTTCTGAAGATGGATGCATTCGCCTGTACCAGCCGTGGGCAGGCGCACCGCGCCGGACTGTGGGCCATCACCACTGAATTGCTGGAAACGCAGACGGTGGATTTTTCCGTAGGGGCTGAGGGGCTGCGACATGTTCCCGGAGATATCATTGAGATCTGCGACAGTGATTATGCCGGTGTGACCGTGGGCGGACGAATCCTGTCGGTCGACAGCCTTACGCGCACGCTCACGCTGGACCGTGAGGTGGAGATACCGCCAGGCGGCAATGTGGTGCTGAACCTGGTGGGCAGCGATGGTCAGCCTGTTACCGTCGCAGTTACCGCGCACCCCGCCCCGGACTCCGTGACCGTCAGCCAGTTACCCGATGGCGTGGCGGAGTACAGCGTGTGGGGGCTGAAACTGCCGGACCTGCGCCAGCGCCTGTTTCGCTGTGTGGCCATACGGGAAAACGATGACGGCACGTATGCCATTACCGCCGTACAGCATGTCCCGGAGAAAGCGAGCATCGTGGACAACGGGGCGACGTTTGATCCGTTACCGGACACCGGTATCACGAATACGCTGCCTGCCGTGCAGCACCTGACCACAGAGATTCTGGCAGAGGAGGGGCAGTATCAGGCGCGGGCGCGATGGGATACCCCGCGTGTGGTTAAGGGGGTTAACTTCTCCCTGCGCCTGACGGTGAAAGCGGAAGATAACAGCGACCGGCTGGCCAGCAGCCTGATCCTGACAAAAACGGAGCATACTTTCCGTAACCTGACGCCGGGACGTTACACCCTGACGGTGCGGGCGGTGAACAGCCAGGGCCAGCAGGGCGATCCGGCCAGCACGGATTTCAGCATCGCCGCGCCGGCAGTACCGTCTTATGTTGAGCTGACTCCCGGCTATTTTCAGATAACCGCCACCCCGCGCCAGGCGGTATATGACCCCACGGTGCAGTATGAATTCTGGTTTACAGATACGCAGATTGCCGATACCCGCCAGGTGGAAACCGATGCGCGTTATCTCGGCACCGCGCTGTACTGGATTGCGGCCAGCAGCAGTATCAAACCCGGCAAGGATTATTACTTCTATATCCGGGCCGTGAACCAGGTCGGGAAATCGGCGTTCGTGGAGGCTAAAGGGCAGGCCAGCAACGATGCGGCGGGCTACCTGGATTTCTTCAAAGGGAAAATCACCGAAAGCCACCTGGGGAAAGAGCTGCTGGAGAAGGTGGAGCTGACGGAAGACAACGCCAGCAGGCTGGATCAGTTTTCGGAAGAATGGCAGGACGCGAACGGCAAATGGAATGCCATGTGGGGTGTGAAGATAGAGCAGACCAAAGACGGGAAGCACTATGTGGCTGGTCTGGGCCTGAGCATGGAAGACACGGAAGAAGGGAAGGTAAGCCAGTTCCTGGTGGCAGCAAACCGTATCGCGTTTATCGACCCGGCAAACGGCAATGAGACCCCGATGTTTGTGGCTCAGGGTAATCAGATATTTATGAACGAGGTGTTCCTCAAATATCTGACGGCTCCCACTATCACCAGTGGCGGGAACCCGCCGACCTTTATGCTGACACCTGACGGAAAACTGACTGCCCGTAATGCGGATATCAGCGGCCATATTAGTGCGAATTCTGGTGCTCTCAACAATGTGACGATTGAGGAAAACTGCACCATAAAGGGGACGCTCCGGGCCGAGCGTATTCTTGGGGATATTGTTAAGGCAGCGGGCAGGGAGTTCCCTTACTTCATAACCAGTAACGGTGAAAAACGGTACGCCAACGGGACACTGACAGTCGTGATTGAAGATGACCAGTCTTTTGACCGACAGGTTTCCATTCCTGGGATTACCTTTCAGGGTGCAGCGTATGACAGCCAGACCAGTAATGACGTATGGGATGACTGTACGCTGACTGTCAGGAAAAACGGGGTGGAGATATACAACCAGACAAGCAGAGGTGTACCGGCCGTTTTTACGCGGACACTGGATATGCCTGCCGGGAGCGGACGGATGACGCTGAGTTTCAGTGTCAATACACATGGTAACAGCAGCGGCTGGCCATATTCCCGAATCAGTGACCTGCTGGTTATTGTGACGAAAAAGTCATCAGCCGGGATAACAATCAGTTAATGACAGAAACCGCCTTCGGGCGGTTTTTTTATGGAGGAATTATGGCAGTACTTATCTCTGGAGTGCTCAGAGACGGGGCCGGCAAACCGGTTCAGAGCTGCACTATTCAGCTGAGTGCCAGGAAAACCAGCCCGACCGTTGTGGTTGAGGTGACTTCATACTCTATTACAGGAGCGGACGGTCACTACAGCATTGAGGCTGAGCCGGGTTATTACAGTGTGTCACTGTTGCGGGAAGGTTTTCCTCCCTCAGTGGCCGGCGATATTTATGTGGCCCCGACCGATGCGCCGGATACCCTGAATGCGTTTCTCGATGCGCCAAAGGATGCAGACCTGCGTCCGGAGGTGATGAAACGTTTTGAGGAAATGGTAAACCGCGTTGTGGATTTGAGCGGTGCAACAGAGAAGGATCGGAAACTCGCTGAACAGGCCGCACAGTCAGCAGCGCAGAGCAATGATGCGGCAGCATTGTCTGCAATGGCTGCAACAGAGTCACAGCGCCAGGCGGCACTCTCTGCGGATGCTGCTGATGATTCTGCCCGGTCTGCTGCAGATAATGCCCGACAGACAGCGCAGAACGTTCTGGCCAGCAGTGTAGATGCTGACAGTGCGGCAAAGTCGGCACAGACAGCGACGGAACAGACCGGAAAGGCAAAGATCGCCGCTGATGCGGCACAGAAAGCGCAGCAGGAGGCAGGCGCTTCGGCACAGTCTGCAGCGGGGAGTGCCGGAAGTGCATCTGCGTCAGCACAAACAGCGGGTGAGCATGCCGGTAATGCAGCCGCATCTGAAACCTCAGTGCGTGAAAACGTCCTCACGGCTATACAGGCTGCAGAACAGGGGGATAACAGCGCTGCAGCTGCAGCGCTAAGTGAACAGCATGCCAGGGAGTTCTGTGAAAAGGCTGCTAAATCAGAGACTGAGGCAGCAGGCAGTGCACAATCGGCTTCCTTAAGTGAAGCATCAGCATTGCAGGCTGCGAAAACTGCTGAGAATCAACAAAATGCAGCCACTGAGAGTGCCACTCGCGCAGAGCAGGCCAGAGATGAGGCCCTGACGCTGCGCGATGAAGCTCAGGAAGACGCCCTGAATGCCCGGAACAGCGCACAGGCTGCTGCTGCCAGTGAGAAAGAAAGTGGACAGGCAAGGGATGAAGCACAGCTCCTTGCTGAACAGGCAAGGAGTGCAGCCTCAAAAGCCGCCGCTGAGACCATTAAAGAGATACAGGAAAGTGAAGACCTCAGTGGTCCGCCAGGCCCGCAGGGGCCAGAAGGTGCAAAAGGTGCAAAAGGTGAAAAGGGTGATACCGGATTAACGGGGGCAACAGGACCAACTGGCCCTGTGGGTCCGCAGGGACCGGCAGGCGCAAAAGGCGAAAAAGGGGACAAGGGTGATTCCGGGTTAACGGGGGCAACAGGACCAACTGGCCCTGTAGGTCCGCAGGGGCCGGCAGGGGCAAAAGGTGACAAGGGTGATACCGGATTAACGGGACCCACAGGACCAACTGGCCCTGTGGGTCCGCAGGGACTGGCAGGCGCAAAAGGCGAAAAAGGGGACAAGGGAGATATCGGATTAACGGGGGCAACAGGACCAACTGGACCTGTAGGTCCACAGGGGCCGGCGGGTGCAAAAGGTGACAAGGGTGATATCGGGTTAACGGGAGCAACAGGACCAACTGGCCCTGTAGGGCCTCAGGGACCAGCAGGCGTACCAGCAGGTGCTCTTCATGCTGTAGGTACGTTTGCGCTGGCATATATGCCAGCGCCTGGAGGGAGAGGTACTAATCCAGGTACAAGTTATTCGGGGGGAAGTTTAATAGCGTGTGGAATTATCAGCAACAGCGACGCTAAAGCGTCGTTTTGTATTACGGGTAGTAGTGGCAAATATACTTTGCCGGGTACATGGCGTTCGTGTGGAATTGCATCGAGTTCTTCTGAAGGTCTGGCTGGGACTAATTTGGGTTACTATGCAGGCATTTTTCAGCGAATCTCATAAAAGGAGATTGTATGAACATTGAGGTCATTCAGGCTCCTGAGTGGGCGAATAAAGAACATACAGCGATTAATTGTAGTGTTAAATTTGCAGAGTTTGATGAGTTTCTGCCGTTCACTGCATGCCCGAATGATTTTGAGGAGCATGGGCGCCGTATCTACAGCGAGCTTGAATCAGGAAAGTATGGACCTGTCGCCCCTTTTATTGTGACTGACAAGATGGTGGAGGATTTACGAAATCAGAAACTGGCTGAAATCAGCAACTGGCGGGACGTTCAGGAAAACGCCAACATTATTTTTGAACTGGACAATCGCCGGTGGGATGGAGGCAAAGTATCGCAGGAGCGTCTTGCACCCGTGGTTATGGCTGGTAGAACAGGAAAGTTACCTGAGGGATTTTTCTGGACCGATGCGGATAACCACGACGTTCCCGTAAATTTTGCGTTCCTGCAACAACTGGAGGCAGCGATGATGCAGGCAATGGTAGTGCACGGCTTCAGTATTCACGAACGGCAGAGGCAGATGAAATCGGAGGTAGCGTTACTTACAGATGTTAATGCCATTGCTGAATATCCAGTTGGCTGGAGTGAGAGGAAGTAATGTGCTGGTTCACCTTTCTAAATGTCTAAATTGTATTAACTTAGATCTGACATGACACAGCTATGGCACAGACCTGAACCTAGTCTGATAGGCAGGTCTGTGCCAGAAGCGGACCTGTCGTGGTTTGAAAAGCCTCCTCGTGAAGTGGCCAGCTTTTATCGACCATTTCAGTTAGAGTTTATTCCGGCGTAGTTCGTAGTATATTGAGAGTATTCTTTGTTATCAGGTGTTCTGTATGTCCTATTCCATCGGTGAATTTGCGCGGGTTTGCGGAATAACCCCCACGACGCTGCGTGCCTGGCAACGTCGTTATGGACTTCTCAAACCACAGCGTACAGATGGTGGGCACCGGCTGTATAGCGATGACGATATCCAGCTGGCGCTTAAAATTCTCGACTGGGTGAAAAAAGGTGTACCGATAAGCCAGGTAAAACCGCTGCTGGCCCGCCCTGATGCGCGGCGAACGAATAACTGGCTATCTCTGCAAGAGAGTATGCTGCAGCGCCTGAACGAAGGGAAAATTGAATCTCTGCGCCAGCTTATTTATGACGCTGGCCGCGAGTATCCTCGCCCTGAACTGGTGAGTGAGGTATTGCGCCCTCTGCGAAGCCAGGTCTCGGCCAACGTGCCGGCTATCATGACGCTGCGTGAAATCCTCGATGGTATTATCATCTCTTACACCTCGTTTTGCCTGGAAAGGGATAAGCGTGCGCCGGGTGATAACTACCTGATTACAGGCTGGCATCTTACCGACCCCTGCGAGATCTGGCTTGAAGCGCTTGGTCGCACTGGACAAGGACATCGCATTGATGTGCTTCCTGTAGCGCCCGCGATGCTCGCGCCTGAAATTTTCCCCGAGCGAAAATGGCTGTTGGTTACGTCCGGCAAACTCACCGCAGCACGTAAAAAACAGATAGACCTCTGGCAACAACAGGTCAACTTCCTCGAAGTGATCCCGCTTTAATCTTCAGTCATTACCGTTCCTGTGAGTCGATTAGCCACTGCCTTAGTGGATCCCAGATAATCTCGCTCAAAAAAATAAAACTTAATTCATTGAATTAAATGTGTTTATAAAAATTACCCAGCCAAAACTTGGACAAAACAAAGTGTTTGTGTAAGTTTTAATTATGCCACATACGTGTTGTGGTCCACATAAGGGTAAGAGCTATGCGCGCGCAGCCATCCGTTATTAACAGGTTTGTGGATTACTACGCCAGTCTGGATCGCCAGCCCGCCGCCGCACTTGCCGGGTTGTACGACGAGCACGCGGTACTTGTCGATCCCTTCGGGGAACATAACGGGCTGTTTGCCATCCAGCGCTATTTCTCGCATCTGCTGGGGAATGTGAACACCTGCCGTTTTGCCATTGGTCCTCCGCTGTGTGAGAGCGGACGGTTTGCCGTGACGTGGACCATGTACTGGTCGCATCCGCGTATTGCTGGCGGAGAATTACGATCCTTGCCGGGATGTTCAATGGTCGGGACGCATAACGAGAAGATTGTTCGCCAGCGTGATTATTACGATGCCGGAGAGATGCTTTATGAGCATCTGCCGCTGTTGGGCTGGGCCGTCCGCGGCGTTAAAAGGAGGGTGCGCGCATGATGACAGTCCTCATTACTGGCGCAAGTTCCGGGATTGGTGCCGGGCTCGCAAAGTCATGGGCCGATGACGGCTGTCACGTGATTGCCTGTGGCCGCAATCCAGAAAGGCTGGAACAGCTGCGCCAATCCCACGCCAATGTCACAGTACGCCTGTTCGATATGACAGACAAAGACGCCTGTCGCCAGGAGCTGGCGGACTGCAAACCCGAACTGGTTATTCTCTGCGCCGGAACCTGCGAATATCTCGACCACGGCTGGATAGATGCCGAGAAGGTTGAACGGGTGATGGCGACGAATTATCTGGGCCCCATCAACTGCCTGGAAGCGCTTCAGACGCAGCTAACCTCCGGTAGCCGCGTGGTGCTGGTCAGTTCGATGGCCCACTGGATGCCGTTTCCTCGGGCTGAAGCCTATGGCGCGTCTAAAGCGGCGCTAACCTGGTTTGCTAACAGTTTGCGTCTGGACTGGGAGCCGAAAGGTGTCGCCGTGACTGTCGTTTCGCCAGGATTTGTCGATACCCCGCTTACCCGTAAAAACGATTTTCCTATGCCCGGTCAGGTAAGTGTAGAGCAGGCGGTGAAGGCGATTCGTCATGGCCTGGCGAAAGGGAAAAACCATATTGCCTTTCCGTCGGGTTTTGGCGTGTTGCTGCGTGTGTTGGGCGGGCTACCTGAGCGTCTCCAGCGCGCGTTACTGCGCAGGATGGTGCGTTCATGAAAATAGCTATCATTGGCAGTGGGATTGCCGGATTAACCTGCGCCTGGCGTCTGGCCGGACACCATCAGGTGACGCTTTTTGAAGCGGCGTCGACCCCTGGCGGCCATACTGCGACAGTGGATGTGGCGACTCCGCACGGGAGTTTCGCGATTGATAGCGGCTTTATCGTCTATAACGACCGAACCTATCCGCGTTTTATGGGCTTGCTGAGCGAACTCGGCATTCAGGGGCAAAAAACGCAGATGAGCTTCTCGGTGCATAATCCGCAAAGCGGTATGGAGTATAGCGGTCATACGCTGACTTCATTGTTTGTCCAACGTCGAAACCTGGTCAACCCCGCATATTGGGGAATGCTGAAAGAGATTGTCCGTTTTAATCGTCTGGCGAAACAGGCATTAAATGAGACCGATGTGAACGCGACGCTTCAGACTTTCCTCGACCAGCACCACTTCAGTGTGTTCTTTGCGCGGCATTATATTTTGCCGATGGGCGCGGCCATATGGTCATCTTCACTTCAGGAGATGCGCCGTTTTCCACTGGCGCTGTTCTTACGGTTCTTTGAGCACCATGGCTTGTTGGATATCTGGCATCGACCGCAATGGTATGTGGTGCCGGGCGGATCGCGCGAATACATTCGTGTCATGCTGGCGAAGCTGGGCGATCGTCTGAAATTGCACCTCAATTCACCTGTTCAGCAGGTTATTCGCTACGACAGCGGCGTCAAAATACAATTGGCAGGATCAATACAGACATTTGATCAGGTGATCTTCGCCTGCCATTCCTCGCAGGCTCTGGCTGTACTTGAGGATGCGACCCCTGCAGAACGCGACGTGCTGGGCGCAATTGACTGGCAACGTAACGAGGTTGTGTTGCACTGCGATCGCCGCTGGTTACCGGTATGCGAACGCGCTTGGGCAAGCTGGAATTACCGCCTGAGTGAGCAAGATAGGGCCCGCGCTTGCGTCACCTATAACATGAATATTCTCCAGGGATTACCTGAAGGAAGCCCGCTATTTTGCGTGACCCTCAATCCGGACATCCCCATCGACGACCGTTTCGTCTGGCGACGCTTTGTTTACGAGCATCCGTTGTTTAACCCTGAAAGCTGGCGAGCGCAGGCGCGTCGCGCTGAGATCAACGGTCAGCATCGGAGCTGGTTCTGCGGTGCTTACTGGTACAACGGTTTTCACGAAGATGGCGTACGCAGTGCGCTGGATGTGGTACACGGCATTGCTGCAGGAGAGGGGAGCTAAGATGAACAGCTGCCTGTACCACGGCGTATTACGCCACCGACGCCTTCAGCCGACCACGCACCAGTTTACTTATCAGGTGTTTATGGCTTGGCTCGATCTGGACGAGCTCGCTCAGCTTCCGGGCGTGGGCGTGAAACGTAATCGCTTCGCTGCAACTACTTTTCATGATGCCGATTACCCGCTGGGAACCCCGTTAAAAGAGAACGTACTGAATCAGCTTGCCAGCCTGACAGGCGAGCGTCCTGAAGGTCGCGTGATGCTCCTGACGCAGTTGCGCTATTTCGGTTTTCATTTTAATCCGGTCAATTTTTACTACTGCTATGACCGCGCGCAGATCCTGCGCTGGGTGCTGGCGGAGGTCCGCAATACGCCGTGGAATGAGCGTCATTACTACGCCGTAGATGCGCAGGAAAAGCGACCACTGGAAAAAGCGTTCCATGTATCGCCGTTTAATCCGATGGATATGGTCTATCACTGGCGATTTAACTCGCCGGGTAAAACGCTGCATATGCATATCGAAAACCATCAGGCAGAGAAAATTTCTGATGCCACCCTGATGCTCAAACGCGAGCCGTTGACGCCGGCAAGTTTACGCACGTTGCTGCGACGACTGCCGATGATGACGCTGAAAACGGTGTCAGCGATTTATTGGCAGGCGCTACGACTGTGGCTCAAGCGAGTCCCTCTCTACAATCATCCCGTGAGCAGGAGTGAACGATCATGATCGATCCCACCTTTGCGCTTGAACCCGATATTCCGCGCAACCTGCGTGTTGCGCGTTGGTTCCTTTTTCGTATGCTGAGCGGCCTTCGTCAGGGTTCAGTCACGGTGCGGGAAGGGGCCCAGGTCTTTCATTTTGGTGATGTTTCGGCTGAATTACGCGCCGACGTACATATTGTTTCGCCCACGGTGTATTGGCGGGTGTTGACGGGGGGAAGTCTTGCAGCGGCAGAGTCCTGGATGGATGGAGAGTGGGAAACGCAGCAGCTCACTACGTTATTGCAAATATTTGCGCTCAACAGCACCCTGCTGGGGCGGCTGGAAAGTGGATTTCGCCTGCTTGGCCGACCCGTTGAGCGTTTACGTCATTGGACGCGCCGCAACCATCGGCAACAGGCAAAAGAAAACATTGCCGCGCATTACGATCTCGGCAATGCCTTTTACGCGCACTTTCTGGATGAGGATTTACTCTATTCCAGCGCCTTGTTCACCTGCCCCGAGCAGTCGTTAGCGCAGGCTCAGCAGGCCAAAATGGCGCGACTTTGCGAACAGCTGGCGCTGACCGCGAATGATCATCTGTTGGAAATTGGGACCGGCTGGGGAGCGATGGCGGAATACGCCGCGCGTCATTACGGATGTCGGGTGACCACCACGACCCTGTCGCAGGAGCAGTTTGCCTGGGCGAAAGCGCGCATTGCCCGCGCTGGTTTACAGGAGAGAGTCACCGTATTGCTCTGCGACTACCGCGACCTGACCGGGGAATTCGACAAACTGGTATCAGTTGAAATGATCGAAGCGGTGGGGCAGCGCTATCTGCCGACGTTTTTCCGTACGTGTCAGGCGCGCCTGCGCCCTGGGGGCAAAATGGCGCTTCAGGCGATTACCATTCAGGATCAGCGCTTTCGCGATTACAGCAAAAGCGTCGATTTTATTCAGCGCTATATCTTTCCGGGAGGTTTTTTACCCAGCATCACCGCGATGAGTGGGCTGATGACAAAGCACACTGACTTTGTGGTTCGCAACCTGTTCGATATGGGGCCCGACTACGCCCGGACCCTTGCGCACTGGCGGCAAGGATTTGTTCACTGTTGGCATGAAATTGAAAAGCTGGGCTTTGATGAGCGTTTTCGCCGTATGTGGTTGTACTACTTCGGTTACTGCGAAGCAGGTTTTAACGCCCGTACAATCAGTGTGGTGCAACTGACGGCGGAGCGTCCATGAACCGCCATTTACAGGTCTTTCTCCTGGCTGTCGGGTTCGATTTGTACTGGTTCATGGTGGTGTTATTTCGTGAGCGCGGTCTGGTGTTATGGCTTGGTCTGGCTATTCTGGCCTGCTTCATGTTGCCTGCTGCGCAACGACTGTGCGCGTTAATGCTGACAGCTGCGGGCAGTGGTCTGGATGCGTTGTGGGCGCTGACCGGGTTGATCGATTTTCGCGGCGAAGCATTGTTGCCGTTATGGATGCTTGCGCTCTGGCTCATGTTCGCCGTCATGTGGACGCACCTCACCTGCTCGACCTCTTTGCCAGGATGGCTGCTGGTAATAATGGCCACCGGTGGAGGACCGATCGCTTATCTGATAGGAGAGCGTTTGGGTGCCATTACTTTTCTGGAGCCGACATTTATCGTGCTCGGTTTAATGGCGACGGGCTGGCTGGTGTTGATGCTGTTTTTTCATATTTTTATGGGGAAACACCAATGAAACTTGCCTTACTGATACTGCTGGGAGTAATGGCGATTGCGCCGTTTGCAGGTGCCACAGACTGGTTAAGCTGGCGGAAAGTCGGTGATGCTACGCTCACCTGGGGGCCATTCACGATCTATAACTCACAATTACGCACCCCGGATGGGCGCTATCGTGGGTTGAAAGAGGATCAGGCACTGATTATCACCTATCAGCGCAATATTGAACGGCAAGAACTGGTGGATGCTACCCGCGAACAGTGGCGAGCGCAGGGTATTTTGGCACGGGAGGCGCAGAGTGAGTCCTGGCTTCGCATGTTGGGTGAGCTATGGCCTGACGTTGCGCCGGGTACGCAACTGGTTTTTGTCTTCCAGGATAAGCAGGGGCAATTTTGGTATCGCTTGTCAGTGGCACAAAGGCATTTCATCCCGCTTGGCCCACCACAGTCGGCGGCGTTCAGCGAAAACTTTCTCGCTATCTGGCTGGGTTCCCGTACGCAATATCCTGAGCTGCGGCAGCAGCTCACTGGAGGTAATAAATGAAACGTTTATTAGCCCTAAGCTTACCGCTGATGATGCAACTTTCTGGCTGTAGCGCCGAAATTACCGAGTATCGCCAGCAGCAGCCGACGCTGGATATCTTTCAGTATTTTCAGGGAGAAACGCAAGCATGGGGGATGGTTCAGGATCGCAGCGGTAAACAGCTTCGTCGTTTCCATGTCGATATTAACGGCGATGTGGTGGGGGACACATTGACCCTCAATGAACGCTTTGTGTACGACGATGGAGAGAAGCAGCAGCGTGTGTGGCATATCCGTAAAATCAGCGCCGATCGTTACGAAGGTACTGCTGGCGATATTGAAGGCGTGGCGAAGGGGCAAACAGCGGGCAACGCGTTCAACTGGCATTACAGTATGAATGTGAAAGCCAGCGGCAGAACCTGGTTGCTGAATTTTGATGACTGGATGTACCTGCAGGATGCTAACCATTTGTTTAATAAAACTGAGATGAAGAAATTTGGCCTCACCGTCGGCACGGTGACGCTCTTCTTCTCCCGTAAAACGCACTAGCGAGGAAGACGCCATGAAAACGCAACCCATCGTTGGGATCAGCGGCTGTTTAACGGGGTCTGCCGTCCGATTTGACGGCGGGCATAAGCGGGCAGAGTTTGCGATGGTGAAACTGGCCCGTTGGGTGACTTTCCAGCCTGTTTGTCCGGAGATGGCGATAGGCTTGCCTGTCCCACGACCGGCGTTGCGCCTCGTACAAACAACTATCGGGGATATTCGCATGCGTTTTAGCCACGCACCTCACGAAGACGTTACCGACAAAATGGCTGACTTTTGTCTGAGCTATCTGTCAGGGTTGGACACACTGTCGGGTTTTATCGTCTGTGCCAAATCCCCCAGCTGTGGCATGGAACGAGTGCGTTTATATGATGAAAAAGGTAATCGCGGGCGCAAAGACGGGGTGGGAGTTTTTACAGCCGCGCTGATGGAGAAATATCCGTGGCTGCCGGTTGAAGAGGATGGACGGCTGCACGATCCGGTTCTGCGTGAAAACTTCGTCGAACGGGTTTTCGCGCTACATGAGCTCCATACGCTGTGCAAAAATGGCCTGACGCGGCGGGCGCTACTGAATTTTCATAGCCGTTATAAACTGCAATTGCTGGCTCACCATCAGGCCGGATACCGGGAAATTGGCCCATTTGTCGCATCACTGCATGAATGGGACGATCTGGAGGCTTTCTTTGCGGTCTACCGCGATAAATTAATGACAATCCTGAAGAAACCTGCCTCACGTAAAAACCACACTAACGTGCTGATGCACATTCAGGGGTACTTCCGTAATCAATTAACAATGCGCCAGCGCGGCGAGTTGCGCGAGGTTATCCTCAATTATCGCGCAGGGATACTGCCTATCCTGGCCCCGATGACGCTGCTTAAACATTATCTGGTGGAATACCCGGACGACTACCTGCTGACGCAGAATTACTTTGATCCCTATCCGCAGGATTTAGCATTGCGACTGAATGTTAATTAATCATGCCTGATAAGCTGAACCGAGCAGCATGATAATTAATGTCGTGTTCGCCCCCTTTAATTTCCGTTTAACGCTCACAGCGGACCTTCAGCTCAGTGACCTGGTCCGCTTCGTGCCAGGAGCGGACGTTGCTAACATCGTGATATATTAATTCATGGATAGCAGTCCATGGGGATAAAATTATGAAGCACGAGCTGTGGACAAATGAAGCTGGTTTAGATTTGTTTTGTCTTGCCGGTCCACTGGGAGACTCTGCTCGGAAATTGCTGGATCTGGACTACAGATTAGTGTGGACATGTGATGCAGACTCGCACCTTGAAGCAATGAAAAAATATTATACGTTCCGTAATTGGGGTGAATATCAAACTGATTTCCCTGAACAGGATAGTAAGACCTACAAAGAAATGGGATGGGAGTAAAAAGCACAAAATCCACAACCTAGCCGCTCTTATTCTCATGTCTCTACGACGTCCGCTCCTCGCTCATAGCGGACCTCATCGGCAGTAAAAGCTTTATCATCGAGGTTTGCCAGTAGTGGTAGCGTGTTGAATGTGCCGGCGGCAAAACTTGGATTTTTGGCGAAAACGCTTCTCTAAAACTAAAATCAAAATTTAGATAATCAATGAGTTGTAAAAGATAACCACTAAATGTTATTGAAAGTAAAAGCGTGATAATTTCAATTATATCAAATGGTTGCTATGATATTGGCGATATAATGCTGCGTCATATTTGCTGGATTAACTGTGAGCCCTGATTTTTCACATTCCCAACGGCACGTGTCACGGCGTGCCATATAAATTTATCAGCCGGCATGGAACCGTCGGTCGCAATTTCCGCAGCTTCTTTCCCTCCAATGTCCTGCCTCATCCACTCGCGAGCAGCATCTGGTGACAGTACCAACGGTCGCCTGTCGTGAATATCTACCAGTCCTTTATCGGCAGTAGCCGTCACTATCAGAAAACCTTCTGCTTCATCTCCACGTTCAAATGGTGTGCTGCCAATTGCCGCCATGAATATTGGCTGACCATCGGCTTGATGAATGAAGTAGGGTTGCTTCTTGTCACCTACCTTTTTCCACTCAAACCAGCCATCGGCAAAGCAAATTGCGCGACCATGTTGCCAGAGTGGTTTAAACATTCTGCTGTTAGCCGCAGTTTCAGAGCGTGCGTTAATTAGCGGTGGTTTATCCCACCACCCGGGGGCGTATCCCCAGATAACTGGATCAAGATGAAGTTTCTCGTCACGTTCGCTCAGCAGCAGAACTTTGGTGCCTGGCGCCACGTTGAATCGCCCGATCGGTTCAGGGTCATATGGGATATCACGTTCAGCTTCTTCAGCGAGCAGGGCGAGATAGTCCTCACGTGTCATTGACTGTGAAAAGCGTCCACACATAGAAACCTCCAGCCAACTGTCAGACTGAAAGTATAGGATATTGAGTAGAACGATAGGATTTGAAGCTCCACACCACCAATATTCCATTATGGCTTTTAGCTTCTCGAGGTTGCTAAATGGCAGATAGACCACTACCCATTTTTACTTTTTTGGGGCAAATTTGGGGGCAAAAATTAGCTTGGGGCATGATTTGGGGCGATGAAATGACTCATATTGCCCGCAATTGTCTAAGATGGTTTTTTATTAACTAATTGATTTTATGATAATTAACTGTATTTGCTAATTTTACAAAATCAATTTTATAGTCTAACGCTGATTATGTGGCTGTGGGGATAAACATTTAATAAACCGGGGGAAGGGATAATGTAGCGGGTGATAAAAAGCCGGAATCGCTTACGCTTATCCGGCTTCTGTTCAGCATCTGGGGAGTTGCTGATTACTTCAGTTCATCAACCATGGCGATGGCGCGACCAATATAATTGGCAGGCGTCATTGCTTTCAGGCGAGTTTTCTCTTCTTCCGGCAGTGCCAGACCATCGATAAACTGCTTCATACCTTCGGCGTCAACGCGCTTGCCACGGGTCAGTTCTTTCAACTTCTCGTACGGCTTCTCAATACCGTAGCGACGCATCACGGTCTGAATCGGCTCTGCCAGAACTTCCCAGTTATGATCCAGTTCATCCAGCAGATGATCGCGGTTTACTTCCAGTTTGCTAACCCCCTTCAACGTAGACTGATAGGCGATCAACGCATAGCCGATACCCACACCCAGGTTACGCAGAACGGTAGAATCAGTCAGGTCACGCTGCCAGCGGGAGACCGGCAGTTTGCTCGCCAGGTGCTGCAGAACAGCGTTAGACAGGCCCAGGTTACCCTCGGAGTTTTCGAAATCGATGGGGTTAACTTTATGCGGCATGGTGGAAGAGCCGATTTCACCCGCGATAGTTTTCTGTTTGAAATGGTTCAGTGCCACGTAGCCCCAGACATCACGGTCAAAGTCGATCAGGATGGTGTTGAAACGGGCGATGCAGTCGAACAGCTCGGCAATGTAGTCGTGCGGCTCAATCTGCGTGGTGTACGGGTTCCACTGGATGCCCAGCGAGGTGACAAATTCTTCGCTGAACTGATGCCAGTCAACTTCCGGGTAAGCGGCGATATGGGCGTTATAGTTACCGACTGCACCGTTGATCTTACCAAGAATTTCAACCTGATTGAGTTGGCGATATTGACGCTCCATACGGTAGGCCACGTTAGCCATTTCTTTGCCCAGCGTAGACGGGGTGGCTGGCTGACCGTGGGTACGGGAGAGCAGAGGAATATCGCGGTACTGTACAGACAGATCTTTCACCGCGTCGATAAGCTGGCGCCAGTACGGCAGAACCACTTCGTCGCGTGCGGTTTTCAGCATCAGCGCGTGAGACAGGTTGTTGATGTCTTCTGAGGTACACGCAAAGTGGATAAATTCGGAAACGGCGTGCAGTTCCGGGATATCCGCTACTTTCTCTTTCAGGAAATACTCAACTGCCTTCACATCATGGTTGGTCGTACGTTCAATGGTTTTGATACGCGCAGCATCTTCTTCATTGAAGTTAGCGACGATCGCATCAAGGAAACCGATTGCGTCGGCAGCAAAAGCAGGAACTTCCTTGATCGCTGCGTGCGCGGCCAGTTTTTGCAGCCAGCGTACTTCAACCTGTACGCGGAATTTCAGCAAACCGTATTCGCTGAAAATCCCGCGCAGCGCGCTGACTTTATCGCCGTAGCGTCCATCGACAGGGGAAACGGCGGTCAGTGAGGATAATTCCATAGATCACAACTCCGGGGTTAAATGAGCAAGAATTTGTTTTGCCTGAGTCGTCAGGCGATTACGAGAAAACATGAGTTGCAGACGGCCTCCACCAACCTGATGCCAGAGCACGGCAGCACGGATGCCAGCCAGCAGCGAAGCGCGTACTTTAGCCTGAACCTGCGGGCTCTGGAGGATGGCCGGGGAACCCGTGACCTGAATACGCGGGCCGAGTGGGCTGATGACGTCAACATAAATGCCAGCCATCGCACTCATCAACGTTTCTGACTGCAAATCAAAATGATCCAGCTGGCGCTGCAAGCCGCTGATACGGTCTCCCAGCGTGTCCATAGCGCCCTTGGCCGCTGACAGCTTACGCTCCAGCACCATCAGGCTTAGCGTGTAACGAGTGAGTTCAGCGTTCAGTCCCTGGCGACTGCTGGCGTTCAGTACGCCGAGCATTGTTTCCAGCCCCAAACGCAGGTTGGCCTCGCTGCCGCCAAACACGCCCAGCGTAGAGCTGGGATTCATGTCGATGACACTGTTCAGTGAAACGTGTAATGCATCGGCATCACAATGCCCCTGGTGCGCCAGTTCCTGCACCAGGCGTGCCGACTGGCAAATGCCTGCCAGGGCGAGGGTGATGTCATAATAATTCTTTGCCACGTTCACTGCTTCCTTGTATCAAATGTGTAAGTAATTATACCGGCAGAGGCAATCGTTGTTCGATAATGCCGCCGCCGAGGCACACTTCGCCATTGTAAAAGACAGCCGACTGACCCGGCGTAACCGCCGCGACTGGCTCGTCGAAAATGACTTCAATACGCTCAGCATCCAGTGCTTTAACGGTGCACGGAATGTCGGTCTGACGATAGCGGGTTTTCACCGTACAGCGCATGGTACCAGTGAACGGTTCGCGATCGACCCAATGCAGCTGTTGCGCCACCAGGCCAACAGACATCAGACGTGGATGTTCATGACCCTGAGCGACAACCAGAATGTTGTTCTCAACGTCTTTATCCACTACATACCATGGATCTTCTGTCCCTTCTTTCGTTCCGCCAATACCCAGACCTTTACGCTGACCCAGAGTGTGGTACATCAGCCCCTGATGCTGGCCAATCTCTTCACCATCAACGGTGATGATTTTGCCTGGCTGAGCCGGCAGGTAGCGACCAAGAAATTCGCGGAACTTACGTTCGCCAATGAAGCAGATGCCGGTGGAGTCTTTTTTCTTGGCCGTAATCAGACCAAGGTCTTCGGCAATTTTACGCACCTGCGGTTTTTCCAGTTCACCGACCGGGAACAGGCTTTGCGCGATTTGCTCATGGCCGAGCGTATAGAGGAAATAACTTTGGTCTTTATTACCATCGAGCCCACGCAGCAGTCGGCTTTTGCCGTCGACATCTGCGCGACGCACGTAGTGACCGGTGGCGATGTAATCGGCACCTAAATCTTCGGCGGCAAACTCAAGGAAGGCTTTAAACTTAATTTCTTTATTGCACAGAATATCCGGGTTCGGCGTACGACCCGCTTTGTACTCTTCAAGGAACAGTTCAAAGACGTTGTCCCAGTATTCTGCGGCAAAGTTGACGGTATGCAGTTCAATGCCGAGTTTGTCACAAACAGCCTGTGCATCCGCAAGGTCGGCGGCCGCTGTGCAGTATTCCTCGCCATCGTCCTCTTCCCAGTTCTTCATGAACAGGCCTTCTACCTGATAGCCCTGTTGTTGTAACAGCCAGGCAGAAACGGAGGAATCGACACCGCCGGACATGCCGACGATCACTTTTTTTGGGCTTTCAGACATAGGAATACTCACAACATTGAACTTCAAGGCGGCATATTCTAGCACGCAGCCCTTTACTTGACACCCTCTGTAAATGGCCAGTTAAATTCACCGATCATGGACAGCTGGTAGCACTGGCCGCTCTGGTAACAGCGAATACTCTCTGCAACCAACGGCGAACGCAGGTTTGGCGCAGAGAAAATCTCTTCTGCGCTGACCCAACGACAGCAATCAATATCGCTGTCATGGGGTTCAGTAGCGCACATATTGGCAAGCTCGATAGCGAAAAGAAAACGCAAAAAGGGCGTTCTGTCCGGTGCAATCCATTGATGCATACGAACAAAATGCTGTGGCTGTGCTTTAATGCCCGTTTCTTCCCATAGTTCGCGTGCTGCGGCTTGCACCAGCGTTTCGTCGGCTTCCAGGTGTCCTGCGGGTTGATTCCACAAGGCTTTGCCATTGATCGTTTCTTCAACGACTAAGAATTTATCTTCTGCATGCACAATGCAGGCGACCGTGACGTGCGGTTTGAACATGTTTCCCCCTTATTCCTCAGCAAAACCTTCGGCAACATCTGGCCAGCTAATTTCACCGCTGGTCTTGTCGATACTGATATAAGCCACAGGAGGCGACGTTTGTGGGTCGGCCCCTCCGCGACACAATGCAGTTTGATGATCCTCGCGTACGATAATCTCAATGGCCTTTTTAGCATTCCAGCTTTCATAAAAAATACATTGATAGTCGTGACGTAGCCCAAGGGTGGCGACTCTCGTTGCCTTGTCTGTCGACAGCGGGTTGATGTCGTCGCGATAGCGGTCACCGCTGTTTAAAGCCTGTAACTGCGACTTTTTTAACCAGCCGCGTACGATATGGCGATCGGTGGTGTAGTAGACCGCTTCCATAAAATCATCGTTGGATTGTTCTTGTACAGAGACGAGGTCGCCGGGCACTAAAAATACGGATGGGCTGCGACACTGTTCGGTTGGCATCGCATAGAACCATGCGCGGGCGTCTCCCATTACCTGATAGTGGTTTGCGAAGGAGTAGGGCAAATACCCACGCTGTGACATCTCTTTATTTGCCCATGACTGGCAAGACGCGCTTGCTGCAAGCGGGCTGGATAACAGTGTTAATCCATCAGCCGAGACCCACCCGGTGGCAAAGGTTCCTTTAGCGTCCCGATAACGTACGTAACGATAAGGCTCATCTTTGGAAAGCATGCCCGTGCTTTTGTAGCGCTGTGAACTCCTGAGCACCTCAACAGTGTCGCCATTGACCATGAACGCGGGGAGTTGACACTCTGTTGCTGGTGCAGAATAGAAATGCAGACGTGAGTCGGTTTTTACTTTGGCAGACTCATAAAGGTAGTTTGCCTCTCCTGCTGCAATTCCGGCAATCGCCTCACAGTCCAGTTTTGCTGAACAAAACGGTGACACGCCGAGCAGGATGAATGCTGCAAAAAGCTGTTTATCCATATTTTTCATTCTTCCCTGTTAACACTCACGTTAAACCGTACGGTTATGATTTCAGTTCCCGCCACTCGCCGTTAGCGAGATTTTCCAGCGTGTAATCACCCATGGCATAGCGGATGAGGCGCAGCGTAGGAAATCCAACATGCGCGGTCATACGACGTACCTGGCGGTTGCGGCCTTCATATAAGGTGACTTTCAACCAACTGATGGGAATGTTTTTTCGTTCCCGAATCGGCGGATTTCTCGGCCACAGCCATACGGGTTCCTCTACTACCTCAATGCCTGCGGGTAGCGTGGGGCCATCATTGAGCGTTACTCCGGTACGCAGGGCGTCCAGCGCTTCTGCTGTCGGCTCGCCTTCAACCTGGACGTAATAAATTTTCCCAGTACGCTTCCCGGGTTGCGTTAACCGCGCCTGCAGTGCGCCGTCATTGGTCAGCACCAAAAGCCCTTCGCTGTCCCGGTCGAGTCGGCCCGCCGCATAAATTCCCGGCAAGGGAATAAAATCTTTTAACGTGCTTCTGCCAGCCTCGTCAGTAAATTGTGGCAAAACATCGTAGGGTTTATTGAACAAAACCACGCGTTTTGGCTGGTTTTCTTTACGCTGCTTAGTGACTTGTCGTGAGCTGAATCGCTCAACCCGGTGATTTCTAAAAGAAGTTTTTTGCATGGTATTTTCAGATTATATCAATTGCCGCATTATAGCCTAAGAACGAGTGTCTTTCATGGCGACGAACATTAGGGTAGTATTGACATGCTCATTACAAAACATTAACAAAAAATTGCTCTAACGCATTCGTGCAGCAGGACGCAAACGCACATGCAGCGCGATGACAGACGAGCAGAACCAGAAGCGCTCGAAGGAGAGGTGAATGGAAAGCAAAGTAGTTGTTCCGGCGGAAGGTAAGAAGATCACCCTGCAAAACGGCAAACTCAACGTTCCTGAAAATCCGATTATCCCGTTCATTGAAGGCGACGGTATCGGCGTTGATGTAACCCCACCGATGATCAAAGTTGTCGATGCTGCTGTCGAGAAAGCCTATAAAGGCGAGCGTAAAATCTCCTGGATGGAAATCTACACCGGCGAGAAATCCACTCAGGTTTATGGCCAGGACGTCTGGCTGCCTGCTGAAACCTTAGATCTGATTCGTGAATATCGTGTTGCCATTAAAGGCCCTCTGACCACCCCTGTTGGCGGCGGTATTCGCTCTCTGAACGTAGCTCTGCGTCAGGAACTTGACCTGTATGTCTGCCTGCGTCCGGTGCGTTATTATCAGGGTACACCAAGCCCGGTTAAACACCCTGAACTGACCGATATGGTCATCTTCCGTGAAAACTCCGAAGATATCTACGCGGGTATCGAGTGGAAAGCTGACTCTGCCGATGCTGAGAAAGTGATTAAATTCCTGCGCGAAGAGATGGGTGTGAAGAAAATACGCTTCCCGGAACATTGCGGTATTGGTATCAAACCGTGTTCTGAAGAAGGGACTAAACGTCTGGTACGTGCAGCGATTGAATACGCCATCGCCAACGATCGTGATTCAGTTACCTTGGTACACAAAGGCAACATCATGAAGTTCACCGAAGGCGCGTTCAAAGACTGGGGTTACCAGTTAGCGCGTGAAGAATTTGGTGGCGAACTGATCGATGGCGGTCCATGGGTGAAAATCAAGAACCCGAAAACCGGTAAAGAGATCGTGGTTAAGGACGTCATTGCCGATGCGTTCCTGCAACAGATCCTGCTGCGCCCGGCTGAGTATGACGTGATTGCATGTATGAACCTGAACGGTGACTACATCTCCGATGCGCTGGCCGCACAGGTTGGTGGTATTGGTATCGCGCCGGGTGCAAACATCGGTGACGAATGCGCACTGTTTGAAGCAACCCACGGTACTGCACCGAAGTATGCAGGTCAGGATAAAGTGAACCCAGGTTCTATCATTCTGTCTGCAGAAATGATGCTGCGCCACATGGGTTGGACCGAAGCGGCTGACTTAATTGTTAAAGGTATGGAAGGCGCAATCAACGCCAAGACCGTAACCTATGACTTCGAACGTCTGATGGACGGCGCTAAGCTGCTGAAATGTAGCGAGTTTGGTGACGCGATCATCGAAAATATGTAATCCACATTCTGGGTTGTATGAGAACGGGAGCCGATTGGTTCCCGTTTTTTTTTGTGCCTGATAAATTCTTTCCCTGTCATTTTTATCCGCCCAGTACCAGGGGGGATCAGGGCTTGTTGTGGTCTATTTATGTCTGGTTTAGCTAAAAAAAGGCAAAACGAGACTAAAGCCTCCGACATAAAGCGCTGACCAGGTCGCCGCAGAGATCAGACTGACTGCATACACTTTCACTGGATGAAGATGCAACATTCCAGCAACTAATGGCACAATGTAACGCAGCACGGCAATAAAGCGCGAAGTAAAAAGTATCGGTACAGAACTGTTTTGCAACCGGCGTCGAACCCGTACTACTGTATCGGCATGACGCGACATGATGCGTGCCAGCCAGGGTAGATGTCCCATCATCATTCCAAGGTGATAATTAACAATTGTCCCGCACCATGCGCCAATCATTACAGCAATTCCCGCTTCCCATGGCGCAATAGTCGCCTTGCCGACGGAAATTACAGCAACCAACATAACAGATGCTGGCGGTAATACAGCTGAAATGAGGAACGTAGATTTTGCGAATGCTATTCCAAAAAGCAGGCCCCACAGGCTGAAAGGATGAAGCGCGAAATGGCTCATCAACGCGTTTACCCACTCCATCAATGCTTCTCCAGTTAAGGTTCCTTGGCTATTTAACCGCGATACGGCTTAATCAGGCCTCAACACAGATGAATTACTGACTGCTGCACTTAATCCCGGCTGTGACAGCTATCTGCGTATAGCAGCAGAATACAGTTGAGCGGGATAGGGTAAAGGAAGATGAATCGAACGCACTTAATCTGAAACCAGCCACATATCAGCCTCTTCAAACATTTCCTGAACAGTACGGCTTATCTGTTCCTTCTCGTGCTTGCTGGCGTCAGTGTTGATTGCCGGCAATGTCATCATCGGTTTAACCCGGACATCAGCGTCGGGGAAAATCCGGTGAACCCTCTTGGTCAATTCGCCCAGAATGATATCTTTTGCACCGGGCAGACCATCAAAATTCCTTTTGTCATAAACGAGTTCCACGAACATTGCTTATCGCCTCTTTGCTGGATGGATATACAGTATTTATACTGTGTTTTTATCCGGTATTCAAGAGAGGGCATAAACATGGGCTTTCCTTCACCTGCGGCAGATTATGTTGAAACACGAATCTCCCTCGACCAGCAACTAATCAGCCAGCCCGCAGCGACTTATTTTATGCGGGCATCGCGTTCACATTTCAGGGAAGGAATACTTCAGGGGGTGCTGTTTGTTGTGGATGCGTCACTTACTGCCTGCGATGGCTCATTGCTGATATGTGCAATTGTAAGTAGCCCGCATAATCGTGCCATTCACATTTAGAGATCATCCGGCATAATCAATCTGCCAAAGCGGACATTGGTAAGCTCATGCAGTATGGATTCACGAAGAACATACGTTATATTTTGTCCTGATTGACACGGGATGAAAGCTCCTGATGGCTCTCTTTTCGCTCGCTGTAACGATCTGCAAGATAACTGGTTTGTCCCTTAAGCAGCAGCGTGATTTTAAACAGCTCCTCGGCTACATCGACGATGCGGTCATACCATGAAGAAGGTTTCATTCGTCCGTTTTCGTCGAACTCTTGCCATGCCTTGGCTACAGAGGACTGGTTGGGGATCGTAAACATCCGCATCCAGCGACCAAGTATACGCATCTGGTTCACGGCATTGAAGGACTGTGAACCGCCGCAGACCTGCATTACCGCAAGTGTTTTGCCCTGCGAAGGACGAATCGCTCCTTCACTTAAGGGGATCCAGTCAATCTGCGCCTTCATGACTGCGCTCATAGCACCGTGCCGTTCCGGAGAACTCCACACCATCCCATCACACCATCTGACCAGACCGCGCAGCTCGGTGACTTTGGGATGCGTGTCCGGCGCATCATCCGGCAGGGGTAAACCGGAGGGGTTAAACAGTTTCACCTCCGCGCCCATCGCCGTCAGCAGGCGACCGGCTTCCTCCGCGGCAAAGCGGCTGTAGGAGCGCTCTCTCACTGAACCATACAGGATCAGAATCCGTGGTGGCTCCTGCACGTTCAGGCGTTCAGCGATGTGTTGATCAAAGCATGCAGTATTCAGGGCAGGAAATTGTTCCATTTTTCTCCTCCAGAGAGAGCTGATGATTTCAAAGTTGATACATATGATTTACCATATGTGTATTCTAAAGGGAGCGGAGAGAAAAATGCTACAACCTGTTCAGCTTTTCAAAATCTTGTCAGATGAAACTCGTCTCGCCATTGTCATGCTTCTGCGGGAGTCCGGAGAACTGTGCGTGTGCGATATCTGTGCAGCTACCGCCGAATCACAGCCCAAAATATCACGCCATATGGCCGTCCTGCGCGAGGCAAAGCTTGTTCTTGATCGTCGGGAAGGGAAATGGATCCACTATCGTCTGTCACCTCATATTCCGGCGTGGGCCGCTGAGACAATCACGACATCCTGGCTGTGCCTTCGGGAGGATGTGCGGGAATGGTTGGCAAAGTCGGCCTGTACCTCCTGCTGAGGCAGTAAAACATATTTACATAATCATATATAACGGAGTCTGAAATGTTTTTGGCAGGGAGTATATTTTTACTGACGCTGGTACTGGTTATCTGGCAACCCAGAGGCCTGAGTATTGGCTGGAGCGCGAGTATCGGAGCTGCGCTGGCGCTGGGAACCGGAGTCATCCATATCGCTGATATTCCCGTTGTCTGGAATATCGTCTGGAACGCGACAGCGGCATTTATTGCGGTCATTATCATCAGCCTGTTGCTTGATGAGTCCGGCTTCTTTGAATGGGCCGCACTGCACGTCTCCAGCTGGGGTAACGGACGTGGCCGCCTTTTGTTTACCTGGATAGTCTTGCTTGGTGCCGCTGTTGCTGCGTTGTTTGCCAATGACGGCGCTGCGCTGATCCTGACGCCGATTGTAATTGCGATGCTGCTCGCACTGGGATTCAGCCAGGGCACGACATTGGCGTTTGTCATGGCCGCAGGATTTATTGCAGATACGGCCAGCCTGCCGCTAATTGTTTCTAACCTGGTGAATATCGTCTCGGCGGACTTTTTCGGTCTGGGCTTTACGCAGTATGCCTCCGTTATGATCCCCGTAGATGTGGCAGCGATTGCGGCCACTCTGGTCATGCTGCATCTCTTCTTTCGCAGGGACATTCCGGCGACGTATGACGTTTCGCTGTTGAAGACGCCTGCCAGTGTGATAAAGGATCCGGCAACGTTCAGGGCGGGCTGGATTGTCCTGTTATTGCTGCTTGTCGGTTTCTTTGTTCTGGAGCCACTGGGGATCCCGGTCAGCGCGATAGCGGCTACTGGCGCAGCAATACTGTTTATAGTGGCGAAAAGAGGTCATGCCATCAACACCGGAAAAGTCCTCCGCGGTGCACCATGGCAGATCGTTATTTTTTCGTTGGGTATGTACCTGGTGGTCTATGGCCTGCGCAATGCAGGGCTTACGGAGTATCTGTCTGACGTGCTGAACCTACTGGCAGAAAAGGGGTTATGGGCAGCAACGTTCGGCACCGGCTTCCTGACCGCGTTCCTGTCGTCGGTGATGAACAATATGCCGACGGTGCTGATTGGTGCACTGGCGATTGACGGGAGCACGGCGACTGGCATCGTCAAAGAGGCAATGATTTATGCCAACGTGATTGGCTGCGATTTAGGTCCGAAAATCACCCCGATTGGCAGTCTGGCAACCCTGCTTTGGCTGCATGTGCTTGCCCAGAAAAATATAACGATTACCTGGGGATATTACTTCCGTACGGGTATTATCATGATTCTGCCCGTGCTGTTTGTCACTCTGGCCGCGCTGGCGTTGCGGCTCTCCATCACTTTGTAATGAGATACAGATATGAGCAACATTACCATCTATCACAATCCTGCCTGCGGCACTTCTCGCAACACGCTGGAGATGATCCGTAACAGCGGCAACGAACCAACGGTAATTTATTATCTCGATACGCCACCGACCCGTGATGAGCTGATTCAACTTATTTCAGATATGGGAATTACGGTGCGTGCATTACTGCGTAAGAATGTTGAGCCTTATGAATACCTGGGTCTTGATGAAGAGAAATTTAGTGATGAGCAGTTAATTGATTTCATGCTTCAACATCCGATCCTGATTAATCGGCCGGTAGTCGTTACGCCGCTTGGCACTCGTCTTTGCCGCCCTTCAGAAATAGTGTTGGATATTCTACCGGAAGGTCAGAAAGGAGCGTTTACCAAAGAGGATGGCGAGAAGGTCATTGACGGAACGGGTAAGCAGATTAAGTAATCTGCCACTTCAAAATACCGGACGCCTGTACACGCTATGCGGGCGTCCGGTTTTCGCTCAAATCGGACCTCTGCGGCAGTAACAGCTTTACCATCGAGGCTTGCCATTAGCGGTAGTGTGTTGAATGTGCTGGCGTGAAAAACTTGGATTCTTGGCGAAAACTCTTCCCCAAAACTAAAACCAAAGTTTAGACAATCAATGAGTTTAAAATGGTAGCTACAGGCTGATTTGAAAGTAGAGAGGATGATAATTTCAACTTTATCAGATGGTTGCTATGATTTTAGCAATGTAATGCTGCGCCACATGGGTTGGACCGAAGCGGCTGACTTAATTGTTAAAGGTATGGAAGGCGCGATCATCGAAAACATGTAATCCAGATTCTGGGTTGTATAAGAATTGGAACCGATTGGTTCCCGTTTTTTTACCTGCAAAGTGCTTTCCTGGAACTTAGACTATTAAACTCATTTTAATAGCACTAAAGATTTAATTTTTATCTTTGTCATTACAATTCTATTTATTGATAAAAGATATCCATATCTTTCAATATTTATTTAAACCGATTCGGGTATGAGAACTAAATATAATTGAGTGGAGTTTGTATATTATTAATTATTATATGTAAAACAGTCGTTTTAAAAACAAGAAAATATTGGGGGTATATTAAAGATGGTGCGTTTTAATGTTGTTTTACTCTAATGTTAAATCCATTTTTATCAACATGTTATGATAATTTATTATCCTGAATATTAATAATGTCCAAAAAAGAACATTTTTCTCGATTGATTTTTTATTACCTTTCTGTTTTTATCTTGGCGACATGTTTGAGAAATAAAATTCAAAGAATGACTCCTTGTTATGTATGTAACTTACTATTAGTTGATGATGAAAATGGTTATTAAAATGCTAAGTTTAAAAACAGGTTTAGTGGCTGTTACATTATGCTTTGCTATGACAGTTTATGCAGGAGAAAGCGTAGTCACCGGCGGTTATGTACATACCCGGACAGATGGACAGAACCTTAACGGTCTTAACGCTAAATATGGTTATACCCCAGATGAAAGTGATTTAGGCGTTATAACATCCTTAACTATTTCAGCAAATGACGATAATGATATAGATCGTGGTTATGGTTCTGCATTAGTCGGTGCAAGTTATAAAGTAAATGATGTGATAAAACCTTATGTAATGGTGGGTATTGGGAGAGGTGCGATCAAAGCTAATGGTGAAACTGATACTTCTACAGGTTTTGCCTATGGTGCTGGTATTCAGTTTACCCCCATTGCAGCTTTCACTGTTGATGCAGGCTATGAAGGTTCTAAGGTCTTTGGCGCGCAAGCTAATAGTATTGTAGTCGGTGCCGGCTGGAAATTCTAAGGTTATTTATATGAATAAATTAATGATAATACTGGTTGCATTTTCTACTGTTTCTTTGATGTTTGGTTGCGTATCAGAAGAACAACGCTTAGCTAAGTGCGAAGCGAAGGGAATTAGCCGTGATGTTTGTTATCACGAAGAAAAAGAATATTGGAATAATTACAGTGCTAACATGAGTCGACTGCAGGCTGCTAATACACAAGCAGATGCTTTTAAAGAGTCTATGAGTGATCGCAAGAAAAATAAGCATTATGATGACGATTAATATTTTAGACCACGTACATACTGTCTTGAGTGCTTATGTTCTTAACATTATAATCATTTATTAATTATTCCAATGCTTATGCTCAGGAATCACTCTCAAAAGCGTATTTTTTTCTGTATATAGTGATGAAATAATGCAGCGCCAGCATGGACTGCAATCAGAAGTAACAGATATTGGCGAGTTGCCCCCCCCCAAGGCCAGAGGTATTTATGATAACAATGGCCTTACTTTGGTTTGAGAAAAACGCTTCGCCTGCTGTATGCAATCATTCTTTTGATGAAAATTTGTACGGGAATACGTGCAGGGCATTGGCTGCAATGGGGTAAACACCAAGGCCTTCTGTTCGAGCTTTAATTTCCTCGAATGAGAGTGAAGGGGAAGGTTCTCGTCCTCCCCACAGATTAATACCTTCAGGAACATCGTCCCGACTGTATGTAGTGGTTTACTGAATTTGGCCACCTGAACAGAGGTGATATGCTCACCTCAGAACATTACAGGTGCCTCAATGAAAAAAAGAAATTTCAGCGCAGAGTTTAAACGTGAATCCGCTCAACTGGTCCTTGATCAGAACTACACCGTTGCAGCTGCGGCCAGTGCTATGGATGTGGGTCTTTCTACCATGACGCGATGGGTAAAGCAGTTGCGGGATGAACGACAGGGCAAAATACCTAAAGCCTCCCCTATAACCCCGGAACAGATTGAAATACGTGAGCTGAAGAAAAAGCTACAACGCATTGAAATGGAAAACGACATATTAAAAAAGGCTACCGCGCTCTTGATGTCAGACTCCCTGAACAATTCTCGTTAATCGGGAAACTCAGAGCGCAGTATCCTGTGGTCACACTCTGCCACGTGTTCGGGGTTCATCGCAGTAGCTACAAATACTGGGAGAAAAGCGCCGAAAAGCCAGACGGCTGGCGAGCTGTGTTACGCAGCCAGGTTCGGGAGCTGCATAACATCAGCCATGGCTCTGCTGGCGCAAGAAGTATCGCCATTATGGCAACCCTGAGAGGCTTCAGAATGGGACGCTGGCTTGCTGGCAGGCTCATGAAAGAACTGGGGCTGGTGAGTTGTCAGCAGCCTACCCACCGGTATAAACGTGTTGGTCATGAACACATCGCTATCCCGAATCGCCTTGAGCGACAGTTCGCAGTGACAGAACCTAACCAGGTGTGGTGCGGCGATGTGACGTACATCTGGACAGGCAAGCGTTGGGCTTACCTTGCAGTTGTTCTCGATCTGTTCGCAAGGAAACCAGTGGGCTGGGCAATGTCATTCTCGCCGGATAGCAAGCTGACCATCAGAGCGCTGGAAATGGCGTGGGAAGCTCGCGGTAAACCAGCCGGAGTGATGTTCCACAGTGACCAGGGTAGCCACTATACAAGCAGGCAGTTCCGGCAGTTACTGTGGCGTTGCCAGATCAGGCAGAGTATGAGCCGACGTGGAAACTGTTGGGACAACAGCCCGATGGAACGCTTCTTCCGTAGTCTGAAAAACGAGTGGGTGCCAGTGACAGGTTATATAAACTTTAGCGATGCTGCTCATGCGATCACAGACTATATCGTCGGGTATTACAGCTCGCTAAGGCCGCATGACTATAACGGTGGGTTGCCCCCAAACGAATCGGAAAACCGATACTGGAAAAACTCTAAAGCCGTGGCCAGTTTTAGTTGACCACTACAAAATAAGAATGATACCCCAGAAGAAACGTTGCGCAGAGCGATAGTAAAAGGAGAGATCGTGCCTTTTTATCAACCTATCGTAAATGGTCGTGAGGGGACGTTACGCGGTGTTGAAGTGCTGGCCCGATGGAAACATCCAAAAGCCGGATATATCTCTCCTGCCTCTTTCATTCCCGTCGCCGAAAAATCAGGCCTGATAGTGCCACTAACTCAAAGTCTCATGAGGCAGGTTGCGGCGAATATGAACGCCATTGCCAGCAAACTGCCATCTGGATTCCATGTCGGTATTAACTTCAGCGCATCCCATATCACTACCCCTACATTTGTTGAAGAGTGTCTGAAATTCAAAGATGGCTTCAGCCGCCATGATCTCAACCTGGTGATTGAAGTTACTGAGCGTGTGCCATTACATGTAGATGAAGAACTTGTGCAGAGGCTCAATATCCTGCATGAAAATGGCTTTGTGATTGCGCTTGATGATTTTGGTACGGGCTATTCCGGGCTTTCTTATTTGCATGACCTGCACATTGATTACATTAAAATCGATCAGAGCTTTGTGGGAAGGGTTAATGAGCTTCCCGATTCAACCCGAATTTTGGTTTGTGTTCTCGATCTGGCGCGCAAGCTATCTTTAAGCATCGTTGCAGAAGGAGTTGAAACGAAGGCTCAGCTCGATTATCTCAACAAAAACAACATTGTTTTCCTGCAAGGGTACTATTTCTATAAACCAGTAACCTTCACTGAGTTCGTCATGATTCTGCTGGCAAAGCCTAAAGTGAAGGTTTTTGTCGAATAAGTACATGATAACCCTATTGATGAAAAGGGATCATGAAATCTGCTTCGGGAGTAAAAATCCGATGATTATCTTTATCGTGAGACAAATCTCAGATTCTGTTATTTAAAATCTATACCCTTATCGATGTGGTGGTTATTTGTGTTTTCATATACAGCAACTGGATAATGGCATGGCAGATATAACATTCGCGATGGAGCGTGATTCAAGTCACAAAGCGGCGAAAAAAAAGTTGGATGTGCGAAACAATACGAAGTACACAAACCGCAACCAGTTTGCGATTGCCGCAGTACTGTTTTTAGGTGGTATCGTCGGGGTTATTGTTTTGACATTGTATCTAATGGCGCAAGAAGGGGTGTTTCTGTATTAATTGTTTAAATATTCTTACCGTTGGTGTATTGCTAGTAGGAGGTGGAACAAGCTACTTCTTCTGTATTGATGAACGGAATAACATCGTAGGGAATAGCTGTTTGTGGAGAAAGATTGTAGATCTTACCGTCATAGTGGCTACTTACATAAGAAAATGACCTTAATATAAAGCTAAGATCAGCGGGTAGAGTCGTGGGTTGAGCGTTAACTTCATTGTAAAACCGTTTACAGCTACCTTTCAAATCTAAACCTGAAAAAATTATTCTTTCAAATTTTAGACTAAAGGCTATTTGTAACGCGCTAAATGCGACCGTAGCACTACCAAAATGACCATGTGTTACATCAGTTGAAAATGCAATTGTTTTCACTTTTCTGAATGCAGAGCATTTAATTCGAAGATTCCTGTTAGTCATTGTTTTTATTTTATAGCGAATCTTTCTACCGATACCACCTCTGGATTTGCAAATGTCCTTTAACAGAAAACATGTGTTGAGCAAGTTCTCTGCCTCTGTTGAATTAGCTCTTTTAATAACATCTTCACTAATAAAGGTATGCTGAGCATAGGCGGAATACTTATAAAATAAGTCTTTATTGTTTTCATAAAAAGAACCGTCACAAACAACATAAAGAAATACAGGGATATTGTTGTTAATTAAATAGCCTGCGCTACCATTTACGCAAATGCAGCTTTTACTACGCATTATCTCAAGGGGCGTATCTAATGATGAAGGTCCAGACAAGTAAATAATACAATCATCGGAAACTCTTTCACCCATTATTCCATTAAGTATTTCGTGTGTGATGAGCATGGCGGTTACCGTGGATGTTATTTTTGAAATAATAACATTGAGTATCCGTTCCAAATCAAAGAAGATGTTTCTTTTTGTTTTTTAAACTTGAAGAATTGATTATGTGAATGTATTTTTATTATTATTTTGATAAATGTTTTTTGAGAGTAAGATCTGGTAACTCAGGAAAATATGATGATGTTGGCTTTTGTTTTTCGGTTTTTAAAATCCAGGCATTTGTTGTGTGAATAAATATGATTCTGGTGTTCTTGCCTGGTAAGAATTTAACATGAAAATTAGTTACTTTTAGTTACAGGTAGCTGAGAGTGTTTTAATCATATCCTTATAAAGAGTGCGATTTTACAACATCATCCGCCTGTTATTTGATGTAACATAATTCCTGACGGGCTATCAATTCCAGTCCGTCAGGAAGGGAAAACAACATTAGAACTGATAGTTTAACGATACCCAGTAGTTACGGCCCGGGTTTACGTATCCGGTAGTGGATTGTGCAGTCTGATAATAATCACCTGCGTAGGTGCTATTACGGCCCACCTGGTAAAGTTTAACCTCGCTAAAGTCTTTATCCAGCACGTTATTAACTGCCGTATTAAGTGTCAGATCTTTGGTCAGTTTGTAAGACATTCCCATGTCCAGGACGGTCCAGGCTTTTAAATTAGCACCTTTATCGTCATAGACGGCTTTTTGTACTGCGCTGAGATTGTCGTAATTTTCCGTGAAGCGTGGGGCCTTACCGCGATAACGTGCGCTCAGCCAGGCGTTCATATCTTCCGTTGCCTGCCAGTTCAGACGGGCGTTAGCCATATGCTTTGGTGTATAGCTTAACGGCGCGCCTTTATTGTCACCATCTTTTTGCCTGCTCTGAGTGTAGGTGTAGTTGAGAGATAAGGTCAGCACATCCGACCATAGAGGGAAGGTGCTGGCAAATTCAACGCCATCGGTCCTCGCCTTGCCGCTGTTGGTATAACTGTTGGTATTATCATCGATAGAATACGAGACAATTTTATTTTTGTATTCAGTATAGAAGCCGGTAATGTTGGCGTTAAGCCCGGCGTTGTTCTCGTAATACAGCCCGGTTTCGTAGCTGATGCTTTCCTCAGGTTTGAGGTCCGGGTTACCGACTGTATTCACCGTTCCCTGCGCGGTTACACCGCTGATCCCGTTATGTAACTGGCTCAGTGATGGTGCTTTATAACCTGTCGTTACGCCGCCTTTGAGGGTCCATTCATCAGATACGTCCCAGACCATATACGCACGTGGGCTGAGATGACCGCCAAAGACATCGTTATGCTCATAGCGTGTTCCTGCGGTTAAGGCCAGCGAATCGAGAATATGCCATTCATCTTCGGCATAGGCTGCCCACGTTTTTTGGTGGAACGTCTCGCCGGTATTGGCCAGCACCACACCATCTTTCATCCGTGCATCCCAATATTCCCCGCCGAGGGTTAACAGATGCGAATCACCTAGTGGTGTCAGCAGCACGGAGTCCAGAATGACGTTGGTGTTCTTCAGTTCACGCGCGTCACCGGCCCGACCTGCGTTCTCTGGCGTGAGTGCGGAGGAGACCAGTTGTCGGCCCTTGTTCTCGGTTTCATTCCAGCCGAGGGAGGATTTCCAGGTGCCGAACGTTAAGGCGGTATCGTGGCCGAGGGTCACTTTGTTACGCTCATAGCGCAGCGTTTTATCATAACCTCCCGTCAGGTTACCCAACTGACCGTCATCGTTGTCATAACGCTGTCTGGCGGAGTCGAGATCCAGCCACAGCGTATTGCTTTCATTGGCTTTCCAGTCGAATCGCGTACCAATATTGTAGTTTTCCGACTCGGTTGGATAAGGTACGCGGGTGGAAGAGGTATCGCTCAGCGAAGTGACGCTGGAACCCTGACGCTGAGTTGTGCTCCCCCGAACCTGCATATCCAGTACGCCCGCGATTAACGGGCCGCTTGACCAAAAGTTGGCGACCGTACTGTTACCCCATTTATTGCTCTCTTGCAGGTTAACGCCGGTATTGATGGAAGTGCTCCATTTATCGGTGCTTTTTTTGGTGATGATATTCACCACGCCACCGATTGCGTCGGAGCCATAAAGCGTCGACATCGGGCCGCGGATAACCTCAATATGATCGATTGCCGCCAGCGGGGGCATAAAGCTGGTATTCATGGCAGAGAAGCCGTTTGGCGTCACGTCGCTGCTGCCGTTTTGACGAATACCGTCAATCAGGATCAAGGTATAGCTGGCGGGCATGCCACGGATGCTGATCTCCAGACCGCCAGTTTTACCGGTGCTGCTTTCAACATCTACCCCTTCAACAGAACGCAGGGCTTCACCTAAGTCATTATATTTATTGGTTTGTAACTCTTGCTGCGAAATAACAGAGACGCTGGCGGCGGCATTGGTGATTTTCTTTTCGTAACCGGAAGCGGTTACCACCATGACATCTTCAGCAAATACCAGGGGGCTGGAAAATCCTAAACAGGACAGAACGACAGAGGCAACGGGTTTTAAACGCATAGTCAAACTTCCTTTGTTAAAAATCAAAGGCAGTAAGATAAGTGATCGTAATGATAATACAAATAATTATCATTACAAATTTACATAACTTGTCACTTCTGGTGTTTTTTTTGAATAAATATACATAAATTGTCATTAATTTTAGATAAGGAAATAGCAGGAAGGGTAAATAGTCAACATGAGTAATTATTAGATAGGGATTAATATTCCTTTGAATAAATGGCGAGGGATTAATCTATATTTTGAGATTCACATCGTACTCATAACGGAGTATCAGAAAAAAGTATGATAATTTTAGAAAATCGTCATACTTTTCTGCGCCGCATCATTTTTTTCGTCATTTCTGTCCGCCATAATCCCTTCCCCAGGAGACTGCTTAACGACTGTAAATCGTTATGCAGCATAAAAATAACGTAAATCTGGATAACATAATGATCAAAGGCAAGCTGGCACTGCTTACGTGCGCATTGACTCTCGCATTAACCTCACCACTTCTCGCCGCGCAAAATGCGAGCGAAGGGCAGACGTTAAAACTGGCAATTGGACCGGAGCCAACGGAAGGTTTTGACCCGATGTTGGGCTGGAGTCATGGCAGCTATCTGCTTTTGCATGCACCATTATTAAAACAAAATGCAGATATGAGCTGGGGAAACCTGCTGACGGAAAAAGTAGAGACCAGCGCAGACGGCAAAACCTGGACGTTGACGTTAAAACCTGACCTTAAATTCTCTGATGGTTCGCCGCTAACCGCTGAAGATGTGGTGTTCACCTATAACAAAGCAGCAAAAAGCGGCGGCAAAATCGACATGGGAAACTTCACCCATGCCAGTCTGAAAGATAACCGCACGGTAGAAATTACGTTGCGTAGCCCGCAAAGTACCTTTGTGAACGTGCTGGGTTCATTAGGAATTGTTCCGCAAAAACGGTATGACGAAAAAACATTCGCTAAAAATCCGATTGGCGCGGGTCCGTATCGACTGGTGAGTTTTCAGCCGGGGCAGCAGTTGATCGTTGAGGCTAATCCCTGGTATGCCGGTAAGAAAAATGATTTCAGTAAGCTGGTGTTTGTCTTCCTTGATGAAGATAACGCTTATGCCGCAGCGCGCAGCGGCCAACTGGGACTCGTACGTATCGCGCCGTCGATGGCGGTCGCTCCTCAGCAGAAAAATTTGAAACTTTGGGTACGCGACAGCGTGGAAAACCGCGGCATTGTGTTCCCGATGGTTCCTGCAGGTAAAAAAGACGCCAATGGCTATCCGATTGGGAACGATATCACTGCCGATGTTGCCATCAGGCGCGCCATCAACTACGCCATCGACCGTAAGCAGCTTGCCGATCAGGTCATGGAAGGTCATGCGATTCCGGCGTATAGCGCGGTTCAGGGTCTGCCATGGCAGGGACAATCAGTTGCGTTCAAAGATGGCGATAGCGAAAAAGCGCGAACGATTCTTGAAGAAGCCGGCTGGAAGGTGGGTAAAGACGGCGTACGCGTGAAGGACGGTAAAGAGGCTCGCTTAACGTTGTGGTACGCCAGCGGTGACAGTACACGCCGGGATTTAGCCGAAGCCGTACGTGCGATGCTGGAGCCAGTGGGTATTCAGATTTCTCTGCAATCCGGGAGCTGGGAAACTGTTGAGCGGCATATGCATGCCAACCCGACGCTGTTTGGCTGGGGAAGTCTGGATCCGATGGAGCTTTTCCATCACTACAGTAATCAGGCTGCGGGCGTGGAATACTACAATCCAGGCTATTACAGCAATCCTGTCGTTGAGCAGCATCTTAAACAGGCAATTGACGCTCCGGACTGGCAAAAAGCGTTGCCGTTCTGGCAGCAAGTTGAGTGGGATGGCAAGCAAGGGGCTGGCGTGCAGGGCGATGCTGCCTGGGCATGGCTGCTGAATATTCAGCATACCTACCTGGCAAATCCGTGTATTGACTTAGGTAAAGGCGCACCGGAGATTCACGGTAGCTGGTCACTGCTCAATAATCTGGATGAATGGACCTGGACCTGCCGTTGATGAAGTCTGTTGTGGGCCATTTTCTACGGCTGATAGTGTTATTAGTGCTGGTTGCGGCTGGCACTTTTGTGCTGCTCAGCTTTTCTCCGGTCGATCCGATTCGGGCTTATATCGGCAACGATCTCCTGCATGTGCCGCCGGAGCAATATGCGCGTATCGCGGCTCGCTGGGGATTGGACCAACCGCTATGGGAGCGTTTTGGTCACTGGTTTGGCCGTGTATTACAGGGCGATCTCGGCTACTCAATGTTGTTTAACGCGCCGGTTGCCAGCGTGATCAAGGAGCGCTTTGCGACTTCGTTTGCGCTGCTTGGTGGCGCGTGGCTACTCTCTGGCATATTGGGAACGGCAATGGGGTTTGTCGCGGGTCGCTACCTGAATCGCTGGCCGGATAAAGCAATCTGTCGCCTCAGTTATCTGCTTTCTTCGCTGCCGACCTTCTGGATTGGCATGCTGTTGCTGGCATTATTTGCCGTGCGCTGGCCGGTATTTCCGGTCTGCTGCGCGTGGGAGCCGGGCAATAGCGGCGATATGGCGACGCTGACTGAGCGTCTGCGCCATCTGGTGCTTCCCGTTTGCGCGCTCAGTTTGCTGGGGCTGGGACAAATTACGCTTCATACACGGGAAAGCATCGCCAGCGTGATGAAAAGCGATTTTGTCCGTTTTGCGCGTTCTCAGGGAGATAAAGGCTGGTCACTGTTACGCCATCAGGTTCTGCGTCATGCAATTACGCCTGCGCTGTGTTTGCAGTTTGCCTCGCTGGGGGAGTTGTTGGGAGGCGCATTATTGGCCGAAAAAGTCTTTGCTTACCCGGGACTGGGGCAGGCCACTATTGATGCCGGATTACGTGGAGATCTGCCGTTACTGATGGGAATTGTATTGTTCAGTACCGTATTGGTGTTTATTGGTAACTCGCTGTCTACCTGGCTTGTCCGTATGTTGAACCGTGCTCTGGAACGACCTGATGCTCTATAACCCGACGCCGACGCTGATTCGTCTTTTGCTCTCTTTTAGCTGCCTGTTATTCATTGCAGTGTATGGTGCCGCAATGCTGGATAACCCGTTGAGCGTTAATCTGCTCGCCCGGCATTTACCGCCTGATGCGCTGTACTGGTTTGGCACCGACAACCTTGGTCGCGACCTGTGGATCCGTTGTTTTCAGGGTGCACTAACCAGTCTGCAAATTGGTATTGGTGCGGCGTTGTGTAGCGGTTTCATCGCGTTAGTGATGGCGGCGGTTTCGCGCATACATCCGCGTCTGGATGTGCTTATGCGCCTGATTACCGATGCCATGCTGTCGATGCCGCATCTGCTGTTGCTCATTTTGATCTGTTTTACGCTGGGCGGTGGGAAAAACGGCGTGATTATGGCGGTTGCGCTGACCCACTGGCCGCGTTTGGCGCTAATCCTGCGTGCTGAAGCGCAGCGCGTGGCCCACAGTGACTACTTGACGCTGACCTGGCGTCTGGGGCACGGCCATTTTTACTGCTGGCGACATCACTATCTACCCGCCTTATTACCTCAATGGCTAACGGGAACACTACTGATGTTTCCCCACGCGGTGTTGCACAGTGCGGCGTTAAGCTTCCTCGGTTTTGGGCTGGCACCGCATGAACCGTCACTGGGACTGCTGCTGGCGGATGCGCTGAGATTTATCAGTCATGGCGATTGGTGGTTGGTGCTGTTTCCGGGACTGATGCTGTTCAGTCTGGTGATGTTATTCGATCAGCTCGCAAGGGCGGTACATCGTTTATGGTTACAAGGTGACGCATGTTGAGTTTAAGACAGGTCTCGCTGGAGGTGGCGCGTTATCGCTGGTACGGCGCGAGAAACTGGTCTTCGCTGTTGCAGGATATCTCTTTCGACGTGGCACCGGGTCAAATGGTGGCGTTAGTGGGAGGAAGCGGGGAGGGTAAGAGCCTGCTGCTGCAATGCCTGCTCGATCTCTTACCGGAGAATTTGCGCTTCCAGGGCACTATCACACTGGAGGGCAAAACGCTGAACAGCGATGATATTCGCAAATGTCGTGGCGATACCTTCAGCTATGTCCCGCAAGGCGTTCAGGCGCTTAACCCGCTGCTCTCGATTGAAAAGCATCTGCGCAGGGCATGCCAGCTTTCTGGCCAACAATGGAATGCCGGAAAAATTGAACGATTGCTCCAGCGTAGCCGACTGGAAAGTCGCGTATTAGATGCTTTTCCGCGCCAGCTTTCAGGCGGTATGGCGAAACGTGTCCTGGCCTGTCATGCGTCTCTGAGTCAGGCTCGCTATATTCTGGCGGATGAAATTACCGCCTGGCTTGATGCACCTCTGGCTAATCAACTCCTTGAACAGTTGCGTGAGCAATGTGAGCAAGGGGCTGGCGTTTTATGGGTAACGCATGACCTCACGCTGGCGGCCCGCCATGCGGATCGTATTGTCGCGCTGCATCAGGGAAGGGTGTCGGATAACGTCAGCCGGGAACAGCTGTTACGCGGAGAGATTAGCGAACATCTGCAACGACAATGGCGGGCGCTGCCTGAAAGAAATCAACTTTTTGGAGAGCGCGATGTTGTGCTGTCGTGATGTAACAATCCGTCAGGGAGAAAAGGTTCTGTGGCAAAATCTGACCTTCTCTCTACACCCTGGAGAACGTATTGGGATTTGTGCGCCAAGTGGGACGGGCAAAACGACGCTGGGACGCGTGCTGGCGGGCTGGCAGAAACCAACTTCGGGTGACATTCTGGTTGATGAACAACCGTTACCGATGCACCAGTATTGCCCGGTGCAACTGGTGCCACAGCATCCGGAATTAACTTTTAACCCCCGACGCAGCACCGGTGATGCGGTTCATGATGCCTGGCGACCGGATGCTGAAATGCTTACCCGTCTTCACATCAACCCAGAGTGGTTAACTCGCCGCCCCGGACAACTTTCTGGCGGTGAACTGGCGCGAATTGCTTTACTTCGTGCGCTGGACCCGCGGACACGTTTTCTTATTGCTGATGAAATTACCGCCCAGCTCGATCCTTCCATTCAACGGGATATCTGGGCGCTGCTGCTTGAAGAATGCCAGCGTCGGCCATTGGCTATGCTGATTATCAGCCATCAACAGGCCCTGCTTGAGCAGCTTTGTTCCAGCAAACTCCTTGTAACGTGAAATGAGATAAGGCTTGTAGCTGATCTATTGATTAAATTGATATGTTATATTATAACATTCACTCGCAAATGATTTGAGGGTGAAATTTTGGCTATTTGTATTAAAAAACTGACAATTGCTCTGGGGATGCTTGTAGTCAGTGGTTCGGTTATGGCGCACGGTCATCATTCCCATGGTGCGCCGATGAGCGAAGCAGAACAAAAGGCGTCGGAAGGGGTTTTTGATGATAACCAGGTGCAAAATAGGGAGCTGACCGACTGGGATGGCATGTGGCAATCTGTCTATCCGTATCTGGTCAGCGGCGAGCTTGATCCGGTCTTCAAAAAGAAAGCGGAGAAAGACAAAAGCAAAACGGCAGAACAAATTAAAGATTACTACCGTAAAGGTTATGCAACCAACGTAGACACCATCGGCATCGAAAATGACGTAATGGAATTTCACACCGGTAATCAGGTTGCATCATGTAAATACGACTACGCCGGTTATAAAATTCTGCACTATAAGTCAGGCAAGAAAGGTGTACGCTATCTGTTTGAGTGTAAAGACGCTAACAGCAAAGCACCTAAATACGTGCAATTCAGCGATCATATTATCGCGCCGCGTAAATCGAGCCACTTCCATATCTTTATGGGAAATACCTCGCAGGCAGCCTTGCTTGAAGAGATGGAAAACTGGCCTACCTACTACCCTTACCAGTTGAAGGGAGAAGAGGTTGTGGATGAGATGCTGCACCATTAATCCGGGCTAACCTTATCTGTACACACCCGTCACCAGTGGCGGGTTTTTTAATTCATAACCTTCTCTTTCCATCACCCGATGCATTCGTTAGCATATTGTCTCGCAGCAAGTGCATGTGTTTTTTCAGGAAGAGGTTAACGTGTTCGCAGAGTATGGAGTTCTGAATTACTGGACGTATCTGGTGGGGGCTATTTTTATCGTGCTGGTACCGGGGCCAAATACGATATTTGTGTTGAAGAACAGCGTTGGTCGGGGAGTGAAGGGCGGTTATCTCGCCGCAAGCGGTGTGTTTATCGGCGATGCCGTGTTAATGTTTTTGGCCTATGCCGGAGTTGCCGCATTGATCAAAACAACGCCCGTTTTGTTCAACATCGTTCGCTATCTTGGCGCGTTTTATCTGCTGTACCTCGGTGCGAAGATCCTGTATGCAACACTGAAATCGAAAGCTGGCGATGCCGCGCCTGAAGAAGTCCCGTTTGGCGCTATTTTTAAACGTGCGTTAATTCTGAGCCTGACGAATCCTAAAGCTATTTTGTTTTATGTGTCGTTCTTCGTGCAGTTTATTGATGTCAATGCGCCGCACTCAGGGCTGTCATTCTTTATTTTGGCTATTACGCTTGAGATAGTGAGCTTTTTCTATCTGAGCTTTCTTATTTTCTCCGGCGCGTTCGTGACGCAGTATATCCGTACGAAGAAAAAACTGGCCAAAGTGGGTAATTCCCTTATTGGTCTGATTTTTGTTGGTTTTGCCGCTCGTCTGGCCACGCTTCAGTCGTGACGCCATTGGCCCGTTGGTTACGGCGGGCCTTCAATATTACACCCTGCAATTCATTTATAATTGTATTGTTATAACCAATAAATGGTATTTTAAATGTATATTATGAGGCGTACCCTGTGTACAGCAGCGGTTCAGTAAGAACTCGCTGGTTGTCGACTGGAAAAGGGAAGAAAAATGCTTCAAATTCCACAGAACCATATCCATACACGCTCTACTCCATTCTGGAACAAAGAAACGGCACCTGCCGGAATTTTCGAACGCCACCTTGATAAAGGAACCCGTGCCGGGGTTTATCCTCGACTTTCGGTTATGCAGGGGGCGGTCAAATATCTCGGATACGCAGATGAACATAGCCCGGAGCCCGTAGAGGTGATGGTTATTGAAGCCGGTCAGTTTGGCGTTTTTCCACCGGAAAAATGGCATAACATCGAAGTGATGACCGACGACACTTACTTTAATATCGATTTTTTCGTTGCCCCGGAAGTTCTGATGGAGAGCGCGAATCAACGAAAAGTCGTGCGCACCGGCAAGGAGTAAATCATGGGCAAAGCAACCTATACCGTAACAGTGACCAATAACAGCAACGGCGTGTCAGTCGATTATGAAACTGAAGCGCCGATGACGCTGTTGATTCCGGATGTGGCCGCTGAAGTGGTTAAAGACCTGGTCAATACGGTACGTTCATACGATACCGAGAATGAGCACGACGTCTGCGGCTGGTAGATGTTAGCCTCTGCCTCTGATTGCATATTTTCGTTTTTGATTTATAAACCGCACTGCGTTTCTCTGGCGCAGAGCGGTTTTTTTATCCGTGTTAAACCTGGAAATATCCGGAAAAAGATTTCTTAAGAATACCTTAAGAAATCCGCATTGATTGCTAATGTTGGATCATTCACAGGGGTTATGATCGTGAAACAGTCACAATACAGAACCTCGCTTATGAAACTGAATACCCGACTAACATTACCCACTTTCATTCTTGGGCTGATCATCGTAGCGATCCCGTTCACTGCGAACTGGAATCTACCTTTGCTCAACGGTACTGTCGTCAGATGGATTGAGAATGGCCAGGCGTTATGGCTGCTGTTTGGAGCGCTTTTTACTCTCAGCTACATCCGGCCTTTATCACGTCCTGAAGGCGAGAAACAATTTTGGCTTTGGGCGGCTGTGTGGTGGTTGGTGTTGCTGGGTCGCAGTACCAGTTGGGGCCGTGATTATTTCCCCGAGCACCCTAAACTTCTGTTCAGAGTTATCTCAGTGGTATTGATTGCAATGATTATTCTGCCTGTCCTGATATCAAAACGCTTACGCCAGGATATTGCCCGTCGCTTACGCAATGAACCGCTGCCGCTATGGCTGTTAGCGATCACCACCTGTGCATTTTTGATCTCCGATACGGTAGAGCATCATCGTCTGCTGGCCCCTGTCTTTTTGCACAACGCGCAGTACGGCGATCTCATTGAAGAGCTGTATGAACTCCCGTTTATGGTAGGATTGTTCCTGATGAACCTCGGTTTTATGCAGCGGGATAAGCAGGAAGAATCTGCTGCTATTCGCTTTAGTGAACCACAGTTGGCGAAGTAACGAGAAAATACCTGAGTCTGGATGACCAGACTCAGGCGGTTAGCGAGGTGACTTACGCAATGGCCTCGCACAAGCGTGATTTCATGTCGCTATACGTCTGTGCGGCATACTTTTCAGCCCATCCCTGATCGCTAATGTGCTCAATACTTACGGCGCAATATTTGGTTTCCGGCGTTTTCGAAATAGGATCGAGGTTATCCTGGGTTAACTCGTTACACGCACCAATCCACCATTGATAGGTCATATACACCGTTCCGGTATTGATACGCTCGGATACATCCGCGCGGCTGATGACCTTACCACGACGCGAGCTGACCCATACCAGGTCACGATGACGAATACCCAGTTTTTCTGCATCATGAGTATTGATTTGCACATACCCAGGCTCATCTGCCAGGGCTTGCAGCGCTGCGCAGTTGCCGGTCATTGAACGACAGGAGTAGTGCCCAACTTCACGCACTGTACACAGGACCAGCGGATACTTTTCATCAGGAACTTCTGCGGGCGCTCGCCATTGTGCGGCAAACAGTTTGCCTTTGCCATTGGCGGTATCAAACTGGCTGTTCGCGTAAAGGTAAGGTGTGCCGGGGTGATCGAGCTCCGGACATGGCCACTGAATATGCCCCATTTCACCCATTTTCTCATAGGTTACGCCGTAGAACAGCGGGCACAGCTCGCGCATCTCATCCCAGATTTGCTGGTTACTTTGATACCGCATGGGATAGCCCATTTCACTGGCCAGCAGGCTGATGATCTCCCAGTCACGCTTGACATCACCTGAGGGTTCAATCGCTTTTTCAAAACGCTGGAATCCACGATCGGCGCAGGTAAAGACGCCACCGTGTTCACCCCAGGAGGTGGCCGGCAGGAGGACGTCGGCCATTTCCGCTGTCTTGGTCATGAAGATATCCTGCACGACAATAAAATCGAGCGCGTTAAACCCTTCGCGGACCAGACCTAAATCGGCCTCGGTTTGCAACGGATCCTCCCCCATGATGTAGTAGGCTTTAATTTTGCCTTCAATAGCCAGATGCGGAACTTCAGTGATGCGCGTCCCAATCTTGTCATCCATCTGATTAACGTCAATGCCCCAGGCGTTGGCGAATTTCTCCCTGATGGTGAAATCGGTCACGTCCTGATACCCAGGGAACTGGTTAGGCAGTACCCCCATATCGCACGCGCCTTGCACGTTATTCTGCCCACGCACCGGCCCAACGCCGACGTTAGGACGTCCCAGATTGCCGGTCAGCAACGCCAGGCTCGACAAACCACGAACCACGTCAACGGCCTGGCCAAACTGGGTGACGCCCATTCCCCACATCACGGTTGCCGATGGCGCTGCGGCAAATGTACGCATCGCCTGACGAACCTGCTGTGCGGGAACACCCGTTAAATGTTCAACGGCTTCAGGCGCATAGTCCTTCACGGTTTCCCAGTATGTTTCCAGTCCTTCCGCATGCTTTTGTACATACTCGCGATCGTAGAGTTGCTCTTCGATGAGGACATGGCCAAAGGCGTTAACCAGTGCCATATTACAACCGTTTTTTAACTGCAAATGTTGGTCAGCGATACGAGCAGTTTCAATACGACGTGGGTCACAGACAATGATTTTTGCGCCATTCTGGCGAGCTTTAATTACCCGGCGAGCCACGATCGGGTGCGAGTCGGCGCAGTTATAGCCAAAGATCAGCAGACATTTTGAGTTTTCAATGTCGCTGATGGAATTGCTCATGGCGCCATTGCCTAATGTTTCCTGTAACCCGGCAACGGAAGGGCCGTGACAGACACGGGCGCAGCAATCGACATTATTGGTATGGAGAACGCCACGTGCGAATTTTTGCATCACGTAGTTGGTTTCATTCCCTGTTCCACGTGAAGACCCAGTGGTCATAATGGCGCGGGGGCCATAGGTATTTTTGATTTCAGATAAGCGTTTTGCGGTGTAACGAATGGCTTCATCCCAGCTAACGGGAGTGAATTTTCCACCTTTTTCATAACGGATCATCGGGCGAGTCAGACGGGGAGTCAGAAGGCGAGTGTCGTTAAGAAAATCCCAACCATAGTAGCCTTTCAGGCATAACTGATTTTGGTTCGTTACACCCTCTGCGGCCTCGGCGCGGATGATTTTGTTATTCTCAACAACAAGCTTGAGCTTGCACCCGGCCCCACAGTATGGGCATACACTGGTGATTTTTTTCATCAATAACAGACCTGTTAAATGCTGAAATAGCGCGAATTGTAAACGGAGCCGCGCGATACGCATCGCGGACTACGATTTGTCATAGTGACCGGTTGTTTAAGCATAAATCGTGCCAGAAGTGAAAACCCAGTAATTGCAGGGACTGAGGGCGAATGAGTAAAGCAGAATGACTGACGATTCGACATTAATGACGAGCTACGTCAGGGAAAATGTCGCATCGAATGGTTTAACCTTATGAAAGATCAGAAAAAGATGAAAATAGCAGGTGATACCGATCACAAATTTTAATTTTCCAGCGCTATGCTATGCTTTTATACAACGAGCGAATCGTTAACTTAAAAACATAAGTGAGGGATATTATGGGCATTATTTCATGGGTGATTTTCGGTCTTATCGCTGGGATTTTGGCAAAATGGATTATGCCGGGTAAAGATGGCGGCGGATTCTTTATGACCATCATCTTAGGGGTTGTCGGTGCGGTAGTGGGTGGCTGGATCAGTACCTTCTTTGGTTTTGGTAAAGTTGATGGTTTCAACTTTGGCAGTTTTGTCGTAGCGGTTATCGGTGCGATTGTGGTGTTGTTTATCTATAGAAAAGTCAAAAGTTAAGTAAACATGCAGACAATAGAGGCCACTGATAAGTGGCCTTTTTCTTTGGTTACCACCACCCCAGTTCCGTGCCCAGAACCACGATGATAGCCACGCCAATCATAATAAGCGTTGTTTTTTTCATCGTTATGCTCCAGGCGCAGCGTAACCGCCAATAAAAAACCAGGATAAGAAAACGACAGCGGAAATGAAAATAATGACAGGGAAAATAATACCGAGTCGCATACGATTATCTACCAGAGTTATTTAAAGACGAGTCAGCATAGCAGGGGTTAATGTACGACAAAAGCGGTTTTATCCTGACGCTTTTTATCCTTGTACATTGCGCTGTCTGCGAGGTGAAGCGCACAGTTTACATCAGTCTCCAGCGGATCAATTTCCACCACGCCCAGACTGGCGCCAGGATAAAACAGATGAATATCGCCCAGGTGGTAGTCGCCGCAAATTTGCTGCTGCAACTGATGTTTCACCTGCTGCAGACGAACGCGTTGCTCCCTGTCATCATCCGGCGACAGGCGAGCGACTAAAAATTCGTCACCGCCCAGTCGACCGAGAATGTCATTATCACTACATTTACGCAGCAGGCGGTGGCCAATCTGGATCAGGAACTGGTCGCCAACCTCGTGGCCAAAGCGGTCATTGATCAATTTGAAATCATCCAAATCGATATATGCGACAACTATCTTCTGCCTGAGGTGGCGGGCGAGCGAAAAAAGGGTCTCTACATTTTCAAAAATTGCGCGCCGATTCGGTAATCCGGTCAGGGCATCGGTGTAGGAGTGAGCAATCAGCGCAGCGTTCGCTTCACGTAACTGAGCAACCAGCGACTCTTTTTGAATAGACTGGGCGATTAGTCCGGCAAACAGATGCAACACCTGTTCACCACGTTCGCTTAACGCATGCTGGCGGCGACTGGTGGCGCAGAGCGTACCGTAAAACGTTCCGTCCGGAAGATGAACGGGAGTACTCAGAAAAGTGGTGATGTCCAGTGCGCGAGCGGTGGTACATTCCGGCCATCGTACGGGCACGTTGTCGCTGTACAGACAGTTTTCCTCAATAGCGCGTTTGCACAGCGTCTCATCCCACGGTACGGACAGCCCTTCGGGGATCTGCATTTGGCAGCTATTACGCGCATACAGAATATGCTGCAGACGGGCATCCAGATCGACCTTGGTCAAGTATGTAGATTCCATCTCAGTCACTACTTCCAGCATTTCCAGAAGTTGGCGTACCAGACTCTCAACTGACTGCTCCGTGGCTAAGGATTGTGAGACTCTGGCAAGGATCATGTCCGACATGAGGTGTAAATACTCCTGAGTGATGACAAGGCTGGCGTGGGCGCATGATAGAACATCAGGGAGCAAGATGAAACACGTGTTTCTGGCTGAAATGTAATCATAAAATTGAAATTAGAACGTAAAACATGGAGATAGAAGGGAAGTCGGGGTAACCTGCCGGAATAATGCTTTTAAACAGGAGTAGAGATGAAACTAGCGTCTATTATTTTGCCCGGCTTGCTGGTGCTGGCGGGGTGTACCACGCAGCCTGATGCCCCTAAACCACCAAAAATCGGCATGGCGAATCCGGCATCGGTGTATTGCGAACAAAAGGGCGGTACGCTGGTTGCGGTGCAGACTCCGCAAGGCGTAAGGTCAGACTGCAAACTACCCGGAGGGGAAGTGATTGATGAATGGGCGCTCTGGCGTAGAGATCATCCGACAACGGGCAAGTGATACGCGGTCAGCATTGACGTAGCCACTCAGCGAGCACCAGCGCGTGGTTTTGCTGGGTATTTTTCGCCGCATACAGTAGCGTTAAGGTTTGCTGTCGGGCAATCTCTGCGAGGCGCTTTCCTTCTTGCTGCTGTTGAGCCAGTTCAGCGCGATATTGCTCAGAAAAATGCGAGAAATCAATCAACTCTGCGTGGAATGCCTTACGTAAATCAGATGACGGGGTAAGTGCTTTATTCCATTCGTTGAAAATAAGATCGCTCTTTTTCACCCCGCGAGGCCATAACCGGTCGACCAACACGCGGTAACCATCGCTTTTTTCTGCCGGGTCATACACACGTTTGCACTGAATATTCATCTCTTCATCCGCTCCATTAAGCTATCGCTATTACGGTTAAATAAGATCGTAAAACGTGACCATTATAGCATTCCGCCAGCCCTGACTCCCAATTTAAGGGATTGTGATACCAACAAAAAATCGGTAGGCTGAGGCTCCTTATAGTGTCCCTCATTGTCTGGACATAAGGAACGTTTAATGGAAATTTCCCCGATTAAAGATACGCTTCGCATTGCGCTGGTGGGCGATTACAACCCCGATATTGTGGCGCATCAGGCTATTCCTCTTACCATTGATGATGCCGCTGCCGTCCTGGAATTAGTGGCTGATTATGACTGGCTAACCACATCTGATATCAGCAGCAGTGAGGACCTGGTAGGTTATGATGCCATTTGGGTCGTTCCAGGCAGTCCTTATCGCCACCTGGAAGGGGCGCTGATCGCGATACGCTATGCGCGTGAAAACAGCATCCCATTCCTGGGTACCTGTGGCGGCTTTCAACATGCCATTCTGGAGTATGCCCGCAACGTGCTGGGCTGGATCGACGCCGCCCACGCGGAGACGGACACCACGGGTCGGATGGTGATAGCACCGTTGACCTGCTCGCTGGTAGAAAAAACGGATGATATTGAGCTTCGGGCCAATACGCTGATTGCCAAAGCCTACGGACGGGATGTTATCTCGGAGGGATATCACTGCAACTACGGCGTATCGGAAGATTTTGCCGCTGAGCTGGAGCGTGGCGATCTCCGTGTGACCGGTTGGGATGAGGCTGGTGATATTCGTGCCATTGAGCTGGTGACACATCCATTTTATGTCGGCACGCTCTTTCAGCATGAACGCGGAGCGCTGGCGGGAAAACCCGTACCTCTGGTTCAGGCGATGCTGCGCGCCGCGCGCGGATAAATATTGGGCAGGTTGTCCGCGAACCTGCCCTCTGCATTATGCGCTCGCGATCTCCCGATTGCGCCCCGCGCACAAACCAAACACCGCCATCAGCATCGCTAACACGGCGACACCCGTTAATGGAATCAGCCAACTACCGTTGAGGTCGTGAATTTTCCCCATCAGCGGTGGCCCGCAGGCGGCCAGTAAATATCCGACAGACTGCGCCATGCCGGAGAGCGCTGCAGCCTGATGCGCTGAGCTTGCGCGCAGGCCAATAAAGGTTAAGCCGAGGATCATCGTCGCGCCTGAGCCAAAGCCAAACAGGATGGTCCATAGCAATGCCTGTTCGGGCATTATGGCGAATCCCGCCGCGCCGACGGCGCACATTAACGAAACCAGAGCGGCGATGGCGCGCTGATCCTTAAATCTGTTCAGGACGAGAGGGATCAATATTCCCGGCGCGGCAGTCGCCAGCTGCAGTAAACCATGCAACGAACCGGCCTGAGATTCACTGTAGCCATGGCTAATTAAAATGGCGGGTAGCCAGCCAATGATGACGTAATAGACAAGGGAGTTGATCCCCAGAAACAGCGTCACTTGCCAGGCTAGGCCAGAGCGCCAGATCGCGCGGGAATGCAAGGCGCGCGAGTTACTCAGGCTGGCATGAGCAGTCTGGCGGCATTGGGGCAACCAGATAATCAGCGCCAGCAGCGGGAAGGCCATCAGCACCATCAACGCACCGCGCCAGCCAAATCCATTTAGTGCCAATGGAACCACAATTGCCGAGCCCAGTGCCGCCGCCGCGCCCATGGTCAGCGAGTATGCGCCAGTGAGTTTCGCCACATGCTGGGAAAAATCACGCTTAATCAATCCGGGTAACAGCACATTTCCCAACGCGATTCCGCAACCAATGATGGCGGTACCGCTAAACAGGAACCCTGACGAAGGCAGCGAACGAATCGCAATACCTACGCAAATCAACAGCATCGCGGCAAACAGGCTACGTTCGATGCCCCAGCGGCGCGCAACAGCGGCAGCCAGGGGGGATACCAGCGCGAAGGCCAGCAGCGGCAGGGTAGTCAGAAGCCCAGTCTGGGCGGTACTCAAGCCGTAGTCGGCGCGAATGGCATCCAGCAACGGGGCTGCGCCGGTAAAGGTGACGCGCAGTGTGGTGGCAATCATCAGGATCCCCGCGATCAGCAACGCTGCGTTTTTGCCACGGGAGGAAGGTGTAGTAATCATTTTGTTCTCATATCGTCAGGCGAGGCGATACTTTAGCGTTTTTACACTATGGATGAATCAAGCTAAAATGACAGATTATCGCTAAAATAGGACATTCTTATGTTGGGGCTGAGACTGGATGGATATGAGCCCGATTTGCACCACGATGCGGCGGTAGCATTTTGTATTCAGGCTCGGGAAGATGAACTTTTCAGTCCGCTGCATCAGCATCGTAAGGGACAGTTGATCCTGGCGCTGCATGGCGCGATCACCTGTGAAGTTGAAAACGCTATGTGGATGGTACCTCCGCAATATGCGGTGTGGATCCCTGGCGAAATTCCACACAGCAACCACGTTACCGTGGGCGCGCAATTGTGTTTTCTGTTTATTGAGCCGCAGGCTGTCGTGATGCCTGAACGTTGCTGCACGCTGAAAATCGCCCCGTTATGTAGGGAACTCATTCTGGCGCTGGCGTCCAAATCGGATGCTCAGCGACTGGAGCCGGCAACCCAGCGGCTGACGCAAGTGTTGTTTGATGAACTCCCGCAGCAACCACAGGAGCAGATGCAGTTACCGGTTTCCGATCACCCGAAAATTCGCAGAATGGTCGCAACGATGGCGAAAGAGCCAGCACAATGGCAGACGTTGGGACAATGGGCCAGCGTATTTGCGATGAGTGAACGTAACCTTGCTCGTCTGGTCGTCAAAGAAACGGGGTTGAGTTTTCGCCGTTGGCGTCACCAGCTCCAGCTGATTCTGGCGCTGCAGGCGTTGATCGATGGCCGCAATGTACAACAGGTCGCGCAAATGCTCGGGTACGATTCGACCACGGCATTTATCACTATGTTCAAAAAAGGCCTGGGGCAGACGCCAGGCCGTTATCTGAACGGGCTGGCTACTGCTTCCCAACAATCAACGAGACCAGGCCTGCCGCAATAAGCGGCCCCACCGGCACACCGCGAAACAGTGCCACGCCCAGTACCGTGCCCACTAGTAATCCGGCAACAAGCTGGGGCTGACTGCCCATTAGCGTAACGCCGCGTCCGCCGAGCCATGAGACAAATACCCCGACGGCAATAGCGACCAGTGATTTCCAGTTTACAAAGGAGTGGATGAGCGTGGAGGGCGGTAGCGTTCCGCTGGCGATCGGTGCCATGACACCAATGGTCAGAATGATAATCCCGACGGTCAGGCCCTGTTTTTCAATCCAGGGGAAGAAAGTATTCAGAGGGGTAACACGGACAATGATCAGCACCAGAATTGAAACAGCGACAGTGGTGTTGTGGCTGACAAAGCCCAGAGCTGCCAGTCCGAGGAGGATCAGCAGAGTGACATCAAACATCGTAGTTTCCTTGCCAAAAGAAAAAATAAGCCTGCTTACTGTACGCGTAAATGCGTGACGGAACAGGCTTTTTTTAATGATTATGATTTTTTTGGGCTAACGCACGATGCGACGTTTTTTACTGCTAACGCAGACCATTATTGTTCGCGGCGGAAAGGCATTAATTCAGGTTGCGCGATACGCAGGTAATCTGCGGTATCCATGATCACGGATTTTTCCAGCAACCCGGCATTAAACGCAATTTCATGAAAACGCTCAAACAGTAGCGGATCAGCGACCAGCTTGAGATTAGGATGAAAACTGAACGGTGGGATAGCGCCAAATACGCAGCCAGTCAGTTCATCTACCTCCGCCGGGCTGGCAAGAGACGCTCTCAACCCGCCAATATGGCTGGCTAACCGGCTCAGGTCGGCCTGCTGATCGGCAGAGAGGATCGCCAGAACATGCTGATTGACGCCGTTGCCTTTTACTTTGCAGACCAGCGCTTTTGCTCCCTGGCCCAGTGCGGTACCACGAATTTCAGAAACTGCCTCACATTTGCCGACGGCTTCATGGCTTACCACGCGGTACGTTGCGCCTTGCTCTGACAACAGCGAAATTAAACGCTGATGCGTTGCGTTACCTTTGTTCACTTCCGTCATGACTTACTCCTGGTACAACAATGAAAATCCTGCAGAAAAATAATCACGCACCGGCGTGTTTTTTCTGTTTGTTCAGATAGAGCTGTGCATCAGATGTTTTGTAAGCATCATCAATAGTGTCGTTCGGCTGCATATTATAAACCCCGGCGGAGAAGCTGATGGATATATCATGCGCAATAATTTGTAAGTTATAGCGAATTCTCTCCAGCAGGCGGGGCGTTAAATCACTGGGGTGGTCGATGAGGATAATACAAAACTCATCGCCGCCGAGGCGGATGGCGTAGTCGCTTTTGCGAATAGAACTTTGAATGGCTTTGGCCAGATGGGTGATAATCCGATCGCCTTCTTTATGCCCTAACGTGTCATTGATGACTTTCAGTTTATCGCAGTCGATGGCGATAAAGGTGACGAGCGTTCCCGTGTTCACCAACTGTTGCAAACGCTGCTCAAGCGCCGGCGTTAAAATTTTACGGTTGTAGAGCCCGGTCATCGCATCACTGACATTTTCCCGCGTGACGTTGTGATACAGCCGAAAATGCGTTCTGACCATATTCAGCAGTAATATCGTTGCCAGTAAATAGAATGCGAATATCTTCCAGGACGAGACAATAAAATACATAACATCGAGTGAGAGTGTGATGCGTATACCACCGGGTATGTCCTTCTCATAGTGAACATAGCGGAACAGATCGGTTTCACTTTTATGAACGAGAATCTCTTTACCGGAGCTGGTATCCGAGACCGTTACGTTAAGATAGCGCCAGACGAGAGGGCGGTCACTGGTATAGAAAATATTCTGTAAATTCTCTTTATTAATATCTACCATCACCACACCTTTTAACTTACCGGTGTAGTAGACCGGTGTTAAAAAGCTCATCACTTTTTTCTCGGTCAGGTTATCTTCATAAATACTGGAAATCACCGTGCGGCCGGTGAAAATACCATCAATATCATTCTGGTCGATTCCCAGCGTACCTTTTTGCAAAAACGACCAGTTGTGTATCGCAAATTTCCGCGAGTCGATCAAATCATAGAAATAGACGTAGTTATTTTTGAGATCGACGTAATATCGAAATTTATACTCTAACGTCCCTAATCCCTGACCGTAATCTTTCTGCTGACGATTAACATTGACCGCCCGGTCAAAAGAAGGCAGCAGAAAAATGTCATCAAGCTGCTCACTACATTTTGTTGAGGTGGTCTGCAACGTACCGTGCAATGGCAGATAGTTGTGCTTAGTAAGGTTGAGCCCATGAGCGCCGTTAACGCTGTCGAAAGCGGTGCAAAGTGCTTTTTGCTGTTCGAGAGAGGCTGGCTCATGGGGGGACGAAAATGTGCGCATCAGATGGGCTGCGATGCTCTGATTTGTGTACTTATCATAGAGGAACGATGAGTCGGCTTTCTCATTGATATAGCGCATGTACGCATTCATTGCTTTATCGCTGGCAATGAGCTCATAAACCAAAAAAGAAGACGTCAAAACAATTACGCTGACGGAGATAAAGAGCCTGAGCGCTTTATGATGCAATTTCATAATGATTTACAGCCCTGTAAGTCTGATAGTTCAGTCTATCACACGGCATACATCCGCTCTAACGCTACGGGCAAGGACATTTTGTAATAAAAATCATTCGCGCGCTTCACCTTTAACTCTTAATGTTGTATTTATAATGCAACTTATAAAAGGAGACAGGCCAATGAGCGCGACTGAAAAAGCGGGTCATACATTTTTAGCCAGCCTGGGCAAAACCCGTCTGCGTCCGGGCGGCGTTGAAGCAACAGAATGGTTGTTTAGCCAGTCACAGCTGACGCCCGGCAGCCAGGTGCTTGAAGTGGCGTGCAACATGGCCACGACGGCGATAGAGTTAGTTCAACGCTTTGGTTGTACGGTCTACGCTATCGATATGGATAAAACCGCGCTGTCTAATGCCAGAAATAATGTGGCAGCAAATGGGCTGGAAAATCACATCCATGTGATGGCTGCGAATGCCAGTACCCTGCCTTTTGCGGATAACAGTTTTGATGTTGTGATTAACGAAGCCATGCTGACAATGTATGCCGATAAAGCGAAGGCGAAGTTAATTGCCGAATATTATCGTGTGTTGAAGCCCGGTGGGCGCCTGCTCACCCACGATATTATGTTCACCGCCCAAAAACTGGGCGCGGGCGATCAGGGCCAGCTTGTCGATGTGGTGAAATCAAACGTTAGCCCAATGACCAGACAAGGCTGGCGTGATTTGTTTCTTAACTGCGGGTTCGAACAGGTCTTGCAGCAGAATGGCAACATGTCGCTGATGTCACCGCGCGGATTAATTCGTGATGAAGGGCTTACAGGGGCAGTTAAAATTGTGTTTAACGGCTTACGCACGAGCGAAAATCGTCGTCGGTTCCTGAAAATGTTCCGCTTCTTCCGTTCGCAACGTCATCAGCTAAACTACATTGCCTGCTGCTCTGTTAAGGGAAAATAAAAACAGGATGGGGCACTATTTATAAAATCAGTCAGCACATCTACGCGCTGACTGATTTGTTTAGATTAATTGTTACTGGTCGTACTTTGCTTATGAAACAGTTCGCGAAATACCGGGTAAATATCATCCTGGTCGCGGATATGCTGCATCGCAAAGTTATCAAAGGTTGATTGCAGATGTTCGTATTCACGCCATAAGGTTTGGTGGGCGCGGCGAGTGATTTCGATATAGCTGTAATAGCGTACCACTGGCAGTAGCTTTTTCGCCAAAATCTCATGACACAGCGGTGAATCATCTGCCCAGTTATCACCGTCCGATGCCTGTGCAGCATAGATGTTCCACTGGGCAGGGTTGTAGCGATCTTTCACCACTTCATCCATTAACTTCAGTGCACTGGAGACAATGGTCCCCCCGGTTTCCTGAGAGTAGAAGAACTCATGTTCATCCACTTCTTTCGCCTGGGTATGGTGGCGAATATAAACCACCTCCACGTTCTTATAGGTCCGGCTTAAGAACAGATACAGCAGGATATAAAAACGTTTAGCCATATCTTTGGTCGACTGATCCATCGAACCAGAGACGTCCATCAGGCAGAACATCACCGCCTGGCTGGAAGGGTCGGGGCGTTTTTCATAATTTTTGTAGCGTAAATCAAAGGTGTCGATAAATGGCACGCGTTCGATTTTTGCCCGCAGTTCGGCAATCTCTTTGCGTAACCGTTCCTCTTCCAGCAACTGCGCTGGTTCGCTTTTCGCGATGGTTTCCAGATCCGCTTCGAGAGCATGCAGTTCACGACGCTTACCCGCTGTCATCGCCGTACGGCGCGCCAGTGAGTTTTGCAGGGATCGCACCACGCTAATGTTGGCAGGCACACCGTTAGAGGTAAAACCTGCCCGGTGTGTTTTATACTCCGTTAACTGACGCTGCTGATTCTGCTTCAGGTTAGGAAGTGCTAAATCTTCGAACAACAGATCAAGATATTCATCTTTAGAGATCTGAAAGACGAACTCATCCTGACCCTCACCATCCTGGCTGGCCTGGCCTTGTCCACTTCCTGAGCCGCCACCGCCGCCTTGTGGGCGTTCAATGCGGTCATTCTGCACAAAATGGTCGTTACCCGGATGTACGCGATGGCGCAGGCCACCACGTCCCTGATGAAACATTGGTTCGCTAATATCATCAGTCGGAATAGAGACAGATTCGCCGCTATCCACATCAGTCACCGAACGCTTGTTAATGGCCTCGGAGATCGACTGTTTAATTTGCGATTTATAACGGCGTAAGAAGCGCTGGCGGTTTACCGTGCTCTTGTTTTTGCCGTTAAGACGCCGGTCAATAAACCAGGTCATAAGCCCCCCGTACTGCCAACTGTTCGCCATGTCTGTAAGTGCCGGATGGCGCTGTCGCTATCCGGCCTACGGAACATTGTTTTGCAAGCCCGGTAAGCGCATGCGCCACCGGGCACTTATGTTAAGACGATTTACGTACGCGCAAATACCATTCGCACAGTAAACGCACCTGTTTACGCGTGTAGCCTTTTTCCATCATACGGTCGACAAAATCGTCGTGTTTTTTCTGCTCGTCAGTCGAGGTTTTAGCATTGAACGAAATGACCGGCAGCAGCTCCTCGGTATTGGAGAACATTTTCTTCTCAATAACCGTGCGTAGTTTTTCGTAACTGGTCCAGTTTGGATTGCGACCGCTGTTATTCGCTCTGGCGCGCAGAACAAAGTTGACGATCTCGTTACGGAAATCTTTCGGGTTACTGATACCCGCCGGCTTCTCAATTTTCTCCAGTTCTGAGTTCAGTGACTCGCGATCAAACAGCTGACCGGTATCTGGATCGCGATACTCCTGATCCTGAATCCAGAAATCCGCATAAGTGACATAACGGTCGAAAATGTTCTGTCCGTATTCGGAATAGGATTCGAGATAAGCTGTCTGGATCTCCTTGCCGATGAATTCAGCATATTTCGGGATCAGATAGCCTTTCAGGAACTCAAGATAACGCTCAGCTTGCTCCTGCGGGAACTGTTCACGCTCGATTTGCTGCTCCAGTACGTAGAACAGATGAACCGGGTTAGCTGCCACTTCGGCATGGTCAAAGTTAAAGACGCGAGAGAGGATCTTAAACGCGAAACGCGTGGACAGACCGTTCATTCCCTCATCAACCCCGGCGTAATCCCGATACTCCTGATAGGATTTCGCTTTTGGATCGGTATCTTTCAGGCTTTCGCCATCGTAAACGCGCATCTTCGAGTAAATGCTCGAGTTCTCAGGTTCTTTCAGGCGAGAAAGAATGGTAAAGCGAGAGAGCGTTTCCAACGTGCCCGGTGCGCAAGGCGCATGGGTCAGCTCACTGTGGTTAAGCAGTTTTTCGTAAATTTTGATCTCTTCAGAGATCCGCAGGCAATAAGGCACTTTGACGATGTAAACACGGTCAAGGAACGCCTCATTGTTTTTGTTATTACGGAACGTTACCCATTCAGACTCGTTCGAGTGGGCAAGAATAATCCCGTTAAACGGCAGGGCGGAGATACCTTCTGTCCCGTTGTAGTTTCCTTCCTGGGTGGCGGTCAGCAGAGGATGCAGCACTTTAATCGGTGCTTTAAACATCTCAACGAACTCCATAATCCCCTGGTTTGAGCGGCACAGTGCGCCCGAATAACCGTAGGCATCAGGATCGTTCTGGGCGTGGTGTTCGAGTTTACGAATATCCACTTTCCCGACCAGCGCAGAAATATCCTGGTTGTTTTCATCACCAGGCTCCGTTTTAGCGATAGCGATCTGCTCCAGAATAGACGGCCAGACTTTGACGACGCGGAATTTTGTAATGTCCCCGCCAAAATCATGCAGACGTTTAGCAGCCCACGGCGACATGATCGTACCGAGATAACGACGTGGGATCCCATACTCTTTTTCCAGGATCTGCGCGTCTTCCTGCGGATTAAACAGGCATAACGGATGATCGTTGACCGGGCTACGTTCGCCATTGGCGCTCAGGACATAAATCGGTACTCGTTGCATCAGCGACTTCAGCCGCTCAGCAAGAGATGATTTCCCCCCTCCCACAGGCCCCAGCAGATACAGAATCTGCTTCTTCTCTTCCAGACCTTGAGCCGCATGCTTCAAATAAGAAACAATCTGCTCAATGGCGTCTTCCATGCCGTAAAACTCTTCAAAAGCGGGATAGCGTGCAATTACCCGATTCGAAAAGAGTCGAGAAAGTCGAGGTTCATGGGCAGTGTCAACCATGACAGGCTCACCAATAGCCATTAATAGCCGCTCTGCCGCGTTGGCATAAGCACTGCGATCTTGCCGACAAGTGGTAAGAAACTCCTGCAGCGTGAACTCTTCGTCCTTGGCAGCTTCATAACGCTGGCGATAGTGATCGAATATATTCATGGTATGCCGTCCTTTCGTTTTTTAGCACATGTTAAGAGCCGTTCATATGAATAGTAGAGGCCCCTGAAGAGGTAAACTGAACGACGTCGCTGCTGAAGAAATAAGCAACTCTCATGCCATTTTAGTGGTCAGGAGATCAACGTATTCGGTGATACACCTTCTAAAATTAAGCGTAGATGGCATTTGCAAAACTTGCCTGTGTGCGCAAATGAATTTCAATGGCATATCAATAACTCATCAGCAAAAAAAGCACATCTTATGTAAAGAATTGGAGCGGGATTCATGCGGTGTTCACCGTGCTGCAAGCAAAATGTCATCACTCGCTGAGAAATTAGGGGGTTACATTCTGGGGTGAATACGTAAAATAGTTGGGCTGAAGCGTATTGGCGGTTACACTTTGACCGCTACACATTTGAATAAGGAATTATGGATTGTGACCAAACTCAAACTTCTGGCACTTGGCGTCCTTGCCGCAACCGCAGTTAGCACCGCACAGGCGGAAAGTCAGTGGACTGTTGGCGCGGGTGTTGGTGTGATTAACAGCCCGTACAAACAGTATGACCGCGATGTTTACCCTGTTCCGGTTGTCACCTATGAAGGCGATAATGTGTGGTTCCGCGGCTTGGGTGGCGGTTACTATTTGTGGAATGATACGGCAGATAAGCTTTCCATCATGGCGTACTATGATCCGACGCATTTCAAGCCGGGTGATAGCGATAGCCATGCTTTACGCCAACTCGACAAGCGTAAAAGCAGCTTGATGGCTGGCCTATCATATGTACATAACACCCAGTATGGTTTCCTGCGTACCGCGCTGGCGGGTGATACCCTGGATAACAGCAACGGCTTTATCTGGGATCTGGCCTGGCTCTACCGTTACACCAATGGTGGTCTGACCCTGACGCCGGGTATCGGTGTGCAGTACAGCAGCGAAAACTACAACGACTACTATTATGGTGTGTCCAATCACGAGTCTCGCCGCAGTGGTCTGAATAGCTACAACGCTGACGATGGATGGGATCCGTACCTGGAGTTGACCGCGAGCTATAACTTCCTTGGCAACTGGAACGTGTACGGCACTGGCCGTTATGTGCGTTTGAGTGATGAAGTGAAAGACAGCCCGATGGTCGATAAGTCCTGGTCTGGCATCTTCTCGGTGGGTGTGACCTACAAGTTCTGATACTACTCGGTGTCAAACACTAGCCCGCATCTCTGCGGGCTTTTTTACGTCATTAAATTTAAGACAACCCCCAGATCATGATGGTGCAATTTGTGCACCCTAACAGGACACATGCATGTTGTTTTGCTTTACTGTGGTGCATTAACACAGGAGGGTGCGATGACAGCGAAACAGGTGACGTTTACAAACCAGGTATCGCTTCCTGCTATTGGGCAGGGAACATGGTACATGGGCGAGGATCCAAGCCGACGCCGGGATGAAGTGTCTGCGCTGCAGGCCGGACTGGATCTCGGCCTGCGATTGATTGATACCGCAGAAATGTACGCTGATGGTGCAGCGGAAGAGGTGGTGGGTGAAGCATTAACGGGACGGCGTGATAGCGCTTTTTTAGTCTCGAAAGTTTACCCATGGAATGCCGGTGGAGAGAAAGCCATTGCCGCCTGCGAAGCCAGCCTGCGTCGACTGAAAACTGATTATCTGGATCTCTATTTGCTGCACTGGATGGGCGATTTTTCATTTGCAGAGACCGTCGATGCCATGGAAACACTGATTGCGCAAGGGAAAATCCGCCGTTGGGGCGTCTCAAATCTCGATTATGATGATATGCAGGCGTTATGGCAGGTACCCGGTGGACGGGAGTGTGCAACTAACCAGGTGCTTTATCATTTAGCCTCGCGCGGTATTGAATATGATTTACTGCCGTGGTGCCAGCAGCAACAGATGCCGGTCATGGCATACAGTCCGCTGGCCCAGGCGGGACGGCTGCGTGGCGATTTGCTTTCTAATTCCGTGGTGAATGACATTGCGCGCGTGCACAATGTTAGTGCTGCACAGATTTTGCTGGCGTGGGTGATTCGTCAGTCGGGTGTAATAGCAATTCCAAAAGCCGCAAGCGTAGCGCATGTCGAACAAAATGCCGCCGCGCTGGAGATAACGCTCTCTGTAGATGAGCTGAAGCAGTTAGATAAGGCGTATCCGGCGCCAAAAGGTAAAACAGCGCTGGATATGGCCTGATTTGCCAAATGACGCTGCTCACGCAGCTTATCAGGCCAACGGCTGCGTGTGGTTTGCATGCCGCATCCGGCATGTTGCACTGATTTGCCTGATGGCGCTGCGCTTATCAGGCCTACGACTGCGTGTGTTTGTAGGCCGGATAAGGCGTTAGCCGCATCCGGCATGATGAGCAGAGTTATCTTAGCGTTTAGCAACACGAATAGTCTGCGCGAGGCGAGATGGTTTTTCTTCGGTGGTTTTCTGCGGAGCGGTCGCGTAAGCCGTTTCTACACAAACAAACGTTTTGTAGCCATCATCCGGCATGTCGCCCATACTGACGGACAGCGCCGGGCCAGGGTTCCAGCCCACGACATTCAGGTGGTGGTGGTGGACAACGTCGATATTGCGATTCAACGCATCATCATGAATCACGCTGCACGCTTCCGGATTCAGATAGACACGATCGGTGCGGTCCGGGAAGGTCTGGATACCATCAGCCAGCACATCTTCTTTAGCATCATTCACTTTATCGATCAGGCGATCGCCGAGACCACTAACTTTCACTGCCGCAATGTCACCAACGTTGAAATAGGTATGCAGTGCCGAGGTGGTTTCAAACTCACCGTGAGCTTCCAGCTCCATCTCACAGGTGGCTCCCACTTTGAAACGGGCCAGCAGGCAAAACTCGTGCGGCCAAAGCTGACGCGTTTCGGCATTGCTCTGCAGTTCAAACGTCAACACCACGCCATTGTCGTCTTCGTTGTGCGCTTTCAGCGTCCATGGCAAGTTACGGGCAAAACCATGCGAAGGCAGGCCCTGCTGAGCAGCCGGACCAAACCACGGCCAGCAAATTGGTACGCCGCCACGCAGCGCTACGCCGGTTTTAAACGGGGTATTGTTGCTTAACCACAGGACTTCCTCTTCGCCGTTTGGTTTCCAGGAAAGAAGATGTGCGCCCTGTAGCGCGAAAGACGCTTTAACCTGGGGGTGATCGACAACAAGAACCTCAAGCTCATCAAGCTGACGGCGGGAGAGGACAGGGGTAAGCTGTTCAATGACCGGGAGAGCGAAAATTTTGTTAATCATGATGCAATCCTTGGTATGTGAATATTTTGGTCATAAAAAAAGGCGACCGAAGTCGCCTTTTTGGATCAGATACTCATCTCAACTTATTTGGAAATGTGAGCAATCAGGTCCAGAACTTTGTTAGAGTAGCCGGTTTCGTTGTCGTACCAGGATACCAGTTTCACGAAGTTGTCGTTCAGTGCGATACCAGATTTAGCATCGAACACGGAAGTGCAAACTTCACCGTTGAAATCGGTAGATACTACGTCGTCTTCGGTGTAACCCAGAACGCCTTTCATCGGGCCTTCGGAAGCAGCTTTGATTGCTTTCTTAATTTCTTCGTAAGAAGCAGCTTTTTCCAGACGAACGGTCAGGTCAACAACGGATACGTTCGGGGTAGGAACGCGGAACGCCATACCAGTCAGTTTGCCGTTCAGTTCTGGCAGTACTTTACCTACAGCTTTAGCTGCACCGGTAGAGGACGGGATGATGTTCTGGGATGCGCCGCGGCCGCCGCGCCAGTCTTTGTGAGACGGGCCATCAACGGTTTTCTGAGTAGCGGTGGTCGCGTGAACAGTAGTCATCAGACCTTCGATGATGCCGAAGTTGTCGTTGATAACTTTAGCCAGCGGAGCCAGGCAGTTAGTGGTGCAGGAAGCGTTAGAAACGATGTCCTGACCTTCGTATTTGTCAAAGTTAGCGCCTTTAACAAACATCGGAGTGTTATCTTTGGACGGACCAGTCAGAACCACTTTTTTCGCGCCAGCAGTGATGTGCTTACGAGCGGTTTCATCTGTCAGGAACAGGCCAGTAGCTTCAGCTACTACGTCAACACCAACTTCGTCCCATTTCAGGTTAGCCGGATCACGTTCAGCGGTAACACGGATTTTTTTACCGTTTACGATCAGATGACCGTCTTTCACTTCAACGGTACCGTTGAAACGGCCGTGAGTGGAGTCATATTTCAGCATGTAAGCCATGTAGTCAGCGTCTAACAGGTCGTTGATTGCAACGATCTCGATGTCAGAACGTTCTTGAGCAGCACGGAAAACAATGCGACCGATACGGCCAAAACCGTTGATACCTACTTTGATAGTCATATATTCCACCAGCTATTTGTTAGTGAATAAAAGGTTGCCTGTAAAATTACAAAAACCTTACGCAGCGTCAAGCGGAATCGTGTCAATCATTGCGACAAATCAATCTGCTGCCTAAGCTTTGCGCAACTGACTCGCCTCACTCTTCCTTTGGGCTTGAAACCACATGGGGTCGGCGGCCCGAATTTTAAAGGGCAATCAAGATAAAAACGTGATTCTGATCACGAATTGCAGGCTGCCATTTCGCAAGGATCAAGTTTAGAACAAAAGTTCGCACTCCGGTGTTAATGTTTTGTTAGAATCTGTCTCGCGATGTGAGTTTAGATAAAGCGAGATGTGAGCAAATGGCTAATCAACCTTCTCCAGAAGAACTGAAAAAAAATTTAACCGAAATGCAGTTCTACGTGACGCAGAATCACGGGACAGAACCGCCATTTACCGGGCGTTTGCTGCATAACAAGCGAGACGGCATCTACCACTGTCTGATCTGCGATAAACCGCTATTTCGTTCCGAGACAAAATATGACTCTGGCTGCGGCTGGCCCAGCTTTTACGAGCCTGTCAGCGATGAGGCTATCCATTACATAAAAGATACGTCACACGGCATGCAGCGCATAGAAATCCGCTGCGGAAACTGTGATGCGCACCTGGGACACGTCTTCCCGGATGGGCCGAAACCTACCGGTGAACGGTACTGCGTTAACTCAGCGTCTTTGAACTTCACTGATAGTGAAAACGGTGAGCAAACCAAGGGTTGAAGAAACGATTCAGCAAATTATTCTACGGAGAGTGGATTTAACATGAATCTTGATGAGATGATCAACAGTATGACGCCGGAAGTTTATCAGCGCTTATCGACTGCCGTTGAGCTCGGAAAATGGCCGGATGGGGTAGCGCTAACAGCAGAACAAAAAGAGAATAGCTTACAGTTGGTGATGTTATGGCAGGCGCGTAACAATATTGACGCGCAGCATATGACGATTGATACCAACGGTGAGATGGTGATGAAGAGCAAGCAGCAGTTGAAGGTTGAGTTTGGTATTACGCCCGAACCGATTGCGACGTTTAAATCCTGATTACCCAGGCCCGGCAGACATCGATGTCGGGCCTGCAGTTGATGTTATTTCTTATTCATCATCGCTTTCAGATCGGCGAACGGGTTGTATTTCGCTTCGCCTACGGCCTTTTGCGCATCTTCTCCTGCAACCACCGTTGAACCATACTGGTCCGCTTCCGTATATTTGGAATGCTCGTGATCGTGGCAGTACAGGCACAACATTTCCCAGTTGCTACCATCTTCTGGGTTATTCGAGTGATCGTGATCGATATGGTGTACCGTCAACTCGCGCAAATTTGAATACACGAACTCACGGGAACAGCGTCCACAGACCCAGGGAAAGAGTTTAAGCGCCTTTTCCCGGTAACCGACTTCAAGACGGGCGTAATTTTTAGGGATAAAAGCCATAAAGCTCATGCCTCCAGTAGAAAATGAAGAGCTGCGCCAAAAGCTGGCGCAGCAGAATGTGCTAATCATAACCTATTGTGTCAGGCGTTGGGATCAGTGTTTGATGCCTAACGAATCGGCTAACTGCTTCGCCAACTGATTATTGTCATCTGCGCCGTACTCCCAGAACATGGCGCCTCCCAACCCTTTGCTTTTGATGTAGTCGGCTTTGATCGCCACCGAACGCGGATTTTCATAGGAGAGGGCAAAGAGTGTTTTTCCATCCGCAGACTGCACCGACAGCCACGGTACTTTCGCTTCATCATCCCAATGTTGGCTAAAGCGCTTTTGCGGATCGTTGATCAACTTCGCCACGATATCGTTGTACTTCACGTAGGTATCTTTGCTCAGGTCGACGCCCAGTGATTTGAACAACTCAATTTGAGCTGACTCGAAATAGGGCTGGGTAGCCGGGTTTTTCTGCGCGTCAGGTTTGCTCCAGTCAATACCTGGCTCAACGGCGCGTTTTGGTACGCGTCCATAAAAGCCAATGCCCAGATTCATTTGGCTCGGTTTCAGACCGGCTGCGAGATAGTTACTGACCACAAAATCGGCGCTGTATTTATCCGCCGCGGCGACCGTCGGCCATTGCGTCGAATCATACAGGTTCGAGTTAAAATACTGGGTGCCGTAAGCCATGTCATAGGTCATCAGGTTGATGTAGTCGAGCGATGGTGCAATGGCTTTTACATCCACCCAGCTTTTCGGACTTTCTGCATTTGCGCCCACGGCGATGGTCAGCAGTTTTTTATGCCCCAATGCGGTCCGCAGTTCTGTTAGCAGCGCGGTAAAGTTAGCGCGGTCAGCCGGTTGGCTTTCGACCAGTCCCCAGGCTCCGTTAACCGGATATTCCCAGTCGAGGTCGATGCCATCCAGACCATATTTCGCAATTATCTCTTGCGCAGACTGAATAAACACTGCGCGCGTATCCTTCGTTGCCGCCGCACCAGAGAATCCACGCGCTCCCCAACCGCCGACGGAAAGTAACACTTTCAGGTTTGGATTTTGTTTACGCAGCTGTGGAATTTTCAGCAAATCATCCTGCACTTTCTGTGAAAGCCAAATTTGATGCAGTTTGCTGGCGTCTTTTAAGGCGTCATTGGTCTCGTCTTTTTCGTTGTTGTAGACAAGGCCAAACGAATAGTTGAGATGAGTTATCTGGCGAACATCCAGTTTATTGATGTCGCCGCCAGGACCGGCAGTGACGTCGCCACCGCCATTAAAGTAGCCAACTGACATCAGTGAATTGGCGGAAACAACGCTGGCGCAGAGCAAGGGTAATGCTGCCAACAAAGGCAATAGTTTCATCGGTGTTCCTCTTTGACATTTAAACAAGTAAACACGCCACGGAAATGGCGTGGCGAAAAAAACAGCACCCGCAGGTTAACAGTTTCATAACAGGAAAAATGCGAAGGGGTTCACGCCATTTTAGCGAAGCGGCTGCCAGGTTCACTTGGTTTTCAATTCATCTTTGCACTTATTTGTGATCTTGGTTGTGAAATGCAGATAATAATCTGTGTTTTAAAGATTTGATGTTGACCTCAAAAATTATATGGATAAGTATGATTGTCACTGATGCAAAACTGAACACAAAGGAAAATTCAATGAAAGCACTGGCAAGATTTGGCAAGGCCTTTGGCGGCTATAAGATGATTGATGTACCGGAACCAGTTTGTGGCCCGGATGACATCGTGATTGAAATCAAAGCGGCGGCTATCTGCGGCGCGGACATGAAACACTACAATGTTGATAGCGGATCTGATCAATTTAACTCCATCCGCGGCCATGAGTTCGCCGGTAAAATTGTCCGCGTTGGCGACAAAGTTAAGGACTGGAAAGTCGGTCAGCGGGTGGTTTCTGACAATAGTGGACATGTCTGCGGTGTTTGCCCGGCCTGCGAACAAGGCGATTTTCTGTGTTGTACAGAAAAAGTGAACTTAGGTCTCGACAACAACACATGGGGCGGAGGGTTCTCTAAATATTGCCTGGTGCCGGGAGAAATCCTCAAAATTCACCGCCATGCGCTGTGGGAAATCCCACAAGGCGTTGATTATGAAGAAGCGGCGGTGCTGGATCCTATCTGTAACGCCTACAAATCTATTGCTCAGCAATCCAAATTCCTTCCCGGCCAGGATGTCGTGGTTTTCGGCACCGGCCCATTAGGGCTCTTTTCCGTGCAAATGGCGCGCATTATGGGGGCCGTTAATATTGTGATGGTCGGGCTGGAAGAGGATGTTGCCGTACGCTTCCCCATCGCCAAAGACCTGGGCGCGACAGCTGTCGTTAACGGTTCGACCGAAGATGTGGTTGCACGTTGCCAGGAAATCTGCGGTAAAGACAATCTGGGGCTAGTCATTGAATGCTCTGGTGCCAATATAGCTCTGAAACAATCGATCGAAATGCTGCGCCCGAATGGTGAAGTCGTTCGCGTCGGCATGGGCTTTAAACCTCTCGATTTCTCCATCAACGACATCACCGCGTGGAACAAAAGCATCATTGGCCATATGGCCTACGATTCTACATCCTGGCGCAACGCCATACGCCTGCTGGCCAGCGGAGCGATCAAGGTCAAACCGATGATCACTCACCGTATCGGCCTATCGCAATGGCGCGAAGGATTTGACGCCATGGTCAATAAAACCGCGATTAAAGTCATCATGACTTACGACTTTGATGAATAACATGTTTATTAAAAGGACGTTATCGCATGGAACAAATAGCAAAACCGCACTGCGGCGCCAGACTGGACAGGCTACCTGACTGTCGCTGGCATACGTCAATGTTTGCGATGGTTGCCTTCGGATTACTGGTTTGCTGGAGTAATGCCGTCGGCGGATTAATTCTCGCGCAGTTAAAAGAACTTGGCTGGACTGATAATTCCACCACCGCCACGTTCTCTGCCATTACGACGGCAGGAATGTTTCTCGGCGCGCTCGGTGGGGGAATTATTGGCGATAAAATCGGGCGTAAAAACGCATTTATTCTATATGAAGCGATTCATATTATTTCTATGATCGTGGGTGCGTTTTCACCCAATATGACCTTTCTGATCGCCTGCCGTTTTGTAATGGGAGTTGGATTAGGCGCGCTGTTAGTGACCTTATTTGCCGGGTTTACCGAATATATGCCTGGTAGAAATCGTGGTACATGGTCGAGTCGGGTCTCGTTTATCGGCAACTGGTCTTATCCACTCTGTTCGCTGATTGCGATGGGGCTGACGCCACTTATCAGCACGGAATGGAACTGGCGCGTACAGTTGTTGATTCCTGCGGTGCTGTCGCTCATAGCAACGGTTATTGCCTGGCGCAGTTTCCCTGAGTCGCCTCGCTGGCTGGAGTCTCGCGGGCGCTACCAGGAAGCCGAAAAGGTGATGCGGGCAATTGAGGAAGGTGTCATTCGACAGACCGGTAAGCCGCTGCCACCAGTCGTAATAGATGATGATGGCAAACAACCGTGTTCTGTTCCGTACTCCGCATTATTAACAGGGGTGTTACTGAAGCGGGTTATTTTGGGTTCCTTTGTTCTGATTGCTATGAACGTCGTCCAGTACACCTTAATTAATTGGCTACCGACAATATTTATGACACAGGGCATTAATCTGAAAGACTCCATTGTCTTAAATACCATGAGTATGTTCGGCGCGCCGTTTGGGATTTTTATCGCCATGCTGGTAATGGATAAAATTCCGAGAAAGACCATGGGTGTGGGGTTATTAGTGTTAATTGCCGTGCTGGGATATATCTATTCACTGCAAACCAGCATGCTGCTGATTACGCTAATTGGTTTCTTCCTGATTACTTTTGTCTATATGTACGTTTGCTACGCCTCGGCAGTCTATGTTCCGGAAATATGGCCAACCGAAGCGAAACTCCGCGGTTCTGGTCTGGCGAATGCGGTAGGACGTATCAGTGGTATCGCTGCGCCTTATGCGGTCGCGGTATTGCTTAATGGTTATGGAGTGACGGGTGTATTTGTACTGCTGGGTGCGGTCTCCATTATTGTCGCTGTCGCCATTGCTACCATCGGAATTGAAACCAAAGGCGTCTCTGTCGAAAGTCTCGGTATTGATGCAGTTACCAGCAAATAATATTGATGGGAAATAAAATGAAAAATTCAAAAGCGATATTAAAAACGCCGGGCACGATGAAAATTATTGCCGCCGATATCCCGGTGCCAAAAGAGCACGAAGTGCTGATTAAAGTGGAATACGTTGGAATTTGTGGATCAGATGTTCATGGTTTTGAATCAGGTCCTTTTATTCCGCCGAAAGATCCCAATCAGGAAATTGGTCTGGGGCATGAATGCGCCGGTACGGTGGTGGCAGTAGGGAACCGTGTGACTGAATTTAAACCCGGCGACCAGGTGAATATCGAACCGGGCGTGCCGTGCGGTCACTGCCGCTTCTGTCTGGAAGGGAAATACAACATCTGCCCTGATGTTGACTTTATGGCCACGCAACCTAATTATCGCGGCGCGCTAACCCACTATCTGTGCCATCCGGAGAGCTTCACTTACAAGTTGCCCGATAATATGGACACCATGGAAGGCGCGCTGGTAGAGCCCGCGGCGGTAGGGATGCATGCCGCAATGCTGGCGGACGTTAAACCGGGCAAGAAAATCGTCATTCTGGGGGCGGGCTGTATTGGTTTAATGACCCTGCAAGCCTGTAAATGTTTGGGTGCTACCGACATTGCGGTGGTTGATGTCCTGGAAAAGCGTCTGACCATGGCCGAGCAACTTGGTGCGACGACCGTGATCAACGGGGCGAAAGAGGACACCGTTGTCCGCTGCCAGCAGTTCTCCGGCGATATGGGGGCCGATATTGTTTTTGAAACCGCAGGTTCAGCGATCACTGTTAAGCAGGCTCCATATCTGGTAATGCGCGGCGGGAAAATCATGATCGTGGGTACTGTACCTGGTGATTCAGCGATTAATTTCCTCAAAATTAACCGTGAAGTGTCTATTCAGACCGTTTTCCGTTATGCCAACCGCTACCCGGTCACGATTGAAGCCATCTCCTCAGGGCGTTTTGATGTGAAGTCGATGGTGACGCATATTTACGATTATGAAGATGTTCAGCGCGCGTTTGATGAATCCGTTAATAACAAATGTGAAATTATCAAAGGCGTTATTAAAGTAAATTATTAATCTATTGAAAAGGGAGAAATAACCATGCTGGCAGATATTAAATATTGGGAAAATGATGCTCAAAATAAACATTATGCGATTGCCCACTTTAACGTGTGGAATGCGGAAATGCTAATGGGAGTGATTGATGCGGCGGAAGAATCTAAATCGCCGGTAATTATCTCCTTCGGTACCGGCTTTGTGGGTAATACCTCGTTTGAAGATTTTTCGCATATGATGGTTTCTATGGCGAAAAAAGCCTCGGTGCCGGTTATTACCCACTGGGATCACGGACGCAGCATGGAGATAATCCATAACGCATGGGCCCACGGCATGAATTCACTGATGCGTGATGCTTCCGCTTTTGATTTCGAGGAGAATATTCGCCTGACCAAAGAGGCGGTCGATTTCTTCCACCCGCTGGGTATTCCGGTCGAAGCAGAGCTGGGCCATGTGGGTAATGAAACGGTCTACGAAGAGGCGCTGGCGGGTTATCACTACACTGACCCAAGCCAGGCGGCTGAGTTTGTCGAGCGTACCGGCTGTGACTCGCTGGCGGTAGCGATTGGTAACCAGCACGGCGTCTACACCTCCGAACCGAAACTGAACTTTGACGTGGTTAAACGAGTGCGTCAGGCGGTATCCGTTCCGCTGGTGCTGCACGGCGCGTCCGGCATTAGCGACGCGGATATCAAAAAAGCCATTTCATTAGGCATTTCGAAAATCAATATTCACACCGAACTGTGCCAGGCCGCAATGGTGGCGGTGCAGGAGAACCAGGACCAGCCGTTCCTGCACGTTGAACGTGAAGTACGTAAAGCCGTAAAAGCGCGCGCGCTGGAGAAAATCAAATTGTTTGGTTCAGACGGTAAAGCGGAATGACAATATGGATAATATCGAGGTTATTTGTATAGGGGCGGCAATTGTTGATATTCCCTTGCAACCAGTGAGTAAAAATATCTTTGATGTTGACTCTTATCCATTAGAACGAATAGCTATGACCACGGGAGGTGACGCTATTAATGAGGCGACGATTATTTCTCGCCTCGGCCATCGCACGGCGTTAATAGGCCGGATAGGTGACGATGCTGCGGGGCATTTTATTGTCGACCACTGCCGTCGGGAGAATATTGATATTAAAAGCCTGAAGCAGGATGCTGATATTGATACTTCCATTAACGTGGGTTTAGTCACCGCTGATGGTGAACGCACCTTTGTGACTAACCGTAACGGCAGCTTATGGAAACTGAATATAAACGATGTTGATTTTGACCGTTTCTCTCAAGCAAAGCTGCTGTCGCTGGCGAGTATTTTTAATAGCCCGTTGTTGGATGGTGATGCACTGACGGCAATTTTCACTCAGGCGAAAGCGCATAAGCTCATTATCTGCGCGGATATGATTAAACCGCGACTGAATGAAACGCTGGACGATATCCGTGAAGCGCTGAGCTACGTGGATTATCTGTTTCCCAATTTTGAAGAGGCAAAACTGCTCACTGGGAAAGAGACGCTGGATGAGATTGCCGACAGTTTTCTGAACTGTGGCGTGAAAACCGTCGTGATTAAGACCGGCAAGAGAGGCTGTTTTATCAAGCGTGTTGACATGAAAATGGAGGTCCCGGCGGTGTCAGGAATTACCGCCATCGACACCATCGGCGCGGGGGATAACTTTGCTTCAGGATTTATCTCCGCGCTGCTAGAAGGCAAACCGCTTCGCGACTGCGCGCTGTTTGCTAATGCAACGGCGGCAATATCGGTACTGAGCGTGGGTGCCACGACGGGTGTGAAGAACAGAAAGCTGGTTGAACAACTTCTTGACGAATACGAAGGGTAATAGCGGCAGATGAAAATGATTCCTTTAGGAAGTACGGATATTACGCTTTCCCGCATGGGATTAGGCACATGGGCTATTGGCGGTGGTCCGGCATGGAATGGCGATCTCGATCTGCAGATTTGTATCGATACCATTGTTGAGGCGCATCGCTGCGGTATCAATCTGATTGATACCGCGCCAGGCTACAACTTTGGCAACAGTGAAGTGATTGTCGGTCAGGCGCTGAAAAAGCTGCCGCGCAGCGAGGTAGTGGTTGAAACCAAATGCGGCATCGTCTGGGAGCGAACAGGCAGCCTGTTTAACAAAGTGGGCGATCGCCAGCTGTATAAAAACCTCACGCCTGAGTCTATTCGCGAAGAGGTTGATGCCAGCCTGCAAAGATTGGGTATCGACAGTATTGATATCTATATGACCCACTGGCAGTCGGTCGAACCCTGTTTTACGCCGATTTCGGAAACCGTAGACACGCTGAACGCACTGAAAAAAGAGGGGAAAATCCGTTCGATTGGTGCGGCAAACGTCAATGCCGGGCATATCAGGGAGTATCTCAAACACGGTGAGCTGGATATTATCCAGGCCAAGTACAGCATTCTTGACCGGGCGCTGGAAGCTGAACTGCTGCCGCTATGTCAGCAGAATGGCATCATCGTGCAGGTATATTCACCGCTTGAGCAGGGGTTGTTGACCGGTACTATCGCCCGAGATTATGTTCCTGGCGGCGCGCGGGCTAACAAGGTCTGGTTTCAGCGGGAAAATATGTTGCGGGTGATTGATATGCTTGGGCAGTGGCAGCCGCTTTGTGAAAAATACCGCTGCACAATCCCCGCACTAGCTCTGGCGTGGATTTTAAAGCAAAGCGATTTGATCACCTTACTGAGTGGCGCAACCGCACCTGAACAGGTTCGCGAGAATGTCGAGGCGTTAACCATTCCCCTGACAGATGATGATTCATTATTGATGAGGCGAATGGCGGAAGCGTTGGATATAAATTAATTCAGATAGGATTGACCTCTGTTTCTGTGTAAAAGAGTATTAAAATCTGTGATTCAGACATGTTCTTTTGAAAATAAATATAGCCTGTGAGATACTAGGGTCTTATTATTACTTTGCAGGAAACAGAGGTATCATCGTGGCGGCAAAAGACAGGATTCAGGCCATTAAGCAAATGGTGGCTAACGATAAGAAAGTGGTGGTATCTAATTTAAGTTCAATCTTTCAGGTGACTGAGGAAACGATTCGCCGCGATCTTGAAAAACTGGAAGATGAAGGTTTTTTGACCCGAACATATGGCGGTGCAGTGCTCAATACCACTGCGTTGTCCGACAATATTCATTTTTATAAGCGTGCAAAATCTTTCTTCGAAGAAAAGCAGATCATTGCACGTAATGCATTACCGTTTATTAAAAATAAGACCACAATGGCTGCCGACTCCAGCAGTACCGCGATGGAATTATTAAAGCTGTTGAAGGAAAGAAACGATCTGACGTTGCTTACCAATTCGGCTGAAGCATTTCATGAGCTGGCGCAGTCAGAAATTAACGTGGTCTCTACTGGCGGTGAGCTGAATAAGAATACGCTGTCGCTGCAGGGAAGAATCACCAAGGAGATTATCAGCCGCTATCATGTTGATATCATGGTGATGAGCTGCAAAGGTTTGGATATGCAGAGTGGGGCGCTTGATTCTAATGAAGCGGAAGCGGAAATCAAAAAAACCATGATCCGCCAGGCGACTGAGGTGGCATTGTTAGTTGATCACTCAAAGTTTGATCGTAAAGCTTTCGTTCAGCTAGTGGACTTTAGCCATATTAATTACCTAATAACCAATAAGGCACCGGGTGCAGAGTGGATTGCATTTTGCAAAGAGAATAATATTCAACTCGTTTATTAACTATAGCGAGGGTTGTGTCGATATTATTTTAGTTTGCACCTGGGAAATGCCATAAGAATCTAATGATGATGGATGGCGCGGCAAAATTGCTTCTGCCGCGATCGCCATACTTTCTATTTAGCTGAATTTGAGGCATCCAGATGGAACAATGTGACCCTATCGGCGCAAGATTAGATCGCTTACCTTTATCTCGATTTCATTTTCGTATTTTCGGTATTATTAGTTTTAGTTTGTTAATAACCGGTTTTCTCAGCTATTCCGGGAATGTGGTATTAGCAAAATTAGTCAACACTGGCTGGTCAAACAATTATCTAAATGCCGCGTTTACCTCAGCGCTGATGTTCGGCTACTTTATCGGTTCACTAGCCGGCGGCTTTATTGGTGATTATCTCGGTCGACGCAAAGCGTTCCGTATCAATTTGTTAATCGTCGGGGCCTCAGCCTGCGCTGCAACGTTTGTGCCCAACATGTACTGGCTTATCTTCTTCCGCTGTCTGATGGGGATTGGAATGGGGGCGCTAATTATGGTGGGCTATGCCTCATTTACAGAATTCATTCCACCCGCGGTACGTGGGAAATGGTCTGCCCGTCTGTCATTTGTCGGCAACTGGGCACCAATGCTATCTGCGGCAATTGGCGTCGTGATCATTGCACTTTTAAGCTGGCGGGTGATGTTTCTGCTCGGTGGCATGGCAATGCTGTTGGCCTGGTATCTGTCAGGAAAATACTATATTGAATCCCCACGTTGGCTGGCTGGTAAAGGGAAGAGAAGCGAAGCTGAAAAACATCTTATGCAGGTTGAATCGCAAATTGAGCTAGAAAAAAACATCACTTTACCATCCTGCCGGAACGAATGCCCGTCGGCGGATTTAAGCACGGCAAGTGGTTCATTTTGGCTATTGTTTAAGGGGCCAATGTTGCGCTGTACACTGGTGGCGATCACGGTGCTTATCGCAATGAATATTTCGCTCTACACCATTACGGTATGGATCCCGACTATATTTGTTAATTCGGGAATCGATGTAACGAAATCCATATTTATGACTGCGATAATTATGATTGGCGCGCCAGTTGGGATATTTATTGCCGCGTTAATTATCGATCGCTTTCCACGGCGATTGTTTGGCTCATTCTTGTTGATTATTATCGCATTGCTCGGGTATTTCTATTCACTTCAAACTGAAGAGTGGGCCATTCTGAGCTACGGGCTGGTGATGATTTTTTTTCTGTATATGTATGTCTGCTTTGCCTCTGCAGTTTATGTCCCAGAACTATGGCCCACGCACCTAAGATTGAGAGGATCAGGTTTTGTTAATGCGGTGGGAAGGATTGTCGCTGTGTTTACGCCCTATGGCGTCGCTATTTTGTTGACCCGCTATGGCTCCGTTACGGTCTTTATCGTGTTAGGAGTAATGTTGGTTCTATGCGCGCTGATTCTTTTTTGTTTTGGCATCGAAACACGCAAAGTATCGCTGGAAGAGATTTCAGCGCTGGCCTGAGATAACGCGCCGACAGGAGTGACCCTGTCGGCATCGCTTACGGTTGGGTTTCCAGCCAGTCGTCCAACGTATACAGCGTTGCACCCGCCGCCGCCATTTCTATAAAGGCGTTTGCACTGTCCTGGGGTTGAATATTAACCCCACGGCAGCCGTCGGTAATAACGCTGACGGTGTAGCCAAGATCGAGCGCATCCAGTACGGTGAATTTAACGCAATAGTCGGTTGCCAGACCCATGATGATGAGCTCGGCAATGCGGCGTTCGAGTAGCCATGCATTCAGCGCGGTAGCCTGACGACGACCGTTATCAAAAAACGCACTATAGCTGTCGACCAGCGGGTTCTCACCTTTAGTGAACGTTTGAGTTATCGCACGCTGGTTCAGCAGCGGATGCAGGGCTGCACCTGCGCTGTTTTGTACGCAATGATCGGGCCAGAATGTCTGCGCCAGTCCATCGAGTTGTCCCTGGCTGTAGGGCTCGACCTGATGCTGGCTGGCAAAACTGCCGTGATTAGCCGGGTGCCAGTCCAGACTGGCAACGACCATGTCGCCGCGTAAGGCACACCAGTCAATCAGACGGTTGGCAATATCGATTGTGCTGTCACCTTGTGGGACCGCGAGGGCACCACCGGCACAAAAGTCATTTTGTAAATCGACCAACAGTAAGGCTCGGGCCATGGGCATAGACTCCTTTAATCGTCAGGCGTGAGCTCACCACGCAGATTTTGCGTCATCGCTTCACGGATAGTCTGCGTATCCAGTCCCTGACTCAGCAAATAGTGCAGTTTGGTGAGTGTGGCTTCGACGGTCATATCCGCGCCGCCAATCACGCCAGCATGCGCTAGCGCATTGCCTGTCGCGTAGCCCCCCATGTTCACCTTGCCGGACATACACTGCGTAAGGTTCACCACCACAATGCCACGCGAACTCGCATCTTCAAGTTCTTTCAGGAACTCTTTATTCTGCGGCGCATTCCCCACGCCGTAGGAGCGCAAAATTAATGCTTTTACAGGTTGGCGCAGGAAGTTGCGTACTACATCAGCGGAGATCCCAGGATAAATGGTGACCACGCCAATCGGTTGCGGAGTGATAGGATGCACAATCAACTCACCTGTACCGTGAGGTGCGGGCGGAGTTCCCAGCCGACGAATGTGGATCCCGGCTTCCAGCAGTGGTGCAAGGTTGGGTGAGGCAAACGCGTCAAAACCATCAGCATGCGCTTTAGTGGTCCGGTTGCCGCGAAACAATCGATTGTTGAAAAACAGGGTAACTTCATTGATCGGGTAATTTGCTGCAACGTACAACGCATTCAGCAAATTGATTTGTCCGTCAGAACGTAGTTCTGCTAATGGGATTTGTGACCCTGTCACAATGACCGGCTTGCCCAGATTCTCCAGCATAAAAGAGAGCGCCGAAGCCGTAAACGCCATGGTGTCAGTGCCGTGCAGAATGACAAAACCATCGTAATCGTCGTAGTGCGCTTTAATGTCTTCCGCAATATGCTGCCAGTCTTCCGGCGTCATATCGGAGGAATCCATCAGCGGGGCGTATTCGTGGATGGTGAAGTCTGGCATCTCCGGACGGTGGAATTCAGGCATCAATGCCAGCTGGCGCTGCAGATGACCGGAAACGGGAATATAACCCTGTTCTGAGCGCTGCATACCAATGGTACCGCCGGTATAGGCAACGTAAATTGATTTTTTCTGCATGACTTTTCTTCTGTCTCAAAGAAAACCCCTCTTCATCCCGAAGAGGGGTCAATAGTTAGCGAACGTTGGCGCAGGTCAGGCAAAACGCATAGCGGTTTTGCGGATCGTTGAATGCGGCCAGCTTATCGCTTTCGGCTTTTACTGCACTGGCCGCAGAGGCCAGCGGTGGTGGGAGCATAGCCTGAATGGCGTCAGGCAGCATGGCACGAACGGAGCCTGACATGCTGTCCATCACCATATCAACGAATGTCGGTTCGTCCTGATAATACGCAATGTGCCATTGTTTCAGTTTGGCCAGCTCAGCCGCTTTCGCCACGGCGTCATCAAAATCACCCAGACTGTCTACCAGACCGTTGGCTTTTGCATCCTGTCCGGTCCAGACGTGGCCCTGCGCGATTTTGTCAATCTGCTCAGGTGTTGTTTTACGCGCATCTGCGACCAGCGTGATAAAGCGCTTATAGCCGTTCTCGATGCTAAGTTGCATCATTTGCTGCACTTCTGGTGGTAACGCTTTGGTGATGGAGATATCCGCCAGTGGGGATGTCGCCACGCCGTCGGTGTGTACGCCAATGGAATCCAGACTATTTTCCACGGTGTTGATCACGCCAAAGATGCCGATTGAACCGGTCAGGGTGCTGGGGTTCGCCACAATGTAGCTTGCTGGGGTGGAGATCCAGTACCCACCGGATGCCGCCATGCCGCCCATGGACACCACAACCGGTTTACCCGCCGTTTTTGCCGCAGCCAGCTCAGCACGAATGACTTCGGAGGCACTGACGCTTCCGCCTGGGCTGTTCACGCGCAGAACAATTGCTTTCACTTTCGGATCAAGACGGGCTTCGCGGATCTGCGCGGCAGTCGTGTCACCGCCCACATTCCCAGGGGTTTCTTCACCGTCCATAATCGCGCCATTGGCGAAGATAACACCAATGCTGTCTCCAGTATCCGCTGGCGTTTTCAGTGAGTAATCGTAATAGCTGACAGCGCGATAATTTTTATCCGCTTTGCTCCAGCCAAACTGTTTGGTCAGCATTTTTTCGACTTCAGCGCTGGAGGCCAGTGCATCTACCAGTTTGTTGTCGAGCGCATATTTCGCGGTATCACCATCGACTTTTGTCAAACCGTCCAGCATGGCCTGTGCGCCAGGGAACACCTGCTGAGCAGGGATCTGGCGATTGGCAGCAACCGTGTCGAGATAGTTCTGCCACAGCTCGCCGATCCAGCGGCTGTCAGCTTCACGCGCGGCAGGAGACATATCATCACGGATAAACGGTTCTACGGCAGACTTATAAGTTCCGACACGGAACACGTGTGTGGAAACTTTCAGCTTGTCGAGCAGGGACTTGTAGTACAAACCGTTGGTGGCAAAGCCGTGCAGATCAATGGAACCCTGTGGAGAAAGATAAATTTTATTGGCGAAACTGGCGAGGTAGTACTGCCCCTGGCTGAAGTTATCGCCTACGGCAAAGACCGGTTTGCCGCTGTCGCGGAATTCCCGCAGCGCTTTACCGATATACTGCATGGAAGGCTGGTCGGCCCCGGCAAAATTTTTCAGATCCATCACAATGCCGGTGATGTTGCGATCATCTTTTGCCTGGCGAATAGTATTCACGATATCGAACAGGGAGTTTTCCTGCAGGCGATCGGAACTGGCACCAAACAGCTGACGACCAATAACGCTTAAGCGACTGGTGCTCGACGGCTTATCGACAATCACCCCCGAGATATCCAGCAGCAGTGCGCCTCGCTCAGCGTGTTCACTGGTATTGCTGCTGCTGACCTGCATCCAGATACCCACGCCCACCAGCACCAAGAAGATGAAGAACAGGTTAAGCACAAATTCACGGACGAAATTAAGTAATCGCCATGTCCATTTAAAAAATCCGGCAATAAATCGCCACAGGGTTCGCATGTATTCTCCCTACCGATTAACAACACGCCATCCCGAAATCCCGGAGAAAGGCGATAAGATGAGGCTATCGTAATGACCAGACAGGCACTTGTCAGCAGGAATCACCGCCTGTGCTGTAACAAAATCCGCTCACGTGTTAATTTTGTGAACAAATCTCATTGTTGGAGTTAAGCAAATGGATGCACTCGAATTACTTATCACCCGTCGTAGCGCTTCTCGTCTTGTCGAGCCGGCCCCGGCGGGAGAGCAACTGCAAAACATTCTGCGGGCGGGAATGCGCGCACCGGACCATAAAACGCTGCAACCGTGGCAATTCTATGTCATTGAGGGCGAAGGGCGTGAACGCTTTAGCACCGTACTTGAGAAAGGCGCGATTGCCGCAGGTAGCGATGAGAAAGCTCAGGAAAAAGCGCGCAACGCACCGTTTCGCGCACCGCTGATTATTACCGTGGTGGCGAAATGTGAAGAAAACGACAAGGTTCCTCTGTGGGAACAAGAAATGTCTGCCGGTTGTGCGGTGATGGCTATGCAGATGGCCGCAATTGCCCAGGGCTTTGGCGGTATCTGGCGAAGTGGTGCATTAACCGAAAGTGCGGTCGTTCGTGAAGCATTCGACTGTCGCCCGCAAGATAAAATCGTCGGTTTCCTCTATCTGGGCACACCGCAGCTAAAAGCATCCACGACGATCAACCTTGCCGATCCGAGCGCATTCGTCCGTTATTTCTGATATCAACGGCAAAACTGTCTGGATTCTGAGCAAAGACACTCGAATTCAGACAGTCACTCTTACCACATCATGGAATGAGCGCTACCATATCCGGATTGCAATGACAGGAGATGTCCATGAGCGAGCAAGCTATTCGTTTAACGCAATACAGCCACGGAGCCGGTTGCGGTTGTAAAATTTCCCCAAAAGTGCTGGAAACCATCCTGCACAGCGAGCAGGCGAAGTTTGTTGATCCGAACTTACTGGTGGGTAATGAAACTCGCGACGACGCGGCCGTATACGATTTGGGAAACGGCACCAGCGTTATCAGCACCACCGATTTCTTTATGCCGATTGTCGATAATCCGTTTGATTTTGGCCGCATCGCCGCGACTAACGCCATCAGCGATATATTCGCTATGGGCGGCAAACCGATTATGGCAATTGCTATTCTGGGCTGGCCGCTGGATAAGCTGGCGCCGGAAATCGCCCGCGAAGTCACCGAAGGCGGACGTTTTGCCTGCCGTCAGGCGGGTATTGCGCTGGCGGGCGGCCACTCTATCGATGCCCCAGAGCCTATCTTTGGCCTTGCGGTAACCGGCGTTGTGCCGACCGAACGCGTGAAGAAAAACAGCACCGCAGAGGCAGGGTGTAAGTTATTCCTGACCAAGCCTCTGGGGATTGGCGTTCTGACGACAGCAGAGAAAAAATCACTACTGAAGGAAGAACACAAAGGACTGGCGACAGAAGTGATGTGTCGGATGAACATTGCCGGTGCGGCATTCGCCGATATCGACGGCGTGAAAGCCATGACCGACGTTACCGGTTTTGGTCTGCTGGGGCATCTGAGCGAAATGTGTCAGGGCGCAGGCGTTCAGGCGCAAATTATCTACCAGGATATTCCTAAGCTGCCTGGCGTTGAAGAATACATCGCGCAGGGTGCAGTACCCGGCGGTACCCAACGTAACTTTGCCAGCTACGGACACCTGATGGGTGAAATGCCGCAATCGGTACGCGATCTGTTGTGCGATCCGCAAACTTCCGGTGGCCTACTGCTGGCGGTAACGCCGGAAGCTGAAGCCGAAGTGAAAGCGGCAGCGGCGCAGTTCGGTATCGATCTCACCGCCATTGGTGAGTTAGTGGAAGCTCGTGGCGGTCGCGCCATGGTTGAGATTCGTTAACTCGATGCGGTTGTTTATTGCCGAAAAACCAAGTCTGGCGCGTGCTATCGCCGATGTGCTGCCAAAGCCGCATCGCAAAGGCGATGGTTTTATCGAATGCGGAAATGGACAAGTGGTGACCTGGTGTATTGGTCACCTGCTTGAACAGGCGCAGCCGGATGCCTACGACAGTCGTTATGCTCGCTGGAGTCTGGTCGATCTGCCGATTGTCCCGGAAAAGTGGCAACTGCAACCGCGCCCCTCGGTGACCAAACAGCTCAACGTCATTAAGCGCTTTTTGCATGAGGCCAGCGAAGTTATTCACGCCGGTGACCCCGATCGTGAAGGGCAGTTGCTGGTGGATGAAGTGCTGGATTACCTGCAACTGGCGCCTGAAAAGCGCCAGAAGGTGCAGCGTTGCCTGATTAACGACCTCAACCCGCAGGCCGTTGAGCGGGCTATTGAGCGGCTGCGCGCCAACAGTGAGTTTATTCCGCTGTGCGTGTCGGCACTGGCGCGAGCGCGTGCGGACTGGTTGTACGGTATCAATATGACGCGCGCTTACACCATTCTCGGACGTAACGCGGGCTATCAGGGCGTACTTTCGGTCGGGCGCGTACAAACGCCGGTGCTCGGGCTGGTTGTGCGTCGTGATGAAGAGATTGAGAACTTCGTCGCCAAAGACTTCTTCGAAGTGAAAGCGCATATCGTAACGCCCGCCGATGAGCGGTTTACCGCTATCTGGCAGCCGAGTGAAGCGTGTGAGCCGTATCAGGATGAAGAAGGACGCTTGCTGAATCGCACGCTGGCTGAACACGTGGTGAACCGAATTAACGGTCAACCGGCGATAGTCACCAGCTATAACGATAAACGGGAATCAGAATCCGCGCCGTTACCGTTCTCGCTGTCGGCGTTGCAGATTGAAGCGGCGAAGCGCTTCGGTTTAAGTGCGCAAAACGTTCTGGATATCTGCCAGAAGTTGTATGAAACCCATAAGTTGATTACCTATCCGCGTTCGGATAGCCGTTATCTGCCGGAAGAGCACTTTGCCGGACGTCATGCGGTACTGAACGCGATTAGCGTCCATGCACCGGATCTGCTCCCGCAACCGGCGGTCAATCCCGATACGCGAAATCGCTGTTGGGACGACAAAAAAGTGGATGCGCACCATGCCATCATTCCTACCGCGCGCAGTTCGTCCATCAATCTGAATGACAACGAAGCGAAAATTTACAACCTGATTGCCCGTCAGTATCTGATGCAATTTTGCGCAGATGCGGTATTCAGGAAGTGCGTTATTGAGCTGGATATTGCCAAAGGCAAGTTTGTCGCTAAAGCGCGTTTTCTGGCGGAAGCCGGATGGCGCACGCTGCTTGGCAATAAAGAGCGCGACGAAGATAATGACGGGACGCCGCTGCCGGTGGTGGCAAAAGATGATGAACTGCTGTGCGAAAAAGGCGAAGTGGTTGAACGTCAGACTCAACCACCACGTCACTTTACCGATGCCACGCTGCTGTCAGCGATGACCGGTATTGCGCGATTCGTGCAGGATAAAGATCTGAAAAAGATCCTGCGCGCAACGGATGGCTTAGGTACGGAAGCGACGCGCGCCGGAATTATCGAACTGCTGTTTAAGCGTGGATTCCTGGTGAAAAAAGGGCGGTATATCCATTCGACCGACGCGGGAAAAGCGCTGTTCCACTCGTTGCCAGAAATGGCGACGCGCCCGGACATGACCGCGCACTGGGAATCTATACTGACCCAAATCAGCGAAAAGCAATGTCGCTATCAGGATTTCATGCAGCCGCTGGTGGGGACGCTGTATCAGCTTATCGATCAGGCGCGCAGCACACCGGTACGACGCTTTCGTGGAATTGCTGCACCTGGCGGTAGTGGTGGCGATAAGAAAAAGAGTGCGCCGCGTAAACGTTCGGCGAAAAAAAGCCCGCCATCTGAAGAGGCGGGTCTGTAAGTTTGTAGGCCTGATAAGCATAGCGCATCAGGCTTAGCCGGATACGGCACCCGTGCCTTATCCGGCCTACGGGCCTGCAGAGACAATATTAAATCACACCCTGACCCAACATCGCGTCGGCAACCTTTACGAAGCCTGCGATGTTGGCGCCACGTACGTAGTTGGTCTGCTTGCTTTCGCCGCCGTATTCAACGCAGGCATGGTGAATATCCAGCATGATGTGGTGCAGGCGCGCATCCACTTTCTCCGCTTTCCAGCCCAGACGAGCGGCATTTTGCGCCATTTCCAGACCGGATGTCGCTACACCACCGGCGTTGGCGGCTTTACCCGGTGCGAACAGTACACCTGCCTCGAGGAACAGATCGGTGGCCTCGATAGTGGTCGGCATGTTTGCCCCTTCGGCGACAGCTTTCACGCCGTTGGCGATCAATACGCGTGCTGCATCGACATCCAGCTCGTTCTGCGTGGCACACGGCAGGGCGATATCGACCGGAACCGACCACGGCTGTTTGCCTTCCAGGTAGGTCAGGCCAAACTCACGGGCATAATCTGCTACGCGACCGTCGCGGCTGTCTTTGATTGCGCACAGCCGCGCCAGTTTTTCTTTGGTAAATCCACTTTCGTCAACTACGGTACCGCTGGAATCGGAGGCGGTAACCACCCGCGCGCCAAACTCCATGGCTTTCTCAATGGCGAATTGCGCCACGTTACCGGAGCCAGAAACCGCTACGCGCATGCCTTCAAAGCCCAGACCATGGCGTTTGAGCATCGCTTCGGTGAAATACACCAGACCGTAGCCGGTGGCTTCCGGGCGAATCAGGCTGCCGCCGAAAGAGAGACCTTTACCGGTAAAGACGCAGGCGCTGTTGTTGGAGAGTTTTTTCATCATCCCGGCCATAAAGCCGACTTCACGGCCGCCCACACCGATATCGCCCGCCGGAACGTCGGTATCGGGACCTAAATGGCGGAACAGTTCGGTCATCAGCGCCTGGCAGAAACGCATGATTTCGCCTTCGCTTTTCCCTTTTGGATCGAAATCGCTCCCGCCTTTACCCCCGCCCATTGGTAGCGTGGTGAGGGCATTCTTAAACGTCTGCTCGAAGCCAAGGAATTTCAGGATCGACAGGTTCACGGAAGGGTGGAAACGCATACCGCCTTTGTATGGGCCAATGGCAGAGCTAAACTGCACGCGCCATGCGCGGTTGACCTGCACCTGATTGCGGTCGTCCAGCCAGACTACGCGGAACTGGATCACGCGCTCCGGTTCAACCAGACGTTCCAGCAATGACATCTGGCGATAACGCGGGTTTTGCTCAAGGAAAGGCCACAGCGTGGTCATTACCTCACGAACGGCTTGCGCGAACTCGGTTTGATTCGGGTCGCGCTTTTGCACATGGTTAAGGAATGACTCCAGAGAACATGTCTGATCCATAGATATAAGAACCTCTTATGTATTGATATGGTTATATTTTTGATTTTTGTGTTAAGTGTTGTGCAGTTTTTGACTATACCATCAGCACTGTGACGCGACGCAAGAAAAAATTAACCCCGCTAAGTAAATTAATATTGCGTCGTGGGTCATAACCAAAAACGATGATCGAAGAGGCTAAAGTTTCTGCCGATTTATACCGTTATACTGAGCATAATTGTCAGTTAAAAAGGAAAGAATATGCGCCGTTTAATCGTGGCAGGCGTGTTGGCCCTGGTGTCCGGCGCGACGCTGGCAAATCAGCCTTATCGCCCGGATGTGCAGGTTAACGTACCGCCGGAAGTGTTCAGTTCCAGCGGTCAGCGGGCGCAGCCCTGTAGCCAGTGCTGTATTTATCAGGATCAAAACTATTCAGAAGGGGCAGTGATTAAAGCTGACGGCGTCTTGCTTCAGTGCCAACGCGATGAGAAAACGATCAGCACAAATCCGCTGGTCTGGCGTCGCGTAAAAGAATAAACGCTTCCAGTAGTGGGATATCGGCAGGCGCCAGCGGATAACGCAGCGCCTCTTCGGGTGAACACCAGACGATATCCTGATGTTCATACGCCTTCAGTTCCCCCTGATATGACGGTACATGCCAGGCATGTAAGTGAATCAGTCGGCCCGAAATCTCGCGTTGATGGCTGGCAATGTAGCGCCCCACGACTGCCTCAATGCCCAACTCTTCACGCAGTTCACGGAACAGCGCCTCGGGCTGACTTTCGCCCGATTCAACCTTACCGCCGGCAAACTCCCACATGCCTGACTGATCCGCATGTAGCGGACGCTGAGCCAGTAAAATTTTGCCATCACGTTCAATGATAGCGGCGACCACGTCGAGGGTTTTCATTATATTCATCAAGATCTAACAGCAGAAAATGACATACTATCGTTATCTTTGTTTTATCTAAAGTATTCAGGAGCCACCGTTGAACGAACCTCAGTCGTGGGTAAAGCCGTTAACGCGTATCCCTTCCAGTCTAAAACCGCTCGTTGCTACGCAGAAAAAACATTATGGCGATGTGCTGCATCCCACGCGCTGGTGGGGGCGGATGCCGTTTCTGTTCTGGCTGGTGGCGCTGTTTGTCGGGTTTCTGGAGCGTAAAAAGGCGCGTTTAACGCCGGTGATGCGCGCGCTGTTGATGACCCGCGTTTCTCAGGTGTGCCACTGCGCTTTCTGCGTTGATGCCAACAGTTTACGGTTGGCTGAACGCTGTGGCGCGCTGGATAAAGTCTTACAGGTTGCCAACTGGCAAGAATCGGCGCTATTTAGCGCAGAAGAGCAAGTAGCTCTGGCCTATGCCGATGCGGTGACCGCAACGCCTCCACAGGTTGATGATGCGCTGAAAGCGCAGATGAAGCAGCATTTTACCGATGATGCCATTACGGAAATGACCGCGCTGATTGCGTTTCAAAATCTCTCTGCGCGTTTTAATGCTGCTCTCGATATTCCTTCCCAGGGGCTGTGCGACAGCTTTAAAGGACGCCCGCATGCTTGATCGTCATATTCATCCGCGATTAAAACCGCTTTTGCATCGCTGCGTAAGCATTATTGATAAACCGGCGATTACCCCGGACGGGCTTACGCTGGTCGGTTTTGCCATTGGCGTGTTGGCCTTGCCATTTCTGGCGTTAGGCTGGTATCTGGCAGCGCTGGCGGTCATTGTGCTCAATCGGCTTTTTGATGGGCTGGATGGGGCTCTGGCGCGGCGCAGAGGGCTAACCGACGCAGGCGGATTTCTTGATATCTCGCTCGATTTTCTGTTTTACGCCTTAGTGCCATTCGGTTTTATGCTCGCCGATCCGGCGGCTAACTCGCTGGCTGGCGGCTGGCTGCTGTTCGCCTTTATGGGAACCGGCAGCAGCTTTCTGGCCTTTGCCGCGCTGGCGGCGAAACATCAAATTGATAACCCGGGCTACGCGCATAAATCGTTTTATTATCTGGGGGGACTGACCGAAGGTACTGAGACGATTTTGCTATTTGTGTTGGGGTGTCTGTTCCCGGAATATTTTGCCGTGATGGCGTGGGTCTTTGGCGCGCTGTGCTGGATGACGACGTTTACCCGGATCTGGAGCGGATACCTGACACTGAAAGCGGTCCAGCGTCAGGCGTAGCGTATTGCGTTGCCGGATATGCTTATCCGGCAATAATGACAATCTTACTTACTGGCGTCCGGGCCCCGTTCACCGCTGGCAACCGGATTTTTTGGATTGCTGCTCCACTCATACCAGCCGCCGTCGTAGACGGAGACGTTTTTCCAGCCCATCGCGCGGGCATACATAAACGTTTCTGAAGCGCGCCAGCCGGTGCCGCAATAGAAAGAGACCTGTTGATTCGGCAGGATATTCCATTGCTTCCACATGGCGGCGATGTCATCCGCGCTGCGCATGGTGCCATCCGGGTTATGAAAATCTTCCATATGCGTGGAGTCGCTGCCAGCGTGGCCCCAACGTGCACCTGCAATCTCACCTTTTGGCTTAATGTAGCTATAGCCACTGGTGGTACCGACAAATTCTGGCCATGAACGAATGCTCACCAAAGACGCATCCTGGCGATGCAGCAGACCGCGAGCCTGTTCCATATCGAGCATCAACTGCGGCTGGGCTGGGATTTTCACGCCGAAATCAGGTTCTGGTTTCACCGTTGGCGGAGTGCCGCGTTCGACCGGTAAACCTGAGTCGGACCAGGTTTGCCAACCGCCGTCGAGAAGACGAACATCTTTCACGCCTGCGTACAGCATAATTTGCGCCACGCGAGCGGCGGCATAGACATCGCGACCGTATAAAATCACCGTGGTGTCGTGGCGGATACCGTGTTTCGCCAGCATCGCTTTGAGCTGCGCGTCGGAAACTTTATTCCAAAGCGGTTCGCTTTCAACTTCGTTGGTATCAATGTAGCCCGCACCAGGGATGTGGCTGAGCAGATACAACTTCGGCGCGCCCCAGGCGGCCTCAATCACTTTCCAGTCACCCGCCGGTTTAGCGGTTACGTTTTTACCCTGCTGCAGGTCGTGCAGCCACTGTGGGTACACCAGCTGTTCGAAGTGCGGCAGACGTTGCAGGCGGGCAGGGTCCGTAAGCGCATCGCTGAGGGTGGAGATATGGTTAAAGCCAACTTTTTGCAGGCGGGCTTTGACAGCCTGTATGTCGTTATCGTTGCCATACAGCGCCACCGGCGCGTCGGTGTTGAGTTGATGTGACTTAACCCAGGCGCTGAGTTGTTCATTATTCATCTTGTCGAGCCAGGCGGCAGACAGGTTCAGTGCGGAAGGTTCGTGTCCTGAAGGACCATTAAGCGACTGCGGCCAGCCGTTGTAAAAAGCGCTCTGACGGGTATCGATCGCCGCGCCTTGCTTTTGCTGTAACTGGTTGAGGGTAAGCGTCTGTGCTGTTTCAGTAGCCCAGGAAGAAGCGCAAGCGAGCCCTAAAGCCAGTGCCAGCGCGGTCATTTGAGAAACACGTTTCATCGAATAGCCCGACGTTGAAAAAAAGAGGACGACATTCTGTGCCGCCGGTTACGTAAAAACCTTGCGTTAACGCAGCATATCGCCACATTCACGCCCAGTTTTCCATCTGAAGTACGCGGCCTGCAGGCGGAACGTCCTGCGCGTCATGGGTCACCTGAACCACCGGGATCCCTAGCTTACGCACCTCGGTGAAGACCCATTGGCGAAAGGTGTCGCGTAGCGACGCATCCAGCCGACTAAAGGGTTCATCAAGTAACAGTGCCTGGGGCTGAGCCAGTAGCGCGCGGAGCAGGGCGACACGCGAGCGTTGTCCGCCGGAGAGCGACGCCGGATCGCGAGAATAAAAACCGGCCAGGTCAGCGCGTGCGAGAGCACTTTCCACCGCATGTCGTCTGGCGGAACCCTGCAGGCTGGCAGGTAGGGCCAGCAGTAAATTCTGCCCAACGCTGAAATGGTCAAACAACAACGCATCCTGGAACAGAATGCCAATCTGGCGCTGCGCCGTAGGCAGCGCGTCAACGCGTCGTTCGTTGAGCCACAGCTCGCCTGATGCCTGAAACTGAGGCGACAACGCCCCGACCATCCACGAAAACAACGAAGACTTTCCGCTGCCGGAAGACCCCATAATCGTGACAATGTCACTTTTGTCCACCTGAAAGGTAACGTTCTTCAGCAGCGCAGTCGCCCCCTGGTACAACGAAACGTTTTGCACAATGAGCATTAGCGGAGTCCTTGTCGAAAGCGGCCAATCCACGCGGCGAGAATGGCTGCGAGTGCGAAAACGAGCAGTGGTAGAAGAAGCTGCCACAACGCTTGTGTTGCCAGAATCTCGCTGCTACCGCCGCTGCTTAATGCCACCGCTTCGGTGGTCAGAGTGGAATAGCGTCCGGCACCTAGCCACAGCGTCGGCATATACTGGGCGATACTGACCGAGAAGCCAACCGCGAAGGCAATCAATGCCGGGCGCACCAGCAGCGGGCATTTCACCAGCCAGAATATCCGCCCCTGCGACCAGCCCAGCGTTTGTGCAATCAAAATTAATCGCGGGTCAATGCGCTGCCAGGCCGGTTTAAGCACAAATAGCATCCAGGGCATCACCCACAGCAGGTGGCCCCAGATAATGGTTGTCATCAGTCCATCCTGTTCGGCATATAACGCCAGCAGATATTGTCCGGTTACCAGTGGTAGCGCAGGCAAAATGAGCGGTAGCCAGACCCAGCGGTGCCCGGTTTGTGGACCCCATTCCAGCCAGACAAAAAGTATCAGTAGCGCTAACACGCTGGAAAGGAGCCCTAGCTGCAGGCTATTGCAGAGCGCCTCGTGGTTTAGTGAGGAATAGCTCGCGATAAGCGCCAGTACAAGCGCGCATACCACACCGCTGACGGGCAAGATCTGTACCAGCGGGCGTGCGATTGTTATAGGTGAAAAATGCAGGCGTTCACCATTTACTGCCGGGATAGTACGTCGCCAGGCGCGCCACAACAGATAACTCACCAGCGCGATAATGAGGAGTAACAGCACCAGCAACAGGCTGGCGAGTGCGCCTTTCGCCTGCTGTTCGACATCGCCCTGACTGAGCCATTGCCAGCTCAATACGGCCAGTGTTGGCGGATTTCCGGGGCCGAGGACGATTGCCACATCCACAACGGAGAGTGACCAGGCAACAATCGCCAGCATAGCTTTGCCTAATGCCGGGCCGATAGCGGGCAGTACCAGCCAGTTCAGGCATTGCAGTCGGCTGTAACCCAGCGAATCCAGCACGATAACCTGCTGCGAAAGTTGTTTTTCACTCAGTAGAGCCGAGAGGATCCATAACAAAAAAGCGCTCTCTTTCACCGCCAGCGTCACGCCAAGCCCAATGCCGTAACGGTCTGGCTGTGGGCTGAGGAACGGAAGCCATTGCCAGATTTTACCGCCTTCGGCAAAAACCAACAGCACGCTGGTGGCGAAGGCAACATGCGGGATCGCCAGCAGCCACGGAAGACGGGTGCTTAGTCGCGCCCAGCCTGCACCGGGCCATAAAGCGAGGATCGCCAGCAGCGCGATGATTAGTGCGCCGCCGGCAGCCAGTCCTGTGGAAACAAGCGTCGCCAGTAACGCCTGCGGAAGTTGAGGGTCGGCAAAGAGAGCCAGCCAATGGGTTAGGCTAAGGGCTGGCGCTATCAGAGAGAAAGCCGCTGGCACCAACGGCAGATAAACTGTCGCCATGATGGCCCAGAGTAGCAAAATTAATGCGTACCGTAGCGGCGTAGCCATTCTTGTTCCAGAGCGTTTACCCAGGCAGCATGCGGTTCCGGCAGAACGGCAGGGAGTCCTTGTGGGATCCGTGCCAGCAGCGCATCACGCTGTTCGACAGGTAATTTTTGTGGATCAAGCACCGAAGGATCTCCCCAGACAGTTGAGTCGGCTTTACGCAGTTGTGCTTCGGGCGAAAGCAGGAAGTTTGCCACGACTTTTGCTGCGGCACTGGCGCGGGCATTCGCCGGAATGGCAACAAAGTGCACGTTGCCGAGCATGCCCTGTGAGAAACCAAAACTGTAGCTGCTTTTAGGCAATTCGCCGCTGGCTACTTTTTGCTGCGCGTGGGCAGGGTTAAAGGTCAATGACAAACGCAGGGTGCCGCTATTGAGCAGTACATCCATTCGTGCTGGCGTGGGCGGAAAATCTTTGCCTTCACGCCAAAGTACAGGGTGCAAGGTATCAAGATAATGCCACAATGGCGCGGTAACGTCGGCGAATGTCGCTGCATCTGGCGCAACTTTCAATGCTTGTGGTTTGGTGGTGAGCGAAATTAACAACTGCTCCAGAAACGCCGTGCCGGTAAAGTCTGGCGGGCGCGGATAGGTCACCGTGCCAGGGTGCGCCTGCGCAAATTCAAGCAGTGCCTGCGGAGATTGCGGCGGCTGTGCGGTGAGATCGCGCCGGGCAATAAAGGTGAGTTGGGCACCGCCCCACGGTGATTCAGCCCCCTCCGTTGGAACGGAGAAATCTTCGGTCACCGGTTTCTGGGTATCAACATAGCGCCAGTTAGGCAGCGTTTGCGCCCACTGAGTTTGCAGAAGCCCGGCTTCTTTCAGGGTGCGGAAGTTTTCGCCGTTAACCCACAATAAATCGACAGAACCCCCGGTTTTTCGCCCGGATGCTGCTTCTGTCTGGATACGTTTTACCGCGTCGGCGGCATCTGCGAGACGTACGATTTTCAGGTTAATTGCATAGTGCGTTTTCATCTCGCCGCTAACCCAGTCGAGATACTGGTTAACTGCATTGTCGCCACCCCAGGCGTTGAACCACACCGTCTGACCGCGGGCATCATTTTTGATTTGTTGCCAGCCGTCGTCCTGGGCAAACGTCGCCAGCGGACAGAGCATTAAACTCAGGCACAATAAGCAGTAACGCATAGTATCTCCATGGCTAAAAATGGGGGAAGTCTCAGGTTTTTTTTCGCTGATGTTCAAGATAAAGGCTTCTCGCCACTGAAATTATTACGCTCAGAGCGAACAGGATGAACAGGCCGGTTACAAACCAAAATGTACCGCCGGTTAACAGGCTACCCGCCCATGAATAGACGATAGTGGCGGGTAACTGACCGATGCCGGTGGCGATGAAAAAATGGCGAAACCGAATCGAGGTCAGGCCTGCTGCGTAGCTTACCGGATCGAACGGTACAAAAGGTAACAGGCGACAGACCAGAATGGTGTGCTTGCCATAGCGCTCGAAAAAAGCGTCCATGTTGTTCAACACCGTTTTTCCGGTCAGTTTCTCCACCGCGCCACGGCCTAAAACGCGGGCAATAAAAAAGCACAGCGCCGCGCCTGCCATTGCGCTGCACCAGGACAATATGCCGCCCCAAAATGCACCAAACAGCGAGGCGTTGGCAAAGGTGATCACAAAAGCGGGAAGCGGGGCGACGATGGCCTGCAAGATCATCAGGAAGAATGAAACGACCGCCGCCTGAGTTCCGTAAGAACGAATAAAATTCTCAATTGCATGCTGATCGAGCGTGGCAAATGCCGCCAGGCTGGCGTGGAGAAAATCGCTCACGCCAGGTATCCACGCCCACGCTATCAGCGCGAGCAGCAGCAGGATTATCACTCCTGCGCGGTAGTAATGGATGCGTCGTTTTATCATTTATCTGCGCACTCGTGAGGAGCTGATGGATCGACATGCTTATAACGGGCCCAGGCTTTGGTTGCCTGTACGAGGGCGAATAACGCCAGCCCCGCCACGCTGAGCTTACCGATAAATGCCCAGCTAATTCCTTCGCTGGCCAGTTCGTGCGACATCAGCGTATAAATAAAAATGCCTGGTAAAGTGGTTGCCGCAGATATCACGGTAAATGACCATAACGGAATGGCCGTCAGCCCATAGGCGTAATTTTGAATATTATAAGGGAACAGCGGCACGAGCCGGGTGAGGATCAGAAAGTCAACTCCGCTATGGGCAATACCTTTTTCGATAGCCTGAAACATTGTCGTATGCCCAACGTATTTCAGGAGCAGATCCCGTCCAAGCCAGCGAGCCAGCAAAAACGACAGCGCCGAGGCCACGGTTGCTGCCACTAACGAGATAAGCGTCCCCGCCACGGGGCCAAACAGCACACCGCCGACGATCACCAGGATGCTGCCGGGGATCAGACACAGCGCAGCAACAATAAACAGCAGGATATAAAGCGTATAGCCGAACATACCGCTTTGGCGGATGACGTCTTGCAAATGATGGAAATTGGTTATCAGGTCGGTCAGACCATAATGATGGAAAACTCCCGCCAGAACGCAGAACAGGACCGCGACAATCAGCAGCCGGTATTCTGCTTTATGCGAACTTCTTTTTCATGGGGGTTCTCCTGTAAAACCGAGTGCAATGGAGCATTTTCGTCAGCGAAAAGTGCGCGCGAAGATATAATAAATTCCCGGCCGCAACAATGTATTACCGTCGCTTTATTGATTTTGCACAGAATAAACAGACTCTCCAGGCCGGGCCCGGAGAGTAAAAAAACATAGAAGGTCAGACGCGGAATTTAGCCCATACCGGCGCATGGTCGGACGGTTTTTCCATACTGCGAATTTCATAGTCGATGCCGGTTTCTTCGCAGCGTTCCGCCAATGGGTTGCTCGCCAGCAGCAGATCGATACGCAGGCCACGGTTATCGTCAAAGCCTTTTGAGCGGTAATCAAACCACGAGAACTGGTCATTCTTTTCAGGATTTGCGTGACGGTAGGTATCCACCAGACCCCAGCCCAGCAGGCGTTCCATCCACTCACGCTCCTCCGGCAGGAAGGAACATTTTCCGGTACGCAGCCAGCGTTTACGGTTCTCTTCGCCAATGCCGATATCGAGATCGGTTGGGCTAATATTCATGTCGCCCATGATCAATACCGGATTGTCGCGCTTCAGCTCTGTCTCAAGATAGTTTTGCAGGTTCTGATAAAACGCGGCTTTGGCCGGGAATTTAGTTTCATGGTCACGACTTTCGCCCTGCGGGAAATAGCCGTTGATCACAGTGATGCTGCCCAGAGGGGACGGAATTTCTGCCATGATGATACGACGCTGCGCTTCTTCGTCATCGCCCGGGAAGCCACGACGTACCGCAATTGGCGTTTCTTTCGTTAACAACGCGACGCCGTAATGGCCTTTCTGGCCGTGATAAAAGACGTTGTAACCGAGCTTTGCTACCTCTTCGAGAGGGAACATATCGTCGTGGACTTTTGTCTCCTGTAAGCCAATAACATCCGGTTGGTGTTTTTCGACAATGGCTGCCAGTTGATGGGGACGGGCACGCAGGCCGTTGATATTAAAAGAGACAAATTTCATAGTCACTGCCACTTTGCAAGATGAATAGTGCAAGGATGGTAGCAGAATTTCTGCAGACTGACTGCTTCTTGTCACCTGATTCCAACAATGATTGCTAATGGTGTTAACGATGGAGCAAAAACTGCACCGTTTTGGCGCGAAGCGCGTCGGAATGGAGCAATAATTTCCGAAAAATTTCGTATACGATCACAATTCCAGAATTATATTTGGCGACTGAATAAAACTGCGTTTTTTCCTCTGTTTAGTCACCTGATGCGCAAACATATTCACTTTATATGCACGTATAGTGAATATCGTCACGTTGTAACCTGTTGATATTCCGTTCTCGCCCTCCGTTTATGCACTTTTTTCGCTGGCTGGCACGAACCCTGCAATCTACATTTACACCGCAAACACTATATTTATTAACATATAAATAACCTTTTATTTACCGTTGAGGTCGCTATGTCTCTGTCAATTACGCGTGAAAATTTTGATGAATGGATGATGCCTGTATACGCTCCGGCCCCTTTTATTCCGGTGCGGGGTGAAGGTTCACGTCTGTGGGATCAGCAGGGTAAAGAGTATATCGATTTCGCGGGAGGCATTGCGGTTAACGCACTGGGTCACGCCCATCCGGCATTGCGCGAGGCATTAAACGACCAGGCGAGCAAATTCTGGCATACCGGAAATGGCTACACCAACGAGCCGGTATTGCGTCTGGCGAAAAAGCTGATTGACGCCACCTTCGCCGAGCGCATTTTCTTCTGTAACTCCGGCGCAGAAGCCAACGAAGCGGCACTAAAACTGGCGCGTAAATATGCCCACGATCGTTTTGGCAGCCAGAAGAGCGGGATTGTGGCGTTTAAAAATGCCTTCCATGGCCGCACGCTGTTTACCGTCAGCGCCGGTGGTCAGCCCGCCTATTCACAGGATTTCGCGCCGCTGCCGCCGGATATCCGCCATGCCGTGTATAACGATCTCGATTCTGCCAGCCAACTGATTGATGACACGACCTGTGCGGTCATCGTCGAGCCTGTCCAGGGCGAAGGCGGCGTGGTGCCGGCAACAAACGCGTTTTTGCAGGGGTTGCGTGAATTATGCGATCGCCATAATGCGCTGCTGATTTTTGATGAGGTTCAGACCGGGGTTGGCCGTACTGGCGAGCTGTATGCCTATATGCATTACGGCGTTACGCCGGACCTGCTGACGACAGCTAAAGCGCTGGGCGGTGGTTTCCCCATCGGCGCACTGCTGGCGACAGAGCATTGCGCCAGTGTGATGACGGTGGGTACGCACGGTACAACGTACGGCGGCAACCCGCTGGCGACGGCGGTGGCGGGTAAACTGCTGGAAATTGTTAACACGCCGGAAGTGCTCAACGGAGTAAAACAGCGCCACGACTGGTTTGTGGAGCGTATTAACGCCATTAACGAACGTTTTGGACTGTTTAGTGAAATTCGAGGACTCGGGCTGCTGATCGGCTGCGTGCTGAACGCGGAATTTGCCGGGAAAGCGAAACTCATCTCGCAAGAAGCGGCTGTTGCCGGGGTGATGGTACTGATTGCTGGCGCTAACGTGGTGCGTTTTGCGCCAGCGCTCAATGTCAGCGAAGAAGAAGTTGCCACCGGACTGGATCGCTTTGCGCTGGCCTGCGAACGCATTAAAGCAGGAGGTTCATCATGATGGTGATTCGTCCCATTGAACGTGCTGATATCACCGCGTTGATGCAGCTTGCCGGTAAGACCGGCGGCGGATTGACCTCGCTACCGGCGAATGAAGCGACGCTAATGGCGCGTATCGAACGTTCGCTACAAACCTGGCGCGGTGAGTTGCCCAAAAGTGAGCAGGGATATGTGTTTGTGCTGGAAGACAGCGCCAGCGGAACTGTGGCCGGGATTTGCGCCATTGAGGTGGCGGTAGGACTTAACGATCCCTGGTACAACTATCGGGTCGGCACACTGGTCCACGCCTCGAAAGAGCTGAATGTGTATAACGCGCTGCCGACGTTGTTTCTGAGTAACGATCACACGGGTAGCAGCGAGCTTTGTACGCTGTTTCTCGATCCGGACTGGCGAAAAGAAGGCAACGGCTATTTGTTGTCAAAATCACGCTTTATGTTTATGGCCGCGTTTCGTGACAAGTTTAATGAGAAGGTCGTGGCTGAGATGCGCGGCGTGATTGATGAACACGGTTACTCGCCGTTTTGGCAAAGCCTCGGCAAACGCTTTTTTTCAATGGAATTCAGCCGGGCGGATTTTCTCTGCGGAACAGGGCAAAAAGCGTTTATTGCTGAATTAATGCCCAAGCATCCTATTTACACCGATTTCCTGTCTGATGAAGCACAAAGCGTGATTGGTCAGGTTCATCCGCAAACGGCGCCCGCGCGGGCGGTGCTGGAGAAAGAGGGCTTTCGCTATCGCAACTATGTCGATATTTTCGACGGCGGACCGACGCTGGAATGCGATATTGACCGGGTGCGGGCGATTCGTAAAAGCAGGCTGGTGGAAGTGGCGGAAGGTCAGCCAGCAACCGGCGATTATCCGGCCTGTCTGGTTGCCAATGAAAACTATCAAAACTTCCGCGTCATGCTGGTTCGCGCAGACCCGGATACCCAACGTCTGGTACTGACGGCGGCACAACTGGATGCCCTGAAATGCCACGCGGGCGACCATGTACGTTTTGTGCGTCTTTGTGCAGAGGAGAAAACAGCATGACACTATGGATAAACGGTGACTGGGTGACGGGACTGGGCGAGCGCCGGGTGAAAACCAACCCAGTAGGTGGTGATGTGCTGTGGCACGGCAATGATGCCGATGCCACGCAGGTGACGCAAGCGTGCCAGGCTGCGCGTGCAGCTTTTGCCGGTTGGGCTAAACAGCCCTTCAGTGAACGCCAGGCGATTGTTGAAAAGTTTGCTTCATTGCTGGAAAGCAATAAGTCCGAGCTAACCCAGATTATCGCCAGGGAAACCGGCAAACCACGCTGGGAAGCCGCGACTGAACTGACGGCGATGATCAATAAAATCGCCATCTCCGTCAAAGCTTACCATGCCCGTACCGGAGAGCAGCACAGCGAACTACCGGATGGCGCGGCAACGTTGCGCCATCGCCCACACGGCGTGCTGGCGGTTTTTGGTCCGTATAACTTCCCAGGTCATTTACCCAATGGCCATATTGTTCCGGCATTGCTGGCAGGCAATACGTTGATTTTCAAACCCAGCGAGTTGACGCCGTGGACCGGTGAAACAGTAACAAAGCTGTGGGAACAGGCGGGATTGCCGCCGGGCGTGCTGAACCTGGTGCAGGGCGGACGTGAAACAGGGCAGGCGCTGAGTGCGCTGGAAGACCTCGATGGTCTGCTGTTTACCGGCAGTGCCAATACCGGTTATCAGTTGCATCGGCAGTTATCCGGTCAACCGGAAAAAATCCTCGCCCTCGAGATGGGGGGTAATAATCCGCTGATTATTGAGAATCCGGAGGATATTGATGCCGCGGTACATCTGACCATTCAGTCCGCATTTGTCACCGCCGGACAGCGCTGTACCTGTGCCCGCCGCCTGTTAGTTAAAAAAGGCGCGCAGGGTGATGCGTTCCTGACGCGTCTGGTAGAGGTTAGTCAGCGTTTAATGCCCGGTAACTGGGATGCGGAACCGCAGCCGTTTATGGGCGGACTGATTTCCGAACAGGCCGCGCAGCATGTCTATGATGCCTGGCAGCGTCTGGCGTCGTTGGGGGGACGTACGCTGTTGGCGCCACGTCTGGTGAAAGCCGGAACGTCACTGCTGACCCCTGGAATCATTGAACTGACCGGGGCGGCGAACGTACCTGATGAAGAGGTTTTTGGGCCGCTGCTTGGCGTATGGCGTTATGACAGTTTTGATGAGGCGATTCGTGTGGCGAACAACACCCGCTTTGGACTGTCGTGTGGGTTAGTTTCGCCCGATCGCGGCCAGTTTGAACAGCTACTGCTGGAGGCACGAGCAGGGATCGTCAACTGGAATAAGCCGTTAACCGGCGCTGCGAGTACCGCACCGTTTGGCGGCGTTGGCGCTTCCGGGAACCATCGCGCCAGCGCGTGGTATGCCGCAGATTATTGCGCCTGGCCGATGGCAAGTCTGGAATCACCGGTCTTAACGCTGCCAACGGCGCTTAGCCCCGGGCTGGATTTTTCTCGCGAGGATAATCTATGAAAGCCCGTGAGGTAAATTTTGATGGCCTGGTGGGACTGACTCACCACTATGCTGGATTGTCATTTGGTAATGAGGCCTCAACCAAACATCGATTTCAGGTGTCGAACCCGCGTCTGGCGGCGAAGCAAGGTCTGCTAAAGATGAAAGCGTTGGCGGATGCGGGTTTTCCTCAGGCGGTGATCCCCCCCACGAGCGGCCTTTTATTCCGGTTCTGCGTCAGTTGGGTTTTAGCGGCAGTGATGAACAGGTGCTGGAGAAAGTGGCGCGTCAGGCACCTCACTGGCTCTCCAGTGCCAGCTCCGCATCGCCTATGTGGGTAGCGAATGCGGCAACGGTTTGCCCTTCAGCAGATTCGCTGGACGGGAAAGTGCATCTGACGGTGGCGAATCTGAATAATAAGTTCCACCGTTCGCTGGAAGCTCCTACTACCGAAGCGTTGCTACGGGCGATTTTCCGTGATGAGAATAGTTTTGCTGTCCACGGTGCGTTACCCCAGGTTGCGCTTTTCGGTGATGAAGGGGCGGCAAACCATAACCGCCTTGGTGGAGATTACGGCGATCCCGGTGTACAGCTATTTGTTTACGGTCGTGAAGAAGGCAATGCATCCCAGCCGAAGCGCTATCCGGCAAGGCAATCCCGTGAGGCCAGTGAGGCGGTCGCACGACTGAATCAGGTTAACCCGCATCAGTGTATTTTTGCTCAGCAAAATCCGGATGTCATCGATCTTGGTGTGTTTCATAACGATGTGATTGCGGTGTCGAATCGCCAGGTGTTGTTTTGTCATCAGCAGGCGTTTGTCAGACAGCAGGCGTTATTAGAGCAGTTGCGTAGTCAGGTGGCAGGTTTTACCCCGCTGGAAGTCCCGACTGCGGAGGTTTCGGTGCAGGATGCGGTGACTACCTATCTGTTTAACAGTCAGTTGCTGAGTCGTGACGACGGTTCGATGATGCTGGTCCTGCCGCAGGAGTGCCGGGAGCATACTGGCGTGTGGCGGTATCTGAACCGTCTTCTCGAGGAAGACAATCCGATCGATGACCTGCGGGTATTCGATCTGCGTGAAAGTATGTCCAACGGCGGCGGTCCGGCATGCTTGCGCCTGAGAGTGGTGCTCACCTTGCAGGAACAGCAGGCGGTGAATCCGGCGGTTATCATGAACGATATGCTGTTTAACACGTTGAATAACTGGGTTGACCGTTACTATCGCGATCGTCTTACCGCTGCCGACCTTGCCGACCCACAGCTGTTGCGCGAGGGGCGTGAAGCGCTGGATACGCTGACGCAATTGCTTAACCTCGGCTCTGTGTATCCTTTCCAGTTGGAGGGGATACGCCATGGATAACTTGCTGGCTATCACGCTCGCAGGTGCCACTCCGGAGGAAACGCAAGGAACCATTCATGGTTTTGACTGGCAGTGGATCGGTCACGGAATTCTGGAACTGACGCCGCTTGCACCCGTTGAACATTCTCTGGTGCTGTCTGCGGGGATCCATGGCAATGAAACCGCGCCGGTAGAGATACTCGACTCATTCTTGTCCCGGTTATTTAGCGGCGAGCTGGCACTAACATGGCGGCTACTGGTGATTCTGGGAAACCCGCAGGCGCTTGCTGCGGGAAAACGGTATTGTCATAGCGACCTGAATCGTATGTTTGGCGGCCGGTGGCAGATTTTTACCGCGAGTGAAGAAACGCGCCGAGCCCATGAGCTTGAGCTGTGTCTGGAAGATTTTTATTCGCGGGCGAAAGAGCCAGCACGCTGGCATCTGGATCTGCACACCGCGATTCGCGGTTCACTGCATCTGCGCTTTGGCGTGTTGCCACAACGCAACGTTGCCTGGGATGAGGGTTTTCTTGAATGGCTGGGAGATGCGGGACTGGAGGCGCTGGTTTTTCATCAGACGCCTGGCGGTACGTTCACCCATTTTAGCGGGGAACATTTTGGCGCACTGGCCTGTACGCTGGAACTCGGTAAAGCGCTGCCGTTTGGACAAAACGATCTGTCCCAGTTTGCGCAAACAGCAGACGCACTGGCGCAGTTGCTGCGAGGCGAGCGAGTATCGACGGGAGAAACATCTCCGCTGCGCTACCGCGTAGTGTCGCAAATCACGCGACGTAGCGACGATTTCATTCTTCATATGGATAACCAGACGCTCAACTTTACCCCTTTTAAAGAGGGAACCTTGCTGGCGAAGGACGGTGATGAACGTTTTATTGTCACCCATGATGTTGAATACGTTCTCTTTCCGAATCCCAACGTGGCCTGTGGTTTACGTGCCGGGCTGATGCTCCAAAAAATGTGATAAATATATATGCCTTGCAGGTTTATCCTTCAGGGCTTATTTTTGCGTGCTGTTTTTATTTATTACGGATTATTCCTGGTGAATTGCTTTCTTAATAATCAGGTTTCAGGTATAGTTCTTCATAATCCTTTCAAAATCATCCTGTTGTAATTTTTTATTGCAACTCTGCGCAATTTATTCTTTTTTTCTTCATAATTGATGAAAATTTGTTTTTTATACTTTCACTGTTTTACCGTTGCTCTGATTAATTGACGCTTAAGCCGGTAAAGTTAATCTCGTCAACACGACATCACATTGCATAAGAGTCGCATGAGTGTCGTAAAAATAACTGAAAGAAAGGATAGAAATTATGCGTAAACTGACTGCTCTGTTTGTTGCCTCTACTCTGGCCCTGGGTGCTGCCAACCTGGCTCACGCCGCTGACACGACAACAGCTGCGCCAGCTGATGCCAAACCGATGATGCACCACAACGGTAAATTCGCCCCGCATCACGACATGATGTTCAAAGACCTGAACCTGACCGATGCTCAGAAACAGCAGATTCGCGAGATCATGAAAGGTCAACGCGACCAGATGAAACGTCCGCCGCTGGAAGAGCGTCGCGCGATGCACGACATTATTGCCAGCGATAGTTTCGATAAAGCGAAAGCCGAAGCGCAGATTGCGAAGATGGAAGAACAGCGCAAAGCCAACATGCTGGCGCATATGGAAACTCAGAACAAGATTTACAACATTCTAACCCCGGAACAGAAAAAGCAGTTTAATGCCAATTTTGAGAAGCGTCTGACAGAACGTGCAGCGCAGAAAGGTAAAATGCCACAAGCTGCCGAGTAATCGATCAGCGTCTACACTAAATCATTCATGCTGTGTTGCACTGATTGCCGCACAGCGTGAAACCAAACTCAAGACCGCCGCTCTTGTCCACAACACGTTTAACGATGTGGGCAGGATCGGCGGTTTTTTCTTTCCTGCCTATTGCACCGGACACACGACACGCTATTCTCCTGAAGCCCGTGAAAATTCTACCTGGATCAGCGCGTTATTCTTTTTTGCAAAACACCGGGTTCATCGCTAAGGCAAATCAACTCTGCTGCCGATAACAATAATCTGCAGGGTGAACATACCAATCATGATTTATGGCTGCCTGTTTACGGCGGGTTGCCGTGCTGCGTCTTTCTGGAGGGATGATGGAATACTTTGATATCCGCAAAATGCCGGTCAATCTGTGGCGAAATGGTGCGGGAGAAACCCGTGAGATTTGCTGTTTTCCGCCAGCAACACGAGATTTTCACTGGCGGGCGAGTATCGCCTCCATTGCAGCCAACGGAGAGTTTTCTCTCTTTCCCGGCGTAGAACGCGTGATTACCCTGCTGGAAGGTGGAGAAGTGACCCTGGAAGAGTCAAACACCTTCACACATACTCTGAAACAGCATCAGCCTTTTACCTTTGCCGGTGACAAGGTGGTAAAAGCGAAGCTGACAGAAGGGCAGATGTCGATGGATTTCAATATCATGACCCGACGGGATGTCTGCCAGGCGAAAGTCAGAGTTGCCGACCGCACGTTTACGACTTTTGGTTCGCGCGGCGGCGTGGTATTTGTTATCAGCGGTGCCTGGCAACTGGGCGATAAGCTACTGACCGCCGATCAGGGTGCAAGCTGGCACGACGGTAAACACACCTTACGACTGCTGGAGCGCGAGGGAAAACTGCTGTTCAGCGAGATTAACTGGATGCCGGGCCATTCTCCGGACGCAGTTCAATAATGTCATATTGACCAGACAGAACAGGCCGACAGAGAATTTTGTAGCCATCATGGTCAAAGCCGGCCGGCATACGCGCCAGGGTAGCCGCTTCATCCAGCGTTGAAACGGCTCCCAGCCACAGCCAGTTGTTGATGATATGGTACTGTGTCATTTCAGCGCGGGTTTCCTGCAGCGCAATGGCATTGCTCCATGGCCAGCAAATCACTCTCACTCTTTCCAGCGCCTCTAACAGACGCAAATGATGGGCTTCATGACTCTCTTTCCCGCAGCACGCTCCGGCGCATCGCTTAAGCGCGGAGCGAAAACAGGCGCGCCCGCGACTCAGGGGTTCCAGCCCCAACAGGCCGTAGCACAGCTGTTGTTCATCCGCGAGGCTTTGCAACGCTTGTAGCGCTGCGCGACGATTGGCAAACAGGCCAAACAGATTGGGGGCATGGGAGAAATCAATATCTCGTGCGTAGACAACCTGAACAGTTCGGTCGGTAAGCTGCAAGGCGCAAAGCTGACGATTGCGCCGCAGTCGTTTATTAAACAACGGCTGTTGTTCTTTGATCAATCGCGCTTCCAGCAGCAGGGCACCAATTTCTCCCGCGGTACAAATCCAGCTAATGCGTTTGGCCTGACGCAGCATTGCTGCTTCGTTTGCGGTACGCAGGTGTGCCATCACGCGGCTGCGAATATTGACGCTTTTACCAATATAGAGCGGCATAGTGTCGCTTTCACTGTGAAACAGATAGACGCCTGGCACAGCGGGAAGCGCACTCAAAAATGGACGCAGGTGCTCAGGATATTCATAGATTGCCGCTGCCTCAAATGTCAGGCGCGGGGCTGATTGACGCCGTACCACTTCTCACTCCGGATGCTGGTTATCCATCCAGTATAACAGTTTGGAACCGATTAAAAAAGCGGCATCAGATCAGGAGGAGGGACCGGACAGCGGTGATCCCAGTGCTATCCGGCAATATGTGACTAAAAGAATTACGCTTTTTTCCAGAAGTCATCAAACACCGTAATCGGTGTGCGACGTTTGTGCTCGGTCTTCAGATACCAACCTTCAATTTTTTTCGCGATGTCGGCAGTCAGCGTTTTTCCTTCCAGATAATCGTCGATGTTGTCATAGGTGACGCCTAATGCGGCTTCATCCGGCAGAGAAGGACGATCGTCTTCGAGGTCGGCGGTTGGTGCTTTCTTATATAAATGTTCCGGGCAACCCAGCGCGGCAAGCAGTTGCTTACCCTGACGCTTGTTCAAACGGAAAATAGGGTTAATGTCAGTACCGCCATCGCCGTATTTGGTGAAAAATCCGGTGATGGCTTCTGCTGCATGATCGGTTCCCACGACAACGCCGCTGGTCATGCCGGCGATACTGTACTGAGCCTTCATACGTTCACGGGCTTTTTCATTGCCACGGACAAAATCGCTCAGTTCAATACCCGCTTCACGCAGGGCCTGTTCACTGGCCAGTACCGCACCCTTAATATTGACGGTGAGTACGCGGTCCGGTTGGATAAAGGCGATGGCATCCTGACAGTCCTGTTCATCAGCCTGAACGCCATATGGCAGACGTACGGCAATAAACTGCAGCGCGTCATTCCCCGTTTCTTCGCGAAGCTCGGAAATAGCCATCTGGCATAGTTTTCCCGCGAGCGTTGAGTCCTGCCCGCCGCTAATCCCTAATACCAGTGATTTCAGAAAGGGGTAGGTCTGCAGATAAGATTTAAGGAAATCCACGCTGCGGCGAATTTCTTCTTCTGCATTGATGTGCGGTTTTGCGCCAAGCGCCTGGATTATCTCTTGCTGCAGAGTCATTTAACCCCCTATGGAAAATAAAATGATCAAAAAAATGATGTGTTAAAATTATCGCGTTGAGGCCCAAACGACAAGGGATGCGAGCATCATTTTGTTTTAATAGAATTTTCCGAAACTGCCTAAGTATCATCTGATTGCTTGAAAAATGCGTTGTTGTGCTCCAGGCTTATATAACACGCTGAAATACAAGAGGACGGAATATGAACAAGAACCTAACAGGAATTCTGAGTGCAGCGGCTGTTTTGACTATGCTGGCAGGGTGTACGGCTTACGATCGTACCAAAGACCAATTTGTTCAGCCCGTGGTGAAAGATGTGAAGAAAGGGATGAGCCGGGCGCAGGTGGCGCAGATTGCCGGTAAACCTTCTTCTGAAGTCAGCATGATTCATGCGCGAGGGACATGCCAGACCTACATCCTGGGTCAACGAGATGGTAAAGCTGAAACCTATTTTGTTGCTTTAGATGACACCGGACATGTGATTAACTCCGGTTACCAGACCTGCGCAGAGTACGACACCGACCCGCAGGCGGCGAAGAAGTAACAACTGCTTATTGCCTGAGCATTCAGACGAACCGGCCATCGTGCCGGTTTTTTTGTGCCGAACGATCTTATTTATTGCCGCGAATTATTTGCCCGAAATGTGAGGGGGGTCATAACGACAGGTCAAGGAGAGACAATTTAGTTGGTCAAGGAAATACCATCCACTGGTGCAATCCCGTATACTCATTTCAGCCACCTAAAAAAGTAATTTAGCTGACGCAAGTTACCCAGAGCATGGATGCAGGTTATGGCTTGCGGAGTGTCTGGTTGACAGATAATCGCATATGAGGATCGTTTTAATGGAAAAGAAACACATTTATCTGTTTTGTTCTGCGGGCATGTCGACTTCATTGTTGGTTTCGAAGATGCGTGCTCAGGCCGAAAAATACGAAGTGCCGGTTATTATTGAAGCGTTTCCTGAAACGCTGGCCGGAGAAAAAGGTCCAACGGCCGATGTCGTGTTATTAGGTCCACAAATTGCTTATATGTTGCCCGAAATTCAGCGTTTGTTACCCAACAAGCCTGTGGAAGTGATTGACTCGCTGCTGTATGGCAAAGTCGATGGTTTAGGCGTGCTTAAGGCTGCTGTTGCAGCAATTAAAAAAGCCGCAGCAAATTAATTATTTTATTTTAATTTTTCCCGTCAAAGAGTTATTTCATTAACATTCACCGCAATTATTAATTGCGGTATTTAAGGGTATTTTTCTATGAGTAACGCTATTGCTTCACTTGAAAAGGTACTCCTTCCTTTTGCTGTAAAAATTGGAAAGCAGCCACACGTTAATGCAATCAAGAACGGTTTTATTCGTTTAATGCCGTTAACCCTCGCAGGGGCCATGTTTGTATTAATCAATAACGTTTTCCTGAGCTTTGGGGAGGGGTCGTTTTTTTATTCAATGGGCATTCGACTTGATGCTTCAACTATTGAAACGCTGAATAGCTTGAAAGGCATTGGTGGAAACGTCTATAACGGTACGCTGGGTATCATGTCATTGATGGCACCGTTCTTTATCGGCATGGCGCTGGCAGAAGAACGTAAAGTCGACTCACTGGCTGCCGGGCTGTTATCTGTCGCCGCGTTTATGACCGTAACGCCTTATAGCGTGGGTGAAGCCTATGCCGTTGGCGCGAACTGGCTCGGCGGTGCCAATATTATTTCCGGTATCATTATCGGCCTCGCGGTCGCGGAAATGTTCACCTTTGTGGTTCGTCGCAATTGGGTCATTAAATTACCTGATAGCGTACCGACATCTGTATCGCGCTCTTTCTCTGCGCTGATTCCTGGCTTCCTTATCCTCTCCATTATGGGGATCATTGCCTGGGCATTGAACACCTGGGGTACGAACTTCCACCAGATCATTATGGATTCCATTTCAACTCCGCTGGCGTCGTTGGGCAGCGTGGTGGGCTGGGCCTACGTGATTTTTGTTCCGCTGCTGTGGTTCTTTGGTATTCACGGTTCACTGGCGCTGACTGCGCTGGACAGCGGTATCATGACGCCATGGGCGCTGGAAAACATCTCTATCTACCAACAGTTTGGTTCCGTAGATGCCGCGCTGGAAGCCGGTAAGACGTTCCACGTCTGGGCGAAACCGATGCTCGACTCCTATATTTTCCTTGGGGGTAGCGGGGCAACGCTGGGTCTGATTATCGCTATCTTCCTGGCATCGCGTCGTCCTGACTATCGTCAGGTTGCTAAACTGGCACTGCCATCAGGTCTGTTCCAGATTAACGAACCTATCCTGTTCGGTCTGCCGATCATCATGAACCCGGTGATGTTTATCCCGTTCATCCTGGTGCAACCGATACTGGCGGCGATTACGCTGGCAGCTTATTACTCAGGCATTATTCCACCGATTACCAACATTGCACCGTGGACCATGCCAACCGGTTTGGGCGCGTTCTTTAACACCAACGGTAGTGTCGCTGCTCTGCTGGTCGCGCTGTTCAACCTCGGTATCGCAACGCTGGTTTACCTGCCGTTCGTGGTGGTAGCCAACAAAGCGCAGAACGTTATTGACCAAGAAGAAAGCGAAGAAGATATCGCTAACGCATTGAAATTCTAAATTTAATCCGGCATGGCTTCACGGTCATGCCGGACTGAACCAGAGGAAAAAAGTATGTTGGATATCGAGAATATCGTCGACACGCAGTCCGAAGCAGAAGAACTTGAAGAAGTGGTGATGGGCCTCATCATCAACTCCGGTCAGGCGCGTAGCCTGGCGTACGGCGCACTTAAAATGGCCAAGCAAGGCGATTTCGAGTCGGCCAAGGCGATGATGGACCAGTCTCGTCTGGCTCTGAACGAAGCGCACCTCGTGCAAACGAAACTGATTGAAGGCGATCAGGGTGAAGGTAAAATGAAAGTTAGCCTGGTGCTGGTCCACGCGCAGGACCACCTGATGACATCAATGCTGGCGCGTGAGCTGGTGACTGAACTGATTGAACTTCACGAAAAGCTGAAATAGCGAGGAGTGCATAATGCAGCTACAGATTAACGCACCGGAAATCAAAACTGTTTATGAACAGCAACTGTTTAATGGCAAAAATTTCCATGTGTTCATCTATAACAAAACTGAGAGTATCAGCGGGCTGCATCAGCATGACTACTATGAATTTACCCTGGTTTTAACCGGGCGCTATTATCAGGAAATCAACGGTAAACGCGTACTACTCGAACGTGGAGACTTTGTCTTTATCCCGTTGGGATCGCACCACCAAAGTTTTTATGATTTTGGTGCGACAAGGATCCTTAACGTCGGCATCAGTAAACGTTTTTTTGAACAGCACTATCACCCGCTACTGCCATTTTGTTTCGTTGCATCGCAGGTCTATCGGGCGAATAACTCGTTTCTTACCTATATTGAAACGGTTATTGCATCACTTAACTTTCGCGAGAGCGGACTGGATGAATTTGTAGAAGTGGTCACCTTCTATATTATTAATCGGTTACGTCATCATCGCGAAGAGCAGGTGTTGGATGATATTCCGCAGTGGCTTAAAACCACCGTCGAGACCATGCACGACAAACGGCAGTTTAGCGAGAACGCGCTGGAAAATATGGTACACCTGTCCGCGAAATCCCAGGAGTATCTGACCCGTGCAACCCAGCGTTATTACAGCAAAACGCCGATGCAGATTATTAATGAAATCCGCATTAACTTTGCTAAAAAACAGCTGGAAATGACGAACTATTCTGTAACGGATATTGCTTACGAGTCTGGCTACAGTAGTCCAAGCCTGTTTATTAAAACGTTTAAAAAGCTGACGTCGTTTACACCGAATAGCTACCGTAAGAAATTAACTGAATTTAATCAGTAGAAATTATTTGCCAATAACCCATTTTTTATAGCTTGCCCAAAATAGCGTCGGGACAGCCACGCTATACCTGACATACGGGTTGAGCATAATACACGTCAGTGTTTTGACACTGAAGGGAGAAAGTATGAGCCAGAAATTAAAAGTCGTCACTATCGGTGGCGGGAGCAGCTACACCCCTGAATTACTTGAAGGCTTTATTAAGCGCTATCATGAATTACCGGTTTCTGAGTTGTGGCTGGTTGATGTCGACGGTGGAAAAGAGAAACTGGACATTATTTTTGACCTATGCCAGCGCATGATCGATAAAGCCGGCGTACCGATGAAGTTGTTTAAAACTCTGGATCGCCGTGAAGCACTGAAAGATGCTGATTTCGTTACCACCCAGCTGCGTGTAGGGCAACTGCAAGCCCGTGAAAAGGATGAACGCATTCCGCTGAGCCACGGGTATCTGGGGCAGGAAACCAACGGCGCTGGCGGGCTGTTCAAAGGCCTGCGTACCATTCCGGTTATCTTTGATATTGTTAAAGATGTGGAAGAATTGTGCCCGAATGCGTGGGTGATCAACTTCACTAACCCAGCCGGGATGGTGACTGAGGCGGTTTATCGCCATACGAATTTCAAGAAATTCATCGGCGTATGTAATATTCCGATCGGCATGAAAATGTTCATCAGCGACGTGCTGGCGCTGAAAGAGAGTGATGACTTATCTATCGACCTGTTTGGTCTGAATCATATGGTCTTCATTAAGGATGTTCTGGTCAACGGTGTGTCACGCTTTGATGAACTGCTGGACGGCGTTGCTTCGGGTCAGTTGAAAGCCTCTGGCGTGAAGAACATCTTCGACCTGCCGTTCAGCGAAGGGTTGATTCGTTCGCTGAAGCTGCTGCCGTGCTCGTATCTGCTGTACTACTTCAAGCCAAAAGAGATGCTGGCGATCGAAATGGGCGAGTACTATAAGGGTGGCGCACGTGCTCAGGTAGTACAAAAAGTAGAAAAACAACTGTTTGATCTCTATAAAAATCCTGAGCTAAACGTTAAACCGAAAGAGCTGGAGCAGCGCGGCGGGGCCTATTACTCCGATGCGGCCTGTGAAGTGATCAATGCCATCTACAACGACAAACAGACTGAGCACTATGTCAACATTCCACATCATGGGCATGTTGATAATATTCCTGCGGACTGGGCGGTTGAGATGACCTGTACGCTGGGGCGTAACGGTGCTACGCCGCATCCGCGAATTACCCATTTTGATGAGAAAGTGCTCGGCCTTATCTATACCATTAAAGGTTTTGAAGTGGCGGCGAGCAACGCAGCGTTGAGCGGTGAGTTGAATGATGTGCTGCTGGCGCTGAACCTGAGCCCGCTGGTGCATTCTGACAGCGATGCCGAAATTCTGGCGCGTGAGCTGATTCTGGCGCATGAAAAATGGCTGCCAAACTTCGCCGGGTGCATTGAGAAACTCAAAAGCGAACAACACTAACCGAGGTCGGCTATGGAACGCGTACTGATTGTAAATGCGGATGATTTTGGCCTGAGTAAAGGACAAAACTACGGCATTGTTGAAGCTTGTCGCAATGGTGTTGTCACCTCGACCACGGCGCTGGTTAACGGTGCGGCAATTGACCATGCGGTACAGCTGAGTCGCGACATACCTGAACTTGCCGTCGGAATGCACTTTGTTCTGACGCTGGGCAGGCCGTTGACGGCAATGCCAGGCCTTACTCGTGACGGTGTACTGGGGAAATGGATCTGGCAGATGGCGGAGGAAGACACTCTGCCGCTGGATGAAATTTCTCAGGAACTGGCCGCACAGTATCAGCGTTTTATTGACCTGTTCGGGCGAGAGCCGACGCATCTGGATAGCCATCACCATGTGCATATGTTCCCGCAAATTTTCCCTATCGTAGCAGGGTTTGCTGCCCAGAAGGGGATTGCGTTGCGTATCGATCGTCAGGCGGTATTCCAGGCGTCTGACTTACCGGAAACCTTACGGACTTCCCAGGGATTCAGCAGCGAGTTTTACGGTGAGGCGATTTCTGAAGCTCTGTTTTTGCAGATGCTTGATGCGTCAGCCGATCGCGGAGAATCCTCGCTGGAAGTGATGTGTCATCCGGCTTTTATCGATGACATTATTCGTCAAAGTGCCTACTGTTACCCCCGCTTAACTGAGCTCGACGTGCTGACGTCTTCGTCACTGAAATATGCTATTGCGGAGCGCGGTTATCGTCTTGGCAGTTTTCTAAACGTGTAATTCCTGAGTTTGCGGCGCTTGATGCGCCGCATTTTTTTAGGCCGGAATCGTGTCTATTTTTCCGGCGCGTGACCAGACGCGGTGCGCGGTCATCAGCGTCAGCAGGGTATCCATGAACTGTGTGTCTGCACTGTCCGCTTCCACCACGCCTTCTTCTCCTTCCTTTTTGATATTCAACGTTGCTTTAAACCGACGAGCATCGCCAGCCAGGGCGATAGGTTTTAAGTGTTTATACGCTTCGAGTAAGTAATATCGGGCATCTCCGTTCATTGCGATATCCGCAATATTCCCACATGGAACAATGACTGCATCGACCGTCAGGGATGGCGAACCCGCAAAGGTACCGGCGATTGTCAGAACGGAGCCATCGTCGGCAACCACATTCCCCATTCGGGAATAGAGCAGTTTGGCATGAACACCTTCGGCCTGTAGGGCTTGCATGATGGCGAGCAGATCGGCCGATTTCACCTGGTCATTAAGTAAAATGGCGACCACACGGCCCTTAATCTCACCTTGCGCACCTGCATATAAACTGAGTGACGGCGCATTTTTCAAACCGTTGACGTTGGCCGGCGGTATAATTTTGGTTTGTTCCTCAGTGAGTTCAAAACCGAGATTCCCGGCAACCGCCGTGGCGAGGGCAGTATCAATATGAGCTAACTGTTCGACCACTCTTTCTCTGATATAGGGGCGCGTAACTTTGCTAAGTTCGAAACTGAATCCGCCTATAATATGCTGCTGTTCAATTGGCGTCTGACTTAGCCAGAACAGACGAGGCTGCGCATAGTATTCGCCGAAAGAGGGGCTGCGTTCGCGGATTTTGTTTCCTTCAATCCGTTCCTGGTACGACTCAAATCCACCGCGTTTTGGCCCCGGAGGTGTTTCACGCGGCCAGTTATCATTGATGGAATTCGGTTCATAGTTGGCCGGGTTAGTATCGATGTCCATGCGATGCATGCCGTCACGCTGGAAATTATGATACGGACAGGTTGGGCGATTAATTGGGATTTCATGGAAGTTGGGCCCGCCCAGACGACTGATCTGGGTATCGGTATAGGAGAACAAGCGGCCCTGCAACAAGGGATCGTTAGTAAAATCGATGCCCGGGACGATGTGTCCGGGATGAAAAGCTACTTGCTCATTTTCGGCGAAAAAATTGTCCGGATTGCGGTTTAGCACCATTTTACCGACGAGTTGTACCGGAACCAGTTCTTCAGGTATCAATTTCGTTGGATCGAGCAGGTCAAAATCGAACTTGAATTCGTCCTCTTCAGGAATGAGCTGTAGCCCCAGTTCATATTCCGGATAATCGCCCGCTTCAATCGCCTCCCACAGATCGCGGCGATGAAAGTCGGGATCCCGACCGGTAAGTTTTTGCGCTTCATCCCATACCAGCGAAGCTTTGCCTGCCAGCGGTTTCCAGTGGAAACGGACAAAGGTGGCTTTCCCTTGCGCATTAATCAACCGAAATGTGTGAATACCAAAGCCTTCCATCGTGCGATAGCTGCGCGGAATACCCCGATCGGACATTGCCCATATGACGTTGTGCAACGTTTCAGGCTGTAATGAGACATAATCCCAGAAGGTGTCATGGGCGCTTTGGCCCTGCGGGATGGCCCAATGCGGCTCCGGTTTAACTGCATGGACGAAATCTGGGAATTTATGGGCATCCTGAATAAAGAAGATGGGAGTATTGTTTCCCACCAGGTCGAAAATGCCCTCTTCAGTGTAAAACTTGGTCGCAAATCCCCGTATATCTCTGACCGTATCCGCAGAGCCTGCGCCGCCCTGAACCGTAGAGAATCGGACAAAAACCGGGGTGATTTTATTTTCATCACTCAGAAAGTCCGCTTTCGTCGTCGCGCTGAGACTGGCATAGGGCTGAAAGTAACCGTGAGCGGCAGAACCTCGGGCATGTACGATCCTCTCCGGGATGCGTTCATGATCAAAATGGGTGATTTTTTCCCGCAGGATGAAGTCTTCCAGCAGAGTTGGCCCACGGTTTCCGGCGCGCAGAGAGTTTTGATCGTCCGCAATGCGCACGCCCTGATTGGTGGTCAGGGCAAAATCCTCGCTTCCTTTGCGAAAACTGTCCAGCGCGTTGAGTTTGTCACTTGTGACGTCAGGCGCTTTTAAGCTGCCGGATGTGGTGGGTTGCATGCCTGGTGGTGTGGGTTCAGGTGCTGGCTGATGTGAACCGTCTGCTGGCGCCAGTGAGTCAAGTCCTGGCTGGGATTCGCTGGCATCATGAACCGGCGCTGAGTGATGGAGTGGGTGCTTATCGTTCTGTGACATTAAACTCGTCTCCTGTTTTCATCGCTGAAAGGGTCGTTGTTGCTGTCAAAAACTTTAACTATAGACCACTCATTCAGCGGCGCAGGTACAGGTCGATGACGTAAAGCGCGATGAACCAGGCAAACAGCGCACGCAAGGCAGGACGTCAGGAGGCAAAATCGGCTAAGATAGCAGTTTTCTGATTTTTAGAATTTGTCTTTAGTGAAGCAACTGATTATGAAACCTCTTCGCCAACAAAATCGTCCGGTTATCAGCTATGTTCCTCGCGTGGAGCCCGCTCCACCAGAGCATGCGATTAAAATGGATGCGTTTCGTGACGTATGGATACTGCGCGGAAAATATGTCGCTTTTGTCTTAATGGGGGAGTCGTTTCAACGTTCGCCTGCATTTACGGTCCCGGAATCAGCGCAGCGCTGGGCTAATCAGGTTCGTCAGGAAAATGAACTAAGCGATTAATGGATATAAAAAAACCGCCGGAGCATGATACTCCGGCGGTTTTTTGTTTTTTAGCTGACAGACTTAGCGATGCGCCAGTTCGGCGTTATCGTCGCTGTCCAGAATAGTTTTATCGGTCTGCTTCAGCCATTGACTGGTCAGCGTACCGGCAGTCATGGAACCGCTTACGTTCAACGCAGTACGACCCATGTCGATCAGCGGTTCAACGGAGATCAACAGCGCAACCAGCGTGACCGGCAGACCCATAGCAGGCAGAACGATCAGCGCGGCAAATGTTGCACCGCCACCGACACCCGCAACCCCTGCGGAACTTACGGTCACGATACCAACCAGCGTGGCAATCCACATTGGGTCCAGCGGGTTGATTCCAACGGTCGGCGCGACCATTACTGCCAGCATTGCCGGGTACAGACCCGCACAACCATTCTGGCCAATCGTGGCGCCAAAAGAGGCGGCGAAAGAGGCGATGGATTCAGGCACGCCCAGACGACGGGTTTGCGCTTCAACGTTCAGCGGAATTGAGGCTGCGCTGGAACGGCTGGTGAAGGCGAAAGTCAGCACCGGCCATACCTTACGGAAGTATTTCAGCGGGCTAACGCCGTTAATACCCAAGAGGATCCCGTGAACCACGAACATAATGCCCAGACCGAGATAAGAGGCCACGACGAAGCTACCCAGCTTAATGATGTCCTGAAGGTTGGAACCGGCAACCACTTTGGTCATCAGCGCCAGAACACCGTACGGCGTCAACTGCATCACCAGACGAACCAGCTTCATCACCCAGCTTTGCAGGGTATCGATAGCCACCAGAACGCGCTCGCCTTTTGGTGCATCATCTTTTAGCAGTTTCAGTGCGGCTACACCCAGGAATGCTGCGAAGATAACTACGCTGATAATCGACGTCGGGTTGGCGCCAGTCAGATCGGCAAACGGGTTTTTCGGAATAAACGACAGCACCAGTTGCGGAACGCTGAGGTCAGCCACTTTGCCAACATAGTTGGTTTCAATCGCGTTCAGACGGGCCGTCTCGGCACCACCTTGCACCAGACCTTCGGCGGTCAGGCCGAACAGGTTGGTCACCAGAACCCCAACCAGTGCGGCAATCAGCGTGGTAAACAGTAGCGTTCCGATGGTCAGGAAGCTGATTTTACCTAACTGAGAGGCATTGTGCAGACGCGCAACGGCGCTGAGAATAGATGCAAATACCAGCGGCATAACAATCATCTGCAGCAACTGGACATAACCGTTGCCGACAATGTTGAACCACTGTACGGAATCTTTAAGAACCTGGCTGTCGGAACCATAAATGGTGTGCAGGGCAAGGCCGAACACGACACCCATGACCAGACCGACCAGTACTTTTTTGGCCAGACTCCACTGTTTGTGCCGGGCTTGCGCCAGCACGAACAGCAGCACTATGAACACGATAATGTTCGCGATTAAAGGAAAGTTCATCCCCGTTCTCCTGATCTTATTATGCGTATCACCGTTTAAAGGTGATTCTGTTGGCGCAAGATTAGCAGAACTGTGACATGCCTCTTATATTCAAATGGAATTGTTTATACCGAAAATGACTTTTTGGCTGATTTATTAGTCAATCTGATGCGTTATGAAACGATTGAACTGCATTTGTAGCGTATTAATCATCTGCGAAGACCAGCGTACAGCGCTGTTCTCTTGTACGGTCTGCGGCATCCAGATTGCCCATGCGAACAGTGCCATGCACAGAAACCGCTCCAGTTGGTTGCCTTTTTGCGGCACGAGAATGGGCAGACGAAAACGCCAGCGGCAGGGCCAAAGCAGGGGAACGCCCGCTGGGGTCAGCATATCGGCCAGAATATGGCTGAGATAACCGAGAACCATACCTTGTAAGGCATCAGCCGGTATTATCCAGGTGTCCGGGACTTTCAGGTAAAACGTGGTCAGCAGGGCAAAGACTGCAAGCAGGCTATGCGTAAACCCGCGATGACCAAATGCCCGGGCAATGGGTTTTGATATCCACTTCAGACGCTGCCCCAGCAGGGATTTGGGATGATCAATATCCGGCAGCAGGCACGTTAAAATGGCGGAAGGAACAATATGCCACCAGTCACCCTGCGCAAGAACGGGCGTTAGCTCGGCATTCTTGGCAAATACCGCGCAGGCAATAGAAAAAAGAAGGTGGCCTTCCGCCGTCATGATAAAACCCAATAAACTGTCGATTCATACAGTATAGGGGTTTTATACAGTAGGCGGAAGAGGTGACGTTGTAACCCTTTGTCACAAGTGCGCCATTACCGCGCCAGCCAACCGCCATCCACGGCTAGCGTATAGCCATGAATATAGTCAGAGGCGGAACTTGCGAGGAATACGACCGGGCCTTTCAGATCATTTGGCGTGCCCCAGCGCCCTGCGGGAATACGATCGATAATCTCCTGATTGCGCTCGCTGTCTGCGCGCAGCTGCTGGGTATTATTGGTCGCCATATAGCCGGGTGCGATAGCATTGACATTAATTCCTTTGGCCGCCCATTCATTGGCGAGCAGGCGAGTGATGCCCAGTACACCGCTTTTTGATGCTGTATAGGAAGGGACGCGGATTCCGCCCTGAAAAGAGAGCATCGAGGCAATGTTAATAATTTTTCCGCCATTGCCCTGAGCCAGAAACTGGCGCGCCACGGCCTGTGACAGAAAGAAAACAGATTTGAGATTCAGATTCATCACGTCATCCCAATCCTTTTCACTGAAGTCCAGCGCATCCTGACGGCGTATGGTTCCCGCATTGTTGACCAGAATATCGATCCGGCCAAACGCCGACACCGATTGTGTCACGATGCTGGTGAGAGCATCTTGTTGGCTGAGGTCGGCCTGAATAGCCATAAAACGTCGACCGAGGGCGTTAATTTTCTCTGCGGTTTCATGTGGTATTTTACGATTCACGCCGACTACATCGCAGCCCGCTTCAGCCAGCGCCACTGCCATACCCTGCCCAAGGCCGGTGTCACATCCAGTGACGATGGCTACTTTACCTTCGAGACGAAAAGCTTCCTGAATCATGCTCACCTCAACTATTTATGTCATTAACGCTTGCTCTATAGGGCAAGAATAGGAGAGGTTAAACAGAAATTCAATTAAAAATGAAACGCTGTTTTAAAAATAAGGAACTGAGAAAGCGGGCAATACGATCATTGCCAGTTACAGGATTAGCCGCGCAGATGAGCGGCAGTAAGTTCGGTGAGCGAGGTTAGTTTGACGTCGGCAAGGACGAAGCGGGGATCGTCCTGATTCTCATGTGCAGGTACCACGATGGAACGCATACGGGCGGCTTTCGAAGCAATCATGCCGTTTACCGAGTCTTCCAGTGCTACGCAGTTTAACGGGTCAATGCCCAGTTTTGTGGCGCAATCGAGATAAACCTGCGGGTGCGGTTTGCTGTAGGGCAGTTTTTCTGCAGAAGCCAACGCGTCGAAGCTGCTGCGCAGATCAAACATGGTCAGCACTTTTTCCAGCATATGCAGCGGCGAGGCGGATGCCAGTCCTACTTTGATTCCCTGAGATTTGCACAACGCCACGGCTTCACGCACACCCGGCAGCAGTGGTTTTGTTTCTTCCACTAACGCAATGGCCCGGGTGATGATGCGCTCGGTGACCTCCTGACGTGAGGGACCGTTCCACGGTTGCTGCGCAAACCACAAATCGACCACCATATCGATGCGTAAGCCAAGGGTGTCGGGAAGTTCATGGCGGCGGGAGATATCAACGCCTAAACTTGCTATCACATCCAGTTCAGCCTGATCCCAAAGCGGTTCAGAATCGACCAGTAATCCATCCATATCGAAAATTGCAGCAAGAATTTGACGCGGGGTTGACATTACAACCTCTCCTTTACGGTGATAAAAGGGATTAAGAGCCAGTCAAAACAGGCTCTGAGCGTTCATTATGGCTAATTCAGCAGTATACCGCCTTTAAAGATCAGGCGAAAACGGTTATCAGCGGGTAAACTTAGGCCAAAATGACACGTCTTTATCAAGGGGAACTCATGACGTATCAACAAGCTGGACGCATTGCCGTCTTGAAAAGGCTGGCGGGATGGGTAATTTTCATTCCCGCGCTGATTTCAACACTGGTTTCTGTACTGAAGTTTATGTATGCGCACAGCGAAAAGCAGGAGGGAATTAACGCGGTCATGCTCGATTTTGCTCACGTGATGATCGATATGATGCGGGTTAATACACCTTTTCTTAACGTGTTCTGGTATAACTCGCCAACGCCCGATTTTCAAAGTGGACTGAATCTCGTTTTTTGGCTGATATTCATCCTGATTTTTATCGGTCTGGCGTTGCAAGATTCAGGCGCCAGAATGAGCCGCCAGGCACGTTTCTTACGCGAAGGCGTTGAGGATCAGCTGATTCTGGAACAGGCAAAAGGCAGTGAAGGATTATCCCGCGAGCAACTTGAGTCGCGAATTGTGGTACCGCACCATACGATCTTCTTACAAATTTTCCCGCTTTATATTTTGCCGGTGATCGTTATCGTGATCGGCTACTTCTTCTTCTCATTGCTGGGCTTTTTGTAAGTGCCGCTCTATCGGGCCTGCCACGTTGCGAAACGGCAGGCCTGATAAGCAACGCGGTACGTAGTTAAGCAGCGAGTAATCTATCCAGCGCTTTCTGCGCCACAACCAGATGCTGTCCTCCGAACAGAATTGCTCGATTCAGCAGCGTATAGAACTGGTAGATTGGCTGCCTGTCGAGAAAGTCCAGCGGTAGTGGTGAGACAGACTGGTAACCGTCATAAATTTGCGGCGGCTGATCGATATGTAACGGCAGCATTGCCAGGTCGCACTCTCTGTCCCCCCAGTAGCAGGCAGGGTCAAAGATGTACGGACCGTTAGGACCGAGGGCGCAGTTCCCGGACCACAAATCACCGTGCAGGAGAGACGGCTGCGGCTGATGAGAAGAGAGACGTTGCTGGACATGTTCGACGATGGCATCAATATTGCCAAACGCAATGCCTTTTTCAGCGGCGAGTTCCAGTTGCCAGCCTATACGCTGCTCGGCGAAAAAGGTTGACCAGCGACGTTGCCAGGTATTGGGCTGCGGCGTGGTAGAGAGCGCGTTATCAAAGTCGAGACCAAACTGAGGCTGGTCGCTCCATTCGTGCAAATGCGCAAGCTGTTGACCGAGGATAAACGCGTTATGCGCATCAAGCGGACGGGGAGGGAGGAAATCCATCACCAGAAAGCTGTAATCTCTGTCTGCGCCTACTGCCCAGACTTTCGGTACCGATACAGTTTGACTGCGGGAAAGTAGCTCCAGCTGATCGGCTTCTGCCGTAAAGCCGGTTAACAGCTCTCTTTCATCGCATTTGACGAAAAAATCTCGCCCCGCATAGCGTAAATGCCATGCGGCGTGAATCTCTCCGCCGGGCAGTTCATTACGCAGTTCGATTTCGCCTTCACCTAATTGCTCGCTTAAAAGACGACTGATAGCCTGCCACATGATGTCTCTCCCCATGTTGTCTGCCAGATCATAAGGTTAGCGCAAGAATGCGGTTAAAAAACACGAACTGACGCACACCACGGACGCGTCATCGCTGGAAAGGCACTTAATGTTTGTCGCTCTTTTTCACCCCGTACCGTTGTGGAGACGTCTGACTGCACATGATTCACTTCTTTGTAATCACGTGATTTTTTATCATAGTCGCATAACACCCATGCTGACAGTTTTACGCGAGAATCCCCCTTTCTCTTCAAAAGAGGGACGGTGTCATTACTGAGTGAGATACGAATTAATTTTTTGCGTGTCGTCCAAAGAGCACAGGCGCGTACCCTGATTTAGCGTTGCAGCGCTACCTGCGGCGACGCCGTAACGGACAATATCCTCAAAAGGTGCATTCTCAGCCAGTTTAAGCGTCATGGCCCCGACCATACTGTCGCCCGCGCCTACGGTGCTTTGACTTTTCACCGGTGGCGGAACCACCTGAACGCAGGTATCTCGATCTACGCCCAGCGCCCCTTGCGGCCCAAGCGAGACCACAACGCGGTGCGCTTTTCCACTATGTACGATTTCCTGTGCGGCCTTGCGCACATCATCGGGCTGTGTCAGTTCTCGATTTACCAGCGCACTCAGTTCTTTGAGGTTAGGTTTAACCAGTTCGATATTGCCGATGGCTAACGCCGCCGTCAGTGCTTCACCTGAACTGTCGACAATACAGCGGATCCCCTGTTTTTGTGCGGTGGTAATCAGTCGGGTCAACTTCTCAAGCTGTACGCCGGGCGGCAAACTACCGCTGATGACCAGCAATGCACCAGATTCAATTTCCAGCACCTGATCCTGAAGTTGGTAGAACTCGTCATCGGTCAGCGCAGCGCCAGGCATGACAAAACGATACTGTTCGCCGCTGGACTCAACGTGGACATGAAGATTTTGTCGGGTCCAATCTTTGGCTTCGACAGTGGATACGGGAACATTTTCGTCGGCGAGCAATGCAACAAGATGCTCTCCGGTTGCACCCCCCGCGGGGAAAATCGCCGTTGCGGTTCCGCCAAGATGGGCAATTGCGCGAGCGACGTTGATGCCGCCACCGCCGGGTTCAAAAACTGGCGAGGTACAACGAAGCTTACCTTCCGGGTAAATTTGCGGGGTGATTGTTGCGCTATCGAGAGAGGGCGCAAGTGTTAACGTATAGATACGTACCATCTTTACCTCCTGTTAGGCTGTCCTCAGTCTGGCACTTAACCTCCCGAAAGTGAAGTAATTAACAACATGATTTTTCATATCTTTATTTAAAATTATCGTCATAAAGTTATATAAATAAAATAAAGGTTTAGGAACGCTCTTATTCAAAAAATGAAATAAGAATTTATTGCTATGTTATTCGAGTCTTTTTATAATTTGTTACCTTTCAAGGGTCTTTTGTCATTGATCCATATGAAAGTTTCCGAGACCGTAATGGTCTCTTTTTTTGTTGTACGGACTCTTAATAAATGAAGCTTTTGAAGACAGTGCCCGCAGCATTACTGCTGACGGGAGGCCTGCTTGCGTCAATGCATGCTGCCGCCGATGATTCCGTTTTTACTGTCATGGATGACCCTTCCAGCGCGAAAAAACCCTTTGAAGGTAACCTGAACGCGGGATATCTCGCCCAGTCAGGCAACACAAAAAGTTCTTCTTTAACCGCAGATACCACCATGACCTGGTACGGCCAAACGACCGCATGGTCTCTGTGGGGAAATGCCAGTAATACCTCCTCAAATGATGAGCGTTCATCGGAGAAATATGCCGTAGGTGGCCGTAGTCGTTACAACATGACCGACTATGACTATCTCTTTGGACAGGCAAGCTGGTTGACCGACCGCTACAACGGCTACCGCGAGCGTGATGTGCTGACCGCGGGTTATGGTCGTCAGTTCCTCAACGGGCCTGTGCACAGCTTCCGTTTCGAATTCGGTCCTGGCGTGCGCTATGACGAGCACACGGATGGCACCACCGAAACACAGCCGCTGGGCTATGCGTCCGGGGCCTACGCATGGCAGATGACGGACAATACCAAGTTTACTCAGGGTGTGTCGGTATTCGGCGCTGACGATACCACACTCAACTCTGAAACTGCCCTGAACGTTGCCATCAACGAACACTTTGGGTTAAAGGTGGCTTACAACGTGACCTGGAACTCTGAACCACCGGCAACAGCGCCGGAGCATACCGATCGCCGCACGACAGTTTCTCTCGGTTATCGGATGTAGTGACAAGCCGGGTCAAATAAATGGCCTGGCTTTTCTAAATTAAAGTTAAGTTTATTTAATATTTAATTTGCGTTTTATTTTTCTACCTGGCCATAACGCGTTATTTTCAGACGAATTCGATTAATCGATAAATAAACGAAATCGGAACAGCGGGTGAGCGTCATTTAGCCCCAGATCATCGCAGCCCAGCGCAGCATCAACATGGCCGCACAAATAACGAGCAGAATCACAACCATCTTCCAGTGTTTCTTCGCAAAGCGATTTGTGGGCATTGTTTTTTTCCTGCTCAGGTTAGATGACTTTGTGCAAGTGTAACAAAGATGGTTGGGTGTCAGTGAATTGATTTACATCATAGAGCGCGCGTTGATTGCTGCTTTGATCGACCCGTAATGCCGTGTACACTGTCAAACGGTGTTATCAAAAAGCGGGTGTAGGTCCAGTGTGGTCTTTAAGGCGACCAGTGACATATTTCGCAGAGTGAAGCGGGAATCAGCCCACACCTTTTTGATAATTTTAAATATTGAATCTTTGTATGTGATCTTACGTGTGGGTCACCACTGCAAATAAGGATATAACATGCCTGTTATTACTCTTCCTGATGGCAGCCAACGCCATTACGACCACGCTGTAAGCCCCATGGATGTTGCGCTGGACATCGGTCCAGGCCTGGCGAAAGCCACTATTGCTGGCCGTGTTGACGGTGAGCTGGTAGATGCTTCCGATCTGATTGAGCATGATGCGAAGCTCTCCATCATCACCGCGAAGGATGAAGAAGGTCTGGAGATCATTCGTCACTCCTGTGCGCACCTGTTAGGGCACGCGATCAAACAACTCTGGCCGCACACCAAAATGGCGATCGGACCGGTTGTTGATAACGGTTTTTACTACGATATCGATCTTGACCGTACGTTAACCCAGGAAGACGTCGACGCGCTTGAGAAGCGGATGCACGAGCTCGCTGAGAAAAACTACGATGTCATTAAGAAGAAAGTCAGCTGGTACGAAGCGCGTGAAACCTTCGTGAAGCGTGGCGAGACCTATAAAGTCTCCATTCTTGATGAAAACATTGCCCATGATGACAAGCCTGGCTTGTACCATCATGAAGAATATGTCGATATGTGCCGTGGCCCGCACGTGCCGAATATGCGTTTCTGCCATCACTTCAAACTGATGAAGACCGCTGGGGCATACTGGCGTGGCGACAGCAATAACAAGATGCTGCAGCGTATTTATGGTACTGCATGGGCAGATAAAAAAGCCCTGAATGCCTACCTGCAACGTCTGGAAGAAGCGGCCAAACGCGACCACCGTAAAATCGGCAAGCAGCTTGACCTGTATCACATGCAGGAAGAAGCGCCGGGTATGGTGTTCTGGCACAACGATGGCTGGACTATCTTCCGTGAACTGGAAGTCTTTGTTCGCTCAAAACTGAAAGAATACCAGTATCAGGAAGTGAAAGGTCCGTTCATGATGGACCGCGTGCTGTGGGAAAAAACAGGTCACTGGGACAACTACAAAGATGCGATGTTCACCACCTCTTCTGAGAACCGTGAATACTGCATTAAGCCAATGAACTGCCCTGGCCACGTACAGATCTTTAATCAGGGTCTGAAATCCTATCGCGATCTGCCGCTGCGTATGGCTGAGTTTGGTAGCTGCCACCGTAATGAACCGTCAGGTGCGCTGCATGGACTGATGCGTGTTCGTGGCTTCACTCAAGATGATGCGCATATCTTCTGTACTGAAGAGCAGATTCGTGATGAAGTTAACGCGTGCATTCGTATGGTCTACGATATGTACAGCACCTTTGGCTTCGAGAAAATCGTCGTCAAACTGTCCACTCGCCCCGAAAAACGTATCGGTAGCGATGAAATGTGGGACCGTGCTGAAGCTGACCTGGCCGTTGCGCTGGAAGAAAACAACATCCCGTTTGAGTTCCAACTGGGTGAGGGCGCGTTCTACGGTCCGAAAATTGAATTTACCCTGTATGACTGCCTCGATCGTGCATGGCAGTGCGGTACTGTACAGCTGGACTTCTCCCTGCCGTCCCGTTTAAGCGCCTCTTACGTTGGCGAAAACAACGAACGTCAGGTGCCGGTTATGATTCACCGTGCAATTCTTGGGTCGATGGAACGTTTCATCGGTATCCTGACCGAAGAGTTCGCTGGCTTCTTCCCGACCTGGCTTGCGCCGGTTCAGGTTGTGGTCATGAACATCACCGATTCTCAGTCTGAATACGTTAACGAATTAACGCAGAAACTACAAAATGCGGGTATTCGTGTAAAAGCAGACTTGAGAAATGAGAAGATTGGCTTTAAAATCCGCGAGCACACTTTACGTCGTGTCCCTTACATGTTGGTCTGTGGCGACAAAGAGGTAGAAGCAGGCAAAGTTGCCGTGCGCACCCGTCGTGGCAAAGACTTGGGCAGCCTGGACGTAAATGAAGTGATTGAGAAGCTGCAACAAGAGATTCGCAGCCGCAGTCTTCAACAACTGGAGGAATAAGGTATTAAAGGCGGAAAACGAGTTCAAACGGCACGTCCGAATCGTATCAATGGCGAGATTCGCGCCCTGGAAGTTCGCTTAACAGGTCTGGAAGGCGAAGCTTTGGGTATTGTGAGTCTGAGAGAAGCGATCGAAAAAGCTGAAGAAGCTGGAGTAGATTTAGTTGAAATCAGCCCTAACGCCGAACCGCCAGTTTGTCGTATTATGGACTACGGCAAGTTCCTTTATGAAAAGAGTAAGTCTTCTAAGGAACAGAAGAAAAAGCAAAAAGTTATCCAGGTTAAGGAAATTAAATTCCGTCCTGGCACCGACGATGGCGATTACCAGGTAAAACTCCGCAGCCTGGTACGCTTTCTGGAAGATGGCGATAAGGCTAAGATCACGCTGCGTTTTCGCGGTCGTGAGATGGCCCACCAACAGATCGGTATGGAAGTGCTCAACCGCGTCCGTGACGATCTGAGTGAACTGGCAGTAGTCGAATCCTTCCCTACGAAGATCGAAGGCCGCCAGATGATCATGGTGCTCGCTCCTAAGAAGAAACAGTAAGGCCTTCAAGTAGCAATGTCTGTGGAGCCTACGGGTTCCACAGCCGTTGTTCGCCTACGTTTCGTTTATTAACAATGCGAAGTGGAAGTTATTAAAATGCCAAAAATTAAGACCGTACGCGGTGCTGCTAAGCGTTTCAAAAAAACCGGTGGTGGTGGATTTAAGCGTAAGCACGCAAACCTGCGTCATATTCTGACCAAAAAATCTACTAAGCGTAAACGTCACCTGCGTCCAAAAGGCCTCGTGTCTAAAGGCGATCTGGGTCTGGTTATCGCGTGCCTGCCGTACGCATAAGCCGTTAACGTTTAATTCATTTTTTTACTAAGAATATAGATACAGGAGAGCACATATGGCTCGCGTAAAACGTGGTGTAGTTGCCCGTGCACGTCACAAGAAAATTTTGAAACAAGCTAAAGGCTACTACGGTGCGCGTTCTCGCGTATACCGCGTTGCCTTCCAGGCTGTTATCAAAGCTGGTCAGTACGCTTATCGTGACCGTCGTCAGAAAAAGCGTCAGTTCCGTCAACTGTGGATTGCGCGTATCAACGCAGCAGCACGTCAGAACGGTATTTCTTACAGCAAATTCATCAACGGCCTGAAAAAAGCCTCTGTTGAAATCGACCGTAAGATCCTGGCTGACATCGCAGTATTCGACAAAGTAGCGTTCACCGCTCTGGTCGAAAAAGCGAAAGCAGCTCTGGCATAAGCCGGTGAAAAGAGGGAGCCTGGCTCCCTCTCTTTTATTTGCAGTACAATCAATTAGTTGACAATTTATCCGTAAGCCTTTTCAATAAAGGTTGTCCGGTTTTTACCACACAAGGTAACGCAAGCATGAATGCTGCTATTTTCCGCTTCTTCTTTTACTTTAGCACCTGAAATCAGGAGGCTTGCGCGTGAAAGAAGAAACGGAAAACAGCGCCTAAAAGCCTCCCTGGTGGAGGCTTTTTTTATACGCGTCATCCTTCAAGTTGTCTCTGTATTGGCTGCATTCGCTCTTTTGCTGCGTTGATACAACTTGAATGATTTTGCGTATATATGAGCGACTAGTGAATATCGCAACATAACGAGGAAAACCATGTCACATCTCGCAGAGCTGGTTGCCAGTGCAACGGCCGCCATTAACCAGGCTTCAGATGTTGCCGCGTTAGACAATGTCCGCGTCGAATATTTGGGCAAGAAAGGGCACCTGACCCTTCAGATGACAACCCTGCGCGAACTGCCGCCAGAAGAGCGCCCGGCAGCAGGTGCGGTGATAAACGAAGCCAAAGAGCAGGTGCAGCAAGCGCTGAACGCGCGTAAGGCCGAATTAGAAAGTGCTGCCCTGAATGCTCGTCTGGCAGAAGAAACTATCGATATCTCCCTGCCAGGGCGTCGTATCGAAAACGGCGGTCTGCATCCTGTAACGCGTACAATTGACAGGATTGAAAGTTTCTTTGGTGAGCTGGGCTTTACCGTGGCGACTGGTCCGGAAATCGAAGATGACTATCATAACTTCGATGCGCTGAACATTCCTGGCCATCATCCGGCGCGCGCTGACCACGACACTTTCTGGTTTGACGCGACGCGTTTGCTGCGTACGCAGACTTCCGGCGTGCAGATCCGCACCATGAAGGAAAAACAGCCGCCGATCCGTATTATCGCCCCGGGCCGTGTATATCGTAACGATTACGATCAGACTCACACCCCGATGTTCCATCAGATGGAAGGGCTGATTGTTGATACCAACATCAACTTCACCAACCTGAAAGGCACGCTGCACGATTTCCTGCGTAACTTCTTTGAAGAAGACCTGCAGGTTCGTTTCCGTCCTTCCTACTTCCCGTTCACTGAACCTTCTGCGGAAGTAGACGTGATGGGCAAAAACGGTAAGTGGCTGGAAGTACTGGGTTGCGGGATGGTTCACCCGAACGTGCTGCGTAATGTTGGCATCGATCCGGAAATCTACTCGGGCTTTGCATTTGGTATGGGGATGGAGCGTCTGACCATGCTGCGTTACGGTGTTACCGATCTGCGTTCTTTCTTCGAAAACGATCTGCGTTTCCTCAAACAGTTTAAATAAAGGCAGGATAAAACAATGAAATTCAGTGAACTGTGGTTACGCGAATGGGTAAACCCGGCGATTGATAGCGATGCTCTGTCAAACCAAATCACAATGGCAGGTCTGGAAGTTGACGGTGTGGAACCTGTTTCCGGCGCGTTCAACGGCGTTGTGGTGGGTGAAGTGGTTGAATGTGGCCAGCACCCGAACGCTGACAAACTGCGTGTCACCAAAGTGAATGTAGGCGGCGACCGTCTGCTGGATATCGTCTGCGGTGCGCCAAACTGCCGTCAGGGGTTGAAAGTGGCTGTGGCAACCGTTGGTGCCGTTCTGCCGGGCGATTTCAAAATCAAAGCCGCGAAACTGCGCGGTGAGCCGTCTGAAGGTATGCTGTGCTCATTCTCTGAGCTGGGTATTTCCGACGATCATAACGGGATTATCGAACTGCCGGCCGATGCGCCAATTGGCACCGATATCCGTGAATACCTGAAGCTTGACGACAACACTATCGAAATCAGCGTCACGCCGAACCGCGCCGACTGCTTAGGCATTATCGGTGTCGCACGTGATGTTGCTGTGCTGAATAAAGCTCCGCTGGTTGAGCCGGAAATCGCGCCTGTAGCGGCAACCATTAGCGACGTCCTGCCGATTCAGGTCGAAGCCGTGGAAGCCTGTCCACGCTATCTGGGCCGCGTGGTTAAAGGCATCAATGTTAAAGCGCCGACCCCGCTGTGGATGAAAGAAAAACTGCGTCGTTGCGGTATTCGTTCAATCGATGCCGTGGTTGACGTGACTAACTATGTGCTGCTCGAACTGGGCCAGCCGATGCACGCATTCGACAAAGACCGCATTGAAGGCGGAATTGTTGTCCGTATGGCAAAAGAGGGTGAGACCCTGGTATTGCTGGATGGCAGCGAAGCGAAGCTGAATGCGGATACGCTGGTGATTGCGGACCATAACAAAGCGCTGGCGATGGGCGGCATCTTTGGTGGCGAACATTCCGGCGTGAATGATGAAACGCAAAACGTCCTGCTGGAATGTGCATTCTTCAGCCCGCTGTCTATTACCGGTCGCGCACGTCGTCACGGTCTGCACACCGATGCTTCTCACCGCTATGAGCGTGGTGTTGATCCGGCTCTGCAACATAAGGCCATGGAACGTGCAACGCGCCTGCTGATCGATATCTGCGGCGGTGAAGCGGGTCCAGTCATTGACGTGACGAACGAAGACACGCTGCCAAAACGCGCAACCATTACGCTTCGTCGTAGCAAACTGGATCGTCTGATCGGACACCATATTGCGGATGAGCAGGTGAGCGACATTCTGCGTCGTCTGGGTTGTGACGTGACGGAAGGGCAGGATGAGTGGAAAGCGGTCGCGCCGAGCTGGCGTTTCGATATGGAAATCGAAGAAGACCTGGTCGAAGAAGTCGCCCGCGTATACGGTTATGACAATATCCCGAACACGCCGATTCAGGCGGGTCTTATCATGGGTACGCATCGTGAAGCGGATTTGTCGCTGAAACGTGTAAAAACCATGCTGAATGACAAAGGCTACCAGGAAGTAATTACCTACAGCTTCGTCGACCCGAAAGTCCAGTCGCTGCTGCACCCGGGTGAAGAAGCGCTGCTGCTGCCAAGCCCAATTTCTATTGATATGTCGGCTATGCGTTTGTCCCTGTGGACCGGCTTGCTGTCTACGGTAGTGTATAACCAGAACCGTCAGCAGAACCGCGTACGTATTTTTGAAACGGGTTTACGTTTCGTACCGGATACACAGGCCAATCTCGGGATCCGTCAGGATCTGATGCTGGCGGGCGTGATCTGCGGTAACCGTCATGATGAACACTGGAATCTGGCAAAAGAGACCGTTGATTTCTATGATCTGAAAGGCGATCTGGAAGCGGTTCTCGACCTGACCGGCAAACTGGCAGACATTCAGTTCAAAGCTGAAGCGAATCCAGCACTGCATCCGGGTCAGTCTGCAGCGATTTATCTGAAAGGTGAACGTATTGGTTTCATTGGGGTTGTTCATCCTGAACTGGAACGTAAACTGGATCTGAACGGTCGCACTCTGGTGTTTGAACTGGAGTGGAATAAGCTCGCAGACCGCGTGGTGCCTCAGGCGCGTGAAGTTTCTCGCTTCCCGGCGAACCGTCGCGACATCGCGGTTGTTGTGGCCGAAAACGTTCCCGCTGCGGATATTTTATCCGAGTGTAAGAAAGTTGGCGTAAATCAGGTAGTTGGCGTAAACTTATTTGACGTGTACCGCGGTAAGGGTGTTGCGGAGGGTTATAAGAGCCTCGCTATCAGCCTGATCCTTCAGGATACCAGCCGTACACTTGAAGAAGAGGAGATTGCCGCTACCGTCGCCAAATGTGTAGAGGCATTAAAAGAGCGATTCCAGGCATCATTGAGGGATTGAACCTATGGCGCTTACAAAAGCTGAAATGTCAGAATATCTGTTTGATAAGCTTGGGCTTAGCAAGCGGGATGCCAAAGAACTGGTCGAGCTGTTTTTCGAAGAGATCCGTCGTGCTCTGGAAAATGGTGAGCAGGTAAAACTCTCTGGTTTTGGTAACTTCGATCTGCGTGATAAGAATCAACGTCCGGGCCGTAACCCGAAAACGGGCGAAGATATTCCCATTACAGCACGGCGCGTGGTGACCTTCAGACCCGGACAGAAGTTAAAAAGCCGGGTCGAAAACGCAACGCCCAAAGAAGAGTGATTTAACGATCCGTTAAGTCACTTGCTCTGCCATCAAAGCGGCAGCGCAAACCATGATATATAACTAAAAAGGCCGCTCTGCGGCCTTTTTCCTTTTCACTACCGAATCAGCACCGTAGAATCACCTTCATCTCTTTTCAGCAGAATGGAAAACATGCTGACTTTCGCCCATCAACAGCAGCGTCGAAATGTGCGCTGGATACTGTCACTGTCAGTACTTATGCTACTGGCAACGATTCTAAGCTTGTGCGCAGGAGAACAATGGATCGCTCCCGGCGACTGGTTCAGCGCCCGCGGCGATCTATTCGTCTGGCAAATCCGACTTCCCCGTACCCTTGCCGTTTTGCTGGTAGGCGCTGCGTTGGCCTTATCAGGCGCAGTGATGCAAGCTCTCTTTGAAAATCCGCTCGCCGAGCCGGGATTATTAGGCGTGTCTAACGGCGCGGGAGTCGGGCTCATCGCGGCGGTGCTGCTGGGGCAGGGGCAACTTCCCGGCTGGGCATTGGGCCTTTGCGCCATTGCCGGGGCGCTGATTATCACGCTCATACTGCTACGTTTCGCCCGCCGCCATTTGTCTACCAGCCGTCTGCTGCTGGCAGGGGTGGCGCTGGGGATTATCTGTAGCGCGCTGATGACATGGGCCATCTACTTCTCCACCTCATTTGACTTACGACAGCTGATGTACTGGATGATGGGGGGCTTCGGTGGCGTAGACTGGCATCAGGCCTGGCTCATGGTGGCGTTGATTCCGGTACTGGTGTGGATCTGCTGTCAGTCGCAGCCGATGAATATGCTGGCATTAGGAGAGACGTCTGCTCGTCAGCTGGGGCTGCCACTATGGTTCTGGCGCAACCTGCTGGTGGTCGCCACGGGCTGGATGGTCGGCGTGAGCGTGGCTCTGGCAGGGGCGATTGGTTTTATTGGGCTTGTGATACCGCATATTTTGCGACTGTGCGGCCTCACCGATCACCGTGTTTTATTGCCAGGTTGTGCGTTGGCTGGTGCAATCGCATTACTGTTTGCTGATGTTGTCGCGCGTCTGGTGCTGGCCTCGGCTGAGTTACCTATCGGCGTGGTGACGGCCACCATGGGCGCACCGGTATTTATCTGGCTATTGTTAAAAGCCGCGCGCTAGAACGCGTTGGTTCGGTCTATGATTAAAAACTGAAAATCCACCTGTTGTTCTGGAGATGCTATGCAAAACACTATCCTTGATACAGAAGTGACGACCATCGACGGCGAGGTTACCTCACTGCAGCCGTATTCCGGAAATGTGCTGTTAATCGTCAACGTTGCTTCAAAATGTGGACTGACGCCGCAGTACGAGCAACTGGAGAATCTGCAGAAAACCTGGCACCAACAGGGCTTCAGCGTTCTTGGTTTCCCTTGCAATCAGTTTCTGGGCCAGGAGCCGGGCAGCGAAGAGGAAATAAAAACGTACTGCAGTACCACCTGGGGCGTAACTTTCCCGATGTTCAGCAAAATTGACGTCAACGGCGAGGGACGCCATCCGCTGTATCAGAAGCTGATTGATGCCGCACCAACGGCCGTTGCACCTGCGGACAGTGGGTTCTATGAGCGAATGGCGAGCAAAGGTCGTGCGCCGCTCTACCCGGACGATATTCTGTGGAATTTCGAGAAGTTTTTAGTGGGTCGCGATGGAAAAGTGCTGCAACGATTCTCACCGGATATGACGCCTGAGGATCCCATTCTGGTGCAAACCATCAAGCAGGCGCTGGCAAACTAATGTCTCGATTGATGCAGCTACAGGACGTCGCGGAATCGACCCGTCTTGGCCCGCTTTCTGGTGAGATAAAAGCAGGAGAGATCCTGCATTTAGTGGGACCAAACGGTGCCGGAAAAAGTACGCTGTTGGCGCGTATGGCGGGTCTGACGAACGGAGAGGGCAGCATCACTTTTGGTGATATGCCGTTGGAGGAATGGCCGGCTGCCAGGCTGGCGCAATATCGTGCCTATCTTGCGCAACAGCAAAATCCCCCGTTTGCGATGCCGGTCTGGCATTTTCTGACGCTGCATCAACCCGACAAAGCACGTACCGATCTGTTACAGGAGGTCGCCGATGCGCTCGGCCTGGGAGATAAACTGGGGCGCGGCGTGAACCAACTCTCCGGCGGTGAGTGGCAGCGTGTGCGCCTGGCTGCGGTTATTCTGCAGATTTGCCCACAAGCGAATCCATTAGGTCAGCTTTTACTCCTGGATGAGCCGATGAACAGTCTGGACGTCGCGCAACAAAACGCACTGGATCGATTGTTGAGTCAGCTGTGTTTGCAGGGCATAGCGATTGTGATGAGTAGTCACGACCTTAATCACACCTTACGCCATGCGCATAAAGCCTGGCTACTCAAACGTGGGAAACTGCTTGCCAGTGGTTCTCGAGATGCGGTACTGACGCCGGCCAATCTGTCTGCGGCCTATGGTGTCAACTTCCGACGTTTGGATATTGAAGGGCATAGAATGCTCATATCAACCACTTAAGTTAAATGGGTTCTTGAAAATCATATAATTTCCACGCTAAATTGGTATAAAAATAAAATTCAGAGGATTCGTACTGAATGCGCTTTTGGCTCCTTTTAATCACAGCATTGTTTTTGGCGGGCTGCAGCAGCCATCGTGCGCCTGCGCCAAATGCCCGCTTGTCGGATTCAATCGCCGTTATTGCCGGTCTTAATGATCAGCTACAAACCTGGCATGGCACACCCTATCGTTATGGTGGTATGAGTCGTAGCGGGGTGGATTGTTCTGGATTTGTTTTGATGACGATGCGCGATAAATTCGATCTGCAACTCCCACGCGATACGCGTACGCAATCAAAGATTGGTACCGAAATTGATAAAGACGATTTGCTGCCCGGCGATCTGGTTTTCTTTAAAACCGGGTCTGGTGAAAGCGGTCTGCATGTCGGTATTTACGATACCAATAATCAATTTATTCATGCTTCAACCAGCCGTGGAGTGATGCGCTCGTCTCTGGATAACGTTTACTGGCGTAAAAACTTTTGGCAGGCGCGACGTATTTAATCCTCACAACTCCGAGGCTGCCATCGAGTGGCAGCATCGACATCACCGTTTGAAAGTTAACTTTTATTTCTGCTTTTGGTTAGACAATACCCATGAACATTAAGAGCGTATCTTGCTAAAAATATGATTTATTCCGAGATATTAAAAAGTGCAAAGCTGGATATTCGCTTATAATCAGGATAAGCTAAAAAAAAGGATTCGATTTACCGGCTAAAAAGGGAAAAATGAAAGGGCCTCTACTTGCATCAGCAGTAACGTATTTCTTCATCCTTTGCTACAGGATGCCGGATAACACCCATGCAGCGGGGCTGGCACGATGATTGTTTCACTGGATAATCTTTACCATTCTGAGTTCTCTTTTCTTCCTGCGAGAAGCGAAAAAGGCGATCTTGAATTCGTCGACATCATCACCAATTTCGCCAGTGCACATGGGGATGTGCGTATACCCACCGAGCTGGTCCTACCTCGGATGTCAGACGACGAACAATGTCGTTTATTTGTAGAAAAACTAGAATTAATCGAAACGTGCCAACATTTTTTTATTCAGCGAAAAGTATTTGCCTGGATTAATTTAACGCCAGCAATTGCTAATACTTTATTATCAGATACTGAACTTGCTTCACAAGTTGAACGATTTTCATTTCTGGAGCTGACTATTAATGAAAGCTATCCGGAGTTAAACAAAGGTAAAGATAATCCAACATTGGCCGCACTTGCTGCGCGATTTCCATTAGTCCTGACAAACTATGGTGCTGGCGGTATATCAACCCGGGCAATTTTTGACGGCCTGTTCAAACGCGTCGTTCTGGATAAAAACTTTGTTCAACAAAGGATTGCACATATTTCGTTTGAGCCGTTTATGCGGGCTATTCTGGCGCAACTATCTCCCAGTTGTGAGTCAATAATCATTAGCGGAATTGATACACAAGAGATGCTGGAGCGTGTTTTGCCTGTGGGATTCAGTGCCATGCAGGGAGGATTGTGGCCTGCAGTGCCTCCTGCGCAGATAATTTCGCTTGCTAAGATATAACCCTTTTATTTGCTGGTGTTTAACAGGCTATTAACAGTCTACACTAGAGGCAGGAGGCCCTATGACCCTGTCTTTTACCACTCGCTGGCGTGATGAACTACCAGCAACTTATACCGCGCTTTCACCCACCCCTTTGAAAAATGCGCGCCTTATCTGGCATAACGATGCGCTGGCGGAGCAATTAGCTATTCCTGCGGCGCTATTTGATATTTCAACTGGTGCGGGCGTTTGGGGAGGCGAATCGCTGCTTCCCGGGATGTCGCCTTTAGCCCAGGTTTATAGTGGACATCAGTTCGGCGTCTGGGCAGGTCAGCTTGGCGACGGACGTGGGATCCTGCTGGGCGAACAACAGCTCGCGGATGGTTCAACGTTTGACTGGCACCTGAAAGGCGCCGGACTCACGCCGTATTCCCGCATGGGTGATGGGCGCGCCGTGCTGCGCTCGACCATTCGCGAAAGCCTTGCTAGCGAAGCGATGCACTACCTGGGAATACCGACCACGCGGGCATTGTCGATTGTCACCAGCGACACGCCGGTGTATCGCGAAACGGTCGAAGCGGGGGCGATGCTTATCCGCGTGGCGCAAAGCCATATGCGGTTTGGCCATTTTGAGCATTTTTACTATCGCCGGGAGCCGGAAAAAGTGCGCCAGTTGGCTGACTTTGCGATTCGCCATTACTGGCCGCAATGGCAGGAAGACGCCGATAAATATCAGCTGTGGTTTAACGATGTTGTCACGCGTACTGCGACGTTAATCGCTGACTGGCAGGCGGTAGGATTTGCGCATGGTGTTATGAACACGGACAACATGTCGATTCTGGGTCTGACGATGGATTACGGTCCATTCGGTTTTCTTGATGATTACGTGCCCGATTATATCTGCAATCACTCTGACAACCAGGGGCGATACAGTTTCGATAATCAACCGGCCGCCGCGTTGTGGAACCTGCAACGTCTGGCGCAAACCCTGTCGCCGTTTATCCCGGTCGAGGCGCTCAATGATGCGCTGGACAGTTACCAGATGGCGCTGTTAACTCGCTACGGTCAGCGGATGCGGCAAAAGCTCGGCTTCTTTAGCGAGCAGAAAGACGATAACGAACTGCTTAGCGAGCTGTTTAGTCTGATGTCGCGGGAAAGAAGCGACTATACGCGAACGTTTCGCATGCTCAGCCAAACGGAACAACACAGTGCGCAATCTCCGTTGCGCGATGAGTTTATCGACCGCGCAGCGTTTGACGACTGGTTCACGCGATATCGCTCGCGCCTTCAGCAAGACAATATTGCCGATGCTGCCAGACAAACCCAGATGAAGGCGGCTAACCCGGCGATGGTATTACGTAACTGGCTGGCGCAACGGGCGATTAGTCAGGCAGAGCAGGGGGATTACGCCGAGCTGCATCGGTTGCACCAGGCGTTGCGTACCCCGTTTGCCGATCGTGATGATGACTATGTCAGCCGTCCACCTGACTGGGGAAAACGGCTGGAAGTGAGTTGTTCAAGCTAAGGGGCCAGAAATACCTGCGGGGAGGCGTTGGCCGGATGCTGGCCAACGTGTACCTGAGCACCGTACCAGCGCTTCAGGTCATCGGCCTGTAACACAGTTTCCGGTGTTCCCTGCGATACCAGCCTGCCGTTGTGCAGCAGCACTATTCTGTCTGCCCACAGTGCGGCGAGGTTCAGATCGTGAAGCACAATGCACACATGCAGCTCTCCCGAAGAGGTAAGCGTTTTTAGCATGCGCAACAGATGCTGCTGGTGGTAAAGATCCAGCGCGGAGGTCGGTTCATCAAGGAATAACCAACCACGAGGCGCACCGTCGCACCAGAGTTGTGCCAGCGCACGGGCTAACTGTACTCGCTGTTGCTCGCCGCCGGAAAGCGCGGCGTATTGCCGACCCGCCAAAGGTGTGCATCCGGTCATTTCCATCACCTGAGCGATAAGCCGGGGCTCCTGCTGTTGGGTCCACGGCGCGCGGCCCATCGCGATGACGGCCTCTACCGGCCAGTCGAATCCCAACTGTGTTTGCTGGCGCATCACTGCCCGATGCCGCGACAGGGTCTGGGTAGACCATTCATGCAGCGGTTTGCCCGCCAGCACGCAACGCCCGGTTGCTGGTTTGAGAAAACCGGTCAGCAGGCGCAGCAGGGTGGATTTCCCCGCACCGTTTGGGCCGATGAGCGCAACCAGTTCACCTTTTGTAAGGGCGAGCGATACGTCGTCAATCACCGCTCTGCCAGCTACGTGATAGTGAAGCCCTTCAGCGATGAAATGTTCAGCCATGCGCTCCTCGCTGACGAAAAATAAGCCATAAAAACCACGGTGCGCCGAGAAGACTGGTCAACAGACCGACCGGCATCTCCGCAGGCGCAACCGCAGTACGGGCCAGGGTGTCGGCAATCAGCAATAAAAACGCGCCCGCCAGCACGGAACCCGGAATAACGGCCCGATGGTCTGAGCCGAGCCACATACGTATTAAATGTGGGATTACCAACCCGATAAAGCCAATCACCCCGCTTACCGCCACGGCTGAGGCAACCAGTAATGCGCTACAAAGCAGCAAAATACGCTGGATTGTACGTACATCAACGCCGAGATAATGCGCCTCTTCCTCACCCAGTTGCAGAAGATTCAGCGCCGGAGCAAGTCGCCAGATGATCAGCACTGTCGGGATTGTCAGTGAAGTGACAGCCAACAGCGTGGACCACTGTGCAGCCCCCAGACTTCCCATTCCCCATAGCGACAGCTGGCGCAGTTGCGCATCATTACTGACCCACGACAGTACGCCAACCGCCGCCCCGCAGAGCGCGTTGATGGCAATGCCGACCAGCAGCAGGCGGGAGAGCGAACCGTCGCGCTGTTGGCTGAGGATAAAAATCACTACTGTTGCCGCTAGCGCGCCGAAAAAAGCGGCCAGCATTGGAGCATACAACATCATCAGCGCGGGCAAAGAGACAGGCAGCACCACCCACAGTGCCACAGCGCAGGCGGCGCCGCTGCTTATTCCCAGTAATCCAGGGTCTGCAAGCGGATTGCGAAACAGTCCCTGCATCACGCAGCCAGCGAGCGCCAGAGAGCCGCCAATCACCAGTGCCAGCAGGACGCGGGGAAGACGAATCGTGAGCCAGATTTGACGCAGTGCCTCATCGCCATCACGCCAGAGCAGACTTACTGGCAGGCGCAACGCGCCAAAACCGGTAGCCAGAACCGTCATTGCAATCAGCATCAATGCCAACATCAACAACGAACAGGTGATCCGCCGGGACATCAGGGCAATTGCTCCGCTTTAGCACGAAGCTGCAAAATAGCCTGTGGCGTGCGAACGCTGAAGCCCAACAGCGCCATATCGTCAACCTGCAATACCTGTTTATTCCTTCCGGCAGGTGTTTGCGCAAGTCCCGGTAGCGCCCACAGGTTATCTTCGCCACCCATCGCCTTAACGCCGTCCTGCGAAATCACCACCAGATCGGGCTGGCTGGCAATGACGCCTTCTTGTGACAGCGGCTGATAGCGATTAACGCCCTGCATCGCGTTGCGTAGACCTGCGGCACGAATCGCCGCATCGGCTCCGGTTTGCTGGCCCGCCGCCATCGCGGTCATCCCGCCATGATTGAGAATAAACAGCACACGTTTATTAAGTTCAGAAGACGGGAGCGTCGCCAGTTCCTGACGTAACGTTGCGCGCAGAGTTTCGCCGTCGGCCTCCCGATGAGTAGCCTCAGCGATAACCCGAACTTTTTCATCAATCGCGTTAAGATCGTTGCTTGCTGGGATCGCGACAACCCTGACGTTGCTCTGCTCAAGCTGTTTTAGCGCTAAAGAGGGCTGTGCCTGCGCGCTGGCAAGGACCAGCGTAGGGCGGGTAGCCAGGATCCCTTCGGCGTTGAGCTGGCGCAAATAACCAACATCAGGTAACGCGGTTGCCGCAACAGGCCACTGGCTGGTGCTGTCTCTCGCCACAAGGGAGGGTTGTGCTCCCAGTGCGTAGACAATCTCGGTGACATCGCCACCGAGCGCAACAACCCGTTCCTCGGGCGCAGCCAGCGCCGCGAAGGGCAGCAGCGCGATCAGGGCCAGCAGTTTTTTCATGCGGCCAGTCCTTTCGGCGTCAGTGCGTCAATCTGTGCGCGCCATTGTGTCTGCTCCGGCTCGCCTTCCGTACGTTGACCATACAGCTGGGCGATTTGCGTGCCGTCGGCAGCAAACAGCTCCAGACTGGTGACGTGACCATCGGCGGTCGGTTTACGCGTCACCCACGTTTCTGCCACGCTCTCTTCCAGTAGATGCAGGGTAAAGGTTGGGTTGAAGATGTTCAGCCAGCCTTTCATCGGTACCAGTTTTTCAATCACGCCGGTAAATATCTGTACACAGCCGCGATTACCCACAAAAACCATAATTTCGTTGCCATCCTGACGCGCGGTGTCGAGTAATTGCGCCAGTGCGCTATTAGAAACCTTACAGGCCAGATCGTCGCCAACCAGATTAAACGCCTGTTGGCGGGTGAGATCGTGGCGTTTCAGCAGACCGAAGAACTGATGGACATCGGTCATCGCTCGCCACTCTTGATCAACGGTCTGTGCGTCGACAGTGACGGCGGCAGGCACAGAATTGTTGACGGGTTGCAGCACCAGCGGCGGGTTTTCTGCAAAGATGAAACGGGTCAGCAACGCCGCCCATTCCTCAACGAGGGTATTTTGTGTGGTATAGACCTTCATCAGTGCGTCTCCCTGATGGTCAAAGAATTGAATGCTCTGACGCTCGCCGTGGGCGGTGGTCTCACTGATATGAAAAGCGCTTGCCCACTGATTTAAGAACAGACGCAGGTCGAGTGCACGCGGATTAAGAACCAGCCCGGCATGGCCGTTCAGGTGCTGATTGGTAAAAGCGCCAACCTGTTCATGCACCGCATATTCGTTGCGGCAAATGCATTTGGTTTCACCAACCGCTTCCAGTGCGCCGAGGATTTCGCGGACTTCGCCACGTAAGCGCCAGGCGTCATGGCCGACGCGCGCAAAGGTCAGTTCGGCTTCGCTAATATTCATCAATCCTGCAATGTCACGTGCGTATTTTCCGGGATTTTCTTTCTTCAGTTCCAGCCAGCGTGTGTAATGATTCATTGTCTCTTCCTTCCAGATTGCGGCCCCGGCGAACCGGGGAAAAGTGATTACCACTGATAACTCACGAAAATTTTGCCATTACGACCATCCTGCGGAATGCCTTGCGGCGACCAGTACTCTTTGTCAAAGGCGTTGCCCAGTACCAGCGTGGTGGTCATGCCTTTCAGTGCTTGTTGGCCCTGATAGCTCACGTAAAAATCGTTTACCGCATAGCCAGGCTGTTTAGCGTAGGTGCTGCTGATATGCGTTGAACGGTCAGCAAATGTCCCGATCCAGCCTACGGAGAAACCGCTGTGCGCAACCGGCACATTCAGTTTGCTGGTGACGGTGTCCGGGTTAATGCTGGAAATGTATTCACCTGTGTCAGTATCTTTGCCGCGTGTGCGGTTATAGGCCATGTCGAGGCTGAACAGGTCGGCGGTATATTTCGCCATCACGTCCCAACCCCAGATTTTGGCATTGGGAACGTTATAGGACATGGTTGTCGCAGCGGCGAAGTCGACGCTGGTGGAGATGTAATCTTTTGCTTTGGTGTCGAAATAGCTGGCTTTAAATTCGAGCGCATCGCTCGCCATCAGCAGATCGTCAAAGCGCAGGCCAAATCCGTATTCCTGTGTTTCGTTGGTTTCCGGGCGCAGGTTAGGGTTTGGCACCCAGTAGTTAGTGTAGAAACGACCAATCGAGAAGTGTTTCGCATCGTTATACATTTCGCCCATGGTTGGCGCACGGAAGGCCTGAGCGTATGAACCGAACAGCATCAGCCAGTCGGCTGGCGTAACGGTGAGTCCGGCGCGGGACGACCATTTGTCAGCATCAACATCTTCATAGCCGTCGCTGCTGCCGCGATAAGAGTCATAACGGGTACCGCCCAGCAGCGTAACCGGCAGGTCACGCAGGGTGATTTCATCCTGTAGCCAGCCGGAGCTGAAATCGATCTTTGCCTCCGGGAAACCGGTGGTTGAACCACCCGGTTGTTGTTCCTGGCGATAGTACTCACCGCCGTAGGTCAGCAGGTGAGATGCAAAAGAGTCGGTAAACAGGCGGCTGCGGTTGTCGATCTTCCCGCCTTTGGTGGTTTGCTTGCGAAATTCGCCAGTGTTATCTGCGTTCTGAGCATTAATGCGCGCTTCGGACCAGTAGATACGGGCATCCGCGTTCAGCCAGTCATTGTCCGCAGGAGCAAGCGAGTAGGTCAGTTGCGCATCACGCTGGATCGTTGAACGGTTGGTCATCGGGTTGCTGGCATCAGCTGCACTGGTCTGCGGGTTTTTAGGTTCCCGGGCGTCATTGTTGTAGTATCGCAGCGAGCCGGCCAACGTCTGGGCGCTGTCAATTTTCCAGCTACCTTTCGCCAGCATATTGTTGATCGCTTCATCGTTTGGCGCTGTAGTACCGTCGCTTTGGCGCAAATCACCGCGATCGCGACTCGACCATGCAAGCAGTCCGTCCAGCGTATCGGTGCGCCCAAATGCGCTGGCGCCCATACCGAGGCTGTGATCGCCGGTTGCCGCAGTACCGAACACGCGGTAACCGCTGTTTTGTCCGGCTTCCAGCAGATCTTTGGCATCCGCAGTGTCATAGGCGATCACGCCGCCCAGCGCGCCGCTACCGTACAGTAGTGCGGAAGGGCCACGCACGACTTCGATACGTTTGATAAGCGCCGGGTCGAGGAAGGTGCTGTTCAGGTGTCCGGTGTCAGTTCCCTGACGAACGCCGTCAACCAGTACCAGAACGCCACGTCGATCGTAGCCGCGCAGATTCACGTCCTGGCCGTTGGTACGACCCGTTCCATCGAGGGTTAGACCCGGAACCGTCCGCAACAGATCGGCTGCCGAACTGGCGGTCTGGTTTTCCGGGGCGGTGGCATCAATCACGCTGACCATCATCGGCGCTTCAAAGGCACTACGGGCATTGCCGGTGGCGGTGACGGTCATATCCTCGACCGCCGCATAGGCTACGGCGGGCAGGTTACTGACAATCGCCAGCGCCAACAGCGATGGGCGCAGGGAAGCGGTGTGCAGGTAAGGCATAGCAACTCTCCATTAGGAAATCGAAAAGCGCTGGCTGCCTGGGTATGACCTGGGTGGCTGGCGAAATGTGTTGTTTATTTAGTCAGAATGAGTTTTCCGGCTTGCGTCTGGCGCAGCAGGTAGTGCTGACCATCATGTTCTATGATCACGCGTCCTTCGTTACCCAGCAGGGTTTTACTGTCAATTCGTCGCTCGTTTGGCGCGACGGAAGGCGGTGTTGTGTCTTTTGTAGGCGTAGCCGTTGTGTTATCCATACGTGACATAGTGTTTAAAAATAACAATCAATGTAACAATGATAATCATTATCATCAAACTGCAAATTTGCGGCAAGCGTTTTTGTGAAATAATTGTGACGAGAACGTTTTTTGCACAACAATTGGGGAAAAACAAAGGATTAGCACCGGGCAAAGTGATATTGCCCGGTGAACAGCATTAAAAACGGCTATCAACCGCAGAGGCGAGTTTTTCAACCAACAGTTCAGTATCTTCCCAGTTCAGGCACGGGTCGGTAATAGACTGACCGTAAACCAACGGCTGGCCGCTAACGATTTTTTGCGTACCTTCACGCAGGAAACTCTCCGCCATGATCCCGGCAATTGCCGTCGAACCGTTACGAATTTGCTGGCACACGTCGTCACAAACGTCCAACTGACGACGATGCTGCTTCTGGCAATTGCCGTGGCTAAAATCGACCACCAGATGCTCAGGCAGGGAAAATTCGTGCAGGGTATCGCAGGCGGCGGCAATATCTTCAGCATAATAATTCGGCTTTTTACCGCCACGCATGATGATATGCCCGTAAGGGTTACCGCTGGTCTGATAAATGGTCATCTGACCGGTTTTATCCGGCGAGAGGAACATGTGACTGGCGCGGGAGGCGCGAATCGCATCGACGGCGATGCGCGTGTTGCCATCCGTTCCGTTCTTAAAACCGACCGGGCAGGAGAGCGCGGAGGCCATTTCACGATGGATCTGACTTTCGGTGGTGCGCGCGCCAATAGCTCCCCAACTGATTAAATCGGCAATAAACTGGCCGGTCACCATGTCGAGGAATTCAGTCGCCGTGGGGACGCCCAGTTCGTTGACCTGCAACAGCAGTTTTCGCGCCAGTTCAATACCGTGGTTTACACGATAACTGCCGTTCAAATCCGGGTCGGAAATTAGGCCTTTCCAGCCCACGACGGTGCGTGGCTTTTCAAAATAGGTACGCATCACGATTTCCAGACGCGCCTGGTGCTTTGTGCGCAGCGCCTGTAATCGTGTCGCGTATTCCATCGCGGCATCAAGATCGTGAATCGAGCAGGGACCTACGATCACCAGTAAACGGGGGTCTTCACCATTTAAAATTTTTTCTATCCGACGTCGGGAGTCCGTAACATGACGGGCGACGGAGGATGAAACAGGATGCCGTTGCGCAAGCTCTGCTGGAGTGACCAGGTTGTCAATACGCGCAGTACGGAGTTCATCGGTTCTGTTCATTACTTGTCTCAGAAATTTGTTGCTTCAACGGCAGGACTACCGGGAAGTGATGTACATCACAATATCACACTCATCCTGCCTGGTGGCGAGCATAATAACAAAAAATCGAACCAATGCACTAGCATTCTAGTACATGCGGCGATTCAGTCCCATGATATCGAGGATCTTGGTAGCAATCTCTTCTACCGAATAATTGGTACTGTTCAGCCAGGGGATCTGGTTTTTCCGGTACAGCGCTTCTACCTCAGCAACTTCCATTCGGCACTGTCGCAGCGAGGCGTAACGGCTGTTCTCACGGCGCTCTTCGCGGATGGCCGCCAGGCGCTCAGGGTCGATAGTCAGACCGAACAGCTTATGCTGCAACGGCTTCAGGGAGGCGGGCAGCACCAAATTATCCATATCATCGGCAATAAAGGGGTAGTTGGCGGCGCGGATACCAAACTGCATGGCCAGATACAAACTGGTTGGGGTTTTGCCGCAACGAGAAACACCAAGCAGGATCACCTGGGCCTGATCAAGGTTGCGCAACGAAATACCGTCGTCGTGGGCGAGGGTGTAGTCAATGGCGGCAATGCGCGCGTCGTACTTGTTGAGGTTACCGGGATTCAGACCGTGCGTGCGATGGGCGATAGGTGTAGGGTCGAGCTTCATCTCGTGTTGTAGTGGGGCAACCAGCGCCTGTACTATATCCTGACAAAATCCCTCGCTTTGCAGAATGATTGAGCGAATTTCGGGCAGGACGATGGAGTAAAACACCAAAGGGCGCACGCCAGTTTGTTGGTAGATCGCGTCAATCTGGTCTTTAACCGCGCGCGCACGACTCTCATTTTCCACAAACGGCAGCGTAATGCTGCTGATCGTGACCGGAAATTGCGACATCACCGCGTGACCCAAGACCTCGGCGGTGATGGCCGTACCATCAGAAATATAAAATACGTGACGATCAACAGCATTATCCATTTTGCTCATCCTGGGCAGACATAATTCTCTGAAAGCATAAATTAAAATTCGCCAGAAGCGAATATTGCTGCATCTTTTTTATAAAATGAAACGGTATTTTTATAATTAATGAAAAGTACATTTCATTTTTCGGAACAAATGTTTATACCGGTAGTTTTTGTGGAGATCCCCTGTGGCTCGCGGGTTTGCGCAAATGCGGAAACAATCTGAAAAAATAAAAAATAAAGTTGCTTGAACGATTCACCGTTTTTTTCGCTGGAGTAAATATGCAAAGATAATTACGCAAAATTGAGTTTCCTAACCTCGTTCAAATATAAGGATTGTTCGATGTCCAACAATGGCTCGTCACCGCTGGTGCTTTGGTATAACCAACTCGGCATGAATGATGTAGACAGAGTTGGGGGCAAAAATGCCTCCCTGGGTGAAATGATTACTAACCTTTCAGGTATGGGTGTTTCCGTACCGAATGGTTTTGCAACGACCGCCGACGCGTTTAACCAGTTTCTGGACCAGAGCGGTGTAAACCAGCGCATTTATGAGCTGCTGGATAAAACGGATATTGACGATGTCACCGAGCTTGCAAAAGCCGGCGCGCAGATCCGCCAGTGGATTATCGACACTCCTTTCCAGCCGGAGCTGGAAAATGCCGTCCGCGATGCCTACGCGCAGCTGTCAGCGGACGATGCCCATGCCTCTTTTGCTGTGCGATCTTCCGCTACCGCAGAAGATATGCCAGATGCGTCATTTGCCGGTCAGCAGGAAACCTTCCTCAACGTCCAGGGATTTGATGCCGTGCTGGTTGCCATCAAACACGTATTTGCCTCGCTGTTTAACGACCGTGCGATCTCTTATCGTGTCCACCAGGGTTATGACCATCGTGGCGTAGCGCTCTCTGCGGGTGTGCAGCGGATGGTGCGTTCTGACCTCGCGTCTTCCGGCGTCATGTTCTCCATCGATACCGAATCCGGTTTCGATCAGGTAGTGTTTATTACCTCTGCATGGGGCCTGGGCGAGATGGTCGTGCAGGGGGCCGTTAACCCGGATGAATTTTACGTGCATAAACCGACGCTGGCGGCTAATCGTCCGGCTATCGTTCGTCGCACCATGGGTTCGAAAAAAATCCGCATGATCTACGCGCCGACTCAGGAACACGGTAAGCAGGTAACGATCGAAGATGTGCCGCAGGAACAACGCGACATTTTCTCCCTGACTAACGAAGAAGTGCAGGAACTGGCCAAGCAGGCGGTGCAGATCGAGAAGCACTACGGCCGTCCGATGGATATCGAATGGGCGAAAGACGGTCATACCGGTAAGCTGTTCATTGTGCAGGCGCGCCCTGAAACCGTGCGTTCTCGTGGCCAGGTGATGGAGCGTTATACGCTGCATGCGCAGGGTAAAATTATTGCTGAAGGTCGTGCCATCGGTCACCGCATTGGCGCGGGTCCGGTTAAAGTCATCCAGGACATCAGCGAAATGAACCGTATCGAACCAGGCGACGTACTGGTTACCGACATGACCGATCCGGACTGGGAACCGATCATGAAGAAAGCAGCGGCGATTGTCACCAACCGTGGCGGTCGTACCTGTCACGCGGCAATCATTGCCCGTGAGCTGGGGATCCCCGCCGTGGTGGGCTGTGGCGATGCGACCGAGCGCATGAAAGATGGTGAGAAGGTTACTGTCTCTTGTGCCGAAGGCGACACCGGTTATGTTTACGCTGACATGCTCGACTTTAGCGTGAAGAGTTCCAGCGTGGAGACCATGCCGGATCTGCCGTTGAAGGTGATGATGAACGTCGGTAACCCGGACCGCGCTTTCGACTTCGCCTGCCTGCCAAACGAAGGTGTCGGTCTGGCGCGTCTGGAATTTATCATCAACCGCATGATTGGCGTACACCCGCGTGCACTGCTGGAGTTTGATGACCAGACGCCTGAGCTGCAAAATGAAATCCGCGCCATGATGAAAGGTTTCGATTCTCCGCGTGAATTCTACGTTGGTCGTCTGACGGAAGGGATCGCGACGCTGGGAGCGGCGTTTTATCCTAAACGCGTCATCGTGCGTATGTCTGACTTTAAGTCCAACGAATATGCCAACCTGGTCGGTGGTGAGCGTTATGAACCGCATGAAGAGAACCCGATGCTGGGCTTCCGTGGGGCGGGCCGTTATGTTGCCGATAGCTTCCGCGACTGCTTCGCGCTGGAATGCGACGCAGTAAAACGTGTCCGTAACGACATGGGCCTGACTAACGTTGAAGTGATGGTACCGTTTGTACGTACCGTTGCCCAGGCGAAAGCGGTGGTGGAAGAGCTGGCACGCCAGGGGCTGAAACGCGGTGAGAACGGACTGAAGATCATCATGATGTGTGAGATCCCGTCTAACGCCTTGCTGGCCGAGCAGTTCCTCGAGTACTTCGACGGCTTCTCCATCGGCTCAAACGACATGACGCAGTTGGCGCTGGGTCTGGATCGTGACTCTGGTGTGGTTTCTGAACTGTTTGATGAGCGTAACGACGCGGTGAAAGCGCTGCTGTCAATGGCGATTCGTGCAGCCAAGAAACAGGGCAAATACGTGGGTATTTGCGGTCAGGGCCCATCTGACCATGAAGACTTTGCGGCCTGGCTGATGGAAGAGGGGATCGACAGCCTGTCGCTGAACCCGGACACTGTCGTACAGACCTGGCTAAGTCTGGCTGAACTGAACAAGTAACATCATGCCTTATCCGGCCTATTCAACATAGGCCGGATAAGATACGCTAGCGTCGCCATCCGGCACTTTATCCTGCAACACTCTCCACGCTCAAACGCTGAATAATATCCTGACGCAGTTGGTATTTTTGTACTTTACCGGACGCTGTGCGTGGTAATTTCTCCACGATCACAATGTGCTCAGGGTATTTGTACTTTGCCACCCGCTTGCGACTAAAAAAGGCTACCACTGACTCCAGTGACAGCGAATGATGCGGCGGTTTTAGCACCACATAAGCACATGACCTTTCACCTAAGCGTTCGTCCGGCATCGCGACAACGCAGGCATCGTGAATGCGGGGGTGCTGCAATAAAATATCCTCAACTTCGCGGCTGCTGATGTTTTCTCCACCGCGGACAATGATATCTTTTTTCCGTCCGGTGATTTTGATGTACCCCGCATCGTCCATTCGGCATAAGTCGCCGCTGTAATACCAGCCGTCTTGATCCAGCGCACGGGCGGTGAGTTCGGGTTCATCGAGATAGCCCATAAACACATTGGGACCGCGTGAGGCTTCTTCGCCTTCTACACCCGCAGGCAACGTATTGCGTGCTTCATCGACCACTTTAATTTCGACGCCTGCAGCAGCATATCCGTCGGTATCCATCATGCGAGAAAGCGAATCATCGAGATTGACCAGCGCATGCGGGGAACTCTCTGTCGAGCCATAAATGCTTAATAATTTTATGCCGAGCTGCTGGCAGTCACGGGCAATCTTCTGTGGAATGGTTGTGCCCCCACATAAGAAAAAGCGTAGCGATGAGAGAACGCTTGGCCGTTTATCCATGCTACACAACATGTCGTAGACGAAGGGCGTTGCGCCGAGCACACAGGTACAGCGTTGTTGTTCCAGCAGTTCAAGACAGGCGGCTGGGGTGAAAATATCTAACAATACGCTGCGTGCGCCGATTAAAAACGGTGCGGTAACGCCATGCAGAAAACCGGTAGCGTGTCCCAGTGGTGCTGGCATTAAAAACACATCCTGCCAGGTGAGATTAAGGCGGGCACAGTAGGCGCGCTCGCTGGCAAGGATGTTGTTGTGGGTCAGCATTACGCCTTTTGGCATTCCCTCGGTACCGGAGGTAAACAACACCGCCGCCAGTTCATCGGCGTGAACATTAATCGTTTGGGTTAATGGCGGAGCTAAAAGCAGTTGGCTGAGCGCTAGCGAGGTCGTTGCCGGAGCCAGTTTATCCACGGCAACGATCTGTTGCAGATGTGGCAACTGGTTTTGTAAGGGCAGGATCAGATCGACCGGTCGGGTCTGTTTAAACAGCGTCGGTGCGAAAAAAATCTTCGCCTTGCACTTATTCAACACCCATACCATCTCTGCTTCACGCCACGCTGGCAGCAGCGGTACGGAAACGGCCCCGGTTTTCAGGCAGGCCAGGTAGATAATCGTAAACTCGCACCAGCCCGGTAGCTGGAAGGCAATGCGATCGCCAGGTTGAATACCGCAGGCTAAAAACCAGGTTGCCAGACTGCTGGCCGCGCTATCGAGTGCAGCATAGGTGTATGAAGCGCCATGGTTATCAACCACCGCGATTTTATCTGGCATGGCTCTGGCAGTTTGGTTCCAGTAATCGCCAAGCGAAGCATCTCCCCATAAACCCTGTTGCCGCCAGACTTCGCGACGTTCGGCGTTAAACGTTAGTGTGATACTCATGAAGTTATTCCCTGGATGATTTCGGCATACATCTGACCGGATGGCCGGCGTGGCCGAACCGGTGTACTACAGGCAAAATCCGTTAGCCGTAGCGAAAATCAATGCCAAATGTTCCGACCGGATATTCCCATTGGTCGAGGATCGTGTCGCCGCACAGTACTCGACACGTTCCGCACTCCAGGCAACCAGCAGAATCAAAATGAATGTTTCCACTCTCGTCCTGCTTATACAGCCCGGCGGGGCAGGCTTTCAGCAGCTTGCGAAATTCATTAAGGTCTGGATGTTCGGCCAGGATGATGTGCGGGTGGCCTTCATCGACATTGAATTTATTGACGCCCAGTTTGACGTCAACGTTAACAGTATTGTCCTGACTCATAGTGCAGTTGCCCCCTTGATACCGTCTTTCAGTAAGTTCATCAGTCCGATTTGTTTGGCATGGGACATAATCATCTTGCGAACCGGTTGATTTGGACGTCCGTCAACGGTGAACATATCGCTCATGATGTCGGCCACCATACGCGGATACTGGGTGAACAGACGTGGGTTTTCCATCAACGCCGGGATCTTGCGAAAATGTTGTAAATCACGCATCACACAGCCTTGTTCAAGCGCGCGTTTGTAGTCCATCAGGCTGCTGGCAGAGAAATCCTGTCGTTCTTTTGCTGCAATGGCTGTTTGGGCAGCGGCTTCTGCGGAAGCGATGGCCAAATCCATACCTCGCACCGTGAAACCCAGGTTCAAACAGAAACCGGCGGCATCACCGACGATCATCACACCGTCATCGACCAGCTTTGGAACCATTGCCAGACCGCCTTCCGGCACCATATGCGCGGAATACTCCAGTAATACACCACCGGCAATCAATGGTCGAATAGTTGGATGTTGCTTAAAGTCTTCCAGCATTTGTGGAATACTTTTTGTGGCATGGGCAATATCCCCCAGACCACACACCAGCCCCAGAGAGATGGAGTCCTGGTTGGTATACAAAAAACCTCCTCCCATCAATCCATCAGACGGTGAGCCTGCAAACAGCCAGGCCGCGCCCTCATTACCTGAAAGGTTGAAGCGATCTGCAATGACCGCTGGAGGTAAGCCGATCAGCTCTTTTACGCCAACGGCATAGTGATGTGCAGAAGAGGGAGGAACCATCCCCAGGGACCGCCCCAACATAGAGTTGACGCCATCGGCCAGGATGACAATATTGGCTTCCAGTATATCGTCACCGGCATGGACTCCGGTGACCTTATTACCTTCGCGGATCAGAGCATCGACGCGCACACCGGGGATGAACTGCACGCCAGCTTGTTCCGCTTTTTCCATTAGCCATGGGTCGAGTCTGTTGCGCAAAACGGTATACGAATCCTGCGTTGGTGCGTCAGCTTTTTCACGATGGAAATCGAGAGTGACGGCGCTTTCTTCGGTCAGAAAGGAGATTTTTTCGCGGGTGACTTTACGCTCGAGCGGCGCCTCCTGCGCGAACCCTGGCATGATGCGCTCAAGGCTATGCGCATAGAGTCTTCCGCCGGTCATATTTTTACTGCCTGCACTGTTTCCGCGCTCAATGACCAGCACGTCCAGTCCGGCCTGAGCCATAACGTAGCCTGCAACCGTACCCGCCACGCCAGCACCGACCACAATGGCATCAAATTTTTCATCTGACATGCTTTATGCTCCTTTCCCGCTGCAAGGGCAGCGGGAGATGTGCGTTAAATGGGGGGATTAGCGGCTGAGATGTTCGATAAGGGCCGGAACAACTTTGTAGATGTCGCCTACCAGGCCGTAATCGGCATAATTGAAAATAGGGGCTTTCTTGTCTTTGTTGATAGCAACAATGACTTTCGCGCCGTTACCACCGACCATATGCTGAATTTGTCCTGAAATGCCCAACGTCAGATAAAGGTCTGACTTCAGTAACACACCAGAAACGCCAATGTAGCGTTCGCGCTCCATCCAGTTTTCGCCTTCGGCGATCGGGCGCGAGCAGCCCACTTCTGCCCCCAGTACCGATGCCAACTGATGCACCATCTCCAGATCGTGTTGCGCAACCAGGCCGCGACCCACGCCAACCACACGTTTGGCTTTACTGAGGTCCACGCTGCTCACGGATTTAGCGCGACGTTCCTGGCACATAATTTCATGAAGCGGTGCGATGTAAGCTGCTAGGACAACAGGGCAGTTGTGCGAGGCGTTTTCCGCTACAGGTTCAAGCAGGCCAGGGGCAAGAGTGATAATTGCCAGCGCGCTTTTGATTTTTTCTTTGCCGAATGCCAGCCCACCATACATTCGGTGCTCTGCGAACACTGTGCCATCCTCAAGAGTCACCGATATTGCGTCGTTCACCATCGCGGCATTGAGTTGGATGCTTAACCGTGCCCCAAGTGATTTCGCGCGCTTTGTGGCTGACATCAACAGCATTCCGGCGTGTTCTTGCATCAGCGCCGCGATGGTTTCGGCGTAATTTTCTACACGCTGTAAACCGGAGGGGGCTTCGAGCACGATTATTTCATCGGCACCCAGAGGTTTAACCTGATTAGCCTGTTCGCTGCCTTGTACAATAAGATGGACATGCTCACCCCACTGACGTGCGCCGGTCATTAATTCTGCGTAGCGTTCTACGTTATCGCTGAACACCCATACGTTAGCTAATTTACTCATGACAATTTCTCTCCGTTGAGCTTAGTTCAGGGCTTTTTTAAGGTGTTCAGCCAGTTCGGCAATGGCTTCAGCCGAGTCATTTTCCAGAATGATGTGCTTACGTTCTGTTTGTGGCGGTACAGTGAGGCTTACCAGTTCCGCTAACGGTGACGCAGGCGTCCAGCCAATATTGCTGGCTTGCCATGGTGTGACGGGCTTTTTACCCGCGCCGAGAATGGCTTTCATTGAGGGAATACGCGGCGTGTTGATATCCGAGGTTACGCAGAGTACGGCGGGGAGCGGCAGGTCGATCACTTCAACCTCGTCTTCCAGCACGCGCTCAACCACAATGCGGTCGCCGTTACGTTGGATGTTGCTGACGGCGTTAATCACCGGGAGTTGCAACAGTTCGCCAACCAGTAAGCCAACCTGTTGGGCATAGATATCCCCCGATCCTTCTCCGAACAGCATCAGGTCGAAATTCATATTTTTGGCCGCGCAGGCCAGCGCTTGAGCGGTGTCGCGGGGCAATGAATGCTCCAATTGCGGATCCTGCACCATGAACAAACTGTCCGGTCCACGTGACAGCACGTCTTTACGCACTTTGGAATTTTGCAGTAGCGATCCGCCCACGGTTAAAGCGACGATTTCATCACCCTCCGCACTCAGTTGCGCCGCGGCCTCAATCGCATTCAGATCAAACTGGCTGATTTTGGCATCGGCCCGGTCAAAGTTAAGCGAATGCTGTGGGGTAACAACAATGTCCTGTTCTTCAGGCACCAACTTAAAGCAGGTTATTATTTTCATGGCATCTCCAGTCATCCACAGTAGGGAAAATTAACTGAAAATAGTTTGCGGCAGAGAGGGGACAGTTTTCGACGGGGCAATCTGTTTTCATTCCCAACAATCTTGCAAAAAAAGTGCTGCGGGAATGCTTGTTTTATAAACGAGAGCTCGGCCTTGTGTACTGAAGAGAAAAAAGAGCAAACAAACCAGGGAAGGATAATTGCGAAATGCATCATGTTTTTTATCGTTTTTACGCTTAAATTGTTTCTGATATGTAAATTGTTAATGTTGAATTAATAACATTTATTCTTTTCGTTTTTTATCAAACGGAAATAAACGTGGAAAACAACGCAATGAGGCAGGAGGTATCATCTTGCAGTCGACGCAAATAATTTTGTTTCGCCAGCAAGGAATAACGTTGTATAACGTTATTATCGTTTTCACTTTTCGATATTCATTATTCACAAAATTACTGCCTTTAGGTGGAGGTTGTCATGTATCAACGCTGCTTTGATAATGCCATTGAGACCCTTTTTGAGCAGGGGAAAACGCCGAGATTTTCCCGATTCGTCATTAGCGATGATCCTAACTGGGAGTCCGGACATCATGTTCATGATAATGAAACGGAGCTTATCTATGTTAAAAAGGGGGTTGCAAGATTAATCATCGACTCTTCGCTGTATGTCGCGCATGCCGGGGACATTGTGGTGATTGAGCAAGGGCGATTGCATGCGGTTGCATCTGATAGCAGCGCACCTGCTACCACTTACACCTGCGCACTCTACGGTTTCCGGTTTAACAGTTGGCAGGACAATCAGCTATTGCAGATGCACTCGTGTCCGGTCATTAGCGTCAGCCAGGGTAAAGAGGTTATTAAGAGTATTTTTAATGAGCTGGGGGTGATGCTCCCGCAGAGCAAGAACAACCTGACGTCTTCCGCTTATGACGCATTCGCGTATGCATTAACCGTGTTATATTACGAAAACTTTAAAAATGCTTACCGCTCTGAACAGGGATATATTAAAAAAGATGTCTTAATTAAAGATGTATTGGTCTATTTAAATAACAACTTCCGCGAAAAAATTACTCTCGAACAGTTATCTAAAAAATTCCGCGCCAGCGTGAGCTATATCTGCCATGAATTTACCCGCGAGTATCGTATATCACCCATCAATTATGTTATTCAACGGCGAATGACAGAAGCGAAATTTTCCCTGACCAATACGGAGGCCTCGTTGGCGGAAATTTCGTGGCGGGTAGGGTATGAAAACGTCGATCATTTTGCCAAACTTTTTCAGCGGCATGTGGGGTGTACGCCCAGCGATTATCGTAAGCAGTTTAAAAATAACCTTGCTGAGCAGGAATGCTTGATGCCTGAAGTTTGATTCTCCCGCACCGTCCCGGATAGCGTATCTGCGCTATCCGGTCAGTTATACCGCTTACTTATTCTGATAATCCTTTAGGATTTGGCGACCGGCGACGTAAATCATGATTTCATCGGTACCACCGCCAATGCGCTCACAGCGGACATCGCGCCAGAATCGGGATACGCGTGCTTCATCGGTGTAACCCAGTCCGCCCATGATCTGAATTGCGTCGTCAATCACTTCCATTGCCGTACGTGCACAATACAGTTTTGCCAGTGCCGCACTGGTTCGCAGCGACTGTTCCTGATCGGCCTGCCAGGCGACCTTCAGCACCATATTGCGCATGTTTTCAATTTTGATTGCCATCAGCGCCAGTTTTTCCTGGATCATCTGGTTATGACCGATCGGCTTACCAAATGCGATGCGCTGGTTAGCGTAGCGGGCGGCATCTTCGAAGGCGCATTCGGCAAAACCCGTGCTGCGCGCGGCGTTGATCAGGCGTTCCATTTCGAAGTTGTACATTACGTTGAGGAAGCCCATGCCTTCTTCGCCGACCATATCGCTTTCGTCCACTTCAACGTCATCAAGATAGACTTCGCAGGTGCTTAACATGTGCCAGCCGATTTTATGCAGCGGGTTAACCTTAATGCCCGGTTTCTTAGAATCCACCCACCACAACGTAAAGGCTTTCTTCGGATCTTTCGGCTCCGGGTCGCGAGCCAGTACCAGCATGTATGGATACTCTTTAGCGCCAGTGATAAACGTTTTTTGCCCGTTGAGATACACCTTGCCATTTTTGCGGGTGTAGCTGGTGGTGGCACTATTATTATCGGAGCCTGCTCCCGGCTCGGTTAATGCCAGCGCATACGCCGGATCGCCCGTTTCCATGGTGCTTTCTGCTGTTTTACGCAGCTGCTCGGCGGAGCCAAAACGTCGCATGCTGTGGATGCACTGACCGTTAGTGATCAAAAAAGCGGGCGCGCCACATTTTGACACTTCCATCAGCGCCAGCATCTGGGTGACGTAATCAGCCGGTATGCCGCCAAACTCTTCCGGAACGCCCAGCATCGAAATGCCGTTGTCCGCAAGGGCTCGCATAAATTCCTTCGGATAAGTCGCCGTCTGATCGCAGGTACGGAAATACTCCTCCGGGAAATTGCTGGTAATCAGCTCACGAATGCTGGCAAGCAACAGTTCTTGTTCTTCAGTTAATGAAAAGTTTATCAGGGTACTCCTTTTAATTGGCTGCGTCGGGTAATACAAAGCCCATCGAGGCATCGATAAATAATCTTTCGTCCATCAATTTCAGGTCTGGGGAAATAATCGGTGTGAAATCCATTTTGTCCAGGATGTCTTCCTGTAAAGAGACTCCCGGTGCAATTTCGATTAAATGAAGACCATCTGCTTTTAACGTAAATACAGCGCGTTCAGTGATGTAACGCACATCAAGTCCACGTTCGAGGGCAATTTTTCCGCTGAAAGTCACTTCAGGTAATTCATTAACGAATTTTTTCACCCGACCTTCCTGCACGATATTTAACTTACCGTCCGCAACTTCCGTTTTCAGACTTCCGGCAGTTAACGTGCCGCAGAAAATAATTTTTTTGGAAGTGGCGCTAATATCGATAAAACCGCCGGTACCCATGATTTTGCCATTGAATTTGTGTACGCCGACGTTGCCGTGGCGATCCACTTCGGCAAAACTTAAATAGCACACATCCAGCCCGCCACCGTGATAGAAGTCAAACTGGGACGTCATATCCAGAATGGCGCGAGTGTTGACGTTGGCACCGAAAGCAATGCCTTGAGAGGTGATGCCGCCAATCGGACCCGTTTCGACTGTCAGAATAAAATCGTCAGCACAGCCTTCTTCGCGCGCGACGAGACCAATGCCATCGGCAATACCTACGCCAACGTTGCCGACCGCACCTTTGCGCATTTCAAACAGGGCGCGTCGGGCCACCAGTTTACGCTGATTGAGCGGCAGGGCAGTTTGTTGGCTGTCATCGAGCACAAAATCGCCAGAGATAAAGCGGTTAACCGGCGCACCACCGTACAGTTGCGTTTGGTCGGGGTCGATGACCACAATATCGACCAGATAGCCGGGAATACGTACCGACTTCGGATGCAAAGTGGCTTTCTTCACCATTTTTTGCACCTGCATCATAACGATGCCGCCGTTATTGTGTACGGCCTGGGCAATCACCAGCGCATCAAGATACATAACTTCATCTTCAAAGGTGGCATAGCCTTCGCTGTCACAGGTGGTGGCGCGAATAAAGGCGATGTTTGGCGCAATGGCTTTGTAATACAGGTACTCTTTGTTATCAATTTCCACCAATTTGATCAGATCTTCGGTGGTCACTTCATTCAGCTTACCGCCCTGTTGGCGAGGGTCAACAAATGTACCGATGCCGATATCACTGAGGATCCCAGGCTGGTGGGCTGCCGATGCACGCAGGGTTTGGGTTAATACGCCCTGAGGATAGTTATAGGCGGCAATTTTATTTTGTTCCGCCAAGTCGGAGATTCGTGGTGATTGTCCCCAGTGTCCGCATAATGCCCATTTGACTAAGCCTTCCTGTGCCAGCGGGCTAATTCCCCGGTCGGCACGGTCACCCAGACCTGTAGGGCTAATCAACGCTAGATTTCGTGGTGACTGAGAGTTTTTATATTTTTCAGCCAGCGCGTTAATTAATGTTGTTGCTTCGAGAATACCGCCACCTGCACCTAATACACAAAGAGTTGCTTCATCAGGAATATAATTAACTGCATCTGCTGCGGATAATACGGGTACCCGACCATCTATACGATTTGGTCTTGAAAATTTCATGTGAACTCCAGATTATATGCGTGCGACTACCTGTCGCTATATTCGACAATAATATTGTGAGTTATTTAATAACGTTTAATCATCGGCCAGATATCCGTGGTTAGACGAATATCTGGGATAGGGCATTACTGATATTAATATGGATATATCTGTAATTAAGCCTGATGCAATATTGTCAATACAGTACGCAGGTCGGTGACCGAAATTTGTCCTGGGGCGGAGGCTTTTTTTACTGCCCCAAAGGTTGCCGCTGAACCGAAAACTTCACCAGACAGACGTGAAATCACCCCTGTTTTAGCCATCGACATGGTGATTATCGGGCGATCGGCATAGCGTTCTTGCATTTCCAGCGTGGCGCTAAGCAGCGTCAGAACATCCGCTTTATTTTGCGGCATCAAGGCAATTTTGGGGATGTCTGCGCCTAGTTCCTGCATTTTACGCAGGCGCTGGACAATCTCTTCTGCAGCTGGTGTCTTATGAAAATCGTGATTGGACATAATCACAAAGACATTTTTCGCGTGCGCATGCTCGACGGTCGCTTTGACCAGTTCGTCTCCGGTAAACAGTTCCAGATCGATCATATCCACCAGACCGCTGTCTACCGCCGCGCGGTTAAGTGCAATATAGTTTTCGACAGACAGTGCCTGTTCACCGCCTTCTTTGGCGCTGCGGAAGGTGAAAAGTAGCGGTTTGTCCGCTATCACATCGCGGATGGCGCGAGCCGCTTCCAGCACGGCATCTGTGGAAGAGACATCGCCGAAATGGTCAACGCGCCATTCCAGAATGTCGAAATCCGCTTCGCGATAGGCCAGCGCTTCGCTTTTTACCGTTGCGATGTCTATACCCATCAGCGACACAATGATCTTCGGCGCACCATCGCCAATAACGAGATTTCTTACGGTTACGGTTTTCATTGATTACCCTTTAACTATTCTACAAATGCTTGCCCGTCAGGCGGCAAAACCCATAACCTGTTTCACATACTCCAGCGGGAAATCTTTCCCGGTCCAGAGCTTGAACTGTTCAGCCCCTTGCCATAACAACATGCCGTAACCATCAATTGTTTTGCAACCAGCACTTTGTGCCTGCTGCAATAATTTGGTCATATGCGGGTTGTAGACGCATTCGGTTACCAGCAGTTCCGGACGTAGCAGGGAAGCGTCGGTCACGAGAGATTCATTTTCCAGCGGCTTCATGCCGACTTTTGTTCCGTTGGTTAAAATATCCGCGCTGGCAAGTGCGTCAGCAAAAGCCTGACGATCGGCGAGATCGATAACAGTGACCACGCAGTCGGTGTTTTCATTGACGCGTTTGGCAAACTCCTGCGCTTTGGCAAAAAACTCATCCTGGCGGTTAAAGAGTTTAATTTCTTTGATGCCTTCAATCGCTGCCTGTGCACCAATGGCTGTCGACGCACCGCCTGCGCCCAACAGTACCATGGTTTTACCTTTGATATCGAAACCACTTTCCTTAATTGCACGAATATGACCCGTGCCATCGGTATTGTAACCACGCAGGTAACCATCATCATTGACGATAGTATTAATTGCACCGACCAGTTTGGCGGCAGGTGTTAATTCATCAACATATTCACATGCTAGCTGCTTGTTGGGCATTGAGACCCCTGTACCACGCATCTTTAAGGCCTTCAGCCCGGCAATTGCATTAGCAAACGTTGAGTTATCGACTTCAAATGCCATATAAGTGAATGGCAATCCCGCTTTTTCTAATGCCTTATTTTGCATTTCAGGCGACAGACTGTGTCTGATAGGGTAGGCCATCAATCCAATTAGTTCATATTTAGCAGTTACGTCCATTTGATACTCCTTCTAAACAATTTATTGAAAATAACGTTCGCCCAACCGCACATCATTTTTGGGGATATCAAATACGCGGTAGTAACGAATAAAGACGATGATGGCGGTGATGAAGGCCAGCAGAGCAAATGCAAAGTCCAGCAAAATGATGTACTGCAGACCAATGTTAGAGAGGTATCCGGTGATTAATGGGATAATAAAGTTGGCTACGCCACCCATCATCATATAAATACTGGTGACTTTGGCTTTGCTCTTGGGAAAGAATTCAGACATCACCGAGACACCGAGCTGTAAAATACCGCCAGCGGCAGAGAATCCAATGAGAAATGAACCGACGTTACACACCAGCGGAGAGGGATATAAGTAGATGACGGCTGCGGTGATGGTTGCCAGCCCGGCGTTAAACACATTTGCCCAAATAGGCCGAACCCATTTTTTTAACAGAGCGGCAAAAATAAATACGCAGACCAATGATCCCATACTGTAGTAAGAGATTGTCTTCAGTGCGTCAGATTCTGCCATGCCGGCAAAGGCCATCGCATATTTTGGCATCCAGACCACGATGACGTAAAAAGTCGAAAAGGCAGCAACACCAAACATGACGGATGCCACACCTTCCAGCCAGACCAACGGTTTACTGTTCATCTGTGGCAGATCTTTCGCGATGCCAGCATCCACCATCTGGCCAGGGAAGCGACTTCTTAGCAGCATCAAGGTAATGACGACAAACAACGCACCCGGGATAATGACCGCATAACCGTACCAGATATGGTTGAGCAGCATGGTGCTGACGACGATGGGGTAGATCATCTGCCCAAACGAGACCATAGCTTTCACCAGGATAACGGCTGAGCCAGAGGCTTTAGGGAAGCATTCCATTAACGCCGGGTACCCGCCGGTATCCAGTGCCGAGTTTGCCACGCCAACGCAAACGGCCAGAATAAAGGCAATCATCAGATTAGGGCTGGCGGGAATACCGAAGAAGAACAGTATATAAAGAATAGCGCCTAACAGAATGATAGCCCGACGACCAAATTTATCTGAGAGCACGCCAAAGAATAAGATGCTCACCAGTCGCCCCAGACCAATGCCTGAAATCAAATAGGCAATTCCTGCATTGTCGGTGGAAAACTTTTCTGCAAGAGAGGTCATATTTTGCGCCAGTGTAATGACGCTAATGCCGTGTAGGAAATAACTTAAATAAATACAGATTATCGCCAAAAGAAATGGCGTATTAAAGGTCTTGCTTTGAGACATTTTCACAACTCCTTGCGGATTTTAAAATTGTTCTGTGCTCGTCGATATTGTTTAAATTGCGGCGACCTTGTAATTAATATACTGGGCGGCAGCCACAGAACCTACATAGCATGGCGTTTAAGTTACCAGGTATATTGCATAACACACTGTGAAATCGAACTCTGCCGGCCGGTGTTTTGCTGATGTTTTAAAACTGAAGTCAATTATTTTGCAGAAGAGGGGAACAATATTGCATCCACGCTTATTTTACGGCTTGTATCATCTTTAGCTGATGTTTTGACGTGATGTGGCTGCGATAACCAATAAACAACGCCAACAGGAATCCAACAGCGGCTATGCCAGTATCAAACCACATGATGTGAGCAATACTGGTTTCAGAGAGTTTTGCTGTTATCAATGGAATGGTGAAGGTCGCAATGCTGCCCGCGCTGTAGTAAATACCGGTCGCTTTGCCCTTCGCATGCGGAAAGCGTGCGGCCATCAGCGTTAAACCGATTTGCACAACGCCCCCTGCGGAAGAAAAACCGATGACAAACGCAAAGATAATGACAACGATAGGTGTCGGATGCAGACAAACCATCAGCAGTGCGACAAATGAGATAAACGTATACAGCATCAGCATCGATGTCGCGCGTTCTGCTTTTCGCGCCAGCGGGGCGGTGATCAGCACGCACAGTAGAGAGCCGCAGGTATAAATGCTTAACAGTTTGATAGATAACGTATAGGGCATTCCGGCGACAAACTGTCCGTATTGCGCCAGCCACTGGCTTACCAGGTAAAATGTCGCCATTGCGATGTAGCCGTACAGGGTGTAACTGGCAAGGTCGAGCAGGGAGCAACGATGTTCAGGTTGTCCGGTTTCCCGTTCAGCCGGTTGAGCCCGGATGACGGTATGAGGCCCGGGATGTGGCGGAAACCGACAGCGAAATAAAAACACACCGTTGAGTATCATAACGGCTGCCGCCAGCAGGAAGGACCAGCCAAACCAAAGTTCGGCCCATACCAGCAGACTGATAATCATTGGCAGCAGGAACTGACCGCTGGAGACGAAGGCTTTTATCAAAATATTGGCCGTGCTGGGTGAGCGGGGGAATGCCTCCATCAGGCTGGGATAGGTTCCGGCATCGAGAAAACTGTTTGCCATTCCCGCTAAAAAACCAAAAGCATAGGCAAGAAAAATACTGTGAGTATTTATGATGCCAATAAAGAAAATCAGGTAGCAGGTCATACCAAGGATAATAAATGGTCTGCGACCATAGCTATCGGAAAGCATCCCTGCTACTAATAAAACGCTTAAGCGGCCGATACCGAGTGAGGAAATAACAATCGAGACGCCCGCGGTATTGGTTTGCCACTGTTGTTCCAGTGAAGACATATTGAGGCTCATCAGAATGACCCCCATGCCGTGCACCAGGTAATTTAGGTACAGCCCTATCGCAGTGGAGAAATAGGTGTTTTTCATAATGTGTTACTCAGCGAAGAGGCTAAATAGGTATGGCGTTGCGATCTCTTAACACATACGCTCGAGATCGTGAGCATAGAGTTCAACAGCTGCCGACTGATAGATTTTCCAGTCGAGAAAACCATCGTGGTGATAAACCGCCTGAAAAGCGTTCAGATCGGGGAAAAAACGCATGGTGTTATTACCAATGCGGTTATTTATTTTGTCGATAATTGCATTAATTCTTAACTTCCTCTTGGCTTTCATTTCTGAACAAATGCGGACAATGTCGTCTGGAATTTCTCTTTCACCCTTTTCCCATTGTTGCCAGGCGACAACATTGTCATCGCGCGCGATATACCTGGCGCTTTCTTCCACCGTCATAGCAAAAATATGGCGGATCGCCTGTAGCTCTAATGCGTTCATTATTTGGTCGCTTCATAAAAGACGGTGGAATAGTAATAACATTGCTGTGGATATTTCGGCTTGAAGAGAGTCACAGTATTTTGTGCAATATTATTTGGTCCTTGACGGGGAAGATAATGTGTTGGTGCGTTAAGGTTGGTGGAGTGGCGCGCGAAGGACAAAAAAAAGCCCATCGTGGGAGATGGGCAAAGACTACACACAGCAATTCGTTGTTTCACTCAGGGGATTTCCATGCTTATAAATCAATGTGTTGATCTAAAGCCATGGGCTAATAGTAGGCATACTGATTTTTTACGTCGATCAGATTCATCTCAATAGTTTAAAAACTGTAAAGAATTTGCGACACAAATGAGTATTGAAAGAGGGAAGAAGTTGGTTCTAATCCCGTAAGAGGGAGGGATTGATTAGTATTGTTAAACAATCAGGCGGCGTTGCCGCCTGATGTTGGATTACTTATTGCGTTCGATTTCAGCAATTTCTTCGAGGATTTCATCCGGATTGGTACCTGGCGCAGGGGCTTCGTTTACCCAGGCGGAGAACAGACGCCAGGAAACGGCCAGTACTACTGGACCGATAAACAGACCAATCATGCCGAAGGCAATCAATCCGCCGATGACTCCGGAGAGAATCAGGAGCAGTGGCAAATCGGCACCCATGCGAATCAGCATCGGTCGAATCACGTTATCCAGTGTTCCGACCACGCCGCTCCACACCAGCAGCACGGTGCCCCAGGTTGAATCCCCCGTCCAGTATAGCCAGATAATGGCCGGAATCAGTACCGGTAGCGGCCCCAGTTGCACCAGACATGACAGGATCATCAATACCGCCAGCAGTGTGGCATACGGCACACCGGTTACCGCCAGACCAATACCCCCGAGCACTGCCTGTACCAGAGCGGTGACCACAACGCCTAATGCGACGGCGCGAATGGCTTGTGCTGCCAGCAGAATGGCAGCATCTCCACGTTTTGAGGCAAGACGGCAGGCGAAGTGACGAATACCTAATGCGACTTGTTCACCGCGCCAGTACAACAGGGCACTGAACAGCAGCATCAGGCCACAGTGCATCATAAAGCGGCCGATATGCGCGGCCTGACCGACGAACCAGGTGGTGGTGGTGCCGATATAAGGACGAACCTTGGCCATAATCGCCGAACCGCCCATATCCAGTAAGCTGTGCCATGCGCCATACATTTTGGCACCCACCAGTGGAATGCTGTTCAACCATGCCAGATCCGGTAGTGTCATATCACCTGCGGTTACGGCATGGATCAGCGGCCCACTGCCATCGACGATGCTGTTAACCAGCAGCGCGATGGGGATGATGAACAACAGCACCAGCAACAGTGTCATCACCAGTACGGCAAGTGAACGGCGTCCCCAGAGCAATTTTTGTAAGCGTAGCAGGATAGGCCAGGTTGCAATGACAATCGTGCCTGCCCAGGCAAAACCGAGGATAAAGGGCTGAACAATCCAGAGACAGGCCACAATCAGGATGGCTAAAAACAGCACCGATAGCAGCACTTGTGCAATATCCCTGGGCTGACGGAAATTTACCATAAATACTTTTCACCTTTGTCTTTGCGCCAGAACGTTGACGCGACGTGAATACTTAAATCACACCCTGTAATGATGAGCAATTTCAGCGGTTTTGAACAGGCGGATTCTGCCTGTAAATCTGCTGAGCGTATTAGAAAAAAATGTGATACAACAAACAAAGCAACACGCAAACGATTAAATTCACAACACAGACCGCAGGAAAGGGTCACTATAATGATTCCACAAATTTCTCAGGCACCAGGTGTCGTTCAACTGGTGCTCAACTTTTTGCAGGCGCTGGAGCAGCAAGGATTTACGGGCGATACGGCAACGAGCTATGCCGATCGTCTGACAATGTCGACGGATAACAGTATTTATCAGCTGCTACCTGATGCTGTCGTTTTCCCTCGTTCAACCGCAGATGTGGCGCTAATCGCCCGTCTGGCGGCAGAACCGCTTTTCTCGTCGTTGATTTTTACCCCGCGCGGCGGCGGCACCGGGACCAACGGTCAGGCGCTGAACCAGGGCATTATTGTTGATATGTCCCGCTATATGAGCCGCATTATTGAAATCAACCCGCAAGAAGGTTGGGTGCGGGTAGAAGCCGGGGTGATAAAAGATCAGCTCAACCAGTTTCTGAAGCCTTACGGCTATTTCTTTGCCCCGGAATTATCCACCAGTAACCGGGCAACGCTCGGCGGGATGATCAACACCGATGCGTCCGGGCAAGGATCGTTGGTTTACGGTAAAACTTCCGATCATGTGTTGGGCATCCGTGCGGTGCTGATGGGCGGCGATATTCTTGATACTCAGCCAATGCCGATCGAGCTTGCCGAAATGCTGGGGAAAAGCAATACCACCATTGGCCGCATCTATAAGACCGTTTATGAACGTTGTCGTGATAACCGACAGCTGATCATGGATAAATTCCCGAAACTTAATCGCTTCCTGACCGGGTACGATCTACGGCACGTCTTTAACGATGAGATGACCGAATTTGATTTAACCCGCATTCTCACCGGCTCTGAAGGTACGCTGGCGTTTATCACCGAAGCCCGTCTGGATATCACGCCGCTGCCAAAAGTCAGACAACTGGTTAACGTCAAGTACGACTCTTTCGACTCGGCGTTGCGTAATGCGCCGGTGATGGTGGAAGCACGCGCATTGTCGGTAGAAACTGTTGACTCCAAAGTACTCAATCTGGCGCGGGAAGATATCGTCTGGCACTCGGTAAGTGAATTGATTACCGATGTACCTGATAAAGAGATGCTGGGTCTGAACATTGTAGAGTTTGCCGGTGACGACGAAGTATTGATTAATTCGCAGGTCAGCGCACTGTGTGAACGTCTGGATGGCTTAATCGCTCGTCAGGAAGCGGGTGTCATTGGCTGGCAGCTGTGTACCGAACTGGCGGGAGTCGAACGAATTTACGCCATGCGCAAAAAGGCAGTCGGTCTGCTGGGCAATGCAAAAGGTTCCGCGAAGCCAATTCCGTTCGCCGAGGATACCTGCGTTCCGCCGGAGCATCTGGCGGACTATATTGCCGAGTTCCGCGCGCTACTCGACAGCCACGCCCTGAGTTACGGCATGTTTGGTCACGTAGACGCAGGCGTGCTGCATGTCAGACCGGCGTTGGATATGTGTGACCCGCAGCAGGAAGTGCTGATGAAACGCATTTCTGATGATGTTGTGGCGCTGACGGCGAAATATGGCGGTTTGCTGTGGGGCGAGCATGGGAAAGGTTTTCGTGCAGAATATAGCCCGGCGTTCTTCGGCGAGGAGCTGTATCGCGAACTGCGCAAAGTGAAATCGGTGTTTGATCCGCAAAACCGGCTGAATCCTGGGAAAATCTGTCCACCGGAAGACGTAGATGCGCCGATGATGAAAGTGGACGCGGTGAAACGCGGAACGTATGACCGTCAGATCCCTCTGGCCGTACGCCAGGAGTGGCGCGGGGCAATGGAGTGTAACGGCAACGGGTTATGCTTTAACTTCGATGCGAAAAGCCCTATGTGTCCGTCGATGAAAATCAGCCTCAACCGTATTCATTCGCCAAAAGGGCGAGCCACGTTAGTGCGTGAATGGCTGCGTTTGTTAGCGGATCGCGGGATTGACCCAATACAGCTGGAAAAAGAGCTACCGGAAAAACGCGCCAGTTTACGTTCGCTGATTGCCCGTACCCGCAACAGCTGGCATGCGCGCAAGGGTGAATACGATTTCTCACACGAAGTAAAAGAGGCGATGTCAGGTTGCCTGGCGTGTAAAGCCTGTTCCACCCAGTGTCCAATTAAAATTGATGTACCGGAGTTCCGTTCGCGCTTCCTCCAGCTGTACCACACGCGTTATCTGCGCCCGTTGCGCGATCACATGGTGGCGACCGTTGAGAGCTATGCGCCGTTAATGGCACGAGCGCCCAAAACGTTTAACTTCTTCATCAACCAGCCGCTGGTGCGAAACCTGGCTAAAAAGCACATTGGAATGGTTGATTTACCTCTGTTGTCTGCACCGTCGCTGCAACGCCAACTGGTGGGGCATCGCTCCGCCAATATGACGTTGGAACAGCTCGAATTACTCAGCCTTGAGCAAAAAGCCCGTACGGTGCTGGTGGTGCAGGACCCTTTCACCAGCTATTACGATGCGCAGGTGGTTGCTGACTTTATACGTCTGGTAGAGAAGCTGGGCATGCAGCCGGTACTGCTGCCGTTTTCGCCAAACGGCAAGGCGCAGCACATTAAAGGCTTCTTAAACCGTTTTGCCAAAACGGCGAAAAAGACATCCGAGTTTCTTAACCGGGTAGCGAAGCTGAATATTCCGATGGTGGGTGTTGATCCGGCGCTGGTGCTTTGTTATCGCGATGAATACAAGATGGTGCTGGGTGAACAACGGGGGGATTTCCATGTGTTGCTAGCCAACGAATGGTTATCGAAAGCTGTGGAAGCACAGCAGCCAGTCGCTGTTGGCGGTGAACCGTGGTATTTCTTTGGTCACTGTACCGAAGTGACGGCCTTGCCGGGCGCGCCTGCACAGTGGGCGGCTATTTTTGCTCGCTTTGGCGCAAAGCTGGAGAACGTCAGCGTGGGATGCTGTGGTATGGCTGGCACCTACGGCCACGAAGTGAAGAATCACCAAAACTCATTGGGGATCTATGAGTTATCATGGCACCAGGCAATGCAACGATTGCCACGTAACCGTTGTCTGGCTACCGGGTACTCCTGTCGCAGTCAGGTTAAACGCGTTGAAGGTACGGGCGTTCGCCACCCATTACAGGCACTGCTGGAGATTATAGGATGATCTGGAAACGTGAAGTCACACTCGAGGCGCTCAATGCCATGGGTGAAGGAAATATGGTTGGGTTGCTAGATATTCGTTTTGTGCACATTGGTGACGATACGCTGGAAGCTACAATGCCGGTGGACCATCGCACCAAACAACCCTTTGGGTTGCTGCACGGCGGCGCATCCGTGGTGCTGGCGGAAAGTATTGGTTCGGTAGCGGGATACCTGTGTACTCAGGGTGAGCAGAAAGTGGTGGGCCTGGAGATCAACGCCAACCATATCCGTTCTGCGCGGGAAGGGCACGTCAGGGGCGTATGTCGCGCGTTACATACCGGCTCTCGTCACCAGGTTTGGCAAATAGAGATCTTCGATGAGCAGGGACGATTGTGCTGTACTTCGCGTCTGACGACCGCAATTTTGTGATGCATATTGCTTTTGGTCATTATCTGCACAGGGAATGGTGTTATACTGTGCAGGTTTTGAACACAAGCGAGGATGATATGTCTACCCAATTAGACCCTGCCCAACTGGCAATAGAATTTTTACGTCGTGATAAAACCGATCTTTCACCGGCTCAGTACCTGAAAAGGCTGAAACAGCTCGAACTGGAGTTTGCTGATTTACTGGCGCTCTCCTCGATGGAACTGAAAGAAGAGATCTATTTTGCCTGGCGCATGGGCGTTCATTGATTCCGGTATGCTTATCGTAACGAAACCCCGACACGTGTTCGGGGTTATTTTTGCCTTAAATCTTCATTACCACTTCATCTCACCGCTGTTAACCTTCGCACTTAGTTCCAGCGAGCTTGCGTCCGCCAGACCTGGCCATGCTGCCGTCATGGTTTTAATCACATAATCCGATCCTTTCTTCGCCCCTAACACCTGCTCAAACGACTGCAAATAGTCCTGGGTGAAGCGAATAGCTTTATCGCCGGTTGGGCGTTCGCCAATGTAATGACCCGGGACCACTTGAGTGGGCTGTAAGCTCTGCATTTCGCTCAGTACGTTACGCCATGTACTACGCTGTTCTTCAGATTGTGTATCCGCCGTCCAGACGTGAATACCTGAAGCCACGCCTGTGCCGCCAATAATGGCCCGATTCGCCGGGATCCAGATATACGCTGCATAATCGTTGGAGTGACGCAGTTCCAGCGGTTCACCATCAACCGTGAACTGCGTTTGCGTCGTCGCCTGCGGAACAGTGAGCGATGTTGGCGCGCCGTCCTTCATTTGCGGGCCCCAGAATTGCAGTTTGGCCTCTTTGGTGGCGCGGATATGGTCTACCACCTGCGGTGTTGCCAGAACTTTTACCTGTGGGAAAGCGTTGACGATGGGTTGCAGACCGAAATAGAAATCCGGATCGCCGGAAGTGATCACGATAGCCTTCAGCGTTTTACCGCTGGCGCGAATCATCTGCACCAGCTGTTCGCCATCTTTGGTGCTGAACTGGGCGTCAAACAAAATCGCCTCTTTGGGGCCAGACACCAGCGTCGAAGAGACCGGGAAAATACCCTTCTCCTGCGGATTATAGACGTCCAGCTGTAGCGGTGCGGCGAAAGCTGAAGACGAAAACAGAGGTAACAGCAGGGCCAGAGATTTAACTTTCATACCAGGTAACCTTATGCAGGGAATTGTCTTTTGATAGTTCCCGTATTTTAAGCATATTCGTATCTGTTAGAATTCCCTCATTAGGACATGCTGAGTTTCATAAAACGATCGGATGGGATGCAATGGACAGAGTGATGGCGGCAACGGTATTTAACCATATCTGTGATTTGGGCAGTCTGAGCGCCGCTGCACGTGCATTGGGGCTTTCCCGTCCGATGGTCAGTCGCTACCTCGACGAGATGGAAAAATGGGCAGGCGTAAGGCTTATCCATCGCTCATCGCGTCGCTTGACGATCACGCCGGCGGGTGAAGAGGCATTACTGAAAACGCGTTCTCTGGCGCAACTTTCGCTGGATATTGGTGCCGCCAGTGGCGCGCAAATTCCCTCCGGCACGCTACGTGTGGCCTGCGCCCATTTTACCGCCATGCATATTCTTGCTCCGGTTCTGCCGGCGTTTATGGAGCAATATCCGCAATTACGTATTGAGGTGGAGATCAATAATCAACCGGTAAGCCTTGTGGGGGAACGCATCGATGTGGCGATCCGCATAACGGATAATCCCGAGCCAGGAACCATCGCCCGTCGGTTGGGCGACTGTAAATCGGTACTTTGCGCGTCCGCAGATTATCTGCATCAACATGGCACGCCTGAGGCAGTCGACGATCTCACTCGGCACAATTGCCTGTACTACAGCGGTTTTGCCGGACAATCCTGGCACTTTTTGGATGCCCAGGGGCAGTCTGTCTCCGTTGCAATCAAAGGGAATTTGAGTGCAGGGATCTCTTCGCTGCTCTGCGAGTCGGCGGTGGCAGGAATGGGAATCGCGTTGGTGCCAGAACTGGAAGCGCAGGAAGGGCTGGCGCAGGGAGCGTTAATTCGATTACTGCCAGAACTTCAACCTAAATGCTTACCAATTTATGGCTTATACCTTTCTCGGGAGCATCAGCCTGCGGGGCTACGTTTGCTGCTGGATGCGCTTAGTGGGGCGGCGCAATGCTAAAAAGGTAGCTAAACGTGCTCACAAAATAGTCAAACCGCAAGTTGTGTTAAAAAAAACTTAACGGTGTATGAGATTATTCTTATCGCCCCTTCAAGAGCTAAGCCATCGTGAGTGCCGGAGATAAGCGCCGGATGGGGCCGGAACCCTTAAGCCTGCCAGCAAGCAGACTTAAGGGTTTTTTGTCATTAGCATATTATTTGAATAGTTGTTTTCCCTGTTTTTATCCCTACCTATCCCTTAAATAGACATTATCTATACATCTTTTAATCTTTGACCTGCCTGAACGATTAGATTTCTATAATCCATTATTAATCAATGCATTGAACAAATAATTCCATTCCTGTAAACCCTCGCTGCAGGGTCTATGCTTAGTAAAAGTAGTCAAAAAGGGCGGTTAACCCGAATGCCCCTGCTGTTGAGGGGTTGAAGTGATAATCATTATCACTAACATGTTGTTATAGCTTAAAAGCTAGTGACTCGAGGTAACCCTATGGAATTGCATTCAGGAACATTTAACCCGGACGATTTTGCCTGGCGTGGACTGACGTTAACACCTGCGGCTGCGGCGCATATCCGTGAACTGGTGGCAAAGCAACCCGACATGTTGGGCGTGCGCCTGGGCGTGAAGCAAACGGGATGCGCGGGATTCGGCTACGTGCTGGATACCGTGCGCGAGGCCCAAAAAGACGATCTCCTGTTTGAAACGGATGGCGCCAGACTGTATGTGCCTTTACAGGCGATGCCGTTCATCGACGGCACAGAAGTCGATTTCGTTCGCGAAGGATTAAATCAGTTATTTAAATTTCATAACCCGAAAGCCCAGAACGAATGCGGCTGTGGCGAAAGTTTTGGGGTATAGGCGGTACTATGTCTCGTAATACTGAAGCAACTGACGATGTCAACACCTGGGCTGGCGGGCACCTTAATTACAAAGAGGGCTTCTTCACCCAACTGCAAACCGATGAGCTGGCGAAAGGGATCAACGAAGAGGTCGTGCGCGCGATTTCGGCAAAACGTAATGAACCCGACTGGATGCTGGAATTCCGCCTGAATGCCTTTCGGGCATGGCTGACGATGGAAGAGCCGCACTGGCTAAAAGCGCACTACGACAAGCTGAATTATCAGGAGTACAGCTATTATTCCGCACCGTCCTGCGGTAACTGCGATGAAACCTGCGCGTCTGAGCCGGGAGCGGTGCAGCAAACGGGGGCGAATGCGTTTTTAAGCAAAGAGGTTGAGGATGCCTTTGAACAGCTTGGCGTACCGGTCCGTGAAGGCAAAGAGGTGGCGGTTGATGCTATTTTTGACTCGGTATCGGTGGCGACCACCTATCGCGACAAACTGGCGGAACAGGGCATTATTTTCTGTTCGTTCGGTGAGGCGATTCACGATCATCCTGAGCTGGTAAAACAATATCTGGGCACCGTGGTTCCAGGTAATGACAACTTCTTTGCCGCGCTGAATGCAGCGGTGGCATCTGACGGCACGTTTATTTATGTACCGAAAGGCGTGCGTTGCCCCATGGAACTGTCGACCTATTTCCGTATCAATGCGGAAAAAACCGGGCAGTTTGAACGCACCATTCTGGTCGCGGATGAGGGCAGCTACGTCAGCTATATCGAGGGCTGTTCGGCTCCGGTGCGCGACAGCTACCAGCTGCATGCCGCGGTGGTAGAAGTCATCATCCACAAAGATGCCGAAGTGAAATACTCGACGGTGCAAAACTGGTTCCCCGGGGATGGTAACACCGGCGGCATTTTGAACTTCGTCACCAAGCGCGCTCTGTGCGAAGGTGAAAACAGCAAAATGTCGTGGACGCAGTCGGAAACCGGCTCGGCCATTACCTGGAAATACCCAAGCTGCATTTTGCGTGGCGACAACTCTATCGGCGAATTCTACTCCGTGGCCCTGACAAGTGGTCATCAGCAGGCCGATACAGGCACCAAGATGATCCACATCGGTAAAAACACCAAATCGACCATTATCTCGAAAGGGATCTCCGCCGGACACAGCCAGAACAGCTATCGCGGTTTAGTGAAAATCATGCCGACCGCCACCAACGCCCGCAACTATACCCAATGTGACTCGATGCTGATCGGGGCGGATTGCGGAGCGCACACATTCCCATATGTGGAGTGTCGTAACAACAGCGCCCAGCTCGAGCACGAAGCCACGACGTCGCGCATTGGCGAAGATCAGCTGTTTTACTGCCTGCAGCGCGGTATCAGCGAAGAGGATGCCATTTCGATGATCGTGAATGGTTTCTGTAAAGACGTGTTCTCTGAACTGCCGCTGGAATTTGCTGTGGAAGCGCAAAAACTTCTCGCCATAAGTCTTGAACACAGCGTCGGTTAAAATTTAAGGAAAGCACATGTTAAGCATCAAAGATTTACAGGTCAGTGTGGAAGATAAGGCGATCCTGCGTGGGCTGAGTCTTGAAATTCGCCCCGGAGAAGTGCACGCCATTATGGGGCCAAATGGTTCCGGGAAAAGTACGCTTTCCGCCACCCTGGCCGGACGTGATGACTATGAAGTCACCGGCGGGACGGTAGAATTCAACGGTAAGGATTTACTGGAACTGTCACCGGAAGACCGGGCCGGCGAAGGGATCTTTATGGCATTCCAGTATCCGGTGGAAATCCCCGGCGTCAGTAATCAGTTTTTCCTGCAAACGGCACTGAATGCGGTGCGCACCTACCGTGGTGAAGAGTCGCTGGACAGGTTTGACTTACAGGATCTGATGGAAGAAAAAATTGCGTTGCTGAAGATGCCGGAAGATTTGCTCACGCGTTCGGTCAACGTTGGTTTCTCCGGCGGTGAGAAAAAGCGTAATGACATATTGCAAATGGCGGTGCTGGAGCCTCAGTTGTGCATTCTGGATGAGTCGGACTCCGGGCTGGATATCGATGCGCTGAAAATCGTCGCAGACGGCGTGAACTCACTACGCGACGGGCAACGTTCATTCATTATCGTCACCCATTATCAACGCATCCTGGACTATATCAAACCCGATTATGTTCACGTTCTCTACCAGGGGCGAATAGTGAAGTCCGGTGATTTTACGCTGGTCAAACAACTTGAGGAGCAAGGTTATGGCTGGCTTAGCGAACAGCAGTAACGTGCTGCAACAGTGGCACCATCTGTTTGAAACGCAAGGTGAGACGCGCTCGCAACATGCCCAGCAGCATCTGCAGCAGATGCTGCGTCTGGGGCTGCCAACGCGTAAGCATGAGGACTGGAAATACACGCCGCTGGAGGGGTTAACCAATAGCCAGTTTGTCAGTCATGTCACTGAGATAACGTCAGCCCAGTGTGAAGCGTTAGCGCCGGCAATTGATGCCATACGACTGGTATTTGTCGACGGGCAATTCTCTCCAACGCTGAGCGACAGAGCGGAAGGTAGTGGTTTTGACATTACCATTGACGATGCGCGCCAGATGCTGCCAGCGGCTATCCAACCGGAAGTGTTTCTGCACCTGACCGAAAGCCTGTCGCGTAGCGTCACTCACATTCAGGTGAAGCGTAACCAGCGCCCAGCGAAACCGCTGCTGCTACTGCACATTACCCAGGGGCTGGCGGGCGATGAGGTGAACACGGCGCACTATCGCCACCATCTGGAGCTGGCGGAAGGCGCAGAAGCCACCGTTATTGAACACTATGTCAGCCTCAGCGAGCTTCGCCATTTCACTGGCGCACGTTTAACCATGAATGTCGCGGCGAATGCGCACTTGCGCCACATCAAACTGGCGTTTGAGAACCCACAGAGCCACCATTTCGCGCACAATGACATTCAATTGGGGGCGGATGCCACGGCCGCCAGCCACAGTTTTTTACTCGGTGATGCGGTGCTGCGTCATAACACCAGCACCCAGCTTAACGGCGAAAACACCACGCTTCGGCTCAACAGCCTGGCAATGCCGGTGAAAAATGAAGTCTGCGACACCCGCACCTGGCTTGAGCATAACAAAGGATATTGCAACAGCCGCCAGCTGCATAAAACGATCGTCAGCGATAAGGGGCGGGCGGTATTCAATGGCCTGATCAACGTCGCTCAGCACGCTATTAAAACTGATGGCCAGATGACCAACAATAATTTGCTGCTCGGTAAACTGGCGGAAGTGGATACCAAGCCGCAGCTTGAAATCTATGCCGACGACGTGAAATGCAGTCACGGGGCGACGGTAGGGCGGATCGACGACGAGCAGATGTTCTATTTGCGTTCGCGCGGGATCGGCCAGCAAGATGCCCAACAAATGATTCTCTATGCGTTTGCCGCTGAGCTAACGGAAGCCCTGGGCGAGGAAACGCTGAAACAACAGGTACTGGCACGGATCGCCCAACGCTTGCCGGGAGGCGTAGCATGACATTTCCCATTGAAAAAGTGCGGGCCGATTTTCCGGTTCTGACGCGTGAAGTGAATGGTTTACCGTTGGCGTATCTGGATAGCGCGGCCAGCGCGCAAAAGCCGAACCAGGTGATTGATGCCGAAGCCGAGTTCTACCGTCACGGCTATGCGGCGGTCCACCGCGGTATCCATACGCTGAGCGCTCAGGCTACGGAAAAAATGGAGAATGTGCGCAAGCTCGTTTCGCTGTTTATTAACGCCCGCTCCGCCGAAGAGCTGGTGTTTGTTCGCGGTACGACGGAGGGCATCAATCTGGTGGCGAACAGCTGGGGCAGCAGCAATGTGCGGGCGGGCGATAACATTATCATCAGCGAAATGGAGCACCATGCCAATATTGTGCCCTGGCAGATGCTGTGTGCCCGCGTAGGTGCAGAACTGCGCGTTATCCCGCTCAATGCCGATGGTACGTTGCAGCAGGAAACGCTGCCGACGCTGTTTGACGATCGCACGAAGCTGCTGGCGATTACCCACGTATCTAACGTGCTGGGCACGGAAAACCCGTTGGGTGAGATGATCGCGCTGGCGCATCAATACGGCGCGATAGTGCTGGTAGATGGTGCGCAGGCGGTGATGCATCATCAGGTGGATGTGCAGGCGCTGGATTGCGATTTTTATGTTTTCTCCGGGCATAAACTTTACGGTCCAACCGGTATTGGCGTTCTGTATGCCAGAGAGTCGCTGCTGCAGGAGATGCCGCCGTGGGAAGGCGGTGGTTCAATGATTGCGACGGTGAGTTTGAGTCAGGGAACGACGTGGGCCAAAGCGCCCTGGCGGTTTGAAGCCGGAACGCCAAACACCGGGGGCATTATCGGACTCGGCGCGGCTATTGAATATGTTTCAGCGCTGGGGCTGACTGAAATCAGCGAATATGAACAGTTCATGATGCGCTATGCGTTGGAACAGCTGGCGGATGTGCCGGATTTAACAATCTACGGACCGGATAACCGTCTGGGTGTGATTGCGTTTAACCTCGGCAAGCATCACGCCTATGACGTCGGGAGTTTTCTCGATAACTATGGCATCGCCGTGCGGACGGGGCATCACTGCGCAATGCCGCTGATGGCCTTTTATAACGTTCCCGCGATGTGCCGGGCGTCGATTGCAATGTATAACACCCATGAAGAAGTGGATCGCCTGGTAACGGGCCTCAAGCGTATTCACCATTTACTGGGCTAACAGGGAGGCGTTATGGCTGCGCTACCGGATAAAGAAAAGTTGTTGCGTAATTTTCTGCGTTGCGCTAATTGGGAAGAGAAATACCTGTACATTATTGAACTGGGTCAGCGTTTGCCGGAACTAAACGATGACTTACGCTGCCCGGAAAATAGCATTCAGGGATGCCAAAGCCAGGTATGGATTGTTATGCGTCAGAATGGTGAAGGGATTATTGAATTACAGGGCGACAGTGATGCGGCAATTGTGAAAGGGCTTATTGCCGTGGTATTCATTTTGTATGATCGCATGACGGCTCAGGATATTGTGAATTTTGATGTGCGCCCGTGGTTTGAAAAAATGGCGCTCGCACAGCATCTCACACCGTCTCGTTCACAAGGGCTGGAGGCGATGATTCGGGCTATTCGCGCCAAAGCCGCAACTCTTAGCTAAACTGATAAAACACGTCAACTTTCAGACCGACTTGAAAGCGTTCGTGTAAGGCAACGCAGTGACTCGTAGGCCGGATCGGGCGCTCGCCGCCGTCCGGCAAGAACGCCAGGGGGGTGAGTGAGTATGAAACGCGCGTCTGTTATTACGTTAATGCTAATCGGCGCCTACAGCGCTATTCAGGCCGCATGGGCGGTCGATTATCCTTTGCCCCAGGCGAACAGCCGCCTTGTTGGGCAAAACCAAACCTACACCGTGCAGGAAGGCGATAAAAACCTACAGGCGATAGCCCGTAAGTTTGATACCGCTGCAATGCTGATCCTTGAAGCCAACAATACTATTGCCCCCGTACCTAAACCCGGAACGCTGATCACTATTCCCTCACAATTACTGCTACCGGATGCACCACGCGAAGGCATTATTGTGAATCTGGCGGAACTGCGTCTGTATTACTTCCCGCCGGGAGAGAATATTGTTCAGGTATTCCCGATTGGTATCGGTTTGCAGGGGCTGGAAACGCCGGTAATGGAAACCCGGGTTGGGCAGAAAATCCCGAATCCAACCTGGACCCCTACACCAGGCATCCGTAAACGCTCTCTGGAGCGTGGCATCACATTACCGCCTGTTGTACCTGCCGGACCAAATAACCCGTTAGGACGCTTTGCACTGCGTCTGGCGCATGGAAACGGTGAATATCTGATTCATGGCACCAGCGCGCCGGACAGCGTGGGCCTGCGAGTGAGTTCTGGGTGTATTCGCATGAACGCGCCGGATATCAAAGCGTTGTTTGCTCAGGTCCGCACAGGCACGCCGGTCAGGGTGATTAATGAGCCGATAAAATATTCGATAGAGCCGAACGGCATGAGGTATGTCGAAGTGCATCGACCGCTGTCGCCAGAAGAGGAACAAAACGTCCAGACCATGCCGTATGTGTTACCAGCCGGCTTTACCCAGTTTAAAGACAATAAAGCGGTGGACAACAGTCTGGTGGAAAGGGCGTTGTATCGTCGTGCAGGTTATCCGGTCACCGTCACTGCCGGGCAAGCATCGGTCGCGAGCAATGGGCCAGAAGTGAAGTCTGCGCAAAATGGTGTGCCGGGAGAAGATGCTGAGGTGCGCGCTACGCAATAACAGGGAAGGAGAATTCAGAGCAAAAAAAATGGCGCACAATGTGCGCCATTTTTATTACACAGATACTATTACTTGCGGTATTTAGTAGCTGCGTTGTCCAGACGCTGGTTAGCGCGAGCTGCGTCATCTTTAGCAGCCTGAACGTCGGAACGCATTGCGTTCACGTCGTTGCTCAGCTGGTCAACTTTAGCGTTCAGAGTCTGAACGTCAGAAGACAGCTGATCGATTTTAGCGTTGCTGGAGCAACCTGCCAGCAGAGTAGAACCCAGGATTACCGCGCCCAGTACCAGTTTAGTACGATTCATTATTAATACCCTCTAGATTGAGTTAATCTCCATGTAGCGTTACAAGTATTACACAAAGTTTTTTATGTTGAGAATATTTTTTTGATGGGAATGCACTTATTTTTGATCGTTCGCTCAAAGAAGCATCGAATTGTGCAAAAACGGCTAAAAAACCGAGTGAAAACAGAAAGCTTCCATCGGATTCATCTTAGATAATCACGGATTAGATAGTGAAATCCGATTTGATTTTTTATTAATTGTGGCTATCGATTAAATAAAAAAAGCGCCACCAGGGCGCTTTTTTAAGCAAATTAATTCGCGATGGAATTATTACAGCACGTGAACGGATGCAGTGTTGGTGGTGCCGCTCGGAACCAGTGCACCAGAAACCATAACCACAACGTCACCTTTCTGAGCCAGACCGCTTTCCAGAGCAACTTCTTTGCCCAGGCGGTAGAAATCATCGGTAGAGCTGATTTCTTTAACAACCTGTGCAACAACGCCTTTGCTCAGCACCAGCTGACGCGCGGTAGTTTCATTGGTGGTCAGCGCCAGAATGGTGGCATCCGGGAAGTATTTACGTACTGCGCGAGCAGATTTACCACCCTGGGTTGCGACAACGATCAGCGGAGCATCCAGTTTTTCAGCAGTTTCAACCGCGCCACGGCAAACGGCTTCGGTGATGCGCAGTTTGCGGCTGTCATTGTTGAAGTCCAGACGGCTGGTCATCACACGGTCAGTACGCTCACAGATGGTCGCCATGATGGTAACGGCTTCCAGCGGGTATTTACCTTTTGCTGATTCGCCAGACAGCATTACTGCGTCGGTACCGTCGAGGATGGCGTTCGCTACGTCACCGGCTTCTGCACGGGTCGGACGCGGGTTTTTGATCATGGAGTCCAGCATCTGGGTCGCAGTGATAACGACTTTACGTGCGCGGATACATTTTTCGATGATCATTTTCTGCGCGAAGATAACTTCTTCAACCGGGATCTCAACGCCCATATCGCCACGCGCAACCATGATGCCGTCAGACGCTTCGAGGATTTCGTCGAAGTTGTTCAGGCCTTCCTGGTTTTCGATTTTGGAGATGATCTGGATGTTTTCGCCGCCGTGCGCTTTCAGGTGCTCACGGATTTCAACGACGTCAGAACGTTTACGGATAAAGGACGCTGCAACGAAGTCAACGCCTTGCTCGCAACCGAAGATAAGGTCTTGTTTGTCTTTTTCAGCCAGTGCTGGCAGTGCGATGGAAACGCCCGGCAGGTTAACACCTTTGTTTTCGCCCAGGTCGCCGTTGTTCAGCACTTTACAGATAACTTTGTTACCTTCGATGGCGGTAACTTCCATGCCGATCAGACCATCGTCAACCAAAACGGTGTTGCCGACGGACAGATCTTTCGTGAAGCCTTCATAAGTAACAGCAACGATTTCGTTGTTGCCTACGACAGATTTGTCGGTGGTGAAGGTGAAGGTCTGGCCCGCTTTCAGGGAAACGTCGTTACCGCCTTCCAGTTTGATGGTACGGATTTCCGGACCTTTGGTGTCGAGCAGGATTGCTGCTTTCTTGCCGGTTTTGCTCATGACGTTGCGCAAATTCTTGATGCGCTGACCGTGTTCTGCGTAATCACCGTGAGAGAAGTTCAGACGCATGACGTTCATGCCCGCGTCCAGCATTTTGGTTAACATCTCTTCGGATTCGGTTTTCGGACCGATGGTGCAAACAATTTTCGTCTTTTTCATGACAGTCTTAGTCTTTAAGTTGAGAAGGATATGGAAATCTGGCTCCCGCCGCGCACGGACGGGAAGCTAAACCTGAGTTACGAAAGTTGTGATGCCTCGCTCTAAGGATAGGTGACATCGAAAGAGCGTGCAGAGGAATGTGTGCTTGTGTTTCAGCCCAACGGGATGGTGAGTTTTGTAGTCGTTGAGTTTTACAGGTCAATGTGCTGAAACCATTCAAGAGACAATTGGCGCGCATTATACGCTGAAAATTATCAAAAAGGAAAATGAAAACAGCGTTTCAAAACACTTCTGTGCAGTTTTACAAAGAATCAGCATTAAATTGTTTCGGGTTGGTTAACAAAACACCGCCCAACTTCAGACGGTGTTGCGCAACAAGAAAAAAATAACGTGTTGCAAACTCAGCATTCAGCCTTAGTCGAGCAGCTTTCGCCCCTCAAGATCGATATGGATGTCCTGCTTATGCGCTTTCCGATACCACAGAACCGCCAGACCGATTACAGACCAGATAACCCCGAGCGTCAGCGCGTGAATGTTCATATTCAGACAGACATAACCAATGACGACCATCCCCAGCACAGGAGAAATCACATGAGGGACAAAACGACGATGCTGTTTCATCTTTACGTTGTAGAGCACGAAGACACTCAGGTTCACCATAAAGAATGCGAAAAGCGCACCGAAGTTGACAAGGGTGGATATGGATTCAATTTTCCCGGAAAACAAGTAACTAAGGAATAGTGTCACAGCCCCGGTGAACAGAATTGCATAGTCAGGTGTTTTTCTTTTACTGTGCACATGCGCCAGAAATGTGGGTAACATTTTATCTCGCCCCATAGAGAACAGGACGCGCGATACGGCGGTTTGCGCCGTAATGATATTCCCGACTGCGCAAACGAACGCTACGATGATAGAAAATGCAACTTTAAGCCAGATGCCGCCAACATCGCCTGCAATCGTGAAAAAAGCCTCGTTAGTTTCTGTACCTTCCGCAAAACTGTCGATTTTACCCGTAGCGAATGCGGCAAAGGTCACCACAATAATAAACAGCACGGTGGCCAGGATAAGGGCGAGAAGGGTTGCCTTACTGACTGCTTTCCCGCCGCCTTCGCTTTCTTCACTTAGGGTACTAATGGCATCAAATCCGAGGAAGTTGAGCGCCGCAACAGAGATCGCGGTAGCAATTAAGCCAGGCGTAAACCACTGAGAATCAAAAAAAGGTTTGAAAGAAAATGACACGTGGCTGCTATCAAGCATCAGCAGTCGCAAAATCAGCACCACAAAAATGGCCAGAATACCGAGTTGAATAAAGACCAGCAGTTTGTCGAATTTAGCCGTTTGTTGTATTCCCAAATAATTTATGCCCGTTCCGATAGCCACATAAATTAACGGCCATACCCAAATCGGTATTTGCGGAAGTATTGCATGAACAGCAACACCGCCCAGGACGGCAACCAGCGTAGGGAATAACAGATAATCCAGCAACAAAATCCATCCGGTGAGAAAACCCACAGCGGGGTTGATGCACACGCCTGCATAGGTATAAGCCGACCCGGAGGATGAGATGTGCTTTGATAATGTTGAATAGCTGTGGGCGGTAAAAAACATCGCTATAGCGCCAATAATATACACGAGCGCGACCATGCCATGAGATAAATTATATACGACGCCATAGAGAGAAACCGGCGCGATCGGCACCATAAATACCAGCCCGTACAGCACCAAATCTGTGAGAGATAACTTTTTTATTTTACTCATAGTAAACACCTCAATTCGTGTTAATCAAGGCCTCGTAAAAACTCACGGACAGCAGTGAGGCAAGGCTCGGTATTTTCTTCATGTGGGTTATGGCTGCTGTCAGGAATCGTGACACCCCGACAGTGGGTTATATGGGTAATAAGCGGTTGAACGACCTGTGATGTCGCCTGATCATACTCACCATGAAGGACTAATCCTGGGCATCGAATCTTGTGCAATGAACGGGTGATGTCCCACTGCGCCAGCAAGCCATTCACCGCAAGTTCATTCGCGCCCCATAGCACATGGTAGGCGGTGGGCTCGGCGGCAAATTGCGCATCAGACCGCTGAATATGCAGCGGTTCTTGCGCCAGGGAATAAACATGTTTTTTGTAGTAGGCAATAAGTTGTTCAGGCGGATGCTGATAGATTTTTGCCTGCATAATGGCATCGTCTGACATTGCATCAGCGCCAGTCGTGAGTTCTTTAAACAATCGCAGTACTTCGCTTTGCCAAAGTGGGATGCTGGCGGGAGCGCTGGCATATATCACACCACTCAACCCTTCCGGTTGCGTGCAGGCGTGCTCTGCTGCCAGCATACCTCCCCAGGAATGTCCGAGTAATGAATATCGCCGACCAATATTCAGATGACTGATTAATTGGCGAAGTTGCTGAAGATAACGTTCTATTGTCCAGAATGAGGCATCCGCCAGCGGAAAATGCGTCGAACGACCACAGCCATATTGATCGTAAAATATCACCATGCGTCCATCATCAGACAGCTCATGATAATTTAATAGATAATCAAAACCGCCTGATGGACCGCCGTGTAAGATAATTAATGGCATTAATTGAGATGCCGGGTCGCCATAAATACGATAGCTGGTTAATATGCTATCGCAAAACATTTCACCATATTTGTAGTGACTTTGCATATTTTTAACCGATACGGAAGAAAAAGGGCAGGTGATTCAATAATCACCTGCAGATTGGCATTTATTTTTTAATTGCTTGCAGAACGTTACACCAGAATGACTTGTAATGTTCCCATTGCATAAATTGCGGACTTCCCCAGTGCGGTGCGCAATCACTGGCAAAACAGCCGACTTTGCCTTTATTGTACTCACCGAGAACTAATAGTGGGTCGTCATTTATTTTGACCAACGTGATGCTGTTTACCTTGGCACGCAATTTGTTATAACCGAGCAAGGGGGGCCACTGTGTCAGGTCTTGCGTAATGACATGCTGTTCCTCCGTGTTGATTGGGCAGCATCCTTCCGGAATTTCAACGCGATCATCATGTTCCAGCATTTCGACAGGCAAAACTTCGGCCAGCAGGGTGTTTTTATAATTTGCTTTCGCTTCAATGCCGGTGAAGGAAAGGTATCCACCAATCATTAACAGACCGCCGCCATTTGAGACATATTCTTTAATCAGCGCTAACGCATTCGGGATGATATTCATGTGATAAAAAGTTTTGTTTTGCAACAAAAAGGTATTGCTGCCTATATCGCTAATCACGATAGCATCGTATATATCAAGTTCCTCTACCGTCTGCGGGAAGTGGGTTTGTACAATATGCGCTGGCATGTAGTCGATAGTGATATTTTGCTGGCGCAGACAGGATAATAGATAGTCAGCGCCTTCTTCGTATTTACTGGATGTGAAGCTGTCATATCCCTTAGAATGAATCATATGAATATGCCATGACTCACCGATAAATAAAATTTTCATACTGAGATCCTATTATTTGATATTAATAATATCATGCGATTGAGTGCGCATCCGGTGTAGTACCAGCTCATGCTGCGGCATGCTCGATGCGCCTTCTTGTTCAACTGCCAGTGAAGCAAAGGCAGAGGCATACTGAATGGCTGATACAAGGTCTGATTTACGGGCAAGTGAAGCGGCCAGTGCGCCATTAAATGCATCACCCGCGCCCGCAGCATCTTTGACGACGGCACTCCAGGCTGGGATAAACAAAGTACGGTGGCGTTCGCACAGTAATGATCCTTGTGCGCCGAGAGTGATAATGACCTTCTCAACGCCTGATTGAAGAATGATATTCCCTGCTTTTTGAGCATCATCAATATTTAATATTGTAATACCCGATAAAAATGATGCTTCTGTTTCGTTAGGTGTTAAAATATCTATTGAAGGTAATAAACGGCTAACATTTTTGGTATAAGGTGCCGGATTCAAAATAATTGTCTTGTTTGCTAATTTACCTAAGCGAACAAATTCTTCAATAGCATCGATATTAGTCTCCAGTTGCATTAGCAAAACGTTAGCTTCAGATATATGACCCTGCTGTTCATTAATTTCGTGCCTGGTTAGCATCATATTGGCACCAGGATAGATAGCAATGATATTATCACCATCCTGCTCTGAAACATAAATTAATGCACTTCCGGTGGGTGCATCATCAGTCTGATAAGCACAATATGAATTTATACCAGATTGGATAATATGATTGAGGGCAAAAGAGCTAAACTGATCTTTACCTACTTTAAAAATAAAGTGGACGTCGGTGCCAGCATTATTTGCGGCCAATGCCTGATTAGCACCTTTACCTCCTGGATAAAAACCGAACTGGCTTGCGAGGATTGATTCACCGCTTTGCGGAAGCCAGGGGACGGTAGCCGATACATCAATATTAAATGAACCTAAAATACAAACTTTTCCCGACATTTTCGTGACTTCTCTATGTAATCGAAAATCTTTGTTTGCCGGAGTTGAAATTGTGCCGGAGATATCAATTTTATTTTCTGTTATCAACTTGCTTAATGCCTGGCGGTTAACAATACCACCGCCGTAACAACGCAAAAGCATACCTGTTTTCTGAAAATAACAAAGATCTGAACGAATAGTCTCCTGGCTAACATTAAAAAGAACGGCGAGTTTGCTCACGCTGACACTATGATCTTTGATGAGCAAGTTAAGAATAGATGTACGCCTTTCTTCTTTAAACATTAAAGCCTCCGTGTATTTTGCTGAATTGTATTTATAGTAATGTTGCCATGTGGTGAAATGAATCACAGATCATGCTGTAAACCGGAAGCAAAACCAAATTATTGAGAATAATAAAAAGTGGATTACACGTTCTTTATTTTTATATGTTTACAATTAACGCAAGATATCTTGTGAGCACAGTCATGTATTAGTTTTGCAATTTCCTATGTCTCATTTAAAAGATGCTGGCTTGCTCGATTCAGTTATAAATTGAGATGGGTTGAGATAAAAAAAACAGTGAACAAAAATGTCAGGAGTTTTTCCATCATCGTGGCTGGGATAGAACGGATATCTGTTCAGTGTTCGCGACATATATATCTAAATGTTATATCAAATACTTTTTAATTCATTTTAAAAGACAATTCCGCTGATTACACTCGTTTGGACATCCATACTGCTAAACAGCCAAAAGCGATAGCAGAAGAACAATAAGCAGCAGCGGATACCCAAACGACATGATTGTCCTGAAAAATATTTCGAAAGTGTTTACGCCAGGAAGGCTTGCCATCACCGCTGTCGATAACGTCAACCTGACGGTTGAACAGGGACAGATTTACGGCATTATTGGTTACAGCGGGGCAGGTAAAAGCACCTTAATTCGTTTGCTCAATGGGCTGGAAAAACCGACCTCCGGCAGCGTGATGATTAACGGCCACGATATCTCTGCCGCCCGTGGGGAATCGTTACGCCAGGCACGACTGAAAATCAGCATGGTGTTTCAACACTTCAATTTGCTGTGGTCACGGACCGTTAGCGAAAATATTGCTTTCTCTATGCAAATCGCTGGCGCGTCCAAAGCGTCAATCAAACAGCGGGTTGCTGAACTGATTACGCTGGTTGGGCTGAGCGGTCGTGAAAATGCGTATCCGTCCCAGCTCAGCGGCGGGCAAAAACAGCGTGTAGGAATTGCCCGCGCGCTGGCGAACAATCCGGATGTCCTGTTGTGTGACGAAGCCACCTCGGCGCTGGATCCGCAAACTACCGATCAGATCCTCGATTTACTCCTCGATATTAACCGTCGCTTCAAATTGACCATTGTGCTGATCACTCATGAAATGCACGTAGTACGCAAAATCTGCGATCGCGTGGCGGTAATGGAAAATGGCAAAGTTGTTGAGGAAGGCGACGTACTCAGCGTCTTTACCCATCCACAGCAGCCGATCACCCGACAGTTCGTTCGTCAGGTGAGTCAGTACACCGAGGAAGACGAGTTTAATCCGCAGTTGGCAAGTGAGCTTGGCGGCGTAGTTATCAAGCTTACGTTTACCGGGCAACGCACGCACCGGCCTGTGGTTGGCGAGTTGACCCTGCGCTATGGCCTGCCATTCAACATCTTGCACGGCAAAATGGCGCAAACCGCACACGGTGTGTTTGGTCAACTTTGGGTGCACGTGGTGGCCTCTGAGGAACAATTGAACAATATTTTGGCCGACCTGCGCCAGAGCGACATTGAAGGCGAGGTGATTCAACATGGCTGAAGAACTGTTTCCCCATCTGAAGTGGGAGCAACTGTTAGCGGCAACCCAGGAAACGCTGTATATGACAGCTCTTTCGGGTGCTGCGACCTTTATTCTGGGCATCGCGCTTGGTCTGGCATTGTTCCTGACCGCGCGCGGCGGATTGTTCCCCAACCGAGCGGTATATAGCGCTATTTCGCTGGTGGTGAATATCTTTCGTTCAATCCCATTCATCATTTTGATCGTGCTGCTGATCCCGTTTACCAAAGCGATGGTAGGCACCATTCTCGGCGCCAATGCCGCGTTGCCTGCGCTGATCGTCGGTGCTGCGCCGTTTTATGCACGTCTGGTCGAAATCGCTCTGCGTGAAGTGGATAAAGGCGTTATTGAAGCGACACGTTCGATGGGCGCACGGCTGAGCACGCTTATTTTTCGGGTTTTACTGCCGGAATCCTCTCCTGCTCTGGTGTCCGGGATCACCGTGACGCTAATTGCGCTGGTTAGCTACAGCGCGATGGCAGGGGTAATTGGTGCCGGTGGTTTAGGGAATTTGGCCTATCTGGAAGGATTCCAGCGCAACCACAGCGACGTCACGCTGGTGGCGACGGTGACGATTTTGCTCATTGTCTTCATCATCCAGCTTTGCGGCGATGTGATCACCTCTCTGTTAGATAAACGCTAATAAAATACGGAAACCATTATCATGAAAAAATCACTGACGTTACTCGCCGCAGCAACCTTAAGCGCCCTGAGCTTCGCCTCCTGGGCAGACACTCTGACCGTTGGTGCATCTAACGTGCCGCACGCGGAGATCCTTGAACAGGCCAAACCGATTCTGGCGAAACAGGGGATCGATCTGGAGATTAAACCGTTCCAGGATTACATTCTGCCGAACACCGCGCTGGCTGGTCGTGAGATTGACGCTAACTACTTCCAGCATATTCCGTACCTGAACAGTGTGATTAAAGATCATGCGGGCGATAAAACGTATGACTTCGTCAGCGCCGGAGCAATTCACATTGAGCCAATTGGTATCTATTCGAAAAAAGTGAAATCGCTTAAAGAACTACCGGAAGGCGGCAAAGTCATCATGCGCGATGCGGTATCTGAGGAAGGCCGTATTCTGTCGATTTTCGAAAAAGAGGGTGTTATTAAGCTGAAGCCGGGCGTGGATAAAGTAACCGCGCGCATTAGCGATATCGTCGAAAACCCGAAAAAGCTGAAGTTCCTGCCAAACGTGGAAGCCGCGCTGTTACCGCAGATGTATAACAACGACGAAGGCGATGCGGTGGTGATTAACGCCAACTACGCCATCGACGCCGGGCTGGATCCGGTGAAAGATCCGATTGCCGTTGAAAGCGGTGAAAACAACCCGTACGCCAACATCATTACCGTGCATCGTGGCGACGAGAAGAAGAAGGATATCGTCGCATTGGTCGATGTCCTGCACTCCAAAGAAATCCAGGACTGGATCCGTACTAAATATAAAGGCGCGGTGATCCCGGTTAATAACTGATCCGCTTTTTGCTGAGTGGCGTATGAACGGTAACGCATCGATGCCGTCAACGTCCGGTGTGTTAACCATTTCAGAAACCTATAGTCATACAGGATGGACCGGAACGTTGACGTCAATCGATCCGGTTAACCATATGGCTGGATTGTTGTTCAAACATATGGCACATTGAAATAAAAGTTAAAAAGGGACTCCACCGGAGTCCCTGTTTTTAAACAATAAACTCTATTAGCATAAAAGCCATCGCTAATACTAACTCAGCAAGCCATAGGGCTGCTTCTATTTTAAACCCGGTAGTCAAATGACCTGGAAGGTTTCTAATATAATTATAAGATTCAATACTCATATCATGATTGATTACTCTATTATATGGGAATATAAGGCTCCCCATAATAAAATCTATTTTTGCGAAATATGCCGCAGGAGTGCCAATCAAACTCGCCCCTCTTGCCAGTCGTGCTGTTTGAGGAAGCAAACCAAATTTATTCTCATATGCTTTTGCAATTATCTTGTAATTATAACCATTAATAACATAAGATATAAAGATTATTGCTAGCATTAAAAACATAAAACTTATTCCTATCAAACCTTGTAAATTAGCATAATTTTCTATCAAATAACTTTTCATATATAAGGATTCCTGATTCTTCCATAAATGTCTCGGGCGAGTAGGTAAGCTTTTCTGGACTATTAATTATAATTTCCCCCACATACTCTCCTGCTTTTTCTCCATATTTTTCAGCACCTTTACCTGCTAAGATTCCAGCACCAGTGCCGATCGCTAAACATAATGCAGCACCAGCGCCTGCAAATTCTGCGCTAGCAAAACCCATTGCCCACATGCAAACAGCTCTGGAAGCTGTGCCAGCAGCACCACTGGCAAACATACTTGCAGTTTGTTTACCACCAAACTTACTATATTCAGAGATAGCGGCTTTTCTACATTCACTTTCACGGCCTTTTGCGCAAGCATCGTATACATTTGTAGTGTAACTAGCAAAATCGAGGCCGACACCAACATAACCTACGGTTTTCATTATTTTAAATAACTTTGCGGATTTTTCTATATAACTTGCATACCCTTCAATATCATTTATACCAGTTTGATCCCATTTATGTATAATTGATTTTGTTGATAGTCCTAGTGCCTGTTTTATATTATCATATTGTTTTAGATCTAATTGCTCTTTTGATAATCTATTCATAATAGCATCAAGCTCTTTAAACAACCGCTTTCGCTGACCAAAAAATTCCTCACCAGAAATACGACCAGCATTTTCGCTATAAGTTCTTTGGTATAGACCCTGAATTTGATTTAATTTTTTATTAATTTCTTCATAATAGTTTCCTCCCGCGTCCTTTATATAACCCAAAATGTCGCCACTTGTTCCTAGTGCATCACTGTATAAATTTGATGCGAATATATCTACCGGGGTTCTGTTTTCAAATAGAAGTTTAGCCTCTTCATTTGTTAATGGTGCTAAAGCCAGATCAATTTTATCTCTGGCAACTTTAATATGATTTATTTTATCGGTATCAATTTTTTCAGGATCAGCAACAATCAATATTGAACCTGGTTTTTTTCCTCTTTCTGGATTTAGTTGGCGGTATAACTCTCTTACTCCCGATGGTGGATTGACTATTAACTCACACTCATATTTCTTAGGTGATGTTTGATCTGGCACGACACAAAAACCGGGTTCAACCGATTGTCTTGCTTCAGAGGGGTGTTGATGCCGTACAGGTGGTGTCTCCGGTTTTGAATTACTGGTGTTATTTACTGACTGAAAACTGGACAAAAGATATTCATCATATCTGTATGTTAAATTAAAACGTGGTGTAAACCTGCAATGACATTTGCATGAACCTCTACTGTGTGCGGAACCTGCAAGGAGACATATTATTTCTGTTTCATAACCTGATAAATCTTTCCCCATCCTTGCGTAAGTATCAAATAAATGCCTGGAAATCCGTGTTCGAAAACCCGTGCTGAAATTTGAAGTTAAGAATTTATTGTCCTTATCTCCAGAAATGATTGTTTTTCTCCCTGATATTATACCTCCTGCAGAACCAATAAAATCATCATGTTCAAATCTTTCATTGAGGTCTCTAAGTGAATCATATGAACATCTTTGTAAACCTGATTCCTCCTGCATTTTCCTCAGTCTCTCTGAGGCTGGTGTTATTTTTCGACCTTCATAATCGATGTCATCATCAAAGGTATTCTTGAAGGTATTTCTAATTATATTTCTACCTACCTCTATATATGAACCATTTGGTACGCTGCCTTCAATTTTATATCGTTGACCATCAAGGCCGCATATATATTCATCTCCTTCGCATGCTATGTTAATTCCTCTGATACGAGGGAGACCAGTATTTTCCAAAATATAACCACCGCAACTTGTTCTATCTCCAGGAGATAATAAAAAGCCTTGCTTATCTTCATCCCAGAAGTTCATAGATTAAGTCCCTATTTTAAATATCCAGACTAATGGGTATATGATATCAAACTATTTCACATTTAATTAATGTGACTATGTTCTCAAATTACACAAAAAAACCTAAATTCCGTATGTGAAATTTAGGTTTTAAATATTCAAGGGTTTATCTATTTATCGGATAAATGAATTATAAAATTCGGCTTGTATCAATAATTAACTCTATTTCACCAACTCTGCCATTTGATACTGAATCGCCTAATGAATCATTATCAGCAACCAAACCGTAAGCGAAGACAGCATGTGATTTGTTCCTTACTTTATTAGTTTGTGCCAGAAAACCTCTTTTGACCCAACTTTGCCGTCATTGAGTAACTTCTGTTGGAGTTATCTCTATAGCCAATGACTTTGAACGTCATAGGCCGGATAAATCGCGTTAGCGTTGTCATCCGGCGCTAAAGTTATATACGCTCAATTCTCGCTGGCAACCCCTGACGCACCGACGCACCCGACACCCAGTCAAGCCAGGTATTGGCAACCTGCCGGGTAGGATCCGCAAAGCCCAAATCATTGAGATTAATCCCTGACTTTATCTGTGCATCAAATGCCATTGGCTTGCCGTCGAGCGTATGCTGAGCTGCGCCCATCTCTTTATGCCCGTAACCGTGTTCAATGGCGATGACACCCGGCATGACGCCATGCAGCAGACTTATCTGCGCTTGCGCCTGACCGCCAGGGGTGGTGATACGCACGATATCGCCATGTGCTAAACCATACCGCTGACCATCCTGCGGATTGAGCGCCACCAGATTAACCGGTTTCAGATGATGAAGGCGTGGGATAACCGCCGTGGCGCTGGACATGGTATTGGATTTAAAGGAAATCAGTTTCAACGGCCACTCTTGTTCCGGGAACAACTCCTCGACCGCACGTCCATCAGACAGACGTGAAGGATACCAGGCCGGGCAACCGCTGTAGCGCTCGCCGGTAATTGCATGACGGTGCGCGGCGACGTTCGCATTCCAGATTTGGAGCGGTTTTTCCCAGGCATTGCCGACGCGGTTATCAACTCGTCCGCTGATGTCCGGCGCAAAGCGCCCGCCGCGGGAGTAGATAAACGCAACTCGGCTGATTTCATCGGGTTTCAGCGTTTGGGTCATCACAGGCATGATCCGCTGTACTCCGGTCAGCGCTATGTCTTCCGGCTGTGCCTCTGCAACCGGGGCTTTGCCCATAAACGCAATATTGGCGGCGAGGCGCAGGTAGTAATCTTCCGCACGATTCAACGGATAGTGATTACCTTGCGGATCGGTAATCGCATTGTCGCCGAATCCAGGTAGCCCAATGCGCTTTGCCACTGCGATACAGAAAGATTCCATCGAGGCCGATTGACCGTCAGCCGTGAGGCTGGTCGCAGGTCTGACGACAGGCCAACGCGCGGTGGTGGCTTTGCTGGCCACGCCTGCCCACGGAGCGCTAAATCCCCAGCTTTCGAAGTTGTGGGTATCCGGCACGATGTAATCTGCCAGCGCCGTGGTTTCGTTCATAAAGGCGTCAATCGCGATAAACAGCGGCAAGCGAGCAGGATCCTTGAGCTTTTCTTCCGCCACGCCACGTAATCCCGCAATGCCGTAAAACGGGTTGGTCATGTTTGAGATCCATGCTTTCAGCGGATAAGGGTAACCTTCAAGCGCTGAGACGAGGAGTTCGGTAAGCTGACCTGCGACAAACGGATACCACGGGGCCTTAGCCGGGAAGGGGGATTGTCCGGCAGCTACCTTATTGCGGTACTCTTCGGAAGACTCATAAGCGGTTTTACTGCGCGCGATGCTTAACCCTTTCGGCTTTACCTTCCCGGCGAAGCTGTCCATGTTGTAGCGCGGACCGTCGGTGGCACCATTGAATTTGCCGCCACCAACAAACACACCGCCTTCAAGACTGAGGTTGCCAATCAGCGCATTGAGCATCATTACCGACCAGGCGTTATAAAATCCATTGCCTGCCATCATTCCGCCGTGCGTAATTACTGCCGCTTTACGTCCGTGGCGGGTGAATGCGTCGGCCAGAGCGCCAATGTCTGCTTCTGACACCCCACACTGCTGGCTGTACTGCGTTAGCGACAGTTTCTCTGCGGACTCTCGCAGACACTGGAAGCTGCTTTTTACCGTTACCGTCTGCCCGTCAGCCAGCGTCACCTCGCGGGTAACAAACAGTTGCGCACGCGGGCAACTGTTGGCGGCGACAATCTCACCGGCCTCGTTGACGACCACCGGCTCCTGGACGGCGTTTGTGCTCAGATGGGCGAGGGTCAGGTGTTGTCCGGCAAGCGTTGGAATTTCATCGGTAATCACAAGATGAGTGGCGTTAGTCCAGCTTTTTTCTCCTGCCTGCTGCATGGCCTGCACGCCGGGAATGGCGAGATAATCAGCGTTATAGCGTTGTTTATCGATAATCCAGCTTATCATCCCCATCGCCAGCGCGGAGTCGCTTCCCGGTCGTACGGGCTGCCAGTGGCCGCGATCGTCAGCCAGCACCGTGGTTAATGGCAGGGCGGGTGCTACCACAACATAGCGGAAGTCGTCACGTAAACGGGCGCTGGCCAACTGGCGGGCCTGGCGCTTAAACGGGTTGCCGGATTGCGCCGGAGAGGTGCCCATAAACAGCGCGAATTCGACGTTATCCCAGTCGGGTTTCACGTGGGTATTTTTATCCAAATCGCCCATTAACGCGCCGGAACCGGCCCGATAGGCCAGCCCGCAGTAAGCGCCATGAGCACCGAAATTTTTACTGCCGAAACTGTTCAGTGCGAAGCGACGTAAAAAGGTATCACGTCCTTCATCGCTGGTATTAGTGACCAGCAGTTGATTGGATTTTGGGCCAAAGCCGGGATGTTTCGCATCAAGCGGTGTAGCGGGATCGTGGATGGCTCTCAGACCATCAACGTGGCCTTCACCAAACAGATCTCCGCCTTCCACCACCTCTTTGATCAACTGTTCGAAGCTGATGCGCTGCCATTTTCCCTCACCGCGCTTACCGACGCGCTTCATGGGCTCCAGAATACGTAACGGGCTGTACAGACCTTCGAGTAAAGTTGCACCACGGGCGCAGGCGGTGGAACGTGCGTCAAGACCTGACTCCCCGGCCAACTGTTCCATTGCCGTGGTAAAGGGGACGGAGGCGTCTATATGGTGCTCGTGCGACAACGGATGATAAGGGTTGCCCGCAATGCGCAGCACCTTGCCTTGCTCAGTGTCAACGCGAACCCGCACGCCACACTGCGTCCAGCAACCAAAACACTGTGTCATTGAGATCACCTGCTGCGGGTTTTGCTGCCAGTGCGGCCGGGCGTTGGCTTCAGGGATGAGCGCGTTTGCAAAGATGCGGTCACGGGTAATTTTGCCCGAGGTTCCGTCCAGCAAACCGTCTATCGCGCGCTTTGCCACATCCCGATAACTCAGGCCAAAAGTCACCATGCCACCTACGGCAAGGCCCACTTTAAGCCACTGACGACGGGTTAAATTAGCCATGTTGCATTCTCCTTGCGATCGCGTTCAGGGCTTCACGAACAATAATAATCAGTGCTATCCATAGGCCGAAGGTACCCACAATGGCCAGCCAGCCATCGGTGCCGCCGGGCAGGGTGTAGGGATTAAACTGCGCGTTAAATTTCGGTACGGTCTGCACCTGGATGAGTAACGTCCAGCGCATTAGCCAGCACAGCGCCATGGCGCTAAAGGCGAGTAATATGCGCAGCGGTAGCGACAAGGGGTAACGTACAACCAACCCGCAAAGAACAAGTGAAACAAGCCATAACGCAACCCAACCGATAGCGTAGTGTTGTGCTGAAGAAGCAACATCCAGCCATTGGCGGATAGCCGAACCGGAAAGCGTATTACCGCTCACCCAGATCAACACCACGATAGCCAGTGCGATCAACGTGACCATTTGCCCCCACGCTAGCTTACGCGGCAGTACGTCCTTGCTATTTGTCGTGGCAATAAGCAGGGCAAGAAACATTTGCAGCGCGCTGAGGAACATCGCAATCGGAAAGGCGTAACTGAACCAGATGGGACGCGCCTGCACCACCGACACTTCACGGCCGGTGTAAACCAGCAATCCGATGGCGGACAGCGCGCTACCAAGTGCTAACCACTTTGTGACGTTGTAACTTCTTAGCGTTAGTCGTTTAACGTGCTGCGCCAGAAACCACAGACCTAAAAAACCGGTAAACAGCGGTAAGAACAGTGCGCCCCACGGCATCCAGGACCAGGGCGTCGGATACGCATAGAAATGCCAGACGCGGGCGGTTTGGTGTAGATCAGCGGTCAGCGCCAGCGGTGCGGTAATCGCGCAGGTCAGGGCGATTAACAGCGTCAGATTCTCCAGATCTGCCGTTTCTTTTTTGCGCCAGTGGAGAACGCAGGCGAACAGTGCGGCGCAGGCGGCAATGCCGATGAAAAAGAAATATTGTACGGCCCAGGGTAACCAACTTACGTCCTGGGGATGGGCCAGAACCTCGTCGATAATTAGTGAATGGTTCATTTAAACCTCCTGCCAGAGAGCGGGTTGAGCACGTCCAATCAATGGGGTGACAAACGCCTCATCCAGTCCCAGATAGAACACGTGAGGAGACGTACCGCTTTCCGGCTTCAGGACTTTGATGGTGTCATGGTGTTCATGCAGCATTTGTGAAATGCGGCTGTGTGGATCTTTAATATTACCAATGATGCGCGCGCCGCCGACGCAGGATTCTACACAGGCCGGAAGCAGCCCCGCTTCGAGGCGGTGAACGCAGAAGGTACATTTATCGGCGGTTTGCGTTTCATGGTTGATGAATCGCGCATCATAAGGGCAGGCCTGCACGCAATAGGCGCAGCCAACGCAGCGTGTGTTGTCGACCACCACGATGCCGTCTTCGCGTTGGAAAGTGGCCTGTACCGGGCAAACGGGCACGCAAGGGGGATTATCACAATGGTTGCATAGTCGCGGCAGCAGGACGTTGGTGACGCTTTGCTGACCTTCAATCTGTACTTGATACTGGTTGACGAGGGTACGAAATTCGCCCTGTGGCGTCTGGTTTTCAATGGCGCAACTGACGGTACAGGCCTGGCAGCCAATACAGCGTCGCAGGTCAACCAGCATGGCGTAGCGATGCTGTTGTGAGCCTTCATGGCGTTCAGGCGAAAAGGGAAATTGTGCCTGAGCCAGCGGTACCAGTGATGCGCCAGCGGTCAGGACGCCCAGTTGCTGGAGAAACTGCCGTTTACTGCTGTCCATATTTTCTCCCGTCACGATGCAACAACGAAACATTGGTCACGCCGTTGATTTGCGTGTGATGAATAAAGAATCTCAATGATTTACAGTGTAAAAATCGTGACGGGGTATACTCTATTGTGGTTAACCACATACCCGGCTTGTTGTTGATCTAAAACAACATAATTGACAGGGACAATTGAGTGGGACGCAACGTAGTAAGATGTCTGACAGTGCTGGCGTCGCTGTGGATGCTAAGCGGCGCGGTCAGGGCGCAGACATGGAACATTGGCGTTTTGGCGATGCGCGGGGAGGTTTCTACACGTAATCACTGGCAGCCGCTGGAAACATTGTTGAATCAGCAAATCCCCGGCGAACAGTTTCATATTCAACCGCTGGATCTGCACCAGATGCAGGAGGCGGTGAATCGTGGAACGGTGCAGTTTGTTGTTACTAATCCGGCGCAGTTTGTTCAGCTAAACAGCCGTTCTGCGCTGCGCTGGCTGGCTTCGCTACGCTCCACCCGTGGTGGGAAAGCCACCAGTAACGTGATCGGCAGCGCGATCCTCGTCAGACGCGACAGCGGGATAACCTCCCCACACGATCTGATCGGCAAAACGGTTGGCGCCATTGATGCTCAGGCTTTTGGCGGCTATTTGCTGGGATATAAAGCGCTCAGTGATGCCGGTCTGCGCCCTGAACGCGATTTACGTCTGACGTTTACCGGATTTCCCGCCGATGCCTTACTCTATTTATTACGTGAAAAAGCCGTGCAGGCGGTGATCGTGCCGGTGTGTCTGCTGGAAAAAATGGATGAAGAAGGCCTCATTCGTAAAACCGATTTTATGACCGTGTTGAACCATCCGACCTCAATTCCCTGTCTGACCAGTACACCGCTCTATCCTGACTGGTCATTTGCCGCACTACCTGCAGTGAGTGACGAGCTGGCCGATCGCGTCACGCGGGTGCTGTTCAATGCACCGCAAAACGCGACATTTCGCTGGGGAGCGCCCGCCTCGACCCGCGAGGTGGAAGCGTTGTTGCGCGATGTCCGCCAGCATCCGCAGCAGCGTCAGCTGTGGCTGGATGTCAAAAGCTGGTTTATTCAACACCGACTGGCAATGGGGGGCGTGGCCATCGTGTTGCTGTTGCTGACGCTCAATTACATCTGGGTAATGCTGTTGGTTCGCCGACGCGGCAGGCAGCTAGAGCGGAACAATGTGTTGTTGCACAAACAGGAACAGGCGCTGGAGACTGCCCGACAAATGAGCGTGCTGGGGGAGATGACCTCCGGTTTTGCCCATGAGCTCAATCAGCCGTTGTCGGCTATCCGCCATTATGCCCAAGGCTGTCTGATTCGCCTGCGCGGTCAGGATGAGCAGCATCCGTTGCTGCCCGTGCTTGAGCACATCGACACCCAGGCACAAAGGGGGGCCGATACGCTGCGCAATCTCCGGCAGTGGGTCAGCCAGGCACAGGGCAATCCGGTACTTCCCGATGACTGGCAAGCCATCAACGTTCACGATGCTATCCATCACGTCTGGCAATTACTGCGCATGCCCCAGCAATTCCCGGCGGTAACGCTGCACACACAGGTCAGCAAGGCGTTAACATTGACGCTGCCAAGCGTTCTTCTTGAGCAGGTGCTGGCCAATCTGGTACTCAATGCCGCCCAGGCAGGGGCTACCACAGTATGGTTTAGCGCCCTGCATAAGGATGGTGGTGTGAGTATTCAGGTGCAGGATAATGCCGGAGGAATTGACGAGGGGCAGTTGTATCAGGCGTTTCAGCCGTTTATGACCACTCGCAAAGAAGGCATGGGACTAGGACTGGTCATTTGTCAGCGACTGGTGCGCTACGCAAACGGAGATATTGAGATCAACAATCAGCAGGCCCCGGACGGAAAAGCGGGGGCGAGAGTGACATTATATTTTAAACCAAATCGGGAAGGAGGCCGTAGTGGCGATAATTCATCTGCTGGATGACGACATTGCCGTCACCCAGGCCTGTGCGTTTTTATTGGAAAGTCTGGGATATGAAGTGTCTTGCTGGGAGCAAGGTGAGAAATTCCTCGCTGAGGCAAATCTGCACCAGGTGGGTGTACTGCTGCTGGATATGCGTATGCCGGTACTGGATGGGCACGCTGTGCATGAAATCATGCGTCAGAAAGCAAGCACGCTGGCGGTGGTCTTTCTCACCGGGCATGGCGATGTGCCGATGGCGGTTGAGCAAATGAAACGTGGCGCGGTCGATTTTTTGCAAAAACCGGTGTCAGCCGTGCCGCTTCAGGCAGCATTAGAACATGCCTTGCAGGTCTCGGCAGCGGCGTTCTCGCGACAAGAGATCATCTGCTGCTATCAACAGCTTACGCCAAAAGAACGGGAACTGGCGCATCTGGTAGCAAAAGGATTAATGAATCGGGAAATTGCTGATGCCATGAATATTGCCGTGCGTACGGTTGAAGTGCACCGGGCGCGGGTGATGGAAAAAATGCAGGCGGGAAGTCTTGCTGAGCTTGTAAATCGACTTCAGAGAGTTCAGTAGAATGATGACATTTCTTTGATTTTCATTGAATTTTGTCTAAATACTCAGAGTGATATATGCTGTTGGTTTGAGTTAATGACGAGCGGGCAAAAATGGGAAATCAGACGAAAGACGACGAGTTGTACCGTGAAATGTGCAGAGTAGTCGGTAAAGTAGTGCTGGAAATGCGCGATCTGGGACAAGAGCCTAAGCATATCGTCATTGCGGGAGTACTGAGAACCACCCTTGCGAACCAGCGTGTGAAGCGCAGTGAGTTAGAAAAACAGGCTATTGAGACCGTAATTAAAGCATTGGCCGGATAATCCGCAAAAAGAGGGCGGTAGTTTCTCTCGCCGTCCTCTTATTCTCATTACGTTAATCTATCAATAATTATAATTTAGCGTTGCAATTAATGCTATCAAACTCGCTATATATTTAATTGTATATCGGATGATATATAAAAATATATATGAGAGTGGAGTCACAAATATTTGCAATACATATGAAGTGCTATTTCAATTTATCTTAATGATAATAAATCTCACTCCGCATTAATTATATCCCTTCCGTTTTTTAATTGATGACGATCAAGACTATGCATGCTGAATAACCACATTATTTCTGTGCCTAACCCTAAAGGATTAGATTCATTCAGTTTAACCACCGTCATTTATGCGATCAGGTTAGGGCAAAAATTTACGTGTTGTTGGCAACATTAACCGCCCGATATGGCTTGACCTGCGCTGGTTTAAATTAGCCTGAAGGTGTTGCTACCACAGCATTTGCGAAGAGGATGCGAAATAAATGAACCAGGTTGATCGTCCATTTTTAGATTGTGGTTTAACGCGACTAGAATTTCTGCGGATATCAGGAAAAGGACTGGCGGGATTAACGATTGCTCCCGCGCTGTTATCCCTTTTTGGTTGTAAGCAGGAAGATGTCGATAGTGGGACTGTTGGGCTTATCAATACGCCTAAAGGGGTTTTGGTGACCCAGCGAGCTCGCTGTACGGGCTGTCACCGCTGCGAAATTTCCTGTACCAATTATAACGATGGTGCGGTGGGTACCTTCTTTTCCCGGATAAAAATCCATCGCAATTTCTTCTTTGGCGATGATGGTGTCGGGTCCGGTGGTGGGCTGTATGGCGATTTAAACTATACCGCTGATACCTGCCGGCAATGCAAAGATCCGCAGTGTATGAAGGTCTGCCCGATAGGTGCAATTACCTGGAAGCAGGAAGACGGTTGTATTGCGGTGGACCACAAACGCTGTATTGGCTGTAGCGCGTGTACCACAGCCTGCCCGTGGATGATGGCGACCGTAAATACCGAAACGAAAAAGTCCTCAAAATGTGTGTTATGCGGGGAATGCGCCAATGCTTGTCCGACTGGGGCATTAAAAATTATCGAGTGGAAAGATATTACTGTTTGATAGATAGCAGGCATACCTGATTCGCGCCATTAATTGCCAAAAATACCGCAGTTTTGGATAAAAAAGCTGCCTGAAGAATGGCGGGTATATCTATTAAACCTTCTTGCAAAGGAAAACATGATGGCTAATGGTTGGACAGGTACTATTTTACGGGTCAATCTCACCACGGGTAATATCACCCTTGAAGATTCCAGTAAATTTAAAAAATTTGTCGGTGGGATGGGCTTTGGTTATAAAATTATGTACGACGAAGTCCCGCCAGGCACCATGCCTTTTGATGAAGGGAATAAGTTGGTTTTTGCCACCGGACCATTAACGGGTTCTGGCGCTCCCTGTAGCTCCCGCGTCAATATCACCTCCTTATCGACTTTTACCAAAGGCAATTTAGTCGTGGATGCTCATATGGGCGGTTTCTTTGCTGCACAAATGAAATTCGCCGGTTACGACGCCATTATTATTGAAGGCAAGTCCGCATCGCCGGTCTGGATCAACATTAAAGACGATAAGGTTAGCATCGAAAAAGCCGATTTCCTGTGGGGTAAGGGGACGCGAGCTACAACTGAAGAAATTTGTCGCATCACCAGCCCGGAAACCTGCGTCGCCGCGATTGGCCAGGCGGGGGAAAATCTGGTGCCGCTCTCCTGCATGATCAACAGTCGCAACCACAGCGGCGGAGCTGGTACTGGCGCAGTAATGGGCTCGAAAAACCTGAAGGCTATTGCGGTAGAAGGGACCAAAGGCGTCAATATTGCCGATCGCAAAGAGATGAAGCGGCTCAATGACTACATGATGACCGAGCTCATCGGCGCTAACAACAACCACGTTGTGCCAAGCACCCCGCAGGCCTGGGCAGAATACTCTTCGCCAAACTCGCGCTGGACGGCGCGTAAAGGGCTGTTCTGGGGCGCAGCAGAAGGCGGACCAATCGAAACCGGGGAAATCCCGCCGGGCAACCAAAATACGGTAGGTTTCCGTACCTATAAATCGGTGTTCGATCTGGGGCCAGCCGCAGAAAAATACACGGTCAAAATGAGCGGCTGTCATTCATGCCCTATTCGTTGTATGTCACAGCTCAATGTTCCGCGGGTGAAAGATTTTGGCGTGCCGAGTACCGGCGGCAACACTTGTGTGGCGAACTTTGTACACACCACCATTTTCCCCAATGGCCCGAAAGATTTTGACGATAAAGACGATGGGCGTGTGGTGGGAAACCTGATTGGTCTGAACCTGTTTGACGATTACGGTATCTGGTGTAACTACGGCCAGTTGCACCGTGATTTTACTTATTGCTATTCGAAAGGCGTCTTTAAGCGCGTACTGCCGGCTGAAGAGTATGCGGAAATCCGCTGGGATCAGTTGGAAGCGGGTGATCCTAATTTTATTAAAGACTTCTACTATCGGTTGGCGCATCGCGTGGGGGAACTCAGTCACCTTGCGGACGGCTCGTATGCCATTGCTGAACGCTGGGATTTGGGCGAAGAGTACTGGGGTTATGCCAAAAATAAACTGTGGTCGCCGTTCGGTTTTCCTGTTCACCATGCGAACGAGGCTTCAGCGCAGGTGGGGGCGATCACCAACTGTATGTTTAACCGTGACTGCATGGCGCACACCCATATCAACTTCATCGGCTCCGGTTTGCCGTTGAAATTGCAGCGCGAAGTGGCGGGCGAGCTGTTTGGTTCACAGGATGCCTACGATGAAACCAAAAACTACACCCCGATCAATGCTGCCAAGATCAAATATGCCAAATGGACGCTGCTGAAAGTCTGTCTGCATAACGCGGTTACGTTGTGTAACTGGGTTTGGCCGATGACGGTTTCACCACTCAAGAGCCGTAACTATCGCGGAGACTTGGATCTGGAGGCGAAGTTCTTCCAGGCAGTCACCGGTGATGAAACCACGCAGGCGAGTCTGGACCTTGCCGCTGAACGCATCTTTACCCTGCATCGCGCTTATACGGTCAAACTGATGCAAACCAAGGATATGCGCAATGAGCACGATCTCATCTGCTCCTGGGTATTCGATAAAGATCCGAAGATCCCGGTCTTCACTGAAGGAACCGACAAGATGGACAGGGAGGATATGCGTCAGTCATTGACGATGTTCTATCAGGAAATGGGCTGGGATCCAGAGCTGGGTTGCCCAACGCGTGAAACCCTGAACCGACTCGGACTTGAAGACGTGGCAGCTGATTTGGCGGCGCAAGATCTGTTGCCAGCGTAAGGAACGTGAGATGACTAACGTGAGCAACGTTCTGGCACCCGTAGAGGCGCTTCCTGACGAGGTTGATAGTCAAAAGAGACACTGGCTGCAGGCGTTTCACCCGTCGGTAGAGCAGGTGACTGCGCCGCAGGTTCAGGATCCTGCCAGCCCGGAGTCGATTGTGGCAGATTTTATCCGCCAGCATTCGGCATCGGGGCAATTGGTGGGGCGCAGCGTGTTTCTGCAGCCACCTTATTCCGTCCCTGAAACCGATCTATCCGTGCTGCTGGATGCGCTGTGTCAGGACGCAATTAACGCGGATATCACCCGTGTGCAGGGCGCGGAAGATGTCTATTTCTACTCAACGCAAACCATGACGGCAAACTACGCCGACATGTGTGTGCAGGTGGTGGAAAACGACATCTGCCGTGCGATTGCCGAGGCGGTACGCTTCGACGGCCGCACGTATCCTCGCCCCTATAAGGTCGCCATGTTGACGCAACCGCCGTATAGCTTTGAATCTCAGCAGATTACAGCGGCGCTAACGGCTATGGAAACGCATCCCGATTACGCAGATATACGTACTGTGGAATCGTCAAATGCGGAACCTTATCTGTTTAGCGAACGTTTTATGAGTTATGGCAAAGCGTACGGCCTGTGTGAATGGCTTGAGGTTGAGCAGTATCAGAACCCCTGAATTATTCAGGTTGATGTCATGGAACGTGTGGACGACCACTGTCACAGTTTAGAGGATAACCCGATGTCCTTCACCCGACGAAAATTTGTCATTGGCATGGGGACGGTGATTTTTTTCACCGGCCCAGGTCAAAATCTGTTAGCGAGTACCAGGAGCCCTAAAGCCGTTCGTTACGTCATGATTCACGACGAATCACTGTGTAACGGATGTAATATCTGCGCGCGGGCCTGCAGGAAAACCAACCATGTTCCTGCCCAGGGCAGCCGTTTGTCGATAGCGCATATTCCAGTCTCAGACAACGACAACGAAACGCTGTATCACTACTTCCGTCAATCCTGCCAGCATTGTGATGATGCGCCTTGTATTGAGGTGTGTCCGACCGGTGCCTCCTGGCGGGATGAGAACGGTATTGTGCGAGTAGATACGTCTTCCTGTATCGGCTGCAGTTACTGTATTGGTGCGTGTCCTTATCAGGTTCGTTATCTCAACCCGCATACCAAAGTGGCGGATAAATGCGACTTTTGCGCTGAATCACGCCTGGCGAAAGGTTTTCCACCGATCTGTGTTAACGCTTGCCCGGAACATGCGCTGATTTTTGGCCGTGAAGATAGCCCGGAAATTCAGACCTGGTTGCGAGAAAACAAGTATTACGAATATCAACTTGCAGGCGCCGGGAAACCCCATCTGTATCGTCGGTTCGGTCAACATTTGATTAAAAAGGAAAATGTATGAACGCGTCGCAAAATGCCGAACAGTTTCACGCCCAGCTTGCGCAGTATGTTCCCCTGTTTTCACCGGACTACTGGCCCGTGTGGTTAGTCGTTGCCGGGTTAATGCTGGTGGGAATGTGGCTGGTGCTGGCGCTTCACGCCATGCTGCGCTTTCGGGCGGCACATAAAACGTCGGCAGGGCACGGTGAGAAGGTCTATTTATATTCGAAGGCTGTTCGTTTGTGGCACTGGTCGAATGCGCTGTTGTTTTTGCTACTTCTGGTCAGTGGCCTGGTCAATCACTTCTCTGCCGTCAGCGCACCGGTAATGAAAAGCCTGCTTACCGTTCATGAGGTTTGCGGCTTTTTGCTACTTGCCTGCTGGGTTGGTTTTGTGCTGATCAACCTGATTGGCGGCAACGGACATCACTATATTATTCAACGTCAGGGCTGGATCGCTCGCGCGCAAAGACAAACACGTTTTTACCTGTTTGGCATTATGCAGGGCGAGTCACACCCATTCCCGGCATCACCGCGTTCTAAATTCAATCCGCTACAGCAGGCGGCCTACGTTGGCGTGATGTATGGGTTGCTGCCACTACTGCTGATTTCTGGGTTGTTATCGCTTTACCCGACGGTCGTCGGAGATCTGTTTCCTGGTGTGCGTTACTGGCTGCTTCAGGCGCACTTTGCGCTGGCAATTGTCAGTCTGTTTTTCATTTTTGGGCATCTTTATCTTTGCACTACGGGCCGCACGCCGGGCGAAACCTTCAAGTGTATGGTGGATGGCTACCACCGGCATTAAGCGATGATGATTACACGAAGTGACTTACGGGCCTGGCGTGTTGGGCCCGTCATGTATCGCTGGTTTCTACGCGCGTTTCCCGCAGGAGGAAGCTATGCCGATGTTCATCGCGCGCTCCAGCGGGAAGGGTATACCGATTGGGCAAATAGCCTGGTGGAATACGGCTGGTCGAAATGGCGGGAAGAGGCGAGTTTTGCTCAGCAGGATATTGACGCAATGGGGAATATTTCCTGTGAGCAAGCCGCGGAGGAAACCAGTCGTCCGTTGGCGAGTGCGGAAGATTATGCCCGATTTAGCAGTGCGGGTGACAACGTTAAAATTGCCAGCGCCGGGTATGCCGCACAGATCGCCAGTGCCGGTTACAGCGCACGGATTGGCAGTGTAGGCTATAACACGCATATCGGCAGTTCAGGCGATCGTGGGCGAATAGCGATTGCGGGAAATTCGGCGCGTATCAGCAGTGTGGGCGACGGAACGCGTATCGCCAGTACCGGCATGCGCGTACGCATCAGTTCGCTTGGCGACCGAAACCGGGTTGCCAGTAGCGGTGATTTAACCCAGGTAGCCTGTTTTGGCGCAGAGGCAAAAATCGCTAACTGCGCGGACAATATCCACATTATTGCCAGCGGAGAGAACGCCGTTGTTGCCAGTACCGGTACTGTAGATTCGATAACGCTCGGTCCCGGCGGATGTGCGGCGCTGGCTTATCACGATGGCGAGAGAATGCGCTTTGCGCTTGCCGTTGAAGGGGAAAAAAACATTCGGGCGGGCGTGAAATATCGGCTCAACGAAGACCATCAGTTTGTGGAATGTTGAGCCGAGAGGTCATTTTAGTGCGAAGCGGCGCTGGGTGATTTTCTCCAGGCTAAAGCACAGCAGGTAATAGACCAGTCCGGTAAAGATAAAAATGGCTGTCGGGTAGATTTGCACCCGGCTGTTAACCTGACCGGCAACCGTCGTGAGTTCCGGTACGTTAACGATAAATGCCAGTGACGTGTCCTTCAGTAGCCCAATGAAAATCCCCGTCAACGACGGCAGTACGTTACGCAGCACCTGCGGCAGCAAGATAAGCCACAGGGCCTGATCCCGGCGAAACCCCTGAACGACTGCCGCTTCATATTGCCCACCAGGCAGTGCGCTAATTCCAGCATACACCGAGTGCATCACCGAAGCGGTGGTGAACCATGCCAGCGCCAGCGTCACGGTAACGGCACCGGGTAGATCGCTTCCGGTCAGCATGGGTAGCAAATACCACATCCAGAAAATCACAAAGATGAGCGGAATGCCGCGAATAAATTCCGCCCAGATAAACAACCCGTTGCGAACCGCGCCAGGAAATCGCCAGGCGCAGCAGGCAAGAACGATCCCGCCAGGCAGCGCCAGCAAAGCCGCACCGATAGCCATCAGCAAAGTGAGCAGTACACCGCCGGGTTGCCCCTCAGCTACACGTCCCCACAGGAGATAGTCAAGATTGTCGGTAATGACCGAAATATTAGCGATCATGCAGTATGCTCCTGACGCTGAAGATGCGCATTCTTACCTTTGACGATTTACCCGCCGCCGGCCGCGGGCCAAGACGCGTAAGCAACATACCCAGCACGATGCCGGTAAACAGATAGAGTGCGGTGCCAACGGCAAAGGCTTCCAGCGCGTGCGCGTTGTAGCTCTCAATTTGCCGTACCTGGTAGGTGAGCTCAGCAAATCCAATACCGCTGGCAAGCGAGGAAAGCTTCATCAGGTTGAGATATTGCCCAACAATGGGTTGCCAGGCGTTTGCCAGTCCCTGAGGCAGTAGAATGTGACGAAATATCGCCCAGGATGAAAACCCCTGCGCCACGGCAGCCTCGCGTTGTCCGGCAGAAACTGCCTGTAAACCTGAGGCGATCTCTTCGACCAAAAATGCTGAGGTAAATACGCCCAGTCCCCATGCTGAACAGATAAACTCCGGTGTTAACCACCAGACATCACCCGGCAGAATTGACCATGGATGATCAGCATTGATGAAGCTAATGACGTCACGGGGAAGCCAGTTCCATGCGGCAAAATACCAGAACATCAGTTGCACCAGTAAAGGTGTATTGCGAAACACCGAGACCCACACCCCGACCATCGTTTTAGCGAGACGATTGCCCGTCAGTCGCAGGCTGAGCAGTGAGATGGCAATGAGCGTGGCGAGCACGATACCTGCCAGCGTCACCCAAAGCGTGGTAAGAAAACCAGAAATTATCCATTGCAGGGGTTGCCCGCTCAGCACTCCCTGCCAGTCCATTGCATGCATTATGATGATGACTCCTGGTGTAACGGGTCGAGCACTTTTTTCAGGAAACGCTGGGTTCTCGGGTGCTGTGGTTGGACGAAAAAATCCTCCGGCGGGGCCACTTCAAGAATATCGCCACCATCGATGAAAACCACACGATCGGCAATCTCGCGGGCGAAATGCATTTCGTGGGTCACGACGATCATGGTGATACCGCTGTGGGCGAGATTTTTCATCACCTGCAATACCTCGCCGATCATTTCAGGATCCAGCGCGGAGGTGGGTTCATCAAACAGAATAATTTGCGGTGATGAAGCCAGCGCGCGGGCGATGGCCACGCGCTGCTGCTGTCCACCGGACAACTGTGCGGCATAGGCATTGGCTTTTTCCGCCAGTCCCACCTTTTCCAGCAACTCAAGTGCCCGGCGATCCGCTTCCGTCTTATTCCAGCCGTGAACATATTCCAGCGCCAGCGCGATGTTTTGCAGCGCAGTCAGATGCGAATAGAGATTGAATTGCTGAAATACGAAACCGATACGGCTGCGTAGCTGGCGTAATGCCGCCCCGCGCAACTGGCTAATCGGTTTACCATCAATGAAGATTTCGCCATCGCTGAGCGACTCCAACTGGTTGATAAGACGTATAAGAGTGGACTTTCCAGAGCCGGAAGGCCCCAGAATGGTCACCACTTCACCGGGCTCAACTGCCAGGTTGACGCCGTTAAGTACAGTTTGAGCGCCATACTCTTTAACCACATTGCGTAGTTCGACGCTCGCCTGACGCAAATGGGTAAAATCCGCAGCCGAAGCTGCGGATCGATGAAAAAGGGCTGAGAGCATATTATTTGGCTTCTATTTTAAAGGCGCGGGCTTGTGGACTTTTGGTTTCAGGACCAAACCAGACATCATAAATTTTGGCCGCCTGCCCGGTAGATTCCAGCTTCAAAAGTTCATCGTTGACGGCTTTTAACAACGCTGGCTCACCTTTTTTCACCCCCACCCCAATCTCTTCTTTGCTCAGCAGGTCCGGTAGAATTTTGAAATCTGCTTTATCCGGCGCACCGCCTAATAAACCGGCCAGAATCGTACTGTCCTGGGTGATGGCCTGAACATTGCCGTTGCGCAGTGCGGTTAACGCCAGCGGGATATCGTCATAGGCCAGTACGCGCGACTGCGGGAAGCGCTGATGCAGTGCCTGTTCACCAGTAGTGCCTTTTACCGCGCCGATGCGTGCTTTGCTGTATTGATCGAGCTTATCCGGAGATTTTGCTGGCACAAGGAACTGCTGGCCGGTAACAAAATAGGGGACGGAGAAATCTATTACCTGCGACCGCTCAGGCGTGATCGTGATATCCGCAACGATTAAATCGGCTTTACCAGATTGTAATAACGGAATTCGGTTTGCCGGATTGGTCGCCACCAGTTCCAGTTTTACACCAAGAGATTTAGCCAGCGCTTCGGCAAAATCGATGTCGTAGCCGACAATCTTATGCGTTTTGGCATCGATGGAGCCAAACGGCGGGTTCGCGTCAAATGTTGCGACTTTTACTACGCCTGCGGCTTTGATATCGGCCAGTTGGTCGGCCTGAGCCAGTGAGACGCTAATGCCTGATGCCAGCAGGATGCCGAGTGCCAGCAGTGTTTTTTTCGCGCTGTGAGTTTTTGTTACCATCATTTTGTAAGTCCCTGTCGTTTTTTTTGGTTTGTGCTTTTTACGCTCCCATAACTCAGGTTCAGGACAAAATAAGAAAAAATTCTTATCTATTTACAAAATGTTATTAGTGAAAAAGGTGTTAACAATGGGTAAACGCAATGCGATATGTAGCCAGGCGAGAGGGCATAGCCAGGAGGTAAAAAAAAACCGGCATTGCGCCGGTTCGGAAATCAGATTTTGCAGGCGTCACCGCAATCATTATCAGCAATAATTTCTTGCGCTTTCTTGTCTGCATCTTCCAGACGTTCAGCGTTACGCTCTTGCGCTTCTTCTAGTCCATCAAAGACCAGATTATCGAGATCAATTTCCATCATTCACCTGCTCAGGTTCAGCGTTTAACATCACGTTATTATATTGCAAAAATGTTGCTTAACAGCAGCGATTCTTGCTACTTAGCATCGAACGCAATCCGCTGTGCGTATTTATCCGCCAAAGTGGCCCACGGTTCGCAATTGCTAAAGAATTGTTGGTTGTAAATACCGCAAAATTCTCGCTCTCTCTACCGTTTTATTCCCACTTTTTCATTAACGTGATGCGCGATCATTTTTAACAAATCTGCGACAAAATCACTATACATATAACTTAATATTTTTTATACATTAATTGTTCAACCCTGCGACTATTCCACAAAAGAGAAAGCTATATGGAACAGACACCTGATAAGAAAAACCATAATTTTCAAAAAGATGGCAAAGAACAGTTCAATAGATCGATCGGTTTAATTTCAAACTTTGCGTTGGGTTTTACCTACCTGTCGCCGCTTACCGCCGTCTACTCGCTGTTTGCGCTGGCCGTAACGCTGGCGGGGCCGCCTGCAGTATGGTGGATTTTAATCGTCGCATGTGGGCAACTTTTGGTGGCGCTGGTGTTTGGTGAGGTCGCTTCCCAGTATCCGATAACCGGCGGGCTTTACCCTTGGGCCAGAAGGTTGTGGGGCAAGAAATATGCGTGGATCGCCGCCTGGATCTACCTGTGGGCACTGGTGGTCACCATTACGTCGATCGCGGAATATACATCAACGTTTGTTGAATCACTCTTCCATTATGGTCAGACTCCAGCCACGATGTTGGTGACTTCCGTTCTGCTGCTGCTGTTGATGATGGCGGTTAATTTGTCCGGGACTAAAAATCTGGCCCGGGTGGCGAAAATTGGTTTCTGGTGTGAAATTGTCAGCGTGATCGCGCTGGGGATTTATCTGCTGATTTTCCACCGTTCGCAGCCGTTCTCTGTAATTTTTGACTCGATGGGTGTGCTGGCTCATGACGGCAGCTATTCCACCGCATTTATGTCTGCTGCGCTGATGGGACTGTTTATGTTCTTTGGCTTTGAGGCCTGCGGTAACGTTGCGGAAGAGGTGCAGAATCCCAGTAAAAAGATCCCAGTGGCGATGATTTTAAGCATCGTATTCGGCGCGATTTCCGCCATTATTTCTGTTATGGGTTATCTGTTGGCTTCACCGAATCTGGTCAGCATCGTGAATGGCAAAACGTCCGATCCGATCCCGGCAATCCTTAATGAAGCTCTGGGTGAAACCGGCGCGACTGTCTTTATCGTCGTCGCGATTATCGCCATGTTGTCGTGCAGTTTGTCTCTCCAGGCTGCGTTAAGCCGTCTTATCTTTTCTTTCTCCCGCGACAGAATGCTGCCGGGAAGTGAATGGATGGCCAAAATCTCTAAAAATGGTGTTCCGGATAATGCCATGGTCGTCAGTTGCCTACTGCCAGTGATCATCTGTGTTTGGGTTTATTTCCAGCCAGATAACCTGTCGCGTATCACCGCGTTTGCTGTTATCGGGATTTACATCTCGTTCCAGATGGTTGTGCTGGCCGCGCTGCGTCAGCGCCTGAAAGGCTGGAAACCGGCGGGGGAGTGGACCATTGGCGGTTGGGGCGTAATCGTGAATGTGCTGGCGTTAGCTTACGGATTGTGCGGGATCTGGTTACTGGCGCAACCGGCAGACAGCAGCGACTTCATTGACCGTTGGACGGTCCTGTTCGGCCTGGCGATTGTCGTTGGCTCAGGACTTATTTATATGTTCCTGACCCGTCCGTTTGGTCGTTCAGCGGCGCCGGAAAACGACGCCATTGCGTATGCCAGTAAGCTCAATATGGGGCAGGATAACTAAAAACTAAGGGCCTTCGGGCCCTTAGTTTTGATAGTGATAAAGGATAAAGTAGTCGCTCTGATACACCACGGTACTATTTGCAGGTGACAGCAATTCACCCACGCGAAAACGTGGCCAACTGGAGAAAATGATCCTGTTTTCCAGATTGGTCAGAATCACATAATCAGGATGAGCGCAGGAGAGCAGTTCGGCTTCTATCTGACTGACCAGCAAATCGACCGCGGCAACACCGAGAAACTGGTCGTTGTAGTAGACCGGGACGGCTGACGTTAGGGTATAGGAGATATTGCAAATATAGTCGACGTAGGGACCGTGGATATAGGCTTTGCCAGCCGGAGGAGAATGCTTAAACCACTCAAAGGTTCTGAAATCCAGTCGTTGTTGCGTGGCCTGATCCAAATCCAGATGCGCCTGGCTCAAACCATTATCTTTCTTATACCACCACTCCAGCAACCAGTACTCTTTTGTGTTTGCGGTGCTCTCAATATGGCTGGCGAATCCCGCTCCTGAACAGTAATGGTTGTCACTGAGCGTGCGCTTGATGTGCTGTTGAACGGTGGATCTTACTGATGGGTCGAGAACGACCTCGGCTGAGGCCTTTTGTACCCCTGAAATCGCCTCATGGATGCTCCTCGCTAGCGCAACGGTAGAATCTACGGTAGAAACAGTTATGTCATCAATTTTACGGATTAATGCGCTTAGGGATGTCGAAGAGCTCATTGTCTGTCCTGCCTTCACTGATTGTCAGTTCGAGTTATATTTCAGCTTTTTTTCAATAAGGTAGTAGGTAAACGTGTCGATGATCCGTGTAGCAAACTGTACTGACTCTGCCTCGTTGTGAGCAGCCAGTGCATCGGCCAGCGCTGAATAAAGCGCGATAATTTCCGCATGAATACTGTCTGTGCGATAAAGTATCGCCACAAGTGATGCCCATTCAGCCTGAACTTGCAGCTCCTGATTGGCCAGTCGCGCTGAATGCGAACTGGCGGCAATCGCCAGCAGACAACGCATATCGGCCTGGGTCATCAGCTCAGGTGAGTTTGCCTTTCTGAGTATCTCGACAAACTCGCGAAATTTGGCGATATCCGCACCGGTCATCCGTCGGGAAGCCAGCCTCGCGCTATGGCTAATAATGGCACAATGCATTTCACCCAGATCAGACAGATAATCCGTACTGATCGCTTTGAACGGGTGCAGGGCGCTATTTTTGCCATCGATATTTTCGCAAACGAAGCTCCCGCCATTACGACCACGAACCGTATGGATAAGATTATTAGCCCGAAGCGTGTTTAGCGCTTCTCTGATAGTGATATGTGAGACACCCATCATTTTTGCCAAATCAGTTTCGTTGGGAAGCTGTTCTTTTGGCTCCAGCAACCCCGTGATAATGGCATTTGAAAGGCGCTGGACTATCTGGTCTGAACGACTGACCTGCCCGATAGGCGCAAATATGACCGCGTGAGTAATCATAATCTTTTCTGTACTCAATTCCCTGAAACAACGACCATTTTTAACACATGCCCGTCGGGCAAGGAAGGTAAGAATGGCCGAGTTATTTTACATGCCTGGGCGCAACGTCACTGCACAAGCGGATGTGTGTCCCGATAACCTCATGATGAGCTGAGCATAACGCGTCAGCTGGCAATGAAAAGCCTTACCTTACAAATGTGAAAATTAAGTTAAAAATGCGAGGCTTATCATAGTGTCAATGTTGCGCATTTGAAAAAATTTTACAATATATATATTACATAAGATTCTTTATGTATTAATTGGCAGGAGACAAGCATGAAAACCCTGAAGCATTTTATTAATGGGCACTATGTAGCAGGCAGCAGCGAAGATAGCTTCGAACTGGTGAGTCCGGTTGACGGTGAAACATACGCAATTTCTCCCAACGCTAACGAGGCGGAGGTAGAGCAAGCCTACTCAGCAGCGGAAGCGGCGTTTAGCATCTGGAGAAAATCGACGCCAGCACAGCGGCAAAAGGCGTTATTGCTGCTGGCCGATGAGATTGAACGCAACGTTGAGTGGCTGGTAACCGCGCAGAGTCAGGAAACCGGTCAGCTTCGCCATTTTATTGAGAAAGAGGAGATTGCGGCATCCTGCGATGCCATCCGCTTTTTTGCTGGCGCGGCGCGCTGTCTTGAAGGGAAGGCGGCCGGAGAATATTCCGCCGGGTTTACATCGACCATCCGTCGTGAACCGCTGGGTATCGTTGGGCAAGTTACGCCGTGGAACTACCCGTTCATGATGGCGGTGTGGAAGATTGCACCAGCGCTGGCGGCAGGCAACACGGTCGTGTTAAAGCCAAGCGACACCACACCAGTTAGTACGCTGCTGTTGGCTGAACTGGCCGCACCTTTGTTTCCGAGGGGGGCGTTTAACGTCGTGTTGGGCAAAGCCAGCACCGGTTCGCTGGTGGTTTCAAATCCGAAGGCTTCACTGGTTTCGATTACCGGTTCGGTCCGCGCGGGTTTGCAGGTTGCGGCTTCGGCGGCGGCAAACCTGACCAGAGCACACCTGGAATTGGGTGGAAAAGCGCCTGCAGTCGTGTTCGCCGATGCGGATATGGACAAGGCGATAGCGACAATCACTACGGCAGGCTTTTTTAATGCCGGGCAGGATTGCACAGCGGCTACACGGATCCTGGTAGAGCAATCCATCTATGCTGAGTTTCTGGAAAAACTGATCCAGAAAACAAAAAGTATCAAATTTGGGCCGCCAGAAGATCAGAATGCGCTGTACGGCGCATTGAATAGCCGGAATCAACTGGAGCAGGTAAAAGGTTTTATTGAGCGTTTACCGGCACATGCAAAAATTGAAACCGGTGGGCGCGCCGGGCCAGGTCCGGGCTTCTATTTTGAGCCGACGATTGTCTCCGGATTGCATCAAAATGATGAAGCTATTCAGCATGAAGTATTTGGTCCGGTAATGACCATTCAGTCGTTTTCTACTGACGAAGAGGCACTACACAAAGCGAATGATGTGGAGTATGGTCTTGCCGCCAGCGTCTGGACCAGTAACCATGGTCGCGCGCAGCGCTTCAGCATTGACCTCGATTTTGGCACGGTGTGGATTAACAATCACATTCCTCTGTGTGCCGAAATGCCGCACGGCGGGTTCAAAAAATCGGGTTATGGCAAAGATCTCTCATCCTATTCACTCGAAGAATATACTCGGGTGAAACATATCATGTGTGACATTTCTGAATAGAGAGGATTACGATGAAAACAGTAAAAATTGCGGTTCTTTCATTAGTGATGCTCTCTGGCTATAGCCTTGCAGAAAGTACATCGCTGAATACCGTAAAAGAATATATGGCGGCGTGGAATGCGCATGATGCTTCACGAGCCGCTCAATATCTTGCGGATGATGCGGTTTATTATGATGCCGCCGCGGGTGAACCGGTAAACGGTAGAGAAAAAGCGGAAAAAGAGGTTATCGGCGCTTTTATTAAGGCAGTTCCAGATCTTAGCTGGAAAATGGTTGGAAAACCCGTTTATGACGAAGATACCGTGGCCTTTCGTTGGGAATTTTCAGGCAAAAATAGTGGTGAATGGGCAGGGAGTCCGCCGACAAATAATCCGATCAAATTTGAAGGCGTAAGCTATATTCATGTTAAAGCAGGAAAAATCACCTGGCAGGGTGATTATTATGATTCTAAAAAACTGGATGAAGAGTTAAAGCCAGTGAAGTAGTCGGTTGTACCCCTTTATAAATAAGAAGGGGTATTTCTCTTATTTTTGTCGTATTAAAGGCAGTGTGTAGCAATAAGGAAAAAAGTTAATGGCAATTACCAGACGTGATTTTCTCAACGGCGTCGCGGTGACTATTGCGGCGGGACTTACCCCGCTGGAGTGGGTCAGGGCGACAGGAAAGGGAAACGCATTTATAGATGGAAATTATTATCCTCCTGCGCTGACAGGGCTGCGGGGTAATCATCCTGGATCATTTGAAATGGCGCATGCGCTAGGCCGCGAGCAGAAGCATTTTGATTTAAACGCTCTGCCCGTTGAGGAAGAGTACGATCTGGTGATTGTTGGGGGCGGGATTAGCGGGTTAGCTGCCGGTTGTTTTTGGCGTCAAGTTGCCGGGCAAAATAGCCGGATCCTGATCCTCGATAACCATGACGATTTTGGCGGACACGCCAAACGTAATGAATTTACCAGCTCGGGCAAGAAATTACTCGGTTATGGCGGCAGCGAAGCATTCCAGTCACCCGCGCATAATTTCAGCCCTGAAGTACAAAAACTGATGGAAACCGTGGGCGTCAGCGTCACGCGGTTAAAAGAGAGTTTTGACGTAAACTTCTACCCCGACTGGCAGCTCAGTCGCGGGGTTTTTTTCGACAAGAAGAATTTTGGCGTAACAAAAATCGTCAGCGGCGATCCGGGCCGCGCGGTATCTGATGATATTCCGCCGGACAGGCTCAATGGCCGTAAAATTGAAGACTTTATCAATGATTTTCCGCTAGGTGAGAACGACAGAAAATCGCTGATCGACCTGCATGTACGCCCTGGCGATTACCTTCCGGGGATGACGGTCGATGAGAAAATGGAATGGCTGGATACCCACAGCTACAGTGAATTTTTAGCAACAAAAGTGGGTTTGAGCAAAATGGCGCTGCTCTATTTTCAGCAGCGTTCCAATGACTTCTTTGCCATCGGCATTGAAGGCATCTCCTGCAGCGATGCCAGGGCGTGCGCCTTACCCGGCATGGAAGGGATGGGGTTACCGCCGTTGGACGGAGAGTCGCTGGCCGACCTCGAAGAGCCGTATGTTTACCATTTCCCGGACGGTAACGCCGGTCTGGCCCGACTGTTAGTCAGGTATATGCTGCCGGATGCGCTACCGGGTAACACGATGGAAGACTCTGTTCTCGCCAGATTGCATTATGAAAAGCTGGATCTACCAGAAAACACCACGCGCCTGCGCCTGAACAGTACAGTGATTAATGCGGCCAACGTGCAGGATGGCGTTGTGGTGACCTACCTGCGTGACGGTAAAATGCACCGTGTGCGCGGTAAGAACACCATCATGGCAGGCTATAACATGATGATCCCGTATCTGGTGCCTGAGATGCCGGAACAGCAGCAGGCGGATCTCAAACTGAACGTCAAGGCTCCGCTGGTGTACACCAACGTGGTGGTAAAAAACTGGCAGGCGTTCAAACAGCTTGGCGTACATGAATTTTATTCTCCAGCGGCACCTTACAGCCGGGTTAAGCTCGACTATCCGGTCAGTATTGGTGGGTATCAGCATCCGGCCTCCCCGGACGATCCGATGGTCATTCACATGGTCTATGTGCCGACCTACCCGGGCAGTAACCTATCGGCCAGAGAGCAGTTCCGCCTGGGACGAGCCTATTTGCTGGGGACCACTTTTGCGGCGCATGAGGAGATGATTCGCTCCCAGTTGCAGGAGATGTTTGGCTCAACAGGCTTTGATAATCAACGCGATATCTCCGCCATTACCGTTAACCGCTGGGCGCATGGCTATGCGTACTACGCCAATTCACTGTTCGATGATATGGATAAAATGCCAGAAATTATCGAGCGGGCGCGTCAGCCAGTCGGTCGCATTGCCATCGCTAACTCAGATTCTGACTGGAGTGCTTATGCCCACACAGCAATCGATCAGGCATGGCGTGCGGTTAATGAACTCAAGGATATGGGGTGATCTATGCGTAACGTAACCATTCTCGCCGCCTGTTTATTTACCGCTTCGGTAAGCGCTGCTGAATCTAACGGTGAATACATCGCGCGAATTTCAGACTGCGTCGCCTGTCATACCGCTGAAGGTGGTGCGGCGATGGCGGGGGGCAAAAAGTTTCCTACTCCGGTGGGGGATATTTATTCGACCAACATAACCCCAGACAAGGCACAGGGTATTGGTAATTACTCATACGAGGATTTTGAAAAGGCGGTACGCCAGGGAATTGCCAAAGACGGTCATCCGCTCTATCCGGCCATGCCTTATCCCTCTTATGCAAAACTTTCTGACGAGGATGTTCAGGCGCTGTATCGCTATTTTATGCATGATGTCACACCGTCTGCGCAACCCAATAAAGAGAATGCCATTCCGTGGCTACTCTCCGCCCGCTGGCCACTGCATATCTGGAACTGGCTGTTTACCGACGCGCCAGCGACGACAGTAGATAGCGCGAAACCAGATGAAAACGCAGCCCTGATAAAACGGGGCGCTTATCTGGTGGAAGGTCCCGGGCACTGCGGTTCTTGCCATACACCGAGAGGCATGGCGATGAATGAAAAAGCCTATACTCATGCAGATGCCGAGTACCTGAGCGGAGCGATGATTGACGGCTGGTATGCACCTTCGCTGCGGGGCAGCGGAATGTCTGAGCAGGCGTTAAAATCGCTGTTGCTGACCGGTAAGAGCAAGCATGCTGCGGTTTCAGGTTCGATGGCTGAAGTCGTCACGCAGAGTACACAGTATCTGACCGACGAAGATGCCACGGCGATCGCCCAATATCTGCTGAGTCTGAAAAGCGCGAAGCCTGAAACGGTGCGTGCTGCTGCGACTACAGCATCCTGGTCGAATTCACCAGAGGCGGGCAAAGTGACCTATAACCGTTACTGTTCAACTTGTCACGGTCTGGAAGGGAAAGGTACGGATGATAACGCACCTTCTTTGGTCAACAATCCGCTGGTCATGGTTGATGACCCGACGCCGCTGTTCAGAGTGATTGCCCACGGCGCAGAAACACCGACAACGCGTGGCAGCGTCTCCTTCAAGATGCCCGCTTACGGAGGCATGTTAAGTGACAACGAAATGCGCGACGTGATTAATTACGTGCGTAAGACCTGGGGTGAAGGGAATGGCGAAGTAAGCCATGAAGATCTGGCTGGGATTAAAAAAGCATCACATTAAACAGTATGCCGGATAAGGTGCTTGCACCACCATCCGGCAGTGCTTACACGGTGTTTACCCTGAAAATATCCGCGAGTCGGGTAAACGCCGCCGACATTTCATGCTCTTCAATACTTGCAAACCCCAGCAACAGGCCGCTGCGTTTCTCTTCATTCACGTAATAGCGTGATAACGGGCGCACCAACAACCCTTGCGCATTCGCTTGTTGGGCAATGACCGCGTCATCGCTCCCTGCGGGTAACTGTAAGATCATATGCAGCCCGGCGTTGCTGCTGAAGGAACCAAGATAATGTTCACCAAGCTGGCGGCTGATAAGCTCTACCAGCATCTGGCGACGACGACTGTATAGTTGGCGCATTTTCCGAATGTGCGCTGCGTAATAACCCTCGCGAATAAACTCCGCCAGCGCGGCCTGAATCAACAGATGTCCACCACGATAGAGGTCGTTATGAACCTTTTTCAGCGGAGCGGCTAACGATTTAGGTAGCACGACATACCCGAGTCGCAGTGCGGGATAGAGTGTTTTACTGAATGTCCCGATGTAGATGACCGGTGTCTCTTCTTCCAGCCCCTGCAAAGAGGGGATCGGCTGGCCGGAAAAGCGGAACTCACTGTCGTAATCATCTTCCACTATCCAACTTCGCGTTTCACGTGCGCGAAAGATAAGTTGCCGGCGGCGACTGAGGCTCATCACCGAACCGAGAGGGTATTGATGTGACGGTGTCACAAAAATCAGTTTTGGCGGTGTTTCGCCTGCATCCGGCGGGACCATACCTTGTTCATCAACAGGAATAGCCGAAAAATTTACCGCATTGATACGCAGAATATTTTTGATTCCCCAGTAGCCCGGCTCCTCAATCCAGGCGTGATCGCCCGGGTTGCATAACGTTCGGGTCACCAGATCCAGCGCCTGGTGAATACCTTCGGTAATCAGAATTTGCTCCGGCGAACACCGCACGCCGCGAGCGGTGCGCAGATAGTCCGCCAGCGCTTCTTTCAGCTCATTCACACCGCCTGCGGCATCGTAAGTGAGAAACTCCGGGCGCAATCGTCTTGCCAGCCTGTCCTGAATTTTTTTGAGCACCCGGTGTGGGAAATGCTCTACATCAGGTACGCCTGGAATAAACGCGCCCCACTGACGGGGACTGGCGCTGGCATTACCTAACAGCTCAAGGCAGCGGGCAGATAAGCGGGTGTGATCCTCCAGAGCCGCAGCAACAGGTTCTTTATTGGGACGCAGGTTGAGATTGTCCAGCACGCTGTCAGTGACAAATGTGCCGCTACTGGTACGCGCAGAAATATAACCTTCGGCCTGCAACTGCTCGTAAACCCGCAGGACGGTATTGCGCGATAGCATCAGCTCTCCTGCCAGGTCACGCGACGGAGGCATTCGGGTAGCCGGTTTCAGGCTACCTTCGAGGATGCAACTACAAATGGCGGCATACAGGCGGCGATGTAGTTTTTCGTCAGTCTGCTGACTAAATGCATGCTTGATCACATCTCCGGCAAGTGAACGCATTTGGATCCTTAAAATAAAACGATTTGGCTCTCGATTAAAGTACCAGACGGCGTCTAAATTTAAAGGGTAATTCAACCGAAATGTATTAATGGACAAGGTGTAGAGAATGAACAATAAAAACCTGCAACAACGTCGTCTGGATGCCACCCCGCGTGGCGTGGGTGTGATGTGTGATTTTTATGCCCAGTCGGCAGAAAACAGCACGATTACCGATATCGAAGGCAATCAGTACATTGATTTTGCCGCCGGGATTGCTGTGCTGAACACCGGACACCGCCATCCTCGCCTGGTGCAGGCAGTCGAAGCGCAACTTCAGGCTTTTACCCATACGGCTTATCAGATTGTCCCGTACGAAAGCTATGTGTCTTTGGCTGAGAAAATCAACGCCGTCGCGCCAATCGATGGCAAGCGTAAAACCACATTCTTCACCACCGGGGCTGAAGCGGTAGAAAACGCGGTGAAAATTGCGCGCGCACATACCGGGCGTCCTGGCGTTATCGCATTTGGCGGTGGTTTTCATGGTCGTACTTACATGACGATGGCGTTAACTGGCAAGGTGGCACCTTATAAAAAAGGTTTCGGTCCGTTCCCTGGCTCTGTTTACCATGCTCCGTATCCTTCTGAATTGCAGGGTATTTCCACGGCGGATTCCCTAAAAGCGATTGAGCGTCTGTTTAAAGCCGATATCGATCCAACCCAGGTTGCGGCGATTATCTTCGAACCCGTCCAGGGCGAAGGGGGCTTCGTGGTGGCACCGCCGGAATTTGTGGCTGCCATCCGCCGTATTTGCGACGAGCATGGCATCGTGATGATCGCCGATGAAGTACAAAGCGGGTTTGCCCGTACGGGCCAGCTGTTTGCGATGGATCATTACGCCGATAAAGCGGACCTGATGACCATGGCGAAAAGCCTCGCGGGCGGTATGCCGCTATCTGGCGTCGTGGGCAAAGCCGAAATCATGGATGCACCTGCGCCGGGTGGTCTGGGTGGAACTTACGCCGGGAACCCGCTGTCGATCGCGGCGGCCCATGCAGTACTGGACATTATTCATGATGAACAGCTGTGCCAGCGTGCGGCGGCCCTCGGCGAACAGCTGCGCGCCGCTCTGACAGATGCGCAAGCAGGGTGTCCTGAACTGGCCGAAGTGCGTGGTTTAGGTTCTATGATTGCTGCTGAATTCTGTGATCCAGCGACAGGGGAACCCAACGCTTCCGCCGCACAACGCGTGCAGAAGAAAGCCCTTGAGCAAGGACTGCTGCTGCTGACCTGCGGTCAGTATGGCAACGTTATTCGTTTCCTTTACCCGCTGACGATTCCGCAGGATCAGTTCGCCAAAGCGCTTCAGATCATCAAAGCGGCGACGAAATAGTCCCGTATACCGCAGAAAAGACATAAAGCCGACGGTTGTCATCACCGTCGGCTTTATTATTGCCGGCATAAATTGATCTTCCTCGTGTGTAGCGCGGTATTTATCGCGAATGGGTTGCCAGTCATTACGTTATATAATTTAATGCATATCGTTTTTACTCCTCTATTCAGATGGTATCCCATGTTAACTTTCCGCTCTTTTGTGCTGGTATGCGCCAGCATGTTGTTTGCGTTTTCTGCGCAGGCCGACCGTACGATCACCGATCAGCTTGGTCGTCAGGTCACGATTCCTGACCATGTGGACAAAGTGGTCGTGCTGCAACACCAGACGTTGAATATTCTGGTCCAGCTCAATGCGCAGCAGGACATTGTTGGCGTGATGTCGAGCTGGAAAAAACAGCTCGGGCCTGAATTTGCGCGCTTTATGCCGACGATTACTACATTGCCGACGCCGGGTGATCTCACCAGCGTGAACATCGAAAGCCTGCTGGCAATTCATCCACAGGTGGTGTTTGTCGCCAACTATGCGCCCGCGGAGATGATCCAGCAGATTCAGAACGCCGGTATTCCGGTCGTGGCTATCTCATTGCGCAAAGATGCCGACGGGCAACAGAATAAAATGAACCCGACTATGGCCAATGAAGAGCAGGTCTACAACGAAGGGTTAAAGCAGGGTATTCGCCTGATTGCGGATGTCGTGGGGCGCAAACCGCAGGCTGAAACGTTAATCGACTACGTTTTTGCGGCACGAGCAAAATTCAATGCGCCGGTTGCAAACATCCCGGATGCGCAAAAAGTCCGTATTTATATGGCTAACCCCGACCTGATGACTTACGGCTCCGGGAAGTACACCGGACTGATGATGCAGCACGCGGGGGGATTGAACGTGGCGGCTGCCAGTGTGAAAGGGGCCCGTCAGGTTGCGCTGGAGCAGGTATTAGCGTGGAACCCGCAGGTGATTTTTGTCCAGGATCGCTATCCGCAGGTGGTAACTCAGATCCAAAACGATCCGAACTGGCAGGGGATTGATGCGGTGAAAAATCATCGTGTCTGGTTGATGCCTGAATACGCCAAAGCCTGGGGCTATCCGATGCCGGAGGCGTTGGCGATCGGTGAACTGTGGATGGCCAAAAAACTGTATCCGGATGCCTATAAAGATGTGGACGTTGATGCGCAGGCGCATGATTACTATCAGCGTTTTTATCGTGTGAACTGGCAGTCTGATGCAGCTAAGTAACCGTTTTTTGCCCCAGCAACCGCTCTTAATCGTTGTGGTCCTGTTGCTGGGCGTCAGTTCGCTATGCCTCGGACAATATCCGCTGTCGTTAAGCGAGGTGTTTTACCACCTGACGCACTATAGCGACGCTGAGGGAATAGCCAGCCAGGTGATCTGGACGGTCAGATTACCGCGTATTCTGATGGCGTTGCTGGCGGGGGGCGCGCTGGGGTTATGCGGGGCGACGTTGCAAGGAGTATTTCATAATCCGCTGGTCGACCCGCATATTATCGGTGTGACGTCGGGGGCGGCCTTTGGCGGAACGCTGGCCATCCTGCTCGGTCTTTCGCCCTTGCTGATGATGGGGTCAACGTTTTTCTTCGGTCTGACGGCATTGATCCTGGTGTATGCCATTGCTGCGTTACAGGGGCTGGAGAATACGCTGGTGTTGATCCTGTCAGGTATCATTTTGAGCGGTTTTTTTGCCGCGCTGGTGAGCCTGATCCAATATCAGGCTGATACCGAAGAGACGTTACCTAATATTGTGTTCTGGCTGCTGGGGAGCTTCGCGACGGCCAACTGGCATAAAGTACTGCTATTGGCGGTTCCAGTCGGTATCGCCGCGACGGTTTTGTTCCAGCTACGCTGGCGGATAAACCTGTTATCGCTCAATGACAAAGATGCCAGAGCACTGGGGGTGGCGGTGGTTCCTCTGCGACGCAGCGTTTTGGTGTGCTGCGCATTTTTGGTCGCCGCTCAGGTGGCGGTCAGCGGCAGTATTGCCTGGGTTGGGTTGGTTATTCCGCATCTGGCGCGTTTGCTGGTGGGCGTTGATCATCGTCGTCTACTGCCGTGCGCCTTCTGGTTGGGGGGCGGTTTTATGATTGTCGTGGATGATATTGCCCGCACCCTGATGCACGCGGAGATACCGCTGGGGATCATCACCGCATTGTTCGGTGCGCCGTTGTTTGCTTTCTTGCTCATTCGTACCAGCCGTCGGGAGAAATCATGATACCTGCCGCACTGCGCGTAAATCAGCTTTCTTATGGGTATCGCGCGCCGCTATTTGAGCCGCTAACGTTCTGTTGCCAGAAAGGTGATATCTGGGCCGTGCTTGGACGTAACGGTCTGGGTAAAAGTACGCTGCTTGATACGCTAACCGGCACGCTGCCTGCTTTAGGCGGGAGTATTGAAAATAACGGTGGGATAGGAATTGTGGCACAGCATAGCCATCTACCGTTTCCTTATACGGTCAGCGATGTGGTGCTGATGGGGCGAGCACAGCACGTGAAGCTTTTTGCGCAACCCAGCCAGCAGGATCAACAAAGAGCAATGCAGGCATTAGAGCAGTTGAGTATTGCGCATCTTGCCTCCAGCTCATTTGGCTCACTTTCTGGCGGGCAGCAACAGTTAGTGATGATTGCCCGGGCTCTGGTGACTGAGTGTCAAACGTTGTTACTTGATGAACCGTGTTCCGCGCTGGATCTCGCCAATCAGCAGGTGGTGCTCCAGCTCATCAGCGATTTGGCCCATCAACAGGGATGCAGCATTCTCTTTTCGACCCACGATCCGCTTCATGCGTTGCAGGTTGCTTCCCATACTTTGCTGCTACTCCCTGAAGGTAAATGGCGGGCAGGGCCAACGGACAGCATTGTGACCGAAGAGAATCTGTTTCTGGCCTATGGCTTACCGCTGCGAAAACTTAGCGTGGAGAATCACCCTACGCCGTTTATCGCACCGTTGTTTTCTATTCGGCGTTAAGCGGTAAGAATCCTGCGGCGGTAAGGAACGCCTGACCGCTGCGGGAAAGTATGAATTCAACCAGCGCCATGACTTCTTTGGATGCATCAAGCACCGCCAGTTGGTATTCGCAGCAAATATTGTGCTCGTCCGGAATAGCCACGTAATGTACGTCGGTCATCGCGTGCAGCGCGTGTGCGTAATGCGCGTAACCGATAAACAGATCGGCCAGCCCCTGGCGCAGGATCCAGGCGCTCGCCAGTTCTCCTTGCGGGATTTTTATCGTATCACGGCCACCAACCAGTGGGATAGCGCGCGCCCGAAGTTGCTGCCCGAGTCCTGGTTCCAGTACATCCATATTGTCGAAAAATGCCCAGGTATAGTCTCCGGAAGGGTCGCAGCCGGGCGTTGATGTCCCTGGTCGCAGCGTTGGGTCGCGGAGTAAATCCAGCCAGGTTCCGATTCGGTTGCTGACAAGGCTCAGTTTGTTCCAGCAAAAGGTGTGCGTTGAGACGGCTTTATTACGTACCAGCAGGTTTTGCGGATGTTCCCGGTTGGCGGAGGCAAAGAGCGCACACGGTTCACCCGTTTCAATACGCTCGCGCAGTAAACCGGCCGGACCATATTCAATCTTGACGTCTATTCCACTCATGCGCGTGAACTGGCTTATCAGCGGGGTAAATGCTGGGCGTAAACTGCCCGCGGCGAACAGGAGAATGGAAGAGGGCATGGTATCCGGGCTCTGACGAAAGACATTATACGAAGAAGATGAATGATACGCGTTGAGCATGGAATTTAGAATGATTTAACGCATTGCTATTGTAGCAACGTAGGAAATGATAAAACTGAAGATAAACGATAGTTTTGAGGGGAAATAGCACCAAATCGAAGAGATGATTTGGTGCGTCCGAGTGGACTCGAACCACCGACCCCCACCATGTCAAGGTGGTGCTCTAACCAACTGAGCTACGGACGCAAGATGGTGCGTTCAATTGGACTCGAACCAACGACCCCCACCATGTCAAGGTGGTGCTCTAACCAACTGAGCTATGAACGCAACGTTGTAGGTGACAACGGGGACGAATATTAGCGGCACAGACCGAATGAGGCAAGAGGGAAATGGCATTTTTCTTCCTGATCTCACGCGATTGCAGAGTAATTAAGCAAGTTGATTATATTTTGTTGATTTTGCAGCGTGTTTTTTATTCAGGCAGCAGGCAGGGGCATAATGGGAACGGTTTGAATGACATGAGCACTCAGTCTTTTAGCGTTGCAAGGATCGTGGCTTCTATTTTCTCTTGAGTCGTGTAGGGGGCAAAACGCTTAAGCGGCTTACCGTCGCGCCCGATCAGGAATTTAGTGAAGTTCCACTTGATCCACCCAGCACGCCGGGTAATTCATCTTTCAGGAAACGAAACACCGGATGCGTCCCAGCGCCGTTGACGTCCACTTTCTCAAACATCGGGAAGCTCACACCGTAGTTGATGTGACAGGTTTGTGCGATTTCATCGGCTCCACCAGGTTCCTGTTTACCGAACTGGTTGCAGGTGAAACCCAGCACCGCCAGACCCTGTGCGGCGTACTTCTTATAGAGCACTTTGAGGCCTGCTATTGTGGCGTGAATCCACAATGACTGGCGGTATTAACCACCAGCACCAGTTTGCCAGCGTAATCGGCCATCGAGATGGGTTGGCCATTGAGACTGGTGGCAGTAAGTTGATGAAAGGTGGTCATACCGGAATCCTCAATTAAGTTCACATTACTCATATTGCCTGCGGGTTATAGGCTTCGCTTAGTGACTTTTTATTATGGTAGCAACCGTAAGATTAATAAAATGACTAAGTTGAGAGGAATTGCTCCGCCATCAAACTCACATTTAATCTGCCGTGGCAGAGTTAAAAAATCCACGCCAGGCGTGGATTTTAAGAGGGCGTGGGAAGCAGGAGTTAGCGCTCGTTTTTTGCCATTAACAGCGCCAGGTCGACGAGCCGATTGGAGAATCCCCATTCGTTATCGTACCAGGCGAGAATTTTGACCATATTGCCACCAATTACCAACGTTGACAGGCCGTCGATAATGGATGAACGCGGGTCACCCTGGTAGTCGCTTGAAACGAGCGGTTCATCGCTATAGCCCAGGATCCCTTTCAGCGGCCCCGTCGCGGCGGCGTTACGAAATGCATTATTGACTTCTTCTTCCGTTACATCCCGCTCAAGCGTGACGGTCAGGTCGACAATTGACACTACCGGAACTGGTACGCGCAGCGAATAACCGGTTAAGCGACCATCCAGCTCAGGGATGACTTTGCCAAGCGCCTTTGCAGCACCGCTTGAGTAGGGCACTATCGACAATGCAGCGGCGCGGGCGCCACGAAGATCTTTTTCCGGTTGGTCGTGCAGCGCCTGGCTGTTGGTGTAGGCATGGGTGGTGTTCATCAGACCATGCTTAATACCGAAATGTTGGTGCAAAACCTGCGCGGCAGGTGCCAGACCGTTGGTGGTGCAGCTACCGTTGCTGACGACAAAGTGTTTATCCGCCGAGTAGAGATGATCGTTAACGCCCATCACGATGGTTAAATCATCGTTTTTACCTGGAGCAGAGATAATTACGCGCTTTGCGCCACCGCTGTGGATATGTACTGCCGCCTTGTCTCGTTCAGTGAAGAAGCCGGTTGCTTCAATGACAATATCGACTTCACGTTGACGCCAGGGGATTTTGGCTGGGTCGCGTTCGCTAAAAACAGTAATGGAATTACCGTTAACGACCAGTTGCCCCTCACTGGCGGCGACGTCGGCATCGAGTTTACCCAGCAGCGAATCGTATTTCAGCAGGTGCGCCAATGTTTTACTGTCAGTCAGATCGTTGATTGCCACAATCTGAATATCCGAGTTACCCAGTGCAGCACGCAGTACGTTACGTCCGATACGGCCAAAACCGTTAATACCGACCTTTACCATGATCAACTCCTTATCTGTTGTCTCTGGCATAAATTTAGGCCGATCACTGCTTGGCGTAAACGACAAAAAAGGATCACTTTAGGCCATTTTACGACAATGAAAACGCTGGCGATATTCGCCCGGGGTCAGGTGAAGCTGTTTTTCGAATAGTCGTCGCAGGTTGATGCTGCTGCCGAATCCCGTTTGTTCGGCAATACGCTCCAGCGTCTCGTTGGTCTGCTCCAGACGCTGCCGGGCGGCGGCCAGACGAGCTTCAGCTACATAGCGCGCCGGTGAAGCTCCTGTTTCCCGGGTAAACACGCGGGTGAAGTTACGTGGACTCATGGCGACTTTTTCCGCCAGTTTATCCACGCTGAGGTCGGCGGTGAGGTTCTCAAGCAGCCAGACCAGCAGATCGTTAATCGGGCCCAGAGTACTGGTATGCTGAAGGTTGTAGCGGCTAAACTGCAGCTGGCCCCCAGGACGGCGCAGGTACATGACGAAGTCTTGAGCGACGTCGCGCGCCAGACTGAAACCATAATCCTCTTCAACCAGCGCTAGCGTTAGATCAAAGCCGGAGCTCACGCCACCCGATGTCCAGATGTGTTCGTCCTGAATATAAAGCGGACCGCTTTCGACGCGCACCTGAGGGAATTCTGCCTGCATGGTTTCAAGTAGTTTCCAGTGGGTGGTGGCTCGTCTGCCGTCCAGCAGCCCGGTTTGTGCCAGCAGCATCGCACCGCCGCAAATGGATGCAATGCGGCGGGCGTGGGGAGCGGCAAGGCGCAGCCAGTCAACCACAGCAATTCCTTCCTGCGGATTTTGACCTCTGCCGGTGATAATGATGGTATCGAGAGGTTCGCGAGGATCTATCTCATGCAGGCGATGATCTGCCAGTAGGTTCAGGCCGGACTGACCATGGATCACCTGATGTGGTTGCGTTGTGGCTAACTGAACCTGATAACAGGTTTCCGTAGCGCTTTTGGGATGCAGGCGGTTGGCCTGCATCATGATGTCGGCAATACCGGCGGATTCAAACAGCATGCCGCCATCGGGAACAATGATGAGTATCTTCTTCATGTCCTGAAAAGTAGTCTTTTTACAAAATAAGTCAACAGACATGTGTTGCGGGATACTATTCTTGTCCCAATATTACAAATAAATCAGGCTGATTGTGGCCTCGCCCTGTAACTCAGTCTCATCCTGTAAGCTCAGGCCATCGGAGGCAATGGCGGCAGAGATCCTGAGGGGGATTGTCAACTGACGAATTGCCACGGGATTATTTTTCGCATCCACCGGAGTCAGTCTCATGATGCCTGAAATCAGTGTTAGTGCTGTCCCGGCTGATTGCCACATGCTCCGTTCTTGTTCCCCCGTCTGATACCCCCATGACGCGATATCGCCTTCCACGGCGCTCTCCCCGGCTAATGCGGTTATCAGGTAACCACCAATCGGTTTTTGACCTGAGGTAACACCCAGTCCAAAGAGGGTGTCAGATGAATGCCGACCAGATGTCTTATCATCGTGAGAGTCAATTATCAGGTTACGGACCCGGGTTTCCGCTTTTTCATCATTGACCATCCATGCCACCTGTCGCAGGCTCTCGCACTGTATATGCAAGCCGATAACACGTGGCGTCAACAGATAGGGAGATGAAGAACGGATCGATGAGAGACTCAGCGTACCGTAATCCACAGTGCCGCCATTATCCAGCGATACCCGGCATGCCGCCGGGATCATTTCAGCTGAAAAGCTCACATCCACCGTATTTTCCGCATACGCCTTCGTAATCAACAGGCAAAATATCCCCCCGGCACAACAAAGCCACCGATGTATCCGGCTTTTAATAAGCGAAATCAGGCGCATCTTTCCTGTAACACTTGACTGGTGGTATATAACACGCTGAAAAATTTCCTTGAACCAAAATGAAATCATCGAGTTATTCTCTCTCTGGTACGGTCATACGTAATGACAATGTTGACGCCTGCTGATCTGAAACCTGAAAGCTGCGGGCCTGTACACGGGGAATAACCGTAAGCAGGAAAGTGGCCGACATCCCGTTCACGGGCTGATGATGCTGCTGGAGCTCAACTGTGTCTCCGTTGAGAACAGCAATAGGGGTCTGCGACCGTGATTCAGACGATTTATTAAGCTCGTGGTGAACAACGAACTGGCTGCTCTTATTATCGACAAACGCTTCACTGAACATCACCGTTGCCCGTCCCTCCTCACCGAAACTGAAGTCGAGTCCTCGACGGTCATTGTCATCAAACCGGATATGTATGGGTTGAGGAACATCACACCGCACCTGTACCTGTACCTGACGGGCGGGCAACTGCTGCCATTGTACCTGCCCGGTGGGCTCAGTATCCTGAAACCGGACTTTGCCGTATTCGTGGCGCAACTGGCTGGCAATAATATTGCACTGCGCTTGAACGACCGGACTGACAATAAAATAGATGCCGCAACATAATGATATTAAACGAATCATTCGCATACTCCCGTTAACTCTTCATATAAACCATCCTGAGGTGGTGTTGGGGGCAGGGAATACTGTAGCTGGCACATGGGGCTACCGTTGTCATCCCCCACAAAGAACGACTCACCGGGCTGCAGGTTGCTAAAGAAAACCAGGCCTTTTTCCAGAGAATTCGTCACGTACTGCCCATCGCTGTCTACGATCCCTTTTCCTTTAGACAGAAGCTTTCCGTCAATACGTCTGACTGTCATGAGTACCCTGCGGGTGTCTGATACCCTGAATTGTGTGAATGCGACGGCTCCTCGCGAAACGGTAAGCTCCGCGGCACCATTGGTTAAGTCGACATGTCTGGGCAACGTTTTAACATCAATATTGAGACGAGAGGGCTGCCACGGTGTTAAGCCGGGAACCAGCGCTTTGCCGCGATAATCAGTCCAGACGGGGCCCTGCGGGGTAGATACTTTGATCCCGGAAAGCGGAGAATTTAATGAAAGCGCGCCGTATGATTCCTGAATCGCATAAGGTGAAAAAAGTATCCCTTCCTGATTAACGGAAATCCCACCGCTTAGCGAACCGCCATACCCCCAATAATTGGCGGTCTGGCTGGCATACCCACTCATCTGGGCATAATGCAAATTCTGCCCAAAACTGCCGCTGATGGTATTTTGGGCATTTTGCCAGTCCCGTCCTGCCGATAGCGAATATGACATATCGTCCCATTGTCCGCTGGTCTGAACATCGTTATAAGTCCGGGAGCCCTGTCGACGAAGGGACAGATTTACGCGATCGTGTCCCAGAGGCAGCCCAAGTCGGATATAAAAAACATCATCGTCACGTTGCGTACTCGTCCGGGAGCCAGAAACACGTTGCCATGTGGCCGAAAGGTTAATCTGACCATGTCCAGCCCAGCGCCAGTTTTTTGACCATGAGGCATACCATGATTTCGGTGTGGCGGCATGGTCACGCGCGGAGGAGGTCGAGTAACTCAGCGAAAACAGACCTAAATGTTCATGAGCCCAGTTACCTCCCACATTGTAGTAACTGTTCGCTGTGGAAGTCGTATGATTTACAGCGTCGCTGAGCTCACGAAATCCCGCAGATGTTGTGGTCCAGGCCGCCTGAATACTGGCGGAAGGGTTAAGCTGGTAGCGGAGACTGAGGCTTTCCTTGCTGCCCGCATGATGCGTGTACTGTTCCTGTGCCATCGTGGTTTGCAGCGACAGTGACCATGCCGGTATCGGAATAAAACTCAGGGATGCCGCCGCGGATTGATACTGTGCTGAGGCCAGAGCGCTACCGCTTAGCGTTGCCTGTCGGGAAATCCGCATTCCCTGACTTCCGGTAATGAGCCAGGGGGCCGATTCATCGCTGGCAACTGTCTCGCGCACTTTACCGAGTGCCACAGAACCATAAAGGGGAGCGTCGGCCGGAGTTTGTAAGGCCGTGACAGGTACTGAAAACGTTGTTAACTGACCATCCTGTTCCGTCACTTTCACATCCAGCGGAAACTGCGTGCTGAGCATGGAAATGTTATCTAATGAAAACGGTCCTTCAGGAACCTGTGTTGCCTCGATTAACTGTCCGTTTTGATAAACCTCAACACGAGCCTGCGCGGAACGCGCTATTCCCTGAACAGAAACGCCGCTACGAGCAGGACGCAGTGCACTATCAGGAAACAGTTGAAGCCCCGTTAATCCAGGAATGGCGAGTAGCGTCTGACGAGCGTATATCTCTCCTGCCTGAAAGGTCTGTTGTAGCGACTGAAACGTCTTCTGGACATAAGTATATAGTCGCTGAGAACGACGTGTTCCGTCACTGTACGATACCGTATGACGACTGCGAAGCAGCCAGTCATTCAGATTCAGTCCTGATTCAAATAGTCCCAGTTGATAAGTTTCGTGCTTTCCGGACTGAACTGTGGTTGACGACTGCAGATTATAATTAAGCAGCCCCGATGTGCCTCCCTGAATAATATCCTTCCGTAATAAGATGCTTTCTGGCGTCAGCGCAGATGTCGGAACTGTAATACTAATCTGATTTTTATACGGGTCTGCCGTTAACTGTGCTGCGGGATAAAGCGTCTGATAATCCAGACATCCTTGATTAAACTCATACGCAAGTCCGAGATTTCGGGATGTTTCAGGGGTTATACAGGGTTCGCCCTGCGCATTAAATCGCGTCATAAGCTGACGTTTATTGCGCCCGTTAATCACCCAACTAACAGGATATTCGCCTGGTGAAAAACGTGCGGCGTGAGAAAAATAATGACTCAGACCAGCATCCAGTCCACGGTTTTTTAATCTTCCGTCATCAAATAGTAAAGGTTCGGCGGATAACATCATACTGTAACTACCAAGTAGACCGAGAAATAAATAATATGCATACCTGTGAACAGGCAATGTTCTGATTAAATTAAAGGGCATTTATTAACCTTATAGCTATCCTTGCAGGAGCTCGGATATAAATCGTTCTGATGCGAAATAGGTTTTTATAATAAATATTCAGCGTTGAAACCTGACATCCGGTCTGGCGCTAAAGTTTCTTTCAATTTAGCGAAGCAATAAACTCCGACACCTGAACACCGTAACGGCTGACTGGAACAAAACGTACTTCGTTATCAGCCGTAAGCGAGGATGCTGATGATAAGGTTATATGCTGGCCCGGCAGTAAATACGTTCTCCCGAGGTCAAATTGTGTCTTCGACGGTAGTGTGACAAACTGCTGGGCCAGGCGGACGACATAGGGGCCTGGATTAGTAACTTTCAGCTGATTGCCTTCTTTATGCCATGTAAGTAACGTCCAGGGATCTTTTCGTTCCGGTAATCCTTCTGGATGAATAAGTACGGGTAAATTCTGACGTATGGTAATACCAATTTTGTTACTACCGGGAATTTTTGGGGGGATACCTTCGAAAATGACACGTTTAAGATGCTCAGTAATTAGCGGCTTTTCCGTTTTAAGAATAAATCGAACTTGCTGAGTCTTACCTCCTTCAACCCGGACTACCGGCTGAGTCGGCAGGAGTTTAATCGTGTCATCCTCACCGTCAACATTAATGACCTGTGTGTAAAGCAGGGAAGGGATATTGTCTGTATTGGTGACATTCATGCTGCCTCCGCTTTCCTTTTCCTGGATCAGTAAAAGGGAACTGTCAGGCTGCATTCCGGTGGCCATACTAACCTGTGGGACGCATATCAGGAAAAGTGAAAGAATGAAAAGAACTTTCCAGAAGAAAAATGGCTGACGCATTGTAGTTATTCCAGTATATTTACCGGGCCATTAGAACATGGCCCGGTAATAAACAGAGTCGATAAAATTGATTTTATCGTATTAATTTACGGGATATTATTAAAGATAAACCAGAGAAATCGTTGCCTCACCGTCGAGATTCGTTTCATCCGTAATCTTAAGGTCTTCCCCTTTGCGAAGAACTCCTTTAATAGATAATGGGACTTTCAATTCAGAGAAAGCTGCCGGGGTTAATGTATCAGGATTTCCTAAGGTGTGTAACCTGGCCGCAACATCCACGCCGTTTACGGTGCTGCCAGAGGCCGTGCGTGACCAGTCGTCGCTGGTAATTTTTTTACTGATAAACACCAGATTGTCAGTGCTACCCGAATAAGTCATATCAGGGAACCAGTTAATAACAGTATATGCCCCCAGTGTTGTTTCACCGTCGTTCGTAAGCCCCAGACCAAATTGATTGCTGCTTGCGGGTATATCGCTGCCATCAACGGTGGCATTTTTAATCACACCATTATAAAGAGAATCTCTACGTTCATCATGAAGGGTATACGCAACAAGTCGTTCGGAATTGCATTTAATACCCATATTAATACGTTTTTCCGGCAGTTGATTGTCTTCAGTTGCAGACAGGTTCGTCATTAACATTGTTCCGTAGTCAACAATACCGGCGTTATCCAGATTGACGGCGCATGCGCCCGGCACTAATTTTCCGGTGACTTTAAGCGTGGCCGTGTCTCCACCTGCCGCAAGGACTGAGCCGGAAATAAAAGTAAGTGATAAAGCAACCAGTAGTTTATTTAATTTCATTTAAGTAATATTCCTAATTATGGATTTAAAAATACAACGCCTGTGCAGCGCCATGTTCACTTTATTCAAGTAAACATGGCGATGCGGAGCATGACTTTCTTCACGTAGCAGGTTTTAGATATTCACACCCGGTAAAAATTAGAGAAATACAAAAGCAATATGTTGTATTTAGTTTCTCTTGAAGAATATTGTCCAGTAAATGCTGTTTTTAAAAAATCAAGCTCGTTAATTAATGGTCTTAGTCATTGAATTGTTTTGGATAATGTTTCTGGCCTTGCTAAATACCTGTGAATCCTCATAGAAAACTTCACTGACAAGATGACTCAGTCTTATGTTAAAAACGTTCAGAATTCGCAGAATAAACTCTAACGTAAAAGCGCACTGCCCCCGTTCAAACCGTGATACATGCTGCTGACATATATTTAACTCAACAGCTAACTCTTCTGCGCTCATATTCATTTTTTGTCGGTTGCTACGAACGAATCGACCGATTCTGGCGTTAACGTTAGATATATTGTATTTCAAGTGCATTAGCGACTCCGTTTACTATTTGTTTATGTTGATTTATTTGTTGAAATATATTTCGGCCATAAAAGTATTGCAAACATCCTTTACTCTTAAAACAAGTTAATATCGATCGGTCAGTAAATCATCAATAGAATAAAGCTATCAAAACAGGTTAAACGATTGTTTCAATAAATTAAATGAATTTGAGGTTTGGTTGTATCTTCATGAAATATAAAGATAATATATGATAACGATCTACTTATCTCACAGTCATGAATACACTAATAGTTTCACGCGCAATCATAATTACTATTATTTGGTTACTCAGTGAAATATATAGTTACACGTTACACCAATAAGGAGTAAATTACAGATGTGTTCTATAAATATCAGCGGGTATCTGGTGCTGAAAATTAGAAATAAAGCCTGTAATGACCATTGTCAGGTCTCAACAATAATATTGATGATTAAAGGGGACTCATAATTGATAGTTCAGAGTAAAAATTGCGGTGATATCTGCCCGTTGCCTGAATTCACTCACACCCACAGCACGATATACTATCCGAAAAGCTTTACGAATGTTTTGTAATGACGCCTTGCGGTTCCATGTCCATATCGCGTGATGCGTAAGGATATCCATTGTTGGCTCCAGTGTACCGCGCCTGAGTGGACACAGGACGGGCTGCTTTTCCGCTTCTTTCCGGATCGTGCCGTTGATTTCATCCCCCACAGATCCCCCGCAGTTGGTCGGAGTCCGTGGCCTTTCCGACACAGTATTGCCGGCGACAAAAGCGATGAATGGCTACAACCCACCTGCAATGAGATGAAATGTGTCCTCAAAACAGACGCACTGATGAACGCATTACGAACTTAGCGCGGTATCAGACCTTGGGGCAGTTCAACTTAGCCATCTACACTTGCTTTGTACTAAGATGCTTATCTAATAGATGCTTTAAGAAATCGTCTCAGGATCATGATGGATTTATCACTATGACTAGAACAGAAAGGCTTCTCGAATTACTACAGATATTAAGGGCACAAAGATATCCGATCACTGCATCCACACTCTCAGAAAGATTAGGGATAAGTGTGCGTTCCCTTTACAGAGATATAAAAACGCTGCAGCATCAAGGGGTATGCATTGAAGGTGGTGCTGGAATTGGTTATATCGTTAAATCTGATTTTCATTTGCCACCCTTAAACCTGTCTCATGAAGAAGTCAATGCTATTACGCTTGGATTGAATTGGGTCTCTCATAATACGGACCATGATTTCAAAATTATCGCTAAGAATGCACTTGCCAAAATACATACCGTCATTTCCGGTGAGTTGAAAAATCTTATTGAAAGTCAATCCTATCTGATTGGTCCTTCAGAAAAAAATGAGATGTTTTTTGAAGATATTCGCAATGCTATTAAAAAGCGAAAGAGAATCAAAATAAAGTATTGTGATAAGAAAGACTCTTACTCTTCTCGAGTCATATGGCCCATTGGGTTGGTATACATGGAGTCATGTTGGCTTTTGGTTGCATGGTGTGAGATGAGAAATGATTTTCGCCACTTTAGGACTGACAAAATTAAGGAAATTGAGCAACTGGATTCCTTTTATAGTGAAAGCAGGGCGGTTTTATTGAAAAAATGGAGAGTAAAAGAAGGGATTAGCGAGGAGAAAGAGTACTGACAAAAACTGTCACAGCTCATTTGTATACTAACCCAGATGAAAGGTTCAATTCTACATCTTTGGGGGGAGTATGAATTTCCAAAATAAAATTGCTGTGATAACAGGAAGCACTACAGGAATAGGTGAGGCCGTCGCAAAGCAATTACACATACATGGTGCTAAGGTCATTATTGTCGCCCGTTCGTCAGAGCAGGCTAAACAAAAAGCGAAACAATTATCTTCACAGGGTCAACAAGCGATGGGGATCGGATGTGATGTATCACAGCCCGAACAAGTACGACAAATGATCGATGAGGTTATCGAACGCTTCGGCAGACTTGATTATGCTGTAAATAATGCAGGCTTAACAGGTGATCATGGTAAAAACATAACAGAGCAAACAGTTGAGAACTGGGATAAGGTTATTGCCACCTCATTGAGCGGAGTTTTTTACTGCCTAAAATATGAAATACCTCAGATGATGAAGTTTGGTGGCTCAATAGTGAATTTATCTGCCGTAAATGGCCTGGTTGGCATTCCTGGATTAGCGCCTTACACCGTGGCTAAGCATGGTATAATTGGTTTAACCCAAACCGCAGCGCTAGAATTTGCATGTCAAGGAATTCGAGTAAATGCAGTCGCTCCTGGTTATGTCCAGACCCCGCGAATGAGTGCACTTCCTGAAAATATCGTACATAGCTTCGCCAATAGCCACCCTATGAAAAGGATGGCAAAAATGCAAGAAATAGCAGACTTCATATTGTTTTTGCTATCAGACAAATCCGCATTCTGTACCGGAGGAGTTTATCCAATTGATGGTGGATATTTAGCCGAGTAAATTTCTCTAACGTTTTAAACTATAAGCATTACCTAACCAAAGCGGTAGGTTCAATAGGAGCGTTATAATATATTTAATGCTCCTATTATAGGGGTAATGATAACAGCATCTCCAGTTTGAACTAATATGAGAATAAATGATCGACTTTCCATTGGTTTAACTCACATTGAAAAACGGGCATCTTTGTCTGTAGATACAGATGAAATGCTTCCTTTTGCCACTCGTTGAGTAGCATAGTCTCTTCGGCGACAATCCATGCCTTTTCTCAGAGGGGCCATCGCCTGAAATGAGGTTTTGATTTCGAAATAAAACATTAGTGCATTTTGCTGATAAAACGTGGGGAAGATTCTGAAAGCTCCCGGCGAAGGTAACTCGTTGGGAGCTGTCTTTATTTATTGGGCCGACTGTAATAGGTCGAGTTCAGAACACCGGCAAACCCAGCCCTTGCTTCACTTCTCTTAATGTCTGCTGTGTCATCTCGTGCGCCTGTTCGCTGCCTTTTTTGAGCATTGCCATCAGCATGCCTTTATCCTGAATGTAGGTTGCCCGCAGCTCGCGCATTGGGGCGATGAGTTCCTGCAAGCACACCTCCAGCTCGTTTTTGCATGTCCGGTCACCCAGCCCACCCCGTTGGTAATGCGCTTTCATTTCCGCCACTTTTGCTTTATCCGGATGAAAAGCGTCGAGGTAAGTGAATACCATATTGCCGTCGATTTGCCCCGGGTCGGATACTTTCAGATGATTGGGGTCGGTGTACATTGCACTGACCGCGTGATGAATGGTTTCTTCGCTGGCTGACAGGAGCAATGTATTACCAAGCGATTTTGACATTTTGGCATTCCCGTCGATCCCTGGTAGGCGGCTGGTTTCACTCAGCAGCGCTTTGCAGTGCGATAAGACGGGGGCCGGTAACAGGCTATTCATCTTGTGCACGATTTCATTAGTCTGCTCAATCATTGGCAACTGATCGTCGCCGACGGGAACCACTTCGGCTTTGAAGGCCGTAATATCTGCCGCCTGACTGATGGGATAAACCAGAAAACCAACCGGTAACGAGCGGGCAAAGCCTATCTGCGCAATTTCGTTTTTAACCGTAGGATTACGCTCTACGCGAGCCACGGTGACGATATTCATATAAAGCGCGGTCAATTCCGCAAGGGCAGGCAGGGCCGATTGCAAACAAATAGTGGTCAGTGAAGGATCTATTCCTGCGGCAAGATAGTCGGCAAGTACCTCGGGAATATTGTCGCGGATCTTTTGCGGTGTGCTGCCGTTATCGGTTAGTCCTTGCAGGTCAGCCACCAATATAAACTGCCGATAATCATGTTGCAGCGCGGCGCGCTGGCGCAATGACCCCACATAATGGCCAAGATGCAGCGGGCCGGTGGGACGATCGCCAGTGAGGATGATGGTTTTATTGTTCATGTAAGACTCCTTAGTCATAAAACCGAAAGGGGTCTCTAAATGCAAATAACCGCCTTTCGGCGGTTATCTAAAAATGGGAAAAACACATTCTGACCGCCTTTAAGAAGACAGCCACCACAGGTTGTAATTAAAAGCGGTGATATCGTGTTTTGTGTTCATTGAATTAACATATCACCGCCTGGCGTTGAGGTAAAGCCATGTTCAACTGGCCTCCAGCATGCCAAAGCTCACGATGCGCGAACGTCCCAGCTCTTTAGCGCGATACAGCGCCACGTCTGCAGCACGCAGCAGGTTGTCGCTCTGGGCGTGCTGCGGATAGCTGGCTACGCCAATAGAGACATCGACGTGACCAATTTCAGAGACGCCAAAGCGCAGCGACAGTTCGCGTACGCCGTTATAAATATCCGTCGCAAGGCGGTTGGCGGCCTGTTCATCCGTATTGGCCAGCAGCACCAGAAACTCCTCACCGCCATAGCGGAAGGCCATGCCGCTGTCGTGAACCACGCGCTGAATGGTGGCGGCGATACTTTTTATCACGCTGTCTCCCGCCTCGTGACCAAAGCGATCGTTAATATTTTTAAAATGGTCGATATCGATCATCAGGCAACTGATCGGCTCCTTGTTGCGGACGGCCTGGCTCATCTGAGTGCGTAAGGTATCTTCCAGATGATGACGGTTACGCAGACCAGTTAGCGGATCGTAGAGCGCTTTCTCCAGCAGGGCGTCACGCAGACGCTGGTTGGCTAATGCGAGGCCGAGTGCTTCTGCCATTAGCTCCAGATACGCACGAGAAGGGGTGGAATCATCGCTAAGGTTCTGGAATGAGAGCAGACCGATGGCTTCTCCCTGGGCAATCAGTGGAACGCACAGGGTATGCTGCTGGCATGAGTCCGGCAGATGGTAGCAGGCGATATCGGGTTCACCTTGTACCGGAGGGTGGCTCTGGCCGCGGCGCACAGCCCAGCATTCGTCCGGGTGGAACGCATCCGCTTTACCCTGCGGTGAGAGCCATTGTGCAACGCAGCGCATTTGCCAGGGTTCCCGGTCCAGTATGTAAAGCCGCCCGGCAATACCTGGGGCAATATTTGGTGCAAACAGTTCCGCCACATTGATGACATCGGCAAAATTCTCGCAGCCCTGCAGGCGCTGCGTCATACGTGCCAGCAGATCGCGGATTGCCCAGTCGGCATCTCGCTCCTTCTCCAGTCTCTGACGAGCCAGACCGTTCTCGCGGAAGATCCGGATCGCCTGTGCCATGTCGCCTATTTCGTCTATCTGGTTAAAGCTGGGCGTCTCAACGGCATAATCCTGCGATGCGAGACGGTTTACGACATCGCTCAAACGCACGACGGGGCGCAGGACACGACGCTTTAAAATGAAACCGAGAACGAATAAAAACAGCAGCGCCGTCAGACCGACCATCACTTCGGAAGCCGTCCGCAGCATGCGGGATGACTGGGTTGCATCTTCAATCGTGTTGCGTACGCGGCTATCGAGTAACTGGCGGAAATGATCTATACGGTCCTGGGCTCGCTCCAGTTCCTGTTCATAGGCTTTCCCGTACAGCAGGGGGATAGCCTGCGACTCTTCTCCACGCGCGACGCTGGCAAGCGCCTCGGCCTGCTCATCCTGCAGAGCATCCACAATCTGCAGCCCTTCGTGCAATAGCGCCAGCTCTTCATCCGTTGCACCAAGGTCTTTGAGCTTCGACAGACGATGCTCAACGGCTTTCAGCGACGCTTCTTTCTGACGGTAGGCGTTGAGCACCTCAGGATCTTTTGCAATAACATAGTCGCGCGCCAGGTCGGACAGAGACCAGGCGTCAAGCTCCACTTCTTCGGTCAACTGATCGAATTGATAACGCTGCTCTACCACCTGGCGTTCGGTGTTATCGGCGCTGGATGCCATCAGCATGACAATACCGGAGGCGATGGTCAGACATACCGTCGCGCTATAGGCCCAGTTGGTGATTGTGGCAATTCGCACTGATTAGTTCCTTCTGCGACGATTAATGAATACGCATGATTGAAATTATAGAAAACGTATGATTTTGCGTGAAAATAAAAAAGGCGGTCCCGAAACCGCCTTCTGTTATCGTCCTGCAATCAAAAATCTGGAGGATTTTTTCCTTCTTCCATAAAGGCTTCGTCGATTCCTTCCACGTTACCTTCATGGTCACGCCCGGAAAACAGGTTCCAGCAGGTTATGAAAAGTGCAGCAACCAGGGGGCCAATCACAAAGCCGTTAATACCGTAGATCTCCATGCCGCCGAGAGTGGTAATCAAAATCAGATAGTCCGGCATTTTGGTGTCTTTACCTACCAGCAGCGGGCGCAGGATATTGTCCACCAGCCCAACGATAATCACAAAGAAGCCAACGATAAACAGCCCTTGCCATAGCTGATGGGTGGCGAACAGAAATATTGCTGCTGGTACCCAGACGATCGCTGAACCGACGGCGGGCACGAGGGAGAGAAACGCCATCAACGCGCCCCACAGAACGCTACCGTCGATATCTACAATCGCAAACGCGATGCCGCCAAGAATACCCTGAACCAAAGCGACGACCGCCGTGCCCTTGACGGTTGCCCGCGTCACGCCGACGAATTTTGCAAACAGGTGCTGTTTGGCAAAATCAGAAAGCGGTAATGAGTCCAGAATCTGGCGCACCAGGTACGGTCCGTCCTTCAGTAAGAAGAACAGTAGATACAGCATGATGCCAAAGCTAATAGCAAAGCCGAATGTTCCTTTACCAATCAGGAACGCGCTGCCGGCGAGGTATTGTCCACCCTGCAGCACGACATCGGACAGTTTTTTCTGGATCTGCGCGACATCATCCAGATTGTGTTCTGCCAGAAAACCTCTGGCCCAGTCAGGAAGATACGAAAGAACAGAAGCGACGACCTCCGGGAACTGCGTGTCATTCTGTTGCAGTTTGGTGTACACCACGTTCAGTTCAATGGCCAGCGATGACAGGATTACCATCAGCGGGATAAAGACAATCAGACAGATAATGACGATGGTAATCAACGATGCCAGTCCGTTGCGTTCGCCAAGCGCGCTGCGCAGTCTGTTTTTTATCGGGTTAAAGATAGTCGTTAATATCGCGGCCCACAAAATGGCGGAAAAGTAGGGGGACAGCACATCGAAGAACGCCCAGGTCACGAGGGCAAGTATGAAAATGAAGAAACCTTTAGTCAGTCCGTTAAATCGCATTAGTGAACCCTGTAATGAAAAGCAGTCCAGACTATAGAACCGTTCAGGGGATTTACCAACTTTAGCTGAAGATTGCCGCTTATTTTGGCTAAAACGGTGACTTACTGAAGATAAAAACCAATGAATATCCACAGTATTAATGTGATATTCGAATGACAGCAACCATTAGATTTTTAGTGCATCAAGGATGACGGTTTCTATTTTTTCTGGAGTGGTGAAGGGGGCAAAACGCTTAAGCGGTTTTCCGTCGCGTCCGACCAGGAATTTAGTGAAGTTCCACTTGATCCTCCCACCCAGTATGCCGGGTAATTCATCTTTCAGGTAACGAAATACCGGGTGTGTAGCGGCACCGTTAACCTCCACTTTCTCAAACATTGGAAAACTCACGCCGTAGTTGACGTAGCAGGTCTGCGCGATTTCGTCGGCCCCACCGGGTTCCTGCTTACCAAACTGGTTGCAGGGGAAACCAAGCACCACCAGGCCCTGTGTGTCGTATTTCTTATACAGTGCTTCAAGGCCCGCATATTGTGGCGTAAAGCCACAATGGCTGGCGGTATTAACCACCAGTACCAGTTTGCCTGCATAGTCGGCCATTGAAATAAGCTGACCATTCAGGCTGGTGGCGGTAAGTTGATGAAAAGTGCTCATTTTTTAAACCTCAGGTCAGGGTGATTTTAGCGTCGACATTGCCACTCAGCGCGTTACGGGCAGTTGAAGCCTGATAGAAAATCTTCATGGCATCGTTTTTCTGTTGTTTATTGGCACAACTTGACCATTTCTGATTTCCTCATTGACACAAGGTTGAGGTTTACCAAACAGATATCCTTGGGCGAAATCGCAGCCCAGCGCCTGAAGGCTTTTTAGTTGTTCCTGCGTTTCAACACCTTCAGCAACAGCCTTCATATTGAGGGATTTCGCCATGCCCGTGATCAGTTTGATGATATTAAGCGCATCTTCATGTGTGGATATTGAATGCACAAAAGACTTGTCTATTTTAATTTTATCGAAGGCAAGCTTGCTCAGGCGCGAAAGAGAAGAATATCCGGTACCAAAATCATCGATGGAAATTTTTACGCCCAGGGCTCTGAGCTTATTAAGCGTATTCATCGGCGTCGTACTCTCAGTGAAGAGAGAGGACTCTGTTACTTCCAGTTCAAGACGATCGGCTGGGAGTCCAGTTTCTTTCAGAATAGACAGTACGATACCGACAAAGGCTTTGCTGCTTAGCTGGACAGGAGAGACATTTACTGAAATTTTAGCAGGAACCGCCCAACAAGCCGCTTCCCTGCAGGCAATTTCAAGCACTGCTTTCCCCATCTCATTAATCATTCCGGTTTTTTCAGCAACAGGAATAAAGCTATCCGGCGACAGGAGGCCCTTCAGAGGATGGAGCCAACGAATTAGGGCTTCATAGCTATAAATTTCCTGGCTGAAGGAGTCAACAATGGGCTGGTAATAAACCACGAATTCTTTGTTCACTATTGCCAATGCCATATCATGCTCAAGCGTTCTGCTTTCTTGTAGCTTTTCTAACATTCGTTGTCGGAAGACTTTTATCTTACCTGAGCCTTCACCTTTGGCTTCATAAAGGGCCAGATCGGCAAATTTATAAAGATAGTCGGAACGACGTTCAGTGTCTGAGATAACAATGCCAACACAGGTGGTTATGTTGATAATCGTGTTATAAATAGTGTAGGGCTGGCTGATAAATTCACATATTTTCTGGGCCCGCGAAACGGCGTGGCTTTCTGTCAGGCCACTTGAGAGAAACGCAAATTCATCTCCACCCAGGCGATACAGCGTATCCGAAGTAAGGCTCATTGAAACCAGTCGGTCTGATATCTGGCGTAGCAACATATCACCGGCATCATGACCATACGTATCATTTACCTCTTTGAATCGATCTAAATCAAACAACATCACAGTCACAGAATCGTGATTTTTTTCTGCTATCTCAATTGTTTTATTTAAATCGCTCCAGAATAGTTGACGATTATTCATCTCGGTAAGAGAGTCATGGTAGACGTCATATTCCAGTTTAGCATTCTGGATTTGCAGCTTTTCTTTAGATTTCTGCAGTTCTTCGGCAAGACTCTTGACCTGCAGGTGCGCCCGCAGAATATTTCTGTTTTGATAGAAAATGAGCACGCCCAGGATCGCACTCAGTATTATCAGCAGCACCGAGGTTGCTGAGTAAATATAGTACAGCGTTTGAATTTTTTGGTTGGCGTTATTGATCGAGTTAACATCTTTGTTTAACGCACCAGATGAAAGACGACCCAGTGGCGCATCCAGAGTATGCATTTTTTTCAGATAAGCCTGGAGTGCTGAACGGTTCATTTTCTCTAGATTAACATCCAGAAAACTAAGAGTGTTTTCAAGTTTTACCGCCAGCTCACGGTGGGCTATATTGCTTTCTATGTAGCGCCCCAGGTCACCTTCTTTTATTAAATCACTCTGGCTGAGCATAATGTCGAGGCGCATGCGTACATCATCGAGATTCATCGTATCATCGATAGTGTAAAGACCCAGCAATGACTCGAATCGGTAATATTGTGATACCAGCTGAGCAGCAGACCAGGAATCGGTGTAGTGAGTCAGTTTCTGTAACTCTTGTTGCCGTTCATGCACGAGGAAAGAGATATATCCGGTAGATATAAAAAGAAAAAAGATGATGCCAGCCAGTATTCTGTTCATGATGTTCCTCTGAACGTTTACTCAATATCCATACTACTGACCTGCCAAGCAGACCTTGAATAATAAATCTGATTATTCAGTTCCGGCATGCTGTCATAGGGGTACACAATGAATAAAGGACCTTTATCACGGATGCGCATATATTTTCCGTTGATTTTTAACGCAAGGATGGCATTGTATTTTTTGAAATCACTGAGAGGGATTACGGTGGTGTAGTCATTGAGCGCAGTGACCTTTACAACCGAGCCGCTCGCGCCGACGTAATCCATGAGCTTTTGTAGTGGAATACCCGTAAAAGTAGTGCGTCCATTATACCAGGGGGAGGTGGTCTGGAAACTGACCATGCCCAGCTTCTCAAGGCTGGCGGTATCAAAAACGGCTTTCCCGTCTGCATTTGTATTTTCAATATTACCGGACAGCGTTAAAAGAACTGTACCGGAAGGCTGGGGAAGTTCACCTGCCCAGAGCTGGGTGGTGAGCACAAAGCTTACTAACATTACGATTAACCGCATTCTTACCTCACCAATCAGCCGGATGTAAAAGAATTATAATTTAGATATCACTCTATTTATATATATTGCATAGGTATTATTGATGCAATAAATTCAGCTTTATTTTTATTCCTCTAAATCAATGGGTTAGATTTTGTTTGTTTTATTATGATGTTTAATCAATGCTGATGGTGTTATTTGAGGAAAACGTAATCTCACTATGTATGTACAAAAATAAATCATTTATTGACTCAGTGCCAATAAATACCTACGAAAATAAAGGTTTATTTTTCCCAGCGGCGGGGCGTTGTTTACTGGTTGGTGGCTATATCGGATACGAAGCGGGCCAAAGTATAGCGGGAGCGCTTCGTGTCGGTAATCAAGATCAGACTTTTTATGCTGCGGCTGGTGCAGTTCAACTGAACCCGTTTATTCACCCGCCTGAACTGACTGGCGGGCATACAGGTAGGCGGTGGCCCTTGATACGCCCAGATGCTGTGCCACCGTATCCATAGATTTGCGTACGTTCAGCAAACCGTCCTGGCGTAATTGTTGAATCAGCAGCTTACGGTCTTGAGGTTTAAGGGCTCGGGCCGTCGTAGCGCGTTTAGCGGCAAAGTCATCAATACGCTGGCGGATGACTTCGTTACTGCCGGGATCGATATGTTCCTTAATGGGGGAGTTTTCGGTTTCAGTAAAACGCGCAAGAGCACTCTGCATACCACGAAACAGCGTCATATCTACATTCAGACAGAGAGCTGCTACGTATCTGCCTTCTTCATCCTTGATGCCAATTGAGGTACTTTTCACCGGGCGACCATCGGCAAACTGATTACTGTAGTTCGCAATGATGCTGGGAAAGTCAGGCGATGCGATTCTCGCCAGGCCAAGCTCGGTTGCTGGCTGGCCGGGTTGACGTCCGGACAGATTATTATGGATGGATAAAATGGCATGTTCAGGATTTTTGAGGTCATGAACCACCACTTCGCAAAACGGAGAGAAGGTCTCACTCAATCCCCTGGCGATAGTATCAATTTGGCTGAGAAGCGAGTTATTGTCGGTTTTTGGCATGCCAGTCTCCTGCGGTGATGCCTGTTGCCATGATTGCGAGCAGTTTACAGTGACCTGGGATCGTTTTTCCAGACGGCAATGTACAGACAGTAACATTAGGGTATCTGCATGACAGATACCCTGTTTATCATCTGGCCAGAAATTCACTGTAGCGGCTGATATCCACGTTTCCGCCGCTGATGATAATGCCGACTTTCTTGCCGCGAAGTTCAGCTTTGCGCGCTCTGGCCGCAGCAAAACCCAGACACCCGGTCGGCTCTACGACGATTTTCATGCGTTCAGCGATAAATTTCATTGAGGTGATTAATTCAGCGTCTGAAACCGTCAGAATATCGTTCACGTTTTGCTGGATAATCTGAAACGTATAGTTCCCGAGATGTTGGGTCTGAGCACCGTCAGCAATGGTTTTGGGCGTATCGATATGAACAATTTTTCCGCTACGAAACGACTGTTGACCATCGTTACCCGCCTCAGGTTCAACACCATAGACGATGCAGTCAGGAGACAGATGTCTGGCCGCCAGAGCGGATCCTGAGAGCAGGCCGCCACCGCCCAGACAAACGAAAAGGGCGTCTAACTGACCCACTTCTTCAATCAGCTCTTTTGTGGCGGTGCCCTGGCCTGCAATCACGTGCGGATGGTCGTAAGGGGGGATCAGCGTTAACCCCTGTTTCTCTGCCAGGTCCCGACCAATTTTTTCACGATCTTCAGTATAGCGATCGTAAGTTACCACCTTTCCGCCATAGCCTTTTGTTGCTGCAACTTTAGCTACCGGAGCATCATGCGGCATGATAATTGTTGCTGGAATCCCCAATAATTTTGCCGACAGTGCAATGGCCTGCGCATGGTTACCGGAAGAAAACGTCACGACGCCCGCAGCACGTTGTTGTGGTGTGAACTGGCGTAGCGCATTCATAGCGCCGCGAAATTTGAAGGCGCCCATTCTCTGGAAGTTTTCGCACTTAAAGAAGACTTTCGCGCCAAATTCTTCATTAACCGTTCGGGATGTCATCACCGGTGTTTTGTTAGCATAATCTGCGATGCGCGCTGCCGCAGCGGCAACATCGTTATAATCAGGCAGTGTCATTTCAGTCATTGTTGTTCACCTGTGTGTTGTTAAATGTCACGCTTGCGGGGCCAACGCCATAGCTTCAACTTCCAGCGCAAAACCATAATGAAGTTCCGCAACACCGGCTACTGCACGGGATGGACGGAAATCACCGATCCACTCCCCATAGATTTTGTTAAACGTCGGCCACTGATTCATATCCGTCACATATACGCGAACTGACACCAGATGCTGGCGGGAAACTCCAGCACCTGCCAGACAAGCATCAATATTCTGTAGCACCAGCCGGGTTTGATCTTCAAAAGAGGCATCCGCTTTTTTCTCGCCGTCGAAAGTGACCGGCAATTGCCCAGAAATGAAGACGAAACCGCCAGCCGTTGTACTGTGCGAGTAATGACCTGCTGGCGGGAAGCTTCCAGCAGATGAGTTCAGTGTAATGTCCGCGGACATAATAAACCTCCTGTAGCTAATGATTCACTTTGTATAAAATAATACAATTTGTATTATTTTATACGCCTATATGCCACTTTCGGCTAGAGATAATTTTCGCGGGTGATGATTTTGCGAACTATTGCAAATGTGGCTAACGTAAATCGCTAACCTGGGTAGGAACGAAGAGGGGAAGGCAGGAGAGTGAAGAAACGCCCCGGTCGGGGCGTCTAAGGCAAAATACTAGCCGATGTGACCGTGGTTAATTTTAGTTAACGGTTCATTGATATCGAAGATTTTGAACGTCACGTCTTCCACACCCAGATGCTTCAGACGGGCGGTATGCTTTTTGATATAGGCCTGAGCGGTGTCTTCGTCCCGGAACAGGTAGATGCCACCCGCTTCGTGATTTGCTTCGTTCTCGGTCCAGATTTTCCAGATGAACCCCGGCTCCTGGTTGATTGATTCGGCCAGTTCAACGAGCTGACTCGACATCTCAGCCCCAAACGGACCATGAAAATCAAAGTGTATCTGCACGAGTTTGTTCGACATAAATCCTCCATGGATTGGTTATTTCGGGTAAGGCTGCTAGCGCAGCAGCACTTTACCGGTCAGATAAGTTATTGCCTGTCCACTGATATAAACACGCGTTCCTGCTAACTGACAGCGTAAATCCCCGCCGCGCTCAGAGACCTGGCGCGCCAGCATCTGTGTTTTATTCAGTTTTGCAGCCCAGTAAGGGATCAGCATGCTATGTGCCGAGCCTGTGACCGGGTCTTCAGCGACGGCTTCACCCGGGCAGAAGAAACGGCTGACAAAATCGTATTCCCCGTCACCCGGCGCGGTGATGCACACCATTTTCCCCAGCGGAAGCATGGCGTGGATGTTTGGGCGAACAGCCTCAACCTGCTGTTGATTTTCCAACACCACCATGTAATCGCGTGCCACGCGCATCTCTTTGTATTCGGTGATGCCTAATGTTTCCAGCAGTAAAGCGGGCGGCATGGCAGATTCGCTTTGCCAGGCTGGAAAATCGAGCGTCAGCCATTCACCGCTGCGCGTGACCGTCAGCGGTCCCACAAAGCGGGTAGCAAAATGGATTTTTGTATCCGGGTAATCCAGATGTTCAAAGATGACATGCGCGGCGGCAAGCGTGGCATGCCCACACAGATTGATTTCACCCTGAGTGGTAAACCAACGCAGCTCAAAACCATTCTCATTGGCGACAAAAAAAGCGGTTTCTGACTGGTTATGCTGCTGCGCCATCTTTAATAATGTTTCATCGGGCAACCAGTCCGTGAGCGGACAGACTGCTGCGGCATTACCGCCAAACGTCGTGGTGGTAAAAGCATCCACCATGTAAAAATCGATTTGTTGCACAGAATAACCCTCTCATCGCACTCAGGATAAATCACACTCTACCATGCCAGCCATTGGGTCAGCGCTCCGATTCGCCACTGCGGTGAAAATTCGTTATCATCCGTCCCCACACCTCATTCTGGCCGCCTGATGTCTACGATCCTCGATACCTTTATTGCCCCGCCTTGTCATGACGAGATAGAGATCCTCTATCGGGACGAGCATCTGGTGCTAATCAATAAACCCAGCGGGTTACTTAGCTTGTCGGGCAAAAATCCGCAGAATCTCGATTCGGTACATCATCGGCTGGTACAGATTTACCCTGGCTGCACGCTGGTACATCGGCTTGATTTCGGCACTTCTGGACTGATGGTGGTCGCCCGTAACAAGGCTATCAACGCTGCGCTTTGCCAGCAGTTCAGCCAGCGTACGGTCACTAAGGTGTACAGCGCGCTGTTATGCGGGCATCTGGAAAACGACGAGGGAGTTATCGATGCAGCGATTGCCAAAGACCCGGAGCTGTTTCCATTAATGTCAATTTGTGCTCTCAACGGCAAACCCGCACGCTCGCGCTATCAGGTTGTCGAGCGCTTTTATCATCGTCAGGAAAAGGGGGCGTTGCTCCCCTTGACGCGGGTACAACTAATGCCTGAAACCGGGCGAACCCACCAACTGCGGATCCACTGTCAGCTGTTGGGACATCCGATTTTAGGCTGTGATTTGTATGGCGGGCGTCTGCTGCCTGGCACTGAAAGGGTGTCGCGACTGATGCTGCATGCCAGTGAACTGCACTTCAGGCATCCCATTAGTGAAGCGTGGATGAACGCCCAAAACGCCAGTCCGTTCTGAGGATGTAAAAAAAGCCGCCAGACGGCGGCTATTTAGGCATTATCGTGCAGCTCGTTGCAATATAACCGCTGACGGCTGGCGTTGCAGAAAGCGCATCCGCAGCATCATCAGCACCGCCGCAGAGGTCAGGCCGATAATAAAGCCCATCCAGAATCCTGCTGGCCCCATGCGGTCAACCACCAGATCGGTCAGCGCCAGAATATAGCCACTCGGCAGACCCAGCACCCAGTAGGCTGTAAAGGTTATAAAGAAAATGGAACGCGTATCTTTATAACCACGCAGGATCCCGCTGCCAATAACCTGGATAGAGTCCGATATTTGATACACCGCGGCCAGTAACATGAGCTGCGCGGCCAGGGCGACAACTTCCGGATTATTGTTGTAGAGCAGGGCAATATGCTCGCGGAATGTCACGGTGAAAAGCGCCGTTACGACCGCCATGCAGACACCGACACCCAGGCCCGTTCTGGCTGCAGTTTGTGCATCCAGCGTGGAGCCCTGGCCCAGACGATAACCGACACGAATGGTGACGGCAGCAGCCAGAGACATCGGCAGGACGAACATTAACGAACTGAAGTTCAGTGCTATCTGGTGTCCGGCCACGTCGATAATCCCCAGCGGGGATACCAGCAGAGCGACCACCGCAAACAGCGTTACCTCGAAAAATAACGCCAGCGCGATAGGTAAACCCAGTTGCACCAGACGCTTCATTACTGCGGTGTCAGGTTTCTGGAAACCACGCTCATTACGGATATCGCGCATTGAGCGCGCTCGTTTGATGTAAGAGAGCATGGCGATAAACATCACCCAGTAAACAGCCGCCGTAGCCACGCCGCAGCCTACGCCGCCCAGTTCCGGCATGCCTAAATGTCCATAAATGAAAACGTAGTTAACCGGAATGTTCACCAGCAGGCCGAGAAAGCCCATCACCATCGCTGGTTTAGTTTTGGCTAATCCTTCGCACTGGTTACGAGCTACCTGGAAGAACAAATACCCCGGTGCACCCCACAGCAAGGCACGCAGGTAGCCAACGGCTTTATCCGCCAGCGCCGGGTCAATGTTATGCATGGAGCGAATAATGTACCCTGCGTTCCATAGCACAACCATAATCAGCACGGAGACGCTGCCCGCCAGCCAGAATCCCTGACGTATTTGATGGGCGATACGGTCGCGGCGTCCGGAACCATTGAGTTGCGCAATGACCGGCGTCAAAGCCAGCAGTAGTCCATGACCAAACAGAATGGCAGGTAACCAGATAGAGGTACCAATGGCGACTGCCGCCATATCAGTAGCGCTGTATCCGCCCGCCATGACGGTATCAACGAATCCCATTGCGGTTTGAGCGATTTGCGCAAGAATCACCGGTATTGCCAGAGCTAATAACTGACGCGCTTCACTTACATACTTTTGCACGTGTACACCACTATATTGTTGTTATTTGAGAGACTAAAAAAGCCGCCTTATATGGCAGCAAGGAGAAAAAGCAGGGGAAATTTCAGTCTATTGTAGCGAGGAATACGTAATTCTCCAGTGAAAAAACAGGCGCTGGTGGCGCATTGCTGGCAACCTGAATTTCCACCTGCTATTGTGCTGTGCAGAGATGTCTTAATTGAGTTCAGGAGTAGGAAGTATGTTTACGGGTATTGTGCAGGGCACCGCAAAATTGGTGTCCATTGATGAAAAACCAAATTTTCGTACGCATGTTGTGGAGTTGCCTGAATATATGCTGGATGCGCTGGAGACCGGCGCATCGGTTGCCCACAATGGGTGCTGCCTGACGGTCACCGAAATTAACGGTAACCAGATAAGCTTTGACCTGATGAAAGAAACGCTGCGTATCACCAATCTGGGCGATCTGAAGGTCGGTGATTTGGTTAACGTTGAGCGTGCGGCAAAATTCAGTGATGAGATTGGCGGACATTTAATGTCGGGCCATATTATGACCACTGCCGAAGTGTCGAAAATTCTGACCTCGGAGAATAACCGTCAGGTGTGGTTTAAAGTCCAGGACCCGTCGCTGATGAAATATATCCTGTACAAAGGATTTATTGGTATTGACGGTATCAGTCTGACGGTCGGTGAAGTGACGCCGACGCGTTTCTGTGTGCACTTGATCCCGGAAACGCTGGAGCGTACGACGCTTGGCAAGAAAAAGCTGGGCGCAAAGGTCAATATCGAAATCGATCCCCAAACGCAGGCGGTGGTTGATACTGTTGAGCGTGTACTGGCGGCGCGTGAAAGCGCCATCAGCAACATAACGGGCGAAGCGGGAGCCTAAGCCTGAGAGTTAAGCCCTCGTTGATACGGGGGCGATAACGATTAACGGGGAACGCGCAGGCCGTGTTCAACGCCGCGAGAAAATACCACCTGCCATAACTGAATATCGCGAGCTCGAAACGCTCCGGCACAAGCGTTCAGATAATAGCTGAACATCCGCTTGAAACGTTCGGTATAGTTATCGGCGATTTCAGGCCAGGAGTTAATGAAACGTTCGTGCCAGGCCATCAGCGTCGTGTCGTAATCCGCGCCAAAATTATGCCAGTCTTCCATTACAAAATGTGGCTCGCTGGCGTTGGCAATCTGGCGAACTGATGGTAAACAGCCGTTCGGGAAGATATATTTATTGATCCACGGATCAACGTTATTGTCGGTCTTTTTGGAGCCGATGCTATGCAGTAAAAAGAGACCATCCGGTTTTAAATTGCGATCGACCACGTCAAAATAGGTGGCGTAGTTTTTCGGCCCTACATGCTCAAACATGCCGACGGAAACAATACGATCGAATTTGTCATTCAGGTCACGATAATCCTGCAGCAAAATCGTGACATCAAGCCCCGCACACCGTGACTGCGCCATTTTCTGCTGTTCTGCCGAAATGGTTACACCCACCACGCTTACGCCATATTGCGATGCCATAAACTGGGATAAGCCGCCCCAGCCGCAGCCTATATCGAGCACCCGCATCCCTGGCTTCAACTGCAGCTTTTCAGCAATCATTTTTAGCTTCGCCTGCTGGGCAGATTCCAGGGTGTCGGCATCTTTCCAGTAGGCGCAGGAATACTGCATATAGGGGTCCAACATGCGAGTAAAGAGATCGTTGCCTAAATCGTAATGTTCTTTGCCGACAACCCATGCACGCTTTTTGGTCTGCAAATTGAACAAGCGAGCAGCGGCAATTCGTAACGTATCTTTGAAGTGGCGGGGGAGTTGGTTTTCAAGACCGGCGCGCAGGACTTTACTAAAAAACATATCCAGCCGGTCACATTCCCACCAGCCATCCATATAACTTTCACCCAACCCTAACGATCCTTCCTGCAATACTCGTTTGAAAAAATCGGGGTTCTTTACGCGAATATCCGCCGGTGCCGGACCATTAATGGTAATGCCTGCACGGCTCAATAATTCATTGGTGATGCGGTACCAGTCATCATCCGGTACGCTGACGTCTTCTATACACGATGAACTCATAGCTTCTCCATCACTGGTCGGTGATCAGAACCTTAAAACAGCGTAGACGCTTTTTTGGGCTTTGTGAGAAATCTCACGGAATTAATCCGTGAATCTATAATCCGACGTAGAACAGAGGAAGGGAGGAACCCTTGCCGAAAAGACCATCCGTGGGAATACGGGAACATTCTTGTTCCCGTTAACACATAAAAATTATCGTTTTTTTAACATCCGGAAATCAGTATAGGCCTGAATTTTTGACGATTCAACCGATAATTCTTAGCGGGCTAATTAATTGCCCGCGACAATTATTAGTGAGACTCTCCGTGGGCAATTTGCGCGCGGTCATCTGTTTGCGGGGCGTCAGTTTTCTGCGATTGCATTTTGTAACCCACAGCAGCCAGCAATACCGTGGTCAGCATAACGCTGGTAGTGGTGAGCAGCGGGGTAGCAATCAACCAGGAAACGACAAGGCTTGCCAGGAAGCATAAACCCAGTTGCAGCGTATTCTGCAATGCGGCAGCGCGTCCAGTGGCCTGTGGGAAAGGGCGTAATGCCTGCGCGACAACGATAGGGTAGATTGCGCCGTTCGCAATCGCCATAACGCAGAATGGGATCAGGATTTCAGCCAATGCGACATGATGAATAAAGCCGGTCGCCCAGGTGCCCACAACGCTGAAGGCATACAGAATGAGTAACCAGGGCAGCAGCTGACGACCCTGCCATTTTTGCAGCGCAGCACGACAGCCGTAACCACCGATTAAAAAGGCGATAGTTTGCGGAACATAGCTCAGACCAATTACCGCTGGGCTATAACCCATTTCGCTAAGGATGAACGGGGAACCCGTCAGCCATGCAAAAAAGCTCGCGGAACAGGCGGCATAAATCAGCACGTTTCCACGGTAAGTTTTCGAGCGCAGCAAGGTGGCGAAAGTCAGTTTATCTTGGCTGTCATCGCGTGCTTTAGCTGTAGGCTTTAAACGCAGCGCCGGAAGCATCAGAATCAGAGTAATGGCGAACAGGGTGGCAAAAATGGCCTGCCAGGAAAAATGTACCAGGATCCAACTACCTAATAACGGGGCGAGGGCAGGTGATAACCCGACCAGCGGCATAATGGTGGCAAAGATGCGGTTTACTTTTTGTGAAGGATAATAGTCGGTAACCAGCGCTTGCCAGATAACCGATGCTGCACAGACGCCAACGGCCTGAACAAATCGCAGTACCAGCAGGCCTGTGGCGTTTTCAACCCACAGCATGCCCAGACTGCCCAGTGCGAAGATAGATAAACCCAGCAGCAAAATAGGCTTGCGACCATAGTGGTCAGAGAGCGGTCCCCACAGCAGTTGTGCGACGGCAAAACCAGCTAAGAACAAGCTCAGGCTAGCGCTGACGGCAGATGCAGGCGTTTGCAGATCGGACTGAATTGCGGCGAAGGCGGGCAGATACATATCTGTTGCCAGAAAGCCGAGCACGCTAAGGCCCGCCAGCCAGACTAAAAACCCTTTCCCAGGTTGCATCATCATTTCTCTTTTTTTAGCAGTAGAACAATGCCGCTGAGTGTAGTGAGTGTAATTCTCGCTGTGAAACGCTAATATTTGCTTACTGATTTCAAAATTTTTGCAGGCAGAATATGTGGTCGGAATATTCACTTGAAGTGGTTGATGCGGTTGCGCGTAACGGTAGCTTTAGTTCGGCCGCGCAGGAGTTACACCGTGTACCTTCGGCGGTAAGCTACACTGTGCGCCAACTGGAAGAGTGGCTGGCGGTACCACTTTTTGAGCGACGCCATCGGGATGTGGAATTAACGCCTGCCGGGGCATGGTTTTTAAAAGAAGGTCGCTCTGTTATCAAAAAAATGCAGATCACGCGCCAGCAATGCCAGCAAATTGCCAACGGCTGGCGCGGACAGCTGGCGATCGCAGTCGATAACATTGTCCGCCCGGATCGTACCCGACAGATGATCGTGGATTTTTACCGTCACTTTGATGATGTGGAGTTGTTAGTTTTTCAGGAAGTGTTTAACGGCGTATGGGACGCGCTGTCCGATGGACGCGTGGAGCTGGCCATCGGTGCCACACAGGCGATTCCGGTAGGGGGGCGCTATACCTTCCGCGATATGGGAATGCTGAGCTGGAGCTGCGTGGTAGCCAGCCATCATCCACTGGCGTCAATGCCCGGACCGCTAAGTGATGATACGTTGCGCAACTGGCCGTCACTGGTACGCGAAGATACCTCCCGTACGCTGCCAAAGCGTATTACCTGGCTGCTGGATAACCAAAAACGCGTCGTGGTGCCTGACTGGGAATCATCCGCTACCTGCTTATCAGCAGGGCTGTGTGTTGGCATGGTACCGACGCATTTTGCCAAGCCGTGGATCGATAGCGGCAAGTGGGTTGCGCTGCAACTGGAGAACCCCTTTCCTGATGCTGCATGCTGTCTGACATGGCAGCAGAACGATACGTCACCGGCATTGAGTTGGCTGCTGGACTATTTAGGGGATAGTGAAACGTTGAACAAGGAATGGCTGCGGGAGCCAGATGAGACTCCCGCACAACAGGCTTAACGGCGGTAATCTCGGAACGGACCGTCGGCAACGGAGCGACGCTCAACCAGACGTGGATGCACCTCGATAGACTGTGACTCTTCACGTTTATTCACGATACGGTCTAACAGCATGTTGAAGGCCGTTTCACCTAGTGAATCCTTCGGCTGGTGAATGGTCGTTAAGGCCGGCGTGAAGAAGCGGGCGTTGCGCACGTTGTCGTAGCCGATGAGTGAGACATCCTGTGGTACGCGCAGACCCATTTCGTCAGCGGCGCACAGCGCACCCATCGCCATAATATCGCCACCGCAGAAGACAGCGGTCGGACGATGCGATTGCGACAGAATTTGCTGCATGGCGCGATAGCCGGACTCAGGCTCGAAATCGCCCTGGACAATCCAGTTATCAGGCACTTTAATCAGCGCTTCTTCCATCGCTTTCATAAAGCCCGCCAGACGCCCGGCCCCGGTATTACGTTCCATTGGACCTGGGATCACGCCAATTTCACGATGACCGCGTTCTACCAGATACCGACCCGCCATGTAACCGCCTTCGAAGGCGTTATCAATGACCGTATCGGTAAAGTCGGCTTTAGCTTCGCCCCAGTCCATGACGACCATCGGAATATGGCGATACTCTTCGAGCATCGAAAGCAGCGACTCCGGATACTCAGAACACATCACCAGCAGACCATCAACGCGCTTTTGCGCCATCATCGACAGATAGGCCTGCTGCTTTTCGAGACTGTTCCATGCGTTACCCAGAATCAGCGTATAGCCTTTCTGGAAACAGTTTTTCTCCACGGCTTCGATAATTTCTGCGAAATAGGCCGCTTCGCTGCTGGTCGCCAGCAAGCCAATAGACTTGGTGTGATTCACCTTCAGGCTGCGGGCAACTGCGCTCGGAGAATAGTGCAGTTCTTTGATCGCTGCCCAGACAGCATTACGCGTTTCTTCCGCGACAAAGCGCGTCTTGTTAATTACGTGTGATACGGTTGTAGTGGAAACGTTTGCTCGCTTCGCTACATCTTTAATTGTTGCCATTACATCTCACTCCAGACCATATCCTAAGCTCCTGAGAATACTCCAGGTAAACGTTTGCCTTTACACACCCTTAGCGCAACGTAAGGGTTGCGGCACGCCGGGAAAACGACACGGAACGTCAGGAAGGGGTCAATGGCCGGTACGCTAATCAAGTAAGCGTGGAATTTTGTCTGATCTTAACGAAAAGGGGAAGAGTTAAAAGCAGTTATCAATATAAATCGTGAGAGATTTTTGCTTTCAAGTGTGTAAAAATGCGCAATATCACTTTTTGTGTGGGAATAAAAAGGAGAAAACTTGATGAGCACCGATCTGAAATTTTCGTTAGTGACTACCATTATTGTTCTGGGTTTGATCGTCGCGGGTGGCCTGACCGCAGCGCTGCATTGATTTCCCCCGAGGGAGTTAGCTCTCCCTCACTCTTTCCGCTCGTCTATCTCTTCTATTGTTTGCGAATTAGCAAAAGTCTTTTGCAATTTTGTTAACTTTATTAATTTTGCGATCAATGTCATGCTTTTGACTCTTATTTTATGTCGCGCCACGGCTCGACGTTACGGAGTCGCAATATGAAACTCAATTATCCTTTACTGGCGCTGGCGATCGGAGCGTTTGGCATTGGCACCACCGAATTTTCGCCAATGGGATTATTGCCCGTCATAGCCAAAGGTGTGGATGTCTCGATTCCGGCGGCCGGCATGCTGATCAGCGCCTATGCGGTAGGTGTGATGGTAGGTGCACCGCTGATGACATTGCTGCTGTCTCATCGCGCGCGACGTAATGCTTTGATATTCCTGATGGCGATTTTCACGCTGGGTAATGTGCTTTCTGCTATCTCGCCGGATTACACCACGCTAATGCTATCGCGTATTTTGACCAGTCTTAACCATGGGGCCTTTTTTGGTCTCGGTTCAGTGGTTGCTGCCAGTGTTGTACCCAAACATAAGCAGGCCAGCGCCGTAGCAACGATGTTTATGGGGTTAACCATCGCCAATATTGGCGGCGTTCCGGCGACGACATGGCTTGGTGAAACCATCGGCTGGCGCATGTCATTTATGGCCACTGCGGGTCTGGGCGTCATTGCTATGGTCAGCCTGTTCTTCTCCTTACCCAAGGGGGGAGCGGGAGAGCGCCCGGATGTTCGCAGCGAACTGGCGGTACTTATGCGCCCACAGGTGTTGTCGGCGTTACTGACTACCGTACTGGGTGCTGGGGCGATGTTCACGCTTTATACCTACATCTCGCCGGTTCTGCATACTATCACTCATGCCACTCCGGCATTTGTTACCGGGATGCTGGTGTTGATAGGCATTGGTTTCTCGATCGGTAACTACTTTGGTGGCAAGTTTGCTGACCGTTCAGTCAACGGTACGTTGAAAGGCTTTTTACTGCTGCTGATGGTTATTATGCTGGCCATTCCTTTCCTTGCGAGTAATGAGCTGGGGGCGGCGATCAGTATGGTGGTCTGGGGCGCGGCGACGTTCGCGGTCGTTCCACCGTTGCAGATGCGTGTGATGCGCGTTGCCAGTGAAGCACCTGGATTATCATCGTCAGTCAATATTGGCGCGTTTAATCTGGGGAACGCTCTGGGTGCAGCGGCCGGTGGGGCGGTGATATCAGGCGGCCTGGGCTACAGTTTTGTGCCAGTGATGGGGGCGATTGTGGCGGGTCTTGCGCTGCTGCTGGTGTTTATTTCCGCAAGAAGACAGCCAGAAGAGGCTTTCACGACCACGAATTAATGCAAAAACGCAGAAGGAAGCCCTTCTGCGTTATCTTTTTTATGCTGCGAAGTTCTTCGCAACAAATTCCCAGTTCACCAGCGCCCAGAAATGTTCCAGGTAGCCAGGACGGGCATTGCGATAGTCGATGTAGTAGGCGTGTTCCCATACGTCAACGGTCATCAGCGGCGTCGCGTCGGTGGTCAGCGGAGTACCTGCGTTGGAGGTGGAGACGATAGCCAGTTTGCCATCAGTTCCTTTAACCAGCCAGGTCCAGCCAGAACCGAAGTTTTTGATAGCGGCATCGGTGAACTGCGCTTTGAAATCTGCAAAGCTGCCAAAGGAGGCGGCAATTGCATCGGCCAGTTTACCGGTTGGTTCGCCACCTGCGTTTGGTGCCAGGCAGTTCCAGTAGAACGTGTGGTTCCATACTTGTGCTGCGTTATTGAATACACCGCCTTCAGAGCTACGAACGATCTCTTCCAGTGATTTGCCTTCAAACGCCGTGCCTTTAATCAGATTGTTCAGATTGGTCACGTAGGTTTGATGGTGTTTGCCATAGTGATATTCCAGCGTTTCAGCAGAAATGTGCGGTGCCAGAGCATCTTTGGCATACGGTAATGCAGGTAATTCAAACGACATTGCTTCTCTCCTTATTATTTATATTGAGTACACACAATAGCCTCATTGTGAGTAAGGATAGGGTAGCAAATTGAAAGGTTATGCAAAAGAAGAACTTACCCTACAGTGTGTTCTGTAGGGTAAGTTTTTAGCGAATTGTTTTTGGCGTCATTACCCGACGAGCGCCCACATAGTGGCGCTGCCAGTAATCTTCGCTCAGAGAGGTGATTTGAATTTCCTGCCCGCTACGCGGTGACTGAATAAACTTACCGTTTCCGACGTAGACGCCGACGTGATCGGCCGTTCCGCGGCCCTGGGTACGAAAGAAGACCAGATCGCCATTTTTCAGTTCGCCACGTTCAATCGGTGCTGCATCACGCAGATGATACATTTCGTTCGCGGTACGCGGAATGCGGAACTTCACCAGATCTTTATAGGCATAATAAACCAGACCGCTGCAGTCAAACCCGGTTCTTGGCGAGGTGCCGCCCCAACGATAAGGTTTACCGATTTGGTTCATCAAGGTGGACATAGCGGTTTTAGTCGCTTTCTGCACTTTCACTTTATGGGCGTCAGCAAGCGTAGTTGGTGCAGTGGTTTTCACCTTCACGCAGCGTGGTTTATGACCTTTGCGCGGTGTGCATTTTTCAGTCCAGGTAACAGCTGCGGTTTGTGCTACGGCAGTTTTACCACGACGATTTGCAGTTTTAGTCGACTTTGCCGAAGTGGCAGTGCGTTTTTTAGAAGAGGAAGCGGTTTTGGTGCTGGTTTTACTGGTGGTTTTTGTCGCCGTTTTCTTGCTGGTCTTTGTTGTTTTTTGGCTGGTTGTTGCGCTTTTCTTTTTATCTACCGTTTTGATGGTGTGAGAATTGGTAGGTGTCACCCTGGCTTGCTTGGAAGCATGAGCCATAGGCGTAAAGGGCAGTGTAGTAAAAAGTAAAGCACAGAGCGTGATCGAGATTCGGTTTATCCGCGCCACTGAGCAGTCCTCTGGTAAGGCAGGTCTATCGTGCCTGCGTGTGATTTTCAAAACTTGACGATTCTAATCTATAGAAAGAGGGAAAGTTAATAGCTTTTTTTGTTTAAAACTATGTTTCGTAACCGACCGCAAAAAAAAACATCAATTAACGTTGGAGTTGGTGAACAGATAATCAAAACCACATGTTTGAAGGGGATAAGTGAGATTATGAATGCAACTTTTAGCGTCAGGGGATAAAATAATAACGCGTAATGAAAATGTTATTTTCCGTTGCCTGTCTGACCCGTTACAATGTCAGACTACTGCCGTAAAAGAAGTTTAAGGAAGCAAGATAATGAGCACCACTATCGAAAAAATCCAGCGCCAGATCGCTGAAAACCCGATTCTCCTGTACATGAAAGGTTCTCCTAAACTGCCAAGCTGCGGTTTCTCCGCTCAGGCTGTGCAGGCGCTGTCAGCCTGTGGTGAACGCTTTGCTTACGTTGATATTCTGCAGAACCCGGATATTCGCGCCGAACTGCCGAAATACGCAAACTGGCCAACTTTCCCACAACTGTGGGTTGATGGTGATCTGGTTGGCGGTTGTGACATTTTGATCGAAATGTACCAGCGCGGTGAGTTGCAGCAGCTGATTAAAGAAACAGCTGCGAAATACAAAACCGAAGAGCCGGACGCTGAGTAATATCAGCAGAAGTAAAAAAGCGACCTGAAATGGTCGCTTTTTTTATGTCGCCGTTATGCTTCTTCAGGCACGGGAAGAGGCCAACCACCGAGACGTTTCCAGCGGTTAACGATTTCGCAAAACAGCACGGCCGTACGTTCGGTGTCATACAGTGCCGAGTGTGCCTGATTCCCGTCAAACTCCATTCCCGCCGCCAGGCACGCTTTTGACAACACCGTTTGCCCCAATGACAGACCGCTTAATGCCGCCGTATCAAAGGTGACAAACGGATGAAACGGATTCCGTTTCAGCGAGGCGCGTTCTGCCGCTGCCATCATGAAACTGTGGTCGAACGTAGCGTTATGCGCCACCATGATTGCCCGATTGCAGCCGCTGTCTTTAATGCCTTTACGCACCATTTTGAAGATGGCATGCAGAGCGTCATATTCGCTGACCGCGCCGCGTAGCGGATTGTTCGGGTCAATACCGTTAAAGGCGAGGGCCTCCGGCTGCAGATTCGCGCCTTCAAACGGCTCTACGTGGAAATGTAACGTCGTGTCCGGCATCAGCCAGCCTTGTTCATCCATTTTCAGTGTGATGGCTGCAATCTCAAGCAGCGCATCGGTTTTGGCATTGAACCCTGCGGTTTCGACATCAATGACGACAGGATAAAAACCACGAAAACGGTCACACAGACCGGAAAGTTGAGCGTTATCGGACATCTGGGTCTCTTAATACGGGAAAATTGCAGCGCGTATTATGGCAAAATGATGAGTATAAAACTACGGGCACAGACGATCTGCGCCCGAGGGGAGGTTAGTCGCCCAGGCCGCGCCCGGCGTCTTTCTCTTCGATCAGCTCAATTTTATAGCCGTCCGGATCTTCAACGAACGCAATCACTGTGGTGCCGCCTTTTACCGGACCCGCTTCACGCGTTACGTTACCGCCATTCTGGCGAATACGTTCACAGGCTTCAGCCGCGTTGTCTACGCTCAGGGCGATATGGCCATAGGCAGTACCCAGCTCATACTTGTCGACACCCCAGTTATAGGTCAGTTCGATTACGGCTTCACTGGTTTCAGGACCGTAGCCGACAAAAGCCAGAGAGTACTTGTATTCAGGGTTTTCGCTGGTACGCAGCAGCTTCATGCCCAGCACGTTGGTATAAAACTCGATGGAACGCTGCAGGTCACCCACGCGCAGCATGGTATGGAGTAAACGCATCTTTTTCCCCTTCGAAAATGGCTAATACATTCAAAATGTTGTTTTAGTATAGCGGCGTTGTTACGCCGCTATCAATGGCAGAACGGAGATTGTGACGTTAGAGGGTAGGATAGTCGGTGTAACCTTCCGCGCCGCCGCCGTAGAAGCTCTCAGCACGTTGTGGATTCAGCTCCGCTTTGCGTTGCAGACGCGCCACCAGATCCGGGTTAGCAATATAGGCACGACCAAAAGCAACGGCGTCGATCAGACCTTTCTCGATCAGCGCTTCTGCCTTTTCAGGGGTGTAGGCACCAGCACCAATGATAGGACCGTGGAAGCGCGCGCGAACTTTTTCGCGGAACGCATCGGAATACGGCTCGCCACCGGCCCAGTCCGGCTCAGACATGTGCAGGTAAGCGATTCCACGCTTGCCCAATTGTTCAATCAGATACAGCGCATCGGCTTCTTCGTTCGGACCGTTGTCAACGTTCTGGAATGAGCCAATCGGGGAGACGCGAATACCAATACGATCGGCACCCCATTCTTTAATACCGGCATCAACCACTTCCAGCACAAGACGCGCACGATTTTCGACGCTACCGCCGTATTGATCGGTTCGCTGATTAGAGGTTGGCGACAGGAACTGGTGCAGCAGGTAGCCGTGGGCAGAGTGCAGTTCAACCATGTCGAAACCCGCTTCGCGCGCGTTGGCTATCGCCTGACGGAAGTCATTAACGATGCCCGGAATCTCTTCGGTTTCCAGCGCACGTGGCATTGAGGTATCGGCACGCGTTGCCAGGCCGTTTTCATCGCGCAGCGAGGTGCGGGTTCCAGCACTGATCGCGGAAGGTGCAACTGGAGCTTGACCATTTGGCTGCAGACTGGCGTGAGAGATGCGTCCGGTGTGCCACAACTGGACAGCAATATGACCTTGCTCAGCGTGTACGGCAGCGGTGATTTTCTTCCATGCGGCAATTTGCGCTTCGCTGTGTAAGCCGGGTGCTCCGGCATAACCTTTCGCCTGTGCGGAAATCTGCGTCGCTTCGCTGATAATAAGACCCGCGCTGGCGCGTTGACGGTAATACTCGGCCATCAGCGGAGTAGGGATGTCGCCAGGCTCAATACTGCGCAGACGCGTCAGTGGCGCCATGAATACGCGGTTTGCTGCCGTAATGGCACCCACTTTCAGTGGGGAAAACAGTTTTTCAGATGACATGTGGCACTCCTGAATAGACCGGTCGTCTAGTAATAAGGAAAATAAAAACGCCTGTTAAACGGCAGGCGTTGTGATGATGTTTTTAACGTGCGCCAGCGCATTTTCCAGCGGAGTGGCGCTACGAGAAATCTTGGCCTGCAGGTTGGCGCCAAGCCACAGCGCATACAGTACCTGCGCCTGCTGTAACGGCTCGCCAACAAAAGACAGGCAATGGTTGGCCTGACCTTTCTCCAGCGCCTGCGCTAACAGCACAATAATGTGCCGCGCGCCTTTATCCATCGCTGTGCGCATATCTTCTGACAGATCGCACACTTCGGCAGACAGTTTTACAGTTAAACAGCCGCTAATAATGCCGTGCTGGCTAAACTGGTTCAGGGTTTCCTGATAGTAGGCCAGAATGCGGTCGCGGTAGTTTCCCGCACCCGTATCAAAGTGTGTAGCCAGTCGCTGATGATAGGCCGCGTAGTGGCGTTCCAGCATCGCGACACCGAACGCTTCTTTAGAGCGAAAGTAATGATAAAACGAACCTTTGGGTACTTCAGCGGTTTTCAGTAGTTCGCTTAAACCCATGCCGGTGAAGCCGCGCTGCATACACAGCAGTTCGCCAGTCGCCAGCAGATGTTCGCGTGTATCGTGTTCAGTGATTTTGTTCATGAAAAGGAGTGTAATAGACCAGTCGGTCTAATGCAATAGCGCTTGCGAGAAATTCAGTTAACGTCTTCAATAAGTATATCAATCTTACTAAAGGAGGGGATGTGGCCGAACAGCTGGAGTTTTTCCCCGTCCAGAGCCCATGCCGTGGAATATGTCAGTCTGACGAACGCGGATTTTGCCGTGGCTGTTTTCGCAGTCGGGATGAGCGTTTTAACTGGCAAAAGATGAGCGATGCCCAAAAGCAGGAAGTGCTACGGCTTTGTCGTCAGCGCCTGATGCGTAAATTACGTGCGAACAAAGCCAACCCTTCGGAAGAACCGCAACAACCTTCACTCTTTTAAAAGCGTAATTGCGTATACTCGAGGCACATTCACTTAAAAGGAAGCTGCTATGGTTCAGCGTATTACTATTGCGCCGCAAGGCCCGGAATTTTCTCGCTTTGTGATGGGGTACTGGCGCCTGATGGACTGGAATATGTCCGCGCGCCAGCTAGTCAGCTTTATTGAAGAGCATCTGGATCTGGGCGTGACCACCGTCGATCACGCCGATATCTACGGTGGATATCAGTGTGAAGCGGCGTTTGGTGAGGCTATGAAACTGGCTCCCCATTTGCGTGAAAAAATGCAGATTGTGACCAAATGCGGGATCGCGACGACGGCGCGCGCGGAAAATGCGCTGGGCCATTACATTACCGACAGCGCGCATATTATTGCCAGTGCGGAAGAATCGCTGAAGCTGCTGGCGACCGATCATATTGATCTGTTGCTGATCCACCGCCCCGATCCGCTTATGGATGCTGACGACGTCGCCGACGCTTTCAAAAAATTGCACCACAGTGGCAAAGTGCGTCACTTTGGTGTCTCTAATTTCACCCCGGCACAGTTCTCATTGTTGCAATCGCGTCTGCCGTTTACGCTGGCGACCAACCAGGTTGAAATCTCTCCGGTACATCAGCCGCTCCTGCTGGATGGCACTTTAGATCAACTGCAACAGTTGCGTATTCGTCCAATGGCCTGGTCCTGCCTCGGCGGCGGTCGCTTGTTTAATGACGATGCGTTCCAGCCATTACGAAATGAACTTGCCGCGATCGCAGAAGAGCTAAACGCGCAGTCTATTGAACAGGTGGTGTACGCCTGGATTTTACGTTTGCCGTCTCAGCCGCTGCCGATTATAGGCTCAGGAAAAATAGAGCGCGTACGCGCCGCCATTGAGTCTGAGACGCTGAACATGTCTCGCCAGCAATGGTTCCGCATTCGTAAAGCGGCACTGGGTTACGACGTACCTTAATCGCGTTTTTGGTGCATCTCCGTTCAAAATTGTGTCACTGGTTTACACTTAACAATCAGACACCTTTTGGACGGAGGTCTTATGAAGCGTTTGAGTTTGGCCATCATCACTCTACTCGCCTGTGCAGGTGCGCAGGCTGCCATTGAAGAAAAAGTGACGATGAATCTGGTCACGTCGCAAGGCGTTGGCCAGGCGATTGGTACGGTCACTATTGCTGAAACCGCAAAGGGGCTGGAGTTTTCGCCCGATCTGAAAGCGTTGCCGCCGGGAGAACATGGTTTCCATGTGCATATGAACGGCAGCTGCCAACCGGCGATTAAAGAAGGGAAAGCCTCAGCCGCGGAATCGGCTGGAGGCCATTATGATCCGCACCAAACCGGCAAACACGAAGGCCCGGAAGGCGCAGGTCATATGGGTGACCTGCCGCTGCTGGTGGTGAATAACGACGGAAACGCTACAACACCGGTCATTGCGCCGCGCCTCAAAACGCTCGATGAGGTTAAAGGCAAAGCGCTGATGATCCATGTGGGCGGCGATAATATGTCCGATCAACCGAAACCGCTTGGCGGTGGCGGAGCGCGCTACGCCTGTGGTGTTATCAAATAATCAACTACTGAGAGTGCCCGGCGGTGGCGCCTGTTCGAGTTGTGAAAGCGAGCAGTGTAGCCGCCAGATCAATGCCGATAACTCCTGTGCAGCAGGTTGATGATGGTGGGCAAGCGCATCGCAAATGCGTTGTAGCTCACTCAGCGTGGCATTCAGTGGTCGTTGCTGGACGCCACGTTCGCTCATTACATCGCGCAGCAGAGAGATACACACGTCCCTGACGCGAGCCAGCGGATCCGAACGCGCCTCCCAGGTGCGCAGTTGCCACACCACGTGCGAGCAGTTCAGCAATACGACCCCCCAACGTAATAACCAGCGTCGCGCCAGCGCATCCTGACTGCTGCTGAGCTGGCTGACGTGATGATAGGTCAGCGATTCAAATTCGTTTTCACTGAGTGATGGGTGTCGGCTGAGCTGATCGACAAAATCCCGGCGCAGGGCGCGAATATGGCGGCGACTTTTCCGTGCATCCGAACCGGGCCGCAGAATGGCGAAGGCCAGCCATGACAGCGCCACGCCAGCGATTTTCGCCATATTGTCATTCAGGAAATCAGCAAAATCATATACCGGCGGATTGGTCACCGCGATAAACGAACCCATAAATACAATCAGTTGCCCCCAAAGACCTGCCAGGGCTGGCATTTGCAGCTTCAACAGTTGCATGGTGGCGAGTAGCGGGAAGAGAAAAAGAATGAATTGCCAGAGGTCGGAAATTTGCACCATCAGGCCAAACTTAACCACAAAGCTAAACAGCGACAGCAGAACCAGTGTGCGCATCAGCAAAGAAAGCGACTTGAACGGCGTGGCAACGGCGGAATACAGCACACTGCTGATGGCGGCGAGCGTGAGGGCGCCAGAGCCTGATTCCCATTGTGCGCCAATGCTCCATGCGCCGATAAGCATCAAAGTACAGAACGTACGTAACCCGCTCCAGATAGCTTCCGCATTATCGGTATGACGGGCAAGCCCCGGCGTGCGGACGATATTAATACGCTCGGCGGTAACGCCATTTTCCAGTAAATGCAGATAATGACTGCTGCGCAGGTAGAGCCGACAAAAATAACGCAGTCGTTGCCAGAAGGCGACGTGTCGATAGTCGCGTGCATCGACGGGTCGCAGTGGGGCAATAATACGTGCAACGGTGTAGCTATTAGCATTTGATTTTATCAGTTCGCTGAGCAACTGCTCGATAATTTCCCGGGTATTGGACGGGGGATTAGGCCAGTTCAGCAGCATCCTGCGCAGACTGGAAATCACGCTGGTCATCCTTAACTGTTGATGCAACAGCGAATTGAGCAAAGCATTTTGTCGGCGAAAACGGTAGTGGCTCCAGAACGCCTGAATACGCAGCAGGTTCATGGTAAGAATCTGACCGATAACACCTTCATGGGCTGTGCGAATGGCGTCCGTGGTTTCTGGTTGCCAGAGTAGGCTGGCATGTTCCAGTAAACGTGAATGCATGTTTTTCAATGCAGTCAGTAACGTGATGCCATCGGAGGTGCTGGGCAGGATCATCATCATCACACCGCCACACAAGATACCGACGATGACTTCGCACACGCGTGCCTGCGCGATATCCCATAACTGCGTAATTTCCACGGTATTGACCATGGGAAACGCAATGATTGCCGCCGTATAACCTGCCAGTTGAAAGGCGTAGGCAACGTTATTGGTGAAATGCGCACAGGCCCAGGTACAAAAACCGATCCACACCGACATGCTCAGCAAGAACAACCACGGCTCATTAAGGGTATGACCGGCAATAATCAATGCGGCGGTGGCACCCAGTAAGCTCCCCGCCACGCGCCCCAGACTTTTGCTGATAACCCCGCCAACGGTGGGAAAACTGACCACCGCCGCTGAGGTCATCGCCCAATAGGGTTCGTCCAGATTCAGATAATAAGCAAAAGTTAACGCCAGACACATCGCAATGGTGTTACGCAGCGCATAACGCCACTGTGCCGCCGTGGCTTTAAACCACGGCAAATTGCCAGGTGTCAGGCGGGGTAGTTTCATTTACGCTGGCCGATGGATACGCTGCAGGTTGTACCTGATACCAGCGTGACATCCCGCGGCAGGGCGTCGAATTCGATGCGTACCGGGATACGCTGCGCCAGACGCACCCACGGCACGTTGGGCTTGATATCTGGAATCAGGCCGGAATCACTTTCCACACTTTGATCGTAGATAGCACGACCAATACTGGAAACGTGACCCTGTAACTTTATATCACCGCTGTAGAGCGTGATGAGGGCAGGTGCACCTTCGCGAATGTGGCGCAACTTAGTTTCTTCAAAATACCCCATTACATAAAAAGAGTGACTGTCGACGAGAGCAAACAGAGGTTTCCCGGTTGAAGCGTAGTCTCCGGGACGGGTTGAAAGATTGGTGACCCAGCCCGCTACGGGGGCTTTGACCACCGTTTGCGTCAATTGCCACTGTGCCTGACGCAGACTGGCCTCTGCTGCTTCAACACTCGCCTGCATGGCTTTCACGTTGAGATTTGCGGTATCCAGATCCTCGGCTGAGATGTAATTTTGCGATAAATGACGGCGGCGGTTGGCTTCGTTATTGGCTTTCGCCAGGTCAGACTGCGCTTTTGCGAGTTGCGCTTGCGCATTCAGTTCAGCAATGTGAAATGGCGTCTTGTCGATAATAAAAAGGACATCGCCTTTATTCACAAACTGGTTATCTTTTATATAGAGTTCGCTAATGCTACCTGACACCTGTGGCGTAATGCTGACCTGCTCTGCTCGCACTTTGCCATCACGTGTCCAGGGCGATTGCATATAGTAATTCCACATCCACCATCCGGCGAAAACTGCGATTGCAGCGACTATAATAGTGGAGAAGTATTTAACGATTTTAAGCGACATAATCACCACGCTATCAGCATAACAAAGGCCAGACATACGCAAAGCGTAAAGAGTGAAAGATCCATTAACAAGGGATGCCAGATTTCGCCAGAGTAAATCCAGTCGCGCAGTAGGCGATGAACAACCAGCCAGAGAATAAATCCTGCTACAATCGCCTTGAAAACAGGAGGGAAGTAGACAGATGCGCCGATCATTAAATCTTGTAGGGGCAATCCTGTTGCATTAAACATAAACTTCACGGGCAAAATCCTTGGCGGAAGAGAGCATTGCTATAGGTTTAGCAAAAAAGAGACAATGAGTCTCCGTAACGCATAATGTCTGAAAAAATGTCAGCCGGTAAGCAAATTTGGCAATACATTTGTTTTGGGAATACAAATGCTGCACACTATTCTAAAATCAGCACAATAACTTAGCAAGCTAATTATAAGGAGATGAAATTGGAATCGCCATTAGGTTCTGATCTGGCACGGTTGGTGCGCATTTGGCGTGCTCTGATTGACCATCGCCTGAAACCTCTGGAGTTGACGCAGACGCATTGGGTTACGCTGCACAACATTCATCAGTTGCCGCCGGATCAATCGCAGATTCAGTTGGCTAAAGCGATTGGCATCGAGCAGCCTTCGTTGGTACGTACGCTTGACCAGTTAGAGGAAAAGGGACTCATTTCACGACAGACTTGCGCCAGCGATCGCCGGGCAAAGAGAATTAAACTGACAGAAAAAGCAGAGCCGCTGATCGCTGATATGGAAGCGGTTATCAACAAGACGCGTGGAGAAATTTTGGAAGGGATTTCAGCTGAGGAAATTGATCTGCTGATTAAACTGGTCGCCAGGCTGGAACACAATATTATTGAGCTGCAGTCACAGGGCTGAAGCAAAAAAATGACGTGTGGCCAGGGGCTGACCACACGTGAATTTGATTAGCGTGGAGACACGGTAACCTGGCTGCCGTTGTTAGCCATAACAACGCGCTGGCCGGCTGAAAACTTGGTCGCACCCTGTTTCTGAACCACCATGATGGTATTACCATCATCCTTACGGATTTCCAGTTCCACACCCTGGGTTTTATTCATCGCACCTTGTACGCCTTGACCCGCTACGCCACCGGCAACTGCGCCTGCAGCCGTCGCTAATGAACGACCCGTACCGCCACCGACGGTGTTACCGAGGAACCCGCCGAGTACCGCACCACCAATAGCACCAATCACGTTTGCGTCATCGCCACCCTGGATTTGCACCGGACGAACATGAACAATCGTACCGTAGGTAACGTTCTGAACTTGTTTCGCTTCGGATGCGGTATACACGTCACCTGAAAGGCTATCATTGTTAACGCAACCCGCTAAAGATACGCCCATTAATGAAACAATCAGCACACGTTTAATCATTTACAAATCTCCTTTGTCACCACGAAACGCTAATAAAGCACCCTTCATGGTTAAATTATATGGCATTTGTGAGCCTAAGATCACATGTTCTACTGGAACAATATGAAAATCTTAACCGAAATCGGATCAACCGAGTATAAACGAATCATTCATGTAATTGATGTAATTAAACGATCATTGTAATGATTAGCCACCAAAAATCATTAAGGAAGCATGGCATTAGTCGACACTTTATGGTTGAGTGTCAAGGCTAATTTGCTTAAAAGGATGACCTATGAAATCGGGCCGTTTTATCGGTGTAATGTCTGGAACCAGCCTTGATGGCGTCGATGTTGTGCTGGCGACAATAGATGAAACGATGGTTGCGCAGCAGGCGAGTCTGACCTGGCCCATCCCCATTCATGTTAAACAAGCGATTCTGGATATCTGCCAGGGGCAGCAGCTTACACTTTCTCAGTTTGGTCAGTTGGACGCGCAGCTCGGTTATTTATTTGCTGAGGCGGTGAATGCGTTATTGGCGCAAGAAAAATTGAAACCGCAGGATATCGTTGCGATTGGTTGCCACGGGCAAACCGTGTGGCATGAACCGAACGGTGCTGCGCCACACACGCTGCAAATTGGCGATAACAACCAGATTGTTGCGCGTACAGGGATAACCGTAGTCGGCGATTTTCGTCGACGTGATATTGCACTTGGCGGGCAGGGTGCACCGCTCGTTCCCGCGTTTCATCAGGCACTGCTGGCACATCCAACGGAACGGCGGATGGTGTTAAATATCGGCGGGATTGCCAATCTGTCTCTGCTTATTCCGCAACAACCCGTTCGCGGATACGACACCGGGCCGGGCAATATGCTGATGGATGCCTGGATCTGGCGGCAATGCGGTCAACCTTACGACAAAGATGCGCAGTGGGCCATTTCGGGAATGGTTATCCTGCCGTTACTGCAAAATATGCTTAACGACCCTTATTTTTCCGCGCCTGCGCCGAAAAGCACTGGTCGTGAGTATTTTAATTATGGCTGGATAGAACGTCATCTGGTGCAGTTCCCGGGGATTAGTCCGCGGGATGTGCAGGCGACGCTTGCCGAACTGACCGCGGTGACCATTTCAGAGCAGGTCTTGCTAAGCGGCGGTTGTGAACGGCTCATGGTCTGCGGTGGAGGAAGCCGTAATCCGCTGCTGATGATGCGTCTGGCGGCACTATTGCCGGGAACAGAGGTCACCTCAACGGATGAAGCCGGGATCAGCGGCGATGATATGGAAGCGTTAGCCTTTGCCTGGCTGGCGTGGCGGACACTGGCCGGATTACCTGGAAATCTGCCTTCTGTGACTGGCGCATCAGAGCCGAGCGTTTTAGGGGCGATTTATCCTGCTAACCCACGAACTCAGAGTTAACTGAAATTATTCAGCACCGTATGCCGGTAAACTAGGGATATTAGGGAGGGTTCCATTACCCTCCGGGACCAGGAAAGTCTTCAGGATATGGCTATGAAAAAACTATTGTTAGTGTGTCTGCCGGTACTGCTTAGCGGGTGTAGCGTATACAACCAATTTGTTGAGCGTATGCAAACGGATACGCTCGAATACCGCTGCGACGAAAAACCGCTTACCGTCAAGCTGAACAATACCCGCCAGACGGCAAGCTTTGTTTATGATAATCAGCTATTGAACCTCAAACAGGGCGTGTCGGCATCAGGTGCGCGCTATACCGATGGGATCTACGTTTTCTGGTCTAAAGGCGACGAGGCAACGGTCTATAAACGAGACAGAATTGTGCTAAATAACTGTCAGTTACAGAACCCGAAGCGTTGAGATTTTCACCTGGGCGGCGCACAATAGCGTCACCCACTGACAATCCGTAGCCCAAGATCATGTCTGATAACGACGAATTGCAGCAAATCGCGCATCTGCGCCGTGAATACACGAAAGGCGGTCTTCGCCGCCGCGATCTTCCCGCCGAACCCCTTGCGCTGTTTGAGCGCTGGCTGGGGCAAGCCTGTGACGCCAAACTGGCCGATCCCACCGCGATGGTCGTTGCGACCGTCGATGAAAATGGCCAGCCGTATCAGCGTATCGTGTTACTCAAACATTATGATGACAAAGGGCTGGTGTTCTATACCAACCTTGGCAGCCGTAAGGCGCATCAGATCGAGAAAAACCCACGCATCAGCCTTTTATTTCCCTGGCATACGCTGGAAAGACAGGTGATGGTGATCGGTAAGGCTGAGCGTCTCTCCACGTTAGAAGTAGTGAAATACTTCCACAGTCGCCCACGCGACAGCCAGATTGGCGCCTGGGTCTCTAAGCAATCCAGCAGGATCTCAGCTCGTGGTATTCTCGAAAGTAAATTTCTCGAACTGAAGCAGAAGTTTCAGCAAGGAGAAGTTCCACTGCCCAGTTTCTGGGGCGGCTTTCGCGTGAGTATTGAGCAAATGGAGTTCTGGCAAGGTGGTGAAAACCGCTTACACGATCGTTTTTTATACCAACGCGAAGATAACGCGTGGAAAATTGATCGCCTGGCCCCTTAAAGATGCAAATTTCTTGTTTTAAGCGCTGGTGCTGATCAATCCGGCGCTTTATTCTATGTTTCTTTCGCATCAGGCGAAAAGTCGTGTACCGGCAAAGGTGCAGTCGTTTTATACATGGAGATTTTGATGGCAAGCAGTAACTTGATTAAACAATTGCAAGAGCGGGGGCTGGTGGCCCAGGTGACGGACGAGGAAGCGTTAGCAGAGCGACTGGCGCAAGGCCCGATCGCGCTCTATTGCGGCTTCGATCCTACCGCTGACAGCTTGCATTTGGGGCATCTGGTTCCATTGTTATGCCTGAAACGCTTCCAGCAGGCAGGCCATAAGCCTGTCGCACTGGTAGGTGGCGCAACCGGTCTGATTGGTGACCCGAGCTTTAAAGCCGCCGAGCGTAAACTGAATACCGAAGACACTGTGCAGGAGTGGGTGGATAAAATCCGCAAACAGGTTGCACCGTTCCTCGATTTCGACTGTGGCGACAACTCGGCGATTGCTGCGAACAACTACGACTGGTTTGGCGGTATGAACGTACTGACTTTCCTGCGTGATATCGGCAAACACTTCTCCGTTAACCAGATGATCAACAAAGAAGCGGTTAAGCAGCGTCTGAACCGTGACGATCAGGGGATCTCCTTTACCGAGTTTTCTTACAACCTGCTGCAGGGTTATGACTTTGCCTGCCTGAATAAGCTGCACGGCGTGGCACTGCAGATTGGTGGTTCTGACCAGTGGGGTAACATTACTTCGGGTATCGATTTGACCCGTCGTCTGCACCAGAATCAGGTGTTTGGTCTGACCGTACCACTGATTACTAAAGCTGATGGCACCAAATTCGGTAAGACGGAAGGCGGCGCAGTGTGGCTGGATCCGAAGAAAACCAGTCCGTACAAATTCTACCAGTTCTGGATCAACACCGCCGATGCGGACGTTTATCGCTTCCTGAAATTCTTCACTTTCATGGATATTGAAGAGATCAATGCGCTGGAAGAAGAAGATAAAAACAGCGGTAAAGCGCCGCGTGCCCAGTATGTTCTGGCCGAACAGGTTACGCGTCTGGTTCACGGTGAAGAAGGTCTGGTCGCGGCAAAACGCATTACCGAAAGCTTGTTCAATGGCAATCTCAGCGATTTGAGTGAAGCAGATTTCGAACAGCTGGCGCAGGATGGCGTGCCGATGATCGAGATGGATAAAGGTGCCGATTTGATGCAGGCGCTGGTAGACTCCGAGCTGCAACCTTCTCGCGGTCAGGCCCGTAAGACCATTGCGTCTAACGCGGTGACCATCAACGGTGAGAAGCAGTCCGATCCGGAATATTTCTTCCAGGAGAGTGATATCCTGTTCGGGCGCTATACCTTACTGCGCCGTGGCAAGAAGAACTATTGTCTGATTTGCTGGAAGTAAGATTGCGTTAGCAGGGGCGTGGGAAACTACGCCCCTTTATTTTTTCAGGGTTGTGATAAGTAAAATGAAGAATATCCTCGCCATCCAGTCCCACGTTGTTTTTGGCCATGCGGGCAACAGTGCAGCAGAATTTCCGATGCGTCGTCTTGGCGCAAACGTCTGGCCGTTGAATACCGTCCAGTTTTCAAACCACACGCAGTATGGCAAATGGACCGGTTGCGTTATGCTGCCGAGCCATCTGACTGAAATTGTCCAGGGCATTGCTGATATTGATAAACTCCAGACCTGTGACGCAGTACTGAGCGGCTATCTTGGCTCAGCTGAACAGGGCGAGCATATTCTGGGTATTGTACGTAAAGTAAAAGCGGCCAACCCGCAGGCAAAATACTTTTGCGATCCGGTGATGGGACACCCTGAAAAGGGGTGTATCGTAGCTCCGGGTGTGGCGGAATTTCATGTACGTCATGCACTTCCGGCTAGTGACATTATTGCCCCGAATTTGGTTGAGCTCGAAATTCTGTGCGAGCATGCGGTGAACAATGTTGATGAGGCTGTTGCGGCGGCGCGTGAACTGATCGCTCAGGGACCTGAAATTGTACTGGTGAAGCATCTGGCACGCGCAGGTATTAGCACCGACCGTTTCGAGATGCTGCTGGTCACCGCTGAACAGGCGTGGCATATCAGTCGCCCGCTGGTCGATTTTGGCGCACGTCAACCGGTTGGTGTGGGTGATGTTACCAGTGGCTTGTTGCTGGTGAAACTGTTACAGGGCGCGTCTTTACAGCAGGCGCTTGAGCATGTGACTGCGGCAGTGTACGAAGTGATGATCGCCACCAAAGAGATGCACGAGTATGAGTTGCAGGTGGTGGCCGCGCAGGATCGCATCGCGAAGCCTGAGCACTACTTCAGCGCAACGCAGTTGTAATCAATGCCCGATGGCGTTCACGCTTATCGGGCATATTTTTAGCTGTAGGCCGGGCAAGCGCAAGCACCACCCGGCAGCAACAATTAATTTAACCCTTCTGCTTTAAGCGCCGCGGCAACCGCCGGGCGTTCAGCCATACGCGCCATATACGCGTCAATATGGCTTAATCCTGCCATATTCAGCTTAACCGCATAGGCCCAACGCAGTACGGTAAACAGGTAGGCATCGGCGATGCTGAAGCGCGGGCCGCAGATCCATTGGTTATCTTTTAGCGAGTCGTTCACATACTGCATTTTTTTCTCCAGCAGCGCACGAACGGTTGGCTTGAAGTCTTCCGGCGTATCGGGACGGAACAGTGGCGTAAAACCTTTATGCAGTTCTGTCGCAATGTAGTTAAGCCATTCGATGGTTTTGTAACGGGAGAGGCTGCTGGTAGGGGCAAGGAGCTGACGGTCTGGCACGCTGTCCGCCAGGTATTGCATGATGGCGACACCTTCGGTAAGTAGCGTACCATCATCCAGCAGCAGTGCGGGAACTTGCCCTTTTGGGTTTACCGCGAAAAAATCATCGCCATTTTCCAGACGTTTCTTCATCAGATCAACACCATCCAGCGTGAAATCTTTACCGCTCTCACGAAGTGTGATGTGGGAAGCGAGAGAACAAGCGCCCGGTTTGTAGAACAGTTTCATCGGTAACTCCTTTTGGCTGAGGTATATCGTATGGTAGTGCTACCTCATGCAAAAAAAAAGCCGCTAACAACAGTTAGCGGCCTGAAAATGAGTTTCCCTGAGAATTACGCTGTCGCGGCCTTAGCGGCTTTCTCATCGGCTTCGTCATCCTGAGTCATACGGTTCAGTTTCGGAGCCGTCAGCAGCATCAGAACAGCGATAACAGCCGTCGCAACACCAATCTGCAGGAACACACGACCGTAGACTTCAAGGGACATCAGCGGGTCAGTCACGTTCTCTGGTACAGCCATCATGTTAGCGACGTAGCCACCGATGATGTTTGCACCGGCAGTGGTCAGGAACCAGCTACCCATGATGAAGCCCATCAGGCGTTGCGGAACCAGCTGTGCCACCATTGCCAGACCCAGACCGGAGATCATCAGCTCACCGATACTTTGCAGGCCATAGCAGATAATCAGCCAGTTAACGGAAACGATGCCCGCATCGGTAGCGAATTTCGCGCCCAGCGGCAGGATCAGGAATGCACCGGAACACAGAACCATACCAATCGCAAACTTGGTCGGCATCGGCAGGGTATCGCCCATCTTGTTATAGATAGCGGCGAGGATTGGGCTACCAATGATGATCCAGAAGGGGTTCAGCGCCTGGTACTGTTCAGGTTCGAAAGCAATGCCAAGAATAGAGTGCTCAACGTTACGAATCGCAAAGAAGTTCAGTGAGGTCGGCATCTGGCTGTACAGCACGAAGAAGATAATCGCTTCCAGCATCAGAATGAAGGCGACGATCATTTTACGACGCGCAGCACCTTTCATGGTGAAGGCTTCTTTACCGAAGATAAACACGATACCGATAGCAATTACACCCAGAACCATACGTGCGATCTGCTGGTTGTGCAGCAGCCAGGTCGCAATCGCGATCAGAACCACAACGCCAACGATAGTCAGCAGCAGGTTACGGAAGTTGATTGGTTCAAAGTCAGGTTTAGAACCGTATTGTTTAACCCAGCGCTGACAGAATGCGAAGTTAACAACGGTAATCAGCATACCTACGACGCTCAGCGCGAACGCAGTGCTCCAGCCGTAACGCGCAGCTAACCATGGCGTTGCCAGCATAGAGAAGAATGAACCGATGTTGACGGACATGTAGTACATGGTAAATGCACCATCAAGACGCGGGTCATCTTTGGCATAGCAGGTAGAGAGCAGGGAGGATGGGTTTGCTTTAAACAGGCCGTTACCGACCGCGATAGCCGCCATGCCCATATAAACGATACCCGCATCGTGACCGGACCATGCTACCAACGCATAACCGATGGCCAGGACAACGGCACCCAGCATAATGACACGTTTTGTTCCCAGAACTTTATCACCTAACCAGCCGCCAATGGCAACCAGACCGTACACCAGGGCGCTAAAGGACGAGAAAAGGGTGATGGAATCCGCTTCTGACATACCCAGCTGTTTAACCAGGTAGACGGCCATAATCCCTTGCAGGCCGTAATAACCAAAACGTTCCCACAGCTCAATAGAGAAAATGAGATAGAACGCTTTTGGTTGTTTGAAGGCGTTTAAACTTACGCTTTCTGTTGGTTTATTGTTTGCAGTAGACACTTTTACCTCTTTTTTTACATCCCATATCAACGGGGGTGTTCAGGTACGTGATGAGTCAAGTTCATCCGTCCGATTGTTATAGTGGGAGGGGAAACGGCAAGTAATGTTCACTATCTTGACCATTCAGACAAGTGGTTTGTAATAATCTGTTACATATATCATAACTGGTGAAATCGTCGGGGCCGCGAAATGTTATCTAGCGTTAAATTTCTTCATTTGTAAAATGGCAGATTTTTACACTGTTTAATCACCGCTAAAACCGCAATGTGGCGATATGTTCTGCTATTTAAGGTTGAATCCAGTGATATAGGCCATTATCTGAAAAATAGGCAGTGTAATGTTTTGTTTAGAAACTGTGCAGTTAGGTCATCTAATTGTCATCTTAACTAAAAAATAAAAACTTATTAACATTGTGTTAGCTGGATGATCTGGATCACGTATAGATAGAAATTTCTTTTGCTAAAAAAACGATTAACCTGCTCAGGTGTTAATTAACAAGAATATTGCATTAGATTTGAGCAATTGAATGGCATCATTGTCGGGAAAAGAAACATTGGGGAGTGCATAACTAAACGTTATGTATGTATGGGGCAAAGAGGATGCCCCGGCAGCATTAGATATCGACTTTCTCTTTGAATTCGCAGAGATCTTCGATGATACAGGAACCACAACGTGGCTTTCTGGCTATACAGGTGTAGCGGCCATGAAGAATTAACCAGTGGTGGCAATCGACTTTAAATTCACTGGGTACGACTTTCAGTAGCTTTTCTTCTACCTGCTCGACGTTTTTACCTGGGGCGAATTGTGTCCGGTTACATACCCGGAAAATGTGGGTATCTACGGCAATAGTGGGCCAGCCAAAGGCGGTATTTAACACCACATTAGCCGTCTTGCGCCCAACGCCGGGGAGAGCTTCTAACGCAGCACGGTCTTCAGGCACTTCACCATTATGTTGTTCCAGCAGAATGCGGCAGGTTTTAATTACGTTTTCCGCTTTGCTGTTAAACAAACCGATTGTCTTGATGTAGGACTTAACACCTTCAACTCCGAGCTCCAGCATCGCAGCAGGCGTATTGGCGACGGGGTATAGTTTAGCCGTCGCTTTATTGACGCTGACATCGGTGGCCTGAGCGGATAGCAAGACCGAAATCAGCAGTTCAAACGGCGATGTAAAATTAAGCTCGGTTGTCGGATGCGGGTTGTTATCCCGCAGGCGAGTCAGTATTTCCAGACGTTTTGCTTTGTTCATGAGACATTCCCTGTTTCACCAGCCGGACTGTCCGCGACAGCCGCTTCGGCACGACGTTTCTTCATTCTCTCATCAATCAGGTACTTAACTGCCAGCATCAAGCCCAGACCAATAAACGCGCCTGGTGGCAGCATGGCCAGCAGAAACGGCGTATCAGTATGGAAGATCTCAACGCGCAATACTTTGGCCCAGTTACCCAACAAACCGTCTGCGCCATCAAACAGTGTACCGTTACCAATTATTTCACGCAGCGAGCCCAGAACAAACATGGCGCCGGTCGCCCCCATACCGATGGAAAAACCATCGAGTGCGGATAATGCAGGGCCTTTTTTGGCGGCGAAGGCTTCTGCGCGGCCAACAACAATACAGTTGGTCACAATCAGCGGGATAAAGATGCCCAGAGACTGATACAGGCCAAAGGCATAGGCATTGATCAGCATCTGCACCGCACTCACCACGGAGGCGATGATCATGACATAAATTGGAATACGGATTTCAGGCGGAGTCCAGCGACGAAGGGCCGAAATCGTCAGGTTGGTCAGCGTCAGAACGAGCGTCGTCGCGAGCCCCAGCCCCAGCGCGTTAGTGGCGGTAGAGGTAACAGCCAACAGCGGACACATCCCGAGTAGCTGCACAAGCGCGGAGTTATTTTTCCATAACCCCTGGACAATAACGTCTTTAATTTCGCTCATGGTTTATTCTCCACAGGCGCTAAGTTGAGGAAGCTGCGCGGGTAGCGTCTGCGCATACAAACCGGCGCGTTTTACTGCGTTCACTACCGCCCGCGGCGTAATGGTTGCGCCAGTAAACTGGTCAAAGTCGCCGCCGTCTTTTTTCACAGCCCAGTGGGCATCGTTACCCGTAGCGATCGTTTTGCCGCTAAAGTGGGTGATCCAGTCGGACAGTCGCAGTTCGATTTTATCGCCCAGTCCCGGGGTTTCATGATGCTCGGTTACCCGCGTACCCAACACGGTACCCGTAAAATCGACACCGACCAGCAGTTGAATCGCCCCGGAATACCCATCTGGCGCCGTAGCTTCAAGAATTGCTGCAACGGGACGGTCGTCCTGGCGGGCAATATACACGCGGTGAGTACCTTTGCCCAATGCCTGCGCATTGACCAGATAACAGCTCTCAGACAAGTTATTATTGTAGCGATCGCCAGGCAGCACCTGATCGAACAGTGCTTTTTGCTGCAGCGCGGCCTGTTCATCAATGGTGGACTTGGTTAATTGATTGATTGCCGCGGTTAATCCCGTTGAACCAGCAGCAAACAGCGCCAGCGTAATACCGTGTTTACGAATCGTTTTCAGCATTGGGAGTCCTTAGCGATGTCCGTACACGCGAGGGCGGGTGTAATAATCAATCAGGGGAACCGTGATATTTGCCAGTAATACAGCAAAGGCTACACCGTCAGGATAACCGCCAAAACTGCGAATCAACCATACTAACAACCCCGCAAGTGCGCCAAAAATCAGGCGGCCGCGGTTAGTTGTCGAGGCCGTAACGGGGTCGGTAAGAATAAAGAATGCACCCAGCATGGTTGCGCCGGAAAGCAGGTGTAACTGAGGAGACGCGAGTGACTCAGGTGAGAACAACCATCCCAGAGTGGCGCAAACGGCGAGCGACAGCAGGAAGCTAACCGGGATATGCCAGCGAATCGCCCCCTGCCATAACAGAACGATACCACCCGCCAGCCAGGCAAGATTAACCCACTGCCAGCCCGCGCCTGCCAGCACACCGCTGTAAATCGGGTATTGCATCACCTGTTCAACGGTATGCCCGGCATGCAGTGATGTCTTAAAGGTATCGAGAGGCGTTGCCTGGCTGATACCATCAATGCCCATACGCAGTGTATTCATATCCCCACCGCTGACGGTATGGCCGCTAAGGATAACGTTCAGCGCGTCAAAGAACCCAGGCACTGTAGCCGCAATTTCGTGCGGCGGCAGCCAACTGGTCATCTGTACTGGAAATGAGATTAGCAGCACGACGTAACCAATCATGGCAGGATTAAACGGGTTCTGACCGAGACCGCCATACAGTTGTTTCGCAATGATAACCGCGAATACCGTGCCCAATACCACCATCCACCAGGGGGCGAGCGGGGGAATACTCACGGCCAGCAGCAACCCGGTGAGTAACGCAGAGTTGTCTTTTAAAATCGGCACAATGGGTTGTTTACGCAGTTTAAGCACGCCCGCTTCGGCTGCGATAGCGCTGATGGCGGCCAGAATTATCTGGAACAACGTACCCCAGCCGAAGAACCACAGCTGTGCGGCGATTCCCGGCAATGCCGCAAGTAACACCAACATCATGATACGTGATGTCTGGCGCTGGTTATGGGTATAAGGGGAGCTTGCTATTCTGAATACCATTTATTCCTCGTTAACAACCTGCTGCTGTGCGGCTTTCTTTGCCTGAGCGCGTGCGATAGCGGCCGCGACGGCGGCTTTGCGTGGATCAACCGGCTCGGCTGTTTCCGGTACCGCCTGCTGTTCGAGCTTGCGGGCCTTGGCGCGGGCGATGGCTGCTTCCACGGCGGCTTTACGCGGATCAACCGATTCGGCTGTTTCCGGTACCGCCTGCTGCTCGAGCTTGCGGGCCTTAGCGCGGGCGATTGCAGCTTCCACGGCGGCTTTACGCGGATCAACCGATTCGGCTGTTTCCGGTACCACCTGCTGCTCGAGCTTGCGGGCTTTGGCGCGGGCGATGGCCGCTTCCACGGCGGCTTTGCGTGGATCAACCGGCTCGGCTGTTTCCGGTACCGCCTGCTGTTCGAGCTTGCGGGCTTTGGCGCGAGCAATTGCCGCTTCGACGGCAGCTTTACGCGGATCTGTACCCGTGCTGCTGCCTTCACTTTGCGGCGAATTTTCCTTACGGGAAGCACGAGCTTGCGCCTTACGCGCCTCGCGTGCGGCAATCACTGCGCTATTGTCAGGTTTTTCACCTGCCTGAATTACTACCGGCTGCAGCGCCTGAGCCTGTTTTTCTTTTACGCGAGCCAGCGCGGCGGCAATGGCATCATGGTCTTTGGCCGCCGGTTGAGCAGCGGCGCTCTTATGGCGTTCAAGACGCGCTGCTTTTTCACGTTCAAGGCGCGCCTGTCGGGCTTCAAACCGTGCTTTCGCTTCAGCGGCTCGTTTTTCTTCCTGGCTAATGGCGTAAATCTCGGCTTTTTCCTGGCGGAAATACTGCACCAGCGGAATATTGCTTGGGCATACCCAGGCGCAGGCACCGCATTCAATGCAGTCGGCGATATTGTGGGCCGTTGCTTTTTCGTGCTGTTGCCCTTTACTGAACCAATAAAGCTGTTGTGGCAGGAGATCCGCCGGACAGGCATCGGCGCATGCGCTACAGCGAATGCAGCCTTTCTCTTCCGGCGTTTCACCCATTTCACTGGCAGAGGGGGCCAGAAGACAGTTGGTAATCTTCACCACCGGGACTTCCAGCCATGGCAGCGTAAACCCCATCAGCGGTCCGCCCATAATCACCATCTGGTCGGCGGAAGGGCAGAAGCCCGCGTCGTTGAGCAGATGACGAACCGGCGTGCCCAAACGCGCCCAGACGTTGCCCGGACGGCTGACGGCCTCACCGGTAAGCGTCACGACACGTTCGGTGATCGGCTCACCGTCAATTACTGCACGTTTAATTGCATAGGCGGTTCCGACGTTTTGCATCAATACGCCGATATCTGAGGAGCGTCCACCGTGGGGAACCTGCTTGCCAGTCAGGATTTGTGTTAACTGTTTAGCCCCGCCGGAAGGGTACTTGGTGGGGATCACGCGCAAACTGATGTCGTGTGAATCAGCCAGCACCGCGCGCAGCATAGATATTGCCTGCGGCTTGTTATCTTCTATGCCGAGGAGGATCTCGCGTGGCTGAAGAATGTGCGCCAGGATGCGGATCCCTTCAACGACCTGCGCCGCACAGTCCTGCATCAGGCGGTCATCTGCTGTAATGTACGGCTCGCATTCAGCGGCGTTAATGATCAGCGTTTCAATTTTATCTCCGCCGCCCTGCAGTTTAACGCCGGTGGGAAAACCTGCGCCACCCAGCCCGGCGACGCCGAACTGATGAATACGCGCAATCAGCTCTTCCCGGCTGTGGGAGCGGTAATCGGTCCAGCCGTCTCGCTCAATCCAGCGGTCTTCGCCATCGGCGTCTATGATAACGCTCAACTCAGCCAGTGCCGAAGGATGTGCGGTGGAGTGCGGGGCAATGGCAACCACGGTACCTGATGTTGGCGCATGGACTGGAAGCATTTTGCCACGCCCGCGGGTTAATGCCTGACCACGCAGCACGGTGTCACCCACGTTTACGCACAGTTCACCCTCCGCACCAATATGTTGTTTCAGCGGAATAACGAAACGCGGTGCCAGCGGAACCTGTCGCAACGGTGTTCCGTTTGACTGGGTTTTCATTTCTGGTGGATGAATGCCACCATCAAAGTCCCAGATTTTATTTTTTCTGAATGCAGAGAATAACTTAAACATGTTGTTCCACGGGAATGATGCGCACAGGGATGGTGTTTAAATCCCATTTCCAGCTATCGGGTGTCTCGGCTACCGGGCGTAATTCAATGCATTGCGTCGGACACGGGTCAACACACAGGTTGCACCCAGTGCAGAGATCGCTCATTACCGTGTGCATGGCGCGGGTCGCGCCCACGATCGCATCGACCGGGCAGGCCTGAATACACTTAGTGCACCCGATACAGTTATTTTCATCAATGACCGCCAGCATACGCACCGGCGTAACGTCTTGTTCATCACCATCAATAGGCTGCGGATCGACGTTCAGCAGGGCGGCAATTTTTAACATCACCGCTTCGCCACCGGGGGCGCAACGGTTAATTTTTTCACCCTGAGAGCCGATCGCTTCAGCGTAAGGATGACAGCCCGGATAGCCGCACTGCCCACACTGGCTTTGCGGGAGAATTTCATCAATTTTCTCCACGACCGGATCATCTTCAACGGCAAAACGTCGTGAGGCGTACCCCAAAATAGCGCCGAACGCCAGACCCAGTACACTCACTGCGGCAACGGCAATCCAGATAGCATTCATTACAACTTCACCAAACCACTAAAGCCCATAAAGGCCAATGACATTAAACCAGCGGTAATCAGCGCAATCGCATTCCCGCGAAACGGCGCCGGGACGTCCGCCACGGCGAGGCGTTCGCGGATCGCGGCGAACAGTACCATCACCAGCGAGAAGCCGACGGCGGCGGAAAAACCGTATAGCGCCGACTGTAAAAAGTTATGGCCGAGGTTGATGTTCAGCAGCGCCACACCTAACACTGCGCAGTTAGTCGTGATCAGCGGTAGGAAGATCCCCAGCAGGCGGTACAGCGCAGGGCTGGTTTTGCGCACAACCATTTCGGTAAACTGCACGACGACGGCGATAACCAGAATAAAAGCCAGCGTGCGCAGATAGATGAGATTGAGCGGGATTAGGATCCAGGTATCAATCAGCCATGCGCAGATGGATGCCAGTGTCATGACAAACGTCGTGGCAAGGCCCATACCCATTGCGGTTTCCAGTTTTTTGGAAACGCCCATAAACGGGCAGAGGCCCAGAAACTTGACCAGTACAAAGTTATTGACCAGTACAGTTCCGACAAACAGCAGCAGGTAATCAGTCATTTTTCGGCCTGAAATAAAAAAGCCGCCTATTATCTGACAATCTACAACAGGCGACAACAGGTTAACTGTAGGGTTATTACGGGTTCACAAACGTCGATTTAACGCGCTGCGATCGCTTGAAGTAGGGCACCAACAGTGCTGCGGCCAGTAATGGGAACAGCAGTTGGCGCACCGCAAAAGCGTCTGGGACAGGTGAAAACGCAAACGCTTTAATCGCCAGCAACACGGAGATCAGCAGCCACAGAATGTAATGCTTGGGCACACAGGCTCTGCGTTTGAAAAACGCAATTGTCAGCCACAGTGTGTAATACCACATGGCGATCGCGGTAACAAAGGAGACGCCCCATAACAGCAAATTTGCTGTACTTTGCTCACCCAGCGTTTTGAAGGTTTGCGGTGTTGCCAGCGCAGTGACATAAAGTAATAACGCCAGCGAAGCGCTCAACAACGCGACTAACAGCCAGGCCAGTGGCCCAAGTAGCCAGCCTCCGATACGTTGTGCCGGTGTGGTAGTCATCTCTTCTCCAGTTTTACGCGCGCAATCAATCATGCCATTCATTTTGGGGCGATTATTATAAAGCTTTTAACGTTGAGCGCTACTTTCTTCTCTATTGCACGTAATGCCAGACTGATTTAGGTACCTGACCAACATCAAACAGACGGCCTCCGGATATAAGCTCCGCACGGCGATGGTCTGCGGCACGGTACATATTGATCATGTCGCTATCGTCGGTGAGCGTGTAGTTTAAATGGTCGAAAAGTTTTTCCAGACTTTCGAGTGAACTGATTTTGCGGAATTTTAATAAGTAATCCTGAACAGTCATAAATGCAGATCCATATTAATAAAATAATACCAACGGAGTAGAAAATATAAAAATAAACAACGTGCACAGGTAAAAGCGGATTTACGTGCAAATGTAAGAAGAGTGTTCATACCTGTGAAAAAGCAGGCGCTATGCGCGTCTTCGGCAAGGGTAACGCGCTTAGCGATCGCTGGCAATATGCAGCGGAGCGGGATGCGGCATAATTCGCTTTTTTTGACAGAAAGCGATCTTTTACCGGCAAACCCTGCAACTACCAATGTTAATTGCCGGGCAATAAAAGGTTGCGGATGCTTATTTCTTCTGCACTGCCGCAACGGGCTCTGGTGGCTGGTAATTGTCAATATGATTGGCAACACCCAGCAGGATCACGGAGACGGCGAGAACAATCCAACCTGTTAATTCAATAAGACGATTCATTACTGATGACATTTGCTTTGATTTATCCATAAACACAGGCTGCAAATGTTACTAATCTCTCATTAATACAGCAAGATGGTTGGGAACGATTTCTCCCTCTTTTTCGCTGCAAGTTAAGCATAAGTGGCATATGTTTGACTTAAGTTAAAAGCAACCTTTGTAGCGCAAAGGTTATTAAACTATTGAGACGTTGCAAGGTATGGTGTGAAATAGGTCAGTCCTGAATTGAGAGGCAATAACATGAATGACAACATCCGCGTTGGGCTAATTGGCTATGGTTATGCCAGTAAAACCTTCCATGCCCCCCTGATTGTGGGCACGCCGGGCCTGGAACTGGCTGCAGTTTCCAGTAGTGATGAAGCAAAAGTGAAGGCAGACTGGCCTACGGTGGCGGTTGTTGCTGAGCCTAAGCATCTTTTTAACGATCCAAATATCGACCTGATTGTGATCCCCACGCCTAATGACACACACTTTCCATTAGCGAAAGCTGCGCTGGAAGCGGGCAAACATGTGGTTGTTGATAAGCCTTTTACTGTGACACTGTCACAAGCTCGTGAGCTGGATACGCTGGCGCGCAGCCTCGGGCGCGTGCTGTCTGTGTTCCATAACCGTCGCTGGGACAGTGATTTTCTGACGCTGAAAGCTCTGCTGGCGGATGGTGTTTTGGGAGAGGTGGCGTATTTCGAATCCCATTTCGATCGTTTCCGCCCGCAGGTTCGTGACCGTTGGCGTGAACAGGGCGGTCCGGGAAGCGGTATCTGGTACGATTTAGCACCGCATCTTTTGGATCAGGCGATTAATCTGTTTGGTTTGCCCGTCAGCCTGACGGTAGATCTGGCCCAGTTGCGTCCGGGCGCGCAGGCGACGGATTACTTCCATGCCATCCTGACGTATCCGCAGCGTCGTGTGATCCTGCATGGCACCATGCTCGCTGCCGCAGAATCGGCCCGTTATATTGTGCACGGATCGCGTGGCAGCTATGTGAAGTATGGTCTTGACCCGCAGGAAGAGCGTCTGAAAAATGGCGAGCGACTACCACAGGAAGACTGGGGTTATGATATGCGCGATGGCGTTTTGACGCGAGTAGAAGGCGAAGAGCAGGTTGAAGAAACCTGGCTTACTGTACCAGGCAACTATCCGGCGTACTATGCTGGCATTCGTGATGCGCTAAACGGTAACGGTGAAAACCCGGTACCGGCGAGACAGGCTATCCAAATTATGGAGCTGATTGAGCTGGGTATCGAATCTGCGAAACATCGTTCGACGCTGTGCCTTGCTTGATTGGACTAATGCCGGATGGAGATGCTCAGGCATTTTATCCGGCCTACAATGAAAACCAACGTAGGCCGGATAAGCGTTAGCGCCATTCAGCACTTTACCCGTTACGCTGCGCCAACTTTCTCGCGCAAGGCTCGTTTTTCTTCGTTACTCAGGAATGCCATTTCCAGACCGTTGATTTGCGCCTGGCGGATCTGTTCGCGCGTTAGGCCTGCAGCTGGTGCGGCAATGGTGTACTCGTGAATAATATCCACACCCTGAACAGCCGGGTCGTCCGTATTCAAACTGGCAATAACGCCATGCTCAAGGAACGTTTTCAGCGGATGGTTCGCTAGTGAGGCAACGGTGCTGGTCTGAATGTTTGATGTCAGGCAGGATTCGATGCCGATACGATGCTCGGCGAGGTAATCCATCAACGCACGATCTTCAACGGCTTTAACGCCGTGACCAATACGCTCAGCGCCCAGCTCTTTAATGGCCTGCCAGATGCTTTCTGGTCCCGCGGCTTCGCCCGCATGCACGGTAATATGCCAGCCGGCGTCGCGTGCCTGGTTGAAATGGGACAGGAACAGACTGCCAGGGAATCCCAGTTCGTCACCGGCTAGATCCAGTGCCGTAATATGATCTCGGTGGGCTAACAGCGCATCCAGTTCCTGCAGACAGGCGGCTTCGCCAAAAGTACGGCTCATAATGCCAATTAAGCGTGCTTCGACGCCAAAGGTCTTGCAGCCCTCGCGCACGCCTGCGATGACGGCTTCAACCACACCTGCCACCGGGAGTTGATGCGCCATCGCCATATAGCCTGGTGAAAAACGTAATTCTACATAGTGCAGACTGTTACGTGCTGCATCCTCAATATTTTCAAATGCCACGCGGCGACAGGCATCCAGCGAGGCCAGTACCTTCACGCCCCAGTCGAGCTTGGATAAAAAACTCACTAAATCTGGCTCAGTGGATGTCACTTGCACATGAGGGATCAGCGTTTCCAACGTTTGTGCCGGGAGCGTTAAATTGAACTGACGACCCAGATCCAGAATCGTTTGGGCACGGATGTTACCATCAAGGTGGCGATGGACGTCGGTCAAGGGGAGGGAAGTATCAATCATGGTCGCACTCGTGTATTTAGGTAAAGTGCGTCGTATTATAAGAAAAAATCGGGATAAAAATCTATGTTGCGCAATGAATAATTTCATTGCGCAAACTTTATTAGCGTACAGAACGTATGCCGTTAATCAACCCCTGAACGCCTTTTTCAAGTTTGGATCGTGGACATCCGGCATTCAGGCGCACAAAACCGCGTCCTTCTTCGCCGTATGTGTATCCGGGCATGATGGCGACTTTCTGCTGGTGGATGAGCGCTTCCTGCAATGCGTGGTCATCAATGTTGAGCGGACGCAGGTCAATCCATGCCAGATAGGTGGATTGCGGAACCTGCCAGTTCAGTTCGGGGAATGCGGCATTAAGCTCGCGGGCGACGTAATGCAGATTGCTGGTAAGGTAATCCCGCAGCGCATCAAGCCAGCTTGCACCCTGATGATAGGCGGCAATATGTGCGCTCAGCGCGAGAACTGCTGGTGAGGAAAGACCATCGCGACCTTTTAATGCGCTGAGATAATCGTTACGGCTTTGAGCGTCTTCAATAATTCCGTAAGCCCCGGTCAGTGCCGGAATATTAAAACTTTTTGAGCCGGAAGTGAGCAGCGCCCAGCTGTCACGCGCGACGTTACTCCAGGGGATATGTGGGTGATCCCCCCATACCATATCCATATGGATCTCATCGGAAATAACTTTTACACCATGGCGCTGACACAGTTCTGCCATGGTTTCCAGCTCATCATGCGTCCACACTTTGCCCGTCGGATTTTGTGGGCTACAGAGCAAAAGAATTTTGCTCTCTGGACGAGACAGGGCATTCTCCAGCGCGGCCATGTCGCAGTACCAACCGTCAGTGCGTTTTTCCAGTTCGACAGCGCGCACCACGCGCTGATTACCTTCAATTGCTTTGTAAAACGCGTCGTACGCCGGCGTATGAATCACCACCGCATCACCCGCAGAAGACCACTGGCGGATCAGCTCCGATACCATATAGATGACCGAGGGGCCATAAACCAGCGAGTGAGGATCGATTTGGGTATCATGACGCGATAGAAACCAGTGACTAATCGCCGCAAGAAATTCATCATTTTTCCAGCGACTGTAACCCAACACGCCATGTGACAGGCGCTGAGTCAGCGCCTCCAGAATACAGGGTGCGGTGGCAAAATCCATATCGGAGATGGTGAATGGCAGCAGGTCGGCTGAACCAAAACGGTCGGCAACGTAATCCCACTGAGTACACCAGGTACCATGCCTGTCCACAACCTTTGAAAAATCAAACATATCATTGTCCTTAAGCTTGTACGGTGTTCATCAGAACTGCGATCTCGTCTTTCACTGACTGGACCTGTGGGCCAATAACGACCTGAAGATTATGCTGATTGAGTTGCACTACGCCAATGGCGCGATTGTCCTTCAGTGCCTGTACATTCACAAGAGACATATCCTTCACTGACAAACGCAGACGGGTAATACAGTTATCCAGGCTAACGATGTTTTCCGCACCGCCAAGCGCCGCCAGAATGGCAGGGACGTTGTAACCGGATTTACCCGGCGCTCCAGCCATTACTTTTTCGATATTGCTGGCAATTTCGACGTCTCGACCTGGTGTCTTCAAATTGAAGCGTGTGATGGCGAAACGGAAGATGACGTAGTACACCGCGAACCAGATCGCCGCCACAACAGGGACCAGATACCACTTGGTAGAGAGTCCATGCAGGATGCCGAACACCACGAAGTCAATCAGGTTACCGTCGGTGTTACCGATGGTGACGCCAAGCACTGCCATCACAGTGAAGCCAAGACCGGTCAGCAGGGCGTGGATCACATACAGAACTGGGGCAACGAACAGGAATAAGAACTCAAGGGGCTCGGTGGTACCGCCGATCACACAGGCAATAAGACCGGAAATTAATAACCCTTTAATTTTATGACGATTTTCAGAGCGAGCACAGTGGTACATAGCGAGCGCTGCCCCCGGTAAACCACCGAGGAACGCAGGCATTTTGCCCTGCGACAGGAAGCGGGTTGCGCTTTCAGAGAAACCTTGTGTTGTCGGGCAGCTCAGTTGGGCCTGGAAAATAGTCAGTGCGCCGCTCACGCTGTGACCGCAGACTTCTTGCGTGCCGCCAGCCTCGGTGAAGCGAATGAGCGCCACCAGAATATGATGCAGACCAAACGGCAGCAGCAGACGTTCACCGGTACCAAACAGCATTGGGCCAAATTCTCCCGCGCTGTTGATGATGTGGCCGAGCCCGGTAATGCCCATGGCGAAAACCGGCCAGATCAGGGGAATAACCAGCCCGACCAGCCCCATCACCACCGAGGAGATGATAGGCACAAAGCGGGTGCCGCCGAAGAAAGCCAGCGCATCCGGCAGACGAATGTTGTGGAAACGTTCATGCAGCATCCAGACGATGATCCCGGCAATAACAGCACCGAGGATCCCAGTATCGATCGACTGGATCCCCAGGATATTCTGCACGTTGTTGGCCTTCAGGATCGCGGCATCCGTGGTAGGTAAGATACCTTTCGCGGTTAACCAGAAGTTGACGGCAAGGTTCATGACCGCATAACCAACAAAACCGGCAAATGCCGCTACGCCTTTGTTCTCGCGAGCAAGGCCGAGAGGTATGGCAATACAGAACATCACCGGTAAGAAACTAAACGCAAATGAGCCTACTTTGCTCATCCAGGTAAAGATGGCCTGCAGTACCGGATTACCCAATGCCGGGATCAGTGTTAAGACATCATGGCTGCTTAACGAGCTGCCGATCCCCAACATGATCCCGCAAAATGAGAGTAGCGCTACGGGGAGCATAAAGGTTTTGCCCAACTGCTGGAAAAATTCCCATAACGTTATTTTTGGTGTAGTTCTCGTCGTCATCAAACGACTCCTCGTAAAAGCTAGCTGACTAATGATGGCGAGAAGATAAAACGTTTTACCTAATTTTAGTGCGGTATAAATCACATTATCGAACGATAATAGGGCGTATAAATATAAGTGATTGATAAAACGTTTTATCCGTCACGTTATCAGGGAGTTTTCCGTTTTTATGGCTATAGCCAAAAAAATAACCATCCATGATGTTGCGCTGGCCGCGGGCGTTTCGGTCAGTACTGTCTCATTGGTGCTTAGTGGAAAAGGTCGTATTTCATCCGCGACAGGCGAACGCGTGAATGCCGCTATTGAGCAACTCGGGTTTGTGCGTAATCGCCAGGCATCGGCGCTGCGTGGCGGGCAGAGCGGGGTCATTGGTTTGATTGTGCGCGATCTTTCTACGCCGTTTTACGCCGAGTTGACGGCGGGTCTGACGGAAGCATTAGAAACGCAGGGGCGCATGGTCTTTTTATTACATGGTGGCAAAGATGGCGAACAGCTCGCGCAGCGTTTCGCTATGTTGCTAAATCAAGGGGTTGATGGTGTGGTGATCGCCGGGGCTGCCGGCAGTAGCGACGACCTACAACAACTGGCCGCCGATAAGGGGATACCGGTGGTGTTTGCTTCTCGGGCAAGCTACCTGGATGATGTCGACACCGTCAGACCTGACAACATGCAGGCTTCGCAATTGCTGGTTGAACATCTTATCCGCCACGGACATCAGCGAATAGCGTGGTTGGGGGGGCAGAGTTCCTCATTGACTCGCGCAGAGCGTGTCGGCGGCTATTGTACGACGTTGCTAAAGTATGGTTTACCGTTTCATAGCGACTGGGTGCTGGAGTGTTCATCCAGCCAGAAGCAGGCCGCAGAGGAGGTAACCGCGCTGTTACGTCGTAACCCAACGATCAGCGCAGTGGTGTGCTACAACGAAACCATTGCCGTTGGCGCCTGGTTTGGCCTGATGAGAGCGGGGCGTCAGAGTGGTGAAATTGGCGTAGATCGCTATTTCGAACAGCAGATCTCCTTAGCGGGATTTGCCGATGTAGCGGAAAATGCACTGGACGATATCCCCATTATTTGGGCCTGCACGCCTGCGCGTGAAATGGGATATACCCTTGCTGAGCGCATGCTGCAGCGCATTGGGCACGATGATGGTCATTCGCGTAACCTGACGCTTTCCGCCCGTCTGGTGGTGGCCAAATAAAAAAGGCCCGATAAACACACGGTTATCGGGCCTGTTGTCACGCGTATTTACTGTTGCGGGATAGCCGGGGCATCCGGTTCGCCGAGAGAAGGCATACCGAACATGCCAACAAACTCATCCAGCGGCATTTTTTGTCCGTTTAACGTAACCTGTCCGTTTGCGTATTGCAGGCTGGAGCCGATGACGTTGTCCTGCATCGTTGTAATACGGAACATCTGGCCCATTGCCGCCAAGCCATTCACTTGTTGCTTCGCAAGATCGGCCGCTTGCTCCTGCTGATAGCCTTCAATTTTGGCGATCTGCGTCATGAACTCAGTCGCCATATCGACCGGAATCGTCAGCTTGGCATCCAGTGATTTGACCGAACGATCCACTTCCTGAGCCAGCGTTTGTGGTTCCTCAGTATTTGCTGTCGGATCTTTTAGCAGCAGTGACAGATTAAATGCGGTTTCACCTTTCGCATTTTTCCAGCTCAGCGGGGCAATGGTGATAACCGGCTCGCCTTTCATCAGTATCGGCAGCGCATTGAAGAAAGCTTCGGTGACTTTTTGCTGATAAAGCTCAGGATTTTGTACCACATCGATCTGCGCCATCAGCGCCTTGGTTTGGGCGCTATACTGCTGACTGAACTGATGCAGGGCTTCACCGTCAATCTGGGCAACTTTCAGCGTCAGCTTACCGCTACCCATATCCTGGCCCTGTAATTTAAGGCTGTTCAGCGTGTAATCCAGCTGGCTGTTGACAGTTTTACCGTCGTTAACCAGATCGGATTTGCCATCGATACCCATGCCTTCCAGAACCGCCAACTCTTTGCCCTCGACCGAGATCGACAGTTTTTCGAGTGACAATTTCTGGTCGCCGATGCGCTCACCAAAGCTGGCAATACTGCTGGAACCCTCAGTCTTCAGATTATTGAAAGTCATTTGTACTTTCTGGTCATACTCGTTGACCGCATTGACCACGCCGCTTTGCGCATTGCCTGTCAGCGAGACAGCGTTACCTTCTTTGTCTGCGGTAAACTGGAATTCCCCGCCGCTGAAGGCTACTTTTTCGTCGCCTTTCTCGTAGTTCAGTGGTTTAAGGGAAAGATCGGAACGGGTATCGCCGCTGTAGCTGATACGGGAGTTAATGACAAATGGCGACTCACCCTTGGCAATATCAAACAGCGGTTTGGTAACGTCGTTATTCACCAGCGTCGTTTTCACGGAGGCCATAGCCGGAACCAGATTCAGTGACTTCAGTTGGGCCAGTGGGAAGGGACCGTGATCCACCGTTTCATCCAGGACAATACTTTGCCCCGGTTTCAGCCAGGAATCTGCCTGCCCGGCTATTGGTTTCACCACCAATTGCAGTTGGCTATTGAACACCCCGCGCTGGTAGTTTTGATAACTCAGTTCAATACCCGCCTCAGGGGAGAAACGTTTTAACTGATCGTTTGCCTGCGTCACCATCTCGGCGAGATGCGTTTCAAGTTTCTTACCTGTGTACCAGGCGCCGCCCGTCCAGACGATACCCAGCGCAACCACCACACCCGCAGCTACCAGCGATTTTTTCATTTCGATATCCATAAAATAAAACCAGGCGTTTTAAGACGCCTGGAGGAGTGACATGTCTTTAACTCACTACAGCTTAGCAAGAGTTGTTAAAAATATCAGTATCTTGCTAAAGCTTGTTATAAACCCGGGCTAAACGACCTGCGCCACTGATGTTAACCGGCGATTCATTCGCGCCAATAAAGGCCGATTCACCCGGTCGCAGAACCAGACGTTGCTCGCCTTTGCTCAGTACAGCTTCACCTTCGATGCAGAACAAAATGGCCGCACTTTGCTGGCTGATATCTGCGCCACTGGTAGTAAGCTCATGCAGGGAGAACGCAAAATCGTCAACCGGGATCGGGAAATCCAGTTCGCCATCAGACTTAACCGGCGTGGTCAGTAACTGGTTTGCTGGCTTGGCGACAAACTGCACGTTGGCGACCAGTTCCGGGATATCAATATATTTTGGCGTCAGTCCGGCACGCAGCACGTTGTCCGAGTTAGCCATCACCTCAAGCGCCACACCTTGCAGGTAAGCGTGCGGGGTTTCGGCAAATAAGAACATAGCTTCGCCTGGATTGAGTTTCACCACATTGAGCAGCAGCGGGGAGAAGAGCCCACTGTCGTTCGGGTAGACGTCGGCGATCAGACGGATGGTTTGCCAGGGTTCACCCTGCTGGCTGTTCAGCGCTGATTTCAGGATCGCCAACGCATGGGATTTCTCCTCATCCTGCATATTCAGCAAGCTGGCGAAAAGATAGCTCAGACGTTCTGCACTCGGCTCTTCCAGGAAATGCGCAATAGCCGGATGTGCGGCGGAGACGGGTTGTAACAATGCAACAATGTCAGAGAACTCGCGGAATGCGTTCATCGCCAGGAAAGGCGTCAAAGCAAAAACCAGTTCCGGTTTGTGGTTAGGATCTTTGTAGTTGCGCTCAGCCGCATCCATCGGGATCCCTGCGGCGTTTTCTTTGGCAAATCCAATTTCAGAGTTGTGCTTGTTAGGATGAACCTGAATCGAAAGCGGTTGTGCAGCGCAGAGCACTTTAAACAGGAAGGGCAGCTCACCAAAACGCTGCGCAACGGCATCGCCCAGCAGTGCGGATTTATCGTGCTCGATAACGTCGCGCAGAGCAACCGTCTGGCCGTCAGCGCCCAGAACCTGCGAACTGCTTTTCGGATGCGCACCCATCCACAGCTCAGCCATCGGTTGCTGAGTGGGGTTGGCAATGCCATAGAGTTCCGTTAACGCCGTTTTACTTCCCCAGGCGTAGTTTTGCACTGAGTTGATGAGTTTTTGCATTATCAAGCCCTGTTTCAATGTGGAATTTTCTACGGCTATTAAACCAAGAAACCCTGAGGGAAGTAACCTGCACATGTAAAAAGTCGTACTTGTCTCAGTTTTTGTTAAAAAAATGTGTAGGATATGGAGACTCGCTTTTAATACCCTGAGAGATTCCGGTTGCAGACAGCCCTTCCTTCTACAACCGGATCTGCGGCAGGGAAGCAGGGCAACGGAACATCTGCCCAGAGAATAACCAGACCGAGCAGTAAGTGAGAGCACAATGTCAAACAAACCCTTTCATTATCAGCATCCTTTCCCCCTCAAAAAGGATGATACCGAATACTATCTGCTGACCAGCGACTATGTCTCTGTTGCCGAATTTGAAGGGCAGGAGATTGTTAAAGTCGCGCCACAAGCTTTAACCCTGCTGGCTCGTCAGGCCTTTCATGATGCGTCGTTTATGCTGCGTCCCGCACATCAACAGCAGGTAGCCGATATTCTGCGCGACCCGGAGGCCAGCGAAAACGACAAGTATGTGGCCCTGCAATTTCTGCGTAACTCTGACATCGCGGCAAAAGGCATTTTGCCGACCTGTCAGGACACCGGAACCGCGATTATCGTGGGTAAAAAAGGTCAGCGTGTCTGGACCGGTGGTGGCGATGAGGAGGCGCTGGCTCGAGGCGTCTATAACACCTACATCGAAGACAACCTGCGCTATTCACAAAACGCAGCGCTGGATATGTATAAAGAGGTGAACACCGGCACCAACCTGCCAGCACAGATTGATTTGTATACCGTCGACGGCGATGAATACAAATTCCTGTGTATTGCCAAAGGTGGCGGTTCGGCGAACAAAACCTATCTGTACCAGGAAACCAAAGCGCTGCTCACGCCGGGCAAATTAAAAAATTACCTGGTTGAAAAGATGCGTACGCTGGGTACTGCGGCTTGTCCGCCGTATCACATTGCGTTTGTGATCGGCGGAACGTCAGCGGAAGCTACGCTGAAAACGGTGAAACTGGCTTCGGCTAAATACTACGATGAGCTGCCGACCGAAGGTAACGAACATGGGCAGGCATTCCGTGATGTGGAGCTGGAAAAAGAGCTGCTGATTGAAGCGCAGAATTTGGGGCTGGGTGCGCAGTTTGGCGGGAAGTACTTCGCGCATGATATCCGCGTGATCCGCCTGCCGCGTCACGGCGCGTCGTGCCCGGTTGGTATGGGCGTCTCTTGCTCAGCCGATCGAAATATCAAAGCCAAGATCAACCGTGAAGGTATCTGGATCGAAAAACTGGAACATAATCCTGGCAAATATATACCGGAAGAGCTGCGCCAGGCGGGAGAGGGCGAAGCGGTACGCGTTGACCTCAATCGTCCGATGAAAGAGATCCTGGCTCAGCTGTCGCAGTATCCGGTCTCTACGCGTCTGTCACTCAACGGTACAATCATCGTTGGCCGAGATATTGCGCATGCGAAACTGAAAGAACGTCTGGATAACGGTGAAAGTTTGCCGCAGTATGTTAAAGATCACCCGATCTATTACGCCGGTCCGGCAAAAACGCCGGAAGGCTACGCCTCTGGTTCGCTTGGCCCAACCACGGCCGGACGTATGGACTCGTATGTTGACCAGCTTCAGTCTGCAGGCGGGAGCATGATTATGCTGGCGAAAGGCAACCGTAGCCAGCAGGTGACCGATGCTTGCCATAAACATGGCGGCTTCTATTTAGGCAGTATTGGCGGCCCTGCCGCGGTGCTGGCCCAGGGCAGTATCAAGAGTCTGGAGTGCGTGGAATACCCGGAACTCGGGATGGAAGCCATCTGGAAAATTGAAGTGGAAGATTTCCCGGCGTTTATCCTGGTGGATGACAAAGGCAATGATTTCTTCCAGCAAATTCAGACGTCGCAGTGCGCACGCTGCGTTAAGTAACGTCAACCGCCCTTCGGGGCGGTTTTTTTTACCGCACGAACCACCAAACGACAGTTTTATCCTCGTTAATACTCATAAGACCAACGCAAGTGGGCAATGTCGAAACATAACCTAATCAATTGTTAATGTAAGGAGCAGGTAATGGTAACGGTACGCCGCGAGAATGATTCAATGGGGACGATAGATGTTCCTGCCGATAAGCTTTGGGGCGCGCAAACCCAACGTTCACTGGAGCATTTTCGTATCTCTACGGAGAAAATGCCGGTCTCGTTGATCCATGCGCTGGCGCTGACTAAATGCGCCGCGGCAAAGGTTAACCAGGATCTTGGGCTGCTGGCGGAGGATAAAGCCAGGGCTATTATGCAGGCTGCAGATGAGGTGTTGGCAGATAAACACCGCGATGAGTTCCCGCTGGCCATCTGGCAAACTGGGTCCGGCACGCAAAGCAATATGAACATGAACGAGGTGTTGGCAAACCGGGCCAGCGAGTTGCTGGGCGGCGTGCGGGGGATGGAGCGAAAAGTACACCCCAACGATGATGTCAATAAAAGCCAAAGCTCGAACGATGTCTTCCCGACCGCAATGCACGTTGCCGCACTGCTGGCGCTGCGTAAATCACTGATCCCTCAATTAAATGTGTTGACCAAAACGCTCAGTGATAAGTCCCACGCTTTCGCCGATATCGTTAAAATTGGTCGTACACATCTGCAAGATGCAACTCCACTTACGCTTGGCCAGGAGATTTCCGGCTGGGTAGCAATGCTAGAACATAACCTCAGACACATTGAAAACAGCTTACCACACGTGGCGGAGCTGGCGTTGGGGGGAACCGCGGTAGGTACCGGACTGAACACTCATCCCGAATACGCCCGCCGGGTTGCGGATGAACTGCGGGTCATCACCTGTGCGCCGTTCGTTACCGCACCGAATAAATTTGAAGCGCTCGCCACCTGCGATGCCCTGGTTCATGCTCACGGCGCGCTAAAAGGACTGGCAGCGTCGCTGATGAAAATCGCCAACGATGTACGCTGGCTGGCATCCGGTCCCCGGTGTGGTATTGGCGAAATTTCAATTCCGGAAAACGAACCGGGCAGCTCGATCATGCCGGGCAAGGTCAATCCAACCCAGTGTGAAGCGCTGACTATGCTTTGCTGCCAGGTGATGGGCAACGATGTCGCCATCAACATGGGCGGGGCGTCAGGTAACTTTGAGCTCAACGTTTATCGACCAATGGTCATCCACAACTTCCTGCAATCGGTACGCCTGCTGGCGGACGGTATGGAAAGCTTCAATGAACATTGCGCGACGGGGATTGAGCCTAATCGTGAACGAATCGATCAACTGCTCAACGAGTCGCTAATGCTGGTGACCGCGCTCAATACCCATATCGGTTACGATAAAGCGGCTGAAATTGCCAAAAAAGCCCATAAAGAAGGGCTGACCTTAAAAGCCTCCGCTCTGGCGCTGGGATATCTAACCGAAGCGGAGTTCGACAGTTGGGTACGCCCGGAGCTGATGGTTGGCAGCATGCGGCCCGGCAGTTAATCCGCAACGTACAGGTGCAGCCGGGGAATAATCAATCTCAACGGCTGCGCCTGAGGTTTAAAACGATGCTGAACGTTTTCGGCATCGTAATTAAGTAACTCGCCGATATCCGGTACGGTCATACCGTTGTCGTTATTAAGCAAAGCAATCAGTGGCGTCGGGCAGGCATATTGCACCTGTTTTTGCTCTCCTTTGTACCAGACGCGGGCGATAGGCTGCACTTTTACCGGCCTTTTAATCTTCAGGCGGGCCTGCTGTGGTAAGGCAGCGATATCCTGATATTCGCGTTCAAGCTTCGCCTGCCATTCTTCACGTGTCCAGGGATGTACGCTGCGCGGTGACGTCAGGCTTTTTTCCAGTTGCTGCAGTACTTCATCGCGTTTCAGGTTTTTAATGATGTGCTTATTAGCCCAGCCAAATCGTAGGGTGGCCGGATCGCGGACTACGGTTAGCGTGCGATAGGCATTCAGAGTAATCAGCCCTGGCAGATGACGATGCACCCATTCGAAACGTGCTGCCGGCGCCAGCCCTGATTCCACTGTAACAATGCGCTCGAAGGTGGTTTTCAACTGGTTTATACGCTGGATTTGTTCTTCCAGAGTACATTGCGCCGCGTTATCAACCTGATAGCACAATACACCCGGTAGGCGGACGGCTGCTTTGCTGCTGCGGTTTTCGGACTGCTGCTGAATAAACAGGTGACGGTAATGGAGCAGTGCCAGCGCTTCAGCCTCTTTGCCTAAATGCTGCTTAACATTAATGCTCTGCAGAGGGGCATGCTCTGCCTCTTTAACCACTTCCGGTAACGAGAATACGCGCGCAATCAGCAGCGTCTGCTGCAACAGGTTTTCGTTCAAAAGTGCCAGTTCTTGTTCCATCTGGCGAAAGGTGCCGTTCAGGCGGTCAACAAGATCGTAACGGGCCATAGGTTTACCATTTTAGTTACAACATACTTTTTTATAGCACAACCTCCGCCGCCTGACCACCGAGCAGAAAAGGTCAGGCAGCTGAGATTTCGGGAATGTTATGCCAGACGGGCCAACGGAAAGTAAACCGGGCGCCGCCAAGTTCACTTTCATCACAGACGACCGTCCCCCCCATAGCCAAAGCAATTGAGTGGACGATGGCTAACCCAAGCCCACAACCCCCGGTTGCCCGGTCACGGCTGGGGTCAAGGCGTACAAACGGTTCAAAAACCTGTTCGCGAGCGTCTGGTGCAATACCGGGACCGTCGTCTTCCACTACCAGCGTGGCTTGATTGCCGTTCAGCAGCAGACTGGCTTGCACTGTAGACTGGCAATAGCGCAGGGCATTGTTCAGCAAATTATCCAGGACCCGCTCCATCAGGCGCATATCCAACGCGCCGTAGTCGCCAGTTTCGAGATGACGTAAGTGCACCGTACGGCCAGGATTCACGCTTTGCACATCCTCCAGATGGGTTGTCAACCAAACAGGCAGGTCAGGTACACTGAGCTTCAGTTCATTTTGCGGGCGATCCAGGCGGGCGTAGGTCAGTAACTCTTCGATCAACGCTTCCAGTTGGCCGATATCACGATTAAGCGCCTGAGATTCCTGCCCGGTGAGGTTATCACTCATTTCCAGCCGGTAACGTAAACGTACCAGCGGAGTACGAAGCTCATGGGCAATACCATCGATGAGCTGTTTTTTACTGGCGATCAGCGCATTGATATTGTCGGCCATTTGGTTAAACGCTACGCCCAGGCGCTCAAAGCTGGAACCGTTGTCAAAATGAAGGCGTTCACTCAGATGTCCTTCACCAAAACGTTGTGCGGCGGATTCGAGTCTTAGCATTTCTTGCCAGTGTGGACGCATCCAGATCAGTACCGGGAAGGCCAGTGAGATAGCAATAAACGCCATCAGCGCGATGTCCAGCAGGCGCATTTGATGAAGAAAATAAAGGTAAGGAACCGGGCCGACGGCCAGCACATAATGGCTGCGAGGAATGCGTTGAATAAAAGTGTATTGATCGTCAAGAGCCACAATATCGCCTTCGCGCAAACGCTGCATGGTTGGGGCATCCAGTGTGTACTTATTCAGCGGTTCAACACGCAGGTCAAATGAGAGGTTTAAGTCCATCTCCTTCAGCGTCTTACCCCAATCGCGTGGCGGGATTTCGCGTAGTTCACTGCGCATCAGGTACAACGAGCTTTTCATCAAATCGTCGAGCGATTGTCTGCCTGCGCGTTCTGCGGTGAATTTGTATACCAGGCCGACCAACAGGGTCATCACCAAAAAGCAGACAAACAGCAGGAGGTAAAACTGCACAAACAGTTTCTTCATAAAAATCACCGAACGCTCAATAAGTTAGCGAGTTCTCGTGTCCCTCAGGGGAAAAGGGGCACAGCAGTATCCGCCGATGCGTGGGAGCAGAAAGGTTATCTGATCACCATCTGGCGTGTTTATCCAGGCAGAGTACACTGTATAACTCTTTTCTGCATTCTTATGGCCCCTACGGGGGCGAAATGACCTTTCGCTTGATAACGCATTGCTTTGTACGCGGTAAGTTAATCAAAATCGGGATGGTGTTGTTCTGGCGTATGTTACGACCGCACCTAAAAGGTTACTTCGTTTCTCAACATAGATTGTGTTGTTATATTCGTAGTTACCTTCGGGATAGCAAATTCTGATGTTAGTCCCGAGATCCGGATCGTCAACATCAGCCCCCGAACAGCTTTTAGAACTTCCTGTAGAGTAGGTGTATGGAGCGGTATAGGACGAGGGGACACCTGGAATGAACCAGGTTATCGCCATAACTGTGATCACTGAAAACAGCACCATGACAATGCTGATGCTACCAAATAATTTCAGATAAGTTTGGAAGGGACTTTTTTTCATTATCCCATTACCTACCAGAAATAAGGTAATTAAAAATGACACTGCCAGAGAAATAAGTATGAGGTATTTGGATGTGAGCGGGTAGAGAAAAGTCGCTCTGTATATCGTTACCTTCCACCAGTAAAAAAGAAAAATTGCGCCGAGAGATAAGACGGTGACAAAAAACAAATATGGATATGAGTATTTTCTCATCCCTGCGACTCCAGAACAATTTCTCCATTTGGATTTAATAAATTACCATTTGTTCTGAATAATGAAAACGGTTCTCTTGTTTGAATTGTTAGGTACGCCGCAGACCAGAGAATTTCCGCTATTTCTGGGGATATAGGCATAATAGTAAAAGGGGTATTCTCACCCATGGCAGGGATGACTGACCTTGCGTATAATGGGTGACGAAACTTCCTGAAAAGTGCTGTGACTGAAAATATGAATCTCAATCGCTGTTGTTATTCGCTACTCATTTTTGCAGCGATCGGCTGCATTTTCACCGCTCACCCTCTTGTCATATGGTTTCTACTCGCCAACATACTGACGTTGCTGTTATACGGCGTGGACAAAATGGCGGCACGCAAGGACTGGCGTAGAGTGCCGGAATCCACATTGCTGGTGTTTGGCGTTGTGGGCGGATGGGGTGGCGCGATAGCGGGTCAACAAATCTTTCGCCATAAAACACAAAAGCAGCCTTTCAAAACCTACTTCATTATCAGTGTGATAGTGAGTATTTCTGTGATGGGCGTGGTTTATCAGTTCTATCCATTTTTACCTTCCTGAGTCTGGTTGGTGAATAAACTGCCGGTTTATCTGAGGCAGGAAATATACTTTTCACCTGAACGCCGCACAATTTCATCGGCATTTTGCGTAATATCTTTTCCTGCAAATGCGCCGTAAAGTTGCTTAAATTTCACTGTACTCAGTCTCTGGGTAATGTTGCTGACCGTTGCAGCTGGCAACGGTAGCATATTAGGGTAGCTCCACATAAAAGAGACGGCATGCGCACCTGGCGTAACCTGGACGATGTCGCCGGAAAGCACCACGCCTTCGTCACGCGCCCAGTGCAGGACGCAGCCGCCAGCAAAGTGTCCGCCGAGACGTATCACCGTGACGTCACGGGTTAACTCAATGGTGTCGCCATCCCAGAATCTAATCCACGGGCTGTCGCGCATTACCCACCTTCTGTCGCTGGCATGAAGGTAAATCGGTGCGTTAAATTCTGCAGCCCAGTCCTGCATGGTGGTGTAGTAATGAGGATGCGATATCGCGATAGCCTTAAGCCCGCCAAGGGACGTTATTAGCGTTTTTGTGGCATCGTCGAGCGAGGCAATGCAGTCCCATAAAATATTGCCTTCAGAGGTACGCAGAATAAACGCGCGCTGATCAATTGCAAAATCAGGAACGGTGCGGATGCTGAGGAGAGTACTGTCGTGTTGCTTCCACTTATTTGTATGCGATGCACACAGGGCGGTAAAATCGACCCATTCCTGTCCGCTCGCAGGGACATACTGGCGTTCATCCTGGCAGATATCGCACTGTTCCGGATGGGCACCAGTTACCTCATAGGATGTTCCACAGGTTTTGCATAACGTGATCATCGTGTCCTCCTTATTTACCGAACACAGTCAGCATGGCACACAGATACACAAGGATGTGCCTGTTAGTGCTCAACCCGTTAAGTCAGTGATGACGGCTGTGGGAGGTTGTAGCTCACCCAAAAGAAAACAGGAATAATGCCGATACGGATCCTTTTGGTTACCATCTTCCAGAGAAAAATGAGGATATTGTTTGGAAAATCGCCTGTTCAACACCTGGCTCAACCGTTGGGGACTCACTCCAGATGGTGAACCGGTTGAAACACACACATCACAGCTTTTGCCTGTAGTGGTCATCAGGGACGGTCAGAAAGCCATACTTAAAATCGCCGACGATGACAGTGAACGGATCGGCTGTGAACTCATGGTCTGGTGGAACGGAAATGGCGCAGCGAAAGTACTTGCTCATGCAGCAGGGGCGATTCTGCTGGAACGTGCGACAGGGACAGGGTCTTTAGCGGACATGTCCTGGACTGGTAACGATGCGCAGGCTTGTCGCATTATTTGCCATGCTGCCAGTAGACTCCATTTCTCCCGGAATGCGTCTACGCCAGCGTTAACACCTCTACACCATTGGTTTAGCGATCTGGCTCCTGCCGCGAAAAAGCATGGCGGTATCCTGACGCGTTGTGCAGCGGTGGCAAATGTACTGCTATCTTCACCCCATGATGAAGTCGTATTACACGGTGACCTACACCACGGCAATATTCTTGATTTCGGAACGAGAGGATGGCTGGCTATCGATCCCAAAGGGCTGCTGGGCGAGCGTGGCTTTGATTACGCCAATATTTTTACTAACCCTGATCTTGCCGAACCCACCAGACCTGTTGCCATTGAGCCGGAAACATTCACACAACGAGTCAACATTGTGTCTGAAATCGCAAGAATTGAACGGCAACGTTTGCTGATGTGGATTGTTGCCTGGTGTGGGTTGTCGTCCGTCTGGTTTCTGCAAGAGGGGGACAGCGCAACGGTACCTCTGCGTATTGCGGAGCTAGCGATGGCGGAACTTGCTTCAGGTGATAATCAACTTTGATCTACGACACTGGGTTAGTAATTCTTAAGAGTTATCATTAGCCTGATAAACGTTATATTAATTAATCAGTGAGTGGTGGTGTGTTGTTTAGCTCAAATTTAATTGGCGGGAAACAATGAACGCATTGTTTTCATTATTTAAAAAACGCCCGAATATTCTTTTGTTGATGGTCTTACTCATCGGGGCAAACATCGTGGCGTGGCTGTGGGCTTTCACCGCGTTTAGTAACAACACGTCATTGCTTGCACTGAGTCTGATTGCGTGGTGCTACGGTTTGCGCCATGCTGTCGATGCCGATCATATCGCCGCGATAGACAGCGCTACACGTAAACTCATGCAGCAGAAAAAACGCGCCCTGACGACGGGAGCCTGGTTTTCTTTGGGGCACTCCACCATTGTGGTACTGGCAAGCATTGGCATTGCACTGACCACCAGCGTGTTTAAGCAACATATGGCATGGTTTCAGAATGTCGGCGGTCTGATAGGAACTACGGTTTCTGCCGTGTTTTTGCTGATTCTGGCTACCATTAATCTCATTATTTTCTGCCAGGTCTGGAAGGCATTCCGCCATCTTAAACGCACCGGTACTTACGATGGCACCACGGAAGACATTACAGTTTCAGGTCCTCTGAACTGGCTTTTCCGCTCAGCGTTTCGGTTGGTAGGCAAAGACTGGCATATGTATTTTGTCGGTTTTCTTTTTGGTCTGGGTTTTGATACCGCCACTGAAATTTCTTTGCTGGGAATTTCTGCTTCAAGCGCGTCCAGTGGCATGTCTGTTTGGTCAATTCTCGTGTTCCCGGCGCTGTTTACCTGCGGTATGGCGTTAATTGATTGTCTCGACAGTATTCTGATGGTTGAGGCCTACGGATGGGCGTTCAATAAGCCGCAACGCAAGCTCTATTACAATATGACCATTACCGGGACTTCCGTGATTGTGGCGCTATTTATTGGCGGACTGGAGGCGCTGGGGCTTCTCTCTGACGCGTTTTCGCTTCAGGGTGGTTTGTGGGATACCGTCAGCAATTTAAGTGACCATATGGGGAATGTCGGTTTTGTGATTATTGGCGTCTTTATCGGCTGCTGGATTATCTCTGCCGTAAATTACCGTTGGAAAAAATACGACGGGCTGACGTTTAGTTGACACAAAAGAAAGCCTTCCAGCAACAGGAAGGCTTTGATCTTTTTAGGACTGACTAATTCGCGTTCACGGGTTGTGGTTTTTCAGCACTCTTTTTCAGGAGCCTGTTAGCCAGCACGCCAGACATCATCGAACCGTTCACGTTTAATGCCGTTCTGGCCATATCGACGACAGGCTCGATAGCAATGAAAATCCCCACCAGCGCGACCGGGAAGTTCAGTGTTGAAAGGACGATCAGCGCAGCAAATGTTCCGCCACCGCCTACACCCGCCACCCCAATAGAACCCAGCGCAATCGCAGGTAGCATGGCGAGCAAAAAATGTACTGATAGCGGATCAATACCAATTGTTGGAGCAATCATCGCCACCATAATAGCTGGATAGATCCCTGCACAGCCATTTTGACCCATGCTGGAGCCGAATGAAGCCGCAATATTGGCAATGGTGTTTTGCACGCCAAATTTTTCTTGTGCGGAAATAGCCAGTGGAATAGATGCTGCACTGCTGCGTGAAACAAATGCAAAGGTTAAAACTGGCCAGACAGTTTTAAAATAGTGAACGGGATTATTACCGCTCAGAACCAGTATCAGTGCGTGGACGATAAACATCATCAGAATCGCAAGGTAACAGGCAGCAATAAAGCCTAACAGACTGGCAAATTGTTCAAATCGATACGCGGAAAATACGCCTGCCATTAATGCCATCACACCATAAGGGGTGAGAGCAATAACGATACGCACCATTTTCATCACCCAAATCTGGATAGCGTTAATGCCAGCACTTAATTTTTCACCTTCTTGCGGGGCGTCCTGTTTGACCTTTAATAATGCCACGCCGGCAAGTAGGGTGAAAATAACAATGCCAATGACGGAAACGCTTCTGGCCCCTGTTAGATCGAGGAAGATATTCGTGGGGATCAGAGATGTAACCAGTTTAGGCAGTGAAATGGCGGCTGTTTTATTTACATCGTCTGCCGTCAGCGTGGACTGCATATGAACAAACGCACTGGCGTCCAGGCATAATACATGCGCAGTCAACAGCCCAATAAAACCGGCAATCATTACCAGACAGAGCATGCATCCGACGATGGTTAACGACATTTTCCCAATGCCAGCGCTGTTTTCGAGCTTATTAATGGCTGAGAGAATAGAGATGAAAATCAGCGGTACCGCAACCAGCTTCAGTAAATTCACATAGCCGTTGCCGATAACATTGTACCAGTCGATAACTGTTTTTCTTTCGTCAGCAGCAATGAGATGCAGGGATAAACCGATAACGGCACCCGTAAAAATAGCGATGAAGACGCTTTTTGAAAGAGAGTGACTTTTTTGGTTGATTCTGAAAATTGCCCATGAACAAACCAAAAAGAACGCGATATACGCGAGCGAAACGAACATATTGTAGCCTCTTGCCTCATTCAGCACCTGAAATGCCGGAAAGAGTTTTGTTAGTGCGAAAAAACCGATGAACCATAAGGGTTCAGGACCGCGACGGATTATAGGGAGGGGGGAGGGTAACAGCCACACAAAAAGTGTGGAACGGCGTCGGATGGCGTTTGTATGCCTGTTCTGTAGACGATTTTAAGTGACAGTGTAACGTATTGTGAATAATCCAGCCGATCGATGAGATCGGCCCGGTGGCATTACTTCTGTGGCTCGTCGTCCCAGGCGTGGGGTGCAAAGAGATAACCTTTATTGCGCACTGTTTTGATTCGATAAGGTTCAGTCGCGTTATCGAGCAGTTTTTTGCGTAACCGGGAAATCGCGACATCTACGCTGCGATCCATGCCGTCATAGCTTACGCCACGCAGGTTCTTCAGCAACGCATCGCGGTCCATAATCTGCCCGGCATGGGTTGCCAACTCCCACAGTAATTCAAAATCAGCGGTGGAAAGGGAAACTTGCTCGCCGCCGAGCAGCACGGAGCGGTTGGTTGGGTCGATAGTGAGTGTGCCGAAGCGCAGCGTTGTGTGCGGTGTGATGGTCGCCGATTGAATGCCTTTAGACTGGGTTGAGTACTCATTCTGACGCAGGTGCAGACGCAGGCGAGCCAGCAGCACCGCTGGCGGCGTGGTTTTCAGAATATAGTCACAGGCGCCCATTTCCAGTGCCAGGATATGGTTCATGTCGCTATCCAGCGAGGTGAGCAGGACAATCGGGCCTTGCCAGCGTCCGCGTAAATCTCGGCAGATAGTCATCCCGTCTTTGCCCGGCAGCATGATATCTAATAACACCAGATCGGGTTGAACGTGCAGGATTTTCTCCTCGGCCAAATCACCACGAGGTTCAAGGATAACCTCAATATCATGCCGGGCCAAATAGGCTGCAATCAGTGAGCCAACTTCGGGATCATCTTCAACAAATACGATGGTGTTCATATCATTAATTTTTGAATATAAAACGCCAACATACACCGCCCTGGTTTTTCCTTCCATTAATCTTTTCTAAACAAGAACGCTTCCGTTATGCTAGGGGCTGATGTTATTGATGTGTTAAGGCAGAGTGATGGGACTCGTTATAAAAGCGGCGCTCGGTGCGCTGGTGGTGGTGTTGATTGGCTTGCTGGCGAAAACAAAGAATTACTATATTGCCGGATTAATTCCGTTGTTCCCGACGTTTGCGTTGATTGCCCACTATATCGTGGCCAGTGAACGTGGGATCGAGGCGTTACGTACAACCATCATATTCAGCATGTGGTCGATTATTCCCTATTTTGTCTACCTCGTTTCACTGTGGTATTTCACCGGATTTATGCGCTTACCCGTTGCGCTCGGCGGATCAGTGGTGTGCTGGGGCCTGAGCGCGTGGTTGCTGATCTTTTGTTGGATCAAACTGCACTAACGCAGATGACGCCCGCCATCAAGGGCAAAACTACGTCCGGTGACAAAACAGCTGGTTAACAGATAGTCAATTAAATCAATGACTTCTTTTTCACCTGGTGCGGTTTTCATCAGTGATTTGTTCAGTGCCTGCTGGCGATACTCTGCATCATCACCCTCGTTAAACAGGATAAGTGAAGGGGCAATCGCGTTCACTTTCACTTCCGGTGCCAGTTTGCGCGCGAACGAGCGGGTCATATTATCCAGCGCCGCTTTGCTGGCAGCATAAGCAATGTGCTTGTCGCTGCCGCGCTCCACAACATAATCAGTAAAATGGATTATATCGCTGGCCGCGTGTCCATGACCGCGTAGCAATCCTTCCAGTGCATGGTTGAGCAGGTAGGGCGTATTGACATGAATCTGCATCATGGCTGACAGCACATCGGTCAGCGGTGTACCAGGCTTTTCTGCAAGCCAGGCACTGGCATTATGCACAATAGCGCGCAAGCCATCCGTCTGAGCTTTGACCTCATCAGCAAAGGCCAGCACGCCTTCATCCGTGGAAAAGTCAGCAGGGATACAAATCGCGCCCGCTTCTCGCAGGCCGTCAATGGCAGGATAGTGCGTACGGTAGCTGACGATAACTGGCTGTTTTTGGTTCAGAAAGTGCCATGCGACGGCGAGGCCGATACGACGACCACCTCCGGTGATAAGAATTGGCAAAGGGTTTTTTTTACCCATCGTAATCTCCATATGTCGCGAACGATGGGTATAACGTTACCCCATCAGCATCCAGGTAGCCGGCACAGCAGCAACAAGCAGCAGGCCGATCAGCGCCATCTCCTGGCGTTTTAATACGTTTTCATGCGCGTGCGTTTTACGGGCATAAAGGAAAACCAGCAGTCCTGGCGCATACAGCACTACGGACAGCAGCAGGTGCATCGGACCTGACGCATACAATAACCATATGCCATAAATACTCGCCCCGATACCGACAGCCTTATGAATCGGACGGGTAGCAATTTTTAACAGAAATGCGCCGACCAGCAAATAGGGCACCAGAATCATCTCTGAGGCGATAGTCAATAACGTATTGTAGTCGGAACCAGTAAGCCAGATCAGCACCAGGCAGAGCTGTACGCAGATGTTGGTCAGCCATAGCGACGCCGATGGCGCGCCTTGCGCGTTCTGTCGCGCAAAAATGCGCGGAAACGCTTTGTGCGTGGAGGCGAGGAACGGCACTTCCGCCGCCATAATCGTCCAGCTTAGATAGGCACCACACACGGAAACAATCAGACCTGCGGCAATAATAATTTCGCCCCATGATCCCATCATTTTAACCATCAGACCGGCCATTGACGGGTTACGGATCTCCGCCAGTTCGGGACGTGCGACAACGCCCAGAGACAACAGGGTGACCAGCAGGTAAACGCCCAGTGCGGCAAGTACCGCCAGCAGCGTGGCGCGTCCGACATCGCGTTTGTTTCTGGCACGGGCAGAAACCACCACCGCGCCTTCCACACCGATGAATACCCACAAGGTGATGAGCATGGTGTTTTTGACCTGCTCCCAGACGGGAACGCCCAATGCTACGCCGGTAAAATCGAGAGTAAAGGTGTCGAGCTTAAACAGCATGAACGCCAGCACGATAAACAGACCCAGCGGCAGTAATTTCGCCAGCGTCGCGACCAGGTTAATACTGGCTGCCGTTTGCACACCGCGCAGCACAAGGAAGTGTACGATCCACAGCAGCATCGATGCGCCCACAATCGACTGCCAGGTATTACCGTCGCCAAACAGACGTAACTCAGGCGTGTCGGTAAAGAAGCTGAGTGCAGAGAAGACAATGACCAGATACGAAACGTTGGCGATAACGGCACACAGCCAGTATCCCCACGCGGAGCAGAAGCCAATCAGCTCGCCAAAACCTTCACGCGCATAGGTAAAAATACCGCCATCCAGTTCAGGACGGATACGCGTCAGGATCAGCATGGCAAAGGCGAGCAAAAGAATACCCGCACCGGTAATCGCCCAACCAATCAGTAATGCAGCCGGGCTGGCTACTGCCGCCATGTTTTGTGGCAGGCTGAAAACGCCAGCGCCGAGCATTGAGCTTAAAACCAGCGCGGTCAGTGCGCTCAGACCCAATTTCTTTTCCATTTGTATCCAGTTACAAAAACGAGAGTGAGAGAATAATTATTTTGGCAAACCGCATAAAAATGGTGAAAGCCACTAAGGCGCGGGATTTTACGGAGAGAAGAGAATGCATGCAATGGGGATAGAGAGATTTGTGACTAATAGTGTGAAAAGTTGTCTTAATACTGCTGTTTTTGTTTTGTCTGGGAGCAGAACTGCGCGAAATTATCAGGTCTACAAGGACTGTAGACCTGATAATACATTGGGTATTACTTATACAGATCGGCGCTGATTGTCACGTTGTTACCACGTTCTGACCACTGGCGGGTGATGTGATAATACTTCGCGCCTTTTTTCGCAGCGCGTTTTGCTACCTGATAAGAAACTTCCGTCATGTTGCCGTAGTTACCGGTGAACTTGATGCTGTCGAACGGTACCATCATGGCGGCGGTCGCTTTGTTCAGTTCTTCAACTTTGGTTCCATCCGGTAGCGTGACAGTGTAACGTCCGCCTTTGGTGGATTGCGTTTCGAAGAAGCGACCGACTTCAGCACTCGGAGAAGCGGTAGTCGCAACGCCTGGGATCTCAACTTTCTTCGCGGCTTCGCCACCTGCTGCTAATGCGGCGCGTCCGGCATCAGAATCTGCTGGGATTGCATCAGGGCTTTGCACGACGCGTTTTTTCGCATCAGCTTTGTAGATGAATGCGGTAATACGCTGGTTGCCGCCCTGGTTGGCATCGACCTGGCGCACGATATAGAAGGAATATGCACCTTTCTCTCTCGCAGCTTTGGTGATTGCATCGTTTACTTCAGGCTGGCTACGGTAGAAACCCTGTACCGTAACGGTATCGTAAGGTTCAATCAGAACGGCCTGATCTTTAGGCAATTCCATAACGCCGTTAATGATACGGTTTTTTGACGCTTCCGCTTTTTCAGCGTCAGCTTTATAGACGTCGGCAACAACGCGCCAGTTACCGCCGCTGCCAAAATCTGAAGTATCAACAACATAAAAGGAGGCTGCACCGTCTTTATCTGCACGGCGTGATACGGCAGCAACTGCATCACCGATAGCATTAAAACGACCGGTGACCACAATGCGGTCATAGGGTTTCAGGGCAGCCGCTTGCTCCGGCGTCAATTCTGTCGCTGCATTGACAGAAAAAGCAGTCGCAGAAATAAGTGCGGACGCCAGGAGAGTGTTCTTAAGCTTCATAAAAATAATCCTTCGCCTTGCGCAAACCAGGTACTGGTATTGTTATTGACTAGAAACGTCGCTGATTATTGCATTTAAATTGCGTCAGTGTCTGCGTCATTTTTCACTCATCGTGCCACCTGGCTTAACAACATCGATAACATTTTGTGATATGCCGAAAAATTCGGCGTTTGGTGACCAAAACTGATAAAGCAGTTGAATTTCATAAGTTAATTTAATGTTAATTAATTGTTTTTGGCAGGTACGTAATCATGTTTTGCCGCTTCGCTTAAGCGAATTATCAGCCTTTGTGGGCTATTTTTAGGGCATTTTATCTGTCTGAGGTTCGATTCATCTCTATTTTGCGAATTTCATAATAAATACTGTTTTTTGGCGCTAGATCACAGGCGTCATTTTCAGTAGGTTATACAGAGTTTGTTACTGTTTTATTTTATTGAGGTAACACTGACCTCTCTCGAGAGTGCGCGCATGCCTCGTGCGAACATTGATAAACCATCATCATAATTACAGATGGAAGGGAACATTATGCGAATTGGCATACCAAGAGAACGGTTAACCAATGAAACCCGCGTTGCAGCCACGCCGAAGACGGTTGAGCAGCTGCTTAAGTTAGGTTTCAGCGTCGCGGTTGAAAGCGGTGCAGGTCAACTGGCGAGTTTTGACGATAAGGCGTTTGTACAAGCAGGCGCAGAAATTGTTGATGGAAATGCAGTCTGGCAGTCAGAGATCATCCTGAAGGTCAATGCGCCGGAGGAGGCGGAAATTCCGTTACTCAATCCGGGCACGACGCTGGTGAGTTTTCTTTGGCCCGCGCAAAACCCTGAACTGTTGCAAAAGCTTGCAGAGCGAAACGTGACAGTTATGGCGATGGACTCCGTGCCGCGTATTTCGCGCGCACAGTCGCTGGATGCTTTGAGCTCAATGGCGAACATCGCCGGGTATCGCGCTATTGTTGAAGCTGCACATGAATTCGGTCGCTTCTTCACCGGCCAGATCACCGCCGCAGGCAAGGTTCCACCTGCCAAGGTCATGGTGATTGGTGCGGGTGTGGCAGGTCTTGCGGCGATCGGTGCGGCAAACAGCCTGGGCGCTATCGTGCGTGCTTTTGATACCCGTCCGGAAGTGAAGGAACAAGTGCAGAGTATGGGCGCCGAGTTCCTTGAACTGGACTTTAAAGAAGAAGCGGGCAGCGGTGATGGCTATGCCAAAGTGATGTCCGAGGCGTTCATCAAAGCCGAAATGGAACTCTTCGCTGCACAGGCGAAAGACGTCGACATTATTGTTACCACTGCGCTGATCCCGGGCAAACCGGCCCCGAAACTGATCACCCGTGAAATGGTCGATTCGATGAAAGCGGGCAGCGTAATTGTCGATCTTGCCGCGCAAAACGGCGGTAACTGCGAATATACCGTGCCTAATCAGGTGACAACCACCGAGAACGGGGTGAAGGTTATCGGCTATACCGACCTGCCTGGCCGTTTGCCAACGCAATCTTCCCAGCTTTACGGCACCAACCTCGTCAACCTGCTCAAACTGTTGTGCAAAGAGAAAGACGGCAATATCACCGTCGATTTTGACGACGTGGTTGTTCGCGGTGTCACGGTGGTTCGCGAGGGTGAAATCACCTGGCCTGCGCCACCTATCCAGGTTTCTGCTCAGCCGCAGGCTGCGCAAAAAGCCGCACCTGCACCGAAAGAAGAGAAAAAACCTGTCTCTCCGTGGCGCAAATATGCACTGATGGCGCTGGTGGTGATTTTGTTTGGCTGGCTCGCCGACGTTGCGCCGAAAGAGTTCCTTGGTCACTTTACGGTGTTCGCGCTTTCCTGCGTGGTGGGTTACTACGTGGTCTGGAATGTGTCACATGCGTTGCATACTCCGCTGATGTCTGTGACTAACGCTATCTCAGGGATTATCGTGGTTGGGGCGTTATTGCAAATTGGCCAGGGTGGCTGGGTGAGTTTCCTGAGCTTTATCGCGGTGCTTATTGCCAGCATTAATATTTTCGGTGGCTTCACCGTGACTCAGCGCATGCTGAAAATGTTCCGGAAAAACTAAGGGGTAACATATGTCTGGAGGATTAGTTACAGCTGCATACATTGTTGCCGCTATCCTGTTTATTTTTAGTCTGGCGGGGCTTTCGAAACACGAAACCTCTCAGCAGGGTAACAACTACGGTATCGCCGGGATGGCGATTGCGCTGATTGCCACGATTTTTGGCCCGGATACCGGCAATGTTGCGTGGATCCTGGTGGCGATGATCATCGGCGGCGCGATTGGTATTCGTCTGGCGAAAAAAGTTGAGATGACCGAGATGCCGGAGCTGGTGGCAATTCTGCACAGCTTCGTTGGTCTGGCAGCGGTACTGGTGGGCTTCAACAGCTACCTGTATCACGACACGGGCCTGGAGCCGATTCTGGTGAACATTCACCTGACGGAAGTGTTCCTGGGTATCTTCATCGGTGCGGTAACCTTTACCGGTTCTGTGGTGGCCTTTGGCAAACTGCGCGGCAAGATCTCCTCTAAACCGCTGATGCTGCCGAATCGTCACAAAATGAATCTGGCGGCGCTGGTTGTTTCTTTCCTGCTGCTGGTGGTATTTGTCCGTACCGAAAGCGTGGGCCTGCAGGTTCTGGCGCTGCTGGTGATGACCATAATTGCACTGGCTTTTGGCTGGCATCTGGTGGCCTCCATCGGTGGTGCGGATATGCCGGTGGTCGTTTCAATGCTCAACTCCTATTCAGGATGGGCTGCGGCGGCGGCGGGCTTTATGCTGAGCAACGATCTGCTGATCGTTACCGGTGCGCTGGTCGGTTCTTCTGGTGCGATCCTGTCTTACATTATGTGTAAGGCGATGAACCGTTCATTTTTCAGCGTTATTGCAGGTGGCTTTGGTTCTGACGGTTCTTCTACTGGATCAGATGAAGAAGTCGGTGAGCACCGTGAGATTACTGCGGAAGACACAGCAGAAATGCTGAAGAACTCGCACTCCGTGATCATCACCCCGGGCTACGGCATGGCAGTGGCTCAGGCACAGTATCCGGTCGCGGAAATCACTGAGAAACTGCGCGCACGCGGCATCAAAGTGCGCTTCGGTATTCACCCAGTAGCAGGGCGTTTGCCCGGTCATATGAACGTACTGCTGGCGGAAGCCAAAGTCCCTTATGACATCGTGCTGGAAATGGACGAGATCAACGATGATTTCGCCGATACCGATACCGTGCTGGTGATTGGTGCCAACGATACGGTAAACCCGGCGGCGCAGGATGACCCGAACAGCCCGATCGCCGGTATGCCGGTGCTTGAAGTATGGAAAGCGCAGAACGTCATCGTGTTCAAACGTTCGATGAACACGGGCTATGCTGGTGTGCAGAACCCGCTGTTCTTTAAAGAAAACACTCATATGCTGTTTGGCGATGCCAAAGCCAGCGTGGATGCGATTCTGAAAGCGTTGTAATCGTCAGTGAAAACTAAGACGGCCTCTGCGGAGGCCGTTTTGCATTTTACTCTTTGTTGAGATCGCTCAGTAACACCGCAATGCTTTGACCGCCATTGGTTTGCTCTAGCGCGATTTTCACAATGATGGTTAGCGGAACAGAAAGCAGCATCCCAACAGGGCCGAGCAGCCAGCCCCAGAAGATTAACGACAAAAAAACCACCAGCGTAGATAGTCCAAGTCCACGCCCCATGATCCGCGGCTCGAGGATATTCCCGAATACCAGGTTGATGACCAGATAGCCTGCCAGAACCACCAGCGCATCGTAAAGGCCGCTAAATACCAGCACCTGAGCAATAGGGGGAATGGCCGCCAATACCGAACCGATATTAGGGATGTAGTTCAGGGCGAAGGCCAGTAATCCCCAGACAAAGGCAAAGCGCACATCCAATGCAGCAAGCATGCCCCAGGCGACCAACCCGGTCACAATGCTGATTGCCGTTTTAAGCACCAGATAGTGAGAGACGCTGTCGATGGCGCGTTGAATCGCCGCCATACCTTCAATGGGGCGACTCATCATTTGTTTTAGTTTGTTGGGCAGTTGCGGTACTTCCAGCAGCATAAAAACTACCGTCAGTAGCAGTAAAAAGATCGATGACATAGCATTCGAAAGCTGCGCCAGCAAATTGGTCACCAGCGTCATTGCCGCGTTTGGATCGATATATTTGACGAGCTCATCCACGGAAACGCCGATCCCTGCGCGTTGTAACCATGGTTCAAGATTTTTTAGTGGAATAACCAGTGAAGAGCGATATTGCGGTAGCGTACGCGCAAGCTCATTTAAGGATGTACCTAAATACGCTAACAGCAGTACCATTAGCATTACAATAATAACGATGAGCAATGACACCGCAAATACGCGCGGTATGCGAATCTTGACCATCCGCTGCACCACGGGGTTCAGCACAACGGCTATAAATAACGCCAGAATAAAGGGGACGATGATATCTGCGGCAAAGCGAATGCCGCTCAGAATGATAACCAGCATGCCCAGCATAATGACTATTTTTAGACCGTTAAGCGTGATGATCGGTTTCGCCATATGTATTCCTGCGTTTTTGATTTTTGAATCTGAATAATAGTGTGATTTGCGTCGAGCCGTTATAACAAAAATCAAACGGGGCAGGTAAAGAAGTGAAAAGACTTTGAGTTCGTATTGAAGCTATGATACAAATCATCTGTGTTTAACTACCGAGGACAATTATCATCCGCGATGATGAGAAGCAACACTGCGGATAATTGTAATATTATGGACAATATGTTCAGGATGTTTTTGCGTTTACCTTCACTTCTTCGTACCTCTTCCACTTTCTTGCTTGCGGGTGAGCAACACTGGCGCAACGCGCTTTAGTCCCTTCTTCTGCCTGAGCTGGCGCTGTGCGCTGAGCTAACTAATTTTATTTTTTGGTTTACTGCATGCAGTAGGCCCAAAGGACTATATTCTCAAGCAGGAGAAGCATCATGTTTTACTGGATATTATTAGGTCTGGCCATCGCGGCTGAAATTACTGGTACGCTTTCAATGAAATGGGCAAGCGTCGGCCATGGTAATTCGGGCTTTATTTTAATGCTGGTAATGATCGCCTTATCGTATATTTTTCTCAGTTTTGCCGTTAAAAAAATTGCCCTTGGTGTGGCCTATGCCCTGTGGGAAGGGATCGGTATTTTATTTATTACGCTGTTTAGCGTGCTGTTATTTGACGAAACCTTGTCCACATTGAAGGTGGCAGGACTGGCTTCACTGGTGGTCGGCATTGTGCTGATTAAATCCGGCACCCGAAAGCCTGTTAAACCGGGCAAAGAGGTGACCCATGCAACAGTTTGAATGGGTTCACGGTGCCTGGCTGGGTATGGCCATCGTGCTGGAAATCGTCGCTAACGTCTTTTTGAAATTTTCCGATGGTTTTCGCCGCAAGATTTATGGCGTGCTGTCGTTAGCTGCCGTGTTAGCAGCCTTTAGCGCGCTGTCGCAGGCGGTAAAAGGTATTGACCTTTCTGTTGCCTACGCCTTGTGGGGCGGATTCGGTATTGCCGCGACGTTAGCGGCAGGTTGGGTGCTGTTTGGTCAGCGTCTGAATAATAAGGGCTGGATCGGCGTGATACTGCTGCTGGCCGGAATGATAATGATAAAACTTGCCTGATATCCATGCTGCCCGTTAATGCGGGCAGCATGTGTTATTCCTGCGCTAACGCTTCCAGCTTCTCGCGAAAACCGGTCACGGATATGGCGCGATTATCTGCCCGCCAGCGATCTTTGGCTGCTGGAGCGGAGCTTTGCACACCAATCAACTGCCAGCCAGACTCTGTCTGCAACATCAATGGCGAACCGCTGTCGCCCGGGAGCGTGTCGCACTGGTGTGACAAGACGGTATTCTGCGCCCAGCCGGTCACCACACAATCCTGATGTGTGTACAGGTCGTCCAGATGATCTTCCGGATAGCCCGACTGCGTGACTTTACGCTCTGCAGTTTTTAGCGCCGCGGTTAACGCGTCTTTGTCCCCATCAAACAGTGGCAGCGGTGTGATGCCAGACGGCGGATTACGCAGCACCACCAGACCAAAATCCCACGGGGCTGCGGCAGGCGGCACTATCCAGCCATCACCATCGGCTTTTAAACGTTTGGCAAGTGAGGGCGCAACCCGGCCTTCAATGTCGTGGATTTCATAGCGCCAGAGACCCTTTTTAGACACGAAGCGCAATGCGACGGCTTTGTCCGGCTTACCTTTCGGGGGGGTGAGTAAACAGTGTCCGGCCGTCAGGGCCAGATGTGGCGAAATGAGCGTGGCGGTACACAGGTTACCGCTGGCGGTTTCCAGTTGCCCGATAGCGTCCCACGGCGATTGTGTAGGGTCAGTCACCTTTATGCGATCGTCATGACCAAAAAACAGCGTTTTTATATTTTCTGCTTCAGCGCTGTCCGTTGCAGGCTTGTCCGCATGTGCAACAACAGGAAGTAAACAAAGTGAACCCAGTAATACAGCAATGGTTTTATGCATATCACGCTCTGGTGGGGAATTATGATTATTAACAGCAAACCCTCAGTTAATACTATAGACGGGACGACGTGAAAGTGGGAGTAAAATCAGATAACTACATTCAGGCAAGATAAAAACGCATGGCGATGATGGCGCAAATTATCAGCGTAATAAGAATTAACTCAAAGCGGTAATGTGACACCATTTTACCCTCCGAAAAGGCGGCGCTACATCAGGTCGATCTAGCGCCGTATGCTATGGCGTGGGGGACGCCATAGTGACTACAAATGCGTTATGCTGCAGGTTGAGCTGCTGGTTTAGCAGTGTCGTGTTTTACTGCTTTTTTGGTGTGTTTTTTAGCGGCCTGAGCTTTCTGCTCTGGCGCTTTTTGTTCTGCAGCTGGTTTGGTTGCAGCTTTTTTGGTGTGTTTTTTAGCAGCCTGAGCTTTCTGCTCTGGTGCTTTCTGTTCTACAGCCGGTTTTGTGGTGGATTTTTTAGCGTGTTTCTTGGCAGCCTGTGCTTTCTGCGGTGCTGCTTTGTGCTGTTTTTTATGATGCGTGGTTTTTGCCGGCGCAGCTTTAGTGGTTGCTGCAGCAGCCGGAGCGGTTGTAGCAGTTGTTTCAGCAGCAAATGCAGCAGAAGACAGACCCATAGCAGCGGCAACAACCAGAGCTAATACTTTTTTCATTCTCATACCCTCGATTTGGTTTTTCATTCAACCCCACTGCGGGGCCGTTGAAATAACTATATCGCTGTAATCACAGGGCTTCCGTGAGTCATTGGTATCGGCGTGTAACGATATGTACAATGACTCACGGTATGAGATTACAAATAGCGGGCTTCCAGGTGGGCGCGGAAATAACGGCTGCTAAGCGGCTCTCCGGTGGCCTGGGTAATAAGCTGTTCAGTTGTGAAACGGCTGCCATGCTGCCAGATGTTCTGACGTAACCAGTCAAACAGGGGACCAAACTCACCTTGCGCAATAGACTGATTCAAATCAGGTAATGCGTGGTTAGCGGCACTGAACAACTGCGCCGCATACATAGCGCCCAAGGTATAGGAAGGGAAGTAGCCAAAGCCGCCGTCGGTCCAGTGAATATCCTGCATACAACCGTTACGATAGTTTCCGATCGTTGACAGCCCCAGCCAGGCCTGCATTTTCTCATTCCACAATGCCGGGATATCATCCACTTCAATATCGCCATTAATGAGCGCACGTTCGATTTCATAACGCAGGATCACGTGAGCGGGATAGCTCACCTCGTCGGCATCAACACGGATAAACCCGGGTTTGACCTGCTGGTTCCAGGCGATGAAATTGCTTTCTTCAAATGCAGCCTGATCGCCAAAGTAGCGCGTTACAGCAGGAATTAACCGTGTCAGAAAGGCTTTACTGCGTCCCAGTTGCATCTCAAAGAACAGACTCTGGGACTCATGAATGGCGGTGGAACGTGCCAGAGCGATAGGTTGCCCTGACCAGTTACGCGGAAGATTTTGCTCATAGCGGGCGTGACCGGTTTCATGGATCACGCCAAACAGCGCGCTGAGCAATTCGTTTTCATCATAGCGGGTGGTAATGCGAACATCTTCTGGTACGCCGCCACAGAAGGGATGTGCACTGATATCCAGCCGACCAGCGGTAAAGTCGAAACCTAGCTGTGCCATTGTTTCAAGACCCAACTCTCGCTGTACAGCTGTTGGGAAGGGGCCTACCGGGGCGATGAGCGACTGTTGAGATTGCTTTGCCACTACCTTGTTTAGCAGGTCGGGTAGCCAGCTTTTAACGTCCGCGAAAAGGTTGTCCAACTGCGCGCTGGTCATTCCCGGTTCAAAAATGTCCAGTAACGCGTCATACGGCGAACACCCTTTAGCTTCTGCGCGCAGTCGGGCTTCTTCGCGGCTATACTTCACAACCTCTTTCAGGTTTTCGGAAAATCCTTCCCAGTCATTTGCCGGTCGCTGGCTACGCCAGGCATGCTCGCAGCGGCTTCCCGCAAGTGATTTTGCTTCTACCAACGATTCCGGCAGCAGGGATGCCTGGTGATGCAGTCGCGACATTTCGCGCAGGTTCGCCTGTTCTACATCGTTGAGGTCTGCCTGTTGCGCTGCGGAGATCCACCTTGCCACTTTCGGATCGGTTAACAGTTGGTGTTCAAGCACGCTCAGCTCGGCCAGCGCTTCGCCGCGGGCTTTGCTTCCTCCTGACGGCATCATGGTAAACATGTCCCAACTGGCGATTGCCGAGAGGTGGGAGAAGCGAGATAGCCGCTGGAACGTGCGGGTGAGCTGATGGTAATTATCATTGCTACTCATTTTTTGTTCTCGTTCTGTTTAGGTGTGGTTAAGAAGTTTACCGTGATTCACTCACTTTTCATAAACACACCTTTATACCTGGTTTTTCGTAAAAGTTTTTTATAGCGAAAAGCCAACAGAACCACAAAACAGATGGCGTAGATAATAGGGAGCGGTGACAACACTTTTACCGACCATATGTAATGCAGCGGTAGCAAAATGGCGGCCAGGTAGACGTAGTTGTGCAATGTTTGCCAGCGTTTGCCCATTTTACGCTGCGCGGCTTGCGTGGAGGTCAACGTCAACAGGAATAAGATAATCCAACCGGTCATGCCCAGGGATAGCCATGGGCGTGAAACCAGTTCACGACCCAACAATCCCAGATTTTGTATACCCAGTTCCAGCAGAGCATAGCTGGCCATATGCAGTGTGGCCCATGCAAAACACCATAAACCTAACAACCGCCGGGTACGAAACAACAAAGGCTGCTTTGCGTAGCGTGCAAGCGGGGATACCAGCAAAGTAGCAAGCAAAAACTTTAGCGCGGTAATACCCGTAAAGTGCTGGATATCTTTTCCCGGGTCGGCACCCAACCCGCCATGCTGCGCGGCCCAAAAGAGCCATAGCAGGGGTAAAAAACCGGCGAGATGCAGCAGCACTTTCAGGCCGGTTATCTGTTTTGCGGTCAATCTCACTAAAAATACTCCCGAAGATCCATACCCCGATATAACGATGCCACCTCATCGGCATAACCATTAAAAGGTAACGTGGGCTGTCGCTGCACATCAAGAATGCCACCCGAACCGATAAACCGTTCAGTAGCCTGAGACCAACGAGGGTGATCGACCTGCGGATTTACGTTGGCGTAAAAACCGTATTCATTCGGTGCTGACATATTCCAGGTCGTCGGTGGCTGCTCACGCGTCAGCGTAATACTGACTATCGATTTAATGCCCTTGAAGCCGTACTTCCAGGGTACGGTCAGGCGTATCGGCGCCCCATTTTGCGGCGGCAATGCTTTGCCATATACGCCTACGGTCAGCAGTGTTAGCGGATGCATGGCTTCATCCAAACGCAGACCTTCAACATAGGGATATTTTAACCCACCGCCAATGAAGCGATCTTTCTGGCCGGGCATTTCATCAGGGGCGTAGCGAGTTTCAAAGGCGACGTATTTGGCGTGACTTGTTGGCTCAACCAGCGCCAATAATTTATGCAAAGGAAATCCGACCCACGGCACAACCATCGACCATGCTTCAACGCAACGCATCCGGTAAATACGCTCTTCTAACGGAAAGCGAGTGGTCAGAGCATCATGATCCAAGGTTAAAGGTTTGTTGACCTCACCGTTGATCGTCAATGTCCAGGGATCGGTTTTCAGACTACCGGCATTGGCGGCGGGATCTGCTTTATCCAGACCAAATTCATAGAAATTGTTGTAGCCCGTCACCTTCTCTTCTGGCGTCAGAGGCAGGCTGTTTTGCCAGCGCCCGGGCTTTGTAAATTCGAGCGCTTTGCCTGCGGGTGCTGGTGGACGATCGTTGCCTTTAAACCAATCCAACAAATTAGCCTGTGTAGGGGAAGACAGCGTGGCCGCCGCCGCGCCTATCCCAAGTGCTTTGAGGATTTGTCGTCGTTGCATAAAAAAAACTGATTCGGCTGTAACATCAGCTTCCCGAAGTGGACGTTTTTTCTGCATAACTTTTCCTTTTTATTTTCATGTTAAGGAAAACAAAGCGACGTTTCCCTGTTGATGCCTGGTGTGTCTATAACGACATACTGCGCGTATGCGTATCCCTGGATCCTCACGAAAAGTTAAAAATTTTGTGATAACTTCCGCCCCTTGCCTGAGGTAAGCTTTCAGCACGACGAGAGGGGGATGACACTGATGGCAGGCGCGAAAAAGATATTTTTGGTGGAAGATGACAGCGATATTGCCTCACTTTTGCAGCTTAGCCTGAAGGATGAGGGTTACGAGATAGTTCATGAAGCGGACGGCACGCGAGCGCTTGAACAACTGGAGAAACACGTTTGGGATGCCGTTATCCTCGATTTGATGCTGCCAGGTGTCGACGGGCTGGAGATTTGTCGTCGCATTCGCCAAATGAGTTTTTATTTGCCCGTTATTATTATCAGCGCCCGGACCAGCGAAACGCACCGTGTATTGGGGTTGGAAATGGGGGCCGATGATTATCTGGCCAAGCCTTTCTCGGTGCTGGAGTTGATGGCTCGGGTGAAGGCGTTGTTTCGCCGTCAGGAAGCGATGAGTCAGAACCTGCGTATGGAGGCGGGGATTATCACCGTTCATGGCGTAGAGATTGACCCTTTAGCCCGGGAAGTTCGGCTGCATGGTAAATCCCTCGATTTGACACCGCGAGAATTCGATCTGCTCTATTTTTTCGCCCGTCATCCAGGCGAGGTCTTTTCGCGCCAGGCGCTGTTAGATCAGGTGTGGGGCTACCAGCATGAAGGGTATGAGCATACGGTGAACAGTCATATTAATCGTCTGCGGACCAAAATTGAAAAGGATGCTGCGGAGCCGGAAATTATTCTCACGGTTTGGGGACGAGGCTATAAGCTTGCTGCGGTTAATGCGGAGCATCAGCCATGATTTATCGCCTGTCGCTGAGCCAGCGTCTGACTCTGGTCTTTACCGCCATTATGCTGATTTGTGCGGTTGCCGTCAGTGCTGTCCAGGTTCGCAGTAGCAAACAATATGGCGACGCGATGGTGCAAAGGCTCTCGCTGGAGCTGGCGAGCAAGATTGTCAAAAGTGAGTCGCTTATTGATGCCAGCGGGCAGGTTAATCGCCAGACCTTAAAAGGATTGTTTAATCACCTGATGACGCTCAACCCCAGCGTGGAGCTGTATCTGGTTTCACCATCAGGTGAAATACTCGCTGATGCCGCACCGCCGGGGCATATCCAGCGGCAGAAAATTAGCGTGCAGCCGATTCAGGATTTCCTTAACTCAGATGCGTTGCCCGTATATGGCAACGATCCGCGCAGCAGCCAGCAAAAAGTATTCAGCGCCGCGCCGGTTTTATATAACGGTGAGCTGCATGGCTATTTGTACATTATTCTGCAGGGCGAAGATCTGAATATGTTGGCGAATACCGCCTGGCAAAAAACGCTCTGGAATACCGTGGCCTGGACGTTAATACTGGTTTTATTAGCCGGCGGAATTGCAGGTTTTCTGGTGTGGCGATGGGTGACGAATCCAGTGAAAAGGTTGACTGGGCAGGTGGTCAAACTGGAACAGGACAGCATTAGCGTCATCAAACAGCTGGCGCAAAAAAATCCCGATCCGGCCCCGGCAAATGAAATTGCGTTGCTGAACAATGCGTTTATCGAGTTAGCGCAGAAAATTGCGCAGCAGTGGGATCTATTAGCGGACAGCGATCGTCAGCGCAGAGAGTTTATAGCCAATATTTCGCACGATTTACGCACGCCGCTGACTTCATTGCTGGGGTATCTGGAAATGCTGTCGCTGAAAGCCGATACGATGACGCCGGAGGAAAACCGGCATTATCTTAGTATCGCGCTGCGCCAGGGACATAAAGTTCGTCATCTGTCACAACAGCTGTTTGAGCTGGCAAGACTGGAGCATGGCGGTATAAAACCGCAGCGTGAACGTTTTGCTATTGGTGAATTGATCCAGGATGTGGCACAGAAATTTGATCTCCCTGTTGCCACGCGTCATTTGCAGTTGCACCTTGACGTAATGGGGCCGTTACCGCTGGTGAATGCCGATTTATCGATGATAGAAAGAGTTGTGACGAATCTGCTGGATAACGCTATCCGTCATACGCCTGACGGAGGTGAAGTGCGGCTAAAAGTCTGGCGTGATGCAGACCGTTTATTAGCCGAAGTGCAGGACAGCGGGCCTGGGGTAGAAGAAGCTGTGCGAGAAGTATTGTTTCAGCGCCCGACCGCGTTAGTTCCCCGTGAGCAGAGGGCTGAGCGCGGCGGCTTGGGCTTACTGATCGTGCGTAGAATGCTCGAGCTGCATGGAGGGGATATCAGCCTGGTTAGCTCAACGGCAGGGGCCTGCTTCCGTTTTTCGTTGCCGCTGGCGGATTCTCCCCTGAGTAGTTGACGGTGAAGTTCCGGAGTAAAGAGGGTTTTGGCATTGCCCCAATGGGCATTGCGTAAAAGTTGGTAGGTTGTCAGTGATAATGAGAATTTTTATCATGTATCGGTAATTCATCAACTTATCTTCGATGAGCGCAAGGAGATTGTATGTCACAGGATGCCGACAACCTGTATATCGCCAGGACCAAAGCAGTAGCTGGCTGCTTTTCAATGTTTTTACTGATGTTTGGCCTCACGTTTACCCCGTTGTTTTTCCCCGCGAGTCAGGACCTGCTTGCCAAAGGGCTACTTTTCCCGCTGTTGTTTGCATTGGAATTTGTTGTGCTGGTTCCGCTGTATTACTTCTTCTTCAGAAAAAGAGAGGGGCTGGGCAAAGGCATTTTCAACGCCAGGTGGTTTACCATTTTGTTTGCGGCGCTGCTGTTTATTCAGCTTATCCTGCCATTGATTTTGGGTCTCAGACAAACCGAAGCGTGGGTGACCAGCCAAATATCTTTAAGTAGTTACGCATTGTGGTTATCTACGTTGACTCTGATATTTATTGCGCCAGTTTATGAAGAAATTGTTTTCAGAGGCTGTTTATTCAACGCGTTCCAGTACTGGTTCAATAATAAAACCTGGCTGTCGTCAGTGGTGGTATCGGTCATTTTTGCCATCATGCATACGCAGTATGTGGATCTACGGACGTTGCTGATGTTGTTTCTTGTGTCGCAGGTTTTGATCATCGCCAGACTGAAAAGCAACGGCCTGTTGATGCCGATCATGCTGCATATAGTGATGAACGGGACGGTTATTGCTCTGCAAATGGGAGCCCAGACGTTACTACCTGATTCATAAAGGCGATGCCCGGAATCCGGGCATCGGGGATTATACGTGCAGACGATGGTGCAAACGTGCGCCGACCAGCAACGCCAGCACCAGCATCAGGGCGATAAATCCGCCCACGCCGTTCCAGCCGTAGCTGTGCCAGAATACGCCGCCGAGCGTACCGGCAATACTGGATCCCAGATAATAGCTGAACAGATACAGGGAAGAAGCCTGGCCTTTAGCGCGTTTTGCCCGTGGTCCAATCCAGCTGCTTGCTACGGAGTGCGCGGCAAAAAAACCGGCTGAAAAGAGCAGCATCCCGGCGAAGATCAGCCATAGCGATGTGAACAGGGTCATCAACAGTCCAACCAGCATCACGCCAGTTGAAAAGAGCATTACCGGGCCACGGCCATAACGAGTGGTCATAGAACCTGCTTTTGGCGAACTCCAGGTCCCGGTCAGATACGCCACAGATAACAGACCGACAACCGCCTGGCTGAGCTCCCACGGAGAGAGCATCAGGCGGTAGCCGATGTAATTAAACAGCGTGACAAACGATCCCATCAGTAAAAAACCTTCCGCAAACAGCAGCGGCAAGCCTCTGTCGCGCCAGTGCAAGCGGAAGTTGATAAACAACGTTTTCGGGCGCAGCGACGTTGGTCTGAAATGACGAGATTCCGGCAGGATTTTCCAGAACATCAGCGCAGAGGCAAGGGCAAAACAGCCGATCGCCGCCAGCGCGATACGCCAGTTAAAAAAGTCGGTAAACACGCCGCTGATCAAGCGACCACTCATACCGCCAATCGAGTTACCGCTGATATACAAGCCCATTGAGAAGGCGACGAAACTAGGATGAATCTCTTCACTCAGATAGGTCATCCCTACCGCCGCGACCCCGCTCAGTGAAAGTCCTATCAGCGCCCGCATGATTAAAATACCGTGCCAGCTGGTCATCATTGTTGAAAGGAGCGTACAACAAGAGGCGAGCAGCAGTGCGGTAACCATCACCGGCTTGCGGCCAATAGCATCTGAAAGTGGACCGGTAAACAGTAACCCTATCGCCAGCATCGCCGTTGAAATGGAGAGCGAAATACTACTGCTGGCAGGAGAGACACCAAACTCGTGCGAAAGCACAGGCAGTATGGGTTGTACGCAATAGAGGAGGGCAAAAGTCGCCAGTCCGGCGGAAAACAGCGCCAGCGTGACACGCATAAATGGGGATGTTCCGCGTTTGATAAAACCATCCGGCGGGGTAACTATCTGTTCATCAACATCGCTTGTTGGCGCGGTATCGACAGTTGTTGTACGGCTCACTTGAAATCCTTGCTCATCCAATTACGTCTACAGGACCAGCCTTAAGAGTATGAAAATCACAATATTCTGTCTAATATATTAATAATCTCAAATAATATTTTAAAAATATGAATATCGAACTGCGTCATTTACGTTACTTTGTGGCCGTTGCCGAAGAGTTGCATTTTGGTCGGGCGGCAGCACGATTAAACATTTCGCAACCGCCGCTAAGCCAGCAGATCCAGATCCTTGAACAGCAGGTTGGCGCCCGGTTACTTGCCCGAACTAACCGTAGCGTGGCGCTGACCTCTGCCGGAAAGCAGTTTCTTGCAGACAGTCGGCAGATCCTCGGGCTGGTTAATGAAGCCGCCGCCAGGGCTGAGCGTTTGCATTTGGGAGAAGCAGGGGAATTGCGTATCGGCTTTACGTCGTCGGCGCCGTTTATCAAAGCCGTTTCAGATACGTTATCTCTGTTTCGTCAAAGCTACCCGGCAGTGCATATGCAAACCCGCGAAATGAACACACGTGAGCAAATTGCCCCGCTCAATGAAGGGACGCTGGATTTGGGACTTCTGCGCAATACGCAGCTTCCGGAAACACTGGAGCGTGAAATCATTCTGCATGAACCACTGATGGCGATGATCCCACGCGCGCATCCGTTGGCGCAAAAACCCGTGGTCACGTTGGCCGAGCTGGCGAATGAGCCATTTGTCTTTTTTGACCCCCATGTGGGGACAGGGTTGTATGACGATATTCTTGGCCTGATGCGTCGCTATGGATTAAAACCGACGATTGCGCAGGAGGTTGGCGAAGCGATGACTATCATCGGGCTGGTGGCTGCAGGATTAGGGGTTTCTATACTTCCTGCTTCTTTTAAACGGGTGCAGCTATATGAAATGTGTTGGATCCCGATAGCGGAAGAAGATGCTGTCTCGGAAATGTGGTTAGTGTGGCCAAAGCATCATGAGCAAAGTCACGCCGCGCAACGCTTTCGTGAGCAGCTGCTAGCGGCCGTTCAGGCGATTAATTTAGTTTAAAAATGAGTGAAAATGTGCAGTAAATCACAAGGCTAAGTAAAAAGTTGACGGGAGCCATTGAAGTGCTTCACCATAGCCCGCAGATTATTTCGGAGCGCGAAAATAAAGGGAGTAAGTGGTGGTTGCTGATAGTCAGCCTGGGCATATCGATCAAATTAAGCAGACCAATGCAGGCGCGGTTTATCGCCTGATTGATCAGCTGGGTCCGGTATCGCGTATTGATCTCTCTCGCCTGGCGCAATTGGCGCCTGCCAGTATTACTAAAATTGTCCGCGAAATGCTCGAAGCGCACCTTGTGCAAGAGCTGGAAATCAAGGAAGCGGGCAGCCGCGGGCGTCCGGCAGTTGGGCTGGTTGTTGAAACGGAAGCCTGGCACTATTTATCCATCCGTATCAGTCGCGGCGAGATCTTTCTGGCACTGCGCGATCTGAGCAGCAAACTGGTGGTAGAAGATTGCCTTGAAATGGAGCTGGTCAGTGAAACACCGCTTCTGGAACGTGTTATTACCCAGGTCGACCAGTTTTTCATCCGCCACCAACAAAAGCTGGAACGCTTAACCTCCATCGCCATCACCTTACCCGGCATTATTGATACTGAAAACGGTATCGTGCATCGCATGCCATTTTACGAAGATGTCAAAGAGATGCCGCTGGGCCAGGCGCTTGAGAACCATACTGGCGTACCGGTCTATATTCAGCATGATATTAGCGCCTGGACCATGGCTGAGGCGCTTTTCGGCGCATCGTGTGGTGCGCGCGACGTCATTCAGGTGGTGATCGATCATAACGTGGGTGCCGGGGTAATCACTGACGGTCATTTACTGCATGCAGGCAGCAGTAGCCTGGTGGAAATTGGCCATACGCAGGTGGATCCGTACGGTAAACGCTGCTACTGCGGTAACCATGGTTGTCTGGAAACGATCGCCAGCGTCGACAGCGTGCTCGAACTGGCGCAGGTGCGCTTGAAGCAGTCAATGAGTTCTTCTTTACACGGACAACCGCTGACGGTAGACGCACTGTGTCTGGCGGCAATGCAGGGTGATTTATTGGCGAAAGATATCATTAGCGGCGTCGGGACCCACGTCGGCAGAATTCTTGCCATCATGGTGAATTTGTTCAACCCGCAAAAGATATTGATTGGGTCTCCGCTCAGTAAAGCGGCAGATATCTTGTTCCCCACCATCGCTGACAGCATTCGTCAGCAGGCACTTCCGGCTTACAGTCAGCATATAGTCGTTGAAAGTACGCAGTTTACCAATCAGGGGACGATGGCGGGGGCGGCGCTCGTTAAGGACGCGATGTATAACGGTTCTTTGTTGATTCGTCTATTACAGGGTTAACATTTTTTAACTGTCGTACGAAAAATTGCGCTATCTCAAGCTGATCCTGGTCGTCATACCTTAGACTTTCTCCACTGTTTTATTTTCCTGACTTATATTTTCAAAGCATAACGGTGGAGTTAGTGATGCTGAAGCGTTTCTTTATTACAGGTACAGACACTTCTGTTGGGAAGACCGTGGTTTCCCGCGCATTACTACAAGCGTTAGCGTCAGGGGGTAAAAGCGTTGCGGGTTACAAACCTGTAGCCAAAGGCAGCAAAGAGACGCCCGAAGGTCTGCGCAACAAAGATGCGCTGGTGCTGCAAAGCGTGTCCACTATCGAACTGCCTTACGAAGCGGTCAACCCGATTGCGCTCAGCGAAGACGAAAGTAGCGTAGCGCATAGTGGTCCGGTCAATTACACCCTGTTATCCAACGGTCTCGCAAGCCTCAGCGAAAAAGTCGATCACGTTGTCGTGGAAGGCACCGGAGGCTGGCGGAGCTTGATGAACGATCTGCGTCCGTTATCGGAGTGGGTGGTGCAGGAACAACTGCCGGTGCTGATGGTGGTGGGTATCCAGGAAGGCTGTATTAATCATGCCATCCTCACCGCACAGGCGATTGCCAGCGACGGACTGCCGCTGATTGGCTGGGTCGCGAACCGAATCAACCCGGGGCTGGCGCATTATGCGGAAATCATTGATGTGCTGGGTAAAAAATTACCTGCCCCGCTTATCGGTGAACTGCCTTATCTGCCTCGTGCAGAGCAGCGTGAGCTGTCGCAGTACATCCGTCTGTCAATGCTCGGCAGCGTGCTGTCGGTAGATAGAGTCGTGGCGTAACGTACGCGACAGCACCGACGCCAGGACACAGGCAATCAGTAATCCGGGGAGCAGGCGATACTCCCCGGTCATTTCACAAACCATCAAGGTCGACATTATTGGTGCATGCGTGGTAGCAGCCAGTAGCGTGGCCATCCCCGTTAAGCCCAGCAAAATAGCAATTTCATCTGAGCCCGGAAGCCATAATCCCCATACCTGACCCAGCAGCATGCCCACCGACAAGCCGACAAACAGCGTTGGCGTAAACACGCCACCTGGCGCACCGGATCCACTGCTGGCAAGCACCGCCAGTAATTTGCAGATAAAAATCCCGCTAACTACGGCCAGCAGCGGTGGCGAAAGTAAATATGACTGCACCACGCTGTAGCCATTACCCCAGACCGCAGGCGTGAGCAATGAAAGCAGGCCAACGATCAACCCACCAAGCGCCAGTTGCCACGGCGGCGAGAGTTTTAAGCGCAAAAAACCATTATGGCTGGTGGTCATCAGCCACATGAAGAGCGGTCCGCAGATGCCAGCAGCCAGACCGGTGCTGACAATCATAACGTATTCCAGAGTATGCAATTCCCGAGACAGGTGAACGGTATACAGCAGCGCATTGCTGTCGCTAAGCAGATTGGTGGTGAGTAATGCGACTACGGCGGACACCACTACCGGTCCCAGTGATGCGAGGATCAGCGTGCCAAACAACACTTCGGCAATAAATAAACTGCCCGCCAGCGGGGCATGATAGGCTCCGGCCATACCCGCAGCGGCGCCGCAGGCAATCCATAACTTCCATTCTGTACGTGGGGTAAAGCGTTGAGCAAAGCAGGAAGCCGCCAGCGCCGCCAGTAAAATCATGGCACCTTCGCGTCCGATAGCGCTCCCGCTGGCGACAACCAGTAACGAGGCCAGCGATTTCACCAGGCTTGCACTGACGTCAAATTGTCCGTCGGTTTGTAGAGCTTCCATATAATCAGTGGGAGCCTGTGGGCGTAAACGGTTAAATTTTTGCCAGCCCCACAGTAGTAATCCAGCCGCCAGACCGCCGAGTGCAGGTGTCAGCATACGCCTTAAAGGCGAAAGGTTTGTCGCAGCGTTGACCAGACTCCCCGTGTTATTGCTCAGAAACAACCATTCGAGAAGCAGCATGGCATGACGAAATCCTGCGACGGCCAGCGCAGCAAGGACGCCAATCAACGCGGCGATCAGCAGACGGCGGAACATGGCGCGCAGGTCAGGATAAGCATGTAAATGATGCATGTGTGGCCAGAGAGGAAGTTTCAGACGTTTTATTTTGCGGCTATTTAACAACAGAAGCAAAAGCTCAGCGTGCGCAACAGGATGCACCACAGGCAGTATGCATCCTGCCTGTGACGAAATTAACGAAACAAAGGCTTATCGGCTACCGGGATCAATAACTGTGATTGCCACTGTGCCAGCGTCAGACGCGCCAACTCACCCAGCGCCTGATAGAACGGGTGATCGGCTTTTTCGATAAACACATTAAGGAAGCGCGATGACCATGGGAACAGATGCCAGGCCAGCAGCTGTTCGCACTCGGTGTGGCGTTCGTTCTCAGCAAGCCAGGCCGTCAGCAACAGTAGTGAACCAAAGTGATCTTCTGGCTCATTTTGCTGCATAGCAAACTGGATACCGTTGTCACGCATCCACTGACGCAGAGCCAGCGTGGAGTCGCCAAACAACACGTTTTCACGATCCAGCCAGACGGATCCCCAGGGCGGAGAAGGGAGCGCATAAGGGCCAACAAACAGACGTTGCCAGGCTTGCGGGAGAGACTCATCGGCCTCAGCCTGAAACTGTGCAACTAACGGCGAAAGCGTTGTCTTTTCAAGCGGCCACTGCGCCTGCCAACCATCGTTGCTTAACGCACTGACCAGTGCCGAAGCTTCGGCACTGTCTGGGGCATAGTAAAACAGCGCGCCGAGCACACGCGCTGCGGTGGAAAAGTTGTCACGTTGTGAAAAATGGGTCATGCAAACAATCCTGAACAGTGCGGGTTGCCCCGCACCCGAAAATTAACCTGCGACAGCCATTCCGACTGTCATATGTAAACCGTAAAACAAGCCGCGGCCAATGATTTCACCGGCGAGGACGGACACTAAGCCCAGCGCCAGTCCGCCGACGGACGGTTCTTTGCGACGGACAAGCGGGCATATCCAGCAGCCCAGCCCCGCAACCAGCAGGAGGATGCGCCAGACCTGCAGGCTTGCGTAGTCGGGCACCAGCGCGCCAGCGTTTTGTACCGAACTGTGGATTTCGCCGAGCGACAGTCCCTGCAGCACAACAACAGCCACGGTCACCAGCAGGGCCAGCACGCTGATACCGGCGAATCTGGCAGGGCTGCAGGAAACACCCGCAGCCCGCAGCAGCAGGGCGGCAAACAGCGGTCCACTGAGCAGCATCGTCATGAAAAACGCCAGTGTAGTATAGCCATTATACCAGGTTGGGACGGTGTCTATCTGGTAGACGTTGGTCATCGCATAGACAAATACCAGGCCCAGCAACATGCTCAACAGCAGCCAGATTTTACCTATAGCTGCGGGCATTTTACCGAGAAACGCCACCAGCCACCACAGGCCACCGACGGCGAAAAACAGCGAACCGCTGGCAATTTCGTTACTCAGCGCCGATGCGCCAATTCGGTTCAGCGAGTTAAACGCGCGCAGCGGCGAACCTAAATGCATGACTGAGGCGAGAAAGGCGATGCCCATCACCAGCCACAGAAAAAACATGCTGCGCACAATACGCTGTTTTACCGCATCGTCTTTAGTGGTTAGCCAGCCGTAGCCACTTACGATCAGCGCCCCGGCTACGCACTGGCCCAGCACCGTGAACAGTACCAGCGGCCATTCATGCCATCCATTTCCCATTTTACACCTCCTTTGGATTAGCCAGAAAACCCGTGGTATCCCCGGTCGGGCGGCAATTGGCGTTTGGTTTGATCACAATACTCGGTCTGGTGAAGTGCGCACCCGGCAGCGGGGCGACGGCTGCCAGATCACCATGTTTTTTGCGCAGCTCATCAATGGGACCGAAGTCCAACGCACGCAGCGGACAGGACTCGACGCAGACAGGCTTTTTGCCGTCTGCCACGCGGTCATGACAGCCATCGCACTTGGTCATATGCCCTTTGGCGGCATTGAACTGCGGTGCGCCGTACGGACAGGCCATGTGGCAGTAACGACAGCCAATACACACATCTTCATCAACGACCACAAAACCATCATCACGTTTATGCATAGCCCCGCTGGGGCAAACCTTGGTACAGGCCGGATCTTCACAGTGGTTACAGGCAATGGAGAGGTAGTAGGCGAAAACGTTCTGTCGCCAGACGCCGTTGTCTTCCTGCCAGTCACCTCCGGCGTATTCGTAAATCCGGCGGAAACTGACGTCGGGCGTGAGATCCTTGTAGTCTTTGCAGGCCAGTTCGCAGGTTTTGCATCCGGTGCAACGACTGGAATCAATAAAAAATCCATACTGAGTTGTCATGGGTTAGTCCTTAAACCTTCTCGATCTCGACCAGATTAGTGTGCTGTGGGTTGCCTTTTGCCAGCGGTGAAGGGCGCTGTGTTGTCAGCGTATTTACGCAGGCGCCATGATCAATTTTGTCGCCGGTCATATCGGCATCGTGCCATGCACCCTGGCCCATTGCGCTGACGCCAGGCAGGATCCGCGGCGTCACTTTGGCCGCAATACGTACTTCACCGCGGTCGTTAAAGACCCGCACCATATCGCCATTTGCAATACCACGCTTTTGGGCATCGACAGGGTTGATCCACACTTCCTGACGGCAGGACGCCTGCAGAACATCGATATTGCCGTAGCTGGAGTGCGTACGGGATTTGTAATGGAAGCCAAACAACTGCAGCGGAAATGCGCTGCGTTTCGGATCATCCCACCCTTCAAACGTAGAGGCGTAGACGGGAAGCGGACTAATTACTTCGTCCTTTTGCAACTCCCAGGTATTGGCTATTTTCGCCAGTCGACTGGAATAAATTTCAATCTTTCCGGACGGTGTTTTGAGCGGATTGGCCTGCGGATCGTCGCGGAATTTTTTATACGCGACAAAATGCCCGTTAGGGTCTTTACGTTTATAGATCCCCATTTTTTTCAGCTCGTCATAGGAAGGCAGCGCGGGGTCTTTGGCCAGCATTTTTGCATACAAATACTGGAGCCACTGTTCCTGAGTACGGCCTTCCGTAAAGCGTTGATAAATATCATTGCCAAGGCGTTTGGCGACTTCGCTCATTATCCAGTAGATCGGTTTACGCTCGAACTTCGGTGACGTCGCGGGTTGAATAAAAATGAGGTATCCCATGTTGCCCGCATAGTCGTTAGGAATAATGTCTTCCTGTTCGACGGTCATTAAGTCCGGCAGCAGAATATCGGCATATTTGGCCGAAGATGTCATGAAGTTTTCGATGACTACTATCATTTCGCATTTCGTGTCATCCTGAAGGATCTCATGCGTTTTATTGATATCTGAGTGCTGATTAGTAATGGTGTTGCCCGCGTAGTTCCAGATAAATTTAATCGGTACATCGAGCTTATCTTTCCCGCGCACGCCATCGCGGGTTGCGGTCATTTCCGGGCCACGAGCGATGGCGTCGGTCCAGCTAAAGCAGGATATCTGGGTCTTGATGGGATTCTCCGGCAGCGGCATGCGTTCAATCGTGATGGTGTAGGTTGATTCTCGTGCACCGCTATTGCCGCCGTTGATGCCAACGTTGCCGGTCAGGATAGGCAACATCGCGATCGCCCGTGAGGTCAGTTCGCCGTTAGCCTGACGTTGCGGCCCCCAGCCCTGACAAATATATGCCGGTTTTGTGCTGCCGATTTCCCGAGCCAGTTTGATAATGCGATCGGCGGGGATCCCGGTGACATGCGAGGCCCATTGGGGCGTTTTAGCGATACCGTCATCGCCGTTGCCAAGTATATAGGCCTTGTAATGTCCGTTAGCGGGGGCGTCGGCGGGTAGGGTTTTCTCGTCATAACCGATGCAATATGTGTCGAGGAACGCCTGGTCGACAAGATTTTCGTTAATCATAACCCAGGCAAGTCCCGCCACGAGTGCGGCATCGGTTCCCGGACGGATAGGGATCCACTCATCTTCACGACCCGCAGCGGTATCGGTATAGCGCGGATCAATGACGATCATTCGGGCATTAGATCGCTCCCGGGCCTGTTCAAGGAAGTACGTTATTCCGCCGCCGCTCATGCGCGTTTCGGCAGGATTATTGCCAAACATTACTACCAGTTTCGTGTTTTCGATGTCGGATGTGCTGTTGCCGTCATTTGAGCCGTAGGTATAGGGCATTGCTGCCGCGATTTGTGCGGTGCTGTAAGTGCCGTAATGGCTCAGGAAACCGCCATAGCAGTTCATCAGGCGAGCGACCAGCGAGGCATAAGGAGAGGAGCGCGTAATGTTGCCGCCTACAATGCCTGAGGTGTAATTAATATAAACGGCTTCATTACCGTATTTCTCCACGGTATTTTTTAAACTGTCACTGATGGTATCCTGCGCTTCCTGCCAGGTTATACGTTCGAATTTTCCCTCACCACGTTTGCCTACGCGCTTCATCGGATAATTCAGGCGATCCGGATGATTGATCCGTCGGCGGATTGAACGCCCACGCAGACAGGCACGAACCTGGTGCTGACCATAAAGATCGTCTCCGGTCGTATCGGACTCCACCCATACGACTTCGTCATCTTTGACGTGGAGTTGCAGGGCACAACGGCTGCCGCAGTTTACGGAACACGCGCCCCAAACCACTTTCTCTTCAGCCGGTTGTATCGCCTGTTGTACCGCAGCGGCGGCGGTGCGCATTCCAAAAGGTAATGACAGCCCGCCTGCGGCAAGCGCAAGCGAACCGATAGCCGAGGATTTCACTAACGTCCTGCGGCTGATGCCTCCATATTGCTCAGTATCAGACATAACTCACTCCATTATAGTTATCGCTATATATTAATCTCTACAGCGAAATTAATAGCATGCTAATAATGGAGTGAGTTTACCCATTTATGAGTATGTCATCTTAATGCATATCAAACTGGAGTAACCCTCCGCGCACGGAGGGTGAGATTTATTGCGGTTCGACGACGTGTCCGTCTTGTGCAGATGTGCTATTGGCGGGGGCGTTGCCGCTGTTGGTCCGGGTATAGAGAATTTTGTGCGTATCATTTGCACAATGTCCGACTACCTGTGAGTCAGGTTGATCGGCCTGATCGTTGGGGACTATATTCAGCGTGAAGCTGGATTCAGCTACACCATTATTGATGATGCGTTGTTCGATATCGCTTTTTACGCGTTCGCATGACGCGGGTGCCGCCAGAACCTGCGGGGAAGCGACTACCAACATGATCGCGGCAATTCCTGGTATGTATTTCATCATCAGCTCCTTTATGATCGACTTAAACTAAGATTAGCATTTCTGGTGTAAATAACTGTATTTGCTAATATGATTGAGAATTATCTTCTTATCCCGGTGAAAAATGTGAAGAAACAGACCCTGTTAGGTTTCCTGTGCGTCGTGCTGGTTGGCTGTGATAACGCCAAAGGGCTGGTTTCCTTTACGCCGGAAATGGCCAGTTTTTCCAATGAATTTGATTTCGACCCGCTGCGTGGGCCGGTGAAAGATTTCAGCCAGACGCTGCTCAATGATAAAGGTGAGGTCACTAAGCGTGTCGTTGGTACGCTGTCACAGGAAGGGTGTTTCGATACGCTTGAACTGCACGATATTGAAAACAATACCGGTATGGCGCTGGTCCTGGATGCAAACTACTACCGGGATGCCGAAACGCTGGAAAAACGGATCCGTTTACAGGGCAAATGCCAACTGGCGGAACTGCCTGCGGCAGGAGTGGTGTGGGATACCGACGATAACGGTTTTGTCGTTTCTGCCACGGGGAAAGAGATGAAGGTGCAATATAGATATGATGCGGAAGGCTACCCGCTGGGTAAAACAACCGTTAATAAGGACAATACCTTACAGGTTGATGCCAAACCGTCGGTCGACCCGTTGAAGAAGCTGGATTACACCGCGGTGAGCCTGCTCAACAATCATCCGGTAGGCAACGTCAAACAAACGTGCAAATACGATAAATACGCAAATCCGGTCAACTGCCAGCTCGTTATCGTTGACGAGAGCGTGAAGCCGGCAGTTGAACACCATTACTCAATTGAAAACACCATCGCGTACTATTAGTCAGACTTTATTGAGCGGTAGGTTGCAGCAGGTTAGGACCTGACGTTTTATGTTCTGCCAGATACTGCTGCTGGAAGATACACATACGTATAGTGTTGCGGTATTGGCCGTTGATAAAGAATTCATGAATCAGCTCGCCTTCGACCATAAAGCCAAGTTTACGGTAGATGTGGATAGCTTTTTCGTTCTCTTTATCAACGATCAGATACAGCTTATATAAATTGAGTACGGTAAAGCCGTAATCCATCGCCAGCTTAGCAGCCCGGGAAGCCAGACCTTTGCCCTGATAATCAGGGGAAATAATGATCTGGAATTCCGCCCGTCGGTGCACATGGTTAATTTCAACCAGTTCCACGAGTCCGGCTTTTTCACCGTCGCATTCCACCACAAAGCGACGTTCGCTTTGGTCGTGAATGTGTTTGTCATACAGGTCTGACAGCTCAACAAACGCTTCGTAAGGTTCTTCAAACCAGTAACGCATTACGCTGGCGTTATTATCAAGCTGATGGACGAATCGTAAATCTTCACGCTCCAGCGGGCGCAACTTAACACTGAGGGCGCTAGTCATATCGTATCCTTTCAATATCCTTCAAAGTGCAATGATTATGGGGCAACGGTGCGGCCAGTACGGCGGTCAAGGCAGCGCAATGTGTTAGGTTCCCAGTACGCATTAATATTAGCGCTCTGTTCGCATTTATCACGGCTATCAAAGGCTGTATCGGCTTTGTCCCACTCTTTCTCTGCACGTTTGTTGACTTTCTGGCGAAGCTGACGCGTATCGTTCCATTGTTCCTTTTCCATTGCTGCTTGTTGACGACTTTGCGCACTGTCCCCGGATTCAATGACCAGTTTACTGGTTTCAGCAAATGCGGAAGAGGTGTACACAGCCGCAGCCAGCGTCAGCATAGCCGTCAGGCACAGGCGTTTGGTCAGTGTAATTTTCATGGCGAATTCCTTTTATGGGAAAGGGTAAAAACGATAAAACAGGGTTAAATTCTACACTATTCCGGTTTGCGGGCATACCCACCCGGTGGATATGGATACGCTAACGAGATTCTGTCGTATCATAGTTAAACCGAAGGTAACTGAATAACATCAATGCTTAAGACCACATTTCTTTTTTTCGTCACCGCGTTATGCGAAATCATTGGCTGCTTTTTACCCTGGCTTTGGCTTAAGCGAGGGGCTACAGCCTGGTTACTGATACCCGCGGGGGTGTCACTGGCTTTATTCGTCTGGTTGCTGACACTGCATCCGGCAGCCAGCGGGCGTGTATACGCAGCCTATGGCGGTGTTTACGTGGTGACCGCGCTGTTATGGCTACGCATTGTCGATGGTGTAAAACTCAGTTTGTATGACTGGTCTGGCGCGCTGGTGGCGTTGTGCGGCATGTTGATCATTGTGGCTGGATGGGGGCGCGCATAGCGCCTTTTTTTGTGATCAAGCAGTGCTTTTTTGATCTTTATACTTGTATGGTAGTAGCTCAGTTGAGTAAATTTCCTGCATCACAAGAACAGATGTAGGGAATAAGAAATGAAGATTGTTGGGGCTGATGTTTTTGTTACCTGTCCTGGGCGTAATTTTGTGACGTTGAAAATTACGACAGAAGATGGGATCACCGGGCTGGGAGATGCCACGTTAAATGGACGCGAGCTGTCCGTGGCGTCGTATCTGAAAGATCACGTGTGCCCGCAGCTTATTGGTCGTGATGCGCATCGTATTGAGGATATCTGGCAGTTTTTCTACAAAGGCGCGTACTGGCGTCGTGGGCCGGTCACCATGTCGGCGATTTCCGCAGTGGATATGGCATTGTGGGACATCAAAGCGAAAGCAGCCAATATGCCGTTGTACCAGTTACTCGGCGGTGCTTCTCGTGAAGGAGTTATGGTTTATTGCCACACCACTGGCCATACCGTGGATGACGTACTGGAAGATTATGCGCGTCATAAAGAAATGGGTTTTAAAGCGATTCGCGTACAGTGTGGCGTACCGGGCATGAAAACCACTTACGGTATGTCTAAAGGCAAAGGACTGGCCTATGAACCTGCCACTAAAGGGCAATGGCCGGAAGAACAGTTATGGTCAACGGAGAAATATCTCGATTTCACGCCAAAACTGTTTGAAGCCGTGCGCGATAAATTCGGTTTCAACGAACATCTCCTGCACGACATGCATCACCGTCTGACGCCAATTGAAGCGGCCCGTTTTGGCAAAAGCATTGAGCAATACCGTCTGTTCTGGATGGAAGACCCAACCCCAGCTGAAAACCAGGAGTGCTTCCGCCTGATCCGCCAGCATACCGTCACGCCGATTGCGGTAGGGGAAGTGTTCAATAGCATCTGGGACTGCAAACAGCTGATCGAAGAACAATTGATCGACTATATCCGCACCACCATCACCCATGCGGGTGGTATCACCGGTATGCGCCGGATTGCTGATTTCGCGTCGCTGTATCAGGTACGTACCGGTTCACATGGACCTTCCGATCTATCGCCTGTGTGCATGGCCGCCGCGCTGCATTTTGATCTGTGGGTGCCGAACTTTGGCGTACAGGAATATATGGGCTATTCCGAGCAGATGCTGGAAGTGTTCCCACATAACTGGACCTTTGATAACGGCTATATGCACCCAGGAGACAAACCCGGCCTTGGGATCGAGTTTGACGAAAAACTGGCGGCGAAATATCCGTATGACCCTGCATATCTGCCTGTTGCTCGCCTGGAAGATGGCACGCTGTGGAACTGGTAAATATAAATTTTACGTACGAAAGATGTTGATTAACCCAATACCCTACAGAAGGTTAAACTTATGGTTAGTTCAGTCGATATTAAAAACAACGTAGATAATAAGCCCATTATTCGCCGAGTGGCTTCAGCATCCGCAATTGGTACTGCTGCTGAGTATTATGATTTTTTTGCATATGGCACAGCAGCTGTACTCTTTTTTGGCCATTTATTTTTCCCAAGTGATGATCCGTTAATTAGTACACTCGCGGCTTTTGCTACCTATGCTGTTGGTTTCCTCGCAAGACCATTAGGCGGAATTGTCTTTGGACATATTGGCGATAAAGTTGGACGCAAAAAAGCTCTGGTGATTACGATATTAATCGTTGGCTTAGGGACATTCTGTATTGGCTTGTTACCTACATACGAAAAAATAGGTGTATGGGCCCCAGCTTTACTTATTTTTATTCGTGTATTACAAGGCTTTGGTGTTGGAGGTGAACAAGCCGGTGCAGTACTGATGACTGCTGAATACTCTGAACCCAAGCATCGTGGTTTTTTCTCCAGTTGGGTTCAAATCGGCGCTCCGGTTGGCTTCCTTCTGCCTTTGGCACTCTTTGCGTTGTTGAATGCCACGCTTTCTCCAGAGGCAATGATGGATAATGGGTGGCGTATACCGTTCCTGTTAAGCCTGCTACTGGTTATTGTTGGGCTGTTTATCCGCTTAAAAATTGATGAGTCACCAGTCTTTGCTCAGATTAGGGAGACAAAAGCAGAAGAATCGCGACCATTAGTCGAAGTCATTCGTGATTTCCCTGGTATTGTTGTTAAGGGAGTGTGCGCTAAGCTTATTGAAGCTTGCACATTTGCTATGTTTACTGTGATTGTCCTTGCTTACGGTAAAGCAAATAATCTTGATGCAAATATCTTGATGGAGACAATGATTGTCGCAGTGATAATAGAAATTGTTGCCATACCTCTAATGGGATCGCTGTGTGACAGAATTGGGCGTAAACCCGTCTATATTATGGGTGCGCTTCTTCAGGTTGTTATGATTATTCCATTCTTCCTGGCAATTAATCAGGATAATTTCTGGCTAACACAGCTTGTGATGATTCTGGTTCTGAGTTTTGGACATAGTATGTGCTATGCGCCTCAGGCCTCTTATTTCCCGGAGCTTTTCCCTACGCACATTCGCTGTAGCGGTATTGCATTAATTTGGCAGTTAGGATCGCTGATAGGTAGTGGGATCCTGGGGCTGGTGGCTGTGAAGATTCTGCAGGTTACTGGTGGGCATTATTATGGACTGGCAACCTACGTGATTGTACTAGGCGTCATCTCAGTCATTGGTTTGCTAATGATGCCTGAAACCGCGCCGCAGAGACTAAAACGTGAATACCAGCAGTGGCAGAAACACTAATCTTCTTTGGCGGCAGTGTGCCGCCATATTCATCTTTCAGGTGGTATATAGCTTAGATGTTGATGTCATACCAATCATAAAAAGCTTAATGCAAATCAAAACATACAACCATACAGGCGTTACTCTGGAACAGTCCTGATTTCATTTATAAGTAGGCCATACCATGCAAAACAAGCTCTTAGCGGCAAAGGCTGCACTTCCTGACTACGATCGTACAAAACTGGTTCCGCGTATTGTTCATCTTGGGTTTGGCGCGTTTCACCGCGCACATCAGGGGGTTTACGCTGACATTTTGGCTGCAGATCACGGCAGTGACTGGGGCTACTGCGAAGTGAATCTGATTGGCGGCGAGCAGCAGATTTTCGATCTGAAACAGCAAGATAATCTGTATACCGTTGCAGAGATGTCTGCTGATGCCTGGACTGCGAGAGTCGTGGGCGTGGTGAAAAATGCATTGCATGCGCAGGTTGATGGTCTGGAAAGCGTACTGGCAGCGATGTGTGAACCACAGGTCGCGATCGTTTCCCTGACCATAACGGAGAAAGGATACTGCCATTCTCCGGCGACCGGTCAACTGATGTTAGACAATCCAATGATTGCCGCCGATCTGCAAAACCCAAAACAGCCAAAAACTGCGCCAGGCGTAGTGGTTGAGGCTTTGGCACGCCGCAAAGCGGCAGGTTTAGCCGCCTTTACTGTGATGTCCTGCGACAACATGCCTGAAAACGGTCATGTAATGCGTAGTGTTGTCACCGCGTATGCCAGAGCGGTGGATGAAGAACTGGCTGCGTGGATCGAACAACATGTGACGTTCCCGTCGACCATGGTTGACCGAATTGTCCCGGCAGTTACCCCAGAGACACTGGACAAAATTGAACACATCACTGGCGTACGCGACCCGGCAGGTGTGGCATGTGAGCCGTTCCGTCAGTGGGTTATCGAAGATAACTTTGTCGCCGGTCGCCCTGAATGGGAGAAGGCAGGTGCGGAGCTGGTGGCAGATGTCATTCCGTTTGAAGAGATGAAACTGCGTATGCTCAACGGCAGCCACTCTTTCCTGGCTTATCTTGGTTATCTGGCCGGTTATCAACACATTAATGATTGTATGGATGATGAAAACTATCGTCTTGCTGCTCGTGCGTTGATGTTGCAGGAACAAGCACCCACGCTGAAAGTAAAAGGTGTTGATCTACAACGTTATGCCGATCTGTTAATTGAGCGTTACAGCAACCCGGCACTGCGTCATCGTACCTGGCAGATCGCTATGGACGGAAGCCAAAAATTGCCGCAGCGTATGCTTGATTCCGTTCGTTGGCACATTGTAAACGGCAGTCACTTTGATTTACTGGCGCTGGGCGTGGCGGGCTGGATGCGCTACGTCGGCGGTGTGGATGAGCAGGGCCAGGCGATTGAAATTAGCGATCCGCTGTTGCCCGTGATCCAGAATGCGGTGCGTAGCAGTAACGAGGGCGAAGAGCGCGTTCAGGCGCTGCTGGCGATCGATGCTATCTTTGGTCGTGAACTGCCGCAGGTTGAATTGTTCAAAAACCAGGTTACACAAGCATATCTTGCTTTACTGGCTGAAGGGGCGAAGGCGACGGTTGCGAAGTATGCAGCAAAACTGAAGTAACGAAGATTATGTTTTATGTCGCCATCTGGCTTTCAACGGGCCAGATGGCGCTGTGTTTTCTGGCATTCACACCAATTAGTTCATGCCTAAACGAATCAGCTCGAGGGGGGCATATTTGCCTTCACACCCTTCGATTTCCACTGTTTTTCCGCGGCGAATCTGCTCAGCGGTCAGGCCATCGGTATCTATCGCTGTAATACGGCCTGTGAGCCCGGTGTCGCTGATCATGACGCGGCTGCCAGTGGTGATTGCGTTACGGTTACGATCGTATGTTTTCATGGTGTTTTCTCCTTTCCAACTTACCGTCAAAGCCCGTGGGCTTTTAGTCCCACGTAACGGGCGCAATATAAATACGCTTCTCGTTAAGGATTTTTTTTGTTTTCGATCAAAATCACAGCTTTTTTTATGCAGTTATGCAGGAGAGGGGAAAACGCAGGAGAAACTCACCCCGGTGTGAGGCGAGCGTAGTATTAATCTTCGCTGAACCAGTCGCTATTTTCCTGACGAATAAGCTGAACGGACTCACCAATTTCCTGGAGATGGAGCATCATTGCGCGCTCGACCGCATCGCCATCATGTTTCTCAAGGGCGGCAAAGATATCGTGATGCTGGCGTAACAGCATTTCAGGCGGGGAAATATGATCCAGGCTCATATAACGAACGCGGTCAATTGTAGCCTTTATATTCTCAACGGTATCCCAGGCGAGTTGGCACTCGGCGATTAAAGCCAGTTTCTGATGAAACTCATCATCAAGCTGGAAGAAATCATTGATCTGTTTTCGGTCAATTGCTATGCGCTGCTGATGCAAATTTTGTTCAAGCTGATAGCACTGTTGGTCGTTGATCAGCGATGCGGCGCGGCGTACCACGGCACATTCAATCGCCTGGCGGACAAAACAACCATTTTGCACCTGCGACAGCGAAATCTTGTTCACATAGCTGCCACGCTGTGGGCGGATCTGAATCAGACCGTTTTCTGCCAGTTTGATGAATGCTTCTCGTACCGGCTGGCGTGACACATTAAAGCGTACGGAAACCTCTTTCTCAGACAGCGGTGTACCGGGTGCTATCAGACAATGCACGATATCACGGCGAAGAATACGGTAAATCTGTTGATTTACTGGCTGTGTAGGGTTGAGCTGCGTTTCTACGGTCATTCATTCTTACTTTTTAGAGAGTTAACCCGGATATTTTATCACTTCTTTCAGGCTATCTATACCCGGCGCAAGGCCGGGCAGATAAATTAGCTCCGATGAATACTCAGCCCGGCAAAAGACTGTGTGACAGGCATCATTTCAAGGGTGTTGATATTGACATGAGCCGGTAAAGAAGCCACCCACCATACCGCTTCTGTGACATCTTGCGGGGTCAGCGCCGTGGTATTTTCGTAGGCTTTTTCAGCTTTGGCATCATCACCTTTGAAACGGACATTAGAGAATTCCGTACCGCCAACCAGACCCGGTTCGATGTCGGTAACGCGAATGGCAGTGCCGTGTAAATCAGTACGTAAATTCAGGCTAAACTGGCGAACAAATGCTTTGGTCGCACCGTAGACGTTACCGCCAGCGTATGGCCAACTGCCCGCTGTAGAACCGATATTGATAATATGACCGCGGTTGCGTTCAACCATGCCTGGCAGAACGGCACGGGTCATATAAACCAGCCCCTTGTTGTTGGTGTCGATCATATTTTCCCAGTCTTCAACGCTGGCCTTATGGGCAGGCTCAAGGCCCAGCGCCAGACCTGCGTTGTTGACCAGAACATCAATATTGCGCCATTCAGCAGGGAGGGCGTCCAGCATCTCTTCAATTGATGCACGATTACGTACGTCCAGTTGCGCGGTATAGAGGCGGTCACCCAATTCCTCTTTCAGTTCCTGCAGGCGCTCCTGGCGGCGTCCGGTGGCAATAACTTTATGCCCATTCTCAATAAAACGACGCGTAATGCACTCACCAAAACCTGCGGTTGCTCCGGTTACTAAAACGATCATCTCACTGTTCCTCAACGCTTTTTATGTAGTACTACCATAGCACGTCATTTCCGTTCAGAGCTATTCCTGCGTAACGCGATTGCGGTTGATTCCAGGGAAGTCTACTCTGGTAAACAAATCGTTTTCAGGAGTGAAAGATGTTGTTAACGAATCCTTTTTTAAGTCACAGCACGTTGCCGTATCAGGCCCCGCAGTTTGATCAGATAGAGGTGCAGCACTATCGCCCAGCGTTCGATGAAGGCGTGCGGCAAAAACGTGCAGAGATCGAGGCGATTGTGCAAAACCCGCTAGCCCCTGATTTTGCCAATACGTTGCTGGCGCTTGAACAAAGCGGCGCTTTGTTGACACGCGTAACCAGCGTTTTCTTCGCGATGACGGCGGCGCACACCAACGATGAACTACAGCACCTTGACGAAGAGTTTTCCGCGGAACTGGCGAGCCTTGCCAATGATATCTATCTCAATGAATCACTCTTCTCGCGCGTTGACGCTGTCTGGCAACGGAGAGGTTCTCTGAGGCTGGAAAGCGAATCATTACGCTTGCTGGAGGTCATCCACCAGCGTTTTGTACTGGCCGGCGCATGTCTGAATGAGACTGATAAAGCGAACCTTAAAGCGCTCAATACAGAGTCCGCCACGCTGACCAGCCAGTTTAACCAACGGCTGCTGGCAGCGAACAAGTCCGGTGCTCTGGTGGTGGATGATGCACGTTATCTGGAGGGACTCAGCGCTGAGGAAATTGCCGTTGCCGCTGAAGCTGCAAGAGAGAAAGGGCTCGACGCGCGTTGGGTTATCCCGCTATTGAACACGACTCAGCAACCAGCGCTTGCGGCGTTACGCGATCGCCATACCCGTGAAAGTCTGTTCACCCGCGGATGGACGAGAGCAGAAAACAATGACGCTAACGATACTCGGGCTATTATTCAGCGACTGGTCGAGATCCGGATGCAGCAGGCGAAACTACTCGGTTTTTCCAATTACGCTGCATGGAAAATTGCCGACCAGATGGCAAAAACACCGGAAGCTGCACTGACTTTCATGCGGGCGATTGTTCCTGCTGCGCGAGCTCGGGCATTAGATGAACAGGCCGAAATCCAGAATGTTATCAATCACGAACAGGGGCAATTTAACGTCGAGGCCTGGGACTGGGCATTTTATGCTGAGCAGGTTCGTCGTGAGAAATATGCTCTGGATGAGGCGCAGCTCAAACCTTACTTTGCCCTTGATACGGTGCTGAACGAAGGCGTTTTCTGGACGGCAAATCAACTCTTTGGCATAAAATTTATAGAACGGTTCGATATTCCTGTTTATCACCCGGATGTTAGGGTATGGGAAATATTTGATCACGATGGCGTAGGTCTGGCGTTATTTTACGGCGATTTCTTTGCCCGGGAATCGAAAAGCGGTGGTGCCTGGATGGGCAATTTTGTTGAGCAATCGCAACTCAATGAAACCCGGCCGGTTATTTACAACGTGTGTAATTATCAAAAACCGGCAAAAGGTCAGCCTGCATTGTTATTGTGGGATGATGTTATTACGTTATTTCATGAGTTTGGGCACACGTTGCACGGTCTGTTCGCCACTCAGCGTTACGCCACGCTTTCAGGGACCAACACTCCGCGTGATTTTGTTGAATTTCCTTCGCAGATTAACGAACACTGGGCGAGTCATCCGCAGGTCTTCGCTCGTTTTGCTCGTCATGTTGTTACCGGGGAGCAAATGCCGCAGGCGTTGCGAGATAAAATGCAGCAGGCCAGCCTGTTTAACAAAGGTTACGACATGACCGAACTGCTCAGTGCTGCATTGCTGGATATGCGCTGGCACGGTCTGGAAAATAGCGCGTTATCTCTTTCGGTCGATCAATTTGAACAGCAGGCGCTGGCAGCAGAAGGTTTGGATCTCAAGGCCGTGCCACCACGTTATCGCAGCAGTTATTTTGCCCATATCTTCGGCGGCGGTTATGCCGCGGGTTATTACGCCTATCTGTGGACGCAAATGCTGGCCGATGACGGTTATCAATGGTTTGTAGAGCAGGGCGGATTAACCCGTGAAAACGGGCAGAAATTCCGTGAAGCGATTTTGTCCCGCGGAAATAGCACTGATTTAGCTGAACTCTATCGCCAGTGGAGTGGACGAGAACCACGAATGGAGTCGATGCTGGAACATCGTGGTTTGAGCGCGTAAGGTTTGTTCAGAGGGGGAAAGTCCTCAATTCAGCTTAGTTAATCATAATGATGCCGATAAATTCATCATTGTGATGAAAAGGGAATTACGCAGTAGGCCGGATAGCGAAGCGCCATCCGGCCTGCTGCTTACTGTCGCTTCGCGCATCAACAACCGGATGTGATGCCCGTTTATTTGAATTATCTAAGAAAAGAACCCTGCAATTTAACGTCCTTACCGGAAAAAGTTACTTTTACTCTGTGCGACAATCATTGTTCCAAAACGTTGAACTTCATAGAGGTCTTAAACATGCCTGAACGTACAGAACTTGTTGATAAAATCGTCCTTAACAGTCTGCAAACCTACTTTGAGAATTGGCCACTGGCGACAGCAGAGGATATTGTAATTTTTATCCTGACCGTAACAACTCTGACGGTAGCATCACTGACACTGGACATTCATAGCTATAAAAAGCTTAAGGCATACACATCAGCTTTCTTATCGGTTTTTATCTATCCGCGAAAATAAAAGGCTCAATGAACCGCGACCAATTTGAGCCAGGTATGAACTGAGTCGGCGATACTCGCTATGCCGCGACCAGTGGCATAGCGCAATGCTATTGTTAATCGCGGCTTATTAATTACTATTAAAAAATTTACATAAATTTTCTTTTTTATCGTTAAGATAATTCCATCAGAAACGCTCGAACAGGGAGAGAGAACGTGATGATGAGAAATACGAAGGAAATAGATGCAATTTTGATTGAGTTGAACAAGTCCATTGATGCCCACTACAAATGGTTAGTGACAATGTTCCGCTGCGTGGTGTCTTCAGATGTTACACAGCCGGATATTGTGGGTGAAAACTCGCATTGTATTTGTCGATTTGGACAGTGGCTTAATAATCAATCGCGGTACAATGAGGATGATTGTAGTTACGTAAGCAAGATAAATGCCACCCACGAAAAGATGCATTTATTAGGCAAGGAGTTGCTATTGGCTATAGTGGAGAAACGTAGTCATTCATGGCATTTCGACAGTTTCCAGGACGCGCTGCTGGCATTTACCTCATCTGTAATGGACTACAAAATATATTTATTGAATATCCGCAGTAATATCGATGTATTAACAGGTTTACCTGGCAGAAGAATGCTCGATGAGTCTTTTGAGCGGCAGTTGCTCGATGCCGAACCGCTTAATCTCTATATATTGTTGTTAGATATCGATCGTTTTAAATACGTTAACGATACCTACGGCCATTTGGTTGGTGACGTTGTATTGCGGGCTCTGGCATCAAATTTATTGTCATGGACGCGATATGATGAGGTGGCGTACCGCTACGGTGGAGAAGAGTTCATTATCATCATCAGAACAAAAACGGACGAGCAGGCATGCCAGGCGGGTTTGAGACTTTGTCGTTTGATTGGTCAGAAAAAAATTCCCTACTCTGATGGAGAGATCGCTATCACGGTAACGGCTGGCATAACCCGGGTTCAACCGGGTGAAACGCTGGATACCGCGCTTGGTCGGGCTGACAGGGCGATGTATCAGGGGAAACAGACCGGCAGAAATCGCTGTATGTTTATGGATGAAAATGAGCAGATCGCGTTGGTGGACACCAATGACGGGACCTCGTATTCCCTCAGTGCGTGAGTTTTCGAAAACGCTTTGAGGTAGTTGCGTTTCGTTTAACTTTCATTGGGGTTGTTGATGATAGGTTAGCTGACTATCCGTTATCTTCGCAGGGAATTGCCAGATAGCGTATAAAAGCAAAACACAAATCTATCCATGCAAGCATTTACCGCTGGTTTATCCGGCGGTTTTTTTTATCTGTAAATCAGGAAAAAGGTACCACGAGCGCGATTTGGGCAAAAAAATGGCCCCTTGTGCAGCTACGCAACAAGGGGCCGGGTCGGTGCAGGACTATCTCCGTTCATCAATCATCCCATCTGTGGCTAAAATACGCGGCCAGGAAACCGGAAAATAAAATAATTCCCAGAACAGCCATAAAAATATTCATATTACCCAGCATAGTAAATGCTCCTTTATCTGTGAGTTTCCTCTCTTACCTTAAGTTCACCTCGCTTATGACTATAGTAGCAATTCAATCTTAAACAAAGGCTGAACTGTGTGATTATTTCGGCTGAAAAGTAAATTTTTGACATGAGCACGTCGAATAAAATAAATAATAGTGACGAGACACATTTATCTGCGCACAAATAATCCTGTTTTTAAACCCTGAGACGCTGCTATGACAGTGTGCTGCTGACACAGATTGTTGCACGTTTATAATGCAGAGTTGTCTCATGGTGGTTCAATTTTTTGTTTGATTAACCCGTTTGGCGGGAAAATGTAATACTGATTTTTGTGCGCGAGATGCTAATCTGTTGATTTTATATGATGTTTTAATATCTGGCATCGTTTTTGCCTTATCACTTCTGAACACCTTTAATTTGCACCGTTTTGTCTGCCCGGCTGCACCGGAGCTTTCAGCAAGTTTAATTTCAGGAGTGAAACTATGCAGCGTCGTACATTTTTAAAAGCTTTTGCACTTTCTGCCTCTGTTGTAGCAATGGGCGTGAGTTTTAGCGTTCAGGCAGCCGACACCATCAAAGTTGGCATCATGCATTCTTTATCCGGCACGATGGCCATATCCGAAACGCCGCTAAAAGATGTGGCGTTGATGACCATCGATGAAATTAATGCTCAGGGCGGTGTGTTGGGTAAAAAGCTGGAACCGGTGGTGGTTGACCCAGCCTCGAACTGGCCCTTATTTGCTGAAAAAGCAAGGCAGTTGCTGAGTCAGGATAAGGTAGCGGCAGTTTTTGGCTGCTGGACATCGGTTTCGCGTAAATCGGTTCTACCAGTATTTGAAGAATTGAACGGTCTGCTGTTTTACCCAGTGCAATATGAAGGTGAGGAGATGTCGCCTAACGTCTTCTATACCGGCGCAGCCCCCAACCAGCAGGCGATCCCTGCGGTTGAGTATCTGATGAGTGAGGACGGCGGCAGCGCGAAACGCTTCTTCCTGCTGGGCACGGATTATGTTTATCCGCGTACGACCAACAAAATTTTACGCGCCTTTTTGCACTCAAAAGGAGTTGCCGATAAAGACATCGAAGAGGTGTACACCCCTTTCGGACACAGCGATTACCAGACCATTGTCGCCAGTATTAAAAAATTCGCTGCAGGGGGAAAAACGGCGGTGGTATCAACCATCAACGGCGATTCTAACGTTCCATTCTATAAAGAGTTGGCCAACCAGGGCCTGAAAGCTACCGATGTTCCTGTGGTGGCATTCTCCGTGGGTGAGGAGGAGTTACGCGGTATTGATACCAAACCGCTGGTGGGCAACCTCGCAGCCTGGAACTACTTTGAGTCCGTCGATAACGCTGCCAACAAGAAGTTTGTCGCGGATTACCGGGCGTATGCCAAAGCGCACAAATTACCAAATGCTGAATCGGTGGTGACAAACGACCCCATGGAAGCTACGTATGTTGGCCTCCATATGTGGGCGCAGGCGGTAGAAAAAGCCGGAACGACCGATGTGGATAAAGTTCGCGCTGCAATGGCGGGGCAATCCTTCGCTGCGCCATCAGGCTTTACCCTGACCATGGATGCGACCAACCATCACCTGCATAAACCCGTCATGATTGGCGAGATTGAGGGCAATGGCCAGTTTAACGTGGTATGGCAAACCGATGAGCCGGTCCGCGCCCAGCCATGGAGTCCGTACATCGCTGGTAATGATAAAAAATCTGAACAGCCTGTGAAAACCGCCAGCAACTGATCGTGTGCCCTCCTGCGGGAGGGTACCGCTTTGGAGAACGCTCATGAAAGCTATGCGCTTTATTCGTGGTGTGTTGTTGCTGACGTGGTTTTTGCCATGGATAGCACAGGCATCAGATGCCGATACCTTTACAGCCGCAAATCGAACTCAGCAGGCCGCCTTGCTTGAACAATGGGCGGTGAATCCCGATGTTCAGCGCATCCCGCTGCTCAGCGCGTTGCGAGATGAGAATCTGCTGACTGATAACGCGAAAAATACCTTCATCATGAACGGCTCGCACGCACAACCGTTAGGAACAGCGACAACCCCAAACGGCGAGCTAAAAAAAATTCGCCTGACTAACCGCCTGCGTAATCTGGTGGCAGGAACGCAGGCCGTTCATCAGCTTTTAAGTGACAGTGTCACATTAAGGTTAGAGGCAGCTCGTACATTACAGCGTGATGCACAGCCGGGTATGCTGCCGTTTTTACAGCAACGACTGGCTCAGGAGTCAAATGGTGATGTGAAATCCGCGCTGGCTATTGCACTGGCAAATCTGCAGCTGAACAGTTCCTCGCCGGAGGTCAGGCGTCAGGCAATCGAACTATTAGGGGCGTCAAATGATCCTGAAACTCAGGCGCGCCTGCAACCATTCACCCGGGCTGAACATGAACCCGATACCCGCGTGCGTGCTGCCGCTGGCGAAAGCCTGAATTCCATCGCACATCGTATGAAGGTTGGCGATCTTCTTGGACAGGCCTTTATGGGGCTATCGCTGGGTTCTATTTTGCTGCTGGCGGCATTGGGTCTGGCTATAACCTATGGATTACTCGGCGTCATTAATATGGCGCATGGCGAGATGTTAATGCTCGGGGCTTACTGTACCTGGATGGTACAACAGCTGATGAGCCAGTTTTTCCCGCAATGGCTAGCCTGGTATCCGGTTATTGCGCTGCCGGTTGCCTTTTTACTTACCGCGGCGGTGGGAATGCTGCTTGAGCGCGGGGTGATCCGCCATTTATACGGGCGTCCTCTCGAAACGCTGCTGGCGACCTGGGGGATCAGCCTGATGCTCATCCAGTTGGTGCGTATGTCCTTCGGCGCGCAAAACCTGGAAGTCGCCAATCCGGCATGGCTTTCAGGGGGGATTCAGGTTTATGCCAATCTGATTTTACCGTGGAACCGAATTGTGGTGCTTGGCTTTGCCATTCTGGTGCTGTTTTTCACCTGGCTGTTGTTGAATAAAACGCGTCTGGGGCTGCGCGTACGTGCCGTGACGCAAAATCGCAATATGGCGGCCTGCTGCGGCGTACCTACCGGACGCGTCGATATGCTGGCCTTTGGCCTTGGTTCAGGCATTGCCGGGCTGGGGGGCGTAGCGCTCTCGCAGTTGGGCAACGTAGGACCGGAATTGGGGCAAAGCTACATTATCGATTCGTTTCTGGTTGTGGTGCTGGGCGGCGTGGGACAACTCGCCGGGAGCGTGGCCGCGGCGTTTGGACTGGGGATCTTCAATAAAATTCTGGAGCCTCAGGTGGGGGCGGTTCTAGGCAAAATCATGATTCTGGTGCTGATTATTCTGTTTATTCAGAAACGTCCGCAGGGGTTGTTCGCGCTAAAAGGGAGGGTTATTGACTGATGACGATGCCAATGACATTAACGCTGGCGCGTAAAGCGCCACGCGCGACGCGCATCCTGGGGCTGGGGTTATTGCTGGCGTTGATTACTCTGCCGTTTCTTGCGCTGTTACCTGCGGACCATCCGCTGGCTATATCGGTGTGGACGCTAACGCTGGCCGGGAAAATTCTCTGTTATGCCATTGTCGCGGTCGCGCTGGATCTGGTGTGGGGCTATGCCGGCATGCTCTCGCTGGGACACGGTATTTTCTTTGCGCTGGGAGGGTATGCGATGGGAATGTACCTGATGCGCCAGGCCTCTGGCGAAGGATTACCGGCCTTCATGTCATTCCTGTCGTGGAGCGAGTTGCCGTGGTTTTGGTGGGGGACGCAACATTTTATCTGGGCGCTCCTGCTGGTCGTTCTGGTTCCTGGCCTGCTGGCGCTGGTATTCGGTTGGTTTGCCTTTCGGTCAAAAATCAAAGGGGTCTATTTCTCTATCATGACCCAGGCCCTGACTTTCGCAGGAATGCTGCTGTTTTTTCGCAACGAAACGGGTTTTGGGGGAAATAACGGTTTTACCGGCTTTACCACCATTCTGGGATTCCCGGTAACCGCCACCTCAACCCGTATCGCGCTGTTTCTGGCGACGGTCATGCTGCTGGTGCTGGCATTATGGCTGGGACAGGCGCTGGCCCGCAGTAAGTTCGGCCGTATTCTGACTGCCGTGCGCGATGCAGAGAACCGTCTGATGTTCTGTGGTTACGATCCGAAAGGTTTCAAGTTACTGGTGTGGACGCTTTCCGCTGTACTGTGCGGCCTGGCAGGAGCGCTGTATGTTCCGCAGGTGGGGATCATTAACCCTAGCGAAATGTCGCCGACCAACTCGATTGAAGCGGCGATTTGGGTTGCCCTCGGCGGACGTGGAACCCTGATCGGCCCGGTATTCGGCGCCGTGTTGGTGAATGGCGCGAAAAGCCTGTTTACCGTCATCATGCCGGAATACTGGCAGCTGTTTCTTGGCCTGATCTTTATTGGCGTTACGCTGTTTTTACCCCGAGGTGTAATTGGTCTGTTTCGCAAGGGAGACAAATAATGCAGCCAGATGAAGGGCTATTTACTCGCCAGATGCCGGGGGATCGGTTTCGCAACCAGACTGATCCGGTGCTACAGCTGGAAAAAATTAACGTTAACTTCGATGGCTTTCAGGCGCTAACCGATCTCACGCTCAATATTGGGGTTGGGGAACTGCGTTGCATCATCGGGCCCAACGGCGCCGGAAAAACAACGTTAATGGATGTCATTACCGGCAAAACCAGGCCGCAAAGTGGTCGTGCGATATACGATCAGTCGACCGACTTAACGACGCTGGATCCCATTGCCATTGCACGTCAGGGGATTGGACGGAAATTTCAAAAGCCCACGGTATTTGAAGCATTAACGGTGGAAGAGAACCTGGAGCTGGCGCTGAAAAATGATAAATCTGTCTGGGGTTCTCTACGGGCACGACTCTCAGGCGAACAGCGGGATCGTATTGATGAAGTACTTGCGCTGTTGCGGCTGGGTAATGAGCGGGCCCGCCGCGCTGGTCTGCTTTCGCATGGGCAAAAACAGTTTCTCGAAATTGGCATGCTGCTGGTACAGGAGCCGCATTTACTGCTACTGGATGAACCCGCGGCGGGGATGACGGATGCGGAAACGGAATACACGGCGGAGCTGTTTCGCCAGCTTGCCGGTAAGCACTCTCTGATGGTTGTTGAGCACGATATGGGATTTGTCGAAACCATTGCCGATCGCGTCACAGTATTACATCAAGGACGTGTCCTGGCTCAGGGGAGTCTGCGTGAAGTGCAGGCCAACGAGCAGGTTATTGAAGTTTATCTCGGGCGTTAAGGAGTGCAGATGCTGCAGGTGAAAGAACTCAATCAATATTATGGTGGCAGCCATATTCTACGCGGGGTGAACTTTGAAGCGCGTATCGGTGAGGTGACATGTCTGCTGGGGCGTAACGGCGTGGGGAAAACAACGCTACTTAAGTGTCTGATGGGGCTTATTCCGGCCCGCAGCGGAAGTGTGCTCTGGCAGGAGAAAAATGTCACTCACTGGAAGCCGCATCAGCGGGTCAGGGCCGGTGTGGCGTATGTCCCGCAGGGGCGTGATATTTTTCCGCGTTTGACGGTAGAAGAGAATCTGCTGCTCGGCCTTTCCCGTTTTTCAGCACCGGAGGCACGACATGTGCCGGATGATATTTACGCGCTCTTTCCGGTTTTACAGGAAATGAAGCATCGGCGGGGCGGAGATTTGTCCGGCGGGCAGCAGCAGCAACTGGCGATTGGACGAGCACTGGCAAGTCGCCCACAATTGTTGATCCTTGATGAGCCTACCGAGGGGATCCAGCCGTCGGTGATTAAAGAGATTGGTCAGGTGATTTCCCAACTGGCGCATCGCGGCGATATGGCCATTTTGCTGGTGGAGCAGTTCTATGATTTTGCCGAGCAGCTCGCCGACAAATACCTGTTGATGTCGCGGGGCAGCATTATTCAAAGCGGCGACGGTAAAAATATGGAGGCCGAGGGCGTTCGGGGACTGGTTGCTATCTGAGGTATGCGACAGAGCGACTGTGGCTCTGTCGCGAACATAATAACTAGCAGACCGCCGTCTGGCCCCAGGGTTTGGCGCGCATGCCTTTTATCATTAGCGCCCAGGCAAGAACGATCGCCACTATCAGCGCCACAAACAGCGACCATGGTGGCAATGTGGTTAAAATGACGCCGCTGACTAATGGGTTAACCGCTGCGCCAAGCCAGCCTAACGACTGGGCGGAAAAATAGCTGGCTTTCATACCTGCTGGTGCGATGTTGTCGATAAGCATGTATTCACCCGGTGCGTAAATGACTTCGCCGATAGTGAAAAAGGCAGCAGAAATTCCCCATAACAACAGACTGTTGCCGGAGAAAGCGAAACCGACCAGGCCAACGACAAAGAAGACTGTACCCAATGTCATTAACGGGCGGATATTCGTGGCGGTGAGCCTGCGACCAAGTGCGTACTGCAGTGATACTACGATGGCGGCGTTAACGGGCAGGACCACCGCGACGACTTTCTCGGCAAAATCGCCATCGGCGACCACCATAACGTATTGCGAAATACAGGATGCAAAGGCGCCGCCAACGAATGATGCCAAAAATGCTGACAGCGTAAACCAGAATAATGCTCTGTCGCGCAGCAGTACTGAAGGGGACCAAACAGCGGCATTTACACCTTCTGCGGTTGCCGGTGAACGTTTTACCCACGTCTGGATAAACACCAGAGGTAGCGCAGAACAGGCGGCAGCCAGCCAGAACGGCAGGTTAATGCTTTGCATAACCAGCAGCGTACCCAGCGGCGGGCCAACGGTCCAGCCGATGTTCAGCACGGTATAGTTAAGTGAGAAAATTTTCGTTTTGTTGGTCGCAGACAAGTTATCGGCAAACCAGGCTTTCAGCACCGTGGCGAAGACGGAGTAGGCGCAGTTGATCAGGGCAAAGAGCAAAACCACTATCACGACGTTATGCACCACCGGAATAGCAATAAAGCCGGAGGCAAAGCCGCAGATAGCCAGCAACATATAGCGTTTTTTATCGAACTTGTCGGCCAGAATACCAAAGCCAAGGCTGAAGACGACGCCTATGGTCAGTGCAACCGTCATCGCATAACCGATCAGGTCGACGCTCAGTTGATACTGTCGACTGAGGTAAATCGTCATAAATGGCAGCGTGGCGCCACGACCAATGGTTAATAACAAAGATGACGCAAGTAACGCGAGAGTGGACCTTCTCAGAGAGATATTCATTTTCCTGCCCGACAATGCATGTTGTTATGTTTTTTTTAGATATCAGAAACAAATAGCATGCTAAAAGTGTGATGTACACCCAATAAGTTGTCCGAAAATGCCCTGTGTGGCCTACCTGAATTAATGATCTGTTACGGTACAACGATTTCCGTTACTTTAACTTGTTTACAAAAATTTAATATTTGCAGGGGCGGTAGTATGTCGCGTAAAGACGGGTTATTGGCGTTACTGGTCGTTGTGGTTTGGGGACTGAACTTTGTTGTCATTAAAGTGGGTTTGCACAATATGCCGCCGTTGATGTTGGCAGGGTTACGCTTTTTGTTGGTGGCGTTCCCGGCGATTTTTTTTGTTGCCCGCCCGAAAATTCCGCTTTCGCTTTTACTCGGCTACGGCCTGACAATTAGTTTTGGACAGTTCGCGTTTCTCTTCAGCGCCATCAAATTTGGTATGCCTGCCGGGTTAGCTTCTCTGGTATTACAGGCTCAGGCGTTTTTCACCATCATTCTGGGGGCATTCGCCTTTGGTGAACGTCTGCAGGGTAAACAGCTGGTAGGAATTGCGCTGGCGGTATTTGGTGTGCTGGTACTGATTGAAGCCAGTCTGAACGGTCAGCATGTTGGCATGCTCGGTTTTATGCTGACGCTGGCGGCGGCGCTAAGCTGGGCCTGCGGCAATATCTTTAACAAAAAAATCATGCAGCATACATCGCGTCCGGCCGTTATGTCGTTGGTGGTATGGAGCGCGTTAATCCCCATTGTTCCGTTCTTCCTGGCCTCATTACTTCTCGATGGTCCAGCGCAAATTACCCAAAGTCTGGTGGCGATAGATTTGACGACCATTCTGTCACTGGTGTATCTGGCGTTTGTGGCGACCATTGTGGGTTATGGCATCTGGGGTTCGTTACTCGGACGCTATGAGACCTGGCGGGTAGCGCCGCTATCGCTGTTGGTGCCGGTTGTCGGTCTGGCGAGTGCGGCCGTACTGCTGGACGAAACGCTTAGCGGATTACAGCTACTTGGCGCGCTACTGATCATGGCTGGGCTGTATATCAATGTGTTTGGTTTTCGGTTGCGTAAAATTGCGTCGGTGAGGGGCTAAAAAAAGCCCCGCGGTTGCGGGGCAATATAATTACAGGTTGCGCAGATTGTAATAAGGCACACCTAATTCGTCGGACTTGTCGCTGCCTGCACCCATATGATTAAAATCGAACGGGGACTGATCGTGCGCAGGGGGCATAATCATCGCGTCGCGACTGTTCTGTGTGGCAGGTTGCGCGGTCTGTTCCGCCATGCTCTGACCCGAAACAACAAACAGCAGGGCCAGCATCGCATAAGACAGAAGTTTCATGATTTCCTCGGTTACGTCGTTAACTGGCGATTAGCAATTACATTGATTGAGTGGAAGCAAATAGCGCGATTCGCCATGCATATTCGTCATACGGTATTTGTGCGGCGGAACATCAAAATAGTTTTTGAATGTCCGGGTCAGCGTCTGCTGAGACTCAAAACCGTAACGCTCTGCCAGATAAAGAATGGGCTCGTTACTCTCTTTTAATTTTTGCGCTATTTCAGTCATTTTACGGCTGCGAATGTATTGACCCAGTGAATGACCGGTTTCTTTTTTAAACATCCGTTGCAGGTGCCATTTGGAGTAACCTGAACGCTCAGACACTTTTTCCAGCGAGAGCGGCGATTCAAGGTTATTTTCGATCCAGTCCAAAATGCTATGAATAGTGATTGTGTCAGTATTGCGTCTGGACATCGTCATACCTCTTTCTGTTTACGGCAGGATTCTCTTAAGCAAGTGCTCAAGTGTGGCTACTTCATCCGCCGTTAAGTTTTTTGTTAGTTCCTGGTGCAGGTCTTGCCCTACTAATTGATGACACTGCTCGCAAATTGCTGCGCCATGATCGGTGAGTTTCACCAGCACGCCACGCTTATCATGTGGATTCGGAAGCCTTTCTATCCAGCCTTTACAGGCCAGTCTGTCCAGCATCCGCGTCAGGGCGCCAAGGTCGACAGACAGCACTTTTTTCAATTCGACAGGGGTGATGCACACCGCGCAACGGATGGAGCAGAGCACCTTGAACTGCGATGCCGTGATATCCAGCGGTGACAGATAGTCGTTTAGCAAACGATCTTTTTTCTGATTAACCATATAGATCAAACGACCCAGTGGGATGATTTCGTTAAACAGATCACTGGTGTTTTTCACAATGGTTGCCCTGGCAAGTAGTTAGTCACGGCTGATATTATTGCTTAGGCAAATATAAGTCAAACGAATGGATCCGCAAATGCCACGTTTTGCTAAATCATCAGACTCAATACCTGGCAAGTGGAATTTTAACGGTTTGATAATTATGGTTTATACGTGCGGATGAAAAATGAATCCTTACATCACGAAAATGGCTTATCTCGCGGATTTCACCGTATACTTGCCGCTGACGATTAACGCACAGGAAAGATGACATTATGATGGACTTGTTTAAAGCAATAGGACTGGGGCTGGTAGTCCTGTTACCGTTGGCAAACCCGTTAACCACCGTGGCGTTGTTCCTTGGCCTAGCCGGCAATATGAACAGCGCAGAGCGTAACCGTCAGTCACTCATGGCATCTGTCTATGTATTTGCCATTATGATGGTGGCGTACTACGCCGGGCAGGTGGTAATGAATACGTTCGGGATTTCGATTCCCGGGTTACGTATTGCGGGTGGGTTAATCGTTGCGTTTATCGGCTTCCGGATGCTGTTTCCACAGCAGAAGGCGCATGATTCTCCGGAAGCGAGAAGCAAGTCTGAAGAGCTGGAAGACGAACCGACGGCCAATATCGCTTTTGTACCGCTGGCTATGCCAAGCACTGCCGGTCCGGGGACGATTGCGATGATCATCAGCTCCGCGTCAACCGTGCGTCATGGCTCCGAATTTCCGGACTGGGTGATAATGATCGCGCCGCCGATTATTTTTGCGGTTGTCGGGATTATCCTGTGGGGCTGTTTGCGCAGTTCCGGGGGGATCATGCGGCTGGTCGGTAAAGGTGGTATCGAAGCGATTTCTCGTTTGATGGGCTTCCTGCTGGTGTGTATGGGCGTGCAGTTTATTATTAACGGCGTGCTGGAAATTATCAAAACCTACGCTTAAAACACTATGCCCGGTAATATTTACCGGGCATATTTTTTATGAATGCTGAGGCTGTTCTTCCAGTGATACCGGCCATTTACGAAAGATAATCACCGACCATATCAACGCGGCAACGGCAGGCACTGCGCCGACGTAACCAATCGTAGACATCGACCAGTGCAAACTCACCTGATTGCCTACCAGCGCGCCAGCGCCAATACCGATATTAAAGATTCCTGAGAACAGCGCCATTGCGACGTCAGTCGCATCCGGAGCAAGCGCCAGCACTTTCACCTGCATACCCAGACCTATCAGCATGATGGCGACGCCCCAGAAAATACTCAAGATGGCAAGGTGCATTTCGCTGTCAGCGGCGGGAAGTAACAGTACCAGGCATATCGTCAACAGGGCAATGGCACTGCTAATCAGTACGGACGCATGCAGATTACCCAGCTTACCGAAAATGACGCTACCGACAATTCCCGCACCACCCAGAACCAGCAATAAGACAGTAGCAAAATTTGCGCTCAGGCCCGCGACGGTCTGCACGAACGGCTCGATATAGCTGTAGGCCGTATAATGCGCGGTGACCACAATCACCGTCAGTAGATACAGACTCATCAATGCCGGGCGATGGAATAACACGGGCAGGCTTTTTAAAGAGCCGGAGTGCTCACTGGGTAGTTTGGGCAGGAGCTTAATCAGGCAAAGCAGGGTAACTAACGCCCCCATACCGATGGCGAAGAAGGTTGTGCGCCAGCCAAAATACTGACCGACGATACGCCCGATGGGCAGCCCCAATACCATCGCCAGCGCAGTGCCAGTGGCAATCAGGCTGAGAGCCTGTGCACGTTTCCCGGCAGGAGCCAGGCGAATTGCCAGCGATGCGGTGATCGACCAGAAAATAGCGTGCGCAAAGGCAATACCAATACGGCTAATTACCAACACGGTAAAATTCCATGCCAGGAAAGAGAGCACATGGCTGGCGATAAACACAACAAACAGACAGATCAGAAGTTTTCGGCGCTCTACCTGACTGGTAAGTAACATGAAGGGGAGCGACATCAGGGCAACAACCCAGGCGTAGATCGTCAGCATGATCCCGACCTGAGCGGTCTGCATATTAAAGCTTTGTGCGATGTCGGAAAGCAAACCGACAGGGACAAACTCTGTGGTATTGAAAATAAAACCGGCAATGGCAAGCGTAACTACCCGTAGCCACGCGACCTTGCGGGAAACAGTGTCTGTTGTCATATCAAATAAGAGGATTAGCTGCGAAAAGGTAAGGCCACGATCTTAAAACGTTTGCTGGCGAAAATACAATCATTTTGTGATGCGGATCTCATTTCATTGGCAGGGCGCTATAATTTGCTGCCGAACATTCCTCATATTTTTAAGTATTTCAATAATAATGAAATTCTGGGGGTATGACTTCACCCGGATATACAGTTATTCATGTTCTTTGAGGATAGCCAGCTACTCCGGGCTCTGTGATAACTGAGGGTTCAACACCTCTATAAACGCTTCCAGCTGCCGCGTCATTGCGCCTCTGCGCCAGACCAGCCATGTATTCAGCCAGCGCCAGTTCTCGCTTAGCGGCCAGGCGTTGACCTGATGATGCCCTGGCATGCTCTCCAGCATCGAATGCGGGATCAGTGCGATACCCGCTCCGGCAATGACGCAGGCCAGCATACCGTGATATGACTCCATTTCGTGAATGGTGCCGGGCATGGCGCGATCGGCATGAAACCAGCTTTCAAAATGGCGGCGATAGGAACAGTTGGCGCGAAAGGCGTAAATACTGCAACCGTTGACGTCGCTGGCCCGCTGAATGGGGGGATGACCGTTAGGAGTGACAATCATCATCTCTTCACGGTAGACCGGCATTCCTTCAAGGCCTGGATGGGTAATTGGGCCATCGACAAAGGCAGCGTTCAATGTACCGTCGAGCACGCCGTCCAGCATTGTGCCAGAAGGACCTGTCGCTAACGCGAACTGAATTTTGGGGTAACGCTGGTTATATTCAGCCAGCGTGGCGGGGATGCGTACTGCTGCCGTACTTTCAAGCGAGCCGAGAGAGAAGAGTCCTTGCGGCTCATCCCCGGCGACGACCATCCTGGCTTCCTCAACCAGCGCGAGGATCCGCTGGCTGTAGCGCAAAAAGTTGTGCCCGGATGGGGAAAGCCGCAGACGCTGGTTTTCACGAATAAACAGATCAACACCCAGGTCGGCTTCAAGCTGACGTATACGGGTGGTGAGATTAGATGGCACGCGATGAACCTTCGCAGCGGCCTGCGTAATACTGCCAGTTTCCGCGACGGCATTAAACATTTCCAGCTGCGTCAGATCCATAATTTTCTCTATTCGTGAATGGTATGGTTAATATTATTCATTTTTCAGAAAGAGTAAATATGCTCATGATATAACCATACCCTGCGATAAAGAGAGGCACTTAATGACTATCACAGCAGCAACACATGCGATTTCCATTGACCCTACCAGCGGTGAAAGACTGACGGCGACGCCGTGGGCCAGCGTGGAAGAGATTGATCATGCGCTGAACCTTGCAGCGAATGGCTATAGCGAATGGAAACACACTTCCGTTGAGCACCGTGCGCAAATGCTGCGCCATATTGGGCAAGCTCTGCGCCATCGTGCGGAAGAGATGGCGCAGTGTATCTCACGTGAAATGGGTAAACCCATTAAGCAGGCGCGGGCTGAAGTCGCTAAGTCAGCTGCGTTGTGTGACTGGTACGCCGAGCATGGACCGGTGATGCTCAGTCCGGAACCCACGCTGGTGGAGAATAACCAGGCGGTGATTGAGTATCGTCCGGTAGGAACTATTCTGGCGATCATGCCGTGGAACTTCCCACTCTGGCAGGTAATGCGAGGTGCCGTCCCGATTCTGTTGGCCGGAAATGGTTACCTGTTAAAGCATGCGCCTAACGTAACCGGCTGTGCTGCAATTATTGCGCAGGTTTTCGCTGATGCGGGTGTACCCGTGGGGGTTTACGGTTGGGTGAATGCCGATAACGCAGGGGTCAGTCAGATGATCAATGACCCGCGTATCACGGCGGTAACGGTAACGGGTAGTGTTCGTGCTGGTGCGGCGATTGGCGCCCAGGCGGGGGCCGCGTTGAAAAAATGCGTTCTTGAACTGGGGGGCTCCGATCCGTTTATTGTCCTTAATGATGCAGACCTCGATCTGGCCGTTAAGGCGGCGGTCGCCGGGCGTTATCAGAATACCGGGCAGGTTTGTGCGGCAGCCAAACGCTTTATTATCGAAGAAGGGATAGCGGCAGAATTTACTTCACGCTTTGTGGCCGCTGCGAGCGCGCTCAAAATGGGCGATCCGCTGAACGAAGAAAACGATCTGGGGCCGATGGCGCGATTTGATCTGCGTGATGAGTTGCACCAGCAGGTTGAAGCCACCCTTGCCGAAGGGGCGCGGTTACTTCTCGGCGGGGAAAAAATTGCGGGTCATGGTAATTACTATGCCGTGACGGTACTGGGCGATGTTACTCCAGAGATGACGGCGTTCCGCCAGGAACTGTTTGGTCCAGTTGCGGCAATTACTGTGGCGAAGAATGCGGAACATGCCTTAGCGCTGGCGAATGACAGTGATTTCGGCTTATCTGCCACGGTGTTTACTGCGGATGAAGTGCTGGCGCAGAAGATGGCGTCACGCCTGGAGTGTGGTGGCGTATTCATCAATGGTTACAGTGCCAGCGATGCCCGCGTTGCGTTTGGCGGTGTGAAGAAAAGTGGTTTTGGCCGAGAGCTTTCGCACTTTGGTTTGCATGAGTTTTGTAACGTGCAGACCGTCTGGAAAAACCGCCTTTGATGGTGTAGGTGCCTCCGCTGGGGGCACCTGTCTTATTTCTGCAATTTTTCTGTCATTTACTCTCCGTACACTCGCGTCTAACGCTTTGATACAGATGAGTAATATGAACATAACGCAAATTTTCCGTCGTCTTATACCCCGTCAGTTTGGTCTGTTAACCGGCATTTTTTGCATTATTGCGCTGTTCTCTATTTTGCAGGTCGCGTCCTCCTTAATGCTTTCGGCCTCAGTCAGCGGCGCACAGCATAATGAAGAACGTAATCAACTCGCGCTTATACAGCAGGCGAAGGTTGATGAAGCGCGGGTGGCGTTATTATCTGCCAGCGATTTACTTAACCGTGCGGGAGTTTATTTTATGCAGGATGCCGCCACCGGTTCGGACGGGAGTTGGCGTCCGTTAATGGAAGAGGCATACCGGGCGCTGGCGCAGTCAAAAAGTGCATGGGATGCCTGGCGGGATATGAAACCGCAGCCGGATCCGGATCTAACGGAGAGCTATCAGCGTTTTTATAGCGGTATTCAGGAGCAGGCGGATGGGCTGATGCAGTCAGGTTCCATTGATGCGTTTTTTGCCGTACCCGTGCAGGCCTTTCAGACGGACTTTAACGCTAATTACGCGCGCTTTCAGCAGAACAGTGGGCGACATGCGGAAGCTGGGCGTCAGCAGCTGTTGACCAGTCTTGAGCGTTTACAGAATCTATTTTTGTTTATTCCTCTCGTGCTGGTGGTTATTGCCTTTCTGGTCTGGCGCAGTATGTCCCGTTGGGTGATTATGCCACTGCGACGGCTGATCGATCATATCGATATTTTAGCAGCGGGTGACCTGTCTCGCCCGGCCCCGCAGGTGAGTCAGTTTAATCGGGAAGTGACGCAATTAAGTTCGCGTATTGCTGCAATGCAGCAAGGTCTCTGCGCGCTGGTGCAGCAGGTGAACGATGCCACCACTGCAATGGTAGGAAATATCAACGAACTTGCGCAGAACAATAAACAGCTATATCAGCAGTCGGCGAAACAAAGTGAAGAATTAAGCAGCGTGACATCGCATATTTCGTTGCTGGAAATGCATGTCGAGGATAACAGTGGCTTTGCTGAACTGGCGAATCAACGCGCTGTGCAGGCGCGAGATGTTGCGGCAGGCGGGGACCGAATGATGGCGACGGTAAATACGTCAATGCAGGCGATTGTGACACGTTCGTCTGAAATGCGAGGTATTACAACGCTTATCGATAATATTGCATTTCAGACAAATATCCTGGCTCTTAACGCGGCAATCGAGGCAGCACATGCCGGGGAGCAAGGGCGCGGGTTTGCCGTGGTTGCGAAAGAAGTTGGGCTGCTGGCGCGAAAAAGCGGTCAGTCTACGCAAAACATTCAGACACTGATTAAACATTCGTTACAGGGCATTGAAGAGGGCTTTCACGCGGTTAACGGACTGGATAAGAATTTGCAGCAGGTTATCGCACTGGTTGAGAATCTTGGCGCGTTGCTGAACGACATTTCGACTGCAACGTTAAATCAAGGGAACAATATTCACCAGTTGACTCGAAAGCTGCATGTCCTGAACGGCGAAGCCCGGCAAACCAGCGATCTGGTGAATGCTGCATCTGACTCTTCCTTGCAGCTACACCATGAATCCCGCCAGCTTATGCAGGCCGTGGCCAGATTCCGCCTTCCGGCCTGACGCTGCGTATTCAGCTCTGTTATACTCGCAGGCCTTTCATACCTGCGAGCAAGGAGCATGTTGTGGCCAGGGCCATGGACAATTCAATTTTAGAGACCATTGTGCAGCAGGTTCGTCCGCTGATTGGTCAGGGTAAAGTCGCTGATTATATTCCGGCATTAGCTTCTGTCGACGGTTCAAAACTAGGTATTGCTATCTGTACCGTTGATGGACAGCACTATCAGGCGGGAGATGCGCAGGAACGTTTTTCTATTCAGTCGATTTCAAAGGTGCTCAGCCTGGTCGTGGCAATGCGTCACTATCAGGAAGAGGAGATTTGGCAGCGTGTCGGTAAAGATCCTTCTGGGCATCCTTTTAACTCCCTGGTGCAGCTGGAAATGGAGCAGGGTATTCCTCGCAATCCCTTTATTAACGCCGGGGCGCTGGTGGTTTGCGATATGTTGCAAGGGCGTCTAAGCGCACCGCGTCAACGGATGCTGGAAGTGGTACGGGCGTTAAGCGGTGTTTCGGATATCGCTTATGATGCGACGGTCGCGCGATCAGAGTTTGAACACTCGGCGCGTAATGCCGCAATTGCCTGGCTGATGAAATCCTTCGGCAATTTTCACCATGACGTGACCACCGTTTTGCAAAATTACTTTCACTACTGCGCGCTGAAAATGAGCTGTGTGGAGTTGGCGCGAACTTTTGTCTTTTTGGCAAATCAAGGGCATGCCTTTCATCTTGCGGAACCCGTGGTGACGCCGATGCAGGCCAGGCAGATCAATGCGCTAATGGCGACCAGCGGCATGTATCAGAACGCAGGGGAGTTTGCCTGGCGGGTCGGGCTTCCGGCGAAATCTGGTGTGGGTGGCGGCATCGTGGCGATCGTGCCTCACGAGATGGCGATTGCTGTCTGGAGTCCGGAACTGGACCCGGCGGGAAATTCACTGGCCGGTATCGCCGTGCTGGAGCAATTAACACAACAGCTGGGGCGCTCGGTTTACTGATGAATACGCTCGATCCTCTTTTTGCCCGGCTGGCGAAATCAACGTTTCGCTCGCGGTTTCGTCTTGGTCAGAAAGAAAGGCAGTATTGTCTGGATAAAGGGGCGCCGGTTATCGAACAACATGCTGCGGATTTTATTGCTAAACGACTGGCACCTGCGTTTCCCGCCAATGATGGTAAACAGACTCCCATGCGTGGTCACCCGGTATTTATCGCTCAACATGCTACGGCAACGTGCTGTCGAGGGTGTCTGGCGAAATGGCATGATATACCTCAGGGCGTAGCGCTAAACGATGAACAAAAACGTTACGTTGTCACGGTTATTTATCACTGGTTAGTGCTTCAGATGAACAAGCCATAGATAACATTATCCTATGATATGACCCCTAGTGTTGTGTAATTGTTAAAAGTAGTATGAAGGGGGTCAATCTAAGGAGAAACCATGGCTTCCGGTAAACCCTGCTTTGTGCTGAGCGCGGCACAGATTCTGTCGCGAATCGACGAGCTCAGCGATGTTCTTGAACGGTGCGTCAATGACGGCGCCTCCATCAGTTTTATTCTGCCCTTTAATCGCGAAAAATCAGAGCCTTTCTGGATGAACGTCGCGCAAAGTGTTTCTCGCGGAGAACGGATCGTTCTTGGTACGCAGAACGCGCAGGGGAGGCTTGTCGGTACCGTCCAACTCATTATCGATCAACCTGAAAATCAACCTCATCGTGCTGATGTTGCCAAACTGCTGGTTCACCCCTCAGCGCGACGCGGTGGCCTGGCTCGTGAATTGATGACCGAACTGGAAAGTTACGCGCGTCAACAAGGTAAAACACTGCTGGTACTTGATACGGCGACGGGCAGTGGCGCGGAGTTGTTCTACCACAATTGCGGGTGGAAAAAGGTAGGGGTGATACCTGACTATGCCCAAATGCCCGATGGGACGCTGACCGGGACCACACTTTTCTATAAAACGCTCTAATTTGTCGCCGGGGATTGATCAAAACAGGGTTTCAATGTATTAAAGTTTGCTAACCTATTGGACCAATTCAATCAGGTTGTATGACTAATCATAAAGGGAACCCATTGTGCAAACACTAAATCGTCGCGATTTCCCCGGTGCTCAGTATCCTGAACGCATTATTCAGTTTGGTGAAGGAAACTTCCTGCGCGCCTTTGTAGACTGGCAGGTTGATCTGCTGAACGAACATACCGATCTGAACGCTGGTGTGGTCATTGTTCGTCCTATCGAAAGTACCTTCCCGCCATCGCTGAGTACGCAGGATGGCCTCTATACTACTATCATTCGTGGTTTGAATGAGAAGGGCGAGGCTGTCAGCGATGCTCGTCTAATTCGTTCAGTTAACCGTGAAATCAGCGTTTATAGCGAATACGATGAGTTCCTGAAGCTGGCACATAATCCTGACATGCGTTTTGTGTTCTCTAACACCACGGAAGCAGGCATCAGTTACCACGCGGGCGATAAGTTTGACGACGCGCCAGCGGTAAGTTATCCGGCTAAACTGACGCGTCTGCTGTTCGAACGCTTCAGCTATTTTAACGGCGCATTGGATAAAGGCTGGATTATCATCCCTTGCGAACTGATTGATTATAACGGTGATGCGCTGCGTGAACTGGTTCTGCGCTACGCTCAGGAATGGATGCTGCCGGAATCGTTTATTCAGTGGCTGGATCAGGCCAATGCATTTTGCTCTACGCTGGTGGACCGTATTGTTACCGGCTATCCGCGTGATGAGGTAGCTAAGCTCGAAGCTGAACTGGGCTATCATGATGCTTTCCTCGACACGGCAGAACACTTCTATCTGTTTGTTATTCAGGGACCGAAGTCATTAGCCGCAGAACTACGTCTGGATAAGTATCCGCTGAATGTCCTGATTGTGGATGACATCAAACCGTACAAAGAGCGCAAAGTGGCGATTCTCAACGGTGCTCACACTGCGCTGGTTCCTGTTGCCTGGCAGGCAGGGTTGGACACCGTGGGCGAGGCGATGAATGACGCAGAAATTTGCGCCTTCGTTGAAAAAGCTATTTATGAAGAAATCATTCCGGTACTGGATTTACCGCGCGATGAGCTGGCGTCCTTTGCCAGTGCGGTGACGGGGCGTTTCTGCAACCCGTACATCAAGCATCAGTTGTTGTCGATTGCCCTGAACGGCATGACTAAATTCCGTACCCGCATATTGCCGCAACTGCTGGCCGGGCAACAGGCCAGCGGTCAATTGCCCGCACGTCTGACGTTTGCGCTGGCGGCGTTGATTGCGTTCTACCGCGGGGAGCGTAACGGTGAGTCTTATCCGGTCCAGGATGATGCGCACTGGATTGAACGTTTCCAACAACTGTGGAGCCAACATCGCGATCGCCAGATAAGCACCGAAGCGTTGGTCAAATCTGTACTGGGTGTTAAAGAACACTGGGAGCAAGACCTGACACAAGTTTCTGGACTGGTGGTACAGGTTTCTACCGATCTGGATACCATTCTGGCAAAAGGTATGCGGGAAGCCGTTAAGCCACTGTGCTAAGACGACTACCGACAACCCGGCTCAGGCCGGGTTTTTTCTGGATATAAGTTAGTTACAACATACTGTGTTATTTATGTCATAAACCCAGTCTGTGACTTCCGTGCGGCTTCGTTTTGAGCAGGGCAAAAGTTGTTTGGATAATGTTGCGATTAACTTGCAACATTGATCGCTATCGCGTCTAATGTGACGGATTTCACATTTTCCCGAAGATAACCATGATCGTTCGTCCCCAACAACACTGGATGCGCCTGATATTCGTCTGGCACGGTTCCGTATTATCCAAGATTTTTTCACGTCTGCTGCTGAACTTCCTGCTTTCCATCGCCGTTATTATCATGTTGCCCTGGTATACGATGCTGGGCATTAAGTTTACCCTTGCGCCGTTCAGCATTCTCGGCGTGGCGATAGCGATCTTTTTAGGTTTTCGCAATAACGCCTGCTACTCACGTTACGTTGAAGCCCGACACCTGTGGGGGCAGTTGATGATAACTTCCCGCTCATTACTGCGAGAGGTTAAAACCACCTTACCGGACGACGCTGATCTGAGGTATTTTGTTCATCTGCAAATCGCATTTGCCCACTGTTTACGCATGACTTTACGCCGACAGCCTCAGGCAGAGCCGTTAGCGAAGTACCTGAACGAGAAAGATATGCAGACGGTATTTGCCTCACAATCACCGGCAAACCGCATCTTGTTGCTGATGGGCGAGTGGTTGGCCGTACGCAGACGTAATGGTCAACTGTCTGACATATTATTTCACAGTTTAAACAATAGGTTAAATGATATGTCTGCAGTACTGGCCGGTTGTGAGCGGATTGCTAATACCCCGGTGCCGTTTGCTTATACCTTGATCCTTCATCGTACTGTGTACCTGTTTTGTATCATGTTGCCATTTGCATTGGTGGTCGATCTGCACTACATGACACCGTTTATTTCAGTGCTTATTTCCTATACTTTTATTTCGCTCGACACGCTTGCAGAAGAGCTTGAAGATCCGTTTGGTACTGAGAACAATGACCTGCCGCTGGATGCGATTTGCAATGCAATCGAAATCGATTTACTGCAAATGAATGATGAAACAAATGTGCCAGCAAAACATATGCCGGATAAGCACTATCAACTCACTTAGCGACGTTCGTTTTGCCACCACGCGGGCTGCATATCGGAAAACGAATGAAACTCCGGTGCAAGGTCTTCATCGTTAGGATCGTCAAAAGCACCGGCTAAAAGCGCAATGACCGGGGCGTCATCGATAGCGCCCACGGAACTGCCGCACTGAGGACAAAAGGCCCGACTGGTCGTTTCTGATGAGCGCCAGGTTGTCGGTTTTCCGGCTTTTCCCGTCCATTCTACATTTTCTGCATCAAACTCAATCCAGACGACGGTAGGGGCGCCCGTATGTTTCCGGCATATATCGCAGGAGCAGGTATGGGAATTATTAGGACTGCTGGCTGTGAAACGGATCGAGCCACACAGACACCCACCAATGTAGACTTTAGACATAACAACCCCCCGTCAGAAACATGTTGCAAGACACTAGCAGAAGCCAGACATAGCCACTAGATCCTAATGATAAAAAGGCGAGGGTACGCATGGCTGATAGTTTATTCCTGTGATCTGCCAGATGATAAACGCTTAACTATTGCGTCTGGCAACAATAAATAATCGTGGAAATGCCAGTAAAATTTTGCCGTTCTCCTGCAACGGATATTGTTCCTGGAGCAGTTCATGGTAGCGCGCCAGGTAATGACGTTGCTCGCTTTCGCTCAAATCCTGCAACCAGGGGCGCAGGCCCGTCGAGCTTACCCAGTCGATAATTGCCTGATGCGAATCCATAATGTGATAATACGTTGTACGCCAGATATCTACATCACAACCCGCTTCGGTCAAAATATCATAGTAGGCGTGAACACCAGGAAGCGGAGCACGGCCACGGTCTGGGTAATCTTGTTCATAAGCCACTTCGCGCATCAATACATGCGTTGGCTCCAGCCAGTTATCCGGCATTTGCGCGGCCAGAACGCCATTGTGACTCAGTTGTGAGACCAGGTGCGGGAATAATTCATAGTGATCGGGTACCCACTGTAACGATGCATTGGCATAAAGCAGATCCACGGGGTGCTCGGGGTGAAACAGGCTAATATCCGCTTCGATAAAATGACAGTCAGGTAACGTGTTGCGCGCTTCATTCAGCATAGCAGGAGAGGAATCGACTCCTGTTGTCTTTGCCGTGGGCCAGCGCTGATGCAGCAATGCCGTACTGTTTCCAGGGCCACAACCAAGATCAACAACTGAGCGGACATTTTCTAACGCCACACGGCTGAGTAATTCCGCTGCGGGTCTTGAACGTTCAGTTTCATATTGCAGATAAAGCGAAGGGTTCCAGTCGGCCATGTATGAATCTCCAGTATAAGAAGAAAAGGCGGAAAGGGGGTTCATTAGTCCTTGCCGATGAGCAGCTTCTTTTAGAAGATTATATGAAAATGAATGATAAGGGCAGATTTATGCTGGAAACATCGAGACTGATTCTCCGTCAGTGGGAAGCGAAAGACAGAGCTCCATTCGCCGCGTTAAATACCGATTCCGATGTGATGCGTTTTTTTCCGGCTCCATTGCTACGGACGGAAAGCGACAATCTTGCCGCAAGACTCCAGGAAGGCATTACAGAGCGCGGCTGGGGATTTTGGGCCGTTGAACTACAAGAAACACACCAGTTTGTGGGCTGCGTAGGTTTACATCCACAACCTGATAAGTTTCATTTTTCACCCTGTACTGAAATAGGCTGGCGTCTTGCGAAATCATTCTGGCATCAGGGGTTAGCATTGGAAGCTGCCGAAGCCTGCCTGACTTTTGCTTTCGAGGAACTGGCGTTAACTGAGGTGGTTTCTTTTACTTCGGTGCTGAACAAACCGTCTGAGAACCTGATGATACGCCTTGGCATGAGTAAAGCAGAAGAGTTTGTGCATCCCGCGTTGCCGCCAGATCATCGATTAGCACAACATGTCCTGTATCGTCTGATACGCAGCAGCGCCGTTTAACACTATGTTTCAGCTGCACAAGGACGACCAAAAAAACTCAGGTTCTTTCTTACTCCATCTTAGTGCGCATAATGTATATTATGTTAAATTTAGTCCGTCGGTCATTTAGTTCATAACCGGCCACAGGATACGATTAATCATACACTTACCTACCCCTCTATCTTCTTCTTGCAGGACGTTATGTTTGTCGGTTACTTTGTTCATATCCACACCATTGATAAGGTTAAGTGCCGCGTGTTCATACTTACACAACTCAATATCAACCAACGGCAGCGTTTATGGGCACTGATGGATACTCACACGCGCCAGCCGCTTTTATATCCGTTAATATATCTTATCGACCATCTTGCTTTGCGTTCATCAGCCACGCAATCCGCTTCACTTCAAGCGCTCAAGTTTTTCTATGAATTCTGGCACCAGAAACATGGTGTGACTTTTTGCTTCAGTTTCTATTCCTCGAACCACAATCCATTGATTGCCATTGATGAACTTACAGCCTTTTTTCATTATCTGGAAAATACGAATTTATATGTACCAGCGTTAACCATAAGGTCTACTACGCAGACCACGCCTCAACGTTGTACAAATATCAGGCATGTACATTCGGTTATTCGTTTTATCAGATATTTGATTAACACGTATATCTCGCCGAGATATATAGATGGCACGCCTAAAGAGCTTACACGACTTGCCACGCAGTTAACGGGACGTTTATCGATACATAAGGCAGAATTCCGTACTCTTACCCATTCTCGTCAGATGAACAATGGCACGACCCATAAACGCTTTCGAAGTCTGACTGCTGAGATGGTCATGGCTTTTTACCTAATCATTACACCCGGTTCAATTTCAAAGAAAAACCCACTCAATCCCTTCCCCGCTGGTGAAATCCAGCTACGTAATTTTCTGATTTGCAGATTGCTTTTAAATTACGGATTGCGTGTCAGTGAATTACTGCTTTTGGAGTGTCATTCGATCAAACCAAATCTCCGAGGGGATCAGTTCAGCCTGATTGTGACCACAGTAGATGACGACGTTTCGGATCAACGAAAAAGATTGCCTTCATTAAAAAATGTTTATGCAAACCGGGTGCTGGCATTAGATAAACTGGACTTTCATTTTCTAAATATATATATCCATAAAATCCGCCCTCAAGCCTCCCATAGTTTTCTGTTCACTTCCACCCAAAGACTACATCCGCCACTGTCATACCATGCAGTCTATGATATCTTTACCCGTATTGATGACATTATGAGTGTGCAGTATCCTGAATATAAAAAAGATGAATATTATGATGCCATTGAAAGCATCTCGCCTCATATAACGCGGCATACTTGGGCTTATTTAACACTTCAACGTATTTATCGTGATAAACTTCAAAAAATTAAGGCCAACTCACACTTGGCAGCCATAGACTTTTCTATCGTTGGATTGATGGATGAAGCCAAGGATGAATTACGGCTACTTGGCGGTTGGAGTCACAATAGCCATATGCCTGATCTTTACGCTAAAAGATTTCTATCTCAGCAGGCTAATACGGCCAATCTTCAGCGAATTGTGATTGATAACGAAGCCCTGAAATCAACCTTTTCCCATGTATGCGATGAATGGAGTGCATATGAGTCGAATCAATAAACAGTTAAATGCGTCGAACAGCAACATTTACACACCTGTATTTGTTGAGAGTATTTTAAAGGTTAATATACCAGTTAGTATTTATCTTAAATCGGCAGATCATTTTGATGACAAATATATCAGCTCAACAAGTGACAGTTGGGTATTCGATTATTCAGGAAGCCGCTGCTATGCCCACTTTCGTCAGGATAAAATCAGCAACCAATTAATCAAATATATTTGCTTCCATTATGCATCTGCCAAGTGTCCAGCTCAGGTTCCTGGGGTACTCCATGCGTGGTCTTTGGCAACTGATCATTGCATAAGCAAATCTGCTTTCACTTTTACGGTGTTGAAAGATTACCTCGAAACTCAGGAAATTAAACCTCAATATTTCTACTTTATCATTTTCGGCCTAAAAATCCTCTGTACCGAAGCATTCCCTGGTTTTACCCTCGAAGATTATGAAGACCTCGAATTCATCCCTCGCCCGCTCTCCCATGACTGGGGAATCTATCAGGAAATTGATCATGTTCTGGATCCCCTCGAAAAAAACATGATCAGTAAAGGCTTGTTTGAAATGGCTGTGGCGATTCGGTATGGCGAAAACTACAGTCTGAACACCATGCGAGATGCAGTAATTCTGGGACTGACGTATGTCACCGGTGCCCGACCGGTACAACTGGCCAAGCTGGCGGTAAAAGATTTACGTATTGATACCCGAAACTCCGAAACCGGATTAATACGATATAGCTTACTCCTTCCTTACGCCAAACAGCGGCACGTAACGACTGAACGTCTGTTTTTGGCGATTCCAGCTGAAATCGGCGCGTTGATTAGGCACTATATCGAGCGAGCGCAACTAAAACCTGATGGCAAGCTATTTGAATTTAGTAACTCTGCACCGTTTAATGTGTCCAGAGCGATTAACAAGGCCTTCCTCTGTTTCAGTCCGCCAGATTATCAGGCAGCCGTAAAGCGTGGCGAAGCGGCTTTGCCAACCATTACCCCGACCGACTTGCGCCACAACGTGGGGCATTCACTGGCTATGCAAGGGGTCAGCGCCGAGGAAATTGCGCATATTCTGGGACATAGCTCCCTTACTGTTGCCAAGTATTACATTCTGGCGACGCCTGCACTGGCACTGATTCGAGCCAAAGCATTGGGTATCAATCCGGTATGGCAAAACATGGTGGCTATGATGTTGACTGGTGAACTGACCTCTTCAACGAAATGGCAAGACCAGCGCGTGGTCGGCATAATCGGTGATGAGTTGCATGATGGGATTGGCGGTTGCTCCAGAGATGATGGCAAATGCCCATTCAGTGAAGTACGCTGCTGCTACGGTTGCCTGTATTTCCGCCCCTTTACTGATGGTGACCATCAGGCGGTGCTGGAGAGTGTAGTTAAAGAAGTCGATGAATTGATTTCCATTTCAGACAGTGTTGGTAACGCCCGCAATCCACTTATTTCAATCCATGAAACCACACAATTTGAAATTCAATCCGTGATTGCTCGTTGCCGCTTTCATCAGGAAAAAGGCGGTGTGCGATGAAAAAACACTTTGCGCAGTTTTACGCCTTTATCACCGAGCAACAAAGCTGGTTTGAACAGCATCTGGCAGCAGACTTCGAGCAGTCATGGGATGATCCTGTTTGGGTCTGCGGTAGCAATGGAAGTGGTTGGTTACGTGGCAATGGCAAAAATAAATTACGCTTTGATGAAATCGGCCGTACCAAAGGTATTGAGGGGCGTCATGCCGTGGCAGAAGACTATGCCCGGTTTATGAAAGCCCTGCTGGTACTGGTGTATCGGAGGCGAAATCGTAGTATATCCCCAGCGGTGGCTGTGGCAACACTCATGATTTTAAAGCGCTGGTACCACTCACTATTTGAGGTGACCGGGCAAACCCACCCAGTGTATCTAACCACAGGGGTAATTCAACGATCGATGGATAACCTCAGCGCAGCTTCATCTCTAGGGGACCCCAATACCGCCAATTACAAAGGACGCTGTGTCAGTCTGCAAAAACTGGTTAATCACCAGTCATTCACACTGGTGACATTGCAATATGTATCCGATGGGCAATATACCAATCAAACAAACCTCACTCGTAAAGCCCGGGAAACCATGGCGCTGAAACAGCAGGCCAAGCTGTCTGATACCACTACCGATGGTGAAGATGCGTTGATTACCATTCGCGGATTTCTGAACATAGTTGCATTAATCCAGCGGGTGGAAAGTGATGCTGAGAAAATCGCGTTAAATTGCCTGTTGTTATTGGTTATTACCGGCTTTCGCTCCATTGAAGCGTTTAATCTCAGACAGGATGCCCTGTTTAAACGCCAGATTGATGATCCGGCACTCTGCAAACGGTTTCAGGACAAGGGATTACCCGATTATTTTCTTGGTATCCGTTATGTTGGTGTCAAAGGTGCTGGGGAGCGAACGCATTGGGTAGAACCGCTGGCAGTACCGCTGGTCGAGAGTATATTCAGTACCGTTAAAATGTTGACCGCACCAATACGCAGCCATCTTACCTATCTACGGGCAAAATCTTTTGCTGATTACCTGCCACAGGCCATCAGCAACATGCCCGGTGAACAAGTCGAACTGGATGATGTGGTGAAGTACATCACCCAAACTACCTCAAGTTTTCGGGGCCGGGCAGGACAACGGGACAAAACATCCAAAGCCCTTAGCAAAAGAGGTGTGCTGCCCGCTCAAGAAATACCAGGGCCGAAAAACAGCAAAGCTATCTATTATTCCAAGATTGATCTTAATCATTACATCAAGACCGAATTTGGCCTGACGAATGCCAACGAACCCTGTACACACGCCTGGATGGAAAATGGCAAACGCTACCAAGTTAACTACGAGGACCTGCTATTTCTACACGAGAAGGGTTCGCTGGCATTAAAGCGCACATTGGCTTTGCTGGCTACACCGATACCCTTCACTAACACACTTATGAATAAATTTTTAGGCAACGTTGAGCCTGATGGATCAGTATTCAGCAAATATCAATTACTGGAGGAGGATGGTACCTCCACGCGGATGCGTACCCACATTCCCCGGCACAACATCAATACCTTTCTTGCCATTGCGGAAATCTCTGACCACTTACAGGCAATGCTGATGGGGCGAGTGGACATCACGCAGAATCAGCACTATCAACATCTGGCGCTTGCAGGACGGCGAAAAGCAGCCTCGTTGATGCCCTTGCAGCCGATATCGACAGCACTAACTGCCACGCCCTATTCGTCCTCCGTTGCTACGCCACTGGATATCGTCAAACAGACCGGCCAACTGGCGGCCACGGAACACATGGCAATGGATAATACCATCAAAGCCAACCTGCATACTTTTGACGATCGGGATGATGTAGCCAGATTCATCGAGGCGTCATTTGCTGAGGGTCTATTTGAAGATGTTGCTGCCGCCTTTGAAGAAATCCGCACCGCAGAAGGACCAGAGCAAGCCTCTGCTATGGTGGCAAGGCATGCCGTGCTGTATCCGCTGAAATTTGGCTCTTGTATGCGGGAAGTTAACCTCTGGGGATGTCCTTATCGACTGAAATGCCAAAGTGCTGCCTTTTGTGAACATTTCACGCTGACAGGCCGGATGGATGAGCTACCCAATCTGATCGCCAAAAAACAGGCGTTACAGAAAGCATATTCTAAGTTAACACAACTTACACAACGTCAGCCTGACTACCAGACCAGACTGGCCGACATCGAAAAACGGTTACATCAACTCAAGGCAATACAAGCACAATGGCAGCGTCGAGCTAAAACTCAACAACTAGTTGCTACGGAGAATGTGCTGTCTGGTGAAGTAATTACCGAGGGCAAAGTCCGTACACTAGCCCAGCTTTTTGCACTTGAATACCAACAATTGATGAAGGAGAACGACTGATGCGCGGCAAGGAACTGGACACACTACTCGAACACGAATTACAACTAATGCTGGTTGAAGGCTTTGACAAGTCCCCTATTTCTGCCAAAGCCTTGCATATTCGGCTCAGGGCAAAAGGTATCGTTAATGGTGGTTTAAGCACGCTGAGCAGCCTGGAGCGAAAACGCCTAATTGCTGCCTATATTGATCAGCAACTTAGTCCATTGAATTTACGGCCAAAAGAAAAACAGCAATACGTTAACCGTAAAACCCGTCAGGCCTTACTGGCCAGAAACCAGCAGTTGCAGGCTGAAGTAAGTGAATTGCGAGACCAATTAGCGCAAAATACCCTTTCGTTGATAGAAATTGTCAAAGCGGTAAAAATCAATTCGATTATACCGGTGGAAAGTCTGTTGGCCAACCATGTGATTCGGGAACTACATAAGTCGTCATAATTCTGACATGGAAGATTTAGCCGACAGCTTCCCGGTTGTCGGCGGAATGCTGGTTGTATTGATAAACATATATTGGGCTCCCTCATTTGAGTTTGTTATCTGAGAGGGCGTCTCCCACTGTAATGCCCTGCTTGGTTCATTGCATCAGGGTAATGCTACACTTTCGTTACCTTCAAAAAGTTCAGTCGCTTTATATGTAATATCATTTTTTGTCAGCATGCTTTTCGCCTGGATGCCTTTTGAGTGCTTCGATAAGATTACTTCGCTCTTCCTCTGTCATCCGGGATATGAGTAATGCAAGTTCAGCTGTGGTCTGATCATCACAAAAAAAGTAGTTCAACGGCACGTTTAACTCTGCCGCCATCCGTCGAAGCGTATCAATATCGGGGACATGGCGCCCTTTCTCATAATGATTCATACGACTGCTAGCCGAAGCGGGATCAAACCCAACAAGGAGGCCCAATGAGCGCTGTGATAAACCCGCCCTGCATCTCGCTTCCTTAAGTCTTTCTGGTATCGGATTTTTTTCAGACACTGATTCATCTTCATTGGCCTCGAATGCTTAGATTGTCTAAGTATCTGCCATTGTTGTATACTTAGCAATCCTAAGTTAACTGCCTTGTTTTAGTCATATGAATAGTCGAGTATCCAACCCTGAGTCGTACATATTTTCTGCAATAATCTATATTGGTAAAGATAACTTCACCAGTAACGATGTGGCTCAAATTCTTATCGAGCGATTTTCACTTCCGAAAAGTTATTTTAAGGCAAAAGCTTTTGCTTATAACCAAATTCAGTGTTTAGTTAGAAAAGGATTATTGAGTAAAGTCAGAAAATCAGGCGCGTATCAATATGTATACTCAGTCACATCTGAATTCAATGTCGTAAAGGAAAGCGTAGAGTTAATTGAGGTACCCAAAAAAAATTCCTGTCAACTTGTTTTAAGTGCTACCAGCCATGAATACAGAAATGTAAATATTCAAATAAGAACTCTTATTGAAAAATACAGCAGCGAGTTGGAAAAAGTATCAGGAGCAAAGGAGATTTATGAAGAATTGATAATTGCCGTGCCGAGCAGGGAAAATGAATTCAGGAAGCTTTCTCTCGAGCAAGAGAAAAAGCAAATTAAGATAAATGAAAAAATAAACACATTAATTGGAATTTTTAATAAAACTATTGCAATAAGGCAATGACTTTTAAAAACATTTAAAGTTAAATAAGTCCATGAAAGAGAGAGGGCAAAGCAGAGTCCGCCCTCTCTCTTCATCCCCTGATAAGCCTCATTACAATGAGGTTAACAGCGTACACCACTATATGCTAGTCCTTAATAAATATAATCCCAGCCAGCGCGAGATGCAACCTTTAAAATTTGAGCAGTACTAGTTAAACAATGAGTTCATCCTTACACCTTGTAAGCTGTAAAGTAATAAAACATCTTACAGGCTGTTTTTTACGAGGAGTGAATTTATTATGAAGTAATCGACATGGCCACCTACTTATGGATACTATTTTTCCCGTTAGACTTCTTAGCCAGTTACGTCCACTTTTAATTGGTTTTCGTAAATCAAAAGGATTAACTCAAAGAGAATTATCTGCCATGTTGGGTGTAACTCAGCAGACTTATGCTCGCCTTGAGGCAAATCCTTCAAAAGCAAGTTTTGAGCGTCTATACAAAGTGTTAAATATTTTAGGGGTGGAGATTTCGCTCAGTTCTGCACCGCTTTCAACTTATACAAAGCCTGCAAATTTTGTAGAAAAGGAGGCTGATTCACCGGCAAGGCGTGAGAAATGGTGATAGAAGCAAGCCTATTTGATAGGCCTGGACGTCAGCCATCGCCTTTAAGCATTTGATCTGTTCCCCATTGATCAACTCAGACTGTTTAGCAACGCCCGATTCTGGCTCGGTGCGGATAAATTGACCAACTTGAATGTCCGCTGTGAGCGAACAGCGGAAGTTCGCATATGGTTTTAGCCTGATAAAGGCATTACTTAAAGGGTGATGTGGTAGATACTTACCACCCGTAATAGCGTATCGTTTTCTTTTACAAGCCGAATAGCAGTGCCCTCAATCGCAGGAGTGATTATGAATGCTAGCGAGATTTTCGTTTCAGTCGATATTGAAACATCCGGCCCGGTCCCGGGATTATTTAGTCTGCTTTCCATTGGGGCCTGTCTGGTGCATGCGCCCGACGTGCGTTTTTATGCCGAGTTGAAGCCTGACTGCACTGGCTTTGATCCTGAGGCGCTGGCAGTGACGGGATTTAACCTTCAGGCACTGGCTACCACCGGCATAGCCCCCGCGGACGCCATGCTTCAGTTATCCACCTGGCTCACATCCCACCTTCAACCGAGCCAGAAGCCGGTCTTTACGGGACTGAATGCCCCCTTTGACTGGTCATTCATCAATTACTACTTCCATAAATATACGGGGAACAACCCATTTGGCTTCAGTGCATTAGATATTAAAGCTTACTTTATGGGGGCAACAGGCTGTACGTGGTCTGAGACCAAATCATCAATGATGACACAGCGTTTATCTGCCAAAGGAAGACCCAGCCATAATGCTCTGGATGATGCATTATTTCAGGCAGAGCTTTTTGCGTTGATGCAAAATAAAGGGTCTTGATGAATTGGGTCCGTTAAGGCCGCGACAAGGATACTGTATACACTGCCTCCTGATACCTGCCCTCCCGAAATATCCAGGCTTTAATGCCTGTGGTCGATGGTGACGTGCCGACAATCACCGCCACGGGATGGGGAAGATCACGTGCATTTTGCCTCGCGAATCGCGCAAAACTGGCAATGTCAGTCCCTGAGATGTGAGGAACTGCCTGCGGATGCGTATGCCAGTATCCAACCAGGCGCAATCCCTTCCTGTTTGCGTTCTCGATTTCAGTGCGGCAGCGATCGTTGTTCAGTTCGAGCCACGTTCTGCCAGCGCGGTCCGCAGGATGTGGCGCTGAAGCATGACACAGTACAATACCGCCGGGATTGGCGGGATCGACAAACAGCTGCCCGCCTCGCTCATTTTCTCCCTGTGACTGCCGGTAGTGACCGAACATCTCAGAGACCTGCCGCCCAACCTGCAGCTCCGCATTCATATCCGGCCAGGCCCAGCACCATGCTATTTCATTCATGCGTTTTGCCCGGGTTTCGGCCAGTTACGTTCAAAAACACTATGGACAACTCCTTCAGGAAGTACAGGTCCCGTATAGCGTCCCCCCAACACTCCGGCCTCATCAGGGCGATACACACTGGAATGCCATTGAGTGACATCCCCTACAGTAGTCAGGTAACGTATTGCGGCCTGAGTGACCATTGTTGCAACACCATTCATTCCCGCCGAGCCTCCCGGTATAAAACTTTCACCACAGGCAGGAAGAGGCACAACGCCCCCATCCGGCCAGTCGGTAAACCGGTGCCTGAAGTCACCTCTGTCGCTAAAAAGATATCTTGCATCAAAGCGGCCTTCAGGTGCGATCAGTGCATGCCCGACAAGTGTATGCGGCTCACTCCAGGCCTGTATCAGCCCCCATTTCGCTCCGGAGGCTTTCTTTTCCCAGAGGGCAGACTCTGATTCCCAGTCCGCTGTCGTGATAATAACCAGATCAACATCCTCGAAAATATCGGGTTTTTGACCCATAACCCATTCGATGTATGTATCCAGCGCGGTGACATCAAGCACAGGCAGATCCTGAAGCAGACGATGGCGCATGGCCTGAGACTTAAATTTGCCTAAATCCTCAGCACCCAGCATATGCCGCCCCAGATTGGGTGACTCCAGTCTGTCAGGATCAATAAGGGTCAGCCTGCCCAGACCGGCCCTGGCGAGTTGAATACTCACAGCAGATCCCAGCGACCCTACACCGACAAAGACAACATGCGAGTTCTCAAGTGTTTTTGCTGTGTTGCTTCGATCCCGTGAAAAAAATGCCCCACGATCAATAACGTTCACACGCGATGACAGAATACTGGCCGGAGGTCCTTCTTTCTTTAACCCGGACTGACGGCGTGAGGATCTCAGGCCGTAAAAATGTGTACGGTCTGTTTCCTTCTTTCTGGTGCACAGGTTAACAGTAAATCTTGCCGCCCCGTCCCCACCCGGTAATGCCATGACAACCCATCGGGAAAGCAAAGTACTACTCTTTTCTGACCATTTAGACATCGCGGACAGGGATTCTTCAGAAATATGGGGAGCAAGCCATTCGAGAAACGCGTGAGGTTCAGGCACCTTAATGCCAGGGAAAGACGTCAGTTTGACAAAGAAACCTGCTTCATGGGGGCTTCTTATCACAACCGAACGGCCAGTGGCACGTCTGAAATGCTGGCGGATAGCGTTCTTGTCAGACGAAACCCATACCGGGTTGAGGCCAGTATGACCGGTATACCTCGGATCGCTTACAACATACAAAACTGAACCCGATTCAGGCTCCCCCAAAAGAATCAGGTTACGTGCCGACCGTTTAAGCTGCCAGAGCCAGTAAGTGGAAATTTCATTCTGAAACTCCGTCTCCCGCCGTGCAGGATCTGCGTTTTCCAGAGAAAAAGACACAATGCTCGCAAAACGGGATAAGCTGTCCTGAACAATTTTCTCAGGTGAGCCCGTAACGGGCTTTTCCCTGAATCCATGGAGACACAACCCGGACGTCATGGCATGGGGCCAGACTAACCACGGTGAAGGTTCAACCTGAAGGCTAGGGGATTCAGACGGGAAATCGTTGGGAAAACCAATCCGTAGTCTCCGCTCAAGGCCGGTGTAATCAACGGGTAAAGGAAAATAAAAGGCGACCGCCTCACCGACCCGCAGTTCAGCGGGCCTGAGAAGAGCCGAAGCATTGTCCGCGCCCAGATAGTCTTTAAGGGCGGAAATGCCCCGTTGTATCATCTCATCCTTCATATCAGCCGAGTCGCCCGACAGGTGCAACATTTGCTTGAGACTGGGTACTGCTGACTGAACTCCCGAACAGAGACCCCATTGCGACAGAGTTTCGTGTCACACCGTCTTGCCGCCCGGGCATCGTCCAGTTTGCCGGAATGCTCTCGTTAACTTCGCGAACGAATGTCGGACCAATACCGAACTGCTCCTGGACCGCCTTCGCAAAGGTTTCTGTCGACGCGTGGCTGTCGAGCCCCAGCGTCAGCGCCGAACGGGCACTCGCATGCCATTTATTAAAGGCATCAACGTATTTATAACCTTCATCCGGACGATTCCATTTTTCCGCAAAATTCTCGCCGTTATCTTCAGGATTGCAGACGTAATACTCATTACCGTAACGGTGAATATGGTCAGGCATCCTGTTAACGATTGCCAGGATAGCCTGAAGCGGGGTGAAGGCGGTATATACTGACTGCGCGACAACATCCAGATAAGCGTGAGTCGCAAGCGTGGTGATAACTGCCGAAATAGGCCGATATCCTTCATTTTTCGTCCTGATCGCCCATTCATCCCTGTGCCTTTTCATCAATTTAATGCTCGCACGCAGCGGATCATCTTTTTGATATTCTTTATATTCAGGCAGCGGGGCCTGGGTCGCAGAGTCCATTGCTGCATGACTTTTATTAAACTCAACAACATGTTCAAGCATGATGTCCTGCTTTGACGCATCATGCAGCCAGTCTGCATAAGGAATGGGACTGCTTGCCTTCCAGCCGTGCTCCCTGTCGGGTACTTCGAGCATGCCCAGTCCGTCGCTTTGCTCATTGTGATGGCAGGGACGTGCAGGTGTGACATCAATGTGGAAACCCGGATTTTCATCGGCGTAAACAATCCTGACACCGCGACGAAGTCGCTGAATATCCTCCTGAACCCTACTGCCTTCCTGGAAACGACGTTCAATAACCTCTAATACAGTCCGGGCATCGATCCCTCTGGCATGGGGTAACCAGACAATCGCATCTGCATCAATTGTCCCGAGATCTGCTGGCGCCCCAGGCACCGGATTAATCGTTGTCTGAAGACGCATAGAACCCTGGGGAAAAATATGGGCATCCGCCAGCAGGGGATCATCGGCAGCAGAAAGAATTTTTTCCAGCTGAGAGTAGCGAGCATCAATGACGCTGTACTGAGCTGCTGATAACGAAATTTTTCGGGCTGCACGGAGAAGAAAATACTCCCAGCTGCTGTGTTTAGTCTGTTCGTTACTCATGGACGTTGCTCCTCTGTACATCCGATGCTAAGCATGGGGCGAAACTGGTTTGCGTTATTTTTGTCACGGTCAAAGATGATGTAGGGATGCTGATGCTGGGTCGTCAGCAAAGCCCCAAATTCAATGGCCAGCGCAGCAGGCACCGCGGCAAAAACATGAATGGCCTGGGTCGTGGTGGCTTCTAACTGACTGAGCAGCTTCTGCAGCTCATCCCTGAACGCATGGATGACCCTGCGGTTTGTCACCATGGCGTAGCTGGGTTCAGGGACAGTGAATTCTACAATCCGGGCACCCGGCAGTGCGGCGGTAACATCGCCTCGCGGTACCGCTGCGGAAAGAGACAGCACCAGAGCAACTGGCCCCTCACCTTGCGGAAGTTCAGAAGAGATAAACGCCGGCGGCAGGGCATCTGTATCCGGCCAGCGCAATATATGTTCTCTGTTAAATGAATACTGAAAGCGTTTATAGCGGTCGCCAATGGTCTGGCCGAGGAAAAACAACGCCGGAATATCCGCAAGCCCAACCATGGCCAGAGCCGGCTTGTCGCCAAATTGCCCCCCGCGGCGGGCAAGCCCGGCCTCGAGTTTTTCAGTGATTAAATCCTTAATCGCCTGCCAGTAACCCGCATCCCTTCCCCGTGAACTGGGCTCAGGGAACACAACCGTAACCGGATGGCACTGTGCCGTCAGCCCTTCTGCAGACATGGCGGTAAGAAGGGCCTGCGCCGGAATTGCAACCAGTGTCTGATGATGCTGGCTTTGAACGATAACCGGTATGGCGCGTTCCTCCCCGGGCGTGGAAGCCGCCAGGCGAATTCTGGTCAGGCAGGCAGAGTGAAGTCCGCTAAGATCGTCTTCGGGATAATTGTCGCCGTCACGATCAACCCGGTCATGGCATCCCGGACACAGCAGCATAAGATTCTCGCTGTCATTCGTCCGTGCCAATGCCTCTTCTACGCTGTGTGTGGCATTTCCCCTGGGGCCTTTCGGGCTGGCAGGAAGAATATGGGCCACTTCTCCCCATTTCATCGTCGTACCGATACGAAAATCATGTGTCAGATCGGTTCCGCAGAGTTCACAATGACCCGCAGCACGGATCCAGACCAGAGTTCTCACTTCAGGGCTAGTGTTAAAACGCCCACTCGAATCATCCGCCTTTTTTTTCGCATTCACGTAAGGATACTCCTGAAAAGGAAAAGCCATTAGCACGGGAAATACTGAAATAGGTACTGTTCATCTTTTTTTCAATACGCAACCGCGAAAAACATAACTCGCGAAACAAAATACGGAGCGAACCGCCTATAGCGCTGCCAGGTCTTCATTGAGCGATATGCGGACATTACTAACAGCATTCTGTGTGAAACGGGGGAGCGGGTCACCGCTTCCCAACCCGTTATTTCAGCGTGCCGAACTGTTTGTTCTTCAGTGCATATAGTCGGTCGAACTCAGCATAGGGCTCTCCCGTTTCAGCGGCGTGCCGGGTTTTAGCGTCCAGAAGGTCGGGCAAAGGGATCCCATGACTCAGTGAGTGGTAAAGATCATAACCACTGACACAGATAACCCGCTTCCCTTTACCAAAAGCCGTCAGACCTTCAGGCGTAAATCCCATCCAACTGATAAATACGCCGCGTGTCCAGGTTGCCTTGGTACTGAGCTTTCCTTCAAATACATGGAGATCGGCAGCCGACGTTCTTTTCTGATGCCATTTTGCCTCCATCAGGTAAAATTCATCATTCAGTCGGAAACTTCCGTCAATCTGTTCGCCTGTATTTCGGAAAGACGAACGGGGAGCAAGCTTAAAGATACTGAACAGTTCAGCAAGCCAAGCTTCAAACCGAAAACCACGTAGTTGTGGCGGCAGAGATTTCATCTCGTTCAACCCATCCCCGTCAATACGGTTCTCGCTGGACGCTTACGTATTTCTGAAGTATTAATTTACTTTTATCCACCCATGAAAGAGTTGGTTTTAAACAGACAATGTGCCGCTCCTTGTCTGTTTGCTTACTCGGGCTGCAAACGCAGGCGGTTCACAGCACAAGCAAGTTAACGAACCAGATCAATACTCTTAGCGTATACGAAGCCTTCGGTGGTGGTGATTGGTACGTTGGACGGGCTGCAAAAAACGTCGTGTTTGCCAATGTTATTTTCAGCACGATATGACCAATCGAGGTCCCGGATTACCTTCTTTTCGCATAGCTCTGGGATTTCTCGGCATTTGTCTGCAATAATATTCGTGATGTTGAAAACAAATTTGTACATATCAAATCCGAGTTCGTATACCCTTCCGTCAAGCCTTAGACTAGGCTTTTGACAGAACATCTCGAGGTCTTTCATGAGATTTGCGGTGTAGTCGAAGATCTCAGCGATATTACTCATTTCGCTCTGTACGAATCGCAATTTGGATTTGTAATTTTTGTTTTTTTCGTCAGGTATCGTGTTATCGATAAATGATTTCACGCTTTTTGCAAACACTTCTAGTGGTATTAGAAGGTGTTGCGAATGGCTAACGAGAACATTTTCCTCGATTTTGACATGGAGACGAATTTCGTCGACGTCCCCGACATGATGAAAATAATTTCTGATAAGCCGAAGGACTTTGAATTCTGGAGCAGTTTTAATGCAGCAGTTGAATAGCTCAAGCAGCTTATCAGCCGTAGAGTGGAGGTTATTCAGGTAGGTAAACAGCGTGTTGATGTCCCGCTCTTCAGAATGCCTGATGTCCAACAGCTCGCGCTGGCTGTGAAAATATCGATCAATAAACGTGTACTTCTCCATGTGGCTAGGCTCCACTCCCCGTCTGATTTCATATTTTATATACTGAGGCGCAAGACTATTCGAACTCATGCTCATTCACTCCGCTCTGCGCACAGTCCAGGGCGAGGTAAGCCATGTGCTATCCAGTCTGCGCTTGGACGAGAGAAGTCCATTGTCACCTCAGCTTGATTTAATGCGACCGATGCCGTGCGAGCAAGTTTACGGTCGACGGTCTGGGACGCGAGAGAAGATGATGTGTTCATAGTGTTTCCTCAAGTAGGCAAAGTCCCGACACATAAAAGTGCCATGTAATGGACTTGGAGTCGTCTGACCCCCTTGAGGTTGGGTAGTAACCTTACCCTCTCACCTTATCGCGCCCGCCCGCTTGTGTTAATACACCCTACCACGGTGATGCTAAAACGCATTCTACAACCTTTTGTTACGTTAGGAAAAGGTCCATGAACTGAAGCAAAGTAAGCTGTCAGGATATATTCATAAGAGGCGCATTTCCTATCAGCGTAAAGTGCGTTTTCATCCACGACAGCGATCTCTGGTAAAAATGACTACCATTTACTGAGTATTCTCCCCTGTCAGGATAAAAATCACTATTTCAGTAGATGCAGACCCGCTCCCCTCAGTGTCTCCGACCTTCTTTGTCTCCCTGTCGCGCTGGCGTGCCCGAGAATGGTTATATCGTTGCTCTTCGCATTCCAGCCGAGCCTAAGCAATACACTGAAAATTAATCGTGAATTTCCCCGCGATAAAAAGTGGGTTAACGCTTATTATTTCTGCACTTAGCATATAGGGAATTCAGGATATCTATGTTTGGAAAGCTCCTTAACAGCGTGACCTGGCAGGTCAGAGCTGACCTCCGCCGCAAACTCAAAGCCAACCGGGATCATAAAAATCTCAGCTGGAATCTGGCGGAAAGGCTGCAGGTTTATTGCTCCACGCATTACATTCGGGCCATGCTGATACTCTGGGGAGTGGCAGCCGGCGCGGTGGCGGTGGCTCACTATGCCCGCCCTGTCTTTGATCCGTTTGCCCGTCAACATTTTAAAGGTATTACCGCCTTGCCCGGGTGGATGTCCAGCCTGCTGGGAAGCCAGGTGACCCTCATCGGTATTGTGTTCCCGCTGGTTGTCGGTCTGATCAGTGTTCTTTTTCAGAAAAAATCATCCCGGATTCATATCCAGTCTGCCTATCAGCTGAATTCCGGGTATATGTTTGCAGGATTAAGCGCCCTTTCCCTGGCGGGCTTTATTCTGATGGCGGGGATAGCGTCGTCACTCGGGGATAACTATCTCAATACTGCGATAGCGGTTACCGCCTTTATCTGGATGCTGTTCAATATCTTTCTGTCCATCTGGTTCTTTGTCACCAGTCTCAATGTCCTAGATGATGACAAACGGGACCGTCTGATGAAAAAATACTATCAATCACAGATGGTGAGCCAGTATATACAGCAATCCATGATAAGATCCTGGTTGCAGTATCCGGGTCATTATATTGGCAACCAGTATCTGAAAACGATAAAAATACTGCCCTACGCAGACGCCATGAACGACGGGATGAACACGCTTACCTGCCCCGTTAAGAAAAATGAAATCGTAAAGGATATTTACCTGAGGCCACTACTTTTCCTTCTGAGACGATTACGGCCCGTTTCGGATCAGGAGGCTGAGATTGTGATTCTACCTTCGTCCGGCAGAGAAAACGGCAACTTAACCCTTTTGTCGGCAAAAGGAGTCATTACCTCCCAGCTGTGGAACTGGCTGTACAGACGTTGTATTCCGACGGGCATACCTCGGCAAAAGAAAGATTATAATGACATCCCCTATGATTTTTTTGGTGAGGCCTATGATGCCCTGAATGATAAAAACATTGGCATTTTTAAAATGGCTGTAAAAAGACTTACGGGAACCTACACGTCTGTCAAAAGGAGCTTTTGTTATGCTGACGGTAATTTTCTGGACGAACAGGACGCCTCAGGCCTGAGCTATTCTTTAAGCCAGTCGTTTCATTTTGAGTTAAGGCAGTTTATAAGGGAAACGGTAAAATCAACTGAGACGACGGGTGCCTACTTCAGTGAAGCGATGTATGTCCCCTTACACGTCTACAGGGAATCTGACAGCACCAGTTTCACGGATTTCAGACAGTTTATACAGTCGCTCTTTAGCGTATGGCACACCCTTACTGAATGGAAAGCAGGAAACGGCGGTACCCTATCCGTCAGCCAGGAGCAGACACACCAGGATCTGATCCGCAGTTTCATCAGTCTGTGGGAAGGCTGGAGTATGGGGGACGTCATCGGTAAACCTGACGCCGGGGATTATGCCAGCCGCCTTTTATTCCATCTGCACTACACCGTAAGACTAATTATTCCTCCGGTAGTGGCCGACAATGTGTCGTCTGCAAGACATGCGCATGATGTGCTGTGTCTATGGAATGAGAAAAGTCGCTTCTCCCGGTACTGGGAGGAAGAATTTCGATGGCACAGCTTCTTCCTCAATCCTGATTATATTAATCTGGAACCTTCGGGCCCGCAATGGACCACGATGCTCAGGGGCGGTACGTATAATGAAAAGGCAGCATCAGCCATCATTTTCAGTAATGCCTTATGCGATATGCGGCTGTTGATATCAGGGTATATCGTTGCCAACCTAGAGCCCCAGGGGAATATTGATCTCGCTGACCTGGTTAACCGTCTGGGATTGTCGTCATTATTTGAAGAAAGGGATGACAATGACGCCGCCACGCCCGCTTTCAAAACGGCCACGGATATTATCGATATAATCCTGAGAATCGAACATTACCGGCCGCAGAACCATGACAACTGGTATGGTGCCCTGTCAGAGACCATTGAAGCCCTGACCTCGTTTAATGAGAGACCGTTAATATCCGGCAGAGTCTATTCAGGGATAAAGGATGATCTGGATTCTCTTTATGGTGCGTTTGCGCTCCTGGCCATCCGGCTCGCCAGAACGTCAGAGCCTGTAACCGAACGCGTTTCGGAGGCACTGGCCGGGGGCCTGTTTTCTTATTTTCGTAAAGAGCAGATCATTCATACACTCGAAAGACTCAAACGAGACCCGTTTGTCCCTTATCAGGGGTATATGCTGTCGGCCGCCGAATATGCCGGACAGGTTCCCTTTTTCAATGGCATATTGGACCGGTATATTGAGGCGTTTAGCCGCAGCAGGACAGCTGATATCCTGGCAGCAGAAGTGGATACGGAACGACTGAGAAAGACCGATATTCGTCTGACGGCAGAGTTGCCAGGGGCGTTGTCAGAAGACCCTCTCCTTGCACGCTTCAACTTCACTGCGGACCCGGATTTCCGGCATGACTGGCAAATGAGGTGCTATTCGGCAGGAGTGCCCAGAGAATATGTGGCCCGCCATCTGAACACGAATTTCTACGGCGATTTTCCTGCCACGGCAGACCTGAAGGGAAGCATGCTTCACCGGCTGCATTTTATGCTGGGTAAATTACCCTCCACCCTTAATACACCGGTAAGCAACCTGCCGGATCTGCTGCAGGCTGTCCGGCAGCACACAGCAGATCAGCGCGATTCTGTGCTCATTATTTATGGTTCCCGGTTCAGTGACGAATTACGGGAGCTGAGTTACCAGCCGGACAGGCATGCTGCGCTAAATCTACAGATTGATACCCCTGTCCGGGGTGTCCACGGACTGCCCGTCAGGATCAATAACTGTCTCATTTATCAGGTTCGCCATGCCCTGCAGAATTATTCCCTGCTGGTCAACAGGGAAACCTTTGGTGAACTGAAGCTGTTCCGGTATCCGGATGGCACGCTTTTCAATACCTTCTATCGCAGTAGCGCCGATCCGCTTGAGGGGGAGCTTAGAACGGTGTGGGAATTTGACATGCAGGTAAAAGGCCCCTTGGCCGGCCGGTTCGACCACCTTTGATTTCATCCTTCCGGCGACGCAGACAGGGCGTCGCCTTTTTATGCTTATATGCTAATAATGAAAGTATTTACTTTAAATATTTGCAATAATCTCTTATTCACAATAGTTTTGATTCATTAGTGCTTTATCTGTACTAACTTTCTCTCCTCCTCCGCTAAGATCCGAAAAATGCCAGATCCAGAAGTGAAGTAACGCAGCGACTGAAAATATTTCTCTCCTGCGTTCCCGACATCCTTGTGGTGCCTGGACATAATTGGTGGAGCCGCAAATGATGAGGAAAAGACATGAAATACCTGCATACCCGTACTGCCGATGAGGTGCTTAATACAATTAAAGCGTACCGTGATTATCTCCACGAGCATACGTTACGAAAGCCACACTGGCCGCTGCTGGACAGGCTTATTTCCCGTGAAACAGAAATGATGCAGGTATGGGAAAACATTGCGCAGCAACGGCTTTGCTGGAAGAAGTGCTACACGTTGCTGGAGCAGATTTTTTTGCGAGGGCTTATGGCACTAGGGATCATAGCAGTCGGTTGAAGGCTGACTACCGCAGGCTGACTAAACTAAATGAGAAAATCGCTGCGCAGGCGGCGGCGTTGTCTGCGCTACTGACAGAGCAGGACCAGATACTCAATCGTAACGCCTTTTCGCTGGAGCGCACAACACACAACACACATTGTCGATCTTATTGAGGCGGCTTAAGAGCTGAACGGGCACTATCGTTCGTATTTGCGTGATCCTCTCGACGCCTTGCGCACTAAATATGACGGCAAATACCGGCCATCTCTAGAACAGATCCTTAATGTCGCAGCTATGGAAATTTTGGACGGAGACCTGATGATCGGATTATTCGGCGAGTTAAATTACTAATAATCTGGGTTAGAATGTATTAGGCGGGGGTTTCTACCCGCCTGATTTTACTTACGGACTATGTGTCACCTTGGAAATAATGGCCTTCTTTTACACGAATTCGTATTAATCTATATGAATTACGATCTAATGCCATTTTGTAGACATCTATTCCTTTGTCTATTTGCTTACTGGCGTAATCTTGAAGTTTAACTGAAGCCCTGCAACCTAAAGTAATTTCTTTGATAAGAGACTTATCAAATTGTTTAACACCAGAACCCTCAGTAATTACCCTGTACTCATTTTCATAAGCCCACGGTTTACCCTTATGAAGATATGTGGCGTTTAAATAGTCTTTCGGAGAATCAGTGTAATAGTTATAATGGGGATATGAATCAACATAGAGAACATCGCCCTCAATCCCACGATCTTCAATACTATGAGAGAAAGCATCATCAAAGCCTATACAGAATCCGGTATGCGAACTAGCGTAATGTGACCACATCAAATAGTTATCATAGTCACGCGTAAGGCACACAATACCTTTTGTCGTCAAAGTATGCTCTCGCATACTATTCTCAATACCCCACCTGGAGTTTTCATCAAATGATTTGTACCATGCCCAAAATTCTTGTTCTGTTCTATCTGGACGGGCCTGATGAAATCGTTTTTTGATCACCTCAAATTCGGCATTGAAGTCAAAAATTAGCTTTAGCTCGGCTGGATCATTAAATCCTAAGGCTCTGCTGGCATATACTGTACCTTTCTCAACAAAAGCATCTAAATACTCGATGACTTTATTGTCGTCAACATTCCCTACATATTTGTACAACATGGTCTGAAATCACTCCACTTAAAATGCACCTTCCAGCGTCTAGTAAGTTCAACCTTTCTTAATCAGCTCGCGCTTGATTTCATCGTAGACTATGCCTGATTCCAACCTTCATCAAGTAAAGAGCTGGAAATGGCGTGACAAGATGTTACCTAACCTCATGAATTGAACTAAATCGCCACGGTTTTAACAGACACCTCAGAGTCATTTAAGATGGCTTAAAGAGAGGTGCCCATGAGCGGTAGCGTTATCCCGAAGAGTTTAAAATTGAAGTAGTCAAGCAGGTTATTGATCGTGGTAATTCTGTTTCCAGCGTTGCAACACGTCTCGATATCACCCCCCACAGCCTTTATGCCTGGATAAAGAAGTACGGTCCAGATTCTTCCACTCATAAAGAACAGTCAGATGCTCAGACCGAGGTCCGCCGTCTCCAGAAAGAGCTGAAGCGAGTTACCGACGAACGGGACATATTAAAAAAAGCCGCGGCGTACTTCGCAAAGCTGTCCGACTGAGGTACGCCTTTATCCGTGACAACAGCTGTTGCTGGCCTGTTCGCCTGCTCTGTCGGGGGCTGGATGTTCATCCCAGTGGCTTTTACGCCTGGCTTCAGCAGCCGCATTCGCAACGCCATCAGGCAGACCTAAGACTACAGGGCAGATTAAACAGTTCTGGCTGGAATCGGGATGCGTATATGGAGATCGAAAGATCCATCTGGATCTACGGGACAGTGGGCAAAAGTGCGGAGTGAACAGAGTCTGACGACAGTTCAATCCGGATGAGCGTTGAGTAACAGACATAACCTACATCAGGACCTACGAAGGCTGGCTGTATCTTGCCGTGGTTGTCGATCTGTTCTAACGCAAAATTATCGGCTGGTCAATGCAATCCCGGATGACAAAGGACATTGTCCTGAACGCACTACTGATGGCTGTCTGGCGGCGTAATCCCCAAAAACAGGTGCTGGTTCACTCGGATCAGGGCAGTCAGTACACAAGCCATGAGTGGCAGTCGTTCCTGAAATCACACGGCCTGGAGAGCAGCATGAGCCGTCGCGGTAACTGCCACGATAATGCGGTTGCAGACAGCTTTTTCCAGTTGTTGAAACGCGAGCGGATAAAGAAAAAGTTCTATGGAACGCGGGAAGAAGCCCGTAGCGATATTTTTGATTACATCGAAATGTGTTATAACAGTAAGCGTCGGCATGGTTCGAGTGATCAGATGTCACCGACAGAATATGTAAACCAATATTATCAACGGCTCAGAAGTGTCTAGATTATCCGTGGCGATTCACATCAATGTTCTCGCGGAGGTAAAATACTGGCTTTATTGCTCATGCCGATAATGGCTAGTTACATTACATACATGGAACGTCAGCTATGCAATTACAAGTTTTAAATCCTTTCTGCACTCCATGCCCGGCTAAAATGCCCGATGGTTTTCTACCGGAACGCTACAGAATTGCAGAGGCTCCGCCAGAGGCAGATAGAGTTAACCGCTTGTATCCTGGTTTATATGAGGATGACCAATATGGATTCATTGATGCCCCCTGCAAAGCAGGAGCGCTTACCGCATTTGCGCATTCTCCTGGGCTAACCAGACATGTTAGCGATTACTTCAGGAGCAATCCCATATTCGAGAACTGGCGACATCTTATGCCTGAGCCAACGCCTGCTGCACTTGAGCGGTATCAGGAAACTTATAATGTGCTGAATCTTAGTAACGTTGACACTCTCATTAAACAATATGGTGCAATCCCTCCTGAAGGACAGGTACTTTTCCACGGCGGGCAATTTGCTGATCTGCCTTGGCAATACACCTCTCAAAGACCGCTAGCTACATCATTCTGTCCGGGAGCTGCAATTGCAAATGGATGGCACTTGGGTAAAGCCTTTGAGGCAGGTTACATTGATCTAGTAATGCTGACCGTTACACAGCCCAAATCTAGGGCTTATTTCTTCTCGCACGAAGATAACGAAGAGGGATTTTCAAGGAAAGGCCATGAACGGGAGGTTTTGTTTGAAACAGGTGCAGAAATCACGATTAGCGAACGTATTCTAATTCGCGAGGATTTCCCTGTGGGCATGGGATGGCAATCAAAAATAGTTCCTAGCTATTTGCTTATCGCAACGATTTCGTGAACTGACTCACTACGGTGAAGCAGATAATTTTCCCATACCCGACCGGTGCGCAATTATGCACGCTGCTGTCAGCGCGGCGAAACACCCCCGCGGCTCTCTCATCGTTCTGACATAGAGGATATTCAAAAGGTTACACTCTATCTCAGAATCACCAGCAAAATTAATGATGGAAAATATGGACGAAGAGCATTGCATTTGTGCCAACTGCGTACATGATAAATATATTCGAAAGCTGATTTCCACTAAAGGGAATACATTGTGTTTTCTGAAATCCCTCCCGTTTCTTGCGTTGGGTTCAGAGTACACTTACTGAATAACCAAATAGAATATTAGGTTATTTACACTGACATTCTGAGTTATTGCTTTTTTTGCCAGTTTGCTAACGCAAACACCCGCACTCCAGCGTAGTATGTTCGCGGGGAAGGATATGCGGGGATTACCAACTCGAAGAAAATCAACCCGCTATATAGTTATAATTACACCATGCTGTGAATGGCGTAACATTCTGGTTGCATTACTATATATCTGGTATCAACTTGCAGTCAAGAGCATTGCTTATTTCTCGAAGTAACGATCCTGAGACTGAAAAAAGGCTATGTGCATTGACCGATATAGAATCCACGCTCCTTGACATCAGAACTCCATCCAATTGAAAATAAAGACATGAATTCGATTCATAACCATTCGCCCGGTCAACATTGATAATGGGTAAACCAATTTCCATCTCCAGACTAGAGATTACTCCTCTGTTTTCATAACAATGCTTCAATCCCTCTTTCAGAGTATCAAAATCAATCTCAGCGAAAGTTCGTATAATGCCAGCTTTTAATAAATGATATTCATTTTGATGTATAGTATAAAACGCATAAGCATAGTCACCATCTTTAAGCCTCTGTGTCTCATACTTAACTAATGGATATCTATTGTGTTTCAAGTAGTTGTTAAGTTCCAAATAAATATTATACTTATGACCGGAACCTGTTCTATTGCAGTAAAGGAAATGTGTAAGGCGGTAATATTCCAGAACAGCTTCGTTGGGAAGAATGTCAATCTTCCCATTTTCTTTCGTCAATTCTGAGAATGCAGGATCTTCAGTCTTAAGCACTCTCCATTTAACTAGTTCTTGTTTAAAAACACCACCCCACATAAAATAAAACTCATTCCATATGTCGTTTTCAGGCTCAAACTTCTCCTCAAGAATTGGTTTTAAATGTTGTAGATATTTACTCCATGACTCTTTCTTTGCAATTAACTCGTTAGTGATTTTCTTGTATTGAACACTATTAATAACATCTAAAGGGGCATTCATCTTAATCGCAATAGCGATATAATAATAATCTATCAATGACGCATATGCATTTAACAATGAATCTGCATTCACTTGAGCTTTAAAAAAAACATCATTATCGACTGGATTAACGTTATTGTTGCCAGACTTTAAAAAAAGATTAATAGCATCTATAAGTGAAGCATTGAAACCATTAGCAAGATATGTTATTTTGTGAGCTTGATACTTGATATTTCCAATTGCTTCCTGATACATATATTCGTTATCCATGAGTTATCCCTTTTGAAAATTAAGCCTACCTATCAGAATTATTTTTAACCCTATCAGAGCAAAATAGTAAGGGTTATAACACCTTGTAAGACTTACAAACTGCACCAACATACCATTAGTGCTCGCTTCACGCCGCTCATCCAACATAGATCTTAATAGCCCTCTTACCAGACTATAAACCAAGCCAGCCTTGACAACGCTACCGCCCTCAGAGATATCAGTTCTGATTAAGTAATGATGCATCTATATATTACCGAAATTCATGGATTGCTCAAGAATGCAATCAGATAAACCCTAAGAACTTATAAATCTGGTTATGCGATTACGGAGGGAAATAGTTCATGAACTAGAGTAAAATAAGTTGACAGGAAATGCCCATAAGAAGCGGACTCTCTGTTAGTTCATGAAGTTACCTGGAAGTTAGTTGGTATCTAAATTAGAAATATTCATTTAAAACAACTAAATGTGGCGCATTTGCCTTATGAACTGAATTCTTACACAACATAAGTTAAATTGAATCTGAACTGTATTAGGCTTCTAACCCCATGGACCTGTTCAGTCTTCGCCCCTTCTGATTTCTCTATCGAATAACCAATCATGAAGGTCTGAGCAACAAAGTTCGCTCCTGCAGTTGAAATGCTTTGAGCACAAGCACTCTGGATGCAAACGCTATACAGAGTGCAATCTCAACGGTTTAACGCTGACAAAACACCGACGGCGAACGGCTGGTATAGAACTGCCATGTACTGCTATTGAGTCGCAATATGCTGAAATAAAATGGTTCTTTGGGTTTAAGGAAAAAATCTGGCAACGTTCTCGCTAACAATGGATGAATGTTAGTGCCACCGGAACTTGAAGCGACATTTCCGGATTCCATAAAGTAATCATCATCCTTGCGGGTAAAGGTAAACCAGACATTTTGATTTACCGCCAGCTTTTCACCGTTATTATCAGTGATTTTTCCGCGTAAAATAGCCACCCCATTGCTGCCATTAAAAACGTATCTGACTGAAATATCACCACGAATATCTGGATACTCCATTACTAATTCTCCGGAGCAATCAAAATGTGACCGCTGCCAGTTTTGTAACGTCATCGTGACTGCAATTGTTAACGCTACTGCTAAGATGATGCCAACACACCATTTTATATTACGTCCCCACATGTCTGGACTCCGCGAAATAATAATGGGTCACACAATCATTATCCTGCCATCGGCTAAATTGCTTTCGACAAGTTAATGCGGAGATCCGCGGGAAATTAGGATACAGCGTGAGATAAACCCAGGGATAACTTTGACAATCCAGCGTATTTGTTTTGATAAACTGCTGGTGCTGATCAAATTTAAGCACATCCTGATTGACGTACCAGTGGCATCCCTCCCCTACGCCTAAAGACACATAGCGACTGAGTTTGGGATCAAACTGTGCCTCCCAAGTCACTATTGCGGCTATAACGCAACACACAACACCCGCCAGAATCCAGCACAGTGAGTGCATACGCAGTGATTTTGTCACTGTATTTACCGGCGTTACCGATGGCGTGACAGAGAGATCGCTAAGCGGTTCTTCAATCTTCTGTTCCAGCACTTCCAGTTGTGGCTCCAGGCGGATTCCGACTTTCGGTACGGTTACGATAAGTTCTTCATTCAGGCCAAGTTCTTTAAACGCGCGACGCAGCAAGGAAATATTCTGATAGAACGTATTATTGGTGACCTGCGCACCGTTAATATACCAGACATGCTCAAAGAAATAATCACGTTCAATAACCTGCCCCTGTTGTTGAATTAATAATAGTAAACAACGGGTTGCCGGATTGCTTAATGTTATACGTTTGGTCTCATCTGATTTCGCGTAGAGTACGTTCCGCTCTGGCCAGAATACAACGGTACTGTTAAGCAAAAACACGTGTGCCATTATGTTCCCTGAATATGGATTTTTGTCAATTTAGCTAGAGCGAGCACTGCCAGCGTTAATTTACGACAGTTGAAAATCCCCAACGATTTCCTTCATCGTTAATCACAGTAAAGTTTATCTTATTATTCAGCATTTCAGGAGGTGCTGACTTAAAAATTACCTGCCGGGAACGCGGTGAAACCACTATTCCAGTTATGGAATAGTCTCCTGAATCTACATTAGCCAGAGATATGTTCCAGGAACTCTGATTAACAGCGTAAATCCCCCCGTTTTCATGGTGAAAACTCAGAAGATTGATGCTTTTTTCAGTCAACACGCCTGTGTTTTTCGGTCTCCATAGGACTTTTAGCTGATTTCTTAACGTTAAGCGCACTTTTTCACCAGTTGGGCTATTTTTCAACTCCGCTGGAACCTGGTACACGTTGAGCCAGAATAACGACTCATAATCGTTGGCAAGCCCCGCCCCAGTCGTCATCACCTTTATCTCGCGTTGTTCACCGGGGAGAATTTTTAGCACCGGGGGAAGCACGATAAAAGGCGAGCTGGCCTGAGATGGCCCTTTCTCTGGCGTGCCGTCATCTACCCAACTTTGAACCACCACGGGATAATTACCGTCGTTGACTAACATCACCGAGCGTTGAGTCTCTCCGTGGTTGAAGATGACCCGAGTAGTACTGATGTTAACCGCCGCATGTAGGCCAAATGCCAACATCCAGAGGCTACTGAATACGCAATAAAACTTGTACATGTGACTGGTAGCCCCCCGCCGTTAACGTATCTGCACCAAAACTTGCCAGACGAGCTTCGAAGCTTTCGCTGTAGTAATTGATGCCATCCTGGCTGCCATTTTGCTGCGTATTGCTGCCAATGACTGGCATCCAGCCGCCTTCGCTACCGCTGCCGACAGTTGATACCGCCATAAAATTCACCGGACTACCCGCGCGGTAAACTCGCACGCCAACGCCGCGAGCCCGCCCGGGAGCGCCATATTGCGTATCTAATAGCCAGGTTACGGTTTTACCAGTAATCAAATTAAAACCCCAGGCGCTGTTGACGCTGCTTTCCGGTGCAAGCAGCCCCATTGCGACATTGCTCTTCCCGGTCGCCACACCGGAAACCACCGTTGATTCGCAGGCAAATCCTATCTGGAAGGGCGCTGATGAATACTCCCCCTGCTTGAGCTGGGCCACGGAAATTGGCGGCAGATGCACAACGGGCGTAAAATCGGTAACCTGACACATTGCTGCACGTTTGACGAAGATCCCGTTATTGTACAGGCTAATCACTGACGGCCAGTCATTCGCCCAGCCAGCCCAATTTCCTCCACGGTGTGGCTGACCTATCTTGATACCCCACGAAGTTGTACCGGGCCCACGAAAAACCACGTAAGCATTGGGATTCACATAACTATTGTAAGTAGCAGACTGCGCCTGGTTGGCGTAGTAGCGTGTATCCAGCGTTTTAATCAACTCGGCACTTATCGTCGAGAAGTTCTTGGCCTTAATCAGGAAGTTGCCATTGGTATCAAGATCCAGGTTTTCCAGTGGGCGTTGCTGCCAGCTGTCGGTAAAGACGCTGCCTGTCGCATCGTGCGTCAAGCGTAATGCGACGTTTTTCATGATGGTCAGATACGCGCCAGGTACATCCGTTGCTTCATACCAGCCAGCCACGGTGTCATCGCCGTTAGTTGACCAGGCTTCATAGAGTTGTCCGGCGGTGTCCGGTGTACAACGGAAAAATACCTGCTCAGGATCGTAACCGCCGCCTTTATGGGCATAAGTGGTAAAAGGGATCCCGCCGCTGGAGGTCAGGATCGTCCCTGCCGGCTGAAAACTGCTATTACTGGTGATATCGACAGATTTACTCAATCCCGGCAATAGCCCGTTCCAGGCATCGTTGCCGCCGCCGGAGCGCCAGTCATTGGCAATGCCGTCCGTACTTGCACTAAGCCTGTGCGTGCCTTGTGCGCCACTACTTCCTGATTTATATGGATAAATAATGTATTCACATGCGGCCTGTATCTGACAAGAAAACAGCGCCAGCACCAGAAAAAATAGTTTCATGAGCGCCCTTTTGTTACGCAAGCGACCGTTAATGCAATTAACGGTTCTGTACGTTGTTGTTGGTTAAGTTTCCACGGCAATGAACAATCACTGCTTTCCAGCATCAATAGTCCCTCTTCGTCTTCAACGCGGGCATATACCTGGTTCGCCTGGGCAACCATCCCGACTACACGACCTCGACCGTCGGTCACTGCCGCTCCCATCGGTAACGTCACGTCACTCTTCACAGTGATGAGTAGCGGATAGCCAGAGAGCGTTGCAAAACGCAGTTTTACTGCGGCCCCTGCCATTGGCGCAATGCGCCGTTGACTCTCCTGAAGCTCTGCGTTGGAGTTCATTCCACTGCCGTCGAGAGTCACATTGTTATAACGATAAGGTGTCAATGAGGGGACCAGCGCATAACCCCCGCTGTTGACGGTTGCACCCTGTCCGCCCCCGACTCTGGCTCCCGCAGCGCCTGGCGCTTCCACCAAGGCAAATGTGTCGCCAACCCACGGGCCGGCAACAATGCCATGGCGATGTACAACGAGCGCCCCGCGTACCCCTGCAGACCATTGCTGATAGTTTTGTGACTGTGAGACGCTGCCGTTTAGCGTGCCGAAAGCCGTATTTTTTTGCAGTGAACCACCCCAGTCGGTCACGCTGTTTGACTCACCTTGCCCCTGTTGCCAGCCAGTAGACAGCGCGTAATTAAGGGTTTCATCCTGATCAAGCGCACCAGACAATGCCAACTGCGCATTGCGCCCAGCCTGTTGAGCCTGACTCGCCGACAGCGCCAGCGTATGCTCACGTTCGCCTATACCCAAAGGCATTGAGACGGTAAGCGTTGCCATGTTTTCTTTTTGCACTTGTGAACGGTCGCCGTTACGCCACCAGGTGTCCTGTCGGCTGAATGACATACCTAGTGTCATTCGTCCAAAGGTGGTGTTATACCCAGCCTGCAACTGAGTGCTGCTGCCACGGTCACTGTAGTAATCCATCATTGATCCCGACAGCCATAGGTTTCCGTAGCTGCTCAACGTTTGGTTCACAGTAACGGTAAACTGGTTTTTTTGACGCAGCGTATCCGAGCGCCATTGCGTATTGCTTCCGCTGACGCTTCGCTCACCCAGAACGTCACCGTAGTCACGATACCCTTCTGTGGAATAGCGATAACCCGCCAGCGCGACGTGAGTTCCTGTCGGGGTGAACGTTTTGCTCCAGTTGGTTTGCAGCCGCCAGCCACTCATGGTTTGAGAAGCAATCCGGGCCCGCGAACCGGTAACATCGACACCAAAAGCGCCCATCGACGTTGCCAGAACGCCTCCCATCAGGAGTGCCTGATAGTCGTCGCCGATCCGCAAAGCGCCATTAGCGGTCAGGAGATTCGTCATCCCGCGCTCAAGCGTGAAATCGGTAAACAGACCATCGGCGGCGCTGTAATCCCGGGTCTTACCTGCCACCAGACCGTAGCGCCAGACGCCGGGACGCAGTGATAAAGGTACGCTGGCATATGGCACGGTATAGCTACTCTTTTTGTTATCGGCGCCGGTGATTTCAACTTGTAAATCACCGTCCCAGGCTGTATTCGGCAAATCATCAAGTACAAAAGGGCCTTGTGGTACGCTGGTTTCGTAAAGCGTTCGACCATTCTGCTTGACCACAACGCGTGAAGGTGTAGATGCCGTACCACGAATTTCTGGGGCGTAGCCGCGTCGCGACTGTGGCCACATTCGTTGATCGGTTTCCAGTTTGACACCTGTAAACGCCATACTGCCAAGCAGATTTCCCGAGGTGTAGCTTTCGCCTACCGTCAGTAAACTTTCCAGAGATGCGACAGGGTGTTGAAGCCAGGTTTGAAGCGCATCCCAGCGTTGGCTTTCTCGATCGCCATCGCGCCGCCAGTTGGCAGACGACTGTTGGCGAAATTGCCAACTCCCCATGTTGAATCCGCTGCTCAGTCCCAGCCAACCATAATCACTTTGCTGACCGTTATTTTTATTGTGATAGGCGTGCAGATTGTAGTTACTGAACAACACGCTCTCGCCGCTTTGCCACTGCGACGGCGGTACATAATCCATGGGGGTACGTTTTAATGCCGCCTGAGGAACGCTGAGATTCAGACGCAAAAAGCTCTGGTCAAAATCCCAGCGTCCACCGCTGATCCGAGCTTCAGGGGCGAAGCAATCCTGCGCTTGTTCCGACGCTGCTGTTACGCCCTGTTCATCCCAGAATTTCGCCGGAAGACAGGGTTCGGTACGCCCTGCTGTATTCTGGCGAAACAACACATCATCCCGCCCTACATACCGTCCATTGAGCCAGATATCCACGCTATAACGTCCCGCGACCACCGCATCCGGATCGTTGAGCATTGCCAGGCTTTTTTCGTAACCACTCCCAAGCAACAATGTTTCGTCAAAGGTGTAATTGCTGGCAAAAACAGGCATCGCAGCGGGCAAAAAAAGCCACCACCAGCGTGGATTAGTTTCGGACATTGTCCTGTTTCTCCAATGCCACGCGCCCGCTTAATGAGGCTCCCTGATCGTTAATCCAGCGCATTTGCGCGTCATTCACTTGCGAAATTTTTGCAGGCCACGACATTGTCGCCCACGGTGCGATCGTTTCGCTCTGAATGCGCTGTTTTTTTCCCGCACCGCTGACGTCAAGTGACGAGAGCGCAAGATAGAAACCACTGTTATTGCGTAAATGCAGCTTGCCATTCTGCAACCAGACCCGGCTGGTGTTCGCCATCTCCAGCGGCGAACCCACCAGCCCTTTGGGTCTTACCAATACTTTTACGCGACTACGTACCAGCACCAGAAGCTGGTTATCGTTTTGCGCATCCTTATTTATGGGCGGGATCTGAATGAAGTTAAACCACCATAGCGATTCCCTGTCCTGTGCAATGGGTTTGCCGATGTAACGCAGCCGCACAGTTTGCCCCGCGTGGGCCGCCATCCGAAAGACCGGTGGAGTGGTGACAAAAGGAGCGGCCGCAGTTTGTGGTACGGATTGTGCATCGCCATCATCAAGCCAAACCTGAACGACACCAGGGACGTCGCCGCGATTAGTTAATTGCACACTGACTTCCCGGCTGTCTGCCGGATAGATTATCCGGTTGCCGGTCATCACTATGCTTGCCTGCACGCAGAAGCACATCATCATTCCAACTAAACCAATAGCCAATCCTTTCATCACGCAGATCTCGCTTACAAATAGGAAATGGCGTATTGCACAGTGCCGACAACTGTCCCGGCGGTTGCTCCACCGTTCGGGCTAAAATACTGCACGGCAAAGTCGTGCTCACCGGACGTATTTCCGGCCGCAACGGTGATTCCTGCAATTGGAGTTCCAGTACGCAAATCAATCGGCGTAGTGCCCGCGCTATCGGTCAGTAGTTGTAATTCAACATTTTGCGCTGTACCCGTATTAGCCAGGTTTCCACGCTCGGTCATATTATTTGCAACGAAGACGGTTTTAATATCCAACGCATTAGAATCAACAGTACAACCAGTAACGCCGAGGGTGAATGTTGTCAGGCCTGCTGAAGATGCTGCTGCTGCGAGATCGCTTTTCGCAACCGACGGCAGTAATACTACCGGCCGTGCATTTACACCGTTAACCGTGACTTCGCAAGTTTGTTCGGTCACTTCGCCTTTAAAGGTGATGGTATTTGCTGAATCAGCATACGCTATCTGCGCTAACAATAACGCAAGGCCACCAGCTGCAAATATGTAACTGGTATGAGGATTATTGATTTTCATATTGTCTGTCCTTAATTAATAAATACATCGGTATCGTAATAAATAATTCAATAGTCCCTCTCCGCTGAGAGCGGAGTATTTATTGAGGGATACAGCGACGCCAGTAATGTCTTATGACTCCGTAGGATTAACCCTACGATGACTGCTAGTTTAAGAATAATCCCAGAGATTAAAACCTTTGTTTTCTCAAATCATATTAGGTCGGTCTTAAATAAGATCTAAATCTCGATGCTATCGATATAACTCATTGTTTATATTAGATTTTATCTACAGGCATAATTTCCCTAAGAAAAATTTCCTTAACCTGAATTAAACACGACAAAGACCATATTCATCACAGGTTAATGCAGCCACAGCCAACCTTGTGACCGTTTAGTCTTAAAGTTAACCTTCGTTATTACCCGTGCTCGTACTGGTGTTAACATAACTTGCCCGGGTTAATTCAACCTGGCAAAGTAGCACATAATTTTAAGATGAGAGGAATGTTTAACCGAGATAACGTTATATTTTCCTCATAAATTGAAGCGTCAATGCAGTCTACTCAACGTTGTCTTCGGTGTAAAAATAAATTGCCACCCCCTAATGTAAAGAAATGAAAATACAATCTTATTCATAGAAAAGTATGAGTGAAGTCGGCAAAGGAAAAACCATAGTTATGATCATCACAGAAATGTAATGTGAGAAAAAAACAACACATCTAACCCTTACTACGCTCAAACTTGCGACGCAGCAGACCTTGAATATGCCTGATAATTCAAGAGAGCAAGTGTGTCTCTTGCACACAAATAGCAAACTTTTAAACCTGCGACTACATTATTTCGCGATGTGAATATCCACGAAGATGACGCTAAATACGTCATTGATAATCTGAGCATTTTATTAAATGGAGTTGTACAAGCAATAACAATCAAGCACTAAATACGACTCATTCTCACATGTTTTTTATAAACATGAGAACGAATGATGATAGCTAATACAAGTAAAGATAGGGGTAATGACTTATGGCCTCACAATATGACTTTACTGTCACCCTGCACGATCTTGCTTTTATTCTTAAGCAGATCAAAATATCCGAAGCGGCAACTAACCCAGACGGGAGCGTTAATGCTGAAATGCTTCGGGAATTAGTCTCCAGCCCACTCTTGCCCTATGGACTTCGCACGGTAGATGGCTCATGGAATAACCTTTTACCAGGTCAGGAATTATACGGCTCTGCCGATCAGACAATGCCGAGATTAACCGCATTAAACTGGCAGGATGCGGATCAAATGACCAGTTATATCCAAATTGGTGGCACTGTTATTGATGCCGACCCACGAATAATTAGCAATTTAATTTCAGACCAGACGGCCTCAAACCCGGCCGCGCTGGAGGCTTTTAACGCATTAAAAGATGCGCCCGGCGGCGGGACTGTTACTGGGGATGGCAGCTTATCCATTCCCAATCAGTCTCCCGATATCGGTCTCTCCCCTGCTTTTAACGGCTGGATGACCTTCTTTGGCCAGTTTTTCGACCATGGTCTGGATCTGATTCCGAAAGGAGGCAACGGTATCGTTTTCATTCCGCTCCAGCCCGATGACCCTTTATATGTTGAAGGGTCGTCGACAAACTTTATGCTATTAACCCGGGCAACGGTGGATGAAAATCGAGAGACAGTAAACCTGACGACCCCCTTCATCGACCAAAACCAAACCTACACCTCCCATCCTTCACATCAAATTTTCATCCGCGAATACGTCATTATTGATGGGAAACCTGAGCCTACCGGGAATTTATTGGGTGGTGCGAACGGTGGACTGGCGACCTGGGCCGACGTTAAAAACCAGGCTGAAACCCTGCTTGGCATTAAACTTACCGATCAGGACGTGTTTAATGTTCCCCTGCTGGCAACGGATCGCTACGGTAATTTGATTTTAAGTGAAAACGGAAAGGTACAGATTGTTACCACCGGGGGGCTGGTTGAAGCCAACGGAGGCCTGTTACCCGCGGAGACGTTCCGCACCGGTCATGCGTTTCTGGATGACATCGCTCATACTGCCGTGCCAAAAGCTGGTCTGCTGGCAGATGATGACAGCGCCATCGGCGGAGAAGGACCGCAACCGGCAGGAACCTATGATAACGAACTGCTCGATCGCCACTTTATCACCGGTGACGGGCGCGGGAACGAAAATATAGGTTTAACTGCGGTGCACGCCGTTTTCCACAGCGAGCATAACCGCCTGGTTGAGCAGTATAAAACCACTCTGCTGGAAACCGGCGATATCGACCTCATTAATCAGTGGTTGATGCCCAACCACCAAATCACGGAATTACCTGCCGATACCAATACTCTGGTATGGAACGGTGAGTACTTATTCCAGGCAGGCCGCTTCTCCACGGAAATGCAATATCAGCACCTCGTATTCGAGGAGTTTGCCCGTACCGTACAACCTGCCGTCGATCCGTTTGTCTTCTCCAACACGGCGGATATTAACCCGCTGATCTTTGCAGAGTTTGCGCATGTTGTTTACCGTTTTGGGCATTCAATGCTGACAGAAACCGTGGCGCGTACCGACATTGATATGCAAAGGGGTGATATTGACCTGATTTCAGCATTCCTGAATCCGGTAGCATTTAATCAAATCAACGGGGCCACCGTCACGGGCGATCAGGCTATCGGCGCAATCGTGCGTGGTATGACGCGTCAGGTGGGTAACGAAATTGATGAATTTATTACCGATGCTCTGCGTAATAATCTCATCGGCCTGCCCCTCGATTTAGGCGCGCTTAATATAGCCCGTGGCCGTGACACCGCAATGCCGACGCTGAACCAGGCCCGCGAGCAGTTTTTTGCTTTAAGCGGCGATAGCCAACTAAAGCCTTATACCAGCTGGGCTGACTTCACTACCTACCTGAAAAATCCCGCTTCAATCATTAACTTTATGGCCGCCTATGGCCAGCACGAACTGATCCTCAACGCTACCAGCCTTGAAGGTAAGCGCGCAGCGGTTAACTTCCTGTTATTTGGTGATGCTAACAATTCCCCGCCTGCGGATGCGATGGATTTCTTTAACAGTACCGGAGCGTGGGCAACCAAAGAGACCGGTCTGAATATGGTCGATTTCTGGATTGGCGGGCTGGCTGAGCGCAAAAATGAATTTGGCGGCATGCTCGGCTCAACCTTCAACTTCGTCTTTGAAACACAAATGGAAATGCTTCAGGACGGTGATCGTTTCTACTATCTGAGCCGCGTTCAGGGGCTGAACTTACTCAATGAACTGGAGGCCAACTCGTTTTCCGCGCTGGTAATGCGTAACAGCGATCTTGGTGATGAGGGTTCCTCCCACCTGCCCGCTAATCTGTTCCAGACACCGGACCATATTTTTGAAGTGAACCGCGTGCTGCAAACGGAAATCGACCCGAAATGGGGTAATCCGCTGAAAGATCTACTCTCGCCGTTGTTGGTGCGTCGCGACCCAGGGGTGGATGTTGACGGCGATAGTTTTGCCGATGGTGGGTATCTGAAATATACCGGCGATGGGCATGTGGTGCTTGGTGGGACGGCAGGCAACGATACGTTAATCGGCGGTAAAGGGATCGACAGCCTGTGGGGCGATGGCGGAGATGACCGACTGGACGGCGGTGACGAAGCAGATGTGGTCCACGGCGGTGACGGTGATGACATTATTACCGATACCGGAACGCCTGTTGGTGATGCGGACTTCCTGCATGGCGATGCCGGACATGACGTTATCTTTTCCGGTAACGGAAACGATCTGGTCTTTGGTGGCAGCGGCAGCGACTTCGTGGTGGTCGGCGAAGATGCGCAGGAGGTCTTCTCGGGTCAGGATAACGACTTTGCGCTTGGCGGCTCGGGTGGTGATTTCCTGATGGGCAACGAAGGCGATGACTGGCTGGAAGGCGGCGACGGGTTTGACACGCTGGCGGGTGACAACTCTGAGTTGTTCTTCAACAGTACCATTATCGGTCACGATGTCCTCAACGGTCAGGGTAACGACACCGACTACGATGGCGAAGCCGGTGACGACATCATGGTTCAGGGCGCGGGGATCCAGCGCAATAATGGCATGGCCGGTTTCGACTGGGCTATCCATAAAGGCGACCCAAATGGCGCTAACTCTGACCTTGGGATCCCTATTTTCGTCAACCAGCAGGAGTTTATTCTACGCGACCGTTTTGATCTTGTTGAAGGGCTGTCGGGCTGGAAACACGACGATATCCTGATCGGAACAGAACAGCCGATAGGTACTGCGCCTGTTCAGGGCGTTCCCCTCTCTAACAACCTGACCCAGGAAGGTGCGGACCGGATCAACGGTCTACAGGCTATTCTCGGCGTAGAGCGTTCTACAAATCCGGACGCGGTGCTACTGAACCCTGATGATGGTAGCGATATTTTACTCGGTGGTGGTGGTAGCGACCGCATCATGGGTAAAGCTGGTAACGATATCATTGATGGTGATGCGTGGCTCAACGTTCGTATTGCCGTTACGGGTATGGCGGGACTCACCAGCGCCGAAGGTATGGCCGAACTGAAATCGTACATGCTGGCCGGCACGCTGAAACCGAATCAACTGTCGATTGTGCGCGAAATTCTGCATGAAGGTAACGGCACGGAAACTGACGTCGCGGTGTACCGTGATGTCAGCAGCAACTATGTCTTTACCCGTATGGCGGACGGTAGCCTGCGCGTCGATCACGCTACGCCGGATGCCACGCTGAACCTGAATGATGGCATCGATCGTCTGTTGAACATCGAAAAACTGGAGTTTGGCGATGGGAAGCAGCTGTGGGTGACGGGGCAACAAGCAACGGGCGATCTGACCATCAGCAATCCTAACCCTTCGGTGGGTGACCTGCTGCGCGTCAACGTGGCGAACTTGCTGGATGGTAACGGGCTGGCGGCGGATGTGGCCATCACTATGACCTGGCAGGCATTCGTCAACGGCCAATGGCGAGATCAGGCAACAGGCGTTGAGTTCAGAGTGCCTGGCGCTATTCAGGGCGCACCGTTGCGTGTGGTCGCCAGTTTTAACGACCGCATGGGTGACGCTGAAACCCTGGTGTCGGCACAAACTCAGGCAATCCTCCCGCGCAATCAGGCCACGACCGGTGTGCCAGTAATTAACGACCTCACCCCAACTGAAAGCCTGACGCTGACAGCGGTGGTTTCAGGCATTTCTGACGCTGATGGTCTGAGCGGCGGTAATTTCACTTATCAATGGAGAATGAGTTCGCCAACCGGATTCGTCAACATTAACGGTGCGACATCCGCTACCTATACGCCGGGCCAGGCTATGGTCGGCAGAACGTTGCAGGTGGTCGTTACCGTCGTCGACGATGAAGGCAACCCCCCTGTTGTCCTGACGTCGACCACCACCCAGCCTGTGGGCGATCTGATTGTTGGTACCAACGGGGCTAACACCCTCGTCGGTACTGCCTGGAGCGATATCCTGCGCGGTGAAGGCGGTAATGACACCTTACTTGGCGGTGCAGGTGACGATCTGCTCATCGGCGGTGCTGGAAACGACAGCCTCTCTGGTCAGGCGGGACAAGATATTCTGCAAGGTGATGCCGGTAACGACACGCTTGATGGCGGGCTTGGTGCCGACAGTATGACCGGTGGCGCGGGCGATGATACCTACATCGTTGATGATTTCGGTGATGTGGTTATCGAAGGTGTGAATGGCGGCACAGACGTTGTCCGAACCAGCCTCAGCAGCTACGACCTCACCGATAACGTGGAAGAACTGGTATTTACCGGCAGCGGCAGTTTTATCGGTACCGGTAATGCCATTGCAAATACCATCACGGGCGGTTCTGGTAACGACTATCTGTTTGGTATGGGCGGTAACGACCAGTTGTTTGGTGGTATCGGGAATGACTTCCTCGATGGCGGAGATGGCGTTGATAACCTGCAAGGTGGTGTTGGCAACGACGTCATGATTGGCGGTGCGGGCGCGGATACCCTCTCCGGCGGTAGCGGGGACGATATTCTCAATGGTCAGGAAGGTAACGACATTCTGGACGGTGGCACCGGGAGCGACATCTTCGCCTTTGGGGCCAACTTTGGGCAGGACCGAATTACCGGTTTTGACAGTAACCCCAACGGCGGGCAGGACTTCCTTGATCTCGTCTTGTTAGGTATCAACGCGGGTAATTTTGCCAGCAGCGTGTCTATCACCGGAAACAATGGCAACACCATTGTGACTATCGGTACAGACACCATCACATTGGTGGGCGTCAATTCGACCACCGTGAATATTGGTGACTTTTATCTGGAAATGCCCACTACCCTTGCCAGCAACAATGGCAATAGTTCATTGATCGTATAAGGAGAAGACTATGTCGCGCCAGCATACGCCAACAGAACTGAATGATGCATTAAAGAGAACGAAACCCACTTTTCTGATGCTGCTGTTTTTTAGTTGTGTGATTAATATGCTTATGCTGGCGCCGGCAATTTATATGCTACAGGTTTACGATCGTGTGCTGGTCAGTAAAAATACCACCACGCTGTTAATGTTAACCTTATTGATTGTCGGCTTGTATATCGTTATTGCCATGATTGAATCTGCGCGCGCGCAGGTTATGGTCAGGCTTGGCAACAGGCTGGATATAAAGCTAAGTCAGCTGGTCTTTAACGCAGCCTTTAAAAGAAAGATGGTTACCGGTGATAACAACCCGGCGCAATCTTTAGCCGAACTGGATCAGATCCGTCAGTTTCTTTCCGGGAATAGTCTGTTCGCCTTACTGGATATTCCCTGGACGCCGATATATCTGTTCATCGCCTTTTTGGTCCATCCCCTGCTGGGATATCTTTCTCTCGGCGGAATAACGTTATTATTTATTCTGACGCTGGTATCTGAAATCTCTACCAAGCGCCCGATTCAGCAAGCGCACGCCTTAACCATTAACAATGCCAGTAAACTGAATAAACAGCTGCAAAACGCCGATGCCATTGAAGCGATGGGGATGCTTTCGACCCTGAAGTCCAACTGGCAGGAACAACATAACAAAGTGCTGGCGCTACAAACACAGATTGCCGACAAAACGGCTGGGTTAAGCAGTCTCAGCCGCTTTGTGCGGGTATTGCTGCAGTCGATTGCGCTGGGCGCCGGGGCTTTACTGGTGATCGGCGGCCATATTACCCCGGGCTTGATGATTGCCGCCTCGATCATTCTTGGCCGCGTCCTCAACCCGGTAGAACAAGTCATTGGCAGCTGGAAGCAGTTCGTGCAGTTTCGTAGCGCGTGGCATCAGCTCTCAACCTTGCTGAAGGAGTATCCGGCGCCGAAAGAGGTACTGACCCTGCCGCGTCCGAATGGCAACATCAGCGTCGAAAGCGTCTTCGCTGCAGCCCCCGGCCAGCCTTCTCCGCTACTGCGTAATATCTCATTCCAGCTGGAGCAAGGTGAAGTGCTGGGGATTATCGGCCCTTCAGCCTCAGGAAAAACCTCGCTGGCAAAGGTTCTGGTTGGTGTCTGGAAACCGTTATCAGGGAAAGTCAGATTAGATGGCGCAGATATATGCCAGTGGGATAAAGCGCTGCTGGGCCCGTCTATTGGCTATCTGCCGCAGGATGTGGAACTGTTTGACGGTACCATCGCACAAAACATTGCCCGCTTCGCGCAGAATGACAGTGAGCTTATCGTCGCCGCCGCATTACTGGCAGGCGTTCATGAGATGATCCTGCGCTTGCCGCAAGGTTATGACACTCTGCTGGGCGCAGGTGGATACCAGCTCTCCGGTGGGCAGCGGCAGCGCATCGGGCTGGCGCGCGCCGTGTATAACAATCCTGCGTTTATCGTGCTTGATGAACCGAATGCCAATCTTGACGACGCGGGCGAATTTGCACTCGTTAAAGCCATCAATGCTCTGCGTACCCAGGGACAAACCACAGTCATTATCTCACACCGCCCGACGCTGCTCGGCGTGGTCAATAAGGTTTTGCTGCTTAACGATGGCGTTATACAGGAGTTTGGTACCCGCGATCAGGTTTTTGCCCATTTGCGTCAGGCCAACGTACTGAAACCGGTGGCTACGCCTTCTCCATCCACGACTGAACAGCAACGTGAGGCTTGATGATGAAAAAGAACCCCCACAACACGGCCTCTGCTGGCGTAGATACCAATATCTGGTCGCCGATTATCCGGGGCGTGATCGTCATTGTGCTTGGTGTCGGTAGTTTTATCCTCTGGGCAGTGCAAGCTCCGTTAGATGCGGGCGTGGTCGCCGATGGTACGGTTACCGTATCGAGTAACCGCAAAACCATTCAGCATCTGAGCGGCGGTCGGGTAACCGATATCTTTATCAAAGAAGGCGACTTCGTGAAGAAAAATCAGGTCCTCGTCCGGTTGGATAAAATGCAGCTTGAAATGCGTTTCAGCGCGTTGAATGCCCAGTATATTTCTGCAAAAAGTATCGAAGATCGTCTGTTAGCAGAACGCGATGACCTGGATGTGATCCGCTTTAATACTACGCTGACGCAGCAATTCTCTGGCAATAAACGGCTATCAGAAGTCAGAAATCTGCAGGCTAAACTTTTCGATACCCGTCGCAAAACGATTCAGGATGAACTGTCGATGATTCAGGAGACGCTCGATGGTCTGGTTGGACAGACGGATAATCTCAATAAAATAAAAGGCTATCGCGACCACCAGTTTTCTCTGATTAACCGGGAGTTAGGGGCTATTCGGGCGCTGAGCGAAAAAAACTATTACCCCAAAGCACAATTACTGGTGCTGGAGCGCGAGGCAGCAGAAATATCTGGCAGCGTTTCAGAAGATATTCTTAACATTGCCAAACTGAAATCGCAGCAGAACGAATTAAAAATTAAAGCCTATCAGGTGCGTCATCAATATTTACGTGAAGTTGAGTCTGAACTGACGGAAAACCAAAAAGAAGTGGCAATGCTGGAGGATGAATTGGTATCAACGCGTCATGAGCTGGATAACACCGAGATCCGCTCACCGATTAACGGTATTGTGCTGGATGTTAAAGTCAGTACCGTGGGCGGCGTCATTCAGCCTGGAGAACATTTGATGGATATCGTCGCCGCCGGACAACCGATGCAAATTGATGCCAAAATACCCGTACATGCCATTGATAAACTGGTCCCCGGTTTAACCGTTGATGTGCTGTTCCCTGCCCTTAACCATGCGCTGTTACCGTCGGTTCCGGCCCAGGTTCTGACTATCTCTGCGGACCGCTTAGTTGATGAAGCCACTCAGCAGCCTTACTACCTTGCGGAAGTACAGGTTTCAGCAGAGGGCGCGCGTTTGCTGGGCGATTACAAAATTAAAGCGGGAATGCCCGCCAGCGTGACGATCAAGACCGGTGAACGAACCCTGATGAGTTATCTGTTTAAACCGTTGATTGCCCGTCTGGAACTGGCTTTTAAAGAGTATTGATCCATCCATTGCCGGTATGACGTACGGCTTGTCACGCCATACCGCTTTCTGCCGTTGCTGGCAGCTTTGCTTTCTTGTAACCTTCTTCCCGTCTCACTACTGACAAAATCTGGAACCACTGAACTGGACTTCATATGAATGCTCATAATTCTAAAGACCCTTTACATGGCGTGACGCTAGAAATGCAGGTCAATGCCCTGGTTGAACGTTATGGTTGGGCTGAGCTGGCGCAACGCATTAATATCAACTGCTTTAAAAATGAACCGAGCGTTAAATCCAGTTTGAAGTTTCTGCGCCGTACGCCGTGGGCGCGGGCAGAAGTAGAAGCACTGTACCTGGACTCTCTACATGACCAGGCCTCAAATAACACTCCCGAACCGGCCTTCGATCCCTGGGCTAACAGCCGCAATAAGAAGAAATAAGAGCAAAATCAGATGGCAGCATCCGGTTTCTTTTCAGGAAATTATCAGAAAAAACTGGCGAAGATTCTCGCCCGTTCTCGAGCCAGACTACCGCTGACCAACATGAAATGGTTTGCTGTACTTGTGGGCAGTATGTTGTTACTTGGCAGCTGCTCTTCACAACCGCCCGGCCCCAAAACCACTTCGCAACCTCCGGTGAGCAAACCCCAGCAGAGCAAGGAACCAGTGCGTGGGATCTGGCTGGCGACGGTTTCACGTCTTGACTGGCCGCCGATCTCATCCGTGAACATCAGTTCACCTGCTGTACGCATCAGCCAGCAGCAAAAAGCGCTGACGGATAAGTTGGACAACCTGAAACGGCTGGGTATTAACACCGTTTTTTTCCAGGTTAAGCCCGATGGGACCGCATTGTGGAAGTCAAAGATTCTACCGTGGTCAGATACCCTGACCGGCACGATTGGCCAGGATCCAGGTTACGATCCGCTGCAGTTTATGCTCGATGAAGCGCATAAGCGCGGAATGAAAGTTCATGCCTGGCTTAACCCCTATCGCGTGTCTGTAAACACCAAACCTTCAACGGTCACTGAATTAAACAGCACGCTGTCACAAACACCGTCCAGCGTATACGTCCTGCATCGGGACTGGATCCGCACCGCGGGCGAGCGTTTTGTGTTAGACCCCGGTATTCCCGAAGTGCGTGACTGGATAACCAGCATCGTGGCGGAAGTGGTTGAGAATTACCCGGTTGACGGTGTGCAGTTTGATGATTACTTCTATACCGAGTCTCCTGGCTCTGCGCTCAATGACAGCCAGACGTTCAGAAGATACGGCCAGGGATTCGCTTCCAAAGCTGACTGGCGCCGCGATAACACGCAACGGCTGATTGCCCAGGTATCACGGACTATCAAGAAACTCAAGCCTGAGGTTGAATTCGGTGTCAGCCCTGCGGGCGTATGGCGCAACCGTTCGCACGATCCAGCGGGCTCCGACACGCGCGGTGCGGCAGCGTATGATGAGTCTTATGCCGACACCCGCCGTTGGGTGCAACAAGGCTTGCTGGATTACATCGTACCGCAACTCTACTGGCCTTTTGCCCGCGATGCAGCGCGCTACGATGTACTGGCAAAATGGTGGGCAGATGTCGTGAAATCAACCAACACTCGCCTCTACATTGGTGTAGCGCTGTATAAAGTTGGTGAACCATCGAGAAAAGAGCCAGACTGGACGGTCAAAGGCGGTGTGCCGGAACTGAAAAAGCAGCTCGATCTAAACGAGACCGAACCGTACATTAACGGCACGATCCTGTTTCGCGAAGATTACCTTAATCAACCGCAAACGCAGGAAGCTGTGACCTATATTCGCAATCGTTGGGGACGTTAATGGTTGCTCTGAGCGGGAAGCCTGAGCCAGACGCTCACGTAGCGGGTAAATTTCCCCACAAAAATTCCGGCGAACATGCCACCAGTAATGATAACCAGGGCGCTCATTGCGGGTTGACGTAAAACGTCGGGGGAAATGGCGTTAAGTACGCCAAGTACGTACTTAACGCCGAATGCCAGCAGCATAAATGGCAATGCGGAATAATCTGCCGGACGGTGAATACTCCGTGGTGCGCTACTGCGGCTCAAACGGCCGGGGTTAATTAATATGTGGCCAATGATTGCGCCGCTGATGATACCTATCGCCCACTGAATATACGTAATGAGGGTCGGGTCGCGATAAGTGATTAAATCGTAGATATCCCAGACTAAAAAAATAGCGGGGATCAGCGCCAGCTTTTCCAGCGTGACAGTGGCGGGTGTTCTGGCTTTAATCCCTCGATACAGTAGAAAGGCAAACAGCAGATACACCCAAACTGGCGTGTTTTTCAGCATATTCACGACAAATTCAGCCATAACGTTGCCTCGCTCAGATTTAATTCTTCGCTAAGTGTAGCGGCTGTCTCTGCATCACAGGGACATTAACCGGCGGACATTATCATTAATCTGTTTCTGTATCGTATTCAGCGTAGTTTGTGTTATCTGATCGGCGTATTTGTCTTTGGCTGTAACGCTTAGCGCTGTTGCATGGTGGCAGATCTTGTCGATTATAGCGTTCACATGCTCAGCTGACAGCTCAGCTTCCTGTACGCCAAGCTGCTGCAGGTGCTTCCTTTCGATATCCAGCGCTTCTCCCAGCACGTCCATTTGGTGATACCCGCCGGGTCCTTCGCACCAGGTCACGTCGTAAGCCGGAGCCAAAGTCCAGTTTCCTGCGGCTGACATTAAATAGGCAAAGTTTTTGGGATGGTCATCGCGGTTGTTAAATGCCACGTTGAAAACCACGCGTTCGAACGCTTTCGCTTTTTCTCTGACATCATTGGTACAAATCTGTGTGGCGCGCAGAAAATCCCGGTAATCTAAAGCACCGGGTATCTGGTAATTTGCACCGGTAAATGCCGCCAGGCTCTGCATAGGAATACGGACCGACTGGTCACGGTCGAAACGGCGGGTAGCAAATGCCGCCTGCCCGTCAGGCAGATTAAAATACGCGGTATCAGGCGTAGTGATCCCACATTGCCGCAAACATTCAGCATATACCGCTTCGATGGCACATACCTCAGCATGCTCATGCCTGGCAGGAAATTTAATCAACCAGCTTTCGCTCCCCGGGAGAGGCGCAGTGGTGAACTTTGACGTGACACTGTCACGATAAAGTAACGCTTTTGGCCTGGCCCCTTGCGGTGAACCGCCCATCTGGAGCAGTTTTTGCAAGAATTCCCCGCCTTCGCCGCTCAGGACTTCCTGAACCTCAGATGCCAGTTGTTCGAGAGGAACATCCTCTTTTGAAAGCGTCTCGGCATCTGACTGAACGGGCCGGAACGTCATGGCGCCCATTGCGTTATTGCCGACCCAGGTTAACCTCTCCAGAGGTCCTATGCGCGCTGCGTTGAGTCCACGGCGTTTAAATAAACGATCCATCAACAGCATACCCCAACCATCAGGTAGCGAATCGTACACGGGTCCTGGTAATCCCAACTGATGAGCCGGGAAATCCCTGCGTAAACGAGGACCGTTCAGCGGTAACCTTAACCGGGACAGCTCCAGCCCCTTACGTATAGCGTCTTCACTGTATTCAAAGGCGATCAACGGGCGTCCGGTCAGGGCTGAGGAAGACACCAGTTTTCCCCACAACCATTTTTCACCCCAGCCTTCATAAAAGACATCGACTTGCTCAGGCATCAGTATTTTTCCTTTTCACCCGCTGGCGTGCCGCGCTCTTCTCGTAACGCAAAATATCATCCAGACTGTCGATCCTGGGTTTGAATAAGCCCTCCAGCGCGTCACCATAGCCTAACACCATCGCGACTTTGACCAGATTCTCAAATCCTACATTTTTACCGGCCTCCAGATTCGAAACGGTATTCACACCGACACCTGAACGCGCGGCAACATCTGCCTGCGTCATTTGCTGCGCGAGCCGTTCCTTACGCAATCTGTCGCAAAGTAGTTTGACGATATCGGCTGCTGTATTGAGCGTTAAATCCATAATATTGGCTCTTATTGGAATAAAAACGACTTTACACCCAATATTATAGAGTTAAGAGGAGAATGATTCAAAGTTTTGTAAGACACAATAAAGAGGAGTTAAATCAATTAATCATGGTTAAGCACCATTATACTGGAATTATCCGGGCACAAGATCTGTACCCGGATAGGATGTGGTTATCAGGCAACGGAAGGCTCAGGTAATCTGAACGAAGAGACCAGCAATGCCAGCTGTTCCGCCTCCTCTTTCAGCGCCTGCGTCCGTGCTGCGGCATCATCAATTAATGATGCGTTTTGCTGAACGGTGCTGTCCATTTCGGTAACGGCGAGCGTAACTTCGGAAACACCTTTACGCTGTTCTTCACCAGCAACGCGTATTTCCCCCATCAACTGGCGTACCTGACGCACATTGCTGACCAGTTCTCCCAGACGTTCGCCGGCAGTGTGAATTTGCTGACTTCCGCTACCAACATGAGAAACGGATTCATCAATCAACGCTTTAATTTCCTGGGCAGCGGTGGCACTGCGCTGAGCCAGCGTGCGCACTTCGGAGGCCACGACGGCAAACCCTCTGCCAGCATCACCCGCTCTGGCGGCTTCAACCGCGGCATTCAGGGCGAGAATATTGGTCTGGAACGCAATGCTGTCGATGACCGCGACAATTTCCACCATTCTGCCGGATGAGGCGCTGACGTTATCCATCGTAGAGATGACGCCCTGCATCACATCACCGCAACGGTTGGCCGTTTGCGCTGTGTTATCGGATAGCTCATCCGCCAATTGTGTATTACTGGCGTTTTGATGAACGGTCGCATTTAACTGCTCCATAGCCGCTGAGCTCTCTTCCAGCGCAGCGGCCTGCTGCGTTACGCGAGATGAAAGCTCCATATTACTGTCAGCCAGGCTAACGGCGTTATTCGCCACCACTGTGCTACTGCTTCTGACGGTAATCAGGATGGCCGAGATTTTATCGACGAACAGGTTAAACGCCTCGGCGATAGCCGAAATCTCATCTTTGCCGCGAACATCCAGACGACGGGTAAGATCGCCTTCTCCCTGCGCGATGTCATCAAGAGCCTGACGGGTATCATCGAGACGTGAAATTAGTCGACGAACCACCAGCCATGATCCCACCAGCAACAGCGTCATGATAGGGATCAATACCTCCAGAACATCCTGCATCATCACTTTGGCAAGACCGACAATACGTGATTCTGGTGTCACAAGCCCTACGACCCAGCCGGTATCTGGCATCGGGAACAGCATGACCTGTGACGCTGTATTCAGGACGAGATCATTTTCCAGCGTTATGGTCTTCACCCCATCTGTCGGGCGCAAAGATTTCAGACCGTTTTGCACCGGGATAAGCCACTGCGCGCTTTGCGCCAGATCGTTAATGGTTTTATGTTTGGCCAGGTCGGCCTGCGGGAAATAGAGAATTTGTCCCTGCTTGTCTACCACAAACGCGTAACCGCCAGTACTGTTGCCCTGCTGCTGCATGAAAGTTGCGACGTTATCCAGACGGATATCGGTGGTCGCGACACCGGCAAACTTGCCCGCCTGCTGATAAGGCACGCTGCATGTCACCATGTTGACGCCTGAACTGGCATCCTGGTAAACATCAGACCATAGGCAGTTGTTTTGTGATTGCCCTTTGGCGTGCTGATACCAGCTTTCATTGTGGTATCCGCTTGATCCTTCGACGTTATAATCGTTGGAATAGACAAGCTTTCCTTCGGCATTACGCGCCCAGAAAAAGCTTCTTTTCTCCACACCTGCGGTGAAGGCGTCTGGTTCTGGCCAGATGCCGCCGCCGGTAATAATCGAGTCTTTACCTTCACCAATCAGATGCGGAACGACGCTTTGATACAGAGATTCATCGTTAGGCAACACTTCAGCCAGTCGCGACATGCTGACTGTCTCACCTTCAATTCGGGACAATACGGTACTCAACTGACGGGTTAAACCTTGCCCTGTTTCTTCGATCAGGGCGGTGTTGATTTCAACGACGCGCGGCTGACCACGCCAGAGCATAATCACCACGATAACAATAGTCGTTACTGCAAGCAGCAGAATGCCGCCGATGGTTAAACGCGTTGAAATACGAGTAGGATACCAGGCCATACAAACTCCTTCTGCAAAAGGCTAACTTTTATCCAGTATCGGCACAGGCGTTTATATCTTTATAAAGATTTCTTAAGTATTGCAAAAGAAAAAAGTGACAATGTCACAAATAACAAAACCCAGCACTTTGGCTGGGTTTTAATAACGGCTTAATTTTATTTAGATAATTCTTTTTTGATTTCGTCTTTTATTTTACTTAATTCGCTCTGCGGATGTTTCTTACAAAGTTCAACGGTCAGAGGAACTGCAGTCGTAACGGTTTCGTTATAGTCTACGTAATCGCCACCTTTGAAGTCTTCGTCTTCATTGAGCACCCAGAAGGCCACCGGAGCCATAGTTTGTGGGTTCAAATCAATAAACTCCTGACAGTTCATGCCTTTCGGAGTCACTTCAGTTTTAGCGTTATCTGTTGCTGCATTGACGCTGACACTGGTTAACAGCGCTGCGACCAGAATACCTGCTGTAGAAAGGGAGAATTTATTCATTGTAGTACTCCATGTATAATATAAATAATATCTACACTTGCGCTTAACACCGTTAATGTAGCTCGTGAAAAATAATACCCTTATAGTCATAAGAATAAAGATTGGTGTTATTGATATGGCTGAAATTTATATTTTCAATTACTGATTCTTATGTCTTAGGGATAAATGTTGCCCACAATGTGATCGTTCCGACGAAATCAGCAGATTCATACCCCGCTTCCTCTGCCGTTGCACCAAAACTGAACTACCCTGCACAAATGTTGATCATTAGTTAACGAATTTGAGCGGAGTTTTAACAAAAACAGCCAGCATGCCGCTGTTAGCAGCTTGGCACGCGTCCTGCATTGTTAATTCGCTAACAGTGAGCCGTAATCTGACAGACAACTAACAGCGAGAAGGTAATGACAGCCAAACCAGAGTTATTTACCCGCATAGAGCAAACCTTTAGCCAGCTGACGCCCAGCGAAAAGCGCGTGGCTGGGTGGCTGTTAGCCCATGTTGTGCAGATCCCATTTGAAACCGCGGATGGCATCGCTAAAGCGACCGGAACCAGCGGCATTACCGTCGGACGTTATCTGCGTAAACTGGGCTTTCGTAACCTGGAGGATGCAAAAGCCAGTCTGCGTGAGCTGCCTGTAGTTCCGTATCAGCCCTGGGGAATGAATGAACGACTGGATTCCTGGCACCAGCAACAAAGCCTGCCAGATCGGGCGCACCAGTCGCTGTTACTGGAAATCGACGCCATTACCCACGTCTACCAACTTGCTCAGGGTGAGACGTTTCTACGCATTGCACAGCAGTTGGCGCATGCGGAAGCCGTGTACATCCTCGGGATCCAGTCCACACGCGGGATCGCTAACGCCTTTTTTAGTCACCTGGAATATCTGCGACCTAAAGTCAGCTACTCCGAAGGCCTTTCCGGCAGTTGGGTAGAGTCGCTGAACTCGGGATTCAGCCAGCCTTACGTGGTTATTACCGATATGCGCGCCTACTCCGCTATTTCGCGACAATATTGCCGTGTCGCCACTGAACGAGGCATTCCGCTGGCGCTAATTACCGATGTGTGGTGTCCATGGGCCAGGGATTATTCCATTGATTTGCTTCAGGTAAAAACCGACACCGGACATTTCTGGGACTCACTGGCACCAGTGAGCTGTCTGTTCAACTTATTACTTTCTGCGGTGGTGGCGCAACTGGGTGACGCCCTCGCAGGACGCCTGCAAACTAATCGCCAGTTACAACAACAATTTGGTCAATTCGAACAATAAACAGGAAACGTGCTATGTCAGAACTCCCAGAACTGGTCGATCTGTCGGTGATATTTCCGTCGCTGCATATCGATCTTAAATACGCTACTGCCGACAACATTACCGGCGCACCTATCTACAGGGAAGCGCGTTGCCTGTTGCACACCGAGGCGGTAACCGCGCTGGCAAAAAGCATCAGCATTGCGCAACTGGCGGGCTTGTCGCTGGTGGTGTACGACGCGTATCGCCCCCAGCAGGCGCAGGCGATACTGTGGAATGCCTGTCCCGACCCGCAATATGTTGTCGATGTCGCGATTGGTTCCAATCACAGTCGGGGTACGGCCATTGACGTCACGTTGATGGACGATCGCGGCCATCTCCTTGATATGGGGGCCGGTTTTGATGAAATGCACGACCGTTCCCATGCCTGGCATCCGTCTGTTCCTCCGGTAGCGCAGCGTAACCGCCTGCTGCTCAATGCCATTATGTTTGGTGGTGGTTTTGTCGGTATTAACAGCGAATGGTGGCATTTTGAATTACCTGATGCCGCCCGTTACCCGCTGCTTGACGATCAAATTGATTGTTACACTGTCACGTCTATAACAACACAACATCCCCTTTAATTCTGGAGCCTGGTTATGAAGACTACACCTGCGTTAAACGCTTTTTTCCGCCCCGCTCTGATAGCCGTTGCGTTAGCGGTTGCCCTGCCCGCCGCGCAGGCTGCCGTTCCCAAAGATATGTTAGTGATTGGTAAAGCCGCCGATCCGCAGACGCTCGATCCCGCCGTGACCATAGATAACAATGACTGGACGGTCACCTATCCCTCTTACCAGCGGTTGGTTCAATACAAAACCGATGGTGGTAAAGGTTCCACGGAAGTTGAAGGCGATTTAGCCAGCGGCTGGAAAGCCTCGGACGACCAGAAAGAGTGGACGTTTACCCTGAAAAACGATGCCAAATTCGCCGACGGAACACCGGTGACGGCTGATGCGGTAAAGCAATCCTTCGAACGATTGCTCAAGATTGGTCAGGGACCTGCGGAGGCTTTCCCGAAAGATCTGAAGGTTGAGGCTATTGATAACACCACGGTGAAGTTTACCCTCAGCCAGCCGTTTGCTCCGTTTCTGTATACGCTGGCAAATGACGGAGCCTCAATCATTAACCCGGGCATCTTAAAAGAGCATGCCGCAGACGACGCCCGCGGATTCCTGGCGCAGAACACGGCAGGATCTGGTCCCTTCATGCTGAAGAGTTGGCAAAAGGGGCAACAACTGGTGCTGGTGCCTAACCCGCATTATGCCGGTACAAAACCGACGTTTAAGCGCGTCTCAGTCAAAATCATTGGTGAAAGCGCCTCCCGTCGCCTGCAACTGTCGCGTGGCGATATCGACATTGCCGATGCGCTTCCTGTTGACCAGCTTGCTGCTTTAAAACAGGAAGGCAAAGTGAACGTGGCGGATTATCCCTCATTGCGCGTGACTTATCTGTATCTCAACAACAGTAAGGCCCCGCTCAATCAGGTGGATTTACGCCGCGCTATCTCGTGGGCCACCGATTATAAAGGCATGGTCAACGGGATCCTGAGCGGCAATGGAAAGCAAATGCGTGGCCCAATCCCCGAAGGCATGTGGGGTTTTGACGATAAGGCCATGCAGTACAGCTTCGATGAAGCCAAAGCCAAAGCAGCGTGGGACAAAGTTGCCACCAAACCTGAAAGCCTGAGCTTCCTGTACTCAGATAATGATCCGAACTGGGAACCTATCGCGCTCGCTACCCAGGCAAGCCTTGGCAAACTGGGCATTAAGGTGAAGCTGGAAAAACTGGCGAACGCCACCATGCGTGACCGCGTGGGCAAAGGCGATTACGACATTGCCATTGGCAACTGGAGTCCGGATTTTGCCGACCCGTACATGTTTATGAACTACTGGTTTGAGTCAGATAAGAAAGGCTTGCCGGGTAACCGTTCGTTCTATGAAAACAGTGAGGTCGATAAGCTGCTGCGTAGCGCGCTGGCCACGACCGATCAGGTGGCCAGAACCAATGACTACCAGCAGGCGCAAACCATCGTGATTGATGAAGCGGCCTACGTCTATTTATTCCAGAAAAACTATCAGTTGGCGATGAACAAAGACGTCAAAGGATTTGTATTCAACCCCATGCTGGAACAGGTCTTCAATATCTCCACCATGAGTAAATAAGCCACGTTTACGCGGAGCCGCTCTGGCTCCGCAAGGGGAAGCTAATGACGTTCTGGAGTATTTTGCGCCAGCGATGCTGGGGACTTATTCTGGTGGTTATCGGTGTTTGCGTAATCACCTTTATTATTTCACATCTGATACCTGGCGACCCCGCACGGCTGTTGGCGGGCGACCGCGCCAGCGATGAAATTGTCGAAAATATTCGCCAACAGCTGGGGCTGAATCAACCGCTGTATGTCCAGTTTTTTCGCTATGTCAGCGACATTTTTCACGGCGATTTAGGCACCTCCATTCGCACCGGGCGTCCGGTACTGGATGAACTGCGCATTTTCTTCCCCGCTACCCTTGAGCTGGCTTTCTGCTCTTTGTTGCTGGCGCTGGTGATAGGTATCCCGCTGGGTATTTTATCTGCGGTCTGGCGTAACCGCTGGCTTGATCACCTTGTTCGGCTAATGGCAATTACCGGTATCTCCACGCCAGCATTCTGGCTGGGGCTGGGGGTTATAGTGCTGTTTTACGGTCATCTGCAAATTTTACCCGGCGGTGGACGTTTAGACGACTGGCTGGATCCACCTGCTCACGTCACCGGGTTCTACCTGATTGATGCACTGCTGGAAGGCAACGGCGAAGTCTTTTTCAATGCGCTTCAGCACCTGATTTTACCGTCGTTGACACTGGCTTTTGTACATCTTGGGATCGTTGCCCGCCAGATTCGTTCCGCCATGCTGGAGCAACTGAGTGAAGATTACATTCGTACCGCCCGCGCCAGCGGGTTACCGGGCTGGTACATCGTGCTGTGCTATGCATTGCCTAACGCACTCATCCCATCAATCACCGTCCTCGGCCTGGCGCTGGGCGATCTGCTCTACGGTGCGGTATTGACCGAAACGGTCTTTGCCTGGCCAGGTATGGGCGCTTTGGTAGTGACCTCAATTCAGGCGCTCGATTTCCCGGCGGTAATGGGATTTGCCGTGGTGGTCTCGTTCGCCTATGTGCTGGTCAACCTGGTGGTGGATTTGCTCTATTTGTGGGTAGATCCTCGAATTGGACGTGGAGGTGCTGAATGATGCTCACACAAGAAACGCCGACAGCCCCTCAGACAGCACGACGCCGCACGGACTGGGCCAAACTGTTCTGGATGATGAAAAGTAGCCCGCTGACGCTGGTTGGCGGGGTCATCATCGTATTGATACTGCTGCTGATGGTGCTGTCGCCGTGGATAACGCCACACGATCCTAATGCCATCAATTTGAGTGCGCGCCTGCTGCCCCCGTCAGCCGCTCACTGGTTTGGTACCGATGAAGTCGGCCGCGATCTGTTCAGCCGCGTTCTGGTAGGAAGTCAGCAGTCGGTCGTTGCGGGTCTGGTAGTGGTGGGTATCGCCGGGGGATTGGGATCACTGCTGGGCTGCTTGTCGGGTGTCATGGGCGGGCGCGCCGACGCGATAATTATGCGGATGATGGACATTATGCTGTCCATTCCTTCGCTGGTGCTGACGATGGCGTTGGCCGCCGCGCTGGGCCCCAGCCTGTTTAACGCTATGCTGGCGATTGCCATCGTCCGTATCCCTTTCTATGTGCGCCTCGCCCGCGGTCAGACGTTAGTGGTGCGCCAGTTTAGCTATGTACAGGCTGCCCGGACCTACGGCGCTTCACGCTGGCATCTGATTAGCTGGCACATTTTACGCAATTCACTGCCGCCACTCATTGTGCAGGCATCGCTGGATATCGGCAGTGCGATCCTGATGGCTGCCACGCTCGGGTTTATCGGTCTGGGCGCGCAGCAACCCAGCGCTGAGTGGGGCGCGATGGTCGCAATTGGCCGCAATTACGTGCTTGATCAGTGGTGGTATTGTGCTTTTCCCGGCGCCGCCATTCTGATTACCGCCGTGGGCTTTAATCTCTTTGGCGATGGTATTCGCGATCTGCTTGATCCGAAAGCCGGAGGAAAACAGTCATGACACAACCCGTACTGGAAATCGAAGATTTACATCTGAGTTTCCCCGGCTATAAAGCTGATGTGCATGCGCTGAACCATGTATCACTGCACATCAACCGTGGAGAAATCGTTGGTGTGGTGGGTGAATCCGGTTCCGGTAAGTCCGTGACCGCCATGCTCACCATGCGCCTGCTTCCGGAGGGAAGCTATCGTATTCACCAGGGACGCGTTTCACTGCTGGGTGAAGATGTGCTCAACGCCAGTGAGAAACAAATGCGCCAATGGCGCGGCGCACGCGTCGCGATGATCTTTCAGGAGCCCATGACGGCACTGAATCCGACCCGGCGTATCGGTCAGCAAATGGTGGAGGTGATCCGCCATCACCAGGCGTTAAGCCGCACGGATGCCCGCCAGAAAGCCGTCGCTCTACTCGAAGAGATGCAAATCCCGGACGCGCCGGAGGTTATGAAACGATTTCCGTTTGAGCTTTCCGGCGGGATGCGCCAACGCGTGATGATTGCGCTGGCCTTTTCGTGCGAGCCAGAGCTTATTATTGCCGATGAACCGACCACCGCGCTGGACGTCACGGTGCAACTGCAGGTGCTGCGTTTGCTGAAGTTAAAAGCACGGGCCAGCGGAACAGCCGTGTTATTTATCAGTCATGATATGGCGGTGGTTTCACAGTTATGCGACCGGTTGTACGTCATGTATGCCGGGAGCGTGATTGAGAGTGGCCCGACGCAAACCGTTATTCAACGTCCGACGCATCCCTATTCCATCGGCTTGCTGAAATGCGCGCCGGAACACGGCGAGCCGCGCGCATTGTTACCTGCGATCCCCGGCACCGTGCCGAACCTAACCTGCTTACCTGCCGGATGCGCATTTCGTGAGCGCTGCTTTGCCGCTGGTCCTCGTTGTGAAGAAACGCCTGCGTTAAGTAGTCAGGGAGGCGTAGATCAACAATCTGCCTGCTGGTATCCACAACTGGAGACAACACATGTCTGATTTTTTACTGGCGCTGCAGGATGTTCATGTCAACTTTCCTGCGCGTAAAAACTGGCTTGGCAAGGTTACGGAACGGGTGCATGCGCTCAACGGCCTGGATTTACAGATTCGCCAGGGTGAAACGCTGGGGATTGTTGGCGAATCCGGTTGTGGAAAAAGTACGCTGGCGCAACTGCTGATGGGCATGCTGAAACCCAGCCAGGGAAGCTATTCTCGCCGTGGTAATAAACAACATAACGGTATGCAAATGGTCTTTCAGGACCCTCTTTCATCGCTGGATCCTCGCTTACCGGTGTGGCGCACGATCACTGAGCCGGTATGGATCCAAAAACGAAGTCCGGAACGTGAGCGCCGCATGCTTGCTGAAGATTTGGCACAACAGGTAGGCATCCGCCGGGAATATCTCGACCGTCTGCCGCATGCGTTTTCCGGTGGACAACGCCAGCGTATCGCCATCGCCCGGGCACTATCGTCAGAACCGGATGTTATCGTCCTCGATGAGCCCACTTCAGCACTGGATATCTCTGTGCAGGCGCAAATTCTCAATCTTCTGGTGTCACTACAGGCGCGCAGAAATCTGACCTACGTATTGATATCGCATAACGTGTCGGTGGTCCGCCATATGAGCGACCGTGTGGCGGTGATGTACTTAGGGCAAATTGTTGAGCTGGGCGATGCTCAACACGTTCTCACTCACCCCGCCCATCCGTACACACGGTTATTGCTGGACTCTGTCCCTAAAACGGGCGCGCCACTGACGGAAGATTTGGTGTTACGTAAAACCGAGCTACCGGGAAACCGAACGTTGCCCCAGGGATGCTTTTTCCGTGACAGATGTCCATTGGCAACCCACGGTTGTGAGAAAAAACAGGCATTACTGAAAAGTGATACCGGATGTGATGTTCGATGCTGGCGGGCGGTTACATGACCTGAGCCGTTGAGAAAAGTCAGGTGCGATACGCCTTTTTCAGTGAATCCACCAGCACCTCGGAAGCAGTAGATAATTTATGATGTGCTGAACGCAAAACCCCGATCCGACGCTGGATCACCGGCGTATCCAGATCGATACAGGTTGCGCCTAACTCTGTCATTTGCGTGCGGCATAGTGCAGGTACGGCGCTACCGCCCAGACCGTTAGCCACCAGACGGCCAACGGTTACTAATTGATGGCTCTCCAGCGCTACTTCCAGCGTATGTCCGCTTTGCACCAGTTGTTCTTCCAGCATCAGCCGCACGGCTGACGGACGTTGCAAGGTGATGAAATCCAGCGTCAGCAGTTCGCGCCATGCAATACGATCCCTGTCTGCCAGCCGACATGTTGGCGGCACAATCGCGATAAAACGATCCACGCCGAGCGGCGTGAAATGCAGATGTCCCGAATAGTCCGGCTCGAAGGCTATGCCCATCTCGACCCGCCCTTCACTGACCATTTCAATCACGTGTTCATTGATCACATCATGAACCGTTACGTTGATACCAGAATAAGAATCACGAAACGTTTTCAGTACCGATGGCAGGACGTTAGCGGCAAATGAGGGCATGGCGGCGATCGAGATTTTACCACGCTGCAGCGTAAAGCGTTGGCGCATGGCTTCTTCCGTATTCTCCCAGTCCGCCAGCAACTGTCTCCCCATATTCAGCAGCGTTTCTCCCTCCTGCGTCAGAGTCACTTTGCGGGTGGTTCTCAACAGTAACGCCCCGCCCAGCGAATCTTCCAGTCCTTTAATCGCCAGGCTTAATGCGGGTTGCGACATGTTCAGTCTTTCACTGGCATGAGCAAAATTCAGAGTGTGAGCTACCGCTAAAAACGCGCGTAACTGTTTGATGCTCATTCCCATTTCGCATTCCTTTAACTTGTTGAATACCTTTAATTAACATTAAATTGATAAAAAAACCCAATAAGTGAGTCACAAATTTAAAATTAACAAATCATTTTTCACCCCCAATGATGTCGGCAAGGACAACTGGGGAGGCAAGTGTATGGCTGGACTGGATAAACGTGTTGCCACTTATCAAGAGGCGCTGGAAGGACTGACCGACAACATGACGCTGCTGGCGGGCGGTTTTGGTTTATGTGGGATCCCTGAAAACCTGATTACCGAAGTACGCCGTCGAGAAGTACAGGAACTTACCGTTGTATCAAACAACTGTGGCGTGGATGGCTTTGGCCTCGGCGTACTGCTGGAAACGCGCCAGGTGCGCAAAGTGGTCGCGTCCTATGTAGGGGAAAACGCCCTGTTTGAGAAGCAGGTGCTTAGCGGCGAACTGGAAGCCATCCTGACGCCACAGGGTACGCTGGCAGAGCAGTTGCGCGCGGGCGGCGCGGGGATCCCGGCATTTTTTACCGCGACCGGATATGGAACCCCCGTAGCGGAAGGGAAAGAGGTTCGCGAGTTTGCCGGACGCCCTTACATCCTTGAACAGGCGATAACCGGTGATTTTGCATTGGTTAAAGGCTGGAAAGCCGACTGGTACGGCAACGTCATCTATCGCCACACCGCACAGAACTTTAATCCGCTGATGGCTGCCGCCGGGCGCATTACCGTCGTGGAAGTCGAAGAGATTGTCCCTCCCGGAGAACTGGACCCTGCAGCGATTCACACTCCCGGAATTTTCGTTAACCGCATTATTCAGGGGCAGTTTGAAAAACGTATTGAACAACGCACCCTGCGCCAGAAAGGAGCCTGACCATGTTAACGCGTGAACAAATGGCGATGCGCGTCGCCCGAGAGCTGCGCGACGGTTATTACGTCAACCTTGGGATCGGCATTCCCACTCTGGTGGCAAATTATATCCCTGATGGCATGGACGTGATGCTGCAATCAGAGAACGGTTTGCTGGGTATGGGGCCGTTTCCCACAGAAGACGAAATTGATGCCGACATGATTAACGCCGGGAAACAGACCGTGACGGCGCGCAAAGGCGCGGCGATTTTCGACTCTGCGCAATCCTTCGCCATGATCCGCGGCGGCCACGTTGATCTGACGGTGCTCGGTGCGTTTGAAGTAGATGTTAACGGCAATATCGCCTCATGGATGATCCCCGGGAAAATGGTGAAAGGCATGGGCGGCGCGATGGACCTGGTTGCCGGAGCCGACAACATCATCGTGGTAATGACCCATGCTTCCAAAAGCGGTGAGTCCAAACTGCTTCCCGCCTGCACCCTGCCGTTGACCGGCGTGGCCTGCATCAAACGCGTGCTTACCGACCTGGCTCTGCTGGAAATTGCCGACGGGGCGTTCATTCTGCGTGAACGCGCCCCGGGTATCAGTGTGGATGAAATCGTCGCCAGAACCGCCGGCAAGCTGATCGTGCCCGAAACTGTCCCCGAAATGCAATTTAACTGAGGAGCTGACCATGCAGGATGTTGTAATTGTCGCGGCAACGCGCACCCCGATTGGCAGTTTTCATGGTGCGCTGGCACCACTTTCCGCCGTGGAGTTAGGTACAGCGGTTGTCCGTTCGCTGCTGGAAAAAACGGCTGTGGCGCCTGAACAAATTGATGAAGTGATTTTAGGTCAGGTTCTGACGGCAGGCTGCGGCCAGAATCCGGCCAGACAAACGGCGTTACGCGCAGGACTGCCGTCAACCACACCGGCGTTAACTATTAATCTGGTGTGCGGTTCTGGCCTGAAGGCGGTGCATCAGGCGGTACAGGCAATTCGCTGTGGCGATGCGCAAATCGTGATTGCCGGAGGCCAGGAGAGCATGAGCAATGCGCCCTATTTTCTCGACGGCGCGCGGGCTGGTCTGCGGTTAGGTCATGCCAGTATGAAAGACAGCGTGGTGCATGACGGCCTGTGGGATGCGTTCAACGACTATCACATGGGTATTACTGCCGAAAATCTGGCGGATAAGTTCGTAATCAGTCGTGAGCAGCAGGACGCTTTTGCCCTGCGCTCCCAGCAAAAAGCCGCCGCTGCCATTGAAGCGGGTCGTTTTAGCGCGGAAATCACGCCGGTTAGCGTCCCACAAGGCAAAAAGCCGTCACGTGTGGTGGACCGTGACGAACAGCCTCGCCCGGATACTCAGGCCGACAAGCTGGCGCAACTTAAACCAGCATTTCGACCAGGAAACGGCACGGTGACCGCCGGAAATGCATCATCCATCAATGATGGTGCCGCCGCGGTGATGTTGATGAGCGCCGGCAAAGCCGCAGAACTCAATTTGCCAGTGCTTGCCCGGGTAACAGGCTACGCGGTTTCTGGTGTCGATCCCGCCATTATGGGCCTTGGGCCGGTAGAAGCGTCACTCCAGTGCCTGAAGCGAGCGGGCTGGACGTTGAATGATGTCGATCTCATTGAGGCCAACGAAGCCTTTGCCGCACAAGCGCTGGCGGTTGGCGAATCCCTGAACTGGGACAGCGACCGGGTGAACGTAAATGGCGGCGCGATTGCGCTGGGCCATCCCATCGGTGCATCTGGTTGCCGAATCCTGGTGACACTGTTGCACGAAATGGCCCGCAGTAACGCGACCAAAGGGCTGGCTACGCTGTGCGTAGGCGGCGGTCAGGGCGTAGCGCTGGCGGTAGAGCGTTTGCAGGAGGTCTCTCATGCAAAGTAAGCCTGTCTGCGTTCTGGGGGCGGGGTTAATGGGGGTCGGTATTGCCACCCACTTCGCCCGTTATGGTCACGATATCTGGCTGTATGACACCGATAGCAGCCGAATTGCAGAAATTAGCGCCGTTGCCAGCGGTATTCTGCATGAGCTGATTACCGCCGAACAGTTTGCCGCAGACGAAAAAGAACAGGTTGTGAGTCGTCTGCACGGTACGACTTCGCTACCGGAGATTGCTGCGTGCGGGTTACTGATTGAAGCGATCCCGGAGCGGCTCGAGCTCAAGCACGCGTTGTATGCGCAACTGGAAGATCTGATCGCGCCTGAGGCCGTCATTGCCAGTAATACCAGCGGCCTGCCGCCGGATGCGCTGGCAGAAAAGCTCGTCCATCCTGAGCGGCTGCTCATCGCCCATTTCTGGCACCCGCCACATTTTATTCCGCTGGTCGAAATCGTCCCCGGCACCGCCACCAAAGCGGAATACCTGCGTGAGCTGCAACAGTTGCTGCTCTCGATGCAACTGGAAGCCGTCGTGCTCGATCGCGCCGCACCAGGGTTTGTCGGCAATCGACTGCAGTTTGCTTTGCTTCGTGAAGCGCTTCATATCGTTAAAAGCGGCATCGCCAGCGCAGAGGTGGTGGATCAGGTCATGCGCGCCTCGCTCGGACGTCGCTATGCGATGGTTGGTCCGCTGGAAGCGGCAGATATGACCGGACTCTCTACGGTGCAGGATATTTGTCGGCATCTGCTCCCGGAACTGGCAACCGGCAGCGAGATGATGTCGCTGGTCGCTGACAAGGTAGCCAACGGTGATACCGGTTTACGCAGCGGTCAGGGATTTTATCGCTGGGATGATTCGCGCAAGGAGTACATCCAGCAACGCAGAGAGCATCAACTGCGTTTTGCCCTGAAACCATAACGTCTCTTTCTGTACCCCAATATAATAATAAGGAGTCATGATGAGTGTATTAATCGCCCTGGCAGCGCTGGGCCTGCTGATGCTTGCAGCCTATCGCGGATATAGCGTCATCCTGTTTGCCCCCATCGCGGCATTAGGTGCTGTATTACTCACTGAACCCAGCGCCGTCGGCCCTGCTTTCACCGGCCTGTTTATGGAAAAAATGGTCGGTTTTGTGAAGCTTTACTTCCCGGTGTTCTTGCTGGGTGCAGTATTTGGCAAGTTAATCGAGTTATCTGGATTTTCACGTTCCATTGTTGCCGCCGCTATCAACATCCTCGGTCGTCGTCACGCCATCCCGGTGATCGTGCTGGTGTGTGCGCTGTTAACCTACGGCGGGGTTTCGCTGTTCGTCGTGGCGTTTGCGGTGTATCCATTTGCGGCGGAGCTGTTCCGCCAGAGTAATATTCCTAAGCGCCTGATCCCGGCCACCGTTGCGCTGGGCGCATTCTCTTTCACCATGGATGCTCTGCCAGGCACGCCGCAGATCCAGAACATTATTCCGACCAGCTTCTTTGGGACTAACGCCTGGGCTGCGCCGTGGCTGGGGCTGATAGGCTCGCTGTTTATTATTTTCGTCGGTCTGGTTTATCTCGAACGTCAGCGTCGTAAAGCGCAGGCAAAGAATGAAGGCTATGGCACTGAACTGTTAAACGAGCCGGAAACGCCGGATAACATTAATCTGCCGAACCCGATCATCGCGATCTCTCCGCTGATCCTGGTTGGGGTATTTAACCTGCTGTTTACCCGCTGGATCCCACAGTGGTACGGCGCCACGCATCAACTTGAACTTCCGGGTCTTGCCAAACCGATTACCACCGAAGTCGGTAAAATCACCGCTATCTGGGCAGTGGAAGCGGCGCTGATTTCTGGGATCCTGCTGGTGGTGCTCTTCGGCTACCGCAACATTAAAGGTCGCCTGGCGGAAGGCAGCAGAACGGCGGTTGGCGGCGCGATCCTCGCGGCGATGAACACCGCGTCAGAGTACGGTTTTGGCGCAGTGATCGCCGCCCTGCCGGGCTTCCTCGTGCTGTCAAAAGCGCTGGCGGCTATTCCTGACCCGCTGCTCAATGAGGCTATCAGCATTACCACGCTTGCCGGGATCACCGGTTCGGCGTCTGGCGGGATGAGTATTGCCCTTGCCGCCATGTCTGACACTTTCATCGCTGCCGCACATGCCGCCAATATCCCACTTGAAGTCTTCCACCGCGTGGCATCTATGGCCAGCGGCGGTATGGACACCCTACCGCATAACGGCGCGGTCATTACCTTATTGGCTATCACCGGCCTTAGTCATCGTCAGGCGTATGGCGGAATTTTCGCTATTACCATCATTAAAAGTCTGGCCGTACTGTTTGTCATCGGCGTCTTCTACACCACCGGAATTGTTTAAGGTGAATCATCATGAACTTAACGGGAAAAACCGCCCTGGTTACCGGCTCGACCAGTGGTATCGGATTAGGTATCGCACAGGTGCTGGCGCAAGCTGGCGCCACTCTGATCCTCAACGGGTTTGGTGATGTTGATGCTGCCAAAGACGCTGTTGCGCAGTATGGCAAAACGCCAGGCTATCATGGCGCGGATCTGAGCGATGAAGCGCAAATTGCCGACATGATGCGCTATGCAGAGAGCGAATTCGGCGGTGTGGATATTCTTATCAATAACGCCGGGATCCAGCATGTTTCACCGATAGAAACCTTCCCGGTTGATAAATGGAACGCGATTATCGCGATTAACCTCTCCTCCGTTTTTCACACCACGCGTCTGGCGCTTCCCGGTATGCGCGCGCGAAACTGGGGGCGCATCATTAATATCGCTTCTGTTCACGGCCTGGTGGCTTCAAAAGAGAAATCTGCGTACGTAGCAGCGAAGCACGGTGTGGTGGGATTAACCAAGACCATCGCGCTGGAAACCGCGCAGACGGAAATTACCTGCAATGCGCTGTGTCCCGGCTGGGTGCTAACGCCGCTGGTCCAGCAGCAGATCGATAAGCGTATTGCCGAAGGCGCAGAGCCTGAGGCAGCCCGTGACGCCCTGCTGGCTGAAAAGCAGCCGTCGCGCGAATTCGTTACCCCAGAGCAGTTAGGGAATCTCGCGTTATTCTTATGTTCAGACGGTGCGGCGCAAGTGCGTGGCGTTGCGTGGAATATGGATGGCGGTTGGGTAGCGCAATAACATCATCAGGTGCCGGATAAGACATCGTCGCATCCGGCACGACTTTATTAAGACTTCAGTTTGTAATCCAGCGTTATTTCCGCTTTCAGAACCTGAGATACCGGGCATCCGGCTTTTGCTTTCTGGATGATGCCGTCAAACGTGGCGGCGTCTATCCCCGGCACGCTCACCTGACTATGTAACGCGACTTTAGTGATCGCAAACCCGGCATCTACCTTATCCAGAGAAACATCGGCAGTGGTATCAATGGCATCTGGGGTAAACCCTGCTTCGCCCAGCATCAGTGAAAGCGCCATCGAGAAGCAGGCTGCATGGGCCGCGCCAATCAACTCTTCAGGATTGGTGCCTTTCTCACCTTCAAATCGTGTATTAAACCCATACGGTTGCTGATTCAACACGCCACTTTCGGTTGACACAGTGCCTTTGCCGCGCTTAATGTCGCCTTCCCAGTGTGCCTGACCTTTCTTATGGATAGTCATTACCGCTCTCCTGTGTTGTCGTCGGAGTTACTAGTATAGGACGCCCGGGAAAAAGCATGTTACATACGGGATAGTTCTCATTTGCCGCTTAAGCATTGACCTTTCAGACAAAATGACCGACCATCCAGAAAGCCGTTATGTTGAACATCGGCTTTATATCAGGTTGTATTTCGTCCGTTCTCATACGGGCTCGCCCTTGAAACCAGTAACAGGATTAAGGAGTTAGAATGAAATCGAACCGTCAGGCCCGTCATATTCTCGGACTGGACCACAAAATCTCAAATCAACGTAAAATCGTGACCGAAGGTGACAAAACCAACGTGGTCAACAATCCTACTGGAAGAAAGCGCCGCGCTGACGGCAAGTAGCCTTTCGCACGTCTGACTGAGTAACGAGATAAACACCATTGCAACCGCAGTGGTGTTTTTGCTTATAAAACCCCTTAACCCATTCACAATGCTTTATACTTCGCCCGTTTCCCTGGCGGACAGGCCACATACGATCATAAAGAGCGCCAGGGACGGTTATTCAAAAAAGAGTGAGTGACATGGAAAACGAAACTAAAAAACTGCGTTCCCTTTACATCCCTTACGCTGGCCCGGTACTGCTGGAATTCCCTTTACTGAATAAAGGGAGCGCCTTCAGTGTGGAAGAACGCCGTAACTTCAACCTGCTGGGGTTACTGCCGGAAGTCGTCGAAACGATTGAAGAACAGGCTGAACGCGCCTGGATCCAATATCAGGGCTTCAAAACCGAAATCGACAAGCATATTTACCTGCGCAACATCCAGGACACCAACGAAACCCTGTTTTACCGACTGGTGCATAATCACCTAGATGAGATGATGCCAGTTATCTATACCCCAACGGTCGGCGCAGCCTGTGAGCGTTTCTCTGAGATTTATCGTCGTGCGCGCGGCGTGTTTATCTCTTATCAGAACCGCCACAATATGGACGATATCCTGCAAAACGTCCCTAACCACAATATCAAGGTCATCGTTGTCACCGATGGCGAACGTATTTTAGGTCTTGGCGATCAGGGGATCGGCGGGATGGGCATTCCAATCGGTAAACTGTCGCTGTATACCGCATGTGGCGGAATTAGCCCGGCCTATACACTTCCGGTGGTACTGGACGTGGGAACCAACAACCAGCAACTGCTGAACGATCCGCTGTATATGGGCTGGCGCAATCCGCGTATCACTGATGATGAATACTACGAATTCGTTGATGAATTCATCCAGGCCGTGAAGCATCGCTGGCCGGACGTGCTGTTGCAGTTTGAAGATTTCGCCCAGAAAAACGCTATGCCACTGCTGACCCGTTATCGCGATGAAATTTGCTCATTTAACGACGATATTCAGGGCACCGCGGCGGTTACCGTCGGTACGCTGATTGCGGCTAGCCGCGCGGCCGGAAGCCAGCTGAGCGAACAAAACATCGTCTTCCTCGGCGCGGGTTCCGCCGGATGCGGGATCGCCGAGCAGATCATTGCGCAAATCCAGCGAGAAGGTTTAAGCGAAGAAGCGGCGCGTCAACGCGTATTCATGGTCGATCGCTTCGGCCTGTTAACCGACAAAATGCCGAACCTGCTCTCCTTCCAGACCAAACTGGTGCAAAAACGCGAAAATCTGCAGCACTGGGATACACAAGAAGATGTCCTGTCGTTGCTCGATGTGGTCCGCAACGTTAAACCTGACATCCTGATCGGGGTTTCCGGACAGGTTGGTCTGTTTACCGAAGAGATCATCCGCGAAATGCACAAGCATTGTCCGCGTCCGATCGTCATGCCGCTGTCTAACCCGACTTCTCGTGTAGAAGCCACGCCGCAGGATATCATCGCCTGGACCGAAGGTAACGCGCTGGTTGCGACCGGTAGCCCGTTTGCACCGGTACTGTGGAAAGAGAAAACTTACCCGATCGCGCAGTGTAATAATGCGTACATCTTCCCGGGTATTGGCCTTGGCGTGATTGCTTCTGGCGCGTCGCGCATCACTGATGAAATGCTGATGTCGGCCAGTGAAACGCTGGCACAGTATTCACCGCTGGTGCTCAACGGTGAAGGACTGGTGCTACCGGAATTGAAAGATATTCAGACGGTTTCTCGTGCCATTGCCTTTGCCGTCGGTAAAATGGCCCAGCAGCAAGGTGTGGCGGTGAAAACCTCCGCTGAAGCGCTGCAACAGGCTATTGACGATAATTTCTGGCAGGCGGAATATCGCGACTACCGTCGTACTTCTATCTGACGGTTTGCCCGGCGGCACATTGCTGCCGGGCGTGCAAAGTTTGCGCGAAAGTGTAATTTGCGATTACACTTTCGCTACCGATCAACACTCTGAAAAACAAAAGGAGGATACTTATGCTGTACTGTGAACGTTTTATCGTTTCACATGCTTTTGGCGATCGCCAGTGCTCAAGCGTTATCGGTATCGTGCTGCGATAACTTCTGCTTGAGCGAAGCTAACTTCTAAACCCCCTTCTCTCGGGCTTACCGGGTTATCGTCAGCGATGTTTGACGAGGCGTTTTCACGCCTGTAACTCTTGAGTAAGCAACAATGAGCACATTACTAACCGCACAATCCTTACACGTTGATACGGCATTCGGCACGCTATTCGACGATCTTTCCTTTACCCTGAAAAAAGGCGACCGCATCGGGCTTATCGGTTACAACGGCTGCGGCAAAAGCACGCTGTTAAAACTGCTCGATGGCACGATTTCGCCCACCAGTGGAGCAATCGCGCAAGCGAATCACTGCCATCTCGCGCGTGTAGAACAACATCTACCTGACGATATATTGCCTCTTACACTGCAGGAAGCCGTTCTCGCTCAACTTCCTGAGCATGAGCGTGCGGCTCAACAATGGCGAGTTGAAGCGCTGCTTGCCGAAATGGGTTTCACGCCAGAGAATTTATCTCTGACAGCGCAAACGTTGAGCGGTGGCCAGCACACACGCTTGCTATTAGCGCGGGCATTGATGCGTAATCCTGACCTGCTGCTGCTGGATGAACCGGGTAACCATCTGGATTTGCCAACATTACTGTGGCTGGAGCAGTTCTTACAGAACTGGTCTGGCAGTTTTGTGGTGGTTTCCCACGACCCGCAGTTGCTGGACGCGGTGACCCACGGAACGTGGATCCTACGCGATCGCACTCTCCATGCCTTTGATCTGCCCTGTAGCGCCGCACGTCAGGCGCTGGCAGAAAGAGACGTCAGCGATGCTCTGCGCCACAAGGCTGAGCAAAAAGAGATAGACCGGGTTACCGCCAGCGGCAAACGGCTGGCAACCTGGGGGCGGGTCTACGACAACGAAGATCTCTCCCGCAAGGCCAAGCAGATGGAAAAACAGGTGCAGCGCCTGAAAGAGGTGCAGACAGAAGTGACGGCAGGAAGTCAGTGGACACTAACATTGCAGGGTGATTCCCTGCGAGCAGATCGTTTGCTGGAGATGACCAATCTGTCTGTAGCCCCTGCTCCCGACGCAGATACACTGTTTTCCATTGCCGGTATCCGGTTAAAAAGCGGCGATCGCGTGGCAATTGTCGGGCGTAATGGTTGCGGGAAATCATCGCTGTTAAGGCTTATCTGGCAACAGTTTCAATCACAGCTGGCATCGCCTTCACTGGTGTTGCACCCGCGCGTTACGCTGGGCTATTACGATCAGACGCTGCATCAGCTTGCCGATAACGATTCATTGTTTGACGCGCTGGAAGCGTTTGCCCCGCAGCCAGAGATTCGCAAGATGGCGCTGATTAGCGCGGGTTTTCCGTGGATTCGTCATACGCAGAGGGTCAGTACATTAAGCGGTGGTGAGCGCTCCCGGCTGCTGTTTGTGGGGCTGACGCTTGCGCGCTACAGTCTGCTGATGCTCGATGAACCGACTAACCATCTGGATATGGAAGGTAAAGAGGCGCTGGCAGAAACGCTACAAAGCTATAACGGCGGCGTGTTGCTGGTCAGTCACGACCGGCAGCTTATCAGCCAAAGCTGTAACCGGTTCTGGTTAATCGACAATGGCGAACTCAGTGAATGGCACGATCTGGAGGCGGTCAATGCGCGTATTAGGGAAACGTCCGCGGAGATAACCGTTCCCAAAACAGTGGTCGAAGCGAAAGCTGAAATAAGCTGTGACAGCGATGGATTGCTGGAACAACTCCTCGATCTGGAACAGCGTCTGGCCGACGATCTCGCCCGCAAGCCGAAACATCAAAAACCGCTGTTACAGGCGCAATGGCGTAAAGAGATTGAGCGTCTGAACTCACAACTGGAGTAATCTTTTTTGCCGGATGGCGCAAGCTTATCCGGCCTACACCAGCAAAATGCGCGTGTAGGCCTGCCATCCGGCATACCATTTATTGCTGCGGTTTTTTCTCTTTCCAGGCATCCCAGGCCTGTTTGATCTCTTGCTTTGCCGTAGCGGCGTCGTTGAAACCGTTTAATTCGACCTTCTTGCGCCCTTCCGGCAGATCTTTGTACACGCGGAAGAAAGATTCCAGACGTTGAACTTCAATATTGGGCAGATCGCTCAATTCTTTGATGTTGTCATAAGTGGGGTCAATTTTACTGGCCGGCACGGCGACAATTTTGTCGTCCTTTTCACCGCCGTCGATCATCTTCAGGACGCCTATTGCGCGCAGCTTAATCAACGTCCCCGGGGCCAGCGGCGCACGAGTATAAAAGATAACATCCAGCGGGTCGCCGTCACCGGCTAAAGACTGGGTTAGTGAACCGTAGTTGGCGGGATAGGCAACCGGCATTGACTGGAAGCGATCGGCAACGATAAACCCGGTTTTGGCGTCGGTTTCATATTTAATCATTCCACCTGCCGGGATTTCGGTTACGGCATAAAACTCTTCCGGGTTATTCTCCGGCTGAGGAAATTCGAGGATGTTCTGCGCCTGAGCTGAAGCACAAAGAAACACGCTGATTGCGAGTAGTTTTTTCACCAGATGCATTGTCTTTTAACTCTTCTATTATTGGAAAGACAACACCTTACGTTCAGCATATGACAGAAACATGACGTTTTTTTGGCAAAAAAATGGCGCTACCGATGTAGCGCCATTGCGTAGAGGGAACATCAGGGATTAGTTAACCCCTTCCTCGCTCTCTTTTTTCGCTTCTTGTCTTTCAACTTCGCGATACCAACGTGGGTGATGTTTCTTCGCCCAGCGACGGCTCACCTTCCCTTCAACCATGCCTTTAATCGAACCTTTCACCCAGAATGCCATATACATATGGATGAGGATGGCGTGCATCAGGATAATCCCCGCCGCCGCATGGATCAGCAGGCTATAGCGCACGACCTGCATTGGGAAGAACTGTGCAAAGTATGGACGCCAGATAATAATACCGGTAATCAGCAGCACGAAAATCATGCTCATGATCGACCAGAACATCATTTTCTGCCCGGCGTTGTACTTGCCCACATCCGCCACTTTGTGTTCATTGCCTTTCAGCACTTCCACAATGTTTTTCAGCCACGGAATATCTTTTTTATCCGGGATGTTGTGGTGCACAAAGCGCACAAACATGAACATTAGCGCGACGAAGATCAGTATGCCGAAGAACGGGTGCAAAATGCGTCCCATCTGCGGCGTACCGAAGGTTTGCGTCAGCCATTGCAGAGTCGGGAAGAAGAACGAAATCCCAGACAGCGCCACCAGGAAGAAGCAGATCACCACCGTCCAGTGACAGGCGCGGTCGATAAACTTCGTGCGCACAATCATTTTCGACTTACTCATGATGATCCTCCTCGTCGTCGTCCACTTCCTTATTCGGACCGATACCAATGTAGTGGTAAATCAGCCCGGCGAAGGTGGCGATAAATCCGGCAGCGGCCAGCGGTTTCAGCGCCCCTTTCCACAGATTGATAGAGGTATCGATCTGCGGATCTTTCGGCAGGCCGTGATACAGCTCCGGCTGGTTGGCATGATGCAGAACGTACATAACGTGCGTACCACCCACACCTTCCGGGTTGTAGAGACCGGCGTGTTCGAAACCGCGTGCTTTCAGTTTTGCCACACGCTGTTCGCCCATTTCCAGCATTTCCTGCTTGGTGCCGAAATGTATTGCCCCGGTCGGACAGGTCTTCACGCAGGCAGGTTCCTGCCCGACGCTGACCCGGTCGACACACAGCGTACATTTATACACGCGGTTATCCTCTTTATTGAGGCGCGGAATATTAAATGGACACCCGGCAATACAGTAGCCGCAGCCAATACAGTGTTCTGACTGGAAATCGACAATCCCGTTGGCGTACTGGATGATTGCCCCGGCAGACGGGCATGCCTTCAGGCAGCCCGGATCTTCACAGTGCATACAGCCATCTTTACGAATCAACCACTCCAGCTTGCCGTTCTGTTCGGTTTCGGTAAACCGCATCACCGTCCAGGACTTGGCGCTGAGATCGGCGGGGTTGTCATACACCCCGACGCAGTGGCCAACTTCATCGCGGATATCGTTCCACTCTGAGCATGCCACCTGACAGGCCTTACAGCCTATACAGGTGGAAACGTCGATCAGCTTCGCGACCTCGGCTTTGTAATCACGGGCCTGAGGCGGCGGCGTGATGGAGTTTGTTGCGGACCGTTTGATGATGTCCTGCGTTTCCATAGACATATGTTCGCCTCCCTTACGCCTTCTCGATGTTAACTAAAAACGCTTTGTATTCCGGCGTTTGCGAGTTTGCATCACCGACATTCGGCGTCAGGGTGTTGGCGATAAAGCCTTTACGCGCGACTCCTTCAAAGCCCCAGTGGATTGGGATCCCAACCGTTTCAACCTGCTGACCGTTGACGTTCAGGGTACGCAGACGACGGGTCACCACGGCAACTGCGCGAATAAATCCACGTTTACTGCTAACTTTCACGTGATCGCCGTTGTTGATCCCTTTCGCTGCCGCCAGCGTTTCGCTGATTTCCACAAACTGCTCTGGCTGGGCAATCGCATTCAGCAATGCGTGCTTGGTCCAGGTATGGAAATGTTCGGTCAGACGATAGGTCGTCCCGACGTACGGGAAGTCCTGTTTCGTGCCCATACGGAGTTTATCCGCCTCGTACAGACGCGCTGCCGGGTTGGAGATCACATTCGGGTGCAGCGGGTTAGTACCCAGCGGCGTTTCCATCGGCTCGTAGTGTTCCGGGAACGGACCTTCCGCCATCTTATCGATAGCAAACAGACGCCCCAGCCCTTCCGGCTGCATGATAAATGGATTGGTGCCACTGCCCGGTGCCGCGGTATTGAAGTCCGGGATATCGTTACCCGTCCACTTCGTACCGTTCCACTGGATAAGCATGCGTTTTGGATCCCACGGTTTACCCTGTGGATCCGCCGAAGCGCGGTTATACAGCACGCGACGGTTCAGCGGCCATGCCCAGGCCCAGCCCAACGTATTACCCAGACCTGACGGATCAGCGTTATCGCGATTGGCCATCTGGTTGCCCTGCTCGGTCCAGCTACCGGTATAAATCCAGCAGGATGATGACGTAGAACCATCATCGCGCAGCAACGCAAAGCTGTTGAGCAACTGACCTTTCTTCGCAACCAGTACACCGTTGGCATCATAGAGATCTTCCAGCGCATAGCCGTTGTTCTCTTTCGCCACTTCCTCTGAGTGCGGTTCGTCCGGCTGCTTATAGTTCCAGCTCATTTTCAGAACGGGTTCTACAGCTTTACCGCCTTCAGTGCGATACATTTCTCGCAGGCGGTGGTAAATACCGGCCAGAATTTCGCCGTCGTTGCGAGCTTCGCCCGGTGCGTCCTGACCTTTCCAGTGCCACTGCAGCCAACGGCCGGAGTTGGCGATGGAGCCGTCCTCTTCCGCAAAGCAGGTAGAAGGCAAACGGAAGACTTCGGTCTGAATCGACGCAGGATCAACGTCGTTTGACTCACCGTGGTTCTGCCAGAACGTTGAGGTCTCGGTCACCAGCGGATCGATAACCACCAGATACTTCAGTTTGCTGAGGCTCTGCACCACTTTGTTTTTGTCCGGGAAGGACGCAACAGGGTTAAAGCCCTGACAGATGTAGCCGGTGACTTTTCCGCTATCCATCATGTTGAAGTATTTGATGACGTCGTAGGACTGATCCCACTTCGGCAGCCACTCAAAGCCCCAGTCGTTTTCTTTCTGTGCAGCATTGCCGTAGAAAGATTTCATCAAGCTGACGAAGAACTTCGGATAGTTGCCCCAGTAGTTAACCTGATCGGCCAATGTCGCTTTTGGCGTGTTCGCGGCCAGATAGGTTTGCAGATCTGTCTGTTTCTCTGACGGCAGCGTCAGGTAGCCCGGCAGGCTGGTAGAGAGCAGACCTAAATCGGTTAACCCCTGAATGTTGGAGTGACCGCGTAAGGCGTTGACACCGCCACCTGCCATCCCCATGTTGCCGAGCAGCAACTGGATCATCGCCATGGTGCGGATGTTCTGTGCCCCGACGGTATGCTGAGTCCAACCCAACGCATACAGGAACGTGGTGGTGCGATCGGCTGCGCTGGTGGAAGCCAGCACTTCGCAGACTTTCAGGAAGTCTTCTTTCGGCGTACCACAAATGTTTTCCACCACATCCGGCGTGTAGCGGGAAACGTGCTGTTTTAGCAGGTTCCAGACACAGCGAGGATGGCTTAACGTTTCATCGCGTTTCGCGTAGCCATTTTCATCGAACTGGTAGTTCCAGGACGATTTATCATATTGGCGTTTGTTTGCGTCATAACCGCTGAACAGACCGTCTTCGAAAGCAAAGTCATCCCGCACCAGCAGGCTGGCGTTGGTGTAATGCTTAACGTATTCAGCGTTGATTTTGTTGTTTTCAATCAGGTACAGCAAGACGCCGGACAGGAACGTAATGTCCGTGCCGGAACGAATTGGCGCATAGATATCCGCCACCGAAGCTGTACGTGTAAAACGAGGGTCAACAACAATCAGCGTGGCATCATTGTTGTTTTTTGCTTCCATCGCCCAGCGGAATCCCACCGGATGTGCTTCAGCGGCGTTACCGCCCATCACCATCACGACGTTAGCATTTTTAATATCAACCCAGTGGTTGGTCATCGCACCGCGACCAAATGTTGGAGCAAGACTTGCTACCGTTGGTCCGTGTCAGACGCGCGCCTGGTTGTCTACTGCCAGCATGCCGAGTGAGCGCACAAATTTTTGCGTCAGCATACCGGTTTCATTACTTGCCGCAGATGCACACAGCATCCCGGTTGAAAGCCAGCGGTTTACCGTTACGCCCTGCTCATTCTTCTCAATAAAGTTGGCGTCACGGTCAGTTTTCATCAGCTTCGCGATACGGGTGAATGCTTCATCCCAGCTGATACGCTGCCATTTGTCGGAACCAGGGGCGCGATATTCCGGGTAACGCAGACGGTTTTCACTGTGCACGTAATCCAGTAATCCAGCGCCCTTAGGACATAATGCCCCGCGGCTCACCGGATGATCCGGATCCCCTTCAATATGGTAAATCGACTCTTTGGCGTTTTTTGCTCCATCTCCCAGGCTATACATTAATAGCCCGCAACCTACGGAACAGTATGTGCAGGTGTTTCGGATCTCTTTGGCGCGTAACAGCTTATAGTTTCGCGCCTGAGCCAGTGCCATTTTGGGTGCAAAACCCAAAGCGGCCACTGTTGTTCCCGCCATACCGCCCGCGCAGATTTTAAAAAATTGTCTGCGGCTGACGTCCATTGCTTTCCTCTTTTTTGCAGGGGTTCGTACAGGAAATCTCTCAAATTGCGCCAGCGCGGCAGTCTGAAAGATGCCATGTACAACTTCGCGACGAAACTATCAGCTATATCCATATTTTTTTTGCGTCAAATCAATAACGAAACGGTTCCGCTACTAAATAGTGCACTTTGTTTAACTCTTGTACCCATAAGGGAGTATGGGAAAGGCAATTAATTAGCGCGCTACGGTATAAAAGTGCTATAAATTTCAGCTTAAATTTTTGCCAGTACCATGGACAGACAATCAGAATGACAAAACAAAAGGCAACGTTAATTGGGCTCATTGCCATCGTGCTCTGGAGCACGATGGTCGGACTCATGCGTGGGGTAAGTGAAGGACTGGGTCCTGCGGGCGGCGCAGCAATGATTTTTTCGTTAAGTGGTCTGTTGCTGATATTTACCGTCGGCTTTCCGAATATCAGAAAAATTCCTGTGCGTTATTTAATCGCTGGTAGCGTGCTTTTTGTTACCTATGAAATATGTTTAGCGCTGGCTCTCGGTTATGCGGCTACTCGTCACCAGGCTATTGAAGTCGGTATGGTAAATTATCTCTGGCCAAGTTTGACAATATTGTTTGCTATTTTATTTAATGGTCAAAAAACAACCTGGTTGGTAATCCCTGGATTAATTATCGCATTGACCGGGGTTTGTTGGGTATTGGGTGGTGAAAACGGTCTTAACCTTGATGAAATTATCAGCAATGTTGCCAGCAGTCCGCTGAGCTATTTTCTCGCCTTTCTCGGCGCTTTTATCTGGGCAACGTATTGCACGGTGACCAATAAATATGCAAAAGGCTTTAACGGCATCACCGTGTTCGTTTTACTAACAGCCGCAAGTTTGTGGATTTACTATTTTATGACTCCGCAACCAGAAATGATTTTCAGCACTTCGGTGACTATTAAAATGTTCTCAGCGGCATTAACGTTAGGATTTGCCTATGCGGCGTGGAATATTGGCATTTTGCATGGCAACGTGACCATCATGGCCGTAGGATCCTATTTTACCCCTGTGCTCTCTTCTGCACTGGCTGCTGTGTTACTCAGTGCACCGCTTTCGCTATCTTTCTGGCAGGGCGCACTGATGGTCTGCGCGGGTTCACTACTTTGTTGGCTAGCAACGCGCCGCGCCTGAAAAAAAAACCGGGTTTTATCACAAACAAATAAAACCCGGCTATACTTTAGACAAATTGATGAATAATAATTGTTCATTCCACTTGCGATTTATGTTTTCATTTGTTTAATTAAATGTTAAATATATGGTAATTAGTTAACACACGAAAATATTATGCGGTTATCTATATCCATTCATATGCATATATTACACATGCGGAACTAACGCCATTTAAATCATAGCCCTGATAATAGTCCCCTACGTAAATATACCCATTCAGATTTGTCACATATAAAGATTAATACAATCAACCATGTTATGTAGATCTGGATCACACAACTTCAAATATTTCGCAATATTATGAAACTTATTATTGAACTTATACCACTGCGTCATTTAAAAATAGTTTGCCATTGACGAACCCCTTCGTTTAGCAATGGTTTAGGAAACACACCAAGAAAAAATTATAAGGATTATTTAGAATGAAACTTAAATTAGTTGCAGTGGCAGTGACTAGCCTGTTGGCGGCAGGTGCGGTAAACGCAGCTGAGGTATATAACAAAGACGCAAACAAACTGGATATCTACGGAAAAGTTCACGCTCAGCACTACTTCTCTGACGACAACGGCAGCGATGGCGACAAAACCTACGCGCGTCTGGGCTTCAAAGGTGAAACTCAGATCAATGACCAGCTGGTTGGTTTTGGTCAGTGGGAATATGAATTCAAAGGCAACCGTTCTGAATCCCAGGGCTCTGAAGCAGACAAAACTCGTCTGGCATTCGCTGGTCTGAAATTCGCTGAATACGGTTCTTTCGACTACGGTCGTAACTACGGCGTGGCCTACGACATCGGCGCATGGACCGACGTCCTGCCTGAGTTCGGTGGTGATACCTGGACCCAGACTGACGTATTCATGACTGGCCGTACTACTGGCGTTGCAACCTACCGTAACACCGACTTCTTCGGTCTGGTTGAAGGTCTGAACTTTGCTGCTCAGTACCAGGGCAAAAATGACCGTGACAACCTGAAAGAAGCTAACGGTGACGGCTTCGGTCTGTCTACCACTTATGAGTATGAAGGCTTTGGCGTAGGTGCTACCTATGCGAAATCTGACCGTACCGACAAACAGTCTGTCGGTAACGGCGGTTTCATGGCTTCCGGTAAAAACGCTGAAGTATGGGCCGCTGGTCTGAAATATGATGCGAACAACATCTACCTGGCAACCACCTACTCTGAAACCCGCAACATGACCACCTATGGTGGCTCCGGTGTTACTGGTATTGCAGATAAAGCACAAAACTTTGAAGTAGTTGCTCAGTACCAGTTCGACTTCGGTCTGCGTCCGTCCGTTGCTTACCTGAAATCCAAAGGTAAAGACATCAACGGTTACGGCGACCAGGATCTGGTTGAATACGTAGACCTGGGTGCTACTTACTACTTCAACAAAAACATGTCCACCTTCGTTGATTACAAAATCAACCTGCTGGATGACAACAACTTCACCAATGCAGCGAAAGTGTCAACTGACAACATCGTGGCTGTTGGTCTGAACTACCAGTTCTAATTTTGTTGTAGTCAGAATACAAAGCCAGTCCTTCAAGGGCTGGCTTTTTCTCTTGATGTAGACTCGGTCATAAGGAGTATGCCGTGCAGACATTCACTGGTCGTTGTCTTTGCGGACAGAGTCATTTTACCGTCGACGTCGAAATGCTGGATGTCTATGCCTGCCATTGTACGCTGTGTCAGAAATGGTCTGGCGGCATCGCCATGTATCTGGAAGCCAGCGCTCACCCGCTGATGTCACCAGAATCGGTAGAACCTTCGCACTTTCCTTCCTCAAATCGTGGTGAACGGTTCTTCTGTTCCGGCTGCGGATGCCCACTGTGGTTTACGTTGACGGACAGCGATCGCTACTTTATTCCGTGGACACTTCTGGAGCTTAATGAGGTAGATCGCCGCCGCCTGATATTAGCAGCAGAAATCTATACGGAAACACAGCCTGCGTTCTGGAGATTGACGGGGCAATACGCTCGACTGAGTGGGAAAGAAGTCGAAGAGATGGATTACCCCTGTCATTTAGCTCACTAGTTATTAACGTTGTACCTTTGCCAGACTGAACCACATTCCTATCGCTAATACGATAAGCATGCTGCCGGCGCTGCTTAAGGCCACGCTATGTGACCAGGTGAACGCTTCTCTGGCAGCCGTCAGCAATGCCTCACTCAGTGACGACGGGAGCGAGTGCGCCAGTTGTACCGCCTCCCCCATTGACGATGAGGCACGTTCCATTTCCTGCGGATTAAGTCCGGCTGGCGGCAGAATCGATGCAGAAAAGCTACGGCTCAACAGCAAACCAAAGATAGCGATCCCAAGTCCGGCTCCCAGTTCATAAGCCATTGTCTCGATGGCACCCGCGGCCGCGGCTTTTTCCGCAGGTGCTGCTGCCATGATAGCCGCTGTTGAAGCCAGAAGCGCACTGGCGGCGCTGAAGCCGAGCAAAGCCATCAAAATCCAGGCTTGTACCTGTTGGCTACTGAAATCCGTCATCGCAAGGCCGTAAAAGCTAACAGCGCTCAGCGCCATGCCCGCCGTTGCCACACAACGTAATCCCAGACGTGAAACCAACATACCGGCAATCGGTCCGCTGAAACCACTTGCCAGCATCACCGGCAGCATGAACAACCCTGCCTGATACGGTGTTAAGCCGTGGACAAACTGTAGCTCCTGAGCCATCAGTAACTCGAAACCCACCAGCGTTATCATCGCGGTCATCGCCATCACGACACCACTTAAAATGATGCGATGCGTGAACAACCGCATATCAATCATCGGGCGGGCTGCCGCAAGCTGGATGCGGACAAACTGCCACAACAGCAAAGCGCCGGTTAACAGCGTCAGAGCGATAGCAACGGTCGCCGTATGCCCTTTCAGCGCGGTTTTGGCGCTGTATACCAGCAGCAGAATGGCGACAATCAGCATTATCGCATGACCAAAATTTAACGATTGATCGCGACGTCCAGCCTGGCGCGGCACTAAGCGTGCGGTTAAGGCCATTACCACCAGGACAATCGGTACATTAATTAAGAATACTGATCCCCAGTAGAAGTGCTCCAGTAGCATCCCGCCAACCAGTGGGCCAAACGCCGCACCGCCGGAGCCAACCGCGGCCCAGACGCCGAGCGCCATATTACGATGCCGTTGCTCAGCGAAAGTGGCGCGAATCCCCGCAAGCGTTGCCGGCACAATCATCGCCGCGCCAATCGCCAACACGGCCCGGGTGACAATCAGCCAGCTGGCGCTATGAGCAAAAGCGGCCGCCAGCGATGCCAGACCAAACAAGCCTCCACCTAACAGCAGCAAGCGTTTAAAGCCAATGCGATCGCCCAGCGCCCCCATGGGCAACACCATACCGGCCATTACCAGAGAATAAATATCAATGATCCACAGCAGCTCGTTACCACTGGCACCCAGCGTCATACTCAGCGTGGGCGCGGCAACGTGCAGCACCGTTGCATCAATCGCAACAGGGATGTAGACCAGCACAATAATCACTAACGTTAACCACTGACGAAACATAAAACTCCCTTCAAAACTGAAACTGGACACACGTCCAGGTTCGGCGATCCTACGGAAATTTGAACGTATGTCCAACTTTTTGTTAGACTGCGTGCTAAACGGATATGGGAGGAACGATGAGCTATCTAAATCGGGATGAACGTCGGGAAGTGATTCTGCAGGCGGCAATGCGCGTCGCGCTTGAGGAAGGATTTACCGCCATGACGGTGCGGCGTATTGCCACGGAAGCTCAGGTGTCAACCGGCCAGGTGCATCATCACTTTACGTCTGCCGGCGAGTTAAAATCCCTCGCTTTTGTGCAACTGATCCGTACTCTTCTGGATGCCGAACTGGTCAGCGCAAACGCCAGCTTCCGTGAACGGCTGCATGCCATGCTGGGCAGCGAAGATGGCGGGTTCGAACCCTATATAAAACTATGGCGTGAAGCGCAGGTTCTGGCGGATAAAGATCCGGAAATCAAAAGCGCTTACCTGCTGACCATGCGGATGTGGCACGAAGAAACCGCAGCTATCATCTCTCAGGGACAGAAAGCCGGTGAGTTTTCTCCAGGCCCGGATGCTGCCGATGTGGCGTGGCGTTTAATTGCGTTGGTATGCGGTCTGGATGGCATCTATGTATTAGGCATTGAGGAAATGGCCGATCCTGCATTCGAACGCCACCTGGATCGTATGATTACGTTAGAGTTAGTTAATTGATGTTATAGATGAATTAATAATACATCTTTTATATTTACAATTGGTAACACTTAAGCAACGTGTAATTCCCTCATCACGCCGCGTTATTGCGCTTTTTTATCTATTCTTTCAGTCAATATTCCCAAAACTTTTCAATAGTTTCTAAAAGAACTCGCGCGGCGCTGTATGCGTTTATTTCTTTTTCATGAACGGCATGTGCATGGAGAATAATATGTCAGCATCAAATGAGAAAAATAATCGTTATCTTTTAACTGACTGGAAACCCGAAAATCCTGCCTTTTGGGAAAACAAAGGTAAGCACATTGCCCGAAGAAACCTCTGGATATCAGTGAGTTGCTTGCTGCTTGCGTTTTGCGTCTGGATGTTGTTCAGCGCTGTTGCTGTCAATCTGAATAAAATTGGTTTTAATTTTACCACCGATCAACTGTTTTTATTAACGGCATTACCTTCTCTTTCTGGTGCAATATTGCGCGTTCCCTACTCCTTTATGGTACCTATATTTGGGGGGCGCCGCTGGACCATTTTTAGCACCGTCATTCTGGTTATTCCCTGCGTCTGGCTCGGTTTTGCCGTGCAAAATACCGCTACTCCGTTTGGCGTATTTATTATCATTGCGCTGATGTGTGGGTTTGCTGGCGCTAACTTTGCCTCCAGCATGGGCAATATCAGTTTTTTCTTCCCCAAAGCGAAGCAAGGCAGCGCACTAGGCATTAACGGTGGCCTCGGCAACCTCGGTGTCAGCGTGATGCAGTTGATCGCGCCGCTGGTGATCTTTCTCCCCATTTTTACCTTCCTGGGCGTGCAGGGCGTACCACAAGCTGACGGATCGTTACTGTCACTGGCCAATGCCGCATGGATTTGGGTGCCGCTACTGCTGATAGCGACCGTGGCAGCGGGCATAGGAATGAACGACATTGCCAGTTCGAAGGCCTCAATTGCCTCCCAGCTACCGGTCCTCAAGCGTTTTCATTTGTGGTTATTAAGTCTGCTGTATCTCGCCACCTTCGGTTCATTTATCGGTTTTTCAGCAGGCTTTGCCATGCTGGCGAAAACACAGTTCCCTGACGTGAATATTCTGCAACTGGCGTTCTTCGGGCCCTTCATCGGTGCGCTTGCGCGATCGGCGGGCGGTGTTATCTCTGACAAGTTTGGTGGTGTGCGGGTCACCTTAATTAACTTCATCTTTATGGCACTGTTCAGCGCCCTGCTGTTTCTCACTTTGCCCGGCTCGGGCGAAGGAAGCTTTATCGCGTTTTACCTGGTGTTTATGGGCTTGTTCCTGACCGCGGGTCTGGGCAGTGGTTCGACCTTCCAGATGATTGCGGTGATCTTTCGCAAAATCACCATTTACCGGGTGAAGCTGCACGGTGGTACTGAAGAACAGGCCCAGCGTGAGGCGGTAACCGATACCGCAGCCGCCCTGGGATTTATCTCCGCAATTGGCGCTGTCGGGGGCTTCTTTATCCCGAAAGCGTTTGGTTCATCGCTGGCGCTGACCGGATCTCCGGTCGGCGCCATGAAAATATTCCTTGTGTTCTACATCGTCTGCGTGCTGGTGACCTGGCTGGTTTACGGCCGTAAATCACAAAAAAAATAGTCATCTTTTGGCCTGTGTAGGCAACGTTATTCGAAGCAGGAGTTATGTCATGAGTAAACTGTTAGACCGCTTTCGCTACTTTAAACAAAAGGGCGATACGTTTGCCGAGGGGCATGGGCAAGTAATGCACACCAACCGGGACTGGGAAGACAGCTATCGTCAGCGCTGGCAGTTCGATAAAATTGTGCGTTCTACCCACGGCGTTAACTGTACCGGCTCATGCAGCTGGAAAATCTACGTCAAAAACGGGCTGGTAACCTGGGAAACTCAGCAAACCGACTACCCGCGTACCCGCCCTGACCTGCCAAATCATGAGCCCCGTGGCTGCCCACGCGGCGCAAGTTACTCGTGGTATCTCTACAGCGCTAACCGCCTGAAATATCCACTGGTGCGTAAACGCTTAATCGAATTGTGGCGCGACGCCCTGTCCCGCCAGCCCGATCCGGTGCTGGCCTGGGAATCCATTATGAACGACCCGCAAAAATGCCGGAGCTACAAGCAGGTACGCGGGCGCGGTGGGTTTATCCGTTCCAACTGGAAAGAACTTAATCAACTGATTGCTGCTGCCAACGTCTGGACGGTGAAAACCTACGGCCCGGATCGTGTGGCCGGATTCTCGCCCATCCCCGCAATGTCGATGGTCTCCTATGCCGCAGGTACGCGTTATCTCTCGCTACTGGGCGGAACCTGTCTGAGCTTCTATGACTGGTACTGCGACTTACCGCCAGCGTCACCGATGACCTGGGGCGAGCAGACCGACGTTCCTGAATCCGCCGACTGGTATAACTCCAGCTATATCATCGCCTGGGGCTCTAACGTGCCGCAGACCCGTACCCCGGACGCGCACTTTTTTACTGAAGTACGCTACAAAGGCACCAAGACGATTGCCATTACGCCAGACTACTCGGAAGTCGCCAAACTGTGCGACCAGTGGCTGGCACCGAAACAAGGGACAGACAGCGCGCTGGCAATGGCGATGGGCCACGTCATCCTGAAAGAGTTCCATCTCGACAATCCCAGCGATTATTTCCTCAATTACTGTCGTCGCTATACCGATATGCCGATGCTGGTGCTGCTGGATGCCCGCGAAGATGGCAGCTACGTGCCTGGACGCATGATGCGCGCCTCAGACCTTGTTGATGGTCTCGGCGAAAGCAACAATCCAGAGTGGAAAACGGTGGCTTTCAACCGCGAAGGTGAACTGGTTGTCCCGAATGGATCCATCGGTTTTCGCTGGGGCGAGAAAGGCAAATGGAACCTGGAACCCCTGGCGGCTGGCGCTGAAACTGAACTTTCCCTCTCGCTGCTTGGTCAGCATGATGACGTGACCGGCGTGGCATTCCCCTATTTTGGCGGCAACGAAAACCCACATTTTCGCAGTGTAAAACAGGAACCAGTGCTGGTCCGTCAACTACCGGTAAAATATCTTACCCTCGCTGACGGTAGCCGTTGCCCGGTGGTGAGCGTCTATGATCTGGTGCTGGCGAATTACGGCCTCGACCGTGGTCTGGATGATGTTCATAGCGCACAAGATTACAGCGAAGTAAAAGCCTACACCCCGGCCTGGGGTGAGCAAATTACCGGCGTGCCACGCCGTCATATCGAACAAATCGCCCGTGAGTTTGCCGATACCGCGCACAAAACGCATGGCCGTTCGATGATCATCCTCGGGGCTGGCGTTAACCACTGGTATCACATGGACATGAACTACCGCGGGATGATTAACATCCTGGTGTTCTGTGGTTGCGTGGGACAAAGCGGCGGCGGCTGGGCGCACTATGTGGGTCAGGAGAAACTGCGTCCGCAAACCGGTTGGTTGCCGCTGGCCTTTGCCCTGGACTGGAACCGCCCACCGCGTCAGATGAACAGCACCTCGTTTTTCTACAACCACTCCAGTCAGTGGCGTTATGAAAAACTCACCGCGCAAGAACTCCTCTCTCCGCTGGCCGATGCGTCGAAGTTTAGCGGACATTTGATTGACTTTAACGTACGTGCTGAACGAATGGGCTGGCTGCCCTCTGCGCCGCAGCTTAACCTTAACCCATTGACCGTCAAAGCGAAGGCAGAACAAGCTGGGTTATCTCCTGCGCAATACACTGCCCAAGCGCTGAAGTCGGGTGATATTCGTTTTGCCTGCGAGCAGCCAGATAGCGGCAAAAACCACCCACGCAACCTCTTCGTCTGGCGCTCTAACCTGCTCGGTTCCTCAGGTAAAGGGCATGAATACATGCTCAAGTATTTACTGGGTACCGAAAGCGGGATCCAGGGGGAAGCGCTCGGTTCAAGTGAGGGTATTAAACCTGAAGAGGTTGAATGGCAGTCCGCGGCGATAGAGGGCAAGCTCGATCTGCTGGTCACGCTCGATTTCCGTATGTCCAGCACCTGTTTGTTCTCCGATATCGTTTTGCCAACCGCTACCTGGTATGAAAAAGACGATATGAACACCTCGGATATGCATCCGTTTATTCACCCGTTGTCCGCGGCGGTCGACCCGGCATGGGAATCGAAGAGTGACTGGGAAATTTATAAAGGCATCGCCAAAGTGTTCTCCGAGGTATGTGTCGGACACCTTGGACAAGAAACGGATGTGGTGTTGCAACCACTGCAACACGACTCTCCGGCAGAGCTGGCGCAGCCGTTTGACATTCTGGACTGGCGCAAAGGCGAATGCGATCTCCTCCCGGGGAAAACGGCACCGAATATCGCCGTTGTGGAACGTGACTACCCCGCCACCTACGAACGTTTTACTTCACTCGGTCCGCTCATGGACAAGCTTGGTAACGGTGGGAAAGGCATTGCGTGGAATACCCAGGCGGAAGTCGATTTCCTCGGCAAGCTGAACTACACCAAACGCGAAGGCCCGGCAAAAGGCCGACCGCTGATTGACACCGCGCTGGATGCCTCTGAGGTGATCCTCGCCCTGGCGCCAGAAACAAACGGTCAGGTAGCGGTGAAAGCCTGGGAAGCGCTGGGGGCGATGACCGGACGCGACCATACGCATCTGGCGTTGAATAAAGAAGACGAGAAGATCCGTTTTCGCGATATCCAGGCGCAGCCACGCAAAATCATCTCCAGCCCTACCTGGTCCGGCCTTGAAAGCGAACATGTCTCCTATAACGCAGGCTATACCAACGTCCACGAGTTGATCCCATGGCGTACCCTGTCCGGTCGCCAGCAGCTGTACCAGGATCACGCGTGGATGCGAGCGTTCGGTGAAAGCCTGGTGGCGTATCGTCCGCCTATCGATACTCGCAGCGTCAGTGAAATGCGCGAAGTTCCGCCTAACGGCTTCCCGGAAAAAGCCCTCAACTTCCTGACGCCGCACCAGAAATGGGGGATCCACTCTACCTACAGTGAAAACCTGCTGATGCTGACGCTTTCGCGCGGCGGCCCAATTGTCTGGATCAGCGAGACCGATGCCAAAGAGCTGGGCATTGAGGATAACGACTGGATTGAAGCCTTCAACGCCAACGGTGCGCTCACCGCGCGTGCAGTGGTGAGTCAACGCGTGCCGCCGGGAATGACCATGATGTATCACGCTCAGGAGCGAATCATGAATATCCCTGGCTCGGAAGTCACCGGGATGCGTGGCGGGATCCATAACTCGGTCACCCGCGTCTGCCCGAAACCCACGCATATGATTGGCGGCTATGCGCAACTGGCATACAGCTTCAATTATTACGGGACGGTCGGCTCTAACCGCGATGAGTTCATCATGATTAGAAAAATGAAAAACATTAACTGGCTGGATGATGAAGGTCGCGATCAGGTACAGGAGGCGAAAAAATGAAAATACGCTCACAGGTAGGCATGGTTCTTAATCTGGATAAGTGCATCGGCTGCCACACCTGCTCCGTCACCTGTAAAAACGTCTGGACCGGGCGTGAAGGGATGGAATATGCGTGGTTTAACAACGTCGAGACTAAACCGGGGATTGGTTATCCGAAAAACTGGGAAGATCAGGAAGAGTGGCAAGGCGGCTGGGTTCGCGATGTCAACGGCAAGATAAGACCGCGTCTGGGCGGTAAGATGGGCGTGATCACCAAAATTTTCGCCAACCCGGTGATCCCGCAAATCGATGATTACTATGAACCGTTTACCTACGATTATCAGCATCTGCATAGCGCGCCGGAGAGCAAGAATCAGCCCACCGCGCGTCCGCGTTCGCTGATAGATGGTAAACGGATGGACAAGATTATCTGGGGTCCAAACTGGGAAGAACTGCTTGGCGGCGAATTTTCAAAACGCGCCCGCGACCGTAACTTCGAGAAGATGCAAAAGGAGATGTACGGTCAGTTCGAAAACACGTTTATGATGTATTTACCGCGCCTGTGCGAGCACTGTCTGAATCCAAGCTGTGTCGCCACCTGCCCGAGCGGTGCTATCTATAAGCGTGAAGAAGACGGCATTGTGCTGATCGACCAGGACAAATGTCGCGGTTGGCGCTTGTGCATCAGCGGCTGTCCGTACAAAAAAATCTACTTTAACTGGAAGAGCGGTAAGTCAGAGAAGTGCATTTTCTGCTACCCGCGTATTGAGTCCGGCCAGCCGACGGTGTGTTCAGAAACCTGCGTTGGGCGTATCCGTTATCTCGGGGTATTGCTGTACGACGCCGACCGTATCGAGGAAGCAGCGAGCACCGAGCATGAAACCGATCTCTACGAGCGTCAGTGCGATGTGTTCCTCAACCCGAACGATCCGGCGGTGATTGAAGAGGCGCTAAAACAAGGTATTCCACACAACGTCATCGAAGCAGCTCAGCGCTCGCCGGTTTACAAAATGGCGATGGACTGGAAGCTGGCGCTACCGCTGCACCCGGAGTATCGCACCCTGCCGATGGTCTGGTATGTGCCGCCATTGTCACCGATTCAGTCGGTCGCCGACGCGGGCGGACTGCCGCACAATGGCAACATTTTGCCTGCGGTTGAGTCGCTGCGAATTCCGGTTCAGTACCTCGCCAATATGCTCAGTGCGGGTGATACCGGTCCGGTGCTGAGGGCGCTCAAACGGATGATGGCCATGCGCCACTATATGCGTGCGCAAACCGTAGAAGGCGTCACGGACACCCGCGCGATTGAGGAAGTGGGTCTGAGCGTTGAGCAGGTCGAGGAGATGTATCGTTATCTGGCCATCGCCAACTATGAAGACCGTTTCGTGATCCCGACCAGTCACCGCGAAATGGCGCGTGATGCCTTCCCGGAGAAAAACGGCTGCGGCTTTACCTTCGGCGACGGTTGTCATGGTTCCGACACCAAATTCAACCTGTTCAACAGCAGCCGTATTGATGCCATCGACATCACCGAAGTGCGCGATAAAGCGGAGGGTGAATAATGCAAATCCTGAAGGTTATCGGCCTGCTGATGGAGTACCCCGACGAGCTGCTATGGGAGTGTAAAGACGACGCGCTGGCGCTTGTGGCCAGCGATGCCCCCACGCTGAGTGATTTTAGCCAGGAGCTGCTCAATGAGCCGTTACTGGATAAACAAGCCGAATGGTGCGAAATCTTTGACCGGGGTCGGGCCACCTCACTGCTGCTGTTTGAGCATGTGCACGCCGAGTCCCGTGACCGGGGCCAGGCGATGGTTGATTTGTTGGCGCAGTATGAAAAGGTCGGGCTGCAGCTAAACTGTCGCGAACTGCCGGATCACCTGCCTTTATATCTTGAGTACTTAAGCGTGTTACCGGAAGCGGAGGCCAAAGAAGGACTGCAGAACGTCGCACCGATTCTGGCGTTGCTTGGCGGGCGCTTAAAACAGCGCGATACGCCGTGGTATCAACTGTTTGATGCCCTGTTGCAGCTTGCCGGAAGTCCTCTTTCGAGTGACAGTGTCACTAAGCAAGTTGGCGCGGAAACGCGCGACGATACCCGACAGGCGCTGGATGCAGTCTGGGAAGAGGAACAGGTGAAGTTTATCGAAGATAATGCCACCGCCTGTGACAGTTCACCGTTACAAAACTATCAACGACGCTTTAGCCAGGACGTGGCACCTCAGTATGTCGACGTCAGCGCGGGAGGCCCGAAATGATACAGTACCTGAACGTCTTTTTTTACGATATCTATCCGTACCTGTGCGGTACGGTGTTTATCCTCGGCAGTTGGCTCCGCTACGACTACGGCCAATACACCTGGCGCGCGTCTTCCAGCCAGATGCTGGACAAACGCGGCATGGTGTTGTGGTCAAACTTGTTCCACATCGGCATTCTGGGGATCTTTTTCGGGCACCTGTTTGGCATGTTAACGCCGCACTGGATGTATGTCTGGTTCCTGCCGATTGCGGTAAAACAGCAGATGGCGATGATTGCTGGCGGACTTTGTGGCGTGCTCACACTGGTGGGGGGCGCTGGCCTGCTGGTGCGCCGGCTGACTAACCCGCGCATTCGCGCAACCTCCTCGACCGCCGATATTCTGATCCTCTGCGTTCTGCTGATTCAATGTATTCTAGGTTTAACCACTATCCCGTTCTCTGCACAGCATCCTGACGGCAGTGAAATGCTAAAACTGGTCGGTTGGGCGCAGTCGGTGGTGACCTTCCAGGGCGGTGCGTCTGCGCATCTGGATGGCGTGGCGTGGATTTTCCGTGTGCATCTGGTTCTGGGGATGACCATTTTCCTGCTGTTCCCGTTCACCCGACTGGTCCACGTGTGGAGTGCGCCGTTTGAGTACTTTACCCGCCGTTATCAGATAGTGCGTTCGCGCCGCTAATTTTCTCTGCTGCCCGGTAGCGCTAGCGCTTACCGGGCCTGGATCGCTATCCCGCTTTTTGTACGTTATGATGCTTCTCCATCCCAGGGAGAACGCTAATGAAACCACAGGTTTATCACGTCGATGCCTTTACTTCAGTACCCTTTCGCGGCAATTCAGCGGGAGTGGTGTTGCATGCTGATGGATTAAGCGAAGCACAGATGCAACTTATTGCTCGCGAGCTACGTCATTCGGAAACCGCATTCCTGCTGACCAGTGACGACAGCGATGTTCGCATTCGTTATTTCACCCCGACGGTCGAAGTTCCTATCTGTGGACACGCTACCGTCGCCGCACATTATGTGCGCGCCAAGGTGCTGGGTCTGGGCAACAGCACCGTCTGGCAAACATCGCTCGCTGGTCGTCATCGGGTCGATATTGAAGCGAGTGACAATGACTATCGCATTAGCCTTGAACAAGGCGTACCTGGATTCGAAGCTCCGCTGGAAGGTGCTGTACGTGCCGCGATAATCGATGCACTGCACCTGAGCGAAGACGATATGCTGCCCGGATTACCCATTCAGGTAGCCACCACCGGACACTCTAAAGTAATGATTGCGCTGAAGTCTGAGGTGGACCTCGACGCCCTTTCCCCGGATTTGCCTGCCCTGACCGCTATCAGCCAGCAAATTGGCTGTAACGGTTTCTTCCCTTTTCAAATTCGCAAGGGCGAAAACGCCACCGATGGCCGCATGTTCTCGCCTGCTATTGGTATTGTGGAAGATCCGGTTACCGGCAATGCCAACGGTCCAATGGGCGCGTGGCTGGTTCAACATGGGTTGATGCCGCATGACGGGAAAACGCTACGTGTTCAGGGACATCAGGGCCGCGCGCTCGGGCGTGACGGTATTGTTGATGTGACGGTGGCTATCCGTGAAAACCTGCCGGAAAAAGTGACCATTACCGGTTCGGCAGTGATCCTGTTTCACGCCGAATGGGCGATAGATTTTTAATTGTTCCCGTAGGCCGGATAAGGCCTACAATCAAAACAGACAAACTAAAGCGAACTTTAAAATCGACCATAGGCTTAAGTTCTTCTTATTGGGCAGAGCCAGTAAATATTTTTGCGAAAAAGAATTTAGAATCTGTATTCTCAATGCGCGACATAAGGAGAACATTTAAAACCTTGTCTGGAACGCTCCACTTCACAGAGAATGAAAAAGACATTGTTAATCAACATGCTAATAAAATCATCGAAAAAAACATTATGACAGATATGATTATATTATTGAGAAACGTGAAATCACGTTAAAATGGGAGAAGGCATTACAGGTTCCACTGTCAAATGACGGGCTTAATGAGATTAATCTCATCATAGAAAAGAAAAAGAGTTTACGAGGCATTTATCTAATGAATTTCAATTAAACTGGTTATAAAAGGCCTGAATTATTTTAAAAAAGATTCAGGCTTTTTTTTATAATTTGCGATGGCAGTCACAATAATTAAATTACAAATAGTTTGATATCATACTTTCTTTAGTCTTGATATTTAAAATAAGGATTTGCCATATGAGTTTCTGGGATGCTAAGAAAGGATTTTTATTATCTCCGGGAGATAGAACAAGTTGTGGTGGTTATATTTTAGAAAATTCCGACCTTCCTCGTATTAGAGGAGTAAAAATAGCATGTGAGGGGGATGAGTATATATGTGGTTTTGATGGTCAACGATACCAAATTGAGGGTGGCGTACCAAATGGCTCACATATAGAAGCAAGCAGGATTTTATATAGAGACACCTTCAAAAGTGCATTTGATAACGACATTGATCATGAAGGTCGAAAAATAACACCTTCTTCAGAAATATTCAGACAAATGCAAGAGGAAACCGGTTTACATAGACGCTCGCATGATTCACTTAGAGACTTCGGGTGATGCTGCCAACTTACTGATTTAGTGTATGATGGTGTTTTTGAGGTGCTCCAGTGGCTTCTGTTTCTATCAGCTGTCCCTCCTGTTCAGCTACTGACGGGGTGGTGCGTAACGGCAAAAGCACCGCCGGACATCAGCGCTATCTCTGCTCTCACTGCCGTAAAACATGGCAACTGCAGTTCACTTACACCGCTTCTCAACCCGGTACGCACCAGAAAATCATTGATATGGCCATGAATGGCGTTGGATGCCGGGCAACCGCCCGCATTATGGGCGTTGGCCTCAACACGATTTTCCGCCATTTAAAAAACTCAGGCCGCAGTCGGTAACCTCGCGCATACAGCCGGGCAGTGACGTCATCGTCTGCGCGGAAATGGACGAACAGTGGGGATACGTCGGGGCTAAATCGCGCCAGCGCTGGCTGTTTTACGCGTATGACAGGCTCCGGAAGACGGTTGTTGCGCACGTATTCGGTGAACGCACTATGGCGACGCTGGGGCGTCTTATGAGCCTGCTGTCACCCTTTGACGTGGTGATATGGATGACGGATGGCTGGCCGCTGTATGAATCCCGCCTGAAGGGAAAGCTGCACGTAATCAGCAAGCGATATACGCAGCGAATTGAGCGGCATAACCTGAATCTGAGGCAGCACCTGGCACGGCTGGGACGGAAGTCGCTGTCGTTCTCAAAATCGGTGGAGCTGCATGACAAAGTCATCGGGCATTATCTGAACATAAAACACTATCAATAAGTTGGAGTCATTACCGAGACTTCGATGAAAGATTTGAACACGATGATTTTATTGGTACGGCTGGAGGGATAATACTTGGACGGAAAAAAATCATTACTGGAGAAAAGAAAAATAAATTCTTAACTTCAAATTTTAGCACAGGTTTTCGAACAAGGATTCCCAAACATTTATTTGATATTTACTCAAGGATGGGGCGAGATTTATCAGATTATGAAACCGAAATAATATGTCTCCTTGCAGGTTCCGCACACAGCAGAGGTTCATGCAAATGTCATTGCAGGTTTACACCGCATTTTAATATAACATACAGATATGATGAATACCTTTTGTCCAGTTTTCAGTCAGTAAATAGTACCAGTAATTCAATACCTGATACACCACCTGTACGGCAGCAGCGCCCCCCAGAAGCAAGACAAACGGTAGAACCTGGTTTTTGTGTAGTACCAGATCAAACATCACCTAAGAAATATGAGTGTGAGTTAATAGTCAATCCGCCATCAGGAGTAAAAGAGTTATACCGTAAGCTAAATCCAGAAATGGAAAAAAAACCAGGCTCTATATTGATTGTTGTTGATCCTGAAAAGCAAGATCAAAAGCAGATTCAGACTCTGCAAAAAGCACGAGATAAAATTGATAAAGCACTTGAACCTCTTACTATAGAGGAAGCAAAACTTTTACACGATAACAGAGCCGTCGTAGATACATTTTCATATCAGCTTTATGGAGATTATTTAGGTAAGGCCGGGGATGGTTTTGGATATATAAGTGAAATAGGCAAAGGATACTATGAAGAGATAAATGACATATTAAAAGAAATTGAAGATCTATACAAAAAAACTTACACGCATAATAATGGAAAAATATCTGGAGAGGAGTTTTTTGGACAAAGATCGAGGCTTTTTAAAAGATTGGGTATTGTATTAAATAAGTTCTCTAAATCACAATTAAATTTAGAAGAATATAACAGTATAAAGAAAGCGCTGGGCCTCTCAACATCTTCTGTTATGCATAAGTGGGACCAATCTGGAGTCGATAATATTGAAGGATATGCGAATTATATTGAGCATTCTTCCAAATTGATAAAAATAATGAAAAATGTAGGATACATTGGTGTTGGCTTAGATTTTGCTGGTTATTCAGCAAATGTATATGACGCTTGTTCCAGAGGCCGTGAAGATGCTTGCAAAAAGGCTGCAATTACTGAATATAGTAAGTTTGGTTTTAAACAGGGGACGAGTATGGGGGTTGGTTGGGCCAGTGGTTTAGCTGCGCGAGGTGCCTGCATGTGGGTTCTTGGGCTAGTAACTACGGAAGTGGGTGCCGTAGGTGCTAGTTTATGCTTTGTAACGGGGGTTGGCGTAAGTATAGGAACCGCAAAAGTTGTCGAGGATAGTGCTGAACATTATGGTGAATTATTCGGAGAACATATAATTTATGAGCAATTATTTAAAAAATAATCCAAACTTTATTTTATATTTAATAACATTCTCCATGATTGGAATGTTATTTATTGTTATTATTTCATTGGTAAATAAAAAATATTATGCTATGGTTGTTGATTTATATATTAAAAAGTATAATAGATTGCCTATTATGGCAGGATTAGCAAAAGAAGCTAGCCTGATATTAACACCAGGGTCATACCATGCAAAAGTTGGTTTTATTATGGATTCATTAATATTGCCGTATAACAAGTTCTCTAATCATGATATGACAATAGAGCAATATAATTACATTAATTCCTTACCAATGAAATTAACTATTGGATTTAGAATTGAGGGTTTTCTTTGGATTATATCGATTCCACCAATGTTAATAGGATTTATTTTACACGCATTATTTGAATGATAATTTAAAGGGACTCCATTGGAGTGATTGTTATTTTTTATTTCAATGCCCCATAAATTTGATCAACAATCCAGCCATATGTAGCAACAGGTAGTAACCCGCTTACAAATACATTCGGATTTACTTTAGGGTCTGCCGGATAAGGCGATAACGCCGCATCCGGCATGACTTCCGATACCCCTATTTCCCCGCCTCTGGATGCGTATCAAACGCCGCCATGACCGTCGCCAGCTCATCTTCGGTAAACCCATGCTTCACGTCATCCACGCCCAGTCCAAACTGTTCCTGCAGCAAGGCATACAGGCTGGCGACATCGGGCAGATTAATCTGCTCTACCGCACGACCATCCTGATAACGGGTGAAATGAAAATTGGTCAACGTCAGCTTACCGCCGTCCGGAAGATGACGACACATCAGCAAATGATGACGAAAATGCGATTGTGGCCAGTGCGCGGACCAGAAATTGCCCATCAGATAATCGCTCTGGTGCTGCACGACCAGGTCAAAACGGTACATTGATTGCCAGTGATCGTGATGGCGGAACTGCAGGATCCAATCGTCCCCCTCCTGAACCAGACGATATTCGCCGTGTGGCGTTTGCTGCTCAATGTCGGCCTGCAGACGAATCGGCGCCGTCAGCGTTTGCCCGCCGAAGCCAACGTCGGCGATCCACTGCTCTCCCTGTAATTCAACCAGCAACAGACGATGCGTGCGCGGCGGCAGACTTGACGGATTTGCCAGTACCACACGACCGAGAAGGCTGCGTACGTTAAAACCGATTTCGCGTAACGCGCGCTCAAACACTCCATTCTGTTCAAAGCAATAACCGCCACGACGCGCCGTCACCAGCTTCTCTTCCAGCGACAAATCGTCAAGCTGCATCTCTCTTGGCAGTAATACATCCAGGTTTTCAAACGGAATCGCGCCGTTGTGCAGTAAATGCAGCGCTTTTAAAGTTTCAATGTCGACGCTGGCCGAATCTGACCAGCCAATACGGGCAAAATAAGCGGTTAAAAAAGGCGTCATAGGGAGTTCCTGTTCGATTAATGCAGTACTTATAACGCATTTTTAATTTTACGCCGTCGATTTTGTGCGTTGTTCCTCCAGACGAGGCGACAAAATCGCTAATACCGTTAATATCTATATCTATTGTGGTGTATTATCTCTCAGCCCAGGAGCATCCATGAGCCATTTCCGTTCAATCGAATTAAAACATGCCAGTCGGCTGCTTAACCACGGCCCTACGATACTGATCACCAGCCGGGATGAGCATACCGAGCGGCGCAATGTGATGGCGGCGGCATGGTCAATGCCGGTGGAATTTGAACCGCCGCGGATTGCAATTGTTGTTGATAAGACCGCCTGGTCGCGTGAACTGATTGAGCGTAGCGGCAAGTTCGGTATTGTTATTCCGGGCGTGGCCGCTACCAACTGGACTTACGCGGTGGGCAGCGTTTCCGGTCGCGTGGAAGATAAATTTAACTGCTACGGTATTCCGGTGGTAAAAGGTCCGGTGCTGGGATTACCGTTAATAGAAGCGAAATGTCTGGCCTGGATGGAGTGTCGTCTGCTGCCTGCAACGGCAGCACAGGAAAAATATGACACCCTGTTTGGGGAAGTGGTCTCGGCTGCCGCTGATGAACGAGCTTTCGTGGAAGGACGCTGGCAGTTTGATGATGACCAACTCAATACCCTGCATCATCTTGGTGCCGGAACGTTTGTCACCAGCGGGAAACGCATAACTGCGGCTGAATAATACGGGCGCAATAATCGCCCGTTCTCTTTCACATGCTGTAGCCGGGTTTTTTAATCAGCCTCGTCATCTGTGGCGCAATTTCCGCATCCCACACGCTCTGCCACGCCTCGGGCTCAATTTCATTCAGCGCCACGCTCACTGAACTCCCTTTGCTTTGTAAATGACGAATAATGACTTCGGTAATATCCGCCGCCAACGCGTCCTTCTCTTCTTCGTTCAAATCGCGAGGAAAACATTTGATATCAACGTGCGGCATGACAGGTTCCTTATTGTTTTGGGATGCAGGTAACTTATGCGGACTCTCGTTCAACCAGGTGAAATCCGACATCAATAATATCGTCTTCACGTGGAGTTTGTTCGATACGATCGAGGCGACGCGTTGTCCAATAGCCCGGCGATCGGCGGTCCATAGCAAACCATGACGACGATAACCTTTTTTCAGCAAATAGTCTGCCACCGCCTGCATCACTTTTTCCGCGGTCTTCGGGCGCACCAGCTGCGGGCTATTTAGCGCCCTGCTCACCCTCATGGGTGACAATCCCCAGTCTTTTGATTACGCCATTCTGTACGTCGGTTCGATGGGGCCGATTGGCCTGATTTCTTATCTGTTTATCGTGAGTCCATTGGATCGTATTACGCTGACCCCTTCTGTCGCGTAATTTAACCTTATGGCGATAGTTTGCCCGCTGTTCCGGGATTTGCACACCTGCGGAACAGCGTTTTTTTATTCAAATAATCTTATTGTTTTTCAGTACAGTACGTAGCCTCGGATGCTGACAAACTGCATCAGCGATAGCGCTAATATTCGGCGTGTTGTCCTGAAACCAGTCATGCCCTGGTCCCCAGATGCGCATAACGGCAATATATACGTCCAGTAGTGTTAGCTGATCCCCGAATGCGTACGGCTCGGCGTTTAGCTGATCGTTCAGCCACATATAGAGGGATTTACGGTACTCAATGCAGTTCTTTTTCAACTGCGCCGGGGCGTCCGGTACCCAGCGTTCTGGATAGTCGGCATAGGTAAACGTGGGATAGACATTTGCTACCAGCCATATCAACAGACGCTGAAACTGCTGACGTTCGGCGTGTCCAACGGGTGGTGAAAGTTCAGGGCGACGATCGAGGATCATCAGCGCGATCGCCGCCGTTTCCGTCATCACACTGCCATTTTCCAGTACCAGCGTGGGCACCTGGCATAGTGGATTCATCGTCTTAAGCAACTCCCGCTGAGGGCCGTCACTGTCAAAACCGTCGACATTAATAAAATGATAAGGGATCTCCGCCAGTGTGAGCATCACTTCACTGATGGCCGATCCCCAGCCCGGTACCCCATAGACCTTAATCATGCTGCAATCCCCAAAGTTAAAACCCTAAGTGTAGAGCAGCATTCGGCAACCTATGCAGACGTGATTATTACTTTCATAATAACAATGGTCGAATACCGGGGGAGAATAAGCCATGCGTTCCAGTATGTTTGAATATATGAACATTTTTGTACAGGTTGTTGAGCAAGGTGGATTTGCCAGAGCAGCAGACGTGTTACACCTGCACCGCCCTGCAGTGACCAAAGCTATCCAACATCTTGAAGACGATCTTGGAGCAAAGTTGCTTAACCGCACGACTCGTAAAGTGAGTCTGACAGAAGAAGGTGACGCTTTTTACCAACGCACAAAAATCCTGCTCAGTGACGTTGATGACATCATGGCTTCTTTCTCACCCACCCGCCCTCCGCGCGGAAAACTTAGGGTGAATGCCCCCCTGTCGCTGGCTCACTCGGTATTAGTCCCGGCCCTGAACGATTTCCAGTCGCGCTACCCGGATATTGAGATTGTCCTCACCTCCACCGACCGCAGAATCGATCTGCTTGCCGAAGGTATCGACTGCATGATTCGCATTGGCGAGTTACAAGACTCTTCTCTGATTTCACGGCGGCTTGGTGAGGTAAAAATGGTGACATGCGCGTCCCCGGATTATTTGCAAAAACACGGCGTACCGCAGACGCCAGAGGATTTATCCCGACATCAGGCAATTAACTTTTTCAGTGAACGTCATCGTGAAGCACTGGAATGGTCCTTCGTCCGTGAGGGTGAAACCGTGTCGTTTATCCCCACAGGTCACATCAGCGTTGATAACTCCGACATCCTTTTGACAGGCTGTTTATCCGGACTCGGTATCATCCACGGTGTGCACGCGGTACTGGCCCCCTGGATCCAGTCGGGCCAGCTCGTAGAGGTGCTGGCCGATTATGCCGGGGAATCAAAACCCGTTTCCGTGCTCTACCCGGACAGGCGCCATCTTGCCCCCCGCGTTCGGGTGTTTATTGACTGGCTGTGTGCGCTTTTTACCGAGCAAAAATCGCGCCTACAGGGATTATTATAATCTGAGTAATAGTGAAGTTCCGCAACGGCGGTTTTTCACCCTCATCTGAGCCGTTAAATTGTGCAGACCCAATACAGAACAATTTACAGAGGTTTGCTATGTCTAAGGTCGTGGTTTTTAATCAACCAGGCGACGCTGACGTCCTGACAATCCAGGATATGCCAGTTTCGGCTCCGCGTGCGGATGAAGTTCAGATACGCGTACGCGCAATCGGCATTAACCGTGCGGAAATTATGTATCGTACCGGCCAGTATATTTACCAACCCAAATTCCCGGCACGTCTGGGCTATGAGGCTTCTGTCGTTGTTGAATCCGTGGGAGACAACGTGCGTGAGTTTGCGCCCGGCGATAGCGTCAGCGTCATCCCGGCTTTCAGCTTCCATGAGTATGGTATGTACGGTGAAGTCGTCAATGCTCCAGCCCATGCTGTCGTCAAACATCCTGAGAATCTTAGCTTCGAGGAAGCCGCGGCGAGCTGGATGATGTATGTGACCGCTTTCGGTGCGCTGGTTGAATATGCGGATATTAAGCCTGGTGATAACGTGCTGATCAATGCTGCTTCCAGCAGCGTCGGACTGGCGGCAATTCAGATTGCTAACATGCGGGGAGCAAAACCGATTGCGATGACGCGCACCAGTGAGAAACGTGCCCAGCTTCTGCAACTTGGCGCGGCAGAGGTTATCGCCAGCCAGGAGCAGGATCTGGTGGCGGAGATTAACCGGATCACTGACGGCAAAGGTACCCGCGTGGTCTTCGATCCGGTCGGTGGCCCTGGCGTGGCAAAAATTGCCCAGGTGATGCCTGCCGGCGGACTCTTTTTCCAGTATGGCTCTCTTGATGCGCGTGATTTGTCGATTCCGGTAATTGAGATACTCGGTCGTCATCTGACCTTCCGCGGCTATGAGATTTTCGAAATCACCACGAACCCGGAAAAACTGTCACGTGCAAAACGGTTTATCTTTGAAGGACTGCAATCCGGCAAGCTCAAACCGCTGATTGATAAAACCTTTGCCTTTGATGATATCGTTGAAGCACATCAATACATGGAAGCCAACGGTCAGGTGGGCAAAATCGTCGTCACCCTGTAATCCTTGTGCGGCACAGTCTTGTGCCGCAAATTACCCTCAAAGCACTTTCGACAAAAACTGCTGGGTGCGCGTGTGGCGTGGATGATTCAACACCTGCTCGCTGCTGCCCTGCTCGACGATTTTGCCATCAACCATAAACACCACCTGATCCGCCACTTCCCGAGCGAAGCCAATCTCGTGTGTCACCACCACCAGCGTGGTTCCCGACTTCGCCAGCGCTTTGATGACATCCAGGACTTCGCCCACCAGTTCAGGATCCAGTGCAGATGTAGGCTCATCAAACAGCATGACGCGCGGATTTAGCGCCAGTGCACGGGCAATAGCGATACGCTGCTGCTGACCGCCAGATAAGTGACGCGACCAGGCATCGGCTTTATTGCGCAACCCTACCGCATTAAGCAGCGTTAATGCCCGCTCGGTGGCGGCTTTACGCGATGCCAGTCCGTGCGCAATGGGTGCTTCAATAAGGTTCTCCAGCACCGTTAAGTGCGGGAACAGATTAAAGTTCTGGAACACATAGCCGACGTTAACCCGCTGGCGCAAAATTTCCGCCTCTTTCAGCTCATACAGCTTGTCTCCCTGCCGACGATAGCCAATGTAATCGCCATCGATTTGAATAAAACCCTCATCGACGCGTTCCAGATGGTTGATGGTACGCAGGAGTGTGGATTTCCCTGAACCGGACGGCCCGAGAATGACCGTAACCGTTCCGGGAGGGATCTCCAGCGACACATTATCCAATGCTTTGTGGCGACCAAAGTATTTGCTGACGCCGGTAATAGAAATATGACCTTCAGGCGAGTGGGACATGGACGGCCTCCTGCTGTGGACGTTGACGACTGCGTTTTTCTGCACGGCTCACCCGGACTGTGTTGATCGCTGAACGTCGTTCGCTGCGTGCCAGCGTGCGTTCGACCAGATGCTGAATAAGCGACAGAATGCTGGTGATCACCAGATACCACACCGCACCCACCATCAGCAGCGGGATCACTTCCTGCGTGCGGTTGTATATCATCTGGATGGTGTAGAACAGCTCCGGCATTGCCAGCACGTATACCATCGCCGTCCCTTTCGCCAGGCTGATGATTTCATTGAAGCCAGCAGGCAAAATGGTGCGCAGCGCCTGCGGCAGAATAATCCGCAGCGTACGTCGCCCTGCCGGTAAGCCCAGTGCTGCCGCTGCCTCGTACTGACCGTGATCAACCCCCAAAAATCCACCACGTATAATCTCAGCGGTATAGGCGCTTTGCACCAGCGTCAGGCCAACCACCGCAGTGGAAAACTGACCGAGTACATTGATGGTCTCAAAACTTCCCCACTGAATGGGAGTAAACGGAATACCAATCGTCAGCGTGTCGTATAGATAGGAGAAGTTGTACAGAACGATTAGCACCACAATCAGTGGTAACGAACGAAACAGCCAGATGTACCCCCAGGCCAGACAGTTCAACAGCCAGGAAGATGAAAGCCGCGCCAGCGCCAGCAGACCGCCGATGAGAATACTCAACAGCGTCCCGATAAGTGTCAGTAACAGCGTTTGTCCAAGACCAGACAAAATCACCGGATCGAAGAACCAGCGGGCAAACACACTCCATTCCCAGCGCGGATTAAACGCCACAGACTGGAGAATCACCGCCAGGGCAAACAAAGCAATGATCGCGCCAACGGTGCGCATGGGGTAACGCGCCGGTACGACTTTAATGCTATCTGTCGTTTTCATCTTCTCTCCTCAGGCGATTCTGGCCTGACCGGCAATAGTCAGCAGTTTGGTAAAGCGCAGCCGTCCATCAAACGGTGGCTGGCTGTACTCTTCGGGATTGCGCGTCGTATCAAATTGTGGATCGTAGCCCTGGCTTAAATAAAGTCTGACGGCCTCCGGCTGGCGAAATCCTGTGGTCAGATATATCCGGCTGTAGCCCGCGAATAGCGCCCGACGTTCCAGTTCCTGCACTACACGCGCCGCAAGTCCCTGCTGACGCAGGCTGCTTTTTGTCCAGATACGCTTAATCTCGGCAGTGTCCTTGTCGTAAGGTTTGTAAGCCCCGGTGGCGATAATTTCTCCGCCACGCTCCAGGACCACAAAAAGTCCCTGAGGTGCCAGATACCATTCGGTCAGTTCCACTTCAGCGTCGCGAGAAAAATAATCGCCGTAGCGGGCAGCATACTCACCGAACAGACCGTTCAAAATGGGCTGTAGCTCGCTGGCTTCAGGTGAGACCACGCGAAATTGATCGCTCACGATGACCTCCTTAGTCGCCTAAACCGGCCGGGTTGATTTCAGATTGCGGAATGCGTTCCACCCCTTCTCCCCAGCGATTCAGCACCTTGTCATAATCGCCGTTGCCAATCACGCCGTTGAGGGCGGTTTGTACCGGCAGAACCAGACCGCTGTCCTTTTTCAGCGTCACTGCGATGTGTGCCGCTTTTGGCCAACCGCCATCAACACTACCCACCAATTGCGTTTTACCGTTGAGTGCAGCTTTCCATGCGCCGATTACATTAGGACCGAAGTAGGCATCGGCGCGACCTGACTGTAGGGCCAGGGTTTGCGCGGCATCATCTTTGGTATACACCGGCGTAAACGGCTGTAACCCTTTCTTCACGTTCTCATCGTTCCAGGCCAGCAGGATGGCTTCCTGGTTCGTCCCTGAACCGACGATAATGCGCAGTCCAGCGATATCTTCCGCCTGCTCGATTTTCTTCAGCTTGCTACCGGTTTTGACATAAAAGCCAAGAGAGTCCTTCCGATACGTCGCGAAATCGAATTTTTCTTTGCGTGCTTTGGTGACGGTAATATTACTGATCGCGGCATCGTATTTGCCGGAAGTGACGCCCAGCGGCCAGTCTTCCCATGACGTAGGTACGACGTTGAGTTCCAGCCCCAAACTGTCAGCCACCAGACGCGCGATGTCCGCCTCGCTGCCGATCAGCGTCTTATTGTCATCGGCAAAGACGGTCAGCGGCGGTTGACTGAGCCCGGCAATCGCCACGGTGAATTTGCCCGGTACGGCCAGGTGCAGATTTGCAGGCAATTGCGCAATCGCCTGCGGATTCTTTGCCGTATTGATCGGCGTTTTATTGGCTTCCAGACTTACGCCCGTGCCGTTAATCGTCACATCATTTGCCCAGACAGTCGCGCTGAAAGCCAGCGACAGCGCGAGGAATACTGATTTTTTCTGCATAGCGTTTTTCTCTTATTGTGCGAATTGATTTGCAGGTGTCGTTAATCCCAGGCTTGCGCGCAGGGTCGTACCGGGATATTCATGGCGGAACAGGCCCCGCGCCTGAAGCACAGGGACAACCTGTTCGACAAAACGCGGGAAGGTATCCGGCGTTCCGCCCTGGATAATAAAACCATCTGCGGCTTTCTCGTCGAACCACTGCTGCAGGCCGTCGGCGACCTGTTCCGGCGTGCCGCTGAAACGCGGACGTGGGCTGGCCGATTCCAGAGCAACCTGACGGAGTGTTAAGCCACGCTCGCGCGCGTTGCGTTTGATCTCATCAGTCGTACTGCGAAAGCTGTTTTGTCCGAGAGAGCCAAGATCCGGGAACGGTGCGTCCAGCGGATATTGGGCAAAATCATGATGTTCAAAGTAGCGGCCAAGATAGTTCAGCGCGTCGGTAACGGAGACCAGCGCAGCGGTAGTCTGATACTGCTGCTCAACGTCCTCTTCGCTGTCGCCAACAATAACGCTGACGCCCTGGAATATATGCAGTTGATCGGGATGTCGTCCGGCGATTTCCAGCTGACTTTTTACATCCTGATAGAACGCCTTAGCCTCTGCCAGCGACTCCTGATGGGTAAAAATGGCATCAGCATGCTGCGCCGCTAATTTCTTGCCATCTGCTGAAGCTCCCGCCTGAAATATAATCGGACGACCTTGTGGCGTACGCCCAATATTTAACGGCCCGGCGACCTGGAAATAATCTCCATGATGGTTTAGCGTGTGCAGTTTATGCGGATTAAAAAATTCCCCGCTTGTTTTATTACGGGTAAAAGCATCGTCTTCCCAGGAATCCCACAGTCCTTTCACTACCTGTAAATATTCATCGGCAATACGATAACGCTGGGCATGCTCCGGATGCTGAGCGCGAGAATAGTTTTTTGCCGATCCTTCCAGAGGCGACGTAACCACGTTCCAGCCCGCACGCCCGTTGCTGAGATGGTCCAGGCTGGCGAACTGTCGTGCGGTCGTAAACGGCTCGCTGTATGATGTGGACACTGTGCCAACCAGTCCCAGATTCTGGGTGATGCTGGCCAAAGCGGATAATACTGTTAGCGGCTCAAAACGATTTAAAAAGTGCGGGATTGATTTTTCATTAATATACAGACCATCGGCGACAAAAATAAAATCCAGCTTCCCTTTTTCCGCAATAAGCGCCGTCTCTTTGACAAACTCAAAATTAATACTGGCATCGGCCTGAGCCGCCGGGTGGCGCCATGCGGACATATTTCCCGATGCGCCATGCAGAATAGTTCCGAGCCGTAGTTGCCGATTTTCAGCCATAATAACCCCTACCCAACAGGTAAACTTAAAGGTGTGCGAATGCCGTTTTTGCTAACTGCGCAAAGTAATGTGCGGCAGGTTCAATTAAACGTTCGTCTGGATTAAATCCCGGGTGATGTAATCCGTATTCACTGGCGCTGCCAATACTGACAAATGCGCCTGGCGTATTTTGCAGGTAGACGGCAAAATCCTCCCCGCCCATATGCAGGTCAGCATGGTGAGTTGTGTAGCCTGACTGTTTCGCCACCGTGGTGGCGATATCGGCCCAACGCGCATCGTTCACCAACGCGGTCGGCCCTGCATGCCAGATAACGTCTATTTGTGCGCCAAAGGCATGGGCAAATCCGGCAGCGATGTCATTAACCCGTGCTTTAACCCGCTGCTGTACCTGAGTCCGGTGCGTTCTGAGCGTCCCTTCCAGCTCAACGGACTCTGGCAGTACGTTCCATGTATTTCCTCCCTGAATACGGGTCACGCTGAGTACCACCGAATCCAGCGTGTTAACGTCGCGACTGGCAACGCTTTGCAACACGGTTACCAACTGGCTGGCAAGCAGGATGGCATCTTTGCCTTCATGCGGACGCGCCGCATGTGCGCCCTTGCCATTTATGCGCAGCACGAAGCGATCGACATTGGCATAGAACGCACCGCCGCGTGTGGCAAATTCGCCCACCGGCAAACCGGGCTCATTGTGCATACCAAAAATAGCCGCTACGTTTTGCAGCGCACCGGCGCGGATCAACGTTTTTGCACCGCCGAAACTCTCTTCAGCTGGTTGAAACAAAATACGTACTCGCCCCGGTAAGGTTGTTTCCTGTTGTTTAAGCAGCAGTGCTGCACCAAGCATCACGCTGGTATGGACGTCATGCCCGCAGGCATGCATCACGCCCGGTGTGAGGGAACGAAACGGAACGTCGGCACTTTCTTCTATCGGTAGCGCATCGATATCCGCTCGTAGCGCGATGACATCTTCTCCCTTGCCGATTTCCGCGACCAGACCGGTTTTCAGCTCGAACGGCAGAATGTCGACATCCGCAGCGTGCAACCAGGCCTGAATGCGCCCGGTGGTTGCTTCCTCCTGCAGGGAAAGCTCCGGGTGCTGATGTAATTCACGACGCCAGTTGATAAGCGTTGAGCTGAGGGTCATCAGAGCAGCTCCACGGCATTATGGACTTGTGCCAACAAACGCAGCGATGTCAGACGCGGGTGGCCCTCCGCCACTGGCGTGTCGATAATGAACTCATCAATACCAAATTGCGTATGCAGAGCATTCAGCTTTACCATCACCTCTTGAGCGGTGCCGTGTAACAACGCCAGTTCACGACGCGCGATTTTGCGTGGCGAACTACCCGCCTGTACGGCGAATGCCAGGGCTTGCTCTTCGCTGGCGACTGTAACGCGTTGACCATTTTCCAGCTCAACGCCCCAGATTTGCACGTTTTCCGCCAGTTGCGCAGCGGTATCGTGACTGTCAGCCACAATCACCTGAACGGCGACTATCGTCGGGCGGTCGCTGTGGGTCTGCCAGAAGGACAAAACCTCACGTAATAACGTTTTGTCACCGTTGAGGTGCGCAGCGAAGATAAAATTCCAGTCGGATTGCGCTGCTAACTGTGCGCTTTGCACACTGGCTCCGAGTACAAATCCTTCTGGCGGTATTGGTGGGATTGGCGTCGGGAATACCGTTTCCCCGCTTTCCGTTCCGTTCAGCGCCAGCCAGCCGTTAAGCTGAGAAAGCTGATCGGCAAAACTGCCTTTTTCTTCCTGATGCAGTCCATGCTGTAACGCCTGAGTCGACAACGGTAACCCGCCAGGGGCCTTCCCTACGCCGAGGTCGACACGTCCAGGAGCCAGTGATGCCAGAAGATTGAAGTTTTCCGCCACTTTGTACGGGCTGTAATGTTGCAGCATCACGCCGCCGGAACCAACGCGGATACGCTGGGTTTGCCCGAGGATCCAGGCGATCACCAGCTCCGGCGATGGACTGGCCAGCTGTGGCGTATTATGGTGTTCCGCGATCCAGAAACGATGGTACCCCCACTCTTCCGCCAGTTGCGCCAGGCGCAACGTCCGGGAAAGCGCAGTCGCGGCAGTTTCACCTTCCCCGATGGGGCTTTTATCCAGAATACTCAGGCGATATGACATGTTACGAGCCTATGTTTGTTAACATGTCTTTATTATTAATTTATCAAATAGCCATACTGAAACATTTAATTCACATTTACTCAGCTAAAAAGTAGATAACAAACCCTGCAGCAGCCAGGGTTAAAATTTGGATCGCCCTGTACCGCTAAACTGAAAAACACCCGCAATTAATAGCCTACAAAATATAATAGGGTCGTTGATATCACGGTAATAACATCAAAATCTTTTCATGCCAGTTTTCTTTTTTCGAAATGGTTTTTTAGCGCAATTTACGTTAAGTCAGTTTAAACGACTTGTAACGTTATGCGCTTGTATTAATTGTTTCACTTTTATGACGCGGGATGAATGATTTACATGGAAATTTTTATTTTAACTACTTCCACAGAAATGATGATTAGTAGAGAATGCAACGTTTCTTATTAAAACGGTTTAAAACAGATTTCTAATATCCCCCGATTTCATTGCGGGGATTTTTGTATGGATTATACATAGCATCATGGGACCTCTATGAAAAGTAACATGCCTGTTACACAAATTGAGCACGCACTTAACGATAAAGCGACGCTGCTTTCTACGACGGATAAAGAAAGTCATATTACCTACGCCAACTCCGCATTTATTGATGCCAGCGGATTTAACGAACAGCAATTAATGGGCGAACCGCATAATATTATTCGCCATCCTGATATGCCTCCCGCGGCGTTCGCCGATATGTGGTACACGCTACAGCAGGGAGACAGCTGGACGGGGATGGTGAAAAACCGTCGGCAGAATGGCGACCATTACTGGGTTCGCGCCAACGTTACACCGGTCTGGCACAATGAAAAGCTCACTGGCTACATTTCAGTGCGTACCGTTCCTTCGCGCGATGAAATAACTCAAAGCGAAAGTTTATATCAAAAAATTAATAGCCAGCAGTTTAAAGGGTTTCGACTTTTTAAAGGCATTATCATTCGCCGCGGCATATTGTCATGGGCATCAATGTTTAAATGGATGAGCATTAGCCAGCGCGTCAATTATTCTTTAGGGGTAATCGCCCTGCTCGCTGCGCTATTTCTTTTTGCTCCTGTTAATCCATTTATTCAGGCGGGAGGGTTGCTGTTCTTATTTCTGATGCTTGCTATTTACCTTAAGTATCAAATTTGTCAGCCAGTTAATACGCTACTGACGCAAATGAAGAAAGTGGTATCCGGGAGAAAACCTGATAACTGTCATTTAAATCGGGTGGATGAGATCGGAATGCTGATGCGCCTGGTTAATCAGTCCGGGCTTAATCTGAATTCACTGGTCGATGATGTCAGTACGCAAATATCCGGTATTCGCGCTATCAGTCAGCGAGTATCAAAAGAAGGTACGGCGCTGCATAAGCGTTCCGAAGAAACCTCCGCCGACCTGCAACAAACCGCTGCCGCCATTGAAGAAATTGGTAGCGCGGTACAGCAAACTGCTGAGACTGCGGCACATACTATGACCATGGCCGATAAAACCAGCGCCAATGCGGCAGAAGGCGGCGATATCATGAAACAAACTATCGCCATGATGCAGGCGATATCGCGTGACAACGGGCAGATCGTCGACATCATCGGCGTCATTGATAGTATCGCCTTTCAGACCAATATTCTGGCGCTCAATGCCGCGGTCGAGGCCGCGCGAGCCGGAGAGTCAGGACGCGGTTTCGCCGTTGTGGCGGCAGAGGTCCGTAATCTGGCACAGCACTCAGCGTCTGCAGCAAAAGAGATCAAACAGTTGATTGAGAAGAACGTCGCCAACGTGAATAGCGGCGTCAAAATGGTAGAACAAACGGAGACGCATCTTACCGGGATGATTGGCGATGTCCTGCAGATGTCGATGATGATCAAAGATATTAGTCTGGCGACGCGTGAGCAAACCCTGGCGCTGGATCTGATTAACGATTCGATTTCACGCGTAGGCACCATGACACACAATAATGCCGAGATGGTAGAGCGTGTCACCGATGCTACCGCCGATCTGACTCAACGTTCATCGCGCTTACAGCAGGCCGTTCAGGTCTTTGGCGTATCAGCATAACCTTACGGCGCTTATCGGGTGAATGTCTCGATAAGCGCACTCCTCTCCAGGTATTTACGCCCTTCTCTTTTATTGGCTGAATCGAGGCCACACCGCGCCAGTGCAGGCTGTACAAAAATGCTGAATTCTTGTTATCGAGGCTTTGCGGAACCGAACAATTGAATGTAGGATGCTCGGCCGGCAGTTTTCCCCCGTAACACAATGAAGGGTAAGGCTGTTTTCGCCGCAGCAGGTGCGGCAAAAAGGATTTGTATTTTTGTCAGGTCAACAGGAAAAGTAATGAACACAAACAACACGCAAGCCGCGGAACAACATGCGGCGAAACGACGCTGGTTGAATGCCCACGAAGAGGGGTATCACAAAGCGATGGGAAATCGACAGGTACAGATGATCGCCATTGGCGGCGCAATTGGTACCGGGTTGTTTTTAGGGGCTGGCGCGCGCTTGCAGATGGCTGGTCCTGCTTTGGCGCTGGTTTATCTGGTGTGTGGTATTTTTTCGTTCTTTATACTGCGCGCGCTTGGCGAACTGGTTTTACATCGCCCTTCCAGCGGCAGCTTTGTCTCCTATGCCCGTGAATTTTTAGGTGAGAAAGCCGCCTATGTGGCTGGCTGGATGTACTTTATCAACTGGGCGATGACCGGCATTGTCGATATCACCGCGGTGGCGTTGTATATGCATTACTGGGGCGCATTTGGTGATGTACCGCAGTGGGTATTCGCCCTCGGCGCGCTGGCCATTGTCGGCACCATGAACATGATCGGCGTGAAGTGGTTCGCGGAGATGGAGTTTTGGTTTGCACTGGTCAAAGTGTTGGCGATTGTGATTTTCCTGGTGGTGGGTACCGTCTTTTTAGGCACTGGAAAGCCATTGGATGGTAACGCCACGGGTTTTCACCTGATCACCGACAACGGTGGATTCTTCCCACATGGCTTGCTGCCGGCGCTGGTACTGGTTCAGGGGGTGGTTTTCGCGTTTGCCTCCATTGAACTGGTGGGCACCGCTGCTGGAGAATGCAAAGATCCACAAACCATGGTGCCGAAAGCGATCAATAGCGTTATCTGGCGTATTGGTCTGTTCTATGTGGGTTCTGTCGTGCTGCTGGTTCTGTTACTGCCGTGGAATGCCTATCAGGCAGGGCAAAGCCCGTTTGTTACCTTCTTCTCCAAACTGGGCGTGCCGTATATCGGCAGTATCATGAATATAGTGGTGCTCACCGCGGCGCTTTCCAGCCTTAACTCTGGGCTGTACTGCACCGGACGTATTTTACGTTCCATGTCGATGGGCGGATCGGCGCCGAAATTCATGGCTAAAATGAGCCGTCAACAGGTACCCTGGGCGGGGATCCTCGCCACGCTGGTCGTCTATGTCGTCGGGGTATTTCTTAACTATCTGGTGCCGTCGCAGGTGTTTGAGATCGTGTTGAACTTCGCGTCGTTGGGCATTATTGCGTCGTGGGGCTTTATCATGGTCTGTCAGATGCGTCTGCGCCGGGCCATAAAAGAAGGTAAAACGGCAGACGTTAGCTTTAAACTGCCGGGCGCTCCGTTTACCTCGTGGCTAACCCTGGTGTTCCTGTTGAGCGTGCTGGTGTTGATGGCGTTTGACTATCCAAACGGCACCTACACTATCGCGTCATTACCGTTGATTGCCATCCTGCTGGTGGCAGGCTGGTTCGGCGTGCGTAAGCGCGTCGCGGAAATCCACCGCACCGCACCGTAATGGCTGAAGGCCTGACAGGTTAACCCTTCAGGCCTTCTTTTTTAGTTCGCTTCAATCAACTGCGCTACATCGTTGCTGTTAATTTCCCGCGCGTTTCCATCCTGATCGGTATAGCTGGTCATTCCCGTATCTTTATCCAGTTTTGGCTTACCCTGGGTGGTAATGGTTTGTCCGCTTTTGGTCGTCATGACGTAATCAGTGGTGCATCCTGCCAGAGTAAACAGCATTACGCCTGCACAAAGACAGATAAATGGCTTTTTCATGGTATTCCCGTGTTATTCAGTTAGCCGTTGAGGGCGTAGTGTAAGTCCCTGAAGTGGGTCGGGCTACTGGCGGGGTGTAACGAGGCGTATCGTGGGGTTTAGAGAAATGACAGGAGGGGTTTCCCCCTCCTGATTTTTTACAGCGCAATACGAATAACATCGTCCGGCTGGGTAGCTTCCTGCTCGCGGGTAGATTTCTGTTTCACGCTGACGTACAGGGTTTTACCATCGGCAGAGAGCGCCAGGCTATTCGGGAATGTTGGGGTCTCGAATGTTTTGACGACTTTATAGCTTTTCGCGTCGATCACACTCACTTTACCGGCCTGGCGATGAGTCACGTAGGCTTCATTACGCGTCGGGTTGAACAGCACGGCAAGGGATTCCGGCGCGGCGACTTTTGCCAGTACGTTGCCGTTACGGGTGTCGATTACCAGCACTTCCGCCGCTTTAGAGTCGGTGACAAATGCACGGTTGCCCGCTGTGTCCAGGCTCAGGTTGATAAAGAAATGCTCTTTCCCATCATCCAGCAGTTTTTTGCGGCTGATAATTTTGTTGGTGGTGGTATCGATGGTAATGAATTCACCGTCTGCGTTGGCGGTGTACAGGCGCTTAGCCTTGCTGTCGACAGCCAGAGCAGTGCTCATTTTGCCGGTATTTTGGATGGTGTCCTTCAGTTTAATGGCGTCGCCGTCCACCACCCAAATCACGCTCTCTTTACCAATACCGCTAATGTATACCGTGTTAGTGGCGTCATCTGCGGCCAGCTCACGCGGCTGCAGCGGGCGAACATCTTCAGAACGCTTACGCGCATCCAGCACCAGACGTCCTTTCACCGCGCCCGTTTTAGCATCCATCGCCGTTACCGCGCTATTTACCGTGTTGCCGAACCACAGCGTTTGCGTGGCGTTATTGATGGTGGCACCAAACGGTTTGAGATCGTTATGAATCACCTGAGTCACTTCGAGGGTGACCGGGTCAAGGCGGTAAACCACCCCGCCGGTATCCAGTTTGCGGCTCTGTGAGGTCGCCAGCCACAGCGCGTTCTCTTGTTGGCTGTACGCCATTTCATAAGCGCCTTTACCGACGGCTTTGCGCAGCAGTTCTTCTGCAGCCTGCGTAGTAAAAGATGATGCAACGAGCAGTGAACCTAACAGTAAAGAACCACGCAGACGCGGTGAAAACAGATGACGTAAAGACATGACGACTCCCTTTGATAAATTCGTTTGTTACTGCTTCACATAGCTTCAATGAGCAAAATCATGGTTTTGCCTTTTTAAGAATGAGAATAGTAATCATTATTTATCTCAATGTGGAGTATTTATTTGCTTTCGGGTTGTAACCTTCTCATTTTCTCCATGAATAATCGCTTTTCATCCAGATAACGTCATTGGCATTTTACCAGACCTACATTTCGTACGAAGCAGGCCTGGTTACAGACATTCACCGTCTTCCACTCTTACGCATCAATCCTCAGCAAGACGAATAACTACCTTGCCGAAGTTTTTGCCAGTCAGCAGACCGATAAAGATTTGTGGCGCATTTTCCAGGCCGTCGGTCACCTGCTCGCGGTAGTGGATTTTGTCCTCTTTAAGCCAGCGCCCCATCTCCCGCTGAAACTCCTGAATGCGGTGACCATAATCCTGACCAATGATAAAACCCTGCATCCGGATACGCTTTTTCAGCAGCGTTGCCATTAACAGCGGTAATCTGTCAGGTCCGGCCGGAAGAGACGTTGCGTTATAACCACTGACCAGGCCACAAAGCGGAATCCGCGCTGAAGTATTGAGCAATGGCAGAACGGCATCAAATACTTTTCCGCCGACGTTTTCATAATAAATATCAATTCCTTGCGGGCAGGCTTTTGCCAGTTGTTGCGCAAAATCTTGTGCGTGGTGATCGAGGCAAACATCAAAGCCCAGCACCTCTGTGGCATGTCGGCATTTCTCTGCCCCACCAGCCACACCGATTACCCGACAGCCTTTAAGCTTACCGATCTGCCCAACCGTTGCGCCAACCGGCCCGGTTGCGGCGGCTACCACCAGCGTTTCTCCCGCTTTCGGCTGACCAATATCCAGCAGGCCCATATAAGCGGTAAACCCCGGCATACCCATAACACCCAGCGCCCAGGAGGGATGTTCGGGATGAGCGCCAAGCTTCACCAGTCCGGTACCGTCGGAAATGTCATAGTCCTGCCAACCGCTGTAGCTCAATACCCATTCGCCTGGCTGGTAGTCCGGATGGCGGGATGACACCACGCGACTTACGGTACCACCCACCATAACACCACCAATCTTTACTGGTGGTGAGTAAGATGGCTCATCGCTCATGCGGCCACGCATGTAGGGATCGAGGGAAAGATAAACAGTGCGCAGCAAAACCTGGCCTTCGCCCGGGGATGCCACCTCATCTTCTTCAAGACGGAAGTTCTCTGGGACTGGCGCGCCATGTGGACGGGAAGCCAGTACCCAGCGACGGTTACGATTAGTCTGTTGACCCATGATGTGCTCCTCTGCTTTTGGCATGAATCCATCAATAGTAGCAGTCTGCGCCTGCTATTTAGCTGACGACGTGGTTTAACCGCACAACCAGGTAAACGCAGGGTTTCGCGGTTTCATTGATAAACCGACAGTCATTCGGCGGGCCAAGTTCCAGGCAATCACCTGCCTGCATTTCATGGCGTATGTCCCCTTCCACAAAGACTAATTCCCCCTGCTGTAACCAGATAAGTTGTCTGGCCTGCACATAGGAAGAAGCTGGCATCGGGATATCACTTCCGGCGGGTAATTCAATCTGCACCAGATCGATAGGTAGATCGCTGTGCGGTGAAACATGGCGGCGCAGATAGTGGCTTTGCGGATCGTGCCAGACGGGCTGGTCAGCGAAGCGCAGCAGCTTGCCCTCCTGCATTTCAGCCCGCGCAATCAGGGTAGACATGCTGATGCCAAACGCACCGGAAAGTCTACCCAGCAGCGTAGCCGTTGGACTACTCTCGCCGCGTTCTATTTTATGGATCATGGCCCGCGACACGCCCGCGCGCTCGGCAAGTTCCGTGAGTGACCAACCGCGAGATTCCCGCTCAATGCGAATTCTTGCACTGATCCGTTGATTTATACTGTCTTCAATAGTATTCATATTGTAATACTATAGTGAACAAGCCCTGAGGTTCAACATGTCAATTCGATTTGCCAGCAAAGAAGACTGCGCCGCCATTGCAGAAATCTACAACCATGCGGTACTGCATACGGCGGCTATCTGGAATGATCAAACGGTCGATGCCGAAAACCGTATTTCCTGGTATGAATCCCGACAATTGATGGGGTATCCGGTACTGGTGAGTGAAGAGAATGGCGTGGTTACGGGATACGCCTCCTTTGGCGACTGGCGTAACTTTGATGGCTTCCGTCATACCGTTGAACATTCGGTGTATGTCCATCCAGAACATCAGGGAAAAGGACTCGGACGAGCACTACTCAGCAGACTGATAGACGAAGCCCGCGCATGCGGCAAGCATGTAATGGTGGCAGGGATTGAGTCTCAGAATCAGGCATCACTGCATCTGCACAGCTTGCTGGGCTTTAAAACCACCGCGCAAATGCCACAGGTTGGAACCAAATTTGGGCGGTGGCTGGATCTGACTTTCATGCAGTTGCAGTTAGACGATCGTCGTGAACCGGATGACCTTAGATGAACCAGACGCTGACCCTCTCCTTTCTGATTGCCGCTGGTATTGGTCTGGTGGTGCAAAATACCTTGATGGTACGCATCACGCAGACGTCCTCGACGATCCTTATCGCCATGTTACTTAACTCGCTGGTCGGGATCGTGCTGTTTGTCAGCATATTGTGGTTTAAGCAAGGTTTAGCAGGGTTTGGTGAATTGGTTTCCAGCATACGCTGGTGGACACTCATCCCCGGCTTGTTGGGATCGTTCTTTGTTTTCGCCAGCATTAGTGGATATCAAAATGTAGGCGCTGCCACGACGATTGCGGTACTGGTTGCCAGCCAGCTTATCGGGGGACTGATACTGGATATTCTGCGCAGTCACGGCGTGCCGCTACGGGCGCTAGTGGGCCCAATTTGTGGCGCGGTAATGTTGGTGATCGGGGCATGGCTGGTGGCGAGACGTTCGTTTTAATTGCGCTTATCCGACCTACAGAACGCGCCTGTAGGCCGGATAAGATCCGGCGAGGAAATATCAAAGAATAGTGCCGCCTTTGGTCAACTGTTCGCGACGGGCTTCCATATCTTCTTTATGCTGACGGCCATGATGCGCGATAGCCGTACGCAAACGCTGTTGCTGGGTATAGCGGTCTTCCCGGCTCAACGCGACATCATCGCTGAGCTCAATCAGCAATTCATTCATATGCGTAATGACGCTCTCCTCAATGGCGGCATCAACACGTGCGCTGACCTCATCCAGATGCGACATAACCTCTCCTTAACTCATTAATTTAATTTTGCTTTTGAAAAATCACTGCCCATCAGGCTAACGCTGTATCCGCTGACGTTGCTACGCGTAGCGTAGAACGTTTTACCGTTTGCCAGGGCTATCCAAGGAGCCTGCTGGTAGAAAATCTCTTGTGACTGCTGGTAAAGCGCGGCGCGCTCTTCCGGTTTGCTCACCAGTTTCGCCTTTTCAACCAGCGAATTATACTCTTTATCGCACCAGCGCGCGGCGTTAGATCCGGTTTTTATGCTGTCGCAGCCCAGCAGCACATCCGCGAAGTTATCCGGATCGCCGTTGTCTGACATCCAACCAAACAACGCGGTGTCATGCTCACCTTTACGCATTCCGGAGAGATATTCACCCCACTCGTACGATACAATTTTCGCCTTCACGCCCACCTTTGCCCAGTCGCTCTGGATCATTTCGGCAATCCGTCGGGAGTTCGGGTTGTATGGGCGCTGGACCGGCATTGACCACAGCGTCGCTTCAAAGCCATTTTCCAGCCCAGCCTGCTTCAGCAGGTTTTTCGCTTTTTGCGGGTCGTAAGCGTAATCCTGCAGATCTTTATTGAACCCCATCATATTCGGTGGGATCGGCGATTTTGCCACCGTACCGGAACCTAAGAAGACGGCGTTAATAATGGCCTTTTTATCGGTCGCGTAGTTTAGCGCCTGACGCACCAGTACGTTATCAAACGGTTTTTTCTCGGTATTAAATGCCAGATACCCGACGTTCAGCGCGTCAACCGAATGCAGCGTCAAATCTTTATTCTTTTTAATCTCGTCAAACTGTACGGGCGCAGGTGCTGGGATTATCTGGCATTCATTGGTTTGCAGTTTTGCCAGCCGCGTCTGGACGTTTGGCGTGATTGAGAAGATCAGGTGTTTCGTTGGAACGGCGCCATCCCAGTAGTTAGGGTTGGCAAGATAGCGGATTTGCGAGTCCTGCTTGTACTGCTGCAGCACGTAAGGTCCGGTGCCAATCGGCCAGTTGTCGACGTTTTCCGGTGTACCTTTTTTTAGCATCGCGTCGGCATATTCCGCAGAGAGAATCGAGGCAAAATCCATTCCCCAGTCGGCAAGAAACGCAGCGTTAGGTTCATTCAGGACAAACTGAACGTGATAATCATCGAGCTTCTTCACTTCTTTAATCAGTTTATCCAGACCGACATCGTTAAAGTATTCATAGCTTCCCTGAGAAACCTTGTGATACGGATGATCGGCATCTTTCTGCCGTAATACCGAGAAAATCACGTCGTCAGCGTTGAAGTCGCGGGTCGGTTTAAAGAATTTATTACTGTTGAATTTCACGCCTTGACGCAGGGTAAAGGTGTAAGTCTTTCCGTCCGGAGAAATCGTCCAGTCCGTTGCCAGAGATGGTACCGGGGTATTCTTTACCGGATCAAAGTTGATGAGTCGGTTGTAGAGCACTTGTGAACTGGCCACAAATGAGGGACCGGAACTGGCAATTTGCGGGTTAAATGACTCCGGCGATGCTTCAGAACAATAGATGATGGTGTCAGTATTGGCCGCGAACGCAACGCCTGACGGTATGACGGTGCTGAGAGCCAGCGCGAGTAACGTTTTCCTTGCAATCATGGTTATAAGCCTTCTTATTTTATTATTAACCGAGATATCAGAGCATAGCTGACAAAAACTGACCAATAACAAATCACTATCAGGTTATTCTAATCCGGTGTATTTCGCTGAATAATTCATCACCCTAAGCGAATTAATTTCCCTTAAGTCTTTTTCAAAACGTCAAGATTTTTCCCGGCACTCTATGCCATGAAAATTAGCCCCTTTTTGCCTCTCTTTCTCCGTTTGCTCGTTTTTATAAAACGTAAAGTAGATACGTGAAGAAGTCTAAGGGGTAACAACGTGGCAAAAACTCTCTTGCGCAGCGGCAATTTGGATGACTATCAGGCCGTGGGCGGCGGTGGTCAGGCCGTTTTTGATTCAGCATTGCAAATTCGTGAAACGCTTCGTCTGCGTAAACAGCAGGCGATGGTGGATTGTTTGGCGATCCCACAAATTAACGACAACGGCGATCGGGTTGACTGGTATTCCCCGATAGAAGGGAAAGCCGTGGCGTGGAAAGCCGCTGATGAAGAAGCACGTTTTCGTGCGCTGCGCTATCTGGGAAGCACGCTGGAAAATGCGGCGGCTCTGAGCCGTAAAAGCCTGCAGTCGGGAAAAACCTCCCTACAGCTGTTTGGCTCTCTGCTCGAAAAAGCCATCCAGTTTCCCGGTGAAAACCACGTGTTTCTGGTTGATGGCAAACCCGTTATTACGTTCTGGGGCTTCGTCAATCTGAATGAAAATCCCCGCGACGATGTGCTCGATTGCCTGCGACTTGCCGATATTCCTCCTGTCGTTACCGTAGCAGAGCCGGAACAGGAAGAAGAAATCCCCCCGGGAATCACCTTCGCCGAGGCTGATGCGCCTTTATTGACGCCAGTCGTCGAGCTGGCTAAACCGGCTGAACCTGAGCCACAGCCACCGGTTATAGTTAACGAACCGGAGGTTACACCGCCGCTGGCACAAGAGAAACCTGCGCGCCGCCTGCCGCTGTGGAGCCTGCCCGTTGCCGCAGTCATCATTGCCGCCATCGTTGGGCCGCTGCTGTGGAAGCAACAGACCACCCAGCCCGTACCCGCAGCCGCGGCTGTTGAAGTCGCTAAGATTGATATGGCACCACTGCCAGCACTGGCATCTGCTCTGCCTTTGCATCGTGCTGAAGTGACTCCAGCTGCGAAGAAAGAGAAACCTGTAGAAGGACCGGTGGTGATCGCCGCGATTCCAAAAGATGCGCTGGTGATGGATGCCAATCAGATGAAGGCAGGAACGACGCGCTTCCTCAATGGTAACTGGCGCGTCATGGTCGATGTTAAAGATCCGGTGAGCGGCAAAGCGCCGTCGCTGCGCTATCAGATCCAGGCTAATAAAGGCACTGCTCGCGTGGTTCATGGTGACAATATTGTTTGTCGTGCCGAGATTTTCTCCGGTTTGCACCAGTCGGGTGAATTAATGATTAAGAGTCGCGGCAATGCTCGTTGTACAGACGGGTCACGTTATCCGATGCCTGAAATTACCTGCAAAGCGGGAACCAACGACGTCGCCGCCTGTACCGCGCGTTATGACGATCACGCGGAAATCCCTCTGACAATCAAAAAGATAGGTGCCTGATTCTATGTTGGTGAATCTGTGTGATTACAAGCAGAGCGTGACGCTCATCGCCAATAGCGGTGTTCAATTCCTGGATTTTGGCCTGACGCCGCAGGAATCTGCACACCATGGCCGCTTTGTGCGCAAAACGGCAAACGGTCCCCTGCTACGGCTGGATTTCGATCTGGCAACGGGTCGCTATACCTTGCCTGGCAGCACTGGCGGTCAGCCCGAAGTGGTGAAGCCGGAAAGTACCCAGACGCTGCATTATTCGCTGGATGTCCTCGACGGTGTCTGGCTGCCGCTGCCGTTTCTGCGCTTTAACCCACCGCGCACGTTTGTTGAAGGCCCGGATAACTGGGCGCGCGTGCAGGTACGAAAACTGGCGCAACCCGACAGCGCGGGCAACACCCACCGCGTTACCGTGGCGCTGGATAGCCAGCTCACTGAAAATGCCCCTGCAGCGTTAACGCCTAATGAGAACGACCTGCTCAACGGGACACGATTCGCGCTGGCCTGGCATGACAATGAAATTGCTGATTTCCTTGACCAGACCTGGATTGACGGCTGGTTGCGCGAATCTTTTATGCACCATGTCACCCAACATGAGAATCGCTCAGAACAAGAGATCCAGCTGGCGCTGCGTAACTTTGAATACCAGGCGCACTGGCTGAATGTGCTGACTCTGTTAGGCGAGCAGCTTTCTGTCCCGGAAGTGAAACTGGTTACGCATACCCTTAGCACACCCGCTATTCCCGTCGATCTTATTTTAGATATCGGTAATACCCATACCTGTGGCGTCCTGATTGAAGATCACGGGGATGCCAATGACGGGCTGCGTCAGACCGCTGAATTGCAGGTCCGTTCGTTAAGCGAGCCGCAGTTCCTCAACGATCCGCTGTTCACCAGCCGGCTGGAGTTTTCCGAAGCGCGCTTTGGTAAGCAGCATTTTTCCGTTGAGAGCGGACGTGATGACGCCTTTATCTGGCCGTCGATTGTGCGTGTGGGTGATGAAGCCCGTAAGCTGGCGATGCAGCGTATGGGCACCGAGGGCAATAGTGGGATCTCCAGCCCGCGCCGTTATCTGTGGGATGAAACGCCGGTGTTACATGACTGGCGCTTTAGCCAGATGAATGGCAAAATCCAGCGCGAGCCGCTGGCTACCGCCTTCCCGCTGATGAACCTGATGAACGATGACGGGCAACCGCTGTTCAGCCTGCCGCAGGACGATCGTCTGCCGGTATTCTCACCGCAATACAGCCGCAGCACGCTGATGACGCATATGTTATGCGAAATACTGGCCCAGGCGCTGGGGCAAATTAACAGCGTAGCGACGCGGTTGCGCCTCGGATTCCCGGCATCTCCTCGTCAGTTACGGACGCTGATCCTGACCCTACCGTCGGCGATGCCCAAACAGGAGCGCGAGATTTTCCGCCTGCGCATGTTTGAAGCTATTGCCCTGGTCTGGAAAGCAATGGGCTGGCACCCGCAGGATGAAGACTTCACTACCCGTAAACAGCAGGAAAAGAGTGTGGTTCCCGTACCTGAAATTCAGATGGAATGGGATGAAGCCAGCTGCGGGCAACTGGTGTGGCTGTATAACGAGGCTATCTCTCACTACGATGGCCACACCGAATCATTCTTTAACGCCCTTGCCCGCCCGGACCGTTTGCCGGAACCCGGTGAGACTAAAGGTCGGGCGCTGCGCGTGGCATCGATCGACATTGGCGGCGGGACAACGGATATGGCCGTCGTCCATTATCAGCTTGATGACGGCGTCGGCGCGAACGTTAAAATTACCCCGCATTTGCTGTTCCGTGAGGGTTTTAAGGTGGCAGGCGATGACATGCTTCTGGACGTGATTCAGCGTTGCGTGTTGCCTGCGCTGCAAACCCGCTTACAACAAGCTGGCGTGACCGATGCCGCTGCATTACTGGCCACGCTGTTTGGCGATTCCGGTCGCATCGATACCCAGGCGATTTTGCGTCAACAAACGGCATTGCAGCTCTTTATGCCGCTCGGTCATGCGGTACTCAGTGCCTGGGAACAAAGCGATATTAACGATCCGGTCGCTGGTCTGCATGCCACATTCGGAGAACTCCTGAGCCAACGACCAACGCGCAACGTGATGAACTACATCCAGCAGGCTATCGACCATGCGTTGCCAGCAGGTTCGCCAGCGTTTGATGTTCTGAGCGTGCCGTTGCAGGTACAGTTCAGGCAGTTACAAGAAGCTCTGTTAGCGGGGCAATTTACCCTGACTTCCCCGCTGCACGCGGTTTGTGAGGCTATTTCACATTATCGCTGCGATATTTTATTAGTGACCGGCAGGCCCGCCTGTTTACCGGGCGTGCAGGCGTTGATCCGCCATCTGCAACCTGTTCCGGTTAACCGTATGATCTGGATGGATAACTACCGCGTGCATGAGTGGTATCCGTTCAGCCAACAAGGGCGGATTGGTAATCCCAAATCCACCGCGGCAGTCGGCGCCATGCTGTGTAGCCTGGCGCTGGATTTGCGTTTGCCGCGTTTTAACTTTAAAGCTGCCGATATCGGCGCTTACTCGACCGTACGTTATCTTGGCGTACTGGATAACACGGTCAATACCCTGCGCGATGAGAACATCTGGTATCACGATATTGATCTGGATAAACCCGGTGCGAAGCTGGATGCCCGGTTGCACTTCCCGTTACGTGGCAACGTGACGTTAGGATTCCGGCAACTGGCAAACAGCCGCTGGCCTGCCACGCCGCTGTATACGCTCAGCATAAATTCCGCCGAACTGGCAAAAACCATCGCCGGAGATGGCGTGTTGAATGTACGGCTGCAGCTACGCGGCGGCAGCAAAGAAAGTGGCCCAGAATTCTTCGTCCTGAGCGATGCCTGGTTACAGGATGGTACCCCCGTTGCCGCCAATGCCTTAACGTTAAAACTGAATACGCTGGCAGACCGTCGCCATAGCGGAAGCCATTACTGGATTGATAGCGGGAGCGTGTACCTGAAATGAGTAAGATGTTAAATACCGCGCAGGCCGCCATCGAGTGGGTGGTAGATACCCGTCAACGTGCGGCGCGTCTTGATGATGAAGCGGATGCCCTGCTGGCACAGCTTACGCTAGCCGCAGTGAGTGAATCTGTGCTGGAGACAACCTTTTCATCGCAAGGATGTATAGGGTTATACGGACATTCACAATCGGCAAAAGCACATCTGCTTGCGGCATTGTGCAGCAATGCCACTGGCAAAGTGAATATTGTTACCCCGGATCGCAGCTTTGATTATTTCTCGCATATTAATCCTGGCCATGCGCCAACCAATATGGCGATCCGCTTTACGCGCGATGAAAATCCGCATGATAGCGAATGGCCGTTGCGTCTGCGGTTACTCAGTGAAGCGGAACTGGTACAGCTATTTATCGCCCAGTTCAGCGCGCTCCCGGATAACCGGCAGGTCGAGAAATCGATTATTGAGGCGCGCCTGGAAAAATGGCAAACGCTGCGTCAGCGTCACCCTGTGCCGGGCATTACCGCACATGATGTTGCGGCAATCGGTCGTTTCTGGCGCTCCTGCGTACCGGCAAACCAGCAGCAAATTGACGATGCGCTATGGCACCAGTTTGCCACGTTGCTGCCCGCACTGGATCTGACTACCCGGGCAAACGCCTGGGCACTACTGTGGGGAGAACAACCAGAATTGACGCAGCAGTGGCTGACTCTGGCGCACACGTTGCAACAAACCGGACACGCGCAAGAATTAGCGGCCCCGCTGAGTCTGCTGGTTGATCATTTTGGTTTACCTGCCGAAAGTTTCCTGACCCAGGTGGCATTAACAGGCAATAATGAGGCGCAAAGCGATGTGGTGGTTCATCCGATTGAAAATCATCAGTTGCTCAATGCAGTCAGCCTTTCTTTGTCGTCACTGGCGCTGCTCACGCGCGAACTGGTCCTGACGGTTGAAGACGCGGTGCTGGAGAATGTCGATCTGCTCGATATTCCCCTCGCCCCGGATACTCATCCGCATCCACTGTGGCAGGCAAAATTAGGCTGGATGCTGGAACATTATCGCCAGCACCTGCAACCGGATGTGCTCTTAATCTGCAACGCTGTCTCTACCCGCGCCCAGACGCCCGCCATCACCCGCAAGCTATTGGGCTGGGTTAACGATACTCAACCCGTCCACGACGCCGCATTGCCAGGCGTGGTCTGGGCCATTACCCCGCAGGATGCGCGTTTTAGTACCCAGCAAAATCTTGATGAATCCGTGCAGCAATTAATGGGCAAACCCGGACTGCACTGGGGCACGCTGCAGGCGCTGGATAAACACAGCTTACAACGCCTCGTCGAATGGTTGACTCAGGCAACCTCACCACAGCAGCGCCAGGCCAGGCTGACCTCCCTGCGTGAACAGCACCAACAGCGCGTACGCGAAACCCTAATCGGCTGGATTAATCCCGTTGAGACCGAATCAGCAAGCAATGAGTCAGTGATCCGCCAGCTACAAGCTCAGGCGGCAAAGCATGGCGAACTGCTGGATGGTTTGCTCCCGCCGATGCGCATTTTTGAGTCGCTGCTGCGTATTCAGCAACCGCGCGAGGAGCAGGTAAGTGGTTTATTTAATGAAGAGATTGACCTGTTTGCCGAGGTGCGTGACACAATGCACTCACCGGAAAGCCAGGAGACCGGATATCAGGCTCACAAAATGTGGATTAACCACGTGCGCCAGTGGTGTCGCGATGAAAATAATGCCCGCCGTTTACGACTCGATCCCCGTACGTTAAGACAGGTTGCCGACATCCTCGTCACCACCAGCTATCGCCTGGAGATGCCGCAGCGCTTACAGCGCATTATGCAGCGCGAAAACGTCTGTGCCGCGCAGCTATACGCCGATATCGGTGATTTTATTACCTGGCTTGGATTTGCCGACGTTGCAGAGGAGCAGCGCCCTGCCAGCAGGATCCAGAAAGGATCGGCTATTTTTAGCGCGCCGAAGCAACAGCCGATGTTACGCCTGACGAAGCTGGATGAACAACCTTCGCACGGCGCAAGCCGCTACGTATACGACTGGCTGGTCGCTTTGTATACCCGTGCGAATGAGAACGTGGGGTATCAGCATCCACAGGATGTCAGCGAAGTCGACAAAAAGCGATTGGATGCCCTGCTTTCCGCCTGAAGCGGCGTTTACGCCGTCATCAGAAGAGAGAGAACATTAACGCGACGGGAAAACTCATCGGCCAGGTCGCACCGACTAATACCGCGCTGAGAAAGCGAATTCGCTTTTTATCGCGGGAAAGAAACCAGGTGATGATTGCCGTGATAACGGCCATCACCGCATAAAAAACCAACATTTTTTGGTACAAAGACATGTAAGGCATCCGGGCCGAAAGGTGAAATCGCGCGCAATATGCTCTTTTTCATGACCTACATCAAGTTTTATTAATTAATTTAAGAAAAGCGGCTGTAAAACAACCCATTTTCATTATGTTCAGAATTCGTACTATTGCGGATAGTTATAACCCGTACTATACCCATAGGGGTTAAAACGAAAGGTGGCACAAATGAATGTTTCCAGTAAAACGGTGGTGCTGATAAATATATTTGCTGCTGTAGGACTTTTCAGTCTGATTTCCGCAAGGTTCGGCTGGTTTGCTTGATGTGGTTCTTGTTTGATTAATTGCAGCGTCCGTTGGCAGAGAGGGACTTCTCTCTGCCATTAGTAAACTATTTTCCCATTCTCGCACTGCCGGGTAAATTATCCTTAGTATGTAATACCCCTAATCCTTCTATGGTATTATGCTGCCCTAGGTGAAGTTCCAGAGCCGTTTGCTGCATTTTCAGGTCTCGCCACGTGGTGGCTACAGCTGTTACCTGTTGCTGGGAATGATGCTGGGATTTGCAGGCATGGTGCAACAACTGGGACTGGTTCTGAGCGTTTGTGCGCTACTTGCCTGGCCTTGCAGCTTACGCCGCTGATTACTGTACGGTATACCTGAAAGCACAAAGCCCGATATTAAGCCGTAATGCTTGTCAGTTAACGAACCGAAGGTAATGAATCTGTTGCCTCTGGTGTATTGTTCCGTTCACCTTATGTTTTTCACTTCTCTGAAACGATACTGCCTGTGAACGTGTTAAGGGTACTATCGCCGTACCCTTAACAATCCCGGCTCCCGGCGGGAAAATTGCCACTTCGTGGTCCCCTCCGCTTATTCCTCCAGGCTACCGGGCCGGGCGCGATGCAACGTCCCTGTAAAACGCGCCCTGAACCCGCATCCCTGCGGGTTCTCCCGGCCTTACGGAAACACGTCGGCAATTTTCAGCCGGACCAGCCCACACCTGGCCACCTGGATTTTTTGTTTAAACAGCAAAACAGATTTAACTGGAAGTCAGAGCGTTGCAACGATGACCCCGGTCCGGCTGAAAATCGATGAGGTGTTGACGGCTGACCGGGTCTGCCCGCAGGGATGCGGGCAGAGGGGACGGCCTGCAGGGATGCAGGCTCGACCCCGACCCGACAGGCAGACGGCATAAGACGAATGAATCGCGCAGCGACGATTTTCCCGCCGGGAGCCTGGGTTGCAAGGGAGGCGGCGGTGAGCCTCCATTGCACGTTCACGGGTATCAGTGCCTCAGAGAAGTGATGCCGCTGAGGTGAACGGAACCCTGAGCCGGAATCACATGTTCCCTGTAATGCTTTACTGACTGGCATGCCGGGGCTTTGTTGTATCAATTAGCCTGACCTCGCGGATATTTCCAACTTACCGCCGTCCGATGGCGACGAGGCCAGTGGCGCGAATAGTATAGACACACGTTTGCCGATATTTAGCTATCCGTGCCCCATTTACCGCTCGCGCTTAAAAGATTACTCATGCTTGATCATGACATGGCGAACAATCGTGTAATCTTCCAACCCATAAACCGACATATCCTTGCCATACCCAGACTGTTTTTGCCCACCGTGCGGCATCTCGCTAACCAGCGTGAAATGGGTATTGACCCAGGTGCAACCATATTGCAGGCGAGCGCTAAAGCGATGCGCACGCCCAACATCCCGGGTCCAGACGGAAGATGCCAGTCCGTATTTCGAATCATTTGCCCACGCCAGCACCTGGTCTTCATCATCAAATACGGTCACGCTGACCACCGGGCCGAAAACTTCCCGCTGCACGATGGCATCTTCTTGCTTCGCCCCGGCCAGCAGCGTTGGGGCAAAGTAGTAGCCTGCGCCATCCACTTTCTTGCCGCCGGTGATAACTTTGATATGCCCCAGGGCTTTGGCCTCATCGACTGCTTTAGTCACGCGATCAAGATGTGCCTGCGAGCTTACCGGTCCCAGTTCCGTCGATTCGTCGTTCGGCGCACCAATTTTCAGGCTGGCAACCGCGGCGCCGAGTTTCTCAACCAACGCGTCATAAATGCCTTTTTGGGCATAGATTCGACAAGCGGCGGTACAGTCTTGCCCGGCATTGTAATAACCAAAGGTCCGCACGCCGCTCACTACCGCATCCAGATCGGCATCATCAAAAATGATCACCGGGGCTTTGCCGCCCAGTTCCATATGTGTGCGCTTAATTGACGGCGCGGTGTGCTGAATAATGTGTTCACCGGTTGCAATGGAGCCAGTCAGCGAAACCATGCGGACTTTTTCATGGCCGGTCAGCGGATCGCCCACCGTTTTACCGCGACCAAACAGGACGTTGATAACGCCAGCCGGGTAAATATCTTTGGCAAATTCGGCCAATTTAAGCGCCGTCAGCGGGGTAATTTCTGATGGTTTAATCACCACACAGTTTCCCGCTGCCAACGCTGGAGCCAGCTTCCACGCCGCCATCATCAGCGGATAGTTCCACGGAGCAATAGAGGCCACCACGCCGAGCGGATCACGGCGAATCATCGACGTATGTCCTTCCAGATACTCTCCGGCCGCCTGTCCTTGCAGAGTTCGAGCCGCCCCGGCAAAGAAGCGAAAAACGTCGACAATAGCTGGAATTTCATCGTTGAGGACACAGTGCAGTGGCTTACCGCAGTTAAGTGATTCCAGCTCAGCGAAGGTTTGCGCGTTATCGGCAATAGCGTCCGCCAGTTTCAGCAGCAGTTCAGAGCGGACTTTCGGCGTGGTTTGCCCCCAGGTGGCAAACGCGGTGTCTGCCGCACGCACCGCGGCATCAACCTGCATGGCTGACGCCTCAGCAATCTCCAGAATGAGTTCACCAGTGGCAGGGTTATAGACTGGCTGCTTTTCACCTTCACCGTTGACCAGCTCGCCATTAATCAGTAATTGATGTTGCATAGCAATTTCCCATATCGTCGTTTATTTACCGTTTCCGGCGAGAGTGTCGCCTTCACGCGTTAGCCACCAGGCCCCTAAAATTGGCAGTGTTGTCACCAGCATTACCAGCAATGCCACAACGTTGGTGACCGGCACATCCCGTGGACGGCCCAATTGATTGAGCAGCCACAGAGGAAGTGTTCTTTCATGTCCGGCGGTGAACGTTGTCACGATGATTTCATCAAACGACAAGGCAAACGCCAGCATCCCGCCCGCCAGTAGTGCCGATGCCAGATTGGGCAGCACGACGTAACGAAAGGTTTGCCAGCCGTTGGCACCAAGATCCATAGACGCTTCAACCAGACTCCATGAGGTACGGCGAAAACGCGCCACAACGTTGTTAAACACCACCACCACGCAAAACGTCGCATGGCCCACTACGATCGTGAGAAAACCCGGTTCCAGGTTGATGGTTTTAAACGCCGTCAACAGCGCAAGGCCGGTAATAATGCCCGGCAGCGCGATCGGCAACAGTAGCAACAGCGATATTGCACTTTTGCCAAAAAAGTCCCTACGCCACAGCGCGGCCGCAGCCAGCGTCCCCAGAACAAGGGCAATAGCGGTCGACAACGCAGCGATCTTAAGTGACAACGTCACAGACTCCAGGATATCGCTACGCTGCGCCGCAACGCTAAACCACTTCAGCGTTAATCCCTGCGGTGGAAAACTAAAAGCAGCCTCCTCAGTATTAAAAGCATAGGTGGCAATGATGAGGATGGGAAAGTGCAGGAAAATAACCCCACCCCATGCCGCCAGTTTGAGTAACCAGGGCGCGCGTTCAGAGTGCATCGAAAGCTCCCAGACGCTTCACGAACGCCAGATACAGTGCGATTAACACAATCGGCACCAGAGTAAATGCCGCCGCCATCGGCATATTGCCGATCGCCCCTTGTTGCGAATACACCATGTTGCCGATGAAATAGCCTGGTGGTCCCACCAGCTGTGGCACGATAAAGTCGCCCAACGTCAGAGAGAAGGTAAAGATAGATCCCGCAGCGATACCGGGTATTGCCAGCGGAAGAACCACATAGCGGAAGGTTTGACGCGGACGCGCGCCCAAATCAGCGGAGGCCTGTAACAGTGACGGCGGAAGTCTCTCCAGTGCGGCCTGTACCGGCAGGATCATAAACGGCAGCCAGATGTATACGAACACCAGAAAGCGCCCTAAGCCTGAAGTCGACAACGTATTGCCGCCTACCGCAGGCAGCGTCAGGAACGAAAGCAGTAGCGGCTCCAGCCCAAGATGGGTTAAAAACCACTGCGCCACACCGTCTTTAGCTAACAGCAGCGTCCACGCATAGGCTTTAACGATGTAACTGGCCCACATTGGCAACATTACGGCAATGTAAAAAAAGGCTTTCATTTTGCCGCTGGTATAGCGCGCCATATACCACGCCATCGGAAACGCCAGAATCGCGCTGGCAATGGTGACCGCCACCGCCATCGTCAGGGTACGCAAAATGATGTCGTAGTTAGCAGGATTAAACAGCGCCTGCAAATTCGCCAGCGTCAGGTCCGGCGTGACCGACATAGTGAAATCGTCGAAGGTATAAAAACCTTGCCACAACAGCGTCAGTAATGAGCCGAAGTAGACAATGCCAAACCACATCAGTGGTCCAAGGAGCAGCAAAAACAGACCCATCCCCGGATTACGCCAGAAGTAACCTGAGATCCGGTTAAGGCTTGTCGACTGTGGAGGCGAATGTAAGACGTTCATAGCCATTCACCTCTCCTCAACCAGCGGTACCATCACGTCGCGGGACCACGATGCCATCACCTGCTGACCCGGCGACAACGTTGACGGTAGCATTTCTCCCGTCAGGTTCGCCTGGCTAACCAGCAGTTTTTCCCCTCCGGCAAGTTTCAGCTCAAACCGCGTCGCCGCCCCCTGATACTGCACCGCCTGAATAACACCCCGGGCCTGGACTTCTCCTCCGGCATCATTCAAGCGAATGTGTTCGGGACGTAGGGAGAACATACCCTGTAGCCCACAAACGTTCGCCGACATCGTCGCATCAAAGACATTTGACGTTCCGACGAAACTTGCCACAAACGGCGTCCGCGGACGCATGTAAAGTTCACGCGGAGAATCCACCTGTTCGATGCGACCGTTATTAAACACCGCCACCCGATCGGACATCGACAGGGCTTCACCCTGATCGTGGGTGACAAAGATGAAGGTGATGCCAAGGGATTGCTGTAATTTTTTCAGCTCCAGCTGCATCTGCTCACGCAGTTTGAGATCCAATGCCCCGAGCGGTTCATCCAACAGCAGGACGCGCGGTTCATTGACCAGCGCCCGGGCAATCGCCACACGCTGACGTTGCCCACCGGAAAGCTGCGACGGTTTACGTTCATAAACAAAACCGAGTGCGACCTTATCCAGTGCTTCACGTGCTTTCGCGTGGCGTTGTTTTTTATCAATGCCTTTAACCATCAGCCCATAGGCGACGTTGTCGAGGATCGACATGTGCGGGAATAACGCGTAATCCTGAAATACCGTATTGACGTCCCGTTCCCAGGGCGGCAATTCGCTGGCCTGTTTACCAAAAATAGTGATTGCGCCGCCTGACAGTTGCTCAAACCCGGCAATCAGGCGCAGACAGGTGGTCTTGCCGGAGCCGGATGGCCCCAGCATAGAGAAAAACTCACCGTCGTTAATCGCAATACTCACCCCATCCACTGCACGAACATCCCCATACAAACGCGAGACGTTATGAAACTCCACTGCGTACGTCATAAAACCCCCAGCGGAATTAACGACCACCCATAATGGCGATGTAATCCTGCGTCCAGCGACTGTAAGGAACGAATTTTCCACCTTCGGCAATTGGTGTTTTCCAGAAGGCAATTTTGTCGAAATAGCTATAGCCGTTGGTTTCACAGCCTTTTTCACCCAGTAACGGGCTGGCTTTACAACCTTCAGGCACCACTGGCAGAGAACCAAACCAGGCGGCTACGTCGCCCTGTACTTTCGGGGTTAATGACCAGTTCATCCATTTGTAAGCGCAAACCGGGTGTTTCGCTTCACTGTGCAGCATGGTGGTATCAGCCCATCCGGTAACCCCCTCTTTTGGGAAGACCGTGGCAATTGGCTGACCTTCGCCTTTCAAGGCGTTAGCCTGATAAGGCCAGGCGCTTGACGCCACTACGCCTTCGTTTTTGAAATCGCTCATTTGCACGGTGGTATCGTGCCAATAGCGATGGATCAACGCGTGCTGATCGCTCAGGACTTTGATCACCGCCTGATACTGTTTTTCAGTGAGCTGATAGGGGTCGGTAATACCCAACTGCGGCTGGGTGGCTTTAACGAATAATGCGGCGTCGGCAATATAGATCGGGCCATCGTAAGCCTGAACGCGACCTTTATTGCTTTTCCCGTCAGGCAGATTTTGTTCAACGAATACCACGTTCCAGCTGTCCGGCGGCGTTGGGAAGGTTTTGGTGTTATACATCAGCAGGTTTGGTCCCCACTGGTATGGCGTACCGTAAACTTTACCGCCAACGTTAAACCACTCCCCTTTTACCACTCGCGGATCAAGGGTTTTCCAGTTAGGGATCAGCGCAGTATTAATCGGCTGAACGCGTTTTCCCATTATCAGGCGCAGTGAGGCATCACCAGAAGCGGTTACCAGGTCGTAACCGCCTTTAGCCATCAGGCTGACCATCTCATCAGAGGTGGCCGCCGTTTTTACATTGACCGCACAGCCGGTATCTTTCTCAAACTGCGAGACCCAGTCATATTGTTTATCGGTTTGCCCACGTTCGATATAACCCGGCCAGGCAATAATATCCAGGCGGCCTTCCGGTTTATCTAATGATGTGGGGGGTTCGGCTGCCTGCGCAGTCATCAGCGTCATGCTGAAGGCACACAGGCTACTGAGGGCAAGTTGCTTGCTCATAACGTCTTACTCCTGTCGAAAAAATATTGAGCGGCAGCCTTGCCGTAAATATATGTCCTTTTCTAAAAATAGTCGGGGTGTGGTAAGCGTTCCTGCTGGTGCAAGGAAATTTAATCAGGTTGTGAGCTAACGCTCATTACGCTACAGACTCTGACCAAGGGGGTAATCTTCTGGAGTATAGACAAGGAGTTAGACGCAGAGGTGGCAATAGTATTAACTATTGATATTTTGTATGGCCGCACCCGATATAAATAATACCGTGGTTCAGCATTCACTATTTCGAAAATAAGAATGCGCTATTCATTTATATTGAATAGCGCGTTATGGTTTATTTCATCATTTCACGAATTAATTTGCCAAGCTGTTTTACGGCCTGCTCTTCTCGCTCTCCCCAGTGCCATGCAGTATTAAAACGAAAAAAACGTGTCCAGCTTCCCGAGGTCGAAAACATTTTACCCGGCGCAATGCTGATGTGGTGTGCCAGCGCATGGGTACTGAGCACACCAGCATCAAGCGGTTCCGGCAGCTCCAGCCACAGAAAATAACCACTGTCGTTGTGGTGAATTTTGACTTCCGCCGGAAGATGACGCAGCAGCGTTTGCCAGGCCTGTTGTTTACGTTCCGCCAGTTGCCGACGCAAGCGTCGCAAATGCGCGTCATAGCGCCGGGTTGAAAGATAATCAACAAGTGCAAGCTGCATGGGCGAACTGGTAGATAAAGTACTCATTAGCTGGAGTCGCTGAATACGCCGGGCATGTTTCCCTGCTGCCACCCAGCCAATACGAAATCCTGGCACCAGACACTTCGAGAAAGACGAACAATGCAGAACGCTGTCGGCGCGATCCCAGGCTTTGGCAGGTAGCGGTTTTTCGCGGCCAAAGTACAGCTCGCTGTAAACATCATCTTCAATCAGCATTACGTGGTATTTTTCCAACAAGGCAACCAGACGCGCCTTTTTCTCTGCGCTGAGCGTAAAACCCAGCGGATTTTGGCTGTTGGTCATTAGCCAGCAGGCTTTTACCGGGTACTCCTGCAACGCCTGCTCCAACGCGGCAAGATCGATCCCCTCGTTAACGTCGGTGGCTACCGACAGCGCCTTCAGACGTAATCGCTCCAGGGCCTGCAACGCTCCGTAAAAACAGGGGTTTTCGACAATCACCCAGTCACCCGGTTCAGTGACAGCTTGCAGGCTCAGGTTGAGGGCTTCCAGCGCGCCGGTGGTGATGACGATTTCGTCCGGTGAAATGGTCATCCCCTGTTGAGCATAGCGACGGGCAATGGCATGACGCAACTCAGCATTCCCCGGCGGCAGGTTTTCAATCACACTCATGGCGGTGGCGGTTTTACTCACCTGCGCCAACGAGCGGTTCAACTGTTGAAGTGGAAACAGACGCGGGTCGGGGAATGCTGAGGCAAAGGGCATCACTGACGCATCCCGGCTGGCCTGCAACATATCAAAAATATAGGTATTGATATCCACCGCTTCGTCGCGCATGACCTGTACCTGCGGCGCTGCCAGTTCACGTTCGGGGCGCGCGGCGACATAATAACCAGACTGCGGCCGGGCGATAATCCGCCCCTGGCTTTCCAGCAACTGGTATGCGTGTCCGACGGTCATAAAACTCATTCCGCTGCTGACCACTTGCTCACGCAAGGAAGGCAAGCGATCGCCTGGCTGCCATACGCCAGACGCAATTTGATCGCGAATTTGCTCTGCCAGTCGCTGGTACTTTTTCATTTTTGATCCTGATTACCGGTGTCGGTGACAATCACTGTGTATATCAGTTTACATAATCAGGGTGTTTTTTATAACTGTTATAGTTAACAGTTTTACAACATCGTTAACGCCAGCTCTTTGCCTAAGGCGCGCGCAGCAATCTGCACGGCATCAATTTTTGTCGTGTGCTTTAAATCAAATAAACGGGTGATCTCCTGCTTAGGTCTGCCGATCCTGTTCGCCAGCTCCTGCTGGGTGATTTTTGATTCAAGGAAGGCATTCAGCAGAAGAACCTTTATACACACAAAGTAAACATTTATGATTACCTTTTAATTACCTTGCTATTAATATCGCAAAATCACTAACGTGGGGAGGACGCTATCTAATAACAGGAATCCAGCTTCCAGATTTCATATCAGCGTGTACAACCTATAACAGCACTGCAACTGTTATGGTTAAAAAGAACTGTTCTGTTTCTGCCCCGCATTGCTTCTCAGGCTTAGAATTGCGCCAAATCAATTTTGCCTGCGGAGTTAAGCATGTTCGGTCTTGACGCGTTTCACCTGGCGAGGATCCAGTTCGCGTTTACGGTATCCTTTCACATCATCTTTCCGGCCATTACCATCGGCCTCGCCAGTTATCTGGCAGTACTTGAGGGGTTATGGCTAAAGACGAAAAATCCCACCTGGCGTTCGCTATACCATTTCTGGTCGAAAATATTCGCCGTAAACTTTGGTATGGGTGTAGTTTCCGGGCTGGTGATGGCTTATCAGTTCGGTACCAACTGGAGTGGTTTTTCCGAGTTCGCCGGTAGCATCACCGGGCCGCTTCTGACCTATGAAGTGCTCACCGCCTTCTTCCTCGAAGCGGGCTTCCTTGGGGTAATGCTGTTTGGCTGGAACCGGGTTGGCCCAGGGCTTCACTTCTTTGCCACTTGCATGGTCGCACTGGGTACCATTATTTCAACCTTCTGGATCCTCGCCTCTAACAGCTGGATGCAGACACCGCAAGGCTATGAAATAGTTAACGGCCAGGTCGTTCCCGTTGACTGGTTCGCCGTTATTTTCAATCCTTCATTCCCTTATCGTTTACTGCATATGTCCGTTGCCGCTTTCCTCAGCAGCGCGTTGTTTGTTGCAGCGTCAGGTGCATGGCATTTATTGCGCGGGAATAACACCCCGGCTATTCGCGCCATGTTCTCAATGGCGCTATGGATGACGTTAATCGTCGCCCCGCTGCAGGCTTTGATTGGCGATATGCACGGTTTGAATACGCTGAAGCATCAGCCGGCAAAAATTGCTGCGATTGAAGGGCACTGGGAAAATCCGCCCGGCGAACCAACCCCGCTACTACTCTTCGGCTGGCCGGATATGGAGCAGGAACGCACCCGCTATGGGCTGGAAATTCCTGCCCTGGGCAGTCTGATCCTGACCCATAGCCTGGACAAACAGGTCCCGGCACTAAAAGAGTTTCCTAAAGAAGACAGGCCTAACTCAACTATGGTGTTCTGGTCGTTTCGCATAATGGCCGGGCTAGGCATGCTGATGATCCTGCTGGGCGCTTTTGCCCTGTGGCTGCGCTATAAGCAGCGTTTATACACCTCGCGCCCTTTCCTGCGCTTTGCCTTGTGGATGGGCCCTTCAGGTCTGATTGCCATCCTTGCCGGTTGGGTGACCACTGAAGTTGGCCGTCAACCGTGGGTGGTTTACGGTCTGCAACGTACGGCGGATGCGGTTTCCGCACATGGTGATTTACATATGAGCATCAGCCTGCTGTCCTTCTTTGTGGTGTACAGCTCAGTGTTTGGTGTGGGTTACAGCTACATGATACGCCTGATCCGCAAGGGGCCACATGAAGATGACTCAACAATTCCGCCAACCGGCACGCCTGCCCGGCCGCTTTCGGCTGCCGTCCTTGATTCTCAACCGGAGGCTCATCGCTAATGGGTATCGATTTATCAGTTATCTGGTTTGTGATTATCGTATTCGCCACGCTGATGTATATCGTGATGGACGGTTTTGATCTCGGGATTGGCATTTTATTCCCCGCGATTCAGGACGCTGATGACCGCGATGTGATGGTTAACAGCGTCGCTCCCGTATGGGATGGGAATGAAACCTGGCTGGTGCTGGGCGGGGCCGGGTTATTTGGCGCGTTCCCGCTGGCCTATGCGGTGATTGTCGATGCGCTGACGATCCCATTGACCCTGATGCTAATCGGCCTGATTTTTCGCGGCGTCGCGTTTGAGTTTCGCTTCAAGGCCACACCGGCGCATCGACCATTCTGGGATAAAGCCTTTCTCAGCGGTTCAATTCTGGCGACATTCACCCAGGGCGTGGTGGTGGGTGCCGTACTCAACGGATTTTCCGTTACCGGACGCAGCTACAGCGGCGGTCCTTTCGACTGGTTGACTCCGTTCACGTTGTTCTGCGGCGTTGGTCTGGTTGTAGCCTATGCCCTGCTGGGGGCGACATGGCTGGTGATGAAAAGTGAAAATCCGTTGCAGGATAAAATGCGTCGCGTGGCCAAAAAACTGCTGCTGGCAATGTTGATTGTGATTGCCATTATCAGCCTGTGGACACCACTGGCGCATAGCGCGATTGCCGAGCGTTGGTTTAGTCTGCCCAACCTATGGTTCCTGATGCCGGTTCCGCTGCTGGTTGCGCTTATCAGCATCTGGCTGTGGCGTTCGCTGGGGCAACATAACTGCCATACGCTGCCTTTTGTATTGACACTGGGGCTGATTTTCCTCGGGTTTAGCGGGCTGGGGATCAGTATCTGGCCACACATCATTCCGCCGTCCATTACGCTCTGGCAAGCGGCGGCTCCGGCGCAAAGTCAGGGCTTTATGTTGGTTGGCGCACTGCTGATTATCCCGATAATCCTGGTGTACACCTTCTGGAGCTACTACGTTTTCCGCGGCAAAGTTCAACATGGTGAGGGGTATCATTGATGCAACAAACAATCTGGAAACGCCTGATGTGGCTGGTGATCCTCTGGGGCGGCAGCGTGCTGGCCCTCGCCGCTGTTGGCATGTTCTTTCGTCTCCTGATGACGGCCGCCGGATTTAAGTCCTGAATCTCTCCCTGATAACACCCGGGCAGCGCTGCACTGCCCGGGTGTTACAAATCCCAACATCGACTAAACAAAAATGTAAAAAACATCGAAATGACAAAACAGAGATTGTCATTATCCCGATTAAAATATTGAATAGTCACCAGGCGAAATTATCGCCAATTCCGCAGCTAACGTACCAGAGGGTGCATGATGTTTAAGAAAGGGTTAACAGTGTTATTGCTGGCCAGCGCGCTTTTTTCCGGTCAACTTTTCGCTACTAATCAGGGACATGAATATCTTCAGGTGCAGGATGCCGATCATTTACTACGACACACGGCCGACAGCGATGAGCTGCGAGTGACGGCGGAAGAATCCGCCGCCGATCTTCGTGAACACCATCACTGGCAAAAATCACGCAAACCCGATACGCATCTGAGCTAACGATTAACCTTACGCTTCGGCAGTGTCTTCATCAGTTCTTCCGGACTGACCGAAGCCACGACGCTACCCGGCAACGGCATCTTCAGAATGTGATGTTTCATCTTGCCGATCACGAGCATTTCGCACGGTCGGCAATCAAATTTCAGCGTCAGGACTTCATCGCCGTTAACCAGTTGCATCGGTGTCGCTTTCCAGCTCTTGATGTTCCCTTTCGCCTGTTTCGGACAGAGGTTAAAGGCGAAACGCAGGCAATGTTTGGTGATCATCACCGGTACTTCGCCCTTTTCTTCATGCGCTTCATAGGCTGCATCAATCAACTGAACGCCATAACGGTGATAAAACTCACGCGCTTTTTGGTTGTAGACGTTAGCCAGGAAACTCAAGTGCGTTTGCGGATAAACCGGCGCAGGCTGGGATACTGGTTTGCGGCTACCGCGCTTATAGCTTTGCAGGCGCGCTGCATCCAGCATATCAACGGCTTCACGTCGTAACTGATTTAGTTGACCGTTTGGCACGAACAGCGCGCCCGGCAGATTCACCTGAATATTGCGGGCGTAGTACATCGTCTGCCCAAGTTTTGCCAGTCCGTCCTGTAGGTTACTCAACGCTTTTTCCGCATTGTTCGCTTCCTCAAACTGGCCATCCAGCGTATGGGTAATGCTCACGCCCTCTTCACTGGTGAGCGTCAGAATCAACTGCTCCTGCCAGCCGCCGAGCTCAATATCGATCGCAACACGGCGTTCGCTGGAGGTTTTGGTTAACGCTTGCTGCCAGTTATGATCGAGGTTGCGATTCAGCGGATGATGCGGACGCACTTTGTGCAGATCGGCAGGCATTTCATTCGGCCATACCCGATAACGATTGTTCCCCGTTTTTTCCACGGTGTTGGCGCGGAATCCAACAACCTCACGTTTGATTAACACGTTCAGGCCATCCCCGTTAGCCAGCGGTTCTGTCACCTCAACATCGAGATGATCTTTCGCCACCTTCAGGACTTCGCCGACCGGCAAACCGATAAACTTTGGTGAGTCGAATGCGCCGATATCCCCTTTACGGGCATTCACAAAATAATCGGTGCTGCCACGATGGAAGGTTTTCTCCGTGGATGGGGTAAAGAAATGTTCGGTACGTCCCACTGATGAACGGGCCAGGTCGCCGCGCTCTTCAATGATGGCATCGAGCATCTGGCGATAATGCGCGGTAATATTCTTGACATAACTCATGTCCTTATAGCGCCCTTCAATTTTGAAGGAACGCACACCTGCGTCAATCAATGCGCCGAGGTTGGCGGTCTGATCGTTGTCTTTCATCGACAGCAGGTGTTTTTCATAGGACACCACGCGTCCCTGATCGTCTTTCAGGGTATACGGCAGACGGCAAGCCTGGGAACAGTCGCCACGGTTAGCACTGCGTCCGGTTTGCGCATGTGAAATATAACACTGACCTGAATAGGCAACGCACAGCGCGCCGTGAATGAAAAACTCAATGGTCGCATCGGTAGCCTGATGGATGGCGTTAATTTGCTCAAGGCTCAGTTCGCGCGCAAGGACAATCTGGGTGAATCCGACATCAGCAAGAAATTTCGCCTTCTCAACGCTGCGAATATCACATTGGGTGCTGGCATGCAGTTCAATCGGGGGAATATCCAGTTCCAGAATCCCCATATCCTGTACGATCAGAGCATCAACACCGGTCTGATACAAATCGGTAATTAACCGCTGCGCGGGTTCCAGTTCATCATCGTGCAAGATAGTATTTAGCGTCACAAAGATTTTCGCCCCATAGCGATGGGCGAAAGGCACCAGTTCGGCGATATCTTTCAGGCTATTACTGGCGTTATGGCGCGCGCCAAAACCCGGTCCACCAATGTAAACGGCGTCTGCGCCGTGCAAAATGGCTTCGCGCGCAATGGCGGTATCCCGAGCCGGGCTTAACAATTCAAGGTGATGAAGCTGCTGGCGCATACAGTTGTTACCATCCACAAGCGGTAAAAATGGCGGCTATTGTAGTCACAAGCGCAGCTTTTCGGAATAGTTTTCCCGATTAACTGCGCGGGTAATGGATCAGCGAATGAAAGTGCACCGTTTGTTCGCTGCTGTTACGGTAACTGTGTGCCATATCTCCGGCGAAACGGACACCCTCACCAGATTTAAGGGTGCGCCACTGCCCCTCAATACACATATCCAGCAGACCATTAATCACCACCACGTGCTCTATTACGCCGGTCTCATGCGGAGTAGATTCACTGAGCGCGCCGGGCGCCAATAGTATCGAAAAATGATCGAAGCACAGTTGAGGATCCCACGGGAACAACGGCGTGACGACCATTGCCTGCTGCTGGGGATCGAATGTTAGCGTGCCGTCTGACTCTGGTGGTGAAATAAACGTTGAAAACGGGACGTTCAGCCCAGTGGCAATTTTCCACAACGTCGCCACCGTTGGACTGGATTCATTACGTTCAATCTGCCCCAGCATCGCTTTTGAGACGCCAGTTTCCTCCGCCAGACGCGAAAGACTCCATTCCCGCTGGTGACGTAATGTCCTGAGCGTTGTGGCCAGATAGTGGGTTAAGTTGTCCATTTTCTCCTTCGTCGCTCTCCTTACTCGGGGCTACAGTTTAGCACTTGTACGCTATAACGCACAGTGCTACAGTGATTGACCGTTATAACGCACACGGAGTGAATATGCGTGCATTCTCCATCCCCCTGCCCACTGTATTATCGGGTTTTGTGGCGGTCCTGGTTGGCTATGCCAGTTCGGCGGCCATTATCTGGCAAGCGGCACTCGCCGCAGGTGCGACTACCGGGCAAATTGCAGGGTGGATGACCGCACTGGGGTTAGCAATGGGGGTCAGTACGCTGGTGCTGACATTGTGGTATCGCGCTCCTGTACTTACCGCATGGTCAACGCCCGGTGCCGCGCTGCTGGTGACGGGCCTGCACGGGGTATCTATTCAGGATGCCATCGGCGTTTTTATCGTGGCTAACGCGCTGATTGTGCTGTGCGGCGTAACCGGACTGTTTGCCCGCCTGATGAAAATCATTCCCCACTCGCTGGCATCAGCCATGTTGGCTGGGATCTTACTGCGTTTTGGTTTGCAGGCATTTAATAGCCTGAACAGTGAGCTTATTTTGTGCGGTAGTATGCTGGTGGCATGGTTGGTGCTAAAAGTTATTGCCCCAAGATATGCCGTTATCGCTGCGATGTTAGTGGGTATTGCCATCGCCTTGATGAAAGGTGACATTGTCACTAATGATGTTAATCTGTCACCGGTTATCCCAGCGTTTATTACCCCGCACTTTTCATTAGCCCACAGTATCAGCATTGCACTACCGTTATTTCTGGTCACTATGGCTTCGCAAAATGCCCCCGGTATTGCGACCATGAAAGCATCAGGATATTCGTTACCCGTTTCCCCTCTGATTGTTTTTACGGGTCTACTGGCGCTGCTATTTTCACCTTTTGGCGTCTATTCCATCTGCATCGCCGCCATAACCGCCGCAATTTGCCAAAGTCCTGAAGCGCATCCGGATGCAAATCGGCGCTGGCTCGCCGCAGCGGCAGCAGGCGTCTTCTATCTTCTGGCTGGGGTGTTTGGCGGTTCGGTTACAGGACTGATGGCAGCCCTGCCCGTAAGCTGGATCCAGATGCTTGCTGGTCTTGCATTACTCGGCACGATTAGCGGTAGTTTATATCAAGCCTTACATAATGAAGCTGAACGCGATGCGGCCATCGTAACTTTTCTGGTTACGGCCAGTGGTCTGACGGTATTTGGCATTGGGTCTGCATTCTGGGGGCTGGTTGTCGGCGGTATTTGCTACGCAGTGTTGACGTTATTTCGCCGCGCGTAGCTGCGTTGGTGTTTTACCTGTCACTTGTTTAAACCGGTTACTGAAATGACTCGCCGAGCTAAATCCGCAGGCCATTGCAATATCCGACAGGCTGCGTGATGAATAACAGACCAGTTGCTGCGCCAGTGCCATACGGCGTTGCATGACGTACTGATGCGGCGCCATATTCATCGACTGGCGAAACATTCTGGCAAAATGGAATTCGCTTAGCGCTGCTTCACCAGCCAGATCGCTCAACGTTATGGGATACGCCAGATGTGCTTCAATATAGGCCAGCACGTTACGCAAGGTGGCAGGTGCAAGCCCTCCGGTGACAACGGGAAGCCGCCATTGAACGTTGCTGTAATGCTGGATCAGATGCGTTAACAGTAGTGAAGATGCCGCGCTAAGCGTGAGGTGATTAGCGGGTTGCAGCCAGTCGTTACCAAGCAAAAACTGACGGTAAACCGCCGTGATCCCCGGGTCACTACCAAAAGTATGCTCGTCCAGCGTGAAGCTATAGGGGCTTTTGTCCCAGACTTTTTCACCCACTTCGCGCAGGTGAGCATCGGTACAATAGAGATGAACAAAGGAAAGATCGTCACGAATATCCCAACTGGACTCACTCTCTTTTGGCATCAGGCAAAAACGATCCGGTCCGCCGCCATTCTTCCAGCCTTCCGCCGTTTTGTGATAACTCTCGTAGCCATCCGCGATGTATAAACTGAGCGTGTGGTGATCGCAATACTGGGTAATGGTGTCGCGCTTGTTTGACCAGGCAGCCAGTTGGATCCCCGAATGTAACGCAACCGACTCGTGCAGCACGGCATTGTGTTTGCGTAAGTTTTCAAAGGCACCGTAGGGCTGAGACATACCATCACATTCAAAATAAGTTAGCAGGCTTTCAGTCTATATCAGCTACATATCGTTAACAGCTTCCTTTTCACCTTTACACTAAAAAAAGCGCAAGATTTTGCAAGTCCACCGCAAGCCGATGAAAGCCCCCTGCTACCCGACGTGGCACAGTGTGCGCCTGAAGACCAAAAAGAGAGAGTTGTATGAACGGACTGTTGTACTGCCTGGTGGTGGTGATTTGGGGAACGACATGGATTGCGATTTACCTGCAACAAGGCCCGGTTGCGGCGCCAGTTTCCATCTTCTGGCGCTTTGCCATCGCCAGCACCGTGATGATAGCCATCCTGCTGATCAGCGGGAAATTGCGTAAGCTTTCCGGACGCGATCATCTGTTTTGTCTGTTACAAGGTGGATGCGTTTTTTGCTTTAACTTCTGGTGTTTTTACACTGCCGCTGCGTGGATCAATACCGGTCTCGAATCCGTCATTTTCTCGATGGCGGTCCTGTTCAATGCGGTTAATAGCTACCTGTTTTTTGGTCAAAAACCACCAGGACGCTTTTATGTTGCCGCCGGGCTGGGGCTGACAGGTATCGTCACCTTGTTCTGGCAGGATTTGGTCAACAGCGGGTTGAATCACTCGCTGCTGCTGGGGATTGGTTTAAGCGCCCTCGGCACTTTTGGTTTCTCACTGGGCAATATGATAAGTCTGCGTCATCAGAAAAAAGGTCTCGAGGTGATGACCACCAACAGTTGGGCGATGCTGTACGGCACTGTGTTGATTGCTACCATTGCGTTGGTGCGCGGCGACAGCTTCACGCCACAGTGGACCTTCAGTTATCTCAGTGCGCTGTTGTATCTGGCTATTTTTGGTTCGGTAATCGCCTTCGGCGCCTATTTCACGCTGGTCGGACGCATTGGTCCCAGTAAAGCGGCATACAGTACACTGCTTTTTCCACTGGTGGCGCTAACGCTGTCTACGTTGTATGAAGGGTATGTCTGGCAGGTTAATGCGATTGTGGGATTAGTATTGATTTTGCTGGGGAATCTGGTGATGTTTGCCCGACCAGAAGCGCTGATGGGTAAACTCGTATATCGTCGCCGGGCGGCATAAAAAAACGCACCATCCAGGGATGGTGCGTTCTTCGTTATTATTGTTTTTTATTTACGTCAAACATGGAAGCATCAGTCGCCATGTCATCAACAACTTTCTTCAACGTTTCGAACGCCATCGGCGTACTTTCGTTGTTCAGGTCTTTACCTTCACCCTGACGTACAACTTTAATGACAGGTTTATTGGTTGCCGCATCAATCAACTCACCTTCGAAAAAGAGGTGCGTGTCCATGGTACGGTGCCCCGTCGCCATTTGCGTACCCGCAACGAGCAGTGCAACCGGGACCACTTCATAGAACTGCAGCCCTTCTTTGCTGGTAGCAACACCGGTGATTGCCCCGCGGAAAATCAGACTGCGCGAGCCTGGCGTCGTAACCAGCGGTTTACGTTTTGCCAGGGCAGTTTTCATTTGGGTATTGGTATAGCTCAACAGCTTATCAAGAACCTGCTGACCGACCTGGGTGGTTGGTTTAGGAACCGGATAATACGTGATCGGGTTATAAACGATGTTATCGTATTTAGACTCATTAAAGTTGGGATCAACCCAACGCAGCACCGGCTGTCCGGTTGCAGATTTTGTTTCCTTCAGGCCGGAGTAATCTTTTAAAAAACCTGAATATTTATCAGGCTGCGTAATTTTTGAAGCACAGCCTGATAACGCCAGTAAACCCGTAAGCACTGCAACTTTAAATAAAGTTTGAGCACGCATGGAACGATCCCTTAGTATTTGCAGATATGCATCTGAAATAATAGCAAAAGGAAATCATTTTGGATGAACTAAAAATGGTAAGGCCCGCACAATTCTATCTTAACGTTTTCTTAATATTCAGCACGAAAAAAATGCTGAACGTAGAAAGAGTTATCACAAATGGGCAGGTCAGACCGTTTTACGCGCCAGCATTGTTGCAAAGCGTAGTTTAATTCGGTTGCCGTGCTCATCCGTACGATGAAGTTCACCTACGTCTTCGTTATATTTCAGCAGATCCCAACCTGTGTAGTAACGGCGTAACTCCCCTGTTTTAAACGCAAACGGGAACCCAACGGTGCACGGAAAATCATCGGTATCCATTGCCGCGACGATCAGGTTATACCCACCTGGGTTGGTGCAGCGCTGCATATTTTCAATCAGGCCCGGGATGGTTTTCGCGTCCAGGAACATCATCACCACGGTAGAAAGAATAAAATCGTATTCACCGTCAAAGTTTAGCGCATTGAGATCCGCCACCTCAGCGTGCAGATTAGCCAGCCCTTCCGCGTTTTTAATGCGTTCCAGATTGGCGATGCTCATCGGATTCTTGTCCCATGCAGTAACGTCATAACCGTTGGCCGCCAGGTACAGACTGTTACGGCCATTCCCGCAGCCCAGATCTAACGTTTTGCCCGGGGCAACAATTTTTGCCGCGTCGACGACATCGGAATGCGTGCGGGTCAAATCATATTTCTCAGTAAAGTAGTTTTCGTCACAACGGATCATTATTTATCCTCAGATTTCAGTAATGCAGCACGTTCGGTGCGAATAAGCAGTTTTCCCTGCATCAGCAATGCAAACGTACGTATCAGTAATAGCGCAATGATAAAATTGGTAAAAATAAACAGCGGGATCGCCAGCGTATGAAAAAAACCTGACTCGCTGCCGTGCCCTAAATGCAGCCCCGTAGTCGCCAGTGCCGACACGCCGAACGAGAAGCTCCAGAAAGACGCATTAAACGGCTGTGACAAATACCACGGCATCAGGCGTAGCATAAACAGAAGTTGCAGCAGACCATAGCCGAACAGCATTTTGGCTAACGTATCTCCCTCGCCACCGTTCACACTAAGCCACGCGCTACAGGCGACCAGCGCAGGCGCCAGTTGTATACCAAGTGAAGTCCGTAAAACCGTCGGCAGCTCGCCGCAGCTTCGTAAACGCTGCAGAATAACCGGCTCGAGACTGAGCCAGGAAAATACCCCTGCGCCCAAAAACACCAATCCGGCATCGTTGAAGCCAAGCGCACCACAGGCCATGGCGCTGATAAAGTTATTGGCAACGGTTGGCAGATACAGACCCGGTGTGGTGGCCTCTTCCGGGTGCTCGCCACGCCATAATCCAGCCGTTTGCCAGGCCGCATACGCCAGCTGTATCACCACGCCGATGCTGAACAACACAATCGCCAGCGGTCGATACCACGGGACAAAACCAATCGCGACCAGCATCGTTGTAGCCGGAAACAGACTGACAAAACTGCTCATCACCGGATGACGAATTTCCGCCAGTACGCTATGAGGAAAACACAGTAAACGACTAATAAAGGCCAGCGTCAACAATCCCCAGATGACCATCGCAAGGATCACTAAACCGTCGCCAATCCAGTGGCTTACAGGCCATACCTGGCTGGCATATCGCCACGCGAACCCCATCCCGATGATGCCCAGTACCATGCCAAAATAACCGGCCGGAAGATTGAGGACTCGCTCACTTTGCTTGCTCTTACTCATTTTGTTTATTTTTTAAAGTATATTTGAAATGCATTTTATGGAATTTCCACGAATTTAGCCAGTACGGAAAACTTTGCTACGTTTAACTAAGGTGCGCAACATGGAAATGAGCTATGACCAAATATCGTCTGGGCGATGAACCTCGCGCCTTTAATTACCAGGATAATGGCAATAAAAAGAGCGTATTACTACGCCAGATAATTGCGCTCATTGATTTTAATGATGTCAAAGCCGGTACGCCCGGTGGCTGGATTGATGATGAAAGCGTGCTATCGCAAAGTGGCGATTGCTGGATTTACGATGAGAATGCGCTCGCGTTTTCCGGCGCGACGATATCCGGAAATGCCCGTATTACACAGGCAAGCGTGGTCCGAGATGGCGCGCAGATTGGCGATGCCGCCTGGATTGACCGAGCAGAAATCAGCCAAAACGCGCAAATACGTGACAACGTCACCATTCAGGATTCAGTTGTTCGCGGTGAGTGCCTTCTCTGCGGTGATGCGCGCATTGTGTGTGACTCTGAAATTATCGCCGCCAAAGGACTTACTCGTGAAAACGACCAGCTCCTGCAAATTTACGATCGAGCGATAGTCAGCAATTCACGCGTGGTGCATCAGGTGCAGATCTATGGTGATGCGATTATCAACTATGCCTTTATAGAACATCGGGCTGAAGTTTTTGATTTTGCACGGGTAGAAGGTAACGAAGAGAATAATGTCTGGATCTGCGATTGCGCTAAAGTCTATGGACATGCGCGTGTCATCGCCGGAACTGATGAAGACGCCATTCCTACCCTGCGCTATAGCTCGCAGGTGGCGGAACACGCGGAGGTTGAAGGTAATTGTGTGCTGAAGCACCATGTGCTGGTCGGTGGGCATGCAAAATTACGCGGCGGCCCAATTCTGCTGGATGGGCACATCCTGATTGAAGGCCACGCCTGTATTCTGGGTGAAGTGCTGATCGAGCATCATATTGAGATAACCGGTCAGGCCCAAGTTGAAGCCTTTGATGGCGATGCGATCCATCTGCGCGGGCCAAAAGTGATCAACGGCGAACAACGTATTACGCGCACCCCTATCGCCGGTTTATTCTGAGGAGTCATCAATGATGCGGGCATAGAGATTCACATCATAGTAATCGCCATTGAGGAACTCCGCTTGTCGTAAGCATCCTTCCAGTTGGAAGCCATTGCGCAACGCCACCTGGTTGCTCTTGACGTTATCTACACGACATTTAATCACGAAGCGGCGAATCTCCTGGCGCTGCGCATAATGCTGAATCAATGCCTGTAGCGCCTGAGACAGAATACCTTTGCCCTGGTGATCTTCGTCCAGCCAATAACCAATATAAGCGGCTCTGTTCAGCGGTTCTATCTGGTTAAACGAGATAACGCCAGCCACCTCCTCTTGTTCGAAAATAAGGAACATTTTGGCGTAGCCGCGCTGGTGCAACATCATATTGCCCTGCACATTCTTGCGGGTGTCCTCCACAGAAGTCACAAACTGCGGCCAGTTCAGCGACTGCTGGAGCCAGACTTTATTTTTAAGCACCAACTGATGCAGAGGGGTGACGTGTTGTTCTTCGACGGCACGCAGTTCCAGCGCGTCACTAACGATAATTATTTCTGACATGTTTATCTCCTTTGCAATCGTAAACGGGGCATTTCTGACTGGCAGTAGCCGATATTACTCTGTTTAGAGTCGGGGAGGTCTTATTTTTATGCTGTAACAGCAATCACTTAGAAAGAATCTCTGGCGTGGAACCCGTTACTCTGGTGATCCGGGTATCCCCTCATGGATAGACCGTAATGATGACAATAACACTTTCACTTTATTGCTAAGGAGCAAGCATGGCAGCACCTTTGGGTCGTTTAGCACTTATTCCGCTTTTACTGATTACCGCCTGTCACCAACCCGTTTCCTCCACTCAAGCAGGCCCCGTTCCCTTTGCAGTCAATCAGCAACAGGTCGTGGATAATACCACGCTGGAAATTTCCCGTAGCGCACTGGAATATAACATTCATAAAGTTCAGCAACTGCTGGCAGATAAAACCCGGATGTGCGCCATTCTTAAAGGAGACGCGTATGGCCACGATCTCTCACTGGTAACACCGGTGATGATGCAAAACGGCGTGCAATGTATTGGCATCGCCAGCAATGAGGAGATTAGAACCGTTCGCCAGTCAGGCTATACATCACAGCTCATGCGCGTTCGCAACGCGACGGAAAAAGAGATGCGCCAGGCAGCGGACTTCGATACCGAAGAGCTGATCGGTAATCTGGATATGGCTAAGCGTCTGAGTGCCATTGCTCAGGAGAAAGGTAAAATCATTCGTATTCATCTGGCACTGAACTCTGGCGGTATGTCGCGTAACGGTCTGGAAGTCAGTACCGCTGCAGGTCTGGAAGAAGCCCGCGCCATTTCCGCATTACCCGGCCTGAAAATTGTTGGCATCATGTCGCATTTCCCGGAAGAAGATGCTGCGGTGGTTAGACGCGATCTGGCCCGTTTCAACACGCAATCGGCCCAGGTACTGAAAATTACCGGGCTTAAGCGCGAAGATGTCACCCTGCATGTTGCGAATACGTTCGCCACCCTGACCGTTCCAGAATCCTGGCTCGACATGGTTCGTGTTGGCGGTATTTTTTATGGCGATACCATCGCCAGCACCGAATACAAACGCGTCATGACATTTAAATCCGCCATCGCGTCGGTAAACCATTACCCCAAAGGAAACACCGTCGGATATGACAGAACCTATACCCTTAAACGTGATTCCGTTCTGGCCAATATCCCGACAGGTTATGCCGATGGTTATCGCCGTGTATTCAGTAACGCGGGACACGTGCTGATCCGCGGCCAGCGGGTTCCGGTACTGGGTAAAACATCCATGAATACCGTGATCGTCGATGTGACCGATTTACCGCAGGTTGCATCTGGCGATGAAGTGGTACTGTTCGGTAAACAGGGAAATGCGCAGGTTAGCGCAGAAGAAGTCGAAGAAATTAGCGGCGCGCTGTTCACTGAAATGTCGATCCTCTGGGGGGCGACGAACAAACGCGTGATGGTCGATTAACACCTAAAACAGGAAGGGCTTCCTTTTCTCGCTGGAAGCCCTTTTACACAGCAAGCGCCATTCTACTTAGCTCTCACTGACACTCTCTCTTTGCAAAATTTTGAGCAAATCTTCCTTCAGGTGGAGTTTCTGTTTCTTAAGACGAACAATGTCCAAGCTATACCCCCGACCATCCGAACCTTCCAGTCTGGAGATCTCATGATCAAGGCTGTTGTGTTTTTCGAATAAGGACAGAAAGCGAGGGTTCTCGGATTTCAGTCGGGAAATAAGGTCTCTATATTCTGGAAACATACTTTCTCCCTGTTAGTGGACAAGAACGTGTATAAGAAATACACACTCACAGAGTACCCATTTGCCATACAGAAAAATGCGAACAGGATCGAGTAAATAGTGTACAGAATCGTTATGAGGATGAATGCAGATACGGCTCCCCATCAGGAGAGCCGTAAAGAGAGTGATTAACGCATCTCGCGGTCGTCAACGTACTGACGTTTATCCGGCGCTGGTGGGAAGTACTGATACAGCCAGGTTTCGCTGATGGCGTCACCCTGACAACGCAGGAACATACGCATATCTACCGGATCGGTTGAGTCAGAGGTCGGATACCAGTCAAACTGAATGCGATAACCGTCGATTGGTTCCACGTAGAGGATCTCAATCTGTTTCGCTTCACCGCTTGAGAGCGTAATCACCGGTTCAATGCCTTTCGGCGCAGCAGCTTTTAGATCGCCACCAACAAAATCAACGGCAAAACGGCGCGCCCATTTTTCCGGGTAGTGCTCGCCCGGCGCCCATCCTTCCGGAAAACCGCCCATGCCTGTCCGGGTCGCCATCACGCGAGCCAGCGGTGAACGCACCGGCGGCTGAGCACTCCAGTACAGGCGATATTTGAATTCCAGCTCATCGCCGGCTTTGATCTTCTTCTCAGGCTGCCAGAAGCAGACAACGTTATCCAGCGTTTCGCCGGTCGTCGGGATCTCCATCAGGCCGATGGTCCCCTTGCCCCACTGGTTGCGCGGTTCGACCCACAGGCTTGGACGCTTGTTATACCAGCCCATGATGTCCTGGTAATGGGAGAAGTCCCGATCGAGTTGCAGCAAGCCAAACCCTTTCGGGTTGTTATCGGTATAGGCGTTGAACTGCAGCTTTTGCGGGTTATTCAGCGGGCGGCAGATCCACTCGCCATTGCCCCGCCACATCGCCAGACGATCGGAGTCATGAATTTGCGGGTGAATAGTGTCGCACATCCGACGCTCATTGTTGCCGCAGCTGAACATGCTGGTCATCGGCGCAATGCCGAGCTGCTTGATGTCTTTGCGCGCATAGATGTGGTTTTGTACATCCATAATCACCTGCGTTTTCTCGCAGTGGATCACGAACTTGAATGCACCAGTTACGCTTGGGCTGTCGAGAAGTGCATACACGGTAAAGGAGGTTGCGCCCGGTTTAACCGTTTCGAACCAGAAAGAGGTGAAATCAGGAAATTCTTCTTTGCTGTCGGTATAGGTATCTACCGCCAGACCGCGGGCCGATAAACCGTACTGATAGGTGTCATCCACGGCGCGGAAATAGCTGGCACCCAGGAAAGAAACGACATCGCGGCGGGCCAGTTCTGGCGCTTTAAAAACACGGAACCCGGCGAATCCGAGGTCAGTCTGCCCTTCCAACTGTTTGGTATCCACGCCCGCATCGTTATATTTAAACAGTTCCGGACGGAAGTGAATTTCACGCGCCATATGCGTACTGCCATCAACCGAGAACATGCGTACACGGCGACGAAAACCCATTCCCACGTGGAAGAACTGCGCATCAAGCTGACGATTTTCAACGTTGTTCCACAGAGACTGCTCTGCGTCATATTGAATGCTGTTGTAGGCCTGCGGCGTCAGTTTCGCCAGCGTGTCCGGTAACGCGCGCGGTGCGCCGCCCCAGGGTTTCTGTGCTAAGTCATGGGCCATCGATTGCAAAACGGAAAAATCAAAACGTACGGTTTTTCCGTCTGCAATGTCAGACTCTGCCGCAAAGGCGGCGCGGGAAAAGAGTGATGCAATACCACTGGTTCCGCACACGGCGGCCATTGCCATTGAACCTTTAATAAATCGTCTGCGATTCATGCCTGAAAGTGAGTCCTTCTGGTCGTGTAAATGGTCCCGCGCCGGTCAAAATCAGCGGCAAGAGAGTGCACATTTCTGACCGCTCACTCTAGACAAAATTCATTAATAATCCAATTGTTGGTCGCCGATTATCTGTACAAAATCGAAAATATTTTATGTCGATGGGAACAGACCGAATCCCATGTAAATTCCATTAAAGTAAACCACACCGACGTTTACTTCGCTCTTGCGCCTCCTGATACAGCGTAAACTCATCATAAACCGCGCAACCCAGCGCCTGTTCAAACGCGTCGCGGCTGGAATTCCCGTGGCTGCGAGCCTGCGTTTCATTCCCCAGATTGGACTGGAAAATCCCTGCGGCGCTCACCGGTAAAAAATCTTCGTAGGTGATGGGTTGCGCAACCAGCCACCCTCGCTCAATGAGCGGTTGCGGGTCGTCATCCGGACGGATTGCCTGGCGATGCGCTTCGCCTGATGGCGTCAGTCGATAACGAAACCAGGCGAGTCCCTGCTGGCGCAGCAGAAACTCACTGTCCGGGAACGCCTTGAACACCTCCTGAAGATGTAACTGGTGCGTCAGATTGTCTTTCCCCGTTCCCGCTTTATTCAGCAATTCGTCGTATAACGCTCTGCCTTTCGGCGTCAGGGCCACACCGCGCTGTTCGATTTCACCGAAACGTGCCGTGTGAGTGCCGCGCATTTCACCGGCAAACAACACCGGTTCTTCCAGCGCTTTGAAACTCGTCTGACGTAATAAAATGGGCACCTCGCGGCGTGGCGGCCCTTCAATCAGTATTTTCGGTTCAATGCCGCATTCCGGCATCATCGACTGCACCCGGTCGATATCCAGCGTACGCGGCGTCAGGTGGTTGATATGGCAACCGGGGAAACACACTACATCAGCAATCAGCCGGTGTTCGTTATGCAATGCGTGATAGGTCTCTTCATCGACCGTGGCGTGCTGATGCCAGCGGAATGTTTCCAGCGCTTCATGCACAAACTCTTGCGCCTGTTCAGATGTAAAACTGCCCTGCGCATCAAATTCATCCAGCAGCTCGTGACAACGGCGAGTGAAAATATCGCGTTTCGCAAGGATCTCAGCGGCTTTTTGCCGCAGCGCGGCGTTTTCGATTAGTTCGAGCCGTAATAACGAGGTGAATACCCGAAACGGGTTGCGCGATAGCGAGGCATCGTCGATGGGACGAAAGGCTGTGGAATGTACGGGGACGCCTGCCTGGGAGAGATCGTAATAACTCACCGGATACATGCCCATAACGGCAAACATTCGGCGCAGCGTAGAAAGCTCCTGCGCGGTACCCACTCGAATAGCGCCATGGCGCTCAACGTTTAGCCGGGCCAGTTCATCCGCATTCGCCAGTTTTTCATGCAGCGTCGGATTATTTTCCAGTACCGCCAGATTCACATCAGCGACAAGTTCCAGCAACGTGCCGTATTGCGGGACTTCCTGCTGGTACATTGCTGACATTGCCTGCGAAAATTGTTCCCGAATCTCATCTGCCGTGATGGTGTTCGCCATAATGTCATGCCTCCAGTGAATATTACCTGGAGTGTAGAAAACACCGCTGACTCCGGTGGGAAGAATTTACAAAGTGTGACCCCGCGTAAACTTCCCACCCATATAAACGATGAACAGTACCTACTGACGGGGTTTCAAATGGCTTTCCAGCCAGGGGAGCATCTGTTTTTTACGGCTAAGCATACCTTCTACCTTGCAGGGTTGCGGGATGTCTGAAAGTTCTGCTCCAGCAAACCACAGGCTGGTGTCACCCAGATTGATGTCGGTAAGCATCAGCACGACCAACGCAGCATTCTTTTCCTCTGCATAGCGCGCCATTTCCTGACGGAGATCGTCCAGCACCGCATCCACCTGTTGCAGCGCATACAGTTCAAGCTGCGCTACACAGACTGAATGTCCATGGATGGTGAAGGTTTTAATGTCTTTCTGCAAAAGTTCGCGGGCGCTCATCCCTTCCACGCTTGTTTTGGCTGACAGCAGGTCGCGACTGAAAGCGTCAAGATCCACTCCGGTTTTTTGGGCCAGCGCATCAACCGCCAGGCGATCGTCAGTGGTGGTCGTTGGTGAACGAAGCGTGACAGTGTCACTCAATACGGCGCCGAGCAGTAAAATAGCCTCAGCGGAAGATAACTGATTGCGTTCATCTTCCGTCATCAGTTGCCACAGCAGGGTTGCGCTACTGCCGACGGGCTTCACCCACACTTCCGGTGGCAGACGGGTGACTAACCCACCAAGTCGGTGATGATCGATAATTCCCACCACGTTACTTTCTGTCAACGATTCCGGCCCCTGGGCAGGCTCGGTGAAATCGACCAACCAGACATCACGATCGGTCAGTTCAAACGTCAACCGTTCAGGCATCGTCAGCCCCGCATGCTCAAAGATAAACTGCGTTTCGCGGTTAGGCTCGCCCAAACGCCATGCCGTCGCCTGCTGGCCACGTAAACTAAGCCAACGAGCCGTCATTGCGGCGGTGCAGATGGCATCGCTATCGGGATTAAGGTGCCCTATTACATGTATCATTCATCAGTGCCTTGTGAAGAGAAATCGTTCAAAAGTAAACAATAACCAAAGTATAACGACTGAACATACTCCCTTCCATGATCCCACCACCCAGCAACGCTGTACAAAACATAAGCAAAATAAATCAGTTGTAAGTAAAACATGATAAATGTTAATAATATTTTGCTATCAGGTTATCAAAAACAAACAACTTTACTTGTCACCGATACGGCTCTGTTTTTAACATCGCTTATGGAAAAAAATGTTCTGTTCAATCAGCGCATTCGCTTGCGCCATCTTCATACTTTTGTCGCCGTTGCACAGCAGGGAACGTTGGGGCGCGCGGCTGAGACCCTTAACCTGAGTCAACCGGCTCTCTCCAAAACGCTAAATGAACTGGAGCAACTGACCGGGACTCGGCTCTTTGAGCGTGGCCGCCTTGGCGCGCAGTTAACGCTGCCAGGAGAGCAGTTTCTTACCCACGCGGTAAGAGTGCTGGATGCGCTCAACACTGCCGGGCAAGCGTTAAATCAGCGCGAAGAATCGCAGACTGATGTCGTACGGATTGGGGCCTTACCCACCGCGGCACTGGGCATTCTGCCTGCGGTAATTGGTCCTTTCCACAAGCAGCAAATGGAGACCACGCTGCAGGTTGCCACCATGAGTAACCCAATGATCCTGGCGGGTTTAAAGTCCGGAGAAATTGATCTCGGCATTGGTCGCATGGCCGATCCGGAATTAATGGTCGGTCTGAATTATGAATTGTTGTTTCTGGAATCACTTAAACTGGTCGTGCGCCCTAACCACCCGTTGTTGCAGGAAACCATCACGTTAAGTCGGGTAATGGAGTGGCCGGTGGTGGTTTCGCCAAAAGGAACCGCGCCTCGCCAGCACGCAGAAGCATTGTTGCAAAGTCAGGGCTGTAAAATGCCGCCTGGCTGCATTGAAACACTGTCAGCATCGCTCTCCCGCCAACTGACGGTTGATTACGACTATGTATGGTTTGTCCCTTCAGGTGCAGTTAGAGAGGATTTACGCCAGGCGACGCTGGTGTCGTTGCCGATACCTACCCACGGGGCGGGTGAACCCATCGGGATTCTTACTCGTGTCGATGTGCAACTCTCTCAGGCCGCGCAGATCCTTATCGCCGCAATACGCAAAACCGTACCTGTTTAATCGTATTGATGATTGGGCCTGTTAGTACCTGCAGGCCCAATTCATGTAAATGTTCAATATATGGACGGTGAAACCGTCATAAAACACAGCTAAAAGCGTATTTTTTCTTAAAAGCAATTTAAGCAACACTTATTATTGATGATATCTCTGTCGAATAATGGCGGACGAAATCCCCGACACAAACTTACATCTAAAAATTTCTCCTTGGAATTCAATGAAGAATAAAAAATCAATCCAATTAAGTTAATTTCATATTACATTAAATAATTAGCTATTACCTCTAAACAAATTCTTAAAAAACACTAACCTCAGCTTCACCCGCTATTCAGTCAGAATCTCACGACATATAATGTTTTCGCCATTTAATTTGTTATTAAGGAAAATAACGTGAAATTTGTTAATTGTTTAAGCGCAGTAACGCTTCTGGTCGCAGGTGCTACTTTTCAGGCCCAAGCGGCTGGTTCTGATTCTGCAAACATTGATTTTTCAGGAAATATTACATCATCAACCTGTGATGTCAGTATTGATGGTATTTCTGCTTCCAAAGAGGTCAAACTGCCAGATATCACTGTTCCTGCGATGCAAGCGGCTGTCAGTAGTCCTGCGATGAAAACCAAATTTCAGATCACCGTTAAAAACTGCGCCACTGAACCAGCGGGTGGTAAAGTAAAAGGGCAATTTTCAACAACCGGTAATTACAATAGCACCAGCAAAGCATTGTTAAACGCTGCCGCAGGAGATAAAGATGCGGGTTTCCAGGTAGAAGATACCGCAACCAGTACCATTATCGATTTTACATCAGCCACACCGCAATCTGAAGCCACTTACGATACCACCAACGGTGCAGTATTTAATTATACCGTCGGTTATATCTACTCAGGTTCTGGTACGCCGACTGTTGGTGTAGTGAAAGCGAATACCACCTTTGTAACAACCTACCCCTAACAAGCTGTATAAGATCAACATTAGTTAATAACTCTGCTGCAACTTTAATTCAAGGTTGCAGCTATTTAACCAAGACACAAAATGATATGATTCCACAAAATACATTCAGATTAATTATATTTTCTGCCGCTATCTCTTTTAGCTATTCGTCAGTCGCCAGCATAGTGATTAACGCTACCCGTGTTATTTACCCTTCCGACGCGAAGGAGGCACTAATTAAAATGGTTAATCAGGGGCAACAACCTTTATTAGTCCAGTCCTGGTTAGACGATGGTCATGAAGATGTTGATCCGCAAACCTTAAACGTTCCTTTTATCGCCTCCCCCCCAGTCAGTCGGGTCGATCCTAAACAGGGACTGACCGTACGCTTAAACTGGGACGGGCAACCGTTACCCACCGATCGTGAAAGCGTGTATTGGTTTAATGCACTTGAAATCCCCGGAAAAAATAAAGATGCCGCTAAATCAAATCAGCTGCAGATCGCGCTGAAAACCCGCATCAAGGTTTTTTATCGCCCCGCATCCCTTCCTGGTTCGGCGGATGACGCAATCCAACATCTGAAATGGGGCCTTGCAAACCAAGGTAAACAAATTTGGGCGACGGCGAAAAATGACTCTCCTTATTTTGTTTCGCTTGTTGGCGCTAACATCACTTCCGGGGGGAAAAAATACAAAATTGAGCCCGACATGGTCGCCCCTTTTTCCAGCGCCAGCTATGAAGTGAAAACGCTCACCACTCCCCGGCTAGAATCCGTTTCATGGACAGCAGTCAATGATTACGGGGCTAACGTTGACGTAACGGATAAATAAAAAAACGCGTGCAAGGATTGCTCTATGTCAATGTCAAAACACCTGTTAGCGACCTCAGTATGGGTATTATTGGCTATTTGTCAGACAGGTTTTGCTGACGATAATTACATTGAATTCAACGATGACTTTATCTTCAGCAATGCAGGTAAAAAATCGGCAATCGACGTGTCACAATATGCACGCGGCAACCCGGTGAAACCCGGTATATATACCGTCTCAGTTTGGATTAACGGTGAGCAACAGCAAACTGCAAAGATCCAGTTTATTGACAACCACACCCCGAACGCGTCTCCCTGCCTGACTCGTGAGGTGCTCGATGAAGCAAACGTTGATGTAAGCAAACTCCCCACGGCAGATGCGGACGAAGGTGAATCGCAATGCTATATCCTGGCGGATTATTACCCCTCATCCAGCGTGAGTTACGATCCTAATTCACAGATCCTGATGCTCACAATTCCGCAACTGTTTCTCGTCAGCCACCCTGCGGGTTATGTCAACCCCGCACGCTGGGATGCCGGTATTCCTGCTGCAATACTGAACTGGAGCTTCAGCGGTTATCACAGTGAAAATGACGGTAGCGCCTCTGACAGTGGTTATCTGGGGCTCGGCTATGGTCTCAACCTTGGAGCATGGCGGTTACGCTCCAGCGGCGCGCTGAACTGGACAAAAGACGATAGTGCAACCTGGGACAACTACGATCTCTATTTAGCACGGGATTTACCCCCTATGCGGGCACAAATGGAACTGGGCCAGGTCACCTCTCGCAGCGAAGTACTGGATAGTATCGGCATTAAAGGCATACATCTGTATAACGACAAACGCATGGATCCGCATGATGGTCGCTACGTTCCCGTCATCAACGGCGTGGCCAACAGTAATGCCAAAATTACCGTACGACAGCAGTCGCGCATCATCTATGAAACCACCGTTCCCCCAGGTCCTTTTGCTCTGAAGGATTATTATGTGGCAATCAACGGCGCTGACCTCGACGTTACCGTGGAAGAAGCTGATGGGTCAAAACGGTTATTCACCGTACCGTATGCCTCTGTTGCTCAGTTAATGACCAAGGGTGAAGTTGACTGGGATTTTGCCGTTGGGACATTAGACAACAATGACAACAGCGACTCCCCATGGGTGCTCACCACGAACGGTAATTATGGACTGAGCGATATTTTCACGCTGTATGGCGGCATACAGTCAATGGAAGAAGACTATCTGGCGGGGATGCTGGGTCTGGCGATGAATACGCGTCTTGGTGCTATCGCAGTCGATGTTATCCACTCTCGCGCTTCACTTGAAGATATTGGCGCTCTGCAGGGGCAGAGTTACCGTGTAAGCTACAGTAATGTGCTGGACGCAACACAGACCAATTTCAGCTTTAGCGCCTATCGATACAGCACCAAAGATTACCTCTCGCTTAATGACGTCATCTCTTTGCAAAATAGCATCGATAGTTATAGCGACGATCACGATACTAACCGTAACGATGCGTATCGCAACAGCTACAGCCATTCCAAAAATGAGCTTCAGGCTAACGTCAATCAACCGATCAACCTTAACGGAGAAGATTACGGTTCATTTTATCTCAGCGGCACCTGGACGAGTTATTGGGGTAGCTCAGACAAAACGTCTCAGTATTCGCTGGGCTACAGCAATACTTTCCGCACCATCTCGTGGAATATCTCGCTGCAGCGTAGTTATAACGAATGGGGTGATGAAGATGACAGCCTGTACGTTGGGTTGAGTATTCCTTTTGGTAGCAACGCTCAAAACGATCAACCAGCATTCTCCAGTCTGAACCTCAGCGCCAATAGCGACTTTAGCGGCAACAACGGTTTCACCAGTACGGCCAGTGGTAACAGTAGCAACAATAAATGGAACTACAGCCTCAGTACTACCGCTAACCAGGCCAGCCAGGGAGAAGACACCTATTCCGTCAGCGGATATTCCACCTATAACGGCGCGCATGGAGCGACCAGCGTTTCCGCTACAGTCGATAAAAATCATAACCAGCAGTATTCCCTAAACAATAACGGCGGTGTGCTGTTACACAGCGGTGGATTGACGCTGTTACCGGGTAATGTCAACGCACAAAGCGCCATAGCCCTTATTGAAGCGCAAGGTGCAGATGGCGCGACCACCACCAATGGGTATGGTGAGATTGACAGCGCCGGATATGCAGTTGCCACCAGTCTTTCGCCTTATGCCGAGAATACCGTCGGGCTGGATCTCAGCACCATCAAGGCAGATGTCGAAGTGAAAAACACCTCCGCCGCCGTGGTTCCGCGCGATGGTGCCGTGGTGAAAGTCACTTTCGCCACCCAGCAAGGTCAATCGGTGTTTGTCACGCTCAGACGTAGTGATAACAGTTTCATTCCATTGGGCGCGAACATTCTCAATGAACAGGGAGAATCCGTTGGCGCAATGGGTCAGGCGGGCCGCGCCTTTTTACGTGGGATCGAACAACGTGGCAGCCTGAAGGTTATTTGGGGGAGCGACGCCGCAAGCTACTGCGATGTGAGCTACCAGATCCCTGACGCGCCCGCGATGATCGGAAAATCAATTCGTCTGGAGACGTTAATTTGCCAGATGCCAGGAGCCGGGAAATAGCTTATGCGCCAGGTAATGCTTGTTTCTTTTCTATTATGCAGCCCACATCTCTTTGCGGCAGATGTCGTGGTTAACTTTAAAGCCAATTTGCTTGCTATGACCTGCACCGTCAATATTGTTGTTGGTTCAAGCAAAGCGGTGAACCAGACCATTGATTTTGGTGTATTAACCCGCGCAGAACTGGAAGCTCAGGGCGCTAATACGCTGAAAGATTTTTCGTTGCAGTACAGCAACTGCACGATCGGATCCAGTACAAACCAGACGGTTACCTGGATGAAAACGGGTATTAAAGCCTCTTCGTGGTACAACGGCTATCCAACCGAACTCTATGGTGGGAATAACGGGGCCGCAGCAGTTTTGTATCGTTCTGGCTCCCCAAATTCTCTGTTAGTTCTCAATAGCAGTACGCCGTTTGACTGGACCTCAACTGAGCGCACCAATAAGGCCCTGAACCTGGTTTTATCTCTGCGTCCAACGTCTTACTCAACCACCGCGACAAGTGGCACCTTCAACGGTTCGTTGACGTTCACCACCACCTATCAGTAGGAGCCACCATGAAATTTATACCAATAGCCTTATTGCTGATATCCACGCCGCTATGGGCCGCGAACAGTACCAATACAAATGTATTAACGGTTAAGGCGGAGTTGGTTACTGGTAGCTGTGACATCACCGCCTCCGATGTTGATTTGGGCGACTTAGACGCGAGCGAGTTCGCCGCTGGCGGCGCATGGGCGAATTTATCAGCAACAACGAAGGGTAACGTCCCCACACAGCCCCTAAAGATTAGCTTCCGCTGTGATTCAGGCTCTCTCGCCAAAACGCTGGTGTTGAGCTTTAAGCCGCAAAAAGCGCAACTCACCGGTAATCAGATATTCCCGAATGAATATACCGGTCCGATGACTGCAGCGGGAAACGTGGGCGTTGTGGTCTTTGAGGGGAGAACAAGTCCAGTTGCTATTAATGTGCTTAATAAAGACAATACCTCTGCCGTCAATATTGTTAACTATAAAGGTTCAACCACTACCTATTCTGATATCACCCTTTCGGCTCGTTTTCAAAAAGTGGATTCAGCAAAAACGGTCACTCCAGGTGGCGTATTAAGTCAGGTGCAAATCAGCGTGAGCTACAAATAATGGATAAACGGCAGGTTAATATGAGCACGATGATTTCACGATCAATTTCTTTTGTGGCATTGCTGTTGAACGGAATTTATTCATATCAGGTGCAGGCTAAGGAGTGTTATTTTGACAAAATTAATACCAGCACGGTAAGCGCGGGAACGTTAGTCGTGAATAATTATAACCCATCCAGTACAACACCCGTGCTATTGGGGACGCTCAGTGCGGGAGAATATGGTCACATAACTTGTAATACAGGTAATGATGGTTCTGATTTTTATGGAAGATCCACAGCAACAAGCGGTACGCAATACGATAGTTATACCAGCACCAGTGGTAGTACAAAATATAGCTACAACAGAGTTTTTTTCCAACGAGCATACCTAGAATATATTATAACATTTACATAGCTAATTCTATTAATGCTACTTATACAGCTTACATTCCGTCTAATACGAGTTGGACACGTGAGATCGATAATGCCGCAGAAGGAGGTTTTCCTGTTGGATTATACATCGAAGTTTGGCAGCGTGGGGTGGTTTCCTCAATAGGTAATGGTGAAGCGCATCCTGTTATAAATGGTGAAGTAGGCAGGTTTAAAGCAGGGAATGAAGATGTAAGTAGTCAACAGGTTGTCGCTACAGTAAACGCATCTTCATTCACCGTAAAATTCGCCACGCCAACCTGTAATTTATCCGTATCCCCCACCACCATCGACTTTGGCGATGTGGGTAATGACAAACCACGAAAAACCTTCACCTTGAAAAATAGCAACTGCGTTAATGCTTCAGGGGTTACCCTTAAACTGACGTCGACCAAAGCGGCTTATGATAATAGCGGGTTGTCTATTCTCGCCAATACCACAACTGGCACCTCAGCAGCGGGCGGACGGGGAGTGGCGGTTTCTTACGAGGGATCGTCCCGGCAATATCTGTCGGCGAATGACACAAATTCTTCAGTGTCCATCGACTTTGGTTCCATCGTAACGGCGAAAGATATCACCATGGCCGGGTTACTCACCTGCACCTCCGCCAGCAATAACAGTACCTGCGATGACTACACCCCTGGCGCGTTCACCGCAGCGGGAACTATTAGTGCCACGTACAAATAGATAGTAAATCCGGTAATACAAAGGATCGTATTACCGGATGGCTGGCCTGTCAGAATGTTTCCCAGTTATCCGTATTTACCGTGTTTGATTTTGGCAGTGAAACCGATGGATGAACGGCAGGTGTAACGCGTCTAATTGCGCTTGTCCCGGTTAAACGGAATGTGCCGACGGCTTCCGTTAAGCGTGCGGCCTGCTCTTCAAGAGAGGCCGCAGCAGCCGATGCTTCTTCAACCAATGAGGCGTTTTGCTGTGTGACCTTATCCATCTCTGAAATCGCCTGGCTTACCTGGACGATGCCCCGGCTTTGTTCATCAGAGGCCGCCGCAATTTCCAACATAATGTCGGTCACGCGTTTTACCGCATCGACAATATCCGTCATCGTATTGCCCGCTGCGACGACTTCTCCGGAACCCTGGTCAATCAGTCGGACAGATTCGCTGATCAATCCTTCAATCTCTTTTGCCGCCTGAGCGCTGCGGCTTGCCAGCGTACGGACCTCACTAGCCACCACTGCAAACCCACGCCCCTGCTCTCCTGCCCGCGCCGCCTCAACCGCCGCGTTCAGCGCCAGGATATTGGTCTGGAAAGCAATGCTATTAATAACGGCGGTGATTTCGGAGATTTTCTTCGAGCTGGTTGAGATATTGCCCATGGTTTTCACCACACCAGAGACCATCTGACCGCCCCGGCTGGCCTTGCCGGATGCATCTTCCGCCAGCGTACTCGCATGATGCGCGTTGTCGGCGTTTTGCTTCACCGTAGCCGTCAGCTCTTCCATGCTGGCCGCCGTTTGTTCAATCGCCGCGGCCTGTTGTTCGGTACGTGAAGACAGATCGGTATTACCCGCCGAAATCTCACTGGTACCGCGGTAGATTTCTTCCGCGCCCTGACGTACCGTGCCCACTGTTTTCGCCAGCGACCGTTGCATTGTCTGCAGATGACGGCTCAGGCGCCCAATTTCGCTGCGCCCGGTTGGTTCCTCTGGCATTGTCAGGTCCCCTTCTGAAATTTGCTCAATGCGCTGGGCCGCACGTAACAGAGGATGAATAACGGTACGGCGCAGAACAATAAACGTCATCACGGTCAGTGCCAGCGCAAGAACGAATGCCCCCAGCATAAAGGCCATGCCAAGCTGTGTACGTTGGTGCGCCTGTTCGCTTAACTGATTCGCCCTGGCGGTACGAATATCGATCGCCTTTAACAATACCTTGTTGTAAGCAGAGTCCAGCGGTCTGGCCTGTTCATTTTCATGGTTGATGATCGCCTCGAACATGCCGTTTTTAGCGTACTTGAGCATAGGCTGTAAGCCATCGATATAGGCTTTGAAATTGGCGCTCAGTTCAGCGTCTAACGCCTCTCCGGCAGTAGTTTTCACCGCACGAGCCATATAAGTATTGAAACCGTCCTGCGATTGCTTAATACGTTTTTCTGCCTCGGCAATATTGGCCTTCATGTCATCCATTTCAGCAATACGGCTCGCCGCACCAGCATGGATCATGTTGATACGCGCGGTGCGTAAGTGGTTAGAGCTGTTAGATAACCCCATCCGGACCTGAATCTCATCGGTTACATCGCGCTGATCGCGATCGGCCTGCATAAGAAAATAACCTGCCAGCCCGGAACTTAAGGCGAATAGCAGAAGGATGCCACCGAGAATGGAGGAAAACAGCGGAACCAGCCGGATTTGATGCAGAAAGCCCAGTTTATGCAGGGCTTGCATCGATGTAGTGTTGTCCATGACCGTCGACTCTCTTGTAGGGTTTATGCGTGAAAACACGCCCGTTAGATAGTCATCGGCAATCCGGGAAGTTTACTTACCGTGAAAAGCGCCGGATTCGTCACACTTTCACAACATAATTCTAAAAAATTCAGGAAAGTGCCAGCGGTGAAATCCGCTGGCCAATGAATCAGTTATCACCAAAATGGATAACAGTACGGATGGATTTACCCTGATGCATTAAATCGAACGCTTCGTTAATCTGCTCCAGAGGCAGGCGATGCGTAATAAACGGATCTAACTGAATTTTTCCGCTCATTGCTTCTTCGACCATACCCGGCAACTGAGTGCGCCCTTTTACGCCGCCAAACGCGGAACCGCGCCACACGCGACCGGTTACTAACTGGAACGGACGTGTTTTGATCTCCTGACCGGCACCCGCCACCCCAATGATGATGCTTTCGCCCCACCCTTTATGGCAACACTCCAGCGCCGCACGCATCACGTTAACGTTGCCGATACACTCAAAGCTAAAGTCCACGCCACCGTCGGTGAGCTCAACAATCACGTCCTGCACCGGCTTATCGTAATCGTTTGGGTTGATGAAATCGGTCGCGCCCATTTCACCAGCCAATTTGAATTTCTCCGGATTGGTATCAACAGCCAGAATACGCCCGGCTTTTGCCTGCACTGCGCCCTGAATCACCGCCAGGCCAATACCGCCCAGACCAAATACGGCTACGGTATCGCCTTCCTTCACTTTCGCGGTGTTATGGACCGCTCCGATACCGGTGGTCACGCCACATCCCAGCAGACACACTTTATCCAGCGGAGCCTGCGGGTTAACCTTCGCCAGCGAGATCTCTGCGCAAACGGTATATTCGCTGAAGGTACTGGTGCCCATATAGTGATAAATCGGCTCGCCGTTATACGAGAAGCGCGTTGTGCCATCAGGCATCAGACCTTTGCCCTGTGTCGCCCGCACGGCCTGACACAAGTTAGTTTTACCCGATTTACAGAACTTGCACTCGCCGCACTCTGCGGTGTACAGCGGGATCACATGATCGCCCGGTTTCAGGCTGGTGACGCCTTCCCCCACTTCAACCACAATGCCGCCGCCTTCATGGCCCAGTACCGCCGGGAACACGCCTTCCGGATCGTCGCCTGAGAGCGTAAAAGCGTCAGTATGGCACACGCCGGTGTGGGTAATTTTAACCAGCACTTCACCTTTCTTTGGTGGTGCGACGTCGATTTCAACAATTTTTAACGGTTGGCCGGGGCCAAATGCAACTGCTGCACGTGATTTCATTTGTCTCTTCCCATTATTGCAAGGTGATGGTGTTATTTTAGATAAGCACGCAGAAGATGGCCGATCTCAGCCATGCGCACAGCTCGCTGGTCTGGTGTTGTCTCCCCACTGACCAGTTCATCTTTCAGGTGGATCTCAACCATTTCGCCCATCAGACCATTGGATGCGCCGCGTACGGCGGCAATTTGTTGCAGGATCGACAGGCATGGTTCGCCAGATTCCAGTGCGCGCTCAAGCGCATCAACCTGACCGCGAATACGGCGTACACGAGTGAGAATGCGTTTTTTATCTTCGGGTGAATGCGGCATACGCCCTCCATATACTATAGGGGGGTATACTATCAGAATTTTTATGTAATTGTAAAAAACTAACATCTATTTAATGAAAGGGTGACGACCAGGCCTCGTCAGATGAGCCCTGGTCGCCAGGTCACTGAATGGCTTTCTGAACTAATTTTTCCAGATTTTTTAAGGGTTGAATTGCCGCAGTATCTGGTCCATAAGTCTGTAATATCTCAACCGGATGATATCCAACGACTACACGTCCATCCGACTCTTCCCGAATCAATACTCTAAAGGGAAGATCGAGCGCCATATCAGGATATGCCTGCATTAATGATGTGCCACCTTTAGGATTGCCAAAAATAATGACGGTTGTGGGTAACATGGTTAGTCCAGCATTTTTAGCCTCTTTCGCATGATCAAATTCTCCAAAAAAAACAAGATTATTACTCTCAATGGCAGCAATGAGATGCTCTCTGGTCTGCTGGTAATTATAAGTACTATACGTTTTGATCATAGTATTCCCGGTGTTGGCAGCATGACTGGTTACCGTCATAAGCAGATACAGTGCAGCTGTAATAAATATATTTTTTAGAGACCGAAGCATCACAACATCCTTAATTTAACGATAGTCTGGAAAGCTATCTAAGACCAGCGGATACTTTGCCGGTGTAATCTCTCTCGTGCTGATTCTGTGCAAGGATACATTTGGCAGAATGCACCATCGCAATAAGACCCGCAGCCATCATTATCGTGTCTTTTAAGACCAGTCGCCCGGCGCCAGAAAGATAGGGAAACCCGGTGTGAGAATCCTGGCCACTTACCCATGTTTCTGGTGTAAATATCAGGAATGTCAGAGTGACAAAAGGAGTTAAGAAGGCAAGTGTCGCCCCCCAAAAACCGATTTTTGGTGATACATAATGAGCAAGGATTAATAATGAAAAAATGACTTCAACAATACCAAGTCCGGTAGAGTACCCATAAGTATTATTCGCATGATGCCATGCGCGGTTAGCCTCTATTAATTCGCCCTCATGGTTCATAAACTGAGTATAATTACTCGGATCGTTATAAAAGAAAGACATAAATGGGCTATTAGCTACAAAAGGAACGATGCTATCTGCTTCATAGGGAATGAACTTCAACAATCCTATCCACATAAATACAATGGCAATAGAAATGCGACAAAGATTTATTCCCACGTTTTCTTTCGTTGAAACATATTGGTATAGTTTATCCATCATATCCAGAGGTCCTGTGTTGTAGAAATCACGACCTTTATAACCTTGTTATTTATATGCCTATATGTTCAGGAATCTATAATTTTTGTTAGATCGTCTGGATAGGTCAAAATATAGACTATGGATAAGTTCGGTTGAGTGGAATGAACTCCTTGTTTTTCAGTTTGGCTATCAAACTACTTGCAGCAACTGATTGTATAACGTGGTGAAAGCATGTCTCTCTTCATCGCCCACGGTTGCTGTATCCCTTGTCCGGCAAAGCAGAGCGTTCCTTTACCCTTTTCCCAGATACCTCCATCAGTTTATCGCTGTTACGCCGCGGCGTTAGGTTGTCGTCAAAAAGATTCAGTTCACCGTACGTATCGGCAACCAACCTGACATGATCAATTTTTACCAATCCATACCCCAGGCTTACAGCATTAATATGCTCCCACGTCAATAACCACTAAAAGTTAATGGTTTATAAAACAATTTAACCTTACAATAACCATACTTTTTCATGTCTTAAGTTTAAGCTGGAGAAAAAAATGGAGCTCAGCCGGAGGCAGTTCTTTCGAATCTGCGCGGGCGGTATGGCAGGAACAACTGTTGCATCTCTCGGATTCTTATCATCTTTTTCCGTTCACGCGGAAACCCGTCAATACAAACTCTTAAAAGCAAAAGAGACACGTAATAACTGTACGTACTGCTCAGTAGGCTGCGGCATGCTGATGTACAGCCTTGGCGATACAGCCAAAAACGTCAAAGAAAGTATCTACCATATTGAGGGCGATCCGGATCATCCGGTGAGCCGTGGATCGTTGTGCCCTAAAGGCGCTGGCGTGCTGGATTATATTCATAGTGAAACCCGTCTGCAGTATCCCGAATATCGCGCACCGGGTTCGGATAAATGGCAGCGTATTAGCTGGGATGATGCGATTAATCGTATTGCCCGACTTATGAAAGATGACCGCGATGCCAACTTTATTGAGAAAAATGCCCAGGGCGTTACCGTCAACCGATGGTCCACCACGGGCATGCTATGCTCCTCAGCGGCAAGTAATGAAACCGGGATCCTCGACGGTAAATTTGCTCGCGGACTAGGTATGGTCGCTATCGACTGTCAAGCACGGTTATGTCATGGCCCCACGGTTGCTGCTCTTGCACCAACGTTTGGACGTGGTGCGATGACCAACAACTGGGTCGATATTAAAAATGCCAACGTAGTGCTTATTATGGGCGGTAATGCCGCTGAGGCACATCCGGTAGGCTTTAAATGGGTAGTCGAAGCGCAAACTAAAAACGACGCCACCGTGGTGGTAGTCGACCCGCGTTTTAACCGTAGCGCCGCCGTCGCCGATCTGTATGCGCCAATACGCGCGGGTTCCGACACCGCATTCCTGCTCGGTGTAATCCGTTATCTGCTCGAAAACAACCAGGTGCAGCACGACTATGTGCGCCATTACACCAACGCCAGCCTGATTATCCGCGATGACTATCAGTTCGACGACGGCTTGTTCAGCGGCTATGACGACAAAAAACGCCAGTACGATAAATCGAGCTGGTTCTATCAGCTTGACGAACAGGGTAATGCCCTGCGTGATGAAACATTGTCTCATCCACGCTGCGTGTGGAATTTGCTGAAAGCCCACGTCGACCGCTATACGCCAGAAATGGTTAACCGGTTGTGTGGGACCTCAGTGGCAGATTTCAATCGTATCTGCGAAATTCTCGCCAGCACCAGCGTGCCTGACCGCACCGCTACTATTCTGTATGCGTTGGGTTGGACACACCACTCCGCCGGGGCACAGATTATCCGCGCCGCCGCTATGCTCCAGTTGCTACTGGGCAATATAGGCATGGCGGGCGGTGGCGTTAACGCCTTACGTGGCCACTCCAATATTCAGGGCTATACCGATCTTGGCTTGTTGTCGACGAACCTGCCGGGCTATATGCCGCTGCCGTCGGAAAAACAGCCAGACTACCAGACCTATATTTCGCAAATCACGCCGCCTGCGCTAGGCGTGAATGAGGTCAATTACTGGCAAAATACGCCGAAGTTCTTTGTTAGCATGATGAAAAGTTTCTGGGGCGACAATGCAACAGTGGAAAATAACTGGGGCTACGACTGGCTACCTAAATGGGATCGCCTGTATGACGTAATGACCCAGGCTGAATTGATGCTCGAAGGGAAGATTAATGGTTACATCGTTCAGGGCTTCAATCCGCTGGCGGCGTTTCCAGATAAAAACAAATCAACTCGCGCGCTTTCAAAACTGAAATATATGGTGGTTATCGATCCGCTGGTCACTGAGTCGTCCAATTTTTGGCAAAATCATGGCGAGATGAACGATGTAAACCCGGCAGATATTCAGACCGAAGTTTTCCGTCTGCCCTCTTCCTGCTTTGCTGAAGAAAATGGTTCAATCGCTAACTCAGGGCGTTGGTTGCAGTGGCACTGGGCTGCGGCAGAACCACCAGGTGAAGCCTTACATGACGGGAAGATCCTTGGTCGCCTGTTTATGCGGCTGCGCGAGTTGTATCAACAGGAAGGTGGAGCGAATCCGCAACCCTTGTTGAATATTGCCTGGAATTATAAAGATCCCTACGACCCACACCCAGAAGAGATTGCGCGTGAAGCAAATGGCCAGGCGCTTGAAGACCTTTATGATGACAAAGGCCAGCTTATAGCCAAAAAAGGCCAGCAGCTCAGCAGCTTTGCACAGTTGCGCGATGACGGCTCGACCAGCAGTTTCTGCTGGGTCTACTGCGGAAGCTGGACAGAACAAGGCAACCAGATGGCCAATCGCGACAACAGCGATCCGTATGGTCTGGGCTGCACACCGGGCTGGGCGTGGTCATGGCCTGCCAACCGCCGTATTCTCTACAATCGCGCTTCGGCCGATCCATCAGGAAAACCGTGGGATCCCAAACGAACCCTGCTGCATTGGAATGGCAAAAAATGGGCCGGTATGGACGTAGCCGACTACGGCCAGGCCGCACCGGGCAGCAACGTTGGTCCGTTTATCATGAATCCGGAAGGCGTAGCGCGTCTGTTCTCCATCGACAAAATGAACGACGGGCCATTCCCGGAACATTACGAACCCATTGAGTCGCCTATTGGTACCAACCCGCTGCACCCGGATGTTGTATCCAGCCCGGTTGCGCGTATCTACCATGACGATATCGCCAATATGGGTAAAGCGGATGCCTTCCCGTACGTCGCCACAACTTACTCCATTACCGAACTGTTCCGCCACTGGACCAAACATGCACTGCTCAACGCCATTGCTCAACCCGATCAATTCATCGAAATCGGTGAGGCGCTGGCGAGCAAAAAAGGCATTGCGGCAGGTGATACGGTGAAAGTGATGTCGAAACGCGGCTTTATCAAAGCGAAGGCGGTGGTCACCAAACGTCTGCAAACGCTGACGATCGATGGTAAGCAAGTCGATACTATCGGTATCCCTTGTCACTGGGGCTTTGAAGGCGCCACACGCAAAGGGTTCCTCGCCAATACGTTAACGCCATCGGTGGGTGACGCGAACTCGCAAACACCGGAGTATAAAGCGTTTCTGGTCAACATCGAGCGAGCGTAAGGAAGGGAACTCATGGCTATGCAATCACAAGATATTATTAAACGCTCGGCGACGAACAGCATCACGCCGCCGCCCCAGGCGCGGGATTACCGTGCAGAAGTGGCAAAATTAATTGATGTCACTACCTGTATTGGCTGTAAAGGCTGTCAGGTCGCCTGCTCAGAGTGGAACGATATTCGCGATGAAGTGGGCTACTGCAACGGCGTCTACGACAACCCGACCGATCTCAGCGCTAAGTCCTGGACGGTGATGCGCTTTAGCGAAACCACCCAGAACGACAAGCTGGAATGGCTGATCCGCAAAGACGGCTGCATGCACTGCGCCGATCCCGGCTGTTTGAAAGCCTGTCCATCCGCTGGAGCAATCATTCAGTATGCCAACGGGATTGTCGACTTTCAGTCCGAGCACTGTATTGGCTGTGGCTACTGCATTGCTGGCTGCCCGTTCAATATTCCGCGACTTAATCCCGAAGATAACCGGGTCTACAAATGTACGCTGTGTGTTGACCGGGTCAGCGTGGGCCAGGAACCGGCCTGCGTGAAAACTTGTCCGACCGGCGCTATCCAGTTTGGCACCAAAAAAGAGATGCTCAATGTAGCGGAAACTCGCGTGGCGCAGTTGAAAAAACGCGGCTATGCCAATGCGGGCATCTACAACCCACAAGGGGTCGGCGGCACCCACGTGATGTATGTACTTCATCACGCGGATCAACCATCGCTGTACCACAATCTGCCGGATGAGCCAAAAATCGCCGCACCAGTGAACCTCTGGAAGGGGATTTTAAAACCACTCTCCGCCGCCGGATTTATCGCCACCTTTGCCGGGCTGATTTACCACTACGTGGGAGTCGGCCCAAACAAAGAGACGGATGATGATGAAGAGGAGAACGGTCATGAGTAAAAGCAAAATGATTCTGCGCACCAAATTCATCGACCGTGCTTGTCACTGGACGGTGGTAATAAGCTTCTTCCTGGTGTCGCTTTCCGGTATTGCGCTGTTCTTCCCGACGTTGCAATGGCTCACCGAAACTTTCGGTACACCGCAAATGGGGCGAATTCTACATCCGTTTTTCGGGGTGATGATTTTCATCGTGCTGATGTTTATGTTCGTCCGTTTTGTACACCACAACATTCCCGATAAACAGGACCTTCCCTGGATTAAAGGGATCGTTGAGGTACTTAAAGGCAATGAGCATAAAGTCGCTGATGTGGGGAAATACAACGCAGGGCAGAAAATGATGTTCTGGAGCATCATGAGTCTAATTCTGGTATTACTGATTACCGGCGTTATTATCTGGAGGCCCTACTTTGCCCATTATTTCTCAATTAACATTGTTCGTTGGAGTTTGTTAATCCACGCGACAGCAGCCATTGTGCTGATCCACGCCATTCTGATCCATATGTACATGGCGTTTTGGGTAAAAGGTTCAATTAAAGGGATGATCGAAGGGAAAGTGAGTCGACGCTGGGCGAAGAAACACCATCCTCGCTGGTATCGTGAGGTTGAACTTAATGAAGAAAAAGCACCGGAATTAGAGTCTAAATAAAAGCAATAAGGCCGCTGTTATTCAGCGGTCTTATTCTCTCAATGGCCCAGTGATATACTGCGGCGCTGCAAGACCTGATTATCAGGCGAATAAAAGGCCCTCCATTCAATAATGAACAAACCCTATCCAACCCGCAGCAAATCACTGTATCTCGTGGTATAACGCGGTGAGAGCATATCTCGCTTCATCGCCCACGGTTGTTGTATACCTTGTCCGGCAAAATAGAGCGTTCCTTTACCCTTTTCAGCATTGAGCGTATCCAGAACGGCCATCAGCTTATCGCTGTTATGCCGTGGAGCGTTGTCATCAAAAAGATTCAACTGTGCAACACCTGAGCTAAAAAAATCGCCCAGCATGACCCCTGCTTTTTGATAACGTAGCCCCTCTCGCCATATTGCGTCCAGGCTACATGTGGCCGCCCTTATAATTTCCCGACTATCCTGGGTTGGTGTCAGCAGTTTTATCGATGCGCTGTTACCGTAATACGGTTCATTCAGGGAAAATGGGCTGGTTTTGATAAACGTAGAGATAAACCGGCAGAACTGGTGCTCTCTGCGCAGCTTTTCCGCAGCACGTGAAGCATAGGTACAAATTGCCTCTCGCATCGCGTTGTAATCCGTGAGTTTTTCACCAAACGATCTTGAGCAGATAATTTCCTGCTTAACTGGCGCAAACTCCTCCAGCTCCAGGCAAGGTTCACCGCGCAATTCCCGCACAGTGCGCTCAAGCACAACGTTGAAATGTTTGCGGATAAAGCGAATATCGGTATCTGCCAGGTCGCAGATCGTTTTAATGCCCATAGCGTCAAGTTTTTTACTGATACGGCGTCCAACACCCCAGACTTCATCAACCGGGAGCGCAGTCATCAGCTTACGCTGGCGCTCAATATTCGAGAGATCCACCACCCCGCCAGTCTGTTCCTGCCACTTTTTGGCCGCATGGTTAGCCAGCTTGGCCAGGGTTTTGGTCTGGGCGATACCGACCCCAACCTTGAGGCGTGTTTTTTGTAAAATGGTTGCTCTGATTTCCCGACCAAAATCCGTCAGATCCCGGCAGTTTCGCACGCCCGTTAAATCGCAAAAGGCTTCATCAATACTGTACATCTCCACACGCGGCGACAGCTCCTCCAGAATCGACATCACCCTGCTGCTCATATCCGCATACAATTCGTAGTTCGAACTAAAACAGAACACGCCATAGCGCCTGAACAGATCTTTCTGTTTGAAATATGGTGCGCCCATATTAACGCCAAGCGCTTTTGCCTCCGCGCTACTGGCAATGACACAGCCATCGTTATTTGAAAGAACGACAACGGGTTTGCCCTTCAGATCGGGCCGGAATGCCGACTCACAGCTGGCATAAAATGAGTTAACATCCACCAGCGCAAACATAATCAGCCCGCAGATTTAATGATGAATGTCACCACGCCAAATATATCCAGCGTGTCCTCGCTGCCGATCATGATCGGCGCGTAGGCGCTGTTCTCTGGCTTCAACATCACCACCGGATGCAATTGCAGGCGCTTAACGGTGAATTCGCCTTCAATAGCAGCAACCACAATGTCTCCGTGGGCCGCTTTTCTGGCACTGTCGACTACCAGCAAGTCGCCAGCACCGATCCCTGCCCCCATCATGGAGTCGCCAGACGATTTAACAAAATAGGTTGCGCTGGGATGCTGCACCAACAGATCGTTGAGATCGATACGTTTCTCAACGTAATCCTGCGCAGGAGAGGGAAAACCGCAGGGCACGAGATCGCTAAATAGCGGGAAGTGTTTGATTTCGCGGTGTTCAACTGGCTGGAAAAACAACATAATAATCTGCCTCTCATGTAACTGTATTTATATACAGTAGTTTTAATGAAGACAGTGATCAAGTGACAAGTGTGGCGAATTGAGCGTTGTTTAACCATCTTGTCGATAAGCTTTTATGATGTCTGGAAAAATAATCGGCTAAAAAAATGCCCCACATTTGCGGGGCATTACCTCAGGAGCGTTTTCGCGGCATCATGCGCAACAACGTATTGTCCTTCCAGAAATAGTGATGCATCAGGGCAGCACCAGCATGCAGAGCAATAACAAAATAACCCAGATTTGCCAGCGTCACGTGCCAGGACTTCAGCATATCCACTAAATCAAAGTTCGCCTCTGGCGCATGCGGCATAACGATGCCGAATGCAATCCACGGGTTACCCCGGTTGTACATCATCACCAGCCCAATAATCGGCAGGACAATAAACAACAGATAGATAACCAGATGCCCCAGATGCGCCATTCCGGTCATCATCGGCTTCGGTTTTGGCACAATCGGCGGAGCCGGGTATTTCAGCCTGACCAGCAGACGCGCCACCATCAGCGTTAAAATAGTGATACCGCAGGAGACGTGCACCATGTTGAACAAGGGGCGATAGCTGCGCGGGAAAAATCCGCGAAACTCCATGGCGCTGTACGCCACAATAACCAACAAAAAGACCAGCCAGTGAATACCGATTTGCAGGCCAGAATACTTATTCCCCATAACACTTCCTGAATAAAAACAATAATGCGTCAACATAACGGGCTTTTGTTAAAAATTCATTAACTTTTGTTCACCCATTTTCAGTCGCTTACGCTTAACCGCAAGAACCGCTATTGCCGAGGATGCCTGTCTGGACTAAGCCTGGTAGGGAAAATATGTCGTACCGCCTCATCCTGACAGGAGAAAACCATGAGTAAAATTGGCATTAACGGTTTTGGTCGTATCGGTCGTCTGGTATTGCGTCGACTACTGGAAGTCAAAAGCAACGTGGAGGTTGTGGCCATTAATGACCTCACTTCGCCCAAAATTCTCGCCTATCTGTTAAAGCACGATTCAAACTACGGCCCGTTTCCCTGGAGCATCGACTTTACCGAAGACGCGCTGATTGTCGACGGTAAAAAAATCGCGGTTTACGCAGAAAAAGAGGCCAAAAATATTCCGTGGAAAACGACTGGCGCTGAGATAATCATCGAATGCACCGGTTTTTATACCTCGACAGAAAAAGCCAACGCGCACCTGGATGCAGGGGCCAAAAAAGTGCTGATATCCGCCCCGGCTGGCGATATGAAAACCATCGTCTTTAACGTCAACGACGATACAATGGATGCGAACGATCGGATTATCTCGGTCGCATCGTGCACCACTAACTGCCTCGCACCGATGGCGAAAGCCCTGCACGACAGCTTCGGTATTCAGCTTGGCACCATGACCACCATCCACGCCTACACGGGAACGCAGTCGCTGGTTGATGGACCTCGCGGGAAAGATCTGCGCGCCTCACGGGCAGCAGCGGAGAATATCATTCCCCATACCACCGGAGCCGCCAAAGCCATTGGTCTGGTCATTCCGGCATTGAGCGGAAAATTAAAAGGCCACGCCCAGCGTGTTCCGGTGAAAACAGGATCCGTCACGGAACTGGTATCGGTATTGGGGAAAAAAGTCACTGCTGAAGAGGTCAACAACGCGCTGAAAAAAGCCACGCAAGACAATGAGTCATTTGGTTATACCGATGAGGAAATCGTCTCGTCAGATGTCATTGGCTCGCATTTCGGTTCGGTATTTGATGCGACACAAACCGAAATTACCGAAGTGGGCGATCTGCAACTGGTAAAAACAGTCGCCTGGTACGATAACGAATACGGTTTTGTCACCCAACTTATTCGTACGCTGGATAAATTTATCAAGCTCTAATGTTCTGGCGGAGGCTCGCCTCCGCCCTCTTTCATTTCCCGCGAATTCAATACGTTGTGAGTCTCTCCCCGTTTTCGATTCACTGACTGTGCTATAGCTAACCTTTGCCACTGAGGGAGCATAGTAATGGAAGCACTGAGTCGTGAAACGTTAGAAAACATGATGGAGCAAGCCGTTGCTAAGGCCACCACCGTCTCATTCTGGCCGCAGGGTGAAGCCCCCGGAGCAAAAAACAGCGATGCGGTGTTTACGCCTGAACCCCGACATACAGGAACATCTCAGTATGATCGTGCGGTCACCGGTATTCGCGCCCCGGAAATTACCGTTTATGCCCCCGTAAAACCTAACGGCATAGGGATCCTTGTCACGCCAGGCGGCTCTTATCGTCGCGTGGTGATGGATAAAGAAGGCAGCGTACTGGCACCGTTCTTTAACGCTCGCGGTTATACCCTGTTTGTGATGACCTACCGCATGCCGGGTGATGGCCATGAGGAAGGCGCAAACGCGCCGCTGGCCGATGCCCAGCGCGCCATACGCTACATTCGCGCCAACGCCCATGAATGGAAAATTAACCCTGATCGTATCGGTGTGTTGGGCTTCTCTTCCGGTGGTCACGTGGCCGCCAGTCTGGGAACCCGGTTTGCCGAAACGGTTTATACGCCGATAGATAACGTAGACGAGCAACCTGCGCGCCCTGCGTTTATGGCACTGGTGTACCCGGTTGTCACTCTGCGCGAAGACATCGGTCACCCGGGATCTCGTCTTGAGCTGGTTGGCGCTAAGCCCGAAAAGGAAGATCTGCGCCACTATTCTCTGGAAGAACGCGTGGATAGCACAACGCCGCCGACATTCCTGCTACACGCCATTGACGATCCGGCGGTGAAGGTAGAAAACAGCCTGGTCTTCTTTAATGCGCTACGTGAGCAGGGCGTTCCGGTCGAAATGCATCTGTTTGAACGCGGTAAGCACGGATTTGGTATTCGTGATGCGCAAGGGTTACCGCTGGCAATCTGGCCGGAAATGATGATGAACTGGGTAGCCACTAAAGTGTGAAGATTGCGCCGGGTGGCGTACAGACTCACCCGGCGAAAAACTTAGGACTGCAGATACACCACTTGCGTTTGCAGGTATTCGTTCAGACCATGTTTACCATCAGCCCCGCCAATCCCGGACTTACGCCAGCCAGCGTGGAAGCCCTGCATCGCCTCGAAGTTTTCACGATTAATATAGGTTTCGCCAAACTTCAGCCCCTTAATCGCCTTCATTGCCGTATTCAGATTCTGCGTATAGATCGATGAGGTCAGACCGTAGTCGCTGTCATTGGCCATTGTCAACGCCTGTTCCAGCGTATCAAACGCCACCACCGGCAGCACCGGACCAAACGTCTCCTCGTGCATAATCGCCATCTCCTGGCGCACGTCTAGCAGTAACGTCGGCGGGTAGTAATAACCTTTGCCGACAACAGCCTTACCGCCCAGCACCACTCTGGCCCCTTCCTGCACCGCTCGTGCGACTTTCTGCTCCACACGATCCAGCGCAGCGGCGTTAATCAGCGGCCCCATCGCAATGTCATTGCATTCGGCCGGATTGCCAAACTGCACGGCTTTCATCGCCTCACCCAAACGATTAACGAACTGGTCATAGATACCTTTCTGAACGTATACGCGCTCAGCACAGTTGCATACCTGTCCGGTATTGATCACCCGCGAGTCAACAATGGCCTTCACCGCCAGCTCAAGATCAGCATCGTTCATCACGATAGCCGGAGCTTTACCACCCAACTCCAGACAAACTTTAGTGATGTTTTTGGCCGCTGCGGCCATAATTTTCTCGCCCGCGCCGACGCTGCCGGTCATACTCACCATCGCCACCTTGGGGTTTCCGGCCAGCTCCTGACCGACCGTTTCACCGCGTCCCAGCACCAGATTAAAGACCCCGCGCGGTAAACCAATGTCATCAACAATTTTGGCAAAGGCGATGGCGTTATTCGGTGTGAATTCACTCGGCTTAATGACTATGGTATTCCCCGTCAGCAAGGCGGGAGCCAGTTTGCGGGCAATCAGGAAAAACGGGAAGTTCCACGGCAGAATGCCCGTCGTCACGCCCAGTGCACGCTTAAACAGCAGGATATTCTCACCCGGGCGATCGCTTTGCAGGATCTCACCTTCATAGCGACGCGCCCACTCCGCCATGTAATCGATATAGTCGGCGGTAAACGCGACCTCAACGTCAGCCAGTTGTCGAATTTTTCCACCTTCCGCCACAATCAACGCGCTGATTTCATCGGCTCGCTGGCGGATACCCGCAGAAATTTTGCGTAACCAGTTTGCCCGTTCAATGGCAGGCAACGCTTCCCATTGCGGCTGAGCGCGATCCGCGGCATCGATCGCTTTACGTGCGTCTTCGGCACGCCCATCGGGAATACGCGAGATAATCTCTTCCGTGGCCGGATTGACGACATCAATCCAGGCGTCATCGTGCCAGGTCACAAACTGCCCATCGATATACATAGGATGTTGTACGGGTACTGACATGCGGCTCTCCTGTGATTGATTTGTTTTCAACAAGTAAAACTATTGTTAATTAATATCAATCATGCATGGCGCATTATCGCTGGAGTGGCGGTTCTGTGAACTGCTTCATAAAAGCGCCTGGCAAAGTGATTATGAAGAGAAAAAACGGGTGGGCTTTCTGCCCGTTTGCCGTAAAACGCCGACAAACGGGCAGAAGGGATTACAGAGAACGGCTCTCAAGTAAGTCGGTCAGCGCGGTATCATTTTTTAGCTGCAGCCAGGCTTGCTCAACGTCCTGAGGAATATCAACATGGGCGATAAAATCGCGGCCGCAAGGCCCGTAGCCGGTTGCATCATCACGCAGGCGCGGAAGCTCACCGGTAATGAGAGACAGGTAACGATCCACCGACCACAGACCTTCGGCGGTCGGGGCAAAATCCACGCCGTCGCCCTGCTCAGTCAACTCGGGGACAAAACCGGGGAAACTGATCCAGCGTGGGGCCTGAGGGTCGTCACGCGTGACGCGTTCAAATGTCGCCATGGTGCGGCGCTGCATGGTAGGGTCTTGCACCACAATGACGGTCCCCATGGTTTGGGTCGCCTGACGCAGTAACGCACAGCTAAACCGGGCGTTCTCCCCACAGTTGGTGGACTGATCCTCTACCCAAATCTTCTCACCAGGAATGTGCCAGAACTGGTGCGCGATATCGGCAAGGATCGCCGCTTCCGCGCGACCAGTGGTACGAATCGTGTGGTAGCGTGGATGCTCTGCGATGGCGGCATACAGAAAGGTCGTTGAGTGACCGATACCGCCGCTAATCAGCAAGGGAACCTGTTGCTCTTTCGCTATCCGACAGGCTGCATCGATGGTCGGGATCACTGCGTTCCCGGCCAGAATCACGCAATCTGTCTGCACCGTAATATTTTCAGCGAAATCATTTTGCGCCAGCCATTGCCCCACGGTGTTAATCGCCGCAAGGGTGCTAGCGGAAAGTGGCGGAAACTGTCTCATGTTCATGACTCCTGGAATTTATGCTTTACCGGATACAGATGCCGGATGGCGACTACGCCTTATCCGGCCTACGGTCCAGCACTGCATTAACCCGTAATCTGATCCATTGCCTGCAGGATACGCTTATCCGAAATCGGATACGGCGTGCCAAGCTGCTGGGCAAAGTAGCTGACGCGTAGCTCTTCTATCATCCAGCGGATCTCTTTGACATCGTCATCTTCGCGGCGCGCGGGCGGCAGTTTATTGAACCACTGCTGCCAGGCCTGCTGCACGCTGTCCACTTTCAGCATCTGCGCGCGATCGCGGTGTGGATCGATGGCCAGTTTCTCCAACCGTTTTTCAATCGCCTGCAAATAACGCAGCGTATCGCCCAGACGTTTGAAACCGTTGCCGGTGACGAATCCACGGTAGACCAGCCCGCCCATTTGCGCTTTGATATCCGAAAGCCCCAGCGCCATGGTCATATCCACGCGACCTTTCAGGCGTTTGTTGATATTAAACACCGCCGTCAGGATCTGTTCGACCTGTTTGGCAATCTCCACCACGGTGTCGTTCAGTTCGGCGCGCACTTTTTCATGCAACGCCGCAAAGCCTTCTTCGGTCCACACCGGACCACCGTTGGCGTCAATTAGCTGATCCACACCGCAGGAGATACAGTCGTCAATCAAATCCAGAACTTTACCGTACGGGTTAAAGTACAGCCCCAGCTTGGCTTTATTGGGCAGCTTCTCGTGCAAATATTTGATTGGCGATGGAATATTCAGCAGCAACAGGCGGCGTAAACCGCACCACATCGCCTGCTGTTGTTCCAGCGGATTATCAAACAGTTTGATGGCAACGCTGTCACGCTCATCGACCAGCGCCGGCCACGCTTTCACCTTATAGTTACCGCGTTTTTGTTCGTAACTTTCCGGAAGCCGGCCGAAGCTCCAGATGTGCAATCCACTCTGTTCGATGCCGTCATCGGCCACCGCAGACAATGTTTCCTGAACTTTGCCCTTCAGCGCATCTTTCAAATCCTGTAGCGAACGCCCTTCCTGCAGCTTCTTGTTCTTATCATCCACCACCCGGAAGGTGATTTTTAGGTGATCGGGCACCTGATCCCAGTGCCAGTCTTCACGGTCAACGGTGACGCCGGTCATGCGGCGCAGTTCACGCTCCAGCGAGTCCAGCAGCGGCAGTTCCAGCGGCGTGACGCGGCCTAAAAACGCTTCCGCATAGTTCGGTGCGGGTACAAAGTTGCGTCGTACCGGTTTTGGTAACGACTTAATCAGGGCGATCACCAGTTCGCGGCGCAGCCCTGGAATTTGCCATTCAAAACCGCTCTCGTCGATCTGGTTGAGCAGCGGGAGTGGAATATGTACGGTCACACCGTCCGCATCGGCTCCGGGTTCGAACTGGTAGCTCAGGCGCAGCTTAAGGTTACCCTGATGCCAGAAGTTCGGATAATCCAGCTTACTGATTTTCTCCGCGCCCTCTTTGATGAGCATGCTCTTTTCAAAGTTGAGCAACTCCGGGGTTTCACGGCTGACCTTTTTCCACCAGCTATCAAAGTGACGAGCAGAAACCACCTCATGGCTGATACGTTGGTCGTAGAACTCAAACATCGTTTCGTCATCGACGAGAATGTCGCGGCGGCGTGATTTGTGCTCTAACTCTTCCACCTCCGCTCGTAGTTTCAGGTTATCGCGGAAAAACGCATGGCGCGTTTGCCAGTCACCTTCCACCAGCGCATGACGAATGAACAGTTCACGCGATAACGCAGGATCGATCTGACTGTAATTCACCTTACGGGCCGCAACAATCGGTAAGCCGTAGACAGTGACTTTTTCTGTCGCCATCACAGCACCCTGCGCGCGTTCCCAGTGCGGCTCACTGTATGAACGTTTGATCAGATGCTGGGCTACCGGCTCCACCCATTCAGGATCGATACGCGCGGCAATGCGTCCCCACAAGCGGCTGGTTTCCACCAACTCCGCTACCATCGTCCACTTCGGCGGTTTTTTGAATAAACCTGACCCCGGGAAGATCGAGAAGCGAGCGTTACGCGCCCCGGTAAACTCCTGTTTATCGGTATCTTTCATCCCGATATGAGACAGTAAACCGGTCAGCAACGCGACGTGGATCTCCCGATATTCAGCAGGTTCGCTGTTAACCGGAATACCCAACTCTTTCACCACCTGGCGCAGTTGTGTGTAGATATCCTGCCACTCTCGCACGCGCAGATAGTTCAGAAAGTCGACTTTGCACTGGCGACGAAACTGGTTTGACGACAACGCTTTTTGCTGCTCGCCGAGATAGTTCCACAGGTTCACAAACGCGAGGAAATCAGACTCTTTGTCGTGGAAACGGCGGTGCTTCTCGTCGGAAGCCTGCTGCTTGTCCATTGGACGCTCGCGCGGATCCTGAATGGACAGCGCCGAGGTAATGATCATCGCCTCACGTACGCAGCCATGTTTTTGCGCTTCCAGCACCATGCGCGCCAGACGCGGATCCACCGGCAGTTGCGACAGCTGACGGCCCAACGGCGTTAACTTGTAAGCTGTTGCCTGTTCGTCGGTGGTTATCGCCCCCAGCTCTTCGAGCAGGCGTACACCGTCCTGAATATTGCGCTTATCCGGCGCTTCAACAAACGGGAACGCCGCGATATCGCCCAGCCCCAACGCGGTCATCTGCAAAATAACGGATGCCAGGTTGGTACGCAGGATCTCCGGGTCGGTAAACTCCGGACGCGACAGGAAATCGTCTTCGGAATACAGACGAATACAGATCCCTTCCGAAACACGACCACAGCGGCCTTTACGCTGGTTGGCAGAAGCCTGCGACACCGGTTCAATCGGCAAGCGCTGAACTTTGGTGCGGTAACTGTAGCGACTGATACGCGCGGTGCCTGGATCAATGACGTATTTGATTCCCGGAACGGTCAGCGACGTTTCTGCCACGTTGGTCGCCAGCACGATACGGCGACCACTGTGCGACTGGAATACACGGTTCTGCTCACTGTTTGAAAGACGCGCATACAGCGGCAACACTTCGGTGTGGCGTAAATCCAGTTTATTCAGGGCATCGGCGGTATCACGGATTTCACGTTCGCCGCTCATGAAGATCAGAATGTCGCCCTGACTTTCACGGCCTAGCTCATCTACGGCATCAAAAATCGCCTGCAGTTGGTCACGCTCGGTGTCATCTGCATCTTCAACAATCGGGCGATAGCGCACTTCCACCGGATACGTTCGGCCGGAGACTTCGATAATCGGCGCGTTATTGAAATGCTTTGAAAAGCGTTCAGGATCGATGGTCGCCGAAGTGATGATAATTTTTAGATCCGGGCGACGCGGCAGAAGTTCTTTCAGATAGCCGAGCAGAAAGTCGATATTCAGACTGCGTTCATGCGCTTCATCGATGATGATGGTGTCGTACTGCATCAGCAGTCGATCCTGCTGGATTTCCGCCAGCAGGATACCGTCCGTCATCAGCTTGACCATGGTGTTATCACTGACATGATCGCTGAAACGAACTTTATAACCAATACAGCCGCCCGGCTCGGTCTGCAGCTCTTCCGCAATACGGTTCGCCACGGTGCGCGCCGCCAGACGACGCGGTTGGGTATGGCCGATCAGCCCTTTTACCCCGCGCCCCAGTTCCATACAGATTTTGGGTAACTGGGTGGTTTTCCCCGAGCCGGTCTCGCCAGCAACAATCACCACCTGATGATCGCGAATTGCGTCCAGAATATCCTGTTTTTTCTGGCTGACGGGCAGGTTTTCCGGATAGCTGATTTCCGGACGCGCCGCTTCACGCAGCACAACTTTACCGGCTGCCTGCTCAATCTCTTTCGCCATCTCCTGGTAAATGGCCTGTTGTGCATCAGGATTTTTAACCTTCTTCACGCCGTGCAGGCGGCGGGCAAAACGCTGTCTGTCACGCAGCATCAATGAATCCAGCTGTTGCTGCAACATGTTGAAGGTTAATTTTTGTTGTTCTGTCATAGCGTTAAAAGGCAGTGCTCTGCCGGGTTAAATCTCTTTTAGATGATGGGTATAGAGTACCACATCGGCGCTTTTCATGTGTTGTTCAATAATTTCGAACATAGGATTCGATATATTGCGCTATCACTGCGACAGGATTGTGAATAAAGTGTCAACAAGCAACGGGGCTCACCCCCTTCAAACACATAAAAGGAAACACCCATGAGCAAGGTATTAGTTCTTAAATCCAGTATTCTGGCAGGGTACTCTCAGTCTGGTCAGTTGTCTGATTATTTTGTTGAACAGTGGCGTGAAAAGCACTCTGCTGATGAAATCACTGTCCGTGACCTGGCAGCAAATCCTGTACCGGTACTGGATGGCGAACTGGTGGGTGCGATGCGCCCGAGCGATGCACCGCTGACGCCGCGTCAGCAGGAAGCGCTGGCGCTGTCCGATGAGCTGATTGCTGAGCTGAAAGCGCATGATGTGATTGTTATCGCCGCGCCGATGTACAACTTCAACATCCCAACTCAGTTGAAAAACTACTTTGACTTGATTGCCCGCGCTGGTGTGACTTTCCGTTATACCGAGAAAGGCCCGGAAGGTCTGGTGACGGGTAAACGCGCTGTGGTGCTGACCAGCCGTGGTGGTATCCATAAAGATACACCAACCGACCTGATCACGCCGTACCTGAACGTATTCCTGGGCTTTATCGGCATCACCGACGTGAATGTCGTCTTTGCTGAAGGTATTGCTTACGGCCCGGAAGTGGCGTCTAAAGCACAATCCGACGCGAAAGCCGCTATCGACAGCGTAGTCGCTGCCTGATAATTTCCCCTCTCACCGTCCGGTGAGAGGGTTTCTCCGGCACTTACTTCTTTACCTGTACCCGTATCTGTTTGCCGTGAATGCGATTAATATCACGCCAGATGGTTGCATAATCCCTGCATTTCGCCAGATTCTCTTCCCAGCAATGAAGCAAAAATTGTTCAGGCTCCGCGACATCCCGGCTTAACAGTTTGAATACCCAACGATTCCAGACATACCACTTGAGAAGCCACATGATTTCACCCCACAACGCGACCGGTGTTGGACTATATCAGCATCCATTTTATGCCGTGTGGCAACTATTGCGATGTCGATGAGTAAGTCAGCGTCGTGACCAGGGGTTGTGTACAAAGAGATTTATTCTTTCCGCAACCACTTACCATTTATACCCTGAACGTATTCACCCGGTTTAGCGCGAGCAACCAGCTTTTGCCCGGCCATTTTTGCCACTTCATCTGGCGGAATATTATTGCTCTCTGCCAGTTGCTGATAGCTGGCGTTGCGCGCTTTATTAATCTCACTCACCAGTGCCTGCGTTTCGGCATCGGTTTGCAATGCAACCAGATAGCCATTGAGCGTTTCTCCTACTCGACCCTGAGTTCTGGCTTCATTCAGGGTCAATGCCCACGCATTGCTACTGAGTAAACTCAGAACGACCAGCGCCACTGCAAACTGTTTTCTCATCATGACCTCAGAACAAATCGCTGCGCGATTTCAATAAGCTTTCGACGTCTTTATCAACTTTGATATGGATCTCATGCTCGATTTTGACGTTCATATTAATAGTGATGGGCTCTTTTGGCGCAGCCACTTCGATTCTGGGAGTGCACCCTACCAACAGAGATGAAGCCAGCAGACCCAGCATGGCAGCTATCGTTTTCATTGTTGTTCCTCACATTCCTTGCCTTCCGGGCAATGGGTTTCCGGCAGCGCTGCATTTTGTTCAAGCCATGCCTGTAAATTGTCGCCAAAACGCAAGCTGCGCCATAGCGTAAAGACGTTTTCCTCGTGGGTATAATTCAAATTAACTGTACCTACTTTGCCATCCACCCGACTATTGCCAGTCACGGTTGACTGCATGGTTAAGACACCGAGGTTATCCAGATTTATTTTCGTCCACGAATGGCTTATTTCCATATAACGCAGCCAGTTAATGGCCGCCCCCGCCGCCATGTTATCTTTGACGACCGCATCAGCGGTATCCTTATCAATACGCAACGTCATCGGCCCTGGATTAGTCAACCAGCCGTCTTTAATGATCCATTTTTCATTATCCAGCCATAATGGCAACGCGCCACTGACCGGGCCAGACATGGCGAACTGTTTGGGGTTAACCGCACTGATAAGCTCGCTGGAAGAGATATTCTGCACTCGCAATAAGGCCGGATCGTGCTGCGGCATCCGCAGTTGCTGCATGATGATTTTGCCCCCCAGCAGGTCAGCGCTGACATCGCTCAACAGTAACGGGTTGTTTTCACTCCAGGGGTATGCCCCCTGCAGATCGGCGGCGATATTTTTCACCGTCACCTGATTCACCACTTCCGCAATACGCAATGAAATAGGTCCACGCGTACCCAGTTGCCATGCACCTTCACTAAACCGGAAAGGCAATACAAAATCGACACCGTTGATTTGGTTATCGGGCATCCAGGCGCTACCGCCTTTTAACACTCCATGACCGCCCGCTTCAAAGCCCTGCTCCGGGGCTGCCGAAAACGCGACCTGCGCATACAGCTCACCTTCTCGTAGCTTCATTTTCCAGTCAGGTGGGATCAGCGGTTGGAATACGGTGAGCGATTGTTTTGGCCACCAGGCCTGTCCGCGCAGGCGGATACCGTCCCAACGACCATTCAACTGTACGGGCCCAATCGCCCCAGCGTGAAGCTGGCCTTTGAACTGGAAGATTGTCGGATCGCTACCATCGACGCTGAACTTCAGCGTCGATGGTGGTAACACGCTTCCCCCGGTGAAGGTGGTGTTCCCTGCGTCCAGCGACAACGCGCCGCTAAACGTCGGCTGTGCCGCGTCCCGCACCCACACGATCGGTTCATCCATCACCAGACGCGGATTCTCCACTTTCATGGTGCCGTATTGCAGATGATCGAATCCGGTAGAAAGATCAAATAGCTTCAGGGTGTTGTCGTGCCATTCGCCCTTGCCTGCCACATCCCAGCGGGCATGCATCGGCGTAAAGCTGCCTTCGCCCCAATATCGCCACTGCCAGCGACCGGCGTCAGGAAGGAAATCATTGGCCAGACCATCGAGATGCAGTTCAAAGCCGCCCATCTGGTTTTCGTGAGCGCGTAAAATAGCCTGTAAACGCCCGTCCACCCCGCGCTGGGTCACCTTGACACCAGCCAGCGGCCAGCGGATTTCGTCAATATCCAGCGAGTTAATAATCCGTCCACGGGAACGCAGCAGCGCGCCTGGCTCAAAAGCCAGCTGCGGATCGTTCAGACTTCCGGTGAGTCTCGCGGGTAATTTCGCGTAGAAGATCAGATCGCCCTGTTTCGCCTCACCGGTCAACTGTAGCGGCATCTCGCTACTATCCATGCCAAGCTTACCCGGCCCCAGCGTTAATACGGCATTTCCTTTACCGGCGTCGCCATGCGTCAGAACGTTCAGACGCCCACTCACCACCGCGTTTTCCAGTCCTGCCTGCCAGTTTTCAACTTTCATGCCCAGCCGGCCACTTAACGGGAATCCCTGATAAGGCCAGTTCCAGCGTCCGTCGCTGATAGTCAGCTGTTGGCGGGTGATTTCCCAGGGGAGATCCAGCAGCGGATCGGCATTATCCCGCGCCATGACGATCAGTTGTCCGCTGTTTTGTTGCCACTCCAGTTCGGCGTCCACAAGCGTAGGTTCTTGCGGCAAACTTAACGTCGCAACCGCATGACCGCTTACCGGCAGTCCATCGGGCACCAGTGGCATAGTGAATTCACCGACCAGTCTTACCGGCGGCTGGCCTTCAAATGCCGCAACATCCAGCTCAGTTACTGTGAGGTTTTGCCCGTGCAAACGCCCCTGGAATTTAACTTTTTCCCCCTGGTAACGCAGCTGTTGAGTGGAGGGAGTGAGCGAGAGTGACAGTTTTCCCTGCCATTCCTGCCATGGAGAGAGAATAAGTTTGTCGATGTTAATCCAGGTATTAGGCAGCATTGACTGCCATTCAGCCAGCGTTTTGGGCGCTACTGGCGACGGCTCTGTCTGTGGCAATTTGGCCAGGCAAGCTGAGTCCAGCTCGATGGTCCCGACATTCAGCAACCAGCGGCTGGGGTGAGACAGATCCGCCTGAGTAATACGCGCTAGCGGACAATCTTCAACCAGATAGCGGAGTTCAGGTATATGTAACCCATGCCGTGTCAGCCGCGGGCTCTCGTCCAGCGCGATGCGTGTTCCAACGGGTAACCAGATACCCACCAACGTAGGCACCCACAGGCCAAGCGTCATCACTAGCGTCAGCGGCACGAGAATCAATAATAAGAGGAGTGCCAGAACGGCTTTATATTTACCCTTCATGGGTAGTTAATATCCTGATTTAGCAAAAATTTAAGCCGGTTTAGGCCTGTATTGTGGCATGTTTAACTGGATATGCCCACATTAAGGATAGATAACCGTTTTATAGGCACGCTGTTACACGTGCCGTCGGGGATATTAAGATTCAGACTCAATGGGGCCTCAGTTGTCCATCGCTATGTTTAGGTCCTATACGACCAGCTTCTATCAGAATTTCTTCAATGAGTTCTTCGAGGCACTCCCTACCATGATGATCGCAGACCAGATGTACCTGCCGGGAAATCTCATCAGGTTTCATACCATCGCATAATGCCGCCTTCAGCATTAAGGTGGCCCATCGTTTTGCTTCAGAATGAGTTAGCATGACTCCTCCCGATATTTGCTACCTGTATAAGCGTAGCTGTCAGGATGTGATTCGGCTGGCTTTTTAACCACGTTGTCTTTACCGGCATGAGCTGGATGAAAATTCTCCAGTTGTTGAAAACGCGTAATCTGCCCACACTAACCAGATATACGTTGGAATTATTCATTACGTCTATGACTATCAATAACTTTTTATATTTTGTAAAATAATTTGAATTGGATTAATGTGACGTCAAAATCACTGGAGAAAGTCTTATGAAACTCGCCATCTATAGTACAAAACAGTACGACAAGAAGTATCTGCAGCAGGTTAACGAGGCTTTTGGTTTTGAACTTGAATTCTTTGACTTTCTGTTGACGGAAAAAACAGCCAAAACCGCCCATGGCTGCGAAGCCGTGTGCATTTTCGTCAACGACGATGGTAGCCGCCCTGTTCTGGAAGAGCTGAAAAAGCATGGCGTGAAATATATCGCGCTACGTTGCGCCGGGTTCAACAACGTCGATCTCGACGCTGCAAAAGAGCTGGGTATGCAGGTCGTACGTGTGCCAGCCTATTCACCGGAAGCCGTCGCTGAGCATGCGATTGGCATGATGATGACGCTGAATCGCCGCATTCACCGCGCTTATCAGCGTACCCGTGATGCCAACTTCTCTCTTGAAGGGCTGACCGGCTTTACCATGTATGGCAAAACGGCTGGGGTGATCGGTACCGGTAAAATCGGTATTGCGGCCCTGCGGATCCTGAAAGGTTTTGGTATGCGCCTGCTGGCGTTTGATCCCTACCCAAGCGCTGCTGCGCTGGAGTTAGGCGTTGAATATGTCGATCTTAAAACGCTATTTGCCGAGTCCGATGTCATCTCTCTGCACTGCCCGTTAACACCGGAGAATTATCATCTGCTCAATCACGAAGCCTTTGAGCAAATGAAAAACGGCGTGATGGTTATTAACACCAGTCGTGGTGCATTGATCGACTCGCAAGCCGCTATCGATGCGCTGAAAAACCAGAAAATTGGTTCTCTGGGTATGGACGTGTATGAAAACGAACGCGATCTGTTCTTTGAAGATAAATCCAATGACGTGATTCAGGATGATGTGTTCCGTCGTCTGTCGGCCTGTCATAACGTGCTGTTTACCGGGCACCAGGCGTTCCTGACCGCCGAAGCGTTAACCAGCATTTCTGAGACTACGCTACAGAATCTGGCACAAATCTCCAAAGGCGAAACCTGTCCAAACGCCCTCTTCTGATTTCCGTGCTCCCCTGGATTCAGGGGAGCATTTTCAGACAATCACCGATGATAAAACACTCAGTATCATTATTATATTGAATGTATTCCCGTCACAAACCCAGAGAAATAGAATGAAGAAAGTTGTCACGTTGATTGCGCTCAGCATGCTGATGGCTGGCTGTGTGAGCAATGGAAAAGTGTCCGTCAATCGCGAACAGTTGCAGCATCACCGCTTCGTTTTGCAGAGCGTCAATGGTAAGCCGGTAACCGTCGCCAATAACCCACCTGAATTAAGTTTCGGTGAAAATATGACGGTGTCGGGAAAAATGTGTAATCAGTTCCATGGTCAGGGCAAGCTGTCCGACGGTGAATTAAAAGTGAAAGACATGGCAATGACGCGCATGATGTGCGCCGATCCACAGCTTAACGCGCTCGACGGCATCGTCAGCGAGATGTTTAAGCAAGGCGCACAAGTTGATCTGACTGCTGACCAGTTAACACTGGCTACGGCAGAACAAACGTTGACGTTTAAACTGGCAGATTTAATGTAATAAAAGCAGTGGCTCAATAATTCCCACAGCTTCCGGCGGCAAGCGACTGCTCACTACAGCGTTTGCCGTTAGGTAATGCACACATGCCGATGGCAGAACCATCCAGTTGGCGTGCCACGGAGAGCGAACCTCCAATCATGGCGCAATTTGCCTCTCCAGAACTGGACATTACGGCCTTCATTCCCGGTGCGACATGAGCGGCGGTTGCCTGCTGAACAGGTTCACTGCTGCACGCCGATAATAATAACGCGGCACACCCTACCCAAAACGCTGCGCGCATCTTACTCCCCTCTGAATATTAACCAAACGACACAGCCATAAATAATAGGCAGCGGAAACACTGCCGTCGAGAGGCAAAATGCGCATTTATGCGTGCTATTTACATTTTCTGGCAATTTTTTGGCTACTCCTTTGATCAAACCATTCATTCTGATTATTCCCAGGACACAAAAGCGAAAATCTGTCTTTAGCGCTTTTGCTAAAATAGAAAGATAACTACAGGATTCGCCGCAGTTACGCGAGTCCCTCTTTTTGCGCAATGTAAGGGTGTCAGTATGATCACAATTGACGGTAATGGTGCGGTTGCTTCAGTCGCATTTCGTACCAGCGAAGTTATCGCCATCTACCCGATTACGCCCAGTTCGACAATGGCTGAACAGGCAGATGCCTGGGCCGGAAACGGGCTTAAAAACGTCTGGGGAGATACCCCTCGCGTCGTAGAAATGCAGTCAGAAGGCGGCGCAATCGCGACCGTTCACGGTGCATTGCAGACCGGTGCGCTCTCTACGTCGTTTACCTCATCGCAGGGCCTGTTGCTGATGATCCCAACGCTGTACAAACTGGCCGGTCAGTTGACGCCATTTGTGCTGCACGTTGCCGCGCGTACCATTGCTACTCATGCGCTGTCTATCTTCGGTGACCATTCCGACGTAATGGCAGTGCGCCAGACAGGGTGCGCGATGCTGTGTGCCAGCAGCGTGCAGGAAGCACAGGACTTTGCGCTCATTTCACAAATGGCCACTCTGAAAAGTCGGGTTCCGTTTATTCATTTCTTTGATGGTTTCCGCACATCGCATGAAATCAATAAAATTGTGCCGCTGGCCGATGACACGATCCTCAGCCTGATGCCGCAAGCTGAAATTGATGCGCATCGTGCCCGCGCGCTGAACCCTGAACATCCCGTTATTCGCGGGACATCTGCGAACCCGGATACCTACTTCCAGTCGCGTGAAGCGACAAATCCCTGGTACAACGCGGTTTACGAAAACGTCGAACAGGCGATGAACGACTTCGCCGCGGCGACGGGCCGCCAGTATCAACCCTTTGAGTATTACGGTCATCCACAGGCGGAACGTGTCATTATCTTGATGGGTTCTGCAATTGGTACCTGCGAAGAAGTCGTCGAAGAGTTACTTGCTCGTGGAGAGAAAGTTGGCGTCCTGAAAGTTCGGCTGTTCCGCCCATTCTCTGCCAAACATTTACTGCGCGCCCTGCCGGAAACCGTACGCAGCATCGCCGTTCTGGATCGCACTAAAGAGCCGGGTGCCCAGGCAGAACCGCTGTATCTGGATGTAATGACCGCGCTGGCGGAAGCCTTTAACTGCGGAGAGCGGGAAACCCTACCACGCGTAATTGGCGGGCGTTATGGCCTTTCCTCCAAAGAGTTTGGCCCGGACTGCGTCATGGCGGTATTTACTGAGCTGAGTAGCGCGAAGCCGAAACCTCGCTTTACGGTTGGTATCTATGATGATGTCACCAACCTGTCACTACCGCTACCGGAAAACACCCTGCCCGGTACCGCGAAGCTCGAAGCGCTGTTCTACGGTCTGGGCAGTGACGGCAGCGTGTCGGCCACCAAAAATAATATCAAGATTATCGGTAACTCGACGCCGTGGTATGCGCAGGGTTATTTCGTGTATGACTCGAAAAAAGCAGGCGGTCTGACGGTTTCTCACCTGCGCGTCAGCGAGCAGCCTATTCGATCAGCGTATCTGGTTTCACAAGCCGATTTTGTTGGCTGTCACCAGCTACAATTTATCGATAAGTATCAGATGGCCGAGCGCCTGAAACCAGGCGGGATCTTCCTGCTTAATACTCCTTACAACGTGGATGAAGTCTGGGCGCGTTTGCCGCAGGAAGTTCAGGCAGTACTGAATCAGAAGAAGGCCCGTTTCTACGTGATTAATGCGGCCAAAATCGCTCGCGAATGCGGTCTGGCAGCGCGTATTAACACCGTTATGCAAATGGCATTCTTCCATTTGACGCAAATCTTACCCGGCGACAGCGCGTTGGTTGAATTGCAGGGTGCTATTGCGAAAAGCTATAGCAGTAAAGGTCAGGATCTGGTTGAACGTAACTGGCAGGCGCTGGCTCTGGCGCGTGAATCCGTCGCCGAAGTGGCACTCCAGCCAGTTGACCCGCACAGCGCTAACCGCCCACCGGTGGTTTCTGATGCCGCGCCGGATTTCGTGAAAACCGTTACCGCGGCAATGCTCGCCGGTCTGGGTGATGCTCTTCCCGTATCCGCGCTGCCGCCAGACGGCACCTGGCCAATGGGCACCACGCGTTGGGAAAAACGCAATATCGCCGAAGAGATCCCCATCTGGAAGGAAGAGCTGTGTACCCAGTGTAACCACTGCGTTGCCGCTTGCCCGCACTCGGCAATCCGCGCCAAAGTGGTTTCACCAGAAGCGATGGAAAACGCCCCTGCCAGCCTGCATTCTCTGGATGTGAAATCACGCGATATGCGCGGTCAGAAATATGTCCTGCAGGTTGCGCCTGAGGATTGCACCGGTTGTAATCTGTGCGTCGAAGTGTGCCCGGCGAAAGACAGGCAGAATCCGGAGATCAAGGCCATCAATATGATGTCGCGCCTTGAGCATGTTGAAGAAGAAAAAGTTAACTACGACTTCTTCCTCAATCTGCCGGAAATAGACCGCACTAAACTGGAACGCATTGATATTCGTACCTCACAGTTGATAACGCCGCTGTTTGAATATTCCGGCGCCTGCTCGGGCTGTGGTGAAACGCCGTATATCAAGCTGCTTACGCAACTGTACGGCGACCGCATGCTGATCGCCAATGCGACCGGCTGTTCATCGATTTATGGCGGTAACCTGCCCTCAACGCCGTATACCACCGACGCTAACGGTCGTGGGCCCGCGTGGGCAAACTCACTGTTTGAGGATAACGCCGAGTTCGGTCTGGGCTTCCGTCTGACGGTAGATCAGCACCGTGTGCGCGTTATGCGTTTATTGGAACAGTTTGCCGATAACATTCCGGCTGAACTGAATGACGCCCTGCACGCTGAAGCGACGCCAGAAGTACGCCGTGAACAAGTTGCCGCGCTGCGCCAGCACCTGAAAGATGTCGAAGGCGCACAGCAGCTGTTAACCGATGCCGACGCGTTGGTCGAGAAATCCATCTGGCTGATTGGCGGCGACGGCTGGGCTTACGATATTGGTTTTGGCGGTCTGGATCACGTCCTGAGTCTGACCGAGAACGTCAATATTCTGGTGCTGGATACTCAATGTTACTCCAACACGGGTGGACAAGCGTCGAAAGCCACACCGCTCGGGGCTGTCACCAAATTTGGCGAACACGGCAAGCGCAAGGCGCGTAAAGATCTTGGCGTCAGTATGATGATGTACGGGCATGTTTATGTCGCGCAGATCTCTCTGGGCGCACAGTTGAACCAGACAGTGAAAGCGATTCAGGAAGCGGAAGCCTATCCAGGTCCGTCACTGATTATCGCCTATAGCCCATGTGAGGAGCACGGTTACGATCTCGCGCTAAGCCACGATCAGATGCGCCAGCTGACGGCGACCGGATTCTGGCCGCTGTACCGCTTTGATCCGCGTCGTGCAAATGAAGGTAAATTGCCGCTGGCGCTGGACTCTCGCCCACCGTCAGACGCGCTGGCCGAAACATTGCTTAACGAGCAGCGCTTCCGCCGCCTGAATGCCCAACAGCCAGAAGTTGCTGAGCAGCTGTGGAAAGACGCCGCCGCCGATCTGCAAAAACGCTACGACTTCCTGGCCCAACTGGCAGGTAAAGCAGAAAAGAGCGGTGCCGAGTAATACATTTATCTCAGTATTTGCCTGGAACCAAAAAAAAGCCCGAACAGTTGTTCGGGCTTGTCAATTTATTCGCTGGCTAATTAATAATTACCATCAATATACCAACGAAAAATAAAACGTGACAATAAAGGCATATAACACGCGCAGAATAGCCCAACAAAATTCAATTGTATAATTTTTATTTTATATATTTTCACGCAACACATTCATCGCAATTATCATCATTTCCGTAGAATTATTTATTTAAGGTTTTACTTAAGGCGTAACAATTCATATTTATCTCTTTACGGAACTTCTCCTTTAGCATGCTTTTACTCCCTACATGGGTAGTCACAGGTTAATAAAAAAACTAAAGGATTATTTCAATGAACAGAAAAGTACTGGCTCTCATAATTCCTGCCCTGCTGGCTGCAGGCGCTGCTCACGCTGCTGAAGTTTATAATAAAGACGGCAACAAATTAGATCTCTACGGTAAAGTAGACGGCCTGCATTATTTCTCTGACGATGCTAACAGCGATGGCGATCAGACTTATATGCGTATGGGCTTCAAAGGCGAAACTCAGGTTAACGATATGATCACCGGTTATGGCCAGTGGGAATATCAGGTTCAGGCCAACGGCACCGAAGGCGATAAAGGCGACTCCTGGACTCGTCTGGCATTCGCAGGTATTAAAGTCGGCGACTACGGTTCATTCGACTACGGCCGTAACTACGGCGTCATGTACGACGTTGAAGGCTGGACCGATATGCTGCCAGAATTCGGTGGCGACTCTTACACCAAAGCAGACAACTTCATGACCGGTCGTGCAAACGGTGTTGCAACCTACCGTAACACCGACTTCTTTGGTCTGGTTGACGGTCTGAACGTTGCGCTGCAGTACCAAGGCGCGAACGAAAATCAGTCACCAGAACAAGAAGGCACCAATAACGGTGGCGACGATCGTAACATGAAGAACTCTAACGGTGACGGCTTCGGTATCTCCTCTACCTACGATCTGGGTATGGGCGTAAGCTTCGGTGCCGCATACACTTCTTCTGACCGTACTAACGAGCAGGTAAACCATTCAACTGCAGGTGGTGATAAAGCTGACGCATGGACTGCTGGTCTGAAATACGACGCGAACAATATCTACCTGGCAACCATGTACTCTGAAACCCGCAATATGACTCCGTATGGTGGTTCTGACGGTAGTGATAATACTATCGCCAACAAAACTCAGAACTTTGAAGTGACTGCGCAATACCAGTTCGACTTCGGTCTGCGTCCGGAAGTTTCTTTCCTGATGTCTAAAGGTAAGGATCTGACTATGCCAGGTACTGCTGCAAGCCCAGCAGGAACAAGCGGTGACAAAGATCTGGTCAAATATGCTTCTGTAGGCGCTACTTACTACTTCAACAAAAACTTCTCCACCTATGTTGATTACAAAATCAACCTGCTGGACGAAGACGACAGCTTCTACACTCGCAATGACATCTCTACTGATGACACTGTAGCACTGGGTATGGTTTACCAGTTCTAATCCGTCAGCCCGCTGGCAACAGCGGGCTCTCTTTATGTTCTAACAATTCTGTTTTATCCAGATCAAAACATTATATCTGTTGCGTTAAAACATCTCTCTGATAGATGATATCTTGCATTAAGACCTGTAGTAGAGGATACCTGCAATGAATCATCATCCTGTAAAATCATCCCGTATTGCATCCGTCGGCTATGACGAATCCTCTCACACGCTGGAAATTCGCTTTCACCAATTGGCTACCCTGCAATATCAGCCTGTCCCTGCCCGTATTTTTCGTGATTTCCTGAGCGTGGTCTCGAAAGGTCGATTTTACGACGGCGTAATAAAAGGCAAGTTTCCTGAAATCAAAATAAAGTGATGCCAAAATGTGATCTTTGTCATTGTACATAAAGTGCCATTACGCGGTAAGCTTTAGGTGGATACTTAAACAGGAGGTTTTATGAACAGAACGATTCTTGTACCCATCGATATTTCAGACTCAGAATTAACTCAACGCGTTATTGCCCATGTTGAAGCAGAGGCCAAAATTGACGATGCGCAGGTCCATTTTCTGACCGTAATTCCGTCACTGCCCTACTACGCTTCTCTGGGACTGGCCTACTCGGCAGAGTTACCGGCCATGGACGATCTGAAAGCCGAAGCAAAATCTCAACTGGAAGAGATTATCAAGAAGTTCAATATCCCAACGGACAGAGTGCACATTCATGTCGCAGAAGGTGCGCCGAAAGATAAGATTCTGGAGATCGCCAAAAAATTACCGGCTGATATGGTCATTATTGCCTCACACCGACCTGACATCACCACCTACCTGCTGGGCTCTAACGCCGCAGCAGTAGTGCGTCATGCGGAGTGTTCGGTACTGGTAGTCCGCTAAGCTTTCAGGCCCGCACATCGCTGCGGGCTTTTTGTTTCTACCACTTATACCCCACGATTCCTGTCCTAAATGTGCTGACATTTTTCCCGCTTATCCGTACCATACACGCCACAGTTTTTATATCAGACTTCTTTTGCCGGACTATCCGGCGTGATGCATACTCTTCTGATGCCACACTATGAATTGAGCCTCTATTAAATGTCGCAAAATCAAGATATTAGCAAGAAAGAACAATACAACCTGAACAAATTGCAAAAACGTCTGCGTCGTAACGTGGGCGAAGCCATTGCCGACTTCAATATGATCGAAGACGGCGATCGCATTATGGTGTGTCTTTCCGGCGGGAAAGACAGCTATACCATGCTGGAGATCCTGCGTAATTTGCAGCAAAGCGCCCCGATCAGTTTTTCCTTGGTTGCGGTTAACCTCGATCAAAAACAACCTGGCTTCCCAGAGCACATTCTGCCGGAGTATCTGGAACAGCTGGGCGTTGAGTACAAGATTGTCGAAGAAAACACTTACGGGATCGTCAAAGACAAAATCCCTGAAGGCAAAACGACCTGCTCGCTCTGCTCTCGCCTGCGTCGCGGCATTCTGTACCGTACGGCAACCGAGTTAGGTGCCACCAAGATTGCGCTCGGCCACCATCGCGACGACATCCTGCAAACGCTGTTTTTAAACATGTTCTACGGCGGAAAAATGAAAGGTATGCCGCCGAAGCTGATGAGTGATGACGGTAAGCACATCGTGATCCGCCCGCTGGCTTACTGCCGTGAGAAAGATATCGAGCGCTTCTCCGAAGCGAAAGGTTTCCCGATTATTCCGTGCAATCTGTGTGGCTCACAGCCTAACCTGCAGCGTCAGGTCATTGCTGACATGCTGCGTGACTGGGACAAACGCTATCCAGGTCGGATTGAAACCATGTTCAGTGCGATGCAGAACGTTGTGCCTTCACATCTGAGCGATATCAATCTGTTCGATTTTAAAGGCATTAAGCACGGTTCAGAGGTTGTGGACGGCGGTGATTTAGCGTTCGATCGTGAAGAGATCCCGCTGCAGCCTGCGGGTTGGCAGCCAGAAGAAGATGATGCTCAACTGGATGAGTTACGCCTGAACGTGGTGGAAGTGAAGTAAGTCGATTATGTAAACGCCCTATCAGGCCTACAACGAGCATATACCCGTTGTAGGCCTGATAAGCGGAGCGCCATCAGGCACTCCAATGGGTATTTATTTCAATAAACGAACTCGGCAAGTCTTGCCTTTAATCTTACCGTTTTGCAATTGTTTCCACGCCTTGTGCGCTATGTTCTGGCGAACGGCGACATAGACGTGTGCCGGATGAACGGCAATTTTGCCGATATCGGCGCCATCCAGGCCAATATCACCGGTCAGAGCCCCCAGAACATCACCAGGACGCATTTTAGCCTTTTTGCCACCATCAATGCATAATGTCGCCATCTCTGCTTCCAGCGGCAGGATTGACACGTTAGCTGGCGCTGGCAGCCAGTTCAGCTTCAATTGCAGCATTTCAGAAAGAATATTGGCACGCTGTGCTTCTTCCGGCGCACAGAAACTAATCGCCAGACCGCTGTTACCGGCTCGCGCGGTACGTCCGATACGATGGACATGAACCTCCGGATCCCACGCCAGTTCGAAGTTAACTACCAGTTCGAGTGATTTAATATCCAGGCCACGTGCGGCCACATCGGTGGCAACCAGAACGCGTGCGCTGCCGTTGGCAAAACGCACCAGCGTCTGGTCGCGATCGCGCTGTTCAAGATCGCCATGCAGTGAAAGTGCGCTTTGCCCCGCCGCATTCAATGCGTCACACACGGCCTGACAGTCTTTTTTGGTGTTGCAAAAAACGACGCATGAAGCAGGCTGATGCTGGCTGAGCAATTTTTGCAGCAGCGGAATTTTTCCGTGGCTGGAGGTTTCGAAAAACTGCTGTTCAATCGCCGGTAACGCATCGACCGTATCAATTTCAATGGTTAATGGATTTTGTTGCACCCGGCCACTGATGGCGGCAATGGCTTCCGGCCAGGTCGCAGAAAACAGCAAGGTCTGGCGAGAAGCTGGTGCAAAGCGAATGACATCATCAATCGCATCGCTAAAGCCCATATCCAGCATGCGGTCGGCTTCATCCATAACCAGCGTATTCAGGGCTTCCAGAGAAACGGTGCCTTTTTGCAGGTGGTCGAGTAAACGCCCCGGCGTGGCGACAATAATATGAGGTGCATGCTGCAGAGAGTCACGCTGTGCACCAAAGGGCTGCCCACCGCATAGCGTTAAGATCTTGGTGTTTGGCAGAAAGCGCGCTAAACGACGCAGTTCACCCGCCACCTGGTCGGCAAGCTCTCGGGTTGGGCACAGCACCAGAGACTGCGTCTGAAACAGCGCGGCATCAATATGCTGTAATAGCCCAAGACCAAAAGCAGCCGTTTTGCCACTGCCGGTTTTAGCCTGCACGCGAACATCTTTCCCCGCCAGGATTGCCGGTAATGCGGCAGCCTGAACAGGCGTCATTTCAAGATAACCCAGCTCGTTAAGGTTCTCGAGTTGAGCAGCAGGTAAAACATTCAGGGTTGAAAAAGCGGTCACAATTTAATCTCGCGGTAAAAACTCACATTCAGCAGGCGCGTATCCTCGCAGATCTACGCCCACGATGCGACAATTTAATAGGTTCTTCATCCGGCGGCGGATCCGGCATTGGCTGCGGACGAGGAATGGGATCGGGAATGGGAACCGGGTCAGTCGGGAGCGAATCCGTGTGCGCAGTTGCAATCAGACAGGTCATATACTCCTCCAGTCATTCAGGTTGACTCTTTTAGGGTAGACGCTGATTTCCTGCAGGCAAAAAAAAGCCGACTAATCTAAGTCGGCGTCGTACGAATCAATTGTGCTATGCAGTAATTCAAAAAAGGAAGTAAGACAATATGGAGCGCAACGCCCATCGCTTGACGTTGCATTCACCTGCGAGAGAGATATTGCCCCGAATAGGTAGATGGTTTATTGACCTCGCTCAAAATTCAGGACGTTTTCATGCGCAAAAGTCACTAAAAAACGTTGTTGTTACAACCATTTACTACGATGCAACCATAAAGTAACACCACCAATCAGGACCACTAACAGAATACAAAAAAGTGAGAAACCGAACTGCCAACCACCGCCGGGGATACCGCCGAGGTTAACGCCGAAAAGCCCGGTTAAGAATGTGCTGGGAAGAAAAACCATTGCCATCAATGACATTGTATACGTTCGGCGAGCCAGAGACTCCTGCATCACCTGCGCAATTTCATCCGCCATGATACCGGTTCTGGCAATACAGGCATCGATTTCATCCAGCCCTCTCCCCAGCCTGTCAGCGATATCCTGCATCCGTCGCCGATGGTCGTCAGTCATCCAGGACAACCTTTCGCTCGCCAGCCGGGCATAGACATCACGCTGTGGCGCCATATAACGGCGCATCACAATTAACTGCTTACGCAGTAATGCCAGGAAGCCACGCGGCGGGATCTGCTGATCGAGCAGGTTATCTTCCAGATCGATAATTTTGTCGTGCAACTGTTCGATAAATTCGCTGGCATGATCGGTCAGCGCATCACAAACATCCACCAGCCAACCGCCACAATCAGCCGGCCCTGTACCTTCCTGGAGGTCGCTGACCACATCATCCAGTGCCAGCACTTTGCGCTGACGCGTTGAGACAATCAGACGTTCATCCATATATAAACGCATCGCTACCAGTTGGTCAGGCCGCTCGTCGGTGCTGCCGTTGATACAGCGCAGCGTGATTAACGTACCTTCTCCTACCCTGCTGACACGCGGGCGCGTGCTTTCACCCGCCAGCGCATCACGCACGTTATTGGGAAGTAAGGGCGTTGTCGCCAGCCATTGCGCACTTTCAGGGTGAGTATAATTAAGATGCAGCCAGCAGGGATGCTGAGTGTCGATAACATCGTTATCTTCCAGTGGTTTCACCCCACCACGCCCATCCAACAGCCAGGCAAACACGGCATCCGGCACATTAACATCCGTTCCCTTAATGGCTTCCACAGCGCCTCCACAAACATTCAGCTTTTTTCGTTAGTCTAGCCGTCAGAATATGTTAAGCAATATCTCATTGTCCCATTGTGCTGAAATGACTCATAAAAGTATCTGATAACAAAAAAAGCGCCGACAAATGTGGCGCTTGTTGCGAGGCACCCTGTTAAGCCCGCTGGCGTCTCTCAGATTCAAAAGCGTGACTTAAACGAAACTTGTGCGTTCGCGACTGGAGGTCAGTCACTTGATTTTTCAGAATATCCGAAGAGTCAGACAGTTCATCCACCATAATGGCGTTACTCTGGGTAACGTTTTCCAGTTCCGCGAGCGCATGAGTAATACTGATGATCCCTTTCTCCTGCTCCTGCGTAGTGGTTAATATCTCGCCCATCAGTTGGTTTAATTGCCCGGCACCACCAACAATATCCTGCATATTTTTTTCAGCTTCACGCACAATAGCCGCACCTTGCTGAACGTTTTCATGAGTTTGGGCAATCAGATGTTTAATATTCTTAGCGGCATCTGCGCTACGGTGCGCGAGCATTCGTACCTCTCCGGCCACCACGGAAAAACCTTTGCCATGTTCTCCCGCTCTCGCCGCTTCTACGGCGGCATTCAATGCCAGAATATTTGTCTGGAATGCAATACCATCTATCAGGGTAATAATTTCTGTCATCTGCTGGGCGCACTCGGTGATCGACTGCATATTGGTTGCGACCTGCACCATTAAATCACCGCCCTGCCGGGCAGATAGTGTTGCAATATTGGCCTTAGCACTCGCCATTTGCGTATTCTCTGCATTGTTACGCGTGCTGACCGCTATTTCATCCATGTTGGCAGCCGTTTGCATTAATGCTCCGGATTGCTGCTCTGTTTTTACTGATAACTCAGCGCTGCGTTCCGCGAGCTGTTCAGAGAGCGCCATCGCCGTTTGCGAAGATGTTCTGATCTCATTAACGAGTGTTGAAATATTACTTGATAAACTATTAATGCCCGGTATTAATCTCCCCGCACAGTTATTGCCAAACTCTGGAATACTAATCGCCAGATTCCCGGAGGTTACCTCCTCAATGCTTCTTTTAACTGTATTAATTGGCACGACCAAATATTTCGTCATGTACCACCACAAACATAATATAGAAGTAAAACTGACCAAATTAGTTCCAATGATAATTACCGGGGGAGCGGAAAATATTATTTCAAAAACATTGAGAGCGACCGCCGTAATGAGCAGAAATAAAATAATAAAGGTTCTGACGCTAATATCATTTAACATTTTAGTCCTGTGCGCTAAGAAATAACGTGGATATTATTTTTTATAGCATCTGCAATGCAGATTTCCATAACGCGGAGACGAAAGACGAACTTTCAATGAGAGTCTGCAATCCTTTCACTTAAGACAGGTAATCACACTATTACTTTACATTAACCAAGTGTTTTATCCTACAAAGGATGAGACTGGCGCTTGTCGTTAGATTATTGTGATGACAAGCACGTCGTGTGCATAAAATGCACAGAATTATAAATCTGATGAATATTTGTATAAGTAAAGGTCTATCATTTTCGATGTTTGCCCCTTCCCCCTAATAGTCATTGTAAAAACACAAGAACATCCCAGGTTTTATCAGGTTAACTGGACAAAACCTGCTAAATTTATCATCACGTCTTTTTTTTGATAGGTAGTAAGATGTTGCACGTGTCGTGGGACCCTGTATTGATTGGGATTTCCTTTATTGTCGCGTTTATTGCCTCCTTTATTGCTCTCGACAGCGCGGGCAAAGTGGCAATTTCCAGCAGACGTGAATCTACCTTCTGGCGACTCTCTGGCGGCGCTACGCTGGGTATGGGGATCTGGTCGATGCATTTTATCGGTATGCTGGCCATGAAAATGAGTATGCCAATAAATTACCATTTATCCCTCACCGCGTTTTCGTTCTTTATTGCGCTCATTTCTGCGACAGTCGCCATCAATATCGCCATTTCTGGTAATACGCTATCAACAAAACGCCTGCTCATTGCTACCAGCATATTAAGTGCCGGTGTTGTTACAATGCACTACGTTGGTATGTATGCCGTTATCGAACATGTGGCTATAACCTGGGATCGCTCGCTGATCCTGCTCTCCGTGATTATTGCCGTCGCTGCGTCTGGCGTGGGTTTGTGGCTGGCCTTTCACTTACGCCAAAATAGCCGTCGAGCGCTAATAAATCGGCTTATTGCTGCCTTTATTTTGGCGCTGGCAATAGCCTCTATGCATTACACCGGTATGGGAGCAGCTACGTTCACCCATTTTGGACACACTGCGCACGATGGTCTCAGCACGCTGGAACTTTCTATCTGGGTCTGCGCCGTCACGCTTGTTATTTTGGGGATCATGCTGGTGGATTCGCAACTCCGTACCTCCCGACTGGCTGACAATCTGCATCAGTTGAACTGCCAGCTTGAGCATCAGGTTCACTTCGACGCGCTGACCGGTCTCGCTAATCGTACGCAAATAGACACCTGCTTACTGGCCTGCCTGCGGCATTCTAAACTGCATCAGCAGCATTTCGCGTTGGTATTTATCGACCTCGATCGTTTTAAAGTCGTTAACGATACCTGGGGACATCACATTGGCGATCAGCTACTGATAGCCAGTACACAGCGAATCTTCACTTGCCTTGATGACTCAATGACGCTGGCAAGACTGGGGGGCGATGAATTTATCCTACTGGTTCCAGACTGCAACCAGCAGGATATCTCCGCCCTGCTGACGCGGATTGCCGATGTGATCGGTGAACCCTTTACCTTGTTCGAACATACCATTCGGGTTTCGTTAAGTGCGGGGAGCAGTATTTACCCTGAGCATGGCTCAACGCTGCATGAGCTAAAAGTGAAGGCCGATATGGCGATGTATCATGTCAAACAGGCGGGCAGAAACGGCTGGGCTATTTATCATCCGGAAATGGAAGCTATCGCGGATACACCGCCGACATTTTTACAAGAATTGTCGCAAGCGCTTGAACGCAACCAGTTTGAGCTATGGTATCAGCCTAAATATACCGCTGGAGATCATTCCCTAACCGGTTTTGAAGCATTATTACGCTGGCATCATCCAGAACGCGGCATGCTGCTGCCAGCCGAATTTCTTTCTGCGTTGGAAGATACGGGCCTGATTATTCCCGTTGGGAAATGGGTTATCCAGCAGGCATGCCTGCAGTTGCATCAATGGAAATTACAGGGAAATACAGAATGGACGCTCGCCGTTAACCTCTCACCCGCCCAGTTTGAACAGCATGATATTATTGATGTTGTTTGTAACGCCCTGGCGCAGTATCAACTGTCACCTGCTTGCCTCACGCTGGAACTCACTGAAAGCACCGCCCTTAAAAATTTGAAACGCAGTGTGGAAGTCCTGAATGCTTTTTCTGCTTTGGGGATCACCGTATCTATTGATGATTTCGGTACAGGTTATTCAAATATATTGATGCTGAAGTCTCTTCCGGCGCGCGAATTAAAAATTGACAGGATATTTGTCAAAGATATCAGCGAGAACAGCAAAAACACAAAAATTGTGTCTACCATTATTGACATAGCTCACTCCATGAATATGCGTGTGGTGGCAGAAGGAATAGAAACCCAGGAACAGGAAATACTCCTTACTCAGATGGGGTGTAGCATGCTGCAAGGTTTCTTGTTTGCAAAACCGCTGCCAGCACATAAGATTCATGAACTGATACAACAAGAAAACAGTATCAAGCAAAAGCCAGTTGTACACCCCTTGTCTCACCGACAATCAATAACATTGTGAGACGTAATATCTAAAAATATTCGCCATTTAACAGGCAACACAGCAGATAAAAATAACGGGATTATCGATGAGCACAACCGAGCTGCATTCACTGGATTTATTAACCATTCCGGTGTGGATTGTTTTGCCACATACCGAAGAGCTGGTGTTCGCTAATAACGTTGCACGGGAGCTAATGCAGGGTCTCTGTTTTTCCCCGCTCCGCAAGGGAACATTTTCAACGCATGCTCAAAATGATTTAACTATGTATCTCAGCGACTTGAGAAATCATCACCATGTAGTGGAAATTCTCACGGTTTACCGCGACGGTGAAGAGATTGCGATGGCAAGTCGCCTTTCCATTAAACCCCTACCAGGCATGGGTGAAGTCATCCTTTTCGAAGGCATTGAAACGCCTACTGCACAGGGTCTGAAAGCGAGCCGTTCAGCAACCTATCAGCGGAAAAAGCAGGGATTTTATGCACGCTTCTTCCAGACTAATTCCGCGCCAATGTTACTTATTGATCCGTCACGCGATGGGTTGATCGTGGATGCAAACCTCAGTGCGCTCAATTTTTATGGATACACTCATGATGTGATGTGTCAGAAACATACATGGGAAATCAATATGCTGGGCCGCCATATACTTCCGGTGATGCATGAAATCGCCCATCTGCCCGGCGGCCATAAACCTTTACATTTTGTCCATAAACTGGCTGATGGGACTTCCCGTCATGTGCAAACCTACGCCGGACCGATCGAAATTTACGGTAATAAACTGATGTTGTGCATTATTCATGACATTACCGAACAAAAGCGGCTGGAACAGGAGCTGGAGCGTGCGGCCCTGCGAGATGTTTTAACGGGATTACTTAACCGCCGACATTTTTATCAGGTAACCGAGCCGGAACAGACGCATGCGATATCATTGACGCAGGACTACAGCCTGTTGTTGATCGATACGGATCGCTTTAAAAGCATTAACGATCTGTTTGGCCATTTAAAAGGCGACGAAGTGCTTTGTGCTCTGGCACGCACCCTGGAATCCTGTGCGCGAAAAGACGATCTTATTTTTCGCTGGGGTGGTGAAGAATTTGTGCTGCTCCTGCCGCGAACGTCGCTGGATGTCGCTCTCAACCTCGCAGAAGTGATCCGTGCAACAGTGGCAAAGGTGACTCTCCCTGGCCTTCCCCGCTTTACCGTCAGCATTGGTGTAGCACGGCACGAAACAAATGAAAGTATCGATGAGTTATTCAAACGTGTTGACGACGCGTTGTACAAAGCCAAGAACGAAGGCAGGAACAGAGTGCTGGCCGCCTGATGATTACGTCGTTCAGCGACTACGTTTAGCGTGACGCTCCCAGTTATCCTGTTTTGCCTGCGCGGTTTTACGCAATGCCACATAGCATGCCCCGCTGCCGCCGTGATGCGGCAGTGCGGCGCAGTATGCTTGCACGTCGTCAAATTCCGTCAACCAGCGCGCTACGTAGCTGCGAATAATATTGGCATGAGAATTATCGTCACGTCCCTTGCCGTGTATCACCAGCACGTTACGCAACCCTTCTTGCTGCGCCTGCAGAATAAAGCTAAAGAGCATCTGACGACATGTTTCAACAGGTTGGCGAATAAGATTAAGACTCGCCTGCTGCGGGTATTTTCCGTTTCGCAGCTTGTCAGTCACACCGTTCTGTAAACCTTCGCGACGAAACTCGAGCGGCACACTTAACGGGACAATATCGAGAAATCCCGTCGAGAGAAAATTATCCAGTTGAAGCGTATCGATACGCGCCGGAGTGCGAAGATTGCGCATGGGCTGCCAGTGTACATCGGAATGGCTTTTCAGCGGTTGAACATCCCCCATAGCGTCAAGAAACAACGATGCATCATCAAGGTTCATGTTTCATCCTCCAGCGTATTGCGACGGGCATTATCATAACCGCGCACTATTATACCGACAACTATACCGGTAACGGTTTACGGTTATTTCCAATAATTAACCGGATCCGTCGCGCTGAACCGATCTACTCACGACAAGTTGATATCCATTTTTAGAGGTATAGCTGCGACGGTCACTGGCGTGATAATGTGTAGCCTCGCCTGAATGCTGTAATGAGAGAAACGGATGCTTAACTTACTGGAAGACACCATCGACACGCCGCTGGGCCCGCTGTGGGTTATTTGTGATGAGCAATTTCGCCTGCGCGCAGTGGAATGGGATCAGCACAGCGATCGCATGGAACAATTGCTTAATATTCATTACCGCACAGAAGGTTATCAGCGCATTACCGCCAAAAACCCAGGTGGATTAAGCGACAAACTCGCTGAGTATTTTGCCGGAAACCTCAGCATCATTGACACGCTGGAAACGGCAACCGCTGGGACGCCTTTCCAGCGTGAAGTCTGGCAAGCGTTACGCACTATCCCCTGCGGGCAGGTCATGCATTATGGTCAACTGGCCGAACAGTTGGGACGCCCCGGTGCTGCAAGAGCCGTCGGCGCAGCTAATGGCTCCAATCCAGTAAGCATTGTGGTCCCCTGTCATCGCGTCATTGGACGTAACGGCACCATGACCGGATATGCCGGTGGCGTACAACGAAAAGAGTGGTTATTGCGTCACGAAGGTTATTTGCTACTCTAGATTCCAGGCAATTAATGCCTTATCCATCACACTTCCGCATAATGCGATCCCAAATTAATTGTGGTTAATCAAGCAGATACAAATATTCACTCCAGTTATGCTTGAATTATTCTCTCTTGGGAGTAGCTCAGGCTTACGTGCTCACCAAAAAGATGTTAAAATTGACAAATATCAATTACGGCTTGAGCAGACCTATGATCCCGGAAAAGCGAATTATACGGCGCATTCAGTCTGGCGGTTGTGCTATCCATTGCCAGGATTGCAGCATCAGCCAGCTTTGCATCCCGTTCACACTTAACGAGCATGAGCTTGACCAGCTCGATAACATCATCGAGCGCAAAAAGCCTATCCAAAAGGGGCAGACGCTCTTTAAAGCAGGTGATGAGCTTAAATCACTCTATGCTATCCGCTCCGGAACGATTAAAAGCTATACCATTACCGAACAAGGCGATGAGCAGATTACTGGCTTCCATCTGGCGGGCGATCTGGTCGGTTTTGACGCGATTGGCAGCGGACATCACCCGAGCTTTGCTCAGGCGCTGGAAACCTCGATGGTATGCGAAATTCCTTTCGAAACCCTTGATGACCTGTCCGGCAAAATGCCAAATCTGCGTCAGCAGATGATGCGTCTGATGAGTGGCGAAATCAAAGGCGACCAGGATATGATCCTGTTGTTGTCGAAGAAAAACGCTGAAGAGCGCCTGGCGGCCTTTATCTACAATTTGTCTCGTCGCTTTGCCCAGCGTGGATTCTCGCCTCGTGAATTCCGCCTGACCATGACCCGTGGCGACATCGGTAACTACCTCGGTCTGACGGTTGAAACCATCAGCCGCCTGCTGGGTCGTTTCCAGAAAAGCGGTATGCTGGCGGTGAAAGGCAAATACATCACTATTGAGAATAGCGACGCGCTGGCAGTTCTTGCTGGCCATACGCGTAACGTTGCGTAATCTTTCCGCAAGCCTCTCTGTTATCCTTCTGTCAAATCGCTAAATTATCCCGATTTATTGATCTGGCAGGAGGTTATTCCCTGTTTCAAACCACATTATTGGGTTACTCTTTTAGTTACAAACTGCGATGACAGTTGTAAGGAGACCCTGTATGGCTATGTATAAAAATATGCTGGTCGTCATCGACCCGAACCAGGACGATCAACCAGCATTACGGCGAGCTGTTTATTTGCATCAACGGATTGGTGGCAAAATTAAAGCCTTTTTGCCGATCTATGACTTTTCCTATGAGATGACTACCCTGCTGTCGCCCGATGAGCGTACGGCAATGCGTCAGGGGGTTATCAGCCAGCGAACTGCATGGATACGTGAACAAGCGAAATACTATATCGAAGCAGGGATCCCTCTGGAGATTAAAGTGGTCTGGCATAACCGACCCTTTGAAGCCATTATCCAGGAAGTCATCAGCGCCAAGCATGACCTGGTCCTCAAGATGGCGCACCAACACGACCGCCTCGAAGCCGTAATATTTACGCCAACCGACTGGCATTTATTGCGTAAATGTCCAAGTCCGGTATGGATGGTGAAAGACCAGCCATGGCCTGAAGGGGGTAAAGCACTGGTTGCAGTAAACCTCGCCAGTGAAGAGGCTTATCACAACGCGCTCAATGAAAAACTGGTCAAAGAGACGCTACAGCTTGCAGAACAGGTTAACCATACCGAAGTGCATCTGGTAGGCGCCTACCCTGTTACGCCAATCAACATCGCGATTGAACTGCCTGAATTTGATCCCAGCGTTTATAACGACGCAATCCGTGGACAGCATCTGCTGGCCATGAAGGCGCTACGCCAGAAATTCAGTATTGATGAGAAAGTGACGCACGTTGAAAAAGGCTTACCTGAAGAGGTCATTCCTGATTTAGCCGAGCACCTACAGGCAGGTATTGTGGTATTGGGGACCGTCGGACGTACCGGTATTTCTGCCGCGTTCCTTGGTAATACCGCGGAACAGGTTATCGATCATCTACGCTGTGACCTGCTGGTCATCAAGCCAGATGAATATCAGACGCCAGTTGAACTGGACGACGAAGAAGACGATTAACCACATAATAAAATGCCGGATGGCGATATCATCCGGCATTTTAAACGCCTAGTGTTGCTCCTCGCCGCCGAGGAAATAGATACCAAGCGGGATAGCCAACAGAATCGTAAACACCATGCTGTAGACACAAATCATTGCAGATTGAATGGCATACATTGAAGCGGTCCAGTCGGATAGCGGAATGTCATACTGTTCAATAACGCCGCCGATCGTCGCGCGCGTCACGACCGACGCTGCGATAATAAACACTCCAAGCAGGCACAACAGAAACTTCCGTCCCTTCGCTGTTTTCAGCTTAGCCATGATCATAGTACTGTCCTTTTGCAGATGAAAACCTTGTTACTTTGCGCTAACAATACCATGACATCAACTGACTGTCTGCTACATAAACCGCATACAGGGTTGACGTCAGCATTATTTCGCTGAAAATAACGCTGATTGCATTATTTATCTCTCCTTTTGATTAATGATCTGACCACCCTAACTGAGTAAAATATCCGGGGATTAAGATGTCAGATGATATTTAGATAACATGGAGTTGCCAGGAAGAATCATGATCGCTGAACTGTTTATGAATAATGCGTTTAATTTGACGGTAATTCTCAGTTGCTGTGCCGCGCTGGTCCTGATGAGCGTCTGGTATCATCGTGAAGAGCGTCGCTGCAAAGGATTCATATTTCATGCCGCACAATTTTTTGTCTATGCCATTATCATTGGGACGTTTGGCAGCATTGCTAATAACGTTATCGAAAGTTACAGCCTGAAATTTATCTCCCCCAGCGTGGTCGACTTTATCTGCACCTCATTGATTGCGTTAATCCTGACCATCAAACTTTTTCTGGTGATTAATCAGTTTGAAAAGACGCAGATTAATAAAGGTAGAGATATCACCAGCGCGAGGATCTTGTCGCGTATCATCAAGATTACCATCGTGGTTGCCATCATTTTACTGTATGGCGAACACTTCGGTATGAGCTTATCCGGCCTGTTAACCTTTGGCGGCATCGGCGGTATCGCTGTGGGTATGGCGGGGAAAGATATTCTGAGCAACTTCTTCTCAGGCATTATGCTCTATTTCGACAGACCGTTTAGCATCGGCGACTGGATCCGCTCCCCGGACCGCAATATTGAAGGCACTGTGGCCGAAATTGGCTGGCGAATGACTAAAATAAACACCTTCGACCATCGTCCGTTGTATGTGCCAAACTCGATTTTCTCCTCCATCAGCGTAGAAAATCCAGGGCGCATGACCAACCGGCGTATTAAAACGGTGATCGGGTTACGATATGAGGATGCCGATAAAGTCGGTGCTGTTGTCGAGTCGGTCAGAGAAATGCTGCAAAACCATCCAGGAATAGACCAGAAACAAACTCTGTTGGTCTATTTTAATGAATTTGCCGATTCATCGTTGAATATCATGGTGTATTGCTTCACGAAAACCACCGTCTGGAAGGAATGGCTCACGGTACAGCAAGACGTTTATTTAAAGATTATCACGATAGTCCAGGCAAATGGCGCCGACTTTGCGTTCCCCAGCCAGACGCTGTATATGGATAATCCTGAAGCATCGCCGTCGACACACTAACAAAAAAAGACGCGGAAATCCGCGTCTTTTTTGTACTTATTTCAATGAGGCAATATCAATTACAAAGCGGTATTTCACATCGCTTTTCAACATCCGCTGCCAGGCATGATTAATATCCTGAATATTGATCACTTCGACATCGGCGGTAATACCATGCTGACCGCAAAAATCGAGCATCTCTTGCGTTTCGGCAATACCGCCGATAACTGAACCCGCCACAGACCTACGTCCAAGGATCAGGGGAACCGTATTCAGAAACGGATCCAACGCACCGAGATAACCAACCAGCACCAGCGTACCGCTTAGTGCCAGGGTTGGGATATACGGGTTCAGGTCATGAACGTAGGGCACAGTATCGATAATCAGATCAAACTGATTCGCTGTCGCTTTCATCTGCTCACTGTCAGTGGAAAGCACAACATGACTGGCACCCAAACGTCTGGCATCAGCTTCTTTGCCCGGTGAACGCGTAAACAGCGTAACTTCCGCGCCCAGTGCATTTGCAAGTTTGATTGCCATATGCCCAAGTCCACCCAGACCAACAACCGCGACTTTACTGCCCTCGCCTACCTGCCAATGGCGCAGAGGCGACCATGTCGTGATCCCGGCGCAGAGCAGCGGTGCCGCACCGCGTAAATCGATCCCTTCAGGGACCTTCACCACAAACTTTTCGGTAACGACAATTTTGTCAGAATAGCCGCCGAAAGTGGGCAGACCGTCATGACGGTCGATATCGTTATACGTTAGCGTGTTGCCTTCTTCGCAATATTGTTCCAGCCCTTGTTCACAGGCGCTACAGTGTTGACATGAATCAACCATGCAGCCTACCCCTGCGAGATCGCCCACGTTGAATTTCGTTACCGATTTACCAACATGCACCACGCGGCCAATGATTTCATGCCCTGGTACCATCGGATATTTAGCACCGCCCCAATCGTTGTAGGCGTTGTGGATATCCGAGTGGCAAACACCGCTGTATAAAATATCGATAACCACATCATCTTCACGCGGGTCACGACGAACAAAACTATGGGGGACTAAATCTTCTTTCACTGCCAGAGCAGCATAACCCTTCACGTTCATGACCATTGAGATCTCCTCAGGGATTAGGTGTTACCAGAACCAGCATAGTTCAGGGCAGCAGGTTGTACTCAGCGTCGCTAACCGGTTCCAGCCATTCGTTCGACGCGCCAGGGGCAGGGATTTCCACGGCGATATGGGCAAACCAACTATCACACGCAGCGCCGTGCCAATGTTTCATTCCCGCCGGAATATGCACGACATCACCGGTTTCCAGCTCGCGCGCCGGTTGATTCCATTCCTGATACCAGCCTCTACCACCGGTCACCAGCAATATTTGTCCGCCCTCATGATGAACATGCCAGAAGTTACGACAACCCGGTTCAAATGCGACATTGCCAATTACCACACCTTCCATGGAGAGCATGGTCAGATAGCTATCACCAGTGAAATACTTCGCATAAGCTTCATTTTTCTCGCCTCGCGGAAAGACGCTGTTACCATCAAATTGTTCGTTCATAGTGACTCCAGTATGAATAATGTCTGCGGTGTTCGTGCAAGACATTCATCAAAAACCGTACGGGCATAGCAGGACCGGCCGTTCAGACTGCGAGGGAAACCGCAGTATGCATAGAGCTGTGCTTCATTGAGCGTGAGTCCCGCATCCAGTTGGTATTGCATATTCGACTCTCCAGAGCGGTGGCAACATTGCACCACCGGGGGCTGAAAACAGTAAAATTATAGAGACTCGACGTGTCGGTGATTAGAGAGGAAAAGAAGGACAAACTTATGAGCTGAGCTCATCAATAATAAGCAGCAGGTACTCTTTATTTGCAGGTTACTGATTGATGGCTTACGCCACAATCTCGATTAAATTGCCGTCAGGATCTTTTATCACCGCTTCGTAATAACCATCGCCCGTAGTGCGCGGACCTGAGACTAATATCCCCTGTTTCTGCGCTTGCATTGCAACGGCATCAACATTTTCATTGCCGCCAACAGAAATGGCGAGGTGTACCCATCCGCAACGATTATTGTCAGGTTGCTGCCCGACAAGACCCGGTTTGGTCATTAACTCAATTGCAATATCCTCGCCAATTTTGACAAAATAAGATTCAAACCCAGGGTTGGTTTTACTGCAGTATTTCTCGTTGATCTTACCGTCAAAAAATGAGCCCCAGAAGCGAGCTTGCTGCTCGAGATTCTGTGTCCATAACGCCATATGCGCAATTTTCATAGCTTACCTCTTTCCGTTGTATCCAGAATAGTACGGTCCCTGTAAGGGATGTTGACATCGTTAATCATAATGCACGATCATGCACTTTATTGCTCGATGTTTATTTTACCTGGAGTATCTATGCTCGATTACGCCGCATTCCCGGAACAGCGCCAGGCGCTTATCTATCAGATCCTGCAAGAAAACGGCAGAGTCATTTGTTCTGAACTCGCGAACCGATTAGGCGTTTCTGAACATACAATTCGTCGTGACTTGCATGAATTGAGCAAAGATGGCGTATGCAAGAAGGTCTATGGTGGCGCGGTAATTGCACTCCCTGAATCCGAAGACATTGCCGTGCGCAAGGGTATTAATGTGGCCAAAAAGAGCAACATCGCGCAGCGATGTGCCAGACTGGTCAAATCCGGAAGCTGTATTTTTATCGACACGGGTAGCACCAATCTGGCGATGGCAGAAGCTCTGCCCGCCGAACTAGCGTTAACCGTGGTGACAAATTCACCGGAGATTGCCGCCGTTTTGCTAAAAAAACCGCTGTTTGAGGTCATTATGCTGGGCGGCGCGGTACAGAGATCTTCAGGCGGGTGTGTGGGAGCTTCCGCCATCGCACAAGTGCAGGACATTTTATTCGATCAGGGATTTATTGGCGGCTGTGCGATGTCGCCTGAATCCGGCTTAACGGGGTTTGATTACGCGGATTGTGAGTTCAAAAAAGCGGTGATCAAACAATGTAATGAAACTATCGTCGCGCTAACCGCTGAAAAAATCCCAGCCGTCGCCCGATATGTCGTTACCGAAAGCAGCAATATTGATGTAATTGTTGTAGAGGACAACATCAGCAAAGAGTACGCCACAGCATTCCAGGCGCACGACATTCGGATTTATACCGTCTAACCGCGGCAGGCTCTCTGAAAACTTACTGTGCTAAACGTCGCTCCTGGCGTCAGCGCGGTGATAGCTGACAGACAATCCAGACGGATTTTTTGCTGATTTTCAGATTGCCCCACTACCAGAAATTCTTCTTTTTCCACGGTGGTACACGTCGTCAGCGCTTTAGCATCAAAACATGTGCCATCCGTTAGTTCAGTGCGCAACCAATAGTGGTACATGCAGGCGATTTCCAGATAATCATGAAGATCGCAATCTATCGGGTGATACTCTTCGGTCGTGTTCATCGCGTTACCTTCCCCAACGTCTTGTATATTCGGGAAATCGCCAACGCAACTTCCCGAACTATCCAGCTATTTCAACGCTTCAATGGGAGCGCCAAAATTAATATGCAGCACATTGCCGTCAATCACCAGCGCCGGTACAGATTTCACGCCAACCACTTCAGCCTCGGCAACCCGATCAGGATGCTCTCCCAGATGAACCACATCGATTTCAACATCCGCAGACAAGTGCTACAGAAGAGCTTGTTCTGCGGAAACACAAACCGGGCAACCTGCATGATAGAAACGAGCTTTAGTCATGATACATCTCCTTTAAATTATAGTATCGATTCGATACTATAATTTATAGTACGTTGCTTTTATTCTTTGTCAATATAGTTTTTAATCGATACTATATGCCGAGGAGGATTTGTTATGCCCGACATGTCACTTTTCGACGTACTTGACCGGCTTTCCAGCCTGACACGGATGTGGTTTCGCCAGCATCCTTTACTGGTGGATCTTCAGCCAGTACAACTTAGTGCGTTAATGTATCTGGCCCGTTGTAACCGTTATTCCAATACGCCGCTTGGCGTGACAGACTACCTTGGTCTCACCAAAGGTACCGTGTCGCAATCGCTGAAGCTGTTGGAAAACAAAGGGTTGATTGTTCGCAAACCGGATGACCGTGATAAACGTAGCGTCCATCTACACTTAAGTGAGTCGGCCAATACCTTATTGGAAGCCCTGCTGCCCCCCACGTTTTTAGTGGAGGGTGAATCGGCAATGGGTGAACGGGCGAGCGTACTCAGAGAGCTGCTGTTAGAACTGTTACGCGGGATCCAGAGGACCAACAATGTGCCTGGCTTTGGTCTTTGCCATAGCTGTCGGTTCCACCAAAAAATTGACGGCCAGGGATTTTGTAATCTGACGAAAGAGAGATTAAGTGAAGAAGACTCGTTGCTGATTTGCCGTGAGCATCAACCGCCGGAAACGTAGAATGGCTGATGCAAAATCACACCAGCCATTATCTCTGTCAGTGCTTAACGATATACATTGTGCGGCTATAGGCCACATCTTCAGGGTTAGTAATCGGATACCCTTTTAGCCATGGTTTAATTAAACGCCCATTAGTGTACTGATAGATCGGCGCAATAGGTGCCTGTTCCATCAGAATCTTCTCCGCAGCGTTATAATCAGCATTCCGCGCTTTTTCTGTATTCTCCAGAGTAGCCTGGGTCAACACTTTATCGTATGCCGGATTATTAAAGCGGGAGATATTGCCCGTATGGGTCGATGTTAATAATGACAGGAACGTAGAAGGCTCATTGTAGTCGCCCACCCAGGAGGCACGGATCACATCAAAATTACCGGTATTACGGCTGTCGATATACGTTTTCCATTCCTGGTTCTGCAGTTTCACGTCAACACCGAGGTTTTTCTTCCACATAGAAGCCACTGCGATAGCAATCTTCTGATGATTTTCTGAGGTGTTGTACAGCAGCGTCAGTTTAAGCGGTTTCTGTGGGCCATAACCCGCCGCACGCAGCAGCGTTTTCGCCTGCGCATTCAATTCTTCCTGACTCATTTGCTCAAACGGTGAAGGTTCCGGCACAAATCCTGCCGTTACATCCGGCGTAAAATGCCATGCAGGCTTCTCACCGGTACCCAGCACCTTCTCCGCCATCAGGCGACGGTCGATAGTCATGCTGAGCGCCAGACGCACGCGTGAATCGGCAGTCGGTCCCTTCTGGGTATTAAAGGCATAATAATAAGTACCAAGCTGCGGCGGGGTGTAAACCTGACCCGGGATATCCTTCAACAGTTTCTGGTACATATTTTTCGGGAAGGATTCCGTGATATCAATATCACCAGCAAGATAGCGCTTGGTCGCTGCCGATTCCTGGTTAATTGGCAGGAATGTGACTTTTTGCAGCACTGTTTTGGCGTTGTCCCAATAATGCGTGTTCGGGACAACTTCCAGTTTTTCGTTCACGACGCGATTTTTTAGCACATAGGCGCCGTTACCAATCAGGTTGCCCGGTTTGGTCCACTCTTTGCCGCTCTCAACGTTGGCTTTTTGTACCGGATAAAATGCAAAACTCGCCGTCAGATTGGCAAACCAGGGCAGCGGTTTATCCAGTTGAACTTTCAATGTCCGTGCATCGACAGCACTAACGCCAAGTTTATCAGGCGTGGCTTTGCCATCGATAATAGCCTGAGCATTATTAATACCCGCCAGCGCAGCAAACCAGGCAAACGGCGACAGCGTTTTTGGATCAACCAGACGCTGCCAGCTGTAGACAAAATCCTGCGCCGTTACGGGCGTACCATCCGCCCATTGCGCATTGTCGCGCAGCGTAAACGTCCAGATGCGGTTATCGTTACTCTTCCACTGGGTAGCGACGCCAGGTACGATCTCACCCTTCTCATTCTGGTTGACCAGCCCTTCAAATAAATCACGAATTACCTGAATCTCAGGGAGCCCGACGGCCTTTGCCGGATCAAGCGACGCCGGTTCGTCTTTTATATGACGCACTAGTTCTTGTTTCTCTGCCAGAACCGTTCCGCTGGGAACATCAGCAGCCCAGGATAAAGAAATGCTGCTAACCAACAACGCACAACAGGTTACTGAAACAGAATGCTGCATAAGATACCCTCGATTCCGGCTACTAAGTGAATGTGTAATTATTTGTATCGCCAGCAGGAAATGCAATTAACTTCCGACAAGAAAGTGATATTACACCTGAAAAGATAAGTGTGTGAAAACGATTTGATTATCCATACATTTTGCACAACACTGCGAGTAACAATCCAAGCATTCAGAGATGACTATGACCGTTACCCGTCCCCGTGCCGAGCGCGGCGCATTCCCACCTGGAACCGAACATTACGGACGTTCATTGTTAGGCGCACCGCTAATCTGGTTTCCTGCACTGGCAGCCGATCGTGAAAGCGGCCTGATACTGGCGGGAACGCACGGCGACGAAAACTCCTCGGTAGTTACCCTTTCCTGCGCATTGCGTACGCTTAACCCTTCCCTGCGTCGCCATCATGTGGTGCTAGCCGTAAACCCTGACGGTTGCCAGCTTGGGCTGCGCGCAAATGCGAACGGCGTCGATCTTAACCGTAACTTTCCCGCCGCAAACTGGAAAGCAGGCGAAACGGTGTATCGCTGGAACAGTAGCGCAGAAGAGCGTGATGTGGTGTTGTTGACCGGCGATCATCCAGGCTCGGAACCAGAAACCCAGGCATTGTGTCAGCTTATTCACCGAATTCATCCCGCCTGGGTAGTCTCTTTTCACGATCCACTGGCCTGTATTGAAGATCCCAGAAGCAGCGAGCTGGGCGCGTGGCTGGCACAATCGTTTGAATTGCCTCTGGTCACCAGTGTAGGTTATGAAACGCCCGGCTCTTTTGGTAGCTGGTGCGCAGACCTAAACTTACACTGTATAACCGCCGAATTTCCGCCCATTTCATCGGATGAAGCGAGCGAAAAATACCTGCTGGCCATGTCCAATCTCCTGCGCTGGCACCCTAGAGATGGAGCTGCCCGGTCGTAAAATGCAGGGCTGGCACCGCATCGGTGGCAAGCCACGTTGGACCATCAAGATCGGCAAAGCTAACCAGTGGCGTAAGGGGTAATGCCGCGCCGATCGCCCGGGAGGTACACAGCATGCAGCCCAGCATCAGCGCAAATCCCTGCTCGCGTGCTTCGGTTGCCAGCGCGAGCGCTTCCGTCAGGCCGCCTGTTTTGTCCAGTTTGATATTGACCATTTCATAGCGTCCGTGCAGCGCTTTCAGACTGCTACGGGTGTGGCAGCTTTCATCTGCGCAGATGGGCAGCGGATGTACAAAATTCTCCAGCGCGGCATCATCCTGCGCCGGCAGCGGCTGCTCCAGCATCGCAACCCCTAAATCAGCCAGCAGTTGACAGCGTGCCGCAAGGCCTTCTGCCCGCCAGGATTCGTTGGCGTCGACAATAATCGTGGCGTCAGGAACAGCTGCACGAATGGCAACCATTCGCTCACTAATCAAGCGAGCATCCAGTTTAACTTTCAGCAATTTCGCGCCATTTTCCCACAGCGCAGCCGCGCTCGCAGCCATTTGTTCCGGCGAGCCAATCACTACGGTTTGCGCCGTAGTCACCACTTCCGCCAGTTCACTTCCCACTAGTTCCGCCAGCGACTGCTGCTGTTGACGCGCGCTTAGATCCCACAACGCGCAATCCACGGCATTACGCGCTGCACCCGCTGGCAGCTGCTTTTGCAGCTCTTCACGCGTCATTCCGTTTTCCAGTTGTGGCGCAATGCTCATAATTTGCGCCAGCACTGAGGCATCGCTTTCACCGTAGCGCGGGTACGGTGTGCACTCGCCTATACCTGTGATGCCGTTTTCTTCCACTTCGACAACCACCACATGCGCTTCGGTCCGGCTCCCACGGGCAATGACAAAGGGAGTGTGCAGCGGCCAGGCTTCCTCATATACCTTAACTGTTCTCATTTGTTTTCCTTAATGCAGTCCCTGAAGCGGATATCCGCAAATAGCGTTTGCCGTGTTAACTGCTGATGGCATAAACTAGCCTCGACGTTAACTATATGTAAACAGGAAGATAACCATGTCACAAACCGTTCATTTCCAGGGCAACCCGGTTGCAGTTGCCGGCTCTATTCCTCAGGCTGGAAGCAAAGCTCAGGCTTTTACCCTTGTGGCTAAAGACCTGTCTGACGTTACGCTGGGCCAGTTCGCAGGCAAGCGCAAAGTGCTGAATATTTTCCCAAGCATTGATACCGGCGTTTGCGCGGCATCGGTACGTAAGTTTAACCAACTGGCGACAGAAATCGACAATACCGTCGTACTGTGCATCTCAGCCGACCTGCCATTCGCCCACTCTCGTTTTTGCGGCGCGGAAGGTCTGAGCAACGTTATCACGCTGTCCACCCTGCGCAACGCTGAATTCCTGAAAAACTACGGTGTTGAAATCGCTGAAGGTCCGCTGAAAGGCCTGGCCGCACGTGCCGTGGTCGTTATTGATGAAAATGATAACGTTGTTTTCAGCCAGCTGGTCAATGAAATCACCAACGAACCAGACTACACCGCTGCGCTGGACGTACTGAAAGCGTAAGCTGCGTCTGCATACAAAAATGCCTCCGCATGGAGGCATTTTCATTTACGGCATTACTCTTCGCTTTTTTTCTGCTGGCTCAGTCCATACTCACGCAATTTGTTAGCAATCGCAGTATGCGAAACACCTAGGCGCTTGGCCAGCTTGCGCGTGCTGGGATAATTCATATACAGCTGCGTCAACACGGAGCGTTCAAAGCGGCTGGTGATTTCATCCAGCGACCCTTCCATCACCTCTTCTCCGACAGCAACCGTTGCCGCATCGTAATCCGGCAGCAAAATATCCTGTGGTCGCAGCTCATAGCCTTCTAGCTGGGTCAGCGCCCGGTAGATCGCATTTTTAAGCTGACGCACGTTGCCCGGCCAACCATAACGAGTTAGTACCGTGCTGAGATCTGCGGACAGTTTCGGACGCGGCACGCCCTGCTCGTCGGCAAAACGCGCCACAAACAGTTCGGTAAGCGGCATAATATCTTGTGGGCAATCGCGCAGCGGCGGCAGGTTTAGCGTTAGTACATTCAGACGATAATAGAGGTCTTCACGGAAAAGTCCTTTCTGCACCAGTTCCACAAGGTTCTTTTGCGTTGCGCAAATCACGCGAACATCAACATGAACTTCGTGATCTTCTCCCACACGACGGAACGTGCCGTCATTGAGAAAACGCAGCAATTTGGTCTGCATACGCGGCGACATTTCGCCAATTTCATCTAACAGAACCGAACCGCCATTCGCCTGCTCAAAGAAGCCTTTTTTACCTTCTGGCGCATGGCCAAACAGCTCGCTTTCAACCGCATCTTCAGGAATTGACGCGCAGTTCAGCGCCAGATACGGTTTTGACGCACGCGGACTTGCCAGGTGGCAGGCATGAGCAAAGAGATCTTTGCCGGTGCCGGTATTACCGGTAATCAGCAGCGGCGCGCTCAGCGTCGCCAGCTTACGCGCCTGTTCCACCACATGTTTCATTTTGGCGCTGACGGCAATAATCTGGCTAAACGCGCTGAGATCCTGCGTAGTCATATTTTGCAGTTGGCGTCCCATTCGGATAGTGGAGCGCAACATCACCACCGCACCGGTCAGCATCTGCTCCTGATTTTCGCCCTGCAAATGGACAGGCGTAATTTCCATCAGGAAATTCTGTCCGTTAATCACGACATGTTCGCTATGGGAATCCTGCGGATTGCTTTCCAGCCAGCGCTGGAAGTTAAACCCATTGATTAACTGGGCAGCGGTATGATTGCGCATCCGTTCCTGACTGTGGGCGAAAAGCTGACAGCTCGCAGGATTCGCCATCTCGATTTTGCTTTTCATATCCAGAGAAAGGACCGGTTCTGGTAGCGCCTCAAGCAGCGCGCTCAGCGCAAGATGTTCACGCTCTGAAGGCATCCAGGGTACAGTACGCACATCCGTAACGCCTGATATACGGCGGATTTCAGCCATCAGACTGCTGAAGTTGGTGAACTCCAGCTCCGCAAAATTAAGGTAAATTCGCCCGATGGGGTCAATCTCGATACCGCGTAAATCAATGCTTCTCAGCACCAGTAAATCGAGCAGTTCGCGGGTCAGACCAAGACGGTCTTCACAAAAGACTTCCAAACGCATAGGAACCTTCACCTGGACAAGGGATTATGTGTTAAATGATAAGCCAGTATTTGGTTTGCAGGAAGAACTCTGTCAACAAATATTGACAGCGAGCTGGAAAATTGGGCGCCGGGGCGTAAAGTTAAACGATCGGCGCCTGTTTTATAGTTAACTTTCGCGCGGAGATTTATTCTTTTGTAAGGTCTCTTTCACCTGACCAATCAGTTGGCGGCGGAAATCACCCAGCCGTGGCTTATCATCATCGAACCACGGCAATGGTCGGCAAAGTTCCATAGCTTTAATGCCCAGACGCGCCGTTAATAACCCCGCGCCAATGCCCTGAGCTGCACGCGTAGATAAGCGGGCGGCTAAATCCTGCGACATCCAGTCCATTCCTACTTCCCGCACCAGTTCACTGGCCCCGGCAAAAGCGATATTCAACAGCACCAGACGGAACAAACGCAGGCGGCTGTAATAACCCAGCTCAATGCCATACAGCGAAGCAATACGATTAATCAGCCGCAGATTGCGCCAGGCGATAAACGCCATATCCACCAGCGCCAGCGGACTGACGGCAATCATCAGTGTGGATTCTGCCGCTGAACGGCTAATCTCACGCCGGGCTTGCGCATCCAGCACCGGCTGCACCAGATGGGCGTACAGACTAACCACTTCACGATCGTTCTGCGTTTCATGAATTGAGGCATACCAGCGCTGCAATGCCGGATGAGACTGATCGATGCCCGCCTGCTGCGCCAGCTTTTCACAAAATGCACGGCCTTTTCCGGTTCCATGGCTGTGGAGCAGATCTCGCGCTTCATCGCGCTCGTGCGCGCGCTGACGCAATCGCCATAGCCGACGCCATTCGGTCGCCACTGATCCAACCCCTGCACCGATAATCAATGCGCCTGCGGCACATCCTCCCAGCGCGACCCAATCCTGAGTCTGCCAGGCATTCATGGTCCACTGCACACCCTGAGCGACAACGCTCACGCCAAACAGCGCCAGGCCACCCATCACCATCTTACGCCACAGACTACGTTTAGGGCGAAGGGCCGCATCAATAACGGCTTCTGCCTGACCTTCGTCTTCCAGTGGTTCATCCACTGTCGCCGGAGAAAAAGTCTGCGCCTCCGTTTCGTTAAACATCTGCTGCGCTTTAAACGCCGCATTTTGTTCCACATCCAGCGGACCTGAAAAATCGATACGCGGTTTTAACGGCTCGCTCATCGCAATTTATCTCCTATTAAAAACTCCAGCGCGGCATCAAGACGAATATGCGGTAAGGGCTTATCGACATCCATCACCTGCGGGCGAAATGCCTCAAACTGGAAGCCCTGGCTGTCCCAAAATGCCTGTCCAGGTAAACGCGCGGGGACTTCACCAGGATAGACCGTCAGCGGTTCGCCATCGCTCAGACGATTACCACGCAGCGCGGGGATCTTCTCACCCTTCACATCGATCAGGCCGCTGGTGGTTGCCTGCACCGATGCCAGGCCCAGACAATCCATGCTGATACCTTCGAACGCAGCGTTTTGCCAGGCATCCTGGATCAACTGCTGTAAAAGCGACACCATATTGGCGTGCTGATCGACCGTGACATGGTCAGCTTTGGTGGCGGCAAACAGCAGTTTGTCGATCACCGGAGAAAACAGCCGACGAAACAGCGTGCGCTGTCCATAATGGAAACTTTGCATCAGTTGGGTCAGCGCCAGACGCATGTCGTTAAACGCCTGTGGCCCGCTGTTGAGCGGTTGCAGGCAATCGACCAGCACAATCTGACGATCAAAGCGCAGGAAGTGATTCTTATAAAATCCCTTCACGACTTTTTCACAGTAGTAATTAAACCTGTCGCGCAGCATGCCCGCATTGGTGTGTTTATCTGCCTGCGCCAGCTTCGATTCTCCCCAGGCATCAACGTCCGGCCACGGGAAGAATTGCAACGCAGGCGCGCCCGCCATATCTCCTGGCAGAACAAAACGGCCCGGCTGAATAAAGTGCAGTCCCTGCTGCTTGCATTGATGCAGATACTCCGTCCAGGCAGCAGCGATTTCCGCCAGACGGTTTTCGTCAGCAGGTGCCAGTGGATCCAGCCCGTGGCTTAACTGCCGCCATTTTGCCGACCATTCGCCACGCTGACCCTGTAATAATCCGGTCATTTGCCGCGACCAGCTCAAATAATCCTGGGCCAGCATCGGTAAATCGAGTAGCCACTCCCCCGGATAATCGACGATTTCCAGGTACAGCGTGGAGGTGTCTTTAAAGTGGCGCAGTAATGAGTCATTAGACTTGTAACGCAGCGCCAGACGAATTTCACTCACACCGCGCGTTGGTGTCGGCCAGGTCGGCGGAGAGCCATACAGCTGCGCCAGTCCTTCATCATAGGTAAAGCGCGGAATACCAAAATCGCGTTGTGGAACCCGTTTCACACCAAGCAGACGCTCTTCGCGCACGCAACTGAGCAACGGCAAACGCGCACCGGCATGAATATTGAGTAACTGATTAACCATTGCGGTGATAAACGCCGTCTTGCCACTCCGGCTAAGTCCGGTGACAGCCAGGCGCAAATGCCGGTCTACGCCACGATTAACCAGCGAATTGAATTCATTTTTAAGTCGCTTCATCGCCATCCCGTTTTGCTGAAGGAACCGAAGAAATTATAACAAACAGGGAGTAAAGATAGGGGGCAATTCTTACTTATCAACTACCTGAGCTGTATCAGGCGGCATTATTCTTACCGCCTGTAGCAGAATGAATGTGGGCGGTTTATTTATTCTCTACTTTAGGAAGCGCTATCTGATTGATGCCACCTTCGTTGGTCACCTGCGTGTAGCCCATTTCAGTCAGCATATCTTTCGCCTGCCCTGATTGACGCCCGGAGTTGCAATAGAGCTTCACGGTATCGTTCTTATCTGGAACTTCAGTTACGATACGCGCCTTGATCTCTTTTAACGGGATGTTGACAGCCCCCTGAATATGCTGCTGTTGGTACTGTTCAGGAACGCGAACATCAATCCAGTGCTCGGCAGCATAAACCGGCATGCCAATAACCAGTGCCAACGCTAATACGCTTTTCTTCAACATAATATCTTCCTGACTGATAGTTGGATTTAACCCCTACACTATACGCCAGTTCTTAAGAAAATATTGCGACCGCATTATCACCGTCCGCACCCGTGGACGATTGTTCCTCAGCACGCACATAGTGCGATTAGCCTTTTGATTTTCCTACCCGCATTCCGAGATTGTTGTCATTCGCCACTTAACTCCATAATATGTCCGCCATTGACTCTCGGACGGAGCTTGGGATCTATGTCTCCTACCATTTATGATATTGCACGAGCCGCTGGCGTATCAAAATCCACGGTATCGCGCGTGCTTAATAAGCAAACCAACATCTCGCCGGAGGCGCTTGAAAAGGTGCTGCGCGCAATTGATGAGTTACAGTATCAGCCTAATAAGCTTGCTCGCGCGCTTACCTCTTCCGGGTTTGATGCAATAATGGTGATATCTACCCGTTCTGCAAAAACAACTGCCGGTAATCCGTTTTTCTCTGAAGTGTTGCATGCAATTACTGCCAAGGCTGAAGAAGTCGGTTTTGATGTCATATTACAGACGTCGCGAAGCACCGAAGATGATTTACAAAAATGTGAGAGCAAAATTAAGCAGAAGTTGATCAAAGGGATCATTATGCTGAGCTCTCCTGCCGATGAATCATTTTTTGCTCGGTTGGATAAATACAACGTCCCGGTTGTGGTTATCGGGAAGGTTGAAGGTGACTACACTAATGTCTATTCTGTAGACACCGATAATTATCGCGACAGTATTACGCTGACAAATGCGCTGATTGAGAGTGGCCACCGTAATATAGCCTGTTTGCATGCACCGCTTGACGTTCATGTTTCTATCGATCGCGTTAACGGTTATAAATCCAGCCTTCAGGCACATAATATTAAAATGCGCGATGAGTGGGTTATTGACGGGGGGTATACTCATGAAACCGCCCTACTTGCTTCTCGAAAATTACTTAGTCAGCAACCGTTACCCGATGCCGTATTTGCGACAGACAGCTTGAAGTTAATGAGTTTATATCGCGTAGCGGCCGAGAAAAACATTTCCATTCCAAAGCAACTTGCCGTTGTAGGCTATAGTAATGAGCTACTTTCTTTTATGCTCACACCAGTTCCTGGTGGAATTGATGTACCTACTCAGCAGTTGGGTGAACAAAGTTGTAATTTATTATTTAATCTGATTGCAGGTGAAAAAGGATTACAGAATATCACGGTGAGCACGCAAATATCGTTGGCCGATTCACTGGTGTAAAAACAGGGGCATAATAATGCCCTGTTCATTTTTAGAATGCGTAGTTCACGCCTATACCAGCATAATGGAACCTGTCGCTTTCACCTTCGTCATGATCTTCCCACTCATAAGCATACTCCAGAGACATTGATAAACCGTTCTGGAAATCATACGCATACAGTAAACCGAGGCGATTGAAATCATGGCCTTCGCGTTCAGGATCATCCTGCCAGTCCCAGTTTGACCAGCGATCAAGCCCGATACGGGTATACGGCGTCAGGGTTGTATTGCCGAAGGACAGAGGCAGATAAGCACGAATTTCCTGGGTTGAGAACTCACCATTATTACGCGAATCTGCCAGATTAAAGCCGCGTTCAAGGTAATAGTTGACCGTTAACCCTACTGTTTCGTTAAACGTATAATTCAACCCGCTCTCACTTTCGACGCGGCTATCAGAGTAGCCGGTGGTGCTCAAATCATTAACGAATTGATACATCGCAAACCAGCCGCTAAAGCGCAGGTCATCGGTAAGTTTAACATCCCAATCTGGCTGCACTTTCCAGAGCTGCATATTAGCTGTGTCTTTTCCGGGTTCATTGACATAGTGATAACCGTAATTACGGAAGCCACCGGTCAGGCCGAAATTAACATTTTCGCTTTCAAGGAATTGATAGCGGACTTCCAGTTCAGGGCGGTCAAACCACGTACCGCGCTTACCCTCGCTGTAATCAACCGGTCCTTCCTGGTAATAGGCCAGCGATATTTTCCACGGCCCATTGGACGCATTAAAATAGACGGACGGCTCAGCCAGCCCATCCATATCTTCGCCCTGACCTTCAACATTTTCTATTTCGTACATAGCACCAATATTAAAGTGCCAGTCATTCTTTTCAGCAGCCTGCGCACAGGCCATTCCTGCGCTGATAATCAGCGCAGTCGCGGACAGTAGGGTTTTCATTATTATTCCTTGTTAAAATACTCGCAAAAATGCCCCAAGGCTTGGGGGGGATACCCCCCGAAATTTTATTGAATAGCCACTTCAGTTTCAGCATCAAAGAAATGGCATTTCGCCATATCAAAATGAATAGTGATATTTTCTCCTGCGTGATAATCATTCACTGCACCGGCACGGACCACCAACTCATGCCCCCCAACAATGGTATAAAGCATAAATTCAGCGCCAGTGAGTTCTGCAACGCTAATTTTTGCCGATACACTATTTTCATTATTAAGCTGCGGATGGATATCCTCAGGGCGAATACCCAGCGTGATCGCCTGATGTTCATAACCCTGCGTTTTTAATTGTGCTAATTTATTCTCTGGAATCGTTAATTTTAGTGTTTCAGTAACAAACTTATCACCGTCAATCGCGCCACGAATAAAGTTCATGGCCGGTGAGCCAATAAATCCTGCGACAAACATATTTGCTGGGTGGTTATAAACTGTTTTCGGCGCACCGACCTGCTGAACAATACCATCCTTCATAATCACAATACGCGTCGCCATCGTCATGGCTTCTGTTTGATCGTGGGTAACATATATCATGGTGGTATTGAGTTTCTGATGCAGCTTGCTTATTTCTGCCCGCATCTGTACGCGAAGTTTGGCATCGAGATTCGATAAGGGTTCATCCATCAGGAAGACCCCTGCCTCACGAACAATCGCACGCCCAAGTGCCACTCGTTGACGCTGACCACCGGATAACGCACCCGGTTTACGTTGCAGATAATCGCGCAGGCCAAGGATTTGCGCCGCCCAGTTGACACGTTCCTCAATCACTGCAGGGGCAATTTTCTGCATTTTCAGGCCAAACGCCATGTTGTCATAGACTGTCATGTGCGGGTACAACGCATAGTTCTGAAAGACCATCGCAATGTTGCGCGATTTCGCCGGCACATCGTTCATCCGTTTACCGTCAATCAGCAGATCGCCACCGCTGATCTCCTCCAGACCGGCGATCATGCGCAACGTCGTTGACTTCCCACAGCCTGAAGGGCCAACAAAAACAATAAACTCTTTGTCTTCAATTTCCAGATTGAAGTCTTTAACGACGTGTACCTGGTTGTCGTAAATTTTTTGAATGTGTTGCAACGAAAGCTGTGCCATGTTGAATCCTTTACTTGTCGTGTTGCCAGAGAGCCGATAAGCACGGCCACGTCAGAAATTCGGTTGAAGGAAGTTGCAAGCTTGCTCCGTTCAGCCCCGTACCAATGCCAACAGAGAGCATGCCGCAGGCGTTGATCGCATCAATACCCGCCTGAGCATCTTCTATGCCAATACACTGCTGCGGGTCAGCGCCAAGGCCCGCACAGGCTGCCAGAAAAATCTCCGGATCCGGTTTCGAGCGAGAAATTAGCGCGGCATCCGCACAGAAATCAAAATAAGATTTAAGATCAAGCGCTTGTAAAATCGCAGGGGCATTGAGCGACACAGAGGCCAGCCCCACCGGAATCCGCTCTTCCCGCAACGTCATCAGCAGCTCACGTATTCCCGGCAATACCGAGTTCACCGTCAACTGGCGCAAAGAATGGACATACAGTCTGTTTTTTCTCTCGGCCAATTGTGCGCAAACCTCAGGTGTAAACTCCCCCGCTTTCCCGCCATATTGCAAAATACGCTGTAGCGATTCGCCGCGACTAATCCCTTTCAGGCTGTCATTAAATGCCTCGTTAATCGCAATCCCTATTTCACCGGCTACCTGCCGCCAGGCGAGAAAATGCAGATGTGCAGTGTCGGTAATCACGCCATCTAAATCAAAAATGATGGCCTGTGGTTTGAGGATCATTCATCATCCCCTTTCGTGGTAGCGGTCCCATAAGTGGGCGAAATAATGGCGTTATTGCAGATAACTATCTCCCCCTGAACAGAGATCTCTTCCCCTTTTACCCAAAGAGTAATCTGCTCGGCGCTGTTAATACGGATTTCAGTTGCATTGATGGTTACCTGCAAATCGATACCCTGCCAGCGCAGTGGGAAAGACAGTGTTTGCCAATGTTCCGGTAATGCAGGGGCAAGATGTAACTCCCCATGGCGAACATTCACTCCGGCAAATCCCTGGATAGCGCCCAACCAGATTGCGCCCGTTGCCGCCGCATGAATACCATCATCGCAGCTGTGCGGGTCATCCCCGAGATCGATTAGCGAACCTTCGCGCCAAAACCGATACCCCTGAGCCGAATCACCACAACGCGCAGCCACAATCCCGTGAATCGCCTTACTCAAAGAGGAGTCGTGAATCGTACGTGGCTCGTAATAACGCAGGTTAGCCAGACAGGTTTGCGGGCTAAATTGCTCCGGCAACATGTAGGTCAGCATCACGACATCAGCCTGTTTGAGAATTTGCATCTCATTGACTTCTGCACGGGAGTAATCGAGCAAAATGGTCTGCTTGCCCGCTTTGGCTTTGTACTGCGACAGATCGATAACCGGTTTGTTCAGGAAGGTATCATCCTGAGGAAGCACGCCATCGGGCTGCACTTCCGGTCGCCAGAGATACTGTAAAAAATGCTCTGCGCGATGAATAAACGTGTCATCGCCACAGCCCAACCGACGGGCAAAACCCAGCGCCTGCTCTACGTTGTACCAGGCCATGTAGTTGGTGAACGCATTGTTGTTCACATGCTCAGTGTATTCATCCGGGCCAATCACATCGTGGATCTCTAAACGATCGTTGACCATGACAGCCCTGCTAATCCAGAACTTCGCCGTTTCCAGCAGTAGCGTCATGCCCTCACGGGTCATGAAGTTTAGATCCCCTGTGGCATGCCAGTAATTGATTACCGCCCAGGCAACATCCGCCACGAGGTGATGTTCAGCCTGTGCGGAGGCCACTTTTTGCCGCAGCCCGGTACGGATGTTGATCGCCGCGAATTCAGGCGTTTCCTCATCACCGCTGCGAGCGCTTTCCCACGGGAACAACGCGCCCTGCCAACCGTTACGGCGGGCTTTCTCACGCGCGCCCGGCAAATTATGCCAGCGGTAACGCAATAGACTTCTCGCGGTTTTCGGTTCGGTAAACAAGTGAAACGGTAACAAAAACACCTCAGTATCCCAGAAGATGTGGCCTTTATACCCTTCACCCGTCAGACCTTTGGCCGCAATACTGCTGCGCTCATCATGGTCTGGGGTCATCACACGCAGATGATAGAGGGCATAGTCCAGCGCGCGCTGATCGCTAATATCAGAGCTGGTAACCTGAACGCGACGAGTTTGCCACCAGGCATGCCAGTTGGCGCTCGACTCAGCCAACAGAGCGTCATATCCCTGTTGCGCGCATGCTTCAATGTTACGCAGCGACTGGCGTCCCCAGGTCTCAAGCGACAGGTTGCGTTCGCTCGTCCAGTCAACCCAACTCATTTTCGTCAGCGTGACGCGCTGCCCGGCTTGCGCCTGCACGGTGTTGTGTTGTAACAACCGACGTTCTTTCGCGGTGAAGCAGCGCTGCGCTGCGCCGTCGACGTCACAATATGAGGTGATCGCGATATCGTTGCGATTGTCCTGGGTTGTGTAAATGCCCTGCAGAAGATACTGACCAAATACTCTAATCTGTGTTTCATCCAGATGCTGACGACCATGATTGGTGATCGTGGCATCAATACCGGTTGAGATACCAATGCTGGCATCGGCATCCAGCGGCGTTACGACCACTTCCATAGCAAACAGCGGCAGCTTCTGTGCTGAGACAAACCGCCGACTCTCAATAGCGAAACGCGCCCCGCCAGGCGCATGCCAGATAAGCGCACGGCGCAATTCCCCGCTGGCAAAATCCAGTTCGCGATGCCAGCTTTCAATCACGCCGCTGGTTAGCGAGAAAATCTCGCCATTAAGCGTGATCTCCACTCCGACTACATCGGGTAGATTAACCAGTTCATTAATTTCGCCTTTACCCGCACGGTGATACAACCCAGCCAGATACATGCCACGAGTCTGTAAGGTGTAAGCTTCCTCGTGGCTGGCGCGAATTCCCATATACCCGTTACCGGTCGTCATGAGTGACGCATATTTATTCAGGCTGTGTGGGCAAAAAGCCGGTTCAGTTAGCATTACTGGCTTCGTCATAAGTCTACGTAGGTCCCTGTTTCAGCCGATTGGTACAGTGCGGCAACCAGTTGTTGAATAACGACGCCCTGCTCTGCGTCAGCAATAGTGACAGGCTCGCCCTGGACATGGTTAACGAAGGCTTCCATGCTGCGATAATGACGGTTGTCATCAGCCATCTCGCGCGCAAGCAGCACGTCAAGCGTACCATCACGGTCGGTGTAAACCTGGGCCGGGAATAACGTCGCCCCCGCCAAATCGCCGCAGAAATTAACGTTCATAATCGATTGTTCAGGAATATTCAGCGCGAAAGAGGTTTCCAGGCGCAGGATACCGCCGTTATGAAATTCAATCGTGCCGAACAAAGAATCCTCCACGGTATATGTAGTGGGATCCCATTTCCCAAACTGACCGCTGTTTTTAATCGTGCCAATGCGTTGATAGCTGTGCGCGTTAACACGCTTTACCGCCGGGAACCCCAGCACATACATGGCGGCATCAAGCATATGAATACCGAGATCAATCAGCGGCCCGCCGCCCTGCAGTTCTTTGTTGGTAAACACTCCCCAGCCGGGCACGCCGCAGCGGCGCAAAGCGCGGACATTGGTGACATAGATTTCACCCAGAATACCGGCCATCACCTGCTCACGAAGTAGTTGCGTATCCAGCGCAAAACGATGATGAAAATCATAAGCCAGTACTTTTCCCACCCGACGCGCCGTTTTACACATTTCCAACGCCTCGTCTGGCGTCATTGCCGGAGGTTTCTCGCACATCACATGGCATCCAGCGTTCAATGCCAACATGGTGTGTTCATAATGAAAGCGATTGGGCGAGCAGATGCTGACGATACCTGGCTTAGCTTCGCGTAACATCGTTTGCGGATCGTCCCAAACCTGCGGATTACCGTATTTTTCTGCAAACAACCGCGCCTGTGACAGGCGGCTGTCGCAGACAGCCACCAGTTCCAGATCGTTGCGGGTGCAGTAGTACGAAGCATGAACTTTATCCGCCACCTGCCCGGCACCAATAATGGCGACACGTAACGGAGCGCTTGTCAGTGCACTTTTCACGGAAATCCTCTTAGCAAGTACGCAGCCAGGCCAGTGACTGACGATACGCTTCCGGCAGATTCTCTGCTCGTACGCGCCCTTCGTACACAACGTAGCCCTGATAATTATCTTCACGTAACTGGTCAAACAGTGCAGTGAAATCCAGCGTACCGCTTCCCGGCTGATAACGATGGTTATCCGCAATATGGACGTGACCCAGCAGATCGCGATTGTCGTGCAGCGCCTGTGCCATATCGTCTTCTTCGATATTCATATGGTAAAAATCACCAATGATTTGCACATGCTTCAGATTATTTTCCACGATATAGCGACGGGCATCCGCCAGGGTGTTGATCATATGATCCTGATAGCGGTTGAGCGGTTCCAGATACACCACCGTACCCGTACGCTGGGCAACTTTATCAAGATAAATCAATGAATCACTGATAGCTTTACGATCGCCTTCCTGGCTACGCGGAGAGGTCATCGGCGGTAGGCGGAAGGTAAACATGCCCCATGCAGCAGGTACAATAATGCCTTGTCCGCCAACTTCGGCCAGCGCTTCGAGAATGCGGGTAATCTGCCGCAACCCGTTTAAACGACGCTCTTCGATAAAATCACCGATCCAACCGTCATATCCTCCACACGCAGTGGTAACAGGCAAACCTGTTTCTTTGACCGCCGCTTTTACTTCATCAAGGTTATTGACCAGCAACTTACCGTCAATTTCAAAACCGTCGAATCCCATCTCTTTGATGTAACGGAATTTCTCGAGAATATTTTCCGGGAAAAAAGCCTGATTCTGTGTTCCAATTTTCATCTTCTGCATTCCTTAATTAAAACGTCACACCCATTTTGATGCTCTTTTCCGGATGGCGATCGACATACTGCATATAGCTTTCCGGGCTGCTGGCGAAAGTCACTACCGGGTCGATCAGTTCTTCACAGTTCAGGTAACCGTTCATCAACAGTTCCCAGCAGGTCTCCTCAATACGCTTGCGGCTCCAGCGCGGATAATCTGGATTCGGTTCACTGCAGGCGCGAGAGAAGACAATTTTGGCGTTGTTGAAGTGCGCTTCACGCCCCAGGTTGAAACCTTCAGCAAAAGGTTTCGCGAAAGCGACATAGGAAATGGTTCCACCATAGGCCAGACCGCGTAACGCCGACTGCAGCGCATCTGCATAGCCACTGGTTTCGATGATCACATCTGCGCCCTGCTTACCGGTCAGCTTCTTAATTTCCATGCCTACATCGGTGCCAATCGGATTCAGACAGAAATCCGCGCCATGGCGACGCGCGATATCGCAGCGATGGGCAATCGGATCCACGCCGATGACCACTGAGGCTCCCGCTTTCTTAGCCAGTTGCACGGCAATCTGGCCAATTGCGCCTAAGCCCACGACGACCACAAAGTCACCGACGCGCACATTGGCGTCGCGCACACCGCTCATGGCGAACTGTGCCGGGTCATAGCACACGGCATTTTTCCACGAACTGCCTTCAGGCATTTTGCGTAGTTTGTAGTTGTTCACCGCATTAAAAATAACCGTTTCAGCCAGAGGACCGTAGCCGCAAACTGAATCACCAACGGCGTATTCGGTCACATCGCTGCCACACTCAATAACATCGCCCACCACCATATTGCCAAGCTGGAATTTACCGAATTCGATCCCGCGTGGTGCCTCTTCCGGACGCGGCATAAACATTTGCCATTCACCGTTAAAATCTTCGTCAATAAACGGGCTGGCAGCGCGAAAATCGACTACTTCCGTGCCATGTTTCGGCGCGCCAAATTTAACGCGAACTTTAACTTCATTGGCGGATACCGCTCTGTCTTCATATTCCACCAGCGCTGCAACGCGCGGTTCTGTGGCAACTAACTTCTTCATTTACAACTCCTTAATTAAACTGGCCGCTTAGCCTTTCACGCCGCCAGCGGTCAAACCACTTTTAATAAAACGTTCGGAAAGCGCATACATAATGACCACCGGCAATGCAGTGACTAACGATGCAGCCATCATGCGTCCCCAGATATAGTCAGGTGTACTGAACAGCGCGTTCAGACCGACCGGTAAGGTAAAATTGCTGGCGCTGGAAAGGAAAATCGAAGCAAACAGATAGTCATTCCACGCCACCATAAAGCAGTACACAAAGACCGAAACCAGACCAGACATTGCCAACGGCACGGTAATACGAAAGATGATCTGCAGACGGTTCAACCCATCCATCATCGCGGCTTCTTCGATCTCATCCGGAATGGTGTCGAAATAGCTTTTCAACATGAACACTGCGGTCGGCAGCGTCTGGGTGACCATAGTGATAATCAACGCCATTTCGGTGTCGTAGATGCCGAGTGCCGTAATGATCTTGAATAACGGCACCACCAGCAGGATCCCCGAAAACATGTACACCGTGTAAAAACTGGCATTGATGGTCATTCGTCCCTTAAAACGCAGGCGGGAAAGCGCATACGCCCCGAGCACGCCCAGAAATACCGCCACCACCGAAGAAGTCACCGATACCACCAGGCTATTACGGAAGTAGTCAACAAACGGGAAAATCATCGGGTTGAAGATGTCGATGTAATGTTCCAGCGTCCATTGCTGCGGTAACAGCGTCGGATGCAGCGAAATCGCCTCTTTTGCGCTTTTAAATGAGGTCATCAGCATCACAAAAAATGGAAATAGCGTGATGCCCAGGAAGACAATTAATCCACAGTAAAAGCCAATGCGGCCAAGCGTGCGCTTATTTGTTGCCATTGAGGTTCACCCGTTTTCTGGTCAGCAGGATAACAGCGAAAATGATGACGAAGAGGACAACAGAAATCGCGGCCGCTTTTCCTAAGTCATTAAATGCAAACGCTGTTTTATAGAGATAGACCCCGAGAATATCGACTTTAGTGGTCAGCAGATAAACATCGGCGAACATATAAAACATCCAGATCGTACGCAGTGTGACTACGGTCGCCAGTACCGGCATGATCGCTGGCAGCGTGACGATGCGAAACCGTTGCCAGGCGTTCGCGCCATCCATTTCTGCCGCCTCATACAACGATTTATCAATAGTCTGTAAAATCGCCAGAAACGAGATAAAGGCATACGGGAAGTAGCGCCAGATGGCGAACAACACGACCAGCGCGAAGCTGCTACCGGGATTGTCGAACCACAGCGGAGCCTGATCGTAGAGATGCAACAGATCCACGCCGAGGTAGTTCACAATGCCGTAGCCGTTGTTGAACATGTATTTCCAGGCAAACACCAGCGAAATTGATGGCGTTACGTAAGAGAGGATGACCAGTGAGCGCGCAGTTTTCCGCAGACGAAACTCACGGTTAAAAAACATCGCCACTCCCAGCCCCAGCACCGTGCTCCCTGCCACAACCAGCGCGGTATACCAGACCGTCATCCACAGCGAATGCCAGAATCCGGGATCGGATAAGATACGGATATAGTTGCTCAGCCCGACAAACGTAGACTCAATTTGCGGATTAAGCGGCAAACGCATAAAGCTGATTTCGATGTTAGATATCATTGGCCACGCCACTAAACCGCCCAATAACAGCAAGCTGGGCGCCAGCAGCAGCATGGCAAATGGCATATCAGATCGACCTGAAAAGAACTTATTCATCACGGCTTTCCATTTCCCCATTAGCGTTGTTCAACGAGGTCATCCAGTTTTGTCTGGCTTGCCTTGATGGTCGATGAAAGGTCAGCTTTTCCTACCGTGACGTTGTGCACCATGGTACTCACGATGCCGGAGCCGGTTACGTCGCCCATGCGGGTAAAGTTCTTATCACCGACGGCACCAAAGACCTGAATATTTGGCAGTTCGGCAATCAGTTGATCGGGTAATTCACCCAGCGCTTTGATAACAGCGTTATCTTTCCACGTCGAAGTATTCACCACCGCTTTGTTGACCGGCAGCGCCGCCCCTGGCGACATCATGACCCAGTCCGCAATGTTGTCTGCCTGCTCCATAAAGGTGACAAATTTCTCTGCCGCTTCTGTTTCTTCGGTTTTTTGACCTGCGGTAATGGTCAGCGACGTCAGCATGCCGTAAACAGCGGAATTTTTTTCCGTCGGCACCATAAAGCCAACATTTTTAGGATCGCCCTCTTTGATCACCGCCGGGAGGATATAGGTGGAATAAATCGCCATTGGCGCCGTGCCGTTCATGAAAGCATCTTTGACTTCCATGATGTCGTTCGAGCCAGGCATAGTGTTCATGGCAAGTTGGCGGTAATACTGCAACGCCTGCGCCATTTCAGGTGTGTCGAGCGTAATCTTTCCCTGCGCATCAAAAACGTTGGCCTGGTTAGAGAGCGCAAACTGGGAGAATGACTGTTCGGTCAAAACGCTTTCTGCCGTCGGCAGCGCAATGCCGTATTTCTTACTGCCAGGATTGTTGAGCTTCTGCGCCACGTTTAGCAATTGCTGCCAGTCTTTTGGCTCTTCCAGTCCGGCTTTTGCCAGCACATCTTTGCGGTACCAGATCCCGCCAATCCAGGCGCTGACCGGAACCCCGGTCCATGCACTACCGTCTTCAGTGCGTACAATACGCAGGACACCATCATAAAAAGTACCCTCACCTACACCGTTGATGACCTGCGCTACCGCTTTACGGTCGATGAGGGATTCTTTATCCATAACTTTCGCGTAGTCATGGCTGGTTTCAATGACTTCAGGTAGTGAACCGCTGCGCGCCAGGGTGATGACCTTGGTGTTGTAAGCATCTTCTTCCACAGGAACCTGTTTGACGCTGATGCCCGGGTTTTCTTTTTCAAAACGCTCAATCAGTTTTGCAATGACCGCCTGCCGCTCCTGCTCAACAGAAGAGTGCATAAATTCAATCGCGACAGAGGACTTTTTATCATCCTTACACCCGGAAACCAGGGCGCAGGAAACCAGTGCTGAAATCAGCACAATTTTAGCTTTAAGCATGAAATGTTCCTTTTTATTACTTAACCCACATGACCTGCCAGGCGTACAACGTTAATTCCTTACCGGAAATAGTTTTACCGCCAATCAAATCAACTCCATTTTCTATATCAATACAAATGGTTTGAGTATGACCGCTGACATTAAATAACCCGGTAATTTCCTCACCTGTTTCCGCAGTACGTTTAATTTGCATTACGGCTGGTGTAATACTGTTAATTTGAAAATCACTATCAGGATGAAATGCTTTATTATTACGACGTATTACAATTAGTCGGGATAACTCATGATAAATAGCGTGACGCAAACTGGTTTCATCTGCCAGCTCCGCTTCTATTTGTCTCACCTGATATTTTTTGCGGTTGATCGCGCGGTTATAACCGAACGTCTCAACACCTTTATAATCATTGCGTGATCCAAGTATGCTTTGAATGTAAACCGCCGGCACGCCTGGAAAACTCAGCAAAATGGCATGTGCGAGAATAAAGCGAGAAAACCGTTCGGCATCGCTACAATTACCAGGGGTTAGCGCATCCATATATGTCACGTTAATTTCATACGGGCTGCGACTGCCATCAGGATTATTTTTCCAGTTAACCAGCGCACCTTCCTGTTGTAGTTCTGTCACCAGCCGCATGATCTCGTCTTCAGGCAACAAACCGCGTAATGGGTTGAGACCAATGCCATCATGTGATGCGAGAAAATTAAACCAGGTTGTCTCACCAGACGGCAGCTCCAGTGATTGCGCCCACTGGCACAATATCGACGTGTCCTGGCGTTGTACCGCATGCAGCACCAGCGGCGGCAGCGAGAACTGGTACACCATATGCGCTTCATCATGGCCATTACCGTAGTAGGACACGTTATCCTTATGCGGGACGTTGGTTTCGGTAATAATCGCCGTACCAGGCGCCGCGCAGTCCGCAATAGCGCGGAATAGTTTGATAAGCTGATGCGTTTTTTCCAGATGAATACAGCTCGTTCCAGGCTCTTTCCACATAAAGCCAACCGCATCCAGGCGAACATAATCTGCGCCCTGCTCAAGATAGCTCAGCAGCACATCGACCATTGCCAGTAACACCACCGGGTTGGCATAATTGAGATCGATCTGGTCATCGCTGAACGTCGTCCATAAATGGCGCACGGTGTTATCTTTTAGCGTAAATGGTGTCAGTAACGGTAATGTGCGTGGACGTGTGACGTTGCTCAGGTCCGTATCAGGATCCATTGCAATAAAGAAATTTTCATAACCGTCAAGTTGTTGCAAATAATTATTAAACCACTCGCTTTTAGCTGACATATGGTTACAAACAAAATCAAACATCAGTCGACTGGACTCACCTAATTCCTTAATATCATTCCAGTCACCGGTTTCTTCGGCAACCTGATGGTAATTAATCACGGAAAAACCATCATCCGATGACCACGGATAAAATGGCAGAAGATGCACATGAGAAAATGTCGACTTAAACCATTCATTATAAAACTGATTAAACGTCGGCAACGGTTTTTTACCAACCCCGTGGAATTGATCGGCGTAGGTAATAAGCACCACATCGCCCTCATCCCAATGCGCTTTACGGATTTTTTTAATTAATCCCTGTGATTTCTCTAAACGTGCAAACAGCGCTTCATAGTGGCATGAAGTAAATGTATGACCATAAACTTCTGTCAGGCATTTTTGGATTTTTTGGTTCACCTTCGATTCTCGTGGTAGCGGTCCCATGAACCAAGAGACTACTCTGCGTAAAATAAGCTGTCAATTAGCTGAGGTGGTCTGAAGGGGGGTAAAAAAAGAATTTTGGCAGCCAAAAAATCGTATTTGTGAGCTGCCGCAAATTAACTGAGGGAATGTTGATTAATTGTTGCTTGCTTTTACTGATTCAAATATCAGGTTCGATTACCGGAATATCGTTTCGACAATTTTGCCGCAGCCCGACTCAACACAGGTTCCAGAACCAACGCCAGCAGCATTTTTAGCGGGCGTCGGGCGACGGATTTCACCGCCCACCCTGCTACCCCCGCCGGGCCGTAGCGAAGCGCCGTTAAAAGCACCAGCTTACCTGCTATTTTAAAGCCCGGCTTAACCCTTTGCCCGGCACGTTGCCAGCGATTGTTCATTTCTAACCTCACAATTGGCGGAAACGACTACGTAAGGAAAAAGTATCGGACGTCACATAACGTTCCATTTCACGCAAACGCTTTTCACTAGCCGCCAGCTCGCGATCGACGGCATCCAACAGCTCACCGCTTGATGGCTGCTGCTCGCCGGAAACCACATTGTCCGGCATCGGATCCAACACAAATGTCAGCACGATATAGGCGACGAAGGTGAAAAAGGCCAGACCAAAAAAGACTGACAGCACCACCAGGATCCGTACCAGCTTCACAGGCACATCGAGATAATGCGCAATACCTGCACAAACCCCCTTCACCATGCCCTGCTGCGGAATACGCCACAGTTTTTTGTTCAGATTAACGCCTCCCATTAGCGGTCCCTCCAGTTTGGATGTTCAGCATCAAGGATGTCTTCCAGCGCCTGAATGCGCTCGCGCATCCGCTGTGCGTCATCGTTGAGTTCGACCAAACGTTGCTGTTCACTTTGCGACAGTTCGCCACGACTGGAACGGTTGCTGTAATGCAGCCAGAGCCAAATCGGTAAAACAAACAACACAAAGATAGTTAACGGGATAGCCAGAAATAGCGCGCTCATGAGTACTCCTTACAGGTGATGAGCGGCGGCGCGTTCGGGCGCCGCCAGATGTTATTATTGCTTGTCTTGCTGCATTTTGGCTTTAAGTTGCGCCAGCTGCTCGCTGATTTCATCATCTGCTTTCAGGTCAGCAAATTGCTGATCCAGGGACTTCTGTTTACCGAAATTATGGCTTTCAGCCTCAGCTTCCATCTGATCGATACGACGCTCGAAAGATTCAAAGCGCGCCATCGCTTCATCAAGTTTACCGCTGTCCAGTTGACGACGAACATCACGTGAAGAACTCGCTGCCTGATGACGTAACATCAGTGCCTGCTGACGAGCACGGGTTTCACTGAGTTTATTTTCCAGCTCACCAATCTCTTTTTTCATACGCGCCAGCGTATCGTCGACCAGCGTGACTTCATGCTCCAGAGAGGCAATCAGGTCAGTCAATTTCTGTTTTTCGATTAACGCAGAACGCGCCAAATCTTCTTTCTCTTTGCGCAGCGCCAGCTCAGCTTTTTCTTGCCACTCTGCCTGTTGCGCGCTGGCCTGTTCGATACGACGAGATAATTGTTTCTTTTCTGCCAGAGCGCGTGCGGAGTTTGAACGCACCTCAACCAGCGTATCTTCCATTTCCTGGATCATTAACCGCACCAGCTTCTGCGGATCTTCAGCCTTTTCCAGCAACGCATTAATGTTGGCGTTCACGATGTCGGCAAAACGAGAAAAAATACCCATAATGTAATCCTCACTTACTGTTCTGATATCGGGCTAAGCCCTGCTGATTTCGTAATGCACTTGGCGTGCCAACTTTTTATCTCATTGATTTTAATAATTATATCTAATTTTACCTGGCGAGAGAATTAGGGTAAATTGGTGAATAACACTAACAAATGGTGAATTTCATCATGGCAGGATACAAAGACAATCTTCTGGGTGAAGCAAACAGCTTTATTGAAGTGCTGGAGCAGGTTTCTCATCTGGCACCGCTGGATAAGCCTGTCCTGGTTATCGGTGAGCGAGGTACTGGGAAAGAGCTTATTGCCAACCGCCTGCACTATCTGTCCACCCGTTGGCAAGGCCCGTTTATTTCGCTTAACTGCGCAGCGCTCAACGAGAACTTGCTTGATTCCGAACTGTTTGGTCACGAAGCAGGTGCCTTTACCGGCGCTCAAAAACGCCATCCTGGACGTTTCGAACGCGCCGACGGCGGTACACTGTTTCTCGATGAACTGGCAACCGCCCCGATGTTGGTGCAGGAAAAATTGCTGCGCGTTATTGAATATGGAGAGCTGGAACGTGTTGGCGGCAGCCAGCCGTTGCAGGTTAACGTACGACTTGTTTGTGCAACCAATGCCGACTTACCTCGCATGGTCAACGAAGGTACTTTTCGCGCGGACCTGCTGGATCGTCTGGCCTTTGACGTAGTGCAACTCCCACCGTTACGCGAACGCCAAAGCGACATAATGTTAATGGCCGAGCATTTTGCCATTCAGATGTGCCGCGAGATCGGGTTACCACTGTTTCCAGGGTTTAGTGCCGAAGCCAGAGAAACGCTCCTCCACTACCGTTGGCCGGGCAATATTCGTGAACTGAAAAACGTCGTGGAGCGATCCGTTTATCGACATGGGACCAGTGATTACCCGCTGGATGAGATAATCATTGACCCCTTCCGCCGTCATGTCGTGGAATCTCAGGTGCAGGAAGCAAAACCAACATCTGTAGCATTACCGCTGGATCTTCGTGAATTCCAGCAGCAACAAGAGAAAGACTTTCTACAAACCAGCTTACTGCTGGCTAAATTTAACCAGAAAAAAGCCGCTGAATTACTGGGTCTCACTTATCATCAGCTACGAGCCTTGCTGAAGAAGCACCAGATCTAGCACGCATTTGCAAGTGTCATACTGGCGGGTTTGACGCATAACCTCATCTAAGCTACGCCAATTTTTCGAAAGTCGTGTTGGAAAAGTGTGAGCTGCGGGAGAACCGCTGGATGGGGACTCAGGTACTGGGTGCGACATTCAGTGGCTCAGATCTCTCCGGCGGCGAGTTTTCTACTTTCGACTGGCAAGCAGCAAACTTCGCACATTGCGATCTGACCAATTCGGAGTTAGGTGACTTAGATATTCGGGGTGTTGATTTACAAGGCGTTAAGTTAGACAACTACCGGGCATCGTTGCTCATGGAGCGGCTTGGTATCGCTGTGATTGGTTAGCCCAGCGTTTACACCGGGAGATGCGTTTGACGATTTACTTTTAACCAGTACGACTCCTGGCAAGCATTGTGAAACGTTTTCTCCAGTGGACGAATATCCTGACCTGCCGCATCAACGACATGCCATCTAATGCTGCATTCCGGACAGGCATTTGATGAATATTTAACCAATTCATTTTCGCGAGAATAACGAATAACCACTCCCGAATCATGAAGCCATGTCTTATTTATAATCTCAACTTCAGCCATGTCATCCCGTTTACTGACATCCTCAATACAAATAACATTTTTGCCTATTTTTATAGCATTGACATAATCCGCTAAGTTGCTCATTTATTAAATATTCCCGTTGATTCGTACACTAACGCATTGTAATCGCTTACGCATTTTGTCACAGCGAGGAAACCGTAACAAATTACGCCAACTGTCCACATCCTGCACCGCGTTTATAGCAAGTCAGATGGGGCATGAAAATGCTAAGATAGTTAACAGAGTAGATTCAAAGTGGATAGCAGGTATGAATTTTGACCATGACGCGGTGTTGAACTCGCGCTTATCGAACCTGTTGCTCCCAAAAACAAACGGTAATGGCAAATGTCATTAAGTATTAGTAAGATAGCCTCTTTATATAATCCATTAAAATTATGCGCCTGGTTTTATCATCTCTGATCGTGATGGCTGGATTTCTGAGTGGTCAGGCTGCTGCTGCGCCTGAGCAAGCTTCGCACGCTGATATCAGTGACAGTGGGTTTGTCTATTGCGTCAGCGGGCAGGTCAATACGTTCAACCCGCAAAAAACGAGCAGTGGTCTCATCGTCGACACGTTAGCGGCCCAATTGTATGACCGACTGCTTGATGTAGATCCCTACACCTATCGACTGGTGCCTGAGCTGGCTGAAAGCTGGGAGGTGCTGGATAACGGCGCAACCTACCGCTTCCATCTGCGTCGTGACGTACAGTTTCAAAAGACCGCCTGGTTCACTCCCACCCGCAAACTGAATGCAGACGATGTGGTGTTTACCTTCGAGCGCATTTTTGATCGCCACCATCCATGGCACAATGTGAACGGCAGCAATTTCCCCTACTTCGACAGCCTGCAGTTCGCCGATAACGTCCAAAGTGTGCGCAAACTGGACAACAACACCGTTGAATTCCGCTTAACTCAACCTGATGCCTCCTTCATGTGGCATCTTGCCACACACTATGCCTCCGTAATGTCGGCGGAATATGCGGCTAACCTGGCAAAACAGGATCGTCAGGAACTGCTCGACAGACAACCTGTCGGCACAGGACCGTACCAACTTTCGGAGAATCGTGCCGGCCAATATATTCGGTTGCAGCGGCATGAAAAATTCTGGCGTGGCACTCCTCTGATGCCGCAGGTGGTAGTGGACCTCGGTTCTGGCGGAACCGGACGGTTATCAAAGTTACTGACCGGCGAATGTGACGTTTTAGCCTGGCCTGCCGCCAGCCAGCTCAGCATATTGCGTGATGACCCTCGCCTGCGTCTGACGCTGCGCCCGGGGATGAACATTGCCTACCTGGCGTTCAACACCAATAAACCGCCGTTGAATAACCCTGCCGTGCGGCATGCGCTGGCGCTAGCGATCAACAACCAACGGTTAATGCAGTCTATCTACTACGGGACGGCAGAAACCGCGGCATCTATTTTGCCTCGCGCCTCGTGGGCTTATGATAACGAAGCTAAAATTACAGAGTACAACCCGGCAAAATCGCGCGAGCAGCTAAAAGCGCTGGGGCTGGAGAATCTGACGTTACAACTTTGGGTCCCTACCAGCTCTCAGGCCTGGAACCCCAGTCCGCTGAAAACCGCAGAGCTGATTCAGGCAGATATGGCTCAGGTGGGTGTGAAAGTGAAGATCATCCCGGTAGAAGGCCGTTTTCAGGAGGCAAGATTAATGGATATGAACCATGATCTGACGTTATCCGGCTGGGCGACGGACAGTAACGATCCTGACAGTTTTTTCCGGCCGTTGCTCAGCTGTGCCGCCATCAATTCACAGACCAACTTTGCCCACTGGTGTAATCCGCAGTTTGACAGCATTCTGCGCAAAGCCCTCTCTTCGCAGCAGCTTTCATCGCGAATAGATGCCTATGACGAAGCGCAAAATATTCTGGCGCAAGAGTTACCGATCCTGCCGCTGGCCTCTTCACTGCGTCTACAGGCTTACCGCTACGACATCAAAGGGCTGGTACTCAGTCCGTTCGGCAATTCCTCTTTTGCCGGGGTGTCCCGGGAAAAGAAAGATGAGGTGAAAAAACCATGATTATCTTCACCCTGCGTCGATTTTTGTTGCTGCTGGTCACCCTGTTCTTTCTGACCTTTATTGGATTCAGCCTGAGCTACTTCACACCTCATGCGCCGTTACAGGGCGCATCGTTGTGGAACGCCTGGGTATTCTGGTTCAATGGTCTCATTCACTGGGATTTCGGCGTATCCAGTATCAACGGTCAGTTGATCTCAGAACAGCTGAAAGAGGTGTTCCCGGCCACAATGGAACTGTGCATTCTTGCCTTTGGTTTTGCACTAATGGTCGGGATCCCCGTTGGTATGCTGGCAGGCATCACGCGCAACAAATGGCAGGATCGTTGCATCAGCGCATTGGCTCTGATGGGGTTTTCTATCCCCGTTTTTTGGCTGGCTCTGCTGCTGACATTGCTCTTCTCACTGACCCTCGGCTGGTTACCCGTTTCCGGGCGTTTTGATCTTCTCTACGAGGTGAAACCCGTTACCGGTTTTGCCATTATTGATGCGTGGATCTCCGACTCACCCTGGCGCGATGAAATGCTGGTCAGCGCTATCCGTCATATGGTGCTCCCGGTGCTAACGCTCTCCGTTGCGCCCACCACCGAAGTCATCCGCCTGATGCGTATCAGCACCATTGAGGTCTTTGATCAGAACTACGTCAAAGCGGCGGCCACACGCGGTTTGTCACGCTTAACGATTCTGCGCCGTCACGTTCTGCACAACGCCCTCCCGCCGGTGATCCCGCGTCTGGGCTTACAGTTTTCCACCATGCTGACGCTGGCGATGATCACCGAGATGGTCTTTAGCTGGCCTGGTCTTGGCCGTTGGTTGATTAACGCGATTCGCCAGCAGGATTACGCGGCGATTTCAGCGGGCGTTATGGTTATTGGCTCACTGGTTATCATCGTCAACGTTATCTCTGATATTTTGGGTGCTATGGCTAACCCTCTGAAACATAAGGAATGGTATGCCTTACGATAGCGTCTATAGCGAAAAACGCCCGCCAGGTACGTTGCGCACCGCATGGCGCAATTTCTATGGTGATGCAACTGCGATGATCGGCCTGTACGGCTGCGCGGGATTGGCTGTTTTGTGTATTTTTGGTGGTTGGTTTGCCCCTTACGGCATCGATCAGCAATTTCTCGGCTATCAGCTTTTACCGCCGTCATGGTCACGCTATGGCGAAGTCTCTTTCTTCCTCGGAACTGACGATCTGGGACGAGACGGTTTAAGTCGTCTGCTCAGCGGCGCGGCCCCGACCGTTGGAGGCGCGTTTGTCGTCACTCTTGCCGCCACACTGTGTGGCCTTGTATTGGGCGTAGTTGCCGGTGCGACGCACGGCTTGCGCTCCGCAGTGCTGAACCACATTCTGGACACCCTGCTGTCGATCCCTTCTCTGCTGCTGGCGATTATTGTGGTGGCCTTTGCCGGACCGCATCTGACACACGCCATGTTTGCGGTCTGGCTGGCGTTGCTGCCGCGCATGGTGCGCTCCGTTTACAGCATGGTGCATGACGAGCTGGAGAAAGAATACGTCATTGCCGCTCGCCTGGATGGTGCAACCACACTGAATATTCTGTGGTTTGCCGTTCTGCCCAATATTACCGCCGGTCTGATTACTGAAATCACCCGCGCACTGTCGATGGCGATTCTGGATATCGCCGCGCTGGGTTTTCTCGACCTTGGCGCACAGCTGCCATCCCCGGAATGGGGGGCCATGCTCGGCGACGCGCTGGAGCTGATTTATGTCGCACCGTGGACGGTCATGCTGCCAGGCGCAGCAATTATGATAAGCGTGCTGCTGGTTAACCTACTGGGTGACGGCGTGCGCCGCGCAATTATTGCGGGGGTGGAATAATGCCATTACTGGATATCCGCAACCTGACGATTGAATTCAGAACCGGTGACGACTGGGTTAAGGCAGTTGATCGCGTCAGCATGACCCTCAACGAGGGTGAAATCCGCGGGCTGGTCGGCGAGTCTGGTTCCGGCAAAAGTCTGATCGCTAAGGCCATTTGCGGCGTCGCTAAAGATAACTGGCGCGTAACCGCAGACCGTATGCGTTTTGATGATATCGATCTGCTACGCCTTTCCGCGCGTGAACGACGCAAACTGGTCGGTCATAACGTCTCCATGATTTTTCAGGAGCCACAGTCATGTCTCGATCCGTCCGAGCGGATCGGACGGCAGCTAATGCAAAATATTCCCGCCTGGACTTACAAGGGCCGCTGGTGGCAGCGCATTGGCTGGCGCAAACGCCGTGCGATTGAACTCTTACACCGCGTCGGGATAAAAGACCATAAAGATGCCATGCGCAGCTTCCCATATGAGCTAACCGACGGCGAATGCCAGAAGGTCATGATCGCTATCGCATTGGCGAATCAGCCGCGTTTGCTGATTGCCGATGAACCGACGAACGCGATGGAGCCAACCACCCAGGCGCAAATTTTCCGTCTGCTAACCCGTCTGAATCAAAACAGCAATACCACCATTTTGTTGATAAGCCATGACCTGCAAATGCTCAGCCAGTGGGCTGACAAAATCAACGTGATGTACTGCGGACAAACGGTGGAAACCGCGCCAAGTAAAGATTTGGTGACCATTCCGCATCATCCTTATACTCAAGCGTTGATTCGCGCTATTCCTGATTTTGGTAGCGCAATGCCGCACAAAAGCCGCCTGAATACCATGCCAGGAGCAATTCCATTGCTGGAACAATTACCCATCGGCTGTCGTCTGGGGCCGCGCTGCCCTTATGCACAACGCGAATGTATTGAAACCCCAAGACTGACCGGAGCAAAGAATCATCTCTACGCCTGTCATTTCCCGCTGAACATGGAGAGAGAGTGACATGGTAGAAACCCTGCTCGAAGTTCGTAATCTGAGCAAAACCTTTCGCTACCGGACAGGTTTATTTCGCCGCCAGACCGTGGAGGCCGTCAAGCCCCTGAGTTTCACCCTGCGCGAACGTCAGACGCTCGCCGTCATTGGTGAAAACGGTTCAGGGAAATCTACGCTGGCAAAAATGTTGGCGGGTATGATTGAACCTACCAGCGGTGAGCTGCTGATTGACGATCATCCGTTAAAATATGGTGATTATTCATTTCGTAGTCAGCGGATCCGTATGATTTTCCAGGATCCGTCAACATCGCTTAATCCTCGGCAACGTATCTCACAGATCCTCGATTTTCCACTACGTCTGAATACCGACCTCGAGCCTGAGCAGCGTCGTAAACAGATCGTGGAGACCATGCGCATGGTCGGACTGCTGCCGGATCACGTAAGCTATTACCCGCATATGTTAGCGCCGGGGCAAAAACAGCGTCTGGGCCTTGCCCGTGCGCTCATTTTACGACCCAAAGTCATTATCGCCGACGAAGCCCTGGCTTCTCTGGACATGTCGATGCGTTCGCAGCTCATCAATCTGATGCTGGAATTACAGGAAAAACAGGGGATTTCATATATCTATGTGACTCAGCATATTGGCATGATGAAGCACATCAGCGACCAGGTATTAGTCATGCATCAGGGCGAAGTTGTTGAGCGCGGCAGTACAGCGGACGTTCTGGCCTCCCCGTTGCATGAACTTACCCGTCGCCTGATTGCAGGTCATTTCGGCGAAGCGCTTACCGCCGACGCCTGGCGGAAAGATCGCTAACAAACGAATGCCCCCTTAACCGGGGGGCATTCTGCCATCAGTGACACAACGTAGGTAAGAGCAGCGTATCAACTTCGGTAAACGTGACTGACGGGTAAAGGGCACCCTGCATTGCCCAGACACCTGCAGCACTGGCCTCGTCGACAAGTTGTGCTGTTTCGACTCCCTTCACGACAACACGGTTGCAATATTCCCTGATATTTTTGATCAGCACCGGGAACATCGGTTTTTCTACCTGTTCCAGGAAGAAACCGCGATCCAGTTTAACAACGTCAAAATGACCGCAAACCAGCGGGCTGGCCCCTACGCTGCCGGAGCCAAGATCGCCTAACCACAATGCGTTTGGGCCGCCGCGAAGTGAATTAATCAACAGACTATTCAGGCACACGGTATTCGTCAAAAAACGTTCTGAAAGTTCCAGCGCAATAAATGGTAGTGCCTGTAAGGCCGACTTGATGGCTGGATCACCAATCGCCAACAGCGCCATTTCGTCAATGAGTTTCAGGGTACAAATAAGGTTGTTGCGCTCAAACCAGTCACGCTTTTCGGCAATTAATCGAATTTGCTCGAGCATGAAATTACGCTTTTGTTCGCTATCCCACGCTGAAATGATGAAATCTGGATGCAACGGTTGAACCGTATCTGAAGTAAACCGGGCGTTGATCTCTACGCCCAGTAATTTATCTGTTGTGTCTCTCATCGTTTCCGCGATGAAATGATAGTGCATAAGACCACTCCAATTGATCATAACATCCTGATAATGCACTTCTAATCACAATCAATCAATAATATCGATCAATGTGTCGATATTGATCGATAAAAACAATATATCATAACAAGCTGAATATTGTCATATTTTTTGTTTTAAGAAAGTTCCTACCTTGCTATGTTTATTAACATCAGCTAGCAATGAAATAATACCATTTCAATGCCTTTGAAACCTTGCATTTTCTCTGATTCACCGACGTTAAATGCCTGAACGAAGCATAACCGGAGGGGAATGATATACTCCCCACATGCAATGAAGTGACTGGTCACGTGAGGTTGATAACCATTCCTCAGGGAAAAGGCGTGGGATATAATTTCAGACCAATTTCGAGTGAGCTTAACGCGTCAATCATAATTCATTGATTGGTAAAAGATAAGTGTTAACAAAAAGGATTAAAGCCATGGGTTTTTTATCAGGTAAGCGTATTCTGGTGACAGGCCTTGCCAGTAAATTGTCTATCGCATGGGGAATCGCTCAGGCGATGCATCGCGAAGGTGCTGAACTGGCGTTCACCTACCAGAACGACAAGCTGAAAGGTCGTGTGGAAGAATTTGCAGCGCAATTAGGCTCCAACATTGTTTTGCAGTGTGATGTGGCTGAAGATGCCAGCATTGACGCCATGTTTGCTGAACTGAGCAAAACCTGGCCGAAATTCGACGGTTTCGTACACTCAATCGGCTTCGCACCTGCTGACCAACTGGATGGCGATTATGTGAATGCAGTTACCCGCGAAGGATTTAAAATTGCGCATGACATTAGCGCTTACAGCTTTGTTGCGATGGCAAAAGCATGTCGTTCCATGCTAAACCCTGGTTCTGCGCTACTGACGTTGTCCTATCTGGGCGCAGAGCGTGCAATCCCTAACTATAACGTCATGGGCCTGGCGAAAGCCTCCCTGGAAGCGAACGTCCGTTATATGGCTAATGCGATGGGACCTGAAGGCGTGCGTGTGAATGCCATTTCCGCAGGTCCAATCCGTACACTCGCCGCTTCTGGCATTAAAGATTTCCGTAAAATGCTGGCGCACTGTGAAGCGGTTACACCGATTCGACGCACCGTTACCATTGAAGATGTGGGTAACTCCGCAGCATTTCTGTGCTCCGATCTCTCTGCCGGTATCTCTGGTGAAGTCGTACACGTTGACGGTGGCTTCAGCATCGCCGCAATGAACGAGCTGGAACTTAAATAATCCTAAGACCTCGATGGGCGGTCTTGCACCGCCCATGACACTCCCCTCAGCCACCACATATGCCTTTCTGATATTTATTATCACGTAACAATCTTTCATCCCCTCATTTGCTTACGTCAGGATATTGCAGCGCAAACGATCCGGCGTAGTAGTATGACGACAAGTCCGGGTCGCCACTTTTAGACCAAGGAACGCCCATGGAACAACGCCGAATTGAAGGCAAAAGCCACTGGTATCATGAGACGCAATCCAGCACGTATCCGCATGATGTTCTGCCGCTGGTCCCGGAAGCCGCTCATGTCGACGACAGTTTTTTACTGGATCTGGCATTACCTGATGACGCTCTTTCGCCCTTTCAATCCTGGTTAACCCCTGCCCGTAAACTTGCCCAGATGCTCTTCCCGGCTCATGTAAACCTGAATCAGATGCATACGTTCAGTGCCTATGAACGGATGAGTACAGCCCTGACCGTCGCTCAGGTGTATGGTGTGCAGCGATTATGTAATCACTATGCCGCGCGTTTAACACCGCTTCCCGGTCCGGACTCCTCGCGGGAAAGTAACCATCGACTGGCACAAATCACCCAATATGCTCGCCAACTTGCCAGCTCTCCTGCCGTGATAGGCGAACGCGACCGTCAGCATCTGGAAGCGGTCGGACTGACCACCAGCGATAATATTCTGATGAATCAAATCATCGGCTTCATCGGTTTTCAGGCCCGAACCGTGGCCCTGTTTCAGGCCTGGTCTGGTCATCCGGTACGCCGAATACCGGGGCTGGATATTCAGCAATTTGCTCACGCTTCGTTATTTAACGCTACAAAGACAACCTGGCATGCTGCACCATTCCCGATCGAAAAATATCCCCCCCATGCTGAGAATTCTGCCAGAGGATATCCCGATGAACTGCAAGCGTTGGTGCCATTATTGATACATTCACCGGTCATTTTAGATTTACTCACGACGCTGATTTCCGCTGTCCGGCGCAGCACTGTATCAGTACAGGAATTTTCACTGGCAGCGCTGGTGACGTCACGAATTAACGGCAGCGTGGCCTGCTTTAACGAGCAGGCGCATACAGCAAATGAATTAGTCGACGTTATCGCCCTGCTTCGCCTGGATGAACGTGAATTACAACGTTGGGAACAACGACATCCGGTTGAGCGCGTCACCCTACAGGCGGTACAATGGCTGACCCGGGCGCCCGACCGCTTTAGCACCGCACTGTTAACGTCTTTGTTCGATCAGGGAATCTCTTCAGAGCAGGCCATCAACCTGCTAGCCTGGAGTGGATTGTGCGGATGGTTGAATCGCTTGAAAATCGCGCTGGGCGACACTGATTAACCGATCCACTTACTGAAAGAGCGCTTGCTGCCACTGGCAGAATCGCGTAAAACTGTCAGCCGCTCTTTTAGCCACGAAAATAGACAATTATGCTTCAGGACAACCCGCTGCTAGCGCAGCTTAAACAGCAACTACATTCCCAGACGCCACGTGCTGAAGGGGTGGTAAAAGCCACGGAAAAAGGCTTTGGCTTCCTGGAAGTCGATGCACAAAAAAGCTATTTCATTCCACCGCCGCAGATGAAAAAAGTGATGCATGGCGACCGCATTGTTGCGGTTATCCATACAGAAAAAGATCGTGAGTCTGCAGAGCCGGAAGAACTGATCGAACCCTTCCTGACGCGCTTCGTGGGTAAAGTTCAGGGCAAAAATGATCGTCTGTCCATCGTGCCGGATCATCCGTTACTGAAAGATGCTATTCCTTGTCGTGCCACCCGTGGCGTTGAACATGAATTTAAAGAAGGCGACTGGGCAGTTGCAGAAATGCGCCGTCACCCGCTGAAAGGCGATCGCACCTTCTACGCCGAGTTAACCCAATTTATCACTTTTGCTGATGACCACTTTGTCCCGTGGTGGGTCACACTGGCACGCCATAATCTGGAAAAAGAAGCACCGGACGGCGTAGCAACCGAAATGCTGGACGAAGGCCTGGTTCGTGAAGATTTAACCGCCCTTAATTTCGTCACCATCGACAACGCCAGCACCGAAGATATGGACGATGCGCTGTATGCTGAAGAACAAGCTGACGGCACGCTACAATTAACCGTCGCCATTGCCGACCCAACAGCCTGGATTGCAGAAGGCAGTAAGCTGGATAAAACGGCAAAAATTCGCGCGTTCACCAATTATTTACCGGGGTTCAATATCCCGATGTTGCCACGTGAATTGTCTGACGATCTCTGCTCTCTGCGCGCGAACGAAGTGCGCCCGGTTTTAGCTTGTCGTATGAGCATTACCGCCGATGGCGCGATTGAAGACAACATCACCTTTTTCGCTGCGACAATTGAGTCAAAAGCGAAGCTGGCCTATGACAATGTTTCCGACTGGCTGGAAGGTACAGGCGAGTGGCAACCAGAAAACGACGCGATTGCGGAACAGATCCGTCTGCTGCATCGTATTTGTCTGAGCCGAGGAGAGTGGCGCCATAACCACGCGCTGGTCTTTAAAGATCGCCCGGATTACCGTTTCGTTCTCGGTGAAAAAGGTGAAGTACTGGACATCGTCGCTGAACCACGTCGCATCGCAAACCGTATCGTGGAAGAATCCATGATTGCGGCAAATATTTGCGCCGCCCGTGTGCTTCGCGACAAGCTGGGCTTCGGTATTTATAACGTCCATATGGGATTCGACCCGGCCAACGCCGACGCTCTGGCCGCGCTGCTGAAAACCCACGGTATGCACGTCGATGCCGAAGAAGTCCTGACTCTGGAAGGTTTCTGCAAACTGCGCCGCGAACTGGATGCTCAGCCATCAGGCTTCCTCGACAGCCGAATTCGCCGCTTCCAGTCTTACGCTGAAATAAGTATTGAGCCAGGTCCACACTTTGGGCTGGGTCTGGAGGCATATGCCACCTGGACTTCCCCAATCCGTAAGTATGGCGATATGATCAACCACCGTCTGCTTAAGGCTGTCATCAAAGGCGAAACCATCGCCCGACCTCAGGATGATACCACCGTGCAAATGGCAGAACGTCGTCGCCTGAACCGGATGGCTGAGCGTGACGTGGGTGACTGGCTTTACGCCCGTTTCCTGAGTGATAAAGCCGGTACCGACACCCGCTTTGCGGCCGAGATCATTGACGTCAGCCGCGGTGGCATGCGCGTGCGTTTAGTTGATAATGGCGCTGTTGCCTTTATTCCTGCTCCCTTCCTGCACGCCGTTCGTGATGAACTGGTATGCAGCCAGGAAAGCGGCACCGTGCAAATTAAAGGTGAAGTGGTTTACAAAGTCACAGATGTGATTGACGTAACTATCGCTGAAGTACGGATGGAAACCCGCAGCGTTATCGCGCGTCCAGCCGCGTAACACGCATAAATCAAGCGACCTTTCTCATTTTTGAAAGGTCGTTTTCTTTTTACCTCCCAAATTTCAACCGCGCACTACACTTCTTTCATCCAGTCAAAAAATTTATTTACTATTTTTCAGCTCCGTTGGCTTTGCTTTTTACGGATTCTGGATTACACATAAATATATAAAAAAAACAATACGTTCAGCCATAATCACCCTGAATGAATCATGGCTACCCATACTTTTGAGGCTCTATGCGCTTTAAACGGGATAGTACACATCATGAAAGACGTCCGGGAGCTGATTACGTTGTATAGCTATGTTGGCACTAATAACCCTTACTGGCGTTTGTCAGAGGATTGCAACATCCTGCATTTCTCTGTCGAAGAAACGTCAGAGGCCGATCAGACCATCGAATTATCCCCGGAACAAGCCGAACGCATTCGCGAGATGACGGTAATTACGTCAAGTTTATTAATGACGTTACCGATTGAAGATGACAACATTCCCGTGCATCTGGTCGGCCGAAAAATCAATAAGCGTGAATGGGCCGGTAGCGCATCCGCCTGGGATGACACCCCTTCCGTCGCCCGTGACCTGGCTCATGGCCTCTCTTTTGCCGAACAGGTGGTTTCTGAAGCCAATTCAGTCATTGTCATTCTTGATCGCATGGGCAACATTCAGCGGTTTAATCGACTGTGCGAAGAGTATACCGGACTCAAAGAACGTGAAGTCATTGGCCAAAGTGTATTCACATTATTTATGAGTCGACGTGAAGCTGCCGCGTCACGATGCAATATCGAGGTCTTTTTTCGCGAAGGTAACTCATATGAAGTTGAACGCTGGGTGAAGACCTGCAAAGGACAGCGTCTGTTTTTATTTCGTAATAAATTTGTGCATAACGGTAGCGGCAAGAACGAAATATTTCTGATCTGTTCCGGGACCGATATCACTGAAGAACGCCGCGCCCAGGAGCGTTTGCGGGTGTTGGCGAATACTGACTCGATCACTGGATTACCCAATCGCAACGCTATTCATAATCTGATCAGCAATGCGATTGAGAACGCGGGCGATACGCAGGTCGGGATTGTGTACCTCGATCTGGATAACTTCAAAAAGGTAAACGATGCCTACGGGCATATGTTTGGCGATCAGCTATTGCAAAGCGTATCGCTGGCAATACTCAGTTGCCTTAGCGAAAACCAGTTACTGGCACGGTTTGGCGGCGATGAGTTTATTGTCCTTGCCACCGAAACATCCCAGGGTTCACTGGAAGCCACCGCGTCGCGTATTCTGACACGCCTGCGTCAACCTTTTCGCATCGGCCTGATTGAAATCTATACCGGATGCTCTATTGGTATTTCCCTCGCCCCACAACATGGTCAGGACTGCGAGAGCGTCATTCGTAACGCCGATACGGCCATGTACACCGCAAAAGAAGGTGGCCGTGGACAGTTTTGTGTTTTCTCTCCGGAAATGAATCAGCGGGTATTTGAATATCTGTGGCTGGATACTAATCTGCGCAAGGCGCTGGAAAACGATCAACTGGTTATCCATTATCAGCCAAAGATAACCTGGCGAGGCGAAGTGCGCAGCCTGGAGGCGCTGGTTCGCTGGCAGTCTCCGGAACGTGGCCTCATTCCACCACTGGAATTTATCTCCTACGCCGAAGAATCAGGGCTTATCGTTCCTCTGGGTCGCTGGGTTATTCTGGACGTTGTGCGTCAGATAGCAAAATGGCGCGCAAAGGGAATCAATCTGCGCGTGGCGGTAAACGTTTCTGCCCGGCAGCTCGCCGATCAGACGCTATTTACCGATCTCAAGCAGGTGCTTCATGAGCTCGACTTTGAATATTGCCCCATCGATGTCGAGTTAACGGAAAGCAGTTTAATTGAAAATGAGCAACTGGCACTGTCCGTGATTCAGCAGTTTAGCCAGATGGGGGCGCAAATCCATTTGGATGATTTTGGTACCGGTTATTCGTCACTGTCTCAACTGGCCCGGTTCCCACTTGATGCAATTAAACTGGATCAAACCTTTGTCAGGGATGTACACAAACAACCTGTTTCGCAGTCGCTGGTACGTGCCATTGTTGCGGTCGCACAGGCACTCAACCTGCAGGTCATCGCCGAAGGTGTTGAAAGCGCGAAAGAGGATGCGTTTTTAACCAAAAATGGCGTCAACGAGCGTCAGGGTTTTTTGTTTGCCAAACCAATGCCAGCCGCCGCGTTTGAGCGTTGGTATCGACGGCACCTCAATAAAAAAACACGCTAATGCAGTGGGATCAAACGTTGAAAATAGCCATAAATGGACATTACGTAACGATCCTATCTGCATGTAATCACAGAATATATAATATTCTTCTATCGTTGATAGTTAATACTATTTTTCCCTTCTCTTTTGCCATGAAATTCTGCATCATGAAATTCAAACTCTATTGCCATTAGGATGATAACCATGTCTGATATCGACGCTCAGCGTCTGGCCGAACGCATTGATACCGTGCTGGATATCCTCGTTGCAGGTGATTACCACTCAGCTATCCATAATCTCGAAATTCTGAAGGCTGAGCTGCTAAACATGACCAAAGAAGATGCCGAATCCTTGCCCAAAAAGCACAAGGCTCCCTGGGAGATCTGACGACATTAACCCTTTAATGTCGCTGCTATAAGCAAACTGCACGTGAGGCAGTTTCCGTTTAATTTCCGATACGATATCGCAATAAAATTAATATTATGAATTCCCGACAACAATCTATTTTGCAGATGGTGACTGATAAAGGTCAGATGAGCGTTGCCGAACTGGCAAAAATCACCGGTGTCTCAGAAGTGACGATTCGACAGGATCTGAACACACTGGAAAAACAGAGTTATTTACGCCGTGCGCACGGTTTTGCTGTTTCATTGAACAGCGATGATGTGGAAACGCGCATGATGACTAATTTTACGCTGAAGCGTGAGCTGGCTGAATTCGCCGCATCGCTGGTAAGCCCAGGTGAGTCCGTATTCATTGAAAACGGCAGCAGCAATGCGCTCTTAGCCAGAACGCTCGCGGAGCAAAAAGATGTCACCATCATTACCGTCAGCAGCTATATAGCCCATCTGCTGAAAGAAACCCCCTGCGAAGTGATTCTCCTTGGCGGCATCTATCAGAAAAAAAGCGAAAGTATGGTTGGGCCCTTAACTCGCCAGTTTATCCAGCAGGTACACTTCAGCAAGGCCTTTATCGGCATTGATGGCTGGCAGGCTGACACCGGCTTCACCGGACGCGACATGATGCGTTCTGATGTGGTTAACGCGGTGCTGGAAAAAGGTGCAGAAGTTATTGTGCTTACTGACAGCTCAAAATTCGAAGCCATTCACCCGTACACGCTGGGTCCATTAGAGCGATTCAGCCGCGTAGTCACGGACTCCAGGCTTAGCGCCAGCGTACAAATGCAGCTTGAGCATTCCGGATTAACCGTCAATATCATTGATGCCCACGCGTAACATCTTCAGCAGATGATTTGTCAGTTGGCAAATCATCTCCTCTCTGAGAGTTATCTGACAGTCCAATTAAGACTTTTTACCTGTCGTTAACAGGATTAAGTCGTAAAATTAATGTTAGCGATATAACAGGAACGAACCTCCAACTTCAGGATAGTGTTTGTAATGCCTTCGCTAAACGGTTTCACGGAAATATCTTCGTTAGCCTAAATTTAGCGCTATTCTTAAAGAACACTGGATTCCGTGAATCAATAATTCAGGAGAAAGTATTATGTTAGTAACGAGCAAAAAAATGACCGCTGCCATTCTGGCGATTACTCTGGCAATGTCGCTGAGCGCCTGCTCTAACTGGTCCAAACGCGATCGTAACACTGCAATCGGTGCTGGTGCAGGTGCAATAGGTGGTGCAGTCCTGACTGACGGTAGCACGCTGGGTACGCTGGGTGGTGCTGCAGTAGGTGGTATCATTGGCCACCAGGTGGGTAAATAATCTACGGTTGAACGGCTCGATATAATAATACGTTTACTTTTTCAGGTCTGTATTATTAAAAAGCCACGGAAATATTCCGTGGCTTTTTTTATTAACCGCCAGCCAGTTTAACTTTCATTCCTTTGGCTTCCAGCAGCGATTTAATCAGGTCGCGTTTATCACCCTGTATCTCAATCACGCCATCCTTCACTGCCCCGCCACAACCACATTTTTTCTTCAGTTCCGCAGCTAATTTGGTCAGTTCGGCATCGTCTTGATCAATACCGGTAATCAAACACACGCCCTTACCTTTGCGGCCACTGGTCTGGCGCTGGATACGAACAATGCCATCGCCTTGTGGGCGCACAGGAGCAGCTTTTGGTTCATCAATGCGCCCGGAGTCGGTTGAGTAGACCAGGCGAGAGTTTGAGTCGTTCATTTACGCACCTCGTTTCAGTGAGGCATTAATCATCTTCAGCGTCTGAGCCGGATCTGCCGACTGCGTGACCGGACGACCAATAACCATATAATCCACACCAGCTGACTGTGCTTGTTCCGGCGTCATAATGCGACGCTGGTCGCCCGCCTCGCTGCCTTCAGGACGAATACCCGGCGTAACCAATTTAAATGCCTGGCCAAACGCCTGCTTGAATCGCACCGCTTCCTGCGCGGAGCATACAACGCCATCCAAACCACAATGTTGGGTTAAGCGCGCCAGCCTTTCAGCATGCTCTGCAGGTGACAACGTCACGCCGAGATCGGCGAGGTCGCTGGCTTCCATACTGGTCAGAACCGTTACCGCAATCAGCAGCGGTGCGTCCTTGCCAAAAGGTAATAAGGCTTCACGTGCGGCGGTCATCATACGCGCCCCACCAGAAGCATGAACGTTAACCATCCACACGCCAAGCTCAGCCGCTGCCGCAACGGCATGCGCGGTAGTGTTGGGAATATCATGAAATTTCAAATCAAGAAAAACGTCAAAACCACGCTGTTGTAAATCGCGAACCAACTGAGGTCCAAAAAGCGTGAACATCTCTTTGCCCACTTTCAAACGGCAATCACGAGGATCAATTCTGTCGACAAAAGCTAATGCTTTATCACGATTGGAATAATCGAGAGCGACAACGACAGGAGAATCAGTAACAGCACGAGAAGAAGATGAAGCAGTAAACGTCATGACCAGACCTTCTTGAGGATGGGCGCCGACAGTAGCGCGAAATGGGTAAACGGCGTGCATTCTACCTGCGGTAATAGAAAATTAACAGGCGCGATTCCATTTCTGCCAGGCGAATTTGGCAACGGTGGCTGAGGATGGCTTTGTTACCCATCATTAGTATGTTGTAACTAAAGTAAGATTTTTTTAAAAATTACAACCCATCAAGTCCGCGAATAGGCTTAATGGTTGACCATGAGCGACAAGATGGGCAGTGCCAGTACAGTGTATATGCGGTAAATCCGCACTTCTGGCAACGATAGCGCGGCTTGCTGCGCACCTGCTCCCCGACCATATCGCGCAGAACCATCAGGCTCTCTTTCGCGCGCCCTTCTTCTGCTTCGTTAAGATGGTAATCCATTAATTTGTGGAAAACGCGCATCGTAGGATGGCGTTGTAGTTGGCGGGTAATATAAACCTGAGCGGTATCAGTCCCCTCACGCGCTTCAAGAATATCGGCCAGCATCAGCTCGGCGGCGGCGCCAGTATTCTCTTCAACGGCCCGACGTAAAAACTCTGCCCACTCATCGGTTTTCCCCAGATGCTGGTAGCAGCTTTGTAGCATTTCCAGCGTTTCGCTGACCAGTTCTTTATCCTGAGAAATCACGCGTTGCAGACTTTCAACGGCCTTCGCGTACTCGCCTTTCACCATGTACACACGGCCCATCATGATAGAAACCCGGGCACTGTTTTTGTCTGCCGCAGCCCCTTTTTTCAACAGCGCCATGGCGCGATCCATATCGTCGCTGCCCATCTGCTGTAAGGCCAGTTCGCAGTAGAAGTGGGCTATCTCAATACGCTGTTTATCTTTGCCTAGCTTCACCAGACGTTCTGCGACATCAATGGCTTTCTGCCAATCGCTGGTCGCCTGATAAATTTGCAGCAGTTGCTGTAATGCACCGACGCGAAAATCTGTTTCATCGGTAAGCTGATTGAACATGTCTTCCGCGCGGTCGTACAGACCTGCGGCCATGTAATCGCGCCCCAACTGTTGTACGGCCAACAAACGCTGCTCGTAGGTCAGCGAAGCACTTTCCATTAACGTTTGATGGATGCGGATTGCGCGATCGACTTCACCGCGCGAGCGAAACAGGTTTCCGAGAGTGAGATGAGCCTCAACGGTGCCCGTATCCTCTTTTAGCATATCAAGGAACAGATCCACCGCTTTGTCTTGTTGGTTGCTCAGGAGGAAGTTAACCCCGGCGACATAGTCACGGGAAAGACGGTTAGCTTCATCCTGCTTGGTTTGTTGCGCACTTCTGCGACCCATATACCACCCATAGGCAGCGGCTACAGGTAAAAGCAGAAACAACAACTCCAACATAAATAATTATTCCTTCACAACCGACGAATCGGCAGAAACCGCAACGTCGGTCGCAGGCGTAAGCTGGTTTTCCAGTCGTTTGATTTTACGTTCGGCGCGCGCAAGAGACACACGAACCTTCAGCCAGAAAAGGCCGCAAATTAACCAACCAATCGCAAAACCTGCGGCAAACAATACAGCAAGCAGCGTAGAGATACGATACTCACCCTGAGCCAGCAGGTAATTAAACGTAACCTGTTGATCGTTTTGCGCACCTAATGTCACCGAAATAACAAAAATCGCCAACACCAGTAAGAAAATGAGTAAATATTTCACATTACTTCCCGTTATGTGGTTTAAGCGAATAAATCGTGTACAACTTACCGCGTTGAGCCCTTTAAATTACCATTTTCACAACGAGTGCGAAATGGAAAAGCGCTTTCCGCTTTCTGATTTAAGGGCAAAATTTGAAAAATCAATCATAGCTAGCTTTCTTGCTCGCGTTGCGCGATTTCTTTTGCCTCCTGCACAGGCGGCGTAAGTGGCCCGCATACTCGCTGCGCGAGCCAGGTCGCCAGCGTTACCAGCAGCCATGAAATCAGCGTTGCAACGACCAAATCACGCGGCCAGTGCATGCCCAACAGCAAGCGGCTACCTATAACACCTGTCGCCCAGATAAGCAAAAACACAATCGTCAGCGTACGTCGGCGTGGCCATAACAGCCCTACTGCCAGTAAAGCCCAACTGGCAGCAAACATTGTATGTCCTGACGGAAAGGCAAAACCCGTTTCTTTTTGCCAGTGCTTACGTAGAAACGTCGGAATATCCTGTTGTTCGGCCAATTGCTCTTTAACTAAGTTGCCACGATCTTTACGTTTTAAAGTGTAGAACTCATCAACCGGGATATGGTGCGTTTTTTCCAGCCATACGACAAAGGGCCGAGGTTCCTGCACCCTGTCTTTAACCCAGGACTTCACACCCTGACCGACTAAAATTGCCACGGCCAGGATCGCAAACAGCATTACCGCAGCTTTCAGACGAAAACGCAGACACCACAGAAACCATGCGCAGAGCACAACGTGAGTGATAATCCCCCACGGCTGCGTCACCGTTTCCGTTACCCAGTACAGAGATTTTAGCCACCAAACGTTGTGTCCCGGCTGCCAGCTCCAGCCCGATACCCATACAGCAACCGGCATAATAAGTAGCAGCCCGGCCCCGACCGCAGTGCGCTTTGCAATTGACAGCATTGCCTCTCCTTTCGTCTATAAGTCTCACAATCATAACTGAAAAAAGTGCATGCCGGGAAAATTGACATTTTTGTGCCATTCCAAAGGCGAATCCGTTGTCGCGATTAGGTGAACATCGTTGCCTTATGGCAAAATAGTGCAATACAGAACAAGAAGCCAACAGGCGACGGCACGACAGTGCCAGCATAATCTGGAGAATTACATGCAGCTTAAACGTGTGGCAGAAGCCAAACTGCCAACCCCCTGGGGTGATTTCCTGATGGTGGGATTTGAAGAACTGGCAACCGGACACGATCACGTCGCACTGGTTTTTGGCGATATCACAGGTCAAACGCCTGTTCTGGCGCGTGTCCACTCCGAATGTCTGACTGGCGATGCATTGTTTAGCCTGCGTTGCGATTGCGGCTTCCAGCTCGAAGCGGCTCTCACCCACATTGCTGAAGAAGGGCGCGGTATCCTGCTTTATCATCGTCAGGAAGGACGCAATATCGGCCTGCTCAATAAAATCCGTGCCTACGCGTTGCAGGACCAGGGTTATGATACCGTTGAGGCTAACCATCAGTTGGGCTTTGCGGCAGATGAGCGTGATTTCACGCTGTGTGCGGATATGTTCAAGCTGCTGGGCGTGGACGAAGTTCGTTTGCTGACCAATAACCCGAAAAAAGTGGAAATTCTGACCGAAGCGGGAATCAATATTGTTGAACGCGTGCCGCTGATTGTGGGTCGTAACCCGAACAATGAACATTACCTGGACACCAAAGCCGCCAAGATGGGGCATTTGCTGGGCAAGTAATGGTTGTTACCACCGATAAAAAAGCCTGCTCTCGCAGGCTTTATGCATTTTAATTCAACATATTACGAATCACGTAGTGCAGAATACCATCGTTTTGGTAGTAAGTTAGCTCCGTCGCGGTATCGATACGGCAGCGGCATAAAATCACCTCTTTACGTCCATCTGAGCGAACCATATTCACCGGCACTGTTGCGCCCGGCTTGATGTTTTGCAGGTCCGTAATATCGATCGCTTCCTCACCTGTTAGTCCCAGCGTTTTGCGCGTGACGCCCTGTGGAAATTCCAGCGGCAAAATCCCCATACCAATCAGGTTAGAACGGTGAATTCGCTCAAAGGACTCAGCGATAACCACGCGAATCCCCAGCAAGCGCGGGCCTTTTGCCGCCCAGTCGCGACTGGAGCCAGAGCCATATTCTTTCCCGGCAATAACCGCCAGGGGGATATTCTCCTGTTGATATTGCATAGCCGCATCATAGATAGCCACTACCTCGGTTCCCGGCAAATGACGCGTCATCCCACCTTCCACTCCGGGTACCATCTCATTACGAATACGAATATTGGCAAAGGTACCGCGCATCATCACTTCATGATTCCCGCGGCGTGAACCATAGGAGTTGAAATCTTTACGCTCAACGCCGTGGTTTTGCAGATAACGTCCTGCCGGGCTATCCGGCTTAATACTGCCGGCAGGAGAAATATGGTCGGTGGTGACGGAATCCCCAAGCATTGCGAGGATACGCGCACCATGAATGTCCTGGACCGGATCCGGCGTAGCCTGCATACCATCGAAGAACGGCGACAAGCGGATATAAGTTGAGTCAGACTGCCAACCATAGGTATCAGCCCGATCAACCTGGATAGCTTTCCATTCTGGCGTACCTTCAAAGACTTCAGCGTATTCTTTATGGAACATGGCGGTAGAAACCTGCTCCACGGCACGGGCAATTTCCTGAGCCGTCGGCCAGATATCTTTCAGATAAACGGGATCGCCCTTTCTGTCATGGCCTAACGGATCTTTCGTCAGATTGATATTCATATTCCCTGCTAGCGCATAGGCCACCACCAGCGGCGGAGACGCCAACCAGTTGGTCTTCACGAGCGGATGGATACGCCCCTCAAAGTTTCGGTTGCCGGAAAGCACAGCACCAACGGTGAGATCGCCTTTTTTGATGGCTGTCTCGATAGGATCGGGTAACGGACCCGAGTTACCAATACAGGTGGTACAGCCATAACCTACAAGGTTAAATCCCAGCTCATCAAGGTACGGCGTGAACCCAGCCTGCGCCAGATAATCAGACACCACCTTCGATCCTGGCGCCAGCGAGGCTTTCACCCACGGCTGACGTTTCAGACCAAGTGTCACTGCTTTTTTCGCCAACAGTCCCGCCGCCATCAATACGCTTGGGTTGGAGGTGTTGGTACAGGAAGTGATAGCTGCTATCACCACCGCACCGTCCGGCAGCTTATACTGCTGGCCGCTCATGGTGTAGTCCACGGGCTGACGGTCTTTCAGCGAGCTATTTACTTCGAGTTCATTACTCGCCGAAAACGCTTTCGGAACATCAGCCAGTGCCACCCGATCCTGCGGGCGCTTCGGTCCGGCAAGGCTAGCTTCCACACTGCCCATATCCAGCTCCAGTGAACTGGTAAATACGGGTTCATCCCCTGGATTACGCCACATTCCCTGCGCTTTGGCATAGGCGCTGACCAACTCAACCTGCTCCTCACTGCGTCCACTCAGACGCATATATTCAAGAGTGATGCCATCGATCGGGAAGAAACCGCAGGTTGCGCCGTATTCCGGCGACATGTTCGCAATGGTTGCCCGATCGGCCAGCGGTAAGGTGTCGAGGCCATCACCATAGAATTCAACAAATTTACCGACCACGCCGTGCTTACGCAGCATCTGGGTAACGGTTAAAACCAGGTCGGTAGCGGTGATACCTTCCCGCAGTTTGCCCACTAGTTTAAAGCCCACAACATCCGGGATAAGCATAGAGACCGGTTGACCCAGCATTGCTGCTTCAGCCTCAATGCCTCCAACGCCCCATCCCAGCACACCGAGACCATTAATCATTGTCGTATGGGAATCGGTACCGACCAGCGTATCGGGATAAGCCACCCACTCACCGTCCTGTAACTCGCTCCAGACGGCTTTGCCAAGGTATTCAAGGTTTACCTGGTGGCAAATACCCGTTCCCGGCGGTACAACGCTGAAGCGACTAAATGCCTGCTGTCCCCATTTCAGGAACACATAACGTTCATGGTTACGTTCCATTTCCAGGCGAACGTTTTCTTCGAAAGCATCATCATCACCAAAACGGTCCACCGTTACCGAGTGGTCAATGACAAGGTCCACTGGCGAAAGCGGATTCACTTTTGCCGTATCTCCCCCCAGTCGTTTCACCGCTTCGCGCATGGCGGCAAGATCGACCACCGCCGGCACGCCGGTAAAATCCTGCATCAGAACACGAGCGGGTCGATAGGCAATTTCACGATCGGCATGGGCGGTCTTCAGCCAATGCGCGAGAGCATGAATATCATCTTCGGTAACGGAATTACCATCCTGCCAACGAAGCAGGTTTTCCAGCAACACTTTTAGCGATTTGGGTAGTCGGGTGATATCACCCAGTGATTTAGCAGCCAGAGGTAAACTGTAGTAGCGGTAGGTTTTATCTTTAACCTGCAATGTGTCCTTACTGGCTTCTCGTAGGGTCGACGACATAGCTCCTCCTTAAATGACAGGGTTGGATCCCCTGACTTTCCTCAGGGTTAGTATTAAAGATAACACAAACAAAATGTAACGCTTTGATAACAACTCAAAATGATAAAAGTAGCGGGCGATATAAAAGCGCGAACTGAGGTCGATGGTAAGGAGGAAGGTCTAGCCGTGTAGATTAATAGGATGGATATTCAGCAGGCAATAGAGCAATGGATAATACGTTGATTAGGTTGTTGATGACGATTACATGGATAAATGATTCGATATTCAAGGGCACAAGGTAATCGTTATTATTATAAAATACGTACGAATTATTGTTTCTGTTCATCATCATCAGTTAACAGATCAATAAACGCCCGTTGTTCAGGAGAAAGGTTCCAGGATTCGGGTACCTTCTGTCCCTTCTCTGCGACGGTTTTGCTCTCTTGTTCATGGTCATGAGGCGATAGCGTTTCGGTAGAGTGCTGCTCTGATGCGGACATACTTACCCCCACACATTCCAGGCCACGAGTGCGATAATAATCCAGAATATCGCAGAACCAAGAAATACGGCGAACCAGGCTTTACGTTTCATCACCGGATCCCTGCGTGCTGGCTGGTTTCCTGAAGGCATCGCTAACCTCATACTATCGAAATCACTTATCATTTAGGCACCAAACAATCGGTACAATTAATCATCAGATAGGAGAAATCCTAATAAAAAAGGCGAAAAAAAGCCAGTTAATTTTCAGACTCGTCCTGATAAATAAATCGATTGTTTGATCGGTTATAAATATTTGAAAGGAATTTTTGGCAAGCTGACTAATTTGAAACTACTTTAGAGAACTTTTTCCACAAGCTATATATGGTTAATTTATCCACGGTAAATTATCAATTAATTCAGTGTTTCCCGTCGGTATCGCTTTATGCTTATGGATACCGACGAGGTTACAGTCGTTATTATTTCTCAGGCAATTTAATATCTTTAAACATGGCTTCAATATCATCGTTGGAACGCAGCGCCACCGCCGTGTCCACCACATCACGCGTCAGATGCGGCGCGAAACGTTGAATGAAATCATACATGTAACTGCGTAAGAAGGTGCTGCGACGAAAACCAATTTTGGTGGTGCTATGGCTGAAGATATCGTGAGCATCCACGCGTACCAGGTCAGGATCGGAAACAGGATCAACCGCCATACTGGCAATCACCCCCACGCCAAGGCCCAGACGGACATAGGTTTTAATGACATCAGCATCGGTCGCGGTAAAGACAATACGTGGCTCCAGACCCGCGCGGTTAAACGCGGTGTCCAGCTCCGAGCGTCCGGTAAAACCAAACGTGTAGGTCACCAGCGGATACTGTGCCAGTTCCTCAATAGAAACCGAAGGTTTTCCCGCCAACGGATGATCCGGCGTGACGACGATCGAGCGGTTCCAGTGGTAGCAAGGTAACATCACCAGGTCGTCATACAGGTGCAAAGCTTCCGTCGCGATAGCAAAATCTGCATTTCCTTTCGAAACGGCTTCGGCGATTTGTGTCGGCGATCCCTGGTGCATATGCAATGAGACGCGAGGATAGCGCTCAATAAAACCTTTAATCACGTTCGGTAAAGCGTAACGCGCCTGAGTGTGCGTAGTGGCGATATATAACGAGCCTTTGTCCGGCCAGGTATGTTCGCCAGCAACGGACTTAATGGCATCCACCTTCGACAGAACTTCTCGCGCAATACGAATAACTTCTTGCCCCGCTGGCGTAACCTGCGTCAGGTGCTTACCGCTACGGGCGAAAATCTGGATGCCAAGTTCATCTTCCAGCATACGAACTTGCTTACTGATACCGGGCTGCGAGGTATAAAGCCCTTCCGCTGTTGAGGAAACATTAAGGTTGTGGTTCACCACCTCAACAATGTAGCGAAGCTGCTGTAATTTCATGTTATGCCATCCCGATTCGCGCCATCAAATCATCGTTTCAGTGCAGGCTCGCGGGCGCTGCTAATACGATTTAATAATAAAAACTCTGTTAACTATAACCACTATATCATTTATATGTACGCTGTATAGGTATGACAAAAAATAATATGCGAGAAACAAAAAGGGCCGCTTACGCGACCCTTTGAGGAGAAATTCAGCCGAAACGCTGTTATTTCTTCCCTTCTACCCATTTGCCGTCAACAAAGAACGCGGACCAGCCAGTCGCCTTACCGTCTTTCTCAGCGGCAACGTATTGCTGCTTGGTTTTACGGCTGAAACGAACCATGGACTTGTTACCATCCGGATCAGTTTGCGGCGCATCTGCCAGATAACGCAGTTTTTCCGGCAGGCGATCGCGGAAGCGGTACAACTCTTCCACCAACGGCGCACGAGTCTCACGTGATTTCGGGAACGTATTGGCCGCCAGGAAGATACCTGCAGCACCATCACGTAACACGAAATACGCGTCAGATTTTTCACACGGCAGTTCCGGCAACGGAACTGGGTCTTCTTTCGGCGGAGCGACTTCACCGTTACGCAGGATCTTACGGGTGTTTTTGCACTCGTCGTTAGTACACGCCATGTACTTGCCGAAACGTCCCATTTTCAGGTGCATTTCAGAACCACATTTTTCGCACTCGACGATAGGACCGTCATAACCCTTGATACGGAACTCGCCCTCTTCGATCTCGTAGCCGTCGCAGGTTGGGTTATTACCACACACATGCAATTTACGCTTAGGATCGATAAGATAACTGTCCATTGCCGTACCGCACTTCTGGCAGCGGCGTTTGGCGCGCAATGCGTTCGTTTCCGCGTCGTCGCCTTCCAGCACGTTCAATACTTCGTTTTCCGGCACCAGGTTAATGGTGGTTTTGCAACGCTCTTTCGGGGAAAGTGCGTAGCCGGAGCAACCAAGGAAAACGCCGGTACTGGCGGTACGAATACCCATTTTGCGTCCGCATGTCGGGCAATCAATGCTGGTCAGCACCATCTGGTTCGGACGCATACCGCCTTCTTCAGGATCTTTCTCGGCTTTATCCAGTTGCTGAGTAAAATCAGTGAAGAAGTTGTCGAGTACGCCCTTCCATTCGGCTTCTTTATTCGCCACCTGGTCGAGGCTATCTTCCATCTGCGCGGTAAAATCGTAGTTCATCAGTTCGCGGAAGTTTTCTTCCAGACGATCGGTGACGATTTCACCCATTTTTTCAGCGTAAAAGCGACGGTTCTCTACGCGAACATAACCACGATCCTGAATCGTAGAAATGATCGACGCATAGGTAGATGGACGACCAATGCCACGCTTTTCAAGCTCTTTAACCAGCGAAGCTTCACTGAAGCGCGCAGGCGGTTTAGTAAAGTGCTGTGCTGGCATCAGTTCGATAAGCGTCAGCGTATCGCCTTTGTCCACCGCCGGTAAGATGCGATCTTCATCGCCTTTACGCAACGCTGGCATCACTTTCGTCCAGCCATCGAAGCGCAGAATACGACCGCGCGCCTTCAGGCGGAAATCACCCGCACCCACGGTGAGCGTGGTGGAATCATATTTAGCAGGGGTCATCTGACAGGCAACAAACTGGCGCCAGATCAGCTGATACAGTTTTTGCGCATCAGCTTCCATATCTTTCAGCGATTCCGCCTGTACGGCGACATCGGAAGGACGGATAGCTTCGTGCGCTTCCTGCGAGTTCTCTTTGCTGGCGTACTGATTCGCGTTTTCCGGCAAATATTTTTTACCAAAATTATCGCTGATGTAATCGCGAACCATGGTCACTGCATCCTGGCTCAGGTTGGTTGAGTCAGTACGCATGTAAGTGATGTAACCCGCTTCATACAAGCGCTGCGCCATCATCATGGTTTTCTTCACACCGAAGCCGAGACGCGTGCTCGCAGCCTGCTGTAGCGTGGAGGTAATGAACGGTGCGCCCGGCTTGCTGCTGGTCGGTTTATCTTCACGTTCCAATACGCTATAGCGCGCTTTTTCCAACAGGCTAACAGCGGCAAGCGTTTGTTCCCGATTTACGGGACGGAACGGCTTATCATTTTGATGCGTCACCTCAAGCGGCAACGCGTCGCCGCCCGGCGTGGTCGTGTTAGCATCAATTTCCCAGAACTCTTCTGGAACAAATGCTTTGATTTCGCGTTCACGCTCAACCACCAGACGCACAGCCACAGACTGTACGCGACCGGCAGACAGACCGCGTGCAATTTTTTTCCACAGCAGTGGCGACACCATATAGCCCACAACACGGTCCATAAAGCGGCGCGCCTGTTGCGCATTAACACGATCGATGTTCAACTCGCCCGGTTTTTCAAACGCCTGGCGAATAGCATTTTTGGTAATTTCATTAAACACCACGCGGCTGTAGCGGGTGTCGTCGCCACCGATGACTTCCCGCAGGTGCCATGCAATGGCTTCCCCTTCGCGGTCAAGGTCAGTTGCGAGATAGATGTGGTCGGCTTTTTCAGCCAGTTGCTTCAGTTCAGAAACAACTTTCTCTTTACCAGGCAGCACTTCATAGCGCGCATCCCAGTTGTGCCACGGGTCAACACCCATACGGTTGACGAGAGCGCCACGTTCATCCTTTTTGGGCTTTTTAGCCGTTTTGGTGGAGGTTGAGTCGGCGCTCTTTTTAGTTGCTGAGCCACTGGTCGGCAAATCACGGATATGACCGACGCTGGATTTCACCACGTAGTCATTACCCAGATACTTGTTGATCGTTTTGGCTTTTGCCGGGGACTCAACGATGACAAGAGCTTTACCCATATTCACCTTTACCTAATTTGATTCTTCCAGAATGCGTCGCACGTTGATTCACCTTCCACTGGCGACGAGACATCGATATGGTCTCTGCGTCGGCGGATATCAACCCTTTAAACTGATTCGCGCTTGTAATGTAACTCTCATGTAACTGAGTTAACAGGCTTTTTTTCTCACAAACGCTCTAGCACGACGAAGTATTGGTCGAATGTCAAGCAAATCTGTTGCCAGATTGACGAAAGCGTCACACTGTACCTGATAAAATGCGTTACGCAACTTTATTAGCATGCAAAAACAAATCTCGCCAGTTGTAACACTGTCGTAAAACCTTCATTTATGTCAGGGAAAATTTGCCCATAAGGCGGGCTCAGCGTAGACTAATGTCCTTGTTTAAGGAGTAAATCATGCATAAAGACACTCAACCCATCGATCGCGAAACACTGCTGATTGAAGCCAACAAAATCATTCGTGAGCATGAGGACACGCTGGCGGGGATTGTCGCCACCGGCGTTACGCAGCGAAACGGCGTGCTGGTTTTCAGCGGAGATTACTTTTTAGACGAGCAAGGGCTACCAACGCCCAAAAGTACGGCGGTGTTTAATATGTTTAAACACCTGGCGCACGTACTTTCCGAAAAGTATTACTTGATCGATTAACACGAGTAATAATTTGCCGGATGGCGGCATCGCCTTATCCAGCCTATATTGGTGCATATTTGTAGGCCGGATAGGAGATATATGAGTATCGCTATCCGGCAATGACAATTTTACATCAGTGGCTTCTGCCCCCGCTGCCACCAGCGCATCAGCAAACGATCGGCGCTCTCCGCCGCACTACCGGTAAAACGATCCATCAGCTTTTTACGCTGCAGATAGCGAACGTTCAATACTTCACGACCTTCCATCAGCCCGAGGATCACCTCATCGCTGGTATTGATCTCATCCACCAGCCCATTTGCCAGCGCCTGTTGACCAAACCAGTGTTCACCGGTGGCAACCTGCTCAATGTCCAGAGTCGGACGCATGCGCTGCACAAAATCTTTAAACAGATGATGCGTTTCGTTCAGATCTTCGCGGAATTTCTGCCGCCCTTCTTCCGTGTTTTCACCGAGTAAGGTCAACGTACGCTTATACTGTCCGGCAGTGTGCAGTTCGATATCAATATCTTTCCCTTTCAGGAAGCGGTTAAAGTTCGGGATCTGCGCCACCACGCCAATTGAGCCGACGATAGCAAACGGCGCCGAGACAATTTTATCCGCCACGCAGGCCATCATATATCCGCCGCTCGCAGCGACTTTATCTACCGTAACGGTCAGCGGGATCTGCTTATCGCGCAGACGTTGTAACTGGGACGCAGCCAGGCCATAACCATGTACCACACCACCCGGACTTTCCAGACGAACCACCACTTGATCCTGAGGTTTAACAACCGCCAGCACAGCCGTCACCTCTTCGCGTAATGCGCTGACCTCATGGGCATCCATACTGCCTTTAAAATCAAGCACCCATACACGAGGTTTATCTGATGACGTACTGTCACCCAGTTTCGCTTTTGCCTTCGCCGCTTTCGCCTCCAGCTTTTGTTTCTTTTTCTGCGCCTTATGCCAGAATTTTTGCTGATGCCCATCCAATAAGGCTAGCGACAGGTCTTCCTTCATCTCTTTATATTGATCGCTGAGGTTAATAACCCGCAATTCCCCACGCTGACGTTTGCGTTGTGTCGCGTTTACGATCAGCATCACCACCACTGCAATAGCCACCACGACAGTGACAATTTTTGCCAAAAACAACCCATATTCAGACAACAATTCCACGAGACCCACCTTGGTTAAACAACGCGACTTCCGCTCAGTGTACAACAGGCGTGTCACCTCGTCTTGCTTCATACATTCAGTGCTGAATCAGTAAAAAGCATGACAAAGCGTTCATTTTGCGGTGTTATTGCCTTTGGCTGATTGAAAAAGTACAGGGTTTAAGGCATAAAGCCCAAAAGTTATCGCGAACGAGATATCCAGGACGTCGCCGAGGAGTAGCCGTGCATTACCAACCTAAACAAGACCTTCTACAGGGCCGCATTATTCTTATCACCGGTGCCAGCGATGGTATCGGACGCGAGGCCGCGCAGACCTATGCACGCTATGGCGCGACCGTTATCCTGCTTGGGCGTAACGAAGAAAAACTGCGTCAGGTTGCCCGCACTATCGCCGATGAAAACGGAACACAACCACAGTGGTTTACACTGGATCTACTGACCTGTACCTCTGAAGAATGTCACCAGCTTGCGCAGCGCATTGCTGCACATTTCCCGCGTCTGGATGGCGTACTGCATAACGCCGGATTACTCGGCGATATTTGTCCAATGAGTGAACAAAACCCGCAGGTCTGGCAGGATGTGATGCAGGTAAATGTAAATGCCACTTTTATGCTGACTCAGGCATTGCTGCCGTTGTTACTCAAATCCGATGCCGGATCGCTGGTCTTTACCTCTTCCAGTGTCGGTCGCCAGGGACGCGCCAATTGGGGAGCATATGCCACCTCAAAATTTGCGACCGAAGGGATGATGCAGGTTCTGGCTGATGAGTATCAAAACCGTCATCTGCGCGTAAACTGTATCAATCCTGGAGGGACGCGAACTGGCATGCGAGCCAGCGCATTCCCAACTGAAGATCCGCAAAAATTGAAAACTCCCGCCGATATTATGCCGCTCTACCTGTGGCTGATGGGCGATGACAGCCGCCGTAAAACCGGTATGACTTTTGATGCCCAGCCGGGCCGTAAACCAGGAATTGCCCAATGAGTGAAGAACGCTATCAGCAACGTCAACAGCGCGTAAAAGATCGGGTTGACGCACGCGTTGCCGCAGCGAAAGATGAGCGCGGAATTATCATCGTGTTCACCGGAAATGGTAAGGGTAAAACCACCGCCGCATTCGGTACCGCCACGCGCGCGGTGGGCCATGGTAAAAAAGTCGGCGTCGTACAATTTATTAAAGGTACGTGGCCAAACGGAGAACGTAACTTACTTGAACCCCACGGCGTAGAGTTTCAGGTTATGGCGACAGGATTTACCTGGGAAACACAGAACCGCGAGTTTGACACCGCAGCCTGTATGGCCGTGTGGGAACACGGCAAGCGGATGCTGGCCGACGATGAACTGGATATGGTGATACTGGATGAGCTAACCTACATGGTGGCATACGACTATCTGCCGCTTGAAGAGGTCATCAATGCCCTGAAAGCGCGCCCAGCCCATCAAACGGTCATTATCACCGGCCGTGGATGTCATCGCGATATTCTGGAGTTAGCTGACACGGTTAGCGAGCTGCGCCCGGTCAAGCATGCGTTTGAAGCGGGCGTGAAAGCCCAAGCAGGGATCGATTATTGAGTGTAGGCCGGATAAGGCGTTTGCGCCGCATCCGGCTCCACGCTAACGCCTGATGGCGCTTTGCTTATCAGGCCTGGTCATGATTAACCGTTGTTGCTGCGACCACCCGGACGACGGCTGCCGCCGACCTGAGAGTGGCGCTTCACCGCACGACGGATCTGATTCGCCTTCATGCGACGACGATCTTTCTCGACGGCCACTTTAGAGGTCGTTTCCGGCTTCAGGTCCACCAGTTCACGCAGATAGTTGGTCTGAGCAAGATCAAGCTCTGTCCAGCCACCACGCGGCAGGCCTTTCGGCAGCGGGATATCACCATAACGGACACGAATCAGACGGCTTACCTGTACACCTACAGCTTCCCACAGGCGGCGGACTTCACGGTTACGTCCTTCGGTCAGCGTGACGTTATACCACTGGTTGATCCCTTCACCACCGCTGAACTTGATCGTTTTAAATGCCGCCGGACCATCTTCCAGCTGCACGCCACGACTCAGATCGCGCAGTTTTGCATCATCAACCTGACCAAACACACGTACCGCATATTCACGCTCAACTTCGCGGCTTGGGTGCATCAGACGGTTAGCCAGTTCACCATCGGTGGTAAACAGCAGTAAACCACAGGTATTCACGTCCAGACGCCCTACGGCAATCCAGCGCGCATCACGCAGTTTTGGTAAACGATCAAACACGGTCGGACGACCTTCCGGGTCGTTACGGGTACACAGTTCGCCTTCTGGCTTGTAATAGGCCAGAACACGGCAGATTTGTTCCGCAGACTCTTTAACCGAAATCAGATGACCGTCGATACGGATTTTCAGACCCGGAGTGACTTCAACGCGATCGCCGAGCGTGGCAATTTTGCCATCAACGCTCACGCGACCCGCGGCAATAATAGATTCGATTTCACGGCGAGAACCGTGGCCAGCGCGCGCCAGCACTTTTTGTAACTTTTCGCTCATAGAGCTTCCTTTAGGTGTCGCCTTCACAGGCGTCGAACAGGAGAATCAACGGCGCCAGTCAGCGCCATTTTAAGGCCGCATAGTATAGCGGTTCGCGCCCTTATAAGAAAGGTTTAACGTCACCGACGCCTTCACGCAACACCACCGGAGAATCGTCGGTTAAATCAATGACCGTGGTCGGCTGCTGGCCGAGATATCCGCCGTGGATAATTAAATCCACCTGTTTCTCCAGGCGGTCTTTAATTTCTTCCGGATCTGACTCGGTAAATTCGCTACCCGGCAGCATCAGTGACGTGGAGAGCATCGGCTCGCCCAGCGCTTCAAGCAGCGCCAGTGCTATCGGGTTTGAGGGTACACGCAGGCCGATGGTCTTACGTTTTTCTTGCAACAAGCGGCGCGGAACCTCTTTCGTCCCCTTCAGGATGAAGGTGTAGTTGCCCGGCGTGTTGTTTTTAATTAAACGGAAGGCCACGTTGTCGACAAACGAATAGGTCGACAGTTCAGACAGGTCACGGCACATCAGCGTAAAGTTGTGCCCGTCCGGCAGGTGACGGATGCGGCAAATGCGCTCCATTGCGCCTTTATCTTCAATTTTGCAGCCCAACGCATAGCCGGAATCGGTTGGATAGACGATCACCCCACCTTTACGCACGATTTCAACGGCCTGATTGATCAGGCGCTGCTGCGGGTTTTCGGGATGAATATAAAAAAACTGGCTCATACTTTCCTCTCTGTGATCTCGGGCTGCTCCCAAAGTTGCCAGACGCCTTCTACGCCTGCGGGCAACCAAAGTTTACGACCCAACTCAATCCATGGGCAGGGTAGATGAAAATCAGACCCTTGCGATGCCCACAATTGATGCTGACGCGCAAGCGTCGCCAGATGGGTGCGTTCATTGGGAGACTGCTGACACTGCGCTACTTCCATCGCGTCGCCGCGATGTTCAGCAAAATGTGCAACCAGTCTTTTCAGCCACTTAGCGCTAAGATCGTACCGCCCAGGATGAGCCAGAACAGCCTTACCGCCAGAATGATGAATGACATCAATAGCTTGTTCTATTGTACACCACTGTGGCGGAACGTAACCGGTTTTCCCACGGGCAAGATATTTTTTAAAGACATCCGCCATGGTTGTGGCTTTGCCACATTCCACCAGGAAACGCGCAAAATGGCCCCGCGTAACCGCCCCGCCATCAGCCAGGCGCAACGCCCCTTCCCACGCGCCGGGGATATGCGCTTTGTCGAGTCGTTCGGCAATCAGGCGCGCACGCTGCTGACGACGTTCCGTTTGTTGCGCCAGAAACTCGCACATCATGGGATGGGCGATATCAATGTTCAGACCCACTATATGGATCTCATGGTTTTCCCAAACAGTTGATATCTCGACACCAGGGATCAAATTTAACGCTAAACCCGAACGTGAAATTTCTTCTCTTGCCGCCGCAATGCCCGCCGTGGTGTCATGATCGGTGATCGCCAGTGTACCGATTCGCATCTCTACCGCACGGTGTACTAAGGCTTCTGGGGTTAATCGCCCATCGGAGGCTGTAGTATGACTATGCAGGTCATAAATCACTGCGTAATTCGTGTCGCTCAAGGCGGCTCCCGTTTCAATAAATGTCGTAACACGCCCATCATAGCGGTTTCGGCAAATATACTGAAATCAGGTGTTGACTTTACCCCATCGAACTAGTTAACTAGTACGCAAGTTCACATGAAGAAGGTATCTGCAATGAAAGCAACATTTTTTCTGCACGGTTGGTGGCGCACTTCCTGATTTCGGGCAGTGTCTTACGTCTGCAATTTGCAACCAGATACCCGGCCCGCCTAATGAGCGGGCTTTTTTTTGAACAAAATTAATGAGAATAACGATGCAAACACAAAAACCGATACTCGAACTGCTTGCCTGCGATGCCGCCTACCGTGAGAATCCAACGTCGCTGTTTCATCAGGTGTGTGGCGCACGTCCGGCAACGCTGCTGCTGGAATCTGCAGATATCGACAGCAAAGACGATCTGAAGAGCTTGCTGCTAGTCGACAGCGCATTGCGCATTACCGCTCTCGGTGACACCGTCACTATTCAGGCGTTATCCACAAACGGCGCATCGCTGCTGCCCTTGCTGGATGCTGCACTGCCCGCTGGCGTTGAGAATGAAAAACAGCCGAATGGTCGTCATCTGCGATTCCCTGCCGTCAGCCCGCTGTTGGATGAAGACGCCCGTTTATGTTCTCTTTCCGTATTTGATGCTTTTCGCATACTGCAGGGGCTGGTGAATGTTCCTGTGCAAGAACGTGAAGCGATGTTCTTCGGCGGTCTGTTTTCCTACGACCTGGTTGCCGGTTTTGAAGATTTACCTCAGCTTGAAGCGGGCAACCGTTGTCCTGACTACTGCTTCTATCTGGCAGAAACGCTGATGGTTATCGACCACCAGAAAAAAAGCACCCGAATTCAGGCCAGTGTTTTTACCCCCAATGATGCGGAGAAACAGCGTCTTAACGCCCGTCTGGCGCAGCTGAGCCAACAGCTTACCGAGCCTGCGCCGCCGCTGCCCGTTACTGAAGTCCCGCAGATGCGCTGCGAATGCAATCAGAGCGATGAAGAGTTCGGCGCCGTAGTACGTGGCATGCAAAAAGCGATTCGCGCGGGCGAAATTTTCCAGGTAGTTCCGTCCCGACGTTTCTCGCTGCCCTGCCCGTCACCGCTGGCAGCCTACTATGTGCTGAAGAAAAGTAACCCCAGCCCATACATGTTTTTCATGCAGGACAACGATTTCACGCTGTTTGGCGCCTCCCCGGAAAGCTCGCTGAAATACGATGCCACCAGCCGCCAGATTGAGATCTACCCGATTGCCGGCACTCGCCCGCGTGGTCGTCGTGCTGACGGTTCGCTTGACCGCGACCTTGACAGCCGAATCGAGCTGGAGATGCGTACCGACCATAAAGAGCTTTCTGAGCACCTGATGCTGGTTGACCTTGCGCGTAACGACCTGGCGCGCATCTGTACGCCTGGCAGCCGCTATGTTGCTGATCTCACCAAAGTCGATTGTTACTCCTTCGTAATGCACCTGGTTTCGCGTGTGGTAGGCGAGCTGCGTAGCGATCTGGATGTGCTGCACGCTTACCGCGCCTGTATGAATATGGGCACGTTAAGCGGAGCGCCAAAAGTTCGCGCTATGCAGCTTATCGCCGAGGCAGAAGGTCGTCGCCGTGGCAGCTACGGCGGCGCGGTAGGTTACTTCACGGCTCATGGCGATCTGGATACCTGTATTGTCATTCGTTCCGCCCTCGTGGAAGACGGTATTGCCACCGTACAAGCCGGTGCCGGGATTGTTCTGGATTCTGTACCGCAGTCTGAAGCCGATGAAACCCGTAATAAAGCGCGCGCGGTTCTGCGTGCTATCGCCACCGCGCACCACGCACAGGAGACCTTCTAATGGCTGACATTCTGCTGCTCGATAATATCGACTCTTTTACCTATAACCTGGCGGATCAGCTGCGTACTAATGGTCACAACGTGGTGATTTACCGCAACCATATTCCGGCTCAGACGTTGATTGACCGTTTAGCAACGATGAAAAATCCTGTGCTGATGCTCTCTCCAGGCCCAGGTGCGCCAAGCGAAGCAGGTTGCATGCCGGAGCTGTTAACCCGTCTGCGCGGCAAGCTGCCAATCATCGGCATTTGTCTGGGACATCAGGCCATTGTTGAGGCCTATGGTGGATATGTGGGCCAGGCTGGAGAAATCCTGCACGGCAAAGCGTCCAGCATTGAACACGACGGTCAGGCAATGTTTGCTGGTCTGGCGAATCCGCTGCCCGTGGCACGCTATCATTCGCTGGTTGGCAGCAACGTTCCGGCAGGATTAACCATTAACGCCCACTTTAACGGCATGGTGATGGCGGTGCGTCACGATACCGATCGCGTCTGCGGCTTCCAGTTCCATCCGGAATCCATTCTGACCACCCAGGGCGCGCGTTTGCTGGAACAAACGCTGGCCTGGGCGCAACAGAAGCTTGAACAAACCAATACGCTGCAACCAATTCTGGAGAAACTGTATCAGGCCCAGACGCTGTCCCAGCAGGAAAGCCACCAGTTGTTCTCTGCCGTGGTACGCGGTGAACTGAAGCCGGAACAACTGGCTGCGGCGCTGGTGAGCATGAAAATTCGTGGCGAACACCCGAATGAAATTGCCGGTGCGGCAACCGCGCTGCTGGAAAACGCAGCCCCATTCCCGCGCCCTGATTATCTGTTCGCCGATATTGTCGGTACCGGCGGCGACGGCAGCAACAGCATCAATATTTCTACCGCCAGCGCCTTTGTTGCTGCGGCTTGCGGACTGAAAGTTGCCAAACACGGCAACCGCAGCGTCTCCAGCAAGTCAGGCTCTTCGGATCTGTTAGCGGCATTTGGCATCAATCTGGATATGAACGCCGACAAATCCCGTCAGGCGCTTGACGATCTCGGCGTGTGTTTTCTGTTTGCGCCGAAATACCACACCGGTTTTCGCCATGCCATGCCGGTACGCCAGCAGTTGAAAACCCGCACGCTGTTTAACGTGCTCGGCCCGTTGATTAACCCGGCACATCCGCCGCTGGCGCTGATCGGCGTTTACAGCCCGGAGCTGGTGCTGCCGATTGCCGAAACGCTGCGCGTGCTCGGATATCAGCGGGCAGCCGTAGTGCACAGCGGTGGCATGGACGAAGTTTCGCTGCATGCACCGACCATTGTGGCAGAGCTGCACGATGGGGAAATCAAGAGTTATCAACTGACGGCAGAAGACTTTGGCCTGACGCCTTACCACCAGGAACAGCTGGCTGGCGGCACACCGGAAGAAAACCGTGACATTCTTAGTCGCTTGTTACAAGGTAAAGGTGAAGCCGCTCATGAAGCCGCTGTTGCCGCGAATGTCGCCATGTTAATGCGCTTGCACGGTGAAGAAGATTTAAAAGCCAATGCGCAAACCGTGATTAATGTACTGCGCAGCGGTGCGGCCTATGACCGTGTCACTGCACTGGCAGCAAGAGGGTAAATGATGCAAACCGTTTTAGCGAAAATTGTCGCAGACAAGGCGATTTGGGTAGAAGCCCGCAAACAGCAACAACCGCTGGCCAGCTTTCAAAATGATGTTCAACCCAGCTCTCGTGATTTCTACGATGCGCTGCAAGGTGCGCGCACCGCCTTTATTCTGGAATGTAAAAAAGCATCTCCGTCAAAAGGCGTGATCCGTGATGACTTCGATCCGGCACAGATTGCGGGCGTTTATAAACATTATGCTTCCGCGATTTCCGTACTGACCGATGAGAAATATTTCCAGGGCAGTTTTGATTTCCTGCCTATCGTCAGCCGCATCGCGCCGCAACCTGTTCTGTGTAAGGACTTTATTATCGATCCTTACCAGATTTACCTGGCGCGTTTCTACCAGGCGGACGCCTGTTTGTTGATGCTGTCGGTCCTCGATGATGAACAATATCGTCAACTCGCCGCCGTCGCCCACAGCCTGAAAATGGGCGTACTGACCGAAGTCAGCAACGAAGAAGAGCTGGAGCGCGCTATCGCACTGGGCGCCAAAGTCGTTGGTATCAACAACCGCGATTTACGCGACTTGTCGATTGATTTGAATCGCACCCGCCAGCTTGCGCCGCGACTGGGCCACGGTGTGACCGTCATCAGCGAGTCCGGGATCAATACCTATGGTCAGGTGCGCGAGCTCAGCCACTTCGCCAACGGTTTTCTGATTGGTTCCGCGCTGATGTCGCATGATGATCTGCACGCTGCCGTGCGTCGCGTACTGCTCGGCGAGAATAAAGTCTGCGGTTTAACCCGGGCTCAGGATGCCAACGCGGCGTATAAATCCGGCGCGATTTATGGCGGACTGATTTTTGTACCCACATCGCCACGCGCGGTTAGCGTTGAGCAAGCGCGAGAGGTCATGACCGGCGCGCCGCTGCAATATGTCGGGGTGTTTCGCAACACAGATATTATCGACGTACGTGAAACAGCGGCTGCTTTGGGACTCACTGCCGTGCAACTGCATGGTAGCGAAGATCAGGCCTACGTAGACGCGCTACGCAATGCGCTACCCGCACAGGTACAAATCTGGAAGGCGCTCAGCGTCAGCGATAAGTTGCCAGCCCGTGATTATCAGCATGTCGATAAATACGTCTTCGACAACGGTCAGGGCGGCAGCGGGCAACGCTTCGACTGGTCACTTTTAGGCGGACAATCGCTGGATAACGTATTACTGGCTGGCGGACTTGGCGCAGATAACTGCGTTGACGCGGCAAAAACCGGCTGTGCCGGTCTCGATTTCAATTCTGGCGTAGAGTCACAGCCGGGCATCAAAGATGCACGTCTTCTGGCTTCGGTCTTTCAGACGCTGCGCGCATATTAAGGAAAAGGACATGACAACATTACTCAATCCGTATTTTGGTGAATTTGGCGGTATGTATGTGCCACAGATTCTGATGCCTGCCCTGCGCCAGCTGGAAGAAGCTTTTGTCAGCGCGCAAAAAGATCCTGAATTTCAGGCGCAGTTTACAGACCTGCTGAAAAACTATGCGGGTCGCCCAACCGCACTGACCAAGTGCCAGAACATTACTCAAGGCACCAACACGACGCTGTATCTCAAGCGTGAAGATTTACTGCACGGCGGCGCGCACAAAACCAACCAGGTGCTGGGCCAGGCGTTGTTGGCGAAGCGCATGGGTAAAACGGAAATTATCGCCGAAACAGGCGCGGGGCAGCACGGTGTTGCATCTGCTCTCGCCAGCGCACTGCTGGGGTTGAAATGCCGTATTTACATGGGCGCGAAAGATGTTGAACGTCAGTCGCCGAACGTTTTCCGTATGCGTTTGATGGGTGCAGAAGTTATCCCCGTTCACAGCGGTTCCGCAACGCTGAAAGATGCCTGTAACGAAGCGCTGCGCGACTGGTCTGGCAGTTACGATACTGCGCACTATATGCTCGGTACAGCGGCAGGTCCGCACCCCTTCCCGACTATTGTGCGTGAGTTCCAGCGGATGATCGGTGAAGAAACCAAGGCGCAGATTCTGGAAAAAGAAGGTCGTCTGCCGGACGCCGTTATCGCCTGCGTGGGTGGCGGTTCTAACGCAATCGGTATGTTCGCCGATTTTATTAATGAAACCAGCGTCGGTTTGATTGGCGTAGAGCCAGGCGGTCACGGGATTGAGTCTGGAGAACACGGCGCGCCGTTGAAACATGGGCGTGTTGGGATTTATTTCGGCATGAAGTCCCCGATGATGCAGACCGAAGAAGGACAGATTGAAGAGTCTTACTCTATTTCCGCCGGGCTCGACTTTCCGTCGGTCGGGCCACAGCATGCGTACCTGAACAGCATTGGTCGCGCCGATTATGTTTCAATAACCGATGATGAAGCACTGGAAGCCTTCAAAACGCTGTGTCTGCACGAGGGGATTATTCCGGCACTGGAGTCCTCCCATGCCCTGGCGCACGCGTTGAAAATGATGCGTGATAATCCGGAAAAAGAGCAGCTACTGGTGGTTAATCTCTCCGGTCGCGGCGACAAAGACATTTTCACCGTACACGATATTCTGAAAGCGCGAGGGGAAATCTGATGGAACGTTACGAAAACCTGTTTGCACAGCTGAAGGACCGCAAAGAAGGTGCTTTTGTCCCCTTCGTAACCCTGGGCGATCCGTCTGTTGAGCAGTCACTGAAAATCATTGATACGCTGATTGAAGCCGGTGCCGACGCGCTTGAGCTCGGCATTCCGTTCTCCGATCCGCTGGCCGATGGCCCAACCATTCAGGAAGCCACCCTGCGTGCGTTTGCCGCCGGCGTCACACCATCGCAATGCTTTGAAATGCTGGCGCTGATTCGCCAGAAGCATCCGAGGATTCCCATTGGGTTGCTGATGTATGCCAACCTGGTCTTCAGCAAGGGCATTGACGAGTTTTACGCCCAGTGCGAAAAAGTGGGTGTGGATTCTGTGTTGGTAGCCGATGTCCCTGTTGAGGAGTCTGCGCCATTCAGAACTGCTGCACTGCGTCACAACATCGCACCGATTTTCATCTGCCCACCGAACGCTGATGAAGAACTGCTACGCCAGATTGCCTCTTACGGCCGCGGCTACACTTATCTGCTTTCACGTGCAGGCGTGACCGGTGCCGAAAATCGTGCGGCATTACCGCTGCATCATTTGGTTGAAAAGCTGAAACAATATGATGCTCCGCCTTCTTTACAGGGCTTCGGTATCTCTGCGCCTGAACAGGTAGCCGGAGCTATTGAAGCCGGTGCTGCCGGTGCAATTTCCGGCTCGGCAATTGTGAAAATCATTGAGAAAAATGTTGCGGCACCGGAACAGATGCTGGCTGAGCTGAAAGCGTTTGTCAGCACGATGAAAGCCGCCACCCACCAGTAAGTTAAATCAACCGCCAGAGACGTCTGGCGGTTTCACCCTTCTTCCGTGTGCTTCATTCTATACATAGCGCTATCCGCATTCTGAATGGCCACATCCAGTTCACCGTTCACCTCTGCAATTCCCCACGATACTGACAATGGCACGGTATGCCCATCCACCACAAACACATGACTGGTCACCTGCCCGCTAATACGTTGCGCGATTGCTATGGCGTCAGTTGCCTGCGATCGAAACAGCAGGATCATAAATTCATCCCCGCCGGTACGAATTACAATATCGTGGCTGGTGCGGGTGTTTGACAGCATCCTGTTGGCGATAATTTGCAACGCGCGATCGCCTGCCGCGTGGCCCCAGGTATCATTGACGGCCTTAAATTTATTGCAGTCCAGTAGCACCACCGAACAGTGTGATAAATCCCGACGCTTGATAATGTCGAGTATTCGGCGGTTAAAACAGCCGGTCAGAGTATCGATATAAACCTTAAGGTCGCTTTCGTTTAGCCATGACTTTAACGAGAAGCTAATGATGATGAAAAAGAACGGCGCCAGCAGGATAACAATCCCGGCATGTGTATCGCGCGCCATAAAACGGCCTAATGAAAGCGAATAGTGCAGCGCATATTTCTCCGAAAAATTGCGCACCAAATAGCTGGATTGCCCCGCACATTTGCCGGATAAGCAGAGGCTCTCTTTGTTGGTCAGATTCACCAACTCCACGTTCAATCCGGGAAGGATTTGATTATCAAACGCCTCGGCTAACGCTTCCTGCAGCTCAGGCTTCGAATGATCATAGACCAGATAGGCAACGATTTGGTCTGATATCTCTTTACCCGACAGATCGTAGATATAGCTCACTACGCTGTAGGCTTTTTCACCGGTAATTTTATCGGTATAGAAGTTTGTTGAACTGAGAGCTTTATTTTTTACGTTTTTTTGCAACAACCGGGTATAGAAATCGGTGGGCGGATAGAAAAAATGCGTAATATCCATCGCCATTTCGGAGTCAGAAAAACTGAAATTGCGCGAGTCGGAAGCCATAAACCAATAAAAATAATCTGAATTGCTGGCGATAATGTAACGGTGCGCATCGAAGCTGCCTGGATTTAGCTCATTAACCATTCCGCGAATGAACTCCGCCGCAGTATACATACACAGCGCGTTATGGCTGGGTTGCTGAGCAATAATCGTTCCCGTTGCAGAATGAACCCGCTTTGGGTCGGCGTTAATTCCCCATTCATCTTTGTTTCGCGGAACAAACTGCGCCATAACACCACACTGTTCCCCGGTTTTGATGTGGTAATAACGCTCGCCAATCGCATCGGCAATCAGTTCATTATCGTTAAAAATGTCCAACATGTGAGCTTGCAGGCGGCTAACGCCTTCACTGGCGGCCGCCATACGCTGTTCATAAATGATAAACAGAAACAACGAGGTAAAAATCAACGTAATGAGCCCGGATACCAGCAGAGCCTGCCTGTTTCTGAGCTTATCCTGCACAATCTTCACGAGTCCACCCTGATAGTTAACAGTATTGCCAAATCGGTTACCCGTTTATGTTGTTGCATAACAGCGTTGTACGTTGATAGAGAATGTTTGCCACTCCGAAGCAGGTACGTTGATGTAGCCCGCAATCGCGCGCTTAGGTTACAGATTTATACAATAAAAGCACATAGTTGTTAACATAAGCGCAAACTAATCATCACCTTCGATAGGATACCCTGCTCGCCGGATGGCCTCGCGGCAGTCGTTTACGCCTGCGGCATAGCCCGCCTCAATCTCACAAACCGGACTTGCGCTGCAATAAGGTAGTGTAACCGGAGTCGCAATAAGTTTCTCCAGCGCCTCAGTTTTATCCATGTAAAGCAATAACTCACGTGCAACACTCACGGCAAACGCTGCCGTTTGATCCTCGTAGAACGGTTCCAGAAGTGTGATTTTTTGCTGTAGCAGATGGCGGGTCAACATCATCAGCAATACCCTCAAAGTTGGTTTGTTTAAAGAGTAGCACTACATCAAAGGGGAGAAAGGCAGGATGTTTTCCCCAGAATTTTTTAAATGAAGAACGAGGGGAATTTTTCCTGGTTGCTAACCACGGGCAGGTATGCCCGGAATCTATACAGTTTGGTCGTCTTGGTTGTGCAACCATTAATGAAGTTGACTTCAAAAAGTCCCTTGCGAGACACTGAAGTAAAACATGCCAAATATGGGTGAACTTGTTGAAACATCTGTTGATTAAATTAGTTATGTTAAGCGTTGGATTTTTAAGCGCTGGGGACATACTGGCAAATACTCCGGAGCAGGTAATCACCGCTTTCCAGAGGGATTATAAATATTGGAATGATCAGTCATTTCAGAGAAATCAGAACTACGGAAAGCAAGAAGTTATGTTCCTGGCCCAGAAGGGTTGGAATGAGCTTTTGAATAAATATACAAAACCTGGTTTTCAGGGCGAGCCTATAGCTTTTGGTTCTGAGTCTAGTCATGATCCTGAGCAAGAGAACATCATATCGGTTCAGATTACTGAAAAAGTAGCGACCGTGACGACCAGATTATCGAGACAGTATTATTCACCTGTTTATGAATATCAATTGTCCAAAGAGAATGATACCTGGTACCTATCTCAGATATTTTTAGTTGATGATGATGGAAAATATCCGAGTCTGTAATAAATAGTGCACTCATAACAACTTTATGAGTTAAAAAAATCTGCCATAATGACAGATTTCTTTAATCTATCATTAGAGATTTGCAACGTTATGATATACTTTTTGAACATCATCGTCATCTTCAAGAGCATCAACAAGCCCTGCAAAGACTTCTAAATCTTCTGGTGAAAGTTCAATTTCTGATTGAGCAATCATTTCTAATTCTGTGGTTGAGAACTCAGTAATTCCTGCTGCTTTTAGAGCTGCAATGCCTTTATGAAGATCTGTAGATTCAGTATAAATAACGATGTTTCCTTCTTCCTCGGTTACATCACGAACATCTACTTCAGCATTAAGCAGAATTTCAAAAATATGGTCAGGGTCTGTCCCTTCAAATACAATTACTCCGGTATTGTCAAACATATAGCTGACAGAACCCGCCGCTCCGATATTCCCGCCTTTTTTATTAAAAATTGAGCGGACATTAGCAATCGTACGGTTAACGTTTGAAGTCAATGTTTCAGCGATAATCAGTGAGCCACTGGGACCAAAGCCTTCATAACGCCCTTGCACGAACGTTTCATCGCTGCCGCCTTTGGCTTTATCAATGGCTTTATCAATAACGTGTTTTGGAACCTGCGCTTGTTTCGCACGTTCAATAACGAATTTTAAAGATGTATTTAATTCTGGGTCTGGTTCGCCTTGTTTAGCAGCAGCATAAATTTCTACACCGAATTTTGCATATACATTAGACGTTGCACCGTCTTTAGCTGTTTTTTTAGCAACAATATTTGCCCACTTACGTCCCACTGGAATGATCTCCTCGAAAATTCATTTACATTATTGAATGGTAAATAATCTGCCATCACATTATATCATGATGTATAAACCTTAGTCCATGAAAAATAAAATATCCAAATTTTACGATATGTTACTTTAATTTTATCAATAGTTAACATTTTGGATAAGTTATCCCCTGATTATCTGCAGGTTCTTTTTTGTACGTAATAAATGAGCCGCAGTAATAATGCATAAGAGAATAGAAACAAAAGCGATATTCCAGATAAACACACTGGCTATTAAAGTTACCGCGGTACTGCTTAAAGAGAGCGCTACAAGTCATCTTGCACTGCGCCTTATTTGATAGTGTGTTCGTTTAGTACCGGGACAAGATACTTAGCCTATATTTACTCCACCACTCCAACAAAGGGAAATGCTAAATGGGTGGAGCGGTACAACCAGCATCTCTGACTGATGTGTTCAGAAGCACACGTGACTCAGTTGACTACGGCTGGTCAAAACAACAATACGCGTGGAAAAGAATGGAAAAACTGGTCATTTGATGACCAGTTTTGCAGAGGAGTTTTGCAGAAGAACTTAAAAACGATAACCCGCAGAGAACATAAACACCCACGGATCGAGGCGTACACTGTCGCGCTGCTGGACGCCACCCATTTTATAGCTTGCGGTGGTGTCGATATCCATGTACCAGACCGACATGTTAATCAGCCAGTCGCGGTTAATCAGATAGTCCATACCGACTTGCCCTGCTGCACCCCAGGAATCTTTCAGACTCAGGTCCGATAATCCTGTTTCTTTACCGTTATCGTTAAAGCCTTCATCGAAGAAGGTCGTGTAGTTCACACCAACACCTACGTACGGACGCAGTTTACTGCTGGAGTCACCGAAGTACCACTGTGCCATTAACGTCGGCGGCAAATGATGTACGGTGGCAATATCACCTGTTGCTGCAGTACCAATTTTATGGCGGAACGGTGTAGCCGCCAGTAATTCAACACCGATATTGTCGGTTGCCATGTAGGTAAATGTCAGACCCAACTGCGTGTTATTGCTGACATCAAAGCCACCTAAGCTGCCCAGCGTACCACCTGCACCTTCCGTCGGTCTGACGGTGGCAGAACCTGCACGAATAAAGAACTCTCCAGCTTCATGCGCAAATGCGTTACCAGAGAGAAGGGTTGTTAAAGCCAATGCTGCAACTGTTAATTTTTTCATGTCCGCTCCATCGTTATGGTTATAAAAGCGGAATGAATATACCTACTTTGGAGTAATAAATGATCTGACATGGATCACATTGACTTTGATAATTTAACATTTATTGATCCAGATTAAGTTAGAACTTGCATTCAGAATCCTGGTTAAATTAATTCAGATCAATTTTAATATATTTTCAATGTGCAAGTACCTCCAGCTCATTGCTGATGGGTGTTTGTTATCTGCACGCGATGCGCAGATAACAAACAGCGTTCATGCACGACGCTGAAGTCATAGCCAAAAATTACCGCAGCTTTACAAAGATATGCTTTTCCATACATCGCGCGATGCTGCCACTGTAGAGTTATCCAGGGTACAATTGCCCGCAAATGAACACCTGCAAAACTCAAGGAGAGTGCATGTCTATCACGGCGAAATCCGTTTACCGTGACACGGGAAACTTTTTCCGTAATCAATTCATTACCATCTTGCTGGTATCGTTGTTGTGCGCGTTTATCACAGTGGTGTTAGGGCATGCCTTTTCCCCCACTGACGCACAAATTGCGCAACTCAGTGAAGGCGATCAGTTAACCAGCAGCGTGGGGTTGTTCGATCTGGTGCAAAACATGACCCCGGAGCAACAGCAAATTTTGCTACGCGCTTCCGCGGCGTCTACGTTTTCTGGTCTGATTGGTAATGCCATCCTTGCCGGTGGGGTCATCCTGATGATTCAGCTGATTTCAGCAGGTCATCGGGTCAGCGCATTACGTGCCATCGGCGCCAGTGCGCCAGTGTTGCCAAAGCTGTTTATTCTGATTTTTTTGACTACTCTGCTGGTGCAAATCGGTATTATGCTGGTTGTTGTTCCCGGTATTCTGCTGGCCATCCTGCTGGCACTCGCACCTGTGATGTTGGTACAGGACAAAATGGGTGTCTTTGCCGCGATGCGCAACAGTATGCGTCTGGCGTGGTCGAATATGCGACTGGTTGCGCCGGCAGTAATCGGTTGGTTGCTGGCAAAAACGCTGCTGTTGCTTTTTGCGCCAAGTTTTGCAGTACTTACGCCGAATGTAGGCGCGGTATTGGCGAATACGCTGAGCAATATGATCTCCGCGGTGTTGCTGATCTATTTGTTCCGCCTGTACATGCTGATTCGCCAATAAACCCTGAACGCATTCCGGGCTTGTACCCGGTGCTTTTGATGACGGAATCGAAGAATGAAGCAGTTTCTTGATTTTTTACCGCTGGTTGTCTTTTTTGCTTTTTATAAGCTTTACGACATCTATGCGGCGACCTCGGCGCTGATTGTCGCAACGGCTGTAGTGTTGATTTACAGCTGGGTTCGCTATCGCAAGGTCGAGAAGATGGCGTTAATCACCTTTGTCCTGGTGGCCGTATTTGGTGGCCTGACTATTTTTTTCCACAACGATGAATTCATTAAGTGGAAAGTAACGGTGATTTACGGGCTGTTTGCTGGAGCATTGCTGGTAAGCCAGTGGGTGATGAAAAAACCGCTGATCCAGCGCATGTTAGGTAAAGAACTGACCCTGCCGCAGCCAGTCTGGTCGAAACTAAATTTAGCCTGGGCAGTCTTTTTCATCCTGTGTGGTCTGGCGAATATCTATATTGCATTTTGGCTACCGCAGAACATTTGGGTCAACTTCAAAGTGTTCGGCCTGACCGCCCTGACTTTATTCTTTACGCTGCTGAGTGGGGTCTATATTTACCGTCATCTGCCGCAAGAAGATAAATCGTAATACATGCTCGCCAGATCTGCGGATCTGGCGAATTTTTATCCCCTCGCGTTCCATAGAGCTGACAACCTGACTTACATCTGCTCTGCATGCCGCATCCCCTCTGTTCTCGACGCACAAATTCTAGTAGCATCGCGCCTGTAATCTTTCTCTATAGTCGGTTCTACAATGACAACAACGAATAACACTCCCCAGGGTGAACTGGTTTTACGCACTCTGGCCATGCCTGCCGATACCAACGCGAACGGTGATATTTTTGGCGGCTGGCTGATGTCACAAATGGATATAGGTGGCGCGATTCAGGCCAAAGAGATCGCACATGGTCGTGTGGTAACGGTGCGGGTTGAAGGAATGAGCTTTTTGCGCCCGGTCGCCGTAGGTGATGTAGTGTGTTGCTATGCTCGCTGTGTGAAACGCGGGACAACCTCAATCAGCATCAATATTGAAGTTTGGGTGAAGAAAGTCGCTTCTGAACCTATTGGCCAGCGTTATAAGGCCACCGAAGCTCTGTTTATCTACGTTGCCGTTGATAAAGACGGGAAACCGCGTCCAATCCCCACGTTGGCCTGATAGCACACGCCAGTAATGCTATCCGGCAATCATCACTCTTGATCATTGCCGGACGGCCTGATGCTTACTCGATCTGCGTTGTGCCGTTTAATTTGAAAACAATATTCACCACGAGTCCGGAACCGGGTTTACCTGCTTCATAACGCCATCTACGCATCGCGTTTTTCACTTCACGCTCAAACATATTGGCAGGCTGTGCAGACAGGATCTCCACATTTTCAACCCGACCATCCGGCGTTACATTAAATTTGACCTTTACCCGCCCTTCAATGCGTAGCGCCTGAGCTCGCGCCGGATACTGAGGCTGATTACGGCTTAAAGCGCGTGGGCCCGATGGCGCACTGACCACCGGTTTGCTGGTAGTTGCCGGCGCGGTATTGGTCATTGTGCGCGTAGGTGCCGTATTTTCCAGCGGGGAGGCCGGCCGCGGTTCTGCTGGTTTAACATCGCGTTTCGGCTGCTCTTCCACTTTTTTCACCGGTTTTGGCTTCGGTTTAGGCTTGGGCTTCGGTTTTTCAATCACCACCGGCGCCTCTTTTGGTGGCTCTGGAATCGGCTCTGGTTCCGGTTCAGGCTCGACAACGGGTTCCGGCGGCGGCTGAACGGCCTGAGGTGGTTCGAGATCGGCAGGCGCGACCATCGTGACAGAGATCGGCTGCGCTGGCGCAGGCAGTTCAATAACCTGATGTACCGAGGTATACAGCAAACCAGCCACCACGGCACCATGAATGCCGACAGACAGTAACGTTGGCCAGGGAAAGCGACGAGGTAAATCAAGGGTCATTGAAGTCATAATCGTTTCAGTAAAAAAACCAGGCCCCGATTTTAAATGCAAATAGCAATCATATTCAATAAGCCCGTGGCGGTAACTGACATTTAGAACGCGATTTCATGATAAAAAACCACTTTCAGAGTATGGCCTTAACATATCAGTTATCTTTCCGTTGCAGTTGTTAGGCCTTTCCAATAACGTTATTAACGACTTTTACCGTTCAAGGAGTTCTACCCGTGCTGTATGTTATTTACGCCCAAGATATCGCAGACTCTCTCGAAAAACGTCTTTCCGTGCGCCCTGCTCATCTGGCTCGCCTGCAACTCCTTCATGACGAAGGTAGTTTGCTCACGGCGGGCCCCATGCCAGCGGTCGATAGTAACGATCCCGGTGCGGCGGGTTTTACCGGCTCGACGGTGATTGCCGAATTTGAATCTTTGGAGGCGGCACAGGCGTGGGCGGAAGCCGATCCGTATGTTGCAGCGGGCGTTTACGCGCAGGTTTCAGTAAAACCGTACAAAAAAGTATTTTAAAAACAAAACAAAAACAGACATTGGGCACCGCCAGCGGTGCCCTTTTGGGATCAGATGCTGTGGATCGCAAACAGCAACGAGTTGCGTTGATGGTTGAGAATGCACTTTCTGATAGTGTGGATACGCATATTACGACGCGATTGTCCTTCAAGCCAACGTGCTTTACGGCGGCTAGCCTGACGCAGCATCCGCCAGCGTCCCACTTCCGTTCTACTACGCTTCATGTTTACTACTCTTTCAGTCACTGAGTGGCCATTATAACGCCACACCGAATGCAGACCAGCGGTTTTCCCGTGTTTTTATTTGCCAGATTAATCCTGATGCGTAAACTCTTAACAATACGCTTTCAAAAGGATTTTTAAATTTATGACAACCTTCTACACCGTGGTGAGTTGGCTGGTCATTCTGGGTTACTGGGTACTCATTGCTGGCGTAACATTACGCATTCTAATGAAACGACGCGCAGTGCCCTCCGCAATGGCCTGGCTTTTGATCATCTATATTCTGCCATTGGTAGGGATCATTGCTTATCTGTCCTTCGGTGAGCTCCACCTGGGTAAACGCCGCGCCGAACGCGCCCGGGCAATGTGGCCGTCAACGGCCAAGTGGCTGAACGATCTTAAAGCCTGTAAGCATATTTTTGCGCAGGAAAACAGCAGCGTCGCCTCCTCCTTATTTAAACTGTGCGAGCGTCGTCAAGGAATCGCCGGCGTTAAGGGAAATCAGCTGCAACTGCTCACCAGTTCAGATGACGTGATGCAGGCGCTGATCCGTGATATTCAACTGGCGCGCCACAACATAGAGATGGTGTTCTACATCTGGCAGCCGGGTGGTATGGCCGATCAGGTAGCCGAGTCGTTAATGGCTGCCGCGAGGCGTGGCATTCACTGTCGCCTGATGCTGGACTCCGCCGGCAGCGTGGCGTTCTTCCGCAGCCCTTGGGCGGCGATGATGCGTAACGCAGGTATCGAGGTTGTAGAAGCGCTGAAGGTGAACCTGATGCGTGTATTTTTACGCCGTATGGACCTGCGTCAGCATCGCAAAATGATTATGATCGACAACTACATTGCGTATACCGGCAGCATGAACATGGTCGATCCGCGCTTCTTCAAACAAGATGCAGGCGTTGGGCAATGGGTTGATTTAATGGCAAGAATGGAAGGCCCGGTAGCCACCGCTATGGGCATCGTCTATTCTTGCGACTGGGAAATTGAGACCGGAAAGCGCATTTTGCCCCCGCCACCGGACGTCAATATCATGCCGTTTGAGCAGGCCAGCGGGCACACCATTCACACAATTGCCTCGGGTCCTGGTTTCCCAGAAGACTTGATTCATCAGGCGCTGTTAACCGCAGCTTATTCAGCGCGCGAATATTTAATTATGACCACGCCTTACTTTGTTCCCAGCGACGATTTGCTGCATGCAATTTGTACGGCAGCACAGCGTGGGGTCGACGTCAGTATCATTCTTCCGCGTAAGAATGATTCCCTGCTGGTTGGCTGGGCAAGCCGGGCCTTTTTCACTGAGTTGCTGGCAGCTGGCGTTAAAATTTATCAGTTCGAAGGCGGCCTGCTGCACACCAAGAGCGTACTGGTCGATGGCGAGCTGAGCCTGGTCGGTACCGTTAACCTGGATATGCGCAGTCTGTGGCTCAATTTTGAAATCACGCTGGTCATTGACGATGCCGGATTCGGCGGCGACCTCGCCGCCGTGCAGGATGATTATATTTCGCGTTCCCGCCTGCTTGATGCCCGTTTGTGGGTAAAACGACCACTCTGGCAGCGGATAGCAGAGCGACTGTTTTACTTCTTTAGTCCGTTGCTGTAAAACGTGCCCATCAGACAGTAAACAGGTAGTCATTATGGATATGGATTTGAACAATCGCCTGACCGAAGACGAAACGCTTGAGCAGGCTTACGACATTTTTCTCGAACTGGCTGCGGATAACCTCGATCCGGCAGATATCATTCTGTTCAATTTGCAGTTTGAAGAACGCGGCGGTGCCGAGTTATTCGATCCGGCAGAAGACTGGCAGGAGCATGTTGATTTTGACCTGAACCCTGATTTCTTTGCCGAAGTGGTGATTGGTCTGGCAGATACAGAAGACGGCGAGATTAACGATATTTTTGCGCGCGTTTTATTATGTCGCGAAAAAGATCATAAGCTCTGCCATATTCTCTGGCGCGAATAATCAAACAAAAAAGCTGCTCTCGCAGCTTTTTTTATTTTTAGCCCGGTAGTTTGCTTCCGCAACGGTTACAAAACTGCGCGCTATGTTCGTGCTGCGCCTGCTGACACTGGGGACATTTTCGTTGGTGCCCGCGATGCTGGAACGCACTGCTCATGTGCGTGGTAATCAATCCCGTCGGTATCGCAATCACCGAGTAGCCAATCAGGATAAGCACGGACGCCACCATGCGCCCCAACGGGGTGTGCGGTGTGATATCGCCATAGCCGACGGTGGTTACAGTAACAATCGCCCAATACACCGACGCATTCAGCGTAGTAAATCCATATTTTGGCCCTTCAATCAGATACATCATCGCACCAAAAACCACCATCAGAATGGCGATAAAGGAATAGAACAACATCAGCTGATGTCGGGCACTTTTTAACGCATTCCAGAACACCCGTAGAGAAGGCATAAAGCGCAACAGCTTGAGAATACGCAGTACGCGCAGGACACGCATCGCCCGCCAGGCGAAAACATAACTCAGACTGATTTCCGGCCATAGCCACATCACATACAGCGGCAGGATGGTGGCAAGGTCAACTATCCCCCAGAAACTAAACACATATTTGGCGGGATTGGCCCAACAGCATAAGCGCAGAAGATATTCGAGAGTAAAGACCAGAGTAATAAAGATCTCCAGCCAGACAAAAACGCGCCATTCCTCAAAGGTTAAATGGTATTGCGTCCCTACTCCGGACTCAATGAAGATAACAATAACGCTGAGCAAGGCGAATAGCGCGCACATACCTTCAAAGCGACGCCCTGAACGGGTGTTTAAATCGAATAATTTGCGAAAGAGCGCGCGGCGGACAGAAGAGACTAAACCTGGCACAGATACCTCACCAAAAAAAGGGCTGACTTTTGTCAGCCCTCGGAATTATAGCGGGTCTACTTTCAGGCAGGAAACTGCGTGTCGGAAACTTCCTTCGAGAACCGGGCGCGTTTTTGCGCATTCCGGCCCTGCAATCGGGCAGCGCGTACGGAACACGCAACCGGAAGGAGGGTTAATCGGGGACGGTAACTCGCCTTCCAGCAACTGGATAACCTTGTTCCTTTCCTGATCCGGATCGGGGATCGGCACCGCAGACATCAGCGCTTTGGTATAAGGATGCAGCGGGTTATGGTACACCTCGTCATAGGTCCCTAATTCCACCGCATGTCCGAGATACATAACCAGCACACGGTCGGAGATATGTTTAACCACCGCGAGGTCGTGGGCAATGAAGATTAACGATAATCCCATTTCTCGCTGAAGTTGTTGCAGCAGGTTAACCACCTGGGCCTGGATTGACACGTCCAGCGCCGAAACGGGTTCATCGCAGATAATCAACTTCGGTTCGAGGATCAGCGCGCGGGCAATACCAATACGCTGACACTGGCCACCTGAAAACTCATGTGGGTAGCGGTTAATCAGGTTGGGCAGTAATCCTACCTTCATCATCATCGCTTTCACACGATCGCGGACTTCCTGACCAGGAAGATTCGGATGATAAGTACGCAGCGGTTCGGCAATGATTTCACCAATGGTCATGCGCGGGTTTAACGATGCCAGCGGATCCTGGAAAATCATCTGGATATCACTGCGTACTTCCCGCCACTCATCGGGTTTCATGCCGAGTAAATCTTTACCCAGCCAGGCAACCTTTCCATCGGTGGCCTTCACCAGGCCGATAATCGCACGGGCAAAGGTCGATTTCCCGCAGCCTGATTCACCGACCACGCCCAGGGTTTCGCCCTCATACAGTCGCAGGGTTACGCCATCAACTGCCTTAAGGGTTTTAGATGGTTGCCAGAACCACTGTTTGCCATCTTTAATATCGAAATGGACTTTAAGGTCAGCAATCTCAAGGAGCACTTTACGTTGTTCGGTTACCGCATTCATACCAGTTCCTCCACCGGCTTAAAGCAGGCGCGCAAACGGCCTGGACTAAATTCCTCCAGTGGCGGAGCACTGCTACAGATTTCCATCGCATGCGGGCAACGCGGCTGGAATGGACAGCCTTTTGGCAGACGCAGCAGGTTCGGTGGGTTGCCCGGGATCGTGAGCATCTCTTCCCCTTCTGCATCCAGACGAGGTACGGCATTCAGCAAACCAATCGAATACGGATGAACGGGCTTATAAAAGACATCCCGCGCACTGCCGTATTCCATCGTACGACCGGCGTACATCACCAGAACTTTATCGCAAATACCGGCAACAACCCCCAGATCGTGGGTGATCATGATAATCGCGGTGTTGAATTCGCTTTTCAGTTCATTCAGCAACGTCATGATTTGCGCCTGTACAGTCACATCGAGCGCAGTGGTCGGTTCATCGGCTATCAGTAATTTGGGCCTACACAGCAACGCCATAGCGATCATTACGCGCTGACGCATACCACCGGAGAATTCATGCGGATACATTTTCATGCGCTTACGCGCTTCCGGCATTTTCACCGCATCCAGCATTCTGACTGACTCTTCAAAAGCTTCCGCTTTGCTCATGCCTTTATGCAGCATCAGAACTTCCATCAACTGCTCCCCGACCCGCATGTACGGATTGAGAGACGTCATCGGGTCCTGGAAAATCATCGAGATCTGCTCGGCGCGCAGTTTGTTCAGTTCACGTTCCGGTAAGTTCAGAATTTCACGTCCGTTGAACGTAGCGGAGCCCCCGATACGACCATTAGCCGCCAGCAGGCCCATCAGGGCAAAGGCCGTTTGCGATTTACCTGAGCCGGATTCTCCGACAATACCCAGCGTTTCTCCAGCTCGCAGAGAAAAGTTTAAATCGTTGACCGCAGTTACATCGCCGTCGGGGGTAGCGAACGTCACACGCAAATCTTTTACGTTCAGCAGTGCGTTAGCCTGTTGTTGCGCGAGCGGCGCGGTTGAGGTTTCAATTACGCTCATGGCTGCACTCCTTAACGGTCTTTCGGGTCGAGGGCATCACGCAAGCCATCGCCAATAAAGTTAAAACAGAACAAAGTGACCACCAGGAAACCTGCCGGAAACAGCAGCAGCCATGGTGAGACTTCCATTGAGTTGGCACCATCACTAAGCAGAGCGCCCCAGCTACTTAACGGCTCCTGCGTACCTAATCCCAAAAAGCTCAGGAAGGATTCAAACAGGATCATGCTCGGCACCAGCAATGAAGCGTATACCACCACCACACCCAGCACGTTCGGCACAATATGGCGGATAACGATACGCACGGTAGACACCCCACCCACTTGCGCCGCTTCAATAAACTCTTTGCGCTTGAGGCTCAGCGTTTGTCCACGCACGATACGCGCCATATCCAGCCAGGAGACCATCCCGATAGCGACAAAAATCAGCAGGATATTTTGACCAAAGAAGGTGACCAGCAGGATCACGAAGAACATGAACGGGAAGGAGTTGAGAATTTCCAGCAGACGCATCATCACCGAGTCGATTTTTCCGCCGAGGTAGCCCGACAGAGAACCGTACAGCGTACCGACAACCACCGCGACCAACGCCGCCGCAATGCCGACCATTAGCGAGATGCGCCCGCCAATCGCCACGCGCACCAACAGGTCGCGTCCCGACGAGTCAGTACCGAAATAGTGGCCTGATTCCGTATCCGGCGCGCTGGACATCATGCCCCAGTCAGTATCGAAGTAGGTAAACTGCGACAGCATCGGCGCGAGCGTCACGAACAGCGCAATAATTACCAGCACCACCAGGCTTGCTACCGCAGCTCGGTTATGCATAAAGCGTCGACGCGCGTCCTGCCACAGGCTGCGGCCTTCGACCTCCAGCTTTTCACTGAAATTCTCCAGCGCTTCGCTGTTTTTCTTACTTAACATCATAGCGAGCTCCAGTATCAGTAACGAATTTTCGGGTCGATAACGGCATACAGCACATCGACAATCGCGTTAAACACGATGGTCAGCGTACCCACCAGTATGGTCAGACTCAGAACCAGCGAATAGTCGCGGTTTAACGCGCCGTTGACGAACAACTGACCAATGCCAGGTAAACCATAGATGGTTTCAATAACCATCGAACCAGTGATAATGCCGACAAATGCCGGTCCCATATAGGACAGCACTGGCAACAGCGCAGGTTTTAACGCATGGCGGAAAATAATCCGCCGCATCGGCAGCCCTTTGGCGCGCGCGGTACGAATAAAGTTAGAGTGCAGCACTTCAATCATCGAACCGCGAGTAATACGAGCGATACTGGCGATGTAGGCCAGTGACAAGGCCACCATTGGCAGGATCATAAATTTCAACGCCCCACCGTTCCAGCCCCCGCCGGGCAGCCATTTCAAGGTTATGGCAAATATCATGACCAATAAGGGAGCGACCACGAAACTGGGGATAACTACCCCAGTCATTGCCACCCCCATCACCGTGTAATCCCAACGTGTATTTTGCTTCAGCGCGGCTATCACCCCGGCGCTAACGCCGACGAGTACCGCCAGAATAAAGGCTGCCGCACCCAGCTTCGCAGAAACCGGAAAACTCGAAGCAACGAGGTCGTTAACCGTGTAGTCTTTATATTTAAAGGATGGTCCAAAATCGCCATGCGCCAGCTGTTTCAGATAGCTGAAATACTGCGTCGAGATAGGATCGTTAAGATGATATTTCGCTTCAATATTCGCCAGCACCTCTGGCGGTAACGCGCGTTCCCCGGTGAATGGGCTTCCGGGCGCAAGGCGCATCATAAAGAATGAAATCGTAATAAGAATAAACAGCGTCGGAATCGCTTCCAGACAGCGACGTAATATGAATTTTAACATTGCCCGTACCTTCTGGCGTGTGCCTTTATACCTCTTTAACCCCGACGTTCAGGTAAAGCGGTATTAATAGTTCGAAGAAAAAAGACACTGTGGGGCAAAAATGATTGCCCCACGTCTTGCCATTAATGCTTGATAATATACAAGTCTTTAACGTGGATATTATCCATCGGGTCTTTACCGGAGTATCCGCCAACCCATGGTTTCACCAGGCGGGCATTGACATAGTAATAAACCGGTACAATCGCAGAATCTTTATCCAGCTGCTGTTCCGCTTTCGAATACAGTTCGCTGCGCTGCGCTTCATCCGTCACTTTCAGCGTATCCGCAATCAGCTTATCAAATGCCGGGCTCTTATAGTGGACGGTATTATTGGAGCTGTCGGACAGCACCATATTCAGGAAGGACGTCGGTTCGTTATAGTCCGCACACCAGCCCGCACGTGAAACATCATAGTTGCCCTGATGGCGCGTATCGAGGAACGTTTTCCATTCCTGGTTTTCCAGCTTCACATTAGCACCCAGATTTTTCTTCCAGATAGATGCCGCGGCAATAGCCAGCTTCTTATGCAGATCTGAAGTGTTATACAGCAGGTCAAAGGTCAGCGGTTTCTCAGCAGTATATCCGGCCTCAGCCAGCAGTTTCTTCGCTTCTTCATTACGCTTTTCCTGAGACCACTTGAACCACTCTGGCTCAACCAGTTTCGCGCCATCGGTGTATGGAGGAGTAAAGCTATACGCCGGCAGGTCACCCTGGTTTTTCACTTTATTGACGATAATGTCACGATCCAACGCCAGCTTCAGGGCGGTACGAACACGAACATCGTTGAACGGTGCTTTCTGGTTATTGATTTCGTAATAATAGGTGCACAGATACGGGTCAACGTGGACTTCGTTCGGGATCTCTTTTTTCAGTTTCTGGAATAACTCAATCGGCATGTTGTTATAGGTCATGTCGATTTCACCGCTGCGATAGCGGTTAACGTCAGTCACTTCAGAAGAAATAGGCAGGTAGGTTACCTGGTTAATAACCGTTTTGGCGTTGTCCCAATAGTTGGTATTACGCTCAAGCACAATGCGCTCGTTCACAACCCAGTCTTTCAGTTTATACGCACCGTTAGTAATGATGTTAGCGGGCTGGGTCCACTTCTCGCCGAATTTTTCAACAGCAGCTCTAGGAACCGGTGAAACGGAAGAGTGCACAAGCAGTTTGTAGAAATAAGGAACAGGTTCGCTGAGGGTGACTTCAAAAGTATGATCGTCGAGAGCTTTTACACCGAGATCGGTGATCGGTTTTTTACCGGCGATAATATCATCAATATTGACGATATGACCGTACTGCAAATAACTGGCGTACGGTGATGCAGTATTTGGATTAGCCAAACGTTGCCAGCTATACACGAAATCTTGCGCGGTAACAGGCGTGCCGTCAGACCACTTAGCATCTTTACGCAGATGGAATGTCCAGACTTTAAAATCTTTATTTTCCCATTTTTCAGCCACGCCAGGCGATGGTTTGCCATCGACATCACTGATTAATAAACCTTCAAACAGGTCACGGTTAATGTTGGATTCAGGTACACCTTCGATTTTGTGGGGATCGAGTGACTGCACTTCCGAACCGTTATTACGCACCAGAGTCTGCTTTTCAGCAAGCTGCACACCCGCTGGCACTACTGCCGCCGTGGCAACATTTCCAGCGACTAGCGCAGTTAAGATCCCCGCAGCTACTAAACTTTTTTTAGTGATGTTAGTCATTGTGTTGTACTCCCTCATTATTATGACTGGTTTTTTAACCAGACTGTTAATCCTGTCAGGATCACTGTACGGCACCGGAGATTTTCTGCCGTCAGGTCGTTTTTTGTTTTACTGCTTGCTATCACCGACTTTATTTATTCTGGCGGTTCGTATGACTGCCTTACGTCGATTATCTACGTGCCTCCCCTGCCGGAAACACGCTATTACTCTGTTGAGAGAAACTAACTGCAAATGATTCTCATCAACGTGAATTCTTCTGCATAATACCTGGCCGGAAAGTATCAAATGCGTTTCTTAACCGCCAATACATTTTACAAATTTGTTAACCAATTCTCTTTTATTGGAAATAAATCTCACAAAGAAAGTCTTACGAATGAAGGTTTTCTATAACAACCACATGAAAAACAATAAATTACATCAAGCCAGGTGTTAACTACCCTGTCAGGTGTCAACACCACGTCAAAATGCACATAAATTTAACAATTGGTTATTAATTAGCACATTCAACTGAAAAAAACGCTGAAATAACTAATAACATTTCGATAATCCTTCAGCAAGCCCCAGAGTATGATGTTAATTAAATAACAGCGATATCAGGCTCTCTCTGGCAGATGGATGAGTGTTACATTCATAAAATCAATGAATAAACAAATGAATAACCATCAGCATTTTTTATTATCACTATGCTGATTTTCAACTTTAGTGAGAAGTTTTACTGATAATGAAAGGAAACGGAGCCGGGACCGACTCCGTTTGTACAGAAGAGAGATATCAGGCCAGCAAACCTGGGAAAATGGATTTGATACCTGTAACAATGAATTCGATACCCAAGGCCATTAACAGTAGCCCCATAATACGCGTAATGACGTTGATGCCAGTTTGTCCCAACAGTCGTACCAGCCATGGCGCCATGCGAAACAGCCCCCAGCAGCACAGGGCAAACAGCGCAATCGCGACAAAAAAGCCAAACAGGTTAATCGCACTGTGATATCGCGTACCCCAAACAATAGTTGAGCTTATCGCCCCCGGTCCCGCCATCAACGGCAATGCCAACGGTACAACGCCGATACTCTCACGGATTGCGGTTTCTGATTTTTCCTGTTTGTTTTGTTTATCTTCCCCTAGTTTTCCGCTAATCATTGACATCGCGATAGTCACAACCAGAATGCCGCCGGCAATCCTGAACGAATCTATTGAGATACCGAAAAGTTGCAGAATACCATCACCAAGAAACAGCGAAGTCCACAGAATGATAGCGACCGACAGGTTTGCCGTAAGGTTGGTTTTGTTTCGCGCTGCAGCAGTTTGATAACTGGTCATACTGATAAAGACAGGGATGATCCCTACCGGGTTGACCAACGCAAATAACCCAATGAAAAATTTAAAATAGACAGGAAAATCAAATAGCGTTTGGATCACGGTTAGCTCCGAAGCGTTAGCCGGATAAAATGAGTCATAAAAATTGATAAAATCCGCGCTGAAGATACGCCTTTTGTCAGCATACTTCACCTTCTATCTTCGTATATCTACGTAAATACGCTACCAATACTCAGTGTTATTAATATGTATTAATTATGCTAACGTTATTAGCATTCATTACGTCAATTTATTAACACTTGACGAGAAACGCTAAAAGGGCCTGCTGAAAGGTGTCAGCTTTGCGAATTTTTGATCCAGATCACGCAATTACTACTCAGAAGTGAGTAATCTTGCTTACGCCACCTGGAGGTAACGCGTTAGAGTTAACTGGCACTAGCGTATAAGCTCTTTTAGTAAATCAAAGTAAAGTGGACGTTAATTAACCGTTTGATTTTCAAACCGTTACACAAATTTTCGTCGGTCTGTCTATACTCTCGTATCGAGCAGATGATTTACTAAAAAAGTTTAACATTATCAGGAGAGCATCATGGCTGTTACTAATGTCGCTGAACTTAACGCACTTGTAGAGCGCGTAAAAAAAGCCCAGCGTGAATATGCCAGTTTCACTCAAGAACAGGTTGACAAAATCTTCCGTGCCGCCGCTCTGGCTGCCGCAGACGCTCGAATCCCTCTCGCGAAAATGGCCGTTGCCGAATCCGGCATGGGTATTGTCGAAGATAAAGTGATCAAAAACCACTTTGCTTCTGAATACATTTACAACGCTTACAAAGATGAAAAAACCTGTGGTGTGCTGTCTGAAGACGACACTTTCGGTACCATTACCATTGCGGAACCAATTGGTATCATCTGTGGTATCGTTCCAACCACTAACCCAACTTCTACTGCGATCTTCAAATCACTGATCAGCCTGAAGACCCGTAACGCCATCATCTTCTCTCCGCATCCGCGTGCAAAAGATGCAACTAACAAAGCAGCTGATATCGTTCTGCAAGCAGCAATCGCTGCTGGCGCCCCGAAAGATCTGATCGGCTGGATCGATCAACCTTCCGTTGAACTGTCTAATGCGCTGATGCACCACCCGGACATCAACCTGATCCTTGCGACCGGTGGTCCAGGCATGGTTAAAGCGGCATACAGCTCCGGTAAACCGGCTATCGGCGTAGGCGCAGGTAACACCCCTGTTGTTATCGACGAAACCGCTGATATCAAACGTGCTGTTGCATCTGTTCTGATGTCTAAAACCTTCGATAACGGCGTAATCTGTGCTTCTGAGCAGTCTGTCGTCGTGGTTGACTCTGTATATGATGCAGTACGTGAGCGTTTTGCGACTCACGGCGGCTACATGCTGCAGGGCAAAGAGTTGAAAGCAGTCCAGGACGTTATCCTGAAAAATGGCGCGCTGAACGCAGCTATCGTTGGTCAGCCGGCATACAAGATTGCTGAACTGGCAGGCTTCTCCGTACCAGAAACCACTAAGATTCTGATCGGTGAAGTGACGGTTGTCGATGAAAGCGAACCGTTTGCGCATGAAAAACTGTCTCCGACACTGGCAATGTACCGTGCGAAGGACTTCGAAGACGCAGTCATTAAAGCTGAAAAACTGGTTGCGATGGGCGGTATCGGTCATACCTCTTGCCTGTATACTGACCAGGACAACCAGCCAGAACGTGTTGCTTACTTCGGCCAGATGATGAAAACCGCACGTATCCTGATCAACACCCCAGCTTCTCAGGGTGGTATCGGTGACCTGTACAACTTCAAACTCGCACCTTCCCTGACTCTGGGTTGTGGTTCCTGGGGTGGTAACTCCATCTCTGAAAACGTTGGTCCTAAACACCTGATCAACAAGAAAACCGTTGCTAAGCGAGCTGAAAACATGTTGTGGCACAAACTTCCGAAATCTATCTACTTCCGTCGTGGCTCTCTGCCAATCGCACTGGATGAAGTGATTACCGATGGTCACAAACGTGCGCTGATCGTGACCGACCGCTTCCTGTTCAACAACGGTTATGCAGACCAGATCACCTCCGTTCTGAAAGCTGCTGGTGTTGAAACCGAAGTGTTCTTTGAAGTTGAAGCTGACCCGACTCTGACCGTTGTTCGCAAAGGTGCTGAGCTGGCTAACTCCTTCAAACCAGACGTAATCATCGCGCTGGGGGGCGGTTCCCCGATGGACGCCGCGAAAATCATGTGGGTTATGTACGAGCACCCGGAAACTCACTTCGAAGAACTGGCGCTGCGCTTTATGGACATCCGTAAACGTATCTACAAGTTCCCGAAAATGGGTGTGAAAGCGAAGATGGTCGCCGTCACCACCACTTCCGGTACCGGTTCTGAAGTGACTCCGTTTGCGGTTGTTACTGACGATGCAACTGGGCAGAAATACCCGCTGGCAGACTATGCGCTGACTCCGGATATGGCGATTGTTGACGCCAACCTGGTGATGGATATGCCGAAGTCCCTGTGTGCGTTCGGTGGTCTCGATGCCGTCACTCACGCTCTGGAAGCTTACGTTTCCGTACTGGCTTCTGAGTTCTCCGACGGTCAGGCTCTGCAAGCGCTGAAACTGCTGAAAGAAAACCTGCCGGCGTCCTACCATGAAGGTTCTAAGAACCCGGTAGCACGTGAGCGTGTACACAGTGCAGCAACCATCGCCGGTATCGCGTTTGCTAACGCCTTCCTGGGTGTATGTCACTCAATGGCGCACAAACTGGGTTCTCAGTTCCACATTCCTCACGGTCTGGCGAACGCCCTGCTGATCAGCAACGTTATTCGTTATAACGCGAACGACAACCCGACTAAACAGACTGCATTCAGCCAGTACGACCGTCCGCAGGCACGCCGTCGCTACGCTGAAATCGCAGACCATCTGGGTCTGAGCGCACCGGGCGACCGTACTGCCGCGAAAATCCAGAAACTGCTGGGCTGGCTGGAAGAAATCAAAGCTGAGCTGGGTATTCCTAAGTCTATCCGTGAAGCTGGCGTTCAGGAAGCTGACTTCCTGGCACACGTGGACAAACTGTCTGAAGATGCGTTTGATGACCAGTGTACTGGTGCAAACCCACGTTACCCGCTGATTGCTGAACTGAAACAGATCCTGCTGGATACATACTACGGTCGTGAGTACAGCGAAGGCCAGACCACCGCTAAGACTGAAGCAGTAGCTGCACCGAAAGCAGAAAAGAAAGCGAAGAAATCCGCTTAATTTTCTCAGATAAGTTTTAGTTTCACCATAAACGGTCCCAGTTGGGACCGTTTTTTTTCGTCTTTTGTTATGAAAATTGAGTGATCCCCAATTTAACCATGTGAATAGAATGGCACGGTAAGAGATGTATTCAGGAAGATGTGAGAATAGCCGTCAGAAGAGAGTCTGACAGGGTAGAGGACATTGACGAATGTCCCGACCTACCCTTTGTTTATAAGCGCTCAGAAGCCTGCAGGGTTAATCGTGGCTGTGTCGCTCTTGTATCGTCGTCAGAGAGCCCTCAGACTGCGCCTGTTTGTAGTGTTTACGACATACCGACACATAGCGTTCATTCCCGCCAATAACCACCTGCTCGCCCTCGTTATAGGGCCTTCCAGACTGATCAAGACGTAAAACCATGCTGGCCTTACGCCCACAGAAACAAATGGTTTTTAATTCAACGAGCTTATCAGACCACGCAAGCAGGTATTCGCTGCCGCCAAATAATTCACCACGGAAATCTGTGCGTAAGCCATAGCACAACACGGGAATATCCAGCCGATCGACAACTTCAGATAATTCATAAACCTGTTGTCGAGTCAGAAACTGTGACTCATCAACCAGTACACAGTGAATTCTTTGCTGCTCATTTTCAGCACGAATCTCTTCGTACAATGATGAATTTTGGTTAAACAATTTTGCAGGCGACGACAGACCTATACGTGAACTTACTTTTCCAGCACCAAAACGGTCATCAATTTCCGCTGTATATACAACAGCACGCATCCCACGTTCCTGATAATTGTACGAAGATTGCAGCAATGCAGTCGACTTACCGGCATTCATTGCAGAATAGTAAAAATATAGCTGTGCCATTGACCGAAGGCCCTCACATGGGGAAATAAATATGCGCTGGATTGTATCATATTTCACGAAAGTGTCGGTGTAGCGTTGCGCCCAAAGGCGTATAAATGCGCGGGCAAGCTCGCTCAGTGCCGCCTGAATTTAAGTAACAGGTAGTGAGAGAGCATACAACCATCGACCATACAGCCCGAGATCGGACGCGTATATACACACTCTTTCACAAATAGTGCTCATGAAATTTATCAATGTCACTTATCATCATACGGCAATAAAGAAACCCTTCCCATATTGTTATTGAATCTACCCACTGTCGCCATGTATTAGCGAATTCACGTAAGCAAAACTAATACAAAAGGTTGAAATCACTGCAAAGAGATACTATTTGTACACTATAAAATGTGACCTGAATCTTGAATTTTTACTCTCAACCGCTGAGAAGCCCCCTCGCCAATAAGCCTTTTTTATGCCCAACATCATGGGGAATTTAAGACAGGAGAATTAATTCTGTTACTAAATAAAGCGCAATTTTGAATTCCTTACATTCCTGGCTATTGCACAACTGAATTTATCGCTCTATTATTAGCTCAACAAACCACCCCAATATAAGTTTGAGATTACTACAATGAGCGAAGCACTTAAAATTCTGAACAACATCCGTACTCTTCGTGCGCAGGCAAGAGAATGCACTCTGGAAACGCTTGAGGAAATGCTGGAAAAATTAGAAGTTGTAGTTAGCGAGCGTCGCGAAGAAGAAAGCGCTGCTGCCGCTGAAGTTGAAGAACGCACTCGTAAACTGCAACAATATCGTGAAATGCTGATCGCTGACGGCATTGATCCGAACGAACTGCTGAATAGCATGGCTGCTGTTAAATCTGGCACCAAAGCTAAACGCGCTGCACGTCCGGCTAAATATAGCTATGTTGACGAAAACGGTGAAACTAAAACCTGGACTGGCCAGGGTCGTACACCGGCAGTGATCAAAAAAGCGATGGAAGAGCAAGGTAAACAACTGGACGATTTCCTGATCAAGGAATAATTCAGAAATACTTTGCTTAAAATCCCGCCATTGGCGGGATTTTTTTTACTGGTACTTCGCTCAGCCTTACCCGGATTAGGTATAAAAAAACGGCGCTGTTAATACAGCGCCGTTCTGACCAGATAATACCAGAAGGTTACTTCTTAATACCCATCTCGTCTTCCAGCCAGGCTTTAAATTCAGCGCCGAGAGTATTATGGCGAATACCATATTCGACGAACGCCTGCATATAGCCCAGTTTATTACCACAGTCATGGCTTTTGCCCTTCATGTGATAAGCTTCAACCGTCTCTTTTTCAATCAGCATATCGATTGCATCTGTCAGCTGAATTTCATCACCCGCTCCCGGAGGGGTTTTAGCCAGCAGAGGCCAGATATCGGCACTAAGAACGTAACGACCCACAACGGCCAGATTAGAAGGCGCTACATCAGCTTTTGGTTTTTCAACCACGCCAACCATCGGGACGCTTTCGCCCGGGGATAATTCAACGCCTTTACAATCAACAACACCATAAGCCGTAACATCTTCTACCGGTTCAACCATAATCTGGCTGCTACCTGTTTCATCAAAACGATGAATCATTTCGGCAAGGTTGTCGCGGGATAAATCAGATTCGTATTCGTCAAGAATTACGTCCGGCAGGATTACAGCAACCGGTTCATCGCCAACCACAGGGTGCGCGCACAATACTGCGTGGCCCAGACCTTTTGCCAGACCCTGACGCACCTGCATAATAGTCACATGCGGCGGGCAAATAGATTGCACTTCTTCCAGAAGCTGACGTTTTACACGTTTTTCCAGCATCGCTTCAAGTTCAAAGCTTGTATCGAAGTGGTTTTCAATAGAATTTTTAGACGAGTGAGTTACAAGTACAATTTCAGTGATGCCCGCAGCAATACATTCGTTTACGACGTACTGAATTAATGGCTTATCAACCAACGGTAGCATCTCTTTCGGGATTGCTTTCGTAGCCGGTAACATCCTGGTTCCTAATCCCGCAACTGGGATAACGGCTTTTTTGACTTTTGAATTAAGGGCAGCCATTTAAAACTCTCCTGGACTGTTCATGTATTGAACGTGTTCATCATTCTGTATCGCATCCGAGTATATCAGTACAGCGACAAACTTCTGGTCTGAAAAGGACGCGCGTCGGTATAATTAAGATAAATACGAATAAATCTGGCGCTGATAGTAGCACTTACAGCACGGGGAGGGTGAACCAATTTCATTTGCACGCCTCTCAATTGTTCATTCCGCAGACAACATCAAGCGCAGACGCCCTCCCGCCCCCCATATTTGGCATTGCCATGACTCACAATGTTGGCTCAACTGATTAAGATACGTATTACCTAAGGTACCCAGCGGAACGCCATTGCTGATTTGCACTTGGTGGGAACCTGTATTTAATGTCGCATTCAGCCCTGCAGATACCAGAATCAGATTTTTTAATCCGCTGTGGTAATACCCCACCAGCAAGGGAAACTGCCCTGGTAAATTTGCTTGCCGCAACAAATGATTTACCTGTTTCAATAACGTACCTAACTCCGGCAACCGCTGATTTTGTTGTGTCAGTTGCTCCTGCAGTAGACCATTAAATAGCGCCCGCAATAATAATGCAGCCAAAACACCATTATCCCCTGCCCGCGTCACATCAAGGCAATAGAATGCAAGGTCATGATCCGACAGCGGCGCAATATCCAGCACCAGCCCCGGTTGGTCGGCTACTACCAATTGTCGATAGTTAATGCGACAGTGCGAAATCACTTGCGACACTGGAGGCTGTAATTCTTTTAGCAGCTTCGCGGCGGCGGCAGGATCGTCCACCATCGCATCCCAGTCGCGAAACAGCCGCTCTTCTTCTTCCACGCGTGAATTAAACATGTTGGGATAAAGACATGCAAAGACGGTTTCTCTCAAGCGATTAAGGTCTTTCACCGGCTTCAATAGGACATCATCCACCCCGAGTCGTAGCGCTTTGGCTATGTCGGACATGTTTTCCGTCGCAGAAATCACCAGTATCGGGGTCTGATCGCCACGATTGCGTAGATACTCAACCAGTTTGAGGCCGTTCATTCTTGGCATAGCCAGATCGCAAATCATCAGATCTGGCGTGAAGTGTCCAAGTAGTTCAAGTGCTTCAAGCCCGTCGCCAGCCACCGCCGTTGTCGCTCCCAAAGAGGAAAACCATGAGTCCATGAGTGAGCGAAATACCGGCTCATCCTCAACGATAAGAATCTGTTTTCCGACCAATGGCTGCGTCATATTCTCCCCCCTGACTGGCTTTAATAAATAGTGGCATGCTATTGCCACTCACGCCTGTCAGAATTAGCTTAAGTGTTGATAAAAAATGCGTTAGACGTTGGTTTTCACCAAGGGTAGAAGTTCATCCATTTTCTTCTCGACCGCCAACTGCCCGGCAGCAATTGCTGCACTGGCGCGGTGAAAATCCAGCGTGGATATTTGTGGACAAAACGGCTGAATCAGTATGTCTGGAGGGTCGCCGGCCATGCGGTTACGTTTCAGACGATTTTCCAGAACCTGAATAGACGTCGTCATGATCTCCATCGCCGTCGGTGCCGTGACCGCACGCCTGGCCGTAATATTGCTCAATCGCTCTTTCAGGCGGGCATGCCATGAAAGCTCGTCAGCATCATTACCCGATTCGGCATCGCTATTGACGTTGAAGGAGAGTAAATCTTGTTGCATGAGATGAGCATCGTGTTGCAGGTCGACCGCGATAACAATATCGGCCCCCAACGCACGAGTCAGGGATACAGGGACGGGATTCACCACCGCGCCATCGACCAGCCAGTAACCATTATGCGCCACGGGAGACATCAGACCAGGAATACTACAGGAGGCTCGGACAGCCAGATGCAAATCACCTTCGGTAAACCACAGCTCCCGCCCCGTACTCAGATTAGTAGCAACAGTTGCGAAACGGCGTGTGCATTGCTCAATTGCTTCTACCGGCATAACATTACGGTACTGATTGAATACCCGTTCACCGCGCAGTAAACCTCCCCTGCGCCACGAGAGATCCATCAGCCGTAAAACATCCCAATAGCTGAAAGAACATACCCACTTTTCAAGAGCAGGCAACTTATTGCAGGCGTAGGCAGCGCCAACCAGCGAACCGATGGAGCACCCTGCCACGATATCAACATCGATGCCCATATGCTTAAGGGCTTTAATAACCCCAATATGCGACCAACCTCGCGCCGCGCCGGAACCTAGCGCCAGCCCAATTTTTATTTTTCTCATTATACGTACAAACTTCCCCTGGCTTGCAGACGTAGCAACATCGCTACCGCTCAGTTAACATAGTGCCACTCTGGCGTTTTTACGCCGTTTTTATATTCCAGGGAGTACTTTGTGTCTCAGCTTTGTCCCTGTGGTAGCGCTGTCGAGTATAGCCTATGTTGCTACCGTTATGTGTCCGGCGCGCAAGTAGCACCTACGCCGTCACACCTCATGCGTTCTCGTTACTGTGCTTTTGTGATGAAAGACGCAGATTATCTTATCAGGACCTGGCATCCAGATTGTCATGCGGCCTCGTTTCGCGACGACATTATCGCAGGATTTAATCATACTGAATGGCTTGGGCTGACCGTTTTTGAACAAGAGACGGCAGACACAGAAGATATCGGCTATGTCAGTTTCGTCGCACGGTTTTCTGAACAAGGTAAAACAGGTGCAATTATCGAGCGCTCTCGTTTTTTAAAAGAAAACGGTCAGTGGTACTATATAGACGGTACACGCCCTCAAATTGGACGAAACGATACCTGCCCTTGTGGCTCCGGTAAAAAATTTAAAAAGTGCTGCGGCTAATCAACGCCCGACAGTATCAATTTTGCAAACATTCTCAACAGGATCACCGCTGCAAATGCATTCATTACAAAGAAAAGTGCTGCGTACTATTTGCCCGGACCAAAAAGGTCTGATCGCGCGCATTACGAATATCTGTTACAAGCATGAACTGAACATCGTGCAGAACAATGAGTTTGTGGACCACCGCACCGGACGCTTCTTTATGCGCACCGAACTGGAGGGCATTTTTAACGACGTCACGCTGCTTGCCGATCTGGACAGCGCCTTACCTGAAGGCTCAATTCGTGAATTAACCCCAGCAGGCCGCCGCCGCATCGTCATTTTGGTCACTAAGGAAGCGCATTGCCTGGGCGATCTGTTAATGAAGGCCAATTATGGCGGGCTGGATGTTGAAATCGCCGCGGTGATCGGCAATCACGAGACGTTGCGTCCTCTGGTTGAACGGTTTGATATTCCGTTTGAGCTGGTCAGCCATGAAGGTTTAACACGTGACGAACATGATCAGAAAATGGCTGACGCTATCGACGCCCACCAGCCGGACTATGTCGTGTTGGCTAAATACATGCGCGTTCTGACCCCGACATTTGTTTCACGCTTTCCAAATAAAATTATCAATATTCACCATTCATTCCTGCCAGCATTCATTGGTGCTCGCCCGTATCATCAAGCTTATGAGCGCGGCGTAAAAATCATCGGCGCGACGGCCCACTACGTGAATGATAACCTTGATGAAGGCCCAATCATTATGCAGGACGTGATCCATGTTGATCACACCTACACTGCCGAAGATATGATGCGCGCGGGTCGCGACGTTGAAAAAAATGTTTTAAGCCGTGCGCTGTATCAGGTTCTGGCTCAGCGCGTCTTTGTTTACGGTAACCGAACGATTATTCTGTAATCGATTGATAAGTTAATTGGTTACCTTTACATCTTTGCGTGTAAAAATCAGGCAACCAGTTCTTTTTTATCAACGGAATGCTTTACAGGGGCGCATCATTTGATATGATGCGCCCCGCTTCCAACGGAAGCAGGCCAGTAATTAGCATTACCCCGTGGTGGGGTTCCCGAGCGGCCAAAGGGAGCAGACTGTAAATCTGCCGTCATCGACTTCGAAGGTTCGAATCCTTCCCCCACCACCATTTTTTACTACAGCGATGTAGTTATCCCGGTGAGCAATACAGAAGTTTGCACTTGTCGGGGAAGGGTGAGAACCTTCGATTAAGGTTCGACTCGAGCGAAAGCGAGAGAACGTTGCCAACGGCAACGGCCCGAAGGGTGAGGAGCGAAGCGACGAATAATCCTTCCCCCACCACCATTTTTTACTACAGCGATGTAGTTATCCCGGTGAGCAATACAGAAGTTTGCACTTGTCGGGGAAGGGTGAGAACCTTCGATTAAGGTTCGACTCGAGCGAAAGCGAGAGAACGTTGCCAACGGCAACGGCCCGAAGGGTGAGGAGCGAAGCGACGAATAATCCTTCCCCCACCACCACTCATTCTTTTAGACTCACAAAATTAGTATACCCCTGGTGGGGTTCCCGAGCGGCCAAAGGGAGCAGACTGTAAATCTGCCGTCATCGACTTCGAAGGTTCGAATCCTTCCCCCACCACCAACACTTCATAAAGCACCAACACATAATCAATCTGCAATGCCCCAAATTCTTCCTATTCGGGAAGGATGAGAAGCTTTGACCAAGGTTCGATTCGAGCGTTAGCGAGAAAGCGTTGCCGCAGGCAACGACCCGAAGGGCGAAGCGCGCAGCGCTGAGTAATCCTTCCCCCACCACCATCACTTCATAAAGCACCAACACAAAATCAATCTGCATTGCCCTTTATTTGCCTGATGCGCTGTGCTTATCAGACCTACAAACTCGACACATGCCCACAAATTGCCTGATGCACTACGCAGGCCTACGGCGCTCGCTGAAACCTGCGTAGGCTGGATAAGGCGTTTGCGCCGCCATCCGGCAAACAGGCATAAAAAAACCCCGCCGAAGCAGGGTTTTATCTTTCACAGAAATACAATTAGTGACGTGCACGAACAATCTGGTATTTGCGTGTCAGATATTCGACCGGGACGCTCCAGATGTGTACCAGACGCGAGAATGGGAACAACAGGAACAGCGTCATACCCAGCACAAGGTGCACACGGAAAATAAATGCGACGCCATCCAGATACTGAGACGCTCCGCCATGGAAGGTCACCACTGTCTGCGCCCAGTTCACCAACTTCATCATCTCGCTGCCGTCCATATGCTGGGCGGAGAACGGAATGGTCAGCAGACCCAGCGCACACTGGATAACCAACAGAGAGAGGATCAGAATATCCGCTCCGGTGGTGGTAGCCCGCACTCGTGGGCTGAACAAACGACGTTTCAGCAGCAGTACACCGCCAATCAGACACATTACGCCGCTAGCGCCACCCGCGAACATCGCCATCTTTTGTTTCACTTCAAGCGGCAGCCACGCTTCATACATCCAGTGTGGCGTTAACATACCCAAGAAGTGCCCGGCAAAAATCCCCAGGATCCCAATGTGAAACAGGTTTGACGCCAGGTTCATCCCTTTGCGATCCAGCATCTGACTGGAGGCCGCACGCCACGTATACTGCCCGTAGTCATAACGCAGCCAACTGCCGATCAGAAAGACAGAACCCGCGATGTACGGATAGATGTCAAAGAAGAACGTATTCAGGAAGTGCATTAGTGCTGTCCTCCGGTAGTGATATTCAGATACTGCGGCGCAACGGCCCCGGCAAAACGACGCTGGTGAGCGGAGATTTCCGACTCGCCACACCCCTGATCGGCGAAGAATTTTACCTGCTCTTCTTCCCAGACCGCATCCAGCGCTTGTGGAGTATCATCACGGGCTTCATCCGCAATTTTTTCAGCCACTTTATCGCTGTCGATAACGGTATTCGCCAGTTTTAACAGCAAATCGAACAGTACTGCATAACGGCTTTCACGCTGCTGCAAACGAGCGCTGAGCAAAGCCAGGATCGGCGCAATATCCTGCAAGCCACCTAGCGCTTCGCTTTTCGGCAGTTGCGCAAGATATTCCAGATACAACGGCAGATGATCGGGAAGTTCGCGGCTGTCGAGCTGCAAACCGTGCTGTTCATACTGTGCCATCAGGTCAACCATCGCCTGACCGCGATCGCGGGATTCACCGTGTACATGTTCAAACAGCAGCAGCGAGGTGGCACGGCCACGATCAAACAGTTCGCTGTAACTTGCCTGCACATCCAACACGTCCTGCGCGATTAGATCGCGCAGGAAAACGCCCAGAGTCTGGGCATCCTCTTTATCCAGGTTCTCAGATGACGCGAGTGCATCGAAAAGCTCCTGCTGATGCTGCCACAGGGCAGCATCCGGGTACTCGAGCAAACGCGAAACAATGACGAGTTCAATCATTGGTGCGGCTCCGTTTTGCTGGTCACATCGACAGCGTCGATGCGGCGGCTGTTGAACAGATTGAATTTAGTATCAGAACCGTGGCAACCGTCACCGAAGGTAAAGCCGCAACCGCTTTTCTCCGGGAACGCGTCACGCGCCAGTTCACGATGGCTGCTCGGCACCACGAAACGATCTTCGTAGTTCGCAATGGCCAGATAACGATACATCTCCTGTGCCTGAGCTTCGGTCAGACCGACCTCTTCCAGCGCACGGGTATCGACTTTACCGTCAACGGTTTCCGCACGTTTGTAGTGACGCATCGCCAGCATACGTTTCAGCGCCAACAGCACCGGCTGAGTATCGCCTGCTGTCAGCAGGTTCGCCAGGTACTGAACCGGGATACGCAGACTGTCAACGTCCGGCAGAATACCGTTGCTGCCCAGCTCGCCCGCATCGGCGGCAGACTGAATCGGTGACAATGGCGGCACGTACCAAACCATCGGCAATGTGCGGTATTCCGGATGCAGCGGCAGCGCCAACTTCCAGTCCATCGCCATTTTATAAACCGGAGACTGCTGTGCGGCATCGATAACGCTCAGCGGAATACCATCTTTCAGCGCCTGTTCAATAACAGCCGGATCGTTCGGATCGAGGAACACGTCCAGTTGACGCTGGTACAGATCTTTCTCATGCTCGGTGCTTGCCGCGCTTTCAATCGCATCCGCGTCATACAGCAGTACGCCGAGGTAACGGATACGACCGACGCAGGTTTCGGAGCACACGGTCGGTTGACCGGCTTCGATACGTGGATAGCAGAAAATGCACTTCTCTGACTTACCGCTCTTCCAGTTGAAGTAGATTTTTTTGTACGGGCAACCGGTGATGCACATACGCCAGCCGCGGCACTTGTCCTGATCGATCAGCACGATGCCATCTTCTTCACGCTTGTAAATGGCACCGCTCGGGCAAGTCGCCACGCACGCCGGATTAAGGCAGTGCTCGCACAGACGCGGCAAATACATCATGAAGGTGTTTTCGAACTGACCGTACATCGCCTTCTGCATGTTCTCGAAATTTTTGTCTTTCGCCAGCTTCTCGAACTCACCGCCGAGGTCATCTTCCCAGTTCGGACCTTTGGTGATTTTATCCATACGCTGACCGGTGATCAGCGAGCGCGGGCGGGCAATCGGCTGCGCTTTGCTGTCTGCCGGGGTGTTGTGCAGAGTCTGGTAATCGAAGTCAAACGGTTCGTAGTAGTCATCAATACCTGGCAAATGCGGGTTAGCAAAAATTTTACCCAGCAGCAGCGCTTTGTTACCCATGCGCGGCACCAGTTTACCGTTGATCTTACGGATCCAACCGCCCTTCCATTTTTCCTGGTTTTCCCAATCAGTGGGGAAGCCAGTACCCGGTTTGGTTTCAACGTTGTTAAACCAGGCATACTCCGCACCTTCACGGCTGGTCCAGACGTTTTTACAGGTTACTGAACAGGTGTGGCAACCGATGCACTTATCGAGATTCAGCACCATGCCGACTTGTGAACGAATTTTCATTTTACGCTCTCCTGTACCTGGTCATTGCCTTCGCCATCCAACCAGTCAATGTTCTTCATCTTACGAACCACCACGAACTCATCACGGTTCGAACCTACGGTGCCGTAGTAGTTAAAGCCGTAGGCCAGGTGGGCATAACCACCAATCATGTGCGTCGGTTTCGGTGTGATACGGGTCACCGAGTTATGGATCCCGCCGCGCTGCTCGGTAATCTCCGACCCCGGAATATTCACAATACGTTCCTGGGCGTGGTACATCATGGTCATCCCGGCCGGGACACGTTGACTCACAACCGCACGAGCGGTGAGTGCCCCGTTACTGTTAAAGACTTCGATCCAGTCGTTATCCTCGATACCCAGATCTTTCGCATCCGCTTCGCTCATCCACACGATCGGACCGCCGCGGCCTAACGTCAGCATCAGCAGGTTATCGCTGTAGGTGGAGTGGATACCCCACTTCTGGTGTGGCGTCAGGAAGTTGAGCGCTTTTTCCGGGTTACCATTTGATTTCTCGCCCATCACCTCTTTCACCGAACGGGTATCAATTGGTGGGCGGTATACCAGCAGGCTTTCACCGAAGTCTCGCATCCACTGATGATCCTGATACAGCTGCTGGCGACCAGTCAGCGTACGCCATGGGATCAGCTCGTGAACGTTGGTGTAACCAGCGTTGTAAGAAACATGTTCATCTTCCAGTCCTGACCAGGTCGGGCTGGAGATAATTTTGCGCGGCTGCGCCTGAATATCGCGGAAGCGGATTTTCTCGTCTTCTTTATTCAGCGCCAGATGCGTATGGTCACGGCCGGTAAATTCACTCAGCGCCGCCCAGGCTTTCACCGCCACCTGACCGTTGGTTTCCGGTGCCAGGGTGAGGATCATCTCAGCGGCATCAATCGCCGTATTCAGCATCGGCTGGCCTTTTGCCGGGCCTTCAGCCTTGGTGTAATTGAGCTTGCGCAGCAGATCCATTTCGCTCTGGGTATTCCAGGCAATCCCTTTCCCGCCGTTCCCGACTTTATCCATCAGTGGGCCGATGGACGTGAAGCGTTCGTAGGTTGCCGGGTAATCACGCTCAACTGTCATGATATGCGGCGCGGTAACGCCTGGAATCAGATCGCATTCGCCTTTCTTCCAGTCTTTAACATCCAACGGCTGCGCCAGTTCGGCGGCCGAGTCGTGCTGGATAGGCAGCGTCACTACGTCAGTTTCTTTGCCAAGGTGGCCCACGCAAACTTCAGAGAATTTCTTGGCGATAGCCTTGTAGATTTCCCAGTCGCTCTTCGATTCCCAGGCTGGATCAACGGCGGCAGACAACGGGTGAATAAACGGATGCATATCCGAGGTATTCATATCGTCTTTTTCATACCAGGTAGCGGTCGGCAGCACGATGTCGGAGTACAGACAGGTGCTCGACAGACGGAAGTCCAGGGTAACGACCAGATCCAGCTTGCCGTCCAGTCCGTTATCCTGCCATTCCACTTCTTCTGGCTTCACGCCCCCCTGTTTACCCAGATCCAGTCCCTGAATACCATGTTCAGTACCCAGCAGATACTTCAGCATGTACTCGTGGCCTTTACCGGAAGAGCCGAGCAGGTTAGAACGCCAGATAAACAGGTTACGCGGATGGTTTTTACCGTTCTCTGGTTGTTCAGCCGCAAAGCGAATAGAACCTTCCTTCAGAGATTTAACGGTGTAATCCACCGGTGTCATCCCGACTTTTTCCGCCTCACGCGCAATGTACAGCGGGTTAGTACCTAACTGCGGCGCAGATGGCAACCAGCCCATACGTTCAGCGCGAACGTTAAAGTCAATCAAATGGCCACTGTAGCGGGATTTGTCTGCCAGCGGAGACAGCAGTTCCTGCGCGGTGACCGTCTCATAGCGCCATTGGCTGGAGTGGTTATAGAAATAGGACGTACTGTTCATGTGACGCGCCGGACGCTGCCAGTCAAGGCCAAACGCCAGCGGCTGCCAGCCGGTCTGCGGACGCAGTTTTTCCTGGCCGACGTAGTGCGCCCAGCCGCCGCCGCTCTGGCCGACGCAACCACAGAACACCAGCATGTTGATAAGCCCACGATAGTTCATATCGAGGTGGTACCAGTGGTTCAGACCCGCGCCAACAATAATCATTGAGCGGCCGTGCGTTTTATCTGCGTTATCGGCAAATTCACGGGCAATACGCACGATCTGAGCGCGCGATACGCCAGTGATTTTCTCTGCCCATGCCGGGGTATACGCTTTGATATCGTCGTAGCTGGAGGCGCAGTTTTCATCGTTCAGACCGCGTTCCAGACCGTAGTTGGCCATGGTCAGATCGTAAACGGTCGTCACCAGCGCAGTAGAGCCATCTGCCAGTTGCAGGCGTTTTACCGGCAGTTTGTGCAGCAGAACATTTTCCAGTTCAACTTTGCTAAAGTGCTCGGTACCTTCGCCGCCAAAATACGGGAAGCCGACTTCAGCGATGTCGTCCTGGCTGCCCAACAGGCTGAGCTGCAGTTCGGTTTCGTTACCGGACGTGCCGTCGCGCTGTTCAAGGTTCCATTTACCTTTTTCACCCCAGCGGAAACCAATTGAACCGTTTGGCGCAACCATTTCGCCGTCGGTATTGATGGCAACAGTTTTCCACTCTGGATTATTTTCCTGACCCAAGGAGTCAACCAGATCGGCGGCACGCAGCATACGACCCGCCGCATAATACCCGTCACGCTCTTCGAGCATCACCAGCATCGGGAAGTCGGTGTAACGACGCACGTAGTCGGTGAAGTATTGGCTCGGGTTATCAAGGTGGAACTCGCGTAGCATGACGTGGCCCATTGCCAGCGCCATTGCGGCATCGGTACCCTGCTTCGGAGCCAGCCACAGATCGCAGAGTTTAGCGATTTCAGCGTAATCCGGGGTGATGGCGACCGTTTTAGTCCCTTTGTAGCGAACTTCCGTGAAGAAGTGCGCATCTGGGGTACGGGTCTGCGGAACGTTTGAACCCCAGGCGATAATGTAACTGGAGTTATACCAGTCGGCAGATTCCGGAACGTCAGTCTGCTCACCCCAGGTCTGCGGAGACGCAGGCGGCAAGTCACAGTACCAATCGTAGAAGCTCAGGCAGGTGCCGCCAATCAGCGACAGATATCGTGCACCGGAGGCGTAGGAAACCATCGACATCGCAGGGATCGGCGAGAAGCCCGCCACGCGGTCAGGACCGTAGGTTTTAACGGTGTAAACGTTAGAAGCGGCAATCAGCTCATTCACTTCCTGCCAGGAAGAACGCACAAAACCACCACGACCACGCGCTTGTTTGAAGCTTTTTGCTTTATCGGCGTCTTCGATGATGGAGGCCCATGCGTCTACCGGATCGCTGTGCAGTCTTTTCGCTTCACGCCACATTTTCATCAGACGTTTGCGCATCAGCGGGTATTTCAGACGGTTAGCGCTGTAGAGATACCAGGAATAGCTTGCACCACGAGGGCAACCACGAGGCTCGTGGTTTGGCAGGTCCGGACGGGTACGCGGATAATCGGTTTGCTGGGTTTCCCAGGTCACCAGACCATTTTTCACATAGATTTTCCAGCTGCATGAGCCAGTGCAGTTTACCCCGTGGGTTGAACGCACGATTTTGTCATGCTGCCAACGCTGGCGGTATCCGTCCTCCCAGTCCCTGTTGGTATTGAGAAGCTGGCCATGCCCATCGGCAAAGGTTTCGCCCTTCTGCTTGAAGTAGCGAAACCGGTCCAGGAATTTACTCATCGGTTTTCTCCTGTAGGAGCCTGACGGCTCTCTGATAAATCGACATTGCTTGATTGAGAGCGAAGGTAACGCTCTGAAAGGGCGTGAGAATTGATAACGATCAAGGCAGGCAGGGATGAAAAATGAGGGTTGGTTTTTACATACCCCCAAAGTGGGATATTGATAATTAATGTAATAAATTGAATTTAAAGGATTTTTAATAATTCAATTATCATGCAAATGTTAAATTCTTTATAAGTGGGTATTAAGGGGTATCCCCCCTGCTTAGCATGTTGCGTTCGCCGTTCTCACAGGCTGTTGTCATGCCACAATACAAAAGTATGTTGTAACTAATTACAGATAAAAAAAAGCGCGGTCTAACACCGCGCAATGGATAATCAACTTACACTTCATCCTTCAAACTGCTTCGCGTTGGCTGCGCTCGTTCTCCCCAGTCACTTACTTCTGTTAGCTCCTGGGGATTTCTCACTTGCCGCCTTGATGCAGTTAGAATGATTTTGTGTATACCACTTTTTTACTTTTTAGAATGACGTCCGTATACCGCCCAGGTGATAACCACACAAGCGACATAGAAGATCAGAAATACTTTCATCGCACCGACCGGAGAACCGGTTAATGCCAGGGACGTGCCAAATGCTTTCGGGATAAAGAAGCCGCCGATCGCACCAATAGCAGAGATAAAGCCCAACGCTGCCGCCGTATCGGTTGCCGCCTCGCGCATCGCTTTCTCTTCTGAACCACCTTCAGCTTTCACTCTGTCCATCGTCAGTTTGCGAAAGATTACAGAGATCATCTGGAAGGTTGAACCACTCCCCAGACCAGCCGTCAGGAACAACGCCAGGAACACAGCGAAGAAGGCAATGAAGTTGCCACCGACACCGTTTGATGGCAGCGTCAGGAACAGTAAGGCACTGAAAATAGCCATCAGAATGAAGTTCACCAGCGTGACGCGGGTCCCGCCCAGACGGTCAGAGATTGCGCCGCCCGCAGAACGCGCCAGCGCACCAATGAACGGGCCGAAGAAGGCGTAATGCAGGATCTGCACCTCTGGGAACTGCGTTTTTGACAGCATCGCGAAACCGGCAGAGAAACCGATAAAGGAACCGAAGGTCGCCAGATACAGCAGGCTCATAATCCACAAATGCCCGCGTTTCAGCACCGGCAATTGCTCTTTCAGCGAGGCTTTGGAGGTTGCCAGTTCGTTCATACCGAACCATGCGGCCAGCGTGAAAATAGCGAGGAACGGCACCCAAATCCATGCGGCGTTTGCCAGATACAGCTGTGTACCATCCGGTTGTTCAACCCCGTGGCTACCAAATGCGGCAAAGATTGACAATGAAACCACCAGCGGCGCGACCAGCTGCATCACGCTGACGCCCATGTTGCCCAGGCCACCGTTCAGACCCAGCGCGCCGCCCTGTTTCTGTTTTGGAAAGAAGAAGCTGATGTTTGCCATACTGGACGCAAAGTTCGCACCAGCGAAGCCGCACAGCAGGGAGATAATAATAAAGGTACTAAACGGCGTGGAGGTATCCTGCACCGCAAAACCTAACCATACGCAAGGAATGATCAGGATGCCGGTGCTAAATGCCGTCCAGCGACGTCCACCAAACAGGGGGACCATAAAGGAGTACGGAACACGCAGCAGCGCGCCGGACACCGAAGGTAATGCCGTCAGCATGAACAGCTGTTCAGTGGTGAAATCAAATCCGACTTTCGGTAAGTTCACCGCCACAGCGCTAAATAACATCCACACGCAAAACGCCAGCAGTAAGCAAGGGACGGAAATCCACAGGTTACGGCTGGCGATTCGTTGACCACGCTGCTGCCAGAAGGCGGGATCTTCCGGTCGCCATTCGGTAATTACAGCTCCAGATGCCCTTTCCGGGGCAGATGAGTGACTCATAGACACCTCTGATACTTGTTTCGATGCCTGCAACATTAGGGTTTACAGCTGGAGGTAAGTTGATATAAATCAAAGGAAAAGGTGTCATTATTCATGCCTAAAATTTATTATTACCCTTAATGAGTACATAACTTCGGTAAAAAAGATGTGGTTTTTCACGCTTCTGTCGCCCCCTACTCCCCCTCGCCCAGGATCTCTCCCTCCACTGGCAATTAAGGGGTAGCCCGTTTGAGGTATGGGTATACTCCAGTGTATCGCCGAGAATAACGCCACTGCCTGCAGCAGAATCGTCATTCAATAAGGTTTTCTGTTCGACGAAAACCCGAAGGAACAAGTCACCATGTTTAAACGTTGTCTCTCCCCGCTTACGCTGGTCAACCAGTTGGCGCTGATTGTTTTATTGTCCACAGCCATCGGCGTGGCGGGTATGGCTGTCTCCGGCTGGCTGGTTCAGGGCGTTCAGGGTAGCGCCCATGCAATCAACAAAGCGGGATCGCTGCGCATGCAGAGTTATCGCCTGCTGGCAGCCGTACCGCTGGACGCTAGCGATCAACCGCTGCTGGATGAAATGGAGCAAACGGCGTTTAGCCCGGAGTTGACGCGTGCCGCAAAGCGAGATGGACAACAGGCGCAGTTAAAAGCATTACAGGATTACTGGCACACTGAACTTGCGCCGGGACTTGCGCATGCGCAAACGCCTGATGCGGTAGCGCAGGATGTGACGCGCTTTGTGGGCGGACTGGATAAATTGGTCACCGCCTTTGACCATACCACCGAATTACGCATTGAACGCGTCGTCCTGCTGCATCGCCTGATGGCCGTATTTATGGCATTGCTGCTGGTTTTCACCATTATCTGGCTGCGCGTGCGCCTGTTAGAGCCGTGGAAACAGCTGCTGTCGATGGCGCGAGCCGTCAGCCAGCGTGATTTTACCCAACGCGCGCATATCAGCGGTCGTAATGAGATGGCGGCTCTGGGCTCGGCGCTAAATAATATGTCGGAAGAACTGGCCGAAAGTTACGCTGTGCTGGAACAGCGAGTACAGGAGAAAACGGCGGGGCTGGAGCACAAAAATCAGATTCTTTCTTTTCTGTGGCAAGCTAACCGCCGCCTGCATTCTCAGGTGCCGTTGTGCGAACGCCTCTCTCCGGTACTGAATGGTTTGCAAAATTTGACCTTGCTGCATGATATTGAGCTCCGGGTTTACGACCTGGAAGATGAAGACAATCATCAGGAATTTACCTGTCAGTCAAATGCCAGCTGTGATGAGAAAGGTTGCCATCTGTGTCCTCGCGGAACGCTGCCCGCGATTGACGGCGGGATTACATTGAAATGGCGGCTGACCGATGCGCATACCCAGTATGGTATTCTACTCGCCACCTTGCCGAACGGACGCCATCTCAGCCACGATCAGCAGCAGCTGGTTGATACTCTGGTTGAGCAACTGACCGCAACGCTTGCGCTCGACAGGCATCAGGAGCGTCAACAGCAGTTGATTGTGATGGAAGAGCGTGCCACCATTGCGCGCGAACTTCATGATTCTATTGCACAATCGCTCTCTTGTATGAAGATGCAGGTTAGCTGTTTACAGATGCAGGGCGATGCGCTTTCAGATAACTGTCGCGAGTTGCTCAGCCAGATTCGTAACGAGCTAAATGCTTCATGGGCACAACTGCGAGAACTGTTAACCACCTTCCGTTTACAGCTCACGGAACCTGGATTACGACCGGCGCTGGAAGCCAGCTGTCAGGAGTACAGCGCCCGTTTTGGATTTACGGTTAAGCTGGATTATCAGCTACCGCCACGCCTGGTCCCTTCGCATCAGGCGATTCACCTGCTACAAATTGCGCGCGAAGCCCTGAGCAACGCACTTAAACACTCTCAGGCCAATGAAGTGGTCGTGACGGTGGTGCAAAATGGCAAGCAGGTCAAACTGACAGTGCAAGATAACGGCTGCGGCGTACCGGAAAACGCCGAACGCAGTAACCACTACGGCATGATAATAATGCGCGACCGCGCGCAGAGCTTGCGCGGCGATTGCCGCGTACGCCGTCGCGAGACGGGCGGTACTGAAGTTGCTGTCACTTTTATTCCCGAAACAAACTTCACAGAAGTCCAAGGAGATACCCATGAGTAATCTGGAACCGGCAACTATCCTGTTGATCGACGATCATCCGATGCTGAGAACCGGTGTAAAACAGCTTGTCAGCATGGCGCCCGATATTACCGTTGTCGGCGAAGCCAGCAATGGTGAGCAGGGTATCGAGCTGGCTGAATCCCTTGATCCCGATCTGATCCTGCTTGATCTCAACATGCCCGGCATGAACGGTCTGGAAACCCTCGATAAGCTGCGTGAAAAATCACTGTCGGGCCGTATCGTTGTGTTTAGCGTATCCAATCATGAAGAAGATGTGGTTACCGCACTGAAGCGTGGTGCCGACGGTTACCTGCTGAAAGATATGGAGCCGGAAGATTTACTGAAAGCATTGCAGCAGGCTGCCGCTGGTGAAATGGTGCTGAGCGAAGCCTTAACCCCGGTTCTGGCCGCCAGCCTGCGCGCCAATCGCGCAACATCCGACCGTGATGTTACTCAACTGACGCCGCGCGAACGCGATATTCTTAAACTCATCGCCCAGGGTCTGCCTAATAAGATGATCGCCCGCCGCCTCGACATCACCGAAAGCACAGTAAAAGTTCACGTGAAGCATATGCTGAAGAAAATGAAGCTCAAATCACGCGTTGAAGCCGCGGTATGGGTGCACCAGGAACGCATTTTTTGATAACGCGCTCATGCGTCATTGTTAACGAGGATCATTTTCCGAAACGGTAATAAACGGTTCGGTCAGTGATAGCGTGATCTCATTGGAAGAGACACGCTGGCCCTGCTCATCTTCTACCACCACAGACAACCGCCAGCGGTTTGTCGCACCTTCTCTGTTGTCCCACTTCGGCATAATAATCGTCCAACCCTGAGCGCTTCGGCTATTGCTGCCCGCCGTTAAGCTCAACGCCTGAGTATCACCCTGCCATGCCAGACGACGGATCCCATGCAAACTACGCACCTGCACCTTCAACGCCACCGTCTCACCAGGCTTGAGATCCCAGGGTGGCGTGGCCAAAAATACCGACAGTGTTTTACGCTGGCGATACTCCAGCGTCGGCAGATTGTTACGTTGTGGATCGTCATAACGACTGCCGCGCAGCGATCGGCTGTTTGCCACCTCGCTTACCATCAGCTGTTTTTTTAGCGGCACGCCAAAACGATAATTTAGCGTTAATCCGAGGTTATTCTGACTGACGCCATTTTCACCCTGCTTATGCTGTGCTGTCACGGTGATCAGCGGCACCGGCGTATAGCTCAATCCCAGATTAACCGCCACAGGATTGTGGTACCCGGTTCCGGAATGAAACAGATCCACCTGGTCACCAAAATACTGCTCCACGCTGACGCTGGTATTGAGATGTTGATAGAACGGCATGCGCATTTGCGCGGTCAGGTCGTATCCCCGGGCCATCCGTTGTTCTTGAGTTGCAAAACGATCCTGCCAGGAGGACAACGGTTGATAGTAATTAGCAGATAAACGGAGGTATTCACCCCACGCCTCTGCCCCCACGCCTCCCCGAGGCAGATTCTCATCCAGCAGGTTGTCATAAAAGGTGTTGTAACCCAGTAACCAACCGTCACGAACCCAGCGCTGCCCAATCCCCGCATTACTGACCAGGCCTCCGTCCTGTTGCGTCAGCCCCAACTGGCTCCAGGTAAGATAACGTTGATTATCCTGCCACGGTATAAACCAACTTCCCCGACTCCCGGTAAAGCTGCCTTCGTTATCCACCTGCAACCCGACGCTGGCGTTTCCCCAGGGAGAGAGCCAGGATTCCAGTTGCTGATTCACCTGTTCGCTGACCCTGTCGCGCACCTGGCCAAACGCAAACTGCTTCGCCTGTTCACCGGTATCAAGCCCGTTATCGGTCATGCTGGCTTCCCCAAACGCTTTGACCATTTCGGCAAAGTGCTTTTCGCCTGCCCGCGACTCCGGCGCCATACCAAGATCGGGCAAGCCATCACTATTGTTATCGAAAGGGTTTTCCGCTTGGTGAATAAATGACGATTGCGCGCTGGCAGTACCGCCTGCCAACGGCAAGAGTGCAAATACAGCGAGAGATAAATAAATATTACGGCTCAAATCGTTAGTGGTTTCTTATATCTATTAGCCACAGCGGCATACTTATCTTAAACCATAACGTCTTCAGTATTGATTTTCAGCCCTTCCTTGCTTTTTCGGCATTATCCTGGCATCTAGAAATAGGTGTAACATACGTGTCAGTTTTTAACGCTCACATGCAGCAAAAGGAGTAAAAATGCAAAAGATAGTGATCGTCGCGAACGGTGCAGCCTATGGAAGCGAATCGTTATTTAACAGTCTACGTCTGGCTATCGCCTTGCGCGAGCAGGAAGGGGATCTCGACCTGCGTTTGTTTTTAATGTCGGACGCGGTAACCGCGGGATTGCGTGGTCAAAAACCTGCGGAAGGATACAATATTCAGCAAATGCTGGAGATTCTGACGGCGCAAAATGTGCCGGTAAAACTGTGCAAAACCTGCACCGATGGCCGTGGAATCACCACGCTGCCGTTAATTGACGGAGTAGCCGTCGGCACGCTGGTTGAACTGGCTCAATGGACGCTGGCTGCAGATAAAGTACTGACCTTCTGATACACCGCTTTCAGGCAAGCACACTGAAAGTGTCGATAATTTCCGGATTTAATCGTAGATGGGCGCGGTTTCGTTGAACGTTAGCACGCCCTTTCAATCCTTTTGAGGGATTTTGTCACTTTTGTTTAATCGTTATGCCATTTTTTGATCAAAATCAGCATCCCGTTGCTCCCCCTTTGGTGTTATGCAATGAGTGAAATGTGAACAACATCACGCAGCACTTTCGACAGAAAGTACGTTGTTTTCAAGAACGGGGTGAAAAATGGCATTAGTGAAGGCAAGTTTAAAGTTATTTGGTGGCGATACGGTGGTTGTGCGCTGTTCCGAGCGCTGTCACATCCATCTGATGAGCGAGAAAAATCACGTCAAAGACACGCAGTCCGACATCTTAAGCGTGCAGGATCGTGATAACGCATGGTTGACCGTGCCCTACACCGGCATCTGGAATGTGCTGATCGACAGCCACAGCCAGTCGCTAGAGCATTCAATAAGTTATATTGCAGCCTAAGCGTTAATTGCCCGAAAAGCGCCTGGCTTTCGGGCATTCAGTTCCCGGCTGGATTCAGGCAAACCCTGGCCGCATAACGCCTTCCGGCAGATTCTCTCCCAACAATCGTTTGACCGTGATCACCAGATCGTTAAGACAGTCATCCTGCATCCCCAACTTGACCAGCTCTTGTTCCAGCGAGAACAAATACTGGGCGTTGGTGCCTAAAGGTCCGCTCGCCGCAGCGATAAGCGGCGCAATCACCTGCGCGCGCGTGTCTGACTCAAACAGCGGGTGGCGAGGATCCATAATAAAGACCAGCGCGTTCACCGTCCGACCATCATCCAGCGCCAACTGGCACCAGGTGGGCAGATAGCATCCGGTGATCATTTCACGCTTCCACAGTAAAGAAAGCTCTTGTTCGAGCGATGCGTTAGGTAAGCGGTAGGCTACACCGGTAGTGCGTCCGCCCTCTTTCAAGGCCAACATGCGTCCTGGCTGACCCGCCGTTCCTCGCCCCGCCGTCAGGCGCAGGCAAAAAGCACGGTGCCAGCCAACTAACGTCCCGGTACAGGACTCATCAAACTCTAAGGCCGGATTCCACATCAACGATCCATAACCGAAGATCCACACCGGTCCATCATCGGGTCGGCAAGCAAGCGTGGCCGCCAGTGAGGCTGCCCGTTGTTCCGCTGACCAGAGTAGTGATTCTTCAATAGCACCAAATGCCGTCTTGCAGTCGGCATTCAATAAAAAATCACGCGTTAACACCTTACACCTCCGCCACTGCTGCTTCCCTGCGACAACTTTTTTGACGCCTTCCGGGCTTTTTTACTGCTCATTTTGAAACCAATAGCTGGACAATAGGCAATTCGCCGCTAGCTTGCAAGGCAACAAAGCGTCAACGGCACTTTATATCCTCTCGCGTTGCTAAGCTCTGCACTATCATTTGTATCAGTAGTATCAGCAATTTTTGTTGACGTTAAAATCTAATGCTTTGTTATTTAAATACTCTATAAACAAGATATGCAATTTTATCCGCTTGGATGCAAAAGTTGGTCCATGCCGTAAAATTACGTAAAACTAGATCGGAAATACCGAAAGATCTGTTATTTTTTACATTCTTTAATACTTTTATAATTATAAATACCTGCAGAGATGGAGAATTAGTTCAATGACACAAGTACATGAGGCGGTAAAAACCCGCCACAAGGAGACCTCTCTCGTCTTCCCGATTTTGGCGCTGGTAGTCCTGTTCTTCTGGGGGAGCAGTCAGTCACTACCAGTGGTCATCGGTATTAATGCGCTGGCCCTTATTGGTATATTAAGCAGCGCATTCAGCGTTGTTCGTCATGCGGATGTATTAGCACATCGACTTGGCGAACCCTACGGGTCACTGATCCTCAGCCTGTCCGTCGTTATTCTCGAAGTCAGCTTAATCTCCGCATTAATGGCGACCGGTGATGCTGCACCTACGCTCATGCGCGACACGTTGTACTCAATCATTATGATCGTCACCGGCGGTCTGGTCGGTTTTTCGTTACTATTGGGTGGCCGTAAATTTGCTACTCAGTATATGAATCTGTTTGGTATTAAACAGTATTTAATTGCCCTGTTCCCACTGGCCATTATTGTACTGGTGTTCCCAATGGCTTTACCGGGAGCGAATTTCACTACCGCCCAGGCGCTGCTGGTAGCATTAATTTCTGCAGCGATGTACGGCGTATTTTTACTGATTCAAACCAAAACGCACCAAAGCCTGTTCATTTACGAGCATGAAGATGAAGGCGACGATGACGACCCGCATCACGGCAAGCCATCAGCACACAGCAATATGTGGCACGCCGCCTGGCTTATCATTCATCTGATCGCCGTTATTGCCGTAACCAAGATGAACGCCAGCCCACTGGAGACCTTGCTGACTGAACTGAATGCCCCAGTGGCCTTTACCGGTTTCCTGGTTGCGTTACTCATCCTCTCTCCTGAAGGGCTGGGCGCGCTGAAAGCGGTTCTGAGCAATCAGGTACAGCGGGCGATGAATTTGTTCTTCGGTTCAGTATTAGCCACTATTTCACTAACCGTACCAGTGGTGACGCTGATCGCATGGGCAACCGGGAATGATTTGGTGTTTGCGCTGGGCGCGCCAGAGATGATTGTGATGGTTTCTTCACTGGTACTGTGCCATATCTCTTTTTCCACCGGACGCACCAATGTGCTTAACGGTGCGGCACATCTGGCGCTGTTTATCGCCTATCTGATGACGATATTTGCCTGATGAAAAAAGCCGGACACCGACATAACTTGTCGGGTCCGGCTTCTTATTTCCTTTCGTATACCTGATAAGCGCAAGCTCTATCAGGCACACAAAATGAATTAGTTCTCAGTATCCAGCTCGTCGAAGCTTTTCACCAGGTCATCAATCGCTTTAATCTGCGTCAGGAACTGTTCCAGTTTTGCCAGCGGCAGCGCGGATGGGCCATCGCATTTCGCATTGGCTGGATCCGGATGCGCTTCAATAAACAGACCCGCCAGACCTACCGCCATACCGGCGCGAGCCAGTTCGGTAACCTGCGCACGACGACCGCCGCTTGCTGCGCCAAACGGATCACGGCATTGCAGCGCATGGGTAACGTCAAAAATCACCGGTGAGTTGCCGGAGACTTTCTTCATCACGCTGAAGCCCAGCATGTCTACAACCAGGTTGTCATAACCAAAGTTCGCGCCACGGTCGCACAGAATAACCTTATCGTTACCACCTTCATGGAATTTATCCACGATATTGCCCATCTGGCCAGGGCTTACGAACTGCGGTTTCTTCACGTTGATAACGGCACCGGTTTTCGCCATCGCTTCCACCAGATCGGTCTGACGCGCGAGGAATGCCGGCAGCTGAATCACATCCACCACGTCAGCAACAGGCTGCGCCTGGCTGGCTTCGTGAACGTCGGTGATCACTTTTACGCCAAAAGTCTGCTTCAGTTCCTGGAAGATTTTCATCCCTTCTTCAAGGCCCGGTCCACGGTAAGAGTGGATGGAAGAACGGTTGGCTTTATCAAAGGAGGCTTTGAACACGTAAGGGATACCCAGCTTTTGAGTAACGGTTACGTAGTGCTCACAAATGCGCATCGCCAGATCGCGGGATTCCAGCACGTTCATTCCGCCAAACAGCACGAACGGCAGGTCATTTGCCACGTTGATGTCGCCAATGCTAACCACTTTTTGTTTCATAGGATCGCCTTAAACGGTAGGTAAAGTGTCATTAATCAATGCAATACAATTTGCTTGTGCGAAATAGTATTAATCTGCGCACGAATCATTTCGCTGATCGGGTCTTCCGGACACTGCTCAACGAAATAACTTAAATCGGTCAGCGCAACATGTTCACACTCGAGCTGCGCGTAGATTAATCCACGATCGCGTATTTCATACGGATCTTCAGGATTAAACTGTAATAGTGCTTCGCTGGCACGCAGCGCCAGCTCCATTTGCCGCTCTTCCATCAGCGATGATTTCAGCGTGTCGAGCAGCTTGCGGATTACTTCTGCATTATCCGCCTCATCCAGGTCTTCGTTAAACAGCTCCGCGACCGGGCTGATATTCCCCTTCAGCCACACTTCCAGCGTGTGCTCATTTAACGTTTCGCCATTGAACGGATTGATTAGCCACATTTCGCCATCGAGCGATTCAATACGCAGGATGAGTTGTGTCGGGAAAATCACCGGCACCAGCGGTAGCTCCAGTCGGTTGGCAATCCACAACAAGATAGCGCCCAGAGATACGGCGCTGCCCTGACGATTTTTCAGTACCTGGTCAAGCCATAATGCATCAGAAAGACGATAGACGCCGTGGGTATCCGTAAACCCCCATTCGCCGTAAAAAAGTGCCAGCAGTTTTTCCAGTTGCTCATCCTGAGACAGGAGCTGGCTAATTTCTTCTTGCGCCAGACTAACCAGACGTTCCAGTTCGTCATACACAGTTTGTGTTGGAAAATCCAGACGGATAGACTCCGACGCCAGGATCATCCCATCACACAATGGCGCTTTATTAAATTCGAAATCAGCTAACGACCTCATGCTTACCCCAGTAACGGTATTTTTGTGGTGGCGAGTTTAATGATGATGTACAGCACCACCAGCGCCAGCGGAAATGCGACTAATCGCGCCTGCTGACTGCGCGCCCGACGATAATCGAGCGCAATAAAACCCAAAACGATGTAAATGATAACCCCAAACAGCTTTTCAGTCAGCCATGTCCCGTGCTCAGTGAATGGCAGGATGTGCGCTTTAACCATTAACGCTATGCCGCTGAGTAATAAAACGGTATCGACAACCGGCGGCACGATGCGCGTCCAGCGCGCGCAGGCAAGGCGCGAATCGGTGTAACGCCACCAAAAACGCAGCGTTAACAGACCAACAGAAAGCGCAATGCTGATGAGATGGACGTTGAGTAACACGCTGAAGGTACTCATGATGGGATGCGTCCAAGCGTAATTCGCTCGTTGCCGCCATAGTCGCGGCAGGTTTCAACCGCCTGGTAACCAGCATGAGTATAGGCGTCGCGGACTGCCTGTCCCTGCTGCCAGCCGTGCTCCAGCAACAGATATCCGCCGGGCGTTAGCATGTGTCGAGACTGGTCAATGATATGCACGATATCCGCCATACCCTGCTCGCCCGCCACCAGTGCCGATAGCGGCTCAAAACGTACATCGCCAAGCGCCAGGTGCGGGTCCTGTTCGTCGATATACGGCGGATTGCTGACAATCATGTCAAACTGCTGCCCCTGCAAAGCGCTGAACCAGTCGCTTTGCAGCACGCAAACATTGTCGATGGCCAGATGCTGTTTGTTGCGAGTTGCCAGCGCCACGGCATCGAGCATGCGGTCAACCGCGGTCACCGCGCAATCCGGACGCTCAGTTGCCAGCGCCAGCGCGATGGCGCCCGTACCGGTTCCCAAATCGAGAATACGACACGCAGAGGCAGGCAGACGAGCCAGCGCCTGCTCAACAAGACACTCAGTATCCGGGCGTGGAATAAGCGTAGCCGGAGAGACAAACAGCGGCAGCGACCAGAACTCGCGCACGCCGGTCAGATGTGCCACCGGCTCACCCCGCTGACGGCGTTCCAGTAATGTATCGAGCCGTTGACGCTGCGCCTCGGTTAACACCGTTTCGCCGAACGCCAGAATAAAGGTGCGCCCCTTACCGGTGACAAACTCGAGTAAAATCTCGGCGTCACGTCGCGGGCTTTCGCTTTCCTGTAATTGGCTTATCGCTTCACGCAGCCAGTGCTGATAATCCATTAATCCTGCTCGGACAACGCCGCCAGTTGGTCGGCCTGGTATTCCTGGACAATCGGCTCAATCAGCATATCCAGTTTGCCTTCCATCGCTTCATCCAGACGGTAGAGTGTCAGGTTAATGCGGTGATCGGTCACACGACCCTGCGGGAAGTTATAGGTGCGGTTACGATCGCTGCGATCGCCGCTGCCCAACAGGTTACGACGTTCAGAGGCTTCTGCCTGTTGACGTCTTGCCACTTCGGCGGCACGAATTCGCGCCCCCAGCACCGACATCGCTTTGGCTTTGTTTTTATGCTGTGAACGTTCGTCCTGGCATTCCACCACGATACCGGTCGGTAAGTGGGTAATACGGATTGCGGAGTCGGTGGTGTTAACGTGCTGACCGCCCGCGCCTGATGAACGGAAGGTATCAATACGCAGATCGGCCGGGTTGATGTCCGGCAGTTCGGCATCCGGCAGTTCCGGCATGACAGCGACCGTACAGGCAGAAGTATGAATACGCCCCTGCGATTCCGTCGCAGGTACGCGCTGCACGCGATGGCCGCCGGACTCAAATTTCAGTCGCCCGTAAACGCCTTCACCGCTAATCTTGGCAATAACTTCTTTAAACCCGCCATGTTCGCCTTCGCTGGCGTTCATGATCTCTACCCGCCAGCGACGCGATTCAGCGTAACGGCTGTACATGCGGAACAGATCGCCGGCAAACAGCGCCGCTTCATCACCACCGGTTCCCGCACGCACTTCGAGGAAGGCGTTACGTTCGTCATCGGGGTCTTTAGGTAACAGCAGGACCTGCAGATGCTGTTCCAGCTGCTCGCATTTCTCTTTTGCTTCGCGCAGTTCATCCTGCGCCATTTCACGCATTTCAGGATCGTCGAGCATCATCTGAGCCGTCTCGATATCTTCCTGAACCTGTTGCCAGTCCGTAAAACAGCGAGAGACATCGCTTAATTGCGCATATTCGCGCGACAGCGCACGAAAGCGATCCTGATCTGCGATAGTACCCGCATCACCGAGCAGCGCCTGAACTTCTTCATGGCGTTCATGCAGGGCTTCCAGTTTGGCAACGATAGAAGGCTTCATAGGCGTAAATGCACCCTGTAAAAAATAAGATTGGTGTGCTGCTACTCCAGCCCGAGGCTGTCGCGCAGAATATTCAGGCGTTCACTATCCCCGTCACGGGCGGCCTGTTGAAGTGATTTGGTTGGTGCATGGATCAGGCGGTTGGTCAGTTTCCAGGCCAAATCCTGCATAATGGCTTGCGCATCACCGCCCTGCTGAAGAGCGGCCAACGCTTTAGCGGTCAGTTCATCACGGATCTGTTCTGACTGACTGCGATACTCGCGGATAGTGTCGCTTGCGCCCTGGGCGCGTAGCCAGGCCATAAACTCGCTGGCTTCCTGCTCCACAATCGTTTCGGCTTCCACCGCCGCCGCTTTGCGCTGGGCCAGGTTATGCGAAATGATGCTTTGCAGGTCATCAACGCTGTACAGATAGGCGTTAGACAATTTACCCACTTCCGGCTCGACATCGCGCGGTACGGCGATATCCACCAGTAGCATAGGCTGATTGCGACGGTTTTTAAGCGCGCGTTCCACCATTCCTTTACCGATAATCGGCAGCGGACTGGCAGTAGAACTGATAATGATATCGGCATCCTGCAAACGCGCGTCGATATCACTCAGTGAAATCACCTCGGCGCCGACTTCATCCGCCAGCACCTGCGCACGCTCGCGCGTACGGTTGGCGATGATCATCTTCTTCACTTTATGCTCGCGCAAGTGTCGCGCTACCAGCTCGATGGTTTCGCCCGCACCGACTAACAGCACGGTTACCGTTGAGAGCGATTCAAATATCTGCCGCGCCAGAGTACAGGCGGCAAACGCCACCGACACGGCGCTGGCACCGATGTCAGTTTCTGTACGTACACGTTTAGCAACAGAGAATGATTTCTGGAACATGCGCTCCAGCGCACTGGCGTTCTGGTGGCCTTTTTGCGAATCCGCAAATGCTTTTTTCACCTGCCCCAAAATTTGCGGTTCACCGAGCACCAGTGAATCCAGACCACTGGCAACGCGCATCAAATGACTGACGGCGTCGTTGTCCTGGTGCCAGTACAGGCTATTACGCAGGTCTTCTTCATTGAGGTTATGGTATTCGCACAGCCAGCGAATCAGCGCTTCTCGCAGGTTATCCTGCTCTTCCACGCTGAGGTAAATCTCTGTGCGGTTACACGTCGACAGCACTACCCCGCCCTGCACCATTGGCAGCGCTTGCAGGCTGTCCAGCGCCTGATCGAGCGTATCCGGCGAAAACGTTACGCGTTCTCGCAGCGATACAGGTGCCGTTTTATGGTTAATACCAAGCGCTAAAAGGGTCATGTGTGCGGGAATAGTACCAGCGTTGATAAGGTTAGACTGGGTGCATCATACAGGATGCGTGCGGTCAATAAAAGAGACTGACCCCTTTTGGAGTAATAGCTTAGTGCACAAATTTAAGCGATTTAAGATAACTTGAACGTAGACGATGTCTGATGGCGGCGCTAGCATTAAGAGTTATAACTGCAACGTATCTCAAGGATTTGTCATCATTATGACCCTGCCTGATTTTCGCCTGATTCGCCTGCTGCCCCTTGCGGCCCTGGTTCTTAGTGCCTGTACCCTCAACGCGCCGAAAGGTCCCGGCAAAAGCCCCGATTCCCCGCAGTGGCGCCAGCACCAGCAGGAAGTACGCGCCCTGAACCAATATCAGACGCGCGGTGCGTTTGCCTATATTTCCGATCAACAGAAAGTGTATGCCCGCTTTTTCTGGCAGCAAACCGGTCAGGATCGCTATCGTCTCCTGCTGACCAACCCACTGGGCAGCACTGAACTGGAACTCAATGCGCAGCCGGGTAACGTCGAACTGGTCGATAACAAAGGCAAGCACTACACTGCCGACGACGCTGAAGAGATGATCGGCAAACTGACTGGCATGCCTATCCCATTGAATAGCCTGCGCCAGTGGATCCTTGGCCTGCCGGGTGACGCTACTGATTACAAGCTCGACGACCAATATCGTCTGAGTGAAGTGAACTACAGCAAAGACGGTAAAAGATGGAAAGTGGTCTATAGCGCCTACGACAGCAAAACCCAGCCAGCGATGCCGGCAAACATGGAGCTGTCGGACGGCTCCCAGCGTATTAAGCTAAAAATGGATAACTGGATTGTGAAATGATGACTCATTGGCCCTCTCCGGCAAAACTGAATCTGTTTTTATACATCACCGGGCAACGTACGGACGGTTACCATTCGCTGCAAACGCTATTTCAGTTTCTTGATTATGGCGACACGATAGATATTGCGCTGCGTGGCGACGGCGAAATCCGCCTGTTAACCCCGGTGGAAGGCGTTGCGCACGAAGACAACCTGATCGTCCGTGCGGCACGTTTGCTGATGAAGGTGGCATCTGAAAGCAATCGCCTTCCCAAAGGGAGCGGTGCGGACATCAGTATCGACAAACGCCTGCCGATGGGCGGCGGTCTTGGCGGTGGTTCATCAAATGCAGCAACCGTTCTGGTGGCGCTGAACCATCTCTGGCAGTGTGGACTTTCGATTGATGAACTGGCGGCACTCGGTTTAACCCTAGGGGCGGATGTTCCCGTGTTCGTGCGCGGCCATGCGGCCTTTGCCGAAGGCGTAGGAGAAATTCTGACGCCGGTCGAGCCTGAAGAAAAGTGGTATCTGGTTGCTCACCCGGGAGTCAGCATTCCGACACCGGTGATTTTTAACGATCCCGACCTCCCGCGCAACACGCCAAAAAGGTCAATAAAAACGTTACTAAAATGTGAATTCGGCAATGATTGCGAGGTTATCGCAAGAAAACGTTTTCGCGAGGTTGATGCGGCGCTTTCCTGGCTGTTAGAATACGCGCCGTCGCGCCTGACTGGTACAGGGGCTTGTGTCTTTGCTGAATTTGACACTGAGTCTCGTGCTCGCCAGGTGCTTGAGCAAGCCCCGGAATGGCTCAAAGGCTTTGTGGCGAAAGGCGTCAACCTCTCCCCATTGCACAGAGCGTTACTCTAAATCCTTCTGGTTTCAGGAAGATGGCGAAATGACAAACCGCAGGAGCATACAAAAGTATGTGACTGGTGTGAGGAATTGATGCCAGCGAACATGAAACACGAAGGATAAGGAGTAAGCCGGGCAAGCTGAGTTGCGGTGACAACGTCACCCTGTTCCAGACGTTGCATCGCGCTCTTTAATACACCGCATGGAGAGGATACTGCCTGGCCCGCACAGTTTTCGGCAGATTCTTTCCACCAATGGACGCATGCCTGAGGTTCTTCTCGTGCCTGATATGAAGCTTTTTGCTGGTAACGCCACCCCGGAACTAGCACAACGTATTGCCAACCGCCTGTACACTTCACTCGGCGACGCCGCTGTAGGTCGCTTTAGCGACGGCGAAGTCAGCGTACAAATTAATGAAAATGTACGCGGTGGTGATATTTTCATCATCCAGTCCACTTGTGCCCCTACTAACGACAACCTGATGGAATTGGTCGTTATGGTTGATGCGCTGCGCCGTGCTTCCGCAGGCCGTATCACCGCCGTTATTCCTTACTTCGGCTATGCACGTCAGGATCGTCGCGTACGTTCCGCTCGTGTACCGATTACCGCTAAAGTCGTCGCTGATTTCCTGTCCAGCGTTGGCGTTGACCGCGTCCTCACCGTTGACCTGCATGCTGAACAGATCCAGGGCTTCTTCGATGTACCGGTTGATAACGTATTCGGTAGCCCGATCCTGTTAGAAGACATGCTGCAGCTGAACCTGGACAACCCGATTGTGGTTTCTCCGGATATCGGTGGCGTCGTGCGTGCCCGCGCTATCGCTAAACTGCTGAACGATACCGATATGGCTATCATCGACAAACGTCGCCCACGTGCGAACGTTTCTCAGGTGATGCACATTATTGGTGACGTTGCAGGTCGTGACTGCGTACTGGTTGATGACATGATCGATACCGGCGGTACGCTGTGCAAAGCAGCAGAAGCACTGAAAGAACGTGGTGCAAAACGCGTATTTGCTTACGCTACTCACCCGATCTTCTCAGGTAATGCGGCAAACAACCTGCGCAACTCAGTGATTGATGAAGTCGTTGTCTGTGACACCATTCCACTGACTGACGAAATCAAAGCACTGCCAAACGTGCGTACATTGACCCTGTCGGGTATGCTGGCCGAAGCGATTCGTCGTATCAGCAACGAAGAATCCATCTCTGCTATGTTCGAGCATTAATCGAGCCCGGCTCAAAAACCCGCTGCGGCGGGTTTTTTTATCTGTAATATTTATTTGTATGACTTTTGCCTCCTTCACCTGCCATTCAGTTGACAGATGATGCGCCCATGGATGAAACATTATTGTGAACAGATTATTTTCCTCACATGTGATGCCTTTCCGCGCCCTCATCGACGCTTGTTGGAAAGAAAAATATACTGCTTCCCGCTTCACCCGCGACCTGATCGCCGGGATAACGGTTGGGATCATTGCCATTCCACTGGCGATGGCGCTGGCAATAGGCAGTGGCGTTGCTCCGCAGTACGGTCTGTATACCTCAGCCGTTGCTGGGATTGTTATCGCCCTTACCGGGGGGTCGCGCTTTAGCGTATCTGGCCCAACCGCCGCCTTCGTGGTGATTCTGTATCCGGTGTCGCAACAGTTTGGGTTGGCAGGCCTGCTGGTTGCCACGCTCATGTCCGGGATATTCCTGATCCTTTTCGGCCTCGCCCGCTTTGGTCGTTTGATCGAATATATTCCGGTGTCCGTTACGCTAGGTTTTACCTCAGGTATCGGTATCACCATCGGTACTATGCAGATTAAAGATTTTCTCGGCCTGCAAATGACCCACGTGCCAGAGCACTATTTGCAGAAGGTTGGCGCGCTATTTATGGCCTTGCCGACCATCAACGTGGGTGATGCCGCGATTGGCGTGGTGACACTGGGGATCCTGATTTTCTGGCCGCGTCTGGGTATCCGATTACCGGGCCACCTTCCCGCACTCCTGGCAGGCTGTGCGGTAATGGGTATCGTGAACCTCACCGGCGGCCATGTCGCCACCATCGGATCTCAGTTCCACTATATTCTGGCTGACGGCTCGCAGGGCAATGGTATCCCACAGTTGCTGCCGCAATTGGTATTACCGTGGAATATGCCAGAGTCAAACTTTACTCTGAGCTGGAGCTCGTTACAGGCGCTGTTACCGGCAGCCTTCTCGATGGCAATGCTCGGGGCGATCGAATCTCTGCTGTGCGCCGTCGTACTCGATGGGATGACCGGCACCAAACACAAAGCTAACAGTGAGCTGATTGGTCAGGGACTGGGCAACATCGTCGCACCGTTCTTTGGCGGTATCACCGCCACGGCGGCAATTGCCCGTTCTGCGGCAAACGTCCGCGCGGGTGCAACATCGCCAATCTCAGCGGTTATCCATGCGATTCTGGTGATCCTAGCCCTGTTGGTGCTTGCACCGCTGCTTTCCTGGTTACCGCTTTCCGCCATGGCCGCCCTGCTGCTAATGGTGGCATGGAACATGAGTGAAGCGCATAAAGTGGTGGATTTGCTGCGTCATGCGCCGAAAGACGACATCATCGTCATGCTGATGTGTATGTCGCTGACGGTGCTGTTCGATATGGTTATCGCCATCAGCGTCGGTATCGTTCTTGCATCTCTACTGTTTATGCGTCGTATTGCGCGCATGACGCGTCTGGCGCCGGTCAACGTAGACGTACCGGATGATGTGCTGGTGTTGCGCGTCATTGGCCCGCTATTCTTTGCCGCGGCGGAAGGATTATTTACCGATCTCGAGTCGCGTATTGAAGGTAAACGCATCGTAGTCTTGAAGTGGGACGCGGTCCCGGTACTGGATGCCGGTGGTCTGGACGCTTTCCAGCGTTTTGTGAAAAAACTGCCTGAAGGCTGCGAGCTGCGGGTATCTAACCTGGAATTTCAGCCGCTGCGCACCATGGCGCGCGCGGGTATTCAGCCGATCCCCGGTCGTCTGGCATTCTTCCCGAATAAAGACGCCGCTTTAGCGGATATTAAATAGCAAAAAGGCTCCCGTGAACGGGAGCCTTTTTATTGCCGGATGAGGTTCGCTTATCCGGCCCACAAAACCCAAACATTGCACCGAACCCGTAGGCCCGGTAAACGCAGTGTCACCGGGCAATTACGCGTTTAAAATGCTCAATGCCGTTGCCTTAACGCTGGCCAGCAGGACTTTCACATCCTCCAGGCACACCGTCGGGTTCAGCAGCGTCAGCTTCAGGCAGGTGATGCCATCCGCTTCGGTCACGCCGACGTTGGCGCTACCGGAAGCCAGCAGCACGTCGCCAATACGCTGGTTCAGCAGCGCAACGAACGCCATATCATCGCTTTCAGGACGGAAGCGGAACAGCACGCTTGCCAGCTGTGGTTCCATCACCAGTTCAAGATGCGACTGGGTTTTGACAAACTCAGCAACATCACGCGCCAGCGTTACGCCATTATCAATGATTTCGGCATACTGCTTTTTGCCCAGCGCTTCGAGGCCCATCCACAGCTTCAGCGCATCGAAACGACGCGTGGTCTGCAGCGACTTCGATACCAGGTTTGGTACGCCAGCCTCTTCATCGAAATCAGAGTTCAGGTACGCCGCCTGGTAACGCATCAGCTCGTAGTGGCGCGCATCTTTTAACAGGAACGCACCGCAGCTGATGGTCTGGAAGAACTGCTTGTGGAAATCCAGCGTCACGGAATCTGCCAGCTCAAGGCCGTTGAGGAAGTGACGATACTGTTCAGAAAGCAGTAACGCCCCGCCCCATGCCGCATCCACGTGCATCCAGATCTGATGTTCTGCCGCCAGCGCCGCAATATCCGCTAACGGATCGATGGCGCCCGCATCTGTCGTGCCAGCCGTCGCGACAATGGCCATCACCTGCTCGCCGTTGGCTTTCGCCTGGGCCAGCTTGTCTTTCAGGTCAGCCAGATCCATGCGTGAAAACGCATCGGTCTTCACCTGGGTGACGGAGCGGTAGCCCAGCCCCATTAACGCCATGTTCTTCTGCACGGAAAAGTGCGCGCTTTCAGAGCAGAACACTTTAATTTTGCTCAGATCACCGGTCAGACCATCTTGCTGAATGGAATGTCCCTGGCGAGCAAAGAAGGCGTCGCGCGCCAGCATCAGGCCCATCAGGTTACTCTGGGTGCCGCCGCTGGTGAATACGCCCGCATCGCCTGCCGCATAACCTACCTGCTCACGTAGCCATTCAATCAGTTTGATCTCAATGATCGTGGCGGACGGGCTTTGGTCCCATGAGTCCATACTCTGGTTAGTGGCGTTGATCAGCACTTCCGCCGCCTGGCTAATCACCAGACTTGGGCAGTGCAGATGCGCCACGCACTGAGGATGGTGAACCAACAGGCTGTCTTTGAGAAAGTATTCAACCGCACGCTCAATAGCGGCCTGGTTGCCCAGGCCCTGAGACGTAAAATTCAGGTTGATACGTTCACGCAGTTGCTCAACGGTTTTGCCCTGATACATCTCAGGCTGCTTCAACCATTCAACGACCGCTTGCGTACTCTGCTCGATAGCGTCCTGATAGGCGGCGATGCTTTGCGCCGAGCCGGACAGAATCGGGTTTACGTCTGACATTCGATCCAACTCCGTTTAAACCGGCTTCACGCCAGCGCCCAGCAGGGCGTTTTCGAATTTATCGAGGAAAATTTCCAGCTCAGCGTTGGTGATCAGCAGAGACGGCAGCAGACGCAGCACGCAGCCGTTGCGGCCACCACGCTCCAGAATCAGCCCGTTTTCGAAGCATTTCTTCTGCAGCAACGCGGACAGCTCGCCATCAGCCGGGTAGCAACCCATGTGATCCTGCGCTTCGTTCGGCTTCACGATTTCCAGGCCGATCATCAGGCCCAGACCACGCACCTGGCCGATAACCGGGTAGCGTTTCTGCAGGTCAGCCAGTTTGCCTTTCAGCCACTCGCCCTGGGCGGCAACTTTATCGGCAATCTTGTCGTCTTTGAGGATCTTCAGCGTTGTCAGACCGGTCGCCATCGCCAGTTGGTTGCCGCGGAAAGTGCCAGTGTGGTGGCCCGGAGCCCACGCATCGAATTGCTTTTTAATGCCCAGTACCGCCAGTGGCAGACCGCCGCCAACCGCTTTGGACATCACGATGATATCAGGTTCAATACCGGCGTGTTCGAAGGCGAACAGTTTACCGGTACGTGCAAAGCCAGCCTGAACTTCATCGATGATCAGCAGAATGCCGTGTTCCTGAGTCACTTTACGAATGCGTTGCAGCCATTCGACCGGAGCCGGGTTCACGCCGCCTTCGCCCTGCACGGCTTCGAGGATTACGGCAGCCGGTTTACGCACGCCGCTTTCAACGTCGTTGATCAGGTTTTCGAAGTAGTAGGTTAATGCTTTGACGCCAGCGTCGCCGCCGATACCCAGCGGGCAACGGTACTGATGTGGATACGGCATAAACTGCACTTCCGCCATCATATTGCTGACCGCTTCTTTCGGCGACAGGTTGCCGGTCACGGACAGCGCGCCGTGGGTCATCCCGTGGTAGCCGCCGGAGAAACTAATGATGCTGGAACGGCCGGTCACTTTCTTCGCCAGCTTCAGCGCCGCTTCAACAGCATCTGCACCGGACGGACCGGTGAACTGCAGGCAATATTCTTTGCCCTGGCCCGGTAATAAAGAAAGTAAATATGATGAGAATTCATCTTTTAACGGCGTGGTAAGGTCAAGCGTATGTAACGGTAAGCCGCTTGTGATGACACTTTGAATGCTCTGCAGCACTTCAGGATGGTTATGACCAAGCGCCAGGGTTCCGGCACCTGCCAGGCAATCAAGATATTGATTATTTTCTACATCAGTAATCCAGACGCCCTGCGCTTTAGCGATCGCTAATGGCAGTTTACGTGGATAGCTGCGGACATTAGATTCAAACTCAGCCTGTCTTGCTAAAAAGGTATCATTGCTCTGTGGTAATGAATTAGCACTTAAAGTATCAATACGGACTTTATCCGTCATCATATCACTCCTACAACCAGGTGTAGATTAACGCCTGATTGAATAAATGGTTATAAGGATTACCTGTAAAAAAGCGCGGCTAATATATGTTGTTTTAGCTTGGGACTCAATCATTTATTTTTAGACGTCTCAAATAAGCATTTTTTCCTTAAATTTCAGCGCATAACCTTCTTCAATCATTACTAAATCCTAAACAAATATAGCTATTAAATTAACAATACTGTAGCCAATTGCAGCGCTTACGATGTTATAAAAACCATGAGATTTTCATGTTTTTATTATTTTTTTACACGTTTTTACCATTAATAATGTAGGCGCTTTCTTGTTACGACATGATTTTTCACTTATTTGCCTATAAATCGAATAAAAAAGTCGATCCCTTAATATAAATCACTTAGTATGGCGCGCTTATTTGCAGGCTTTGTAAATAAAATTAATGCGCAGCACCCGGTAACGCGTACAGGCGACACTCGTTATCGACAACAGGTATACCCTGGGTTGTCAGCAGAAATGTTCGCGGGCGGACATTTCGTAAGGCGAACTTTGTTCCCTTATGCCGAGAATGAAAATTTTCTAGCCATACTTTTATGGCGCCCTGATATGAGATTGTTATGACTCGCATTTATCCACCATCCGTCGTTGCCAAATTTGGCGGCACCAGCGTCGCTGATTTTGATGCGATGAACCGAAGCGCCAGCATTGTCCTTGCTGATCAAGATGTCCGTTTAGTCGTTTTGTCTGCTTCAGCAGGCGTGACAAACTTACTGGTCGAGCTTTCTGAAGGTCTGGAAACGCATCAACAATTAGATAAGCTTGAGACTTTACGCGCCATCCAATACAACATTATTTCCCGCCTGAAGCAGCCTTCCGTTATCAGCACGGAAATCGATAATCTTCTCAACAATATACATCGTCTTGCACAAACGGCGATGGTTTCACCGTCTGATGCGTTAAGCGATGAATTAGTCAGCCATGGCGAGCTGATGTCCTCACTACTGTTTACTGAAGTCTTACGTGAACGGCAGGCCGAGGCCGAGTGGTTTGACGCCCGCTGCGTGATGCGTACTAACGCGAACTTCGGCTGCGCCGAACCCGAGCTTGGCACACTGCACCACCAGGTGGAGACTCACCTGCGCCCTCGTCTTGAGCAAGCGATTATGGTGACTCAGGGATTTATCGGGCGTGATGCCGCAGGACACACCACAACGCTTGGACGCGGCGGTAGTGATTACACGGCTACGCTTCTCGGTGAGGCACTTCACGCCACACGCGTTGACATCTGGACCGACGTCGCAGGGATCTACACCACCGACCCACGCATTGCGCCGCGGGCCAAACGAATCGACCATATCTCATTTTCCGAGGCCAGCGATATGGCCGCCTACGGTGCGAAGGTCCTCCACCCGGCTACGCTACTCCCGGCAATGCGTAAAAGCATTCCGGTCTTTGTTGGCTCAAGTAAGGATACTGCCGCCGGAGGTACGTTGGTGCACAACACCACCGATAATCCACCTCGCTATCGTGCGATCGCCGTGCGTCGTAAACAGACGCTGTTGAGGTTACACAGTCTGGAGAAGCAACCTTCCTGCTCTTTTCTGGCGCAGTCCTTCGCCATTTTAGCTCGCCACGCTGTCACGGTGGATTTGGTTACAACCTCAGAAAATAGTATTGCGCTGGCGCTGGACGCCACTCATGCAACCTCAGGTGAAGACCATGTGCTGACCACCGCATTGTTTACCGCATTATCCTCCCACTGTCGTGTAGAAGTGGAAACCGGGCTGGCGTTGGTCACTTTGGTGGGGAATCAACTCACACAGGCTGCGGGAGTTTGCAAAGACGTTTTTGCCTGGCTTGAAGAGCATACGGTACGAATGGTTTGCCATGGAGCATCGAACGACAACCTGTGCATCCTGTTACCGGCTGACGATGCAGACAGCGCGGTTAGAGCATTACATTACCGATTATTCGAATAATTCTTCTCTTATTCTGTCGCATCCAGTTTAAGCAATGATCATAAACAAGCAGAGCCCTGGTTTTATAACCGAGGCTCTTCATTCTGACCACCACCCTCTCAACAGAGGGAGGATTTAGTTATGACGGTGATTGGTGTCACCACGACGACAGCGTTTGTCATAATGACGTACCCACCAGTAACGGTCACTGATTTGTTCGTGTCCACCCACTCTGGCACCTGCTAACCAGAGAATACCGCCAACAAAAATACTGAGCACCGCACCATGTGCGAAAAACTGCGGCAGATTAAATTGCGGCAACTGGTTTAAAATTGAATAACCCACACCCACAACCATTACCACCAACCCTAAAGCCATGAGCACGTTACCGAGTAGCGAAGCGTTTTTGCGTTTCATGTGTCACCTCCGGAACTTTGGGTTGTTACAGGGAATACCCCTAATCCTTATGTGTAAAGTATAGACAACACTGCCGTTCGCAAGTGCGGGAGCGATCACAATTACAAACACTCATGCAACAAAACTTTACAAATAAGCCACTGAACATACTCATTTTCTAATAGTCCATTTGTGCAATTATTCAGCTTTTGGCGATAAGCACGCAGTTTTTTGTCAAGCGCACCGTCAGACAGTAAACTACACGTCGTTTATCGAAACACTCAGGACAAAACACGTGGCGATTAAATTGATTGTCGGCCTGGCGAACCCCGGCGCAGAGTATGCGGCAACGCGACACAACGCAGGCGCATGGTATGTCGATCTACTGGCAGAGAGATTACGCGCCCCCCTGCGCGATGAGCCGAAATTCTTTGGTTACACCTCCCGAGTAACGCTTGAAGGTGAAGATGTCCGTCTGCTGGTACCGACCACATTTATGAATCTTAGCGGCAAGGCCGTCGGTGCGATGGCCAGTTTTTATCGTATTAACCCCGATGAAATTTTGGTCGCGCACGATGAATTAGACCTGCCTCCTGGCGTCGCCAAATTTAAGCTTGGCGGAGGTCATGGCGGACATAATGGCCTGAAAGACATCATTAGCAAGTTAGGTAATAACCCTAACTTTCATCGTTTACGCGTTGGAATTGGCCATCCGGGCGATAAAAACAAAGTTGTCGGATTTGTTTTAGGCAAACCGCCTGTTTCAGAACAGAAGTTAATTGATGAAGCGATTGACGAAGCGGCACGTTGTACCGAGATTTTGTTCAAAGATGGCCTGACCAAAGCTACGAGCCGGTTACACACCTTTAAAGCGCAATAAGCAGTGATGTGCGGCATTTTTCTCGCGTGCTGTGTATAATAGGCAAAGTTATTTACATTTCTACAATCTGTTTTCCATAACAGGTTGAATATCAAAAGATTAAGGTGATTTAAACATGGGATTCAAATGCGGTATCGTCGGTTTGCCAAACGTAGGCAAATCCACCCTGTTCAACGCGCTCACAAAAGCGGGTATTGAAGCGGCAAACTTCCCGTTCTGTACTATCGAGCCGAACACGGGTGTTGTCCCGATGCCCGATCCGCGTCTGGATCAGCTGGCCGAAATCGTCAAACCACAGCGTATCCTGCCTACAACGATGGAATTCGTCGACATTGCCGGTCTGGTAAAAGGCGCGTCCAAAGGTGAAGGTCTGGGTAACCAATTCCTTACCAACATCCGCGAAACCGAAGCTATCGGCCACGTGGTGCGTTGCTTTGAAAACGACAACATCATCCACGTTAATAACAAAGTGGATCCGGCTGACGACATCGAGGTTATCAATACCGAGCTGGCGTTGTCCGACCTCGACACCTGTGAGCGCGCTATCCATCGTGTGCAGAAGAAGGCAAAAGGCGGCGACAAAGACGCTAAAGCGGAACTGGCTGCGCTGGAAAAATGCCTGCCACAGCTGGAAAACGCCGGCATGCTGCGCGCGCTGAAAACGCTGACTGACGAAGACAAAGCGGCCATCAAATACCTGAGCTTCCTGACCCTGAAGCCAACCATGTATATCGCTAACGTCAACGAAGACGGTTTTGAGAACAACCCGTACCTCGACAAAGTGCGCGAAATCGCGGCTGCCGAAGGTTCTGTTGTGGTTGCCGTTTGTGCTGCCGTTGAAGCTGATATTGCAGAACTCGATGATGCTGACCGTGAAGAATTCATGGCTGAAATGGGTCTGGAAGAGCCGGGCCTGAACCGCGTTATCCGTGCTGGTTACGAATTGCTGAACCTGCAGACCTACTTCACCGCTGGCGTGAAAGAAGTCCGTGCATGGACCATTCCTGTCGGCGCCACGGCTCCGCAGGCCGCAGGTAAAATCCATACCGACTTCGAGAAAGGCTTTATCCGCGCACAAACCATCGCGTTTGAAGATTTCATCACCTATAAAGGTGAGCAAGGTGCGAAAGAAGCTGGGAAAATGCGTGCCGAAGGTAAGGACTATATCGTCAAAGATGGCGATATCATGAACTTCCTGTTCAACGTCTAAGCCGTTTCTATTGTCTCATGCGATCTCAGTGAATCGCATGAAAAATGGAAAACCCCATAAAATCCACGCAATTGCGTGGATTTTTTATTTTATAGCATCTCAGAGGTTCCCGCTGTGGTGCATCTGAAAGTTGGCACCAAACACGATGACCAAAAAGGCTGAGCTATTTTGGCAAAGCAGCAGTTGCCACGTGAACGTACTCATATTGAGGCGCGCGGAAGCCAGGGGCTGTCTACCCGCACGGTATCGCGGTGATCGAGCCCCTGGATAAGATGCAGTGCACTGAGACGGCCAATTTCATAATGCGGCAGCTGTACTGTGGATAGCGGCGGTAAAAACAGCTCGCCGGTGCCTACCATGTTGTCATAGCCTAGTACGGCAACATCCTGCGGAATGCGCAGCCCTCGCCCCAGCAAGACCTGGTAGATAACAAAAGCCACGCGGTCGTTACCGCATACCACCGCATCAAACATCGGACGCGTGCCACTCAGGTAATGCCCGGCAATCTCCGCTGCATCAATATGGTGACTCTCGCCCGCCGGAAGATAGTGGTGGAACATGGCATCAGGGTCGACGCCCGCTTCACGACAGGCGCGCTCCATTCCCGCCCGGCGGCGATCGGTGGCCACAATCCCTTTTGGCAGGTGGATGCACAGCAGCCGACGGTAGCCTGCGGCCAACAGCGCTTTCACGCCAAGGTATTGCCCTTGCTCATCATCAGGAATATAGGTGGGAAAAGGGCCACTGATGCTTTCGCAGTTCGCCAGCACGCAACGATACTTATGCAGCTTTTCCGGCACCGGAACCTGACGCAGCCCCATCGCGGTGTAGATAATGCCGTCAGGGCGATGCGCCAGCAGCAGATCCACCATTTTCTCTGGCTGGTCATTGCTGAACATATTCACCACAAAGCTATTCCAACCGTGCGCCCGCGCGGTCTCTTCGATAGAAAGCGTTATCTCCACGGAAAATGGCGTGGTCATGGTGTCCAGCGCTAACACCCCGATAGTGTTAGCCGTGGTTTTCGCGCCACGAATTTTTTTCGCTGAGAGATCGGAGACATACCCCAGCGCATCTACCGCTTCCATCACCTTTTTATAGGTTTCTGGCCGCAGTCGTTCGGGTTCGTTAATCGCTCGCGATACGGTCATTAACGAGACGTTAGCCCGTTGCGCCACATCCTTTAAAGATGCCATACCCTCTCCTTTGACGGCGTTCATCCTGCCGGGTCTGAAAATGCGATCTTGATAACACTCGCAAAATGTTAACGTTAACTTTTGTGATTAACATCGATATTACCATCAAATTCGCGAGAAAACCGAGAATGTTAACGTTATCTTTTGCTCAATTCACTTACAGGGACCAGCAAATGACATCACTACTTTCCAAAGCCAACGAAGCCTTAAACCAGCAGAAAGACCTTGTAAACCCGCGCTGGTATCCACGCTATCACCTCGCCCCTCCGGCTGGCTGGATGAATGACCCTAACGGCCTGTCCTGGTTTGATGGTTACTACCATGCGTTCTATCAGCACTATCCGTGGCAGCCGGTCTGGGGACCAATGCACTGGGGCCATGCGCGCAGCCGCGATATGGTGAACTGGGAGCACTTACCCATCGCACTGGCACCTGAAGGGCCGGAAGATAAAGACGGCTGTTTTTCCGGTTCAGCGGTGGTTGAAGGCAATAAGCTGGCCCTTATCTACACCGGACACAAGTTTGACGGCGAGGCGAAAGAGGAAAACCTGTATCAGGTACAGTGCCTGGCCACCAGCACCGACGGGATTCACTTTGAACGCCAGGGCATGATTCTGGATACCCCGCGAGGCGTACACCATTTTCGCGATCCGAAAGTCTGGCAAGAGGGAGACAGCTGGTACATGGTGGTGGGTGCCCGGGTCGATGACGTGGGCGAAGTGCAGCTCTATCGCTCGCAGGATCTACAGCACTGGCAGTTTGCCAGCACGCTCGGCAGGGCCGATGACGGCATGGGCTACATGTGGGAGTGCCCGGACCTCTTCCCACTGAACGATAAGCTCGTCTTCATGTTCTCGCCGCAGGGCATCGCCGCGGACGGATACGATTACCGTAACCTGTTCCAGAGCGGCTATATGGTCGGCGAATGGCAGGATAACCATCAGTTCCACGTTACCCAACCCTTCCAGGAGATGGATCACGGGCATGATTTTTACGCCCCTCAGTCATTTATCACTCCGGACGGTCGCCGCGTGGTGATCGGTTGGCTATCCATGTGGGAGTCGCCGATGCCAGAACAGGCCGACGGCTGGGCGGGCATGCTTACTCTTCCCCGGGAAGTGACGCTCGATGCAGATCTGCGGCTGCGCATGAACCCGGTCAAAGAGCTGGAGGCATTACGCGGTCAGCTTCATGTCTGGCCGGTCAGTGACCTGAACAATCGCACCCTGATGGTAGAAGAACAGGCGCATGCTCTCGAGGTCGAACTGAGCCTCGATATCGCCCGCAGCCATGCTGAACAGTATGGCATCGCGCTGGGTGACGGGCTGCGCGTCTTCGTCGATACCCAGGCACAGCGTCTGGTGCTTGAACGCCGCTATCCGCAACACGGCCTGTCGGACTGCCGTAGCATACCGCTGCCCGCCAATGATGTGCTGGACCTACGTCTATTTATCGATAGTTCGTCGGTAGAAGTCTTTGTTAATCACGGCGAGTACACCCTCAGCAGCCGTATTTATCCTGAACCGGACGATCGCCAACTGACCTTATTTAGCCAGAACGGACACGCCATTTTTAATAACGGGCATGCCTGGCCGCTCGCCGCCAATTAACCACCCGTCTCACTGCTTTGGGGAAAAATAATGACAATCTGGACGCTTGGAGATGCCGTGGTGGATTTGCTACCGCGCGACAATATGCAGTTTGAAGCCTGTGCGGGAGGCGCGCCCTTCAATGTGGCCATCGGCGTCGCCCGCCTCGGCCATGACAGCGGCTTTATCGGCCGTGTGGGCAATGACACTTTTGGCCGCTTTCTGCATCAGACGCTGGTAACAGCGCAGGTGGATACAGGAAGTCTGGAGTTTGATGCACAACAGCACACCAGTACCGTACTGGTTTCACTGGCTCCCAACGGTGAGCGGCAGTTTGAGTTTTTAGTTAATCCGTCTGCCGATCAATTTCTCAGCCCGGCGAGTCTGCCCGACTTTGGTGCCGACATTCTGCACTTCTGCTCGCTGGCGCTGGTTGCCCCTGAGTGCCGCGCCACCCTCACCCAGGCAATGGCCGCATTGCGACAGGCCGGCGGTACGCTGAGCTTTGACATCAATCTGCGTCCGCAGATGTGGAGCAACGAGATGCAGATGTTTGACCTTGTCAGCGAGTTTGCCCGGCAGAGCGACATTCTGAAGATGTCGGAAGAAGAGCTGCTGTGGCTAACACAAACTGACTGTCTTAGTAGCGCCTGCGAACGCCTGGCTGATTTTCCCGCGTGCCTGAAAGTTATTACCCGCGGTGCCGACGGCGCTATCGCTTTCTGGCAAAACCATAGGCTGACTTTAAGCGGCTATCACGTCGACAGCATCGATACCACCGGCGCCGGTGATGCCTTTATGGCCGGGCTGCTGGCGGCACTCGCCGGAGAAGGCTGGCCCACATCGACGTCAACGCTACTTCCGCTTATCGAGCAGGCCAGCGCTTGTGGTGCTCTGGCGACTACCCGGCGTGGCGCGCTAAGCGCGTTTCCCGACAGCCAACACCTGAGCAGCTTTATTCAGTCGCAACCGTCGCTACGGAGAACGATCACCCCGTAATAAAGCGCACTCGTTACGTCGTATCAGAAAGACCTTACAATGACCTGATCTGGATTGGAAAAATCATGAAGATAAATATGCCGTTCAGTAATGATAAATATCGATACTCATCCGGGTATCTGCTCTTTTTCTTTGCCGCCTGGTCGTTGTGGTGGTCTTTTTATGCAATATGGCTAAAAAATAAACTTGGCCTGTCCGGAACGGAGCTGGGAATGCTGTATGCCGTAAACCAGTTTTTCAGCATGCTGTTTATGCTGGGCTACGGTTTTCTGCAGGATAAGCTCGGTACCCGCAAACCCCTTATCTGGATGATGGGGACTGTCATCACGCTCAGCGGTCCGTTCCTGATTTATGTTTATGAACCGCTGCTGGTCTCCAACTTCAAGCTTGGCATGGTGCTAGGCGCCATTTTCTTTGGCCTTGGCTATCTCGCCGGTTGCGGTCTGGTGGAAAGCTTCGTCGAGAAAGTGAGCCGTAAATTCAACTTTGAATTCGGCACTGCTCGTTTCTGGGGATCGCTTGGCTACGCCGCAGGGACTTTTGTTGGCGGTATCTTCTTCAGCATCAACCCACACATTAACTTCTGGTGCGTGTCGGTCATGGGGGTGTTATTCCTGGTGATTAACGTGGTGTTCAAAACCGACGCACCGGCCCCGGCATCCACGGATACACGTTCGCCCGAGCCAGACGCGCTGACCCGAAAGGATTTTCTCACCATCTTTAAAGATTCGCAGTTCTGGTTTTTCGTTATCTTTGTCGTCGGCACCTGGTCGTTCTATAGCATCTACGATCAGCAGATGTTCCCGGTGTTTTACGCCAGCTTATTTGACGATCCCGAACTGGCACCACGCGTATACGGCTACCTCAACTCGGTACAAGTCTTTATGGAGGCCGTCGGTATGGCGCTGGTTCCGTTCCTGATTAACCGCATCGGGCCTAAATCCGCATTGCTGCTGGGTGGAACAATCATGACCTGTCGAATCCTGGGTTCAGCACTGTTCACCGATATATATATTATCTCCTTGATTAAAATGCTCCATGCGCTGGAGGTCCCACTGTTTGTTATTTCAGTGTTTAAATTCAGCGTAGCGAATTTTGATAAGCGCCTGTCGTCAACGATATATCTTATTGGCTTCAATATCGCCAGTTCCATTGGCATCATCGTGCTGTCACTGCCTGTCGGTAAGTTGTTTGATAAAGTGGGCTATCAGGAAATCTTCCTGATTATGGCGAGCATCGTGGTAATAACACTAATATTTGGCTACTTCTCGCTGAGTAAAAAACATCATCAGCAGAAGGGTATCAATGAACTGGTGACAGAATAGCGAAGTTTTATTAATATCGCGACAGGGCCATTAGCCCTGTCGTACCCTTCAACAGTAAGTACGAACTGTCGATTTACTCAGGCATGTTCCAGCCAGTTGCGGAATATTTGCGCTCGCAGTATTCCCTGAAAATCAATCAGCCCAGAACAACCAAGCTTCTTGATCAGATTCTGCCGGGCCTGGTAAATCGTTTTTAAGTGTAGATTTAACAATGCGGATATCTCAAAAATAGTTCGACCTTCTCCTAACTGCGTTAAAATATATTTATCTCTCGCGGTTAATGAGATATTTGAATCAGATTGATTCTCGTGATTACCACCAGCACGAGTAATATCAATAATAAATTGTTTGATTGAGGCAACTCCGATATCTACTGGTAGTCTGTAAAGCGAAACATCATTAAGATACTGATACAAATGACCATCAATCAGCAATACCAGACGATGCGTTTTCAGATTGTAATTTTGCTTTTTTACCGCCTCAAAGTGATTCGCGGTAAAGAATACAAGTCGCGCATTGTCATCTTCAAAAATGATATCTGCAAGAATATTCATTAACCCTTGCCTGACAAAAATATCATCAATCCATAACTCTGCGTTTAGAGTATGTTCCTGAACGATGTTCATCATTATGGCCTCAATGAAAAATCATAATTGATTTAGAGGGGTGCTATGTATAGTCTTAATTCAAAAAATGCTTAGCATAAGGGCTTTCAGCATATAACAAGGGTACTGTACATATTTTGTTAATATGAAGACTTATTAAACGTCGTCAGCTGTGTAGCGCAACACTATTTCCAGGGTTTTTCTGATAACATCTGCCTGGACAACGTCAACAGTTGACTCCAGAGAACCAATCAGGCTTAAAATGATGTTTTTATTATTAACATTATCACCTGCCAGAATTACATTTGTTACCGCCTGCCCCAATACCACAGACTCATCTGCTAATAGCTCACCTGCATTATGGAAGTAACTTGATAAAGCTTTATCCGTCATTACGTTGTGGACATTAATTTCATGGAACATGGTAACCTCGCTTGTATAGTCTGGAAGATTATCTTTAATGTAATTTAGGGTTTTTGCTGGCACTGAATGCACTCTCATCTCTGGTTTTATCCGGTTTTCTGCTTATTTTCTCCGGATTAATGTTTGTAAAATCATTGATAACGCTGTCAATTAATTGCTTTCGTGTGCCATCTATTTCACTGGCCTGCATAAGTCGCAATTGCTTAATCACTGCAGCTAACGAAACGTCTCTATGCATTCGCAGAATTTCTAGCACAGCCAAACCTGTAATTTCATGTTTCAAGCGTTCACTATCAGTTTTCTTCATAACGCCTTCACTACTTACCCCTATCATATAAGGGGTTTATTTTATTCAAAGAGCAGACCAATTAACGCATTGTAATGTTTTTGTTCTTTCTCCCCTGATGCTTTTTCAAGACGACACAAAAGCTTAGTGCAAAGTGATTTGCGGTTCAGATTACGTCCATCTTTGAGTATCTCAGTGACAATTTCTCCCAATGTTTCCTGTTGAGTTGGCAGATGCGCCTTTGCAAAGTAACGAGAAATCGCGCTTGCAGTATCAGTGCGAACGTTATGCTGCTGCATGTCATGCTCCTGTATCAAAATGCTGGTGAATATTAAGTTTTATAACAGTAGCAAAGTTGTACCAAAAATGTGTACAACAAGATTAATTTGTTTTTATCAAAATGTGCTAAATGATATAAATCAATTGCTTACAATTGTATCAATTGATATAAACATTAGGATCACTGTACAAATCACGTCGTAACATGGCTAAATTTCATCTTAATCAGACCGTTCAATTGTGAAGTTAAAGTTAGAATAATGTATTAAAATCAGGACATAACCTGGGTTGTCTGATACTGTCATATATCTTCTTCTCCCTTATTCCCGGACTGTCCATGCTCACGACCATTATTTACCGCAGCCATCTACGTGATGACGCCCCCCTCAAAGCGCTTGAGGATATGGTGACAGCCGCAAATATCAAAAACAGGCGATCTGATGTTACGGGAATCTTACTCTTTAACGGTCACCACTTTTTCCAACTGCTTGAAGGCCCTGAGGAGCAGGTAAAAGAGATTTATTGTTGTATTTGTAACGATCCACGGCACCACAATATCGTTGAGCTGATGTGTGATTACGCTCCTGCGAGAAGATTCGGAAAAGTGGGAATGGAGTTATTTGATCTACAAAAACATGAACGCAATGACGTTCTGCAAGCCGTGCTGAATAAGGGAACATCAAAATTTCAGCTCACCTATGATGACAGGGCGTTACAGTTTTTCCGCACATTTGTCCTTGCGACGGAAAAATCGAGCTATTTTGAAATACCAGCGCCGGATTGCTGGAGTTTTATTGCCGACAACTCTTGTACTCTCCTGGATGAAAACACACTCCCATCCGATATAGATTTCAGCTTTGCTTTTCAACCAATTATCGATCCTATGTCGCAACGCGTCATTGCTCTGGAAGCACTTATTCGTGGTAGAGACGGTGAAACGCCCGCAACTTATTTTGACAACTTAAATCCTGAGGAACTGTATACCGCGGATCTGCAGAGCAAAAAGACTGCTTTTGCAATGGCAAGCGCGCTGGGACTTAACGACAAAATGCTGTCAGTCAATCTGCTCCCCATGACCCTGGTAAACAAACCCAATGCAGTCAGCTTTCTTATAAACGAAATCGCTGCGCACGGGCTAGTGCCTGAACAAATCATTGTAGAGTTTACCGAAAGTGAAGTTATTTCTCGCTTTGATACGTTCGCGCAGGCCGTGAAGTCACTCAAGGCTGCGGGGATCTGTGTGGCGATAGACCATTTTGGGACAGGTTTTGCCGGGCTTCAGCTTCTGTCTCGTTTTCAACCCGACCGAATTAAGATAAGCCGCGAGCTGATCACGGATGTGCATAAAAGTGGACCGCGGCAGGCTATCATTCAGGCAATTATCAAATGCTGCGCCTCACTGGAAATTATAATTTCCGCAGTCGGCGTTGAAAAACCCGAAGAGTGGATGTGGCTTGAATCCGCGGGCATTGAAATCTTCCAGGGTAACCTTTTTGCACAAGCCTGCCTGAATGGTATTCCATCTGTTGCATGGCCAGAGAAAAATGATTTCTCAGCGTCAAAATAACTAACGCATTGTTATAAATCAACAATCACCACAACCGCCCTCATGCTGAACATAAAAAAACAGCATTTACTCCTTGCATGATAGTAAAGTAAATCTTAATTTTGCTAGAATCTTATATATGTTTTGTACAATTTGATGAATGTTGTACAAAGTAGCAGGAACCGAATATCGGTGACGGAGAATCAGGAGTGTCCGGGGGAACTATGGCTTATTACAGCATTGGGGATGTCGCAGAACGTTGCGGGATAAATCCTGTCACCCTTCGGGCATGGCAACGACGTTACGGTTTACTCAAACCTCAACGCAGTGAAGGTGGCCACCGACTCTTTGATGAAGAAGATATTCAGCGTATTGAAGAAATAAAACGTTGGATTAGCAATGGCATACCTGTTGGCAAAGTTAAGGCGTTGCTGGAAACCAGTACCCGTCAAGCTGACGACGACTGGAATCAATTACAAGAAGAGATGATGAGCATTCTTCGCATGGCGCATCCACCGAAGCTGCGAGCCAAAATTACCGCACTCGGTCGGGTTCACCCCGTAGATGCGCTGATTGATCACGTTTATCTTCCCGTACGTCAACGGCTGATACTTGACCATAATACATCCCGCATAATGAACAGCATGCTTGATGGCGCATTGATTGAATATGTTGCAACACTGCTGTCTGAAACGCGGCGCAAGTCAGGAAAGGATGCTCTCCTGCTGGCCTGGGATGTTGAAGACAGAACCCGTCTGTGGCTCGAAGCCTGGCGTTTATCGCAATCTGGTTGGCATATTGCCGTTCTGGCTGAACCCATTGAATCGCCAAGACCTGAACTTTTCCCTGGGCAAACGCTTTTTGTCTGGACCGGTATCGCGCCAACCCGCAGACAAAATGAACTGCTACAACACTGGAATGAGCAAGGTTATAAGGTCATTTTCCACAGCCCGTAGCCAATACGTAATACGTGTAAGATAAATCATACGACTCTCATTTTTTGGGTGGTTATTTTGAGTACCATCCAAGGAATATGTTGCCCCCTATTCTCCTGACTTAACACCCGCCATAGCATAAAAACAAAACAACATACTCACCCGTTGGTATTATTTTTTTGTCGACGACATCACCTTTTTCCTAAGTAAAATTCATTAGATCAACTGGCGTACACCTAATACTTATTCTAGGGTTAAATTATGTCTTCTTGTGCCACATTATTGTTTTTCTAAAGTAGTAAATGTGGTTATTTGAAAAAGGTAAAGGATATGGCTCTAGTCTTAGACAAACGCTTAATTCTTTGTTGCTGCGCCTTTTCCATTATCTCTGTGGCAAATGCAGCAACCGTTAACGGAACATTTCAGGTGCTGATGACGATTCAAAAGGCCTGTACCGTGACTGCGGGTTCGGCTTCAAATATCACACTTGGTCCGGTGAATACCACGGCGACAAATACCAGTGCAAGCAACACTATTTCAATTAATTGCTCAAAAACCACGCCCTATTTTATCGGGCTGGCGCCGTCGGCCGCTAATGGAGGGACGACGACGGGCTCGGGCGCCATGTCCTCTGTGGCTAACGCTGCTACCAATACCGATAAAGTGCCCTATCAGCTAAATCGCACGTCAGCAACAGGTCCGGTATGGGGAAATACCGCCACCGACACCGCACCTGGGAATGGCGTAGCAGCGACAGGGACCGGCCTGGTGCAAACTTTTACTGTTTATGCCACCGCACCGAGCGCCAACTTCACTCCTGACGACTATGCCGACACGGTAACGGTTAACGTTAACTACTAACTTCAGGAAGCTATATGAGAGTAAAACTGCCTGTTAAGCAGTGTGCCTGCGCATGCCTGCTAGGGATGGTTGCGAGCGCCAACCTTGCCACTGCCAGTGGGCTGCAAATAGCCCCGGTCACGTTAACGTTGCAAGCGACGCAAAATGCCGATGGTATCTGGTTGAGTAACGCAGGTGAAAATGTGCTCAATGCCCAGGTTCGGGTTTTTCGCTGGAGTCAAAGTGCTTATGACAACAAACTTTCCCCCTCTCAGGGGCTGGTGATAAGCCCGCCGATGTTGGCATTAGCCCCTGGAGAACGTCAGTTGATTCGAGTTATTCGCACAAGCCCTCCCTCGGCACATGCCGAAGACGCTTATCGTTTGTCGATAGATGAGTTACCTCCTGCAAAAGTAGAAAAAAATAAGCTTCAGTTTGTGCTGCATTATTCCGTTCCCGTTTTCATTCAACCAACATCAGCGGCACAAACGCAGGCAAAACTGCAATGGAAATTACAACAACTGGATGGCAAAAAATTTATTGAAGTCAGTAATCAGGGAAATGGGCATGCACAGTTATCTGCTGCAACATTTATAAGCCCTGACGGTACTAAAAAAGTCATTACACCCGGACTATTAGGCTACGTTTTACCAGGCTCAACAATGCGCTGGATAGTCTCCCCGTCGGCCAGTAATAATCATTATGGCGGGAAAATTGAAGTCACAATCAATGGCCAAAAAACAGTACAAGATCTGTAACAGATTCTGGCTTCTGGTGAAATATTGCTTTCTCAATGGAGTATTAATATCGGGAATGGTTTGCGCACAAACGCTGAATAATAACCAGAGTGAGAATGGTGTTATTAATAGCACCTCACAAATTACGGGAGTCGATTTGTATCTCGATGTCACCTTAAATGGGAATCCCGTTGGGCTGGTACATTTTGGCTACGATAATGGAAAGCTTTATGCGGGAGCTAATACCCTGAGTAAAATGGGCTTTCGCTTTGCTCCAGACGCCACTAACGCCGTCTGCCTGAACGATATCCCCCAGCTAACCATTGACTACAACGTTCAGTTGCAAACGCTCTCGCTTACTGCGCCACTTAGTTCACTCGATCTTGCAACCACGCAGCTTAACTCGCCTACCGAAACCGCGCCAACGGCAACAACATCACGCGGAGCGCTGCTCAATTATGATATCTATACCCAGCAGGGGCACGAGAGCGCAATCAATACCTTCAGTGAACTACGCGCCTTCAATGCTGCCGGCGTGCTCAGCTCCACCCAGTTGACGCAGTACTCCACCGAGGAATACGCCGATAACAGCTTTGAGCGCCTTGATACCAGCTGGCGTACCTCATTTCCTGATACGATGTTGGCGTTAACCGTTGGCGATACCCTGACAAGTTCACTCATCTGGTCCCGACCTACGCGTATTGGCGGCATTCAGATAGGCACCGATTTTGGTTTACAGCCCTATATGCCAACCACCCCGCTCCCTGCATATCTGGGATCCGCGACGTTGCCATCAAACGTTGAGCTGTACGTGGACGGTGTCAGGTACTACAACGGAGAAGTCCCCGCAGGTAGTTTTCAGATCAACACCATGCCTAACATCAGCGGCGCGGGAACGGGTCAGGTGATGATGACAGACGCTCTGGGCAGAACGAGCGTACAAAATTTCTCGTTCTACAACGATCAACAACTCCTGCGGGAAGGATTAACCGCCTGGTCGGCAGAATTGGGCACGGTACGCGAAAATTATGGTTATTCCTCTTTTGACTATGCCAGCGCACCGGTATTGAGCGCTACGTGGCGTCGCGGGTTTAGCAATACGTTGACCGCCGGGGCTCACGCAGAAACCAGCGATGGACTAATTAACGCAGGCTTCAGTAACGACTGGATCCCGGGAACCCGCAGCGGCACATTTTCGACATCACTTGCCGCAAGTAGCGATTCAGGGCAGAACGGATTTCTGTATAGCTTTGGTTATCGTTGGTCCGGCGAACGGTTTAATTTCAGTACCAGTACCACGGCAACTTCTGGCGATTACCGCGATGTCGCCACCCATTATGGTGAGCCGCCCCCAACGCTTAACAGCAACACGGTCATTGGCTATTCGCTGGAATCTGCCGGAAATGTCAGCCTGAGTTATCTGCAGTTTCGTTATCCACACGAAAATGCGGTGCGCTACGCCAACGCCAGCTGGTTCAAATCCGTTACAGACAGCATCTCACTGAATGCCGGACTCAACCAGAACATTGACGATAACCGCGATCGCAGTATCTATCTGATGGTAACGATTACCACTGATAACAATCTGAGCGCCAGCAGCACGCTACAACGCACCAACGATGAAACCGGCTATCAGCTCAACGCCAGCAAGACGCCGCCTGCCGACGGCGGTTGGGGCTGGAATCTGGCCGCCAGTCAGCAGGCTTCCCGACAAAGTGGCCAGGGAGAAGTAGGATATCTGGGGCGTTATGGTAAAGCGTACGCGGGATTCAGCCGTTTACCAGATAACCATTACGGCTACGCAGGCGCAACCGGATCGCTGGTGACCATGGGAGGCGGCTTGTTTGCAGCAAGGGAAATCAACAATGGTTTTGCCGTCGTCTCAACTGACGGCGTGCCTGATGTTCCAGTCAAACTGCAAAATAACCTGATTGGTCGCAGCGATGACCAGGGACTACTGCTGGTCACGCCGCTGAACAGCTATCAAAAAAACCTGATCAGTATTGACCCGATGGATCTCCCCGCCAATATGCGGATCGCACGCGTTGAGGCGAACGCAACGCCCGCCGATCGTTCCGGCGCGTTGGTGAGCTTTGGTATCACCCCCGTACGCGCCGCGCAGATCCTTCTCGTCGACAATCAGGGTAAGCCAATTCCTGAAGGCAGCATGGCTTACGCCATCAACGGAAAAGGACAGTCGTCTGTCGTTGGTTTTGATGGGATGACCTGGTTCGACACCCTGGAACAGCACAACACGCTGCGCGTTGAGACGGACACCGGTAGTTGTCGCGTGCAATTTGACTATCCTGTGTCAGCAAAGGGGATTGTACAAATAGGCCCGCTGGTTTGTCGCCCACACTAACAGGAGTGCGCTCATGAGGTTAAGACATCTGCTACTCATCGCTGCCGTACTTTTTTGTCCGGCAATTAGCCATGCGGTAACCTGTTCGGTGAGCAATGTGCAACCCATAAATTTAGGTTCGGTCAATCCACTGTCTGCGACAGGCGCAACGTCATCAATGACGTTCAGTTACACCTGCACCAAAGAGCTTGGTGACGCGCTGGCAGGGATCAATCTCTGTTTTAATATTGGCGCCTCGGCCGTCAGTGGCCAGGTGACACCGCGAAATATGTCATTAAGCGGAACGCCTGCCAGAACGCTGGCATACCAGCTTTACCAGGATAGCGGGCGCACCAAAGTCTGGGGCAGCCAGTATCAGTCGGGAACCACTTTTCCCATGGTACAGCTTAACCTGCTGAATCTGACGCCAGTGACGGGTTCACTCACGGTATCGGCGCAGATCGTCACGCCACAAACCGCAGCCGTCCCCGGAAATTATCAGGATAGCTATACGACGGCCACAGCCCTTGTCACTCTCAATCCCGGATTGCTTTTCCCGCCAACAACCTGTGGCGATACGGTTGCCGCCAGGCTGCCTTTCACCGTATCGGCGACCGTAAGCAAACAGTGCAATATCACCTCTGCAACCGATATTAGCTTTGCGCCAGCCAGGGCGACCGGGCGTAACCTTACGGCTTCAAATACCGTGAGCGTAGCATGTTCCAATAACACGCCTTACACCATCGGGCTTCAGCCCTCCAACGGTAATACGGCAGGCAGCGGCGTGATGGCGGGCACGGGGTCAAATACGGATAAAGTCCCCTACCAGCTTAGTTCGACGCCAGGTCCTTCCGGTACGGTCTGGGGCAATACATCACTCAATACCGTCGCGGGCAACGGTACGGGAACAACAACTACCTACCCGGTTTACGCCACCGTCCCCAGCGCGAACTACACGCCAGACAACTATGCCGATACCGTTACCATCGCCGTAACCTACTGACCTCATCTTAACCGCAATAAAGCAAATACATTTTGTTATCAAATTATTTACTTTTAGAGGTGCGTCATAAATCTAACAAATTACGATTTTTATATATTCTGCATATTAAATTACGCACCCTGCAAAACAACCCAATTACAAGCAAAGACACAGAATAACTATTCAATCGCAAGTTAAAGCCCATACTAATCATGGCGATAATTCGTGCTGGTCGGGCAGGCCCTTCTATGAAAAAAAATGTTAAATTTAGGTTTATATGGTGAGATTCACTGTATACCACGGCCAAATTAAGAACATATTACTTTTATAACTAAGGTTTATCATGGATAAGTTATCTTACGCTTCAGATAGCAGCACATCTGCCTGGAATACCTACCTGCAACAAATCGAGCGTGTGGCCCCTTACCTGGGCGAACTTTCCCATTGGGTGGATACCCTGCGCCACCCAAAACGCGCGCTGATTGTCGATATCCCGGTGCAGATGGATGACGGCACTATCCGTCATTTTGAAGGGTATCGCGTGCAACATAACCTCTCCCGCGGGCCGGGCAAAGGCGGTGTGCGTTATCATCCTGATGTTGATCTTAATGAAGTGATGGCCCTGTCCGCATGGATGACCATCAAATGCGCAGCGTTGAACCTGCCGTACGGCGGTGCCAAAGGTGGAGTGCGCGTCGATCCGTTCTCGCTGTCTGAAGGCGAACTGGAGCGTTTAACTCGTCGTTATACCAGCGAAATCGGCATTATCATTGGGCCGCAGAAAGACATTCCTGCGCCGGATGTAGGTACTAACGGAAAAGTCATGGCCTGGATGATGGATACCTACTCCATGAACCACGGCACCACCGTGACCAGCGTGGTCACCGGTAAACCTATTCACCTTGGCGGTTCATTAGGTCGTGATAAAGCCACCGGTCGCGGCGTTTTCGTCAGCGGTCTGGAAGTCGCGCGCCGTGCCAACATCGAAGTTGAAGGTGCTCGCGTTGCAGTGCAAGGTTTTGGTAACGTCGGCAGCGAAGCCGCCCGACTGTTCGCGGCAGCTGGTGCACGCGTGGTCGCGATTCAGGATCACACCGCTACGCTGTTTAACCCCACAGGTATCGACATGACCGCGTTGTCTGCCTGGCAGTTAGAGCACAAACAGATTGCCGGTTTCCCGGGCGCTGAAACCATCGCCAGCGAGGCCTTCTGGAGCCTGGATATGGATATTCTTATTCCGGCCGCGCTTGAGGGTCAGATCACCCGTCACCGTGCGGAAACCTTGACCTGTAAACTGGTACTTGAAGGCGCTAACGGCCCAACCTATCCGGATGCCGATGATGTGCTGGCAAGCCGTGGTATCGTGGTTGTGCCTGACGTGGTCTGTAACGCCGGCGGCGTAACCGTCAGCTACTTCGAATGGGTTCAGGATATGGCAAGCTTCTTCTGGAGTGAAGAAGAGATCAACAATCGCATGGACAAAATCATGACTGATGCGATGGTGCATGTATGGGAAAAAGCAGCTGAGAAATCCTGCTCCCTGCGTACCGCAGCCTACATCGTTGCCTGCGAACGCATTCTGCTGGCACGAAAAGATCGCGGAATTTATCCGGGCTAACGCCGAAATCGACCATGCCTACAAACCACCTGTTCTGCAGGTGGTTTGTTTTCCATAAAAAATCGTTCAAAAACTTTCCGCACAAATACCGCCCGACCTCTCACTTTCGCTGTTTTATGCACCATGACGTTCCAATACGGAACATTATTATGCTGCTATGTTTCGTATTGAAACGCTCTTCACAGCAATTTTCTTTTGCAAACCCGTGTGCAAAATTACCTTATCGGCAGCGAGCGGTCGCCGTGGCGTTGTACAAACCGATACCCTACATCAGATGCCTGCCCGAATTTGGCAGCCATCCAGGACTGTCTGCGGAGCATAAATAATGAAAAAATTGATCAACCGTGTTGAAGACGTACTGAATGAACAACTCGCCGGACTGGCGAAAGCGTATCCTTCCCTGGCACTGCATCAGGACCCAGTGTATGTCACCCGCGCAGATGCACCGGTGATGGGCAAAGTGGCGCTGCTTTCCGGCGGCGGCAGCGGGCACGAGCCTATGCATTGCGGCTACATTGGTCAGGGCATGCTCTCCGGCGCCTGCCCGGGTGAGATTTTTACCTCCCCCACGCCGGATAAAATGTTCGAATGCGCCATGCAAATTGATGGCGGCGAAGGCGTGCTGCTGATAATCAAAAATTATACCGGCGACATTCTTAATTTCGAAACCGCTACCGAGCTGCTGCACGAAAGCGGCGTCAAGGTCACCACCATGGTGGTGGATGACGATGTGGCGGTGAAAGACAGTTTGTATACCGCCGGACGTCGTGGTGTGGCTAATACCGTATTGATCGAAAAACTGGTCGGCGCGGCCGCCGAACGCGGTGACTCGCTGGAAGCCTGTGCGGCGCTGGGTCGTAAGCTGAATAACCAGGGCCACTCCATTGGCATAGCCATTGGCGCCTGTACCGTTCCGGCAGCAGGACAACCGTCGTTCACGTTACAGGATAACGAGATGGAGTTTGGCGTAGGTATCCACGGGGAACCGGGCATTGACCGCCGCACCTTCACCTCTCTCGATCAGACCGTTGATGAAATGTTCGATACCCTGCTGGAAAACGGTAACTACAGCCGTACGCTCCGCCACTGGGACAACGTCCAGGGCGCGTGGCATGAAGGTAAAGAAAGCAAGCGTGCGTTACAAAGTGGCGATCGGGTTATTGCGCTGGTCAATAATCTCGGTGCGACGCCGTTGTCTGAACTCTTCGGCGTGTATAACCGCCTCGAAAGCCGTTGCCAGGATGCAGGCATCGTCATTGAGCGCAACCTGATCGGTTCTTACTGTACCTCTCTGGATATGACCGGCTTCTCCATCACCCTGTTACAGGTGGATGACGAAACGCTGAACTTATGGGATGCACCGGTTCACACCCCTGCCCTCAACTGGGGTAAATAAGGAGATTAATGATGTCCCTCAACAGAACACAGATTGTTAACTGGCTCTATCGCTGCGGTGAAATATTCACCACTGAAAGTGATTTTCTCACCGGACTTGACCGGGAGATCGGCGATGCCGACCACGGTCTGAACATGCATCGTGGTTTCAGCAAAGTCGTTGAAAAGCTGCCGTCCATCGCGGACAAAGACATCGGCTTTATTTTGAAAAACACCGGTATGGTGCTGCTCTCAAGCGTCGGCGGGGCCAGTGGACCGCTGTTTGGCACGTTTTTTATCCGCGCCGCCCAGGTGACTCAGGCTCATCAAAGCCTGACGCTTGAAGAGCTTTATCAAATGATTCGTGATGGCGCAGAAGGTGTGATTAGCCGCGGTAAGGCTGAACCTGGCGATAAAACCATGTGCGACGTCTGGCTGCCGGTAGTGGAGTCTTTACGCCAGTCATGCGAACAGAAGCTGAGCGTCCAGGCGGCTCTGGAAGCGGCAAGCCAACAAGCGGAAGTCGCAGCGCAAAGCACCATCACCATGCAGGCTCGCAAAGGCCGCGCCAGCTATCTAGGTGAGCGCAGCATTGGGCATCAGGATCCCGGCGCAACGTCGGTCATGTTTATGATGCAAATGCTGGCTCAGGCGTCCAGAGAGTAAGGATAAAGCGATGGTAAACCTGGTTATTGTTTCTCACAGCGCCCAACTGGGCGAAGGCGTCGGCGTGCTGGCCCGGCAGATGTTAATGGGTGATGGTTGCAAAATAGCCATTGCCGCAGGCATTGACGATCCTGAGAATCCGATTGGCACCGATCCGATTAAGGTGATGGAAGCCATCGAGTCCGTGGCCGATACGGACCACGTGCTGGTGATGATGGATATCGGTAGTGCATTACTGAGTGCGGAAACCGCGCTGGAACTGCTCGACCCTAACATTGCCGCCAAAGTGCGTTTGTGCGCAGCACCACTGGTTGAAGGCACACTGGCCGCGACGGTTAGCGCCGCCGCAGGTGCTGATATCGATCGGGTCATCCGTGATGCCATGAACGCCCTCGACGCCAAATGTGAACAACTGGGTTTACCTTCGCCATCCGCAGCGAAACCCGCATCCGCTGAACTGTCTCCCGACGCTGATGCCCGTTCTATTGCCATTGTGGTGAAAAACCCTAACGGCATCCACGTCCGCCCTGCTTCGCGGCTGGTTTCTGCGTTGTCTGGTTTTAACGCCGACATGTGGCTGGAGAAAAACGGCAAGTGTGTGGTCCCTGATAGCCTGAATCAAATAGCCCTGCTGCAGGTACGCTGTAATGACACGCTACGCCTGATTGCTAAGGGCGAACAGGCAGAGGATGCGCTGGCCGCATTTAAACAGTTGGCGGCTGAGAATTTTGGTGAATCGCTCGAGCCCGCGCATACTGATAACAAGGCAACTCTGGCTCCCTCAAAAGTCACGGGGACGGCATTTTGTCACACGCCATTCTCGCCAAAGGTAAACCCGCAGTCCGCCGCATCACTGCAGACTGAGCAGCAGCGATTACAGACCGCCATCCAAAGTACGCTGAACGATCTGAGCGAACTCACCGCTCTTGCTGAAGAACGATATTCCGCAGATATCGCCGCCATCTTTTCCGGTCACCACACGCTGTTGGACGATCCTGAACTGTTTGAAATGGCCTGCGATGTAATGCGTGAAAAACAATGCAGCGCCGCCTGGGCCTGGCATCAGGTGCTGAGCGATCTCAGCCAGCAGTATTTACAGCTCGATGATCCTTATCTGCAGGCGCGATACATTGATATTGAAGATTTGCTGTCTCGTTCACTGCAACATTTGACGGGAGAGAGCGCACAAATTCCCGCGTTCTTGCGCCCCACTATCCTGGTCGCTGATGTCATTTATCCGTCTACGGTACTGCAACTCGATCCGAAGACCATCAAAGGTATCTGCCTGCGGGACGGCAGCGAAGCCTCTCATCCGGCGATTATCGCTCGTGAAATGGGTCTGTGCTGGATGTGTCAGCAAGGCGCTGCTCTCGATAGCATAAAGATGGGCGATACTCTGACCATTGACTGTGTCACACAGCGGATAACCCGCGCAAACTGATACCGAAGTACACCCTTTCCGACAAAGGGTGTGCTTCTTCCCTATTCGCGTCGGGAAATGTCTGTTTGTTCGCAAAATGGGGTGTCGATCACGCGCAACGGTCGATCCTGAACTAAGGTTTTCTCATGGTAAATGCCGCTACTTCGGCACACCGCTAAGGAGATTAACCGATGATAACGCCTGCAACTCGCCATCCAGGCCTGCTTTCTGTTGCAATAAAACTGACTCTCGCCAGTACCTTTTTTGCCCTTTCCTCTTTTGCCGTCAATGCAGAAGACGCGCCAGCCGCTACACCGCAGCCGCCAGATATCCTGCTTGGACCTCTGTTTAACGATGTACAAACGGCTAAACTGTTTCCAGACCAGAAAACCTTTGCTGACGCAGTTCCTAACAGCGATCCTCTCATGATCCTTGCCGATTACCGGATGCAGAAAAATCAGTCCGGATTCGACTTACGCCATTTTGTGGAGGTGAATTTCACCTTGCCGAAAGAAGGCGAGAAATACGTTCCCCCGGCCGGGCAATCATTACGCGAACATATTGACGGACTGTGGCCGGTCCTCACCCGCTCGACAACTGACGCTGAAAAATGGGACTCGCTACTGCCACTTCCAGAGCCGTATGTGGTGCCTGGCGGGCGTTTTCGCGAAATATATTATTGGGACAGCTATTTCACCATGCTGGGGCTTGCCGAAAGCAATCACTGGGATAAGGTCTCGGACATGGTGGCAAACTTCGCTTACGAGATTGATTCCTGGGGACACATTCCTAACGGCAATCGCACCTACTACCTGAGCCGTTCGCAACCGCCGTTCTTTGCCTTTATGGTTGAACTGCTGGCGCAGCACGACGGGAATGACGCGCTGAAAAAATACCTCCCGCAGATGCTCAAAGAGTACAGTTACTGGATGGAAGGTGTCGAAACACTCCAGCCCGGTCAGCAAAATAAGCGTGTGGTTAAACTGGATGACGGTACCATTTTGAACCGCTACTGGGATGACCGCGATACGCCGAGGCCAGAGTCCTGGGTCGAGGATATCGCCACCGCTAAAAGCAACCCCAATCGCCCTGCCACAGAAATCTACCGCGACCTGCGTTCAGCGGCTGCGTCCGGCTGGGATTTTAGCTCCCGCTGGATGGACAATCCTAATCAGCTGGGCACTCTGCGCACCACCAGCATCGTTCCGGTCGATCTCAATGCGTTGATGTACAAAATGGAAAAAATGATCGCCCTCGCCAGCAAGGCTGCCGGTGATGATGCCAAAGCGGCGCAGTACGATGGCTTCGCTAATGCCCGACAAAAAGGGATCGAAAAGTACCTGTGGAACGACAAAGAAGGCTGGTATGCCGACTACGATCTGAAAAGCCATAAAGTACGCAATCAGCTCACGGCCGCCGCCCTGTTCCCGCTGTATGTCAATGCGGCGGCAAAAGATCGCGCCAGTAAAGTCGCCACAGCTACCCAGGCACATCTGCTGCAACCGGGCGGCCTTGCTACCACGTCGGTGAAAAGCGGCCAGCAGTGGGATGCCCCCAACGGCTGGGCCCCGCTCCAGTGGGTCGCAGCATCCGGGTTACAGAATTACGGTCAGGATAACGTTGCGATGGATGTGACCTGGCGATTCCTTACCAATGTGCAGCACACCTACGATCGAGAGAAAAAGCTGGTTGAAAAATATGACGTGAGCACCACCGGCACCGGCGGTGGTGGCGGGGAATATCCATTGCAGGATGGTTTTGGCTGGACCAACGGCGTCACGCTAAAAATGCTTGACCTGATCTGCGCCAAAGAGAAGCCCTGTGACAGCGTACCCGCATCGCGGCCAACACCGACAAGTACACCACCAGCCGAGCCTAAAAAACAGACTCAACCGACGCCATAACGTCATTACCTGAGCCGTTTTACTCCCCGAATCCGCGCTTCGTCGCGGATTTTTCTGTCATATTTTTCGCCATTTAAGCTGCCTCTAACCCCTCTAGCCCTTATGGGGTATCCGGTGTTTTCATCCGTGAGAATTTGATTCTGAACATGTTTTTATTCGCTGTATATGTAAATATATAGCGAATTTGTAACCTTCAGGATACTGATAATGGCAATGACAAGACGGATGTTTGCCCAACTCGTGGCATCTGCACTGCTGCTACGCCATCTTCCCGCATTGGCGCAAACGCCGCTAACCGTTGCCGTTGGAGGCTCGCCAGGGCCGAATATAACCCAACGCGTGGTCAGTGCTGGCGCGCCCGCTGACATGCTACTGCTGGCTGTCGCGCCAGAAAAAGTGGTGGGTTTTTCCTCCTTTGATTTCTCTCGCCAGACCGCCATCCCGTTTCACGATGATATTCGGAGTTTACCGAAACTGGGCAGGCTGGCGGGCCGCGCCAGCACGCTCTCGCTTGAAGCACTCCTGGCGCTTAAACCTGATCTGGTTATTGACTGCGGTAATGCCGATGAAACCTGGCTTTCTCAGGCCAGACAAGTGAGCGCACAAACTCACATACCCTGGCTGCTGATTAACGGCGAACTGCGCCATACCCCAGAGCAGTTGCACGCAGCCGGTGAAGCATTGGGCGTCGTCTCGCGTACCGCAATGCAGGCCGCGCTGGCCCGTCGATTTATCGATAATGCAATAGCTTTCTCGCATACAGCTGCGGCGAATCTGCGTTTTTATGCCGCGCGCGGTGCCAGAGGACTGGAGACAGGTTTACAAGGTTCTCTGCATACCGAAGCGGCAGAACTGCTGGGGCTACAGAATGTGGCGCACATCCCCGGACGACAGGGGCTCACACAGGTTTCAATGGAAAATCTGCTCAGTTGGCAGCCCGATATTATTTTGGTGCAGGATACGATGACAGCGCAGCACCTACGAGAAGATCCGATCTGGCAAGGAGTCAAAGCAGTTGCGGACCGGCGCATTCTGTTTCTCAGCGGTCTGCCGTTTGGCTGGTTGGATGCACCTCCTGGCATCAACCGCTTACTGGGATTACGCCGCCTGCACGCCTGGCTTGATCCGCAGGTTAACGCGAGCTTTAAAGCCGATATGCAGCGCTACAGCGAACTGTTCTGGCATACCACGCTAAGCGATGCACAGTATCAACGTCTGGTGGCAGTCTGATGAAAACATCTACTCTCGGTTTTCTGATGATTGCTACGGTGGTGCTTTGCGCGAGCGTCGCCGCTGTATCGGGCGCATACCGCCTGAATGCACAACAGGTTGTGAATCTTATTACAGGTACTGATGACGTCCCGATGCAGGACAAAATCGTCTTCTGGCAAATCCGCCTGCCGCGCATTCTGGCCGCATTGCTGCTTGGCGCGGCGCTGGCAAGCGCAGGAACCACCTATCAGGGTATGTTCCGCAACCCGCTAGTCTCGCCGGATATCCTCGGCGTGGCGGCGGGTGCCGGTTTAGGTGCCTGTACGGCAATACTTTTCGGATTACCGATCCTTTTCATTCAGCTGTATGCGTTCACCGGCGGTTTATTCGTGGTCGCAGGTGTCTGGTTGATTACCCGGCGAGTCAAGCGTCACGACCCGGTGTTAACGCTGGTGCTGGTCGGGATTGCGCTGGGCACGGTATGCGGCGCGGGAATTTCACTCATCAAAACGCTGGCCGACCCGTATACCCAACTTCCCTCCATCACTTTCTGGCTGCTCGGCGGTTTATCAACGATTACGCTGCACGATCTGTGGTTCTCGGCACCGCTGATCTTGGCAGGACTGGTCCCGCTATTGCTGCTGCGCTGGCGCATGAACCTGCTCACCCTGTCGGATGATGAAGCACGATCGCTTGGCATCAACGTCGCCCGACTGCGTCTGGTACTGATCGTCTGCGCAACGTTAATCACCGCCTGCACCGTCGCCATCGCGGGCATCATCGGCTGGATTGGGCTGGTTGTGCCACATATCGGCCGACTCCTCAGTGGCAATAACCACCAGCAGCTACTGCCGGTTTCCATGGGGGTCGGCGCCATTTTGCTGCTGCTCACCGATACCCTCGCCCGTACGCTGAGCAGCACGGAAATTCCGCTGGGGATCCTGACTGCATTTATTGGCGCACCGTTCTTTTTGCTGCTTTTGCTGCGAGGAAATCGACCATGACGCTATTAATCGTGCGCCGGGCGTCGCTGGGATACCACAGTCAACAGCCCGTGCTACGCAATGTCTCATTTCAGGTTCCGCCCGGCTCCGTCTGTTGTCTGCTTGGTGCCAACGGTAGCGGAAAAACCACCCTGATGCGCACCATTCTCGGCGTTCTTTCGCCGCTTCACGGTGACATTCTTCTTGATGGCATCGCCATAAATCATCTCAACGATCGGCAACGCGCCGCCGCTATCGCCTGGGTTCCTCAGGCGCATGACGGCGCGTTTGCCTTCACTGCGCTGGACATGGTGATGATGGGGCTGGCCCCGCAACTGGCGGCATTTGCGGTTCCCGGGGCTAAAGAACACGACATTGCTCATCAACAACTGGCGATGCTGGGGATCTCTCACCTGGCGCCCCGGCGCTGGAACACTCTGAGCGGCGGAGAGCGCCAACTGGTATTGATTGCCCGCGCTCTGGCGCAACGTCCGCGCCTTTTGTTGCTGGATGAACCCGCTTCCAGCCTGGATTTTGGGCATCAGATCCGTCTGCTCGACACGCTGGTGACGCTGAAAAATTCGGGTATGGCCCTGCTGATGTCGACGCATCATCCGTTGCACGCCCGGGCAATCGCCGACAGCGTGGTACGCGTTGAACCGAACGGTGAGGTTTCGCAGGGGCTTCCTGAACACCAACTCGCCACCGATCGCCTGGCTGCACTGTATCACGTTACACCGTCACAAATCGCCCATCACCTCTTTGGCTCACACAATTAAGGAATAAGAATGCTCATTGACGACATTGATTTTGCCGATCTTTACCGTAAACAGTTACAACTGGCGAACAGAACCGAGAAAAAGCCGGAGCACTGGGATAAACGTGCGGAAAAAATGGCGGAGAATTGCGCCTCATTAACCGACAGCTATTTGCTACAGCTGTTGGGGAAAATCGACCTGCAAGGAGCGGAGTCGCTGTTTGATATGGGCTGCGGTCCCGGTACGGTCTCGCTGGCGCTGGCTAAAAAGATACCAATAATTTACGGCGTAGATTACAGCCAGGGAATGCTGAGCGTTGCTGCCCGCCGCGCTGTGCAAATGAACGCCCGTCACGTACAGTGGGTGCAGCGGGCCTGGGAAGAACACTGGGATGATTTAGCCCAGTGCGATATCGCCGTCGCCTCGCGCTCTACGCTGGTTGCCGATATGCGCCAGGCGATGACCAAACTGAATAATCAGGCCCGGCTGCGGGTTTACACCACCCATCTCGTCAGTTCATCTTTCGTTTCCCCCACCATTCAACGTGCGCTGGGCCGCGAGGTGATTGAGCTTCCCAACTATATCTATGCGCTTAATGTCCTGTATCAGATGGGGATCCACGCGCACGTTGATTTTATCCGCGGCCCCAACTGTCAGCAGGACAACAGTACCTGGACGCGCTTTCTGGAAAACGTGCGCTGGAGTATGGGCGAACTAAGCGCCGACGAGGTCGAACTTCTGGAAACCTGGTATCAGCAGCAGGATCCACGCGCGATTGCCCCCGCCAGCCGTGACTGGGCGCTTATCTGGTGGGACAGTGTGCCGCGGGAGGCGCTGCGATGATCTACTTTTCGCAGGCGCAAACCGACGCGCTGCTGCTGGAAGATATTCAGGGCGGCGATCTGACTACCCGCGCGTTGGGAATTGGCGCACAGCCCGGCGTTATGGAGTTTTACCATCGCCAGGGTGGGTGCGTTAGCGGCACCGCTGTTGCCAGACAAATGCTGACATCATTGGGCATAACCGTCAGCGATATTATGGCCGATGGCGAACGAGCGAGCGCGGGACAGAGAATAATTTGTGCGCACGGAAATGCGGCGGCACTACATCAGGGCTGGAAAGCGGTACAAAACGTTCTGGAGTGGAGCTGCGGAGTTTCGGGCTATCTTGAGAGCATGTTGAGCCAACTGCGCCAACGCTATCCTGATGGGCAGATTGCCTGCACCCGCAAAGCCATTCCCGGCACGCGTTCGTTGGCGACTCAGGCAATACTCGCTGCCGGGGGCATTATTCATCGCGGAGGATGCGCCGAAACGGTGCTGCGGTTCGCTAATCACCGCCGTTTTCTTACCAACCCAAACGATTGGACAAACGCGGTTGCGCGCTTACGCAGCCATGCGCCAGAAAAAAAGATCGTCGTCGAAGCGGATACGCCAGATGAAGCATTAGCCGCGCTACGCGCCGCGCCCGATGTTCTGCAACTCGACAAATTCACCCCTGAGCAGGCGACAGACATTGCCCGCCTGGCACCTTCACTGGCCCCTCATTGCACGCTGGCGCTGACTGGCGGCATTACCCTCGCCTCGCTGGCGAGTTATCTCGACTGTGGCATCAGGCTCTTTATCACTTCCGCACCTTATTACGCTCCACCTGCGGATATCAAAGTTAGCCTGAGCCCGGACGCACGTGGCATATAACATTAAAAAATGGACTAACAATAATGAATTTCAACAAAAGTTGTCTTTACACAGCCCTGTCGTTTGCTTTCGCGCACAGTGCTTTTGCTGGGCAAGAAAGCGAAACCATGACCGTCTGGTCAAGCCCGGCCTCCGCGGCAACAACTACGGTTCTCGGTCAGGAAACGATGCAGCAACTGGATAAGCAAAACGTGGCGCAGGCGCTAAGCGTCGTCCCCGGCGTGGTGCTGCAAAAGTCGGGCAACCGCAATGAGCAGCAGGTGAAAGTACGCGGTTTTGACAGCCGTCAGGTTCCCGTCTTTTTTGACGGTGTGCCGGTGTACATCCCCTATGACGGCAACCTCGATTTAGGCCGTTTTCTGACATCCGATATCGCTTCAGTTGAAGTTTCCAAAGGCTACTCATCTCTGCTACAAGGGCCTAACCAGATGGGCGGTGCCATTAATATCACCACCAAAAAGCCCACCAAACCAATTGAAGGCAGCATCGGCTATCGCCAGGGCTGGAGTCGTAGCAAAGACAACGCTCACGATATGCACGCTTCATTTGGTGCCAGTAACGATCTGGGTTATATCCAGCTCAGCGGCAGCCAGTTGAAGCAGGATTTCCTTGGCTTACCGCACGGCGTGGACAATCCGGTTGCGGGCAGTCACGGCAAGATTGCCAACTCGTCCGCCGATGATAAACGCGGCATCGTGAAGCTGGGCTTTACCCCTCGCGGCGATGATGAATATGTCCTGACCTATATTAATCAGGACGGTGAAAAAGATAACCCACCATATGCCGGGACCAGCAGTCAGAAATCACGCTACTGGCAATGGCCACAGTACGATAAAGAGAGCTATTACTATCAGGGCACCACCCATCTGGGCGATCGTTTCACTCTGAAAAGCCGTCTGTATCGCGATACCTTTGAAAATACGTTGATGATGTACAACTCGCTTGCCGATCTGAAAAACAAAAAAGGCAACTACAGTCATTATTCAGACTATAGCGATGGAGCTGGCCTGCAGCTCGCTGCGGATATGCGTGAAAACGACCTGCTCTCTTTCGCCGTAAACTGGAAGGATGATGTTCACCGCGAGAAAGGCGCACCGAATGCGGCTTACGACCGTTACGAAGACCGTACCTGGTCTGTTGCCAGTGAATATCAGTGGGCGGCGGCGGATAATGTCGATGTAGTGGCGGGAATAAGCTATGACTGGCGTGACAGTCTGGAAGGCATGAAGCACGAAAAAAATGGTAGCGTCACCCACTATGATGACAACAATCAGTCGGCCTTCAACTGGCAGATGATGACCAAATATCACTTCGAAAATGCAGACACATTAGCGCTGTCCTATTCTGACAGAACGCGTTTTCCTACGTTGAAAGAACGCTACACGACCTCAAAACCGGCCTATAACCAGGTGGCGCTGGTCAATCCGCAGCTTAAACCTGAACGCGCCCGCAGCGTGGATTTGACCTGGAATGGGTCACTTAGTCAGAACTGGGGATTCGAAGCCAGCGTGTATTACAACCGCATCAGCGACGCCATCCTTTCACACAATATTGATGCCGACACCATTCAGAATCAGAACAGCGGCCGGGTGGATTACACCGGTCTGGATGCAGGCGTTAAAGGTAAAGTCTTTGATATACTGGATGTCGGTCTGAGCTACGGCCTTATTCATGCAGACGTCAAACGCAGCGACATCGGCAAGATTACCGACCTGCCAACGCAAACCCTGACTGCCTGGATGACGCTGAAGCCATGGGATCCGCTCAGTATTACGCTGTCAGAAGAGGCCCGTTCGTCGAGCTATAGCAATAGCGACGGCTCACAGAAAGCCGCTGGTTTCGCCATTACCCATTTACGCGCTGACTACGCCATCGGTCACGGATTCAGCGTTAACGCGTCGGTCAATAACCTGTTCGATACGCAGTACGTTTATAGTGAAGGATTTATTGAAGAAGGCCGTAATTACTGGGCGGGGATTGAGTATCAGTTCTGACTTAGCAATACAGAGAAACGGCCCCCGCGGGGGCCGTTCGATTAATCTCGCCGCACCAGTCGGAAGACACCCAGCACAACAATCGCGCCGACCACGGCCACCAGGAAGCTGTGGAGATTAAACCCGCTGACATCGCCGCCGATACCAAACATCGTTGCCAGCCATCCACCGACCACAGCACCGACAACACCGAGAATACAGGTCAGGATAAATCCACCGCCATCGCGCCCCGGCATAATCAGTTTGGCGATAACCCCCGCAATCAGACCAAAAATAATCCAGGCAATAATTCCCATTTTCAGGCCCTCTTTCCAGTGAACGCACGCGCAAGACATTCTTGCGCCAGCCTTTAAAGTATAGGCAAACCATCGCTATATGCTGTTTTCACGCAGACTTAATTCATTGGCGTTGGTAAAAAATTTCATCCATTTGTATTAAGTTCCGTTGATTGATGCCGATAATCCAACGACAAACCAGGCATCCGGGAGTCATTAGGTGTGAGTAACTACAATGAGCAGTTCCTGAAGCAAAATCCGTTAGCGGTGTTAGGTGTACTTCGGGACTTAAAATCGCAGCAGGTTCCACTGCGTATCTCCTGGTCGGGCGGCCAGTTCATCAGCAAAGTTCTGGCCGTCAGCCCGGACGAGCTGGTCATGGATTTTGGTAGCCAGGAATATGAAAACCAGGCCGTACAGCGGGCCAGTCAGATCTCGATTATCGCCGAAACGCAGGGAGCCAAAGTAGAATTCACCCTGCCACAGTTAAAAAAAGGTGAGTATCAGCAACTGCCAGCGTTTATTTCATCCTTGCCGCCTTCCCTGTGGTTTGTTCAGCGTCGGGAATATTTCCGCATCGGCGCTCCGCTGCATCCTCCCTATCGCTGCACGGCAAAAATGCCGGACAACAGCACGCTGTGCTTTCGCTTATTCGATTTGTCGCTTGGCGGTATGGGCGGGCTGTTAGAAACGGCAAAACCAGAAGGACTGGTAGAAGGTATACGCTTCGCGCAGGTTGAACTGAACATGGAACAATGGGGAGTGTATCACGTTGACGCCCAGCTTATTTCCATTAGCGAACGCAAAGTTATCGACAGTAAAAACGAAACCATTACCACTCCCCGCCTGAGCTTTCGTTTTCTCAACGTCGGCCCGGCGGTGGAGCGGAACTTACAGCGGATTATTTTTTCCCTTGAGCGCGAGGCCCGGGAAAAGTCGAACAAAGTGCGCGATTAACATCACCTGAATTACATTACATCCAGCGCTTGCTGAAGCTTCCAGATATAGCGCGGAGCTTGCGGCGCCGGATGATTGTCCGCAACATGTTCAATAAATTCATCCGGGCTGAGATCGTTGATCTTATTGATGGCTTTCTTCCTGTCGGAAGAGAACGTTCGCAGCAATGCTCCCGCTCCGTTAGCGTACGATACTACCAGCGCATACTGCATCACCTGTGGATCCTCAATCCCTGCCAGCGGCCCGGTCTCCAGAATGCTCAGGTATGCGGCCCCCATGGAGATATTGCGTTCGGGGTTTTTCAACTCGCTGGTCGACGGCTCTCCGCTCCATCCCATGCGACGATAAACATCGCGGCCTGAAGTCGAGGCTTTTAACTGCATCAGACCAATCGCATTAGACTTACTGACCGCATTCGGATTACCGCCTGATTCAATGGCAATAATAGCGGTAATCAATTGTGGACTGACACCCCAGGCCGCACCGGCTTTTTCACTGATCGGCATCCATTGCATTGCGCGTTTAACCGGAACTTCAGCATTCCACGGCGGGTTTTTGTAATCATGTTTTGAACTACAGCCCGCAAGTAATACAACCAAAAAAGCAAACCATCTCAATTTCACGTCATCTATCCTTATAGCCGGAACCTGTCGCTGAGGTGACAACGACATACCTACGCGGCATGATATACATTTGGTTTTAGTTGTAGCAAGGAAATGCCATGTCCCGGTTTCACTTAATTGCCCCGTCGGGCTACTGTATCAATCAGCAGGCTGCGTTACGTGGGCTTGCACGTCTTACTGAGGCCGGTCATCAGGTCGATAATTCAGCGGTCATTGCGCGCCGCTGCCAGCGTTTTGCGGGTACAGAGGCAGAAAGGCTTGCTGATGTGAACTCGCTCGTTAATCTGAAAACCCCCAATACCATTGTGATGGCGGTACGTGGCGGCTATGGCGCGAGCCGTTTACTGGAAGATATTGACTGGCAAGGGCTGGCAGCCCGCCAGCAACAAGATCCGCTGCTGCTGTGCGGGCACAGCGATTTTACGGCGATCCAGTGTGGTCTACTGGCTCAAGGGAATGTGATTAGCTTCAGCGGCCCGATGCTGGCGGCCAACTTCGGTGCCGAGGAGATGAACACATTCACCGAGCACCATTTCTGGCAAGCATTGCGTAATGCCCAATTTACCCTCGAATGGCAGGGTGACGGTCCGCAGTGCGCGACTGAAGGTACACTGTGGGGCGGAAATCTGGCGATGATCATTTCGCTGATGGGTACACCGTGGATGCCGGCCATCAAAAACGGCATTTTGGTGCTGGAAGACATTAACGAGCATCCATTCCGTGTCGAGCGCATGCTGCTGCAACTGTACCACGCGGGAATACTGGCCCAGCAAAACGCCATTATCCTCGGCAGTTTTAGCGGCAGCGCGCCGAATGATTACGACGCTGGTTACAATCTTGATTCAGTTTGTGATTTTCTGCGCACCAGGCTGTCCGTTCCGTTGATCGGCGGCCTCGATTTTGGCCATGAACAACGCACCGTCACCCTGCCGCTGGGAGCCAGAGCGGTGCTGAAAAACGATAAAAACAGCACTCAGCTCACCTTAAGTGGGCATCCGGTACTAAAATCGTAAAAAAAGCAGCTAATGGGGCTAAGTAAAACGCTGTTTCTGTCGTTATTATGGTAGGGTTTATTAATACGAAACAGCGTAATTCAGGAGTAACCGAACGTTGGATGCCGCAGCAATTATTAGCCTTTTTATTTTGGGTTCCGTTCTCGTCACCTGCAGTATCTTACTCAGTTCATTCTCATCACGTCTCGGTATCCCAATTCTCGTGATATTTCTCGCTATCGGTATGTTAGCGGGTGTGGATGGTATTGGCGGCATACCTTTCGATAACTATCCTTTCGCCTACATGGTGAGTAACCTGGCACTGGCGGTTATCCTACTCGACGGCGGCATGCGCACTCAGGCCAGCTCTTTTCGCGTTGCGTTAGGCCCGGCGCTATCGTTGGCGACGGTCGGTGTGCTGATTACTTCCGGACTCACTGGCATGATGGCCGCGTGGCTGTTTCATCTGGATCTTATCGAAGGGCTGCTGATTGGCGCGATTGTTGGTTCAACTGACGCCGCGGCGGTCTTTTCCCTGCTTGGCGGTAAGGGACTTAACGAACGCGTTGGCTCTACGCTGGAAATTGAATCCGGTAGTAATGACCCGATGGCCGTGTTTTTGACCATCACACTCATCGCCATGATCCAAAATCACGAGTCCGGCTTAAGCTGGATGTTCGCGGTGCACATTATCCAGCAGTTTGGCTTAGGAATCGCTATCGGTCTTGGCGGTGGATATATGCTCCAGCAGATGATTAACCGCATTTCTCTGCCTGCCGGACTGTATCCACTCTTGGCGTTAAGCGGTGGGATCCTGATTTTTGCCCTGACCACTGCGCTGGAAGGCAGCGGTATTCTGGCGGTTTATCTGTGTGGTTTCCTGCTGGGGAATCGCCCCATCCGCAACCGATTTGGTATTCTGCAAAACTTCGACGGTCTGGCCTGGCTGGCACAAATCGCCATGTTCCTGGTGCTTGGACTGCTGGTTACGCCGTCCGACCTGCTGCCTATCGCAATCCCTGCGCTGATTTTGTCTGCGTGGATGATATTCATTGCCCGCCCGCTTTCGGTCTTCGCCGGACTGCTGCCGTTTCGTGGCTTTAATCTGCGCGAGCGTATTTTCATCAGTTGGGTGGGTTTGCGCGGCGCGGTGCCGATCATCCTCGCCGTCTTCCCAATGATGGCGGGCCTGGAGAACGCGCGCCTGTTCTTTAACGTCGCCTTTTTCGTGGTACTGATCTCGTTGCTGTTTCAGGGAACGTCACTTTCATGGGCCGCGAAAAAAGCCAAGGTGGTGGTCCCTCCTGTCGGCTGGCCCGTTTCGCGCATTGGTCTCGATATTCACCCAGATAACCCGTGGGAGCAGTTTGTTTATCAGCTCAGCGCAGATAAGTGGTGTGTGGGTGCCGCGCTGCGCGACCTGCATATGCCGGAAGAAACGCGAATAGCCGCCCTGTTTCGTGACAACGTGCTGTTTCACCCCTCCGGCAGCACGCGTCTGCGCGAAGGCGACGTATTGTGTGTTATTGGTCGCGAGCGCGATCTCCCAGCTCTCGGCAAGCTATTCAGCCAGTCGCCACCGGTGTCGTTAGACCAGCGCTTCTTCGGTGATTTTATTCTGGAAGCCAGCGCGAAATATGCCGATGTGGCGCTGATTTATGGCCTGGATGATGGCACAGAGTATCGTGATAAGCAGCAAACGCTGGGTGAAATTGTCCAGCATCTGCTTGGTGCCGCGCCGGTCGTCGGTGACCAGGTGGAATTCGCTGGCATGATCTGGACGGTGGCCGAGAAGGAAGATAATGCAGTGCTGAAGGTCGGTGTTCGCGTTGCTGAAGACGAGGATGAGTAAAGAGGATGTTGTTTGCCGGGTGGCGGCAGCGCCTTACCCGGCAAACAAAAGTTACACCGTCACAACCGGTACGCGCAGCGCCAAAGAACACATCAACTCGTAGCCCACCGTTCCTGCTGAGGTAGCTACATCGTCAATTTTAATCTCTTTGCCCCACAGCTCTACCGGTGTCCCGATCCCTGCCTGCGGGCACGGTGTCAGATCTACCGCCAGCATATCCATTGAGACTGTCCCCACCGTCCCGGTACGTACACCGTCCACCAGCACAGGCGTTCCGCTTGGCGCATGGCGCGGATAACCGTCTGCATAGCCGGTCGCCACTATTCCAATGCGCTGCTCGCCGCTGGCGGTGTAACGGCCACCGTAACCCACCCGATCGCCAGCTTTCAGCGTTTGTATGCCGATTATCTCGCTGCTCAGAGTCATCACTGGCTTCAGGCCGGTGTTGGCGATGTCCCGCCATTGTCCCGAAGGCGACGCGCCATACAAAATAATGCCCGGACGAACCCAGTCATAATGCGCTTCAGGGTGCCACAGCGTGGCGGCCGAATTCGACAGTGACCGTCTGCACTCCAGTCCTTCTGTTGCCAGCGCAATACGCGCCATTGCTTCCTGGATACCTTCCGGGTGCTCTGCATCTGCAAAATGCGACATCAGCGTCATTTCGCCGACGTTGGGCATCGCCCGCAGCTGTTGCCAGACCGTTGGAACTCTTTCCGGTAAAAACCCAAGCCGGTTCATACCGCTGTTCACCTTCAGGTAAACATCGAGCGGTGCTTTGAGGCGGGCATTCTGCAATGCTTTTAGCTGCCAGTTACTGTGTACACAGGTGGTCAGTCGATAATTGTCATATACCGTCAGGTCTTCAGCGTGGAAAAAACCCTCCAGCATGAGTATCGGGCCTTTCCATCCGCGCTCGCGCAGGGTTATCGCCTCTTCAAGATTGAGCATGGCAAAACCATCGGTTGTGCCCAGCGCATTCCAGACGCGTTCAATGCCGTGTCCATATGCATTGGCTTTCACCACCGACCAGACGCGAGCGTCCGGCGCTGCCTGGCGGGTAATGGTCAGATTTTGTTTCAACGCCTGCAGGTCAATGCTGGCCAGTATCGGGCGGGTCATCTCACGTCCTTATCAGTTATGTGCGCCATGTAAATGCCGTGGACGAGAGGGGGTAAACCCCGGACTGTAACGCGCCACGCTCAGATCGTCATAAGGTATGGCTGGCGTACGGCCAGAAAGGATATCGCTCAGCAACTGACCGGAACCGCAGGCCATGGTCCAGCCCAGCGTGCCGTGGCCGGTATTGAGCAGCAGATTCTTAAAGCGGGTGCGCCCCACCACCGGCGTACCGTCCGGCGTCATCGGACGCAGTCCAGTCCAGAAGGTTGCCTGCTCCACATGACCGCCGCGCGGGAAGAGATCGCGTACGACCATTTCCAGCGTTTCACGACGAGGTTGTAGCAGCTCTGTATTAAAACCGACAATCTCCGCCATGCCGCCAACCCGAATACGATTGTCAAAGCGGGTAATAGCGATTTTGTAGGTTTCATCAAGGATAGTAGAAACCGGCGCGCCGTCGTCTTGCGCTACCGGAATAGTCAACGAATAGCCTTTGAGCGGATAGACCGGGATATCAACGATCCCTTTCAGCATCGCAGTGGAGTACGAACCAAACGCCATCACATAGGCATCGGCTTTGATAATCTCTTCGCCGCACTGGACGCCATAAATCTGCTCACCATCGCTCAGCAGCTTATCGACCGGGGTGTTAAAGCGAAACTTAACGCCCGCCTGCTCCGCCATCTGCGCCAGACGCTGGGTAAACAACTGGCAGTCGCCGGTTTCATCATTCGGTAAACGCAGACCGCCGGTCAGTTTGTGCGCCACTTCTGCCAGTGCCGGTTCGACTTCCGCCAGACGATTTGCTTCCAGGAGCTGATATGGCACGCCAGCGTCTTCGAGCACGGCGATGTCGCGAGTGGCGTTCTCATACTGTTGAGCGGTACGGAACAGTTGCAGGGTTCCGCCCTGACGTCCTTCATACTCAATACCGGTAGAGGCGCGCAGCGCTTTCAGACAATCACGGCTGTATTCCGCCAGTCGCACCATGCGTCCTTTATTTTCCATGTAGTGGCTGGTGTCGCAGTTGCGCAGCATCTGCCACATCCATTTCAACTGGAACTGGGTTCCGTCAAGACGAACGGCCAACGGAGCGTGGCGCTGAAACATCCATTTGATTGCTTTAAGCGGTACGCCTGGTGCCGCCCATGGTGCCGCATAACCTGGAGATATTTGCCCCGCGTTCGCCGCACTGGTTTCCAGTGCCGGACCGGGCTCACGATCAATGACGGTGACATCGTGTCCAGCCTGACTTAAGTACCAGGCGCTGGTCACGCCAACGACACCACTTCCCAGTATGACAACTCGCATAGCCACTCCGTTAACAGTAAAAGAACAATCATCTAATTACATCTTGATAACTCAGTTGAAAATATTATTCAACATATGGCTTTTTTATGGTGACTTATCTCACATATAGCGGTGATGGCGGGGAACTCTCTGCTTTGGCATCTCCTGCTGTGCGTTATTTTTATCCAGCATAAAATTTTGCGGCAATGCCGTTTTTCAACGCCTCGCTAACGAGAAATCGCAAAGAAAAAATTTCTGCCGCAGCACGTTTTTTAACACCATGTTCTATGCTTGAAATGAGGTACTCCAGACAGAGAGTGCCGCCAACAATGAGGGTGCGCGAATGGCTACGATTGATTCCATGAACAAGGACAGCACACGGTTAAGCGATGGACCCGACTGGACGTTTGATCTGCTGGATGTCTATCTGGCAGAGATAGATCGCGTGGCGAAACTCTACAAACTGGATACCTACCCGCACCAAATCGAGGTGATCACCTCCGAACAGATGATGGACGCTTACTCCAGCGTCGGGATGCCGATCAACTATCCTCACTGGTCGTTTGGTAAAAAGTTTATTGAAACCGAGCGCTTGTATAAGCATGGTCAGCAGGGACTGGCCTATGAGATTGTTATCAACTCCAATCCGTGTATCGCGTATCTGATGGAGGAGAACACCATCACCATGCAGGCGCTGGTGATGGCGCATGCCTGCTACGGACACAACTCCTTCTTCAAAAACAACTACCTGTTTCGTAGCTGGACGGATGCCAGTTCCATCGTCGATTACCTAATCTTCGCACGAAACTATATAACCCAGTGTGAAGAACGCTACGGGGTGGATGAAGTCGAAAAGCTCCTCGACTCCTGCCATGCGCTGATGAACTACGGCGTTGACCGTTACAAACGCCCGCAAAAAATCTCCCTACAGGAAGAGAAAGCCCGGCAGAAAAGTCGTGAAGAGTATCTGCAAAGTCAGGTCAATATGTTGTGGCGCACGCTGCCGAAGAAAGAGGAAGAGAAAACCATTTCCGAAGCGCGGCGATATCCTTCCGAGCCGCAAGAAAATCTGCTGTATTTTATGGAAAAAAACGCGCCGCTACTGGAGTCCTGGCAGCGTGAGGTGTTACGCATTGTACGCAAGGTCAGCCAGTATTTTTATCCGCAGAAACAGACGCAGGTGATGAACGAGGGCTGGGCCACTTTCTGGCATTACACCATCCTGAACCACCTTTATGATGAAGGTAAAGTCACCGAACGGTTTATGCTGGAGTTTCTGCATAGCCATACCAATGTGGTATTTCAGCCACCCTACAACAGCCCGTGGTATAGCGGGATAAACCCTTATGCCCTGGGGTTTGCCATGTTCCAGGATATCAAACGTATTTGTCAGTCGCCGACCGAGGAGGACAAATACTGGTTCCCGGATATAGCGGGTTCCGACTGGCTGGAAACCCTGCATTTCGCGATGCGCGATTTCAAAGATGAGAGTTTTATCAGCCAGTTCCTGTCACCGAAGGTAATGCGCGATTTCCGCCTGTTCACCGTGCTGGATGACGATCGTCACAACTATCTGGAGATTTCTGCGATTCATAACGAGGAAGGATATCGTGAGATCCGCAACAGGTTGTCGTCGCAATACAACCTGAGCAACCTGGAGCCGAATATTCAAATCTGGAATGTCGATCTGCGTGGCGACCGTTCGCTCACCTTGCGCTATATTCCGCATAACCGCGCACCGTTGGATAAAGGACGCAAAGAAGTGCTCAAGCATGTACACCGGCTTTGGGGTTTTGATGTGATGCTGGAGCAGCAGAATGAAGATGGCAGCGTGGAGCTGTTGGAGCGTTGTCCGCCAAGGATGAACGGTCTGTAAATCTTATTGCCGGAGGCGGTGTAAACACCTTATCCGGCCTACGAAGTGCATGCATTCCAGGCCGGATAAGACGCTTTGGCGTCGCCATCCGGCTTTGAGCGATTAACGGCCCTGAATCGCCAAATCGCCCGGCAGATTCTTCTGCATACGATGCCAAATCTCGCCACTGTCGTGACCGTAGCGGCGCACCGTTTCATACACCTGCTCATGAGCACCCTGCTCGCAGAGTTCTGACAGCTTGTGGTAGAAGCTCAGCGCCAGCGCGCGCGCTTCCGGGTTGGCAAAATAATGGCGGCCAATGCGGGTATATAATCCTTTCATACCGTTGAGGATCAAACCGTAAATCGGATTGCCGGAGGCAAATGCCAGACCGCGGAAAATGTTATAGTCCAGATCGGCAAATGCGTCAGCGTGGTCAGCCACCTGATTTGCCGTCGCCAGAACCTCCTGTGCTTTATCAGGATGCTGGCGAAACGCAGTACGAACAAAGATCGTCGAAATATTGGTACGCACAGACAGCAGATTATCAATCAGCTGCGGAACACTCTCGTGATCGAGGCGCGCCAGCGTTTCAAGAATATTCAGCCCGGAAGTTTCCCAGAAGTTATTTACCTTCGTCGGTTTGCCGTGTTGAATGGTCAACCAGCCATCTCGCGCCAGACGCTGCAATACTTCGCGTAGCGTGGTACGTGTCACCCCAATAAGTTCGGAGAGTTCACGTTCAGCGGGCAAAATAGTGCCAGGTGGGAAGCGGTTATTCCAGATACTTTCAATGATGTACTCTTCCGCGAACCCAGCCGGGCTTTGCGCCTTAATGACCATAGTAAAAATTCCATTACACAGCAAAACATAGTTACACACATCATACCAGATGGGTATCTTAGCTGATAGCTGACGCAATGAAGAAAAAGTGGATCAAGGCTTCATTTTCCAAATAACGCTACAGTACAGCCAACCTTGCCAGTCTTGTGAATAGCTTGCCTGTACTCCCTCCTCCCGCTAAGCTTTGCGGTCAAACATAAAAATATGATTTCATTTTTAAAGGTAGGGAAATCACCATGGAGCTATCATGGGGCCGCGCGATGTGGCGCAATTTTTTAGGTCAATCACCAGACTGGTACAAACTTGCACTGCTTGTCTTCTTAGTCGTTAACCCGATTATTTTTTTCATCAACCCTTTTATCGCCGGCTGGTTGCTGGTGGCCGAGTTCATTTTCACGCTGGCGATGGCGTTAAAATGCTACCCACTGCTGCCTGGCGGGCTGTTGGCTATCGAAGCTGTCATTATTGGTATGACCAGCGCAACGCATGTTCGTGAAGAGGTTGCCGCAAACCTTGAGGTGTTATTGCTGCTGATGTTTATGGTGGCAGGCATCTACTTTATGAAGCAGCTGCTACTGTTTATTTTCACGCGTCTGCTACTCACTATTCGCTCCAAAACGCTGCTGTCGCTGGCATTTTGTGTTGCGGCCGCTTTCCTCTCGGCGTTCCTTGATGCGCTGACCGTCGTGGCCGTGGTAATCAGCGTTGCGGTCGGTTTTTATGGCATCTACCATCGCGTTGCCTCTTCCCGCGCGGAAGACAACAACATGCTCGATGACAGCCATATCGATCAGCACAATAAGGTCGTTCTTGAGCAGTTCCGTGGTTTTCTGCGTAGCCTGATGATGCACGCGGGTGTCGGTACGGCGTTAGGCGGCGTGATGACCATGGTGGGCGAGCCACAAAACCTGATTATCGCCAAAGCGGCTGGCTGGCATTTTGGCGACTTTTTCCTACGCATGTCGCCGGTTACCGTCCCGGTACTGATTTGCGGCCTGTTAACCTGTGTACTGGTCGAGAAATTGCGCTGGTTTGGCTATGGCGAAACGCTGCCGGAGACCGTTCGTGATGTCCTGCAACAGTTTGACGATCAGAGCCGCCAGCAACGTACCCGCCAGGACAAAATCAAACTGATTGTCCAGGCTATTATTGGCGTCTGGCTGGTAGTTGCGTTGGCCCTGCATCTGGCAGAAGTCGGATTGATCGGTTTGTCGGTCATCATTCTGGCAACCTCCTTGACGGGAGTCACCGACGAACATGCGATAGGTAAAGCCTTTACCGAGTCGCTGCCCTTCACCGCCCTGCTGACCGTGTTCTTCTCTGTTGTTGCGGTGATTATCGATCAACAGCTCTTTTCGCCGATCATTCAGTTTGTATTGCAATCCTCCGAACATGCCCAACTGACGCTGTTCTACCTCTTCAATGGCCTGCTGTCTTCTATTTCTGATAACGTATTTGTCGGCACCATTTACATTAACGAGGCCAAAGCCGCGCTGGAACAGGGGACCATCAGCCTCAATCAGTATGAGCTGTTAGCGGTGGCGATCAATACCGGGACCAACCTGCCTTCGGTGGCAACTCCGAACGGCCAGGCTGCATTCCTGTTCCTGCTGACCTCTGCACTGGCGCCGTTAATTCGCCTCTCGTATGGTCGCATGGTGTGGATGGCTCTGCCTTATACTCTCGTCCTGACGCTCGTCGGTCTGCTTTGCGTCGAGTTCACGCTTGTCCCGGTGACCGAGTGGATGACCCAAACGGGCTGGTTAGCTACACTTTCATAACAATTAACCGGGCAAATCACTGCCCGGTTTGACTTTTTGCATGATAATTATCCGATTACGCAAATTTTCAATTCCCGCTAGTGGCGCATAAAGTGAATTGGTTTAAACTGCGGTCTCTACGCATGTTGCAGGGAAATGATTATGTTGCGATTTTTAAACCAGTGCTCCCGAGGTCGTGGGGCATGGTTATTGTTGGCGTTAACCGCCTTTGCGCTGGAGCTCGTTGCGCTGTGGTTCCAGCACGTCATGCTGCTAAAACCTTGCGTGTTGTGTATTTACGAACGTAGCGCATTATTTGGCGTGATGGGTGCAGGGCTGGTGGGTGCTATTGCACCAAAAACACCGCTGCGCTATGTGGCGATGATAATCTGGATTTACAGTGCCTGGCGCGGACTTCAGTTAGCATATGAACACACCATGATTCAGCTGCACCCGTCCCCGTTTATGACCTGTGATTTTGCCGCACGCTTCCCAAGCTGGCTGCCACTGGACAAATGGCTGCCGCAGGTGTTTTTAGCGTCCGGTGACTGTGCTGAGCGCCAGTGGTCTTTTTTAACCCTGGAAATGCCGCAGTGGCTGTTGGGGATCTTCGCCGCCTACCTGGTAGTCGCCGTGCTGGTGGTGATAGCACAGCCGTTCAAACCGAAAAAACGTGACCTCTTCGGTCGCTAACAGAGACGCTCCTTCGGGAGCGTTTTTTTTGGCTTAAATTCATTGCCTGCTGGCATCTATAAGATGTATATTAAATACATCTTATAGATGCCACACCAAGGAGATGTCTTATGTCCCATTTACGCATCCCGGCAAACTGGAAAGTTAAACGCTCTACTCCCTTCTTTACCAAAGACAATGTCCCCGCAGCACTTCTTTCTCACCATAACACTGCAGCAGGCGTTTTTGGCCAGCTTTGTGTGATGGAAGGTACGGTAACGTATTACGGTTTTGCCAATGAAGACGCAAAAGAGCCTGAAGTAAAAGTGGTAATTAATGCCGGTCAGTTCGCGACCAGCCCGCCGCAGTACTGGCATCGCGTTGAATTAAGCGACGACGCCCAATTCAACATCAATTTCTGGGTTGAAGATGACAACCATGGAGATGAGATGTATCAGGCGAAAAAGTCTTAAGCCCTTACGCCTGCTAATCGATGGGCGGCTTAGTCCGCCCATGAAGGTTTGTTCAAAATATGATCCTGCCAGTCACGCACTTCCGATTCTTTCACCGCAATATGACGTACTGAAATACGCTCGCCGTGCATTGCCGCTTTGGACCCCGTCAGCAGTGGATGCCACTCCGGCAGCCCTTTACCTTCCGCTAACAGACGATAAGCACAGGTCATCGGCAGCCATTCAAAGGTAGGCAGATTATCGCGCGTCAGTTTGATACAGTCAGGCTCGTACTCGAATCGGCGTTCGTAATTACGGCATTGACAGGTTTTGATATTGAGCTGCTTACACGCGACGTTGGTAAAATAAATTTCGTCGGTGTCTTCATCCATCAGCTTATGCAGGCAGCATTGACCACACCCGTCACATAATGACTCCCACTCGGCATCGGTCATTTCATCCAGGGTTTTACTTTGCCAGAAAGGTATGTCGCTCATCAGGGTATCCGCTATTGCAATAAAGCTGCACCTTATAACCAGTCTGGCACGCTGATGCAAGTTTTGCCGCCCGAAAAGGCGGCAAGAAGAGATTACAGCACGCGTGTCGTCAGCGTTTGACCATGAAAACTGATGGCCAGCTCATCACCGCTGTTTAACGGCCCAACACCTGCTGGAGTCCCCGTCAACACAACATCGCCCGCTTTGAGGGTAAAGAAACGACTCATATAGGCAATCAAAGGAACGATTTGATGGATCATATCCGCCGTGGAGCCGTGCTGGCGTGTTTCACCGTTGACCGTTAACCCCAGCATCGTATCCTGCGGATCGCCGTTAAACTCGGCCACCGGAATAAACCCCGACAGCGGGCAAGAGTTATCAAAACCTTTCGCTTTTTCCCACGGCTGCCCCGCTTTCTTCATTTTGCCCTGAATATCACGCAGGGTCAGATCCAACGCGACGCCATAGCCCGCGATGGCTTTGCGCACATGTTCTTCCGTCGCCTGACGTAGGGTCGCGCCAATCAGTACCGCCAGCTCAACTTCATGGTGAACTGAACCCATATCAGATGGGATCACCAGCGGCTGGCGCAAATCGCACAGCGCAGTTTCCGGTTTGATAAACAACACCGGCTCTTCCGGAGGGGTTCCGCCCATCTCTTTAATGTGGTTGGCATAGTTACTCCCTACGCAAACCACCTTACTCACCGGATAATCCAGCAGAGCACCATGCCAGTTATGATGTTGATACATTATTTTCCCCTAACGTAGTTATCGATTTCAGGTACTGCATCGATGGGGCGTGCTGCTGCCGGATGCAGTTTAACGTTTAGCGTCTGGTGTATTTTGTTTCGCCGCAGCCAGATGCTGTTTAAGTAAATCTTCTGGCGGTGGTGGTATTTGTAAATAATAGCCCTGCTCGGTGAGTGCCTGTTTTACTTTTTCCAGATCGGCATTAACGAGCTTTTTACGGCCATCAAGCGGCAGCATCATTGCCAGCGTCGGCTGACCAAATCCTTTCATCAGTTCTTCAGGAACTCGCGAGAAATCGTCTTTTTTTTCGACATATAAATAGGTCTGGTCACGTTTACTGCTTCGGTAGATCACACAAAACATATCTTTTACTCTGAATTCACGGAATGGTGGCTTGCCTCAATATAATACTGACTATAACATGCCTTATAGTCTTCGGAATATCACCCCGCGCTGGGGATGATAAATAGCAAATTGAGTAAGGCCAGGATGTCAAACACGCCAATCGAGCTTAAAGGCAGTAGCTTCACCTTATCAGTGGTTCACTTACATGAAGCAGAACCCGAGGTTATTCGTCAGGCGTTGGAAGACAAAATCGCGCAGGCACCTGCTTTTTTAAAACATGCTCCCGTCGTGGTTAACGTGAGTGGTCTTGAAAGCCCGGTAAACTGGTCAGCGTTGCAGAAAGTTGTCGCGTCTACTGGATTGCGCATTATCGGCGTTAGCGGATGCAAAGACGCCAGACTCAAGGCTGAAATCGACGAAATGGGTCTTCCTTTACTGACAGAAGGTAAAGAAAAAGCTATTCGTCCTGCGCCCGTTGAGGCCCCGGCTCACGTCGCTCCGCCGCAAAACGTTACTCCCATCACAAAAACACGATTAATAAATGTGCCGGTTCGTTCCGGTCAGCGCATTTATGCACCACAATGTGATCTGATTGTTACAAGCCACGTCAGTGCAGGCGCAGAGCTTATCGCTGATGGCAATATTCATGTTTATGGAATGATGAGAGGCCGGGCGTTGGCAGGCGCTAGCGGTGATCGGGAAGCGCAAATTTTTTGTACCCATCTGACGGCAGAACTGGTGTCTATCGCAGGTGTTTATTGGCTGAGTGATAAAATCCCAGCAGAATTTTATGGCAAAGCGGCACGTCTGCAATTAGCAGAGAACGCTTTGACAGTTCAACCGTTGAATTGATCCCTTTTTAACAAGGAATTTCTATGGCACGCATTATTGTTGTTACTTCGGGTAAAGGGGGCGTTGGCAAAACCACCTCCAGCGCGGCCATCGCTACAGGTTTGGCCCAGAAGGGAAAGAAAACTGTCGTTATTGATTTTGATATCGGCCTGCGTAACCTTGATCTGATTATGGGTTGTGAACGCCGCGTCGTTTATGACTTCGTCAACGTTATTCAGGGAGATGCGTCGTTAAATCAGGCGTTAATCAAAGATAAGCGTACCGAAAATCTCTTTATTCTTCCGGCCTCACAGACTCGCGATAAAGACGCGCTGACGCGTGAAGGCGTCGCGAAAGTTCTGGACGATCTGAAAACGATGGAATTCGACTTCATTGTCTGCGACTCTCCGGCGGGTATTGAAACCGGTGCGCTGATGGCCCTGTATTTTGCCGATGAAGCGATAATCACCACTAACCCGGAAGTTTCCTCTGTACGTGACTCTGACCGTATTCTGGGTATTCTGGCGTCGAAATCTCGTCGTGCGGAAAACGGTGAAGATCCGATTAAAGAGCATTTGTTGCTGACGCGCTACAACCCTGGCCGCGTAAATAAAGGTGACATGCTGAGCATGGAAGACGTACTGGAAATTCTGCGAATCAAGCTGGTTGGCGTGATTCCTGAAGATCAGTCAGTCCTGCGCGCGTCTAACCAGGGTGAGCCGGTTATTCTCGACATCAATGCTGATGCCGGTAAAGCCTATGCTGATACCGTAGACCGTCTGTTGGGAGAAGAACGTCCTTTCCGCTTCATTGAAGAAGAGAAGAAAGGTTTCCTCAAACGCCTGTTCGGAGGATAAGTTATGGCATTACTGGATTTTTTTCTCTCGCGGAAAAAGAGCACAGCGAACATCGCTAAAGAGCGACTGCAGATTATTGTTGCGGAACGCCGTCGTAGTGACGCCGAGCCACATTATTTACCGCAGTTGAGGAAAGATATTCTCGAGGTTATCTGCAAGTATGTACAAATTGATCCTGAAATGGTGACCGTACAGCTTGAGCAAAAAGACGGCGATATTTCTATCCTCGAACTTAACGTGACATTACCTGAAGCCGAAGAATCTAAATAACGGCTTTGCTCAGAGAGTCATCGTTACAAAAAAGGCAGATTATTCTGCCTTTTTTATTTTCTGTTTCTTGCCAACCTGTTGCACTTTTATTCCAAAGTGAACTTTGGATAGTTTTCGGTAAAATAGCGGCGCAAATACTCGACCGTAATACGGATTTTTGCCGACGTCGCCAGCCGGGAAACATACACCGCCCAAATATTTGCTGGTTGATAATACTCGGGCAATATGTGTATCAGGTTTCCGCTGGTAATGTTGTCGCAAACGTCCCACCATGACCGCAGGGCTATTCCCTGCCCATCAAGGCACCACTGATGTACCACTTCGCCATGATTAGATGACAGAGGCCCCGTAACTTTAATCGAATGATCGCCCTCTTTATTGCGCATTTGCCAGATACCAAACGGATGGTCGCGCTCTTTGATGACCAGACAAGGAAGAGTGGCAAGATCGTTGAGTTGCTTCGGCGTCCCATGCTGCGTCAAAAATTCCGGCGAGGCGCACAAAATACGGTAGTTAGTCGCCAGCTTGCGGGCAATCAGGTTCGGCGCGATATCATCCCCGATACGAATATCAAGATCGATGCCCTCATTCACCATATCCACCAGACGATCTTCAACATCGAACCTCAGTTCTAACTGCGGGTACTCTTTTGCCAGCGCCGACAGCGCCGGAGCCACCACCCGGCGGCCAAAACCAAAGCTACTAATAATACGTAGCATCCCCCGCGGGACCTGCCTGGCATCAGAAAGCTCGTCCATCATTTGATCGACATCCTGTAGGATCCGCTGCGCCCATTCGTAGATCCGCTCCCCCTCTTCCGTGATGGTTACGCGCCGCGTTGTTCGATGCAGCAGCACAACATTCAGCGTTTGCTCCAGCAGGGCAACGCGCTTACTGATAAAAGCCGGTGATACGCCCAGTTCCTCGGCAACAGCGGCAAATCCTGCACGACGGGCAACCAGCATAAAGACGCGTAAATCTTTTAGCAGCGGCAGATTATTCATGATCTGTGTTTTATGTTTCACCAGTTAGGGGGATTAACTATTAATCAGTCAATTATAGGATAAGGGGAAAGTCAATTTTGATGGCGCACAAGTGAGAGCTGCTATGAAGAAAACCTGGCGTATCGCCGCTATCCCCGGAGATGGCATTGGTAAAGAAGTCCTGCCTGAGGGCATTCATGTTTTGCAGGCAGCCGCCGAGCGTTGGGGGTTGTCGCTCAGCTTTGAGCAAATGGAATGGGCCAGCTGCGAATACTACGCCCATCACGGCAAAATGATGCCCGATGACTGGCATGAGCAGTTGCAATCCTTCGATGCTATCTATTTTGGCGCGGTTGGCTGGCCGGACACCGTGCCTGACCACATCTCATTATGGGGTTCGCTGCTTAAGTTTCGCCGCGAATTTGACCAGTACGTCAACCTGCGACCGGTGCGCCTGTTTCCGGGAGTTCCTTGCCCACTGGTTGGCAAGCAGCCTGGCGACATTGATTTCTACGTCGTACGCGAAAACACCGAGGGAGAATACTCTGCCCTCGGCGGACGCGTGAGCGAAGGTACTGAACACGAGATGGTGATCCAGGAGTCGGTCTTCACCCGCCGTGGCGTCGACCGAATTTTGCGTTTTGCCTTTGAACTGGCACAAAGTCGCCCACGCAAAACGTTGACTTCGGCGACCAAATCCAATGGGCTGGCCATCAGCATGCCCTACTGGGATGAACGCGTCGAAGCGATGGCGTCACACTATCCTGAGATCCGCTGGGATAAACAGCATATTGATATTCTGTGCGCCCGCTTTGTCATGCAGCCTGAGCGATTTGACGTCGTGGTTGCTTCCAACCTGTTTGGTGACATCCTCTCCGATCTCGGTCCAGCCTGTACCGGAACGATTGGCATTGCGCCTTCTGCCAACTTAAATCCGGAACGCACCTTCCCGTCCCTGTTCGAGCCGGTACACGGTTCGGCCCCGGATATCTACGGTCAGAATATCGCCAACCCTATAGCGACTATCTGGGCTGGAGCCATGATGCTCGACTTCCTTGGCAACGGTGATGCCAACTATAAAGCCGCCCACGACGGTATTCTGGCGGCAATTGAGCAGGTCATTGCCAGCGGCCCGAAAACGCCAGATATGAAAGGCTGCGCCACCACCCAACAGGTAGGTGAAGCCATTCGTCAGGCACTGTGTCGCTAACTCAAATCCGATTAAAAACGGGAGCGCCAGCTCCCGTTTTTTTAGGTTTTCTACTGTGGGTATTCCTGCAGCAGCGCGTTGAGTCGTTCTGCCATCAACTCGCCACGCCAACCGGAAATCAGTTCCGGCAGGGACTGCTGCGGCTTTAATTTCCAGTGCCAGTTGAGCAACTGGTTAATCTGACGACGCGAAGCAAGCAGCTCGACGCTAAGATTATGTTCCGCACTCACTTCAGTAACCAGCGTCTTAATGGCTTTGAACGCCTTGCGATAGCCTGGCATATCCATCAAATTCAGCAGCGGCTGCGGCAGCGACTCTTCCGGTAAGGCCTGTGCCTTCTCTACCAGGGAGATCAGCGTCTTGCCGTGGAAGCGAATTTCACTGCCGGAAAGTCCCAGACTATCCAGCTCACCCAGACTCCCTGGCATATAACGAGCGACCGACCACAGGTGTTCTTCACGCACCACAAAGTTCACCGCCAGATCGCGCTCACGAGCTTTACGCAGTCGCCAGTCGGCAAGCAGTTGCAGGCAGGCCAACTGACGGGTACGCAGTTGCCAGGCGTTGGTGATGTCGCGCCATGCGTCTTCAGGTGCCAGAACCTCCTGGCGACGCTGCTGCATTAAGCGACATTCGTCCAGTGCGGCTGGCAGCCAGCCGCTGGCTTCAGTTTCGACCATCAGTTTTGTGGTGATCGGTAATAGATACCAGACATCAGCCGCCGCGTACTCACACTGACGCTCGGTCAGCGGTCTGGCCAGCCAGTCGGTACGCGACTCGCTTTTGTCGAGCGCCACGCCCGTAAACTCTTCCACCATCGCGGCAAAGCCCCACGACAGCGGACGACCGCAAAAAGCAGCCAGAATTTGCGTATCAATCAACGGCTGCGGCAGTTCGCCAAAAGTGTTGAGAAACACTTCCAGATCTTCGCTACCTGCATGTAGGAATTTGGTGATGGCAGTATCACGCAGAATATCGCGCAGCGGCGACCAGTCGGTGATCCCCTGCGGATCAATCAGAGCAACGTGTTTGCCATCAAACAGCTGGATCAGCCCCAACTGCGGATAATAGGTACGCGTGCGAACAAATTCTGTATCCAGGGCTATCGCCGGAAATTCACGGACGGCTTCGCACAGCGTGGCCAACGCGTCGTCCGTGGTGATCATTTGATAATTCAAATCGTGCTCTCTTAGGTTTGCGCCAAAAAAAACGCCGGATTACCCGGCGTTTTCTGCTGGCTGACTTAACGCTCAGCCTTTATTGTCCACTTTGGCGCGCGCTTCGTCACGTAATTCTCGTCGCAAAATTTTACCGACGTTAGATTTCGGCAACTCATCGCGAAACTCCACCAGCTTCGGTACTTTATAGCCCGTCAGGTGACGACGACAGAAAGTGACCAGCGCTTCATCGGTTAACGAGGCGTCTTTCTTCACCACGAAAATTTTTACCGCTTCACCGCTGCTGCCGGACGGAACACCAACCGCAGCCACTTCCTGCACGCCAGGATGTTGCATAACCACGTCTTCAATTTCGTTCGGATAGACGTTAAAGCCGGACACGAGGATCATGTCCTTCTTACGATCGACAATACGCAGGAAGCCTTCATCATCCATCACTGCAATATCGCCGGTGTGCAGCCAGCCGTCTTTGACGATTTCGTCAGTGGCGTCTGGTCGCTGCCAGTAGCCCAGCATCACCTGCGGGCCTTTCACGCAGAGCTCCCCCGGTTCTCCCGGCGGCACTTCGTTGTCGTCGTCGTCCACCAGCTTGACCTCGGTGGAAGGCACCGGTAACCCGATACTGCCGCTGTGGTAGTCGATATCGTGAGGATTGACGCTTACCAACGGCGCGCACTCCGTCAGGCCGTAGCCTTCCAGCAGATACTGACCTGTCAGCTTCACCCAACGTTCAGCTACCGCCTGTTGAACCGGCATTCCGCCGCCTGCCGAGAGGTGGAGTGAAGAGAAATCCAGTTGCTGGAACTCTTTGTTATTCAGCAGCGCGTTAAACAACGTATTGACACCGGTCATCGCGGTAAATGGATACTTCGCCAGCTCTTTTACCAGCCCCGGAATATCACGCGGGTTAGTAATCAGCAGGTTTTGACCACCTAGCTCAATAAACAGCAGGCAGTTCATCGTTAGCGCAAAAATGTGATACAGCGGTAGGGCCGTTACCACCAGTTCTTTACCCGGATGCAGCAACGGGCCATAGGTGGCGTTAACCTGCTCCAGGTTAGCCAGCATGTTGCGGTGTGTAAGCATCGCGCCTTTCGCCACGCCGGTTGTCCCGCCAGTATATTGCAGGAACGCCAAATCTTCCGACACGACTTCGGGCTTCACATACTGCATGCGATAACCGTTTTGCAGCGCACTGCGAAACGAGATGGCATCCGGCAGGTGATATTTCGGCACCAGACGCTTGATATACTTGACGACGAAGTTAACCAGCGTCCCTTTGGCGGTGGACAGCTGATCGCCCATACGCGTCAGGATCACGTGTTGCACAGACGTTTTGTCGACTACTTTTTCCAGCGTGTGGGCAAAGTTAGATACGATGACAATCGCCGACGCGCCGCTATCGTTGAGCTGATGTTCCAGCTCGCGAGGCGTGTACAGCGGGTTTACGTTCACGACGATCATGCCGGCACGTAAAATCCCAAACAGTGCGACCGGATATTGCAGCAGATTCGGCATCATCAGCGCGACGCGATCGCCCTTTTTCAGCCCGAGCCCCTGTTGCAAATAAGCGGCAAACGCACGGCTACGCTCTTCAAGCTTGCGGAAGGTCATCACCTCCCCCATGTTTACAAACGCGGGCTGATCGGCATACCGTCTTACTGAGTGTTCAAAGAGTTCCACCAGGGATTGATAACGGTCAGGATTGATCTCCGCAGGAACACCAGCGGGATAACGGTTAAGCCAAACCTTTTTCAATACATCACCTCTAAAATGCGTATTCGTCGTCATCACAACCCCAGGCAATAAACAAACTGTTAACATAATATTAACTCAGCGTACCAGTTTGTTTATTACACAACGACAAGGTTGCGAAGCACGTCACTATTTATTTTTCTTATATCCACGTTAATGCAGAAACAGCGGACGGGCCGCTGTTTCTTTTACCAATAAAACAAAGAGTTACTCTGTTACTATGGTCTGAACCTGTGCCGGGCCGGGATTGTACCAGCCCCATCCACCATAGCCACCGTAAGGCCAGCCACGCGCACCGTAGAACCAGGGGTCGATAGGCTGAGGCGGCATGACAATCTGCTGAGTAATATGCCAGCGTTTATAACCGGTTACCTGCATCAGCATGAATTTATACGGCGTATTACCTATTTTTCCGTCCACCGTACCGCTAATCGGGCCGACGACGGTGACCAGTTGCCCGCGAAAGTCCACCGGGTCGAGGAAACCATTTACATCAGCATATATACGCCCGCGAGAGGCTTCACCCAGCACTGGACGCGCACCGCTATCGAGCGGAACGGTGGCAATTTCCAGACGGGATTTTCCCTGCTGGTTCTGAATATCCACCACTTTGCCACCAAAACGCGCTTCCTGTCCGACATACAGCTGCGGCGCATTCATCACCCGCACCAGATCCTGCTGCGGCATCGGGCTCGAACCTTTAATCGCATCCGGGATGGTGACGCAGCCGCTAAGCATTAACGCCAAGGCCCCCGCCAACACACCTTTCAATAACTGCTTTTGCACCGCCATATTGCGACTCCCTTTTCTTAGCTTCTGCCCCGGCCTGTTCACAATGCTGTGCACCGACGTCTATGAAAATTAACCGGGGATGTACTACTAAGATTCATTCTTTACCGGGAAGTTTCTTCCACGCCACGGTGTTACGTAAATAAACCGGTTCCGCGTGTTCGACCGCTACGGTCTTACCCGCAGCCAGCATTTGCGCGGCGACAGGCAGCATATCTTCAGCCGCAGGAAGCAGCACGTCACCATCGCTGAGCGTCAGACCGCTGTCTTTACCAAGCTCAGGCCAGGCTGGCCACCCCGTCCCAACAGTTACCCACTCGCCAGAAAGCTGCAGTAAACGCTCATGTACCTGCTCGGGGGTTAACACCGCTTCGGTTTCTTCACCTTGCCAGTTGCCGTTGTCATCACGCTGGTATTCGGCCCAGTAGACTTCGCCCATTCGCGCGTCAATCGCCGCCAGTACACGAGTCGCGCCCGACTTACGCCAGGCGCCCTGCGCCATGGTCGCCAGGGTGGAGACGCCGATCATCGGTAAGTTTGCGCCTAACGCCAGCCCCTGAGCAATGCCAATACCGATACGCACGCCGGTGAAACTGCCGGGACCCCGACCAAACGCCAGGGCGTCGATATCGGTTAACGTGAGATCGCCAGCGGCCAGGATTTCCTGAACCATCGGTAAAATTCGTTGGGTGTGTTCTCGTGGGCAAAGCTCAAAGTGAGCCTTGATAGTACCGTCATTCCACAGGGCAACAGAGCACGCCTCTGTGGCGGTATCGATAGCCAGAATTCGCATGGGTGTTTGTGATCAGATCAATAAATTTGGCGCGCATCTTACCACACTCCGTAACAAATTACTCAGTCGTTGGTATGGCAAGAAAGCGAACCGCGCGAGCTATGTCACGCGTCCGCGGCGCAGGAGGAAGACTCGCCAGGAAGGTGGCGCCGTATGGCCGCATAACCAGACGATTGTCGCAAATCACCAGCACGCCGCGATCGTCGGCATCACGTATCAGACGCCCTACCCCCTGCTTCAGGGTGATGACCGCATCCGGCAACTGGACGTCTTCAAACGGATCGCCGCCGCGCAGTCGACAATCCTCCATTCGGGCTTTTAACAGCGGGTCGTCCGGCGAGGTAAACGGCAGTTTGTCGATTATCACCAGCGACAGCGTATCACCGCGCACGTCCACGCCTTCCCAGAAGCTGCTGGTGGCAACCAGAAGCGCATTACCTGCGCTGACAAACTGCTGTAACAGTTGCCCTTTACTGGTTTCGCCCTGCAGCAGAACGGGAAGCGTCATGGTGGCGCGGAATTGTTCCGCCAGATCGCGCATCATCGCGTGCGAAGTGCACAGCATAAAGCAGCGACCGTTGTTCGCTTCGATAATAGGTCGCAGCATGGATGCTAACTGACGCGCAGCCCCCGGCTGGTTGGTTTGCGGGAGATTACGCGGCACGCACAGCAGCGCCTGGCGCGTGTAATCAAATGGACTCGGCAATAACATCGACTCGGCATCTTCAATCCCCAACCTCGCGGTGAAATGATGAAGGTCATCGTTTACCGACAACGTCGCGGAAGTAAAAATCCAGCAGCCCGGCTTTTGTTCCATCACTTCTTTGAATTTATCCGCCACAGTGAGCGGCGTCAGCGCGAGAGTGAAATGGCGGGAGGTGCATTCATACCAGTAGCTGAAGCCTGGCTGGTTGATCTCTTTCAGACGCTTCAGGCGCGCACGGTAAAGTGTGGCGCGTTCAAACGCGGCATCCAGCAACGCCGAACGCCCAAGAGACAGCTTCGCCACGTCATAACATAGCTCCAGCGTGTCATCGAGCAGCAAAAACGCGCGCTGTACGCGCTGGTCGGCCAGCAGTTCCCGCAGGTTTCCGCGATAGCCCGGCTCACCAAGTTGCAAGCGGAAGTCCTGAGCGCTTTGTGCAAGGCGATCGGCGCACTTTTGCAACTGCTGAGTGTCTTTCAGCTCGGTGCGATATGCAATGGTGATGTCTTTCGCCAGGTCTAACAGCTGGCGACTGGAGAGCGATTGACCAAAGTACTGGCTGGCGATATCCGGTAGCTGATGCGCTTCATCGAAGATCATTACATCAGCTTCCGGGATCAATTCGCCAAACCCGCTTTCTTTTACCACCATATCAGCGAGAAACAGATGGTGGTTAACCACGACGACATCCGCATCCATCGCTTTTTTACGCGCTTTCACGACAAAACACTCTTTATATAGCGGGCAGTCGCTGCCCAGACAGTTGTCATTAGTGCTGGTGACCAACGGCCAGGCCTGAGAGTCCTCCGCCACGCTGACGCAGGTGCTGATGTCCCCATCAAGGGTTTGATTTGACCAGGAGCGCAGCAGGATGACGTCGCTTAACGTTTGTACCGGCAAGTCACCACCCGCCAGCGCCTGCTGTTCGAGACGTTCAAGGCACAGATAGTTTGAACGCCCTTTCAGCAGCGCCAGTTTACCGGTGAACTTTAGTGCCTTAGCGACGGTCGGGAGATCGCGGCTGTATAGCTGATCCTGCAACGCCTTCGAGCCCGTGGAGACAATGACCTTCTTTCCGGCACGCAGCGCTGGGGCAAGATAAGCATAGGTTTTACCCGTCCCGGTTCCGGCTTCTACCACCAACGGTTGTGATTTTTCGATGGCATGACTGACGGCGATGGCCATCTGCCGCTGTGGTTCTCGCGGTTTAAAACCCGGTATTGCTTTAGCCAACTGACCGTCTGCTGCAAAATCGTCCGTCACACTGCCCCCCTGTTCATTTGAACAGGGATTATGTCAGGCCAGCAGCTCTTTCGCCAGTTGAAGAGGTGACGTGGGCACAACATTATGGCAGTCTTGGCGCAACCCAAAGCCATTTGAAAACACGTAAATGAGGAATGATTTATGACGATTGTGCGCATTGATGCCGAAGCGCGTTGGTCCGACGTGGTTATCCACAACAACACGCTGTATTACACTGGCGTGCCGGAAAATCTGGATGCAGACGCTTTTGAGCAAACGGCAAATACGCTGGCGCAAATTGATGCGGTGCTGGAAAAACAAGGCAGCAACAAGTCACGTATTCTTGATGCCACCCTGTTTTTGGCAGACAAAAACGATTTTGCCGCCATGAACAAAGCCTGGGACGCGTGGGTTGTTGCGGGTCACGCGCCGGTACGTTGTACCGTTCAGGCCGGGTTGATGAACCCGAAATACAAAGTTGAGATTAAGATTATCGCTGCAGTTTAAGCGGCGTTATTCGTCTTCATCTTCAAAACGCGCCACGATCCGCTCGCCGGTATGACTGGCGCGTAACTCTTCAGCAACAAGAGCAATGGCTTGTCCGCTGCTCATCCCCTGCGACATCAGCTCCTGAATACGCTCTACCGCTTTTTGCTGCTGCTCATGACTGAGTGAAGGTAAACCTGCAAACATTGTTAACTCCTGCTAAATTGTCTGCGCTAATTATTTCATGCTACCGGGCAGTTAGCCAGTAGAGTAGCAACGAGTCAGGACTGATGAAGACGTTATCTCCCGCAGTAATCACATTACCCTGGCGTCAGGACGCCGCTGAACGCTATTTTTCGACATTAAGCCATCTGCCCTGGGCGATGCTGCTGCATTCGGGTCAAGCCGACCATCCGCATAACCGCTTTGATATTCTAGTGGCGGATCCCGTCACCACGCTTGTTACGCGAGCTACAGAGACCGTAGTGCAGGACGGGCACGCAACCTCGCGCTCGCTTGATGATCCCATGACGGTATTACATTCCGCACTAATCGCACACAAGATTCACCCCGAATATCACCCAGACCTGCCGTTTCAGGGCGGTGCGTTAGGTCTGTTTGGCTACGATCTTGGCCGACGCTTCGAATCTCTGCCCACTATTGCAGAGCGCGATATTACGCTACCGGATATGGCCGTTGGCATTTACGACTGGGCACTGATTGTCGATCACCAGTTGCAGACCGTATCGCTGCTCAGCCATACCGATGTCGAGGCTCGCCTGAAATGGCTCGACGCGCAACAACCGCCAACGCGTGAGCCGTTTACATTAACTTCGGCGTGGCAGTCTAATATGAGCCGCGCTCAGTACGGCGAAAAATTCCGCCAGGTGCAGGATTATCTGCACAGCGGAGACTGTTACCAGGTCAATCTTGCCCAGCGTTTTCAGGCGCATTACCAGGGCGATGAGTGGCAGGCATTTGTCACTCTCAATCACGCCAACCGCGCCCCGTTTAGTGCATTTATTCGTCTTGAGGAAGGTGCAATCCTCAGCCTTTCGCCGGAACGATTTATTCTGCTGGAAAACCAGCACATCCAGACGCGTCCGATTAAAGGCACGCTACCGAGGCTTGGAGATACCGATGCCGATCGTGAGCAGGCCCGGCGACTGGCGAATTCGCCGAAGGATCGTGCGGAAAACCTGATGATCGTCGATTTGATGCGTAATGATATTGGCCGCGTTGCCGTACCGGGTTCGGTACAGGTTCCGGAGCTGTTTATCGTCGAACCGTTCCCTGCCGTTCATCATTTGGTCAGCACCATTACCGCACGTCTGCCAGAGTCATTATACGCCACCGATCTGCTACGCGCCGCCTTCCCCGGCGGCTCTATTACCGGCGCGCCGAAAGTGCGGGCGATGGAAATTATCGACGAACTGGAGCCGCAAAGACGCAACGCCTGGTGCGGCAGCATTGGTTATCTGAGCTTTTGCGGCAATATGGATACCAGCATTACCATTCGCACGCTGACAGCCACAAACGGACAAATTTATTGCTCCGCAGGCGGTGGTATTGTTGCAGACAGTCAGGAAGACGCTGAATATCAGGAAACATTTGATAAAGTGAATCGCATTTTGCACCAACTGGAGAATTGACACGTGGAATACAGCAGCCTGACGCTTGATGATTTTTTATCGCGCTTTCAACTCCTGCGCCCGCAGGTCAATCATGCCGCGTTAAACCAGCGCCAGGCCGCCGTACTGATCCCCGTCGTGCGTCGCCCACAGCCGGGGTTGCTGTTAACCCAGCGTTCCGTTCACCTGCGCAAGCACGCCGGACAGGTCGCATTCCCCGGTGGGGCAGTGGATAGCAGTGATGCCTCGTTAATTGCCGCCGCCCTTCGCGAAGCGCAGGAGGAGGTGGCGATCCCACCTTCATGCGTAGAAGTGATTGGCGTTCTGCCGCCTGTCGACAGCGTGACCGGTTTCCAGGTCACCCCTGTGGTAGGCATTATCCCGCCTAATCTGCCGTATCGCGCCAGTGAAGATGAAGTTTCCGCAGTGTTCGAAATGCCGCTGGCCCAGGCCCTGCATTTAGGTCGTTACCACCCGTTGGATATTTACCGTCGTGGCGATTCACATCGCGTATGGCTTTCCTGGTATGAGCAATATTTCGTCTGGGGAATGACTGCCGGAATAATTCGTGAGCTGGCGCTGCAAATTGGCGTCAAGCCCTGACTATACTTATCTTTACGCACACAATAGACAACTTGAAACTCAGGTCACAACATTAGTAAAACCGCGGTTATCTATTAGTTTAATTCATGTGAATAGTTAAGCCGATCGCCGCGTTCCCTCTTACACTATGCGCAGTTATAACATCGTTACTGGAAAGCCCAGTCGCCCTGTAGGAGTATTATCGTGATTAGTCTATTCGACATGTTTAAGGTGGGGATTGGTCCCTCATCTTCCCATACCGTAGGGCCTATGAAGGCGGGTAAACAGTTCGTCGATGACCTGGTCGAAAAAGGATTACTGGACAGCGTTACTCGTGTCGCCGTCGACGTGTATGGTTCACTGTCGCTCACGGGTAAAGGTCACCACACCGATATCGCCATTATTATGGGTCTGGCGGGCAATGAGCCTGCTACCGTGGATATTGATAGCATCCCAGGATTTATCCGCGACGTAGAAACGCGTGGACGCCTGCTGCTTGCGCAGGGTCAGCACGAAGTGGATTTCCCGCAGAATGACGGGATGCGTTTTCACAACGGCAACCTGCCGCTGCATGAAAACGGAATGCAGATCCATGCGTACAATGGCGAAACCGTCATTTATAGCAAAACCTACTACTCAATCGGCGGTGGATTCATCGTTGATGAAGAACATTTTGGTCAGGATGCCTCGGGCGAGGTCAGCGTGCCTTATCCGTTCAAATCCGCTACTGAAATGCTGGAATATTGCAACAGCACCGGCCTGTCTCTCTCTGGCATGGCAATGCAGAACGAACTTGCGCTGCACAGTAAGAAAGAGATTGAAGAGTACTTTGGCCACGTCTGGCAAACCATGCAGGCATGTATCGATCGTGGCATGAACACCGAAGGTGTGCTGCCGGGTCCGCTGCGCGTTCCTCGCCGTGCTTCAGCCCTGCGTCGTATGCTGGTTTCCAGCGATAAGCTGTCCAACGATCCAATGAACGTGATCGACTGGGTGAACATGTTTGCGTTGGCCGTTAACGAAGAAAACGCCGCGGGCGGTCGCGTAGTGACAGCGCCAACCAACGGTGCCTGCGGTATCGTGCCTGCGGTACTGGCCTATTACGATCATTTCATTGAGTCCGTTAGCCCGGATATCTATACCCGCTATTTCCTGGCGGCCGGTGCGATTGGCGCGTTGTACAAAATGAACGCCTCTATCTCTGGTGCAGAAGTAGGTTGTCAGGGTGAAGTGGGCGTAGCCTGCTCCATGGCTGCCGCGGGTCTGGCTGAACTGTTAGGCGCAAGCCCGGAACAGGTGTGTGTTGCTGCTGAAATCGGCATGGAACATAACCTCGGTTTAACCTGCGATCCGGTTGCCGGTCAGGTACAGGTACCGTGCATTGAGCGTAACGCAATTGCCTCAGTGAAGGCGATCAACGCTGCGCGTATGGCAATGCGCCGTACCAGCGCGCCGCGCGTCTCGCTGGATAAGGTCATTGAGACTATGTACGAAACGGGTAAAGACATGAACGCCAAATACCGCGAAACGTCACGCGGTGGCCTGGCGATCAAAGTTCAATGTGACTAATACTTAATTTTCGCCCATCTGCAACGGATGGGCGAATTTGCCCCCTCACCCTCGTCTACTGTAATTTTCCCCACTACACTTGCTCTGTTGCTGTTGGCTTCTGTGACCAACGGCTTATCGGGCGGCCCGCATGCAAACAGCACAACGGATCATTAAAAATTATCGCCGGAATCGCTTAATCGTCTGCACAGTATGTGCACTACTGACGCTCATCCTCACATTAACTGTCCGATTTATTTCGGAGCGTAATTTAAATCACCGAAATATCGTCACCTTTGCCAACCATGCTGTAGAAGAACTGGATGACGTGCTTTTACCCTTGCAGACCGGACGGGATGTATTGCTGCCGTTGATTGGCCTCCCCTGCTCAGTGGCGCGTTTACCCTTAAGCAAACATGCCGCAAGGTTGCAAACGGTACGTTCTATTAATCTGATTCAAAGCGGGATCCTCTATTGCTCCAGCATTTTTGGTTATCGTAATGTTCCCATTAGTCAACTGCAGCCCGAATTACCCAACAGGGAACCGCAACTGCTGCTGTCTACCGACCATTCATTGATTAAAGGCAGTCCGATTCTGACTCAGTGGTATCCGTCCTCTGCCGATGGTGAAGATGGCGTGCTGGAAATCGTCAATATTGACTTATTGTCGTCTATGTTGCTTGAACCCCAGCCGCCGCAGATCACCGATGCCAGCTTAACCGTTGGTAATCGGCATCTACTGTATGATCAAGGTGTTGTCGATACTCTGCCTAAGCTAAATGATGAAAAACGCTACCAGCTTTCATCTCAACATTTTCCGTTTACCATTAGCGTCACCGGCCCTGGTCCCAGTGAGTTGGCGGTAAAACACCTGCCAACACAGCTGCCGCTGGCGGTGATCCTAAGTTTATTAGTGGGTTATCTGGCATGGCTGGCTACCGCCAGCAGAATGAGTTTCTCATGGGAGATTAATCTGGCCCTTGCTGCTCGGGAATTCGAACTATTTTGCCAGCCGCTGCTTAATGCGCAAACCCAGCAATGCATGGGCGTGGAAATCCTTTTACGCTGGAATAACCCGCGCCAGGGTTGGATCTCTCCGGAAGTGTTTATTCCCATCGCTGAGGAGCACAACCTGATTGTACCGCTTACCCGCCATGTCATCGCAGAAACCATTCAGCAACGACACGTTTTCCCGATGAGCAGCCAGTTTCATATTGGGATTAATGTCGCCGCCAGCCATTTTCGTAATGGTACGTTGCTAAAAGATCTTAATCAGTACTGGTTCAGCCAGCACCCAATCCAGCAATTGGTTATCGAACTGACCGAACGCGATGCGTTACTGGATGTGGATTATCGGGTCGTACGCGAATTAAATCGGCTTGGCGTAAAACTGGCGATTGATGATTTCGGTACCGGCAATAGCTCGCTCTCCTGGCTGGAAAAGCTCCGCCCGGATGTGCTGAAGATCGATAAATCATTTACTTCGGCAATAGGCACAGACGCCGTGAACTCAACCGTCACAGACATCATTATCGCTTTGGGGAAAAAATTGAATATAGAACTGGTGGCGGAAGGCGTTGAAACACAGGGGCAAGCTCAGCATTTGCGCCGACACGGCGTACATTTATTGCAAGGTTTTCTGTATGCCAAGCCAATGCCGCTGCGCGATTTTCCAAAATGGCTGGCGGGCAGCACGCCGCCGCCCACCCGGCATAACGGGAGACACAGTATGCCCGTCATGCCGTTTCGCTAAACCCGGTTACTCGTCTTCGTCGTGAGCGGGTTGTTCTTTAACAATGCGAACTAAATCCACACGATAGTCATTCGCTTCGACAATCGTAATGCTCAGCGGTGCGACCTCGATAACATCACCTACACGAGGAATATGGCCGTTAGCCGCAATGACTAAACCTGCCACCGTAGCGATGTCTTCGTCTTCATTCACTAACGTATCCACGTCCAGCGCCTGTTGCAACGCATGCAGATCGGTACCGCCTTTGACCAACCAACCGCCTGCATCAGCTATAATTTCAGGCGTTTCATCGGCATCAGGGAATTCACCGGCGATGGCTTCTAATACATCCAGCGGCGTGACCAGACCCTGTACTACGCCAAACTCGTTTGTGACGATAACGAAGCTACCGCGGGCACGACGCAGAACGCCTAACAGATTGATCGGGTCCAGCGTTTCCGGAACAACAATAGCCGGAGAAGCAGAGGCAATCGCCGCCACATCCACACCGTCTTCCAGCGCCACCAGCAGCTCTTTAGCACGCACGATACCGATGATTTCATCCAGTTCACCACGACATACCGGGAACAGGCTATGAGGTGACGAAAGCAACTGCTCGCGAATTTCCTCCACGCTCAGGTCTGCATCAACCCAGCTAATCTCCCCACGAGGCGTCATAATGCCGCGTAATGAACGCGACGCCAAAGAGAGGACGCCGTTGATCATATAGCGTTCTTCTTCTACAAATGCGCCTTCCGGGACGGGAACCGGTACCGGATTGTCGGATTCCATCTGCACGCTGGCCTGACGTTTACCGCCCATCAGACGGAGAATCGCATCGGCAGTACGCGCACGCAATGGCAGCGTCGACTGGTGACGAATAAAGTTACGACGGGCAATCTGGTTAAACAGCTCAATGATGATTGAGAAACCAATCGCCGCATACAGATAGCCTTTCGGAATGTGGAAGCCAAACCCTTCGGCAACCAGACTCAGACCAATCATCAACAGGAAGCTCAGACACAGCACCACCACCGTCGGGTGTTGGTTCACAAATCGGGTCAACGGCTTAGAGGCCAACAGCATCACGGCCATGGCAATCACTACTGCCGCCATCATCACTGGCAGATGGTTGACCATACCGACCGCCGTAATCACAGCATCCAGCGAGAACACTGCATCGAGGATGACAATCTGCGTTACGACAACCCAAAAGCTCGCATACCCTTTCGTCTGCCCGGTATCATGTTCACGGTTTTCCAGCCGCTCATGCAGCTCTGTCGTAGCCTTGAACAAGAGGAAGATACCCCCCAGCAGCATAATCAGATCGCGCCCCGAGAACGCATAGTCCATTACCGTGAACAGCGGCTTTGTCAGCGTCACCATCCACGAAATCACGGACAACAGGCCCAGACGCATAATCAGTGCCAGTGACAAACCGATTAAACGCGCTTTATCTCGCTGTTTCGGCGGCAGCTTATCAGCCAGGATCGCAATGAAGACCAGGTTATCAATACCCAGAACAATTTCAAGAACGACAAGCGTGAGCAAACCCACCCAAATCTGCGGGTCCATTAATAATTCCATGACAAGCTCCTGCTTAAGGAATGACCAAACTGCGCGCTGAGGATCTCAGGCGTTAAAGCGATATGCAGAGAAAATTTGTGGCAAAAAGTGCCAATCTGACAGGCTTGATACGGCCTGAAGGTGAAATGACGTCGGTGACGATCCATATGGTGGGCTACTGCCCTATACTCCTGAGTAATTAAACAGATGCTAAACATAACAGAGAGAAGCGGTTTTTAGCAAAGATTTACCTTCCTTTGCAATAAGTTGTTTCGGAGATATTTTACCCTTCGAAATTTCTTTTAATCGGAAGTTAAATTACGGATCTTCATCACATAAAATATTTTTTTCGATATCTAAAATAATTCACGAAAATCATAGGTTTTTCTTTGTAACCCTTATCTGAATCGATTCGATTGCGGACGACGATTCAAATACATCTTCACGTTGATGTGTTAACGATAATAAAGGAGGTAGCAAGTGACCATTGCTATTGTAATAGGCACACATGGTTGGGCTGCAGAGCAGTTACTTAAGACGGCAGAAATGCTGTTAGGCGAGCAGGAAAATGTCGGCTGGATAGATTTCGTTCCAGGCGAAAATGCCGAAACGCTGATCGAAAAGTACAACGCTCAGTTGGCAAAACTCGATACCAGTAAAGGCGTGCTGTTTCTCGTTGACACATGGGGAGGCAGCCCGTTTAACGCTGCAAGCCGCATTGTCGTCGATAAAGAGCATTACGAAGTTATCGCCGGTGTGAACATTCCCATGCTGGTTGAAACCTTCATGGCGCGTGATGACAACCCGAGCTTTGATGAATTAGTGGCACTGGCCGTTGAAACCGGTAGCGAAGGCGTGAAAGCGCTGAAAGCCAAACCGGTTGAGAAAGCCGCTCCTGCCCCAGTAGCAGCACCCAAAGCAGCAGCTCCCGCCAAACCGATGGGTCCGAACGATTATATGCAGATCGGCCTGGCGCGTATTGATGACCGTTTAATCCATGGTCAGGTGGCAACTCGCTGGACCAAAGAAACCAACGTAACACGCATTATCGTCGTCAGTGATGAAGTTGCCGCCGATACCGTGCGTAAAACGCTGCTGACTCAGGTAGCACCTCCGGGTGTGACGGCGCATGTGGTTGATGTCGCGAAAATGATCCGCGTCTACAACAACCCTAAATATGCAGGTGAGCGTGTGATGCTGTTGTTCACCAACCCAACCGACGTAGAACGTATCGTTGAAGGTGGTGTGAAAATTACCTCCGTAAACATTGGCGGTATGGCTTTCCGTCAGGGTAAAACGCAGGTAAACAACGCAATTTCTGTCGATGACAAAGACATCGAAGCCTTCAAGAAACTCAACGAACGCGGTATTGAGCTTGAGGCACGTAAGGTTTCTACCGATCAGAAACTGAAAATGATGGATTTGATTGCCAAGGTGAAATAATTCCCTGGCATTTACTTAGTTTTCACACTTAAGTCTGTATAGCAATAGGAGAAGTACAATGGAGATTACCACTCTTCAGATTGTGCTGGTGTTCATCGTCGCATGTATCGCGGGTATGGAGTCGGTACTCGATGAATTTCAGTTCCACCGCCCGTTGGTGGCCTGTACGCTGATTGGCGCCGTTCTCGGGGACATGAAAACCGGTATTATCATCGGTGGTACCCTGGAAATGATCGCCCTGGGCTGGATGAACATCGGTGCTGCGGTTGCACCAGATGCGGCACTGGCCTCAATTATCTCTACCGTTCTGGTTATCGCAGGTCACCAAAGCATTGGTGCCGGTATCGCGCTGGCTATCCCACTGGCAGCCGCAGGCCAAGTACTGACCATTATCGTTCGTACTATCACCGTAGCATTCCAGCACGCAGCGGATAAGGCGGCCGAAAACGGTAACCTGACGGCACTCTCCTGGCTGCATGTATCCTCTCTGTTCCTGCAGGCTATGCGTATCGCTATCCCAGCGGTAATCGTAGCGATTTCTGTTGGTACCAGTGAAGTTCAGAGCATGCTTAACGCCATTCCGGAAGTCGTGACTGGCGGTCTGAACATCGCAGGCGGTATGATCGTGGTGGTTGGTTATGCGATGGTCATCAACATGATGCGCGCAGGCTACCTGATGCCATTCTTCTACCTCGGCTTCGTCACCGCGGCATTTACTAACTTCAACCTGGTTGCTCTGGGTGTGATTGGCGCAGTAATGGCGATCCTCTACATTCAGCTGAGCCCGAAATATAACCGCGTAGCCGGTGCACCTGCTGCGGCGGCTGGCAATAACGATCTCGATAACGAACTGGACTAGCAGGTGAGCGAAATGGTTGATATGACTAAAACTACCACCGAGAAAAAACTCACTCCGAGTGACATTCGTGGCGTGTTCATTCGTTCTAACCTGTTTCAGGGTTCATGGAACTTCGAACGTATGCAGGCGCTGGGTTTCTGTTTCTCCATGGTGCCGGCTATCCGCCGCTTGTACCCGGAAAACAACGACGCACGTAAGCAAGCGATTAAGCGTCACCTGGAATTCTTTAACACCCATCCGTACGTAGCGGCTCCAGTACTGGGCGTTACGCTGGCGATGGAAGAACAGCGTGCAAACGGCGCAGAGATTGACGATGGTGCCATCAACGGTATCAAAGTTGGTCTGATGGGTCCGCTGGCAGGCGTCGGCGATCCGATCTTCTGGGGTACCGTTCGCCCAGTATTCGCCGCGCTCGGTGCAGGTATCGCGATGAGCGGCAGCCTGCTGGGGCCATTGCTGTTCTTCGTTCTGTTTAACCTGGTTCGTCTGGCAACCCGTTATTACGGTGTGGCATATGGCTACCGTAAAGGTGTCGATATCGTTAAAGATATGGGCGGCGGCTTCCTGCAGAAACTGACTGAGGGGGCGTCAATCCTCGGCCTGTTTGTCATGGGGGCATTGGTTAACAAGTGGACGCACGTAAACATTCCACTGGTGGTTTCTACTATCACCGGTCAGGATGGTCAGACTCGTGTTACCACTGTGCAGACTATCCTTGACCAGCTGATGCCGGGTCTGGTTCCTCTGCTGCTGACATTCGCCTGTATGTGGCTGTTGCGTAAGAAAGTGAACCCGCTGTGGATCATCGTTGGCTTCTTCGTCATCGGTATCGCGGGCTACGCTGTCGGACTGCTCGGCCTGTAAAACTGTTGTACATCACCGGGGGCTTGCCCCCGGTTTTTCTATTTAGAGGGTTGAGGATTCATGACTATCACGGACCTGGTGCTGGTTCTATTTATCTTTTCGCTGCTGGCGTATGCCATTTACGATCAGTTCATCATGCCCCGCCGTAATGGCCCTACTCTGCTTACTGTCGCCCTGCTTCCCCGCAGCAGAGTCGACAGTGTTATCTTCCTTGGCCTGGTAGCTATTCTTATCTACAACAACATCACCAGCCACGGCGCGCAATTTACCACATGGTTATTATGTGCACTGGTATTGATGGGTTTGTATCTGTTCTGGATCCGTACGCCAAAAATCATCTTCAAGCAGAAAGGTTTTTTCTTCGCCAACGTCTGGATTGAATATAACCGCATTAAAGAGATGAATTTATCTGAAGACGGTGTATTGGTGATGCAATTAGAACATCGAAGATTGTTGATTCGCGTACGAAATATAGACGATCTTGAGAGAATATATAAACTATTAATTTCAAATCAATAGCTTATAAATATAGCCTGAACTATGTTTTTATATATCAGTGTAAAAGCAAACATAGCCAAGGCTATATTTCACTGTCCTCAATGTTATTTATTTTAACGTTTTATTTATAAATAAATCTAAATGAAAATCGTTTTCAACTAGAAGTCAAATATTATTTCTGCGTTTCTTGTTTTATATTCTCAAAATATGTTAAGGTTGCGCCCGTCGTTGGGGAGTAGCCGATTTCCAGACTCCGGAAATGTACGTGTCAACATACTCGTTGAAAAACGTGGCACGTACGGACTGAACTTACAGGTTCAGTCAGGCGAGACCATAGGCACATCAACTGCAATGCATATTTGAATGGCGCTGTATTTACAGTGATTCCAGCCTGTATGCATGGTTACTGGGGGCAGTGATGTGTTTTATGGATACCCCGGTCAGGACGCTGTTATGAATCTCACCGCTACCGTTCTTCTCGCTTTCGGCATGTCGATGGATGCTTTCGCCGCATCAATTGGCAAAGGCGCCACCCTGCATAAACCCAAATTTTCTGAAGCATTGCGCACCGGACTGATATTCGGCGCAGTTGAAACGCTTACGCCACTGATTGGCTGGGGCATCGGGATGCTGGCCAGCAAATTCGTGCTGGAGTGGAACCATTGGATCGCCTTCATTCTGCTGATCTTTTTAGGTGGGCGAATGATAATCGAAGGTTTTCGCGACAACGGCGATGAAGAGGAAGAACCGCAGCGCCGCCACGGTTTCTGGCTGCTGGTTACCACCGCCATTGCCACCAGCCTCGACGCAATGGCCGTCGGGGTGGGTCTGGCTTTCCTGCAGGTCAACATTATTGCCACAGCGCTGGCCATCGGCTGCGCCACATTGATTATGTCCACGCTCGGCATGATGATTGGTCGTTTCATTGGCCCAATGCTGGGCAAACGAGCTGAAATTTTGGGTGGGGTGGTGCTGATTGGTATCGGTGCCCAGATCCTCTGGGCACACTTCCACGGTTAATTCAGACGCTGCCAGACATGAATACTAAAGTCGGTCTGGCAGTCAAACGTCGTTTTCCCCGCTAACGTTTCCCACACTTCCGGCTTTGCCCGCCAGGCGAACGGCGTCATTTGCAGTAACGCAACGGCCTCGCTGCCCTGAAGCTGCATCTGATATCCCAGCGCAATGCTCTGTTGCAGAACAAAACCGTCCAGTTGCTCAGTATGGGGCGCATGCAAACGCACCTCATCATAAATCAGCCCTTTCAGTTCCATTAAATGGCGTGGTCCCGGCGTGGCGGTGATCACCCATCCACCCGGTTTAACCACGCGAGCCAGCTCTTGCGCTTTACAGGGCGCATAGATCCGGATGATGGCATCCATTGACTCGTCTGCGAACGGCAGACGATGGCTGGAGGCAACGCAAAAGATCACCTGCGGATAGCGTCTGGCTGCGGCTTTAATTGCCACTTTGGATACGTCAAGACCAAAGGTTGTACAGCCCGCCAGCGCGTCGGCAAACGCATGGGTGTAATACCCTTCCCCACAGCCAATATCCAGGATCGCTGCATCTTCTGAATTCGACTTTTCTTTAAGCACATTCACAATCGCATCACGCAACGGTTGATAGTGCCCAGCATCAAGAAATGCCCGTCTGGCTTGCATCATTTCAGCGCTATCACCCGGATCGCGCGACCGCTTATGCTGAACCGGCAGTAAGTTGACATACCCTTCTTTCGCCACGTCAAACTGGTGCCGCCCGGGGCAGACAAAACTGTTATTCGCTTGAGTAAGAGGCTGGTGGCAAAGAGGACAGGAAAACGACATGACAACTCCGGCAGGTGACTTAAGGGCGCAAGTGTAACGCGAATTGCACCCTGGGAAAATAACTTACAGCGACGGCGAGGATACGTTGCTGCCGTGCATCACCAGCAGATGATCAGAGTCGGCAGGCATGCCATCCGGTTTAACGTTCTCCAGACGCAGGACATCTCCCATTATCTGGCTGAAGACAGGCGCAGAGACAGCCCCGCCATAATAAGCACCGTTTTGCGGATTATTGATGACGACCACCAGTGCAAATTTCGGGTCGCTCGCTGGCGCAACGCCTGCCGTGTAGGCCACGTATTTATCGACATACTTACCGTCATCACCAATTTTCTTTGCCGTTCCTGTTTTAACCGCCACGCGATAATCTCTGACCGCGGCTTTAGTTCCCCCACCACCGGGTAACGCGACGCTTTCCATCATATGTTCAACCTGGTGAACCAGCGCCTCCGGCATCACTCTGGTACCGATTACCGGCGGGTCAATACGGGTAATCGAAAGGGGTCGATAGATACCAAAACTACCAATGGTTGCATATACGTGCGCCAACTGCAGCGGCGTTACCATTAATCCATAGCCGAATGCAAAGGTCGCGCGATCCAAATCGCTCCAGTAGCGGCGTTGAGGCATTAAACCGCTACTTTCACCGGTTAATCCCAGTCCGGTTGGATCGCCAAAACCAAAGCTCTTATAGGTATCCAGCAACTTTTGAACAGGCATAGCCAGTGAAAGGTGCGACACGCCGGTATCGCTCGATTTCTGCAAAATTCCGGTCAACGACAGCTCCGGGTAAAATCCGACGTCGCGAATGCGATGTCCATCAAGGTAAAAAGGATGGGTATCAATCACGCTGTCCGGTTGTACTATCCCCTGCTGGAGTGCAGTCATGATCACCAGCGGTTTAACGGTTGAACCGGGTTCAAACGTATCGCTTATCGCACGGTTACGAAAATCATCCAGTACCGCGCCGTCACGGTTATTGGGGTTGAAGTCAGGAAAGCTCGCCATGGACAGTATTTCACCGGTAGCAATGTTGACCAGCACTGCGGCTCCTGATTCCGCTTTATTCCACGTAACGGCATTGTCCAACGCATCTTCAGTGACCGTCTGCAGGCGCTCATCGATGCTGAGCTGTAATTGGTGTGCAGGAACAGGCGTAACTTCGGTGATATTCTCGATTACATGGCCAAATTTGTCTTTACGTACCAGACGGGAGCCAGGTTTACCCATCAACTGGTTATTAAAGCTTTTTTCCAGCCCTTCAATGCCTTGTCCATCAATGTTGGTAAAACCTATGAGATTCGCCGCTACGTGGCCTGCAGGATAGAACCGGCGGGATTCCTCGCGCAGGTTAATGCCCGGGAGATTAAGATCATCGACCCACTCAGCCTGCTGAGGGGAAATTTGTCGTGCCAGGTAAATAAAACGTCCGCCAGGATTACTGTTAACGCGTTCCGCCAGCGTACTCAGTGACAGATGCAGAGCCCTTGCCAGAGCCTGCCACCGTTCGTTATAACCCACGCCTCCCTTGCTGATGATGGTCTTAGGATCGGCCCATACCGCGTTAACCGGAACACTTACCGCCAGCGGTCGCCCTTCTCTGTCGGTAATCATCCCGCGCGGCGAGGCAATAGTTACCTCACGTAATGAACGCATGTCTTCCTGTTTCACCAGACTCGTCGGCGTGACAATTTGCAGCCATGCAACCCGACCCAGCAGCAATCCCAGACTCAATAATATTGCCACACAAAGCAGGGCAAAACGTACGGGAGTAAAATTGCGCGCGTCGCCGTCGTTTTTCTTTTTCACCTGAACTCCAGCAAGATAGTTTTTCAGGTGTCTGATTTAACGAGAAATGTCGTAAGAAAGCGGGGAAAACTATGCTACGAACATCACGCCTTTGCAACAAAGCGCTAATGGGAGGGCATTTAGAAATATTTAGACGTATTTTGAATTAAAAAGCCCCGCATAGGCGAGGCTTTATATCTGAGATGGTTGCGCATATGCGCTTCAAATCAGTGGTGTCGATCAGATAGCTGTTACGTTAACAGCAGCCGGACCTTTCTGGCCGTCCTGAATTTCGAACTCAACGTTCTGGCCTTCAGCCAGAGTTTTGAAGCCGTTACCCTGGATAGCGGAGAAGTGTACGAACACGTCTTTGCTGCCATCAGCCGGAGTAATGAAACCAAAACCTTTAGACTCGTTGAACCACTTAACTTGACCTTTAATCTTTGCCATTTGCAAAATTCCTTAGAGTATTTTCTTCGCCCGCAGGCATAACATAGATAAAACTGAGACATTACTGCTTGAGGCACTAATATAAGGTTCGGCAGAGAAGCGGTATTCAACGTCAACGTGTTTACTCAGGACTTCTTTACTGAAAATGCCACACATAAACAGAACTGTACCTCGTTTAACCCAAAACGTGTTATCACATACAACGTTAATAATGGCAAGCCATTTTTAAACGTGTCTCGATCGGTCGCACAAATCCTGTCGTTCATCAAACAGCAACTGCACAGTTATGCGCCACACCGAGTAGTGTTATATTCCCGCCGCTCGCCCCATCCCCCGCCAGGCTTGCACCATAGCCGGGACATTTCTACCATAGCTCAATAGCTTCGGTTGTTCCAGATTAGCTGTTACAGGGTGTGCTGAATATCATTTTTTATGCTTAGTAATGCATAAAATGTCACAAGCGTAAAAATGAGATCTGCCTTCTGCTTTTGCACCAAAATAATGAAAGAATGATGACAATGCACAAAAAAAGTAAGAGAAACGTTTCGCTGTTAATAAGACGATCGCTATCACAAAAATGACATAATCATATTTTTATCGTATGGGAAATTATATTTATATCAGACCGGGGATAAGATATTAATTGGCTGGAGCATCTGAAAATACTGAGTTAACACGAGAATCAGAGTGCTAATTACACGACATATGCAGAAGAAAATAATCTGGCATGTTGGCGACAGGATGAAACATCTGAGAACGTAAGCAACAGATCCTCACCCTGTCATACCGTTTTTACCGCTCAGCTACCAGGCGGATGATGTCATCATCTTCGTCCTTCGCTGTGACCACAGCAGGCTCTGCCGATTTTTCAGGTTCGTTAGCTTCGCAAAGGCGACGGAGCAATGCGTTCTGTCTTTTTTGCTGATCTAACAACGCTTCAAGCAACTCAATCTGCTCATTAGTACGCGAACTTGCCCTATTGACGAAAAACCACAGTACAAGCCCGACAACCAGAATCACCACCGATACAGCCAAAGACGCCAAACTCAACGCGCCAGAATTCAAAACTTCGTTCATTTCACCACCTCAATGTAGACAGCGTAGTTTACCACTGCCGCACAAGAAGGTAATCAACTGTGGCAAAAATGCGCTTACCAGGGAATAAATTTATTAATGGCACAAATACCGCTGAAAAATTGTACATCCTGATCGCACATGATGTTGAACACTTGCGCCCACATCAGTATGCATACCAGCACGACAACTATCAGCACTACCCAGCGAATTTTTTTCACTCCAGCTCCACTCTTCGAATCAACATCTTATGCCTATAAATTATCATGCGTTACCTAAACCCAGCGTTAACTGTATCGGCATTCAATCTTTTTAGGAATGATTCACTTGTTTCATCCCATGTACAGGCTAATCTAATAATAACGAGAAAAGATAAGAGGTTGTAATGCGTCTGATAATCCGCGCTATTGTGTTGTTAGCTCTGGTTTGGATCGGTTTATTACTGAGCGGCTACGGAATTTTGATTGGAAGTAAGGAGAATGCAGCAGGCCTGGGCTTGCAATGCCAATATCTGACCGCCCGCGGAACCAGCACCGCGCAATACGTCCACACAAACAGCGGTATCATTGGCCTGTCGGATTGTCCCTTGTTAAGAAAAAGCACGGTCATTATTGATAACGGTTAATATAGCAGCAATACATCCGCTACGTTATTTGCACCAACTAACGTTATGACTGTTCATAAAAAACCCCAGATACAAAAATACCTGGGGTTTTTACCTTGACGCTATTACATCAGATTAGAACGGATAGTCGTTATAACCCATTTGTTCTGAAATTTTACGCGCAGCCGTATGCAGCATCGCCACATACTCGTGCAAACGTTCTTCTGAGAAACGTAGCGTCGGGAATGAAATACTCAAGCCTGCAATCACTACACCGAAACGGTCAAACACCGGTACACCGATGCAGCGCAGACCTTCTTCCTGTTCTTCGTTATCTTCACCGTAGCCCTGCTCGCGTACTTTATCCAGCAATACCAGCAGCTCATCAGTATTGGTAATAGTACGGTCGGTGCTGCGCTTGTACTCGATACCATCCAGAATCTGCTTCACTTCATCGCGGTCACGCCATGCCAGCAGAACTTTACCGATAGCCGTGCTGTACAGCGGATTACGGCGACCTACGCGAGAATACATGCGCAGATTGTACATAGAGTCGATTTTATGGATGTAGACGATGCTGTCTTCATCCAGTGCACCAAGGTGCACTGTCTCTTTGGTCAGGCGCGAAAGTTCGCGCATCTGAATATCAGCGCTACGGATAAGATCGACGTTTTGTAACGCGCGAGCACCCAGCTCGAATAGTTTCAGGGTCAGTGAGTATTTCTCAGACTCCCCTTCTTGTGCCACATAACCCAGCGTTTTCATGGTCTGCAAAAAGCGATAAACGGTGCTTTTTGACATCATGACGCGTTGCGACAACTCGGTAATACCAATTTCGCGCTCTTCACCCAGCGCCTGCAGAATGCCAAAAACCTTCAGCACGGAAGATACAGAATCGGGTTGTTTATCCAGATCTGCGATTGCCATTTATCACCCCTTTCGAGTGTTTTATAAAAATCAGAACCGGTTTTTATTATAATTTCACGTATCAGCCCTCGCAATCGCTCTTTGCTTACTTAGTTACAAATCTGCGACCTAACGCCTGAATATCAATGCTAAAATTATTATTCTCATCATAAATTCCAACAGTATTGACTTCCTATGGAAAAAACTCAGACCGATGGTCTGTCATTGCCCCAGCGATATGGCGCAATTTTAACCATTGTTATTGGCATCTCTATGGCAGTACTCGACGGCGCAATAGCAAACGTTGCCCTCCCCACTATCGCCACCGATCTTCAGGCCTCACCCGCCAGCTCAATCTGGATTGTGAACGCCTACCAAATTGCGATCGTTGTTTCGCTGTTATCGCTCTCTTTTTTAGGTGATATGTTTGGCTACCGACGCATTTATAAGTGTGGTCTGGTCGTGTTTCTGTTGGCATCGCTGTTTTGTGCCTTGTCAGACTCGCTGCATATGCTGACGTTAGCGCGCGTGGCTCAGGGTTTTGGCGGCGCGGCGCTGATGAGCGTTAATACGGCATTGATCCGACTCATTTATCCTCAGCGCCAGCTTGGCCGCGGGATGGGTATTAACTCCTTTATCGTGGCTGTATCCTCGGCAGCGGGTCCGACTATTGCGGCGGCAATTCTTTCTATTGCCTCGTGGAAATGGCTATTTCTGATTAACGTTCCATTGGGGATCATCGCCCTGCTGCTGGCTATGCGTTTTTTGCCACCCAATTCATCGCGTAGCAATAAACCGCGCTTTGATCTGCCCAGCGCAATAATGAACGCCTTAACATTCGGTTTGTTGATCACGGCACTCAGCGGATTTGCACAGGGACAGTCGCTAAAACTGATTGGTGCTGAACTTATGGGGCTTCTCGTGGTAGGGTTTTTCTTTATCCGCCGCCAGCTCGCATTGCCGGTACCTTTATTACCGGTTGATCTGCTACGCATTCCGCTGTTTTCACTCTCTATTTGCACCTCAATCTGTTCATTCAGCGCACAAATGCTGGCGATGGTTTCCCTGCCCTTTTTTATGCAAACGGTTCTCGGACGCAGCGAAGTTGAAACGGGTCTGCTGCTGACGCCGTGGCCGCTGGCAACCATGGTGATGGCCCCACTGGCGGGATATTTGATTGAACGTGTTCATGCAGGTCTGCTTGGCGCGCTGGGCATGGCAGTAATGGCTTGTGGGCTGTTTTCTCTGGTGTTACTGCCCGCATCACCTTCCGATTTTAATATCATCTGGCCAATGATTTTGTGTGGTGCGGGTTTTGGTTTGTTCCAGTCACCGAACAACCACACTATCATCACCTCCGCGCCGCGAGATCGTAGCGGAGGCGCGAGCGGTATGCTCGGAACGGCACGCTTACTGGGTCAGAGTACCGGGGCCGCACTGGTTGCGCTGATGCTAAATCAGTTTGATGACAGTGGAACGCACGTCTCGCTGATAACAGCGGGTATTCTGGCTTCGCTGGCCGCAATCGTAAGTGGCTTACGTATTACACAACCGCGCGTATAAACCCATACCCGGCAGTACTTCGCCGGGCTTGACGTCACTATTATTCGCGTAACGGTTCCGATGTCACCACTCCGGTTGGTACATAGGATTAGACGGATCGTCTGTATCTCCCATTATACAATCAGAAAAAAACTCCAGACTAAATCCTGCAGTGGCTAACTGCATCAATTTACGCTGCTCATCCGTTAAATTCGCTGTTGGGTCGAGTTCTTCTGCTGAAACAGCATCATCTGCAGAAACTGGCGTTGTGCTGATGGTCATATCGCTCATGATAAATACCTATTTCAGGAACTCTTTTTGGGTTTCCAGTAGAGCTTCTATCGTCGACGACAATACCTTGGTCAGGTTATTGAAGATGGTATTTGCCTGGCTTAATTTTTCAGACATAACTTGCGACTGGCTTTCTACTGTACTGGACATCGTGTTCATCGAGTTTTCCCACTCGTTAAACATACCGCTGCTGATAGTAGCAAATTCACCCGAGTTGTGTGCCTCAAAATCCCAGGTCAATGCAGGAGAAACATAAATATTAGCCTTATCACTAAGGATTCCCTTCCCATTCATGTCATATGACTTATCCAAAACAACAACACTTTCTGTAAGACGCACACTAGCATTGCTATTACCTGCTTCACTATTGGTTTCTGCAGGGTCTAACATTGAGGTTGGGATTAAAAAACAATCATATTCCTTATAATCGTCAGTATCTCTTGATGTTATTAACGTATAACCAGCCGGTATATAAAAGTTTTTCGAGCTTATTGTAGACATGGGCACAATAACCATGTCCTCGCTCGGGGATATAACAGAGTACGATTTTTCATCCCCATCATTTCCATAATATCTTGAGTCGTTTGGAGATAAACCAATATCGGATGCAGTTGGGGCCTCGGCTGCAGTCGATGTTCCTGCATCTGAGCCTATTAAGCTAAATGTTGCATCCTGGCCATCCCTAACGGGCTGAAGATCTGGGTAAACATAGAGAGTATAAGTGCCATCAGCCTCAGCTACCATATACAGCCGACAATCCGATTCTGGAGGTTCATTAAGATTAGCAACCGAATCAGCCACCGTAATATTATCTATATCATCTTCAGGATTACCCGTATACATTTTCCCATCAGCCCCAGCCTCAGTATGTGTTTCGATAGCCAGCTGATCGGATAACTCCAGTTGTGTAGCCCAATAATAGACTCCCTGGGCATCTAATCCGCGGATAGCTACAGGTCCGCGTTCAGGATAGGGGCCGGAAGTCGTTTCAGGGTTAATGGGTGTCAGGTTGATATTACCGTTAGCATCATATATCCCCCACCCATAAATGATGGCATCTAGTTCGTCCATCACACCACCGACATCAATTTTCATGTCATCATCATCAGTGGAGACAAATGTCACCATCTGTGATTTAAAGCTGTTAACATCATTGAGAAATTCAACGCTTTGATTAGCAAGATCCGTATATACATCCATATAATCTGTTTGCAGCCCAACAAGCTCAGTACTAACATCCGCATAGATTTCCCAGTCACTCTCGGGATATTTCACCCCATTGCCATGATCGTTATCATTTGACCAGATATAGGTGCTGAAATCGATATGATCATCAATCTTGCCATCACCGTCCTTATCCATGTTTTTGTCGAAAGTGATGTCCCAGAGTGAGCCACCAACAGCGGAATCCTCTAAAGGTTCTCCCACGCTTTTTTTACTTGAAACACCGGTGTTCATGAACCGAGAGAGAGACGATTTCAATACGCCCTGTGCAGGAGTCGTGTCGATAAGGATCCCTTTGTTGAGAAGCTGATGATACTGTTCAGAATAGACTGCCAGTTTTTCTGTCAACATATCAATCACCTGTTGGCGGCGCGTACCCGTTTCTGCAGTATCGGCCGTTGTAGAAGCTTGTAGCACCTTAGGCGATGAAGAAACTGCATTGGTGGTTGTACATAGTGTTGAAAATGAAATTTGTCCTGCTGTTGTGACACTTGTAGACATCGTATCTTTCCCTGAAAGGTGTGCAACGTTTTAGTTACCAGGCATCTCGGCAAGCGTATCCTGAGATTGCATATATTGAAGCAATTGTATGTTGCTGGTTATTGCAAGTTTCTGCATCGCGTTGTGCTTATGTACCGCAACCGTACAGACTGAACGCTTAAGAAGGTTTGCAATCTCTTTTACCCGCATGCCTCGTGCATACAGACGAATAATTTCGAGTTCTCGCGAGGTTAACTGGGACTGCTGTTGAGCATAATCAGTAGTTATATCCTTCTGTTGGATCCGCGGAGAAGAATAAAAGCGCTTTGTCGCCAAATAAGATAACGCTTTTGGCAGACAGCGTTCTAAATCATCTTTCTTGCTTATTAACGCGTGTACGCCTGACGCCCGGAGACGTCGGAGCGTGGGAGTAAATGTGTAGTTTTCACTTACAAGCGCAATCAGCTTGATTTCCGGTGCTACCTTTTGAATTCTCGAGATATAGTGAGTAGCATCATTATTATTTTCACAGTCAAAAGATACATCAACAATCAGAACTAATTTTTTATCATCGCGTTTACCTGATAACGCATGAATCAATTCATTTCGCGAATGAGTTACAAATGCAATATCCGCATACCCGGCAAGCAGACTGCGTAATCCTGTAATGACAATCGGTTCATCACTGGCAACTGCAACGGAGAGTCGGGAATGTAGGAATTTATGGGACATATTCGGTTCCTTCTTATGCAAATGCTAATCAATCCTTAATTAGCTAAAAATAAATTATTTAAGATAATTTCATGCAGAACAAGGTAACTCAAATTATTTATTCTAACTTTAGAATTAAAAATACATTAAATCATTTAATCAATGAATAGCATTGTATTCATTGATTACATTTCTAATATACTTATGTGTCTCATTAAACGGGGGGATTTGATTGCTATACTTTGCAACGTTCCCCTCTCCGGCGTTATATGCGGCCAGAACCAGTTCAAGATTACTTCTATAGCGCTTCACCAATTCTGAAAGAAAATAAGTGCCAAGATGAATATTAATCTCAGGATCAGATAATCGATGCTTTTCAAGAGAATACCCCAATGCTGAAGACAGGCGGTTCGCAGTATCAGACATCAACTGCATTAAACCCACAGCGCCTTTTGCTGAGATAATGTCCGGATTAAATCCGGACTCAACGGCCATAACCGCCTTAACGAGATACGGATCGACACCATACTGTCTGGCATAGTGGCCGATAACATTATCGTAACGACCCTTGGCCATCTGAGTCGAAAACTGACGCCGCGGTGAGGAACGCGACATGCGAATGGCGGAATTGGATTTCGTGGCCTGCCAGCGTTGCACGGCATCATCGTTAGCGATAGCGCAGCGACGCCCCTTGTTTGACGTCCGTTGCTGTTCGACATACATGATTCCCTGAGCATCTTCATAACACCACTGAGCTGCCATCGCAGCAGGCATGTACCAACACAGTAAAAGAAATATACTATGACGCATTTCCCCCCCCTTCCATGTTTGTTTCCGTATTTTCTTTATCGCAGTTAACATCGCCCTCCATCTTTTCTGACTCGTCATTCTGAGGAATATCATCCTTCCAAGCTTGTTCCATCTGCTCGAGCCAGGTCAGTAAGCGCATAATTTCATCAATACTGCTGCTATCAATAAAAGTATAAATTTTTGCTGTCTTAAAAATTCGCCGTGCCAGAGAGATATTGCGAATAACAGGGATATTGTTTTTTTCCGCGAAAGCAATAACAGCAACAGCGCGAGAGTTTTTCTCGACGACTGAAATAAAAGGCAAGCCAATTACCGTAGGATTAAAATAAATGCCCAATGCGATATGTGTCGGATTAGCCAACACCATTTTTGAAGTTAATATATTTGCTTTAGTCTGTTCAGAAAGCAATTCACGATGCAACTGCTTACGCGCGTTTTTAATGTGCTGATCACCCTCATTATTCTTATACTCTTGCTTTATTTCCTGTTTGGTCATCATCAAGTCTTTAATATATAAATAAAAATCAACCAAAGCATCAAATGCCATAACAATTAAAAACGGCAACAAGGTATAACAAAAAAGCAATGGCATCAACCCACGCCACACATTAATAAAATGCTGGATGCCCCCAGTCGGCACAGTAAATAAACGACCATGATACTTTATAATAAAAATACTAAAACCAGTGAGTGCCATCCCAAGATACAAAATAGCTTTTATACTGTCTTTCAAACCTCTGACACTGAATATTTCTTTAAATCCTTTTATTGGATTAATGGCATTCAGATCCAATCGAATCGCCTCCGACGCCATTTTAAAACGCGTTTGTATCAATGTCACCAGTGCCGAAGTAAAGACAGAAATCAGGGCAATACCAGAGATAATTTTAAACGCTGTTGTAAATACCAGTCGCGCATATTCTCCCGTTGATAGCATGAAACCACTACTGACGAATAAATCGAAATAAAATGTTAACTCCCTCGCATCGATGCTCATCCATACAAAAGAGGAGACTACAATTAACGTAAGTAGCCCTACAAAATCTCGGCTAAGAAACATCTGTCCTTTCTTAGCAGAATCTTCTTTCTTTTTATGCGTTGGTTGTTCAGTTTTTTCTTCACTCATTATGCTTAATTCTTCGGTAAAAAATCACTTAGTCGTAATCCTGTCAACTGGGAGATAAGTAATGGTGTTAAATAAATCAGCAGTACGAAAATGGCGATAACGCTCTTTAATGTTAATGCGACAGAAAAAGCATTCAATTGTGATGCGAAACGTGAAAGTAAACCAAGCGCACATTCTGTGACAAATAAAGCGACGACGATAGGCCCTACCAAAATTAAAGCCTTCAGCATTAACTCATTAACAAGATGAACAACTTGCAGTGCTAATGCTTTGTCAAAGTGAAAGGATTGTGCCACCGGAAATATTTGATAACTTTTTTTTATCGCCTCACAAAGCGTAACCATTCCGCCACTTAGCATAAAAGTCGCGCCGTAGAAATAGTTCATAAAACTGGCGAAAACAGATGTTTCTACCCCTATCCCTGGATTCATAGTACTACTAATAGTTGCTCCGCGTTGGTTGTCAATGACCTCACCTACCACCAAAGCAATCCAGAATGGCACTGACAGGCAAATACCACATAGTAAACCAATAATCGCTTCCCGAACGATAATCACCATTGGTGGCGCCGCTGGCGCCATTGGAAACTGTACACTCAGCAAGGGCAAAAAACCGAGAAGCATAAAACACGTAATTACATTTTTGGCTAACATGCCCCCTAGCACCTGGCTGTTAAACCAGGGCAAGAAAAATGTTATTGGCAGAAGTCTGGCCATCCCAATAACAATCAACAGGATATATTCATGGTAGAGCACATAAACATTCATAGGCGACTCATTAGGGTATCTGGAATGCCATAACCAATACTTCGGCAGCGAAACTTTTCAGGCTGGAAACAAACCAGGGTGCAGTCATAAAAAGCGCGGCACATACCGCCAGCAATTTTATACCAAATGGCAAGGTCTGTTCCTGGATATGAGTAATTGCCTGAAGAAGGGCCACAACTATCCCCACCACTGTTGCAACAATAACCGGAACTGAAGATAATATTAACACCATATATAGTGCTTTATTGCCTATATAAAAGATATTGTCCATTGTTTATGCCGCCGTTTTCCATAACGCTGCGTACTGCATGACCATTCCGGTCGCAATCTTAGACCAGCCATCAATGGCAACAAAAAGTACCAATTTTATTGGTAATGATATTGTTACAGGACTCATCATCATCATGCCGAGAGCCAACAATACGTTGGAAACTAACAGATCCACTACAATGAAAGGAAGATAAACATAAAAACCTAAAACAAAGGCGCTTTTTATTTCACTCAATGAATAAGCCGCTAACAGCGTAAATAACGAGCTATTATCAACTGTTGGTTTAATTCCAACAACTTGATGATCATCCGTTACGGGATATTGCTGCTGATAGATATTGCTAAAAAATGTAAGGAGTTCTTTATCAGAAAACCGGTATAAATAATTTTTATATCCAGAAAGGCCGCTATCGATGAAACTTTGCACTGACTCAACATTATCGAAAGAGATACCTTCCTGGCAATAATAATCATAACTCTGCAGGGCAACAGGCGACATGACAAAAGCAGTTAAGAGTAGTGATATGCCATTCAAAGTCATATTGGATGGCGCCTGCTGTAAGCCAATGGCGTTGCGTATCAATGAAAAAACAATAGAGAATTTAATAAAGCACGTTCCGCCCGCAATGAAAAATGGCAATAGTGTCGCAAGACTCAGAATCCCTACCAAACCAATGCTATTATAATCCGTCATAATCTCATCTCACAATGTGTTGTAAACTTCCTCTATTTCCACCGCCAAACGATCATTCAGCAAAATAAGTTCTCCCTTTGCCAACGTTCTACCCTGAACCCGGAGTTCAACATCAACTTTGTTGCCTCCCAGACCAATCTGGGAATCTAATACATCGCCGATTTGTATTTTACTAATTTCTGCTAATGTCATGGTTGTTTCACTGAGTACAAACTCAATGTTTAGTTTGAGTCCATCTGTGGACCATAATTTATCAACAAGAGCATTATTTGTTTGAATATCCATAATATCCTCACTTACAGTAAAATGGTGTTGTTCATATTGGACTGCACAATAATCTATGTTTCCGACATAAAGGTAAATCTGAACATTTGTAATCCACAAGGCATCACCAATGGCCAAATTTTCGATATCCCTCACAGGTAACGCTGTGAATCCGAGAGATATTTTGATGGGACAAAGCAAATGCTGGCAATTGTGGTAATGACTCCAACTTATTGATAGTGTTTTATGTTCAGATAATGCCCGATGACTTTGTCATGCAGCTCCACCGATTTTGAGAACGACAGCGACTTCCGTCCCAGCCGTGCCAGGTGCTGCCTCAGATTCAGGTTATGCCGCTCAATTCGCTGCGTATATCGCTTGCTGATTACGTGCAGCTTTCCCTTCAGGCGGGATTCATACAGCGGCCAGCCATCCGTCATCCATATCACCACGTCAAAGGGTGACAGCAGGCTCATAAGACGCCCCAGCGTCGCCATAGTGCGTTCACCGAATACGTGCGCAACAACCGTCTTCCGGAGCCTGTCATACGCGTAAAACAGCCAGCGCTGGCGCGATTTAGCCCCGACGTATCCCCACTGTTCGTCCATTTCCGCGCAGACGATGACGTCACTGCCCGGCTGTATGCGCGAGGTTACCGACTGCGGCCTGAGTTTTTTAAATGGCGGAAAATCGTGTTGAGGCCAACGCCCATAATGCGGGCGGTTGCCCGGCATCCAACGCCATTCATGGCCATATCAATGATTTTCTGGTGCGTACCGGGTTGAGAAGCGGTGTAAGTGAACTGCAGTTGCCATGTTTTACGGCAGTGAGAGCAGAGATAGCGCTGATGTCCGGCGGTGCTTTTGCCGTTACGCACCACCCCGTCAGTAGCTGAACAGGAGGGACAGCTGATAGAAACAGAAGCCACTGGAGCACCTCAAAAACACCATCATACACTAAATCAGTAAGTTGGCAGCATCACCCGTTATTTACATTCCGGGTGCTAACTGTCGCATTCCCCAATGTGTCCTGCGCTACTTTCAGCATCTGAGTTGCCGTAACCACCGCTTGCTGTTTTTCCTGAGCATTCTCAGTGGCATCATTTGCCGCTGTTTGCGCCTTGCTTTTGACATCAATCGCCTGCTGGCATTTATCAGAAGCCACGTCCACTGCCTGCTGTGCACTTGTCATCCTATCTGCAGCCGTTTTAATCGCTAGTGTTTTTTCCGTATTGTTGCTGTAAATCGCGTTCAGAGCGTCGTTATATGCTGTTTCCGATGAAGTAAGAATATTCAGGGCATTGTTCAGCGACTGCTCAGCGTTGTTTAGAGATGTTTCAGCTTGTAGCAAATGGTCGTCAGCCTCGTTTACGGTCTTTACAGCCTCGCTATAAGCTAAATTTGCCTGCGTCAACGTCTGCTGTGCGTTTTCGACATCTTGCGACTTCTGAATAAGTGCTGCTGATGTGGCGCTTCCCATCAACTGTGTCGCTGTGGCACGAAACATTTGCCCGACCACAGTAGAATCCCCCAGTTTCACCGCTAATGTGGCCAGAACCTGTGTCAGAGAATAGGTTGATGATTGCGTCTTACCTCCCGACATCGTGCTATTCGTCTCACTTGCTTGCGACTTAGGTTGCTGGGATGATCGCAGCGTCACACTTTCAGGAGAACGTAAAGTCGGTTTCCATGATTCACTGGTCATGGCTAATTTCTCTGCGCGCGTAACCAATTTTTGCTGGACAATTTTCTGCGCCGCATTTCCGTCACTGCTGCTTGTAGAACTAATGTCCTTTTTCGCGGTAGTAATTCTTTCGACATCACCTTCACTAGTTACCTGCTGGGTAACCAGCGTGACAGGCTTATTTGCTATTCCGTACATGGTAATGATCCTCATCACTGTCGTTAATCTTTGTTAGCGCCTTAAGATATACTTCGGCACGCTTGACCAGCTCAGGATCCTTTTCGTGAGCCACGACCTCTCCAAATGAGTCGCGTGCTTTCGAATAGTTATGCAAGTGCATATAGCACTGCCCTGCTTCAAAAATGGCGCGCAAATTATCATCATCAAGTGCATAGGCAATTGCATAGATATCCAGTGCATGCTTGTAGTCCTGCTTTAACTGATAAACAGCGGCCAGGCCAAATGCGTAATCAGGATTATAGAAATCATACATCATTAAAAATTTAAAAAAGTGCTCCGCTTTTTCAATTTCTCCTTTTTGGTAATACTCGTATGCACAGGCGTAGAAACCGTTCATCAGGCTATCTGGAATACCATACAGCTGTTTGCGGGTAGCGCCAGACTCAAATAAATCTTCAATAAACTGTTCACGATTTTCTTCAGCAATTTTGCTGAGAAGATCCTCCATCAAAACATCATTTCCATTGTCCATAATAAATTTAGATCCATACAAATAATAGATGATTGTTATTCTATAATTATCACTCCATTCATTATTAAAATAAATAAATAAAGATTTAGAAGATATGCACTTAGGTTGACACATAGAGAAATCGAAGCACTTTTTGAAAGAAATCCACCCACCGTGATGCCATCCTACAGGTGATACTTGATGATTAACAAAACTATATGGAAATGTATATGCCAAGTGCAGTTAAAACATACTCACACAATGTTTATAGCCATTATAAAAGTGATTTTCACAGGCAAAGAGAAGTTAAGAACCATAATTTACTGTCCGCATGTTTATCAGCTATCGCTAATGTCCCAAAAAATATTAGTATTAGCAAAACCCTTCAAAAAACAACAGCAGATTTGGCGCGTAGTAATGCTAATTGTGTAGATATCCCAACACATTCGTTCAATAATAGAGGAGTCATGACTCTAAATAAAAATCGTATAATATTAGATATGCACACAACTTTAAATATAAATAAAGCTATAACAACCTTTGAAAATCAATACAAAACTGATTCCCTTAGCGGGAAAAATTTAGAGGCTTATAATGTTCTAAAAGACAAAATACAGAAGGTTAAAAACGATTATGATGCTCAGTTCAAAAAAGGTGAAGCGATTATTAACAGTATAGAAACCTGTGCAAAAATGGTCGATGATAAAACAATAGTTCCCATTTTCAATGCAATGTTTAATAAATATACTCAATTGAATGAGTCACCGGTTAGAGAGACTACAAATCTTGATGTTGATACTATCAGGACCTCATTAGCTAACATATTGAACACCGAATATAGAACATCTGACATTAATATGGCAATTAGTGAGCAAGGTAATGCAGCAGGTCAAATTATCAAAAGATTTCTTTCGTCCTCTCGATCAGTGCATATCAGTGATGTTAGCATCGCCAGGCTTGAACAACCTGCTTTTAATGAGTATATGGATAAACAGCTTAAGGAGTTACCAGTAAATGACCGCGAGTTGACATTATCCTTATATAAGGCTTTCACTACAAACCTAAATAAGAATATTTTGTTTGACAAGGATTTTACTTCTACTTTTTTCGGGCAGGCTATTATAGTTACAAATGATTTTGTAAAGTCCTGTCATACTGAGACGGACAGTTTTAAGGGGGAGGGCCGCGATAATTCAGTTGGAGAAGCTCTTAATTCCGCATGTGAAAAATTTGTTGAATATGTGAAAACCACCTTCCCTGAAGCGTAGCATTTTCTTCGAAAATAACAATACTGCTCTCTACCAGCGATGGTTTAAGGCTAACAAATGAAGGGCCACGATGTGGCCCTTTTATCAATCCAGGCAACCTATTTCAAATATTCCCCACTGCGTAGCGCTTCAATACGTTTGTCCAACGGGGGGTGAGTCATAAACAGCTCACTCAACGATTTGGATTTACCATTGATGCAGAACGCCATCATACTGGTCGCTTCCTGCGGCTCATAGCTGGTTTTCAGGCGCTGCAGCGCGGCGATCATTTTTTCACGACCCACCAGTTTTGCAGAACCGGCATCCGCATGGAATTCACGATGACGTGAGAACCACATGGTAATGATGCTCGCCAGAATACCAAACACCAGTTCCAGCACAGTCGCCACCGCAAAGTAGATCAACGGGTTACCGTTGCTACCCTCACCCTCATCACGGTTCCCGCCCATAAAGCCAGCGGCAATTTGCGCCAGAATACGTGAGATAAAGATAACGAAGGTGTTTACTACCCCCTGAATGAGCGTCATGGTCACCATATCGCCATTGGCAATGTGGCTGATCTCATGCGCGATAACCGCTTCGGCTTCATCCGGGCTCATGTTTTGCAACAGGCCAGTACTTACAGCCACCAGCGAGGCATCCCGGCGGGCACCAGTCGCAAACGCGTTAATATCTGGCGCGTGGTAGATTGCAACCTGTGGCATAGCGATCCCGGCCTGGCGGGCCTGATTCGCAACTGTATTCATCAGCCAGCGTTCTCTTTCATTGCGAGGCTGTTCGATCACTTCCCCGCCAACGGACTTTAACGCCATCCATTTGGACATCAGCAGCGAAATGAAGGAACCACCAAAACCAAACAGCAGTGCCATGATCAACAAGCCTTGAACGCTGCTTGACTGGATCCCTGTCAGGCTCAATACCAGCCCGAAAACGACCATCACAGCCAGGTTCGTCAGCAGGAAGAGCGCGATTCGCATCATAATTTTCTTTTAACCTCAATTTAACAAAACGCACTATGCGATTACCCATATCGTATGGGTCTTATGACTATTTTCAAGCATCCATAGGTGCTAAGTCACCAGAAAGACACAACTTTACATTTTATCGTATCAGGCTGACGTCTTCATGCACTTGTTAAAAAAACAGGCACAATTTCTTGTGCCTGTTCGAGGTTATTGACTGGTTGCGGGCTGTTCCGCTGGCTTCTCTTTCTCAAGATGCGCCAGGTCGAGCGCGATTTTTACCGTTTCATCCAGGTACGGATCCGGCTCTTGGTAATCCTTCGGCAGATCGTCCAGTTTCTTCAATGGCGGTTTGCCTTCACGTTTAAACCGATCGTTGATACGCGCCAGACGCATTGCGTCATCTTCGTTATTCTCTTTTTCACGCTGAGCGTAATTCAGAGAAGCGATGTTGCGCTTATCCTTCATCGCATTGAAACGCGCAATGTCCTTCATGATGTATTGGAACTCAGGATCGTTCGCAATACGTGCATTGTGCTCTTTCAGCAATTCAGGTCCGAACGGCGTCAGATTATCTGACTTAGTGTAGGTCGCAGCATCAATGCTGTCCCACGGCAGTGCGTTATCTTCAAATTTCTCGCCGGTTTCAGTTTCTTCATTACCTGTCGGCATGATGATATCCGGCGTAACGCCCTTACGCTGCGTGCTGCCACCGTTTACGCGGTAGAATTTCTGGATCGTGTACTGAACAGAACCCAGCGCTGGCCATTCCGGACGCAGCATCTGATCGTAAATACGGTTCAGGGAGCGATACTGCTGGACGGTGCCTTTCCCAAAGGTCGGTTCACCAACGATCAACGCTCGGCCATAATCCTGCATTGCCGCAGCGAAAATCTCTGATGCTGAGGCGCTGAAGCGATCGACCAATACCACCAGCGGGCCTTTGTAGTACACAACGCCGTCGGTATCGCTGTCTTCACGCACTTTACCGTTATTATCACGAACCTGAACCACCGGGCCGGAAGGAATGAACAGACCGGAAAGCGAAACCGCTTCAGTCAGTGCTCCACCACCGTTGGTACGCAGATCGATGATAATACTGCTGACATTTTGTTTTTCCAGTTTCTGCAGTTGGACTTTGACATCATCAGTCAGGCCTACATAGAAGCCAGGAATATCCAGTACGCCAACTTTTTCTTTGCCAACGGTTTTCACGGACATTTTCACGGCGCGATCTTCGAGACGAATACGTTCACGCGTTAGCGTCACGGTGCGCGTCTTGGTACCTTTACCGGCAGGCAGAATTTCAAGGCGTACCTTGCTGCCTTTAGGTCCTTTGATCAGTGCCACGACGTCATCCAGACGCCAGCCAATCACATCGACCATGCCCTTGCCCGTCTGCCCGACGCCGACAATACGATCGCCAACGCTGATCGACTTGCTCTTGGCTGCCGGACCACCTGCCACCATGGAGTTAATGACGGTGTAGTCATCATCCATTTGCAGAACCGCGCCAATACCTTCCAAAGACAAGCTCATTTCAGTATTGAACTGCTCGGTATTGCGCGGAGAGAGATAGTTAGTATGCGGGTCGATTTCACGGGCGAACGCTGTCATCGCCAGTGAGAACACATCTTCGCTGTTGGTCTGCGCCAGACGGCGAATCGCAAATTTGTAGCGGCGCGTCAGCGTTTCGCGAATTTCCGCATCGGTTTTACCGGTCAGCTTCAGGCTGAGTTCGTCAAATTTAACCTTGCCGTCCCACAGCGCATTTAGCTCTGCTTCGCTCTTCGGCCACGGCGCTTTACTTCGGTCGAGGTTAAACGTGTCGTTACCGGTAAAATCCATTGGACGTGCCAGTACGCTTAATGCGTACTGATAACGTTCAAATCGGCGTTTTTGCGCCAGATTATAGAGATCGTAAAAGACATCCAGCTTGCCGGTGCGCAGTTCATCGCCGAGGACCGTTTTCTTTTTTGCATACTGTTCGATATCGCTCGCCAACAGCACATTGTGGCTGTAGTCGAGCAAATTCAAATAGCGGTCAAAAATTTTTGCCGAAAACGCCTGATCCAGATCGAACTGGCGATAGTGTGATCGCGTAAAACGCGAAGTCACACGTTCGCTTACCGTCGCATGCTGGGTTTCTTCCTTTAAAACGGGGATTTGATCGGCACGCGTGATGTCTTCCACAGCAAGTGCCTGGCCTGCTAATGCAAGCAGACCAGCTAACGCAGTAAGCCTAAAAAAAGTGTTCATGCCAGGCCTGGCCTCCGTTTCAGAACACCAGGTGTTCTGCGCGTACAATCAAAGACATACCCGAATTCAGCTGTACACGGACGCCATCTTTGGTGATTTCTAATACGGTGGCATCCATCGCATTATTTCCTGCTTTCACCTTCAGAGACTGCCCTACCGTCAGTACTGAAATATCAGATACCGGGGTATGCTGTTCTTCGCGAGGAGCACGCGGTGCTTTTGCTGCTGGTTTTTCAGCGCGAGGTTTACGCTCTGCACCTTCTTTACGACGCGGTGCAGGACGCGGCTTACGCTCGCGACGCGGTGCGCCTTCTTTTTCACCGGCAGCAGCAGCCGCTTCGCGTTTTTTCGCCTGTTGCTCTGCGCGTTGCGCCTGAACACGGGCTTTAGCTTCTTCCAGCTGTTTGCGCGCATGTTCAACATGTTGTTCATCCAGCTCACCACAAGGGTTGCCGTCGAGATCAACACGCGTTGCGCCCAATTTAACGCCGTACAGATAGCGCCAGCTTGAAGTATAGAGACGTAAGGCAGAACGGAGCTGAGTCTTGCTGAGGTTCATTTCGCCCTCAACACGCTCTACCAGATCCTGAAAAATGCCAATTTTCAGTGGGCGCGCTTCGCCTTCCGCACTAAAACACTGCGGGAAGCGTTCGGCCAGAAACGCGATGACTTCTTTACTGCTATTCAACTTAGGTTGATTTTCCATGAAATTTCCTGATTACAACGGACGTAGCCAACAAGCGCAGGCATGAACAGGCGACATTATAATGACGTCATCAGTAATTGCTACGTTATCCGTTGATTATCCTGCGACGTGCGCAAAGAATTTTTTGTAATCCGTCGTTGCAAGCACGGTTTCAAGCTGTGCCACCAGTGTACGCAGACCTTGTTCATCTTCCTCAGTAAAGCGGCCAAACGCCGTGCTATCGATATCCAGCACGCCGATTATCTGATTTTCGACGGTGATTGGCAGGACGATTTCAGCGTTGCTGGCGGCATCACAAGCAATGTGCCCATCAAAAGCATGTACGTCCTCAATACGCTGAACCTGGTTCTGCGCCACTGCTGTACCGCACACACCACGCCCTACCGGGATCCGCACGCAGGCAATTTTGCCCTGGAAGGGACCAAGCACCAGCGTATCGTCCTCAAGCAGGTAAAAACCGGCCCAATTCACTTCTGCAAGACGCTCGTACAACAATGCGCTGGTATTCGCCAGCGTTGCCAGAAAACTGGTTTCACCTGCCATCAATGCCTGAAAATCACGGTTCAGATCCGTGTATAGCTCTATTTTGTTCATTATGTAATCACTTAGTTGTCTTACTTAAAACTGCAGCCTACTAAAATAAACATTAAATGCGTTAATGCTCAAGATCATTCCCGTCATGAGTTAAGATAACATTACTTCAACAATTTGATTCGCGATACATGGCCTTAACGACACCACGCATCACGCCAACTAAAAAAATAGCCATCAGGTCCATCGGTGAGGCACTACCTCGTGCACATTATCATCGCTGCCCTGAATGTGACCTGATATTTAGCTTGCCTAAAATGCGTTCGCACCAAAGTGCCTTTTGCCCACGCTGCCAGGCAAAAATTCGTGACGGACGCGACTGGTCATTAACGCGACTTGCGGCAATGGCTTTCACCATGTTGCTGCTGATGCCCTTTGCCTGGGGAGAGCCACTCCTGCACATCTATTTATTAGGCGTGCGCATTGATGCCAATGTTATGCAAGGCATCTGGCAAATGACCCGACAAGGTGACCCCCTCACTGCTTCTTTCGTGCTTTTTTGCGTCGCTGGCGCGCCGCTAATTCTCGTGACCTCAATTGCTTATCTGTGGTTTGGCAATATTCTTGGGATGAACCTGCGCCCGGTGCTGCTGATGCTGGAAAGGCTCAAAGAGTGGGTGATGCTCGATATCTATCTTGTGGGCATTGGCGTCGCGTCAATCAAAGTTCAGGACTATGCTTTTTTGCAACCCGGTGTGGGGCTGTTTGCTTTTATTGCGCTGGTGATCCTCAGTATTTTGACGCTGTCGCACCTCAACGTAGAGCAGCTTTGGGACCGATTTTACCCGCAAAGACCAGCCCGTCGCCCTGATGAAAAGCTCCGCGTCTGCCTCGGTTGTCACTTTACAGGTTATCCGGACGCTCGGGGTCGCTGCCCTCGTTGCCATATCCCGCTGCGCTGGCGCAGGAATCAAAGCATCCAAAAGTGTTGGGCGGCGCTACTGGCCTCGATTGTCCTACTTTTGCCTGCTAATCTGCTGCCCATCTCGGTAATTTATGTCAACGGTGGTAGGCAGGAAGACACTATCCTGTCAGGCATAATGTCTTTGGCAAACAGCAACGTCGGCGTGGCGGCGATCGTTTTTATCGCCAGTATTCTGGTGCCATTCACCAAAGTGATTGTGATGTTTACGTTGCTCATCAGCATCCATTTTAACTGCGAGCAAGGATTGCGTACCCGCATAAAACTGCTGCGTATGGTGACCTGGATTGGCCGCTGGTCGATGCTGGATCTCTTTGTTATCGCTTTAACCATGTCGCTGATTAATCGCGATCAGATACTTGCTTTTACTATGGGACCGGCTGCGTTTTATTTCGGCGCGGCGGTAATATTGACTATTCTTGCTGTGGAATGGCTGGACAGCCGCTTACTTTGGGATGCACATGAGTCAGGAAACGCCCGCTTCGCAGACTGAAGCGCAGATTAAAACAAAACGCCGTATCTCTCCGTTCTGGCTGCTGCCGTTCATTGCACTGATGATCGCAGGATGGCTTATCTGGGGAAGCTATGAAGATCGCGGCAATACCGTAACCATTGACTTCATGTCCGCGGACGGCATTGTACCAGGACGCACGCCCGTTCGTTATCAGGGCGTTGAAGTGGGCACGGTGCAGGATATCAACCTCAGCAAAGATCTGCGTAAAATTGAAGTCCGCGTCAGCATCAAATCGAGCATGAAAGATGCACTGCGCAAAGATACCCAGTTCTGGCTGGTCACGCCGAAAGCGTCGCTGGCCGGCGTTTCGGGTCTGGATGCGTTGGTTGGTGGTAACTATATCGGCATGATGCCCGGAACCGGCGAGGAAGAAGATCATTTTGTTGCCCTCGACACACAGCCCAAATACCGTCTGGATAATGGCGATTTGATGCTGCATCTGCGGGCGCCTGACCTCGGTTCGCTCAATAGCGGTTCGCTGGTTTATTTCCGTAAGATTCCGGTGGGCCGGGTGTATGACTACACTATCAACCCCAACAATCAGGGCGTAACTATCGACGTGCTGATTGAACGTCGGTTTACCAATCTGGTGAAAAAAGGCAGCCGCTTCTGGAACGTCTCCGGTGTGAATGCGGATGTCAGTCTCAGCGGCGCGAAGATCAAACTGGAGAGTCTGGCCGCGCTGGTCAATGGCGCCATTGCTTTTGATTCGCCTGAAGACTCAAAACCCGCCGCAGCCGACGACACGTTTGGTTTATATCAGGATCTCGCGCACAGCCAGCGCGGGGTGATCGTCAAGCTTGACTTACCCAGCGGGGACGGACTCAAAGCTGGCTCAACATCGCTGATGTATCAAGGATTACAAGTCGGCCAACTCACCAAACTGGATTTAAATCCAGGCGGTAAAGTGACTGGAGAAATGACGGTCGACCCCAGCGTCGTAACGCTGCTGCGCGACAACACGCGGATTGAATTACACAGCCCTAAATTATCGTTAAACGATGCCAATCTCAGCTCACTGCTGACGGGTAAAACGTTTGAACTGGTCCCCGGCGAAGGCGAGCCGCGTAGCCAGTTTGTGGTTATCCCCGCAGAGAAGTCGTTGTTACACGATCCAGGGGTCATGACATTTACGCTCACCGCACCGGAAAGTTACGGTATTGATGCTGGCCAGCCGCTGATTCTCCACGGCGTACAGGTCGGTCAGGTGATTGAGCGCACGCTTTCCAGCAAAGGCGTTTCATTTACCGTTGCCATCGAACCGCAGCATCGTGACCTGGTGCAAGGTGACAGTAAGTTCGTGGTCAACAGCCGCGTGGACGTCAAAGTCGGACTTGATGGCGTGGAGTTCCTTGGCGCCAGCGCCAGCGAGTGGCTCAGCGGCGGCATTCGTATTTTGCCCGGTACGAAGGGGGAAATGAAAAAAAGCTACCCGCTGTATGCCAACCTGGAAAAAGCGATTGAAAACAGCCTGAGCGATCTGCCAACCACCACGGTCAGCCTGAGCGCCGAAACGCTGCCTGATGTGCAGGCCGGCTCGGTGGTTCTATACCGCAAATTCGAGGTCGGTGAAGTGATCAGCGTTCGTCCTCGCGCCGATGCGTTTGATATCGATCTGCATATTAAACCGGAATATCGCAACCTGTTGACCAGCAACAGCGTGTTCTGGGCCGAAGGCGGAGCAAAAGTTCAGCTTAACGGCAGCGGATTAACCGTACAGGCATCTCCCCTTTCACGCGCGCTCAAAGGGGCAATTAGCTTCGATAATTTAAGCGGTGCCAGCGCCAGCCAACGCAAAGGCGACAAGCGCATTCTGTATGCTTCGGAAACCGCCGCGCGTGCGGTAGGCGGCCAGATAACGCTGCATGCGTTCGATGCCGGTAAACTCGCTGCTGGCATGCCGATTCGCTACCTGGGAATCGATATCGGCCAGATTCAGACGCTTGAGCTGATCACCGCACGGAACGAAGTGCAGGCAAAAGCGGTTCTGTACCCAGAATACGTGCAGACCTTCGCGCGAAGCGGTACCCGTTTCTCCGTGATCACCCCGCAAATTTCGGCAGCTGGCGTGGAGCATCTGGATACAATCCTGCAGCCGTACATCAACGTTGAACCCGGACGCGGTAATCCGCGACGTGATTTTGAGCTGCAGGAAGCCACCATTACCGACTCTCGTTACCTCGATGGTCTGAGTATTGTGGTGGAAGCACCGGAAGCAGGTTCACTGAATATCGGAACCCCGGTTTTGTTCAGAGGTATTGAAGTGGGGACCGTCACCGGGCTGACGCTGGGCTCGCTTTCCGATCGTGTGATGGTTGCCATGCGCATTAGCCAGCGCTATCAGCATCTGGTGCGCAACAACTCCGTGTTCTGGCTGGCATCCGGCTACAATCTTGACTTCGGCCTGACCGGCGGTGTCGTGAAGACCGGTACCTTCAATCAGTTCATCCGCGGCGGCATCGCCTTCGCGACTCCACCAGGCACACCGCTGGCTCCTAAAGCGCAGGCAGGTAAACACTTCCTGTTGCTCGAAAGCGAACCGAAAGAGTGGCGTGAATGGGGAACAGCCCTGCCACGATAATCTCTCCACTTGCTCCGGCGTACTCGCGCCGGAGCACTTATGCTACACTGCGCACCTGTTTTTTTGCCGGTGGTACCAAGTGGCTTATTTTCCCGACGCCTTTCTGACTAAAATGCGTGAAGCAATGCCTTCCACGCTCTCATTCGATGATTTTCTCGCTGCCTGTCAGCGCCCGTTGCGCCGCAGCATTCGCGTCAATACGCTGAAAATCTCCGTTGCCGATTTCCTCACACTGACAGCACCTTACAACTGGTCTCTCACTCCGGTTCCCTGGTGTGCTGAAGGTTTCTGGATCGAACGCGATGAAGATGAGTTAGTGCCGCTCGGTAGCACAGCAGAACATTTAAGCGGCCTGTTTTATATTCAGGAAGCCAGCTCAATGCTGCCAGTCGCTGCGCTGTTTGCCGAAGGCAATACCCCGGAACGCGTAATGGATGTCGCGGCAGCCCCTGGCTCCAAAACCACGCAAATTGCCGCAAAAATGAATAATCGAGGCGCCATTCTGGCGAATGAATTTTCTGCCAGTCGCGTCAAAGTCCTGCATGCTAATATCAGCCGTTGCGGGATAGCCAACGTCGCCCTGACCCATTTTGACGGACGAGTATTTGGCGCTGCGTTGCCGGAATCATTTGATGCCATATTGCTCGACGCCCCGTGTTCCGGGGAAGGCGTAGTGCGTAAAGACCCTGACGCGCTAAAAAACTGGTCGCCAGAAAGTAATCTGGAAATTGCCGCAACTCAGCGCGAACTGCTCGACAGCGCCTTTCACGCTCTGCGCCCCGGCGGCACGTTGGTTTACTCCACCTGTACACTTAACCGTGACGAAAATGAAAACGTCATGCAGTGGTTGATTGAAACCTACCCGGACGCCGTCGAGTTTTTACCACTCGGCGATTTATTTCCACAGGCCGAACGCGCTCTGACGCCGGAAGGATTCCTGCATGTGTTTCCGCAAATTTACGATTGCGAAGGTTTCTTCGTTGCGCGTTTGCGCAAAACAGCCGCCATCCCTCCACTACCTGCGCCGACATATAAAGTCGGTAACTTCCCGTTTAGCCCGCTGAAAGGACGCGAGTCCGCGCTTGTCGCACAAGCCGCGAGCGCTTGTGGACTGCAGTGGGAAGATAATTTACGCCTGTGGCAGCGCGATAAAGAGATTTGGCTATTCCCAACAGAAATTGAGCCACTGATCGGCAAAGTCCGCTTTTCCCGACTCGGCGTCAAATTAGCGGAAACGCACAATAAAGGCTACCGCTGGCAGCATGAAGCCGTCATCGCGTTCGCCAACCCAAATCACAGCCATGCGTTTGAACTGACGCTTGCCGAAGCTGAAGAGTGGTACCGCGGCCGGGATGTCTACCCACAAGCCACACCGACGAGTGACGACGTACTGGTTACATTCCAGCATCAGCCTATCGGTCTGGCAAAACGTATTGGATCGCGACTGAAGAATAGCTACCCACGCGATCTTGTCCGGGATGGCAAACTCTTTACGGGATAACGCACGTTTTTACTGGCGCTTTTGCTAACGTTGACTACGCTGAAAAATGGACGACCTAACTGGTCGTACCACAATTAGCAAATTAACGGAGAGCACGATGATGAAAACCAGTGTGCGCATTGGCGCTTTTGAAATCGACGACGCCGAGTTACATGGCGAATCGCCGGGGGACCGAACGTTAACCATTCCGTGTAAATCCGACCCGGATTTATGTATGCAACTGGATGCCTGGGATGCCGATACCAGTGTCCCGGCCCTGTTGAACGGAGAACATTCAGTACTATTTCGCGAACACTACGATCGTAAGTCAGATGCCTGGATCATGCGCCTTGCCTGATTCAAAAAGAACCCGTCGCCAGACGGGTTATTTCTTGGTTAATTTCCCTCATCTATCAACATCTTCTACACTACAGCTATGGCTTTACCATTTGAGGATGGAATGTTCACGCTGGTTCTTTTTGTGTGCTACCTGGATGGCGGTTGTGAAGATATCGTGGTTGATGTCTACAAAACTGAGCAGCAGTGCCTGATATCGATGGACGATCAACGTATTCGTAACGGAGGGTGTTTACCCGCGGATGACTACATCGATAGTTTCTGGCACCCGGCCCAGGAATACAGCGATTTTTGATTATTGCAGTTGTACCAGCGTTAACTCGCCGCCAAATACAGCACCGGTATCAATATAATGCAGATTCTCGCGATCCAGCCGATGGCGCAACGGCGTGTGGCCAAACCAAAAGTGATCCGCGCCGCGAATCCCACAACCGTTGTTCATTAGCCTCGAACGATCCCACAGCACACGCTGTAAATCGATCTTTTTTAGCCACTGATAATCATCATCCGGGTAATCGGCATGAGCAATAACGTGTATGCCGTTTTGACAGTGCAGCTCCAGAATCCAGGGTAATTGCCAACACTCTTCAAGAGCGAATTTTGCTGCCGGTTGCTCCGCCTGCGCATACCACGAGCCACCATTCATTAACCACATGAATTTATCCCCCGTCGCCAGCGCGTCCAGCGCCATCTGTTCATGATTCCCCCTGACCGCGACAATCCAGCGTTTACGCAATAATTTCAGGCAACGCAAACTGTCTGGTCCACGGTCAATAACATCCCCCACTGAAACCAGCAGATCCTGCCAGGGATCAAAACGGTACTGGCGCAGTTTAGCCATCAGTATCGAGAAGCAGCCGTGGATATCCCCAACCACCCAGACGTGACGCCACTGTGTACCGTCGATTCGTTGATAGATATTGTCAGGTCGTCCCATGTCGCCTCCAGAGTACAAGGGTACCTGGTTATAATTTTAGCAATGATGGTAAAAAAGCCTGGACGATCGAGGGCAGGAGTATGGTATGGTTTATGGAGAATGCAGCATGCGATAAGACGTGTTTTGCCCTGGATGGCATCGCATTCGCCACATAAAAAGAGACCGAATACGATTCCTGTATTCGGTCCAGGGAAATGGCTCTTGGGAGAGAGCCGTGCGCTAAAAGTTGGCATTAATGCAGGCTAAGTTACCCTGCCATTTAAGAATAGATGACAGCGCCAGGTTTTCCAGTCCGCGACTAAAGTGGCCGGAAAAAAAGGACGTTTGTTACGCATCCAAACGCAAAAACCGCAAGTTCTCGTGTGAGATCCTTGCGGTTTTTTATTGGAAATCAGAGCGCTACATCTGACAATTAGCAAAGCTTTTCTGCACGCTCCACAAACGGTGCCAGGCTCATTTTTTCGCCCGGTTTCGCCAGATCATCAATCTGGATAATCTCGATCGGCTTTGCCGTGGTTTTTCCGCTCTCCATCTGCTGTCTGGCAACATCATTCAACGGGTATTGCACCAGCGTACTGGGATTGATGACATACAGCGCGTTACCCGGGCGGCAGGTCAGCATCACCTCTTCCCGATTAAACGCCCACTTATCTTTGCCAACCTCAAAACGGCTGACGGTAATGACCTGCGGCGCAGCCAGCGCGGCTCCGGAGCTTGCCAGGAGTAATAAAGAGATAATGATTTTTTTCATGCGTTTCGCCAGTCCATCAATCAGAAAGGTTCAAGGGTTGCGAACAGGCTGACAATTGCCAGCACAACGGCTCCTATACCCCATTCCAGCTTGGTCATCCAAATAAAATAGAGAGTCATGCCGCGGTTATCCTGCTGCATGCGTGGTACCAGAACATACCGATTCACCAGCGCAATCGCCACCATTAGCATGACCAGGGCACCTTTTAACAAAAGCAGTCGCCCGTAAGCCATGTGCCAGGGAACAGAAAAACCAACAATAAACAGCGCATTCATAATACCGGTAAGTAAAACACCGATAACAAAAAGATGCCCGTAGCGGGAGAAACGCATCATGGTGCTGATGGCCTGTTCTCGCCAGCGGCCATGCGCCATTCGCATACAGTAAAGTACGGGTAGCAGGCCACCGAACCAGGCGGCGGCGCATATCAGATGCAAGGCATGGTTAACCTGCTGGATTGCCCCAGTAATACCACTATGCAGCGTCGCATGCCCGACGCCAGCCAGCAAAATAAACTGCGCAATCGTCAGCATTAACAGCCGTCGCGGCATGCTACGCGGTACGATAATAACCACCACCAGAGTGACCAGCGCGAGGATAATCTGCCATAACCAGACGCCGCCAAACTGCGTTTGCAACACCGCGCCCCATACATCTGTAGAGATAACATCCCGCCAGCCTGAGCCCATTAACCCACCCTGGATCGCCAGCATCAGCGTCGCGCTGATAAAGCTCCACGTTGCGGCATGCCGTTGCAGACGCAAAAAACGACGCATCATTAAACGACGAACCGAAACGGGAGCCAGCCATGCGCCGTAAAGCGCACAGCCAAACACCAGCATCAACGTGGTAAAATGGATAAACCGTAAAGCAACCCAGGTAAATGCCAGCATCGGTTATTTCACGCTAAAGGTATATTGCCCCTTCGTCTTGTGACCATCCACGGAAACAACGTGCCAGTCGACCGTATATTTTCCTGCTTCAAGTGTTTGATCAAGCGGAACAATCAGCTGCGTTTTGTCCTGCTCACTGCGTGACGCCTTGCCCGTTTTGATCTGTTCTTTGTTTGGACCTGTCAGCTTTGCGCCGCTGAATCCCGGCTCTACGCCTTCAGAAAAATTCAGCGTCAACGCCTGAGGAGATGCCGCAACCTCGGCATTAGCAGCCGGGCTTTGTTTTGTGAGGTGGGCATGCGCCAGGGCGGCGGGCGTTGCCAGCACGCTGGCGAGTACGATGAGAGCGCTGCGAAGCATAGATGCAGATGAAGCCATTTCAACTATTCCTTTTTGTTATGTCTAATCTATAGAGAATAACCTTCTACAATGATCGAGTCGAGAATCATCATTTCGGTCTTGCCATTAATGCACACTCTTAGTAACTTTGCGCGCCGAAAGACAGAGAAAAGGAGAAGCCCATGAACATCAATCTGGCCAAACTTGAGCAGGCGGAGATGGATAAGGTCAATGTTGACCTGGCCGCTGCAGGTGTAGCGTTTAAGGAGCGATACAACATGCCGGTTGTTGCCGAAGTTGTTGAGCGTGAACAGCCCGAACATTTACGCGACTGGTTTCGCGAAAGACTCATCGCGCACCGACTGGCATCCGTTTCCCTTTCACGTTTACCTTACGAGCCTAAAGTTAAATAAAACTTATACTACGTTACGATTCCTTACATGATGGCTGCTACAGTATAAGCATATTCTTAATCTATACTTTCAGGATGATTGTAGACACTATGAAAAGGAAATCATTATGTCACACTGGAAAATCGCAGCAGCGCAGTACGAACCTCTTCACACCTCAGTTACCGAGCATGTCGCACATCACCTGCAATTCATTCAGGCAGCCGCCCAATGCCAATGTGAATTGCTGGTCTTTCCTTCCCTCTCCTTGTTAGGTTGTGTTGATGAACATGACGCGCTTCCTGCCCCGCCCGATGAAGCGCTGTTAGAACCTCTCGCCCATGCCGCCGTGACTTATCGTATGACAATCATTGCGGGACTACCGGTGGAACATAACAACCGGTTCGTAAAAGGCATCGCGCTCTTTTCTCCCTGGATGACCTCGCCCTTAACGTTTCATCAAAGTCACGGAGCCTGTATCGCCAGACAGCAAAATGCCATTAGCGTAGTGGATAGCCAGCCGGAAGGTATCGATATCGACCCGGCTTACTCCCTGTTCACCAGCAGTCAGTCCATTAGCGAACCCGAATTGCTCTCCTCCACATCTCGTCTCCAGAGTTTCTCGCATAAGTTTGCCATAGCTGTATTAATGGCCAATGCGCGTGGCAGCAGCGCGTTATGGGATGAGCGAGGCCGATTGATTGTTCGCGCAGACAGCGGTTCTTTGCTGTTAACCGGTCAACGCACGCCACGGGGTTGGCAAGGTGATATCATTCCATTACGCTAGTCGTTTTGGGTCAGGAGCATGGCATGTTGCGCATAATAGATACAGAAACCTGTGGTCTACAGGGAGGCATTGTTGAAATTGCTTCTGTCGATGTGGTTGACGGAAAAATAGTCAACCCAATGAGCCACCTGGTACGCCCTGACCGCCCCATCAGCCCACAGGCGATGGCTATCCATCGCATTACTGAAGCAATGGTGGCCGATAAGCCGTGGATTGAAGACGTCATCCCGCAGTATTACGGCAGCAAGTGGTACGTGGCGCACAATGCCAGCTTTGACCGCCGCGTATTACCCGATATGCCCGGGGAGTGGATTTGCACCATGAAGCTCTCCCGTCGTTTGTGGCCGGGGATCAAATACAGCAACATGGCGCTGTATAAATCGCGCAAGCTGAGCGTACAGACGCCAGCGGGTCTCCACCATCACCGCGCCCTGTACGACTGCTATATCACTGCGGCACTCCTGATCGACATCATGCAGACGTCAGGCTGGACAGCCGATCAAATGGTCGATATTACCGGCCGTCCCGCGTTACTCACTACTTTCACTTTTGGTAAGTACCGCGGAAAACCGGTATCAGAAGTGGCTGAACGCGATCCGGGCTATCTGCGCTGGTTATTTAATAACCTTGATAATATGAGCCCGGAACTGCGATTAACGCTAAAACACTATTTGGATCACGCCTGAGCAGGCAGTGTTCCCTGCGCCAGTCCAATCAAAAAAGCGTACTCAAGAGCCACACCTTCGTAAGATTTAAAACGCCCGGATTTACCGCCGTGTCCGGAATCCATATCCGTGCAAAGTAGCAGCAAATGATCGTCCGTTTTCAGCTCACGCAGTTTTGCCACCCATTTTGCTGGTTCCCAGTATTGCACCTGGGAATCGTGTAATCCCGTCGTGACCAGCAGATGCGGATACGCCTGCGCGGTTACATTGTCATACGGACTGTAGCTTTTCATATAGGTGTAATACTCTTCGTCCTGCGGATTACCCCACTCTTCAAACTCACCGGTCGTCAGGGGAATTGATTCATCCAGCATTGTGGTCAGCACATCGACAAACGGCACCTGAGCAATAACACCATGGAAGCGTTCCGGGCGCTCATTAATGGCGACGCCCATTAACATGCCCCCGGCGCTTCCTCCCATGCCATAACATAACTCAGGCGCGCCATAGCCCATTTTTAGCAGCGCATCACAGACGTCGAGGTAATCATTAAAGGTATTTTTCTTGCGCAGAAACTTACCGTCCTCGTACCACTGTTGTCCTAATTCACCACCGCCACGCACATGGGCAATGGCGTAAACAAAGCCGCGATCCAGTAAGCTTAAACGGCTACTGCTGAAATCGGCATCCATGCTGGCGCCATATGAGCCATAGCCATAAACCAGTAACGGATTTTTCCCTTTCAGAAAATACTTTTGATGATAAACCAGCGAAACCGGAACCTCAGTGCCATCACGTGCCGTTATCCATACGTGTTCGCTACGGTAATTCGCCGCATCAAATCCGGGGACCTCCGTCTGCTTAAGCACACGACGTTCCCCGGTGTCCATATCCAGTTCAAACAATGTGTCCGGGGTAGTCATGGAGGAATAGCCATAGCGCAGGCGCGATGTCTCCGGCTCTGGATTATAGGCAAGCCAGGTCACATATGCCGGATCGTCAAAGGCGATCCCGACCACTTCGCGCGTTTTACGATTAATCTGCCGCAGGCTGGTTAAGCCCCGCTTCCGCTCTTCTACCACCAGCCAGTCGGTGAATAACGTAAAGCCCTCCAGCATCACGTTGTCACGCGGAGGGATCAGCGTCTCCCAGGCTTGCTCATCACGAACACGGGTACGGTACAGGCCGAAATTTTTCCCCTGACGGTTGGAGCGCAGATAAAAATTGTGCTGATAGTGATCGAGACTGTATTCGTGGTCTTTGCGTCGCGCTAAAAAGACCAACGGTTCGGCATCTGCCAGTTCTGCATCAAGCAACAAAACTTCACTGGTGGTCGCACTGGCAATGTGGATAACCACATAATGCAATGATGTGGTTTTATGCAGACTGACATAAAACATGTCATCGGCTTCTTCATACACCAGCTCATCCAGTGACGATGGCGAGCCGACTGTATGTCGCCAGACCTGATACGGCAATAACGTCGTTTCGTGCTTGCGCACGTAATAGAAAGTCTGAGAATCATTCGCCCATACCAAATCCGCTTCGACGTTTTCCAGCACTTCCGGATACCAGTTGCCGCTTTGCAGGTTGCGAAAACGCACGCCATATTGCCGGCGAGAGAGATAATCTTCGGCCAGTGCCATGATGGTGTTATCCGGTGATATCGCCAGTCCTCCCAGCGTATAAAACTCGCTGTGTGCCGCGCGCTGGTTCCCATCCAACAAAGTGTCCCAATCATCCCACTCTTCACTGAAGGCAGACTGACGCTGATAAATGGCATATTCACACCCCGGTTCATAAATATGCCGGTAGCGATAACCATTCTTCACATAGGGGGCAGAAGCATCCTGAGGCGGGATACGGTCGATAATCTCTTTCAGGACGCGATCCTGCAAAGCCTGCTGCGAGGCCATAACCTGACGGCCATACGCATTTTCTTGTTGCAGATAATCCAGCACTTCTGGCTGCGAGCGAGTGTCATCTCGCAACCAGTAATAATTATCAACACGAGTATCGCCATGCTGCGTCATGGCGTGTGGAATACGAGAAACTTTTGGTAGCATGTCATTGTTCTTTTGCTTAAACATCCTATAAGGGTGGCAAAAGACAGCAATGATGCAAGCGAAACATGCGCCTTAGCGGTAAGTAATTAACCCGGTAACGCCTGTTTTTGTTCCTTGAGATCCTGTTCAATGCCTTCACGAACATCCTGCGGGATCTTCAACGCATCGCCCAGCGCATTGAGATAACTACGTTCCATAAAGTGGTCGATATCAATCGCCGCACAGCTCAGGAAGTAAATTTCTAGCGCTTCTTCTTCGTTACGGATCCCATGCGCCAGTCGTTGAGGGTCTAACGGTTGTTCGATGGCGCGTTCAATCAGAATGCGGCCCTGCTCTTCCACGCCCGCTTCACGGAGCTGCTGCTCAATGGCGCTACGTTCTTTGGCATCAATATGGCCATCGCTTTTCGCCGCAAAAACCAGCGCCAGAATCAGACGTTCAGTTCGCTCATCCAGCGGTGAGCTTTGTGCGCCAAACTGCGGCTCATCCTGATGCGCTACGCGAACTTTATCCTTGTACTTGTTCCATAACACAGTCCCGGCAACCGCGCCGCCGCCCACCAGAAGCGCGCTGGTGCCGTATTTACTCAGTAATTTACGAGAAGATTTGTTGGCAACCAGTAATCCTGCCAGACCGCCTAACGCGCCTGGAACGAGAAGTTTACTCAGCCCTTGCTCGCCAGAAGATGACGCGGAGGAAGCTTTTTGCCCAAGAAGAGATTGTAGTTGATTTAGCCAGTTAGCCATTTTGCCCCTCAAGTACAGACGAATAATCATCAAAGCGTACCCGAGGGGATGTCAGGAAGTGTTCAGGTCATCAAAAGATGTGCAAATACCTCCGTTACTGCGGCTGATACTCCGCTGTTCCGGCTTTGCAGTCGACTTTTACCTGATAGTGAATATCCGCACTTTTACCGCGAACAGTCAGGGGAACTGACCATTTCCCGTCTTTGCCCGTAATATCGGGCGTGTTTACCCAGGCGACAGGATCGGCTTGCCCGACGCGCTTTTGATCGTCAGCCCAGCGCGCGATGCGATTTTGTTGATAATCACGTTTCACGCTCGCCGCAATACCGTTAGCGTCCAGTCCCTCACACTTGGGGAACTGGACGTTTTTGCTTTCCATATTTGCCGCAAATACAGATACGCTGGCAGACAGCAGCAGCAGGCTCAATAACGTTCTTTTTTTATACATTCTTTTCTCCTTAATCTCCCCTTCGTCATTCAGATTGCCTGTAGCAACGAGAAATAACGTCAGGGATTGCACAATGATTCAGGGAAAAGCATGGTACAAAACGTCAGGAGCGCAAGTCGTTTCAGGCAGCCTGAGTATCATCCCCAGCGTGCGCATCGTTTTCGACAGCCTGCGGCGAAGGCAGCTTGCCATTTTTCAGAATGGCGCTCAGCACATCTTTTTGCTCAGCCAGCCACAGGGAAAGCGCTTCGCGCTGCTCGTCTTCAAGCGCTACCGGCGATTGCTCCAGCCATGTGTCGAGCAGATCTGCTGTATCCAGCATTTTGTCATACGCATCGGCTTCCTTTTTGCTGGTAAACGACATTTTTTCCTCACCTTCCCGAATGACTACGTATTTAACTTCAACCGCCATTTTGCAGCCTCTTAAATTACCTGTATTTATGTACAGTATATTCTTTTTAAGCCCTGAAATCAACCTGGTAATAAAGACAGACGCAAACGTTTTCGTATATACTGCGCCCAGATAAAACAGGGGATTAATTTATGACGTTATTAGGCACAGCGCTGCGTCCAGCAGCAACGCGAGTGATGTTATTAGGTTCGGGAGAACTGGGTAAAGAAGTGGCAATTGAATGTCAACGCCTGGGTGTGGAAGTCATTGCCGTGGATCGTTACCCCGACGCGCCAGCCATGCACGTTGCCCATCGCTCATACGTTATCAACATGCTGGATGGCGAAGCATTACGCCAGCTCGTCGAGCGTGAAAAACCACATTATATCGTGCCGGAAATTGAGGCGATCGCCACGGATATGCTGGTAAAACTGGAGCAGGAAGGCCAGCGTGTTGTGCCATGTGCAAGAGCAACGCAACTGACCATGAACCGGGAAGGAATCCGTCGCCTCGCCGCCGAAGAATTGTCTCTACCGACCTCTTCTTACCGCTTTGCTGACAGTGAAGTCCGCTTTCGCGAAGCCGTCGCTGAAATCGGCTATCCCTGCATCGTGAAACCGGTAATGAGTTCGTCCGGTAAAGGACAAAGCTTTATCCGTTCAGCCGATCAGCTCGCTGCAGCCTGGGACTATGCTCAACAGGGCGGTCGGGCTGGTGCCGGACGCGTTATCGTCGAAGGCGTAGTGAATTTTGATTTTGAAATCACCCTGCTAACCGTTAGCGCCGTTGATGGCGTGCATTTCTGCGCGCCGGTTGGACATCGACAGGAAGATGGCGATTATCGCGAGTCCTGGCAGCCGCAGCAGATGAGTGAACTGGCGCTGGCGCGCGCGCAGGAGATTGCCCGCAAGGTGGTGCTGGCGCTGGGTGGTCACGGACTGTTTGGCGTGGAGCTGTTTGTCTGCGGTGATGAGGTGATTTTCAGCGAAGTCTCCCCTCGCCCTCACGACACGGGTATGGTGACCTTAATTTCGCAGGATCTGTCTGAGTTTGCCCTGCACGTACGTGCATTTCTCGGTCTGCCCGTTGGCGAAATCCGCCAGTATGGGCCTTCTGCTTCCGCTGTTATTCTGCCGCAACTTACCAGTCAGAATATCACGTTTGATAACGTGCAGGCCGCTGTAGGTGCGGGTATGCAAGTTAGGTTCTTCGGCAAACCGGACATCGACGGGAGCCGTCGTCTGGGCGTTGTGCTGGCCACAGCACAGAGCATTGAAGATGCGGTGATACGCGCGAAAGACGCGGCCGCACAGGTGAAAGTTACTGGATAAAAAAACGGGCCGAATGGCCCGTTACAGATTCCCATGCCCGGTAGTGATTACCGGGCATTTTGCGCAATTATTGCTTCGCGCCTTCAACAGCCTCACGAGCCAGTTTGGTAATGCGATCGTAATCACCTGCTTCCAGCGCATCTGCCGGAACCAGCCAGGAACCACCGATGCACAGCACGCTTTTCAGTGCCAGGTAGTCGCGGTAATTCGCTGGAGAGATCCCACCGGTTGGGCAGAAACGGACCTGTGAGAACGGACCCGCAATCGCCTGCAGCGCTTTAGTACCGCCATTTGCTTCAGCAGGGAAGAATTTGAACTCTTTCAAACCGTAGTCCATACCCAGCATCAGTTCAGACACGGTGCTGATACCAGGGATCAACGGAATAGTGCCTTCAGTTGCGGCTTTCAGCAACGGCTCGGTCAGACCCGGACTGATAGCAAACTGTGCACCGGCTTCGGTAACTTCAGCCAGCTGTTGTGGATTCAGTACAGTACCTGCACCAACGATAGCGTCCGGAACTTCTTTTGCGATCGCGCGAATGGCATCCATCGCACATGCGGTACGTAGGGTCACTTCCAGAACGCGCACGCCGCCTGCAACCAGCGCTTTTGCCATCGGCACGGCGTGTTCCAGTTTATTAACCACGATAACCGGTACAACCGGGCCAGTGGTCAGGATTGCTTCTGCACTTGTCTTCCAGTTTTTCATCAGAGTTTTCTCTCGCCTGATTACAAAATAAGTCTTAAAAAGTGATACAGGTTGCGCCCTGTTCCGCACCGGACAGCTTTTCACGCAACGCGCTGAACATTTCACGGCCTGTGCCCACGCGCGATGCGCTGAGGTCAGGAATATGAGGCTGACGAGAAGCAAGTTCCTCTTCATCAACCAGCAGCGTCAATTCACCTGTCTGTCCATTCACACGAATGATGTCGCCATCGCGTACTTTTGCCAGCAGCCCGCCATCATAGGCTTCTGGGGTTACATGGATTGCTGAAGGCACTTTACCTGAAGCACCTGAAAGTCGTCCATCGGTAACTAACGCAATTTTGAAACAACGGTCCAATAATACACCAAGTGGCGGCATGAGTTTATGTAATTCTGGCATTCCGTTTGCTTTTGGTCCCTGATGGCGCACAACTACTACGCAATCACGGTCGAGCAGTCCCGCATCGAAGGCAGGCAATACATCATGCTGACTTTCGAAAACAACCGCGGGCGCTTCAATCACCTGATTTTCTACCGGTACCGCCGACGTTTTCATCACTGCGCGGCCGAGGTTTCCACTCAGCACTTTGGTGCCGCCGTGGTGGGAGAAAGGCTGGTCAAAGGTGGCTATCACGTTGCTGTCCAGCGACTTCGCCGCACCTTCACGCCAGTCCAGCTCACCCTCGTTGAGCCAAGGCTCCATGGTGTAGCGCGATAAACCAAACCCGGCAACGGTGTTCACATCTTCATGCAGCAGACCCGCGTTAAGCAGTTCGCGCATTAACACCGGCACGCCACCCGCCGCCTGGAAGTGGTTAATGTCTGCCGGACCATTCGGGTACAGACGCGCCATCAGCGGCACAATATCGGACAGATCGGAGAAGTCGTCCCAGTTAATCAGAATACCGGCTGCGCGCGCCATCGCGACCAGGTGCATTGTATGGTTAGTGGAGCCCCCGGTCGCCAGCAGCGCGACAATACCGTTGACCACTACTTTTTCATCGATCATTTTACCGATCGGCATCCATTCATTGCCGTTGCCGGTCAGACGCGTTACCTGACGAGCCGCAGCGGCGGTCAACGCTTCGCGCAGCGGCGCATCCGGGTGCACGAATGAGGAGCCTGGCAGTTGCATCCCCATAAACTCCACCACCATCTGGTTGGTGTTTGCCGTGCCATAGAACGTACAGGTACCCGGTGCGTGATAAGACGCAGCTTCGGATTCAAGCAGCGCCATACGATCGACTTTACCTTCAGCATACAGCTGACGGATACGCACTTTTTCTTTGTTCGCCAGACCACTCGCCATCGGGCCAGAGGGAATAAAGATCGAAGGCAGATGACCAAATGACAGTGCCGCCATCACCAGACCCGGAACAATTTTGTCGCACACGCCAAGGAATAACGCGCCGTCGAACATATTGTGTGAGAGTCCCACAGCAGCCGACATAGCAATCACTTCGCGACTCAGCAGCGAAAGCTCCATCCCATCCTGTCCCTGGGTCACACCGTCGCACATCGCAGGAACACCGCCAGCAACCTGGCCTACCGCATTGGCTTCATGCAGCGCTTTACGAATGATGTCCGGGTAATGTTCGTACGGCTGATGCGCGGAAAGCATGTCGTTATAGGAGGTAATGATCGCGATATTGTTACGCAGCATGCTTTTCAGCGAAGCCTTGTCATCCGGCTGGCAGGCAGCAAAACCATGCGCCAGGTTACCGCACGCCAGTTGTGAACGATGAACGGTAGTCGATTTCGCTTGTTCAATACGGGCAAGGTAGGCGGAACGTGTGTCGCGAGAACGTTCGACGATACGTTGTGTTACGCGTAACAAATTCGGATTCATAGAGGCTCCTAAAATTTATCTGTCAGAGCGTTGGAAAAACAATGTGTTTCAGTTGGGTTAAAAACAGCTGAATCGCTTGTTAGCCGTAGCTCAGGGGCAAAATCGTTTCAGGCAGTGTAATAAAAAAAGCCCCGCGGGTGAATCCACGCGAGGCTTAAAAGTGCAAAAATTATTCTACAATCTGTGTTAGATCATGTTACCGGTAAAATAACACCTATGGGCTAGATGATATTTTACTCGAATTCGTTCCAGGAACGACCATCACGGGTAATCATGGCCACAGAGGCAACCGGTCCCCAGGTCCCGGCCTGATAAGGCTTCGGTGCGTCGTTGTCCATTGCCCAGGCTTCGGTAATAGAGTCGACCCACTTCCATGCTTCTTCAACTTCATCTCGACGCACAAACAGCGCCTGAATGCCGCGCATCGTTTCAAGCAGCAGACGCTCATAAGCGTCGGCCAGATGTGTTTGATTGAAGGTTTCGGAGTAGCTCAGATCAAGTTTGGTAATTTGCAGGTTATGCTTGTGATCCAGGCCCGGCACTTTATTCAGGACCTGGATATCGACACCCTCATCAGGCTGCAAACGGATGGTCAGCTTGTTCTGTGGCAGGTCCTGCCAGGATTCTCTGAACAGGTTCAGCTCAGGCGTTTTGAAGTAAACCACGACTTCAGAGCACTTGGTCGGTAAACGTTTACCGGTACGCAGGTAGAATGGAACACCCGCCCAGCGCCAGTTATCGATATCCACACGGATTGCCACAAACGTTTCCGTATTGCTGCTCTTGTTCGCACCTTCTTCTTCCAGGTATCCCGGAACTTTTTTGCCCTGGGCAAAACCGGCGGTGTACTGACCGCGAACCGTTTTTTCTCGCACGTTCGAACGATCGATGCGACGCAGTGATTTCAGTACCTTCACTTTTTCATCACGGATGCTGTCAGCGCTCAGATCGGACGGCGGAGACATCGCGATCATGCATAGGATTTGCAGCAGGTGGTTCTGGATCATGTCGCGCATCTGACCGGCCTGGTCAAAGTAGCCCCAGCGCCCTTCAATGCCCACTTCTTCCGCCACGGTAATTTCTACGTGATCGATAGTGCGGTTATCCCAGTTGTTCACAAACAGGGAGTTGGCAAAACGCAGTGCCAACAGGTTCAGTACCGTCTCTTTGCCGAGATAGTGGTCGATGCGGTAAACCTGGCACTCTTCGAAATACTCGCCGACCTGATCGTTGATTTCGCGCGATGTTGCCAGCGACGTTCCTAACGGTTTTTCCATCACCACGCGGGCAGGCTTAGCATTCAGCTTTGCTTCACCCAAACCTTTGCAGATTGCGCCAAAAGTGCTTGGCGGCATCGCGAAATAGTTAATAGTGGTACGTGATTTCTGATCCAGCATTTCACCCAGACGGCTAAATGCGGCGGTATCATTGACGTCCAGATTACAAAACTCCAGACGACCGCTGAGGGTCTCCCATAAACCTTCATCGATTTTTTCTTTCATGAAGGTTTCGAGCGCTTCGCGCACAACCTTGGTATAAGCTGCTTTGTCCCAGTCGGCACGCCCAACCCCAATGATACGGGTTTCCGGGTTAATCTGGCCGGCCTTTTCCAGTTGATACAGGGAAGGCAGCAATTTCCGTCGCGCCAGGTCGCCCTTCGCACCGAAAATGACCAGGTCACATGCCTGGGCTGTTTGCGTTACCGCCATGTCATTCTCCTCAATTAAGTGCCTGGTGCTTTTGCCAGACACTGGTTGTAATTTTATTACAGTGCACTGTACTGCTTTTACGTGAATCCGGAAACCGTAAACGCTTATCCAGCCGTGCTGTTACCGCGAACAGCCGCTTTATTGGCGTATAACCCATCAAAATGGATAAAAAAGTCGTATTTTCCGTACCCATGACGAAGTATGAAAATCCGACTCCGATCATGTAATGAAAAAAAACAACAACTATTCTGTCCATTTTGCCCCGTTGCTGCATTAGCAGGGGTAATATCTATACACTAAATTGTGTATCGGTTTCCCCGTATCGCTGAAATCGTTTTTGCCCATGACCCATGAGTCTACCTACATCATGAATATGCTGGAAAAAATCCAGTTAAAACTGGAACATTTGAGCAAGTCAGAGCGTAAAGTCGCCGACATTATTCTTGCCTCTCCCGAGCGGGCAATCCATTCAAGCATCGCCGCACTTGCTGTAGAAGCGAATGTCAGCGAGCCAACGGTGAACCGTTTCTGTCGCAGCATGGACACCCGCGGCTTTCCTGATTTTAAACTGCATCTGGCGCAAAGTCTGGCAAATGGCACCCCTTATGTTAATCGCAATGTGGATGAGGATGACAGCGTAGAATCTTACACGGGGAAAATCTTCGAGTCAGCGATGGCAAGCCTCGACCACGTTCGCCAGTCGCTGGATAACGCGGCGGTAAACCGGGCGGTAGATTTATTAACCCAGGCGAAGAAAATTGCCTTCTTTGGTTTAGGTTCTTCCGCCGCGGTAGCGCATGACGCGATGAATAAATTTTTCCGCTTTAACGTGCCGGTAATTTATTCCGACGATATTGTTCTGCAACGCATGAGTTGTATGAATTGTAGCGACGACGACGTCATTGTGCTTATTTCTCATACCGGAAGAACCAAAAGTCTGGTTGAACTGGCGCAGTTAGCGCGGGAAAACGATGCCATGGTTATCGCCCTCACCTCTCCCGGTACACCACTGGCGCGGGAAGCCACGCTGGCAATTACCCTCGATGTACCGGAAGATACTGACATTTATATGCCCATGGTCTCTCGACTTGCTCAACTGACCGTGATAGATGTGCTGGCTACAGGATTTACTTTGCGCCGAGGGGCAAAATTTAGAGATAACTTGAAGCGTGTCAAGGAAGCGCTCAAGGAATCGCGTTTTGATAAAGAATTACTCATCAAGAGTGATGACCGCTAAAAGCAATAACAATGTTCTACCCTTTTATCATCCGGGTTGTTCATTTACCGTTAATGTTTGAGAACGGCCGGATCAATGTTCACGCAACACCAAGTTGTTTCAGTCAACGGAGTATTACATGTCCAGAAGGCTTCGCAGAACCAAAATCGTTACCACGTTAGGCCCGGCAACTGACCGCGATAACAACCTTGAGAAGATTATCGCCGCGGGTGCGAACGTCGTACGTATGAACTTTTCCCACGGCTCTCCAGAAGATCACAAACTGCGGGCGGATAAAGTCCGTGAAATTGCCGCAAAACTGGGACGTCATGTAGCTATTTTGGGTGACCTGCAGGGACCTAAAATCCGCGTATCCACCTTTAAAGAAGGTAAAGTATTTCTTAACGTTGGCGACAAGTTCCTGTTAGACGCCAACCTCGGCAAAGGCGAAGGCGACAAAGAAAAAGTCGGTATTGATTATAAAGGGCTGCCTGCTGACGTCGTGCCTGGCGATATCCTGCTGCTCGACGATGGTCGCGTACAGCTTAAGGTGCTGGAAGTTCAGGGCATGAAAGTCTTCACCGAAGTCACCGTCGGTGGCCCGCTATCCAATAACAAAGGCATCAACAAACTGGGCGGCGGTCTCTCTGCTGAAGCCCTGACCGAAAAAGACAAAGCCGACATCATTACCGCAGCACAAATCAGCGTTGACTATCTGGCTGTCTCCTTCCCGCGCTGCGGCGAAGATCTGAATTATGCCCGCCGTCTGGCGCGCGATGCCGGTTGCGATGCGAAAATTGTCGCCAAAGTAGAACGTGCAGAAGCCGTCTGCGACCAGAATGCGATGGATGACATCATCCTGGCTTCTGACGTAGTGATGGTAGCCCGTGGCGACCTGGGTGTTGAAATCGGTGACCCTGAGCTGGTAGGTATTCAGAAAGCGTTGATTCGTCGCGCGCGCCAGCTGAACCGTGCGGTCATCACCGCTACGCAGATGATGGAGTCGATGATTACCAACCCAATGCCGACTCGTGCGGAAGTGATGGATGTGGCTAACGCCGTCCTCGACGGCACCGATGCCGTGATGCTCTCTGCAGAAACAGCAGCAGGTCAGTACCCGGCGGAAACCGTCGCGGCAATGGCGCGCGTCTGTCTCGGCGCTGAAAAGATCCCGAGCATCAACGTCTCTAAACACCGCCTTGACGTGCAGTTTGATAACGTTGAAGAAGCGATTGCGATGTCAGCGATGTACGCTGCTAACCACCTGAAAGGGGTCACCGCTATCATCGCAATGACGGAGTCCGGTCGCACTGCGCTGATGACTTCTCGTATCAGTTCCGGCCTGCCGATTTTCGCGATGTCCCGTCATGAGCGTACGCTGAATCTGACCTCCCTGTACCGCGGTGTCACCCCGGTTCACTTCGACAGCGAAACTGACGGCGTCGTTGCCGCCAATGAAGCGGTGAACCTGCTGCGCGATAAAGGCTACCTGGTTTCTGGTGACCTGGTGATCGTGACCCAGGGCGATGTGATGAGCACCATTGGCTCAACCAACACCACGCGTATTCTGACCGTAGAATAAGTCGCTTAAATGTAAAAAAGCCTCTCGTTTTGAGAGGCTTTTTTTTATTTCTTCGGATAGAGATCTTTGCGCTTATAGGGCTCAATCTCGCCGGGTTTACGCGTCTTAAGCAGTTTCAGAATCCAGGTGTATTGTTCGACATGAGGCGTGACAAAAATCTCCACCTCTTCGTTCATCCGTCTGGCAATGGTGTGGTCATCCGCCGTCAGGATGTCATCCATCGGTGGACGAACATGGATCGTCAGGCGGTGCGTTCTCCCATCGTATACGGGGAACAGCGGTACCACGCGCGCATGGCAGACTTTCATCAGACGTCCAATCGCCGGTAACGTTGCTTTATAGGTAGCAAAAAAATCGACAAACTCGCTGTGTTCAGGCCCATGGTCCTGATCCGGCAGGTAGTATCCCCAATATCCCTGACGGACAGACTGAATAAACGGTTTGATGCCATCATTACGCGCATGCAAACGACCACCAAAGCGACGGCGTACCGTGTTCCAGACGTAATCGAATACCGGGTTCCCCTGATTGTGGAACATCGCCGCCATTTTCTGTCCCTGGGACGCCATCAGCATCGCCGGGATATCTACACCCCAGCCATGTGGAACGAGAAAAATAACTTTTTCATCGTTGCGCCGCATCTCTTCGATGATTTCCAGGCCTTGCCAGTCAACACGGTTTTGAATCTTCTCCGGGCCACGTATTGCTAATTCAGCCATCATGACCATCGCCTGAGGCGCAGTTGCATACATATCATCAACAATGGCTTCACGCTCAGCTTCGCTACGTTCAGGAAAGCAGAGGGATAAATTGATCAATGCTCTGCGACGGGAGCTTTTTCCCAGTCTTCCGGCGAGCCGTCCGAGTTTTGCCAGAATAGGATCACGAAATGCTGCCGGCGTTAACGCAATACCAGCTATCGCCGCCACCCCCAGCCAGGCGCCCCAGTAGCGCGGATGGCGAAATGATTTGTGAAACTCAGGGATATACTCAATATTCTTTTTTTTCGTTTCCATGCTCTTCCAGTGTCTGGTGCCGCGAAAAGTAAATCTGCTGATAGTGTAGCGGCGCACCGTGCGCCGTACAAAATAAAAAAGCCGGCACGCATAGCGTACCGGCTTTGTCAGTGTACTAATTAATCAAAACGTAGCTGAGGCATAACCTCTTTCACCTGCGCCAGGTAATCGGTGCGATCCGAGCCGGTCAGACCCTCTGTACGCGGCAGTTTCGCCGTCAAAGGGTTCACGGCCTGCTGGTTAACCCATACTTCATAGTGCAGATGCGGCCCCGTTGAACGCCCGGTGTTACCTGACAGCGCGATACGATCGCCACGTTTCACTTTTTGGCCTGGTTTCACCAACAGCTTACGCAGGTGCATATAACGCGTGGTGTAGGTGCGACCATGACGAACCGCAACATAGTATCCGGCAGCGCCGCTACGCTTCGCTACAACCACTTCACCATCGCCCACCGACAGTACCGGCGTCCCCTGCGGCATCGCAAAGTCGACACCTTTGTGCGGCGCTACGCGTCCAGTCACCGGATTCAGGCGACGCGGGTTAAAGTTCGAGGAAATACGGAACTGTTTCGCCGTCGGGAAACGCATGAAGCCTTTCGCCAGCCCGGTACCGTTACGGTCATAGAACTTACCGTCTGCTGCACGGATGGCATAATAGTCTTTGCCTTCAGAACGTAAACGCACGCCCAGCAGTTGGCTTTGCTCGCGCTTGCCGTCCAGCATTTCGCGAGACATCAGTACCGAGAACTCATCACCTTTTTTCAGTTTGCGGAAATCCATCTGCCACTGCATGGCCTTAATCACTGCGCTGATTTCAGAGCTGGTCAGCCCGGCATCTTTGGCGCTGGCGACGAAGCTTCCGCCCACCGTGCCTTTGATACGACTGTTAACCCAATCGCCCTGTTGCATTTCGCTGCTCATTTTGAACCCCGTCGCAGTGCGATCGTAAGTACGGGTTTCACGGCGGGATACTTCCCAGGTCAGACGCTGCAGGTCACCTTCCGCGCTTAAGGTCCAGGAAAGCTGCTGACCAATTTTCAGATTACGCAGCTCTTTATCGGAAGCAGCGAGTTGACTGATATCGCCCATATCGATGCCGTACTGATTCAGAATACTGCTCAGCGTATCGCCAGTGGAGACGACATACTCATGCACACCAGCTTCACCAGACGTTTTGTCATCCAGTTCATCCTGCGGAATGGCTTCGTCTTCCTGTGCAGCCTGATCAATAGGTTCGCTTGCCTCAGGCAACAGTGAACGAATCTCGCTTTTTTCCAGCTCGATAGTTTTAACGATGGGTGCAGAATCGGGATGGTAAACATAAGGCCGCCAGACGGCGACGGCCAATGTCAGTACGGTAAGCGACCCCAGCATAACGCGATGGGGTCGCGGCAGATTATTAAATGCCAGAGCGACAGAGCGGGCTATCTGTTGCACGTATTCACTTCCTCATTAATCTCCTTTCAGGCAGCTCGCATACTGGTTGGCTAATTGGTTCAAAAACGCTGAATAGCTTGTTTTACCCAGTTTGATATTCGTACCGAGCGGATCCAACGTTCCCATTCGAACGGATGTCCCTCTCGCGACGGCTTCAACGACCGCAGGCCTGAACTGTGGCTCAGCAAAAACGCAGGTTGCTTTTTGCTCAACCAACTGTGTTCTTATTTCATGTAAACGCTGCGCACCAGGTTGAATCTCAGGGTTCACGGTAAAGTGACCAAGCGGTGTTAGTCCGTAGTGTTTTTCGTAGTAGCCATAGGCGTCATGAAAAACGAAATAACCTTTTCCCTTGAGCGGTGCGAGCTCGTTACCTACCTGCTTATCGGTTGCGGCTAATTGTGCCTCAAAATCCTTCAGGTTGGCGTCAAGTTTGGCTCGACTTTGCGGCATAAGTTCCACTAATTTTTCATGGATTGCAACCGCTGAGGCCCGCGCTATCTCTGGGGAAAGCCAAAGATGCATGTTGTAATCGCCATGATGGTGATGCTCGTCACTTTTTTCACTGCCAGCATCATTGTGTCCATGATCGTCATCGTCGTCGTCAGCACCTTTCATGAGTAACGGTTTCACGTCATTGAGCTGCGCAATCGTTACCAGTTTCGCGTTAGGAATATTCTTAACTGACTTTTCCATAAACGCTTCCATCTCAGGGCCAATCCAAACGACTAAGTCCGCGCCCTGTAAGCGTTTTACGTCTGATGGACGCAGTGAATAGTCGTGTTCGGAAGCCCCGTCAGGCAGCAAAACTTCAGTGTCTGTTACCCCGTCCGCAATGGCCGAAGCAATAAATCCCAGCGGCTTGAGCGAGGCCACCACAGCAGCATTTGCTGCCTGTGTTGCACTACCCCAAAGAGCAGCGGATAATGCTGCGAAAAGAAGCGTATTTTTATGTAACATAATGCGACCAATCATCGTAATGAATGTAAGAAATGTGATATTATAACATTCTATAACTTCTGCAAGACTAAAATTGATATGACGACTTTGGTTTCACTGGAAAATGTCTCGGTCTCTTATGGTCAACGCCGCGTCCTGTCTGACGTATCGCTTGAACTTCGACCCGGTAAAATTTTAACGCTTCTCGGCCCAAATGGTGCCGGGAAGTCTACGCTGGTGCGCGTTGTATTAGGACTGGTAGCGGCTGATGAGGGAGTTATCAAGCGTAATGGCCAATTGCGGATTGGCTATGTACCGCAAAAACTGTACCTCGATACTACGCTTCCGCTGACGGTAAGTCGGTTTATGCGCTTACGTCCCGGCACCAAAAAAGAGGATATCCTTCCGGCACTGAAGCGCGTTCAGGCCGGACATCTGATGAATGCGCCGATGCAAAAGCTCTCTGGCGGGGAAACGCAACGCGTCCTGTTAGCCCGTGCTTTATTGAATAAACCTCAGCTACTGGTGCTCGATGAGCCGACCCAGGGCGTGGATGTCAATGGGCAGGTCGCACTGTACGACCTTATCGACCAGTTGCGACGTGAACTGGATTGCGCCGTACTGATGGTTTCCCATGACCTGCATCTGGTGATGGCCAAAACCGATGAAGTACTGTGCCTGAACCATCATATTTGCTGTTCCGGTGCACCGGAAGTGGTTTCCATGCACCCGGAATTCATCTCAATGTTCGGGCAACGCGGCGCCGAACAACTCGGAATTTACCGTCATAATCACAACCACCGCCACGATTTACAGGGTCGTATCGTCTTACGCCGGGGAAATGGTCACTCATGATTGAATTGTTATTACCCGGTTGGTTAGCCGGGATCATGCTGGCCTGTGCTGCTGGCCCACTCGGCTCGTTTGTGGTCTGGCGTCGAATGTCTTATTTCGGTGATACGCTGGCCCACGCTTCGCTGCTGGGAGTCGCCTTTGGCCTGCTGCTGGATGTAAACCCTTTCTATGCGGTTATCGCCGTCACTTTGTTGCTGGCTGGTGGTCTGGTATGGCTTGAAAAGCGCCCTCACCTTGCGATCGATACCTTACTGGGCATTATGGCGCATAGTGCATTGTCGCTGGGGCTGGTTGTCGTCAGCCTGATGTCCAACATCCGTGTGGATCTGATGGCATACCTGTTTGGTGATTTGCTCGCCGTGACGCCTGAAGATCTTATCTCCATCGCCATCGGCGTGGTTATTGTTCTGGCGATTCTGTTCTGGCAGTGGCGTAACCTGCTGTCGATGACCATCAGTCCGGATCTGGCATTTGTCGATGGCGTGAAGCTGCAACGCGTGAAGCTGCTGCTGATGCTGGTTACGGCGTTAACGATTGGCGTGGCGATGAAGTTTGTCGGGGCGTTGATTATCACCTCGCTGCTTATTATCCCTGCGGCGACCGCCCGTCGCTTTGCCCGTACGCCGGAACAGATGGCAGGAGTTGCCGTTGGTGTGGGAATGATAGCGGTTACAGGTGGGCTGACCTTCTCGGCCTTCTATGACACCCCGGCAGGTCCCTCCGTGGTGCTGTGTGCCGCGCTGCTGTTTATTTTCAGCATGATGAAAAAGCAAGCGAGCTAAGCATGCGTTGCCCGGTGGCGCTGCGCTTACCGGGCCTACAAAATCGCCCAGGCCTTATAAGCGTAGCGACATCATGCATTAAGGCATCTGTGGCGGCGTAATGCCAAAATGGTTCCAGGCGCGCACGGTTGCCATACGTCCACGCGGCGTACGCTGCAGAAAACCTTGCTGAATCAGATATGGCTCAAGCACGTCCTCAATGGTTTCACGCTCTTCCCCGATCGCCGCTGCCAGGTTATCCAGTCCGACCGGTCCGCCAAAGAATTTGTCGATAACCGCCAGCAGCAACTTACGGTCCATATAATCAAATCCTTCCGCATCCACATTGAGCATATCCAGCGCCTGAGCGGCGATATCTGCTGAAATCGTGCCGTCATGCTTCACTTCGGCGAAATCACGTACCCGGCGTAATAAGCGGTTGGCGATACGCGGCGTACCGCGAGCGCGGCGTGCCACTTCCAGCGCGCCTTCATCGCTCATTTCCAGGCCCATAAAACGCGCACTGCGTCCTACAATGTGCTGCAGATCAGCCACCTGATAGAATTCCAGGCGCTGTACAATACCAAAACGGTCACGCAACGGAGACGTTAACGACCCGGCGCGCGTCGTCGCCCCGATTAGCGTAAACGGTGGCAGATCGATCTTGATCGAACGTGCAGCCGGCCCTTCACCAATCATGATATCCAGCTGATAATCTTCCATCGCCGGATACAGCACCTCTTCCACCACCGGTGAAAGACGATGGATTTCATCGATAAACAGCACATCGTGGGGTTCAAGGTTGGTAAGCATTGCCGCCAGGTCACCCGCTTTTTCCAGTACCGGACCGGACGTGGTGCGCAGATTAACGCCCATTTCATTGGCGACAATATTGGCAAGCGTGGTTTTACCAAGACCTGGAGGACCGAAAATCAGCAGGTGATCGAGAGCGTCACCACGCAGCTTCGCCGCCTGGATAAAAATCTCCATTTGCGAACGGACCTGAGGCTGGCCAATATACTCTTCCAGCAATTTAGGGCGGATCGCACGATCCACCAGGTCTTCAGGGGTCGTGCTGACAGCCGAAATCAGGCGATCTGCTTCAATCATCCTTTACCTCACAATGCCGCGCGAAGCGCTTCACGAATCAGGGTTTCACTGCTGGCATCAGGGCGGGCAATTTTGCTCACCATGCGGCTGGCTTCTTGTGGTTTATAGCCCAACGCCACCAGCGCAGCAACCGCTTCCTGCTCGGCGTCGTCCGTTGTCGGACTGGCCGGAGAGGTCAGAACCAGATCCGCCGCCGGGGTAAAGAGGTCACCATGCAGGCCTTTAAAGCGGTCTTTCATTTCAACAATCAAACGCTCTGCGGTTTTCTTACCAATGCCCGGTAATTTCACTAACGCGCCAAGCTCTTCGCGCTCAACGGCATTAACAAACTGCTGCGCAGACATTCCGGAGAGGATCGCCAGCGCCAGCTTCGGCCCCACGCCATTGGTTTTGATTAACTCTTTAAACAGCGTGCGCTCTTGCTTGTTGTTAAAGCCATACAGCAGTTGAGCGTCTTCACGCACCACAAAATGGGTGAAGATAATCGCTTCCTGCCCGGCTTCCGGCAACTCGTAGAAACAGGTCATTGGCATGTGCACTTCATAGCCTACCCCACCCGTTTCCAGAAGGACCAGCGGGGGTTGTTTTTCAATAATGATGCCTCTGAGTCTGCCTATCACGTGACGCTCCTGCGTTAAGGGCTAAAAGGTAATGCGCTATCATAAAAAAAGGCTGGATAGATATCCAGCCTCATTTGTCACTAACGTAATCGACCTCGCGCCAAATTCAGCCTCGACTCGCTCATTTGCATGGCATTCTGACTGACATGGCAGTGGGTAATAGCAATCGCCAGCGCATCCGCGGCATCCGCTTGCGGATTCGCCGGGAGTTTTAGCAGCGTGCGCACCATATGCTGGACCTGGCTTTTTTCCGCACTACCGATCCCCACCACAGTCTGTTTTACCTGGCGGGCCGCGTATTCAAAGACCGGTAGATCCTGATTGGTCGCCGCAACGATTGCCACGCCGCGTGCCTGTCCAAGCTTTAGCGCCGAGTCAGCGTTCTTCGCCATAAAGACCTGCTCAATGGCAAAATAGTCCGGCTGGAACTGGGTGATGATTTCCGTCACGCCCGCGTAAATTAACTTCAAACGTGACGGGAGATCGTCGACTTTGGTGCGGATACAACCGCTGCCGAGGTAGGTCAGCTGTCTGCCGACCTGACGAATAACGCCATAACCGGTGATGCGCGACCCCGGGTCAATGCCGAGAATGATAGACATCACGCACCTCCTGTCAGGTTGCGGTACAGCCACCTCATTCTAAGGTAGCTGCAACCTCATCAGAGATCTCGCCGTTATGGTAAACTTCCTGCACGTCGTCGCAGTCTTCCAGCATATCGATCAGACGCAACAACTTCGGCGCTGTTTCTGCATCCATATCTGCTTTGGTGGATGGAATCATAGACACTTCAGCCGCGTCCGCTTTCAGACCCGCCGCTTCCAGCGCGTCACGCACTTTACCCATCTCTTCCCACGCGGTGTAAACGTCAATTGCGCCGTCGTCGAAGGTCACCACGTCTTCAGCACCTGCTTCCAGCGCCGCTTCCATGATGGCGTCTTCGTCGCCTTGTTCAAAGGAGATCACGCCTTTTTTGCTGAACAGGTAAGCCACGGAACCGTCGGTACCGAGGTTGCCGCCCGTTTTCGTGAACGCGTGACGCACTTCCGCAACAGTACGGTTACGGTTGTCAGACAGACATTCAATCATAACGGCTGTACCGCCAGGACCATAACCTTCATAGATGATGGTTTCCATGTTGGAATCTTCATCACCACCCACACCGCGCGCGATTGCACGGTTCAGGGTGTCACGGGTCATGTTGTTAGCCAGCGCTTTATCAACCGCTGCACGCAGACGCGGGTTAGCGTCCGGATCGCCGCCGCCGAGTTTTGCCGCCGTCACCAGCTCACGAATTATTTTGGTGAAAATTTTACCGCGTTTAGCATCCTGCGCTGCTTTACGGTGTCTGGTGTTGGCCCATTTACTATGACCTGCCATAAATAATATCTCCAAAAAGCGCGCCTTTTCAGGCGACGTTAATTACAAACTCTTCAATCGCCTGCCGGTTACTCCACGACTTGGTTAATTGGGCGGCTTCAACCGCATTAACCCAACGATAGGTCAGATGTTCGGTGAACACGATCTCTCGTTCTGAGGGAAGTGCCAGGCAAAACCAGGATTCAGTATTTCGTTCAATTCCCGGTGCATAGCGATGACGTAAATGGCTAAAAATCTCAAACTCCACCGTGCGCTGACAGTCAATTAAGGTCAGTTGCTCAGATGCAACATCAATGGCGACCTCTTCCTTTACTTCGCGCATAGCGGCTTGCGACGCGGTTTCACCCTCTTCAAGGCTGCCGGTGACCGACTGCCAGAAATCAGGATCGTCGCGTCGCTGTAACATCAGCACTCTCCCGGTGTCCTTTGCATAAATCACGACTAACACCGAGACAGGCTGTTTGTATGTCATATCAGTTATTCTCGGCCTTCTTAACAACCTGAATGCTCAGTTCCGCCAGCGCAGCTTCGTTGGCAAAGCTCGGCGCTTCAGTCATCAGACACGCTGCAGCAGTGGTTTTCGGGAAAGCAATAACGTCACGAATGTTGTCAGTACCGGTCAGCAGCATAGTCAGACGGTCCAGACCAAACGCCAGGCCCGCATGCGGTGGTGTACCATATTTTAGCGCATCCAGCAGGAAGCCGAATTTCTCACGCTGCTCTTGCTCGTTAATGCCCAGAATACCAAATACGGTCTGCTGCATGTCGCCGTTGTGAATACGCACGGAACCGCCGCCCACTTCGTAGCCGTTGATAACCATATCGTATGCGTTAGCAACCGCGTCTTCCGGCGCAGCTTTCAGCTCAGCAGCTGTCATATCTTTCGGCGCGGTGAACGGATGGTGCATTGCGGTCAGTCCGCCTTCACCATCGTCTTCAAACATTGGGAAGTCGATAACCCACAGCGGCGCCCATTTGGCTTCGTCGGTAATGTTCAGGTCTTTACCCAGTTTCAGACGCAGCGCGCCCATCGCGTCGGCAACCACTTTCTTGTTGTCGGCACCGAAGAAAATCATGTCGCCGTCTTGCGCACCGGTACGCGCCAGAATCGCTTCCACGATTTCTGCGTTCAGGAACTTAGCAACCGGGCTGGTGATACCTTCCAGACCTTTCGCACGCTCGGTGACTTTGATGTAAGCCAGACCTTTCGCGCCGTAAATCTTAATAAAGTTGCCGTAATCGTCAATTTGCTTACGGCTCAGTGCGGCACCGCCCGGTACACGCAGAGCAGCTACGCGGCCTTTCGCATCGTTTGCCGGACCAGAGAACACTGCGAACTCAACGTCTTTCACCAGATCGGCAACGTCAACCAGCTCCATCGGGTTACGCAGGTCTGGTTTATCGGAACCGTAACGACGCTCAGCTTCGGCAAAGGTCATGATCGGGAAATCACCCAGATCCACCCCTTTAACTTCCAGCCACAGATTACGCACCAGCGCTTCCATCACTTCACGCACCTGCGGTGCGGTCATGAAGGAAGTCTCAACGTCGATCTGGGTAAATTCAGGCTGACGGTCAGCACGTAAGTCTTCATCACGGAAGCATTTTACGATCTGATAGTAGCGGTCAAAGCCAGACATCATCAGCAGTTGTTTAAACAACTGAGGTGATTGCGGCAGCGCGTAGAATTTACCTTTATGTACGCGAGAAGGTACCAGGTAATCGCGCGCGCCTTCCGGCGTCGCTTTGGTCAGCATCGGTGTTTCGATGTCGAGGAAGCCGTGGTCGTCCATAAAACGACGCACCAGACTGGTAATTTTGGCACGCGTTTTCAGGCGCTGCGCCATTTCAGGGCGACGCAGATCTAAATAGCGATACTTCAGTCGCGCTTCTTCGGTGTTGACGTGGTTAGAGTCCAACGGCAGCGAGTCTGAACGGTTGATGATGGTCAGATCGGAGGCCAGCACTTCAATTTCGCCCGTCGCCATCTCGGCGTTGACGTTTTTCGCGTCACGCGCACGCACGGTGCCCGTAACCTGGATGCAGAACTCATTACGCAGTTCGGAGGCCAGCTTTAACGCGTCCGCACGGTCCGGATCGAAAAATACCTGCACGATACCTTCGCGGTCGCGCATATCGATAAAGATCAGGCTACCAAGATCACGACGACGGTTGACCCAACCACACAGAGTCACCTGCTGCCCCTCGTGGGACAGACGTAGCTGTCCGCAATATTCTGTACGCATGAGATATCCCTTAACTTTGCCGCAGGCGGATTGTCACCTGTCTCGCAGATGACGAAGTCGCAGCTTTAGCTGAATGTCACAACTGAATGAAAAAAGGCGGCTATTATACTGGAAATTCTGCCGCACGATAAGAGCCTACTGGGATAGACTCTTAGTCCGGTACTGACTGTACGCCTGTTTCCTGGACGGGCATTGCGTAATCTCACAAAAAATAACAAAAATTGTCGCCCCTTTCACACTGATTCGCGCTTAAGGTGTAACGGAATTCTATTTTTTACTGGAGTGAACATGCTGGAACTGAACGCAAAAACAACTGCCCTTGTCGTGATTGACTTACAGGAAGGGATCCTGCCTTTCGCTGGCGGACCTCATACGGCACACGCTGTGGTTGCCCGCACCGCGCAGTTGGCGGAAAAATTCCGTACCCACGGTTCCCCGGTGGTAATGGTGCGCGTCGGGTGGTCTGACGATTACGCCGAAGCACTGAAACAACCAGTAGATGCTCAGACTCCAGCAAAAGCGTTGCCCGAAAACTGGTGGAATTACCCGGCTGCTCTGGGTAAATGCACCAGCGATCTCGAAGTAACCAAACGCCAGTGGGGAGCCTTCTATGGCACCGATCTGGAATTACAGCTGCGTCGCCGGGGTATCGATACCATCGTCCTGTGCGGCATCTCTACGAACATTGGCGTTGAGTCGACGGCGCGAAATGCGTGGGAGCTGGGTTTCAGTCTTATCATTGCAGAGGATGCCTGTAGCGCCGCCAGTGCTGAGCAACACCAGGGTAGCATGACTCACATTTTCCCCCGCATTGCGCGCGTTCGCAGCGTGGAGGAGATTTTGCAAGCGCTATGATCTATATCGGTTTACCCCAGTGGTCGCATCCAAAATGGGTGCGTTTGGGGATCACAAGCCTTGAAGAGTATGCCCGCCACTTTAACTGCGTGGAGGGCAATACCACGCTGTATGCGCTGCCTAAAGCCGATATTGTTGCCCGCTGGCAGGCACAGACCACCGATACGTTTCGATTTTGTTTTAAGTTTCCGGCGACCATTTCGCATAAGGCCGCGCTGCGTAATTGTGATGACCTGGTACAGGAATTTTTTATGCGCATGTCGCCGCTGGAATCGCGCATTGGACAATACTGGCTGCAATTACCCGCGACTTTTAGCCCACGCGACCTGCCTGCCCTGTGGCAGTTTCTCGATGCGCTCCCCAAATGCTTTACCTACGGTGTGGAAGTTCGCCATCCAGACTTCTTTGCCAAAGGCGAAGCCGAACAGCTATTTAATCGCGGGTTACACGAGCGTGGAGTAAACCGGGTGATTCTGGACAGCCGCCCGGTACATGCCGCAATCCCACATACCGAAGCGATACGTGACGCCCAGCGCAAGAAACCGAAGGTTCCGGTGCATGCGGTGGTGACGGCAAACCATCCGATGGTACGCTTTATCGGTAGCGATGATATGGCACAAAACAGCGCGCTTTTTGCCGTCTGGCTGACCAAGCTGTCGCTATGGCATCACACCACGACGCCGTATCTGTTTTTGCATACGCCGGACATCGCGCAGGCCCCGGAGCTTGTCGATACGCTATGGGCAGATTTACGCAATGCTCTGCCAGAGATCGGATCAGCACCGTCTATTCCACAGCAATCTTCTCTTTTCTGAAAATGCCACCTATCATAGTCAATGCCAGCAGCCATTTTAAAAGGGAGTTTGTATGGTAAGCGCGCTTTATGCCGTATTGGGTGCGTTATTGTTAATAAAGTTCTCCTTTGACGTTGTTCGCCTGCGCATGCAATATCGCGTTGCCTATGGCGATGGAGGTTTTAGCGAACTGCAAAGCGCTATCCGCATTCACGGTAACGCGGTGGAATATATTCCCGTCGCGTTAGTGCTGCTGTTATTTATGGAAATGAACGGCGCAGAGACGTGGATGGTGCATCTTTGCGGGCTGATGTTGATTGCCGGACGACTGATGCATTATTACGGATTCCACCACCGGCTTTTCCGCTGGCGCCGTTCAGGCATGAGCGCAACCTGGTGTTCGCTGTTGCTAATGGTGCTGGCGAATCTTTGGTATATGCCCTGGGAGTTGGTTTTCTCCCTGCATTAGCGCACAATACGCCACTTTATTTTTCCCGGATTTTTACGTTATGTCTCACCGCGACACGCTTTTTTCTGCGCCTATCGCCAGTCTGGGTGACTGGACCTTTGATGAACGGGTAGCTGAAGTCTTCCCGGATATGATCCAGCGTTCCGTTCCTGGCTATTCCAATATTATTTCTATGATTGGCATGTTGGCCGAACGTTTCGTACAACCCAACACGCAGGTCTACGATCTGGGCTGTTCTCTGGGCGCGGCGACGCTCTCGGTGCGTCGCAATATTCATCACGAGAATTGCAAAATTATTGCTGTCGATAACTCCCCGGCGATGGTTGAGCGCTGCCGTCGTCACATCGACGCTTATAAAGCACCGACTCCGGTTGAGGTTGTCGAAGGCGATATTCGCAACATTACTATCGAAAATGCCTCGATGGTGGTGCTGAATTTTACCCTGCAATTCCTTGAGCCACCCGAGCGCCAGGCGTTGTTGGATAAGATTTATCAGGGGCTGAATCCCGGTGGCGCGCTGGTGCTGTCTGAAAAATTCAGTTTTGAAGATGCTAACGTTGGCGAGCTGCTGTTCAACATGCACCACGATTTCAAACGGGCCAATGGCTACAGCGAATTGGAAATCAGCCAGAAGCGCAGCATGCTGGAAAACGTGATGCTGACCGACTCGGTCGAAACGCACAAAGCGCGACTGCATCAGGCCGGCTTTGAGCACAGCGAATTGTGGTTCCAGTGTTTCAACTTTGGCTCTCTGGTGGCGTTGAAAGCTGAGGTTAGCGCATGATCGATTTTGGTAACTTTTATCAGTTGATTGCCAAAAATCATCTGTCCCATTGGCTGGAAACACTTCCGGCGCAAATCGCTGCCTGGCAGCGCGATCAGCACGGTCTTTTTAAACAATGGTCAAACGCCGTCGAGTTTCTGCCCGAGCTAACGCCGCATCGTCTGGACTTACTGCACAGCGTTACCGCAGAAAGCAAAGAGCCGCTAAGCGAAGGTCAGCTTAAACGTATCGACACCCTGATGCGTAACCTGATGCCATGGCGTAAAGGACCTTACTCGCTGTACGGCGTCAATATCGATACCGAATGGCGTTCCGACTGGAAGTGGGATCGCGTCCTGCCGCACTTGTCTGATCTCACCGGACGTACCATTCTTGATGTCGGTTGCGGCAGTGGCTATCACATGTGGCGCATGATTGGCGCGGGCGCACATCTGGCGGTCGGTATCGATCCGACCCAACTCTTCCTGTGCCAGTTTGAGGCGGTGCGTAAACTGCTGGGCAATGACCAGCGCGCGCATCTGCTGCCGCTGGGAATTGAACAGCTTCCGGCGCTCAACGCCTTTGATACCGTATTCTCCATGGGCGTGCTTTATCACCGCCGCTCGCCGCTGGAACACCTGTGGCAGTTAAAGGATCAGTTGGTTAAAGATGGCGAACTGGTACTGGAAACGCTGGTCGTCGAAGGCGATGAAAATACCGTGCTGGTGCCGGGCGATCGCTACGCCCAGATGCGTAACGTTTACTTTATCCCGTCTGCACTGGCGCTAAAAAACTGGCTGGAAAAATGCGGGTTTGTTGATGTGCGCATTGCCGACGTATGTGTGACCACTACCGAAGAACAGCGCCGCACCGAATGGATGATTACCGAATCGCTGGCCGACTTCCTTGACCCGAACGACCACAGCAAGACGGTGGAAGGCTACCCTGCCCCACTGCGTGCGGTATTGATTGCGCGTAAACCGTAGTCATTTTTGCCAAATGACTATTACGTATAGCACCATTTCTCCAAAATAGTTCGGTTTGCAACAAGGCGGCGACGCAGCAAATCCCTTGGAGCGTAGATAACTACGTGACCGGGGTGAGCGAGGAAAGCCAACACAGTTGCAGACCGAAATATGCAGGAGAAGGATAAAAAAAGGCCCCTGTTGAAATGGCAGGGGCCTGGTACGAGCAAGCATCATATTGGGCGACATGATGCAACGGTAAAATCAGTTGGCCTGATGGTGTGCAATGATTGCTTTCATTTCAGCAACCGCCGCCCCGTCTACCGCATAGCGAGAATACTCATCCGCCTGCGCATCCGAAGACATCGACAACCCCGAATTGCGATAACGCATTGGTGAAGCCAGCCATACTCCGGCAGAACTGTGGACTTCCTGCACCCCAGCATCAAGGAACAGGGACAAATTCGAGGCGCGAACCCCCGCTCCGGCCATAATGATTGGAGCACCAGGCTGCGCAATAAGTTCCATTATTTTTGTTAAACCTTGCACCGCATCGGATTTTTGCCCGGAGGTGAGTACTCTGGCGATGCCCAAATCAGCTAATTTTTTAAGTGTATTGAGTGGGTTAGCACACATATCAAAGGCACGATGAAAAGTGACTTGCAGTGAACCGGCGGCGATCATTATTTTCTCCATGCGCGGCATATCGACATCGCCATCCGCATCTAAAATGCCGGTCACCAGCCCTGAGAACCCTAGTTCTCTGACCATCGCTATATCATCCAGCATTGCAGCGAATTCACCTTCGGTGTAACAAAAGTCGCCTCCACGTGGACGAATAATGGGATTGACGGGAATCGAAATGTGCTGGCGAACAGAACGCAAGACGCCCAGTGAAGGCGTTAAGCCCCCTTCTTTGGGTGCCGAGCAAAGCTCAATACGATCCGCGCCGTTTTGCTGCGCCGTGCGCGCGCACTCCATGCTGTAACAGCAGATTTCCAGTATAGTCATGCTCACTCCTGACGCTCGCTTGCCACAATGGTTTCAATCGACCACGGGTGGAATTTAATCGTCACGCTACCATCGCTAACCGCCAGCGTCGGATTCGGTAAACGTTCACGTTCTCCTTTTGGCGAGCTGGTTTTCACAAATATACCAGGTTGACTCAGACCGTGATCGGAAAGCAGCGCCAGCGCTCGCGCATTCAGCGTTTGTGCCTCACCCGGCAGAACAATTTCAATATGTTCCCAGCCTTCATGCGGGTAACGTTTTTCGCCCGGCCACGGCAGTTCGACGATGGAAAATTGCCAATGTTGCACACAAACCGGCTCATGCAGTTTAAAAAGACAAATAGGTCTGCCGTTAATAATGTTTTCTGACAACAATTCACCGCACTGTTCAAACCCACGACGCCAGCGTTCTGCAGTGGTATTTTGATGGCAACGCAAGGAAATGTGATCGGCTTCCAGGCCTGTGATATCCAGCCCAAGACGGGTAGAAAGTTCCGTTAATGCCTGCGTGAAATGCGGTAAATCTGCAGAAATATCCTGTAGTTCTGCAACGGTTTGCCAGTTCGCCATATTAAAAGCTCATATCCATGTTCAAAGTCGCTAATTTACTCTGTTGCGCTGCGCCATCCAACCGCTGTTTTCTCCGAACACATCATGGATAAATTTACGCCATTGCATGGTTTATATTTCAGGCTACTGGCGGTACACACAATGCTGACGGCAACGGGCATTTGCAGTATACTCCCGCCCTTAATTCTTAAACTGGTGCGGTGAATTTTAGACCGCTTCATAAATGTAAGGTATTCCGGTGAATATTCAGGCTCTTCTCTCAGAAAAAGTCAGTCAGGCCATGATTGCTGCAGGCGCGCCTGCAGATTGCGAACCACAGGTTCGTCAGTCAGCAAAAGTACAGTTCGGCGACTATCAAGCTAACGGCATGATGGCTGTCGCTAAAAAACTGGGTATGGCGCCGCGACAACTGGCTGAGCAGGTGCTGACTCATCTGGATCTCAACGGGATTGCCAGCAAAGTTGAAATTGCAGGCCCGGGCTTTATCAACATTTTTCTCGACCCGGCATTTCTGGCGCAGCACGTTCAGCAGGCGCTGGCTTCCGATCGTCTGGGCGTCACCCAACCGACTAAACAAACCGTCGTGGTTGACTACTCCGCGCCTAACGTAGCGAAAGAGATGCACGTTGGTCACCTGCGTTCCACCATCATCGGTGACGCGGCGGTGCGTACGCTGGAATTCCTTGGTCACAAGGTTATCCGCGCCAACCACGTCGGCGACTGGGGAACTCAGTTCGGTATGCTCATCGCATGGCTGGAAAAACAGCAGCAGGAAAATGCCGGAGAGATGGCGCTGGCTGACCTGGAAGGTTTCTACCGTGACGCGAAAAAACATTACGACGAAGATGAAGCCTTCGCGGAACGCGCTCGTAGCTATGTCGTGAAGCTGCAAGGCGGCGACGAATACTTCCGTGAGATGTGGCGTAAACTGGTCGACATTACCATGTCACAGAACCAGTTAACCTACGATCGCCTCAACGTTACCCTGACCCGTGACGACGTCATGGGCGAGAGCCTGTACAACCCGATGCTGCCTGGCATCGTGGCCGATCTCAAAGCCAAAGGCCTGGCTGTTGAAAGCGAAGGCGCTACCGTCGTATTCCTTGATGAGTATAAAAACAAGGAAGGCGAACCGATGGGCGTTATCATTCAGAAGAAAGATGGCGGCTATCTCTACACCACAACCGACATCGCCTGTGCCAAGTATCGTTACGAAACCCTGCATGCCGATCGCGTACTGTATTACATCGACTCTCGTCAGCATCAGCACTTAATGCAGGCCTGGACCATCGTACGTAAAGCTGGTTATGTGCCGGATTCGGTGCCGCTGGAACACCACATGTTCGGTATGATGCTGGGTAAAGACGGTAAACCGTTCAAAACCCGCGCTGGCGGCACGGTTAAACTGGCCGATCTGCTGGATGAAGCGCTGGAGCGCGCACGTCGTCTGGTCGCGGAGAAGAACCCGGACATGCCTGCCGATGAGCTGGAAAAGCTGGCAAATGCGGTCGGTATCGGTGCGGTGAAATACGCGGATCTGTCCAAAAACCGTACCACCGACTATATCTTCGACTGGGACAACATGCTGGCGTTCGAAGGCAATACCGCTCCGTACATGCAGTATGCTTACACCCGCGTACTGTCCGTATTCCGTAAAGCGGATATCGACGAAAGCGCGCTGGCAAATGCGCAGGTGATTATCAACGAAGATCGCGAGGCTCAGCTGGCTGCGCGTCTGCTGCAGTTTGAAGAAACGCTGACCGTCGTTGCGCGTGAAGGTACACCGCACGTGATGTGTGCTTACCTGTACGACGTTGCCGGTCTGTTCTCTGGCTTCTACGAGCACTGCCCTATCCTCAGCGCTGAAAACGAAGAGATTCGTAACAGCCGGCTGAAACTGGCACAGCTGACGGCGAAAACCCTGAAGCTGGGTCTGGATACACTGGGTATCGAAACCGTAGAACGTATGTAATTACCTCAAGTAATGTGAAAGCCCGCGCTATGTCGCGGGCTTTTTTATTTTCCCTGACCCGTTCTCATAGGCAGCGCAATCAGGCCTACGAGAAGCGGCGACGTTCACTGTAATTTGTAACAGCCCACAAGGAATGACACATTTCCCTAGAGATATGGAACATTTTTTGCCTGTCATCCCGTTTAAGCCTCCGTATCATTAGGCGGCGAATTAATCGGGTACGGGTCAATGACATTCAGAGATTTTGAGGCGGAAGAAAAACTCTTTCAGCGGCGTGTATTGGTGGCCTTTGGCCTGGTGGTCATCTGTTTTGGCATCCTGATTTACAATCTGTATAACTTACAAATCTGTCAGCACCAGTATTACACCACCCGGTCGAATGCAAACGACATCAAAATGCTACCCGTCGCCCCCACGCGTGGCATGATTTACGATCGCAACGGCATCCCGCTGGTGCGCAACGTCACCTGGTACGATATTTCCGTTACGCCTTATAAAATCAGCGATATGAATGCGTTAATCCAGCAGCTCACGCCCATCGTTGACCTCACTCCTGATGATATTGATCAGTTTCGCCATGAGCTAAAAGCCAGCAGCCGCTATCGTCCGGTCGTGCTAAAAAATGCGCTTACCGATGTGGAAATCGCCCGTTTCTCGGTAAACCAGTTTCATTTTAGCGGCGTAAACATCAATAGCTACGAAGACCGCCAGTATCCCTATGGCGCGGCGCTGGCACATGTCCTTGGCTATGTTTCAAAAATCAATGACAACGACCTGAAAGCTCTGGATCAAAAGGGTCAGGCTGAGAACTACGCCGCCGATCACAATATCGGTAAGCAAGGTATTGAGCGCTATTACGAAAATGAACTGCATGGAAAGACCGGTTATCAGGAGGTGGAAGTAGATAACCACGGACGCATCGTACGCCTGCTCAAAGATGTGCCGCCCGTTGCCGGAAAAAATATCCATTTGACGCTGGATTTACATTTACAGCAATATATTGAGAGCTTGTTGGCTGGCCAGCGTGCCGCCGTTTTAGTTGAAGATCCACACGACGGTTCTGTACTGGCGATGGTCTCAAACCCCAGCTATGACCCTAATCCGTTTGTCAAAGGCATTAGCTATCAGGACTATAACAAGCTACTCCAGGATAAAGACCTGCCATTAATCAACCGCGTCACACAGGGATTGTACCCCCCCGCTTCAACGGTCAAACCGTATATGGCGATGTCAGCATTACTAAACGGTGTGATCACGCCGCAGACCAGTTTCTTCGGTGCTCCTACCTGGACGCTACCCGGCACCGAGCGACATTACCGTGACTGGAAAAAAACGGGCCACGGTATGCTGGATGTCACCAAAGCGATAGAAGAGTCTGCCGATACGTTCTTCTATCAGGTAGCGTATATGATGGGGATCGACCGGATTAACAGCATGCTCAGCCAGTTTGGTTACGGTAAACCGACCGGTATCGATCTTGATGAGGAGTATAACGGCCTGCTCCCGAGCCGTGAATGGAAGCAAAAAGTGCATAAAAAAGCCTGGTATCAGGGGGATACTATCTCAGTTGGCATCGGCCAGGGCTACTGGATTGCCACTCCTATCCAGATGGTCAAAGCCATGGTCGCACTGATTAACAACGGCAAGGTTATCGTCCCTCACCTGCTACTCGATGAAGAAAATGGCAAAACCTTCACGCCGTATCAGGCTCCAGAAGCACCGTCACAAATCGCCTCAGCCTCGTCACCCTACTGGGGACTGGTGCGTCAGGCGATGTTCGGCATGGCGAATGAACCAAATGGTACAGGTTATAAGTTCTTTCACACAGCACCTTACGGCATTGCGGCGAAAAGCGGCACCTCGCAGGTCTTTAGCCTGAAAGAAAATCAGACCTACAATGCGAAGATGATCCCTGTCCGCTTGCGCGACCACGTGTTCTATACCGCATTTGCGCCCTATAAGAACCCGAAGGTCGCGGTGGCGTTAATTCTGGAAAACGGCGGCAGCGATGGTGTCACCGCCGCGCCGGTTATGCGTCAAATCATGGATCATCTCTTTGCCCCGCAGGACAACACGGTACACACAGTGACGACTCAACCATCAGGTCCGATAGCGTTAGCGCCATCGAATACCGATATCAAAAATACTTACGCAAGTATTCGGTAAGACACAGCATCGCCATCGCTTGTCCGTAAGGCATAGAAGTCCGAGGGATGTTGCGGTAGAAATCGAGATTGTGTCCCATCCCGGTGCCAAACGAGGTGTGCAGCAGTTCACCTTCCGGTGAAATATGCTGCACAATGCCACGAATGGCTTTTTCGGCCACCAGCGTATACTCTTGCCCAACATAGCGTTTACGTACAGCTTTGAGGATCCCATAAGCAAATCCGGCAGTTGCCGATGCTTCCAGATACGACTGCGGGTCGTCCAGCAAGGTATGCCACAACCCACTTTCATCCTGGCATTTCGCCAGCGCCGCGATTTGTGCGTTCAGGACCTGTACCAGATAGCGGTGAACGGCATTGTTTTCTGGTAAATCAAGTAATTCGAGGAAGTCCGGGATCACGATAGTTAACCAACTGTTGCCACGCGCCCAGCGGGCATTGGCAAAGTTATGATTTCCTTCATAGCTCCAGCCGTGGAACCACAGTCCCGTGTCTTTATCCATCAGGTTTTGCACGTGCAGCAGGAACTGATACGTTGCCTCTTCGATGTAGTCAGGGCGATTGAGTAACTTGCCAATCTTCGCCAGCGGTAGAACCGTCATCATCAGCGTGTCATCCCACATCTGCTGGTGGTTTTCTTCCGCCAGCGTAATGTGTTGCATACCGCCGAACTCGGTACGCGGCATCTCATGCATTGCCCACTCAGCCCAGCTGTCGAGCCACGGTAGATACGCTGGATTACGCGTCTCTTCATAGCGATACGCCAACGTTAAAAATGGCGCCATGGTGTTAACGTTTTTGGTGGTTGCACCTTCAGCAAAGCGATCGGCAAACCAGCTATCGATGATATCGCGTATCGTTTCATCGCCGGTTTGCAGATAGTACTGATACATCCCGTACAAGCCGACGCCGTGCGTCCACTCCCATCCCGCCCAGCCTTTGGTATCAATTACGCGTCCATCGTCCAGACGCAGCAAGAACTCACCAGTTTCGTCATGAATATTGACCAGGTTATGCGTCACCTTTTTGATCAGCGTTTTTAATTCATCCCTGGCAATAAAATGTTCTGGCTGGCGCAACAACGGGCTATGTTTAACCGGGTAAACAATCATTTACTTAACCTCTGTCAATGTCGGATTCAATGCTGTGACCTGCCCCTGTTGCGGCGCAGCAGCTGTATTTGGGAGGCCCCGCAATCCTCGCTTTGACAATGGGCATCCTTATAGGGGCACAGTAAAAGCAAACAGGAAGTGAAACCTTTCTATTTCTGCCAGAAGGGTTCGTGGAATGGCAACAATACAAAGAGTCCGGCAACGTACGTCACTTATTTTATAAAACTGCGTTTCTATTTAATTGAATGAGAGACTGGAATATTGAAACAACCAGCAGTTTCAACTGCTGGTCTGAATGACGGAGGGTGTTAACGGTAGTTCACAATCACCTGATTGCTCTGAATGCGTAACGCGGGGATCAGGCGACCACCGCCGGGGACTTCCCAGACAAAATGCATCGGTTCAATGGCCGGAACATTATTGAACCCGTTGGTGGTCCCACTTTGCCCATCCAGCTCGACACAACGGGACTGAGAACATAAACGCACCCGCAGACCTGCGGGCGTGGGGCCATTCAGCTCATAGCGCCAGGCTACCAGCGTCATTAAGCCTGAGACCGGCTGGCCAGGAACCAAAGGCTCAGACGAGGCTGACTGGCCACGGTGATTTAAGGTGATCCCCATACCGCTTGCCTGCCAGGCCCCTTCTCCGGCGGCCTGCGCCACCAGAGGAAAAAACAACAACCACAGTAACTTGCGCATTATTTACCTCCAATGGTCGCTGTCATGCGGATATGGCGGTTATCGGAAAGCTCCATGTTCGATAACACCACCAACTGCGGGATGCTGCGACGTAAAAACCGCGCCAGCAGCGGACGCAACGCGTGATTAACCAGCAAGACCGGCGGCGCGCCCAACATTTCCTGCCGGGACAGCGCTTCCTGTGTTTGGGCCAGCAGGCGGTCTGCAAGCCCAGGCTCCAGGCCACCCCCCCCCTGCAGCGCTTGCAGCAGCAAACGCTCGAGCGGAGTATCAAGACCGATAACCTGAACCTCTTCATTACCCGGGAACCACTGCTGAGTGATGGCGCGTCCCAACGCAACACGGACGACCGCGGTAAGCTCATGCGGATCGTTTTGCAGCGGCGCATGTTCCGCCAGCGTTTCAAGAATGGTGCGCATATCACGAATCGGTACTTTCTCGTCCAGTAAGTTCTGCAGCACTTTATGCAGCGTGGTGAGCGTCACAACGCCCGGCACCAGATCTTCCGTCAGCTTTGGCATTTCCTGCGACACTCGATCCAGTAACTGCTGCGCTTCCTGACGGCCAAACAGCTCAGCGGCAAACTGGCCAATCAGGTGATTTAGATGCGTAGCGACAACTGTACTGGCTTCAACCACCGTAAAGCCCTGAATCTGCGCCTGTTCCTTCAATGCGCTTTCAATCCAGATAGCGTCCAGTCCGAAAGCCGGATCGACCGTTTTCTCGCCCGGCAGCGACCCGGCAGCAGTACCCGGGTTAATGGCCAGCCAGCGTCCCGGATAGGCATCACCGCTGCCAATTTCTACCCCTTTCATCAAAATTCGATAGCGGGCCGGCTGCAGATCCATATTGTCACGGATGTGTACCACCGGCGGCAGGAAGCCCATATCCTGAGCGAATTTCTTACGAATACTGCGAATTCGCCCCAGTAACTCGCCATCCTGCTGAAAGTCCACCATTGGGATCAGGCGATAACCTACCTCCATTCCCAGCGAATCTTCCAACTGCACGTCGTTCCACGTGGCTTCCACCACGGAGTTGTTTTCCGGCATTTTCACCGGCTGCGGTTCATCTGGCACTTTTTGCTCACGACCGCGCATCCACCAGGCCAGGCCCAGCAATGCGGCAGTAAACATCAGAAACACCAGGTTCGGCATGCCCGGAACCAGGCCCAAAAGTCCAAGTACCGCCGCACTGAGCAACATGACACTAGGATTGCTGAACAGTTGGGTCACCATCTGTTCGCCTACGTCCTGGTCGGTACTCACGCGGGTCACGATCACGCCCGCAGCGGTAGAGATAACCAGAGCAGGAATTTGTGCCACCAGCCCGTCACCGATGGTCAGCAGGGTATAACTTTCCGCAGCGCTGCCCATGCTCATACCATGCTGCAACACCCCAACTAACAGACCGCCGACTACGTTGATCACCATGATCAAAATACCGGCAATGGCGTCTCCACGGACGAATTTACTCGCACCGTCCATTGAGCCGTAAAAATCCGCTTCCTGGGTCACTTCCGAGCGTCGTTTTTTAGCTTCATCTTCGCCAATCAGACCGGCATTCAAATCCGCATCAATCGCCATCTGCTTGCCGGGCATACCATCCAGCACGAAGCGCGCGCCAACCTCGGCGATACGCCCTGCACCTTTGGTGATTACCATAAAGTTAATGATGACGAGAATGACGAAGACCACGATACCGATCGCAAAGTTACCGCCCACCAGGAAGTGACCAAAAGCTTCAACCACCTTCCCCGCCGCCGCCGCGCCGGTGTGTCCTTCCATCAAAATGATACGGGTCGACGCGACGTTCAGCGCCAGGCGTAATAATGTGGTAAACAGCAAAATCGTCGGGAATGCGGCAAATTCCAGCGTACGCTGGGTGAACATCGCCACCAGCAGTACCATGATCGACAGCGCAATGTTAAATGTGAACAGCAAATCGAGGACGAAAGCCGGCAGCGGCAGCACCATCATCGACAGGATCAGCAGGATGAGGATCGGTCCGGCAAGGATTTGCCATTGCGTGGATTTCAGGTTGCTGGGCAGACGCAGCATCGCGACCAGATTAGCCATCAGTATTCTTCTCGTTCATGAAATCCAGTGCTTCAGGCACCGGAAGGTTTTCAGGTTGTGGTGGACGTTTGCCGCCAGCCAGACGCCAGCGTTTTAGCTGCCATACCCATGCCAGCACTTCGGCAACGGCGGCATATAATTGACCCGGTATTTGCTGACCAATTTCAGCATGGCGATAGAGCGCACGCGCCAGTGGTGGCGCTTCTAACGTAGGGACACGGTGCTCTGCGCCAATTTCACGAATGCGCAGCGCAACCAGCCCGGCCCCCTTAGCGACAACTTTCGGCGCACTCATTTTGTTCTCGTCATACTTCAACGCCACTGAGTAGTGCGTAGGGTTAGTGACAATAACGTCTGCTTTTGGTACATCCGCCATCATGCGACGCTGAGCGGCCGCGCGCTGCATTTGGCGAATTTTGCCCTTAACGTGCGGGTCACCTTCGCTTTGCTTAAATTCGTCACGGATATCCTGGCGCGACATGCGCAGCTTTTTCAGATGGCTGTAAATCTGGAAAAAAACGTCGAATCCCACCATCGGAATGACACCAAGCACCACCAACAACGCGCACATGCCGACTAAATCCAGGGCGTTGCCCATCGCCGTAATCGGAGATTCCGCCATCAGCCGCATCATCTCTGGCCACTTGTGCCAGAGATAAAACCCGGCCACGCTGCCCACTAACGTCGACTTCAGTATCGCTTTGAGCAGTTCTGCGCCGGTTTGCGCGGAAAACATGCGCTTAATGCCCGGCAACGGATTCAGCTTAGAGAATTTGGGTTGCAGGGATTTACCGCTGAAAATCAAGCCGCCAAGCATCACCGGGGAGATTAATGCCACCAGAACGACGCCGGTAATCAACGGCAACAGCGCAATCATCGCGTCTTTAATCAGCAGGATGATTTGGCTGAGGATCAGGTTTGGATCGTTGACCATACTGTGGTCAAAACGTAATCCGGCCGACAGCATACCGGCCAGCCTGCGGGCAAGCGACTCCCCGCCAATCCAGATAATGCACACGCCCACCAGCAAAATAAGTAGTGAGGTTAGCTCTTTGGATCGGGGGATCTGCCCTTCTTCCCGCGCTTTTTCAAGTCGGTGGGGTGTGGGGGCTTCTGTTTTGTCGTCGTCGCTTTCTTCTGCCACGCATCAGACCCTGGATAGAGATATAGGCGAGAATGATGCCAGAACAGCTATCCAGCAATGGGAAGAGTAAGCGGTAAAAAAGACGGGATTTATGGCTTTAAGCAGTATTGCGCGTAAGCCGGATGAGAGGCCCACGCCTCACATCCGGCAAATACTCATCAGAACCCGAGGCTATCCAGCAGGTCGTCAACCTGATCCTGGCTTGCCACTACGCCAGCTTTCGAGGCGTCAACCTGCGGGCCGTTCAGCAAGCTTTCGTTTTCACGTTTTGGACGAGCGCCCTGTTCCGGAATGTTTTCCAACAGAACCATCAGCAGCTGACGTTCAATTTCCTGGATAACATCCATCATGCGCTTGATGACCTGTCCGGTGAGATCCTGGAAATCCTGCGCCATCATGATGTCCAGCAACTGGGCATTGGTAAAGCTGGTATGTCCGGGCACATCACCAAGGAACTGACGGGTATCGGTGACCAGTTCACGAGCGTCTGACAGTTCGATCGGATTTTCGAACCATTCATCCCAGCGTTTGGTCAGGTCTTTGGCCCCTTTTTCCATCGCGTCCTGGTGCGGCTGCGAAGCTTCGACGCTGTTCAGCGCGCGCTCTGCCGCCTGAGCGGTCATCTGTACAACGTAATCGAGACGATCGCGGGCATCGGGAATTGCTTCTGCCGCTTCGGCAATGGCCTGATCCAGCCCCAGTTCACGCAGGCTGTCGCGCAGCATTCGGGTCAAACTGCCGATGCGCGCGATGATGTCCCCTGCAGAGTGTTCGTCAGCAGGTTTAATTTGTGGTTGCATCATCATCACACCCTCACATGCCCAGTTTCTCAAAGATTTTATTCAGTTTTTCTTCCAGCGTCGCCGCCGTGAACGGTTTCACGACATAGCCACTGGCGCCTGCCTGCGCCGCCGCAATGATGTTCTCTTTTTTCGCTTCCGCCGTGACCATCAGCACCGGCAGAGAAGCCATCCCACCATCTGCACGGATGGTTTTCAGCAGTTCCAGTCCATCCATGTTCGGCATGTTCCAGTCAGAAATAACAAAACCGAATCCCCCTGCCTGCAGCTTGTTCAGCGCATCCACGCCATCTTCAGCCTCTTCAACATTGTTGAATCCCAGCTCTTTAAGCAGGTTACGCACGATGCGACGCATGGTGGAAAAGTCATCCACAACCAAAAACTTAAGCTCTTTATCCGCCATAAAAATAAACTCCTGATTCAAATACGTATTGCCTGTCCGGCACTAATTTTCACCAGCATTTGCTGGCTCACCTGGCTAAGATCGACCACTTCGCTTACGCCACCCATATTGATGGCCTCGCGCGGCATGCCGAACACCACACAACTTGCTTCGTTTTGCGCAATGGTCCAGGCACCCGCCTGGTTCATCGCTAACATTCCGGCTGCGCCATCGTTGCCCATACCGGTCAGGATCACCCCAACGGCATTACGCCCCGCATGTTTCGCCACCGAATGAAACAGCACATCCACTGAGGGCCGGTGCCGGTTAACCGGCGGACCGTCATGAATTTTGATTTGATAGTTCGCGCCGCTGCGCGCCAGCTCCATATGCTTGTCGCCAGGCGCGATATACGCATGCCCAGGGAGAACGCGCTCTCCGTCCTCTGCCTCTTTTACGGTAATCTGACACAGTTTGTTCAGACGTTCGGCGAACGAACGGGTAAATCCTGGCGGCATATGCTGGGTAATAAGAATACCGGGACTTGAAAGCGGCAATGGCTGGAGTACATGGCGAATTGCCTCTGTTCCTCCGGTTGAGGCGCCGATGACCAGCAGTTTTTCTGAACTGAGTAATGGCCCCGTTTTCAAGGTCGTCGGTGCCGCCAAGGGTTTGTGGGCGGCCAGTTTTGCCCGCGATGCGGTGCGGATTTTCTCCGCAATCATCTCGCTATACGCCAGCATGCCTTCGCGGATCCCCAACTGAGGCTTGGTGACAAAGTCAATCGCCCCCAGTTCCAGGGCCCGCAGCGTGACCTCAGAACCTTTACCGGTCAGTGAAGAAACCATAACCACCGGCATTGGACGCAGGCGCATCAACTTCTCAAGGAAATCGAGGCCGTCCATGCGCGGCATTTCCACATCCAGCGTCAGGACGTCGGGATTGTATTTTTTGATTAAATCCCGGGCGACCAACGGATCCGGCGCCGTCGCCACCATTTCCATATCACTGTGGCTGTTAATAATTTCGGTCATGATTTGACGCATCAATGCAGAATCATCTACCGACAACACCCTGATTTTACTCATGCTTTATCCTTACCTGGCGCATGCGCATACACGGTCTGTCCACGCAGGCTAAACTCGCGCACAAGGTTGCTAAAGTTTTCTGAATGACCTGCAAACAGCAGTCCGTCAGGTTTAAGAAGTGGAACAAAACGGTGCAAAATGTCCTGCTGCGTCGTTTTATCGAAATAGATCATCACGTTACGGCAAAATATGGCATCAAAAGGGCCAGGCACGTTGTACTGCTTATCCAGTAAATTGACGCTGGAAAATTCAACATGACCTGCCAGTTCCTGCCGAACTCGTACCAGCCCTTCATGCGGCCCGGTGCCGCGCATGAAATAACGCTGCAACTGCTGGGGTGACAGCGTCTTTAGCTCATCGAGGCGGTAAATGCCGTTTCTGGCCTTTTCCAGCACTTCGGTATCAATGTCGCTGGCAAAAACGCGCCAGCGGCCCGGTGCCATACCTAAGGTATCGGCAAGCGTAATCGCAATGCTGTAGGGCTCTTCTCCGGTTGATGCCGCCGCGCTCCAGACGCGGTATTCACCGCTGCGCCGACGAGCATGATCTGACAGCACCGGAAAATGATGCCCTTCGCGAAAAAATGCGGTCAGGTTGGTAGTCAGGGAGTTAATAAAAGCCTGCCACTCAGCACTGTTCTGGTTAGCTTCCAGCATGCTGAGATAGCGACCAAAGTCATCCAGCCCCAGGGTACGCAAACGGCGGACCAGGCGGTTATAAACCATATCCCGCTTGTGGTCGGCCAGTACGATCCCCGCACGCTGGTAGATTAATTGACATATCCGACGAAAATGCGCGTCAGACAGCGCGAGGCGCTGTGTCATCTGTAACAATAATGACGTTTGCCCGGTGGGCAGAGATGATGTCATAGCGCCTTCTCAATCACATTCAGGATACAACGGGCACAACCTGCGGCTGCGCCAACTCTTGTTTTGCTACGGTTTGCTCTTCAAGCTTGAAAAATGCGACACAGGCGGAAAGATTATCGGCCTGTGTGGCGAGTTGTCCGGTGGCGGATGCGGCTTCTTCCACCAGCCCGGCGTTTTGCTGCGTCACTGAGTCCATCTGGCTGACGGCCTGCGCCACCTGCTCAATGCCTCTGCGCTGTTCATCGGATGCCGAGGCAATCTCGCCCATGATGTCGTTAACCCGGGTCACCGAACTGACAATTTCCGTCATCGTGCGCGACGCCATATCCACCAGTTGCGAGCCCTGATGCACCCGGGTGACTGACTCCTCAATGAGCCCCTTAATTTCTTTCGCCGCCTGCGCGCTACGGCTTGCCAGATTACGCACTTCACCAGCGACGACGGCAAAACCACGCCCTTGCTCCCCTGCCCTGGCGGCCTCGACCGCGGCATTCAACGCCAGGATATTGGTCTGGAAGGCAATGCTGTCAATCACGCCGATGATGTCGCCGATTTTCTGCGAGCTGGCAGAAATCTCATGCATGGTGCTGGCAACCCGGGACGTCTGCTCGCCACCTTTATGCGCTGTGTCTGCCGCACTTTTGGCGATTCCTGACGCCTGGCGCGCGTTATCAGCGTTCTGGCCGACGGTGGCGGTAAGTTGTTCCATGCTGGCCGCCGTTTGCGCCAGCGCGGCCGCCTGCTGTTCGGTTCGCGAAGATAAATCGTTATTGCCCATCGCGATTTCTGAAATACCGCTATGCATGGCTGAGCTGCCCTGACGAACGTCATTTACTGTTTCGCGTAATGCCTTTTGCATCTTCTGCAGGCTGGCAAAAATGGCCGAGATCTCATTGCGCCCATAAACCGCTACTGGCCGTGCCAGATTCCCAGCGGCAATACTGTCGAAATGGCTGCCAATAATCGCCAGCGGCTGAACAATCATCTTGCGTGACCAGAACAGCGCACCGCTGGTGAGCAGTGCTGCCAGGACCACCATAGTGGCGAAAATCACCCCCGACATATGGTAATTGCGCTGACTCTGCTCTCCTGCCGTTTGCAACACGCGGTCGATGTTGCTCTGCCACGCATTCACATTCGCATCAAAAGCATCTTGAGCCGCCTGCACCGGCGCGGTCAGAAAATCTGACAACTGATTGTTTTCAAGCCAGGTGGCCTGATGCACGAGATCGCTGTGCCACTGGTTGAAACTTTTCTCCGTCGCGCTAAACAGCGCCTTGCCTTGTTCCGTCGAATCCGATGTCGCCATAAAGCGTTTAAACATCAATTCAGACTGCGCCAGGCTGTCGCGCGCAAGGGTCATCAGGGTTTTGATGTCCTCTGGCGGATAGCTCAGGGCGGTCAGCGTCCCTGCCTTATTAAGGGCCGTACTGGCCTGTAATAACACAGCGCGAGTTTGGGCCAGCGCAGCGCGTTGCTGATTACTCCGTTCGACCTGATTCAGGTTCTGAAAACCGTCCCGAAATGCCCAGAAGGACAAGCCATTACTGCCAATCTGCAAAACACCGCAGAGGATTAAAATCAAAAACAGCGTGGTCGAAATTCGAATACGATTAAACATCAACGCTCCCATCAGGCGGCACTGGCCGCGGTTTAACTGTCAGTCAAAATGTTTCCCAATTCGTATCTTGTTCAATGCTCTGGCGCGGATAGGATGCGCTCGGCGCTGCAGGTAATCGTGTATCGCGTGGTTTTGTCGAGGCCGGACGTGACGCAAGACGGAAAGTCGATACCGACTGCGTCAGGCGACTGGCCTGTTCTTCAAGAGCGGCCGCTGCGGCAGCCGACTCCTGTACCAAAGAGGCGTTCTGCTGCGTAACGCGATCCATTTCAGAGACCGCGAGCGCAACCTGATCAATCCCCCGGCTTTGCTCGTCGGAGGCCGAGGCAATCTCACCCATGATATCGGTCACCCGCGTCACGGCATTGACGATGTCGTTCATCGTTTCCCCAGCGCTTTCTACCAGTACAGAACCGGTATCAACCCGGGAAACGGAATCTTCAATCAATGCTTTAATCTCTTTCGCCGCCTGCGCACTGCGGCTTGCCAGATTACGCACTTCGCCCGCCACCACGGCAAAGCCGCGGCCTTGCTCACCGGCGCGGGCAGCTTCAACCGCCGCGTTCAGTGCGAGAATGTTGGTCTGAAAGGCAATGCCATCGATGACGCTAATGATGTCGGCAATTTTCTTCGAGCTATCGGCAATTTCGTGCATGGTGTTCACCACGCTATCAACCACTTTGCCGCCATGCTGCGCGGTGTCCGAGGCGCTTTTCGCCAGTTGCGAGGCCTGACGCGCATTGTCCGCGTTTTGCTTCACGGTTGCGGTCAGTTGTTCCATGCTGGCTGCAGTCTCTTCCAGCGCAGACGCCTGCTGTTCCGTACGAGATGAGAGGTCCGTGTTTCCGCTGGCAATTTCGCTGGTACCGGAATAAATCGCATCAGAGCCTTCACGCACCAGAGTGACGGTTTCCGTCAGCGAGCGCTGCATATGATCAACCGTACTGGCCAGCTCGCCGATTTCGTTACGACCACTAACGGCAAGAGTTGCGGTCAGGTTACCGCTGGCGATTTCCCGAATATGGGCAATAACACGGGACAGAGGATTAAGGAGGGTATGACGGATGCCGTACCAGACCACCACCAGAATCAGCACCAGCACCACGGCCAGCACGCCAAGCTGCCATTGGGCGAAATGGTAATCCCGCGCGCTTTGATCAAATGCCTGAACGTAAAGCTTTTCGCTAACGCTGGCATACTTGCCCAGCGCCTCGCCGAGTGCGTTTTGCATTCCCTGCGTAGGCTGCGCAAAGTAGGCGTCCATATTGCCGCTTTCCAGAAACTGAACCAGTTCTGCCAAGGCCGCATGGTACTGCTGATATTTTTCCTCAACGTTGCCGCTGGCTTCTGCCATTTCCGGCAACGGTGTGATGTTTTTAAATTTTGCGTAATGCGTTTCAGCCTGCGCCAGCGATGCTTTCGCATTCTTCAGCAGATCGTTTTTGGCGCTGCTTTGCTGGTTTGACGCATCCATCATCATGCGCGCAGAAGAACGGCTTAAATTGATTCGTGTTTGCAGCATCAGATCCCATGTTGAGGTGAGTTCACTTTGCTGCTGTCGAAGATCGTTAGAAATAACAAAACTTTGCTGATTCTGCTGCAATGAAGAAAACAACAGACCACCGGAAACAAGCTGTAGCAGTGCGAAAACCCCCAGCACCATCATCAGCATTGTGACAACGCGGATACGGTTAAACATAAGGCACCTTCCTGAAAACGAGTTACCAACGTTATCGGCAGTGGCAGAGATAACTTTACGTTTGCAAAAAGGAAATCCTGAAGGGATGTGAAGCCTGGCGAGGGGAAGGTAAAACTGGTGTGCAGCAACCACAAATTATTCACATAAAAACACCATAATTATCATGCAAATAACATTCATACTCATCGGTGAGCACGGCCAGATTGGCTGAAATACACTTTTTTGTGTGATTTGGATCACACATATGCATCGTAAATACCACAACAAAATGGATAAAAAATTAAAAAAAGTTGTATCCGTTTACGCTTTAATCCAATTTATATGATGAATACTTCGTTACCACTTAATAAGTATAAAAAATGAGTAACCGATCAATAAATGTTAAATCCTTACTGAGGGCTTTTTAGTGGCAAATGCAAACAAACTCACGTTGTTTATCGTGATCTTCATGCTGGCGGGGATCCTGTCGGGTGCGGTGATCCACTCTTATGCCTCCCCCGGCGTTGTGACCGCCTGGGCCGATAATATTACGCTTCTCACCGACATCTTTTTACGTCTGATTAAGATGGTGATTGCGCCTTTAGTATTCAGCACCCTGACCGTTGGTATTATGCGCCTGGGGGAAACGTCCACCATCGGTCGCGTGGGCGGCAAAGCGATGATCTGGTTTATCAGCTCTTCTGTATTGTCTATTCTGGTCGGTCTGTTTGTGGTTTCCCTTGAGCAACCCGGGAGCGGGTTAAACCTTACGATCCCGCTGGAAGCCACCGACACCGGTCTGGCCGTAGGCGGCATGAGCCTGAAAGGTTTTCTGACACATACCATTCCAACCAGCATAGCCGAGGCCATGGCTAACAATGAGATCCTGCAAATCGTGGTGTTCTCAATGTTCTTCGGTATTGGTGGAGCATCGCTCGGAGAGAAATTTAACGCTCCGCTGGTTGCCGCGCTGGATGTGGTTTCCCACATTATGCTGAAGGTGACCGGCTACGTGATGTACGTCGCGCCGCTGGCAATTTTTGCCGCCATCTCTTCCGTAATCTCTACCCAAGGTCTGGGGATCCTGCTTAACTATGCATCGTTTATCGGCGGCTACTATGTGGCGATTTTGCTGACCTGCCTGGTTCTGTTGGCGGTGGGTTATGTCATGCTGAAAAAAGAGGTCTTTCGCCTGGTGAGCATGCTGAAAGACCCGGTTCTGGTCGCATTCACCACCAGCAGCTCTGAGGCCGCTTATCCGAAAACGCTGGAGCAATTAACTAAATTTGGCTGCTCACCCAACATCGTGTCATTCGTGCTGCCTATCGGTTATTCGTTCAACCTGGTCGGTTCCATGGTCTACTGTTCATTTGCCTCCATGTTTATCGCGCAGGCCTATAATATTCACCTCTCTTTCGCAGAAATCACCGTCCTGATGCTGACGCTGATGCTGGCGTCCAAAGGAATTGCAGGTGTGCCACGTTCAGCACTGGTGGTGCTGGCGGCAACCATCCCGAGCTTCAATATTCCGGTTGCCGGAATTCTGCTACTGATGGGTATTGACCACTTCCTGGATATGGGACGTTCAGCAATCAACGTATTAGGTAACGGGATTGCAACGGCGATGCTGGCGCAGGATGAAGGTTTACTGGAAGAAAGCAAGTCTTCAGAAAACATCACAGAACAAATTAAGGCTTAGCTTTTTTAAGACAAGAGCAAGCTAAGTAAACAAGAGCAGCAAATCAACAAAGATTACCCCAGCCATAGACTGGGGTATTTCAACAATACCTGGATGATAATTTACATCAATTACCAGCTATAACGTACGAGCAAACTACCGCTGAGATCGCCATAGTCATTACGTCCTTTTTGACCCGCCACTTGTCCAGTGATACTCCACTGGCTATTCAAATTCGCCTGGATACCCACTTTCACCTCGGCGCGATCTGCCGGAAGATCCTGCTTCACCTCAGCACCATCAAATGCTACGCCAACATCATCACTGGTGTGTAACCAGTTCACCTCTGCAAACGGCTGGATCACCGACGTCGTATTCTTGTGCAGCTTGCCATCTACCCGCAGTCCGAGGCGCGTGGTCCAGCTGTCCCCGTTTTGTCCATCAATACGCGTTCCATTCTGTGCGACAGCATCCGCTTTAAATTGCTGCCATGTCGTCTGAGCCTGCGGCGTCAGGCTGACGACATTATAGTTTGCAAGTATGATGTCGTACCGATAGCCCGTTTCCAGAGAGACCGCGCTCGCCGCCGAATCATAATCTGTTGACCCGACATCGCCGTTATCGACGCTGTTATTGTAGAGCCCGTACTGGTACCAACTGTCCACGTACAGGCCGCTGTGATTTTTCGCATCCGCAAACCAGGTGGCATAAGCGCCAAGATTATAACCGGCTACGTTACCACTGGCAGAGAACCGGCTCCCATCTGCACCACGGTTACCCGTACTGTCCGTGTCGGCGTGAATATAACTCACCATCAGCCCCGCCTTCAGGCTCTGCTCGCCATTATCCCAGCTAAGCACATCACCACCGATTTGCAGTTGCGAATAAGTGTTGTCAATATCCACATGACCGTCTGCAGCTGTTGACGACGCTTCACCCGCTTTAAAGCGCAGCCACATACCGCCGTCACCTGTACGTAATTGACTCCCTTCGCGATCATAAAGGGTCTGCATTTGCAGATTACGCGCCATCCACTGGTTGCCCAGATAAGCGCCAATATCAGCCCGATATTGCGGTTCTACCGGTTTAATATCACCACCATCGTCCGGGTATACCGGCGTAACATCATCGCCATCATCCGGGTCTACCGGCGTAACATCATCGCCATCATCCGGGTCTACCGGTGTAACATCGTCGCCATCATCCGGGTCTATCGGCGTAACATCATCGCCATCATCCGGGTCTACCGGTGTAACATCGTCGCCATCATCCGGGTCTATCGGCGGGACAGCCTGCGAACGCAAATACCAGTCACCGCCATCTTCATACAATCGGTATTCATACAAACCTGTCTGCACCTGATTACCCTGACTAAAAACGCCATCAGACTGACCGCCGACATCAATCACTTCAATACCTTTCGTTGTTAACGCCCCTTCTCCCCCGATATTATTGACATAGAGCGTCGTGCTACCGGAAGTATCACCTGTGATAATCACTTTATCCGTCGGTGAATTGTCATCCCCTAACTGCGTGTTCAGATAAAGATTACTGTTATCACCATGATAATTTCCATTAATCGTCAGCGTCTTGAACTGTCCGTTATATGAAGGAGTATCAAATACAATATCTCCAGCATTATTTAATTGAGTTAAAGAAGAATCACCGGTAATTGTCCATTGCGTCTGTTCAGCCAGTGAGAGATTCAGCGAAGAGTCTACCGTTGGCTCGGTGTTAACAAACGTCTCCCCCACAAACCGCGAACCAGACGCCATATCCAGTGAAATGCTGCCTTCACCCGCGCTAATGATATTGCCCGTAATATCCATTACACCTGAACCAGTCACGGTCCCGCCGGGTAAGAGATTTCCCGCACTGTCGGTAACAACCGGAACAAAAATAGCGACACCATCCTGGGTTTTAATGGTGGTGTTACCGATCAGCGATATTGCCCCGCCCTGCTGAACCACCGCGCCATAACCATTTTCCCCACTCGCTGTCACATCAATGGTCAGGTTTTCACCATTAATTATTCCCGGACGGTTTAAATTATTACTTCCTATCGCCCAAAGCCCGTAAGGGTTATTTTGCCCACTCATGATAATATCGGTATTCGCGATATTAACCGTTGCGCCGTAGAACTGGGATGACACGCCGTAACCATCGATCGCGTAAATAACATTTCGATTGTCGGCATCCCCTTTAAAATCAAGAGTACTCCCGGAGGCCGCAGCGATACCGCTGGTCGCAGAGCCCGACCTGGCTGAACTTCTGCCGTCAACAACGCTGCCTGCACCAATCATCACATCGCCCCCCTGCGCAATGATGCCCACAGACTGGGCGGTATTGACGATAAGTGCATCCGCGTGGAATTCGCCCCCCGTCACCCAGAGAGTCGTCGCCTCTCCGGCTGCGCTTATGATGCTGTTTTGGCCTAAATCCATAAAACCTGTGTTCATTGATATTGCATTTACCTGAGACCCTGTTACATCAATCGTTAGATTATCAGCAATAAATTCAGAACCTTTTGCCGCGGGGTTTATCGTTACTCCAGCCCCATCATAGAACCCGGTGATTGAGATGGTCGATCCGCTGCCCAAATCAATGCGTGATCCGGCCTCATTAATAGCGATACCACGCGTGGTACACCCTCCTGTGCGGCAGTCCAGAGTCGTACTGATATTAATATCCATATTATTGGCGATTAACGTAGCATCAGGACCCATAACCGAGATACCTTCAGCAAGATCGGAGGTGCCATTGATAGTTACTCTGCTGTTATTTCCCAAATCAACATGATTATTTTTACCCAACTTTAAACCTGTCACAGAACCATAATCTGTTGCCAGTCCTGTTGCAGTGATAGTGAGTTGATCGGCATCTAATACACCATCAGTACCTATCTCAATACCGGTTACAATATTATTGCCCTCTACAACCACCTGGCTATTTTTACCTAAATCAATTTTAGCATTACCCGTGCTTTGAATCCCCCACGCGGTGTTGTCTTTACTCGTAGCATGGATAAAACCATTATCCATGGTGAAAGTACCACTCCCGCCTAATAAATAAACACCGCGGGCATCACCTATCCCACTAATACTATAATCAGTTTCGGTTATGGCTGTAATAGAACTTCCACTACCAAGATCGACGTTACTGTCTTTTCCTATATTTTTAAATCCATAAACATTATTTTTACCCGAAACGTCGATATTAATACCAGATGCTTTTACCTCTGTACCCGGGTTATTAGCTGAAATCAAAATTCCGGTAGTATTTTTACTTGAATTTTGTGTGCCATCCGTATCGGCGACATGAACTTCGGTATTCGTGCCTAAATCATTTTTGGTGCCATTATCCAGTGAAACCCCGGTAGACAGAGTTTCACCAGATACGTTGATAGTTGCTTTTCCTTCAATCTGTAAGCCATCACCGCCGGTCGTGATGCTCTCAACACCCGTGGTATTTGTTTGTCCACTAGCCGTAACGACTTCATTATCACTCAAAATAATTGATGCACCGTTTTGTGGGCCTAACTCTGCAGCATTAACAGCAGCAGTACTTATTAATGTTGCCAGGCCTGTTATTTTGATGCTATTACGCAGTCCATTATTACCGCGGGAAAACTCACCAGCAACCACAAACATATTACGCGCCGTACTCCAGACTATATTATATATAGCATTCATATTTAGTTCCCTCTACGCCAATAGAAAAATCAGGAGGCACAAATTCATTATATATTCATGAACAATATAAATTATTTCAACCAATTAATAATTTATATATTGCACTTGTAGATTATATTATATGCGCCAGCAAACAATAGATACTATAAGGACTTGCCAGTTTTAATTAAAGAAAAAAATACAAATAAACCAAGCAAATGAAATAACAATAAACATTCAAAACTAAAATAAAACAACCATTATTACTTGGCTTCCCTACACACAAAATTAAAAGCAAAACGCCCTCCATATTGTGGAGGGCGTTTAATAACTGCCAGCTAAATATTACAGAGAATGATAATATTGACTACCTTTATGCCATATGCGATGCGGCAATATCCAGCAGCGCCATTTCTTCGCTGTTCAGCAGCTTCTCAATGTTGACCAGGATCAGCATCCGGTCACCCAGCGCACCCAATCCCGTCAAATATTCCGTCGACAGCGTGACCGCAAACTCCGGTGCCGGACGGATTTGATCCGTTGTCAGCGACAGCACATCCGAAACGCCATCCACCACAATCCCAACCACCCGCTGACCCAGGTTCAGCACAATCACCACGGTGTTTTCGTTGTAATCCACATCACTCTGGCTAAATTTCACGCGCAGGTCGACGATAGGCACAATCACACCACGCAGGTTCGTGACGCCTTTGATAAATGCAGGCGTGTTAGCGATGCGCGTCACCTGATCATAACCACGGATTTCCTGCACTTTCAGGATATCGATACCGTACTCTTCATCCCCCAGCGTAAACACGAGGAATTCCTGACCTGACGGTTCGCCGGCCAGTTTAGTTACATTACTCATACCGGTCATATTCTTCCCTTCTCACTCAATCAGGCGGCTGTGATCGCCACACGTTGTTCGCGGTTTAATCCCTGCAATGCAGAGACATCGACAATCAGCGCGACGCTGCCGTCGCCGAGGATCGTTGCTGCAGAAATACCTGGCACTTTGCGGTAGTTGCTTTCCAGGTTTTTGACCACTACCTGGTGTTGACCAATTAACTGATCGACCAGCAGCGCATAGCGACGCCCTGCACTTTGTAAAATAACCACAATGCCCTGAGTCGCTTCAGTTTTAGCGCCTTCAACCTCAAAGACTTTCCACAACTCAACCAGCGGTAAATATTCGCCACGCACTTCCAAAACGCGTTCGCCTCCGGCCAACGGATGGAGATCTTCTTCACGCGGTTGCAGTGATTCCATAACGGCATTTAGTGGCAGAATGAAGACCTCATCCGCCACGCGCACGGACATCCCGTCGAGGATCGCCAGCGTCAGCGGCAGCAGAATGCGAATAGTGGTCCCCTGTCCCTGTTTGGACTGGATCTCAACATGGCCGCCCATCTCCTGGATATTTCGCTTCACCACATCCATACCCACGCCGCGTCCGGAGACATCCGTCACCTGTTCGGCGGTCGAAAAGCCTGGAGCGAAGATCAACATACCCACTTCGTCATCGCTCATGTTTTCGTGGATCGGCATGCCCTGGGAGATAGCTTTGGCCAGGATACGTTCGCGGTTCAGGCCAGCGCCATCATCGGTCACTTCAATACAAATATTCCCACCCTGGTGCTCGGCGGAAAGCGTCAGATTGCCGATTGGGCTTTTGCCGGATTCAAGGCGTTTTTCCGGCAGTTCGATACCATGGTCGAGGCTGTTACGCACCAGGTGCGTCAACGGATCGATGATGCGTTCAATCAGGCTCTTATCGAGTTCGGTTGAGCTACCTACCTGCGTCAGCTCGACCTGTTTACCCAGCTTACCGGCCAGATCGCGTACCAAACGAGGGAAACGACTGAACACATACTCCATTGGCATCATACGAATCGACATCACTGACTCTTGCAAATCGCGGGCGTTACGTTGTAACTGACCCATGCTGGTGATGAGATCGCCATGATTGACGGGATCCAGTTCGTTAGAGCGCTGAGCCAGCATCGACTGGGTGATCACCAACTCACCGACCAGGTTAATGAGCTGATCGACCTTCTCAACCGCTACGCGGATGCTGGTCGACTCGCTGGCGCGGGCTGGTTTTTCACGCTCCGCGCGCCCATGTGGCGCTTCACTGGCGGCGGCTTTCACCGCTGGCGCAACGGCAACCGGCTGCGGCTTCGCGACAACGGCTACCTCTTCAGTTTCAACAGTCGCGGGCGCTGCGCTGACGGTTTCGAATTCAATTTGGTCAGCTTCAATGACAAAGCAGAGTACTGCAATGATGTCATCTTCTGCGAGGTTGCCATCAAGCGTAGCTGACAGCGTGTCGCTTCCTTTTACCACATCGGTTAAGGTCGCCAGGTTCCCCAGTTCCTCTTCCAGCAAATCCACTTCGCTGGCTTTCAGACGCGAGAGAGTAATGCGTTTTTTGCTCTCTTCACTGGCGAGTTCAGGCTTTGCAACCGCCTCTTCCTGCATCGCGGTGCTATCAACAACGCTCAGTTTTGCTGAGTTGACAACTGACGGTGCGGTTTCACCTTTCGCTTCGAGCGCTAACTGCCGTAACGCCTGGCAAATGTACTCAAAACTGTCGGCATCAGGCTCCACTGAGCTTTTATAGGCGTCGAGCTGTTCCTGCATAATATCTTTCGTTTCCAAAAACAGGTTGATAATGTCGGCATTGAGCTGCATCTCGCCACGCCGCGCTTCATCCAGCAGGTTTTCCATCAGATGGGTCGTTTCCTGCAAAATGGTAAAGCCGAAGGTGCCCGCCCCGCCTTTAATCGAGTGCGCTGCACGAAAAATGGCATTCAGCTGTTCGGAGTCCGGGGCTTCAGGAACCAAATCAAGAAGGTGTTGCTCCATATCAGCCAACAGTTCGTCAGCTTCATCAAAAAATGTCTGATAAAAATCGCTAATATCCATGCTCACGCTATCACCTCGGATTGGCTGGTGGCGATGTGGGAACGCTTACCGGCGGGAGTTCCGCTGGCCGTTGTAAGACACTTACCGGCTCATTCTGGCTTTCAGCGTTTTCATGCAAAATGGCCTCTTCTGCCTGCTTATTGAGAACCAGCAGGCTAATACGGCGGTTGATAGCGTCTTCAGGACCGCGATCGCTCAGACGCATCGTGGCGGCCATACCTACCACACGTAATACTTTTCCATCATCCAGACCGCCGCTAACCAGCTCGCGACGCGATGCATTTGCGCGATCGGCAGACAATTCCCAGTTGCTGTACCCTTTCTCACCATTCGCGTAAGGGTAATCATCCGTGTGACCGGAAAGGCTGATCCGGTTAGGGATCCCGTTGAGCACTGGTGCAATCGCGCGCAGGATATCGCGCATGTACGGCTCAACTTCAGCACTACCGGTCTTAAACATTGGGCGATTCTGACTGTCGATAATCTGTATCCGCAGCCCTTCCTGAACTAAATCAATCTTTAAATGCGGACGCAGCGCTCGCAGTTTGGGATCGGATTCAATCAGTTGATCGAGATCGCCACGAAGTTTGCTCAAGCGGCTCTGTTCCATACGTTTTCTCAGGTCATCAATATTCGGCTGCTTGTTCACCTCACCCTGCTGCTGGGTGTAATCATCCCCGCCGCCTGGAATCGGGCTTTGGCTATTCGAAATACGATTTCCCCCGGTCACCGCGGTGGCCAGCGGTGTACGGAAATATTCGGCAATCTGGATCAATTCTTTAGGGCTGGATATAGAAATGAGCCACATCACCAGAAAGAAGGCCATCATCGCGGTCATAAAATCGGCGTAGGCGATTTTCCACGAGCCATGCGCCCCACCACCGTGATTCTTATGTTTGCGTCGCTTTACAACGATAATGGGATGGGCCTGATTTTTCATGCGTCCTCGGTCGTCTGTTGCGCAGTTGGATTTCTCACCGCACGAACATGTTCTTCCAGTTCGATAAACGAAGGACGTTCGCTGGAGTACAGAGTCTTACGACCGAATTCAACGGCAATCGGCGGCGCGTAGCCATTCAGATTGGAGAGCAGCGTTATCTTCACGCACTGCATCATTTTGGTTGTTTCAGCGCTTTTCTGGCGCAGAACGCTGGCAAGCGGAGAAATAAATCCATAGGCCAGCAAAATACCGAGGAATGTTCCCACCATCGCATGCGCAATCAACGCCCCCAGCTCTGCTGCCGGGCGATCGGCAGAAGCCAGTGCATGCACAACACCCATAACGGCCGCGACGATCCCGAATGCCGGCAGTGAGTCGCCGACCATCGCCAGACTATTCGCCGGAACTTCGGCCTCACTCTCATGAGTCTCAATTTCTTCGTCCATCAGCGCTTCAATTTCGAACGTATTCATATTGCCGCTGATAATCAGGCGCAGATAATCGACAATAAAATCAAGCATTACGGCATCGGCAAGAATGCGCGGATAGCTGGCGAAGATTTCACTTTCTTTGGGGTTTTCGATGTCGCGCTCAAGCGAGAACATGCCCTGTTGACGTGACTTGGCCATCAGGCGATACAGGAGCGCCAGCAGATCCATATACATCGCTTTGGTGTATTTCGAACGACGGAAAAGCAGCGGGATCGCTTTCATCGTCCCTTTGATGGCTTTCCCGTTATTACCGACGATGAATGCCCCAATACCCGCGCCACCGATAATCACCAGCTCAGCCGGTTGATAGAGTGCCCCAAGGTGTCCGCCGGTCATCATGTAACCGCCGAAAACTGTACCAATAACAACCAGGTAACCTAATAAGATAAGCACGACATCATCCTTTCGCAATTGACTATGACAGGATGCGCAGTCGGGCAATTAACGTAAGGTCAGGACAAAAAAAAGCAGCGGTAATCGCTTACCGCTGCTGGAGTGTTCATCCACACCGTATCAGTTAAACAGCCTGTTCGATCTGTTCATCCAGCAGTTGTGGAATAATATCGGCAGCATTCTGGGAAAGTTTACGTCTTTTTACGGCCCTTGATGGCGGCTGGCATAAACTACAGGCAAAGCTGCCTGCGGGTTGGTGTGCATGGGTGATAAAATTCCCACCGCAGCAATTGCATTGGGACAACTCCAGCAATCCGCTGTCGACAAATCGCACCAGCGTCCACGCGCGAGTTAACGCCAGCAATGGCCCTTCTTCAGGCTGCGGACACTGTTCAAGATATAACCGATACGCCTTAATCACGGCATCCACGCCGCTACAGAGACCCGTTTTGAGCAGGAATTGCCATGCATTGCAAAACATCGACGCATGAATATTTTGTTCCCACGTCATAAACCAGTCGGTGGAAAACGGGAGCATCCCTTTTGGCGGAGGACTACCGCGTAATTCTTTGTACAGCTTGATTAATCGACCACGGCTTAATTGCGTTTCGCTTTCCAGCATTTGCAAACGGGCGCCCAATGTGATTAATTCCATTGCCAACTGGATATCACGCGCTTCCTGAACAATGCTTTTTTCGCTCATCATCAAGCCCTTTTCTTACGTGCTGCATCATCGATGTCGCTTAACAGGCGTGTTGAAAGCATGATACCAGTATGAATTTGCTGAAGATCGTCAACGCGGGAGTCTTGCGTCAGGCGAGTAACAGTCTGGTGATCGTCGAAACGGAAATGACATACCAGTTGGTTTGTTTCGGCCAGTTTGACCATTTGAGGAAGTGTTAATGTTGCCAACGTGTCCGCCATTTCCTCGCTGATACCAAGGCGAAACATCGCAGATGCTTTGTCCTGAACGATCAAACGCTGTGCAAGCAATAAATATGACAAATTGATGTCATAAATGTGTTTCAGCAACTCGGATGTATGCATTATTTGCATCCATAATAACCAACATTGTTTTCATGCGGTAAAACCGCACCCCGTGATGTCGCCGGGAAGGCCCGGTAAAAAAAAGCAAAAGGTCAAATACATAGCAGCGTAACGACACTTACGCGTCGTCTAAACAATCCCTTTTAAGAAGGCAGCGTCCCTTACAAGCTCACATCAATTCTTACAAATGTCTAAGATTTTTCCTAATTCGACGCAACTCTACCCGCCGTCAGTTACACATACAACGGAGCTATGCTGCGAATTTAAAGAATATGTGATCAAGATCACATAAACCAGCCAAACACTTAACATAAATCCATCAGCGTGGCTTTTACTTTGCTTATTTCTTAACCTTCCATTATCCATTTCGATTCCTGATGTACGAATATTCTTGCAATAAAAGCGAATAGTATTATGTTCACGACCGTTAATATCACGCCGTGAAATAGCGAGCTGGATCACATATTTAACTCAAAAAACTTTTTTAATTAAATTCTTTATAAACAATGACTTAAATATTTAGAGCGATTAATTAATACCGCGATGTGACGACCTTGCAAATGTTAATGTATGTTTATTTTTTATTAACACATTGTTTTCATTAGCCGTGGGTTTTACTTAAGTTACCTGAACATATCTGCAACCAATATGAATCGATTATTCTATTTATAAGAATAATTAATGAATAATCATGATGACATTCACACTATGAAGGAAGGAAACGTTGCAGTATGGAGTAAGCTGAGTAAAGCTGAAAAGCCCTCTCATAATTCTTGAAAAAAAGGAGCGAGTTATGAGCTATTCGCACATTCTTGTTGCTGTTGCCGCCACCCCTGAAAGTCAGCAGTTGTTAGACAAGGCGGTTTCTATCGCTCGCCCTGTCAACGCCCGAATTAGCCTGATTACACTGGTCTCAGACCCCGAACTTTATAACCAGTTTGCTGCCCCCATGCTGGAAGACCTGCGTGAAGTCATGCAGGAAGAAACTCAGGATTTTATCGACAAACTTAGCAAAGAAGCAGAATACCCCATTGAGCATACCTTTATTACCTATGGGGCTCTGAATGAACATATCCTGGATGTATGCCGCAAATACGCCATTGATCTGGTCATTTACGGCAACCATAACCACAGTTTTTTTTCACGCGCTTCCTGTTCCGCGAAAAGCGTGATTCATACCAGCCAGGTGGACGTTCTTCTGGTTCCGCTAGCCGGAGATTAATACACAGCGCCAGGACTTCATGCGAGTTTAGAACAGGATGAAATATTGTCTGGCAGTTGGCATTGACTCCGACGCGGCGTGACTGCTTTAAGATCACTAATGAACGTCGCCTGCCAGTTGTCGATATCGTTTTTAACGATAGTCTCAAGCATTTCAGCGTGGCGCGAAATGCGTTCGGTAAGTGTCATCGTCAGCGCCTGGTTTAATGCGCTTGCCACTTCATCCCGGTCATAAGGATTAACAATAAGCGCAGAGGTTAGCTCATTCGCCGCCCCGGCAAATTGCGATAAAACCAGCACGCCAGGGTTAGCAGGATCCTGTGCGGCCACAAACTCTTTCGCCACCAGGTTCATACCATCGCGCAACGGGGTCACCAATCCTACGTCAGAGTAGCGGAAGATCTTCATCAGCAATTTACGATCAAAATACTGGTTCAGATAGTAAAGCGGCGTCCAGCCCAGTTGCCCATATTTGCCGTTGATTCGCCCTGCTTCTGTTTCCAGTTGGTGGCGAATATCCTGATAGGCCTGCACCTCTTCACGCGAGGTCGGCGCTATCTGCGTATAGCGAATTTTACCGTGGTGCTGCGGATAATGTTCCAGTAAGGCCTCGTAGGCCTGAAAGCGCTCCGGCAAGCCTTTGGAGTAATCCAGACGCTCCACGGAGAAAATATTCTGCACATTTTTAAGCTCCGCTTTTAGCTGCGCCAGTTTTGGCGGCAGCGGTCCGGACGCCTGTCGTGCAATCTCATCAGGTTCGATACCGATGGGATAGACCTGAGTGCGAAACACTTTTCCCCATGCCAGATGCTGCTTATCTTTATGCGTGGACACCCGAGTCTGGGCTGCGAGACAGTCCAGAAAAGCCTGGCGATCGTTTTCAGTCTGGAAACCAAGCAAATCAAAATCACACATTTGCTCAAGTAGCGCCAGATGTGGAGGGAGCGCATTAAAAATTTCCGGCGTCGGAAAAGGAATATGCAGGAAAAAACCGATGCGGTTATTCACACCGCGCTTACGTAACTCGCAGGCAAACGGCAATAGATGGTAATCATGAATCCAGATGATGTCGTCATCGCCAAGCAGCGGCAGAAGTTTATCTACCAGTAAGGCATTAACCCGTTGGTAGCCTTCCCAGGCAGAGCGCTGAAACTGAACTAAATCCAGTCGATAGTGAAATGCGGGCCATAAAACCGCATTTGAAAACTGGCAGTAATACTCTTCGTAATCTTGCTCACTCAAATTAAACGAGGCCCAGGTGATATTGCCACGCGTGACTTTTTTTAACGGTTTATCCTCATTACCTGTATCACCACTCCAGCCAAACCACAAACCACCAGCAGCTTTTAACGCACCCAGTACACCGACCGCGAGCCCACCCGCGCTCCCTTTGTCATCTGGTGAGGCGATACGATTAGATACTACGACTAAACGACTCATAGCCACCTCTTCTGTTATTCGTTGCTTTCGATTCTTGCTGCGAAGAGTTAATTTGCTCCAGCCAGCGCCAGACATCCCTGACGCCATCCAGACGCCATGTCGCCTGCGTCGGCCCGATCCCCACCTTCACGGAAATACCGCCAGCGCGGTTAACCACAGCAAATCCTGTTTCATCTGTCAGATCATCACCGAAAAACACAGGGATCCGGCCAGCAAAAGGCGCTTCCTGCATAAATGCAGCTATCGCGTCGCCTTTATTGCTGCCCTTAGGCTTTATTTCCACGACACATTTTCCGTGCTGCAGAGCAAGCTGCGGCCATCTGCGCGTGATGCGTTCAGCCAGGGTAATCAGCGCAGCTTCGTGTTCGGGTGCCTGGCGATAGTGCAACGCGAAAGCCATGCCTTTGGTTTCCAGCGTTGTCCCCGGTAACGTCACTAACGCTGCGTGTAATAAAGCCCCAGCTTCACGCTCGATACCTTCAGGCAGGTGTACTATGTGCGTTTGACCATTGATGTCACGGCGTTCTGCCCCATGCACTCCGGCAAGCGGAAAACGAAACGGAGTAGTGAGTGCGTCAAGCTCAACCATTGAGCGCCCTGAAATCAATGCCAGCGCATCCGCATTATGCGTCGCTAACTGTTGTAAACATTGCAGGATTGCCTTAGGGACAACGACCTGGTCGGGAAAGGGTTTAATCTCAGCAAGTGTCCCATCGAGATCAAAAAAGTAAGCACAGTTTACAGATTGTTCAGGGGGTAAGATCAGTGATGCTGTCACCCGGTTATCCTCCTCATCATGGTCAGAACGCCACGCGGATCGCGGCGTATAGATGATGTATGACGGATATAAGTATAGACAGTGTGACCATGCTCGCCATTTGGAAAAACAATCGCCAGCCGGGTAGCGGCTGGCGATGGGCAGAAGCTAGACTAAAAAGTTAGGGTTTAAATCATCAAACGGTACGCTTCGCTTTTTGCTTGTAACGGTCGAAGATCACCGCCGCCAGCAGGATGAGGCCACGTACCACATACTGCGCGAACGGAGAGATATTCAGCAGATTCATCGCATTCTCAACCGTACCCAGGATCAACACCCCGGCCACCACATATGAGATTTTTCCGATGCCACCTTTAAGCGAAACGCCCCCTAACACGCAGGCTGAAATCACGATCAACTCATAACCGATTGAGGTCATTGGTTGGCCGCTGGTCATACGCGATGCGAGGATAATCCCGGCAATGGCGGATACCAGACCGGAAAGAATAAAGATAATAATCTTGGTACGAACAACCGGAACCCCTGCCAGGCGCGCCGCCTCTTCATTGCCCCCAATGGCCAGCGTATTACGACCAAACGTGGTTTTGTTCAGCAGTAAACCAAAGACAATGAAACAAACGACAGTGATCCAGATAGGCGCAGGCAGACCAAACCAGTTAGCATAACCGAGTGTAAAGAAACGCTCGTCTTCAATCCCGACTGCCTTACCGTCGGAGATAATATAAGCCAGACCACGTACAATCTGCATCGTCGCAAGAGTAGTGATCAGGGCGTTAATTTTTAACCGCGCAATCACGAACCCATTCACCAGGCCACACAGAATACCGAGCAGCAGTCCGGCAGCCACGCCAATCCACAAACTTTCAGTCATGTTAATGACTACGGCAGTGGTAACACCAGCACAAGCAATCACAGATGCGACAGACAGGTCGAAATCACCGGACGCCAGACAAAACAGCATCCCACACGCGACCATGCCCGACATCGATACTGCCAGCCCCAGTCCCTTCATATTGATGAAGGTGGCAAAGTTTGGCACAAACAGGGAACAAACGAGGAACAGCACGGCGAACACCACCAGCATACCGTATTGATCCCAAATGCGGCCCAGATTTAGCGCCGACTTCGCTGCGCCAGAACCCGATGTAGAAACGGAAGACATCATACTCTCCTTATTCAGGCTACAGCCTGGCTGACTTTAGGCATAGCAAGGCTCAACGCCTGGCGCTCATCCGCCTGTTCATGAAGTAACTCACCGGCAATTTCGCCTTCTCTCATCACCACAATACGGTCGGCGACACCGAGCACTTCTGGCAGGTCACTGGAAGCAAACAATACGGCCACACCGCGCGCTGCGAGGGCATAAATCACGTTGTAAATTTCATGCTTGGCGCCTACATCAATGCCGCGTGTAGGCTCATCCAACAAAATCACCTTCATCTCTTCCGATAACCAACGACCGAGGATAGCCTTCTGTTGATTACCGCCGGAGAGATTCATGATCAGTTGCTCTGCACCCGGTGTTTTGATGTTGAGTGAACGAATATGGTGATCGGCATTGGTCTCTTCCCAGCCGTTGTTGATCACGCATCCCCCCAGAACATGCTTACGCCGTGCACTAATGTTGATGTTGTTGCGCACTGAATGGACCGGAATGATCCCTTCGGCTTTGCGATCCTCCGGGCACAGCATCATCCCTGCTTCAATGGCATGGCTTGGTTTACGGATATCGATAGGCTGTTCATCAATAAATACCTGGCCCGCCGTGATACGCGTACCACCGAACAGTCCTTTCATTAATTCGCTACGTCCGGCCCCCACCAGGCCAAACAGCCCGACAATTTCACCGCTTCGCACGGATAAACTGATTGGCGTACGCACGCCCGGGGCTTTTACCTCATGCAACCGCAGACGCTCTGTGCCATACGGTCTGGATTTCCAGCCATAGATATCCCCGAGGTCGCGTCCGACCATCGCCTGCACCAGCGCGTCGTGATCGACCTGCTGCATATCCGTGAACGTTTTGACGTAATGACCATCTTTAAACACAGTGATGGCATCGCTGAGGGCAAAAATCTCCTCCATACGGTGCGAAACGTACAGAATGATGCGTCCTTCGTTGCGCAGCTCACGGATGACACGAAACAGATTCTCAATCTCGCGAGCCGACAGGGAGCTGGTTGGTTCATCAAAGGCGATAATTTTGGCATTTCGCGCCAGCGCTTTAGCAATCTCTACCATCTGCCACTGACCAATGGAGAGGTATTTCAATGGAGTATCGGGATCGATATCCATTCCCAGATGCTTCAGCTGGATTCCTGCTTCATAGTTCAGCAGCGAGCGGTTCACAATCCCGCCTTTGTGCGGTAACTGCCCTAAATAAATATTCTCGGCAACGGTCATTTCCGGGACGAGATGCAGTTCCTGATAAATAATGGCGATGCCGGCGTTGAGCGCGGCAGTGGTATCTGCGAAGGAAACTTCCTGTCCGCGGATCGTCAATGATCCCGTCGTTGGCGCATAGTTACCGCTGAGAATTTTTAAGAGTGTTGATTTCCCGGCGCCATTTTCGCCCATCAGCGCATGCACCTGTCCGGCATAGCAGTCGAAACTGATATCCGTCAGCGCCTTAACGCCGGGGAACGTTTTGCCAATGCCGCGAAATGAGAGATACGGGGTAGACTGTTGCATAACGTCTCCGTGAGTCAGATCTTTATGCCGGAGGGGGCTTTGCCTCATCCGGCCTTCTGAGGACACAATTCGTAGGCCGGATAAGACGCGTTGACGTCACATCCGGCATTTGTGTTACTTACCGCCTAAGCCTTTCTTCGCCAGCTCTTCTTTGAAGTTATCGCGGGTAATCAGCACCACATCCGTCACTTCAGTGAATGCCGGTGGCTCTGCACCTTTCGTTACCCAGTTGTAGAGCATTTCACTGGACTTGTAGCCGTGAACGTCCGGGCTTGGCAGCAGTGAACCGTAGAACCCGGTCGCTTCGCCTTTAGACAGTTCGCTTACTGCGTCAACGCCGTTGATACCAATACCAATTACGTTTGGTGCTTTGAAGCCCTGCCCTTCGGTCGCACGTACGCCGCCCAGCACAGTGTTGTCGTTCATGCCGACAATCAGCCAGTTTTTGACTTCAGGATGCTGAACCAGCATGGAGTTAGCGGCGTCGAATGCGCCGGGGATGTCATTCGATTTTGTTGGGACCTGGTAGATCTGTTTTTCCGGGAAGCCTGCGGCTTTAAGCGCTTCCATTGAACCAGAAGTACGACGACGTGCGGTATCCAGTTCGTTGGCGGTAATGGCCATTACGGCGGTGGATTTCACATCCCAACCGCGTTTTTGCATCTCCTTGTACAGCTCCTGGCCCTGGCGCTCACCAATTTTGGTTGCCGCCATCATCACCAGCGGAACGGTATCCATCGGCTTACCTTTGGCATTGGCAAACTGGTCATCGACGGCAATGACTTTCATATCGTAGCCACGCGCCTTAGCCATAATAGCTGGCCCCAGTTTTGGGTCTGGCGTACAAATAACAAACCCTTTTGCTCCACTTGCAGCCAGGCTGTCGATGGCGTTAAGGGTTTTCTCACCATCCGGGACGGCAATTTTAATCACCTCAAAACCAAGGTCTTTACCGGCTTTATCGGCAAATTTCCATTCAGTCTGGAACCACGGTTCTTCCGGCTGTTTGACCAGGAAACCGAGCTTCATGGATTCAGCGATAGCGGATTGTGACATAATGGCCGCCAGACCGATGGCAGCCAGCGCTTTAGTGAATTTGTGCATGGTTAACTCCAGCTTTAACGTTCTTTTATGTAGGGTAAAATCAGACGATTTTTTGTAATTCGGACGTAAAACAAGGCATTACCTTTTATTGATAAGATCAATGCCAGTGCTGAGAGTATTTGTAGCGGGAAATTGATTCTCCATAAGAGAGCGGCATCACACCACAGAATTACAGTAATTGCGTACATAAATTCAGCGGGAAATGACATAAAAAAACGCGGTTTTGTCGACGGGAAAAAAGAGGAATAGCAGATTAGTCCATAACATCAGCCAACGAATCCTTGTTCCCGAATACCGAAGTATTCGGGAAAATGATTACCATCGGTAATAAATGTGATCAGCGTGATCGCGAACCGGAATATCATCTCCCAATAGACGCGCCGCAAGCGTCAATGCAAAATCGAAAATATGCCCTAACCCTTTACCGCTAATCAGGTTGCCATCTTCCACAATCGGCGCATCGATATATTCCCCATCCGTTACGTTTTGCCACAGATCCCCCGAACACACGTAGCGACGCCCCTTCAGCAGGCCGTTGCCACCCAGCACGCGCGCAGCCGCGGAACACACCGGGCAAATGCGTTTTCCTGCCTCGTCATGGCGAGCGATAAACTGGATGACAGCCTTACTGGCGGCAAGATTAACGCTGCCCTGCGGCCCGCCCGGTAACACAACGGCATCGTAAAGATCCGTCTGACGCGCAGCCAGCGTGCTGTCCGTCACCATCGGCACGTCATGATAGCTCACCACCGCACGGGACTCGGCGCAGGCCAGTGTTTCAACTTCGATCTGCAGGCGGCGCAGAATATCAATGGTAACAATGGCTTCCGCCTCTTCAAAACCAGGTGCCAGTAGCACGGCAACCTTTTTCATACACACTCCTCGATTTTTCCAAATACACCAAACAATAAATGCCGAATCATTCAGGCGCTTAACTTTATTAATTTCCACAAAACTGATCTGGCGCAAATAATTAGCCGCAGATTTCGTTCACCGACACGTCGCGATGATGAAATTTCTTCATCCCAATGCCGGATAATCATCCGGTGACAGACAATACCTGATTGTGAAATTCCATTTCGTGATATGAAACATCATTTCAATATTAACGCTTGACTTTAATACCATAAATATCAATCTGTTATATTCACACCACTTATATACACAAGCAGAAAAATAACTAATATTGCTATGACAATATGTAAAAAATCATAAATACGCAGATTTAAGGATTTTCTTAAGTCGGAACAGGAGTTATGCTGAATCTCGATCGGGAGCGAATATAATTCGTGATCACTAAAGGACCGGCGGAACGGATTTATTCTGCTAACAGTTTTAATTGTACGTAGAGGTGATGTGTAGCGGCAGCCCGTTGCACTGACGTAAGTAACGTACATCCCCCTTTCTGGAAATAAGGATATTGATATGGCTGCAGTTGGAATTGTTCATAAACTCAACACACAAATGAACCTCGAGTTCTACGCATCGAATCTTTACCTGCATCTCAGTGAATGGTGTTACGAACACAGCCTGACTGGCACCGCAACCTTTCTACGCACTCAGGCACAATGTAACGTGACTCAAATGATGCGTATGTTCAATTTTATGAAAAGTGCCGGGGCTAACCCCATCGTCAAGGCAATTGATGTTCCGGGTGATGAACTAACTTCTCTTGAAGAACTGTTTCAGAAAACGCTGGATGAATACCAACAGCGTTACAGCAAGCTATCACGCTTGACCAATGAAGCAGAAGCCTTGAATGATGCAACAACCATTGATTTTCTTCACGATCTGGAAAAAGAGCAGCAGCAGGATGGCGTGCTGTTACAGACGATTCTTGATGAAGTCCGCAGCGCTAAACGTGCGGGACTGTGCATGGCGCAAACCGATAAGCATCTGCTGAACGTCGTGAACTATCAACATCACTAATCTTCAATTTTCATCATGTTAATGCCGGATAACGATGCGACGCACCTTATCCGGCTGGTGCTTAATTTTCTCTACGCTCACGCCTCTCATTCTGCGAGGCGCAAAAAAACCTTTCTAAAACCTGAAACAACGGTTTATTTTAGTGAGATTCATTCTGCGGCGTGAATTTCAACTCGATCAAGGCAACTGCTTTTTGTATTGCGCGCATAGTAACCGGATCGGCGCCCGCAGGATGGCTGGAGAAATCGATGCTTTTCAGTTGGCTGGACATTTTCTCCCGCACTTCTACTGGGGCAATAACATCAAGAACATCCAGAATCTGCTTGATAACCAGCTGACAGGCAACAACGTCCGAGAGCAGTTCCTGATCGGCATTCAGTGTTTGGGACATAGTGAGCTCCTTATAGAAAGGTCGTCATAGTACCTATTCAACGAACGAAACGATAGCCGCGCATGCATTACGAATGCGCTGGAAAATAAAAATAGATCCAGTCAGTTTCTTTTGAGATGGCAAGCACAACATGAGTGAACATTTAGCGGTTGAGAACAAACGCGGTCTATCCCCGGCTGCATTACTTGTTGCCGGGGCTTTCTTTATGGAGTTTATTGACGGCACAGTGATTGCCACCGCACTACCCGACATGGCGAAGAGTTTTGCCGTGCAAGCTGTAGACCTGAACATAGGTATCAGCGCCTATCTGATCACCCTCGCGGTGCTGATTCCTGCCAGCGGCTGGATTGCGGATCGCTTCGGCGCCCGAAAGGTGTTTACCCTGGCGCTGGCGATATTTACTCTCGCCTCGGTTTTATGCGGTTTGTCCGAAAGCCTTGAGAGCTTTGTCGCCATGCGAATCTTACAGGGTGTAGGTGGCGCGCTAATGGCTCCGGTTGGCCGACTTGCGGTATTGCGTACCACGCCTAAACATCAGTTGATCACCGCTATTGCGACCCTGACCTGGCCCGCGTTAGTCGCCCCCATCATTGGCCCTCCCCTTGGCGGATTCATTACCAGCTATGCCAACTGGCGTTGGATCTTCTTCATCAATGTACCGCTCGGGATACTGGCGATTGCGCTGGCGCTTCGTTTTATCCCGGATATTCATGACGACGAGCGCCGCCTATTTGATATAACGGGATTTATCGCAACCTCTGTTGCGATGGTAAGCCTGGTGTATGCCATGGAGTTACTGGGAACCCAACAGCCTCAGGGCTGGCTGACCGCCGGACTTTTGGCGCTAGGAACAGTGACATTTCTGTTTGCCCTGCATCATTTTCGTCGCGCCGCATGGCCAATGATTCGCCTTGATGCCATGAACGTCCCTACTTTTCGCGTCACCATGTATGGCGGATCGCTGTTTCGTGCCTCTATCAGCGCCGTGCCGTTTCTGCTGCCGTTAATGTTTCAGGTAGGTTTTGGCATGAACGCTTTTCACGCGGGTTCGCTGGTGCTGGCGGTATTTGTGGGCAATCTGACGATTAAACCGGCCACCACACCGTTGATACGTTGGCTGGGCTTTAAGAAACTGCTGTTGATTAACGGTGCGCTTAACGTTCTGGCGCTGCTGGCCTGTGCATTAATTACGCCGCAGACCCCCGTGTGGGTTATTTTGCTGGTGTTGTATCTGGGCGGTGTGTTCCGCTCAATTCAGTTTACCGGCGTCAGCACGCTTGCCTTCGCGGACGTCCCCGCGGCACAAATGAGCTACGCTAATACGCTGTTCAGTACAGCGACACAATTAGCGGTAGGATTGGGCATTTCTTTAGCCGCTATTGGGATCCGCATTGGCGATGTGGTCAGTGAAAGGCTGGCATTGGGCAATATTCCAGGGATCAGTTTCCGGCTGGCCTTTGTCGCTATTGCCATTATTTGCCTGGTAGGTATGGTGGATACGCTGCGGCTCACCCGTGATGCAGGAAGTGCAGTATCGAACAAGAACAGGTAGCCCGGAGGGTGAACGCTGCCGGGCCAACAGGATTTAGCCAATTACCTCGCGTACAAACGCTTCGATTGCTTTGTCCTGGCAGTTTTCAAAGAAGCACTGCTGGAAGCGCGGGCCTGATACAGCGGTTTTCACCAGTTCAGGATCGATAGCGCGCAGCGTGTCCAGATAATTTTCTTTTACCACAGCCGCTTTCACCTGATTCAGAATACCGGCGTTACGTACCTGCGGCTCTTTACGCTCCGGTGGGTAGCCTTCCCCGTTACGCCCGGTGAACGCTTTTTCAAACATATAGCGCACATTCAGCTCAGCACCCCAGCCAAAACCTTTGGCGAATGCCAGAGAAAGTGCGTTGCCGTTGTTGATCTGAGAGAACAAGAACGCATCTGCAGGATCGAGGCAATAACCACACACCACACCCGGATGGATATTCAGTGACATCATTGCCCCCTGGCCCGTGCCGCAACCGGTGACCACGAAATCAACCGCTTTGGAATTAAGCAGGATGCTGGCCATAATTCCTAAATGGATGTAGGTCAGATGATGATCATTTTCATCGCTCATCCCAACGTTATAGACCGGAAAACCTTTCTCATCCGCAACGGCTTTAAGCTCGTTATGGATGATGGCGTTTTTGCTTGCCTGGCTGTTTTCCATCATCAATGCAATTTTCATTCTGTACTCTCCTGAATGCACTGCGGTAGCCCGCTGAAAGTCATAACATTCAGCCACATTACTATTTTGTAATCACACTTTCAAATTTAATGAAATTTAGTTTTAAAAAACAAAGTTGCGCTCACATTCTTGTCTGAACAGTTCAGAATTGCCTCAAACGAATGACCTCGTTGTGATTAATCACAGGTGATCTTCGGGCTATTCAAGCCATTGATGAGGGCCTCTGTATGCCATGATAGTGTATCTTCGAACTTTCAGAGCGATCTCATGAAGACCTTTATCCTAGCGCTTTTGCCGCTCGTGCTGACAGGATGCACAATTACAAAACAGGCGCAGGTCAGCGAAGCCAGCGCCATCACTGGTGTGGTTCGCCTGACTTATAATCAGGCCATGTTACAAACAGCACGTACCGATGACTACGTTACCCAAGGGACAGCCACCAAAGAGTGTCAGCGCCTGGGCTATGCCAGCGCTGAAGCGTTTGGTCAGCCGGTGTCAACCTGCAGCGTATATGCAGGCTCTCTGTGCTTAAATACCAAAATTACACTCGCCTGGCAGTGTCATGGTGTCGCGGTATCGCAATCCCCCTCATTCAATTATTAATATTTCCGACCAGCACATTTTTGCTGGTCTTTTACCACTTTATTATTTATATCCCCTGCTTAATATCGTTAATGCGTTTTATTCCCATTCGCATTTTTAATAAATAAATTTATTATTTTACCTTTTGCAAATAATTAAATAACAAATTATAGTGACGCCACGTCAATATATAATAATGTTTGTGGAGCAGAACCATGCTGAAAACAGAAATGATCGACCAACTGAATGAGCAAATGAATCTTGAATTATATTCATCTCTGCTCTACCAACAGATGAGCGCGTGGTGCAGCTATCACAGCTTCGAAGGTGCCGCCGCGTTTTTGCGCCGTCACGCTCAGGAAGAGATGACGCACATGCAGCGTCTGTTCGATTACCTGACCGATACCGGCAGCTTGCCGCGTATTAATACCGTTTCTTCCCCTTTTGCTGAATATGCGTCTCTGGATGAACTGTTCCGTGTCACTTACGAACACGAGCAGCTGATCACCCAGAAAATTAATGAGCTGGCACACGCGGCAATGACCCACCAGGATTATCCAACCTTTAATTTCCTGCAATGGTATGTTGCCGAGCAGCATGAAGAAGAGAAATTATTTAAATCTGTTATTGATAAGCTGTCGCTGGCAGGGAAAAGCGGCGAAGGTCTTTATTTCATCGATAAAGAACTGGCTACGCTTGATACGCAGAATTAATATTCTGGGGTAATGAAGGCAACCCGCCATCATTACCCATTAAAATCAGTGACGGCAGATCTTGCTTTCGTGCGTAGAGAAGCCGTCTTCTTTTGCAATAAACTTTCCCTTCGCCGCTAAAAACGCCACCAGCTCGCCTGCCGTCATATCTGCCGCAGAACAAGTGTGGAAACGTGCCTGCTCGCCGAAACGTGCCGTAATCGCCGCTTCAAGGCTGGCATTTGAATACTGCTCGCCAGATTCAATCATCATGTTGAGCACTTCGTGACCGTGAATAGATTCCATACTACCTCCTCAATAAAGACCGTAGCCTAATGTGAACCGCACGGCGCTGCTTTGCGCTAACGCAGGTTTATCCGCAGATAAATGTCATTTGTTATACATCTTAATAGTCAAAAACATCGTAAACATTAATGTACAACCATTGTAACGGCGATTTGACGAACATAGCGTTTTGCCTTAACCTGCGCCGCAGATATAACCGTTGATTATCTCTGGGACAGAGGAAAGCGTGAAAAACAGAACCCTGGGTAGTATTTTTATCGTGGCGGGAACCACGATTGGTGCCGGTATGTTGGCAATGCCGTTGGCTGCGGCAGGCGTGGGGTTTAGCGTCACGTTGGTATTGTTAGTCAGTCTTTGGGCGTTGATGTGCTACACCGCGCTGTTGCTGCTTGAAGTATATCAACATGTCCCGGCAGACACCGGGCTGGGTACGCTGGCAAAACGGTATCTTGGTCGTTACGGACAATGGGTAACGGGCTTTAGCATGATGTTTTTAATGTATGCCCTGACGGCGGCGTACATAAGTGGTGCAGGTGAACTGCTGGCCTCCAGCATCAGCGACTGGACCGGAACAAATATATCCCCGACAACAGGCGTAATGCTGTTCACCTTTGTTGCCGGTGGCGTGGTTTGTGTTGGGACCTCACTGGTTGATCTGTTCAACCGTCTGCTATTCAGTGCCAAGATAATCTTCCTGGTGGCGATGCTGGCTCTGTTAATGCCGCATATCCATAAAGTGAACCTGCTTACGCTGCCGCTGCAACAGGGGCTGGCGCTCTCCGCAATCCCGGTCATCTTCACCTCGTTCGGTTTTCACGGCAGTGTTCCCAGTATCGTCAGCTATATGAACGGTAACATCCGTAAACTGCGTTGGGTGTTTATTACGGGTAGCGCTATTCCACTGGTCGCCTATATCTTCTGGCAACTGGCGACGCTTGGCAGCATTAACTCGACAACGTTCATGGGGCTTTTAGCCAACCACGCAGGCTTAAACGGCTTATTGCAGGCATTGCGTGAAGTCGTGGCTTCGCCGCACGTCGAACTGGCGGTACATCTGTTTGCCGACCTCGCGCTGGCAACCTCTTTCCTCGGCGTTGCATTGGGATTATTTGACTACCTGGCCGACCTCTTCCAGCGCCGCAATACCGTAGCGGGAAGAATGCAAACCGGCGTGGTGACCTTCCTGCCGCCGCTGGCATTCGCGCTGTTCTATCCGCGTGGTTTTGTCATGGCATTAGGGTATGCGGGCGTTGCCCTGGCGGTGCTGGCGCTGCTCATTCCCTCGATGCTGGCCTGGCAGAGCAGAAAACATAATCCGCAGGCCAACTACCGCGTAGCCGGCGGTGCTCCGGCGCTGGCACTGGTATTTTTGTGCGGCATTGTGGTGATCGCAGTACAGTTTTCTATTGCAGCAGGATTACTACCAGAAGTGGGTTAAAACAAAGGGGCTTTCGCCCCTTTCTGTTAATGCAAACAGCACTGCTTATATTTCTTGCCGCTGCCACAGGGGCAAGGGTCATTGCGCCCTACTTTGGCATCCACTTTCACCGGTACTTTGACCGGCGTTTCCTGAGGATGCGCCATCCAGTAAGCATGCAGGTCCAGCGCAGCCAGGCGGATGGCATCGACGCTCTCTTCAAACGCCTCAGGTGTCAATTTCTCAACCACCGCAAAGTTCTCTTCCGTACCGTGCAGCGCAATAGCCTCAAGTGCTGGTTTTAACGTGTCCGGTAACGCAGACCAGTCTGACAGTGCAACGCCGCGCATATAACCAAAGCACCACTCTTCAACGATGGTCAGTTCATGATCGTCAATTTCACGCAAACCAAACAACGGCTCAAACTGCTCAGGATATTCATCCAGACGATCGGCCGTATCCGCCATATGTTGAAACGCCAGGTTCATGAAACGCGTCATTTCTTTTTCGGAGGACCAGCGAGGGACATACTGCGCGCCCCCCCAAATCGCGACCAGCCACTGCTCTGGTTCAATTTCATACGGTGAACTCAGCACCGCCGTCAGCAAACCATCCAGTTCTGACACATCCAGAATAGCCTTGTCTGTATTGTACTTAGTCAGTACATCATCCAGCCATTCCAGTTCGCTCTCGTTTAATGGTCCCGTTTTCATAACGCTTTTCCTTAGTCAAAAAATCTTGCCTGTGATCATCCTACATGGCTGGAGGGATAACAGATACAAATGGGCATATGCGGCATACAGCTGCCGCCTGTTCAGGTTAACAGGAAACGAGGGGAATTCCGGAAGTTAACGCACAAAAGAGAACACGAAGCCGCCGGGCATCATACCGGGAAAACACAATAAAACCACCCGCAGGTGATTTACTGTTGTTCAATGCGGTTGAGCGTTGCGGTATAGCCCGTTTTCGCTACCGCGTTAAGTAAAGTATCGGTTGGGAAACCTTCTGGCACAATCGCTTCTGCTTGTCGGGTTTTTAGGGAGGACTTTGCTTTAATCACGCCGTCGGTTTCACGTAGCGCCTGATTGACCGAAATAACGCATAGCGAGCAGGTCATATTTTGTATATCCAGCACCACTTTTTGATTGGTCGCCTGAGCCCACAGCGGCAGCAACAAGCATGCAACTAATGTGAAGATTTTCATTCAAATACCTCATAAAACCAGGCAACAAGCGTTGGGTAAAATAACACTGGCAAAATCAATGCCAGTGCGCACCAGTAGAGAACGCGCGCTTGCTTCAGAGTTAGCCACCCGGAGCACCACAGCCGCCTGGAGAAATAGAGCCGCCAGAAAACATGCAGTAATAAGCCCAATGACACCAGCATCAAGGGAATTCGCAAAAACTCAAACTGGGTGAAAACAGCAAAGCTCGCCGCCGAAATACCAAACAGCAGGTAGAGCAGCGGTCCAACGCAGCATAAGCCCGCGGTGACGGCAGCTACCGCAGCCGTCAACAGGGTGAGTCCCGCCCCTTTAGCGTTGTTCTGTGGCGACATAGCTGTAGGAGAACGCTTTAGGATCGTAGAAATTGATCGGGTCGCCATCAACTTCAGCATAAGGATAACCAAAGTTGTTCACCGCGCCCTGCTCCGTTGCCGGATACAGCTCGAAATCACGCCCGTAGTTGAATCCAACCCAGTTCATTTCCCAGTTGCCAAACAGGTAAGTGTTTACCGCCTGGACATCGGCGTCCTGATGCGATTTTTTCTCTGCCAGACGCATTTTGGTCACATCAGCAGGATCGCAAGGTAACCAACCGTAACCGGCCAGATAGAACTCGGCACGACAATGTTGCCCACCGCTCACATCAGCAACGCCTGCGCTGTCTGCTTTGCCAAAAGCACTTTTCGAGTAACGTTCGAGCTTATTGGCTTTACCCAGACGGATACCAAACAGTTCGCGCGCGGGAATGCCGCTGGCCCGCGCCAGAGCCACAAAAACGGAGCTCATGTCGGTGCATTTTCCTTTGAGCTTACCGCTTTTTAAGATCTCCGCTACATCCCCCGTGCCGCAGCCGATAACGTCGTTATCGCGCTCCATATGGCTACTCACCCACTCGTAAATCAGGCGTGCTTTTTTCAGCGGATCCTGCTCATTACCGGTGATTTTACGTGCGGTTTCCAGAACCAGCCCATCAACTGGGGTATGTGCCGTCGGCAAAAGGTACGGTTTTACATCCAGCGGGTAAATAATCTGCTCCGGCGCTTGCCAGGTTTTCAACGCGTCCTGCTTCAGCGGTTCCCAGTCGGCGGTTTCAATGTCGATATCAACGTTAATCAACAGTTCGCCCTGCGAGTCAGGCCAGGTGGCAAACAGCGTTTTCGCGCCATAAGTATTATTAGTGGTGACATACGCTTGCTTATAGTTTCCGCTAAAGGCAAGCGCCGTCATTTGTTGAAACGCGGTATCTACAGGAAGCGGGATCCACAGTTTTACTACACCGTGCGAGCCCTTAGGAGGGTTAAGTTTATAGGTCTGGGATAACACAAAGCGCCGACGCGCGACTGGTGCAACGGATGGCTCAGCGGCGTGAACCGTCTGACTAATGACCGCAGGACCGACTAAACCGGCGGCCGAAAGGAGAACGCTATTTTTGAGAAATTGTCGACGTTGCATTGCTGTCTGTCCATGTTGTAAGAGTTGAGCTACGGCTAAGCAGGTAAAAACCGCATGCGATCATCACAGCAGACAGACGCTGACATAAAAAGGTAAGCCGATGGAGGTTATTCATCAATAACAGACCTGTTAACTGTGAATGAAATAAGAAACTGCGCGACAGATAGTAAGCCATAGGCAGGCAAAAAGTACAGCCGTGAGGGCGAGTTCAGAAAATATAGACATTCGTTGCCAGCTTACGGGCTAACCCTCTGGCCCCTTCGCGCATGACCGTATCGTGATTCCAGCGAAAAACGGGTGCCGCCAGCGGGGCCAGGTAATTCATCCAACGAATCGTGGTGCGAACATTCCAGTCATATCTGACGATGGTCTCAGCGCCACTGGCAGAAAAATACCACACACCTCGCCCTTCTACCGCCCCACTGGCTTGTCCCTCAAGCAGCGAGCAAGGCAGAATATTTAACACGTTGATGTCAAAGGTTAAGCGATAGGGAAGCGCTCCTTTCCAGGTATAACGATGCAGCGCTCCAATGCCCTGTACATCACCTTTTTTAATCTCAACAATGCGTTCCAGACTTTCCCACCATTCAGGCCACTGATCGGGATGAGAAAAAACATCCCATACCTCTTGAATAGAAGCCTCAACCCGCCAGACGGTGGAAAACTGATAGTCAGCCATAATACAGCCTCCTTCAGGGTGAGAAGAAATTGGCGGGAAAACGGATGTTAATGACCATAGCATCCAGAAGCACGGTTTCTAATCGCTGCCCATCTGGCGCATAGCTGATCACTTTGGCAGGAAGTCCGTGATAATTATCCAGCCAGACGTCATAGCGGTGAACACCATCAACCACCATTGTTCCAGGCCCAACCACAGATACGTGCGTCGTCGCCCGTCCTGCAAGGTTTTCCTTACCAACAGTGGTCATTGTCCCTTCGCGTTGCAGATGACGAATATTGCCCAACAACACGCCGATATCAGAGCGATCCACCCGATGACCACGCTCATCCTGGATCAATGAATTAGTAGGCGACAGGTGCAAAATGGGCAAAGAACCCACACCAAATGGCCATAACGTCACTTTACCGCTGACAGGATTAAAGATAAGCACCGCTCCTGAATGCGGTTGGGTAAAATCCATCCGCACATACCCAGGCTTTTGAAAGCTATAGCGAATAATTTTGCTTTCATCGGATGGCGACGAAGAGCGCATCATGACCTGATAAGATGTCAGGTTATTAAATGACTGTTGAGAAAATGCGATGGGATCCATAGACCTGGCATTCTGCGAAAAGATATTCCCTTTTTCCACCGAATATGCTGCACAACTAAAGGTGAGCAATGCTGCGAACATGACTATCGGAGAAGATGAAATGTTCATAGCTGCCCCCTGAACCAGCGCGATTGGCAAACAGGAGTTATCACCTGCCGACTGTTTTTATTATAGTTCTTAACTGCGCGGCACTACTCTTCCGGCCCCTCAGACTCAGTATGGACAGCAGGTTTAAATTATTGGTTTTCTTTTCAGTTGAGATGACAACATAAAGCTATACTTTAATAGCCATACTTTTAATAGGTATTAATCATGAAACTGCCATCGGTATTTTCATGCACCGTTCTCATATTACTGCTGCTGTCGTCATCTTCTGCCACATCCAGCACGTTACAAAACCAGGCCGTCAGAGAGCAAGAGTTAAGCGCGGCACTTCAAGCCGGTAATGGCGTGATCATCATTGGCGGGACGGATGACTTCGTTTTCACGTTCAGGGCACGAAACCGAATCCACAGACATCTGGCGATACAGGATGACTTTGGCGATCCCATCCTGATGAATGGTTTCCAGGACCACAACTATAATCCCGCCCGCGATGGTTTTATCAACAACCCTGCCCGAGGGGGCTTTATGTTTAACGCGCCGATTCGGCGATAGATTGATGTGCAATAGTGAGTTCTATGCTTGTAAAAAACAGGCACAAAAAAACCACCCGTAGGTGGTTTCACGACACTGCTTATTGCTTTGATTATTCTGTTCTTTCCCATGGTACCCGGAGTGGGACTTGAACCCACACAGCGCGAACGCCGAGGGATTTTAAATCCCTTGTGTCTACCGATTCCACCATCCGGGCTCGGGAAGAAATTGGAGGCGCGTTCCGGAGTCGAACCGGACTAGACGGATTTGCAATCCGCTACATAACCGCTTTGCTAACGCGCCGAAATCTTCTGGCTTTTCAGCCGACATCCGCTATTGCCGATGTCTCTAATTTGGAGCGGGAAACGAGACTCGAACTCGCGACCCCGACCTTGGCAAGGTCGTGCTCTACCAACTGAGCTATTCCCGCATCACCAAGTAACTTTGTTAATCACTTGATTTTGTTATCGTCTGGCAATCAGTGCTGCCGTTCGATGCGTTGCATTCTACTTACCTGACGCAATGAGTCAACGATATTTTTCACCACTAACGATCGTTTGCTGAAATTTGCGTCGAAACGATCACTGATCAAGCAAATCTCCACGTGCAGCGCTCAAATACTGGAACATTGACCACAAAGTCAGTATCGCGGCGACGAAGAAAAGTGCGATCCCAGCATACTCAACCCAGATATTTGGACGCCACAGCAGCCAGGCCAGTGCAGCCATTTGCGAAGTGGTTTTCACTTTACCAATCCAGGATACGGCTACGCTGCTGCGTTTACCCAGTTCGGCCATCCATTCACGTAGTGCAGAGATGATGATTTCACGCGCAATCATTGTTGCGGCAGGGAGCGTCACCCACCAGCTGTGGTAATGCTCTGTCACCAGTACCATCGCAATAGCTACCAGCACTTTATCAGCGACCGGATCGAGGAAGGCGCCAAAACGCGTGCTTTGGTTCCAGCGGCGAGCCAGAAAACCGTCAAACCAGTCTGTGACCGCTGCGATACAGAAGATCAGCGCACAAACAAAGGGAGCCCAGGTGAATGGCAGGTAAAAAGCCAATACAAAGAATGGGATCAGGATGACGCGAAACAGCGTGAGCAACGTAGGGATATTAAATTGCATATGACGGATAACTATCTGTTGTCAGTGAAATTACCTCTATGTTGCTACAGAGGGCCTAATGTTTCAACGAGTAGAAGATCTTTTCTGCCAGAGCTTGCGAAATACCCGGCACTTTTGCAATTTCTTCGATACTTGCATTACGAAGACCTTGCAAACCTCCCATATATTTCAACAACATCTGGCGACGCTTTGGTCCGACACCTTCGATGGTCTCAAGCGTGCTGGTACTTTTCACTTTCGCCCGCTTTTTACGATGCCCGCTAATCGCATGATCGTGAGATTCATCGCGGATATGCTGGATAACGTGCAATGCAGGAGAATCCGGCGGCAGACTAAAGCCCTCACCTTCCGGCTCAAAGAACAGTGTTTCCAGACCAGCTTTACGATCGGCCCCTTTTGCCACCCCCAGCAAAAGTGGGTGCTGTTTGTCCCAGGGAACGTCCAGTTCAGCAAAAACGGCTTTCGCCTGCCCTAACTGACCTTTACCGCCATCGATCAATATGACGTCCGGAATCTTACTTTCTTCAATCGCCTTACCATAACGCCGACGTAAGACCTGATTCATCGCTGCATAATCATCACCCGGCGTAATGCCGGTAATATTGTAACGCCGATATTCTGCACGCAGCGGGCCATTGGCATCAAAAACCACACAGGAGGCTACTGTCTGCTCCCCCATCGTATGGCTAATGTCGAAGCACTCCATACGCTTCACCGCAGGTAACTTCAATACGGAGGCCAGCGCCGTCAGACGTTGCGTAATCGTCGACTGCTGGGAAAGTTTCGTAGTGAGCGCCACTGCCGCGTTGGTCCGCGCCAGCTTCAGATAACGCGCGCGATCCCCTCGCGGTTTCGTCTGCACGTTAATCTTCCGTCCGGCCAGTTCAGACAGAGAGTCTGCCAACAGGGTTTTATCGCTAAGATTGAAATCGAGCAGGATCTCCCCGGGTAAGGTACGCATCTGGCTCCCCTGCAGATAAAACTGCCCGACAAAGGTTTCGACGACCTCGCCGAGTTCCGTACCACCGGGTACTTTAGGGAAATAGCTGCGGCTACCCAGCACTTTACCCTGGCGAATAAACAGAACGTGCACACAGGCCATGCCGGCGTCAAACGCCACGCCAATGACGTCCAGATCGTCTCCGGTGTTAGAGACAAACTGTTTTTCGGTCACGCGGCGTACGGCCTGGATTTGGTCACGAATTCGCGCAGCCTCTTCAAATTCGAGATTTTGGCTGGCCTTTTCCATGCGGGTGATCAGCTGTGTTAATACCTGATCGTCTTTTCCGGACAGGAACAGACGAACATACTCGACCTGCTGAGCATACTCTTCCTCGCTCACCAGACCCGCGACACACGGGCCGAGACAGCGGCCAATCTGATATTGCAGACAAGGTCGAGAACGGTTGCGATAAACGCTGTTTTCGCACTGGCGGATAGGGAATATTTTCTGCAACAGCGCCAACGTTTCACGCACCGCATAACCGTTAGGGAACGGTCCAAAGTACTCGCCTTTGGCATGCTTTGCCCCACGATGCATCGCCAGACGCGGATGGGTATCGCCGCTAAGGAATATAAAGGGGTAGGATTTATCATCACGCAGCAATACGTTATAACGCGGCTGATATAGCTTGATGTAGTTGTGCTCAAGCAATAACGCTTCGGTTTCAGTATGCGTTACCGTGACATCAATCTGCTGGATTTGCGCGACCAGCGCTTCGGTCTTGCGTGACGCAAGATTACTACGGAAGTAGCTGGAAAGCCTTTTTTTCAGGTCTTTCGCTTTCCCGACATAGATAACCGTTCCTGCGGTATCATACATACGATAGACGCCGGGCTGGCTGGTCACGGTTTTCAGGAACGCTTTGGCATCAAACTGATCTGTCACTGGCTTGCTAATGTCTCCGCATTACACAGGCCATGGCGAATTGCCAGGTGAGTCAGCTCTACATCGCCATGAATGTTTAATTTACTGAACATTCGATAGCGATAGCTGTTCACCGTTTTAGGACTAAGATTCAGTTGCTCTGAGATCTCATTAACCTTCTGCCCTTTGGTGATCATCAGCATAATCTGCAACTCGCGTTCAGACAAACTGGCAAACGGGGTTTCCGTTTTCTCAGGCTCAATCTGGCTGAGCGCCATTTGCTGAGCGATATCGGAGGCAATATACCGTTGCCCGGAAAAAACCGAACGAATCGCACTCACTACTTCCTGGGGGGCAGCGCCTTTGCTGAGATACCCTGCGGCCCCCGCCTGCATAACTTTTGCAGGTAATGGGTTTTCGGTGTGTACCGTCAACATGATCACTTTAATGTCTGCCGTGGAACGCGCAATTTTGCGGGTTGCTTCCAGACCGCCAATACCGGGCATATTCATATCCATCAGCACAACGTCAACGGAATTTGAGCGGCACCATTTTACCGCATCTTCACCGCAGCACGCTTCGCCGACAACTTTTATGCCTTTTATATCTTCCAGAATGCGTCGTATCCCTGCGCGCACCAGTTCGTGGTCATCAACAAGAAAAACGTTGATCAAAGGAATATCTCCAGAATAGGGATAACGCTACCGATAGTTAATCGGTCCTATGTTAACGGGTTTTATCTCAACTTTGAAATGTAAAAAACGCCCGACTTTCGATTTTGCTCTCGTTTTTGGAAATTAGATTGTACGACGAGTGGAAACTTTCAGTCCTGACAGCCTTCTGCCAAGGTTATATCTGCATAGCTGTTTCATAATGGTGACAAAAAGATCATATTCCTTCGCTGAATGCAAACCAGGCAGTCAAAGTTGTAACAATAATTAACGAGGAAAATACTCGAAATAAACAACATGTGGAGAAAATATATGCACTGCAACATGTTGTTTATTTTAATGTCCACAACATTGGTCCGCGCAAAAAACAACCACAGATATTTTTAGCCTCGCTTATGGTATACTCCGCCGCCTTAAGATTTGACATCGCACTTTTTCATTGAAACATAACGAGGAAAATAAATGAGTACGCCTGACTTTTCCACTGCTGAGAATAACCAGGAACTGGCCAATGAAGTCACCTGCCTGAAAGCCATGTTAACGCTGATGCTGCAGGCAATGGGTCAAGCCGATGCAGGCCGCGTGATTCTTAAAATGGAAAAACAGCTCGCGCTGATTGAAGATCAATCACAGGCTGCGGTATTTTCCAACACGGTTAAGCAAATTAAACAAGCTTACCGCCAGTAATAAGAAACCGGCTGATAGCAATGCTCTCAGCCGGTTTTGCGTCTGACACTCAGAACGATAATTTACTCAGATAAGCCCGGTTGCCGCGGCATAACAGGCTATCTGCGTTTTGTTTGGCGCATTGAATTTCTTTTGCATATTCTTCTGGTGGAAGTTCACGGTATTTTCAGAAATCGACAGAATGATGGCTATCTCTGAAGAGGTTTTCCCCTCAGCCGTCCATTTCAATATTTCCTTTTCCCGCTTGCTAAAACGCATCTCTGGCGCCATAACCATGTCATCTTCCAGCCGCGTCAGTACAGACAGACTTTCCCGTACCAGAAGCTGCATCCTGAGCTCCACTTCATCGCTAGCAAGGCGACTGTTACGGATACTTGCACGCGATACAGATAAAAAACCCAACGCCCGGTTAGGCAACATTAAGCATTGCGTCATCCCTTTGCGTAAACCGTGATTGCGCGCGGCGTCCCACAAAGGTTGCGCATCGCAAAACAGAGTATCGTTCCAGGGTAAATGCCCCTGACTGAAGTTTTCAGGTTTCAGCACCGGATCAATGGCAAAATAATTTTCGGACTGATAATGCGCCACCCATGCTTTGGGATAGGTCGTATGAAGTGACGTTTTAGGTCGGGTAAAAGGTACCGGATGACGAACACAGAGCGCGTAGAAATCAAACTCTAAGTGCTGCGTCTGTTGTTGTAATTCCGTATAGACATCCTCTGCCGTCGCCATTTCCTGAAAGCGTAACAGCATGCTCCGTCGCCAGGTGAAGAAATCAAGATCCTGCATACTAAGTGGTAATGCCCCTGAGATTGATAATCATCCAAACATATGAAACAAGCTAACACATAAATGTATTTTATATATGCAAATTATCGGACAAATGAACAATTACTTGAGTATTACTCAACAGCGGAAGTAAGTAACAGAATCAAATGTTAATAATAAAGCAATAATTATAAATAGTTATGCGAAGAGCACTCGCCAGAAACAATCCCGGCGAGTGCCATATACACTATTTATTGCATCAAAAACTTTTCAAGAAACTGACGGGTACGTGGCTGCTGCGGGTGCGTGAATAAGGACTTTGCTGGTCCCTGCTCGACTATCCGTCCTTGATCCATAAATATCGCTCTATCGGCGACATCGCGAGCAAAGCTCATTTCATGCGTCACAATTACCATGGTGCGTTTTTCCTGCGCCAGTTGGCGGATGGTATTAAGTACCTCGCCAACCAATTCAGGATCAAGCGCGGAGGTCGGTTCATCAAAAAGAATAACCTCAGGTCGCATCGCCAGCGCTCGGGCAATCGCTACGCGCTGCTGCTGTCCACCCGATAAACGCCGTGGATAGCTGGTTTCTTTACCTGCCAGCCCGACTTTCGCCAGCAATTCACGCGCACGAGCTGTCGCTTCAGCTTTTGGTTCACCTTTGACTATCACCGGCCCTTCAATAATGTTTTCCAGCACTGTCCGATGGGGAAACAAATTAAAGTTCTGGAACACAAAACCGACGTGCTGGCGTAACTGACGAATCAGCCCTTTCTGCTGGGTCAACGAACGCGCGGTATCAATGGTAATCTCACCCACTTTAATGGTGCCCGCCTCCGGTTGCTCCAGCAAATTAATGCTACGCAGCAGCGTGGTTTTGCCCGATCCGCTCGGCCCGATAATCGCTACTACTTCACCAGGTTTGACGTCAAGATCGATCCCGTGCAGCACCGTTTGCCCATGAAATTTTTTGACCAGGTTTCTGACTTCGATAGCACTCATTTCGGCTCTCTCTCCTGGCGGTTCAGTTGTTCTTCAAAATAGTTTTGCAGCGCAGAAAGCACCGTCGCCATCACCCAGTAAATCAACGAGGCCGCCAGATACATCGTAAAGACTTCCAGCGTACGCGAGGTAATCAGCTGCGCCTGACGGAACAGTTCCGGTACCTGAATAGTGGCGGCCAAAGAGGTATCTTTCACCAGACTGATAAAGCTGTTGCTCAGCGGCGGCAGCGCAACGCGCGCAGCCTGTGGCAGGATTGCCCGGCGCATGGTCTGCCAGCGCGTCATACCAATACTGGCACCCGCCTCCCACTGTCCTTTGTCGATGGAAGAGATTGCCGCACGCAGGGTTTCCGCAGCGTAGGCGGCTGTATTAAGCGACAAGCCAATCATCGCCGCCGGGATGGGATCAAGCTCAATTCCAAACTGCGGCAGACCGTAATAAATCATAAACAGCTGAGCAATCAACGGCGTTCCGCGAAAGATAGAGATATAAAAACGCGCCAGCCAGCGCACAGGCAGCAGCGGCGACAGACGCATCAACGCCAGGATAAACCCCAGCACGAGGCCAAAAAACATCCCGCCGATACTCAGTTGCAGCGTAAAAACCGCGCCTTTGAGCAGATACGGCAGGGAATCAATTACCAGTTGGATACTTTCATGCATTAGCGTTTTTCGACCTGGTTGTTACACGTGAGGATGGTAGGCAAACAGTGCAGGCGCCCCACCGGTATGGATAAAGAGGATTGGCCCTTCATCTTTGAAGCGCTTCTGGCTGATGCCGTCAATCAAACCCGCCATCGCCTTACCGGTATACACCGGATCCAACAAAATGCCTTCGAGGCGCGCCAGCAGTTTTACCGCCTCCATGCCCTCTTCGTTTGGCGTACCGTAGCCCGGCGCATAATAATCATCCCATAACAGGATATCCGCTGAGGCCGTCAGCTCCAGTTCACGGGCAATATCCTGCTGCAACGTGACAACTTTTGGTTTTTGATCGGCGACGCTGCGCGAAACGGTCACGCCGATAAGCTCGACGTCTGGCATCAGTTGCTCCAGCCCCACCGCCAGCCCGGCATGCGTTCCCGCACTGCCCGACGCGACCACCACGGAAGAGAGCGAAACGGCCCCTTCACACTGCTGGGCAATTTCCAGCGCGCTTTCCACATAACCCATCGCCCCCAGAGCATTAGAGCCCCCAACAGGGATCACATACGGGCGGAACCCTTGCGCTTCAATGCGCGTCGCCAGCTCCTGCAACTGCGCATTCGGATCGGTTAGCGCGTCACACATTTCGATCTGCGTATTAAACAGATCCAACAGCAGACGGTTGCCATTGGTGAGATAGTTTTCCGCCGTGGTGCCAATCGGATTTTCCAACAGCGCCACGCAGTGCAGGCCAAGCTTAGCCGCTACCGCCGCAGTCTGACGAACGTGGTTAGATTGGATGGCACCCGCGGTTATCAGCGTATCAGCGCCTTCACGCAGCGCGTCTGCGGCCAGAAACTCCAGCTTACGCAGCTTATTGCCGCCCATGGCCATCGGCGTGACGTCATCGCGTTTGATGAAAATATCGCGCCCAAGGTAGTCGGAGAAGCGTGGAAGATATTCAAGCGGCGTTGGCGCGCCAATAAATTCCAGACGTGGAAAGCGCGTTAAGTTATGCAGCGGCATACAGCCTCCGGTATTCGTTGTTGTGATGTTCTTTTTATTATGCACGTTCAGGCGCAATGAAATAAAAAAAGGCGCTGTTAAAGGCGCCTTTTTTTCAGCGGATGACGATTATTTCGTCACATCCGCTCCAAACCATTTTTCAGACAGGGCTTTCAGCGTACCGTCTTTCTGCATTTCAGCAATGGCCGCATCAACCGCTTTCAGCAGATCTTCATTGCCTTTGCGCAGCGCCACGCCGGACTCCTGGCGGGAGAATGCTTCACCGGTCACAGCCAGCGTGTCTTTGGTTTTCTTGACCAGATCCAGCGCCGCCAGACGGTCAACCAGAATGGCGTCGATACGGCCTACACGCAGATCCTGGTATTTGGTCGGGTCGTCATCATAGGTACGAATATCCACGCCCTGCACATTCTGGCGCAGCCACTCTTCATAGTTGGTGCCCAGACCAACGCCGACTTTTTTACCTTTCAGATCGGCAGCGGTCTTAATAACGCCTTCATTGCCTTTTTTCACCAGCGCCTGAATACCAGAAACCGTATACGGGGTAGAGAAATCGTATTTTTTCTTCCGTTCGTCAGAGATGGTTACCTGGTTTATCACCACATCGATACGTTTGGAATCTAACGACGCCAGCATACCGTCCCACTTGGTCGGCTTCAGGTTAGCTTTCACCCCAAGGTGCTTGGCCAGTTCTTCGGCAAACTCCACTTCGAAACCGGTCAGCTTGCCGTCATCGCCCTGAAAACTAAACGGGGGATAGGTCCCTTCCAGGCCCACCAGCAGCGTGCCGCGCTCTTTAACTTTATTTAACAGACCTTCATCTGCATAAGTCTTTACGCTCATTCCGGCGACAAGTGCAACAGCCATTACACCCATCAGAGCCTGACGTCCCAGAAGTGCTAATTTCATAGTTACCCCGAATATTGTCATTAGTGACTATCATTTATGACTACAGTGTAAAACGTTTGCTGTGATCCACAAACACGACTCTGTTACACCTTATTCGTTTTTAATATATATCAGAACTGGCTGTCCAGGAGGATTTCTGCATATGCCCTATATGCGTATGGGCTTTAAACTGCTCATACTTACGTAAGGCGATGCGGTAATTGTTGGTGCTGGTTTCCGGCAGCCACGGGGCAAGGTTTTCGTCGAGGAACCCTTCCTGTAGCAGATCGTGAGAGATATTTTGTTCGGTCAGGTGATTCCCGAGGCGACGCAGACGGACAACGTATTCACGTACCGTACCGTGACTCATTTCGGTCTGCTCAAATAAAAACTGTTTAAAACCGATAATATCGAAAAAGTCGCTCTGCTCTTTGCAATGCAAATCACCGCAAAAACGACACAGTGCCACCCACTCTTTTTTCTCCTGCTCCCACTCGGCTTCATCCAACAAAGTGTCCAGGCGGGCGATGGCGATTTTATTCACAATTTGCCCGCGACGAACCAGCGTGATCCTGTCGAGCAACTTAAAGCAATGGGCGCAATGCGTCTGGCTGTGTTTGAAATCTTTGAGGTAGCGGCTTAAAGGCCGTCTTTTTGATTGCTGCACCGTCATGAGAACTCCTGGTAGTCAATTCGTAATGCGGCATTGTTCAGGGGTAATGTGTACCCCTATAGCTTACCCAGCTTGGTGCGTAGACGTTTGATGGCCTGACTGTGCAACTGGCTGACCCGTGATTCCCCGACTTCCAGTACCGCGCCAATCTCTTTCAGATTCAGCTCTTCCTGATAGTACAGTGTTAACACCAGCTTTTCGCGCTCCGGCAACGCCTCGATCGCGTCCATTACGCGCTGGCGGAGGTTACCCTCAAGTAGCTGTTGTAACGGGTTTTCCTGCTGATGTTCTTCCGTCACCAGCTCAATACTATCGCCATGCTCTTCCCGCCACTCGTCGTAGGAGAAGAGTTGGCTGTTATTGGTATCGAGCAACATCTGACGATACTCTTGCACAGGAATAGCCAGACGCGCCGCCACTTCGGTTTCCGTCGCGTTGCGCCCTAATTCCTGCTCCAGTTGTCCCATCGCCTGTGCCACTTCGCGAGCATTGCGCCGAACGCTACGCGGCACCCAGTCCCGGCTACGTAGTTCGTCCAGCATTGCTCCACGAATACGCTGCACTGCGTAAGTGGTAAATGCCGTTCCTTGCAAAGCGTCATATCGGTCAACGGCATTCAATAACCCGATGCCGCCCGCTTGTAGCAGGTCATCCAGTTCTACGCTCGCCGGCAAACGCACCTGAAGGCGCAATGCTTCGTGACGCACCAACGGTACATAACGCTGCCACAGCGAGTGTTTATCCATTACACCTTCAGCGGTATACAGTGAATTCACGATAAACAGCCCTGCGTTAAATGAGTTATCGGCATGATTATCCGTTTCTGCAGGGGTTTTAATCGGGTGAATAGTGGGTGAAATGGGGGGTTATTTAGGGGTTACGGGTAAAGCCGAATGTAAAAAACCCCGCCGGAGCGGGGTTTGCGCGATAAGCGTAAATTAACGCAGCAGAGACAGAACGTTCTGCGTGGTCTGGTTAGCCTGTGCCAGAACAGAAGTACCCGCCTGTTGCAGGATCTGAGCACGAGACATGTTAGACACTTCGGTCGCGTAGTCGGAATCTTCGATACGGCTACGTGCAGAAGACAGGTTGTTGACGGTGTTACCCAGGTTGGTAATAGCTGAATCGAAACGGTTCTGGATTGCACCTAATGAGCTACGTTGGGAGTCAACAATCTTCAAAGCATTATCGATAGTAGCTAAGACATCAGGACTTGTGGAAATTTTAGTTCCTACAGACACAACACCCGTTTTAGAATCGACATTAGCGCGATTAAAAGAACCATCAGCATTTTTAACCACATATCCAAGATCGCCATTATCTTTTTTGTAAGATTGCAATTTTTGGTTAGTAGCAAGTCCGGATATATCAGCGGCAACCTTTTTATCTACTTCCTTGAACTCTGTAATTTTAGTCGTTTCATCAACATCAGTTGCTGTTGTTGCGGCCGTAGTTGAATTCCAGGTAACCTTGCCATCAGCATTTTTAGTAGCAGCATGATATACACCGTCTTCATCTTTTACTACATATCCACTACCGTCCTTCAGAGCATACAAACCGTTTGCCGCTTTTGGAGTAGTAGTTTCACTATCAATCTGGATTTCTGCTTTAACAGTCTTGGAGGACAGAACGATATCAGCACCAGCAGCAACATCTTTAGCACTTGTTGCATCAAATTTTGAATCAACAGAGAAGTTTGCTAAACCGAGAGTTCCTGTGTCTATTTTCTTCAAATCGATATCAATCTTCTCTCCATCGTTAGCGCCAACTTGGATGCTAAGTTTTGAGTCTGAGGTTAATACCTTAACACCGTTAAATTGAGTTTGACCTGAGACCCGGTCAATTTCAGCTAAACGTTGTTGAATTTCCTCTTGAATAGATTGAACATCAGAATCTGAGTTTGTTCCATTCTGAGACTGAACAGCCAATTCACGAACGCGCTGCAGATTGTTGTTGATTTCGTTCAGCGCACCTTCAGTGGTCTGCGCGATGGAGATACCATCGTTGGCGTTACGGGAAGCCTGAGTCAGGCCTTTGATGTTAGAAGTGAAACGGTTAGCGATCGCCTGACCAGCCGCATCATCTTTCGCGCTGTTGATACGCAGACCGGAAGACAGACGCTCGATAGCGGAGCTCAGGGAAGACTGAGATTTGTTCAGGTTGTTCTGGGTCAACAGCGACAGGCTGTTCGTATTGATGACTTGTGCCATGATCTTTTCCTTATCAATTACAACTTGATGTTATTGGGCTGTTGCCCACGGTTTCTCACCGTAACCCATGTATCGGCACCTTAAATTCGAACTTTAGAAATTTTTTACTTTCCGCCCTCTTTTTTCTTAGCCCCAGAATTACCCGCAATATGCCCCACTATTCTGCGCATTATTATTACAAAACTATCATTAAACTTTGCGCGCAGATTGCCGATAACCCGCTTAACAATTGTTTGCAATCACAAGGAATCGGGCATGGCTTCATTTACATCATTGGGCGTAGGCTCAGGCTTACCACTGGATACGTTGCTAAACAACCTGACTATCGCGGAAAAAAAACGTTTAAACCCAATCACTCAGCAACAAACCGACAATACCGCCCGCCTGACGGCCTACGGTACGCTTAAGAGTGCGCTGGAAAAATTCCAGACGGCCAATACTGCGTTAAATAAACCAGAACTGTTCAGAAGCAGTAATGTGACCAGCAGTACCGAAGATCTGAAAGTTACCACCGAAGCCGGCGCGGCACCGGGTATTTATACCATCAGCGTCACGCAGCTGGCCCAGGCACAGTCTCTGAGCACCTCATCGGTTACTTCCAGCAAAGAGGCCCTGGGTGATGGTTCTGGTACTCGTACTATTAAAATTGAACAGACGGGTCGGAAAGAGCCGCTGGAGATTAAACTCTCGCAAGATAAGACCACGCTGGATGATATCAGCAAGGCAATTAACGATACCGACAGCGGTATCTCCGCCAGTATCGTGAAGGTGAAAGACGGTGAGTTCAAACTGGTACTCACCGCAGCCGAAGGTCTGGACAGCAAGATGACCATCTCCGTTGACGGCGACAGTAAGCTGAACGATCTGCTGGCCTACGACAGTAAGACCGGTGCTGGGAAAATGACCGAGTTGGTTCAGGCCCAAAACTCCAAGCTCACGATGAACGGTATCGATATTGAACGTCAAAGCAACAAAGTCACCGATGCCCCGCAAGGTGTTACGCTTGAGCTGACCAAAAAAGTCACCGACGCCCGAGTGACCGTGACCAAAAGCAATGACAAAGCCACGGAAGCGATTAAAGGCTGGGTGGATGCCTATAACTCACTGATCGATACCTTTAATACGCTGACCAAATATAAAGCCGTTGATCAAGGTGCTGAAGGACAGGACAAAGACAACGGTGCCTTGGTGGGTGATAGCGTAGTACGTATGATCCAGACTGGTATCCGTGCGCAGTTTGCTAACTCTGGTAGCGAAGGCGCCTTTAAGACCCTGAATGAAATCGGCATTAAACAAGATGGCAAAACCGGCAAGATGACCATCGATGATACCAAACTGAAAAAAGCGCTGGACGAAAACACCGCTTCGGTACGTGAACTGCTGGCTGGCGATGGTAAAGAAACCGGTATTACTACCAAGATTGCAGTTGAAGTTAAAAGCTACCTGGCTGATGACGGTATTATTGACAGCGCGCAGGACAGCATTAATGCCACGTTGAAAAAGCTGACCAAACAGTACCTGTCTGTGAGCGCCAGCATTGATGACATGGTTGCGCGCTATACGGCGCAGTTTACCCAGCTTGATAGCATGATGAGCAAACTGAATAACACCAGTACCTATCTGGGCCAGCAATTTACAGCGATGAATAAATCCTGATAACACGAGGTAAGTATGTATACCGCGAGCGGTACCAAAGCCTATGCACAGGTCGGCATAGAGAGTGGCGTGATGAGCGCCAGTCCACACCAGCTGATCGAAATGTTGTTTGATGGCGCGAACAGCGCCCTGGTGCGCGCTCGCCTGTTTATGCAGCAGGGTGATATCGTCGCCAAAGGCGAGGCCTTAAGCAAAGCCATTAACATTATCGACAATGGTCTGAAAGCAGGCCTGGATCAGGAGAATGGCGGTGAAATCGCCACTAACCTGTCCTCGCTGTATGACTATATGATCCGCCGTTTACTGCAAGCTAACTTGCGTAATGATTGTCAGGCCATTGAAGAAGTCGAAGAATTACTCGGCAACATTGCAGATGCCTGGAAACAGATCTCACCGAAAGCGTCGTCCCAGGAGTCTCGTTAATGACCTCAGCCGTGGAGTTTATCAACCGTTGGCAGCGCATCGCGTTGCTCAGTCACTCACTGCTGGAACTGGCGCAGCGAGGTGAATGGGACCTTTTACTGGAACAGGAAGTTACCTATCTGCAAAGTATTGAAGTGGTCATGGAAGAGCAAACTCCACCAGGCATTACGCGAAGTATTCAGGACTTAGTCGCCGGGTACATTAAACAGACGCTGGATAACGAACAGTTACTCAAAACGTTGTTGCAGCAACGCCTGGATGAGCTCAGCAATCTCATCGGTCAGTCAACGCGCCAGAAAACGTTGAATAACGCCTATGGCCGTCTTTCCGGCATGCTGCTGGTACCCGACGCCCCCACTGCCCCACAATAATTTCCCGTCTCGTCTGAATTATCTTCCATACTCCAGAGGTCGGCCAAACGACTTCTGGAGCACGGAAGATGAAAAATCCCACATTATTGCAGTACTTCCACTGGTATTACCCTGATGGCGGCCAACTCTGGCCCGAACTTGCCGAACGCGCAGGTGGACTCAATGACATCGGCATCAATATGGTATGGCTGCCCCCCGCCTATAAAGGCGCGTCCGGCGGTTATTCCGTTGGCTACGACTCCTACGATCTGTTTGATCTGGGCGAATTCGACCAAAAGGGAACCGTCGCCACCAAATACGGCGATAAAAACCAGCTGCTGGCGGCGATAGACGCGCTTAAGCACAATGATATTGCTGTACTGCTGGACGTAGTGGTTAACCACAAAATGGGCGCGGATGAGAAAGAGAGTATTCGCGTCCAGCGGGTTAACGCCGAGGATCGCACACAAATAGACGATGAGATTATCGAATGCGAAGGCTGGACGCGCTACACCTTCCCTGCCCGCGCAGGCCAGTACTCGCAATTCATTTGGGACTTCAAATGCTTCAGCGGCATTGACCATATCGAGAACCCAACCGAAGACGGCATTTTTAAAATCGTTAACGACTACACCGGGGAAGGCTGGAACGATCAGGTCGATGACGAACTCGGCAACTTTGACTACCTGATGGGCGAAAATATCGATTTTCGTAATCACGCCGTCACCGAGGAACTCAAATACTGGGCACGCTGGGTGATGGATCAAACCCATTGCGACGGCTTTCGCCTGGATGCCGTCAAGCACATTCCGGCCTGGTTTTATAAAGAGTGGATTGAGCACGTGCAGGAGGTGGCGCCAAAACCGCTGTTTATCGTCGCGGAATACTGGTCCCACGAAGTCGATAAGCTGCAAACCTACATCAACCAGGTAGAGGGGAAAACCATGCTGTTCGACGCCCCCCTACAGATGAAGTTTCACGAAGCGTCCCGTCAGGGCCGCGATTATGACATGAGCCAGATTTTCACCGATACCCTGGTAGAAGCAGATCCGTTTCATGCCGTCACGCTGGTGGCCAATCACGACACCCAACCTTTACAGGCACTCGAAGCCCCCGTCGAGCCGTGGTTTAAGCCGCTGGCCTATGCGTTGATTCTGTTGCGTGAAAATGGCGTACCGTCGGTGTTTTACCCTGACCTCTACGGAGCGCATTACGAAGACACCGGCGGCGATGGCGAAACCTATCCTATCGACATGCCGATCATTGAACAGCTTGATGAACTGATCCTCGCTCGCCAGCGCTTCGCACACGGGGTACAGACGCTCTTTTTCGATCATCCTAACTGTATCGCTTTTAGCCGCAGCGGAACGGACGACGATCCCGGATGTGTGGTGGTATTGTCTAACGGCGATGACGGAGAAAAGACCATCAATCTCGGCGCCAATTACGGCAATAAAACCTGGCGTGACTATCTGGGAAATCGCGAGGAAAGCGTGGTCACCGATGAAAACGGTGAAGCAACGTTTTTCTGTAACGGCGGGAGCGTCAGCGTGTGGGTGATTGAGGACGTGTTGTAAAGTTCAACCCCGGTGGCCAGAGGCTACCGGGGCGTACGGCTTATGGCAGTGGCGTAGCCAGCGGCGTTTTCTTTAACGCGTCAGCGCACTCCTGCGTTGGGCGATCGACCCGTTGCAGCGTCATACCGTCATATTCCAGCGTATTGCCTTCGCGCTCGATCTCATACAGCTCGCGTTTCACCGTCACGTTGGTGAGATCGCCAGAGAGCATCGTCAGTTTCCCCGGCAGCGCGATCACCCGCTGCCACTGGCGACAATCCAGCGTATCGCCCTCTTTCGTTATCACCAGGCTGGCAATCGCTTCCGGGCTTACCAGACTGCGTTGCGGACCTTTTGACTGCCAGTATCCTTCCAGACCGGCTGGCGCTGGCGTTTTCACCACGTCGTTATAATTTTCTACTTCGGCGCATCCGGTAAGCGCCAGAAATACACCAACGATTGCTAATTTTTTCATCATTCATCCTGCATGCGAAGAAAATGGGATTGTGGCATTAAAGGCCTGATGTCGCCAGCCTTTCGGCAGCGTTGAGAAAGATTGATCCAGACGGTATTACCTCTTATTACTCATAGTCAAAAATTCTGAACGGTGTAGTATCCACACTTCTTGTTACATACCTTCTGAGTTCAGAGGCGCAACGCATGTCATGGCAACACTTCAAACAGGCCTGGTTAATTAAATTTTGGGCCCCCGCCCCTGCGGTCATCGCAGCGGGTATTCTCTCCACTTATTATTTCGGCATTACGGGAACCTTTTGGGCCGTTACCGGTGAATTCACCCGTTGGGGTGGGCAAATCCTGCAACTGTTTGGCGTGCACGCCGAAGAGTGGGGATACTACAAGCTGATTCATCTCGAAGGCTCGCCCCTGACCCGCATTGACGGCATGATGATCCTCGGTATGTTCGGTGGCTGTTTTGCTGCCGCACTGTGGGCTAACAACGTCAAGTTACGCATGCCGCGCAGTCGGGTGCGCATTATGCAGGCGATAGTCGGCGGGATGATCGCCGGATTCGGCGCCCGGCTCGCGATGGGCTGCAACCTGGCCGCATTCTTCACCGGCATTCCACAGTTCTCGCTACATGCCTGGTTTTTCGCGCTGGCAACGGCAATCGGCTCATGGTTTGGCGCACGCTTTACCCTGCTGCCGATGTTTCGTATTCCGGTCAAAATGCAGAAAGTCTCCGCCGCTTCGCCGTTGACGCAAAAGCCGGATCAGGCCCGTCGCCGTTTCCGCCTTGGCATGCTGGTGTTTATCGGCATGATCGGCTGGGCGCTGCTCACCGCGATGGATAAACCCAAGCTCGGTCTGGCGATGCTATTTGGCGTTGGGTTCGGTCTGCTGATTGAACGGGCGCAAATCTGCTTCACCTCCGCCTTCCGCGACCTGTGGATTTCTGGTCGCACCCATATGGCAAAAGCAATCATCTTCGGGATGGCGGTCAGCGCCATCGGTATCTTTAGCTACGTACAACTGGGCGTCGAACCTAAAATCATGTGGGCGGGTCCAAATGCGGTGATCGGCGGCTTGCTGTTCGGCTTTGGCATCGTTTTAGCGGGCGGATGCGAAACCGGCTGGATGTATCGCGCCGTTGAAGGCCAGGTGCATTACTGGTGGGTTGGTCTGGGCAACGTTATTGGCTCGACCATTCTGGCCTACTACTGGGATGATTTTGCTCCCGCGCTTGCCACCAACTGGGACAAAGTGAATTTGCTCAACACCTTCGGTCCGCTCGGTGGTCTGCTGGTAACCTATCTGCTGTTGTTTGCCGCGCTGATGCTCATTATCGGCTGGGAAAAACGCTTCTTCCGTCGCGCAGGACTGACGCCTGCCAAGGAGTCTGTATGAAAAATATCGTGCCTGATTATCGCCTCGATATGGTCGGCGAACCGTGTCCATACCCGGCTGTCGCCACGCTGGAAGCGATGCCGCAATTGAAGAAAGGTGAAATTCTGGAAGTGGTGAGCGATTGCCCGCAGTCAATCAACAATATTCCACTGGATGCGCGTAATCACGGCTATACGGTGCTGGATATTCAGCAGGATGGCCCAACGATCCGCTATTTGATTCAGAAGTAACTGGTTGCCGGATGGCCGCTGCGCTTATCCGGCAAACAATCTCTGCACGTTAAACCTACACCTGCATCGACATCACTTCCTGGTAGGCCGACACCAGTTTGTTACGTACCTGAATACCCATCTGCATCGAGACCGACGCTTTTTGCATATCGGTCATCACATCATTTAACGCAATACCCGGCTCACCGAGGGTAAATTTCTCAGCCTGCGTACGGGACGCGGTTTGCACATCGCTGATTCGGTCTAACGCCGCATGCAGCTGACCGGCAAAACTCACGGTCGGTTGTGGCTGCATATCCTGCATTTTTGCTGACATCGCCGTGGCCTGTAACTGGCTGATGACCCCTTCAATCCCCTGTATTGCCGACATTCTGATCCCCTGGATGATTTTTTACTTAGCTGAGATTACCAGTTAGTCAATAAGATAAAGGCGTTAAATAACGATAAAAAACCACGGTTTTTAACGCATAGAAAAATTCGAAACCGCAAATAATGAGACCGTCAATTTTTCGAGTTTGCTGACCCGGGAGTGAGTCTTGTTCCACTTTGCAAAAAACGCCGTCCACGATAAGCCACGAGGTGCGAGATGAGTGCGACAGCATCGACTGCAACCCAGCTTAAACCTCTCGAGTGGTTAAACCGCCTGCGCGCGAATCCCAGAATTCCTCTGATTGTGGCGGGAGCCGCTGCCGTCGCTATCATCGTGGCGATGGTCCTGTGGGCCAAAACACCTGACTACCGCACACTGTTCAGCAACCTATCCGATCAGGATGGTGGCGCGATTGTCACCCAACTGACGCAGATGAACGTTCCCTATCGTTTTACTGAGGGAAGCGGTGCTATAGAAGTTCCTGCCGATAAAGTTCACGAATTGCGGTTACGTCTGGCACAACAAGGTCTGCCGAAGGGCGGCGCCGTTGGCTTTGAGCTGCTGGATCAGGAAAAGTTTGGTATTAGCCAGTTTAGCGAGCAGGTCAACTACCAGCGTGCGCTGGAAGGTGAATTAGCCCGTACCATTGAAACTCTGGGACCGGTAAAACGCGCCCGCGTGCATCTGGCAATGCCAAAACCGTCGCTGTTTGTGCGTGAGCAAAAAGCGCCTTCAGCCTCCGTGACCGTTAACCTTGAACCTGGCCGCGCACTGGATGAAGGTCAAATCAGTGCGGTCACGCATCTGGTTTCCAGCGCTGTTGCAGGCTTGCCGCCGGGCAACGTTACGCTGGTCGACCAGGCGGGTCATCTGTTAACTCAGTCGAACACCAGCAGCCGCGATCTTAACGATGCGCAGTTGAAATACGCGAGCGATGTCGAAGGGCGCGTTCAACGTCGTATCGAATCGATCCTGTCGCCGATTGTCGGCAACGGTAACGTACATGCGCAGGTCACCGCGCAACTGGATTTTGCTAATAAAGAGCAAACCGAAGAACAGTACCGTCCAAACGGTGATGATTCCCAGGCCGTGCTGCGTTCACGCCAGTTAAACGTCAGCGAGCAGATCGGGAGCGGAGCGCCAGGCGGCGTACCGGGCGCATTGTCTAATCAACCAGCACCGGCTAATACCGCGCCAATCGCCACCCCTCCGGCTAATCAGCAAAATGCGCAAACCACGCAAACGGCAAATAACAACAATAATGCTGGTCCACGCAGTACGCAGCGTAATGAAACCAGCAACTATGAAGTCGACCGTACCATTCGCCACACCAAAATGAACGTCGGCGATGTACAGCGTCTCTCGGTTGCAGTGGTGGTCAACTATAAAACGTTGCCGGACGGTAAACCGCTGCCGTTAACCGCCGATCAGATGAAACAGATTGAGGACCTGACCCGCGAAGCGATGGGCTTCTCCGACAAGCGTGGCGATACCCTGAACGTGGTGAATTCACCCTTCACGGCGACCGACGATTCCATTGGCGAACTGCCGTTCTGGAAACAGCAGGTCTTTATTGAACAGTTGATGACCGCTGGCCGTTGGTTGCTGGTGCTGCTTGTTGCCTGGATCCTGTGGCGTAAGGCTGTTCGCCCGCAGTTGGTTCGCCGCAGCGAAGAAGCCAAAGCGGTACAAGAACAAACGCGTATCCGTCAGGAAACCGAAGAAGCGGTAGAAGTTCGCCTCAGCAAAGACGAACAAACCCAGCAGCGTCGTACGAATCAACGTCTGGGTGCAGAAGTGATGAGCCAGCGTATTCGTGAAATGTCAGATAACGATCCGCGCGTCGTGGCGCTGGTCATTCGCCAGTGGATGAGTAACGATCATGAGTAATGCCCTTACCGGTACCGATAAAAGCGTCATCTTGCTGATGACCATTGGCGAAGATCGCGCGGCTGAGGTGTTTAAACACCTTTCCACGCGCGAAGTTCAGGCGCTCAGTACAGCGATGGCGAACGTACGCCAGATCTCCAACAAACAGTTGACGGAAGTACTGGCCGAGTTTGAGCAAGAAGCAGAACAATTTGCCGCGCTGAATATCAACGCCAACGAATATCTGCGCTCCGTGCTGGTGAAAGCGCTGGGCGAGGAACGCGCCTCCAGCCTGCTGGAAGATATTCTGGAAACCCGCGATACCACCAGCGGCATTGAAACGCTCAACTTTATGGAGCCACAAAGCGCCGCCGACCTTATCCGCGACGAGCATCCACAGATTATCGCCACCATTCTGGTACACCTCAAACGGGGCCAGGCCGCCGATATTCTGGCGCTGTTCGACGAGCGTTTACGTCACGACGTGATGCTGCGTATCGCCACCTTCGGCGGTGTGCAGCCTGCCGCGCTGGCAGAACTGACCGAGGTACTGAACGGTCTACTCGATGGTCAGAACCTCAAGCGCAGCAAAATGGGCGGCGTGAGAACGGCAGCAGAAATTATCAACCTGATGAAAACCCAGCAGGAAGAAGCGGTTATTACCGCCGTACGCGAATTCGACGGCGAGCTGGCACAGAAAATTATCGACGAGATGTTCCTGTTCGAAAACCTGGTGGACGTCGACGATCGCAGTATCCAGCGCCTGTTGCAGGAAGTGGATTCCGAATCACTGCTGATTGCCCTGAAAGGTGCCGAACAGCCGCTACGCGAGAAGTTCCTGCGCAACATGTCGCAACGTGCTGCCGATATTCTGCGCGACGACCTTGCCAACCGCGGCCCGGTGCGTTTGTCGCAAGTGGAAAACGAACAGAAAGCCATTCTGCTTATTGTGCGTCGTCTGGCGGAAACCGGCGAGATGGTGATAGGCAGCGGCGAGGATACCTATGTCTAACGAACTGCCGTGGAAAGTCTGGACTCCGGACGACCTCGCCCCACCGATGGCGGAGTTCGTACTGGCCGACCACAGCGAAACGCCGCTGTCAGAAGAAGCTGAAGAGCCACAGCTTTCCGCAGAGCAACAGCTTGAACAGCAGCTCGCACAGCTGCAAATGCAGGCCCATGAGCAAGGGTATAACGCGGGGCTGGCGGAAGGTCGACAAAAAGGTCACGAACAAGGCTATCAGGAAGGTCTGAGCCAGGGGCTGGAGCAAGGCCAGAACCAGGCGCGAGCACAGCATGCGCCGATCCATGCCCGCATGCAGCAGCTGGTGAGTGAGTTTCAGAATACGCTGGACGCGCTGGATAGCGTCATTGCCTCGCGACTGATGCAAATGGCGCTGGAAGCTGCGCGTCAGGTGATTGGTCAGACGCCAATCGTGGATAACGCGGCGCTGATTAAGCAAATCCAACAGTTATTGCAACAGGAACCGCTGTTTAGCGGTAAACCGCAGCTGCGCGTACATCCGGACGATCTCCAGCGTGTGGAGGAGATGCTCGGTGCCACTCTCAGCCTGCACGGCTGGCGGCTACGCGGCGATCCCACGCTGCATCACGGCGGTTGTAAAGTCTCAGCTGATGAAGGCGATCTGGATGCCAGCGTCGCCACGCGCTGGCAAGAACTCTGCCGTCTGGCAGCGCCAGGAGTCGTGTAATGACCACTCGCCTGACTCGCTGGCTCAATACGCTGGACAACTTCGAAGAGAAAATGTCACTGCTGCCTGCGGTGCGTCGTTATGGTCGCCTGACCCGCGCAACCGGGCTGGTGCTGGAGGCCACAGGATTACAGCTGCCGCTCGGTGCCACCTGCGTCATTGAACGCCAGGACGGCAACGAAACCCAGGAGGTCGAAAGCGAAGTCGTGGGCTTTAACGGTCAACGTCTGTTTTTGATGCCGCTCGAAGAGGTCGAAGGCGTTCTGCCCGGCGCACGCGTATACGCGAAGAACATTGCCGGAGAAGGTCTGCAAAGCGGGAAGCAATTACCGCTTGGCCCAGCTCTGCTGGGTCGTGTGCTGGACGGTAGCGGCAAACCGCTCGACGGACTGCCCGCCCCGGATACCACCGAAACCGGCGCATTGATTACGCCGCCGTTTAACCCGCTGCAACGGACCGCAATTGAACACGTCCTGGATACCGGCGTACGCCCCATCAACGCGTTGTTAACCGTTGGCCGCGGCCAGCGTATGGGGCTTTTCGCCGGTTCCGGCGTCGGTAAAAGCGTCCTGCTCGGCATGATGGCGCGCTATACCCAGGCCGATGTTATCGTCGTGGGTCTGATTGGCGAGCGTGGTCGCGAAGTTAAAGATTTTATTGAAAATATTCTCGGTGCTGACGGTCGCGCACGCTCGGTAGTGATTGCCGCTCCGGCGGACGTCTCGCCGCTGTTACGTATGCAAGGCGCGGCCTACGCCACGCGCATCGCCGAAGATTTTCGCGATCGCGGACAGCATGTATTGCTGATTATGGACTCCCTCACCCGCTACGCGATGGCACAACGTGAGATAGCCCTGGCGATCGGCGAGCCACCGGCAACCAAAGGTTATCCACCCTCAGTATTCGCTAAGTTACCGGCGCTGGTCGAACGGGCCGGTAACGGTATCCACGGCGGCGGTTCAGTCACCGCGTTTTATACGGTACTGACCGAGGGTGACGACCAACAGGACCCGATTGCCGATTCCGCGCGCGCGATTCTGGACGGTCACATTGTGCTGTCTCGTCATCTGGCCGAGGCGGGTCACTATCCGGCCATCGATATTGAAGCCTCGATCAGCCGCGCCATGACCGCGCTCATTAGTGAAAAACACTATGCACGGGTGCGTAACTTTAAACAGTTGCTGTCCAGCTTCCAGCGTAACCGTGATCTGGTCAGCGTGGGGGCGTATGCCAAAGGCAGCGATCCGATGCTGGATAAAGCCATCGCCTTATGGCCGCAGCTGGAAGCATTCTTACAGCAAGGTATTTTTGAACGGGCTGACTGGGAAGATTCTCTACAAGCTTTGGAACTGATTTTCCCTGGTGTGTGATTAAGCAGGAGAGCATAGGTCATGGCACAACATGGTGCATTAGCAACATTGAAAGACCTGGCTGAAAAAGAGGTAGATGACGCTGCTGTCTTATTGGGAGAGATGCGTCGTGGCTGTCAGCAGGCGGAAGAACAGTTGAAAATGCTGATCGATTATCAGCATGAGTATCGCAACAATCTGAACAACGACATGGGCCAGGGTATTACCAGCAATCGCTGGATCAATTACCAACAATTTATTCAGACGTTGGAAAAAGCGATTGAGCAACATCGCCAACAGCTCAATCAATGGACACAGAAAGTAGACCAGGCATTGAACAGTTGGCGCGACAAAAAACAACGATTACAGGCGTGGCAGACGTTGCAGGACAGACAAACCTCGGCGGCGTTACTGGCCGAAAACCGCCTGGATCAGAAAAAAATGGATGAATTTGCTCAGCGCGCAGCTATGAGGAAACCCGAATGATTACTTTACCCCAACTGATTACCACCGACACCGATGTAGCCGCAGGTCTTCAGTCAGGCAAAGCGGTAGATTCACCCGAGGATTTTTTAGCGCTACTGGCTGGCGCATTAAGTGCGGGCGACGCACAAGGTAAAGACGCCCCGCTGTCGCTTGCCGACTTACAGGCGGCCAGCAGTAAGCTGCAAAAAGGGTTGCTGCAAAAAAATGGCGATGCCACACAGTCGGTCAAATTAACCGATCTGCTGGCGCAACAGGAGCTGCAAACCGAGACTTCTCTTGCCGACATGACTGACGCTCAGCAACTGTTGTCCGCTCTCACGCCTTCACTAAAAGCGAATGCCCTGACGACACTGGGCAAAGTCGCGCAGCAGGACGAAAAAAACACTGCGCTGAGTGATGACGATCTCGCCAACCTGAGCGCGTTGTTCGCCATGCTGCCAGGACAACCACTGGCTACGCCTGCCGTCGATAGCGCACCAGCCCCTGTTGATGCGGCGCTTTCCGCATTGTCACGAGGCGCGGTACACGGCGCGGCAACTGATAATGCAGACGAATTACTGCCTGGTGATGCCAAAAAAGGCAAAGCGGATGTCACGATTGCTGGCGGTGGTGCTAATCAGGCAAACAACCCGGCATTAACCCCGCTGACGGCGGCAGCGAACGCCAGAGCTGAAATCGACAGCACCCCGTCACCGACCAGCATTGGCATGACTGCGGCCCCGCTAAGTGGTCCACAAACACACGCACAACCGTTACCGACGGCCGCGCCGGTGTTAAGCGCTCCGTTAGGTAGCCATGAATGGCAGCAATCGCTGAGCCAGCACGTCACCTTGTTCACGCGCCAGGGCCAGCAAAGCGCAGAGCTGCGTCTGCATCCGCAGGACCTGGGTCAGGTACATATTTCGCTCAAGCTGGACGATAACCTCGCGCAGTTACAAATGGTTTCACCGCACAGTCACGTGCGCGCCGCACTGGAAGCCGCATTACCGATGCTGCGTACACAGTTGGCTGAAAGCGGGATCCAACTGGGGCAAAGCAACATCAGCAGTGAAAGCTTCGCTGGCCATCAGCAGTCTTCCGGACAGCAACAGCAGTCTGGTCGCGCTCAAGGACAAGACATTTTTGCCGCTGAAGATGACGCAATACTGGCAACCCCAGCCTCGCTGCAAGCCGCTGCCCGCGGCGATGGCGCAGTAGACATCTTCGCCTAACGCCAGAGGTAGCATGATTATCCGCGTCTTTTCCACGCTTTGTCGTGGACAGGACACGGGATAATCAGCCCATAAGCTGTACCGAAACAGGAAGCCCGTATCTGATGACTGACTCCGCGATTAACAAAAAAAGTAAACGCGCTATTTGGATCCCTCTGCTGGTATTAATTACCCTCGCCGCCTGCGCAACTGCAGGTTATAGCTACTGGCGCATGCAGCAGCAGCCTTCCGCCAGCGTCAAAGCGGAACCGGCTCCACCGCCAGCCCCGGTGTTCTTTGCGCTGGATACCTTTACCGTCAATCTGGGTGATGCAGACCGTGTGCTGTATATCGGTATCACACTGCGCATGAAAGATGAGGCGACACGTTCACGTCTTAACGAATATCTGCCGGAAGTGCGCAGCCGCTTGCTGCTGCTATTTTCTCGTCAGAATGCGGCCACACTCGCCACCGAGGAAGGTAAGCAACAGCTGATTACCGCCATCAAAGAGACGCTGGCGACTCCGCTTGTTGTTGGGCAACCGAAACAGGTTGTCACCGACGTTCTTTATACAGCTTTTATTCTGCGGTAAAGACATGGGCGACAGTATTCTTTCTCAGGCAGAAATCGACGCATTGCTGAACGGCGATAGCGAAACCAAAGACGAACCCATTTCAGGTATCGCAAAAGAAAGCGATATTCGTCCTTATGATCCCAACACTCAACGTCGCGTGGTACGTGAGCGTTTACAGGCGTTGGAGATCATTAACGAACGCTTCGCGCGCCAGTTCCGTATGGGGTTATTTAACCTGTTGCGCCGTAGTCCGGATATTACCGTGGGGGCGATCCGTATCCAGCCTTACCACGAATTTGCGCGCAACTTGCCGGTTCCGACCAACCTGAACTTAATCCACCTGAAGCCGCTGCGCGGTACGGGTCTGGTAGTGTTCTCACCAAGTCTGGTATTTATCGCCGTAGACAACCTGTTCGGTGGTGACGGTCGTTTCCCGACGAAAGTGGAAGGCCGCGAATTTACGCACACGGAACAGCGCGTTATCAACCGCATGCTGAAGCTGGCGCTGGAAAGCTACAGCGACGCGTGGAAGGCCATCAATCCGCTGGAAGTGGAATACGTCCGTTCCGAGATGCAGGTGAAATTTACCAATATCACCACCTCCCCGAACGACATTGTGGTGAACACCCCGTTCCACGTTGAAATTGGCAACCTGACCGGTGAATTTAACATCTGTCTGCCATTCAGCATGATTGAGCCGTTGCGTGAGCTGCTGGTGAATCCGCCGCTGGAAAACTCGCGTAATGAAGATCAGAACTGGCGCAATAATCTGGTGCGTCAGGTTCAGCATTCTGAGCTGGAGCTGGTGGCAAACTTTGCCGACATTCCGCTGCGGCTATCCCAGATTTTAAAACTGAAACCCGGCGATGTACTGCCGATTGAAAAACCCGACCGCATTATTGCTCATGTGGACGGCGTGCCTGTGCTGACCAGCCAGTATGGCACCGTAAACGGTCAGTATGCGTTACGCGTAGAACATCTGATAAACCCGATTTTGAATTCGCTGAATGAGGAACAGCCCAAATGAGTGATATGAATAATCCGTCCGATGAGAACACTGGCGCATTGGACGATCTGTGGGCTGACGCGTTAAACGAGCAAAAAACCACGCCCACCAAAAGTGCGGCCGATGCGGTATTCCAGCAGTTAGGTGGCGGCGACGTCAGCGGTGCTTTGCAGGACATCGACCTAATCATGGACATTCCGGTCAAACTGACCGTCGAACTGGGCCGTACCCGCATGACCATCAAAGAGCTGCTGCGCCTGACGCAGGGGTCGGTTGTCGCACTGGATGGTCTGGCAGGCGAACCGCTGGATATCCTGATCAACGGTTATCTGATTGCCCAGGGCGAAGTCGTCGTGGTCGCGGATAAATACGGTGTGCGTATCACTGACATTATCACCCCATCTGAACGTATGCGCCGTCTGAGCCGTTAATCATGAATACCCAGGCTACCGTTTCTCAACCCGCCGCCGTTCCCGGCTCACCGCTGGTGCAGGTAAGCGGCGCGCTGCTCGGGATCATCATCTTGATCCTGGCGGTGGCCTGGGTCATTAAACGTCTGGGGTTTGCCCCAAAAAGTACCGGTACACGCGGGCTGAAAGTCACGGCCAGCACCTCATTGGGTCCACGTGAGCGCGTGGTGATTGTCGAGGTCGAAGATGCCCGTCTGGTACTGGGTGTCACAGCCTCGCAGATTAACGTCCTGCACACCCTGCCCCCGGCACCTGCCGATGCAGAAGAAAAAACGGCCTCCCCTGCGGATTTCCAGGCCATGATGAAGAGTTTGCTTAAGCGTCCTGGGAGATCCTGATGCGCCGTTTGCTATCCCTCACGCTGGCAGGCTTGTGGCTTTTCAGTCCCGTTGCCCTCGCCCAACTCCCGGGTCTGGTTAGTCAGCCATTGCCGGGCGGCGGACAAAGCTGGTCTTTGCCCGTGCAGACACTGGTGTTCATCACCTCGCTGACGTTCCTGCCTGCAATTTTGCTGATGATGACCAGCTTCACCCGCATCATCATTGTTTTCGGTCTCCTGCGAAATGCACTGGGTACCCCCTCTGCACCACCTAACCAGGTGCTACTGGGCCTGGCGCTCTTTTTGACCTTTTTCATCATGTCGCCGGTGATCGATAAAATCTACGTCGACGCATATCAACCGTTCAGCGAAGAGAAGATCTCCATGCAGGAAGCTATGGAGAAAGGTGCCCAGCCGCTGCGTGAGTTTATGTTGCGCCAGACCCGTGAAGCCGATCTGGCCCTCTTCGCGCGCTTAGCAAACAGCGGTCCATTACAGGGACCAGAAGCCGTGCCGATGCGAATTTTGCTACCCGCTTATGTCACCAGTGAGTTGAAAACAGCATTCCAGATAGGTTTTACCATTTTTATTCCGTTTCTGATTATCGACCTGGTGATCGCCAGCGTACTGATGGCGCTCGGGATGATGATGGTACCGCCAGCCACAATCGCGTTGCCGTTTAAGCTGATGCTGTTTGTGTTGGTAGACGGTTGGCAGCTACTTGTCGGCTCGCTAGCACAAAGCTTTTACAGTTAGAGGCGCGAAATGACTCCTGAATCGGTCATGATGATGGGCACAGAGGCGATGAAAGTCGCCCTGGCCCTTGCTGCGCCTTTGCTGTTGGTCGCTCTCGTCACAGGTCTTATCATCAGTATTCTGCAGGCGGCGACCCAGATTAACGAAATGACGCTGTCCTTCATTCCCAAAATTGTCGCGGTGTTTATTGCCATCATTGTTGCTGGCCCGTGGATGCTTAACCTGCTGCTCGACTACGTGCGTACGCTGTTCAGCAATATCCCCTACATCATCGGGTAGACAACGTTATGTTGCAGGTGACCAGCGTTGAGTGGCTCCACTGGCTGAATTTATACTTCTGGCCTTTGCTGCGCATACTGGCGCTCATCTCAACGGCCCCCATCCTCAGTGAACGAGCCATCCCCAAACGGGTAAAGCTGGGGCTGGGGTTGATGATAACCGTCGTTATCGCCCCGTCAATTCCCGCCGTTGACGTCCCCATCTTTTCGATCGGCGCACTATGGCAGGCAATGCAACAAATCCTGATCGGTATCGCTTTAGGCTTCACCATGCAGTTTGCGTTTGCCGCGGTACGTACCGCCGGGGAATTAATTGGCCTGCAAATGGGCCTTTCCTTCGCGACGTTCTTCGATCCCGGTAGCCGTCTGAATATGCCGGTTCTGGCACGACTGATCGACATGCTCGCCATGCTGCTGTTCCTGACCTTTAACGGTCATTTATGGCTGATTTCGCTGCTGGTAGATACTTTTCATACTCTGCCCATCGGTGGCAATCCGGTGAACAGCAATGCGTTTCTCGCGCTGGCACGGGCGGGTAGCCTGATTTTCCTCAACGGGCTAATGCTGGCCCTGCCAGTAATGACGCTGCTACTCACGCTGAACCTCGCACTTGGTTTGTTAAATCGCATGGCGCCACAGCTGTCGGTTTTCGTCATCGGCTTTCCTCTCACTCTGACCGTAGGTATTTCACTGATGGCGGCGCTAATGCCATTAATTGCGCCATTCTGCGAACGATTATTCAGTGAAATTTTTAATTTACTGGCCGATATCGTCAGCGAAATGCCTGGAAAATAATAACCCTTAATTTTTATCCTGTTTTACTAAGGATTGTCCTAATTTTAAAAAGTGACAACATCCACCAGGATATCTCTGTCGCGGCTTATTTGTTTTTGCCTCACTCACATAACGCAACATTCACTTTACTTTAAGATGTTTCCTGGCAAATTATACGCAACTTTACGGGATAGTAAATTCGCCTGAAAAACAGCGAAAGCGTCATCTTGGGTCGTTATTATTCCGTTTAGTTGTGATGAAATAATCAGGTAAGGGGAATTATCGTTACGCATTGAGTGAGGGTATGCCATGTCAACGATTATTATGGATTTATGCAGTTACACCCGACTAGGGTTAACCGGGTATCTGGTAAGTCGGGGAGTGAAAAAAAGGGAAATCAACAACATTTCCAACGTTGATGAACTCAGTCTCGCCTGTGTCTCTCAACAACCCGCTGTGGTGTTTATTAATGAGGACTGCTTTATCCACGATCCTGCTAATAGCCAGCAAATAAAGCAAATCATTAATCAGCATCCCAGCACATTATTTATTGTGTTTATGGCAATTGCCAACGTGCATTTTGATGAATATCTACTCGTCAGAAAAAACTTATTGATTAGTTCTAAATCGATTAAACCTGACTCACTGGATAAACTACTTGGCGATATTCTGAAAAAAGAAGTAGATATTGCTATTGATGTGAATCTGCCGACATTATCATTAAGTCGAACCGAATCCAGCATGCTGCGTATGTGGATGGAGGGTCAGGGAACAATACAGATATCAGATCAAATGAATATCAAAGCCAAGACGGTGTCATCCCATAAGGGGAATATAAAACGAAAGATTAAGACGCATAATAAGCAAGTTATCTATCACGTGGTGAGACTTACGGATAACGTCACCAATGGTATCTTTGTGAATATGCGCTAAGACGTTCTGACTGGTGGCGACTCCACCAGTCAGATTCAAACAGCGGAACTCATCTCACTCCACTTTTTCCACAAAGATACCATCCTGATGACCTGATTCATTAAAGAACCAGATACCGAGCGGGTAGTCTTCCAGCGAAACCAGGTACATGGTGCCTTCACTAAACTCTTCGATTGCCAGTACCACGCCCGGTCGACGAGGACCGCCGTCCGTTTTGACTGTGACCCGATCATTCACCTTCATAGTTTTCCTCCTGTGGCTTTGTGCCAGTGTAGAACAAATTCCTTTTTCTGGCAGCGCTCTGCACGCGCGATTGCGGGTTTTATCGACGGTCTATACTTAAGTTGTGCGTATCTGATGTTTGGGTACGCTCCCCCGGTATCCTTAACGGTTGAGAGGTATGAGGATGAAAACCGCGAAAGAGTACAGCGATACGGCCAAACGTGAAGTCAGCGTCGATGTGGACGCGCTGCTAAAGGCAATCAACGAAATCTGCGAGAGTGAAATTCATCGCAGCCAGGATGACCCGGAGCGCGTTAGCGTCGACGGCCGAGATTACCATACATGGCATGAACTGGCCGACGCGTTCGAGCTTGATATCCATGACTTTAGCGTATCGGAGATCAATCGCTGACTGAGGGCGAAAAAAATCCCGGCCCTTATAGGGTCGGGATCAAGCTTGCTTATGCAAGAAGCACTTGTAAATTCGTTACACCAGAAAATCTGATGTGAACCAAACCTTATCTGCAATTTTTTTGCCTGACAAGTAAATAATTCTCACCAAAATGATAAATATAACTAATGGGTGAGAGATCACCAGGTTACGGTCGAGTCAAATGTTCAGGCATCCTGACAGAGCTGTCTTCGCTCGCCCGGCACCACCAGTTCATCTTCACGGAATGCTTCCCGTTTAACGCCAAAGCCGTCGTACCAGCGACACTCCACCATTCCGCTGGCATACCCGGTAACGATCATACGTGGGCCACCCTCTTTGGAGGTGACTTCCTCACTGACAGAAAAGACCATACCTGCCTCCTGTATCAAGAGAAACCTTTACACCTTAGATGACAAAGAGGCGTTTTGCATAATCAGTCCTGTAACAATTAGTGCGAAACTCCGCGCAGTCTGGCGACAGCTTTCACCAGCAGAACGACAATCCCACCGATGATAAAGCCGAGCACCAGGTTAAGCAGGGTCGGAAGCATTAGCGAAATCAATGTACTTTGCTGTTGAGCAAAATGTTCAATCGCATGATGCAGCGGTGATATTCCGTGTACCACAATACCGCCCCCCACCAAAAACATCGCCAATGTACCGACCACAGAAAGTGTTTTCATCAGCCAGGGGGCAACCACCAGCAACCCTTTCCCCAGCGACTGGGCAAGTTGGCTACGTTTTTCTGCCAGCCAGTACCCGATGTCGTCAAGCTTAACGATAATCCCGACCAGGCCATACACGCCCACGGTCACCACTAACGCGATACCCGATAACACCAACACCTGATTCAGCAAAGGTGCATCCGCTACAATACCCAGCGTAATCGCAACAATCTCGGCAGACAAAATGAAGTCAGTACGTATTGCCCCTTTGATTTTATCTTTCTCAAAGGTGAGTGGATCCTGTGCGGCCAGAGCAGCCAGACGCTGCTGACGCTCTTCCGGGCTTTCTTTGTGCTTACGCGCCTCCAGGGTATGCAGAACCTTTTCTACCCCTTCAAAACAGAGAAACGCCCCACCTACCATTAATAATGGGGTGATCGCCCAGGGAATAAATGCGCTTATCAATAGCGCCAACGGTACAAGGATAACTTTGTTTACAAACGACCCCTTCGCCACGCTCCAGACCACCGGGAGTTCACGGTTCGCCCGCACGCCCGATACCTGCTGCGCATTAAGCGACAGATCATCTCCCAGCACGCCCGCGGTTTTTTTCGCGGCCAATTTTCCCATCACTGATATATCATCCAGCAGCGTGGCGATATCATCGAGTAAGGTTAGTAAGCTACTTCCTGCCAAAATTTTGACCCTCAATATTATTTTTTTGCAGTCATAAGTATGAAGTAAAACACGCCATGCTGAAACTGACCTTTCTGGTCAACAAGTTTTTAACATCGACACGTAATTATAAATCTCGCCAGTAAGATAGTTTTGACGTTTACTATGTTGCACCTTTTTATTTCTACCGTGAGGGATTATGCGTTTCAGGCAATTGTTACCGCTTTTCAGTGCGCTATTCGCGCTGTACATCATTTGGGGTTCCACGTACTTCGTTATTCGCATTGGTGTTGAAAGCTGGCCGCCGTTAATGATGGCAGCCGTACGTTTTCTCTCTGCGGGAATTTTATTAACAAGTTTTTTACTTATTCGCGGGCATAAGCTCCCCCCCTTACGCTTAATCCTGAACGCCGCGTTAATTGGTATCCTGCTGCTGGCTGTGGGTAATGGACTGGTCACCGTCGCAGAACATCAAAATGTCCCTTCCGGTATTGCCGCCGTGGTGGTCGCCACCGTCCCGCTATTTACGCTGTGTTTTAGCCACTTTTTTGGCATCAAAACGCGCAAACTGGAATGGTTGGGGATAGCGATTGGGCTCGCAGGGATCATCATGCTGAACAGCGGAGGCAATTTAAGTGGCAATCCGTGGGGCGCTATTTTAATCCTGATCGGTTCGATAAGCTGGGCGTTTGGCTCGGTGTACGGTTCACGCATTACGCTACCCGTTGGCATGATGGCCGGAGCCATTGAAATGTTAGCAGCCGGTATTGTGCTGATGTGCGCATCGTTACTCTCCGGGGAAAAACTGACCACCATGCCAACATTTTCAGGCTTTATGGCGGTGGCTTACCTGGCCCTGTTTGGCTCCATTATTGCCATTAATGCGTATATGTTCTTGATCCGCAATGTCAGCCCGGCGCTAGCCACCAGCTATGCCTACGTCAATCCGGTTGTTGCGGTGCTGTTAGGTACCGGTCTGGGGGGAGAAAGACTAGCCCCTATCGAATGGCTGGCGCTCGGCGTGATCGTGTTTGCAGTGGTGCTGGTAACGTTGGGGAAATACCTGTTCCCTGTTAAAGCGGATGCCGTCGCGAGTTCGTCGGAAAAGACATTACAGTAAATGAATACCGAGAGTGTCGATCTGCGCGGTGTCGCCACCGCCGCAGATCCACTCGATGACACGTTCAGATAACGCCTCATCATCCAGCTTTTCGCGACCACGCAGGGCGCACTCCCAGACAATCAGTACGCGCCAGCCAAGAGCCTGCAATTTTTCACAATCCCGCGCATCGCGTTGGACATTTTTGCCTATTTTTTCCAGCCAGAATTCCGTTCGTGTCGCGGGGACTTTAAACAAATAGCAATCGTGGTGGTGCCAGAAACAACCGTGAGTAAAAATCACACAATGATAATCATCCACCACAAAATCGGGGCGACCGGGTAACGTCGCATCCTGCACGCGAAACGTTACTCCCTGCTCTGTCAGCACGCTGGCAAGGCGTTTTTCAATTGCGGTATCGCGGGTGGCTATCGCCCGCATATTTTTACTGCGTGTTGCTTTATCGTGAACGTCTGCCATGCAGGTTCTCTTTCTCGCGAATAGCAACTGCCTGCCTGATTTTTGGCTCCAGCAGCCTGGCCACCGCCGCAAATGCCGGAACGATCACCGAATTACCAAACTGGCGATAAGCCTGAGTATCTGACACGGGGATCCTGAACTGATAGCCTTGCGGAGATTCAAACCCCATCAGGCGCGCGCACTCTCTGGGCGTAAGTCTGCGTGGGCGGTGTCGCTGATTCTGCGGATCGTCAAAATCTTTTTCACCCAGCGCCATATCCCAGCCACGGTCAATCAGGATCTCCGCCCCATCCTTATAATAACGCGCAGATAATGTGCGCGTTACGCTATCAGGGTTACCGGGATACACCATGCCATAGCCAAATCCATTTCCCCGCGCCTGATGCTTTTTCGCATAGCGATAGAGGTATTTCCACAGCACCGGCGTCAGCACATATTTCGCATCGACGGTCGGCTCAAGCAGTTCCGCCAGGGTAGTACGCCGCTGCGGATAACGCGTGACAATATCCCGCAGCGTGAAGTCTGATTTCAAATTCAGATCGCGTCGGAAGCCGACAAGCACGATACGTTCGCGATGTTGAGGCAAAAAATGTTGCCCATCGATAATTTTCGGATCATCCGGACCGTTATCTGCCGCATCTGCCACGTCATACCCCAGCTCGTCCAGCGTCTGCATAATGATGCGAAACGTTTTGCCCTGATCGTGACTCTTCAGGTTTTTGACGTTTTCGAGCACAAATATTGCTGGTCGACGAGCGTCGATAATGCGCACCACGTCAAAAAAGAGTGTGCCTTGTGTATCACAGGCAAAACCGTGGGCCCGCCCTAACGCATTTTTCTTTGACACCCCGGCCAGGGAGAAGGGCTGACAAGGAAATCCCGCCAGCAGTACATCGTGTTCTGGAATGTGCTGGCGAATATGTTCTGCCGCCTGCTGGTCGCTCACCCCATCCTGATGGCTCAGCGTGACATCACGAATATCTTCATTAAAGTGATGCTGGAAGGGATCGCAATAGTTGTTCGCTTTGTAGGTACGCACCGCATGCTTGTTCCACTCGCTGGTAAACACGCACTGCCCACCAATTGCCTCAAAGCCGCGACGAATCCCGCCAATGCCGGCAAACAGATCGATAAATCGAAAGGCATAATGCGGATGATGCGCAGGTGGCGTCGGCAGCAAGGAATTCAGATAAGTAAACTCATTGTCGCTGAGGCGATGCCATGTTTCGTTCGCCACCACTCGCTTAAAGATGGCCGGACTCCAGCGGTTCTCGCCAACACCGTTCAGATAAGCAACCAGGGTTTTCACGTCATATATTTCAAGCAACTTAGCCAAAATCACCTGCGCGGCGGCCTTGTTATCATCTGTCATCGGGTTCATGGAGCCTGCTACTGAAAAATTATCCTGCATACATTTAACCGGCCGAAATGGATAACCGACAGATTAACATAAAATAGTGCGGTTGACGTTGAGGCTGTACTGGCGACTAACGTGCTTTAAAGGGTTGAATCGCGTCAAGATCCAGCATTTCATACTCTCCTTTTAACTCCGCACTCAGCTTCGCCATATACGTCAGTAAGAAGTCAGCATTATGCTGCGCTAAATGTCGTCCTTGTTCAGTTTGCATCGTCGACGGCAACGTCAATAACTTGGTCTGGAAGTGATCGAGCGCGTACTGTTTGTCGTCAAGGCCACGCTGGCGGGCAAACGGATCTTCCGCATCAAATAGCGCCACGCCTAACGCACCAGACACAGCAAATACGCGCGCTAGACCGATAGCCCCCAACGCCTCAAGCCGGTCCGCATCCTGCACGATTTTCGCTTCAAGGGTTTCTGGTGCAATTTTGGCGCTAAAACTGTGCGCCTCGATGGCATGGCACACGGCAGGTATTCTTTGTTGTGGAAAATCCGGAAAATCGCGCATCAAAATGCGACGCGTTTCCAGAGCTGCCAGTACCGACGAACGATGACGCTCAGGATGGTTCTTTGGCAGGCTGACGAGATCATGGAAGTAGCACGCGGTCAACACCACTAGCCAGTCTACAGTAGCATCTGTACTCAGCTTTTGCGCCGTCATCCACACACGACGAAAGTGAAAGATGTCATGCGCAGCATCTTGTCCGGAATGGTTATCAGCTAACCAAGCTTCAAATTGCGACTGCCAGTCGTGCAGTTTCATGCTATCTCCCTTTGTAGAAAGAAAATCACCTTAGCAACAATTTTCATTGCAAACCACTGCCTGCCCCATTACATAATTAACTTTTATTATCGCACCAAAAAAAAATCCACATGAATTTATAGAAACCATAATATCAATATCAACAACTATATTATATGAATAACAAAAACAAATACTCCGCACAAATAAAATTCAAGTTTCAAATAAATAACTAGATATACATAAGATATTGATTAAAAATGATTTATGTGACAAATAACAATTTATCCAACATATATTTTTAGTTATAAAAACACATCAATGAAACATTTAGAAATATTTTAAATACATTTGTTACATGTTATATTTTAAATTAAATGAACTTCATAGATAGTATCCAAATGTAGTTGCTTGGATAGTACTACATATTCATTTTAATTATCATGAAAAGGGAATACATAATGAAAAGAAAAGTATTGGCACTGCTTCTCCCTGCTTTATTAGCTGCAGGCGCAGCAAATGCGGCTGAAATCTATAATAAAAACGGCAATAAACTGGATCTGTATGGAAAAGTCGATGGTCTGCGTTATTTCTCTGATAACCCTGGCGACGATGGCGATCAGACCTATGCCCGTCTGGGTTTTAAGGGCGAAACACAGATCAACGACATGCTGACTGGTTATGGTCAGTGGGAATACAACATTAAGGCCAATACTGCTGAAGGTGAAGGCGCAAATGCTGCAACTCGTCTGGCCTTTGCCGGTTTAGGTTTTGGCCAGAACGGTACCTTCGACTACGGTCGTAACTACGGCGTCGTCTACGATGTAGAAGCCTGGACAGATATGCTGCCGGAATTTGGCGGTGACACCTACACCCAGACCGACGTGTATATGACCGGTCGTACCAATGGCGTGGCCACTTACCGTAATAATGGTTTCTTTGGTCAGGTTGATGGCCTGAACTTTGCTTTGCAGTATCAAGGCAATAATGAAGATGGTGGTTCAGGCGAAGGTACCGGTAATGGTAAAGGTCGGGACCTGACACGTGAGAACGGCGACGGTTTCGGTATGTCCACCTCTTATGACTTCGACTTCGGTTTAAGTCTTGGCGCTGCATACTCCAGTTCTGACCGTTCTAACAATCAAGTTGCTGAAGGTCGCAATGATCGTAGCTACACCAGTAAATATGCTGGTGGTGAAACAGCAGATGCATGGACTGTTGGCGCGAAATATGACGCTAACAACGTATACCTGGCTGCAATGTATGCCGAAACCCGCAATATGACCGCTTATGGTGATGACAAAGGCGGTATCGCCAACAAAACGCAGAACTTCGAAGTTGTTGCACAATACCAGTTTGACTTTGGTTTGCGCCCGTCCGTTGCATTCCTGCAATCTAAAGGTGTCGACTTAGGTGGCTGGGATCACCATAGCAATGGCACCCCACGCTACACCGACAAAGATCTGGTCAAATATGTTGAAGTGGGTATGACTTACTACTTCAACAAAAACATGTCCACCTACGTTGACTATAAAATCAACCTGCTGGACGAAGACGACAGCTTCTATGAAAGCAATGGTATCGCAACTGACGACATCGTTGCCGTTGGTTTAGTCTACCAGTTCTAATTACGACAAAAATACGCAAGCCCGCTTCATACCAAGCGGGCTTTTTCACCGCACAGGGATAAGCTCTGCTAACAGCGCCAGATATCCGACATTCTTTTAGAATTAATGCGGGGAAGATTTTGAAAAAATATTGATAACCAGAACCCCAGCGCAAATCAGGAACATGCCTGCGATCGCCGGGAAATCCAGCTTTTGCCCACTTACCAACCAGCCCAAAAGGCTGATTAATACGATTCCAGCACCTGACCAAATTGCGTACGCAATACCCGTTGGAATCGTCGACAGCGTCTGAGCGAGAAGATAAAAAGCAGTGCAGTAGCACACAATGGTTGCGACAGATGGCCATAGACGTGTAAACCCGTCAGAGAACTTCATCAGGGTTGTACCTATTACTTCAGCTACAATGGCCCCGGCAAGGAAAATGTATGAATTCAAAATCTGGCCCCATGTGACAATCTAAGATAATTATCGTATCACAAAGGGTTAAGTGAGTTTATCCAAAACAAGTCGTGGGCATAACCCCAACAAATATTGCAATCTTGTCACCGTCTTGTGCGCCCGCTCATCGCTCAAAGATAACTGTCAGATTTATTCTCGAGGCTTGTTGCTAATTTCTCTAACGGCCTGGTTTCTGGGGCTATCTTCTTCTAGCATAAAAGCCAAAATAACTTTAGCTACCCTGCCCCTGGTTTAACTTTGAGCCGCAGGAAAAAAACTTGATAGAAACGAGAAAGGACAAACAACTATTCTCAGATCACAAAACTGAACGCCAGGTTGCGGTTTATGACAGAAAAGTGAAAATTTCCCCCACACTGGATCTTCCAGTATTGGGCAAATCAGAACATGATGATGGCGAGCTTTATACTAAGCGAATATATCAACACTATACCAAGTGTGACATGAGTCGTTGAAAGGAATTGAGCTAAGTGTTTGAATAGTGGCGGAGAGAGGGGGATTTGAACCCCCGGTAGAGTTGCCCCTACTCCGGTTTTCGAGACCGGTCCATTCAGCCGCTCTGGCATCTCTCCGTTTTGGCGGTTGCCATGATGCCAGGTAATTTGGCATTTTAACAGACCCCGTTCCGTCAATTTCGTTCAAGTGACGAGTTTGCGAGCAAAACGATGATTAAGTGGCCCTGGAAAGAGCAAGAAACAACCCGGAGTGACGACTGGCCGTGGGACGACGCCCTGGCTATTCCTCTTCTGGTGAATCTCACCGAGCAAGAACAAGCCAGACTTATCGCCCTGGCCGAGCGCTTTTTACAGCAAAAAAGATTGGTAGCGCTTCAGGGGTTTGAACTTGACCCGCTGAAAAGTGCGCGCATTGCGCTGCTTTTCTGTTTGCCTGTCCTGGAATTAGGGGTCGAGTGGCTCGACGGGTTTCATGAAGTTCTCATCTACCCTGCCCCGTTTGTCGTGGACGATGAATGGGAAGACGATATTGGACTGGTGCATAATCAACGGGTTGTACAGTCCGGGCAGAGCTGGCAGCAAGGTCCGATAATCCTTAACTGGCTCGACATTCAGGATTCTTTTGATGCCTCCGGCTTTAATCTGATCATCCATGAAGTGGCACATAAGCTTGATATGCGTAATGGCGACCGCGCCAGCGGTATTCCGGCGATCCCTCTGCGAGATATTGCCGGTTGGGAGCACGACCTGTATGCCGCAATGAATAACATTCAGGATGAAATTGATCTGGTCGGTGAAACCGCGTGCAGTATAGATGCTTACGCAGCAACCGACCCGGCCGAATGCTTTGCCGTTCTTTCGGAGTATTTCTTCAGTGCTCCTGAATTATTTGCGCCACGTTTTCCGGCCTTATGGCAGCGTTTTATTCAGTTTTACCGCCAGAACCCCATGGAGCGGTTACGCGATACCCGCTAAGATGGTCATTATCGCTCACCAAATGTGCATTAACGCTGAATTTGAAGATTAATTAAGCAATTGAAATGACGCGCTAATTTTACTGTTGACACCTCATGGTGAGGTCAGTAATATGCGCCTCGTTCACACGATTCCTCTGTAGTTCAGTCGGTAGAACGGCGGACTGTTAATCCGTATGTCACTGGTTCGAGTCCAGTCAGAGGAGCCAAATTTAAGAAGCCTGCTTAGGAAACTAAGCAGGCTTTTTGCTTTTTCGGTCGCTATAAAATCCCCTCTGATAAGCACCCTGCCTGCTCCGCACCCCGTTACATGCCGCATCACAACGTTGATTAAAGTTATGTAAATGTAAATCGTTTAAACTTTGCAATTATTGTAAGTGCTAGTGATTATCATTTATTGTACGCGAGCCAAAGGAACGAGCCCTCGCTCGGTTCACTGTACGTTCCAATTACTCTGGGATATAAACGATGAATTCTCTGCCTCGCGCCGGACTGCGCCGTATCACTCTTGCCTCTTCCCTGGTCTTCTCAGTTAGCCTACCGGCTTTCGCTCAGGAAACGTTAACGCTCTATACAACCCGTGAACCGGGTCTAATCCAGCCTTTGCTTGATAGCTGGACCAAAACCAGCGGCATCAAAGTCAGTACGGTCTATATCAAGGACGGTATGCTTGAGCGCGTTAAAGCTGAAGGTAAAAATTCACCTGCCGACCTGCTGATGACCGTCGATGCCGGTAATCTCATTGATTTAGTGGAAGCGGGTGTAACTCAGCCAGTAGAGTCAGAAGCACTGAAAACCGCTATTCCGGCTAATCTGCGCGGTGCAGATAATCAGTGGTTTGCGCTATCGATGCGTGCCCGCGTGCTGTATGCCGAGAAGTCACTGCCAATCGATAACTGGCATTACGAACAACTCGCCAGCCCTGAGTACAAAGGTAAAGTCTGTATTCGTTCCGGACAGCACCCGTATAACACGGCGCTGATCGCCGCAATGATTGCTCATCACGGCGAAGCAAAGACCGAAGAATGGCTGCGCGGTGTGAAAGCTAACCTGGCGCGTAAAGCTACTGGTGGCGATCGCGATGTTGCTCGCGATATCCTCGGCGACATTTGCGATATTGGTCTCGCCAACTCCTATTACGTCGGCCATATGAAAAATGCCAAAGAAGGCAGCGATGCGCGTCAATGGGGCGATGCGATTAAAGTCGTTAAACCTACCTTTGAAAATGGCGGTACACACGTCAACATCAGTGGTGCAGCTGTAGCCCGCTATGCGCCAAATAAAGCCGATGCCGTTAAGCTGATGGAATATCTGGTTTCCGCACCTGCCCAGCAGCAATATGCGAAAGCGAACTTCGAATACCCGGTACTGAAAGGCGTGACGCTTGACCCGGTTATCAACGCAACTATTGGCGAAATCGACGTCGATAAAACACCATTAACCGAAATCGTTAAATATCGTAAACAAGCTAGTCTGCTGGTAGATAAAGTTGGATTCGATCAATAAACCTCTGCAGTTTCCGACGTTACGCGGCCTGGTTTCTGGGCCGCAGTCATTATTAACGCCGCTACATCTTGGCGCACTGTGCGTGGCGCTTGGCGTTCTGACACCGATCATAGCGCTGATTTGGCAGGCTACCCAGGCCGATTTATCTCACTGGGGTAATCTCCTGACGTATGTACTACCTGCCGCACTAAAAAATACCGTGCTGTTATTAGCCGGTGTCGCGGTGATGGTCGGCGTGATTGGCGTAGGCAGCGCATGGGCGGTAACGGCATGGGATTTCCCTGGACGTAAAATACTTAGCTGGGCGTTACTGTTGCCGCTGGCGATGCCGACCTACATTGTGGCCTTTGCGTGGCTCGATCTGCTGCATCCGATTGGCCCCCTGCAAACCTTTATCCGTTTTTTACTGGGTTTTGACAGCCCAAGACAGTTCCGTCTGCCAGATTTGCGCTCACTTTCCGGCGCAATCATCCTACTCGGATTGGTGCTTTACCCATACGTGTATCTGACAACCCGCGCCATGTTTATTAGCCAACCGGCCCATTTACTGGAAGCCGCACGCACGCTGGGATGCAGCGCAACCGGAACCTTCTTTCGTGTTGCATTGCCCATGGCCCGTCCGGCACTGGCCGTTGGGATCAGCCTGGCACTACTGGAAACGCTCAACGATATCGGCGCATCGGAGTTTCTCGGGGTACAGACGTTAACCGTTACCGTGTACACCACATGGATCTCGCGTTCTGATTTATCTGCCGCGGCGCAAATTGCCTGCATGATGCTGATGTTTATATTCCTTATTCTGACGCTGGAATTTTATGGTCGCAGAAAACAAGGATTCAGCAGTCGCAGCCTACGGGAAATTCAACCTACGCGCGTGCAGGGCTGGCGTGGCTGGCTGCTTGGTGGCGTTATTTCACTGCCTGTCCTGCTGGGTTTTCTGGCTCCGGTTCTGTTTTTAATGTGGGAAAGCGCCAAACGCATAGGTGATGAGAATCCGCTTTCCTCTTCGTTACTATCAGCATTACAAAATACGCTATCGCTGGCGGCAGGAACCACGCTGGTGGTGGTTTGCGTCAGTATGTTAGTGGCCTGGAGCGCGCGTCATAGCGCCGCCGACAACGCCATGCCAGGATTTCGTCGCGGCGTGATGCGTCTGGCTTCTTTAGGCTATGCGGTTCCCGGCACAATTCTGGCAATTGGTTTTTTGACCCCCGCCATGGCGGTAGACCGCTGGCTGGCCGATTTACTGGATGTTCGTGGTCTGCCGCTGATGTCCGCCGGGATCCTGCTGGTAATTTGTTGTGCCATGCGATTCCAGGCGATTGCCATTGGCGCACTGGATTCTGGTCTGGGCCGTATCCCCCCCTCGCTGGAACAGGCGTCTCGTCTGTTGGGTGAGAATGGTGCGGGGACGTTTGCACGGGTCCATTTTCCCCTGCTGCGTCCAGCGTTAGTCAGCAGTGCCCTGCTGGTTTTTGCCGATGCCATGAAAGAACTGCCAACAACGTTGCTTTTGCGCCCGGTCAATTTCGAAACGCTGGCAACATTGTTGTATGCGGAAGCCGCCCGTGGAACCTATGAAGAAGGTGCTATCGCCGCGCTAATGATTGTTTTAGCTGGCACGCTACCGGTTATTTTGTTGGTGCGTCACCAAATGACTCGCCGTGGTTAAGAGAGCAACAATGTCAGAAATTGCATTACGACTCCAGGATGTACACGTTACTTATGGCAACAGCCAGCAATCGGTACTGAGCGGATTTTCAATGTCGGTACGTAAAGGTGAAATCGCCTGTCTGCTGGGCGCTTCAGGCTGCGGAAAAACCACGGTGCTACGCGCAGTTGCCGGATTTGAACGCCTGCAAAACGGAGAGATCTATGTGTCACAGCGCCGTGTTGCCGGTCCCGGCATTCATCTGCCACCGGAAAAACGTCATGTCGGCATGGTCTTCCAGGAATATGCGTTATTCCCCCATCTGACCGCGCAGCAAAATGTGGCCTTTGGATTGCGTCGCATGCCGCGTGAGGAACAACAGGCCAGAGTGACTGAGCTGTTGAAAATGGTGGAGTTACACAGCCATGCCAACCGCTATCCGCATGAGCTTTCAGGCGGGCAACAACAGCGTATCGCCCTTGCGCGCGCGTTGGCGCCACATCCGGAAATCCTGTTGCTCGATGAACCCTTCTCCAGCCTTGATAAGCGCACACGTGAACGTCTTGGCAACGAGGTACGGGATATTTTGCGCGCCGCCGGGCAAACGGCGCTGTTGGTTACCCACAGCGAACACGAAGCTCAACTAATGGCAGACCATATTGGCGTGGTAAAAATGGGGCAGTATCAAATAAAAAAAGCGACCCATCCGACCTGAAGGTCACCAGAGTCGCCCTGAAAATTAATAATGTTTCTGTACCAGGCTGATGTTCACCGGCATACCGGAACGTCTTTCCAGTGCCTGGTTCCCACGGCTCACATCCACGTCATTCCCGCTGATAAAGGTACGCAGAGCGGGAGTGACTGGCAAAGGTACCTTTCTGTCAGACTCGTATTCCGAACGATTTCGCGACAGCGGCTCATGCACTTCCACCCACCGACTACCGTCCGGCTCTTCGCTGTATTTCACCGGTCGGTCAATTAATTGTACACGGGTCCCTACAGGCACCGTATCAAACAGGTACTTGATGTCGTCATTCCGCAAACGGATACACCCCTGGCTTACCCGCAGACCAATACCGAAATTGGCATTTGTCCCGTGAATGGCATAAAGCCTGCCGATATAAATTGCATACAGGCCCATCGGATTTTCTGGCCCGGCAGGAACAAATGCTGGCAAGCTTTCCCCGCGAGCGGCGTATTCGCGTCGGGTATTTGGCGTCGGTGTCCAGCTTGGTGCTTCCTGCTTACGCTCTACCGCCGTCACCCAGTTGCGCGGCGTTTCTCTACCCGCCTGACCAATGCCAATGGGTAAAACCTCAACCGTATTGCTGCCAGCAGGATAATAGTAAAGCCGCATCTCGGCGACGTTGATGACAATCCCCTCGCGTACGGTATCCGGTAATATCAGTTGCTGCGGCACAACCAGCGTTGAACCCGATTTAGGCAGAAAAACATCGACGCCCGGATTGGCTTCAAGCATATTGCTCAACCCCTGCCCGTACTGAGCGGCAAATGCCTCCAGCGGCTTGGTATTACCTGGTGGAATCGTAATAGTCAAAGGGCTACCCACCAGGCGACTGCCCTCTGGCGGCAGTGGATAACTCACCGCCTGCGCGCCCTGACTCGCAAGCAGCATAATGAGTGAACAAAGCAGTTTTACACGACGCATCTTTTTCCTTTCCTTCGTCGCAGCAGATATCCGTTAATTATAGCTTTTATTATCTGTTTTAGTGGGTTACGACATATTTGCGCATAAAAAAACCTCGCCAACAGGCGAGGTTCAGGTTGAGCGGTAACTACGCTTCCTTACCATCCGGAAGCTCGATGTTACTGGCGACTAACTGCCCCATATTGTTGTACATCGCACAAGCAGCCTCAACAATTGGCATCGCCAACGCGGCCCCACTGCCTTCACCCAAACGCATCCCCATATTCAGATATGGATCCAATTCAAGATGCGCCAGCGCGGTACGGGCGCCCTTCTCAGCGGAGAAATGTGACGGGATTAGGTAGGGTTTAATTTGTGGTGCAATCTGGCAGGCCGCCAGCGCAGCGGAATAAGAAAGAAAACCATCCAGCACGACCGGCAGGCCGCAGGAGGCCGCCCCCAACATTACCCCTGCCATGCCGACAAGATCGAACCCACCAACTTTAGCCAGCACATCGACACCGTCATGGCGATCCGGCTGATTGACGGCAATTGCCCGACGCACAACGTCTACCTTATTCCCCACCCGAGAAAGAGGAAGGTTAGCGCCAATACCCACGACTTCCTCAGCATCACTGCCGGTAAGCACGCTAACAATGGCCGCCGCAGGTGTAGTATTTGCCATACCAAGCTCACCGACACCAAACAGCGTTACGCCGTCTTTGGCCAGTTCATGGGTATAGCGAATGACTTCCAGCAACAGCTCCTCGGCCTGCGAATGGCTCATTGCCGGGCCTTCGGCTATATTGCCGCAGCCGCGTGCCACGCGCATATTCACCACGCCGGGAATAGGTTCAGCATCAATCCCCACATCTATCACATGGACCTTCGCCCCCGCCTGAGCGGCGAGGACGCAGACGCCGGTCGTTCCACGCGTCATATTGGCAGCCTGTATAGCCGTGACAACTTTAGGTGAAACGGCAACCCCTTCATCCCACACGCCGTGATCGGCGCACATCACCAGCATCGCTTTGCCATTCACATGCGGCACACCCTTCAGGCCAGGCATCCCGGCCAATTGTACGGCGAGAGATTCGAGTCGCCCCAAGCTTCCCGGCGGCTTAAGCAAGCCGTCGATATGCTGCTGCGCGCGCAGCATCGCGGCACTGTCAGGTAATGGGATCGCGCGGTGTAAAGAGGTTAAAGTCTGCATAAGGGTTCCAGTATGTGGGCTGACTCAGAGCAGAGCCAGCAAGAAAATCAACTCGCCAAGTTCAATGGCAGCGCCCAGCGTATCGCCGGTTTGCCCACCCAACGTGCGTTTTAATAACTGCCCAAGAATAAAAATCGCCACCATTGTGACAACCAGCGCTGCCACGCCGCGCATGCCGGGAAGCAGCACGGCGGCAAGGATCGCCGCCAATCCCAACGTAACGCAGGTTTGACGCCCGGTGACTTTACCAATAAAAACGTTGCCCAGCCCTTCTTCGCGGGCATAGCGATGCCGATACATCAGCAACACCGCCGTTCCTCGCCCGGCGACACATGCCGCCGCCAGCGCAGCCAGCATCGGCGTGCCACGCAAAGCCAGTTCGCTCACCACCAGCACCTTCGCCAGTAAAACGAAAATTAACGCCAGTCCACCGTGGGTTCCCAGACGACTGTCGCGCATGATTTCCAGCATCCGCTCGCGTCGACGCGCCGAAAAAATGCCGTCACAGGTATCCGCCAGACCATCCAGATGAAATCCCCCGGTCAATAACGCCAGCGTCAGCACCGCAAAAAGGGCGGCCAACGGTATACCGCACCAGGTCTGGAGCGCCATGAAGACCAGCCCCGTCAACCCTCCCAACACGACGCCAATCAGGGGGAACATCACAATACCGCGGGAATAGTGCTCGAAATCCAGTCCTTGCGACCAGCGAGCAGGAACGGGCAAGCGACTGATAAAAGAGAGCATTGCCCAGAACAACTTACTCATTTAATTTTGACTCCAATTCCTGATACCACCAGCCAGACCTCATCAGCCGCCGCCGCCAGTCGCTGGTTCACGCGTCCTGCAATATCACGAAAATGCCGCGCCAGACGGTTCTCCGGCACAATCCCCATTCCCACTTCGTTAGTGACCAACACGATCTTTGCCGGGCAGCGCTGACAGGCTGCAATCAGCGAACGGATTTCACCTTCGATAGACTGCTCCATCGCCGCGTAATCCCAGCTATCCGGATCGCTGTCACCGCCCAGAGCAAACAGCAGGTTGGTCACCATCGTAGTGATGCATTCAAGCAGAATGGCTTCCTGAGGATCGTTCGCTGCCGTGATCAGTTCATCAAGATGTTGCCAACGTTCGGCTGTACGCCAGTGCGCAGGACGTCCATCGCGATGATGCTGAATTCGCGCAGCCATCTCCTCATCAAAAATCTGCGAAGTCGCAATATACAAAACGTTTGGGGAATCAGCGATCAGCGCTTCCGCATGCCGACTCTTACCGCTTCGCGCGCCGCCAGTAACCAGAATCATCATACTGGCTCCCGGTGTTGCTGCATGATGGTATAAATTTTCTCAATATCGATGTGTTGCCGCATCGCATCCGCCAGCAGATCAAACTGCTGCGATTTATATTGCGCGTAATGGAAGGTGGAATCCAGCGGAGCTAACCCTTTACGTTCTCGCAGGCCATTGACCAACGCACGGGTGAAATCATCGCTGTCGAAAAGACCGTGAAGATAGGTGCCGAACGCCAGACCATCCGCAGTGACCGCGCCGTCAACCACGTTGCCGCCGTCTTTGTGCAACGTCATCACCGACTGACATTCATCGGTTAATGCTGTTTCGCCCATATGAATTTCATAACCGCGAACGGATAGCCCCGCCGTGCCCGCCAGCCAGTCAGGCAGCGATGAGGACATTTGCCCCTCAACCAGGGTCGTGGTTTTGTGCTGGGCAAAATGGGTTACGGTATTGAGCAAGCCCAGCCCCGGCAGCGTACCGAGTCCTGACTCCACTTCATCAATGATGGTATCGCCGAGCATTTGATAACCGCCGCAAATCCCCACCACCGGTACGTTATTACGATGCAATTGCACGACGCCATGCGCCATCCCGCTTTCACGCAGCCACACCAGATCGCCAAGGGTATTTTTGCTGCCGGGCAAAATCACCAGATCGGCCCCCGCCAGCTCTTCAGGCTGGCGAACATAGCGCACACGCACATCCGGCTGCGCAGCAAGCGCATTGAAATCCGTAAAGTTAGAAATGTGCGGTATTTGCACAACGGCGATGTCGATGTCGCGTTTATCAGTGCGCAAATACTTGCCCTTTTGCAGCGCAACGCCATCTTCATCTTCCAGATCAACATCCAGCCATGGCATCACGCCCAGCACCGGAACACCGGTCAGCGCTTCAATTTGCTCGATACCGGAGTGCAGCAGCGTCACATCACCGCGAAACTTATTGATGATCACCCCTTTTACGCGTGCGCGTTCGTGATCGTGCAACAGCGCCAGCGTGCCGTAAATGGAGGCGAATACCCCACCACGATCGATATCCGCCACCAAAACGACAGGGCACTGCGCCATTTCTGCCATGCCCATATTGACGATATCGCGATCGCGCAGGTTAATCTCTGCCGGGCTCCCCGCACCTTCCAGCACCAGCACATCGAACTCCTGCGCCAGGCTGTTATAAACTGACAGGATCTGTTCCCGCAGACGTGGTTTGTACTCGTGGTAACTCACCGCGTCCATATCCGTCGCTACTTTGCCCATCAGCACTACCTGCGCTTTGCGATCGCTGGTCGGTTTAAGCAGAACCGGGTTCATACGCACATCTGGCGTAATACCTGCGGCTTCAGCCTGAAAAATTTGCGCGCGGCCCATTTCTTTTCCCTCTGGCGTAATGCCAGAGTTCAGCGCCATGTTCTGCGATTTGAACGGTGCGGTATGCAGTCCATCCTGATAAAAAATACGACACAGCCCGGCGACCAATACGCTTTTACCCACATCAGATGCCGTTCCCTGCAACATTATTGCCTGCGTCATGACGCCTCCTTCAGTGCGTTCTCTCGCATACAGCTAAAAAATTCAGCCTCTGTTTTACACAGCGGGAAGCCCAACTCGGTATGCAGCTTCACCAGCCAGGGCTGAGTTAATCCCGCTTGTTCAATAAGATCCGTACGGGCGAAAACGTCACCTGGCGTGCCGTGCGTGAGTACTTCGCCCCGGCGTAAAACGTACACCGCATCGCTGACTTCATAGATAAGATCGATATCATGGCTTGAAATTACGACATGGTTTCCTTGCGCTACGATGCGTTTGATAATCTCAATCATCTGCGTGCGGCCTGACGGGTCGAGGCCCGCAGTAGGTTCATCCAGCAGCAGATACTGCGCCTGCAACACCAACGCCCCGGCTATCGCTACGCGTTTTTTTTGCCCATGGCTTAAACACTGAATGGGCTGATGGCGAAAATGCTGGGCGTCGACCAGCGTAAGCGCATCTTCCACGCGTCGGGCGATTTCAGCCTCATCCACCCCGAGATTGCGCAGGCTAAAGGCGATATCGCTGTCGATATCGGTATAAAAAATTTGCTGATCGGGGTCCTGAAATACCGTTGCCACCTGTTGACGCAGCGCCAGCAGGCCGCGTTTACTGTAATCCAGCGGTTTGCCCTGCCACATCACCGCGCCTTGCTGTGGGCGCAATAAGCCACTCAGGTTCATAAACAGCGTGGATTTCCCGCAACCATTAGCGCCTACCAACCCGGTGACGGCATGCGTAGAAAAATCCAGCGTTAGCCCTTTGAGGATCGGGTCATCCTGATAGCGAAACCAAAGCGCTGAGGTGGCAAGCATACTTTTCCTTACAGGTGAAAATCACCCTGATAAAGTTTGATATCCAGTGTGGTGGTCATTTGCTGGTAGCGGATCAACACGCGAGTGAACAGCAATCCCACCAGCATTGCCAGAGAGCGGTAGCCCAACGGCAAGCTACGATAACCAAAACGCAGCGTTTGTGCGCGGTGAATAGCCAGCGCCTCGTCTAACAGAATAAAAATAAACCGCCAGGTCAGCAGGATCTGCTCAGTTAGCAGGCGAGGAACGTGCGCGCGTTTGAGTAGGATAATTAATTGCGGAAACGGCAGATTCAGTACCAGCCAGAAGGTTGCCGCCAGCGCTGCAAGGCTGCGCCAGAATGTTTCATTCGCTGTCACCAGACCTGGTGCGCTGATCCCCAACCAGTAACTTCCCACAGGTATGCTGGCCAACAGCGTCTGTGGATCGCGGCTGATGCTAAACAGGATGGTCACTACGCCAACCGCCAGAAAACCAAACGGTAATGCCATCCAACGGCACCAGCGCCAGAAGGAAATACGCAGCAGCCAGCAGCTCAGCGCGGCAATCAATAACAGCTCAATACCCTGCCCCAACGGGGGCAGAGTAAACGCCAGAATCATCATCACCAGCCAGAGCAGAAATTTCCGCACTGGCGAGACATGAACCCAACGGCTTTGATAGCTAAGCCTGTCAAGCCCGGTCATCACGGCGTTGCCTGCCCTTGGTATAACCCAGAATATAGAAAATCACGGCTGCGCCCAGCGATCCCTGAAGTGTAAACAGCAGACTTTCAATTTCACCGCTTGCCGGTTCATACAGCGGCTGGAACCAGGGTTCATAATGCGGGGCAATAGCCTGAATCTGACTCTCCGCCTCACCGTCTGAACCGCCGTACTCTCCACCGTGGTTGATAAAGAACGGCAGGATCACCAGCGCCACTACCATGCCCAATATAATCAGCGTCTTTTTCATCGTTAATGTCCTTGTGCGGTTATTAACTGGCGTTTGGTTAGCTGATCGTAAATCAGCACGGTGAGTAACCCTTCCGCAATCGCGATTGGGATCTGCGTCAGACAGAAAATCCCCATGAACTTAATGATTGAACCGGTAGCGCCAGCAGAGGGATCCGGGAACGCCACGCCCAGCTGTACCGACGTCACGAAATAGGTGACGAGATCCGCCAGCATCGCGCACAAGAAGACGCAAACATCACGACGCAGCCCTGCACGGCAGGCCATTTTCCACACCATGTAACCCACTACCGGGCCAATTACCGCCATCGACATGCCGTTCGCGCCAAGCGTCGTTAAACCACCGTGTGCCAGCAGCAGTGCCTGGAACAGCAGAACGATCGCCCCGAGGATGGCCACTACGCCAGGTCCAAACAGGATAACTGCCAGGCCTACGCCGGTAGGGTGTGAACAACTTCCGGTAACGGAAGGAATTTTCAGCGCCGACAGCACAAAAATAAAGGCGCCGCACAGTGCCAGTAAAACTTTCTGGTGGTTATCTTCCTGCACGATTTGGCGCAAACGCACCAGACCGTACCACAGGCAGGGTAAAAACAGCAGCCACCATGCCAGCGCCCACATCGGCGGCAAGAAGCCTTCCATAATGTGCATGGCGAACGCTTGCTCAGGAACAATCATCAGTAATAGCGCCGCAGCCAACCCGCTGAAAGACAGCTGTTTTAGCTGTTGTTCAAGCTTCATTGTGCATACTCCCACTGTTTGTTGACCAGAATGGTCGAGAAATAAGGCAGCGGCTGATCGTCGCTCACCTCATCGAGATGACGCCAGCACTGTTCACCTGGCAGCGTGGCTTCAGACATCATTAATGCGCAGCCCAACAAACCTTCTTGTTGCAGCAGCGCTTTGATACGCGCAAAACGACCGTACACTTTCATCAACACCAGACTGTCATGCTGCTTTAACGCCTGCTGAATTTCAGCTTCCGGCGCGGTACAGGAGACCACTGCCAGCGATTGTTGCTCCATGGCGAGCGGGGTTTTCGAACGCGCGGCAATCGCAGCGAAAGAAGTCACGCCCGGGACGATTTCTAACCAGTCAGGCGAACCAATGCGCTGCAGTAAAAAGACCCAGGTACTGAACAGCATGGCGTCGCCGAGCGTAATAAAACCTACTTTTTTTCCAGCTTCGACTTCCTGAACCAGCGCGGTTGCAACCTCATCCCAGACGGCCTCTTTTTCCGCGCTGTCGGCACTCATGGGAAAATGGCAGCAGCGGACCTCGGTCTGCTCGCCGATATACTCCCGTACAATCGACAGCGCCAGGCTATCGCCGCCTTTACGCCCGGCAGGCGCATAGAGAATATCCAGCATGCCCAGCGTACGTGCAGCACGTACGGTGATCAGATCGGAAGCGCCAGGTCCGGTGCTTAATGCGTACAGTTTCCCGCTCATGCTGCTTCCTCCAGCGCCACATTAAGCGCCTGCTGTAAATGTGCCACGAACATGGCGCGAACCGCCGGATTCTCACCCAGTCCACTGAGCCATGGCGTAGCCGTTATCCCGGCCGCATTGAACAATGTTTTCCACGAATCATCTTCGTCAGAGGCCATATCATTGATGGCATGGTCACCAGCAACTAACATCAGCGGCATCAGATGCACCGCCGTCACCCCTTCCTGGGATAAACTTTCAATCAGCACATCCACTTCCGGATAGCTTTCCACCGCCCCAACCCGCGCCGGAAAGCGCTGCGCCGTCATCATATGGTCGAGACAGGCATAGGCGGCAAAGGCATGATGGCTGGCGCCGTGTCCCATAAACACCACTTTTTCATTTTCTCTAAGCGTCGGCATTTGCTGTTGCAGCGCCAGCATCAGCTGGGCGTAATCTTCATGGCTGCTCAGTAGCGGTACACCCAACGTCAGGCGTGAAAACAGCGGACGCATACTTTGCACTTCGCGGACAATTTTTTCGTATTCGTCGCCATTGATAATGTGCAGCGACTGAATAGCCACATCCTGATACCCCTGCTCCGCCAGTTTTTGCAGCGCCTGCAGCGGTGTGTCGATTTCAATGCCGTCACGCTGCTTGAGCTTGCGGATAATCATCCCGGAGGTAAACGCCCGGAACAGGTCGCGATCAGGGCAACTGGCTGCGAGATCGCGCTCACAGGCCACAATATTTTTCTCACAGGTGTCGTGATAGCTGGTGCCAAAGCTGACCACCAGAAGCGCCTTTTTCATCTCTAACTCCTTAAGCCGCGGCCAGCCAGCGCGTTAAACGCGCCGCAAAGGCGGCCTGACTTTCCAGTAACTCGTCTCCCGTCACCAACGGTGCCGGACGTGTAATCACGATGCAGGGGATACCGGCATCCAGACAGGGTTGAACTTTTTCCTGATAACCACCTTCAGCGCCTGAAGCCTTAGTGATCACCACATCAGCCTGACACTGGCGATAAAACGCGGCGTTGAACTCGGCGCTAAACGGCCCACACAGTGCGAAGATTTCACCGACGCCAAATCCCAGATCCGCGCATTGCTGAATGACCTCAGGTACAGGCAGAACGCGCGCCAGCAGCGTTTTTTCAGGCAACCCTTCGCGCCAGATGGCCAGATCTTTACTGCCAGTCGTCAACAGCACGCGATCGCCGAAGCGTCGCGCCACCTCACAGGCTTGCGGAATACTTTGTACGGTATAAAGCTGCGGGTGAGTTAATCCGCTCAACTGCTCAGGGCGCTGGTAGCGGCTCAGCAGTACGCCCGCCGCTTCGCAGGCATTCATGATGTTGCGACTCACCACCTCGGCGTACGGATGCGAGGCATCGATCACCCAGCGCGTCTGATTTTCCTGTAGCCAGGCAATCATTTGTTCACGTTCCAGACGCCCGCAGCGCACCTGGCCTTTGATGTCTCCCGCCAGCTGCTTTCCCGTCGGGGTCGCAACGGACAGGGTGTAGGCCACGTTTGCCGCATCCAGTTGCTGGCACAGCATGCGCGCGTCGCTGGTGCCGCCCATGACCAGCACATCACCATAATTCACAGCACATAACCTCGTGGCGTGATCATCAGGCCGTCCTGAACATAGGTTGTTTTATTGCCCACGATCACAAGACTGGTCATATCAACCGGCTCAAAGTCCATTTCACCCAGCGTGGTCAGCCATTTTTCCTGCTTTTTACGTCCGGCTGACTTCACAATACCAACCGGCGTTTGTGCGCTCTTGCTGGCAGATAACAGCTCAAATGCGCGCGCCAGATGTCCTTCGCGACCCCGACTGCGTGGGTTGTAGAAACAGATAACAAAATCGGCCTCACCGGCGGCAACGATGCGTTTTTCGATAACCGGCCACGGCGTTAACAGATCGCTTAAGCTGATGTGGCAGAAATCGTGCATCAACGGCGCACCCAGCAAAGAGGCGGCGGCAATGCTGGCGGTCATCCCTGGGATTAGCCTGACCTCAACGTCCAGCTTTTGCTTGCTGACCAGTTCGAGCACCAGCCCGGCCATACCGTAAATCCCCGCGTCACCGCTGCTGATCAGCGCCACGTTGTGCCCCGCCTGCGCCAGTTCGATCGCCGCCTGACAGCGTTCAATCTCTTTGCACATCCCGGTTTTGATCACCTGCTTGTCGCCAGTGAACGCTTTTACCAGATGGGTGTAGGTTTTATAGCCCACGATGATTTCCGCTGCCTGCAGTGCTTCAACGGCTTCCATGGTCATCATTGCCTGCGAGCCAGGGCCAATTCCAATTACGCTTAACATCAGTGTGAAACTCCCAAAGTGATAGTGACGCCCTGTTCTCGCAGGGTCTCGCCTAACAGTTGTCCGTGGCTCAACAGCCAGGCTGCAGGACCAGAAACGCTTCCTGTACCCACCGTTTTGCGAACAAACGATGAGGCCGGAAAACGGTGCTCATGCTCACGCAGCGCGTCAGCAGTAAAGGTTTCGAAAGGAACGCGGCAGCATGAAGCCAGTTGGATAAGTCCCTGTTCATCTTTTTTCAGCGTGATGCTGCCAATCGCTTTTAGCGCCAGCGGATCGAGCTGTTGGGCTTCGAGTTGGCGGGCAAGCAGCGCAGCCAGCAGCGGGAACGGCGTATCACGGCGACAACCAATTCCGGCCACAACCCGCTGCGGCACCAGCTTCCAGTGCGGAACAGGCAGCTCAGGTAAATTGGTGCGTAAGGTGATGCACACCAAAGCATCCAGTTCAGGGAGTTGGTTGAGATCGGTGACCGTAATAAATCCGCGCCGGTCGCAATGGCTGACATCCTGCGTCAGTTCGTCATCCCACCACAGCCCAACCCGCTTATTGCTGACCAACATCTGATTGACGATCTTCACCGCCGAACGGAAATCACTCATTCGGGCATTCAGTTGAAATGCCAGCGTATCCAGTGCCGCCATATCGTTCACATCCGTCGCGGTGGTGATAACCGGGTCGGCACCCAACATGCCCGCCAGATAACGAGCCAACGCATTAGCACCGCCCGCATGACCGGAGAGCAGGCTGATGACATGCTGGGCACGTTCATCAATGACCACCACCGCCGGATCGCAAAACTTGTCGTTGACCAGCGGGGCCAGTACGCGCACCGCAATGCCGGTCGCCCCGATAAAAATCAGCGCCGAATAATTCGTAAACGCTTCGCGAGCGGTATTCGCAAAGCCGTTTTCGAAGGGAATAAACCCCTCCTCCAGCAGCTTTTCACTGGTAAAACAGGTAACCGGCAGCATAGCTGCCAGACGTTTCGCCAGCACAACGCCGCCAGGAGTCAGGCAAAAAAGCGCAATTGACTCAGGCTTTACGGTATTCATGGCTAAAGTCCGCCGCATAGAGTTTGGAGTAGTGATACTCCGAGCCCAGGAAATTACCGACCAGAATAAGGGCCGTTTTACGGATGCCAGCATCGCGAACCTTGTCGCCAATATCCGCCAGGGTCCCGCGCACGGTCTGGCTTTCCGGCCAGGTCGCTTTATAGATCACCGCTACGGGCGTGGTCGCCGGATAGCCGCCTTCAATCAGACGCTCAGCCACCCGATGAATACGCTGGACGGAAAGATATATCGCCATTGATGTCTGGTGGCTGGCAAAAGACTCCAGCTGTTCACGCTCTGGTACCGGGGTGCGGCCTTCCAGGCGCGTAATGATCAGGCTCTGTGACACTTCGGGCACGGTATACTCAACACCCAGCTCCGCCGCCGCGCCGAGGAACGCGCTGACGCCGGGCACCACCTGCCAGTCAATCCCGCGTTTGGTCAGCTCCTCGCCCTGCTCGCGCACGGAACCATACAACGAGACATCGCCGGTTTGCAGACGCACAACGGTCTTACCCGCTTTCACTCCGGCTTCCATCAGATCAAGGATCTGCTCCAGATGCAGTTCGGCACTGTCGTGACATTCAGCACCAGCAGGGCAATACTCCAGCAGTTCGGTGTTAATCAGCGATCCGGCGTAGATAACAACCTGCGCCTGCTGCAGCAACCGGTAACCTTTGAGGGTAATCAGCTCGCGATCGCCAGGACCTGCGCCAACAAACCACACGCTACGGGGATCAAAAATCTCAGACATGGTTTCCTTCCTTCTGACAGGCGATAACAAATACGGGGTTATTCGGTTTAAAATAGTGACCACTGCCAAGCGCGGTAAGCGAGGAAACCTGTAGCTGCAGGCAATCCACTCCCTGTACGCCAAGATGGTCCAGATGTGTTAGCGCGGTGTTGAGGTTTTCCTGGAGGATAAATGTCATCACCAAACGCCCTGCGGGATGCAATTGGCGCATCGACCAGTCAATCAGGTCGGTCAGATGACCACCGCTGCCGCCCATAAAAATGGCATCGGCTTTTTCCGCGATGGTCATGGGAGCAACGCCGGGAAAAATATCGATATTTGCGCAGGCAAAATGCTGGCGGTTTTCATCCAACAACCTGAGCGCCGCCGGGTTACGTTCGATGGCCGTGACACGTAATCCGGGATATTGCAACGCCGCCTCTATCGACACGCTGCCGGTTCCGGCGCCTATATCAATCAGGTGACTGGCGCGGTGTAATTCAAGTTTTGAGAGGGCAAGTGCGCGTACCGCTTCTTTGGTCATCGGCACTTTCTCTCCACGCAGAAACAGCTCATCTTTCATCGAGGATCACCACTGCATTCATGTCATAGTCAGCGTTAACTTCACGCACAGGCAGGAAATGGATCTTTTCGTTTTCCATCGCCAGGTTTTCGCCAATCACCATCCAGCGATGCCCCTTGCCTCGGGCAATGAGCTGCTGCGCGATTTCACGCGGGCCACACAGCGCATCAGTCACCATCGCTACCTTGTTATGTCGCGCCAGCTCATCAAAACAGACGCTGCGGCCATGGCTACTGGTCAGCCACATATCGTTCATATCAATACCGGACTGCGCACACAGGTACTGCACCGCACTAATGCCGGGAATAATCCGCACATTCTCAATACCAAAATGCGCCACCATGCGCGTCCCGATGCCGTAAAACAGCGGATCGCCAGATGCCAGTACCACAACATGCTTCTCCTGGTGCGCGCTAATCCAGCTCAGGAGTTCCGGGATATTGGCGCCAAGAGCAAACTGTTCACCGGCAAAATCCGGGAATTGCTGCAAATGCCGCTTTCCACCGACCAGAACATCCGCCGCCGCGACCGCTTCACGTGCCGCAGGCGTCATCAAATGCAAACCGGCGGGGCCCATCCCTACAACGGTTAACATTGCATCTCCTCAGCAATTTCTGCGACCGGACGATTACTGCCAAGAACCTGATTATCAAAGGAAAACATGATGGCATCGCAGGTCGGTGGATTTTTGGTAAAGCGCAATGTTTGCAGAACACGCATACAAATGCGCTGAGCCAGATGGTCATAAATGTGCTGGAAACCGTATGCGTCGATATGCTCCATCGCCGCTTCGGTGGTATCGCACTCGCTGACCAGCGTCAGCAGTTCCAGCGGTGCGCCAAGTAATGCGAGGTGGGCCACCAGCGTTTCCATGCGGGCATCGGCAATATGGCTATGGGTATGGAAGATCCCCGCCGCGATTTTGACGAGCTTACCGGGATGTCCCACCAGCACAATTTGCCGGAATCCAAGACGTACGGCTTCTTCAATCATGTAGCCGACAAAGTTGCTCATGGTGACTACAACCTGGGTGTCGATACCCATCTGCTCGCGCACAAAACGCTCGCCGTGGTTTCCCGGCACCAGTACGACACGCTCCAGCCCAGCCGCCCGCTTAATTTCCAGCTCCAGCGACAGCGAACGTTTCCAGCTCTCTTCCGACATCGGCGTGACAATACCCGTGGTGCCGATAATCGAAATACCGCCCAGAATGCCAAGGCGGGAGTTGTAGGTTTTTTGCGCCCGTTCTTCTCCTTCTGGCGCGAAGATTTCAATCTGCGCCCCACGATTTGGGCCAATCGCTTCGCGGACGGCAGATTCAATGGTCTGGCGAGGTGTACGGTTAATCGCCGAGCTGCCGACCGGTAGGCCAATCCCTTTACGGGTTACCGTACCGACCCCTTCACCGCCCTGTAAGGCAATCACGCCACTATCGTCTAACGTCACGCGCGCAAAAATCAGCATCCCATGTGTGGCGTCCACATCATCACCACCGTCTTTGCGGATGGCGGCTATCGCCTGCTGCCCTTCGATATGTGGCGACTCAACATTCAGGCACAACGTCACCCCGGAAGGCGTGACGATGGAAACCTGGTGGATGAGGTGTTGGCGCAATACCATCAACGCTGCCACTTTTGCCGCCGCCGTGGCGCACGATCCCGTGGTATATCCTTTACGCAGCGCTTTACCGTTGTGCCACACCGGCGTATCGAAGGCCTCGCTCATCGCGCCCCCTGCATGTGATAAAGCATGGCGTTGACGATAGCGGCAGCGACATTACTCCCCCCTTTACGGCCTAACGCGGCAATGGCGGGCAACTTGCTTTGGGTCAAGGCATCTTTCGACTCTTCTGCACCAACGAACCCGACCGGTACGCCAACCACACCGCTGACAGCGACATCATGCTCAAGCAGGCGAAACAGCGCTGTCGGCGCGTTGCCAAAGACAAACAGCTTTTCCCCCTCTTCCTTCACCGCAATGTCGACAGCAGCCATGGACCGGGTAATACCCTGCTCTTTTGCCGTACGCACAACCCGCGGGTCACTGATGTAACAGCGGCATTCACCGCCGAATTTTGCCAGCAGCGTTTTATTGATCCCGGAAAGCGCCATCGTGGTGTCGGTATAAATCACGCTCGAACGGCTAAGCGCCGCACAAAACTGCTCCAGCACATCACTGGAAAACCACAGAATGTCCAGCCAGTCGAAATCTGCCGTCGTGTGAATGACCCGCTTGATAATGGCTTCATGTAACGGACTGGCAAACTGATAGTCCGGACGGGTTTCACGGATGATCTCGCCAATAATGTCGAAACTTTTGGCTTCAATCGCCTGGGGTTGCTGGATATATTGCATTATGTTGTCCTCAGGCTACACCGGCCCACAGCCACCGCAGCGCAATAAACAGCGCCAGTGCCAGCGTCGATGCCACCCACATCAGTCGAATCGTATGGGAAATGTCGTCTACCGAAATGTCGCGTTGTGCATCACCGATCCACGGTTTCTCAACGCGCTCGCCAAAGTAGTCATTAGGACCACCCAGACGAATGCCTAATGCCCCGGCTACGGATGCCTCTGACCACGCGCAGTTTGGGCTGCTGTGGTTGTAGCGATCGCGCCAGCCAATCTGTAAAGCTCGCGAGCCGTCTTTACGGCATAAAAATGCCGCCACGCCCAGCAGCAGCCAGCTCAGTCTTGCAGGAATAAAGTTCGCGACATCGTCCAGACGCGCGCTGACCATACCGATAGCGCGGTATTTTTCGTGTTTGTAGCCCACCATGGAGTCAAGGGTGTTTACCGCTTTGTAGGCCATCGCCAGGGGCGCACCGCCGAGAAGGAGAAAGAACAGCGGCGCGATAATGCCGTCGACGGTGTTTTCAGCCACGGTTTCCACCACCGCGCGATTGATCTGTTGCGGTTGCAGTTGCGAGGTATCACGCCCCACTATCCACGACAGTTTTTCCCGACTCGCGGCAAGGTCACCGGCCCGTAGAGGACGTTCGACATCCTGTGCGGCATTCGCCAGGCATCGCCCGGCCAGCACGGTAAAGATCATCCATACCTCTACCACCCAACCCAACCAGGGATGAACAAATTTTGCCAGTACCAGCACGCCCCAGGACGCAGCCCAGGTCAGACCAACCACCACAATCCACATTACCGCGCCACCAATGCGCAGCGCACGGTCGCTATGACAATAACGCCGAATAATTCGCTGCACGGCAGAAATCAGATTGCCAATCCAGCGCACCGGATGCGGCCAGTTCTGCGGATCGCCGATGATAAAATCAAGCAGCCAGGCAACACACCACGCAAGGATCGTCATAGCGCGCTCCTCGCGGCTGTCAGCCAGTGGTTAAGCATCTGCGGACGTTGAGCAAAATGAACGTGTAGATAGCTGGCGAAGGTGTTTCCGACCTGCCAGCCGCCAGACCAGGCTTGCAGCGTTTTACCATCGCGCACTTTGCGACAGTTCATCACCGCTGGCGTTTCAGGGGTAAAATCGGAATAGTGGAATTCATGCCCGCGCAGCACTTCCCCTTCTGCTGCTAACAATGTTTGCTGCGCGGCCTGCGCTTCGCAGTAGCCAAATCGGGTCAGACGTTTTCCCATTTTGCTGTGGCCGGGAATGATATCCGCCATCAGCCAGGTATCGCCGTTACTGTCCTCAAGCGAACTGCCGAGATACATCAGCCCCCCACACTCTGCGTAAATCGCGACGCCACGTTGATGTGCCGCTCGCAGTTGCTTCAGCATCGAGACATTGCGAGCCAGCGCCGCAGCATGTAGCTCAGGATATCCACCACCTAACCAGATCATCTGACAGTCGGGTAAGCAGGTGTCGTGCAACGGGCTAAAACGAACAATATTAAGCCCCGTACGTTCCAGCAGCGTAATGTTGTCCGGGTAGTAGAAGTTGAAGGCTTCGTCATCGGCAATTGCAAGCGTTAGCCCTGCTCCGGCATCTGCGGCAGGCAGCGCGGGCCATTCGCCAGCAGGAAGATTGGTTGACTGGCTTAATGTCAGCAGTGCGTCAATATCAAGGGTTTGCTCCAGAGTCGCGGCAAACTCCTGCCACGGTTGCTGATTGATAACCGACTCACGTGCGGTGACTAAACCCAAATGTCGTTCGGGAAGGGCAACACCATCCATACGGGGTACGTAACCTAAGACGGGTACATCGCAGTAACGTTCGATTGCGACTTTCAGTAACTGGTAATGCGTTTCGCTGTTAACTCGATTAACAATAACGCCGGCGATGTTCAGAGTGGGATCAAAATGCTGAAAACCCATTACTGTTGCGGCGATTGAGGTGGAAACGGCTTTGCCATCAACCAGTAAGATGACCGGACAGCCTAACTGTTTAGCCATCGCGGCGGTGCTGCAGTAGTTTGGGTCGGTACCATAGCCGTCATACAACCCCATCACACCTTCAATAACGGCGATATCTGCATGTCGCATCTGCTCGTTGAATAGAGCGTTCAGCGTGGGGACGGGAAGCATAAAGCTATCAAGATTGCGGGAAGCGGTACCGCATACCGCTGTATGCCAGCCGGTATCAAGGTAATCAGGACCCACTTTGCAAGGCTGGACGCGCAAACCGCGTTTTTTCAACAAGCTCAACAAGCCCAGCGTCACCGTGGTTTTACCACAGCCGCTTCCGGTACCTGCAAGAACAAATGCGTGAAAATTGGCCGCCATACCCTGATCCTGTTCAGGGTGGTAGGGGTGTAGAGATACCCAGTCTCTCGACTGTATGCATCTGAACCACCCACTTCCCACCGAAGTTGTTGGTAGTCACTGACAGGCAGGTCTTCTGGCTTAGCGTCATCCTCACCCGTCCTTCCCAATCTTGCGATCAGTGGTCCATACGGGGTCGTCAGCATCACAGCAGCGGGGGCTGCGGGGGATTCTCACCCCCTTCCCTACCACAAATGTGGCAAACCTGTCAGTTCAAGAGCCTGGTTAATTAAGCTCTCTGTTATGAGGTAAATTCACGACCTCATGACAATAATTCAGTTTAATATCTTTCCGAATTCATTCAGCCAATTTCCTGGCCTTTTCCCACATATTCATACGTTCACTTTTTGAATGAAAGTATCAGCTAAGAATAAAGAAAGTCATTCACACAGACACTGTATCTCATCACAAAAATAAAAACTGGTGCAGTTTATCCCTCTAATACCATTATTTTGTTGCGCTATGACAATTTATTGGCAGCTGTCATTATTTTTCATTTTATAATGACGGGCATAGCGCCACATATCAAAAATCGGCAATAGCAAAATATTGCTATTTAAGCGGACTCTCCGCGTGAAATGACATTAATTTGCTGGCGAAATGCCTGCGGCGTAACCTGATACGTTTGACGGAACACTTTGCAAAAATAGCTGGTTTGCGAAAAGCCTAAATTACGCGCAATGCTGGCTATGCTCCAGTCACTGTGGCAAAGCAACTCTTTGGCACTTGCCATTCTCTGTTGGTTTACCCATGCGTTAAAACCGATACCCTGATATTTTTTGAACAATTTACTGAAATAGTACGGGCTAAGGAAAACATGAGAGGCAACATCTTCCAGACGCAGCTCGTCTGATAAATGCGCATCAATATAGCGCAGGGCTTTTTTCATTTTACTGTCATGGGGGTTGGTACTGCGGTTAGCGCGTACCGGCTCTGACTGCTGCGGGTTATCTTTGATAACAACAAAATTGAGTTGTTTCTTAAGGCAATTTTCGACGATGAGCTTGAGTAAATCCGCTGAGGCAATGACTCGAGAATAGTCCATCTCAGGTACATTACGGAACTCGTTGACCAGCTCAGGATCGGCTTGCCAGCGGTCATCGACGTTCAGAATATCAACGAGGCCTACATCGTTACTTAAGCGTACTTGTCCACAAAGCACAAACCCTACCAGGTGTCCCGCGATGACCAGCGGAATTGAGAAATCGGTAAGCCCGGCATGGCAGCGATAAATGCAAGGTTGATCGGACTTAGAGGCTTCCAACCCGCCACAGCGGTCGCTCATACGACAACGCGTACTATGCTGAGGATGCTGGCGCATCAACTGGCAAAAAGGAGTGAAATTAAAAAGCTCAGAAATTTCATCACCGTGAATATTGACAACCACAACAGCCAGACTGGTGGCCTGTGCAAAATCCTGTGCGATTTTATTAATGAGTTCTGAGTTCAGGGCACTCGCAGAAATCATGATAAAACCTCTCAGTTAATTTATTGTTATAAATAAAACATATTATTCACACATTCATTTTCATCTCGCGATCCAGCGCTCTGATGAAAGTCAGCATTGAACATAACAAAAGTCTCCCATTCTTGGGAGACTTTTTAAGCCGTTCAGGAAACCGGATCACGAAAACAGTTTTTACCTTTCAATAATAAACATCTTTCATGAAGCTAGCTCTCGTTTTCCTCCAACTTACACGAATTACACGGTAAATTTTTGCCAATAAAATAACGATAAATTGCTGCGCCCGCACAGGCGCCGATGATGGGAGCCACAATCGGCACGATGAAATAAGGGATATCGCGCCCACCGGTCATCGCAACATCACCCCACCCGGCCATCCAGGCAAACAATTTAGGACCAAAATCACGTGCCGGGTTCATCGCAAAACCGGTAAGTGGACCGGTTGATGCGCCGATAACAGCAACCAGAATACCAATCAACAGTGGTGCCAGAGGGCCTTTGGGAACACCGTTACCGTCGTCCGTTAGCGCCATAATCATCCCCATCAGAATGGAGGTAATTACCACTTCGACCAGTGCGGCCTGCCAGACACTCAGTGCGGCGGCAGGATACGTGCTAAAAATACTGGCAAGTTGCAGGCTTTCCAGACTGCCGCGTACCATTTGGTGGGCTGATTCATACTCAATAAATAAACTGCCGTACAACAAATAGGCCAGCATAGCGCCACCAAAGGCACCCGCTATCTGAGCGACAGAATAAGGCAGTACTTTACGGCCAGGAAAACAGGCAAACAACCAAAGTGCGATGGTAATAGCGGGATTGAGATGGGCCCCAGAAATCCCGGCTGTCAGGTAAACTGCAAGCGAGATCCCCAAGCCCCATATGATACAGATCTCCCACAATCCCAAACTGGCACCCGCGACCTTCAGGGCGCTCAGGCACCCAATACCAAAAAACAAAAATAGCCCGGTACCCAAAAACTCAGCAATACATTGCGCTCTTAGTGAATCGTTCATTGTGACACCTTCTAAGCAGAGTTCGTGTCTTTACCAGCGGACTCCTTGCTGGCAGGAAGGTTACTTCAAGACTTACTATAAAAATCTGTATCGGCAAATTGTTGGCAATCTGCAAGCGACATACCCTTAAAAATCGTGTTGTGATAGCAAATTTTTGCTATCACCTTTATTAAAACAGGCGACAAAACGTGGATTCACCCAATTAAAAGTACATTTTCAAAATAATAAAATATTGCGAACAGCAGAATTCCATTTTCAAACGATCATCACAATTTCATTTTTCTCGCATAGCAAATGATATTTAAACTGTCACTCAGAAAAGTGTAAATATGGAATTAACATAACCAAATAGTCATATCAATTAAGATTAAAATAACCAATAAAAACATAGTATTACAATAACTCACAGCAATTTTATCTCATCGTTACCCCACTATTTTTTCACTCTTACTTTCAACTCAGCCATTCTTTTTCCTCGCTTCTTTTTATAGTCATGAAAATCGGGACAACCCAGGCGAGGTCTTTATGCAACAAGAAGCGTTAGGAATGGTAGAAACCAAAGGCTTAACTGCAGCCATAGAGGCCGCAGATGCAATGGTGAAGTCAGCCAATGTAATGCTGGTCGGCTACGAAAAAATTGGTTCGGGGCTGGTAACAGTTATTGTCCGCGGCGATGTCGGCGCAGTCAAAGCAGCAACAGATGCCGGTGCCGCCGCAGCCCGTAATGTGGGAGAAGTGAAAGCCGTACACGTTATCCCACGCCCGCATACCGATGTAGAAAAAATCTTACCGAAGGGAATTAGCTAATGAGCAGCAATGAACTGGTTGAACAGATCATGGCGCAGGTGATTGCTCGTGTGGCAACGCCGGAACAGCAGGCTATCCCAGAAAATAATCACCCAACACGAGAAACGGCTATGGCAGAGAAAAGCTGCAGTTTAACGGAGTTTGTCGGTACCGCGATTGGCGACACCGTCGGTCTGGTAATCGCCAACGTAGACAGTGCCCTACTGGACGCAATGAAACTTGAAAAACGCTATCGCTCCATTGGCATCCTTGGCGCCCGTACTGGTGCGGGTCCACACATCATGGCCGCTGATGAAGCGGTGAAAGCCACCAATACTGAAGTCGTCAGTATTGAGTTACCACGTGATACCAAAGGCGGCGCAGGTCATGGCTCGCTGATTATTCTTGGCGGCAACGATGTTTCCGACGTGAAACGCGGCATTGAAGTTGCACTGAAAGAACTGGATCGCACCTTTGGCGACGTTTATGCCAACGAAGCCGGTCACATCGAAATGCAGTACACCGCACGCGCCAGCTACGCGCTGGAAAAAGCCTTTGGCGCACCGATTGGTCGTGCCTGTGGCGTCATCGTCGGCGCACCAGCATCCGTTGGTGTCCTGATGGCTGATACTGCCCTGAAATCCGCCAACGTGGAAGTTGTGGCTTACAGCTCCCCTGCTCATGGCACCAGCTTCAGTAACGAAGCCATTCTGGTTATTTCGGGTGACTCTGGCGCTGTTCGTCAGGCTGTTATCTCCGCCCGTGAAATCGGTAAAACCGTACTCGGGACCCTCGGCTCAGAGCCGAAAAACGATCGTCCGTCCTACATCTGATATCAGTGAGGCTGATTCATGAGATCGAAAAGATTTGAAGCACTGGCGAAGCGCCCTGTGAATCAGGATGGCTTCGTTAAGGAGTGGATCGAAGAAGGCTTCATTGCGATGGAAAGCCCGAACGACCCCAAACCGTCGATTAAAATCGTCAACGGTACAGTCACTGAACTGGACGGTAAATCCGCTAGTGAATTTGACTTAATCGACCATTTTATTGCCCGCTATGGCATTAACCTGGCGCGCGCTGAAGAAGTCATGGCGATGGATTCGGTCAAACTGGCCAATATGCTTTGCGATCCTAACGTGAAGCGCAAAGACATTGTGCCGCTGACCACCGCAATGACGCCGGCAAAAATTGTCGAAGTCGTGTCCCATATGAACGTCGTTGAGATGATGATGGCCATGCAGAAAATGCGTGCTCGTCGTACACCATCTCAACAAGCGCACGTCACTAATGTCAAAGATAACCCCGTGCAAATTGCCGCTGATGCCGCTGAAGGCGCATGGCGTGGATTTGACGAACAGGAAACGACCGTTGCCGTTGCGCGTTATGCGCCATTTAACGCCATTGCGCTGTTAGTCGGCTCACAGGTTGGACGCCCGGGCGTGTTAACTCAGTGTTCTCTGGAAGAAGCAACCGAACTCAAACTCGGGATGCTAGGCCACACCTGCTACGCTGAAACCATCTCCGTCTATGGTACTGAACCCGTCTTTACCGACGGCGATGACACGCCATGGTCTAAAGGCTTCCTCGCCTCATCCTACGCATCCCGTGGTCTGAAAATGCGCTTTACCTCCGGCTCTGGCTCAGAAGTTCAGATGGGTTACGCCGAAGGCAAATCGATGCTTTATCTGGAAGCCCGCTGTATTTACATCACCAAAGCTGCTGGCGTACAGGGTCTGCAAAACGGTTCCGTAAGCTGCATCGGAGTCCCTTCCGCCGTGCCGTCAGGAATTCGTGCAGTGCTGGCTGAAAACCTGATCTGCTCCTCTCTGGATCTGGAATGCGCCTCCAGCAACGACCAAACCTTTACCCACTCGGATATGCGTCGTACTGCGCGTCTGCTGATGCAGTTCCTGCCGGGTACTGACTTCATTTCTTCTGGTTATTCCGCAGTGCCGAACTACGACAACATGTTTGCGGGTTCGAACGAGGATGCTGAAGATTTTGACGACTACAACGTTCTCCAGCGTGACCTGAAAGTAGACGGTGGTCTGCGCCCGGTTCGTGAAGAAGACGTTATCGCCATTCGTAACAAAGCGGCGCGTGCGCTGCAGGCCGTCTTTGCCGGGATGGGATTACCGCCAATCACTGATGAAGAAGTGGAAGCGGCGACCTACGCCCACGGTTCGAAAGATATGCCGGAACGTAACATCGTTGAAGATATCAAGTTTGCACAAGAGATCATCAACAAAAACCGTAACGGTCTGGAAGTGGTGAAAGCCCTTGCTCAGGGCGGATTTACCGATGTCGCTCAGGACATGCTCAACATCCAGAAAGCCAAGTTAACCGGGGATTACCTGCATACCTCCGCCATTATCGTTGGCGACGGACAGGTGCTATCCGCTGTCAATGATGTTAACGACTATGCCGGTCCGGCAACAGGTTATCGCCTGCAAGGCGAACGCTGGGAAGAGATCAAAAACATCCCTGGCGCACTTGATCCCAACGAGCTTGGCTAAGGGGTGAAAAATGGAAATTAATGAAAAACTGCTGCGCCAGATAATTGAAGATGTGTTGTCTGAAATGCAGACCAGCGACAAACCCGTCTCTTTCCGCGCATCTACAGCGGCAAGCGCACCTCAGGCTGCTGCGGCACAGGGCGACAGCTTTCTGACCGAGATTGGTGAAGCCAAACAAGGCCAGCAACAGGACGAAGTGATTATTGCCGTAGGGCCGGCGTTTGGCCTGTCACAAACCGTCAATATTGTTGGGATCCCGCATAAGAATATCTTGCGCGAAGTGATTGCCGGTATTGAAGAAGAAGGCATTAAAGCGCGCGTTATCCGCTGCTTTAAATCCTCCGATGTGGCGTTTGTTGCCGTTGAGGGTAACCGTCTGAGCGGTTCCGGGATCTCTATCGGCATCCAGTCAAAAGGCACGACGGTTATCCACCAGCAGGGGTTACCACCGCTTTCAAACCTGGAGCTGTTCCCTCAGGCACCGCTTCTGACGCTGGAAACCTATCGTCAGATCGGTAAAAACGCCGCGCGTTATGCCAAGCGTGAATCTCCACAACCGGTCCCGACTCTGAATGACCAGATGGCCCGTCCTAAGTACCAGGCGAAATCAGCCATTCTGCACATTAAAGAGACCAAATACGTTGTGACAGGCAAAAACCCGCAGGAACTGCGCGTGACGCTTTGATAAAGGATACCTCCATGAATACCGACGCAATTGAATCGATGGTTCGGGATGTGTTGAGCCGGATGAACAGCCTGCAAGGCGAGTCCGCGACTCCGCCCGCGGCGAGTTCATCAGCACATACCGCGAAAGTCACGGATTACCCTCTCGCGAATAAACATCCTGAGTGGGTAAAAACTGCGACCAACAAAACGCTGGACGACTTCACGCTTGAAAATGTTCTGAGCAACAAAGTGACCGCGCAGGACATGCGCATCACCCCTGAAACACTGCGCCTCCAGGCGGAAATCGCCAAAGATGCCGGACGTGACAGGCTGGCGATGAACTTTGAGCGCGCTGCTGAGCTAACCGCTGTTCCTGACGATCGCATTCTTGAGATCTACAACGCGCTGCGCCCGTACCGCTCAACAAAAGATGAGCTGATGGCTATCGCCGACGATCTCGAAAATCGTTATCAGGCAAAAATCTGTGCAGCTTTCGTTCGTGAAGCGGCAGCGCTGTACGTTGAGCGTAAAAAACTCAAAGGCGACGACTAACTCAGGGACAGGATCATGCGATATATAGCTGGCATTGACATAGGCAACTCATCAACGGAAGTCGCTCTGGCTACTCTGGATGAGTCTGGCGTGCTGAGCATCACCGGCAGCGCGCTGGCAGAAACCACCGGAATTAAGGGCACATTACGTAATGTGTTTGGCATTCAGGAGGCCCTTACGCTGGCGGCAAAAAACGCCGGTATCAATGTCAGCGATATTTCGCTCATCCGTATTAACGAAGCCACCCCGGTCATTGGCGACGTGGCGATGGAAACAATAACCGAAACCATCATCACTGAATCCACCATGATCGGCCATAACCCTAAAACACCGGGCGGCGTCGGGTTAGGCGTGGGCGTCACTATTACGCCGGAAGACCTTCTCAGTCGCCCGGCGGATACGCCCTATATTCTGGTGGTGTCATCGGCATTTGATTTCGCCGATGTTGCTACGATGATTAATGCCTCCGTCCGTGCCGGATACCAGTTGACTGGCGTTATTTTGCAGCAGGACGATGGTGTGTTGGTCAGTAATCGTCTGACTCATCCCCTGCCCATCGTCGATGAAGTCCTTCATATTGACCGTATCCCGTTGGGGATGCTGGCTGCCATTGAGGTCGCCGTACCAGGAAAGGTCATTGAAACGCTTTCTAACCCCTACGGCATTGCAACTGTCTTTGGCCTCAATGCCGATGAGACTAAAAACATTGTTCCGATGGCACGGGCGCTGATCGGCAACCGTTCAGCCGTGGTGGTGAAAACGCCGTCAGGGGATGTGAAAGCGCGAGCGATTCCTGCCGGAAATCTGGAGCTACAGTCTCAGGGTCGTACAGTACGGGTCGACGTTGCAGCGGGCGCCGAAGCGATTATGAAAGCGGTTGGTGAATGCCCAAAACTGGATAACGTTACCGGAGAAGCTGGCACCAATATTGGCGGCATGCTGGAGCATGTGCGCCAGACGATGGCTGAATTAACCAATAAACCCAGTCATGAAATTTTTATTCAGGATCTGCTGGCGGTCGATACCTCGGTTCCTGTCAGCGTGACGGGTGGACTTGCCGGTGAGTTCTCGCTGGAACAAGCTGTCGGCATAGCCTCCATGGTGAAATCAGACCGCCTGCAAATGGCGATGATTGCCCAGGAGATCACGCAAAAGCTCAACATTGACGTCCAGGTTGGCGGGGCCGAAGCCGAAGCTGCCATTCTGGGGGCCTTAACTACTCCGGGCACCACGCGACCACTGGCTATTCTGGACCTCGGCGCGGGTTCAACCGACGCTTCTATCATCAATCCTAAGGGCGAAATTATTGCCACGCACCTGGCGGGTGCAGGCGATATGGTCACGATGATCATTGCCCGTGAACTGGGTCTGGATGACCGTTACCTCGCGGAAGAGATTAAAAAGTATCCGTTGGCGAAAGTTGAGAGCTTGTTCCATCTTCGCCACGAAGACGGCAGCGTTCAGTTCTTCCCTACGCCTCTCCCGCCAACGGTTTTTGCGCGCGTGTGCGTAGTGAAGCCCGATGAACTGGTGCCACTGCCGGGTGAACTGGCGCTGGAGAAAGTACGAGCCATTCGTCGAAGTGCTAAGGAACGCGTTTTCGTTACTAACGCACTCAGAGCGCTACGTCAGGTGAGTCCGACCGGGAACATTCGGGATATTCCCTTTGTGGTACTGGTTGGCGGCTCATCCCTGGATTTTGAAGTTCCGCAGCTGGTCACCGATGCTCTGGCGCATTATCGACTGGTTGCCGGGCGCGGCAATATTCGTGGTACCGAAGGTCCGCGCAATGCGGTTGCGACAGGGCTGATTCTCTCCTGGCATAAGGCATTCGCTCATGGAAAGTAATCTCACCACGCCAGCCATCGTTATCTTCACCAGTGCTGACTGCGCTGACGTCTGGAATGACGTACTGCTGGGTATTGAAGAAGAAGGGATCCCCTTTGTGATTCAGGAGAATGACTCAACTGACGTTATCCACAACGCATGGTTGGCCGCCTGCCAATCACCATTGCTGGTTGGTATTGGCTGTAGCCGTGAAAAACTGGTCGTGCACTACAAAAACTTACCCTCATCAGCACCGCTTTTTACGCTGACGTATCAACAAAATAGCCACGATCGCCGCAGCATTGGTAACAACGCTGCGCGGCTGGTTAAAGGCATTCCGTTCCGGGAATGCCACTCATAACCCACAGGAGAAAAGCAGTATGAATAACGCACTGGGACTGGTTGAAACAAAAGGGCTTGTCGGCGCTATTGAAGCCGCTGATGCCATGGTGAAATCCGCAAACGTGCAGTTGGTTGGTTACGAAAAAATCGGCTCTGGCCTGATCACCGTTATGGTTCGCGGTGATGTCGGCGCGGTGAAAGCAGCCGTAGATGCTGGAAGCGCAGCCGCAAGCGCCGTTGGTGAGGTGAAATCCTGCCACGTTATCCCGCGTCCGCACAGCGACGTTGAAGCCATTTTACCTAAATCCGCATAAGTCGTTGCAACCAAGGAGCACAGCGTGAAGCAATCACTGGGATTACTTGAAGTTAGTGGTCTGGCATTAGCCATCAGTTGCGCGGACGTCATGGCGAAAGCCGCCTCCATCACGCTGGTGGGCCTCGAAAAAACCAACGGTTCGGGCTGGACGGTGATCAAGATAATCGGTGATGTGGCCTCCGTCCAGGCAGCCATTTCCACCGGTGTCAGTTTCGCTGACCAGCGAGATGGACTGGTGGCTCACAAAGTCATTTCCAGACCCGGGGACGGGATCCTGTCGCATAGCGTTGTCCTGGAGCCTGAACCAACGCCCGACCCCATACCAGCCATACCGCATGAAGAGATATTTGTAGACCATGCGGCACCCGAAGCACCGCAAGATGCAGAATTGATTAGCTGCAATTTGTGTCTTGATCCTGCCTGCCCTCGCCAAAAAGGTGAGCCGCGCACACTTTGTCTTCACTCCGGCAAACGAGGTGAAGCGTGATGGATAAACAGCAACTGGAAACCACTGTCGCTAAGGTTCTGGATGAAATGCGCGAGCGCCCGATTCCGCTGGGGATCTCTAATCGGCATATTCATCTGTGCGCTGAAGATTACGGTCGCTTGTTTCCCAATCACCCAATTAGTGAGAAAAAAGAGCTGCTGCAGCCAGGGCAATATGCAGCAGAGCAGACTGTCACGCTGGTGGGGCCAAAAGGTCAGTTAAAAAATGTGCGTTTACTCGGTCCGCTGCGCAATACCAGCCAGGTCGAAATTTCCCGTACTGACGCCCGCACGTTGGGAATTGCTGCTCCGCTGCGGATGTCGGGCAATATTCAGGGCACACCCGGTGTTCGTCTTGTCAGCCCATTTGCTGAACTGGACTTAGCATCCGGGGTGATCGTTGCCCAACGGCATATCCATATGTCGCCGCTCGATGCTCTGATTCTGCGAGTTTCCCATGGTGATAAAGTCTCGGTCGCCATTAATGGCGATGAACGTCGACTGATTTTCGATAACGTCGCCGTACGCGTTTCGCCGGATATGCGCCTCGAAATGCATATCGATACAGACGAAGCCAATGCTGCAGGCGCTGATAATCCCCAGGCATTCGCCACACTGGTGACCTCACGATGAACAACGAACTGCTGCAACGCATTATCGAGGAGGTTGTTTCCCGATTAAAAAAACGCGCGGAAAGCACGCTCACTCTTAGCGTCGCGCAGTTACGGGAAATCGATTCACGGACAGTATGCTGCCAGTACTCGTCGCTCCATCTCCAGCAAGTGGACCTGCCATTTCTGGAGCAAATTGCCGAAGGCTGCCCAGTCAACATGTCGGTGGTAATGATTCACGACGCGCTGGCATGCGGAGTCCGCGTGAAGATTTCACTACAACACCGATTGTTACCCGCAATCCCCGTGAAAAAACTCGCGCGTCTGCCGCTGGAGTTCAGTGACGAACTGGGGCGAATCATCTTTTTGCATCCTGAGAAGCTTTTCAGCTATGCCGACGTCGCCCAATTGAGGGATGGCGTACTGGTGCTACGCCGTCGATGTGTCGTGACGGCTCTGGCTCAGGAAGCTGTCAGTCTGCGAAATGTCCAACTAATTAAGCAGGAGTGAGCTATGCATCTGGCACGGGTTACAGGCGTTGTGGTTTCCACGCAAAAATCTCCATCACTGGTGGGAAAAAAACTGTTGCTGGTACGTCGGGTAAGTGCTGACGGAGAGCTTCCTGCGTCTCCAGTGAGTGGAGATGAAGTCGCTGTTGATTCTGTCGGCGCGGGGACCGGCGAACTGGTATTACTCAGCAGCGGGTCCAGCGCCAGACACGTTTTTTCCGGCCCTAATGAGGCCATCGATCTGGCTATCGTCGGCATTGTCGACACGCTTTCTCGTTAGGAGGAACTATGGCGATTTATACCCGCACAGGTGATGCCGGAACCACAGCCCTATTTACCGGACAGCGCGTGAGCAAAACGCATCCGCGCGTGGAAGCCTACGGTACGCTGGACGAACTGAATGCGGCGCTTAGCCTGTGCGTTTGCGTGGCGAAAAACCCTCAGCACCGGCAGTTACTTGAAAATATCCAGCTGCAACTTTTTTGGTTCAGCGCCGAACTGGCAAGCGAAAGCGAAGAACCGACGCCAGAGCAACGCTACATCAGCTCAGAAGAAATTGCGGCACTGGAAGGTGCCATCGATATCGCAATGGGAAGAGTACCGCCCCTGCGCAGCTTTATTTTACCAGGCCGCAGCGAAGCCGCCAGCCGACTGCACTTTGCCCGAACTCTGGCACGCCGCGCAGAGAGACGACTGGTCGAGCTGTCCACCGAGATCTCCGTCAGACACGTACTGATGCGTTATATCAACCGCCTGTCCGACTGCTTATATGCGCTTGCACGAGCAGAAGATCATGACGCCCATCAAAACGAAATCATTGAGAAAGTGGCTGAGCGCTATCTCGCTGCCGTTCAACCACCAGCCACAAAGGAGCCGACTATGTCTCTGTCTTTTCAGGAGCTCCACCAACTCACTCGCGCTGCGGTGACGAGAGCAGAAGAACTTCAGGTTCCGGTCGTCATTAGTATTGTTGATGCGAACGGTACCCAAACGGTGGCCTGGCGCATGCCTGACGCATTACTTGTGAGTAGCGAACTGGCACCGAAAAAAGCATGGACTGCCGTGGCGATGAAAACCGCCACGCATGAGCTGTCATCAGCAGTGCAACCAGGCGCCGCGCTTTACGGTCTGGAAAGCCATATGCAGGGAAAAGTCGTCACCTTCGGTGGCGGGTACGCATTATGGCGTGAGGGTTTACTCCTCGGGGGTCTTGGCATCAGCGGAGGAAGCGTTGAACAGGATATGGACATTGCAGAAACGGCCATTGCGGCGATTAACGTGAGAACACATCAATGAATACTTCAGAACTTGAAACCCTTATTCGTAACATTTTGAGTGAGCAACTCGCCCCGGCAAAAGCAGAAGTTAAGGGTAACGGTATTTTTCCGTCCGTTGGCGAAGCGATCGATGCCGCTCATCAGGCTTTTCTGCGTTACCAGCAATGTCCATTGAAAACCCGCAGCGCCATCATAAACGCCCTACGCGAAGAACTGACGCCTCATCTTGCTTCACTGGCCGCTGAGAGCGCTGCCGAAACGGGTATGGGCAACAAAGAGGATAAGTTCCTTAAAAATAAAGCCGCGCTGGACAACACTCCGGGTATCGAAGATCTCACCACCACGGCGCTAACCGGCGATGGCGGCATGGTGTTATTCGAGTATTCACCGTTTGGCGTAATTGGTTCTGTCGCCCCCAGTACTAATCCGACAGAGACCATTATTAACAACAGCATCAGCATGCTGGCGGCAGGGAATAGCGTTTACTTCAGTCCGCATCCGGGTGCTAAAAAGATTTCACTCAAGCTGATTGCCATGATTGAAGATATTGCTTTCCGTTGCTGCGGAATTCGTAATCTTGTCGTCACGGTCACAGAACCCACTTTTGAGGCTACCCAGCAGATGATGGCGCACCCTAAAATCGCAGTTCTGGCGATTACCGGTGGCCCAGGCATTGTTGCTATGGGCATGAAAAGCGGGAAAAAAGTCATCGGCGCAGGCGCAGGAAATCCACCCTGCATTGTTGATGAAACGGCCGACCTGGTTAAGGCGGCGGAAGATATCATCAATGGCGCATCCTTTGATTACAACCTCCCCTGCATTGCTGAGAAGAGCCTGATTGTTGTTGATGCCGTTGCCGAACGACTGGTTCAACAGATGCAGTCTTTTGGTGCGATGCTTCTCAATAGAGAAGAGGTAGACAAACTGCGAGCCGTCTGTCTACCAGAAGGCATAGCCAATAAAAAACTGGTAGGTAAAAGCCCGGCAACCTTACTGGAAGCAGCAGGAATACCAGTTCCGGCAAAAGCACCTCGATTACTGATAGGCATCGTCCAGGCGGACGACCCGTGGGTTACCAGCGAGCAACTGATGCCAATGCTCCCCGTCGTAACGGTGAGCGATTTTGATAGTGCATTAACGTTGGCCCTGAAGGTTGAAGAGGGATTGCATCACACGGCCATTATGCATTCGCAAAATGTGTCACGTTTGAACCTTGCCGCGCGCACGCTTCAGACCTCCATCTTTGTGAAAAATGGCCCCTCTTACGCCGGGATCGGCGTTGGTGGTGAAGGCTTTACAACCTTCACTATTGCGACGCCAACCGGTGAAGGAACAACATCTGCGCGCACTTTCGCACGCTCTCGTCGTTGCGTGCTGACAAACGGTTTTTCTATTCGTTAATGGGGCCGTTATGAATAGCTTTTCACTGCAAACTCGATTGTACAGCGGCCAGGGAAGTCTGGATGTGCTCAAGCGCTTCACGAATAAGCATATCTGGATTATTTGCGATGGTTTTCTCGCGCGTTCTCCCCTGATTGAAAAGCTGCGCAACGCTCTGCCAGCGGATAACCGCATCAGCATTTTCAGCGATATCACCCCCGATCCCACCATCAGCACTGTAGTTCAAGGGATTGCACAAATGCAGTCCCTGCGGCCGGACATCGTGATGGGTTTTGGTGGCGGCTCAGCACTGGACGCCGCAAAAGCCATCGTCTGGTTCAGCCGCCAGTTCGGTATTGAAATTGAAACCTGTGTCGCAATTCCCACTACCAGCGGTACGGGCTCCGAGGTAACCAGCGCCTGCGTGATTAGCGATCCGGATAAAGGCATTAAATATCCATTGTTTAATAATGCGCTTTATCCAGACATGGCCATCCTTGATCCAACGCTGGTCGTCAGCGTACCGCCAGCCATAACCGCGAATACCGGCATGGACGTATTAACGCATGCGCTGGAGGCATACGTATCCACGAAGGCCAGCGACTTCACCGATGCACTAGCTGAAAAAGCGGCTCAAATCGTCTTCCAGTACCTGCCTGTCGCCGTCAGCAAAGGCGAATGTCTGGCAACCAGAGGGAAAATGCACAATGCGTCAACGCTCGCGGGAATGGCATTTAGTCAGGCTGGACTGGGGATCAATCATGCGATTGCCCATCAGTTGGGCGGTCAGTTTCATCTGCCACACGGACTTGCCAATGCGCTGCTGCTGACCCATGTCATTCATTTTAATGCTCGCGATCCGCGGGCTGCGAAGCGCTATGCCCGTTTCGCTAAAGCCTGCCATTTATGCCCGGATAACGCGAACGATACAGCGGCATTGAATGCGCTCATTCATCATATCGAGCTACTCAAAAAACAGTGTGCGTTGCCTTCTTTAGTTGACGCGCTTAAAGACGGAAAGCAAGCCTGGTCACAACGTATCCCGGTGATGGTTCAGGCCGCGCTGGCTGATGTCACGCTGCAAACCAATCCTCGTGTTGCCGACGCCAGTGCCATGCAGGAACTGCTTGAGGAATTATTATGAAGACAGCCATGACGGCAGAGTCCACGCTCTATGATGCGCAGACAATTCGCGAACGCGTTCGCGCAGCGGGTGTTGTCGGAGCCGGAGGCGCAGGCTTTCCTGCTCACGTAAAATTACAGGCGCAGGTCGATACTTTTCTGGTCAATGCGGCTGAATGTGAGCCAATGCTGAAAGTTGACCAGCAGTTGATGGCCGTCCAGGCTGAGCGACTTATCCACGGCGTTCAATATGCCATGACGGCTACCGGAGCCAGTTCCGGAATTATTGCGCTCAAAGAGAAATACCAAGAGGCTATCAATGCATTAACACCCCTTCTGCCTGCCGGGATCCGCTTACATATTTTGCCCGATGTCTACCCGGCAGGTGACGAGGTTCTGACCATCTGGATGGCAACAGGCCGGAGAGTTCCGCCTGCCGCGCTGCCGGTCAGCGTCGGGGTAGTGGTCAATAACGTCCAGACCGTGCTCAACATCGCGAGAGCAGTTGAGCAGCAGTACCCCGTTACGCGTCGTACCTTGACCGTTAACGGCGCAGTCGCCAGTCCCATCACACTCACAGTCCCTGTCGGCATGTCTTTACGTGACGTTCTGGCGCTGGCCGGGGGTGCAACCGTTGACGATCCCGGCTTTATTAACGGTGGTCCGATGATGGGCGGCCTGATTACTTCACTGGATACCCCAGTCAGCAAGACCACCGGGGGCCTGCTGGTTTTGCCTAAGTCTCATGCGTTGATTCAGCGGCGGATGCAGGATGAACGCACTGTGCTTTCTGTTGCAAAAACCGTTTGCGAGCAGTGCCGTTTGTGTACGGATTTGTGCCCAAGGCATTTGATCGGTCATGAATTATCCCCGCATCTGCTGGTTCGTGCGGTTAATTATCAGCAGGCGGCCACGCCGCAGCTACTGCTCACGGCCCTGACCTGCTCAGAATGCAATGTGTGTGAAAGCGTTGCCTGTCCGGTTGGGATTTCGCCGATGCGAATCAACCGCATGCTTAAACGCGAGCTGCGGGCGCTCAACCATCGTTATGAAGGGCCGCTAAATCCTGAGGATGAAATGGCGAAGTACCGGCTGATCCCAGTTAAGCGCCTTATTACCAAACTGGGCCTTAGCGACTGGTATCACGATGCGCCACTGGCTGAGACTGACTACTCCACAGATAAAACGACGCTGTTGTTACGCCAGCATATAGGTGCCAGCGCTATCCCATGTGTAGAACAAGGCGAATGCGTTGTTCGCGGTCAATGCGTTGCCGATGTGCCGTCCGGTGCATTAGGCGCGCCTGTTCACGCCAGTATTGACGGTATTGTCAGCGAAATCACTGAGCAATCCATCACGGTAATAAGAGGTTAATCATGTCTCAGGCTATAGGGATTTTAGAACTCACCAGCATTGCCAAAGGAATGGAAGCTGGCGATGCCATGTTAAAAAGCGCGAATGTGAATTTACTGGTCAGCAAGACCATCTGCCCGGGAAAATTTCTACTCATGCTCGGTGGTGACGTAGGTGCCGTACAACAGGCGATTGCCACTGGAACATCTCTTGCTGGCGATATGCTCGTTGATAGTCTGGTACTCCCCAACATTCATGCCAGCGTACTCCCCGCAATCAGCGGACTAAACAGCGTAGATAAGCGTCAGGCAGTTGGTATTGTCGAAACATGGAGCGTTGCTGCCTGCATCTGCGCCGCCGACAGGGCGGTTAAAGCCTCCAACGTCACGCTGGTCCGCGTCCATATGGCATTTGGTATTGGCGGCAAGTGCTACATGGTCGTTGCCGGCGATGTATCCGATGTGAATAACGCGGTGACGGTTGCCAGTGAAAGTGCGGGTGAAAAAGGCCTGCTGGTTTACCGCTCGGTCATTCCTCGCCCGCATGAAAGCATGTGGCGACAGATGGTGGAGGGATAATGGAAAGGCAACCCACCACGGATCGAATGATTCAGGAATATGTACCTGGCAAACAGGTCACATTAGCGCATCTTATAGCTAATCCGGGTAAGGATTTGTTCAAGAAACTGGGATTACCAGATTCGGTTTCTGCGATCGGTATTCTGACCATTACCCCTAGCGAAGCCTCAATCATCGCCTGTGATATCGCCACGAAATCAGGGGCGGTAGAGATTGGTTTTCTCGACCGGTTTACCGGCGCGGTGGTACTGACGGGCGATGTTTCAGCCGTTGAGTACGCGTTGAAACAGGTAACCCGAACGCTGGGCGAAATGATGCGTTTTACCGCGTGTCCCATCACCCGGACGTAATCTCATGAAACGTATCATGCTAATTGGCCCCAGCCAGTGCGGTAAAACGTCGCTCACACAGTGCATGCGCGGAGAGGTGCTCCACTATCAGAAGACCCAGGCCATAGTCTGGTCACCTACGACAATAGACACACCGGGTGAATATCTTGAGAACCGCTGCCTGTACAGTGCGCTGCTGGCCAGCGCCTGTGAAGCGGACATTATTGCGCTGGTACTCAATGCTGACGCGCCGTGGTCACCATTTTCTCCCGGTTTTACCGGACCAATGAACCGACCCGTTATTGGCCTCGTTACCAAAGCCGATTTAGCCAACCCGCAGCGTATTTCTCTTGTGGAGAGTTGGTTAGCTCAGGCTGGTGCGCAAAAAGTATTTGTCACCAGCGCGCTGGAGAATACCGGGGTCGATGAGATGTTCATTTTTCTGAATGCAAAGGAACCTTCATGTCTCACAAAATAATGGCCATTAACGCAGGTAGTTCCTCGCTTAAGTTTCAACTACTGGCGATGCCGCAGGGTGAAATGATCTGCCAGGGGTTGATAGAACGTATCGGTTTGTCTGATGCACAGGTCACCCTAAAAACACCAGCGCAGAAATGGCAGGAGACTTTGCCTGTAGCAGATCACCGTGAAGCCGTAACGTTGCTTCTGGAAAAACTGCTCAACCACCACATTATCAGCAGTCTGGAAGAGATCGACGGCGTGGGCCACCGCGTCGCACACGGCGGGGAATCCTTTAAAGACTCCGCGCTGGTAACTGATGAAACGCTGGCAGAAATCGAGCGACTCGCGGAACTGGCTCCACTGCATAACCCAGTAAATGCGTTGGGGATCGCGGTATTCCGCCAGCTATTGCCCAAAACGCCAGCCGTTGCGGTGTTCGACACCGCGTTTCATCAAACGCTTGATGAGCCTTCTTTCATCTATCCCCTGCCCTGGCGTTACTATGTCGAGTTGGGTATTCGTCGTTACGGTTTTCATGGTACCAGCCACAAATACGTTAGCTCACAGCTTGCTGAAAAACTGGGTGTGCCACTCAGCGCCCTGCGCGTTGTTTGTTGTCATCTGGGCAACGGCAGCAGCATCTGCGCCATCAAAGGCGGACAATCGGTGAATACGTCAATGGGCTTTACACCACAGTCTGGCGTGATGATGGGCACGCGAAGTGGCGATATTGATCCATCCATTTTGCCCTGGATAGCCCTGCGAGAAGGCAAAACACCGCAGCAGCTCAATCAATTGCTCAACAATGAGTCCGGATTGCTCGGTGTTTCTGGCATCTCACCTGACTACCGCGACGTTGAACATGCCGCAGATACGGGCAATCACCAGGCTGCGCTGGCGTTGACGCTTTTTGCTGAGCGCATTCGTGCCACCATTGGTAGCTATATTATGCAGATGGGCGGTCTGGATGCCCTGGTTTTTACCGGTGGTATTGGCGAAAACTCCGCACGGGCGCGCGCTGCGATTTGTCGTAACCTGAATTTCCTGGGTCTGGCCGTTGATGAGGAAAAAAATCAGCGTAATGCCACCTTCATTCAAACGGAAAATGCGATAGTCAAAGTAGCAGTGATTAATACCAATGAAGAGCTAATGATTGCGCAAGACGTTATGCGTTTAGCGATATCTGAAACTGTGACATTGGGCATTCCTGCATAATACTGCCGCACCGCAAATTGCGGCAAATCATGGTAATAGCGCGATCGCCATGACACTATGCGCCGAGGATTGCTGATCACATAGGTGAAGACGTGGCTGTTGCGCAATGTCCCGCATCGTGCGGAGAACTTATCCAGGGCTGGATTCTGGGCAGTGAGAAATTGGTCTCCTGCCCGGTTGAATGGTATAGCACCGTTGAGGTCACTTCAGGTTCACCGCTGACAGATGAACGTCCACTTTCGCGAGCAATGGTTGAGAGGTTATTGCTGCACTGGCAATACCCGGCACACATGAGTCAGGATATCCGAATAGATGTCCAGTCAACCATTCCTGTCGCTAAAGGGATGGCCAGCAGCACAGCGGATATCGCCGCCACGGCAATCGCCACGGCACAGTATCTGGGGCATCAGCTAGACGAATCCACTCTGGCGCAGCTTTGCGTTTCGCTGGAACCTACCGACAGCACCGTTTTCCGCCAGCTTACGCTGTTCGATCATAACGACGCCTCCACGCAAATTGCCTGTGAATCCCAGCCACAACTCGATCTGCTGGTTCTCGAAAGTCCGGAAACCTTGCTTACTGCTGATTATCACCGTACTCCACGTCAGTCAGGGCTACTGGCGGGCGCCCCAGCTCTGAAACGCGCATGGGAAAAGGTACAGGAAGCCTGTATCAGTCAAAACCCTTATCGGATGGGCGAAGCCGCCACGCTGAGCGCGATCGCCAGCCAGTTGCTGTTACCTAAACCAGATTTTGATTCACTATTAGCACTGGTAGAAGAATGTGATTTATACGGCGTCAACGTCGCGCACAGCGGCAGCGTCGTCGGTCTGATGCTCGACAGAAGGCGTCATGATGTGGACTACATTAAATGGATGCTGACGCAGAAAAAATTGACAGTGCACTGGCCGGAACAACATTTGTTGCGGATGGTAACTGGCGGGGTCGAACTGCAATAAGGGCCGCCGCTAAGCAGCGACCCAAACGAGCATAAAATCGTTACTCAGCTTTCGCATCGGCGTTTTTCACTTCGCCCATCGCTTTCAGCTTTTTAGAGATGTCGCGGCGCTCTTTAGAGATCTCAGCGTTTTTGATGATGTAATCATCAACACGATCTTCATAATCGCTTTTCATGCTGGCGATAATGCCCTGAATCGCTTCCACGCTCATTCCAGGCTTGATGTAGTCGCTCAGGTTGTCCAACAGCAGAACGCGTTTCTGGTTGTCACGGATCTTTTTCTCAACGTCCTGAATTTCACGTTGCAGTTTGTTTTTACGACGGAACAGACGAACAAATTCCAGCACGTCCTGGAAAGAAGGCTTGGTAGTTTCCATTTTTACACCCCTGATAATGTGAGATTCGGATTCGTTAAAACAACGGCTAAAGTGGGTCAACATTACTTTCATGCCCGCCATACTTCAAGTTGCATCTGCATCGACAATGCATGGTTGAAACCTGAATTATCGAGGGTAAAGCCATTGCAGTTACCAATGGTTTTAGCCTTTTTCAGTATCATACCTCTAATCTTTGCTGAATCGAAGCAGCAGTAGAACCTATCGCCTCATCTGCTCTTTATTTGCGCAGCGCGCGACAGATTAAATGTGAGAGCAACTCCAGCTGTCGCGCCATTTCCATGTTCAACCAAACGTAGCCGTGAATGGGCGTTTCTGCGACATTATCGCCTTTATGCTCAGCAATGAGCTGACGCAACTCCGCCACGGTGTCATTGAGCTTTTCCGTATTGGCAAGCACCGGCTGCGGATTTCCTTCGTACAAGGCGTGGGTTATGGTCAGTAGCGCCTGCTGCATCCTGAGCTGAGTTTCACGCAAAGTTTGTGCATTCAGCATGACAAAGTGGCTGGTGCGGCTGGCCCAAAGCGCATTAATTTGCAGCTCAAGCATGCAGACCAGATTGCGGTTAACCGTTTGAATAGCCTCAAAAATGGATTTTTGAATACGGGTTTCTTTACTGGCGGGAACGATGAGTCCGCGCATTTTGACAACGTCGCTTAAGAGCTGCTGTAAATGCTTCTCAAGCCGCGGTTGCTCAAGCAAATTAGGGGATAGCGCGGCCTGATACACCCGATTGTACCCCGTCACACAATGTGCCAATTGGATACGCCAGTGTATAAATGCCCGCTGCGGCCAGATGCCAGTAAACAGCATCGCCAGTAACGAACCCAAAATAACGTCGCCACCGCGCCATAACGCGGTATTCATATCTCCGGCAGGCGCCCCCACTACCACGGCAAGCGTAATGCCAATCAGCAGCGCCTGATACGGCCTTTTACCCAACGCCAACCAGCCACAGAGAAACATCGCCACCGCGCACCAGATTAGCATTAGCGGAAGCGAAAAGAGTTCCAGACGCAGGGCAATCAATCCAAGCACCGAGCCCAGGATCGTTCCGCCTATACGCTCAAACGCTCTGGGAACAACGTTACCCCAAAAAGAAATTGGCCCCATAATCACCACCAGCGTGATCAGAGGCCATGTACCTTCGGGAATGTTTAACAGGCGTACCAACAGAAAAGTAAGAAGAAACGCCAGCGCAATGCGAATGCCATGCACCACACGATAATGACGATACAAACGAATTTCAAAAGGACTCAGCGACTTATCTGCACGCACTCATGCACTCCGTCAGGGAATAGCAAAGAAGCGAATTGTACCTGTTTTTACGGTGAAAACATCATCCTGATGACCAGGACATTCATCCTGATTTACACCAAAAACAGTTACTTCAACTGTACCGGCACGTACATTTCAATGTCCCAGTAACCGTCCTCCATGCCGTTGTTCATATAAACTTCAAAACAGGGTTTAGCCGCTATCGCATACGTCGAATCCTGCATCAGGCGCTCAAAAAACTGATACCACGGCGTCGCGAAGTCATGATTTTCAACGCGCGCAACGGCTATAGCATAGTCGCCACCTGCCAGCTCGGTCTGGATCACGCCTTCGCTGTTTTCCGGGATCTCAAAACCTTCAGGCACAGACACCACGGTATCACAACGAAGTTTTTCCGCCGGAACAACGTCAGGATTGTCGTAATAAACGGCTATCCATTCCAGCGGTACGATCTGCTTACCGTCGACCCACATCATTAACTGTTCGAAACCTTGCTTTACCGTTTGTTCCCACGGTCCAACCATATGGAAACCGGCAATTATGCGTTTCTCGACCTGCTTTATCTCGTACTCCATATAACCTCCGTTATTACACTGTATTTATATACAGTGTAATTTTTAGATATGACGGCCACAAGGAATCAGTGATTATTATGTGAGCAGATTCGCACTCTTGCCAGTCAGGCACATCAGGAAAAACTACGCCTTATGGTGGAAGTAATCGCTCAAACGCGAGAAGACGCCGCCTTCGTTGACAGACTCCAGCGTAACCAGAGGCCAGTGCGCCACCAGTTTATCCCGATCGTAGAGTTCAATTTCCCCCACACGTTGATGGGCAGCAATGGGGGCAACCAGTTCTTTCTTATCAAGAACATATTTTGCCTTGATATTCGCGACTTCGGCTTTAGGCAGGGCCATCCAGAAATCCTGCTCTGTGCCAAGGCTAATTTTTTCTTTATCGCCATACCAGATCCGTTCAATACCGACCTGCTTACCGCTACGTAAAACCTGCACGGTATCGAAGTTCTGTTGTCCCCATTGCAGCAGTTTTCTCGCCTGCTCTTCACGTCCTTTCGCACTCTCCGCCCCCATCACAACCGCAATCAGGCGGCGCTGCCCATCAACAGCAGAAGCAATCAGGTTGAATCCAGCGCCGGAGGTATGCCCAGTCTTCAGGCCATCGACGTTCATGGTTTTATCCCACAACAAACCGTTACGGTTTTGCTGCGTGATTCCGTTCCAGGTAAGGCTTTTTTCACTGTACATATGGTAGAAATCCGGCTCTCCATGGATGATAGCTCGCGACAGCACGGCCAGATCGTAAGCTGAGCTATGCTGACCTGGCGCATCCAGACCATGTACCGTTTCAAAATGCGTGTCCCGCAGGTTCAGCTTTTGCACATAGTTGTTCATCATCGCGACAAACTGCGGCTGCCCTCCGGCGATGTAATCCGCCAGCGCCACACAGGCATCATTACCGGAATCAACAATTAACCCACGACTCAGGTCGCGCACAGAAACGCGATCCCCTTCTTTCAGGAACATTAAGGATGAACCGACGAATACCGGATTATCTTTCGCCCAGGCGTCGCGCCCAACGGTGACAATATCTGTCGGACTAATACGCTTGCTGTCAATTGCGCGATCGACAACATAACCAGTCATCAGCTTGGTCAGGCTGGCAGGGTTGCGCTGCTGGTGTTCATTTCCGGCTGTCAGGATTTGGCCCGTGGTGTAATCCATTAATACCCACGCCCCGGCATTAATCGCAGGTGGCTGTGGGGAAAAGCTTACGACCTCGGTCGCGTACGCGGGCGAAAAACTCATCGCAAAGAGTGAAGCGGCAATAAACAAACGGCGTTTCAACAGCATGTCCTCAGGAAATGGAGAAATAGCCGTTCTTTTTACGGAAGTTCTGGCGAACAAACATGGATAAATTGCAAGAAAATGTGACATAAGGCACATTTTCTTGCTGTAAGGAAAGGTTTTCAGATATCAACCGCGGCGGGCATTACCCTTTGCGCGGTGCTGTCTCTGCGTGATGGGTGCGATGACGATGATAGCCATCTATCATGCTGCGGAAAATTTGCCCCGGTGTGTCACCCAGCGTGCACAGGTAAATATGTGCACAGATGAACAGTAAGCCGACAATCGCCAACACCATATGCAGCACCAGCATCACAGGCCCTGCCCCTATTACCTGCGGGTAGAGACATAACAACCCGGTAATGATCAACAGCGGAACCAGCGCATACATGATGGCCAGATAAGCCAACTGTTGTAGCGGGTTAAATTTACTCTCTGCCGTTGCGGCAAACGGGTGCGGCTCACCTTTCATGATGCCATACAGATAAAAACGCGTTTGCAACAAGCAGCGTGATATCAACCCGTTAAACTTCACCCGATAATGACAACCGTTGCCGCTGGTTGCGTTGATTAGCACAAAACCAACCCAGAAGGCCAACAGGGCGAAACCGCACCAGGTATGTACCTGCACCATCAATGCCACCGGTCCGACAGAGAAGTGCCCAAACAGGCCACTCAGCAGAAGCAGGATAAAAAGCAGCGCATTACCCCAGTGCCAGCGGCGAACTGCCAGCGAATAGAGGTAATCCCGATGTTCTTCTCCAGTTGCTGTTTTGGGTGACAACATCCGACGTAACAGCGCGTGTAAAACCAGGCCCGCAATCATCAGCACAATAACAACGCCTGCATAAATGAGCCACAGCGGCCAGTAGTCCGGCGCATAGTTAAGCTCTGCTCCCCAGATAGAATTCATGCTTTACCCTCCTGATGGATCTCTTTACGCCGATAAACACTCACCGGGCCGCTACGCGTATCCTGCTGGCGATAAACCTCTTTCTGATTTATCCAGTGCTGAATTTCCGGGTCGTCACGACGACCAAATTTCAGCGCATCCGTCGGGCAAACGGAAACGCAGGCGGGCGATTGTCCAGTCTCCAGTCGGGTATCTGCACAGAAGTTACATTTGTCGGCAATTCCCGTTTGCGGATTGAGATAACGGACGTGGAACGGACAAGCGGCAACGCAATAGTCACAGCCAATACAGCGAGACTTATCCACTTGCACAATGCCATTTTCGTCGCGAAATGACGCACCGGTCGGACAAACGCTGACACACGGCGCATCTTCACAATGCTGACAGGAAACGCGAACAAACTGGAAGTGGGATAGCACCTCGGGTTCATGTTCAGGTGAACGGATCTGCACCTGTAGACGGCTAAATCCCTCTGGCACGTCATTCAAAACTTTGCAGGCAACCGTACATGCCTGGCAGCCAATACAGCGTTTCTCGTCATGCAGCATGACATAAGGGTTTGTAGATTGATTCATGATGTTCTCCTTTCTCATGCCCGACGAAGCGTAACGCCAGCGGTGTGCACCACTGTACCGGAAACCGGACTGGTGACATGCGGAAGCAAATTACCGCAATGGACACCGTGCGTTGTCGCCGCGGTTTTGGCTCCCGCCTTGGCGCCAAACCCCATATAAACAAACAGCGTATCGGGCCGAATTCCGGCGGTGACCAGCGCTTTGCCTTTTTCCTTACCGGTCGCATTTTCCAGCCAGATGTCATCGCCGCTTTTGATGCCTTTTTCACGGGCCGTTTGCGGGTGGATCCACACCGCGTTGTCCCACATCAACTCGCTAAGCAGTGGCACGTATTGCGTCGCACCGTTGGTATGAACCGCCACTTTTCCCTGGATAAAATAGAGCTCACTATCGCCTTTGAGCGCAAAATTGCGCGCGCGCGGAATACCGTAGCCAGGCAGGAGCGTCTCCAGCTCTTCAGAATAAAGCTCTATTTTTCCTGAAGGGGATTTAAAGCGCAGTTGCTCCCCATAGGTACCGTCGCTGTCAACCGCCACCGCGCCCGGATAGCGTTCCACAAACTGACGCACCGCTTCAGGTTCACGCAGCAGTAACGGAACACCCCACTCCCGATACCCTTTCTCACGCAGTTCAGCAGACAGCGCATGATCGCCATTAAGCTGGTATAACTGACGCGTTTGCATATCCTGCCATGGGTAGAATTGCCCAAGGCCTAACTGCACGGCCAGCTCTTTCCAGATTTGCCAGCTTGGACGCGCATCACCAATAGGTTCTACTACCTGCTGGCGCAGGGCATAGGCTGGATTCAGACCCGACATGTCTGAAACTTCTTCATCGCGCTCAAGGTAAGTACATTCAGGCAAAAGGTAGTCGGCATACGCCGCGCTTTCGCTTAGATAAACATCACAACTGACCACAAGGTCGAGCTGTTCAACGGTTTTGACCAGATCCGGTCGGCAGGTAACGGTTTGGAAAGGGTTGTGTCGGGACATAATCCATCCCTTCACCGGATAAGGCGTCTGGTTTAACACAGCATCAATGATGCTTTGCACCACACCACCGCCCGCCGCGATGTACTTAAACTGCGGGGCTACCAGATCGATACGCTGCGCCGTTGGCTTGGGTAATTTGACATCGGGTTTTGCCAGCACCGGAGCGACCTTCTCTCCGGCCAGCTTATTATAAGTTGCCGCCGCTTTTTTCTGGTATAAACCGCCTTCACGCTCAATATTGCCAAGCAGCACATTGAGGGTAAAAATCATGCGCCGCATATCAATTTCTTCTTGCGAGAACGTCGCACGATGGCCCGGGCTGACGATAGCATGAGGCGCGCAGGCGGCCATTTCTCGGGTGACCCGAACAATGACATCAGCAGGCACATCAGCTTGCTTTTGCGCCCATTCCGGCGTGGTCTCTTGTACTGCTTCTGCCAGTTGGTCAAACCCTGTGGTGTAGCGCGCAACGAAGTCCGCGTCATACAATTTTTCATTGATCATGACGTGACACATGGCCATCAACACCGGCAAGTCGCCGCCCGGTTTGAGCGCATGCCATTCATCCGCCTTGCTGGAGAAGACGGACAGACGAGGGTCGAAGCTGACCATTTTTGCGCCCTTTTCCTGCGCCATCATCAGTTCATGCGTTTCGGCAACCTCAATTCCTTCATAAAGGTTGTGACCAAAAGAGACCATATAACGGGTATTGGCGATATCCATGGCCAAATCGCCGCCCATCATCACTTTGGCGGCAATCGATTTTCCGGCCGGGCATGTCGACGCGTGCGTAAAGGTGTTTGGCGATCCGAAAGCCGTCGCCAGTTGAAATAAATGCCCTGAAAGCGAACCGGATTTAGAAGAAAAGACGACGCCCTGAGGACCATGCTGCGTTTTAATTGCCGTCATTTTTTCGGCAATTTCTTTATACGCTTGTTCCCAGCTAATAACCTGCCATTCTCCGCTCCCGCGAGGTCCTGTGCGTTTCATGGGTTTAACAATGCGATGAGGGTCGTTGACCAGGCTAACGCCGCTGCCGCCACGAGCGCAGACACGCGTGCCTTGTTGAGGAGCATTAGGGTTCCCTTGAATAAAAACCGTTTTGTTATTAATTACCTGCGCCTGTATCGGGCAACGATAAGAACACATTTCACACAAACTTGGCGTCAGGGATGTTTTCCCTTTGATACTCTCAGGAGAATTTCGTGCCAGTGCGCCTGGCGGAAAACTGCCTATCGCACAGGCTGAACAGCCTATACCCACTCCTCGCAAAAAATTACGCCGACTAATGCTCATATAACCTCCTGTTATTAGATATATCCAATGATTATATGGCGTTTAGAATATTTATTTTTTACATTAATCACATTTCATTACAATGCATGACAGCGAATTGACACAAATAAAAACTCTTTGTTTATAAAAGACTTTTAAAGTTTCCAGAACACCACGAATCGGGCGCAAAGTAGCAACAACAATAATAATAATTCTCAATCAATTAAATATCTATTGCATCAGAATCGATAATTGCATCACTGCTTCTATCTTAATCTTTGTCATTCATTAAAAATGATAAATCAGTTCTAATGATAATTTACCCCCGTTAATATTTATCAATGAACACATCAACTGACAGCATTCCTTATGCTATTTTCAACATAGACAAGGACTGATATTATTTTACTAAAAAACATAACATACAGCTTATCTTAATATAAAACACAATCAGACAATTCAAATAAAAGCCAGAATAATGAGAAGTTAAAAATGATAAGATGTATTTCTATAAGAACAATAGGTAATCGCCTCAGTACTCTTTAACAAAGTTATCATGACACAATCAAACGAGTGATAAGATTGGCAGAGTCAAGATCATCATAAGATTGAGTCTTTAAATTTATCTAAATTACACTATTTTTTAGTCGTGATCGTATTCATAAAGATCAACACTACTTATGATATTGACTACACGCAGCAATTACGATATATTCTAAAGAATCTTTCATAACCGGAGAAAAAATGTTCAATGAAATCACCATATCATCAATTGGACGACTCATCCTATATAGGGACTTTGTTTTTTTATCGATATTATCAGTATTCATCAAGAAAGACAAAAAAAGAATCACCTTTTATAAGATATGTAGCCATACTTACAATTGGTTTTGTGTTTAAAATAATACAATAAAACAAGGTCTGTAATGAAAAAAATCACAGCCATTCTGTTTCTTATGCAAATTACATCTCTTCTGGCTACAGGATTGCTATTGATACCGGAAACAATTGCACTGTATGTCAGAACGGCGGTCGGCGTTCTTATTTTTGCTTTATATTTCAAAGATTTTAAATGCAGCATTTATTTACTTTTATCATCTATCTTTATAGTGATTTTCTTCATCACAAGCCATAACTTTACATGTATAAATATATTATTTACTGTGTGGCTTATATTTTTAATGAAGAAACTTGGAGATAAAAACCTGGTTAAATGCATTTTCTACTCAACTCTAATGTTTTCGCTTGTTTTTTGTGCCTTTGTCATTAATGGATTAATTCATCCTGATATTGTTTATATAGCTGAGTCAGGAAGGTACAGGAATAATTTAGGTTTCTGGTCAGCAAACTATCCGGGATTCATATCATTTTCCTGTTTTATGACACTATTCGCAACCCTTGGCTTTCTTAAAAAAAATATAAAAAATAAATATCGCATTGTTTCATACATAGTTATGGCATTTTGTTTTGTAATTCCATGGATAGCTGACTCCAGGACGCCTGGATATGCAATGGTAATGGCTATTTTTTTCTTTATGCTTTGCTATATAAATACATTCAAACAAATTGCCATTAGGTTAATCCCATTTATTCCTTTAGCTGCATTGGTTTCCACTATTTATTTATCTTCAAAAAGCGGTAGCAACATCGACTTTATTTTGAGCGGGCGCTTAACTTATTACCATGATTTTTTACGTGAACTTAATTCATGGGATTATATTTTCGGAACTCAGCTTCCAGATTATGCACTAGATAGTTCATATCTCATACTACTCTCTGCATTTGGTATATCATATATACTAATCCTAACAGCCCTCCTAATCAAAGCTGTAATTAATAATAAAAATAAATTTGCATTAACGATTTTATTTTCACTCATGTGCTATGGAGTTACTGAAGCTGTGATGGCCAGAGCTGAAATACCAGTAACAATCCTATTTATCTCACTCATGTTTATCAACACAAATAAAAAAACAGAGCTCACTTAATTTTGTATTTGCGCATAAAGTGTTGTTACATTTTTGTTTAAAATATAAGCCATTACAGTTCGGGAGTCATAGATCATTCAGTAAACTAACAGAAAACCTCAGACCTCGGCAGTCTTAACAAACTGGAAGTAAAATTTGATTCGACTGTATCGAAGACTAAGAGAAACTTACAGACGTAACAAAACTGGTTTTTCATCCTATATGTAACACCAACTAATTGGACTACATTCGTTTTATCTTAGGAAAAAGTGGATAGCACTAGGATAAAACACTAGTATATTGAGTTCTATTATTAAAAACCCGCCTTCATAGAAGGCGCATTGGTACACTCCAAAAGCGGCGTACCAAAACCCTTAAAAAGAAATATCTGTCAGTCCAGTAAGATTTTAATCCCAAGGCAATAAGGCAGAGCCAAAACCAGCAGATGGCCAAGCCCGTAGGACATGGTTTTCATGTTGGCAATAAATTCCAATACAGGTGTAATAAAGAAATGTCAGATACCTCCAACTGTCCTGGTTTTCTCTTCCACGATTACGAGACCTTTGGTACCCATCCGGCGCTGGACAGACCCGCGCAATTTGCGGCTATCCGCACAGATAATGATTTCAACATCATCGGTGAACCAGAAGTCTTTTATTGCAAACCCGCGGACGATTATCTGCCGAAGCCTGAGGCGGTGTTGATTACGGGTATCACACCGCAGGAAGCACGTGAAAAGGGAGAGAATGAAGCCGCTTTTGCTGCGCGCATCCACGCCCTGTTCACCGTGCCGAAAACCTGTATCCTGGGCTATAACAACGTGCGCTTCGATGATGAGGTGACGCGCAACATCCTGTATCGCAATTTCTACGATCCCTATGCCTGGAGTTGGCAGAACGATAATTCGCGCTGGGATCTGCTGGATGTGATGCGCGCCTGCTATGCCCTGCGCCCTGAAGGCATTAACTGGCCGGAAAACGACGACGGCTTACCCAGCTTCCGCCTGGAGCATTTGACCAAAGCTAATGGTATTGAGCATGCCAATGCTCACGATGCGATGGCGGACGTATACGCCACGATCGCAATGGCGCAATTAGTGAAGTCACGTCAGCCGCGTCTGTTTGATTATCTCTACAGCCATCGTAATAAGCACAAGCTGGCCGCGTTGGTTGATGTCCCGCAAATGAAACCTCTGGTCCATGTCTCTGGTATGTTCGGCGCATGGCGCGGTAACACCAGTTGGGTGGCGCCATTGGCGTGGCATCCGGAGAATCGTAACGCGGTTATTATGGTCGACTTAGCTGGTGATATTTCGCCGCTGCTCGAACTCGACAGCGACGCCCTGCGCGAGCGGCTCTACACGTCTAAAGCGGATCTGGGTGATAACCCGGCCGTACCGGTTAAATTGGTGCACATCAACAAATGCCCGGTACTGGCACAGGCGAATACCCTGCGTCCGGAAGATGCCGACCGTCTTGGCATTAACCGCCAGCATTGTCTGGATAATCTCAAAGTTCTGCGCGAAAACCCGCAGATACGCGACAAAGTGGTCGCGATCTTTGCCGATGCGGAACCCTTTACTCCATCAGATAACGTGGATGCCCAACTGTACAACGGCTTTTTCAGCGATGCTGACCGTGCGGCGATGAAAATCGTTCTGGAAACCGAACCACGCAATTTACCGGCGCTGGATATCTCCTTTGTCGATAAGCGCATTGAAAAACTGTTGTTTAATTACCGTGCACGTAACTTCCCGGGAACGCTGGACGAAGCTGAACAGCAGCGCTGGCTGGACCATCGTCGCCAGGTATTCACACCGGAGTTTTTGCAAAATTACGCCAATGAATTGCAGCTATTGAGCCAGCAATATGCGGATAACAAAGAAAAGTTGATGCTGCTGAAATCACTCTGGCAGTATGCCGAAGAGATTGTATAAATCCCACGTATAAAAAAACGGAGAACATGTCTCCGTTTTTTTTCAGCTAAATGCAGTTATTACGCGATATCTTCGTCGTACTGTGGGACCGGGTTGCGGAAGCTTTTGGTCACGCAAGCCAGGTAGATCAGACCGATACCCGCCCAGATTAAGCCCAGAACCATTGAGCTTTCTTCCAGGTTCACCCACAGCGCGCCAACGGTCAGCGCACCGCACATTGGCAGGAACAGGTACTGGAAGTGATCTTTCAGCGTCTTGTTACGCTTCTCACGGATCCAGAACTGGGAGATTACCGACAGGTTAACGAAGGTAAATGCCACCAGCGCACCAAAGTTAATCAGCGCCGTCGCCATCACCAGGTCGAAGTTGATTGCCAACAGAGCAATCGCCCCAACCAGAATGATGTTCATGGACGGAGTACGCCATTTCGGGTGTACATAACCGAAGAAGCTTTTCGGGAATACGCCGTCACGACCCATCACGTACATCAGACGCGCAACGCCTGCATGCGCCGCCATACCGGACGCCAGTACGGTAATGGTAGAGAAAATCAGCGCGCCGACCTGGAAGAACTTACCGGCAACATACAGCATGATTTCCGGCTGCGAAGCATCTGGATCCTTAAAGCGCGAAATATCCGGGAAGTACAACTGCAACAGATAGGTGGAGACGATAAAGATCAGGCCACCAATCAGCGCGGTCAGGAAAATCGCACGCGGGATCACGCGCTCAGCGTCTTTGGTTTCTTCTGACAGGTTGCTGATACCGTCAAAACCGGTGAACGAGAAGCACAGGATGGTCGCACCGGTGATCATCGGGATCACGTGCGCATCACCGGACCAGAATGGACGGCTGCTCGCCAGCGTACCAGCACCTTCACCTTCGAACACGCCATAAATGACCATGCCGAGGATCACCGCAATCAGCACCACCTGCAACAACACGATGACGGTGTTGAAATTAGCAACGGATTTGAGGCTGCGAAGGTTGAAGGCGGTCATAAAGGCCACCAGCGCCACCACGAACATCCACGATGGAATCGAGGGCACCAGCGCTTCAAAATAAATTTTCGCCAACAGAATGTTGATCATCGGGGCGAACAGGTAGTCCAGCAGTGATGACCAACCCACCATAAAGCCAACTGTCGGGCTAATGGATTTCTGGGCGTAAGTGTAGGCAGAGCCTGCAGACGGATAGCGGCGTACCAGTTTACCGTAGCTCAGTGCGGTAAAAAGGATGGCGATCAGTGCAAAGGCGTAAGCTGTCGGGACGTGACCATCGGTCATTCCTGATACGATACCGAATGTATCGAACAGCGTCATCGGCTGCATATAGGCAAGGCCCATCATGACAACCGGAACCAGCGTAAGCGTTTTACGTAATTCCACGCGAGAGGTGTTTGGAGTAGCGTTATGCGACATGGTTATCCCCCATTACGGCGAAAACCGTCGCGTAAGCAAAAAATTGCCCCATTTTTTGTTAATCCTCAGCGACAACAACTGTCGATTTTTAAGTAAGTATCTATCCGGTACGAAGCCCGGCCTCTTTTATGAATGATTGGTTTGATGCAAAAAAATAACCGACGCGTATTAAAACGTCGGTTAATGTCATTTTTTGCAAGCGGCGTATTTTGCACTAAATTGGGGAGAAATAACAAGAGATTGAAGTGGCTACAAAAGAATATTTTTTCTTAACTGATTGATTTGTCAGCAGCCGTTTTAACATACACCCCCGCAATAGCACTATTTGCTAAAATTTCATCTCGCCACCAGGCACTGGCCAACCCGGCGGTCTGTTCATTCCAGCCTATCCACACGGGTTCAAGGACAATTTGCGCGACCACTTTTTTCTCAATCAGTGCGCCGCTCTCCAGAAATCGCTGCGCCAGATAGCGCGGAATATAGCCACATCCCAGGCCGCTGATTTGTAGTTCCAGCTTGGTTTTGAAGTCAAAAACGGTAATGGCTTCCTGATCGTCAAGCACCTGAGAACCTGAGACATTGGCATGCTGCGCATTGTCGCCCACTACAATGGCGCGAAAACGGCGAATAGTGCGACGATTTAACGGTTCCTGTTCCTGCGCCAGCGGGTGATGCGGCGCAACCACAAACACCTGTTCCAGAACCCCCAGCCGTGCAAAGCCAAATTCGCTCGCTGCAGGGGGTTCATGCATGGCACCGACAATAATATCCGCCCGGCCCTGAATTAGGGCATCCCATGAGCCGCCCAGCACGCCATTGATAAATTTCAGACGCGTCACGCTGTGGTGTTGATAGAAAGACTCGATGAGTGGGGCCAGCAATGAAAAGGGAAAGGTATCATCTACGCCAATAACCAGTTCATTCTCCCAGCCTTCGTGTAGTTTAATGGCCTGCTTTTCGAGTTCACGGACGGTATGCAGCACCTCCCGCCCCTTTTCCAGCAGCATCTGTCCGGTGCGGGTGAACTTAGCCCGGTGCCCGCTGCGATCGAGTATCTGAATATTAAGATCGCTTTCCAGCTTATGGACGGTGTAGCTAAGCGCAGACGGCGTCTTAAACAATTTTGCCGACGCCGCCGCGAAACTGCCCTCTTTTTCTAAGGCATCGAGGATGATAAGAACGTCCAGCAGTGGTTTCATACTCGCCCCCTGGCGGTATACAGCGGCACTCTGCTGGCTTGTCACTCCATCGGCATCACCAGCGGATCAGGATACTGGTACTCAAACCCAAGCTCATTACAAATACGGTTGCCATCAATGACTTTACCTTTACCGTTATCCGTACCGTCGCGAAATTCCGGCGGCTCCATCCCCAACTGGCGGGCCATCTGCGGATAGAACACGTTACGCGCCGGATGCATAGGCGCACATATATTATAGATGTGTCCCCCTTTAGGCGCTTGCAGCAGTAACGTGATGGCAGAAACCACATCGTCCAGATGCACCAGATTGACGCCATGATGTCCGTCTGGCGCCGTCTTGCCGGCAAAGAAGCGACCAGGATGTCTTCCCGGACCAACTAACCCGGCCAGACGCAAAATATCCACCGACGTGCCAGGTAAATTGTGCAACCAGTCTTCAAGTTCTTTCAGAACACGACCACTTGCCGTGACCGGATTACGCGGCGTCCCCTCTTTCACTGTTCCTTGAACGTCACCATAGACTGACGTAGAACTGGTAAAAATAATCCGCGGGATCCGATACGCCAGCGCGCTGTCGACCAGTTCCTGCATTGCCTGCAGGTAAAATGCTTCCCCAGGACCGCTACGGCGTGCAGGCAGCGTAATAACCAACGCATCGGCGTCCATCAGTGCGTCGAGATCGTCAGCCTCACAGACCAGTTCAGGTTCCAGGCGCAGCGAGTAACTCTCGATACCGCTCATGCGGGCCGCTTCCACCCCATCCAATGTGGTTTTGCTGCCGGTAACCTGCCAGCCTCTCGCCGCCAGCGACATGGCTAACGGCATGCCTAACCAACCTAATCCGACAATTGCGACCTTTTTCATGCCTTCTCTCCTGACTTTTGGCCTATAACGCAAGGCTACGCCAGCCCACGGTGGCTGACAATTCATAGTATCAATATGAAATGAATTAATGATCAAAAAAAGCCCTTGCTTTCCGTAGCTAAAGTGGTTTAGGTTAAAAGACATCAAATGAATAAACATTCATCGAGAAAATTTATGACACGCGCTCAATTCAAACACCATCATCACCATCATCCTGACTAGTCTTTCAGGCGATGTGTGCTGGGAGACATTTAAATCTTCCAGCGGTGCATGAGCGTATGAGAAAGCCCCCGGAAGATTTCTTCCGGGGGCTTTTTTTTGTGCGTGACCCAAACTGATTCAGACAGGATAACGAGGAATAAAGAATGTTAGACAACACCCGTTTACGCATAGCTATGCAGAAATCTGGCCGTTTAAGCGATGATTCACGCGAATTGCTGGCCCGTTGCGGCATTAAAATTAATCTTCACACCCAGCGCCTGATTGCAATGGCAGAGAATATGCCTATCGATATTCTGCGCGTACGTGATGACGATATCCCGGGTCTGGTGATGGATGGCGTTGTTGACCTCGGCATCATCGGGGAAAACGTTCTGGAAGAGGAACTGCTCAACCGCCGCGCACAGGGTGAAGACCCTCGCTATTTTACCCTGCGTCGTCTGGACTTCGGCGGCTGCCGTCTCTCGCTGGCAACCCCGGTTGATGAAGCATGGGATGGCCCGGCAGCGCTGAACGGTAAGCGTATCGCGACCTCTTACCCACACCTGCTCAAACGCTATCTCGATCAGAAAGGGGTGTCGTTTAAATCCTGTCTGTTAAACGGCTCTGTAGAAGTCGCTCCCCGTGCGGGTCTGGCCGACGCGATTTGTGATCTGGTGTCCACTGGCGCAACACTTGAAGCCAACGGTCTGCGTGAAGTGGAAGTCATTTACCGCTCTAAAGCCTGCCTGATTCAGCGCGATGGCGAAATGGCCGACGCCAAGCAACAACTGATCGACAAATTGCTGACCCGTATTCAGGGCGTTATTCAGGCTCGTGAATCCAAATACATCATGATGCACGCGCCGAGCGAGCGTCTGGACGAAGTTATCGCCCTGCTGCCTGGCGCTGAGCGTCCGACCATTCTGCCGCTGGCCGGCGACCAGCAGCGTGTTGCCATGCACATGGTCAGCAGCGAAACCCTGTTCTGGGAAACGATGGAAAAACTGAAAGCGCTCGGTGCCAGCTCAATTCTGGTGCTGCCAATTGAGAAGATGATGGAGTGATAGCCATGAGCTTCAATACCCTGATTGACTGGAATAGCTGTAGCCCCGAACAGCAACGCGAACTGCTGATGCGCCCGGCTATTTCCGCCTCGGAAAGCATCAGCCGTACGGTGGCCGAGATCCTTGAGAACGTCAAAAATAACGGCGACCGGGCGCTGCGTGAATACAGCGCGAAGTTTGATAAAACCGAGGTCGGCGCGCTGCGCGTCACCGAGGAAGAAATCCAGCAAACCAGTAGTCGCCTGAGCGACGAACTGAAACAAGCTATGCAGGCAGCGGTGCGTAATATTGATACTTTCCACACCGCGCAGATCCTGCCACCGGTGGATATTGAAACTCAGCCAGGTGTGCGCTGCCAGCAGGTTACCCGCCCTATCGCTTCCGTGGGCCTGTATATTCCAGGAGGTTCAGCGCCGCTGTTCTCTACCGTATTAATGCTGGCGACCCCGGCGCGTATCGCCGGCTGCAAAAAAGTGGTGCTGTGCTCACCGCCGCCGATTGCCGATGAAATTCTCTACGCCGCGCAACTGTGTGGTGTAAAAGAGGTGTTTAATGTGGGCGGCGCTCAGGCTATTGCCGCGCTGGCGCTGGGCACCGAATCTATTCCTAAGGTCGATAAAATCTTCGGGCCGGGCAATGCGTATGTGACCGAAGCCAAACGTCAGGTCAGCCAGCGTCTTGACGGCGCGGCCATCGACATGCCTGCTGGTCCGTCCGAAGTGCTGGTTATCGCCGACAGCGGCGCGACGCCGGACTTTGTTGCCTCTGACCTGCTTTCTCAGGCAGAACACGGCCCCGACTCGCAGGTGATCCTGCTGACGCCAGACGCTACGCTTGCCGAAGGCGTTGCCAAAGCCGTAGAGCGCCAGCTCGCTGAGCTTTCCCGCGCTGAGACCGCCCGCCAGGCGCTCAGTGCCAGTCGGCTGATTATCGCCAAAGATCTGGCGCAGTGCGTGGCCATTTCTAACGCCTACGGTCCGGAACACTTGATTATTCAGACCCGCAACGCACGTGAACTGGTTGATGAGATCACCAGCGCCGGTTCGGTGTTCCTCGGCGACTGGTCGCCGGAATCCGCAGGCGACTACGCTTCTGGCACCAACCACGTTCTTCCGACCTACGGCTATACCGCGACTTGCTCAAGTCTTGGGCTGGCTGACTTCCAGAAACGGATGACTGTACAGGAATTAACCCCACAAGGTTTCTCTGGCCTGGCCTCAACCATTGAAATACTGGCCGCTGCTGAACGACTGACTGCACACCAAAATGCCGTTACCCTGCGCGTTAACGCCCTGAAGGAGCAAGCATGAGCACTGACAACTTTCTCAGCGTCACTGATTTAGCCCGGAAGAATGTTCGCGAGTTAACGCCCTATCAGTCTGCCCGTCGTCTCGGCGGTAACGGCGATGTCTGGCTCAACGCGAATGAATATCCCACCGCTGTGGAGTTCCAGCTCAGTCAGCAAACGCTGAACCGCTACCCGGAGTGTCAGCCGAAAGCGGTGATTGAGAATTACGCGCAGTATGCTGGCGTCAAACCGGAGCAGGTGCTGGTCAGCCGCGGCGCAGATGAAGGGATCGAGCTGCTGGTGCGCGCGTTTTGCGAACCCGGTAAAGATGCCATTCTCTACTGCCCGCCGACTTACGGCATGTACAGCGTCAGCGCCGAAACGATTGGCGTCGAATGCCGCACCGTTCCGACCCTTGATAACTGGCAGCTGGATTTGCAAGGCATCGCGGACAAGATTGATGGCGTGAAGGTGGTCTACGTTTGCAGCCCTAATAACCCAACCGGCCAGTTGATTAACCCGCAGGATCTGCGTTCACTGCTCGAAATGACGCAGGGTAAAGCTATTGTGGTCGCTGATGAGGCCTATATTGAGTTTTGCCCGCAAGCCACGCTCGCAGGCTGGCTGTCTGAGTATCCGCATCTGGTGATATTACGCACGTTGTCAAAAGCGTTTGCTCTCGCCGGTTTACGCTGCGGGTTTACGCTGGCGAATGAAGAGGTTATCAATCTGCTGTTAAAGGTGATTGCCCCTTACCCACTCTCTACGCCGGTGGCAGATATCGCCGCCCAAGCCCTGACGCCGCAAGGGATTTCCGCCATGCGTAAACGCGTAGAGCAGATCCTGGAAGAGCGTCAGTATCTGGTAGATAACCTGAAAACGATTCGCTGTGTAGAACAGGTTTTCGACTCTGAAACCAACTATGTTCTGGCGCGCTTCACCGCATCAAGTAGCGTATTTAAATCTTTGTGGGATCAGGGCATTATCTTACGAGATCAGAATAAACAACCTTCGTTAAGCGGCTGCCTGCGAATTACTGTCGGAACCCGTGAAGAGAGCCAGCGCGTCATTGACGCCTTACGTGCGGAGCAAGTATGAGCCAGAAGTATCTTTTTATTGACCGTGATGGAACCCTGATTTCCGAACCGCCAAGTGACTTTCAGGTCGATCGCTTTGACAAACTCGCCTTCGAGCCGGAAGTTGTTCCCGTTTTGCTGAAACTGCAAAAAGCAGGTTTTAAGCTGGTTATGATCACTAACCAGGATGGGCTCGGAACGCAGAGTTTCCCCCAGGCTGATTTTGACGGTCCGCATAACCTGATGATGCAAATTTTCACCTCTCAGGGTGTGACATTTGATGAGGTACTGATTTGCCCGCACCTGCCAGCGGACGAGTGCGATTGCCGTAAGCCAAAAGTGAAGCTGGTTGAACAGTATCTGGTTGAACAGGCCATGGATATGGCGAACAGCTACGTCATAGGCGATCGGGCAACCGATATTCAGCTCGCTGAAAACATGGGCATTAGCGGATTGCGTTACCATCGCGACACCCTGAACTGGGTGATGATCGGCGAGCATCTGACCAAACGTGACCGCTACGCACACGTAGAGCGTAATACTAAAGAAACGCAGATTGACGTCAAAGTCTGGCTGGACCGTGAAGGCCAAAGCAAAATCAATACCGGCGTTGGCTTCTTTGACCACATGCTGGATCAAATCGCCACCCATGGCGGTTTTCGCATGGAGATAGCCGTCAAGGGCGATCTATATATTGACGATCACCACACCGTTGAAGATACCGGTCTGGCGCTGGGTGAAGCTTTAAAGCTGGCATTAGGCGATAAACGCGGCATCAATCGTTTTGGTTTTGTGCTGCCGATGGACGAGTGCCTGGCGCGTTGCGCACTGGATATTTCCGGCCGCCCGCACCTGGAGTACCGCGCGGAGTTTACCTACCAGCGCGTTGGCGATCTGAGCACAGAGATGATCGAACACTTCTTCCGCTCACTCTCTTACACCATGGGCGTCACCCTGCACCTGAAAACCAAAGGCAAAAATGACCACCACCGTGTGGAGAGCCTGTTTAAAGCCTTTGGCCGTACGCTGCGTCAGGCGATTCGCGTCGAAGGCGACACGCTGCCCTCTTCAAAAGGAGTGCTGTAATGGACGTGGTGATTCTGGACACCGGCTGCGCCAACCTGCACTCGGTAAAATCCGCCGTCGCACGCCATGGATACGATCCTGTTGTCAGCCGTGACCCGGACGTGGTGCTGCGCGCCGATAAACTGTTTCTGCCGGGCGTCGGTACCGCCCAGGCGGCGATGGACCAGTTGCACGAGCGTGAACTGATTGAGCTGATCAAAGCCTGTACGCAACCAGTGCTGGGGATCTGCTTAGGCATGCAACTGCTGGGCCGTCGCAGCGAAGAGAGTAACGGCGTATCCCTGCTGGGCATTATTGAGCAGGATGTCCCGAAGATGACCGATTTCGGTCTGCCGCTGCCGCACATGGGCTGGAATCGCGTCTATCCACAAGCGGGAAATCGTCTGTTCCAGGGCATTGAAGATGGCGCATATTTCTACTTTGTACACAGCTACGCTATGCCGGTAAACCCGTGGACCATCGCCCAGTGTCATTACGGTGAACCGTTTACCGCGGCAGTACAAAAAGACAATTTCTTTGGCGTACAGTTTCACCCGGAACGTTCGGGCGCGGCTGGGGCGCAGTTGCTGAAAAACTTTCTGGAGATGTAATGATTATTCCGGCATTAGATTTAATCGACGGCACGGTGGTGCGTCTTCATCAGGGCGATTACGCAACACAACGTGATTACGGCAACGATCCGCTCCCCCGTTTGCAGGATTACGCCGCCCAGGGTGCCGAAGTACTGCACCTGGTTGATTTAACCGGCGCGAAAGACCCGGCGCAGCGCCAGATCCCGCTGATTAAAACGCTGGTCGCTGGCGTCAACGTTCCAGTGCAGGTTGGCGGCGGCGTGCGTACCGAAGCGGACGTGGCGGCGCTGCTTGACGCTGGCGTGGCGCGCGTGGTGGTGGGTTCGACGGCGGTAAAATCCCCCGAAGAAGTCAAAAGCTGGTTTGCTCGTTTTGGTGCCGATGCGCTGGTGCTGGCACTGGACGTTCGTATTGACGAGCGCGGGAACAAACAGGTAGCGGTTAGCGGCTGGCAGGAAGATTCCGGGGTTTCACTGGAAGAACTGGTTGAGACCTATTTACCCGTCGGCCTGAAGCACGTGCTGTGCACCGATATCTCCCGCGACGGCACGCTGACGGGCTCAAACGTCGCGCTTTATGAAGAAGTGTGCGCCAAATATCCGCAGGTGGCGTTTCAGTCATCTGGCGGCATTGGTGGAATTGAGGACGTAGCGGCCCTGCGCGGGACCGGTGTCCGTGGTGTTATCGTCGGACGAGCCCTGCTGGAAGGTATGTTCACCGTTGAGGAGGCCATACAATGCTGGCAAAACGCATAATTCCTTGCCTGGACGTCCGTGACGGACAGGTGGTAAAAGGCGTCCAGTTCCGTAATCACGAGATTATTGGCGACATTGTCCCACTGGCAAAACGCTATGCCGATGAAGGCGCAGATGAACTGGTGTTCTACGATATCACCGCTTCCAGCGATGGCCGCGTAGTGGATAAAAGCTGGGTATCACGCGTGGCGGAAGTGATCGATATTCCGTTCTGTGTTGCCGGTGGCATTAAATCCATCGACGATGCGGCACGTATCCTCTCTTTCGGAGCGGACAAAATCTCCATCAACTCCCCGGCGCTGGCCGAACCGGAACTAATCACCCGTCTGGCGGATCGCTTTGGCGTGCAGTGCATCGTGGTGGGCATCGATACCTGGTATGACGCCGAAACCGGCAAATATCACGTTAATCAGTATACCGGGGATGAAAGCCGTACCCGCGTCACGCAGTGGGAAACACTGGACTGGGTGCAGGAAGTCCAAAAACGCGGCGCGGGCGAAATCGTCCTGAACATGATGAATCAGGACGGCGTACGTAACGGTTATGACCTGGAACAGTTGAAAAAAGTACGTGACGTTTGCCACGTCCCGCTGATTGCCTCCGGCGGCGCGGGCACCATGGAACACTTTCTCGAAGCCTTCCAGGATGCCGACGTTGACGGCGCGCTTGCCGCCTCCGTCTTCCACAAGCAAATCATCAATATTGGCGAATTAAAAGCGTACCTGGCAACACAGGGCGTGGAGATCAGGATATGTTAACGAAGCAACAATGCCGTGAGCTGGACTGGGAAAAAACCGACGGGCTGATGCCAGTCATCGTGCAGCATGCGGTTTCCGGTGAAGTATTGATGCTGGGTTATATGAATCCGGAGGCGTTGGATAAAACGCTCGAAAGCGGCAAAGTGACCTTTTTCTCGCGGACCAAGCAGCGCCTGTGGACCAAAGGAGAGACCTCAGGTCACTTCCTGAATGTGGTGAGCATTGCGCCTGACTGCGACAACGACACTTTGCTAGTGCTGGTTAACCCGATTGGCCCAACCTGCCATAAAGGCACCTCAAGCTGCTTTGGTGACACCAGCCACCAGTGGCTGTTCCTGTATCAGCTTGAGCAACTGCTGGCCGAACGTAAAACCGCTGACCCAGCCAGTTCTTACACCGCGAAACTGTATGCCAGCGGCACCAAACGCATCGCACAGAAAGTGGGTGAAGAAGGCGTAGAAACCGCGCTGGCTGCGACGGTGAACGACCGTTTTGAGCTGACAAATGAAGCCTCTGATCTGATGTATCACCTGCTGGTGCTGCTGCAGGATCAGAAACTCGACCTGACGACGGTGATTGAGAATTTACGTAAGCGTCATCAGTAAGTTGCAAATGTAAAAAAACCGGGCAAGCCCGGTTTTTTTATTGAGATGAGCGCTTACTCTGTTTTGCCTTTATAGCTGCGCAACGCATTTCGCCCCAGCACCACGCCAGCCCCAATCATCCCGCCGAGCAGAACCGCCAGCACCAGGGTAATCGCTTTTTTCGGACTGTCACGACGAACCGGTAACGTTGGTTTCATCACGTAGCGGTAGGCGTGTAACTCCGCCCCTTCAAGCTTAAGACTTTCGATATCCAACAGCTTTTGTTTGGTCTGGAAGTAGTTATCAGACAATATCAAAGGGCGTGTGGATTCGTGCTCAATCATGGATTTCAGGGCATCGCTACCCAACAGGAACATGCTATCCTGCGTCACATCCTGCGTCTGCTGAATTTGCGGCTTAATCACACCAGCTTGTTCTGCATAACGCAGCGCTTCCTGAATTTGCTTAATTCGCAGATCTTTTTGCTCCTGCGCGACCACTTCCTGAGTTTTCAAGGAGTCCTGAAGCGTAGTTGTTTGCAATTTGATGTTATCAACCAGATCAAGCTCCAGCTCTTTGGCAACCTTTTCATCTGTTTGTTGAATATATTCAGCCAATTGACGCTGAGCTTCTTCTGGAGAACCAGCTACATAAGCGACCGCCAACGGCAATGGTTGCCCTTTTACAGACTGCTCAATCGACAGTTTTTCAGGCTTTTCCTGATTATCCAGCGTTTCCGCCAACGCAGAGAATGACGTACTAAAACGGCCAATCACGTTTGCCTGTAACTCAGTAACCTTAGGGGCACTGGCACCATACAACACGTTAAGTGCGTTGTTATAGGTGGCAATCTGTCCAACATCCGGTTGAGTGATAATTGCTGTAGAGGTCCATTTCTCCTTAGCAACTGCCAGATAGCCCACAGCAAGCACTATGGCAATAACAATCGCAATAACGATTGTTACTTTCCCGCGCCACAACTGTACTAGTAAATCAATCAGATCAATCTGTTCCGGATCATGACTGCTCCCGGACATGTTGTTATCACTTACAGACATAGAAACCCTAGATCCTAGATAAGGAAAGACTTAAACTGGGATTAGTTTAGCTATAAATTGAGGCAATGCCATAGGATTAATGATAAAAAAATCAAATTGTTTGAGGGATTTTGATTGGTATTTCAATCACTACTGAAAATCAATACGATCAAACAAAAGTGTAAATACTCAAAGAACACTTTCATGAGCAAAAAAACAGCAATAATCAGATTTCATGCCCGCCAATCGTTGCACTTTACAATTCATTTTAATGAATTCATGTCGTGAATACTTACCGTCTAACCAGTAAAGATGGTAAGCGTAAAAAATATAACAATTAGCTTTTTTACCATCTAACGGTATCATTCCACTTTTTAGTAGCGCCTGTTGGTGCCTGGCTATTATTTAGCCAAAAAGAGGAATAAACATGAAATACCTGGTTACGGGTGCCGCTGGTTTCATCGGCTTCCACGTTAGCAAACGCCTCCTTGAGGCTGGCCATCAAGTAGTCGGTATTGATAATCTGAACGATTACTACGACGCCAGTCTTAAACAAGCTCGTCTGGAATTACTTGCGCAGCCTGGTTTCCAGTTTAATAAAATTGATTTAGCCGACCGCGAAGGCATGACTGAACTCTTCGCATCCGGGCATTTTGAACGTGTCATTCATCTTGCCGCACAGGCTGGCGTACGTTATTCACTCGAAAACCCGCATGCCTATGCAGACTCAAATCTCACAGGATTTCTGAACATACTGGAAGGGTGTCGCCATAATAAAATTCAGCATTTACTCTATGCCTCATCCAGTTCAGTTTACGGCCTGAATCGCAAAATGCCTTTCTCTACGGATGATTCCGTCGATCATCCCGTGTCGCTGTATGCAGCAACCAAAAAAGCCAACGAGCTGATGGCTCATACTTATTCCCACCTGTACGGATTGCCCACCACCGGGTTGCGTTTTTTCACCGTGTACGGCCCATGGGGTCGACCGGATATGGCGCTGTTCAAGTTCACCAAAGCGATGCTGGAAGGGAAAAGTATTGACGTCTATAACTACGGCAAAATGAAGCGTGACTTTACCTATATCGATGATATCGCAGAAGCGATCATTCGCCTGCAGGATGTCATTCCACACGCAGACACACAATGGACCGTTGAAACAGGCACGCCAGCAGCCAGCATTGCGCCCTATCGCGTCTACAATATCGGCAATAGTTCACCGGTTGAGCTAATGGACTATATCCAGGCTTTGGAAGATGCTCTGGGTATTGAAGCGAAGAAAAACATGCTACCACTACAGCCAGGTGATGTACTGGAAACCAGCGCAGACACTAAAGCACTGTATGAGGTAATTGGTTTTAAACCTGAAACCACGGTAAAAGATGGGGTGAAGAACTTTGTTGACTGGTATCGTAATTTCTACAAAGTTTAATTACTGACCTGATTAAAATAAAAAGGCCTTTTATAAGGCCTTTTTTATGGAGACGAGATTAATCACTACCAAACAAATCGCGGGTATAAACTTTATCGGCAACATCAGCTAATTCTGACGTCATGCGGTTAGAAATAATAATATCCGCTTCATTTTTGAACGCATTAAGATCACGCACAACTCGGGAATGGAAAAATTCATCCTCTTCCATGACCGGTTCATAGATAATAACGGGTACGCCCTTGGCTTTAATGCGCTTCATGATGCCCTGAATCGATGATGCCCGGAAATTATCGGAACCACTTTTCATGATCAAACGGTACACGCCGACCACCTTAGGCTTACGCGCAAGAATAGAATCTGCAATGAAGTCCTTACGCGTACGGTTCGCATCAACAATCGCGCCAATAATGTTATTCGGTACAGACGCGTAGTTAGCCAGCAACTGCTTAGTATCTTTCGGCAGGCAGTAACCACCATAGCCGAATGACGGATTGTTGTAGTGATTACCGATACGCGGATCCAGGCACACACCTTCAATAATCTGCCGTGAGTTCAAGCCAAGACTTTCTGCATAGCTATCCAGCTCGTTAAAGTAGGCAACACGTAACGCCAGATAGGTGTTAGCGAACAACTTGATGGCTTCGGCTTCAGTAGAGTCGGTAAACAGCGTCGGAATGTCTTTTTTAACCGCACCTTCCTGCAGCAACGCGGCAAAACGCTCGGCTCGTTCGGAACGTTCACCAATAACGATACGGGACGGATGCAAGTTGTCGTATAGCGCACGACCTTCACGCAGGAATTCTGGCGAAAAGAAAATATTGTCGATACCCAACTGTTCTTTAATGGAGTTCGTAAAGCCAACCGGAATCGTTGATTTAATTACCATCACCGCATTTGGGTTGATTTCGACCACATCGCGGATCACTGACTCGACGCTCGAAGTGTTAAAGTAGTTAGTTGTCGGATCGTAATCAGTCGGTGTCGCGATGATAACGTAGTCCGCGTCGCGGTAAGCATCATACTTATCGGTCGTTGCACGGAAATTCAGCTGTTTTGTCGCCAGATATTCTTCGATCTCCTTATCAACGATCGGCGATTTTTTCTGATTCAGCATCTCGACCTTCGTCGGAACGATATCCAGAGCGACCACTTCGTGGTGCTGGGCAATCAGAATACCGTTCGACAAACCTACATAACCTGTTCCTGAGATAGTTATCTTCATTCGCTGTGTAACTTCTTCCGGTTGAACATTTGAGGGTGAACACGCTGCCAACAACGTGGCGCATCGGCTCTGCATTGCGCCAGTATATCGTGATTTGCTACAACACCGGATATCGGACCTGACTGAATCCCATTTTTTGGCAATAAAAAAGCCCGGAGGAGCGCTCCGGGCCTGGATTCACAGTTAGACTAAATCAGATTAATCCAGCCATTCGGTGTGGAACACGCCTTCTTTATCGGTGCGTTTATACGTATGTGCACCAAAGTAGTCGCGCTGGGCCTGGATCAGGTTAGCCGGCAGTACCGCAGAGCGGTAGCTGTCGTAGTAGGCTATCGCTGCAGAGAAGGTCGGTACCGGAATACCGTTCTGCACAGCATAAGCCACTACATCACGTAGCGCTTGCTGATATTCGTCAGCGATATTTTTGAAATACGGAGCCAGCAGCAGGTTCGCGATGCCTTTGTTTTCAGCATAGGCGTCGGTGATTTTCTGCAGGAATTGCGCACGAATGATGCAGCCCGCGCGGAAGATCTTCGCAATTTCGCCGTAGTTCAGATCCCAGTTGTATTCGTCAGATGCGGCACGCAGTTGAGAGAAGCCCTGAGCATAAGAGACGATTTTGCCCAAATACAGCGCGCGACGGACCTTCTCAACAAACTCTGCTTTATCACCAGCCAGTTTAGCCTGCGGGCCAGACAGCACTTTAGATGCCGCAACGCGCTGGTCTTTCAGAGAAGAGATGTAGCGAGCGAATACGGATTCGGTGATCAGCGACAGCGGTTCGCCCAGATCCAGAGAGCTCTGGCTGGTCCATTTACCGGTGCCTTTGTTCGCCGCTTCGTCCAGGATCACATCAACAAGGTATTTACCCTCTTCGTCTTTCTTGGTGAAGATATCTTTGGTGATGTCGATCAGATAGCTGCTCAGCTCGCCTTCATTCCACTCGGTGAAAGTAGTTGCCAGCTCTTCGTTAGACAGGTTCAAACCGCCTTTCAGCAGAGAATAGGCTTCCGCAATCAGCTGCATATCGCCATATTCGATCCCGTTGTGCACCATCTTCACATAGTGACCTGCGCCATCGGCACCGATATAGGTCACGCACGGTTCGCCATCTTCAGCAACAGCGGCGATTTTAGTCAGAATCGGCGCAACCAGTTCGTACGCTTCTTTCTGGCCGCCAGGCATAATAGACGGACCTTTCAAGGCCCCCTCCTCACCGCCGGACACGCCGGTACCGATGAAGTTGAAGCCTTCAGCTGACAGTTCACGATTACGACGAATGGTGTCCTGGAAGAAGGTGTTACCACCATCAATGATGATGTCGCCTTTATCCAGATACGGCTTCAGGGAATCAATAGCAGCATCGGTGCCAGCACCCGCTTTCACCATTAACAGGATACGACGTGGGGTTTCAAGAGACTCGACGAACTCTTTCACCGTGTAATAAGGAACCAGTTTCTTACCCGGGTTCTCGGCAACAACTTCTTCAGTTTTCTCGCGGGAGCGGTTGAAGATGGAGACGGTATAACCACGGCTTTCGATGTTGAGCGCCAGGTTGCGCCCCATCACTGCCATACCGACGACGCCGATCTGTTGCTTGGACATTACATACTCCTGTCAGGTGTGGTCACCGCGCGACGTAAACGCGGCTTGAGATGTGGTCTAGATATTAACTCGATAATAGCAATTTTGAATAGCCTTTAATTTCACAAAATAGCAAAAATCAAACAGTCAAAATCACTGAATTAATCACAAAATAATAATAGAATTGAAGTTAGGTTCAATATAAAACACGAACTATAAAAACAATTGAAATTTGATTATGTACCACCTGATGAAAATTAAGTGATACATATCTTCCTTTAAAAGCAACATTAGTCGCTCAGGAATACAATTCATCTAAAAACTCAAGTGTGTATATTATGAGTTCACAATAACTATTTAATCAATTTAGCAAGATATTTTCCATAGTTATTCTTTGCCATCGGTTCAGCAAGTTTGAGAACCTGGTCAGCAGTGATAAATCCTTTACGGAATGCAATCTCCTCCGGGCAAGCAACTTTTAACCCCTGACGTTCTTCAATAGTTGCAATAAAATTACTAGCTTCGATGAGACTCTGGTGAGTACCAGTATCAAGCCACGCATAACCACGTCCCATCATCTCAACGGAGAGATTTCCTTGCTCCAGATAAAGTTGATTAATATCTGTGATTTCTAGCTCACCGCGCGCCGAAGGCTTCAGGGTCTTAGCTAGGGAAACTGCACTATTATCATAGAAATAAAGTCCAGTCACTGCATAGTTACTTTTAGGTTTTGCGGGCTTCTCTTCTAAGGAGATAGCCTTGCCTGTCTCATCAAACTCGGCTACGCCATATCGCTCTGGATCATTGACATGATAAGCAAAAACAGTCGCACCTGATTCTTTTTTCACTGCGTTTGAAAGTAATTTTGGTAAATCATGACCGTAGAAAATATTATCACCTAACACTAGCGCACAACTATCATCACCTATGAACTCTTCACCAATAATGAAAGCCTGAGCCAGACCATCAGGACTATCCTGTATTTTATACTTTAAGTTCAGTCCCCACTGACTCCCATCACCTAGCAGTTGTTCAAATCGAGGCGTATCCTGGGGTGTACTGATAATAAGTATATCTCGAATCCCTGCCAGCATTAACGTGGTCAGTGGATAGTAAATCATCGGTTTATCATAGATCGGTAATAATTGCTTACTCACCGCCATTGTAACTGGGTAAAGTCGTGTTCCTGAACCACCTGCTAAAATAATACCTTTACGAGTTGTCATTTTTTATCTCAAATAGTGTTTATGCCAAAGAGTAGGGATCAAAGTGACGATGCGGTAAATAGTTCAGCCAACATCCGCTTCACACCAACCTGCCATTGTGGTAACTGCAGATTGAAAGTCGTCTGAAATTTTTCCGTTGAAAGACGGGAGTTTCCAGGACGGCAAGCTGGTGTCAGATATTCACTCGTTGATATTTTTCTGACATCCTTAACAGCTAATTCAATCCCTGCTTTACGTGCTTGAGCAAAAACCAATTCAGCGTAATCAGCCCAAGTTGTAACCCCAGATGCAACCAAATGATATAAGCCAGCGACTTCTGGCCTAGCTTGTGCGGTGATAATGGCGTGAGCAGTGCAATCAGCAAGCAACTCAGCACCAGTCGGTGCACCAAATTGGTCACAGATAACCGACAAAGTCACATTTTTTTTTGCCAATCTTAGCATAGTCTTGGCAAAATTATTCCCTTTACCAGCATAGACCCAGCTAGTACGAAATATAAGATATTTTTCACAATGTTGCTGCAATAATTGCTCACCAGCTAGTTTGGTTTCACCATAAACATTGAGCGGATTCGTCGGGTCAGTTTCTTTCTTTGCAATGTCACCATCACCAGGGAAAACGTAATCAGTGGAGTAGTGGATAACCCAAGCATCGATCTTTTTGGCTTCCGATGCAATAGCCCCAACACTCTCGGCATTCACTATATACGCCAACTCAGATTCGGACTCTGCTTTGTCAACTGCGGTATATGCAGCAGCATTAACAATAACATCAGGTTTGATTCGGCGTATAGTTTCGGCAATCCCTTCGGGATTGGCAAAATCACCACAATACTCACTAGAATTAAAATCTAGTGCAGTCAATTTACCCAAAGGGGCCAATGCCCGCTGTAGCTCCCAACCTACCTGCCCGCCCTTACCAAATAATAGTATATTCATTACACTCGATCCTTATAGTTATGCTTAATCCAGTTAGCATACTCCCCGCTTCTCACATTATTTATCCACTCTGTATTGTCGAGATACCACTGGACAGTCTTGCGAATCCCGGACTCAAAGCTTTCCTGAGGGGACCAATTAAGTTCATTTTTGATTTTATCCGCATCTATAGCATAACGACGGTCATGGCCCGGTCGATCTGCAACCCAGCTAATTAGTTCACGGTATGAAGTTGAAGATGGAACGAGTTCATCAAGTAAATCACAAATTGCATGAACCACTTCAATATTTTTTTTCTCATTATGCCCGCCTATGTTATAGGTTTCTCCTGGCGTGCCTTTAGTCAATACGCAATAAAGCGCACGTGCATGATCCTCTACATATAGCCAGTCTCGAATTTGATCACCCTTGCCATAGATTGGCAATTGTTTTCCTTCAAGGGCATTCAGTATCACCAGAGGTATAAGTTTTTCTGGAAAGTGATATGGACCATAGTTATTAGAGCAATTAGTAACAATTGTCGGTAAACCGTAAGTCCGCTTCCACGCACGCACCAAATGATCACTGGATGCTTTTGAAGCTGAATATGGGCTGCTTGGTGCATAAGCTGTTTCCTCGGTGAACAACGGTAATGAATCATTATCGCCTTCCCATTGATCCGGGTGCGGTAAGTCACCGTAAACCTCATCAGTTGAAATATGATGAAATCGGAACGCTTCTTTACGTGAACTTTCTAAGTTATTCCAGTAAGCTCTACACACCTCTAACAATGTGTATGTACCTACAATATTCGTTTCAATAAAATCTGCCGGACCAGAAATTGAGCGATCTACATGGCTTTCTGCAGCCAAATGCATAATTAAATCAGGTTGATGACGTTCGAAAATGCGTTCAATGTCAGCTTTATCGCAAATATCTGCTTTCTCGAAAGAATAACGCTCATTATCAGCAATGCTTTTTAACGATTCTAGATTACCTGCGTAGGTCAATTTATCAACATTGACAACATAGTCAGCGGTATTATTTATAATATATCGAACCACTGCAGAACCAATAAAGCCCGCACCGCCTGTTACCAGAATTTTCATCAAATAGACCTATAAATTAAAGTTGAGAAGCATATTCTTTAAAAGTTAATCCTTTCATATCCTTATCAGAAAGAATAGGATCGGATACCAGCCATTCAATATTCAGATCAGCATCATTCCATAAAATACATTTTTCACTTGCAGGATCGTAATAATTTGTACACTTATATTCAAAATCAGCGACATCAGAGAGAACAACAAAACCATGAGCAAGTCCTGGCGCGATCCAAAATTGTTTTTTATTGCTTTCGCTAAGAATTACTGACTCCCAAAGACCAAAAGTTGGTGAATTTTTACGGATATCAACGGCCACATCAAGTACTTCTCCATGGACCACACGAACTAACTTGCCTTGTGGATTATTGGTCTGGAGATGTAAGCCGCGTAAAACATTTTTGACTGAACGTGAATGGTTATCCTGGATAAAATCATGTTCAATATCTAACATTTTCTTATAACGCTGGGCGTTAAATGTTTCCAAAAAGAAACCACGTACATCTTCAAATACTTTGGGTTCTATGATCTTAACACCATTGATCTTAGTATCAATAACTTTCATCATCGCACCTTTAATAGGATTAATAAGCACCGTCGCGTTTTAAAACGACACTAATTGTTTTAAATAAAATAACGATATCATTCCATAGAGACCAGTTTTTAACGTACCATGAATCAAAATATACACGTTTTTCATAATCGACATCATTTCGTCCACTTACCTGCCATAAACCAGTCATACCTGGTTTTGCCATGAGGTAGTAATCAGCTTCATCGTTATAGCGTAGTAGTTCCTCAGCGATAACTGGTCGCGGACCTACTAAGCTCATCTCACCTTTCAAAACATTAAAGAGTTGCGGAAGTTCGTCCAAGCTGGTACGTCGAATAAATTTTCCTATTGGAGTAATTCGAGGGTCATCTCGTAACTTAAAGTCTTTTTCCCATTCATCTCTGGCTTGAGAATCACTTTCAAGCAGGTTTTGTAGCACCTCCTGCGAATTCATCACCATTGAGCGAAATTTAAGACATTTAAATAAGTTTCCTTTTCGACCGACCCTTTCATGCCCATAAATAGCATACCCACCGTCTTTCTTTACTTTAAGGCTCAGATAAATAAGTAGTGGGGAAAGTAAAATTAAAAGAAAGCTAGAGACTATAATATCAAAAGTTCGTTTAACAAAACGAGAACTACGTTTAGCTAGATTGTTATTTACTCTAAGTAATAAGACTTCATGGCTAAAGATGAATGCCATATCTGTTCCATACAATGGCACACCACGAATTGTAGGTATTACTGAAATCGAACGACATTTTTTCTTTGTGAGATTTTTAAGCCATCGATCTAATTGTTGATAGTCACCATCATCAAATGCAAGGATAAATTGGATGTTTCTAAAATCTTCAATTTTGTAGATATCTTCCTCTTCTGTAAGAAGCTTAATATCTTCACTAATAGGTTCAACTTTGCCATTGACAGTATATAAATATTGAATATCATAGCCTAAGTTCTTTTCACTCATTAATGCTTGATATGCATCATAAGCGTTAACACCGCCACCTAGAATAATAGTTTTCTTTTTCCACATACCTATCTTTTTTAGGAATCGCTTAACTAAATTTCGGCCGACCGGTATAAATATAAAAATCCCACACCAAGTAAAAGCCCAAAGATAGCGAGAAAAATGCCATTTTGAAAACGCGACGATCGCCAAATCTATTACAGCGAAAATGATGACTGTTCGTAGTATTTCTTTTAGCTCATTCCAGAATGGTTTCCTGTATGTATAATGGCGTAAGCGAATTCCAAACCACGCTACAGCGACGAATCCAAGAATGAAGTGAGAGAGTACTCGGTAATTATAATCTTCCCCAGGCAGAAAAGGTGATAAGTCACCGCCAAAAAAATGCTTGGTAAGCATCATTGCTACAAAAAGAGAGGATATATAGACAAAAAAATCAACACTTGCGAAAACATATTTCGGTACATTATGCTTAAACTTATTCTTTAACATGACTCACCTATTATAAGAATTCTTCCAGTAATTCCTGTGCATACTCATTTTTTTTATGACACTAAGCGGGAGATTTTTATATCTTAATCCAATTTTGTATCCAATTAATTTTGCCACATTATTCATAAATGCTTTAATAATTAACAATGGATTATGTCTCATTAGATAAATCACCTCTGACTTAATAAATCTATTACCTTCTGACGATACTGCATTAAACTTTTTCTGAATCCACGGTTCATCTTGATGGAAAACACCAATATCGAAATAACGCTTATATTCTTCGATAATTGAGTAATTATGTGAATGACGGACTGCAGCCTCAGAGCAATAGCCTGTTTTTAGATTATGTTGAATAGCTTTCGCCGCAAAAAACATATCTTCACAAAGGATAGTGTCAGTTGGGAAACCACCAATACGCTGAAAATCATCTACTTTATAAGCGGAAAATGAATTAGACATGAAAGCAGTTTTGATGCCACGAATAGGGATACAATCTAGCTGATTTATCAACGACTCGCATCCATAATTAAATTCACGTGCATGGGCAGCTATTGGATTAGCATCAATATGAGGAAGTTGCTTACCATATGCAGCGCATAGATCATTTTCGACCATAAAATTGATTAATGTAGCCACACTATTTCTAGTTTCAAGAATAGCATCCTGAGTCAGAAAAATAACATAATCCTTATCATGAAAAATATCCATAGCTAGATTACGAGTACCACCATGATTAAAATCATGCTGCTGGATCTCATGGACAATAAATCCATACTGTTGGGCAACTGCTTGGGTGTTGTCCTTACTTTGTGAGTCCACAACCACGACATCAGTACCGGGTTGACAATTTAGATGAATAGCTTGCGCCGCTTTCTCCCAAATTTCCCCACCATTATAAGTCACTACCGCAATACCAATTTTTAAAGTAGAGCTCATTATTTCATTTCCAAAGAATCAATAATCTGTTTCGCTAACTCAGCCCAACTGTGACTAACCAAATATGCAGGATCATCAGTAAATGTAGTCGGCCCGAAAATATCTTCACCTTGGGAAAAGGCAGCTAATTTTTCGGCCAACAAAACAGCATCATCAGGTTTGAAAAAGTTCACTCTTTCATAATTTCCTATTGTCTCATGAGCATAGGGTAGATCGGCAGAAAGAATTGGTAATTTAAACTCTTTTGCTTCAGAAAGAGGAAGACCCCATGTTTCAAGCTTAGAAGGGAAAATTAGAGCATCGGTTTCATTGCGATATATATCATCTAATTTTTCTTTACTTTTCAGACCAATGAAATGTATATTTTGCAACCCACGCCTTTCACACTCAAAAATAATAAAATCTCCAAATTTCGTCATTCCTTTATTAAAGGTCAATATTATGTTTAATTTATTATAGATATGTATTTGTTGTTTTTTTAAGATTGCCATCGCATCAAGAAGTATATTGAAATTTTTAAAAGTTCTTGGAAATGCTGGGTACAGCAATCTTTTTACTCCAGTAGACACTGAGTTGCATTGAGCGGTTTCACGGTTTCTTATATTTTCTGCCTCAGGGCGGGCAACCAACAAATTATTAATACTATAGTTTTCCTTAAAATACTTTGCAATCCATTGCTGTTGCACAATGACTAGCTTATTAGATTTGATATTAACGCGATATAAATATTTGTAAAGTTTGGTAAACAAGAAAAAAGTTCGATCATACTTAAGATCGAGATGACTTGCCTGATAAAATGGAGATGGGTTATGGCAATACACAAATTGGTTGGCCGTAGCTACCCGTGCAGACATATCGTGCAGACATATCCAAGCATCTGGATTTAGTTCTTTACTCAATGTAAAGCTAGTTATATATTCAAACTTGAGTCTTTTAAGCCAGCCTGTTTTAATATTTTTATACTCATAAAATTCAATATTTTCTTGTGACTTAAATTGTTCAAATAGATTGACATCGTGAACCAAGCAAATTAACCTCACCCCAGAGACTTTGCTAAATGTAGTGATCATCGTCCTGAATACGGTCAAAATACCGCCTTCAACCATATTAACACCGGAAAGAACAATTAGCTTATTCATAAATCAACCAAAGTATTGAGAAAATTACACTGTAGGCAAACCTCTCAGTATAATAGGGTTTAACATATTTATGCAAGAAACGTATCTTTTGTAAAAAAGTTAATTTCCTTTTACATTCATTATTTTCTAACAGATTAAGCATTATTCGCGCCGATACGACTGAGCGCTTAATTCCTGATAAGGTCTTTTTCACTCTTTTAGCTCTAGCGAAGGTACTACGTTGTTGGGCACCTACAACGTTTGCTGAGTGTTGGCGATAATTAACAAGAGGCCGAGCCAGATAAAATATTTTCCCACTCCTCGCAGCCTGAAAAGCATACCAGTGATCATGCATTGCAATATGCTCAGGCACCATTCCGGCCATTTTGAGAAGTATTGAATTCATAATAACTGTACAGCCATAAACCGACGATCGCCAAGTTAAATAATTTAATGCCAAATTATTATTCGGATCAAGTTTTGAATAATTGTAAAAATCATCATTTATTAAGTTAAGATTTTCATCAACTATTCTAAGGTTTGAAAAGCCTAAACAAGGGACTTTTTCTCCGTTGATTATCTCTTGTTCACGAATCTCATTAAGCATCAGTTCTATTTTATCTTTTTCCCACACATCGTCTTGATCGCAAAAAAGAATATAATCCGCTGTACTGAATTGGATTCCATTATTGAAGTTTTTCACAACTCCTGCGGCATTATTACAAACATGACAACTAACCCTAGGATCTTGCTTCGAAATATTATGAATAAGGTCAACTGTACCATCAGAAGACCCGTCATCTGTAACAATTAAATTTAGCGCCGTATGCGATTGTTCCAAAATAGAAAAAATTTGCTGCTGAATAAATTTGGCACCATTATGAGCAGCAAGAATAACATCAACATGGATATCCTGATTCATAGTTATTTAAACACTCATTTTAATATGAGTATTTTCCTCCTTTGCCTATAACTCCATCCCAAATACCTTGCAAAATAAATTTAATTCGTTTCCTTTTGGGTGTCATAATCGCAAAAAGAGGTATTTTTTTTAGCAAAAGAAAAATAATTATAAGTTTGCTCCTCATGTCAAAACTCTTTGATTTTAATGAGAAAATCCAATTTCGTACAAGATAATATTGTCGTACAGGCGAGCCTATTCTAACCTCCCAAATAAAGAGTTTTGGATACTCGTTTTCACCAATATTATGGTTCATTATTACACGTGGAGTTTCAAAAGAAAGATATCCTTTCTTTCGTGCACGATGGCTCCACTCAACATCAATCATATCGATGAACCAATCGGCTTTAAACATCCCCACGGTTTGAAAGGCATGTAGAGGAAAAAGAGCGCCAGAAGAAATAATAAAATCTTTCTCAGCTAGTTCCAAATGTTTTGGTTGATGATCTGTTGATTGCTGATTAATTGTTGGACCTATGCAAGCAATAGGATACTGATCTTTAAATTTATTATACTCAGCAATCATTTTTTTGCAGTATGAATCTGAAATCTGCGAGTCTTGATCAAAGGTAAAAATGAAATCACAATTTTCATCCATCGCTTTCTGCAACCCTATATTTTGCGCCTCAGCGATACCGACATTGTCATTCAGTCGAACAATATCCACATCCTTGTAGCTATTAACTTGTGAAGGCTCACTATTATCAACAATAATCACCTTAGATACCTGATGTGTTATTTTTCTGACAAACTCATCAAGTACTGAATTATCCGGATTATAGGTGACAATGATTGCAAATATTTTGTAGTCCATATTAATTTATCTTTTATAAATTCGTAATTTATTTGATACAATCTTTAGCAACAGCGCATCTAAAGCTACTCGGCCTGTCCAAGCGATAGCTGTACCTAATAATCCATAATGTAAAGTTAAAACATACAGAATGATAAGATACGGGATTATCTCAGAAAGATGAATAAATGCTGTAAACTTAGCTTTTCCTGCGGCCTGTATTAGTGAATATGGGATCTGAGCTAAGGCGTTAAAATAAAACCCTACAATTAGGACCTGTAAGATGTGCGCTGAATGAATGCCAAACTCCTCTCCCATCCATAAGGACATTAGCTGCTTTGAAAAGAACAAGCATATGATGACCACGGGAACACAAATAATAGACATCAATAGAATACTTTGCTTTTCAAGCTTTATTCTTTCCTCAGCTGATTGCGCATAACTAAGCTTAGGAAATAAGGCTCTTGCTAAAGCAGCTGGAATATTTAATAGTCGACCGATGCCTTCTGAGGGGGCAGTATAAAAAGCGACTTTACCCGCGCCTAATAAATTTGACACTACAAACCGATCAAAATAGACCATCATAGGGCTGATTATATTACTAATCGTTAGCCATCCTCCAAATTTTATAAGCCGTATAAATGTTTTCCTGCTAAAATTTATACCACTGGAAATTATTATTTTTCTACAAATAAAACATGTAATTATAAATGAAATTAACCTACCGAATATTAAACCAATGATCGCGGATTTTAATGTAGGCTGGAAAATACAGCATAAAGCAGGGAGCCCAGCAATTGCTGAATTACTAATTGAACGCTGTATATTAATGTTAATAAATTTCTCATGGCCTTCCAACCATGCTAACCATATCTGATTTAATAGATAAATTGGAATAATAAATGCCAGTAATATGAAAGACTGACGAACTTCATCTCTCATATCTACTGACACTTTTAAAAACGAATTAAGATGCGGTACACTCAGTAATAAAAGAATTGCGGCCGTACAGCCCATAAACAATACTACTATACCTGATGTGGCGATAATTTTATACTGTTCTTGCAAGTCATCACGATAAATAGAAATTTCTCGAATGACAGCACGACTGAGCCCTGCATCAAAAATACTAGCATAACCCACAATTGCAAATGCCAATGTGAATATACCAAAAGCTTCGACGCCTATAACTCGAGCAAGATAACCTAAGGCAGGTACAGCAATTAATGTTGGAATTGCAAAACCTGCCAAATTATAAAAACTATTCTTTATTAGACTCATAACTCTATTTTTTGAAAACCTGCAGAAGCCTGCACATTTTTAGGTATGCTACCGCCCCTGGCCTTGCAGCTACCAGAGCACTACCTAAATTCCAAAGATGTAACCAGCCCCGCCAGCTATCGCAAAGCTCTGTTAAATTCAAACGCTAATTGTCTTACCAAATGCCAGCAGAAACAAGAAAAAATCTGACAAAGCCATGATTAAACTTGGTAGGTTAACTTGTTGTTATTGGTCATTTTTCATAAAAAAGCGACAGTAACATTCCATTGCTTAAAGCATAGAAGCTTGGATGTTAGCTGCCGCTATTTTTTCTGGCTTACCGTCACAAAGACCTGTAAATATCTACTCGCTCAGTAGCTTCTCGATGCTCCTACGGAACTTCGGACCTTCTTTCAGGCTACGCAGCCCATACTTCACAAACGCCTGCATGTAGCCCATCTTTTTACCGCAGTCGTAGCTGTCACCCGTCATCAGCATCGCATCAACAGACTGTTTTTTAGCCAACTCTGCAATGGCATCAGTCAGCTGAATACGTCCCCAGGCACCTGGAGCAGTTTTTTCCAGCTCTGCCCAGATATCAGCAGAAAGTACATAGCGTCCTACGGCCATCAGATCGGAATCCAGCGTTTGCGGCTGATCCGGTTTTTCGATGAACTCAATGATACGGCTGACTTTACCTTCGTTGTCCAAAGCCTCTTTGGTTTGAATAACAGAGTATTCAGACAGATCGCCCTCCATACGCTTAGCCAGCACCTGACTGCGCCCGGTTTCATTAAAACGAGCAACCATAGCAGCGAGGTTGTAGCGCAGCGGATCCGCACTTGCGGTATCCAGAATAACGTCAGGTAATACCACGACAAACGGGTTATCACCAATGATAGGACGAGCACAAAGAATGGAGTGACCCAGACCCAGTAACTGAGCCTGACGGACGTTCATGATAGTCACGCCCGGAGGACAGATAGACTGCACCTCGGCTAATAACTGGCGCTTAACACGCTGCTCAAGCAACGATTCGAGTTCGTAAGAAGTGTCGAAGTGGTTCTCAACCGCGTTCTTAGACGCATGAGTTACCAGAACGATTTCTTTGATACCTGCAGCTACAATTTCGTCGACAATGTATTGAATCATCGGCTTGTCTACGATCGGCAGCATCTCTTTAGGGATTGCCTTAGTGGCTGGCAACATGTGCATCCCCAGACCCGCTACCGGAATAACTGCTTTCAAATTAATCATTAAGTCATTCACCTATTCATTAGTTGCTGAATTATAGCTTTTTAGCTTGTTTTAGCCAGTATGAATTACATTGTACAGTTGCCGCGTATGTTACGCCGCTTATCTGTAGAATGCAGTAATCTTAAGCTCAAGTATGTGCGACTTGAGCCAGGAATGGTCGCAAAGTTACCTCCCCTGCCCCGGTAGTCGAAAATTCACCGCTTCAACATTCACCACCTGATGGTTTACCCGGTCAATGTCAACTGAACTTTGCCCGCTTTCGTTTACCGCATGGATATTCGCCAGTGATAGCAAGGTGTCCTGCTTAGCCATAAACTTACTGCGTACGTCCTGGCGCAGATCGAAGTGCATCTTAAGTGCGGGACCCGTAGCCGATTGCTGCATCACCCTGACGTTACGTAAAAAAAGGTGCTGCGGTTGGTTGTGCAACTCAAGCGTGGCATGCTTCATCTCCACGTTGGTGATGGCCACGAATGACGTTGCATTACCAGAGGAGATCTGAATTCCGCGTAATTTGTATTCACGTTTGGTGTTATCGAGATGGATATTATTTAGCTTAAAGTTTTGTGGAATGGATAAATATCGACCTTTGATGACGCCATAACCAATGAGCATACCTGCGCTGTTCTCCATATTGATATTATCAATCACGAAGTTATCACATCCATAAATAGCAACCGTCGCATTATCAATGCCTGCTTTCTTACTGAAATCCGGTGTGATATTTCGCGCGGTAATATTACGAATGATAAAATGCTTGCCGTTCTCCACATGAACTAACTGCCGACAGTCGGTACCGGTGATGTTCGCCACCACGAAGTTTTTCACCGCCAGTTCATCGGGATAGCTATTGTCATAGGTACTGCCCGCCAGCCCGATACCGATGCCCCAGTTCACATTGCCATTGGTACAGTTAATACGTTCAATGACATGGTCAGAAATGAGGATGTTGCTGTCGTTGATAGCCACATTCCACTCAATGGCATCTCCCTGGAGATCGCTAAATCGGCAGTTTGTAATCTTTACGCCATCCATTCGGTTATGAAAACCCTGACGTAAAATCCCATAGTTAGCGCGTGTGACAGTAATATCATCAATAATCAGATTACGCATCAGCCTTGAAGTTTTACCGCCGATATAGATTTGCGTCACCGGACCGAAACCGCTCATGGCAATCCTTTTTATTACACAGTCCGAACCACGCACATCCAGGGTAACGTTCTTCAGGCTCCCGCCCTGCTCGCCCACCACTTTGCATCCATCCTGCAGAATAAAGCGCCCACGGCCATTGCCACTTATTCGCCCTTGTATGAAGAGCGTTTTGCCTGGCGGAATAACAATAGCAGTATTGAGATCCTTACATTCCAGGCCTTTTGGTACGACGACCATTTGCCCTTCTTTGAACGCCTGCCTGAAAGAGGCCACCCAATCCTGTGGGTTGTAATCCTGAATGTTGACGCTGCCCGATGATTCAAGCGCGCGAACAACGGGAGAATGCAGCACGACAAGCGCAGAGCCCGCCGTCAGAAAAGTACGGCGTGAGAGTTTGTTCTCTGACATACAACCTCGATTTACATCGTTTGCAGCAGACTGGCTAACTGTTTATTGATAGCTAACTGATTAAATTCATTTTCAATTTTTTCACGCGCACACTGCACAATCGACTGTACCTGCTCACTGTCGAGCAGGCTAAATGCCGCTAAACGCTCTGCCAGTGCCTGCGCGTCGTTTTCCGGTGCCAGCCAGCCTGATTTACCCGACTCGACCAGCTCCGGGATCCCGCTGTGAACGGTGGAAATCACCGGAATACCCACCGCCATCGCCTCCATCAGTGCCACCGGGATCCCTTCCATATCGCCGTCTCTTCCGGTGATCGAAGGCAGCAAAAATACATCCGCCTGTTCAAGCATCTCCTTTACCTGATGACTGGGCTTAAAGCCGGGCATCTCAATAACGCCATCGAGTTGATATTGCTCGATCAGCGTACGTAAACGACGCTCCCAAGGGCCGATACCCAGAATTCGATAACGAAATGAAACGCCCTGCTCTTTTAACTGACGACAAGCTTCGATGGCGAGGTGCAGTCCTTTTTTCTCGGTTAACCGGGCAACAGAGATTATTTCCAGCGGTGCAGTTGGCGATTTCAACTGGCGTGGCGTAAAGCGTGTCATATCGATTCCCATACGCGAGACGGCAATTTTTTGCGGCGGACATCCCATGTTTTTTAACCGTCCGGCCCAGAGATTGCTGATGGGCAACATTAAATCACCGCGTTGAAACAGCTGCTGATACTCAGGGGTATAGCGGGCCAAAACGCCCCGGTGCGAAACATCAATCCCATGAAATACCGTGGCGATTTTTCCGCGGATCATCCCAAGCTCACGCAGCTTGGCGGCCGTTACGCCTGCGGGCCCAAAATGAGCAATAAAAACATCCGCCTCAAACGCTCGCGGATTCCCGCCGCAAATAGCTGCCAAAATCAGATTGCGCGCCTCCTCACCATAGCGTGCAACATTAAGCGCTTTCCAGGTCGCTGCGCGGGTAATACCGTGCAGAGCCGCCGCTGCCCTATATTTCAGTTTCGCCAGTTTGCTTTCCGGTTCATTCAGCAACCAGCGAGTTTTTTCACCCAGACGGTAGGTATTAAAGGAGGCATGAGTATTTTCAAGATCGCCCTTCTGCAAAGCGACAATCTCCACGTCGTAGCCCATATCGATAAATGCGGTTATCTGATTGAGTACAAATGTCTCGGAGGAGAGCGGAAATTTAAGCAGGAAAAAACCAATCTTCATTTATCCCCCTCAATACGCGTTAAAACCGACTGCACCATGCGTACCCCACGTTCGCGTTCGCGCATAACCGCGTCGCCGAGACGTATGCGCAGCTCAGGTAACTGTCCGAGAGTATCGGCAACCTTCCCTTCGAGACCGCCATCGAGAAGATGACGAATATCAACAGCCATCTCCGGTAACCCCAGTTGTTGCATGATCCCGGCCGATTTGTGCTCGTAGTTAATGGCGATGGCAGGCGTCATAAAATTCATCGAGATGATGGCAGAATGCAAGCGAGTCCCCACCGTCAGATCGCAGGCGCCCAGAATCTTCCCCATCTCCAGATCGTTAAGTTCATCCATCACCACGTGATATCGGGCCGGATCGTTAACATACTGGCGCAGGTTTAACGCCACCATGCGGTCATCTTTGTTGTAACTATCAATACCGGTGCAAGTTGACAGCGCTATCACCTGGTAACCTTCGTCGAGGATGCGGTTCACCACCCCGGAAAAGGCTTGCTCATAGGCCTGCTGCGTTGTCCCCAGACGCTTATCAAAAGGAGCCAGCTCACGCAATGTAATGGCAACGGTCTTCTGTTTAGCCGCCATGTCTAACCAGTGCTGTACCGCATAACCTGGCTCAAAATCCTCATGATGGTTGTCAACCAGCCAGGCCGTATCCACGCCAGTTTCGACTTTATCCGTGGTAATTGCGCTGCGCTTCATCAGATCCAGACTGACGGATTCACGTAAAATTAGCGCATTACAGTGACCAAACACGTAGTTCGCCAGTTGATTAAACTGCTCATCCTGGAATGGCCCCACGCTGTGACCAATCATGTACAGCGGTTTTTTCGCCATAAACGAACACAGGGCATGTTCAAACTGCGGCACGCCATACAGATCGACAAAGAACGATCCGCCGACCTGGATGATGGCGTCATAGCGCGACAGCAGACGGACAAAATCGGTAAAGCCCTGGGCGATAGCGATATTGCGCAGATTACCGGAATCGGTAACACGCGAGAGCAGTACCTGATGCTGATAGCGACGACGCAGCACTTTCTTCACGCGCCCCATAACACCCGCTGCGTTGTTATGTTGCTTCATCTGCAAATACAGCGGGTCGCCCATCACCGGGCGGTTTAACAACCACGAAGAGCTCACCGGGTAACGGCTCATCACATCCACTTCGGTCTCGGGACGCAACGCGTTAATGGCATCCAGCAAACCGCGCAGGATCGCGCTATCCCCTCGGTTCCCGCAGGTATGGTTGCCTAAAATTAGTAATTTCATTATGACCTCTTAAAACGTTGTTCTTATCCCGCACGGAGCAAGGTTTTCATTTTTTCACTGCGACAGAATTGGCGTTTTATTTCCACCACCAGCGGATGGCGCGACAGCACAATCATTAGCGCAAACACCACTGCTCCTGCCGCTATCTGGATCCCCAGCAGCGCGCTTAATGGCACCTGATTGCGCAGGGTTAAGCCCAACGCATAGCTCACCACAAGGGTTGGTAAGGAGAGATACAACGGCAGCCACAGGCTGAGCATGTACTGACGGTAGCTGGAGCCAAGAACAGGTTTGATCATCACGAAGTAGCTGAGGATCGTGTTAATCACCTGGACCAACAGAAAGCCCAGCGTCACGCCAATCGCCCCCGCCAGATGACCGCCAATGAAAATGGCAGGAATAAACAGAATGGTTTTGAACACATTGAATTTGAAGCTGATATCGACCCGGGCTTTCGCCATCAAGAGCGATCCTATTGGATTCCCCACCGAGCGCAGCAAACCCACAATGCACAATAGTTGCAGGACCGGAATAATGCCGTTCCACTTCTCGCCAAACACCAGCGGCACCACATTATCCGACACCACCATCAGTCCCAGTAGCGCCGGGAAGTTGATAATCCCAACCACTGACAGCAGCTTGTAAAAATTCACCCGTAGTTTTTCGCTGTCGTCCTGGATTTTGGCAAACGCCGGAAACAGCACGCGGGTGATAATCGGGTTCAGTTTGATCGGCGGGACAACCGCCACGTTCCACGCAAGATTGAATCCGCCCGCCACGCCAACTCCCAACGTGCGGGCTAAAACCAGCGTGGAAAGGTTGGTATTGATGTAATTGATGATGCTGTCTGCCGTCAGCCATGCGCCAAAACGCAGGTTCGACGAAACGGATGCGAGTGAAAAATGTAGCCCGGGTCGGTAAATCCGGCGGCCAAAATAGCCGAACAGCAGCGTACGTAGCGTACTATTCACCAGATACCCAAGAATGGCCGTCAGCGCGAGCGGCCAGAAATGGGCGCTGACCACGGTAAAGGTAAATCCAGCCAGCACCGAACTGGTTTCAATCATGCCAATTTTGTTGAAGGCCAGCTCTTTTTGCATCAGCGCGCGAAACTGCTGCCCGTGCGGTATCACCACAAACGCCAGTGATAAGGTTTTGATGAGCGGTGCCAGTTCTGGGTTATTGAGCACATGGGCAATCGTCTCGCTCAGCAGAAACATCGCCACGCATACCACGATACCCAGCCCAACGTTGAGCCAGTACAGCGTTGTCAGCTCCAGATAACCAATCTCTTTGCGTTGAATAATTGAGTTGGCGATACCGAAATCCGACAGTGTATCGGCCAGCGCTATGATCACCAGCGACACGGTTAACAACCCGAACTGGTGGTTATCAATAATTCGCGCCAGGACGGTCATCTGAATAAGTCCGAGCCCAATAATGATCACCGTGGCAATCGCCGACCACTTTGCGCCATTAAGCGTTTTTTCTCGTAAGCTCATGTTAATACGCCGCTTTGTTAACAAAGCCTTTGAATATCGTCAGAAAAACAATTTTGATATCGAACCACACGCTCCACTCGCGAATGTATTCGAGGTCAAACTCCACACGTTTCTCCATTTTTTCCAGCGTATCGGTTTCACCGCGCCAGCCGTTGATTTGCGCCCAGCCGGTAATACCCGGTTTCACCTTATGGCGTAACATGTATCCCTCAATCAGTTGGCGGTACTGTTCGTTATGCGCCACCGCATGCGGACGTGGTCCGACGATAGACATCCCCCCGGTGAGCACGTTAATAAACTGCGGCAGTTCATCAAGCGACGTCCGACGCAGGAAATTCCCCACAGGAGTAACGCGCGGATCGTTTTGCGTGGCCTGCGTCACCACCGCATCGTTTTCCATCACTTTCATTGAGCGAAACTTCCAGACTTTGATCGGCTTCCCATCCATGCCATAGCGAGTCTGGCGGAAAATCACCGGTCCTTTGGAGGTCAGTTTTACCAGTAGTGCTATGCCACACAGCACCGGGGAAATAAGTAGCAGGATCAGTGAAGCCAGCACGATATCTTCCGCGCGCTTCAACAGACGATTAATTCCCGAGAGTGGCGTGTCATACAGCGGCACCACCGGAATGCCGTTCATCTCTTCAATCCGTGAATGCAGAATGTTGAAGGTAAAGACATCAGGAATAAGGATCACTGAACAGGTGGTATCGGCCAGCTCGCGCACTAATTTTTTGACGCTGGCACCATCGCTCATCGACATGGCGATATAAACGTTATGAATGCGTGAGGCTTTGGCGTCATCCACCAGTTGTTGCAGATTACCGGCCCAGTCGCGGGAGTTTTTTCCAGGGATAGGGTCGTGATAGATACCTGCTACTTCAAACCCCAGCCACGGTTCATGGCGAAAACTGTCCAGTAGCATTTGTCCAGCTGGCAGGTCCCCTGCCACTGCCACCCGGCGAGTGTTGTAACCGCGATTACGCAGCCATCCCGCGCCGTAGCGAATAAACGAACGACTCAACACCAGGCCAACGCTGGATAGCAGATACCACGCCAGCCAGACGGCGAGACGGTTATCAAAATCATTATTAAAGGCGATCAGACCTGCGCAAAAAATCAGGCTTAGCGTCCAGTTTTGCAGCAACAGCACCAGCTCAGTGGTAATTTTGACACCACGCCAGGAGCGATAAAAATCCGTTATGCCACCGAGCATCTGAAAAACGACCAGAGTGATCAGCGCCACCAGCAGGTGCATGTACAGGAAAGGCAAACCGCTTAATTCGCAGATTACCCACAACCCGCCAAACATGATGGTGATATCTGAAAAGCGTTGCACCATCGAAATTAACGACGCATTGGTTTTGGCGCGCTCGCGCTTCTTTAGATGTGTCATCGTGGTTCCTGTTAGTCACCCTTTGCCCAGAATCGGGCAAAGGAAGCACCAGCATTACTGATTCAGTAACGCCAGAAGAGTGCGCGTTCGCGCTTCCATCAACGGAATATCTCCGCGCGATTCCACGTTCAGGCGCACCACCGGTTCGGTATTGGAAGAGCGTAAATTGAAGCGCCAGTCGACAAACGACATGCTGATACCGTCCGTTCTGTCCACCGTCAGCGCCTCACGGGAAAAATGCTGCTCCACGCGCGCAATCGCTGCCGCCGGCTCTGCCAGCGTGCTGTTTATTTCACCACTCGCCGGGTAGGCCACCATCCGGTCGCGGACCAGTTCGCCCAGCGACTGCCCTTTCAGACACAACAGTTCCGCTACCAGCAGCCACGGGATCATCCCGCTGTCACAGTAGGCAAAGTCACGGAAATAGTGATGCGCACTCATTTCACCGCCGTAGACGGCATCTTCGTGGCGCATCCGCTCTTTGATAAACGCGTGTCCGGTTTTTGACATCACCGGTTTACCGCCTGCCGCCGTCACCACGTCCACGGTGTTCCAGGACAGACGCGGGTCGTGGATAATCTTCGCCCCCGGATTCTTCTCCAGAAACGCCTCCGCCAGCAGGCCGACAATGTAGTAGCCCTCAATGAACTGACCTTTTTCATCGAACAGGAAGCAGCGGTCAAAATCACCGTCGAAGGCAATCCCCATATCGGCGCCGTGTTCAATCACCACGTTGCGCGTGTCAGCCCGGCATTCCGGCAGCAGAGGATTGGGAATACCGTTGGGGAAGTTGCCATCCGGCGTATTGTGGATTTTGATGAACTCGACCGGCACGCCCAATGTTTTAAAACGGGCTTCAATGGCGTCAACCACCGGACCTGCCGCGCCGTTGCCGGAATTGAGCACCAGCTTCATCGGTTTCAGATTGGCGGGATTGATGTAACCCAGCAGGTGGTCAATGTAGGCATCACGGGTAGTAATACGCTGGTAGCGGCCACGTTTTGTCTCATCAACCGCCGGGAAGTCGTTGGCTTCCGCCAGGCACTGTACGTCGCGCAGACCGGTATCACCGCTGATGGGCCGTGCCCCTTCCCGCACCAGCTTCATGCCGTTGTAATCCATCGGATTATGGCTGGCGGTCACTTCAATACCGCCGTCAATACCCAGGTGGAAGGTGGCGAAGTAAATCTCTTCGGTACCCGACATGCCAATATCCAGCACATCCACCCCCGCATCCTGAAGTCCTTTCGCCAGCGCCAGCTTTAGCGTCTTGCTGGTCAGGCGCACATCACCGCCGAGGACGATCGTTTTTGGCTTCAGGAACTCGCCGTAAGCGCGGCCAATACGCCACGCGATATCTTCATTCAATTCTTCGCCCAGCCTGCCGCGAATATCGTAGGCTTTGAAACAGGTTAATTTCGTCATGATTTACCCCTCTTCAGGCAACAGGAGGCCCTGACTCTTAATGAGCCTTTTTAATGAGTGTTAAATGCATTGCCCGGTGCGCTTCGCTTACCGCGCCTACGTTGTTGTAGGCCGGATAAGCGCGGCGCATCCTGCATCAGGCGCGCCCGTATCTGTCCGCAAACCGCACCACATCATCCTCATCGAGGTAAGATCCGGAGCGCACTTCAATCAGATCGAGCGGGATTTTCCCGGGATTCTCCAGACAATGGGTCGCCCCAAGCGGAATATAGACAGACTCGTTTTCAGCGAGCAGTTTGATGTCATCATTGATCGTCACTTTCGCGGTACCAGCCACCACCACCCAGTGTTCAGCCCGGTGATGATGCATCTGCACGGACAATCCTTCACCGGGTTTAACGGTAATTCGCTTCACCTGGTAACGGTCTCCGGCATCAATGGAGTCGTACTTGCCCCACGGACGGTAAACTTCACGGTGAATATGGTGTTCATGTCGTCCGTCAGCTTTAATTTGCTCCACCACTTTTTTGACGTCCTGCACCGCGTTGCGATCGGCGATCAGCACCGCATCTTTGGTCTGCACCACCACCAGATCCTTCACCCCGACGGTCGTCACCAGGCCAGATTCGGCATACACGTAGCTGTTCTCCGTTTTGTGGCTAATGACGTCGCCATGATGCACATTGCCTTCGGCGGTATGGGCGCTGATTTCCCACAGCGATGACCAGGAGCCAACGTCGCTCCAGCCTGCGTTCATGGGCATTACCACCGCATCCGCCGTACGTTCCATTACCGCATAGTCCACAGACTCTTCCGGACAGGCGAGAAACGCCTGTTCATCAACGCGGATAAAATCGAGATCGGGGTCAACCGTACTCATGGAATTCTCACAGGCCTGAAGAATGTCGGGGCGATATTTTTTCAGTTCTTCCAGATAACGTCCGGCACGGAACAAGAACATGCCGCTGTTCCAGTAGTAATCGCCGTTCGCCACATAAGCCTGCGCGGTTTCCAGATTGGGCTTTTCAACAAACTGCGCCACTTCGAACGCCACGGCGTCGGTATTCGTTGGCGAAACCTCGCCACGGCGGATATAGCCATAGCCCGTTTCCGGCTGGTCCGGCACGATACCAAACGTCACCAGCTTACCCGCACTGGCATAGGGCATAGCATTGCGAACCGCCTCGCGAAATGCCTCTTCGTCGGCAATCATGTGATCGGCCGCCAATACCAGCAGCAGCGGATCTTCCCCCGGACACTGACGTTTTGCCGCCAGTGCGGCCAGCGCTATCGCCGGTGCCGTGTTACGTCCGGCGGGTTCGAGAATAATGTTCTCAGTCAGCTTGTGCAGTTGCCGTAGTTGTTCCGCGACGATGAAACGGTGTTGTTCATTACAGATAACCACCGGGCTTTCACACTCCACGCCGTTCAGACGACAGATCGTTGTCTGCAGCATGGTGAGATCACCTTTCAGGCACAGGAACTGCTTTGGATACAATACGCGGGACAGAGGCCATAAACGGCTACCCGAGCCACCGGCCATCACTACCGGAAAGAGTTTGCTTTGACTCATCATTAACCCCGAATATCAGCAATAAATTGGCTAAGCACGTTATCTTTATCCAGCGTGCGTTCGGCATAGTCACGTGCCACCGTATTGACTTTTGGCATACTCAACGCTTGTTGGATACCGCAAACCAGCGCGTTTACCGATTCCGGCTCCACGCATACTGCGATGCCTGGAACAATGTTACAGAGTTGCCCCAGCTCGGTTTCCGGCTCGGCGGTAATCACCGCGTTACCACCAACGGCGAGGATATTGGTCAGTTTGGAGGGCAGTACGGCATCCGCCGCACCGCGCTTTTGTACCACCAGATGACAGTCCGCCATCTTGAGCAGCGCAGGCAGCGCGTCATAAGATTGCAGCGGAAAGAACATCACATTGTTCAGGCCGCGTTCGCTGGCCATACTCTCCAGCCGCGCTTTACCCCCGCCCTGCCCGACAATCACAAACAGCCAGGGCCGCTCGCTCAACAGGGCCGCTGCGTCGATCACACTCTCCAGCCCTTGCTTTTCACCAATATTGCCAGAGTAGAGAATGATTTTTTTTTCATCAGGCAAGCCCAGCTGCTGGCGCAACGCCAGAGCATCGGCGGCGTCCACATCGCGAAAACGCGCTACTTCTGACCAGTTCGGAAAGAAAATAACCTTCTGTGCATCAACGCCCTTTTCCTGTGCTTTGTTCATCATTGAGCGAGAAATGGTCGAAATATGATCCATATTCAACAGCCCACTGCGCTCAAAGGCGCAGGCCAGTTTTGCCACCATACCGCGCTTGCCTTTGCCCGCCATGCCAAGTCCCAACATGGCATCAACTTCGTAATCCTGAATATGCAGCAGCGTGCGCGCCCCGGACAGCTTCGCCAGCAGGCGCATTCCCGGCGTACAAAACAGTGTCGGTACTACCCCAATGATGCGATCCGGCTTCCAGCGGCGCTGCGCCAGCAGCGGGAAGAAACTGCTCAGGGCGAAACTGCCTAAATGCAGTAGACGCTTGAGCGTGGAGGGCTGCTCAGGCACATACAGCGGGCAACGCCAGACGATGGCATCGCCCTCTTCACGATGGTAGCGCCAGGATGAATAGCGACCGTTGACTTTCCACTGCGGATAATAAGGCGGCGCAGTGATCACCCGTACGTCATGCCCCTGTTGCGCCATCCATTCCACCATTTCACCGGTGTATTTACCGATACCGGTCAACTCCGGCGAATAGTTGATGCCATACACAAGGATCTTCATAGCCCGGGTGCTCCGGCCTGACTCTTCTCACAGAAGTAAGCCCAGCTGTTGTTGTGCACGCGGTCAGTGGCCAGAATCTCTTCAATTGCCAGCCAGCGGTACGCGTCATGTTGAACGTCAGGCAGTTGCAGGTCGTTTTCCGACACCCGCAGACGAAATCCCAGCACGATGTAATGCGTTGAGAAATCTTCCCCGGAAAAGTTGTCGTCATAGAAGTGCTGCCAGACACCGTAAAACTGCGCAGCGGACAGCGGTAAACGTAACCCCAGCTCAGCTTCAGTAAGCCGCTCAAAGGCCGCGTGCAGCGGTTCATCTTTTTGCACCCGACCGCCGGGCACAAACCAGTACCCCTGCGCAGGACGATTGAGGCGCTTGCCAAGCAGAAATTCACCGTGGGCGTTTTCCACGATCAAATCGATGGAAATCAGCGGAGTTGAACGTACAACGGTGGCAAAATCCTCATGACGTAAAAACATGCTTACCCCCGGTAACGCTGCTGGTTTTCAAGGAACCACTGATATGTACTGGCAAGCCCCGCTTGCAGAGATATCTCGTGATACCAGCCCAACTGATGCAGACGCGTAACGTCGAGCAATTTGCGCGGTGTGCCGTCCGGTTTGCTGGCGTCAAACACCACGCGCCCCTTGTAGCCCACGACCTCCGCAATAGTCTGCGCCAGTTCACGGATGGTGCAGTCCACGCCGGTCCCCACGTTGATATGCGACAGCATCGGCTGGGTATATTCCTGCAACACTTCCTGAGCCAACTCCATCACGTGGATACTGGCCGCCGCCATATCGTCGACATGCAGAAATTCACGCATTGGCGTCCCGCTGCCCCATACCACCACATCCGGCGCATTTTGCCCGCGAGCTTCATGAAAGCGGCGCAGCAGCGCCGGGATCACATGCGAATTACTCGGATGAAAGTTGTCATGCGGCCCATACAGATTGGTCGGCATCACCGAGCGATAATCACGGCCATACTGTCGGTTATAGGATTCACACAGCTTGATACCGGCAATTTTGGCAATCGCATACGGCTCATTGGTCGGTTCAAGTGTCCCCTGCAACAGTTCACTCTCGGCGATTGGCTGGGTAGCTTGCTTGGGATAAATACAGGATGACCCGAGAAACAACAGTTTATTCACGTTATGCAGATGTGCAGCATGAATAATGTTGCTCTCAATCATCATGTTTTCATAAATAAAATCAGCAGGATAAGTATTGTTTGCCACAATCCCTCCTACTTTTGCCGCCGCCAGATAAACCTGGTCAATACGTTCAGCGGCAAAAAACGCCTGCACCGCACTGGCGTCCAGCAGATTAAGCTGGTCGCGGGTACGCAGCACCAGCTCCACATTATTTCGCTGCGACAATTGTCTGACGATGGCGGACCCCACCATCCCGCGATGGCCCGCCACAAAAATACGTTGTGTCTTCATCCTCAGTACTCCAGCGCGATGGCGACCTCGTAACCGTGCGACTTGAGCAGGGAATGTTTCTTCGCCGCATCAAGATCGTTCGCAACCATTTCCGAGATCATCTGGCGCAGTGTGATTTCCGGTTTCCAGCCCAGTTTTTCATGTGCTTTGGCCGGATCGCCCAGCAGCGTTTCCACCTCAGCCGGACGGAAGTAGCGCGGGTCAACGGCAATCATGACATCGCCTGGCTTCACGCCCGGCGCATCATGTCCGGTCACGGAAACCACGATGCCTTTTTCATTCACGCCCTCACCTTCAAAGCGCAATTTAATCCCCAGTTGAGCTGCCGCCATTTCTACAAACTGGCGCACGGAATACTGCACGCCGGTGGCAATCACGAAATCTTCCGGCTTATCCTGCTGCAGCATCATCCACTGCATCCTGACGTAATCTTTGGCATGCCCCCAGTCGCGCAGTGAATCCATGTTGCCCAGGTACAGGCAAGACTCCAGCCCCTGAGCGATGTTGGCGATCGCCCGGGTAATTTTGCGAGTGACAAAGGTTTCGCCGCGGCGCGGAGACTCGTGGTTAAACAGAATGCCGTTACAGGCATACATCCCGTAAGACTCACGGTAGTTGACGGTTATCCAGTAGGCATACAGCTTAGCAACGGCATACGGTGAACGCGGATAGAACGGCGTGCTCTCTTTCTGCGGGATTTCCTGAACCAGACCGTACAGCTCAGAGGTGGACGCCTGATAAAAACGGGTCTTTTTTTCCAGACCAAGGAAGCGGATCGCCTCCAGCAAGCGCAAGGTGCCGATCGCATCAACGTCTGCGGTGTATTCCGGTGAATCAAACGACACCGCAACGTGGCTCATGGCACCCAGGTTATAGACTTCATCCGGTTGGACTTCCTGTAAAATACGGGTCAGATTGGAGGAGTCCGTCAAATCGCCATAGTGCAGATGAAATTTGGGATTGCCTGAATGCGGATCCTGGTAGATGTGGTCCACACGTTCGGTGTTGAATGATGAAGCGCGACGCTTAATACCGTGTACTTCGTACCCTTTTTCCAGCAGGAGTTCTGCCAGGTAAGAACCATCCTGCCCGGTTACGCCAGTAATGAGAGCGACTTTTGACATGTTATAACCTCTTCAGTGATCCCCTCAGGGAGTAACTTTCTCGACGCGTTCGCGCGTGACTACTGCGGGATTTCCCCGACAAATGACATTTGCTGGCAGCGATTTAAATACGCTGCTTCGTGCTCCGACGACGGTGCCATCGCCAATCGTTACGCCAGGCGCGACAAAGACATCTGTCGCCAGCCAGCATTTATCGCCAACCACTATCGGTGTGGCGTTAATATCAAAATGTTGGCTGGCATAATCATGACTCCCGGTGCATAAATAACTTTTTTGCGAAATAACTGCGTGGGCCCCAATCGTAATATCACCTAACGTATATAAAACCGCGTCATCACCCACCCAGGCATAATCTCCCAGAGTTAGCTTCCACGGATAAGTAATTTTTACTGAAGGCCGAATGACTACGTTTTTTCCTATTTTTGCGCCAAACATCCGTAATAAAAATGCACGCCAGCGATACATGACCTGCGGAGACCAGCGAAATAATGTTGCTTGCACCGCCCACCATAATTGCACTTTAATAGCGCCGCCGCCGCGAAAACCGCCAGGCACTTTAAATCCGCTTAAGTCTTGCATATTGTGCTCTTACGTTTTTCCATATAAGGTTTTTGCTTTATCGGTTGTGCGCAGACGTAAATATTCTGACAAACCGGTCCAAAAACCAGGCACATGTAATATCTGGCGCTGTACTTTTTTGGCATCCCGGCACAATTCCAGATTATTCGTCGTTGACACTCCGCCCATAGAAAATTCCGACACCAACCCGCGCAGCTTTTTAAAAGCGTAACCGGATTTGTATAATTTGGCTGCCAACGCGTAATCTGACGATATTTTATATTGCAAATCATAATGCCAGACATTCAGTCCTGAGAGCGGAAAGAATATTGCCTGATGGCTGGCTGGCAGACTGTGATAAATATACCAACCCGGTTTTGCCCGACGCTTAATTTTGTTGCCATTGCCGAAATCCAGCAACGCATCGCCAATGACCATAGTTTGGTCACTCTGCATTTTTAGCTGGCGGATAAAACAAGCCGCATTCGCATGCAGAATATCCCCGGAGTTGAGGAACAGTGCAAACCGCCCGCGCGCCATGGCGATGCCTTTGTTCATCGCATCATAGATACCGTTATCCGGCTCGCTGACAAACCGTAACCGGTGTTCTCCACTGAGTCCTTCAAGAAACGCCGACGTACCATCCGAGGAGCCGCCATCAACAACAATCCACTCAAAACTGATATCACCCGCTTGCGCCAGATGTGCCAGCGACGCGTGAGTTTTGACGAGCCCTTCCAGATTGCGAAAGGCGACGGTAATGATACTGAGCAGCATGTGAGTTACCTCGCGATATTCAGCGCCTTGCGCAAAATAAACGGACACACAATTAAAAATGCGTATTCCGGACTAAATACTGAACCAGTAAAAAACAGTGACAATGGTGTAAAAAGATAAAGCTGCACCCGATAATTCTGATTATCGCCAAACGCATTGATCATCATTTTCATGACTTTCCCCATGTACCATAGGGCTAATATCACCGCGAACCATGAAAAATAAATAATCAGCAGATACAAGCCATTGTCTATTGTTTTACCGACATCTGCACCGTTAAAAATTCCGAATGACGCGACGTATTCATAAAGTGAGCCAAATCTCACTACGCCATCAACGTTCAGTAACGAATAACCGACCATCACTAATGGCCCTACGATACGATAATACGATGACGAACCTTCAGTTCCTAAATCACCAAGCCGCGTTGCGATGTACGGAAAAGCAAATATCACACCAACTAAAAACACGCTCAATGAGATTATCGCCAGAGGTAGTTTCTTTTTTATCGCATCCTTATTTAGGTACTGAAACGCCCATTCCAGGAGGTAAAACAAAATAAACGTCATTACTCCTGAAAACGATCCCGATAATATTATCCCTACCAGAATCATAGCATCGGACTTAGGTGTTTTGATACCGAACTGTTTGATACTGAGCCAAATTGAGATTAATGCCAGAGCGAAGAATGCCGGTTCGAAATAGAGCGCCGTGGTTCGTTTCCCACCAAACTTAATAAAGTTCAGAACATAGCTGTTACTGTAAATAAGATATTTCGAAATAACTTCCATTAAACTGCTGCCGCCGCTGAGAATTATCTGCGCCATTTCAGCTGCAGCTAACCCCACCACCAGTCCCACAACCAGCCAGAAAAAGCGCAAGATTTTAATGTAGTTATGCGATGAAATGGTTTTGAAGCGAATACTCCATACCATGCCAATAATCACCACGGTATAGATAAACAACATGGCGGACGTCACGTACTTGCTGGCATCCAGTGACTGACCGAACAGATAGTTAAATGCCGTCAGTCCGCCCCCTACGCCCAGCGCGATCATTAATTTTTTGATATTGATGCGCTCGATAAACAGCAACAGCAGAACGGGTAAAAAGGTGACAATAGTTATCGGGAAGCTCTCGCCAAGCTGGGCGAGTTTGACGTTTACCAGCAGATAAAGCAGCGGTAGCACCAGATAGCTACAGATTCTGATAGAACGAGACATATTCCTCCAGCATCTGTTGTCCACTGTATGCCAACCGGCTGCGCTGGCTAAATGCGGCAAGCGACGTGTCAAAAACCGCCTGCGCAATGTCTGATTTTTTCAGCTGCACCAGTTGCAACACTTCAGCTTCGCTGAACGTTTTTCCGCCTGATTTAGCCAGCACTTCCTGCGCGGCATCGCTGTGCGTGGCTATTACCGGTACGCCGATGGACAGCGCTTCGCACAGAATCAGCGGGTAGTTATCGACACGGGAGCTGAACACCAATCCATCCATCTGATTAAGCGCACTCATCAACGTGCGCTTATCGCTCTCAAAACCGTGATTGATGACGTTATCTCCCGCAAATGGCGAAAATTTGCCGAAGGTATGCAACTCAATTTTGTCTCCGAGCGCGGTAATCGCTCGCACCAGTTGCTGACTGGTTTTGCCGTCATAGCGCAGGTCATGAGCCACCACGGCAATTTTCGGCCGACCGCTCTTCTCATGCATCGCGGGTAGTTCGGCAAGAATGGCTTCAGTTGCCACATCAATGCCATTATTGATAATGCGGCAACGTCCCGCGCCATACAGGCTGTTGAACGCGTCGGCCACATGCTGACTGGGCGAGATAAACTGGCAACCCAGCGCCAGCATCGCACGAAACATCTGCCGCTTAACGGGCAACTGCTGATGGGCTTTATCGATTTTTACCGGCGGATAGTTGCTCAGCGTTGGGCATTGCAGACAGCCCGTTTTCCAGCCTTCGCAGCCATCGGTAAAGGCACAGCGCCCGGTCACACTCCAGTGATCGTGCAGCGTCCAGACGAAGGTGATATCCGGTTTATGCGCTTTCACTTTTTGGCAAAAGGAGACTACCTCTTCCAGGTTCAACCAGTAGCTGTGCAACACATGAAAATGCAGTACCAGCGGGCCGTTAGTGCGGGTAACCGTACGATATAGCTTGTCGAGATTGCCGAACATGTCGCGGTTCGCGAAACGAAACAGCGCAATGTTCGCCGCCGACGTCAGGCGCGGCGTATATTTGATAACCTGCGGGTATTTCGCATGGCTGGCGCTTTTTTTACCGCCTTTGCCATAGCCATAGACAAAACGCGACGACAGCCCTTTTTCCAGCGACCTCAGATGCAAATCTAACGCCACGCCTGCCGCCCCACCTTCTGCGAGTCGCACATTAAATTGTAATATCTTCATTTTATTACCTTCACCCGTGCCTTCTCGCCCACGACCAGCGCATTGTCCGGAACGCTATCCACCACGACGCTCCCGGCACCAATCGTCACGTTATCGCCAATAGCAACGTCGCCAAGCAGAGTGACATTGGCCCCCAGCTCAACGCTGTTACCGATTACCGGGCAGGACAAATCGTTGGTGCCAAGATTGCCGATGGTGACGCCGTGACGTAGGGTAAAATCATCCCCCACAACCACGTGTTTATTGATAACCACCCCATAGCCATGATGGATGGTGAAACGACGACCGATTGATGCAGCGGCCTGAATTTCATAGCCAAACAGGCATTCGGTGATAAGGCGGTACATCACCAGTACCGGTGCGGCCCACAGGTTGTTTAAGATGTTTTTTTTACGCCAGACGGAGCAAAAATGGGCAATCCGATAGGCCACCACCATGCAGCAGGGGCGCAGACTCCAGCCGTTCACGCGTAAATCTTCCAGCATAATTAGCGTCCTCGCAGTCCGTCGGCCAGACGCTTACTGTTGCGAACAGAAAGCAGCGTCAGCAGCGTGCGCCAGTTCATCCGTTTGTTGCGGATCTGATAGAGGGTAAACAACTGATACTTCTTGCTGGCCCGGTCAAATTTGCCTTTGTGCTTGCGGTAAAACTGAAAGTAGCCGGAGAATTTATTCGGCGATGAGGTAATGCGCATCTCACCGTGATTTACATGCAGGATCTGCGTCGCCTCTTTGACCTTCCACGGTTTGCCATACGCCACCACCATGCGCAGGAAGATGTCGTAATCCTGCGCCGCTTTCAGCGTGGTATCGAACAGACATGCTTTAAACCGCCATGCCCAGGTAAATACCTGGTTACCAATGATGTTGCGCTTATAAAACCTGCGGCGTGAATAAACGGACTTAGGATAGAGCGGCAGACTGGTCGGCTGCGAATACACTTCACCCTCACAGACATAGTCATTGGCATACAGAAACGCCCGCGTGACCAAATGATGGCGATAGTTGAGAAATACACTCAGTCGGTTCGGCGTCCATTCATCATCATCATCAATCCCCGTAATGTATTGCCCGTTGGCCTGCATAATGGCCTGATTACGCACCGCACAGGCCCCGGAGTTGGTGGGATTATGCGTATACGACACGCGCGGATCGTTGAGTTCCTCAACAAACTGCTGCAACTGCTCATATGAGGAAGAGCAATCATCCACAATGATCATCTCCCAGTGAGGATAGTCCTGCCGCAACACCGATTTAATCGCCCGAATGGCCAGCTGCTGGCGGTTCCAGGTTGGCATGTAAATTGAAATTAGCGGGTTTTCTGTGGTCATTTTCGTTTCCAAAAAAAGTTGCCTGATGGCACTACGCTTATCAGGCCTACATTCGATATGCGTTGCTGTTAGTTATTTCGAATCCGACGTGTATTCGTATTCGTAGTAGCCGTAATCCTGATACCCGCTGGAGCGGCGGAAGATCGAGTTGAGGATCACCCCTTTCACCTGAATGCCATTTTGCTCGAAGCGGCCCAGGCTGGTTTCCACCTCTTTCAGCGTGTTGACCGCATAACGCGCTACCATCAGCGTGGTTCCGACGTGGCGCCCTACGATAGCCGCATCGGTCACCGCCAGAATTGGTGGGGTGTCAATCAACACCAGGTCATAGTGCGAACTGGCCCAGGCAATCAGTTCGCCGAAGCGCTCGCTCATCAACAGTTCGGAAGGATTGGGAGGAATTTGACCACGAGGGATCAGATCAAAATGCGGAATCGATGTCGGTTTAGCGCTGGATGAAATATCCCCTTTGCCAATGAGGATCTCAGACAGGCCGTTAACATTATTGGTCCCCAGCAGTTCGTGGGTATAGCCTTTGCGCATGTCGCAGTCGATCAATAGCACGCGTTTGTTAGTCTGGCTAATAACTGCCGCCAGGTTAGCGCAGACAAATGTTTTCCCAATCGACGGACTGACGCCGGTCAGCATCAATACGTTGTTACGCGCCTGCATCATGGCAAAGTGCAGGCTGGTACGCAGGCTACGGACCGCTTCTATGGCGAGATCCGTTGGATTCCCCACGGCCAGCAGTTGGCTTTGCTTGTAGCGTTTCACACCTTTAATGGTCTGAACGTTATCACGCGCTTTTTGCCATTCAGACAGCGGAATACTGGCATACACGCTGATACCATGCTCTTCCAGCGCCTGGGGGCTTTCAATACCGCGATTAAACAGAGAACGCAGCAGTACGCCCACCACGGAAAGCATTAAACCGAGAATGATACTGCCGAGAATAATCAGCGCCGTTTTCGGCTTCAGCACGCCAGGCTGAGCAATCGCGGGATCGACAATGCGCACATCACCGACCGTACTGGCCTCGGTAATCTTCAGTTCCTGTTGCTTGTTCAGCAACTGCATATAGACCTGCTGACCGGACTCCACATCACGCGTCAGGCGAACAATTTCCTGCTGTGTTTTCGGCATCGCCGTTACACGCCCGTTCAGCTTACTTTTCTCATCTTCCAGCGCCTGGCGTTTTTCCAGCAGCGTGCGGTACGCCGGATGCGCTTTGGTGAACAGCTTGGAAATCTCCGCTTCTTTGAAGGTCAGTTCATTCAGTTGCGCATCGATATTCACCATCGAATCCAGCACCGCTTTGGCTTCCAGCGGCAAATCCACGGAGTCTTTATCCTGACGAAAGGCGTTAAGCTTGTTTTCAGCAACATCCAGGTGGTTACGCACTTCAGGCAACTGTCTGGCCAGAAACGCCAGACTTTTGGCGGCTTCTTCGGATTTACGTTCCACGTTTTGTTGCAGATAGTTACGGGTAATACTGTCGAGGATCTGGCGGATTTGCTCGCGGTCTTCACCGGTAAAAGTCAGGCTCAATACACCGGTATCTTTGCCTGTTTCCGTCACCATCAGGTTATTTTGCAGGGTGTTTATCATGCCCAGCGTGGAGAATTTGCTGACGGTAAATTGGCTCTCCGGGCTGGCATGAATCGCCTCAACCAGCATCGTCACGCCATCGTGTTCCAACACCTTGCCGACTTGCCCCCGAACGCTAAAACCCCCGTCACTCACCAGTTGATAGCTTTTGTCATTCAGCACATTAAGCGTGAAGGTCTGTTCATTCATAGCCTTTGGCAGCGTGAAGGTAGTCACATTAACCGTTTCGTTCTGACGGCCCATCAGCCGGTCCCAGCCCGCGCCAAAAATAGGGAACGTATCTTTGGTCACGCCGATATCGAGGTTGAGATCGTCTACCGTTTTCCCTAATACCAGTCGTGACTGAATGAGCTGAATTTCCGCTTCCGAGGCCGGGGGTTTGTTCGACAACGCCGAGCCAATATCCTGCACCAGTGAATTTCCAGTATTTTGCTCAATTTGCACCAGCGCGTCCGCACTATAGATGGGGGTGGCGAACAGTGTGTAGACCGCGGCACACAATGCAAAAGCCGCGGTAATGCCAAGTACCCACCAGCGGGCTTCCACCACCGTTGCGACCAGACGACCAATATCGATTTCATCATTGCCCGTTACCGGCGCAGCAGACTGTTTTACTTTTTCTGTCATCGTTTTCCCTGCTCTGCGTTCAGTGCCTGAGCCCATTGGCGGGCAGACCGCTCAAGTAATGTGTACACCGCGTCAAACGCATCACGGCTTTTACGATATGGATCGGGAATTTCGCGCTCGCTGTCCCAGTGACCAAAAAGCATCACTTTGCCGCGCATCTCCGGCACCATTTCACACAGGGCAGAGATATGGCGCTTTTCCATGGCCAGGATCAGGTCATACTCCCGGCACATTCGTCCCGAGATCTGCCGGGCACAATGATTATCCAGTGACAGGTTGTGCGCCTGCGCCACACTAATGGCGCACGGATCCGCGCCTTTCCCCACCAGCGCCCCAAGACCGGCAGAAGAGACCGTCAACGCCGGGTGAAATTGCCTTAACAAGCGCTCTGCCGTCGGGGAACGGCAAATGTTCCCCACACAGACAACTAAGATTTTGTTAAACATGACGATTACCAGTTGTGAAGGTCGCTGGCCGTGTCCGTCATATAGCGAACACCGCTAATAGTCGGCAGCAACTGATTGATCAAACGGTTCCAGCGAGCAACCGGCGCAGTAGTGACGTACACCACATCGTATGGCTGGAGTCGGAATGATGTTGCCATCACCAGCGATGTCGCATCGGACATATCAAGCTGATAGATATTGGCGATCTTGCCGTTGTTCCCGCCTTCGCCTTTCAATGGTCGAATAACGAAAATACCGCTGGCATTGGAGGTGGTCAGGTCAATACCTTCGGCATTGCCCAGCGCTTCGGTAAGCGTCATGCCACTGAAGTCCATTTTGAGGGTGCTCTGTTTTTTCACTTCCCCCATTACAAAGACTTTCAGATCGTCATTACGCGGGACAAACAGAATGTCGCCAGGATAGAGCAGTCGGTTCTGGCTCAGGTCGCCATTTTGCATCAGTGCTTGCAGTGAAATGCGTTGCTCCTGCCCTTTATGAGTCAGCACAACGTTGCGCCAGTCTGCCGCTTCGGTGAGACCGCCAGCGGCGTTAATGGCATCGAGAACGGTAAGTGGCACGTTGGTGATGGCCTGCTGACCGGATTTGTTCACCTGTCCGGAGACATAGGCCTTCTGCGAGCGGAAAGCGGCGATATTAACGTCCACCTGCGGGTCAGCAATGTACTTCGCTAAGCGCCCGGTAATATCACTACGAATCTCTGCCAACGTTTTCCCTACCACGCTGACTTTGCCGATGTAGGGGTAAAACATCGTGCCATCAGGTTGCACCCAGTTACCGGTATCGCTTGAGCTACGGTACTGCCCGGCTGGTGTGGTGAGTTCAGGATGGTCCCAGACTGTCACATTCAGGACATCCCCCGGACCGACCCGGTACTGATACCCGGCAATCTCCTGGTCCAGCGACATATTAGGTTGTGCAACATTTGGTCGAGGACGTAATTGTTCTACCAGTCGTGGGGTGAGTGGATAAACATTCACCATGCGATCGATATCAAAATCAGCGTCCTGCTGTTTAATCACATCTTTGCCCATCGTAGACATATTGCTGCCCGGAAGCACGGTACAACCGTTTATCAAGATTACCGATACCAATACTGGTATCAATTTAAGTTTGGATTTCATCATTGATTATTTATCACTTTGGCAGAGTAATTATCACATGCAATCTAAATAGCGACTTCGCCTGTACGTATTTACCTTGCCGTTAATTGAAATGAAATTTAACTGGCATCAGTCCTAAAAAAAATGAATTCATCTGCGGTCTCTTGACAGAATAATTTAGGCTTGTTTCAGGCGACCAGACACGCTACCGCCCCTGGCTTCACTAGCTACCAATGCACTGATTAATTTAAATTTTTATCTTCTCCTTTATTTTCATCACATTTACAGCGGCAACGCATCGGGAATACGTGCCACTGGTTAATGAGGAAATATTTATCTTTTGATTATTACCGCAAGAATTGTTGCAGCTAAGCGAATATCAGGCAAGATAACAAACCACCGATACCAAGCTTTTAAGATTAATATTAAGCGTTGGATTTGTATATTTTTAGGATTTTATTGATGTTGACAATATTGATATAAAAACATTCCACCTGCGATATTTCCTAAATATATCTAGATTAATGAACTAATTTCCTGTAGTGACATTAAGGCTATTATCCTGCATCTGTTCTGATATAACCGGCAGAGAAATCCCCTCTCGCCATTGCATTTTTCGCCAGTTTTACCCATGATCGAATTGTGACAATTGTCATACAACTATGGGTATAGCATTTACTATGGAATGGATTGCCGATCCGTCAATCTGGGCCGGACTGGTCACGTTAATCGTGATCGAACTTGTTCTTGGCATTGATAATCTTGTTTTTATTGCCATCCTCGCGGAGAAACTACCTCCTGCCCAGCGGGATAAGGCGCGTATTACCGGGCTACTGCTGGCGATGGTTATGCGCCTGCTGCTGCTGGCATCAATATCCTGGCTGGTAACACTGACCACGCCGCTGTTCAGCATTCGCGATCTCAGCTTCAGCGCCCGCGATCTGATCATGCTGTTCGGCGGTTTCTTCCTGCTGTTTAAAGCCACTATGGAGCTCAACGAACGGCTGGAAGGAAAAGACAGCGACAATCCCACCCAGCGTAAAGGCGCTAAGTTCTGGGGTGTGGTCGCGCAGATCGTGGTGCTGGACGCCATATTCTCTCTCGATTCCGTCATTACCGCTGTTGGGATGGTCGATCACCTGGCCGTGATGATGGCTGCGGTGATTATTGCCATCAGCCTGATGATGCTGGCGAGCAAGTCGCTGACGCGCTTTGTCAACAGTCATCCAACTATCGTTATTCTGTGCCTGAGCTTCTTGCTGATGATTGGTTTTAGCCTGGTGGCCGAAGGGTTTGGTTTCCATATCCCGAAAGGTTACCTGTACGCGGCCATCGGCTTCTCGGTGATGATCGAAGCATTGAACCAGTTGGCTATTTTTAACCGTCGTCGCTTCCTCTCAGCCAACCATACTCTGCGCCAGCGCACCGCCGAAGCGGTAATGCGGCTGCTGAGCGGGCAAAAAGAAGATGCCGAACTGGATGCCGAAACCGCGGCAATGCTGGCGGACCATCATGAAGGTCAGATTTTCGCGCCTCAGGAGCGGAGGATGATTGAACGTGTGCTGAACCTTAATCAGCGTACCGTCAGCAGTATCATGACCTCGCGTCACGATATTGAACACATCGACCTCAATGCTCCCGAAGCAGAAATCCGCGCCTTACTGGAAAAAAACCAGCATACGCGTCTGGTGGTCACTGGCGAAGACGGGCAGGAAGAACTGCTTGGTGTGGTGCATGTCATCGATTTGCTGCAACAATCTCTGCGCGGCGAGCCGCTCGACCTGCGCGTCCTGATTCGCCAGCCGCTGGTGTTCCCGGAAACTCTGCCGCTACTTCCGGCGCTTGAGCAGTTCCGAAACGCCCGGACGCACTTCGCGTTTGTAGCCGATGAATTTGGTTCCGTCGAAGGGATAGTGACGCTGAGTGATGTGATGGAAACCATCGCCGGCAATCTGCCAAACGAGGTAGAGGAAATCGACGCCCGCCATGATATTCAGAAAAACGCCGATGGTTCATGGACCGCTAACGGGCATATGCCGCTGGAAGACCTGGTGCAGTACGTCCCTATCCCATTAGATGAAAAACGTGAGTATCACACCATTGCCGGGCTTTTAATGGAATATTTGCAGCGCATCCCAAAAACCGGGGAGGAAGTCCAGGTTGGCGACTATCGGCTAAAAACCCTGCAGGTGGAAAATCATCGCGTGCAAAAAGTCCAGCTGATACCGCTACACAGTGAAGAAGAGATGGATTACGAGGTGTAAGTCACGAGCCGGATGGGGCATTAGCCACCATCCGGCAATATGAATCAGAGCTTATCCAGCAACTTTTTAACATCTTTGCCGTTGCGGGAATCTTTATTGCGATCGGCCCAGTCATTCAGGCGACGTTTTGCTTCATCCTGCAGATGTTTACGCAAAAGCTGATCAACTTGCAGACTGTAGTTCAGTGATTGCCATTGACCATAGACTCTGAGAGGAACCGGGGTGGCCTTCAGGAAATTAATCAACTTACTTTCGCCATCCCAACCGCCCAGAACGCGAATGTTAAACAGCGTGTCGCAATTCTGCTTCACCAGATCTAACGTTCCTTTGCCGGTCAGTGCCAACATAGCGGACTCCCCTACCATGTTATCCAGCGTCACCTCACCGTTATCCAGCGTCATATCGGTTACAAAACGATCCAGACGGGTCACGTTCTCCATATTTTGCTGGGCTTTAGCATCTCCACCGCTACGCTCGACGGCCTGCTGTATCATCTGCTGGAAGTTCATCCCTTCCATTCGCGTATCGTTCATTTCGACATGGGCCTGCCCTTGCCAGCTGTGACGAAACGCCTGGGCGTCAATATCCGAGCCGGAAAAATCTCCCGTCAACGACAGCTTGCCGGTGAGTGCGATGGGGTAATCAAAGGCCTTCAGAATAGTGCCAATTTCAACACCTTCCAGGCGCGGATGAAAGACCGCTCGCGGTTCTCCCTTTCTGGCATCCAGCGTGCCGGGCAATGAGATCAGCCCGCCATCACTTTTTCCCTGCAACTGTGCAATGTTCAGTAAGCCGAACCGGTTGTCTATTTTTGCCGAGACATTCTCAAACGCCATTTTCCGCCACAGCACCTTGTCAGCCTGCAAAGCGATATCTGCCGAAAAACCCTTGAGTCCCTGATACGAAACAGCATCAACCTGGGAAGCAATAACGGGGCGCGCCAGCGTTGACTGACTCTGACCTTGCTGAACTTCACCTTTTGCTGTCACCGCTGCGTCATGTTGTACGAGCAGGTTATCCAGATTGAGCTGACCAAATTTTAGGTCAACGGCCCATTCCGGTTTTTCCAACAAGGCCACATGCGCTTGCCCGGAGAAAGAAGAGTCATTAGCGGTCAAATTTATCTGGCTAAATGAAAGCTGTTTTTTCTCTTCCAGCCATTGCGCCTGAAGATGTCCCTGACCGTTGATCCCCTGCGGCGGAAGATCGGCCCCCTGCAGTTGCCAGCTTAACTGTTCAATATTCGCAGATAAGTTGTGCGGATAATCGGAGGCATCGACCGTACCGTTAAAGGATAACGCGAGATCGCGCTGATCGCGGTTCACACGCCCGGAGAAATCAAACGTGCCGCGGTGCTGGCTATCTTGTTCCATCTCCAGACGAATATCGCGAACGGTAACCTGTTCATCGTCTTCATGTTGGAACACCAGAACACTGTCGGCAACGCGCAGACGGGCGATATCAAACGACCATCCTTTGTCTTCCGCCAGATCGGGCAACATATTGTCTTTTGGGGCAACGGGTGCATCTTTGCCGCGTACCGCCTCAGTTTGCGGGGTCAATTGAATCACTGCGCCTTTGAGCATCACCTGCTTCACGCTGAGCTGGTGGCTCAACAGCGGCCACAATGCAACGTCGAGACGCATATTATCAGCACGAACCAGGGGGTCGCTGGCGCCTTCAGCCGTTAACATCACTCGCCCTGAGAGGATACTCAGTTGCGGCCATACGTGCCAACGCAGGGGGCCATCCAACTGCAGCTGATACCCGCTACGTACGGCAACCTGCTTGACCATATACGCGCGGAAATCATTCGGATTCACCAACAGTACTAACGCAGAAAAGCCGGCCACCAGCACGACCAGAAGAATCATCAGCGTCGTCAGAAATCGTCTCATGCTATCCCCAATGGACTGATAAACACTCAGTCTTTATCGATCCGGCTGGCAACGGCGCCCTGCTGGTCGCGATATTTCGCATCCTGACGACGGTTGTAGGGTCGCGCTGCCGGACCGGAAAGCGGTTCGAAACTTAACGCGCCAATCGGCATCCCCGGACGCAGAGCCAGCGGTAATTTTCCGGAGTTGTAAAACTCCAGTACGATACAGCCAGACCAGCCCGGATCGATACGGTGAGCGGTGACGTGTACCATCAGTCCCAGACGAGCCAGCGAAGAACGGCCATCTAACCAACCGACGAGATCGGAAGGCAGTGTCACGGATTCGAATGTTACCGCCAGTGCAAGTTCCCCCGGATGCAGGAAAAAGGCTTCGCCGTCCTTAAGGACGATTTCATCACTCATCACGCGATCCAGCGCGGCGCTGACTTCATCTTTCGGTCCGCTTAAATCGATATACGCCGCCGTATGACCGCGGAACGTACGGAATTTGTTGCCAAGGCGCACATCTACCGTGGCGCCATTGATTCGCTCGACAGGAGGGCGTGGATTGATCGACAGGCGACCTTCATCCAACCAGGCTTCAATATCTCGGTCACATAAACGCATGGCACTTTCTCCTTTCGTGCTTCAAACCCTTAATGCCAGGTGCGTTAAGGGTGAACCAGGTTATCACTGAACGGTACACAATTCGCTGAACTTATTCAAAGAACTGACTGATTTTAGCCTTCAGAATATCGATGGCGATGCGGTTTTTACCCCCGCGCGGCACAATGATGTCGGCGTATTGTTTTGAAGGCTCAATAAATTGCAGGAACATTGGGCGGACGGTTTTCTGGTATTGCGCCATCACCGAATCCATTGAACGACCACGTTCGTTCACATCCCGCTTGATACGGCGCATCAGGCAAATATCTAACGGCGTATCAACAAAAATAGAGAAGTTCATCTCGTCACGCAAACGCGCATCCGTCAGCAGCAAAATGCCTTCCAGGATGATGACTTTCTTGGGTTCGATATGAATAGTGTCTTGCGTACGCGTGTGCTCAACATAGCTATATACCGGCAGCTCAATGGCGGAGCCGCGTTTCAGCGCTTGCAGATGTTGAAACAGCAGGCTGTGGTCCATCGCGTTCGGATGGTCGTAGTTGGTTTTTACACGTTCTTCCATCGACAGATGGCTTTGATCTTTGTAATAGCTGTCTTCGGGAATAACGCCAATATGTTCGTCACCGACTTGTTCACGCAATTCGCGATAAAGAGTACTGGCAATAAGGCTCTTGCCGGAAGCCGATGCGCCGGCAATGCCGATAATGACGCACTGATGGGACTGATCAGTCATAAATTTAGCGACCTGATTAACCTGGATGTAAGGAAGGGCGGCGCCGAAACGCCAAACGCGGCAATTATAGGGATTTCAGCGGCGCGATGCCACCCCAGGCTGCACCAATGCTGTCCCTGTCGCAAATTAAAATGGTCAGATTTAGAACAGCCACTATATTTATTCACCTGCCTTAGGAATTAATAGCTTGGGAGTGTTAATTTATGAGCAGCTGGCGTATAAATTGTAAATTGTTTGTACTAGCATAATCCCAGATTAAATGTGATGCGTCCGGCATCTCTGCTGGGCGACAACGGCTATTTGGGTAGAGTGGTAATGAGTAAACAATCCCAACATGTTTTAGTTACCTTACCCCATCCTCTACTGCGCCTGGCCAGTTTAGGTCTGGTGGCTTTCATCTTTACGTTGTTTTCGCTGGAACTGTCACGTTACGGCGCACAGCTTGCACCGCTGTGGTTTCCAACCTCTATCATGATGGTGGCTTTTTACCGTCACGCTGGAAAGATGTGGCCTGGGATCGCGCTGGCTTGCTCATTCGGTAGCATCGGCGCCTCTTTACTCTTCTTCCCCGGACAGTCGCTTAATTTCTCCTATACGGTCATTAACATTATTGAGGCTGTTGTTGGCGCAATGTTATTGCGTAAACTGCTGCCCTGGTACAATCCCTTACAAAATCTTAACGACTGGGCGCGTCTGGCATTTGGCAGCGCGGTTGTTCCGCCACTGCTGGGCGGCGTATTGATGTGGATGTTGCTGCCGAAGGAAACTACGTTAAATACCTTTCTCATTTGGGTACTGTCAGAATCCATTGGCGCACTGGAGTTGGTGCCGTTAGGTTTGCTGTTTAAACCACATTACCTGCTGCGCCATCGCAACCCGCGATTATTACTTGAGACCCTGATTACGCTTCTGGTGACCTTAACGTTCAGTTGGCTATCCATGATGTACATTCCATGGCCATTTACCTGCGTTATTGTCCTGCTGATGTGGAGCGCTGTCCGCCTGCCGCGTATGGAGGCGTTTTTAATATTCCTCAGCACCGTGATGATGGTCTCGCTGATGCTGGCCGCCGACCCTTCACTGCTTTACACCCCGAAACAGAACATGATGACGGACATCCCCTGGTTGCCGTTTTTGATGATCCTGTTGCCCGCCAACATGATGACCATGGTGATGTACGCGTTTCGAGCCGAACGCAAGAACATTTCAGAAAGCGAGTCACGCTTTCGCAACGCCATGGAATATTCCGCGATTGGCATGGCACTGGTTGGCACCGAGGGGCAATGGCTACAGGCCAATAAAGCCTTGTGCCAGTTTCTGGGCTATAGCCAGGAGGAGCTACGTTCGCTGACCTTCCAGCAGTTAACCTGGCCGGAAGATCTGAACAACGACCTTGAACAACTCAACATGCTGGCACGCGGAGAGATTAATAGCTATTCCATGGAAAAACGCTATTACACCCGCGCGGGCGACGTCGTCTGGGCGTTGCTGGCCGTTTCGCTGGTGCGTCATAGCGACAACACTCCACTCTACTTTATCGCGCAGGTTGAGGACATTAACGACCTGAAGCATACCGAGTGGATTAACAAACGGTTGATGGAACGCATTACCCTCGCCAATGAAGCCGGGGGCATTGGGATTTGGGAATGGGAACTGCAGCCTGACGTGATCAGTTGGGATAAACGGATGTTCGATCTGTATGAAGTTCCTGCGCATATAAAGCCCAGTTGGCAAGTCTGGTATGAGTGCGTTGTACCCGAAGATCGCGAGTACGCCGAAAATGTGATTCGTGATTCGCTGGCCGCGCGGGTTCCGTTTAAGCTTGAGTTTCGTATCGCAGTAAAAGATGGCATACGCCATATCCGCTCGTTGGCCAACCGGGTGCTGAATAAAGACGGTGAAGTTGAACGCTTACTTGGTATCAATATGGATATGACCGAAGTGAAGCAGCTTAACGAAGCGCTGTATCAGGAAAAAGAGCGCCTGCACATTACGCTGGACTCAATCGGCGAAGCGGTAATTTGTATTGATGTCTATATGAACGTGACCTTTATGAATCCGGTCGCTGAGAAAATGAGCGGCTGGCAGCAGGACAGTGCCATCGGCATTCCGCTATTGACGGTACTACATATTACTTTTGGCGAGAACGGTCCGCTGATGGAAAATATCTACAGTGCTGACATGTCGCGTACGGCAATCGAGCAGGAAGTGGTCCTGCATTGTCGTAATGGCAGCAGTTATGACATTCAGTACAGCATCACGCCCCTCAGCACCCTTGACGGCGGCAGCATTGGTTCGGTGTTGGTTATTCAGGACGTCACAGAGTCACGGAAGATGCTCCGCCAGCTTAGCTACAGTGCCTCACATGATGACCTGACGCAGTTGGCAAACCGGGTCAGCTTCGAAAACCATCTAAAACAATTGCTGCATTCAGTACACGACACGCGCCAGTGCCATGTACTGGTTTTTATCGATTTGGATCGTTTTAAAGCGGTGAACGACAGCGCGGGTCATGCCGCCGGCGATGCCCTGCTGCGTGAACTCTCTGCGCTTATGCTCAGCATGTTGCGATCCAGCGATATGCTGGCGCGCCTTGGCGGCGACGAGTTTGGTCTGTTGCTGCCGGATTGTAATATCGAAAGCGCCCGCTTTATCTCAGGACGCATCATCAGTGCTATTAACAATTACCAATTTATGTGGGAAGGCCGTTTGCACCGTATTGGCGCCAGTGCGGGAATTACGCTGATTGATGAGAAAAACCATGTCGCGACTGACGTTATGTCTCAGGCCGATATCGCCTGCTACGCGGCGAAAAACAGCGGCCGTGGGCGAGTCTGTGTCTATGAACCTCAGCAAAGCCAGGCCCATGCCGCGCGTAGCCAACTGTCATTGGATGAACAAAGACACACTATTACACACAACCCTATGCTGATGATCGCCAGAGGTGTTGCTTCTCCGCGTATACCGGAGACTTTTAGCTTCTGGATTATCTCACTTCGCTTAGGCACCGCTGAGGGTGAAGTCATTGAAGATCAAGCCTTCCATGCCGGGTTGGTCGATCCCACGTTGAGTCAAGCGCTCGATCGTCGGGTATTCGGCGAGTTCTTCCAGAGTGCTGCCCCGGCTGTCGCCAACAAGGGCCTCAGTATTGCCCTGCCCCTTTCCGCCGCCGGCCTGCTCAACACAGAGCTGGTAGATGAGCTGCTGGAGCAATTGCAACGCAGCCCGCTACCGCCACGATTGCTGCATCTGACCGTTCCATCAAGTGTCATCAAAACAAGCCCAACGCAGGCGGTATCCGCCCTGCATCGACTGCGGCAGTACGGTTGTCGAATTGTGTTAAGTCAGGTTGGTCGCGACTTAGAGCTTTTTGACAACCTGAAATATCACATTGTCGATTACCTGTTACTCGACAGCGAGCTAAGTGCCAGCGCTCCCGGCAACTTGATCGACGAAATGTGGGTGTCCATTATCCAGGGTCATGCTCAGCGCCTGGACATTAAAACCATCGCCGGTCCGGTGCAACTGCCGCTCATCATGGATACGCTTTCTGGCATCGGTATTGATATGATTTATGGCGATATTATTGCCGACGCCCAACCGCTGGATCTGCTACTGAATACCAGCAATTTCGCCATCAACTGACGGTTGCCAACCATCCGTATACCAGATATGCAACAGCGCATAGGAGCGCCAGGGTTTCCAGCGCTCTGCATACCGCCGGATCTGGGCTGGTGTCATGCCGGGAAAACGCTGCTTAATCAGATAATCATCCGGCAGAAAAACGTCCTTCGCCTGCCAGCCGCGCAGCGCAAAGTAGTTGGCGGTCCATCGCCCTATCCCGGGAAATGTTTGTAGCTGCTTAACGCCTTGTTCGATATCGGCAGGGGCTGTTGTCGCGAGCGTTCCTTCAAGGGTTGCATGAGCAAGGTGAATCAACGCTTCAGCGCGTTTGAGCGGCATTCCTAACGTTTTCAGGTGCAGCGGATCGGCGTTGGCAAGCTCTTCTGGAGAGGGAAAACACACATACTCGGGCGCATCCTCCAGTGTATTGCCATAAGCGTGCGCTACTTTCGCTGTCAGTTTTGCGGCCATCGCCACGCTGACTAACTGCCCTAAAATCGCCCGTACCCCTTGCTCAAAAGCATCGACACATCCCGGCAGGCGCAATCCCGGACGCGCCGCGCCGAGGTTACCCAGCGCGCCGACAATTTGCTGCGGGCAACAGGAAAGATCGAACAAGCGCGTTATTTTTGCCAGGCACTCAGAGGCTACAGGCTGTAACCCTGAGCTCAACGTCACGTGTAGCACGTTGGCGTGCAGATCCGGGACAACGCTTACCAGACCACGATACTCCCCTACGGACAGACTTCGGACATAACTCAGTTCTTCTACGGTTTCGACACCTTCAACCGCACGGGCGGCAAGAAATCCCAGCATCCAGGGCCAGTCATAAGGCGGTTGCCAGCTCAGCGTGAACATTCGGTTTTCCTTTTAAAGCAAACTTACAGCATAAACGGTATTCAATCAGTACGCCTTGCTTTCATATTCCAGTTGTCGGGGCGTCAACTATTCGTTAAAGTCACGCCCCTTCTTCACTGGCATGGGGATTTTTACGGTGTTTATTGGTTTTGACTACGGTACGGCAAACTGTTCAGTGGCCGTTATGCGTGATGGGCAGCCCCACCTGCTCAAAATGGAAAATAACAGCACGCTGCTACCCTCAATGCTGTGTGCACCAACGCGCGAAGCGGTTAGCGAGTGGCTGTATCGCCATCACGACGTTCCAACCACGGACGATGAAACACAGGCGCTGCTTCGCCGTGCGATGCGCTACAATCGCGAAGAGGACATCGACGTTAACGCCAACAGCGTGCAGTTCGGTCTGACATCGCTGGGTCAGTATATTGAAGACCCGGAAGAGGTGTACTTCGTTAAATCGCCAAAATCATTTTTGGGCGCCAGCGGTCTGAAGCCGCAGCAAGTTGCGCTGTTTGAAGATCTCGTCTGTGCAATGATGCTGCACATTCGCAACCAGGCGCAAAGCCAACTGCCGGAAGCTATCACTCAGGCCGTAATTGGTCGCCCCATCAACTTCCAGGGATTAGGCGGCGATGACGCCAACACCCAGGCGCAGGGGATTCTTGAACGTGCAGCCAAACGAGCCGGTTTTCAGGATGTCGTCTTCCAGTACGAGCCGGTAGCAGCGGGGCTGGATTACGAAGCCACACTGCAGGATGAGAAACGCGTGCTGGTGGTAGATATTGGCGGGGGTACGACCGACTGTTCACTACTGCTGATGGGGCCGCAATGGCATCAGCGCGCCGATCGCGAAAACAGCCTGCTGGGACACAGTGGCTGCCGTGTAGGCGGGAACGATCTGGATATCGCGCTGGCGTTTAAACACCTGATGCCGCTGCTAGGTATGGGCGGTGAGACTGAAAAAGGGATCGCCTTACCGATTCTCCCCTGGTGGAACGCGGTCGCGATCAACGATGTTCCCGCGCAAAGTGATTTCTACAGCAGCGCCAACGGTCGTTTACTGAACGATCTTGTCCGCGACGCGAAAGAAGCCGATAAAGTAGCCTTGCTGCTTAAAGTCTGGCGCGAGCGTCTGAGCTATCGCCTGGTGCGCAGCGCAGAAGAGAGCAAGATCGCGCTTTCCGACCAGACCATTGTAACGGCTGCGATACCGTTTATCAGCGACACGCTGGCAACCGATATTAGTCAACATGGATTGGAGGCCGCGCTCAATCAGCCCCTGGCGCGCATTCTGGAGCAGGTCAAACTGGCGCTGGACAACGCGCAGGAAAAACCGGACGTAATTTATCTGACCGGCGGCAGCGCGCGTTCACCGCTGATTAAAAAAGCCCTCGCCCAGCAGCTTCCTGGGATCCCTATCGCGGGTGGCGATGACTTCGGTTCTGTCACCGCCGGTCTGGCCCGCTGGGCTGACGTTGTTTTCCGCTAAGCCGCTCGCAAGCTGAAAGGTGTGCGTATTGACATCACCGTTGCTGTGGCTTATTTTCAGGAGTGAGGGTTAGGGAAGGTTTCCCCTCCCCCTGGTGTCTTAGTAAGCCGGTAAGCTAATGACTAAGAGTATCACCAGTATGATGACGTACTTCATCATAACCCTTTCCTTATTTTGGCCCCTTCCTCGGGAGGGGCTTTCCCGTTCCAGCGTCCCGCTGAAATCTCTGGCTTACCTCCTTTTGCCTTGACCGCACTCTAACGCACAATGACGCATTCGCTATTTTCGCCGCAAATTGTTGCGTAACGCCTCGCAAAGCCGCGTCAGCATTCAGACGAATCCCGACAGTGTTTCATAATTCCTCCATTTTTCTCCCTTGTTCGCTGGCTAAACTAGTATCATTCCGCGAATCGTTTCAGGATGAGAAACTCATAACAATGAAAGGCAGTAATAAATCCCGCTGGGTGATAGCAATCGTGATCGTCGTGGCCGCCGTCGCCGCCATCTGGTTCTGGCAAAGCCACAGCGCTTCCCAGGAAACCGCACCGGGCGCTACCAAACCAGCGCAGCACACGCCTGGGTCGGCACGCCGTGGAATGCGCTCCGGACCGTTGGCTCCCGTGCAGGCTGCCACCGCCACCGAGGAAGCCGTTCCACGTTACCTGACAGGGCTGGGTACCATTACTGCCGCCAATACCGCCACGGTACGTAGCCGGGTGGACGGTCAGCTCATTGCCTTACACTTTGAGGAAGGACAACAGGTAAAAGCCGGCGACCTGCTGGCAGAGATAGATCCCAGCCAGTTCAAAGTCGCTCTGGCTCAGGCGCAGGGACAACTGGCAAAAGATAAAGCCACGCTGGCGAATGCCCGTCGCGATCTTGCCCGCTATCAACAGTTGGTTAAAACCAATCTGGTCTCCCGCCAGGAGCTGGATGCCCAGCAGGCGCTGGTCAATGAGACGTTAGGCACAATCAAAGCGGATGAAGCCAGTGTCGCCAGCGCTCAGTTGCAGCTCGACTGGAGCCGGATAACCGCACCTGTCGATGGTCGTGTCGGCCTGAAGCAGGTCGATGTCGGTAACCAAATTTCCAGCGGCGATACCACCGGGATCGTCGTCATTACGCAAACTCATCCCATCGACCTGATATTTACTTTGCCTGAAAACGACATTGCTACCGTGTTGCAGGCACAAAAATCGGGAAGCCAGCTGAAGGTCGAAGCCTGGGACCGAACCAATTCACAAAAACTGAGTGAAGGCGTCCTGCTCAGTCTCGACAATCAGATTGATGCCACTACAGGAACCATCAAAGTTAAAGCCCGTTTTAACAATCAGGATGATGCGTTATTCCCTAACCAGTTCGTCAACGCCCGCATGCTGGTCGACACGCAGCAAAATGCCGTTGTGATCCCAACAGCAGCCCTGCAGATGGGCAACGAAGGGCACTTTGTCTGGGTATTGAACAGCGACAACAAAGTCAGCAAGCATCTGGTTAAACCGGGTATTCAGGACAGCCAAAAAGTGGTGATCGCCGCTGGGTTGTCCGCAGGCGATCGGGTCGTGACTGACGGTATTGACCGTCTGACGGAAGGCGCAAAAGTCGAAGTCGTTGAGGCGCACGACGCCTCTGTTTCCGATGAGAAAACAGCGCCACGCGGATACGGCAAAAAAGGAGCCAACTCCTGATGCAGGTGTTACCTCCTGACAACACAGGCGGACCATCGCGCCTGTTCATTCTGCGCCCCGTCGCCACTACGCTGCTGATGGTCGCGATTTTGCTTGCCGGTATTATCGGTTATCGCTTTCTGCCAATCGCCGCCTTACCTGAAGTGGATTACCCCACGATTCAGGTCGTGACGCTCTACCCTGGCGCCAGCCCGGACGTCATGACCTCGGCGGTAACCGCGCCGCTTGAACGTCAGTTTGGCCAGATGTCTGGCTTAAAACAGATGTCATCACAAAGCTCCGGTGGCGCATCGGTCGTTACGTTACAGTTTCAACTGACGCTCCCGCTGGATGTTGCCGAGCAGGAAGTTCAGGCCGCGATTAACGCCGCCACCAATTTATTACCTAGCGATCTACCTAACCCTCCGGTCTACAGCAAGGTAAACCCGGCAGATCCGCCGATCATGACGCTGGCGGTCACTTCCAGCGCCATGCCGATGACGCAGGTGGAAGATATGGTCGAAACCCGCGTCGCGCAGAAAATCTCTCAGGTATCCGGCGTGGGTCTGGTAACACTTTCCGGTGGGCAACGTCCGGCGGTCCGCGTGAAACTTAACGCTCAGGCCATTGCCGCACTCGGTCTGACCAGCGAAACCATCCGTACGGCCATTACCGGTGCCAACGTCAATTCAGCAAAAGGGAGTCTTGATGGCCCAACGCGCGCCGTTACCCTTTCAGCTAACGACCAGATGCAGTCCGCAGATGAATATCGTCAGCTCATTATTGCCTATAAAAACGGTGCACCGGTTCGCCTGGGCGATGTCGCTACCGTCGAACAAGGAGCAGAAAACAGCTGGCTGGGTGCATGGGCAAATAAGCAACAAGCTATAGTGATGAATGTGCAGCGCCAGCCTGGGGCGAACATCATCGCCACGGCAGACAGTATCCGCCAGATGCTGCCACAGCTCACCGAAAGCCTGCCCAAATCGGTTAAGGTCAGCGTACTTTCCGATCGCACCACCAATATTCGTGCCTCTGTTGCAGACACCCAGTTCGAGTTGATGCTGGCGATAGCGCTGGTGGTGATGATTATCTACCTGTTTCTGCGCAATGTTCCGGCGACGATTATTCCTGCAGTCGCCGTACCGTTGTCGTTAATCGGCACCTTCGCGGTGATGGTATTTCTTGATTTCTCCATCAACAACCTGACCTTAATGGCGCTAACCATCGCGACAGGCTTTGTTGTGGATGACGCTATCGTGGTTATCGAGAATATTTCACGCTATATCGAAAAAGGCGAAAAACCGCTGACTGCTGCCCTGAAGGGCGCAGGCGAGATTGGTTTTACCATCATCTCTCTGACGTTTTCATTGATTGCGGTATTGATCCCACTGCTATTCATGGGCGATATCGTCGGGCGCTTGTTCCGTGAATTCGCCGTTACGCTGGCGGTGGCGATTCTGATTTCCGCCGTTGTCTCGCTCACTCTTACGCCGATGATGTGCGCGCGTATGCTGAATCAGGCCTCATTGCGTAAGCAGAATCGCTTCTCCCGCGCCTCAGAGCGAGTGTTTGATCGCGTCATAGCCGGGTACGGTCATTGGCTGGCAAAAGTACTTAACCACCCGTGGCTGACGCTGAGCGTAGCGCTCGGCACGTTGGCATTGAGCGTCATGCTATGGGTTTTTATCCCCAAAGGTTTCTTCCCAATCCAGGACAACGGCATTATCCAGGGTACGCTACAGGCACCGCAGTCCAGCTCATTCGCCAGCATGGCCGAGCGCCAGCGTCAGGTTTCAGATGTCATCCTTAAAGATCCGGCGGTAGAGAGCCTGACCGCTTTTGTCGGCGTGGATGGTACTAATCCGGCATTGAACAGCGCACGTTTGCAAATCAACCTTAAACCGCTGGATGAACGTGACGATCGGGTGCAGAAAGTGATTGCGCGCTTACAGGACGCGGTTGACAGGGTTCCCGGAGTTGACCTTTATCTTCAGCCTACTCAGGATCTGACGATTGATACTCAGGTGAGCCGGACGCAATATCAGTTCACGCTGCAAGCGACATCCCTTGATGCCCTCAGCACCTGGGTTCCACAGCTGATAGCAAAACTAAATCAGCTACCGCAGCTGTCCGATGTCAGCAGCGACTGGCAGGACAAAGGGCTGGTAGCGTATGTGAACGTCAATCGCGACAGCGCCAGCCGTTTGGGCATCAGCATGTCAGATGTCGACAACGCCCTGTACAACGCCTTCGGCCAGCGTTTGATTTCGACTATTTACACCCAGGCAAATCAGTATCGCGTGGTGTTAGAACATAACACCAACAATACGCCGGGGCTTGCGGCACTGGATACAATACGTCTGACCAGTATCGACGGTGGCATAGTACCGCTCAGCGCGATCGCCAGTATTGAACAGCGTTTTGCCCCGCTGTCGATTAACCACCTCGATCAGTTCCCGGTCACCACCATCTCGTTCAACGTGCCAGACGAACATTCGCTGGGTGATGCGGTACAGGCGATTCTGGACGCCGAAAAAACGCTTAACCTGCCCGCAAATATTACGACCCAGTTCCAGGGTAGCACGCTCGCCTTCCAGGCCGCGCTGGGAAATACCATCTGGTTGATTGTGGCTGCGGTTGTCGCGATGTATATCGTCCTCGGCGTGCTGTATGAGAGCTTTATTCACCCAATTACTATTCTCTCCACGCTGCCGACGGCGGGCGTCGGGGCACTGCTGGCGTTAATGATTGCCGGCAGCGAACTGGACGTCATCGCGATTATTGGCATTATTTTGCTCATCGGTATCGTCAAGAAAAACGCCATAATGATGATCGACTTTGCCCTTGCCGCGGAGCGCGAACAAGGCATGGCGCCGCGCGATGCTATTTTCCAGGCCTGTCTGCTGCGTTTCCGCCCAATTCTGATGACTACGCTGGCGGCACTGCTCGGCGCGTTGCCGCTGATGTTAAGTACCGGTGTGGGCGCAGAGTTACGCCGTCCGTTAGGCATTGGCATGGTCGGTGGACTGCTTGTGAGTCAGGTATTAACCCTGTTTACCACTCCGGTAATTTATCTGCTGTTTGACCGTCTGTCGCTGTATGTGAAAAGCCGTTTCCCGCGTCAGGAAGAGGAAGCGTAAATGAAATTTTTCGCGCTTTTCATTCATCGGCCGGTGGCGACCATTCTCATTTCGGTGGCTATCACCCTGTGCGGTATTCTGGGCTTTCGTCTGCTGCCGGTCGCTCCGCTGCCGCAGGTGGATTTTCCGGTGATTATGGTCAGCGCATCATTACCCGGTGCCTCCCCTGAAACGATGGCGTCTTCGGTCGCAACTCCGCTGGAGCGCTCGCTGGGCCGCATCGCGGGCGTAAACGAAATGACTTCGAGTAGTTCGCTTGGCAGTACGCGTATTATTCTCGAATTCAAATTCGACCGTGACATCAATGGCGCGGCGCGGGACGTTCAGGCCGCGATTAACGCCGCGCAAAGCCTGCTGCCCAGCGGGATGCCGAGCCGACCAACGTATCGCAAAGCTAACCCTTCCGATGCGCCAATCATGATCCTGACGCTGACGTCGGACACTTACTCGCAGGGTGAACTGTACGATTTCGCATCAACACAACTGGCGCAGACCATCGCGCAAATCGACGGTGTGGGCGACGTGGACGTTGGAGGCAGTTCTCTGCCTGCCGTGCGGGTAGGACTCAACCCGCAGGCGCTGTTTAACCAGGGCGTGTCACTGGACGACGTGCGTAGCGCGATCGACAATGCCAACGTGCGTAAGCCGCAGGGCGCTATCGAGAATGATACCCATCGCTGGCAGGTACAAACTAACGATGAGCTGAAAACCGCCGCCGAATATCAACCGATTATCATCCACTATAACAACGGCGCAGCGGTGCGACTGGGTGATGTTGCGTCTATAACCGACTCTGTACAGGACGTTCGTAACGCGGGGATGACCAACGCCAAACCGGCCATTCTGCTGATGATCCGCAAGCTGCCGGAAGCCAATATTATTCAGACTGTAGATAGCATTCGCGCCAAATTACCGGAGCTACAAACGCTGGTCCCGGCCGCCATCGATCTGCAAATCGCCCAGGACCGTTCACCGACCATTCGCGCTTCACTAGAGGAAGTCGAACAGACGCTGATTATCTCCGTGGCGCTGGTTATCCTGGTGGTCTTTGTTTTCCTGCGATCCGGGCGTGCGACTCTGATCCCCGCGGTAGCGGTTCCGGTCTCGCTGATCGGTACCTTTGCCGCCATGTATCTGTGCGGATTCAGCCTGAACAACCTGTCGTTGATGGCGTTAACCATTGCCACGGGATTTGTCGTAGATGACGCCATCGTGGTGCTGGAAAATATTGCCCGCCACCTGGAAGCGGGAATGAAGCCACTCCAGGCGGCGTTACAGGGTACGCGCGAAGTGGGATTCACTGTGCTTTCCATGAGCCTGTCGCTGGTGGCGGTGTTCCTGCCGCTGCTGTTAATGGGCGGATTGCCTGGACGCCTGCTGCGCGAATTTGCCGTCACGCTGTCGGTTGCCATCGGTATCTCGCTGCTGGTGTCGCTGACATTAACGCCAATGATGTGCGGCTGGATGCTTAAATCCAGCGCCCCGCGTGAACAGTCGCGTAAACGGGGATTTGGTCGCGTGCTGGTAGCGCTGCAGCAAAGCTACGGCACTTCACTTAAATGGGTACTGCGCCACACGCGACTGGTGGGCGTGGTATTACTCGGCACCATTGCGCTGAATATCTGGCTTTATATTTCCATCCCCAAAACCTTCTTCCCGGAGCAGGATACGGGCGTATTGATGGGAGGGATCCAGGCTGACCAGAGCATCTCTTTCCAGGCGATGCGCGGTAAACTGCAGGATTTTATGAAGATCATCCGCGACGATCCGGCGGTGAACAATGTCACCGGCTTTACCGGTGGGTCACGGGTTAACAGCGGGATGATGTTTATTACCCTCAAGCCCCGCGATGAGCGCCGTGAAACCGCTCAGCAGGTGATCGACCGCCTACGCGTTGCGCTTTCAAAAGAACCAGGTGCGAATCTGTTTCTGATGGCGGTGCAGGACATCCGCGTTGGCGGACGGCAGGCCAACGCCAGCTATCAATACACATTGCTGTCCGACGATCTGGCGGCGCTGCGTGAGTGGGAACCGAAGATCCGTAAGGCGCTTGCCGCCCTGCCCCAACTGGCGGACGTCAACTCCGATCAGCAGGACAATGGCGCGGAGATGAATCTGATTTACGATCGCGACACCATGTCTCGTCTTGGGATCGACGTGGCGGCCGCCAACAGCCTGCTGAATAACGCCTTTGGTCAGCGACAAATTTCAACCATCTATCAGCCGATGAACCAGTACAAAGTGGTGATGGAGGTCGATCGACGTTACACCCAGGACATCAGCGCGCTGGACAAAATGTTCGTCATCAACAATGACGGTAAAGCGATCCCGTTATCGTACTTTGCCAAATGGCAGCCAGCGAATGCGCCACTGTCGGTAAACCATCAGGGATTATCTGCCGCCTCAACCGTGTCGTTTAACCTGCCGACAGGTTCTTCACTGTCAGAAGCGACAGAGGCCATCAACAGAACCATGACCCAGCTAGGCGTCCCCTCCACGGTTCGTGGCAGCTTTGCCGGTACCGCCCAGGTATTTCAGGACACTATGAACTCGCAGGTGATCCTGATTATCGCCGCCATCGCCACCGTCTATATCGTGCTGGGTATGCTGTATGAAAGCTATGTACATCCGCTGACCATTCTCTCCACGCTACCTTCGGCAGGGGTCGGGGCTTTGCTGGCGCTGGAGCTGTTCAATGCCCCGTTCAGCCTAATCGCCCTGATAGGGATCATGCTATTAATTGGAATTGTGAAGAAAAACGCCATCATGATGGTCGATTTTGCGCTGGAAGCGCAGAGAAACGGTAAGCTGCAGCCGGAAGAAGCTATTTTCCAGGCCTGCCTGTTGCGCTTTCGCCCAATCATGATGACCACGCTGGCGGCGTTATTTGGCGCACTGCCGTTAGTGTTATCCGCAGGGGATGGCTCTGAGCTGCGCCAGCCGTTGGGGATAACCATTGTCGGTGGGCTGGTCGTGAGCCAGCTCCTGACGCTGTACACCACGCCTGTGGTCTATCTCTTTTTCGACCGTCTGCGTCTGCGTTTTTCGCGTAAAAACAGCAAACCGGTAGCAGAGTTATGACAGAACTTCCCGACAGCACCCGCTGGCAACTTTGGATTGTGGCATTTGGTTTTTTTATGCAGTCGCTGGATACCACCATCGTTAATACCGCGCTTCCCTCGATGGCGGCAAGCCTCGGGGAAAGCCCGTTACACATGCATATGGTCATTGTGTCATATGTTTTAACCGTTGCCGTGATGCTGCCCGCCAGCGGATGGCTGGCGGACAAAGTTGGCGTGCGTAATATCTTCTTCACCGCCATTATCCTGTTTACGCTTGGTTCGCTGTTTTGCGCCGGGTCCAGCACGCTCAACGAGCTGGTGATGGCGCGCGTCTTACAAGGCGTTGGCGGTGCGATGATGGTGCCAGTCGGCAGGCTGACGGTGATGAAAATCGTCCCGCGTGAGCAATATATGGCGGCGATGACGTTTGTCACTTTACCCGGTCAAATCGGCCCGCTGCTGGGCCCAGCGTTAGGCGGAATTCTGGTTGAATACGCCTCCTGGCACTGGATCTTTTTGATTAACATTCCGGTAGGCATTGTCGGCGCGATAGCGACGTTAATGTTGATGCCCAACTACACCATGCAAACCCGACGCTTCGACCTCTCCGGATTCGCGATGCTGGCGGTCGGTATGGCGGTTCTGACGCTGGCGCTCGATGGCAGCAAAGGAACAGGTCTCTCCAGTATCACGCTGGCGGCGTTGGTCATCTGCGGGGTGCTGGCTATTGCGCTGTATCTGAAACACGCCCATCGAAATCCCCGCGCGCTGTTTAGCCTGAATCTGTTTCGCACATCGACCTTCTCGCTAGGTCTGTTCGGCAGTTTTGCCGGACGCATCGGCAGCGGTATGCTGCCGTTTATGACGCCGGTGTTTTTACAGATTGGCCTCGGTTTTTCACCGTTTCATGCCGGACTGATGATGATCCCGATGGTGCTGGGCAGTATGGGCATGAAGCGCATTGTGGTGCAGGTCGTTAACCGCTTTGGTTACCGTCGCGTACTGATTACCACCACGCTTGGCCTGTCGCTGGTCAGTCTGTTGCTAATGACCACGGCACTGCTGGGCTGGTATTACGCCCTGCCCTTCGTGCTGTTTTTACAGGGAATGGTCAACTCAACGCGCTTTTCATCCATGAATACCCTTACGTTAAAAGATCTGCCTGACGATCTCGCCAGCAGCGGCAACAGCTTGCTGTCGATGATCATGCAGCTGTCGATGAGTATCGGGGTGACCATCGCGGGCCTGCTGTTAGGCATGTTTGGCCAGCAGCATATCGCCATCGACAGCGGTAGTACGCATAGCGTCTTTATGTATACCTGGTTGTGCATTGCATTCATTATTGCGCTGCCCGCCATTATTTTTGCCCGCGTGCCGAACGACACGCAAACCAATGCGGTGATTTCACGACGCAAAAGGAGCACCTGATGAAGTTCTGGCGGCCCGGTATCACCGGCAAACTGTTTCTGGCGATTTTCGCCACCTGCATTGTGTTGCTGATCAGCATGCACTGGGCCGTACGCATAAGCTTCGAACGCGGTTTTATCGACTATATTAAGCACGGTAACGAACAGCGGCTGCAAATGCTCAGCGACGCGTTAAGCGAGCAGTACGCGCAGCACGGCAACTGGCGATTCTTACGCAATAACGATCGTTTCGTTTTCCAGATCCTGCGCTCTTTTGAACACGACAACGACGATGATAAACCGGGTCCAGGCATGCCGCCACACGGCTGGCGTACACAGTTTTGGGTTGTCGATCAAAATGCCCACGTACTGGTCGGCCCGCGGGCTCCTGTCCCCCGCGACGGTATGCGCCATCCCATCCGCGTCAACGGTAGCGAAGTGGGTGCTGTGATTGCCTCTCCGGTGGAGCGTTTAACGCGTAATACCGATATCAATTTCGACATGCAGCAAAGACGTTCCAGCTGGCTTATCGTCGCGCTCTCCACGATTCTGGCTGCGCTGGCAACGTTTACGCTGGCGCGCAGCCTGCTGGCCCCGGTTAAACGGTTAGTGGAAGGCACGCACAAACTGGCGGCGGGCGATTTCACCACTCGCGTTACGCCAACCAGTACGGATGAGCTAGGCAAGCTGGCGCAGGACTTCAACCAGCTCGCCAGTACGTTGGAAAAAAACCAGCAGATGCGTCGTGACTTTATGGCCGACATTTCTCACGAACTGCGCACGCCGTTGGCGGTGTTGCGCGGTGAACTGGAGGCCATTCAGGATGGCGTCCGCCAGTTCACGCCCGACTCCGTTGCTTCTTTGCAGGCTGAAGTGGGTACGCTCACCAAACTGGTTGACGACCTTCATCAGCTCTCCATGTCAGATGAAGGCGCGCTGGCCTATCAGAAATCATCGCTGGATCTTATCCCGCTGCTTGAGGTGGCAAGCGGCGCATTTCGTGAACGCTTTGCCAGCCGTGGACTGACGATTCAACTCTCGCTCCCGGACAGCATGACGGTATTTGGCGACAGGGATCGTCTGATGCAGTTGTTCAACAATCTGCTGGAAAACAGCCTGCGCTACACCGACAGCGGCGGCGGGCTGCACATCAGCGCCGAACAACGCGAACGCATGGTGTTATTAACCTTCGCGGATTCCGCTCCCGGCGTAAGTGACGAGCAGTTACAGAAGCTGTTTGAACGATTTTATCGCACCGAAGGCTCGCGTAACCGCGCCAGCGGAGGTTCCGGGCTGGGGCTGGCGATTTGCGTCAATATCGTACAAGCGCATAATGGTCTGATCCGCGCCGCCCATTCGCCTTTTGGTGGGGTTAGCATTACAGTAGAGTTACCGCTGGAACGCGATTTACAGAGAGATGTATGACTGAGTTACCCATTGATGAAAACACGCCGCGTATTCTGATCGTGGAAGACGAACCCAAGCTGGGGCAACTGCTCATCGACTACCTGCGGGCAGCGAGCTACGCTCCTACGCTCATCAGCCACGGCGACCTGGTTCTGCCTTACGTGCGCCAAACACCGCCCGATCTGATCTTGTTGGATCTGATGCTGCCCGGTACCGATGGTCTGACCCTGTGTCGGGAAATCCGCCGCTTCTCAGAAGTCCCCATCATGATGGTAACCGCTAAAATCGAAGAGATTGATCGCCTGCTGGGGCTGGAGATCGGTGCAGATGATTATATTTGTAAACCGTACAGCCCGCGCGAAGTCGTCGCGCGTGTTAAAACGATCCTGCGCCGATGCAAACCGCAGCGCGAACTACAACAAATGGATGCAGAAAGCCCGCTTATCGTCGATGAAGGCCGTTTTCAGGCCTCCTGGCGTGGGAAGATGCTCGATTTAACGCCCGCCGAATTCCGCTTACTTAAAACGTTGTCACATGAGCCGGGAAAAGTATTCTCCCGAGAACAATTACTTAACCATCTCTATGACGATTATCGCGTCGTTACCGACCGCACCATCGACAGCCATATTAAGAACCTGCGACGCAAGCTGGAGTCGCTGGATGCTGAGCAGTCGTTTATCCGCGCGGTCTATGGCGTGGGGTATCGCTGGGAAGCCGACGCCTGCCGAATTGCTTAAACACTCCTGCCCTTCAGGGCCCGCTGCTCCATGGGGCCCTGGTGACTAGCAACTCTCCAAATATCGCTCATACTCTTTCTGACAACACTGTCGTCAATAACTGTTTGATCTAAAACTTTTAATCAAGGAGTTCATATGGCTGGTTGGTTTGAATTAAGTAAAAGTAGCGATGATCAGTACCGCTTTGTTCTTAAAGCTGGGAACGGGGAAATAATCCTTACCAGCGAGCTTTACACTACCAAAGGCGCTGCGGAAAAAGGGATCGCATCTGTCCAGGCTAACAGCCCTCTGGATGAGCGTTATGAGAAAAAAACAGCGGCTAATGGAAAATTACATTTCAACCTGAAAGCTGCAAACCACCAGATTATTGGTAGCAGTCAACTGTATGCGAATGAACAGTCACGCGAGACCGGTATTACTTCGGTTAAGACCAATGGTGTCAGTCAGACGATAAAAGATAAGACCTGATAATTACTCGCTCAGCCGGGTAACGCAACGCTGTCGCCCGGCGTTTTTCTTTACCTGCCTTCCCTGCAGCGCTACAATGCCCGCCCTTAATATGGGGGCACTCCCCTAACCGCCTCATTGAGTGAGGCGAGTCTGACCTGTCATCAGAACGAGAAAATTATGTTTAAACCGGAACTCCTTTCCCCGGCGGGAACGCTGAAAAACATGCGTTACGCTTTCGCCTATGGCGCAGACGCTGTGTATGCGGGCCAACCGCGTTACTCACTGCGCGTACGCAACAACGAATTCAACCACGAAAACCTGCAGCTCGGTATTAATGAAGCCCATGAATTGGGTAAAAAATTCTATGTGGTGGTTAACATTGCCCCACATAATGCCAAGCTGAAGACCTTCATTCGTGATCTGAAACCGGTGGTGGAAATGGGGCCGGATGCACTGATCATGTCAGACCCTGGTCTGATTATGCTGGTGCGCGAAAACTTCCCTGACATGGACATTCACCTTTCGGTACAGGCTAACGCCGTAAACTGGGCGACGGTGAAATTCTGGAAGCAGATGGGGCTGACCCGCGTGATCCTCTCCCGTGAGCTGTCGCTGGAAGAGATTGAAGAGATCCGCACCCAGGTGCCGGATATGGAGCTTGAGATCTTCGTTCACGGCGCGCTGTGCATGGCTTACTCCGGCCGTTGCCTGCTCTCTGGCTACATCAACAAGCGTGACCCAAACCAGGGTACCTGTACCAATGCCTGCCGCTGGGAATACAACGTGCAGGAAGGGAAAGAAGATGTAGTGGGCAATATCGTGCATAAGTACGAGCCTATCCCGGTACAAAACGTCGAACCCACGCTGGGTATTGGCGCACCAACAGACAAAGTCTTTATGATTGAGGAAGCCCAGCGCCCGGGTGAGTACATGACCGCATTCGAAGACGAACACGGCACTTACATCATGAACTCGAAGGATTTGCGTGCCATTGCCCACGTTGAGCGCCTGACGCAGATGGGCGTGCATTCCCTGAAGATCGAAGGCCGCACCAAGTCGTACTATTACTGTGCACGTACCGCGCAGGTCTATCGTAAAGCCATTGATGATGCCGCAGCCGGTAAACCGTTCGACCCGCAACTGCTGGAAACGCTGGAAGGCCTGGCGCATCGTGGTTACACCGAAGGGTTCCTGCGCCGCCATACACATGACGACTATCAAAACTACGAATACGGCTTCTCTGTTTCCGAGCGTCAGCAGTTTGTCGGCGAATTCACCGGCGAACGTAAAGGTGAACTGGCGGCCGTGCAGGTAAAAAACAAATTCACCGTCGGCGACAGCCTGGAGCTGATGACCCCACAGGGCAACATCAACTTTACTCTCGAGCAGATGGAAAACGCGAAAGGCGAAGCCATGCCAGTTGCGCCGGGCGATGGTTACACCGTGTGGATGCCTGTACCAGAGGATATCGATCTGAATTATGCATTGTTGATGCGTAATTTTGCCAGCGAGTCCACACGAAACCCGCATGCTAAGTAGTTAATTACGGTTATTTTTCAGCGTTCGGAAGATTCTTAGAAATCGATCACATACCGTTTCGTTCATTAAGGGTATTATCCCCTCCGCTGAAAAACATAACCCATAAATGCTAGCTGTACCAGGAACCACCTCCTTAGCCTGCGTAATCTCCCTTACGCAGGCTTATTTTTTGCCTGTAATCTACTGAAATAAATGGATTTATTTCTATCAATGTCCACACATTGACCACATCGATACAAAAAGCCCCGCATTTGCGGGGTTTTTCCTTTTATGTCTCGGTTAAGCAGGCGTACATTTTTAAGCACAGCACCTGAAATCACTACGAGCAAAGAGAGAAAAGGTCAGTGTGTATTAATCACAGTGAAGTTAGTCCAATTCAGAGTATTTTTTCCTCAGCAACAGAGTCGATTACTAACCATCTTACTGAGAAATGCTTCACAGACTTTACTGTTCAATCAGAAGGTCAATGTTAGACGTATGTATTGTTTGATTTTTTTATGATGGTGGTTACTCTATGGCTTGAAACTTCCATTAAAAAAGGATTGATTAACATGTCTATCAGTGAAAATGATATTGCTGTTGGTGGAGTATACAAGACCCCTGGAAACCAAGAGCGCGTGGTTCTAGCAATGGAGGATGGAAAAGTTAAATACGCTTCTCGTGGAGGAAACGTTCAGAATCAATTCGATCACATGGAAGAATGCGAACCAACTAGATTTGCGAATGCATGTTCTTCAAGGATTGCTGATTTGCCTAAAGAAAAATTTGAAGAAATCCAAACTCTTTTTAAAAGCAGAGAAAAAATTAGTTAGTTTTATATGTATCCAACTTGGCTGATATCATGGTTTTATACCTGTAATCTAATAATTTAAAATTAATGATGAACAATTCAGTTTTTTTAGTTCTGCTCTCCAAGCATTAAGACTCCGTGAGTGATTGTGATGCTTGCCTTGAATGCTTCAGTGAAGTCAAAGCGTGAAGCTCAGCACCACAGTTAAAAATACGAAAGCCCCGCAATTGCGGGGCTTTTCTTTTGGCTCACAGCCAGGGCATTTGATGCTGACCGGACACTGTCGGGTGCGGTGGAGCCGGTACGACTTCCCCCGGCGAAACGATGAAACGCTCAACGGTTTCAGTCGTGACAAAAGTACAACTGCAGTTGATGTTTGTGCACTGATGATACCGCTCTTTTGTGGTATCAGAAAAATAGCGACTCGTGCGGGCGTGGGCGGCGTAATGGCATTTCGGGCAGTGAAACATGATGAGCACCTCTGAGCGTTTTCAATACAGTGATTTTACTCATTTTAACCTTACAAAACAAATACATATAGTAAATTACTGCTCTATTTCCTCGCTCTCATACTCCACATCAGAAACCTTAACCTCAAGCTCTAAGCCCGTCGTGAAGCCACTCCCGTTAAGGCTGTGCACCACACGGCTGATTATCCATGCCTGCTCGTCTATCACGCGCTTAAAGCCTTTCACGGCAACCGGTGTTTCAGGAAATAAATCAGCCCGGCCAGTGGCAAGCGTAATGGAAAACTCCGCCACGCCTCGCTGTATCTTGTCCCACTTTGCCTGAGCCGCGCGCATGGCCTGCGCCTTTGTGGCATAGATGGTCGTGAGCTCAAGAACGTTGTCAGACTCTCCGGCCATATACTCACCTTCCCGCGCTTCCTGCGCCTTTTTCTCTCTGGCCTTTGTCGATGTTTTAGCGGCTTTCGGGTGCTGCAGCGCGCGCAGATGCTGCTCTTTGGGTTTACGTTTGAGCTTCACCTTTTGCTTTTGTGGTTTGGGGTCTTTGGTGTGTAGCCATTTCGCCGTCACGCCGGTGTACGCCTCCCGGTCTGCAATGGCGAACTGATGGCGGTCGCCGTCGCCACGCTCGACGGTCATTTGGGGGATAGGCTTACCACTGGCCGTCATCGCACTACCGGCTTTCAGGAATAATAACTTCCCGGTTTTCACCGACACGGATGCACCGTTACGCTCAGCAAGGCGGGATAAAAACGCCGCGTCGGATTCCTGCGTCTGGTCGATATGGGGAATGGCGATGGCTTTCAGGGCGTCAGCAACACTGGCCGTCAGCTTATTACGCTGCGCGATGGTCTCCACAATCACCCCGAGCGTGGTGTCGTGCCATGACTGCTCGCGTCTGGAGTTCAGCGAGCCGCGAAAATCTGCACTACGTCCCCGGATGGTCAACGTATCAGGCGCGCCCCGGTGCTCGATTTCATCAACCGTGAAACTCCCCTTGTTGACCAGTGCGGATCCCTGCCAGCCCAGCCACAGCGTCAGCGATGCCCCGCGCGGTGGCAGCTCGACCAGCCCGTCGGTATCATCGAGCGCAATATCGAGCTGGTCAGCCTCAAATCCGCGATTGTCGGTCATGGTCAGGCCGATAAGCCGGTCGCTGAAATTCTGCGTGATATCCTCCCCGTCCAGCGTGAGCATATACGCAGGGGCAACACGCGCCCCGGCCTGAATATTCATTCCCGTTATCATCCTGCCAGCCCTCCCGCCCATTCACTGGCAGACGTGACCAGATTATCCGCCTGCGTTTTCAGGTCGCCATACATGGCCGCGAGCGACTCGTCGACGCGTTTCAGGGACAAAGTGAACTCGATTTTTCTCGCTGCGCCGTCGCTGAAAAGCTCGGTGTGGTTATGAGTCACTTTATCGATAACGTACATCCCGTGGATCATGCCGGTTCCGTCAATCAGCGGCCACGCACGCCCCTCGTCGGCCATCAGCTCGATGGCCTGCAACGACAGCCGCCCGCCGGTGATTTCAGGGTAAAGCGTCCCCGACAGGGTGCGCGAGGTCTCCCCCTCCCCGAGAAACTGATAAGCCGGTCGTTTGCCGATACGGTCATTGGACACCCAGCGGTAGTCCTTCGAATACTGCATCGACTGATGCGGCAGGGTGCGCCGTTCAAACACAAAAAAGCCCAGCACCATTAACATTTTGCCCCCTCTCTCAGTCGAGTCTCATGTTGGATCGCTGACGCGCGCGCTTTTCACGGTCAAGTTTATCGACGGCGTCGCGGAGCTGGCGGTCAAGGTCTCCACCCGGTGCAACGCCGCCCTGCAGAGTGATGCTGTATTCGCTTTTACTCTGGTCGATATAAGACCGGCCTGCAGGCGCAGTGACCGGCTGATACGCCTGATACCCGCCATAACTCGCTGTCGCAGGGATATACCCGCCACCCGGTGAAGCCTTATCCGCGTTGGCTGCAGTCTGGTCGAGGTCGGTCGATTCTTTTTTGATAACGCCGAGTTTCTCCAGCAGCCAGTCAACCTTGCCGCTCAGGCTGTTAAACAGGTTGAGCGGCGTCATCAGCGCATCAGCCAGCGCCTGACCAAATGCCACGCCGACATTTTTGCAACTGTCGAGCGTGTCCTGCGTGGCTTTCACCGGTGCAAGCAGGTCTTTAAACCACTGGCAGACAACGCCCAGCTTTTCCGCAATGGCATCAAACACCGGCGCGAGCGGGGAAAACATCGCCCCCACCGGGGCAAAGGCGGCTTTCAGCCCCTCCACCACCCCCGAGAAAAATGCGCCAATCGGCTCCCAGTATTTACGGATAAGCAGCGCCCCGGCCACCACCGCCCCGGCAACCGCCAGCACCGGCAGACTGATTGCGCCAATAGCCGTGACAATCGCGCCGCCGACCGTACTGAAAACCACGCCGAGCACGCCAGCCGCCGCAATGATGGCATTAATCCCCATCACCACCGGCCATGCGATAAGGCCAATCCCGCCCATCACACCAGTCAGCGCCAGCGCACCCCCGACCACCACGCCGAGGGTGGTCGCCAGCCCCTTATTTTTCTGGATCCAGCCGTCGAGTCTGAGCACATATTGCGTGGCCGTCTGCGTCAGCTTACGCAGTGAGCCCTCCTGCTGGTCAAACAGGTCGGTCCCGACCGCCTCATAGGCTGACTGAAATTCTTTGAAGTCGCCGCCGAGGTTATCCTGCATAACCTTAACCAGCTCCTCAGTCTTGCCGTCCGAGGCTTTAAACGCGGCGGTGAGCTTATCGAGCTTGCCGGTTGAGGCCGCCGTCATCAGCACAGCGGCCGCCGAGCTGGCTTCCTCCCCGAAAATGGTTTTCATGTATTCCGCGCGCTGACCCGTCCCGAGATTATTTTTCTCAAAACTGCGCTGCATTTCTTTCAGAATGGAAAATATCGGGCGGGTGTTGCCCTTGCTGTCGGAGGTTTTCACCCCGAGCTCTTTGATAGCATCGTAAGCTTTGCCGGTCGGTGCCTGCAGGCGACTCATGACGGCACGGCTTCCCGTTCCCGCCATCGAGCCGGTGATTCTGGAGTCGTGCAGCGCCCCCACCATCGCGGCGGTTTCCTCGATACTTACCCCGGCATTTTTCGCCACCGGCGCGGCATAGGTCAGCGCATCGCTCATCCCGTCAAAGTCGGCTGCGGTTTTGTTCATCGTCATCGAGAGAACATCACCAATATGCGTGACCTTGTCGTTTGAAAGCTGAAACGCTGATTTCATCCCGGTCAGCAGCGCGGCGTTCTCTTCCATCGTGCGCTTGTTGGACAGCGCCATATTCAGCGTGACCGGTGTCGCCGCCTGAATCGCCGCCGCATCCCCGCCGCTTTTGGCGATAATAATCTGCGCCCCCGCCGCATCATCGGCAGAGGCCGCCGTATTGTCCCCGAGCTGGCGCGCCTGTTTGCGCAGCGCCTGCATTTCGGGTGACTGTTTGTCGATACCAAGCACCGCCTGCAGCTCTGAGTTCTTCTGTGCAAACTCATAGCCCGGCGTCAGCAGCTTAACCCCGGCCATCGTTCCCGCCGTCGCAATACCGACACCGGCAGCGCCCGCCGCCGCCGCGTTACCGGCCAGTGATTTACCGGCCTGATACCGTTCTTTCACCCGACTTAACTTCGCCTGCTGTGCACTGACTTTCGCCAGCGCCTCCCGCTGACGGTTAAGCTGCGCGGTGGTTTCACTGATGCGGGATTTAAGCCCCCGCTCATCATTTGCCAGATTACGGGTATTAATCCCCGCCGCACCGAGCTCGCGCTGCTGGCGCTTTACTGACTCCGTGAGGCTGTTGTATTTCGTCTGCAGCCCTTCGGCGGCACGCTTCGCGGATTCAAGCACCTGCGCCTGCGCACGCGCCGGGCGCTCCGTATTTTTAAACTGCGTGGCGAGTGCTTCGGCTTCCTGTTTCGCTTTATCAAGCGCGTGACCGGTCACAGCAAGCTGTGCGCTGGCTTTTCGGAATCCGTCGATACGGGATGCCTGCGCATTCAGCTCGCGCAGGCTTTTCTGTGAGGTACGGATGTCACCGGACAGGGATTTGCTGGCGTTCTGAATGGCTTTGAGCGGTCGGCTTGCCCGGTCGACGGCATTCAGCAGCACCTCGATTCTGACGTTATTGCTCATGATGGTTTCCGCTTCGTTGCAGCGCCTTGTCGCGCCATGTCAGGAGCTCGGTCACGCTCAGGGAATGTAACTCTGATGGCGGCCAGTGGAAAATCACCGCGATATCCGCCATCAGGTCATCGACCGACAGGTTTTTCGGAAAGGTCAGCGCCCCGAAGCAGGCGACAAAAAACCGACCACCTTCCCGGCCAGCGAAATCAGATCAGACGCATCGAGGCGCGTGACCTCGTGCTCAGTCAGTGCGGGATACGTCATGCGCGGCAGCACTTTAATCAGCGCATCAACGTCGGAATTCGCCAGCGAGGCCAGCGACACCCCGCGCAGGGTTCCGGCATTCGGTTTGGTCAGCGTGACCTGTTCAATTTTCTGCTCGCCGCGCATCAGCGGAGTGTCAAAAATCACCACATTCGGATTGACGGTTTCAGTGTCAGCAACGGCAGTTTCATTGATATTTTTCATGGGTATTCTCATCAGGAAAAGTGACCGGCCAGCCTCACTGACCGGGTAAGGGATTACAGGCCAATCGCCCGGCGGTGCTCCGCCAGACGGTCGACGCCGTCGACTTTCAGCACCATGTTAACGACGTCAATCTCGATGACTTCGCGGCCATCAATCGTGAGCTGGTAATAGGCGCACTCTGTCGACATTTTGGTCGTGCCGCTTTCGCCCTGCTTGTTCTCACCGCCGTCATAATCTTTGTGACGGCCACGCATCACCACCTCGACGGCAGAAATCGCGCCGGTGTCATCACGCTGGAAAGAGCCTGTAAAGCGCAGCGGCACACTGTCAGCGTCCGGCGAGGCATACTGCGCCCACAGTTCAACGTCAGGCAGACCGCCGAGCGTCCATTCCAGCGACAGCGCGTCGTCATCGAGGCCGAGGTCAATTGATACCGCACCCGGCATCCCGCCGCCGCGATATTTCTCCAGCTTGCGGGTCAGCTTTGGCAGGGTGACGGACTCAACGACGCCCATGTAGCTGAGGCCATCGTTGAACATATTCAGATATTTAAGTTTGCGGGGTAACGCCATGATCTGAGCTCCTTAGCTGTTGACCGAGTCTGACAGGTTCGCCAGATAGGTATCGGTGATGCGCTGGCGCAGGGTCAGGTTCTCCAGCGGCGGGACGGGGGTGTAGTCGTAATCGATATACAGCTTCCCGACTTTGAGAGTCGCGGTCTCGTTCGACTCCGGGTCATACCAGCAGGAGCCGTCAACGATATACCCGTTATTTTTCAGCTCGCGGAATTTGGCATTGATGCCCGAAACGATGTCGCGAATGAGGGTCGGGGTAATGGGTTTATCCATCGCCCACGCATGCGCCTCCGCCATCGTGTCGGCCAGTACCTGCGCGGTGCGGGTGTAGTTCTCATACAGGAAAAGCGGGTCATCTGAGCAGGTGCGGTTTCCCCAAAACTTGAAACCGTCATTGCGGATAAGCGTCGTAACACCGGCTTTGTTAAGCAGGTTGGCGTCAGTCGCGGGCTCCTGCAAATCCCACGACACCGAGGCGCTGACGCCGGTGACACCATTCACGCCGACGTTTGACAGGGTTTTATGCCAGCCGACGGTCTGGTCAATTTTGGCACGCAGACCGAGCGCGCGCGCCGTTGCCCAGGCTGTCGCAGTCTCATTCGCCGTGGTGTCCCATGCCAGAAAATCCGGGAAGATAACCATCAGCTCACGCTGGCTGAAATTCTCGCGGTAGTTGATGGCATCAGAAATGGTTTTACAGCCCCACGCACTGACATAGCCAAAGGCGCGCAGGCTCTGGCAGGTGGACGCGAGCGCCGTCGCCACTTCCTGCGGATCAAGACCCGGCACGCCGAGAATGCGCGGCTTCACGCCGGTGACGGTCTGCGCCGTCAGCAGCGCTTTCAGGCCGGTGTATTTGCCGTTTTCGTCGGTCGTGCCGATGATGTTGGAAATCGTTTGTTTCTTCCCGGCCTCCGGGTCGTCCGGGTCTTCTGCGCCTTCGGCCACGCGCACGGCCACAATAACCGGCTTACACTGGTCAGCGATGGCCTGCAGGGACGTCGACAGCGTCCCCTTTTTGCCCGCCTTGCCGATAGCACTTTGTACGTTGGTAATGAGCACCGGCTCATTGAGGGGAAATGTCTTTTCGTCAGCATCGCTGGCCGTGCAGACCATGCCGATGATGGCCGTTGAGACGGTGGAAATGGTGCGCACGCCATCGTTAATCTCGATGACCTCTACGCCATGATGAAAATCACTCATCCGTTTAACTCCGTGGTTAAGGGTGAGTGTATTTTCTGTTGTGTGGTGATGGCGGGCTATTTGTCAGGGTTGGATAAGGTCTGGCACAACCGGAGGCAGGAAAGCGCGGGCAACCGCCCGCCTGAGTGATACCGGTTATGCGGGGAGTTCCGGCCATGTGATATCGGGTGCATCTTCGGGTTTGACCCTGTTGAGCATGACGCGATATTTTTTCCATGCGAGTAAACGCGCGGCTTCGTCTTCCGTTGCCATCTCCATATCAACAGCATCCTGCAGGGGAGCGATGGTCGATGTTGCTATAATCAGCAGGTTTGCTTTTTCCTGCGCCGCCTGTCCCTGACGAAATGTTTTTTCCGCTTCGGCATCGTGGACCCACTTAGCGCCATCCCATTTAACATACTCCCCGTCAGGCGCAACCGACACAACGTTATCAGGCAGAGCGCCCAGCTTTTCAATAACAACGGGCTGACCGGTGCTGATGTCATAGACGGTTGTCCCGCGGTGGTCTTCCACCCGAGACCATTTATTAGCCTGAGCATCGAAAACAGCCACAAAACCCGCCGTCACTTTTGGGGGCGCAATATCGGTGCTGTAGGCAGGCAGGCCCGTATTAGCAGGAATAAATCCATCACCCTGACCGATAAATTCATTCGTGGCAGATGACAGGTTGTAAATCGTAATAACCCGGTTGGTGCTGGTCATTTTAAAAGCCATTATGCAAGCCTCACTAAATAATTAAATGCGGTATTTTTTACGGTGTTTTCTGCATGACCAGACGGCGAAACGGTCACGCCGTGGCTGTGCGCACCAATGTAGACAGAGTGGGCATGCGCTCCGATACCAACAATGTGATCATGCGCACCAATACCAACAGAATGAGCATGCGCCCCACCTGCATAAGTTCCCTGAGTTCCCACCCCGCCAGCCCACTGACCACCGGCACCGACTTTCGCTGCCTGCTGGGAAGTGTTGAGATAATAAACATCTAACGAGTGGGCGTGTTCGCCTCCGCTGTTTGTTGATTTCGTGCCATAGTCAAAAGCCGAAACAGATTTATTACCGTAATCAAATCCCGTTGTATCGCGGTTTCCGAGGTCGGTGCTTGCGACCGTTGCACCGTGGTCGTGTGACTTAATGCCGTCCAGCTCCTGAGAAAGGACAGCACGGCCATCAGGTCTGCCCTTTATCGTCTGGCCGCGCATATCAGGAATAACGCCGGAGGGATACGCCACGGCGAGCAACGGATAGACTGATTTATCAAAAGGTTGTCCCTGCATTAAGGCATGAGCGTGCGGAACGTTATCGGATGGCCACGGAATCGGCGCGCCGACAGGGTATGATACTGGTGGCGGATTTGCCGTATTAAAATCCCGTCGCCAGCCCGGTAAATAACCATCCCCATGATTGACGTATGTGAACTGCGCATTTGTAACCCCCGCCGTTGCGGTTGTAGGTGTCGTGACACGAAGGGTCATCGCGCCACGCACGCCCATAACCTCGACAACCGCACCGGCTAGCTGGATATTCCCGCACCCGGTATCGGTAATAGTTCTGTTATCACCGTAAGACCATGACCCTTTGCACATCCAGTACGGATGATTAAGCGCACCTTGCTGCTCCAGCCAGGCGATAAACTCCGCAGTCGTCCAGTCACCGCCCCCGCCAATACTTACCGTGCCACTGAAAGCCCGCGCTGCGCCGATGTTGCGCACGAATACATCTTTTTCGGGGATATCCCTGCCGTTCTGCTCTTTAGCCAGTCGTTTATCTGCGTTGTCGTTAGCGTCTTTGACCGCTTTCGGTGTCGCGGCGAGGGTCTCAGATGTGCTGTCGGTAGCGCTGCTGAGTTTCACCAGACCTTTCTGCGCCGTGCTCGCGTCCTGAGCCGTATATTTACCACTGGCAAGGTCATACGCCGTCTTAACCGCTTTCGGCGTCGCGGCGAGCGTCTCAGACGTGCTGTCGGTCGCGCTGCTGAGCTTCACCAGACCTTTCTGCGCCGTGCTCGCGTCCTGAGCCGTATATTTACCACTGGCAAGGTCATACGCCGCCTTAACTGCCTTTGGCGTCGCTGCGAGGCTCTCAGACGTGCTGTCGGTAGCGCTGCTGAGTTGCACAAAGCCTTTTTCTTTCAGCGTGCCGTCAGGATGGCGGCGGGACTGCTCATGCTCTGCCAGTTTGTCGTCGACATAATCCTGCGTCGCCATCACCGTTGTCGCGTCAATGGACAGCTCCACTGAGGCGATACTGCTGACAATAATCACCATACGACAGGTCTGCGCACGCCCCGAGCCCTCGGCCAGCTTCGGCTTATAACTTTCGGCCATATTGGCAACGGCAATCAGCGTGCCTGCATCATCATACAGACCCAGCTCGCGCATCCAGAAACCGCCCACATCAGGAGGGATGACCAGTTCTGCCACGATGTAGTTTTTATTTTTATTGTCCTGGCTGATTTTATTCAGCGCATGACGCCAGACCTCATTAATGAGCTTTGTCTGACCGGCGTTTGGCTCCGGCAACGTGCCGCCGCCATCACCAACAGCCATCGCTGTAAGGTTCACTTTTTTACCACCCGGCACAGTGGCTGCCGCCAGTTTCTCAGCACCGGCAGTGGTAATAATTGTTTTAAATTTCGTGCTCATTATTCCTCACTCATCCGGGATAAATCGTAATAATGTCGCCGTCATACACCACACCACCGACATACATATAACCGGGAATGTCCTGGATAATATTCAAACCAATCAGATGACGGCTGGCAGGCTTAGCATCCGCAATCAGGCGCTCCATTTCAAAATACATTTCCTCAGTGATACCGCTTTCCAGCACACCAATATCAAGCCGGAATGTGCCGGGCGGGTCGTTGGTCTCCCACCACTCCGTGACGTTGATGACATAGCCGAGCGGCTCCACCACCCGACGAACAGCGCCGATAGTGCCTTTGTGGCAGTGAATGAAGTACGCACCACGGATGACCGCGCGCTTCGTTTCCTCCGGCCAGTTCTCATCCCAGCGGTCGACAGAAAACGCCCACGCCAGCCACGGCAGCAAATTTGCCGGGCAGGTGTCGGGACTCCACAGACGACGCAGCGGGACGGGGGTGTTTTCGATATCCGCGCAGGCACGCGCCGCCGCCACTTCAAGCGGTGACGAGCCCACCGGCAGCAGACGGGTATCACTCATCCGAGCCCCCGATCACAATGCTGTAATCAGTGCAAAATGACGCCTGCGCACTGCTGAGCACGAGGTCAGCCACCGGCGCGGCCAGCTCCACACGCTGGACACCCTCGACATGCAGCGCGGCATAAATGGCAGACAGACGAATGTCACGCCCGAGGCGGTGCTGCGCACTGATATATCCCTCCAGCTTTTTCACGGCAGCGGCGCGAATGGGTTCACTCTCGGGACCGGGATAGAGATAAAGCGAGGCGGTTATCTGGTAGTTAACAATATCGGCTGACTGCACCGTCACACGGTCGGCGACCGGTCTGACATCTTCGGCATTAAGTGCGTTACGGACAACAGTGAGCAGCTCATCAGAGGCGACGCCGTTGTTTTCACGCGACAGCACAGAAATCGTCACGCAGGCGGGTGACGGGCTGGTCACTGAGATATCTGCGACCCGCCCGTCAGCGCTGCGGCCATGGAACTGATAAGCACCGCCAGACCCGGCCACGCTCATTCCTTCAAACGCCTGCTGAATACGCAGACGGTAATCGGTGTCCGACTCCATAACGGCAGGTGTGGGCGGCAGTGTGGTCTCATCTGCAGGCGTGATAACAAGACGCCCGACGCTGAAATTTGCGCCGATGTTATCGAGGTCATTACCGGCGGCATACGCCAGCATGACCGCGCGCGCCGATTCATTCACGCGCTGACGCCAGATAACCTCCCGGTAAGCGTTCTCCTGCAGCAATTTAACAATCGGCTCAGATTCAAGCGTCAGCGTGCGCGCGACCGCCTCCTGCTGTTCCTCGGGATACAGTGAGACAAGCGTCGCCTTTCGCTCTGCCAGAATGGTTTCATAGTCCAGCTCATCCACCACATCAGGCGCAGCGAGCAGGCTCAGGTCAACAATAGCCATAGTGTTTAACTCAGTGAAATGGTGATAGAAAAAGACTGGCCTGACGCTGACCGCGTGCCGGTGATATCGACATACATCGCACCGTCATTCTCCCCGCGTTCAAAGGTGATGGTGGTCAGGCTGACGTGCGGCTCCCACTTCTGGATCGCGGAATAGCACGCGGCCATAATCTGCAGGCGCAGCGAGCAGGCTCAGGTCAACAATAGCCATAGTGTTTAACTCAGTGAAATGGTGATAGAAAAAGACTGGCCTGACGCTGACCGCGTGCCGGTGATATCGACATACATCGCACCGTCATTCTCCCCGCGTTCAAAGGTGATGGTGGTCAGGCTGACGCGCGGCTCCCACTTCTGGATCGCGGAATAGCACGCGGCCATAATCTGCAGGCGCAGCGCCGGGGTCTGCGGCTGGTCAATAAGCGCCGACAGCAGCGAGCCGTATTCACGACGCATCACACGCGAGCCAACCGGCGTGACCAGAATGTCGCGCACGCTCTGCCTGATATGCTCAACCTCAGAAATACTGAGCCCGGTATGACTGTTCATGCCCAGATAGCTCGTTGTCATTTTGTCCCCTGCGTCCAGTTATCCCCGCCTTTAACACCACCGTGGCCGTGGTCATCCACCTGCACGCCGTTTGATTTAAACGTGCCGCCGCCGTGCTCGATGTTGCCGCTCATCTTCCCGCCCTTTTGCACCTCAAGCGTGGCCGTGGTCAGTTTGTTGGTGCAGACCACCTCGGGGGTATCGAGCGTGATACGGGTGGACGCTTTGACCAGTACCAGCGGCACAGTTGCGGTAATGGCGTCCGACGCGGTGACGTCAGCGGTTTTAATACCGCTTACCGTGAGCGCCCCGCTTTCTGGTTCGTACTCGATAACCGCCCCGTCAGGAAAGGAAACGTGAAAGGCATCAGGGGAGGTCGACGGCGCGGGGCAGTCATCAGAGAAAATGCCGGGCAGCACAAAGGCGGTATCGAGCTCGCCGCCAATGGCAAGAATGAGCACCTGTTCGCCAACCGAGGGAGCCCACCAGACCCGCGAGCGACCGGCGCGGCAGGTCAGCCAGTTTAGCCATGTGGTTTGCATGCCACCGGTCTGGACACGACAGAGCCCCTCATCGGGATTGACTGCGGTCACAATGCCGGTGCGGATAAGGTTTCGGATCGCGCGGGCGATATCCTGAATGGAATTTAACGTATTCATGGGGAAAGGATGCCGCCGGGCAAGGCCAGCGGCAATCAGGCGGAGTTTTATAGTGGATGACACAACGAACTTAAAGATCGGCGTGAAGTTATTTATTTAAAAATCACAAAGACACTAACTAAAAAACAACCATTTAGTAGAAAAGTAATATCGAACAGATATTTACTATTAAGTTACAAACCCAACATTACATATACATCAAATAACTCTTAACCTTTATCCTTTGCACCGCTTACTTCATAAAGCCCCACATTTTCAGCGAGGCTTAGAATAATTACATCAAGTTCGTTTTCGAGGCTTCTCTTCCAACTCAGTTAAAAATTTAAAAAGAGCATTTAAATCCTCTTCAACTTCTTCAATTGTTGGATATGGGTCGCCTACCGCAGCAGCACTATCGTGCCCTCTGAAATACGTGCTACATTTCGTCATGGCCATATCTACTTTATCTATATCCTCTTGGCAAATATCAACAAGCCTCGCCAAGCGCTGCGTAGAAACCCCACGTTCAAATCGTGTCACTACTTTATTAAGTAGTTTCTCCTCTACCAACCTCTCCCATGTTTCACGCAAGGATCCATAAAAGCGGTAACACGAATCACGAAACTCAGTACCTGTCGTTTCGTCTTTTTTATCTAAACGTTTTAATTCTTGCAACATAACCTTCAGTGAGTTGTATCTGCTACGAGTAGTCATAGCTTCCCAAGGAGCCGACTCTCTAACAAGCCCTGCAAACCTTCGTGAGCGCTCAAGTGCTATGCTAGAATGTTGCGCCTCAATGCCTTCAGCAACTTCAAGCAATAGTTTATAAAATACTATATTATGTGTTAATACAATCACTTGTCGATTTTTGGATTCTAAAACTAATCTTTTCGCTACACGACGACTCCATTCATGACTTAGTGAGTTTACAGGGTCATCAAATATTACTGCTGATTTCCTTGAGTCTGCGATCATTTCTGCTAAGAAGCTAGCAATTGCAATACAGCGCTGCTCTCCTTCGCTAGCAACTCCAAGGGCACCAATGACGTTATCATTTTCATCTGCAAGGGATAACCTGAACTGCTGAACACCGGAACGATTTCGAGAATCAACTTTTATCTTAAAACGATCAAAGCCAAAGCTCTTTAATTCAGCATCAAACGCAGAAATAAGCGGCTCAACAACACCCGAGCGGTTAATACTGGCTGAAAGAGTTGAAATGGATGTAGTGACGCACTGAGATTGAATACTTTCAAGACTTTTGATTCTTTTATATCTTCTGATATTTGAAATTATACTATCAATATTTTCAGAAACATATTTCTTATCTTCAAGATGAAGTAATTCCGCCTCTTTTTTAGCTATCAAAGCCAGTAATTCCTCATCTGAACTGACACTTAACAACTCTATATCGATATGTCCTATAATGTCTTTTAATTTATTAACGCAGGCCACATTTATTGGAAGTTGTGGAAGATTCACAACTCCTGTCAATATTTTCTTTCTACTTTCCAAAGCGGAGAACAGCGAGTTTATTTCCTCACCAAGCAAATTATTATGTTTGTTCAAAAACGTAATCGCTGCTAAATAAGGTGTCAAAGTTAACGAAAGAGAGTTAATGCTTTTTATAGCATTATCATAGTTTTCTTTTGCAAGTTTAGCATCTTTAGCGGTTTGATTATTTATATACTGATTAAGAGAAGCCATTCGAACTTCGCTTTCCTCTCCAACTTCCTGCAAACAAAGAGGACAGTATTCTCCTTTAATCATAGGAAAATTTTGTTCTTTTTCTTCCTGCTCAATAAATAGCTTCGCAGCTTGCCATAACTTTTGCCAACTCAGTCCAGCAATATTTTCCAAAGGTAAGCTATTGAGGGTGGCCTTTCTTAATTCCTCAGAAAGTGTTTCTGTTCTTTCTTTTTCAACTTTAAGAAGCTGAAGTGCATCAAGAGCTTTATCATCCAGCAATTTTAATGCATTGTCGCAAAAGATCTTCAAGGGCGTCAGGATAGCTTTATTTTGTTGCAATGTGTTTCTTATAGTTTCTGCCGTCTGCGATTTATATTGTAAAATCTCAACTCTTAGTGGTTCTATATTTTGCAACTCATCAGGAGTTGCGATATGCTTACTCACTTCATCTTCGCTTGTCTCAGCCGATAAATTAGATAATAAATCAGCTGTAATACTTGACGAGTTCAACTCAGCCAGCTTAATTAAACCATTACCTGGCATTAAGTCTTCATCTATATATGACTTAACACTATTAACAGCTCTTACTAACTCTGCAAGCAAGTTTAAACCAATTGGCCTAAATCCAAGTGCATCTTCTTTATTAACATAATGACTTGCAGATGAACTGTCAAAAACTCTAATTGACTTCAAAGCTTCTATGCTCGGGGTGTTTTTATCCCAAGCATAAGTCTCGTCCTGACCATTACATGATACAGATATTTTTGCTTGCGGGGATATTTGTTCTTTGGAGAAAATATTTCCCATTATCTGAGGGCACTCCCCTCGAGTTAAACATGTATTTTTTAAAATACTTGCATAACTTGACTTACCTGCACCGTTATCACCGTAAACGATAAACAAACCTTCATTAGCGAAGTTTATTTTTTGATTTTCTGCAAGCAATCCGACCCCCTTCACATCATAAAGGGATCTTATCGACACTTCATATTGTTCTGCTGTATATCCTTTGAAATCTATAGGCTTCGCAGACTCCCTATAGATTTCATCAATCTCTAATAACCCGTGTTCCATATAAGCTATTTTTAATATGCTATCAAAATTATCCTGATCTAATTTTCCATTAACCAATGAAAGCCGTAAAGCATGTTTCCACCAGACTGGTTTCCTTTGAGACCAATCCGCAATCCTCTGTATAGGTGTCATATAAATTCCTTTAAAAGTCCTATTTATCACTCAAGAATTGATACTACGCTAAGACTATAGCAATAAGACCAAGATTTCATAATGAATTTTGCAAAAAAAAAAAATTAATGCTCATCGAAATTTCATAAAACACTCACCGTTACTCAGACATACGAGGACTGACACCACGGCTATGTTTATTTCTCACTGCGGACTGGCCGACCTGCTTAACCACCATCAAGAATTAGTAGCACTAGGTTATAGTTGAACAGCTGGTACTTAAGCCAGATGTTTAATAATAAAACTCTCAATAAGTTTTTTATCAGCCCGATTGACCCCTAACAAATTGCGCTCTGCATACTGGATATCCTGACTATGCGGATTTGGGCGGTCTTTGAGTCCGAACTGATGAATCCGAGCGATGCGTTGTACTTTGCTGGTAAACTCCACCACAGCAGTATCATTGTGCCCAATGGCTTTCATGTAGCGACTCGTTCGCAGCTTTTGAAACATCGTCCGTTTTATCCGCCCTTTTTTCGCCCTGAGCGGCTGGCGCTTTCGCGCCTGATACGGCGTGCCATCAGGCGCTTTTTGCTGTTTGATGCGTTGCTGTTGAGATCTGCGCAGCTCCTTCGCAATATCAACGGCCAGCTTACGGCGAGACTCCGGTGACAATGCTCCGATAAGCCCTGCCAGTTGGTCATCAAAAGGCGTTAATTCACTCATCCCATTTACTCACCAGCTCGCCATTGATATAGAGCTCGGTCGGACGGGTGACAGGCTCCGGCAGGGGTGGCTCCGGGGCATAGCTGACGTGTAATGCGCCGTTTTCCTCTCGGACAAGGGTGCGTTCCGTCAGTTGCAGGCTGATACTGATATCAACATTGTCCCCGTCATTTAAGTCCATCTGGAATCGATAGCCCTTTTTGCGTCCGTCATCGAGCGTGCAGATATCTGGCTGGTTTTCTCGCAGCCACGCCGCCACCGGCACAAAAATCAGGTCGGGGTCGCCGACAAAGTCACACACGATCACATTCAGCGTGTATTTCTTTTCATGGGACAGCGAAGCCGCGAGACGCGCATCGATATTCCCCTCGTCGGCAAAGATACGCATCATCTCGGGGTTATTCAGGAGCTGTGGTACGGCGTCATTCAGCGCTTTTCGCAGGCTTTTCATTTTCTGCATCGATTTTATCCTGACAGTCTTTGATAGTTTCGACCTTAATCGCACAGGCGGTGAGCGCGTGCTCCAGCCTGCGAATATCGGCACTCAGATCACCGTTAGTGACGGGGTCGCTTCCCGGCATCGGGCAGAGGCTCACCTTCGGGCAGGCGTTGTAAACAACGGGCGGCGGAGGCGCAGCCGGTTCGGATGTGCAACCGGCGCACAGCATCAGGCAACTTATCGCTGTACCAGCGGCGTAACGTCTCATTTTCATTCATCAGCCTCATTATGGTTTCTTCCCGCCTTGCCGCCTGCTCACCGGCAACGGCCAGTTCATCACCGAGCCTGACCTCCGCATCCTCATTCGCCCTGGCGATTCGCTGCGATACGGCAAGCTGATTTTTCAGCATGCCAATCGTCGTCTTTTGCGCACTGGCGACGCGATTCGCCTTCTCAAATGACCGGGATAGGTTCGCATTTTCATATCGCAGCCACAGCAACCCGGCCAGCACAGCAACCAGAAGGATCACAATGAATCTGGACACATCCCCTCCCCCTCGATGCGCTGACGGTAAGCAGTGCGCACAGCGTTAAACACCAGAACACAAATCAGATACAGCAGCGCTGTAAACACCCATCCCGCGCCTACCAGACAGGAAAAAACGCCAGCAAAAATAAGCAGCGACCAGAAGCGGTGCAGCGGGGAAGGTTTACGACAAAACACAAAACGAAAAATCTTCATTACCGCATCATTCAGCGGGATACCCTTTTGCCGGTTTCCCTGCCAGTGCTCATAGGCAGCCACACCGGCGATGCTGGCAGCAATGCAGACCAGACAGCCAAACAGCGCCCATACAGCAACGAAATTGACCGCCACGCTCTGCGGGTTCGTCAGCCCCATAAGCAGCATCAGCGCCAGCAGGAAATCAAAAATCAGTGAGGTAATGTGTTGTTTCATTGAGTCACTCCTTTCATGCAATACGCCAGCTCCCGCGCGCGGCGGTTCTCCAGCCCTTTGTTTTTTGTGCCATTGACATACACCCAGCGGGTGAGCTGGTCGCACGCCTGCCACCACTGATGACGTTTGAGATACGAGACCAGCGTCGACCTGCAGGCCGCACCGGTTCCGACGTTAAACGCAAAACTGACCAGCGAGTCATAGACGCGCGGTGGCATATCCACCGGCACACAGACCGCGAGCCGTTGCTCGACGTTAAGCACATCGGAAACGAGATTCTCCGCCGCCTGTCGCTCTGTGATATCCCCTTTCGGGACCACCCCGGCAGTGTGGCCGATGCCCGACGTCCACACTCTCGCGCTGCACTGGTAAGGTGTCAGGCGACATCCTTCGAGGTCGGCAATCAGTGCAAGCCCCTCGGGCGAGGTGTTAAGCAGACGAAAGTCAGGCACCAGTGCCGCCAGCGCCAGCACGGCGGCCACACTGCAGCGTTTAATGATTGAGCTCACGGACAGCCTCCTTATCGAGTCCGAGTGAGGTCAGGTAGCGGTAGGTTTTGCGCTTAAACCAGTAATTAGTCAGCGCGGTAAAAATGGCGCAGGCACTCCCCACATAGAGCGCAAGCTTTTCGGGGGACATCGCCCCGAAATACGCCAGCCCCACGGCCAGCCAGTAAGCGATAAACGTCGTGATTTTTTCCACACTCAGTCCCATAAATTCACCGTCTCGGTTTTCGGGGCGCTGTCAGTTTCGGGCAGTTCGATTGCCGTGCCGTGCGGCAGAATAACGCCCAGCTCCGACAGCCCCGGATTCGCCTGCAGCACCGTTTCAACGACGCCCTCAGTGCGCCCGTAATACCGGGCGCAAATCGCATCGAGGGTGTCGCCCTGCATAGCCCAGACCTTCATCAGATTTGGCCGACAATACAGCGCGGCTTGTCCTGAATACGCGCCACAGACCAGCGCATATCCCGCCACAGCTCATCGATAACCGCCTCGGTGCTTTCCGCTTTGCGGTCGCCTTTCGCCGTCGCATCGATGCCGCGATAGCGCTCAAACAGCGTGGCACTGGTCATGGCGCAGACGGCGCGGAAATAATGGAAACAGCGCACGCTTTCGCCATCAATATCATCGGCAGGCACATCAGCCAGCGAGTCATGCCCTGCGGCCATTTGCTCAACCCGCCACAGGGCAAGCTCCGCATTGGTTTCAGCCATACCGGCTTTAATCGCATCATTCAGGCGCAGCGCGGAAACGGTCTGCTCCAGACGCATCAGCTCGCGCACACGCTTCGGATCCACATCAGGGAAAAAGAAGGTATTTTTTATTACCGGCTCGCTCACGCCCGGTGGTGGTATCACCACGCCCGGCACATCCTGCGGCTCTTTTTTTGGCTCAATAATCACTGTCGTCATGACAACCTCGGGTAATGGGTGGGCGGTGGACGCCGGTCGCAGTCAGGGCAATCAATACCCGCATTGACCGGCGTGCCGCCCGGCTCGGGGAGCGTTCTGTTAACCTGCGGCTTTTTCCGCTTTCGGGGGACGCCCGCGCCGTGCCGCCGGTTTAGCGGCAGGTTTGCGCGTGCGCGGTTTATTCTGTTTGGGTGCGGGTTCTGGTTTGGGTTTCAGCGCGCGCTCGAGCTGTTCAATATCTTTTTTCACACCGACAGCCCGCTCTAACTGGATCGCACGCTGCAGGTGCGCCAGCGCGTCAGTCAGACGGCCAGCCTCACGCAGCACGTAGCCGGTAATTTTGTGCAGCTTCGCGCGCACGATATCCGGCATGTCTGCCCGTTCGGTCAGTGCGATGGTGTCGAGCAGGAGAGACAGCCCGACAGGCTGTTTCGCATCGAGCAGGCGCTGCGCTGACAGGGCGACCTCTTCGGCCAGTAAATACGGCGTGGTGCGCCGGTGGCCGCCGGTCGGCATGGTCAGGCCATAGGTCATCGCATAGCGGGCAATCTCCAGCGCACCGGCGATGTCATCCGCATCGAGACGCCACAGCATGACGGTCATGACAATGTCATCCTGCGCCCCTTTTCCGGCGCTGAGGACACCCGACACCCACGGCAGATAGAACGGCAGCAGCTCACGCTTTTTGTCTGCCTTGCGTTCATTGGAGCGGATTTGTTTTAACGTGCGACAGTCTGCGGCCAGCTTGACGAGCATCTGCTCATAGGCAGTTGCATTGCGCAGCGGAGCAGCAGCCCGCCGCGCATTCTCAGAGGCCGAGACCCGCATCATGTGACGCGCTGCGGGACTCGTCATGGCTTATTCCCCGCTTTCCGGTGCGGCAGGTGCGGTGAAGTCACCGAGATTGATGTTTTCAATCAGACAACCGGCGGCGTAAGCCTCGACCACATAGTCAATATTCATCGACTCGTAGTTTTCGACACGGTCCTTTTTCGGCTCCTCGATGATGGCGCGGCGGTGTGCATCATCCATGAAGTAAATCGACAGGTTATCGAGGCGAGTCACCATCAGGGCATTCGCCGGGAAATACGGCACGCGCACAGCAGGCAGGTTGCCGATACGCTTCTGGCTGATGATGATGTCAGCGGCCAGCGTTTCGCTGTTTTCCTGCACCTTGTTAACCAGCGGGAAATATTTATCCGCCATCAGCTTACGGCCAGTAATAACGACGAGCTCCGGGTCATCCTGATAAATCTCATCAATCAGGTTGGTGGTCGCATCCATCACCAGCGCATCGAGGTTTTCATAGTCACCGTTTTTACCCACGCGGATCACATCGTAAATGACCTTGCCGTCATCATCGGTGACGTTGGACATCACGCGCGTGGCAGCTTCATTGCGGTATTTCTGCAGCCAGCCCACCGCGACATCCTGCAGCATCGGGTTCGTTTTGCGGTTGGAGGTCTCCGCGCGGGTGATACCGTTGAAACCGGCCATGATGAAATCGAGCGACTGACGCTTGATAATCGCGTCACGGATACGAGTCTGAAAGTCCTGAAAACGCGCCCACAGGTCGAGCTGTTTGTAACGAATATGGAAATCAAAGTTGATTTGCGCGCATTCGTATTTGTTGGATTCGAGCGCAGTGAAATCAGCAGTCTTACGCTCGTCATCGGCGGCGGTGTCCGTGGTGCTCGCAATCGTGCCGTTGACGCCAACCCCTACCTTTTCGCCTTTCAGCTCGTCGACCGGCACGATATTAATTTTGGTCAGAAACGCGGATGACGCCTGCAGGGTGGTCATCAGGGTCTGCGTCACGGACGGCTCAACGGTGAATTTTTTTGCCACGTCGTCGGTGTCGACGCCGTTCAGCTCCGCCACGCGGGACAGGTAAGCATTGAATTTAAAGCGGGTATCTTTACGCATTGTTATTCCTGTTTTTCTAAAAAGGGGCATCAGGCCGGGCGACACGCACCCGGCAGGTCTGTCAGCAGTTGGTCAGCAGCTCGTCACCCGCCCCACCTTTCGATTTCTCGCGGCGCGGCTGGCGATAGCTTTCGGTGTTATCGAGGGAGCTTTTCAGGGCGTTAAGCGCCTGCGCGCTTTGCGTGGTCTGGCTGGTCACGTCCTGCTTTAGCTGTGCAAAGGCGGTTTCCAGCTCACTGACGCGCGTTTCGGTGGCGGTCAGGTTGGTCTGTACCTGCTCAGAGACGGCGGTCACCGCTTCATGCACATCAGCAAGACGGGCGTCATCGCTGACCTGTTTGCGGCTAAAAATCGATTTGACCTTATCGGTCAGGCTGTTGAGCATGGAGTCGGGAACATCCTCGAATTCCAGCTCAGCAAGGGAGGCCACCGAGAAGAGGTCGCCCGGCTGGTCTTTTTTACCGGCGAGCGGGTTCTGCGCAGCACGGCTGCAGAATTCGAGATATTCCGTACCGAGGCTTGCCGGGTCATCGGTTACAGCAAGGCCAACGAGATAACATTTACCGGTGTTGGAGAAATTCGGGCGAATTTCCATCGAGGTGTAAACCTTCTGACCGGCACGCACCATGCTCATCAGTTCATCAAGCGGTGCAATCTTGCCAAACAGCGCTTTTTTGCCGTTCAGCGCAGAGTCATCACTGATGATTTCCGCTTTCACTTCGGTCACGTCGCCATAGCGTTTAAACGGACTGTCAGGCCAGAGGCTTTTGATGTGTTCGAGGTTAATACGGCAACCGTAGACACGCGGGTCAAAGGTATCCGCCATGTCCTGAATGTCATCGCCGTTAATGACACGGCCATCGCAGGTGTCACCCTCGACGCCGATGCGAAACCATTTAGAAACTTTCTTTGCCATTGTTCAGGTGTCCTGATGTTGGGTTTTCGGTTCGGGTGTAGTTTCCCGACTCCGCCCCGCATCAGCCACCGCTTGCAGACGTGCGATCCCTGATACAACAGGGGGTTAGCGATAATGCCCCGCTATTTCCTTAGCCTTGCCCCGTATTCACTGACACGAGGCAACCATGACCATTTCGACTGACCTCTCCCTTTTGCACGACCCACGACGACAGGCGCGCCTGCTGTTCTGGCAGGGGTTTTCCGTGCCACAAATCGCCGACACGCTGCAGGTCAAGCGCCCGACCGTGCAGAGCTGGAAACAGCGTGACGGGTGGGAGGAAACCGCCCCGCTTAACCGCGTGGAATCCACGCTTGAAGCGCGCCTGATTCAGCTTTATGCAAAGCCTGACCTCACGCCGCATGACTTCAAAGTCGCTGATTTTCTGTCACGCCAGATGGAACGGCTCGCACGCGTCAGCCGCTACGGCCAGACCGGAAACGAGGCAGATTTAAACCCCAACATTGCCAGCCGCAACAAAGGCGATCGCCGCAAGCCAAAACGTAATTTTTTCAGCGATGAGGCCATCGAAAAGCTCGAAGAGATTTTCTTCGATCAGTCCTTTGAGTATCAGCTCAACTGGCACAAGGCCGGTATCGCGCACCGTATTCGCCACATCCTCAAATCGCGCCAGATTGGCGCCACATTTTACTTTGCCCGCGAGTCATTGTTGCGCGCCCTGAAAACCGGGCAAAACCAGATATTTTTGTCAGCCAGTAAGACGCAGGCTTACGTGTTCCGAAAGTACATCATCGCCTTTGCCCGCATGGTCGACGTCGACCTGTCAGGCGACCCGATTGTCATCGGTAACAATGGCGCAGAGCTGATTTTTCTCGGGACCAACTCCAACACGGCGCAGAGCCATAACGGCGACCTGTATGTCGATGAAATCTTCTGGATCCCCAACTTTCAGAAACTGCGCAAAGTCGCCTCGGGGATGGCGTCACAGTCCCACCTGCGCACCACCTATTTTTCAACCCCCTCGACGCTGGCACATGGCGCTTATCCGTTCTGGTCAGGTGAGCTGTTTAACCGGGGACGCAGCAGCGCTGCCGAGCGTGTCGACATCGATATCAGTCATAAAGCGCTGGCCGGGGGCGTGCTGTGCCCGGACGGTCAGTGGCGGCAGATTGTCACCATCGAGGACGCGCTCGCCGGGGGATGCACGCTGTTTAATCTGGATCAGCTGAAACAGGAAAACAGCGCCGATGATTTCCGCAACCTCTTCATGTGTGAGTTTGTCGACGACAAAGCGTCGGTATTCCCGTTCGAGGAGCTGCAGCGCTGCATGGTTGATGCGATGGAAGAATGGGAGGACTTCGAGCCGTTTTCCGACCGTCCGTTTAACTGGCGTCCGGTGTGGATTGGCTATGACCCGTCACACACCGGCGACAGCGCAGGTTGCGCTGTACTGGCTCCGCCGCTGGTTGCCGGTGGCAAGTTCCGCATCCTTGAGCGTCACCAGTGGAAAGGCATGGATTTTGCGACGCAGGCCGGGGCCATACGCGAGCTGACCGAAAAATACTGCGTCGAGTATATCGGCATCGATGCGACCGGCATCGGCCAGGGTGTTTACCAGCTCGTGCGCTCGTTCTTCCCGGCGGCACGCGCCATTCGCTACACACCGGAAATGAAAACCGCGATGGTGCTGAAAGCGAAAGACACCATCAGACGCGGATGTCTGGAATACGACGCCGGGGCAACCGATATCACACAATCATTTATGGCTATCCGTAAAACCATGACCAGCAGCGGGCGCAGCTCCACCTATGAGGCCAGCCGCAGCGAAGAGGCCAGCCACGCAGACATCGCATGGGCAACTATGCACGCCCTGTTAAACGAGCCGCTTTCCGCCGGTAGTGGTATGCATTCAACGTCAATTCTGGATATTAACTGACATGAAAAAACAACAGAAGAAACCCGCCACAACGACTGCCAGCGCACCGCAGAAAATGGAGGCGTTCACCTTTGGCGAGCCTTCAGCCGTTCTGGATCGCCGCGATATCCTCGATTATGTCGAGTGCATCAATAACGGTAAGTGGTACGAGCCGCCGGTCAACTTCTCAGGTCTGGCAAAAAGCCTGCGCGCCGCCGTGCATCACAGCTCGCCGATTTACGTGAAACGAAATATCCTGACGAGCACCTACATCCCGCACCCGCTCCTGTCGCGTCAGGATTTCAGCCGCCTCGTGCTGGATTATCTGGTCTTTGCCAACGGCTATCTTGAGAAGCGCATGAGCGTTACCGGCCAGCTTTTGAAACTGGAAACATCACCGGCTAAATATACCCGTCGTGGCGTTGAGGATGGCGTTTACTGGTACATATCGAGCTTTAACAATCCGCACCAGTTCGCACCCGGCTCGGTGTTTCACCTGCTGGAGCCTGATATCAATCAGGAGCTTTACGGCATGCCGGAATACCTGAGCGCACTCAATTCCGCCTGGCTGAATGAATCCGCCACCCTGTTTCGTCGCAAGTATTACCAGAATGGCGCGCACGCGGGTTACATCATGTACGTCACCGACGCAGCGCAAAGCAGCACTGACGTCGAATCGCTGCGTTTTGCAATGCGTGATTCAAAGGGACTCGGGAATTTTAAAAACCTGTTTTTCTACGCGCCCAACGGGAAACCGGATGGCATCAAGATAGTGCCGCTGAGTGAGGTCGCCACGAAAGATGACTTTTTCAATATCAAAAAGGTGAGCGCTGCTGACCTGCTCGATGCGCACCGCGTACCGTTCCAGCTCATGGGCGGCAAGCCGGAAAATATTGGCTCAATGGGGGATGTTGAGAAGGTGGCGCGGGTATTTGTGCGTAACGAACTGACCCCGTTGCAGGAGCGTTTTAAAGAGATTAACGACTGGCTCGGAATGGAGGTGATCCGCTTTAAAGATTACAGCCTCGAATCAGAGTAACCGCGCAAAAATTGCCGCCTCAGGGCGGCCTCATCCCTGACAGCCTCAGATACACCACACGCCGCACAATCCCACGAACACATCATCGCAGACCGGCAAAGCATCAGCGCCGTCACGACGCCCACAGGCGCATTAAATTAAATGCTGTCACCGCCTCTGGCGCGCAGTGCTATCCCCGCCTCGCCTGCGCGCTTAACGTGTCGCTTTTAATGCAGGTGCATTAGTTATTAAGACCAGCTTCCTGCCTGCATACAGGTTGTAAAAAGGAGGACCGTTAACTCATGCAAAAAAATGCACCATTAAACTCAGTTAGTTTAAGAATGTTTTAACCTATCTAAACAAATACATGACTTAGAAGCATGAATGTCTAATTTTACAGCGTCAAAGTGCGCCAACAATTATTAAAGCAACACCCAGTGACTTACAAAACATCAAAAAACTTAAAGGTGTTTTGTAAAAAATCCTTCAAACACCTTTAAGCCTCAAAATCACCACCACTCGACACTCTAAAAATCAATCTAAATACAAGTTATAATCCGGACTAAAGATAATCCTTTTAAAATTACTTTCATCAACCACATCATTTTTCACATTGGTTAAAACACGTTCATATTCTTCACCAATCATTTTTTGTTCATACAAAAAATCCCTAATCTCTCGTCTTCTTTCATATGATTTGATAACTATTGCATTTAATATAATATCGAGATAATAATGTGCAACCTCAACTAAATTATCGCGTGCTTTGACCTCTCCCTGATGCACAATTTCATTACGCATCAAATATATCCTCTTAATGTCGAATTTAATTTTCTCTTTTATTTTTTTTCTAGCCTCCGTAATATGACTAACACTTCTTAATAATTGACTAGCTTCCCAAAGTTTATTCAACAAAAGTGGTGAAGGTGTGCCCGAAGAGAGCTCCGCTCCAATTTCCTTCAAGATGGGTTCATGTTCTTTAAAACATAACAACTTTGCTAATTTAATATTGCGTTCATTATCAAGTGAGTCTACTCTCTCCAACAATGATTCATAAAAATCCTTTTTCCAGTTGAGCAGATATAAATCAAGGTCTTCAAGCTTCGCTGCTAAATAATCATTGCATATTATATGTGTAAGATAATTTTCCACTTCTCCAACATGGCTTCCTTTACCAGTAACCAATAGAGATTCAATACATATCCATAGATTGAGCAACTGAGCACTTAAACTTTCTGTTTTAAGTGCTAAAGCATGTAGCTCAATACTTTGATTAAAACGTTCAAAAGAGTGTTTACTCATTCTGAAACCTCTTAAAAATATACCAAGATTCTCTTTAGCATAATCAATACCGACATCAGCTGTTTTGGACATAATGTTTGAAGGCAAGTTAAGCAGCTTAACATGCTCTTTATTATTGTTATATATTAAACAATCATTCGAGTACCAAAATTTAGACTTATGATGCATGAAGGAGAAAATATTTGATATTTTACTTAGTTTATCCCTTGCAAGATAAACCGCATGCATGTAATCCAAAGCTCGTATTTTGCTACATAAAATATAATTCACACCTTCCTTTTTAAAAAACTTACGTTCAATTTTAAGTCCATATTTCGGTTGAGGATCAGTTACATATGAGATCGAAAATATATCAAAACCACCTTCTAAATCACCAGTTGCATTTGAACACTTGAAGTAAACATCAAACACTTTAGCTTGCAAATCAAATAAATCAAAGTAATTATTGAGATAAGAAGAGTCTTTTACTACACCGTCATTTAAATCATAGAAGAAAATTTTTTGAAGAAGATAATATATACTAGACTTAACATATCCAACTCGAATCAAAAAATAAAAACATTTATCTGCGCACTCTAGTATCTCTCTTTTATTTTTTTTATCCATCACAAGATTCAATGTTTTTAACTGGAGTTTCGCCCAATATTTTTTCGCTGAAAAAGTTCCTTTTAGCAAATTAAGTAAAGTGCGCAATTCCTCAATCGATTGGGTATTTAATCTATTTAAAGTATAATTATCGACACCATAGACCATATCTTTTGCAATTGGATCACCTTTAATGCATTGCACTAACTTCTCTAAGAAATAATCTAGTTCATCACGAGCGTTCTTCCTCACCCCTGACTCCACGAGAGAAACTAATTTATAACAATCATCTAAAATCTCCCATACAGTCGGCTCAATTCTTTTCTCAGGCACTGGTGTTCCATCATAAGATAGCTCAAGGGATCGCTCGACAAAAAGTAATAACCCTATAGTCTCGTCTGATAACGTCCATTTTTTTAAATCATTAAACTTCATACTATATCCTTAGATCTGAAATTAGTTATGGATAACTTGAAAGATTTATTTGAATATATAGCCTTGAAAGGCCTTAAGGTTTTTAAAAAAGCCATAGAAAAATCTATTAACTATCAGATAGTAACATATTTCAATCTATAGAATCTCCGCACAAAAACAACCATAAAAGGTAGTTGCTTTTTGTGTCACAATTACATGGGAAAAGATAGATACGATAAAATACAATCTCGTCAAGAAAAAATTAACATTCCAGTTCTACGCTCCAGTCTAATTTGCATGGCATTCATATCTTTTTTTAAGCATGCCTAACATGATTTCACGTCGTTCTAACGATATTAAGTGCAAATCAGTTTCATAACTGAATCTATCTCCCCCACAGTTATTGACAGGACTCCGAGGCGCGGCAATGCCGCTTTTTAAAGTCAAAGGCTCAACGGCCAACAGCTTTGGAACGATGCGCCATTCGGCTGTACGGGTAACATGTATCAGCCCAGAGCCCAAGTGCGGAGCGTAGATGCCCACGACTCTCTCTATATCCTCTTCGTAGGCGTTGACCTCGTCAGTCACGTTACGAGCCACACGGACTGTCTGACTATCACGTGGTACGTTCGCCCCGCCCTGCGCAGCGATATAAAGGTCAAACTCACCCTCATCAGCTGCGGCTCTTGTAGCCTCGACTCGCTCATCAAATTCATCAGCAATGCTTACGCCACGAGGTAATTTGCGCAGCTCACGATATGCACCCATCGTCGGCAGTCCAATAGATTTAAATTGCGGGATACGCCACGTTGACGCCCATGCGGTTACTGCTGCTGCAGTATCAGTGAGAGGTTTACCGGTATCGTGATCGACTTGCCCATCAAGTGCATACCCGTCGATGTTCTTCGCAATGTATTTTGCGATGTAACCGGCTGCACCACCTTGATTGAGGTGCTTCGCTTCAAAACGCTGTGCTGCTGCACCCTTTTCGTCGCCATCTTCCTTTAAGGCATAGCGTCGCATGATTTCAGTAATATGTTTACGTTGCTCTGGTTTGCAAAAAAGCATCATGTGCCAGTGCGGCGTTCCGTCATGATGCGGCTCTACAACGCGCATACCATAGACCTGCAAATCATTATCTTTAAAGGCTGTACGCATCAGGCTCCAGATACGGCATAAATACCGCTGACCATCCTTCGGCGTAAAAGCGGTGTCATTCCATCCGTGATTAAGTTGCACCGTCTTTTTATCGCCCTTTCCGACCTGACGTGTAGGGTGATACTTCGATGGCGTGGTGATAGTGATAAACATACCGACGTCACCCTGCCCAGCCGCATAGCGTTCAATGCCTGCAATAGTGTTCATCAGCTCCATACGACGGATTTCAGGGTTTGAAATACTTCCCATGACTTTGCTGATGAGATCGATACGCTCACCGGTAACTTTGTTTTCCAGCTCGCACGATTTGAGGTATTCGAGATTAGCCAAGCGGCGAGAATGCACGTCGCGGATCGCCGTTCTGCTGGCGTATGGGGAACGGTCTTTATTCACCTCACCGGCAGCAATCAGCAATGCCTCGTGCCAGCGCATACGCTGTGCCTTAAACTGGTTAATCCACCACTCATCATTAATCAAACGAGATATAGCGGAAAATGCCTGGCGGATCGTGATTTGCCCTTTGCAGTATTTTTTCCAGAACATCGGTGTAATGTTGAATGCGCGAGCTGCACCAGCAACGTGACCATACAAATGCGCCTGAGCCTCATCAGTAAAAAGAGTCTCTTTACCGCCGTGAGTATCAGCCCAAGCGTCGCTAAGTTCCTCATAAGCAACATAGAGCTGCGAAGCGATACGGGCAGCAAATTTTTTGAGAGCCTTGTCACTCATACCTGCTAAACGCGAATAGCTTTCGCGCTCACTCAGGAAGAGTAGAGATGCCGTCTCGTTCATTCCGTTTAGCTGATTGACCCGCTCAAGACGCGGCCCCACCCTTTTCTCGACAGTATTCTTAAGGAAATAGAAACCATGAAGGGGGCTTTTATTACGACGGATGAAATCATAACGCGAGTTAAACAGCGTTTTTAAGACATATGGCAGGCGATTAACTTTACCTAAAACACCTTGCACCTGACGGAATTCGCCACGTGTAAGGGGTCTGTCACGGCCAATTGCAGAACGTGGAGCATTCCAGGGATAAGCACCGACGAATGTATCATCGGTGTGCTTCGAGAAAGGAGGTGGTGGCGAAGGGGCAGTACGTCCCCGAGGTGCAGCGGCCATTCTAATTGAAGGCGTCCAGACATTGCTTCGCTACGCGCTCAATCTGAGTTTCAAGCGCCGAGAAAGAGATAGCATCTCCCGTTAAAAGGTCATGCAAAGCAAGGCCTGAAACGAGCTTAGGGATCGTTGGGTAGTAACCCACAACATCCAGCCATTCCTTACCTTCGTTTTTCCCGGAGGTAGCGATTTTCTTTTCCTGCAAAATAAATTGATAGCGGTCGCTGGTAATAACGTACTGGTTATTTATATCGATACGGATACTCATTCTTACTTCCTTCTAAAGTGGATAATCCGTTCAACCGAAAATTGAGTTGTGCAATTTTTCTGATTCTTGACCTAACAACTCGATAATCTCTGTGCGGTTAAGTTCTGACTTACTGATGTGCGCGATAAGCCCATCAAATTGAGAAGAGAAACGGGTCGCCGTGTCGCGCTGTGCTTCACTTACTGCCTGCTCCAGAAGTGCCGAAAACACATCCCGCTGAGCTGTTTTTTGTTTTTGCATTTGCCTATCTCCAGACAAAAGGGGTCCCCACGCTGTAAGGCGTGTAATAAATCGAATCCAGATTAATTAATGTAAATACTGCTCAGGTTTTACCGAGGTTAAAATAGTCGGCGCGTACTCAAAAAGGCTAAACAGCTCTCGCAAGGCACGGAAAAGTTTGTCCCGCCAATAGCAGTCGTCCTCGTTCAATCGCCAATGCGACATACTGAATTCTTGATCTGTGAGCCCGGCATGACGAAAAAGAGAACGCCTTTGGCTAACAGTAAGACGGCTAATGAAAGTCGCCCTAGTAGAGCCATGCTGACGAAACCGACAAAATGCGAATCTCAGTTCATCCAGCGCACAGACAAGGCGCTCGCGATCTGCTTCGTCCATTTCTTCTAAGCGCATGACAGAGTGACGCTGTTTTAATTGAGCATGAAAACAAACTGTCAGTCGTTCGCGTTCCATCATTTGATTGTAAAAATCACAGGTGTCTTGCCAGCGTGGCTGAGCCAGGTACTTACCAACCAGCTCTCGAAGTGCCGCTGGCTGTTTCTGGATCACATCAAGAGTCATAACGGTCATAACCATATCCCTCTTTTTCTGACCAAACGGAAAAGCGTCTCAATAATGGCAGGCTTACGAGTGCGGATGATGATGCCTTTACGTCCCTTACCATGAGTAATCTTGAACGTCATAGGGCGCGGGCTTTCATTACGCAGTAATTGAGCTATACAGCGAGGTTCTTTCATTAAGCTTCCCTCCTTATGCCCGTCCACCCAAACCAAGCCACATCAGCCAACCTTCACGAATTTCTTTCGGGCGACTTTCATAGGCAAGTCTCATTCCATTATTCCAGGCTGGTAGGTAAACCCAGTATTCTCCTGCCCGACCTGATGTCGATTGCGGATCTGTCATTTCAACTACCGGTAATTTCCCTTTTTCAATCATTCCTCTTACTGCTGCAGGGGTCTTACCAATAAGTTTGGCAAACTCTTGATAGGGGACGGCATCACTACTACTGACAATTTGTTTACTCATCTGTTAACCTTTCATCTAGATCTAACCAATGGGTTTCAATGTTCTCTAATGTGCCTTAATGAAACTTAGAAAAACTTGAAACATAGTAGAAGATGTCGTGATTATTAGAGGATCTCGATAACATGTCAACAGCAATTAGTGTAAAGCTGGCTCTCATACGTGAGTCAGAGAGGCTAAACAGGAAGCAATTCTCTGAAATTACTGGAGTTCCTTATAGCTCATTAACCTATTATGAAAGCGGCAGAACGATCCCCCCGACGGACGTCGCCATGAAAATTCTTCAACATCCTCGTTTCAGCAAATACACCCTTTGGTTTATGACTGAACAAATATCACCAGAAGCTGGGCAGATTGCACCGGCTCTCGCGCACTTTGGGCAGCAGACAACAACATCTCCCCACTCCGACCAGAAAACTGGCTAACCATTTACGGCGCTTATTTGTGTAGTAAATGCACGAAGAGTTTTTGTTATTTAAATCAGGAAATTGAAGTAAGCAGTAACATCATCGGGAGGCTTTATGTCTATTAAAAAGCTCGATGATGGTCGATACGAAGTGGACATCAGACCTGCAGGGCGCAACGGAAAGCGCATCCGCAGGAAATTTGACAAGAAAAGTGAGGCTGTAGCTTTTGAGAAACACACTCAATACAACCATCACGATAAAGAATGGCTGGCTAAACCGACAGATAAGCGGCATCTGTCTGAATTAACAAAAGTCTGGTGGGATCTGAAAGGCAAGCATGAAGAACACGGAAAATCCAATTTGGGTAAGATTGAAATCTTTACTCGGATCACTGATGACCCTTGCGCGTTCCAGATAACCAAAGCGCTTATTAGCCAGTACAGTATGACTCGCAGAGGGCAAGGCATAAAACCGGCCAGTATTAACCGCGACCTTACCTGCTTGAGTGGTATGTTTACTGCGCTAATTGATGCGGAGTTGTTTTTTGGCGAACACCCTTTCAGAGGGATGAAAAAGCTCAAGGAACAGAAACCAGAAACAGGCTATCTGACGCAGGAAGAAATAACATTGTTGCTTGCCAATCTTGACGGGGACAACAAGAAAATCGCGATTCTCTGTTTAAGTACCGGCGCTCGATGGGGTGAGGCCGCGAAACTGAAAGCTGAGAACGTAATACAGAATCGGGTGACGTTCGTTAAAACAAAGACGAACAAACCACGTACTGTCCCTATCTCTGAGGAAGTAGCTGTAATGATTGCGGGTAAGGGGTATCTGTTCCCTGATGCCTCATATCCGAAATTCAGGCGAACAATGAAAGATGTAAAACCGGATCTACCGGACGGGCAAGCAACTCACGCATTGCGTCACAGTTTTGCTACCCACTTTATGATTAACGGCGGGAGTATCATCACCTTGCAGAGAATACTGGGACATTCACGGATAGAGCAGACAATGGTCTATGCGCACTTTGCCCCGGAGTATCTTCAGGATGCTGTTTCACTCAATCCGCTACGTGGTGGTGTTGACTCCCAGAGTGTCCACACTGTGTCCACAGTAGGGTAGTTTATTATGGCTTTCAGTGGTCTTGCGTGCCGCGCAAACCCGCATTGCACCGCTGAAAGCCCATGTTACCTACCCTGAAAAACGCCCTTACGCAGGCTTATTTTTTGCCTGCCATTTAAACTCTCCGAATCTCCCCAATTCAAATCTTTACTTTCAGGCGAAAAAAAACCGGGCATTACGCCCGGCTCATTAGGTGATTAAAGATTAATGTGCTGCTTCTGGCTTGTGCTTTTGTGCACTCTGGAAACCATAGGTCAGCTCATTTTTCTCTTTATCCAGCGCAACGGTCACCTGACCGCCATCCACAAGCGAACCGAACAGCAGTTCGTTAGCCAATGGTTTTTTCAGGTTATCCTGGACAACACGCGTCATTGGACGTGCGCCCATTGCGCGGTCATAGCCTTTCTCTGCCAGCCAGTCACGTGCTTCCTGACTCACTTCAAGAGAGACACCTTTCTGATCCAGCTGAACCTGAAGCTCGACGATAAACTTATCAACAACCTGATGAATCACCTCGGTAGAGAGATGATCGAACCAGATAATGTTGTCGAGACGGTTACGGAATTCCGGCGTAAACACTTTTTTGATTTCGCCCATCGCATCAGTACTGTTGTCCTGATGAATCAACCCAATCGATTTACGCTCAGTTTCACGTACACCAGCGTTGGTGGTCATGACCAGCACCACGTTGCGGAAATCCGCTTTACGCCCGTTATTGTCGGTCAGCGTGCCGTTATCCATCACCTGCAGCAACAGGTTAAAGACATCCGGGTGCGCTTTTTCGATTTCATCCAGCAGCAGTACCGCATGCGGATGCTTAATAACAGCATCAGTCAGCAAACCGCCCTGGTCAAAACCGACATATCCTGGAGGCGCACCAATCAGACGGCTGACCGTGTGGCGTTCCATGTACTCGGACATATCAAAACGCAGCAGTTCAATGCCGAGGGCTTTGGAGAGCTGCACCGTGACTTCGGTCTTACCGACGCCAGTTGGTCCGGCAAAAAGGAACGAACCGACAGGCTTATGCTCGTGTCCCAGACCGGCACGGCTCATTTTGATCGCTTCAGTCAGCGCCTCAATGGCTTTATCCTGTCCGAATACCAGCATTTTCAAACGGTTGCCCAAGTTTTTCAGCGTGTCGCGATCGCTCTGCGATACGCTCTTCTCCGGGATCCGCGCAATGCGGGCGACTACGGACTCAATATCCGCCACGTTGACGGTTTTCTTGCGCTTGCTGACCGGCATCAGACGCGCACGTGCGCCCGCCTCATCAATCACGTCAATCGCTTTATCCGGCAGATGACGATCGTTAATGTATTTCACCGCCAGTTCGACCGCTGCACGCACCGCTTTGGCGGTATAGCGGACGTCATGGTGCGCTTCGTATTTCGGCTTCAGACCATTGATTATCTGCACGGTCTCTTCTACCGATGGCTCAGTGACATCGATTTTCTGGAAACGGCGCGCTAACGCGCGGTCCTTTTCAAAGATATTGCTGAATTCCTGATAGGTTGTGGAGCCTATAACACGGATCTTACCGCTGGAGAGCAACGGCTTGATCAGGTTAGCCGCATCCACCTGGCCGCCCGATGCCGCACCCGCACCGATAATGGTGTGGATCTCATCGATAAACAGAATGCTGTTAGTATCCTGTTCCAGCTGTTTCAGCAGCGCCTTAAAGCGTTTCTCAAAATCACCGCGATATTTAGTGCCTGCCAGCAGCGAGCCGATATCCAGGGAGTAAAGGGTACAATCAGCCATGATTTCAGGCACATCACCCTGGACGATACGCCAGGCGAGGCCTTCGGCAATGGCGGTTTTACCGACACCAGACTCTCCCACCAGCAGCGGGTTGTTTTTTCTGCGACGGCACAGTACCTGAATGGCGCGCTCCAGCTCTTTGTCCCGGCCAATGAGCGGATCAATTCCGCCCACTCGGGCAAGCTGGTTAAGGTTAGTCGTGAAGTTCTCCATACGGTCCTCCCCGCCAGCTTGCTCTTCGTTATTTGGCTGATTCCCAGAGTCAGAAGACTGGCTGGGTTCATCTTTACGCGTGCCATGAGAGATAAAATTCACCACATCAAGACGACTTACTTCATGCTTACGCAGCAGATAAGCCGCCTGAGATTCCTGCTCGCTGAAGATAGCAACCAGCACATTTGCGCCGGTAACTTCATTACGTCCGGAGGACTGAACATGAAAGACCGCACGTTGCAGTACACGCTGAAAACTCAACGTCGGCTGCGTGTCGCGCTCTTCCTCACTGGCAGGCAATACAGGTGTGGTCTGTTCAATGAAGGCTTCGAGTTCCTGACGGAGCGCCACCAGATCCACAGAACACGCTTCCAGCGCTTCGCGGGCCGACGGGTTACTGAGCAACGCCAGTAACAAGTGCTCGACGGTCATAAACTCATGTCGGTGCTCGCGCGCTCTGGCGAAAGCCATGTTTAAACTGAGTTCCAGTTCTTGATTGAGCATAGGCACCTCCCCCAATGTTTATGCCTGCATTCAGGCTTTTTCCAGCGTACACAGCAACGGATGCTCGTTCTCCCTCGCATATTTGTTCACCATCGCTACTTTGGTTTCAGCCACTTCGGCAGTAAACACGCCGCAAATCGCTTTGCCTTGATAGTGAACTGCAAGCATCAATTGCGTTGCACGTTCTACATCATAAGAAAAGAATTTTTGTAACACGTCAATAACAAACTCCATCGGAGTGTAATCATCATTGACTAATATCACTTTATACATAGATGGCGGTTTTAGCGCGTCGCGCAATTTGTCTTCCGCCAGCAGATCGAAATCCAGCCAGTCGTTCGTCTTACCCATTGTCAGTCGTCATCTTCAGTTACGGTTTCCGGCAGAAAATCTTGCCGCTGACAAGCAGCCTATGCGCACAATCAATCTACCTCAAGTATTAGATAACTATCATCTATTAGTGCCATCCGCGACATCTGTCACATAACCGACAATAGCGTTAACTGCTTCAAATTTTGATGCATTTTTACCCTATTCTGTCTGCCTGGCGCTTGACGCCCCGCCTGATTTCTCTAAATTGTAGTTTCGAGAGTTGGCGAGGTTTTGAACAGCCCCCACTCCGCCACCGGTTCATTCCATCTTACTTATATAAGATTTACGAAGGATGTCGAAGTATGGAAACGGGTACTGTTAAGTGGTTCAACAACGCCAAAGGGTTTGGTTTCATTTGCCCCGAAGGCGGCGGCGAAGATATTTTCGCCCATTATTCCACCATTCAGATGGATGGTTACAGAACGCTAAAAGCCGGACAGTCTGTCCAGTTTGATGTCCACCAGGGGCCAAAAGGCAATCATGCCAGTGTCATCGTGCCTGTCATTGAAGCAGAAGCTGTCGCATAGCTCTTCTGTCTCATTGTGTACATCCTGCAGTCAAAATGCCAGCCTTTGCGGCTGGCATTTTTATCTCTGTGGCATTATTCCCGCGCCAGAGCATCTACTGGATCCAGACGTGCCGCATTCCGCGCCGGTAGCCAGCCAAACAACACCCCGGTTGCAGTCGAACACAGGAACGCCGTCAACAGCGCGACGGGTGAGAATCCAATTTCCCAGCCCGGCAGGAATAGCTGAAGTGTAAAGGCGATCAGCATCGACAGGCTAATGCCCAACGCGCCGCCAACCAGACACACTAACACCGCTTCAATTAAGAACTGTTGCAGCACATCACTGGCACGCGCGCCTACCGCCATACGAATGCCAATCTCACGCGTTCGTTCGGTTACCGAAACCAGCATAATATTCATCACGCCAATCCCACCAACCACCAGCGAAATCACCGCCACCAGCGTCAGGAAGAGTTGTAATGTACGTGTGGTCTTTTCAGCGGTTTTCAAGACACCGTCCATATTCCAGGTGAAGAAATCCTTCTTACCGTGGCGCAACGTCAACAGTCGGGTCAGTTGCTGTTCGGCCTGGGCACTGTCAAAACCATCCTTTACTCGCACGGTGATCGAGTTCAGCCACGACTGCCCCATAATTCGTCCGGACATGGTGCTGTAGGGCAGCCAGACCCGCAGGATCTTGCTACTGCCGAACATCGACTGTTTCTCTTCTGCAACGCCAATTACCGTGGCCGGCATATTTCCCACCAGCACGACTTCGCCGACAACTTTCGCTTTATTGGGGAACAACTGGCGCCGGGTATTACTGTCGAGCACCACCACCTGAGCGCGCCCCGCCAGTTGCTCGGCGTTAAAGGTGGTCCCTTCGCTAAATGTCATGCCATAGACGTTGAAATAGTCGCCGCTAACGCCGTTAGCACTGGCAGCAACGTCGATATTGCCATAGCGTAACCGCAGGTTCTTCGACACTGCAGGTGTTACCGAACTGACCCAGGGCTGCTTCTGTAGCGCCGTCAAATCGTCATACTTCAATGCCTGTTGATATTGCGGATCGTCGTCGCCGAAATCTTTGCCAGGATAGATATCAATGGTGTTAGTACCAATAGCGCGAATATCTGCCAGTACCAGTTGTTTAGCCGCATCGCCTACCACCACGATCGACACCACAGAAGCAATACCGATGATGATCCCAAGCATGGTGAGTAGCGTTCGCATCTTATTCGCAGCCATTGCCAGCCAGGCCATGGTAAGCGCTTCACGAAATCCGCTGACAAACTGGCTCCAGCCGGATGCCGTTTTCACCGTTGGCTCCGCGATATCGCGTCCACCAGAGGGTTTCTGTGGCGGCGGATTGCGCACAATCTCGCCGTCACGAATTTCAATGACCCGCTCGGCCTGTGCGGCAACCTGCGGGTCGTGCGTGACGATAATTACCGTGTGTCCGCGATCGCGCAGCTGATGCAAAATCGCCATCACCTCTTCGCCGGAATGGCTATCCAGTGCACCGGTGGGTTCGTCGGCAAGAATAACCTGTCCCCCGTTCATCAGTGCACGTGCGATACTGACCCGCTGCTGCTGACCACCGGAAAGTTGAGAAGGTTGATAATCAACCCTGTCGCCCAGACCCAGCCGCTGGAGTAATTCCTGCGCACGCGCCAGGCGCTGCTTACGCTCGGTGCCAGCGTAGACCGCAGGCACCTCGACATTTTGCGCCGCGGTTAAATGTGACAGCAAATGATAGCGCTGGAAGATAAAGCCGAAATGCTCACGGCGCAGCTGTGCCAGCGCATCGCTATCCAGCGTGGAGACATCCCGTCCGGCAACCCGATACGTACCGCTGGTAGGTTTGTCCAGACAGCCGAGAATGTTCATCAGCGTCGATTTACCCGAACCCGACGCCCCGACAATCGCCACCATTTCCCCGGCCTGAATGCTCAAGGATACGTCCTTCAACACCTCAACCTGGCCTTCACCTGAGGGATAGCTGCGGCGGATATGGCTCAGTTCAAGCAATGCTGTCATTTTGCAGCTCCAGCGTTGCCCTCGCCTGTAATGACTTCATCACCCTCTTCCAGCCCTTTCACGATCTCCACATCGGTGTCATTCCGCGCGCCGATAACCACTTCACGTTCGCGGGTTTCGCCGTTACGCAGTAGCCTGACGTTATAGCGGTTGTTACCAATAGGATCGCCCAGTGCCGACAGCGGGATCGTCAGAACATTTTTGACATCAGTGAGCTGGATATGGACCTGCGCGGTCATATCCAGACGCAGGATCCCTTTCGGATTGGGAACTTCGAAGCGGGCATAGTAGAAAATCGCATCATTCACTTTCTCTGGCGTCGGAAGAACATCTTTCAGCGTGCCTTCGTAGCGTGTCTGCGGATCGCCCAGTACGGTAAACCAGGCTTTTTGCCCAGGTTGCAGGTGAATTACATCAGCCTCAGAAACCTGCGCTTTTACCAGCATGGTGCTCATATCCGCCAGCGTCAGAATATTAGGTGCCTGCTGAGCGGCAATAACGGTTTGCCCTTGTAGGGTAGTAATTTGCGTTACTTCGCCTGCCATTGGCGCGACAATGCGGGTGTAATCAAGGTTGGTTTTTGCCGTATCGAGAGAAGCCTGATTACGTTTAATTTGCGCGTCAATTGCGCCAATTTGCGCCTGTTTGACCGCCATTTCGGTGGCCGCCGTGTCGAGATCCTGCTGTGAAACGGCCTGGGTTTTTGCCAGCTGTTGCTGACGGGAAAGCGTCACCCGCGCCAGTTTCCACTCAGCTTCTGCCTGTAAACGCTGGGCGCGCAATTCCATTAGCGTCGCTTCAACCTCTTTGATTTGGTTTTGCGCCTGTTCAGGATCGATTACGCCGAGCAACTGATCTTTTTTGACTTTATCGCCAATCGCGACCGACAGCGTTTTTAACTGCCCGCTGACCTGCGCCCCGACGTCAACTTTACGCAGCGCATCCAGTTTACCGGTAGCCAGCACGCTTTGCTGCAGATCGCCCGGACGAACAATTAATGTTTGATACTGAGGTAAAGGCGCATTAAGCGTTCGCCAAAGTGCAATTACCGCCACAATAAGGATGATGGCGAACAGAAAATAGCGTTTTTTGATTTTTCCCTTGAGCTTCATAAATGTCCCAATTCCCCCAATACGTCCACCAGAGTGGAGTGCTAAACATCAACGTTAAATAAATCGCCGTTGAAAAGCGCAAGAATAACAGAGTTATTGATGAATGGTTAAGATCCGCTGTGCTGAAATTAGTACCAGGGTATCAATCGGATTTATATTATGAGTCAACTAACTGAAAGCACTTTTCTTTCCACCAAACCCGTCACCAGCTTTGGTCTTTTTTACAGCCTGAGCAGCGGTCATTTACGTCCCGCACATTGCTGGGATAAGCGGAGCTTTCGTCGTAAGTTTATCTGGCGCTCACTCTTGATACCTCGCCTCACCCAGGAATGGATGACAGAACTGTCCCAATGGCCGGATCTTGAAAACCTGCTATCCCACCAACCCCGATTGCCGGTGCGTTTGCATCGTCCTTACCTTGCCGCAAACTTCACCCGTAAAATGCGTTTAGACGCGGTGCGTTTTCATTATAATGTTATCCGCCATGCATTTTTACCCGCAGAATTTAACGCCTTATTAAGCAATGACGGCTTACAACTGGCGCAAATTGAAGGCAAAGATGGCGATATATTTACCGTAACCATGATGATGTTCCCGGTGCTGGATAAAGAGGGAGAGAGCACTATTCAGGTGCAAAATGGCGACGGCGACGTACTGACTAAAATGACGTTTACGTTCTGCGAATATAATGGCAAAAGTACATTATTTATTGGCGGTGTGCAGGGCAATGCGCAACTTCCTCACGAAGCAATCCAAAAAGCGACCAAGTCTTGTCACGGGATATTCCCAAAACGTATTGTAATGGAAGCCATTTGCCGGTTAGCAGAGCGATTGAATATCGATAATGTTATGGCAGTCAGCAATGAACAGCATATCTTTCGCAGCCAACGCTACCACGATAAAAATAAGGTAATTCATTCCGACTACAACGCATTTTGGGAATCGGTTGGCGGCGAGTGCGACAGACACGGGTACTATCATATTCCGCGCACGCTGGCGCGAAAAAGCGAGGCGGATATTGCCAGCAAAAAACGCGCAGAATACCGCCGCCGCTATCAGCTACTGGACAGCATCCATTCGCAGCTGTCGTCGATGTTTCACCACTAATCCGCTCTGCCGCGTGCCAGCCACAGCACGCGGGAAAACATTTTTCGCAGCAGCGTTGGCACTGCGTCAACGCCGCGCCGCCCGGCTTCCATCGCTACCTCAATGGCTAAATCCGGTTTTGACGAACGATGTATCGCCTTGGAGATAATTTTGCGCATATTCATGGGCACGTTCTCCGGGATTTGCGCCACCCGGTGAAAGACGTCAGCAAACCCCTGGCGATACATAAAGTGTTCCATATCCAGCGCGGGGAGCATGGTCAAATGCTCACGCTCTTCCTCTCTGTCGTCATTCAATAAGCTACGTACCGTGGCCGCATACTTTTTCCCGGCTTCATCACCATCGACCAGCACATGCCACTCGATACCCATCCGGCGGGCGAATTTAACCAGCGGCTTAAGGCCGGACTGGGCGAATTCAATAACTTTAATCCCTTCTGCATCAAAGTGATGTCCGCACTGACGGGCCAGTTCGTTAATAACCCAGGTTTCCGTTTCGCCTTCTACCAGCAACCAGCAGCGGGCAAACAACGATGACGCACGATTAAAACGAATATGAAATGCGATTCGCCGACCATCTTCTGCACTGATCCCACCCGGCCCCAGCCGCCAGGCGGCGACGCGGGATGATTCACGAACCAGACGAACAACATGTTCCACGGGCGTAAGGGACAACAGCTCACCGGAATTGGTTGTCGCCACTCGCTGCAGAGGCAGTAAATTCAACAAGTGCCAGGCCACCGAAAGCATGATGGGATGTAAACGCGTTTCCGGATCTTCCACCAGCAATAAAGGTCGGGCGTCTTTATCCAGCCTCAGCGTGCCTTTGGCCTGCAACAGGGTCGAAAACAGGCCCAACAGAATAACCCGATGCGTACGTCCGCCGGGTTTATCAATCATGCGGTTAATAATGTCCAGATAGCGCCAGCTCCGTTGTTCGTTATTGGAGCGACGGCGCATCAGACGGTAACGGGACTGGCCAGCCCCCTGCTCGGAAAAATAGTGCTCCAACAACTGCACCATGGCCGATAACCCCTGGCGGATCTGTCCGTCGGTCAGGTTTTGCGGTCGGGTAGCCAGCTCACGCGCCAGAAAATCCAGTTGGCGGGCGGTGACTTCGACGTCCGCCGAATCCGGCACGGTACCGTTGCGGATCCGGCGCATAAATCGCGCGTCGCGCAGACGCAGTACCGGCATCAGGCGCACAAGATGCCGCGCCTGATCGTTAATGTCATCGAGAGGTAATGGATGGCCGTCGCCGTCAAGAAAACTGCGCAAGGTCAGAACGCTACCGTCATCCGCACACTCGCCTTCCAGACGATAAAAAATGCGGTGATAGCCATCCTGGCACGGCGTCCAGCTGGCTTCCAGAGGGCGATAGCGACGTACCCGGTGACGCCCCGGCTGGGATTCACGAAACGTCAGGATAATGTGCAGGTGGTGTTCCCGGCCCTGTATGTCGCCCGGCGGGAACCAGAAATCCTCGCGGACAAAATGATACAAGTCTGGCTCCGGCGACAGCAGCAGGGTTAAGGCATCCAGCAGACTGGATTTACCCCACGCGTTCTCCCCAATCAGCACGTTGCTCTGCTCCAGCATCAACGACAGACGGTTAATACCACGAAATCCAACAATCTCAACGCGTTCGAGAATCATATAGCCTCCGGAAATGCTAACTTTTTCCTTCAAGTTATCAGGAGTATAACGGCAAGCGGGGGCTCAGGACACCCGATATCAATCTGGCGTGAATCGCAAAAGCAAAAAAAATAAGAATATTCTTCTTATGTTTTCTCCTGAATATAATTTCAGAACTTAATCATCGTCCTTTCGCTAATTGGACTATGCTTCATTCACCCAAGATTCAAAAAGGAATCGCAACATATTGCCTTAAATCAAATTTTTTCATCAATTTAACTGGCGAAGGGATGATATTTTTTTCTAAAATACCCGCTCTTTCATCATCGTCCCTTTTAGCGATGAATTACCGGGCAAGGAATACGAACCCGGAACTTTTAATTGAGGTGGTTATGTTCAGGAAATTAGCAGCTGAATTCTTCGGTACGTTTTGGCTCGTTTTTGGTGGGTGCGGTAGTGCAGTGCTGGCAGCCGCATTCCCGGAATTGGGAATTGGATTTGCCGGTGTCGCGCTGGCATTCGGCCTGACCGTATTAACCATGGCATTCGCCGTGGGTCATATTTCAGGTGGGCATTTTAACCCGGCGGTAACCTTCGGTTTATGGGCTGGCGGTCGTTTCCCGGCAAAAGATGTTATTGGTTACGTTATTGCTCAGGTTGTAGGCGGTATTGTTGCAGCAGCGGCACTGTATCTTATTGCCAGCGGTAAAGCGGGTTTTGATGCAACGGCCAGTGGTTTTGCATCAAACGGCTTTGGTGAACATTCACCAGGCGGTTATTCCATGCTTTCTGCCGTCGTCATTGAAATTATTCTGACCGCAGGCTTCTTATTAGTGATCCACGGCGCGACCGATAAACATGCTCCGGCAGGTTTTGCACCTATCGCAATTGGTCTGGCATTAACTTTGATCCACTTGATCAGTATTCCAGTCACCAACACCTCCGTAAACCCGGCACGTAGTACCGCAGTAGCCATTTTCCAGGGCGGCTGGGCATTGCAACAATTGTGGTTCTTCTGGGTTATGCCGATTATCGGTGGGGTACTCGGCGGCCTTATTTACCGCACTCTGCTGGAAAAACGCGATTAATCGCTAACAAAAAAGGCCTGGCGCAAGTCAGGTCTTTTTTATCCTCTCTATATTTCCTTTTATTTGCAACTTTACTCCCCTCTTTGCTTTGAGTAGTGTGTGCTAGCGCATTTCGTCTTACTTCTCAGCAAGGATCTGGTTTTCATGTTTTCAGGGCTGTTAATCATTCTGGTTCCCCTTATTGTGGGCTACCTTATTCCGCTCCGGCACAGGACTGCATTACAACTTATCAATCGCCTGTTGAGCTGGATCGTCTACCTTATTCTCTTTTTTATGGGTATTAGCCTGGCGTTTCTGGATAATCTCGCCAGCAACCTGTTAGCTATTCTTCATTATTCTGCGGTCAGCGTGACGGTCATTATACTGTGTAATATTGCGGCGCTGTTCTGGCTGGAGCGTTCGCTGCCCTGGAGACACAACCACAAGCAAGAAAAACTCCCCTCGCGAATTGCAATGGCGCTTGAGTCGCTCCAGCTTTGCGGCGTCGTCGTCATCGGTTTCCTGCTCGGCCTCACTGGGCTTCCCATTCTGCAGCATGCCACCGAAGCCAGCGAATATACGTTAATCTTTTTACTGTTCCTGGTGGGGATCCAACTGCGCAACAGCGGTATGACCTTAAAGCAAATTGTACTGAACCGTCGGGGGATGATCGTAGCCGTCGTCGTCGTCGCCAGTTCGATGCTGGCGGGGGTTATCAATGCATTTATCCTCGGTCTGCCGCTGAAAACCGCGCTGGCGATGGCATCAGGTTTTGGCTGGTATTCCCTGTCCGGTATTCTGTTGACCGAATCGTTCGGACCCGTAATTGGTAGCGCCGCCTTCTTTAACGACCTGGCCCGTGAACTGATCGCCATTATGTTGATTCCAGGAATGGTGGGCCGCAGCCGCTCTACCGCGCTGGGATTATGCGGCGCGACATCAATGGATTTCACCCTGCCCGTTTTACAACGCAGCGGCGGCTTGGAAATGGTCCCGGCAGCCATCGTCCACGGCTTTATTTTGAGTCTGTTAGTGCCTCTGCTGATGGCGTTTTTCTCCGCCTGACGCTCGGGCAAATACCTCTCTGGCGGTAGTCAGCTACCGCCAAAATTGCGCTAAATCAATCTCCCTGCAAGTAGTAGCAGAAATCCCTTTTATCCCTACGCGCACAGGCATAATCTTAAACATGTATATTAAATATAACTTTAAAAGGTGTGACCATGTTTTGTGTGCAATGTGAACAAACCATCCGTACTCCGGCAGGAAACGGCTGCTCTTACGCGCAGGGTATGTGCGGTAAAACGGCTGAAACCTCCGATTTGCAGGATCTGCTGATTGCTTCCCTACAAGGTCTGTCTGCATGGGCTGTTAAAGCACGTGAATACGGCATCATCGACCATGAGGTTGATAACTTTGCGCCGCGTGCGTTCTTCTCCACGCTGACTAACGTAAACTTCGATTCCCCGCGTATTGTTGGCTATGCCCGTGAAGCTATCGCCATGCGCGACGCCCTGAAAGCACAATGCCTGGCTAAAGACGCTAACGCCACCGTCGATAACCCGATGGCCGATCTGCAACTGGTCAGCGACGATCTGGGCGACCTGCAACGTCAGGCCGCTGAATTCACCCCGAATAAAGACAAAGCGACCATCGGCGATAATATCCTCGGCCTGCGTCTGCTGTGTCTGTACGGCCTGAAAGGTGCGGCAGCTTACATGGAGCACGCCCACGTTCTTGGTCAGTACGACAACGATATCTATGCTCAGTACCACAAAATCATGGCGTGGCTGGGTACCTGGCCTTCCGATATGAACGCTCTGCTGGAGTGTTCAATGGAAATCGGCCAGATGAACTTCAAAGTGATGAGCATTCTGGACGCCGGTGAAACCACTAAATACGGTCACCCGACCCCGACTCAGGTCAACGTAAAAGCAACCGAAGGTAAGTGCATCCTGATCTCCGGTCACGACCTGAAAGATCTCTACAACCTGCTTGAGCAGACTGAAGGCACCGGTGTTAACGTTTATACCCACGGCGAAATGCTGCCAGCACACGGCTATCCGGAACTGCGTAAGTTCAAACACCTAATCGGTAACTACGGCAGCGGCTGGCAGAACCAGCAGGTTGAATTCGCCCGCTTCCCTGGCCCAATCGTGATGACCTCTAACTGCATCATCGACCCAACCGTTGGCGCCTACGACGACCGTATCTGGACCCGTAGCATCGTCGGCTGGCCGGGCGTGAGCCACCTTGAAGGTGACGATTTCGGTCCGGTTATCGCACAGGCGCAGCAGATGGCTGGCTTCCCGTACAGTGAAATTCCGCACCTGATCACCGTAGGTTTCGGTCGTCAGACCCTGCTGGGCGCTGCTGATACCCTGATCGACCTGGTGAGCCGTGAAAAACTGCGTCACATCTTCCTGGTTGGCGGTTGTGACGGCGCACGTGGTGAACGTAACTACTTCACCGACTTCGCCACCAGCGTGCCGGATGACTGCCTGATCTTGACCCTTGCTTGCGGTAAATACCGTTTCAACAAACTGGAATTCGGCGATATCGAAGGTCTGCCGCGTCTGGTCGATGCCGGTCAGTGTAACGATGCCTACTCTGCCATTATCCTGGCGGTAACCCTGGCTGAGAAACTGGGCTGTGGCGTGAACGATCTGCCGCTGTCTCTGGTACTCTCCTGGTTCGAACAGAAAGCGATTGTTATTCTGCTGACCCTGCTGTCTCTGGGCGTGAAAAACATCGTAACTGGCCCGACTGCGCCTGGTTTCTTCACACCGGATCTGCTGGCAGTTCTCAACGAGAAATTTGGTCTGCGTTCCGTGACCACCGTTGAAGAAGACATGAAGCAACTGCTGAGCGCGTAAGGAGTAAAGAATGACAATGCCAACTCATCAGTGCCCATGGCGGATGCAGGTTCACCACATCCATCAGGAAACGCCGGATGTATGGACAATTTCGTTGCTGTGCCACGATTATTATCCTTACCGCGCCGGGCAGTATGCACTGGTCAGCGTACGTAATTCAGCGGATACGCTGCGTGCTTACACCATTTCCTCAACGCCGGGCGTTAGCGAGTACATTACGTTGACCATCCGCCGGATTGACGATGGTGCAGGTTCACAGTGGCTAACCCGCGACGTGAAGCGCGGCGACTATATCTGGCTGTCCGATGCCATGGGTGAGTTCACCTGTGAAGATAAAGCGGAAGACAAGTTCCTGATGCTGGCCGCAGGCTGTGGTGTTACGCCAATCATGTCAATGCGTCGCTGGTTGGCAAAGTACCGCCCGCAAGCGGATGTACAGGTAATCTTTAACGTTCGCTCGCCGCAAGATGTCATTTTTGCCGACGAGTGGCGTGAATATCCGGTGACATTAGTTGCTGAAAACAATGCCACCGAAGGTTTTGTTTCTGGCCGACTGACTACCGAACTGCTGAAAAGCGTACCGGATCTGACCTCGCGTACAGTGATGACCTGTGGCCCGGCACCGTATATGGATCTGGTCGAGAAAGAAGTCAAAGCACTGGGTGTGACGCGCTTCTTTAAAGAGCAGTTCTTCACACCTGTTGCCGAAGCCGCCACCAGTGGTCTGAAGTTTACTAAGCTACAGCCGGCGAAAGAGTTCTATGCGCCGGTGGGCAGTACGCTGCTGGAAGCGCTGGAAAGCAACAAGGTTCCGGTTGTCGCCGCATGCCGTGCAGGCGTTTGCGGCTGCTGCAAAACCAAAGTGGTTGACGGTAACTACACGGTCAGCAGCACCATGACGCTGACCGACGCAGAAATCGCTGAAGGTTATGTGCTGGCCTGTTCCTGCCATCCGCAGGGTGATTTAGTGCTGGCGTAATTGGCCGGTATCTGATGTGCAAAAGGCTGCCTGGCTGTACCGGGTGGCCTTTTTTATGCTCTCAGGCGCCGCAAAATTCTGATATTTTCACTCTCCCCGGCAAAATACCTCCTTCCCCCGTAAATTATCGACCACACTTACACTTCGCAGATTAAGCATAATCCAGGACTACCACGTCGAACTTTCTACAAGGATCCCCATGAAAAAAGTGGCCATTGTCGGCGTCGGTCCCACCGGCATTTATACGTTTTATGCCCTGGTTGAGCGCGGTGAACCGCTGGAAATAGAGCTTTATGAGCAAGCTGAACAGGCGGGCGTTGGCATGCCTTATAACAGCGACAACAACGCAGACTTCATGCTGGCAAATATAGCCAGCATAGAGATCCCACCGATTTATATCAGTTATCTGACGTGGCTACAGAATCAAAGTGATGACTATCTGGCGCAGTTTCGGATTGAACGTAATTCTTTGCATGAACGGCAATTTTTGCCCCGCGTGATCCTCGGTGACTATTATCGCGATCGTTTATTCGCTATCGTCGAGAAAGCGCGAGGCTCAGGCTTCGCGATTAGCATAAACGAATCAAGCGAAGTCACCGACCTGTGCGCAAACCCGAATGGGGTCTCTCTGTGGATCAATCATGCTTCACAGCCTGTCGAGGTGGACTTCGCCGCTATCGCCACCGGCCATCTGTGGCCTGAAACGGATGTACAGACACGGAAGTTTTTCCCCAGCCCGTGGACCGGTCTGATGGACGTCCAGATTAGCGCTTGCCGGGTAGGAATTCTCGGCACCTCGCTCAGCGCGATTGACGCAGCGATGGCCGTGGCCTGCCAACACGGTGCCTTCACCACCGGGGCTGATAACGCACTCCAGTTTATCTGTAAATCCGACAGCCAAAGCCTGAAGCTGACCCTAATGTCGCGCAACGGTGTGCTGCCTGAAGCGGATTTTTACTGCCCTCTGCCCTATGAATCGTTGAATATCGCAACGCCTGAAGCAATTGAAGACGTCATTGTCTATGGGCAAAAAAGATTACTGGACCGCATTTTCCGGATTATTGTACAACAACTGCAAGATGCAGCCCCGCAATGGAGCCAAGAGATAGCACTTGAGACGCTCAACGCCGATACATTCCCCGAGGCCTACTTTGCCGACAGGCTTGAGCACGAACCTTTTGAATGGGCGAAGCGCAACCTGATTGAAGTTGAACGCAACAAACAGGAACAGCGTACCGTCGCGTGGCGCTATACCCTGCTGCGGCTACACGAGGTAATCGAAGAGATCGTCCCACATCTTGATCCGCCTGATGAAAAGCGCTTTAAGCAAGGACTGGCGCGCGTGTTTATCGATAATTATGCGGCAATCCCGTCTGAATCAGTCCGCCGACTGCTGGCGCTGCACGACGCCGGGCTGATTGAGATCCTCACACTTGGTGCGGATTATGAGCGTACGAATGAGCAGGAAATGACGGTAATTTACCACCACGGTCGACGCAGCGAATTCGATGTGTTTATTGATGCCCGAGGGCAACGGGCATTGCAGAGCAAAGATATCCCTTTCCCAACGCTACGCCATCAACTGCTGGCCTGTGGCGATGAGATCCCGGACATCGGCGAAGATTACACGCTGCAAGCGCCGGAAAACGCCCGCAATCGCATCGCTTTTGGCGGGCTGCCGTGGTTGATGCACGATCGTCCGTTTATTCAGGGACTGGTTGTCAGTGCTGAAATAGGCGCCGCGATGGCAAGGGCATTGACGCAGCGAGCGCTGAGACGTCGGCACAAACTATGGAACAGTGATGACATATAGATTAGCGACAGATTGAACGACGAGGCGGGCAAACCGTTAGCGCCCCCCGCCTCGGTATTGACTCTCAAATGGTAACTATCGCCAGGCAGAATTTCCTGCAACGGAGTAACGCCCCGCCCCCAAAAACGCCACGGCCAGCGCACCGATGAAGAAATACACCAGACTTTCAATCGCCCATGCACCGGTTTTATCCAGTGTCCAGGTTTCGCCCATCCCGACCATCAGCCATGCCACAACCATCGTAAACGCCAGCCCCAACGCTGCCGGACGCGTCAGGATGCCTAGAATAATCAGACACGGCGCTACAACCTCTCCCAGCAGAACGCCGTACGCAATAAAGCCCGGGAAACCTTTCGCTATCAACATACCGCTGATGCCATCAATACCAGCAAACAGTTTATGCAGCCCATGAAACAGCATCAGCCCACCGACGGCAAGGCGTAACAAAAACTTGCCAAAATCTTCGTGAGCCAGTATCCGGTTAACTGTATTTAATAGTTTTATAACCATTTGAATTTATTCCTTGTTTCACCATGTCCAATAACAAACTACGCTTAATACAGATTAAATGAAACCTGCCGGAAATAAGGGGTAATGAGAAGCATAACGATTATCTTCATCTAAACTTGTAACCGGTATCACATTAGAGGAGAAGGAAAACCATGAAACAAACGGTTGCCGCTTTTATTGCTAAAACACTCGAACAAGCTGGCGTTAAACGTATTTGGGGTGTGACGGGAGACTCGCTCAATGGCCTTAGTGACAGTCTGAATCGTATGGGCACGATTGACTGGATGCCAACCCGCCATGAAGAGGTTGCCGCTTTTGCCGCAGGCGCAGAAGCCCAACTGACCGGTGAGCTGGCCGTCTGTGCCGGCTCATGCGGACCGGGAAACCTGCACCTGATTAACGGCCTGTTTGATTGCCACCGCAACCATGTCCCGGTGCTGGCGATTGCCGCGCATATTCCCTCCAGTGAGATAGGCAGCGGTTATTTTCAGGAGACCCACCCGCAGGAGTTGTTCCGTGAATGTAGCCACTATTGCGAGCTGGTCTCCAGCCCTGAGCAGATCCCCCAGGTGCTGGCTATAGCTATGCGTAAAGCGGTGCTCAACCGTGGCGTCTCCGTGGTGGTATTACCCGGTGACGTGGCGCTGAAGCCCGCCCCTGAAAGCGCCACCACGCATTGGTATCATGCGCCGCTCCCGGTAGTCACCCCGGAAGAGGAAGAGCTGAGAAAACTGGCGCAACTGCTGCGCTACTCCAGCAACATCGCCCTGATGTGCGGCAGCGGCTGCGCCGGTGCGCATAAAGAGCTGGTTGAGTTTGCGGCTAAAATCAAAGCCCCGATCGTGCACGCTCTGCGCGGGAAAGAGCATGTTGAGTACGATAACCCCTATGACGTGGGTATGACCGGGCTGATTGGCTTTTCATCCGGCTTCCATACCATGATGAATGCCGACACGCTGATCCTGCTCGGCACCCAGTTCCCCTATCGCCCGTTCTACCCCACCGACGCCAAAATTATTCAGATTGATATCAATCCGGCGAGTATTGGCGCGCACAGTAAAGTTGATATGGCGCTGGTAGGCGATATTAAATCCACGTTACGTGCCCTACTACCTCTGGTGGAAGAGAAAACCGAGCGGCAGTTCCTGGACAAAGCACTGGAGCACTACCGCGAGGCGCGCAAAGGGCTGGATGATTTAGCCAAACCCAGCGATAAAGCCATTCACCCGCAATATCTGGCTCAACAGATCAGCCACTTTGCCGCTGACGATGCCATCTTTACCTGCGACGTTGGCACGCCAACGGTGTGGGCAGCACGCTATCTGAAAATGAACGGCAAACGTCGCCTGCTCGGATCGTTTAACCACGGGTCGATGGCTAATGCCATGCCGCAGGCACTCGGCGCACAAGCGACCGAACCAGGACGTCAGGTTGTGGCAATGTGCGGTGACGGCGGCTTTAGCATGCTGATGGGCGATTTTCTGTCGGTGGTACAAATGAAGTTACCGGTGAAGATTATTGTCTTCAACAACAGCGTGCTGGGATTTGTGGCGATGGAGATGAAAGCTGGTGGTTATCTGACTGACGGCACCGAACTACACGACACGAATTTCGCGCGGATTGCCGAGGCCTGTGGCATCACGGGCATTCGCGTGGAGAAATCTTCAGAGGTTGATGAGGCGCTGCAAAGGGCGATGTCAATTGACGGTCCGGTGCTGGTCGATGTGGTGGTGGAGAAAGAAGAGCTGGCGATCCCGCCGCAGATCAAGCTCGAACAAGCCAAAGGTTTTAGCCTGTATATGCTGCGCGCAATCATCAGCGGACGCGGTGATGAAGTGATCGAACTAGCGAAAACTAACTGGCTCAGGTAAAACAGAGGGCATTACCTCACTTAAAAAGGAATGCCCGTGATTGATTTACGCAGTGATACTGTCACCCGACCCAGTCGCGCCATGCTCGAAGAGATGATGGCCGCCCCGATCGGGGACGACGTCTACGGTGATGATCCTACCGTTAATGCCCTCCAGCAATACGCGGCCGAGCTTTCTGGCAAAGAAGCCGCCATTTTCTTACCTACCGGCACTCAGGCGAACCTGGTTGCACTGCTCAGCCATTGTCAGCGCGGCGAAGAGTATATCGCCGGTCAGGGCGCGCATAACTATCTCTACGAAGCGGGTGGCGCAGCGGTGCTCGGCAGCATTCAACCGCAACCCATCGATGCCGCGCCGGATGGCTCCCTGCCGCTGGACAAAGTGGCAGCAAAAATCAAAGCAGACGATATCCATTTTGCCCGCACCCGTCTGCTCAGTCTGGAAAACACGCATAACGGAAAAGTGCTGCCGCGCGAGTATCTGAAAGAGGCCTGGGAATTCACCCGGGAGCGCAATCTTGCCCTGCACGTCGACGGCGCGCGTATTTTTAACGCCGTCGTCGCCTATGGCTGTGAGCTTAAAGATGTCACGCAATACTGCGACTCGTTCACCATTTGTCTTTCCAAAGGTCTGGGAACGCCGGTAGGCTCGCTGCTGGTCGGCAGCCACGAGTACATCAAGCGTGCCATTCGCTGGCGCAAAATGACCGGCGGCGGAATGCGCCAGGCGGGTATTTTGGCGGCGGCCGGACTGTATGCGCTGAAAAATAACGTGGCGCGTTTGCAGGAAGACCATGACAACGCCGCCTGGATGGCGGAGCAACTGCGCGAAGCAGGGGCGGACGTCATGCGCCACGACACCAACATGCTGTTTGTGCGCGTTGGCGAAGAGCACGCGGCCGCGCTCGGTGAATATATGAAAGCGCAGGGTGTGCTGATTAACGCCTCCCCGATTGTGCGCCTGGTGATGCATCTGGACGTATCACGTGAACAACTTGCTGAAGTCGTCGCCCACTGGCGCACTTTTTTAACCCAATAAGGAGATGGGCGTGCCGCAACGGATTTTGGTTCTTGGCGCCAGTGGCTACATTGGTCAGCATTTGGTACAGGCGCTCAGTCAGCAAGGGCATCAGGTGTTGGCTGCGGCACGTCGCATTGAACGACTGGAAAAGCAGCAACTGGCCAACGTCAGTTGCCATAAGGTCGATTTGAATTGGCCAGATAACCTCACCCCGCTACTGGTGGGTGTTGATACGGTTTATTACCTGGTCCATGGCATGGGTGAAGGCGGTGATTTTATCGCCCACGAACGTCAGGTGGCGATGAACGTCCGCGATGCACTGCGTAATACACCGGTCAAACAGCTTATTTTCCTGAGCTCATTACAGGCTCCCCGGCATGAACAATCCGATCATCTGCGTGCGCGACAGATAACCGCAGATACTCTGCGTGAATCAGGCGTGCCAATGACGGAATTGCGTGCGGGCATTATCGTGGGGGCAGGTTCCGCTGCCTTTGAAGTGATGCGCGACATGGTCTACAACCTGCCGGTACTCACCCCTCCGCGCTGGGTGCGCTCACGTACCACACCCATCGCGCTGGAGAATTTGATGTACTACCTGGTGGCGTTGTTGGATCATCCCACGCAACATCACCGCGTACTCGAAGCAGCCGGCCCGCAGGTGTTGAGCTATCAGGAACAGTTCGAGCATTTTATGGCGGTCAGCGGTAAACATCGCCTGCTCATCCCCATCCCCTTCCCTACCCGCTGGATTTCGGTCTGGTTTTTAAACGTCATTACGTCAGTACCGCCAACCACGGCCAAGGCGCTGATCCAGGGCTTAAAACACGACCTGCTGGCCGATGACACCAAACTACGTGCGCTGATCCCGCAAAAGCTGATTGCCTTTGATGATGCGGTGCGCAGTACGTTGAAGGAAGAAGAAAAGCTGGTCAACTCCAGCGACTGGGGTTACGACGCACAGGCGTTTGCCCGCTGGCGTCCAGAATATGGCTATTTCGCCAAACAAGCTGGCTTTAGCGTTGAAACCGCCGCCAGCAAAAAAGCACTGTGGCAGGTAGTGAATCGACTCGGCGGCAAAGAAGGCTATTTCTTTGGCAATATTCTATGGAAGACGCGCGCGGCGTTGGACCTGCTGGTCGGCCATAAGCTGGCAAAAGGTCGTCCCGAACACCCACTATTGCAAGTTGGCGACACCGTTGATAGCTGGAAAGTCATCATCGTTGAGCCGGAGAAACAGCTGACGCTGCTGTTTGGGATGAAAGCGCCGGGATTGGGTCGCCTGAGTTTCACACTGGAAGATAAAGGCGATCATCGACGCATTGATGTACGCGCCTGGTGGCATCCACACGGTATGCCTGGCCTCTTCTACTGGCTGTTGATGATCCCCGCCCACCTGTTCATTTTCAGGGGGATGGCGAAGCGTATAGCCAAACTTGCAGAACAAATCACAGACTAATGATAAAAAGAGCCTGTATTCTTTCATGTTTCCCATTGCATACAGGCGTATTTCACGGAAGAATGCGCACGACGTTTTTTAAACACAGTGGATTGATATGAAGGTACTGGTTACCGGAGCCACCAGCGGCTTGGGCCGAAACGCGGTTGAGTTTTTATGCAGCAAAGGCGTCAGCGTCAGAGCCACCGGTCGCAACGAAGCGATGGGCAAGCTGCTGGAGAAAATGGGCGCAGAATTTGTGCATGCGGATTTGACCGAGCTGGTTTCTTCGCAAGCAAAAGTGATGCTTGCCGGCATCGACACGCTGTGGCACTGCTCCAGTTTTACCTCACCGTGGGGAACTCAGGAAGCCTTCGATCTGGCCAACGTTCGCGCAACTCGCCGTCTGGGCGAGTGGGCCGTAGCCTGGGGCGTTCGCAACTTCATTCATATCTCCTCGCCGTCGCTCTATTTTGATTATCACCACCATCGCGATATCAAAGAGGACTTTCGCCCGCACCGCTTCGCCAATGAATTTGCCCGCAGCAAAGCAGCTGGCGAAGACGTGATCGCGTTGCTGGCGCAGGCCAACCCGCAGACGCGTTTTACGGTATTGCGTCCGCAAAGCCTGTTCGGACCACACGATAAGGTCTTTATCCCGCGCCTGGCCCATATGATGTACCACTATGGCAGCATCCTGTTGCCGCACGGCGGAAGTGCGCTGGTAGATATGACCTACTACGAAAATGCAGTGCACGCGATGTGGCTGGCAAGTCAGCAAGCCTGCGATAAGCTGCCGTCAGGTCGCGCGTACAACATTACCAACGGCGAGCATCGCACTCTGCGCAGCATTGTGCAGAAACTCATCGACGAGCTGAATATTGATTGTCGGATCCGCTCCGTTCCCTACCCGATGCTGGACATGATTGCCCGCAGCATGGAGCGCTTAGGCAATAAATCGGCAAAAGAGCCAAAGCTGACGCATTACGGCGTCTCGAAGCTAAATTTTGATTTTACGCTGGATACTACCCGCGCTCAGGAAGAGTTGGGTTATCAGCCCATTGTGACGCTGGATGCAGGGATTGAACGTACCGCGGCCTGGTTGCGCGACCACGGTAAGCTGCCGCGTTAACCATTGCCGGATGGCGGCGCAAGCGCCTTATCCGGCCTACAAAATCCAGCCTAAATTAGCCGTAGGCCTGATAAGCGAAGCACCATCAGGCATTGGTGTTCTGCGTTAACCCTGCCCGTATTTTTCCAGTAACGCTTCGGCAATCGCCTGAGTTTCCGCATCCGCCACGCCGTTCCACAGCGTCGGGCGGAAGTGCATCTGGAAGGCCATAATCACCCGCTGCTGTTCGCGCGGCATCATATCAGATTTTATCTCATAGCCGTAACGCGACAGCAGATCGAGTAAAGATTCGGTTGCTACCGGCGTATGAGGCGCTCGCCCGGCAAGATAAAACGCTACGCGCTGAGTGTCCGGCCACGCGCCAATTCCCTGTTCGGCCAGCACTTTCCATGGGAAAAGCGGTCCAGGATCGTCCTTACGTTGCGGCGCGATGTCCGCATGGGCTACCACGTTCTGCGGTTTTATGTCGTAGCGGGCGATAATATCTTTCGCCAATGGGATCAGCGCCTGAATCTGCGCGGGCTCAAACGGCGCAAAATATTTTATCCCTGCCGATTTTTGCCAGCCGCGGTTTTCCAGCTCAATGCCAATTGAGGTATCGTTAATACGCGTAGCGCCACGCCAGAAGCTAATCCCCGCATGCCAGGCCAGATCTTTTTCCGGCACCAGTTGCCAGATACGCGGTTTGCCGTGATAGAGCGGCGGCACAGCCGGGATCAAATAGTGCGAGCTGACGTTTTTATCGGTCAGCGTAGCCAGAGAAGAGTCAAAATCATCGGCCGTGTAATGGATAACCAGCACTTTAATGCGTGGATAAGCAGCCTGTGCCTGACGGCGGGTATCTAACTGATACCCGTCTTTGTCGACAATCCCTTTTTCGCCAGCACATCCCACCAGCAACAGCGTAAATGCCAGCAGACACAACAGACGCTTCATCGGCGAGTTTTCACCGCGGTACCGCTGACGCTCACCATCAGCATACTGCCGTCTTTGCCCACGGTTTCGTAATCAATATCAATACCGACCACCGCATCAGCACCCAGCGCTTTGGCCTGTTCGCCCAGCTCCTGGAAAGCAATTTCACGCGCTTTACGCAGCTCTTTTTCATACGCGCCGGAGCGACCGCCGACAATATCGCGAATGCCAGCGAAAAAATCGCGGAAAATATTCGCACCTAAAATGGCTTCGCCAGTCACAACACCGCAGTATTCCACGATGCTCTGCCCTTCCAGCGTAGGGGTAGTCGAAAACTGCATGGTTAATCTCCTTTTTGCGCTAAGAGCACGATCTCAAAAGCATTATTGAACCGATCCACTATCATTGAAAGGATATATTCTATCAACGTAGAACACTAATAGTAGAAAGCTAATAAGGAAATCATTATGCGCTACTCGAAACTCTCTCTGCTGGTTCCATGTGCACTACTTCTCAGCGCCTGTACGACCGTGACGCCGGTCTATAAAGATAACGGCACGCGTAGCGGTTCATGCGTAGAAGGCGGGCCAGACAGCGTGGCTCAACAATTCTATGATTACCGTATTCAGCATCGAAACAATGATCTTACCCCACTTCGTCCATACCTTAGCGACAACCTGGCTAAACTGCTGAACGATGCCAGTCGCGATAACGCACACCGCGAGCTGTTTAACAGCGATCCGTTCTCCAGTCGGGCTACGTTACCGGACAGTGCCAGCGTCGCCAGCGCATCGACTATTCCGAATAGTGATGCACGCAACATTCCGCTACGCGTAGAACTGAAACAGGGTGACCAGAGCTGGCGTGATGAAGTGCTGATGATCCGCGAAGGCCAGTGCTGGGTCGTTGATGATGTCCGCTATCTGGGCGGCAGCGTACACGCGCCAGCCGGGACGTTGCGCCAGTCTGTCGAAAACCGTTAATCGCGCCATTTACTCGCCCAAATCATAACCCCCATTAATTGTCTGGCATTCTGCATAGAATGCCGACAATTATTCTTGCCCACTGGTGGCCCCGCTATTTTGTGCTATGTTTAGAGAAGAATGCGGTTTGCATTTAACTTTTAACGCATAAATATTGCATAACTATTCTGTCAAAGGTAGTATCTGCGGCTTCAATAGCTATCAGACTGCCAGTATCGAGTGTCAATGAGTATTCAATTAAACGGCATTAACTGCTTCTACGGCGCACATCAGGCGCTGTTCGATATCACGCTGGATTGCCCTCAGGGTGAAACACTGGTGTTACTTGGCCCAAGTGGAGCCGGGAAAAGCTCGCTACTGCGCGTACTCAACCTGCTTGAGATGCCGCGCTCGGGCACGCTCTCTATTGCGGGTAACCGTTTCGACTTCACGAAAACCCCGTCAGATAAAGCCATTCGGGATCTGCGTCAAAACGTGGGCATGGTCTTCCAGCAATATAATCTTTGGCCGCATCTCACGGTGGTGCAGAACCTGATTGAAGCGCCCTGCCGCGTACTGGGTCTGACAAAAGAGCAAGCGATGGCGCGTGCCGAGAAACTGCTGGAACGACTGCGTCTGAAGCCATACAGCGATCGCTATCCACTGCATCTGTCCGGCGGCCAGCAGCAGCGTGTGGCCATTGCCCGCGCGTTGATGATGGAACCACAGGTGCTGCTGTTTGATGAGCCTACCGCAGCGCTTGACCCGGAAATCACCGCCCAAATCGTCAGCATCATTCGTGAGCTGGCGGAAACCAATATTACTCAGGTGATCGTCACCCACGAAGTGGAAGTTGCTCGTAAAACGGCCAGTCGCGTGGTGTACATGGAAAACGGTCATATCGTCGAGTTTGGGGATGCGAGCTGCTTTGCCAACCCGCAAACCGAAGCGTTTAAAAACTATCTTTCTCACTAAGATTCGGGACAATACAATGAAAAAAGTTCTGATTGCCGCGCTAATCGCAGGTTTTAGTCTTTCCGCTACCGCAGCCCAAACCATTCGTTTCGCCACCGAAGCGTCTTATCCTCCGTTTGAATCGATCGATGCTAACAACAAGATCGTCGGGTTTGACGTTGATCTGGCGAATGCGCTGTGTAAAGAGATTGACGCTACCTGTACCTTCACCAATCAGGCCTTCGACAGCCTGATCCCGAGCCTGAAATTCCGTCGTTTTGACGCGGTGATGGCCGGTATGGACATCACGCCTGAGCGTGAAAAACAGGTTCTGTTCACCACCCCTTACTACGACAACTCTGCGCTGTTTGTTGGCCAACTGGGTAAATACACCAGCATTGATCAGTTGAAAGGCAAAAAAGTCGGCGTTCAAAACGGGACGACGCACCAGAAATTCATCATGGATAAACATCCGGAAGTGACTACCGTGCCGTATGACAGCTATCAGAATGCCAAACTCGATCTGCAAAACGGTCGTATTGACGGCGTCTTTGGTGATACCGCAGTAGTAACAGAGTGGCTGAAAGACAATCCAAAACTGGCCGCGGTTGGCGACAAAGTCACGGATAAAGATTACTTCGGTACTGGTCTGGGCATCGCTGTGCGCCAGGGCAATACCGAGCTGCAGCAGAAATTTAACGCTGCGCTGGAAAAAGTGAAGAAAGATGGGACTTACGAGACCATCTACAACAAATGGTTCCAGAAGTAATATTTGATGAATGAATTTTTTCCTTTAGCAAGCGCCGCCGGGATGACCGTCGGCCTTGCCGTTTGTGCGCTGATCATTGGCCTTGCGCTCGCCATGTTTTTTGCCGTCTGGGAGTCAGTAAAATGGCGCCCGGTGGCATGGGCGGGCTCGGCCCTGGTCACCATCCTGCGCGGTCTGCCAGAAATTCTGGTGGTTCTGTTTATCTATTTCGGCTCCTCACAACTGCTGCTGACGCTGGCCGATGGCTTTACAATCAATCTCGGGTTTGTACAAATCCCGGTTCAGATGCAGATCGAAAACTTCGACGTCAGCCCGTTCCTGTGCGGTGTCATTGCACTGTCATTGCTGTATGCCGCTTACGCGTCGCAAACGCTGCGTGGCGCGCTGAAGGCCGTGCCACTCGGGCAATGGGAGTCAGGTCAGGCGTTAGGTTTGTCTAAAGCAGCGATCTTCTTTCGTCTGGTGATGCCGCAGATGTGGCGTCATGCCTTACCGGGACTGGGTAACCAGTGGCTGGTATTGCTGAAAGATACCGCGCTGGTCAGCCTTATCAGCGTGAACGATCTGATGCTGCAAACGAAGAGTATTGCCACCCGTACCCAGGAGCCGTTTACCTGGTACATTGTGGCAGCCGCTATTTACCTGGTGATTACGCTGGTGAGTCAGTACATTCTCAAACGCATTGACCTGCGCGCGACACGTTTTGAGCGGAGACCAGGCTGATGCTTGAGTATTTACCTGAATTGTTGAAAGGGCTGCATACCAGCCTGACGCTGACGGTCGCCTCCATCGTAGTTGCTCTGGTGCTGGCGCTGATTTTCACCGTCATCCTGACGCTGAAAACGCCGGTGCTGGTGTGGCTGGTTCGCGCCTATATCACACTGTTTACCGGTACACCGCTGCTGGTGCAAATCTTCCTGATCTACTACGGACCAGGACAGTTTCCGGCATTGCAAGAATATCCGGTACTGTGGCATCTGCTCTCTGAACCCTGGTTATGCGCCTTAATTGCGCTGTCGTTAAACAGTGCGGCCTACACTACGCAACTGTTCTACGGCGCTATCCGTGCAATCCCGGAAGGCCAGTGGCAGTCCTGCGGTGCATTGGGGATGAGCAAAAAGGATACGCTGGCGATTCTGTTGCCGTACGCTTTTAAACGCGCCCTCTCCTCGTATTCCAACGAAGTAGTGCTGGTATTTAAAAGTACCTCACTGGCTTACACCATTACGCTGATGGAAGTCATGGGCTATAGCCAACTGCTATATGGCCGCACATACGACGTTATGGTCTTCGGTGCGGCGGGTGTGATTTACCTGATCGTCAACGGCTTGCTGACACTGATGATGCGCTTAATCGAACGTAAAGCGCTGGCGTTTGAACACCGGAATTAAGCATATGCCTGATGGCGCTACGCTTATCAGGCCTACGGTTCATGCACCTTTTGTAGGCCGGATAAGGTGCTAGCACCACCATCCGGCAAATATGCATAAATTAAAATAATAAAGACGGACAACAACCTAAATTGTCCGTCTTTTTTTATGCCAATAAAAATACTTAATCATTTTTATTGCATATAAATTCATTAAATGGCATTGTTACTCCATGCCGCAGACACGGTAATAATCATAAGATTGACAGACGGGAGTTCCACCATGAAAAAGTTAGTACTGGCCGCATTACTTGCTACTTTCGCCGCTGGCGCCTCAGCTGCTGATAAAATTAGTTTCGGTGTATCAGCCACGTATCCGCCATTTGAATCACTGGATGCGAGCAATAAAATTGTCGGTTTTGACATCGACCTGGCAACGGCGCTGTGCAAACAAATGCAGGCAGAATGTACTTTCACCAATCACGCTTTCGATAGCCTGATCCCCGCGCTGAAATTCAAGAAGTATGATGCGGTTATTTCCGGAATGGATATCACACCTGAGCGTAGCAAGCAGGTTGCGTTTACTCAGCCTTACTATGCCAACTCCGCGCTGGTGATTGCGAAAAAAGACACCTATAAAACCTTTGCCGACCTGAAAGGTAAGCGCATCGGTATGGAAAACGGCACCACCCATCAGAAATACCTGCAGGATAAACATCCTGAGGTGAAAACCGTGGCCTACGATAGCTATCAGAATGCGATTATCGACCTGAAAAATGGCCGTATTGATGGCGTATTTGGCGATACTGCTGTGGTTAACGAGTGGCTGAAAACCAACCCGCAGTTAGGCGTAGCCACTGACAAAGTAACCGACCCGCAATACTTCGGTACTGGCCTTGGCATCGCGGTTCGCCCGGATAACAAAGCCCTGCTGGAAAAACTGAACAGCGCGCTGGCGGCAATCAAAGCTGACGGCACGTACAAGAAAATCAGCGATCAGTGGTTCCCGCAGTAACGTCTGCCCAATCTGAAAAGCCGCGCTTTGCGGCTTTTTTTATCTCTTCGCCTGCGCTTTCAGTCAGTTCTTACGCCATAAACACTTTCCTGGCATACACTTGTTAAAACGAAAAAAAGTGAGGCAAACGGATGATAGCGTTCCCTGCCAGTTTACTGATCCTCAATGGAAAAAGTGCTGATAATCTCCCCCTGCGTGATGCCATTGCGAAGCTTCGCGATGAAGGCGTGGAAATCCATGTTCGCGTGACCTGGGAAAAAGGCGATGCCCAACGCTACGTTGATGAAGCTCGTCAGCTAGGCGTTGAAACGGTGATTGCCGGCGGCGGCGACGGCACCATCAACGAAGTTTCGACGGCGCTGATCCAGTCGCAGGGCGACAATATTCCGGCGCTGGGTATTTTACCGTTGGGAACGGCAAATGATTTTGCCACCAGCGTGGGGATACCCGACGACCTCGATAAGGCATTAAAGCTGGCTATCGCCGCAAATGCGACAGCGATCGATATGGTGCAGGTCAATGATAAAACCTGTTTTATCAACATGGCGACCGGCGGCTTCGGCACACGTATCACTACCGAAACGCCGGAAAAACTCAAAGCTGCGTTGGGTGGCGTATCATACTTTATCCACGGATTAATGCGCATGGATACGCTCAAACCCGACGTCTGCGATATTCGTGGGGAAGATTTTCACTGGCAAGGTAAGGCGCTGGTGATTGGTATCGGTAATGGTCGTCAGGCTGGAGGCGGGCAACAGCTTTGCCCAACGGCGCTGATCAACGATGGTCTGTTGCAACTGCGCATTTTTACCGGCGAAGAACTGTTGCCAGGGCTGCTTTCGGCGTTAACGCAATCCGAAGACAACCCTAACATCATCGAGGGCGCATCATCGTGGTTTGATATCCGCGCCCCACACGAAATTACCTTTAATCTTGACGGCGAACCGCTCAGCGGACAGGAGTTTCATATTGAAATCCTGCCTGAGGCGTTACGTTGCAGACTGCCGCCGGGTTGTCCACTGTTGCGCTAACACAACGACACCCCGGCTGTAATCAGGCGATGGTAACTTTGCTGTCCAGATAAACATCCTGCACGGCGTTAATCAGCTTAACGCCGTCGGCCATGGTTTTCTTGAATGCTTTGCGTCCAAGAATCAGCCCCATGCCGCCTGCTCGTTTGTTAATCACCGCCGTACGTACCGCATCACTGAGATCGGTTTCGCCGCCAGCCGCGCCGCCGGAGTTAATTAACCCGGCGCGCCCCATATAACAGTTCGCCAGTTGATAACGTACCAGGTCAATTGGATTCTCGCTGGTCAACTTGGTGTAGACGCGATCGTCGGTGTAGCCAAAATTAACCGCTTTATACCCACCGTTATTTTCCGCCATTTTCTGCTTAACGATATCCGCTCCGATAGTGGCAGCCAGATGGTTAGCCTGTCCGGTAAGATCGGCAGAAACATGGTAATCCACGCCATCTTTTTTAAACGCGGAGTTACGCAGATACGCCCACAACACGGTAACCATACCCAGCTCATGGGCGCGCTCAAACGCGGCCGAAATCTCCTCAATCTGGCGGCGAGATTCCTCAGAACCGAAATAGATGGTTGCCCCTACCGCAACCGCGCCCATATTGAACGCCTGCTCTACGCTGGCATACAGCGTCTGGTCGAACGTATTCGGATAACTCAGCGTTTCGTTGTGGTTAATTTTAACGAGGAACGGAATGCGGTGCGCGTAGCGACGGGAGACAGAAGCCAGCACGCCATAGGTCGATGCCACGCAGTTACACCCTGCTTCGATAGCCAGCTCCACAATATTCTTCGGATCAAAGTACAGCGGGTTAGCCGCAAACGATGCGCCAGCGGAGTGCTCTACCCCCTGGTCCACCGGTAGAATCGACAGATACCCTGTCCCGGCCAGTCGACCCGTGTTATACAGCGTCTGCATATTACGCAGCACGGCAGGCGGCCGGTTGTTATCCACCATCACACGGTCGACGTAATCATGTCCAGGCAGGTAAAGTTGATCAGAAGGAATGGTCATACAACGATGCTGTAAAAGGTTGTCGGCGTCTTTGCCAAGCAACTGCGCAATATCAGTCATAGCTATGCTCCCGTAATTTCCGATTTGAAACCGGAATGTGGATTGTCCTGACCCGCCTTTTTGCGGGCAGCATTAAGCCTGGTACCGACTGCGTATTTTTTCCATCTTTAGCGCACTTTTCAGCAACTTCTGCTGGCTCGATTCAGGAAGAAATAATGTTAAGGCGGTCAAATTTAGACCACAAAGGTATTTTAAAGGTATTATCTAATGGTACTATCAATGCGTACCTTACCTGTCATGAAGGATTTAAAGATGAAAACTACAGTTAAGCTGTCGTTCATGATGTTTGTAGAGTGGTTTATCTGGGGCGCCTGGTTTGTACCGCTGTGGCTGTGGCTGAGTAAAAGCGGCTTTAGCGCCGGGGAGATCGGCTGGTCCTACGCTTGTACCGCGATCGCCGCGATCCTGTCGCCCATTCTGGTCGGTTCAATCACTGACCGCTTTTTCTCCGCGCAAAAAGTGCTGGCGGTGTTGATGTTCGTCGGCGCTATTCTGATGTACTTCGCCGCCCAGCAAACAACCTTCAGCGGATTCTTCCCGCTGTTACTGGCCTATTCGTTGACCTATATGCCGACGATTGCGCTGACTAACAGTATTGCTTTTGCCAACGTACCGGACGTTGAGCGTGATTTCCCGCGCATCCGAGTGATGGGAACCATCGGCTGGATTGCCTCTGGTTTGGCCTGTGGTTTCTTACCGCAAATGCTTGGCTATAGCGACATTTCACCCACCAATATTCCCCTGCTGATCACTGCCGGAAGCTCTGCACTGTTGGGCGTCTTTGCGTTCTTCTTACCGGATACGCCACCAAAAAGTACCGGCAAAATGGATTTCAAAGTCATGCTGGGTCTGGATGCGCTGATCCTGCTGCGCGATAAAAATTTCCTCGTCTTTTTCTTTTGTTCTTTCCTGTTTGCGATGCCACTGGCGTTCTATTACATCTTCGCCAACGGCTACCTGACAGAAGTCGGAATGAAAAACGCCACCGGTTGGATGACGCTGGGCCAGTTCTCTGAAATCTTCTTTATGCTGGCACTACCGTTTTTCACCAAACGATTTGGCATTAAAAAGGTATTATTGCTTGGTCTTATTACTGCGGCGATCCGCTACGGATTTTTCGTTTACGGTGGTGCGGAAGAATATTTCACTTACGCCCTGCTGTTTCTCGGCATTCTGCTGCACGGTGTCAGTTACGACTTCTATTACGTCACGGCCTACATCTATGTCGATAAAAAAGCGCCGGTTCACATGCGCACCGCAGCGCAAGGGCTTATCACCCTCTGCTGTCAGGGATTCGGCAGCCTGCTCGGTTACCGTCTGGGCGGCGTGATGATGGAAAAAATGTTTGCTTACCAGGAACCGGTTAATGGTCTCACCTTTAACTGGGCTGGCATGTGGGGATTTGGCGCGGTCATGATTGCCGTCATTGCCGTGATGTTTATGATTTTCTTTCGCGAATCTGACAAAGAAATCACCGCCATTAAGGTGGACGATCGCGATGTAGCGTTGAAACAAGGGGAAGTAAAATGAAAGCAGAACGTATTCTCGGTGCTCTTTATGGGCAGGCGTTAGGGGATGCGATGGGCATGCCGTCGGAACTGTGGCCAAGAACCCGGGTTAAAGCCCATTTCGGTTGGATCGACAGTTTTTTGCCTGGTCCGGCGGAAAATAATGCTGCCTGCTACTTTAACCAGGCAGAGTTTACTGATGACACGTCTATGGCGCTGTGTCTGGCAGATGCCCTGCTTGAATGCGACGGCGAAATTGTACCAGACGTAATTGGTCGCAATATTCTGGCCTGGGCCGAGCGTTTTGATGCCTTTAATAAAAACGTGCTCGGCCCGACCTCAAAAATTGCGCTCAAAGCCATTCGCGACGGCAAACCTGTCGCCGAACTGGAAAATAATGGCGTGACCAACGGTGCGGCAATGCGCGTTTCGCCACTGGGATGCCTGCTACCCGCCCGCAATCTTGATGCCTTTATCGATGATGTGGCATTGGCCTCCAGCCCGACGCATAAATCGGATCTGGCTATCGCGGGAGCCGTTGTCGTCGCGTGGGCGGTATCGCGCGCCATCGACGGAGGAACATGGTCAGAGATTGTTGATGCGCTGCCTGCCATTGCCCTGCATGCGCAGCAAAAGCGGATCACTACCTTTAGCGCCTCTCTCTCTGCACGCCTTGAGATGGCGCTGAAAATCGTCCGTAATGCCGACGGCATTGAGTCTGCCAGCGAACAGCTGTATCAGGTGGTGGGAGCCGGAACCAGTACGATTGAGTCCGTGCCTTGCGCCATCGCGATGGTCGAACTGGCGCAGACCGATCCCAACCGCTGCGCCATTCTGTGCGCGAACCTCGGCGGCGATACCGATACCATCGGAGCGATGGCTACCGCCATTTGTGGCGCGCTGCACGGCGTCGGCGCGATTGACCCGGCATTGAAGCAGGAGTTGGATGCGGTTAATCAGCTGGACTTTACCCGCTACGCCAGTGGGTTAATGCGACTGCGTGAGCAGCGGGAGGCGCTATGAGCAATACGCATCTGCAACAACTTCTCTCGCAGTTACATACACAGCGGCCAGTAACGGTGGTGGGTGCAGCGGTGATTGATGTCATTGCCGATGCGTATGCCCTTCCCTGGCGAGGCTGTGACATCGAACTCAAACAGCAAGGCGTGAACGTTGGCGGCTGCGCGCTCAATATTGCCGTAGCGCTCAAGCGCTTAGGTATCGACGCCAGTAATGCGTTACCGCTGGGTCAGGGGGTGTGGGCCGACATTATCCGCAATAGGATGGCAAAAGAGGGGCTGCACAGCCTGATCGACAACGCCGAAGGCGATAACGGCTGGTGTCTGGCGCTGGTGGAACCGGATGGCGAACGTACCTTTATGTCCTTTAGCGGCGTTGAGAATCAGTGGAATGCCGCCTGGCTGGCACAGCTGGATATCCCGCGTCATAGCCTGGTGTATCTCTCGGGTTATCAGCTAGCGTCCCCGTGCGGTGAATTGCTGGTGCAGTGGCTGGAAGGACTGGAAGAGGTGACACCGTTTATCGATTTTGGCCCGCGCATCGGCGACATTCCCGAGCCCTTACTGGTACGAATTATGGCCTGCCGTCCGCTGGTGTCACTTAATCGTCAGGAGGCGGAAATTGCTGCCGAGCGATTTGCATTGAGTCAGGATGTGGAAGGTTTTGGCGCAGAATGGGTGCAGCGTTTCACCGCACCGGTGGTCGTGCGTCAGGATAAAGACGGCGCATGGTATTTCAGCGCACAGACATCCGGCTGCGTACCGGCATTTGCAACGGCGGTCATTGATACTATCGGCGCAGGAGACAGCCACGCCGGCGGCATGCTGGCCGGACTAGCGTCTGGCTGGACGCTGGCCGACTCAGTGCTGTTAGGTAACGCGGTGGCGTCCTGGGTAGTTGGGCATCGTGGCGGCGATTGCGCCCCATCACGCGAGGCGCTACTCCTCGCACACAAAAACGTATAGATCGCTACGACAGTAACTGATGCTGTATTCAATAGGCCGTTGCTGCTGGTCAAGCGCTACCTGCTTGATCACCAGTACCGGCACTTTACTATCCATTTGAATGTGCGCCTGGAACTCTGCATCCGGCATTCTGGCGCTAACGCGTGAGCGCGTACGCTGTGGGAAAATATGCTGGCTACGAAAATAGTCATACAGAGAAACACCAATGGCATCCACATCATGAATTAGATGTGCGGGTACCCAAGACTCTTCAATAGATACTGCGTCTTCGTCAACGTAACGAATGCGTTTGAGCAGAAAGACATCACTTCCTGTGACAACTGCCAACTGCTGTGCCACCTCTTCCGGGCAAGGTACAATTCTTTTGTTAACCCACAACGTATCCGGTTTTTTACCGCGCAACACCACCTGCTGAGAAAAACCGCGCGCTTCTTTGAGCGAATACTCGAAGATATTGTTGATTTGCGTTCCGTAACCGCGGGCACGTGTTACTACACCCTCTTCTTCCAGGGCCTGCATCGCCTTGCGTACCGTAATCCGAGAAACGCCGGTCAACTGGCTGAGGTCGCGCTCGCCGGGCAGGATATTGCCGTGTTCCAGGATCCCACTGCGCACAGCATTCTTCACCGTCTGCGCAAATTTCATATACAGCGGCGTGTTATCCGCCGCTGAAATACGTTCATTCAGTTGTGCGATAAGCTGGGTATGCGCTTGTTCCATTTATCTTTTCCCTGGCCGCCGTTTCTGCAGCCAGTATACCCATTACCACCACGCGTGAAAATGATGCACCGGACCAATTCCCTCGCCAACTTCCAGCGTGTCTGCCTGTGCCAGCGCCGCTGAAAGCCACAGTTTGGCTTCCTGTACGGTATCGGCCCAGTTGTTATGGCGCGGACGCAGGGCTGCCAACGCCGCCGATAGCGTACAGCCGGTGCCATGGGTATTTTTGGTCATCACCCTCGGCGCGGTAAAACGCTGCTCGCCTTCGCGAGTAAAGAGCCAGTCGGGGCTTTGCGCGTCATCCAGATGACCGCCCTTCATCAACACCGCCTCGCAACCCAGCGCCCGTAGCGCTCTTCCCTGCTCTAACATCTCCTGCTCAGTCTGCGCATGCGATGCCCCGAGCAGTGCAGCAGCTTCGGGTAAATTAGGGGTGATAATCGAAACCTGTGGCAGCAAACGGGTACGCAGCGTTTCTACCGCCGAGGGTGACAGCAACGGATCGCCGCTTTTTGCCAACATCACCGTGTCCAGCACCACATTTTGTACCCGATGGCGACGCAAACGTTCGGCGACCGCTTCAACAATATCCGTCTCCGCCAACATACCAATTTTTGTGGTGTCGATACGCACATCACTCAACACAGAGTCCAGCTGCGCAGCGACAAAGTCAGGTTCAATACGATACACCGACTGCACCCCGCGCGTATTTTGCGCCACCAACGCCGTAATAACGGAACAGCCGTATGCGCCCAGCGCCGAGAAGGTTTTTAAATCGGCCTGAATACCCGCGCCACCGCTTGGATCGGTTCCGGCGATCGTTAATGCGTTAATCCGTTTCATGCTTACTCCTGGGTGTTCAGGTTATAGAGGACGTCGAGAAATGCCGGGACAAAGCTGCCCGGTCCGTTTGATTGCTCGGTGGCGATTTGCCCGGCCTGTTTCATCCAGCTACAGGCGGAGGCGACGTTATCAAGTCGGTCACCACACAAGGCACAACTGGCTGCAACAACAGCTGATAGCGCGCATCCGGTGCCCACCACGCGAGTCATTAACGGGTCGCCGCCGTCCACGCCAACGGTACGCTGACCATCGGTGACGTAATCCACTTCGCCGGTAACCACGACAATAGTCCCAATCTGACGAGCCAGCGCCTGCGCTGCCGGAAGCGCAGCGACAGCTGTATCGGTTGTATCCACGCCGCGTCCCCCACCGTTCATGCCGGCGAGAGCAAGTATTTCCGAAGCGTTGCCACGAATAGCAGCAGGCTGTAGCGACAGTAAATCCAGACAAAAGCGTCGGCGAAACTCAAGCGCGCCTACGGCAACGGGATCGAGCGTCCACGGGGTTTTAGCATGATAAGCCCGCTCAACGGCGGCGCGCATCGCCGTGGCCCGCTCCTGAGTTAAGGTGCCGACATTAACCAGCAATGCACTGGCAATAGCGGCGAATTGGCTGGCTTCTTCAGGTTCGATCACCATCGCCGGCGATGCGCCCAGTGCCAGTAATGTATTGGCAGTAAAGCTTTGCACGACCTCATTGGTCATACAGTGTGTGAGCGGGGATAGGGTTCTAAATTGGTGCAAAGTGTGAGCCGCGAGCGCGCGGCTGTGCAGGTCAGGCTGCATGGTTCAGCTCCTGCCCGCGCGAAGAAGGGACACGGGCAGTGTCAGACTTCCCTACGCTGGCATTATCCAGATCAGGTGGTACGGGTATTTCTCAGCCCATCAGCGATGGGGCACCCCGAGTCATGAAAATTGAATCTCTATACTTTTTGCCAGCTTAGGGGAAGTTGCTTGCTGAAGCAAGCCCGCCCTTCCGGTTATCGCTTCTTCACGCTGTACCCCAGCTTGTACCTCAGTTTGTACCCCACCACAGAAACAAAAAAAGGAGCCGTTAAGCTCCTTTGTGACATAACCCAAGATCTCATGGATTCCGAGATTCAGTTTTGCGTTCTGTTTTTCTACGTCGTTCAAAGGTGCGGATTACACCCCAGATAAACAGGAACAGCACATACCAGTAAAGCGCGGTGATCATACGCGAGTGTCCTGGTTCCAGTAGGTTGCTACCGTCCTCAGAGACACCGCCATTTCTTCCGCAGCCTTTTTCTGAGTTAGTCCTTGCGCCTTGTATTCCAGAACCTTCAAACGCGTTTCATGCTGCTTTCCAGCTTTCTTGATTCCAAGGCATTCGATGGTTGAGCCAGGGAAGTAATGGTTTTTGAGGTATTCCGCTGCCGCCATGTCGGGAACGACAAACACGAGAGGGTGATCGGTATCAGTGTTGCGAATGGATGTTCGGCTAAGAAACTGGTAGCACCGTTCAAAATACATTGCCTGCCGCTTCTTCTCCATCACCGTTTCAAAATCCCAACCGATACGTTCGCAATAGTCTGCCCATCGCTTACGGTCTTTATCGCCCAGATTTGCACATCCGAGGAACACGGCACAATGAATGCTCTGATAGCTGTTTATCCCGTAGCTGGACATTGAAACGTCAACACCACCCATGCGATCACCAAGTTCAGTGAGTCCAATGGTCTTAAAATCGCAGATAGCTTTGTCGTTGTTGGTTGCAAAGATAAAATCCTTTCCGACGATTTGGCGTATTTCCCTCAAGTGGTTGTTAAAGATATTAGCGAGTTCTGACTGCCCCGCTCTTTTGATATCTTCTGAGAGGACAGCAACGATTTTGATAGGCACGTTTTTATGTTTGCGTCTCTCGGGATCAGGCTGAAGGTGTTCACCCGCTTCCTGAACCGCCATCTGAGCGACGTTCTCTGCCATCCAGACAAACCCACTGCGATTCACGCCAGCGCCGAGCACAGTGAAGCTCTTCGCCCATGTTGCGGCCTTCAGTATCGGATTATAGGTGTAGGCAAAGAAGCTGTATGACGAATCACATTCGGTGTGCATCACACCACAACCGTCGAGCGCCACGTAAAGAACCTTCTTCAAGTTGTCACTGTTAGCGTGCTTCTCGTGGTAATACTTGTACAGATTGTCGTAGTGCTCTTCGCGCAGGTACAGCAGCCCGTTTCGCTCTTCCAGCCATTCCAGGAATGGGAAGTTTTCTGCCGTCCTGTCAGCATGGCGGATCGTCGCTTCTGCTCCAAACCAACCATCAGGAATCTCATCTACCACCACATTGTGTTCTGCCAGTAGAGAACGCATCTCAGGATTGAACGTAGCGAGGTGGCAGTAGTTGGTGAAACATTCGTGGGTGGTTATCACCACATTTGTCTGGAAGTTATCAGCCAGGGTGCTTTTCAGGTTGAGAGTCGCCCCTTCAACGAAAATGTGATGGTTTGGGATTCTCAAGAGATTCAGATCTTGCTTGAACTGCTCGGCTAAAGCGTGGGTTGGTACTACGATTAAGAACTTTTCTGGGACAGCTTCGCGCTTGAAGCTGAGAATGTACTCTTTCAGTCGGTGGCTCTTTCCTGAGCCGCAAATCGCATTAACAAAGTTTACTACTGGTTTCTTTTCGGTCATTAGGTTCCTCTCGGTTTAGGACTGCTGTTATTAACTCACTAACCAGCGCGGCGGCTGATTTGTCTTCACGGTTAGCACGTTCAACAAGCGCCTTGTGGGTTTCATCAGTGAATCGGATGTTCATTCGGTTGTTCCTCGTTACGTAAACTCTCCTGAAGCTGTTCAATGCGGTAGCTGATCAAGGCCACCCTGAACATCTTGCGTCGTTCGTCGGAGAGATTTTTGTTGTGGGAGTATTGCTGGCAAATCTTGGGAAGGAGCTTTCCGCTACGCAGAGCTTCGAGCACATCAGTTTTCGTTTGGTACATGTACCTCCTTATTATAACGATTATTAACTACCTACTATTCATTGTACATCAAATCGGTTGCAAAGTCAACTATTTTATGATCATTTTCAACACGTTAATAAAACAAGCACGATTTGAGATTGCATTTAACATAAATAAATGTTAGTTTTGCCAACCTTTATTTGAACGCTTCTTTTTAAAAAAACAAGCAAATAAAAAATGAACGTTAACAACTCAACTATGAGGATTTATTGACTACAAAACATACAGGAGGATTAATATGACAGATAACCAGGGACTTTCCCCAACCGAAGTTGAAGCACTCTTCACAGAGACATTTACCACCCACTCCAGCACTACCCCAACGCAAGTAACGAACACCATCGAACAGATGTTTGATAGTCTCGTGCCGTATTTCACCGAAGTAACGCATCCACAGAAACGCAGCAGACACCCCAAGGTGCTGACTTTCACCACCGATCATAAACAGATGTGGGCATACCTCAGAAGCCAACAGAGCGAGATAGCCGGATGTGTGATGTTCGACCTAAGTTGTGCGGCCCGTGACCTCGGTATGACGCAAAAACGAGTGATTACCGTCATTGGCGATCTGGAAAATGCGGGCTGGATAATCTGTCGGGACATTGGCAACCCCGGCACTGGAACCTATCAGATCACCATCCAGGACATTGAAACCATCGTTTCATTATGTAGCTCCATTACTTACGCCCAGCCGACTACCCTAACGATGGATGCGTTAAGAGGCGCTCGCCTGCTCCATTAAGTCGCTAACGCGGCGGCAGCTCCGATAATGTTAGCAATGAGATTTCCGGCTTATTATGCAAGTAAGCCGATCTTATGGCTATGCCATTTGCACAAGTAACCTGATACAGAGGGTGCAGAAAAGTCTAAAGTCTCTTTAGAGTTATTTGCATCTTCGGTAAAAGTGAAGGCTTACAATGGAACACTATCGGTGTGGAGTGGTTGCATAAACTCATTTTTTTAAGCGTATCTTGCACAGTTAACGCATGGGCGAGTTGTACGAGCACATAAAATGGAATCAATAACTGTTTATTATTTAAACAGTAGTTAGCGGTTTTGTTGGTTTTAATGTTCATTATGTGAGCAATGCGAGCATAGCAGATTACTTTTACAGGAGAATCACTCCTTAAAATCGCTTCTGGTGCAAAGGTTGCTCTCCTGTAATTGATATCTTTCATGCTCCGCATTACATGCTACTCATGCAGCATACTTTTCATGGTCGCAGTGCTCACCATGAAACAACTCTCCATAGAGCCGGAAAAGTTGACTAAATTACAAGCGATAATCAACTAATAAATGATGATTATTAATAGGTTTAATCTATGCTAATTCTACTCATATTAACCAGTCTATAACACTCTTACAGCGCTTTAACCTATTGATGAAAATCCCTCCACCCCTTATTCTATAAGGGTTTCAGCACAATCGAAGAAAAAAACATGATTCTTTTGCTAAGCAACTCCACCTAACTTGGAAATTTAAACAAACCTATATTTTAAGCCCCCTTCACTCTGAATCTACAGTATCAAACGTCTTCGCATACGGGCATTTTCCTTTGGTAACGTAGGTGAACAGATAGATGCTGTTTTCGTAGGTGCAAAGCGTCTTACCATTCTCGGTCGTATCCTGCTGGGGATCGGTCATTGTGATCTGTCCTGCTGCTGCCATCTGTGAAACCAGTAACCCAAATATCACTATCAGTGCTCTTCTCACTGCATTTCTCCTGTGCATGCTCTTTCGTCTATCAAGACTCATCCATAGCGAAGAACTGTGCAAGACATTATAGTTTCAACATTGATCAATTTTATCGATCGATAAATGATAAACCGATCGTTTTTATCAATTGATGGTTTTATACTGATTCCCGATGAATGTCTAACACCAATCGAATAAAGGAACGTTATGAAGGGGATAACTCTTGCTGCACTCTTACTGCTGCCTCTGTCAACTTATGCAAGCTCCTATCAATGTGAAGCTCTTCAGCAAGGGCAACTGGGTAGCAATGGGAAGACAGTCACAGCACAATCCAGCATTGAAATTGATGGTTCTCAGATGCACTTCAGTTTAAATAACGCAAGCTGGGATCTCTCGTACATCGGGGAGAAGCAAATTGCCAAGCTCTATAGCACCGACAACGGCAATGTCGCCGTGTCTTTCATTGACGGCAACCCGCTCATTTTTGTTCTGCATCTGGTTAATGATGACGGTAGAAAAGGCACTTACAACCTCAGCGAATGCTCCGAGCTATAAGGGGCGGTAATGAAAAAACTATTCGCAGCCGCCATATTTTTGTCAGTGATACCGAACGCTTATGCATTGAGTCATGGAGATACCGCAACCCTAAAGGAAGGTACATTTAACTGTAAAAAGCTGACCGACTTTTACGAGATGATCAGTTACATCCAGGACAAAGACCAACAGGGTATGATGGGCCTCATCACTTCCGGTAAATGCCGTCTCCTAAAAGAATCGATGGCAGTTGAGATTCAAAACGTAGACGATAAGGGGTTTGTTTTCTTCATTACCCCAGGCGGTCATGGTGGATGGGCAGTCACACAGTTCTTCAAAAAATAATCATCTCATGCAACGACTGGCGTGAGTGATCACGCCATTTTCATCTTCGCTCGTCAAAACGAATTCAACTCCTCGTTTCAAGTCTCAAAACCATCTCCTTTTAAGACCACATCGACGCAACCACAGAATGCGGTTTCGCCTTATCTCAAAAGGTTGATCTTTTATTTTGAGACAGTTATTATTTTGATACTACCTTTTGAGACTTAGAGAACATCATGACTACTGTGATCGGATACGTGCGAGTTTCCACCAGCGACCAGAACGTTGAAAACCAGAAGCAGCAGATTGCCGATGCTGGTTATAGCGTCACTCGCTGGTTCAGCGATGAAGCGGTGAGTGGTGCAGTCAAGGCAGGAGAACGTCCAGGGTTTGGTGAACTACTAAGCTATGTGCGAGAAGGCGATACGCTGATCGTGATTGCTATAGACCACCTGGGGCGTAACACGATTGATGTTCTTTCCACCGTGGAAATGTTGCAGACAAAAGGCGTGAAAGTTGTCAGCTTGCGTGAAGGGTTCGACCTATCAACACCAGTTGGTAAAGCGATGCTGACTATGATGGCAGGACTTGCCAGCCTGGAAAAAGATCTGATAGCAGAACGTAGAACAGCAGGAATAAAACGTGCACAATCAGAAGGTAAGCATTGCGGCAGACCTATTAAAGCGACAGTTGAACAGGTACAAGAGTTGTTAGCACAAGGTTTACCACCAGCAGCAGTCCAAGAAAGGTTAGCGATCAGCAAAGCCACCTTCTACCGATTAAAGACATCCGGTCATCTCTCCGATATTTGAAAATTGTGTAGTTTAAAATTGGGGGGCAGGAAAAAAGTGCTGAGCAGTCTAAGTAAACGCGTAGATCATCAATCAATTCCGCCTCTATCATCCATGATGTAAATAAATTCACAAACATCCATTTGGGATAGGAATGCAATAACACCCATCCTTGGATCGGTTTGATAAATATGAATATTTCATTGATTCAGTACATAAAAGACCCTATTGTTATCATAGAAACTGTAGCCCCTCACACATTGAGTTCCACTTTTGGGAACACATTGACATAGCAATCAAAGAACACTAAGATGTTCCCATATTAGGAACAAATTATGAAGTTGCTTGGAAGAAATCGGTTGAACCAGCTTAAAAGTAAGAGTTCCGCCACTAAAGTTTGGGTAACCGCATGGTCATCTGAGATTGATTCATGCAGTTGGAAATCCGTTGATGAGGTGAAAGATCGATTCCCATCAGTCGTTTGTATTGAGAATTGTATGTTCACATTCAAAGTTGATGGCTGTGATATGGTCATTGAAACCATCATGGATTTCAATGCGTTGACTGTATTGATTATTGCTGTAAAGGTCACATGAATGGATATTAAAGTTATAAAGACAGAACAACAGCATCAGGACTACCTGGAGCGAATCCATTCTTTGATGCTTATGATGCCACCGACTCGCTCGGACGAGCATGAAGAACTCGAGCTTCTAATCACGGTCGTAGAAGCCTATGAAAACTCGAAGTATCCGATTGAGCCACCTGATCCTATTGATGCAATTTTGTTTAGGATGCATGAAAAGGGTTTAAAACAGGTTGATCTCGTTCCCTATTTGGGAACAAGAAGCCGTGTTTCTGAAATTCTTTCCCGGAAGCGCCCCTTAACAGTCTCAATGATTAAAGCCTTGTCCATTGGATTGGGGATTTCTACTGATACACTGATAGGCATAAATTCAGATGATAATCAATCTCATGAGGAAGGTGTAGATTGGTCCAAATTTCCCTTAAAAGAAATGATCAACCGTGGATGGATTGCTGAAAACGGAAATGCTCTAAAAAGTTCGGCTGAAGACATTATCAAAGGTTTTATAAACCAGTTAGGCTGGCAAAGCGGAAGCCTTTCTTTCAAAAGAACATTGTCTGGTGATGCTTACTCGCCTTCAACACAATATGCATTGTATGCGTGGGTTAGTAGAGTTGTGCAGCAAGCGCGGAAGAAAAAAAACTCTCTCGGGATTTTCGACCCAAATGTGTTATCGGCAAGTTTTCTACGAGATCTCGCACAGTTAAGCTGGTTCGAAAAAGGCCCACTTCTTGCGGTAGAATTTCTCGAGAAACATGGGATAGCAATTATAATAGAGCCAAGTTTAAAAGGTACTCGTATTGATGGTGCCGCATTAAAAGATATTGATGGACAACCTATCATTGGCCTTAGCCTAAGATATGATCGTCTTGATAATTTCTGGTTTACTTTGCTTCATGAAGTCGCTCATATCTGGAAGCATGTTCATAATGAAGAAACATTTCTGGATGATTTAGATGCATCTTCGGATGATAAAAAAGAATCAGAAGCAAATAGGTTGGCAAGGGAAGCATTTATACCAAGAGCCGTCTGGAAAAGAAGTGATGCTTATATATCCCCAACAAAAGAAAACATAGACATTTTATCAAGGGAGTTAAAAATAACACCAGCAATCATTGCGGGAAGATTAAGAAGAGAGTTAGGAAATTACCGTCTTTTTGCAGATCTCATCGGTCAGGGTGAGGTTAGTAGAATTTTATCTACAGCAGTTATCGAATAGCTTCCGGAGGCCGTTATATGTATCCTACTTATGTTCCTATACTGAAAGCAAAGCCTGGTGAATTTGCGGCATTAGAAAAACTTAAAACTGCATATTCACAAAGGATAACACCTTTTTTCGAGATCCCTAAATTCACACAAAAAATGCGTGAACAGGCTTATTATCGTGACTCCACCCAGCCTAAAAAACATTATCTCGATAAGATTTCAAATGAAATTTCAAAATCATGTAAAAGTTCGGCAATCTTTTTTGATCATTTTGAATGGAAGCCAAATGAATATACCGAAACAGGAGAGCATGTATACGGTTACATGTATCGTAAACTCTCAGAAAGTGGCTTGAAAGTTCATCCAGTTGTGGGATTTGACCGATGGGATGATGTTGATTATCAGAATGCGTTGTGTAATTTATCCATTGCAGACGACACATATTTTTGTTTGCGTATTGACTCGGAAACAATAGAAGATGCTTATGATGAAGATTATTTCAAAGATAGCATTGACAGCATAATTCAGGGATTAAATCTCACAAACCAGCAAATCATCATTTTGCTTGATTTTGGCGATGTTACTAAAAAATCTATCGTTTCATTACTTGCAGATCTGCAACATCTTCTTAAGATTGTCAGTGAATATAAATTTAGCACTGTGATGATGGCTGGTGCTTCATTTCCAATGATTATTAACGAAGCCGTTAAGGATGAAGATTCTACTGACTATGTCGAACGCCGTGAAATGGTTGTTTGGAAAACACTTATGGAAGATAGTAATCACAACCTCATATTCGCGGATTATGGGATACGAAATCCTTCAGCAGCAGATGACATTATTGCAACTCATGCAAATGGGAAAATTCGTTACACTATTTCTAATAGATATTTTGTGGCTCGAGGACATTCTAAGCAAAAAGGCAATAAAGGTGAGCAAATTTATGACCTCGCCAAGGTTATTGTAAATTCGTCTCATTACTTAGGGCCGGAATTTTCATGGGGCGATGAGAAAATACTTGATTGCAGTATGAAGAAATTGAAAGGCAGGCCACAGGACTGGATCGGATTTGATACTAATCATCACATCAGCTATGTTGTTGAAGAAGTCTTAGAATTCAACCGTATCAAAGCAGCAAAACATGCAGAAGAAATATAAATTGTAAATTGACGATGCCCACTGATGTGGGCATCTTCTATTTCATATAGTTATACAACACTAACTGACAGTTATATTGCTAATGAGGATCACCATATTTTTTATAGTCGTACACACAGAGTAAACGCCTATAATCTGTTCCTTTTTTGTCTGGCATCGAACGTAAAAGCCCTTCGACATCATCAGGAACAATAATATTGTTCCATGTTGACCATATAATAGAATTTATTTTATTAGTTCGAGTTATTGATTCATCGGAATAAATATCACCCCAATTATCATGCGTATTTTGCACAGCAATTGGCAAACCAGCAAGATACTCTTCGATTTTTCTTCTTTGTTGATTTTTAAGCGGTTCACACTTAGCAAGCTCATGGCAAACCTGACAGAAGCCATATATTGGAAACCATTGGGTAGATGTTATATTTATTTTGTCGATCAATTGTAACAATTGATGGTTTGATTCATCAATTATATCAAAATAATCCGTCATGAAATTCGACGAGTTCTTATGCTCGTATTTTATAGAATTATTTGATCCTATTACTAATATTTTATCGCTATTATTCAGAGAGTCGATATCCTCTGTAATATTGACTTTTATACTGGTACCATCATCATGTACACCAGAATATATATCCTTAACAATACTTTGAACTTTCCGTATATCCATAGCAGACACTGGTAGATTCAAGTTAGATAGTGATCTATATATTTCTATAAAATCATCTGTCTTTATTTTATTAATTCTTATTGTGGAAAAACCTTCTAAATCAATGTCATGCTCAGTAATATCATGTGATGCTGAATCTTTTTCAAACTCAACCAAGAGAAAGTTATTTCTAATACGTTGTGCAGTAAGTGAGTTTGGTTCGACATAAGTAAAAATAGTTTTCAGTAAGCTCTTTATGTTTTCATCACCAATTCCATACCCCATGAATATAATAGGGTTATGAATGAAAATTGAGAGTAATTGAGCACGAATTAACTCATACTTGTTATCAAAATGAGCATAGTCATCTTCAGTTATGATGATTTTAGATGGGTCTTTAATACAGCCATGAATCTTGTATACTGAACCATAGGGATTGCTCAACAATATATCATTCCCTACTAACGGTTCAAAGCTAAATACGTCTTCAACAAGACCATCATAGTTTGTAGTTATAACTGAGCCTACATTTTTCCTGATTTTCTTTAACTCTGCCAATTCCTCTTTTTTATTCTCTCTATAATCAAGGCTCCCTACTAACTTTGAAATGTATATTTTAAATCTGCTCAGATTATTTTCACGTTCCATCTCAGCATAGAAATAATCATTTATCTCTTTAAATTTACCATTACGATCTTCACCTAATGCTTGGTTAAATGCTTTTTCTAATTTAGTAGCAATTAGGGAATAGTTATATTTACCATCAACTTGGCATTCAGCTTTAATATCTAAATAAAACTCATTATTTCCTTTCAACTCAAAAGCAATATACTTTAACAATCCATCCCATGTATGCGAATTGTTAAGATATCTCAAACTAACACCTGCTCCGATGAAAAGCACTGGGTGGTTGCGATACTGGCCTATAAATTCCCGGATATTCATGTCACCCCCTCTGATAAGTCAGAACATTCTATCTTGACTGCTTGACAAATCAATCATGTAGACAAACATATATGAGCTAAGATAGCCCAGTAGCCATCGCTGACTTTGCGTCCCTACGATTGATTTCTCATGTCTTCGATGTTAGACCCAGCAAAGTCCATCAACTACATAGGAGACTGTAGATAGAGGAAACGTATGTAAATATCGTTTAGTGATCCCTCCGCTCTTCTCATGGCCTACTGTTTGCTGCAGGTGCAGGATGTTTTTCACCCATCCAGCCATAGCTGTAGAACAAACTGAGTGACGGATGGAATGCAGTAATCGCCGTTGTCCATAATCGTCCAGATAAGGAATACCCAACTGATCTCGAACATCAGCAAAGACTTTACCGATCTTAGTCATGTTTGTACCTGCCACTTCTGAAAAAATCCGCTCTTTCCACTGGCGATCAACGTACTCCATGAAACCCCATTCGATTAACTTAGGGTGGATGACTACCTGCCTCGTAGCGTTCTCAGTTTTCCCCTGCCCTCCTTCAGCAATCAGGAAATAGTAACGCTGGCTATCTTCGTCAAATTTAATCTGTGACTTCTCCAGCTTTCCTATCTCGCCTCTTCTCGCTCCCGTGTATGCCAATAACAACGTGATCCATTTTTGCCAATTATCGGGTTGCTTAAGCGCCCACCCTACAAACTTTTTCATCTCGGCTGTACTGTATGCGCCAAATCTTGCTTTCGATGGTGCAGCCACTACTCCATCAGTTGGCGATTTCAGCAAAACGTCTTTGCTTTCAGTAAGAAAAGTTTTGAACAGTGATTTGTAGAGCTTTAGATGTTTATGGATGGCTTCAACCCCAACCAGTTCATCAGCTGGGACATCGTCACATTCTATCAATTGCTGAATGCTCATTGAGCGATAAGGCTGTACAACGCGCTTAGGGAGGTTCTCAACAACTTCCATCACCTGTTTAATGTCCTGTTTGCTAATCGTCGCTACATCAGTTTCCCCTCCCAAGACCGTTAACAGCACTTCCATGTATCGCTCATTTGCCATTGAGATCGATTTCGTCCAGTTGCGTCCCTTTTCGTCTTTGTACATCGTCCACGCATCCGAGAGAGTTAGCACTTTTTCCGGTTCGGCTGGCGGTTGAGATTCCACGATTTCAACAGGAGGAGCGATCTGCTGGTGGGCCAAAAATGGATTTCTCGCAGCCTTGCGTTCTGACGCAATCAGATTAGACAAAAATGATTCGAACACGAGGAGCGGCGTAGCTAATGATTGAACAAAAGGAATGTGTGGCGTAACGCCAATCATCAAAGCAGATGCTTCACGATAGCTGTCAGTGAGGAGAGATTTCTTATACATCTTGCCATTTGAAAGCCGGATTTGCAGGTAGTAGTTGCCGTTTCGCTGAAACGTGTATGGAAGAGTTTTGTACCCCATGAATACACCCTTTTTGTACCTCAAGTGCATTACGCACCGACAAAAAGAGAGTCAATCTCATGATAAGTAGGCCGAATTTCGGCCCCCTACGCTGGCATTATCCAGATCAGGTGGTACGGGTATTTCTCAGCCTTCACCAGGAAGGGCACCCCGAGTCGTTGAAACACAAACGTAATATGCTGGTTTCAGTAACAGGATACTGCCTGTGCTTAGCGATGTAAATTGGCGTACTACCCGCCCCCACAGTGAAACTACTGGTCAAGGTTGCTGCAATTCTGTACTTTCATTTACACTTTTTACGAAATGACTGGAGTGATCACAAAATAGTGCTTGTCAGACATCCGGTATGCCAGGAATGATACATGACTGATTTTGATGACCCGAAGAGGTAGAGAGGATGGGTATGAAGAATAAAATGTTGCTGGGTGCACTTCTGCTTGCAAGCAGCGTCGTCTGGGCCGCGCCAACCGCAACAGCTGCCCCCACCGGTATCGATAAATATGAACTGAGCAGCTTTATTGCTGACTTCACCCATTTCAAACCCGGTGACAAGGTCCCACCACTGTATCTCACCGAAGAATACACCATTAAACAGTGGAATCTACGCAATCTGCCCGCGCCGACGGCAGGCACCCACTGGACCTACATGGGCGGCGCGTATGTGCTGGTCAATGATGCCGATGCTAAGATCATTAAAGCTTACGATGGCGAGATTTTTTATCACCGGTAAAATAAACGCACCCAGTATAGTTGGGTGCGTGAATTTCCTGCTTTGCTTACTTTTTAATTATAGTCAATAACGACCTTTACCCGACTCATTGTTTCTCCCGCAGTGACTTTCCCTGCATACGTTCTGGTGCGGGCGTAAATATTGATTGGTACTGTATTCCCTTTCACAGTGTCAGAACGATACAGGTTACTTCTGCCATAGCCAATACTGGTTGAACCGTCCATTGATAACTGAAATCCTACCGACCCTGCGCTATTCGCCGCAGTACCATAATCGTTGGTCAGGGTTATCGAATCCTCCGCCAACGGACTCATCGGTTCAAAATAAAATAATAGATTAACAGGCGTAAACTTCAGATTCCCGGCCCCACTTGTCTGACAGGTGAATATTACCGGGTGAAGCTCAAATTCTTTTTTATCAAGATCATTAATATTTATCCTCCCCAGATCAATTTCCTGATTACCAAAATAGCAGGTTGTGATATCGACCATAATCGTAACATTTAAATTATAATTTAATTTTTTTGAACTACAGTTATCCTTATTTCCCTGACAGTATTCAAGGCTCAACTCAGTAACGAGAGGGATAGTCGCACCAGGGGCGATGATCGTTGCGGCCCCGCGGTCTGGGGCCGCAACAATTGAATAGTTCAGTACTAAACCCGCCATGTCAAAAAAATCTGACAATGTATACTTTGCTTTATTTGCAACAATATCCTTTGCTTGATAACTCACTGAAAAGGAAACAATATAATATTGACTGCCTACCTTAAAAGCATATTCACTGCTATGCAAGATGGCCATTGCGGCCTTCAACCATGCCCTCTCCTGTGACTTACAGTCCAGTACAACAGTGCTATCCTGGCCAGAAGCAAAAACACTACCATCAAGTACACCGGACATCGAATCTGGGGTGAAAGAATATGCTCCCGTAATATTTGGCGGAGGAACAAAATCACATTTATCAGCCTGTGCCCAAAAAGAGCATAATGTTAATACCGTTAACAGTATCCATCTCATCATCATTATCCTTTTATTGACATGAGTATGTCTTACTGACATCAATTTCCTGATTGAAGGAGATTGTGCAGTAACGTCCTTGTTGTTTATCAATGGCAACTTTTATTTTTGCAGGTACGTCATTAGTACGAATAAACAACATACTGCCTTGCCCAACCAGACCAATATTTTCGCCCTGTTCGCTTTCCACTTCATAACCAAAGGTTAATGGGGAACCATCCGGTCGCAGTGCTTTAAAATACCAGGGCTTACGCTGGTCGGTATCAAATTGCGCTTTGACCACTGCCCCACGATATGGCGCAACACTTTTACGGTTACCCTGTAATTCTGTTTCACTATTGGTATTAGAGACATCCAGTGTCAGCATATTCTCACGGTACGCACTCATCCCATCATATACCACCGTACCTTTACTGTTGGTCTCCCGATATTTCTGCCCATTGATATAAGCACCTTCAAGTCCGGGGGCATTTATGATGGCGAAAGTCTCAGAAAGGTGGTTTGCCAGGTTTATACCACCAGCCCACGCCACAACCCCACCGGAGATGCTGCCACTGCTTTGTTTATATTTTGTAGATTGACTATAACTACCGTTAACCGTTGCAACAGGAGCACGCCACGTAACGTTTGCCCCAGCGCTGGTTTCGCTGTCTTGTCGCTGATGGCTCAGGTTTAAACCATAGTTAAATTGATCGCGATCGCCTGCAATCCCACTGATACCGGTATTATTTGATGCGAAACCATCATCATCAAATGTGGTCGAGTTCGAGAGATATACCTGTCGCCGTGGCGTGGATATGCCATCTCCCCAGTTAAAGGGTATGGAGATAAAGATGTTGAAACGTTTATCTTCATTATGATCTTCATCGTAGGTTTGGCTAGCAGAAAGCGTATAGCTAATCCGTTGCCAACTATTGGTGTAGCTCAGTTGATAATCTTTATTGCTACCGCTACGTCCCCAGTAGTCACGCCATAATGTGCTTAGCGATACGGCTCCCCCCCCCTCAGGAAGCGACTGATTGATGTTGGCTGTAAAACTGTTTTTACGACCGAAATCATACTGATAATAATCAGCAATATCGTAGACATCATTTTCATCACGATGATAACTGTTTTTGTTATTCGCCCATACGTGATCGTTAAATGTACGATAGTCACGAGAAGAATATCGGTATGCCGCTAAACTAAATCGCGTCCCTGTCTGCGTAACATATTTATTCCACGCAACCTGGTAACTCTGGCCATCAAAAATGTCACCATTATCCTGTTTACTATGTGACTGCGTGGCGTCAAAAGAAACAGCACCAATGCGCGTATTCCAGCCAGTTCCCAGCGTAAAAGCATTATAGTTATCCCCCAGCATTGTACCGCCATACAGCGTTAATAGATTATTAAAGCCATACTGATAACTGGCCTGAACGAAATCACTTTGGTTGCTGGCGCCTTCAATATGGCTGCGACCCGCAACAAAATCATACTTAGACACGCCAGGCTGTAACATATTAGGTACAGACGAATAAGGAACCAGATAGGTCGTAACGGTACCATCCGCTTCTTTCACGCTAACGTCGAGGTCCGACCCGCCGCCTGCTAACTGCAAATCGGCAATCGAGAAGGGGCCCGGCGGTACCTCTTTTTGATAGACAACAAAACCATTTTGTTCAATAGTGACAAGGGCATTACTTTGTGCAATCCCTTGAACTAACGGCGTAAAATTCTGTTTTGAGTTCGGCAGCATCTGCATATCGCGATACAAGCGCACCCCGCAAAACCGAACGGTATCAAAAATATCTGATGATGTGTACATATCACCCGCGCGCAATGTGCCCAATATTTCCGGGAGGCCGCGCTCCAGATAAAGCGTATTACTCTTCCACTCACCATTACTATCATCAGTCTTATTGTAACTGGCATCAGAATGTAGTTGCCAACCAAATAAATTCAACCCGCTATTAAAACGAGCAAAAGTATTTTTACTGTTACCGGAGTCTTTATAATCGCTATAGTATTGGCTCACATAATAGGAAGTATACAGCGCATTAATCCCCCTGTCCCAGTTTTCAGGCTCGACGTAACCGTATTCAAGTTCATTGACAAAAGCCTGCGGGACATTGAGATCAAGGCGAAATCGGCTCACATCAAAAGTCGAAGTTCCCCCTTTAAGTGCAGTTTTTAAAGGCACACATTGTGCTTCTTTATCGACTTTAATCCCTTCAGACTTAATCCCAAGACGATGAATGAGATCCCATGTCAAACACGTGTCATCAGGTTCATCTTTGACATTCAACTCATATTTTCCACGCCATTGGTTGTTAAGATAGATATCTAGATCATAGGTTCCAGAAATCGGTTTTTCACCATCAAATCTAAAATCACTGACCTTTTCACCCTTTAATCCCCCCATCATAAAATGGGTATCAAATGTTTCTTCTTCAGCAAATAGCTGACCCGAGAACAACAGAAAAAATATCGTGGAAGCAAGTGGAGTTATCCTTAACATGGCCACACCTCATATTATTTAACTCTGAGCGTATCGCTAACATAATTACCGCGATCATCAATAATGGTCACAACATACTGATTGCTACCATTATTTCTCAGTTGGAGCAGTTGACTGGATAACGGTGGTAATAAAATAGTTTTACCATTTAGCTGATTTCTGTTCGCTTCAATCTTGGGAATGGTAATCCAATTCGCAGTAGCATTATTTAAATTTAGCCCACCGTTGCTGCGAGAAAAACTTAACTTTTTAATACTATTTTGTGTGACTGACTCGACGCTCTTAGGTCGGTACAGCAATTTCAATCTGTTCTGCATGGCAAATTTTAGCGTATTCTTCCCATCTTGATTATTTGTATTTGGGGGTATATCCAGCACATTAAAATAAAAAAGACTTTCTTTATCACTTGGTAAGTTATTGGCAATTTTTTTGATTTTTATTTGCTGCCCTGAATTACCTTTAACACGGATAACTGGCGGAGTCAGCAAAAATGGTACATCTATTTTTTCCGGAGGTAATGTAGTATCGCCATCATCAATCCAGGATTGTACCAGTGATGCCTTGGTACTCTCATTCATCAACTGAACGATAATCTCTTTTTTCTCTGCCGGATATATAACACGGGTGCCATAAATCACGATATCAGCGTGTGCCGGGAGCGTCAATGCTATCAGGCCTGAAAGTAAAATCCGTTTCATAATACACTACCTTATTGATAGCGCTATATTGTCGAGTCATCCCGACAATATAGCCATTTAGAATTAATCAGTTTCAACAGTAAATTTTATCGTAGATTTTACATCGCCAGCGTTAACAACCTGAGCCAGTCGTGCCCATCGGGCATCAAATTTTAAGGTGTACTTGACACCTTCATTTCCAATGGACTCACCTTTCAACCCACTAACATCCACAACCTGGTCTTTCTCGTTGATATTAACGAAACTCGTGGTGGTGTTATAAAAATCAACAGCGAACCCTACGCCGGTAGTATCGTCCTCATCATCCTGTAATAGTCCCGGATGTTCTGAGAATTTAGTTGGTGAAAAGGTAATATTTTTTAACTCTACCGTAGACGGACAAATAATTTCAATTGAATCTGCATCGGTATTCCAAACTTTTGTATTGCTAATAGCTCCGATACCAATTTTATACACATCAGAAGTTGAAATTGTACCCATATCAATAATTGCCGAGTCACCACCATTGGAATTAAAATGACAAGAAGACCCTTCTACAGTTGCTTGAATGATTAACTGTCCCTCATCAGTGATATCCGCAGCATGCGCCATTCCGACAGATAAAAATGGTAACATTGCCGAAAAAATAATGGATCTTTTCATTGGTCATTCCTTATTAACTTTAATAAACACATCCTTTTAACAACTTCGAAATCAAAATGTCACGAGAATAATTTTACCGCAATGTGAAATGATGTTTTATTTGATTTAAAGCAAATTTCACTAAGCATTATTCAAGAATTAGATAATACATATTTAAGTAATTGACGATAATAATAAATAACGGAAAGCAAATGTAATAGAAGGAAAAATTAAAGAAGCGGCAGTATTACGCTGGGTAAAACTGCCGTTTGACAAGATTCATTCTGAGGTCATTAATCGTAGGTATTGAGCACTATTTGCCGTGTCGTATCACCCGGTAACATCACACGGTTCGTATTGACCCCTTGGTAGTTTGGTTTGTCGTTTCCAGCCGTCAATCGAGCCGCATCTGACTGGCAATCATTTTGAGGCTCGCCACCTGTCATATCGATATGGCATGTGGACTCAACAATATGCCCGATGATTGTTAGCTTTCCATCGATTGTATCAGAAGCCAAAGCCTGCAAACTCATTCCATAAGCCAGAGTAATAACTCCCAAGAATAAACTTTTCTTCATTGTGTTCATTATTCCTGTAATGGGTGGAAAACAGCATACAAACTGCCTGCACTGTGAATTATGGGTTAACTACCCTGTTTGAACCAATTGAAATTGTAGATTAATGAGATAGATTTGATCAATTACAATGATGCATTGAGATGATTTATTCGGAAAAAGGTATGAATTATAAACGCAGAATGAACAATATCGTAATATTTTTAAATTTAATATATTCACCGCATCAATAATACATTAATACGGTGAATATCTGTAACGCTATAAATTACACCGCGCGGAAAGCAATCTCGCCCGGAATAACTTCTCCCTGCCAATACAGCTGTGCCGCCACACGCCCTGCAAGGTCGCGGTAAATGGCGGTAAATTCGCTGTCTGGACGGCTGATAACCGTCGGCGTACCGCGATCGAGGTCTTCACGCAGAGAAATATGCAGCGGCATTTGTCCCAGCAGTTGGGTGTGGTACTGCTCGGCCAGTTTCTGCGCGCCACCGGTGCCAAAGATTGGCTCATGGTGACCACAATTGCTGCAAATATGCATACTCATATTCTCAACAATACCCAATACCGGCACTTCGACTTTTTCGAACATCACAATGCCTTTTTTCGCATCGATCAGCGCGATATCCTGCGGCGTAGTGACAACAACCGCGCCCGTTACCGGAATGTTCTGCGCCAGCGTCAGCTGGATGTCACCAGTGCCCGGCGGCATATCCAGTACCAGATAATCAAGATCCGGCCATAAGGTTTCCTGCAACATCTGCAACAGCGCTTTACTGGCCATCGGGCCGCGCCACACCATCGCGTTATCGTCAGTGACCAGATAACCAATGGAGTTCGTTGCCAGACCATGAGACATGATCGGCGCCATGTGGGTACCATCTGGCGAGGTTGGACGCTGGTTTTCCGCGCCAAGCATTGTCGGGATAGACGGACCATAAATATCGGCGTCCAGAATCCCCACCTTCGCCCCTTCTGCAGCCAGCGCCAGCGCCAGGTTCACGGCGGTAGAGGATTTACCCACTCCACCTTTACCTGAACTGACGGCGATGATGTTTTTCACACCATTAATACCTGGCTGGTTTTTCACGCGTTTCAGCGTCGCGATGTTATGCGACAGTTTCCAGTCGATCGCTTTCGCGCCGGTAATACGCAGCAGATCGGCGCTACATTGCTCTTTTAAGTCCTCAAACGCGCTATGCCAGACGAACGGCATGACCAGCTCAACGTGCAACGTGTCATCCATCCAGGCGACGTGGTGCAACGCTTTAAGCGTCGTCAGATTATGCTTCAGGGTTGAATGCTGAAAATTCGCCAGCGTCCCGGCAACCATGGCGCGCAGGGTCTCTGGTGATTTGGCCTGGGATTGTGCGTTCATCCCGACTCCTTTTTGTTGTTCTGAATATACAATAGTCACCAGGTAGTTTACTCCAACCGCAACAATTATTCATTTACGGATAAATGCCCTTATCGCTTGGCGCAGTAATTACCATTTTGGTACTATCAAAGCCCTTTTCACTACAAAAGAAGTAATTGCCCACTATGACTCAAGTCGCGAAGAAAATTCTGGTAACGTGCGCGCTGCCGTACGCCAACGGCTCAATCCACCTCGGCCATATGCTGGAGCACATCCAGGCTGATGTCTGGGTCCGTTACCAGCGAATGCGCGGCCACCAGGTTAACTTCATCTGCGCGGACGACGCACACGGTACGCCAATCATGCTGAAAGCACAGCAGCTTGGGATCACGCCAGAGCAGATGATCGGTGAAATGAGTCAGGAGCATCAGACTGATTTTGCAGGTTTTGACATCAGCTATGACAACTACCACTCGACGCACAGCGAAGAGAACCGTGAGCTGTCTGAGCTGATTTACACGCGCCTGAAGGAAAACGGTTTTATTAAGAACCGTACAATCTCCCAGCTTTACGATCCGGAAAAAGGCATGTTCCTGCCGGATCGTTTTGTTAAAGGCACCTGCCCGAAATGTAAGTCTCCGGATCAGTACGGCGATAACTGTGAAGTCTGCGGCGCAACCTACAGCCCGACCGAACTTATCGAGCCGAAATCCGTTGTGTCTGGCGCGACGCCGGTGATGCGTGACTCCGAACACTTCTTCTTTGATCTGCCGTCATTCAGCGAAATGCTGCAGGCGTGGACGCGCAGCGGCGCGTTACAGGAGCAGGTCGCCAACAAAATGCAGGAATGGTTCGAATCCGGCCTGCAACAGTGGGATATTTCCCGCGATTCCCCGTACTTCGGTTTTGAAATCCCGAATGCGCCTGGCAAATACTTCTACGTCTGGCTGGACGCGCCAATTGGCTATATGGGTTCATTCAAAAACCTGTGCGATAAGCGCGGTGACACCACCAGCTTTGATGAATACTGGAAGAAAGATTCCGACGCCGAGCTGTATCACTTCATCGGTAAGGATATCGTTTACTTCCACAGCCTGTTCTGGCCTGCCATGCTGGAAGGCAGTAACTTCCGTAAGCCGACCAACCTGTTCGTCCACGGTTATGTGACGGTGAACGGCGCGAAGATGTCTAAATCTCGTGGCACCTTCATTAAGGCAAGCACCTGGCTGAAGCACTTCGATGCCGACAGTCTGCGCTATTACTACACGGCGAAACTATCTTCACGTATTGATGACATCGACCTGAACCTGGAGGACTTTGTCCAGCGCGTTAATGCCGATATCGTCAACAAAGTAGTCAACCTGGCATCCCGTAATGCAGGCTTTATTGCTAAGCGTTTTGACGGCATTCTGGCGACTGAGCTGGCCGACCCGGCGCTGTATAAAACCTTCACCGACGCCGCAGCAGTGATCGGCGAAGCATGGGAAAGCCGTGAATTTGGTAAAGCTATTCGTGAAATCATGGCGCTGGCCGACGTGGCAAACCGCTACGTTGACGAACAAGCACCGTGGGTTGTGGCTAAACAGGAAGGCCGCGATGCCGACCTGCAGGCAATTTGCTCCATGGGCATTAACCTGTTCCGTGTGCTGATGACCTACCTGAAGCCGGTTCTGCCAACGCTTGCTGAACGTGTGGAAGCGTTCCTGAACTGCGAACTGAGCTGGGATGCCATTGAGCAGCCACTGCTCGGTCACAAGGTCAACACCTTTAAAGCGCTGTACAATCGCATCGACATGAAACAAGTTGAAGCGCTGGTGGAAGCGTCGAAAGAAGAAGTGAAAGCCGCTGCCGCACCAGTAACCGGTCCGCTGGCGGATGACCCGATTCAGGAAACCATCACCTTTGACGATTTCGCCAAAGTTGACCTGCGCGTAGCGTTGATTGAAAACGCCGAATTCGTGGAAGGTTCCGACAAACTGCTGCGTCTGACGCTGGATCTCGGTGGTGAGAAACGAAACGTCTTCTCTGGTATTCGTTCTGCGTATCCGGATCCACAAACCCTGATTGGCCGCCAGACCATTATGGTTGCTAACCTGGCTCCTCGTAAGATGCGCTTCGGCATTTCTGAAGGGATGGTAATGGCCGCAGGTCCTGGCGGGAAAGATATCTTCCTGTTAAGCCCGGATGAAGGTGCAAAACCAGGCCAACAGGTGAAGTAAGTCAAGTATCTCAAGCGCTGCAACCGCAGCGCTTTTTTTTTGCTACGTGAGTGCTTCCTCTAATCTTAACCCTTAATCCATTTTCGGACTGCTCAGTTGTTAATATTAGATTTATTCTATACTGCACTGGGATCAAGATAGTCCGGGCTTACCAGATTCGTGGAGGTTATTGTTTAACATCCGATATTCATGAAATGGAGTTTTACATGAAAGCGTTACATAAATTTTTCACTCTCGCCGTGGTATCGGTTGTGTTTTTTTCCCTGGCAGGATGCGGTGATAAAGTAGAGACAAAAACATTTAATGCCAACCTCAACGGTTCGGATATCACTGTCTCTTACACCTATAAAGGTGATAAGGTCCTGAAGCAAATCTCTGAAAGTAAAATCAGCTATGCGTCAGTCGGTGCCAGCAATAAAGAAGAAGCAGCAAAAGTATTCGACGCATTAAGCGCCAAATATCAAAATATTACTGGTATAGAAGAAAAACTCACCTATTCAGATACCTACGCGCAAGAAAATGTCACTATCGATATGGAAAAAGTCGATATAAAAGCGTTGCAGGCCATTTCAGGGATGAAACTATCTGAAAACGCCGATAAAAACATCAGCATGAAGCAAATGCAAACGGTAATGGAATCGGCGGGTTTTAAAGAAGTGAAGTAAAGCTTCGGCGACCCGATTTTGATCGTGATCGCCAGCGCTGCTTTACGCTTTCTTTTTATGCTCTCGCGACGTTAAACCACGCAGGAAATAACGCAGGAACTGATCGCCGCATTCGCGATAATTCTTATGGTCCGGCGCGCGCATCATGGCGGTAATTTCCGGCATCGACACACGGAATTTCTGCTCGGTCATAATTGCCAGAATATCATCGGTTTTCAGTGAAAAAGCGATACGCAGTTTTTTCAGCACCGTATTATTGTTAACACGACGCTCAAGCGCCAGTTCCGGTGCAGAATCATCTTTACCACGCAGATGATAAATCAGACCGTTTAAAAAACCGGAGAGAATGATATCCGGGCAGCGAACAAACCCGTCTTCATCTTCTTTTGTCGTCCAGGTATCGAAATTTGCGGAGATGGATTCCATGTCAGCAAGCGCAAGAATACGCACCATGTCGTTATTGTTCGCTTTCAGGGTGTAGCGCAGGCTACGAAGAATATCGTTACTTAGCATAGAGCCTTCAACTGTCGGTGATGCAATGGCGCGCAGTGTATCAGTTTTACAGTCCAATCGCCTCTTTTAGACTTTTAAGATAACGACGACTCACCGGAACAGTCAGCCCGTTACGCAAAATCAGTTCCGCCTGGCCGTTGTCTTCCAGACGGATCTCCTGCAATTGCGCCATATTTACCAGATATTGTCTATGACAACGCAGCAGAGGAGTACGGCTCTCCAGCGTCCTGAGCGTCAACTCAGTGAAGCCTTCTTTACCATCACTGCTGGTCACATATACGCCACTCATACGGCTGCTGATAAACGCCACGTCATCCATTTGCAACAAATAAATTCGGCTGTGACCGCTGCACGGAATAAACTTCAGCGCCTGCTGATTTTCTGGCAGGAGTGATACATCCTGCTTCGTGCGCTCCTGACGCAAACGGATCAGCGTTTTTTCCAGCCGAGCTTCTTCGATCGGCTTGAGCAGATAATCAAACGCATGTTCTTCAAAGGCTTTCACCGCATACTCATCAAAGGCGGTCAGAAAAACAATGTACGGACGATGCTCGGGATCAAGCATGCCAACCATTTCCAGGCCGCTGATTCGCGGCATCTGAATATCAAGGAACAGAACATCCGGACGCAATTTATGTACCGCGCCAATGGCTTCCACCGCATTCGAACATTCGCCGACAATCTCGATGTCGCTTTGCTCCTGCAACAGGATCCGCAGATTCTCCCGGGCTAACGGTTCGTCATCGACAATTAGCACTTTGATCATGCCAGTTCCTCCAGAGGAAGTCGTAAAGTGATTCGGGTAAAGCGGTCAGGTTCACACGCTACGCTAATGCCAAAATCATCGCCAAACCGCTCGCGCAGTCGTTTATCGACCAGATTCATACCCAGTCCACTGGCTTCTGATGTTGGCTGATACAGCCCGGCATTGTCTTCGATATCCAGCATCAGATATTGCCCTTCTCGACGGGCGGTAATCGATACTTCACCGGTATCTAATAACTGAGAAGTACCGTGTTTGATAGCATTCTCCACGATGGGTTGCAGAGTAAAAGCGGGTAATTGCTGATGCGAAAGTTCTTCTGGCACCGTCAAGGTCACCTGAAGACGCGATTGGAACCGTGCCTTTTCAATTTGCAGATAAGCATTAACGTGTTCAATTTCATCGGCCAGCGTCACAATTTCCGACGGGCGTTTTAAATTTTTACGAAAGAACGTCGACAGATACTGCACCAGTTGGCTGGCCTGCTCGCTATCACGTCGGATCACAGCTTTGATGGTGTTGAGCGCATTAAACAGAAAATGGGGATTGACCTGGGCGTGCAGGAGTTTTATTTCCGACTGCGTGAGCATCGCTTTTTGCCGCTCATACTGTCCGGCCAGAATCTGCGCCGAAAGCAGTTGGGCGATCCCTTCCCCCAGCGTGCGGTTGATTGAGCTAAAGAGACGGTTTTTGGCTTCATACAGTTTGATGGTCCCCATCACCCGCTGGTTTTCACCCCGCAAGGGGATCACCAGCGTCGAACCTAATTTGCATTGCGGATGCAAAGAGCAGCGATAAGGGACTTCATTGCCGTCGGCATAAACCACCTCTCCGGTTTCAATCGCCCGCTGGGTGTACGAGGAAGAGATAGGTTTGCCCGGCAGATGATGGTCGTCACCAATACCGGTAAATGCCAGCAGTTTCTCACGATCGGTAATCGCCACCGCACCGATATCCAGCTCTTCATACAGCACCTGAGCAACCTTCATGCTGTTAACCTCGTTGAACCCCTGGCGCAAAATCCCTTCCGTTGAAGCGGCAACTTTGAGCGCGGTGGCGGAAAAAGCGGAGGTATATTTTTCAAACATCGCCCGTTTATCGAGCAAAATACGCATAAATAAGGCGGCACCGACGGTATTGGTCACCATCATAGGCGCGGCAATATTGCTGACCAGTCGGTAGGCATCATCAAACGGCCGGGCGATCAATAAGATGATCAACATCTGCACCAGTTCAGCAACAAAGGTAATGGCGCCCGCCGTCAGCGGGCTGAATACTTTATCGGTACGACCACGACGGGTGAGCACGCTGTGCACCAGTCCGCCGAGCAACCCTTCCACAATGGTCGAGATCATGCAGCTAAGCGCCGTCATTCCGCCCATTGAATAACGATGTAAACCACCGGTCAGACCGACTAAGCCGCCAACCACAGGGCCGCCAAGCAGCCCGCCCATTACCGCACCAATAGCGCGAGTATTCGCAATGGAGTCATCAATGTGCAGCCCGAAATAGGTGCCCAAAATGCAGAAAATGGAAAAGGTAACGTAGCAAAGCAGTTTGTGCGGCAGCCGGATAGTCACCTGCATCAGCGGAATAAACAAACGCGTTTTGCTCATGAGCCACGCGATAACGAGAAACACGCACATCTGCTGAAGCAGCAGCAACACCAGATTAAACTCGTACATACCCGCCAACCACACATCTCTTAAAAGCGCGTAACATACATGGGCTGCGCGTAACTTTCTTTGAAGTGTTGCAAAAAAAAAGGAATTTGTGAGAACGATCACTCGAAAGCGCGATCATGACTACAAACCCACCCATTTATTGATCAAAAAACAGGCAAAACTACCTGGTTCGCAAAAGAGCGTCTAAAGTAAAACTGGGACCTCGCAAGCATAAGTGAGACGACGATGGCGCTTTACACAATAGGTGAAGTGGCTTTGCTTTGTGATATCAACCCTGTCACTTTACGCGCGTGGCAGAGGCGTTACGGATTACTGAAACCGCAACGGACAGACGGCGGACATCGCCTGTTTAACGACGCGGATATCGATCGGATCCGTGAGATAAAACGCTGGATCAACAACGGTGTCCAGGTCAGCAAGGTTAAAATGTTGCTCAGCAATGAGAGCATTGATGTGCATAACGGTTGGCGTGAACAACAAGAGACGCTGTTGAACTATTTGCAAAGTAATAATCTGCATAGCCTCAGACTGTGGATCAAAGAGCGTGGTCAGGATTATCCCGCACAAACGCTCAACACCCATTTATTCATTCCGTTACGCCGACGTCTGCAATGTCAGCAGCCGATCCTCCAGGCGTTACTGGGGATCCTCGACGGCGTACTGATCAACTACATCGCGATTTGTCTTGCCTCAGCACGCAAGAAACAGGGCAAAGATGCTCTGGTGGTTGGCTGGAACATTCAGGATACGACCCGCTTATGGCTGGAAGGTTGGGTCGCCAGCCAGCAGGGGTGGCGCATTGACGTCCTTGCTCATTCGCTGAACCAACTGCGACCGGAGCTGTTTGAAGGTCGCACCTTGCTTGTCTGGTGCGGCGAGAACCAAACGCCCGCTCAGCAACAACAGCTGAATGAATGGCGCGCGTTAGGTCACGATATTTATCCACTCGGTATTTAATATTCTATTAACAAACGTGTACAATCCTTGGATTCACATAAGGAGTGCATAATGAGCGCAGCTAAAATCGGTGTCATTACCCTCTTCCTGCTGATGGCCATCGGCGGTATCGGCGGTGTCATGCTGGCAGGTTATACCTTTATTTTACGTGCCGGGTAAGATGTCTCGCTAATTTCTCAAAACCGCGGTCAACAATTACCGCTGCCAGCGCGACCAACAGCGCCCCCTGAATCACATAGGCGGTATTGAACCCACTCAGCCCGATAATAATCGGCGTACCCAGCGTGTTCGCTCCAACGGTTGAGGCGATGGTTGCAGTGCCTATATTAATAATCACCGACGTGCGAATCCCGGCCAGAATAACCGGGGCCGCCAGCGGTAACTCTACTTTACGCAGCCGCTGCCCCTGACTCATGCCCATTCCACTGGCGATATCCATCACGCTGGAAGAAATGCCGCCAAGTCCCGCCAGGGTTGCCTGCAAGATCGGTAATACCCCATACAGGATCAGCGCAATAATTGCCGGTTCAGGACCAAACCCCATCACTGGTACGGCGATCGCCAACACTGCAACTGGCGGAAAGGTCTGCCCCACGGCGGCAATCGTTTCCACTATCGGCCTGAATTCCGCGCCCCAGGGCCGGGTTACCGCAATTCCCGCCCCAACGCCAATCAATACGGCGATAAGGCTTGAGATCCCCACCAGTGTAAAATGGCTCAAAGCCAGCGCCGTAAAACTTTCCTGCTGATACACGGGACGTGGCAGCTCAGGAAACAGCGAACTAAACAGGGTCTGACTGTGAGGCAATCCAACCAACAGGATCAGAAACAACGTAACAAGCCACAGCAGTGGATCAGCAAGACGTTTCACGGGTCGGCATCTCCGAAAGCAAATCGCGAAAATGGAGCGTTCCGCAGGGTACCCCCTGCAGCGTCACGACAGGTAAAACGTCGCAACCGCGCGCCACGAACACCGATAACGCATCACGAAGCGTCATCTCATCCACCAGCGGCTCGCCGTCTGAGTGTTCTCCGCGACGAATAAAATCGCCTACCGTACGCAGCGACAACAGCCGTACGCCCAGTTCACTGCGGCCAAAAAAGGTTTGTACGAAATCATTCGCTGGCGCGGTGAGCATCGACAGCGGCGTGCCTTGCTGCACGACCTTTCCTGCATCCATCAGCACCAGATGCTCCGCCAGCCTTAGCGCCTCGTCGATATCATGCGTCACCAGCACAATGGTACGCCCGAGCAGACGGTGAATACGCGTCATCTCCTGCTGCAGCGCACCACGAGTGACCGGGTCCAGCGCGCCAAAAGGCTCATCCATCAATAGCACCTGCGGATCCGCCGCCAACGCACGCGCAACCCCGACCCGCTGCTGCTGTCCGCCGGAAAGCTGATGCGGATAACGGTGGCGCAAACTCGCCTCAAGGCCCAGCAGAGCCATCAGTTCATCTGTTCGGTCATCAATACGTGAGCGCGACCACTTTTGCAGTTGCGGTACGGTGGCGATGTTCTGCGCGACGGTCCAGTGGGGAAACAAGCCAATAGACTGAATCGCGTACCCCATGCGCCGTCGTAGCTCCAGCACCGGCAGGCTACGAATTTCTTCTCCGGCAAAGCGGATCTGCCCGCTGTCGTGTTCAACCAGCCGATTGATCATCTTTAGCGTGGTGGACTTCCCCGAACCTGACGTGCCGATTAGCACCGAAAAGCTGCCCTCCCCTAACTGCAGGTTAAGGTCATCAACGGCTTTTTGCTGACCATAGGTTTTACTGACGTGGCGAAATTCAATCATTATTCGATACCTTTAGCAGCGCGAGACCTAAATCAAACAGCGCATCAATCAACACTGCCAGCACAACGACTGGGATCACGCCCAACAGCACTAAATCGACGGCGCTACTGAGCAATCCCTGAAAGACCAGCGCGCCAAATCCCCCTGCTCCAATCAGCGCAGCAATCACCGCCATTCCCACGGTTTGCACCATCACTACCCGTAAACTGCGTAAGAAGACCGGCAATGCCAGCGGGAACTGCACCGAGACAAATCGCTGGAAAGTGTTCATACCCATCGCTCGAGCGCTTTCCAGTACATCCTGCGGTACCTGATTCAACCCAGCCACAACGCCACGTACAAGCGGTAACAACGCATACAGCACCAACGCAATAAGCGCAGGCGTCATACCAGTTCCCGCGACGCCGAACTTGCCCAATAAAGGAAAGTGCTTCACCAACCCGGCAAGTGGCGCAATTAACAGGCCAAACAGCGCGACTGAAGGAATGGTTTGGATGATATTCAGTGCCGCAAATACCGGCCCCTGACGGGTGACAGAGAAAGCACACCAGATGCCCAGTGGCACACCAATAAGCAGCGCGGGCACCACGGTTGCAAACAGAATCGTCAAATGTTGCGCCAGCGCGTCGTTGAAGACATCCTGGCGGTTGGCATATTCTTTAAGCAGAGAAAGATCGTTAAACGTGCCGGAGAACAAAAGCACCAGCGGCACAATGAATATTTGAGCATGCAGCGCCCAACGCCACAGTGCCTGAGCGGTGATGCGACGAATAGCGTCACTGGCGGCCAGCAGCATCAGCCCCACGCCCAACCAGAATCCACTGCCCAGACTAGTTCTGGCCAGCGGACTCCCTGTCTTCGCCAGATACGTTGCCGTTGTACCTGCGGTTACCAGCGCGGCGATCACCAACAGTTGGCAAACGATAAGCGCCAATATATTGCCGGACCTTCCCGGTACAACGCTCAGAAGACACAGCAGCAAACAGGCCACCGCCAATCCCCATGCCGTGTCGGAGCTGATATCCCAGAGTTGACGACCTTCGCCGGACACCAGACGATTAGGGGCATAGCTAATGAAAGGCAGCGCTGCCGCCGCGAAAGTAAGAAGCACCAGCAACAACAGCACCCGATTGACTGAAATATTCGACAAAACACCCACCCGCTGCAAACGCCGTTACTTCACCCATCCTTTTTGCTTCAGGTAATCTGCTGCGACTTTTTTCGCATCCTGCCCCTCCACGGCAATACTGGCATTCAGCTGCTGCAACGTTTGTTCATCCAGACTGGCAAAAACCGGCTGTAGCCACTCTCCCATTTGCGGATAGTCTTTCAGCACCGATTCACGCACGACGGGTGCTGGCGCATAAATGGGCTGGACACCTTTTGGGTCGCTTAAAGTTTGCAGACCGAGCGCCGCAACCGGGCCATCGGTGCCATAAGCCATCGCCGCATTGACTCCAGAAGTCTGCTGCGCCGCCGCTTTAATCGTCACCGCGGTATCCCCCCCAGCCAGCGACAACAGCTGATTTTGATTCAGTTTGAAATCATAGGCTTTTTCAAACGCTGGCAGCGCGTCAGCCCGTTCGATGAATTCCGCAGAGGCGGCAAGTTTGAACGTTCCTCCGTCCTTCAGGTAACGGCCTAAATCAGCAAGGGACTCAAGTTTGTTCTTTTGCGCAACATCCTGGCGTACTGCAATAGTCCAGGTGTTGTTGGCTGGTGCAGGGGTTAGCCAGACCAGCTTATTTTGCTCTGCATCCAGCTTTTTCACTTTGTCGAATCCAGCCTGCGCATTTTTCCACGCGGGATCATTTTCATCTTTAAAAAAGAATGCGCCATTACCGGTATATTCCGGATAAATATCCAGCTCACCGGAGGTGATTGCCCCACGCACCACTGGGGTGGTACCAAGCTGTATTTTATTGACGGTTTTCACGCCATGGCTTTCGAGCACCTGCAAAATAATGTTGCCGAGCAGCGCCCCTTCGGTATCTATTTTTGAACCGACCGTGACGGGTGACGCGGCCTGTAAGGGTAGGCTTATCGCAGCTAACAGCGCCAGCGAACCCACCGATACTTTTGAGATTATCATGCTGTACTCCTCATCCTTTTGCGGCCCTTTTCAGAGACTTGAGGAAAAAGCATAGTCGAAAAATCAGGGCTTAACCTGGCAATTGGGGAGTAAGAGAGGGATTCGTTAGCAATAACGTGATGAGAAATAAGAAGCAGACGCGGCGCGTACGTCTAAAGATAAAGGCCGGAAACCCGGCCTTTACTCGCTAATCAATTACAGCAGTTCAAATTCGCCCTGCTTCACTCTGGCGGAATCCACGCCGATGAAAACGTTAAATTTGCCAGGTTCTGCATCGTATTGCATACGCTGATTCCAGAACTTCAGCGCGTCAATGTCAATCGGGAAGCTGACGGTCTGGGTTTCACCCGGCTTAAGATTCACTTTCTCAAAACCTTTCAGCTGTTTTACCGGACGACTCATGGAAGCGGTCACGTCCTGCAAATACATCTGAATCACCGTCGCACCTTCGCGCTTGCCGGTGTTGGTCACCTGCACGCTGGCCGTCACGGTCCCGTCACGCTTCATCGTTGGAGAAGAGAGCTTCACATCAGAAACCGTGAACGTGGTGTAGCTCAGGCCATAACCAAAGGGATACAACGGACCATTCGCTTCATCAAAGTAGCGCGACGTGTACTTGTTCGGCTTATCTGCGTTATACGGGCGACCGGTATTGAGATGGCTGTAATAGACCGGGATCTGTCCGACAGAGCGCGGGAAAGACATCGGCAGCTTGCCTGACGGGTTGTAATCGCCAAACAGCACATCGGCGATGGCGTTACCGCCTTCCGTCCCGGCAAACCAGGTTTCGAGGATCGCATCGGCCTGTTGATCTTCTTTAACCAACGCCAGCGGACGTCCGTTCATCAGTACCAGAACCAGAGGTTTACCGGTGGCTTTCAGCGCGGCAATCAGGTCACGCTGACTCTGTGGAATAGTGATATCGGTGCGGCTGGAAGCTTCATGCGCCATACCTTGCGCTTCGCCGACTACCGCAACCACCACGTCAGACTGCTTCGCTGCGTTCACGGCTTCATCGATCATCGCCTGCGGCGAGCGCGGGTCAACCTTCACCGCCTCTTCATACAGATTGAGGAAATCGACAATGCCTTTGTCGTTGGTGATATTCGCCCCTTTGGCGTACAGCACTTTGCCCTGATCGCCGACGGCATTTTTAATCCCCGTCAGTACCGTTACCGACTGATCGGCAACACCGGCAGCGGACCAACTGCCCATCACATCACGCTTGCTGTCGGCCAGCGGACCGACGACTGCCACGGTGGCGGATTTTTTCAGCGGCAACGTTTCCAGACGGTTTTTCAGCAGCACCAGGCTTTCTCGCGCTACTTCACGCGCCTCTTTACGGTGCAAACGGCTTTCCGCGTTGGTGTCCTGTGGGTCAGATTCTTTGGCCCCCAGATGACTGTACGGGTCGTTAAACAGCCCCATATCATATTTCACGTTCAGCACGTGGCGCGCGGCGTCATCCAGCTCCGCCATTGTCACTTTGCCGGATTTAATCAAGCCCGGAAGATATTTGCTGTAATACTCATCGCTCATACTCATATTGATGCCGGACTTGATCGCCACACGCACCGCATCTTCAGGATCGGAGGCAGTACCGTGCTTAATCAGTTCCTTAATCGCGCCGTGATCGGAAACGGTAATACCCTTAAAGCCCCATTCATCACGCAGCACGTCTTTGAGCAGCCATGCATCTGAGGTTGCAGGCGTACCGTTTAGCGAATTAAGTCCTACCATTACCGCACCGCTACCAGCGTCCAGCCCGGCTTTATACGGCGGCATATAGTCGTTGAACAGACGCTGTGGGCTCATATCGACGGTGTTATATTCCTTGCCACCTTCAACCGCGCCATAAGCGGCGAAGTGCTTGACGCTGGTCATCACCGAATAGCGATCCGCCGGGCTTTTACCCTGCATCGCTTCAACCATGGTTTTACCCATCGTAGCCGTTAAATACGTGTCTTCACCAAAACCTTCTGAAGCACGGCCCCAACGCGGATCGCGAGAGACATCGACCATTGGCGCCCAGGTCATATTCAGACCATCATCGGCGGCTTCATACGCGGAAATACGGCCAACGGTTCTGACCGCATCGAGATTAAAAGAGGACGCCAGGCCGAGACTTATCGGGAACACGGTACGTTGGCCGTGCAATACGTCGTAGGCAAAAAAGAGAGGAATTTTCAGGCGGCTGAGTTCCATCACCTGATCCTGCATTTTGCGGATATCCTGGCGCGTGACGGTGTTAAAAATTGCCCCAACCTGCCCGTCTTTGATCATCTCGCGGATGGCTTCTTTCGGGTTATCAGGCCCGACGCTTATCAAGCGTAGTTGCCCAATTTTCTCATCCACGGTCATCTGTTTAAGTAAATCGGTAACGAATGCATCCCGCGCTTCTGGCGTCAGAGGATGGTTACCAAACAGCGTGTCCGCCTGCGCTGGTTGCAACGCCAGACTCACCGCGACACCTACAGAACATAGCCATTTCATGTTGATTCTCTCTTTATTTTTTCCCGACGAGGCAGCGAAAATATAACAAAAACCGCAGTTTGCCGTAAGACTAAACGGGAGCGATAAAGAAAGCTAAGGTTATTCTCCTAATTTTCAAAACCAGCGCAAATCATTAGAAGACGAACCAGAGACAATATGAATGAGAAAGCGTATTGTCATACAAAGCGCTATGCTTGTTCCTGATATTGAGTCCCACCACAAGGAGTGGAGAATGTCTTCCATTACAACAGATAATAAAGCTTTCCTGAATGAACTGACCCGTCTGGTTGGTCATTCTCACCTGCTCACTGAACCTGCTAAAACGGCCCGCTATCGCAAGGGATTCCGCTCCGGCCAAGGCGAAGCGCTCGCCGTTGTGTTCCCCGGCTCGCTTTTAGAGCTGTGGCGCGTTCTCAATGCTTGCGTCGCCGCAGATAAAATTATCCTGATGCAGGCCGCCAATACCGGCCTGACCGAAGGCTCTACGCCGAGCGGAAATGATTACGACCGCGAAATTGTCATTATCAGCACCCTGCGCCTGGATAAACTGCACGTCATCGGCAAAGGCGAACAAGTGCTGGCTTATCCCGGTACAACGTTGTATTCGCTGGAAAAGGCGCTCAAACCGTTTGGCCGTGAGCCACATTCTGTGATCGGGTCATCCTGTATTGGCGCTTCAGTAATTGGCGGCATTTGCAACAACTCCGGCGGATCGCTGGTACAGCGCGGCCCGGCATATACCGAGATGTCGCTGTTTGCGCGTATTGACGAACAAGGTAAATTGCAGCTGGTCAACCATCTGGGTATCGAGCTGGGCCAGACCCCGGAACAGATCCTGAGCAAACTTGATGACGAGCGGATTAAAGATGACGATGTCCGCCACGACGGGCGACACGCGCACGATCACGACTATGTCACCCGCGTCAGAGATATTGAGGCGGACACGCCTGCCCGCTATAACGCCGACCCGGATCGCTTGTTTGAATCATCCGGTTGTGCAGGAAAGCTCGCGGTTTTCGCCGTGCGTCTGGACACCTTCGAAGCCGAAAAAAATCAGCAGGTCTTTTACATCGGTACCAATCAGCCTGAAGTGCTGACGGAAATCCGCCGTCATATTCTGGCAAAATTTGAGCACCTGCCGGTCGCTGGTGAATATATGCACCGCGATATTTACGACATCGCCGAGCAATATGGCAAAGATACGTTTCTGATGATCGACAAGCTCGGCACCGATAAAATGCCGTTCTTTTTCACCCTGAAAGGTCGCACCGATGCGATGCTGGAAAAAGTGAAAATTTTCCGTCCGCATTTCACCGACCGGGCAATGCAGAAATTTGGTCATTTGTTCCCCAGCCACTTACCGGCACGCATGAAAAGCTGGCGCGATAAGTACGAGCATCACCTGCTGTTAAAAATGGCCGGTGGCGGCGTGGCTGAAGCGCAAAACTGGCTCAGCGAATATTTCAAAACCGCTGAAGGCGACTTCTTTGCCTGTACCCCAGAAGAAGGCAGCAAGGCGTTTTTGCATCGCTTTGCGGCGGCTGGCGCGGCGATTCGTTATCAGGCCGTACATGCCGATGAAGTAGAAGATATTCTGGCGCTGGATATCGCGCTGCGTCGTAACGACACCGAATGGTATGAGCATATGCCGCCAGAAATCGACAGTCAACTGGTGCATAAGCTCTATTACGGTCACTTTATGTGCTATGTATTCCATCAGGATTACATCGTGAAAAAAGGCGTGGATGCACATGCGCTAAAAGAGCAGATGCTGGAGCTTCTGCACGAGCGCGGAGCACAGTATCCGGCAGAGCATAACGTCGGACATCTGTATAAAGCACCGGAAACATTAACCCGTTTTTACCGCGAGAATGACCCCACCAACAGTATGAATCCGGGTATTGGTAAAACGAGTAAGCAAAAGTTCTGGAAAGAATCGTAGGCCCGATAAGCGTAAGCGCCATCGGGCACGTTGCCGGGGGCGCTTCGCTTGGCCAGCCTACGGTTTAATCGTTTTGCGCGGTTTGCTCACCCGTAGCTGAACCTGCCGCCGCCATCTGCGCCGCTTTTTGCTTTTTGTAGCTCAGCGCTGCCGCCGGAACCGGCATCACCTTGCCGGTTTCAATCCAGGTGCGTAAACGGCTGGCATCGGCAAAGTGGGTATATTTACCGAACGCATCCATCACCACCAGCGCCACCGGTTTGTTATTGATCACGGTGCGCATCACCAGACAGTGGCCTGCCGCATTGGTAAATCCGGTTTTGGTTAACTGAATATTCCAGTTATCGCGGTATACCAGATGGTTGGTGTTACGGAATGGCAGCGTATAAGCCGGGTTGGCAAAGGTCGCCATATCTTCACGCGTAGTGCTTAACTGGCCAATCAGCGGATACTGCTTGCTGGCGATCAGCAGCTTGGTTAAATCACGAGCTGTCGAGACGTTATGAATCGATAAGCCGGTTGGTTCCACAAAGCGTGTCTGAGTCATGCCGAGCGCTTTCGCTTTGGCATTCATGGCTTTAATAAACGCGTTATAACCGCCAGGGTAATGGTGCGCCAGACTGGCTGCCGCACGGTTTTCTGACGACATCAGCGCCAGCAGTAGCATGTCTTTACGGCTAATTTCACTGTTCAGTCGCACACGAGAGTAGATGCCTTTCATTTCCGGTGTCTGACTGATATCAACTTTCAGTTTCTCATCCAACGGCAGTCGTGCATCAAGCACCACCATCGCGGTCATTAATTTGGTAATCGACGCAATCGGACGCACAAGGTCCGGGTGGTTCGAATAGATAACTTTGTTGGTATTCAGATCAACAATCATCGCGCTACCGGACGCTATCTCAGGTTGAGAAGCCGCTGCGGTAGTTGCCGTTTTCGCCACGGCTTGGGGTGCAAAAGGAACGGCCAGCACCAGGGCAAGGCTTAATAATGAAACTCGGAATTTCAGCATGATGAGATTTCTGATAATGGTTCACGCACGTCACAACGCACACCGCCAGAGACTAAGTATTATCTCAAGCTAGCTCAGGCATCATAGCGATCCGGCAGGTTTGCCGCCACAGGAGAATCGTCTCGAAATGCTGCGTTGCTGACTTTTACGTCAACAACGCAGCGCAGACAGGTTTATCCGTCAGAATAATCGGTAGCCGTAACCCCACAGGATTACCGTAATAGCCAGTAGAACTTCCAGCACCAACACACCGATCGCCAGCGTCGAACTGGAAAAACTTAACCCTTCCTCGCGTGTGATATTCAGGAATGTCGGTATGCCGAGATAAAGTAAATAGCCGGTGTAAAACAACGCGATGGTCCCCACCAATGCGCACAGCCAGACCAGCGGATAAAGTGCGACCAGTCCGCTTAAAAACAGCGGCGTCGCGACATATCCTGCAAAAACCATACAATGCGCCAGCGACGGGCGCTGCGGGTAATTACGCGCCATCCACCAGATAACCCGCCCCATAACGGCGACGCCCGCCAGCATCACCCCGTAAAACAGAATTGCCATCGCAAATCCGGTCAACAGAGATAGCTTCAGGATATTGCCATCGCCAAAATTCCAGCCGATTTGTGTAGTACCGATAAACGCGCAAACCACCGGGATTGCCGCCATCAGCAGTACATGGTGGGTATAGTGATGCGAAACGCTTTCGTTTTCGCTGTTGATCACGTGCATTTCACGATCGGGATGGGAAAACAGCCCCCAGACATGGTTCATACCGCCCCCTTGTTGTCAGCTCCGGACCTCAACACTTCAAGTATAATTCAGCTTTTGATTATTTTATGTACACAGAAAAAATACCGAAGCGCCGGGTAAAAAGTTTGTTCAGGCGTAGGCATGATAAGCGAAGCGCCATCAGGCATTGGAGAGCTGAGCGACCTTAAGCGCTACTACGCGGCTTTTCCGGCATCAAATAATCATAGGGTGTATGCTATTAGCAGTGGAGGTCATACAATCGTATGGATATAAATCATTATGTTGCGCAATACGGCTATGCTGCGTTAATCATCGGCAGTCTGGCGGAAGGCGAAACCATTACCCTGTTAGGCGGCGTTGCGGCGCATCAGGGCGTCCTGAAATTTCCCCTGGTGGTACTCTCGGTCGCGCTGGGCGGGATGATTGGCGATCAGTTGCTTTATTTACTCGGACGTCGTTTTGGCGGCAAAATTTTGCAGCGTTTCTCGCGCCACCAGGCGAAAATTGATTACGCACAGAAGATGATCCAGCGACGTCCTTACCTGTTTGTGGTCGGTACGCGCTTTATGTACGGCTTTCGCGTTATTGGTCCCTTACTGATTGGCGCCAGTCACCTGCCGCCGAAGATCTTTTTACCGCTAAATATTCTTGGTGCGCTTGTCTGGGCATCGTTATTTACGACTCTGGGCTACATCGGTGGTGAAGTGATAGCGCCGTGGCTGCACAGCCTTGACCAGCATATCAAGCATGGCATCTGGCTGGTGCTGGTTATCGGGATTGTCGCGGGCGTCCGCTGGTGGATGAAACGGCGAAGCACGCGTAAAGCGCAATGAAGATGGCCCGACAGCAGAACACCGTCGGGCCGATTAATCAGGACGCGTGATAACCGCCGCCCAGCGCACTGGTCAACTGAATTGAGGCATCCAACCATTGCCCTTGCAAAAGCAGACCGTTGCACTGCTCACGTAATGCCGGGATCTTTGCCTCGCTGACCCTGGAGCCCGCAATAATACCCGCATTAAAGCGTGCCTGAGCCAGCCCCACTACGCGCTGAGCGTCATGTGCAATCTGCTGCTGATGCTGATTTTTCTGCGCTAATGTTTCTACCTGCGATGCGGCACGTGCCACGTCATTCACCGCATCCACCACCGCTTTGTTGTAATTCGCCACCGTCAGGTTGCTTTGCGCTTTCGTAATATCGAGATTTGCGTTCAGCCTGCCGCTGTCAAAGATAGGCAGAGTCAGCCCGGCGGTTACGCCCATTTGCTGCGCGGAATGGCGGAACAGGTCACTCAGATGTAACGCATCCTGTTGTAAAAATGCCATCAGATTCACATCGGGATAAAAAGCCGCTTTCGCCGCATCAATGCTGCTCAGCGATGATTCAATGTACCAGTGCGCCGCCTGTAAATCCGGGCGGCGGGCCAGTAGCGAGTAACCCAATTGTGACGGGAGCTGGCTTTCGACCGCGGGCAGTGGGGTCGAATGGAGCTTCAGGGCAGTGGACTGGGCATTGGTCAGCGCGCTCAGCCGTGCTTCAATCACCTTCATTTTACCGCTGACATCATTCAACTGCTGCTCTGTTTTGCTGGAATCAATATCAGTTTCAACGCCTTCCACTGAAGAAGTTAGACCGTTTTGATACAGCTGACGATCGACGGTTATCACATTTTGCTGCTCGTTTTCGATTTGCGTCAGTACGGTTTTCAGCGCCGCCTGCGTCTGCCATTCCCAGTAAAGGCGGGAGACACCGCTCGCCAGCAGCTGCCGGGTTTGCTCGCGCTCAGCCTCACGTGCCTTAACGGCCCCAATACGCGCCGTCACTTCAGCCCGATTTTTACCCCACAGATCCAGATTCCAGCCAGCGGTTAAACCAAGGGTTCCATTGGTGTACCACGGTCCTGTTGTTCCGGCGGCCGGATCGGTAATGGCAAACGGTCCCATCAGCCCCTCAGCTGACATTCTCTGACGCTCAACGTCTGCGGAGAAGTCGATCTCCGGGCCATCCTGTGCTTCCACAGCCTTAGCCTGCGCCTCCGCCAGTTGAATGCGCTGTTCCGCTACCTGCATATCAGGAGAATTTCGCAACGTGCTGTCAATCAACGCATTAAGTTGTGGGTCGTGATATGCCCTCCACCACTGGCTGTCCGGCCAGCCATTTTTTAACGCGGCAGGCAATGTGGTATCGACATTCGCAGCAGGGGTCTGCTGTGACAGAGACTGGCGGTCATCATGCATAGGCGCACAGCCTGCCATCAGAACAAAAAGCGGCAACAATGCCGTGGTGATAAACACAGAATTACGATTCATGGAGATATACAGGTAAGAAAAGATGTGCAGAGATTACGACTTGTCGCTTTTGCTTTTTTAGTTACGCGTGGCAATACATCTTTGGCAATAAAAATATAAAATCAGAAAAATATACACCTCGCGAATAATATAGGTTAAATAGTTTTAATAATTAATGGATGGAGATTTTATGTCACAGAATATCTATGACGATCCTGAGTTCTTTGCCGGATATGCCACGCTGGATCGTTCAGTAAAGGGGCTCGACGGCGCGCCAGAATGGCCGACAATACAAGCGATGCTCCCCTCTCTTCAAGGCAAAAACATTCTTGATTTGGGCTGTGGATATGGCTGGTTTTGCCGCTACGCACGCGATAATCAGGCTGCCAGTGTAGTGGGACTGGATATTTCACAAAAAATGTTAACTCAGGCGCACAGTATGACGCAGGGTAATGGCATCGTTTATCAGCGTGAAGATCTCGAAACGCTTACCTTGCCCCCAAATTCCTTTGATCTGGTTTATAGCTCGCTTGCCCTGCACTATTTGCACGATATAGAACGATTATTCGTAACCATTTACCAGTCATTAACACCGGGAGGCATGTTGGTTTTCTCTGCTGAGCATCCAATTTATACCGCACCGCTTAACCAGGGCTGGATCAAAGATAAAACCGGGCAACTCTCCTGGCCGATTAATCATTATCAGCAGGAAGGTGAGCGCATCAGTAACTGGTTTGCTGAGGGCGTCAAAAAACAGCATCGTAAGCTGGCGACCTGGATTAATGCGCTGATTGGGGCCGGATTCGACATCGTTTGTGTCGATGAGTGGGGACCTTCCGCGCAACAGATTGCTGAAAACCCAGCGTTAGATGAAGAAAAAGAGCGGCCGATGGTGTTTCTGCTCAGCGCACGTAAACCAGCATAACAGCGCCTCCAGGCAGAATGATTAATACTTTCCTATACTCAATCTGAACTTACCAAAAAAAGGAAAGTTAATGAAAATTCTGCTGTGGGTTATTCTGATTATTTTTCTGATTGGACTGTTGGTGGTAACAGGCGTGTTTAAGATGATTTTTTGATATTGCTGCCTATCAGCCAGTCCGGATAAGGCATTAGCATTTAATCCGGTCTGGCGCATCAGCTGTGTTCAAAGGGTAATAGCCTGAATCGCACGCGCGATATCCGGCGAATTGTTTAACGCACGAATTTCCTGAAACAGCGCGGTTGCCTCTGAATATTCTTTTCGCAGATATCCTAACCACTGCTTAATCCGCGCTACATGATACAGCCCGGTGTCCCCCTGCTTTTCAAGACGGGTATATTTTTGCAACAGCGTCACGACATCAGGCCACGGCATACGCGGCTCGTTGTATTTCACCACGCGGCTCAGGTTTGGAATATTTAATGCGCCACGTCCGATCATCACCGCATCGCATCCGCTGATGGCCATACAATCCTGGGCGCTCTGCCAGTCCCAGATTTCGCCATTCGCGATAACCGGAATAGTCAGTCGCTGGCGAATCTCGCCAATCGCCTGCCAGTTAATATGTTCTGCCTTATAGCCCTGTTCCTTGGTTCGACCATGCACCGCCAGTTCGCTGGCGCCAGCCTGCTGCACGGCATCGGCAATTTCAAACTGCCGATCGCTGTTATCCCAGCCCAGACGCACTTTCACCGTCACCGGGAGATGAGCCGGGACCGCCTCGCGCATAGCTTTTGCGCCCCGGTAGATAAGCTCAGGATCTTTCAGTAACGTTGCGCCACCGCCGCTGCCGTTCACCAGCTTCGACGGACAACCACAGTTCAGATCGACACCGTACGATCCCAGTTCTACCGCGCGCGCGGCATTCTCCGCCAGCCACTGTGGATACTGTCCTAACAGCTGAATGCGAACCAACGTGCCGGATGGCGTCCGGCTGTTGTTATGCAGTTCCGGGCAGAGTCGATGAAATACTTTTGCCGGCAGGAGCTGATCCACCACGCGCACAAACTCGGTGATGCACAGATCGTAATCATTCACTTCAGTCAGCAGCTCGCGCACCAGTGAATCGAGCACGCCTTCCATCGGCGCCAGTAAAACACGCATATCGTCACCCGCAAAAAAAGAGGCGCTATGGTAGCGCCTCCGTTCGGGAGATTAAAGAGGCTCAGCGTGGCAGCAGGCAGTTATCTTCTTTCCAGCCGTATAACCATTCCATACCGCGATAAAATTCCGCCTGCGATTTGTCTTTCCACAACAGATTACGCACCTGACGCTCGACACCTGCGGCATGGTAGACGCGTCCCATTTCTCGCGTTGACCAGACGATGCGTGCGGTACGCGGAATACGCACCGACTCATACAGCGCAAAGGCATCAGCCGCATCGCCGTCACACTGCTGTAACGCTTTACCTAGCGTGACAGCATCTTCCAGCGCCATACAGGCTCCTTGCGCCATATATTGCGCCACCGGGTGCGCGGCCTCTCCCACCAGCGTGATGCGGTCGGTTCCCCATTTCTCTACCGGCTCACGATCGGCGGTTGACCAGCGCCGCCATGACGTCGGTTTATCCAGCATCTGACGGGGGCGTGGATGAATACCCGCAAAATAGGAGAGCACTTCCTCTTTGCTACCATCCTTCACCCCCCACTCCTCCTGCTGACGACTGTGGAAGGTCACCACCAGGTTGTACTGTTTGCCGCCGCGCAGTGGATAGTGCACCAGATGACAATGCGGTCCGGCCCACAATACCGGCGCGTTAATGCGCAAATCTTCCGGCATATCATCGCAATCAATCACGGCGCGATAGACCACGTGCCCGGTAACCCGTGGAGCATCGCCAATCAGAGACTGACGAACAACCGATTTTACACCGTCACAGCCCACCAGAATATCCGCCGTCCAGCTGTTGCCGTGCTCGTCAAAGACCGTCACGTCATCTTCTGACTGGCGTATATCCACCACGTTAGTTGACGTGCGATACTCAACGTTGGGATGAACCAGCGCCGCTTCCCAGACGCTGGCGTGAATATCAACCCGATGGATAACCGCATAAGGACCGCCAAAGTGATCGCGGAACGCCTGCCCGGTTTCAATCCGTACTACCTCTTTCGCATTTACCGCATCCATCATCGTGATGTGGTCGGTAAAAACGGCGCGTTGACGGGCAACTTCCCCCACGCCAAGGCTGTCCAGAGCAGAGAATGCATTCGGCCCGAGCTGAATACCCGCGCCAATTTCACCAATTTCGTGCGCTTTCTCCAGCAACATCACTTTAATGCCCTGACGGGCCAGCGATAGCGCGGTCGCCGCGCCGCCAATCCCGCCACCCACGATAATTGCGCGTGTCACTTTAGCCATTGTCGTTCTCCTTATCAGGCTGGAATTTTGTCTTGTTGATTCTCGGGCGCGGCGGCGATAAACGCCGGAAGCTGGGTACAGGCATCATATACCTCCTGACAGCGCGGATATCCGCTCAGATCGCAACCCATCCGCAACGCATTTGCCCACTGCGGGATCAGACAACAATCTGCCAGCGTCGGTGCGTCCCCCACGCAAAACGTCCCCGAGTGACTCTGGCGCAGCATTTGTTCCACCGCGCTTAACCCTTGCTGGATCCAGTGCGCATACCAGCGTTTTTTATCTTCTTCACTGACTTTTAACTCTTCGCTCAGGTAGCGCAGTACCCGCATGTTATTTACGGGATGGATATCACAGGCGATGGCATAAACAATTTCCAGCACCTTACTGCGCGTCGGGAAGTCAGCAGGCAGCAGCGGCGACTGTGGAAAGTGGCCATCCAGCCAGTCGGTTATCGCCAGAGACTGCCCGAGTGATTCGCCATCATCGATGACCAGCGTAGGCACCAGCCCCAACGGGTTCATCCGCCGGTAGGCCAGTTCGTTCTGCTGACCAATGCGAATATTGACGCCCACCGTCTGGTAATCGAGCCCCTTCAGCGCCAGCGCAATGCGTACACGATATGACGCGGAGCTATTAAAGAAACTGTACAGCTTCATTATCCACCTCAGACAATCTTCACGGCGATGGGGGTTAAACCGTCTACGTTTCCGGTAATCACATCCCCTTTCACTACCGCCCCTACGCCTTCGGGTGTACCGGTGTAGATCAGATCGCCTGGCTGCAGTTCGAAAAAGCCTGACAGATAGCTGATGGTTTCATTCACAGACCAGATGAGGTGGCGAATATCGCTACGCTGGTGATCGTCGCCGTTGACCTGCAACCAGATTGGCGCATGGTTAACATCCACACTTTCGCTGGCTTTATGCAACGGCGCGATGGGCGCGGAGAGATCAAACGCTTTGCCGATTTCCCACGGACGCCCCATCTGACGCATCTCCATCTGCCGGTCACGGCGGGTCATATCCAGACCGGTGGCATAGCCCCAGATATATTCATGCGCTTTTTCCAGCGGAATATCGCTGCCCTTTTTACCAATCGCCACCACCAGCTCTATCTCATAGTGATAGTTATCGGTCTGCGATGGGTACGGCAGTTCAAGGATCTGACCAGCTGCCACCGGGACTACTGCATCAGCAGGTTTACAGAAGAAGAACGGGGGTTCGCGATCCGGATCAAAGCCCATTTCACGCGCATGAGCGGCATAGTTACGGCCCACACAGTAAACGCGGCGCACGGGAAATTGTTCATCGCTGCCAACCACCGGAACGGTAACAGGCGCTTGTGGTTCGAATACATATTGCGTCATTTTCTTTCTCCCAAATTAATAGCGTGCTTCGCGGAACAGCCCCAGCGCTTCCTGAACCGGTCTGTCCGAAAAACTGAATAAGACGGTATCTTCGTGGGTCTGGAACGACACGCCGTGCCAGGTCGGCACCACAAAAATATCTTTTGGCGAAAAGTTGAAGGTCTCGTTACCGATGGTGACCTGCCCACTTCCTTCCACCACGTGATAGATAGTGCTGTCAGTGGTACGCGCCATTCGTGAGGAAAAGCCCTGCGGCAACAGTTGCAGGAAGGTTCCCATCGAAGGCATGGGATAACCGCCGGTTACCGGGTTGACGTAACGCATCTTGTAACCGTCCCACTCATCGGCGTCGCCCATACGGGTCAGGTCATGTAGCGCTTCACGGCTGCGATCGTAGCGATAGTTAAAAATCGGCGATGAGTTACCCTTCTGATGACGCAGCGGCAACATATTGGCCGCGTAGCGCGGTAAGTAATCCCCTTCCTGGCGCGTGACCGGCTGCTGATCTTCCGGGTAGTCTTCCGCAAAGCCGCAGCCCAGCAGGTTCACCAGCGGCAAATCCAGACCGTCCAGCCACACCACCGGTTCACTGCCCGGGTTGCCGTGATCGTGCCAGCGCCACTGCGGCGTCAGAATAAAATCGCCTTCATGCATCTGGGTGCGCTCGCCATCCACGGCGGTAAATGCCCCTTTCCCTTCGACAATAAAGCGCAGTGCAGACTGGTTGTGGCGGTGACTCGGCGCAACCTCGCCCGGCATAATTAACTGCAATCCTGCGTACAGCGTTGGAGTGATTGAAGACTGTCCGCGCAACATTGGGTTTTCCAGCACCAGCACGCGGCGAATCGCCTCTTTCGCGCCAATCAGATCGCCACTTTCTAACAGCAGAGGGCGGATCTCCTGATATTTCCAGTACGCAGGCGCGCAATGTGCGTTCGGTGTTGGCGGCACCAGGCGGTGCAGCGACTCCCACAGAGGGGTCAGATTCTGCCCGGAAATATGCTGGTAAAACTGCTGACGGCTGTTCTTAACATCCTGATTCAGTTCAGACATAGGGATTCTCCTTATTCATTCACAACACCTGCGCGAGGCAGAGTATTTGAGGCAGAGGCCGACTGGCGGATAACAACCGTCAGCAGCGTAAGCATCACCGCGCTGATGGCCGCCGGGACGGAAATAATGAAAAACAGGTTATCGAATGAGAAATTCATCGCCATCATCACGCCGCCAGAAAGCGAGCCGACAATCGCGCCGCAGCGCCCCACCGCATTAGACCAGCTGACGCCCGTCGCCCGGCTTTGTGTCGGATATAGCGTGGCGGTTAACGCATTTAGACCAACCTGAGAACCGCTGATACCAATGCCGGTGCCAAAAATAGCCAGAGCCATCAACCACAGACCGTTCTCGCTCAGGCCAATCATGACGATGCACACTGCGCCCAGTGCATAACTCACGGCCAGCACGCGGAAAGGATTGTATTTATCCATCAGCATGCCCAGCGCCAGCGCCCCCAGCGTTCCTCCAATCTGGAAGGCGGCAGTTACCCATGAGGCATGCTGCAGATCAATTCCACGATGGTTTAACAGCGTTGGCATCCAACTGGAGAGCAGATAAATAATCAGCAAGCTCATAAAGAACACTACCCATAGCATCAGGGTAATGGGCAGCTGTCGCCCGACGAACAGCTGGCGAATGCTTCCTTTAGCAATCGCGGTGCCCTCGTTGAGATAAAAATGGGTAGTGTCATAACGTTCCCGGGTGATGGCGCTAACGGTTCTGGCAATCACGTTTTGCGGCAGTTGGCGACGAACCTGCCAGCGCGGGGATTCCGGTAGCGCAAACAGCAGAGCCACAAACAGCATGAGTGGTAGAACGCCTCCCAGCACCAGAATGCCGTGCCAGCCAATAACCGGCACCAGTTGCGCGCTCACAATTCCACCCATCGCCGACCCCAGGGTAAATCCACAAAACATCATGGTCACCAGCGCGCCACGCCGCCGCGCTGGCAGGTACTCTGACGTCATGGTGATGGTATTTGGCATCGCGCCGCCCAAACCTAACCCGGTAAGAAATCGCAAAATAACCAGCGTTTGTAGATCGGGAGAAAAAGCCGAAATCAGGCTCAGGGCGCCGAACAGCGCCACGCAGAGTTCAATCACCCGTTTACGGCCAAAACGGTCAGACAATGGGCCGCAGAGCAATGCGCCAGCGGTTAGCCCCAACAGGCCTGCGCCAAACAACGGCGCCAGATCGCCGGCAGTCAGCTGCCAGTGAGTACGAATGTCGGGAGCGATAAAGCCAATAGCTGCGGTATCAAATCCGTCGAGCATGACGACCAGAAAACAGCAAATGATAACGCGCCACTGGGTCTTACCGACGGGAGCGGAATCGATCAGTGCTTGTAGATCACGTTGATGAGTCATAGTGAATGCCTCAGTGCAGGTAGAGTAGATGTCTGTTTTGTTTTAGGTATGTTGCGACTTTGTATGTTTGGAGATGAAATGTACAATGGCTTTTCATGCAGAGGCATAACCTGGAGGTTATAGCAAATGGCAAATTGGGCGCAGAAACTTAAGTTGCAACACCTGCAAACGCTTATCGCGCTGGGCGAACAGGGAAATCTGACTCACGTCGCACGGATGATGAATATCACCCAGCCAGCGTTGTCAAAATGGTTATCACAGCTCGAAGAAGAGATTGGCATCACCCTCTTTGAACGTCACAGCAAAGGCTTGCGTCCTTCCGAAGGCGGCAAGCTGTTACTGCAGCATGCCCAACGCCTGCTCAATGATATGGAACGTTCGCAATATGAAATCGCCCGTTTTAAGCAAGGCGGCCTGGTGGGAAGTCTGAAGATTGGCTGCTCACCCGTAGCGACCGACTGCGTTTCACTGGCAATACTGGGTTTGCTCAAAGAGTTGCCAACCCTGAACCTTAATATCGAAGAGAAAGTGATGACCCCGCTGCTGCACGATCTGCTCGCGGGTTCGGTGGATGTCGTCGTCGGTCGCGTCGGTGGCCGGGCGCTTCAGTTGCCGCTCAATTACCAGGTGCTCTATACCGAGCCGGTCTGTTTCGTCGCCCGTCCCGATCATCCCTTGGCAAAATATCCCTTGCTCACCTGGCACGATCTGGCGAACTGGCGCTGGATTGTCTGGCCAACAGGAACCCCTATCCGGATAAGCATTGATAACGCGCTGGTTGATAACGGCGTCATGTTGCCGGAAAACATCATTGAATCGGCGTCGATCAACGTCAGTACCAACCTGCTGCAAAGTAGCGATATGATCTCTATTCTTTCTTTGCGTCTGGCACAACGGTATGCCGCCCAGGGGCAGTTGGCTATTCTGAATCTGCCGAAGATTGAACAAAAAGGCAGCGTCGGCGTATTCTGGCGCAACAACGAAACACCTACTACCGCCCTGAATCGTTTTTTGTATTATCTGGCACAGGCTTAGCGCGGAGAGTTAGGGCCATCGCCCGATGTTCCAGATATCTATTTCCTCTATGCTTAGAATTCATGATGTGATCGGTAGCACGTTTTTAAGTTTAATTGTATGATGAATCAGTCTCGTCAAGGGTTTCAACTATGAGCAAAGCACTGAACGTTATCTGGCAATATTTGCGCGCATTCGTCCTGATTTATGCCTGCCTCTACGCAGGTATTTTTCTTGCGTCGCTACTTCCTATCACCATTCCGGGCAGCATTATCGGCATGCTGATTCTGTTTGTCTTACTGGCTTTGCAGGTGTTACCGGCAAAATGGGTTAACCCTGGCTGCTACGTGCTGATTCGTTATATGGCCCTGCTGTTTGTCCCGATTGGCGTGGGGATCATGCAGTACTTTGACCTGCTCCGCGCACAATTTGGTCCGGTAGTGGTGTCCTGTACCATCAGTACGCTGGTCGTTTTCCTGGTGGTGAGTTGGAGCTCGCACATTGTGCACGGTGAACGCAAAATCGTTGGGCAAAAAGGGTCAAAAGAATGATGTCGTATATCTGGTGGTCGTTACCTCTTACGCTGGCGGTATTTTTTGGCGCACGTAAGCTGGCTGCACGATTTAAAATGCCGCTATTGAACCCGCTGCTGGTTGCCATGGTGGTGATTATTCCCATTCTGCTGCTGACCGGCATTCCCTACGATCACTATTTCAAAGGCAGCGAAGTACTGAACGATTTACTGCAACCTGCGGTGGTCGCGCTGGCCTATCCGTTATACGAACAGTTGCACCAAATTCGCGCCCGCTGGAAATCAATCATTGCTATCTGTTTTGCCGGGAGCGTTGTGGCGATGGTAACAGGTACAACAATCGCTTTGTTGATGGGCGCATCACCGCAAATTGCCGCGTCTATCATGCCAAAATCGGTCACCACGCCTATCGCTATGGCCGTGGGAGGCAGTATTGGCGGCATTCCGGCTATCAGCGCCGTATGCGTTATTTTTGTCGGTATCCTCGGGGCAGTATTTGGTCATACGTTGCTTAATGCGATGCGTATTCGCACCAAGGCCGCTCGGGGGCTGGCAATGGGCACCGCGTCGCACGCCCTGGGTACCGCACGCTGTGCAGAACTGGACTACCAGGAAGGCGCGTTTAGCTCTCTGGCACTGGTTATTTGCGGCATTATCACCTCGTTGGTTGCCCCATTCCTGTTCCCGATTATTCTGGCGGTGGTGGGTTAACCTTCATTTTTTAGCTATTTATTTGCGATGCGTTGCACATTTTTCATTTAAGTTTCATAAGTTGCATACACAATGGGATTTGGATCACATATAAAGCCATAACGGGCCCGTAAACTACGATTCCATTACATTGTTATGAGGCATCGCCATGCATCCACGTTTTCAAACTGCTTTTGCCCAACTCGCGGATAACTTGCAATCAGCCCTGGCCCCTGTTCTGGCGGATTCGCATTTCCCCGCCATGCTGACTGCTGAGCAGGTCTCTTTGCTGAAACGCGAATCGGGACTGGACGAAGACGCGCTGGCATTCGCTCTGCTGCCGCTGGCTGCGGCCTGCGCGCGTACTCCACTGTCCAATTTCAACGTTGGGGCTATTTCTCGCGGCATCAGCGGCAACTGGTACTTCGGTGGGAACATGGAGTTCCTGGGCGCGACCATGCAGCAAACTGTTCATGCCGAGCAAAGCGCTATCAGCCACGCCTGGCTGCGCGGTGAAAAAGGGCTCGCCGCCATCACCGTCAACTACACGCCGTGCGGCCACTGTCGCCAGTTTATGAACGAACTAAACAGCGGACTGGATTTACGTATTCATCTGCCGGGACGTGCGCCACATGTGCTGCGCGATTACCTGCCAGATGCCTTCGGCCCGAAAGATCTGGAGATTAAAACGCTGCTGATGGACGATCAGGATCACGGCTTCGCACTGCAGGGCGATGCGTTGACCCAGGCAGCAATCACCGCTGCCAACAGATGTCATATGCCGTACAGCAAATCCCCAAGCGGCGTGGCGCTGGAGTGTAAAGATGGTCGTATTTTTAGCGGCAGCTATGCTGAAAATGCTGCTTTTAACCCAACCCTGCCACCACTGCAAGGCGCGTTGAACCTGTTGAATCTGAACGGTTATGATTATCCAGATATCCAACGCGCCGTGCTGGCTGAAAAAGCCGATGCGCCGTTAATTCAGTGGGATGCGACATCTGCCACGCTGAAAGCACTGGGCTGCGACAATATAGAGCGCGTGCTACTCGACTAAGTCGTGTTGCCCGATGGCGTAACGCCATCGGGCAACAGTGACTAAAATCCCCTCAATCAGATTGCTGTTTCTTGCGCTACGTCTTCGGGTAAAGTAGCCTGATTGAAATTCCATCCAAATAACGAGTTTTCTGCATGTTAAAGCGCGTGTTTTACAGCCTGTTAGTCCTGCTAGGCTTGCTGCTTTTGACTGTGCTTGGACTCGATCGGTGGATGAGCTGGAAGACTGCTCCCTACATTTACGACGAACTGCAGGATTTACCCTACCGCCAGGTAGGTGTGGTTCTGGGCACGGCGAAGTATTACCGCACCGGCGTCATCAATCAGTATTACCGCTACCGCATTCAGGGCGCATTGAACGCCTATAACAGCGGGAAGGTAAACTATCTGCTGTTAAGCGGCGACAACGCGCAGCAAAGCTACAACGAACCCATGACGATGCGTAAAGATCTGATTGCCGCAGGCGTCGATCCCGCTGACATCGTGCTTGATTACGCCGGGTTCCGAACGCTCGACTCCATCGTGCGTACCCGTAAGGTGTTCGATACCAACGATTTCATCATTATTACCCAGCGATTCCACTGTGAGCGTGCCTTGTTTATTGCGCTCCATATGGGTATCCAGGCCCAGTGCTACGCCGTACCTTCGCCAAAAGATATGCTCACCGTGCGGGTACGTGAATTTGGCGCCCGTTTTGGCGCACTTGCCGATCTCTACATTTTTAAACGTGAACCCCGCTTTTTAGGCCCACTGGTCCCTATCCCTACCATGCATCAGGTACCGGACGATGCACAGGGATATCCGGCAGTCACGCCTGAACAACTGCTCGAATTACAAAAGAAACAAGGAAAATAAGCATGGATGTACAAACCCTTTTCGTCGTGTTGGCCTTTCTGCTCATTCCCGTGTTTTGTTTTCGTGAAGCCTGGAAAGGCTGGCGCTCGGGAGCCGTAGATAAAATTAAAAAGAATGCGCGTGAACCGGTTTTCGCTTATCGCAATCAAGAGCCACTGCAATTTTGGTCTTACGTACTGGTTTATGCTGGATGCGGGTGCTTATCCTTCGGTATGGTTATTTACTTAGTTTTTTATCGATAACGCATTTGCCTTTATATTAGCGTTTGAGAATAGCTAATATTTTGATAATAGTTACCATTTCAAGATAAGGGATTAATGCTGCCCGTCAGCATTTCCCTCAAACTATCTTCTATTTGTGAATCCTTTCACAGAATACTCTTCCTGCAGTGCTTAGCCTTAAGAATAGCCTTTCACTTTTTATATTTTGTTATTAACGGTTTGCCTTAATTTACTCAAGCATTAAGGAAGAAAATATGCCACAACAAAATTATCTGGATGAGCTCACGCCTGCTTTTACCCCATTATTAGCAATAAAAGAGGCTTCCCGCTGTTTATTATGTCACGATGCCCCCTGTAGTCAGGATTGCCCGGCGCAAACCGACCCGGGGAAATTTATTCGCTCCATTTATTTCCGTAATTTTAAAGGCGCAGCCGAAACTATCCGCGAAAATAATGCGCTCGGTGCGGTGTGCGCTCGAGTTTGCCCAACCGAAAAATTATGCCAGCGCGGGTGTACGCGTTCAGGAATTGATAAACCTATTGATATTGCGCGTCTGCAGCGCTTTATAACCGATTTTGAACAGCAGACCGCGATGAAAATATATCAGCCAGCAACAAAAACGCTGGGCAAGGTCGCCATTATCGGTGCAGGTCCGGCAGGATTACAGGCCAGCGTAACGCTGAGCAATCTTGGTTATGACGTAACCATCTTCGAAAAACAGGCTCAGCCAGGCGGCTGGTTGCGCTATGGCATCCCAGAGTTTCGTTTGCCGCATTCGGTTTTGGATCATGAAATTGCCAGTATCGTTGAAATGGGCGTGACCATCAAGTGCAATTGTGAAGTCGGCAATGCCCTTTCCGTTGAGCAACTCAAAGCAGAATATCGCGCCGTACTGGTTACCCCAGGTATGTCTTACGGCTCAACATTGCCTCTTTTTGAGCAAGCGAATCACGTTGAAATTGCCGTCGATTTTCTGCAACGCGCCCGACAAGCCAGCGGCGATATTACCGTCGCCAAAAGTGTATTGATCATCGGCGGTGGCGACGTGGCGATGGATGTCGCCAGTACGTTGAAACTGCTGGGCTGCCCGTCAGTCACTTGTGTCGCGCGTGAAGAACTGGCTGATTTTCCGGCCAGCGATAAAGAATTCAGCAGCACCCAGGCATTAGGCGTGTCGATTATTGACGGTTTCACGCCCGTGGCGGTAAGCGGAAATCAAGTTACCTTTAAGCACGTACGCCTGCCAGGCGAACTCACACTAGAAGCCGAGCACATTATTCTTGCCGTCGGTCAACACGCTCAGCTTGATAATTTCGCCACGTTAAAGCCACAACGCAATCTTATCAATACGCAAAACTACCAAACCGCCGATCCGGTTCTGTTTGCTGCGGGCGATATTGTTGAAGGCGATAAAACGGTCGTTTACGCCGTGAAAACCGGAAAAGAAGCCGCTCAGGCCATTCATCACTATTTAGAGGGAGCTTGCTCATGTTAACGAAAGATCTTTCTATTACCTTTTGCGGCGTCAAATTTCCCAACCCGTTCTGCCTCTCTTCCTCTCCGGTGGGCAACTGCTATGAAATGTGCGCCAAAGCCTATGATAGCGGTTGGGGCGGCATTGTTTTTAAAACGATCGGGTTCTTTATTGCGAATGAAGTCTCCCCGCGCTTTGACCATCTCAGCAAAGAAGATACCGGCTTTATTGGCTTCAAAAACATGGAGCAAATTGCCGAGCATCCGCTGGAGGAGAATCTGGCTGCTATTCGGCGACTGAAACAAGACTACCCGGATAAGGTCCTGATTGCGTCGATCATGGGGGAAAATGAGCAGCAATGGCAGGAACTGGCCCGCCTGGTTGAAGAAGCGGGTGCAGATATGATCGAGTGTAACTTCTCCTGCCCGCAAATGACCTCGCATGCTATGGGCAGCGATGTAGGACAAAGCCCTGAGTTGGTTGAAAAATACTGTCGGGCGGTTAAACGCGGTTCGCCCCTGCCAATGCTGGCTAAAATGACACCAAATATTGGTGATATGTGTGAGGTGGCGCTGGCGGCAAAACGCGGAGGAGCCGACGGCATCGCGACCATCAATACGGTTAAATCCATCACTAATATCGACCTGAACAGGAAAATCGGGATGCCGGTCGTCAACGGTAAATCCAGTATTTCCGGCTACTCCGGCAAGGCCGTTAAACCTATTGCTTTGAGATTTATCCAACAACTACGCATGCACCCTGAACTGCGGGATTTTCCGATTAGCGGCATTGGAGGAATTGAGACCTGGGAAGATGCCGCCGAGTTTTTACTGTTAGGCGCTGCCACGCTGCAGGTGACCACCGGGATCATGCAGTATGGATATCGGATTGTGGAGGACATGATCAGCGGGCTGTCACATTACCTCGCCGATCAAGGGCTTGACTCACTGGAGGAGATGGTGGGTCTGGCCAATGCCAATATCATCCCCGCCGAGGAGCTTGACCGTAGCTACATTGTCTATCCGAACATCCATCTTGATAAATGCGTCGGCTGTGGTCGTTGCTACATCTCCTGCTATGACGGCGGGCATCAGGCGATGGAATGGAATGAGGAAACACGTACACCGCACTGCAATACGGAAAAATGTGTGGGATGTTTATTGTGCGGTCACGTTTGCCCGGTAGCCTGTATTGATCTGGGCGAGGTGAAATTTAAACCCGGAGAGAAAGAACATGCGTTAACGTTGTAACGCAGATAAAAAAGCCCGGTGCAGGTTGCGCTGCACCGGGCTTTTTACGTTGTACGATTACTTCTTACGCGCGTACTTCAGTGAGTCCAGCGCGACCGCGAAGATGATAATGCCGCCCTTGATAATATACTGCCAGTAAGGGTTTACGCCGATATAGGTCAGACCGTAGTTGATGACGGTGAAGATAATCACACCGGTCACCACGCCAAACACGGTACCTACCCCGCCGCTGAATGACACGCCACCAACCACGCACGCCGCAATCGCATCCAGCTCATACATAAAGCCGAGGTTGTTGGTCGCCGAGCCGATACGCCCGGCTTCCAACAAACCACCGAAGGCATAGAACACGCCAGACAACGCATAGATAATCAACAGGTTCAGCGCAACGTTTACCCCAGACACTTTCGCAGCTTCCGGGTTTCCGCCGATGGCGAAAATGTTTTTACCGAAGCGGGTCTTGTTCCACAGCACCCACACAAAGGCCACGGCAATCAGCGCGTAGAAGGTGATGTAGGAGAGTCGGAAACTGCCCAGTGCAATAAAGCCCTGTGCAAAGGTTGAAAATCCGCTGTCAAAGCCAGAGATTGGCGATGCGCCGACGAAGTCGTAGTACAGGGAGTTGATCCCGTAAACGATAATCATCGTACCCAGGGTGGTAATAAACGGCGTCACGTTCAGGTAAGCAATGATAATACCGTTCACCAGACCGATAATGGCACCAATCACGCAGACAATCAGCACCACTACAATGATCGGCATCGTCGCCATTTCCGGGAACACCTTGTTGGCATTCTCCATCGACTGCAACAAAGTCGCTGCCACCACTGCCGCCAGGCCAACCTGACGCCCCGCCGACAGGTCGGTCCCTTGGGTAACAATCAGTCCAGCCACACCCAATGCGATAATAATACGCACCGAGGATTGCGTGAGAATATTACTCAGGTTCAGTAAGCTTAAGAAAGTGGGATCCTGGAAAATAATAATCGCCAGCAAAACCAAAAGAACAACGTAAATTCCGCCTTCTTTCAGGTAAGTAAGAAAACTTTTCTTATTTAACGCACTCATGAGGAGCCCCTAATCTTAAAGGTGCAAAGACGCAAGACGGAGGATTTCGTTTTGCGTTGTTGTTTTAGTGTCAACAATTCCGGCAACGAGACCATTGCTCATCACCAGAATACGATCGGTAATACCCAGCAGCTCCGGCATTTCAGAGGAAATAATAATAATCCCCTTATCCTTTTTCGCGAGTTCGGCAATTAACTGGTAAATTTCAAATTTCGCACCAACATCGATTCCACGCGTCGGTTCATCCAGCATCAGAATTTCTGGCTGCGTTAATAACCAACGGCCAATAACCACCTTTTGCTGATTACCGCCAGAAAGTGAACCGATTTGCGTACGATGGCCCGGTGTTTTCACCCTCATGGAGTCAATTACCCACTGGGTGTCACTCTTCATGCGGGAATTATCCAACAGACCGACTTTGTTTTTGTAATTTTGGATATTAGAAATTAACGAGTTAAAACCAATGTCCAGATACGCATAAATACCGGTTGAGCGGCGCTCTTCCGTGACCAGCGCAAAACCATGGTTGATGGCTTCATTTGCACTGTGGTTATTAATCTTTTTGCCGTGTAGCGTAATCGTACCCGATGATTTCTCACGAATACCAAAAAGCGTTTCAACAATATCCGTGCGTTTTGCCCCCACCAGACCGGCAATCCCGAGAATTTCCCCTTTGTGTAAATCAAACGAGATATCACGAATCGACGGCTGACGCAGCGAGGTCAGGTTACGCACTTGCAGAATGACTTCACCAGGTTTGTTTTCTTTATCCGGAAAACGTTGGTTCAGTGAACGCCCAACCATCATGGCGATGATCTTATCCATATCCAGCCCTTCCAGCGGCTGGGTCGCAATCCACTGGCCGTCGCGTAGTACGGTAATTTCATCACACAGCTGGAAGATTTCTTCCATTTTGTGAGAAATATAAACAATACCGCATCCACGCTCTTTCAGCTTACGGATGATAGTGAACAGATGATTAACTTCTTTCTCGGTTAACGATGACGTTGGTTCATCCATGATGACGATTTTGGCGTCATAGGAGAACGCCTTCGCAATTTCAATCATCTGCATTTGTGAAACGGATAATGTGCCGACGCGCGCACGCGGATCGATATCAATATCCAGTTCATCAAATATCGCTTTGGTATCGCGGTACATTTTTTCCTGATCGACAAACATGCCTTTGGTGGGATAGCGTCCCAGCCACATGTTGTCCATCACAGAGCGTTGTAATACCAGGTTTAATTCCTGGTGTACCATCGAAATACCATTCTCAAGCGCTTCCTTAGCAGAATGAAAATCGATTTCTTTACCCTGAAATAAAATACTGCCGGAATCTTTTTGATAGATGCCGAAAAGACATTTCAATAATGTTGATTTCCCCGCGCCATTCTCCCCCATTAAGGCGTGAATAGAATGCGGGCGGACTTTTAAATTGACATTATCAAGCGCCTTAACGCCGGGGAAGGACTTGTTGATGCCGGTCATTTCCAACAAGTATTCGCCTGACGACTGAGTATGTGTGCTGACCATAATTATACCTTGTTGGCCTTGCAGAGTGCGTTATTAAGGGCGCAATGAAATTGCGCCCACAGACGGAGTATTTACTTATTGGTGAACTCGGCCAGATTATCTTTATCGACACCTACGTACGGAACGCGAACAATCTTGTTCTCAATTTTCCAGTTAGTGCCATCTGCCGCACCTTTGCCATCAGCCAGGTTTTTCGCCAGATCAAAGGTGGCTTTCGCCTGGTTATTAGCATCGTTCAGCACGGTACCGGCCATAGCGCCAGATTTCACCAGCGCCAGTGCTTCAGGCAGGGCATCCACGCCAAATACCGGTACGCTGGTTTTATTGTGTGCCTTCAGCGCTTCAACTGCGCCCATTGCCATCGCATCGTTGTTGGCGATAACGACTTCGATTTTGTTCGCGTTCGGACCGGACATCCACGCATCCATCTTATCTTTCGCCTGAGCGGTATCCCACATTGCAGTATCTAACTGCAGTTGCTCAGTTTTAATGCCTTTGTCGTTCAGCTCTTTAATCACGTAAGTAGTACGTGCTTCAGCATCCGGGTGTCCCGGTTCGCCTTTCAGCAGAACAAACTGAATTTTGCCGTCTTTGTTCAGGTCCCAGTTCGGGTTAGCTGCCCAGTGTTTGGCAATCAAATCACCCTGAATAATACCGGACTCTTTAGAGTCAGTACCGACGTAATACGCTTTGTCATAGCTGTCCAGCGCCTTGCGAGAAGGTTCTTTGTTGAAGAACACGATCGGTACGTTCTGTCCGCGTGCTTTTTCAATGACCGTGCCTGCAGCTGCCGGGTCAACCAGGTTAATCGCCAGTGCTTTAACGCCTTTTGCCAGCAGCACGTCGATCTGATCGTTTTGTTTGGACTGGTCGTTCTGCGAGTCGTTCATCAGCAGTTGTACATCTGGCGCCGCTTTGGCATCTTTTTCAATAGCCTTACGTACCACTGACATAAAGTTATCGTCATACTTATAGATAGTCACACCAATACGGGTATCAGCAGCGTGCGCAGCCGCGCCGAATAACATGCTTGCCATTACAGCAGACAGGGTCAACACCTTCTTATTCATGGTATCTCCGGTTTTATTATGCAGGGTAGTACTTGAGATAAATACTCGGCAGGCAGAACGTTACTGAAGTGTTACTGAACGCCGAAGCTCACTTTTAAAAATATTTCTTCCGTGTCTGGCAACGCTCCCAAAACAGGCTTTAATTATCGTTTAAGGCAGCTATACCTCGATGAAAGTGATTATTCACCGTTACATAGTAGTTACAGCGCAACAAACAGTGTCATCATAGCTATCGCATTGTTAATATACTGTGAATTTACTCACATATTGAAAGCGGTTACATCGCGCTGCGTTATAAGTTAGTGATCGGTGCCGCATTCTGCCGCAGCGCCACTGAATGGCGACGTACCAGCGTCGGCATAAAGCAATGCGTCGCCTGCGGATCCAACGTGCCAGCCGCGCCCTGTAGTGCAAGTTCCGTCGCCATTTTTGCCATAGAGGCAATGGGATAGCGCACGGTGGTTAGCTGCGGATCGGTGTAACGCGCGATGGGAATATCATCGAAGCCAATGATTGAAAGGTGTAATGGAATAGCGATACCGTTATCTTTTAGCGCGGTCAGTGCGCCAGCTGCCATATTGTCGTTATAAGCGAAGACCGCTGTCAGTTGTAAATTGCGCCCCAGCAATTCCACCATCGCAGACTCTCCGCCCTGCATATCGGGCGAACCGGTGCCGACCCAGCTTTCTGCCGCAACAATCCCCTGCTCTTTCAGAGCAGTTAACCACCCTTCTTTGCGCATGGTGTCATCTTCAATGCGATGGCTTGATGCCAGATAACCGATGCGTTGATGACCATTATTCAGCAACATACGGGTCGCCATTTTAGCGCCGCTGATGTTATCCAGGCAGACGCAACGGTGGGCGTAACCCGGTACCAGGCGATTGATCAGCACCATGCCGGGGATTTGATCCATAAACTCGGCCAGTTCCCGATCGCTCAGTGCTTTAGAGTGTACAATCAATGCGTTACAGCGTTGGCGAATCAACACCTCAATGGCATGACGTTCTTTTTCCGCCTCATGGTAGCTGTTGCCAATCAGGACATACTTCTGATGCTGCTGGGCAACCATATCCACGGCTTTTACCAGCGCGCCAAAAAACGCATCTGATACATCCATGACGACAACACCAATCGTATCGCTTACCTGCGTCGCCAGCGCTTGTGCGTTGGCATTAGGTCGATAGCCAAGCTGAGTGACTGCTTTCATTACCGCTTCACGCGTATCGGGACTCACCAGCGCACTGTTGTTCAGTACGCGGGAAACGGTCGCTACAGAAACGCCAGACTGCCGTGCCACATCACGAATGGTTACCATATTCACTGCCCTGTTTTAGATTGCGGCTGCCCGCAGACACCCCAGGCTGGGTATTTTGTCAGCACAATGAAACGGACTGCGTGAGTGATGTCACAGGAATGAAAGCGCTTACATCCATTTTGTTAATGAATGTGATCCAGATCGTTATCTGGATGTTCGCGGTAATGATGTCCCTGCAGCACGCATGGTTAATTGACGCCACAGCCATTCCACCGGGCCCTGGCGGTAATAACGTAGCCATATCACGGAGAAAAGTAAGTTAATGACCCAGACCGGGATGACGAAATACAGCAGCTCCAGCCGGTCGAATTTCATAAATAAGCCGAATTGATAGAACAGCGTGGTACAGATTAAGGTTTGTAACAGATAGTTGGTTAACGCCATGCGTCCCACACAGGCGACGGCAATGACCCATTTTAAACGGCTAAGCTGCGGCCAGAAACCGTACATCAGCGCGGCGTAACCAATGGTCTGCATCGGCGCTCCCAGCTCTCGCGGGGCTTGTAACAGGAAAGCACACCAGCGGTAGCCCCAGTCCAGATTCCACTGAGCGATGATAGCAGGCAGGTTTATCGCCATCCCAACGATGACCAGCAGCACGCCGGTACGTCGATAGTGCTGCAAACTGTACTGCCCTTTTAGCCAACCGCTGCGCATTAATGCCGCGCCGAGCAGCATCATCCCCGCCAGTTGCCAGCCGTACTGAGCACCCAACGCCAGCAAGCTATTGGACATCATATCCACGCGATTGCTGATTGCTTCCATTCCGCCGTTCACTTTCCAGTATTTTTCATACAGCAACGCTGAAGCATCCGGCGTCCAGGCGCGGCTGGTTTCGCTCCCGGAGATCACACCCAACAGCAGCAGTACGCCAACGCCCACCAGATACAGCAGCACACCAGTGTTAAATAAGCTTTTTACCGACGGCGCATCCCGGATCAGCCGCCAGCAAATCAGGCCGATCAAGCCATATGCCAGCAGGATATCGCCATCCCAGAAGAGTAAACCGTGAATAAAACCCAATAGCACCAGCAGCGTAAGCCGTGACTGGATCCAGCGTTTACCGCGTGGGAGCAGCATTTGCAGACCGGCACCGAACAGCAGCGCAAACAGCGTGAGGAATTTTACCTGCGCAAAGAGATCGAGCAGCGCCCAGGTCCAGGCATCGGATAAGGTGATGTCGCCATACCACGCAGGATTGAGATATGCCGCCTTTGGCAAGCCAAAGGCGCTAATATTGAGAAGTAGGATACCAAGAATGGCGACGCCACGAATAAAATCCAGCGTGACATTACGCTCCATGGTTCCTGCCCTAATCAGTTGTGATGACGTACTGCGCGCAGGAATTCCTGACGCGTGTTCTGGCTGGACTTAAACAATCCACCAAGAGAAGTGGTGGTGGTCGCACTGGTCGCATCACGAATGCCGCGCGCTTTCACACAGTAATGCACCGCATCAATCGACACCGCCACATTATTCGTCCCGAGCAGCGTTTGCAGCGCGGTGAGAATTTGCTGGGTCAGGCGTTCCTGTACCTGTGGGCGCTGGGCGAAGAACTGCACAATGCGGTTAATCTTCGACAGACCAATAACCGAATCTTTCGGAATATACGCCACCGTCGCTTTGCCATCGATAGTGACAAAGTGGTGTTCGCAGGTGCTGGTCAACGTAATATCGCGGACCGTGACCATCTCGTCCACCTTCATTTTATTTTCAATGACGGTGATTTTCGGGAAGTTGGCGTAATCGAGGCCGGAGAAAATCTCATCGACATACATTTTCGCAATGCGATGCGGAGTTTCCATCAGACTGTCATCGCTCAAATCGAGATTGAGCAATTGCATAATCTCGGTCATATGGCCAGAGATAAGACGTTTGCGTGTTTCGTTATCCATCTCTTGCACGGGCGGGCGCAGCGGGGTTTCGAGACCACGCGCAACCAGCGCTTCATGAACCAGTGCCGCTTCTTTACTGAGTGATGACATTTATTCTTCTCCTGCAGGTGGGGCGCCTCTGCCCTGCATGGGGCAAAGTTTTTAGGCTGTATCACAGCCAGAACATTGTGCGTGAGGCGGCGCACATAATCCAGTATTCACCGCGATAATTATTGAAATTGGCACAGCCTTTCAGCTGTAGCAACTTCACTTTCTGTTCAGCCCGGTGACGTCGAGTGTTAATGTAAAGTTATATAGATGATGAAGTATGTTTGCTCAATGCGGAAGTGAAAGTTACTCACAGTGCAATGAATAATCTGTATTATGGTGAGTTCGCAAACACATACAGGTTCAACACAACAAGGAGCCACGCATGGAAATGCTTGAAGAGCACCGCTGTTTTGAAGGCTGGCAGCAACGCTGGCGTCACGACTCCGCCACGTTAAATTGCGCCATGACCTTCAGTATTTTTCTTCCACCACCCCGCGATAACGCCCCGCCTCCGGTGCTGTACTGGCTGTCGGGCCTGACCTGCAATGATGAAAACTTCACCACCAAAGCCGGCGCACAGCGCATCGCGGCTGAGCTCGGTATTGTTCTGGTGATGCCAGACACCAGCCCGCGCGGCGAGCAGGTTGCCAACGATGATGGCTACGATTTAGGCCAGGGCGCGGGATTTTACCTCAATGCCACTCAGCAGCCATGGGCAACGCATTTTCGCATGTATGACTATCTGCGTGATGAGCTTCCGGCACTGATTCATTCGCAGTTTAACGTCAGCGATCGCTGCGCCATCAGCGGACACTCCATGGGCGGTCACGGCGCATTGATTATGGCGCTGAAAAATCCCGGGAGATACACCAGCGTTTCAGCCTTTGCGCCGATCGTAAACCCTTGTCGCGTTCCGTGGGGCGAGAAGGCTTTTAGCGCTTATCTGGGTGAAGATAAAACACAATGGGCTGAGTGGGATAGCTGCGCGTTAATGCTGGCCAGTAAGCCCACAGACGCGATTCCGACGCTAATTGATCAAGGAGACAGCGATCAGTTTCTTGCCGATCAGTTGCAGCCCGCAGTGCTGGCCGAAATAGCCCGTCAAACCGCATGGCCAATGACACTACGCATCCAGCCAGGTTACGACCACAGCTATTACTTTATTGCGTCGTTTATTGAGGATCACCTGCGCTTTCATGCCCAGTATTTGCTGAAGTGATCACCAGTAAAGCGTATTTTCTATTGCCGCGCTGTAGCTCATCTCTTCTGACTGCGGCGCGGACGCTTTACGATTTAGATCGGCCGCCTGTTGGCGTACCTGTAATCTCCCCACGCTCTCACCGCCTTCATAACCTTCGTTAAAATTACGCACTTCAGACTCGAATAAGATTGCATCCAGGTGATGCAACTTATTCAGTGCACGCAACAGGGAGATAAGCGTGTCCAGATTGAGGCCGCCGCCTTTCTCAATGCGTTTAATGGTCGCAATGCCGACCTGTGCGCGGTCAGCAAGTTGCTGCTGCGTTAGCGCCAGAGAAATCCGCGTTTCTCTGATGCGAGCGCATAATGACAAGATGATTTCATCATTATTCATGGTGTTATATTTCATGCCGCCCTCCCCGATTTTTGGGCTGAATTTTCCCAAGGCAGCCGTGATACGTCTCACGGTACTTCGCGCTCATGTCTTTACCCGTTTCATACATGGCGGCAATCACCTCATCGAGCGAAACGCATGGCTCGCTGACACGGCTCATCGCCATCGTTGCGGCGTTAATCGCTTTTACGGACGAAATCGCGTTTCGTTCGACGCAGGGAATTTGTACCTGCCCGCCAACCGGATCGCAGGTCAGTCCGAGATGGTGCTCCATGGTGATTTCTGCGGCATTCAGCACCTGAGCAACTGACGCCCCCATCAGTTCCGCTAATCCGGCTGCGGCCATCGAACTGGCCACGCCGATCTCTCCCTGACACCCAACCTCAGAACCTAAAATAGACGCGTTTTGTTTGAACAGTAGCGCGATGGCGCCAGCGGTGAGGAAAAAGCGGATAACCGATGCGCTATCCAACTTACAGACAAACTTATCGTACCAACTGAGGACCGCAGGGATGATACCGCTCGCACCATTGGTCGGCGCGGTCACCACTCGCCCTCCAGCGGCGTTTTCCTCGCTGACGGCAATTGCAAACGCATTCACCCAGTTGAGGTTGGTGAGAAAGTCGTTAGCAGAGGGTTTCATTGCCAGTAATTTATAGAGCGAGCAGGCCCTGCGCGGCACCTGATACGAGCCTGGCAGTAGGCCTTCAGTATGCAGACCACGATGGACAGCCTGCTGCATTATCGCCCAAACGTACGCGAAATAGTCATGCAACGCCGCCTGGGAATGCACCTGTAATTCATTTTTCATCATTAATGCCGCAACGGATAGTCCATTACGCTGACACAGTTCCTGCAGCTGCGCGGCATTTTGAAACGCAAAAGGAAATGCGTTTTTTTGCGCGGCTCTCTCGGGCGCCGGCTCGCCGGGTTTGCGAACCTGTCCGGCGCCGGTTGAAAACCATGTTTCTTCATACAACGTAAAATAATCATCCCTGGCGCGAAACGTCATCGCATAGGGATGGCCAGAATGCGGTTGTTGATTCGGCTTAATCGCGACCGTCACGGTAACTGAAGGAGAAAGCGTCAGGGTGCCGTCCTGTTCAGCACGTTTAATGAGATCCATCTGCTGGCGTAAATCAACATCATCCGGCTGATTGCCCAACAGCCCCAGATAAAGAGCGATATCAACGTTATGACACTTGCGGCTTAATGAGAGCGCGCCGTATAGCTCAACCTCGATTTCTCGCGTTAGCGGTAAGATCTCCTGTAGCTTTAATTGTGAAATGAAGTTAAACGCGGCACGCATTGGCCCTACTGTTCTTGAACTGGAAGGCCCAATGACGACTTTAAAAATATCAATACAACTTTCCATTTTAGACCCATCCCTGTTAGTTAAAATAGAATATACCGCCAGTAGCAACAGACCGTGACGTGTATATCAAAAATGATACCTTTCAGACTTTGTTTATTTATTGGTATAAAAAACAATACTATTTTATCTTTTTTTTAACATTCACATCTGTGATAAAGCAGGATTCAATCGTCACCCTCGACTATTACAATAACCTTAATTTACAGGAGTGACATAATGGCAATTATTTATTTTATTAGTGCAAAAGATCCTGAAAAACTTCAGGCATGGCTGCACAATACATTTCTAAATACCGAGACCAAACAATATCCGTGCGCACTGGAACAATTATCTATAGCCGCATTCAATAAACCGTATTTAAAATTATCAATACCCGATGAAATATTCACCGATGACATATACAAGAAACTAAGGGCTACATCGTTCACTCAGCAATTTGATTTTTTCCTAAAACCGCAAATCATCCCGATGAACGGGATCATCGCCTTTGACATGGACTCGACGTTTATCGAGGAAGAAGGTGTGGATGAGATTGCCCGCGCGCTAGGCATCACCGATCGGATAACGAAACTGACGCAGCAAGCGATGGAAGGAAAACTGGATTTCAATAACAGTTTCACCCAGCGCATCGGAATGTTAAAAGGGACACACATCCATGTCATTAATGCCGTATGCGATCGGATGACGGCCTCTCCCGGCATTACCACCATTTTGCCATTCCTCAAGCAGAAAGGATTTAAAACAGCGATCATTTCCGGCGGACTGGATATTTTCACCCACCGCTTACAACAGAAATATCAGCTGGACTATATATTTTCAAATACCGTTGAAGTCAGGAATGGTATGCTGACAGATAATATTTCCGCGCCAATCATGAATGCAGAAAATAAGCAAAAAACATTGGCCATGCTTGCCGACTCTCTGCAGATGCCTCAGCATAATATTATCGCCTGCGGTGATGGCGCCAACGATATTCCCATGCTCACGTATGCTGGCACTGGTATTGCCTGGCGAGCAAAACCCGCGGTCAGAAATTTAATTAACAATCAGATTAATTTTCACGGATTCGAGTCGCTTTTGTTCTTTATCGAAAATGGATTATAACCCCACAAGCACTGTCTGAAGGGAAGATCATATGAGCTTGAAATCATTTATATTCAGCCAGGCTGATAAGCCGGTTGTAAAAGAAAAAAAAGAGATTGACCATACTTACAAAAAATTCAGGATAGAGATTATTACCTCGGTTTTTATCTCTTACGCGGTCTTTTATTTAACACGTAAAAACTTCTCAGCCGCCATGCCGGCCATGCTGTCAGATACCACTCTGACCGCAGAAGATTTTGCCATCATGTCTTCACTGTTTTACATCCTGTATGGCTCAATGAAGTTTGTTGGCGGCATGCTGGTTGATAAAATCAATCCGAAAGCCATGACCGGCCCGGTGCTCATTGGCGTGGGGATCGTTAATATTCTGTTTGGTTTTTCCGACAGCGTTGCCGCGTTTTATGTGTTGTACAGCCTCAATGCTATCCTCCAGGGCACCAGTTTTCCACCAATGGCAAAGATCATGGCATCCTGGTTTTCCAAGAATGAACGCGGACGTTGGTGGGCGGTCGTTGAAGCGGCGCATAATATTGGCGGTAGTCTCGCCCCACTGCTGACAAGTTTCGCGATTGTCTGGAGCGGTAGCTGGAAAATGGGTTTTTATGTACCGGGCGCAATCTCCTTGCTGATGGGGATCGTAGCGCTCTTTACGATTAAAGACCGTCCCGGGACCTTAGGTTTGCCTAACGTTGGCGAATGGCGTAAGGATCCAACAGAGCTTGCCCAAGTGAAAGCCAGTCCGGTAAATCTCTCCTTTTGGCAGATTTTCGTCAAATATATCCTGATTAACCCATTAGTGTGGATTATTATCATTGGCGATATGTCCGTTTATATTGCCCGCACCATCCTCAATGACTGGCCGCAAATTTACTATTCTCAGGTGCATGGCTGGAGTCTGATTAAAGCCAACTCCATTATCTCGTGGTTTGAAGCCGGTGGACTTGCCGGAGGGCTACTGGCGGGTTACTTATCTGACTTTATGTTTAAAAGTAACCGCTGGATGACAGGCTTAATATTCGCATTAATGCTGTGCGTATGTATTACCTTAATCCCACTGGTTCAGGATACCTCATATACCATTACGGCCATTCTCTTCACCATAATGGGTTTCGCCCTGTACGGGCCGCATATGCTTTTTGCCGTAGGTTGTCTGGACGTCACTCACAAAGATGCGGCGGGATCGATAACTGGCTTCCGCGGATTGTTTAGCTATGTCGGCGCGGCGTTAGCAGGCGTACCGGTGATATTAGTGAAGAACAACTGGGAGTGGTCTGGAGTCTATCTCTATGCCGTGATCGCAATCCTGTTAACCACCTTGTCACTGGCCTTACTCGCCAAATTCCATCGACTATAAGCCAACCATAACAGGACAGTGGCGCCATCGCCGCTGTCTTTCGGTTGGGTTCTTTCAGCGTCAAAAAGGTGTCCATCTTCTTCATCCCTCCATCATTCCTTCACTTTTTCTCCTTTTTTCTTCCTTCACTATCTTATTGATTAAAAAAGTATTTCACCCCAAATCACATCAAACACAAATGATTTCTATTATCATTTGTGTTTACAAATATTCATACTTTTGTACAATCCTCCCGCTTCTTTACTGAAAAGAGTCCTTAAAAGACAAATACATACAATTGTCATGGCCTTTCACATGACGCGCAGTTTGATTCATTTAAATGGAATGATACAAATGACTATACCTCACGTTAAGGCTGTAGCTGCCGCAGTATGCGTCGCCAGTCTCCCATCACTCGGCCATGCCGCTGAACAAGATACCGTGGTAGTTACCGCTACCGGCTTTGAGCAGAAAATTCAGGATGCCCCGGCTTCGATATCTGTTATTACCAAGCAGCAGATTGAGGACAAAGCCTATCGCGATGTCACCGATGCGCTAAAAGATGTCCCTGGCGTCGTCGTCACCGGCGGGGGGAGCAGCAGCGATATCAGTATTCGCGGTATGGCTTCGCAATACACGCTCTTCCTGGTCAACGGTAAACGCATCAGCACCCGCGGCACACGTCCTAATAGCGACAACTCAGGTATTGAACAAGGTTGGCTGCCGCCGCTTGAATCCATCGAGCGTATCGAAGTCATCCGTGGCCCGATGTCATCCCTGTACGGCTCCGACGCGATGGGCGGTGTCATTAACGTCATCACCAAGAAAGTGTCGAATACCAAAGCCTGGACCGGTTCTCTGCACGGCGATGCCACTTTCCAGGAAGACAGAGACTCCGGCGATATTTACCAGACCAACGCCTATGCGTCTGGGCCACTGATTGACGGATTACTTGGCGCGAAGGTGACCGGGTTATTCTCCCATCGGGCGGAAGATAAAATCCTCAATGGCTACAATGAACAGCGTATGCGTAACGGGGGCTTAACCCTGAACTTTACGCCAGACGATAAAAACGACATCGATTTCGATTACGCACGTGAATTGCAGGATCGCGACAGTACCCCAGGCAAATCTATGGCTGAGGAAAACTGCCGCAACGGAAGCTGTAAGCCAAACAGCAAAAGCGAAAGCAAGTATGTGCACACGACGTATTCTTTAACCCATAGCGGTTATTACGATGACTTCAACTCCACCAGCTATGTCCAGCAGGAAGAGAGCGAAAACCCGGGTCGCAAAATGAAGTCTTACAATACGATTTTCAATAGCCAGAACCAGGTCTTCCTTGGGGCGCATACCCTGACGCTAGGCGGGCAATACCGTTATGAAAAACTGCGCGATAACGGCAACCAGCTGCAAGCGGCTGATGGGCTGAACAAACTGACCCGCTGGAGCTGGGCGTTGTTTGCTGAAGATGAATGGGCCGTTACCGATACCTTTACGCTGACCGGCGGTCTGCGTATGGATAAGGATGAAAACTACGGTGACAACTGGACGCCACGCGGCTATGGCGTATGGCATCTGAGCGATCAATGGACCTTAAAAGGCGGCGTTTCGGCGGGCTATCGCGCCCCGGATCTGCGCCAGTCATCAGCAAACTGGGGACAGGTCACCGGCGGCGGTCGTCTGAACGGAATCATTGTCGGCAACCCGGACCTGAAGCCGGAGAAAAGCCTCAGCGAAGAAATCGGCTTACTGTGGGATAACGGCGATAACCTCAACGCAGGCGTCACCCTGTTCAATACCGACTTCAAGAACAAAATCACTGAAGTGCGCCGTTGTAACAGCAGTTCCGATCCGGCCTGCACCATCGGCAATACCCATTATGACTTCGTCAGCGATCGCGTTAACGTCGATAAAGCCAATATGCGTGGCGTAGAATCCACCTTCGGCTGGAAAATAACCTCTGACGTCAACTGGACTGCGAACTACACCTACACGGAATCTGAGCAGAAAAGCGGTCAGTTCTCCGGCCAGCCGTTGAACAAAATGCCGAAGCATATGTTTAACACGACGCTGGACTGGCAGGCCACGCAGGATCTCGGTTTCTGGAGCCGCCTGAATCTGCGTGGAAAAACGTCTGAATACCTGAGCCGTACTTCCATGGCGCAGGGTACGCCGTCCTATACGCAGGTCGATGTGGGTTTACGTTACTATGCCACCAAGGATCTGTTGATGACCGCTGGCGTGTATAACGTGCTGGATAAGCAAATCGATTACGATACCTACGACACCGTTCTCGATGGTCGTCGTTACACTGTTGGCATGACTTACAGCTTCTAAGTTTGACGCAATAAAAAACCCCGGCACTCATCATGCCGGGGTTTTTGTTATGCTTTTTATACTGTTATTTCTTCACGCGACCCGGGAATTTCATTTCGCTGTAGCGGACAAAATGGGTTCCTTTGGTCAGCTTATAGCCAAACCAGATAATCAGGAACAGCGGGATACCAATATAGGTAGCCATCACGCCGCCCCAGTCAATGCTGTCTTTCAGGAACGCTTCGTAGTTCTGGCCGAGAGTGATAATCAGGCACAGCACAAAGGCGAAGATCGGACCCAGCGGGAAGAAGCCAGAACGGTACGGCAGATCCTTCACATCGTGGCCCTGCAGCACATAACCGCGACGGAAGCGATAGTGGCTAATGGCGATCCCCAGCCAGGCGATAAAGCCCGTCATCCCGGAAGTATTCAGCAGCCACAGGTATACGGTCTGATTGCCAAACATCGAGGTCAGGAAGCACAGCCCCGCCACCACGGTGGTCGCATACAGCGCGTTACGCGGTACGCCGCCGCGAGACAGTTTGCCGAAAATACGTGGCGCTTTACCGTCACATGCCAGGGTGTAAAGCATACGCGTCGAGGCATACATCCCGGAGTTACCTGCAGACAGTACCGCCGTCAGAATAACCGCGTTCATCACCGCCGCAGCAGACAGCAGACCCGCATGCTGGAATACCAGCGTGAACGGGCTAACGCTGATGTCTTTCACATCGTTACGCAGCAGGCTTGGATCGGTGTACGGAATAATCAGGCTGATAATCAAAATCGCGAACACATAGAACAGCAGGATTCGCCAGAATACCTGACGTACCGCACGTGGAATGTTCTTTTCAGGATCTTCAGATTCACCTGCCGCGATACCGATAAGCTCCGTCCCCTGGAAGGAGAAGCCGACGATCATCGCCACGCCAATCATCGCAGCAAAACCACCGGCAAACGGTGCATCACCGGTCGTCCAGTTGCTCCAGCCCACCGGCTGAGCGCCTTTGAAGATACCGAAAATCATCATTACGCCAACTACGATGAAGATAATGACGGTGGTAACTTTGATCAGTGAGAACCAATATTCCGCTTCACCAAATCCGCGAACGGATATGTAGTTCAGCAGGAAGATCACGCCGAGGAACAACGCACTCCAGATCCAACCCGGCGTGTCCGGGAACCACCAGCTCATCACCAGCTGTGCGGCCACCAGGTCAACGGCAATCGTTACCGCCCAGTTGTACCAGTAGTTCCAGCCCAGCGCGAAGCCAAAGCCTTCTTCTACGTAGTTCTGACCGTAGGTGGAAAACGAGCCAGAAACCGGCATATAGGCCGCCAGTTCACCGAGGCTGGTCATCAGGAAATACACCATCAGACCGATCAGAATATAAGAGAACAACGCGCCGCCAGGACCCGCTGCAGAAATAGTTGCACCAGATGCAACGAAAAGACCTGTACCGATGGAGCCTCCAATGGCAATCATCGTCAGGTGACGCGCCTTCAGTTCACGACGTAGCGTGGGCGCTTCTGTGGTTTTAGTTTCGGAAACCATGTGAAAATGCTATCCATCCAAAAAATGAGGCGCGATTGTAGCAGACGAAACGGCATTCTTCCGGCACAAATGCGCTGTTATAAGAGACCTTCATGACTGGCCGCGGATTATAAGTAAAGCAGAAAATAGAGGGGGCAAGGCGGTTAAAACGTAACCGCCATTATGCAAAAAGGAGTCGCTACGACAGTGAACGTCCTATTTCCCCTGCTCTACCTGGTCGCTGTAGTGCAAAAAGCGCGTAATGGAATTGGAGATATGTTTTTGTCGATGATGAACACGCCACAGCGTGCGGACCAAACGTGGAAGCGGCACAGGAACTTCGCTCAGCGTTCCCGCCTGTAACTGCTCGGCAATGACCCGCCGTGACAAACAGCTGATCCCAAGGCCATGGCGCACTGCATGCTTAATGGCCTCGGAGTTACCCAACTCCATTGCCATCTGAAATCTCGGCAAATGAGACAACAGCAGGTAATCCACCAGTTCACGCGTACCCGATCCTCGTTCACGCAGGATCCACGGCGAAGCAGCCAGTTGTTCCAGCGTAACGGGTCCCTTTGTAAGCGGTGACGACGGTGCGGCGAACACCACCAGCTCGTCTTCCAGCCACGGTTCAGAGATAATTTCCGTACTGTGACACGGCCCTTCAATCAGCCCGATGTCTACCCGGAAATCCAGCACCGCATTGATCACGTCCTGGCTGTTGCCCACGCTAAGCTCCAGCGGCAAATCGGGGAAATCATGCCGATAGCGGGCGATCATGGCAGGGAGAATATAGTTGCCAATGGTGCTACTGGCATAAACCCGGATAGCGCCATTATCTTCGCGGAAAAGCTGTTCGATTTCGGTCGTTTGCTCAAGTAGCGCCAGCGCCCGTGGGTAGAGCAAGCGCCCGTGTTCGTTGACCACCAGTCGTTTACCAACACGGTCAAACAGTTGCACGCCGAGTTGCCCTTCCAGATCGGTAAGTGCCGCACTCACCGCCGACTGCGACAATGCCAGCATGACAGACGCCTGGGTCGTTGAGCCGCTTTTTAATACCTCAGCAAACACTTCAAGTTGTCGCAGGGTGATATGCATAGTCGTTTTCCACCGGATAACCGTTACTTATACCCTAAATAATTCGAGTTGCAGCCAGCGTACATGCAACCTGAAGTATGACGGGTATACCACTTATATAGATTAATTATAAATATATAATCAATTTTATTTTTAAACCACTTCGCCGTACTCTTTTACCCAGATAAAGGAGAAGGATATGACAGAACTCACCTTGCAGACTCATCGTCGTACAGCGTGGCATTTTATTCCGGGGCTCGCCCTGAGTGCAGTTATCACTGGGGTCGCCTTATGGGGTGGATCCATTCCCGCCGTTGCAGGTGCCGGGTTCAGCGCCCTCACCTTAGCAATCTTACTGGGGATGGTTCTCGGCAACACCGTCTATCCGCACATCTGGAAAAGCTGTGACGGCGGTGTGCTGTTTGCTAAACAACATTTATTACGTCTGGGGATCATCCTCTACGGCTTCCGCCTCACCTTCGCGCAAATTGCTGACGTCGGCGTCAGCGGTATCGTGATTGATGTGTTAACGCTAAGCAGTACCTTTATGATTGCCTGTTTCCTGGGGCAAAAAGTGTTTGGTCTGGACCGCCACACCAGTTGGCTGATTGGCGCGGGGAGCAGCATTTGTGGTGCCGCCGCCGTGTTGGCAACCGAGCCGGTAGTGAAAGCGGAAGCCAGTAAGGTGACGGTCGCTGTCGCCACCGTAGTGATCTTCGGTACTATCGCTATCTTCCTGTATCCGGCAATGTATCCGCTGCTGGCACAGTGGTTTAGCCCGGAAACCTACGGCATTTACATTGGTTCCACCATGCATGAAGTGGCACAGGTAGTGGCTGCCGGGCACGCCATTAACCCGGATGCGGAAAATGCCGCAGTTATTGCCAAAATGCTGCGCGTCATGATGCTGGCACCGTTCCTTATCCTGTTGGCCGCTCGCGTTAAACAGCTGTCTCCAGCCTCCGGTGGTGAGAAGAGCAAAATCACCATTCCGTGGTTTGCCATCCTGTTCATTGTGGTCGCGATTTTTAACTCGTTCCACTTTCTGCCGCAGTCGGTAGTGAACATGCTGGTAACACTGGATACCATTTTGCTGGCAATGGCGATGGCCGCACTGGGGCTGACCACTCACGTTAGCGCCCTGAAAAAAGCCGGTGCTAAACCGTTACTGATGGCCCTGCTGCTGTTTGTCTGGCTGATTGTAGGCGGTGGCGCGATTAACCTCGCTATCCACGCGCTGATGGCATAAACGAGCACGACTCACCTCCATTAACCCGCTATACTTCCTCCTTTTGCATTTGAGTATGGCGGGTTTAATTTATGAAATACATCGGAGCGCACGTAAGCGCCGCTGGCGGTCTGGCTAACGCCGCTATTCGAGCCGCAGAAATCGAAGCGACCGCATTCGCCCTGTTCACCAAGAATCAGCGTCAGTGGCGTGCCGCGCCGCTGACCACCGAAATCATTGATGATTTCAAATCTGCCTGCGAGAAGTATCACTATACTTCCGCGCAAATCCTGCCTCACGACAGCTACCTGATTAACCTCGGTCACCCGGTCAGCGATGCGCTGGAAAAATCGCGAGACGCGTTTCTTGACGAAATGCAACGCTGCGAACAGCTTGGCTTATCCCTGCTTAACTTTCACCCGGGCAGCCATTTGATGCAGATTCCGGAAGATGAATGTCTGGCGCGCATTGCGGAATCGATCAACATTGCCCTCGCCCAGACCCAGGGCGTTACGGCGGTCATTGAAAATACCGCCGGACAGGGCAGTAACCTTGGCTTTAAGTTTGAGCACCTGGCCGCTATTATCGACGGCGTAGAAGATAAATCCCGTGTCGGCGTCTGTATTGATACCTGCCACGCCTTCGCGGCCGGTTACGATTTGCGTTCCGTTGAGGAATGTGAAAAGACGTTTGCGGAATTTGAACGAATTGTCGGCTTCAAGTATCTGCGCGGTATGCACCTGAACGACGCCAAGAGCACGTTTGGCAGCCGCGTTGACCGTCACCACAGCTTAGGTGAAGGCAATATTGGCCACGATGCCTTCCGTTGGATCATGCAGGACAATCGTTTTGACGGCATTCCGCTGGTGTTGGAAACCATTAATCCAGATATCTGGGCAGAAGAGATTGCCTGGCTGAAAGCCCAGCAAACTGAAAAAGCGGTGGCCTAATCATGAACGACAGGGAAAAGCAGATCCTTAAGATCCTGCGCCGCAATCCGTTGATTCAGCAGAATGAAATCGCCGATATTTTGCAGATCAGCCGTTCACGCGTCGCTGCGCATATTATGGATTTAATGCGTAAAGGCATGATCAAAGGTAAAGGTTATATCCTTACCGAACAGGATTATTGCGTGGTTGTCGGTGCTATCAACATGGATATCCGGGGTGTTGCAGACATCCATTATCCGCAGGCAGCCTCTAACCCTGGCAGCATTCATTGCTCAGCAGGCGGTGTAGGACGTAACATCGCCCACAACCTGGCGCTGTTGGGCCGCGACGTACATTTAATTTCCGCTGTTGGCAGTGACTTCTATGGCGAAACATTGCTGGAACAAACGCGTCAGGCTGGGGTTAACGTTTCCAGCTGCATTCGTCTGCATGGACACAACACCTCAACCTACCTGTCGATCGCTAATCAACAGGAAGAGACCGTACTGGCCATTAACGATACCCATATCCTGCAACAATTGACGCCGCAGTTGCTTAACGGTTCGCGAGATTTGATTCGCCATTCCGGTGTCGTACTGGCCGATTGCAATCTGACCGCCGAAGCCATTGAGTGGGTCTTTACTATTGCCGATGATATTCCGGTATTCATTGACACCGTTTCAGAGTTCAAAGCGGAAAAAATGAAAACCTGGTTTACGCGTATTCATACGCTAAAACCCACGCAGAAAGAGCTTGCGATTTTATGGGGCCAACCTATTCATACTGATGCGGATCGCGTACTGGCCGTCAATAGCCTGCATCAGCAAGGTGTAAAACGCATTTTTGTCTGCCTGGAAGATGAATCCGTTTTTTGCAGCGAAAAGGACGGCGAACAGTTTTTATTGACGCCGCCTGAGCATACGGTGGTAGACAGTTTTGGTGCCGATGACGCTTTTATGGCGGGATTACTGTACAGCTTTCTGGAAGGCAGTGAGTTTCGTGAAAGCGCGCGCTTTGCCATGGCCTGCGCAGCATTATCGCGGGCCAGCGTCAGTATCAACAACCCAACGCTCTCTGCGGATAACGCTCTGTATTTGCTGCAAACAGCTTGAATGTCTGCCGGATAGCGCTACGCTTATCCGGCCTACAAACTTTATTTTATGCCAGTCCGATAAAGAAACCGGCTATTGTGGCGCTCATCAGGTTTGACAGCGTTGCTGCTGCCAGCGCACGCATTCCAAGTTGCGCGATTTCCGGCGCACGCTGTGGCGCAATCGCCGAAAATGCCCCGACCACGACGCCAATCGAACCGAAGTTCGCGAAACCACACAACGCAAACGAGATAATCGCGATGGTCTTCACGTCCAGCGTTCCGCCCGTTTGCAGATACGGCGAGAAGTTGAGATAAGCGACAAATTCGTTGATCGCCAGCTTCTGTCCAATCAGACTACCTGCCAGCGTCGCATCGCTCCAGTCCACGCCCATAATCCACGCCAGCGGGGCTAACACATAGCCAAAGATCCCTTCCAGAGTGGCGTGTTCAAAACCAAACCAACCGCCAATTCCGCCGATAATGCCGTTAATCAGCGCGATAATGGCGACAAATGCCATTACCACCGTCGCAACGCCTGCGGCAATCTTCAGCCCGGTCATAGCCCCACTGGCCGCCGCTTCGATGATGCTTTTCGGTGGTGTTTCAGTAAATGACAGGTTTTCAAAGGTGACGCGAGATTCTTCCGTTGCCGGACTCAGCATACGGGCGAACAAAATGCCGCCAGGGATTGCCATCAATGATGCCGCCAGCAAATAGTCAATCGGGACGCCCATTCCGGCGTAACCAATCATCATTGAGCCAGCAATCGAGGCCATCCCGCTACAAATAGCGGTAAACAGTTCATTACGATTAAGGCGGTCAATAAACGGTTTCACGATTGCCGGGATCTCGTTTTGCCCGAGGAAAATCGTGGTTACTGCGACAAATGACTCGATCTTACTGATGTTCAACGCCTTCTGGAAAATACCGCCGAGGATGCGGATCAATAGCCCCATCACGCCAATGTAATAGAGCAGACTGATGAGTGCGGTCACAAAAATGATGGCCGGGAGCACCCGGAAGGCGAAGATAAACCCAGCCCCGTCAAACAGCACATCCATTTTTGGCCCAACCAGGGAGCCGAAGATAAATGCGCTACCCGCGTCACTATATGACATCACCTTGTGGACGCCGAGCGCGGCCTGTTCAACCAGCCATTTTCCCGGCGGGAAATAGAGCATAATACCGCCGATGGCAATTTGCAGTACCAGCGCAGCCCCAACGGTGCGCAGACTAATACGTTTTTTATTTACTGACAGCAGAAACGCGATGGCCAGTAATATCACCATACCCACAACACTTCTCATTATATCCATAATGAAATTCCCTTCATGCCAGGAAACCCGGCGTTATCGCCAGGTTTTGGTAGGTTTGATATTCGCGGGCGACCGCATTCTGCCCGGGAAATTCTGTCAGGCGAGGCGTTGATACTCCTTCGCAATTTCACAGGCCAGCACCGCGTTGTTGAACACCAGTTGAATATTTGATTTCAGGCTGTCGCCACCGGTCAGCTCCGCAACTCGCGCCAGCAGGAACGGCGTACTTTCTTTACCCACGACGCCCTGCTCTTCCGCTTCGTTTACCGCCTGATCTATTGCCGCATTAATTTTCTCTTCTGCCATGGCAAACTGCTCCGGGATTGGATTAGCGACAACCAGGCCTCCATTAAGACCCGTTTGCCATTTCACCGCCATCGCGCGGGCAATCTCTTTAGCGCTGTCCAGACGGATACTGACTTCAAACGGACTGGTACGACAGAAAAATGCCGGTAACGCTTGGGTTCGATATCCAATTAACGGCACGCCAAAGGTTTCTAAATATTCAGTCGTTAAGCCAAGATCCAGAATAGATTTAGCACCAGCACAAATTACCGTGACATTGGTATGTGCCAGTTCCTGCAGATCCGCGGAAATATCAAACGTATGTTCAGCACCACGATGAACGCCACCAATTCCCCCGGTCGCAAATACTTTAATTCCAGCCAGCGCGGCAATAATCATCGTAGAGGCAACGGTGGTGGCACCATTTTTCCCTGCCGCGACCACAAATGGCAAATCACGACGACTTACTTTCGTAACGCTATGTCCTTCTCGTCCAAGCAATTCAATTTCATCTTTACTTAAACCTACTTTCATTATTCCGCCGATAATGGCAATGGTCGCAGGAACAGCGCCGTGCTTACGAATAGTTTCTTCTACTTCAATCGCTGTCTGAGCATTCTGCGGAAATGGCATTCCATGAGAAATAATGGTTGACTCAAGCGCAACAATCGGTTTTTTACTGTTTAATGCTTCCTGGACTTCTGGTGATATTTGTAATAATTCAGAGGAAAGAGTTAATTCAGACATTCTGTGTTCTCCACTATTGAGCTAACATTCGCAACAGACAAATCAGGGTTATTGGTATATTCACAGGCTAATGCCATTGATGAACACCCCTGCGCAAATCGAACCGAATCAATAAAGGGCATGCCGTCTACCCAGCAGGCGGCCAGTCCAGCCATCATCGCATCACCAGCCCCTGTGACATTAATGACGCGAGTTTCAATGGGGAGCGACCAACCACAACTCCCCGCAATATCACTGTAATAAACGCCGTCGCCACCCATGCTGAGCACCAGCCGGTTTAAGCCGCGATCATGAAACCACGCGGCGACTTTGCTAACGTCATCACGCCCAGAAAGCGCAATACCGCTGAGCGTTTCGGCTTCAAGGCGGTTTGGTTTGAGGGTGTGAATTTTTGCAAGGCGGCCGCGAATTTTTACGCACTTCCAGGCCGACACCGGGTCAACAAACACCGGAACATCTCCGGCATTTTCCAGTACCCATGCCAGAGCGTCTTCGCTGATATTGCAATCGGCGATAATGACTTTTGCCTGCCGAATAAAATCAAAATGCTGTGATAAAAACTCTTCTGAAATATGCTCGGTGATACTCATATCATTAATAGCCACCAGCATTTCACCGGTATTATCAAGCAGCGATAAATAACTGGATGTATTCTCTCCGGAAACGATAAGACACTTGTCGACATGTACTCCTGATTGATTAGTTTGTGCCAATAATGATTGACCATAAAAATCGTTACCAACCGCTGTTAGCAACCAAGAATTTTTACCCAGCAGCGCGAGATTATGTGCGATATTGCGTCCAACGCCACCGGGAGTGAATTTTATCTTACCTGGATTCGAATCCGCATAATTTAGAGAAGCATGCGAATACCCAGCAACATCCATATTGGCCGAGCCAATCGTTACGATGTATTCCTTTTCACGCATAGCACGTCCCCTGGCAATTAATTTGCCACAAATGAGTTCGTTAAAAATAACCAACGCCACACATCAGGTTATTAGAGCACATGTTCACTATCAAACACGTGTTCATAGTAGGCGTGTTTTTGACAAAGTAAATCCATCCACAAGCTATAAAGTCGATAGATATGAACAGAATCACAATTTTTTATAGATACAGTTTGTCAGGGAGAGAGAAAATGAGAGGTAGTACACAAATTGATCAGGTTAAAAAGCATCTTTGGTCATAACCGAAGGTTTTTCAGACGCGCCAGGCGAACTGGCGCGTATCAACTAAGCGAAACCAGATCCTCTGGCATATGGTTGTACAAAATCCGCCAGAAGTGCTCAGCCGTTTTATTCAGGCGGGTATCCATTCTATAAATATAGGCCTGAATAGGCACCATCAACTCCGGCGTGTCCAGACAAACCAGGCGTTTATCCCGTAGTTCGTTCACGATCGTCCACGCTGGCAGCCAGGCAATACCATGCCCATCCAATGCCATATTCTTCAATAGCTCACTCATCGAAGACATAAACAGCGTACGCGCCGAAATACTACCCACCTCCGCCAGGTGACGGTTAACCAATCTTCCCATGTAGGATGTGCTGGTATAGTTCAGTATCGGCACCTGCGGCTGATAGATATCAAACAACGCCTTACCCTGTGAATCCGCAGCACAGACGGGATACAGCTCAGACTCAAACACCTTCAAGCCGCAGAAAGGTGACTGCATTAAGTCTTCATCGCGAAAGGAGATAATGAAATCACTTTTCCCCTCGCGCAGCGTATTCACTGCCTGGACTACGTCAATCGCTTCGACGTGGTATACAAACTCCTCACCCCATGCTGACATTGAATGTACTAATCTGGGCAACATCGTCAGCGACAGAGAATGCGCTGCCGCTATTTTGATATTGGGAACGCCAAGCAGGTTGTGACCACTAAGCTCATCTAAGTTACATTCCAGCTGTTGCAGCAGGCTACGGGTCTGCGAATGGAATAACTTACCCTCCTCCGTCAGCTGCAGTGGACTCGTCGTACGGTCAAACAGCAACACCCCAACGGCGGATTCGAGCGCCTTGATCCGCCGGCTAAATGCCGGTTGGGATAGGTTGCGCTCCTCCGCTGCCTGGGAAAAATGACGACACGCTTCCAGCGTCAAAAAGTCATATAACCATTTTGTCTCGATATTTTTCATGCCTGTCACGCGGATGTTTAAATATGTCAATTAGTCTTAAGCATCATGCCTGAATATGCCCGGAGATGATATTCAACATCAGCATCTGTTGATTCGTTTTTTGCATAACACCTTCGTTTTTGACATTAACCTGTTTCTTTACCCATCGACCACGACAGCTTATCGCCGCGGAATTTCAGGCATCTGCCTGATTACTGGCCTGCTGAGGTGGCAAAAGATACTGCACCCATGCAGTTTTTGCATTGAACCATACATTATTGCATTTCTCCTCACGACACACTGCTGTTAAACATAGACACCAGACACACACCAGCCCTGATATTAAATATCGGTAATAGAGGTATATATTGTGAAAGGTTTAATTGGCGTACTTGGTGGTATGGGACCTGCTGCAACCGTCGATCTTTTTAATAAATTCGTCACCTTTACCGCAGCGCAACGCGATCAGGAACATATCCCATTAATTATTTCATCCATCCCTGATATTCCAGATCGAACTGATGCGTTAATGCATCATGGTCATTCCCCACTTCCGGCAATGCGTGATTATATGCATAAACTGGAAGATGCTGGTGCGGAGTGTATTGTGATCCCCTGTAATACTGCCCACTTTTGGTTTAATGAATTAAAAGAGTGCTGTCATACAGAGTTACTCAGTATCGTTGAAACCACCATGGATGAAGTCAAAAACTGCGGAAAATCACGTATCGGTTTACTTGCTACCAACGCCACCCTTTACATGGGACTCTACCAAAAAGGCATAGAATCTCTTGGCTTAACCTGTGTCAGCCCTGATTCATCCGGTCAGGAAAAAGTCATGGATAGTATTTATTGCTTAAAAGCCGGCGATCTTAAGCGGGCACAAACGCTGATGAATGAACAGGCTGAAATGCTCTTTTCACGCGGTGCAGAAGTCATTGTACTGGGATGTACTGAAGTCCCCGTCATTCTTGCCAACGCAGTCAAAAACTCACCAGATAAATATATTGACTCAACCGGTTCATTAGTACGCGCCGGTATTAAATGGTACGAAAAGCGGGTTGGCAAACATCATCTTCTGGCGCAATAACAGCCGTCACCAGTTTAATAAAGCATTAAACAAACACTTATTTTAATAACAAATTATTCTCTGGCGGAGGCCATTATGGTTTGGTTAGAAATTATCGTCGTGTTGGGTGCAATATTTTTTGGTATCCGCCTCGGCGGAATAGGTATCGGTTTATGCGGCGGGCTGGGGCTGGCTATTTTAACGTTGGGATTTGATCTACAAATTGGTTCGCCCCCCGTTGACGTTATTCTCATTATTATGACAGTTGTCGTGGCAGCATCGGCGCTACAGGCCGCCGGAGGTATGGATTATCTGGTTCGCGTAGCCGGTAATTTCATGCGGCGTAATCCTAAATATATCAATATTATTGCACCGATTATCACCTGGTCGATGACCATTATGGCCGGAACAGGGTTCATTGTATTTTCTACCCTACCGGTGATTGCCGAAGTCGCCAAAGAGTCCGGTATCCGCCCTTCTCGTACGCTCGCCGGCTCCGTGGTCGCCTCTCAGGTGGCGATATCCGGTTCACCGATCAGTGCCGCAATGGCGGCGATGCTGACCATTATGGAAGGCAACGGTGTCACCTTTATCCAGGTTATGGCGGTATGTCTGCCAGCTTCGTTTGTTGCCGCGATGGCCGCCGCTTTTATCGCCTCACGTCAGGGATGCGAGCTACAAGATGATGAAGTCTATCTTGAACGCCTGCAAAAAGGGTTGGTTCGTAAATATGAAGGGCAAAACAGCACTGTACCGGGTGCCAAACTCTCAGTCGCCCTGTTCATGTTGGCAACGGTCGTCATCGTTATTCTTGCCGCCTGCCCGCAGCTACGCCCCGGATTTGATGCCGGCAACCCAATGAATACCCGGGATATCATCATTATTTGTATGCTATCTGCCGCTTGCCTGATGGTGGTGTTATGCAAAACATCAACCGATGCTATTGTCCTGACCTCCACATTTCGAGCAGGGATGAGTTCACTGGCCGTCATTCTCGGGATTGTTACATTGGGAACGACCTTCATTGATGCCCACTTAGCGGAGATTAAGGATATCGCAGGCGATATTCTACGGGCTTATCCGATGCTGTTGGCGCTGGTGCTGTTTGGTACCTGCGCACTTCTCTACTCGCAAGGCGCCACAACGCCGCTGATTATCCCTCTGGCCGTTGCGCTCGGCGTACCTACATGGGCGATTCTGGCCTCCTATGTGGCGGTAACCGGGGTGTTTGTTCTACCAACATACCCGACTTCGCTGGCGGCAATGGAGTTCGACACCACCGGGACAACACGCGTGGGCAAGTATGTCTTAAACCATCCGTTTATGCTGCCAGGACTGGGTGGGATCATTGCTGGCGTTGCCTTTGGTTTTATCATCGCGCCAATGATTGCCTGAACCGTTTTACATATCCATCTTCAGGCAGCAGTTAATCGATAAAAAAAGGGGCAGAGAAATCTCTGCCCCTGATGTCAGCATTAAATCATGCCGCTTTTGCCACAACCTCATCTTCCGGGCGCTTCAGCACCGCGTAGGAGAGACCGGCTACCAGCGTACCGGCAATAATGGCCAGCAGGTAGCCCAGTACCGGCGTAATTGCGCCTGGAATTAACAGGACGAAAAGCCCGCCGTGTGGCGCCATCAGCTTCGCACCTACTGCCATCGAGATAGCACCGGTAATCGCACCACCAACGATACAGCAAGGCAGAACGCGCATCGGGTCACGGGCTGCGAATGGAATAGCCCCTTCGGTGATAAAGCACAGGCCCAGTACCAGCGCAGCTTTGCCGCCTTCCTGCTGCGCTTTGTCGAACTTACGGCGCGCAACCAGCGTTGCTAAACCCAGAGCCAGCGGAGGAACCATACCTGCCGCCATGATGGCCGCCATCGGCGCATAAGTTTGCGTACTCAGCAGACCCACACCGAAAGCATACGCCGCCTTGTTAACCGGACCACCCATATCGGTACACATCATGCCGCCAAGAATCGCTCCAAGCAGCACCGCATTCGCCGTACCCATGGTTTGCAGCCAGTGGGTCAGACCTTCCAGAATGCCAGCCACCGGTTTGCCGATCAGGTAAATCATGGCCAGACCAACCACCAGGCTTGAGAACAGCGGAATGATCAGGATCGGTTTCAGCGCTTCCATACTCTGCGGGAGTTTCAACTTCGTGCTGATAAGCTTCGCCACATAACCGGCAAGGAAACCAGCAATAATCCCGCCAATAAAGCCGGAACCGGTGCTCACCGCCAACATACCGCCGATAAGACCCGGCGTCAGACCAGGACGGTCAGCGATGGAAAACGCGATATAACCTGCCAGAACCGGCACCATCAGCGCAAAAGCTGAACCACCGCCAATCTGCATCAGCGCCGCCGCCAGCGTACCCTGCTCTTTAAACGCTTCGATACCAAAAGCGAACGAGAGTGCAATACACAGACCGCCAGCAACCACCATCGGCAGCATGTAAGAGACGCCCGTCAGCAGGTGACGATATGCCCCCGCGCTCTCTTTCTTACTTTCGGTTGCTGAAGTCTGCGCTTTACCGGTTGGCTGGTACGGTGTTGCTTCTTCCAACGCTTTGTCCAGCTCCTGCTTGGTTTTCTTCAACGCAAGACCCGTAGAGGTGCGGTACATCGGTTTGCCGGCAAACTTCGCCAGATCAACTTCAATGTCAGCTGCCACAATCACCAGATCCGCCTGAGCCACTTCTTCCGGCGTAATGGCATTGCCTGCGCCAACAGAACCTCGAGTTTCAACCTTCACCCACCAGCCACGTTTTTTCGCTTCTGTTTCAATCGCTTCAGCAGCCATAAACGTATGAGCAACACCGGTCGGACACGCCGTCACTGCCACCACGCGTTTTGGACCACTGCTGGCCACAGGTGCTGTTGCAACCGGGGCACTGTAAGGTTTTGCATGGCCCTTCGCTTCGCTGAGGAACAGTTCAGGGTGCGCAACCGCACGACCAATGTCGCCCAGCCAGACTTTTTTGCCGTTCAGCGAACTGTCGGCAGGAAGCGTATCGCCCAGAACAATTGCCAGTTCGGCATCATTCGGATTATCAATAATTTCCAGATGTGCTTTCTGTGCCGCCGCTCCAAGCAGGGTTTTCGCCATGTAAGCGCGAGCCTGGCCGAGATTAGCGTCAATAATCAGCAGCGTTTTCATTATGCCTCTCCTGCTGTCAGTTAAACGGTTTTAAGTCGACACGCGCCATCATTGCGGCCAACTGAGGACGATCGGTAATGCCTACATTGCTTTGGCTTACTGCCAGGGCGGCAACAGCCGTCGCCAGACGCAGGGTATGTTCACTGGACTCACGCATCAGCAGGCCGTAAATCAGACCGCCAACCATTGAATCACCCGCGCCGACGGTGCTGACCACCTCAACTGACGGCGGTTTAGCAATCCACTCACCTGAAGCGTTAACCCACAGCGCACCTTCCGCGCCGAGTGAAATCACCACGTGAGCAATACCCTGCTCGCGCAGCGCATGCGCCGCATCAATCACATCTTTCATTTCCGGCAGTTTGCGGCCTGCCCAGATTTCCAGCTCACGACGGTTTGGTTTCACCAGCCACGGTGCCGCTTTCAAACCCGCCACCAACGCTTCACGACTACTATCAAAGATAATGCAAGGACACTGACTGCGCAGGCGCGTCATCCAATCGGTGAAGGCTTCCGGGCTCACGCCGGTCGGCAAACTGCCGCTGACGCACACCATGTCGAACTGGCCCAGCCAGCTCAGCGAGTCATTCACAAAGCGTTCCCAGTCAGCCGGGGTGACTTCAAAGCCGGAGAAATTAAAGTCAGAAACTTCACCGTCTTTTTCGGTCAGTTTGACGTTGATACGGGTACGCCCTTGGACAACCTGAAAACGGTTGGCAATACCCAGTTCGCTGAACAACTGCTGAAAACCATCCTGGTTGTCTTTACCCAGGAAGCCGCCTACAGTGACATCGATACCTAAATCCTTCAAAACCTTAGCGACGTTAATTCCTTTCCCTGCCGCGTGCAGACCGGTGGTTTTAACCAGGTTCACTTCACCGCGTTCAATTTCCGGGCAAAAGCCCACCAGGTCGTAAGCCGGGTTAAGGGTGATAGTCGCAACACGTCTGCTCATTACGCGCCCTCCCCCAGACCTGCCGCGATGGCTTCTCCAATCGCCTTCAGCGCCTGTTCAGCATCTTCGCCCTGTGCGGTAAAGCGCAGGTGATGTCCTTTTTTCACACCTAATGCCACAACTTTCATCAGACTGCGTCCATTCGCCGGTTTGCCGGTTCCATCAAGATTTGTCACGGTAATTTCACTGTTAAATTGTTTAATCGTATTCACCAGCATGGTGCCCGGGCGGGCATGTAACCCATGCTCATTGCGCACAATAAATTCGGCGCTCAGTACATCATCAGTTAAGGCGTCATCGCTGGTCAGCAGCGCCAGCACCGTTGCCGCATCGGCTTTCAACAAACGGTCAGCTTTATTATTCAGCAGCAGATCGCCAAGGCGCTTCAGCACGGCAACCGGTTGATCGTCATTCATGGCGACGGTCACCAGCAGGGCTGCCGCTTCACCTTGTACATCGAACGTTGTTGCTGCACGGCTGACCGCAACAGCGCTACGAACGTTGCCTTCAGCACAGTCATTCAGCCAGATCCCCTGACCGAGATTCATCGGCTGCTCATTGATTGCTCTGGTCACAAAGGTGGCGTCAACTGCACCGACTTCTTTCAGTCGTGCCGCGTTGAGTGCCTGCAGCGTCACCAGCGAGTTGGCCACGACATCCAGCGACAGCGTTTCGTTATCAAGCTTCAGCTGTTCGCTTTGCTTTTCGCCCATCAGCAGCGCACGCAGTTCTTCCGCCGTGGTCGCAGATTTCAGCTGTTCAGCGACAGAGTCATCGCTCAGCACGTGTGTCAGCTGACGCAGTAAACCGAGGTGTTCATCAGAGCTTGCGGCGATGCCGATTGCCACATAAGCAACCTGCCCTTCGCCCCAGGTCACGCCCTGCGGAAACTGAAAAACCTGCACACCGGTTTTCAGCACCTGATCGCGCGTGTCCGTCGTACCGTGAGGAATCGCGATACCGTTGCCGAGGAACGTGGACGTCTGTTGTTCGCGCGCCAGCATGCCATCGACGTAGCCTTCCGCGACGTTACCCGCCTGCACTAAGGCAGCGGCAACCTGGCGAATAGCCTCTTCTTTATTCCCGGCCTGTTCGCCCGGGTGAATATCCTGAACAGATAACTGGAACATGGTTCTCCTCTCCCGCTGATTTGAAACGATTCAGCTAACATGAGAAAAAAGGCGTCACCTGACTCCATCAGTTATGGCGAGATGACGCTGAAACGTTTCAAGAAGTCTTGCTCTTTTTTCTTCAGCACACAAGTAAAGTTGACAAATTACTTGCTGAATTTAGAGATAACGCACATTTTCTCTGCGAGGGAGAAAAAACTGCTGACGGAAAAACGGCGTCAGCTTGTCAGATTCAGCAACGTCAGCAAACAGCGTTCTTTGACTGAAATGCTATTTTGATTTTTGATGCCGATTTTGATTTGGCTCCCTGTTTATTTTCTGACAAGCGGCGTAAACTCCGCGTCTCTTCACATCATTGATATCAAAACATGCATAACACCCCCGTAGCCGCCACACCCAAGGCGTTTGATTTAACGTCTTCGGCGTTCCTGCTTGTCGCATTTCTGACGGGTATCGCCGGTGCGTTGCAGACGCCAACGCTTAGCCTTTTTCTGACAGATGAAGTCCATGCCCGTCCCGGCATGGTCGGGTTCTTTTTTACCGGCAGCGCCGTGATCGGCATTTTGGTGAGTCAGTTTCTGGCCGGGCGCTCGGATAAAAAAGGCGATCGCAAAAACCTGATTGTGTTTTGCTGCGTGCTGGGGATGCTGGCCTGCGTGCTGTTCGCCTGGAACCGTAACTATTTTATTCTGCTGTTTATCGGGGTATTCCTCAGCAGCTTTGGATCGACTGCCAACCCGCAAATGTTCGCTCTCGCCCGTGAACACGCCGATCGCACAGGTCGGGAAGCTGTCATGTTCAGCTCAATATTACGTGCGCAGGTTTCGCTGGCCTGGGTAATTGGCCCACCGCTGGCCTACGCGCTCGCCATGGGGTTCAGCTTTACGGTGATGTATCTCAGCGCAGCGGTGGCGTTTGTTGTCTGCGGCGTAATGGTCTGGTTATTTTTACCCTCGATGAGTAAAAACGTGCCGCTCGCAACAGGCGCAGTTGAGGCCCCACGCCGCAATCGACGCGACACGCTGCTGCTGTTTGTTATCTGCACATTAATGTGGGGCACTAATAGTCTCTATATCATTAATATGCCGCTGTTTATCATCAACGAACTGCATCTGCCGGAAAAACTGGCTGGCATCATGATGGGTACCGCAGCCGGACTGGAAATCCCGACCATGTTGATTGCTGGCTATTTTGCAAAGCGTCTGGGCAAACGTCTGTTGATGAGAATTGCTGTCGTCGCCGGGTTCTTCTTTTATGCCGGTATGCTGCTGGCTCACTCTCCGGCGATATTACTTGGCTTACAGCTGCTGAACGCGATTTACATCGGCATCCTCGGCGGAATTGGCATGCTCTATTTCCAGGATCTGATGCCAGGACAGGCAGGCTCAGCAACGACCCTGTATACGAATACCATTCGCGTGGGCTGGATTATTGCCGGATCGCTGGCGGGGATTGCCGCTGAAATCTGGAACTATCACGCGGTGTTCTGGTTTGCGCTGGTGATGATCGTCGCCACCGTTGTGTGCCTGGCGCGCATCAAGGACGCTTAAGGCGCGGTCAGCGCTTCAAGCTCGATGAGATAAACCATGGCCTGGTGCGTCGTCTGTCCGCACATTTCCGCACTGGGCTGTAAACCGCCGCACACTTTTGGTCGTAGCGGCGAAGCAAAAATTTTGCAACGCAGGGATTCATCCAGCTGAACGCATGGCGTATTAGCAGGTTTGCCTAATGTATAATTATTCACTGTTTAAAATTCACATTCCTGCTGTTAGCATCAGGTCCATCTGATCAATCAATACCATCCAAAGGTAATCACACTCAATGAAACCCAAGCTGTATTCGTATGTGCGTTTTTCATCTGTGAAACAACGGGAAGGTAACTCTCTAGAGCGTCAGCAAGATACCGCTCTAAAAATTGCGGCCCGTTATAATCTCGAACTTGATACAACGGCTTTCCATGATCTCGGCATGTCCGCGTTCAAAGGAAAAAATGCTCATGAAGGGAAGCTATCGGAGTTCATCAAGCAGATTGGGGTTAAAGTTCCCGTTGGTTCGTGGCTGGTAGTCGAAAATCTTGACCGCATTAGTCGTGATGATGCCTGGAGCGCTTTGGATATATTCAAGAGCATACTTAGCAAGGGGATAGTCGTTGTTACTGGCATGGATGAAAAGGTCTATAAGTACGCGGACGTGAAGAATAACCCAACCGATTTAATCATTTCATTGTTGATGTTCACACGCGCCCACGACGAATCGTTGACAAAAAAGAATCGGGTTGAAGCCCAGGCTCGTTCGCTGATACGACACAACCTGACAAGAGAACCAGGAACACCAGCAAAAGCCATAGAATCAGTAGGTCAGAATGTCTGGTGGGTAGACACAAAATCAGGATACGTTACCCCACACTCCATTTATTTTGCCGCAGCGCAGAAGATTATCGAACTAAAACAAAACGGTGAAACTCTTCTTGGTATCCAACGATATCTTAACGAACACTACCCTGCCCCTAAAAAGAGGGTTTATAAAGACAAGACAGGTCAAGCGCTGACACCCAAAACGGAGCAATGGGGCAAACATTTGATCAGAACCTTTTTAAATCCCACTGTTCACGGACAAAAAATCTTCACGTTGGATAAACGCGATGAATCAGGTGCCATCATATACGATTCCGAATCAGATGAACCGTTGAAAGAAACATTCATTATTCCTGATTACTATCCAGCACTTATGTCGGAAGTAGACTACTTGACACTTTCGAAGTTAGATCGACATCGCGCTGTCACTCGTAGTTCATCAACATATCCAGAAGGTAATCCTGAACCTGAAATTCCGCTACTCTCAGGTATCGGTATTCTTTTTTGCGGTAAATGTGGATCTTTCATGTTCAAATCTGGTTCAAGTGAAAACAAGTACCGATATATATGTGGTTCAAAAATCGTTCAGGGTAAACCTTGCGGTAAAAAAGGGTTTACGTCATACCAGCTTGAGCACACTGTTTTGCAACTAATCGCTGATCACGTCTGGAACAACCACCAAGAAGATAAAACAGCCTGGTACGAATCTGAGATTGAAAAGGCATCAGAAGCTGTTAAAAAGCTGCTAAAGCTGGCAACTTTGACAGATGACCTCGAAGAATTGGCAGATCAGATTAATGCCAATAAACAGAAAAAAATAACGCTTGAGCGAGAATTTCAACAGTACAAAATCAGCCGCTCAGAAATTCAAACTACAGGCTGGGATCAATTCCGAAATTTCGATGTTCATGATACTAAGAACCCTGACCGTAAGCGAATTAGGCTGAAGGTAAAGCAAGCTATCAAACGTATTGATTGCTATGACATTGATGGGCGGCATGGTCATTTTGAAGTAACCTTCGCCGACGAGACAAAACAGAGAATAGTGATTAAGTTCAATCGAAACCGATCTCCTGGTGTTTCGTATGTAGAAGCACAGACAGTAAATGATCATGACTTACTAAAAATGCAAGGACTTGTGTTGCACTCCTTCATTGATGAACTGATTTCACCTGAAAAATTTGCACAGCATATTAAGGACAAACATGAAGTCAGCATTCTAAACCCGACGTTTATAACCAGGCTAGAGGATGGTGTAAACCGAGACGAAGGCAATGAATTGGCTATCAAAGTAGATAGTACTACAAGTAAATCGTATGCAACTGTCAACGGTATTAAATACGAGATTAACTCGCTGGAAGACTTAGAAACACTTTCAAAGTAAATCCCCCTCCCCTTGCATACCTGTCAAGGGGAAGTAAACCAACGCCCCCAATAGCCCTATCTCCTTTTCTGTTACATCAAAGCAATCTCTGAACTCTTTACACCCCAATCGATCGTTTTTATAGATCAATTTTGCATTATTGATAGATTTTATAGATCAATGTAAGATCATGATTCTTCGAGTAGTGTTTCTCACAAGCAAGACTCACGGGATGGTGATCTGCCCCAGATGGAGTGCAATAGGAAGAAGGTATCCAGAATGACAACTCTTTCAAAAACGTTAAATATCATGGCATTAAGCGTTATTTTCATTTCGAGTATAACCGCCGCATCCAGTACCGTATATTTCTTACCAGAGGCAAAATCAGCGGGTGTCGCCAGCAGCGACCAAAAAGCCCTGATGTTTCTCGGGATGGACAGGGATGTAAATCTGAAGGGAATATGCTTCGCGATAACAAAGCAATCATCATCGATCGTGCCGCTGGTAGATATCACTGCTACAACTGATAACGGCAGTTTCACGATGCACGGACTACGCCCAAAGAATAACGACGATACGAAAGAATTGGTCTGTTCACTTGGTTCAGAAGCTGGGGATTTCTTGACTGGCATTGCGAAGTCAACCACCGTCAACGTGAAGATGGATTTCGATGGTGAGATCCGCAGTTACAGTTTCAACACTACAGAGTTCGGAAAAATACTGACCGTCAATGGTCAAGAAGTGTGGGAGAAAGCAGCTAAAGACTACGCTCAGGGAGTACGCGCACCCATTTTCTATAATAACAGTAACGGCTCCACAAAAAACAATGCAGTAACCTCAAATGTCAATGCACACAGTTATGAAGCAAGCGATGAGAAACTTAATTCCGTCTGGAAAAAACTTAGCCCTGAAACACGAAAACGCTTACTCCCTTCTCAAAGAGAATGGATAAAGAAAAAATCCGACTGCAATAACGAACAGACATGTCTTATCGACATGACAAACAATCGCATTCGTGAACTGGAGTCTGAAAATGAAAAATAATGCACTAACTTTGGTTTTAAAAAACAACTGGATAACTTCGCCTTCAGGTCATATCTACAGCGGGAAATACATGGTTGGACGATTTAACCTGACAGATGCGTTCATCGTTGAATATATGAAACTGATATATGGAATCGAAATACCTGATTCATGGATCAATAGCAATTTCACTGACATATCAGCTGCCGATACCCGTAGGGTTATGTATATGGAAGGCTGCGATATTTTATCGAAAGACATCATGAATGAAATCCGTAGCGCCGTGAAGTCCCCACCAGACAACGTAAAAATATACTGTAATGGCGAACATGTTACTAAAATAGAAGTCATGGAAGAACGAAATGAAATCATCTTATGAACGTTATATTAAAAAATCAGTCATAACGGCTGCTATCTCCTTCGGATTTTTTATGTTGAATGGGACAGCAATCACACCATGCCAGGCTAAAACCCCTGAAATAATCCCCACATCAAATGCGGATGCAGTGTCTTTACAACAAGCAACAAAATCCCCCAGACCTTCTGTGATTGATATCCTTCCGAGACTGTATACGACTGAAGAGGTTTATGCGCGATTTAAAGAACATGAGTTCCGGGCAACGAACGATTTCAAAAAATGCCGATTGATGGTTACTGGTAAAATAGAAAGCATCAGTACTGTTACATTCAGTAAAAAACCATTAGTTACATTGGATATTTCTGGTTCGAATGAAGGACTAAAGTTTATTTTTGAAAATACAGATTATGATAACGATAAGGTAGCAGCGTTAAACGTAAGCGTGCAGCGAGAACCGTATTGACGGGGAGGTGTTATTCAGTTGGCAATGCTACGCGGCAGGGGAGCAGTTCGCTGACCCGGTTTATCGGCCAGTCAGCAATGACGTCAAGGACATAGCGGAGGTAGCTTTCTGGCTCCACACCGTTCAGTTTGCACGTCCCGATCAGGCTGTACAGCAACGCGCCGCGCTCACCTCCGTGATCCGAACCGAAGAACAGCCAGTTTTTTCGACCCAGGCTGACCGTCCGCAGAGCATTTTCAGCGATGTTGTTATCTGCTTCCGCCCAGCCATCGTCTGCATAGTACGTCAGGGCCGGCCACTGGTTCAGGGCGTATGCGAACGCTTTCGCCAGTTCTGAGTGTCGCGACAGGGTTTTCATCTTTTCACGCAGCCAGCTTTCCAGTGATTTCAGCAGTGGCTTCGTTTTCTGCTGACGTTCGGCAAGGCGCTGTTCTGCCGGTATTCCCCTTATTTCCGCCTCGATGATATACAACTCGCCGATACGCTTCAGGGCTTCATCCGTCAGCGCCGATGGCGTTCGGACATGCACATCGTGGATTTTTCGGCGGGCGTGAGCCCAGCAGGCGGCTTCCATTATCCGGCCATTGCGGTAAAGCTCGTTGAACCCGGCGTATGCATCCGCCTGCAGCACACCGCTGAAGCCGGCAAGATGGGTCTGCGGGTGGATGCCTTTTCTGTCCGGGCTATAGGCGAACCACACGGCCGGTGCCAGCGCTGACCCGGCGTTGCGGTCGTCGCGAACGTATGTCCACAACCGCCCGGTCTTCGTCTTCTTATTACCCGGCAACAGCACCTGCACCGGGGTATCATCGGCATGGAGTTTGCCATCGGTCAGGACATAGTCCTGAAGCGCCTCTTCCAGCGGTGACAGCAGCCGGCAGCATGCATCCACCCAGCCCGACAGCAGTGAACGGCTCAGGTCCACACCCTGGCGACCGTATATTTCTGACTGACGATACAGCGGGGTATGCTCTGCATACTTTGAACTCAGCACGCGCGCCAGCAGCCCCGGCCCGGCGATACCCCGCTCGATGGGGCGTGAAGGCGCGGGGGCCTGCACGATGGCGTCGCATTTTGTGCAGGCGTGTTTTTCCCGCACGGTCCGGATAACCCTGAAGGCGCTGCGCATCAGCTCCAGCTGTTCGGCGGCATCTTCGCCCAGGTAACTCAACGCACCGCCGCAGTCCGGGCAGCATGCCTCTGCCGGCAGCAGCCGTTTTTCGTCACGGGAGAGTGATGCGGGGAACGGTTTGCGGGTGCGGGTCTGACGCAACGGACGCTGCACTGTCGGGTCATCCACCCGACCGGTCAGAGCATCGCTTTCTTTCTGCAGCCGGTTCAGGTCGGCTTCCATCTGTGCGATGCGGCGGGAGACCTTTTCGGAACGACTGCCGAAGTTCATCCGGCGAAGTTTATCCAGCTGCGCCTGCAGCTTGTCTATTTCGCGCTCCCGGTTGCTCAGCTTTTCCTGCAGGGCGTGGATCAACGCTTCCTGTTCAGCCAGGCGCTGTTTCAGCAGAAGGATGTCGTCAGAAGAGGTGTCGTTCATAAGCCCGCATTTTACCAGGCTTATTCTGCAACAACCAGGATAAAGAGGCCTACAGCATGGTCAGGGAGGTCAGCAACCGCTTCGGCTGTCGCCAGTCGATGCCTTCCAACAACATTGCCAGCTGCGCCGGTGTCAGGAACACTTTGCCATCGCGGGCTGACGGCCAGGCGAAGCGCCCGCGCTCCAGCCGTTTGGTCAGCAGGCACAGCCCGTCTCCGGTAGACCACAGCAGTTTGACCTGACTGCCACTGCGGCCCCGGAAGATGAAGACGTGGCCGGACATCGGATCATCTTTCAGCGCCGTCTGCACTTTTGCAGCCAGCCCGTTGAAGCCGTTGCGCATGTCGGTGATACCGGCAACCAGCCAGATCTTGGTCCCGGAAGGTAACGGGATCATCACTTCAGTTCCTGTATCAGCAGAGTCAGGAGCTTTTCGCTGACCGTACCATTAAGGCGGAGCGTCCCGTGCCGGAACGTTACTTCACAGCTGATACTGAGAGCCTCCGGGCCCTCAGCGGTTAGTTCTGGCTGTACGGAGGTGGCATCGAGAGTCACAGGGAGTAGCTGAGGACTCTCTGAGGAAGGTAACAGCAGCTTTCCCTCACGCCATTGTTGGCGCCATTTGAACAACAGATTGGCGTTAATGCCATTTTCAAGCGCCAGTTTTGAGATGGATATCCCGGGTTCACAGGAGGCAGCTACGAGCTGCTTTTTAAACTCAGGAGAATAATTAGGGCAGCCCTTACGCCTGCCGGGAGTCATATTTTTCTGCATATCTGACACTTTGGTTCCCACTACTTATTTGGTGGACACCACTTTGTCGTATGCTGCAGATTATGACCAGACGGCTCTCGCTGGACGCTTACCGTTAAACGTGGGAGATACAATAATTATTGCCGGATTGAATGCACGACCGGGTACATTTGAAGGTATTTTTTTAGATAATTCGCAAATCATGACTGGTATGATTTCAAAAAAGAAAAGGCAAATGTTGGCTGTGAATGGTGGAGTCTATGATCGGGAGATTTGTCATAAGTAACATTATGTATACTCTTCAAATGCAGGGGCCAAGCCCCCTGCATCTTTCATCAATGGACACTGTACCAAGCGGAATAAAACCTGTAAGGAGCTACATTGGCGATTTTTTTTGATGACATACGACTCGAAATATCGCGACAGAACATTAAAGCAGGACCTGCCCTGCGAAATGGCCAATCCCCATCGACAAAAACATAGCCAGTGTACTCCAGAACATAATTCTTATGATCGCCCTGACAGGAGGTGCTTTACCTACAACAGAGGATATATAACCAAGGACCACTAGTGAAAAAAGGGTGGAAAGGATAATAAACAAAAAAACCTGCTTTGGAGGAGATAACCATGCAACTATTAAAGGTAACACAGCACCAGCAGAAAAACTCAGAGCAGAAAAAACAGCAGCCTGAAGGGGCTGTGCAGAGTTTGTATCCGTCAGCCCAAGTTCTTCACGGGCATGAGCATCCAGAGCATCTCTTGCCATGAGCTGCTCTGCAACCTTATAGGCAAGCACAGGATCCAGTCCACGTTGTATATAAAGTGAAGTCAGTTCCTGCATTTCACCTTCATAATCGGTTTCCAACTCCCTTTTTTCCTGAGCAAGTGCAGCGTTTTCGGTATCAGCCTGAGATGAGACTGAAACATATTCTCCCGTTGCCATCGACATAGCACCAGAAACCAGTCCGGCAACACCAGCAAGTAAAACTCCCGAAGAACTGGTGTTTGCTGACGCAACACCAAGGACAAGGCTTGCTGTCGAAACAATTCCGTCATTTGCCCCCAGTACAGCCGCCCTAAGCCATCCCACTTTTTCGATGCTGTGTCGTTCAAGATGCATATCTTTGCTTTCCTTCAACTACGCACACTAATCGGAATCACGGACATATAAGAATGCCTTGACAGATAATTAAACTATTGTAGTCAATTTTATCCAGCCATTACAGCACACTTTATTAATCATCAATCTATCACACTATTCCGTAACGGAATTTTTCCTTTGGCTACGGATGGTGAGAAATATATGCAGCAACCCCATCGAACCATGCGCCCAGAAATAGGTTTCAATAAATACAGTCAGAAACTTATGCAAATTCAGGACACTTTCTGTCAGCACTGGCGACATTCCAGGAATTGTATTGAGTGCAAACCAGAAACCACCACATGATGCAACGCCCAATAGCGCAAGTACACCAAGCCCCTGGATCAAGGCAGCAATCCCACCAGCATGAGCTTCAGGGAGACGGAATGACATCAGCATTTTGATATCTTCAACCACACCTCGAAAATCAAGGGTCAGCCAAGCAAAATAGTAATGAAATCCTCGTTGTGTCAGCATCCATGCAAGCATGATTAACCCAAGAACAATCAGTGATAATCCAATGATAACATGGAACCATGTAACGAACCCTGTGAGAGTATAGTCACTGAGAGCATCGCTTTCGGTAAGATTTGAACTAACAATCTGCAATAAAATCAATACAGCTACGATGATATGAAGCACACGTAGAAATGGTGTGTCTTTGTGAGGGAGAGCATTACGTAAATTTTCATTCATAATTTAGCCACTTTGTTAGGGGTGGTTGACCAAATCAACATGCTTTTTATTAACGAAACCTTAACTTATCGGAACTAAACAATACTCTTTAATCAGAAAATGGTATCTAAACCTATAGTACATCACATCTGTAATATGAAGACATTACCATGAAGAAGTGTTTTTCCAGCCAAGAGATCATCAGTATGCTTCCGTGAAGCACGAAGCGGGTATATCTGCCCCGTGCAACATCAATAGGACTTAGCTTATGTTGAGGCAATATGTAGCATCGGTAAGCATGTTTGCGACCCCAACATTTTTATATGTACTGAGCAGATAAGATAACGTATTAGAATTTCTTCACCAGGGCATAACTATCCATTTTAATACAAGCAGGTATATCATGGCAGTTCCGGGATATCTTTCCAGCATATCTACTTTCTCCTGATAGTTCCCGGTTCAGTCAACGCCAAGTTTATTATGGTATTTTCTCATCATACTGCCCAGTTTCTGTGCTGCAATTTTCCCAGCGTCAAGACCTTCCTTTTCAGCGGTACTTTCAACAGCAGTTACCTCATCAATCAGAAGTGACATACCTGCAACATACGTTTCCCTGTCATACCCCTCTACCGGGCCATTCAAGATGGACTCTGCTGTTGATTTCAGATCCTGCATATCTTTCCTGAAAGATGTAACATCCTCCTCCTTAAGTGCTGCGCGGTAGCTTTTATTCATCATCTTCATGGCATGTTCAACACCGTCAGAACCAGCCATTACACTGGTAGATAAAAGAAGGGCTGTTCCTATTATAACAGTATGCATAATTTTTCTCATAATAACTCCATATTGTTTACTATCATTTAAAAAACATCACAACCCGAAGATGTAACATTGAACAATGAAAATAATCACTTGCCAATTTCCCCGAAGAAAATAAGCATTAAAATTATTGTTTATGATTATTTACACTTCCGTAATCAAGGTCACTTCCCTCCTTAAAATAAGGGTCAACATGTGTCATAACATTTAATACATGATGATTATCTAAAACTGATTTTCTGGCCAAAACAGCAATGTCATGCCCTACTTTCACTGATAAATCACCATCAATTTCCAGATGAACATCAACAACAACAAGGTCCCCCATTTTTCTGGTCTTGAGGTCATGGATGCCTTCGACCCCAGGAGTGGATAGTAATGTTGTTTTTATACTATTTTCAGTTTCAATATCTACGGCCCTGTCCATCAAGTCATGAAGCGAATCTGACATAAATGAATATCCCATTCTGGTCACAATAAGTCCCACAACCAGTGCAGCTACCGGATCAAGCAATTTAAAACCTGATAAACTACCAATAATACCAATAGCCACCACCAAAGATGAGGCAGCATCAGAGCGGGCATGCCAGGCATTTGCAACCAGCATAGTGGATTTTACTCGGGTTGCTACTGCCAGCATATAGCGAAAAAGAAGCTCTTTGATAACCAGTGCAGCTAAGGCTACCCACAGAGCAACAATATGTACCTGAGGAATATCATCTGGCTGTTGCATTTTATTTGCTGCTGACCATAACATCCCGATGCCAACAATGAATAAAATTGTCCCCAGAATTAATGATGCACCATTTTCATAACGATGATGTCCGTAGTGATGGTCATCATCGGGATTTTTTTTACTTTTATGATTAGCAATAAGCACCACAAAGTCTGAAACTAAATCAGACAGAGAATGGATACCATCCGCGATAAGCCCCTGAGATCCGGAAAATACACCAGTAATCACTTGCCCGGATGTCAGAAAACAATTAACAAGCACACTAACCCATGTGCTTTTACGGGCAGCGAGGAAACGCTCATGAGAACTAATATCAATATCATCCGTAAGTTTGTTTACCTGCACCTGAAACTCCTTATAACAGCATCAACAGTTAATACTAAACAGACTATCCTTCCCGAACAGGTTCTGTGGTGAAAATATAATAATTGGTGAGATTTATTCCTGTAAAGGACGTGCCATGTTTGCGATGACATTCATTTATCATAATTTTTAAACATTAATTTATTCTTAACAGAATATGAAAAAATTGACAGTTACCACAACTATACGCTGACGTTCAGTGTATACGTATTCGGCAAACTAAAATTATTTTACAGGTTATTATGGCAGATGATAAAAACTGGTTATGTAGATGCTAGACTATTCAGGTCCCCAGTAGTGGCTCGCTGTAATTGATAAAGACCTACTGAAATGCAAACTGAGTGGTTCAGTTACAGGAACTGACTACATCGTATACCCCGAGCAAGATCTGAGAACATTCAGTACAATATCTCTTTTATGTATACCTGATAAAGACCATGATACATAGTATCAATAGGGTTAAATTTGACTCTATTGACAACAAAAGCACGCGCCGTATCATATGGGTATCGATTTAATATTTAAAAGAGAATCCATAATGAATGTCCGTATCTACTGCCGTGCATCTACTGAAGGCCAACATGCCGATCGTGCTTTGGTTAGTCTGCGTGAATTTGCACGAAGCAAAAACTGGCAGGTTGCCGGAGAATACATTGAGAATGCCAGCGGTGCGAAGCTGGAGCGTGTGGAACTAATGAATCTCCTTGCAGAAGCACAACCCGGCGATCTGCTTCTTATTGAAGCGATTGATCGTCTCAGTCGTCTTCAACATGAAGAATGGGCTGAACTCAAAGCCACGCTGAACAGTAAAGGACTGGTTATTGTATCAATGGATTTGCCAACAAGCTGGCAGATGGTTGAAATGTCCGGTAATGACCTGACCAGCGGCATTCTGCGAGCAGTCAATACCATGCTGATCGATATCCTCGCGACAATGGCACGACAAGATTATGAAACCCGGCGTAAACGCCAGGCACAAGGGATCGCAAAAGCAAAACAGGCAGGTTTGTATACGGGGAAAGAAAAAGATATGGAAGCCCGTGAGACGGTTCGAGAAATGCTGGCGCAGAACGTTAAACCAACCCACATTATGAAAGCGGCTGATATAAGTCGCGCAACGTACTACCGAATCAAGAAAGAGTTAGCAAGCTAATTATATTTGCATTAGCTCGGACTCGAGCTAACAGTTTCCGCAGACAGAATGCAATCGAATCTTGCCGTCCACTTTGAGCGAAAAGCGGATCTCCTGTGCAGCAGCCCTTCTGTGCTTGTGGTGAAATCATTTTACGTGCTCAATATTGAATCGCCTAATGTTGTATTTTTCTAACGAGTGTAAAACTTATAAGAGGATTTAAAGGTTGGATACTAAAAGAAGATTAAAGCGAGCATTAAGCGCTATCGATGATGCTATGTCAACATTACGACGTGCTCGTTCTAAAGTAGAAGAAGGTCGCTCAGATATATCACGAGCTTTAAATGAGTTAGATGACGCTGAGACGAATATACGTAAAGCCATTCGTGAACTACCGGATAATATATAGATATAGAATATATGGTCGCCACATTGCGACCATTCTGTTAATATTTTCACGTCTCTCCGCACTGGTGGTCAGAGTTATATAGCAATTCCGACCGACATAGCTAAGATCGACTGATGCCAAGAAGGTGTATACTTCTACACACCTTCTAATTTTCATTCCTATTTTGCATCAACTGCTCTTACCAGCAGCTTCCAGGTATTGTTTTTGTGACTTTTTTTCTCACAATTGCTGCATGGTGGAAGTTTGGTACATTGCCGATTAATTAAATCCTCGTAACCGCATGCTTGGCAGCGATAGATACCTGCCCAGTCAGGGTTTTCTCCTGGTTTCCAGATCTTCTCATATTTTGGATTTCCTTCTTTTCTTTCATTTTTCATGACGTGCTCACTATCAATGTACCATGCCATTCTGTTTCTCCTTGAGTTAGATGGGGTAGTTATCCATATACAATGTGTGTGTAAATGTATTGGTTTTCAATAGGAGTTCAGATCTTTTATTCGCTTCTGACCAATAGCAGACCTGCGGGGCTTTATTAGCACATACTCCATGCACGTTATCGATCAGCATAATTTTTATTGGTTTCCAAATTTAGATGAGTACGCTACAATTAAAAATTAATCAATAATCATACTCAGCATGCGTTACCAGAAGCTCTAAACACGATTCTCAGCGTTTTTTATTGCACGGGTAAGGGTTCTACTATCTGTAGGAGAAAAACGCTCTACGGGCTTCCTAAGCAGGATTCTGTTACTCAGCTTTGATGTTGAATAGGTCCGTGAACCTTTTCCTGTCTGAAACTCACTTTTTTCTTTTGCCAGATAGGATAACCAAAATATCGGGCCTGCAAGTGATTTGTTACCAACGGTGCGAATCTGAGCTAATACATTTTATTATTCGGTTCTGACCGTACAGTGATCATTGAACAAAACATTCTGCGGGTTGTGAATACATAACACACTCACTACGTTCGTATCCTTCGCTTCAAATGTTGAAGTGATATCGCGAATCACGAGCAAAGCGAGTTCCGTCAAGCGAAGCGAAGATAGATAGTTTACAACTGGTTAAAAACCAATCCCAAAACTACATTTTTCTCTATATATAAAATATAATAATATAATTATGTAGTTCTATAGTTTAGTTGCTAACACTCACTACGTTCGTGTCCCTCGCTTCGCTCGGAATTTTGAAGTGTAATGTATGATTCTATAGGCAAAGCAATTATCGTTCAGTCATCAAGCACATAACCGAAGCATAAAGTTAATCAGGTATTAATCATGCCCTAAAACGCTCTGAGATAGGCTGTAAGCGATTTTCATAAAATTGGCAATGCGAATAATATCTTGCAAAGAAAACCGCTCTACGGGCTTCCTGTGCGATATTTACGAATTCAGTGCTTCACTACTCAATTTTGATGTTGAATACAAACGCGTTCCCTTCCCTGTTTGCGACTTCCCGCATTCTTTTGCCAGGTAAGAAAGCCAGAATACCGGGTCATCAAGTGATTCAGGAGTATCTCGATGAATGACGTAGTGATCGGGATAAGCTTTAGTGGCTTTAGACAAGTTACCAGCGTTGCTTCACCACCAGTCAGTTTGATCCAGATCTCAGTAATAACACCTGCAATCCCTCTTTCTGGCGTTCCAAACCATCTTACCAGTCGATGTGGAAGCGCAATCCAACAGTGGTAATGAGGCTGTGAAGCCTTTTCCTGTTCACATACCCAACCGTAAGCAAAGTCGATGATAGGTTCTGATAAACCGTTGTTTCCAGGCTCCAGGCGGGCACGTAATCGTTTGAACAGGTTGCGTATGTATTCGTTAAAGCGAAAAGGTTTATCCAGTCGAAGACTGTATCCTCTTTGAAACTGGGGAGCACAGCAATGAAACGATACAGGAAAACCGGTGTGTAAGACCAGGAAGGGTTATGAATCACGAACGAAGAACATTACATCTTTAAACAAACACAATTAACGTATATTCAGATCACTATCTTTTACCATACCAAATCTACCGACCTAATTATTACCCACGAGTCGCGTAGCGACGAAGTATCACGAGGCGAAGCCGAAGTGACACACAGCATTTTTGAATGTTAACAGTAAGACCATCACTTGTTCGCTTCGCTCACTGCGTGATACTTCGTCGCTACGCGACTCGTAGTAGTTATATTATGTTATTAAAAGATCTGATCAGGTGATCCCTGTCATCCGTTCGCTACGCTCACGTCTGAACTCGCTTCGCTCGAGTTCTTTCAGAATTATTGCTTGGGTATGATTTCAACGAGGCGCAGCCGAAGTTGCTATATATAATAACGCAAAATTAAAATACTAAAAAACAATAACATACAACAATAGATGTCCTTTGCATGTCTCATTCAAGGGTTTTAACGCAAATAAAAAACCATATATATCAACACGTTATAAATACATGTCTTTATATGTCACGACTTATGGGACATACAAATTTTGATTGTCCGTGAAAGACGATAAATAATGGCATCAACAACAAATCCAAGTGGATGTAACCATGAAATTGTACTTTACAATCTTTCCCAAAAGAACAGAAAGCGAATCTTATTTTCTTCGCGATTCCAACGTAAAACTGAACCGAGTTGACAATAAAGAAGTTGATTTACATCTCGATTTTGAGCGTTCTTTCTCAACCATAGCCCAAAGACGGGGACTCGATAAAAGCGAAGTAGATCGAGTAAGAAAGATTAAACAACGTCTTCCTCAGCACAAACACATAGGCGTTGCTCGCCTGAGCATAACTATATTAAAAAATCGCCAATTAGCGTTGTGCTACCTTTTCGTCTGTGAAGGCAACGTAGCATACCTGTCAGCACCTGAAATGGTTTTCTGTGGCGAGTCTATGTTCATAAGCTCAACAAAAAGATGCTCGGTTTATGAAACGACCTACAAGGTCACCAAACCCGATTCGAAGCATAGTTACGTTAACCTGCGTTTTGATTCTGAATATAAACTTGTCACGAAAAGACGCGGGCCATCGAAGATTAAAAAATCGTCGCTAACTGCAGCTTCCGACGCCTCCTTATTAGAGGAAGTTCAAACTTTGCGCAAAGAAAATGAGAGGTTAAAAAAACAAAACAATGTCACATAAAATTATAGGTGGACGCCGTTCTCATCCGAAGGTGCTGTTGCCTCTTCCAACTGTATAAGGTAAATCATAGCCTCATCGCGGTTCGTAGCACACATTTCTATTGATGGTTTAAGACTACTGCATATTTTTGGGCGTAGGGGCGACCCAAAGATGCTACACAGGTTATCTTCAGATAACTGAACACATCTTACATTAGCAGGCTTACCCTGCGACATTCCTGGGATTGGGCTTGAAATCGATGGGGCAGTACAACAAGCCCCACAATCGGTACGACATTTCATTACTGATTCCTTGCTCATCGTCCATTGGTCATTGACAGTAACAGAATGTCTTACTGGCTGATAGTCTGCCGTATATATCCAAATTTTAAAGTAATGTGACTATTCATTTTCAATGTATTGAAAATATGGGAATAGAAGCATAAATACCCCCATATGCTTTTCTTAACCTCTTCATTTTTTCAGTGTAAAATCTTGCTCAGATGCATTTTCATGCAACTTATTACATGGAGTTACTATGGGCTTTTATGTTAAGAAGAGCATTCGCGTTGGACCGATGAGATTCAACCTATCCAAATCAGGAGTCGGTGCATCTATTGGTATAAAAGGACTGAGGTTTGGTACTGGCCCAAGAGGAAATTACATCCACATCGGTGCTGGCGGGGTCTATTATCGTGCTTCGCTTTCACCAAGTATGATCCCACAGGACGGTAAGAAGGTTCAACGTTTACCTGATGAATCCCCTGTAGAACATGACAATACGCATGCACCTCTTGAGGAAATCGAGTCATCTCATATCTCGGAAATCGTTGATTCCAGTTCCCGAGAACTGCTTGAAGAGTTGAATAACAAACGTAAGAAGTTACAAATATGGCCCTTCGCTATTTTCCTTTCGATTGCAATTGTACTTTACGGTTTTTCACAGGCATGGCCTGAGTGGTGCCTGGCAATAGGATTTATCGCAGGGGGAGCTGTTTCCGTTTTTGCTTACATGTACGATCAGCTAAGAAAGACCACTGTTCTTTTTTATGACTTTGATGACGAAATGATGGCATGTTACCAGCAACTTCATGATAGTGGGGCTATGCTTGCAAGCTGCTCAAAGGTATGGCATGTAGAAGCTTCTGGAGCTGTTTATGACCCTAAATATCATGCCGGAGCAAGTAACTTGCTACGTAGAAAAACAACCTCTATCAGCAAATCAAAGCCTCCCTTCGTTAAAACAAATATTGAGACGATTGCCATCAAAGTAGGTCGTCAAACATTACATTTCTTTCCAGATAGAGTACTCGTTTTTGACCGTGACGGTGTCGGTGCTGTTAGTTATGACCAACTATTCATTAACGTTGGTAATAGTCAGTTCATTGAAAGCGAAAGTGTGCCCGGAGATGCCTTAGTCGTTGGCAGGACATGGAAATATGTTAACAAATCGGGTGGTCCTGACAGACGATTTAAAGACAATACAGAAATTCCTATATGTCTATATGAAAATCTTTCGTTCACAAGTCATTCTGGACTAAATGAGTTATTACAGCTGTCTAAAATTGGGTATGGTGATTGTTTTTCACACGCAATTGAAACACTTAGCAAGAAAGTCATATCTTCTTAGTTAAGCCGTTTTTATACTGTGAATAATTGACTGTTGGGCTTGCCATCAGGCATGCCAGGGATGGGACTGGAGATTGAAGGCGCGGTGCAGCATGCACCACAATCCGGACGGCATTCCATACAGTACTCTCTTTATCGTAAACCATCGGATTGTGCGGGAAGCGCACAGTACCACCTTTTTGGCACCAGCAAAAGCATGAATTCCGCTTGCCTGAATGCCCCGGCGCGAGTAGTTTTACGCGATATTTTAGACACTCCTCACTACAGGATTTTTTCGATGCCAAGAGCGAACGAAATTAAAAAAGGTATGGTACTAAACTACAACGGCAAGCTGCTGATTGTAAAAGATATCGATATTCAATCACCATCCGCACGTGGTGCAGCTACTCTGTACAAAATGCGTTTTTCTGATGTGCGTACCGGTCTGAAAGTTGAAGAACGCTTCAAAGGCGACGATATCGTGGATACCGTCACCCTGAGCCGCCGCGGGGTTGATTTCTCCTACGTCGATGGCAACGAATACATCTTTATGGATAAAGAAGACTATACCCCGTATACCTTCACCAAAGACCAGATTGAAGAAGAGCTGCTGTTCATGCCGGAAGGCGGTATGCCGGATATGCAGGTACTGACCTGGGACGGCCAACTGCTGGCGCTTGAACTGCCGCAGACCGTAGACCTGGAAATCGTTGAAACCTCACCGGGTATTAAAGGTGCTTCAGCGAGTGCGCGCAACAAGCCAGCAACCCTGAGCACCGGTCTGGTGATCCAGGTTCCTGAGTATCTTAGTGCGGGTGAAAAAATCCGTATTCATATCGAAGAACGTCGCTATATGGGCCGTGCAGATTAATCTCCTGTCGTTACAGGTGAACCAAAGATAATGGCATGTTATCTCTGGCAAAATGTTCCGTTCACTTTAGTGGTATCACTTCTCTGAAACCATACTGCCTGTGAACGTGTTAAGGGTACTATCGCCGTACCCTTAACAATCCCGGCTCCCGGCGGGAAAATTGCCACTTCGTGGTTCCCTCCGCTTATTCCTCCAGGCTACCGGGCCGGGCGCGAGGTAGCGTCCCTGCAAAACGCGCCCTGAACCCGCATCCATGCGGGTTCTCCCGGCCTTACGGAAACACGTCGGCAATTTTCAGCCGGACCAGCCCACACCTGACCACCTGCGTTTTTTGTTTAAACAGCAAAACAGATTTAACTGGAAGCCAGAGCGTTAAAGCGATGACCCCGGTCCGGCTGAAAATCGATGAGGCGTTGACGGCTGACCGGGGCTGCCCGCAGGGATGCGGGCAGAGGGGACGGCCTGCAAGGATGCAGGCTCGGCACCGACCCGACAGGCAGACGGCATAAGACGAATAACTCGCGCAGCGACGATTTTCCCGCCGGGAGCCTGGGATGCAAGGGAGGCGGCGGTGAGCCTCCCTTGCACGTTCACGGGTAACGGCGTTTCAGAGAAATGACTCCACTGAGGTGAACGGAACCCTATGCCGCAATCAAATATTCTCCATAATGCTTTACTGACTGGCATTACAGCGCAGGCTGTCCCTTTGTCATTTTCAGCCCTGACTGCTGAAATAAAAATCATCCATCAGCAGCGACTCCAGATACTGTTCATCCTCTTGCATAAAACGCACTATCAGATTAACCGCCTGAGGATAAAACCCCTCGTTATCCCGCACCAGACATGCGTCGCGAAATAACGGTGCCCAGCACAGAATATGATGATGCAAAAAGTAATACTGCGCGGAGAATTTCTCCTCTTTAGCAACCATCCTCGCCATTAATGCCAACTGTACGGCAATATGATCGGAGGGTTCATTCTCCCGCGCCGCCAGCCCTTGCTCAACCAGCAGCACATTCATTTGCCGACGTTCTTCTGCCGCTGTCGTGTGTGGATAGTGCCCCGCATAGGGAGAAACACTAGCCGGCGGGGCCAGCAGAAACAACGAGGCAAAATCTGCGGCCAGCTCCAGCTGTCGGGAGTCACGCCGCAGAACCCGGCCCAGGCTACGCTCAAAACGTTTAACATTGGCAGATAATCCGGGGATCGCCTCCAGTGAGGCAATCCATGCCTGGCTATTGCCATTTTCCAGACTGGCGAGCTGTTTTTCATCCAGCTCACGAAATAACAGTTGCGAAAACCACCGGTACACAGCCGCCCGCTGCTGATGAATTTGATTATGCTGCACTGGTCCCCTCCTCTTTCACAATCTGCGGACCACCGAAAGCCGTCACCTGCGGGGCTTTCTGCTGATAACGCTCGACCTCCACCAGCACGGTATGTGCTGAAGGCCCCTGGGCCAGCTGTGAAGTACCGATATCCGCACTCAGCACGTTCGGGTCGCCATAGGTGCATAACGTCCCGGCTTTTCCCCCTTCCTGCGGGGAATACCAGGCCCCTTCATGAATGCGGATTACGCCAGGAGTAAAATCCGGACTGATTACCACGCCAGCCAGCACCTGGCCACGGTCGTTGAAGACACGAGCAATATCGCCTGCTTTCAGACCACGGGTGGTGGCATCCTGCGCGCTGATATAAAGCGGCTCTCTTCCGGCAACGGCATACGTGTTGCGAAACGCCTCGCTTGAGCACAACTGGGAATGCAGACGTTTATCCGGATGGCAGGATTGCAGATGTAGCGGGTATTTATCTTTTTTGCCGCTATGGGTACGCTCAAAGGGTTCCATCCACACCGGATGCCCCGGACAATCCTCATAGGCAAAGCCCGCGATGGTTTTGCTGTAGATTTCAATAAGACCTGACGGCGTTCCCAGCGGATTCAGGTCTGGCTGCTCACGAAACTCACCGTGACGTACCCACGGCTGACCCGGCGGATATTCAATATATCCGTCACCCTGCCAGAACGTTGTAAAGTCCGGTAAGGTAACACCGAGCGACGCCCCCATCTTCACACCTTCGTCATAAAGCGCCTGTATCCACTGAATTTCATTCCGGTTTTCACGGTAGACCGCTTCCTTATCAAATCGCTTACACAGCCCGGCAAAGATGTCAAAATCATGCCGCGCTTCGTATTGCGGTTTAACAATCTGATGCAGCGCCATCAGCCCTTTATTCGAATGCGTGCCAAACTGCTCAATATCGTTACGTTCAAAACGGGTAGTCACAGGCAGAACGATATCGGCAAAACGGCACGACGCGGTCCATTGGTGCTCTAACACCACCACGGTTTCCAGCTTCTTCCATGCCTCAATCATACGGTTCCTGTCCTGCTGGGCGTGGAATGGATTGGCCGCACTGTAGATCGCCATTTTGATGTCAGGATACGTTAACGTCTCACCGTTGAAGGCAATCTTGTTACCTGGCGCAAGCAGGCAGTCAACGATACGCGAAGTGGGGATATGCTCCGATGCGCCGCGAAAATCCGCTTTGTACTTCGCCTGCGGGGGATTAGTAATACTCCCCAGCCCGGAGAGCACTGGCCCGGTCGATGTTACCGTTCCACCGCCGTTATAGTGCCAGCCAAATCCGACCCCGCCGCCGGGCAAACCAATTTGACCGACCATACTGGCCAGTACCACCAGCATCCACGGATACTGCTCACCGTGGTGCATGCGTTGTACGCACCAACCGGCCATAAACTGTGTCCGGCCTTTCACCAACAGGCGGGCGAAGTCTCGGATCTGCTCTGCTGTCAGCCCGCAGATTTCTGCCGCCCATTCGGCATTTTTCGGCTGTTTATCACTCTCGCCCAGAAGGTACGGTAAAAACTGTTCAAAGCCGACGGTGTAATCGGTAATAAACGCCGTGTCGTACAGTTTTTCTTCGTACAGGGTATGCGCCAGTGCCAGCATTAACGCGACATCGGTTTGTGGCCGCAACGCCAATTGCTCGCAGCCAAGATAGTTTTGAGATTTGCTACGCACTGGATCAACGCTGATAACGCGCATCTTATTCTGCGCTACCGCCTCTTTAATCTGCTGCCAGTAGCCAAACGCATCGTGATCGGGAACCAAAAACTCGATCTGCAAGTTCTTGATCGGATCGCAACCCCACAACACGATGGTATTGCTGTTTTGAATCACCAGCGGGAGTGACGTCTGCTGCTCATAAACTTCCAGTGAACCAATCACATGCGGTAAAATGACCTGGGCCGCTGCCGCAGAATAGTCGCCGACAGTTGTCACATAGCTACCATGCAGGCCAAGTCCCCGGTCCATCGCCCCGCCCGCTTTATGGTATTTGCCTACCATTTGCCAGTCAGCAAGCCCGGTAAATACGCCTGATGAACCATAGGTTTTTTGCACCCGCTCCAGCTCTTCGTAAAACAAATCCAGCGCCTGATCCCAACTGACCCGTACAAAACGGTTATCTCCGCGCTGGCTGCGATCCGACTTCTCACGTTTAAGCAGCCAGTCCAGACGCACCATCGGGTAGCGCACCCGCGACGGGTTGTAGACCACTTCACGCACCGCGTTCAGCATATCGCAGGGATATTTGTCATGTTTGAACGGACGGGTTTCGGTCCACTCACCGTTGACCACTTTGGCTTCAAAAGCGCCATAGTGCGAACCTGATTGAATCCACTGTTCGGGATTTTCCCCCGCCGCCCACACTTTTGATATCAGCGGATTAGGCGCCAGTGCGCTGGCAGCACCCACCGCCAACATACCGCTGAGAAAACGGCGGCGGGACGGATTAAAGTCATGAATATCCATACATTATCCTTACTTTTTGTTGGTGTCAGACACATCGCTGGCGTGGGTCTGGAGGTATTTCAACAACGTACGTTCCTCCACCGGATTAAGCCGGTAATAGGTCGACATGGCTTTCAATCCAGCGATCCAGCCATTAGCGGTATATCGGGTCGTAGGAGGAGTGCTATGACAGGCGCTACAGGTGGATTGCAGCATTTGATCTGAGTACTCCCAGATTGGCGCAAGTGTGCTGATAAAGTCCTGATCGGTGGTCCAGGCGGTGACGCTCACCTGCTGCCATTCCTGATGTGAATCAGGATCGACCTGGGTTTGTAGCACTTTTACGTTCGCCATCAGGGGCTCATCGAGCACGGCGGAGAAAACGCGTTTCCCCATATACTGGGTGATCACCCGTCCACGCCCTTTGCTTTCACGCCAGCCCGTAATTTCGAGCTGGACGTTACTGCCTTCTTTTTTCAGCACCTTGGCCTCGGTGGCGGGAAATAACAGCGCCTTCCCTGCCGGACTTTCTGCCGTTGCCGCCAATGATTTTTCGCTTAATGAGAACAGTGTGGACGCATCCGTTGGCGTATCTCCCTGACGCTGTAGCTGCTTAAAGCGATCGCGAAAACCGCTGCTCATATCGGGTTTGTGATGGGCTATTCCTTTGTGGCAATCGATACAGTTACTGTCTTTTGCTGCCGCCGCGCTCATTTGCGCCGCCGCATTTGCCGATTGCTTGCCATGATCCATTGCCTCATAGCTATGGCAGGATTTACACGCCGCTGAATTATTCGCGCTCATGCGCGCCCACTCCCGTTGGGCCAGCTCCGAGCGTTTGGCAGCAAACTTTTCCGGAGTGTCGATAGAAGGAGAAATAAAGGTGTGATAGAGATCGTTTAAGGCTTCAGTTTTACGAATAAGCGTTGGAACAACGCCCGGTGGAATATGACAATCCTTACACTCAGTCCGCACGCCAGACGCGTTGCGAAAATGCACGCTGGTTTTATATTCCTCTCCAGCCGTGCGCATCGAGTGACACGATAAACAAAATTCGGTGGTACTGGTGTAATGAACGCCTTGCCACGTTCCCCAAATAGCCAAGGCCATTACTAACGCCCCGACGAATGCGCACCACAATGCGCTCTTTCTTATCCACGACATGCTTGCCTCCATTTTTTAATAGCGACACGCTAAGGGATAATAAAAATCAAAAATAGAGACAGCGAACGCAGATTATAGGAACAGCATCCACTCTATGAGGTGAGTCAAATAGTAAAGATCAGAAATTCGTAATATAGTGACCATCTGTAAATAAGGAATTTCTTATGCTAACACTGACGCTCAATAGAGAAAGCCGTACTCCGCTGCAACTGCAGATATTTCAATTTTATTTCCAGGCAATTCAGCAGGGTGATTTGCTTTGTGGAGACAAACTCCCCTCTATTCGTGAGCAGGCTCAGGTATTGCACGTTGCTAAAATAACGGTAGTGATGGCCTATGATAAGCTGATGGCGGCTGGGTTAATCAAGAGCCGACACGGCATTGGCTATGAAGTGATATTCACCACGCCTGTACGTATAACCCCAACTCATGTGCCCGTAACCCAAGGCTCCCCACCGGTAAAACCTAAAGCTGCCGGGGTCTCTACCGATGTTTACGCCGAGCCTGGACGAGAGTGCTACTGCCGGATGGGCGTCCCCGACCCCAACGCTTTTCCCTGGTCAAGCTGGCGGAAATGGAATAATGCTCCAAGCATACTTAAAGAACAATTATTTACCCGGTACCATTCACCAAATGGATTATTTTCACTACGTGAGCAACTGGTCAGATACCTTAATTTATCCCGCGGAATTAATACCCGAGCAGAGAACATCATCATTACCAACGGGATTCAGGAAGGATTATCACTGCTCAGCCAAATATTTATTATTCATCATGCTGTCAGTCAGCAAAAAAAGTGCCATATTGTGACCGAATCCCCTTGTTATTCTGGCGCATGGCATCTTTTTAATTATTACGGTGCAGACATTACGTCAATTGCCGTAGATAACCACGGGCTGCAAACAGATAATTTACCCGAGTATGAAACCCAGCTTTGTTATGTTACTCCAGCTCATCAGTATCCGATGGGAAGTGTGCTTTCGCTGGAGCGCCGTCAGTCATTATTAACGTGGGCGCAACGCGTCGGCGCTTACATCATAGAAGACGATTACGATGCCGTTTTTACCTATGGGGACAATCCCCTTCCCGCGCTGAAAGCCATGGATTATCACAACCGGGTTATCTATATGGGGACATTTTCTAAAACGCTGGGGCCAGGCGCACGGCTTGGCTATCTTATTTGCCCTGATGAACTGCTTCCGGCGGTACAGAATATGAAAGCGCTCAATAACAACGGCAGTCAGTGGTTGTTGCAGCAATTTTTAGCCGAACTGATGCAAAATCAGGTTTTTTATACGCATATCAGCAAGCTGGCCTGCAGCTATGCGACGCGCCTCACTCTGTTACGCGATGGCCTGTCCACTCTGTTTCCCGAAGGGAAAATCGCTGGCGCAACGGCAGGTCTGCACCTCTCGTTACGCATTGCCAGACATACCGAATTCATCGCCAGGTTGCAACAAAGCTGCCTGTTGGCTGGGATCCGTTTCGACACTCTGTCGGATATAGAAAATGGATCAGAAGCCGCATGGCGCAAAGAAAACAGCGATGCTGTTATGTTTTTTGGATTTGGTGGATTGCAGATACAGCAGATCAATAAAGTGCTGACAGTGCTGGAGCAGGCGCTCGCGCAGCCTTGATGAACAACAGGGATTGCACCTGTAGCGCAATCCCTGTTGTTAGACTTACAGCAGGTCGCGGAACTGCGTTTGTTTCAGCGCCAGTTCAACGCCGCGGACTTCTGCCAGTCCTTTCAGGCGACCAATCGCCGAGTAGCCCGGATTGGTTTTCTTGTGCAGATCGTCAAGCATCTGGTGTCCATGATCCGGACGCATCGGGATAGGACGCAGGTCGCCCGCCTTTTTACGCCGCTGCTCTTCGCTCAAAATGGCAGCCACCACCGATACCATATCCACATCACCCTGCAGGTGCGCACCTTCATGGAACGTTTTCGGGTTATCTTCACGACAGGTCGAGCGCAGGTGCGTGAAGTGGATACGATCGCCAAAGGTTTCGATCATTTTCACCAGATCGTTATCAGCGCGCACGCCGTAAGAACCGGTACACATGGTGAAACCATTATTAATACTGTCGACGGTTTCTTTCAGCCACTGCATATCTTCGATAGTCGAAACGATACGCGGCAGACCGAGGATCGGGCGCGGCGGATCGTCAGGATGCACGGCCAGACGCACGCCGACTTCTTCTGCCACTGGCACAATCGCCCGCAGGAATACCGCCATATTTTCGCGCAGATCGTCTTTACTGATGCCGTCATATTCAGCAAGGCGCGCACGAAACTGATCCAGCGTATAGCCCTCTTCTGCACCAGGCAGGCCAGCAATGATATTGCGTGTCAGCTTTTCAATTTCTGCATCGCTCATAGCATTGAAGTAGTCCAGCGCCTGGCGTTGTTCTTCGTCGGTATAATCCGCTTCAGCTCCCGGGCGTTGCAGAATGTGCAGCTCGAAAGCCGCAAAGGCAATCTGGTCAAAACGCAGCGCTTTGGAACCATCCGGCAGCTGATATTCGAGGTCGGTACGCGTCCAGTCGAGGATCGGCATGAAGTTATAGCACACGGTATCGATGCCGCAGGTCGCAAGATTACGGATACTCTGCTGATAGTTGGCAATCCACGTTTGATATTGACCTGAACGCGTTTTGATATCTTCGTGGACAGGGATACTTTCCACCACCGACCAGGTCAGCCCTTTTTCAGCCAGAATGGCCTGACGCTGTTGAATTTCTTCTACCGGCCACACTTCACCGTTAGGAATATGGTGCAAGGCGGTTACAACACCCGTTGCGCCAGCCTGACGCACATCATCAAGCGATACCGGATCGTTAGGTCCGTACCAACGCCAGGTTTGTTCCATTGTTTTACCCCAAAAGTTGTTATACCAAATTAAATCACCTTAATGACGACTACCATACAGGCATCCGTTAGATGATCAATACATTGCCGGTGATTGGTTGATCAAGCTCACATTCCCCGGATAAATGAGGCACACCAATTCAATTTGCTGTCATATAACTTTATACTGCCATTGTTAATTAATGGTTAATCAGGTGTATTTAATGAAAACTATTGCCTCAGCGCCACTGGCGGAAAATGTCATGATGCCGCAGTACGACCGCCAGCAATTAAAAACGCGGATTGTACATTTTGGTTTCGGTGCTTTTCACCGCGCCCATCAGGCGTTACTCACCGACAGGGTGCTGAATGCGCAGGGTGGAGACTGGGGTATTTGTGAGATCAGTCTGTTCAGCGGCGATCGACTGATGAGCCAACTGCGTGAACAGGATCATTTATTTACCGTGCTGGAGAAAGGGGCCAACGGCAACCAACCGATTGTTATCGGCTCCGTCAACGAATGTCTCAACGCCAGGCTGGATTCACTGGCGGCTATTATTGAAAAATTCTGCGAGCCTCAGGTGGCTATTGTCTCGTTAACCATTACGGAAAAAGGCTACTGCATCGATCCGGCTACAGGCTCGTTAGACCTCAGTAATCCACGTATTGCTCACGATCTGCAAACACCGACTGAACCGCACTCTGTCCCAGGAATTATTGTTGAAGCGCTACACCGCCGACGTGAACGCGGGCTACAGCCGTTTACCGTCCTCTCTTGCGATAATATCCCGGACAATGGTCATGTGGTAAAAAACGCCGTACTGGGAATGGCGGAAAAACGTTCACCAGAACTGGCAACCTGGATTCAGGAGCATGTCAGCTTTCCGGGTACCATGGTGGATCGCATTGTTCCTGCCGCTACCGAAGAGTCACTGGCTGAAATCGCACGCGAGCTGGGCGTTGCCGATCCTTGCGCAATCAGCTGCGAACCGTTTATCCAGTGGGTGATTGAAGATAATTTTGTGTGTGGCCGCCCAGAATGGGAAACGGCGGGCGTCCAGATGGTCGAAAACGTCTTGCCGTGGGAACAAATGAAACTGCGGATGCTGAACGGCAGTCATTCGTTTCTGGCTTATCTCGGTTATCTGGCCGGGTTCCAGCACATCAGCGACTGCATGCAGGACAGCGCATTTCGTGAAGCCGCCTACCGTCTGATGCTCAACGAACAGGCGCCTACGCTGCAAATTATCGACGTTGATTTAGACCAGTATGCCCTTAGCCTGTTGGAGCGTTTTGCCAACCCAGCGTTGAAACATAAAACCTGGCAAATTGCGATGGACGGTAGCCAGAAATTACCCCAGCGCATGTTGGAAGGGATCCGCGTACATTTAGCCCGCCAAAGCGAATGGCCGCTGCTGGCGCTCGGTGTCGCAGGCTGGATGCGTTATGTGAGCGGCGTGGATGACTCAGGCGCAGCAATTGATATTCGTGACCCACTAAGTGAGAAAATTGCCGCTCTGGTTAAACAGAGTACTGAATCAGAACGTGTCAGCGCCCTGCTTTCGCTGCGCGAAATTTTCGCTACCGATCTCGTCCAGAATCCGCAGTTTGTCGCGGCCATTCAGCAGGCCTGGCAACGCATTGCCCAATACGGTGCGCATCAGGCTGTCATTGATACGTTAAAAAGTTAACGATTTCTGCCATTAAACAGGACGAAGCGCGTCTTCGTCCTCTCACCCCTTCTCTTTTTCACCGTTTTTCGCCAGGATTGTTAAATGCCATTACGGTAATTTATGATTCTGGAGTAAATGTGACTAAAACCAATCTCATCACCGGTTTTCTCGGCAGTGGCAAAACCACCTCTATTCTTCATTTATTGGCAAACAAAGATCCTGCTGAGAAGTGGGCCGTGCTGGTTAATGAGTTTGGCGAAGTTGGCATTGATGGCGCGCTACTGGCTAACAGCGGTGCGCTGTTAAAAGAGATCCCCGGCGGCTGTATGTGCTGCGTTAACGGTCTGCCGATGCAGGTTGGTCTCAATACGCTGCTACGTCAGGGAAAACCTGACCGTCTGCTCATTGAACCCACCGGCCTCGGCCACCCTAAACAGATTCTGGATTTACTCACCGCACCGGTTTACGAACCGTGGATCGATCTGCGTGCGACCCTCTGTATTCTTGACCCGCGGCTGTTACTGGATGAAAAAAGCGTCGCCAATGACAATTTCCGCGACCAGCTGGCCGCCGCAGATATCATTGTTGCCAACAAAACCGACCGTGCCACGACGGAAAGCGAAAACGCCCTGCAAAGCTGGTGGCAACACTATGGAGGTAATCGCCAGTTAGTTCATGCCGACCATGGACAAATTGACGGACAGCTACTGGATTTGCCCCGGCTAAACCTGGCAGAGCTTCCTGTAAGCGCGGAGCACACCCATAGTCATGCCGACAAAAAGGGGCTGGCAGCGTTGAGCCTACCCGCACAGCAGCGCTGGCGTCGTAGCCTGAACAGCGGACAGGGCCATCAGGCCTGCGGTTGGATTTTTGACGCCGATACGGTGTTCGATACTATCGGTCTGCTGGAATGGTCTCGTCTTGCTCCTGTTGGACGTGTGAAGGGGGTAATGCGTATTAAAGAAGGACTGGTACGCATTAACCGCCAGGGAGACGACTGGCATATAGAGACGCAAAACGTCGCGCCACCAGATAGTCGTATTGAACTCATCGCCGATACCGAGACCGACTGGAATGCGCTGCAGAGCGCATTGTTGAGACTTCGTTTAGGCGCTAGCGCGTAAGGTTGCCTTCGTTTTTTAGCAATGGTAAACGACGATGAAAACCCGATACCCTCTAATCCTCCTGCTTAATATTGTGGGCCTGGCACTGTTTCTGTCCTGGTATATTCCAGCCGGGCATGGATTCTGGTCTTCACTGGATACGGGCGTTTTCCGCTTCTTTAACCATAAACTGGTGGAAAGCCCGCTGTTCTTATGGGTTGTTGCTATAACCAATAACCGGGCATTTGATGGCTGCTCATTGCTGGCAATGGGCGCATTGATGCTGCACTTTTGGCTCAAAGAGACATCGGAAGGTCGCCGACGCATTGTGGCTATCGGTTTGGTTATGCTGCTTACCGCAGTGATATTAAATCAGCTGGGCCAGGCGCTTATTCCCGTTAAACGTGCCAGCCCAACTCTGATGCTGGATAATATTTATCGCGTCAGTGAACTGCTGCATATTCCGACAAAAGATGCGTCGAAAGACAGTTTTCCTGGCGATCACGGCATGATGTTGCTTATTTTTTCCGCATTCATGCTGCGTTATTTCGGAAAAGTCGCAGGAATAATCGGCCTTATTATCGCTGTGGTTTTTGCCTTCCCACGCGTAATGATTGGCGCCCACTGGCTCACCGATATCGTGGTTGGTTCCATGACGGTGGTCCTGATTGGCCTTCCCTGGTGGCTAATGACGCCATTAAGCGACCGCTTAGTCACTCTGTTCGTGAATTATCTACCCGGCAAAAACAAACAATTTTTAAACAAATAACGCAGAGTAATTAACATCATCAGGGATACTTCTGATTCCCTGATGATGCCTGGCAATATTTCATCATTCTGATTGTCATTCTCCTGTCATCTTATTCATGTTTAAAATGAGTAAGTTGCGTATTTTTTACCCTGATTGTTCTTAATTTAGACAATGCCGTTTATTCACTTTCTGTATCAATTTTTCTTATAAGAAATCACGTAAAATCACTCGCATTGACCGGAACGATCGGGTAATCTCGAACACGTTTTGCCTCGCGGGATAATTATTCCCTTTCAGAATAAATTTGTGCGTTCTGCCACAGATTTGACCTTAAGGAATTGTCTCATCGTGCGATGGTAATTAGTCTCGTCACGTTTGGCATTTTTTATAACGATATTTATCGTTAAGGACTTCAAGGGAAAACAAACAAAATGGTCAAATCTCAACCGATTTTGAGATATATCTTGCGGGGCATACCCGCGATAGCAGTTGCGGTTCTGCTTTCTGCATGTAGCACAACGAACACCGCCAGGAATATGCATTCTGAGACGCATGCTGTGGGCAATGGAGATAACTCTTCACTGCAAGCCTCTCAGGATGAATTTGAAAATATGGTACGTAATATCGATGTTAAATCACGTATTATGGACCAATATGCTGACTGGAAAGGCGTGCGTTACCGCCTTGGCGGCAGCACCAAAAAAGGCATTGATTGTTCAAGCTTCGTACAGCGTACGTTTCGTGAGCAATTTGGTTTAGAGCTTCCTCGCTCAACCTATGAACAACAGGAAACGGGTAAATCCGTTTCGCGCACTAATCTGCGTACAGGCGATCTGGTTCTGTTCCGTGCTGGCTCTACTGGCCGACACGTCGGTATTTATATCGGCAACAACCAGTTCGTACATGCCTCGACCAGCAGTGGCGTTATCATTTCCAGCATGAACGAGCCTTACTGGAAAAAACGTTACAACGAAGCTCGCCGGGTTCTAAGCCGCAGTTAATTTCGTTTGGCAGCTATCCCTTGGCTATCCTGATGAGACATATAAAAAAGCACTGCTACGGCGGTGTTTTTTTTGCTTTGCCCTTGTGACTAAGAAAAATCTCACAACATGAGTCATTTCAGGTTATATTCATACAGGATAAGTGGTTACTTCAGGTAAACATAAGGAACTATGTTAAGGCGCTCCTCTTCTTCCGATCGGAAACTCCTGCTCACCTGCGCTATAACGGGGATAGTCGTCGCGTTACTCGTCAGCTCACTGCAGTTTTTTATGTCATGGCATCAACGAAACGCAAAGTATGCGATTCATATATTCTCACTCGCCGCTACATCTCTTATCTTTCAGGCATGATGCCCGTCGGGTTGTGGCAGGAAAAGGAAATCGCTTTTAATGATCCCTCGCGTATTGCTTCTGTTTATCACCCTCATCGGGTTTAGCGCCGAGGCGCAGTCCATCAAAGAAAGCTATGCTTTTGCCGTGCTGGGTGAACCGAAGTACGCATTTAACTTTAATCACTTCGATTATGTTAATCCCGCAGCCCCTAAAGGTGGTCAAATCACCCTCTCCGCCATTGGCACATTTGACAACTTTAACCGCTATGCAATGCGAGGTAATCCCGGCGCACGTACCGAAACGCTTTACGATACGCTGTTTACAACCTCTGACGATGAGCCTGGTAGCTATTACCCGCTAATTGCCGACAGCGCACGCTATGCTGACGACTATTCCTGGGTAGAAATTGCCATTAATCCACGAGCGCGTTTTCACGATGGATCACCCATTACCGCCCGCGACGTCGCATTCACCTTCCACAAATTTATGACTGAAGGCGTGCCGCAGTTTCGTCTGGTCTACAAGGGAACAACGGTAAAAGCCATCGCGCCATTAACCGTACGCATTGAATTAGCCAAACCGGGTAAAGAGGACATGCTCAGCCTGTTTTCATTACCCGTGATGCCAGAGAAGTACTGGAAAGATCATAAGCTCAGCGATCCCTTATCATCGCCACCGCTCGCCAGCGGCCCTTATCGCATTACCAAATGGAAGATGGGCCAGTATATTGTCTATTCGCGCGTCAAAGATTATTGGGCTGCTAATCTGCCCGTCAATCGTGGACGCTGGAACTTCGATACCATCCGCTACGACTATTATCTGGATGATAACGTCGCCTTTGAAGCGTTTAAGGCCGGTGCGTTTGATCTGCGTCTTGAAAATGATGCCAAAAACTGGGCGACGCGTTATACCGGGAAAAATTTTGCGAATCATTACATCATCAAAGATGAACAAAAAAATGAATCCGCCCAGGATACGCGCTGGCTGGCCTTTAATATTCAGCGTCCGGTGTTCAGTGACCGACGGGTGCGGGAAGCCATCACGCTGGCCTTTGATTTTGAATGGATGAATAAAGCCCTGTTCTATAACGCCTGGAGCCGGACCAACAGCTATTTTCAGAATACCGAATATGCTGCGACAAATTACCCCGATGCAGATGAGCTGGTGATACTCGCGCCCTTGAAAAAAGATCTCCCTCCTGAGGTCTTCAGCCAAATCTATCAGCCGCCAAAATCAAAAGGCGATGGCTACGATCGTGAGAACTTGCTGAAAGCCGATACCTTACTGGAACAAGCCGGATGGGTACTCAAGGGGCAGCAGCGCGTAAACAGCGTCAGCGGTAAACCTCTGAGCTTTGAACTATTGCTCCCGGCGGGCAGCAACAGTCAGTGGGTGTTGCCGTTCCAGCACAACCTGCAACGCTTAGGCATTACCATGAACATCCGCCAGGTTGATAACTCACAAATCACCAACCGCTTACGCAGTCGCGACTATGACATGATGCCAAGGTTGTATCGCGCAATGCCGTGGCCGAGTTCAGACCTGCAAATTCTGTGGGCTTCTCAATATATTGACTCCAGCTATAACGCCCCCGGTGTGCAAAGCCCGGTTATCGATAAGCTGATCGGTCAAATCATTGCCGCGCAAGGTGATAAAGCCAAACTGATCCCACTCGGCCGGGCACTGGACAGAGTTTTAACCTGGAATTACTACATGTTGCCGATGTGGTTTATGGCCGAGGATCGTATCGCCTGGTGGGACAAATTTTCGCATCCGGCTATTCGCCCAATTTATACCATTGGCCTCGACAACTGGTGGTATAACGTCAACAAAGCGGCGAAACTGCCCGCAGCCAGACGGCAGGGAGAATAGATGGGCGCTTATCTGATTCGACGTCTGCTGCTGGTGATCCCAACACTTTGGGCCATCATCACCATCAACTTTTTTATCGTGCAAATTGCCCCCGGCGGTCCGGTTGAACAGGCCGTCGCCGCCATTGAGTTCGGGCAAAGCGGGGCATTACCTGGCGCGGGTAGCGAAGGCGTTCGCGCCAGCCATGCGCAAACCGGCGTTGGTAACATCAGCGACAGTAATTATCGCGGCGGCCGGGGTCTGGACCCGGAAGTCATCGCGGAAATCACTCGGCGCTACGGGTTCGATAAGCCCATTCATGAGCGTTATTTCAAAATGCTTTGGGACTATATTCGTTTCGATTTCGGCGACAGCCTGTTTCGTAGCGCCTCTGTGCTGACGCTTATCAAAGACAGCCTGCCGGTTTCCGTTACGCTGGGCCTATGGAGTACGCTCATCATCTATCTGGTGTCGATACCCCTTGGGATCCGCAAAGCGGTTCACAACGGTAGCCGGTTTGATGTCTGGAGTAGCGCATTTATTATTATTGGCTATGCCATTCCGGCCTTTCTGTTTGCCATTTTGCTGATCGTCTTTTTTGCCGGGGGCAGCTACTACGACCTGTTCCCGCTGCGCGGGCTGGTTTCCGCCAATTTTGACTCCCTGCCCTGGTATCAGAAAGTGACCGACTACCTTTGGCATATTACCCTGCCGGTGCTGGCGACGGTAGTTGGTGGGTTTGCCGCGCTGACTATGCTGACCAAGAACTCATTTCTGGATGAGGTGCGCAAACAGTATGTCGTCACCGCACGCGCTAAAGGGGTCAGCGAGAAAAATATTCTGTGGAAACATGTGTTTCGCAATGCCATGTTGCTGGTGATCGCCAGCTTCCCGGCGACGTTTATCAGCATGTTTTTTACCGGTTCGCTGCTGATTGAGGTGATGTTCTCGCTTAACGGTCTGGGACTACTGGGGTATGAATCCACCGTATCGCGCGACTATCCGGTAATGTTTGGCACACTCTATATCTTCACCCTGATCGGTCTGCTGCTGAATATCCTCAGCGACATCAGCTATACGCTGGTCGATCCCCGTATTGATTTTGAGGGACGCTAATGTCGCGATTAAGCCCCGTCAATCAGGCCCGCTGGGCGCGCTTTCGCCACAACCGTCGCGGCTACTGGTCGCTGTGGATTTTTCTGGTGCTGTTCGGTCTTAGTCTGTGTTCAGAACTGATTGCCAATGATAAGCCGTTACTGGTGCGCTACGACAATAGCTGGTATTTCCCCCTGTTCAAAAACTACAGTGAAAGCGACTTCGGCGGACCGCTGGCGACCCGGGCTGATTATCAGGATCCGTGGCTACAGCAGCGCCTGGAAAACCAGGGCTGGATCCTGTGGGCACCAATACGCTTCGGGGCGACCAGCATTAACTTTGCCACCGATAAGCCCTTCCCTTCCCCGCCTTCTGCACAAAACTGGCTGGGAACAGACGCCAACGGCGGTGATGTACTGGCACGGATCCTCTACGGCACACGTATTTCTGTCTTATTTGGCTTAATGCTCACCCTATGTTCGAGCGTGATGGGCATTATGGCTGGCGCAATACAGGGCTATTATGGCGGCAAGGTGGACCTGTGGGGGCAACGATTCATTGAAGTTTGGTCCGGTATGCCAACGCTGTTTCTCATCATTCTACTGTCGAGCGTTGTCCAGCCTAACTTCTGGTGGCTGCTGGGTATTACCGTGCTGTTTGGCTGGATGAGCCTGGTTGGCGTGGTGCGCGCGGAGTTTTTACGTACCCGAAACTTTGATTATATTCGTGCCGCTCAGGCGCTCGGCGTGGGCGATAGCAGTATTATTCTGCGCCATATGCTACCCAATGCGATGGTTGCCGCTCTGACCTTTTTACCGTTTATTTTGTGCGCCTCGATAACCACTCTAACCTCGCTGGATTTTCTTGGGTTTGGCTTACCGCTTGGCTCGCCATCGCTCGGAGAACTTCTGTTACAGGGTAAAAACAACCTGCAGGCGCCGTGGCTTGGCATTACCGCGTTCATCTCCGTTGCCCTGCTCTTATCGCTTCTGATCTTTATTGGTGAAGCGGTACGCGACGCGTTCGATCCCAACAAGGCGATTTAAGATGACACAACCTCTGTTAGCTATTGACAATTTATCGGTAGGTTTTCGTCAACAAGAGACCGTGCGCACCGTGGTCAACAGTCTGTCACTGCGCGTTGATGCCGGACAAACGCTGGCGCTGGTGGGTGAGTCCGGCTCAGGTAAAAGCGTGACCGCGCTATCTATTTTACGGTTATTGCCCTCCCCTCCGGTCGTCTACCTTTCCGGCGACATCCGTTTTCATGGTGAATCATTACTTCACGCCGATGAGCAAACGCTTCGCGGCGTGCGGGGGAATAAAATCGCCATGATTTTCCAGGAACCAATGGTGTCACTGAACCCGCTCCACAATCTGGAAAAACAGCTTTATGAGGTGCTGTCGCTGCATAGGGGAATGCGTCGGGAGGCCGCGCGAGCAGAAATCCTGACCTGTCTGGATCGCGTCGGCATTCGTCAGGCGGCCAAACGTCTCGCAGACTACCCGCACCAACTGTCCGGCGGGGAACGCCAACGCGTGATGATTGCCATGGCATTGCTAACACGACCGGAGCTGCTGATTGCCGATGAACCGACTACCGCGCTGGACGTTTCCGTTCAGGCACAGATCCTGCAACTGCTGAGGGAATTACAGCGCGAGCTGAACATGGGATTACTGTTCATCACCCACAACCTCAGTATTGTGAAAAAGCTGGCCGATACCGTGGCGGTCATGCAAAACGGTCAGTGCGTTGAGCAAAATAAAGCAGCACAGTTGCTCACTGCGCCCACGCATCCCTACACGCAGAAATTGCTAAACAGTGAACCTTCCGGCGACCCGGTACCTTTACCGGCCGGACAAGCCCCGCTGCTGGAAGTGGAAAAACTGCACGTCGCCTTCCCCATCCGCAAAGGTATCCTGAAGCGTGTGGTGGACCACAACGTCGTGGTTAACAATATCAGTTTCTCTCTGCGGCCCGGTGAAACGCTGGGGTTGGTAGGTGAGTCTGGGTCGGGGAAAAGCACTACCGGACTGGCGCTCCTGAGGTTAATCTCCTCACAGGGAAGTATTGTGTTCGATGGTCAGGCGCTGCATACCTTAAATCGTCGCCAGCTGTTGCCGGTCCGTCACCGTATTCAGGTGGTATTTCAGGATCCCAACTCCTCGCTTAACCCACGCCTGAGCGTGCTACAGATTATCGAGGAGGGGTTACGCGTTCATCAGCCAACCCTGTCAGCCGAACAACGCGAGGCGCAGGTGAAAGCGGTGATGACGGAAGTGGGACTGGATAGCGAAACGCGGCATCGTTACCCGGCTGAGTTTTCCGGCGGTCAGCGCCAACGTATTGCCATCGCCAGAGCATTGATTCTCAAACCTTCCTTGATTATCCTGGATGAGCCAACATCATCGCTTGACAGAACCGTACAGGCGCAAATCCTGACGTTGTTAAAGTCCTTACAGGAAAAGCATCGGCTGGCTTATATTTTTATCAGCCATGATTTGCACGTAGTACGCGCGTTATGCCATCAGGTTATTGTGCTACGTCAGGGAGAGGTCGTGGAGCAAGGGCAATGCGAGCACGTATTTAACGCGCCACAGCAAGCCTATACGCGTCAACTGCTTGCGCTAAGCTGACGCTTCAAAACGGATTGTTATTTGAAAACGGCTCTGCGATGGCCACGCCGAAGTTTTTCAGTCTGCAGGTCGCGGCAAATTCATCCTGGCGATTCACAAACAGGCACGGCTCCCCTTCGCATTCCAGTACGGAACAAGGAACCTCAATGTCGCTGAGGGCCTGGCTGAGCTTATGCATGACTGACCATGCGCTGTCACCATCAGGGCTGAGCAATTTGAGCGCCACCAGGCTGTTCTCATTGCTCTGACCGTTTTGCGGAATCGGTTCAACCTTTGAACCTGCGAAACCCACCGACCAACGATAGCTCTGCGGCAGACGATGAACGATTGAGAGTTGTAATGTCATCACTTTCTTTCCCTGGAAGCACAATCACTTCACAATTATTTTACATCAATATTAACACATCATTGACAATACGTCTTCAGACAGTTGGTAAACGTTTACACCCTGTCTTTATGCCGCTTTCCGAACCAGGTAATTAAAATTATTCAATGGTTCTGGCATATTTCCGGGCTATATGTACTCGTTTCTGCGATCTAACTCAACCTTTTTAACTACAATGATGTGACTTTTTACATAAATTGATTTTACATAAAATAAACATAACCAGGGGAAATGATAGATTTGCGGTTGATGTATATCAACTCTGGAGGCCTTAAGGCCCCCAGGATGTGTAATAGATCACCGTTTTTGGGCGCGACTGGCGTAAAGACAGAAGAGAATTGAACAGGTAGCGCAAAATGCAATCGACCATATCATTGGCCAGGCCGAGTTAAAGGTCGCCAGAGACAACAGCGCCCCAACGATGGCGCCAATGCCGAAGCGGAATGTCCCTGCCAGCGATGACGCCGTTCCTGCCATATGTGGAAATTCATCCAGAATAACCGCCATGGCGTTAGATGACACCATCGACACACAGCCAACAAACGCCGCAACGCCCACAACCAGGGCCCAGAACCCCAACCCAAACAGTGTGCTAAAGACCATCCAGCCAGCCATCACGAACTGGATCCACAGACCGGTACGGAACATATTCAATGCCCCAACCCGACGCACAAAGCGGCTGTTGATGATAGTCATCACGAACAGGAATACGATGTTCAGTGCGAAGTAATAACCGAAATGCTGCGGTGAAACGTGGTTGATCTCAATGTAGACAAAGGGTCCGGCGCTCAGAAACGAGAACATCCCGGCAAAACTGAATCCGCTGGCCAGCATATAGCTCAGCACACGTTTATGACGAAACAGCGAGGCAAAGTTGCCAATAGTAGTACGCAGGCGAAACGGCTGGCGACGCTCTACCGGCAGAGTCTCTTTGATCAGTGTAAGGATCATCACCGACGCCAGAATAGCTGCCATGGCGAGGATCCAAAAGATATAGTGCCAGCTCAGCCATACCAGCACCCAGCCACCGATAATCGGTGCCATTAATGGCGCAATTGTCGTGACCAGCATAACGAATGACATCATGCGCGAAAACTCTTCTTTCGGATAGATATCACGCATCAGGGCGTTGATAACCACGCTCGCCGCCGCCGCAGCCAGGCCGTGGAAGAAACGCATCACGATCAGTTGATCGATGGTTTGCGCCAGTGCGCAGGCCACTGCCGCCGCCGCAAACACCAGCGTCCCGCCCAGGATCACTGGCTTGCGTCCAAGGCTGTCTGCCATTGGACCATAGAACAGTTGCCCCACTGCGAACCCCAGAATATAGGTACTGAGGGTCATCTGCGCGCTACCTGCTGGCACACCAAACTGTTCAGAGATAACAGGCAGCGCCGGAAGATACATATCAATCGACAACGGCATCAACATGGCTAACAAGCCAAGGATAAAGACAATGGCAATTGACGAGTTCTGCCGGGTGGTCACATTTAGCTCCTGAAATTAACGCGGGGTTAAGTTAACGCTGGCGATTTCTTCTTCAGTCAAAGGACGGTATTCACCTGGCGCCAGATCCTCATCAAGCCTGATGTCACCAATCCGTTCACGGTGCAGTTCCACAACGTGGTTACCCACCGCGGCAAACATACGTTTAACCTGATGATAGCGCCCTTCGCTGATGGTCAAGCGCACCTGAGTTGGCGTAATCACTTCCAGCACGGCCGGTTTGGTCAGATCTTTCTCATTGTGCAACTGTACACCATGGGCAAACTGTTCGGCGGTATCATCTGCCACTGGCGACTCCAGCGTCACCAGATAGGTTTTCTCACAATGGTGACGAGGAGAGGTGATGCGATGCGACCACTGTCCGTCATCGGTCATCAGCACCAGTCCAGTGGTGTCGATATCCAGACGCCCTGCCGCATGCAGTTTGTAGGCAACCGGTTCATCAAGGAAATAGAGCACCGTCGGGTGATCGGGATCATCCGTTGAGCAAACATAACCTTGAGGCTTATTCAGCATAAAATAGCGCGGGCCATTTTGTTGAACCAGGGAATTACCGTCATATTCTACGTCGTGTTCTGGCAGCAGCTTAAAAGCGCTATTTCTGACGATTTCACCGTCGACGGTAACGCGGTTAGCACGGATCTCACGCCCGGCAATAGCGCGGCTGACGCCGAGTTGCTGAGCGATAAATTTATCAAGTCGCATGTGTGTGATTTTGCCTGTAAAAATACGAGAATCGGGTTTACGCCCGAAAAGTGGGACTGTTATCCGCCCAGTATAGCGGCGTTACACCATCCCTCAAGAGAAATGATTCATGGCATACTACTCCTTGTTATTGTTTATTATAGTGAGCCCATGATTTTTACTCTTCGCCCGTACCAAAAAGAAGCCGTGGACGCCACGCTCAACCATTTTCGCCACCACCGCACCCCGGCGGTTATCGTCCTGCCAACCGGCGCGGGCAAAAGTCTGGTGATTGCCGAGCTGGCCCGCGTAGCGCGTGGTCGCGTACTGGTACTGGCGCACGTCAAAGAACTGGTCGCACAAAACCATGCGAAATATTGTGCGCTGGGGCTGGAAGCCGATATTTTTGCCGCAGGCCTGAAGCGTAAAGAGAGCCACGGAAAAGTAGTATTTGGCAGCGTACAGTCGGTAGCGCGTAATCTGGACGCCTTTCAGGGAGAATTCTCCCTGCTTATCGTCGATGAATGCCATCGCATTGGCGATGATGAAGAGAGTCAGTATCAGCAAATCCTCACTCACCTGACCAAAGTAAATCCTCACTTACGCCTGCTCGGACTTACCGCCACACCTTTTCGTTTGGGCAAAGGCTGGATTTATCATTTTCATTATCACGGAATGGTGCGCGGCGATGAAAAAGCACTGTTTCGCGACTGCATTTATGAATTACCGCTGCGCTACATGATTAAACACGGCTACCTGACGCCGCCAGAACGCCTCGACATGCCGGTAGTGCAATATGACTTCAGCCGCCTGCAGGCGCAAAGTAACGGCCTGTTTAGCGAAGCGGACCTGAATCAGGAGCTGAAAAAGCAGCAGCGAATAACGCCGCATATCATCAGCCAGATTGTCGAGTTTGCCCAGACGCGTAAAGGAGTGATGATTTTCGCCGCCACAGTTGAACACGCCAAAGAAATTCTGGGTCTGCTGCCTGCTGACGACGCCGCACTTATCACCGGAGACACGCCTGGCGCCGAACGCGACGTGCTGATTGAAGAGTTCAAAGCCCAACGTTTTCGCTATCTGGTGAATGTGTCGGTCCTGACCACTGGCTTCGATGCCCCGCACGTCGACCTTATCGCCATTCTTCGCCCGACCGAGTCAGTTAGCCTTTACCAACAAATTGTCGGTCGTGGGCTGCGCCTGGCGCCGGGTAAAACCGACTGTCTGATCCTCGATTACGCTGGTAACCCGCACGACCTGTACGCGCCGGAAGTTGGTGCGCCGAAAGGGAAAAGCGACAACGTTCCGGTACAGGTGTTCTGTCCTGCCTGCGGCTTTGCCAACACCTTCTGGGGAAAAACAACGGCCGACGGCACGCTGATTGAGCACTTTGGCCGCCGCTGTCAGGGATGGTTTGAAGATGATGACGGCCATCGCGAACAGTGCGATTTTCGTTTCCGTTTTAAAAACTGCCCGCAGTGCAACGCGGAAAATGACATCGCCGCCCGCCGTTGTCGGGAGTGCGACGCAGTACTGGTTGACCCGGATGACATGCTGAAAGCCGCGCTCAGGCTTAAAGATGCGCTGGTTCTGCGCTGCAGCGGGATGGCGCTACAAAATGGGCAGGATGAAAAAGGCGAATGGCTGAAAATTACCTATTACGATGAAGATGGCGCCGACGTCAGCGAACGCTTTCGCCTGCATACTCCCGCGCAGCGAACGGCCTTCGAGCAACTGTTTATTCGCCCGCACACCCGAACGCCCGGCATTCCCTTACGCTGGATAACCGCCGCCGATATCCTCGCCCAGCAGGCGCTGTTACGTCATCCTGATTTCGTGGTCGCGCGCATGAAAGGTCAGTACTGGCAGGTCCGTGAAAAGGTCTTCGATTATGAAGGACGCTTTCGTCGGGCACATGAATTACGCGGTTAATCGTACTTTTGATTGATGTACCAGCCGTTTGAGTATAGAATCTCGCCCGCTTTTGCATACGCAAAGCAGATCACTTACCTGTTGCTGGGTCGCCTGTAGCAGGAATTATTAAAGAGAGATTTAAATGTTTACTATCAACGCTGAAGTACGTAAAGAGCAGGGTAAGGGTGCGAGCCGCCGCCTGCGTGCCGCTAACAAGTTCCCGGCAATCATCTACGGTGGCGCAGAAGCCCCGATTGCTATCGAACTGGATCACGATGCAGTTATGAACATGCAAGCTAAAGCTGAATTCTACAGCGAAGTTCTGACCATCGTTGTTGACGGTAAAGAAGTTAAAGTTAAAGCTCAGGCTGTACAGCGTCACCCGTTCAAGCCGAAGCTGTCTCACATCGACTTCGTTCGCGCGTAATCGCAAACAAGTTGAAGAAAAACCCCGCCAAGGCGGGGTTTTTTTATGGGATTTTGTAATCGATACTGATGGTTCTCGTCGACCGGATAAGGCGTTTACGCTCTCACCCGGCAAACGGTTTTATTTCCCGCCCGACGTGCGACGCTGCAGCTGGTCGCGCAGGTTCGGCGGCGTACCTTTGATGGTCAAAGTATCTGTAGCCGGATCCCAGAAAATACGTTCACCCAGTAGCATGGCGTCGAAGTTGATGGTTAACCCACCGCCGCTTCCGGCAAATTTGGTTAACTGACGCAGCGTACTGCGATCTGCCGGGAAGCTCTCTTCCAGCTCGTAGCCTTTATCAGCGGTAAATTCGCTGAAGCTAACTTCACTGACGCCGGAAAGCTCTTTGGACAGCGACTCCAGCTCGATCTCTTCACCGGCTTGTAGCTGTTCGTTGCAGTAGCTGTACACCTGCTGACGCACGTTCTGGCGTTCAGCTTTATCGAGCTGCGCCTCAGCAGTAAAGTCATCGACCGCCTGCAGTAGGCCACGGTTTTGCGCTTTGGCGTTCAGACCTTCGCTGGCACCGAGGAAATCCATAAAGAAATCGGCGACTTTGCGCCCTACCCGCCCTTTCAGGAACGTCAGATAGCGCGTGGACTCCGGATTGGTTTCCCACTCGGTTAAATCAATACGCGCCACGATATCCGCATGATTGATGTCCAGATAGTGCGTCGGATTGATATCCAGATTTTCATTGACGCGCATGCTGCTTAAATTGTTCAGCACGGCGACCAACAGATACTCTACCGCCAGATAGCGGTAATGGCAGAACAGGACAATGCCGCCGTCGGCAAAAGGATATTTCGCCAGCTCGTCCCGCAAGCGTCCGGTCGCGGCACGACTAAATGCCAGAAAATCCTCTTCGCCCTGACGCTGTAAACGCAGCGTTTGTGCCAGTTCACTCTCTTCGCTAAACAGGCCATAAGCTTTATTCTTGGCGCTATATACCCGATGCAGCTCAGCCATCATATCGACAACCGTCGCTGTCGGTTCCAGTAATGAATCGCGCAAGACCAGCTCAAGGTTCTGCTCGTCACGTTTGATAAGCTGGTGCAGGGCAATCTGGTTGATATCCAGACTCATGATAAACTCTCCTTTTAGACCGGGCGGTATTCAACCACCTGCCGGGCAGTGACGCAATAGAAGATAAAAAAGCAGAAAAAAAACTGTCTGTACGGTAATATGTTGCCCTTTCATGAACAGACTGATTTCGATTTATGCCACAAATTTCCCGCTATAGTGACGAACACGTTGAACAACTGCTGAATGAGATGCTCAACGTACTGGAAAAACATAAGGCGCCGACCGACCTTTCCCTGATGGTACTGGGAAATATGGTGACTAACCTTATCAATACAAGCATCGCACCGGCCCAGCGCCAGGCGATTGCCAACTCTTTTGCCCGCGCATTACAGTCTTCGGTAAACGACGACCAAGCGCATTAAGAGCCTGCTCCGGGGAAACGAACAACAGTTTATGGTAACTCATCGTCAGCGCTACCGTGAGAAAGTCTCCCAGATGGTTAGCTGGGGGCACTGGTTTGCCTTGTTCAACATTCTGTTGGCCGTGGTACTCGGTAGCCGTTACCTGTTTGTCGCCGACTGGCCGACAACGCTTGCAGGTCGTATTTATTCCTATGTAAGCCTGGTCGGACATTTTAGTTTTCTGGTGTTTGCCACCTATCTGCTAATCCTGTTTCCCCTGACGTTTATCGTCATGTCCCAGAGGCTGATGCGATTCTTATCAGCTATTCTGGCGACGGTGGGCATGACGCTGTTGCTAATCGACAGCGAAGTTTTCACCCGCTTTCATTTGCACCTCAACCCGATCGTCTGGGAACTGGTCATCAACCCTGACCAGAATGAAGCGGCGCGTGACTGGCAACTGATGTTTATCAGCGTGCCAGTGATTCTGTTAATTGAAATGCTGTTTGCGACCTGGAGTTGGCAAAAGCTGCGTAGCCTGACGCGTCGTCGCCACTTCGCCAAACCGTTAGCCGCATTCTTCTTCATTTGCTTTATCGCCTCGCACGTGGTGTATATCTGGGCGGATGCCAATTTCTATCGCCCGATTACCATGCAGCGCGCGAATCTGCCGCTCTCCTACCCGATGACGGCGCGTAAGTTCCTGGAAAAACATGGTCTGCTGGATGCGCAAGAGTATCAGCGTCGCCTGATCGAGCAGGGGAATCCGGAAGCAGTTTCCGTGCAGTACCCGCTGAGCGAACTGCGCTATCGCGATATGGGCACCGGCCAGAACGTCCTGCTGATCACAGTCGACGGCCTGAACTATTCACGCTTTGAAAAGCAGATGCCTGCGCTGGCTGAATTCGCCGGGCAGAATATCTCCTTTACGCGTCACATGAGCACTGGCAACACCACGGATAACGGGATTTTTGGCCTGTTTTACGGCGTCTCACCAAGCTACATGGATGGGATTTTATCGACCCGAACGCCTGCGGCGTTGATTTCCGCGCTGAACCAGCAGGGCTATCAGTTAGGGCTATTCTCCTCGGATGGCTTTACCAGCCCGCTTTATCGCCAGGCGCTGCTGTCAGATTTCTCCATGCCAAGCGTGCAGACGCAATCTGACGACCAAACCGCAAGCCAGTGGATTAACTGGCTGGGACGCTACGCGCAGGAAGATAACCGCTGGTTCTCGTGGGTCTCCTTTAACGGGACCAACCTTGATGAGAGTAACCAGAAGAATTTTGCCAAACGCTATGCCAGCGCCGCTCAGGATGTGGATGCCAACATTAACCGCATTCTGAGCGCCCTGCGCGACTCCGGCAAACTGAACAATACGGTGGTGATTATTACCGCTGGTCGGGGCGTGCCGCTGACGCAGGAAGAGAACAGCTTTGCCTGGTCGCGAGGCCATCTGCAGGTTCCTCTGGTTATTCACTGGCCGGGAACGCCAGCACAGCGCATCAATAGTCTGACCGATCATACGGACCTGATGACAACGCTGATGCAGCGCCTACTGCACGTCAGTACACCTGCTAACGAATACTCACAGGGGCAGGATCTGTTCAATGCAACCCGCCGCCATTACTGGGTTACTGCCGCTGACGGCAGCACGATGGCCGTTACCACACCCGAGATGACGCTGGTGCTGAACAACAACGGTAATTATCAGACCTATAATTTGCGCGGCGAGAAAATAAAAGATCAGAAACCGCAGCTAAGTCTGCTGTTACAGGTTCTGACGGATGAGAAGCGATTTATTGCTAACTGATTAATTATAAATCAGTTAGCGAGACATGCTCTTGCATTCGTAGCGGAAAGCAGTAGTATTAGCAGCCATAGCGTCGGCACGTAGCGCAGCCTGGTAGCGCACCGTCATGGGGTGTCGGGGGTCGGAGGTTCAAATCCTCTCGTGCCGACCAAAAATCCCCAAAAAAACAGCCTGTTACGGCTGTTTTTTTATGCCTGTTTTCTGAGCGCTCCGCGTTCCTGGCATCATTAATGATGTACGTGATAACTCCAAATATTGCGTGTGAGGAATTGTAGCCATCACCATCTTCTGACAGCGCTTCCCTTCTCCCGTTCTCCAGATTAACCAGGTGGGGCTGAGGGTGAGTTCGGTATCACTTGATCCTGAATTCCCCATCTATCGCGCATATCAGCAGCGAACCATCACAGGCTGAAAGCGACGCATCCACAACAAGTAGCGCCCCCTGGATTATCCCTTCCCTGAAATGTGAACGCGATGCCCGTATGAAATAAGTCGCTGCGGGCTGGCTGATTAGCTGCTGATCGAGGGAGATCCTTGTTTCAACGTAATCATTGACAGGTGAAGGGAAGCCCATGGCTATAGTCCTCCGTTTGGATTGAACAGCTGAAAGGTACGGTTCTCCCCTTCCTGCGTTGATACATCGCGGAATGTTGTCACATACCACTCGATCCATTCGTTAGGCTGCTTCATCGTCCAGTTCCAGTTAACCTTGCTCAGTTCCTGGACAAACCGCTGTGTGGTGGCATCAATTAACTCCTCATGAATACCGGATAAAAACACAGTATAAATACTGTATATACACCCAGCAAAAGGCTACAAGCAATGTTCGTGGAACTCGTTTATGACAAAAGGAATTTTGATGGTTTGCCCGGAGCAAAAGATATCATTCTGGGAGAATTGACGAAGAGGGTTCAGCGGATCTTCCCCGATGCTGATGTTCGGGTTAAACCGATGATGACACTACCGGCGATCAACACTGACGCCAGCAAACATGAGAAGGAGCAGATAAGCCGTACTGTTCAGGAAATGTTTGAAGAGGCTGATATGTGGCTAGTTTCAGATTAAACGCCTTGAACCGTCATATTGCTTAAGTACAATCCGCCGTGACTGGCAATCATTCAATACTCGCACTATCGAACGTTCGCCAGTCGGCCGCAATAATGCTCTTGCATACGGTGTGGTTGCGGCAACTCTTGTTACAGTTCACCATCAATTGGCCAGCCAGGTCATCTTTAATGATTTCCGTTATTACGCCAAATATCGGCAAAGGAACACTGCTTGATATGATTCAGTAACCTATGGTTATCATATATTGGAACAAAACGACAATTTCAAAAAAAATAATATCAATGAAAATTATTCACCATTGAACAATCCTTTGCAACAACCAGTTATTTTGTATATCCGTTGCTTATCAGTTTTAATATCACATGATCCTTCCCGCCTCATGTTGATACTGATAGAATGTTTCCATGTGACTGATATCAAAAAATATGTATTCAACATTCTTGTAGTTATTGGATAGGTATAAAACACGGATTGCTTAAAAATGAACTCTTCTATTACCATTGTTACAGCATTTTTCGATATAGGACGAGGAGACTGGACGAGTAATAAAGGTTTCTCTCCTCACTTAGAGAGAACAGCTGATACCTATATTCAGTACTTTGAAAATCTGTCTAAATTGGATAATGACATGGTCATTTTTACATCCAGTGAACTTAAACCCAAAATTGAAGCAATTAGAAATGGGAAAAACACTGTTGTAGTGGCTTTAGATATTAATAAGAAATTTCAAAGCATAAAAAAAAGAATTGCACGAATTCAAAAAGATAATGAGTTCATAAGCAAACTTGAAACTCGCCAGTTGATAAATCCCGAATACTGGTCCCCAGACTATGCACTGGTTTGCAATCTAAAAACATATTTTGTAAACAGAGCTATAGAGTTAAATCTTGTGAATGATGATATGGTTGCATGGGTTGACTTTGGTTACTGTCGTAGTGCAGACGTAACCAGAGGGTTATCTCGATGGGACTATCCTTTTGACCGCAACAAAGTAAATTTCTTTACAGTTAAAAAAGGTTTGACCGTCAAAACTATCCATCAGGTTTTTGACCACATGATTAACAATCGTTCCTATATTATTGGTGGGGCAATTGTAGCAACACAAAAGAAATGGAAAGAGTTTTACAAACTGGTTTGTCAGTGCCAAATAAAAACACTCAGAAATAATATAGTTGATGACGATCAGGGTGTTTTTATAATGTGCTATTATTACAACCCTAAATTAATAAAACTAAATTACCTGGGTAAGAACCGCTGGTTTAATCTATTTAAACTATTCGGAAGAAAAGATTTAATTACTTTATTAAGAAGATTAAAGGTCTCTCTTATAGGTAAATAATTTTTAATTGAGGTATGAACAATGCCGATTCTAACCAGCCCCGGCATTGTTTTGCTTTTTCCTGCGCAGCCTGTCCCTGAAAAAATGCTTTTTCCGCCTCTGCATCATGAACCTATTGTGTGCCGTCCCATTTAACGTATCCCCCTTCGGGAGCCACTGATACAACATTATCAGGCAGGGACCCCAGCGTCTCAACCCACATGGGGAAATTAGAGCCGGTTAAAAGTTGTGAGCCACTCATTTATGTTACTCAGACCAAGTCTGAGTAAGGCTATCACACATAACTAAATTTAATTTATGGTGCAGGGAGTAGACAGTGTACATATCAATATTTACTTCTCAACGATGATCTGCGTCGTTTAAGACCGACATCACTATATTAAGGGAAGTGCATATATATGATGATATTGACTTTTTTTCATTTTTTTCACACGGAGCTAAAGTTAAATGTCTAAACGTAAGTCTAAAATTTACGAAAATCCCGGTCTTGACTCAACAATCTTTGTTGAACCGCAGCAAATTGCCAATACAGCCAATGCATTTCGTGAAGTGGTAAATAGCCTTAATAACGGCTATCTAGACGTACACGATGTTAGACGGAATGTCCTTTATACCAACGCAACTTTAGCAATTGAGCTTTATTTTAAAGCATTCTTGGTCAAAAGAATTCCTGCACCTTACGATTTCACCATCGAAAATGGCCAGGCTACAAAAGCTGAATTCGATGATGAAAACCGCGCGACTAATTGGCATTCACGCCTAGATCTTCTTGAAGAACATAAAACGCACAACTTAAAAAAGCTTTTCAATGCACTTAGCGACACACAAAAAAAATGTGTCACACAAGAGATTTTGCAAACATGTAACACGATCCAGACCGCTACGGATCTATTGCAATTCCTTGACACTATTAGGAACTACTTTGTTGATAAGCGTTATGAATTCCAAGAATTCATCTATGGTGTTCCAAAAGACTCAAATATGATCTATACCTTGATTCCCGTCTTAAATGCCATTGGTAAAGTGCTTGCTAACCCACCAAATGCACCATTTCCAGACATGACTTTGTTATAAGGAAGGTTATAGTTTCAATGTTATTAAGCTCCTTTTTAGAAACATAAAGGTCTAATCTGATCTAAAGCATCTAAACAACATGGGAGAAACGTCCCCTAACCTATTGATGTATATAGAGCAGATTTTGTCATAAAAGCACTGTTTGTTTACACATGCAAATAGCAATTAGAACCAGCAATGGCGCGGCTCTCAGTGTTTCATAAGCGGTGTCATGGGGTGTCGGGGGTCGGAGGTTCAAATCCTCTCGTGCCGACCAAAAATCCCAAAAAAACCAACCTTAGGGTTGGTTTTTTTATGTCTGAGATTCATCATTCCTGAGTATTACTACGGCTTTCAGTACAGGTTTTACTACTTACCCATGCACAAATTGGGGTAAAATTTATCCTCTCATCAGCGTGATGAATCTGGACGATTGATGCGCTGAAAACAATAATGATACTAATAAAAACTCAGGAGAATAGTATGCCTGAAGCAACGCCTTTTCGGGTGCTGATTGTTGACGACCACCCACTGATGCGGCGAGGAATTAGTCAATTATTGCAACTTGATCCCGCCTTTAACGTAGTCGCGGAAGCGGGTGATGGTGCCAGCGCTATCGACCTGGCAAACCGCCTGGACCTTGATGTGATCCTACTGGATCTCAATATGAAAGGGATGAGCGGACTGGATACACTGAATGCGCTGCGTCGGGACGGCGTCACCGCGCAAATTATTATTCTTACCGTATCGGATGCCGCCAACGATGTGTACGCTCTAATTGATGCCGGCGCGGATGGTTATTTACTTAAAGACAGCGATCCTGAAGTCCTGCTGGAGGCTATTCGCAGTGGTGCCAAAGGTGGTAAAGCCTTTAGTACCCGCGTCAGCGAATATTTGCGCGAGCGCGACCTGTTTGGCGCCCAGGAAGACCCATTCAGCGTTCTCACCGAACGCGAACTGGATGTGTTACATGAACTTGCTCAGGGGCTATCGAACAAACAGATTGCATCAGTGCTGAATATTTCTGAACAGACGGTGAAGGTGCATATTCGCAATCTGCTGCGCAAACTCAACGTGCGTTCTCGTGTAGCTGCCACCATTCTATTTTTACAAACACGCGGCATGCAGTAATCAGATATTGCCCGATGGCGCTACGCTTATCGGGCCAACAAGTCACGTGCATCAGTAGGCCGGATAAGACGCTTTGCGTCGCCATCCGGCATCTTTCACTCTTACTTCTCCTGCGGCGTTAGCTGCTCCATCGCCTGCTTAATGCTGCGTTCTATCACCGCCCGACGGGTATCATTGGCCGGTAATAATTTCAGCATCATCTCCCACGCCGCAACCGCCTCGCCAAAGCGCTGCTGTTCAAAAGCGTTAAACGCATACATGCTGAGAACCCGCACGTTGGCATGTTCGCCGCGTACCAACTGGCGTAGCAGCTCCCCTCCCCGACGGTTATCATCAGGATCGGAAGAACGGGTCAGCGCTTCCGCATAGCCCAGCGCAGCATCACTGTTTTTCGGATCCAGTCGATAAGCATTGGCATAGGCTTCAGTGGCCGTACTGGCGTTACCAAGTACCATGCCAATTCGCCCAAGCATGATCCAACCTTCAACGTTGGTAGGATCGGCTTGTAAGCGAGTGCGCAGACCCAACGCCAGACGCGTCATATCTTCTTCATTGAGCGGATCAGCTTTTGGATCCAACGCCCGCTCCAGCAGCATAGGCGCCTGAGCGGTGGCCTGTTGCCAGACCTGAACCTGCTTATAGTTGCCGGTTTCATAATAGCTCACTGCGCCAACCCCCAGCGCCACCACGATGCCGGGCACAAACAACCCGAACCCACCGCGTTTGCCATCCGGGATAACGTCATCAGGAAACTCTTCCTGTTTTACCCGGACACGTCGGCGAGTACGGGCGAAAATAATCCAGCCACCCAGACCAATCGCAACCACCGGCATCACCCACAAAAGTATAGTAAGCGGCGTCAACGGCGGATCGTAAGTGACGAAGTTGCCGTAGCGGGCCACCATGTAGTCGACAATCTCTTTCTGACTTTTTCCTTCCTGCATCAGTTCGTACACTTTCTGACGCAGGTCGGTGGCAATCATCGAGTTAGAATCGGCAATACTGTTGTTCTGACATTTAGGACAGCGCAACTGTTCGGTAAGCTGACGGAACTGCTGCTCCTGCGCTTCATCCTTAAACTGCATCACATCGATGGTCGCAAGCGCGGATCCAGAGATAACCAGCATCAGCAGGCCCAGTAAAAATCTCATTGCGCAGCCTCCTTACTGTACTTATCCCACAACGGTTTGATCTCGCTCTCCCACACCCTGGCATTCAAATCGCCGGCATGGCGATAGCGAATAATACCTTTCCCGTCGATCAGGAACGTCTCCGGCGCACCGTACACGCCAAGATCCAGACCAAGCATACCGTCGCCGTCAAACAGGCTTAATGAGTAAGGATTGCCCAGCTCTTTCAGCCAGACAATGGCTTTCTGACGATCGTCTTTATAGTTCAGCCCCACCACCCGCACGCCCTGCGCAGACAGCTGATTCAGGTACTGATGTTCGGCGCGACAGGTCGGACACCAGGTCGCCCAGACGTTCAGCAGTACCGGTTTGCCCTGGGTCAGCACATCGGCCTGATAATGCTGCCCCGGATTTTCCAGCGACTCCAGGCGGAATGTCGGAACGGGTTTGCCGATCAGCGCCGACTCCAGATTAGTGGGATCGTCCCCCTGAGCGTTACGCGCCAGTTGCCACAGCAGCGCCGCCGCAATGATCAGAAAAATAATAAACGGAATTAACAGTGCGTTGCGCTTCATACAGCCTCCGACGCATTTTTTTGCACCGCGGCGCGAGGACGCGTGCGCTGACGATAGCGTGGATCAAACAGGCAGAACAATCCGCCCAGCGCCATCAGCAATCCTCCGGCCCAAATCCAGCGAATAAACGGTTTGTAGTACAGACGCACAGCCCATGCGCCGTTATCCAGTTCTTCACCCAGCGCAGCGTACAGATCGCGTGTGAATCCGCCGTCAATTGCCGCTTCAGTCATCATCGAACTGGTGCTGTTATAGAAGCGTTTTTCCGCATGCAGCGTGGCTTCTGGTTTACCATCTCGGGTAACGCCAATAATGGCGACACCGCCCCGGTAGTTAGGTCCGGTAATATCTTTCACTTCGCGGAACGTGAACTGATAGTTATGGATACTGACGCTATCACCTGCCTTCATGCGCACATCGCGTTCAACACTGTAGTTCTGGCTAAAGGCAATACCGACAATAGTAATCGCCAGCCCAACGTGGCCCGACACCATGCCCCAATAGCTTGGTGTTAACTTCGTTCCGCGGGAAACACGCAGGAACGCTTCGGACACCGCCAGCACGAATATCCAGCATGCCATCGCCAGACCCACCACCGTCATAGCGGCAATGCGATCCTCAAACAGCCACGGCAGCAGCAGCGACATAACAAGCGTGGTGACAAACGCGATAATCAGTAACGTTTTCAGTTTACGCGGTCGGTCACGGCCCCAGCGCACTAATGGCCCTATTCCCAGCAACAGCGCGAACGGTGCCATCAGCCAGGTAAACATGGTGTTGAAGAACGGCTCGCCAATCGAAATGCTGCCCAGCCCCAGCTGTTTGTGCACCAACGGCAGCAGCGTACCCAATAGCACCACCAGCATGGCGGCAATAAGCAGAACGTTGTTGCCCAACAGCAGAGATTCACGCGACCACAGCGCGTTATTTACCCGCGAGCGGACCTTGTGACCGCGAACCGCAAACAGCAGCAGGGAGCCGCCAATCACTAATACCATAAAGGCGAGAATAAACATCCCGCGCGACGGATCGGAGGCAAAAGCATGCACCGACACCAGCACGCCGGAGCGCACCAGGAAAGTCCCCAACAGGCAAAGCGAGAATGCGCAGATTGACAGCAGCAGCGTCCAGGCTTTAAAGCTGGCACGCTGTTCGGTGACCGACAACGAGTGCATCAGCGCCGTTCCCACCAGCCATGGCATAAACGAGGCATTTTCAACTGGATCCCAGAACCACCAGCCGCCCCAGCCCAGCTCGTAATAGGCCCAGGCGGAACCGAGCACAATACCCAGCGTCAGGAACACCCACGCCGCCAGCGTCCACGGACGCGAAAAACGGGCGAAGGTACTGTCCAGTCGGCCACTCATCAACGCGGCAATCGCAAACGCAAAGGCCACGGAGAAACCGACATACCCCATGTACAGCAACGGCGGATGGAAAATCAGCCCCGGATCCTGCAACAGCGGGTTCAGGTCGCGCCCTTCAATAGGGAAGTTGGGCAACGTACGGGCAAATGGATTGGAGGTAAACAGAATAAACAGCAGAAAGCCAACGCTGACCATCCCCATCACCGCCAGCACGCGGGCGACGATGTCCAGCGGCATACGCTGGCTGAATGCCGCAACGGCGAACGTCCAGCCGCTCATCAGCAGTACCCACAGCAGCAGAGAGCCTTCATGCGCGCCCCAGGTTGCTGCCACCCGATACCAGACCGGAAGCTGGGTATTGGAGTTGCTGGCAACGTAGGTGACGGTAAAGTCATTAACCACGAAGGCGTTGACCAGAATCAGGAATGCACCCATCACACAGATAAACAACACCCAGGCAAAGGGCCGCGCGGAAGCCATCATCCGCACATCGCCGCGCGCTACGCCCCACAGCGGATAGACCGACAGCAGTAACGCCACGCCTAGCGCAAGGCACAACAGCGCATTGCCAATTTCAGGCATCATGACGTTTTATCCTTATACACGCTTTCCGGACGACGATGGTTTTCCTGCATCGCTTTTTCAACTTCCGGCGGGGTGTAATTTTCATCATGTTTGGCCAGAACCTCTTTGGCCTGTACATGATTTCCCTCGTCCAGTTCGCCCTGAACAACAACACCCTGCCCTTCGCGGAACAGATCCGGCAGAATACCTTCATAGGTTACATCCACCACACCTTCGGCGTCATAGATGCTGAAATTCACCTTTAATGACTGCGGATCGCGCTTTACGCTACCGGGCATCACCATACCGCCCACGCGCAGGCGCTGACCGACTTCAGGCATCTGCTGCGTTTCGCGCTTACCGTAGAGTATCTCTCCCGGCGTATAGAACAGGTCAATATTGGAACGCAGCGCATAAAGCACCAGCGTAATGGTCAAAGCCAGACCCGCCAGTACCGCACAGGCTATCCATAACCGATTTTTACGTCGAATATTCACGCCGCCTCCCGTTGCACTTGCGCCGCACGCATACGTGCTTCTCTCGCCCGCTGCTGCGCTACACCGCGTAAAATTGCGCGATGCTGTAACGTGGAATGCACTACCAGCACCACCAGCGGGATAACGCTCATCGCTACGGCAAGCCAGACATACAAGGCGTAGCCGCCCATCGCGAAAAAATCACTCCATGATGCAAATGCAGGGGTCATTGGCGGCCTCTTTTTAAGATCAGTTCGCTCACCCACGGGCGGCGTTTTTCCATCATCAAAATCAGGTTACGCATGCGCATCAGCGCCAGCGTGACAAACAGTAACAGGTAGCCGACGATCGCCAGACGCAGCGGCGTACGCATCGCCGGATCGATGCTTTGCTGCATGCGGGTAGAACCCTGATGCAGCGTATTCCACCACTCAACCGAGTAGTGGATAATCGGTAAGTTGACCACGCCAATCAGCACCAGAATACCGGCGGCACGACCTGCCAGACGGCGGTCATCAAAGGCATGCCACAGCGCAATGGCGCCAACGTAGAGAAACAGCAGCACCAGTTCAGAGGTGAGTCGGGCATCCCAAACCCACCAGGTTCCCCACATCGGTTTGCCCCATGCGGAACCTGTCACCAGCGCAATAAAGGTAAACACTGCACCAATCGGCGCCATCGCAGCCAGCGCCAGATTGGCCATTTTCATCTGCCAGACCAGGCCGATAAACGCGGCAACGGCCATCGAGGCGTATATGCCCATCGACCAGATTGCCGCCGGAACGTGCAGATAAATAATGCGATAGCTCTGCCCCTGCTGATAGTCTGCAGGCGCAAAACCAAAGCCCCAGACCCATCCCGTTATCAGTACCACCGCGCTGGCAATCGCCAGCCACGGGATAAACCAGCCACAGATCTGATAGAGCCGAGGGGGCATCGCCAATTGATGAAGTGTTTTCCACATAGTTCAGTCACCAGACTCCATAAATTAAAATCCGTTGTGCCGGAGCGCCATGCCCGGCCTGCACATCTAATTCTCGTTACTGCACGCTTATCCGTAACGCCGCGGCTGTGGCAAACGGGCTTAACGTGGCGCTGCCGACCAGCAACGCACCCAGAATCGCCATGTACCCTTCAACCGGTAAGTGCATAGAAGCCGCATCCATCGCGGCGGTCGCAAAAATCAGTAAGGGTATGGTGAGCGGTAGTACCAGCACGCTTAACAGCACGCCGCCGCGCTTTAAGCCCACCGTCAACCCCACGCCCGGCGCGCCGAGAAAACCCAGCGTCGGCGTTCCGAGTAACAAGGTCAGCGCCATAATTTTCCAGCCGTACATATCCATGCCCAGCAACAGCGCCACCAGCGGCGAGAGGATCAGCAGCGGCAGACCTGTCACGACCCAGTGCGCCATCACTTTCGCCAGCACCACGGCCGGTAGCGGTAACGGCAGCAGCATCAGTTGCTCAAGGCTGCCATCCTGTAAGTCATCACGAAATAGCCGTTCCAGCGCCAGCAATGACGCCAGTAGCGCCGCAACCCAGATGATGCCCGGCGCTATGCGCGCCAGCAGCTGTGGCTCCGGCCCAATACTCAGGGGGAACAGCGTAATAACAATCAGGAAGAACCATAAAGGATTAGCAATTTCCGCACTATGACGAAACGCAACTCGCAGTTCTAAACGAAAGATTCGCCACATCATTGCGTTGCCCTCTCACTGGTCAGCGCAATACGTCGCACTTTATCGGTTTCAACATTGAGCGGTTGGTGGGTGGTGAGAATAACAATACCGCCCTGCTCCGTATGCTGCGCCATACGCTGAGTCAGTCGCTCAACGCCGTTCACATCAATGGCGGTAAAGGGTTCATCGAGGATCCACAGTCGGGCGCGGGTCAGCCACAAACGGGCCAGCGCCACGCGCCGCTGTTGTCCGGCGGAAAGTTGGTTCACTGGGATATCTTCATATCCGGCAAGTCCCGCCTGCGCCAGCGCAGCCAGACACTGCGCGATGTCGCCGTCATGATGGAAGAAACGCAGGTTCTCCAACGCCGAAAGCCGGGTTTTTATCCCCGGCTGATGTCCAATCCACAGTAGTTGCTGATGGTAGCTGTCCCGCACGTGATGCAGCGGTTGCTCTTGCCAGCAAACCTCCCCTGCGTCGGGACGCGCCAGCCCGGTAAGCAACCGCAGCAGAGTGGTTTTCCCTGCGCCGTTGCTGCCGGTAATTTGTACCCATTCCCCTGCGTTGACGCGAAATGACAACTCGCTGAACAGTATTCTGTCATCCCGCTCGCAAAGTAATTCTCTGGCTTCAAGCATACCTGGTTATCTACATCCTGTTAAAAGCCCGGTTTGACTTCGCGCATATCAGGCAGTTTGTGCGCTATCCCTTTATGGCAGTCAATACAGGTTTGCCCGTCTTTCACGGCCTGGTCGTGCATTTTGGCCGCGACGCCTTTCTGGGCGGTTAAATCCATAAACTCGAAGTTGTGACAGTTTCGACACTCTTGCGAATTGTTATCTTTCATACGCCGCCACTCATTTTGCGCCATCGTTAAACGATGATCTTCAAATTTCTGCGGTGTATCTATTAACCCCAGTGCTTTCGCGTACAGCTCTTTACTGGCCTTGATCTTACGGATCATTTTCGGGCCCCACTCGTGTGGGACGTGGCAATCAGGGCAAGTCGCTCGCACACCACTGCGGTTGTTGTAGTGTACGGTTTCCATGTATTCCTGGTACACCGTATTGCGCATTTCGTGACAGCTAATGCAGAACTCTTCTGTATTGGCCTTTTCCATACCGGTATTAAAGCCGCCCCAGAAAATAATGCCGCCCACAAAGCCGATTAACAACAGCGTGCCGAGCGCCAGACGGCTGGGGCGACGCCACCATTGCCAGACGCGCTTAATCCAGCCTGGTTTACGGTTAGAATTTTCCATAATGACCTCTTATTTCCCGTAACCTTTCGAGGGGGTGAAGGTATTTTCAACAATCGGCGCGGCGTCAGCCTGCGGAACGTGACATTGCAGACAGAAATAACGACGCGGCGCGACTTCAGCCAATACCTTGCCGTCGCTATCCATAAAGTGCGTCGGACTGATGCGCGGCGCACCGGTGGTACGATAGCTTTCCACACCGTGGCATTGCAGGCAGCGGTTGGTGTTAGTCGTCACCTGATATCCTTCAACGCTGTGCGGAACCATCGGCGGCTGATTCACATAGTTCAGCGGCATACGCACTTGCTCTTTCGGCATGCGAATCGCCCCTTCCTGTGTTCCTGAGACTTCCGGTGACTGGCTCAGATCCACTCCGTTTGCAGCCCAAACTGCCCCACTGACTAGCAAGGCCAGCGCGGCCATCCATTGACTCAGCGCTTTAATCAGGTCATGGCTTTTCATGATTTCGCTCCCGAACTCCATCGTGTTGTTATTGTAAAAACATCCTCAGAACAGACATCCACACAGCGACCGCAGGCCATGCAATCGCGACTGGTTACCTGCACCGGACTTTGCTCATCCAGCACCGGCGCACGTAGCACATGCGGTTCCGGGCAAACATGAAAACAATCCATACAGCGGTTACATCTGTTACGTTCTTTTGCCGAAACGGTTAATGCACCTTTGCTTCCCACCACGCTATACAGCGCACCCAGTGGGCAGAGATGCCCGCACCAGCCATGCTCAACGACCAGTAAATCAAATAAAAACAGCGCGAGGATCAGCAACGCTCCGCTACCGAATCCCATTACCAGGCTACGTCCCAGCAAAGAAACCGGGTTTATCCACTCCCACAGCAGCGTACCAGTCAGCGCTGAACCGACCAGAATGACCACCAGCAGGACGTACCGTATATGGCGCGGCAGGGTCGCAGACTGATTCAGGTCAAACCTTCTGCGCAGCCAGCTGGCTAAATCGGTGACCGGGTTCATGGGACAAACCCAACTGCAAAACAGTCGTTTACCGGCCAGGGCATACAGCACCGTAATGATGGCTGCCCCCGTTAATGCCACCGTCGCGGGCAGATGCCCGCTGGCCAGGCTTTGCAGAGTAATCAGCGGATCGGTGAACGGGATAGCGTCCAGCAACAGGCTGCTACTGTAGTTGCCATGCAGGATCCAAACACCAAGCCACGGGCCGCTAAGGAACATCGCCAGTATCAGAAACTGACTCAGACGACGCAGCAGCAGCCAACGATGACTCTTCCACCATCCTTTTTTTGCCTGCGCTTCACGCCCGGCATCACGTTTACGATTTGCCATTGTTCCCCTCCAGCCAACCGAAGCGGTAATGGTGTCCTAACTCCCCTTTCGCCAGCGACAACGGCAGCACTTTTATTGCTGGCTGCTCCAGTACGCAGACTTTTTCGCATTTCCCGCAGCCGGTACAGGCATCGCTGTGCACGGTAGGAATAAACCGCGCATGTTTGCCGGTACGCATGTTACGGTCCAGCTCCAGGGTGATCGCCTCATCGATTTTCGGGCACTCGCGATAGCAAACGTCACAGCGTAATCCCTGATAGTTGAGGCAGTTTTCGTGATCCAGCAGTACCGCCAGCCCCATACGCGAATCGTCAATGGATTCAATTTCTCTGTCCAACGCGCCGCTGGGGCAGACTTTGGCGCATGGAATGTCCTCACACATTTCGCAGGGAATATCACGGGCGATGAAATATGGCGTACCAGCCGCCAGCCCGGAGGCCAGCGTCGCCAGCTTCAGCGTGTCATACGGACATGCCTGAACGCACTGACCGCAACGTACGCAGGCGCTGGCGAATGCCTCCTCGCTCAGTGCACCAGGCGGGCGCAACCGCACGCCGGTTGCGCGTGCGGTTTGTTGTTGCAACCCCAGCGCCACGCCAACGACGGCCAGCCCGCCCGCTGCGCGAACCATATCGCGCAGAAAGCGGCGGCGGCCATTTTGGGGTTTTGCTGACCGGGACATAACGCGTTACACCTTCGCCAGTTTCACGGCGCACTTCTTGAAATCCGTCTCTTTTGAGAGCGGATCCGTCGCATCCAGTGTCAGGTTGTTCACCAGCTGTGCGGCGTCGAAGAACGGCATGTACACCAGCCCCTGCGGCGGACGGTTACGACCGCGTGTTTCAACAATCGAAATCACTTCGCCACGACGGGAAATCACTTTGACCTTATCGCCACGACGCAGATCGCGTGCTTTTGCATCCAGCGGGTGGATGAACAGCACAGCTTCCGGGAAAGCGCGGTGCAGTTCAGGCACACGACGCGTCATACTGCCGGTATGCCAGTGTTCCAGAACACGTCCGGTGGATAGCCACAGGTCATATTCTTTATCCGGCGCTTCAGCAGCAGGCTCAAACGGCAGCGCGAAGATAACCGCTTTACCGTCCGGTTTACCGTAGAACTTGTAGCTTTCACCTGCTTTCACGTAAGGGTCGTTGCCTTCGCTGTAGCGCCACTGGGTCTCTTTGCCTTCAACGACCGGCCAGCGTAAACCGCGGGCTTTGTGGTAATCGTCAAATGGCGCAAGGTCATGCCCGTGGCCGCGACCAAACCAGGCGTACTCTTCGAACAACCCTTTTTGCAGATAGAAGCCCAGCTCGCGGGATTCATCATTCAGTTGATCTTCAGCCAGTTCAGTCACCGGGAATTTTGTCACTGCTGGCGTGGCAAACAGCACGTCATACAGCGTTTTGCCACGCAGCTCCGGCTTTTGTGCCAGCAGCTCTTCGGGCCACACTTCTTCTGTTTTGAAGCGACGAGAGAACTGCACCAGTTGCCACAGATCCGACTTCGATTCGCCCGGTGCTTTAATCTGCTGACGCCAGAACTGTGTACGGCGTTCAGCGTTACCGTAGGCACCTTCTTTCTCTACCCACATCGCAGTCGGCAGGATCAGGTCAGCAGACAAGGCGCTGACCGTCGGGTACGGATCGGAGACAATGATGAAGTTGCGCGGATCGCGCCAGCCCGGCATACGCTCCTCATTGATGTTCGGACCAGCCTGCATGTTGTTGGTACACATCGCCCAGTAGACATTGAGCTTGCCATCTTTCAGCGCGCGGTCTTGCGCCACGGCGTGCAGACCGATTTTTGCCGGAATGGTCCCTGACGGAATATTCCAGTGCTTCTCGCAGATATCGCGGTGTTTTTCGTTTGTCACCACCATGTCCGCAGGCAGACGATGGGAGAATGTACCGACTTCACGCGCGGTGCCGCAGGCGGAAGGCTGGCCGGTCAGAGAGAACGGGCCACAGCCTGGCTGGGAGATTTTGCCAGTCAGCAAGTGCAGGTTATAGACCAGGTTGTTGGCCCATACACCGCGGGTGTGCTGGTTAAAGCCCATCGTCCAGTAGGAGATGACTTTTTTCTTCGGATCGGCATACAGCTGCGCCAGTTGTTCCAACTGATCTTTTGGTACGCCGGTCATTTCGGCGGTTTTATCCAGCGTGTACTCAGCAACGAAGGCTTTGTAATCCTCAAAGCTCATCGGTTCAGAGGCATCGGATCCCGGGTTTTTCGCCGCTTTTTCCAGCGGATGGGTCGGACGCAGACCGTAGCCGATGTCCGTCACGCCTTTACGCAGGTTGACGTGCTTGCTAAAGAAATCCTGGTTAATCGCATTGTTTTGAATGATGTAGTTCGCGATGTAGTTGAGGATCACCAGATCGGTTTGCGGCGTGAAGACCATACCGTTATCCGCCAGCTCAAAGCTGCGGTGCTGGAAAGTGGAGAGAACCGCGACGTTGACGTTAGGATCGGACAGACGACGGTTGGTGATGCGCGACCACAGGATCGGGTGCATCTCTGCCATATTCGCACCCCACAGGACGAAGGCGTCTGCATGTTCGATATCGTCATAGCAGCCCATCGGTTCATCCATACCGAAGGTACGCATAAAGCCGACTACCGCTGAGGCCATGCAGTGACGTGCGTTCGGGTCGATGTTATTGGAACGGAAACCCGCTTTAAACAATTTGGCAGCAGCATAACCTTCCCAAATCGTCCACTGGCCAGAGCCGAACATGCCGATAGATTCCGGACCTTTCTCTTTCATCGACGTTTTGAATTTCTCTTCCATCACGTCAAAAGCCTGGTCCCAGCTAATCGGGGTGAACTCGCCTTCTTTGTGATATTTGCCGTCTTTCATGCGCAGCATCGGCTGCGTTAAACGGTCTTTTCCGTACATGATTTTCGGCAGGAAGTAACCTTTGATGCAGTTAAGCCCACGGTTAACCGGCGCATCCGGATCGCCCTGGCATGCAACAACACGCCCTTGCTGCGTTCCGACCAATACGCCGCAGCCCGTCCCGCAAAAACGGCACGGGGCTTTGTCCCATTTGATGGCTTCTTGCTGACCGACTACCGCGCGGGCAACGCCCGGCACGCTTAACCCGGCAGCCGCCGCAGCGGCCGCAACGGCGTTAGCTTTCATAAAGCTACGACGACTGAGTTTCATGGTGTTTCCTCACCTTGCTCATCCTGCTGGTGATAAACCAGCGACACCGCCAGCACGCCCGCAACGTTGCGCACTGACTCAATTGTTTTCATTAGCGTTTCACTTTGCTCAGCTTCCACCACCACAATCAACTGACCACTTTCCACATCGCTGAGTGCAACTTCGCAACCGGGAAAGGAACGCAACTGCGTGGCGATATCGTTGATATGCTGGCTTTTGGCCTGAACGACCAGGCTGCAGACCTGCCAGTTATTGTCCATGGTTGTACTCCGCGTTAATGGCTGATACCGGGCAGATAGCGACACAGGCGCCACATCCGTTACAGTCCTGATTGTCGAGCTGCGGCTGATAAATACCGGACAGCGTGGGGCGAAAGGTTATTGCCATGGGCTCACAGCTATCCTGACAGCGGTGACATTCAACGGACTGATGTGCGAGACAGTTTTCCCCAATCGTAAAGTTCAGATCCCATGCCCTGGTGTGGCGCGGAAGAAAAAGTGATTCGGGACAGGCTTCTGCGCAGGCATAGCAAAAGCTGCACTCGCCGTGTTTGAAATTTACGCTCGGGTAACCACCCTGGCCTCGCTGCAGGATGTCGGTTTCGCACGCCTGGATGCAGGCGTCACAACGGAGGCAATGGGCCAGAAAGTGAGAGTCTTCCTTGCTCCACGGCGGACGGATCCCTGAGCTGGCGTTTCGCCAACTGCCTGTCAACATGCCTCGACGGGATAAATCAACCATGACATTGTCCTTCCATAATGACGCCCTCCCTCGGCGGGTTGAACGACATAAAAAACTGCACTATTTATGAGTAGTTATTTTTAGCCGTAAGATATTTCAGGATGTGTTAGAGGTGCATACCCCAATTGGGGTAAATGCTGTTGCCGGATCAAAGGAGTGTTGAGTTGGCGGGAAAAAATGCGCTTTTGCTCACATTTCAATGAGTTATATAGTCATGTATATAGCGATCAAATAGTAAGAGAATAATCTTACATTTAAGATGATTCTTAGAATATATAGCTACATTGCACGTAAACCATTGCTAGATACACTTAAAATATAAGTAAATACAGATTAATTGATGATGCGAATATGTTAACCTGCCCCAGACTCGTTCAAAAGACAGAAGAAAGGAAACACTGTGAACAATAAGATGAAGACAATTGTCCCTGCCGTACTTTTCGCCGCCTTTGCCAGCACCTCTGCATGGGCTGCCAGTAACGAAGCCGGCGCTCAACCGCTGGAAAAAGTCGCCCCTTATCCTAAGGCGGAAAAGGGTATGAAGCGCCAGGTTATCCAGCTTACCCCTGAGAAAGATGAATCTACTCTGAAAGTAGAACTGCTGATCGGACAAACGCTGGAAGTTGACTGCAACCAACACCGCCTGGGTGGCGAACTGGACAGCAAAACGCTGGAAGGTTGGGGATATGACTACTACGTCTTCGACAAAGTCACATCTCCGGTTTCAACCATGATGGCCTGCCCGGACGGTAAGAAAGAGAAGAAATTCATTACTGCGTATCTGGGTGATGACGGCATGCTCCGTTACAACAGCAAGCTGCCGATTGTGGTCTACACCCCGGAAAACGTGGACGTTAAATACCGTATCTGGAAAGCAGAAGATAAAATTCAGGACGCAGTCGCGCGCTAAGTCAGGATGTGCCGGATGGCGGCGTACCGCCTTATCCGGCCTACAGACGCATAAAACAGGCCGGATAAGCGCAGCGCCATCCGGCATTGTATTTACAGTGCGATATCCGCGACGGCTTTCTGTTCAGGCTGCGGTTGTGCCTGAGGTTTCAGCTGTGGTTTCGGTGCTTCATCAGCAACCTGCGGCTTGTCATATTTCAGACCCAGAACCTCACTGGTGTACTGCAACTCTTGTTCCGTAGCCTCAACGTTACCGTTCAGCTTAGTACCATAAGACGGAATGATGGTTTTCAGCTTCGCCTGCCACTCGGGGCTGGCCACTTTATCTTTAAACACTTTTTCCATCAGATGCAGCATGATCGGTGCCGCGGTTGATGCGCCCGGAGAAGCTCCCAGCAGCGCAGCAATCGTGCCTTCTTTATCGCTGACGACTTCAGTACCCAGACGCAACACGCCGCCCTTCTCCGCATCGCTTTTGATGATCTGTACACGCTGGCCCGCCTGCCATAAACGCCAGTCTTCTTTTTTCGCTTGCGGATAGTACTCTTGCAGCGCAGCAAAACGGTCGTCGTCGCTGAGCATCACCTGGCTCACCAGATATTTCACCAGATCGAAGTTATCCAGACCCACGTTGACCATCGGCATAAAGTTCGACGTGGTGGTCGAGCTGAGCAGATCCCACAATGAACCGTTTTTCAGGAACTTGGTGGAGAATGTCGCGAATGGCCCAAACAGCACAACGCGCTTGCCATCAAGGATACGCGTGTCGATGTGCGGTACGGACATCGGCGGCGCGCCAACGGAGGCCTGACCATACACTTTCGCCAGGTGGCGATTGACTACGTCCGGATTGTCCGCAACCAGGAACTGCCCGCCCACCGGGAATCCGGCATAGCCTTTCGCTTCCGGAATGTCGGTTTCCTGCAACAGCTTCAGCGCAGCGCCACCGGCACCGATAAAGACAAACTTCGCCTTGATATCATGTTCCGCTTCGTTATTTTTCAGATCGGCAACCGTGACCGTCCAGCTATTGTCGGCATTACGCTTAAAACCGCGCACTTCGGTGCTCAACTGCAGCGCAAAGTTGGGCTTTTTCTGCAATGAGGTAATCAACTGGCGCGTGATTTCGCCGTAGTTCACGTCAGTACCGATCTCGGTACGCGTTGCCGCAACTTTCTGCTGCGGATCGCGACCTTCCATAACCAAAGGCGCCCATTCTTTAATCTGCGCGTGATCTTCAGAGTAGCGCATACCGCGGAACAGGGTGCTTTGCTGGAGTGCCGTGTAACGGGCACGCAGGAAATTCACGTTCTCGTCGCCCCAGACAAAGCTCATATGGGGAACAGTGGTGATAAACGAGCGGGGTTCATGCATCACGCCATTGTTGACCTGATACGCCCAGAACTGGCGGGAAATCTGGAAGGCTTCGTTAATTTCGACTGCCTTTTCAATGCTGATGCTACCGTCGGCCTTTTTAGGCGTGTAGTTCAGCTCCATCAGTGCGGAGTGTCCCGTTCCGGCGTTATTCCAGCCATTTGAGCTTTCCTGCGCTACACCATCCAGTCGCTCAACCATGGTCATTGACCATTGCGGCTCCAGCTCCTGTAAATAGGTTCCCAGCGTGGCGCTCATGATGCCGCCGCCAATCAACAGTACATCCGTTTCCTGCTCTTCCGCCGCTTTCGCTTTTGCCGCCATCGAGACAACATTCAGCCCTACAGCCATGGTGAAGAGCATGGCAGTCACTTTTTTCATAATGTTAATGCCTTACTTTTAGTATCGCTTTTTTGCTTTTAATGCAGGTGAAAATCGAGCGGCATCAACGGTAACACTTAAGTAAAAATAATTAAATATTGTTTATAGATTATATTTAATTTTTAAAAATGTTATTAATACGTTGATAGTTTATATGGTTATTGACAATCATTTCTGGAAACCAGTCCGTCAGACGGGTACTATGCTGCGCTTTGCTATTCACCGCACGGATGCCTGTCGGTCTGCTGTATCAGGCCATTTTTGACCTGAGTGTAACTATGTCTGCAACTCAACATTCCTCTGTCGCAGTCGCGGAAAACGCGACCCGTGCGGTGCTCCGCCAACCCCGTCTGCTGGTTCGCGAAACACTGGCCGGTGTGGTAACCGCCCTGGCGCTGATCCCGGAAGTGATCTCGTTTTCCGTTATCGCAGGCGTTGATCCTAAAGTCAGTCTGATCGCCTCCGTCGTACTGTGCCTGGCGATGTCCTTTTTAGGTGGTCGTCCGGCAATGGTTACCGCCGCTGCAGGATCGGTTGCGCTGGTGATTGGTCCGATGGTGCATCAACACGGCGTGCAATACATCCTGCCTGCAGTGGTGCTGGCCGGGTTGATTCAGATCCTGTTTGGTGTATTGGGAATGGCACGTCTGATGCGATTCATCCCTACGGCCGTGATGACCGGATTTGTCAACGCACTAGGTATTTTGATTTTCTTTGCCCAGGTCCCTCATTTCTGGGGGAAAAGCCCGCTCATCTGGGGGCTGTTTGTCCTGACGCTGCTGATTGTGCTGTGGGCTCCGCGGTTTATTAAAGCCATCCCCGCACCGCTTATCGCCATCGTGCTGCTGACCGTGTTCACTGTCACCAGTGGGCAACTGTTACCGACCGTCGGTGACGAAGGTTCGATGAGCGGCGGCCTGCCGGGTTTCACCCAGTTGTTGGTTCCGCTCAACCTGCAAACGCTGGCGATTATCTGGCCCTGCGCGCTGAGTATCGCTTTTGTTGGTTTGATGGAGTCACTGTTAACCGCCCGTCTGGTGGATGACCTGACGGTGACGCCGTCGAATAAAAATCGCGAGAGTGCCGGGCTGGGGATAGCCAATATTCTGGCCGGGTTTTATGGCGGCATCGCCGGGTGCGCGATGATTGGTCAAACCATCGTTAACGTCGAGATGGGCAAAGGACGCAGCCGCGTCTCGACGGTTGCCGCCGGACTGGTATTACTACTGTTAGTCACTGGGTTAAGCGAAGTGATGGCAGAAATACCCATGTCGGTGCTGGCGGGAATTATGGTGATTGTGGCGGTAAAAACCTTCAGTTGGCACAGCATCCAGCCCGCCACGCTGAGGAAACTCCCCATCACTGAAACGCTGGTGATGCTGATGACCGTCGCTGCCACGGTGTCCACCGGCAACCTGGCGATTGGCGTGGTTGCCGGGGTGATTGCAATGCTCATTCTGCCGCGTATCGTCAGAGGCAAACGCGCGACTACATCAGAAACAGCGTTGCCAGACCGAGAAAAATAAAGAATCCCCCGGTATCGGTGATAGCCGTAATCATCACGCTCGAGCCGACCGCCGGGTCGCGCCCGAGCTTCACCATCGTCATCGGAATGATGACCCCCATTAATGCTGCCATCAACAAATTAAGCATCATCGCCAGGGTCATTACTCCGCCGAGCGCCATGTCATCGTACAGCCACCAGGTAATACCGCCCATAATTCCGCCCCATACGAGGCCATTAATCACTGCCACGCCCATTTCGCGCAGGATCAAAAACGTCAGGTTCCCCGGCTGAATATTTTGTAGCGCCAGCGCTCGAACGATCATGGTGATGGTTTGATTCCCGGTATTGCCGCCAATTCCCGCCACAATTGGCATCAGCGAGGCCAGCGCCACCAGTTGCGAAATCGTATGTTCAAAACCGTCGATCACCCGCGAGGCGATAAAGGCGGTACAGAGGTTAACGGCCAGCCACGCCCAACGGGTTTTTACCGCTTTGGTAACGGGCGCAAACACATCCTCTCCGGCGCTTAAGCCCCCCATTCGACGCAAATCGGTATCAGTTTCTTCATAGACCACATCGACGATCTCATCGATAGTTAAGCGGCCCATCAGCTTGCCTGAAGGGTCAACGACTGCAGCACTGACCAGGTCGTCACGTTCGAAGGTACGTGCAGCGTTTTCAGCGATATCGTCCGGAGAAAAGGTGAGCGGGTCATCTTCCATCACCTCGCTGACTTTGCGTTGCACATCATTGAGCAGGATGCAGGTTAGCGTCAGTTCTCCAACCAGCACTTTATTGCGATCGGTCACGAAGAGTTTATCGGTGTTCTCCGGCATTTTGCCCAACCGTCGCAGGTAGCGTTGCACCACTTCCAGCGTCACGTCCGGACGCACGGTGATGACTTCGAACTCCATAATCGCGCCGACGCGATTCTTCTCGTAATGCATTACCTGGCGGACACGCGCCCGCTCTTCGGCTGGTAACGTCGCCAGCAACCGTCCAGTGAGGTTACGCGGGAGATGCTGCACTAGATAAATCTGTTCATCGATATCGAGATATTGCAGCGCATCCAGTATTTCGCGGTCACTCATCTCATCGATCAGGTCGTCCCAGACGTTTTCAGACGCCTCAAGCAGGACGTTACCACGCTTTTCACTTTCGACCAGTCGCCACAGGGCGTGACGCTCTTCTGAAGGTAATGCTTCGAGGGTATCGGCTAAATCGGGAGGCGGCAGGTGGGCGACCAGCGCCCCTACCTCAGCAATATCGTCGGCTAACGTACCGACGTCATATTGCTCAGCCAGGGTAAGCTTGCCCAACAGTGTTGAAATAATGGCTTTATCAGTGGTCAGCAGCCAGATAAGGCGCGCACGCTCTTCATCACGCAGCCTGGCGCTGTTTTTGTTTATTACGGACATTAATCATAAATCCATGATATGAAATATCATTAATCATGATGCTGATTTATGTAAATAACAATAAACAGTGCCGCCGGGTGGCTAAAAAACCGGCGGCACGTAGGATCAGGCTGTGCGAGCCACCGCGTCACGCGAGGCGGCTTCACGTTCATCGCCCAGCAGTTCACTCAACTGTCCGTTACGCATTTCCAGCAGCCTGTCGGCATGAATAAAATAGTGATCGTCGTGGCTAATGGCGAAAATGGTTTTGCCCATTTCCTGCATCAAAGGCAATAGCACCTGATAGAACTCCCGGCGGAAATGGGGATCCTGATCGGCAGCCCATTCATCCAGCAGAATGATGTCGCGCTCCTCCGCCAGAGCCAGCAGCAGCGCCACGCGTTTCTTCTGCCCTTTCGACAGTTTCAGATTGAGGATACGGCCATCGCTCAGCTCCAGCTTGTGCCCCATCTTCAGATGTTCCAGCCACTTCGCGACCAGCTGCGGATTAGCCTCTTTACCTTCCGGCCCCAGCAGTTTGTCGAACAGCCAGACGTCGGTAAACACGGCGGAAAATAGCTTGCGGTAGTCTTCCGGTTTTTCAACGGCAACGGCCTTACCATCAAGCAATATTTCGCCTGACTGCGGCTGGTATAGACCAGTCAGTAACATCGCCAGCGTAGATTTCCCGCTACCGTTACCGCCAATCAGAAAGATCAGTTCACCGCGATGAATCGTCAGATTCACGGGTCCAACGGAGAAGGCGTTATCCTGATAGTGGAAAACCACGTTACGTAACTCCAGCGTCTGCCAGTTCGGAAACGCATTTGGACGTGGGAATTCGGCCTTAAAGGGCGCAAGGGCAAACCTGTTCAGCTTGTTGAACGCTACCTGCGCGGTGAGCAGCGTCGGTAGCGCGCCAACGGCAGAGAGCAGCGGCGTGCGCAGAAATAGCAGCGTCAGCGAATAGGTCGCCGCCACGGCGGTATCCGCCCAGCCCAGGCTGTTGGCCATCCAGAACACCAAACCAATGGCGCCCAGCATCATAATGTTCGACCAGTTGACTGCGCTCAGGTGGAAAGTATCGGCGCGAATAATATGGTGACGGTACTCTTTGGCATCCGGGACGTACATCTGATTAAAGATATGCTCGGCACGCTCACGGTTGAGCGTCAGCTCTTTGCGCCCTTCCAGCACCGTTTGATAATCGTTGTACAACTTATCTTCAGTTTCGCGCAAGGTGGCCATGTGTTTATACACCCGCGCCACCAGCACAAATCCGCCCCAGATGGTGATTGCCATCCAGATTGCTGTCACCAGCAGCATTTTAGTCGACAGCATCGCCAGATACGCCGCCGATCCGACTGTCAGGATAATCCCCTGTACCAGCTCAGGCAGACGAACAAAGGCGATGGTGATGTTGCGGATATCACTGGTTAAACCCGCCAGCAACGAGGCGCTGCCAAGCTGTTCGATGCGCTCGACGTGGGTGTCCAGAATCCGTTTGATAAATTCGCTACGCAGTCGGTAGACAAAGTGGTGTCCCAGCGTGGTGAGCGCCAGTTGTGAACCGAGGGTGACGGCCATCAATAACAGCAGCAGGCCAAGAAACTCCGGTAGCACCATCAGCGTGGTGTCGACCGTTTCAATCAGACGCTGGTTGATAAACGCAATCAGCCCAATCCCCAACGCGGCGCTGGCGAGGCTGAGCGCCATCACGCTGATAAATGGCCAGCGATACTGCCGCCAGACAAGAAGTAAAAGTTCCATGCACACAACCCGGACAAGTAATAACAGCCCGCAGTTTAAACATCTCTTCGCTGACAGCAATAATAATTCTTATTTTTATTCTTTTTTACCTGCCTGACGAAACGTCAGATTGTAACGACAGTCTCCGGTCAACGGATGATACCCCGTTTTAAGCGGCTGGATCCCATGATAAAACAGCCGCGAATTACCGCCCCACACCACGACATCGCCATGTTCCAGCAGCAAACGCTTTAAAGGGTCATTACGGCGCAATCCGCCAAATTGAAAGATGGCCGGTAGCCCCAGCGATACAGAGACAATCGGCGCCCGCAGGTCGGGCTCGTCTTTATCCTGATGTAAGGACAGTTTTGCCCCTGGCGTGTAGCGGTTAATCAGGCAGGCATCGGGTTGAAAATCAGCATAGCCCGCCGCCGTCGCCGCCTGTTGACACAGGTCAGCAAATGCATCCGGCAGCGGCGGCCAGTGCACGCCGGTGAGTGGATCAAACGGAGAATAAAGATAGCCATGCTGATCCGTCGTCCAGCCCAGATGGCCGCAGTTGGTCATTGCCACCGACATCGTATAGCCGCCGGGCGTTACCATCTGACGAAATGGCGACTGTCTGGCGACAGCCGCTATCGCCTGCAGTAAAGTAGGTGCAGAGTCAAAAGCGAAACGTCGCAGAATAACCGCACCTGAAGCCAGCGGCTCCTGCCAGGGTTTAGCATCCGCAAAAAGATCGAGCATTATGTTTCCTCGCCAGTAGTTTCCCGTTGCAGTAACTGCGCCTTGCGCGCAATACCCCATCGGTAGCCCGAAAGTGCGCCATCACCACGGATCACCCGGTGACACGGAATAACAATCGCCAGTTTGTTGGCCCCACAGGCACTGGCCACCGCGCGTACCGCCTTCGGTTTGCCGATGGCGCTGGCCAGCTGTTGGTAGCTCATTGTTTCGCCGCACGGAATTGCGCGCAGCGCCTGCCACACCTGCTGCTGAAATGCGGTGCCCCGGATATCCAGGGGTAGCGATAGCGACGCGTCACGCGAGTTGATCGCGGCGATCACTTCGCGCACGCGCTGCTGAAAATCGGCATCTGCAGGAACATCCTGCGCGGCGGGAAACAGCTCATGCAGATCCGCAACTAACGTGGCGTCATCATCACCAAGTAAGATCGCACAGATACCCCGCTCGCTTTCTGCCACCAGACAACGACCCAGAGCGCAATCTGCGAGGGTATAGCGTACAGAAACGTTGTCGCCACCTTTACGAAATTGCTTTGCGGTCATGCCTAATGTCTGATCCGCTTTGCGGTAATAGCTGCTGCTGTCGGGGAATCCGGCGTTGAGAATCGCCTGCGTAACCGGAACACCTTTCGCCAGAGCATCGCGCAGACGGCGGGCACGCCAGGACTGCTGCCACGCTTTCGGGGTCATGCCTGTCGTAGCTTTGAACAAGCGATGTAAGTGATACGGGCTCATTGCCACCTGTTGTGCCAACTCGTCCAGCGTAAGAGGTGACTCTTGCTCCAACAACTGGCAGGCGCGGGCAATTTTGTCCAGCCGATGCTGCTGCGCGCTGTTTTTATCCGGCTGGCAGCGCTTACAGGGGCGAAACCCGGCAGCCTGCGCCTGCTGAGCATCAGAGAAAAAGCGGACATTTTTGCGCAGCGCATGTTTTGCCCGACAGGACGGACGGCAGAAAATACCGGTGGTCTGGACGGCAAAAACAAACTGACCGTCGGCGTCGGCGTCACGAGCCAAAACGGACTGCCAACGGTCATCGTCAGTGATGCGTAAACGATTTTTCATTTCGGACTCCTTTGTTAAGCATAGCGCTTAGCGTCAGTGTGTCCCCATAGCCGGATACAAAAACCCGCAATCTTGCTTTTTAATTTTTTTCGCTGACCAGAAAGCTTTTGAACTGCGGCGACATCCAGGTGTTAAGCCCCTCGCCCTCTTTCATAATCATATAGACCGCCAGCCCTTCACGACGCACAACTTCTTTGGCCTTTTCCGGGCCGAGCACCATCAATCCAGTATCCCAGCCGTCAGCTTCCAGCGCCGTTGGCGCAATGACCGTTACGGACACCAGGTTGTGTTCAATCGGACGACCGGTTTGCGGATCGATAACATGGGAAAGACGCTTGCCATCCAGCTCATAATAGTTACGGTAGCAGCCGGAGGTGCTAATGCCATGCCCGTTAATGTCTACAATCGCCTGCACCGCGTTTTCACGATCGGTCGGTTTCTGAATTGCGACACGCCACGGATGCCCTTCAGCATTCATACCGCGGCTGTTTAGCGCACCACCAACGGAAACCAGATAACGGGCGATCCCTTCCTGCTCCATTAATCGTGCCAGATGATCGGCGGCGTACCCTTCGCCAACGGTAGAGAGATCCACATACAGATCCGGCAAGTCTTTTTGCAGGTAATTCTGATGCGCTTCATTCACGACCTTTAGATGTGAAAGTCCGGTTTTCGCTTTTGCAGCGTCAATTTGCTCTTGGGTGGGAATATGCAACGGTTGCTGATCCGGGCCAAAGCCCCACAGATTGACTAACGGCCCCACGGTGATATCCATAGCCCCATCGGTTTTTGCGCCAATGCGTAGCGCCGAGGTCACGATATCCGCCATGGCGTCGCTAACCGGCCATGGTGACAAACTATTCGATAAGTTAAAGCGCATCAATGCAGAGTCATTTTTATAGGTGGAGAGCAGTTGATCATCGGCATCAAGCTGAGTCTGGATCTTCACCTGTAGTTCTGCGGCGCGTTTTGCATCGACGCCCACGACACTGACCCGCCAGAAAGTGCCCATGGTTTTACCTTCCAGAACGGTGGCTGGCGTTGTGGTCTGAGCAGGTTTCGGGGCTTCATCGCACCCGACAAAGAAAATCGTCACCGCCAGCAGCGCTGCGCGATAAAATTTCATTTCCATACGTAATTATCCTCATGCGAACGCGCGCAAGAGTACACCAAAAATCGTTGTTTGTACGGCGGAAAAACAGCATTAAAAAAGGCCCCGCAGGGCCTTTGATAACAATAAATGTAGATTAGAACTGGTAAACCAGACCCAGCGCTACGATATCATCGGTACCGATACCTGCGTCACGGGTGAACTGATTGTCATCCAGCAGGTTGATTTTGTAATCAACATAGGTGGACATGTTTTTGTTGAAGTAGTAAGTCGCGCCAACATCAACATATTTCACGATGTCTTCGTCGCCATAGCCACGGCCCAGGTCTTTACCTTTAGACTGCAGGTAAGCCACGGACGGACGCAGACCGAAGTCGAACTGGTACTGAGCAACCGCTTCGAAGTTCTGTGCTTTGTTAGCCCAACCCAGGGAGCCTGCACGCGTTGCGTTGTAGGTCTGAGTGTACTGAGTTGCAAAGTAGAAGTTGTTCGCGTCGTATTTAATACCACCGGTATAGGTTTCAGCACGGTCGCCGGTACCGAAGTTCAAACGGTTCTGTTCGTCGGTACGTTTGGAACTGGTGACTGCAGTACCCAGAGAGAAGCCTTCGCCGATATCATAAGTGATAGATCCGCCAACGCCGTCGCCATTCTGACGCAGTGCTTCACGACCGTTGTTGGTCACGCCAGTGAAAGTTCTGCCGGTATCGTCTTCGCCACTCACGCTACCGTTTTTACCCTGGTACTGAATGGCAAAGTTCAGGCCATCAACCAAACCGAAGAAGTCGGTGTTACGGTAGGTCGCGAAGCCATTACCACGCTGCTGCATGAAGTTGTCAGAACCGTAGGTGTCGCCGCCGAATTCCGGCAGAACGTCGGTCCAGGACGTTACATCGTAAACTACGCCGTAGTTACGACCGTAGTCGAATGAACCCACGTCTGCGAATTTCAGACCCGCAAACGCCACACGGGTCCAGGCGTTGTTTTCATTTTCTGCGGAGTTACCCTGAATCTGGTATTCCCACTGGCCGTAACCGGTCAGTTGGTCATTAACCTGAGTTTCGCCTTTGAAGCCGATACGCATATAGGTTTGGTCACCATCAGCGCTTTTGTCATCGGAGAAATAGTGCAGACCGTCGACTTTGCCGTACAGGTCTAATTTGTTGCCGTCTTTGTTATAAATTTCAGCCGCATTCGCTGCGCCTGCTACCAGCAGTGCTGGTACCAGGAGGGACAGTACTTTAACTTTCATGTTATTAACCCTCTGTTATATGCCTTTATTGCTTTTTTATGCCACTGCATACTGATTAAGGTCATTAACCAGTCGGCAACTTCATTCTCCGCAAAAACACAGAATAATCCAACACGAATATGATACTAAAACTTTTAAGGTGTTTCATTTATCTGCATAGATGTTTCAAAATATTAATGAAAGGGAACTTTTTTAAAATCAAAAAATAGGCAAAATAAGCACAAATAATCAAGAATCATATCAATAATCTTTAAAATCAACAGATTACACGAAAAATTCTTATAGCACTGAATGACAAAAAAAAAATCTTCACTCGCAACTAAAATAGACCCGCTATCATCATTAACTTTATTTATTACCGTCATTCATTTATGAATGTCTGTTTACCCCTATTTCAGCCGAATGCTCAGCGTTCGGTTTTTTTTTACCCTTCTTTACACAAAACTTACCTTTCTGTGCTACCGATGCAAAACTATAACGACTATTAACTATCTCATAGCACTGCGCTCAGATATAAGCCTGACAAATAATTGATTGTTATTTAATGCTAAATGTATACTTTCCGTACGAATATTTGTACCCGCCGTTATCCACTGTACACCTTTGCACCGTCACGGGTGCAACCAAATGAGGCGTAAAAAATGCAACCTCTGCCGCGCGGTGTAAGTGTGGTAATTCATACATTACCCTTTATACTGCCCCTTCATCTTTCGCGTCGTTTAACAGGTCATAAACACGAATGAGTCAGTCTGACACAACGGTTTCCACCCGATTCTCCCTGTTGCCAGGAAGTATTACCCGTTTCTTCTTATTACTGATCGTTGTGCTGTTGGTGATGATGGGTGTTATGGTCCAGAGCGCCGTCAACACCTGGTTAAAAGATAAGAGCTATCAGATCGTCGATATTACCCATGCCATTCATAAAAGGGTCGATACCTGGCGATACGTGACCTGGCAAATCTATGACAATATTGCCGCCTCAACCAGTTCGCCGGGTGCAGAAGGGCTGCAGGAAACGCGTCTGAAACAAGATGTCTATTATCTTGAGAAGCCACGCAGAAAGACCGAGGCGCTGATTTTCGGCTCGCATGACAGTTCTACATTGGAAATGACCCAGCGCATTTCAACATATCTGGATACGTTGTGGGGCGCAGAGAATGTCCCATGGTCAATGTATTACCTGAATGGTCAGGACAACAGCCTGATCCTAATCTCGACGTTACCGCTGAAAGATCTTACCTCCGGTTTTAAAGAATCGACGATTGGGAATATTGTCGATTCCCGGCGCGCTGAGATGCTGCAACAGGCTAATGCGCTAGATGAACGTGAAAGCTTCTCTTCACTGCGCCGTCTGGCCTGGCAGAACGGGCATTACTTCACGCTACGCACGACCTTTAATCAGCCAGGACATCTGGCAACGGTTGTCGCCTTTGACCTGCCGATTAATGACTTGATCCCGCCCGGTATGCCGCTGGACAGTTTCTATCTGGAACCTGATGCCACCTCAACGACCGAGCACCTGAATGAAAAAGAGTCGCCTGACAGCGTCAGCATTAATTTCAACAACAGTAAAATTGAGATCTCTTCGGCGCTAAACTCAACGGATATGCGGCTGGTATGGCAGGTTCCGTTTGGCTCATTGCTGCTCGACACATTGCAAAGCATTCTGCTACCGCTTTTGCTGAACATTGCGTTGCTGGCCCTGGCGCTATTTGGCTATACCACTTTTCGCCACCTCCCAGTCCGTTCCACCCAAGTGGCGCCAAACCTTGCGGCAAATAATGAACTGCGCGTTCTTCGCGCAATCAACGAAGAGATTGTTTCCCTTCTGCCGCTGGGATTACTGGTACACGATCAGGAAGCAAATCGTACGGTTATCAGCAACAAAATTGCCGATCACCTGCTGCCGCATTTAAATCTGCAAAACATTACCAACATGGCAGAGCAGCATCAGGGAATCATTCAAGCCACCATCAATAATGAACTGTATGAAATCAGACTGTTTCGCAGCCAGATCTCCCCGAGAACGCAGATCTTTATCATTCGTGACCAGGACCGCGAAGTGCTGGTCAATAAGAAGCTGAAACAAGCGCAGCGGCTGTATGAGAAAAATCAGCAGGCCCGCGCGGCCTTTATGCAGAATATTGGCAGCGCGCTGAAAGACCCCGCGAAAACGTTGGCTGCCAATGCCGCCGCGCTCAATACACCGGACAGCCAGAAACTGGCAAATCAGGCCGACGTTCTGGTGCGAATGGTGGACGAAATCCAGCTAGCCAACCTGCTGGAGAACGATGCCTGGAAAGGTGAATCCACACTGTTTTCCGTGCAGGCATTAATTGACGACGTAGTTCCGGAGGTTCTGCCAGCCATTAAGCGTAAGGGGCTGCAGCTACTGATTAAAAATCATCTTAGCGCCCATGATGAACGCCGTGGCGATCGCGATGCCTTGCGCCGTATTTTGCTGCTGTTGATCCAATATGCGGTAACCACCACGCAGATTGGTAAAATCACGCTGGAAGTAGACCAGGATGAGTCAGAGGCTGAACGCCTGACCTTCCGCATTCTGGATACCGGGCAAGGCGTCACATTGAATGAAGTTGATAATCTCCATTTCCCGTTCATCAATGACACGCAGGGCGATCGGTATGGCAAAGCCAACCCTCTGACGTTCTGGTTGTGCGATCAGTTAGCCCGTAAGCTTGGTGGACACCTGAATATCAAAGCGCGGGAAGAACTTGGAACACGTTATATCGTCCATGTTAAAATGCCGCTGCACGATCAACATGCTGATAGTGAAGAACGCCTGTTGGATGACGTCTGCGTAATGGTTGATGTCACCTCAAATGACGTACGTAGCATTGTATTACGTCAGCTGGAAAACTGGGGGGCAACCTGCATCACGCCCGATGAACGGTTGAATAGTCAAGAATATGATCTCTTTTTAACGGATAATCCGTCTAATCTTACTGCTTCAGGCCTACTTTTAAGCGATGATGAGTCTGGCGTGCGGAAAATTGGCCCTGGCCAACTGCGCGTTAACTTTAATATGAGCAATGCTATGCAGGAAGCTGTCCTTGAGCTGATTGAAGAGCAACTGGCGCAAGAAGGGTTCCAGGAACTCCCCCTCGGCGGGGATGAAAACGCCGAACTTCATGCCAGTGGTTACTACGCTCTCTTTGTAGACACAGTACCGGATGATGTTAAGAGGTTGTATACTGAGGCGGCTATCAGCGATTTCGCTGCGTTAGCCCAAACGGCCCATCGCCTGAAAGGCGTGTTTGCCATGCTTAATCTGGTACCCGGCAAGCAGTTATGTGAAGCGCTGGAACATCTTATTCAAGAGAAAGATGCTCCAGGTATAGAAAAATACATCAGCGACATTGACGTTTACGTCAAGAGCTTGCTGTAGCAAGGTAGCCCAATACATGAACACTATGAACGTAATTATTGCCGATGACCACCCGATTGTACTGTTCGGTATTCGTAAATCACTTGAGCAAATCGAGTGGGTAAATGTTGTCGGCGAATTTGAAGACTCCACTGCACTGATCAACAATTTGCCTAAGTTGGATGCGCATGTGTTGATTACCGACCTCTCCATGCCGGGAGATAAATACGGTGATGGGATCACGTTAATTAAATATATCAAGCGTCATTTCCCGAGCCTGTCGATTATCGTTCTGACCATGAACAACAATCCGGCTATTCTGAGCGCGGTACTGGATCTCGATATTGAAGGGATCGTACTGAAGCAAGGTGCGCCAACCGATCTGCCGAAAGCGCTTGCCGCACTGCAGAAAGGTAAGAAATTCACCCCGGAAAGCGTGTCTCGTCTGCTGGAAAAAATCAGCGCCAGCGGCTATGGCGACAAACGTCTGTCACCGAAAGAGAGTGAAGTTCTGCGTCTGTTTGCCGAAGGTTTCCTGGTTACTGAAATCGCGAAAAAACTCAACCGTAGTATTAAAACCATCAGCAGCCAGAAAAAGTCGGCAATGATGAAACTCGGTGTGGAAAACGATATCGCCCTGTTGAATTACCTCTCTTCCGTAACGCTGAGTCCCTCAGACAAAGAGTAATTCTTTTAACACCAAAGTGCCTGATGGCACGCCGTTTATCAGGCCTACGAATGACACTGCGTGGTGCGTGTTCCGTAGGCCGGATAAGGCAAGCGCCGCCATCCGGCATCTGTTATTCCCGCGCCTTCCTCACCCTTTCCGCATAGACTGTCAGCGTTTGCTTCAATACATCCAACGTCACTGGCTTAGACAAACAGCTATCCATACCCGATTCCAGGCAACGCTGCTTCTCTTCGGCCAGCGCGTTGGCCGTCACGCCGACAACCGGCAGCGTTAACCCTAACTGGCGGATACGCTGGGTCAGGCGATAACCATCCATGTTTGGCATGTTGACGTCACTCAGCACAATGTCGATATGATTTTTGCTGAGCACATTGAGCGCATCCACACCGTCATTCGCGGTTTTACACTGATATCCCAACGATCCCAATTGATCGGCCAGTAAGCGCCGGTTTATAGGATGATCGTCAACAACCAGGATCATCATGTCATCGTTCGTCGCACCGGCTTTATCCGGGGTTGGCAGCGCCGTGGAGAGCTCTTCACTCCCCAACTCTACACTGTAGATATGTGCCAACAGCGCAGGCAGTTCGTGCGGTGACGCCACGCTGTGTACCCATTCTCCAGGCTCTCTTTCCAGCGGAATGCCAATATGTCGGCGGCAGAAAATCACCGCTGCTCGCCCCTGCCAGTCCTGTTCCAGCACATCGTCGGCCACCAACAGGTCATCCGCATCGGGCTGTTGTCCCTCATATCGCAGCACCATCATCCCATTACGCGTCAGGCTGGATTCGAGAAAATGGTACAGTGACGCATTACGTACTGCCAGCCAGCAGCGCGTGCCAGCCAATCCTTCAACACCCTTTTTCAGCGGATACTGTGCGCCATAAAGCGGAATACGCAGCGTAAACTGGCTCCCCATTCCCGGCTCGGAATCGACGGAAATATCCCCATCCATCATGCTGATCAGTTTTTCACAGATCGCCAAACCAAGTCCCGTTCCCTGGAAATTACGCTGTACGCCAGTCCCCACCTGGAAGAAAGGATCGAACAACCGAACCACCTCTTTGGCAGGGATCCCTACACCCGTATCACGCACTCGAATGCTCAGGTAGTCGCCGCTGCACTGCACGTGCAACACAATACAACCGGTATCGGTAAACTTGATTGCGTTACTCAGTAGATTAGAAATCACCTGTTGTAAACGCATCGGATCGCCATTCAGCGCCACAGGCACATCCGGATCGATAAAGCAGTACAACCCCAACTGCTTGCGGACCACCAGCGGCAAATAGTTAGCCGTAATATGGTTCATGACTTCACGCGGTGAAAACTCTCGCGGTTCAATCTTCAGCTGTTCAGATTCAATCTTTGAGAAGTCGAGAATATCGCTGATAATTTTCAGCAGCAGGCTGGAAGAGTTATTCATCGCCGTTACCAGACGATCCACCCCACTCGGTAACTCTTTGGTTTGCAACAAATCAAGGTTACCGATAATGCCATACAGCGGGGTACGTAGCTCATGGCTCACCGTCGCAAGGAACATCGATTTTGACTGGCTAGCCTGTTCCGCCGCCTGTGCCATCTCCTGCAACGACTCTTCCATTTTAACGCGCGCACTGACATCAACAAGGACACAAATTGCCACGTTTTCATTACGATAACGCGAGTGCACAAAGCTGATTTGCAGATTGGTATTGTTGCTGGTCAGCACATCAACAAAATTGACCTGTTGGCCGCAAATAATTTGCGTTAACCGCTGACGGTCTTCATGCGTCAGCATGTTCAGATAGGTGTGCGCCAGTTCGTTACTCAGGATATTAATGCCATCCATCGTGCGCAGAATACAAATACCCACCGGCGCAGAAGCCACGATTTTACGGTTAAACTGCTCATGTTCTTCCAGCCGCTGAGCATCACTTTCCGCTGGAATAAAAATGCGCCGTTCATACATGCGCGTGAGCATAAACAATGCCGCCCCGACCAGCACGTTCAGCAATATAGCGTTCAGGATCATCATGCGGATCCGCTCCAGCACCAGGTCAACAGGAACGGAGTACACGATGCTCAGGGAGGACGGAGGCAGATTTTTCTTCAATACCAGCTCGCGGAAACCCGGCGTGTAACCAAACCAGGAGCGCTCCTGCATCCAGTGGGGCTCAGCCTTAATATTCCCTTCAGGGCCGGTGAGAGAAATTAGCGCATGGCCATTTTCGTCGAGGATGGTCACGCCCATCGGTAAACTGCCCGGCGTGAAGAAATTCTCCATGCGAATAGGTTGCTCTACGCCCAACAGCGCCTGGAGACGATTGGCGAGGTAAACCGGCGTCAGTGCATAGAAATACCCTACCCCCGGACGCGGCCCCTGGCTAATCCAGAACAAGTTGTTGCCGTTATCTTCTTGCGTAGCATTGCGATACTTAATAATGCGCTCATGCAGAGCCTTCAGGGCCTCGTCTCGTTCGACGGGCATATCACGCAAACCGAAATTGGCCATACAGAGGTTGTCGCTGCCGATCAGGAACACTCGATTTAAATCATAAGCGGCGGAAAAGTTGTCGCGCCAGTAGCGCATAAACCATGCCAGTGATTCCAGAGAACCTCGCCAGGCGTTACCCATTACGGAACAGTCGGAGTCGGCAAACAGCGGCTCAAAATTAGGCACGACGGTTTTATCATCTCGCGCCCGCAACGACATCACGCCGTTTTCCGCTGTTAAGCGATTTTCGGCAATATATTTCAGCTCTTTAATCACATCAGAGGTGCGCTGAATGTAACGTTGGGCCTGATCGGAGCTGAGATTAAGCTCCTGATGGATTTCAGACTCTCGCTGGTGCAGCGCATTCACAATGTAAAACACGGAGGCAAACGCAATCAGACACCAGATAACGAGCGCCAGCGCTCTGAACAGGTAGCGTGAGACTTTTAGGGTTGAATGAACGGAAGCAAGGTATTTCAAAGGGGCGAAGCTCCGCCTCAGGGCATTAATAGAGTGTGGTTAAGGTAGCGGTAAATGTCTTTTGTCGCAATGCCATTAAAAAAAGGGCCGGAGTTCTCCGGCCCTTCTTATTACGTTTTAATTACTCTTCAGCGTCATCCGCTGCATCATCATCGCTTTCCGCTTCAGGCGCGATATCCTCGTCACCTTCAGCTGCACTTCCGTCGATGGAGTCGAGCTCTTCATCATCAACCGGTTCAGCAACGCGTTGCAGACCCACAACGTTTTCGTCTTCCGCAGTACGGATAAGGATAACACCCTGGGTATTACGCCCTACCACGCTGATTTCCGACACGCGAGTACGTACCAGCGTACCTGCATCAGTGATCATCATGATCTGGTCGGTATCTTCAACCTGTACTGCGCCAACAACGGAGCCATTACGCTCGGTGACTTTGATGGAGATAACACCCTGCGTACCACGAGACTTGGTTGGGTATTCGCTTTCCGCTGTACGCTTACCGTAACCGTTCTGTGTGACGGTCAGGATTGCCCCTTCACCGCGTGGAACGATCAGGGAAACAACGGAGTCTTCACCTGCCAGTTTGATCCCGCGAACACCGGTCGCCGTACGACCCATCGCGCGAACTGCGTTCTCTTTAAAACGCACCACTTTACCGGCAGCAGAGAACAGCATAACTTCGTCATTACCGGACGTCAGATCAACGCCAATCAGTTCGTCGCCTTCGTTCAGGTTGACGGCGATAATACCGGCAGAACGCGGACGGCTGAATTCGGTCAATGCCGTTTTCTTCACGGTACCGCTGGCGGTTGCCATGAAGACGTTGACGCCCTCTTCGTACTCGCGTACCGGCAGAATTGCGGTGATACGTTCGTTCGCTTCCAGCGGCAGCAGGTTAACGATTGGACGTCCACGCGCACCACGGCTCGCTTCCGGCAGTTGATAAACCTTCATCCAGTACAGACGACCACGGCTGGAGAAGCAGAGGATCGTGTCATGGGTGTTGGCCACCAGCAGGCGGTCGATAAAGTCTTCTTCTTTAATGCGTGCTGCAGATTTGCCTTTACCGCCACGACGCTGCGCTTCGTAATCGGTTAACGGCTGATATTTCACGTAGCCCTGATGAGACAAGGTCACGACAACATCTTCCTGGTTAATCAGATCTTCGATGTTGATGTCAGCGCTGTTCGCGGTAATTTCGGTCCGACGAGCGTCACCGAACTGTTCACGAATCAGCTCCATCTCTTCACGGATAACTTCCATCAGACGATCTGCGCTGCCCAGAATGTGCAGCAGTTCAGCGATCTGTTCCAGCAGCTCTTTGTATTCGTCGAGCAGTTTTTCGTGCTCAAGGCCGGTCAGTTTCTGCAAACGCAGATCCAGAATAGCCTGAGCCTGCTGTTCAGTCAGGTAGTACTGACCGTCACGCACGCCAAATTCCGGCTCCAGCCACTCAGGGCGCGCGGCGTCATCACCAGCACGTTCCAGCATGGCGGAAACGTTGCCCAGTTCCCACGAACGCGCAACCAGCGCGGCTTTCGCTTCTGCCGGGGTCGGCGCACGGCGGATCAGTTCGATGATCGGATCGATGTTCGCCAGCGCAATCGCCAGCGCTTCAAGGATGTGCGCACGGTCGCGGGCTTTACGCAGTTCAAAGATAGTACGACGAGTTACGACTTCACGGCGGTGACGTACGAACGCGGCAATAATATCTTTCAGGTTCATGATCTTCGGCTGGCCATGGTGCAATGCAACCATGTTGATACCGAAGGAAACCTGCAATTGGGTCTGGGAGTAAAGGTTGTTCAGAACCACTTCCCCGACCGCATCGCGTTTCACTTCAATCACGATGCGCATACCGTCTTTGTCAGACTCGTCACGCAGCGCGCTGATGCCTTCTACGCGTTTGTCTTTTACCAGTTCGGCGATTTTCTCAATCAGGCGCGCTTTGTTTACCTGATACGGAATTTCGTGGACGATGATGGTTTCACGACCCGTTTTGGCATCCGCTTCGACTTCCGCGCGTGCGCGAATGTACACTTTGCCACGGCCGGTACGGTAGGCTTCTTCGATACCACGACGACCGTTGATGATCGCTGCAGTCGGGAAGTCCGGACCCGGAATATGTTCCATCAGCCCTTCAATGCTGATGTCTTCATCGTCAATATATGCCAGACAGCCGTTGATCACTTCAGTCAGGTTGTGCGGCGGAATGTTGGTCGCCATACCTACCGCGATACCGGACGAACCGTTCACCAGCAGGTTAGGAATTTTGGTCGGCATGACGTCAGGAATTTGTTCGGTGCCGTCGTAGTTATCGACGAAATCAACCGTTTCTTTTTCCAGGTCAGCCATCAGCTCATGGGCGATTTTCGACATACGGATTTCCGTATAACGCATCGCCGCTGCGGAGTCGCCATCGACAGAACCAAAGTTACCCTGACCATCTACCAGCATGTAACGCAAGGAGAATGGCTGCGCCATACGAACAATGGTGTCGTAAACGGCGATATCACCATGAGGGTGGTATTTACCGATTACGTCACCAACGACACGGGCAGATTTTTTATAGGCTTTATTCCAGTCGTTGCCCAATACGTTCATGGCGTAAAGTACGCGACGGTGAACCGGCTTCAGGCCATCTCGGACGTCTGGCAGCGCACGGCCAACAATGACCGACATCGCATAATCCAGATAGGAGCTCTTCAGCTCTTCCTCAATGTTGACCGGTGTAATTTCTCTCGCAAGGTCGCTCATCTAACCGCTATCCCTCTACTGTATCCCGGATTCAAAGGTCGCAAATTATAACACATACGTGAAGATTCAGGTAAATGGATTCCCCCTGACAGAGGCTTTATTCATCCCGTCAGGCTGATATACTCATTTGCATCGCAAATTTAGGAGTAGAAGCCCCAATGAATGCCGAAAAACCCCCGGTTACTCACAACGTTGACCATGAAGAAATTGCCAAGTTTGAAGCAGTCGCGTCACGCTGGTGGGATCTTGAGGGTGAATTTAAGCCACTGCACCGTATTAACCCGCTGCGTCTGGGCTACATTACTGAACGCTCAGGCGGCCTGTTTGGTAAAAAGGTTCTCGACGTCGGCTGCGGCGGCGGCATTCTGGCGGAAAGCATGGCGCGCGAAGGCGCAACCGTCACCGGGCTGGACATGGGCTTTGAACCGTTACAGGTCGCAAAACTGCATGCGCTGGAGAGCGGCATCCAGGTGGAGTACGTACAAGAAACTGTCGAAGAACATGCGGATAAGCATGCGCATCAGTATGACGTTGTGACCTGCATGGAAATGCTGGAGCACGTACCAGATCCGCAGTCGGTGGTCAGGGCCTGCGCCAGGCTGGTTAAACCGGGCGGCGAAGTCTTTTTCTCCACGCTTAACCGCAACGGCAAATCCTGGCTGATGGCGGTGGTCGGAGCGGAATATATTCTGCGGATGGTGCCGAAAGGCACGCATGATGTGAAAAAATTCATTAAGCCCGCTGAACTGTTAGAGTGGGTTGACCAGACCGTGCTGAAAGAGCGTCATATGACCGGCCTGCACTACAACCCCATCACCAACACCTTCAAACTCGGTCCGGGCGTTGATGTGAACTATATGGTGCATACCACCGCCAAAAGCGAATAAACCAGCGCTCATGGCCTTATGACGCTGGATTGTAGGCCGGATAAAGCGCGCCAGCGCCGCCATCCGGCACGACTCCGGGCTTTAACGCCTGATGGCGCTTCGCTTATCAGGCCTACGTTATTACGCATCGCCTACCAATCCTGAGTAGTACCGGTACAGCAATTTTTGCGCCAGATCATAAGAACTTTCCTTACCTTAGATGAAGAAATCAGCACTCGATCAAAATTTCTATTTTTTTTCTCAATTATTGACATCCCCGCCAGGCCTTATAAGACGCGCACTTAGCGATTCTCACCCTTTTGCAACCTCAATTTAACCTCAAAATCAACTCTTGTGCTGAAAAGAATCCCTACTAGAATACTCACCATATAGCGTCTATTTTATCAAACAACCCCTATATATAGTATTTATCCACAGACTTAGTCACAACATGACTCTGTGGATAATATGGGGGATATTTTTTCTTTCACGGACAGGTAAAAAACCACATGAATCAGAGTCTGCTGGTGACAAAGCGTGATGGTAGTACAGAGCGCATCAATCTCGACAAAATCCACCGAGTTCTGGATTGGGCGGCAGAAGGACTGAATAACGTATCGATCTCTCAGGTCGAGCTGCGCTCCCACATTCAGTTTTATGACGGTATCAAGACCTCCGATATCCATGAAACAATCATCAAAGCTGCCGCCGACCTGATCTCCCGCGAAGCGCCGGATTATCAGTATCTGGCCGCCCGTCTGGCGATTTTCCATCTGCGCAAAAAAGCCTATGGCGAGTTTGAACCGCCAAAACTGTTTGACCATGTCGTGAAAATGGTTGAAATGGGCAAATACGACAATCATCTGCTGGAAGACTACACGGAAGAAGAGTTCAAGCAGATGGACTCGTTCATCGTACACGATCGTGATATGACCTTCTCCTACGCTGCGGTGAAGCAGTTAGAAGGCAAATATCTGGTGCAAAACCGTGTTACCGGTGAGATCTATGAAAGCGCACAGTTCCTCTACATTCTGGTAGCAGCCTGCCTGTTTTCTAACTATCCGCGTGAAACACGTCTGCAATATGTAAAACGTTTCTACGACGCCGTTTCTACGTTCAAAATCTCGCTGCCGACGCCGATTATGTCCGGCGTGCGTACCCCAACGCGTCAGTTCAGCTCCTGCGTACTGATCGAGTGCGGCGACAGCCTTGACTCCATCAACGCAACCTCCAGCGCGATTGTGAAATACGTTTCTCAGCGTGCCGGTATCGGCATTAACGCCGGTCGCATCCGTGCGCTGGGTAGCCCGATTCGCGGCGGTGAAGCGTTCCACACCGGTTGTATTCCGTTCTACAAGCATTTCCAGACTGCGGTGAAATCCTGCTCTCAGGGTGGCGTACGCGGCGGTGCAGCCACGCTGTTCTACCCAATGTGGCACCTGGAAGTTGAAAGCCTGCTGGTCCTGAAAAACAACCGTGGCGTCGAAGGCAACCGCGTTCGTCACATGGACTACGGCGTACAGATCAACAAACTGATGTACACCCGTTTGCTGAAAGGCGGCGACATCACCTTGTTTAGCCCGTCCGACGTCCCGGGTCTGTATGACGCGTTCTTCGCCGATCAGGATGAGTTCGAACGTCTGTACACCCAATATGAAAACGACGACAGCATCCGCAAACAGCGCGTGAAAGCGGTTGAGCTGTTCTCACTGATGATGCAGGAACGTGCCTCTACCGGTCGTATCTATATTCAGAACGTTGACCACTGCAACACCCATAGCCCGTTTGATCCGGTTGTCGCACCGGTACGCCAGTCCAACCTGTGCCTGGAAATCGCCCTGCCGACCAAACCGCTGACCGACGTTAACGATGAAAACGGCGAAATTGCGCTGTGTACGCTGTCCGCATTTAACCTGGGCGCTATCGAAAGTCTGGACGAACTGGAAGAGCTGGCCGTACTGGCGGTACGTGCGTTGGATGCGCTGCTCGATTACCAGGATTATCCGATTCCGGCCGCCAAACGCGGTGCGATGGGTCGTCGTACGCTGGGTATTGGCGTTATCAACTATGCCTACTGGCTAGCGAAAAACGGTAAACGTTACTCTGACGGCAGCGCCAATAACCTGACTCACAAAACCTTTGAAGCGATTCAGTATTACCTGCTGAAAGCGTCTAACGAGCTGGCGAAAGAGCAAGGCGCATGCCCGTGGTTTAACGAAACCACCTATGCGAAAGGCATTCTGCCGATCGATACCTATAAAAAAGACCTGGATGCTATCGTCAGCGAATCCCTGCATTACAACTGGGAAAGCCTGCGCGAATCAATTAAAACTCACGGTCTGCGTAACTCCACGCTCTCCGCTCTGATGCCGTCCGAGACCTCTTCGCAGATCTCCAACGCCACCAATGGTATTGAACCACCACGCGGTTACGTGAGCATCAAAGCATCGAAAGATGGAATTCTGCGTCAGGTCGTGCCGGACTACGAACACCTGCACGACGCATACGAACTGCTGTGGGAAATGCCGAACAACGACGGCTATCTGCAGCTGGTAGGTATCATGCAGAAATTTATTGATCAGTCGATTTCTGCCAACACCAACTACGATCCGTCGCGCTTCCCGTCCGGAAAAGTACCGATGCAGCAGTTGCTGAAAGACCTGCTCACCGCCTACAAATTTGGTGTCAAAACGCTGTATTATCAGAACACCCGTGACGGTGCGGAAGACTCTCAGGACGATCTGGTACCGTCCATTCAGGACGATGGCTGCGAAAGCGGCGCATGTAAGATTTAATCTTTTGCCGGGTGGCGTAGCGCTTACCCGGCCTACAAATTAATTCGCGGTATTGTAGGCCGGATAAGCAAAGCGCATCCGGCAGTACATTCCAGACAGGATTCTCATCAATGGCATACACCACTTTTTCACAGACGAAAAATGATCAGCTTCTGGAACCGATGTTCTTCGGCCAGCCGGTGAACGTCGCCCGCTACGATCAGCAAAAATATGACATCTTTGAAAAACTGATCGAAAAGCAGCTCTCTTTCTTCTGGCGTCCGGAAGAGGTCGATGTTTCTCGCGATCGTATCGATTTCCAGGCATTGCCGGAACATGAAAAACATATCTTCATCAGCAACCTGAAGTATCAGACGCTGCTGGACTCCATTCAGGGACGTAGTCCAAACGTCGCGCTGCTGCCGTTAATCTCGATCCCTGAACTGGAAACCTGGGTGGAAACGTGGGCGTTTTCTGAAACTATCCATTCCCGCTCCTACACTCATATTATTCGCAATATCGTTAACGATCCGGCGGTGGTGTTTGACGATATCGTCACTAATGAGCAAATCCAGAAACGCGCAGAAGGTATTTCCAGCTACTACGACGAATTGATCGAGATGACCAGCTACTGGCATTTGCTCGGTGAAGGTACGCATACCGTTAATGGCAAAACGGTTGTCGTAAACCTGCGTGAGCTGAAGAAGAAGCTGTATCTGTGCCTGATGAGCGTCAACGCGCTGGAAGCGATCCGCTTTTATGTCAGCTTCGCCTGCTCCTTCGCATTCGCCGAACGTGAACTAATGGAAGGCAACGCGAAAATTATTCGTCTGATCGCCCGCGACGAAGCCCTGCATCTGACCGGTACTCAGCATATGCTGAACCTTCTGCGCAGCGGTGTAGACGATCCGGAGATGGCGGAAATTGCCGAAGAGTGCAAACAAGAATGCTACGACCTGTTCGTACAGGCCGCGCTGCAGGAAAAAGAGTGGGCGGACTATCTGTTCCGTGATGGCTCAATGATTGGCCTGAACAAAGACATTCTGTGCCAGTACGTTGAGTACATCACCAACATCCGTATGCAGGCTGTCGGACTCGATCTGCCTTTCCAGACCCGCTCTAACCCGATCCCGTGGATCAATACCTGGCTGGTGTCTGATAACGTCCAGGTCGCACCGCAGGAAGTGGAAGTCAGCTCTTATCTGGTCGGTCAGATCGATTCGGAAGTTGATACCGACGACCTGAGTAACTTCCAGCTCTGATGGGCCGCGTGACTTTGCGCATCTCTGGCACACAACTGCTGTGCCAGGATGAACATCCTTCCCTACTTGCCGCACTCGAGTCGCACGATGTTGAAGTCGAATATCAGTGTCGTGAAGGCTACTGCGGCTCCTGTCGTACCCGCCTGGTGGCGGGACAGGTTGACTGGATTGCCGAACCTCTGGCCTTCATTCAACCGGGTGAAATATTGCCCTGCTGTTGCCGGGCAAAAGGCGATATTGAAATAGAGCTGTAACGCAAGGCGGGATAAAAATTGTTACTGGTAAAAGAGCCGCCGATGAACGGCAGCCCTTTATTTCTCCTGCAGGCATGTAGGAAAACGTTAACAGCAGACGGCCTTATCTAGCAGTTAATCACGTTTCGTCCAATAAGGCCTGTGACCGGAGGTGCATCACAGGCCTTATGCCATTACTCTTTGTTCAGGAATTTCACTGCTTTGTCGGGGAAATCGGTGAACAGCCCGTCAACACCCGCTTTGTTATAAAGAATGTCATACAGCTGGTTTACGTCAGTGGTGTAATCCGGCAGTTGATCGGCGCGAACGGTATACGGATGCACCACCATCTTATTCTGATGTGCGTCCTGCACCATGCCAGTTAACGAGATATTGCCCTTCTTCGACTTCTCATCAATCAGCATGTGGTAGTCCGGCCCAATGCCGTCCGCATACTGCGCAACCTGCTTCATGGCACCCGGTTTAAACATCCAGTCGTAGTTGTAATTAACCCAACTGCCGTCTGGCTTTTTCTCCTGAGTTTCATTCCAGTCAGTGTACGCAATCAACTGTACCAGATTGAGATCCATCCCCATCTTCGGTTCCAGTTCATTCTTAATGCGCTTTAACTCTGCGACATCAAAACACTGCAGATAGACCTTATCGTTCTTGTCGGTGTACCCGTACTTTTTCAGTACTTCCAGCGTTTTAGCCGCAATGTCCTTCCCTTCCTGATGATGGAACCACGGCGCTTTCATTTCCGGGTAAATGCCGATGTTTTTACCGGTTGAATGATTTAATCCCTGAACGAACTCAATTTCTTCTTCGAAAGTGTGCACACGGAAATCAGATTTACCCATCGGGAAACGCCCCGGGTAGGTCTGGACCTTTTTGCCATTTTCGATATCAAAGCCTTCAGTAAACTTCAGCGACTTGATCTCATCCAGCGTAAAGTCGATAGCGTAGTAACGCCCATCTTTACGCGCGCGATCCGGGAAACGCTCGGCAACATCGGTGACGCGGTCAAGATAGTGGTCATGCAGGACGACCAGATGGTCGTCCTTAGTCATCACCAAATCCTGTTCCAGGTAATCCGCTCCCTGAGCATAGGCCATCGCTTTCGCAGGTAACGTATGCTCCGGTAGATAACCGCTGGCGCCACGGTGCGCAATCACGACTTTATCTGCGGCAACCGCCGCGCTGCTCACAACCATACCTGCCAGCATCAGCGCCACGCTGAGACTTTTCAATGTGGTTTTCATCTATTAGCCCCCGTTACGCTTGAGCTGGATCTCTTCGTGATGGCGTTTTTCGCCAATCATGACGACTACCAGCAGAATAACCGCCAGCACACTACCGCCAATCATCACCATAAAGCCGCCGTCCCAACCGAAGAAGTCAACGGTGTAGCCGACAATGGCGCTCGCAGCCACAGAACCGCCGAGATAACCGAACAGACCAGTAAAGCCAGCCGCCGTACCTGCCGCTTTTTTCGGTGCCAGTTCCAGCGCATGCAGACCAATCAACATGACCGGGCCGTAGATCAGGAAGCCGATGATAATCATACAAGCCATATCTACGTTCGGGTTGCCTGCCGGGTTCATCCAGTAAACGATGGTCGCAATCGTCACCAGCGTCATAAAGAACACGCCGGTCGCGCCACGGTTTCCACGGAAGACTTTATCCGACATCCAGCCACACAGCAGCGTGCCCGGAATACCCGCATATTCATACAGGAAGTAGGCCCAGGATGATTTATCCAGTGCAAAATGCTTCACTTCTTTCAGGTAAGTCGGCGACCAGTCCAGGATGCCGTAGCGCAGCAGATAAACAAACACGTTGGCGATAGCGATGTACCACAACAGTTTGTTCGGCAGTACGTACTGCATGAAGATCTGCTTCGCAGTCAGCTCTTCTTCCGCTTTCTCGTTGTAATCGTCCGGATAATCGTTCTTGTACTCTTCGATTGGCGGCAGACCACAGGACTGCGGCGTATCACGCATCAAAGCAAAAGCAAACAGCGCGACAACGATCGCACCGAAAGCAGGCATGTACAGCGCCGCTTTCCAGTCATTGAACCAGGCCATACCCAGCAGGAACAACAGAGGAGGCAGACCGCCACCCACGTTATGCGCACAGTTCCAAACGGAAACGATGCCGCCACGCTCTTTCTGCGACCACCAGTGCACCATGGTACGACCACACGGCGGCCAGCCCATCCCCTGGAACCATCCGCAGAGGAACAGCAGCACAAACATTACCGCGATGCTCGATGTCGCCCACGGCACAAAGCCCATAAACAACATCACTGCCGCAGCCAGTATCAGACCCGCTGGCAGGAAAACGCGCGGATTCGAGCGATCCGAAACGGACCCCATGATGAATTTCGAAAATCCGTAAGCAATGGAGATACCGGACAACGCAAAACCCAGATCGCCACGCGAGAACCCCTGCTCAACCAGATACGGCATCGCAAGGGCAAAGTTCTTACGTACCAGATAGTACGCGGCATAACCAAAGAAAATCCCCAGAAAAATCTGCCAACGTAATCGACGATATGTCGGGTCGATCTCCGCTGCAGGCAAACGCGCCGTGTGTGACGCTGGTTTAAAAATGCTCAACATAGTGTAGCCTCCGTGGCCGTCTTTCATTCGAAGTAAACACTGCAGTTCGTCATTACTACCCTACCGCTCCCAGTGTGGCCGCGATGTTAAGGAAAGATACATAACAAAAATGTGAAACGCAGCACATATTGTTACAGATTTATGACAAATGTTCATAAAGGCGCACGAAATCACGTTTCATTTTCGAATAATGAGCGATTATGCGCGAAATCAAACAATCCATGTTTTTTATGTGGCTAAATGATAAAAAACGAACTGTGAGGAAAAACAATGAAAACTCGCGACTCGCAAACAAGTGACGTGATTATCATTGGTGGAGGAGCAACAGGTGCAGGGATCGCACGCGATTGTGCGCTGCGCGGGTTGCGCGTCATCTTAGTGGAACGCCACGATATCGCCACAGGTGCGACCGGGCGCAACCACGGCCTGCTGCACAGCGGTGCACGCTACGCCGTCACCGATGCTGAATCTGCCCGTGAGTGCATCAGCGAAAACCAAATTCTGAAACGTATCGCCCGCCATTGCGTTGAGCCAACGGACGGTCTGTTTATTACCCTGCCGGAGGATGAGCTCTCCTTTCAGGCGACCTTTATTCGCGCCTGTGAAGAAGCAGGGATTCGCGCAGAAGCGATTGACCCTCAGCAGGCACGTATTATCGAACCTTCCGTGAATCCACAGCTGATTGGTGCGGTAAAAGTGCCTGACGGCACGGTTGATCCTTTCCGCTTAACCGCCGCCAACATGCTGGATGCGCGTGAGCATGGCGCGGTTATCTTAACGGCGCATGAAGTGACAGGGCTGATTCGCGAAGGCGCGACGGTTTGCGGCGTTAATGTGCGCAATCATCTGACGGGCGAAATGCAGTCCCTGCATGCACCGGTTGTCGTTAACGCCGCCGGGATCTGGGGTCAACGCATTGCGGAATATGCCGATCTGAGCATCCGTATGTTCCCGGCCAAAGGTTCGTTGCTGATTATGGATCATCGCATTAACCAGCATGTCATCAACCGCTGCCGTAAACCGTCTGACGCCGATATTCTGGTGCCAGGCGATACCATCTCATTGATCGGTACCACCTCGCAGCACATTGATTACGATGATATCGACAGCAACCGCGTCACCGCAGAAGAAGTCGACATTCTGCTGCGTGAAGGCGAGAAACTGGCGCCGATTATGGCGAAAACGCGCATTTTACGCGCCTACTCCGGCGTACGTCCGCTGGTGGCCAGCGACGACGATCCCACCGGTCGTAACGTCAGCCGTGGGATTGTACTGTTCGATCACGCAGAGCGTGACGGACTGGAAGGGTTTATCACCATTACCGGCGGCAAACTGATGACTTACCGCCTGATGGCGGAATGGGCTACCGATGCTGTTTGCCGTAAGCTGGGCAATACCCAGCCTTGCACAACCGCAGACACCGCGTTGCCTGGCTCACAGGAATCTACCGAGCATACGCTTAAACGCGTTATTTCGTTACCTGCGCCGCTACGCGGTTCGGCAGTCTATCGCCATGGGGATCGTACCCCAGCGTGGCTGAGCGAAGGCCGTCAACATCGCAGCCTGGTCTGTGAATGCGAAGCGGTCACCGCAGGCGAAGTGCAATACGCCGTCGAGAATCTAACCGTTAACAGTCTGCTCGATTTACGTCGCCGTACCCGCGTCGGAATGGGGACCTGCCAGGGCGAATTGTGTGCCTGTCGCGCTGCAGGTTTGCTGCAACGTTTTAATGTCACTACCGCAGCACAATCCATTACTCAGCTTTCCGACTTCCTCAACGAACGCTGGAAAGGTGTGCAGCCTATCGCCTGGGGAGATGCACTGCGCGAAAGCGAATTCACTCGCTGGGTTTATCAAGGGTTGTGTGGTCTGGAAAAGGAGCACCAGGATGAAATTTGATACCGTCATTATCGGCGGCGGCCTCGCTGGACTGCTATGCGGCCTGCAACTGCAAAAAAGCGGACTGCGCTGCACGATTGTTACCCGCGGCCAAAGCGCCCTGCATTTTTCCTCCGGCTCACTGGATTTGCTCAGCAGCTTACCCGATGGTCAACCGGTGACGGATATAGAAGCGGGTTTGAATGCGCTGTACACTCAGGCACCCGCACATCCGTATAGCACCATCGGAACGCAGAACGTTCTGGAACTGGCCCAGCAGGCGCAAAATTTACTGGAAGAATGCGGAACGCATTTGCAAGGCAACGTGCATCAGGCACATCAACGTGTTACCCCGCTGGGCACCCTGCGCTCAACCTGGTTAAGTTCCCCGGAAGTGCCGGTCTGGCCGCTGTCCGCGCAGCGTATATGCGTTGTAGGGATTAGCGGGTTACTGGATTTTCAGGCGCATCTCGCCGCGGCGTCATTACGCCAACGTAATCTCAGCGTCGAGACGGCAGAAATCGAACTGCCGGAACTGGATGTCCTGCGTGATAACCCAACCGAGTTTCGCGCCGTTAATATTGCGCGCCTGCTGGATAACGAAGATAAATGGTCGCTGCTCTATGACGCATTGCTGCCAATGGCAAAAACCTGCGACATGATAATCATGCCGGCCTGCTTTGGTCTGGCAGATGAGCGGCTCTGGCAGTGGCTTAACGAGCGCCTCCCCTGCTCGCTGACACTGTTACCGACCCTACCTCCTTCGGTACTGGGCATGCGTTTACACAACAAATTGCAGCGCCAGTTTGTGCGCCAGGGCGGTGTGTGGATGCCGGGTGATGAAGTGAAGAAAATCACCTGTCAGGACGGCGTGGTCAGCGAAATCTGGACCCGAAATCATGCCGATATCCCCTTGCGGCCACGTTTCGCCGTGCTCGCCAGCGGCAGTTTTTTCAGCAGCGGGCTGGTCGCCACGCGTGAGGCAATCCACGAACCAATCCTGGGACTGGATGTACAGCAAACAGCTACCCGCGCCGAGTGGTATCAGCGTGACGTTTTCGATCCACAACCGTGGCAACTGTTTGGCGTCACAACCGATGCCACATTGCGCCCATCACTGGCGGGAAAAACGATAGAGAACATGTACGCCATCGGTTCCGTCCTCGGCGGATTCGACCCTATCGCCCAGGGTTGCGGAGGCGGCGTGTGCGCAGTCAGCGCCTTACATGCCGCACATCATATTGCGAAACGTGCAGGAGGACAGCAATGAGCGACACACGTTTTGAAAGTTGTATCAAATGTACGGTGTGCACCACCGCCTGCCCGGTAAGCCGCGTCAACCCGAGCTACCCGGGCCCTAAGCAGGCCGGCCCGGACGGTGAACGTCTGCGCCTGAAAGATGGCGCGCTATATGACGATGCGCTGAAATACTGCATCAACTGTAAACGCTGCGAAGTGGCCTGTCCGTCAGACGTGAAAATCGGCGATATCATCCAGCGCGCGCGCGCCAAATACGACACGACGCGCCCATCGCTGCGTAACTTCGTCTTAAGCCATACCGATTTAATGGGGAGCGTTTCCACCCCCTTCGCCCCAATAGTGAATACCGCCACCTCACTAAAACCGGTACGTCAGTTGCTGGATTACGCGCTAAAAATCGATCATCGCCGTACGCTGCCGAAGTACTCCTTTGGCACCTTCCGCCGCTGGTATCGCAGCATTGCCGCACAGCAGGCGCAGTATCAGGATCAGGTCGCCTTTTTCCACGGCTGTTTTGTGAATTACAACCATCCCCAGCTTGGCAAAGACCTGATCAAGGTGTTGAATGCGATGGGAACCGGCGTGCAACTGCTGAGTAAAGAGAAATGCTGTGGCGTACCGCTGATTGCTAACGGATTTACAGATAAAGCGCGTAAACAGGCGGTCAGCAACGTGGCCTCACTCCGGGAAGCGATTGATGGCAAAGGCATTCCGGTGATCGCCACCTCATCAACCTGTACCTTTGCGCTACGTGATGAATATCCGGAAGTGCTGGATGTCGACAACTCAGGCCTGCGAGAACACATTGAACTGGCAACCCGCTGGCTGTGGCGCAAGCTGGATGAAGGTAAAACGCTGCCGCTGAAAACGCTGCCACTGAAGGTGGTCTATCACACGCCATGTCATATGGAGAAAATGGGCTGGACGCTTTACACGCTGGAACTACTGCGACAAATTCCGGGGCTGGAGCTGACAGTGCTGGATTCTCAGTGTTGTGGGATTGCCGGGACTTACGGCTTTAAAAAGGAAAACTATCCGACTTCACAGTCTATTGGCGCACCGTTATTCCGCCAAATTGAAGAAAGCGGCGCTGATATCGTCGTCACCGACTGCGAAACCTGTAAATGGCAGATTGAGATGTCTACCAGTAAGCGTTGCGAACATCCCATCACCCTGCTTGCCAAAGCGTTGGGTTAAACCTGTTGCCCGGTGGTATTTGCTACCGGGCATTTTTTTGCGTAGCCCGTTCCGCTTAATTGAATACGTTGCAGTCGGACATATTTATCTCTGATTCATCCACGCAAAGACCCCATTTCCCGCATGCAGCGCATATTAAAAGTGGATACCGTCACGCCATCTTCTCTATCAGTTACAAGCACCATTAGTTACAAGCACCGCTAATGACAGCCAGCTACAAACGCTATTTAATTACCTGCTACGGTACGGTGACGTTTCTCACGTCAGCGAATTTATCCATGAAGTTGCCGAACGTTCCCCCCATCATAAGGAGAGGTTGATGACAATCGCAGGGAGGCTAAAACAAGAAGGTCACCACAATGGGCTACAACAAGGGCTACAACAAGGGTTAGAGAAAGGGGTGCAAAAAGGAACGCAAGAAGAAGCCTTACGTATCGCGCGCATGATGCTGGAAAATCGAATTGATCGTGATTTGGTTCGGTTAATTACTGGGCTATTGCCTGACGATGTCACAGAATGAGTCAGATTGGGAAGGTTTGTAACCTTCCCTGTTAATAATTAAATCGTGAGCGACTCAACCACTTCGATCCAACCGTGCTCGCTGGCAAGATCCTGATTGTTAAGCCAACGGCGCAGCATATTTAGCGCCATCATTGCGCACACTTCCTGACGAATCGACAAGCTGTAGCGATTAGCGTTCAGCCGAACGCGCAAACCATATGTCCCATTGGGGGTGGCCAGCGCAAAGTTAATATGTTCGTTTTCGAAAGCTGATATCGCCAAAGCCAGCCCGGCATAATGTTTGCTACGTCGCTCGGTTACCCAATGCGCCGTTTGCGCCAGCGTTTCTTCCTGAGGCGGAACAACTTCGCTCGCCAACAACGGAGCATTAGCGCGAGAAAGCTGCAACGCGACCAGACCACCGGTAAATTGTTCGCTCAGCGTCAGGCTATATTGCCGTTCCTGCAACGTGCGGGCGATTTGCGCAGGCAAACCTTCCGTACCTTCAAAAATCATGTTTTGCCCGGCAACCTTTTTCACCTCAGGCCACAGCGCCAGCATCGCTTCGCGTTGGGAATCCGGCCCGGTCAGCTTCAGCTCAATAATCGGCATTGAGGAGCGATATCCCATTGTTACACCCGGTGGCAAAGTTAGCGGATCCAGGCTTTGTGCCAGCTCGCTTTCAGAACGGCCAAAGGTGGTTAATCGCAGGCATAACGGGGGCTGAGCCAAAGAGAAACGCTCACGCAAACGCGGCAGAATCTCATGCTCAACCATGACTTTGAATTCTGACGGTACACCCGGTGTAAAAAACATCAGGCAGCGGTTAAGCTTCAGGGCGAACCCGCACGCGGTACCCACCGGATTATTGATAAACTCCGCGCTGGCGGGAAGTTCAGCCTGTTTGCGGTTGCTCGGCGCCATCACGCGGCCACGATCGCGGAAATATCGCTCCATCTCGGTCAGCCATGCTTCATGCAGCACCAGCCCTTCGCCTTTTGCCGTTGCCGCTGCCAGCGCGCTCAAATCATCGCTGGTTGGCCCCAAACCGCCATTAACGATCAGTATATCGGCGTGTTCGCTACGCTCACGCAAAACGGAGACTAAATCGTTAAGATTGTCACCTACTGTGTTGCGGCGTGTTAGCGGTAAACCCTGATTAAAGAAAAAATCGGCCAGCCAGGCGGCATTGGTGTCGACGATTTGTCCGTGCAACACTTCATCCCCGGTGGATAGCATCTCCACGTTTAACATCGTGTTCTCCTGCTTTTATGATGAAAACACTATAACGCATGGAGGGGGGAAGGCGCGACTGAACGCCGCGCCAGAAATGTTAGAAGCTGGCGTTAACCCCAACGTACGGGCCATCAGCAATTGCGTTATCACGGTTACCGTCTTTACCTGCCAGGTTCAGGTAACGATAACCGGCTTCGATGCTCAGCGGACGCATAATAGTCAAACGCGCACCGGCATTTGCTTCTTCATAGCTGTCGATACCGCTGGAAAGCGAATCAGGCGAGTAATAGTACTCACCAAACAGACGAATGCTGTCGCCGATCGGCCACTGTAAACCACCACCGACAGCCGCAGCATAACCTTCATCGCCATCGTTTGGATTGGTATATACACCTTTACCACCAACGGTCGCCAACAGTGGACCCAGCGGGATATTCAGCCCCAGGCCCAGCCCAGCAACATCGCCGTCGTCATCATTATGCATCCAGTTGCCGCTGACGGCCAGACCGGTGGTCTCAGTACCCATACCGAATCCAAGGTTGGTGTAGTCTTCGCCAGCCTGACCGTTGATGCTAATCGCGTTTGCCGAAGCAGAAACAAACAGCATTCCGGCAAAACCCAACAGTAAACTTATTTTCATTTTCTATCCTTTCCTGCAAGAATCAAAACATAGCCCCAAAACCGGTGAATTGTACTGTCAGATGACGAGGAATCAATGAGCTAAAAAAGCGATGCAAGACCATATTGTAACTAAATACTACTTAATGAGATTAGATAAGGTTAAATTTTTTTATGTAATCTATCATTCGCATCCCTGAACGCCATTTTCAACAACAATCAATTTTTCCTCGCCCGTACGGACTTAATCGTCGATGAAGCGTTTTTTCTCCAGTCAGCAAAAGGTAAGATAGGTGGATGATGGAATTCTTAATACCCGCCCCTGCAAGGACTTGACCTATGCGCCAAAGAACAATTGTTTGCCCATTAATTCAAAACGATGGCTGCTATTTACTCTGCAAAATGGCTGACGACCGCGGCGTGTTTCCCGGTCAGTGGGCGCTGTCTGGCGGTGGCGTTGAGCCGGGTGAGCGCATCGAAGAAGCTTTGCGCCGGGAAGTGAGAGAGGAGCTGGGCGAGCAGTTGGTGTTATCAGAAATTACGCCATGGACTTTCAGTGACGATATTCGTACTAAAACGTACGCGGATGGCAGCCAGGAAGAGATTTATATGATTTATCTCATCTTCGATTGTGTGGCAGCTAATCGTGAAGTGAACATTAACGAAGAGTTCCAGGCGTTCGCCTGGGTTAAAGCGGAAGATCTCGGCACCTACGACTTAAATATCGCCACACGTAAAACGTTAACCTTGAAAGGGTTACTGTAAGTCCCCCGAGTTTAAACGTAATATAAACAATGATCACATTAGCGGTATTGCTCTCAGCATTCAGCAACAGAGAACAATACCGCCATAATGACTAAAAACTCTTTATATTCAAACAAATAAACCACTCCCCACTGTCTTTGTTATTATCTCCCAAACCTTAAACCCTTAAGGATAAATTAACCTTCGGCCATTAACCTTTGTAGCCTGATGAAATAATTAACGACGCCCCTGTTTAGTCCTAAAAATAAAACTTCGGTAGCGTTAAATGGCTTGAAGGAATAATGATGTCTGACTTTTTGCCTTTCTCTCGCCCGGCAATGGGTGCTGAAGAGCTTGCCGCTGTAAAAGCGGTGCTGGACTCTGGATGGATAACCACTGGCCCGAAGAACCAACAGCTGGAAGAAGCCTTCTGTCAGCTCACAGGAAATCAACACGCTGTCGCCGTCTGCTCTGCCACGGCAGGTATGCACATCACACTGATGGCGTTGGGCATAGGTGCAGGCGATGAGGTCATTACGCCGTCGATGACGTGGGTTTCCACCCTCAACATGATTGTCTTGCTGGGTGCGACGCCAGTCATGGTCGACGTCGACCGCGATACACTTATGGTCACACCTGAGCAAATTGAAGCCGCCATTACCCCACGAACCAAAGCCATTGTTCCAGTACATTACGCAGGCGCCCCCGCCGATCTTGACGCAATTTATGCCATTGGCGAGCGTTATGGCATCCCGGTCATAGAAGATGCGGCCCATGCCGTAGGGACATTGTATAAGGGCCGTCATGTCGGGGCGCGCGGTACGGCAATCTTCTCGTTTCACGCCATCAAAAATATCACCTGCGCAGAAGGTGGACTGATTGTTACCGACGACAGCCAGCTTGCCCAGCGGCTTCGCAGCCTGAAGTTTCACGGTCTGGGCGTTGATGCTTTTGATCGACAAACCTATGGCCGGGCACCGCAGGCCGAAGTGCTTGCGCCAGGATACAAATACAACCTGACGGATATCAATGCCGCTATTGCGTTGGTACAGCTGAATAAGCTGGAGCAACTGAATTCACGCCGGGCGCAAATTGCCCAGCAATACCAGCAGGCGCTGGCTGATACGCCATTTCAACCGCTGGACCTGCCCCGGTGGCCGCACGTTCATGCCTGGCACTTATTCATCATTCGTGTTGACGAAACCCGCTGCGGGCTGAGCAGAGATGCCCTGATGGAAGCGCTGAAGACTAAAGATATCGGCACCGGTCTGCATTTTCGTGCAGCCCATACGCAAAAATATTATCGCGAACGCTTCACTACCCTTTCGCTCCCAAATACTGAATGGAACAGCGCGCGCATCTGCTCGCTGCCGTTATTCCCAGACATGACCGAAGCGGATACCCAGCGGGTCATTACGGCACTTCGCGAGATTGCAGGACAATAATCATGTTTGAAGCAGCACCAATCAAAAAAGTCTCGGTGGTCATTCCCGTTTTTAATGAACAGGAAAGCCTGCCAGAGTTAATCAGACGCACCAGCGCCGCCTGCGAGAAATTGGGTAAAGACTATGAAATTCTGCTAATCGACGACGGTAGCAGTGACAATTCCGCTCAGTTGATGATGAACGCCTCCCAGGCGCCAAACAGCCATATTGTTTCTATTTTGCTGAATCGCAATTACGGACAGCACTCGGCGATTATGGCCGGTTTCAGTCATGTCACTGGCGACTTGATCATCACACTGGATGCCGATTTGCAGAACCCGCCGGAGGAGATCCCTCGGTTGGTCGCCACAGCAGATGAGGGATTTGATGTGGTGGGCACGGTGCGCCAGAACCGGCAGGACAGCGTATTTCGTAAGACCGCCTCACGAATGATCAACCATCTGATCCAACGAACCACCGGTAAAGCAATGGGCGACTACGGCTGCATGCTACGCGCCTATCGCCGTCACATCGTCGATGCCATGCTGCATTGCCAGGAGCGCAGCACCTTTATCCCTATTCTGGCCAACATTTTTGCCCGTCGCGCGACGGAGATCCCGGTACATCATGCAGAGCGCGAATTTGGTGATTCCAAATACAGCTTCATGCGTCTGATCAACCTGATGTATGACCTGGTGACTTGCCTTACCACAACACCGCTTCGCATGCTGAGTCTGTTGGGCAGCGTGATCGCCGCCACGGGCTTTACCTTATCAGTCTTGCTTGTTGTTCTGCGCCTGACGCTCGGCCCACAGTGGGCTGCGGAAGGGGTATTCATGCTGTTTGCCGTCCTGTTTACCTTTATCGGCGCACAGTTTATTGGCATGGGTTTACTCGGCGAATATATCGGTCGCATCTATAACGATGTCCGCGCCCGCCCCCGCTATTTTGTTCAACACGTTATCCGCCCACAAACCACGCAGTCAACCGAGGAAAACCGCGCATGAAAGCCGTCGTATTTGCCTATCACGATATGGGATGTCAGGGTGTCCAGGCCTTGTTGGATGCAGGTTATGAAATCGCTGCCATTTTTACGCACACCGACAATCCGGGTGAAAAAGCGTTTTTTGGATCTGTTTCCCGCCTCGCGGCCAGCGCCGGTATTCCGGTTTACGCCCCTGACGAGGTTAATCATCCCCTGTGGATTGAGCGCATTAGCCAACTGGCACCTGATGTTATCTTCTCGTTCTACTATCGCCATTTACTGAGTGATGAGATCCTCAGCCTTGCCCCTAAGGGTGCATTTAATCTGCACGGCTCGCTGCTGCCGAAATACCGTGGCCGCGCGCCGCTGAACTGGGTACTGGTCAATGGTGAAACCGAAACCGGCGTCACGCTTCACCGGATGGTCAAACGCGCGGATGCCGGTGCCATTGTTGCCCAGCAGCGGGTTGCTATTTCGCCCGATGATGTGGCGTTAACGCTGCACCATAAATTGTGCCAGGCAGCGCGTCAGTTACTCGAAGAGGCGCTGCCCGCGATTAAAACGGGAGATTATGCAGAACACGCCCAACAGGAAGCAGAGGCGACCTGTTTTGGTCGCCGTACGCCGGAAGATAGCTTCCTAGACTGGAACAAACCAGCCGCAGAGTTGCATAACCAGGTACGCGCCGTCAGCGATCCATGGCCGGGCGCATTTAGCTATGTTGGTACGCAAAAATTCACCGTCTGGTCGTCACGTGTTTGCAAAAATGACCGCGCAGCCCGGCCAGGAACCGTCATCTCCGTTTCTCCTTTGCTGATCGCATGCGCTGATGGCGCACTGGAGATTATTACCGGGCAAGCTGGCGATGGTATTGCCATGCAGGGGTCACAGCTGGCGCAGGTTCTGGGCCTGGTACCAGGTTCTCGCCTGAACAGCCAGTCAGTTACTACCGCTAAACGCCGTACTCGCGTGCTGATCCTTGGCGTCAATGGCTTCATTGGTAACCATCTGACCGAACGCCTGTTGCAAGAAGACAATTACGAAGTGTATGGACTCGACATTGGCAGCGACGCCATTAGTCGTTTTCTGCAGCATCCACGATTCCATTTCGTCGAAGGCGATATCAGCATTCACTCCGAATGGATTGAATATCATGTGAAAAAATGCGACGTCGTGCTGCCGCTGGTAGCGATCGCCACGCCAATCGAATATACCCGCAACCCGCTGCGCGTGTTTGAGCTCGATTTTGAAGAGAACCTGAAAATCATTCGCTACTGCGTGAAATACCGTAAGCGCATCATTTTCCCGTCAACCTCCGAAGTCTACGGCATGTGTACCGACAAAGTTTTTGATGAAGACAGCTCGAACCTGATCGTCGGCCCGGTGAATAAACCACGCTGGATCTACTCCGTTTCCAAGCAGTTGCTGGACCGCGTAATCTGGGCATACGGCGAAAAAGAGGGATTGCGCTTCACCCTGTTCCGTCCGTTTAACTGGATGGGACCGCGTCTGGACAGCCTTAACGCCGCGCGTATCGGCAGCTCACGCGCCATTACCCAACTGATCCTCAATCTGGTGGAAGGTTCACCGATTAAGCTGATTGAAGGCGGTAAGCAAAAACGCTGCTTTACTGATATTCGCGATGGTATCGAAGCCCTGTACCGCATCATTGAAAACGAAGGCGGACGCTGCGATGGCGAAATTATCAACATCGGTAACCCGGAGAATGAGGCCAGTATTCAGGAACTGGCAGAAATGCTGCTTACCTGCTTTGAAAAACACCCATTACGCAACCACTTCCCGCCGTTTGCCGGTTTCCGTGACGTCGAAAGCAGTAGCTACTATGGTAAAGGTTATCAGGACGTTGAGCATCGCAAGCCCAACATTCGTAATGCAAAACGCTGCCTGAACTGGGAGCCCACCATTGAGATGCAGGAAACGGTAGAAGAGACGCTGGACTTCTTCTTACGCAGTGTGGATATCACGGAACACACATCATGACCAAAGTAGGCTTGCGCATTGATGTCGATACTTTCCGGGGGACGCGCGAAGGTGTGCCCCGCCTGTTGGAGACATTGAACCGGCATAACGTTCGGGCAAGTTTTTTCTTTAGCGTTGGACCTGACAACATGGGGCGCCATCTCTGGCGTCTTGTGAAGCCACAATTTCTGTGGAAGATGCTGCGTTCAAACGCAGCATCGCTCTACGGATGGGATATATTGCTCGCGGGAACCGCGTGGCCGGGAAAAGAGATTGGCCAGGCCAATGCGGCGATCATTGCGCAAACCGCCCTGATTCATGAAACCGGTTTGCATGCCTGGGATCACCATGCCTGGCAAGCGCGAAGCGGAAACTGGAATGATAAACAGCTGATTGATGATATTTCACGAGGCATTACCGCCCTTGAAGCCATCATCGGACAACCGGTTACCTGTTCTGCGGTTGCCGGATGGCGTGCCGACAACCGCGTCGTCGAGGCAAAAGAAACGTTCCATTTACGCTATAACAGCGACTGTCGGGGAACGTCGCTATTTCGCCCTGTACTGGCGTCCGGGAAAACAGGTACGCCGCAAATTCCCGTCACGTTACCAACATGGGATGAAGTGGTTGGTCAGGAGGTCCAGGCGGTGGACTTCAACGCTTATATTCTCTCCCACATCCAGATGAGCAGAGGAACACCGGTGTACACCATTCATGCGGAAGTTGAAGGCATCGCCTTTCATCAGAATTTTGACGAGCTGCTTACTCGCGCCGCGGACATGGGGATGACATTTTGCCCGCTTGGCGAGCTGTTACCAGACGATATCAGCACCCTGCCAACAGGGCAGATCGTGCGGGGAAAAATACCGGGCAGAGAGGGATGGCTCGGCTGCCAACAACCGGTGAGTGCGACACAATGAAACCTGCTGCCCGCTACACTCTGGCCTGTATCGCGTTTATTGCGCTGTATTTTATTCTCCCCATCAACAGTCGCCTGCTCTGGCAGCCTGATGAAACGCGCTATGCCGAAATCAGTCGGGAAATGCTGACTTCCGGCGACTGGATCGTGCCGCACTTTTTAGGGCTTCGTTACTTTGAAAAACCCATTGCCGGATACTGGTTAAACAGCATCGGGCAATGGCTATTTGGCGCTAATAATTTTGGCGTCAGAGCGGGGGCTATATTTGCCACCTTGCTGACGGCGCTACTGGTAGCCTGGCTTGCCATGCGGTTATGGCAGGATAAGCGTACCGCCGTACTCTCTTCTGCTATCTTTTTAACGTTTTTCTCGGTTTACAGCATCGGCACCTACGCGGTACTTGATCCCATAATTGCGCTTTGGCTGATGGCGGGCATGTGCTGTTTTTGGGAAGGCATGCAGGCCACCACCAGAACGCGCAAAATCATCGCTTTTTTGCTGTTAGGGTTAACCTGCGGTATGGGCGTGATGACCAAGGGCTTCCTGGCGCTTGCCGTTCCTGTGCTCAGCGTACTGCCGTGGGTTTTCGCGCAAAAGCGCTGGAAAGATCTCATGCTCTACGGTCTGCTGGCGGTTATCGGCTGCGTCGTGATTGTGCTGCCGTGGGGAATAGCGATTGCCCAGCGTGAGCCGGATTTCTGGCATTACTTCTTCTGGGTTGAACATATTCAACGCTTCGCACAGGATGATGCCCAACACAAGGCTCCCATCTGGTACTACATTCCGGTATTCGTGGCTGGCGCATTACCATGGCTCGGGCTGCTCCCCGGCGCGCTGCGTACGGGCTGGCGTGAGCGGGATGTTCCGCGCAGCGCGCTGTACCTGTTAAGCTGGATTGTCATGCCAATCCTGTTTTTCAGCATCGCCAAAGGAAAACTGCCAACCTATATTCTTTCTTGCTTCGCCCCGCTGGCGATATTAACGGCGCGTTTCGGCCTGCAGGCCGCGGAAAAAGGCTCCGCCGCACTGCGCGTGAACGGCTGGATCAACGTGCTGTTCGGCGTGACCGGCATTGTCGCCACATTTATTGTTTCCACATTGGGTCCGTTAAAGACGCCGGTCTGGTCGCATATCGAAACGTATAAGGTGTTTTGCGCGTGGGGTATTTTTATCACCTGGGCACTGTTCGGTTGGTATACGCTAAATAACCGCGAGAAGAACTGGAAATTCGCCGCGCTGTGCCCGCTGGGACTCGCGCTGTTGTTTGGTTTCTCAGTCCCTGACCGGGTGATGGAGTCTAAACAGCCGCAGTTTTTTGTCGAGATGACTAAAGAGTCGCTGGAGTCGAGCCGTTACATTCTCACCGACAACGTTGGCGTTGCCGCAGGGCTGGCCTGGAGCCTGAAGCGTGACGACATCATGATGTACGGCCAAACGGGCGAGTTAAAATATGGCCTCAACTACCCGGATGCTCAGGGGCGCTTTGTCAGTCGGGAAGACTTTGCCGACTGGTTAGCGCAACATCGTCAGCAAGGAAATATTACGCTCGTGCTCACGATTGATAAGGATGAAGATATTAATCATCTCGCTATCCCTCCCGCTGATTACATTGATAATCAGGGGCGACTGGTCCTGATTCAGTATCGGCCAAAATGATCTGGATAGCCTTAGTTCTCGCCAGCCTGCTCAGCGTCTGCGGCCAGCTATGCCAGAAGCAGGCGACCCGACCGGTGTCCGTTCGTGCGCGAAAACGCCACGTCACGCAATGGATTGGGCTTGCTCTGGCAAGCCTCGGTCTGGCCATGCTGCTATGGCTGGCGGTACTGCAGAACATTCCTGTCGGCATCGCCTATCCCATGCTGAGTCTTAACTTTGTTTGGGTGACGCTGGCCGCCTGGAAAATCTGGCGCGAACCCGTCACTACACGCCACTGGCTGGGGGTTGGGCTGATCATTACCGGCATCTTTATTCTTGGGAGCGCAGTGTAATGGGCATCTTTTGGGGATTATGTAGCGTTATTATCACCTCCGCAGCCCAGTTGAGCCTCGGCTTCGCAATGGATAATCTGCCGCCAATGATGCAGCCGCTGGAGTTCATCTCCGCCGTATTATCTCTCAGTATTGGAGCGTTTGCTTTATCTGCCGGGCTGGCAGGCTATTTGCTGTCGGTTATTTGCTGGCATAAAGCCCTGCACCAGCTCGCGCTGAGCAAAGCTTATGCCCTGCTCAGCCTGAGCTATGTGCTGGTTTGGGTTGCATCAATGATTCTGCCCGGCTGGCAGGGAACATTTTCAGTAAAGGCGCTGGTTGGGGTACTGTGCATCATGGCGGGTTTAATGACGATTTTTCTGCCTGCAGACAAGCACCGGCGCTGAGCTCATTTATCTGCCGACAGTCGTAACAGGCGCTCCCATTCGTCACATATGTACTGTCTGGCATCGATTATTTTAATCACGCGGGATACATCGCGATTAACACAATACTGCGCATCTTTCAGCGGTGAAAGAAGATCGCCAGGTTTAACCCGCTCGAAAGATTGCGCCTCAGCGAGCATCTTAAGCGAACCACCACTATCGCAAAGTACGATATAGAGCCTCTCTGCTTTCTTGTGACAGCAAGACTTCTTCACATGCCATTCCATAGCGCACCTTTTGTTAAAAAATTTCACAATAGGTTACACTTCAGCAGATAAACAAAAGGACAATAGCTGCGGAATGACAAAAATGAGAAATGTAATTAATGCTTTCTTAATGTTAATGATGAAGCACTTACCCAATCCGACAACGCACGACGCGAGATTTTAATCCCTCCGGCTTTAAGCTCGGGTGGCAATGTCAACCAACATACCGGTTGCTGAAAGCGTGCCAGCTTATCTTTTACCCACTCTGCCAGATTAGTTTCTCCAGCATTAGCGTCATACTCAACGACCGCCACCGGGCGATGGCCAAATTCTTTGTCTTCTATCGGCACAATAAAGGCCTGCAGAACATGTGGATGTGCGGCAATCACGCGTTCCACCTCTTCCGGCTGTATGCCTTCCCCGCCGCTAAAGAACAGATTGTCCATACGACCGACAATGGTTAACTTGCCGTCCTTCAACACGCCGCGATCGCGGGTTGCAAACCAGCCTTCCGCGTTCGCTAAAGGCATAAGCTGTCCGTTACGCCAGTAACCTTGCGCCATGCTGGCGGCTCGTAGCCAAACTTCGTCATTAACGATCCTGACTTCCCGCCCTGGTAAAGCAGAGCCCACATCCGCCAGGCCATCTGCCTCTTTCGCACAAACCGTAGAAGCAAACTCCGTCAATCCGTAACCGCACCAGCAACGAATCCCCTGTTCACGCGCCTGTTCCGTCAACTCAACAGGAATTGCCGCACCGCCCAGCAGCACCGCTTTTAGCGTGACTGACGTGTTATTAACAAGTAAGCGCCACAGTTGCGTGGGCACCAGTGAAGCGTGAGTGCATCCAGCCAGCATTTGATCCAGCGGCTGTTTGTCGCGCACGGTCATTCGCGCCCCGGCGAACAACCATCGCCACAAAATGCCCTGCCCGGAAACATGAAACAGCGGCAATGAGAGCAGCCAGTCATCCTCAGCACCAAACGGCATTAATGACAGTACGCCCTGTGCGCTTGCCAGATGCGCCTGACAGGTATGCACCGCCGCCTTTGGTAATCCGGTAGAACCTGAGGTTAACGTCATCGTGCTCAAACGCTCGGGCAACCATGCGGCGGCGTGACAGCCTGGCAACGACTGCATCTGTAGCAGACTAAGTTCCGGGAGTGCGATAGCAGCCTCCAGATCCAGCGCAAAACGTAGCGTTAAGTCCGGAACCAGCGCGTCAAGCAGCGACTGAGGCAACTGTGGGTTCACAGGTAAAACCCGCGCCCCACACTGCAACAGTGCCAGCCAGGCCAGCAAAGCGCGCGGATGATTCCAGGCGCGAAGCAGGACGCCATCGCCTTCTTCCACGCCCTGAGCGGCAAAACCACAGGCCAGATGGTCGATGCGCGCACAGAGCTCGCTCCAGCTTAATGCCTCATCGTTGAGGCGTAAGGCTGGCGCCTTCGCACGAACCTGTCGCCAGTGACGCCACGGCCAGTCACTGGGTTGTATCAGGCCCGATAAGCTCACGCTATCGGGCATTTCCTGCTGGGTCATAGCAGACGTTCCAGCGCATCAACGTCGATACACGGCAACGCGCTACCCGGCCAGGTGCGTACCTGCTGGCACTGCATCAGGCTCAGGGTATCCAGACCCGGGATGGTTTGCGGCGTCAACCAGGCAGCAATTCGCGCCAGCTGGGTTAAGCCCAGACTCGACTCGATTGACGAACTGATAACGGCAGTAAGACCAAGCGCATGCGCCGCTGCCACCTGTTCACGGACTTTATCGAGACTGCCGGTCAGCGTAGGTTTGATAACCACAGCCTTGACGCCCTCTTCGGCTTCGAAGGTGAAATCCGCTTCACGCAGACTTTCATCCCAGGCGATGGCAATGCCGGTTTCACGCGCGAAGGCACGAGAATCATCACGGGTTTTGCACGGTTCTTCGAGGAAGGCAATGCGTCCACGGTACTCCGGATTAACGTATTTCGCGAACTGCTGAGCTTTCAACGGCGTCCAGGCCCGGTTGGCGTCAAGTCGCAAATGCAGCTCCGGGATCGCCTCAAGTAACAGATTGGCTACCATGCCGTCGCGAACCGCTTCATACAGACCGACCTTAATCTTCGCCACTTTTTCGCCCGGCATGTCCGCCAGTTGCAGTACCAGATCGTCAGGATCGCCCGTACACAGCGGTGCAGCACGATAGTCTGCGTCCTGTGGCAATACGCCAGCCAGTTCGGCCAGCGCACAGCTTACGCCAAAGGCGACTGAAGGCAGTTGCGGTAAGGAGGCATCCCCTTGCAGCCAGCCTTTCACCCAGGCCAGCAACTCGGTTTGCGCTTCTTCCCAGCTTTCCTGACTGAAGCCCGGCAGCGGGGAGATTTCTCCCCACCCTTCACGCTCACCGTCACGAAGACATACGTATAACCCGTCACGCGTTTTTAACCGCCTGTCGCGCAGAATCACCCCCGCGTCCATGGGGATCTGCCAGCGGTATACCTGCGCGCTACGCATTACGGATTCCGTTTGAATTTGCTGAAATCAGGCTGACGTTTCTGGTTAAAGGCGTTACGGCCTTCCTGACCTTCTTCCGTCATGTAGAACAGCATAGTGGCGTTACCTGCCAGCTCCTGCAGACCTGCCTGACCATCACAGTCGGCGTTCAGTGCAGCTTTCAGGCAGCGCAGCGCCATTGGGCTGTTTTGCAACATTTCGCGACACCAGCGTACTGTCTCTTTTTCCAGATCCGCCAGCGGAACCACGGTGTTGACCAGCCCCATATCCAGCGCCTGTTTCGCATCGTACTGACGGCACAGGAACCAGATTTCACGCGCTTTTTTCTGACCGACGATGCGCGCCATATAGGAAGCGCCCCAACCGCCGTCGAAGGAACCGACTTTAGGACCGGTCTGACCGAAGATGGCGTTTTCAGCCGCAATGGTCAGGTCACACATCATGTGCAGCACATGACCGCCGCCAATGGAGAAACCTGCAACCATCGCCACGACCGGTTTCGGACAGGTACGAATCTGACGCTGGAAGTCCAGCACGTTCAGGTGATGCACACCGGAGTCATCCTGGTATCCGCCGTAGTCGCCACGTACCTTCTGATCGCCGCCTGCGCAGAACGCTTTGTCGCCAGCACCGGTCAGAATAATTACGCCGATGTTGTCATCATAGCGAGCATCCGCCAGCGCCTGGATCATCTCTTTCACAGTGACCGGACGGAAGGCATTGCGTACCTGCGGACGATTAATGGTGATTTTTGCGATACCGTCGGTGGATTTCTCGTAAAGAATGTCGGTATAGCCTTCAGAGCAATCGTGCCATTCTACCGGTGCGTAAAGCATTGTTTCATCAGGATAGATCATAAAATGTCCTATAGTCAGCGACGCAGAATCTGAGCCAGACAGTCCACTACACCCGCGGGGTTGTCCCGATGCGCGTTGTGTCCGGCATTACGAATCACATGGTTTGGTACTGATATTTCCGCCGCCAGAGCGCGGAATTTATCGTCACGTTCACCACATAAATAATAAAACGGAAATGTGCGCGTCGTGAGTTGCGCACGTAAATCAGGTTGTACGGCAAGCGAGGTGGCCTCCAGCATTGCCGCCAGCGTTTGCCCATTATTCTGGCTACGCAGAGCGACCAGCGCCTCTCTTTGTGCCGTGTTCAGCGAGGAAAAAACGGGCTGTTGATACCAGTCATTAAACACCTCACGTAGCGGCTCTGCGCGAAAACGCGCAGCCCAGCGGCCATCCGAGAGACGACGCTGAACGCGCGCCTCTTCGCCTTGCAAGCCTGGATGTCCACCTTCAACCACCAGACCACAAAGCCCAGGCATCTCCTGACAGGCCGCCATCATCGCGACTCTGCCACCAAGAGAGTATCCCACCAGCCAGTAGTTGTGTATGTTGTAACTAAGCAGAGTGTTACGCAGCAAAACGTTTACGTCATCGAATCCGCTCACGCTGATGTCAGCAGAGCCACCGTGTCCCGGCAGATCGATGTATAGCCGCGAATAATCCTGAAACGCTTCGCCGACCGTCTGCCATTCCCGACAATCGCCAGAGAAACCGTGCAGGAAAACCAGCCAGGGAAATCCCGTCTGGCCCTCTTTCGCCTGCGCATGCAGGATCATAGATGACTTACCTTCGCCAGCAGTTGCTGCAAGGTTTGCGCCCCGTCAGTTTCATTCACCACCAGCTCAATCACCGTGGCCGCAGGAGTACGCCAGGCGTTAGTCAACGCGCTCTCCAGCTGCTCCCAGTTTTCCGGGCGCTGGTATTTAAGGTTAAACATGGCGGCAGCATGCTCGAAATGTACGTTCTGCGGCATCAGATAGAACCGTTCGCGTTCGCTGGCTGGCGTCGGCAGCAGAGAAAAAATCTGTCCGCCGTTATTGTTGACCACTATCAGGACAAACGGTGCAGAAACCTGGCGCAATAACGCCAGCGCATTCAGGTCATACAATGCAGATAAATCGCCAACAATCGCCAGCGTCGATTTCGCGCTGGCACGCTGTACACCTGCTGCCGTTGACAGCAGACCGTCAATACCGCTCGCGCCACGGTTGCTATAGACCGGGTAACCAGCCGGAAGCTGCGACAGCGCATCAATCAGGCGTACCACCAGACTGTTACCCACGAACAGCTGCCCCTGCTCCGGCAAGTATTCGTGAATACGGTGGGCTAATTGCGCTTCACCGAACGCCTCACGACGGGCTTCTACCGCCTGCCAGGCCAGTTGTGCCAGGCGAGGGATTTCCACGTACCAGGGCTGACGTTTCTCCGCCGGATGCAGCTCCAGCCAGTCGCCAACTTTCGCCACCAGCCTGCGGCCACGATGGTGAGCCGGATCGAGGCGGCCTTCGATATTATCGACAATCCAGTATTCCTGCGGATCGCAACTGGCCTGCCATTGCAGGAGTCGTTTTCCGGTCAGGCTGCTGCCAAGCTGCACCACAATCTGCGCCTGCTGTAACTCAGCTACCGCTTTCGCATTTCCCAGCCACAGGTCGGCGCACGGCAGCGGTTGTCCGGTTTGCGACAGAACATCACCAATCAGCGGCCAGCCTAACGTCTGCGCCCACTGCGCAACTTTCTTACCTTCTTCAGCGCTCATGCGGCCCGCAATGACTACGCCGCGTTTTTGTCGCCAGAAAAACCAGTCGCGCTGTTTGTCGCTTTCCAGCCGACGCGCTTCTCGCAGCCAGGGTTTATCGTCCTGCCACCAGTCGCCGAGGCGCTGCTGCCAGGCAATCCCCGTTTCGTCCATATCGCCATACAGCGGTTCCGCAAACGGGCAATTGATATGAACCGCCCCGCTATGCAGGGTTGCTAACGCATTATCAATAGTGGACACCAGCCAGCTTGCCGGAATGTCCTGAGTGGGACGCGGTAAAGAGAGCGTTTGCGATGGATGCGAGGCAAACATTCCGGCCTGACGAATCGCCTGGTTCGCACCACAGTCGATAAGCTCTGGCGGTCGGTCTGCCGTAAGTAAAATTAGTTTTTCACCGGTCAGGCCCGCTTCAATCAACGCGGGATATAAATTCGCCACCGCGGTACCGGACGTCACAATCACGGCGACAGGCTGACGGCTAACTTTTGCCAGACCTAAGGCCAGATGCCCAAGACCACGCTCGTCAAAATGGGTGTGGTGGATGAATGCGGGGTTTTCCGCTGCCGCCAGCGTCAACGGTGTAGAACGAGAGCCAGGGGCAATGCAGACATGCCTGACGCCGTGGCGAGTGAGTGCTTCCAGAATGACCGCCGCCCAGCGTCGGTTAAATGCGCTTACTGACATGAGATTGTCCGGTATCAATATTGCGACACAGTATAAAGAATCGAATAAATGGATTTTTGATATGAGTCGGTAATGTGTGACTCATTAGGCTTCCATCTGTAATAAAGTACGTAAACCCGCCGCTTTGTTGTCTATTTCTTGCCATTCCTGCTCAGGATCTGAACCACGTACGATCCCTGCCCCGGCATACAGGCGCACCACGTTTGCGCTAATTTTCGCCGAACGTAGTGACACGCAAAACTCACTTTGGCGCCGTGAAAGATAACCCGCAGAACCGGCATACCACTCACGTTCAAAGGGTTCATTTTGTTGGATGAATTCACGTGCCAGCTCTCGCGGAATACCGGCGACAGCCGCCGTGGGCTGGAGTTGCATCAGGCAAAGCATATCGTCGGCCTGATTCAGTTCCGTCCAGATGCAACGGCGCAAGTGCTGCACTTTACGCAGTCTCAGCACCTGTGGCGGCAGCACATCAAGAGTTTGCGTACAGCCTTGCAGGCGCTGGCAAATATCTTCAACCACCAGCATATTCTCACGCTGGTTTTTATCATCTTTCATTAGCCATTCACCCAACTGCCAGGCGCGATGATCCTCAGGGTGGTTAGCAACGGTTCCGGCCAGCGCCTCGGTGCGCAGCGCCGTGTCTCGCCGCCGATACAGACGCTCAGGGGAAGAGCCAAGAAAAGCGGAGTCGGCAGAGAATGCCATAAAGAAATGGTAGCAGTTCAGGTTTAAGCGACGGCTGGATGCCATCACGGCCGCGGCATTAACCGGCTGAGAAAACTGTAAATCGGTCGCCCGCGCCAGCACGACCTTATCGAGGTCTTCTCCTGCGATCGTTTGGGTGGCGAGTTTTATCAGATTTGTCCAGCCCGCTTTATCTGGCCAGTTCTGTTCTCCCGTCAAACTGAGACGCAACGCGGGTAGCGGCTTAACATTGGCGAGCGATGAGATAAACGCCACCGCCTGCGCGGCGTCGTCACGTAACGATACGTCGCTGTAGAGATGTAAGCGTAAGCTCGCCACTCCGGCGCAACGTCGCCACTCCAGCCGCGGCAGCAGCAAATTGCCACGCTGTGGCTCAAAGGCATTCAGGCCCCAGATGCGCAGGTCGGGATGATTATCATGCTGGTGTAAAAACTGCTGAGCTGATTCCAGTGAGGAAAATGCGGCGACGGCCCCTAATACGGCGGCCTCTTCGTCGCCGTTACGCTGCTGCCAGTAAAACTGGGGCCAGACGGGTTGACTGGCCAGCCATCCTAAAGCGTCAAACGCATCATTCAGTGGGAAAGGTATATCGTAAATACGAATTCCAGGTGCTGCTGGCATCTCTTGCGATAAATGACGCATCAGACTTTCCAGCGCAGTAGTGATTGAATGCACGCGGACCTCTCCCTGTTAAAAACCTCACATTATACGGGGTACTGAGCAGAAAAAGCAGTACCCCCAGTTAGGGAGTACGTACAAATGCGATGACAGAACGGAATTTATCGCCGTGCTAACAATAATCCCATCACTAAACCGACTGTGGCGCCAACGCCAATCCCGCGCCAGGGTTTTTCGTGCACATAATCATCCGCCCGACAAACAGCTTTTTTCGCACGGTAATAGTAGCTGTCAGAAGCATGGCTGACGCGATTTCTCACCTCTTCTAACGCCCGTTCTGCCCGCGCTTTTAACTCAAGGTATTTTTGATCTGCTGGGTCGCCAGAAGAACGCAGCACCTCTTCCAGCGTTTCACTTAATAATTCCAGATCATCATCGACACGTGATTCATAAGAATGAAAAGACATTATATTCTCCCTTTCTATTGACGTACCCGCTAACTATAGACAACCTGGACTGTTTGCGCCTGTTTACGCCTGATGTGCTTCCCGCGCCATTCCGACGTGTGGAATACCGTCTTCGTCATAGATATCCGTTACCGGAACAAAGCCAAAGCGCGCATAGAACGATTGCAGATGCGCCTGCGCGCCCAGATATAACGCCTTGTGTGGCCAGTGTTGCGCGCAGGATGCCAGCGTCTGGGCCATCAGCCGTTGCCCCAGTTTTTCACCGCGCAGCGCTTCGCTTACAATCACCCGACCAATCACCACCGGCTCCAGCTCGTCATCGCTTTTCAGAATCCTCGCATACGCCACCAGCTCATCGTTATGCCAGCCCAGAATATGGCGATTCTCTCCAACCAGGTCATCGCCATCCACATCCTGGTACGGACACTGTTGCTCAACTACAAACACCGCGCATCGCAACTGAAGTAGTGCGTACAGTTGTTGGGTACTCAGCTTTGCATGGTGGAGATCTTGCCAGTGAATCATTGTCTGCCCCTATGTTGTGATAACCTGAACACCCTGCCTTATTGATGGCGAAAAGTGTAACGCGAAGATGGAATTACTATTTTTAGGCACGTCAGCGGGAGTCCCCACTCGCTCACGCAATGTAACGGCAATTTTACTGAATCTGCAACACCCGACTCAGGCGGGGCTGTGGCTTTTTGATTGCGGTGAAGGGACGCAGCATCAGATGCTCACCACTCCTTTCAATCCAGGAAAACTCGATCGTATTTTTATCAGCCATCTGCACGGCGATCACCTGTTTGGTTTACCGGGACTACTGTGCAGTCGCTCAATGGCCGGCAATGTCCAGCCTCTGACGCTTTACGGGCCAAAAGGGTTGCGAGAGTTTACCGAAACCGCATTACGTCTGAGCGGCTCCTGGACCGATTATCCGATGGAAATTGTGGAAATCACCGCAGGTGAGATTGTCGATGACGGCCTGCGTAAAGTCACGGCGTACCCGCTGGCGCATCCGCTGGAGTGCTACGGTTTTCGCATTCAAGAGCATGACAAACCCGGTGCGCTTGACGCTAACGCCCTGAAGGCGGCAGGTGTTAAAGCGGGCCCGTGGTTTCAGGATTTGAAAGCCGGGAAAACTATCGTGCTGGAGGATGGACGTACGATCCACGGCGCCGACTTCCTCGCCCCGGCCACCAGGGGAAAATCAGTCGCTATTTTCGGTGACACTGGACCCTGCGCGTCCGCCATTGAACTGGCTCGAGGTGTAGATGTCATGGTACACGAAACCACGCTGGATGCCTCAATGGAGGAGAAAGCGAACAGTCGCGGGCACAGCTCAACCCGACAAGCCGCACAGCTGGCGCTGGATACCGGAGTGGGACGCCTGATCATGACCCACGTTAGCTCACGCTATGATGAAAAAGGCTGTCAGCGTTTGCTTGAAGAGTGCAAAGCGATTTTTCCAGACACGGAACTGGCTCACGATTTCGCCATTTTCAGCGTTTAACGCTTTATTTTTCCGCCTCAGTGCCGATAACAGTGGAAAGGCTGGCTTTCACACTGAGGACAGGATGAACAATTTCCAGAAAGATATTGATGACAGGACAAACCTAACCCTGTCTAACCGTTTTGAACTACTGCTATTTCGCCTCGGCAAATCTGTTGAGGAGCAGAAATCAGAGCTATTTGGCATCAACGTATTCAAGCTGCGTGAAATCGTGCCGATGCCGACCTTTACGCGTCCGGCTGGTATGAAGGCCCCGCTGCTGGGTATGGTTAATATTCGCGATCAGGTGATCCCGGTGATTGACCTGCCCGCCGTCGCGGGCTGTAAACCAGAGACCGGACTCAACATCCTGTTGATCACAGAATATGCCCGCAGCGTCCAGGCGTTTGCGGTGGAGTCAGTGGAAAACATTATGCGCCTGGACTGGCAACAGGTGCATACCGCCGAGAAAGCCGTCAATGGTCGCTATATCACCAGTATCGCTTGCCTGGACGATAACAAAGAGACCAACAACCTGGCGCTGGTGCTCGACGTTGAGCAGATCTTGTATGACATCGTACCGGCGAACCACGACCTGCGCGCAACCGATCTGAAAACCAATAAATTCAACATCACGCCGGGTGCGGTGGCGATTGTGGCAGATGATTCAAAAGTGGCCCGCGCAATGCTGGAAAAAGGGCTTAACGCCATGGAAATCCCGCATCTGATGCATGTAACGGGCCAGGATGCGTGGGAAAAAATACAGCAGCTTTCCGCAGAAGCACTGGCGGAGGGCAAGCCTATTAGCGAGAAGATCGCCCTGGTACTCACCGATCTCGAAATGCCGGAGATGGACGGTTTTACGCTTACCCGCAAAATAAAAACCGACGAACGCCTGAAGAAGATCCCGGTCGTTATCCACTCTTCGCTTTCCGGTAGTGCGAACGAAGATCATGTTCGCCGAGTAAAAGCGGATGGCTACGTGGCCAAATTCGAAGTCAATGAGCTTTCTTCAGTGATCCAGGAAGTGATGGATCGCACAGCAAAAGGCATCAGCGGTCCGCTGGTGAGCCGTCAGCTATTGAACTGACCGTATTTCACGCATAAAAAAACCCGCCGAGGCGGGTTTTTTCGTTACTGCATGTAGCCTTACATCAGCGGAGTCGCTAACTGCACAATGCTGATCAGCGGTTGCGGGTAAATACCCAGCACCAGTACCAGCAGGGCAGAAATCAGCACCACGATACCGCCCGCGCTGTACTGCCAGTTGGATGGCGCATCGCGGTTCAGCTGTTGCGGTGCGCTCAGGTACAGGCTCACGGCAACACGCAGATAGTAGTACAAACCAATCGCCGAACCGACCACCACAGCGGCAACCAGCCACCACAGGTTAGCCTGCACACCGACTGCCAGTACGTAGAACTTACCGATAAAGCCCAGCGTCATCGGGATACCGGCCAGAGACAGCATCATTACCGTCATCACTGCCGCGAGGATCGGACGATGCCAGAACAGACCACGGTAGGAGAACAGAGAGTCCGCATCCGGGCCGCGGTACGGGCTGGACATCAGGCTGACCACACCGAACGCGCCGAGGCTGCTGAACAGGTAACCGGCCAGGTAAACGCCAACCGCTTCCATCGACATCTCGCCGCTCTGCAGAGCAATCAGCGCCACCAGCAGGTAGCCGAGATGAGAGATCGAAGAGTAACCGAGCAGACGTTTAATATTGGTCTGGCTCAGCGCCATCAGGTTACCGAAGATGATGGAAGCAAAGGCAATCACGCCCAGTACAATACGTACCGCTTCACTATCCCCTACCGGTGCGTACAGGAACAGACGCATCACCACGCCGAAGATAGCGATTTTGCTCGCCGTCGCCAGGAAGGTGGAAACCGGAGCCGGAGCGCCCTGGTAAACGTCTGGCGTCCACAGGTGGAACGGAACCAGCGAAAGTTTAAAGCCGAGGCCAACAATCATCAGACCGAAGCCCGCCAGCAGCAGCGGTTCGTGCAGCATGCCGTCGCCGAGGCTCTTACCGAGCGCAACAAACGACAGATTGCCAGACTGCGCGTACACCAGCGCCATACCGAACAGCAGGAAGGAAGACGCTGCGGCAGACAGAATGGTGTATTTGATACTGGCTTCCAGCGAACGTTTCTGACGGAACGCATAGCCAACCAGACCAAACAGCGGCAGAGAGATCAGCTCAATACCAAGGAACAGCGCCGCCAGATGGTTAGCGTTAGCCAGCAGAATACCGCCGAGTGCGGCAATCAGCACCAACAGGTAGAACTCTTCCCGGTTGTCGTCGTAGCCTTCCAGCCACGGGTAAGCAAAGGTACAGGTGGCAAGACTGGCCAGCAGCACCAGTCCGGTGTAGAGCATGGCGAAACCGTCAACCCGCATCAGCGGGGTGACGTCCATGGCGCCCGCCTGGCCAACAAACCAGAGCGAAACCAGCGCGGCGTTAAGCCCAATGACCGATAACGTGGCATTGAGGAAGTGATTGCGTCGCCACGCAATGGAGAGCATCACAACCACCACCGTCAAGCCGACGATCAGCAGCGGTAGCAGCGCAATCAGGTGTTGTGGAGTTATTGTCATGGCGATTTACGGCCTTGTAGTAGTAACGGAATTAACAAACCACTGCTGGATGTTGCTCATCGCAGAATGCGAGGTATCCAGAATCGGCTGCGGATAGAAGCCAAGCAGTACCAGAAGCACGACCAGCAACAGGATGATAAACAGCTCACGCAGCGACATCCCTGGCAGTTCAACACTGGCAATCTGGCTCTTCGCTTTACCGAAGTAAGCGCGATGCAACATCGCCAGCGAGTAAACAGAGGCAAACACCAGACCAAAGGTCGAGATCACGGTAATGACCGGAACCACCTGGTAGCTGCCGAACAGAATCATAAATTCGCCAACGAAGTTACCTGTACCAGGCATACCCAGCGTACACACGGCGAAGAACATTGACAGCGCAGGCAACCATTTCATTTTGCCCCACAGGCCGCCCATCATACGCATATCACGCGTGTGCAGACGTTCGTACAGCTGACCACACAGAATGAACAGACCGGCTGCGGACAGACCGTGCGCGATCATCTGAATAACCGCACCCTGGTAAGCCAGCTGGCTGCCGGTGTAGATAGCAATCAGTACGAAGCCCATGTGCGATACGGAGGTGTAAGCGATCAGGCGTTTGATATCGTACTGATTAAAGGCCATCCACGCGCCGTAGAAGATACCGATAACGCCCAGCCACATTGCGATAGGTGCAAACTCCGCCGACGCGTTCGGGAACAGCGGCAGGGAGAAGCGCAGCAGACCGTAGGCTGCGGTTTTCAGCAAAATCCCCGCCAGGTCAACGGAACCTGCGGTCGGCGCCTGGGAGTGTGCATCCGGCAACCAGCCGTGCAGCGGAACCACCGGCATTTTCACCGCGAAGGCGATGAAGAAGCCCAGCATCAGCAGATATTCCACACCGTGGGACATCGGGGTATTCAGCAACTCTTCATAGTTGAAGGTCCACACACCGGTCGCTTTATAGTGCACAAACACCAGCGCCAGGATGGCAATCAACATCACCAGACCACTCGCCTGGGTATAAATGAAGAACTTGGTCGCCGCCGTGATACGCGTTTTACCGTCAGAGGCTTTATGCCCCCACAACGCGATCAGGAAGTACATCGGCACCAGCATCATTTCCCAGAAGAAGAAGAACAGGAACATGTCGATGGCAAGGAACACGCCGATCACGCCGCCTAAGATCCACATCAGGTTCAGATGGAAGAAGCCCTGGTATTTTTCGATTTCATTCCAGGAGCAAAGTACCGCCAGAACACCGAGCAGACCGGTCAGCACTACCATCAGCAGCGACAGACCATCGATAGCCAGATGAATAGAGATGCCAAAACGTGGGATCCACGGCAGGACAAACTCAGACTGCCACTGCGGAATGCCAGCGGATTGCGTCAGTGAATAGCCGCCCTGCAACCACAGTTGCAGGCCAAGCGCCAGCGTCAATCCCATGGTAATCAGCGCGATCCAGCGCGGCACCTTCACGCCAAAGCGTTCGGTCTGCCAGCACAGGAAGCCACCGATAAAGGGAATTAATATTAGCCAGGGTAGTAACATGGCGATCTTTATTCCTTGTTAAAGTCCCATCAGGACCTGATTTTCAACGAATTCTCAAACAGAAAATTCACTTCGGATTGCGGCTTTTTTTGCCCGGTGGCGCGAACGCTTACCGGGCCTACAGATTCCCGTAGGTCGGATAAGCGCGAGCGCCATCCGACATCAACCCCACAATCCTCAAACTCAACGCAGTACCATCAACAGTGCCAGCACAACGACGGCGCCGATGCTCATTGATGCGACATACCAGCGCAGATAACCGTTCTCGCTCAACAGCAGGCCTTTACCTGCAAAGCGGGAAAGGATCGCCGGAATGTTCATCATTGAGTTGAGCGGATCGCGTTTCAGCAACCAGGCAACACCCAGGAACGGCTTGACGAACACTTTGTCGTACAGCCAGTCGAAGCCCCAGGCGTTATACCACCAGGTACCCAGCAGGCGGCCCGGCGCACTGTTGGCAATCGATGTCACAAGCTGGCGTTTACCCAGCCACAGCCATGCTGCGATCAGGATGCCCGCAATCGCTACGATACCGGAGGTAATTTCCAGCGTCATGACGCGACCATGCTCAAGCTCGGTCGTCGCAGGCAGTACACCCTGCAGCGGCGGCACAATCAGCGCGCCAACGAAGGTGGACAGGATCATCAGCACAATCAGCGGCAGATGATGGGTAATCCCCTTCCCTGCATGAGCGTGAATTTGTTCTTTACCGTGGAACACGATGAAAATCATACGGAAGGTGTACAGAGAGGTCATGAACGCACCGACCAGACCTGCAACCATCAGATTAATATGACCATTCGCCATTGCACCGGCCAGAATCTCATCCTTACTGAAGAAGCCAGCGGTAATCAGCGGCAGAGCCGACAGCGCCGCGCCACCGATCAGGAAGCAGAGATACACCAGCGGAATTGACTTACGCAGTCCGCCCATCTTGAAGATGTTCTGTTCGTGGTGGCAAGCCAGGATAACCGAGCCGGATGCCAGGAACAGCAGCGCTTTAAAGAAGGCGTGCGTCATCAGGTGGAAAATCGCCGCATCCCACGCCTGTACACCGAGAGCCAGGAACATATAACCAATCTGGCTCATGGTGGAGTACGCAAGAACGCGTTTGATGTCGGTCTGTACCAGCGCAGCAAAACCCGCCAGCACCAGAGTGATGGCACCGATAATCCCCACCAGGTGAAGGATTTCTGGGGTCATCAGGAACAGGCCGTGCGTACGTGCAATCAGGTAGACACCGGCGGTAACCATCGTCGCAGCGTGGATAAGCGCAGAGACAGGCGTCGGGCCGGCCATCGCATCAGCAAGCCATGTTTGCAACGGCAACTGCGCAGATTTACCGACCGCACCGCCCAGCAGCATCAGGGTTGCCCACATCAGCATGTTGTTACCATCTGCAAAGTGCGCAGGCGCCAGTTCCACCATTTCGCGGAAGTTCAGCGTGCCCAGCTCGTTGTAGAGGATGAACAGCGCGAACGCCAGGAATACGTCACCAACACGGGTTACCACAAAGGCTTTCATTGCCGCAGCGCCATTCTTCGGATCGGTATAGTAGAAACCAATCAGCAGATAGGAGCACAGGCCCACGCCTTCCCAGCCGAGGTACATCAGCAGCAGGTTATCCGCCAGCACCAGAACCACCATGCTGGCGATAAACAGGTTGGTGTAGGCGAAGAAACGAGAATAGCCCTCTTCTCCGCGCATATACCAGGAGGCGAACATGTGGATCAGGAAACCAACGCCGGTCACCACGGAGAGCATAGTCAGCGACAGGCCATCCAGCACCAGGTTAAAACCGATGTTGAAGTCGCCGACTGACATCCAGGTCCACAGCGGCTGGCTATAAGCCTGCTGGCCATTGGCAAAGAAATCAACGCCAACAAACGCAGTCACCAGCGCGGCCAGACCAATCGACCCGACACCCACGGTAGCGGACAGATTTTCTGACCAACGACCACGGGAAAACGCCAGTAATACAAAGCCAATAAATGGCAGAATAATGGTTAAGGCAAGCATGTTCATCCACGCATCTCACTTACTGAATCGATGTTCAGGTTCTGGCGACGGCGATGAAGTTGCAGCAACAGCGCAAGTCCAATGCTCGCTTCCGCAGCCGCAAGGCTGATGGCGAGAATGTACATCACCTGACCATCGGTCTGGCCCCAGTAGCTTCCGGCGACCACAAAGGCCAGCGCGGAGGCGTTAATCATGATTTCCAGCCCGATCAGCATAAACAGCAGATTGCGGCGGATAACCAGACCGGTCAAACCCAGGACGAATAAAATCGCAGCGAGGATCAGTCCATGTTGTAAGGGGATCATGCGTGCTCCTCCGTTTTTCTTTTCGCGCGGTCATCAGTGCGATTGCTCAGCACTTCACCTGAACGCTCTTCGCGCCCCACGTGGAAGGCCACAACCAGGCCCGCCAGCAGCAGCATCGAAGCCAGTTCGACCGCCAGTACATACGGTCCGAACAGGGAAATACCGACTGCTTTCGCGCTAATTGGCGTCCCGTCGATGCCCTGATCGTTTACGCCCAGAATGGCGTAAACAATGACCACCAGCATGATGGCCGACAGAATCGCCGGACCAATCCACACCTGAGGTTTCAGCCACTGGCGTTCCTGTTCAATTTCAGAACCACCGAGGTTGAGCATCATTACCACGAATACGAACAGCACCATGATAGCGCCCGCGTAGACGATAATTTCCAGCGCACCGGCGAAGTAAGCGCCTAACGAGAAGAACACCCCGGAAATCGCCAGCAGCGAAATAATCAGATACAGCAGCGCGTGTACCGGATTGGTGTGGGTGATCACCCGCAAGGTTGCGAGAATGGCTATCAGGCCACAGATATAAAAAGCGAACTCCATTGCCCCTCTCCTTACGGTAACAGGCTCTTGACGTCGATAGGCTTGGCTTCGTTCTCTGCTTCGCCCTTATCTTTGCCGTCGATTGCCATACCTGCCATCCGGTAGAAGTTATATTCCGGGTATTTGCCCGGACCGGAGATCAGCAGATCCTCTTTCTCGTAAACCAGGTCCTGGCGCTTGTACTCACCCAGCTCGAAATCTGGAGTCAGCTGAATAGCCGTTGTCGGACAGGCTTCTTCGCACAGGCCGCAGAAAATGCAGCGTGAGAAGTTAATGCGGAAAAACTCCGGATACCAGCGGCCATCTTTGGTCTCTGCTTTTTGCAAAGAGATACAGCCTACCGGACACGCTACCGCACACAGGTTACAGGCAACGCAGCGCTCTTCACCGTCTGGATCACGAGTCAGAACGATACGACCACGAAAACGGGGCGGTAGATAGACCGGCTCTTCCGGGTACATCTGCGTTTCGCGTTTCGCGAACGCATGCAGGCCGATCATCCAGATACTGCGTACCTGGGTGCCGAAACCTACGAACAATTCTTTTAAGGTCATGGTCTTTGTGTCCCTTATTGCGCCTGCCAGAGAATGACAGCCGCAGTTACCAGCAAGTTGACGAGCGTCAGCGGCAGACAGACTTTCCAGCCGAAGGACATTACCTGGTCATAACGAGGACGCGGTAACGACGCACGAATCAAAATGAACATCATCATGAAGAACGCGGTTTTCAGCGCGAACCAGACGAATGGCGGTAAGAACGGGCCATGCCAGCCACCGAAGAACAGGGTAACCATCAGTGCAGAAATGGTGACGATACCGATGTATTCACCCACGAAGAACAGACCGAATTTCATACCGGAATATTCAATGTGGTAACCGTCGGCCAGTTCCTGCTCGGCTTCTGGCTGGTCAAACGGGTGACGGTGACACACCGCCACGCCCGCGATGGCAAAGGTGACAAAACCAAAGAACTGCGGAATAACGTTCCAGATATCAGCCTGGTTGTTGACGATGTCGGTCATGTTAAATGAACCGGCCTGCGCCACCACGCCCATCAGGGAAAGTCCGAGGAACACTTCGTAGCTTAGGGTCTGCGCAGACGCACGCATCGCACCGAGCAGGGAGTATTTGTTGTTACTGGACCAGCCGGCGAACAGCACTGCGTATACCGCGAGGCCCGCCATCATCAGGAAGAACAGGATCCCGATGTTCAGGTCAGCAACCACCCAGTTCGGACTCACCGGCACGATGGCGAAAGCCAGCAGCAGCGAGGTGAAGGCGATCATCGGTGCCAGGGTAAAGATGACGCGATCCGAGAATTTCGGGATCCAGTCTTCTTTAAAGAACATCTTGATCATGTCCGCAACCAGCTGGAGCGAACCGCCCCAGCCAACACGGTTCGGTCCGTAACGGTTCTGGAACAGACCCAGCAGACGACGTTCGCCAAAGCTCATGAATGCCCCGCAGGTGACCACCACCAGCAGGATCACCACCGCTTTGAGAATGCTCAGCAGGATCTCAATCAGATCGGGTGTAATCCAACTCATTGTTGTGCCTCCTGCAGATCCTCAAGACGCGCACCTGCCAGAACCGGCGCGATGCCAGGCATGCCCATCGGTAAACCAACCTGCCCTGCCGTTAATCCTTCAGCGATTTCAACCGGCAGCGTAACCGTGTTGCCATCGTAGCTGAAAGAAACGCGCGTACCGGCATTAACACCCAACTTCGCGGCATCAGCCGGGTTGAGTTTGATGTACGGCTGCGGCATACGGGTCTGGAAGACCGGCGCACGCTGGGACATTTCGTCACTGCCAAACAGATGGTAGTACGGCGCGACACGCCACTGACCATCCTGAGCATGGAAGCTCGCCGGAACGGTAGTGAAGTAATCCATACCATCCGCAGAAGCTTCGATCAGGCGCACGCCCGGATCGCCATGACGCAGTTTACCGCCCACTTCATCCTGGAACTTGTTCCACGCCTGTGGGGAGTTCCAGCCCGGAGCCCAGGCAAACGGAATTTGTGAACGCGGTGCAGACGGCTGGTTGTTCCCTTCCATAGAGAAAGCGAACATAGTGTCTTTGTCCTGCGGTTGACGCGGTTCGTGTACGCTGATGTTGGCGCGCATTGCGGTACGCCCACTGTAGCGGTGCGGTTCACGCGCCAGCTTCTGTCCACGGATACGGAAGCTTGCGTCCGGCGCGGCATCTTTAATGCCCGCCAGCTGCGGCAACTTCTCAACAACCGCGTCGATAACGTGGTCGAGCTGCGTCCAGTCCACTTCACGGCTCTGCACGGTGCTGTGCAGCGAGTGCAGCCAGCGCCAGCTTTCCAGCATTACGGTGTTGCTGTCGTAGTAGGATGGGTCATAAACCTGGAAGAAACGCTGGGCGCGGCCTTCGTTGTTAATCACCGTACCATCGCTTTCGGCGAAGCTTGCAGCGGAAAGCACCAGATGGGCGTTTTCCATAATTGCCGTAAGCTGATGGTCAACGACCAGTACCAGCGGCGCTTTCGCCAGCGCGGCATCAACGCGAGCGGCTGAAGCATGGCGATGCAGGTCATTTTCCAGCACCACAACAGCGTCAGCGCGGCCTGTTTCCAGCTCGGTCAGCGCATCGTCAAGGGAACCACCGCCAATCATGCCGAGGCCCATGCTGTTAACCGAGCGAGCAATCATGGTGATGCCAACGTCTGCGCCACGGCCTTTCAGCGCCTTCGCCACGTTGGCAGCCGCCTGAATCACTTCGGCGCTACCGGCGTTGGTGCCGGAAATAATCAGTGGTTTCTTCGCCCCGGCTAGTGCCTGAACGATAACGTCAATTTTGTTCTGCAGGTCACGGTCAATACCGTCAACCGCCGGCGCGTTGTTATCCAGCGCGTGGGCGATAGCGAAACCTAAACGCGCCTGATCTTCAACCGGTGCGCGATAGGTCCAAGCGGCGATATCGTCCAGACGGGTGTTATCGACGTTGGTAACGAATAGCGGATGCTTAGCACGCTGGCCGATATTAAGGATTGCTGCGATCTGCCAGTCAGCCACTTTCTGTGCCGCCGCCATTTCACGCGCTTTACCTTTCACCGCCTGACGCACCGCCAGCGCAACGCGTGCGCCGGTCTGGGTGACATCTTCTCCCAGCACCAGAACCGCATCATAAGATTCGATTTCGCGCAGTGCCGGAGTATGAATCCCGCCGTCACGCAGTACGCTCAACGCCAGTTGCAGACGATCCAGTTCGCCCTGAGCGATACCGGTATAGAAGTTATCCGCACCGACCAGTTCACGCAGCGCGAAGTTACTTTCAACGCTGGCGCGCGGGGAGCCGATACCAATCACTTTCTTCGACTGACGCAGAATATCTGCCGCGCCCTGCATCGCCTGCTCGGCGTTCAGCGTGATCAGGTCATCGCCACGACGCTGTACCGGCTGACGCGGACGGTCTTTCAGATTCACGTAACCATAGCCGAAACGACCACGGTCGCAGAGGAAGTAGTGGTTAACGGTACCGTTATAACGGTTTTCGATACGACGCAGTTCACCGTAGCGCTCGCCCGGGCTGGTGTTACAGCCGATGGAACACTGCTGGCAGATGCTCGGCGCAAACTGCATGTCCCATTTACGGTTATAACGCTCGGAGTGCGTTTTATCGGTGAAGACGCCGGTTGGACAAATTTCAACCAGGTTGCCAGAGAATTCGCTTTCGAGCGTACCGTCTTCCGGACGACCGAAGTAGACGTTGTCATGTGCGCCATACACGCCCAGATCCGCACCATCGGCGTAATCTTTGTAGTAACGTACACAGCGATAGCAGGCGATGCAGCGGTTCATTTCGTGAGAGATGAACGGCCCCAGGTCCTGGTTACGGTGAGTACGCTTCGTGAAGCGGTAGCGACGGAAGCTGTGACCGGTCATGACGGTCATATCCTGCAGGTGGCAGTTGCCGCCCTCTTCACAGACCGGACAGTCGTGCGGGTGGTTAGTCATCAACCACTCCACGACGCTTTCGCGGAACTGCTTCGCTTCTTCGTCATCAATAGAAATAAAGGTGCCTTCGGTGGCCGGTGTCATACAAGACATCACCAGGCGACCACGCGTGTCTTCCGCGTTCTGATATTGCTTCACCGCACACTGGCGGCAAGCACCGACGCTTCCCAGCGCCGGGTGCCAGCAAAAGTACGGAATATCAAGGCCAAGAGACAGACAAGCTTCCAGCAGGTTGTCCGCTCCGTTGACCTCATATTCTTTGCCGTCTACATGAATCGTAGCCATAGTCAGCATGCTTCCAGTTGGCTCGGTCGTAACCGAGCGTTAATCGAATTTCTTATCGCGACACAGGGCTAACCCTGTGATCACCAGCGCTCTTTCAGCAGGTTTGGCTGAATACCACCAATAGCGTGGGTATTGCTGAAGGTCTGCTTGATGCCAGCTTCGAATTCTTCGCGGAAATATTTAATGGCGCTCTGCAGCGGTTCCACTGCACCCGGTGCGTGTGCACAGAAGGTTTTACCCGGGCCGAGGAAACGACACAGTTGCTCAAGTGTCTCGATATCCCCAGGCTGGCCTTCGCCACGCTCAAGCGCGCGCAGAATTTTCACACTCCACGGCAGACCATCACGGCACGGCGTACACCAGCCACAGGACTCGCGGGCAAAGAACTCTTCGAGGTTACGCACCAGAGGAACCATGCCAATCTCGTGATCGACAGCCATTGCCAGCGCGGTGCCCAAACGGCTACCTGCTTTACCAATGCTTTCGAATTCCATCGGCAGATCGAGGTGTGCTTCGGTCAGGAAGTCAGTCCCCGCGCCGCCAGGTTGCCAGGCTTTGAACTTCAGGCCATCGCGCATGCCGCCCGCGTAATCTTCGAGGATCTCACGCGCGGTAGTACCGAAAGGCAGTTCCCACAGGCCAGGGTTCTTCACACGACCGGAGAAGCCCATCAGCTTGGTGCCCGCGTCTTTGCTCTTCGAAATGTTCTGGTACCACTCCACGCCGTTCGCGAGGATAGCCGGTACGTTACACAGGGTTTCGACGTTGTTTACGCAGGTCGGCTTACCCCATGCGCCAGAGCTTGCCGGGAACGGCGGCTTGGAGCGTGGGTTAGCACGGCGACCCTCAAGGGAGTTGATCAGCGCGGTTTCTTCACCGCAGATGTAACGCCCTGCCCCAGTGTGGACAAACAGTTCGAAGTCGAAACCGGTGCCCATAATGTTTTTGCCAAGCAGACCGGCTTCGGTCGCTTCGGCGATCGCGCGACGCAGATGCACGGCTGCTTCGATATATTCACCGCGCAGGAAGATGTAACCACGGTACGCTTTCAGCGCAAACGCGGAAATCAGCATGCCTTCCACCAGCAGGTGCGGCAGCTGTTCCATCAGCAGACGGTCTTTATAGGTGCCCGGCTCCATTTCATCGGCGTTACACAGCAGGTAACGGATGTTCATGGATTCGTCTTTCGGCATCAGGCTCCACTTCAGACCAGTGGAAAAGCCCGCGCCGCCGCGCCCTTTCAGGCCAGCGTCTTTTACCTGATTAACGATTTCGTCCGGTGACAGCCCGGTCAGGGCCTTACGCGCACCTTCGTAGCCGTTCTTGCTACGGTATTCGTCCAGCCAGACCGGCTGTTTGTCATCACGCAGACGCCAGGTCAGCGGATGGGTTTCGGGAGTACGGATAATGTCTTTCATTTATACCGCTCCAGCAGTTCGGGAATGCCTTCCGGGGTCAGATGAGCGTGAGTATCCTCATCGATCATCATGTTTGGCCCTTTGTCGCAGTTCCCCAGGCAACAGGTCGGCAGCAGCGTAAAGCGACCATCAAAAGTCGTCTGCCCCGGCTTGATGTTGAGTTTTTTCTCAAGCGCGGCCTGGATCCCCTGGTAGCCGTTGATATGGCACACCACGCTGTCGCAATAGCGGATCACGTGGCGACCTACCGGCTGGCGGAAGATCTGGCTATAAAACGTAGCAACACCTTCTACGTCGCTTGCCGGAATACCCAGCACATCAGCGATCGCATAGATCGCCCCATCCGGCACCCAGCCACGCTGTTTCTGAACGATTTTCAGCGCTTCAATGGACGCCGCACGCGGGTCTTCGTAGTGGTGCTTCTCGTGCTCAATCGCTTCACGCTCAGCCGCACTCAGCTCAAAAGCCTCGGTTTGTGGTTGTTGATTCTCGTGCATAATTAGCGGTCCACATCTGACATAACAAAATCGATACTACCCAGATGGACGATTAGGTCGGACACCAGGCTGCCACGTACCGCTACCGGGATCTGCTGCAGGTGCGCATAGCTCGGGGTACGGATACGGGTACGGTAACTCATGGTGCTGCCATCGCTGGTCAGGTAGTAACTGTTGATACCCTTGGTCGCTTCTACCATCTGGAAGGACTCGTTTGCCGGCATAACCGGACCCCACGAAACCTGCAGGAAGTGGGTGATAAGGGTTTCGATATGTTGCAGCGTGCGCTCTTTCGGTGGCGGCGTCGTCAGCGGGTGATCCGCTTTGAACGGGCCTTCCGGCATGTTATTGAGGCACTGCTCAAGGATGCGCAGACTCTGGCGCAGCTCTTCAACTTTCAGCATCACGCGGGTATAGCAGTCGGACACACCGCCGCCAACCGGGACCTCAAAGTCAAAGTTTTCATAGCCAGAGTACGGACGCGCTTTACGCACGTCGAAATCAATACCGGTCGCACGCAGCGCAGCACCGGTACAACCCCAGTCCAGCGCTTCTTTCTTACCGTAAGCGGCAACACCCTGCGAACGGCCTTTCAGGATGGTGTTACGCAGCGCGGCTTTCTCGTAAGAATCCAGACGTTTTGGCATCCAGTCGAGGAAATCACGCAGCAGTTTGTCCCAACCGCGCGGCAGATCGTGTGCCACACCGCCGATACGGAACCAGGCCGGGTGCATACGGAAACCGGTGATCGCTTCCACGACGTCGTAGATTTTCTGACGATCGGTAAAGGCGAAGAATACCGGGGTCATCGCGCCGACGTCCTGAATGAACGTGGAGATGTACAGCAGATGACTGTTGATACGGAATAGTTCAGACAGCATGACGCGAATCACGTTGACGCGATCCGGCGTGGTGATGCCTGCCAGTTTCTCAACCGCCAGTACGTAAGGCATTTCGTTAACGCAGCCGCCGAGGTACTCGATACGGTCGGTGTACGGAATGTAGCTGTGCCAGGACTGACGTTCGCCCATCTTTTCAGCGCCACGGTGGTGGTAGCCGATGTCAGGTACGCAGTCGACGATTTCTTCGCCATCAAGCTGCAGCACAATACGGAACGCACCGTGGGAAGACGGGTGGTTAGGACCGAGGTTGAGGAACATGAAGTCCTCATTTTCGGTGCTACGCTTCATGCCCCAATCTTCAGGTTTGAAGGTCAGCGCTTCCATTTCCAGATCCTGTTTGGCTTTAGTCAGCTCAAACGGGTCGAATTCAGTCGCACGCGCCGGGTAGTCTTTACGCAGCGGATGGCCTTCCCAGGTATGCGGCATCAGCAGACGCGTCAGGTGCGGGTGACCTTCGATGTCGATGCCAAACATTTCCCAGGTTTCACGCTCATACCAGTTGGCGTTCGGGAACAGTTTGGTGAAAGTCGGTACGCGCAGATCGTTTTCAGACAAAGCCACCTTGAGCATGATATCGCGATTGCGTTCAATGGAGATCAGGTGATAGAAAACGGAAAAATCCGCGGCGGGTAACCCTTCGCGGTGCGTACGCAGACGTTCGTCCATGCCGTGTAAGTCAAACAGCATGACGTAAGGTTTCGGCAGTCTCTTTAAGAAATCGCCAACTTCCAGTAATTGTTCACGCTTGACCCAAACAACGGGTACCCCGGTGCGAGTCGCCTGAACGGTAAAGGCATCCGGCCCAAAACGGTTGCGCAGTTCGCCAATGACCGGGTCATCAAGGTGATCCCGTGTTTGCCATGCAGCGTCTTGCGCGGTTAAGTCGGTCATATTGTTCACCATTGCAAATGGTCCGTGGTGGTCGGCAGTGCTTCGCGCTATTTATGTAGTGATAAGCGAAGGAAGTGCTGCTGCCGACAGGCGCAAATTAAATCTCGTCTGGTGTACGAAGATTCGTTACAGCAATACGTTCGCCGCGTTTACGCTCGCGTTCTGATTGCATATTGGCGCGATAAACGCCCTGATCGCCAACCACCCAGGAGAGCGGACGGCGTTCTTTGCCAATGGAATCTTGCAGCAGCATCAGAGCCTGCATATACGCTTCTGGGCGCGGCGGACATCCCGGGATGTACACATCGACCGGAATAAATTTATCAACGCCCTGCACCACAGAATAGATGTCGTACATCCCGCCGGAGTTGGCGCATGCGCCCATGGAAATAACCCATTTCGGTTCCAGCATCTGATCGTAGAGGCGCTGAATAACTGGCGCCATTTTGGTAAAGCAGGTTCCGGCTACGACCATCAGGTCAGCCTGACGCGGCGATGCACGCAGTACTTCCGCACCAAAACGGGCCACATCGTGCACGGCGGTAAACGAGGTCACCATCTCAACGTAGCAGCAGGAAAGGCCAAAGTTATATGGCCAAATTGAGTTTTTACGGCCCCAGTTAACCATGTCATGCAGTTTGCCCATGAACACGTTTTTGTTAACTTCTTGTTCCAGGGGGTCGGTTACGATCTCCTGTTTTTGCAGGGGGTAACGGTCGTTCTCACCGTTAGGATCTATGCGGGTGAGCGTATAATCCATCTTAATGCCTCGCGGTTAGCGTTGACGATTAGCGATACTGTTCGTTTCCGGGTTCATACGCTCGCGGCGTGAACGCGCGGGCGTCCAGTCCAGCGCGCCAATACGCACCAGATAAACCAGACCTGCCAGTAACACAAAAATAAAAATTGCAGCTTCCACAAAGCCAATCCAACCGCTTTCACGGATAGAAGTTGACCATGCGAACAGATACAGCGCTTCAACGTCGAAGATAACGAAGAACATGGCTACCAGATAAAACTTGGCAGACAGGCGCAGGCGGGCGGTGCCGACCGAGTCGATACCTGATTCAAACGGCACGTTTTTAGATCTCGCGCGTGCGCGACCCCCTAAAAACCAGCCGCCGACGAGCATCAGGCAACACAGGCCAATGGCAACGATAAGAAAGATAGCGAATGCCCAGTGATGAGCGATGATTTCAGTGGATGTTGACATACTCATTGCTTACTCATCAAAAGTAGCGCCAAATTCTCTGCTCTTTTCGGCAGATGAACGCCACATCGATTCATGGGGAGGAATAAAAAAACCTTACAATCACTGTGAAAAATCATTTTATACAGCTAATTGATGGGGTTTTTTACTCCTTTCTATAACCTTTTGTCAACTTTAACAAAAGTTTCCTCACATTATTTTACACTAATCCAACTTCATTAACATAAAGTGCTCTTTAGACCCATTTCGATTGCATCATCGGTCATTTTTAATGTTGTTGAATCGTGTCCGTAGTGAAGTAAAAAAGATAATACACGTCTATTTTGACAGGAATTCACCCAGATGCCTCCCCCTAAATGGGAGTATTTTCTTGATCTGTGACACGCTTTTGTTAATTCACCATAAAAAACAGCAACAATTTCTCTAGTTTTTTAACATGGAAACATTTAGCAACGCGGCTGATTATTTTTCACCCTATTGTCAGTCTGTTTTTTTACCTGCTGATTTTGTTAAGTTTTAGTATATGAATGAACAGAAAGCAGTAATATTTGCATAAAAAAAGAGCCGCTGGATGTTTTTTCATCATCAGTGGCTCTTTTTTACACTTACATTTTTAAACGTTTTTTTGTGACGCTTTACTCAAAGTCGCCTTCAACAATCAGCGAGTCATCTCCCCCTTCAGGGGTAAACTGATTGTATTGCCAAGGATTTTGATATGTCTGCATCGACTTAAAGATAGCCTGAGCTAATTCATTTTGCGTGCCCGGATCGCTGCACAACAGATACTCGGTATCAGGCAGAGGTGGCAATCCGTCCGCCGCCCCCAGTACGCGTAAATCCGGGCTCATCATTTCTACAGGACGCGCAGTAACGCCAAGCCCTGCTTTTACCGCCGCGCGGACCGCAGGTAATGTTGAAGCGACATAAGCCAGACGCCACGGGATCTGTGCGGCATTCAACGTCGCCAGCACGATATCGCGAAACGGGCTGGGATCGTCCAGCAGAACTAACGGCACGGGTTCGCCTTTTTGCAGGATATATTCGGCTGCGCAATACCAGTGCGTCGGTGAAGTCCGCAAATTCAGGCATTCAAAATCGTCAGGGCGATTCGTGGTGACCACTAAATCCACTTCTTGCGACTTAAGCATCTCCACCATGTAAGCATTGCGTTTCACTCTTACATCAAGCGCAAGTTTCGGATAAACCGAACTAATGCGGTTAAGCAGAAATGGGAGTATGGTGTCGGCGGATTCATCAGAAGCACCGATAGTTAACACCCCCTGAAGATTGTTAAACATCAATGATGAGCATGCCTCATCATTAAATCGCAGTATTTTCCTGGCGTAACCCAACAGCTGGATACCATGTTCGGTCAGCAGTTTGTTGCGTCCATGACGCGCGAACAACTCTTTCCCCACAAGTTGCTCAAGGCGCTGCATTTGCTGACTTACCGCAGACTGAGTTCGACATACCGCAGCTGCCGCAGCCGCGAAGGTATTTAGGTCGGCAACAGCAACAAAGGTTCTCAGCAGATCGAGGTCGAGGTTAATTATCGGACGATTTGCATTTATCATAGTTTTTCACTTACTCGCGGGTCATACCGGGTTAATGCTGTGCATTCAGAATCAAACAACTCCATTTGTAATGTGCCTCCCTTCAGTTTCGCTTAGTGTAACCAAGTGAAAATAAGGATGTATTTGGTTTAACAAACGAAACAATTCTCTTTCTGAGCTATTTTAAGACCCGTGATATTCATCGGAATATAGCAACGAGAAAGAGCCGTATTTTTAGCTGCCGTATGATTCTGACTAATGGAAAACATGTAAATTTTGTAAATTTAAAAAATAGTTAACGAACAATAATTTACACATTAAGAACTAACTTTTCAGTATGTTATGAACAACCAACAAACATTTGAATTATCGTAAAACTCGTACTACAAACCATTTCATAGGAGTTATCTTAACCTAAAACCACTATATTTATAAGTGTTATTGCGAATAATTCCGGGCGAATTGGTGTTATGTCAGTGCAACGGTTTTCGTATTATTAGCCCACTCAATTTGATGTCGTTTAAATAATAAATAATAATTAATTAAGAATCTCTCAATTCATTAATTATGCTTAACAATGGATTCACACCGTATCACGTAGGGATCAGACCGATAACAGAATTCGTTGATGAAACCTCAGTATTTTCGAATCGCGCCGTATCACACAGATATCGACTGCATTTTGTTTTATAGGGGTAACTTTTTTCGACCAGACAAATCACCATACCAAAGCCAACAAAGCAAAACATAAACCATAAAAAACACAACAATCCAGATTATTACACTGTAATAATTGCATAATTTAGTTATTAAAAGTTAATTATCGTCCTCCTGCTTTCCAAAATCTTCTACTAAAGACCCTTCAAAACTCACCGTCGTGGGAGTACATTGTGCTGGGCTGACTTCCACGGCAGGGAGTGGCATTCACAGCTAAAAAGGTCAACGTTCATGTCCCCCATTGAAAAATCCAGCAAATTAGAAAACGTCTGTTATGACATTCGCGGCCCGGTTCTGAAGGAAGCAAAGCGCCTGGAAGAAGAAGGCAACAAAGTTCTGAAACTGAACATCGGCAACCCTGCGCCTTTCGGGTTTGAAGCACCAGATGAAATTTTAGTGGATGTGATCCGCAATTTGCCAACTGCGCAAGGATATTGCGATTCCAAAGGCCTTTATTCAGCCCGCAAAGCAATCATGCAGCATTACCAGGCCCGCGGGATGCGCGATGTAACCGTAGAAGATATCTATATCGGTAACGGCGTATCCGAATTGATTGTGCAGGCCATGCAGGCATTGCTGAACAGTGGGGACGAAATGCTGGTTCCTGCACCTGATTATCCACTGTGGACGGCGGCGGTTTCGCTCTCTGGTGGTAATGCCGTGCACTACCTGTGTGATGAATCGTCAGACTGGTTCCCGGACCTGGATGATATCCGCGCCAAAATTACGCCGCGTACGCGTGGGATCGTCATCATCAACCCCAACAACCCAACCGGCGCTGTTTATTCTAAAGAGCTGCTGATGGAGATTGTTGAGATTGCTCGCCAGAACAACCTCATCATCTTTGCAGATGAGATTTACGACAAAATTCTCTACGATGACGCCGAGCACCACTCGATTGCGGCAATGGCCCCGGATCTGCTGACTATTACCTTTAACGGCCTGTCAAAAACCTATCGTGTTGCCGGTTTCCGTCAGGGCTGGATGGTACTGAACGGACCGAAGAAACATGCCAAAGGGTATATCGAAGGCCTTGAGATGCTGGCTTCTATGCGCCTGTGTGCGAACGTCCCGGCACAACATGCCATTCAGACTGCGCTGGGCGGATATCAGAGCATCAGCGAATTCATCATGCCTGGCGGACGTCTGTATGAGCAACGTAACCGCGCCTGGGAACTGCTCAATGATATCCCTGGCGTCTCTTGCGTAAAACCGCGCGGTGCACTGTATATGTTCCCGAAAATTGACGCCAAGCGCTTCAATATTCATGACGACCAGAAGATGGTGCTCGATTTCCTGTTGCAGGAAAAAGTACTGCTGGTCCAGGGGACAGCATTCAACTGGCCGTGGCCGGATCATTTCCGCATCGTTACGCTGCCGCGAATTGATGATATCGAAATGTCGTTGAGTAAATTTGAGCGTTTCCTGTCAGGGTATCGCCAGCTGTAACCACGCAAAGTGCTACCGGGTTTGCATCCGGTAGCACTCTCTGCGCAAAATACCGTTACTGAAGTCACTGAGTAAGGGTCGTTATGAAGCAGAGCCACTTTTTTGCCCACCTCTCCCGTCTGAAACTCATTAACCGCTGGCCGCTGATGCGCAACGTGCGCACCGAAAACGTGTCCGAACACAGTCTGCAGGTTGCTATGGTTGCTCATGCGCTGGCCGCGATCAAAAACCGTAAATTTGGTGGTCAGGTAAATGCTGAGCGTATTGCCCTGCTGGCGATGTATCACGATGCGTCAGAGGTGTTAACCGGCGATCTCCCTACCCCAGTGAAATATTTCAACTCGCAGATTGCTCAGGAATATAAAGCGATAGAGAAAATTGCCCAGCAAAAACTGGTCGATATGGTTCCCGATGAGTTGCGCGATATTTTTGCACCGCTCATTGATGAACATGCCTTGAGTGAAGAAGAAAGATCGATTGTTAAACAGGCCGATGCCCTGTGCGCGTATCTGAAGTGCCTGGAAGAACTCTCCGCCGGTAACAACGAATTTCTGCTGGCGAAAACACGTCTGGAAAAAACGCTGGAGTCACGACGCAGCGAAGAGATGGACTACTTTATGGACGTGTTTGTCCCAAGCTTTCACCTTTCATTAGATGAAATCAGCCAGGATTCACCGCTTTAAACGATTTTGCCGGATGGCGGCTAACGCCTTATCCGGCCTACAGGTAACGTGATATCCGTAGGCCTGATAAGCGCAGCGCCATCAGGCGTTTACTGCGGCGGTCAAAACGGGAACAGCATCGGGATCATCACCACGCACACTGCCATGACAATCACCGTAAACGGTACGCCAATCTTCACGAAGTCGCTAAAGGTGTAGTTACCCGGCCCGAGCACCAGTGTGTTTACCGGTGAAGACACTGGCGTCATAAAGGCTGCGGAAGCCGCCATCGCAATCACCATCGCAAACGGATACGGCGAAACGCACATCGACTTTGCCGCCGCCAGCGCAATCGGCGCCATCAGTACCGCCGTTGCGGTGTTAGAGATAAATAACCCAATGGTCGCGCACAGCACGAACAGGCAGCCCAGCATCATATACGGGCCATACCCACCACCAACGTCCATTAGCCCTTTCACCACCAGATCGACGCCGCCCGTTTTCTGTAACGCCAGCGCAAAAGGCATCATCCCGACAATCAAAATAATGCTTGGCCAGTGAATGGCTTTGTAGGCGCTTTCGGCATCGATGCAGCGGAATTTTCCCATCAGCAAACATGCGATAATCGCGGCAACCGTATTAGGGATTTCATCGGTGAGCATTAACGCGACCATCAGTACCAGACAGAAAATCGCATGCGGCGCCTGGCTGTGCGCCGGAGAAGCTTCACTGACTTCCACAGGCATATTTAGCACCACAAAATCGCGCCCTTTTTGTCCAAGCAGCGTGATCAGCTTCCAGTTGCCCACCACTAAAATGATATCGCCCATCAACAGCGGCTCATCAACCACCGCCCCGGCCAGCGCCGTACCATCGCGCTTCAGCCCAACGACATTCAGCCCGTAACGCGTACGAAAAGCGATTTCCCGTACCGTTTTGCCGATCAATTCCGACTCAGGGATCAGAGAGATTTCGGCCATGCCCACATCAAGTGCCTGCTCGGAGAAGTATTCTCCACGCAGCACCATCGGTTCCAACAGTTGCTCAGCGCAAAATTCACGCAGGTCGACATCGGCCGCAGACATATCAATCAGCAATACGTCACGAGCACGAAACTCAGAAACCCCGTTTACGTCAACGATCACGCGACGAAAGCGACGCCAGCGCTCCACGCCAATCACGTTTGCCCCGTAGCGCTCACGCAGTTTCAGGTCGTCCAGACGCTGGCCTATCATAGGAGAACCCGGGCGAATCGCCAGGCGACGCGCGCGCCCGGTCAGGCGATATTCTTTAATCAGATCGCGAAAAGTCCGGCGCTTCCAGCCGTCGCCCGGCTGCCCGGAGTCTTCACCCTTCAGCATAAAACGCATCACCAGCATATAAATTATGCCAAGTACCAACACCACCAATCCCAGTGGGGTTACGCTAAAAAAGCTAAAACCATTAAGTCCTTCACGTAACAGTTCACTGTTGACGACCAGGTTTGGCGGCGTTGCCACCAGCGTCATCATGCCGCTTATCAAGCCGGCAAAACTTAGCGGCATCATCAGGCGTGAAGGGGAAATTTCCATGCGCATGGAAACACTTAAGACAACCGGAATAAAGATGGCGACCACACCGGTCGAACTCATGAATGCACCGAGTCCAGCTACGGTTATCATCAGCAACACCAGCATTTTGACTTCACTGCTACCGGCGACCTTCACCAGCCAGGCGCCCATTACTGTCGCCACACCGGTACGCACGAGGCCGTCACCGATAATGAATAAAGCCGCTATCAAAATAACGTTAGGATCGCTGAACCCGGAAAAAGCCTCTGTGATGCTCAATGTTCCACTCAGAACAAAGGCAATAATGACCAGCAAAGCGATCGCGTCCATACGCACTCTGCCAGTTGCAAACAAGACGACAGCAATCGCCAGCAATGAGAGAACCCATATCAATTCACCGTTCACAACATATCCTTGTTAAATGAGAGGGATGGACTGATTCTGCCATAAAAAAGCCCCAACAATCTGGGGCTAAATCATGATCAGGTATTTCTTATAACGACCACATTTCCGTTGGGTTGTTTGGTCACAGAAATATGTTCCAGACTGGTCAGCGAAAAATCAACCTCGTTCAGACGCGGCGTATCCGCTGGCGCGTTGACCGCGATGACATGACACCCAGCTGCCAGTCCTGAAAGCACCCCGGCGGGGGCATCTTCCACCACGGCACATTCCTGCGGCGCCAGGCCCAGAAGCTGAGCGCCTAACAGATACGCGTCTGGCTCTGGTTTCCCTCTTTTTACCCGCTCGGCGGTGACAAACACTTCAGGAGCAGGAAGCCCAGCAACACGATGGCGTGCCCGTGCGACCGGCATAGAACCTGAGGTCACAATCGCCCATGGAATACCCGCTTTATTGAGATGGTTGAGTAAATCAACAGCCCCAGGCAGCGCAGTGATTCCGGCGGTTTCCGTCGCTTCGATCTGCTCCAGACGGGTAAACTCCGCGGCGATCTCTGCCTCAGATTTGCCCACCATAAAGTGTCGCAGGGAGGTAATGGCCTGCTTGCCATGAATAAAGCCGAGCACCTCGGCGTGATCGAGGCCAAAACGATCGGCCCAGTTGCACCACGCACGTTCTACTGCGGGTAAGGAATCGACCAGCGTTCCATCCAGATCAAACAGAAAACCTTTGCACTGCACGCTCGCCCCCTCAGGCATTAATGATTTGGTTAATTTCATTCGCGCTCAGGTGATACTGGCGCGGGCAAGAGTGCCAGACGTTCAACATACGCTGATATTTTTCCCACATCGGGGTCTGGGCGTTGAAGCCATGCGTACCCGCATCAAAGTGGGTATAGCGACCTTCCACATTCACCATAAAGCGAACGTATCCGAGGAAACGGGCTTCCGTTGCGGCGTCAAAACCGAGGAAAGTCACGCGGCGCTCATCAATAGCCTGTGCATCCTTAAGATTAGTCCAGGACACATGTAATGCGTGATACATCTCCATAATATCGATAATCGTACGACAGGTTTCTTCCGTCAGTTCACCAAACTCACGATCCAGCTCACGCATCTGCAAGCCGTAACCGCGTTCAATAATCGTCTGCAAACGACGATAACGCTCGGCGTTAGTTGGGTCGAGCATAGTCATCATTTTGTACTGATTCGACAAAATCAGACGTTGAGCGTTGGTCATTTCCATTTGGGACTCCTGTATCACTACTACTGCGATGAAAAAAAAGAAGGCATCTTGTGCCTTCTTTTATATGCGTAATCAGGGGTCAATTACAAATCATCAAGGAAAGTTTTATCCAGTTGTTTGAAGGCGCGCTTAAGCGTGTCAGCCAGCGCCTGGTAATCCGGCTTTCCTTCTACCGGAGAGAGCGCCTGTCCGGCTTCTTGCAATTTACCCCGAACTTCGTAGAACCAGTTGAGTATTGAAGGCGGCAGCGGCGTCACGGAACGTTTACCCAGCCACCACATGCCCTGCATCGGCAGGCTGAGCGCAAACAGCGCGGTCGCCACGGCCGGTCCCAACTGTCCCCCTAGCGCAATTTGCCAGCATAAGGTGAAGACGGCGATAGGCGGCATAAAACGGATTGCGTAACGTGTCATACGGATCACGCGGTTCTCTACAAACACGGGCGCGAGGCGCTTTTCCATTGGCCACGTCTTCGCGTAATGCTGCCCCCTGCGAAACAAGCTAAAAAAATTGACGGAACGATTATCCGGTGTCGACATGGCGGTTACCTCAACTTCACATATAAAAATTAAAAAATTTGTGCAAAACAACAACTACAAGGGACATCGTTCAAAACATTTTGTCTTTGATACCCACATTCAGGTATCCTGTGCCGGCCTCTAAGGCCTTTAGTCCAAAATCATTGAGTCGTCAAATTGACACATAGTATGCCATTGGCTGAAAAATACGCAAAATGACATAGACTCAAAGGTATTTATTCCATCGTGCCCAAAAAGACCATGGCGCATGATGTTAATCATAAACGTCGGTGTCATCATGCGCTACGCTCTATGACTCCCTGACGTTTTTTTAGCCACGTATCATAAATAGGTACTTCCATGTCGAGTAAGTTAGTACTGGTTCTGAACTGCGGTAGCTCCTCACTGAAATTTGCCATCATCGATGCAGTAAACGGTGAAGAATACCTTTCTGGTTTAGCCGAATGTTTCCATCTCCCAGAAGCACGTATCAAATGGAAAATGGATGGCGGTAAACAAGAAGCGGCTTTAGGTGCAGGCGCCGCTCACAGTGAAGCGCTGAATTTTATCGTTAATACTATTCTGGCACAAAAACCAGAACTGTCTGCTCAGCTGACTGCGATTGGTCACCGTGTTGTTCACGGCGGCGAAAAATACACCGGCTCTGTAGTTATCGACGATTCCGTTATTCAGGGTATCAAAGATGCAGCCTCTTTTGCACCGCTGCACAACCCTGCACACCTGATCGGTATCGCTGAAGCGCTGAAATCCTTCCCGAATCTGAAAGACAAAAACGTGGCCGTATTCGACACCGCGTTCCATCAGACTATGCCGGAAGAATCTTACCTCTACGCCCTGCCGTACAGCCTGTACAAAGAACATGGCGTTCGTCGTTACGGCGCGCACGGTACCAGCCACTTCTTCGTTACTCAGGAAGCGGCTAAAGTGCTGAACAAACCGGTTGATGAGCTGAACATCATCACTTGCCACCTGGGCAACGGCGGTTCTGTATCTGCTATCCGTAACGGTAAATGTGTTGATACCTCCATGGGTCTGACCCCACTGGAAGGTCTGGTGATGGGTACGCGTTCCGGTGACATCGACCCGGCGATCATCTTCCACCTGCACGACACCCTGGGCATGAGCGTTGACCAGATCAACAAAATGCTGACCAAAGAGTCCGGCCTGCTGGGTCTGACCGAAGTCACCAGCGACTGCCGCTATGTTGAAGATAACTACGCGACTAAAGAAGACGCTAAACGTGCAATGGACGTTTACTGCCACCGTCTGGCGAAATACATCGGTTCTTACACTGCGCTGATGGATGGTCGTCTGGATGCCGTTGTCTTCACCGGTGGTATCGGTGAAAACGCCGCGATGGTTCGTGAACTGTCTCTGGGCAAACTGGGCGTTCTGGGCTTTGAAGTAGACCACGAACGTAACCTGGCCGCACGTTTCGGCAAATCTGGTTTCATCAACAAAGAAGGTACCCGTCCTGCGTTGGTTATCCCAACCAACGAAGAACTGGTTATCGCGCAAGACGCGAGCCGTCTGACCGCCTGATTTCACACCGCCAGCCTAGCTGGCGGTGCTGTTTTGTAACCCGCCTGAAACGGGCGGTAACGAAAGAGGATAAACCGTGTCCCGTATTATTATGCTGATCCCTACCGGAACCAGCGTCGGTCTGACCAGCGTCAGCCTTGGCGTGATCCGCGCAATGGAACGCAAAGGCGTTCGTCTGAGCGTCTTCAAGCCGATCGCTCAACCGCGTGCCGGTGGCGATGCGCCAGACCAGACTACCAGCATCGTCCGTGCTAACTCTTCTCTGCCAGCCGCTGAGCCGCTGAAGATGAGCCACGTTGAATCTCTGCTGTCCAGCAATCAGAAAGATGTGCTGATGGAAGAGATCATCGCGAACTACCACGCGAACACTAAAGACGCTGAAGTTGTCCTGGTTGAAGGCCTGGTCCCAACCCGTAAACATCAGTTCGCGCAGTCTCTGAACTACGAAATCGCGAAAACGCTGAATGCAGAAATCGTCTTCGTTATGTCTCAGGGCACCGATACCCCGGAACAACTGAACGAGCGTATTGAACTGACTCGCAGCAGCTTCGGTGGCGCGAAAAACACCAACATCACCGGCGTAATCGTTAACAAACTGAACGCACCGGTTGATGAGCAGGGCCGTACTCGCCCGGATCTGTCCGAGATTTTCGACGACTCTTCCAAAGCGAAAGTGATCAAAGTTGATCCGGCTAAACTGCAAGAATCCAGCCCGCTGCCGGTTCTGGGCGCGGTGCCATGGAGCTTCGATCTGATCGCTACCCGTGCAATCGATATGGCGCGTCACCTGAACGCCACCATCGTAAACGAAGGCGATATCAATACCCGTCGCGTGAAGTCTGTGACTTTCTGCGCACGCAGCATTCCGCACATGCTGGAACACTTCCGCGCAGGTTCCCTGCTGGTGACCTCCGCTGACCGTCCGGACGTGCTGGTTGCAGCATGTCTGGCAGCGATGAACGGCGTAGAAATTGGCGCCCTGCTGCTGACCGGCGGCTACGAAATGGACGCGCGCATTACCAAACTGTGCGAACGTGCATTCGAAACCGGCCTGCCGGTATTCATGGTAAACACCAACACCTGGCAGACCTCTCTGAGCCTGCAGAGCTTCAACCTGGAAGTTCCGGTTGACGATCACGAGCGTATCGAAAAAGTTCAGGAATACGTTGCTAACTTCATCAACGCTGACTGGATTGAATCTCTGACCGCAACGTCTGAGCGCAGCCGTCGTCTGTCTCCACCAGCGTTCCGTTATCAGTTGACCGAGCTGGCACGTAAAGCGGGCAAACGCGTTGTTCTGCCGGAAGGCGACGAACCGCGTACCGTTAAAGCGGCAGCCATCTGTGCTGAACGTGGTATCGCAACCTGCGTACTGCTGGGTAACCCGGATGAGATCACCCGCGTTGCGGCCTCTCAGGGCGTTGAACTTGGCGCTGGCGTAGAAATCGTTGATCCAGATGTGGTTCGCGAAAGCTACGTTGCTCGTCTGGTCGAACTGCGTAAGAACAAAGGCATGACCGAAACCGTTGCCCGCGAACAGCTAGAAGACAACGTCGTTCTCGGTACCCTGATGCTGGAACAGGACGACGTTGACGGTCTGGTTTCCGGTGCCGTTCACACTACTGCGAACACCATTCGTCCACCGCTGCAGCTGATCAAAACTGCACCGGGTAGTTCCCTGGTGTCTTCTGTGTTCTTCATGCTGCTGCCGGATCAGGTTTACGTTTACGGCGACTGCGCGATCAACCCGGATCCAACCGCAGAACAGCTGGCAGAAATCGCTATTCAGTCCGCTGAATCCGCGATTGCCTTCGGTATCGAACCGCGCGTTGCGATGCTCTCCTACTCCACCGGTACCTCTGGTGCAGGTAGCGACGTAGAGAAAGTTCGTGAAGCGACTCGTCTGGCGCAGGAAAAACGTCCTGACCTGATGATCGACGGCCCGCTGCAGTACGACGCCGCCGTTATGGCTGACGTTGCGAAATCCAAAGCGCCGAACTCTCCGGTTGCAGGTCGCGCTACCGTGTTCATCTTCCCGGATCTGAACACCGGTAACACCACCTACAAAGCGGTACAGCGTTCTGCCGACCTGATCTCCATCGGGCCGATGCTGCAGGGTATGCGCAAGCCGGTGAACGACCTGTCTCGTGGCGCGCTGGTAGACGATATCGTCTATACCATCGCACTGACCGCGATCCAGTCTTCCCAGCAGCAGCAATAATCTGCCGAGTGTGCCGGATCTCTTATCCGGCAACACATCTACTTATCAAACCGGAAATAGCTGATATTTCCGGTTTTTTTATGTCTGTTTCCCCTTTGGCATAATCTGAAATATTTGCCTGAATGCGCTGCATCAATGAATAACTATTCTTCTGTTCGCATACTTACCCTCTTTGCGTTGCAACAGGGATAGTCTTTCATGTCAGCAGTAACAGAATCACAGCCAGCCAAAAAATGGGCGATGCCCGACACGCTGGTGATTATTTTTTTCGTCGCCATTTTAACCAGTCTGGCGACATGGGTTGTTCCCGTCGGGATGTTCGACAGCCAGGAAGTGCAATATCAGGTTGATGGACAAACCAAAACCCGTAAGGTGGTTGACCCTCATTCCTTTCGTATTCTGACCAATGAAGCTGGTGAAGAGCAGTATCACCCAGTTAAGTTCTTTACCACCGGAGATGAGCGCCCAGGCCTGATGAATTTTCCGTTCGAAGGCTTAACCTCCGGCTCGAAATTCGGCACTGCGGTCGGCATCATTATGTTTATGCTGGTCATTGGCGGCGCATTTGGCATCGTTATGCGTACCGGCACCATTGATAACGGCATCCTGGCGCTCATCCGCCATACGCGGGGCAACGAGGTCCTCTTTATCCCAGTGCTGTTTATTCTCTTCTCCTTAGGCGGCGCGGTGTTTGGCATGGGGGAAGAGGCGGTTGCCTTTGCCATTATCATCGCGCCGCTGATGGTCCGGCTAGGTTACGACAGTATCACCACCGTTCTGGTGACCTATATCGCGACTCAGATTGGTTTCGCCAGCTCATGGATGAACCCATTTTGCGTGGTGGTCGCGCAGGGTATTGCGGGCGTTCCGGTGCTCTCCGGCTCAGGTTTGCGTATCGTGGTGTGGGTCGTTGCCACAATGATTGGCCTGACCTTCACGCTGGCCTATGCGGCGCGCATCAAAAAGAATCCGCAGCTGTCGCGCGTGCATGAATCAGACCGTTTCTTCCGCGAACAGCAGGATGAAGTCATTGAGCGCCGCTTCACGCTCGGCGACTGGCTGGTGCTGATGGTGCTGACGGGCGTGATCGTGTGGGTCATCTGGGGCGTTATCGTCCACGCATGGTTCATTCCTGAGATCGCCAGCCAGTTCTTCACCATGGGACTGTTGATTGGCATTATCGGCGTCGTGTTTCGGCTCAACGGCATGACGGTCAACATCATGGCCTCCTCATTTACTGAGGGAGCACGAATGATGATTGCCCCAGCCCTGCTGGTTGGTTTTGCCAAGGGCATTTTACTGCTGGTCGGTAATGGAGAGGCGGGTGAAGCCAGCGTGTTAAACACTCTGCTGCACAGTATTGCCAATGGCATCAGCGGACTGGATAACGCCATCGCGGCGTGGTTTATGCTGTTGTTCCAGGCGGTGTTTAATTTCTTCGTCACCTCCGGCTCTGGTCAGGCAGCGTTGACCATGCCGCTGTTAGCGCCGCTGGGCGATCTGGTTGGCGTCAACCGTCAGGTTACCGTGCTGGCCTTCCAGTTTGGCGACGGATTCAGCCATATTATCTATCCGACGTCGGCATCTCTGATGGCTACGTTAGGTGTTTGTCGGGTGGATTTTCGTAACTGGCTGAAGGTAGGTGCTACGCTGTTGGGGCTGCTGTTTATTATGTCCAGCGTGGTGGTGATTGGTGCGCAGATAATGGGTTACCATTAAAAAGCGCACGTCCGGCCTACTCGATTTCTCGACGCAGTAGGCCGGATGAACAGAGGTTACTCAGCTTCTTCCTGCTTTTCGGCTTTCGCCCCTTCATTCTTGGCGTTGCGGGTCATCCACAGCGCCAGGGCTTTCAGGGAGTCCGGTGTAAATTCGTCGCAGCGCGCGGTAATTTCTTCCGGCGTCAGCCAGCAAACTTCGCTAATTTCTTCTTCCTGCAGCGCGAACGGTCCGTGGGAAACACAGCTAAACAGCCCGCCCCATACGCGACAGTTCTGGTCTTCAAAGTAAAACTGACCATGCTCGGCAAACGGCACGCCCGCAATCCCCAGTTCCTCTTCTGCTTCACGGCGCGCTGATTCCAGCATCTGCTCGTCAGCCTGAACAACACCGCCTGCGGTGGCATCCAGCATACCGGGCAAAAAATCTTTTGTCTCAGTGCGACGTTGAACCAGAATTTTGCCCATACCATCATGCACAACGATATACGTTGCACGATGGCGTAAGCGTTGCGCCCGCATTTGTTCCCGGCTGGACTGTGCAATGACCTCGTTGTCTTCATTCACAATATCCACCCATTCAGTACTTGCCAAACGACGCTGTTCCACCATCAGGAAACCTTCTTTTTTCTGGCGCTCTTACGGCGCGTTTATGTTTGTGGGGTAAATTACGGATTAATCTCGACCTGTGCAATAACACTTTGATCATTGAGTGCCATTACGCTGAGAACATTATCATCCAGAATCCCGTAACTTGCCGCAAAGCCCCCTTTAGGGATGCTTACCGAGCCGGGATTGAAATGATAGATATCCTCGCGCCGCTCAGCAACCGGCAGATGAGTATGCCCATAAACCAGAACATCGCCCGCATTGAGCGCCGGCATATTTTGCGGGCCAAAAAGATGTCCGTGCGTCAAAAAGAGTCGCTGGTTTTCTGTCAGAATTTGCTGCCACGGCGCAGTCATCGGAAAATGCAGGAGCATCTGATCTACTTCGCTGTCGCAATTACCACGCACCGCAATAATTCGCGATGCCTGTTCATTCAGCCGTTCTGCAACCTGCGCAGGTGCATAGCCTTCTGGAAGCGCATTACGCGGCCCGTGGTTTAAAACATCACCCAATATCACCAGCCATTGCGCACCGTTTGCGTTAAACAGTTCGAGCACGCGTTCCGTGGCTGGCAACGAACCATGAATGTCCGATGCGAACATCAGTTTCATCACTCACTCCTCGTTGAAAAGTACCTTGTAATGATACTGGATTACGGCCCGTTTTTCAGCAGGAACGCTTCGCTGAAAGCGCGATAAAACGCTGTACTGAAGCGCGCTGCCACTGGAAGGTAGCGTATTCCGCAAGCGCTTCCGGAACCTCATCGCCATTCAGGACCAGACGATTAAGCATTAGCGCTAAATCACAGTCAGCGATACACCATTCGCCAAATAAATTCTGCTTACCGTGGCTCAGTAAACTGCCGGCAGTAGCGAACAATTTTTCCGCACTGGCTTTTCCCGCTTCGCTTAACGGTCCTTTCTTCACGCCAGCAAAAACGACATCCGTTGAGCGTTCTTCACGGATAGGCATTAAATCGCTGCGGATCCACGCCTGAACCTGGCGCGCCCGCGCGCGTTTTTGCACATCGTGCGGATAGATACGCTCCCACTGTGGCGGCGCGAAGCTCTCTTCCAGGAATTCCGTAATCGCTGATGATTCGCTCAGTTCAAAACCATCGATCTCAAGAACCGGCACGCGGCGCGTCAAGGCGTAACCTTGCCATGAAGGTTGCAAATGTTCGCCACTGTTGAGATCAACAGTTTTCAGCGTAAAAGGCAGCCCTTTCTCTTGCAGAGCGACATAAACAGACAGCACGTAAGGGGAGAAAAAATTGGCATCTGACCACAGCGTAATTGCAGGTTTGCTCATAATGTCCTCTGAAGTGTATTAGCTTGCCTTCAAAATATAGAGTCTTTCTCTCGCTGTCACTTGATGAAAACTCAAGCACGCCAACAGGCTCTATACTTGTTATGACCCGGTTCATGACAAAACGGATGCTGAAAATGATCGATCTCTATTACACGCCATCGCCAAACGGTCACAAAATCACGTTGTTTCTTGAAGAGGCGCAGCTGCAATACCGTCTGATTCATGTCGATATCAGCAAAGGTAGCCAGTTTCACCCCGATTTTCTGCGGATCTCGCCGAACAATAAAATCCCGGCCATTATCGATCATGCCCCGGTGGACGGCGGAAGGCCCATCAGCTTGTTTGAGTCCGGAGAAATTTTACTCTATCTGGCGGAAAAGAGCGGTAAGCTGCTCAGCGGTGAATTACGCGAACGCCACACCACGCTGCAGTGGCTGTTCTGGCAGGTCAGCGGTCTGGGTCCTATGCTGGGGCAGAATCATCATTTCAGTCATTACGCTCCGCAAACGATCCCTTACGCCATTGAAAGATACCAGGTTGAAACCCAGCGCCTGTACAACGTGATGAATAAACGTCTGGAATCGTCACCCTGGCTGGGAGGCGATCACTACAGCATTGCCGACATTGCCAGCTGGCCGTGGATCCACGCCCATCAGCGTCAGCGCATCGACCTCGACAACTATCCGGCGGTCAATAACTGGCACGAACGCATCCGTACGCGTCCCGCGACTGAACGCGCCATGCAGCACGCACAAAGCGAGAAGCGATGACGCAATTCGGTTCTCGTGTATCATGCAAAGGTTCATACATGGAGGAAACCTGCAATGTCACAACCTGACGCTATTATTCGTATAAAAAACCTTCGTCTGCGCACTTTTATCGGCATCAAAGAAGAGGAGATCCTTAACCGCCAGGATATCGTCATCAACATTGCCATTCACTATCCGGCAGACAAAGCCCGTACCAGCGAAGATATCAACGACGCGCTGAATTATCGCACAATCACCAAAAGCATCATTGCCCACGTGGAGGGTAACCGCTTCTCATTATTAGAAAAATTAACTCAAGATGTGCTCGATATCGCACGCGAACATCACTGGGTCACTTATGCTGAAGTGGAGATAGATAAACTTCACGCATTGCGTTACGCCGACTCAGTTTCTATGACGCTGAGCTGGCAGCGCTAAAACGTAACCCGGGAGGCGACATGCAGATTCTGATTACCGGCGGTACTGGCCTGATTGGACGTCATCTGATCCCCTGCCTGCTGGAACTGGGGCATCAGATAATTGTAGTGACACGTACCCCTGATAAGGCTCGTCAGATTCTCGACTCTCGGGTCACGTTATGGAAAGGACTGGAAGAGCGGCAGCATCTCAATGACATTGATGCCGTGATTAACCTTGCCGGAGAACCTATTGCAGATAAGCGCTGGAGCGCACAACAAAAGGAACGCCTGTGCCAGAGCCGTTGGGGCATTACGCAGAAACTGGTCGATTTAATCCATGCCAGCGAGACGCCGCCCTCAGTGTTAATCTCCGGTTCCGCTACCGGTTACTACGGCGATTTGGGCGAAGTTGTGGTTACGGAAGAAGAGCCACCGCATAACGAATTTACCCATAAGCTATGTGCCCGCTGGGAGCAAATTGCCAGCACCGCGCAAAGCGACAAAACCCGCGTGTGTATGCTGCGTACCGGCGTGGTACTAGCCTCTGCTGGCGGTATTCTGGCGAAAATGGTCCCGCCATTTCGTCTTGGCTTAGGCGGCCCAATCGGTAACGGACGACAGTATATGGCCTGGATCCATGTTGATGATATGGTCAACGGAATTATCTGGCTGCTGAATAATGATCTACGCGGTCCCTTCAATATGGTTTCGCCATACCCGGTGCACAATGAGCAGTTTGCCCACGCGCTGGGACACGCTCTAAACCGCCCTGCCATTCTGCGCATTCCCGCCACCGCTATGCGGCTGCTGATGGGGGAATCTTCAGTACTGGTCCTCGGCGGGCAGCGAGCATTACCCAAACGCCTGGAAGCATCCGGTTTTGCATTTCGCTGGTACGATTTAGAAGAAGCGCTGGCGGATGTGATCCGATAATCCCGTAGCTCTATTCACGGTCGCTGTTGTGGTGGTAAGGTTATAGGCTAGATTTCCGCAATGGCGACGTTATGGCGATAATTTCGACTCCCCGACTTACCCTCTCCTTATTTAAATTTTCTGACTGGTCATTTTTCCAGAGATTACGTGAATGCCCGGAAGTCATGCGCTATATGGGTGATATTGCCCCAGCGAAAGACACACGTCTGTTATTCGCCAGACGTCTGGCTGCACAGCATACTTTTGTCATCCGCGAGCATAACAAATCAACACCTCTCGGTGATATTGGTCTGCAAATCAGCCATTTATACCCACACGAGGCCGACCTCGGCTACGCCATTTTGCCAGAAGCTCAGGGGAAAGGGATTGCCAGCGAAGCCGTGACGGCAGTGTGCCAGTACGCTTTCGAGCGCACGGACGTCACTGCGATAAACGCTTACGCACTCGCGGAGAATAAGGGTTCTGTTCGTATTCTGGAAAAAACGGGGTTTGTGCGTACGCAGGTACTGGAAAAGGCGTATGAGATTGATGGCATCGCCTACGACGACTGGGTGTTTCGGCTGGAGCGCGACGCGCTAAAATTGTAAGCCCGGAAAACGTAACGCCTCCGGGCAGGTGATTTACTTCAACGAACCTTTGAGGAACTGCTGCAAACGTGGACTTTGCGGATTACCGAATACCTGCTCCGGGTCGCCCTCTTCCTCAATTTTCCCCTGATGCAGGAAAATCACGTGCGTGGAAACATGACGGGCAAACCCCATTTCGTGAGTCACCACCACCATGGTTTTCCCCTCTTCGGCCAGCTGTTGCATAATGCGCAGCACTTCACCCACCAGCTCAGGATCTAGTGCCGACGTGGGTTCATCAAACAGCAACACTTCCGGCTCCATCGCCAGCGCACGGGCAATGGAAACACGCTGCTGCTGACCACCGGACAGATGCACCGGATATTTGCCCTGCGCGCGCTCATCAATGCCCACTTTAGCCAGATACTTCACCGCACGGTCGCGGGCTTCCTGTTTGCTCAGCCCCAACACCTGGATCGGCGCTTCCATGACGTTTTCCAGCACCGTCATGTGGCTCCACAGATTAAAGTGCTGAAAGACCATCGTCAGACGCGTGCGCAGCAGGCGCAACTGATTTTTGTCCGCAACCTTGAGCTGACCGTCTTTGTCGCGCACCAGACCAATGTTCTGACCACTGACTATAATCGACCCGGCGCTTGGTTTCTCAAGAAAGTTAATGCAGCGCAGGAAGGTACTTTTACCGGAACCTGACGAGCCAATAATACTGATAACATCACCCGCGTTGGCCTGCAGCGACACCCCTTTCAGCACTTCATGTTCGCCGTAGTGCTTATGTAAATCGATAACGTTTAATTTATTTTCAGACATCGTGTTACTCGAATCATTTAGAGGATACATGCTGCAACCAGCGTTTTTCCGCTTTACGGAACAGGCTAATCAGGACATACGAAATAATCAAATACAGTACAGCGGCAATACCGAAGGCGGTAAACGGCTGATACGTTGCCGAGTTGATATCGCGGGCGATTTTCAACAGGTCAGGTACCGTTGCGGTAAACGCCAGCGCCGTGGAGTGCAGCATTAAAATGACTTCATTGCTGTAAGCCGGCAACGCAATACGCAGCGCGGAAGGTAAAATAATGCATCGATACAGTTTGAATGACGAGAAACCGTATGCGCGAGCAGCCTCAATCTCACCGTGAGGCACGGAACGGATAGCCCCGGCGAAAATCTCAGTGGTATAGGCGCAGGTATTCAGCGTCAGCGCCAGCACGGTGCAATTCAGCCCGCTGCGGAAAAACGCGTTGAGGAAGTCCGTGCCTTTGACTATCTCCAGCGTATACATCCCGGAATAAAACACCAGTAGCTGAACGTACAGCGGCGTGCCACGAAAAATATAGGTGAACAGCCAGATAGGGAACTGAATAAATTTATTACTGGAAACGCGGCCAATAGCCAAAAAGAGCGCAAGTATTCCGCCCATCACTACTGAAGAAATCAAAAGCCACAGGGTGATAGCGACGCCAGTGTAGCGATATCCGTCGGTCCACAGCAGGGACTTCCAGTATTCCTGAATAATCTCGATCACAGGTCAGCCCTCTTCACACCCACGGAATAGCGGCGCTCAAGGTACAGCAGCACACCATTAGAAACAGTGGTAAATACCAGATAGATGACCCCGCACACCACGGCAAAATAGAACGGCTCCCAGGTACTCTTCCCGGCAAGCTGGGTCGCTTTCACCACGTCTTCCAGGCCGAGCAGCGACACCAGTGCCGTGGCCTTAAGAATAACCTGCCAGTTATTACCGATTCCCGGTAAGGCATAACGCATCATCGCCGGGAACATAATGCGACGAAATATTTGTGAGCTGGTAAAGCCAAACGCCGTCGCGGCTTCAATATGGCCTTTTGGTACAGCCATAAACGCACCGCGAAAAGTTTCGGTAAAGTAGGCGCCGTAGATAAATCCAAGGGTGATAATGCCCGCAACCATCGGATCGATATCAATCTGGCCGATACCGATGGCATCGGTAATGGTATTCAGCGCGATTTGTAATCCGTAGAAGATGAGCAGCATTAAGACCAGATCGGGCACGCCGCGGATTAGGGTTGTGTACCCTTCGAAAATAAGCCCCATTGCCCGGCTTTGCGACAGCTTTGCTGCTGCGCCGACAAGACCTATCAGAACCGCCAGTACCACCGAGCTGAGTGCCAGCTCCAGCGTAACAATTGCGCCCTGTAAAATAACACCTGAAAAGCCATACAACATGCTGCCTGTCCTGTCGTGTGTGGTGGAGTAGTAAGCCTCTTTTGATATTTTGTCTCGTCACTTTATGCCTGATGGCGCTTCGCTTATCAGGCCTACAAGCTTTCGTCGTAGGCCTGATAAGGCGCAGCCGCCATCAGGCAATAAGTCGATCAAAAATCTACGGGCTTTATCAGCACCTGCGGTAATTAACCGCCGTAAACATCAAAATCGAAGTACTTTTTCGCCAGCTTCTCGTAAGTCCCATCAGCTCGCATTTCGGCAAAGGCTTTGTTCAGCGCTTCGCGCAGCTCGTTATCGTCTTTGCGCAGCCCCATCCCGGTACCCACGCCGAACAACTTCTCGTCTTTCACAGACGGACCGCCAAATTTGTAATCTTTACCGACTGGCTGTTTCAGGAAGCCTTCGCTGGCCGCGACTTCATCCTGGAACGCGGCGTCAATACGCCCGGCAGTCAGGTCAGAATAGATATTGTCCTGCCCCTGATAAGAGACAATCTCAATACCTTTTGGCGCCCAGTGTTCGTTGCCGAACGTTTCCTGGGTGGTGCCCTGCAGCACACCAACACGTTTACCTTTCAGCGACTCAATGGTCGGCTGAATAGCTGAATCTTTAGCGACAACCAGACGCGAGTCGGCTGCATAAAGCTTGTCAGTAAAAGCGATTTCCTGCTGACGTTTTTCAGTAATGGAAAGCGAGGACATGATGGCATCGATTTTCTTCGCTTTTAGCGAAGGGATCAGCGCGTCCAGCGGGTTTTCCACGAAAGTACATTGCGTATTAATACGTTTGCACAGCTCTTTAGCCAGATCGATATCAAAACCGACTAATTCACCCTGGGCATTTTTCGATTCGAACGGCGCATAAGTAGGATCAGTACCGATACGAATTTTTTGCGGAATGGCTGCAAATGCTGCGGTAGCACTGGAGAAAGCCAGAACCAGAGAAAGAGACAACACCAGTTTTTTCATAACTATCCTCAACAGACTGTCTTTTATAGGGGATCTTTACAGGACCAGGTGCAGTTATCGTGCCATTAATCAGGCCGACAAGGCAAAGTATTCTACCCTGCCGGCGGTATTTATTTGCATGAAAAGCGCTTAAGTATGCACTCATGCTTATTAAGTCAGTGATAAAAGCACCAAAACAGTGCACTGAATGTATTATGCACCGTAATGGTTACCCGCAATGGTGCAGTCAATTCCCCACGCCGCTGTATTAATCGCCGTAGACATTAAAATTAAAATATTTGCTCGCCATTTTGTCGTAGGTGCCGTCTTTGCGCAGTTCACCCAGCGCTTTATCAAAAGCGGCTTTCAGCTCGGTGTCATCTTTGCGCAAACCAATCCCGGTTCCGTCGCCAAAGTATTTTTTATCTTTCACCGAAGGACCTGCAAAGTCGTAGTCCTTACCGGCAGGTTGCTTCAGGAAGCCTTCGCTGGCCGCGACTTCATCCTGCAGCGCTGCGTCGAGACGACCCGCCGTCAGGTCAGAATAGATAAGATCCTGGTTCGCATAGGCCACCACATCCACGCCTTTGCTACGCCAGTTGTCATTGGCATAGGCTTCCTGAGTAGAGCCTTGCAGCACGCCAACGTGTTTACCCTTGAGGGAGTCCAGAGTCGGTTTAATTGGGGAACCTTTCGCGGCGATCAGCCGTGAGTCTGCTGCGTAAAGTTTGTCTGAGAATGCAATCTCTTGCTGACGCTTCTCGGTGATAGAAAGCGAGGAGATAATGGCATCAATTTTTTTCGCTTTCAGCGACGGGATCAGCGCATCAAAGTCGCTGGCAACCCAGGTACATTTGATCTGCATGCGCTTACACATCTCATTTCCCAGATCGATATCAAAGCCGACAAAGTCGCCTTTGGCATCTTTAGAGGAAAAAGGTGCGTACGTTGTATCTGTACCAATACGAACCGTCTGCGGAAGTGCTGCGTAGCTGGCCGCGGTGGCGGAGAGTCCTACCAGCAAAGACAAAGCAAGAACCGTCTTCTTCATACATAACCCTCAAGTGGCGTAATTTTATTATGTTTTACGTTGTGTTGTGTGTTTGCAGACTTTTTCATGCAGGTCTTATGCCATTTTCGCGTCGATGAGGATATTCGACGTTAAATATGTTAATAAAACGTTGCAATAATGTCCTGATTTTGAAGATAGCAGGTCTGACGGTCGAACCGCAGCGTTTCGTTGAGTTTTAACGAATTAAATGTTGAGGATATGATCGCGGTTACAAAATTGCCCTGAAACAGGGCAACGGATGTTTCTTTGCACGCTGATGGAACGGCTTACGCCCCTTGCCAGCGGGTGAACAGGTCCTGCGGAAGGGTAATATCAAACTGGTCAAGCACGCGATTAACCGTTTGATTAATCACATCATCGAGCGTTTGTGGACGATGATAGAACGCCGGGACTGGTGGCATAATCACTGCGCCAATTTCTGCCGCCTGGGTCATGAGGCGCAGATGCCCCAGATGCAGCGGCGTTTCGCGTACACACAGCACCAGCGGACGACGTTCTTTCAACACCACATCTGCCGCACGGGTAAGCAACCCATCAGTGTAGCTGTGGACAATGCCGGAAAGGGTTTTGATTGAACACGGCAGGATAACCATGCCGGCGGTCTGAAAAGAGCCGGAGGAGATACTGGCGGCGATATCGCGCGTATCATGATTCACATTTGCCAGCGCCTGCACGTCGCGCACAGAGAGGTCCGTTTCCAGTGCCAGCGTCTGCCGGGCAGCGGCACTCATCACCAGATGGGTTTCCACATCGGTAACGTCACGCAAAACCTGCAGCAGGCGCACGCCGTAAATTGCCCCGCTTGCGCCAGAAATACCAATGATGAGTCGTTTCATGTGTAATAGCCCTTACTTGCTCAGGGCCGACTTTGCAGGAAATTACGGTGAGTTGCAAGCAAGGGTGCAGGTTGCGCCCTTGCTTGCGAGCAAACATTAACCTTCGTTGTGCATTTCAAGGTTTTCCGCTTCGTTCTGACGCAATACCGCTTTGGCATCATCATTACGCAGGGAGTCGAGGAAATCGAGATATTGCTGGTCGACGTCTTTGGTGACGTACACACCGTTAAACACTGAACATTCAAACTGCTGAATATCCGGATTCTCAGCACGGACAGCTTCAATCAGATCGTTCAGGTCCTGGAAGATCAGACCATCTGCGCCGATTATCTGGCGAATCTCGTCCACTTCACGACCATGCGCAATCAGCTCCGTCGCCGTAGGCATATCGATGCCATAAACGTTCGGGAAGCGAATTTCCGGGGCGGCAGAGGCCAGATACACCTTCTTCGCTCCGGCTTCACGCGCCATCTCGATAATCTGTTCTGAAGTGGTGCCGCGCACGATGGAGTCATCCACCAGCAGCACGTTTTTATCACGGAATTCCGCACGGTTAGCGTTCAGCTTACGGCGCACTGATTTACGGCGCAGCTGCTGGCCCGGCATGATAAAGGTGCGTCCCACATAGCGGTTTTTCACAAACCCCTGACGGTACGGCTTACCGAGAATACGGGCAATTTCCAGCGCGATATCGCAGGAGGTTTCCGGGATTGGGATGACTACGTCGATGTCCAGATCTTCCCACTCACGGGCAATTTTTTCGCCAAGCTTAGTCCCCATATTCACACGGGCGCTGTAGACAGAAATCTTGTCGATAAAGGAGTCAGGACGAGCGAAGTAAACGTATTCAAACAGACACGGATTGCTCACCGGGTTATCAGCACACTGACGGGTAAACAGCTGGCCTTTTTCGGTGATATACACCGCTTCGCCAGGGGCTACGTCGCGCAGGAATTCAAAGCCCAACGTGTCCAGCGCTACGCTCTCAGACGCCACCATGTACTCGGTACGGCCATCGCCAATATCGCGTTTGCCCATTACCAGCGGACGGATACCGTTAGGGTCGCGGAAGGCAACCATACCGTGACCGATAATCATCGCCACGCAGGCATAGGCGCCGCGAATCTGGCGGTTGGTTGCCGCAATGGCAGCAAAAATATTGTCGGCCTCCAGCGGGTAATGGCGGAAGTTATCCAGCTCGCTGGCGAAAATATTCAGCAGAATTTCAGAATCTGAAGTGGTATTGATGTGGCGGCGCTTTTCTTCAAACAGCTTTTTACGCAACTCATGCGCATTGGTCAGGTTGCCATTATGGGCAAGCGTGATGCCATACGGTGAGTTGACGTAAAAAGGTTGAGCTTCGGAGGCGCTGGAGCTGCCAGCCGTTGGGTAACGCACATGACCGATGCCCATATTGCCCTGCAAACGCTGCATATGGCGCGCTTCAAAAATATCGCTCACCATTCCGTTTGCTTTACGCAAGCGGAAGCAGTTGTTGGCATCAATGGTGATGATGCCCGCAGCATCCTGACCACGATGCTGGAGCACCGTTAACGCGTCATAAATCGACTGGTTTACCGGCATAACACCGGCGATACCGACAATACCGCACATACGTCTTTTCCTCGTTCAGCAACGACCCAAAGTTTATACTTTGGGCAAGAAACTTGACGAGCTTTGCAGATAGTCAAAGAACCATCTGATGATGAAACTGAACTGCGGAATCAGCTGCGACTTACCCCAGTCTTCACTTTTCGACAGACCGGTAAAGGTATCGAGAAAGAACAGTATGGCGGCAACGATCAACGCTCCACGCAAAGCACCGAAGCAGATCCCCAACACCCTGTCGGTACCCGACAGTCCTGTTTTCTCTACCAGTTGGCCTATCACAAAGTTAACGATAGCGCCGACGATAAGTGTCGCGATGAACAGTATCGCGATAGCAATCCCATTTCGAACCAGTTCGTCTTCAAAGCCCGTAAACCAGACAGACAGGTAAGTGTAGTAATGGCTGGCGACAAAGAAAGCACAACCCCAAGTCACCAACGATAATGCTTCACGAACAAAGCCACGGATCAGGCTAACCAGACAGGAAAAACCAATCACCGCGATAATGGCGTAATCAATCCAGACCATATGTGTCCCACGATTTTACGCCCTGTCGTCCTGTTCGGGGCGCATTCTAACAGAAAAAGAAAACGTTTGCGTAGGGATTTCCTTTCCACGCGTAAATAAAAATGGCGCTGAAAAAATCTTCAACGCCATACCGTTTTATGCCTCTTCGGGCACTGCCGGATAGCGGTGAAAACACCGTATCCGGCCTGAATCAGAGCTGCGCCGTAAACAGCGCAATCCCTTAATTAGGGGTGTACCCCATCACGACGCCACTCAGACCAGAGATCTTCTGCAGCTCGCCCAGCGAGTTCTTTAGCTTATCTTTGGAGGCGTCCGGCCCCACGAGAATGCGGGTTATTTTACCCTGCACCGGCGTCGACGGGGAAGTATATACCCGGAAGCCCGCGCCACGAAGTTTACCCACGATCTCATTGACCTTATCCGCATTTTTCAGTGCACCGAGCTGTACAACGTACGCTTTGCCGGTTGGGGCTGGCGCTTCTTCAGCGGCCGGTTTCGGCGCAGGAGTCGGTGTCGGCGTCGGAGCGACGGCAACAGGCTGCGGTTTCGGTTTAGGTTTCGGTGGTTCCACAGGCGCAGGGACAGGATCTAATTCCGCGCTGTTTGTCGTCGTCAAACGTGATGGATCCAACGATGGCGCGGCAGCATCACCCGCACGCACCTCTTCTGCCGCCCCTTCCGGCGGCTGAGTCGGCAGCGCCTGCGTTGCTGCAGGCATCATGTCTGGTTCATCGCGATCACCGGGTTTAGGCACCAGTGGGATCGCTGCAAATTCATCCTGATAATGCTTTTTCTGCCCGTCAAGCAGCCCGGGAAGCACAATTACCCCGAGCGCGACTAGCACAATTGTGCCGACTAATCGATTCTGAAACTTACTCGCCACCGCTTCTCCCCACGTCTATTACTTCCATGACATGTGCGACAGTGTGAAAGGATCCACACACCAACACGGTATCTTCTGGCTTCGCCTCAGCAAGTGCTGCAGACCATGCCTGCGCCACGCTGTCATAAGCGTTGCCTTTGCCCAAGTGCTCCAGCAGTTGTTCTGCCGTTGCGCCACGCGGCCCTTCCAGGGGCGCACAGTACCAGACGTCAACCACGCTTTTTAACCAGGCTAACGTACCGGCAATATCTTTATCATGTAGCATACCGATAACCGCAAGTACACGCCCGCTTTTCACTAACTTTTTCAGACGTCCGGTCAGATACTCTGCCGCATGCGGGTTATGGGCAACATCGAAAATCACTCGCGGCGACTCGCTCACAATCTGGAAGCGCCCCGGTAAAATCGCGCGTTCGATGCCGTCACGAATCGCCTGCTCGCTAACGTTCAGCCCGCTTGCGCGCAGCGCGGCCAGCGCGGTAGCAGCATTAGGTTGTGGCACCTGCGGCAACGGCAAATGCGCCAACGTTCCATGAGCATCCGTAAACGACCAGTCGTTCTCAGCAACCGCATAGCGCCAGTCTACGCCGCAGCGTTGCAAAATCGCCCCGCACTCTTGCGCGACATCCGCGATGGTGTAAGGCATTTCAGGCTCGCCGACGATAGCCGGTTTCTCTGCACGGAAAATGCCCGCCTTCTCACGACCAATACTTTCGCGATCCGGGCCCAGCCAGTCAGTATGGTCAAGCGCAATACTGGTGACTACAGCGACATCGGCATCGACGATATTGGTGGCGTCAAGGCGGCCGCCTAATCCCACTTCCAGAATAACGACATCCAGTTGGGCCTGTTTAAACAGCCAGAGTGCCGATAACGTACCGTATTCAAAGTAAGTCAGGGAAATATCACCACGAGCGTCTTCAATCTCAGCAAACGAGGCGGTATGGGCTGATTCCGGCAGTTCCCCCCCCTGCACGCGTACGCGTTCCGTGTAGCGCACCAGATGAGGCGAACTATATACCCCAACTTTATATCCTGCCGCAGTCAGCACAGATTCCAGCGTACGACAGGTCGTGCCTTTTCCGTTGGTTCCTGCCACCGTAAACACAAATGGCGCGGGTTTCAATACACCCAGTTTGCGCGCTACCTGGCTTACGCGCTCAAGGCCAAGATCGATGGTTTTACTGTGCAGGTTTTCCAGATAAGAAAGCCACGACGCCAGGGGCGACGCGGCTTGAGGAATACGTTTATTGTCCATGATGCCTGTAATTTTATTACGTAGATTAAAGCAAAAGGCAGCGCCAGTTGGCCCTGCCCTTTTTTACTCGTCGTCTTTCAAGCTGCAGGTGTGTTGGCTGCTCTCGCTCACCCGAATCACTTGCCCGTGCAAGCTCATCAGGGTTCACTCTCTTGCCGTCTTCCTGCAACTCGAAATCCATAGAGTAAGTTATCAGGCTTCTGATTCCTGATCGGGTACCGGAGATACCACCTCGCCTTCACGCGGCTCATCCGGATTCGGCGCAGGAAGATTCATCAGCTTCGCCAGGATGCTTGCCAGTTTCAGGCGCATTTCCGGACGGCGGACGATCATATCGATAGCGCCTTTTTCAATCAGGAACTCGCTGCGCTGGAATCCCGGCGGCAGTTTCTCACGTACGGTTTGCTCGATAACACGCGGACCCGCGAAGCCGATCAGTGCTTTCGGTTCTGCAATGTTGAGATCGCCCAGCATCGCGAAGCTTGCGGAAACACCACCCATTGTTGGGTCGGTCAGTACAGAAATATACGGTAAACCGCGTTCCTGCATTTTCGCCAGCGCAGCAGAGGTTTTTGCCATCTGCATCAGAGACATCAGCGCTTCCTGCATACGCGCCCCGCCAGAAGCGGAGAAGCAGATCAGCGGACAGTTGTCTTCCAGCGCCTGCTCAACGGCACGGACAAAACGCGCACCGACCACAGAGCCCATGGAGCCGCCCATAAACGCGAACTCGAATGCCGCAGCGACGACCGGCATACCATGCAGCGTGCCTTTCATCACCACCAGCGCATCTTTCTCGCCGGTTTCTTTCTGCGCAGAAGCCAGTCTGTCTTTGTATTTTTTGGAGTCACGAAACTTCAGCACGTCTTTCGGCTCAAGCTCGCTACCCAGTTCCACAAGAGAACCTTCATCTAACAGGCTATGCAGGCGATTGCGCGCCGACATGCGCATATGATGGTCACACTTCGGACAGACCTCAAGATTACGTTCCAGCTCAGCACGGTATAAAACCTGACCGCAGCTATCACACTTGGTCCACACCCCTTCAGGAATGCTTGCCTTGCGGGTGGGAGTAATGTTGCTTTTAATTCGTTCAATCCAGCTCATTGGTGACCTTTCTGCCTGAACCCTAGTCAGCTTTGTTATAAGGGGCGCATAATGCCATTTTTGCCCCTAACAGACCATGAATGTTGCACATTAAAACATAACAGCCCGAAACTTTGGATAAAAAAGTGGTCGAACCGCTGAGTTACTTTCTATTTTGCAGCCCGTGACGCAGCACGTTTATGGCGAATTACTTCAATCACCCCCGGCAATACGGAAAGGACGATAATCGCCACAATCAGTAATTTCAGGTTTTCCTGGACAATCGGCAGATCGCCGAACAGGTAGCCTGCGTAGGTGAACAACAATACCCACAGCAATGCACCTAGGACGTTATACATCGCAAAGTGACGGTAGGACATATGTCCCATACCGGCAACAAACGGCGCAAATGTGCGCACGATAGGCACGAAACGCGCCAGGATAATCGTCTTACCGCCATGACGCTCGTAGAACGCATGGGTTTTATCCAGGTAGCTGCGGCGGAAAATTTTGGAGTTCGGGTTACTGAAAAGTTTTTCCCCAAACAATCGGCCAATCGTGTAGTTCACTGCATCGCCCACAATCGCCGCCACAATCATCAGTGCTACCATCAGATGAACATTGAGATCATTGGTCGGCAGCGCAGAAAGCGCACCAGCAACAAACAGCAGCGAGTCCCCTGGCAGGAATGGTGTCACCACCAGCCCGGTTTCACAGAACAGGATCAGAAACAGAATGGCGTATACCCAGATACCGTATTCCGCAACCAGCTCCGCCAGGTGCACATCAATGTGCAGGATAAAATCAATAAGAAAGTAAATCAGGTCCATAGTTATGCCTTTATACGACTCAAATTAGTCCGCCAGAAATAGCGGGCCCATAGGCGGTTTTGGCAGGTCGAACCGGTCCGGGTAATCTACTGCAACCAGATACAGTCCTTCCGCTTTCGCCGTTGCCGCTGCCAGCGTTCTGTCCTTTGCCGCTAACAGTTCTGCTATCCAGCTCTCCGGCTGGTTGTTGGCGCCAACTTCCATCAGGCTGCCGACAATATTCCTGACCATATGATGTACAAAGGCATTCGCTTTAATATCCACCACCACATATGCACCGAAACGTTCGACGTTAATGTGCATCACGTTACGCCACGGTGTGCGCGACTGGCACTGTACCGCACGGAACGAGGTAAAATCATTTTCGCCAATCAGACACTGGGCTGCACGATGCATACGCTCAGCGTCCAGCGGTTCATAATAATGGGTTACCCCTTTACCCAAAACCGCAGGGCGCAACCGATGATTGTAGATGATGTAGCGATAACGGCGAGCCGTAGCGCTAAATCTGGCATGAAAATCATTAGGTACAGCTTTCACCCAGCGCACGGCGATGTCACTAGGTAAATTCGCATTTACCCCCAGTGTCCAGGCCGCATCTTTACGCTGAGCAGTGGTTTCAAAATGCACAACCTGCCCAGTGCCATGAACGCCCGCATCCGTGCGACCTGCACAAAAAACATTAATGCGTTCGTTCGCCACCTGAGAAAGCGCTTTTTCCAGTTTTTCCTGAACGCTACGCACTTCGTTCTGGCGCTGCCAGCCATAATATTTGCTGCCGTCATACTCAATGCCCAGCGCAATTTTATGGGTTGACGGCTGTTGCTGGTCAGACATTAGTACAGGTACTCCTGCACCAGTTTTTCCGCAATTTTCACCGCCATTAACGCGCCGCCAAAGCGTACGTTGTCTGCCACAGACCAGAACTGAACTTGCTCCGGCATACCGTAATCGTTATGCACGCAGCCAATAGAAAGGTGCGGAGTACCTGACGCGTCGCCAACCTGAGTCGGGAAGTCGGTCTCTTCCGACAACACCACATCTTCGCCGCGTGAAAACGCATCACGTGCTTCTTCCGCCGCCAACGGGCGCAGGGCTTCAAAATTCACCATCTGCGCATGGCCATAAAACACCGGGGACTGCACGATGCTGGCTGAGATAAGCAGACCGTCATCCTGCATAATTTTGCGCACTTCATCAACAATACGACGCTCTTCACGCACGCTGCCTTCGCGATCGGGCAGCAGCGGCAGCATATTGAACGCCAGCTGACGACCAAAGAAATCATCTTCGTCAATCGGGATGCCGTTAAGCAATTTCGCGCTTTGTCCGGCCAGTGCGTCTACGGCTTTTTTGCCGTGAGCGGAAGCCGAAATAATATTGGTCACCGTAATCCGTGACAGCCCGCCGTCATCAATCAATGGTTTCAGCGCAGACAGCAACTGGCTTGTCAGGCTGTTTGGTACCGCAATCACATTGCGGTTACGGTAATCCGCCAGCACGAACGGGTTAACGTCCGGAACCACCAGCGGAACGTCTGGCTCAAGCGCGAACAGACCGCTACTGTCAATCACCAGGCAACCCGCATTTGTTGCTTCTTCTACCCATGCGGCGGTGGCTTCAGTGCCCGCAACAAAAAATGCCAACTGTGCCTGCGTCCAGTCAAAGTCTGCAACGTCCTGCACTATGACCGATTTACCGTTAAAACGCAGATGCTCACCGGCGCTTTCATTACGCGCCAGCGCATAAATTTCACCGACCGGGAACTGGCGTTCAGCCAGCGTATCGAGCAGGGCTTCGCCTACGGCGCCCGTTGCGCCCAGAATGGCAATATTCCAGCCTTCAGACATGGTGATTTACTCCAAGAAATACGTAAGCGTCCCTGTCGCATTATTCGACAGGGAGCATTAAGAAGACATTAATGTGCCGGATGATGAACAGCGTTAAAACCCAGCTTACACAATAAGGCAGCAGCCGTTGCGTCGTCACACATCACATATAAAGACGACCATTCACGACGCTCAAGGTAATTTTTACGCAGTTTATCAAACTCACCCGGAATTCCAGCGACTTTACGCAGCGGCGCATCATCGCGGCGCACATCATACACTAAATGCGCCAGCCTTTTCAGCGTTGGCTGATCTAACGGGCCATGCAGGGTGATACGACCAAATTCCGGCGCAGGTAACAGGGTACTGAGCGCAACGTGCTGCTCGTGACCAATAAACTTACTATAGGCCTCAAAGACCTGCGTGGTGCCACGCGCTTTTCCTTCGAGGGTATACCCGGCAATGTGCGCCGTGCCGATATCGGCTTTCTCCAGCAACGCCACATTGAGATCCGGCTCTCCTTCCCAGACATCCAGCACAACGCTCAGCGACTGACCGGCATTCAACCGGTTCAGCAATGCTGTATTGTCGATGACCGGCCCACGGCAGGCGTTGATCAGAATAGTGCCCGGCTTCAGTCGGCTAATCAGCGCATCATCCGCCATGTGCAGCGTTTTGTAGGGTCCGTCTTTAAACAGTGGCGTATGGAAAGTCAGCACATCGGCTTGCTCTACCAGTTCATCCAGCGAGCGGAAATCGCCCTCGTCACCGCGATCGGCTCGCGGTGGATCGCACAGCAGCGTGCGGATCCCCAGCGCGTCCAGACGCGCCTGCAAACGCCCACCCACGTTGCCCACACCCACAATGCCTACGGTGCGATCGCGTAACGCAAACCCATCACGCTCCGCCAGCATCAGCAACGCTGAAAAAACATATTCTACGACCGCTATCGCGTTACAACCGGGCGCGGCGGAAAAACCGATCCCAGCCTGCGCAAGCCAGGCGTCATCCACATGGTCTGTGCCAGCGGTTGCCGTACCGACAAATTTAACCGGTTTGCCTCCAAGCAGTGATTCATTTACTTTCGTCACCGAGCGCACCATTAAAGCATCCGCATCATCCAGTTCAGCAACGGGAATCGGACGACCGGGAACCGCTTTGACCTCCCCCAAACGACTGAACAGTTCGCGGGCATAGGGCATATTTTCATCAACGAGGATTTTCACGTCTTTCGCACCTGTTTGAGAACGAGAGTTAACCGGGCAAGTGTGCCATAATCTCGCCGCCAGGCATACTGCGAGACCTGGTCAGCACAGATTTAAGGAACAGAGATGATGCAGCCCATTTCAGGTACGCCCGCACGCCCTCCCGGCGAAGGCCAAAATGCCCCTTCCGCTGCGGGTGAACAACCGTTATCCACGCAACAACGTACTGTGTTGGAACGACTAATTACCCGTTTGATTTCACTCACCCAGCAGCAAAGTGCTGAGGTGTGGGCCGGAATGAAGCACGATCTGGGCGTCAAAAGTGATACTCCGCTGCAGTCACGTCACTTTCCAGCCGCTGAGCAAAACCTTAACCAACGGCTGGGAGTTGCTCAGCAAAATCATGTTAATCGTCAGGTGCTTTCGCAGCTCACTGAATTACTGAGCCAGGGAAATAATCGCCAGGCGGTGAGTGATTTTATCCGTCAGCAGTATGGGCAAACGGCGCTCAGTCAGCTCACCCCTGAGCAGTTGAAAAACGTGCTCACGCTGCTGCAACAAGGGCAGCTGTCGATACCACAGCCGCAGCAGCGCCCGGCAACCGATCGCCCGTTGCTCCCCGCAGAGCACAATACGCTGAACCAGTTAGTTACCAAACTGGCGGCGGCCACGGGAGAATCCGGGAAGATGATCTGGCAGTCGATGCTGGAGTTGTCTGGCGTAAAAAGCGGTGAGCTGATCCCTGCCAAACAGTTTACGCACCTGGTCACCTGGCTGCAGGCGCGCCAGACGCTCAGCCTGCAAAGCGCCCCGACGCTACAAACGCTCCAGGCTGCGCTGAAGCTGCCATTAGAGCCGAATGAGCTGACAGCAATAAAAGAGTACGCGCAGCAGACGTATCAGATCCAACCACAATCGATTCTGACCACGGTGCAGGTGCAGGACTTGCTCAATCAAATTTTCCTGCGTCGCGTGGAACGAGAACGCGAGCTCAGCGATCCGCGTCATCTGCAGCCCATTTACAGCCCGTTCGCGCCGATGATTGAAACGGTTAAATCTCTGTCGGCACGACCGGGACTGTTGTTTGTTGCATTGATGATTGCGTTAGCCATTTTCTGGCTGGTCGCTTAACCTTTACGCAGCGTAAGCAACGTTACAATAATCCCCACCACGGCGGATATCGCCCCGGCAAGGAACACTGAGGGATAACCGTACGCGGTGGCCAGCACCCCGGCGACCGGCCCGCTTATGCCGTAGGAGATATCCTGAAATGCGGCGTACCCGCCCAGCGCCGTACCGCGAACCTGCGCGGGTACTCGCTTCACCACCTCGACGCCCAAGGCCGGGAAGATAAGCGAACACCCGGCCCCGGTTAATGCCGCTCCAAGCAGTGCAACCCAGGCTGTTGGGGCCTGCCACAGCAGAATCAGTCCTGCGGTTTCCACCAGCAAAGAGACAACGGCAACCTTCACGCCGCCGAACCGGTCCGGCATCCAGCCAAACAGAATGCGCATCAGCACAAACGCCCCGCCAAACGCGGTCAGGGTGAACCCCGCCATCGTCCAGCCGTTGCTGACAAAATAGAGTGAAATAAACGTACCGATCACCGCAAAGCCAACGCCCTGCAGCGCAAGGCCCAGGCCCGGTTTCCAGATAAGCCCTACCACGCTCCATAACGAAGGGCGTTCTCCTGCATGTGCAGGCACTTTACGTACGGTGCCATTGAATGCCCATGCCAGCAGCGGTAATACCATCGTGGTTCCCGCCAGCGCCGCGAAGCCAAAGTGGCTGTGGATCAGAAGGCCCAACGGTGCACCGGCGGCCAGCGCGCCGTAAATCGCCATTCCGTTCCATGACATCACCTTACCGGAGCGTGTTGGGCCGACCAGCCCCAGCCCCCAGGTCAGCGTTCCGGTGAGCAGTTGGCTTTCGCCAAAACCGAGGATCAAACGACCGACGATTAGCAACGCAAATTTTACGGGAACAGAAACGGGCAATAGCGCGGCTAACAGCCACGCCGCACCCGCCAGCCCACAGGCAAACATCCCCTGCAGCGCCGAGCGTTTGGCACCATATTGATCGGCTAACCGCCCGGCGTAGCCGCGTGTTAATACCGTCGCCAGAAACTGTACGCCGACGGCGATGCCGACCATGGTATTGCCATAGCCCAGTTCCTGGTGCACAAACAGAGGAATGACGGGCAAAGGTAAACCGACCGTCATATAGGTCAGGAAAACCGCAAAAGCGATGCGAAACAGCGAAAAGTTCGCCGAAGGTGTTTTTTCTTGTTGGGTTACAGCTGTCATGCGTTACTCCAAAATGCAGAGTAAGGCGAGGAATGCCCACGCCCCCTCTACCTGACTATCAGGATTAAGGTGCGTTGGATAACGTTAAACGCTTACGCATTATCAAGAGGATAATGTTGAAGCTGGAGTCTGCCTGTAAACCAGAGCGGTTGTCAACGATATAAAAAAGGGAGCCATCAGGCTCCCCTCTTGCACAATCTTTCAGTCTTACGCTTACAGCTTACGCATAACCAGCGTAGCGTTGGTGCCGCCAAAACCGAAGCTGTTAGACATAACAGTCGTCAGCGCCTGCTCGGTCGGTTTGGTCACGATGTTCAGACCTGCCGCCTGCTCGTCCAGCTCTTCAATGTTGATGCTTGGCGCGATAAAACCGTGTTCCAGCATCAGCAGAGAGTAGATAGCTTCCTGAACGCCAGCCGCACCCAGTGAGTGACCGGTCATGGCTTTGGTTGCGGAGATTGCCGGGCTGTTGTCGCCAAACACTTCACGAATCGCACCCAGCTCTTTCACGTCGCCTACCGGAGTAGAGGTACCGTGGGAGTTCAGGTAGTCGATCGGCGTGTCTACGCCGTGCATCGCCATCTGCATGCAACGTACTGCGCCTTCGCCAGACGGAGCAACCATGTCTGCGCCATCGGACGTTGCGCCATAACCGACGATTTCCGCATAGATGTGCGCGCCACGTGCCAGAGCGTGTTCCAGCTCTTCGACCACGACCATACCGCCGCCGCCAGCAATAACGAAACCGTCACGGTGTGCGTCATAGGTACGGGAAGCTTTGGATGGATCGTCGTTATATTTGGTAGACAGCGCGCCCATGGCGTCGAATTCACACGCCATTTCCCAGCACAGCTCTTCGCCGCCGCCAGCGAAAACGATGTCTTGTTTGCCCAGCTGAATTTGTTCTACTGCGTTGCCGATACAGTGCGCAGATGTCGCACAGGCAGAGCTGATAGAGTAGTTTACGCCGTGGATTTTGAACGGCGTTGCGAGGCAGGCAGAAACGCCGGACGCCATCGCTTTGGTGACCACATACGGGCCAACCGCTTTCAGGCCACGCGGGCTACGCATTGCGTCAGCACCGAACACCTGAAAACGCGGGGAGCCGCCGCCGGAACCTGCAATCAGGCCAACGCGCGGGTTGTTCTGGTAATCTTCTGCTGCAAGGCCGGCATCAGCCACTGCCTGTTCCATAGAAAGGAATGCATAGATGGATGCGTCGCTCATGAAGCGCACTACTTTGCGGTCAATGAGGCCAGTGGTATCCAGTTTTACGTTGCCCCAAACGTGGCTACGCATGCCGGAGTCCTTCAGCTCCTGAGAGAAAGTGATCCCTGAACGTCCTTCACGCAGAGATGCCAGGACTTCCTGCTGGTTATTACCGATGCTGGAAACGATGCCCAAGCCAGTAATCACTGCACGTTTCATTCAATACCTCTGTAAGTCGCACTATTTTAAAGTTTCGAGTGGCACAATAGCGTACACTTGTACGCCGAACAAGTCCGATCAGCCATTTAATGTGGAAATTTGCGCAGCCAGGCACTCATCGCTAAGATCGGGGCACAGCCTGCCAGACGAGTAACTTACGTGAAACAATACGCTATACAACCTGCCAACCTTGAATTCAACGCTGAGGGTACACCTGTTTCCCGAGATTTTGACGATGTCTATTTTTCTAATGATAACGGGCTGGAAGAGACACGTTACGTCTTTCTCGGCGGGAATCATCTCGCCCAGCGATTCCCTGCGCATTCACGTCCCCTCTTCGTGGTGGCCGAAAGCGGGTTTGGCACCGGACTTAACTTCCTGACACTCTGGCAGGCGTTTGCCGAATTCCTCGATACCCACCCTGACGCTACCCTGGAAAGATTACATTTCATCAGTTTTGAAAAATTTCCGCTGACGCGTGAAGATCTGACCTTAGCCCATCAGCACTGGCCAGAACTTGCCCCGTGGGCCACGGCGCTGCAAGAGCAATGGCCGCTGCCGCTGGCGGGATGCCATCGCCTGCTCCTTGATGAAGGACGCGTCACGCTGGATCTGTGGTTTGGCGATATTAACGAACTGACCAGCAAGCTGGATGACTCCCTGAATCAAAAAGTGGATGCCTGGTTTCTGGACGGTTTCGCGCCGGCAAAAAATCCGGATATGTGGACGCCAACGCTGTTTAACGCAATGGCCCGTCTGGCTCGCCCCGGCGGCACGCTGGCGACCTTCACCTCAGCAGGCTTTGTGCGTCGGGGATTGCAGGAAGCCGGGTTTACGATGCAAAAATGCAAAGGCTTTGGTCGCAAACGAGAAATGCTTTGTGGCGTAATGGATAAGACGCTGGCGCTCCCCTCCTCGGCACCCTGGTTTGCACGTACCGGAACAGATAAACGCGAAGCCGCCATTATTGGCGGGGGGATTGCCAGCGCATTGCTGTCGTTGGCGTTACTGCGCCGCGGCTGGCAGGTCACGCTCTATTGCGCCGACGATAACCCAGCCGGGGGTGCATCCGGCAATCGCCAGGGCGCTCTTTATCCGCTACTGAGCAAACATGACGCGGCCATTAATCTCTTTTTCCCCACCGCGTTTACCTTCGCCCGCCGGCTGTATGACGCCCTCCCCGTTGAGTTCGCGCATGACTGGTGCGGCGTGACGCAACTGGCGTGGGATGAGAAAAGCCAGCAAAAAATCGACCAAATGTTGTCCCTTGAATTGCCCGATGCGCTCGCCGTCGGAGTTGACGCAGAGCAGGTTTTACAAACGACCGGCGTAAAAACCGGATGCGGCGGGATTCAGTACCCCGCCGGAGGATGGCTGTGTCCAGCACAGTTAACCGCCGCCGTATTCGACTATGCCGCAACGCTGGGATTACGCACCCGGTATCAACATACGCTGGCCTCACTGTCTCGACAGACAGAAAACTGGAAATTGGCGTTTGCCAGTGGATCAACCGCCACTCACGCTGCGGTAGTGCTGGCTAACGGGCATCGCATTAACAGCGTTGAACAGACGCAGTCGCTACCGGTGTACTCCGTAGGCGGTCAGGTGAGTCACATTCCTACTACGCCTTCGCTTTTAGCGCTGCGTCAGGTGCTGTGCTATGACGGCTACCTCACGCCGCACAACCCGCAAAATCAGCAGCACTGCATTGGCGCCAGTTATCATCGCGGAAGTGAAGAAACGGTGTATCGTGCTGACGATCAGCAGCAAAACCGTCAGCGCTTAATAGATTGTTTCCCGAATGCCGCGTGGGCAAAAGAAGTAGACGTTAGTGGCAATGCCGCCCGTTGTGGAGTGCGCTGCGCCACGCGCGATCACATGCCGATGGTCGGCAACGTCGCGGATTATGACGCCACGCTCAGCCAGTATGCCACTCTTGCCGAAGACAGAGAGCACGCCGTAAACGCCCCGGTTTATTCCGATTTATTTATGTTGGGTGCGCTGGGCTCGCGCGGGCTGTGTACTGCCCCGCTGTGTGCAGAAATTCTGGCATCGCAAATGAGCGATGAACCTATCCCTATGGATGCCAGCACGCTGACTGCGCTGAATCCTAATCGTCTGTGGGTAAGGAAGTTATTGAAGGGTAAAGCGGTGAAATAAGATACCATCTCATCATTGCCTGATGGCGCTACGCTTATCAGGCCAACAACCCCCGTCCACGTAGGCCGGATAAGACGCCTTCGCGTCGCCATCCGGCACAATCCACTGCAATTATTATTGCGTTGCCTTTTGAAATAAAGTGTCCCACATCTCTTTCACTAACGCCTGGTCACGCGGCGAGAGTTCGCCTGCGCTGATGGCTTTTTCCAGGCTGCTGGTCACATTGGCGTACAATGCCTCAGCGGAATGGTCCTCGCCAGCATCCAACTCAGCCACAGCCAGCGTCAGGTGTCCACGCAAATAGCCACTGGCAAACAACTCATCATCGCTGGCGTGCTCTACCATATCGTCGATTAATGCCAGAATGCGTGATTCAAACTCCGCGATCATCTTCTTTCCTCATTGTAAACGTGGCAGCGGCTTCAGTTGAGCGCTTCGGGCCACGGGAATTGTTCCGCCGTAAGTTCAGGCGTGTGATAATAATTCTGTAACGCGTTAATAAAACGCGCCGGACGTTCAGGGATCCCCTTTTCCAGGTACTCCATTACCTGAGCATGAACACGGCGCTGGAATACCACGCGGTCCGGTTCAAAGTCCCCTTCGAGGTTGTCGCAACTGACGTTAAACGGGTACCCCGCCGCCATGCAAAACAACCAGTCAAACGCCTGCGGCTTCACTTCCACATCTTCAAACTGGCATTGTGTCTTCGCGTCGCGTCCGTCCGGGCAGTACCAGTAACCAAAATCGACCAGCTCACGACGAGCTTTACCGGCGATGCACCAGTGTGAAATTTCGTGTAACGCACTGGCGTAATAACCATGCGCAAAAACGATACGGTGATACGGTAATTCCGCATCCGCAGGAAGATAGATCGGTTCGTCGTCGCCTTTAATCAGACGGGTATTAAATTCATCGGCAAAGCAGCCGTTAAAAATCTCAATTAACTGTTCGTAGTGGTGCGTATTATTCATTAATTCATCCCCAGCCAGTGGAGAATCTCCTGTCCATGATTATCATAAAGTAGCTTGGCGCTCATCACGGCGGAGACAATAACGATCATTGGCCGAATGAGTTTTTGTCCTTTGCTGAGCACCAGTCGAGAGCCCATCCGTGCGCCAATAAACTGGCCAATGAGCATCACAAAACCTGTCGCCCAAATCACTTTGCCGCCGAGGGCAAACAACAACAACCCACCGATATTCGATGTGGCATTTAATACTTTGGCGTGGGCCGTCGATTTCGCCAGGTTGTATCCGCACAGCATGACAAAGGCCAGCGCGTAGAACGACCCTGCCGCCGGACCAAAAAAGCCATCGTAAAAACCGACGCAGCCTCCCGCCACCAGCGCGAAAGGTAAACCGTGCAATCGACGCTGTCGGTCCTCTTCCCCCACTTTCGGCATCAACAGAAAGTAAAGGCCAATACAGATAACCAGAACCGGCAGGATCTGGCGCAGAACATCTGACTGCACGTGCTGAACCAATAGCGCCCCGCTCATTGATCCGACAAACGTCATGAAGATATTGAGCTTCTGATCCGCCAGATTAACCACGCCACGACGAATAAAATAGAGGGAGGAAGAGATAGATCCCCCGCAGGCTTGCAACTTATTGGTCGCCAGCGCTTGCGCTGGTGGCATCCCGGCCGCCATCAATGCCGGGATGGTGAGTAGACCACCGCCTCCGGCCAGAGAATCAATAAAACCTGCCAGCATCGCCACAAAAAAAAGCACACCTAACAGCAGTGGCGACACCATAAACAGAGAGGCAAAATGATCCATTAGAGTACATGCTCGTCCAGTAGCGCCTGGCAGGAAGGCGGCAACGGCGGCGGTGTCTTCTTCTCAGGCTTGGTGGTTCCAGGTTTTGGAGGTTCGAACCAGCTTTGCAGCTCTGCGCCACAGCCGTCACCCGGTGGCGGTAACGGTTGATCTTCGCACTCAAGGCTGTCGGCAGGGCAACGTAACCGCACGTGCATATGCGCACGATGCTGGAACCATGGCCGCACTTTACGCAACCAGTCCCTGTCGGTCCCTGCATCCAGACAAAGTTGTTGCTTAATCGCCGGATTCACGAAAATACGCGTTACTTCATTATCTTTTGCAGCCAGCCTTACCAGGCTAAAAATCTCCGGTTTCCACAGTGATGGCACAACACGTTTGCCGTCCTGTGAGACCAGATCTAACGCCTGCGGCCGCAGCAGTTGCGACTGGGTCCAGCGCGTTTTCGGCAGTTGCAGGAAAATATCCACATCCAGTCCCGTCTGGTGGCTGGCGTGACCGCCATTGAATCGCCCACCGGCCGGCATACCCATATCGCCGATTAACACCGTGCCCAGCCCCTGACTATTAGCCTGATTACTCAGACGCTGGATAAACCTCACCAGATCCGGATGGCCAAAGTAACGACGCTGATCGGTGCGCATCACCTGATAATGTTCTGACTGTACAGGCAGCGTATCTGCGCCAACAATACAGCCATTGGAAAACGCGCCGATAGACTGCGCGCTACCCGCAACCGGATGGGTAATTTTCTGCCAGGGCGTCGCCGCTAGACAGGCGGTACTGGCAAACAGAGCCAGCGCCGCAAGTGCCGTTTTTTTCATCTCTTACCAGCGTGGAATATCGGTCTTCACGTCCGCATTTTGCGCCCGCTGACGCAGCAGGTGATCCATCAATACGATCGCCAGCATCGCCTCGGCGATCGGTACGGCGCGGATCCCAACGCACGGATCGTGACGACCTTTAGTGATCATTTCGACTTCTTCACCAAAGCGGTTAATGGTGCGCCCTGGAACGGTAATACTGGACGTCGGTTTCAGCGCCATATGAGCAATGATTTGTTGCCCGCTGCTGATCCCACCCAGAATGCCGCCCGCATGGTTACTCTGGAAACCTTCTTTGGTGATTTCATCTCGGTTCTGGCTGCCACGCAGCGCAACAACGTCAAATCCGTCGCCAATCTCAACGCCCTTAACGGCGTTAATGCTCATCAGCGCATGGGCGATGTCGGAATCCAGGCGGTCGAATACAGGTTCGCCAAGACCCGCAGGCACACCGCTTGCAACAACGGTCACCTTCGCCCCGATGGAATCGCCCTCTTTCTTCAGCCCGCGCATCAGTTCGTCCAGCGCTTCGAGTTTATCCGGGTCCGGACAAAAGAACGGGTTAAGTTCCACCTGGGACCAGTCTTTGATCTCCAAAGGAATATCACCCATCTGCGTCAGGCAACCGCGAATCTCAACGCCGAACTTTTCCGCCAGATATTTTTTGGCAATCGCTCCGGCCGCCACGCGCATCGCTGTTTCACGTGCGGACGAACGCCCGCCACCACGGTAGTCGCGCAGGCCATATTTCTGCTCATAGGTATAGTCGGCGTGTCCTGGACGAAAAACGTCCTTAATCGCGCCGTAATCCTGTGAACGCTGATCGGTATTTTCGATCAGCAGGCCAATGCTGGTGCCAGTGGTAACGCCCTCGAACACCCCGGAGAGGATTTTCACCTGATCCGGCTCACGACGCTGCGTAGTGTAGCGCGATGTGCCTGGACGCCGTCTGTCGAGATCGTGCTGCAGGTCAGCTTCTGTCAGAGAAATGCCCGGCGGAACACCATCGACAATACAACCGAGCGCCAGCCCGTGTGATTCGCCGAAAGTGGTTACGCGAAAGAGTTGCCCAATTGTGTTTCCTGCCATCACGGCTCCGTTATGAGTGTTGTGTATGTGCGCGTGTAATTAGTCTTTATAAATGCTGAAGTGCTCACGAGCAGCAACTAACTGCTCTTTGGTCAGCATGAATACGCCGTCACCGCCGTTGTCGAACTCCAGCCAGGTGAACGGTACATCCGGATATTGCTCTATCAGATGTACCATGCTGTTTCCGACTTCACAAATCAGAATACCGTTATCTGACAGGTAGTCTGGGGCGTTCCCCAGAATGCGGCGGGTAAGTTTCAGCCCATCACTGCCGGACGCCAGACCCAGCTCAGGTTCGTGACGATATTCGTTTGGCAGATCGGACATATCTTCCGCATCGACATACGGCGGGTTGGTCACAATCAGGTCATACTGGACTTTCAGCAGATCGCGGAACAGATCGGAACGGATCGGCGTGACGTGATGGATCAGGCCGTGTTCTTCAATATTGTGTTCGGTCACCGCCAGCGCGTCAGTGGAGATATCCACCGCATCAACTTCGGCTTCCGGGAAGGCATACGCGCAGGCAATGGCAATACAACCGCTGCCGGTACACATATCGAGGATATGCTGCGGCTGCTCATTAATAAGGCCCGCAAAGCGGTTATTGATAAGCTCGCCAATCGGTGAACGCGGAACCAGCACGCGTTCATCAACATAAAACTCATGCCCGCAGAACCAGGCTTTGTTGGTCAGATAAGCAACCGGAATGCGCTCGTTGACGCGGCGAATCACGCGTTCAACAATACGATGACGCTCGCTGGAGGTCAGACGCGCTGTACGCATGTCTTCCGGAATATCCAACGGCAAATAAAGTGACGGCAGCACCAGTTGTACGGCCTCGTCCCATGGGTTATCCGTGCCATGGCCATACCAGATGTTCGCCGCGCTAAAACGGCTGACCGCCCAACGCAACATGTCCTGAATGGTATGCAGTTCACTCACTGCTTCATCGACGAAAATTTTATCCACGTATTCCTCCAGGGCATGCTCGTATTAATTTCGGCGGCTAGTTTGCCACGAAGACGGCGATAAATCAGCATTCACACAGGGCCTGAGCGCGAAAATTGCGTTTTAAGCGATCGGATGCCCGCCGAGTCGGGTTAAACTAATGGAAAATAAAAGTTGAGACTCTCGAATGAAAAAGAAAACATCGCTCAGCGAGGAGGATCAGACGCTGTTTCGCCAGCTGATGACCGGCACGCGTAAAATTAAACAGGACACCATTGTTCACCGACCTCCACGTAAAAAAATTGCCGAGGTTCCGGTTAAAAGACTGCTACAGGAGCAGGCTGATGCCAGCCACTATTTCTCGGATGAGTTTCAGCCGCTGCTGAATACGGACGGCCCGGTAAGATACTTGCGTGCCGACGTCAGCCATTTCGAACTGAAGAAAATGCGCCGTGGCGATTACTCTCCGGAGCTGTTTCTCGATCTGCATGGGCTGACCCAGCAGCAGGCCAAACAAGAGTTAGGCGCGCTGATTGCCGCCTGTCGTCGTGAGCATGTATTTTGCGCCTGCGTGATGCATGGCCACGGAAAACATATTTTGAAACAGCAAACGCCGCTTTGGCTGGCCCAGCATCCGCACGTGATGGCTTTTCATCAGGCACCGAAAGAGTACGGTGGCGACGCCGCGCTGCTGGTGCTAATTGAAGTAGAAGAGTGGCTACCGCCCGAACTTCCGTGATGCAGAAAAACAGAAAGAGCCGCGTTTGCGGCTCTTTGCATTTTCGGATGACGGCTGCGCCTTATCCGATACCAACCTTTTTAAATCGCTTTTGCCATTTTCAGGTTACACGGGCTCATCTGCCAGTTAAAAGTCCCCTTCCCGCTCTCATCAAGCGTTACGCTGGCAATCGCTGATGTGGTAAACATCGGCGGTGTTTCACCTGGGCAAAGCTCAGACACCAGATACCCCACTAAAGGCAAGTGAGAGATAACCAGTGCCGTGGCGATACCTTCATTGGCCAGAGCCTGTAAATAGGCACTGACCAGACCGACATCGCCGCAAGGAGTCAACTCCGGCAAAACATCCACACCGGTTGGCAGGTTCATACACTCCCCCACCACATCCAGCGTTTGTTCGGCTCGTAGGAACGGGCTCACCAGAACACGTTCGATATCCACTTTTTGACCTTTCAGCCAGTTCGCCATCAGGCGAGATTCGTCACAACCACAGGAGGTTAAGGGACGAACCGAATCACTGGCGGCATCGAGGGCCGCGTCGCCGTGACGCATGATAAAAACTTGCATATTGCACCGCTTTTGTTAACCAGAATCACCAATACCTTTATTCACAGCCCCTATTGGCTGTGCTAACGATATGGTGGCCGGCATTGTGCCTTATCCATTCACCGAATGAAACGCTGTTTTTTACCTCAACGGCGTAAGTATAGTCAATCTCTGTTTACATTTTGAGCGCGAGCCATACATTCAGTGCGGATTCATCCTACCTTTGACCTCATGAATTCAGGTCAGTTTCCCCAATATTCCAGAATTTTTCACTGTGTGCCGCCATCTGCAATAACTGTTCACACGGCGCAAACCGCGAGCCGTATTGCGTGGTCAGCCGTTGCAGAGTCGCAACCACTTCTCCCGCGCCGAGTGAATCCATATACCGGAACGGGCCGCCGAGGAATGGCGGAAAACCAATACCAAATACAGCGCCGATGTCGCCATCACGTGCGCTACGGACTATCTTCTCGTCGAAACAACGAGCAGCTTCATTGAGCATTAACATGACGCACCGCTCTGCTACCTGTGCAGCGGTAAGTCGGCCCTGACCCTGAACGCCAATAAGCGTATAAATTGCAGGGTCGACCTGTTTTTTGCTTTTACGCCCTTTCACACCATAAAGATAGAAACCCCGACCATTTTTTCTACCTTTGCGATCGTCATTCAAAATTGAAGCAACAACATTTGCAGGCGCGCTAAAACGTTCTCCATATGCAGCCTCAAGCACTGGTATAATTTTAGTGCCCGTATCAATTCCGACCTCATCCAAAAGTTGGATTGGCCCAACTGGAAAACCAAACTTAACCAGCGCGGCGTCTATGGTTTCGACCCGCTCGCCCTCGGTCAACATACGAATCGCTTCGTTAATGTAAGGCGCTAAAATGCGGTTAACGTAAAAGCCGGCCTTATCTCTGACCACTATCGGCGTTTTGCCCTGTTTTTTCGCTAACTTAACGGTAGTTGCAATCGTCTGCTCGGAGGTCGTGGCATGTGGGATCACTTCGACCAATGGCATTTTTTCCACCGGACTAAAAAAGTGTAAACCAATCACTTGTTCAGGCCTGGTAGCATTCGCGGCAATATCGCCAATGGGCAAAGATGAGGTGTTAGAAGCAAAAACGGTATGAGGTGCGCAATTTTGCTCAACTTCTGCCACCATCCGTTGTTTTAGCGACAGATCTTCAAACACGGCTTCAATAATCAAATCGCGATGCGCAAAGCCACGGTAGTCGATCGATCCCGAAATCAGCGCCAGTTGTTTATCGCGTTCGCTGGCTTTGATATGACGGCGGCGAACCTTCGTTTCAAGCTGATCCCAGCTATACTTCAGCGCATGATTGATTCCCTTAGCATTTATATCTTTGATGCGCACAGGCAAGCCGCCTTTACAGGCCGTCACATAAGCAATACCGCCCCCCATCAGACCGCCGCCCAAAATGCCAACGCTGTCCAGCGGACCGGGCTTCGCATCGCTTCCCGGATCCTTTTTCACGTCGGTGTTGGCAAAAAAGATGTGCCGTAGCGCCTGAGACTGGGATGTCATCGCCAGCTCACCAAACGCACGGGCCTCTGCGTCGTAACCACTACTGCTGCCTTGCGCTAGCCCGGTTTCGATGACCTCAAGGATACGTTCTGTTGCAGGGTAGTTACCTTGCGTTTTTTGCGCCGTCTTTTTACTGGCCATGCGGAACAACAGCGCCCGCCCCAGCGGCCCCGCCAACACTCGCTCTCTCACGGGCAGTGTTCGTTGCGCAGAACTGTCCTTTTTAGCCAGTTCAACGGCCGCTTCCAGCAAAATGGAATGCGGTACAACTTCATCCACTAAACCAACTTTCAGCGCCTGTTTTGCGCGTAATTGTTTTCCGGTGAGGATCATATCCAGTGCGGTACTGACGCCAATCAGGCGCGGCAGCCGCTGCGTACCACCGGAGCCGGGCAACAAGCCAAGTTGTACTTCCGGTAAACCCAGTACGGTTTTAGCATCATCGGTACAAATACGGTTGTGGCACGCCAGCGCCATCTCCAGGCCACCGCCGAGGCATGCACCATGAATCGCGGCGATAACCGGGATCGGTAAAGCATTAATTTCCGCCATCATCTGCTGCCCCTGACGGGCCAGCGTTTCGGCTTCCTGCGCGCTGCGACAGCTACCAATCATGTTGATATCCGCCCCGGCAATGAAGTTATCGGGTTTAGCCGAAATAAACACCACACCACGCAATGCTTTGTTATCGCGGATTTGTTTCAGAATGGCCCGCACCTGAGAAGCAAACTCTGCTTTCAGGGTGTTCATTTTCTCTCCGGGCACATCAATGGTGACAACAGCAACGTTATCCAGACGTACGTTTAGTGTAAAAGCCGATGTCATTTCCATTATTCCGCCTCCAGAACCATTGCCGCACCCAGACCACCAGCTGCACAGGCTGTCACTAAACCAAAACCGCCGCCACGACGACGCAGCTCATGGAGGGTTTGAGTGATCATGCGCGCACCGGTGGCAGCAAAGGGGTGTCCATAGGCAATCGATCCGCCCAGCACGTTAAATTTACTGTCATCAACCTCGCCAGTGGCATGCCTCCTGCCCAGCACGTCGCGGGCAAAACGTTCGCTACCCAACAGCTGAAGATTCGCCAGCGTTTGCGCGGCAAAGGCTTCATGCATATCGATCAGGGTTAAATCTGCCATCGTCAGACCGGCTCTCTCTAGGGCAAGCGGTGTTGACCACGCCGGTCCCAGCAGCATGTCCTGCCAGACATCGATGGCGGTAAAAGCAAAACTACGCAAGTACCCCAGCGGCACCAGCCCCAACTCTTTCGCACGCGACTCCGTCATCATGATCACGGCGGCAGCGCCGTCCGTTAGCGGGGTACTGTTTGCCGCGGTGACGGTGCCGTGCTTGCGGTCAAACGCCGGACGTAGTTTGGCGTAATCGGCCAGCGTAGAGTTACCGCGAATGTTGTTATCTTCTGAAAAAGGATCTTTAAACGGTGGCGCGTAGGTAGTCATTACCTCATCTGCCAGCTTTCCTTCAGCCCATGCCTGAGCGGCACGCTGATGAGAGCGGTGCGCCAGAGCATCCTGCTGCTCTCGGGTAATACCATAGGTTTTGGCCATTTGCTCAGCCGTATCCCCCATACGCAAACCGGTGGAATACTCGGCGACGGCCGGCGGCACAGGCATCAGGTCACGTAAGCGCAATCGGGAAAAGAGTTTAAGGCGTTGACCGGTTGTCCGGGCCTTATTGACATCCACCAGCACCCGCGCCAGCTTTTTACTAACGCCAATAGGCAAGACTGACGAGGAGTCCGCACCACCCGCAATTCCAGCACGAATAGACCCCGCCATCAGGCTTTCCGCGACATTCGCCACCGCCTGGAAACTGGTCGCGCAGGCCCTGCTCACGCTGTATGCATCGGTATGTACATTCATGCCGGTTCCCAGCACAATTTCACGAGCAATATTTGGTGCTTCAGGCATTTGCACCACCTGGCCAAAAACCAGTTGCTCGATCACATCGGCAGGAATTTCGCTGCGCGCCAGCAGCTCACCGACGACCATCTTTCCTAAATCAACGGCGGGAATGCCATGAAACGCGGTAGCCTGACGAGCAAATGGCGTACGCAATCCACTTACAATGGCAATACGGTCGCCCTGGCGGGTAACCAGCGGTAAAGCCTGACTCATAACACTCCCCTGTAAAAAAATAAAATAAGTGGTCTGACCTGATCATAGTCTTAACCAATTTTTTACATTTAGCCAAGCGGGGAGAAAAGAAAGTGGGAGCTAAGACACAGTGAATAATCACTGACAGTTACGAAAAAGCCCTTGCTATCAGATAGCAAGGGCTTTTGCAGAGGGGATTAACGCAGGCCCAGCTGGAAAATCAGCGTTTCAGCTTCACAGGCAAAAACAAAGTCGATATCCAGACGCACACCTTCTGACACTTCAGTAAAGGTCGAAGTGATTTGGCAAGGCTCAGATTCCACGCCACGTGCCTTTTCAGTCAGAGCGGCCAGTGTTTCTTCTGCCTCTGCGCGATTCGCGAACACACGGCTGTAGGACGCGGTGCAATCGGAGTTGTCCATGATGGTGCCAACATCCATACAGCAGCAAACCGGGGTTTCATCAGCACTGCATTTACTCATTGTAGATTTCCTCTGTATTCGCACCTGAGGTGCCAGATAAACGATAGGGATATTTTACGCTCCCATTATTCGCCTCTCCAGTCGTTAATTGTACGAAATGCGATAAGTGACCGAAATCACACTTAAAAATGATCTAAAACAAAAATCGCCCAAACAGGTGAGTGCGCACCTCCGCAATTTTGCCAGCTGGATCGCGTTTCTCTGATCAAATTTGAAAATATTTATAAACATACTTGCAACATTCCAGCTGGTCCGACCTATACTCACGCCACTGGTCTGATTTCTAAGTCGTACCTCAGACCCTACACTTCGCGCTCCTGTTACGGTATGTAACATTGTTTGTATAAAAATAAATCTATGAGGTTATGGTCATGAGCCAGAAAACCCTGTTTACAAAGTCTGCTCTCGCAGTCGCAGTGGCAATTATCTCCACACAGGCCTGGTCTGCAGGCTTTCAGTTAAACGAATTTTCTTCCTCTGGCCTTGGCCGGGCATATTCGGGTGAAGGCGCAATTGCAGATGATGCAGGAAACGCCAGTCGTAACCCGGCACTGATTATGATGTTCGATCGCCCTACTTTCTCAGCAGGTGCGGTGTATATCGATCCAGACGTTAATATTTCCGGTAAATCGCCATACACCGGACGCAGCACTGATGCGGACAACATCGCGCCTACGGCGTGGGTTCCCAATGCTCACTTCGTGATGCCTATCAACGAACAGTTTGGTTGGGGTGCTTCCGTTACCTCAAACTATGGTCTGGCTACCGAATTTAACGACAGCTACATCGTTGGTGAATACGGCGGTAAGACCGACCTTAAAACGGTCAACCTTAACCTGAGCGGCGCCTACCGTCTGAATGATAGCTGGAGCTTCGGTCTCGGTTTTAACGCCGTTTATGCTGATGCAAAAATTGAACGTTATTCTGGTGAGCAAACGGCTGCATTACCGAAGGTCAGCAACAAAATTGCCAGCCTGAAAGGGGACGAATGGGGCTACGGCTGGAACGCCGGGATTTTGTACGAACTGGATAAAAATAACCGTTATGGTTTAACGTACCGTTCTGAAGTTAAAATTGATTTTGATGGCGATTATAAGAGTGGCATCCGTACCCAGGCGAACGCCATACCTGGCGCTGGCACTACATTCCCATGGGGAACGACCAATGCCACCGTCCCGGGTTCTCTGACACTTAACCTGCCTGAAATGTGGGAATTGTCAGGTTATAACCGTATTGCACCACAGTGGGCTATCCACTACAGCATGGCCTATACCAGCTGGAGTCAGTTCCAGGAGCTGAAAGCCACAGGTTCCAATGGACAGACACTGTTCTATAAAGAAGAAGGCTTCAAAGATTCTTACCGCATTGCATTGGGTACAACTTACTATATGGATAAAAGCTGGACGTTCCGTACCGGTATTGCTTATGACGATAGCCCGGTTCCAGCAAGCAAGCGTTCCATCTCCATTCCGGACCAGGATCGTCTGTGGCTGAGTGCGGGTACGACTTACGCATTCAATGATGACGCATCCATTGACGTCGGCGTTTCTTATATGCACGGCCAGAAAGTGACCGTTAAAGAAGGCCCGTATACTTTCGATTCTGAAGGTAAAGCCTGGCTGTTTGGTACAAACTTCAACTACGCATTCTGATTTTCTTCAGACGTAAAAAAGGTGAGCTTTTTCGCTCACCTTTTTATTTGCCCAATTCCTTACTCAGAATCGATCTCTTTTAAATCGTCCTGAATGTCTTTCGCGTTCGGGTTTTCTTCTGGTTTGAGTTTCCCACCATTCGCAATAAAGTCATGACGCTGGAAGTAAGCTTCACGCACCATAATGTAAGGATCGGAAGACTGACGCAGCAGACCGTCAGAATCGAGCAATTGCGCGCGAGTTTCAATCCCTTCAACCGTCCATTTGCCTATCGACAACGGCCAGGTCAGCCAGGACAGTACCGGATACAGGGTATCGACCATATCGCCGCCGTCATCACGCAGTGTGAAACTACCGTAGAACGGAAGCTGCATATACGGCCCGTAACCCACGTCATAGTGGCCTAACGTACTGCCAAAGCGGTGTGGTTCAACGCGCTGCAACTTCGGATTAGCCATACCTGCCACATCGATAAAGCCGCCCATACCTAACAGGGTATTCAGGAAGAAACGGGTAAAGTGCACCATCCCCTGATAAGGATCGCCTTGCAGGAAATAGTTGACCATGACGGCCGGTTCTTCAAGGTTCCCCGTAAAGTTGCTTAAACCATTACGCGCCGGCTGCGGAACATAATCACGCCAGGCCACTGCAACCGGTCGAACAACATAGGGATCCAACACGTTAAAGTTGAAGTTGTACATGGTACGGTTGAACCCTTCAAATGGGTCCGAACGCCCCTGCTGTTCAGTACCGGAGCTCGCACACCCCACCAAAAGTGTGGTTCCCAGCGCAAGCGCCGACAGGCGAAGCTTCATAAGTATCTCCCTGTGTTTTATGGCTATCGCTGATTGCCATCCATGACGGAACGATGACGTATCCGCCTGTTTAGATGTGAGCGATTGTAACAGCACGTCAAATGATGTCTATATACCCTGTCTTACTGATTTGATCATAGCCTGGTAATACGCACTCCGCGGCGGTTCTATTCTAACTAACCCGATAAAAACAAACGTTACTATTTTTGCTATCTCAGACTTTCTCCCGCTGATTTTCAGAGAAAAGCCGCTACGCTTTAGCAATACGTGCTTATTCAGGATTCGGCCATGAATGACATCAAGAAAGATAAGATTGATCGACACAGCGACGAACTCGAAGTGGAAAGCGATGAAAAACTAACAGGGAAAAAGATAGAGCTTGATGAGGACAGACTCCCCTCCCGCGCCATGGCGATCCATGAACATATTCGCCAGGATGGGGAGAAAGAGATGGAGCGCGACGCAATGGCCCTGCTGTGGTCAGCCATCGCAGCCGGACTGTCGATGGGCGCCTCGCTACTGGCTAAAGGGATTTTTCACGTACAGCTGGAAGGTGTGCCAGGGGGATTTTTACTCGAGAACCTCGGTTATACCTTCGGCTTTATTATTGTCATTATGGCCCGCCAACAACTCTTTACCGAAAATACCGTCACCGCCGTACTGCCGGTGATGCAAAACCCTACCCTCGGCAATTTTGGCCTGTTGATGCGCCTGTGGAGCGTGGTACTGCTGGGTAATATTATTGGCACCGGGGTTGCAGCATGGGCGTTTGAACATATGCCGATTTTTGATGAAGAGACCCGCGATGCTTTCGTCAAGATTGGCATGGATGTGATGAAAAACTCTCCTGTGGAGATGTTTTCCAACGCCATCATTTCTGGCTGGTTAATTGCCACCATGGTGTGGATGTTCCCCGCCGCCGGGGCGGCAAAAATTGTGGTCATTATTCTGATGACCTGGCTGATTGCGTTAGGCGATACCACGCATATCGTCGTTGGCTCGGTGGAAATTCTCTATCTGGTCTTTAATGGCACGCTACACTGGAGTGATTTTTTCTGGCCCTTTGCGCTACCAACGCTCGCCGGGAATATCTGTGGCGGAACGTTTATTTTCGCGCTGATGAGCCATGCGCAGATCCGCAATGATATGAGCAACAAACGCAAGGAAGAAGCCCGGTTACAAGCAAAGCGTGATGAGCAAACGCAGAAAAACCAGAAAAAACAGGCCTGAATGGTGACTGTTTGAGCAGTCGGGCGGCCTGAGACTTACCGTTGTGAGTAAAAAACGCTATACTCGTGCCGCTTCGTCCCCTTAGTTAAATGGATATAACGAGCCCCTCCTAAGGGCTAGTTGCAGGTTCGATTCCTGCAGGGGACACCATATATACTTCTCATGTTCATCCATTAATTAGCCAGGCGATAAAACGGCACATTCCTCACTGTTGCAGTAAGATTGTCGGACACCATTGTCTGCTTTGTAGCTATCCGCATCCCTGCTTTTCTCAGCCTCAACACATCAGCGGCAATACGCTGGCTGCCAAACCAGAAAAGCCCGTCCAGTGCAGTGACATCAAGGCCTGATTCAAGTGCCAGCTTCAGACGTTCGCGTGGTGCTTTTACTGTTTTAGCAATCTGCTGAAATGGCGCTTCGCTTGAACCTGCAGGGCTAATGCGCCGGATTCGATGCGACAGGCGGTACTGAAATTCATCCGGTATCCCACCGAGACTCGCTTTCAGGCTGTAAACACAACCAAAGCGTTTGCCGTTAAAGATGACGTTTTTCTGACTAAGCTGCAGCTCTTCACGCACGCTGGCAATCAGTTGCGGGGTACGGAGTAATAACAGGCGGAAAGGCAACTCAAAACTGGTCACGTAGTCCACATTCAATAAAGCAATACGCAGACGCTCTTGCGGTCCCGCCTTCAATTCGCGACATTCAGTAATAACATCAGCCCACTGGCCGGTAAGGCGGGAGCTCTCAGTCGCCTCAGTAAAGCTGTATTTTTCAGTCTCATAATCAATACGTTCAGTCACACGGAATTCCCTTCTGGCCACATCTCGGTATCGGTTGTTCACTTTACCAGCGACAAGATTGCTATGTCAGGAATCTTTGCTTAACCCGCCCAATATTTGCTTCATACCATCACACTAAGATGACGACAACTGACCGATCCGGCGCGTTTACCGGATCGGTACAGCGGCGTCATGTCAGACAACAAAACGATTGACCAGCCCCTTCATGGTGACCGACAGATTGTCCAGCCGCTGGCTGTCGCTCGCGGCCTGAGAAACCAGCGCCGCATTTTGCTGCGTAACCTGCTCCATCGGTCGCAGAGCCTGGTTTATCTGGGTTACCCCTTGCGACTGTTCTGTCGCCACGCGCGCGATATCCGCAATATATTGCTTCATACTGGTGGTATTGTCCGCTGCCGCTTCCAGCGCGGTAGCGGACGCCGTGACCCGCTCAACGCCCTCACTAATTTTAACCATGTTCTGCGCAACCAGCTCGCGGATCTGGTTAGCTTCTTTGGCGCAACGCTGCGAAAGATTCCGCACTTCACTGGCCACAACCGCAAACCCCCTGCCCATCTCTCCTGCCCGCGCAGCTTCCACTGCCGCATTCAGCGCCAGTAAGTTAGTCTGAAACGAGATATCATCAATTGAGGTCACAATATTCGATATTTTCTCACTGGAAGCGCGAATATCCCCCATACTCTGGTTCGCCGCAGTGGCAACGTTACTGGCCTGTCGGACCTCTTTTTCCAGCCTGATTGTCAGATGCTCCGCTTCGCGGGCATTATCCGCTGTTTGCGTAATCGCAGTTGATAGCTGCTCCATACTGGCCACGGCTTGTACTATTGATGCAGCCTGTTCATCTGTACGTTGAGCCAAATCCTGATTTCCCACCGTAATACTGCTGCTGGCATCGGACAAAACCACGGCGCCTTGTTTAATCTCCTGTACGATATGCTGAATACTTTCCAGCATCGTGTTATAGGCACGATTAAGTGAGGAAAGCTCATCTTTACCCGGCGTCGCCAGACGTTGAGTCAGATCGCCATTCATCCCCGCAATCTTGCGCAGCGTGTCGCTGAATTGGCGATGCATATTGATTGCGATGGCTCCAGCGAAGGTCAATGATGCCAGTAGCGCTAACAAGCTGACGACCATATATATTTGCCAGTTTTTTCGTGCATCCTGCGCGAGTTTTTCTGCATTCGCCAACAGAAGATTCGCCGTCACATTTTCTATATGCCGCATCACTTCAATACGCTGGGTTTGTACTTTGAACCAGGTAGTAGGATCGACACCAAATCCACCGTTCTCGACATGATTAAACGCGGTTTCACGAAATGAGAGGGCTTTTGACGCTTCTGCAGATTGTAAGCGATTTTTCAACATGGCCGCCTGTTCAGGCGAGCTCAGGCGCAACGATTGTGCCAGCCAGACGTTCTGTTTACTGACGACATCACTGAGCTGATGTAACTGTCCGTCGGCGAAATGACCGGAGGAAAAGATATTTGATAACAGTGCCCGTTCAATACCCGCTTGTTCTTTCAAATTCAGCAGATTGTAGTAGGCGGCAAATGCGTTTGCCATTTCGCCAGAATCCGTCAACTGCCCCAACTTGCCGACAAAACTCAGCACATCAGCAATGGCGTTGGTGTAAAACTTAACCACATCTGCGGCCGGAAGCCCCAACTGCGTGACATTTTCCCGGATGGTGGCGAGCGAAAGAATGTTTTTCTTAAACGCAGCGACAGAGGTAGCAACATCCCCTTCCGGTAATGCAGTATCGGACAACGAGCGCACGAATACCTCGATCTCGCGATCGGTCAAAGCCCGCTGTGCGTTTAACTCATCTTTGAACGTAGTCCCTGCAGCCCCCAGAAATCCGACACTCATTCCCCGTTCTTTTTGCAGTTCATGCACCACATTTCCAGCACTGCGTGCGAGCGCTGTCAGTTGGGCAATATTCTCCATCTGCCGTTCTGTCTCAATACGCGTCAATATTCCTGAACCTGCAAACCAACACAACGCCAGTAATAGTGGTTGTAGCGCGATTATTAACTTCATTTTCATCGGCATTCGATAAACCCACCACATGCCACTTCCCTCCATTGTCCATATTTTCATTATGGTTATCGGCGTAAAGAAGCGGCTCTTTAAATTTGAGCAATGGGCAACTGTTTGTTTTTTAGATTAAATATTTACCAGGATAACTCTATTTAATTACTTCAATCAGAATAAAACGCTGTCTAATGTGAATCTGCAAACCTATGCTCCATCTTATTAACTTATTCGGCATATTATTTTTTATTAAAAAAATCAGGTAATCATCAACTGATTCAGCAAGGGAGAGAGACTCAGGACAGTGATAGCAGCCGAGATAACAGCCGTGACTACGGCCATCATTCTGGCGTCCCACCGAACGTTAAGGTTATAATCCTTACAATGATTTTTTGGATTAGAAGCGACAATGACAAAACTTACCCTACAAGAACAGATGCTTAAAGCGGGTCTGGTCAGCAGCAAAAAAATGGCGAAAGTGCAGAGAACGGCGAAAAAATCGCGCGTTCAGGCTCGTGAAGCCAGAGAAGCGGTTGAAGAGAATAAAAAAGCGCAGATCGAGCGTGATAAGCAACTCAGCGAACAACAGAAGCAGGCCACGTTGTCTAAAGAGTATAAAGCGCAGATCAAGCAACTAATTGAAATGAATAAAATCACCATTACCCGTGGCGATATTGGTTACAACTTTACTGACAATAATCTGATCAAAAAAGTCTATGTTGATAAGGTGACTCAGTCTCAGTTGATCAAGGGCCGCCTGGCTATTGCCCGTCTGACGGCTGAAAGTGGTAGCGAGAGCGAATACGCCATCATTCCGGCAGTCGTCGCCGACAAGATTGCCCAGCGCGATGCAAGCTATATCGTGCTTAATTGCGAACTGAGCCAGGAAGCTAAGGATGAAGACGATCCGTATGCTGATTTTGTCATTCCTGATGATCTGATGTGGTAAGCAAAACCCCTCAATAATCACCCGGAATTTCGTCACATATTTCGGTGAACGCTCACGCCGCCACCGAAATACTGTCAACGCCTCTTCATCCCCACATTCCGCCTGCTAAAACTTATAGTGTTCTTTGCTCAGTCCGTATTTTCTCATGCGTAAATAGAGTTTTTTACGCGGGATTTGTAAATACTCTGCGACTTCATTAATACGCCCCTGATGGATATTTAGCGCTTCAGTAATGATCTGCCGCTCGTACTCGTCGACCCGACGATCGAGCGGTGTCGGTTGAGGCAAATGCAGTTGCGGATTCGCGGTTTCAGCCAGTGGCAATAGCCCAACGGCAAAAAGCTCGGCGGCATTGGCCAGTTCCCGAACATTGCTTAACCACACGCGACGCCGCATACCTTTTAGTAATTCCCCGTCAACCTCAGGCACAGGATGGTTCAGACGCAGACAGGCTTTCTGCAGATAATGGCGAAACAGCGGTTCAATATCATCCGGGCGCTGAGACAACGGCTGGCAACCAATTTGCGTCATCGCAAAACAGTAATAGAGTTCGGCCACAATCTGGTTGGTTGCCGCCAGTTCCACCAACGAAGTGGCGCCAATGCCAATTAAGCGAAACGGACGTCGCTCCTGACTTTGCAAATGCACCAACTGGTGTTGCTGTTCACGCGTCAGGCACTCAATATGGCTCAGAACCAGCGTTCCCCCTTGCGCCTGGGCAATAAGGTCATTGAGTTGTTCCGAGTTCCCGGGCGTCAGTTCACCGCGAATAAACGCGCCTTCAGCGCTGCGCCCAAGTTGATGTAAATAACGGGCCCCGGTCATACGCCCGGTTCCCGGCTCGCCATAAAACCAGACGGCAATATCCGTTTCCGCCAGTTGCCGTAAACGCTGGCGATACTGATTAACCCAGTAACTGTAGCCGACCAGTTCAACTTGTAGCTTTTGCTGGCAATAGTGACGACGTGCAATCACAGATTTTCTCTGACGCAACGCATCCTCTACCAACACCAGCAGTTTGCCAGGATCAACCGGTTTTTGCAGAAAGTCCCACGCCCCTTTCTTCACCGCGTCCACCGCCATCGGAACATCGCCATGCCCGGTGATCAACAGGATCGGAAGCTGATTGTCATCCTGATGAAACAACGTCATCAGGTCGATTCCATTACAGCCAGGCATACACACATCGCTCAGGACAATCCCTGGCCAGTCGGCCTGCAACCAATTTCGGGCATCAAAAGGGTTACTGCATGCGAATACATGATATCCCTCCTGTTCAAGTAACAGGGTGTAAGCGTCGAGAACATCGGCATCATCATCAATAAGCAGAACAGAATATTCATCACTCAACATCGTTTACATCCGTCAGATTAAATTGCAGAACGACGCAGGCATTGCGCCCCGGGGTTGACGCCAGGCGCAGTTCGCCGTTCATTTGCATCATTAACGATACACAAATCGATAAGCCAATACCGAGGCCAACATCCTTACTGGTGGTAAACGGTTTTAACAGTGATGGTAATAATGCCCCAGGCCAGCCGGGGCCGTTATCGCTGATAAATACGCACAACCGGCTGCCTTCGGCCTGCCAGTGAACATCTATTTTCGCCGCTACCGGACAGGCATCCAGCGCATTTGCCAGGACGTTTACCAGCACCTGCTGAATACGCACTTCATCACCAGCCACCCACACGCTCCGATCTGGGAGCGTCAGCGTACCCTGCTGTGGCTTATGCCGCATGGACAACAGTTCCCAGGCAGCATTGAACGTTTGTCGGAGATCGACCGGATGCAGAGGCGTACCTGGCTCGGCTCGGCGCGCAAACTGACGCAGCGAACGGATAATGGCATCAATGCGAGTAATCAGTCCCTCCGCTTTGGTTAATGTGCTTCTGACCTGAGCGGATTGCCCCTGTTCAATTGCCCTCCCCGCCGTAAACAGGTACATCGACAGCGCATTCAGCGGTTGATTAATCTCGTGCGCCAGCGTGGTCATAGTCTGGCCGACCACTGCCAGTTTTGCGGTTTGGATCAGCTCATCCTGCGTTGCGCGAAGATCGGATTCAATCTCTTTGCGCTCTGTCACTTCCTGCTCCAGCTGATTTTTTTGCGCGCTCAACTGGCCCAGAGTATGGCGCAGCAAGCCTGCGATACGCCCCAGTTCATCGCGTCCATATACCGGGATAGTGGCATCCGTTCTGCCAAGACCAATTTGCACCACGGCCTGGTTGAGCGCAGTAAAACGTTTCACCAGACGCGAACGAATGAAAAAGTGATTAAGCCCCCAGGCGAGAAGTAGCGCCAGCAGCGTCGCCAGCAGGATAAGTCCACCGCTGACACGAACAATTTGTTCCAACCGTTGGTTAAACGTCTGCATTTGCTGATGGCTACTCCCCAGTTGCGCTTCAAGCAGTGTTCGAAAGCGCCCAAGTGTGGCCTCTCTGGCATGGCTGGCATCAACGAGCGCTTTTTGCGCTGCGACATAATCGCGCATGGTATCGGGCATTTTATTTTTCATCATCCCGATTTCCAGCAGCTCATCGATAGTTTGTCGCAGGGTGATAGTGCTGGGCCAGTCATCAAGGGTACGGATATTTTCATCCGCCGTTTTCTTCAGATTTTCCAGGTAGCGGATGTGATTCTCCACCAGCATTCCGTCGTCGCTACCCGATTTCAGTTCATTAAGCCTGTCGCGTAAATCATCAACGATCTGGTTTTCAATTCTTGCCAGGGTGTAAACCTGCTGCTGCTCGTTTTGCACCTCTCGGGCACGTTTGAGATACAGCGCCGCATCACCATTTTTGGCCTCGATTTGATCCAGCAACGTCCCCTGCTGCCAGGTAAAATCCTGCACCAGTGAATTCAGCTCAGTAGTAAAATCATCATGTAGCCAATCAATGCGCGCGGAAAGTTCGCTCACTTTTTCGCGTACAAGGAACATGTTGTAGAGCACCCGATCCAGTTCCGCCATCAGCGCCCGGCTGTCTTGCAAAATCACCGCCAGTTGCTGCTGTTCTGCTGGTTGCAACCCCCTGCTCAGCACTTCGATTTTATCCAGATGCGAGATTATCTGATTGCGCAGTTGCAGCCTTACCGTCGTATTGGGAGCCAGCAGGAATTCATTAAGTTGGTCCACAACCAGGTTGAGATTCCCTTCAATCAAAAAAGCGGAATGCACGCGCGGGAAGTAATCATCAAGCGAATAGCGTATCTGCGAGCTCTGTTCATGCCAGGAGTACAAACTGACGCAGCTTACGCTCAACGTCAGTAATGCGCCCGTCAGAAAGGCTCCTCGCAGACTGCTGCTGATGCTGAGCTGACGCAGACGGTGCAGTATCGATCCCCCTTTCATTTTAATTCTTCCAGTTTTGATATCGCCTGACGCTGATTTTTAAGAAACCAGAGCTGCCACTCCATCATCTGCTGTTCGGCAACGCTTTTATTATCAAACTGCGCAAGCCAGGCTTCATCTTCACTACTTTTGGCATCTATCGGAACGCTGGTCAGTAAGGCTCTGATTTCGGGTAGCGGGCGTTTCAGACGAGCTTCAGCACTGTATAGCGCCCGCCATGCATCCTTTAGTTGCGCAAGACGAAAACTGATGGCGGTATCAAACATCCGCTGCACCAACTGTTGCCGCTTAAGGATCAGCCGATAATTAAGCGCAGGCTGGTTCATTAAAATGGCCTGCTGAGCAGCGCGGGGATTATCAGATGCGAGCTGCGTTACCGGGTATTTCCCCGTATTCGCATCCGCAAGGATCCGCTGTCCCTCCGGGCTTAACAAATAGCGGATAAAACGACGCGCTTCATTGGGGTGCTGGCTGTTATTGAGAACAGCAACATAGGTTGGCGATACCGCCGAGCGTGGAAAATAGGTAAATGCCAGGTGAGGATCGTTAAGCAGCAAGTTGGCATAATTATCAATGACCGGCCCCGCAACGCCAAGGCCGCTCTTAATTTTGTCGGCTACGCCAAAACTGCGTGATGAAATCGTCACCAAATTTCCAGCACTCGCCAGTAATGTCGCCCAGCCCTCTTCCCACCCTTTTTGCTGTAGCAACGACTCAACCATCAGATGGTTGGTATCGGAACGCGACGGGCTACTCATTAACAAAGCGTTCTGATATTTAGGATGCGTTAAATCCCCCCAGTCAGCAGGAGGCGACAAATGACGCGCCGCCAGCGCAGAACGGTTAATCAACAGGCCAAAACCAGATATCGCAACAGCCACGGAGGTAGAACGAATCGAGTCCGGCACCAGCCGCTGGCTTTCCGGCAGCACATTATCGAAGGGCGCCAGCTTCTGATGCTCCTGAAGATGCTGCAACAGCATGGGCGACGAGGTCAAAATCAAATCGACGTTCTCCGCATTGGCAGTATCAAGCAGTTGTTCCAGTGAACTGCTGGTCCGGTTTAATGTGCGAATCATCACCGACCCCGGTTCCGTCTGCCAACGCTGAATAATCCAGGCCGTTGCCCCCGGTGAAAAGGTTGTTGCCATTACCAGCTCTTTACCCTGCGCCAGACAACTCACCGACAGCGACATAAAACAGAGCGAGATCGCCCAACAACGCCCCCGGTCCAAAAGTCTGTTTGTGATCCCGTTCATAAATACCAACATGTGCAAAAAATAATATTGAGACAAAACTTACCCGTTTATCACTGCCAGAGTTAAGAATAAGGTTATTCGTAGAATAACCAAACGGAAAGTGACGGCATCGGTAAAGAATACCCGAAAATGCAGCCTGAATTTGTTAATATCCGCACACGCTGATGATAAAAACGTCCGTAAAAGAATAGAATTTAAAATCCATTATTTAAAAAGAGTCAAAATCAGCCACGCAATCCACAAATTGTGTCAATAGTGACTCATTTCATCAACTTGAGTTTCTCTGCCGTCTATTTCACTCTTCACTGCGAAAAATCCTGATATTCACATCAATATAAATTTAGGTGATGATATGTTATCAATATTTAAAGCAGGGCCAGCGGCAAATAAAGTCCCGGCGGAGAAAGTCCAGGAAACTTATGGCCGATACCGCATTCAGGCATTACTCAGCGTATTTCTTGGCTATCTTGCGTACTATATTGTGCGCAATAACTTCACGCTCTCAACACCGTACCTGAAGGAACATCTGGATCTCAGTGCCACACAAATTGGTCTACTCAGCAGCTGCATGCTTATTGCTTATGGGATCAGTAAAGGCATTATGAGCAGCCTGGCAGACAAGGCCAGCCCTAAGGTCTTTATGGCATGCGGCCTGATTCTGTGCGCCATTGTAAACGTCGGGTTAGGATTCAGTACCGGATTCTGGATTTTTGCCGCTCTGGTCGTTTTCAATGGTTTGTTCCAGGGTATGGGCGTTGGCCCTTCATTTATTACCATTGCCAACTGGTTTCCGCGTAAAGAACGTGGACGCGTTGGCGCATTCTGGAATATCTCTCACAATGTTGGCGGTGGTATTGTTGCCCCGATCGTGGGTGCCGCCTTTGCCATTTTGGGGAGCGAGCACTGGCAAAGTGCCAGCTATATTGTTCCGGCCGGTGTGGCCGTCCTGTTCGCTTTTATTGTGCTAATGCTGGGGAAAGGTTCACCACGCCAGGAAGGCTTACCGGCTCTGGAACAAATGATGCCGGAAGAAAAAGTCGTATTAAATTCCCGACACACTGTCCAGGCGCCAGAAAATATGAGTGCCTTCCAGATCTTCTGCACCTATGTGCTGCGTAATAAGAATGCCTGGTATGTTTCACTGGTAGATGTCTTCGTCTATATGGTGCGTTTTGGCATGATTAGCTGGTTGCCTATTTATCTGTTAACCGAAAAACATTTCTCGAAAGAGCAAATGAGCATCGCTTTTCTGTTTTTTGAATGGGCGGCAATCCCTTCCACATTACTGGCGGGTTGGCTTACCGATAAACTGTTTAAAGGCCGTCGCATGCCGCTGGCCATGATTTGTATGGCGCTGATTTTCGTCTGTTTGATCGGCTACTGGAAAAGTGAATCCCTGCTGATGGTCACTATTTTTGCCGCCATTGTGGGTTGCCTGATCTATGTTCCACAGTTCCTCGCTTCTGTTCAGACGATGGAAATCGTCCCCAGCTTCGCTGTGGGGTCAGCGGTAGGTTTACGCGGATTTATGAGCTACATTTTTGGCGCGTCGCTGGGAACCAGCCTGTTTGGCGTAATGGTCGACAAAATGGGATGGCATGGCGGATTCTATCTGTTGATGGGTGGGATTGTCTGCTGCATCCTGTTTTGCTACCTCTCTCATCGTGGCGCGCTGGAGCTTGAACAACAGCGAAAAAATGCTCAGCACGAGGAAGCCTCACTCCAGTTGGCGGATGCCCGGTAATTCATTTCGCTCTCACAAAAAAGTGCCAGCGATGCTGGCACTTCAATAACTCAGATAAATAAAAAAGCTCAACGTGATAATTTATTGCTAAACGTAACATTCCAAATTATTGCTTACCGTAACCCACCATAAAGCGAATAATCAAACCGCAAGCAGGAGCAAGAAACAGGAATAACCCGGTTACCATTTCGTTACCATTGGTCAATCGCATAGTAAAAAAGTAAATTAATGCCGTAAGGATGGCCATGCCGAGAAAAGCGCTGATTGACGCCGCAGCGCCCATAACCTGCCAGATATAGCAACTGACGCACAAAATGCTCAGAGCGAGAAAGATCCAGAAATAGAGCATAGCGATACCTCCTGTTTGCCGTAAACTTAACGTAAGTCCTTACACTCCCTTAACTTTATATTCTAAGACAATTCCTATCCTCGTGCAATTTCAGCAACATCTTAGTTACAAAAATCCTTCACCTGCATACTATTACTCTCTCGGGCAGACATTTATTTAATCTGCATAAAAACAACGGATTATATATAGGTTAATTTTTGTTCTTAATCGCCTTAAAAACATTTACGAATCTTGAGTAATTATTTCTGGCTGACATTAATTTTCGGGTGTACATTGTGCGTCCGATCATTCATGCCCCCTCGTGGTTTTGTCCTGACTCAGTTTTACACTCTTTACAGGAACCAATGTCGTTCATGGCGGCCTAACGATCAGTACAGAGAGTAAAGCGAAAGACAAAGAATCTTCGCGATACATCTATTTCGTATCAACAACAGGTGCTTATGTTCCCCCAATGTAAATTTTCACGCGCGTTTTTGCATCCGCGCTACTGGCTCACGTGGTTTGGTGTTGGAGTGCTCTGGTTACTGGTACAGCTTCCCTATCCCGTATTGTGTTTTCTTGGTACCCGTACAGGAACGCTGGCTCGTCCATTTTTAAAACGCCGTGAATCTATTGCACGTAAAAATCTCGAACTCTGTTTCCCAAATTTGTCGCAGGAAGAAAGAGACAAACTGGTCGATGAGAATTTCCGTTCACTCGGCATGGGGCTACTTGAAACAGGTATGGCCTGGTTCTGGCCGGACCGTCGGGTGCGTAAATGGTTTGATGTAGAAGGACTGGACAACCTGAAGCGCGCCCAGTTGCAAAATCGTGGCGTGATGGTTGTCGGCGTACACTTTATGTCGCTCGAGTTGGGTGGCCGCGTAATGGGGCTTTGTCAGCCAATGATGGCGACCTATCGCCCGCACAACAATAAGTTGATGGAGTGGATCCAAACCCGTGGTCGTATGCGCTCCAACAAGGCGATGATCGGCAGAAATAATCTGCGTGGTATTGTCGGTGCTCTGAAAAAAGGAGAAGCCGTATGGTTTGCCCCCGATCAGGACTACGGTCGTAAAGGAAGCTCGTTTGCCCCCTTCTTTGCCGTCAAAGATGTGGCAACCACCAACGGTACCTACGTGCTGTCGCGTTTGTCTGGTGCAGCGATGCTGACCGTAACCATGGTGAGAAAAGCAGATAACTCTGGTTATCGCCTGTTCATCACGCCTGAAATGGAAGGTTACCCGTCTGATGAGTGCCAGGCAGCGGCCTATATGAATAAAATTATCGAAAAAGAGATCATGCGCGCCCCCGAGCAGTATCTCTGGATCCACCGTCGCTTCAAAACGCGCCCGATGGGTGAAGCCTCGTTGTATATCTGAAAAGAAAGGCCGCAAGGCCTTTCTTTTTTTCTACGGCTGAATTACTTCACGCCCCATTTATTGTGGAGTTCAGTCATTCGTTCGCTATAGCTTCGGGCAATGCAGGCTGGCTCATCATCCTTCTCCTTCCAGCACTCGTTGCGTCCTTTGATCCAACCGCGCTGCTCTGCTTTTAACATCGGATCATTCTTCGATTTAGCCAGTGCCTGTTTAAAAATTTCGTTCAATTTCAGATCCATTGCAGAGAGCGATGGGCTCTGGCAAATAATATCTTCCGCACTTCCCTTTTGAACAGCAGAGCAGGAGTAAGACGGACCTGCGTTGGTCGATTTTTTCGCTGGAGAATAATCAATATTATCCTCCGGCAGGCAAACCCCGTGCTTACGATTAGGTCCAGTCCAGGATACGTCCGGATTTCCGTCATCTTTGCGGGAGATAGAAACGGTATTTTTACCACTTGTCGCCTCCCAATAGTTTTCATTGAAAGCCTTCACCGTCGCCTTCCCGCCATCAATCCAGACATTGCCTTTACCATCACTATTCACACCACCAATACTTGCGCAGTTGAAATTGAACGCCAGCGGCGAGGCCGCCATCGACGTCAACGGCGTAAGAACGAGTGCTAACATCATTAACCTGGTCATTTTTAACCTTTTCATTATTAAATTCCGCGAAAAATTAACCGCATTAACATCATGGCGATATGAGAACTATCCGAGTAAGCATTCCGTCGCTCAATAGCAATTTATTACCGAAAGAAATTAAACTGTCGCCGAATCACGACACTTGTAAGTTATTAAAATTAAATAAAAAAATGCCTCTTGTCTCACCTCATTTTTAGGCGTACATTAGCGCCGTCTGGAGCATTAAAGCTCAGAATTCTGAGGTGATGCAGCCAAGTAAACGAGGGGAATTCTCCATTTCGTTTATGCGTGCATCAGCTCTCTGTCAGGTAAGCATATGTTCATTTAGACATACCCAAGGTATGCGGAGAGATGAAAAGTGAAATATTTCTTTATGGGCATTTCTTTTATGGTCATCGTTTGGGCCGGTACTTTCGCCCTGATGATCTAAATTAAAAGACGCAGCAAAAAACAGGAGCCATCAGGCTCCTGTTTGCATTTTGGGGGAACATTCGGTCAGTCGGTACTTTCAGAAGTCGATTTTGCACTGGTCGGTAACAGGCCATCTGCACGGAACATTGCTTTGATACCGCGAATAGCCTGACGGGTACGGTCACGGTTTTCAATTAACGCAAAACGCACATGCGTATCACCATAATCACCAAACCCAATCCCCGGTGAAACGCATACCTTCGCTTCATTCAGCAGTTTCTTGGCAAACTCAAGTGACCCCATCCCGGCGTATTGCTCTGGAATTTTCGCCCAAACGTACATCGAGGCTTTTGGCACCTCGACCATCCAGCCAGCTTCATGCAGCCCTTTGACCAGCACATCACGACGACGTTTATATTGCTCTGCAATATCTCGCACGCACTGCTGATCGCCTTCCAGCGCGGCGATAGCCGCAACCTGTAACGGTGTAAAGGTCCCGTAATCGTGATAGCTCTTAATTCGCGCCAGCGCGTTCACCAGCGTTTTATTGCCCACCATAAAACCGATACGCCAGCCCGCCATGTTGTAGCTTTTCGACAGAGTGAAAAATTCAACTGCGACATCGCGAGCGCCCGGTACCTGCATTATCGATGGCGCTTTCCAGCCGTCATAAACAATATCAGCGTAGGCCAGGTCGTGAACCACCAGCACGTCATAGCGTTTAGCCAGAGCCACAACTTTTTCAAAGAACTCCAGCTCAACGCATTGTGCCGTCGGGTTCGACGGGAAACCTAAGATCATCATCTTCGGTTTCGGATAGCTTTCGCGAATCGCGCGCTCCAGCTCATTAAAGAAATCGACGCCTTCGACCAGCGGCACAGATCGTACCTGCGCGCCGGCAATCACCGCGCCATAAATATGGATGGGATAACTTGGGTTGGGTACGAGGACCGTATCACCGTGATCGAGCGTTGCCAGCATCAGGTGCGCAAGTCCCTCTTTGGAACCGATGGTCACAATGGCTTCGGATTCAGGATCGATCTCAACGTCATAGCGTTCCTGGTACCAGCGGGAAATCGCCCGACGCAGACGCGGAATACCGCGAGAAGTGGAATAACCGTGCGTATCCGGGCGCTGCGCCACAGTACACAGTTTTTCAACAATGTGAGGAGGCGTGGCCCCATCCGGGTTCCCCATGCTGAAGTCGATAATATCTTCGCCGCGCCGACGCGCAGCCATCTTCAGTTCAGCCGTGATGTTAAAAACGTACGGGGGAAGGCGATCAATACGCGTAAAGCGACGTTCAGGGCGGGAGTCAGCCATAATATCCTCAGATTAACGTTAGCGCCCGGACCGTCCGAGCGACGCTGCCACGATGGTGGCACGTTTAGAAAATAGCCTGAATAATTTCCTTCTGTCGAGAGGCAAAACAAAATATTTTTTCCTGACAAAAAAGAGGAACAACATAGTAAAATGAGGAAATATTCATTTTCACAACCCGCTTAAAATTACCATCATTTAACATTTTGTTGTTAAATACATTACCTTGAATGCAGCGCTGACAGGACAGGTATTGTAAATACAACAATCATGCAACAATCCCCTTTTAATATTATGGTTTTTCCTCATTAGGCACAGGCTGCGTGGGTGCTGGTCATCCTGGCCCAGGTTACCTATCATAGAGGTTTAACCCTTGCGCAAGAGTCACCCGTGCACGAAATATTCAATATGCTGCTGGCGGTATTTGACCGGGCAGCACTGATGCTGTTCTGTCTGTTTTTCCTGATTCGTATCCGCCTGTTCCGCGAACTGTTGCACAAATCAGCCCACTCCCCAAAAGAGCTGCTCGCCGTTACCGCGATTTTCTCAATGTTTGCCCTGTTCAGTACCTGGTCCGGCGTACCGGTTGAAGGCTCACTGGTTAACGTGCGTATTATCGCGGTCATGTCAGGGGGGATTCTGTTTGGTCCGTGGGTCGGTATCATTACAGGCCTCATCGCGGGTACCCACCGCTATCTGATCGACATCGGCGGCGTCACCGCCCTGCCCTGTTTTATCACCAGTATTCTGGCAGGCTGTATTGCCGGGTGGATCAACCGTAAGATCCCTAAAGCGCAGCACTGGCGAGCTGGCATTTTAGGCGGAATGCTGTGCGAATCCCTGACGATGATCCTCGTCGTCGTCTGGGCCCCCTCTACCGCACTGGGACTGGATATTGTCTCAAAAATCGGTATCCCAATGATCCTGGGCAGCGTCTGCATTGGCTTTATCGTCATGCTAGTGCAAAGCGTGGAGGGCGAGAAAGAGGCCAGCGCCGCAAAGCAGGCCAAGCTGGCGCTGGATATTGCCAACAAAACCTTGCCGCTTTTTCGGCAGGTTAACAGCGAGTCGCTCCGCCAGGTATGCGAAATTATTCGCCATGACATCCATGCGGACGCCGTCGCAATTACCAATACCCAGCACGTTCTGGCCTACGTTGGCGTGGGGGAACTTAACTACCGTGATAACAATGATTTCGTCAGTCCTACCACTCAGCAGGCGATCAATTACGGAAAAATCATCATTAAAAACAATGATGAAGCGCATCGCACACCGGAAATACATTCCATGCTGGTGATCCCGCTGTGGGAGAAAGGCGTTGTCACCGGTACGCTAAAAATCTACTACTGTCACGCCCACCAGATAACCTCCTCGCTGCAGGAAATGGCTATTGGCCTGTCGCAAATTATCTCGACTCAGCTTGAAGTTTCCCGGGCGGAACAGCTACGTGAAATGGCAAATAAGGCAGAGCTACGCGCACTACAAAGTAAAATAAATCCTCATTTCCTGTTTAACGCCCTGAACGCAATTTCGTCGTCGGTGCGACTTAACCCGGACACCGCACGCCAGCTCATTTTTAATTTGTCGCGTTATCTTCGCTACAATATCGAATTAAAAGACGATGAGCAGATCGACATCAAAAAAGAGCTGTATCAAATCAAGGATTACATCGCCATCGAACAAGCGCGTTTTGGCGACAAACTAACGGTTATTTATGATATCGATGAAGAGGTAAGCTGTTATATTCCCAGCCTGCTGATTCAGCCGCTGGTAGAAAACGCTATCGTCCATGGGATTCAGCCCTGCAAAGGGAAAGGTGTGGTCACCATCAGCGTGGCGGAGTGTGGTAACCGGGTACGGATAGCCGTGCGGGATACGGGCCACGGTATCGATCCAAAAGTGATTGAACGGGTCGAATCCAATGAAATGCCGGGCAATAAAATTGGTCTGTTGAATGTGCACCATCGCGTTAAGCTGCTCTACGGTGAGGGATTACATATCCGCCGTCTGGAGCCAGGCACTGAGATTGCCTTTTATGTACCGAATCAGCATTCGCCCGCAGCCGCACCGGCCACATTGTTGCTTTAACCAGGAGTGAAGTCGTGAAAGTCATCATTGTTGAAGATGAATTCCTGGCCCAACAGGAACTGAGCTGGCTGATAAAAGAGCACAGCCAGATGGAGATTGTCGGCACGTTTGACGATGGTCTGGACGTGCTGAAATATCTCCAGCACAACCGCGTTGACGCCATTTTTCTGGATATTAATATTCCCTCGCTGGACGGCGTATTGCTGGCACAAAATATCAGCCAGTTCGCGCATAAACCCTTTATTGTGTTTATTACCGCGTGGAAAGAGCACGCCGTTGAAGCCTTCGAACTGGAAGCTTTTGACTACATTCTGAAGCCGTACCAGGAATCACGCATTGTCAGCATGCTGCAAAAGCTGGAAGCCGCCTGGCAACAGCAGCAAACGGGAACTTCGCCCGCCAGTCCGGTGGCCCGCGAAAACGATACGATCAACCTGATCAAAGATGAGCGGATCATCGTGACCCCGATCAACGACATCTACTACGCAGAAGCCCATGAAAAGATGACGTTTGTCTACACCCGGCGCGAATCGTACGTGATGCCGATGAACATCACCGAATTTTGCAGCAAACTGCCGGCTTCGCATTTCTTCCGCTGCCACCGCTCGTTCTGCGTGAATCTGAATAAAATCCGCGAGATCGAACCCTGGTTTAACAATACCTATATTTTGCGCTTAAAAGATCTGGAATTTGAAATCCCGGTTAGTCGGAGTAAAGTGAAAGAGTTCAGACAGTTAATGCACTTATAGCGCAGAGAAAGAGCGATGAAAGAGCCAGGCCTTCCCGCAGACCAACAGTTTTTCGCCGATTTGTTCAGTGGCCTGGTGTTAAACCCACAGTGTCTGGGGCACGTGTGGTTCGCAACCCAGCCCACCACGTTACCGACCGGCAGTTTATGTATTGATCTTCCGCGCCTTGATATCGTGCTACGTGGGGAATACAGCAACCAACTGCAAAAACAGCAGCATAACCTGGCAGAAGGCGACATGCTGTTTATCCCGGCGAAAGCGGCCAATCTGCCCGGCGGCGACAAACCCGTGATGCTGCTGAGCCTGGTTTTTTCTCCGGCATGGCTGGGACTCTCTTTTTACGATAATCGAACCGCATCGCTGCTTCGTCCGGTACGCCGTATTGAGTTACCCCATCCACAGCGCGGCGAAGGCGAGGCGATGCTCACCGCATTAACGCATTTAAGCCGCTCTCCTCAGGCCCAGGATATCATTCAGCCGTTGGTGCTTAGTCTGCTGCATCTGTGTCGTAGCGTGGTGAATACCCGCCCAGACACAGAGCGCCCACGCGCTGAATTTCTCTATCATAGTATGTGTAATTGGATACAAGATAACTATGCCCAGCCGCTGACTCGCGAAAGCGTGGCGCAGTTTTTTAATATCACACCCAATCACCTGTCAAAAGTGTTTGCCCAGCACGGCACTATGGGGTTCGTCGAGTATCTGCGGTGGGTAAGAATGGCGAAGGCGCGCATTATCTTGCAGAAATACCATCTGTCGATTAGCGAAGTCGCACAGCGGTGTGGATACCATGACAGTGATTATTTCTGCCGCCTGTTCCGGCGTCAGTTTGGCCTGACGCCGGGAGAGTACGGCGCGCGTTTTCAGTCAGCGCGTTGATTATATCAACACCTGCCAGGGCCGCCGCATCTTTGCTTTATGGTGAGTCGTTACAGCCGATGTCTGTGTGTTTAGCCCAATTGACCATTCCCTGGAAATCAACAATCACCACGGATTCATCGCCAACCACCCAGGCATCATGGCCTGGAGGAATGCGCGACAGCTCACCGGGCTTACAATCAAATTCGCTGCCATCATCCATTTTTACCCGCAGCACACCGGAAACGTGGTACTGAAAATGAGGGGCTTCGCAACTCTTCGTTCCAGCGATAGGTTGAACTGACGTAGACCACCGCCAGCCTGGCTCCAGGACAGCACGGCCGACGATTGCACCTCCCACATCGAGAAGCTCCAGTCGCCCGTGAGGGAACTCACGAACTTCGTCTGGAAGACCAAATGACTTCACTTCTGCTTTGTCCATTGCGCACCTCCTTAGGTTGATTACGCGCATGGCCGCTCTTAAATTATATCAGCAGCGGTCATTTATTGTACGATTCGTAATCTCAGCCAGGATCGTTGTAAAATAACGGCCTTTAGCTAAACCCTGCAGGCTTACTCAATAAAGTGAATATACGATGAAGAACAGACGTGCACTCTCCCTGATGTGTTTTCAGATGCTGGAATCAGGTGCGGATCGTCGGACCGTGAAAAGAGCCCTGACCTCCCGCCGTGTTAAAGGTCGCCAGGCGGTAGTTCTGCTCTGCAAGCAAGAGATGACGCTGTTGAGGGCCGGGAAACTACCGTTCTCTGATTGATAATTTCCCTTTCTGACCCTCTTATCAACTCTTGCTGTCAAACTTAAAACGTCAGTTCTGCCTCCAGCAGCGCAAGAATGCTCTCAGCATTTTCAGCGGCAAACAACGACTGGCGGAACTGCTTGTTCACCAGCTTGCGCGCCAGCTGCGAGAAGACCTTCACGTGGTTTATGCCTTCATCGGCACCCAGCGTCAGCATGATCACCAGTTCTACATCACCCATCTCAGACTGCCAGTCAACGGGCTGCAGAAGCCGGGCAATGCTGATGCTGGAATGGCGGATCCACTGGGATTTCGTGTGCGGAATAGCCACACCGAAGCCGACGGCGGTGGTGACGATCTCTTCGCGCTGCCAGACATCCTCTTCCAGTTCAAACGGATGTTCAGTCCGTCCATTAACGCCAAGATTGCCGCACAGGAACTGGATCACCTGCTCTTTGTTACTCAGAGATTCGCCGACAAAGATGTTCTCCAGCGCCAGCAGCGGACGCACATCTTTCTGCGGTGCAAACTGGTTTAGCAGATCTTCTATCTCCTGAGCGCTACGGCATTCGCAGGCCTGCATGGCGAGCTCACGACATGCCCGGCCGTCCAGTTGACGAAGCTGGCTTTTTACCGCCGGAATACGTGGGCTGCTCATGCTCAGCTCGTCCAGCCCGAGGCCCAGAAGCAGCGGTAAATAACGTCCTTCACCGCCCAGTTCGCCGCAAATACCCACCCATTTACCGCGTTCGTGCGCCACGCGAACAATCTGCTGTAACATGCGCAGGAACGACGGCGTAATCGGGTTGTACAGCGGCGAAACGCGCGGGTTATTGCGATCAACGGCGTACAAGTACTGGGTCATGTCATTTGAGCCAATACTGAAGAAATCCACCTCATCACAGAAATGGTCGATGATGTAACACACCGAAGGGACTTCAACCATAATCCCCAATGAGATTGTCGGAGCATGACGTAAGCCGTCCGCTTTCAGCGCCACCAACGCTTTTTGCAGTTCGCTTTTTACCCATAAAATCTGGTCGAGGCTGTGCACCATCGGGATCATCAGTTGCGCATTGCCGAAGGTCGCCGCCCGTAAAATCGCGCGCAACTGAGTGCGAAAAAGCCCGGCAAACTCCGGATAAATCCGCACCGCGCGATAGCCCAGGAACGGATTCTCTTCCTGCGGAATATTAAGATAGCGGATGTTCTTATCGCCGCCGATATCCATGGTGCGAAAGATAACCGGCTTGTCGCCCGCGGCCAGTAAGACCTGCTGGTAGGCTTCAAACTGTTCTTGCTCATCAGGTGCGCTGTCGCGGTCCATAAACAGCATTTCAGTACGAAACAGCCCAATCCCTTCCGCACCATTGGCAAACGCTCCCGGCGCTTCCAGCGCGGTACCGATATTCGCTGCAACGTCAATACGCTGATGATCTTTGGTCAACGCAGGCTGGGCGGCATCAAGCGCCTGCCGCCGCTGGCATTCATCGGCCAGCTTCTGCGCAATCGCGTAATAGCCGCGAACGGCATCGTCTGGATTGATGGCTAATACCCCACATCGGGCATCCAGTACCGCATGCTGCCCGGAATACCGGTTAAAGGCCGCCAGCGGCAAGCCGCTAAGTACCGGAATAGCTGACGCACGGGCAAGGATCAGGGTATGCGAAGTGCGCCCCGTTTTCTCCAGGATCATGCCAGACAGATGCTGCAAATCGAGGCTTAAAAACTGGCTGGGCGTCAGATCCTCAGCAACCAGAATTGTCGGTTTATTCAGCACCAGCGCATTACGCGGCCGTCTTTCAGGCCAGGTGATGTGCAGCAACTGTTCGCTGATATCACGGATATCACTGACGCGTTCGCGCAGGTAATCACTACCGGAGGCCGACAGCTTGTCGCACACCAGCTCCATATTGGCAATGATTGCCGCCCCTAGCCCCAGATGTTGCTCCAGCATTAAGCGGCGAATATTCCCGGCAAACTCGTCATCCTGAATCAGAGACAGATGCGCGCTAAGGATGGTTTTACTCTCGCCGTCGCGCTCGCGCAGCTGCTGATTGAGCTGTTCGGCAAGCGTCGCCAGACTATGCTCCAGCCGGGTATTGTCTTCCGCACTCGCCGCAATCGCACGATAACTTTCCAGGTTATCACTCTGCCAAAGCGTGAGCGTACCTGCTCCCACGCCCCCTGCCAGCACGCTGCCGTACAGCAGGTCCGGGTTGAGGCGAATCAGCGAACGCGGCAACGGGTGCGCCGCCAGTTCCGCCGGGGTCGGCTGAACGCTATCGCTGTCAATAAACCGGTGCAGCAGGTACTCCTCCAGCGCTCGCCGGGCCTGTTCTTCATCGCGACCAGTAATGGACAGGCTGCAACTGTCGTTAAAAAGCGTTCCGGTGCCTATCAGCGCCAGCGAGCTTTTCGCATCCGCCCGCGCATTCTGGCGATGATTAATAAATACCACCTCACTTTGCCACTGGCAGCACTGTTCTTTCAGCTCCCACGCCGGACGCGCATGCAGACCATTGGGTAACGGGCAAAGAAATTGAATCGTTAGCATAACAACTCCTGATTAGCGCGAAATCAGCACCTGAAATCCGTCAGATGAGCCACAGTTTCGCACGTAAGATGTGAAATAAGAGCCGACAACAGCTGCTGCGTCTGGATGATGTCCCGGCAGTCGGCAATCGACGCCGCGCAATGTCCATACCGTGTGGCGGGTCCCATGACAACCGTTGGGATCCCTGTGCCGCTTACGTGCACCGCCCCGCCGTCGGTGCCGCCGTTACTGAACATATCGAGCTGCAGGGAAATACCCGCGTCAGCGGCCACGCTTTCAACCCACGCCGTCAGCTTTGGCGGTGCAATCAGCGATTTATCGCTTAACACCAGCATCGGGCCTTTACCGAGCTGCCGATGGTTGGCCGCACTGTAATCAAAGTTTTTGGCCCAGCAGGCGGTATCCAGCACAAATGCCACATCCGGTGCGACAACGCGTGCAGCCGTTTGTCCTCCGCGCAGTCCCACTTCTTCACTGGAACTGGCCACCAGCCAGACCTCGCAAGGAAGTATGGCGTTATGCCATTCACGCAGTAGCGCCACCAGCAAATAACATCCAAGACGGTCATCAAAGGCTTTGCCCATGATTCGCTGGTGCGGCAAGACCTGAAAGGTTGTGTCGAATGTGACGCGATCGCCGGCCTGGAGTACCTCATCATAAGATCGCGCGCCAATATCTACCCGCAGCGTATTGACCTCATTACCGCAGCGCTCTCCGTCGAGCAGACCGGGAATTTTGCTCTCTTCACGGGTGGTGATCCGCACCGGCTGCAGTTGTCTGGCCGCCATACGCACATTTCCCACCGGCAATACATCGATCGCCCCTTCGCTGGAAATACTACGCACGATAAATCCCACTTCATCCATATGCGCGCAGATCATCACCTTCGGACCGGTTGATTCATTGAGACGGATCAGCACCGATCCCAGACCATCGAAGCGCACCTCTTTATTAAGACGATCCGCCTCCTCAAGCAGGATCTGCCGCACTTCCTGTTCTGACGAGGCGATCGCGTCCGCCTCGCTCAGCGCCTTTAGCAACGATAAATCCATTACGCCTCTCCCGTGTGTAGCAATGTTTTCGCCATGGTATAGAGCACCTCGCCGCCGTCAGGCGTAACCAGCACAACATCTTCAATACGCACACCCCCCTGCCCCGGCAGATAAATACCCGGCTCAACGGTGAGCAGCATGCCAGCGACCAAAGGTGTTGTGTCGTCGGAGGAAAAACGTGGGTTTTCATGCACTTCAATGCCGATAGCATGTCCGGTGTTGTGACCAAATGCATCGCCATAGCCCGCCTGGGTAATGACCCGCCTGGCTGCGGCGTCTACCTCATTGCATCGCGCACCTGGTCGAATTGCCGCCACCGCGGCACGCTGCGCCGCAAGGACAATCTGGTACACGGCAAACAGCGCGCTTTCTTCCGCTGGCTGGTTCGCATCGGGGATGCGAAAGGTTCGCGTCATATCCGAGCAATAACCCTGATACAGCGCGCCAAAATCCAGCGTGATGAACTCACCCGCCTCAACACGTTTGTCGCTGGCTTTGCCGTGTGGCAGCGCACCGCGCCAGCCGCTGGCGACAATGGTGTCAAAAGAAGCTTTATCTGCGCCGAGCGTGCGCATAAACCACTCCAGTTCAGCGGCAATTTCGCGCTCACTGAGACCGGGTTGAATAAAGCGTCGTATATGTTCCGCGCTGAGGTCAGCTATCCGGCAGGCTTCGCGGATGCAGGCTATTTCCTGCGCCGTTTTCACCTGCCGGAGCACATCCGGTACGGCGCTCACCAGTCGGGCGCGCAGTTTGTCCGACCACGCGTTCGCCGTTTCCCAGCTTACTTGCTCACATTCGAATCCCACCGTCTGCAGCTTTTCGTGCGCAATAATGTGATTCACCTGCGAAAACAGCGTCTGCGTTCCATCGAGCCGATGGATCTGATAGCCCTGAGTACGCGTGGCAATATCGGTGTAGTAACGGGCATCAACCAGGATATGCGCACTTTCATGGCTGATAAACACAAACCCTGAACTGCTGGAGATCCCCATATGCGGCTGTTTGTTCTGCCGTGATGACAACAGCATCGCGTCGAGTTGTTGCGCCGTTAACCAGTCGCGCAGTGAAGCAAGTAAGCTCATAGTTACAATCCTTTTAATCAGAGGCTTTCAATCAGCAACTTGCCTTTGCGATACATCAGATGGCGAAGGAACACCACCATCAGCGCCGTAATCACCGCACCTAACAGGATCCCCGCCATATAGACGCCGAGGTTAGTCACCAGCGGCCACGCCCAGATAGCGGATTCCGGGAACCACTGCACGGCCCCCAGCCAGACGGCAGCCGTCGACCCAACAATGGCGCCAACCATATAAGAAGGAATTGCGGTGATGGGGCTTTCCAGTGCAAACGGGATCGCCCCTTCGCTGATGCCCATAAATGCGAGGAACATTGCCGTTTTCCCCTGCGGGTAAAGCTGTGCGCTGAACAGGCGTTTGCCGGTTAAGCGACGGTCAATAAGCGTGGCCAGTCCGAGGCCAATCGGCGGAATGACAATCGCAATAGAGCGCGCGGTGACCGGCAGAACGTGATCGGTAGTAAAGCTGAAGGCGACAAAACCTGCGGCTTTATTAATCGGACCGCCGAGGTCAATCGCCGTTGCCGCGGAAATCCCCATCGCGTACATCAGCGTGCCTTTCTCGCCAGCCGCCGTCAGCAAAGTACGGATCCCGCCGTTAATCCAGCCGCCAAACGGCGTTATCACGTAATACATCGCCAGCATGACGAAAATGGCGGAGAGAATGGGCAGTAAAAAGGTGGTTTTGAATGCCAGCAGGAAATCAGGCAGCTGGATTTTTTGGTTCATCCACTTCACCAGATACCCGGCGACAATCGAGATAATCAGCGCACCAATAAAGGTTGACGGAACCGGAGCACTGGTTACCCATTGCAGCGTTGATGGGTCAAAATTCAGTATTTGTGTCGGCTGAGTAGACATCAGCCCGCCAATGAACCCCGCCGGAAACGCCAGCTTGCCGCCGATGGAGTTGGCGACAAACGCGGCAAACATCGGAATAGCAAAACCAAACAGCACGCCGCCAAAAGATTGCGACAGCCAGGCAAACTTCAGTAATGAAAGATTAAAACCGGTAAATTTTCCGCTGTTCAGCGCATCCATGATGCCAGTGTCAGCAGGTATATCGAGCCAGCTATAGGCGATCAGTTGCGAGAAGGCGAGAATCACCCCGCCCATAATTAACGTCGGCACCATGCGTGAAATACCCGACATCACATGTTGCGGAAGTTCGCCCCAGAAGCTATTGCGGGAGGCCGGTGGATTTTTTATTGCCGCTGCCGCACCAGATGCGCCAGGCACAACGGTTGCACTGCGTTTTTTAATGGCCATATGTAATTCCCTGTCGATGATTATTGTTGTTCAGCGGCAACCATCTCTTCGATCTCTTTAATGATGCCGGCAGCATTTTTTATCGCGTCCTGTAGCGTAATTTCGTAGACATCACGCGACTCAAAACGCTCGTTATCTTCTGGAGTTACGGCAACTGAATGGATGATTAACGTCGCCTCAGCAATATCCTGCGCCGTCAGGCGATTTTGTATTCCGTCAGCACCCTGGGTTTCGATTTTCACTTCATAACCGGCTTCAACCGCGGCTTCTTCCAGCGCCTGAGCTGCCATAAAGGTGTGGGCCAGCCCCATTGGGCACGCGCAGACGGCAATTAATTTTTTGCTCATAATCATTTCCTCGTAATAGTTAACGAGTGAAATTATGGTCCGATGAAAGTAACAACCGTTATCAGACAAATAATGCTTTTACTGGACAAATAATCCAGCAATCAGGAAGTGTGACGAAGGTCGGAAAGGTGGGCGGCAGGCATAAAAAAACCGCGTGATTTACGCGGTTTTGCAGATTTCTGATTGAAGAATTAAAGAATATGGCCCAGCGTCTGACGCAAATGCGCACCTGCGCCAAGTAGTCCAGGATTATCGTGCACAATCAGGTACACCGGAATATCCTGCACGTAGGCTTTAAAACGGCCTTTATCTTCAAAACCACCGCGGAAGCCTGAAGCCTTAAAGAAGTCGAGGAAGCGCGGTACGATACCACCAGCGATGTACACACCGCCAAACGTGCCCAGCGTTAACGCCAGATCGCCGCCAAAACGCCCCATAATGACGCAGAACAGCGACAGCGCCCGACGACAGTCAATGCAGGAATCTTCCAGCGCCCGTGCGGTGATATCCTTCGGCTGCAGATTTTCCGGCAACCGCCCGTCTGATTTGACGATGGCGCGATACAGATTCACCAGCCCCGGACCGGACAGCACGCGTTCTGCGGAAACATGGCCAATTTCGGCGCGCAGGACTTCAAGGATAATTCCTTCTTCTTCGCTGTTAGGCGCAAAATCTACATGACCGCCTTCACCGGGCAGGCTCACCCAGCGTTTGTCCACGTGCACCAGATGCGCCACGCCGAGCCCGGTTCCTGCGCCATAGACGGCTATCGGTTTACCTTCAACAGGTTCCGCGCCACCAAACTGGATCAAATGCTCTTTTTTCAGCATCGGGATCGCCATCGACACGGCGGTGAAATCATTGATGATTTCCAGATGGCTAAAGCCCAGATTTTTTTTCATCTCAGCAATAGAGAATGCCCAGGTATGGTTGGTCATTGCCACCCAGTCGCCAGTAATCGGACAGGCAATGGCAATGCAGCCATCTTCGACGCTGACGCTATGCTCATCCAGGTACACGCGCACCACGGCTTCCAGACTGGGGTAATCAAGCCCGGAATAGGTTTTTGCCTGCGAAATCTCGCCGCTGGCAATATCGCACAGAGCAAGACGCGCGTTGGTGCCGCCAACATCCCCTACTAAAGCATATTTTGTCATTCTTCCACTGCTCCGCTAAAGTCAGATTAAATCTTTGCCACACTGTAAATTCATGGGGACATAACAACAACGGTCTGAAGGCTGATGCCCGTGGAAAATCGATCCAGATCACACAATTACTTTATCGTTTCAGCACCATTTGCAGCGATGCCGTCAGGCATGCTGTGCAAACTATGTCTATGACTCTGTTTTAAGGAATACAAAATGCTCCATCCGCGAGCCAGAACGATGCTCTTGCTATCAACCCCAGCGCTAATCATTGGCATAGCGTCCAGCCTGGTGTTGATCGTTGTGATGAAAGTGGCTTCCGTTTTACAGCAGTTTTTATGGGAACGTCTGCCTGTTAGCATCGGTATAGCCCAAGACTCTCCGGTCTGGATTATCGGTATGCTGACGCTCACGGGGATCATGGTCGGGTTAGTTATCCGTTACAGCCATGGTCACGCAGGTCCGGATCCGGCCTGTGAACCGTTAATTGGTATGCCGGTGCCAACGTCAGCACTACCGGGCCTGCTGGCAGCGCTAATCCTTGGCCTCGCGGGTGGCGTCAGTCTGGGTCCGGAACACCCCATCATGACCGTAAATATCGCTCTGGCAGTGGCACTTGGTAGCCGCATGTTTCCCCGCATTGCGAAACTGGACTGGACCATTCTCGCCTCTGCCGGCACCATCGGCGCGCTATTTGGCACCCCCGTTGCCGCTGCGCTGATATTTTCGCAAACGCTGAATAGCTCAAACGATGTGCCCTTGTGGGATCGCCTGTTCGCGCCGTTAATGGCCGCGGCCGCGGGTTCGCTAACCACCAGCCTGTTTTTTCACCCCCATTTTTCACTGCCCATCGCGCACTACACGCAGATGCACTTGATCGATATCCTCAGCGGCGCGGTTGTTGCCGCAATCGCTATTGCAGCCGGAATGGTAGCCGTCTGGTGTCTGCCACGTTTGCACCATTTAATGCATCGATTAAAACACCCGGTACTGATCCTCGGGGCAGGCGGTTTTATCCTTGGAATTTTGGGTGTTATCGGCGGGCCGCTTACCTTGTTTAAGGGACTGGACGAAATGCAGCAGATGGCGTTTAGCCAAACGCTGGGGACATCGGATTATTTCATGCTCGCCGTAATTAAGCTGGCGGCGTTAGTAGTTGCGGCAGCGAGTGGTTTTCGCGGAGGGCGAATCTTCCCGGCGGTATTCGTTGGTGTCGCCTTGGGTCTGATGCTGCACGCCCATGTTGAAGCGGTGCCGGCTGCCATCACGGTTTCTTGCTCTATCCTCGGGCTGGTGCTGGTCGTCACCCGCGACGCCTGGCTGAGCCTATTTATGGCAGCAGTGGTGGTACCAGATTCCACCCTGCTGCCGCTGCTGTGCATCGTCATGCTGCCCGCCTGGCTGCTGCTGGCAGGCAAGCCGTTGATGGTCGCTGAACGCCCTGATAAATAGCTATCCGCCGTTGCGAGATTCCAGCGCACGGGTCACCGTGCGCAATAATTCAGGAAGATCGGCTTTCGGTAGCACTACCTCAATTAACGACAATCGTTGCGGATGGGACAGCCTGGCCAAAACTTCCTCCAGCTGTACCGCCTGCCTCACCCGCCAGCATTCCGCCTGGCATTCACGACTAAACGCCTGCGGCACCAACGTCCAGCTCCAGGCGGCGATATCGTTATAGCGCTGATTTGCCCCGTGTATGGCCCGCTCCACGGTATAGCCGTCATTGTTGAGGAGTAAAATAACGGGTGATTGCCCGTCTCTGAGCATGGAGCCCAGCTCCTGAATGGTGAGCTGCGCCGCGCCATCGCCAATAATCAGGATCACCCGACGGTCCGGACAGGCCGTTTGCGCGCCGAATGCCGCCGGTAGCGCATAGCCTATCGATCCCCACAGAGGCTGAACGAGCACCTCCGCCCCGCCGGGTAGTGAGAGCGCAGCCGCGCCAAAGGCGGCGGTTCCCTGATCGACGAGGATAATGTCATTAGGCGCCAGATACTGCTGCACCGTATGCCAGAAGTTTTCCTGCGTCAGAGGCCCCTTCTCAACCTGAATGCGCGCAACTGGCGGACGTTCTGGCGGCAGTGAAAACGACATTTCCAGACACAGCTCCCGCAATGTGGTGACCGCCTGCTCCATCGGGATGTTAAACCAGCTGGCTCCAATCCGTGAGGCATGTGGCTGAACCTCAATGGTGCGCTCCTGCGGTAGCTGTTGCGTAAACCCGGCGGTCAGGGTGTCGACAAATTGTGTGCCGACACAAAATATCGTGTCGGCATCTTCGATAGCCAGACGAACATAATCGCTACTGGCTCCGGCACTGTATGTGCCAACAAACGCCGGATGACGTTCATCGAACAGCCCTTTGCCCATCAACAACGTGGCGTGGGCCATCGGCGTTTCCGCCATCCAGCGCTGTAAAACCGGCTGCAAACCAAAACGTAGCGCGAGAAAGTCCGCGAGCAGCGCGACGCGCGGGCTGTCCAGCAATCGTTCACGGGCATGGTAGCGAAACGCTTCTGCCACACTGCTCTCCGGCTCGCTCAGAGGAACAATCAGGATGTCATTCGGTGGTGTGGCGGGCTGTTTTGCCACATCAGCAGGTAACATCAGATAGCCCGGCCTGCGTTCGATGAGCATTGCTCGCAACACGCGGTCAATTTCATAACAGGCGTTTTGTTCATCCAGTACCGCGCTCGCCGTCGACACCGCCTGCTGCATACGGTAAAAATGTTGAAAGTCACCATCACCCAGCGTGTGATGCATCAACTCCCCACGACGCTGTGCACCGCGACAGGGCGCGCCAACAATATGCAAAACAGGAACATATTCCGCATAACTTCCTGCAATACCGTTAATCGCACTTAACTCGCCCACACCAAACGTGGTGAGCAGCGCCCCTACCCCGGAGACCCGTGCATAGCCATCTGCCGCATAAGCCGCATTCAACTCGTTCGCACACCCGACCCAACATACGTTGGGATGTTCAATCACGTGGTCAAGAAACTGCAAATTATAATCGCCTGGCACACCAAAGAGATGGCCGACGCCACAGCCTGCCAGCCTGTCCAGCAGATAATCAGCAACGGAATACGGGGTTTGCATGACAGCTATCCTTCTGACGGTAACCTCATGTTGAGTATCGAAGAACTGTGATGACTGTCCAGGAAAGTCGCTGTGAAGGGGTGGAAAGCAGGATTTACAGTTTTGGCGGTAAAAATTCATTGAAGAATAGACGGTGTAACCGTATACACTGAAAGACACACGCATTGTGGAAGGGGGTGACATGGTTTATCACGCAGATGAAAATCGTTATCAGACAATGGAGTACCGCCGCTGCGGTCAGAGCGGCCTTAAACTGCCGATTGTCTCGCTGGGTTTGTGGCACAATTTTGGCGATACCACACAGGTCGAAAACAGTCGGGCATTGTTACAGCGCGCATTCGATCTGGGGATCAACCATTTTGATCTGGCAAATAACTATGGTCCACCGCCGGGTTCGGCAGAACGGAATTTTGGTCGGATCCTGCAGGAAGATTTTTTACCGTGGCGAGATGAGCTTATTATCTCCACTAAAGCGGGCTACACCATGTGGGAAGGTCCCTACGGTGACTGGGGTTCACGCAAATATCTGATTGCCAGTCTCGATCAAAGCCTGAAGCGCCTGGGACTGGAGTATGTCGATATTTTCTACCACCATCGCCCCGACCCTGAAACACCGCTCAAAGAAACCATGCGCGCACTGGATCACATCGTCCGTCAGGGCAAAGCCCTGTACGTCGGGTTATCTAACTATCCGGCAGATCTTGCCAGGCAGGCGATTGAAATACTCGACGATTTAGGTACGCCATGCCTTATTCACCAGCCCAAATATTCCATGTTTGAACGTTGGGTCGAAGGCGGTCTGCTGTCGTTGTTACAGGAAAAAGGTGTCGGCAGCATCGCCTTCTCACCGCTGGCAGGCGGGCAGTTAACCGACCGCTACCTGAACGGCATTCCTGCGGATTCTCGTGCGGCAAGCGGCAGCCGTTTCCTGAACCCGGATCACATTACGCCAGAGAAACTGGAGAAGGTGCGGGCGCTGAATGCGCTGGCAGAACGACGCGGGCAAAAGCTTTCCCAGATGGCGCTGGCATGGGTGTTACGGGATGACAAAGTCACGTCAGTGCTGATTGGCGCGAGTAAAACGGCGCAGATTGAAGACGCTGTCGACATGCTGGCAAACCGTCACTTTACGTCTGAAGAGTGCGCGGAGATTGATGCTATCCTGAGTTGATTGAAATAAAGACACATTTATTAACAAAAAGTGCTCTCACTTGCGATTTAAGAGTTAAGGCGATGAAACGGGGCTTTACTGCCCCGTAATATTGTATTAACAGGCCGGCTACGGCTCGATCGTGAAGGAGAGAAAACATGTTCAGGTCACTGATTCTGGCGGCAGTCTTATTGGCTTTTACACCGCTGGCCGCGAACGCCGGCGAAATCACCCTGCTGCCATCAATAAAATTGCAAATTGGCGATCGCGATAACTACGGTAACTACTGGGATGGCGGCCGCTGGCGCGACCGGGATTACTGGCACCATAACTATGAGTGGCGCAAAAATCGCTGGTGGCGTCATGACAATGGCTATCATCGCGGTTGGGATAAACGCAAAGCTTATGAGCGCGGCTACCGTGAAGGCTGGAATGACCGTGACGACCACCGCGGTCGCGGAAAGGGCCGAGGTCATGGCCACCATCATTAATGTAACAAAAGGGCCCGCAGGCCCTTTTGTTTTTACAAACCGAGAGCGGTTCCTACCAACAGCCAGATATTGAGCGTCACCACCAGCACAACAATCACCCAGCCTACCTGTTTTACCCATCGGGTATTCACCAAATCGCCCATCAGCTGACTGTTGCTGGTGAAAATCAACAACGGCACCAGCGCCAGTGCAATACCAAAACTGAGCAACACCTGGCTCATCACCAGAATACGCGTTGGATCTAATCCCATCAGAATCACAATAAAGGATGGCATCATGGTGACCGTACGGCGAACCCAAAGCGGAATGTGAAAACGGATAAACCCTTGCATCACCACCTGCCCCGCCAGCGTACCGACCACAGTAGAAGAAAGTCCCGCAGCCACCAGGCTTAAACCGAACACTGTCGCCGCAGCGTGACTCAACAGCGGTTCAAGGGTCAGATAGGCTTGATCGAGATCGGCAATACCGGTATGCCCGCTAAAATGAAATGCAGCGGCAGCCGTCGCCATCATCGCCAGATTGACAAATCCGGCAATCGTCATGGCGATAGCCACATCCCATTTCGTGGCCGCATAGCGCTGTTGACGTGTTCCGCCGTGCAGATGCTGGGTTAAGGAAGAGTGCAGATAAATGACATGCGGCATGATAGTCGCGCCGAGCACGCCAGCGGCGAGGAACACCGCTTCGGAATTAGGTAGGCTCGGGATAACCATCCCCTTGCTAAGTTGCGCGAAGTTCGGCTGGGAAAAGATCAATTCCACAATGTAAGCCGCAGCCACAAACAGCAGCAAGCCGCCAATCACTTTTTCCAGCGGTTTTTGCCCGCGGCGCTGCAACATCAGAATCAAAAAAGTCGCGATACCGGTGAGCACGGCACCCTGCAATAACGACACGCCGAGGATCAACTTAAAGCCAATCGCGGCACCAATGAATTCAGCAAGGTCTGTCGCCATGGCGATAATTTCGGCCTGCACCCAGTAGAACCACACCACCGGACGAGGATAGTGATCGCGAATTTGTTCCGCCAGATTTTTACCCGTGGCAATGCCAAGCTTTGCCGATAGCACCTGGATCAGCATCGCCATCAGATTTGCCCAGACCACCACCCACAACAGTTTATAGCCAAAGCTGGCCCCTGCCTGGATGTTGGTGGCGAAGTTGCCCGGATCGATATAGCCGATCGCCGCGATGAACGCAGGTCCCATTAATGCGAGCTTCAACTTGCGCGCTGCCCGTCCACTGCTACTCTCAACGCGATCGTTAGTCATTTTAGTGCCTCAGAAACATAGCCTTTGCTATGTTTCAAGCTACGCCTATTGAGAATGATTATCAAATTCATTTTGATGGGTGAAGTTGATTTCTCTGATAGTGTTTGTCTATGGATCGATAAGGATTCTGGGAAAAACGGTAAGATGTTTAATTATTGTTATAGATTAGCACAATGACATAACTTTTCACTTCGATACAAAGCATAACGGAAGTGTATCACCGATCACTAATTTTGAATCTCGTCACAGGTCCTTATTATAGTGTGTGTTTGATCTCGTTTTCTTTATGGTTGTTACATAGAATGTGCACGAAAACTAAACCTGCCTCATATTTGGAGCAAATATGGACCGCGTCCTTCATTTTGTATTGGCATTGGCCGTTGTTGCGATCCTTGCGCTGCTGGTAAGCAGTGACCGTAAAAAGATTCGCATTCGTTATGTTATTCAACTGCTTGTTATTGAAGTGTTACTGGCGTGGTTCTTCCTGAACTCCAACGTCGGCCTGGGCTTCGTAAAAGGCTTCTCCGAAATGTTCGAAAAACTGCTCGGTTTTGCCAACGAGGGGACGAACTTCGTCTTCGGCAGCATGAATGATCAAGGCCTGGCATTTTTCTTCCTGAAAGTGCTGTGCCCTATCGTCTTTATCTCCGCCCTGATCGGTATCCTTCAGCATATCCGTGTGCTGCCGGTTATCATCCGCGCAATTGGTTACCTGCTTTCCAAAGTGAACGGTATGGGCAAGCTGGAATCCTTCAACGCCGTCAGCTCTCTGATCCTGGGTCAGTCCGAGAACTTTATCGCCTATAAAGATATTCTCGGCAAAATGTCTCGCAACCGTATGTACACCATGGCTGCAACGGCGATGTCTACCGTTTCCATGTCTATCGTCGGCGCGTACATGACCATGCTCGAGCCGAAGTACGTTGTTGCGGCGTTGGTACTGAACATGTTCAGCACCTTTATCGTGCTGTCGCTGATCAACCCTTACCGCGTTGATGCCAGCGAAGAAAATATCCAGATGTCTAACCTGCATGAAGGTCAGAGCTTCTTCGAAATGCTGGGTGAATACATCCTGGCGGGTTTCAAAGTGGCAATTATCGTTGCGGCGATGCTGATTGGTTTCATCGCGTTAATCGCTGCCCTGAACGCCCTGTTTGCCACCGTGACCGGCTGGTTTGGCTACAGCATCTCCTTCCAGGGCATCCTGGGTTACATCTTCTACCCGGTTGCATGGGTAATGGGTGTACCGTCCAGCGAAGCGCTGCAGGTGGGCAGTATCATGGCGACAAAACTGGTTTCCAACGAATTCGTTGCGATGATGGACCTGCAGAAAATCGCCTCTACGCTCTCTCCGCGCGCTGAAGGCATCATCTCTGTGTTCCTGGTCTCCTTCGCTAACTTCTCTTCTATCGGTATTATCGCCGGTGCGATTAAAGGTCTGAACGAAGAGCAAGGTAACGTAGTTTCCCGCTTTGGTCTGAAGCTGGTGTACGGCTCTACGCTGGTGAGCGTACTGTCTGCATCTATCGCAGCACTGGTGCTGTAAGCGTAAGACAACGTCGTAGTAATAAGGCCGGGGAATTTCCCCGGCTTTTTTATGCCTGCTATTCAGCAGAGCAGAGAGATATCGGTAAGAATCGACAGGATGCAGAAACAAAAAACCCCCGCTTTTCAGCGAGGGTTTAAATTTTGGTGGAGCTAAGCGGGATCGAACCGCTGACCTCTTGCATGCCATGCAAGCGCTCTCCCAGCTGAGCTATAGCCCCACGATGCTTTTACGTATATACCAAATTTGTTGGGATAAAATTTGGTGGAGCTAAGCGGGATCGAACCGCTGACCTCTTGCATGCCATGCAAGCGCTCTCCCAGCTGAGCTATAGCCCCATTACGTAAAGCTTGTCGAGTTGACGGGCGGCATCATATGAATTCCCTTCGCGTGTGTCAACGGCAAAATTAACTCATAGAATTCAATCGCTGAAAAAGCAGTCAAATGAAGAACATTGCGTAACAACTCGCATTCAGTAGTTAAACGCGTCACGGTTTCTACTAAAATGGTGCTATAAAATGAGCCACTAATTAACCCCACGACTATTCAGGGAATCGTTATGTTCAAGGAACGGATGACGCCAGAAGAACTTGCTAATCTGACCGGATACAGCCGACAGACCATCAATAAATGGGTGCGTAAGGAGGGTTGGGCTACATCACCAAAACCAGGCGTACAGGGCGGTAAAGCGCGTCTGGTTCACGTCACCGAACAAGTTCGTGAATACATTCGCAGTGCTGAGCGTTCAGCCGAAGGTTTATCAGATAATTTATCGTTATCAGGCGATACCTCTATCGAAGCTCTACTGATTAGGCTCGCCAAAGAGATGACTCCGTCAGAACAGAAAATGTTTACGTCACTGATCCTGCGTGAAGGCATTACGGGTTTATTACAACGCTTAGGGATCCGCGACAACAAATAATATGAAAAAATTACGCAGCAAAATGACGACCGAAGAACTGGCGGACTGTCTCGGAGTTGCCAAACAAACCGTCAATCGTTGGATCAGAGAACAAAACTGGACCACCGAAAAGTTTCCCGGCGTTAAAGGGGGTCGTGCAAGGCTGATTCATATCGACTCCAGCGTCCGCACGTTTCTGCTCAATATTCCGGCTTTTCGCAAAGTACCTGAAATTTATCAGGCAGAGGAACCGTTGGCAGAATACAACCACGTGGTGCGTAGCCACGCCTGTCGCCAAATAATTAGCGCACTGGACAACATGTCCCCAACGGAACAAGAAAAGCTGGCAATGTATATTTCTCGCGAAGGTATTCGCACTTTCCTTACCCGTCTGGGTATTGATGAGTCTGAATAACAGGCAAAAAAAACGGCAGGATGCGCTCCTGCCGTTGTTTCATCGCTCAACCGAGCTTACTGCTGGCTTTCACGCTCAGCAATAAACGCCAGCGCTTTATTAATACGCTCAATGCTGCGGGATTTACCAATCGCATGCACTGTGACGTCTAACGCCGGAGACTGACCCGCACCGGTTACGGCTACGCGCAGCGGCATCCCAACTTTACCCATCCCCACTTCCAGCTCATCAGCGGTCGCCTGAATCGCGTGGTGCACATTTTCTGCCGTCCACTCGCTGATAACAGCCAGTTTATCGCGAACCACTTCCAGCGGCTGACGTGCTACCGGACGCAGGTGTTTCTTTGCGGCGTCCGCGTCGAACTCAGCAAAATCTTCGTAGAAGTAACGGCAGCTCTGCGCCATCTCTTTCAGCGTTTTGCAGCGCTCACCCAGCAGTTTAACCAGCTCAGACAGCTGCGGGCCGACGCGAGTATCGATATTTTCCTGCTCAATGTGCCATTGCAGATGCGTTGCCACATATTCCGGTGCCAGCGCATTAATGTAGTGATGGTTAAGCCACTGCAGTTTTTCGGTGTTGAACGCACTGGCAGACTTGCTCACCGCACCAAGGGAGAACAATTTGATCATCTCTTCACGGGTGAAGATTTCCTGATCGCCGCTGGACCAGCCCAGACGCACCAGATAGTTCAGCAGCGCTTCCGGAAGGTAACCGTCGTCGCGATACTGCATAACGCTGACCGCACCGTGACGTTTAGAAAGTTTTTTACCATCGTCGCCGTTGATCATCGACACGTGTGCATAAACCGGTACCGGCGCATTCAGCGCTTTCAGGATGTTTATCTGACGCGGAGTGTTGTTGATATGGTCTTCACCACGAATAACGTGAGTGATTTCCATATCCCAGTCGTCGACCACCACACAGAAGTTGTAGGTCGGGGAACCGTCGGTACGGCGGATGATCAGATCGTCCAGTTCCTGGTTGCTGAATTCGATCGGCCCACGGATCTGATCATCAAAAATAACGGATCCATCCTGCGGGTTGGCAAAACGCACCACGCATGGTTCATCAGCAGCATGATGTTCATGACCGTGGCGGCAGCGACCGTCGTAACGAGGTTTCTCACCTTTTGCCATCTGCTCTTCACGCAGCGCGTCCAGACGCTCTTTGGAGCAGTAGCATTTATACGCGGTACCGGCTTCCAGCATCTCATCAATCACGGCGTTGTAGCGATCAAAACGTTTGGTCTGGAAGTACGGGCCTTCATCCCATTCCAGATTCAGCCAGTTCATGCCATCCATAATGGCTTCAATAGCTTCCGGAGTGGAGCGTTCGAGATCGGTGTCTTCAATACGCAGCACAAACTCACCGTCATGGTTACGTGCAAAAAGCCAGGAATATAGAGCAGTACGCGCACCACCGACGTGCAGGTAACCTGTCGGGCTTGGCGCGAAGCGAGTTTTGATTTTCATGAAATGGCCTTACGTTTATAAAGATGCCGACAACCGGCAAATCCTGGGAAGATTATCAGGCTCGTATTCTATCACTGTGGTCTGATTCCTCAATGTTGTTCAGGTTGGAACATCACGCTTTGCCATTTTCGTATACAAATCATGCTGCATGGATTGATTTGCGATCGTTTTGTTTAAATTTACGACGAACGAACAAATTCTTTAGAAAATGCGTTGACTCATTTTCAACTCTCCCTATAATGCGACTCCACACAGCGGGGGTGATTAGCTCAGCTGGGAGAGCACCTCCCTTACAAGGAGGGGGTCGGCGGTTCGAACCCGTCATCACCCACCAACTACTTTATGTAGTCTCCGCCGTGTAGAGTAAGAAATTGAGAAGTGGGTGATTAGCTCAGCTGGGAGAGCACCTCCCTTACAAGGAGGGGGTCGGCGGTTCGATCCCGTCATCACCCACCACTTTCTCGCCAGCTGGATTTCTTACGATAAAATTGAAGTACCGAAGTGGGTGATTAGCTCAGCTGGGAGAGCACCTCCCTTACAAGGAGGGGGTCGGCGGTTCGATCCCGTCATCACCCACCACTTCGGGTCGTTAGCTCAGTTGGTAGAGCAGTTGACTTTTAATCAATTGGTCGCAGGTTCGAATCCTGCACGACCCACCAATGTAAAAAAGCGCCCTAAAGGCGCTTTTTTGCTATCTGCGATTTGTAAGATTCGAACCTGCCGCAGGTTCGGTATTGAGCGCAGCGAAACAACGGAGCCGGTTACGGCGACGGCCCGAAGGGCGAGCGAAGCGAGTCATCCTGCACGACCCACCAATGTAAAAAGGCGCCCTAAAGGCGCCTTTTTGCTATCTGCGATTTATACAACTGCCTGATGCGCTACGCTTATCAGGCCTACCGACAATACTCTCTTCGTAGGCCGGATAAGACGTTAGTCGCCATCCGGCACAGACATCATACCGTCAAAGCCGCCACCAGTTTCTCCAGCGCGGGTGTAGCCTGCTGTTGTTCATAGACAATATACAAATCCGCCGGAATACGTTCCTCTAATGGCCGGAATATTACGCCAGGCCAGTTCATTTGTGCATAACCATCAGCCATTAACGTAATCCCGATTCCCATACTGATCATTGCCAGTACTGTCTGGGGCTCAACAACCTCACGAATAATCATTGGCGAGAAGCCTGCCTGCTGACATACGCGTTGCAAAAATCCCCAATCGGAATGTACGGATGGAAGCGTGACAAAATATTCGTTGCGCAGCGCCGCCAGCGGAACAGCATCCCTGGAGGCCAGAATGTGATCTTCCGGTACTGCAACCATGAATGAAGATTCATGCAGACGTAAGCTGGTAAAACCAACCGTTGGTTCAATAGCCATACGCCAGATCCCTGCATCAAGCTCCCGACGCTCTAATAACGCCATTTGCATACCTGGCGATTTTTCGCGAAACAGTACTTCAACATTGGGATTTGCTTTCAAAAAATGGTGCATTGCAGGACGCATTCTTCCCCACAGCGCCGTACCAACCACACCCAGTTCAATACGCCCCGCTTCGCCGCGACCAATCTGCTCCACTCTCGCCATAGCCTGATTTGCATTGGCTAACAAACGACGCGACTCCTCCATCAGAATTTTCCCGGCATGAGTTAACGCAACGCTGCGAGAATGGCGAATAAATAACAAGGTACCAAGTTGCTGTTCAAGTTCTTTGATATGAATACTCAGGGGAGGTTGTGACATATTTAACCGGGCAGCAGCCCGGCCAAAATGCAATTCTTCTGCAACAGCGAGAAAATAACGCAATAACTTCAGATCGATTCGGTGAGCTCGTTCCATCACTGTTGCACTCCAGGTATAAGGGATAACGTCTGGAATCTACCACATTGCTTAGTAAAAAATAGATTTAACGACAAGATACCCAATATACATAAACACAATAGATAAAACCCCAGGTAAAACATTTGGTGCAGGAATGGGTATTCGGCATAAAGTAAATAATGCCCCAATGCCAAACCCAATGCCTGAGGATAGAATGATTTCTTTCACGTGGAATCCTTGTTTGTGAAATGAACTGGCGAGCATCCCCTCGCCAGTTAAATAATTTTAATGAGCCAATGATTTAGTCGACAATTTTTCTGGATGGTGTTGATATTTAAAGAACAACGCAAAAACAATTGCCAATGCCAAAGCATAAGCGGCAAATACCAGCCAGATAGTTTGCCAATCCTTGACGCCATCGACAGAAAAATAGTCCACCGCCATCCCGCTCAGGATTGACCCCACCCACGCACCAACGCCGTTTACCATTGTCATAAACAGCCCCTGAGCGCTGGCGCGAATGCTTGAGTCAACCTCCTGCTCGACAAAAACCGAGCCGGAGATGTTGAAGAAATCAAACGCGCAGCCGTAAACGATCATCGACATCAGCAGCAGTACAAAGCCAAACGGAGACGGATCGCCAAAGGCAAAAAAGCCAAAGCGCAGCGTCCACGCCAGCATACTCATCAGCATCACTGTTTTAATGCCAAAGCGTTTAAGGAAGAATGGAATAGTGAGGATAAAACCCACTTCCGCCATCTGCGAAACTGACAGCAAAATGGAGGGATATTTCACCACAAAGCTGTTGGCAAACTCAGGGTTACGGGCAAAATCATGCAGGAACGGATTGCCAAAGACGTTGGTGATTTGCAACACCGCCCCCAGCATCATGGCAAACAAAAAGAAAATTGCCATGCGCGGATTTTTAAACAAAACAAACGCATCCAGCCCCAGTTTACTGGCCAGCGTGGCGGACTCTTTTTTCTCTGCAACCGGAATTTTCGGCAACGTCAGCGCATACAGAGCCAGCAGCAGCGAAGCTCCAGAGGCGATATACAATTGCGCGTTGCTGAGTTCCAGGCCCATCAGACTCACCGTCCACATGGCCACAATAAAACCTATCGTGCCAAAAACACGTACAGGCGGAAATGCCGTCACCGGATCCTGGCCGGCTTTTGCCAGGCAGGAGTAGGAAACACTATTCGATAACGCAATCGTCGGCATATAGGCCATAGCATTAACTAACATCACCCAGAACATGGTATCAGAATCAGTAACCGTGGTGGCGTAGAGTAACGCGCCAGCACACACCAGGTGGCACAGCATATAAGCACGTTCGGCACGCAGCCACTTATCGGCGATGATCCCCATAATGCCTGGCATAATAATCGCTGCCAGCCCTTTCGAGCTGTAGACCATACCCACATTCGCGCCGGTAAAATCCAGGGTGTTAATCATGTAAGAACCCAGGGTAACCAGCCAGCTACCCCAGATAAAATATTGCAAAAACGACATGATTTTTAAGCGGGACGTAATACCCATTTTTTATTCCTTGCCGTGAGGTAAGGCTCCCAAAAGGAACCTTTGCTATTGTGTGTTTAGGCCAATTTGCGTAAAAAACCGCAAATCAGATTAATAAAGTTCTGACGGGACAACTCAGCCGCAGCCAGTGTCTGAGCATGGGACAGTTTTACATCTCCTAACCCTTCCGCCAGATTGGTGATCGCAGAGACGGCAACAACTTTGAGACCACAATGACGTGCGGTAATAACTTCCGGCACCACTGACATTCCGACCACATCGCCGCCAATAATCTGCATCATGCGTATTTCTGCCGCAGTTTCGAAGTTCGGCCCCGGATAAGAAACAAATACGCCTTCGGTGAGAGGGAATCCCTCCTCTGCCGCAACGGCCTGAAGAATGGCTCGGTAATCTGCATCGTAAGCATTTGCCAGCGAGAAAAAGCGATCGCCAAAACGCTCATCATTCGCTCCAACCATCGGCGTACCCGGCATAGTGTTAATGTGATCACACAACGTCACCAGACTTCCTGGGCCAACTTTAGGACGTAGTGATCCTGCCGCATTTGTACAGAACAATACTTCACAACCCAGCAATTTCAGCGTGCGAATGGCGTCGGTCATAACCTTCATACCCCGACCTTCATAAAAATGTCCACGCCCTTTCATACAAGCAACAGGAACACCCGCCAGATGACCGAGCACCAGTTCTCCAGCATGGCCGTGAACGGTGCTCACAGGAAAACCGGGAAGTTTTTCATAGGAGATGGCGACCGCATTCTCAATTTGCTCCGCCAGCGCACCTAGTCCAGAACCCAAAATAAACGCAACTCGCGGGGTAAACTCCGGTGCATATGCACGAATAATATCAACACAATACTCAGGATTATGAGAAAAAAGAGCGTGAGACATAAATATCCTTGTTCTATCGGATTAAATTTGACTCCTTTTTATAACGACCTTCGACCTGTGCTGACCAATACACTTTTCAGGTGCTATCAATAGTCATTTGATATCGATGGATTTAGATCGCTTCTGTATTAATAAAGATACAAAACAGTATTGGTAGTTATCTACTCTTTATCATAACAATATGCTGTTTGTATTTTTATAAATCACTTATTTTTAATTAATCTATTAATAACTATTGGCATAGGGAAATATGCTATGAAAAAATTCTTTACTCTGACGCTGTCATCTTTACTCATTATTCCCGCACTATCCCATGCGGAATATAAAAGTGGATTTGCCGATATCGGCCTGCATTATCTCGACTGGACATCAGAGACTACAGAAAAAACCAGTAAAAAATCACATAAAGATGACTTTGGTTATCTGGAGCTTGAAGGCGGAGCGAACTTTAGCTGGGGAGAAATGTACGGCTTCTTCGATTGGGAGAATTTCTACAATGGTCGTCACGCTAAACCCGGCAGCGAACAGCGTTACACTTTCAAAAATACCAACCGTATATATCTTGGTGATACGGGGTTAAATCTCTATCTGCATGCTTACGGAACTTATGGTTCGCCGAATCGTGCTAACTTCCATGATGATATGTTTCTCTATGGGTTAGGTTATAATTTCACAGGCAATGGTTATTGGTTTAAGCCCTTCTTTGCCAAACGTTATACCGATCAGACATATTATACTGGGGATAATGGTTATGTAATGGGCTGGGTGGCCGGATATAGCTTCTCGCTTGGCAGCGAGAAATTCAGCGTAACGAACTGGAATGAATACGAATTTGACCGCAATGAAACCTACGCGGCAGGTAATGGCGGTAAGGACGGAATCAACGGCGCAGTCGCTTTCTGGTGGAACGCGACGCCACATCTTACCGCAGGTATTCAGTATCGTTACGCAGATAATAAACTGGGAGAATCATTCCTGCAGGACGGTATTATTTATTCTCTTAAATACTTGTTCTAACACATTAGCCCAGTCGGGCAGATATTTATATCTGATACAACGGATCACGGGCGCGACCAGCGGTTAATTCACTGGCCTGCATACGCACCACGTCCCACAGCGCCTGAGCCGCGGTTGATAAAGAGCGGTTTTTACGTCGAGCCAGCATCAGTTGCCGTTCAACTACCGGCGTCAGGCGCTTAACCTGCAAGTGACTGCCCTGCGGTAAGGGGAGCGCCAGCGCGGGCAGCACACTGATGCCAATCCCCGCCTCCACCATCGGGAACAGCGTGGCGGGATGACCAATCTCCTGAACGATGTTGGCATCAATGGAAAAATGGGCCAACGCCGCATCGATCAGCGGTCGACTACCGGAAGCGTAATCCTGTAACACCAAACGTTCGTGATACAAATCCTGCCAGTTCACCCACTCACGTTGGGCTAACGGATGATCCTCGCGACACAGCAGCAGGAACGGTTCGGACAGTACGGCTTCACATTGCAGGTCGGTCACCGCTCCGGGATCAATCACAATGCCAAAATCGACTTCTCCCTGGCGAATACTTTCCAGCACCCACTGCTGGGGCCTGTCGTGCAGCACAAAATCGATCGCAGGGTAAAGCTCATTACTCTGGGCAATACACTGTGGAATAAGGTGAGCAGAGATTGTCTGGCTGGCGGCAACACGCACCGTTCCAGTTAACTGTGTCCCCACCTGGCCTGCTTCACGCAGCGTGCTGTGCAGTTCATCCAGAATACGTTCCAGCCGCGTCGCCAACTGGTACCCCGCTTCCGTCAGCACCACTTCCCGCGTTGTTCTATCTAACAACCGCACCCCCGTCTGAGCTTCAAGCTCTTTAACGCTGTGGCTGACCGCAGACTGGCTTAAGCCAATAATATCCCCCGCCCGGCTAAAGCTTTTGGCCTGAGCGACGGTAACAAAGATACGCAACTGACGCAGAGAGTAATTCATCTATTCGATTCATATATGGATGCAATAAATCAATTTTATTTCTCAAATGGAAAAACGCAAAATGTTGCTACTGAATTTCAGGAGCTTTTATGAAACTTTTTCGTATCCTTGATCCGTTCACGATTACGTTGATTACGGTCGTATTACTGGCGTCCTTTTTCCCAGCCGAAGGTGGCTTTGTGCCTTTCTTTGAAGGCTTAACCACCGCCGCCATTGCCCTGCTGTTTTTTATGCACGGGGCCAAGCTCTCTCGTGAGGCAATTATTGCCGGCGGTAGTCACTGGCGTTTGCATCTGTGGGTGATGTGCAGCACGTTTGTTGTTTTCCCGGTGCTGGGCGTTCTGTTCGCCTGGTGGGCGCCGGTTAATGTTGACCCGATGCTGTACACCGGTTTCCTGTACCTGTGTATTTTGCCGGCCACGGTGCAGTCGGCAATCGCCTTTACGTCGCTGGCGGGGGGGAACGTTGCCGCCGCCGTGTGTTCCGCTTCGGCCTCCAGCCTGCTGGGTATTTTTCTCTCGCCGTTGCTTGTTGGCCTGGTCATGAATATGCATGGCGCAGAAGGCAGCCTGGAGCAGGTGGGGAAAATCATGCTGCAGCTGCTGCTGCCGTTCGTACTGGGACATCTTTCGCGTCCGTGGATTGGTAACTGGGTGTCCCGACATAAAAAATGGATTGCAAAAACGGATCAATCATCCATTTTACTGGTGGTTTACTCCGCCTTCAGTGAAGCCGTGGTTAACGGGATCTGGCACAAAGTGGGGATTGGCTCACTGCTGTTTATCGTGGTGGTCAGCATCGTATTGCTGGCAATCGTGATTGGCATCAACGTCTTTGTTGCGCGTAAATGCGGCTTCAACAAGGCCGATGAGATCACCATTGTCTTTTGCGGATCGAAAAAGAGCCTGGCGAATGGGATCCCAATGGCAAATATTCTGTTCCCGACGTCAGTGATAGGAATGATGGTGCTGCCGCTGATGATCTTCCATCAAATTCAGTTGATGGTTTGTGCGGTGCTGGCACGTCGCTACAAGCAACAGACGGACGCATTACAGGCGCAGCAGAAAAGCCGCGCCGCAAAGGCTTAAAGTGGGCGTTTCAGGGGCTGCACCAGTTGCGTCAGCCCTTCAGTTTTAATCAGCAGCGTGATTTGCATCAGTTCGCCGAGCTTGCCCGGCGGGAATTCATCCTTACGGGCAAACCACAGCAGATACTCTTCCGGTACATCAATCAGCCGACGCCCTTTATATTTGCCAAAGGGCATCACGGTATTGGCGATTTCAACCAGCTGCTCTTTTTCCATCTCAGGCACCCAGTAAGCGGATCATTTCAGCTTCGTCGATCACTTCAATGCCCAACTCCTGCGCTTTTGCCAGTTTAGAGCCCGCCGCTTCCCCCGCAATCACTAGATCGGTTTTCTTCGACACGCTACCGGCCACTTTTGCCCCCAGCTCGGTCAGTCGTGCTTTGGCATCATCGCGTGACATCAGGCTCAGGCTCCCGGTCAGCACCACCGTCTTACCCGCAAAGGGGCTGTCGATTTCTTCAGCGTTGATAACCACCGGCGCTGGCCAGTGAATCCCCTGCTCCAAAAGCTGGACGATCACCTCGCGGTTACTCTCTTCGGCAAAGAAATTAAACACGTGGGTCGCCACCACGATGCCGACATCCGGCACTTTTTGCAGCTCTTCAACAGAGGCGGCTTCCAGCGCGTCGAGCGTGCCGAAATATGCAGCCAGACCTGCAGCCGTCGCTTCGCCGACTTCACGAATACCCAGCGCATAGAGGAAACGGGCAAACGTGGTCTCTTTCGCTTTTTCCAGCGCATTCACTACGTTTTGCGCCGACTTCGGCCCCATGCGATCAAGACCGGTCAGCTTACCTGCGGTCAGCGTGAAGAGATCCGCTGGCGTGTGGACATACTCTTTCTCGACCAGTTGATCGATAATTTTGTCGCCCATGCCGTCGACGTCCAGCGCACGGCGGGAAACGAAGTGTTTCAATGATTCCTTCCGCTGTGCCCCGCAGATTAAACCTCCGGTACAGCGAGCAACCGCTTCGCCTTCCACACGCTCAACGTCAGAGTTGCATACCGGACAGTGGGTGGGAAACTCGATTTCGCGGGTATCGTCCGGACGCTCGGAAATCACGACGTTCACTACCTGCGGGATGACATCGCCCGCACGGCGAATGACGACTTTATCGCCAATACGCAAACCAAGACGCTCAATTTCATCCGCATTGTGCAAGGTGGCGTTACTGACCAACACCCCGGCAACCTGAACTGGCTCAAGGCGGGCGACAGGCGTAATCGCCCCTGTACGTCCAACCTGAAACTCAACATCGCGGACAAAGGTCATCTGCTCCTGTGCCGGGAACTTAAAGGCCACCGCCCAGCGCGGCGCGCGAGCAACAAAGCCCAGTTGCTCCTGCAACGCCATGGAGTTGACTTTAATCACCACGCCGTCGATATCGAAGCCCAGCGTCGGTCGGTCTTCTTCAACCTTATGATAGTAAGCAAGTACTTCCTCCGGAGAGTCGCAAAGCGCCACTCTGTCGCTCACCGGCAATCCCCACTCTTTAAATTGCAGCAGACGGCCCAGATGGGTATCGGGCAACACACCACCTTCCAGCACACCAACGCCATAGCAGAAGAAAGTAAGCGGTCGCTTCGCTGTGATACGCGGATCGAGCTGGCGTAATGACCCAGCCGCCGCATTTCGCGGGTTAGCAAACACTTTGTTGCCAGTACGGCGGGCCTCTTCGTTGATTTTTTCAAACCCTGCCTGCGGCAGGAACACCTCGCCGCGCACTTCCAGACGCGTCGGAATGTTATCGCCGCGCAGTTTTAACGGGATCGCACGAATGGTGCGCACGTTCGAGGTAATGTCTTCCCCGGTGGTGCCATCGCCGCGCGTTGCGGCGCTAACCAGCACGCCGTTTTCATAGAGAATACTCACCGCCAGCCCGTCAAGCTTCAGCTCACAGCACCAGGTTAGTTTGTCCGTACTCTTCAGTCGGTCCTGTACGCGCTTGTTAAAGGCGAGAAAACTCTCTTCATCAAACACGTTATCCAGCGACAGCATCGGCACTTCATGGCGAATCTGACTGAACGCCGTTAACGGGGCGGCGCCAACGCGTTGAGTTGGCGAGTCAGGGGTAATAAGGTCCGGATGCTGCGCTTCCAGCTCGCGGAGTTCGCGCAGCAGACGATCGTATTCCGCATCGGGAATTTCCGGCGCGTCCATCACATGGTAGAGATACTCATGATGGCGAAGCGTGGTTCGCAGTTCTGTCAGTTGTTGTTCGATTGATTCCATATCGCACCATCAATGATAAAAAACCCCCGACAGGCGGGGGTTTAGCAAGGAGATGTCACGCCAAAGGAGAATCAGGCGCGAGATTCTTTAACTTCGCGGATGCGGTCCTGATACTCGCGCAGTTTCTGCGGCGTCATCATGCGACGTTGATCGTCAAGCACCACACCACCCACTTCATCGGCGATGTGCTGTGCGGACTGCAGCATCAGCTTAAAGTTTTGCAGCTCGTCCCCATAGGACGGAACCTGCATAAAAATAGTTACGCCAGGGGTGCTGAAATCACCCGTCATTTCGGGATCAAACGTTCCTGGGTTAACCATATTGGCAAGGCTGAACAGCGACGGACCGCTGCCATCCGGGCTCAAATGACGATGGAAAATATTCATATCGCCAAATTTAAAACCGGCTTGCTGAATGCTATTGAGCAGCACTTCGCCGTTGAGCTCGCTACCGTGATGCGCCGCAACGTTCATAATAATGACCGCTTCTTTACGCTGCGGTTTTTCAGCAGCAGGCGCTTCTTCAACTACCGGCTCAGGCTGCGGTTGATGTTCAACGGCAGGCTCTGCGGGCTGGAAAGTCTGCGGCGCAGGTTGCGGTGCTTGCTGCACGGGCTGCTGAACCTGCGGAGCAACGGGCTGATGCTGCATCGGCTGCTGTACAGGTTGTTGCTGAACAGGCTGATGTTGCACCGGCTGCTGCGGTTGTACAGGCTGCGGCTGAGCATGCGGCGGCGGTACCGGCGCTTGTGCAGGCTGCTGCGCGGGTTGACGCGGCTGAGCCGACGCATAAGGCGGCTGGTACTGGTGTTGCGGCGACTGAGGAGGAACACCATGTTCCTGCGCGTTACCGGGAGCATGATTCACACGATGAACGCGAACTTCGCCCACGCCTTCGTCTTCCTCGACATTGTCGTCGAACGAATCCTCGTCTTCACGTTTAGACTTCATGCGTTTCAGTGGGCGATCGCGGAATATAGAAGACCGCTCTTTACGGCTAGTCCAAAAACCATGTACCAGTAAAGCGATTATGGCGATCGCGCCAACAATGATTAATATCAGACGCAAATCCTGCATCATTATATTCTCTGTTGTTCTAACACCTTGCCACCACGGCAAACATTTACTCACTAAGAGTATTTGTCGATTACGCCAAGTGCAAGTGCACTCTTGGCTTTCACGGCATAAAGATGAACAAAATTGTGCTTTTTGCTGTTTTTTCGAACATTTCTGAACAGCTTAACGCTCAACAACCCGGTAAGATACGCAAAGTTTACCAGAGCTTTTATAACAAGGAGTATGTCCTGACCATGGTTTCATCATCTGCAGTCGTACCTCGCAGCGGCCTTTATTACTTTTCACAGGGATGGAAGCTCATCACCCAACCGGGCATTCGTCGCTTTGTCATCCTGCCTTTGCTGGTGAATATCCTGCTGATGGGCGGCGCATTCTGGTGGCTATTCACACAACTCGATAGCTGGATCCCCGCGCTGATGAGTCACGTCCCTGACTGGCTTCAGTGGCTCAGCTACTTGCTGTGGCCGATTGTCACTATCTCCGTACTACTGGTGTTCGGCTACCTCTTTTCCACCATAGCCAACTGGATTGCCGCGCCGTTTAACGGTCTGCTGGCTGAACAACTGGAAGCGCGCTTAACGGGCGCAACACCGCCTGACACCGGTGTTCTCGGCATCATGAAAGATGTTCCCCGTATTATGAAACGTGAATGGCAAAAGCTGGCGTGGTATCTCCCGCGCGCCATCGTATTGCTGATCCTCTATTTCATTCCGGGTATTGGGCAGACCGTCGCCCCGGTGCTGTGGTTCCTGTTCAGCGCATGGATGCTGGCCATTCAGTACTGCGATTATCCGTTTGATAACCATAAGGTGCCTTTTAAGGAGATGCGCGTCGCGCTGCGTACACGCAAGGTCACCAATATGCAATTTGGCGCATTAACCAGTTTGTTCACCATGATTCCGGTGCTCAATCTGTTCATCATGCCGGTCGCGGTTTGTGGTGCCACGGCGATGTGGGTAGACTGCTATCGTGCTAAGCACGCGTTATGGAAGTAATGCAAAAATGTGTAAAAGCGGGCTGGCTTATGCCCGCTCTTATTCCATACTGCAAGGCATTATTTCCCATCAGCATATAGATATGCGATTTCCTTACTTCCCCATACTTTCTCAACAGGTATGCTGAAGCGGTATCCCAATTTCATACAGTTAAGGACAGGCCATGAGTAAGATTTTTGAAGACAACTCGCTGACTATCGGTCATACGCCGCTGGTTCGACTGAACCGTATCGGTAACGGACGCATTCTGGCGAAGGTGGAATCTCGTAACCCGAGCTTTAGCGTCAAATGCCGTATCGGTGCCAATATGATTTGGGATGCCGAAAAACGTGGTGTACTTAAACCGGGTGTTGAGCTGGTAGAACCGACCAGCGGCAACACGGGGATTGCGCTAGCCTACGTTGCCGCAGCCCGCGGTTACAAACTGACTCTGACCATGCCGGAAACGATGAGCATTGAGCGCCGCAAGCTGTTGAAAGCTCTGGGTGCGAATCTGGTGCTGACCGAAGGCGCAAAAGGGATGAAGGGTGCAATCCAGAAAGCGGAAGAAATTGTCGCCAGCGATCCGGAGAAGTTCCTGCTGCTGCAGCAGTTCAGCAACCCGGCGAACCCGGAAATTCACGAAAAAACCACCGGCCCGGAAATCTGGGAAGATACCGATGGCCAGGTTGATGTCTTTATTTCCGGCGTCGGTACCGGCGGTACATTGACTGGTGTGACCCGTTACATCAAAGGCACTAAAGGCAAAACCGATCTGATCACCGTCGCGGTTGAACCTACCGACTCCCCGGTTATCGCCCAGGCGCTGGCGGGTGAAGAACTTAAACCGGGCCCACATAAAATTCAGGGGATTGGCGCGGGTTTCATTCCAGGCAACCTTGATCTGAAACTTATCGATAAAGTCGTCGCCATCACCAATGATGAAGCAATCTCTACTGCGCGTCGCCTGATGGAAGAAGAAGGTATTCTGGCGGGCATTTCTTCCGGCGCTGCTGTTGCTGCCGCGCTTAAGCTGCAGGAAGATGAAACCTTTACCAATAAGAATATAGTGGTTATTCTACCGTCATCGGGTGAGCGTTATCTGAGCACTGCACTGTTTGCCGATCTCTTCACAGAGAAAGAACTGCAACAGTAATGCCAGCATGTTAAAAACGCGTAAAAAAGCACCCATTTGGGTGCTTTTTTGTGGCCTGCTTCAAAGTTTCAACTCGCCTGGCATTGATTCAACCCACCAGAACTGGTATTTAACCAAGCTAATTATTTTGATGCGCGAAATTAATCGTTACAGGAAAAGCGCTAGCTGAATCGATTTTATGATTTGGTTCAACTCTTCCTTTCGCGGCATAATGTTTAATGACGAACGAAACGTCAGCGGCAAGAAGTTGCCAGCAACGGATTGCACCGAACTCCTTTTGTGTCGCGTCCAGTTTACGCCGATGCTAACAATACAGGCTAAAGTTGAACCGCCAGGCTAGACTTTAGTTCCACAACACTAAACCTATAAGTTGGGGAAATATAATGTTCCAGCAAGAAGTTACCATTACCGCTCCGAACGGTCTGCATACTCGCCCTGCTGCTCAGTTTGTTAAAGAAGCAAAAGGCTTTACTTCTGATATTACTGTGACTTCCAACGGCAAAAGCGCTAGCGCCAAAAGCCTGTTTAAACTGCAGACTCTGGGCCTGACTCAGGGTACCGTTGTTACCCTGTCCGCAGAAGGTGAAGACGAGCAGAAAGCAGTTGAGCATCTGGTTAAACTGATGGCTGAACTCGAGTAAGTTCAACGAGTTCTTTTAAATATCAGTCACAAGTAAGGTAGGGTTATGATTTCAGGCATTTTAGCATCCCCGGGTATCGCTTTCGGTAAAGCATTGCTACTGAAAGAAGACGAAATCGTCATTGACCGGAAAAAAATTTCTGCCGACAAGGTTGATCAGGAAGTTGAACGTTTTCTGAGCGGTCGTGCCAAGGCATCTGCGCAACTGGAAGCGATCAAAACCAAAGCTGGTGAAACGTTCGGTGAAGAAAAAGAAGCCATCTTTGAAGGGCATATCATGCTGCTCGAAGATGAGGAGCTGGAGCAGGAAATCATAGCCCTGATTAAAGATAAGCACATGACGGCTGATGCAGCCGCGCATGAAGTTATCGAAGGTCAGGCCACAGCCCTGGAAGAGCTGGATGATGAATACCTGAAAGAACGTGCGGCTGACGTACGTGACATCGGTAAACGCCTGCTGCGTAACATCCTGGGTCTGGCAATTATCGACCTGAGCGCTATTCAGGAAGAAGTTATCCTGGTAGCCGCAGACCTGACCCCGTCAGAAACCGCACAGCTGAACCTGAACAAGGTGCTGGGTTTCATTACTGACGCGGGCGGACGTACTTCCCATACCTCTATCATGGCGCGTTCTCTGGAACTGCCTGCCATCGTCGGTACGGGTAGCGTCACCTCTCAGGTTAAAAACGACGACTATCTGATTCTGGATGCCGTAAACAATCAGGTTTACGTCAATCCGACCAACGACGTTATCGAGCAACTGCGTGCCGTTCAGGAGCAGGTTGCAACCGAGAAAGCGGAACTCGCTAAGCTGAAAGATCTGCCGGCTATCACGCTGGACGGACATCAGGTTGAAGTTTGCGCCAATATCGGTACCGTTCGTGACGTTGAAGGCGCTGAACGTAACGGCGCTGAAGGTGTGGGTCTGTACCGCACCGAATTCCTGTTCATGGACCGTGATTCGCTGCCAACTGAAGAAGAACAGTTTGCTGCGTATAAAGCCGTTGCTGAAGCCTGTGGCTCTCAGGCGGTCATCGTTCGCACCATGGACATCGGCGGCGATAAAGAACTGCCGTACATGAATTTCCCGAAAGAAGAGAACCCGTTCCTGGGCTGGCGTGCCGTGCGTATCGCCATGGATCGTAAAGAGATCCTGCGTGACCAGGTTCGCGCGATTCTGCGCGCCTCTGCTTTCGGTAAACTGCGCATTATGTTCCCAATGATCATCTCTGTTGAAGAAGTGCGTGCACTGCGCAAAGAGATTGAAATCTACAAACAGGAACTGCGCGACGAAGGTAAAGCATTTGACGAGAGCATTGAGATTGGCGTGATGGTGGAAACACCGGCTGCGGCAACAATTGCGCGTCATTTAGCCAAAGAAGTTGATTTCTTTAGTATCGGCACCAATGATTTAACGCAGTACACCCTGGCAGTTGACCGTGGTAATGATATGATTTCACACCTTTACCAACCAATGTCGCCATCTGTGCTGACGCTGATCAAGCAAGTTATTGATGCTTCTCATGCTGAAGGCAAATGGACTGGCATGTGTGGTGAGCTTGCAGGCGACGAACGTGCTACACTTCTGTTGCTGGGGATGGGTCTGGACGAATTCTCTATGAGCGCCATTTCTATCCCGCGCATTAAGAAGATTATCCGTAACACGAACTTCGAAGATGCGAAGGTGTTAGCAGAGCAGGCTCTTGCTCAACCGACAACGGACGAGTTAATGACGCTGGTTAACAAGTTCATTGAAGAAAAAACAATCTGCTAATCCACGAGATGCGGCCCAATTTACTGCTTAGGAGAAGATCATGGGTTTGTTCGATAAACTGAAATCTCTGGTTTCTGATGATAAGAAAGACACCGGAACTATTGAGATTGTTGCTCCGCTCTCTGGCGAGATCGTCAACATCGAAGACGTGCCGGATGTAGTTTTTGCTGAAAAAATCGTTGGTGATGGCATCGCTATCAAACCAACCGGTAACAAAATGGTTGCTCCTGTTGACGGCACCATCGGCAAAATCTTTGAAACCAACCACGCTTTCTCTATCGAATCCGACAGCGGCATTGAGCTGTTTGTTCACTTCGGTATTGATACCGTTGAACTGAAAGGCGAAGGCTTCAAACGCATCGCTGAAGAAGGTCAGCGCGTGAAAGTGGGCGACCCGGTTATTGAATTCGATCTGCCGCTGCTGGAAGAAAAAGCCAAGTCTACCCTGACTCCGGTTGTTATCTCCAACATGGACGAAATCAAAGAACTGATCAAACTGTCCGGTAGCGTGACCGTGGGTGAAACCCCGGTTATCCGCATCAAGAAGTAATTCTTGCGTAGGCCGGATAAGGCGTTTACGCCGCCATCCGGCAATCAGGCAGTACCTTGCCGGATGGCGCTACGCTTATCCGGCCTACAAAGAATCTCGTATCGTAGGCCGGATAAGCGTAGCGCCATCCGCAATTAAATGTGTGCAGTCACCGGGCGATAACACGCCTCGCGCATCAGGATTTTCATGCCCTCCGGCCCGCTCTCCAGCATCCGTCGTTCCGAATCCGCCACTAACAACTCACAGTCGTAACCACCCGCAATGCCGAACATAGCCCGCGCCACGCAGATATCTTCCAGCGCCGCTGTCCCGCAGGTATCAAAGTGTCCAACCATACGCCCATTCTGACGAACCACCAGCCGGTAACTCTTCATCGCGCCTCCCCTGCCGGTGGCAGAATTAATTCATCACAACCGCACTGGTGCGTCCACGTCATCACGTCCAGCACCCGCTGTGCAGCATCGTGCGTCGCGGTCGTCAGCGCTTTCCCCATCACAAGGCCGCTCACCAGCTCGGCACAGAACAGATCGCCAGTCCCCTTCAGATCCGTTTTCACTCGCGGATGAGCTAACACCTCAACCGTTTCAGCCGTCACCACCGCAACATGAATAATCTCTTCCGTATCCCCCGGCGCACTGGTGATCACCACCCATTTGAGGGTGTCGGTGAGCAGTGATTGTGCCGCCGTAATGGCTTCATCAAGCGTACGACACGGCTTTCCGCTCAGCATTTGCAGCTCAAACACATTTGGAGTCAGCCCCTGAGCCAGCGGCAGCAGGTGCTGACGATAAGCCTCCGGAATTTCGGCTTTAACATACATACCGCTATCCGTATCGCCAATCACGGGGTCGACCAAAATGCACAGGTCCGGATGCGTGGTCAGAACGGTTTTCAGCCACTGTGCCAGCAAGGCGATTTGTTCCGCGCTGCCCATGTACCCTGTCGTCACCGCCTTTAGCTCGCGCAAGGCATCACGCTCGTTTAAGGCGCGGAGATAACCGCTAAACCAGTCTGCTGGAATAACGCCGCCGTAGAAGGTTTCATAATGCGGGGTATTACTGAACAGCACCGTAGGTACTGCCGTCACGCGTAACCCCTGCGCTTTAATGGCCGGGACGGCGATGCTGTTACCTACGCTGCCATAAACCACCTGTGACTGAACGGCGACGATATCGGTCTGTAACGCCCGATGCGTGTCGTCGAAGAGCACTGACTGGATATCACTCTCCTGCTCCATAAATTTCTCCTCTCGCTGGACAGCGGGTCTACGCCTCACTATTATCGTCATATGCTAAAATTCATTTTGTCATAGGTCAATAATGATCGACGGAAAAACCGCTAACGAAATTTTTGACAGTATCCGTCAACATGTCACTACAGGCACGCTGGCAGTGGGAGAAACGTTACCGCCAGTGCGGGAACTGGCAACGGAATTAAACGTGAACCGCAATACTGTCGCGGCGGCTTACAAACGCCTGGTCTCCTCCGGGTTGGCACAGAGCCTGGGACGCAACGGTACGGTGATTAAGGGGATTACTGCCCCCGTAGCACTGGAAGGTGGTAATCCGGATACCCCGCTTATCGATCTTTCCGGCGGTAATCCAGCGCCCTCGCGACTTCCTGACCTGAGTAATTATTTTGCGAAGATAAATAAGAGTCCGCGCTTGTACGGCGATGCCGCTGTGTCACCTGGACTTAAGGCGTGGGCATCAGAATGGATGCAAAATGCAATGCCCGGCAAAGGGGAAATTGATATTACCAGCGGTGCCATTGATGCTATCGAACGGCTACTGTGCGCCCATTTGCTGCCTGGTGATAGCGTTGTCGTAGAAGATCCATGCTTTTTAAGCAGCATCAACATGCTGCGCTATGCCGGATTCTCAGCAAACCCGGCCAGCGTTGACCGCGAAGGCATGCTGCCGGACCAGCTGGAACTCGCGCTACAGAAAGGCGCGCGGGCAGTAATTCTGACACCGCGCGCGCATAACCCGACAGGATGCAGCCTGAGCGCCTCACGCGCGGCGCAATTGCAGGAAATTCTGGCCCGCTATCCGCAGACGCTGGTGATTGTCGACGACCACTTTGCGCTGCTATCTGCCTGCCACTGGTATCCGGTGATTGCGAAGGAAACCACGCACTGGGCGGTTGTCCGCTCGATGTCAAAAACGTTAGGACCAGATTTACGCCTGGCCATTGTGGCCAGCGATCCGCTCACTTCAGGGAAGCTACGTTTAAGGCTTAACTCCGGCAGTCAGTGGGTCAGCCATCTGCTGCAGGATTTGGCCTGCGCCTGCCTGAATGACGAGACTTACCAACACACGCTGGCGCAAACTCAGCAATTTTACGCTGCCCAGCAGCAAAAGTTGACGGCAGCTCTGCGGCGACATGGCATTGAGTTGCCCGTTGGTGACGGTCTGAATATGTGGCTACCGCTGGAAGATAACAGCCAGGCGATCGCTTTTGCGCTGGCAAAGTCCGGCTGGCTGGTACGCGAAGGCGAAGTGTTTGGCGTCAATACGCCTGCCCACGGCCTGCGCATTACGCTGTCAACATTATCAGACAGCGACATTGATAAGCTGGCGACTGATATCCATCAGGCGCTAAAGCGCTAACAGGAGAGAAAAAGTGCGAGTTCATTTTGTTATTCATGAGTCTTTTGAATCTGCTGGCGCGTATCTGCCGTGGGCTGAATCACGCGGCTATACCATCACCTGGTCGCACGTTTACGCCGGGGAAACGGTCCCTGCGAACGCGGATGGCTTCGATATGTTGGTGGTGTTTGGCGGTCCGCAGTCCCCCCGGACCACGCTGGCAGAGTGCCCGTACTTTGATTCTCAGGCCGAGCAGCATCTGATCAATCAGGCGATTGCGGCACGTAAAATTGTGGTGGGGATCTGCCTGGGTTCACAGTTAATCGGCGAAGCGCTGGGTGCGAAGGTGTGCCAGAGTCCGGAAAAAGAGATTGGTCACTACCCGATCACCCTGACCGAAGCAGGCCAACAGCATCCGTTGTTCAGCCATTTTGGTTCACCGCTTACCGTCGGTCACTGGCACAACGATATGCCTGGATTAACCGACCAGGCGACAATTCTCGCCACAAGCGAGGGCTGCCCGCGACAAATCGTACAATACGGTAATTTCGTCTATGGTTTTCAGTGCCATATGGAATTTACGGCTGATGCTATAGAAGGGCTTATTCAACACTCCGAACAAGAACTGGCGGAAGCTAAAGGCAAGCGCTTCATCCGCTCCGTTGAAGAGATGCGCGCATGGGATTATCAGCAGATGAATGAGAAGCTGTGGCAATTCCTTGATAAGCTTGTGGAAAAACGTAACGATTGATTATGGCAGGCCGGATAAGACGCTTTACGTCGTCATCCGGCGATCGTGCCGTACGTTTGCCTGATGGCTCTATGCTTATCAGGCCTACAAACTAAATCCCTGATCCCTGGTTAAAGTGCTCTTCGCCAAACACGCCGGTTGAAAGGTAGCGATCGCCACGATCGCAGATGATCGCCACCACCACCGCTCCCGGATTTTGTTCGGCCACGCGAATCGCTCCGGCTACCGCGCCGCCGGAACTAACGCCGCAGAATACACCCTCTTTCACCGCCAGCGCGCGCATGGTGTTTTCCGCATCGTTCTGATGAATATCCAATACCTCATCCACCAGCGAGGCGTTAAAAATGCCCGGCATATATTCCGCAGGCCAGCGGCGAATTCCCGGAATACTACTGCCCTCTTCCGGCTGCAGGCCAACGATGGTAACCGCTTTTTCTTGCTCACGCAGAAAACGCGACACACCGGTAATGGTGCCTGTTGTTCCCATACTGGAGACAAAGTGGGTAATACGACCTGACGTCTGCTGCCAGATTTCCGGTCCGGTGGTGGTGTAATGCGCGTACGGGTTATCCGGATTATTAAATTGGTCGAGAAGTTTACCTTCTCCGCGCTGCGCCATTTCAAGAGCTAAGTCACGCGCGCCTTCCATCCCCTGCTCTTTGGTCACCAGAACCAGTTCAGCCCCGTAAGCACGCATCGCCGCTCGGCGCTCCTGGCTCATGTTGTCTGGCATCAGCAGCTTCATGCGGTAGCCCTTCAGCGCGGCAATCATCGCCAGAGCAATTCCGGTATTACCGCTGGTAGCCTCGATCAGCACATCACCAGGCTTAATTTCTCCACGTTTTTCCGCTTCGACAATCATCGACAGCGCAGCCCGGTCTTTCACCGAACCCGCGGGATTATTCCCTTCCAGCTTGACCCAAATTTCACTGCCGTTATCCGGCGCCAGACGTTGTAGTTTCACCAGAGGCGTATTGCCAATTGTTTGTTCTAATGTGTTCATGAGTGCTGTCCAATAAAAAGCCGGGTGGCGCTGCGCTTACCCGGCCTACAAAATCACGGCATATGCGGTAGGCCCGGTAAGCATAGCGCCACCGGGCGATAAACCTGCAAATTAACCTATCAGGCAGATTCCGCCAGAGCAAGTTCCTCTTCACGCGTTTCAATACGCTGGTCACCGTTATACAGACGCGCATTTTGCAGCCCGACAAACAGCCGCTCGCCGCGGCTTGGGGAATCATCGCCCTGCATGATGACCGTCAGCGGTTCGTTATACCACCCCAGCGGTTGCACAACTAATTGGGTGTAGTGTCCTTTCGGGCTGGCTTCCAGTACCTGTACCGGCAACGGCGAATCCAGGCTGGTACGACGGCTGACGTCCACTTCCCACGGACGCAGAAACAGATCCACCGGTCCCTGATAACCAGGCGTATAACCCAGCGGCCAGCGGTGTGCGCCCACGTGGAATTGTCCACCGCGAATCGTCCCCTGCAGGCGGTTAACTTCCCCCATAAACTCCAGCACAAAACGGGTAGCCGGTTCGCGCCAGACTTGATCCGGCGCATCAGCCTGCTCGATATGACCCTGACTCATCACCACCACGCGATCGGCAACTTCCGTCGCTTCTTCCTGGTCGTGGGTAACAAACACGCTGGTGAACTTCAGCTCTTCATGCAGCTGACGCAGCCAACGACGCAGCTCTTTACGTACCTGCGCATCGAGCGCGCCAAACGGCTCGTCGAGCAGCAGAATCTGCGGCTCTACCGCCAGCGCACGCGCCAACGCCACACGCTGCTTTTGCCCACCAGAAAGCTGCGCCGGGAAGCGGTCCGCCAGATGAGCCAATTGAACCATCTCCAGCAGTTTGGTGACTTTTGCTTTGATGGCCGCCGCATTCGGGCGCTCACGCCGTGGCAGGACCGTCAGACCAAACGCGATATTGTCGAAAACGGTCATATGACGAAACAGCGCATAGTGCTGGAATACGAATCCCACTTTACGGTCGCGAGCATGCAAACGACTGACGTCGGTGCCGTGAAAACGGATATGCCCGCTGGACTGATGCTCCAACCCGGCAATAATGCGCAGCAGCGTGGTTTTGCCCGAGCCGGATGGCCCCAGCAGCGCGACCATCTGACCTGAAGGAATATCCAGCGAGATATCGTTCAGCACCTGGGTGCGACCAAAAGACTTCTTAATATTGGCAATCTCAATGCTCATGATTTTCCTCCTGCTGCGCGCGTTTCTCCTGGTTCTCCAGACGCCATTGCAACATGCTCTTCAAAAACAGGGTAATAATCGCCATCAGCGTTAATAGCGCCGCGGCGGTAAAAGAGCCGACCGTGTTGTAGTCCTGCTCCAGTAATTCAATTTGTAGCGGTAGCGATAGGGTTTCGCCGCGAATCGAGCCGGAAACCACCGACACCGCGCCAAACTCGCCAATCGCACGGGCGTTGGTCAGCACCACGCCGTACAGCAATGCCCAACGGATATTTGGCAGCGTAACGCGCCGGAACATCTGCCAGCCTGACGCGCCCAGCAACACAGCCGCTTCATCTTCATTGCTGCCCTGGCTTAACATCACCGGCACCAACTCTCGCACCACAAACGGACAGGTCACGAATACCGTCACCAGCACCATCCCCGGCCAGGCAAACATAATTTGCAGGTTATGCTCATCCAGCCATCCACCCAGCGGACCGTTAGAGCCGTAAAACAGCAGATACACCAGGCCGGCAACCACCGGCGAGACGGCAAACGGAATATCCAGTAACGTCAGCAACAACTGGCGTCCTGGGAAGTTAAAACGGGTCACCAGCCAGGCCAGCAACACACCAAACACCAGGTTCACCGGCACCGCAATCAGCGCAATCAGCACCGTCAGCCAGATGGCATGCAGCATGTCCGGGTCCGCCAGGTTCTGTAATACCGGCATTAATCCCTTGCTGAACGCCTGCACGAAGATGTAAATCATCGGCACCAGCAAAATAAACGCGGAGACCAGCATGCCCGTGCCGATCAGAAACCATTTACCCCAGTTGATGCGGGGTGCGCCATAGCGTTTCAATTGGGTAATGTCTGCCATCAGTGACCTACCACACGTCGACCAAAGCGACTTTGCAGGGTGTTAATTGAAAACAGCAGCAACAACGAAGCCCCGAGGATCACAGAAGCAATCGCGCTGGCGGCCGGGTAGTCAAACTCCTGCAAGCGAACAAAAATCATCAGCGAGGTTACTTCCGTTTTCCATGCGATGTTCCCAGCGATAAAGATAACCGCGCCAAACTCACCGAGGCTTCGGGTAAACGAAAGCGCAACGCCCGCCACCAGCGCGGGGGACAGCTCCGGCAGCACCACTTTACGGAAACTCTGCCAGCGCGTAGCACCGAGCGTTTCTGCGGCTTCTTCATATTCGGGACCTAATTCTTCCAGCACCGGCTGGACGGTACGCACCACAAACGGAATGCTGGTAAACGCCATCGCCACCGCGATACCAAGCCAGGTGTAGGTCACCTTGATATCCAGCTTCGCCAGCCACTCGCCGTAGAAGCCATTAACCGAAAACAGCGACGCCAGCGTCAGACCCGCCACCGCTGTAGGCAGCGCAAACGGCAGATCCATCAGTGCATCCAACAGCGTACGGCCCGGAAAGCGATAGCGGGTTAAGATCCACGCCATCAGCAAACCGAACACGCCGTTAAAAATCGACGCCACAAACGCCGACAGCAGCGTCACTTTATAAGCCGCCACCACCTGCGGATTGGTAATCACATCCCAGTATTGCGCCCAGCTCATTTGCGCCAGTTGCATCACCAGCGCGCTCAGCGGCAGCAGCAATATCAGGCAGACAAACAGTAAGCTTGTACCCAGGCTCAAAGTGAAGCCGGGCAGCACGCGTCGGGAAGAAACAGCAAACATTTACTTACGCCCCGCCGCCAGCAGTTTGTCCAGCTCTCCACCGCTGACAAAGTGTGTTTTCATCACTTCAGGCCACGAACCAAACTTATCTTCCACACGGAACAATTCGGTCTGCGGGAATTTATCTTGCTGTTTGTCCATCACCTGCGGGTTATTCACGCGGTAGTAGAAATCGGTAATAATGGTTTGCGCCTGCGGGCTGTACAGCCAGGTCAGGTACGCTTTAGCTGCTTTTTCAGTACCGTTGGCTTGCACATTTTTATCTACCCAGGCCACCGGGAATTCGGCGAGGATATTGGTTTTCGGGATAACCACTTCAAAACCCTGCGCTTCATACTGTTTACGAATGTTGTTCACTTCTGATTCGAAGCTGATCAGCACATCGCCCAGACCGCGCTCTGCAAAGGTGGTGGTAGCACCGCGACCGCCGGTATCAAACACTTCGACGTTTTTCAGAAACTGGGTCATAAACTGTTCGGTTTTGGTTTTATCACCACCGTCAGCTTTATCCGCAGCACCCCACGCCGCCAGATAGGTATAGCGCGCGTTACCGGAGGTTTTTGGGTTCGGGAAAATCAGTTTCACATCAGAACGCACAAGGTCATTCCAGTCATGAATGTTTTTCGGGTTCCCCTTACGCACCAGGAAACCCATGGTGGAATAGAACGGCGAGCTGTTATTCGGCAGGCGGCTTTGCCAGTCGGCGGGGATCAGTTTGCCTTTGTCATGCAGGATCTGCACGTCGGTGACCTGGTTATAGGTCACCACATCGGCTTTCAGCCCCTGCAGAATCGCCAGAGCCTGTTTTGATGACCCGGCATGAGATTGTTTAATCGTCAGTTTGTCACCGCCGTTATCCTTAGCCCATTGCTGTTCAAACGGTGGATTAAGGGCGGCAAAAAGCTCACGGGAAACATCGTATGAACTGTTCAGCAGTTCCGTTGCCTGCGCCTGCCCCACCAGCAACAGCATGGCTGCCAGCGTCAGTGTTCTTTTTTTCAGTAAGTTAACGGCCATTGCGCACCCTTATAAATTTAATGACTTTCTTATGGTCATCATATTTATAACCAGTGCTAAAGGAGTAACGGTTTTATATACCGTTTGATGATTTGAAAGTTGAAAAGAGAATAAGAGAATCCCTCCCCACACGAGTGAGGAGGAGACCGGCATCAATCAGACGCCGACGCTAACGCTTTCTGGCAGGGTGCTACCGCCATCAATCACGTTTTGCGTGCCAGTTAAGTAACTGGACTCATCCGACGCCAGGAACGCCGCCAGTTCACCGACCTCAAGCGGACAGGCCAGACGACGCATCGGGATCGCTTTCGCCATTTCGACTAAAACGGATTCAGGATCTTCCGGGTTAGATTGACGCGCAATGCTTTCCGCCATCGGCGTACGAACGTAGCCTGGGCAAATGGCATTAACGCGAATGCCTGACTGCGCATATTCTACCGCCAGGGATTTGGTCAAACCGATGATTGCGGCTTTCGACAGTGCGTAGGCCGTTTCGCCCGGGTCGGCAACCATATCGCCGGTCACCGATGACATCATCACGATGCGCCCGTCTTTGCGCGCAATCATCTCCGGCAGAACGGCTTTCGTCACATTCCAGACGCCTTTAATGTTGATATCAATGTGGAAATCGCGATCTTCATCGCTCATATCAAGGAAGTTGCCGAGGCGGCATACGCCGGCATTGTTCACCAGAATATCGATTTTGCCTTCAATCTGCTTCGCGCGCATCACCGCTTCCTTGACCGACGCAAAATCTCTGACGTCAGCGTGAACGGCTGTGCAACGGTGCCCTCGCCCAGCCAACTCATCCGCCAGTTTTTCAATCTCATCGGAGATATCCAGCAGAATTAAGTTCGCACCATGGCGGGCAAACGTTCTGGCGATACCCTCGCCAATACCCTGAGATGCGCCCGTAATCAATGCTGTTTTGCCCGTGAGTTTTCCCATTTCAATATTCTCCTTTTGAATATGAAGCCTTCGCTTCATTCACGCAGAAGATACAGCAATAACAAATTAGTGCTGAGGAATAGCTCACTAAATCAGGTTAATCTCAGGTAAAAAAATCCCCGACGATGCGGGGATGTCTATTTCGTGGCCGATAACAGGATCAGATCGCCATTACAGCGCCATTAAACGGTCCAGCGACGGTGCAAAGTAATAGCCGCCGGTTACCGGTTTGGTGAAGCGCAGCATTGCATCACGCTTACCGTCGGTGTCACCAAACATGCTCAGCAACTGTTGTTCAATGTTGTGCAGACGGGCGCAGTAGGCGCAGAAATAGAGACCATGCGTGCCGCTGGCAGTGCCGTATGGCAGGCTCTGGCGCACAATTTTCAGCCCTTTACCGTCTTCTTTGAGGTCAACACGGCTCAGGTGAGAGGTGACCGGACGATCATCACCGTCGATCTCTTCGTTGGCTTCCTTGGTTCGGCCAATCATCATTTCCTGGTCATGGATGCTCATGCGATTAAGCTGCTTCAGGTTATGTTCCCAACGCTGCACAAACACATAGCTGCCACCGGCATCCACACCATCTTTGATAACGGCGACTTCACGGCGCGTTTCTTCGCCTGCCGGGTTTTCCGTACCGTCAACAAAGCCGCTGAGATCGCGCTCTTCGACCCAACGGAAACCGTGGATTTCTTCTTTGACTTCAATACAGTCGCCAAATGCTTCCATTGCCGCCTGCGCAACGGAGAAATTCACGTCATGACGCAAAGAGAGAATATGGATCAACACGTCATATTGGGTTGCAGGTGCCAGACCTTTACCGTAAGGGATAAAGTCTTTTAACTCTTCCGCACCGACGCCGCCGCTCAATGCACGCCAGGTGTTGTTGCCAAAAGCGACAACCGCGCCCAGATGCGCATCCGGGAACTTAGCTTCAAAGGTCGCCAGCTTATCGGCGAAGGTTTTGCTGGCCGCACGCAGGGCCTCAACGTCGCCTTTAACATTGGCTTCAATCCAAATCGCCGCACGGCAATGTTCTGGCAAAATGCCACTCTGAACCTGAGACATTGTTCCTCCTGAAAAAAAGATGCCACGACATCGTGGCATTGATTGGCGCTATTCTACCTGTTTTTTTAACAAGCCGATTTGTTCAGACGCAAATTAACGCCGCCAGATAATTTTGCTTACTTTCCACGCTTTCAGCGTGTCGTCAGACGGCATTATATCCTCAGGCCCGCTCCATTCACCGGAAAAAATATAGCTAATATGTTGACTTCCTTCAGCTTTACACTCAACGCCCGCGCTGTCATCGCCGGTTGCCTTTTGGCAATTACCGAAAGCTTTAGTGTAAAGGTCGCTAAACGGTGTACCGATTTCGACACCCGCGACTGACGAAATATCGTGGTCTAACACATCAATACGACTAATGGTTCCCTGGCTGCCATTGATGACTATCGCCAGCTTGTCGTCTTTCATCGCTTCATAGAAGCGCACCACATTTCCGTTATCAGTCTTCATCCCGCTACGCAGGCGGTAATCACCGTCCAGCGCATCAGCAATGGCTTTTTCATCCAGCGGTGTCGCGCCCGTTAACGCTCCGACGCCCTGCTCTGTGACCTGCGTTGAAGAACCAAACCAGTTCCACGGATTAGCGGCAGACCAGTTCACCGAGGACAACGTTGAACACCCGGCCAGTAGCAGCGGCATCGCGCATAAAGTCAAACGCAGTGATTTCATTTCACTTCCTTCCTTATTTATCAACGTTGCTTGGAGTCCGGTTTCCCCAAAAAGTGCCGTTATTCTTTCTCAAGGGAAAAACAGGCGCGCAGACGTTGATTGGTTAACAGCCAGATCAGTGCGACGATATCCGCCACCAGCAGCGCCAGCCCGACACCGTTGAGCGGATCGCCTGTCAGCCACATCACCGGCTGCCAGCACAGCAGCACCAGTTGAGCGAGAATCAATAATCCGCGCAGCCAGCGCCAGATTACCGGAAACGCAAAGCGTCGCCCGCTGAGTAAAAACGCCAACACGGCGGGAACGCCGGGGAGCAAACCCAGCCAGAATGCGTCATGATCGGGATAAAACAGATTCAGCAACGTGTTGCCCTGCTCACGAGAAGAACCGGCTATCACAAACAAAACCCAGGTGCGTGCCTGTAACAACAGTACGCACCAGAAGAGAAAAGGCAGGCGCAGACGCCCATGACCGTCATAGTCGGCCGGATGAAACTCAGTACTCTTCATCTTCAATCAAACGCTTGCCCAGATTGAGTACATCCGCATGTTCATAGCCCAGACGTTCATACATGCCCTGTACGACATCGTTATCGTCACGCACCATGATTTGAATCTTCGGGCAACCGCGGGCAATGAGCTTTTTCTCCAACCGGTTGAGTAGCGCATTAGCGATACCGCGACCGCGAAACTCAGGATGCACGCCCAGGTAATAGGCGGAACCGCGATGCCCGTCGTATCCGCCCATCACCGTACCGACCACCTCACCGTTCACTTCAGCGACGAGGAACAAGCTGACGTCATGATTGACTTTACGTTCGATGTCCATTTCAGGGTCGTTCCATGGACGCAGCAAATCACAACGCTCCCAGAGGGTGATCACCTCTTCGAAATCTTCCTGGCGAAAAACGCGTATTTCCATGGTATTGGTTACCTTTTCAGGACGTTAAAAAGCGATTATGGCGCGAACGGCTGATTTAGCCAATATCTGACGCGAAGCGGCGGAAAAAATGGCATAATACGGAATTGTCACGTATTGAAATGAAAAGTAAAACAATTCTTATCTCGATCCGTCGCAACGGACTACGCGATACGATATAACGTTTAGAACCTTTTTTTTACAACTCAGGCCGTATGAGCACTTTTAAACCACTAAAAACACTCACATCGCGCCGCCAGGTGCTGAAAGCCGGGCTGGCCGCCCTGACGCTGTCAGGCATGTCGCAAGCCATCGCTAAAGAAGAAGCGCTAAAGACCAGTAATGGACACAGCAAACCGAAAGCGAAAAAATCAGGCGCTAAGCGTGTTGTTGTTCTTGATCCGGGGCACGGCGGGATTGATACCGGCGCAATTGGTCGCAACGGATCGAAAGAAAAGCACGTGGTGCTGGCGATTGCCAAAAACGTGCGCTCAATCCTACGCAACCAGGGGATTGATGCACGCCTGACCCGCTCCGGCGATACGTTTATTCCGCTCTACGATCGCGTCGAGATCGCCCACAAACATGGCGCAGATCTTTTCATGTCGATTCACGCCGACGGTTTTACCAATCCGAGCGCTGCGGGTGCTTCGGTCTTTGCCTTATCCAATCGCGGTGCCAGTAGCGCCATGGCGAAATATCTGTCCGATCGTGAAAACCGGGCCGATGAAGTCGCCGGGAAGAAGGCCACCGACAAAGATCATTTGTTGCAGCAGGTGCTGTTCGATCTGGTGCAAACTGACACCATTAAAAACAGCCTGACGTTAGGCTCGCATATTCTTAAGAAGATCAAGCCGGTACACCGTCTGCACAGTCGCAGCACGGAACAAGCCGCCTTCGTGGTGCTAAAATCACCTTCGATTCCGTCGGTCCTGGTCGAAACCTCGTTCATCACCAACCCGGAAGAAGAACGATTACTGGGGACGGCTGCGTTTCGTCAGAAAATCGCCACCGCTATCGCCAATGGCATCATCAGCTATTTCCACTGGTTTGATAACCAGAAAGCACACTCGAAGAAACGTTAACCATGAAGCCCGATGTACAACGCGTAAAACAGTTCCTGCTCAATCTGCAGGATGAGATTTGTCAGCAGTTATCCACCATAGACGGCACCGAATTTGTTGAGGATAACTGGCAACGCGCAGCGGGCGGTGGCGGGCGCAGTCGAGTGTTGCGTAACGGCGGTATTTTCGAGCAAGCAGGCGTCAACTTCTCTCATGTCCATGGCGATGCAATGCCGGCCTCGGCTACTGCACATCGCCCGGAGCTTGCCGGGCGTAGCTTTGAAGCGATGGGCGTCTCGCTGGTGGTGCATCCGCAGAATCCTTACATTCCGACCAGCCATGCCAACGTACGTTTTTTTATCGCGGAGAAACCGGGCGCCGACCCGGTGTGGTGGTTTGGCGGCGGCTTTGACTTAACGCCCTACTACGGCTTTGATGAGGATGCAGTTCACTGGCACCGCACGGCGCGGGATCTATGCCAGCCGTTCGGCGAAGATGTTTATCCCCGTTACAAAAAGTGGTGCGATGACTACTTCTTCCTCAAGCACCGCAACGAGCAGCGCGGCATTGGCGGGCTGTTCTTCGATGATTTGAATACGCCAGATTTCGAGCACTGCTTCGCCTTTATGCAGGCTGTTGGAAAGGGTTATACCGAGGCGTATTTGCCCATCGTCGAGCGCCGCAAAGCAATGAGCTGGGGCGAGCGTGAACGCAATTTTCAGCTTTATCGTCGCGGACGCTATGTGGAATTTAACCTGGTGTGGGATCGCGGCACATTATTTGGTTTGCAAACCGGCGGGCGCACGGAATCGATTCTGATGTCGATGCCGCCGCTGGTACGCTGGGAGTATGACTGGCAGCCAGAAGCGAACAGCCCGGAAGCCGCCCTTAGCGAGTTTATTCAGGTCCGCGACTGGGTGTAATGGCCTGATAGCGACACAATTCGTAGGCCGGATAAGACGCAAGGCGTCGCCATCCGGCAGCGCAGCAAGCACAATTGCCTGATGGCGGCTAACGCCTTATCAGGCCTACTCAAGCTATACCATCACGCCCACTGGCGCATACGCTGATGCAGCGTCAACGACGGTTTCTCCGCAAACAGTTGCTGGTAGTCGGTAGCAAACTGCCCTAAATGCCAGAATCCCCACTGCATGGCGGCGTCTTTCACCGTCGCACTCTGCGACCACGGGCTTATCAACTCACGGCGCACGGCGTTCAGGCGAATACGTTTCAACCAGGCATTGGGGCCAATACCGAGGATCGCGTGAAAGGCGTTTTGCAACGTCCGGCGGCTAACGTGCAGTTGATTGCATAAGTCGAGCACAGTCAGCGGCTCTGACATATTTTCCAGCACATATTCGCGCGCACGCGACAGCAAGCGACGATAGCTCTGATGGCTGATGCTCTCCGCAGTCATAATCGGCTGCGCTTCTTCCAGCATAGTCCCCATCGCCAGCAGCAGGTTATCGCCCAACACTTTGCGTACCGCAGGTTGGCGAAGGTTTTCCGGGTTTTCGCTAAACGTCGCCAGCGCCTGCTGCACAAAGCCCCATAGCGCGGCTTTGTGTTGTTCTTTCACTTCCAGCGCCGACTGGTTGCGCAGCATATGCAACACCCTTTCCGGGTTATGCAGGAAGTTGGCCTGACGAGCAATGGCCTCTTCAGAAATGACGACACCCAGAATGGTGTAGTCATCCGGCGTACTTAGTTCAAACTCCGTCCCGCCTGGGCGGGTGGCAATTTCAGCGTTACCCAAACACTGAGTACCAATAAATCCCTGCTCGCCGCGCGTGGCCGGAATGCCAAACCAAAATGAGTTTGGCCAGACAAGGCATGACTGACGCAGCGCCAGTCCGGTGTATTCACGGAACACCTGAATATCATCGAGCAGGATTTCCGTGAACTCGCCATGAAATTTTCCCGGATGCAGCTGGTCGTAGATCTGCTGCCAGGCTGTAATCGTCAGCGCGTGCTCATACACATCCGTTGTTCGCCGTTGGTGAACGTTGTCCACTTCCACTTTCGGCGTCAATTTAACGTCTTCGGGTAATACTTCATGATAAAGATGGTGCAAGTTTGCAGTACGGTTCTTTTTCATGATCTTTTAAGCCGGAAGCTTCAACGAAGCCCCCGGCCCTCCGACAGGTTAATTTTTTAAGCGATAGCGACTACTGCGTTTACGCAACGCTCCGTCAGAAAAGAGCTGTTCCAGCGCATTTCTGGCTTCATCAAGTGACCAGCCAAAGTGGGCAGCCACTTCCCCTGCCGTCATTCCTTGACGGACCGATGTTAACAGCGCCAGCAATTCATCAGAGGATTCAGATGACACAGGTGCTTCCTGCGTCTTCTCTGGGGCCACATCTGACTTCACTTCAGGCTTCTGCTCTGGTTTCTTCGGCTGGCGTTTAAAACCGCCGATCAGCCACTGGGTGTCATCGTCCGGCCGGCCTATTTCCTTACGGCTGATAACATGGCCTGTACGCGCTGCAGCTGCACTGCCAGCATCCAGCGCTGCTCGGCATGCCGCCAGATCGCCTTCCACCACCAGCGTCAGCCGACCAGGATCGAGCACTTCGTGGCTAAGCAGGCGCACATTCGCGGCTTTCAGCATGGCATCGGCCGCGTCCACGGCAGCCACCATGCCATCCACTTCCAGTAATCCCAGTGCATTGATCATCACTACCTCTCTTACGCGCGCTGGATTGGATTACGGGCAATATCCAGAACGGCATCGGCAAAGGCGTTACATGCGGCTTTACAAGCGGCCTGGCTACCGGTCAAAAACGCTGCTGAATAGTTGGTTTCTGACGGCGGTGGTACATAGGTTACCAGTTGTACATCGGCAGATTTCAGCGCGGCATCAATACCAAATGTCGCTTCCAGCGGCGGTGCTACCAGATACGCCATCGGATCGCCCAGTCGGCATCCCGCGGTCGCGGAAAGATACGAACCGGTACGCGAAACCACATGCGCCAGGAAGGCGGTATCTTCTGCGTCATTCGCCCACTGGAATGCCGCACCGCTTTCAATATTGGCCACCATCGCGTCCAGACCCGCGCGAACTTCGGCCGGGTTTGGTCCACCGAGCATAATCAGCACTTCGCCCGAGGTTGGAGAGGGACTGTGCGCCGCACCGGCATACAGCGAGCGGCCATAAACCACTTCCACCATCGCCTGTTTTGTCGCTTCATCTGCGGCAATATACGCCACGTCATCAGAGTCTGCTGTGATGAGTCCGAGGCTACGTATATGTGGCGGTAATTTAAGTTCGCGGGCAAAACCGTCATTTACCGAGGCAATCACACGCATCGCGGTGACTGAAGGTCTAATCAAATCTAATGCTGGCATGATGCCTCCTTAACGGGTCATATTGATGCCGGATGCTTTTTGCTCCAGCATGCGCTTGGCCAAATCCACAATCACCGCCGCCGCTTCAACCGGTGGCGTACCGCCCTGGTGAATGTTCGAGATGCAGGTACGGTCAGCCTCAACGGTGGTTGCCACACGCGGCGAATAGACGGCGTAGCAAGAAAGACTTTCCGACTGGCCGAGGCCCGGACGCTCACCAACCAGCAAGATCACCGCTTTTGCACCCAGCAGTTCGCCGATCTGATCTTCAATTTTCACGCGCCCATAGCGAACAAAGAACGGCGTCCCGACCTTCAATCCGGCCTGTTTTAAGCCCGACAACAACGGCGGCAGGATCTCTTCGTAGTTGGCGGTGATGGCGTCAGTAGACAGACCATCAGAAATAATCACCTGCACATCCGGATTCATTACACACTGTGATTTCAGTGCTTCAATGGCTTCCGCACTCAGACGACGTCCCATGTCCGGGCGCGTCAGATACAGGTTTTTGTCGCTGATTTCCGAGCGCACTTCCAGCAAGCCTTGCGCTTTCACCCACTCTTCCGGGACTTCTTTCAACACTGTGTCTTTTGAACGCGAGTGGTCGGCCAGGAAGCGCAGCAGTGCCTGAGTGCGCGGACGCGGACCGGCACGACCGGTACATACACGCGCGGCGGTGCTGCGGCGCAGTTCGGTCAGCACTTCTGCACGGTGCGGGTTCTCAACGCCAATCCACGCTTTCGCTTCAGCTGAACCTAAGTCCATCGCACAGCTTTCACCGGTCGGCGCGGCGCACTGCGTAGTGCTGCATTTCACTTCCGCTGATGGCGCTTGAACCTGCGGCTCTCCCATTGACGCCATTACGCTGCGTACAATTTCTTCAATCTGTTTTTGATCCATCGTGTGTCATCCCCGCGTCATCAGAAGAACAGTGACGGATCGCCCGCCCGTTTGGTCAGGCGACCGTTTGCCATAATGCCCATGGTTTCCAGCCAGCGTTCAAACTCCGGCGACGGGCGCAGGTTCAGCAACTGGCGCACGGTCGCGGTGTCGTGGAAGGCGGTGGTCTGGTAGTTGAGCATGATGTCGTCACCGAGCGGCATGCCCATGATGTAGTTGCAGCCAGCGGTGGCGAGCAGAATCATCAGGTTTTCATTAAGGTTCTGGTCAGCATCAGCATGGTTGGTGTAACAGCAGTCGCAGCCCATTGAGATGCCGCTCAGTTTGCCCATGAAGTGATCTTCTAAGCCCGCGCGAATAATCTGACGATCGTTGTAGAGATATTCCGGCCCGATAAAGCCCACCACGGTGTTCACCAGGAACGGATCGTAGTGACGCGCCAGCCCGTAGTTACGCGCTTCCATCGTCACCTGATCGGCACCAAAGTTAGCGCCAGCGGAGAGCGCAGACCCTTGCCCGGTTTCAAAGTACAGGCAGTTTTCCCCGGCGATACGGTTGAACTCAGCACCCACTGCACGCGCTTCATCCAGCATGGCCAGCTCAACGCCAAACTCTTTTAAGCCTTTTTCGCTACCGCAGATACTCTGGAAAATCAGCCCGCCCGGCGCACCGCGACGAATCGCTTCAATCTGGGTGGTGACGTGCGCCAGTACGCAGCCCTGGGTCGGAATATTGAACTTGTCGATAACGCCATACACGGTATCGAGCACACGGCTTAAGTTTTCCACGTCATCCGTGACCGGGTTGACACCGATCACCGCATCGCCCGCACCGAAAGACAGTCCTTCATAGATTTGCGCCGCAATACTCTGTACATCGTCACGGGTATCGTTCGGCTGCAAACGGCAGCTAAAGGTGCCCGGTAGACCGATGGTGGTGTTAGCCTTTTTGATCACCGGCATTTTCTTACCGCCGTAGATCAGGTCCGCGTTAGAGCAGATTTTTGCTACCGCAGCGACCACTTCCGACGTTAACCCTTTACGCGTAAACGCAATATCATCAACAGAGGTTTCATCGCTTAGCACGTACTCGCGCAGCTCGCTGATACTCCAGTTTTTGATGCGGTTATAGGCCGTTTCGTTGACGTCATCCTGAATCAGACGCGTCACGCAGTCCTCTTCATAGGAAATCACCGGGTTATTACGGATATCCGCTACCGTCATTTCCGACAATACCTGCTTAGCCGCCACGCGCTCTTGCGAACTGGTTGCAGCGACACCTGCCAGCACATCCCCCGAACGCAGTTCGTTGGCTTTTGCCAGCACCTCTTTAACATCCTTAAACTGATAAACATTGCCGAACAATGTGGTCTTTAGTTTCATAAGTCGTTCCCTCAGGAAGGAAATGCGAGTGATTTCACCGTCACCGGCACAACCGATCCGCCAAAAAGAGGCGTACCAATGTCGATATAGTCCCCCGCCCGGACAACCACCTCATCGATGACCGCCAGCGGGTGTTGCTGTAACTGTGGGCGTAACAGCATGCCCAGGGCTTTACCAAAATCCTGCTCGGCTACCACCAGCAGGGGATGCGGATTCGGATAGCGCGCGACAAAGGCCAGCAACGCATCAATCACCGTTAACAGCGCGGCGTAGCGCACCGGCAGAGAAGCGGGCAGCGCCAACACGTAGGCGTCCGTTTGCGGGTCCAGATCGAGCTGCATTAGTGCCTGTTGCCAGGCGGCCACCAGATCAGCCTCATCAACCGGAATCGCCACCGGCAGATTGCGCAGCGGAAGCGCCACACCTTCCAGCCAGATAGTGCTGCCCGAAAGCGACAGCGTATGCGCACCGGCGCCAATCACTGTGGCGCGCACGGTTTGCGCCGGGAACTGCACGTTCATCTCACGCAGGCGCGGATGTTCATGCAGCGCCGTCGCTAACAGCGGCCCAATGTCGGAAAAACAGAACGGATCGGCAGGTTGGTTGCGGTAGCACTCGCCCACCCCGCCGGACAACGTAATCACTTCCGGCTTCACGCCCGCCGGTAACAGAGCGGTTTGCATCAGCGCCTGTGCCAGCGGTGAAAGCGTGCCGTCAATCACCTCCACAATCAGCGCCGCCATCCGTCGGGCCACCTGAACAAGCTGCGCCGCATTGAGGGTTCGGGCATCAGTGCCTGGACCAAATACGTCATCCACAATCATTTGTCCCGGCTGATGCGCATGCACCACGCGCCCCTGACCGTCCGTTTCCAGTAACCGTCCGCCGACATTCAGACAGGCCGATCCGCTGACTTTTCCGGCATCGAACAGAACGTAGTTCGACGTACCGCCGCCGATGTCGATATTCAGTACGCGGCACAACTTCTGCTCGGAAAGGGTTTGCGCCCCCGCACCGTGACCGGCAATCACCGATTCCAGATGCGGACCGGCGCTGGCAACCACGAAATCCCCCAGCGACTGGGAGAGCGCCATCACCGCCGGGCGCGCGTTGCGCGTTTTGGCACTTTCCCCGGTAATGATGATCGCGCCGGAATCGACGGTCTCTGGCGCAATCCCCGCCGCCTGATACTGGGCGAGGATCAGTGCTTTCAGTTCGGCCTCTTTCAACCCGCCCTGCTTATCAACGGGGGTAAAGAACACCGGGCTTTGCCAGCTAATTTCGCGTTTGATGAATTCGTAGCGCGGCACCTGCGACACTGCCGCACGGTTAACCAGCTCAAGGCGCGAGAAGATCACCTGAGTGGTGGTGGTGCCGATATCGATACCGACGCTGAGTAGCTGGCGAGTATTCACGATTGCGCCTCCGGATTGGTTTCTGCTGGTGCCGGAACATCTTCGTCTTTCGGTACTAACAGCATAGCCACGCCAATCGCCGTCACGCCGCCGATCAGCTTGCCGACAATCATCGGGAAGATCATGGCGTTCATGTTGGCAGCGGCGAAACCTAAGTGGTCACCCAGAGCGAAGGCCGCGGAAACCGCAAAGGCGCAGTTGATCACTTTGCCGCGGGTATCCATGTTTTTCATCATGCCGAACATTGGGATGTTGTTGGCAAGCGTTGCCACCATACCCGCAGCCGCAATGTTATTGACTTTTAACAGGTTGCCGACGCTCATCAGCGGTTTTTCAAACCAGCGGGTCAGCAGCAGCACCATCGGGTAGGCACCCAGCAGCACACAGGAGATAGAACCGATAACTTCGATGGCGCGCATCACTTCACCCGGCTTGTCGCCTGGCGCCATGAAAATAGGATCAAGACCTGGGATCAGCTCCCAGCCGAGCAGGAACTTGATGACTGCCGCAGCCAGACCGAGGGTGATCAGCGCTACCAGGAACTTGGCGAAGATCTGGAAGCCGTTGATCATTTTTTCCGGGATGAATTTCAGTCCCAGCGCCACCAGCACGGCTACGATCAGCACCGGGATCATGTTCATCAGGATCAACGCAAAGGTGAACTCCACCGGCTGACCGTTGATTTCCACGCCGGAGTACATCGCGACCAGACCACCCGCAATACAGCCAATCGGAATGGTGACAATACCGGCCAGCACGCCCAGCGCCAGATAACGACGGTCAGACGGTTCAATAATTCCCAGCGCAACCGGAATGGAGAACACCAGCGTCGGTCCCATCATCGCGCCGAGAATCAGCCCAGAGTACAACCACGCCGCCACGTCGCCGCCCGCCAGTTCTTTCGCCAGGAAGAAGCCGCCCATATCGCACGCCAGCAGCGTTCCGGCAAACATCGACGGGTTCGCGCCCAGCATTTCGTACAGCGGAATAATTACCGGCCCGAGCACATGCGCCAGTACCGGTGCCAGCGCGGTCATACCGACCATCGCCAGGCCCAGCGCGCCCATTGCCATAAAGCCTTCTTCAAACTGACCGCCCGATCCCTCAATGCTCTTACCGAACTTACCGAGGAAGCGCGCCGAACCGCCGAACTGCGACAGGATCCTGTCCACGGCGGCAATCAGCATAAAGAACATCATGATGTACATGATGATTTCGTTAATTCCCATAGCCCCTACTCCCTGTCATTTGTGATTTGTAGGCCGGATAAGACGTTTACGTCGCCTCCGGCATTAACGCCGTGTTATTGCCGGATGGCGGTGCAAGCACCTTATCCGGCCTACAGGCATTACCCGGCAGCCGCGTACAGGTCGATAATCTGTTCCTGCGTGGCGGTGCGTGGGTTACTGCGAATACAAATATCCTCCAGCGCGGCGTGTGCCCATGCGCTGTAATGCTCGGGTTTTGCTCCAACGTCTGAGAGCCGTTTGGTCTGGCCCACTTCGCTAATCAACTCGCTGACCGCGTTGATAGCATCACGATCGTCCGATTTCTTGTTGGTTAACGCGCGTCCGATATGGCTGAAACGCTCACGACACACCATGCGGTTGAACCCCATTACCGTAGGAAGCAGCATGGCGTTAGCCTGTCCGTGTGGGATATGCAACGTCGCTCCCGGCTGGTGCGCCATCGCATGGCACAGGCCCAGCCCTGCGCTGGAAAACGCCATCCCGGCCATACAGGAAGCCAGCAGCATGCTTTCGCGCGCCGCCAGATCCTGACCGTAGCCGACGGCCTTCGGCAGCGATTTACCTATCATCGCAATCGCGCCAATCGCCAGACTGTCGGTAAACGGCGTCGCGTTCAGCGCGCTATACGCTTCAACGGCGTGCGTCAGTGCATCAATCCCGGTCATTGCCGTTACATGTGCAGGCACGCCTTCCGTCAATGCAGCGTCCAGGATCGCCACATCCGGCATCAGGGTTGCGTGGGCCAGCACTTTTTTGAGTCCAGTCGCGGCGTCGATTATCACCGTGACGTTGGTGGTTTCTGAGCCCGTTCCGGCGGTAGTCGGTACGGCAATCAGCGGCAGACGTGGGCGTAACGCGCTGCGCTCGTCCATGCCTGCCAGCGTCTGAGTGGGGTTGGTCACCAGCAACGCCACTGCCTTGGCGGCATCCAGTACGGAGCCACCACCAAAGGCCACAACGCCATCGCACTTCGATTCACGCAATTGCGCGACCGCCGCGCAGACGTCTGTAATGCACGGTTCGCCCACCGGACATGGCCACAGCGTCATCGCCACGCCTTTCATCGCCAGACTGCGCTCCAGTGCGGCGGTCATCCCCGCCTGATGCAGGAAGCTGTCCACCATGACGAACATATGCGTCAATCCGCGCGTTTGTGCTTCCTGTCCGCAGGTACTGAGCGCTCCCAGCCCACAAAGGGTGACCGGTGGAACGCTAAACGTTTTTACGCGTTGCAGATTCAGGGTATCGAATGCCTGAAAGAGCGCGGTCTGCAATTCAGCTTGCATAGATTCCTTCCGCTTTTTCTTTTCCGCTGTTGGCAATCGCCAGCGGGGTCATAAACAGGCTGTGCTGGGGTAAATGCACCTGCAGTTCCGGGAAACGCTTACGGAACAGCTCATCAACGCCCGGCTGCATGCAGGAACCACCGGCCAGCCATAAATCGGTAACGCCCTGACCCGCAATATGATGAGCCACGATTTCCGCCATTTTTTCGTAGACAGGCTTCACCACCGGCCAGATTTCTTTGCCGTTGCTACGCTTGTACTGCTCGGCTTCTTCTAACTGGATACGACGGTTCCCGGCCAGCGTCAGAGAGATATGATGCCCACCGGTTGCTTCATCAGCGGAGTAGGTCACCTTGCCTTGTTTAACGATCGCAATCCCGGTAGTGCCACCACCAATATCCACCACGCCGGCGTTATCGAGCTGCAACAGATCCGCCACCGCTGTCGGTTCGTCGAGCACATGGCTCACTTCAAGCCCGGCAGACTCCAGCACGTTAATAGAGATGCGAGGGTCAGTTCCCGGTGGAAATGAGGTTGCCGCATGGGTAAAGCGGCAACCCAACTGTTGTTCGAGCGTATCGAGATGGCGACGAACGATGGTCACCGCACCAAAGAAATCCCAGACGATTCCATCGCGCACGACATCGGCCCAGTCCAGGCAAACCGCGACCGGCTGTCCGTCACTGTCCACAACCATCGACACCACATCACACGTTCCCAAATCAATGCCCAACCACAGCGGTGAATCGCTCTTAGTGGGCGTCTGGTTACATAGCGTTGCCGCTTTTAGCTGTCTGGGTGTCAACCAACGTTGTTCGTCGTGCGCCATCTCATTTACTCCTTATACAATTCTGAAGGCGTCTACCAACACACAGCGACGCAGACGCACAAACGTACGCGCACTGGTCACCCCTTCCCCGGTTGGTGTGGTAATGGTCATCGTGGTCCAGCCTTCACCGCCCAGTCCAAGACCGGCAATGCACGGTCCGTTCTTAACGAAGATGCTGGTATCAATGGCGTTTGCCATACGGTTCATGTTGTCGATATTGCGCGAGTGCATCGCCGCCGTATGGTGGCAACCGCCTTCAAGCTTGACCGCCAGTTCAATGGCTTCATCGACGTTAGCGACCCGCACGACTGGTAGAACCGGCATCATCAGTTCGGTGACGGCAAACGGATGCGTCGCGGAGGTTTCGACGAATAACAGACGGGTTTGCTCCGGTACGTTCAGACCAATCGCCGCAGCGATTTTGCCTGCGTCACGACCTACCCAGTCACGACTGACCGTGCCTTTACCGCGCTCATCGATATTTTTCAGCAGCACCGGCTGCAGCTGTTCGGCCTGGGCCGTGGTGAGTTTCACCGCATGCTGGCTTTCCATCAGACGCATCAGTTCATCAGCGACGCTATCGACCACGATCAGCACTTTTTCGTCAGCGCAGATGATGTTGTTGTCAAACGATGCGCCTTTGACTACCGACTGCGCCGCGCGTGCCAGGTCAGCCGTTTCATCAACCACCACCGGCGGATTACCTGCGCCAGCGGCAATCAAACGTTTGTTGGTGTGCTTACGCGCGGCATCTACTACGGCTTCACCACCGGTCACCACCAGCAGGCCGATACCAGGGTACTTGAACAGACGTTGGGCAGTCTCGATATCTGGGTTGGCAACCGTCACCAACAGGTTTGCCGGACCGCCTGCGGCAACTACCGCCTGGTTAAGCAGAGTGATAGCGCGCTGAGAGACTTTTTTCGCCGCCGGATGCGGTGCGAAAACCACGCTGTTACCAGCGGCAATCAGGCTGATGGCGTTGTTAATAACGGTCGCGGCCGGGTTGGTGGATGGAGTTACCGAGGCCACCACGCCCCACGGCGCGTTTTCAATCAGCGTCAGACCGTTATCGCCGGTCAGAACCTGTGGAGACAGGCATTCCACACCCGGCGTGCCGCGCGCCTGCGCCACGTTTTTGGCAAATTTATCTTCGACGCGTCCCATGCCGGTTTCAGTGACGGCAAGTTCCGCTAATTCTCTGGCGTGCTTTTCGCCCGCCTCACGTAGCGCCGTGATAGCCAGTTGGCGCATGGCGACGCTTTTCAGCCCCTGCTGGGCCAGTTTTGCTGCCGCCACTGCGTCATCCAGGGAGGCAAAAACGCCCATTTCTTGAACGGCACTGACGGGTTGGCTGCTGTCTTTCATTTTCAGCAGTACCGCTTTCACGACCTGTTCAATATCCTGTTGATTCATGATTTTCTGCCTTATTTATGGAAGATCACCTGACCACCTGCCACCACTTCATCGACAATGCCAATCACGCACAGATCGACAGGCGATGATTCATTCCGGTGCGCCTGACGGGCGGAGCTTCCGCTGACCAGCAGCACCCACTCTCCGGTTCCCGCCCCGATGCTGTCGATAGCAACAGCACATTGCCCGTCGGGATTTCCCTGGGCGTCAATCATTTCCACCATCAGCAACTTGTCGTGCGCGAGCCCCTGATGGCGTACGGTACAAACAATTTGTCCTGTAACGATTGCCAGTTTCATACGCGCCTCCGTGGCATATTTCAGGTAAAACCTCCCCCTACCCTCCGCAGAAGGTAATGTGAAAAGGAGAGAGGGTGACGCCAGCAATGAAGTCTGTGGCGTCACATGGACGACTTACATGTCGTTGCTGTCGCCTTTAAAGCTGATCGGGAACACTTCTTCCAGATCGCCGTGCGGACGCGGGATCACGTGCACTGAAACCAGCTCGCCAATACGCTGTGCTGCCGCAGCACCTGCGTCCGTTGCAGCTTTACATGCCGCTACGTCGCCACGGACCATGGCAGTGACCAGACCGCCACCGATCTGCTTCACGCCAACCAGTTTCACGCGTGCCGCTTTAACCATTGCGTCAGAAGCCTCAATCAGTGCAACCAGGCCCCGGGTTTCAATCATTCCTAATGCTTCCATTGTGTTTTCCTCTCATTAAGGGGTCCTGAACGGGACCTTATACAACCATTGTGTGCGAGGCGTTTTCACGACTCATGTCAGTCTGGCGCGGCACTGCTGCCACCAACGCCAGTTCGATAATTTCCTGTACGCTACAGCCACGAGAGAGATCATGAAGCGGTGCGGCAAGCCCCTGAATCAATGGCCCTACTGCGCGATACCCTCCCAGACGCTGAGCGATTTTGTAGCCAATATTGCCTGCCTCCAGCGATGGGAAGACCATCACATTGGCATTGCCCTTTAACGGACTGGCGGGCGCTTTTTGCGCAGCGACATCCGGAACAAAGGCGGCATCAAATTGCAGTTCACCGTCCACTGTAAGCTGCGGGGCACGCTCACGAACGATCTCGGTCGCCTGCTGCACGTTAGCGACGTTAGGATGGCGAGCACTGCCATTACTTGAAAACGACAGCATGGCCACGCGCGGCTCTTCACCTGTGATCGCCTTCCAGGTTTCAGCGCTGGCGATGGCGATATCCGCCAGCTGTGCAGCAGTGGGCTGCGGCACAACGCTACAGTCTGCAAATCCTAATGACGGCCCGAGATACTGCGGCAGCATCAGGAAAATTGACGACAGCGTTTTGCAACCAGGCTGTAATCCAATAATGCGCAATCCTGCACGCAGCACGTTTGCCGTTGATGACAAGTTGCCCGCAATACACACATCGGCTTTACCGGCACTGACCATCGCGGCGGCAAACATCAGCGGATCGTTGAGCTTCTCCCGCGCATCCGGCGGCGTTTTTTCACCCGCACGCGCCAGCCAGCGCAGGGCAAACTCTTCACGCATCTGTACATTGCTTTGTGGATCAATAACCTGAATACCATCCATGGCTACGCGATGACTGAGCGCAAACTGGCGTAGCGCAAACGGGCTGGCGACGAGAATGGGGCGTGCCAGACCGTGCTGATGCAGGTAATTCGCCGCCTTCAGCACCCGGACATCCAGCGCATCCGGGAACACTACTCGTGCAGGTGAGCGTTGGGCGAGTTGACGAGCACGTTCAATGATCATTGCTTCTCCCCCAGTCTCTGTTGAATTTGACTAACCGTCAGCGGATGCTTTGCAACACTCAGAATCATCATCACGTAGACCGTACTGGAAAGGCGGTTGAGCGCCTGCATAATGTCCGGTCGTATAACCTCAAAACTGCGAGTGATGAATACCTGGGCCGCCACCGTCTCCGTTTCACGGACTTTGGTACGCAGCAGATTAAGTAACGCGCAATCACGTCCATGGCTGGCTTCAGGCACCAGATGGTCGTGGTCCAGATAGCGCAGCGGTTGATGCGAAAGACGGTGTAAATCTTCGTCACTTAAACCCACGACAGCTTGTGCTGCCAGCGGCTCATCCATGGCGTCTGCGCGCATAATATTGCCCAGGCGCGAGCGGATATCCGCCAGCCACGGCTGCCATGGTTCTGCCATCTCAATCTGCAACCACACGGCCAGGGCGATGGTGCTGTCCAGCGCGGCGCGAAATCCCAGCCGAGGGTCACTTTTGGCGACCATCTTGTCCGCCGTCAGATGCGTCAGGGTGTCCGGTTTCTTCGCCACCGGTTGATGGCACAGTTCGCAGCTGGCCTGTGGATGCGTATCACTGCTGGTTAATCCATGAACCGGCTGCGGCTGCTGTTCTTCGTCATCAATAAACAGGCTGCCCTGCTCGTCAATAAACTTAATGCGCAGATGTCGGCTTTCCAGTAATTCCCGGGCAGACGGCGTCAGGCGAGCGTCAGCGGGGAGATGAATTTCAGCCCCTTCGCTGAGCGTATGATTCGCTCTGAGCCATGCTTCGGTAATGAAATCCTTCATACATCCGCCTTAGCAGGACTGCCAGTTCGCAGGCCAGGCCACATACAGAAACTTCACCGTCGATGGCGTACCAAATTCGATGCTGGAGCCTTTCGGGATAAACATCACGTCCCCGGCTTTTGCAATCATGGTTTCGCCTTCGTGGCGAACGTGCAGCTCGCCTTCCAGAATCATGTCGATTTCGTCGTAGTTCAGCGTCCATGGGAAAAAGGCGTTATCCCACTGCATAAACCCGGCGGCCATGCTGCTACCGTCCTGGTCGGTCACCAGATCGGTTAAGCCCACGCAGTGCGGCTGCGCGCCGTCAAAACGACCAAACTTCACGCTGCTGCCGTCGATGACTTTCACACCGCCTTTGCCGGTCACCGAGTTAAAGCTCGGCTGCATTCCGCCCTGCTCCAGCGACTGCTTTTCCTTCATGACTTTGTCCATCAGCTGCGCGACCAGGCTTTCGGTAAACTGCCCTTCCGGTAACTGCGCAATGATGGTTTCACGAATGCGCTGGCTTTCCGTTTTGCCATCAATCACCGCAGCCGGAGCAGCAGCGACGGCGCCTGGCGCGGATTCATCGCATTCACTGATGGTAACGCCCAGCAGCTCCGCCACTTCGCGCGCCTCCGGGGTGATGATGCTGGCGCGCAGAACAACCGACATTTCCTGTTCGCCGCGTGCGTGGGCCGCACGAATATCGTTAGCTGTGATGAGTTTTTTCACCTGCCCTTTCCTCCTTTTGGCTGAGCTCAGTCAGATAATCCACCAGGTGCTGCACACTGCGCGGGTCATGGCTATTGAGCTCAAAAATCGGCTCCTGAAACCCCATCCCGCGAAGTAGTTGTCGCGTTGCGGCGACGTCGGCATCCGGCATGTCCGTTTTACTGATAACGGCGATTTGTCGTTTACTGGCACCGATATCCAACAGCCCGGCAGGTAAGCGACTTTCTTTATCATTTGCCGCGTGTATATAAATCAACGTATCAACATCCTGCAGCGTGGTAATTAAGGCGTGATACCAGCGCGGATGGCTAAAATATTCCCCTGGCGTATCGATATCGCCATTTTCATTAAACTCCACGGCCTGTGTTTTTCTGGCGAGGGAATAATTCCCCTGTAGCGCATTAAAGAGCGTTGTTTTCCCCGCCCCCACCGTACCGACAAACGCAATACGTTTCATCGCCGCCTCTGATTAACTTTTTGTCAGGTTGCACAAAGTGAAATTTAATAATCGACCCAGACCGCTTACCGTCTGTAATAACGCTTCTTCTACTGCGCCTACCGAGCCGTAGATCACCAGTGCGCCGCTGAATCTATCGAGAAAACCGATATGTACATCCGCCGCCTTCATGGCTAAGTCACCGGCAATCATCGCGGTTTCGCCTGGCGTCAGCGTCATGATGCCGATAGCGCCCGCTTCGGGAACGCCGATCTTTTTCGCTAATTCCTCGCCGGGGTGCGCAATGAGATGCGCCAGCGTGACCTGTTTCCCCGGCACAAATTCCTGAATAATGCGTTCTTTTTCCATTGCTCACCGCCTCCGCTAAAACTGCCCTCATCGTGGCAATTTTTTGTCAGAGTAAATAACAAAATTCGGCAACCAGGTTTAAAAGGTGAAGTAGATCACTAAGAAAGGGAAAATAAAAAGGCGCGAGAGAAACCCGCGCCGGAAATTAATTAAAGTGAAATTACAGCGGCTGCGTTTGGGCTTCTACAACCGCCAGCGCCACCATATTAACGATACGACGAACAGAGGCGATCGGCGTTAATACATGAACAGGTTTCGCAACCCCCATCAGCACCGGGCCAACCGTTACGCCTTCAGAACTGGAAACGCGTAGTAAGTTGTAACTAATACGGGCCGCTTCCATATTCGGCATCACCAGAATATTCGCTGAGCCTTTCAGCGGACTGTCCGGCATGCGGTCATTACGGATACTTTCCACCAGCGCGGCGTCGCCGTGCATTTCGCCGTCAATCATCAACTCTGGCGCGCGCGCCTTAATCAGCTCCAGCGCTTCGCGCATTTTGCTGGCCGACGGGCAGTCAGAGGAACCAAAGTTGGAGTGCGACAGCAACGCCACCTTCGGTTCAATACCAAAGCGACGCACAGTCTCTGCCGCCATCACGGCGATTTCCGCCAGTTGCTCAGGTGTAGGATCGTCGTTGACGTAAGTATCGGCGATAAAAGTGTTACCGCTTGGCAGCAGCAAGGCGTTCATCGCCCCGGCAGTATGCACGCCGTCACGATGACCAAACACCTCTTTCACCACGCTGAAGTGCTCATGGTAGTCGCCAATCGTACCGCAGATCATCGCATCCGCTTCGCCACGCTGCACCATGATTGCACCGATCACCGTAGTGTTGGCAATCACCGCACGCTGCGCCTGCTCCTGGGTGATCCCACGGCGCTTCATAATCTGATAATACTCACTCCAGTACTCTTTAAAGCGCGGATCGGATTCGTTGTTGACGATCTCAAAATCGACGCCCGCTTTGATCTGCAGCCCCAGTTTCTGGATACGCATTTCAATAACGCTCGGACGACCGATCAGGATCGGCTTCGCCAGACCTAAAGTGATCAATTCTTGGGTAGCATGCAGTACGCGCGCTTCTTCCCCTTCCGTCAGCACCACACGCTTCGGCGCTTTGCGTGCCAGGGAGAAAATTGGCTTCATGAACAGGTTGGTTTTGTAGACGAATTCAGTCAGCTTATCGATGTAAGCGTCAAAGTCGGCAATCGGACGCGTTGCCACACCAGAGTCCATCGCTGCTTTCGCCACAGCAGGGGCGATTTTGACGATCAGACGCGGGTCGAACGGTTTCGGAATGATGTATTCCGGGCCGAAGCTCAGGTCCTGATCGCCATAAGCAGAGGCCACCACTTCACTCTGCTCGGCATGCGCCAGCTCAGCAATGGCGTGCACCGCCGCCAGTTTCATCTCTTCGTTGATGGCCGTTGCACCGACATCCAGCGCACCGCGGAAGATGAACGGGAAGCACAGGACATTGTTAACCTGGTTCGGGTAGTCTGAACGACCAGTACAAATGATTGCGTCGGAACGCACCTCTTTTGCCAACGGCGGCAGGATTTCCGGTTCCGGGTTAGCGAGTGCCAGAATCATTGGCGCACGCGCCATCTTCTTAACCATTTCCTGCGTCAGCACTTTCGGACCGGAGCAACCGAGGAAAATATCTGCGCCGTCAATGACATCATCCAGCGTACGCTTACCGTCATCCACCACCGCATAAGCCGCTTTGGTTTCCGCCATGTTCGGTTCGCGGTCTTTGTAAATCACGCCTTTGGAGTCACAGACCACAATATTGTGTTTCTGCATACCCAGCGCTACCAGCAGGTTCATACAGGCAATCGCCGCCGCGCCTGCGCCAGACACCACCATGCGCACGTCGGAGATATTTTTCTCAACCACCCGCAGACCGTTCAGAATTGCGGCAGTACTGATGATTGCTGTACCGTGCTGGTCATCGTGGAAGACCGGAATATTCATGCGTTCGCGCAGCTTTTGCTCAATGTAGAAGCACTCCGGCGCTTTGATATCTTCGAGGTTGATACCGCCAAACGTGGGTTCCAGGGCCGCAACCACATTGATAAATTTATCCGGATCGAGTTCATCGACTTCAATGTCGAACACGTCGATCCCGGCGAATTTCTTAAACAGAACGCCTTTACCTTCCATCACCGGTTTGCCGGCCAGTGCGCCAATGTTGCCAAGACCCAGCACCGCCGTACCGTTAGAGATAACCGCAACCAGGTTGCCACGCGCGGTGTATTTGTAGGCTGCCAGCGGGTCCTTTTCAATTTCAAGACACGGTGCAGCCACGCCCGGCGAGTAGGCCAGCGCCAGGTCGCGCTGCGTTGCCAGAGGCTTGGTCGGAGAAACCTGGATTTTACCGGGTACTGGAAATTCGTGGAAATCGAGGGCGCTTTGTTTTAACTGGTCATCCATCTTGTTGTTCCTTTCACGTATCTATCAAAAAAGTGGCGCGGGTAACCATTCTACTGAGCCGCACATTATCACCTCAGTCAACTGCACAAACTTTGAAGGTCCCCAAACTCTCACCATTCAAAGAAAGAATTTGTTATCAATTTATAACAGCCATGTTACCTGCTTAATCCAGCAATACCATGCTTGTCTGCTATGCTTTTTGCTGACAACGCCCGCAATTTTCCCAAAAGTGTGAATCACAACACGCATCTAACACTTTACTTTTCAAGGAGTATTTCCTATGACCCGTAAAGAGCTTGCCAATGCCATTCGTGCGCTGAGTATGGATGCCGTCCAAAAAGCTAACTCCGGCCACCCAGGAGCACCAATGGGGATGGCCGATATCGCCGAAGTGCTGTGGAACGATTTTCTACGCCATAACCCGACAGATCCCACCTGGTACGATCGTGACCGGTTTATTCTGTCCAACGGCCACGCCTCAATGCTGCTTTACAGCCTATTGCATCTTTCCGGTTACGACCTGCCGATCGAAGAATTAAAGAACTTCCGTCAGCTCCATTCGAAGACGCCAGGTCACCCGGAAATTGGCTACACGCCGGGCGTGGAAACCACCACCGGACCGCTGGGCCAGGGTTTGGCCAACGCCGTCGGCATGGCCATTGCCGAGCGCACGCTGGCAGCGCAGTTTAACCAGCCGGACCATGAGATTGTTAACCACTTTACCTGGGTCTTTATGGGCGACGGCTGTCTGATGGAGGGTATTTCACACGAGGCTTGTTCGCTGGCGGGCACGCTGGGGCTTGGCAAACTCATCGGCTTCTACGATCACAACGGCATCTCAATTGATGGCGAAACCGACGGCTGGTTTACCGACGATACTGCAAAACGCTTTGAGGCTTACCACTGGCATGTAGTGCACGACATTGACGGTCATGACCCTGAGGCGGTGAAAAAAGCCATTCAGGAGGCGCAGGCTGTTACCGATAAACCGTCGCTGATTATCTGCCGCACGGTGATTGGTTTTGGCTCACCGAATAAAGCCGGGAAAGAGGAAGCGCATGGCGCTGCGCTGGGCGAAGAAGAGGTGGCGCTGACCCGGCAGAAACTGGGGTGGCATCATCCTGCTTTTGAAATCCCCAAAGAGATTTACCGGGCCTGGGACGCACACGAGAAAGGCGAAAAAGCGCAACAGGGCTGGAAGGAAAAATTCGCAGCTTACGAACAAGCCTACCCAGAACTGGCGGCAGAGTTTACTCGCCGGATGAGCGGCGGACTGCCTAAGGAGTGGGAAGCAACAACCCAGAAATATATTACCGACCTGCAAGCCAACCCAGCCAAAATAGCCACCCGTAAAGCTTCGCAAAATACCCTGAACGCCTATGGGCCGATACTGCCAGAACTGCTCGGCGGCTCGGCGGATCTGGCACCCAGCAACCTGACCATCTGGAAAGGCTCCTCCTCTCTTAAAGAGGATCATGCAGGAAACTACATCCACTACGGCGTGCGGGAATTTGGCATGACCGCCATTGCCAATGGTATCGCGCACCACGGGGGCTTCGTACCTTACACTGCCACGTTCCTGATGTTTGTTGAATATGCTCGTAATGCCGCGCGCATGGCGGCGCTGATGAAAGCCCGACAAATCATGGTTTATACCCACGACTCGATTGGCCTGGGGGAAGATGGTCCCACGCACCAGGCCGTCGAACAACTCGCCAGCCTACGCCTGACACCTAATTTCAGTACCTGGCGACCGTGCGATCAGGTTGAGGCGGCAGTAGGCTGGAAGCTGGCGGTCGAACGCCATGACGGGCCAACGGCGCTGATCCTCTCGCGGCAGAATCTGGCGCAGGTTGAGCGCACACCTGAGCAGGTGCAGCAAATTGCCCGCGGCGGCTATGTGCTGAAGGACGGCGGCGGTAAGCCGGATGTTATCCTGATTGCTACCGGTTCAGAAATGGAAATCACACTGCTGGCGGCGGAAAAACTGACCGGCGAAGGCCGTAACGTACGGGTAGTTTCTCTGCCCTCAACCGATATCTTCGACGCCCAGGATGAGGCATACCGGGAGTCGGTCCTGCCGGCAAACGTCAGCGCGCGCGTGGCGGTAGAAGCCGGTATTGCCGACTACTGGTACAAGTATGTTGGGCTGAAAGGGGCGATTGTTGGGATGACGGGCTATGGGGAGTCGGCTCCGGCAGACAAACTGTTCCCGTTCTTCGGCTTTACGGTAGATAACATCGTCGACAAAGCACACAAGGTGCTTAACGTGTGATCCACAGTGTGGGCCAGGCATCTGGCCCATGCCAGTTATCACAACTTGGCTCCTGGGCATAGCGCACCAGGCGAAAACGCTGACCATCGTAGCGCCAGCGGGTCTGGATACCGCAATCTGCCAACCCTCGTCCTTTAGCGAGGGTAACCAGCTCCCGCGACTTTTCGTCAAACGTAGCGTTGGTCAGCTCCATATCGCGACTTTCCGCATCCGTTTTAAAAGGCAGGCTTAACCGTACCGCGCGTGAAGTCAGCGGGGTTGTACGTGAAACCACCCACGCCAGATCGATAGTGTTATACGCTCCGGCCTCACAGCCAATCATCAGCAGCGCTTTATCATCCGTTAGGGCCGTGACGCGCATCTCGCGACGCAGCGGATCGATAGAGCAACGAATACCGTTGATTCGCCAGTTACCATAGTCCAGCAGTTCACTGCGCTCTTGCTGTGTGAGAGGCGTTGGTGTTGGGTTAATGACCGCTACGCCTTTCAGCGCGGGGGCAGGAGGTACACTGAGCGGAGGCTCGTCACCTTTTTCGATCCATGCGGTTTCGCTGCCAACCCGTTTTTGCTGGGCATCGATAAACAACAATGCGGCTTTTAGCCCGACCAGCGAAAGATTTTGCGCACCTTTTTGCAGGGTAATCGCCTTCGCGTCCTGTACGGTTTGTAAAAATGCGCTAATGGTGGCGGGATCATCGGTCATCAGTTGCCATGGGGTAACACGCCAGTGCTCGCCGTTCAGCGAGAGCGGCACACCATCCAACAACAGACGCGGCGCAATATCGCTCTCTTTGACGTTGGACGATTCCAGCCCGCCCAGCTCAATACGCAACACGGCGTCAGTATGTGCCCCGGCGCTGCGGCTCAAGGTCATGACCAGGCCGTGGTGCTCTCCGGTATTGCGCGCCACGCAAAAATTTTGGTTATTACACGTCACCTGCCAGTCAGAAAACGCCTGTTGCGCGGACGCAGCCCAGAGCAATCGGGCTGGTAGCAACCCGAGCAGGAAAAGGAGAATAACGCGATAGCGCATGGACGGTACAACCCCGAAGTCAAAACACACAGCCTAAGCGGTATCTTCCTTGCGCGACTGATGTGGCTCAATAAGAATTGTCGGATTGGCCGTAAATTTGTAAAGAAATATAAATCCCGCGCATTAGTCCATGAGATGGGACGACTGCAAATAGTTCAACAATAGCACCGTTTTACCGTCACGGATCTCACCCGTTTTGATCATTTCCAGCGCCTGGGTGAACGGCAGTTCCAGAACTTCAATATCTTCATCTTCCACACCGCCACCCGCGTTTGCTCGCTGGCTGTCACTGTATTGTGCAATGAAGAAGTGGATTATTTCCGTCACGCCGCCCGGCGACATGTATAACTCAAACAGTTTGCGCACTTCGCCTACTTCAAAGCCGGTCTCTTCAATGGCCTCTTTGCGAATGCACGCTTCCGGTTCATCGTTATCCAACAGCCCGGCGCAGGTTTCAATCAGTTGACCATCTTCATTACCGTTGACCCAGGTGGCGACGCGGAACTGGCGAATTAAGACCACCGTTTTCTTCTCCGGGTTATACAGCAGGATTGTGGCACCGTTACCGCGATCGTAAACCTCGCGTTTATGACGAATCACCTCCCCAGTGCTACGGGTCAGGTCATAAGTGATATTGCGCAGGATGAAGTAGTTATCGGAGAGGACTTTATCTTTGATGAGGGTAATTTTTTGCGACATACCGGCTCCACAGCAAGAAGTGAGAAATAATACTACGCCGTGAAACCGGGTTTGTCTTGGAACAATGTAGGCCTGATAAGCAAAGCGCCATCAGGCATTCATGCGGCACATTGCCGGATGGCAACGCTAACGCGTTTTATCCGGCCTGGACGCCGATTAGTGAGATTTGACTGATTTTACGCCCAGCCAGTCGACGATCCCCTGGGCGGCGTGCCGCCCTTCCGCCATGGCCGTCACCACCAGGTCCGCACCGCGTACCGCGTCGCCACCGGCAAAGATTTTCGGGTTACTGGTTTGGTAACGGTATGCGCTTTCAACATCGGCGGCAATGCGCCCCCAGTTATCGACCTTAACGCCATGCGACTCCAGCCACGGCATGCCGTGTGGGTGAAAACCAAACGCCATGATCACCGCATCTGCGGGCATCACAAACTCACTCCCGGCGATGGGAACCGGGCGACGACGCCCCTGCGCATCAGGTTCGCCAAGTTGGGTACGTAAGAAACGCACGCCGCTGACTCGCCCATCGGCATGCAACACCAGCTCAACCGGCTGGACGTTAAACTCGAAGTTTGCCCCCTCTTCCCGGGCGTTCTTCACCTCTTTTTTCGAACCCGGCATGTTGGCTTCATCACGACGATAGGCGCAGGTTACCTGGCTTGCACCGTGGCGCAGCGCGGTACGTACACAGTCCATGGCCGTATCGCCTCCGCCCAGAACCACCACGTTCAGTCCGGCGGTATCGATAAACGGCTCTTCAGGCAACTCATCCAGCCCCATCACCTGCTTGGTGTTGGCAATCAGGAACGGTAGCGCGTCATACACGCCTGGCGCGTCTTCATTTGGCAGGTCCGCCTTCATGGAACGATAGGTTCCCACCCCCACGAACACGGCATCGTAATCCTCCAGCAACTTTTCAAGTGCGACGTCCTTACCCACTTCACAGTTAAGTTCGAAATGAATCCCCATAGCGCTGAAGATTTCACGGCGACGCGTCAGCAGCGATTTGTCCAGTTTGAAGGCCGGAATACCGAACGTCAGCAAACCGCCAATTTCAGGATGGCGATCGTAAACGGTGGCACTGATACCGCTACGCGCCAGCACATCTGCGCAGGCCAGACCCGCCGGACCCGCGCCGATAATGGCAACACGCTTGTCCACTTTCTGCACATGGCTTAAGTCCGGTCGCCACCCTTTACTCAGCGCCCGATCGGAGATGTAACGCTCAATATTACCGATGGTGACTGCGCCATGCTCACTACGCACCGTGCATGCCCCTTCGCAGAGTCGATCCTGCGGGCATACACGCCCGGTCACCTCCGGCAAGCAGTTGGTTTGATGTGAAAGCTCAACCGCGGCATCGATGTTTCCGGCTTTGACCAGCTCAATCCACTGCGGAATGTGGTTATGCAACGGACAGGTCCATTCGCAAATACTGTGGTCGCCGCATTTCAGGCAGCGAGAGGCTTCCCGCTCCGCCTGCGCCGTACGAAACGGCAGATAGATCTCTTCAAAGCTGGTTTTCCGGGCATCAATCGCCAGTTTATCCGGTTCACCACGCGCAGGCGTCGCCTGCATTTGCTCACGTTTGGTGATGACATGTGGAACAAAATCGGTAGTGCTGGCGTGCCATGGCTGGCTTTCCAGACTTGCGGTACGCAGCCTGCGCGCTTTTGACAGACCGGTAAGCGAATTTTCCGTCACCAACTGTAACGCCTGCGCCGGGCAGTTCTCTACGCAGGCGGGCCCCTGTTCACGCCCCTGGCACAGATCGCATTTGTGCGCGGTGGCTTTCACCTTCCCTTTGGCGACGGGAGTGAGTACGATCTGCATCGTGCCGAAAGGACAGGCAACGACGCACGATTTACAGCCAATGCACTTTTGCGGGTTCACCTGAACGCTGTCGTTATCATGGCTAATTGCCCCATTTGGGCAACTTCTGGCGCAGGGTGCATCTTCGCAGTGGTGACAGGTCACCGCGCTGCGCTGCTGCTGATGTTTAATGACGGTAATTCGGGGCTGAAAATGCCGTTGGCTCAGGACATGCTGTTCGCCATTGTGAGCCATGACGCAAGCGACCTCACAGGCATGGCATCCCAGGCACTGCTGGCTATTGACCATAATAAAACGATTCATGGCTTCCTTCTTTTTTGGTTGCAAAAACCTTATTCTTTATAAGAGTGTTATTAACCGACACGGAAGGAAGCGGCAATGTTCATTTGCCCAGGAAGCACAACTATTTATGCAGAACCTGTGGCAGATCAATTTATTTCATCGCATATGAAATTGTGTTTCAGTTACCATCCAGTTTCATGGCGTTTTATTAACCTTTATCAAATACACCGCATCGTTCACGCTGTTTTCAGGCGCGACGTGTATTGTGTGAGGATGCACAAGTGACGGTAAAGCGTCCGGTCTCGGCCAGTCTGGCTAAAGCTTTTTTCTACATAGTGCTGCTGTCAATTCTCTCAACAGGTATTGCGCTGCTCACGCTGACCAGCAGCTTGCGAGATGCCGAAGCCATCAACGTTGCTGGCTCATTGCGCATGCAAAGCTACCGTCTGGGTTACGATCTGCAAAGCCAGAGCCCGCAGCTTAACGCCCACCGCCAGCTTTTCCAGCAGGCGCTAAACGCACCGGCATTACAGAATCTGAATGCGTGGTATGTGCCACAAGCGGTAAAAAGCCGCTATGGACGTCTGCATGCTAACTGGCTGGAAATGAATGCCCGCCTGATCGACGGCGATTTAAAATGGTACCAGGCCAATATCAACAACTACGTCGATCAAATCGATCTCTTCGTGCTGGCGTTGCAACATTATGCCGAGCGTAAAGTCATGCTGGTATTTGGCATCTCGCTGGCGGGCGGGATCGGCATATTCACCCTCGTCTTCTTTACCCTGCGGCGCATTCGCCAGCAGGTGGTGCGTCCGCTGAATAAACTGGTGATGGCCAGTCAGCAAATTGAACACGGTCAGTTTAATATCCCACCGCTGGATACCGGTTTGCCCAATGAACTGGGGTTGCTGGGCAAAACGTTTAGCCAGATGTCGAGTGAATTACACAAGCTGTATCGCTCGCTGGAAGCGTCTGTTGCCGAGAAAACTCACGATCTCCATGAAGCCAATCGCCGTCTGGAGGTGTTGTATCAGTGCTCCCAGGCGTTAAATACCAGCCAGATTGACGTGCACTGCTTCCGCCATATTTTACAGATCGTCCGCGAACATGACGCCGCGTATTTCCTTGAGCTCACCGTCGGTGATAACTGGCGGATTAGCGAAGGGACTAAAAGCCTGGAGCTGCCGATGCAGATCCTGCCGGTCACTATGCAGGAAACCGTCTACGGCGAACTGCACTGGCAAAGTCCAAACGTCAATGCTTCTATTCCACTGCTTAACAGCGTTTCCTCAATGCTGGGACGCGGGTTGTACTTCAACCAGGCACAAAAACATTTTCAGCAACTGTTGTTAATGGAGGAGCGAGCGACGATTGCACGCGAACTGCACGACTCACTGGCACAGGTGCTCTCTTATTTACGCATTCAGTTGACGCTGCTGAAGCGGTCAATTCCGGAAGATAACGCCCCAGCGCAAAGCATCATGGCGGATTTCTCCCAGGCGCTGAACGATGCCTACCGCCAGCTACGCGAACTGCTCACCACCTTCCGTCTGACCTTACAACAGGCAGACTTACCCTCCGCCCTGCATGAAATGCTGGAAACTCTGCAAAATCAAACCTCAGCTAAACTCACACTCGACTGTCGGTTACCCACGCTGGCGTTGGATGCGCAAATGCAAGTGCACCTGTTGCAGATCATCCGCGAAGCGGTGCTGAACGCCATTAAGCATGCCAGTGCGAGCGAAATTGCCGTCAGTTGCGTAACGGCTCCGGACGGCAACCACACGGTTTATATCCGCGATAACGGCATCGGCATTGGCGAGCCGCATGAGCCTACAGGGCACTATGGACTAAATATTATGCGTGAGCGGGCGGAAAGACTAAGCGGCACGTTGACCTTCTCTCAACCTTCCGGAGGAGGAACGTTGGTAAGCATCAGTTTCCGCTCGGCTGAATCAGACAGTTATCTAACGTAAAGAACCGCAAAGCGCCGTCGGGTCTGGATCCTGGCCTGACGGCGTTGGCACGAAAGGTATGCTGTAAACGGGCATGATAATTTACATTATCTTCTTTTTTTCTCCACGTTTGACCCGTACCTTGCCGCTAAAGTGAAGCAAGCCATACCCATAACGATACGCAGAAACACGAGGTCCTCTTTTAATGGCGAATTTTTTCATCGATCGCCCCATTTTTGCCTGGGTGTTAGCTATCCTGTTGTGCCTGACAGGAGCCCTGGCTATTTTTTCACTGCCCGTTGAGCAATATCCCGATCTGGCGCCGCCAAATGTACGGGTCACCGCCAACTATCCTGGCGCCTCGGCTCAGACTCTGGAAAACACCGTCACCCAGGTGATCGAGCAGAACATGACCGGTCTCGATAACCTGATGTACATGTCGTCACAGAGCAGCGGGACAGGTCAGGCATCAGTTACGCTGAGCTTTGTCGCCGGAACCGATCCTGATGAGGCCGTCCAGCAGGTGCAAAACCAGCTGCAATCGGCAATGCGTAAACTACCGCAGGCGGTACAGGATCAGGGGGTCACGGTGCGTAAGACCGGGGACACCAATATTCTGACAATCGCCTTTGTCTCCACCGATGGCTCAATGGATAAGCAGGACATCGCCGACTATGTCGCCAGTAACATTCAGGATCCGCTCAGCCGTATTAACGGCGTGGGGGATATTGACGCTTACGGCTCACAGTACTCCATGCGAATCTGGCTTGACCCGGCCAAACTGAACAGTTTCCAGATGACCGCTAAAGATGTGACCGACGCTATCGAGTCACAGAATGCGCAGATTGCGGTCGGACAACTTGGCGGTACGCCTTCGGTGGACAAGCAGGCGCTGAACGCGACGATCAACGCCCAGTCGCTACTGCAGACTCCGGATGAATTCCGCGCCATTACTCTACGTGTCAACCAGGATGGCTCAGAAGTTAAACTGGGCGATGTGGCTACGGTCGAAATGGGTGCTGAAAAGTATGATTACCTCAGCCGCTTTAATGGAAATCCTGCCTCCGGTCTGGGCGTGAAGCTGGCTTCAGGCGCCAATGAAATGGCGACGGCGGAACTGGTGCTCAACCGCCTTGACGAACTGTCACAGTATTTTCCACATGGGCTGGAATATAAGGTGGCATATGAAACCACCTCCTTTGTCAAAGCCTCAATCATCGACGTGGTAAAAACCCTGCTGGAAGCGATCGCGCTGGTATTCCTCGTGATGTACCTGTTCCTGCAAAACTTCCGCGCCACGCTGATTCCCACCATCGCCGTTCCCGTCGTCCTGATGGGTACCTTCTCCGTGCTTTACGCCTTTGGCTATAGCGTTAACACCTTGACGATGTTTGCGATGGTGCTGGCGATCGGCCTGCTGGTCGATGACGCCATAGTGGTAGTGGAAAACGTCGAGCGTATTATGAGTGAGGAAGGGCTCACACCGCGGGAAGCGACGCGGAAATCGATGGGGCAAATCCAGGGCGCGCTGGTTGGTATTGCCATGGTGCTGTCGGCGGTGTTTATCCCGATGGCCTTCTTCGGCGGCACTACCGGGGCTATTTACCGCCAGTTCTCGATTACTATCGTCTCCGCAATGGTGCTGTCTGTTCTGGTGGCGATGATCCTCACTCCTGCTCTGTGCGCCACCCTGCTCAAACCGCTGCATAAGGGCGAGCATCACGGACAAACCGGTTTCTTCGGCTGGTTTAACCGAATGTTTAATCGCAACGCCGAGCGCTACGAAAAAGGCGTTGCCAGGATCCTGCACCGCAGCCTGCGCTGGATACTGATCTACGGCCTGCTGCTCGGCGGAATGGTTTTCCTGTTCCTGCGCCTGCCAACCTCCTTCCTGCCGCTGGAAGACCGCGGCATGTTTACCACCTCGGTACAGCTGCCCAGCGGCTCCACACAGCAACAAACATTGAAAGTGGTTGAGGAAGTAGAGAAGTATTACTTCACCCATGAGAAAGACAACATTATGTCGGTCTTTTCCACGGTCGGTTCAGGCCCTGGCGGGAACGGTCAAAACGTGGCGCGTATGTTTGTCCGTTTAAAAGACTGGGATGAGCGCGACACCACAACCGGAACCTCTTTCGCCATCATTGAACGTGCGACCAAAGCCTTTAATAAGATTAAAGAAGCCCGCGTCTTCGCCAGTAGCCCTCCGGCTATCAGTGGCCTCGGAAGCTCTGCCGGTTTCGATATGGAGCTGCAGGATCACGCTGGAGCGGGACATGACGCGTTAATGGCCGCGCGCGACAAGCTGATTGAGCTGGCCGGGAAGGATTCTTCCCTGACCCGCGTTCGTCATAACGGTCTGGACGACAGCCCGCAGTTGCAAATTGATATCGATCAGCGCAAAGCCCAGGCTCTGGGCGTTTCCATCGACGACATCAACGATACATTGCAAACGGCCTGGGGTTCCAGCTACGTCAATGACTTTATGGACCGCGGTCGCGTGAAGAAGGTTTACGTGCAGGCGGCAGCAAAATATCGCATGCTCCCTGACGACATCAATTTGTGGTACGTCCGTAATAACAACGGTGGCATGGTGCCTTTCTCGGCCTTTGCCACGTCGCGCTGGGAAACCGGTTCACCGCGTTTGGAACGCTACAACGGCTACTCCGCGGTCGAGATTGTCGGAGAAGCCGCGTCCGGCGTCAGTACCGGTACAGCGATGGACATAATGGAATCGCTGGTGCGCCAGTTGCCGACCGGATTCGGCCTCGAATGGACTGCGATGTCTTATCAGGAACGGCTGTCGGGTTCTCAGGCCCCCGCCCTGTACGCCATTTCTCTGCTGGTGGTATTCCTGTGTCTGGCGGCCCTGTATGAAAGCTGGTCAGTTCCCTTCTCCGTCATGCTGGTTGTGCCGCTGGGGGTCATTGGTGCTCTGCTGGCGACCTGGATGCGCGGTCTGGAAAACGACGTGTACTTCCAGGTCGGGTTACTTACCGTTATCGGGCTATCGGCGAAGAACGCAATATTGATTGTTGAATTCGCCAATGAGATGAACGAGAAAGGACACGATCTGCTCGATGCCACGCTCCACGCCTGTCGCCAGCGCTTGCGTCCGATTCTGATGACCTCGCTGGCGTTTATCTTTGGGGTTCTGCCGATGACCATCAGCAGTGGCGCAGGTTCTGGCGGTCAACATGCGGTGGGGACAGGCGTAATGGGCGGGATGATTTCAGCCACTATCCTGGCGATTTACTTCGTGCCCCTGTTCTTTGTGCTGGTACGCAGACGCTTCCCGTTGAAACCGCGCCCGGAATAATCGGGCACAAAAAAGGCGACTTACGTTGAGTCGCCTTTTTTTATCCTTTACAGGATATGAATTTCTTCCAGAAAATTATTTACGAAGCATCACTTCGATAAAGTCTTTCCAGTTCCCCAGTTCACGTTCAATCATAACAACCTCTCTTATTATTATGAGCATTCTACAAAATCATCATCATCAAAAGAAGAACATTTAACCGATGGTTGTGATTACATCCTCCCGTGTTTGGGGTTTATGTGATCACTATGCGCCATACCCATAAATTTTATGTGACTTACTGCAATATTTTGAAATATTCATACATCATCTACTACTTTTGCAATTCTGATGGAAAAACAGGCTGATGCAAACAGGCAGATTCTGATTTTTAGTTATACGGTATTTTTGGAACTTTCAGGAATCATTATTCACTATTGTTCAACAATGTTATATTTTTCTATAACGATTGAATGACAATATGTATTATTCATTGCCACATAATAAAAGAATAAATATTCAAATTACGTCAATAAGGATTCAAATGATCACCCTCTACGGCATTAAGAATTGCGACACGATTAAAAAAGCCAGACGCTGGTTGGAAGCTCAAGGTATTGACTATCGCTTTCATGATTATCGCGTCGACGGTCTTGACAATACGCTATTACAGTCCTTTATCAGCGAATTAGGTTGGGAAGCGCTGCTCAATACACGTGGAGCCACCTGGCGTAAACTCGATGAATCCACGCGCAGTCAAATCACCGATGCGGCTTCCGCCGCCGCATTGATGATTGAAATGCCAGCAATTATCAAACGCCCATTGCTCTGCGCGCCGGGTAAGCCTATGCTGCTTGGTTTCAGTGAATCCAGTTATACTCTGTTTTTTAATGAGGTGTAGTCTATGTCGTGCCCGGTTATTGAGCTGACACAGCAGCTTATTCGCCGTCCTTCCCTGAGCCCGGATGATGCCGGGTGCCAGGCGTTAATGATTGAACGCCTGCGCGCGGTAGGTTTTACCGTTGAGCGTATGGATTTTGGTGACACACAGAATTTTTGGGCATGGCGCGGTAAAGGTGAGACCCTGGCATTTGCCGGTCACACCGACGTAGTGCCCGCCGGCGATGTCGATCGTTGGATCAATCCACCGTTCGAACCGACCATTCGCGATGGCATGCTGTTCGGGCGTGGCGCTGCCGATATGAAAGGCTCACTGGCAGCGATGGTCGTGGCCGCAGAGCGTTTTGTCGCCCAGCATCCAAACCATCAGGGTCGTCTGGCATTTTTGATAACGTCCGACGAAGAAGCCAGCGCCAAAAACGGCACCGTAAAGGTGGTTGAAGCACTGATGGCGCGTAATGAGCGACTGGATTATTGTCTGGTTGGCGAGCCGTCCAGCACGGAAATCGTTGGCGACGTAGTCAAGAATGGACGTCGTGGTTCACTGACCTGCAACCTGACCATTCATGGCGTGCAGGGGCACGTAGCCTATCCGCATCTGGCCGATAACCCGGTACACCGCGCGGCGCCAATGCTCAACGAACTGGTGGCGATTGAGTGGGATCAGGGGAACGAATTCTTCCCGGCGACCAGCATGCAGATTGCCAATATTCAGGCAGGTACCGGCAGCAACAACGTTATCCCCGGAGAACTGTTTATCCAGTTCAACTTCCGTTTCAGCACTGAGCTGACCGATGAGATGATTAAAGCACGGGTTCACGCGCTGCTGGAGAAACATCAGTTGCGCTATACCGTCGACTGGTGGCTTTCCGGTCAGCCGTTCCTGACTGAACGCGGTAAACTGGTGGATGCAGTAGTGAACGCCATTGAGCACTATAATGAAATTAAACCGCAGTTACTGACTACAGGCGGGACGTCCGACGGGCGCTTTATTGCCCGCATGGGGGCACAGGTAGTCGAACTTGGGCCGGTCAACGCCACTATTCATAAAATAAATGAATGTGTTAATGCCGCCGACCTGCAGCTGCTTGCCCGTATGTATCAACGTATCATGGAGCAACTCGTCGCCTGATGAGTGTTCCTGCAAGAGGAAAAATACATGGACTGGCTAGCAAAATATTGGTGGATTCTGGTGTTGGTGTTTCTGGTAGGCGTGCTGCTTAACGTTATCAAAGATCTCAAGCGCGTCGATTCAAAGAAATATCTGGCCAACAAACCGGAGCTTCCCCCGCATCGTGACTTTAACGATAAATGGGATGACGACGACGATTGGCCGAACAAGGATCAACCGAAGAAATAATTTCCAGGCCGATAAGTCACGTAGGCCCGGTAAGCGCTAGCGCCACCGGGCGTTAAGTGCCGGATGGCAACGCTTCGCGTTTTATCCGGCCTACGGTTATCAATCAGATCATCTCAATCACATCATCATCGTGAGGCTTACCGCCGCTCAGCGCTTCATCAAAATAGTGCTTCGGTACGGTAAAACGCAGATGATCGAGCGCAAACTGCATGCTGCGTTCATCAATGGCGTGCCCCAGGTTTTCGACGATATCCAGCGTCACATCCCCACCCGCAGCAATTAATGCCTCCTGCGCGGCAACGGCATGGGAGAGCTCTATCACCCGGTCTTCACCACCGTGAATCAAATGCACCGTCGTTGCGGTAGTTGCAACCTCCGGTAAGGTGGCATAGCGACCATTGAAAGCAATGACCCGCGACGCCAGCCCCGGCTCGGCTTTGATGCTCTCAAGCGACATAATCGAACCCTGAGAAAAACCAATCAGCGCGGTGGCCTGCGGTGAAACGCCGCTTTGTTTCTGCCAGTAGCGCACGGTTTCGATAAACACCGGCATAATCGCGTCAATACGCGCCTGGCGGTTCTCTTCCGTTACGCCCTGTACCGAAAACCACTGACGTCCGGAAGTCGTACCGTAAGGCTCTGCCCCGCCAATGCTGACGATTAACGCATCCGGAAACAGCGGCGCAAACCAGGAGCCAATTTCACCCATGGCAACCGGGTTATCGCCGACGCCATGAAACAGCAGCAGTAGCTGTTGAGCGGGTTTATCGGGACTTTGAACAACAAAATGGTCATGTTTCATGGCGATCTCCTTAACTGATGAGAATCATTCTACGCCGCTTAACCGCAATGACCATGCCAGGAAATTGAAGATGTTAGTGAAAAAATTGCCATTGCATAATGCGATTATGTAGCCGCTGTTCACGTTCAGCATCCAGCTGATTTAACGCTTGTGCCGCTTCGGCGCGCTGAACGACCAGCAGCGCTTTACGACCTGAGATCTTCAGCTGTTGGCATAATTCGGCGTCGCTGCGTTTAGCCTGTATACGTCCGCGCAATGCCGGAAGAGGTAATTCACTGTGCTCAAGCAGACGATTCAGACAGCCTAGCGACGTCAATAATGGCCGATGCGCGAAGGCAAACCCAGCCAGCTCAGCCCAGTCATCCTCATTAAGCGTAGTCTCTTTCAGCGGGACCAGCGGAATGCTCTCACCATTCCATCGCGCAAGGATTTCCGCGTCACGCCGCAAATGCTGGTGCTCCCGCTCGGCAAGGCGCTTTCCCGCTTCGCTGATCGGCAGCAACGCCATGGCGGTATAACAGCCGCTGCTGGCTTCCCGGTGATTTCCCATTCGCACCAGCACAAAACCGCAGCACTGCCAGAAACGCCATAGTTCAGCCGTATACCCAAAACTGACCGACAGATAGTCACACGATGTGGAATAGTGGTGGGCCAGCACAATCAGCTGTTGCCCAATACCTTCTCTTTGGCGCGCAGGATGAACCGCAATTCGACTGACTCTTCTCCCGACGAGCGTCGCCGCCAACGGGTCACCACCGTGCGCCGCCAGCGACTGTGCAACCAGATTCCCCCTCGGTCGACGATATCCGGCCCAGACGGCCTGGCTTAATTCTGCGGATAGTCCCCCTTCATCGACCAGCCAGACAGCACCCGCCACTGAGTCAGCGGTTGATGCCTGAAGAAAATGCTGACCAGGCGCGTCCATCATTCGCCGCAGGTCTAATGGCGAGGTGCGATAATGCGCTCCGGAGAGCAACTGGTATACCGCTAACGGCAGCGCCGGGCTAGCATCCCAGGACTGTTGCTCAAATGCCGAGAAGTGAAGCTCCCCCAATGGGGCATGCGTGAACGTTTCATCATCAAACACCAGCGCATCGCTGACAATTTGCTCCAGCGGACATCCCTGCGCCCAGCGTACGGGTTGTTGCAACTCATAGCGTCGAAGATTGGGGAAGCGGGCGCAGAATTTCAGCAAGAAGCCTCTACCCGTTCCCTCGTAGCCTTGTACTGTAGTGGTTAACAGCGTACGAGGAAAACGCGCCACCAGTTGGTGTAGCAGCGGCGCGGGGATCGCGGCGGCTTCATCCACAATCAGCCAGTCTGCGGTTTCAGAACTGCTTAATAGTGCATCCGGCGCCATAAAGCGGTAACGCTCTGCGGCAAATTGTGCCAGCACATCCGTTGCAGCTTTGGCAGGTGCGGTCACAATCGCAGTGCCGTTAATCCGCGCTATGAGTTGCCCTGCCAGAGCGGATTTGCCCCGACCCCGTGCGGCCGTCACCGCAACCACACCGGGAGGCATAGCCAGCAAATGATTTAATATCATCGCCTGTTCTGGTTGGGGTTCGCCGGTTGCCGCAAGCCAGGCTGCGCGAGCAGGAAAGTGCGGACAGGAAACCGGCTGATGCTGCTGCCAGTGCAGAGCCTGTCTATCGAGGGAAATCACCCGTTTGACGTGCTCAACAAAGTGCGGTGTGGGAATGGGCTCAGCACAATCGCTCCAGCGTAGTGAATCCACGTCCGGATGCGTGTGCCAGGAATGCCAGGGTGGGGTCAGCAAAACCAGCCAACTGCCGGCAAGCAGTGTACCGCTTAAGGCGGCAAACGCCGCAGCGTCAAATCCCTGCCCGGCGTCGAAAACTGCATGACGAAACTCGCGCCCCAGTAACGTTTGCAGCGCCTGTGGCGTACAGTTCGGTTCAGCAGGGGCATTCGCCCCTACCCACAACCAGTCGCCGGGTAATATGTCGCGTAGCGCTAACGCCTGCCCCTGACACCAGTTCTCCTCGCCGCTGATAATCAGCAAACGACGGATCCCCTCACGAGCCATCTGTTCGGTTAACGCCCTCAGCGCCGTGTTATCGGACATCCCTGCCTCTGTATCTTAAATACCTTTACCAAAGGTATTACATTGTCCCGGATCGCCGCTATCAAAGCCGCGCTTGAACCAGGTAAAACGCTGTTCAGAGGTTCCGTGAGTAAAGCTGTCCGGTACGACGCGTCCTTGTCCTTGCTGTTGCAGGCGATCGTCACCAATGGCCTGTGCGGCGTTTAGTGCCTCTTCCAGGTCACCAGACTCCAGCACGCCCTGCTGCTGCATGCTGTGGCCCCAGACACCGGCAAAGCAGTCCGCCTGCAGTTCCATACGAACGGAAAGACGGTTCACCTCAGCTTGTGAGGCGTTTTGTTGCATCTGGCGAACTTTCGGTTCAATACCCAGCAGTTTCTGCACGTGGTGACCCACTTCATGGGCGATAACATAGCCCTGCGCAAAATCACCATCAGCGCCCAGCTTGTTTTTCATGTCATCATAGAATGAAAGGTCGATATATACCGTACCATCTGCCGGACAATAAAACGGCCCCATCACGGACTGGCCCGCGCCGCAGCCGGTGCGCGTCGCGCCCCGGTACATCACCAGCTTCGGCTGTTGGTAGGTGCGGCCCATTTTTTCAAACTGCTGTCCCCAGGTATCTTCTGTTGTAGCCAGAATCACCGAGGTAAATTTTGCCGCTTCATCATCGTTTGGGCTGATGGAGCGTGATGATTGTTGTTGGGAGACCGGCTGGCCGGTCATTAATCCGGTGAGATCCACGCCATAATAACCCGCCACCAGCACCACAATCAGCAGGATGATACCGCCTTTACCACTGGGCAGACGAAAACCAGGCCCACCCATAGAGGGGCCGCCGCCAGAGCTGTTTCGTCTGTCTTCCACGTTGTCACTTTCACGACGCCCTTGCCAGCGCATAATCACCTCAACTTTTTATTCATTATGATGATGATCGTAGGCGGTTCGGAACAGGATTACCATAAGAAATAGTAATCAAATCAGGTGGGGTTAATGAGCCGGAGAGAGATCGCCGGCTCAGGGGAAGATTAGTCTAACTTCACACCCAGGCGATGCGCGACGGCTTCATAGGCTTCGATCAGGCCGCCCAGACTCTGGCGGAAGCGATCTTTGTCCATTTTATCCAGCGTTTCTTTGTCCCACAGGCGGCTACCGTCCGGTGAGAATTCATCACCCAGGACTACTTCACCTTTATACAAACCAAACTCAAGTTTGAAGTCGACCAGAATCAGACCAGCATCATCAAACATCTTTTTCAGCACGTCGTTAGCTTTGTAGGTCAGCTCTTTCATACGTGCCAGATTCTCTTTGCTCACCCAACCAAAAGTTTCGCAATAGGAATCGTTAATCATTGGATCGTGCATAGCATCGTTTTTCAGGAACAGATCAAACAGCGGCGGATTCAGTTCAATACCTTCCTCAACGCCTAAACGCTTAACCAGAGAGCCTGCTGCGCGGTTACGTACCACACATTCAACCGGTACCATATCCAGCTTTTTCACCAGACATTCGGTATCAGAAAGCAGTCGCTCCATCTGGGTAGGAATACCCGCTTCTTGCAGTTTAGTCATAATGAAATGGTTGAATTTGTTGTTCACCATGCCTTTACGGTCAAACTGTTCAATGCGCGCGCCATCCCCTGCTGACGTATCATTGCGGAATTCGAGCACCAACAGGTCCGGGTTTTCCGTGCTGTATACGGTCTTCGCTTTACCACGATACAACTCAGCTTGCTTTTGCATCTTTATTACTCCTGGGTGTGAATTAACGATAAATATTGCGTTTTTCTGCCGACGCACACGTTTGCGTATCATATCAGAAAAAAAGGGCTGGAGTTATCCAGCCCTTTATTTTTACTTACTGAACGCTGCCTGGAAGACAGCGACCAGCGCGTCGTTCTGGCTTTGCGTCAGGGTATGCCCCTTCGGATCGATAAACTGCAAGCTACTGCGGTTGTCTAAATCACCGACCTGCAGTTTATAGTCGCCGGATACCAGACCTGGGTCACTTGCGCCCAGCTCCTGCCAGCTGCTATCAGACAGAGGTTTGTAGGTCACCGCGATGCTACCCTGAGAACGGGTGCTGTCGGTTACCTTCATCCCCACTTTCTCAAGCGCTGCTGGCAAACGCTGCCACACCACGTTGAACGGCCCGCGTACCACCAGCATTGGTAAACCGGTGTCATCGGCTGCGCTCTGAACATCCATGGTGGCTGCAGAGCGGTTCTGCGCGGCATTCGCGGCGTCGGTGGCGTTCTTATCCAGACCAGCAGAGATAACGTTCATCATCTCAGCGCTGTAACGCTGCATTGATGCCGCATCGGCTACGGGTTTACCCGCCTGCTCGAGGTTAATCAGTTTCACCGTTACCGCTTGCTGATAGCCCTGCGGTTTAACCGAGATTTGATAACGTCCACGGTACTGCTCGTCTTCATCCAGACGGTTCCAGTCAACCCAATCGGTGGTCAGCGTCTGGCTGGCATCATCACGTTTGGTGATCGTGTAGTTTTTAGACTGAATGACGCTCACGACCTGCGGCCACAGCGTGTTGCCACGACCATTTTCCACCAGCAACGTTGAGGTATCGCCTGCGATTTGCGTGCGAGCGCCAGTGACTAACGCTAACGGCTGAGCCGGTGGACGAATATCCAGCGCTTTACCCACGGCACCACTGCCGTTGGTTACCGGGATATTATAGTCGCCCGACATAACCGGCAAAATCATCCCAGCTGGAGCATGAAGCTCAGCAAGCGGTGCGGCCTCCAGATAGGATTCATCACCGCTCACCTGGCGCTTATAGCGCGAGTCAGAGCTACAGGCCGCGAGCAACATAACAAGCGAAACACCCGCAACCTTGGCCAGGCGCGACTTTTGTACTGAGTAAGCCATCAAATCTCCCTAAACTTTACAGCAAACCGGCATGCTTAAGTGCCGCTTTGACGATTTCACGAGCATTGTCCGTGATTGGCGTCATCGGCAGACGTAGCGTATCGGTCGCCACAAGTCCCAATTCCTTACACGCCCATTTCACGGGAATAGGATTGGGTTCGACAAATAGTTTGTTGTGTAACGGCATCAGACGCTGGTTAATCACCCGCGCCTCGGCAAATTGCCCGGCTGCCGCCAGTTTGCACATTTCAGCCATATCACGTGCCGCAACGTTAGACGTTACAGAAATCACGCCATGACCACCGAGCTGCATAAAATCCAGTCCGGTCGCGTCATCACCGCTGAGCAGAATAAAGTCGTCCGAAACCAGCTCTTTGATCTGGTGAACGCGACTTAAGTTCCCCGTGGCCTCTTTAATAGCGATAATATTTTTAACTTTCGCCAGACGACCAACGGTTTCCGGCAGCATATCGCAGCCAGTACGGGACGGCACATTATACAGAATTTGCGGCAGGTCAGTATGCTCAGCGATGGCTTTGAAATGCTGGAACAAACCTTCCTGGGTTGGGCGGTTGTAGTAAGGCGTCACCGTCAGGCAGCCAACAACACCGCTGTCGTTGAAACGCTGCGTCAGACTAATGGCTTCCGCGGTCGCATTGGCGCCGGTTCCGGCAATAACCGGAATACGCCCGTCAGCCAGCTCCAGCGTCATCATCACCACATCGCCATGTTCATCATGACTCAGGGTGGCGGACTCACCGGTGGTGCCAACAGAAACGATCGCCGAGGTGCCGCTGGCGACATGATAATCAATCAGTTTTTTCAGGCTCGACCGGCAGACTTTACCTTTCTCATCCATCGGCGTAACAAGCGCGACAATACTTCCCGTGAACATGGGCCATCCTCTGTGCAAACAAGTGTCTCAATGGTACGTTTGGTACGACAATAAAAGCAAGCGACCAGAGCCGTTCTGATTGTTGTATGCATGTTTTTTTTATGCTTTCCTTATGATTACCTCACCGCTCAAAGGAAGAACAGGTTTGACATCGTCATCGCAACACTATCTGGTCATTACTGCGCTGGGTGCCGACCGCCCAGGAATTGTGAACACCATCACACGTCATGTCAGCAGTTGCGGCTGTAATATCGAAGACAGCCGACTGGCCATGCTGGGTGATGAGTTCACGTTTATCATGTTGCTGTCGGGCACCTGGAATGCCATCACCCTGATTGAATCAACCTTGCCATTAAAAGGCGCAGAGCTGGATTTACTCATTGTGATGAAGCGCACGACCGCGCGCCCTCGTCCGGCGATGCCTGCTACGGTATGGGTGCAGGTCGATGTCCCTGATTCTCCCCATTTGATTGAACGCTTCACCGCACTGTTTGACAGCCACCAAATGAATATTGCGGAACTGGTTTCACGCACGCAACCGGCTGAGAATGGAAAGGCGGCGCAGTTGTTTATTCAAATTACCGCACATAGTCCTGCGTCACATGATTCGGCAAATATTGAAGATGCGTTTAAAGCACTCTGTACAGAACTCAATGCGCAAGGCAGTATTAACGTCGTCAATTACTCACAGCATGATGAACAGGATGGAGTTAAGTAATGAACCCACTGAAAGCCGGTGATATCGCACCGAAATTTAGCTTGCCGGATCAAGACGGAGAACAAGTAAATTTAACCGACTTCCAGGGACAGCGTGTTCTGGTTTATTTTTACCCGAAAGCCATGACACCCGGCTGTACCGTACAGGCCTGCGGCTTGCGCGATAACATGGATGAGTTAAAAAAAGCTGGTGTTGAGGTGCTGGGGATCAGCACCGACAAACCAGAGAAGCTTTCCCGATTCGCGGAGAAAGAAGTCCTGAATTTCACGCTCCTGTCCGATGAAGATCACCAGGTTTGCGAGCAGTTCGGCGTCTGGGGTGAGAAGTCATTTATGGGCAAAACCTACGATGGCATCCACCGCATCAGCTTCCTGATTGATGCCGAAGGCAAAATTGAGCACGTGTTCGATGACTTCAAAACCAGCAATCACCACGACGTGGTACTGAACTGGCTGAAAGAGAACGCCTGATTTACGTTTTGCTGGAAAAAGCCTGATGGCGCTTCGCTTATCAGGCCTACGCAGCTTATTAATATTGCGAAACTTGTAGGCCGGGTGAGGCGTAGCCGCCACCCGGCATAAACGTGAATCTGTACTTTTTCAGGCTGACATCCGCATAAACGTTTATTCAAACGTCCCTTTTACGCAGGCTTTCTTCTCTCTGACCACGGCTTTTCCCTTCGCCCAAAGGTGATTAACCGCCATCGCATCGTTAAGCACCAGAATGTCCGCATCGCATCCCACCGCCAGGCGCCCCTTATGTTCGAGCCCCAAAAATTCTGCAACCGTACGCGTCAGCGGACAGAGCGCCTGTTCCAGCGGTATGGCATGAACTTTCACCAACTGGCGCACCGTTTCAGCCAGTGATTCAAACCCCGCGACACCGATACCGGTGAGATTACCTAACTCATCAAATTCCGGCTGGCTGCCGTTGCCATCCGAGCTAAGGGTAATGCGCGACAGTGGCACGTTCTGTCGCAGCGCCGTAGCGATAGCCGTGGCGGGGTCGACGGGCTCCTCAATGCTGCTGGTAATGTCGATATAACCGCCTTTACGGGCATACTCCAGCGCCGCCTGGAACAACGGTTCCGCACGGTTAACGTGTGTCGGCAACAGTTTAGTAATCGGCACATCGCAGTAGTTGAGGATCTGGTACAACGGTTCCAGCATGCGCGGGCTATCGCCCATATGGAATACACTGATCCCCGGTTTGCGTCCTAACAATCCACCGACGCGCGACTGCGCTGCCATGTTTGCCAGCACCGAGGTATCTGGGGCTGAGGAACGATGGTCCGAAATCGCACATTTCACGCCAATGATTTTATCGATCAGCGCCACGTCACGATCGATGCTGCCGGTGATCGTCGGGGAAGGCAGAGAATACGCCCCAGTAAGCATCCATGCGCTGATGCCTTCAATCTCCAGCGCGCGGGTTTTTGCCAGCAGCGATTCCGGATGACGGGTAATGCCATCGGTACCCAGCAAACCCACCACCGAAGTTACACCAGCTTCAACCAGGCGTGACAAGCGCACTTCCGGCGTGCGGGTATGCGGCCCTGCTTCCCCGCCTCCGCCAATCAGATGGACGTGTTGATCGATAAATCCTGGGCACACAATCGCGCCGTCAAGATTGATACACTCGCAACCGGGAAAGTCTTCAGGAGAAATTGACGGGGCGATGGCAACAATTTTACTGCCGGAGACCAGTATATCCTGTCGCCCTAAATCTTCCGGTGCGTACACGTGTCCCTGCTGGAACAACGTCAAATTAAGAATTGAACAGTTCATAACCTTCCTTGTCAGGCAATTACCTGCATAACCCAAATAGAGAGCAGCGCATTAATGACGCATACCGCAATAATCAGCGGGTAGTAACGGGGATGGACCCCCGCAGTTCCCAGGCAGCGTCCCACATTTTGCACCGGATTGCCCATCAGGTAGATTGCCGGTAGCAATACAGTCGCATCATGTCCCGAAAGCGTACCAGCAACAACCAGACTGGCACAAACGCCGACGCCGCCTCCCATACTCATCACCGCCGCCAGCAGCACGGTGGCAGATTCCCCCGGTAGCCCCCACAACGCCATCACCGGTTCGCACACCCGCCCGACAATCTCGAGCAATCCCGTCACCTTCAGCGCCTGAATAATCACAAAAGCCATCACCACGTTAGGTAACAGGCTGGTTGTAGCAATTGTAAACCCGCGCCGCGCGCCATCGATAAACATATCCATGACGTTTTTACGTACCTGCGTTGTCATCTCAGACCTCCTGCTGCAGACGGCGATTTTCAAGCTGCGCAATCCACAAACGCAGCAGGTTCGCACCCACAAATTTGAAGACAAGGATAACCGCCAGCGGCGTAATCACCGGAACGGTAACCACCGTAAACAGCGCAGCACCAGAGGAAAAATAGTTGGTAATACACGCGCTGCCGCTGGTTTGCCAGCAGGCAAAAATGGCACGCTCCTGTTCAGTAATAATACCCTCTTCCGCCATCTCTTTGGTCATCCCGGCCGCGGCATCGGTATTTTGCAAATTCGCAATTAGCGCCAGCGAACAAACTCCCGGAATACCGAGTAACGGGCGCAGGACCGGCGTCATCAGCTGTTGTGCCGCACGTAAACCACCTAGCCCTTCGGTGACGGAAATAATCCCGAGTGAAAGAATGACGGAAGGTGCCAGCTCAAGCGCGAATAAGAAGCCGTCTTTGGCTCCCATCCCTCCAGAGCCGCGAAAAGAGACCGCCGTATCGCCTGCAGCATTAATCTGCCCAAACGCGCCGTTGAGGACGGTGAAGTCAAAGACCCGCCACCATTCGGTACTTTTCGCAAACATGCCGGAAAAAAGGATAATCGTGATAAAAAAAGCGAGATAACCGCCCCATCCCACCTTTTGCTGCGTGTGTGTGTTGTGACCCATTTTGTTCTCCTGTTGGTCTTATTCCTTGCGTGACAGAAAGACATCACGCAGGTCAAGTTAAAGACAAATGCGGAGAAAAACGACAGCAGAAGAGATTATTCAGAAAGTGTGGATAGAGGTCAGACAAGTTCGGATCCGGCGACATGATATCGCCGGATCTTGCAGATTAGGGTTCGTCAACGACCTGACCATCCGGCCAGGCGTGCATTACCGCTTTGATTAACGTCGCCAGAGGGATCGCAAAGAATACGCCCCAGAATCCCCACAGACCGCCGAAAATCACCACGGAGAGAATAATCACCAATGGATGCAGATTGACCGCCTCGGAGAACAGCACGGGAACCAGCAGATTGCCGTCCAGCGCCTGGATTATCAGGTACACGGCAAAACAGCTCCAGAACTCGGTGCCAAGCCCGAACTGAAACAGCGCCACGCCGACCACCGGAATCGTCACCACAAAAGCGCCGATATACGGGATCAGCACAGAGAACCCTACCAGCACCGCCAGCAGCAGCGAATAGTTGAGACCAAACAGCAGGAAGCCGAGCCAGGTCGCCACGCCGACCACCACCATTTCCAGCACCTTTCCGCGAATATAGTTGGTGATTTGCTGGTTCATCTCTTTCCACACCTGCCCCGCCAGCCCACGATTACGCGGCAGCACCCGGCGCACGGCGTTCAGCATCTGTCCTTTATCTTTGATCAGGAAGAACACCATCAACGGGACGAGAACCAGATAGACCGCCAGGGTCAGTAATCCAACCAGTGAGGCTAACGAATATTTCACCACCGAATCGCCCATGGTGAGCATTCGCGAGCGCATATTTTCCGCCATCGCATCAATGATGCCCGCATCCATCAGCGCCGGATAACGTCTTGGCAAGGTGGCGGCAAAATCAGACAATTTATTGAGCATACCGGGCATGTCGCGGATCAGGTAAATACCCTGCTGCCACGCAACGGGCATCACCACAAAGGCCATCAGCAGCAAAATACCGACAAACACCACCAGCACAATCGATGTCGCCCAACGCCGTGAACACCCAATATGTTCCAGCCGCACAGTCGGCCATTCAAGCAGGTACGCCAGCACTATGGCGACCAGTAGCGGCGCCAGAAGACCGCTAAAAAAGAACAGGATGCCAAAACCGGCAACCAGAATAATCAGCAGGGCGATGGCTTCGGGGTCGCTAAAGCGGCGACGATACCATTGCATCAACATTTCGAGCATAAAACCCTTCCATGAACCCAATAGCGGGATTGCGATCCCGAATTGTATCGAAATGTCACAAAAAAGACTTCGCTTTTTATGGCTGATTACGCAAAGTGAAAAGACATTTTTCCTGGGTGTTCATCGTCAGGTTTCGCAGTTACACTCCGTAAGCTTGCGGAGTGTGAACGATACTTCACAGCATTGGTCAAATGGCTATCTCAAAAAAGAATACAGGACAGAGGTTATGTTCAGGCAGTTGAAAAAAAACCTGGTTGCTACCCTCATTGCCGCACTGACTATCGGTCAGGTTGCGCCCGCATTTGCTGATACTGCGGACACCCTGCCTGATATGGGAACGTCGGCAGGCAGTACGCTTTCCATAGGACAGGAAATGCAGATGGGCGATTATTACGTACGCCAACTGCGCGGCAGTGCGCCATTAATTAATGATCCATTGCTCACCCAATACATTAATGCGCTGGGGATGCGTCTGGTCTCGCACGCCGACTCGGTAAAAACACCCTTCACATTCTTTTTGATCAACAACGATGAAATCAACGCCTTTGCTTTCTTTGGCGGCAACGTTGTCTTGCACTCCGCACTGTTCCGCTATTCCGACAACGAAAGCCAGTTAGCATCGGTCATGGCGCATGAAATCTCCCACGTCACTCAGCGCCACCTGGCGCGTGCAATGGAAGATCAGAAACGCAGTGCGCCGCTAACGTGGGTAGGTGCGCTAGGTTCAATTTTATTAGCGATGGCTAGCCCGCAGGCGGGTATGGCGGCGCTGACCGGTACGCTGGCGGGTACACGCCAGGGGATGATTAGCTTTACGCAACAAAATGAACAGGAAGCAGACCGCATCGGTATTCAGGTGCTGCAACGCTCGGGATTCGATCCCCAGGCCATGCCGACGTTCCTCGAAAAACTGCTCGATCAGGCCCGTTACTCTTCGCGTCCGCCGGAAATTTTGCTGACTCACCCCCTGCCTGAAAGCCGCCTGTCGGATGCCCGTAACCGCGCCAACCAAATGCGTCCGGTGGTCGTCCAGTCGTCAGAAGATTTTTATCTGGCTAAGGCACGAACCTTGGGCATGTACAACTCAGGTCGTAACCAGTTGACCGATGACCTGCTGAGTAACTGGTCGAAAGGCAACATACGTGAGCAACGTGCGGCACAATATGGCCGGGCATTGCAGGCGATGGAAGCCAGCAAATATGACGAGGCGCGTAAAGCGCTGCAACCGCTGCTGGCTGCAGACGCGAACAATGCCTGGTATCTCGACCTGGCAACGGATATCGATCTCGGCCAGAAGAAAACCAGTGATGCCATTAACCGCCTGAAAAACGCCCGCGACCTGCGCACTAACCCGGTACTGCAGCTCAACCTGGCGAATGCGTATCTACAGGGCGGACAAGCCAAAGAGGCGGCAACCATCCTGAATCGCTATACGTTTAACCATAAGGACGACCCTAACGGCTGGGATCTGTTAGCGCAAACGGAAGCCAACCTGAACAACCGCGATCAGGAGCTGGCGGCGCGGGCGGAGGGGTATGCCCTCGCCGGACGTCTGGATCAGGCGATTTCGATGCTCAGCAGCGCAAGCTCTCAGGTGAAACTGGGTAGCCAGCAACAGGCCAGATACGATGCCCGTATCGACCAGCTACGCCAGCTGCAAGAACGCTTTAAACCCTACACGAAGATGTAATTATCGAACCCTTGCCGGATGGCGACGCTGTAGCGTCTTATCCGGCCTACGTCAGACGCGATATGTAGGCCGGATAAGGTCTTTTGGCCGCCATCCGGCAGTATTGTTATGCAAGGAGAAGTCATGTCAGACGCGATTAAAATCTACCATAACCCACGCTGCTCCAAGAGCCGTGAAACGCTGGAATTACTGAAGTCCAATGGCGTGGACCCGGAAGTGGTGCTGTATCTGGAAACCCCGGCTGACGCCGCGACCCTGCGTGAACTTCTGCAGATGCTGGGTATGTCCAGCGCGCGTGAGCTGATGCGCCAGAAAGAGGATCTCTATAAATCGCTTAACCTGGCGGACAAAAATCTGAGTGAAGATGCGCTGATTCAGGCAATGGTGGAAAACCCGAAACTGATGGAGCGCCCGATCGTAGTTGCCAAAGGTCAGGCTCGAATTGGACGCCCGCCGGAGCAGGTACTGGAAATCGTCGGTTAACCGAAACCTGCCGCAGTCATTTGGCTGCGGCGCTTACAGCTTCAGAATTTCTTTTACGAACGGAATGGTCAGCTTACGCTGGGCGGTGATCGATGCGTGATCAAGCTGATCCAACGTCATAAACAGCGTACGCATTTCCCGATCCAGACGCTTAAGCAGAAAGCGGCCCACATCTTCCGGCAGTTCAAATCCGCGAAGTCTGGCGCGTAATTGCAACGCCTGCAGCTTATCTTCATCGGAAAGTGGTTGCAGCTTGTAGATTTGCCCCCAGTCCAGACGCGAAGCGAGATCTGGCAATCCCAGATTCAGCTGTCTTGGTGGACGATCGCCGGTGATCAGCAGGCGTGTTTTCCCCGACTCCAGGATACGGTTGTAGAGATCAAAGATCGCCATTTCCCACAGCGAATCACCGGCCACACATTCGATGTTATCGATGCATACCAGCGATAAATGCTCCATCCCGTCGAGCACCTCGGGGACGAACCAGGTACGTTTGTCGAGCGGCACGTAGCCTACCGCATCGCCGCGCGCGGACAGTTCCGCACAGGCTGCATGCAGCAAATGACTACGGCCAGCGCCTTCACGCGACCAGAGATAAATATACCCGCTATGTTCCTGACGCAGCACGTTTTGCAGTGCAGCCAGTAAAGAGGAGTTATCCCCCGGCCAGAAACTTGCGAAAGTTTCGTCGTCAGGAAGATAAAGTGGCAAAGAGAGCTGTGCCGGTGTGTTCAGAGATACCTCAACCCAGGATTTCATAAAATCGCGTTGAGTTTAACACAGAAATGCGTCGCGATAGAACCGGGCAGCATCGCCACCCGGTCAAAGGTTTACTGTTGCTCAGTGTCGGCATCTTTGGCGTCGAGCACCACTTCTTCTGGACGCAGCAGGCTGATAACTTTGAAAATCAGGCTCAGACAGACACCCACAATGGTCGCCAGCGCCATGCCTTTCAGCTCAGCAGCACCGATGTGAACTTTCGCGCCGCTGACGCCGATGATCAAAATGACCGAGGTCAGGATCAGGTTCTGTGCTTTGTTGTAGTCAACTTTTGACTCGATCAGCACGCGAATACCGGAAGCGCCAATCACTCCGTATAACAGCAGAGATACACCGCCCATGACCGGCAGCGGAATGATTTGGATCGCCGCAGCCAGTTTACCCACGCAGGAGAGCAGAATGGCGAAAATCGCCGCACCGCCAATAACCCAGGTACTGTAAACGCGGGTAATCGCCATGACGCCGATGTTCTCGCCGTACGTGGTGTTCGGCGTAGAACCGAAGAAGCCGGAGATCACCGTCGACAGGCCGTTAGCAAACATAGAACGATGCAGGCCAGGATCGCGAATCAAATCTTTTTTCACGATATTCGCCGTTACCACCAGGTGGCCGACGTGTTCAGCGATAACCACCAGCGCCGCAGGCAGAATAGTCAGAATAGCGACCCATTCAAAGCGCGGCGTGTAGAACGTCGGCAGAGCAAACCAGTGGGCCTGCGCTATCGGCGTGGTGTCCACGACGCCCATCACGAAGGAGAGCGCGTACCCGGCCAGCACCCCAATCAAAATCGGGATAATCGCCATAAAGCCACGGAACAGCACGGAACCAAATACCGTCACCGCCAGCGTCACCATTGAGATGATGATGGTTGTTGAGTCTGGCGCTTGTCCTTCCGCAGGCAGCAATCCCGCCATACCCGCAGCGACACCCGCCAGCTCCAGACCGATAACGGCAACGATTGCGCCCATCGCCGCAGGCGGGAACATTACATCCAGCCAGCCAGTACCGGCTTTCTTAACGATGAACGAAACCAGGCAGAACAGGATGCCACACATAATGAAACCGCCCAGCGCCACTTCATACCCTAGCGGCAGCAGCAGCAGAACCGGGGAAATGAACGCAAAGCTTGAACCGAGGTAAGCTGGAATTTTACCTTTACAAATAAAGAGATACAGTAAAGTACCAATACCGTTAAACAGCAGAACGGTAGCTGGGTTGATATGAAACAGGACTGGCACCAGTACCGTTGCGCCAAACATGGCGAACAGGTGCTGTAAACTAAGCGGGATTGTCTGTAAAAGCGGCGGTCTTTCACTCACCCCGATAGCACGGCGCGTCATAGTGTTTTCCTCTGAGTGTTGTTTGTTATTAGCGATTGGGTTGTTTTATTCAAAAAAAAGCCGACTCTTAAAGTCGGCTTCTTTTCACTTATTCGTTTACTTGGTACCAAAAATCTTATCGCCGGCATCGCCGAGCCCCGGAATAATGTATCCGTGCTCGTTCAGTCCCTGATCGATGGAGGCAGTGTACAGCTCAACATCCGGGTGCGCTTTTTCCAGCGCCGCGATACCTTCCGGCGCTGCAACCAGCACCAGGACTTTAATGCTGCTGCAGCCTGCTTTTTTCAGCAGGTCGATGGTAGCGATAACGGAACCGCCGGTTGCCAGCATCGGGTCAACGATCAGCGCCATACGCTCATCAATGTTAGAAACCAGCTTCTGGAAGTACGGAACCGGCTCCAGCGTCTCTTCATTACGGTACATACCGACCACGCTGATACGCGCGCTCGGAACGTTTTCCAGAACGCCTTCCATCATGCCCAGGCCCGCACGCAGGATTGGCACAACGGTGATTTTTTTACCTTTGATTTGGTCAACTTCAACCGGACCGTTCCAGCCTTCAATGGTCACCTTTTCGGTTTCCAGACCGGCGGTTGCTTCATAAGTCAGCAGGCTGCCAACTTCCGAGGCGAGTTCACGAAAGCGTTTAGTGCTGATGTCGTTTTCACGCATCAGTCCCAGCTTGTGTTTGACGAGTGGGTGTTTGACTTCCACGATCTTCATACTCTTCTCCTTTCCTCAGACGAGTGGCAACCACAAAAAAAATCGCCGGATTATACCGCTTTTCGTCTCTGGCGCAACACTGCATACGCTTGATATGGATCAACCAAAATCGTTTGCGTCTGGATGATGAGTATAAAACAACCCCCACAATAAGTGCGGGGGTTGTTATCAATGCTATGAATTTTATAGATTTTCAGCATTACTCTGGATGACGTTTTGATACCATGAAAAAGATTTCTTCGGCGAGCGTGCTAATGTCCCACTCCCGTCATTATTTTTATCAACATAGATAAAGCCGTAGCGTTTTTTCATCTCCCCCGTCCCGGCCGAGACTAAATCAATACAGCCCCACGGGGTATAGCCCATCAGATCCACGCCATCTTCCACCACCGCTTTTTTCATTTCGCGGATATGCGCGGCCATATAGTCAATACGATAGGAATCATCCACCGAACCGTCGGCCTGCTGCACGTCAATCGCCCCAAAGCCGTTTTCTACAATAAACAGCGGCAACTGATAATGATCCCAGAACCAGTTCAGCGAATAGCGCAGACCGACGGGATCAATCTGCCAGCCCCAGTCCGACTTCTGCACGTACGGGTTAGAAACCAGGCTTTTCGACTCGTCGTAATCCAGCTGTGGGTTGTCCGCCGTTGCCTGGGTCGCGAAAGACATATAATAGCTAAAGCCGATGTAATCAACGCAGCCCTCGGTCAGCGCCTGACGGTCTTCCTCGGTGATATCCAGTTCAAAGCCACGACGGGCAAAGTAATTGAGAAGATGCTGCGGGTATTTGCCGCGCACATGGACGTCAGTAAACCAGTAACGCCGGTGCATAGCATTCATCGCCATCATCATGTCGTTCGGCGCACAGGTCAGCGGATAAATTGGGCACATCGCAATCATGCAGCCAATTTGCAGCGCCGGGTTAATTTCACGCGCGACCTTCACCGACAGCGCGCTTGCCACCAGCTCGTAGTGCGCAGCCTGGTACATGACCGGCTCGCGGTCTTCACCAGGCAGATATTTCAGGCCAGAGTTAGTAAAGGGCGCGAAGTCTTCGTGATAATTTGCCTGATTGTTAATCTCATTAAACGTCATCCAGTACTTCACTTTGTGCTGGTAACGAGTGAAAACCACCCGGGCAAAACGGACAAAAAAGTCGATAAGCTTACGGTTGCGCCAGCCGCCGTACTCCGTCACCAGATGGTAGGGCATCTCGAAGTGCGACAACGTAATCACCGGTTCAATGCCATATTTCAGACATTCGTCGAACAGATCATCATAGAACTGCAGGCCAGCTTCATTAGGTTGCGCTTCGTCACCTAAAGGGAAAATCCGCGTCCAGGCAATAGAAGTGCGAAAACATTTAAACCCCATTTCGGCAAACAGCTTGATGTCGTCTTTATAGCGATGATAAAAATCGATGGCATCGTGGTTAGGGTAGTTTTTACCGGCAATCACACCGTCAGTAATTTCACGCGCCACGCCATGCGCCCCCGCCGTCATGACATCGGCAACGCTAATTCCTTTACCGCCCTCCTGCCAGCCACCTTCCAGTTGATGAGCGGCGACAGCGCCACCCCACATGAAATCTGCTTTAAATCCTGACATCCCCTTCCCCTATCGTGATGACTCTGCGCAAAACGCTCCAAATGAGGCCCGCAACAGAAAACAGAAACCGGTTTCAGTACGATACTGTGCATTCGGCTGGCAGGTTTCAAGCACAAGGCTGTACCCGGTTTCATTTTCGTGGCGCAGTTCAAACAAATAGATAAATGATTGTAAAATGCTGAAAAAACCAGCAGATAAAACTTGATGCAGAGCAGGCTCGCAAACGTTTGCTTTCCCTGTTAGAATTGCGCCGAATTTAACTTTTACTGCAAGTAAACATGTGGGGAAGCAGGCAGTGACCGATAAAACCTCTCTTAGCTACAAAGATGCCGGTGTTGATATTGATGCAGGTAATGCTCTGGTTGATCGAATCAAAGGCGTAGTAAAGAAAACGCGTCGTCCGGAAGTTATGGGTGGTCTGGGTGGCTTCGGTGCGCTGTGCGCATTGCCGCAAAAATATCGTGAACCGGTACTGGTTTCCGGCACTGATGGCGTTGGTACAAAACTGCGTCTGGCGATGGATCTGAAACGCCACGACACTATCGGCATTGACCTCGTCGCAATGTGCGTCAACGACCTCGTGGTTCAGGGCGCTGAGCCGCTGTTCTTCCTCGACTACTATGCAACCGGCAAACTGGATGTGGACACCGCAGCCAGCGTCATTAACGGGATTGCCGAAGGCTGCCTGCAGTCTGGCTGTGCGCTGGTCGGTGGGGAAACAGCTGAAATGCCGGGGATGTACCACGGCGAAGATTACGACGTGGCTGGTTTCTGCGTTGGCGTCGTCGAAAAATCAGAGATTATCGACGGTTCTAAAGTGGCTGACGGCGACGTACTGATTGCGCTCGGCTCCAGCGGTCCGCACTCCAACGGTTACTCTCTGGTGCGTAAAATCGTTGAAGTCAGCGGTTGTGACCCGGAAACCACCGAGCTTGAAGGCAAGTCGCTGGCCGATCACCTGCTGGCTCCGACCCGCATTTACGTAAAATCCATTCTGGAACTGATCGAGAAGGTTGATGTGCACGCCATTGCCCACCTGACCGGCGGCGGCTTCTGGGAAAATATTCCACGCGTTCTGCCAGACAACACGCAGGCCGTGATCGACGAGTCTTCCTGGCAGTGGCCAGCCGTCTTCAACTGGCTGCAAACGGCGGGTAACGTCAGCCAGCATGAGATGTATCGCACCTTTAACTGCGGCGTAGGTATGGTTATCGCCCTGCCAGCTCCGGAAGTGGATAAAGCCCTGGCTTTGCTCAATGAGAAAGGTGAAAACGCATGGAAAATCGGTATCATCAAAGCTTCTGATTCCGAACAGCGTGTGGTCATTGAATGAAAAACATTGTGGTGCTCATTTCCGGTAACGGAAGCAATTTGCAGGCGATAATAGACGCCTGCGAACAGAAAAAAATCAATGGCACCATACGTGCAGTATTCAGTAACAAGGCCGATGCGTTCGGCCTTGAACGCGCACGCGAAGCGAATATTCCAGCGTACTCGCTGGAAGCCGCCCAGTTTGCAAGTCGCGAAGCCTTCGACCGCCAACTGATACAAGAAATTGACGCCTGGGCGCCGGATGTCGTGGTGCTGGCCGGTTATATGCGCATTCTCAGCCCGGCGTTTGTCGCGCACTATTCTGAACGATTGCTGAATATCCACCCGTCTTTATTGCCAAAGTATCCCGGCCTGCATACGCACCGCCAGGTACTGGAAAACGGCGATGAAGAGCATGGTACCTCAGTCCACTTCGTCACTGATGAACTGGACGGCGGACCCGTTATTCTTCAGGCCAAAGTTCCGGTATTTGAAGGCGACAGCGAAGATGATGTCACGGCACGGGTTCAGGCTCAGGAACATACCATTTACCCACTGGTGGTAAGCTGGTTTATTGATGGTCGCCTGAAGATGCGTGATAACGCTACATGGCTGGATGGCGTTCGTCTGCCGCCGCAAGGCTACGCCGCCGACGAATAATAAAATTCAACCTGTAAGCCGCATGTCACCATCCGGCTTACAGGCATAACTACCTTTTCCGGTTAATACCACCGGTATTCATCTACGCTCCCCCTTTCTCTTTGCTATCAGACGGTTTATTGTCATATTTTTCTGGCACAGTTGGACATCTGAGAGCAATGCTCGCCATAATAAATCGGTAGTGTCCCGTGAATGAAACGGAGTAAAAGTGGTAATGGGTCAGGAAAAGCTATACATCGAGAAAGAACTCAGTTGGTTAGCGTTCAACGAACGCGTACTCCAGGAAGCTGCTGATAAGTCAAACCCGTTGATCGAACGGATGCGTTTCTTAGGCATCTATTCCAATAACCTCGACGAGTTTTATAAGGTTCGTTTTGCCGAACTGAAGCGCCGAATCATTATTAGCGAAGAACAGGGTTCAAACTCTCACTCCCGCCATCTGTTAGGCAAAATCCAGGCCCGCGTATTAAAAGCCGATCAGGAATTTGACGGTCTGTACAACGAGTTGCTGCTGGAGATGGCGCGCAATCAGATTTTCTTAATCAACGAACGTCAGCTATCGGCCAATCAGCAGAGCTGGTTGCGTCATTACTTCAAGCAATATCTTCGCCAGCACATCACGCCGATCCTGATTAACCGCGAGACGGATTTAGTCCAGTTTTTGAAAGATGACTACACCTATCTGGCGGTAGAGATTATCCGCGGCGATACAATCCGCTACGCGCTGCTGGAAATCCCTTCCGACAAGGTTCCCCGTTTTGTGAATTTGCCGCCGGAAACCCCGCGGCGTCGCAAACCGATGATCCTGCTGGACAACATCTTACGCTACTGCCTGGACGATATTTTCAAAGGGTTCTTTGATTACGACGCACTTAACGCCTATTCGATGAAAATGACCCGTGACGCCGAATACGATTTGGTGCACGAGATGGAATCGAGCCTGATGGAGCTGATGTCCTCCAGCCTGAAACAGCGTCTGACCGCAGAGCCTGTGCGTTTCGTCTATCAGCGCGACATGCCCAATGCGTTGGTCGAGGTGCTACGTGAAAAACTGACGATTTCTCGCTACGACTCAATTGTTCCCGGCGGGCGTTACCATAACTTCAAAGACTTTATTAACTTCCCCAACGTTGGCAAAGCCAACCTGGTGAATAAACCGCTGCCGCGTCTGCGCCACATCTGGTTCGACAATGAGAAATTCCGTAACGGATTTGATGCAATCCGCGAGCGCGATGTGCTGCTGTATTACCCGTATCACACCTTTGAGCACGTTCTTGAACTGTTGCGCCAGGCGTCTTTCGACCCGAGCGTGCTGGCGATAAAGATCAACATCTACCGTGTGGCGAAAGACTCGCGCATCATCGACGCGATGATCCATGCCGCGCATAACAGTAAAAAAGTCACCGTGGTAGTGGAATTGCAGGCGCGCTTTGATGAAGAAGCCAACATTCATTGGGCCAAGCGCCTGACCGAAGCGGGCGTTCACGTCATCTTCTCCGCGCCGGGTCTGAAAATTCACGCCAAACTGTTCCTTATCTCGCGTAAAGAAGGTGATGAAGTCGTGCGCTATGCGCATATCGGGACGGGCAACTTCAACGAAAAAACGGCGCGGCTGTACACCGACTACTCGTTGCTGACCGCTGATTCACGCATCACCAACGAAGTGCGTCGGGTGTTCAACTTCATCGAAAACCCGTATCGTCCGGTGACGTTCGATTATCTGCTGGTTTCTCCGCAGAACTCACGCCGTCTGCTGTACGCGATGATCGACAAAGAGATCGCCAATGCGCAGCAAGGCCAGCCTTCCGGTATCACGCTAAAACTGAACAACCTGGTCGATAAAGGCCTGGTTGATCGTCTCTATGCGGCCTCAAGCTCAGGCGTACCGGTTAATTTGTTGATTCGCGGAATGTGCTCACTGATTCCAAACCTGGAAGGCATTAGCGACAATATTCGTGTTATCAGCATCGTTGATCGCTATCTTGAACATGACCGGGTCTACATCTTCGAGAACGGGGGCGACAAGCAGGTGTATCTCTCCTCCGCAGACTGGATGACAAGAAACATCGATTATCGTATCGAAGTTGCTACACCGCTTCTTGACCCGCGCCTTAAGCAGCGCGTGCTGGATATTATCGATATCCTGTTCAGCGACACGGTGAAGGCCCGCTTCATCGATAAAGAACTCAGTAATCGCTACGTACCGCGCGGAAACCGCCGTAAGGTTCAGTCACAATTGGCGATTTACGACTACATCAAATCACTCGAGCAACCTGACTAACGCTATGCCAATACACGACAAGACTCCACGACCGCAGGAATTTGCTGCGGTCGACCTTGGTTCAAACAGTTTCCATATGGTCATTGCCCGCGTGGTAGATGGCGCAATGCAGATTATCGGGCGGCTGAAACAGCGCGTTCATCTGGCGGATGGTCTCGGCGAAGATAACAAGCTGAGCGAAGAGGCAATGGAACGCGGATTAAGCTGCCTGTCGCTGTTCGCCGAACGCCTGCAGGGCTTTCCCCCGTCAAGCGTATGCATCGTGGGAACCCATACTTTGCGTCAGGCGCTGAATGCGACCGATTTTCTCAAGCGAGCGGAAAAAGTCATCCCCTACCCGATTGAGATTATCTCCGGTAACGAAGAAGCCCGACTGATTTTTATGGGCGTGGAGCACACTCAGCCGGAAAAAGGCCGCAAGCTGGTTATCGATATCGGCGGTGGCTCAACAGAACTGGTGATCGGCGAAGATTTCGAACCCAAGCTGGTCGAAAGCCGCCGTATGGGCTGCGTCAGTTTTGCCCAGATGTATTTCCCGGGCGGTGTTATCAGCCGGGAAAACTTCCAGCGTGCCCGCATGGCGGCAGCGCAAAAGCTTGAAACCTTAACGTGGCAGTTTCGCATTCAGGGCTGGAACGTCGCAATGGGCGCGTCAGGCACGATTAAAGCGGCACACGAAGTGCTGCTGGAGATGGGTGAAAAAGACGGTTTTATCACCCCCGAACGCCTGGACAAACTGACATCTGAAGTGCTGAAGCATGCGTCATTTGATGCGCTCAGCTTGCCGGGATTGTCAGAAGAACGAAAAGCAGTGTTTGTACCCGGACTCGCGATTCTGTGCGGCGTTTTTGACGCGTTGGCTATCCGCGAACTTCGCCTTTCTGATGGCGCACTACGCGAAGGCGTACTGTACGAGATGGAAGGACGTTTTCGCCACCAGGACGTTCGCAGCCGTACCGCCAGCAGTCTGGCGAACCAGTACAACATTGACAGTGAACAGGCCCGGCGCGTACTGGAAACAACGATGCAAATGTACGACCAGTGGCATACGCAACAGCCCAAACTAGCCAATCCTCAACTGGAAGCATTACTGCGCTGGGCAGCGATGCTGCATGAGGTTGGGCTGAACATCAACCACAGCGGCTTACATCGCCACTCTGCTTATATCTTACAAAACAGCGATTTACCGGGGTTTAATCAGGAGCAACAACTGATGATGGCAACATTAGTTCGTTATCATCGCAAAGCGGTGAAACTGGATGATTTGCCCCGCTTTACACTGTTCAAGAAAAAACAGTTTCTGCCATTAATTCAACTGTTACGCCTCGGCGTGCTGCTGAATAATCAGCGTCAGGCGACCACCACGCCGCCAACCCTGACTCTGATAACCGACGACAACCACTGGACCTTACGTTTCCCGCATGACTGGTTTAGCCAAAATGCGCTGGTGCTGCTCGATCTGGAAAAAGAGCAGCAATACTGGGAGGGCGTAACCGGCTGGCGTCTCAAAATTGAAGAAGAAACCTCACCCGATATCGCCGCATAAACTCAGAACAGGTGCCAGCGCGTCTGGTGCCTGTTCTTCCAGCGTTTCATGCAATGGCTGTGGTTTGCCAATCAAGTACCCCTGCATGTAGTCAATCCCCAGCGAAATTACCGCACTGCGTATTTCTTCACTTTCGACGTACTCCGCAACCACCAGCATTCTTTTCATCCGAGCCAGATGGCAAATAGAGGCCACGATCTGGTAGTCGAGGCTATTCGAAACGATACTGCGAATAAAGCTGCCATCAATTTTCAGGATATCGGCACTCACATTCTTCAGCCGCGCATAGCTGGCGTAACCCGTACCAAAATCATCAATCGCAATCTGACAGCCCAGTGATTGCAGCTGCAGTAACGTTGCCTGTGCCTGTTCCGCATTGGTTAAGGCGTTGCTTTCCGTGACTTCAAAAATCAACTGCCACGCTTCAACCTTATACTTAACCAGTAGCTGCTTGATGTCATGCGGAAGTCGGGCGCGACATATCGACGTGGGTGACAAGTTAATGGCAAACCGACGGGCGGGCATTTTTTCCCGATTCTGTGCCATAAACTTCAGCGTATTTTCAATCACCCACATATCGATGCTGGACGACAAGCCAAACTCATGTGCAATCGGCAAGAAGCAATCAGGCGGGATGGTTTCACCGTCATCTCCCTCAAGGCGCAGCAGGATTTCATGATAAACGTCGCCGCGTACGCCAAAAATCGGCTGCGCCATCAGGAAAAAACGATTGTGCTCCAGCGCCAGCTGTAGACGATTCATCATCGCAACCTTATCTTTCAGGTCACGTTGCAAGTGCATGACGCCTCGGCGCTGCAAGTTCTCTGGTGAATTGGTCGCCAGAGAAAGCTCGGCAATGGTGCTTAACTCTCCCAGTAACAGATAGATATGGTTAACAGGAGAACGGACACAGCAAAAACTGATCCCCACCTGCGGCTGTAAAAGCATGCCATCCCAAATAAAACGGAACTGCTTGATATGCCTATCCAGGGCTTCAATGCGCTCCTGATACGACTCAGTGTTAAAACGCAAAACTAAGTCATTACCCGATAACTGATAGACATGCTCATCCTGTGCCAACAGTGGCGTTATCCACTGTGAGAGTTTTTGCTTGTACTGGATACGCAGCATAATGCCGTAATTTTTTACCAGTAGCTCCATGCCCGGAACACGCAAAAAGCAGAGCACTGACCATGGCGTTTTTTTCAAATCCCGGTTCAATGCGCGCAAATTTGGCAGATGCACCATCGGATCAAAGAATGCCAGACGATGGTTGCGCCGGGTAACAAAGCGTTGGCGCGTTGCCAGTACGGCAATGAAGTTCACGATGAAGGAGAAAACAAGATAACTCGATGAGGTAATGGCAAGCTGGGTATCGTAGCCAGAATACCAGGGCATATAGCGCTGGTAATAATGAATTGCGGTAATAAGTACGACAGACCATATCAGCGAAATAAATCTGTAACCGTAACGCATTGCTCCCCAGAGCATGACAGGTAGCAACAACGACAGAGTATAATTTGTGCTGAATATTGAGCTTTGTTCATTTAACGGCATACACAGCAATGCCATAAGTACAGCCAATATAATCAGCCAGACCGCAACCTCAGTTTTGGTAACTTTGGTATCAAACTGCTGCTTTAATTGAGAAAAATAGCCTCTGACATGCAAAGGGTTGCGGATCGTGCGAATAATAAAGTAGCACAAAGGAACCCCAATCAGATTCCCGACCAGCATAGCCTGATAGTTGATCAACGTGCCAGTATTAAAGGGCATAACCCCCACCATGCCGGATTTACTCTCATAAACGCCCACAAACGCGGCAAACTGGAAGAGGATCAGAAACAGCGTCGCCGGGCAAAAGACCTGCCAAAACATGCGCTGAAACATCAGGTGGGAGTCACCGTGAGACACGTTGTTCCGCCGGGGTGCAAATACTTTATACCCTCCCCAACTCAGCACTATCGTTACAATAAAGTGCGAAATTATTGAGAGCGTTTCGGTGATGCTGCCAACTTACTGATTTAGTGTATGATGGTGTTTTTGAGGTGCTCCAGTGGCTTCTGTTTCTATCAGCTGTCCCTCCTGTTCAGCTACTGACGGGGTGGTGCGTAACGGCAAAAGCACCGCCGGACATCAGCGCTATCTCTGCTCTCACTGCCGTAAAACATGGCAACTGCAGTTCACTTACACCGCTTCTCAACCCGGTACGCACCAGAAAATCATTGATATGGCCATGAATGGCGTTGGATGCCGGGCAACCGCCCGCATTATGGGCGTTGGCCTCAACACGATTTTCCGCCATTTAAAAAACTCAGGCCGCAGTCGGTAACCTCGCGCATACAGCCGGGCAGTGACGTCATCGTCTGCGCGGAAATGGACGAACAGTGGGGATACGTCGGGGCTAAATCGCGCCAGCGCTGGCTGTTTTACGCGTATGACAGGCTCCGGAAGACGGTTGTTGCGCACGTATTCGGTGAACGCACTATGGCGACGCTGGGGCGTCTTATGAGCCTGCTGTCACCCTTTGACGTGGTGATATGGATGACGGATGGCTGGCCGCTGTATGAATCCCGCCTGAAGGGAAAGCTGCACGTAATCAGCAAGCGATATACGCAGCGAATTGAGCGGCATAACCTGAATCTGAGGCAGCACCTGGCACGGCTGGGACGGAAGTCGCTGTCGTTCTCAAAATCGGTGGAGCTGCATGACAAAGTCATCGGGCATTATCTGAACATAAAACACTATCAATAAGTTGGAGTCATTACCGAGCGTTTCAAATAACCCAACCTGCGGATATTTGTAGCAGATAATGGAAATGATAATTCCCGGCAATGCCGCCCAGCCAAAAAATAGCATCAGGCTAATCATCAACGCCAAAGGCATGTAGAAAAGAATTACGGTCCCAGTACTAATATGGGCATAGGTATTGGCAGTGCTCAATATAGGCAACAGCAAAGATGGTATGATGAGAGGTAACGCCCACCATCTATCTCTCATACAAATATAATTTTTATTGAGTTTCATAGATGCTCAGTAGAATCCCGCACATCCTGCAGGGGGTATTCAGACAGGCATCCCACCTGACTCTAAAATGATGAAGTTAAATACATTACTATGTCTCATCAATTTTAGTTATCAGTAAAGGGTGACGTTTGATATATATCAAAAAAAAAGCCCCTCATTAATCAATTATTACTATTTTCATCGTTTCTTATCGTTAATTCATTATTAATGCAAATAATAATATTAATTTTCATAACATATGAGGATAAAACAACTGAAGCAATTTTACATAACGAAAAATTGACCATTGCCTCACAGTATGCCTTAATGTGAGTATCGCCCTCAGTTGGGTACACTACAAGGAACCTTTTGTGAGCCAGGTTACCAGCCTACGCAAACGACACCGATTTAATAGTCGCATGATCCGGATCGTACTGCTTATCAGCTTTCTCTTCTTCTTCGGACGCTTCGTCTACTCCGCTATAGGTGCGTGGCACCACCACCAGAACAAAAAAGACTCTCAGCAGATCACCCAGCCGCAACAGGCATCTCCTGCTCAAACCGACGCGCGCTGATCGCTCGCGCCTGTAATATCTCAGCATTAAGATTCCTTACCGGATGGCTAATCGCCTGACATTTAACCATCCGGTAAGGGATTTGAGTGATGAAACAATACGCTGCCTTACCCACCACACGCACGGAGTTATCCGATAACAGACCGTGTTTTTCGCACAAATTCACAATCTTTTAATCTCACTTCACTGCACCATTCGCGCTCATTTTTACGTTCCGATTTACTGGGTATAAAAAGACACACTGTGTTCAAATAGACGCCAATTAATATCACCAGAAAATATCACAGGTGAAAGCATTAATATTATGTATGAAATTAAATGCTTATTTGAATCATTACCATTTTAAATTCTACAGGGTAATACCATGAGTGGTTTTTCATTATTTCCGAAAATAAGCAGCGGTCTTGAATGGATCGCTGGACACAGCGATGCGGTTATTCAATTCGGCTGGAATATCGTTGCCGCCGTAATTTTACTGTTTGTCGGTAAATTTGTCTCTCGCCTGATCTCCAGTGGTCTGGAAAAATTACTTTTAAAACGTAAAGTTGACCGAACCATTATCCAGTTCTTCACCGCGCTGGTACGTTACATTACTCTCGCCTTTGCCGTTGTTGCCGCATTGGGTCGCGTCGGTATCGAAACATCCTCCATTATTGCCGTCATTGGTGCCGCCGGGTTGGCCATTGGACTCGCGCTACAAGGATCGCTTTCCAACTTTGCCGCTGGCGTACTATTGGTCTCCCTGCGTCCATTCCGCGCCGGAGAAGTGGTACAAATTGGGGCAGTCACCGGAACGGTGGAAAAGGTACATATTTTCTCCACCACCCTGCTCACCGCCGACAGCAAAGAAGTGGTCATTCCAAACGGTAAGATCATCGCTGACAATATCATTAACTATTCCCGCCACCCTTTCCGCCGTATCGATCTGGTGATTGGCGTCGGCTATCAGAGCCGGATAGCTGACGTTAAGCGCGTGATTAACCATATTATCGATCAGGATACCCGCATCGATAAGCAACGTGGGGTAACCGTTCGTCTGGGCGAACTGGGCGCTTCAGCATTGAATTTTTACGTCCGCGTATGGGTGCCCAACATCGAATACTGGAATACCTATTACGATTTGCTGGAAAACATTAAAGAAGCCCTGGACGCCAACCATATCTCCCTGCCGTATCCGCAGATGGATATTCGCGTTGAGAACGTAGCCCCCCAATCTCAACCCCAGCTACAGTTGGTTGATTAATTCACAGCGCTTCGGTATGAGCGCAATAAAAACCCCTCTATAAAAAGAGGGTTTTTTTTACATATTACCGGTTCAGAAACCGCTAACAGAAAGGGCTATTATTCCCACTCTATTGTAAACAAGACATTTTTATCTTTTATATTCAATGGCTTATTTTCCTGCTAATTGGTAATACCATGAAAAATACCATGCTCAGAAAAGGCTTAACAATATTTTGAAAAATTGCCTACTGAGCGCTGCCGCACAGCTCCATAGGCCGCTTTCCTTGCTTTGCTTCCAGATGTATGCTCTTCTGCTCCTGCAGCTAATGGATCACCGCAAACAGGTTACTCGCCTGGGGATTCCCTTTCGACCCGAGCATCCGTATGAGACTCATGCTCGATTATTATTATTATAGAAGCCCCCATGAATAAATCGCTCATCATTTTCGGCATCGTCAACATAACCTCGGACAGTTTCTCCGATGGAGGCCGGTATCTGGCGCCAGACGCAGCCATTGCGCAGGCGCGTAAGCTGATGGCCGAGGGGGCAGATGTGATCGACCTCGGTCCGGCATCCAGCAATCCCGACGCCGCGCCTGTTTCGTCCGACACAGAAATCGCGCGTATCGCGCCGGTGCTGGACGCGCTCAAGGCAGATGGCATTCCCGTCTCGCTCGACAGTTATCAACCCGCGACGCAAGCCTATGCCTTGTCGCGTGGTGTGGCCTATCTCAATGATATTCGCGGTTTTCCAGACGCTGCGTTCTATCCGCAATTGGCGAAATCATCTGCCAAACTCGTCGTTATGCATTCGGTGCAAGACGGGCAGGCAGATCGGCGCGAGGCACCCGCTGGCGACATCATGGATCACATTGCGGCGTTCTTTGACGCGCGCATCGCGGCGCTGACGGGTGCCGGTATCAAACGCAACCGCCTTGTCCTTGATCCCGGCATGGGGTTTTTTCTGGGGGCTGCTCCCGAAACCTCGCTCTCGGTGCTGGCGCGGTTCGATGAATTGCGGCTGCGCTTCGATTTGCCGGTGCTTCTGTCTGTTTCGCGCAAATCCTTTCTGCGCGCGCTCACAGGCCGTGGTCCGGGGGATGTCGGGGCCGCGACACTCGCTGCAGAGCTTGCCGCCGCCGCAGGTGGAGCTGACTTCATCCGCACACACGAGCCGCGCCCCTTGCGCGACGGGCTGGCGGTATTGGCGGCGCTGAAAGAAACCGCAAGAATTCGTTAACTGCACATTCGGGATATTTCTCTATATTCGCGGTTCAGCAGGCATGTCCCCTTTGAGGGCGACCCGACGACAGGATAATCGACCTTATGGTGCGCAAATATTTCGGCACAGACGGTATTCGTGGCAAAGCCAACGAAGGCGCGATGACGGCGGAAACCGCCTTGCGCGTCGGCATGGCGGCTGGCCGTGTCTTTCGTCGCGGTGACCACCGCCATCGTGTCGTGATCGGCAAGGATACGCGCCTGTCGGGCTATATGCTTGAACCCGCGCTCACAGCCGGTTTCACCTCGATGGGCATGGACGTATTCCTTTTTGGCCCGCTGCCGACAACGTATAGGAAGAATAAACGCCCTTTTCACCCAAGTCCAACAGCTTTGGACCGCAGTTGACTCTTTCGACACCCCTGCGATGCAACCCAATCCGGCTGACGGGGAGCCAGCAACGCTGAAAATTTACCCTCCTCTTTCCCACTAGCGGCTCCTTTTCCGACAACCAGCACGGCGGATCCCTGCCGCGGCGCTGTGAACGCAGCATTTTGATTGGTATCGTTGGCCTTCAGGCTCGTCAGTCAAACAGACCCAGGAGCAGCTCAGCCGGTGGCGCCCGGCTTTCGGGTAACGCCCTGGTCCCGCTGGTTTCGGCTTTGTGCTTCAGGTGATCAAGGATCTGCTTGATCACTATAGGGTCTTCAATGCAGGCGATGACTTTCATGGCGCCGCCGCAGCCGCTGCAGGTCTCGATGTCGATATTGAAAACACGCTTGAGCCGTTGCGCCCATGTCATCGACGCTCGCCGTTGTGCTGGTGTTGCCGGTTCATCAGCCACCCTGACCTTGTTGCCCCTGCCCCGTTTTGCCGGCGTGACCAACGCCCGGTGCCGACTGTTGGGTGCGAACACCCCGTGGAAGCGGGTTAGGTTGACTCTGGGCTTCGGTACCAGGGCGGCCAGCCTTGCAATGAAATCCAATGGTTCGAAAATGACGTGCGTGGTGCCGTCCCGGTACGGCGTCTTGAGCTGGTAGCGCACGTTGCCGCCTCGTGTTAACGACAGCCGCTTCTCGGATACCGCCGGGCGGCTGATGTACCGGCACAGCCGTTCGAGCTTCTTGCGTTCATCGGCCCTGGCCGCCACGCCGGCGTGCAGGCTGGACCCGGCTACCTTGCCAATCCCGTCACCGAACGGATCACCACTGGTCGGCAGAGTTTGCAAAGTGAACACCTTTCGCCCCGCCTGTGAACCGACAGCGATACGGTAAGTGATCGAGTGCCCCAGCAGGGGTGTCATCGGGTCGTCATCCACCGCATCCGAGGCCAGATAGCTGTTTTCGACATCCCGTTCCAGCAGGCCTTGCCGTTCCAGATAGCGACCCACCCGGTGGGCGATGGTGTGCGTCAGCTGGGTGAGCTCTGGGCTGGTCGGCGCCTTGACCCAGCGGAAACGCGCTGAGCCGTGGGATTGCTCGACATACACACCGTCGAGAAACAGCATGTGGAAGTGAACATTCAGATTGAGCGCCGATCCAAAACGCTGGATCAGGGTGACCGCGCCCGTCTTGGCCACTTGGTGGGTATGGCCCGCTTTCTTGACCAGGTGCGTGGCAATGACGCGGTAAACGATGCCCAGCACCCACCCCATGATCTCGGGCCGGCTGGCAAACAGGAAACGCAGCTGAAACGGGAAGCTCAACACCCACTGACGCATGGGTTGTTCAGGCAGTACTTCATCAACCAGCAAGGCGGCACTTTCGGCCATCCGCCGCGCCCCACAGCTCGGGCAGAAACCGCGACGCTTACAGCTGAAAGCGACCAGGTGCTCGGCGTGGCAAGACTCGCAGCGAACCCGTAGAAAGCCATGCTCCAGCCGCCCGCATTGGAGAAATTCTTCAAATTCCCGTTGCACATAGCCCGGCAATTCCTTTCCCTGCTCTGCCATAAGCGCAGCGAATGCCGGGTAATACTCGTCAACGATCTGATAGAGAAGGGTTTGCTCGGGTCGGTGGCTCTGGTAACGACCAGTATCCCGATCCCGGCTGGCCGTCCTGGCCGCCACATGAGGCATGTTCCGCGTCCTTGCAATACTGTGTTTACATACAGTCTATCGCTTAGCGGAAAGTTCTTTTACCCTCAGCCGAAATGCCTGCCGTTGCTAGACATTGCCAGCCAGTGCCCGTCACTCCCACTCGATTGTAAACAAGCACACAAAACCCTTTAGTGACAACAATTTGCAAGAACTATCAGGCTCAGTGCCATGAAAAATACCATGACCAGATCATGAGGTTGAACACGGCTTGCGCCGGCAGCGTTCACGCTCCTGGTCGGCGATCTCGCCCGGCTGCAATGCTAGCTCAGCATCGGTCATGCGCTCCAGCACGTCGCGTAGGCGGATGGTGCAAGGAATGGGCGGCAGCTCGAACTCATAGCCGCCGGCGATCATTTCGGCCGCAATCTCCTCGGTGATGAAAAACGGCTCGTCGTCTTGGTTCGGCTTCTTCATGCCCTTTCCTCCTGGCGCTCATCCTGGCCGACAGCGGCCAGGGCATCGGCTTCCGTCAATGCGTCCTCCACGAACGCGCCGTGCTGCTTCGCTTCGGCCTGGCTGACCTCGGCCCATATCCGTTTCACCTGGGCCGCACTGTACCCGGCCAGCTCGGCGGTCTTGTTGATGCTGTAGCCGGACTTGCGCAGCGCGACAACTTGGGCGCGGCGCTTCGGATCAGCACGGCGGCCCTTGTACCGCCCGGCCTGGCGGGCCAACTCAATGCCTTGGCGCTGGCGTTCGCGCCTGTCCTCGTAGTCGTCGCGGGCCATCTGCAAGGCCAGGCGAAAAAGCATGATCTGCACGGCTTCCAGCACGATCTTGGCGACGCCCTGGGCCTCGGCCGCCAGGTCGGATAGATCGACCACGCCAGGGACGGCCAGGCGTGCGCCTTTGGCCTGTATCGAGGCCACCAGGCGCTCGGCCTCGGGCAAAGGTAGGCGGCTGATGCGGTCGATCTTCTCGGCAATGACCACCTCGCCGGGCTGTAGGTCGCCGATCATGCGCAGCAGCTCAGGCCGGTCGGCGCGTGCGCCGGATGCCTTCTCACGGTAGATGCCGGCGACGTAGTAGCCGGCGGCCTTCGCGGCCGTAGTGATCGCCTCTTGGCGTTCCAAGTCCTGCGCGTCGGTGCTGACGCGCAGATAGACCCGCGCCACCATCGGCGCGGCTACTGGCTTCGTCCTGCGCATACTTGCGGGCTCCTTTGGGCATACTCAAATGCACCCATCTTAAACTGGCAGGCCAATTTATCACATATCGATCTAAATGCGCCTAGCTCATTTTTACAGCTTAAATGAGCTATTGAGCACACTCCATATTTCGACTATTATTGAAACATGGAAACGATAAATGCTGTAGCCGCCCTGGCGGCCATCGCTCAAGAATCGCGCCTCGCGGTGTTCCGGCTTCTCGTCCAGGCCGGCCCCGCCGGCATGGCCGCCGGAAAAATCAGCGAAGCGGCCGGCATCCCGCCGTCTTCGCTATCCTTCCACCTGAAAGAGCTGGCACACGCCGGCATGGTCACGTCGCGGCAAGAAGGCCGATTTGTGATCTACGAGGCGAACTTTTCGACGGCCACTAACCTGGTGGCCTTTCTCACGGAAAACTGCTGCGGCGGCCAGGTGTGCAACCTGTCTTGCACCACGGAAGCCGGGAAGGTGTTGGCATGAGACTTCGCCATCTTTCCGACCCCGATTCTTTGCCCGCTTTGGACAAATCCTTTGCCATCGAGCGCCCGGCGCTCGGGCTGGCACCCGACGCCCCGCCGGTGCGTATCCTGCTGCTGTATGGCTCGCTGCGCGCCCGCTCGTTCTCACGGCTGGCCGTCGAGGAAGCGGCCCGGCTGCTGCAATTCTTTGGCGCAGAAACACGCATCTTCGACCCGTCCGATTTGCCGTTGCCCGATCAAGTGCAAAGCGACGATCACCCGGCCGTCAAGGAGCTGCGCGCCCTGTCCGAGTGGTCAGAGGGACAAGTCTGGTGCAGCCCGGAACGCCACGGTCAGATTACCAGTGTCATGAAGGCGCAGATTGACCATCTGCCGCTTGAAATGGCCGGCATCCGGCCGACCCAAGGCCGCACCCTGGCCGTGATGCAGGTATCCGGCGGCTCGCAGAGCTTCAACGCCGTGAACACCTTGCGTCTGCTCGGCCGCTGGATGCGAATGTTCACCATTCCGAACCAGTCGAGTATCGCCAAAGCGTTCCAAGAGTTCGACGCGGCGGGCCGCATGAAGCCCTCGCCGTACTACGACCGAATAGCCGATGTGATGGAAGAACTGGTGCGCTTCACGGCGCTGGTACGGCCGCACCGTGAAGCACTGACAGACCGCTATTCCGAACGGAAAGCGGCCGGCCACGTCATCGACGAGGCCACCGATCTTTCATCCATCGCCATTGCTCCCCAGCCACTACCAGAAAGCGAAACATCATGACCGAAAGAATCTATAACGTCCTCATCCTCTGCACCGGCAATTCGGCGCGCAGCATCATGGCCGAAGCTCTCATCAACACGATGGGGCAAGGGCGCTTCCGCGCCTACAGCGCCGGCAGTCACCCAACCGGCAAGGTCAATCCCTTCGCCGTCGAAAAGGTGGAGTCGGTGAATTACCCGACCGAGAATCTGCGCAGCAAGAGCTGGGACGAGTACGCCACGCCCGACGCACCGAAGATGGACTTCATCATCACCGTCTGCGACAACGCCGCCGGCGAAATGTGTCCGGTGTGGCCTGGTCAGCCGATCTCGGCGCATTGGGGATTTGAAGACCCGGCCGCCGTCGAAGGCACTGACGCCGAGAAGCGCCGGGCCTTCGAACAAACCTTCCGGCACATGATGAACCGCGTCCGCCTGTTCGTGAATCTGCCTCTCAAAATGCTTGACCAGACGGCCATCAAGCGCGAGCTGGCGAACATCGGCAAGACCGAGCAGGAAGCATGAGCGCCGGCGCACAGGCCATCGCCGCGAAGCCGCGCCAGGCCCCGATGAGCGGCTTCGAGCGTTACCTGACGCTGTGGGTGGCCCTGTGCATCGTCGCCGGTGTTGCGCTCGGCCAGGGCCTTCCTGACGTGTTCCAGGCCATAGGCCGCATGGAAGTGGCCCAGGTCAATTTGCCGGTGGGCCTGCTGATTTGGGTAATGATCGTCCCGATGCTGGTCAAGATCGACTTCGGGGCGCTGCACCAGGTCAAAGAGCATTGGCGCGGCATCGGCGTCACGCTGTTCGTGAATTGGGCCGTCAAGCCATTCTCGATGGCCCTGCTGGGGTGGCTGTTCATCCGACAAGTGTTCGCTCCGTTCCTGCCGGCCGATCAACTGGACAGCTACATCGCGGGCTTGATCTTGCTGGCCGCCGCGCCCTGCACGGCAATGGTGTTCGTGTGGAGCCGCCTTACCAACGGCGACCCGCTTTTCACGCTCTCGCAAGTGGCTCTGAACGACGCCATCATGATCGTGGCCTTCGCGCCCATCGTCGGCCTGCTGCTGGGCATGTCCTCGATCTCGGTGCCTTGGGACACGCTGCTGATTTCGGTCGTGCTCTACATCATCGTGCCGGTGATCCTGGCGCAGCTCTTGCGGCGGCATCTGCTCAAGCAAGGACAGGCCGCCTTTGAACGGGCCATGCAGAAGATCGGGCCGTGGTCGATGGCCGCGCTGCTGCTGACGTTGGTTCTACTGTTCGCCTTCCAGGGCGAGGCCATCATCCGGCAGCCGTTAGTGATCGCCATGCTAGCCGTGCCGATCTTGATTCAAGTGTTCTTCAATTCCGGGTTAGCCTACTGGCTGAACAAGCGGGCGGGGGAAAAGCACTCTGTCGCCTGTCCTTCGGCCCTGATCGGTGCCAGCAACTTCTTCGAGCTGGCCGTGGCGGCCGCCATCAGCTTGTTCGGTCTGCACTCCGGCGCTGCATTGGCAACCGTGGTCGGCGTCCTGGTCGAAGTGCCGGTGATGCTGCTGGTCGTGCGCGTGGTGAATCGCTCGAAGAGCTGGTACGAACGAGGTTGAACATGAGTAGGAAAAAACTGAGGAAATGATTGCAGATTGCCGCGCCGGCCGCTTCCTGGCGCATTCGATCACTGACCTGGAACACCTAGTATCCATGCTTGCTGAGGTCGCCCGATGACAGACCCAAAGAACCTAGAGAACAGGCTGCATGAGAAGGCCGACCCGGCCCGCGCCGTTTCCACTGGTCGGGTGCGCTACACACTGGCCGAACTACTGGCCGACGCGGAAGCATCCGGGGCTTACCCGCTGCCGCCGGAGGAACGCGAATGGATGGATGCGCCGTCTGTGGGTCGGGAATGGCCAAACAGTGAAGATTGAAAAAGGCGGCCAGTTCGAGTGGCCGCCCTTTCGTCATTAGCTGCACGCTTGGCGCAAGGCGTTCATTGCTTCTTGAAAATCAGCCTGTGTCGCCCGGCCCGTTTCAGCTTGGTAGTACACCACCATAAAAGCATTAGCGACGGCTTCGGCCAATGGCCCAAGGCTCCGCGCTTCCGCTTGGTTGATGTACTCCAAAGAAGAAAGAATAGCCGCTGCTTGATGCACTGCTTGCCCTGGTTCGATAATATGTTGTGTTGTCATAATTCACCTCTCCAGTAGGTGTTGATTGAAAGTGCCGGGCTGGTTGTGGCCAGCCCGGTGCGCCTACAGGTACAGCCCCGCCGCCTCCGCGAATGCTGACCGCTCATTCCTGCCGCCATTAACCTCAATACTTATCGGCTTAGTTTCGCTCTCTCTCATAGGGTCTGGCCGTGATACAAAAGCGGCTGTTTCTGTCTCTGCATCGACCTCGGTCGATTGATCACCCAGCGGCGAAATAAATACCTGGCTGACTTCTTCCCTTGGCGCTTCATCCAGGGCCGCCAATGCGGCCATGTATGTTGATGTCGTCATCGTGCTAACTCCTGACTTCGTTACTATCTGGGCCAGAATCGGCGCCCAAGCTATTGCCCTCGAACTGGCCAGATTGGCTTGCTTCTTTCGGCTCCATGCTTTCGCGTATCGAAGCAGCCAGTTTTCCGCCTGTGGTTTCGCTCACTCGCTCCTGGAATCCCTGCTTCACTTGAGAGCCGACACCCTTGGCTAACTCGGAGGCCGTGCCTGTGGCCAGCTTCGCGGCCTTGGCAAAGCCGCCACCGCTTGAGCTACTGCCGCTGTCACCAAAGCCAGCCGCTTGGGCGAATGGGCTACTGCCAGCAGTACCCGCTTCACCACCACCGTTTCCGCCACTGCTGACAACTGACCCCATGCTGGACATGTCACCGCCGGTTTCCATACTCGCTGATGCTTTCTGAAAAGCCGCTTGGAGTGCACTTGCACCTCCGGCTGCACCGGCTGCGGCACCCATAACCGCTTTACCTGCCAGGGCAGCGCCGCCAGTTGCCATACTGGCCGCCGTCACCGCCGCCCCAACTGCCGCACCCGCACCGAAGTTTCCAATTCCACCGGCTGCGCCAATACCACCACCAGACACAAGACCAGAAATCATCGGCGGAACTTTGTTGACCAAGAAAAGCAAGATGACCGATATAACCAACATCACGGCCAGTTCCTGGGATGCCATGTTCTCGCTGATTTGCGTGTAGTAGTGATTGATGAACTCTTTGCCAATCGCAACCAGAAGCACCATTGCCATAAGCTGTGCGGCCAGGCCCAGCACGGTCTTGTAGTAATTGATCGCCATGTCGGAAGTCCAACGACTTCCACCAAAGCCAAGGAAGAACACACCGGCATACAACAGAATCCAGGCTGATGCGAGCAACAGCAACAGGTTGACCGCAATCAACGCCAGGATAAACAAAACAGCCAGGGCCATTAGCTCCATGACCAGAGCAGTTGCCATCTGCCGCCATCCCAGCTCCGAGGTGGCCTGTACTGTGCGGTTGTATAACTCGAAACCAAGATCAAGGATGCTGGAGGGCCCAAGATTGCTATTGGAAAGTCCCCCCGCCTGCGCGCCCAGAGTTTGCAATGACTGAACAATCGTACCGGCGATATTCATGCCCTGGTTCGCATTCGTCAGCAACCACCAGAAAAAGCCGGTGAAGATCGTGAAGCGAACGAACTCCGCGAAGAACTCGCCAATGTCGGCCTTGCGCAAAGCCATCATGCCGAATGTCCAGACCATCGAAATCACAACCAGCGTCCAGAACAAACGCGATGCAGCGGACTCAATAGCTGGCCCCCATGTTGCGGCAGCATCATGAAAACGCTTGAGCACATCATTCATAACACCGCTGCTACTTAGCTCCTGCGCCATTGCAGGTTCAGCCAGCACCATTGTGGCGACCATCATCAAGCCACCTAGAGCAATTTTCTTTCTCATGGCGACCACCTCAATAATCATCTTTAGGGCTGGGCTTGAACTCCCACTGACGCATCTGCTTGGCCTTCTGGAATGCTCTGCATTCCTCGGTAAAGGCCTCTCGGTTCGCTTCGCTGCGCATTTCATTCAGTGCTGCCTGGAACGCATCGGGGGCACACGTCGCCGCATTTGGTTCGGGCATCCTTTCCTGTTCACATCCAGCCAACAACAGCAACGTAGCCGCGGTAGTAAAAAAGATTTTTTTCATCTCACCGCCTCCCTAGTAGTTGTCTGCCGGACTCGGGCGAAACGTCCAGGTACGCATTTGCTCGGCCCTGGCATCACCTCGCGCCTCGGCATCGAGTTCTGCTGCAATCCGGGCTGCCTCCGCGTTGTGTTGGGCGGTCAACATGGTGCGAATCTGCAAGAGCTGATTGGCCTGCTGGCTGGCGAGCTGGTTGGCGTAGCCGATGGCCTGTAGCTGGCCAGTTGCACCCTGGGCCGCGCCTTGCAGCCGCTCCAGGGTACGGGCGTCATCCTTCAAAGCCTTTTGCTGGTCGGCAACGGTCTGGAACAGGGCATCGTTGGCCTTCTTTTGCGACTCTGACGCCAGGCGGCGGTTCTCTTCCATCGCTGCCTTTTCGGCCGGCGTGCATCCGCCGCTGCCGTTGAAGCATGGCGAGCTGCGGTAATAGGCCACGTCCTGAAACTTGGCCAGGTAACGATCCAGGCTGCCTAGCTGGTTCTCGTAATAGGCCAGCGTGTTTTGCGCGGCAATCAGCCGGTTGATCGTAGTCTGCGCCTGATCCCAGATATACGCGGCTGGGGCCATCGTGTTCTGGAGCTGATTTTCGTACTGCTGCAACTGGGTCTGGTACTGCTCAATCTGCTTGAGCGTCTGCGCCACCGACTCGATGGCCGTCATGATGTTCTGGGCCAGGTTGCCGCCGTCGATGACGGGGATACCAGCTTGCACAGGGGCGGTGGTAGTGGTGATAAAGCCGGTTGCGAGTGCAACGGCTAGAGCGGTTTTTTTAGCCGCTAAAATTTTGGACTTCATGGTCGTACTCCGTCGATGAAAAGAAGGCATTGCCTTGACCAAGCGTTGTGCTTGTTCTCGGCAACGTTTCATCGAAGAGCTACGCCACTAGCTGATCGGTATTGCCCTTGGCGCTGAGGCCCGGACTTACAAACGTAAAACTACTCTGTTTTTTTATCGCTTTCGGACAAGCCAACTTCCCGGCCAATCTCTTCAAGCTCTAGCGGCTGTACTGCCGCCGTCAGTATTTCGCGTATTTCCGCGTCGGTGCTCCTATCGTTGAGCGCTGCTCGAACTTTCAACGCACGGTGCACCTCGGCGGGTAAATTCCTGATAAGCACATTTGCCATATCAATACCCTTTTGGTGTACCCGACAACCATGCTATCAAAGATATTAAAAATAGCAAGACCTATACTCTTGCAACCGGCGGTAGCCGATCAGCCCCGCAGGGCAGGATTCCCGTTGAGTGCCCCCGGCGCGAATAAGGGACAGTGAAGATAGATAACCGGCTTGCCGGTTAGCTAACTTCACCCATCCTGCCCGCATTTCACCCACTATTGAAAATCTAGCGCATATCGAACGTAAAGCGTTTTATCGTCAAACAAACACCGATTCTTGGCAACATAACCGTAATCGTCACCAAATCGGCCTGCAATCGACATAGTCGCTTCAAAATCGCTGCTCAATCGGCTTTAAATCGGAACCTAAAATGCCAACAATCGACACAAACCATTCGCCCCGATGGGGCGAGTTGGACGCCAAAAAAGAAGGGCATAACCCGCCCCTCAAGTGTCAATGAACACAAGAAATTTGCCTCCCCTCCCGTCATACCACTAAGGCGACGTATTGATACTTGAGGGGCAACCTTTCCTGATGTTGACACCTTCACGCAGGTTACTGGTTATGGGCGTCCAACACACACGGCTCATTCCTGCTTGGTAATAATAAGAATAATAATCTTCTTATTATTCTTACCGAACGAATGGGCACTGCTTAGCCATTTCACGTTTCGAGCCAAGGTTTCAGTACAGATAACTACAAGTGCACACAGCGGCCCTCCAGCACCGTTAGACGCAGATTCTGCTTCAGCTCATGGAATAAGGGACTCCGGGTTGTTTTCCCCTCTCACAAGGCGTTTCAGCGGCCACTGAAGCCGCCTTCTCTTCTTGGCGTTAAACCATCGGCCTATGGCCGATTGATAAAGCCCGCCAGGGCTTTATTGGCAAGGTCAGAACGCGCCCTCAAGGCGCGAGCTGCACCGCGCATGATGGATTATCTTTAGATAATCTTGGATGGATTTCCCAAACTGCCCGCAAAGCAGCGCACCGTCTGGGTTTTCCAAATTGGGACGGGGAACGTTACGACGGCAGAAGGGGAGCGTTACGACGGTAACAAGGGAACGTTACGACGGTAAACGGGTGCAGTTGCCGTGGGGCCAGGCCTCTTGATCTCCCATTTTCCCTTGGCGTATTCGTTCACTACCCAACCCACGGCGGCAAGTTCGGCCAGTGCCTTCCGGGCAGTCTGACGGCGTTTTTTCATAGCTTCGGCATTGGCTTCATCTGGCCAGACATAGCCGCAAAGCGTGTCCAGTTCCACGCGCCCGGATTTGCCGGGGTCGATCCAGCCGCATAGCCGTTGGTGCATCAGCCGTGCCGGATCAGTCTGTAGCACCCGCACTTCCGCCATGTCGATACGGGCATATGGACGATGCCCCAGGATCGCTTCGGCAATACGCGGATTCAGGGCAACCCATAGCCTGCCGTCCGTCTCGTCAAAAGCATGACTCATCAGGTGGAACGCGGCTTGCCGCCGTCCCTTCGTCACAAGGATGGTGACGTTCGACATGCGCAGCAGGCTGGCTTTGAGCGCCTTGATGTTGTCGCCGCTATCCGTCATGCCCGTTTCTGAGAGCAGTTTGGTCAGGCTCTCACGAACCACCAAGCCGTCTTGCTCAATGGCTTCGAAACGGGGTTCAAGGAATAGCCGTAGCTGTCGCCCCGTCTCACTGGTCGGTTCCGGGGTTAGCAAGATGCCGTTCGGGCCGCCAAGGGCCACGATGCCTTGCAAAAGACGCATATCATCGGCCCCGAGAGGTTCGAATCCGACGAAACGCATGGATTCGTCCTCGCCAAAGGTGTAGGTCACGTCCAGCTTGCAGCGTTTGCGATCGCCACGCTTGAGGCTGCGGAACAGGCCAGGTGCCAAACAGTGCGCGGGATCATGTCGGACGTGGGTCAGGTCATGCTTAGGCTTCTTCACGCTGTCTCCTTTTCACCTTGCACTGCCGCTCCAGTACAGCAGGCTTCAACACGCCGCCGTCGTGCCGTCTAAACCAGAGTTCTTGAAAAGGTGCGCCATAGTTGGCCTTGCTGACGCCAAAGCGGACAAAATACCCACGCTGACAATCATCGACCCCCAGTATCTCGGCCTCGCCTTGCGTCATGCCGGATAGGTACGATTGCCAACGGATGTTATCAACCAGTACGGACGATCCACGACTGGCCTGCTGTTGATCGCCCGACCCCATCATGGCTGCGCTTTTACTCGCGTGGTGCAGAAACACAATGGAGCAGCCTGTATCAGCGGCTATGGCCTCCATGTGCCCAACAACCTGCGCCATCGGCCCGCTAGCGTTCTCCTCCTCAATGTGGAAGCGCCGCAAAGTGTCCAAGATCATCAAGCGACGACCTTCAGCGGCTCGTTTGAGAGCATCGAACCAGCTAGCAGCCATGATGTTTGGGCATTTACCGATCAAGGGTTCAATGAGCAAACCATCAGCCACGGCTTGCCGTTCCGCTGCGCTGAGGTGTGCCCCAAGGGCGTGCAGACGATGGTGAATAGCGGCCGGTGGATCTTCAGCAGGCAGATAGACCACTTGCCCGGTGGGAAACTCGCCTATTTCAAGTAAATCAGGCCCGCCTGCAATCTGTGCAGCCAATTGAAGGGCCAACATGGATTTACCAGCCCCACCAGGCGACACAAGAGCACCAACAGTGCCAGCAACCATATTAGGCAGAACATAATCAATGGGTGGCGGCAATTCCGTGAAAGCCGCCATAAGATCAAGAGCCATATAACTAGCCCTCTATAGGGCCAGGTCGCGCAGCTTGATCACCCGATGATTTACGTGCCTCAATCCACTCTTCGACCTCTGACAAATCCCAGGCGACATTTCTACTGGTTAACGCGATACGGCGTGGAAAATCCCCTCGCTGCTCCAGGTTATAAATTGTTCGTGTCGAAAGCGGGATCATCTCCAGGAGCTTCTTCCTGTTGATGAGGGTCTTTATATTTTGCATGGGTCAATACCTCTCAAATGAATAGTTGCTATTCATCGAGTAGCTGCGCGAAGCAGCTAATCGGTAATTGACCTGCCCGATGCCAATGGCGGCCTTATTTATAAATTCACGGCATCAACTTCAATGCTATCAAAGATAGCAAAAACATCAACCCTTACTGCCTCCCGAAGTCCACTCATCAATCATATCGGCCCAATCCTGCAACATCGCCGCCCGCTGCTCGCGGTACTCAGCCTTGTTGTAGACAGCCCTCACGCCCTTCTGCTCGTGCGCCAGGCACTTCTCGATCCAGTCGGTGTTGTAGCCGGCCTCATGCAACAGCGTGCTGGCTGTGCGCCGCAAATCATGCGGTCCGAACTTGGTAAGTGACTTCCCATCTTTCTGCGCCGCCTTGTAAGTCAGCGTCAGCACCTGGTTAAGTGTGGCAGCGCTCATCGGCGCATCCGAGTCGTACCGTGATGGCAAAACGAAGTCGGAACCACCGGCAAAGGTTTTCATGGCAATGAAAATATCCAGAGCCTGCTGGGACAGAAATACCAGGTGCGGGTTACGGCGTTTCATCCGCTCCTTTGGAATCGTCCACAACGCTTCGCTGAAATTGATCTCGCTCCAGGTCGCATTGGTCAGCTCGCTCTTGCGCACCATCGTCAGCAATAACAGCTTGGCCGCCGCACGGTTTGTTGGGCTTGTGCCCACTCGCTCCATGTACTGGTACATCAGCCCAATTTCTTCTGGCGTCAACGCTCGGTCACGTGGCTCGAATCGAGCGATGCTTGTTGGGCGCACCAGTTCTGCCGGGTTTTCGACCTTCTGCCCACGCTCGATGGCCCAGCGAAATACCTGCAACACGATTTCACGCACATGAACGGCGGTGGCCGGTGCGCCTCGCTCAACAATGGCATCAGCCAGCGCCCGCAAGTCTTCGTGGGTGATCTCCACCAGCTTCTGATTGCTGAATTTCGGCTTCAGCTCACGCTCATAAACCGAGCGGCGCATATCGCGGGTGGAGTCGGCCATCTGGTAGCCACGCAGCCACTTCTCCGCCCAGGCACCGAACGTCTCTGCATCTTTCACCCGCGCCTTGTCTCGGGCTTTCTCCTTGGCCGGCGACTTGCCCGCCGCAACCATCTTCTTGGCGTCACCCAACAGCTCGCGGGCTTCGGCCAGGGTGATGCCACCGACACCATAACGCCCAAAGGTGATGGTCTCCTGCCGACCGTTGATTGAGTAGTTGTAACGGAACGAGATGGAGCCGGCTGGAGTCACTGCCACATAGAGACCTTCCCGGTCATTCACTTTGTAGAGTTTGTCCCTGGGCTTGAGATTGCGCAGCTTGGTATCGGTCAGCATGTACCTTGTCCTTCTTCGTCTCCGATACCATGCTGAAAAAATCTCGAATTTATCGTATTTTTTCTTACGAAACAGTAACTTATAGAATATTAATACCATGAACACACAAAAGAACGCAGCATGGTATCGGCATCAATCATGGCATCGCCAAACCATAATACCAGCTTTAATGCCATGCTCAAACGGTGCTTGGCGCTTCCTCCCGTTGCCAGATCGTGCCAAACACAAACAAAAAAAAGCCCGCAATTACGCGGGCTTAGCGGCATTTCATGCCATCAGGTGCCTGGCTGTGCCAGACGCGGAATCATTCCCACTCAATGGTAGCCGGTGGCTTACCGCTGATATCATAAACGACGCGGGAAATGCCGTTCACTTCGTTAATGATGCGGTTAGAGACGCGGCCTAAGAAATCATACGGCAGGTGCGCCCAGTGCGCGGTCATAAAGTCGATGGTTTCTACTGCACGCAGGGAAACAACCCAGTCGTACTTACGGCCATCGCCCATGACGCCAACGGAACGTACCGGCAGGAACACGGTGAACGCCTGGCTTACCTTGTTGTACAGGTCAGCTTTGTGCAGTTCTTCAATGAAGATAGCATCCGCGCGACGCAGCAGGTCGCAGTACTCTTTCTTCACTTCGCCAAGCACACGTACCCCCAGCCCCGGTCCCGGGAACGGGTGACGGTACAGCATGTCGTACGGCAGACCCAGTTCCAGACCGATTTTACGCACTTCGTCTTTGAACAGCTCACGCAGCGGCTCAACCAGACCCATCTTCATCTCTTTCGGCAAACCGCCCACGTTGTGGTGAGATTTGATAACGTGCGCTTTACCGGTGGCAGATGCCGCGGATTCGATCACGTCCGGGTAGATGGTTCCCTGTGCCAGCCACTTAACGTCTTCCAGCTTCAGCGCTTCTTCGTCGAACACTTCAACGAATACGCGGCCGATGATCTTACGTTTCGCTTCCGGGTCGTTCTCGCCTTTCAGCGCGTCGAGGAAACGCTGTTCGCCTTCAACGTGAACGATGTTCAGGCCGAAATGGTCACCAAACATATCCATTACCTGCTGGGCTTCGTTCAGGCGCAGCAGACCGTTGTCGACGAACACGCAGGTCAGGTTTTTACCGATCGCACGGTGCAGTAGCATCGCAGTCACAGAGGAGTCAACGCCACCGGACAGACCGAGGATAACTTTGTCATTGCCAACCTGCTCACGAATGCGGGCAACGGCGTCATCGATAATTTTTGCCGGCGTCCACAGCGCTTCACACTGGCAGATATCGCGCACAAAACGCTCCAGCATGCGCATGCCCTGACGGGTGTGGGTAACTTCCGGGTGGAACTGCACGCCATAGAAGCGTTTTTCTTCGTGCGCCATGATAGCAAACGGGCAGCTGTCGGTGCTGGCAACAGTCACGAAACCTTCCGGAATGGCAGTCACTTTGTCGCCGTGGCTCATCCACACATCCAGCAACGGTTTACCGTCTGCGGTCAGGGAGTCTTCAATACCGCGGACAAGCGCGCTGTCGGTCTGAACTTCAACCTGCGCATAGCCAAATTCACGTTCGTTAGAACCTTCAACATGACCACCGAGCTGCATTGCCATGGTCTGCATGCCGTAGCACACGCCGAACACCGGCACGCCCGCATTGAAAACGTATTCCGGCGCACGCGGGCTGTTTTCTTCGGTGGTACTTTCCGGGCCACCGGAAAGAATAATACCGCTTGGGTTGAATTCGCGAATTTGTGCTTCCGTAACATCCCATGCCCACAGTTCACAGTAGACGCCCAGTTCACGTACGCGACGTGCAACCAGCTGAGTGTACTGCGAGCCGAAATCGAGGATGAGAATGCGATGTTTATGAATATTGTCTGTCATTGACGCTAATTCCGAGGCAAGTGAAACAAATTCGCCCGGCATATAGCCGGGCGCGGAAACTTATCAGGAGCCCATGCGGTAGTTAGGGGACTCTTTGGTGATGGTCACATCGTGAACGTGACTTTCCTGAATACCCGCACCGCTGATGCGTACAAACTCTGCTTTCGTTCGCAGCGCGTCGATAGTACCACAGCCGGTCAGCCCCATACAGGAGCGCAGGCCGCCCATCTGCTGGTGAATGATCTCTTTCAGGCGGCCTTTATAGGCTACGCGGCCTTCGATACCTTCCGGGACCAGTTTGTCAGCGGCGTTATCGCTCTGGAAGTAACGGTCAGAAGACCCTTTGGACATCGCGCCCAGAGAACCCATACCGCGGTAAGATTTGTAAGAACGGCCCTGGTACAGTTCGATTTCGCCCGGGGATTCTTCAGTACCCGCCAGCATGGAACCAACCATCACTGCGGCAGCACCAGCGGCAATCGCTTTAGCGATGTCGCCGGAGAAACGAATACCGCCATCGGCGATAACTGGAATACCAGTGCCTTCCAACGCTTCAACGGCATCAGAAACGGCGGTGATCTGCGGAACACCGACGCCGGTCACGATACGGGTAGTACAGATGGAGCCAGGGCCGATACCCACTTTAACAGCGCTGCAGCCAGCTTCAGCCAAAGCGCGAGCACCTGCGCCCGTAGCAACGTTCCCGCCGATAATCTGCAGATCAGGATATTTAGCGCGAGTTTCACGAATACGCTGCAGTACGCCTTCAGAGTGGCCGTGAGAGGAGTCAATCAGCAGTACGTCAACGCCCGCGGCAACCAGCGCGTCAACACGCTCTTCGTTACCTGCGCCCGCGCCAACCGCAGCGCCCACGCGCAGACGACCATGCTCGTCTTTACAGGCGTTAGGTTTACGTTCAGCTTTCTGGAAATCTTTAACGGTGATCATACCGAGCAGATGGAAGCTGTCATCAACAACCAGCGCTTTCTCAACGCGTTTTTCGTGCATTTTGGCGAAAACGACATCGCGCGCTTCGCCTTCACGAACGGTCACCAGACGCTCTTTTGGCGTCATATATACGCTAACCGGCTGGTTCAGGTCAGTCACAAAACGCACATCACGGCCGGTGATGATACCGACCAGTTCGTTATCTTCAGTCACCACCGGGTAGCCTGCAAAGCCGTTACGCTCGGTCAGTTCTTTCACTTCGCGCAGAGTAGTGGTTGGCAGTACGGTCTGTGGGTCAGTTACCACGCCAGATTCGTGTTTTTTCACGCGGCGAACTTCTTCAGCCTGGCGCTCGATGGACATGTTTTTGTGGATAAAACCGATGCCGCCTTCCTGGGCCAGGGCAATTGCCAGGCGCGCTTCCGTCACGGTGTCCATTGCTGCGGAGAGCATAGGAATGTTCAGGCGAATGGTTTTCGTCAACTGGGTGCTGAGGTCAGCAGTATTCGGCAGAACGGTAGAATGAGCGGGAACGAGGAGGACGTCGTCAAACGTCAGGGCTTCTTTTGCGATACGTAGCATGGGCAATATCTCACCTGGGAGGTTATTAAATATTGCCGCGGCATTATACAGAGCGTAACCGATTGCATCCACACTTTTTTGCAAAAAAACCTTGCGCTCCTCTGTGAGCATGTTACTTTCGACTGAATAACCTGCTGATTTAGAATTTGATCCCGCTCACATGTTATCCTCTCAGACCACCTCAATTTTTACCGTAAGCCGCCTGAATCAGACGGTTCGTTTGCTGCTTGAACAGGAAATGGGGCAAGTGTGGATCAGCGGTGAAATCTCCAATTTCACTCAGCCGTCCTCCGGTCACTGGTACTTCACGCTCAAAGATGACACCGCTCAGGTTCGCTGCGCGATGTTTCGCAACAGCAACCGCCGGGTAACGTTCCGCCCGCAGCACGGGCAACAGGTGCTGGTGCGCGCCAACATTACATTGTATGAGCCGCGTGGGGACTACCAGATAATTGTTGAGAGCATGCAGCCTGCGGGTGAAGGTCTGTTGCAACAGAAGTATGAGCAACTGAAGGCCAAACTGCAGGCTGAAGGGCTGTTCGATCAGCAGTTCAAAAAAACGCTGCCCTCACCGGCCCACTGCGTCGGGGTGATCACCTCGAAAACCGGGGCAGCGCTACACGATATTCTCCACGTATTGAAACGCCGCGACCCTTCCCTGCCCGTTATTATCTATCCAACCGCTGTCCAGGGCGACGATGCGCCGGGGCAGATTGTGCGCGCAATTGAGCTGGCAAACGCCCGTGGCGAGTGTGACGTATTAATCGTCGGGCGCGGCGGCGGCTCGCTGGAAGATTTGTGGAGCTTTAACGACGAGCGCGTAGCACGGGCGATATTTGCCAGCCGCATTCCGGTGGTCAGCGCCGTCGGCCATGAAACCGATGTGACCATTGCCGATTTTGTCGGCGACCTGCGCGCGCCAACGCCGTCGGCGGCTGCAGAAATTGTCAGCCGCAATCAGCTCGAGCTGCTGCGTCAAATTCAGCATGGTCAACAACGTCTGGAAATGGCGATGGATTACTATCTCGCCAACCGAACTCGCCGATTTACCCAGCTTAATCACCGCTTGCAACAGCAGCATCCGCAGCTGCGTCTGGCCCGCCAGCAGACCGTGCTGGAACGACTGCGTCAGAGAATGAACTTCGCACTTGAGAATAAAATTAAACAGGCCAATCAGCGTCAGCAGCGCATGCTGCAGCGGCTGAACCAGCAGAACCCACAGCCGCGTATCCACCGCGTGCAAACACGTATTCAGCAGCTGGAATATCGACTGGCGGAAAATATTCGCGCGCGGCTAAGCGAGCAGCGCGAGCGTTTCGGCAACGCGGTCACCCATCTGGAAGCCGTCAGCCCGCTGGCAACATTAGCGCGCGGCTATAGCGTCTCCACCGCACAGAATGGAGAGGTGCTGAAAAAAGTAAAACAGGTGAAAGCGGGCGATCTACTGACCACCCGACTGGAGGACGGCTGGATTACCAGCGAAGTTCACAACATTACCCCAACTAAAAAGCCACGCCGTTCGCAATAACGTTCTTACTTGCCTCGTTCTATGTGAGCATTTACGGCACAATACAGGCCCCATAGCCTATCCCGCCCGAATTCGACCCCGTCGGGGTTGTTGGGCAATTTGTGATGCCCCCTTCATTTAACGAAACCTCGCAATAGTTATACGTCGAAGGTGTACGGCTCACATAACGCAGTACAGACACAGGCCATCCGTTAGCTGTTGCTATCTGTTCGTCTCTCATTTTCTCCAGTAAACTTTTTTCCGGGAAATAGGCCACCCCACCACAGTTATTGCTCATATCATAGCCAGTACCAGTATCTCGAGAATAGACACCGGCCCATGATTCATAATTATCCGTCCTCTGGTCCGTTGCTCCAGGGGATTCCCTATACAGCAGCGGCCGGTGTAGCGTTATGCTATCAACACTTAGAGTGTCCGGCATATGACCCCACATAGCGGCGCTGTTGCTGTCCGGGCTGGTTATTACGGTAAATATCACGTCAAGCGTTGAGGTGGTTGCTAGCAACACATCATTGGTCGCGGTAACCGTTAGCGCCGTTTTTAACCCCAGGCTCGCATCCTGGCGCACCGTAAAGGTTGCCGTACCGTCAGCCCCAGTTACACCGCTAAACACGACGCTGGTTGTCGTCATTGATGTCGTTGACAACGAAGGAGACAGCGCCTGCAATGTTAAATCGTCTGCGCCATTCACTGTGTATGCAGTACCGTTCCGACTTTCCGCATCAGATCGACTCAGGGTAAACGGCTCATTTGGCATTGGATTACCAGCGCGGTCTTTCACCGTCACCGTCAGCGGAATAGCTTCGCCTTTCTTCACTACAGCTGCTGCTTTCGCCACATCCATCACCGTCGAGGTCAGCGTGATTAAGCCAGGGATATTACGCGCGTCAACCAGACAAGCCTGCATCTCTTTCGTTGAGGAATTCGTCTGCTTGGATACCTGACCAGTATTCAGGTTCAGAGTGTGATAGGCATTTCCTGACTTTAAATCAGCCGGCCACCAGAGCTGATCGGATTTCACCGGCCAGCCATACTGCGCTTCCAGCGTACCATGAGGATAACGCTGATACAGCGCCTGTTGGTCGCTCATCATCGGCGTAAACGCAATACCGCATACGGATTTATCCGTCGAAAGCACCTGCCCAGGCGTCGGCGCGGCCCATTTTTCGTTATTGTACAGGAGATAACCTACCCCCGACGGTGCTTCTGCCTGCAAGTGGGGACGCTGATAAACAACGTTATCCGGTCCCGGCACCGTCTCCGGCATATGCCCCCAGTAATCTGCTGACGCCACATCAGGGCTGGTAATGACGGTAAAGGTGGTGTCTTTGCTGGCCTTCACCAGGCTGTCACTTGCCAGGCTGGCGGTAATAGTCGTTTTCAGCCCGGTGGTATTGTCCTGATTTAATGTTAACTGCAACATACCATCCTCACCGGTCGCTTCATACAAGCTACTGTTGCCAGTGAAGTTGGTCAGTACCGTCCCCAATGGCGAAGTGGGGGTGAGCGTCATGGTTGCCGCACTGGTGGATACCGATGTATTGCTGCGGGAGGATGAAAAGCCGCGCATCACCCTCACAACCGTATTCGCCTGCGGCCTGCCGGCTGCGTCCGTCACGGTTACGGTTACCGGTATCGCCTCGCCTTTTTTCGCCACAAAAGCCTGTTTTTCTTCATTCCACGCGCTGGAGTCAAGGGAGATGAACGACTCATGCGCCGTGGTCAGACACAATTGTGCAACATTACTTACGGTCGATGCTGAGTTCGTGTTGATAACACCCGTCTTCAGACTCATATATTGATACGCCAGCGAGGTTTGACTTTTTATCGCCATATCACCCGCCCACCATGATTTCGACGTTATCATCGGGAGGCCTAAATCTGTCGCTAACGCGCCATTCGGATGACCTTGAGACAATGAGGTCAAATCAGCGGCTCGCGGCATCCGGTTCATTGCGCAGGCGCCACGTCCTTTCTCGATGTTTTTCACCGTATACCACTTTTCATTATTCTCTATAACGGCAGTCGTATCAGTGGCTGAATCCAGCTCATCCATAAGTCTGGGACGCATAAATTCAGTGCCGTTGCTGGCGGTGAAGGTTTCCGGCATATGGCCCCACATATTGGCTTTATTGCTGTCCGGGCTGGTGATTGTCGTAAACACCGCAGGCAGCGACGCAGTAACCGTTGTGCTGTTATATAGACCGGCGGTCAGCACGTTTTTGACGCCTGGCCCACTACTCTCAGCCAAATCGACAGCCAGCGTACCGTCTGCGCCCGTCACGCCGTAGTATGTTCCGTTGAAACTCCAGCTCTGCGACGCCTGCCCGCTCTGCGTCAGTTGCATCGTTGGCGTACTCCAGGTGGTATAAGTAGTGGTACGGGCTGTTCCTTTGTCACGTTTAAGGGTAAATGGGATATTCCCCACCGGGTTGCCAGCGGCATCGGTGGTGGTGATCAGCAGTGGAATGGTATCGCCCGTTTTTACCTTCACCGCCTGCGCAGTGGCATCCTGCGTCAGCGTTGACGTGAGCGTAATCAATACCGCCTGCGCCGTCTGCGTATCCGAACAAATCTGGTACTGTCTCCCGTTAGCGTCCGTCGCGGATAATGTCTGATGGCTGCCATCGTCCAGGTCAACTGCCGAATAACGTGAGAACGTTTCAGTCGAGAACGAGCTACTGTAGGTGCCGCTCCAGTAAGAACGGTCAATAGGCCAGCCCTGCACTGTTTTGATACTTCTGTCAGGATATTTACTGTACAGAGAATCCAGCGAACTGACCGTGGGATAGTAGCCTTTGGCGCAACTGTCCGGATTGCTCTTACCGCTATCAGGCCCATAGAACCCGGCCCACACCTCGTTATCTTCCGTATAGCTCGTCACATTGTTGGTGCTGCTTAACTCCCCGTACAGCTGCGGCCGGTGGTAGTTCGTACCGTCTGCCGCCGTCAGCGTGTCCGTCATATGCCCCCACAGCGTCGCCTTGTCCGAGTCGGGGCTGGTGACCACCGTAAAGATGGTGTCGAGGCTGGCACTCACGCTGGCATTGCCGTACAGCGCCGCCGTTATCGCCACTTTAGTGCCATGCGTATCCGGGCGGGTCACATTGATGATTTTGCTGCCGTCCACGCCCGTCAGGCCGCCGATTTTCGTCGCCGTGTCGTTAACAGATTCGCCGTCAATGACCACCGGCGACACAATATCATCACCGCTGCCAGCGGCATGTTTAACATTCTGTCGGGTAAAACCATCACCACGGCTCATGACAAAAGGCGCTTGCGGCACAGGGTTTCCATTGGCGTCTTTCACCGTGACCTTCAGTTGTAGCGTCTCGCCTTTCTTCACTCTTACCGCATGTACGCTATTAACGTTGTTGTCATACCACTGCGACGCATCCACCGGTTCAATGGTGATGGACGCCGCCGCCGGGTTATCGCTGGTCAGGCAACTGACGTAATCCGAAACATCGCCCCCCGCCGTCACCTCACCACCCGACAACGATATCTGTTGCCAGCTGGACTGGCTGGCGTACGTGACGGACCAGTAGTCCAGCCCCACAGGCCATCCGGCAACCGTATGTATCTCGCCGTCATTGTTGGCATTGTACAAAGTGGTAAGCTGGTCGATACGTGGCAGACGATTAAGCGCACATCCCCCGGCTGCGGTATTTCCCAGCGCATCGGCATGTGTGAGGCGAGCCCAGGTTTCATTCGCTTCATCCTGGGTTCGGGTTGCCCCTGACTCTGCCGCCAGTTTCGGGCGTTCAAACGTGAGATTATCCACGGTTACGGCGTCCGCCATATGCCCCCACATATGGGCTTTTGGCGTATCCGGGCTTGTCGGAACGGTAAACTTCACGCTACGCGAGATAGGCGAGTTCAGCAGTGAATCAATCGGTACTACGCTTAGCGGTGTGATTAACCCCACGCCGCGTGGCTGCGCAAGAATAATTTGCGCGTCACCGTTCGCATCCGTCATCCCCTCATACGTCATTGAAGATGTACCCGCGCCATAGGCAACGCTGTCAAATAGCAATTCCCCCTGACTTGGGTCAGTAAAGCCGGTGGTCATCCCGCTGCGATTTTTGCCGAGCCCCATGGTGACTGAAAACTTCACATTCGCTATCGTTGCTCCGTTCAACGCATTTTGTGAATGGACGTTCATTTTGATTTGCTCACCAGTTTTGGCGACGGGCAGGCGTAACGAAACATCGTCATTGAAATAGACGCTCAGTTGAGCCACCATTTCATTGGCTGAACAGGTCAGATAGTGGGCTGAGCCACCGACCCCCTTGCTACCATCGTCCAGATTAAAGTACGCCATCTGCGTGGCATCATCGGCCATATAAGCATCAGACGCCGTCGGCCAGCCGTGTTCTGTCAGGATTTTATTATCAGGATGTGCGCTGTAGAGCGTTTCAAGAGAACCCGTGTCGGGGACCTGACCTGCGCCGCATTGATTCGTGGCAGAGATCAGAGAATCGAAGGTGGCCCATTCTTCGCTATTTTCACTTTGCTGACCGGTTTTATGACTTGTTTCGGACGCCAATAGCGGACGCTTGTAGAGATTACCCTTCTCCACAATACCCCGTTGCATATGGCCATACATATTCGCCCCGTCAACGTCCGGGCTGGTTATCACCGTAAAAATCACATTAAAGGGGAACGTGATGCTTGCGCCTTCATCATCCGCCATCACAATGTGGATCGGCGTTTCTACCCCTACCCCACTGTCATGACTTAACGACAAATGTACCTGACCGTTCGCGTCCGTTACCCCGGTATAGTGTTCCGGGGACGATGCACGCATATCATCACTACGGACAACGACCCGCAGATTATCCCACTCATCTTTATGCTCCCCTTTACGGTTAGAGGCGGGGTCGACAAACAGTTCAAGATAGCGATAAGGCAACGGTTTATTGGTATTCCGGTCAACCACGCTGGCTATCACATCAATCGTCTCGCCGACTTCCGCCTTGTATGGCGCATCGGGAGAAAGCGTGATTTGTGGATACGCTAAAGGCAGCGCTTTATCCACGCAGCTCACCAGTAAAGCCGTACTGTTGCTTTCTCGTATCACCGCCCCGCTCCCCATACTGGTGGCGTAGTGATAAATATCGAGCTGATCTTTCGTGGACGACCAGTAGGTATCAATTGGCCAACCGGGATAGGCCGCCGCGGTGCTGTGGGCGGCCCGCAGCGCCACCAGCTGTTCGGCATCCGGCAAAATGGCACAGTGGTTATCCGCGCTATCCCAGGTAAACTGCGCCCAGCTTTCATTGCTGGCAGCAAAAGTAGCACTAGTGCCACTGGTTTCCGCCGCCAGTTTTGGACGCGTGAAGGTATAGGTGACGCCATCGACGTTTGCCGTAGCGCTTTCTTCCATATGCCCCCACATCGCCGCTTTGTCGCTGTCCGGGCTGGTCAGGGTGGTGAAAATGACATCGACGCTGTCTTTTAGCGCCATATTGTTTGCCGGCATCACCGTCAGGGTAGTTTTTACGCCGGGACCGTTTGCCTGGGTGACGGTCACTGTCGCTTTGCCGTCAGCGCCCGTAACACCGTGGTATTCCGTCGCCGTGGTGGTCAGTTCCGTATCACCAACGTGTACCGGTGCATTATTATTGACGATGTTCTGGCGGTTAAGCGCATCGCTGCGGGTAATAATAAATGCGGTATTGCCCACCACGTTACCGGCGCAATCGCGGGTGGTAACGGTCAGCGTGATACTTTCCCCTGCTTTGACCTTGGCTGCTTTTAACGTATCGTCCATCGGCACGGCGCTGAGTGACAGTGGCTCGCCCACGGCGGTAGCTACGTCAATCGCCACTTTTTGTTCGGTTAAAGCAACCGTATTGCTGTGCGGTGTTCCCGTCGACGTAATGAGGTAAAGCGCGGGTAGCGCGCTGCTATCTTCCAGCTGCGGCCAGACCACGTAATGCCCGCCGGCCATATTCTGCGCACAGAACGTTTTATTGGCGACTGGCTGTGGGTTAAGCGGTTCATCCGGTGTAGCGGCATCTGCCCAGACTAAACTGATAGCGGGCGTCTGTTCGCTTTCCCAGCGCAGCGGCGGTATGGCGAACAGATCGCCCTCGGTATCGAGCGGATTAGCCAGCTGCAGTGCGCTGGCTGAATCGTCAACGCTGAAGTCGCGGGGCATCGCGCTGAAGGCCACAGCGTGCGCTTCACCGGGAGAGAGGACAACGCTGCCCTGATAAACCGGAACGAACGCGCTGTCCGCCGTCGGCGGGGTGCCGTTTATCGCATCCGTAGCTGTGCGCAACTCCTGCCATGCCCCACTTTTTAGTGCAGAAAGTACCGGCACTGCACCCATTAACAGAGCTAACGCCAGTAAAGAGCGATAAACTTTATTCACCTGCCAGATCCCCCATCCTTGAGCAGTCACTACCCATTTATTCTGTGTTCGCGTTTCAACACACTTTGCTTAACCCCGAGCTAAACACAGGGCGCGGAAAAACCGCTCCCTAAGGAAGCGGTCTTGCACGGTTTTATTTACGTTGGTAGTCGATAGACAAGCCATATCCCTGGACGCCATCGTTGCCGAGGGTAACGCCATCGGCATAATCGAAGGCAGCCTTCGCTTCGGCGTTGGTAAGCGGAATAACCAGATCGCTATTGTTGTAGGTAGCGTTGACAATCCCACCCACAGTGCCCAACTGCAGACTGTTACCGGTGAATTTCCAGCGGTAGTTGTAATCACTGGTAACTTCTTCACCTGCATCGTAAGAGCGACTGGCGTTTTTATCTTTCCACAGCAGCACTTTATAGGTGGTGTTGGTTTTAAGTTTGGTGCTCGTGCCCAACAGATTGGTTGTTGTACCCGCCTCGTAGATGACGACGTGGACATTTGCATCGACCACCGGACCTTCCGGAATGTCATCATCGTCAGAACCACCGCCAGCGTTGGTCGACAGATCGTTTAGCAGCAATTCTGTGGCAACATTCGGATCGCCGGTAGTTGTGGTAGGCGTAATTTTAATACCGATGTAGCGATCGGCATCCGCAGCCTGAATTTCATAGGTGTCGCTGCCTTTTGTACCTATCTCTTGTGCATCGCCGCCATTCTGATCGCTATAGCTCATCCACTGCACAGTCGCTTTGGTCGCCGTGTTATCCGCATCCAGGTCACCTTCCGTATCGCCGATAGCCCAGTTGACCTTCACTTTGTCGCCCGCGTGAAACTGCCGGTCACCTTCAGTTGCCACGGTTCGACTACCACGGTCAATCGTCACCGTGACATGTGCTTTATCCGTTTCCGCCGTTTTATCTGCAGCCCGTGTAATCCACGGGATAGTCCCTTGAATAGTACCGGTACTTTCTGTCGCGCTTTGCCACTGACCGGCTTTCAGATTCCCATTAGCCGCGACTGCAGGCACAGCACAATACCCTGCCACAGCCAACGCCAGTGCGACCTTCGTCAGCCGCCGTTTTAATACTAATTGCATCAAGACTCTCCTTTTTCTTCAACATTCAGCGACTGGCTGGTCAGCCACTACGCTGACACTATTTCTGGCTATACACCACGCGTATGCCATAGCCCTGAATACCATCCTGCTCATGAGCAGCGAATTTTTGCGCAGCCTCTCTATTTGTTGCTGGCAACACCAGATCTTCATTGCGGGTATTGGCTTGTGCTCCGGTATTTCCCGTCACGCTTTGCCCGGTAAATTCCCATTGATAGTCATAAAGCGCCATTTCATCTTCTGCCAGTTGTTCTGACATCTGGAAAACGCCGTCTTTATTGGCATCACGCCACAGTACAAATCGATAGGTATTATTAACGACAGGATGCCTATCTTGTTTGCCGCTCAAATTAACGGGAGAAGATGTTTTCATTTGATAAATGAGCGCATTCAACGCATCAAACGCATCACCGGTAAACGTCACGTCAACATAGTTACTGTCGCCGTAGACGTCTTCCTTCGCTTTCCAGCGAAACGTCCCAGGAAGCGTACTGGAGAGCGTGACGGTTCCCGCCTTTTTGTCACGGCTGGCAATGAAGACGCAGGGCAATTCGGCGGTACAAGCGGTGGAAGAAAGCGACACCTTTTTGTCATTGCTGTCATAGAGTTCAGGCGCCATAGCCTCATCCACCAGCACTTTACCGTTACGATCGGTCGTATCCCCAAATGAATCAGTCAGCACCAGGTCCATCACAACACCATCGACGCCATCCGCCAAAGCGCTGGCCTCATGGCTATGATCGGTACGATCGGCGTCGGCGACGTTATCGACAATCAATTCGATTTTACGATCCTGCTGGACGGTAATTTCCACAGCACCCGAGTTTTGCTTATTCCCCTTTTCATCTTCCAGGGTCATGCGCACTTTCCAGGTATTTAACTCTGTACGCTGTGCTTCTGTATCCGCATTGACCCACGCAGGGAGGGCCAGATTCCAGCGGTTATTATTCCCTTCAGTGAGGGCATCAGCTTTTACTACTGGCATCACTAATGTGCGATTGGCATTATTTTTTGCCTGCCAGGAGGCGGAGATGATTTTGTAGTGATGAGAGACAAGCGCATTGATCGTCCACTTACATTTCTCCAGTCCCACCGCAGACTCAGGCGTGTCTTCAATTACGCATTCAGGATGGACATTGGTCGCATCGGCTTTGAGCCATAACGCAACATCAAGGGGATCTTTTTCACGGTATTCAAGAACGATAAAATTATTACGCTCGACAAAATCGGTACGACTGCCCATTAAAGAGCGCTGAATTTTTACGTTTTCCGGATCAAGCTGAGCCGCCAGGGGCGTACCTAACTGATAAGTGACGGTTGCGTTGATGCTAAGGTCGGCATTATCTCCAGTGCCGGCTTTGTAATCTGCACCCAACGTGACCATCGGCACAGGCATGTAATTGAGACCAACGGTTACCGCATGGGGATTTTTTTGTAAATTGTCGGTACCAAATAATGCCACTTCATCGCCATAGTACTGCTCGTAGACTAATTTCCCACCGATCTGTGGATAAAATGACAGCCAGCTTTCAGCCCGAATATCCCATCCCCGGGCGGGGCGCTCTTCATAAAACTCGAAATCCTCAGACTCTTTCCAGTCAGAAAGTGGATGGTAATAGTTGCCAGAGAGCTTCAGATAATCTGTCCATGCCTCAGTGCCCAAACCTAAGCGACGGTGCCCACGGCTAAAATCGTAGTCATAAAAAGCGTTGCCGCCGAGTAACCAATCCCCCACATTTTGACGCAAGCCAAAACCGATATTTCCAATGGTCCGGTCCTCTTTACGCTGCGCGGAGATTTGGGTAAAAATCAATGTATATTGGTTGTCGTATAAGGGAACAAAATAGTCGAGAGAGCTACCATCAAGATCGCCCCCTTCGCCAACAGATAAACTGGTCCGTACTTTTCCGTACGGTGACATTAACCCTTCTATATACGATTGCGTGGAGGAGGTAATTTGATTTTGCAAATAGCTTTGCGCCTGTGATTTCAACGCGTCAGGCGTCAGGTTTTCAAAGCCTTGTGTCGCAGAGTTAATAAAATAGTCGACACCTTTCTCTTTAATGGATTGATCTTCGTTATTATGCTGTTCTTTTAGTACCGACTCACTGCCGAGATCGGGCAACGTAGACTCACTTATGTTATTGGTTGCTGCAGGCGCAACAATATTGTCCCCGGCAATAACTGCGCCAGAAACGAATAGAACAAGCAAGATAACAAAGCGCGCCCTTCGGGCCATAACATGTTCCTGTATTAACAAAGTTGCTGTACAGCAGGAACATTATATTTATGATTCACGCTAATGAATGCCTTTATAACCTAAATATAATCCTAAAAAATCAGCCAGATTATCAAAGCAAGATAAAATATTTGTAATAATAATGATTAAAGCTGATTAGCATTCATAATAAATATTAATCAGCAAAAATTATTCATAATATAATTTATATTATGACATTATATTCCACGCGTTTCTTCGAAATAAGGCCATGGCCGTTCTGACAGAAATAATCCACCGCTCCGCAGGCTTTTAATACTTGCAGTGGCAGATGGCATTCCGGACAACGCGCTTCCAGTTGAATATCTTTGTGACAATGCTCGCAGTGCGCCACACCATTTTGCGGCTCCAGCTCTGCATGACAATCCGGGCAGGTAATCGACATATCGTGTCCTTATACAGAAAATGTATTGCTGCTTTTATTTTAACACCATGCACTTAATGTGGCCCACGTAACTGCTGCTGCAATGTTAACAGGCACTCCACTTCTTCCAGCCTGCGCAGTGTCGTTTGGCTCACCTCCTGCGGACAACGTTCAAACAAACTTTGCGCTCCCAGAATTTGCTCAGCGAGACAATGGGCGTAAATCGTACCGGTAATGCTCCAGCGTTGTACCACCTCGCCGTCAATCACTTCCAGTACATCTTCTGTACCGCGTCGGTCATGGCTGATAATACGTCCGTCACGCAGATAAAGCCGCAGACCTTTTTGCCCACCAGCTGGCCCCGCATATTTGTTGAGCCAGATATCCAGTGGAATGCCACTAATCTGCCCCTGAAGATGCGCCTCGCCTTCTGCCGTGGTCAGGTCACTCTGGGGGATATCACGTCCCAGACGGTCTTTAGCACTCACTAACCGCAGCACCATCTCATTATTCCCTCCCAGATACCGTACCGTTTCCCGCAGCATTGCTAACACGTGCGTACCGATATCCAGAATCACGCCATCCGGGTGGCGAAGTTCACGCGTGTCCGGTTCACCGGTGGCAAAGTTAAGCGCTATCGGCTCCCCTGCAGCGTTAAATCCACTTGGCTCCTGCAAAAAACCTTCGATTTTCACAATCTCGGCAAAAGTGCTGACCAACCCTCGTTTCACCGTTTCGATGCGCGCCATCCAGTGGTCGAGTGCCAGTACACGATCGGCGGCTCCTGGTTGAGCCAGCAGCATTTTCAGTTTTTCAATTTGGGAGAGCGTGGCGACAATAGGTTTTTCAACCACGATACGTGCGATGGGAGAGGCCAGGGCCTGTTCAAGCACCTCAAGGTGATGCAAGGATGCGGTCGTGATGAACAGGGTATCAAGAGGCTGAGTAAGCAGCTCTTCGAGCGACGTACAACGCGTCACGCCTGCTGGCTGTTTTGTGGGTTGAACATCAAACCCCACACAGCGTAATGAATCACCGAAGAGGCTACGTAATGCGGGCAAGTATGCCGTTTCAACGACTGCGCCCAGCCCAACAAACCCTAACAGCATGTTCTCACCTCAAAAGTTGAATTACCGGGGCATAACGTCTGCCCCGGCATCATCGAGGTGCTATCAGGCGCTAGTTGCCGGTTTAGTCTGTGTATTCTCCAGCATGCGACGAATCGGAACAATGAGAACGATCAGTACCGCGGCGCAGATAAGCAGCGCAATCGAGCAGCGCGCGAAGAGATCTGGCAGCATATCAAGCTGGTCGGCCTTCACATGACCACCAATCAGACCCGCGGCCAGGTTACCCAGCGCACTGGCGCAGAACCACAGACCCATCATCTGTCCACGCATTCTTTCCGGTGCCAACAGCGTCATGGTCGCCAGACCAATTGGGCTCAGACACAGCTCGCCGAGCGTAAGCATCAGGATACTGCCTACCAGCCAGAATGGAGAAACACCCGCGCCGCCATTTGCCAGCACGTCTTGCGCCGCCAGCATCATCACGCCAAAGCCCGCCGCTGCGCAGAGAATGCCGATGACAAACTTGGTGATACTGCTTGGGCGAATATTCATGCTCGCCAGTTTTGGCCACGCCCAGCTGAATACCGGGGCCAGCAGAATGATGAACAAAGCGTTAATCGACTGGAACCATACTGCCGGGATTTCAAAATCGCCGATCATACGGTTAGTGTAGTCGTTGGCGAACAGGTTGAACGAGGTAGGTTTCTGCTCAAAGGCAGACCAGAAGAACGCAGCGGAAACCAGCAGGATAAAGCAAACCAGCAGCCTGGCGCGTTCTTTACGGTTCAGCCCCGCAAAGACGAACAGATAGATAAAGTAAAGCGCAACTGACGCGGCAATCACGTACACCAGCATGCTGGCAACCGCGACCGGGTTAATCACAATCACTCCCTGCGCAATCAGGGTAACAACAATTGCTACACCAACTGCCAGCGCCAGCAGCCACGCGCCCACACCATTACGTTTCACAACCGGGCTGTTCCAGGTCGAGTCCAGGCCCACTTCGCTATCGTAGCGTTTCATCGCCGGAACGGCAAAGATACGGAAGATGAGCAATGCCACCAACATTCCGATACCACCGATACCAAAACCCCAGTGCCAGCCGTGAGTTTTAATCAGCCAGCCGGAGATCAATGGCGCGATGAAGGAACCCAGGTTGATACCCATGTAGAACAGCGAGAAACCGCCGTCGCGGCGCGCATCGCCTTTTTTATACAGCGTACCCACCATCACCGAGATACAGGTTTTGAACAGGCCAGAACCGAGCACAATGAACATCAGGCCAATAAAAAACAGGTTGTCACCCATGATGGCCGAGAGTGCAATCGACAGGTGACCAAGTGCTATCAGGATGGAGCCATACCACACCGCTTTTTGCTGACCAAGCCAGTTATCCGCCAGCCAGCCACCTGGCAGCGCAGCAAGATACATGGTACCGGCAAAGATACCGACAATCGCCGAGGCATTTTCACGCGCCAGTCCCATGCCACCGTCATAAACGGTAGCCGCCATAAACAGGATCAGTAACGGACGAATGCCATAAAACGAAAAACGCTCCCACATCTCAGTAAAGAACAATGAGCCGAGCGGATAAGGATGACCGAAGAAAGTTCGGCTTTCTTTTTGATTAACAGAGGATTGCATAATTCTCCCGAAAGTTATGTCGTCGTGCGTGTAAACACCGCGATGTACGCCGACCAGTTACGTAGCTGGTCGATTTTTTACATGCGGCGAAGATTTATTTAACCATTTGATAACCTGGCAGTAGTTTTGTCTAGTACCAACCGGGGGACTTTAAGATGAAAACTCGACAATTGTCTACTTTCTTAGATTTAAACTTGGTAAAAAACGAATAGTGATTGACATTGCGCGGGCTGAGGTTGACGTTGGAATAACGAAAAAAACCCGCGACAAGCGCGGGTTTTCATCTGCATCAGCAACGATTACTTACTTTTTTTAATGTGTTTAATCAAACGCTTACGTTTACGCATCTGAGTCGGAGTCAGCGTATTGCGTTTGTTGGCAAACGGGTTTTCCCCTTCTTTGAACTGAATACGGATCGGCGTCCCCATTACGTCCAGAGATTTGCGGAAATAGTTCATCAGATAACGCTTGTAGGAATCCGGCAGGTCTTTGACCTGGTTACCGTGAATCACCACAATTGGCGGGTTATAACCGCCCGCGTGGGCGTATTTCAGCTTCACACGACGACCACGCACCAGTGGCGGCTGATGATCTTCTACTGCCATGGTCATGATGCGCGTCAGCATCGCGGTGCTCACGCGACGGGTGGAGCTGTCATACGCTTCACGGACCGATTCAAACAGATTACCCACACCGCTGCCGTGCAGCGCAGAGATAAAGTGTACGCGTGCAAAATCAATAAAGCCCAGACGGAAGTCCAGCGTCTCTTTGACCTGCTCTTTTACTTCCTGCGTCAGACCATCCCACTTGTTCACAACGATAACAAGTGAGCGCCCACTGTTGAGGATAAAGCCCAGCAGCGACAGGTCCTGATCGGAAATCCCTTCGCGCGCGTCAATCACCAGCATCACCACGTTGGCATCTTCAATCGCCTGCAGCGTTTTGATAACTGAGAATTTTTCTACCGCTTCGGTAATTTTGCCGCGCTTACGCACGCCCGCGGTATCGATAAGCACATATTCGCGCTCATCGCGCTGCATCGGAATATAAATACTGTCACGCGTGGTCCCCGGCATGTCGTAAACCACCACACGATCTTCGCCAAGAATACGGTTAGTAAGTGTGGACTTACCTACGTTCGGGCGACCCACGATCGCCAGTTTGATCGGCAAATCCTGCGGATTGAAATCATCTTCAGGCTCTTCTTCGCCATTTTCTTTGGCTTCCAGCTGCGCCCAGTATTCCGCGTCTTCGTCGACTTCTTCCTGCGGAGCAACGTCATCCATCCACGGCAGCAGAACATGCTCCAGCAGGCTGAGAACGCCACGACCATGGGACGCCGCGATCGGATAAATTTCACCCAGACCCAGAGAGTAGAAATCAACAACCGCCTGGTCAGGATCGAGTCCGTCAGTTTTGTTGGCTACCAGGAACGTCGGTTTCTGGCGCGAGCGCAGATGTTTCGCAATAGCTGCATCCGCTGGCATCAGGCCAGCACGCGCATCCACCATGAACAGCACAACGTCCGCTTCTTCGATAGCCAACAGCGACTGTTCCGCCATACGGGTTTCAACACCGTCTTCGGTGCCATCAATACCGCCGGTATCAATACAGATAAACTCGCGGCCTTCAATTTCCGCACGACCGTACTTACGGTCACGAGTCAGACCCGGGAAATCCGCAACCAGCGCATCTCGGGTGCGAGTTAGACGGTTAAATAACGTGGATTTGCCAACGTTAGGGCGCCCGACAAGCGCGACCACAGGTACCATGTTTAAAGCCTCATTTAAAAAATCATCAGACAACGGGCACATTTTTGCTCCGTTGTTAAAAACAGTAAAACGGCCCCTGCACCAGGAGCCGTTTTTCAAAGCGAGCGGCCGCGACGATTAACGCGTAATAGAGTACAGCGTACCGTCTTTCGCCTGGATCAGCAGTTTACCATCAGCAGAGACCGGCTCGGTCAGGAAACCTGAGCTGTCAACTTTCTGCTGGGCAACAAAACGGCCATCGTCAACGTTAATCCAGTGCAGGTAGCCTTCGCTATCACCGACGACCAGATTGCCGTTATACAATACCGGGGACGTCAGCAGACGGTGCAGCAGATCGCTTTGCGTCCACAGCGTCACGCCGCCATCGGTGGTCAGTGCCAGCACGCGATCGTTCTGGTCAACCAGGTAGATACGGTTACCGTCGACGATGAAATCATTCACCGAGCCCAGTTCGCGTTTCCACATGATCTGACCACTGCGCAGATCCAACGCCGTCAGGTTACCATTATAAGCCAGCGCGTAAACAACGCCATTGACGATAACCGGCGTGGTATCAACGTCGCTCAGACGATCGATTTCCGTTGGGCCTGTCGCCTGAGAGATACGCTGCTGCCAAATCATCTGGCCCTGCTGCATCAGCACAGCGCTTACGCGACCGTTATCACCGCCAACAATAGCTGCGCCAAAGGCGGTTGCCGGAGCGGATTCGCCACGCAGAGACAGAGAAGGCATGTCGAGGTTAACGGTCCATTTGATGGCGCCGTCGGCTTCGTTTAAGGCCTGCAACTGACCGTTGCTGGTGTGGATCAATACCACGCCATCGCTCACAACAGGACGAGACAGCGCTTCACCAGCGACTTTCGTCTGCCATGCGGTAGTACCGTCACTGGTGTTCAGCGCATAAACCTGTGCTTTTTCACTGCCGATATAAACATGACCGCCGGCCACGGTTACACCGCCAGAAAGCTGTGCAGATGCACGGGAGAACCAGCCATCTTTCTCACCCAGATTCACAGACCAGACTTCTTTGCCGTCGCCTGCGTTCAACGCTTTAACTACACCAGCGCGAGAGGCAGCATAGACAACGTTATCCGCCAGCGCAGGATGAAGATTGGAATAGAAATCACCAATACCGTTTCCTACAGAGGTGCTCCATTCCGTAGACGGAGTAAACTGGTTTTCAACCACCGGTAATGGGGACATCTTAACGACATCTTCTTCGCCACTAAACAGTGAACAGCCGCTCAATAGGGTAACGGAAAGCAGCCCTGGCAGAAGTAATTTACGCAATTGCATCGGGTCCCTCTCAGATGGACAAATTATTGATTTTCATCTGCATCATTTCGCTCAGAGCAGGAGAGGCATCGCTTTTCACACCCGCTTCCCATGCGCTACGCGCACCTTGTTTGTCGCCTTTACTCAACAACGCTTCACCACGCAGATCGGCAACAATGGCCGCCCACCCTTCACCTTTAATGGTTTCGAGTGTTTTCAGCGCGGTATCAGCCTGTTTAAGCTGAACCTGAACACGAGCCAGACGCAGGTTTATCACTGCTTTGAGATTTTCATCGCTGGTCGCAGCCAAGCCTTGTTGCAGTTGGCTTGCGGCTTTCTCAAGTTCATTTTGGTCAACAAACTGCTGCGCCAGTTCCAGTGAAGCCAGCGCGCCATAGGTATTTTTATTCTCTGCAGCAAATTTCTCAGCGGCAGGAATGCTGTCCGGTTTACCCGCGCTAACCGCAGTTACCGTATTTTGATACGCCAGAGAAGCAGAGCGTGCGGACTCCGTCTGATGGCTGGTCCAGTAACGCCAACCAACCAGCGCGCCAACCCCTAAAATGATCCCAACAGCCAGCGCCTTGCCGTTTTCAGCAAAGAAGCGTTTTACCGCATCAACCTGGTCGTGTTCGTTCTCGTAAATTTCCACGCTGTCCTTCTCCTTAGCCCAGTAAAGTGCGCAAATGCGCGGCAACGCTATCCTGCGCTACTGCCGTTTGCTCACCAGAGCGCAAATCCTTCACTACAACAGTACCGTCAGCCACTTCGGACTCGCCCAGTACCAGTGCAACGCGGGCGCCCCACTTATCGGCACGGGCAAACTGTTTCTTAAAGTTGCCGCCACCGTGGTTTGTCATCAGTTTCACACCAGGAACTTCATCGCGCAGACGTTCTGCAAGCGTCATTGCTGCCGACTGCGTGTCCGCCCCTGAAGCGACCAGGTATATATCGACAACAGGATCTGCGTTAAATTCCGGATTAACTGCCTGAACTAACAAAACAAGTCGTTCCAGACCCATAGCAAAGCCCACGGCAGGCGTTGCACGACCGCCAAGTTGCTCTACCAGACCGTCGTAACGACCACCGGCACACACGGTACCCTGAGAGCCCAGGCTGCTGGTGACCCACTCAAATACGGTGCGGTTGTAGTAATCAAGACCACGAACCAGACGCTGATTGACGGTGTAAGCAATGCCTGCGGACTCCAGCAGTTTGCACAAGCCCGCGAAGTGCTCGCGCGAGTCGTCATCCAGATAGTCGCCCAGTGCAGGCGCGTCGTTGAGCAGCGCCTGCACTTCCGGGTTTTTGGAGTCGAGAACGCGCAGCGGGTTGGTGTACATACGGCGCTTGCAGTCTTCGTCCAGTTTCTCTTTGTGCAGTTCCAGGTAGGCAACCAGCGCATCACGGTAGTTAGCGCGGGCTTCAAGCGAACCGATCGAGTTCAGCTCCAGGCTGACATGCTGAGAAATACCCAGCGCGCGCCACCAGCGAGCGGTCAGCATAATCAGTTCCGCATCGATGTCCGGGCCTTGCAGGCCAAACACTTCGACACCCAGCTGATGGAATTGACGATAGCGTCCTTTCTGCGGACGTTCGTGGCGGAACATCGGCCCGATATACCACAGACGCTGTTCCTGATTGTACAGGAGACCATGTTCGATGCCGGCGCGTACGCAGCCCGCAGTCCCTTCAGGACGCAACGTCAGGCTGTCGCCATTACGGTCCTCAAAGGTATACATCTCTTTTTCAACCACGTCGGTGACTTCACCGATCGCGCGTTTGAATAACGGGGTCTGCTCTACAATCGGCAAGCGGATTTCACTGTAACCGTAGCTGCCGAGCACGTTTTTAAGAGTGCCTTCAATGCGCTGCCAGATGGCGGTTTCGCCAGGCAGATAATCGTTCATGCCGCGAATGGCTTGAATGTTTTTTGCCACGTTTATTCTCTTTATGAATATAAAAATGAACCCTCAGCGCTAACCCGAACAATGCGGGCGCCATGCGGGTTCAATCATACACGGGAAGCATGCCGCTTCCCATCACGTTGTTATTTTTCAAGCTGCTGCACGTCGATACGACGCGCTTCGTCCAGAATACTTGCTTTGGCACGAATGCGGGCTTCAAGCTGCGTAATCATGTCGTCGTTATCGAGTCTGTCCTTACGCACGCCGTCTTCATACAGGCCGCTTTTCTTGTTACCGCCCGTCACGCCCAGCGTAGAAACCAGCGCTTCACCAGGGCCGTTTACTACGCAGCCGATGATCGAAACGTCCATTGGCGTAATGATATCCTCCAGGCGTTGCTCCAGCGCGTTAACCGTACCGATAACGTCAAACTCCTGACGCGAACAGGTTGGGCAAGCGATGAAGTTGATCCCGCGCGCGCGAATGCGCAGCGATTTCAGGATATCGAAACCAACTTTGATCTCTTCCACCGGATCGGCCGCCAGAGAAACACGCAGCGTATCGCCGATCCCTTCAGATAACAGCAGGCCAAGGCCGATCGCGGACTTCACCGAACCACTACGCAGGCCACCAGCTTCGGTGATCCCCAGATGCAACGGTTGATCGATCTGTTTCGCCAGCAGGCGATAGGATTCTACGGCGAGGAAAACGTCAGACGCTTTAACACTAACTTTGAATTGATCGAAGTTCAGACGATCGAGGTGATCCACGTGGCGCATCGCGGATTCCAGCAGCGCCTGAGGCGTCGGTTCACCGTATTTTTCCTGCAGATCTTTTTCCAGCGATCCGGCGTTGACGCCGATACGGATAGGAATATTTTTATCACGAGCGCAATCCACCACCATGCGAATACGCTCTTCACTGCCGATATTACCTGGGTTAATACGCAGGCAATCAACGCCGTATTCCGCCACCTTCAGTGCGATACGATAGTCGAAGTGTATATCGGCAACCAGCGGGACGTTAACCTGCTGTTTGATAAGCCTGAACGCTTCTGCGGCATCCATTGTCGGTACAGAGACACGAACAATGTCTGCGCCTACGCGTTCCAGCGCTTTAATCTGATTAACCGTCGCTTCCACGTCCGTGGTACGCGTATTAGTCATAGACTGTACGGCGATGGGCGCACCATCGCCGATCGGCACGTTCCCAACGTAAATGCGTGTCGATTTTCTACGTTGAATTGGAGCCTGGTTATGCATTAAAAAATCTCCCGCATTGCCGTCTGTTACTGAGCCGGTGATTGTTCGGCATTAACGGTCAGACGCGCAACCTGGTTAGTTCTGATAAAACGACTCAGATCGACAGGTTTACCCTGGAACTGAATCTGCACTGCCGCCGGAGCACCAATCTTCAGTTTGTACGGTGCCTGACCGGTCAAATTCAGATTGCCATCTTTACGCTGCATCCCGCTGAACAGTTTTTTACCGGTCGCATCGGTGACTTCCAGCCAGCAATCGGCGGTAAAGTTCATCACCAGCGCGTTAGGATCGGCTGCAGGTGTAGTCACACCTGCCTGATCGGTCGGCAGCGGTGCCGCGGTAGCTGGCGCTGTGGTTGCAGTATCGACGTTAGCCTGAGAAGGGGCAACGACGGCGTTTTGTTGCGCATCAACTGCCGGGGCCTGAGCCGCTGCGGTATCTTGTTGCGCTGGCGCTGAATCCGTTACCGCGCCATTTTCAACAGCCGACGTGGTATCCGGGCTTGCTGCAGCGCTGGTATCTAGCGGTACATTCTGCGCACCCTCTTTACCGGCATTCAACTCAGCGGAGGATTGATCGGCCATGGTGGTGATCTCTTCCTGCTGCGCTTTATGGTTCTGCCACCACCAGGCGCCAGTCAGTCCGACAACGACAAACAGTACCAGCCAGGTAAAGGTCATTAACCAGCCGTCGCGTTTCTTACGACGCTTACCGAGCGAGAAGCTCTGCATCGGTGCGACTTTGGCAGGACGAATCGGAGCCTGTTTTTCCAGCCCTGGCAACAGTTCTTCTTCAGGAATATGCACCAGACGCGCATAAGAACGGATATACCCGCGCAGGAATGTTGAAGCAAGATCGGCTGGCGCCTTATCTTCTTCAATATCGCGTACCGTGGAGACCTTCAGGCAAAGTCGCTCCGCGACTGCCTGCTGGCTGAATCCGAGTTGTTCACGGGCATTGCGCAGACGAATGCCGGTGGATAGTGTTTCATTTTTGTCGTGCGTGGCTTCAGTATTCATTCGCTACAGCTGCGTAATATTTGGGTTCTGATGCCGGCGAGCCACAATGCTCACCCACACCGCGAAACATCTGGTCAGTTAACCTTCGTCAGACAGTATAAAACGGTCAGACTATCAATGACAAAACGGCGTAAACCTGAGGGCTAAACACTTGTTACGCCGTTACATACTGCCTTAAAGTCGACAAAAACGCACCGTTATTATTGACCTGACGACGACAACAAAAAACCTCATATGGCTTACGTTGCACTACGGTACAAGAATTATACCGTAGTGCGCCAACATCAAACGGTCTTAATGTCGATAGCGTCGCCCTGCATACGCTTACGCAAAGTACGCTTGGTACGGTCGATAACGTCGCCCGCCAACTGACCACAGGCTGCATCGATGTCATCGCCACGTGTTTTACGCACAATGGTGGTGAAACCATAGCTCATCAACACTTTGGAGAAACGATCGATACGGCTGTTAGAACTACGGCCATACGGCGCGCCCGGGAACGGGTTCCACGGGATCAGGTTGATCTTACACGGCGTATCTTTCAGCAGTTCTGCCAGCTGATGCGCGTGTTCAGTGCCATCATTGATGTGATCTAACATCACATACTCAATGGTCACACGGCCCTGGTTAGCGTTGGATTTCTCCAGATAACGACGAACCGCGCCAAGGAATGTTTCGATATTGTACTTTTTGTTGATCGGTACAATTTCGTCACGAATTTCATCGTTCGGCGCATGCAGAGAAATCGCCAGCGCGACGTCAATCATATCACCCAGCTTATCCAGCGCAGGGACAACGCCCGAGGTGGAGAGCGTGACGCGACGCTTGGACAACCCAAAACCGAAGTCATCCAGCATGATTTCCATCGCCGGCACTACGTTGGTCAGGTTGAGCAGCGGCTCACCCATCCCCATCATCACCACGTTGGTGATAGGACGCACGCCCGTTGCTTTGACCGCGCCGACGATTTTCGCCGCGCGCCAGACCTGGCCAATGATCTCCGATACCCGCAGGTTACGGTTAAAGCCCTGTTGCGCCGTAGAGCAGAATTTACACTCTAATGCGCAACCGACCTGTGAAGAAACACACAGGGTCGCACGATCGTCTTCCGGGATATACACCGTTTCAACGCGCTGATCGCCAACAGCGATAGCCCATTTGATCGTACCGTCAGAAGAACGCTGCTCTTCCACCACTTCCGGGGCGCGAATTTCAGCCACTTCTTTCAGCTTGTTACGCAGCACCTTATTGATGTCAGTCATGTCATCAAAGTTGTCGCTGCAATAGTGGTACATCCACTTCATGACCTGATCGGCACGAAATGGTTTTTCGCCCATCTCTTTGAAGAATTCGCGCATTTGCTGACGGTTCAGATCCAGCAGGTTAATTTTTCCATTTTTATTTGGAACCGCAGGAATGACGACTTCAGAGGTGTTAACTAATTCAGACATATTTTTTTCCGGCCTCGTTGTTACACGTTGTGGCCCGTGGAGGGTTAAAAAGAAACGCCCCGGCAAGCGATCTGCTCTTCCGGGGCGTTGCATTGTACAAAGTCTGGCGCAGGGATGCCACGTTTGCACGAAGCATTAGCGAAAATAATATGTAAATCGCTAATTCATCTCCAAAGGATTTCGCGTCGCAGGAAGGCGGCAAGTTCGAGCATCCCCGGGAGCATAGAAAACTATGTGACCGGGGTAAACGAATGCAGCCAACGCATCTGCGACGTGAAAGACGCAGGAGATTAGCGAGTGCGCGGGCAAACCTCACCTTCACCAAAGAAATAGGCGATTTCGCGCGCCGCTGACTCAACGGAGTCGGAACCGTGAGTACCGTTCTCGGTGAAGCTGTCAGCATAGTCTGCACGCAGAGTACCGGCCAGCGCATTCGCTGGGTTGGTTGCGCCCAGCAGATCGCGATGACGCTGTACGGCATTTTCGCTTTCCAGAACAGAAACAACGATCGGACCAGAGGTCATGAATTCAACCAGACCGTCAAAGAACGGTTTGCCATCGTGCTCAGCATAGAAACCACGCGCCTGCTCAACGGTCAGGTGCAGCATTTTAGTCCCGACGATTTTGAACCCTGCTGCTTCAAAGCGCGCAAAGATGCTCCCAATAACGTTTTTTGCCACCGCGTTTGGTTTGATGATGGAAAAAGTACGTTCAATAGCCATGATAACCTCTGTAATGTGTTCTGTTGTTGTCTATATAGATGTACGACCTGGCGCGGATTATAAAGAGCATCCCGGCAATTGACTATTGATGAAGGTAACATTTCTTTAAAATAAGATGAATTTTAGCAACAAACAGTCACTAACTGGTCTACTGCATCGAAAATCTCACCGTCGCTACCTGGCCTGCATCATCCATCACCAGCAGTTGATAATCCCCTTTAGTCGCCAGCCGTAACGTAAGACGACGTCCGCGTTCATCCAGCCTTTCACCGTTAAGAAACCACCAGCGTTCACCGCTCCCACCGCTGGTTTGCACCGGCAATGAGGCTTGAGCAGAACCGGGTAAACGCTTCACAATCGCGCCATCACGAATGCCTGTCAACTGCAACGGCTGCGAAGCGTCTTGTCCCAGCGGCGGACATGTGGCAGAAACTGGCGGTAATCTCGCCCCACGACGTTCTGATTCCGGTAGCCATGGCTCCAGCGGCAACGGCCAAACGATTAACGTTTGCTCGTGCGCCTGCGGGCAATCCGCCGCCACACGTTTGCCTTCATCATCCAGCCAGACAGGAAAACGAATGCCATTAACCCCTTCCTGCTCGGGCAATAATAACGTTGGCGGCTGACTGCCATCCAGTAACCAGGTTGCCAGACGGCGACGGCAGTTGCTGTCACCGGAGGCAAGAGATTGCCCGCCCGGCCAGCACACCACACCACGACTCACGGATTCAGGGCGTGGATCTTCCGGCTGATTTGTCCCGCGAGAGAGCAAAAGATTGTTGACCTGATTGAGCAACGGCACGGCACTGGCGAAACCAAACTGCCCCACCACTGGCGTACCATCGGGCCTGCCGGTCCAGATACCGATCACATAACGCGCATTAACGCCAATCGCCCAGGCATCGCGATAGCCATAGCTGGTACCCGTTTTCCACGCCAGAGGGACCACTCTGCTCAGCGCGTTATCCGGCAGCGGTTGCGCTTCGTCAGCCATAATGCGGCGAATAATCCACGCCGCGCCCGCCGACATCAACGGACGTTCCAGTAGTGGGTCACCCGGCTGCAGACGCAGTTTTCCCGCTTTTCCCTGGCGGGCAAAGGCGCTGTACGCTGCGGCCATATCTTCCAACCTTGCCCCCGCGCCACCTAAAATCAGCGACAGATTCGGCGTAGCCCCTGCGGGCAGATACAGCGGTAAGCCGACGTTACGTAACGATGCGGCAAAACGCTTCGGGCCATAGGCTTCGAGTACCTGCACGGCGGGTAAATTCAGCGAGCGCACCAGCGCTTCGCTCATGCTCACCGGGCCATGAAAACCGCTGTCAAAATTCCCCGGTCGATAGTCCCCGGTTCGCCGCGGGACATCCTGCAATAACGAAGCGGGATGGATGAGTCCGTCATCCAGCGCCAGGCCATAAACAAACGGCTTCAGCACCGAGCCAGGCGAACGGATCGCATTCACCATATCCACATGACCAAAACGAGAGTCGTCATTCATATCTACCGACCCCACCCAGCCACGCACGCTCATATCGGTGTGATCGACCACGATCATCGCCAGCGAACTGCGCGCAGGTAAGCGCCCCTTCCAGTTTTGCGCCAGCTCTTCCAGTTGACGCTGCAATCCGGCATCAAGGGTAGTCACGATTTTATCGCTTCGGCTTTTTCCCAACATCATGCGCGAGAATAACGGTGCTAACTGCGGCATTTGCCGGGGCGCCAGCCAGACCGGTTCTTCACGCGACTCCTGCACCTGTCTGGCAGGCCAAATGCCCTGGGTCGCCATACGTTCGAGCACTTTATTACGCGCCGCTTCAGCACGGTCCGGCCAGCGATCCGGACGCAGACGGCTCGGTGCCTGTGGCAAAACAGCCAGCAGCGCGGCATCGGAGTAACTCAATTGCACGGGTGATTTACCAAGATAAGCCCAGCTGGCCGCCCCCACGCCCTGCAGCGTACCGCCAAACGGCGCGCGGTTGAGATACAGTGTCAGGATGTCGCGTTTGGAGAGATGCCATTCCAGCTGCAATGCGCGCCAGAGCTGGCGAAACTTGCCGCCAAAGGTGCGCGGATGGGGATCGAGTAATCGTGCGACCTGCATGGTGAGCGTACTGCCGCCAGAAACCACACGCCCAGAGGAGAGGTCTTGCCATGCCGCGCGCAGTACTGAAAACGGATTGACGCCGGGATGCTTCCAGAACCAGCGGTCTTCGTAGTTAATTAACGCCTCAAGGTAGCGGGGCGACACCTCATCAATCGTTACCGGATACCGCCAGATACCATCCGCATCGGCAAAGCGCCACAGCGGCGTACCATCATGCGCCACCACGACCCGCGCCGGATCGACTTCGTGCAGCGGCAGCGGCCAGATTTTATCTGCCGCCCAAACCGCCGCCACAAACAATAGTGCAACGGCTGCCAGCCAGAGCCAGCAGCCGCGTTTACCCAACCCGCGTATCATTTACGGTCTGACAATCAAAAGTCCCTCTGTCGCACCGGTCGCGCGCCACTGCGGAATATACATTGATTCCACCTGCGGGACAGGAACCCGGTAGGTCCCCGGCGTTACCGCCCGCGCCAGATACACCAGCGTAACCGGTTGTCCTTCGTTGACCGCCACCGCGGCGACAAAGCGATCGTCACGGAACTCAACGTGCTGGATATCTGCCTGCTGCATCTGATTGAGCAGATTCGCCACTTCGCTGCCGCTATCCTGCAGGCTGGCACTGCCGTTGGCCAGATTCTGGTTTTCCAGTTCCAGTCCTGCTGGCAGTAAATCGACCACCAGCGCATCCGGCACGTTCTGGCTGGCTTTTACCTCCAGCCAGACCAGCACCAGTTCGCCGCTACGCAGCGAATCCAGCGATTTGCTATTTCCGTCAATTCCCAGGATTTGCCGCTCAATATGCAGAACGTTGCTGGCAGGCGTCGGTGCGGTTTGTGGATAACCACTCACATCCAGACGCAACCACAGCGGTAGATTACCGGTATTGGTGACGCTCAGCGTAGACAGCGCATCGGCATCCAGATTGCGGGTTAGCGATTTATCCCCTGCTAATGGTTGTTCCGAGAGTGACGTTTGCGCCTGCCACGTACCAGGCAAATCCTGTAACGTACGCGCGGCAAGGAACAACGCATTATTTTCCTGAGTCGAGAGCCAGCGCTGTCCAAAGGCCTGTTCTGACAACGTGTTCAGCAGCGTATTCTGCACGTCAGGTTTGATCTTGTTCTCTTCGAGCAAGGCCAGCATCAACGCGTTATCCCGTAAGGCACTGCCGTAATCCGCCATCCACTGTTGCGTATCGCGGCGCGGTGTATTCAGGGCCAGCGTCAACGCCTGTTCACTGCGATTGGCATCGCCCATATTTTTCAGCGCGATCCCCAGTTGTAACAGCGGTAAACCAGAGGCTGCTTGCGCACGACGCTCCCAGATCTCACGCAATGCGCCGAGCGGAGCTTTTTGCTGATGTGCCAGAACCAACGCGGCGTAGGCTTGTACGGCAAACCGGCTTGCTGAAGAGTCGTCGGTATAGCGAATCGACATCATGCCCGGATCCTGCAAATAGCGCAGTAGCCGCTCGTTGCCCCGGTTAATCACCTCTACCGGGACACTGTAGCCCTGTTCATTTGCCCGGACGAGGAAATCCATGACATACGCGGTCAGCCAGTACTCTTCCGAGCCGTTTTTATCCCACAGCGCAAAACCGCCGTTATCACGCTGCATCTGCACTAAACGGGAAATCCCAATATCAACTGCCGCGCGACGTTTTTCATCGCTGTCGCCCACAATACCTAACGCCTTCAATTGCGTTGCGTTGGTGTATAAGGATGGGAACAACCCGCTCGCCGTTTGCTCCAGACAACCGTAAGGGTACGCTTTCAGTTCGCGGATATAGCGCGCCAGGTTTAGCGGCGGCTTACCGCTGAACAGCAGTTGCCCTTGCATCGTCACAGGGGAGAAATTGGTCAGTTCTTCGCCCGGAAGCTGCCAGGTCGCGCCCGGCTGAAGTGCGACACCATTATTAACGGTTTGCGCCGGGAACGCCGGACGCACGCCAATCTTCCACTGTTTATGCTGAACAGGCAGCGTTTCACCCGGTAAAGTCAGACCGCTAATTTCTGCCTGAATTTCGCCATCGCCAAACCCTTCCCGCGCGCGCACCGGAATAAACAGCGTAGTCCTTACGCCTGGCGCCAGATTTACCGGTGCGGGATCTTGCCCCATCAGCTCCAGTAAACCATTGGCCGCGAGCTTAATATTCAGCGTTTGCGGTTTGTCAGTCAGGTTAGTCACGTCCAGCGTCAGGCGCGACGTATCTCCCCCCGCCAGAAAGCGCGGCATATTCAGCTCAGCAATTACTGGTGCGGCGACAATCACTTTGCTTTCGCTGCTGCCAAAGTCATCCGTCGTCCAGGCCTGCGCCATTACCCGCAGCTCGCCGTTGAAATCACCGATAGGTAACGTCACCGTACCTTCGCCCTGATCGTTAAGCGTGACCGGCAGCGCCTGTTGCGCCACAATATTGACGTGATTAACCGGTGGCTTACCGCCGCGTTTTAATTCATCGCCATCACCACCAAAGCGCAGCGCCGCCAGGCGTCCTTGCCCTTCGATCACCTGGCCGTAAATATCATAAATATCCGCGCCATAGCGTTTTTGCCCGAAAAACGCCTGCCACGGATCCGGCGTGGCGTAATCGGTAATGTTTAGCACCCCGCTATCAACGGCAGAGACCAGCACGTTAACCTGTTTTGGTACGTCGCCATTTTTGACGCTGGCTTTAATCTTGACGGTCAACGGCTGGTTTGGACGTATTTTCGCCGGGTTTTCCAGCGCCAGCGCCAGACGACGGTTTTCGTCACCTAACGGCAAATGCAGTAAACCGACCGCCCGTTTTGGCGTTGCCGAACGGGACTTGTCGCCAGGACGAACCACCAGCGCACTAAGATACAAATCGTGGCGATTCCAGGTTTTATCGATTGGGATGGAGATATCGAGACCATCCGCCGGTACGTCTATTTCTTGCCACCACAGCGGGCCTTCGCTGGATTCCACCATCGCATAACCTTTGCCAGCAGCGGGAGCGGCAACGTGCAGCTTCATGGTATCACCGGGACGATAGCTGGGTTTGTCCAGTTTCAGCGTCACGCGATCGGGACGCACAGCCCCACTGCCGTCGCTGTTATCCTGCCAGCTATAACCGGCCCAGAAGCGTACGCTGCTCACCGCATCATTCGGAGCTTTCACTTCCAGACGATAGGCGCCCCACTCAACCGGGAAGCTGACTTTACCGGTTTCATCGGCCTTAAGATCCAGAGTCTGCTCACCTTCAACCAGATCCTTTTGATCGAACTGTGATTGCCAGCCCTCGCCTTCAGACCAGTTCCAGTAATAATCTCGTCGCTCGCGGATCAAACGCACCTGCAAACCGGACACCGCTTTTTTCTCGCCTTGCGCATCGGCATACACAATGTCGAAAGCGGCGTTGCTGTTTTCATCAACGATAGGCTGATTCACGGTGGTATCGGTGCGGTAGTCATAGACGGCTTTTGCTGCAAACTGCGGACGAATGCCCGGCAGCGTATCCGCAGGCCAGATGGCTTGCTCAACCCGACGCGTCACCGGACGGCCCCCTGACTCCAGCAGACTGGCTTGCAAAACCACCTGTAACGGGGAATGCGTCTCCTGCCACTGGCTGTTGGTGGTCACTTCGCCGCGTCCGTGGTCATCCAGCGTGAGCTGAACTTCATCGAGGCTGCGGGAAAGATTTTCTTCGGCAATATTACCAAACTGGAACCCCGGCAATGCCTGCACCGCTTCGCGCAGCGGGCGCAGGAAAAGCTGCCCTTGCAGAGCATTGCCGTTAGCGGGCGCACCGTACAGGTAGTAGCCCACTACCGAAAACTTCACGTCATCAGTTGGTGCCACCGGGATCTTATTGGCGGTGAGATTGAGCGCCATCCGCTCAGGCATAAAATCTTCGACGTGGAAATCCCACATCCGCGACTGGTTATCACCGGTATTAGCCCGAATATGCCACATGCCGGTTGGCGCGTTGGTGTCCAGCGGCCAGCTAAAGCGGTACAAGCCGTTTTCCGGTTGGCTAACCACCGAGCGTAACACTTGTCCGTCGGGCTTCACGACCTCCAGCTTCACCGGTTGGTCGGGCAACGTTTTGCCATCGCTGTCACGCAGTAATCCGTTGAGGATCACCGTTTCGCCGGGACGATAGAGATCGCGTGGGCCGAACATAAAGAACTGCTTGCTGTATCCCGGCGCACCGGCAATATCAAATTCAGCCAGATCCAACGCCGGGAGCTTCAGATCCAGCAGCGTGGTTTGCCCGTCTTTGCGGGCCAGCAATAAAGCCGCGTCTTTATCAGTCTCCAGTTTGACATGACCCTGAGCGTCGCTGGTAGCCTGCGCCAACGTCTGTCCTTTTTCATTGAGTAACGTGACCTCAATCCCCTGCTGCGCGGCGCCGTTTTCCAGACTCTGCGTAAAGACATCCAGTTGATTATGGTAACGGTGTACAGACACACCAATATCGCTGAGCGTGAACAGCGTAGCGGCATTACTGTAGTTGTATTGTCCAGCCTGATTCATCACCGCGATGTAAACACCTGCTTGCTGCAACGGCTTGATATCGCTCAGCGGCAACAGCAGCTTCTCACGGGTGTTGCGCGCAGGATTGAGGTCAAAGCGTCCGGTATACACCAGTTCCGCCATTTTCAGCAGATTGTCAGATTCCCAGTTAGTCAACGAATTGCGGTATTCCCACTGGCTGACAAACGCACCGAGCGACTCAGGCTTCACGCGGAAGAAGTTCACATCTACGCTGTTAACGTTAAGGGCCATCACCGGCAGCCCTTCAATCACTTTTCCCGGCAGCAGCGAGCCGCGACTGGCAAACCCTACGCTTGGCTGGACGTCGCGAGTAGTAATGTTTTTTTCATAATCAATAGCGAACGTCGCTTTATTTAGCGCCAGCAAATCACGCTCAATGGTAACGACCAGTTCCCGGTTAGGTTCAAGATGGCGTAAGCGTAGCTCTTTCAGATTTGGCGCCAGCTCCCAGGCACCATCCACTTTGCCGCTTTTTTTATCAACAACATGCACGACGCGGGAAAAATCTTGTTCCGGATCGAGGGGAATGGAGAATGTCAACACGAGCGTTGCCGCACCGTCGAGCTGGACCTCTGAGGCATCCAGCAGCGTCAGCGACTTGCCCTGGCTTTGCTGCATCAGTTTTTGTAATTGAGCCTTATCTTTTGCTGGCGCTGTCTGTGGCGCAGGCGCATCAGGCTTCGCAGCCGTCGGTGATTTTTCGTTATTATTATCGCACCCGACCAGTGCCAGCATCAGCATGCAGGCCGCTACGCGTAAATGTTTCATTTTTCATCCCTGGCCGTAGTGGCCCGTTAGCTACGTAGAACAACTATTATGCGTCAGATTTCCGGCGGTGGAAGTCAGTAACTGAACAACGTTGTCTTAATTTTAGTGATTAATGTGGATTCACCTGACAAATCAGCCTGTTTTACTTGTCGCTTTACGGTAAACATCCGACAATTTGCCAAAACCTGGTAAAAATGGAGATGCCTATGACCACCGCCTTCTTTGTCGCTGCCGACTGGCTTGCCGAACACATTGACGACCCGGAAATACAAATTCTTGATGCCCGAATGGCACCTCCAGGACAGGAAGATCGCGACGTTGGCGAGGAGTATCGTGCGGGCCATATTCCTGGCGCAGTCTTTTTTGATATTGAAGCGCTTTCCGATCATACCTCACCGCTACCGCATATGATGCCGCGCCCGGAAGCTTTTGCCGTTGCGATGCGCGAACTGGGCGTTGATCAGGATAAGCATCTGGTTATCTACGATGACGGTAATCTGTTTTCCGCGCCACGCGCATGGTGGATGCTGCGGACATTTGGCGTCGAAAATGTCTCCATTCTGGCGGGCGGTCTGGCAGGCTGGAAGCGCGATGATCTAATGCTCAAGGAAGGCGATGAGGATTTACCTGAAGGTGAATTTAACGTGGCCTTTACGCCTGGCGCTGTTGTGCGTGTTACCGATGTACTGCTGGCCAGTCATGAAAAAACCGCACAGATTGTCGATGCGCGACCGGCTGCGCGTTTTAACGCAGAAGTTGACGAACCTCGTCCTGGCCTGAAGCGTGGTCATGTGCCCGGTGCGCTTAATGTACCGTGGACAGAATTGGTTCGTGACGGCGAGCTGAAAACTACCGACGAACTGGATGCTATTTTCTTCAGTCACGGCGTGAGCTTTGACCGCCCGATTATCGCCAGCTGCGGCTCCGGCGTAACGGCTGCCGTGGTGGTGCTGGCGCTTGCCACGCTGGGCGTTTCTAACGTCGCATTGTATGACGGCGCATGGAGCGAGTGGGGTGCTCGCAACGATTTACCGGTAGAACCATCTGAGGCTAAATAAAATCTGATTTATTCATCTTTTTCGTCCACAAAAAAACCGCTCAAATGAGCGGTTTTTTTGTGCTGGTCCGGTTCGCGGCCTTTCCAGCAGGCTATGTCACCATAGCAATGCAAGCGTACATCAGGGGGCAAATAGTCCCTTTTAAGGGAGTAAATGTCAAGTTAATTAGCTGCGAAACTATTCACTATTTGAGGTATTATCTTTTCCGGCCCTTTTCGCCGCCTCGCAAGCGGGCACTGGTTTCAGGAAAGGATGTCCCATGGCCGTATAAGCAAGCGTACATCAGTGCTTGCTATCACGGCATTATCGCCAGTGGTGCTGTCGTGATGCGGTCTTCGCATGGACCGCGCAATGAAGATACGATACTTCTGTATCGTGCTTGTTGTATCTGGTGCATTGTGTCTTCACGGTGATCAGAGTTACTCAGGTAATTCTGCACGCATGACGCTCAGCGCCCAGAGCAAGTAAGCTTGGTAGCCGCCTTTCGGGGCGGCTTTCCTTCACTCAGATAATCCGATTCTGTTTAAAGTCGCGCAGGAAACCGCCCCAGCGACGTTCATAGAACGGTGCGATGTGCTCAGTGATAAAATGGCTCACACCCTTCTCACCTTTCCTCACCAGGCAAATATCAATCGGTTCATCACCCGGTAACGTATCCGTTGCAACACTCCCCGTGGCATGAATAATCTCTTCAATATCGCCATCCGCTTCAATGCCAATCAGCAGATTCGGCTGGGCTTCCGCGCTTTCTTTGATTGAGCAGAGAAACGCGCGTTTTACTGGCTTAATGGTTTTAAACAGCGTAGTCAGCGAGTCAATCATCTGCGCCGGAGGTTCAGCGACTTCAGAGAGGATCAGCGATTCACCGCCTTCCAGTACTTCCTGGGTGCTGAGCGGATTCCCTTCTTCCCCCATCAGCAGGCTGATTTCACGCGGCATAAACTCTTTGCCGGTCGGCAGTTTCGCGTTGAGAAACAGCGTTTCGCCGAGCGTCATTTCAAACAATGTACGCACCGGCATGACGACAAATGCCTGCTCATCTTCAACCGCCTGCTGAAGAGCTTCCAGGGAGGTGAAGAACGGGATCACGGTCGTGCCGTCTTCTTTTTCCCAGTGCTGAAGATCGAGGGCGCTGTCTTCAACCACCGCCTCGCCTTCTGCGGCTGTACCCGGCACCCAGACGGTAGACTCCAGTAAAGTACGGAAAAATGCCGGACGATGCGCAGGCTCTGTCGCCGCTTGCTCCAGCAGGGTTTCTAATTCGTTTTTCGTTTCGGACATAGAGATCACAAATTATGTATATGGGTTGTAGGCCTGATAAGACGCACGGCGTCGCCATCAGGCAAAATGCCGGGTGGCACTTCGCTTACCCGGCCTACAAAAACACCGTTCAGGCAATCAGCAGATTTGCAATCGTGCGCACACCCAGACCAGTTGCGCCCGCAGACCACTGCTCAACTGGCGCTTTGCGATAGGTTGCAGAGCAGTCGATATGCAGCCAGCCTTGCTGATAGTTTTCCACAAAATGGGACAGGAAGCCCGCCGCGGTGCTTGCGCCAGCCGGATAGGCCGCACTGCCGGTATTATTCAGCTCGGCAAAGTTAGACGGCAGTTGGCTACGGTGGAACTCTGCCAACGGCAGACGCCAGAACGGCTCGTTTTCTTGCGCCGCACTTGCCAGCAGACGGGTAGCCAGTTGATCGTCAAAGCTGAACAGCGCATGGTAATCGTTGCCCAGCGCAGTTTTCGCCGCGCCGGTCAGCGTCGCAGCATCAATAATCAGTTCCGGTTTCTGTGCACTGGCATCGATCAGGCCATCGGCCAGTACCAGTCGCCCTTCGGCATCGGTATTCATCACTTCAACTTTTTTACCATTGCGATAGTGTATAATATCGCCGAGCTTAAAGGCGTTACCGCTGATCAGGTTATCCGCGCAGCACAGATACAGCTTCACGCGCTTGTTCAGACCACGGGTGATGGCGAACGCCAGCGCGCCGGTCACCGTTGCCGCGCCGCCCATATCAGACTTCATCGAGTCCATAAATGCGCTTTGCTTGATGCTGTATCCGCCGGAGTCAAAGGTAATTCCCTTACCCACCAGGCAGGCATAAACCGGGGCTTCTTTATCGCCAGTTGGATTGTAATCCAGCGCCAGCAGCACCGGAGGACGTTCGGAGCCACGACCTACGGTATGCAATCCCATGTAGTTCTGCTCGCGCAGATCTTCGCCTTTAGTGATGCGGTAAGAGACGTTATCGCAGGCAACAGAGCACAGCAGGTCTACTGCGCGTTGCGCCAGCTGTTCCGGGCCCAGCTCTTCTGCCGGGGCGTTAATGGTATCGCGCACCCAGTCAATAATTTTCAGGCGGTTATCCAGCTCTTTGCACTGCGCCTCATCCAGAGCGGCCCACTCAACTTTGCGGGTGCCTTTTGGTCCTTTGTAGCCCTGCCAGAACGCCCAGCTACGTTCGGTATCCCAGCCTTCACCGTCCAGTTGGACATGTTTAATACCCAGGCCGTCAATTTTACGGGCGGCGCGCTGGATAAGGCCGAGGTCATCTTTTCCGTTCAGGTGCAGGGTAATGCCATCATTATTAATGCTGTATGTCGCCTTTTCACCCCAGCGGGCATCAGCGGGTTGCGTGGAAAGCGTAATTTTCATGGCTTCTGTCATTTTATTTATCCTTATTTTCGCGCATACAGGAAAACGGGCCACCCGTGGGCAGCCCGTTGACTTATTCGGCTTCGTCCAGCCAGACCAGCAAAATGGCCTCAAGGATTTTTTCGTTCGATGCCTGTGGATCATCATCGAACTCTTCCAGGTCACAGATCCACTGGTGCAGATCGGTGAAACGAACGGTCTTGGGGTCGAGATCGGGGAACGCGTCGTACAGCGCCTCGCCGATTTCACGGCTATCGGTCCACTTCAGTCCCATACTACCCTCTGTTAATGCTCACGTGCATGATTGATTGTGTAACGTGGGATTTCGACCACTAAATCGTCCTCGGTGACACGTGCCTGACAGCTTAAACGGCTCTCCGGCTCCAGTCCCCAGGCTTTATCCAGCATGTCGTCTTCTTCTTCTGTGCTTTCCGGCAAAGAATCAAAACCTTCACGTACGATGCAGTGGCAGGTTGTGCAGGCACAGGATTTTTCACAGGCGTGTTCAATCTCGATACCGTTACGCAGGGCAACGTCAAGAATGGTTTCGCCGGTCTCAGCTTCCAGAACTGCGCCATCGGGACAGAGATCCTGATGAGGCAAAATAACAATCTTTGGCATATTAAACCTCGTCCACGGAATGGCCTTTCAGCGCGCTACGGACGGACTTGTCCATGCGGCGAGCGGCGAATTCCTGGGTTTGTTTGTCTACGTTTTTAATGGCTTGTTCTATCGCGTCAACATCGTCACCCTGTGCAACCTCGCTCAAATGCGCGGCGGCGGTGTCGATAGCCTGACGTTCTGCGGCGCTTAACAGCGCGGCATCAGCGTTCAACGCACCGGATAAACTTTCCAGTACGCGTGCCGCTTCGACTTTCTGTTCTGCCAGCATACGGGCTTTAACGTCCTGCTCGGCAAAACTCATCGAATCCTGAATCATGGAGGCGATTTCACTGTCGGTCAGACCGTAGGACGGTTTAACCTGAATTGAGGACTCAACGCCGGTGGATTTTTCCATGGCGGTGACGCTCAGCAGGCCATCGGCGTCCACCTGGAAGGTCACGCGGATGTGTGCGCCGCCAGCTGGCAATGCCGGGATGCCGCGCAGCGCAAAACGCGCCAGTGAACGGCAGTCCTGCACCAGCTCACGCTCGCCTTGCATTACGTGAATGGACATCGCGGTTTGGCCATCTTTAAAGGTGGTAAAGTCCTGCGCGCGCGCCACCGGAATCGTGGTGTTACGTGGGATCACTTTCTCCACCAGACCGCCCATGGTTTCCAGTCCCAGGGACAGCGGGATAACGTCCAGCAGCAGCATTTCGCTGTCCGGTTTATTTCCGACCAGAATATCTGCCTGGATTGCCGCACCAATAGCGACCACTTTGTCCGGGTCAATAGAAGTCAGCGGCGTACGGCCAAAAAATTCACCGACGCGTTCACGCACCAATGGCACGCGAGTTGAACCACCGACCATCACCACTTCCAGCACATCCTGCGGCTCCACGCCCGCATCTTTCAGCGCGCGACGGCAGGCCAGCAGCGTACGCTTGACCAGTGCGGAAATGAGTTCATTAAAGGTTTCACGGGTGATTTCACCCTGCCATCCCGCCACGTTAACCGTTACAGAATCAGCGTCGCTAAGCGCGATTTTCGCTGCAATAGCAGCATCCAGCAGTTCGCGCTGTACGCGGTTATCGCTACGGTCGGCCACGCCAGCCTGCTCGCGAATATAATCGGCCAGCAGATGGTCAAAATCGTCGCCGCCGAGCGCGGAATCACCGCCGGTCGCCAGCACTTCAAACACGCCGCGGCTCAGACGCAGAATAGAAATATCAAAAGTACCGCCGCCAAGATCGTAGACAGCAATCACGCCTTCCTGACCGGAGTCCAGACCATAGGCAATCGCTGCTGCGGTCGGTTCGTTCAACAAACGCAATACGTGCAAGCCCGCCAGACGCGCGGCGTCTTTGGTCCCCTGACGCTGTGCATCGTCAAAGTAAGCCGGAACGGTGATTACCACGCCGTCCAGTTCGCCGGACAGTGATTCGGTTGCCCGCGCGGCCAGCGCTTTCAGAATATCCGCGGAGACGCGCACCGGATTAAGCAATCCGGCAGCGGTTTCAATCATCGGCAAGCCGTTTTCGCTTGCCTGGAACGTATATGGCAGATGCGGGTAACGCGCCTGGATATCCGCCAGAGAGCGGCCCATCATGCGTTTTACCGAACTGACGGTGTTTGCCGTATCCAGCGCAGCATTGGCGCGGGCATCGTAACCGACAGAATAACCCTGCTGCTGATAGTGAACCACTGACGGCAACAGGTGGCGACCTTCATGGTCTGCCAACGTTTCGGCCTGGCCGCTGCGTACGGTCGCAACCAGGGAGTTGGTGGTGCCTAAATCGATACCTACCGCCAGACGACGCTGGTGCGGCGCGGCGCTCAGACCAGGCTCACTAATTTGTAATAAGGCCATTTTCGCTTCCGGAAATTAAAAATCGAGCAGTTTTTCTTCGAGTTGTTCTGCACTGCTTCGCAGTTTATCGAGAAAACGCAGCTTACGCACGGTATCTGCCGCTGCGTCCCACGTCTCGCTATCCAGCTGTTCCACCATCAGTTGATGACGAACGTTATACATTTCGCTGACGCGTTGCATAAACGCATCTAAACGTTGACTGTCTTTTGCCTGTTCAATTTCGTCCAGCTCTTCCCGCAGCTCCAGTTGTTCCATCAGAAACGCGGTATCGCGCACCGTGTGCTGCTCGCTACGGATGTCAAAGCCGTGTAAAGACAATAAGTATTCGGCGCGCATCAAAGGATGACGCAGCGTTTGCCAGGCCTGGTTGATAGTGGCGGACTGCGAAACCGCAGCAAGTTGTTCCGCCTGGGAACCGCTGGCAAATTTATCAGGATGATACTGACGTTGTAGATCCTGAAAACGTAGGCTCAGCGCCTGAGTATCGAGCTGATAACGGGCCGGTAAGCCAAAGAGGGTGAAGTAGTCCATAACATTCTCAGGGCATCGATTCTCTGTTGTTCACGGGAGCAAAACCAGAGAGTCAGGTAAAACAAACCCCACGCGCAGGCGACCACGGTGGGGTTATCGGTAAGCGCGTTACACGTGGAAGCTTTCGCCGCATCCACATTCGTCTTTCACGTTCGGGTTAGTAAACTTAAACCCTTCGTTCAGACCTTCTTTGACGAAGTCTAACTGCGTACCGTCGAGGAATTGCAGGCTCTTACCGTCGACCACAACTTTAACGCCTTTGTCTTCAAACACGGTATCTTCAGCCGCCGGCTCGTCAACAAATTCCAGTACATAGGCCATACCTGAGCAGCCGGAGGTTCTCACGCCCAGACGCAGACCAAACCCTTTACCGCGGTTTGCCAGGAAGGTATTTACACGCGCTGCTGCACTGTCGCTTAAGGTAATCGACATAATAAAACCTCAACTCTTAATTATTTTGCTTCACGTTTGCTTTTGTAATCCGCAATCGCGGCTTTAATCGCGTCTTCAGCCAGAATAGAGCAGTGAATTTTCACCGGTGGCAGTTCAAGCTCGTCGGCGATATCGGTGTTTTTAATCGCCTGTGCTTCGTCCAGAGATTTCCCTTTTACCCATTCGGTAACCAGAGAGCTGGAAGCAATAGCGGAACCGCAGCCGTAAGTCTTGAAACGCGCGTCTTCAATGATACCCTCATTGTTGACTTTGATCTGCAACTTCATCACGTCGCCACAGGCTGGTGCACCCACCATGCCGCTGCCCACGTTCTCGTCGCTGTTGTCAAAAGACCCCACGTTACGTGGATTCTCGTAATGATCGATTACTTTTTCGCTGTAAGCCATGCTGAATTCTCCTTATCGGTACCGATTAGTGATGTGACCATTCAATGCTGTTCAGATCCACGCCCTGTTTGAACATTTCCCACAGCGGAGAAAGGTCACGCAGGCGGCCGATGGAGTTGCGAACCAGATTAATGGCGTAGTCAATCTCTTCTTCGGTAGTGAAACGACCTAAAGAGAAACGAATTGAGCTGTGTGCCAGCTCGTCGGTCATCCCCAGCGCGCGCAGCACGTAGGATGGCTCCAGGCTTGCAGAAGTACATGCAGAACCGGAGGATACAGCCAGATCTTTCAGCGCCATAATCAGCGATTCGCCTTCAACATAGTTGAAGCTAACGTTGAGAATGTTCGGTGCGCCCTGCTCGAGATCGCCGTTAAGATACACTTCTTCCATATCTTTCACGCCGTCCCACAGACGGTTACGCAGACTGCGCAGGCGCGCCATCTCGGTTTCCATCTCTTCTTTAGCGATACGGTAAGCTTCACCCATGCCGACGATCTGGTGCACAGGCAGCGTACCGGAACGCATACCGCGCTCGTGACCGCCGCCGTGCATCTGCGCTTCAATACGAATACGCGGTTTACGACGCACGTACAGCGCACCGATACCTTTCGGACCATAGATTTTGTGGCCGGAGAAGGACATCAGATCAACTTTCAGTTGGCTCAGATCGATAGGTAGTTTGCCCACGCTCTGGGTCGCATCAACGTGATAGATGATGCCGCGCGCACGGCACATTTCGCCGATAGTCGCGATATCCTGCACCACGCCGATTTCGTTATTCACGTGCATGATGGACACGAGGATGGTGTCGTCACGCATTGCCGCTTCAAGTTCTTTCAGGTCAATAATGCCGTTACGCTGCGGGGCGAGGTAGGTGACTTCAAATCCTTCGCGCTCCAGCTGACGACAGGTGTCCAGCACGGCTTTGTGTTCGGTTTTGCTGGTGATGATGTGCTTGCCTTTTTTCTGATAAAAGTTGGCTGCACCTTTAATCGCCAGGTTATCGGATTCAGTCGCACCGGAAGTAAAGACGATTTCACGCGGGTCAGCGCCCACGAGGTCAGCAATCTGGTTACGGGCGATATCTACCGCCTCTTCAGCCTGCCAGCCGAAACGGTGTGAACGAGACGCTGGGTTACCAAAGTTTCCGTCCAGGGTCAGACACTGCATCATTTTCTCGGCAACACGCGGGTCCACCGGCGTGGTTGCGGAGTAGTCGAGATAGATCGGTAATTTCATTGCTCTATAAACTCCGTACATCGCTTCAATGCAAGGAATCAGGCAACCGGCTGGATGTACGACCGAGTTAACGGGGTGTGTAGCACCCCGGCCTGATTCTAAAATACTTTTATTATGCGCGTAACTTAACGTCGATCGCGTCTTGTGCACGATTAGTGCGTGGAGCGTCATGCGTGTGCTGGCGACCAGACACATCCAGGACCTCCTGATTATTCACCAGTTCGCCCAACGTAATGTTGTTGAGGAAACCGGTCAGACGATCGCTCAGATCGCGCCACAGCGCGTGGGTCAGGCATTTATCGCCGCCCTGACAACCGCCTTTGCCCTGGCAACGGGTCGCATCTACAGACTCGTCCACAGCGCTGATTACTTCACCTACTGCGATGCTGCCGGCATCTTTACCCAGCAGATACCCGCCGCCTGGTCCACGTACGCTGGAAACCAGACCGTTTTTACGCAAACGGGAAAACAGCTGCTCCAGATATGACAGGGAAATTCCCTGACGTTCAGAAATATCAGCCAACGGTACCGGGCCCGTTTCGGAGTTGAGCGCAACGTCCAACATTGCGGTCACGGCATAACGCCCTTTTGATGTCAGTCTCATGTCTTACTTAGCCTCAAACTCGCCCCTGCCCGGGGTTTTTTATTGTAAAATGGGGGTATTGCATAGCAGGGGCAAGTCTGACATTCCCGACTAAATCAGTCAACTATTTACTTGACTAATTTAGTCAGGTATTTAACCTTCAGTGCCATTTTTACTTGCCGGAGGCGTTACGTTTACTTGCCTTTATTCTGTTGCTCAATTGAAGCTAAAATTCCGCGCAAAATGTTCAGCTCCTGGCTCTCAGGACGCGCACGCGTAAACAGACGGCGCAGCTTGTTCATCACCTGCCCCGGATGCCCTTCACGGATAAATCCGGTCGACAGCAGCGTTTGTTCCAGATGACCGTAAAAACGCTCTAAATCATCGACCAGCGGATACTCAGCTTCTTCGTATTCTGCGGTCTTCTCACTTTCCTGAGTTGCCAGCCAGGCCATGCGCACTTCATAAGAGATGACCTGCACCGCCATCGCCAGGTTCAGCGAACTGTATTCCGGGTTCGCGGCAATAGCGACGTGGTAATGGCACTTATGCAGTTCTTCATTCGTCAGGCCAACACGTTCACGGCCAAACACCAGCGCTACGGGCGAATTCGTCGCTTCAGAGACGCTTTTTAAACCGCATTCACGCGGATCCAGCATCGGCCACGGTAGCGTACGGGAGCGCGCACTGGTGCCTACTACCAGGCTGCAACCTGCCAGCGCTTCATCAAGAGTATCGACGATCTGCGCGCTGCCGATTACATCACTGGCACCTGCCGCCAGAGCGATGGCCTGAGAGTCCGGTTTAACCAGTGGATTTACCAGCCACAGATTGGTTAAACCCATGGTTTTCATTGCGCGGGCTACAGAGCCCATGTTGCCAGTGTGAGAGGTTTCCACCAGCACGATTCGAATATTTTGCAGCATTGTATTTCTTCGGCTAAAGATTATTCGGGCATATTATCATAAAACGAAGACATATTCCGAACTCGCTGCTATACTCTGCGCCGTTTTCCCGTTCTTTAACATCCAGTGAGAGAGACCGATGCATCCGATGCTGACCATAGCCGTGCGCGCAGCGCGCAAGGCGGGTAATGTAATTGCCAAACACTACGAAACCCCAGACTCTGTAGAAACCAGCCAGAAAGGCAGCAATGATTTCGTGACTAACGTCGATAAAGCCGCCGAAGCGATTATTATCGAAACTATTCGCAAATCTTACCCACAGCACACCATCATCACCGAAGAAAGCGGTGAGCACGCAGGTGAAGATCAGGATGTTCAATGGGTTATCGATCCACTGGATGGCACTACCAACTTCGTAAAACGTCTGCCGCACTTCGCGGTATCTATCGCAGTACGCATTAAAGGCCGTACTGAAGTCGCCGTTGTTTACGATCCAATGCGTAACGAACTGTTCACCGCCACTCGCGGCCAGGGCGCACAGCTGAACGGCTATCGTCTGCGTGGCAGCACCGCCCGCGATCTGGACGGCACCATCATCGCCACCGGTTTCCCGTTCAAAGCGAAGCAGCACGCCGCTTCTTACATGAAAATTCTTGGCAAAATGTTTACCGAGTGCGCTGACTTCCGCCGCACAGGTTCTGCTGCGCTGGATCTGGCTTACGTTGCCGCTGCGCGCGTTGACGGTTACTTCGAAATCGGTCTGAAACCATGGGATTTCGCAGCAGGTGAGCTGATTGCACGTGAAGCTGGCGCACTGGTTTGCGACTTCACCGGTGGTCATAACTACCTGGCAACCGGCAACATCGTTGCAGGTAACCCGCGCGTTGTTAAAGCCATGCTGGCTAACATGCGTGACGAACTGAGCGATGCGCTGAAGCGTTAATCTGCTGTGGTGCCGGATGCGACGCTTTCGCGTCTTATCCGGCCTACAAGTCATACCATTCCGCTCACTAACCTAAAATGGTCTTATCCCTCGCCCTACCGGCACCGCGCTCATCCACATCACTACCGCAGCAACAATAAGCACCGCACCACCGGCTAACGCCAGCGTCGTCCAGCCAATCTGTCGCCACAGCACCGGCGCTTTATGCCCGCTAATTTTCACCGCCAATGAGCGAAAGCTATGTACCAGCAAAGCCAGTGACGTAATCGTCAAAGAGGTTCCTGCCGCCATCGCCAACGCCGACGCCATACCCCAGCTAAAGACGCCAACCACTTTACTGAACAGCAGCACCATAATTGCGCCAGAGCAGGGACGCATGCCCATAGAGAGAATAATCATCAACCGGGCGCGCCAGTCATCGCCGCTTTGCAGTTGTTCCGGGTTGGGCAAATGCTGATGCCCGCAGCCGCAGCCCTCGTGATGCACATGGTGCGGCGTAAAGGCGGTAAATTTCGGGCGCATCAGCAGCTGGCGCAATTTCTTCAGCGCACGGACACACAATAAAACGCCCAACATGCCAACCAGCGCATAACTTCCTTTCTCCAGCCAGAAACTGCTCATATGCAGCTGTCGGGCAGGCAGTTGCAGCACCGTGAGGACTACAACCACCAGTCCTATTGCCACCAGCCCCTGCAATAGGGAAGACGCCAGCGTCAGCCCAATGCTCGACTTGAGCTTCGACGGATGCGTCGCAAGCCAGGTCGTGATGACGATTTTGCCGTGCCCCGGCCCCAATGCGTGCAATACCCCATATATAAAGCTAAACAACAGCAGAGATCCGCCCGCACGTGTGGGGTTCGCGGCAACCGCTTTCAGCAACCCGCTCATCTGCTGGTTAACGTCGCGCTGCCAGACGACACTGTGCATCATTACCTGAGGCCAGGCTTGCCACAACCACAGCCCCCCGCCTGTCGCCAGCAACAAAAAGACCGCCAGCGGCCATAGCGTGAGCCAACGGCGTCTGGCTGCGCGTTGTTGATAAACTACTGACATTGCAGCGTCACCGTCTGTGCAAACTGTTTACCCAACTCCATATCCTCCGGCGGTGCGTCTTCTTTATCCAGCGACTGCGCAAAACTCAACATGTTTTCATTCGGCGTCGGCGTATGCATTGAAATATGGCATTGCTGGCTTATGGTCTGCGAAAGCCGGGCGTCGCTGTCTTTGTCATAGCTCATATCGACGTAGTAGGTCGGATCGAAGGTTGAAATAGTATATTTTTGACCGCTCAGTGGTTGAGCTTCGGCCAGCGGCAGAACGAACGTCAGCACCGCCTGGTGTTCTTCACGCGCCATGCCATATTCCGTCGGTCTGTTTTTAAACTTTACCTTTTTCCCATCGTGCCACACTTCGGTGAAATAGTGCTGCCCGAGAACGTTGGCCATCACTTCCGCCGCCAGTTTTTTCCAAATTTCATCACCAGGTTTAGCATTCCCCGCGTCGTAAAGCAGATCCGCCGACGTGATTTCATCCATCATCCAGCGCATTTTTAGCGCGACGAACCGATCATTTTCGCTCACAACTTCGGTTTTCAGATGAATAAAGCTGTGGGGATGCGCACCTGCGCCAAAAGACAGGACAGCGAGAAACAACGTCATAAAGATACGTTTAACGCCTTGCATGAGTTCTCCACGATAAAAATCAACACCGCCACAAATAATGATGCCGTATTTGGCGCAAGTGTGCCGAGGATATCATTGAACGAAAAAAAGTTGAGCACCCTTTTCCGGTATCGATTCAGTTCTCAATTTCGATAATTTCTTCTTCGGGAAATTCCACCCAAACACCTTTTCGGCGTTAAATCTTAAGTTAAATGATAACAAAATGTTAATTAAAAGTTTCATTTTAATGTTTTATTAACACTTAATTTGAATGTCTGAATCTAAAATCATGTAAATTTAACCAATTATTAACCATTTCATTTCCATAAATTAACAATAATGGGCATATATCACATTCTCCAAACTTATGATTCATTCCCTCTTCCATTCGTTGTTAACTTCACGCCGTGACATGTCCTGCCCCCTACGAAAGGTACAACTATGAAATTCAAACTCGCATTACTCAGTGCAACCCTGGTTTCTGCATGCATGTTGTCCGGCACGTCCTTTGCGGCGGAAAAATATGAAATTGCTGTGGTTGCCAAAGTCACTGGTATTCCCTGGTTTAACCGCATGGAAACCGGTGTTAACGAAGCAGCAAAAAAACTGGATGTGAACGCTTACCAGACCGGTCCGTCTACGCCGGACCCGGCACAGCAGGTCAAAGTGATTGAGGATCTGATCGCCAAAAACGTCAACGCAATCATCGTGGTACCGAACGATGCCAAGGTTCTTGAGCCAGTACTGAAAAAAGCGCGCGATAAAGGCATTGTGGTCCTGACGCACGAATCCCCGGACGAGCAAATCGGTCAGTGGGATATCGAAACCATCGATAGTGAAAAATACGCACAAGCCAACGTCGATGAGTTAGCGAAAAATATGGGCGGCAAAGGCGGGTATGCAATCTATGTTGGTTCGCTGACGGTCCCACTGCATAACGCGTGGGCTGATTATGCAATTAAGTACCAGAAAGAAAAATATCCGGAAATGTTCGAGGTCACTTCACGCCTGCCGGTCGCGGAAAGCATTGATAAATCCTACGCCACAACGCTGGATCTGATGAAAACCTATCCGCAGATGAAGGGCATTATCGGCTTCGGCTCACTGGGTCCAATTGGTGCGGGTCAGGCTGTGCAGAAAAAACGCGCCAAAGATAAAATTGCCGTTGTCGGGATCGCCATGCCAGCGCAGGCTGCGCCTTACCTGATGCGTGGAGATATCAAAAAAGCGCTGCTGTGGGATCCAAAAGATGCGGGCTATGCGCTGGTAACGGTTGCCGATCAGCTGTTGCAGGGCAAAGAAGTCAATGCAGATCTGAGTATCGACGGTTTAGGGAAAGCCGATATCGACACGGAGAAGAAAGTGATCCGCTTTAACAAGATCCTCGAAGTCACCAAAGACAACGCACAATCACTTGGTTTCTAAGGCTTTAGCCAACACCAGGGAACCTTAACGCCGACCGTCTGGTCGGCGCTATCAACCAAACTAACACTCAGCGTCCGTCAGGGCGCTCGCAGGGGTATTGTCCATGGCAGACACCACCGCATTTATCACTCTTGAGAATATCAGCAAACAATTCCCGGGCGTGCTGGCGCTGGATAACGTGAATCTGACGCTGAGAAAAGGCGAAGTTCACTGTCTGGCGGGTCAAAACGGCTGTGGTAAAAGTACCATTATTAAAGTGATCTCCGGGGTTTATCACCCGGAAAAAGGCGCGCAGATTTTACTCGACGGAAAATTGTTCCATCACCTGACGCCGCAGCTCTCTTCCCATTATGGCATTCAGGTTATTTATCAGGACCTGTCGCTGTTCCCCAACTTTAGCGTCGCGGAAAATATCGCGGTCAACCGCTATCTGCCGGGCGGTGATATCTGGGTGCGTCGTGGTGCTATGAAACAGCAGGCGCTGGCAGCCATGAAACGTATCGGGGTGAATATCGATCCCGATAAAAAAGTAGAAAAACTCTCGATTGCCGACCGACAGCTGGTCGCTATTTGCCGGGCAATTGCCGCAGATGCGCGTCTGGTGATTATGGACGAGCCCACCGCCTCGCTAACCCGCCAGGAGGTCAATGGACTGCTGAAGGTGGTTAACGAACTTAAAGCGGCCGGCATTTGCGTGGTGTTTGTCAGCCATCGTCTGGATGAAGTAATGGAAGTGGCAGACCGTATCAGCGTCATGCGCGACGGCAAACTGGTGGGCACATATCCTGCCAGCGAACTCGACAGCCACGAGCTGGCTTTCCTGATGACCGGACAACGCTTCCACTACAGCCCGCTGCCGGAGAAATCATTCGACGATCGAGAACCCCTGCTGGAGCTGCGCAATCTCAGCCGCAGAGGCAAATACCAGAACATTAATCTGTCGCTGCATGGCGGCGAGATTGTCTCGATTGTCGGCCTGTTGGGCGCCGGGCGTACCGAGCTTTGTTTGAGCCTGTTTGGCATGACGCACCCGGAAAGCGGCGAGATGCGTATTAACGGTCAGCCGGTCACGCTTCGTAATAACCACGACGCCATTAAGCACGGGATCGGCTACGTCTCAGAAGATCGCCTGACGCAGGGACTGATCATGGAGCAGTCGATCTACGACAACACCATCGTCACGGTCTTTGATCAGCTGCATACCGGCAGCGGCCTGCTCGATCACCATAAAGCGCAAAAGCTGGTCGCCGATTTGATCCGCGAACTGAATATCAAAGTGTCCGATCCGCACCTGCCGGTCAAAACGCTTTCCGGCGGCAATGCCCAGCGCATCGCCATTGCCAAATGGGTGGCGACCAATCCCCGCATTCTGATCCTCGACTCGCCTACCGTCGGCGTGGATATCGCCAACAAAGAGGGCATTTACCAGATCGCCCGCGATCTGGCGGAACAAGGTATGGCGGTGCTGATGATTTGCGATGAAATTCCGGAAGCGTATTACAACAGCCACCGCGTGCTGGTGATGCGTCGCGGCAGACTGGTGGCGGAATTTAATCCTCATCACTGCCGTGAAGAGGAGATTGCTGAAGTGGTCGAGGTAATCAATGAATAAGATGCATCTGTCCCGTTTAATCGGGCAACATGAATTCTGGCTGGGCCTGCTGGTCGTGGCGCTGGCGGTTGGGCTAAGTGTCAGCACCGATGAGTTCCTCTCGCTCGGCAATCTGACAGATGTGGCCACCAGCTACGCGATTCTCGGCATTCTCGCCTGCGGGTTGTTTGTGGTGCTGATTTCCGGTGGGATCGATATCTCATTTCCGGCGATGACCGCGATTGCCCAGTATGCGATGGCCAGTTGGGTGATCGGCCACGGCGGCAACTTCGCTCTGGCGTTAACCATTGCGATTGCGGTGGGCCTGCTGCTTGGGCTGATTAATGGCTTCCTGGTCTACTGGCTGCGCGTTCCGGCAATCATCATTACCATCGCCACGCTGAACGTCTACTACGGTCTTCTGGTTTACGCCACCAAAGGTACCTGGCTGTACGGTTTCCCTGACTGGTTTATGAACGGCATTAACTGGTTCTCCTTCACCGCGGCAGATGGCTACGACTACGGCCTGACCCTGCCCCTGCTGTGCCTGGCGGCGGTGATCGTCTTTACCGCAGTGCTGATGAACTATACCCGTCTTGGCCGTCAGGTTTACGCCATGGGCGGCAACCGCGACGCGGCCTCACGCCTGGGGCTGAATCTGCTGAAACTGCATTTCTACGTCTATGGCTATATGGGCATTCTGGCAGGTGTTGCCGCCGTGGTTCAGGCGCAAATCACCCAGTCAGTTGCACCCAATTCGCTGCTCGGCTTTGAGCTGACGGTGCTGGCGGCGGTCGTGCTCGGCGGAACCAGCATGAGCGGCGGGCGCGGTACGTTGACCGGAACCCTGCTAGGCGTTGTCTTGCTCGCCTTCTTACAAAATGGTCTGACGCTACTCAGCGTCTCCTCTTACTGGCACACCGTATTCAGCGGCGCCATTATCCTGGTCAGCATCAGTGCCACGGCCTGGAACGAAAAACGCAAACTGGCAAGGGAGCTTTGAGATGAAAACAATCGCCAGATTTTTACCCGGTGATGCCATCATTCGTCTGCAATGCGTCATTATTGTGGTCGTCGCCCTGGTTTTCTCAGCCATGCTCGGCAGCCGTTTTTTTAGCGTCGCTAACTTCCAGTCGATAGGCTCACAGTTACCGATCCTCGGCATGCTGGCCCTCGGGATGGGTATGACCATGCTGACCGGCGGCATTAACCTGTCAATTATTGCCGGGGCGAACGCCTGCTCGCTGGTAATGGCAGCGATTATCGTTACCCATCCGGATAACCCGCTGTTTCTGGTGCTGGCGCTGCTGGCAGGCGCAGCCGTGGCGGTGGCTATCGGTACGCTCAACGGCGCGCTGATTGCCTGGGTCGGCGTCTCACCGATTCTCGCTACCCTCGGCACGATGACACTTATCTCCGGGCTGAATATTCTGCTCTCCAACGGGACGGTGATTTCGGGTTTCCCGACCGCCATTCAGTACCTTGGCAACGCCACGATTGCGGGTATTCCGGTGGCGCTGTTGCTCTTTTTCCTGGTGGCAATCCTGCTATGGGTACTGCTGGAGCACACCACGCTGGGGCGCAGTCTTTATCTCGTCGGCTCCAATGAACAGGCTACCCGCTACAGTGGTGTTAATACCGTACGGGTACAAATTTCCGTGTACGTGATTTCAGCCCTGCTCGGCTGGGTCGCCGCCATTCTGATGATGGCGAAATTCAACTCGGCAAAAGCCGGATACGGTGAGTCCTACCTGCTGGTCACCATCCTTGCCTCCGTACTCGGCGGCATCAATCCGGATGGCGGCTTCGGACGCATTATCGGCCTGGTCCTGGCGCTGATTGTGCTGCAAATGCTGGAAAGCGGCCTTAACTTGCTGGGGGTCAGCAGCTATCTGACGATGGCGCTGTGGGGCGCGGTGCTGATCCTCTTTATCGCATTACAGAATCGTAAAGCCTGATTTCAGGAGAAAAAATTATGGCAAGTTACTTTATTGGTGTGGATGTCGGAACCGGAAGCGCCCGTGCTGGCGTGTTTGATCTCAACGGCAGAATGGTCGGCCAGGCCAGTCGGGCCATCGAGATTTACCGTCCGCAGGCCGATTTTGTTGAGCAGTCTTCCGATAACATCTGGCAGGCGGTGTGTAACGCGGTTCGCGATGCGATTAACCAGTCGGATATCAACCCTATCCAGGTGAAAGGTCTGGGCTTTGACGCGACCTGTTCACTGGTGGTGTTGGACAAAGAAGGTAAACCACTGACCATTAGTCCGTCCGGGCGCAGCGAACAGAATATCATTGTGTGGATGGATCACCGCGCCATTACTCAGGCTGAGCGCATTAACGCCCTGCATCATCGGGTGCTGGACTACGTTGGCGGTATTATCTCCCCGGAAATGCAAACGCCCAAACTGCTGTGGTTGAAGCAACATATGCCCAACACCTGGGCCAATGCGGGATACTACTTTGACCTGCCCGATTTCCTGACCTGGCGCGCAACGGGCGATGACACGCGCTCACTGTGCTCGACGGTGTGTAAATGGACCTATATGGGCCATGAAGACAAATGGGATGCCAGCTATTTCCGCCAGATTGGGCTGGAAGACTTGCTGGAACATGATGCCGCCAAAATTGGCCGTTACGTGAAAACTATGGGCGAACCGCTTGGTCATGGTCTTTCTGCGCGCGCCGCCAGCGAAATGGGGCTGATTCCGGGGACCGCTGTCAGCGTCTCGATCATCGATGCCCACGCCGGTACGCTCGGTACGCTCGGCGCGAGCGGTGTTTCCGGCGAGGTAGCGGATTTCGATCGCCGCGTCGCGCTGATTGGCGGCACCTCTACCGGACACATGGCGATTTCCAAAGAGCCGCGTTTTATCGGCGGTGTTTGGGGGCCTTACTACTCAGCAGTGCTGCCAGAATACTGGCTTAACGAAGGTGGACAGTCGGCAACCGGGGCGTTAATCGACCACGTTATTCAGTCGCATCCTTGTTACGAAACCTTGTTGACCCAGGCGAAATCTCAAGGGCAGACCATTTATGAAGTGTTGAATGCGCTGCTGCGTAAAATGGCCGGTGAGCCGGAAGATATCGCATTTTTAACCCGTGACATGCACATCCTGCCCTATTTCCACGGCAACCGTTCACCGCGCGCCAACCCAACGCTCACAGGCGCTATCACTGGACTGAAGCTGTCGCGCACGCCGGAAGATATGGCGTTACAGTACCTCGCGACCATTCAGGCCATTGCGCTGGGAACCCGTCATATCATTGAAACGATGAATCAAAGCGGCTACACGATCGATACCATTATGGCCAGCGGCGGCGGGACGAAAAACCCGATCTTCGTTCAGGAGCATGCCAACGCCACCGGCTGTGCGATGCTGCTGCCTGAAGAGAGCGAAGCCATGCTGCTGGGTGGCGCCATGATGGGAACTATCGCCGCAGGCGTGTTCGATACCTTCCCGGAAGCAATGTCAGCGATGAGCCGGATTGGTAAAACGGTTACCCCGCAGACTAATCGCATTAAGCAGTACTACGATCGCAAATATCGGGTATTCCACGAGATGTATCAGGATCATATGAAATACCGCCAGTTGATGCAGGAGGACGCATGAGTAACTCCTGGTCTCAGGCCAGCGGCGTATTCCAGCTCTATAGCGATGCCCTGGCGGGTCTGGGGCAGCATCTGACTGAACCTGTCTGGCAGTCGCTGATGGCGGAGCTGCGCGGTTGTCAGGGCAAAATCGTCGTCACCGGCGTCGGTACCTCTGGCATTGCAGCGCGTAAAGTCGCACATATGCTGGCTTGCGTGGAACGTCCGGCGATTTACCTCAACGCGACGGACGCAGCGCATGGCGATCTCGGTTTTTTACGCTCCGACGACCTGGTGATTATGCTGTCACGCGGGGGGAATTCGGACGAGCTCACCCGGCTGCTGCCCGGGTTGGCTGCGAGGAATGTGCCCATCCTGAGCGTGACTGAAAACGCCGATTCGGCCATTGCTAAAGCCTCGAGGCTAGTGATTTCCACCGGTGTACAGCGCGAGGCCGATCCGCTGAACATGTTGGCTACCACCTCTATTTTACTGGTGCTGGCTATCTTTGACGCCGCCTGTGCCTGTCTGATGAGCGAGAGCGGATACTCAAAGGAAACGCTGCTGGCGGTACATCCGGGCGGCGATGTGGGATTAACGCTGAGTCGTGAGAAGTAACGCCAGACAGCTGTTACGGAGGTAATGAATCTGTTGCCTCCGTCGTATTGCTACGTTCACTTTAGGTTTTTCACTTCTCTGAGATAGCATTTTCATACCTCCCTCCGCCAGCATTCCCCCCTCTGGCATTTTTTATATCTCAACAAAAAGATAAAACAGTGAAAAAACGGATTAACGCGCTGCGTTCCACTCCCGCTATCTGTTCCGCACGTTAAAAATTCTGTGACGCTCTCCAGCATTCCTGGTGGAAAGCATTCCATTCCTCAAATCTATGAGCAAACTTTAGCTATTCTTATCAAACATACTTACGGGAGACCCTACAGATGATGTCAACGCTTGCTCCGCCATCTGTACTTTCCGCTCCCCAGCGCCGTTGCCAGGTTCTGCTGACGCTTTTCCTGCCGGGGCAAATCGCGACTACACAAACCTTCAGCAGCCTCAACGGTGTCGATGATGCCACGGTTCAGGAAGATATTATTGGCGCAGGGCTCGAAATCCAGCGCTATCACCGGCTCACGATAGCCACCGCGCAGAATGGTGGCTATGCGATCGAAGGAACCCCGCTAAATCAGCGTCTGTGTCTGTTGCAGTGGCTGCGCCGTGGCCTGCGGATTTGCCCTACTTTTATCGCTCAGCATTTCACGCCCACTTTAAAAATTGCTCTTAAACAACAAGGTATCGCACGTACTCTGTATGACGACACCAATCTGCATGCGCTCATCAACCTGTGCTCCCGGCGCTTACAGAAGCCGTTTGAGTGTCGTGACATCCAGTTCCTGCGCTTGTATTTACAATATTGTCTGCTACAGCACCACGCGGGGATCACCCCGGAGTTTAATCCACTCCAGCAACGGTGGGCGCAATCCTGCGCGGAGTATCCGCTCGCCGAGGAAATTGGCCGCCACTGGCAGCGCCACGTCATGCAAAGTGCGCCGCTGGGCGAATCGCTGTTTATGGCGTTGTTATTCTCAATGATCCGCATCCCCGACCCGATCCGCGATAATCACCAGCAGGATCGCCGCTTGCGCCTTGCTATTGCGCGGCTGGTGTTGCGTTTTCGCGAGTATGGCAACGTGCGCTTCAGCGACGAGCAAGGGCTGAATGACCAGTTGTATATCCACCTGGCCCAGGCACTGAACCGCAGCGTGTTTGCCATCGGCATTGATAACACGCTACCGGAGGAGTTCAGCCGACTTTATCCCCGGCTGGTTCGAACTACCCGCGAGGCGATTCACGGCTTTGAAGCGGAATACGATGTCCAGTTTTCAGAAGAAGAGATCGGCCTGGTCGCCGTTATTTTCGGCGCCTGGCTGATGCAGGAGAAGGATTTGCACGAAAAGCAGATTATCCTGCTGACCGGTAGTAACGAACAACTTGAAGCGCATATAGAGCAACAGCTGCGCGAACTGACGCTGCTGCCGCTCAACGTAAAGCATATGCCGATGCAGGACTTTCAAAAAGAGGGAGCGCCGCGTGGCGTAACGCTGATTATTACACCGTACACCACGCCGCTACCGCTGTTTTCTCCCCCGCTGATTCATGCGGATCTGGCGCTTACGTCTCACCAGCAGCAGCAGATCCGCAAAATCCTTGAATCATAACGTCGCAGGCTGCGCCACCACTTTCGGGCGCAGAACGATAGCTGGTAGCGCCACCAGCGCCATCACCCAGAATACGCCGCTGCCCAAGTTCTGGTACAGATAGCCGGCGAAAACGGTCATGATGGCGATACTGCCGCCCATCGCCACCGCAGAATATACCGCCTGGAGACGAATCACTTCACTGCCCTGTCGCGCAGCAATGTAACGCATCGCCGCCAGGTGGCAGACGGTAAACGTTCCGCAATGCAGGATTTGCACCACAATCAGCCATGGCAGCTCTGTGCTCCAGCCCATCAGCCCCCAACGCGCCACGCCGCAAACGGCGGAAAGCAGCAGAAGATCGCGAGCGCTAAAACGGCGGAACAGCTTGTGGCTGAGCGCAAAAATAATCACTTCCGCCACCACGCCTAATGACCATAAATAGCCCACCGCCGAAGCGGAATACCCGGCAGACTGCCAGTAAATGGCGCTGAAACCGTAATAAGCTGCATGCGCGCCCTGCAGCAGACTCACGCAGGCCAGAAAGCGCCAGCTTTGGGTTATTAGCGCGCGCCAGGCGGGCCATCCTGCGCTCTCCTGCTGACGGTTTTCACCCGCTGGCTGCACGCTCGGGCGAATCATCATGCCCAGCAGCATTGAGGCGGCGCCAAGCGATAACAGGACCAGGATCACCCGATAGTCGAACAGGCTCACCAGTTTGCCGGTCAACGCAGAGCCGATCACAAAGGCCACGGATCCCCACAGTCGCACCCGACCGTAATCCATGGTTATCTGTTTTTGCCAGGTGTTGGCCAGTGCGTCGGTCAGCGGCACCAGCGGAGAGAAAAACAGGTTAAAGCCGACCATCACCACCATCAGCCACGCCACGTTGGTCCCCGCCCAGAAGGCCAGCGCAAACACCAACGTCAATAAGGCCAGAATACGTAACGCTGAGATCAGCCGAGAGGGATCGCTCACACGCGGTGCAATCAGCAAGCTACCGAGAAAACGGGCAATCAGCCCCGCGCCCAGCAGTAAACCGATGGTTTCCGGCGTCAGCCCTAACCCTTCGAGCCAGACGCTCCAGAAAGGCAGAAAGATACCGTAGCTAAAGAAGTAGGTGAAATAACCGAGCGCCAGCCAGCGCGTGGAATGCAAAGCCATGAATCCCTCCCGTTTGGAGGCGATAGTCTGGCGACAAACGCAGGCTGGCGCAAGAGAGCATTAACAGGCAGATAACATGATTTTTGCCCTATTCGACGCTAATTTGCATCGCAAAATGGCAGCGTTCTCCCTGCGCTAAAACCTGCAATCCCGGCTGCCCCTGCATGTTGTGGGCATTCACCGGATGCGTTTGCGGCTCCAGGCACAGGAACTCCTCACCCGACATTCTGAACAGCATCAACCACGGAGTTTGCGCTAAAATCGTGACTTTCATCACATCCCGCTGAATAACGGCCCGCCCGCTCCAGCCAGAATATCCGACATTCAGCCAGCTATCCTCACCGTATTGCGCATGCATGAAATCCGCCGCTGAAGGGATATCGCGTTGCCATTCCAGCGGCAGATGCTGTTCCCCCTCCGGCCAGTAACCGCCGGCGGTGAACTGCGCCGTGCTGCGCTTATCAAAGGCGAAAAACGGATGGAACCCGCAGCCATAGATCATTGGCTGTTCACCGCAATGAGTGAGCGTCAACGAGGCGTGCAGGCTTGAGGTTTCCAGTTGATAGCAAAGCCGCGCCGTATAGTCGTAGCCGCAGGGGTGCCAACTGCGCAACTGCAGCAAACAGCCGCTTTGGGTAGCGGTAATAATCTGCCAGCGTTGCAGCCAGCCGTCACCGTGCAGGAAGAAAGTGTCGTCTGCGCCATGCTGAGGTAAAACCACCTCTTCACCGCGCAGCATAAAACGATTTCCCGCCACCCGATTCGCGACCGGCAGCATCGGGAACAGGCCGCAATCACCAGGCCGCTGACCATGACCTTCGCGTAAAATGGCCTGTTGATGTTGTAACGAAACCAGGCTTAATAGAGAACCGCCCTGCGGATCGACGCACATCCGCAGATGTGCGTTTTGTAGCGTCAGCAGACCATCCATTAGCGGGCGCTTCGCGGTTGGGTTGATGCACCAACTTTTGTATGCTGCGCCGCCAGCTGTTCTTCCAGCGCTTCCAGCGTCACGCCTTTGGTTTCCGGTACATTACGCAGAACATAGATGAAGCCCATCGCGCAAATCACACCGTACAGCAGGAAGCTTCCCGACGCGCCCAGACTCGCATTGAGCAGCGGGAAGGTATAGGTCAGCAGGAAACAAGCAATCCACAGCGCCAGCGTCCCCAGCGACATTGCCAGCCCGCGCACGCGGTTGGGAAAAATTTCTGATAGCAGCACCCAGGTCACCGGCGCCAGCGTCAGAGCATAAATCGCGATTGCCGCCAGCACCAGAACCAGAACCGGCCAGCCCATAATGCCCAACCCGTACGCCCCGGCAATCAGTACGTAGATAACCGTCAATCCTGACGCGCCGAACAGCATCAATTTACGACGGCCAATTTTGTCCACTAACGGCAGAGCAGCAAGGGTAAAGACCAGATTGATGATCCCTGTCGCCACGATCGATTTTAACGTACCGTTGATGTCGAATCCGGCAGAGGCGAAGATCTCCTGCGCATAGTTGAAAATAACGTTGATCCCACACCACTGCTGGAACACTGCCAGCACCATGCCAATAATCACGATCGGTTTGATCTGCGGTTGTAACAGCGTTGACCACGCGACCTTGTGATTATCTTTTTGCAGCGTATGTTCAATCTCTTTCAGCGTTTGCCCGGCATATTCCGCCGAACCAATGCGCTGCAGCATGGCACGCGCACGATCGGCTTTGCCCGCTTTCACCAGCCAGCGCGGCGATTCAGGTACAAAGAACATCAGCACCAGGAAAATTACCGCAGGCACTAATTCAGCACCAAACATCCAGCGCCAGCCTGTCTGACCGTTCCAGCTTTCAACAATTGCCTGCTGCGTAGCGCCTGTGGCTACAGGTTCGGCAATCATCAGGTTGATAAGCTGCGCCGCCAGCACGCCAATGACGATGGTGAGCTGGTTAACGGCAACAAAGCGACCTCGCTTTTCAGCGGGGCTGACCTCGGCGATATACAGCGGACTTAGCGCAGACGCCAGACCAATCCCCACGCCACCCACAATGCGATAGACAATAAACATGTCGAAATTGCTGGCGACGGCAGTTCCCCAAGCAGAAGCGCTAAACAGGATCGCTGAAAGAATCAGCGGCATTTTTCGGCCAAATTTATCGGCGCACCAGCCGGAAATCAGTGCGCCAAAGATACAACCAACCAGCGCGGAACTCATCGCCCAGCCGGATTGCGCCGGATCGGAAATCGAGAAATATGCTTCATAGAAGGGTTTTGCCCCGCCGATCACCACCCAGTCATAGCCAAACAGTAAACCTCCGCAGGCCGCAACCAGGCAGATAGTCCAGACGTAACCAATCTTTAAATGTGTCTGCGCGTTATTCATTATGATTCCTCTTTCAGGGAAACGCAGGGTACAGTAGGTTTCGGGTGAGGTTATCCCCCACCCGTTTCGGGTGTTACTGGAAAAGCCTTACGTTAATGGCGTGACGCAGCAGTAATGCCTTGTCATGTGCCGGATTGAGTTGCAGGAGTTCATCAAGTTCACGCTGACAGGCGGCGCTATTTCCTAGCCCCAGATGCCCGAGCGCATTGATAAACAGGCAGTGTTGCTGGTGTTTTGCTTCTGCTGAGGTATCCAGCACCACCAGGTCGGGTAGCGATACGGCAAAGAAATCGACATCCGGCACGTTGTCGTGATGCGACTCAACCCATTGCAGGAAGCTATTGAACAGAGCGTCCGCCTCTGCATCATCGCCAAGTTTTCTCTGCGCCATACCCTGCCAGAAGAGATAGTCCACTGGCTGGTCGTTGTAGTAACGTCCGGCATCCAGTGAGCTTCCGCCGCGCGTCGCACGGGAGAAGTAGCGCTGAGATTCTTCGAAATGGCCTTGCAGCTGCGCGCAATACCCCAGCAAATACCAGATGTCGTTATCCGTTTGCCCTGGCAAACGGCCTTCTCCGAGGTTTTGCGGATAGTGCAGCGCCTGTTGCAGTTGCGTAATAGCAGTTTGCGGGTCGCCGGACTGCACGGCAGCCAGCGCACGATGTAATTGATTAAGCAGATATTGCCCGGTGGCTTTACCTTCACCGCCTTCCCACGGATGGAACACCCGCTCACGTAATACTGCGGCGGCATCGTCATAGCGCCCCAACCCATTCCACAAGCTGAGCAGTTCCACCGTCAGATCATCACGCTGGAAGACAATCTCTTTGCTGGCTTCCAGCCGCTGCAGACGCTGTTCAGCCGGTTGTGCCATCAGCTTGTTGAGATAGTCGAGTTCAAACAGGAAGCGGGCATTTTGCGGCTCTAGCGCCACGGCTTGCGACAGATACTGTTTCGCCTGCTGCGCATCGTGCAGTTTGTTCCAGGCGTAAATCCCCAGTAAACGATGCGCCGGAGCGAAATCCGCTTCCTGCGCAAGCGTGAACTGCCAGCAGGAAACCGCCTCGGCATAACGCCGTTTGCTGTACCAGAAACAGCCGAGTAAATAGCGGGCAAAAGCGCATTGCTCAAGAGTTTGCAGCATCTGCACTTCATCCAGCGTATTGGGGAAACGCACGCGGTTTTGCAGACACTCACGAGCACGTTCAATGAAGGGGTGTGGATTATCGCTCAGCGAGGCGCGCCACAGCATCGGCAGCGTTTCCTGGCTGTCGAGCAGTTCCAGCACGCCACGGGCAGCATCCTTTTGCCCCAAAGAGGTCAGCCAGCCTGCCAGTTCACACGCGTTGGTCCCACGCCGCCCGGTAATCGAGATCAGCGCAAGCGCTGTCGCCTCGTCCTGGCAGATAGCCCAGCGCGCATAGTGCAGGGTATAGCTCAGCGGATAATCCACCAGCTGTTGGCGAATGTAGTCCAGCGCTTGCGCATTGCGATCGAGCTTTGCCAGCGCCAGCGCTTTCAATCCCATCGCCAGGTTATTACTGCCGTTAAAGCGCAGGCTCTGCTCCACCTTTTCCAATGCGCCAGCGTAGTCCTGACGCTTCATCGCCAGACGCGCTAACGACCAGAAAGCCGCATCCCGGCAGTTGCCGCTCCAGCTGGCCTTATAATAATTATCCCACGCGCTGTCATCATCGCCCTGACGTTCCTGTGCGGCGGCCAGCAGCATACTCGCCTCGCCATCACGCGGATTTTTATTGAGCTTATGCGCCCGCTCCAGCGCCTTGCCGGCACATTGTGCCGCCAGCGCCCAGTCGGCGCGGTTTAGCGCCAGCGTCCCCAGGGCCACATTATTGCGGTAGTCCAGCGGATCAACGTCCAGCGCGCGGCGATAATAATCTTCGGCATAGCGGCTGGCATGGTTGTACTGCTCCAGATGCTGACCAATAAAATAGAGTTCATCGGTATTAGAAAGCGCTTCTGGCAGCGCTGGCGCGACGGCCGCCGATGGCAGTGGTAACTCTTGCGCGATGTGCTCTTCGTACTGCAAAAGCGTAGTGCCATCGGCGCCAGTGACAGTCATCGTTACCCGCGCATGGTTATCGTCAGACACATCAGCCAGCCAGCTTTGTCCGGGCTCCAGGGTCAGCGTATGCTCATAGAACGGTTGTCCATCGGCAGAAAGCGTAATCTGCACGTCGTGCAGCGGCGCAATCGCATAAACGCCCACAGAAAGCTGGCTACGCTCACGTACCAGACGAAGCGCCAACTGCGTACTGGCGTTTTGCACCATGCCCAGTTCGCTGTAGGGCAGGAAGTTTTGCACAAAGACTTTCTCTTCGTACGGCGCAAGCCAGGTGAAATCCGGCTGGTTGTCGGTAAAGACCCCAGTCATCAGTTCAATATAAGGACCGTTGTCATCGGTAAGGTTACGATCCCAGGCAACGCCAAAGTCGCCATAGCCCCAGGTCCACTGTTTTTTCCCTGGCGAAACGTGGTGGTCAGCCACATGTAGCAGACCGCCTCGCTCACCGTGATGCCATGCGCCAACAAAATCATAATCTGATTTTTCAGCCATGTAGGAGGTCGGTACCGGCACGTTTTTGTAGCGCGAGATATCCACGCCAGCCGAGTAGTCCACTTTATAGTATGTACCGGTGGCGATAGGAAACGCAGAAACATCACGCTTACCGTGGTCAAATACTGCGGTCACATCCGGCGGAAACACGCTCTGGTGATCGTCGCCGCCCTTCACCGCTGGATTCGCCCACCATAAAAAATGGCGCGGCGTAGCGTTACCGTTAAACACCTTCCCGGTTATCTCGATCAGGGCGCGATCCGGATACAGCGTAAATCCGGTCATCACCTGTAAACCGCGCATAGGTTCTACCTCACCCATCCATACGGTATATTCGCCGTGTTCACCCTGTTGCTGCGTAAAATCGACTGGCATAAAAGTGGTTGGGCGATGATGCTGCGGCCAGTTAAATTCAATGCCACCAGAGATCCACGGCCCAAGCAAACCAACCAGAGCGGGCTTCACCACTTCGTTGTAGTAGACAAAATCGCGCTGCTGAACTTTGTCATACGCTCGATGAATACGCCCGCCTAACTCCGGCAACAGCATGACGCGAATGAAGTCATTCTCCATCCACACCGCCTGATAGTCGCGCATTTCACGTTTGCCGGTCAGCGTATCAATCACGCCATACGGATACACCGCGCCAGAAGATCCCTGGTAAACCCGCTTTTCCAGAAACATTGGGTTGGCATCTTCTTCACCCGCCGTCCACGTTGGGAGGGTGATCGTTTCTTGCCAGACTTTAACTGAACCGTACATGCCGCTCTCCACTCAATAAGCAAAAGTAAAAATTCAACTTGATGCTATTCTGCGGCAGTTAAGTGGCGCTAAAATGCGCAATGCTCACGCAATATAGTTAAGGGAGTTAAGTGAATGCAGCGTTCGGGGTTCAACAACGCCAGGGTTCGTCAGGCGAATAAGCAGATCTTTTTGTCGCACCTGTGGCGGGAAAAGCAGCTCAGCAAGTCACAGCTGGCGCAGCTCACCGGCCTGTCGATCCCGGCGGTCAGCAATATCCTCGAAGAGCTGATGGATGAGGGGAGAATCAGTCATTCGCGAAAAACCTTAAGCCAGCGCGGTTTGAGCAGCGGCAGCTATCATTTGCCAGAAAAAGGCGCATGGACGCTATGTATCAACGTCACCCCTACCAGTATCACCAGCCAACTGGCGGACGCACGGCTGGTTGCCATCGGCGACTGGCGTCATGAGGTCATTAAGCCGGAAACCCCCAAAGCGCTGCTGTCAGCCCTGGCTGCACACTGGCGGGAATACCGTCGACAATTTCCCGAGGTCACGATTAATCTGGCGCTCGGCGTTCACGGCCAGGTTGATCCGATCACCGGCGCATCAAAAACCATGCCCCAGGCCCCGTGGAAAACACCGGTAGAAATAAAATATCTGCTGGAAGAGATGCTCGGCGTACAGGTCCGCCTGGACAATGACTGCGTGATGCTGGCGCTGGCCGAAAAATGGCAAAACCCAGCGGCTAACGGTGATTTTTGCGTGATTAACGTTGATTACGGTATCGGCTCATCGTTTGTGATTAACGACAATATCTGGCGCGGTAGCCTGTATGGCAGCGGCCAGATTGGACACACCATCGTTCATCCCGATGGAATTGCCTGTGACTGCGGTCGCTATGGCTGTCTGGAAACGGTGGCATCATTGAGCGCGTTGAAAAAACAGGCCCGCGTGTGGATGAAATCGCAGCCGACGTCCCTTTACGATCCGGAAACGCTCACCACCGACCAGCTTATTACTGCCTGGCAGAACGGTGATGTTCGTATTCAGGCCTGGGCCGAGCATGCCGCCAACGCCATTGGGCTTAGTTTATATAACTTTCTGAATATACTGAATATTAATCAGATATGGTTGTACGGTCGTAGCTGTGCTTTTGGCGATAGCTGGCTCAATACCTTGGTGCAGCAAACCGGGTTTAACCCGTTTGATCACGGTGATAACCCGCGCGCCAGAGCGACTCAGATAAGCTTCGGTCAGCTCAATCGTGCCCAGCAACTCATGGGAATTGGCTATCTGTATGTCGAGTCACAGCTCAGCGAGTTGTAACCATTACACCGTCAGACTCACGGCCAAACGTTCGTGTACCGTGGCGATAAAATCGGTCAGTGCCGGTTTGAGAGATCCTTTTTTCCACGCCATCAGCAACGCGATGGTTGGGACATCACCAATAATTGGCCGAAAAACCACCTGTCCGGTATTAAAATTATTCATATAACCGGGTATCAAAGTCACCCCCAACCCCATGCCGACCAGGTTCATGGTCACCAGAATGTTGGTTGCCACTTGCACAATGTTAGGCTGGCTTTTTTGCTGCTGAAACCAGTTTTTGACAATCATCGCTAACGCGCCGGAATAGGCCGGATCGGTACTGACGAAATTCACGCCGTGTAGTTGTTCTGCGGAGATTGCCTGCTCATTAGCTAACGGATGATTCACCGGTAACACAACTACCAACGGCTCATGAATCAGCTCCAGATAATCGAGATCCGGGCTGTACACCGGGTGGCGCATTAAGCCAACGTCCAGCTCTCCGCTGAGGATCTTCTCTTCCTGCTCGGTGGTGATCAGACTCACCAGTTCAATGTGCGTATCCGGTTGTTTTAAACGAAACAAAGGCAGCACCTTCGGCAACAGATTGACCTCTGCGGAAGGGACAAAGCCAATGGAGAAATGATTATCTTCCTGCACCGTTCGACGGGCACGAACTTTGGCGTTTTCCGCCTGTTCGAGGATCGCCAGCGCATCCTGTAAAAAGCACTCACCGGCCGCCGTCAGCGCAACTTTTCGTTTATCCCGCACCAGCAACGGAACGCCCACGCAGGTTTCAAGATCGCGGATCTGGCTGCTTAACGACGGCTGAGAGGTATGCAGCTTTTCTGCCGCTCGGGTGAAATTCAGCGCCTGCGCCACTGCTACGAAATAGCGTAAGTGCCTCAGTTCCATGCCCTTCTCCTTGTTATCGAAAAAATGTCTCAACTGGTAGAAATTTACTATTTCACAGATTGATAACTAACCAGCAACATCCTTAGGGTACAAAAAAAGAAGGTCAATACATCTTAGCTTTCAGGATTAAAAAATATGACCACACCCTCAAATTTAGACATCTACCAACTGATCGACACGCAAAACGGTCGCGTAACCCCACGAATTTATACCGACCCTGAAATTTACCAACTGGAGCTGGAACGCATCTTCGGACGCTGCTGGCTATTTCTCGCCCACGAAAGCCAAATCCCTAAACCCGGTGATTTTTTTAACACCTACATGGGCGAGGATGCGGTGGTGGTGGTTCGCCAGAAAGACGGCAGCATCAAAGCGTTTCTCAACCAGTGTCGCCACCGTGCGATGCGCGTCAGCTACGCCGACTGCGGCAATACCCGCGCCTTTACCTGCCCGTATCACGGCTGGTCGTACGGTATTAACGGCGAGTTGATCGACGTCCCGCTGGAGCCGCGCGCTTATCCGCAAGGTTTATGCAAATCGCACTGGGGGCTGAACGAAGTGCCTGGCGTAGAGAGCTACAAGGGACTGATTTTCGGTAACTGGGATACCTCCGCGCCTGCGCTTGGCGATTATCTCGGCGACATCGCCTGGTATCTCGACGGCGTACTCGATCGTCGTGAAGGCGGCACCGAAATCGTCGGTGGCGTACAAAAGTGGACCATCGATTGTAACTGGAAATTCCCCGCCGAACAGTTTGCCAGCGACCAGTATCACGCGCTGTTCAGCCATGCCTCTGCGGTGCAGGTGCTGGGAGCGAAAGACGACGGTAGCGATAAGCGCCTCGGCGATGGTCAGACCGCCCGCCCGGTGTGGGAAACCGCCAAAGACGCGCTACAGTTCGGTCAGGATGGGCACGGCAGCGGATTTTTCTTTACTGAGAATCCCGATGCCAACGTCTGGGTCGACGGTGAGGTCTCCAGCTACTACCGCGACACCTACGCGGAAGCCGAGCAGCGTCTGGGTAAAGTTCGCGCCCTGCGTCTGGCCGGTCACAACAACATTTTCCCCACGCTTTCCTGGCTCAACGGTACCGCCACGCTGCGCGTCTGGCACCCGCGTGGGCCGGATCAGGTTGAGGTGTGGGCGTTCTGTATTACCGATAAAGCCGCCTCTGATGAAGTGAAAGCCGCGTTTGAAAACAGCGCCACGCGGGCTTTTGGCCCCGCCGGGTTCCTGGAGCAGGACGACTCGGAAAACTGGTGTGAAATTCAAAAACTGCTGAAAGGTCATCGCGCACGCAACACGAAATTGTGTCTGGAAATGGGGCTTGGCCAGGAGAAACGCCGTGAAGACGGCATTCCGGGGATCACCAACTACATCTTTTCGGAAACCGCCGCGCGTGGCATGTACCAACGCTGGGCCGATTTGCTCAGCAGCGAAAGCTGGCAGGAAGTGCACGAGAAAACCGCCGCCTACCAGCAGGAGGTGATGAAATGAGCACTTTAGTTTCTCTCGAACTGCATCATCGCATCAGCCAGTTTCTGTATGAAGAAGCGCGTATGCTCGACGACTGGCAGTTTCGCGACTGGCTGGCGCAGCTGGATGACGACATTCGCTACACCATGCGTACCACGGTCAACGCCCAGACGCGCGACCGCCGCAAAGGCGTGCAGCCACCAACCACCTGGATTTTCAACGACAACAAAGACCAGCTTGAGCGCCGCATCGCGCGGCTGGAAACCGGCATGGCCTGGGCGGAAGAACCGCCGTCGCGTACCCGTCATCTGATTAGTAACTTACAAATCAGCGAAACCGACGTGCCCGACGTGTTCGCCGTGCGCCTCAACTATCTGCTGTATCGCGCGCAAAAAGAGCGGGACGAGACGTTTTACGTCGGCACGCGCGTGGACAAAGTCCGTCGTTTGCCCGGCGATGAGTGGCGCTTACTGGCGCGTGAGATCGTGCTGGATCAAGCGGTGATCACCTCCCATAACCTGAGTGTACTGTTCTGATGAGCCGTGTATTTGCCTGCCCTGTAGGGGATTTGCCGGAGGGTGAAGCGCTCCGGCTTGATACCTCGCCCGTCATCGCGCTGTTCAACGTTGGCGGCGAGTTCTATGCCATTAACGATCGCTGTAGCCACGGTAACGCCTCGATGTCGGAAGGTTATCTGGAAGAAGACGCTACGGTGGAATGCCCACTGCATGCCGCCAGCTTCTGCCTGAAAACCGGCAAGGCGTTATGTTTACCCGCCACCGATCCGCTAACCACCTACGCAGTATATGTGGACGGTAGCGATGTGTTTGTTGATATTCCGGAGGACGCCAGATGAGCGATTTACGCGATAACGTGGTCTTTATCACTGGCGGCGGCTCCGGCCTTGGCCTGGCGCTGGTCGAGCGTTTCATCGAAGAAGGTGCGCAGGTCGCCACGCTGGAACTGTCGCCAGCTAAAGTTGCCAGTCTGCGTCAGCGCTTTGGCGAACATGTACTGGCAATCGAAGGCAACGTCACCTGCTACGCCGACTATCAGCGCGCGGTGGATCAAATCCTCACAGCGTTTGGCAAGCTGGACTGTTTTATCGGTAATGCGGGCATATGGGATCACAACGCCTCGCTGGTCAATACGCCTGCAGACGCACTGGAGAGCGGCTTTCATGAGCTGTTTAACGTCAACGTGCTGGGTTATCTGCTGGGGGCGAAAGCCTGCGCCCCGGCACTTATCGCCAGCGAAGGCAGCATCATCTTTACCCTGTCCAATGCGTCGTGGTATCCCGGCGGCGGCGGGCCGTTGTATACCGCCTCTAAACATGCAGCTACCGGGCTGATTCGCCAGTTGGCCTACGAGCTGGCGCCAAAGGTACGTGTTAACGGTGTCGGTCCGTGCGGTATGGCGACAGATCTACGCGGCCCGCAGGCGTTGGGACAAAACGATACATCGATTATGCAGTCGCTGACACCGGAAAAAATCGCCGCTATCTTGCCGCTACAGTTCTTCCCTGAACCTGCGGATTTTACCGGCCCGTATGTGATGCTGGCGTCAAAACGCAACAACCGCACATTAAGTGGCGTAATGATCAATGCCGACGCCGGTCTGGGTATTCGCGGTATTCGTCACGTTGCCGCCGGACTGGATCTCTGAGGAGGCGTTATGAACCAAAAAACTATCGCTATCGTCGGCGGCGGCCAGGCTGCTGCTATGGCTGCTGCCGCACTGCGCCAGCAGGGATTTGACGGCGAATTACACCTGTTTTCCGATGAGCAGCATCAGCCCTATGAACGTCCACCGCTCTCCAAAGCGATGCTGCTGGACGACAATCCGCAACTTCAGCCGATACTCCCCGCTGACTGGTGGCGGGAACACAACGTACAGCTGCATCTGGGTGTTACTGTACAGACGCTCGGCCGCCAAACGCATCAGTTGGTGCTGGCTGATGGGCAGAGTTATCCGTGGGATCGGCTACTGATTGCGACGGGCGCTGCGGCACGCCCCCTTCCGCTGTTGGATAAGCTGGGCGATCGATGCTTTACTCTGCGTCATGCCGCTGATGCCGAGCGCCTGCGCGACACTTTGTTGCCGGGTAAGTCGATTGTCATTGTCGGTGCGGGCACCATTGGTCTGGAACTGGCGGCCAGCGCGACTCAACGAGGCTGTCAGGTGACAGTGGTGGAGCTGGCACCAACGGTCATGGGCCGTAACGCGCCTGCTCCGGTGCGCGACTACCTGCTTGCCCGCCACCAGCAGGCGGGCGTGCGGGTGTTACTTAACAGCGCCATTGAACACGCCGAAGCGGGAGAGTGTCTCTCGCTGATGCTGCAAAACGGCGAGACGCTGCTGGCCGATGTGATGGTTTACGGCATCGGTATCGTGGCGAATGATACGCTGGCCCGCGAAGCGGGGCTGGAGACGGCGAACGGCATTATCGTTGATAGCGCCTGCACCACCGCCGCCCCGGACATTTTCGCCGCCGGTGACGTAGCGATAACGCGCAAGCCTGACGGTTCGTTAGTACGCATGGAAAGCTGGGAAAACGCCAATTTTCAGGCACAGATTGCCGCCGCCGCAATGCTAAATCTGCCGTTGCCGGAGAAGACACCAGACTGGTTCTGGACCGACCAATTTAATGACAACCTACAATTTGTTGGCGAAATGCAGGGAGAAAGCTGGTTCATACGCGGCAATTCAGATGCGCATAAAGCAATATGGTTTAACCTGCAGAATGGCGTGATTGTCGGCGCAGTAACGTTGAATCAGGGCCGAGAAATACGTTTATTGAGAAAATGGATTCAGGCAAAGAAAAAGCCACCAATGGCGGCTTTAGTCGATGAAACAATCTTGCTTAAGTCAATATAACTGCCGGATGGCACTTCTTTTATCCGGCCTACATGTGAGTTACCTGTAGGCCGGATAAGGTGTTTACACCGCCATCCAGCAATCAGTATGGCTTACGCGTAAACCGGGAAGCGTGCGCAGATATCCAGAACTTTACCTTTGACGCGCTCGATTACGGCTTCGTCATTGATGTTGTCCAGCACGTCACACATCCAGCCAGCCAGCTCTTTCGCTTCCGCTTCTTTGAAGCCACGGCGAGTGATTGCCGGAGAACCGATACGGATACCGGAAGTCACAAACGGGCTCTTCGGATCGTTCGGTACGCTGTTTTTGTTCACGGTGATGTTAGCGCGGCCCAGTGCGGCGTCAGCTTCTTTACCGGTCAGGTTTTTATCAACCAGATCCAGCAGGAACAGGTGGTTTTCAGTCCCGCCAGAAACCACTTTGTATCCACGGTTCAGGAACACTTCCACCATCGCTTTGGCGTTTTTAGCAACCTGCTGCTGGTAAACCTTGAACTCAGGCTCCATCGCTTCTTTCAGCGCCACGGCTTTCGCTGCGATCACGTGCATCAGCGGGCCGCCCTGCGCGCTTGGGAACACAGCAGAGTTCAGTTTTTTGTACAGCTCTTCGTCACCGCCTTTCGCCAGGATCAGGCCACCGCGTGGACCCGCCAGGGTTTTGTGGGTGGTGGTGGTCACAACGTGTGCATGTGGAACCGGGTTCGGATAAACACCTGCGGCAATCAGACCCGCAACGTGCGCCATATCGACGAACAGGTATGCGCCGATGCTGTCAGCGATTTCACGCATTTTTGCCCAGTCAACAACGCCGGAGTACGCAGAGAAGCCACCGATGATCATCTTCGGTTTGTGCTCTTTGGCCTGCTTCGCCATGTCTTCGTAGTCAATTTTGCCGGACTCATCAATACCGTAAGGGATGATGTTGTACAGTTTGCCGGAGAAGTTAACCGGGGAGCCGTGAGTCAGGTGGCCGCCTTGTGCCAGGTTCATACCCAGAACGGTATCGCCCGGTTGCAGCAGAGCGGTGTAAACAGCGAAGTTAGCCTGAGAACCAGAGTGCGGCTGTACGTTAGCGTAGTCAGCGCCAAACAGCTCTTTTGCACGATCGATAGCCAGTTGCTCAACGATATCAACGTACTCGCAACCGCCGTAGTAGCGTTTGCCCGGATAACCTTCAGCATATTTGTTGGTCAGCTGAGAACCCTGCGCCTGCATAACACGCGGGCTGGTGTAGTTTTCGGAGGCGATCAGTTCGATGTGCTCTTCCTGACGTACTTTTTCCTGCTCCATAGCCTGCCACAGTTCGGCATCATAATCGGCAATGTTCATTTCACGCTTTAACATCCGCATCTCCTGACTCAGCTAACAATAGAATTTCGGCCTAAAAAGGCAGTCCCGTTGGACGACGGCCAACAGTATAACCGAATCATTCTTCGATAACAGGTCTTGACAAAGGATTTTACGCAAACGATTACCTTCACGGCACGCAAGGCTTTGGAGAACAAAGGTCTGCTGAATTTCAACGGATTTCTTTTCAGGTTTGTGATGCAGATTTTTCACGATGTAACCATTACAACGCAAAGTTACAAAGAACCATTTACAATGCAGGGGTATTTTTTATAAGATGTATTTTACATACATCATTAAAGTCTCAGATAAAGGAAGACCGTATGCTTGACGCACAAACCATCGCTACAGTGAAAGCCACCATTCCCCTGCTGGTTGAAACAGGTCCGAAGCTGACCGCACATTTCTATGATCGCATGTTTACGCATAACCCAGAGCTGAAAGAAATTTTCAACATGAGTAACCAGCGTAATGGCGATCAGCGCGAGGCGCTGTTTAACGCGATTGCCGCGTATGCCAGCAATATCGAAAACCTGGCGGCGCTGTTGCCAGCGGTTGAGAAAATCGCGCAAAAGCATACCAGTTTCCAGATTAAACCAGAGCAGTACAACATCGTGGGTGGTCATTTGCTGGCAACGCTGGACGAAATGTTCAGCCCAGGCCAGGAAGTTCTGGATGCGTGGGGTAAAGCGTATGGCGTACTGGCGAACGTTTTCATCAACCGTGAAGCGCAAATCTATAGCGAAAATGCCAATAAAAATGGCGGCTGGGAAGGTACCCGTCCTTTCCGCATCGTGGCAAAAACCCCACGCAGTGCACTGATCACCAGCTTTGAGTTTGAACCTGTCGATGGTGGCGCAGTAGCTGAATATCATCCGGGACAATACCTGGGCGTCTGGTTAAAGCCGGAAGGTTTCCCGCATCAGGAAATTCGTCAGTACTCACTGACCCGTAAACCTGATGGCAAAGGCTATCGTATTGCCGTTAAGCGTGAAGACGGTGGTCAGGTTTCCACCTGGCTGCATAACCATGCGAATGTTGGCGACGTTGTTCACCTGGCCGCACCTGCGGGCGATTTCTTTATGGACGTCGCGACCGACACCCCGGTATCTCTGATCTCCGCGGGCGTGGGACAAACCCCAATGCTGGCGATGCTGGACACGTTGGCAAAAGCGAAGCATACGGCGCAGGTTAACTGGTTCCACGCGGCAGAAAATGGCGATGTACATGCCTTCGCTGATGAAGTAAATGAACTCGGCAAAACGCTGCCACGCTTTAGTGCACACACCTGGTATCGTGAGCCAACCGAAGCCGATCGCGCGAAAGGTGCGTTTGATAGCGTAGGTCTGATGGATTTGAACAAACTGGAAAGCGCAATCAGCGATCCGGCGATGCAGTTTTATCTGTGCGGTCCGGTTGGTTTCATGCAGTTCGCCGCGAAGCAGCTGGTCGGCCTGGGCGTGAAAAACGAGAACATTCATTACGAATGCTTCGGTCCGCATAAAGTCTTGTAATGTATTGTGCGAGTAGGCCGGATAAGGCGCTTACGCCGCCATCCGGCAATCACTCGGCCTGATGCGCTACGCTTATCAGGCCGACAAATTAACGGCGCGGCTTAGATTGCCGCGTCGTCTTCTTCACCGGTACGAATACGAATAACGCGAGCCACGTCGAAGACAAAAATCTTACCATCGCCGATCTTGCCGGTCTGGGCAGTACGGATAATGGTGTCGACGCAGGTATCGACGATGTCGTCGGTAACCACAATTTCAATTTTTACCTTCGGCAGAAAATCCACCATATATTCCGCGCCACGGTACAGCTCGGTATGGCCTTTCTGACGGCCAAAGCCTTTCACTTCCGTTACCGTCATCCCGGTGATACCGACTTCTGCCAGCGCTTCGCGGACGTCGTCCAGCTTGAAGGGTTTAATAATCGCATCAATCTTTTTCATGCTATTCCTTGAAAAGGTCGCCTGTCTTTTGATCGAATAAAGCTAACATAATCCGCAGATTTATTCTTTGAAATCGTTTGCATCCAGCTCGTGTCGAGAAAGCAACTTATAGAATTCGGTGCGGTTGCGCCCCGCCATTCTTGCCGCGTGAGTCACATTGCCCTTGGTGATTTGCAGCAGCTTACGCAGATAGTTAAGCTCAAACTGGTTACGCGCCTCAACAAAGGTCGGCAGCGCGGTGTTTTCCCCTTCCAGCGCCTGCTCCACCAGCGCGTCGCTGATCACCGGCGAAGAGGTCAACGCCACGCACTGCTCAATTACGTTGACCAGTTGACGCACGTTGCCCGGCCAGCTGGCGGTCATTAACCGCTTCATGGCATCGGTTGAAAAGGCGCGTACGAACGGTTTGTGCCGTTCAGCAGACTGGCGCAGCAGATGGTTCGCCAGCAGCGGAATATCTTCCGTACGCTCGGCCAGCGCAGGGATCTTCAGGCTCACCACGTTGAGGCGATAGTACAAATCCTCGCGAAATTCGCCCCGAGCCATCGCTTTGGGTAAATCGCGGTGGGTCGCAGAAACGATCCGCACATCAATGTCGATATCGCGGTTACTGCCCAACGGTCTGACTTTTCGTTCCTGCAATACGCGCAGCAGTTTCACCTGTAACGGTGCAGGCATATCGCCAATCTCATCGAGAAAAAGCGTGCCGCCTTCTGCGGCCTGAAACAACCCTTCACGATTACTCACCGCGCCGGTAAAAGCGCCGCGCGCATGACCAAACAGTTCAGACTCCAGCAGTTGTTCCGGCAACGCGCCACAGTTAATGGCAATAAAGGGCTTGTGGCTGCGCGGGCTGGCGTTGTGAATAGCCTGGGCGAAAACTTCTTTCCCGGTTCCGCTTTGGCCGTTGATCAAGACACTAACATCCGATTGCGCCACCATTCGCGCCTGTTCCAGCAGACGTAGCATCAGCGGGCTACGGGTGACAATGGACTCACGCCAACTGTCATCAGTAGCAGGCGCAGACTGTTCCAGCGCCCCGTCAATCGCGTGATATAACGCATCCTTGTCGACTGGCTTAGTGAGAAAACTGAAGACCCCTTGCTGGGTCGCCGCAACGGCGTCCGGGATGGAGCCGTGAGCGGTCAGGATAATCACCGGCATGCCCGGCTGCACTTTCTGGATTTCAGTAAACAGCTGCATGCCGTCCATTTCATCCATGCGCAGATCGCTGATAACCAGATCCACTTTTTCACGGTTCAGTACCCGTAACCCTTCCTGCCCACTTTCCGCGGTCACGACGCTGTAGCCTTCGCTGGTTAGTCGCATTCCAAGTAATTTCAACAGGCCCGGATCGTCATCCACCAACAGCAGATGCGCGGGCTTACGGCTTATCATGGCGTAACCTCATCGGCAGACGGCGCTGCGCCTTCTTCGTTATCAGGCGTAGTGAGTTTATCGTTCCCGTGCGGCGCATCAGGATTGTAGTTACCGGCGGGTTTGCGCGTTGAAAGCTGGCGCTCAATATCGGTCAGATTCTCCAGCTTGCGGGTCGTGAGATCGAGCTGGGACTGCAAATGTTGTTGCTGTTGACGCAGCGTATCGAGATCGCTGTCTGACGACTGCTGGAGCTTACTGTAGCGCAGGCGCTCTTCGGCAAGCTGTAACTGCAACATTTGATTACGGAACCAGGCCTGATAAAGCGGTCGAACCTGACTCGGAATTTGTGGGCTTAACGCGTCGAGACGCGTAACTGACTCTCGCCGTTCAGGCGGGGTAATGCGGGCGTTATCAAGCAGGATCCCGCGTTTGAAAGCGCTCTGCCAGGTATCCGTGAGCTGAGCACTGGCTTCACTGCGCGCCTGTACCGGCATCATGCGATCGGCACAGTCCATCGCCCGCAGCCAGTACAGCGGGTTGGTTTCTGTGGACTGGCCAGACAGCGACCAGATATCCGTACAGTCGGTTGCAAGGTAGTCCGCCAGTTGATTAGGCGGAATTTTCTCCTGCGAAGGATCGCCGATAATATGATTCACCGCGTTCGGGACGCAACCAACCAGTGCCAGGCACGGCAGGCTTGCGAGGATGACGCGATGAAGAAAATGTCGTTTAAGCATTCGGGCAACAACGTATGGCATACTCACCAGACTTAGGTTTATTTTAGTGATTTTTCGCAGCAGCTAGCGGCAGTTCTATGCGAAAACAAACGTTTTGCGCGTGGTCATCAACCAGATACAGTTTGCCCCGCATACGGCGAATGCAATCTCTGGCAATGCTTAGCCCCAACCCGCTTCCTTTTACCGCCCCTTTTCGCTGATGGCTACCCTGGAAAAAAGGCTCGAAGATCATGGTCTGTTCTGCTTCAGGGATCGGTGTGCCGGTATTCATTACATCGATGTATACCGTTGATCCATGCAAACTGCTGCGGATCCAAATGTTACCGGATTCAGCGCCGTAGTGCACCGCATTGGAATAAAGATTGTCCAGCACGCTCATCAACAGCATCGGTTCTGCCAGGCAGGCGTTCACCGCAAGCGCAACATCAGTATGTATCATTTTGGCGCGAGCGGGCAGGCTATGCGCAGAAACAACGCTTTCCACCAGCGGCGCGATTTCCACACTTTCAAGCTCAGCCTCATCATCCGCCAACTTGCGGTTGTAATCGAGAAGTTGCTCAATCAGTTTTTGCAAGTTGCGGCTGCTGTCATCGAGGATGCCGACCACCTCTTTTTGCTCCGGTGTTAACGGGCCCACTACCTGATCGGCCAGCAATTCGGTACCTTCACGCATACTCGCCAGCGGTGTTTTCAGCTCATGAGAAAGATGGCGTAAAAACTGATGCCGTTGCGACTCAAGCCAGGAGAGGCGTTCACTTAACCAGATAATACGCTGCCCCACGGATCGCAGCTCGCGGGGCCCAGTTAATAATACGCTATCGCCCAACGAGCGCCCTTCTCCCAGACGGTTGATCATCCGTTCGATGCCCTTCACCGGACCGATAATCATACGGGTAAACAACAGCACCATCGCCAGGCTAAGGAGAAACAGCACCAGTGCCTGCCAGCCAAAAAACTGCCCGCGTTCGGCTATTTCCTGCTGTAACTGCTGGCCACGAGAAAAGACGACGGTACGCGTCGCTTGCACCATCTCGGTATTGGCATTGGCGAACGCTTCCAGCCGTGCAGCCGACACACTGTCAGGGCCGCTGTTTTTACACTGCAACTGCGCGAGATCGTTAAGATCCTGACGCAACGCCTGGTAGAGCTTGGTATCTGGCAACACCCCCGCATGCGCATCCAGCATATCGCTGTAGCGTTTACGCTGACTTTGGTAGACCTTGGCCAACGTTGAGTCATCAAGCACACAGTATTGCCGATAGCTGCGCTCCATCTCCAGCGCAGCATTGGTCATCGCTTCACTGCGTCTGGCGTCAATCAGCGTGGTGCGGTTCGTCAGCGCAGCCTGCGCGCTCAGGGCATTCAGACTTTGCCACGCCTGCCAGGCCAAAACTAACAACGGCAACAGGATCAGCAAAAATGCCAACATCACCAATTGACGTAAAGATCGGGGGAAAACTGACCAGCGCTTCAAGGCGTTACTCTCAATGGACAGGAATAGGTTGATGCTAACTGAGGGGAACGCCAGATACAACAAAGCCGGGATTAACCCGGCTTTGTTGCGGAATAAGGCGGTGCCTAACTCGACGTTTCGCCCGGAGGTTGATATGAGCTTCGCTAATATCAGATGTTGGACGGCAGGCACCTTGTTGTGCGTCATTCGAAGTTTATGTAGCACGTCCCGAAGGGGCTGACATAAGAAGGTGAATGAGCCACTGTTTAATATTATGCAGCATCTGTGCCAATATTCAAAACACTTTATTAACACAATGATAAATATAGAAAATATGATTATTTATATGAGAAATGATATTGTCCATTTTTCACCCACACCGTCGCCAATCAGCAACACCTGTAACACTTAAAAATAAATTCGTTTTAAATCAAATAATTAAATGTCTCTTTTTGGCGACAATGTAACCTTATCTATGTCGGCATTTCCCGACACTTTACTTTTAGGTGCAAGCGCTGAGTTTATTGCCGGATAGCGGCGTGAACGCCTTATCCGGCCTACAACCGCATTTCCCCGTAAGCCTGATAAGCGTAGCGTTATCAGGCGGCAGACAAAAAAAAGCCCCTCACAAGAGGGGCTTGATGATCATAGGCTAATTATCCAAGCTGTTTACGCGCGTTGCGGAAGATACGCATCCACGGGCTGTCCTCGCCCCAATTTTCCGGGTGCCAGGAGTTGCTCACGGTACGGAACACACGTTCTGGGTGCGGCATCATAATGGTGACGCGACCATTTTCAGTGGTCACAGCAGTAATACCATTCGGCGAACCGTTCGGGTTAGCCGGGTAAGCCTCGGTCACCTTACCGAAGTTATCGACGTAGCGCAGTGCCACCAGACCTTTGCTCTCAAGCTGAGCCAGATGCGCACCGTCACGCACTTCCACACGACCTTCACCGTGAGAAACGGCAATCGGCATCATTGACCCCACCATATCGGCAAGCAGTAAGGACGGGCTTTGCGTCACTTCGACCAGGCTGAAGCGGGCTTCAAAGCGGTCGGAGTGGTTACGCACAAAGCGCGGCCACAGGTCGCTTCCTGGGATTAGCTCACGCAGGTTAGACATCATCTGGCAACCGTTACACACCCCGAGCGCCAAGGTTTGCGGGCGATGGAAGAAGGTTTCGAACTCATCACGCACGCGGTTGTTGAACAAAATTGACTTCGCCCAACCTTCCCCTGCGCCGAGTACATCGCCGTAAGAGAAGCCGCCGCAGGCTACCAGCGCCTGGAAGTTACCCAAGCCGATGCGTCCCCCCAGCAGATCGCTCATGTGTACATCGATGGCGTCAAAGCCCGCACGGTGGAAAGCTGCCGCCATTTCGACGTGGGAGTTAACGCCCTGCTCGCGCAGCACGGCCACTTTCGGACGCGCACCGGTGGCGATATACGGCGCGGCAACATCGTCGTTAATATCGAACGTCAGTTTGACGTTGAGACCCGGATCGGCATCGTTGGTTTTAGCGTCGTGTTCCTGATCGGCGCATTCCGGGTTATCGCGCAGACGCTGCATCTGCCAGGTGGTTTCCGCCCACCACATACGCATTGTGGTGCGACTTTCGCTGAACACCGCATGACCATCTGCTTCGACCACGAAGCGGTCGCCTTGCACGGCTTTCCCCAGATAGTGCACGCAATCGGCCAGGCCATGTTGAGCCAGCAACGCCTCAACCGCTTCACGATCACCTGCGCGAACCTGAATCACCGCACCCAGCTCTTCGTTAAACAGCGCCGCCAGACGATCTTCACCCAGAGAGTGGATATCAGCTTCAATACCGCAGTGACCAGTGAAGGCCATTTCCGCCAGCGTCACCAGCAAGCCACCGTCAGAGCGATCGTGGTAGGCCAGCAGCTTACGCTGTGCGACCAGAGCCTGAATGGCGTCGTAGAAGCCTTTCAGTTGCGCTACGTTACGCACATCGGCAGGCTTATCCCCCAGTTGACGGTAAACCTGCGCCAGCGCCGTCGCACCAAGCGCGTTGTGACCCAGACCAAGGTCAATCAGCAACAGGGCGTTGTCTTCAGTAGAAAGCTGCGGGGTAATGGTGTGGCGCACATCTTCCACGCGGGCAAAGGCGGTGATCACCAGCGACAGCGGCGAGGTCATTTCACGCTGTTCGTTGCCTTCCTGCCAGCGGGTTTTCATCGACATAGAGTCTTTGCCCACCGGAATGGTCAGGCCAAGCGCCGGACATAATTCTTCCCCAACGGCTTTTACCGCTTCGTACAGTCCGGCGTCTTCGCCAGGGTGACCCGCAGCCGCCATCCAGTTGGCCGACAGTTTAATGCGTTTGATATCGCCAATCTGCGTTGCCGCAATGTTGGTCAGCGCCTCACCGACAGCCAGACGCGCAGAGGCTGAGAAGTCGAGCAATGCGACTGGCGCGCGCTCGCCGAGAGACATCGCTTCGCCGTAGTAGCTATCGAGGCTTGCGGTAGTGACCGCGCAGTTGGCGACCGGGATCTGCCATGGACCAACCATCTGGTCACGCGCCACCATACCGGTAACGGTACGGTCACCGATAGTCACGAGGAACGTTTTCTCCGCGACAGTCGGCAGATGCAGCACGCGGTTAACCGCATCTGCAATCGAGATTTCACTACGATTCAGTGCATCGCCTTTGGCTTTCAGCGTCTGCACATCGCGGGTCATTTTCGGTGTTTTACCCAGCAGCACATCGAGTGGCATGTCGATCGGCTGGTTGTCGAAGTGGCTGTCGCTCAAGGTCAGATGCTGTTCTTCGGTTGCTTCACCGATGACCGCGTACGGCGCGCGCTCGCGCTTACACAGTTCGTCAAACAGCGGCAATTGATCGGCAGCAACCGCCAGCACGTAGCGCTCCTGGGACTCGTTACACCAGATTTCCAGCGGGCTCATACCCGGCTCATCGCTGAGGATATCGCGCAGCTGGAACTTACCACCGCGACCGCCATCGCTTACCAGCTCCGGCATGGCGTTAGACAGACCACCCGCGCCAACGTCATGGATAAACAGAATTGGGTTCGCATCACCCATCTGCCAGCAACGGTCGATAACTTCCTGGCAACGACGTTCCATTTCCGGGTTATCACGCTGTACAGAAGCGAAATCAAGATCGGCATCAGACTGACCGGAAGCCATAGAGGAGGCTGCCCCGCCGCCAAGGCCAATGTTCATCGCCGGGCCGCCGAGGACGATCAGCTTGGCGCCAACGACGATCTCGCCTTTCTGCACGTGATCGGCACGGATGTTACCGATCCCGCCTGCCAGCATGATCGGTTTATGGTAACCGCGCAGCTCTTCGCCGTTATGGCTGTTGACCTTTTCTTCATAGGTACGGAAGTAGCCGGTCAGCGCCGGGCGACCAAATTCGTTGTTAAACGCCGCGCCGCCCAGCGGGCCTTCGGTCATGATGTCGAGCGCGGTGACAATACGATCCGGCTTACCAAAGTCCTCTTCCCAAGGCTGTTCAAAGCCAGGAATACGCAGGTTGGAGACGGAGAAGCCTACCAGCCCGGCTTTCGGTTTTGCACCACGACCGGTTGCACCCTCATCGCGGATTTCTCCGCCGGAGCCGGTTGCCGCACCTGGCCACGGAGAGATAGCCGTCGGGTGGTTATGAGTTTCTACCTTCATCAGGATGTGGGCTGGTTCCTGATGGAAATCGTAGCGGCCGGTTTTGTGATCGGCAAAATAGCGGCCCACTTCAGAACCTTCCATTACCGCGGCGTTGTCTTTATAGGCAGACAGCACGTGGTCCGGCGTGGTTTCGAAGGTATTCTTGATCATCTTGAACAGCGACTTAGGCTGTTGTTTACCGTCGATAACCCAGTCGGCGTTAAAAATCTTGTGGCGGCAGTGCTCGGAGTTGGCCTGCGCAAACATGTACAGTTCAATGTCGTTCGGGTTGCGCCCCAGTTTGGTGAACGCATCCTGCAGATAGTCAATTTCGTCTTCCGCCAGCGCCAGACCCAGACGCAGGTTAGCGTCGATCAGCGCCTGACGTCCCTCACCCAGTAGATCAACGCTGGAGACCGGCGCCGGTTGGTGATGGACAAACAGTTTTTCGGCATCGTTCAGCGCAGAGAAAACCGTTTCCATCATGCGGTCGTGCAGTTCATCGGCCACCATCTGCCATTGCTCAGCGGTCAGTGTAGAGGCTTCTACATACCAGGTAATGCCACGTTCCAGGCGGCTAATCTGGTGCAGACCGCAGTTGTGGGCAATATCAGTCGCTTTAGAAGACCACGGGGAGATGGTGCCAGGGCGAGGCGTAACCAGCAGCAGTTTTCCTTCCGGGGCGTGGCTTTGCAGAGCAGGACCATATTTCAGCAGGCGTGCAAGCTGCGCGTGCTCATCTTCATTTAACGGTGCATTCAGATCGGCAAAATGGACGTACTCGGCGTAAATATTGTGGACCTGGAGGTTGGCAGCCTGAAAACGTGCCAGCAGTTTGTTAATACGGAATGCAGACAGTGCAGGTGAACCACGCAGAATTTCCATCATAAGTCTCTCGTCTTCTAAGCTTTCGGTGTGCCCAAGTGGGGAAACGGGCGTCATTATAAAGAATCTACCGCGCCGACGAAACCGTTTGCGTCGAAATAAAATCACGACAGTCACTTATCATCAAATGCGGTCAGATTTCTGAATAAGTTGCCAACTGACGCAAGTTTAAGCAAAATGCCGTTCATTAATGACGACTTCACTTCTTAATCAGCACCACAGCAGGCAGAGAAAACGTACGGTTCAGAGAATTAACTAATTGAAAAAATTAAAGATTAATTATCTGTTCATCGGCATATTGACGCTGTTGTTGGCAGCGGCCCTTTGGCCATCTATTCCCTGGTTCGGTAAAGCCGAAAATCGTATCGCCGCCATTCAGTCGCGGGGAGAGCTGCGCGTCAGTACCATCGACTCGCCGTTAACTTACGCGACCCTCAACGGCAAAAAATTCGGCCTAGATTATGAACTGGCCCAGGAATTTGCCGACTACTTAGGCGTGAAGTTAAAAGTTACCGTACGCCAGAACATCAGCCAGCTTTTTGACGACCTGGATAACGGCAATGCCGACCTGTTAGCCGCAGGCCTGGTCTATAACAGCGAGCGGGTGAAAAATTACCAGCCAGGCCCGACCTATTATTCGGTTTCACAACAGCTGGTGTACCGGGTTGGGCAATATCGCCCGCGCACGCTTGCCACCGTGAACGAAAGCCAACTGACTATCGCCCCGGGGCATGTGGTGGTTAACGACCTCCAGCAGCTAAAAGAGAAAAAATTTCCCGATCTGAGCTGGAAAGTTGATGACAAAAAGGGCACCACCGAATTGCTCGATGATGTAATCGCCGGAAAGCTGGATTACACCATTGCAGATTCTGTCGCCATCAGCTTATACCAACGCGTGCATCCTGAGCTGGCCGTGGCGCTGGACGTCTCTGACGAACAGCCGGTGACCTGGTTTAGTCGTCTGGACGATGACAACACGCTGTCTGCCGCCTTGTTGGATTTCTTTAACACCATGAATGAAGACGGTTCTCTGGCACGGCTGGAAGAGAAATATCTCGGGCATGGCGATGATTTTGACTATGTCGATACCCGCACCTTTTTGCGCGCCGTAGACAGCGTGTTGCCGGACCTTAAGCCGCTGTTTGAGAAGTATGCGCAGGAGATAGACTGGCGACTGCTCGCCGCAATATCCTATCAGGAGTCGCACTGGGACGCGCAGGCCACATCCCCGACCGGCGTACGCGGACTGATGATGCTGACCAAAAATACTGCTCAGAGTCTCGGGCTGACCGACCGTACCGATGCCGAACAGAGTATCAGCGGCGGCGCGCGATACTTGCAGGATATGATGAGTAAAGTACCGGATACCGTCCCCGAAGGAGAACGCATCTGGTTTGCCCTTGCAGCCTATAACATGGGTTATGCGCACATGCTTGATGCGCGGGCGCTAACGGTGAAAACCAAAGGCAACCCGAACAGTTGGTCCGACGTAAAACAGCGGCTACCGCTGCTCAGCCAAAAGCCGTATTACAACAAGCTGACCTATGGCTATGCGCGTGGCCACGAAGCTTACGCCTATGTGGAAAATATCCGTAAGTACCAGATTAGCCTGGTGGGGTATCTGCAGGAGAAAGAAAAACAGGCGCAGGAAACGCAGCAACTGGCTCAGGATTACCCGGCGGTGTCGCCGGCTGAGCTGTTGGGTAAAGATAAATTTCCGCTTTCAGCCTTTCTGACTCAGACGTCGTCAAACTACCTGTCGCACTCCCCTTCCCTGCTATTTTCGGCACAGAAGAAAGAGGACCAGTAGTCTGATTGGTATTTACTGATTAGCGGATTTTTTCAGGGCCTTGATTTCCTGCCGACGCATGCGAAAGAAATCACTGAGCAACGTGGCACATTCATCCCGCAGTACCCCCTCTGTCACTTCAACCCGATGATTCATCCCAGGGTGATGCAGCACATCCATTAATGACCCGGCAGCGCCCGTTTTCGCATCGCGTGCACCAAAAACGACCCGACCGATACGGCTGTGCACCATCGCGCCTGCGCACATCACGCACGGCTCCAGAGTGACGTACAGCGTGGCATCTAACAGACGGTAGTTTTGCAGCACCAGGCCGCCCTGACGCAGCGCCATAATCTCAGCGTGGGCAGTCGGATCATGATGACCTATCGGGCGGTTCCAGCCTTCGCCAATCACTCGGTTGTTATGTACCAATACCGCACCCACTGGGACTTCACGCTCATCCCAGGCGCGCTTAGCCAGCGTTAAAGCATGACGCATCCAGTATTCGTGGCTAAATTCAACATCTGACAAAGGGGTTACTCCACCAATAAAAGCGGGCGCATTATACACAGACGCTATCGTTTACTCTATTCGAGTTGTTGCAGCTCTCCGCGCGGCGTGACGCGCCAGCGATGCTGGCAAAAAGAGAGTAACGGATTATCCTGCTTACTGTCGCTGTAGCCGCTGTAGAGAGACAACGGTGCGCCAATCTGCCGCTCCAGTTGCGTCACTTTCTCATGGCCCAGACAGCGCAGAGTCAGCACCCAGCCGCCGTATCCCCGCGCCATTTTGCTGGCGATCAGATTGACTCGCGGTAGCCACGGAGTATCAAAGTAAACCTGCTCGACCAACGACTGCGGAGAGCCGGTGATAAGCCAGATGTCAGCGTCAGAGCTTAACAGGTAGGTTGTCAGGCGCTGCTGAACGAGCGGAAACGCCGTCACGTTACTGCGAAACCAGCGCACAAAGTCGGCCTGATGCGCTTTCAGACGCGCCTCGCTGCGACCAAAAGTGCATCCCCATAACAGCAGGCTCATTGGCCAGCGGGCGGCGCGCCCTTGTATCAGCAATGCCAGCGCAATCACCGGTAGCAGAGGCAGCACCAGCAACGCGTTCAGCGGCTGGCGACGCAGCAGATAACGAATAAAACTACCGAACATATCCTGCTGGTGTAACGTGCCATCCAAATCAAAAAAGACAACGCGGCGCTGGTGATTGGTCAAACCTTATTCCTCTGGATCAGTGAATCCCAATAGCCAGGTAAACAGGAACCCGGCGATAACTGCTACCAGATAGCCTAACAGATAGAACATCACTTTTCCGGCAACAATCGTCAGTGCCAGCGGTAATCCGGAGATGCCAAATGTGATGACCGTCGCCACCTTCCAGTAGCTAATCAGCGCTCCACCTACCGCGCCGCCAAGACATGCACCGATAAACGGCTTACCCAACGGCAGCGTTACGCCAAAAATCAGCGGCTCGCCTATACCCAGCAGTCCGACAGGCAGTGCACCTTTGATTACTTTTTTTAACCGCGCATTTCGGGTTTTCATCAGAACCGCGATCGCAGCACCTATTTGCCCAACGCCCGCCATCGCCAGGATCGGAAAGAGCGCGTTATAACCGTGTGCCTGAACCAGCTCAACATGGATGGGCACCAATCCCTGATGAAGTCCAGTGAGCACCAACGGCAGGAAGGTTCCTGCCAGCACGGCACCGACCAGAAAACCGCCGCGATCGATAGCCCAGGATGCGCCGTGAGCAATAGACTCAGAAATCCAGCCGCCAAGCGGTTGCAGCGCCACAATCGCGATTACGCCGGTAATGATGGTAGTCAGCAGCGGATTAAGGATAAGCTCCAGTGATTCTGGCAACAGCTCGCGGAATTTGCGTTCGATCCAACACATCAACGCCACCACCAGCAGTACCGCGATCACCCCGCCGCGCCCCGGCTGCAACGCTTCGCCAAACAGCGTGATTTGTGCCAGTTGCGGACTGGAGAGGATCCCCGCCATCACCCCGCCCATCGCCAGGGAGCCACCGAAAACTTTGGCGGTATTCACCCCGACCAGAATATTCATAATGGCAAACACGGCGCTGCCAAATATGCCCATCAACCCCAGCATATTCGGATAGTGGGTCGCAAAATCCCCCACGATGTCCGGGCGCTTAAGGATGTTAATAATGCCGGTAATCAAACCAGAGGCGATAAACGCCGGAATAAGAGGGATAAAGACGTTCGCCAGCTTGCGCAGCGCATCGCTCATCGGCGCTTTGTACTTTGCTTTGGCCTCTGACTTTGTGCGCTCGATATCATTGGCACCTGCTCGCTCGCCGCCATCGGCGATCAGGGAACGCATGGCATCCACCACTTTGGCCGCTTTACCGGGGCCGACAATAATCTGGTGCTGCGCGCCCTGCTTCACGTAGCCGCTGACACCGGGCAGTTGCCTGAGACGAGGGATATCGAGCTGTCCATCATCCTGAACTTCAACCCTGACGCGGGTCATACAGTTTTCCAGGCGCAGAATATTTTTCTCTCCGCCAACGCCCAGTAGAATATCGCTGGCCAGCACCACCGTCTTATCCATATACACCTCTTAGTGTTCTAACGCCGCGCGTAAAAAACCCTGGTGAGCGGCAAGCTTTTCGCGGGCGGCGGCGGCGTCAAGGCCGGTGAGCGCCATTAAAATAGCTGGCTTAACGTCAAAATCAGTCTGCTTTAGCAGCGCTTGCGCCTGTTCACGCGCAATGCCCGTGGCTTCAACCACCATACGGCACGCCCGATCGACCAGTTTGACGTTGGTTGCCTGCATGTCCACCATCAGATTCTGATAAACCTTACCGAACTTCACCATCGCTCCGGTGGAGATCATATTGAGCACCAGCTTTTGCGCGGTGCCGGATTTCAGTCGTGTTGACCCGGTCAGCGCCTCTGGCCCCACTACCGGAGAAATGGCAATATCCGCTTCATGCGCGATAGGGGAATCCGGATTGCAAGAAATAGCCACCGTCGTACAGCCCACCGAACGCGCATATTTCAGCCCACCAATTACATACGGCGTGCGACCAGATGCTGCCAGCCCCACCACCAGATCCTGCGCGGTAAGATTGAGCGCACACAGATCGTCTTCACCTAACTGTGGGTTATCTTCCGCACCCTCAACCGCCTTCAACAGCGCGCCCGGCCCCCCGGCAATCAATCCAACCACCAGACCGTGTGGAACGCCGAAGGTCGGTGGGCATTCAGACGCATCCAGTACCCCGAGACGCCCGCTGGTCCCCGCTCCCATGTAAATAATGCGACCACCTGCTTTTAGTGCGTTAGCTGCCGCATCAACCGCACACGCAACTTGAGGCAGAGTTGCTTTTACTGCTTCGGCTACCAGCGTATCCTGTTGATTAAAACGATGAACCAACTCCAGCGTGGAGAGCGCATCCAGGTCCATGGTCTGGGGATTGCGGGTTTCTGAAACTAATGCACCGAGATTCATTTTTTGTTCCTTAGGAATTTTTAATTCATAATAATCTGCCATAATGGAATATTATATTCATCCAGGCGAATGAAATTTTGTTTTGTAATCGCCATCACGTTTTCGCCAGGAGACAGCATGAACTGTTTAATTCGCATTCGCCAGCGTTACCCGGACCTCGCGCAAAGCGATAAAAAATTGGCAGATTATCTCCTTTCCCAGCCGGATACTGCGCGTCATCTCAGTTCGCAGCAGTTGGCCGCGGAGGCGGGCGTCAGCCAGTCCAGCGTGGTGAAGTTCGCGCAAAAGATGGGTTTTAAAGGATTTCCTGCACTCAAACTGGCGATCAGCGAAGCGCTGGCCAGCAATCCCAACCCCCATTCCATTCCGGTACATAATCAGATTCGCGGTGACGATCCTATGCGTCTGGTGGGGGAAAAGTTGATTCAGGAGAACGTGGCGGCGATGCATGCGACGCTGGACGTCAACAGCGAAGAGAAACTGATGGAGAGCGTCACAATGTTGCGCTCAGCCCGGCGCATTATCGTGACCGGGATTGGCGCATCGGGTCTGGTGGCACAGAATTTTGCCTGGAAGTTGCTGAAGATTGGTTTTAACGCGGTGGTGGAACGCGATATGCACGCCCTGCTGGCGACGGTGCAAGCGCTTTCGCCCAACGATCTGCTGCTGGCCATTTCGTATACCGGAGAGCGCCGCGAGCTCAACCTGGCTGCGGATGAAACGTTGCGCACCGGCGCGAAAATCCTCGCCATCACTGGATTTACACCCAATGCCCTGCAGCAACGGGCAAGTCATTGTCTGTACACGATTGCCGAGGAGCAGGCCACGCGCAGCGCAGCGATTTCTTCCACTCATGCGCAAATGATGCTCACTGATTTACTGTTTATGGCTCTGGTGCAGCAGGATCTGGAGCATGCTCCGGAACGTATTCGCCACAGCGAAGCTCTGGTAAAAAAACTGGTCTGAGCAAAGAATGCGCGTATAATGCCCGCCCGGTTTGTGATGTTTTGAGAGTTTCCTGATGGCCCTGTTAATCACTAAAAAGTGTATCAATTGCGATATGTGCGAGCCCGAATGCCCGAATGAGGCGATTTCGATGGGTGATAGCATTTACGAGATTAACAGCGACAAATGTACGGAATGCGTAGGCCATTACGACACGCCAACCTGCCAGAAGGTGTGCCCGATCCCCAATACTATTTTGAAAGATCCGGCACATGTCGAAACAGAAGAGCAGTTGTGGGATAAGTTTGTGCTGATGCACCACGCCGATAAACTTTAACCGCGTCGCCATCCGGCGGTGAAGCCTGATAGCGCTAATGCTTATCAGGCCTACCCAGCCCTGCAATAATCGTATAACCCGTAGGCCGGATAAGACGCCACGCGTCGCCATCCGGCAACGTGCAGAATCTAACTCTCGATAATCACCGTAGCGCAGGCGTAGTGACGCTCATCGGCCAGCGTCACATGCATATGCGCGACGCCGAGTTTTTCCGCCAGTTTTAACGCCTCTCCCCATAATCGCAGACGCGGCTTACCGAGTTCGTCATTAAAGACTTCAAACTGATTAAACGCCAGCCCATTGCGAATACCCGTGCCAAAGGCTTTTGCTGCCGCCTCTTTGACTGCAAAACGCTTCGCCAGAAAACGCACCGGCTGCTGATGCGTTTCCCAGATTGCCCATTCGTTGTCGCTGAGCACACGTCTTGCCAGGCGGTCGCCGGAACGGGAAATTACCGCTTCGATGCGGGCAATCTCCACGATATCCGTACCTAATCCCAAAATCGCCATTAGCCACGCGCTTCCAGCATCAGGCGCTTCATTTCGACTACGGCATCTTTCAGACCGCTCATCACCGCGCGCCCGATAATGGCATGGCCAATGTTCAGCTCATGCATTTCCGGGATCCGTGCGATAGCTTTAACGTTGTGATACGTCAGACCGTGACCTGCATTCACCTTCAGGCCAAGGCTTGCAGCATAGGTCGCCGCTTTGGCGATACGCGCCAGTTCGCTGGCCTGCTCTGCGTCAGTTTTCGCATCGGCGTAACAGCCGGTGTGAATTTCAATAAACGGCGCGCCAACTTCCGCAGCGGCCTTAATCTGTTCTTCGTCGGCATCGATAAACAGCGAAACCAGAATGCCTGCGTCCGCCAGACGTTTGCAGGCATCGCGCATCTTGTCACGCTGACCGGCGACGTCCAGACCACCTTCAGTGGTAACTTCCTGACGTTTTTCCGGCACCAGGCAGCAAAAATGCGGCTTAGTCTCAACGGCAATCGCCAGCATCTCTTCGGTGACTGCCATTTCCAGATTCATGCGCGTATCCAGCGTCTGGCGCAAAATACGCACGTCACGGTCGGTGATATGGCGACGGTCTTCACGCAGATGTACGGTAATACCGTCCGCGCCCGCCTGTTCAACGATAAACGCTGCCTGAACCGGGTCCGGATATGCGGTACCGCGTGCATTACGTAACGTGGCAATGTGGTCAATATTGACGCCTAACAGTAATTCAGCCATGACAATCCTCGTTAATCATTATTTGTTTTTACTGCGCGTTTTGGCATAAATTGCCGGAACAGTTCCCGGCTTTTTAACGGCTTACCACCAAGATACGGCTTTAACGCCATGCGGGTAAAGCGTTTAGCTGCGCGTAACGTATCGACATCAGGAAATTCACGCGACCCAAGTGCTTTGAGATGGCGTCCGGTAAAGGTGTTGTTATCAATAACGACGCTGGCAATAAACCCTTTTTCTTCCCGGTAACGATAGGTCATGGTGTCGTCTACCGGCTCGCCGCTGCCCGCACAGTGGGAAAAATCGATGCCGTACCCCAGATGTCCAAGTAAGGCCAGCTCAAAGCGACGCAATGCAGGTTCTGGCGAACCCGTAGCGCCAGCCAGCGCCTGAATACAGTTCAGATAATCGAAAAAGAGTTCAGAAAAGCGGGTTTCGTACTCGAGTACGCGCGAGACAAGCTCGTTGATATACAAACCGCTGTACAGCGTGATACCGCTAAGAGGGAGTGCCAGAGAAACGGCTTCAGCACTACGTAGGGTTTTGACCTCTCCACGTCCACCAAAGCGAAGCAACAACGGGGTAAAAGGCTGGAGCGCGCCTTTGAGATTAGAACGTTTGGAACGTGCGCCTTTAGCCACCAGGCGCACGCGACCCGACTCTTCCGTGAAGACGTCCAGCACGAGACTGGTTTCGCTCCAGGGGCGACTATGCAAGACAAAGGCTCGTTGCCATCCTTCCATATACTCGCCGTTTTTCAGAAGATGGGTTTAGACGTCGTCGCCGTAACCGAGGCTACGCAGCGCGCGTTCGTCATCGGCCCAGCCGGATTTCACCTTCACCCACAGTTCGAGGTGAACCGGCGCTTCGAACATCTCCTGCATGTCTTTACGCGCTTCGATGCCGATGGTTTTGATCTTGGCCCCTTTGTTGCCAATAACCATCTTCTTCTGCCCTTCACGTTCAACGAGGATCAGACCGTTAATATCGTAACCACCGCGCTCGTTGGAGATAAAACGCTCAATTTCCACGGTAACGGAGTACGGCAGTTCAGCACCCAGAAAACGCATCAGCTTTTCACGGATGATTTCAGAGGCCATAAAGCGCTGAGAACGGTCGGTGATGTAATCTTCCGGGAAGTGATGAATAGCTTCCGGCAAATGCTTACGCACGATGCCCGCAACGGTATCGACATTCAAGCCGGTTTCGGCAGAAATCGGCACGATATCAAGGAAGTTCATCTGGCTTGCCAGGAACTGCAGGTGCGGCAACAGATCGGCTTTTTCCTGAACGTTGTCTACTTTGTTCACAGCCAGAATAACCGGGGCTTTGCCATCACGCAGCTTGTTGAGCACCATTTCGTCGTCCGGCGTCCAGCGGGTGCCTTCCACAACGAAAATAACCAGTTCAACATCACCGATCGAGCTGCTCGCCGCTTTGTTCATCAGGCGGTTGATCGCTCGTTTTTCTTCCATATGCAGGCCCGGGGTATCAACATAAATCGCCTGATACGCGCCTTCAGTATGGATGCCAACAATACGGTGACGTGTTGTCTGAGCCTTACGTGAGGTAATAGAAATCTTCTGCCCAAGCAGATTATTCAACAGGGTGGATTTGCCGACGTTCGGGCGACCGACGATGGCAATAAATCCGCAGTAAGTTTTCTCTTCGCTCATTCCAGCTCCAGTTTTTTTAACGCCTGTTCGGCGGCAGCCTGCTCAGCCTTACGACGGCTCGAACCTGTGCCAACCACCGGTTCACTCAGGCCGCTGACCTGGCAGTGGATAGTAAATTCTTGATCGTGTGCTTCACCACGGACCTGTACCACCAAATAAGACGGCAGAGGCAGGTGGCGACCCTGCAAATATTCCTGCAGGCGCGTTTTCGGATCTTTTTGTTTGTCGCCTGGGCTAATTTCATCCAGACGAGTTTGATACCAGTTCAGGATTAATTGCTCAACGGTTTGAATATCGCTGTCGAGGAAGACGCCGCCGATCAACGCTTCAACGGTATCGGCCAGGATCGATTCACGACGGAAGCCGCCGCTTTTCAGCTCACCAGGCCCCAAACGTAAACATTCACCGAGGTCAAACTCACGGGCTAATTCAGCCAGCGTATTGCCGCGAACCAGCGTTGCGCGCATGCGGCTCATGTCACCTTCGTCCACTCGAGGGAAACGGTGATACAGCGCATTAGCGATAACAAAGCTCAAAATAGAGTCGCCCAGAAATTCTAAACGCTCGTTATGTTTGCTGCTGGCGCTCCGGTGAGTTAATGCCTGCTGCAACAGCTCCTGATGATTAAAAGTGTAGCCCAGCTTCCGTTGAAGCCGATTAATTACGATGGGGTTCATGCGATACCAATAAATGAATGCGTCAACAATTCAGCACACGAAACAGACCTGATATACGCACTTTGCGGAGCCATCTGGCTTCGCCTGCATGCTTTTATATACAAACCAACGCTGTTTCGTGTGCCGTGGCAACCTGTCGGTGCCAACCTAAAACTTCGGGGGAATATTCTATACACAACGACAAGGGATGTCGTTAGTCTGCGGGAATTTATCCGAGAAATAATTCACGCTGCCGCCGTAATGACGACAACGTGAACGATTATCGGCGATTAGTGAATGCCACCAATACGGCTTAAACGCACACCGGTCGGCCATTCACCTTCTTGCTTATCGAAACTCATCCAGATAGCGGTCGCTTTACCCACCAGATTCGCTTCCGGCACAAATCCCCAGTAACGGCTGTCCGCACTGTTGTCACGGTTATCACCCATCATGAAGTAGTGCCCTGGCGGGACGATCCAGGTTGCCAGTTGCTGACCAGGCTGGCGGTAATACATTCCCACCTGATCCTGCGCGATTGGCACGGTCAGAATGCGGTGCGTAACCTCACCCAGCGTTTCTTTACGCTCAGAGAGACGAATACCGTTCTCTTTCGTTTCGTTCGGCGGAACTTCAAAGAAGCCACTGGTCGCTTCCCCACCGTTACGGCGCGCAAAGGTCTGTACGAAATCACTTGGCTGAACATCCGAATACGTTACCGGCAGCGCGTTTTCACACGCCTGACCGGAACGGCATCCTGGCTGAATAGTCACTTCTTTCGCCACTGGATCGTACGTTACTTTGTCTCCCGGTAAACCGACAGCACGTTTAATGTAGTCCAGGCGCGGATCTTCCGGGTATTTAAACACCACGATATCACCGCGTTTCGGATGACCGGTTTCGATCAGCGTTTTCTGGTAAATCGGATCTTTAATCCCGTAGGCGAATTTCTCCACCAGGATAAAGTCACCGATAAGCAGCGTCGGCATCATCGAACCTGACGGGATCTGGAACGGCTCATAAATAAATGAACGTACCACCAGCACAATCGCCAGTACCGGGAAAACGGATGCCCCGGTTTCCAGCCAGCCCGGCTTAGGGGATACTTTTTTCAGCGTTGCTTTATCCAGTGAATCACCTGCAGCAGCTTGCGCTGCTGCCTGACGCTCCCGGCGTTTTGGTGCGAAGATGAATTTATCTACGCACCATAAAATGCCCGTCACCAGTGTGGCAATCACCAGAATCAGGGCAAACATGTTCGCCATGCCAACTCCTTAAGATTATTTGCTGTCTTTACCGACATGCAGAATGGCGAGGAACGCTTCCTGCGGCAGTTCGACGTTACCGATCTGCTTCATGCGCTTTTTACCCTCTTTCTGTTTTTGCAGCAGCTTTTTCTTACGGCTGATATCACCGCCGTAGCATTTCGCCAGAACGTTTTTACGCAGCTGCTTCACGGTTGAACGCGCGATGATGTGCGTACCAATGGCCGCCTGGATCGCGATATCAAACTGCTGGCGAGGGATTAGATCTTTCATCTTCTCAACCAGTTCGCGGCCACGGCTCTGGGAGTTGTCGCGGTGAGTAATCAGCGCCAGCGCATCGACACGTTCGTTGTTGATAAGGACATCAACGCGCACCATGTCAGACGCCTGGAAGCGTTTGAAGTTATAGTCCAGCGACGCATAGCCGCGAGAGGTCGACTTCAGACGGTCGAAGAAATCGAGTACTACTTCCGCCATCGGAATCTCATACGTCAGCGCCACCTGGTTACCGTGGTAAACCATGTTGGTCTGGACGCCACGCTTCTCGATACACAGGGTGATGACGTTGCCAAGGTAAGCCTGCGGCAGCAGCATGTGACACTCAGCGATCGGCTCACGCAGTTCGTAGATGTTGTTCAGCGGCGGCAGCTTGGACGGGCTATCGACGTAGATAGTCTCTTTCGCCGTGGTTTCGACTTCGTAGACTACGGTCGGCGCGGTAGTGATCAGATCCAGATCGTATTCACGCTCCAGACGTTCCTGAATGATCTCCATGTGCAGCAGACCAAGGAAGCCACAACGGAAGCCGAAGCCCAGCGCGGTAGAGCTTTCCGGTTCGTAGAACAGGGAGGCGTCGTTCAGGCTCAGCTTGCCAAGCGCGTCACGGAAGTTTTCATAGTCGTCAGAGCTGACCGGGAACAGACCGGCGTAAACCTGTGGCTTCACTTTTTTAAAGCCTGGCAGCGGTTTGTCTGCCGGGTTACGCGCCTGCGTCAGGGTATCGCCAACCGGCGCGCCGAGGATGTCTTTAATCGCACAAACCAACCAACCTACCTCGCCGCATTTCAGCTCGGTACGGTCAACCTGTTTTGGCGTAAAGATCCCCAGGCGGTCGGCGTTATAGACCTGACCGGTGCTCATTACTTTAATTTTGTCGCCTTTACGCATGGTGCCGTTTTTAATACGCACCAGCGACACCACGCCAAGGTAGTTGTCGAACCAGGAGTCGATGATCAGCGCCTGTAATGGGCCTTCCGGATCACCTTCCGGCGGCGGAATGTCGCGTACCAGACGTTCAAGAACGTCAGTGACGCCAACGCCAGTTTTCGCCGAGCAGCGAACGGCATCTGTCGCATCGATACCGACGATATCTTCGATCTCTTCCGCTACGCGTTCAGGATCGGCGGCCGGTAGGTCGATTTTGTTCAGAACCGGCACCACTTCCAGATCCATTTCCATGGCGGTATAGCAGTTAGCCAGGGTCTGCGCTTCCACGCCCTGCCCGGCATCAACCACCAGCAGTGCACCTTCACAGGCGGCAAGCGAGCGGGAAACTTCATACGAGAAGTCAACGTGGCCCGGGGTGTCGATAAAGTTAAGCTGATAGGTTTCACCATCAGATGCTTTGAAATCGAGCGTCACGCTCTGCGCTTTGATAGTAATACCGCGCTCACGCTCAAGATCCATCGAGTCGAGAACCTGCGCTTCCATTTCACGGTCAGACAGGCCACCGCAGATCTGGATAATACGGTCAGACAGCGTCGATTTACCGTGGTCGATGTGAGCTATGATTGAAAAGTTACGTATGTTCTTCATATAGTGTAATTATTGTGCCTTACGCCCGCCTGAGCAGGCTCTGAGAAGTCGCTGTTCTGAGCTTAACGTCTGTTTAAGTGAAACGCCGCATTCTACACTACAACGCTGAGGCGAGGAAATGTTCATAGAGCAAGGATAGCGGGAACTGGAAACAACTTTGCAAAGTCGATGAAACTTTTGTCGGATGGCGGCATAAACGCCTTATCCGGCCTACGCCTGCATCTGAGGACGCTGTAGGCCTGATAAGCGCAGTGCCATCAGGCAAAGATATCACTGCTGGGTTTCGACGCGAATAAGATCGGGTGGGAGAGCAACGTTCAGAATGACCGGCTGCCAGGCTTCGCGTTCAGCAAGCTTACGAGAGTATCCACGAGCAATCAGGAATCCGCCCACGCCCCCCAACACTGCTCCGCTTAATGCCGCAAGATCGGAACCAAACAGTACCTGGAATAGCGCCGCGAAAAGAAACAGTCCCGCCAACGGAGACATGTAGACCAGCATCGCCGAACCGAGCAGGCTACCTTCGGCAATGCCCAGTTCAACTTTTTGACCAGGGGTCAAGGGTTCGTCGCAGGGCACCACGATGGTGTGTGTGGTCTGTGGTCCCAGTTTGTTCAGCACGCGGCTCCCGCATCCGGCCCGGGAAGCACAGCTGCTACATGATGCTTTAACATCACAGCTGACCGTCGCCAGACCATTTTGCCAGGAGACGACCGTCGCCCACTCTTTAATCATTGTGCAGCCCTGAACTTAATATTGTCCGCGATACGCTTCGCCGTTTGCGGCGGAAGCTCACCGACAATAGTGATTTCGGCGTTATCTCGCACGCTGGTGCTAACCGTGCGGCGTCCAGTGCGCAGCAGTTGATCGGCGCTGTTTTGCATCGCGCGGTTTACGTTCACGGAGAAACTGAACAGACCATCGGAATAAAGCCGTGATTCGATCGGCATGTTATCCATCGTCGGCAGCGGACGTCGACTGCTGGACACCTCGCTGAAGCCTTGCGGCAACCACGACGGACTCCAGTTGAAGTTGGTTTTCTCACCCGCAGGAACTGACAACAACGGCGGCAGATTGGCTTTCGCCAGCGTCTGCATGCTGTCGCTGACACCGTTGTTAACAGTAAACGCGATGACGCGGAACTGTTCCAGCGTTTCGCCATCACGGTCAAGAAGATCAACACGCATTGGCAGCTTGGTCTCAGTGTCCATCCAAACGATATAGCTGTAACGGGTGCCGTCACGCGCCACAACGCGGATCACTTCACAGAGCCTATCGGCAATACGGGTGCGGCCTACTGAGATAAAATCATAGTAGGGAGCAAGACGTTTGAAGTCGGTGTAAATCAGGGAGGGCAGTGAGTCAACGATATAGTCGCCGTTCAGAGTGAACGGTTCGAGACCTGGCTCAAAATAACTGATTTCGTTGCCACGTTGCACCACTTCCCGGCGCGGACCATCCATTTGCAACAGTTGCGCGAGCGGACGGTTATCCAGGCGGGCATGGCGATAACGTAGGGATTCAACACCCTGCTTATTGATGCTGACAAATGACAGCTCATAGGTGAGCGACTGGCTGGCCAGATTCATCTGCTGCAACAACGCCCCGGACGCAGGATTGGCCGAGGCGTTGACAGAGAAGAACAGGCTACCAGCCACAAGTGACATGGCAAACCAAAGTTGCTTCATTACTGCGATTGCGTTCCTAAAGTTTGAATTCCTGGCACCTGCACAGCGGCTTGCTGTGTCTGGGCCTGCTCAAACTGAAGCTGTTCAGAGTGCAGTCGACGTTGCAGTTCGTAATCCTGCAACATGGCATTAATACGACGACGCTGCTCCTGTACCTGCTGTTGTTGACCGCCGCTGGCCGTCGCATCAGAAGGTACACCCAGGCTTACCGGACTGGCTTTACCCATCATCGGTAATGTATTAAATACCGGCGTTTCGGGCTGCTGGGACGTTTCAGATTGCCCATTATAGTGCTGGACGCCAACAATAACTGCAAGTGATACACACGCGGCCACACCCATTTGAGTAAGCTGCGCGGCCCACGGACGCATTTTCTTCCAGAACGGCATTTTCTGCCACTGGTGCGGTGCTGGCTGGGCCTCAGGAATCAATGGCGCCGTCTGGCGTACCGGCTCATCCTGGATGGCGGCCATTACGCGGGCGGAAATATCGAAATGGAGAACGTCGGCAGTATCACCTCGCATGGAATCGCGAATCAGGTGATAACTCTCCCAGGTTTTTTGCATTTCCGGGTCGTGAGCCAGCTCTTTGAGCAACTCAGTATCCAGCGTTTCGCCATCCATTAAAGCGGAAAGTTTTTCTTTCTGCATGCCTAATACCTTTTCCAGTATCCCGCTATCGTCAACGCCTGATAAGCGGTTGAACTTTATTATCAATAGCTTCCCTCGCTCGGAAGATACGTGAACGCACCGTACCCACCGGACAATCCATGATAGCGGCTATCTCTTCATAGCTCAGGCCATCCAGCTCCCGCAAGGTTATTGCCATGCGTAAATCTTCCGGGAGGGACTCAATAGTTCGGAAAACTATCTGTCTCAGTTCTTCTGACAACATTAAGTTCTCAGGGTTCGAAATTTCTTTCAGCGCACCGCCACTTTCGTAATTTTCTGCTTCAATCGCATCTATATCACTGGAAGGTGGACGACGCCCCTGAGCGACCAAGTAATTCTTCGCTGTATTGACCGCAATACGATACAGCCAGGTATAAAAAGCACTATCCCCCCGGAACGAGTCCAGCGCACGATAGGCTTTGATAAATGCTTCTTGTACTACATCGGGTACATCACCCGATGGTACATAGCGAGAAACCAGACTCGCCACCTTATGCTGATAGCGCACTACCAGTAGGTTAAAGGCTTTCTGATCTCCCTTCTGGACCCGTTCTACCAGGACCTGGTCCGTTAACTGCTCGCTCATCCGAGGTAAAGTCTCCCCAAACCAAATTTCCACGCGCCTTCGAAACGCCACTCCATCAGCTTCACTATGAGCAAGCAAATGCTTAGAGTGCTCAAGTTTCGTAAAGTTCCGTTACGCATTGTTTTTTGTTTGTCATGTTGTAGACAGGTCTTATCTCTCATTATAAGTCTACATAACCCGATCAACGCACTATCTGTACAGAAATGCCCATTTCACCGCTTGCAGAGTAACCCAACGGGCACTTTATTTCATCACATAATCTGGTGCTAACGGCCTGCTTCACAAAATATTTTTGCCTATTTCGCCCTCATCATGTTTTTCTTTCATGTTTAGTCATTGCAACACGTTTAAAAATAAAACGTGCAGTATCGCGCAATGTGGTGCTATGGTGACCAAACACTGTTTAGTAAATTAAACAAAAATCATGAATACGACTCCTGAATTATCCTGTGACGTGCTGATCATTGGCAGCGGGGCTGCCGGACTCTCACTGGCGCTGCGCCTGGCTGAAAAGCATCAGGTTATTGTCCTGAGCAAAGGGCCGGTCAGCGAAGGCTCGACATTTTATGCCCAGGGCGGTATTGCCGCGGTTTTCGATGAAACCGACAGTATCGACTCCCACGTTGAAGATACGCTGATTGCCGGGGCCGGGCTGTGCGATCGCCATGCGGTTGAATTTGTCGCCAGCAATGCCCGTACCTGCGTTCAATGGCTTATCGATCAGGGCGTCTTATTTGATACGCAGGTTCAGCCTAACGGTGAAGAGAGCTATCACCTGACCCGTGAAGGCGGTCACAGCCATCGACGTATCCTGCACGCTGCGGATGCTACCGGCAAAGAAGTCGAAACCACCCTCGTCAGCCAGGCACAAAATCATCCCAACATCCGGGTTCTCGAGCGCAGTAATGCTGTCGACCTGATTGTCTCCGATAAAATCGGTCTGCCGGGAACGCGTCGGGTTGTCGGTGCCTGGATCTGGAATCGTAATAAAGAAGCCGTAGAAACCTGCCATGCTAAGTCGGTAGTGCTGGCCACTGGCGGCGCGTCAAAGGTGTATCAATACACCACCAATCCGGATATTTCCTCGGGTGACGGAATTGCAATGGCCTGGCGTGCGGGATGCCGCGTCGCCAACCTGGAGTTTAACCAGTTTCACCCAACAGCGCTGTATCATCCGCAGGCGCGCAATTTTCTGCTGACCGAAGCGCTGCGCGGCGAAGGCGCGCACCTGAAACGCCCGGACGGTTCACGCTTTATGCCCGATTTTGACGAGCGTGGCGAACTGGCTCCCCGCGATATTGTCGCCCGCGCCATTGATCATGAAATGAAGCGCCTGGGTGCAGATTGCATGTTCCTCGATATCAGTCATAAACCGGAAGAATTTGTTCGTCAGCATTTCCCGATGATTTATGAAAAGTTGCTGGGACTGGGCATTGATCTAACCAAAGAACCTGTTCCCATCGTGCCTGCCGCGCACTATACCTGCGGCGGCGTGATGGTTGATGACTTTGGCCGTACCGATGTCGATGGGTTGTATGCGATCGGCGAAGTGAGTTACACCGGCCTGCATGGCGCCAACCGGATGGCATCGAACTCATTGCTGGAGTGTCTGGTTTACGGTTGGTCCGCGGCTGAAGATATCGACAGGCGTATGCCTTATGCACGCGGCGTCAGCACGCTCCCGGGCTGGGATGAAAGCCGGGTAGAAAATCCAGATGAATTGGTTGTTATCCAGCATAACTGGCATGAGCTGCGGCTGTTCATGTGGGATTACGTCGGTATTGTGCGCACCACTAAACGTCTGGAACGCGCCCTGCGCCGTATCACCATGCTGCAACAGGAAATCGACGAGTATTACGCCCATTTCCGTGTGTCGAACAACCTACTGGAGCTGCGCAATCTGGTGCAGGTTGCCGAGCTGATTGTCCGCTGCGCGATGATGCGCAAAGAGAGTCGGGGCCTGCACTACACGCTGGATTACCCAGAACAGCTTCCAGAGGCGGGCCCGTCAATTCTCTCGCCGCTCAGTCATCACATAAACAGATAGAACGCCTGGGTCAGCGCCGTATAACCTTCAGAGTAACGTTGGTCTGGCCCACGGATCACCAGCCTGTCGCTAAAGCACTCCCCGGCCTGCGGGGAGAATGCCAGCAATACCCGATGCGGTAGACGGGCCTCGGTTTCTGCTACATCCGTGCGCAATCGCAGATGCCAGCCCATGCTAAGCGCCTGCTGAGTAAATGCGTTACCAATCTGCTCCGGTAGCACCACACAAAAAAAACCGTCTTCCGTAATGCAGTCCGCCGCCAGCGTAAGCAACGCCTGGTGATCGAGCGAGGTGGTATAGCGGGCCTGCTCGCGCTGCGGTGTAGCGCATTCCACGCCCTGTTCATAATAGGGAGGATTGCTGATTATCAAATCAAAACGCACGGTCTGACGCGGTATCCACTGTTGCGCATCTTCTGTATGAACACTCACGCGATGCATCCACGGAGAGTGCGCGATGTTCTCCTGCGCCTGCTGCGCGGCGTCGACATCAAGCTCCACGGCGTCAATGATGACGTTTTCATCAGTGCGCTGGGCCAGCATCAGCGCCAACAGGCCGCTCCCGGTACCAATATCCAGGATCCGCTTTACGCCCGCAACGGGGGCCCAGGCCCCCAATAAAATGCCGTCCGTTCCGACTTTCATTGCACAGCGATCGTGTGCCACAAAAAACTGCTTAAAAGTAAATCCATTACGTTTCAGTACGGATGTAGACTGGGGCATGAAGAACAACCTTCCTGGAAAAAAAACGATAACATAGGATAAAAACAATACCTGAGAAGGTATATCCATACAAACAGATGAAGATTGCAGCCGTAACGTCTATAATCAGCGCCCCACTCAGAGGTAGAACATGACTGTAACGACTTTTTCCGAACTTGAACTCGATGAAAGCCTTCTGGATGCCCTCCAGGAAAAAGGTTTCACTCGCCCGACCGCCATTCAGGCTGCCGCCATTCCGCCTGCGCTCGATGGCCGTGATGTACTCGGTTCTGCGCCGACAGGCACCGGTAAAACGGCGGCATATTTGCTGCCAGCGTTGCAGCACCTGCTCGACTTCCCACGCAAGAAATCCGGTCCGCCGCGCATTTTAATCCTGACGCCAACGCGCGAACTGGCGATGCAGGTTGCTGAACACGCCCGTGAGCTGGCGAAAAATACGCATCTGGATATCGCGACCATTACCGGCGGCGTGGCTTACATGAACCACATGGAAGTCTTTAGCGAAAACCAGGACATCGTGGTTGCCACCACGGGTCGTCTGCTGCAATACATTAAAGAAGAAAACTTCGACTGCCATGCGGTTGAGACGCTAATTCTCGATGAAGCAGATCGTATGCTGGACATGGGTTTTGCCCAGGACATCGAACATATCGCCGGTGAAACCCGCTGGCGTAAGCAAACCATGCTGTTCTCCGCCACGCTGGAAGGCGATGCGATTAAAGATTTTGCCGAGCGTCTGTTGGAAGATCCGGTCGAAGTCTCAGCGGATCCGTCCACCCGCGAACGCAAGAAGATCCATCAGTTTTACTACCGTGCTGATGACATCGAGCACAAAACTGCCCTGCTGATCCATCTGTTAAAACAGCCGGAAGCGACCCGCTCGATTGTCTTCGTACGTAAACGCGAGCGTGTGCACGAGCTGGCAGGCTGGCTGCGCCAGGCGGGCATTAACAACTGCTATCTCGAAGGCGAGATGGTGCAGAACAAACGCAATGAAGCGATCAAACGCCTGACCGATGGTCGCGTGAACGTGCTGGTAGCCACCGACGTTGCCGCTCGCGGGATCGATATTCCTGACGTCAGCCATGTGTTTAACTTCGACATGCCGCGCAGTGGCGATGCCTATCTGCACCGCATTGGCCGTACCGGTCGCGCAGGTCGTAAAGGTACTGCGATCTCTTTGGTTGAAGCGCACGACCATCTGCTTCTCGGCAAAGCGAGCCGCTATATTGACGAGCCGCTGAAAGCACGCGTCATCGACGAACTGCGTCCAACCACGCGCGCGCCAAGTGAGAAATCCAACGGTAAACCATCCAAGAAAGTGCTGGCGAAGCGCGCCGAGAAAAAAGCGAAAGAGAAAGAGAAGCCGCGGGTGAAAAAACGTCACCGCGATGCAAAAAATATCGGCAAACGTCGTAAGCCGAGCGGAGCTGCTACCCAGCAGTCCGACAAAGAGTAAACCGAATGCCGGGCCGTTTAGCCCGGCATTTTTTCACGTGATGCAAAACTCTCTTCAATACACTCAAGGAACACACGCATCGCCGGACTAACGACTTTTCCGGCATGATAACCACACAATGCCGTAATTAACTCAGGTTGTTCACTGTACGGTAATTCAATCAATTCCCCTGAACGTAGCTCCCTCTCAACGGCAAAACGCGGCAAAAAGCTGACCCCAAGATTTGCCGATACGCACTGCTTAATGCTTTCAATGCTCCATAACTCAATGGTATTTTCCAGCGTAATCTGTCGTTTACGCAGTAGCCCCTCGAAGCGCTGTCTGAAAATACATTGCGGCTCATTAATGATAAAACTGCAGGGAATGTGCTGGTTATACTGAGTAAAATTAACGTGCTGGAGCAGCGGCGAAGCAACTAATGCCAGTGACTGATCGCCTAGCGGCATCAACTCAAGGGCATCGTCATTACCCACCCGATAACCCCCCCCCCAGATCGACCTCATCACTGAGCAACGCATCGCGAATTACATAACAATTGAGTGACTGTAAAGACAACCGCACATGGGGCGCACGTTGTTTAACTCGCTGTAAAACCTGCGGCATTTTATACGCCAGCAGCGTTTCGCCCGTCATTTTCACTGGCGGTTATGGATCCTGCCATCATCCATTGGCTCAGTTGGGCTGGGGCAGCTTATATCCTGTGGCTGGCGCTGAAGATCGCCACCAGCCCGGCTACAAACGATGATTTGCGGTCAGAGCCGATTAGCTTCTGGGCGAGTTTTGGCTTGCAGTTTGTTAACGTCAAAATCATTTTGTACGGCATTACCGCGTTATCCACGTTTGTATTACCGTACACTCAGGACGCACACTGGCTGATTGGGGTGAGTATTCTGTTGGCGCTGATCGGCACCTTCACAAATGCCTGCTGGGCGCTGGCGGGCCATCTTTTTCAGCGCGTTTTTCGCCGTTACGGCCGGCAGTTGAATATCATTCTGGCGCTGCTGTTGGTGTATTGCGCGGTAAGGATCTTTTACTAACGGATGCAAAAAAGCGGAAGACACACTGGCATCTTCCGCTTTTTGATTCTTTGCTAAACGGGGCTATTCCCCGTGAGCCTTACAGGCTCTCAGTAAAGGTACGAGCGATAACGTCGCGCTGCTGTTCTGGGGTCAGAGAGTTGAAACGCACTGCATAACCAGAAACACGGATGGTCAGCTGCGGATATTTTTCCGGATGCTTAACTGCATCTTCCAGCGTTTCGCGACGCAGAACGTTCACGTTCAGGTGCTGACCACCTTCCACGCGGACTTCCGGCTGTACGTCTACCGGTACTTCACGGTATTCGATTTCTCCCAGTTTGCTGACAGCAACGACTTCATCAGCATTGAAACCTGCTTTCGCAACGATGCAGCGTGCTTCGCCTTTTTCGCTGTCCAGCAGCCAGAAAGAGTTCAGCAGGTCGTCGTTTGCAGCTTTAGTAATCTGGATACCTGTAATCATTTGATGCCTCCCCGGCAAAATTATTTGATCTCGGTTGGCCGTCATCCGGCCAATTGGTAAAACCATTGTTGCTTGAGTGTATATATACCCCTCACACACCCTCGAATCTTTGATTTAAATCAATAAAAACCACACATGAAAAGTGGTGATAGGTGGATTTTATTGTTTTACATCAACTTACGCCGTGTACACAGCTAAACTTTTTACATAAATTTTCAACTATCTTTAAGGGGTAGACCATTGAGAAACGTACAGAATTTTGCGACGTCGAAAGAAGCAGTTAAGCTAGGGGGATTGAAAATTCGCAGGAGAGCGAGATGGCCACCGAATTAACCTGGCACGATGTGCTGGCTGAAGAAAAACAGCAGCCTTATTTTGTTAACACACTGCATACTGTTGCCGGCGAGCGTCAGTCAGGAATGACAATTTATCCGCCGCAAAAAGATGTGTTTAACGCGTTTCGTTTTACCGAGCTTGGTGACGTGAAAGTTGTCATCCTGGGTCAGGATCCTTACCACGGCCCAGGCCAGGCACACGGTCTCGCGTTCTCTGTTCGTCCGGGGATTGCCACTCCGCCTTCGTTGCTGAACATGTACAAAGAGCTGGAAGCAACAATTCCCGGCTTCACCCGCCCCACGCACGGATATCTGGAAAGCTGGGCACGCCAGGGGGTACTGTTACTCAACACCGTACTCACCGTTCGCGCCGGTCAGGCACATTCTCACGCCAGCCTTGGATGGGAAACATTTACCGATAAAGTCATCAGCCTGATTAACCAACATCGGGAAGGCGTGGTTTTCCTGCTCTGGGGTTCTCACGCACAGAAGAAAGGCGCGATTATTGATGCGCAGCGTCACCATGTGTTGAAAGCGCCCCACCCATCACCGCTCTCTGCGCATCGCGGTTTCTTTGGTTGCAATCACTTTGTACTGGCGAATGAATGGCTGGAACAACGAGGTGAAAAACCGATTGACTGGATGCCGGTATTACCCGCAGAAAGCGAGTAAAAAAATGCCAGCGATTCGCTGGCATTTTTATTATCAGGCTTTGTTCTGACGCCACCACTCCGCGAGCAAAACGCCGGTCGCGACAGAAACATTGAGCGTTTCTACCTTGCCGGTACCGTCAATCGCCACGCACAGGTCGTCGGCTGAACATGCTGCTTCTGGCAGAGCTTCACGCTCACGCCCTAATACCAGCACCATTTTTTCCGGCAGCGCGGTAGTAAACAGCGGTTTACCTTTCACGCTTGAGGTCATCACTACCGTGTAACCCGCGTTACGGAAATCGTCCAACACATCGACAATGCTGTCACCGGTAATCGGCTGAACATGCTCTGCTCCACCTTCAGCAGTACGGATAGCCGCCCCCGATTCCAGCAGCGCCGCATCCTGAACCACCACGCCTTTCACACCGAAGTGCGCGCAGCTACGCATCATACCGCCCAGGTTATGCGGGTTAGCGATATCTTCCAGTGCCAGCACGCAATCCTGCGCCCCTGCCTGACTGACCCACTGCTTAACGGTGGTGCCGTTACGTTTTTTGATCAGGAAACAGACGCCACCGTGGTGTTCAGTGCCAGAGGCTTTCGCCAGCTCGGCTTCGTCAACCACGTGATAGGCTTTGCGGTTTGCCGCCATCCAGCGTAATGCTTCTTTAAAACGCGGGGTTACGCTCTGAACAAACCAGGCGCGGACGATAGCGTCCGGACGACTCTGGAACAGAGCCTGACAGGCATTCTCACCGTAAACGCGGGTTTCTTCCGCGCGCTGACGGCGTAATACTTCAGGATCGATAAAGCTCTTACCGCTAATACCGCCGTGATCGGCTTTATCCGCTGCGTCATCATTCGGTGCGCGGGAAACGGTACGCCACGGTGAATCTTCACGTCTGCGGTCGCGTTCTACATCGCGGTCACGCCCGCGTTCACGACCACGTTCGCTGTTCGGACCCTTTCGTTCATCACGGGCAGGGCGACGACCGCCTTCGGCTCGGGAAGTACCGGGGCGACCGCCGCCTTTGCCAGTACGTGGATTTTGGGTGCGTTTATCCGAGTCATCGTCACTGCGGACGTACATCACTTTGACCTTGCCGTTTTTGTTCTTCAGTTCGTCGCTCATGTTTTTCTCCACCTGCTCTGCGCGAAGCGCGCAGATTACCCGATGTGCACGTCGTTAGCCATTATTTCATTTAAAAGCTAAGGACTATTGTACTCATTGAATAAAACGCATTGTTGTTTAGAACAGACTCTCCGATAATATGTAACATAATAGAAACATACTGGCGTTTATGCCGTGAAGTCCACTCCACTCATCCAGAGGTTAGTTATGAATACCGTTTGTACCAGCTGCCAGGCTATCAACCGCATCCCTGACGATCGTGTCCAGGAAGCGGCTAAATGCGGACGCTGTGGTCACGACCTGTTTGATGGGGAGGTGATCAATGCGACCGGTGAGACACTGGATAAACTGTTAAAAGACGATCTCCCGGTGGTCGTTGACTTTTGGGCCCCCTGGTGTGGTCCATGTCGTAACTTCGCCCCGATTTTTGAAGATGTCGCGGAAGAGCGTAGCGGCAAAGTGCGTTTTGTTAAAGTGAATACGGAAGCCGAGCGTGAACTCAGCGCCCGTTTCGGTATCCGCAGCATTCCGACCATCATGATCTTCAGAAAAGGTGAAATCGTCGACATGCTTAACGGCGCTGTACCAAAAGCCCCGTTTGATAGCTGGCTTAACGAATCATTATAATCTCTACGGGGCGCATCTTGTGCCCCGTTTTCACCTCTGCGACAATAGCGTTTTTCAACGTGTTTCCCCATGACCGATAACGCTGTTCTTCAGTTACGCGCTGAGCGCCTTGCGCGCGCCACGCGTCCTTTCCTTGCCCGAGGTAATCGCGTTCGCCGCTGTCAACGCTGCCTGCTGCCGCAGAAGCTCTGCTTGTGCGCAACTCTGGCGCCCTCTGAGGCAAAAAGTCGCTTTTGTCTGGTGATGTTTGATACCGAGCCGATGAAGCCCAGCAACACGGGGCGTTTAATTGCCGATATTCTGCCCGATACCACGGCTTTTCAGTGGTCACGTACCGAGCCGCCGCAGGCGCTGCTGGAACTGGTGAAAAATCCGGATTACCAGCCGATGGTTGTATTCCCGGCCTCCTATGCAGGTGAAGAGCGTGAGGTGATTTTCACGCCACCAGCCGGTAAGCCCCCATTGTTTATCATGCTCGACGGCACCTGGCCTGAGGCGCGTAAAATGTTCCGCAAAAGCCCGTACCTCGATAACCTGCCGGTGATCTCTGTTGATTTATCACGCCTTTCTGCTTACCACCTGCGTGGCGTTCACGCCGAAGGGCAATATTGCACAGCCGAGGTGGCCATCGCCTTGTTGGATCTGGCGGGAGATACGCAAGCCGCAGAAGGGTTAAGCGATCATTTTACTCGCTTTAAAACCCGCTACCTGGCAGGAAAAACTCAACATCAGGGAAGCGTCACAGCAGATTTATCAGAAAACGTTTAAAATCATTCGGTCACTGGTGTCATTAAGGAAGCCGATATGAGTCAGCGTGGTCTGGAAGCACTATTGCGACCGAAATCCATTGCGGTGATTGGGGCGTCAATGAAGCCTAATCGCGCAGGTTACCTGATGATGCGTAACCTGCTTGCTGGCGGTTTCAATGGACCTGTTTTACCGGTGACGCCCGCATGGAAAGCGGTGTTGGGCGTACTGGCGTGGCCCAATATCAACAGCCTGCCTTTTAGCCCCGATCTCGCAGTGTTGTGCACCAATGCCAGCCGTAACCTGGCATTATTCGAAGCACTTGGCGAGAAAGGTTGTAAAACCTGCATTATTCTCTCAGCACCCTCGGCGCAGCACGCGGAGCTGCTGGCCTGCGCATCACGCTACAACATACGTCTTCTGGGTCCCAACAGCCTGGGACTTCTCGCACCCTGGCAAGGACTTAACGCCAGCTTTTCCCCCGTCCCGATTAAGCGCGGCAAGCTGGCTTTCATCTCTCAATCCGCCGCCGTGTCCAATACCATACTCGACTGGGCACAGCAGAGAGAAATGGGCTTTTCTTACTTTATCGCGCTGGGTGATAGCCTGGATATCGACGTTGATGAGCTACTGGATTACCTGGCACGCGACAGTAAAACCAGCGCGATTTTGCTGTATCTCGAACATTTAAGTGATGCCCGGCGCTTTGTTTCCGCCGCCCGTAGCGCCTCGCGCAATAAACCTATTCTGGTGATTAAGAGCGGTCGCAGCCCTGCAGCGCAGCGTTTACTGCATACCAGCGCCGGGATGGACCCTGCGTGGGATGCAGCTATTCAGCGCGCCGGTTTACTGCGCGTACAAGACACTCACGAGCTGTTCTCAGCAGTCGAAACCTTGAGCCACATGCGTCCACTACGTGGCGACAGGCTAATGATCATCAGCAATGGGGCCGCGCCTGCCGCACTGGCATTAGATGAACTGTGGTCAAAAAATGGCAAGTTGGCGACGTTGAATGAAGACACCTGCCAGAAATTACGCGATGCCTTGCCTGAACATGTTGATATCGCCAACCCACTGGATCTGCGTGATGACGCCAGCAGCGAACACTACGTTAAGACGCTGGATATTTTGCTCGCCAGCCAGGATTTCGACGCGTTGATGGTGATTCATTCACCCAGCGCAGCCGCTCCCGGAACCGAAAGCGCACAGGCATTGATTGAAGCGGTAAAGCATCATCCCCGAGGAAAATTCGTCTCGTTGCTGACCAACTGGTGCGGAGAGTTTTCCTCACAGGAAGCACGCAGACTGTTTAGCGAAGCCGGATTACCAACCTACCGCACGCCTGAAGGCACTATCACTGCATTTATGCATATGGTGGAGTACCGGCGTAACCAGAAGCAACTGCGTGAAACGCCTGCGCTACCCGACAATCTGACCACCAACACCGCCGAAGCGCATAATCTGTTACAACAGGCGATTGCAGAAGGCGCAACGTCGCTGGATACTCATGAAGTTCAGCCTATTTTACAGGCCTATGGCTTACATACACTGCCGACCTGGATCGCCAGCGACAGCGCAGAGGCCGTACACATCGCGGAGCAAATCGGCTACCCGGTGGCGCTCAAGCTGCGTTCTCCTGATATCCCGCATAAGTCGGAAGTTCAGGGGGTAATGCTCTACCTGCGTACAGCAACAGAAGTGCAGCAGGCTGCCAATGCAATTTTCGATCGGGTAAAAATGGCCTGGCCGCAGGCACGCATTCACGGTTTATTAGTACAAAGTATGGCGAATCGCGCTGGTGCTCAAGAACTTCGCGTCGTCGTTGAACACGACCCGGTATTTGGTCCGTTGATTATGCTGGGTGAAGGTGGTGTTGAGTGGCGACCGGAAGAGCAAGCCGTGGTGGCCTTGCCGCCATTGAACATGAATCTGGCGCGTTATCTGGTGATCCAGGGGATCAAAAATAAAAAGATCCGCGCTCGCAGCGCACTACGTCCGCTGGATATCGCCGGGTTGAGCCAACTTCTGGTGCAGGTCTCCAACTTGATCGTCGACTGCCCGGAAATTCAGCGTCTGGATATTCATCCTCTGCTGGCCTCCGCCGAAGAATTTACCGCGCTGGACGTTACGCTGGATATTGCCCCTTTCGCGGGAGATAACGAAAGCAGGCTGGCTGTACGTCCCTACCCCCATCAGCTTGAAGAGTGGGTGGAGTTGAAGAACGGCGAGCGCTGTCTGTTCCGCCCCATTTTACCGGAGGATGAACCTCATCTACAGCAGTTCATTTCTCAAGTGACAAAAGAAGATCTTTATTATCGCTATTTCAGTGAGATCAATGAATTTACCCACGAAGATTTAGCCAATATGACGCAGATCGACTACGATCGGGAAATGGCTTTTGTTGCGGTGCGTTGTAAAGATAATCACGAAGAGATCCTCGGCGTAACGCGAGCAATCTCGGATCCTGATAACGTAGATGCTGAGTTTGCCGTACTGGTTCGTTCCGATCTCAAAGGGCTTGGACTGGGTCGCCGATTGATGGAAAAATTAATTGCATATACCCGAGATCACGGACTTATACGTTTGAATGGTATTACGATGCCAAACAATCGTGGGATGGTCGCCCTGGCCCGAAAACTCGGGTTTGTTGTTGACGTCCAGCTCGAAGAGGGAATTGTTGGGCTAACGCTTAATCTGGCCCAATGTGAGGAATCGTGAGTAAGGTACTGGAAATGTTGACCACATTAATGGGTACTGGTGGTATCATTGCCCGCTTATGTCGTCTGCATAGCACAGAGGACCCTTCAATGAACAGAGAAGAAATGCACTGTGATGTTGTCAAAATTTAAGCGTAATAAACATCAACAACACCTTGCCCAACTACCCAAGATTTCTCAGTCAGTTGATGATGTAGATTTCTTTTATGCTCCCGCTAATTTCAGGGAGACTCTGCTGGAAAAAATAGCCAGCGCGACGCGACGGATCTGCATTATTGCGCTGTACCTGGAACAGGATGACGGTGGTAAAGGCATACTTGACGCTCTCTATGCGGCAAAACGGCAGCGTCCTGAACTGGATGTCCGGGTACTTGTCGACTGGCACAGAGCTCAGCGCGGTCGTATTGGGGCTGCGGCATCCAATACTAATGCTGACTGGTATTGCCGAATGGCGCAAGAAAACCCTGGTATCGATATTCCTGTTTATGGCGTTCCGATTAACACCCGTGAAGCGCTTGGCGTCCTGCATTTCAAAGGCTTTATTATCGATGACAGCGTCCTGTACAGCGGGGCCAGTCTGAACGATGTTTACCTGCATCAGCATGATAAATATCGCTATGACCGTTATCAGTTGATTCGCAATGCGCAAATGGCCGATATCATGTTCGATTGGGTTACGCAGAACCTGATAAAGGGTCGCGGCGTTAACCGCCTTGATGATATCAACCGACCTAAAAGCCCGGAAATTAAAAACGATATCCGCCTGTACCGCCAAGAACTGCGTGATGCGTCATTCCATTTTCAGGGTGATGCTGATAACGAACAGCTTTCGGTTACGCCTCTGGTGGGCCTTGGGAAATCCAGTCTGTTAAATAAGACCATTTTTCATCTTATGCCCTGCGCGGAGCACAAACTCACAATCTGTACCCCTTATTTCAACCTGCCCGCCATACTGGTGCGCAATATCATTCAACTGCTGCGTGAAGGGAAAAAGGTTGAAATCATTGTCGGTGATAAAACCGCCAACGACTTTTTCATTCCAGAAGATGAGCCATTCAAGATCATCGGCGCGCTGCCTTATCTGTATGAAATAAATCTGCGCCGTTTCCTGAGCAGATTGCAGTATTACGTGAATACCGACCAGCTGGTCGTACGCCTATGGAAAGATGATGACAACACCTATCATCTGAAAGGTATGTGGGTTGATGATAAATGGATGCTGCTCACCGGCAACAACCTTAACCCTCGCGCCTGGCGTCTGGATCTGGAAAACGCCATCCTTATCCACGATCCTAAGCAAGAGCTGACTCCCCAGCGCGATAAAGAGCTGGAGCTTATCCGTACGCATACTACCGTCGTTAAGCACTATCGCGACCTGCAAAGTATTGCTGACTATCCAGTCAAAGTGCGTAAGCTCATTCGTCGACTACGCCGTATTCGTATCGACAGATTAATTAGCCGTATTCTGTAATCAAGACCCCGTCCAGTGACGGGGTTTTTCATATGGAGGCAACGGTGCGCCTGTTCATTCTTACCAGCATCCTGGCCATTTCTGGCTGCAGCCACATGGCTAACGACCAGTGGAGTGGGCAAGACAAAGCTCAACACTTCATCGCCTCCGCCATGCTTGCCGCAGCCGGCAATGAATATGCCCAACATCAGGGCAACAGCCGCGATCGCAGTGCGGCTATCGGCCTGATGTTCTCAGTCAGCCTGGGCGCGTCAAAAGAACTGTGGGACAGCCGTCCCGCAGGGAGCGGCTGGAGCTGGAAGGACTTCGCCTGGGATGTTGCAGGCGCGTCTACCGGCTATGCGGTCTGGCAACTGGCACATTACTAGAGGCGCAGACCTTTCCCCTTCCCATGCAGCATCAGCGATACTAAAAACGCGACAACTGCCAGCGCGGTGACATACCAGAAGAATGTCGTTTCCATACCGACAGACTTCAGGGATAACGCCACATATTCAGCTGAGCCACCAAACAGGGCATTAGCCACCGCATAAGATAAGCCAACTCCCAGAGCGCGCACCTGCGCCGGGAACATCTCAGCCTTCAAAATACCGCTGATTGACGTATAGAAACTCACGATTAACAGGGCACTCATCACCAGAGCAAACGCCATATACGGGGATGTTACGCTTTGCAATGCTGTCAGAATGGGAACAGTGAAAATCGCAGCCAACGCGCCAAAACACAGCATTGAAGTACGCCGGCCAATCTTATCTGACAAAGCGCCGAACAGCGGTTGAACCAGCATGAACACACACAGTGCCGCCGTCATAATCCCGCTGGCTACGTTGGCATGCATACCAGCTGTATTGACTAGGTATTTCTGCATGTAGGTTGTGAACGTGTAAAAACACAACGAACCCGCGGCGGTAAAGCCAAGCACCATGACAAAGGCTTTGCGATTACGCCACAGACCTTTCAGGGAACCCGCTTCTTTCAGCGCGCGAACGTCCTGTTTCGAGGTTTCATCCAGTTGGCGACGCAGCCATAGCGCAACAATAGCCAGCACGGCGCCCAACGCAAATGGAATACGCCACCCCCACGCTCTGAGTGCAGAGTCTTCTAACGTGTGCTGTAATATGACCACAACCAGCAATGCCAGTAACTGTCCGCCGATTAACGTCACGTACTGGAATGAAGCATAAAAACCTTTCTTACCTTCAACGGCAACTTCACTCATATAGGTCGCGCTGGTTCCGTATTCACCACCTACAGATAACCCCTGGAATAGTCTGGCCAGCAGTAATAACGCAGGGGCCCAGGTACCGATAGTTTCATATCCCGGTAGACAAGCGATCACCAACGATCCCATACACATCATACAAACGGACAGCAACATGGACTTTTTACGCCCGTGCTTATCCGCAATACGGCCAAACAACCAGCCTCCAATTGGTCGCATCAAGAAGCCTGCGGCAAACACGCCGGCGGTTTGTAAGAGTTGTGTGGTGGTATTTCCTGATGGGAAAAAGATATGAGCAAAATAAAGAGAACAGAAAGAGTAGATATAGAAATCAAACCATTCGACCAGATTCCCTGATGATGCTCCGACAATCGCCCATATACGACGGCGGGTATCGCCGTCTGCCAGCGCCCCGTTCTCAGTTACACTACTATCAGCCATTAGAATTGTACCCCTGCCAACGATCGCATGAATTTATCAATGATGGTTGTGTGTTTTTTAGTGAATTAAATGTTATATAATTGTTATATATTATTATGCAGGAAAGATCACGATTTTAATTAGCAGAGAAAGGATTCAGATATGTTCGAGGGAGAGATCCGTGTAGTAGATCGAGACAGTGTGCTTTTGTTAGTCGATTAAGGCGGTTACGTCGAATCCAGCAATCTGCCGCCGGAATTGCGTGATGCGCTACGCTTATCAGGCCTGCACAATCAATACGTTCAGCCCGGCGGTTTTTACCCCGCACACACGCAAAAAAGCCCATCCGTCAGGATGGGCTTCTTCACTTTAATTGATGCCTGGCAGTTCCCTACTCTCGCATGGGGAGACCCCACACTACCATCGGCGCTACGGCGTTTCACTTCTGAGTTCGGCATGGGGTCAGGTGGGACCACCGCGCTACAGCCGCCAGGCAAATTCTGTTATCAGACCGCTTTATGCGTTCTGATGTAATCTGTAATCAAGCTGAATGTCGTCTTTCTTCGCCAAAACATCTTCGGCGTTGTAAGGTTAAGCCTCACGGTTCATTAGTATCGGTTAGCTCAATGTATCGCTACACTTACACACCCGACCTATCAACGTCGTCGTCTTCAACGTTCCTTCAGGAGACTTAAAGTCTCAGGGAGAACTCATCTCGGGGCAAGTTTCGTGCTTAGATGCTTTCAGCACTTATCTCTTCCGCATTTAGCTACCGGGCAATGCCATTGGCATGACAACCCGAACACCAGTGATGCGTCCACTCCGGTCCTCTCGTACTAGGAGCAGCCCCCCTCAATTCTCCAGCGCCCACGGCAGATAGGGACCGAACTGTCTCACGACGTTCTAAACCCAGCTCGCGTACCACTTTAAATGGCGAACAGCCATACCCTTGGGACCTACTTCAGCCCCAGGATGTGATGAGCCGACATCGAGGTGCCAAACACCGCCGTCGATATGAACTCTTGGGCGGTATCAGCCTGTTATCCCCGGAGTACCTTTTATCCGTTGAGCGATGGCCCTTCCATTCAGAACCACCGGATCACTAAGACCTGCTTTCGCACCTGCTCGAGCCGTCACTCTCGCAGTCAAGCTAGCTTATGCCTTTGCACTAACCTCCTGATGTCCGACCAGGATTAGCTAACCTTCGTGCTCCTCCGTTACTCTTTAGGAGGAGACCGCCCCAGTCAAACTACCCACCAGACACTGTCCGCAACCCGGATTACGGGTCCACGTTAGAACACCAGCCATTAAAGGGTGGTATTTCAAGGATGGCTCCATGCAGACTGGCGTCCACACTTCAAAGCCTCCCACCTATCCTACACATCAAGGACCAGTGTTCAGTGTCAAGCTATAGTAAAGGTTCACGGGGTCTTTCCGTCTTGCCGCGGGTACACTGCATCTTCACAGCGAGTTCAATTTCACTGAGTCTCGGGTGGAGACAGCCTGGCCATCATTACGCCATTCGTGCAGGTCGGAACTTACCCGACAAGGAATTTCGCTACCTTAGGACCGTTATAGTTACGGCCGCCGTTTACCGGGGCTTCGATCAAGAGCTTCTCCTTACGGATAACCCCATCAATTAACCTTCCGGCACCGGGCAGGCGTCACACCGTATACGTCCACTTTCGTGTTTGCACAGTGCTGTGTTTTTAATAAACAGTTGCAGCCAGCTGGTATCTTCGACTGATTTCAGCTCCATGAGTAAATCACTTCACCTACATATCAGCGTGCCTTCTCCCGAAGTTACGGCACCATTTTGCCTAGTTCCTTCACCCGAGTTCTCTCAAGCGCCTTGGTATTCTCTACCTGACCACCTGTGTCGGTTTGGGGTACGATTTCGTGTTACCTGATGCTTAGAGGCTTTTCCTGGAAGCAGGGCATTTGTTACTTCAGCACCGTAGTGCCTCGTCATCACACCTCAGCGTTAAAAAGGTACCGGATTTACCTGGAACCTCCGCCTACATGCTTAAACCGGGACAACCGTCGCCCGGCTAACATAGCCTTCTCCGTCCCCCCTTCGCAGTAACACCAAGTACAGGAATATTAACCTGTTTCCCATCGACTACGCCTTTCGGCCTCGCCTTAGGGGTCGACTCACCCTGCCCCGATTAACGTTGGACAGGAACCCTTGGTCTTCCGGCGTGCGGGTTTTTCACCCGCATTATCGTTACTTATGTCAGCATTCGCACTTCTGATACCTCCAGCATACCTCACGATACACCTTCAACGGCTTACAGAACGCTCCCCTACCCAACAACACATAGTGTCGCTGCCGCAGCTTCGGTGCATGGTTTAGCCCCGTTACATCTTCCGCGCAGGCCGACTCGACCAGTGAGCTATTACGCTTTCTTTAAATGATGGCTGCTTCTAAGCCAACATCCTGGCTGTCTGTGCCTTCCCACATCGTTTCCCACTTAACCATGACTTTGGGACCTTAGCTGGCGGTCTGGGTTGTTTCCCTCTTCACGACGGACGTTAGCACCCGCCGTGTGTCTCCCGTGATAACATTCTTCGGTATTCGCAGTTTGCATCGGGTTGGTAAGTCGGGATGACCCCCTAGCCGAAACAGTGCTCTACCCCCGAAGATGAATTCACGAGGCGCTACCTAAATAGCTTTCGGGGAGAACCAGCTATCTCCCGGTTTGATTGGCCTTTCACCCCCAGCCACAAGTCATCCGCTAATTTTTCAACATTAGTCGGTTCGGTCCTCCAGTTAGTGTTACCCAACCTTCAACCTGCCCATGGCTAGATCACCGGGTTTCGGGTCTATACCCTGCAACTTAACGCCCAGTTAAGACTCGGTTTCCCTTCGGCTCCCCTATACGGTTAACCTTGCTACAGAATATAAGTCGCTGACCCATTATACAAAAGGTACGCAGTCACACCCAAAAGGATGCTCCCACTGCTTGTACGTACACGGTTTCAGGTTCTTTTTCACTCCCCTCGCCGGGGTTCTTTTCGCCTTTCCCTCACGGTACTGGTTCACTATCGGTCAGTCAGGAGTATTTAGCCTTGGAGGATGGTCCCCCCATATTCAGACAGGATACCACGTGTCCCGCCCTACTCTTCGAGTTCACAACCTGTGCATTTTGGTGTACGGGACTATCACCCTGTACCGTCGGACTTTCCAGACCGTTCCACTAACACACAAGCTGATTCAGACTCTGGGCTGCTCCCCGTTCGCTCGCCGCTACTGGGGGAATCTCGGTTGATTTCTTTTCCTCGGGGTACTTAGATGTTTCAGTTCCCCCGGTTCGCTTCATTACGCTATGTATTCACGTAATGATAGTGTGACGAATCACACTGGGTTTCCCCATTCGGAAATCGCCGGTTATAACGGTTCATATCACCTTACCGACGCTTATCGCAGATTAGCACGTCCTTCATCGCCTCTGACTGCCAGGGCATCCACCGTGTACGCTTAGTCGCTTAACCTCACAACCCGAAGATGTTTCTTTCGATTCATCATCGTGTTGCGAAAATTTGAGAGACTCGAACACACCATTTTTCATTTCTTATTACGGAGAAATGAAACAGTGTGTCGTTTCAATTTTCAGCTTGATCCAGATTTTTAAAGAGCAAATATCTCAAACGTCACCCGAAGGTAAGTTTTGAGATATTGAGGTCGGCGACTTTCACTCACACATACCAGCAAGTGGCGTCCCCTAGGGGATTCGAACCCCTGTTACCGCCGTGAAAGGGCGGTGTCCTGGGCCTCTAGACGAAGGGGACACTGAAGTCTCAATCGCAAGACGCCTTGCTATTTACTTTTCATCAGACAATCTGTGTGAGCACTACAAAGGCAGGTTCTTTAAGGTAAGGAGGTGATCCAACCGCAGGTTCCCCTACGGTTACCTTGTTACGACTTCACCCCAGTCATGAATCACAAAGTGGTAAGCGCCCTCCCGAAGGTTAAGCTACCTACTTCTTTTGCAACCCACTCCCATGGTGTGACGGGCGGTGTGTACAAGGCCCGGGAACGTATTCACCGTGGCATTCTGATCCACGATTACTAGCGATTCCGACTTCATGGAGTCGAGTTGCAGACTCCAATCCGGACTACGACATACTTTATGAGGTCCGCTTGCTCTCGCGAGGTTGCTTCTCTTTGTATATGCCATTGTAGCACGTGTGTAGCCCTACTCGTAAGGGCCATGATGACTTGACGTCATCCCCACCTTCCTCCAGTTTATCACTGGCAGTCTCCTTTGAGTTCCCGGCCGGACCGCTGGCAACAAAGGATAAGGGTTGCGCTCGTTGCGGGACTTAACCCAACATTTCACAACACGAGCTGACGACAGCCATGCAGCACCTGTCTCAGAGTTCCCGAAGGCACCAAAGCATCTCTGCTAAGTTCTCTGGATGTCAAGAGTAGGTAAGGTTCTTCGCGTTGCATCGAATTAAACCACATGCTCCACCGCTTGTGCGGGCCCCCGTCAATTCATTTGAGTTTTAACCTTGCGGCCGTACTCCCCAGGCGGTCGACTTAACGCGTTAGCTCCGGAAGCCACGCCTCAAGGGCACAACCTCCAAGTCGACATCGTTTACGGCGTGGACTACCAGGGTATCTAATCCTGTTTGCTCCCCACGCTTTCGCACCTGAGCGTCAGTCTTTGTCCAGGGGGCCGCCTTCGCCACCGGTATTCCTCCAGATCTCTACGCATTTCACCGCTACACCTGGAATTCTACCCCCCTCTACAAGACTCTAGCCTGCCAGTTTCGGATGCAGTTCCCAGGTTGAGCCCGGGGATTTCACATCCGACTTGACAGACCGCCTGCGTGCGCTTTACGCCCAGTAATTCCGATTAACGCTTGCACCCTCCGTATTACCGCGGCTGCTGGCACGGAGTTAGCCGGTGCTTCTTCTGCGAGTAACGTCAATCGTTGCGGTTATTAACCACAACGCCTTCCTCCTCGCTGAAAGTACTTTACAACCCGAAGGCCTTCTTCATACACGCGGCATGGCTGCATCAGGCTTGCGCCCATTGTGCAATATTCCCCACTGCTGCCTCCCGTAGGAGTCTGGACCGTGTCTCAGTTCCAGTGTGGCTGGTCATCCTCTCAGACCAGCTAGGGATCGTCGCCTAGGTGAGCCGTTACCCCACCTACTAGCTAATCCCATCTGGGCACATCCGATGGCAAGAGGCCCGAAGGTCCCCCTCTTTGGTCTTGCGACGTTATGCGGTATTAGCTACCGTTTCCAGTAGTTATCCCCCTCCATCGGGCAGTTTCCCAGACATTACTCACCCGTCCGCCACTCGTCACCCAAGGAGCAAGCTCCTCTGTGCTACCGTTCGACTTGCATGTGTTAGGCCTGCCGCCAGCGTTCAATCTGAGCCATGATCAAACTCTTCAATTTAAGTTTGATGCTCGTGAATTAAACTTCGTAATGAATTACGTATGTTCACTCAGAGACTTGGTATTCATTTTTCGTCTTGCGACGTTAAGAATCCGTATCTTCGAGTGCCCACACAGATTGTCTGATAAATTGTTAAAGAGCAGTTGCGACGCGCTTTAGCGCTCTGTCGCGAGGTCCCGTATATTACGTTTTCCTCATTCAGAGTCAAGCATTTATTTTTGCTTTTCTCTACGAGATTCTCAGGAGAACCCCGCTGACCCGGCGGCTTGTAATCCGTTGTTCCGTGTCAGTGGAGGCGCATTATAGGGAGTTATTTCGGGCTGACAAGTTAAAAATATAAAAAACTTATCAAGCGATTACTTTTCAATCAATACGTCTATTTTCGCCTGAATTTTAAACAAAAACGAGCCCCGCTGGGCCCGTTTATTGTTGTTTTGTGACTTACTGCACTGCCACGATGCGATCGTCATTCACTTCCAGACGAATCGTTTTGCCCGGAATCAGTTCACCAGACAGAATTTGCTGCGCCAGCGGGTTTTCGATCTGCTGCTGGATAGCACGTTTCAATGGACGTGCGCCATATACCGGATCGTAACCATTCGCACTCAGCAGTTTAAGCGCCTCGTCAGAAATATGGATTTCATAGCCACGTTCTTCCAGACGTTTGTACAGACGCTGCAGCTGAATCTGAGCAATAGAAGCAATGTGCTGCTCACCCAACGGATGGAATACAACAACCTCATCTATACGGTTGATGAATTCCGGGCGGAAGTTATGGCTCACGACGCCCAGCACCATATCTTTCATGTGGCCGTAATCCAGCTCACCAAAGCGTTCCTGGATTAGATCAGACCCCAGGTTTGAGGTCATGATGACAACCGTATTACGGAAGTCGACCGTTCTTCCCTGTCCGTCAGTCAGACGACCATCGTCAAGCACCTGCAGCAGAATGTTGAACACATCCGGGTGCGCTTTTTCCACTTCATCCAGCAGGATGACAGAGTAAGGACGACGACGTACTGCTTCCGTCAGATACCCACCTTCTTCATAACCGACATATCCCGGAGGTGCCCCAACCAAGCGAGACACCGAGTGTTTCTCCATAAACTCGGACATATCGATACGCACCATTGCGTCGTCACTGTCGAACATAAAGTTTGCCAGCGCTTTGCACAGTTCGGTTTTACCGACCCCGGTTGGACCAAGGAACAAGAATGAACCAATCGGACGATTCGGATCGGACAAGCCCGCGCGGCTACGACGGATGGCGTTAGAAACGGCTTCCACCGCTTCGTTCTGACCAATCACACGGCTGTGCAGCTCCTGTTCCATACGCAACAGTTTTTCCCGTTCGCCTTCCAGCATGCGAGCAACCGGGATCCCGGTCCAGCGCGCCAGCACCTCAGCAATTTCTGCATCCGTGACTTTATTACGCAGCAGACGCATGGTTTTGCCTTCAGACTGGGTGGCTGCTTCCAGCTGTTTTTCCAGTTCAGGAATTTTGCCGTACTGCAGTTCAGACATCCGCGCCAGGTCGCCAACGCGGCGCGCCTGTTCGATGGCGATTTTTGCCTGCTCCAGCTCAGCCTTGATAGTTTGCGTTCCCGAGAGGGAGGCTTTTTCAGCTTTCCACTCTTCCTCTAACTCAGAATACTGGCGCTCTTTGTCGTCCAGCTCTTCGTTGAGCATATCGAGACGTTTTTTACTTGCCTCATCAGACTCTTTCATTAATGCCTGCTGTTCCAGTTTGAGCTGGATAATACGGCGGTCGAGTCTGTCGAGTTCCTCCGGCTTGGAGTCAATCTGCATACGAATGCTGGATGCCGCTTCGTCAATAAGGTCGATAGCTTTATCCGGTAACTGACGATCGGCAATATAACGATGAGACAACGTAGCTGCCGCAACAATCGCCGGGTCAGTAATCTGCACATGATGGTGCAGCTCATAACGTTCTTTCAGGCCACGCAAGATTGCGATGGTGTCTTCCACTGAAGGTTCAGCCACAAACACTTTCTGGAAACGACGTTCCAGCGCCGCATCTTTTTCGATGTACTGGCGATATTCATCAAGCGTTGTGGCACCTACGCAGTGCAGTTCCCCGCGAGCCAGCGCTGGTTTCAGCATGTTCCCGGCGTCCATCGCGCCATCGGCTTTACCCGCCCCAACCATGGTATGCAATTCGTCGATAAACAGAATGACGTTGCCTTCCTGTTTCGAGAGATCGTTCAGCACACCTTTTAAGCGCTCTTCAAACTCACCGCGATATTTGGCCCCAGCCACCAGCGCGCCCATATCCAGCGCCAGTACACGACGGCCTTTTAAGCCCTCCGGCACTTCACCATTGATGATGCGTTGGGCCAGCCCTTCAACAATGGCTGTTTTACCGACACCGGGTTCACCGATTAACACTGGGTTATTTTTAGTACGACGTTGCAGCACCTGAATGGTACGGCGAATTTCTTCATCACGGCCGATAACTGGATCGAGTTTGCCCTGTTCAGCACGTTCAGTCAGATCGACGGTGTATTTTTTCAAGGCCTGACGTTGGTCTTCAGCCCCCTGGTCATTCACGCTTTCACCTCCACGCATTTGTTCAATTGCCTGAGTGATATTGGCGGTCGTCGCCCCTGCTGATTTTAATAAGTCGGTCAGCGTACCGCGTGACTCAAGCACCGCCAGAACGAACAGTTCTGACGAAATAAAGTTGTCCCCACGTTTTTGCGCCAGCTTGTCGCAAAGATTCAGTACACGCACCAGTTCCTGAGAAGGCTGCACATCACCGCCGGTACCTTCTACCTGCGGCAAGCGGCTCAACGCCTGGTCAATGGCTGTACGTAACTGGCCAGCATTAATGCCAGCAGACGTTAATAAAGGACGTACCGATCCCCCTTCCTGATTCAGCAAGGCGCTCATTAGATGAAGTGGTTCGATGAATTGATTGTCGTGCCCCAATGCGAGTGACTGGGCATCGGCAAGAGCAAGCTGGAATTTATTGGTAAGACGATCCAGACGCATAACTCCTCCCATAACAGGTCAAAATTGCTACTGGAGATTAAATGAGGTCATCCCTCAATTATTCAAGGTGAATGACCTGAATTATGTGAAAAGAAAATTACACGTACCGGATCGTCTTGATTCTTTAGGTTATATCAGCCAAATAAAACTTGCCATACGACCCGTGGTATTGTCGCGACGATAAGAGAAGAACGTCTCACTTTCACTAAAGGTGCAACGGTCGCCGCCGTGGAGGTTCTCCACGCCGACATTTGCCAGCCGCTGACGGGCAAGCTGGTAGATATCCGCCAGATACTTGTCGCCGCGCGGTACAAATGCGAGGTCCGCTTGCGGATCTTTCGTCATGAATGCCTCGCGAACTTCTGCTCCCACTTCAAAGGCGTTTGGGCCTATCGCCGGACCTAGCCAGGCAATAATGTTTTCAGGTTCGTCGGCAAAACACGCCACCGTCTCTTCCAGCACGCCAGCGCATAATCCTCGCCAACCCGCATGGGCCGCAGCCACTTCCGTCCCGGCGCGATTGCAAAACAGCACCGGCAGACAATCAGCGGTCATTACCGCACACACTGTGCCCGGCGTGTTGCTATACGACGCATCTGCGCGTTTGGAGGCGTAAGGCCCGCCTGTCAGTTTCAGGACATCCTTACCGTGGACCTGCTCCAGCCAGACCGGCTTTGACGGCAGATTGCCCGCAGCAAACAGTCGTTTGCGGTTCTCTTCAACATGCTCCGGGTTATCGCCGCAATGGGCGCCCAGATTCAGCGAATCGTAAGGCGGCATACTGACTCCGCCAATACGGGTAGAACTACACGCCGCGACACCTTGCGGTATCGGCCACTGCGGAACAATTAGCTTACTCATAGCCAGGCAATATCATCCTTATGTTCTTCGAAATCAGCGCGCATCACTTCAATCAATTGCACCATATCTTGTGGGATCGGCGCATGCCATTCCATTTCGATACCGGAAATCGGATGATACAAACGCAGCATGGTCGCATGTAGCGCCTGGCGGTCGAACTTACGCAGTACGGAGATAAATTCGTCAGAAGCGCCTTTCGGTGGACGTGGACGACCGCCGTAGACCTGATCGCCCACCAGCGGATGAGTGATATGTGCCATGTGCACGCGGATCTGGTGCGTACGTCCGGTTTCCAGACGCAACCGCAGACGCGTGTGCACACGGAAGTGTTCCATAATGCGATAGTGCGTTACCGCCGGTTTCCCCATTGGGTGTACCGCCATGTGCGTACGCTTGGTCGGGTGACGGCTAATCGGTTCCTCAACGGTTCCGCCAGCAGTCATGTGACCAATTGCTACGGCTTCGTACTCACGGGTAATTTCGCGCAGCTGCAATGACTCAACCAGACGTGTTTGTGCCGGAACCGTTTTTGCCACCACCATTAATCCGGTCGTGTCTTTATCCAGACGGTGTACGATACCGGCACGAGGAACATCCGCGATTGGCGGGTAGTAATGCAGTAACGCATTCAATACCGTACCATCAGGATTTCCGGCGCCCGGATGCACTACAAGGTCACGGGGTTTGTTGATGACAAGAATATCATCATCTTCATAAACGATATCCAGTGGGATATCCTGAGGTTCAAAACGAACCTCTTCATCAATTTCTGCATTGATGGAGACACGCTCTCCACCCAACACTTTTTCTTTCGGTTTATCGCAAAGATTGCCATTTACCAGCACGCGCTGGTCGAGGATCCATTCTTTTATGCGCGATCGCGAATAATCAGGGAACAATTCGGCCAAAGCCTGATCTAAGCGTTGACCGAGCTGATTTTCGGAGACTGTTGCGGTGAGTTCTACTCGTTGTGCCATAAACTGCTTCTTCGTTTAACGTTGGGTTTTACGGCTTTGCCGTTTAATATAGTGTGCTATTGTAGCTGGTCTTAACCGGGAGCAGGAACAGAGAATCTCCCGTATTACATTTTGAGGAAAGTCAAAACGTCATGACGCGCATGAAATATCTGGTGGCAGCAGCCACGTTGAGCCTGTTTTTGGCGGGTTGCTCTGGTTCAAAGGAAGAGGTGCCCGATAATCCGCCAAATGAAATCTACGCGACTGCTCAGCAAAAGCTGCAGGACGGTAACTGGAAACAGGCAATAACGCAATTGGAAGCGTTGGATAACCGTTATCCATTTGGACCGTATTCTCAGCAGGTGCAATTAGATCTCATCTACGCCTACTACAAAAACGCCGATCTGCCACTTGCTCAGGCTGCTATCGATCGTTTTATCCGTCTTAACCCGACACACCCTAACATTGATTATGTCATGTATATGCGTGGCCTGACCAATATGGCGTTGGATGATAGCGCACTGCAAGGATTCTTTGGTGTTGATCGCAGCGATCGCGATCCCCAACACGCCCGAGCTGCGTTTAATGACTTTTCCAAACTGGTACGTGGCTATCCGAACAGCCAGTACACCACTGATGCCACCAAACGTCTGGTGTTCCTGAAAGATCGTCTGGCGAAGTATGAATATTCTGTTGCGGAATACTACACTGCCCGCGGTGCATGGGTTGCCGTGGTAAACCGTGTGGAAGGCATGCTGCGCGACTACCCTGATACTCAGGCAACACGTGATGCTCTGCCGTTAATGGAAAAAGCTTATCGCCAGATGCAGATGAATGCGCAGGCAGAAAAAGTAGCGAAAATCATTGCCGCTAACAGCAGCAATACCTGATTTGCCTCAGAATGCAAAACGGCAGCCCAAGGGCTGCCGTTTTTTTATCCGTTAACGCTACAACTGAAGCGGTTTAGCTCCGACGCATCCCATCAAATATGGCCTGCTTTCAGGTATTCCTCAAGTAAAAAATCGCCTGTTCCTGCGGTGCCTCACAAAAAGGTTTTCTTGACAAAAAGCGACAAAAAAATGTGATTTACATCACGCATTTTGACATTGGGAACGGTATGCTGGAATCACCAAGACGGGAAAGACAAGAGGTAAAATTTATGACAATGAACATTACCAGTAAACAAATGGAAATTACTCCGGCAATTCGCCAGCATGTCGCAGACCGTCTCGCCAAACTTGAAAAATGGCAAACTCATCTGATTAATCCACATATCATTCTGTCTAAGGAGCCACAGGGTTTCATTGCTGATGCCACCATCAATACACCGAACGGACATCTGGTCGCCAGCGCAAAACACGAGGATATGTACACCGCAATTAACGATTTGATCAACAAGCTGGAACGGCAGCTCAATAAAGTGCAGCACAAAGGCGAAGCCCGTCGTGCAACAACTTCAGTCAAAGACGCCAACTTCGTCGAAGCAGAAGAAGAGTAGTCCCTTACATTGAGTGTATCGCCAACGCGCCTTCGGGCGCGTTTTTTGTTGACAGGGTGAAAACAGTACGGGTACTTTACTGACGTAGCCAAAGGAAAATTACATGAAACTTGTTCCGTTCTTCTTCGCATTCTTTTTTACCTTCCCCTGAATGGGAGGCGTTTCGTCGTGTGATAAAGAATGCGAAGACGAACAATAAGGCCTCCCACAACGGGGGGCCTTTTTTATTGATAACAAGAAAGGCAACACTATGACATCGGAAAACCCATTGCTGGCGCTGCGCGATAAGATCAGCACGCTGGATGAAAAATTACTGGCCCTGCTGGCTGAGCGACGTGGACTGGCCGTAGAAGTTGGTAAAGCCAAACTGCTTTCACATCGTCCGGTACGAGATATCGACCGTGAACGTGACCTGTTGGACCGTCTGATTCAGTTGGGCAAAGCACATCATCTCGATGCTCACTACATTACCCGCCTGTTCCAGCTCATAATCGAAGACTCCGTCCTGACTCAACAGGCTCTGCTCCAGCAGCACCTGAACAAAATTAACCCACATTCCGCGCGCGTAGCCTTCCTGGGGCCAAAAGGATCATATTCCCATTTGGCAGCACGTCAGTACGCCGCCCGCCATTTTGAACAATTTATTGAAAGCGGCTGCGCAAAATTTGCCGATATCTTTAATCAGGTCGAAACCGGACAGGCTGACTATGCTGTGGTTCCGATTGAAAACACCAGTTCCGGTGGGATTAACGACGTTTACGACCTGCTACAGCACACCAGCCTGTCTATTGTTGGCGAGATGACCATTACGATAGACCACTGTGTACTGGTGTCCGGCACGACGGATCTTGAGACCATTGAAACGGTATACAGCCATCCACAGCCGTTCCAGCAGTGCAGCAAATTCCTGAGTCGTCATCCACACTGGAAGATTGAGTACACCGAAAGCACCTCTGCGGCAATGGAAAAAGTTGCGCAGGCTAACTCGCCGCACGTGGCGGCTCTGGGGAGCGAAGCCGGAGGCGTGCTGTATGGTTTGCAGGTTCTTGAGCACATTGAAGCTAACCAAACACAAAACATCACCCGCTTTGTGGTACTGGCGCGCAAAGCCATCAATGTTTCCGACCAGGTTCCGGCAAAAACCACGTTGCTGATGGCAACAGGACAACAGGCCGGTGCGCTGGTAGAAGCATTGCTGGTGCTGCGTAACCATAATCTGATTATGACTAAACTGGAGTCACGCCCGATTCACGGCAATCCGTGGGAAGAGATGTTTTATCTTGATATCCAGGCCAACCTGGAATCGCCCCAAATGCAAAAAGCATTGAAAGAGCTGGGTGAGATTACACGTTCGATGAAAGTACTGGGATGCTATCCGAGTGAGAACGTGGTGCCGGTCGATCCGAGCTAACGTTTGACAATGCCGGATGGCACTACGCTTATTCGGCCTACAATTCATGCGATTTTTGTAGGCCGGATAAGGCGAAGCCGCCATCCGGCATCTTAATTAAGGACGGCTGTCATTCGCCTGGCGTAACAAAGTACGGCTTTCACTCTGGAAGCGTTTCGCATAATCGCCAAACCAATGCTCCACCTTACGGAAACTGTCGATAAACGCTTGCTTATCGCCCTGTTCCAGTAAACCGATCGCCTCACCAAAACGTTGATAGTAGCGTTTGATCAGCGCAAGGTTGCTCTCAGACGACATAATAATATCGGCATAGAGCTGCGGATCCTGGGCAAACAGACGGCCAACCATCGCCAGTTCAAGACGGTAAATCGGCGAAGAGAGCGCCAGCAGTTGCTCCAGTTGAACATTCTCTTCCGCTAAATGCAGACCGTAAGCAAAGGTCGCAAAGTGACGCAATGCCTGAATAAACGCCATGTTCTGATCGTGTTCAACGGCGCTGATCCGATGTAGTCGTGCACCCCATACCTGAATCTGTTCCAGAAACCACTGATAGGCTTCCGGCTGACGTCCATCACACCAAACGACGACCTGCTTTGCCAGGCTGCCACTGTCCGGACCAAACATTGGGTGTAACCCCAACACCGGGCCATCATGTGCAGCCAGCATCGCCTGCAAAGGACCATTTTTCACTGAAGCCAGATCCACCAGGATGCAGTCAGAAGGCAGACGCGGTAGTTTGGCGATCACCTGCTCGGTGACGTGGATCGGCACACTGACGATCACCATGCCCGCATCAGAGACGATCTCCGGCGCGCGATCCCAATCCTGCTGTTCCAGGATCCGCACCTGGTAACCTGACAGGGTGAGCATTTTTTCAAACAGACGCCCCATCTGACCGCCGCCGCCGACGATCACCACCGGCCGCAGAGAAGGACAAAGCGTTTTAAACCCTTTGTCGTTCTCACTGGAATAGGACTCACGCATAACGCGGCGTAGCACATCTTCAATCAGGTCCGGCGGCACGCCAAGGGCTTCCGCTTCCGCCCGGCGAGAGGCAAGCATAGAGGCTTCCCGTTCCGGCACGTAAATCGGCAACCCAAAACGGCTTTTTACTTCACCAACTTCGGCAACCAGCTCCAGGCGGCGTGCCAGTAAATCCAGCAGCGCCTTGTCGACTTCATCAATTTGATCGCGTAATGCGGTCAATTCAGCAACCATAACCAACCTCTTATGCTACACGCGCCGACAGCTGACCGTTTAAATCTTGACTAATTTCACGCAGCAGCGCATCCGTCATTTCCCAGCTAATGCAGGCATCGGTTACGGACACGCCGTATTTCATTTCGCTGCGCGGCTGTTCAGAAGACTGGTTGCCTTCGTGAATATTACTTTCAATCATCAAACCAATGATCGAGCGATTGCCATCTTTGATTTGTGCAATTACGGATTCAGCCACGGCAGGCTGACGGCGGTAATCTTTATTGGAATTACCATGACTGCAATCTACCATCAGAGAAGGTCGTAGTCCCGCCTGCTCCATCTCTTTTTCGCACTGGGCGACATCTGTCGGGCTGTAGTTTGGCGCTTTACCCCCGCGCAGGATCACGTGGCCATCCGGATTCCCCTGAGTTTGCAACAGCGCAACCTGCCCGGCCTGATTAATACCAACAAAGCGGTGCGACTGCGCAGCCGCACGCATGGCATTAATGGCGGTCGCCAGACTACCGTCAGTACCATTCTTAAAGCCGACCGGCATGGAAAGACCGGAAGCCATTTCGCGGTGAGTCTGCGATTCCGTAGTACGGGCTCCGATTGCGGACCAGCTAAACAGATCGCCCAGGTATTGCGGGCTATTTGGATCCAGCGCTTCAGTTGCCAGCGGCAGTCCCATATTTACCAGTTCAAGCAGCAGCTGACGTGCAATTTTCAGACCTGCTTCAACATCAAAAGAGCCATCCATATGAGGATCGTTAATTAACCCTTTCCAGCCAACGGTGGTACGGGGTTTTTCAAAATAGACGCGCATCACCAGGTAGAGGCTATCGCTGACCTCTGCGGCAAGGGCTTTAAATCGACGAGCATACTCAATAGCCATTTCAGGATCGTGAATGGAGCATGGGCCACATACGACCAGCAGGCGCGGATCGCGACCGGAGATAATATCTGAGATGGTTTTACGCGACTGGGCGATTTGCGCCTCTTGCTCCTGGCTCAGCGGAAATTCAGCTTTCAGCTGCTCCGGGGTCATCAGAACCTGTTCGTCGGTAATATGTACGTTGTTCAGCGCGTCTTTTTGCATGATGGTGATCCTGTTTAGCTCGTTTGCGATAGTTGATCCTCAGCGAGGAGGAAATAACGATACCATAACAGGTAAAGATTTCAATCCACAATCCGTAAATTTTAATTTACACGGCGTTATTTTAAGGCAAAAACAGCTCTTATATATGTACACTTAAATTTACACCACGAATTTTCAGATCCGCTATGCTTAAAAAAACAAGGGAGCACAGGCAATGAAGCAACTCATCAGCATCTTATTTCTATTCCTTCTTAGCGGATGTCAGATAGATCCCTATACCCATGCCCCCACCTGGACTGGTACTGACTGGTATGACGCCGGGATACAAGATGCCATTTCGGGCTATGCCGTTAAAGATAATGAAACTCTTGCCGACAACTTCAATGATCCCGAAGTCGATCGTACGAAATATCTTAAGGGTTACGCCGAAGGACAACGCAAAATCTGCCAGCAAGATTTTGTTTACGCCAGAGGTCTGGCCGGGAAAACCTTTCCTGCAAGTTGTGATACGGTCGAAAATATTGACCAGTTACACGATGCCTGGAAAAAAGGAGCAAACGAAGGTACTGCCTCAATAAGATTAAACTAAACAATGGCTTAAATTTTACAGCCAACTAGGATTTAACTTAAATCGCCATCAGCTTTACCCCTGGAATAATGACGACTTAGGAAAATAATGTTATTTTGTCTTAAACAATCTTGAATGTATTTCGACGCTTTACGGCAAACGCTGGTAGGTAACTATTCATGAGCTATTCTTACCGACTCATACTTCTACTGGCACTGCTCCTGACCGGGTTACCGCTGTACGCCCAAAGCGTTACAGAAGAAGCAAAATCTGTACGTGCTATGGTTTCCGGCATCGTCAGTTATACACGCTGGCCTGCTCTTTCCGGGCCACCCAAACTGTGTATTTTCTCTTCATCGCGTTTTTCCAGTGTTCTGGAAGATACCAGTACTGGGGCATTACCCTATCTTCCCGTCATCATTCGTACGGAACAAGAAATATTAGTTTCGCAATGTGACGGTTTTTATTTTGGAAAAGAATCACCTACTTATCAGGTGGAATTAAAGAATAAATATCCGACTAAGGCATTGCTATTAATTGCAGAACAAAATCCCGAATGCGTTATTGGCAGCGCCTTTTGCCTCATAATTAAAGATGAAGATGTGAGATTTTCCGTAAATATGGATTCCCTTTCACGCAGCGGCGTAAGGGTCAGTCCTGACGTATTGATGCTTGCACGGAATAATAAGCATGGATAAGGGCCATTCTCCTGTAACACGCCCGACGTTTAAACGGACATTACGGCGTATCAGCATAATCAGTGTCCTGGTGACGATGACGTTGATCTGGCTGCTGCTCAGCATTTCTTCCGTGCTGGCCTTAAGACAGTATGCGCAAAAGAACCTGGATCTGACTGCCGCGACCATGACCCGCACGCTTGAAGCTGCATTAGTCTTTTCTGATAGTGTTGCAGCAACTGAAACACTGGCGGCACTGGGCCAGCAAGGGCAATTTTCCGTTGCGGAAGTTCGTAATAAACACCAGAAGGTGATCGCCACCTGGCGCTATAACGCGCAAGACACCACGGAGAAGATCAGCGGACTGATCAGCCACTGGCTGTTCCCACAACCGGTCACTCAGCCTATTTTGCATAATGGCAACGTCATCGGCGAAGTACGATTGACTGCACGCGATAGCGTTATCAGCCGTTTCATCTATTTGTCGCTGGCCGTTCTTACCGGGTGCATTTTGTTGGCATCAGGCATAGCATTAATGCTCACCCGCTATTTACACAATGGCGTCGTGGAAGCCCTGCAAAATATAACCGAGGTGGTACATGATGTACGTACCAACCGTAACTTTTCGCGACGCGTTTCCGAGGAACGCATTGAGGAGTTTCATCTTTTTGCCCAGGACTTTAATAGTCTGCTGGACGAGATGGAGGAGTGGCAACTTCGGCTGCAGGCAAAGAACGCTCAACTTTTGCGTACCGCGCTACATGATCCTCTGACGGGCCTGGCAAATCGCGCCGCTTTTCGTAGCAGTATTAACGCGCTGATGAATGACGATGCCGCCCACAGCAGCTCCGCTTTGTTATTCCTTGATGGTGATAATTTTAAATTTATCAATGATACCTGGGGCCACGCTGCGGGGGATCGGGTTCTGATTGAAGTCGCTAAAAGGCTGTCCGAATTTGGCGGTAATCGACATTCGCCATACAGACTTGGCGGCGACGAGTTCGCGATGGTGCTATATAGCGTTCATTCTGAATATGAGGTTCAGCGAATCTGCGCGGCACTGTCACAAGAGTTTAACCGACCTTTTGACCTGCATAATGGTCATTTAGCAAGCATGACACTCAGCATCGGTTTTGCGCTGACGTGGGAACATGCCTCTGCCGAGAAATTACAAGAACTTGCCGATCAAAATATGTATCAGGCCAAAAATTTGCGTTCTGAACGCACTATTATTAAATAAGGAATTACACACATGGTAAAACGTTTATTATCCCCGTTTCTTCTGCTTTTACTGATTCTGGCAGGCTGTCAGGCGCCTCAGGGAAAATTTACCCCAGAGCAAATTGCAGCCATGAAATCGTACGGATTTACCGAAGCTTCCGGAGACTGGTCTCTGGGCCTGTCTGATAACATCCTGTTTGATAAAAATGACTATAAACTCCGTCCTGAAAGTGAAAAACAGATCAAGGAAATGGCATCCAAACTGGCAGCTACCGGGCTAAATCATGCTCGCCTGGACGGTCATACTGATAACTACGGTGAAGACAGCTATAACGAAGCTCTGTCACTCAAACGCGCGAATGTGGTTGCCGATGCCTGGGCACAGGGTGCCAACATTCCCCGCACCAACCTGACGACTCAGGGTCTCGGGAAGAAATATCCCATTGCCAGCAACCAGACATCAAAAGGTCGTGCTGAAAATCGTCGCGTTGCAGTCGTGATCACGGCGCCATAATCATCCCCCAACTGGCTGCGCGCCGCGCAGTCATTCCATTGCCATAAAGAACAACAGAGCAAACGTCGGGATAAAAAAAGGGCCAGCCTTTCGGCCAGCCCTTTTCTAACAGGATGTCGCTTGCGCGAATCTTAGTTAAGACGCTCTTTGATACGAGCAGACTTACCAGTGCGCTCACGCAGGTAGTACAGTTTAGCTTTACGAACAGCACCACGACGTTTAACAGCAATGCTGTCAACTACCGGAGAGTGAGTCTGGAAGACACGCTCAACGCCTTCGCCGTTGGAAATTTTACGAACAGTGAATGCAGAGTGCAGACCGCGGTTACGAATAGCGATAACCACGCCCTCGAATGCCTGCAGACGTTTTTTGGAACCTTCAACAACCCATACTTTCACTTCCACGGTATCACCCGGACGGAAGGAAGGTACGTCCTGCTTCATCTGTTCTTGTTCAAGTTGCTTAATAATGTTGCTCATAATTTAATCTCTTATCCTGGGTAAACTGATATTGGGGGCTTACGCCTGCCCATCATGTTTATGTTGCTGTTGTGCGTGTTCCTTTTTGAACTCCGCCAGCAACCTTGCTTGCTCTTCAGTCAGAGCCAGGTTTTCCAGAAGTTCAGGTCTTCTAAGCCAGGTCCGGCCCAGCGACTGTTTCAAACGCCAGCGACGTATCTCAGCGTGGTTTCCTGACAGTAACACTGCCGGTACTTCCATCTGCTCTAACACTTCAGGTCGGGTATAGTGCGGGCAATCCAGCAATCCATCAGCAAACGAATCTTCGATTGCTGAAGCTTCATGACCCAGAACTCCCGGAATAAACCGGGAAACGGAGTCGATCAGCGTCATTGCCGGTAACTCACCACCGCTGAGTACGTAATCGCCGATTGACCATTCTTCGTCAATTTCGGTTTGAATCACGCGCTCATCTATTCCTTCATAGCGACCACATACCAGAATCAGCTTTTGATTCGTGGCCAGTTCGCTAACGCCCGCTTGATCAAGCTTGCGTCCCTGAGGTGACAGATAAATCACCTTTGCGCCTTCACCAGCCGCAGCTTTTGCTGCATGAATGGCGTCCCGTAAAGGTTGCACCATCATTAACATCCCCGGTCCGCCGCCGTACGGACGATCGTCCACGGTACGGTGCCGGTCATGAGTAAAGTCACGAGGACTCCAACTCTGGATGTTCAGCAGGCCATTTTTTACTGCCCGGCCAGTTACCCCGTAATCGGTAATTGCGCGGAACATTTCTGGAAACAGGCTAACGATACCTATAAACACAAGCCAATCCCCATAACGCCGACTTTTACCGTTTATCCGGTGGTTTAAAAACCAGGATCCCAATCTACTTCGATAGTACGAGTAGCGAGATCGACTTTCTTGATAACCTGCCCATCGAGGAACGGCACAAGACGTTCCTTGATACCAAACGCATCTTTCAGGTTTGCCTTGATGACGATGACGTCATTCGAACCGGTTTCCATCATATCGACGACTTTACCGAGATCGTAGCCTTCAGTGGTCACTACCTGGCAGCCCATAAGGTCTTTCCAGTAGTAGGAACCATCTTCCAGCGCTGGCAACTGCGAGGAATCCACGACAATTTCGCAATTAGTCAGTAGATTCGCCGAATCACGATCGTCAACGCCTTTCAGCTTGATGATCAGATCCTGATTGTGGTGCTTCCAGCTTTCCAGCTGTACTTGCTGCCACTGACCCGCCTTCTGGATAAACCAGGGCTGATAGTCAAAAATGCTTTCGGCGTCTTCAGTGGAAGAAAACACTCTGAGCCAACCACGGATACCGTAAGAAGACCCCATTTTCCCCAAAACGATGGGTTCTACAGGAGCCTGTGCGGCGAGTTGCTTGCTCATCATGACCACCGTGACAGATTAAGCTGCTTTGTTTGCTGCTTTGATCAGCGTAGCTACGCGATCAGAAATAGTCGCGCCCTGGCCAACCCAGTGAGCGATGCGATCCAGATCCAGGCGAGTGCCTTCTTCTTTTTCGCTAGCGATTGGGTTAAAGAAGCCAACGCGCTCGATGAAGCGACCGTTGCGTGCATTACGGCTGTCGGTAACAACAACCTGGTAGAACGGACGCTTTTTAGCGCCGTGACGAGCTAAACGAATAGTAACCATAACATCCTCTTGTGTGAATAAAACACCCAGGCCCCATCGAGGAACGGAGCCCGGGTGTCATATTAAAAGCCCGAAAATTTTACTGATTTCTGGGAAAAAAGCAATCAACATGTGATGAAGCTTTATACCAGGGCGTTACCGTTGCAGCCAGTTTGGCGTCGGCGTGCGCGCAGAAAGCGGAGCGTACACGCAGTACGTGAGCATTTCGAGCACACTCCGGCGTCAAAATGGCAAATAAGGTAGCCCGATATATTTATCTACCGGGGAAGCCGGGCGGCATCATCCCCTTCATACCACGCATCATCTTCGCCATACCGCCCTTCTTCATTTTCTTCATCATGCGCTGCATGTCGTCGAACTGTTTCAGAAGGCGGTTTACGTCCTGTACCTGCATACCGCAACCGGCAGCGATACGGCGTTTACGGGAACCTTTGATAATTTCCGGCTTAGCGCGTTCTTTCATCGTCATCGAATTGATGATGGCTTCCATACGCACCAGAACTTTATCGTCCATCTGCGATTTCACATTGTCAGGGATCTGACCCATGCCCGGCAGCTTGCCCATCAGGCTTGCCATACCGCCCATGTTTTTCATCTGGTTGAGCTGTTCAAGGAAATCATTGAGATCGAAGCCATCGCCTTTTTTCAGCTTGCTGGCTAATTTTTCTGCCTGCGCGCGGTCAACCTTGCTTTCGATATCTTCGATCAGCGACAGCACGTCGCCCATGCCGAGAATACGCGAAGCAATCCTGTCCGGGTGGAACGGCTCCAGCGCTTCGGTTTTCTCGCCGACGCCGAGGAATTTAATTGGCTTACCGGTAATATGACGAATAGAAAGCGCCGCACCGCCACGGGCATCACCATCAACTTTTGTCAGTACTACGCCGGTTAACGGTAGCGCTTCGTTAAAGGCTTTTGCGGTATTCGCGGCATCCTGACCGGTCATGGCGTCGACCACAAACAGCGTTTCTACCGGTTTGATAGAAGCGTGGACCTGTTTGATTTCGTCCATCATCGCTTCGTCAACGTGCAGACGACCGGCGGTATCCACCAGCAGCACGTCATAGAATTTGAGTTTGGCTTCTTTCAGCGCGGCGTTAACGATATCGACCGGCTTCTGGCCAACATCCGACGGGAAGAAGTCCACGCCGACCTGCTCGGCCAGAGTTTCCAACTGTTTGATCGCCGCCGGGCGATAAACGTCCGCGGAGACCACCAGCACTTTTTTCTTGTGCTTCTCGCGCAGGAATTTACCCAGCTTACCGACGCTGGTCGTTTTACCCGCACCCTGCAGGCCCGCCATAAGCACCACGGCTGGCGGCTGTGCAGCCAGATTCAGGGTCTGGTTTTCTTCGCCCATTGCCGCAACCAGTTCGTTACGGACAATCTTGACGAATTCCTGACCCGGCGTCAGGCTTTTGTTAACTTCATGACCAACCGCTTTCTCTTTTACGCGATTGATAAACTCACGCACTACCGGCAGCGCTACGTCAGCCTCCAGCAGCGCCATGCGCACTTCGCGCAGCGTCTCTTTAACGTTGTCTTCAGTAAGGCGTCCACGGCCACTGATATTGCGCAGCGTGCGCGACAAACGATCGGTTAAATTATCAAACATTGTCTCTCGCCTGGGGTGGAAACGGTCGGTCGCGACAGCGACACATCAACAGAAATTTGTCGCAGTATAACATGAAGCCGCCTTTGTTGTTATGCAACGGTTGGAGCAGCGGTCACGTAACGCTATACTGCTTTTCTTTATCACTGGCCAACTGTCGACACCTATATGCCCGTTTTTGCTCTGCTCGCCCTTGTCGCCTACTCAGTCAGCCTCGCGCTGATTATTCCCGCTCTGCTGCAAAAAAACAGCGGCTGGCGGCGTATGGCTATTCTCTCTGCGGTTGTCGCGCTGGTAAGCCATGCTATCGCCCTGGAAGCGCGTATTCTGCCCGGCGGTGAAAGCGGACAAAACCTGAGTCTGTTGAACGTCGGCTCGCTGGTGAGCCTGATGATCTGTACGGTAATGACCATTGTCGCTTCCCGCAATCGAGGCTGGCTATTGCTGCCCATTGTCTACGCCTTTGCGCTGATAAACCTGGCCTTCGCCACGTTTATGCCTAACGAGTTCATCACCCATCTCGAAGCTACGCCGGGCATGATGATCCATATCGGGCTTTCGCTTTTCGCTTACGCCACGCTGATTATCGCCGCACTCTATGCGCTACAGCTTGCATGGATTGACTACCAACTGAAAAACAAAAAACTGGCTTTCAGCAATGAGATGCCGCCGTTGATGAGTATTGAACGGAAAATGTTTCATATCACCCAAATTGGCGTGGTTCTGCTGACACTCACCCTGTGCACAGGCCTGTTTTACATGCATAACCTGTTCAGTACCGAGAACATTGATAAAGCCGTTCTCTCTATCGTGGCATGGTTTGTCTATATCGTTCTGTTGTGGGGGCATTACCATGAAGGTTGGCGCGGACGTCGCGTCGTATGGTTTAACGTCGCAGGCGCAGGCATTCTGACACTGGCCTATTTCGGCAGTCGTATCCTGCAGCAGTTCGTGAGTTAAATCTTTAAGGAATCCTACGTGGAACACATCTCCACCACCACGCTCATTGTCACGCTCCTCATCATGGTGGTCATTTCCGCCTATTTTTCCGGTTCTGAAACCGGAATGATGACCCTGAATCGCTATCGTCTACGTCATCGGGCCAAGCAGGGAAATCGACAGGCAAAACGCGTTGAAAAGTTACTTCGCAAGCCGGATCGCCTGATAAGCCTGGTGCTCATCGGCAATAATCTGGTGAATATTCTGGCCTCCGCGCTCGGTACTATTGTCGGTATGCGCCTGTATGGCGATGCGGGCGTCGCCATTGCCACTGGGGTACTGACGTTTGTGGTATTGGTTTTTGCCGAAGTACTGCCAAAGACGATTGCCGCACTATATCCGGAAAAAGTCGCCTATCCGAGCAGTGTCCTGCTGGCTCCCCTGCAGATTCTGATGATGCCGTTGGTATGGTTACTCAACACCATCACGCGGCTGCTGATGCGCATGATGGGCATCAAAACGGATATCGTAGTGAGCGGTTCGCTGAGTAAAGATGAACTGCGAACGCTGGTGAACGAATCGCGCTCGCAAATCTCACGCCGTAACCAGGATATGCTGCTGTCAGTGCTGGATCTGGAAAAAGTCAGCGTCGATGACATCATGATCCCGCGTAATGAAATTATCGGCATTGATATCAACGATGACTGGAAATCAATCGTGCGTCAGCTTTCGCACTCTCCGCACGGTCGTATTGTGCTGTATCGTGACTCGCTGGACGACGCTATCAGTATGCTACGCGTACGTGAAGCCTGGCGATTGATGGCCGAGAAAAAAGAGTTCACCAAAGAGACCATGTTACGCGCCGCCGACGAAATTTATTACGTTCCGGAAGGCACGCCACTCAGCACCCAGCTCATTAAATTTCAGCGTAATAAGAAGAAAGTGGGCCTAGTCGTCAATGAATATGGTGATATTCAGGGACTGGTTACGGTCGAGGATATCCTGGAAGAGATTGTTGGTGACTTCACGACCTCAATGTCACCGACACTTGCCGAAGAAGTCACACCGCAGAATGACGGTTCGGTGATCATTGACGGTAGCGCCAACGTTCGTGAAATCAATAAGGCGTTTAACTGGCACCTGCCGGAAGATGATGCACGTACCGTGAACGGTATTATTCTTGAAGCGCTGGAAGAAATCCCGGTTGCCGGCACACGTGTGCGTATTGGGCAGTACGATATCGATATTCTCGACGTGCAGGACAATATGATTAAACAGGTGCAGGTGTTGCCCGTCAAACCGCTGCGGGAAAGCGTATCGGACCAGTGAGAGTAATCCAGACCGGGTAGCGCATCAGCATTACCCGGTCTGAGGCTGATTAGCCTTTGGCTTTCGCCACAGAGACCATCGCCGCACGGATGGTACGTCCGTTCAGGGTATAGCCTTTCTGCATAACCATCAGCACATTACCGGCAGCAACGTCGTCAGACTCTACCATGGCAATCGCCTGATGCACGTTCGGGTCCATCGGCACGTCGATATCCGCAACCACTTGTACGCCAAACTTCGCCACAACATCCAGCATTGACTTACGGGTCAGCTCAATACCTTCAACCATCGCCGCCATAGCGTCATTGTCTTTGTCCGCAACTTCCAGCGCACGGTCCAGGCTATCCAGCACCGGCAGCAGCTCGTTGACGAATTTTTCCAGTGCAAACTTATGCGCTTTTTCTACGTCCAGTTCGGTACGACGACGCAGGTTTTCCATTTCCGCTTTGATACGCAACACGCTGTCGCGCTCGCGAGTTTCGGCTTCAGCAAGCTGAGCTTCCAGATTCGCAATTTTTTCATCGCGCGGATCCACCTGTTCAGCAGAAGCGTCTGATTCAACCGCCTCAACTTCTTCGTGCTGATCCATGATAATTTCTTCCGGGGCTTGCCCCTCAGGCGTTTTCTGTTCTTTACTACTCATGAATTTCTCCGCGTTTTTTTCGCATTCATCTCGCTAACCTGGATTATTATGGGGATAAGATTCAGGGTTTCAAGGGAAGTACTCACATTGTCACTAATCTTCGTTACAAGGACCTCGAGAAAATGAACAAACATTTCAAGTGTATTGGCATTGTGGGGCATCCACGTCACCCCACTGCACTGACCACACATGAAATGCTCTACCGTTGGCTGTGCGCCAAAGGTTATGAGGTTATCGTTGAGCAACAAATCGCCCACGAGCTGCAGCTGAAAAATGTGAAAACCGGTACGCTCGCAGAGATTGGCCAGCAGGCAGACCTCGCCGTGGTTGTCGGTGGCGACGGCAATATGCTGGGCGCCGCACGCACCCTGGCACGTTATGACATCAAGGTTATTGGCATTAACCGCGGTAACCTCGGTTTCCTGACCGACCTTGACCCAGACAATGCGCAACAACAGTTAGCTGACGTGCTGGAAGGCCAATACATCAGCGAAAAGCGCTTTTTACTCGAAGCCCAGGTGTGCCAACTGGACTGCCAGAAGCGTATTAGCACTGCGATCAATGAAGTTGTATTGCACCCCGGAAAAGTGGCGCACATGATTGAATTTGAAGTCTATATCGATGAAATTTTTGCCTTCTCCCAGCGTTCAGACGGCTTGATTATTTCCACACCGACCGGCTCTACTGCCTACTCACTCTCTGCCGGAGGTCCGATCCTGACGCCTTCTTTAGATGCTATTACGCTGGTGCCGATGTTCCCGCATACGCTCTCCGCACGACCGCTGGTGATCAACAGTAGCAGCACCATTCGCCTGCGCTTCTCTCATCGCCGTAACGATCTGGAAATCAGCTGTGACAGCCAGATCGCCCTGCCTATACAGGAAGGTGAAGACGTATTAATTCGCCGCTGTGATTATCATCTGAACCTGATACATCCAAAAGATTACAGCTATTTCAACACATTAAGCACTAAGCTAGGCTGGTCAAAAAAATTATTCTAATTTAACGCCAACCTCTTTACTGTATAAAAAACCAGTTTATACTGTATGTAATTACAGTTATGGTTTTTCATACAGGAAAACAGCTATGTTGGCACAACTGACCATCAGCAATTTTGCTATCGTTCGTGAACTTGAGATCGATTTCCAGAACGGAATGACCGTTATTACCGGTGAAACCGGTGCGGGTAAGTCCATTGCCATTGATGCTCTCGGTTTGTGCCTGGGCGGACGCGCAGACGCCGACATGGTACGTGCAGGCGCCACGCGAGCCGACCTCTGCGCCCGCTTCACCTTAAAAGACACCCCCGCGGCCCTGCGCTGGCTGGAAGAAAACCAGCTTGAGCAAGGCCGTGAGTGTTTGCTACGTCGCGTTATCAGCAGCGACGGACGTTCACGTGGCTTCATTAACGGCACTGCCGTACCGCTGTCACAGCTGCGCGAGTTGGGCCAGTTGCTTATTCAAATCCACGGTCAGCATGCGCATCAGCTCCTGACAAAATCAGAACACCAAAAATCCCTGCTTGATGGCTACGCCAATGAAGCGTCCCTGACTCAGGAAATGGCTGTGCGCTACCAACTGTGGCACCAAAGCTGCCGTGACCTGGCACATCATCAACAACAGAGTCAGGAACGCGCAGCCCGGGCAGAGCTATTGCAATACCAGTTAAAAGAACTGAACGAATTCAACCCGCAGCTAGGTGAATTTGAGCAAATTGATGAAGAGTACAAGCGTCTGGCTAACAGCGGGCAATTGCTCACCACCAGCCAACAGGCACTGGCTATCATGGCAGACGGCGAAGACGTTAATCTGCAAAGCCAGCTGTACACGGCAAAACAGTTGGTTAGTGAACTGGCAGGAATGGACGGTAAGCTCTCCGGTATTCTGGACATGCTGGAAGAGGCTACTATCCAGCTCAGCGAAGCCAGCGACGAGCTGCGCCACTATTGCGATCGTCTGGATTTAGACCCTAACCGTTTGTTCGAACTTGAGCAGCGTATTTCCAAACAAATCTCATTGGCGCGAAAGCATCATGTTGCCCCTGAAGCGCTGCCACAGTTCTATCAGTCATTGCTGGATGAACAACAGCAGTTAGACGACCAGGCCGACTCTCTCGAAACCTTAACCCTGGCGGTGAACAATCACCACCAGCAGGCACTGGAAACGGCAAAAATGCTGCACCAACAGCGCCAGCATTATGCTCAGGAGCTGGGACAACTTATTACAGAGAGCATGCATACTCTCTCAATGCCGCACGGTGTCTTTTGCATTGATGTGAAATTTGAGGAACATCATTTGAGCTCAGACGGTGCCGATCGCGTAGAGTTTAAAGTGACCACTAACCCAGGCCAGCCGTTGCAGCCGATTGCGAAAGTCGCTTCCGGTGGGGAATTGTCGCGCATTGCGCTGGCTATTCAGGTTATTACCGCACGTAAAATGGAAACACCGGCGCTGATTTTCGATGAAGTGGATGTCGGCATCAGCGGCCCGACTGCTGCGGTGGTGGGAAAAATGCTGCGTCAGTTGGGCGAGTCAACCCAGGTAATGTGTGTGACTCACCTGCCGCAGGTTGCTGGCTGCGGTCATCAACATTTCTATGTCAGCAAAGAAACTGACGGCGCGATGACCGAAACACACATGCAGCCACTTGATAAACGCGCTCGTCTGCAGGAATTAGCCCGCTTACTCGGAGGTAGCGAAGTAACGCGCAATACCCTCGCAAATGCAAAAGAACTGCTGGCGGCATAAACTTTTTTACCTTGTTAAGGTCTGAGTTCAACATAAAATCGCCGACCGACCCGACAGCAAAAGGTTTTAAAGTGGTGAAAGGTCTATTATCATCGGCATATTACATATGAGCCGCGTACTGCTCGGGCCCGAAAAGGAATCAAATCACTATGCGCTGTAAAACGCTGACTGCTGCTGCAGCAGTACTACTGATGTTGACTGCAGGCTGTTCCACTCTGGAGCGAGTGGTTTACCGCCCTGACATCAACCAGGGAAATTATCTGACACCTACCGATGTCGCCAAAGTGCGCACGGGTATGACGCAACAGCAGGTTGCTTATGCTCTGGGTACACCAATGATGTCCGATCCTTTTGGCACTAACACCTGGTTTTATGTGTTCCGTCAGCAACCTGGTCATGAAGGCGTAACCCAGCAAACACTGACGCTGACTTTTAACAGCAGCGGCGTTTTGACGAACATTGATAACAAACCTGCGTTGACCGACAACAAGTAGGATTAACAGATCAAAAAAAGGTGCTCAATGAGCACCTTTTTTATTGTCTGCTATTTTTTTGCGGATTTCTCTGCTCGCTGTCGGCGCAGCTCTTTCGGATCAGCAATCAGTGGCCGGTATATTTCCACCCGATCGCCGTCATGCAGAACATCAGCAAGCTTAACCGGACGGCTGTATATCCCGACTTTATTTTTGCTGAGATCGATATCGGTACGTAATTCCAGTAGACCGGAAGCGCGGATTGCCTCTTCCACCGTAGCACCCTGTTGCAGTGTTACACGCTGTAGATACTGTTTCTCGGGCAGCGCATACGCCACTTCAACGACAATTTTAGCCGACGCTGACACTGTAAACCTCTTTCGCGCGAACCGTGAAGGCCTGCACCATGTTTGAAGCCAGTTCTTTAAAGATACGACCAAACGCCAGCTCGATTAACTTATTGGTAAACTCAAAATCGAGATGAAATTCAATACGACATGCTTCATGACTCAGTGGCGTAAACTTCCATCCGCCAATGAGTTTCTTGAACGGGCCGTCGACCAGATGCATCAGGATGCTCTGGTTACTGGTCAATTGATTGCGCGTGGTGAACGTTTTGCTAATCCCTGCTTTCGAGACATCCACAGCCGCGGTCATCTGTCCCGGAGTTGACTCCAGCACACGGCTACCGGTGCAACCCGGTAAAAACTGGGGATAGGATTTAACATCATTCACTAGCTGATACATCTGTTCCGCACTGTAAGGTACTAAAGCGGTCCGGCTAATCTGAGGCATAACAATTTCCATCAATATCAATCACACAAATAATACCATTTATCCCCCGCTAAAAAAAACGCTATAGCCTAACTCGTGCTAAGATAGCGCCTTGCGCCCCGCTGGATGAAATGGGGTGTTTTTCGATTCCAGATTACCTATACTGAGCGGCATTATGACGAAGAAAAAAGCACACAAACCTGGCTCAGCCACAATCGCGCTTAACAAGCGCGCACGACACGAATACTTTATTGAAGAAGAGTTCGAAGCAGGACTCGCTCTGCAAGGTTGGGAAGTCAAATCTCTGCGCGCAGGTAAAGCTAACATCGGCGATAGCTATGTCATCCTTAAAGACGGCGAAGCGTTCCTGTTTGGCGCCAACTTCACGCCAATGGCTGTTGCCTCAACGCATGTGGTATGTGATCCCACCCGTACCCGTAAGCTGTTGTTAAACCAGCGTGAACTCGACTCCCTGTATGGTCGTATGAATCGTGACGGTTATACCGTCGTTGCGCTTTCACTGTACTGGAAAAATGCCTGGTGCAAAGTGAAAATTGGCGTCGCAAAAGGTAAGAAACAGCACGACAAGCGCTCCGATGTGAAAGAACGCGAATGGCAGTTAGATAAAGCGCGTATTATGAAAAATGCTGGTCGCTAAACGCTACTCCTCTGTGACCAGTCTCTCACCCTGAGACTGGTTCTTATTTTTTAGTTATTGAAACCCACCCAATACATTCATCAAATTTATGGTTTATTTGTGCTGAATCGTTCAGGTATGAAATAAACTCCCATGGCATTACCGTAGCGACCTATAGTCTAATAAAATAAAACTTCAAGACCATATTGCCTATATTTAGGCTTATTTTATAACACTATTATTACTGTTGTTTATTATATCTCCCTCATTTCAATTTAAATAAAAAACATTAAAATACAATAAGTTAACCAAAAAACAAATCATTAAATACGCACCGGAAAGTATCCTTTTCAATTAGCCAAATATATTTTTAATATGGATAAGTTGCAGAATACTTTCTTTCTGACTATATCATCTAATACGAAAGAACTATTCTGTCGGCAGGTCCCGAACGTATTTACTAAGTAAACGAGCATCTGCATGACCTAATCAATGTAATTACATGTGTAAATTCATCTTTATGATGAACGGGGCCCCTGTCTGCTCATTTTCCCAGCTCGCTGTTGCGGATTAATACTCCCGACATGCCATCAGGAGTGAACATATGCGTCTACTCGCCGTTGTATCAAAATTAACTGGCGTTTCCACAAATGTTGAATCCTCTGAAGTTACGCTCAGTTCGCCTTCTATCGTGAAACTGTCAGTGTCGCGTGAGGAGGTAAGTCAACTGACACGCGTTAATCAGGATCTGGTTGTCACACTCCGCTCGGGTGAAACCATCACCATTAAAAACTTCTACGTCGGAAAAGGTGATGCGCAAAACCAGCTTGTTCTGGAAGACAGCAATGGCGCGCTGTGGTGGGTTCAGGATACTGATGGAGCGTTCCACTTCCAGCATTTAGACGATCTCACTCCGCTAATGACTGCCGAGGGAAGCCATGAAGGCGGCGCCGTCTGGCCGTGGGTTCTTGGCGGGATCGCGGTTGCTGGCGGAATTGGCCTTGCCGCAGGTGGCGGTGGTGGAGGTGGCGGCGGTGGAAGCGATAACAACGCCGGAAGCGGTAATGGCAACGGCAACGGTAACGGCGATGGTGGTGGCAACGGTAATGGCGATGGCGATGGTGGCGATCCGCCAACGACAACACCTAACGCACCAGATGTGCCGGTTATTACCAGCGTAATCGATGACCAGGAGCTGATTACTGGTCCTGTTAATCAGCAGGAATCCACCAACGATAATACGCCCACTCTCCAGGGCACCGGCCCCGCAAATGCTACATTGCATATTTTTGATAACGGTGTAGAAATCGGCCAGGTCGCTATCGATGCCAACGGCAATTGGTCGTTTACGCCATCCTCTCCGCTCGCAGACGGTACCCACCAGTTTACCGTCAGTGCATCAGACGGTACGGGCAGCAGCGGCATGTCGGACAGTTGGGAGATTATTGTCGATACGCTTGTCCCCGACGCCCCTGTGGTCACAGAAGTAACTGACGATTCCGGTTCCATTAAAGGCTTGATCGGTAATAACGGCGTAACCGACGATGCCACGCCAACACTCACAGGCACTGGCGAAGCCGGTTCTTACATCAGCATTTCTGATAACGGCATTCTGATTGGTATGGTCCAGGTGGATGACAATGGCAACTGGACATTTACACCGGACACACCGCTTAGCGACGGTGTTCACAATCTGACGCTGACGCAAACTGACGATGCGGGTAACGTGAGCGCGGAAACGAGCGTATCTACATTCACCGTCGATACTACCCCGCCTGAAGGCGCGGTCATTTCCTCCGTTAATCCGGAAGGCACCGAGGTAACCGGTAGTGCAGAGGTAGGAAGCCAGGTCATTATCATCGGTAGTAATAATCAGGTTTTGGGTTCAACCACGGTCGGCCAAACCGGCAATTTCGTCATCGCGATTTCACCTTCACAGACGCACGGTGAAGCGCTAATCGCGAAGATTCAGGACCAGGCTGGTAACATCGGGCCAGATACCCCATTCAATGCGACGAACTCGGGCTATCCTGGCGTACCGGTTATCGTCAGCGTGATGGATGACTTCTCCCCATCAACCGGGCCATTGAGCAACAATCAGGCCACCAACGATAATACCCCCACGCTCTCTGGCACTGCCGATGCCAACAGCACGGTGACTATTTACGACAACGGCACAATTATCGACAGCGTACTGGCTGACGGTAACGGTAACTGGACATGGACTTCCAGCTCCCCGTTATCAGATGAGCTACACGCCTTCACCGCCACCGCGACAAACCAGTCAGGTACAGGAGGCATGTCACCAGCGTTCAATATCAACATCGACACCCAGCCACCGTTGCCACCTGATGATCTCAACGTATCTGCGGATGGGACTGTCGTCACCGGAACGACCGAGCCAGGCAATACCGTAGTTATCACCAGCAGTAGCGGAACTCAGATCGGCAGCGGCGTCGCCGGGCCGGATGGCTCATTTACCATCACCATTAACCCACCACAGACCAATGGCGAAACCATTGAAGCCATCGCAACCGATCCGGCAGGAAACCCAAGCCTGCCAGAAACTGCGCTTGCACCAGACATTACCGCGCCACAGCCCCCGACAAACCTGCTAGTTAATGGCACTGGGGACCAGGTCACCGGCAAGGCCGAACCCAACAGTACGATCAATATTCTGGATCCGGATGGCAATATCATTGGAACAGCAACTGCCGATACAAATGGGGATTTCACCGCAACGCTGGTTCCGCCACAAACCAACGGCGAGCCCCTTACGGCAAATGCGACCGACACCGCAGGCAACAAGGGCGACGACGCCTCTGTCAACGCACCGGACACCACCGCACCTGATGCGCCGACAGGCGTCACAGTTGCAGGAAATGGTGGAGCGGTTAGCGGTCACGCCGAAGCCGGAAGTACCGTCATCGTCAAAGACAGCAACGGGGCTCCTATTGGCGTGGGTCAGGCTGACAGCGGCGGCAATTTCACCGTCCAGATCACCCCGTCGAAAATCAACAATGAAACAGTAAACGTCACCGCAACGGACAGCACTGGTAACGAAAGCCTGCCAACTTCGGCTGTTGCCCCGGATCTCACCGCGCCAAACCAACCCGTTATCATTGCCGTTACTGACGACGTCGCCGATATCACAGGCTCCATCAATAACAATGGGTTAACCAACGACGATAAACCGAAAATTGAGGGCAAAGCTGAGGCCGGCTCTCAGGTCAAAATTTACGATAACGGAACTCTGCTTACGACCATTACCGCTGATATCAACGGTAACTGGAACTATACGCCCACCTCAGCATTGGGCCAGGGGGCACATGTATTTACAGTGACGGCAACCGATGCCGCTAATAACACCAGCGCCGCCGCCAGTTGGAAAATCATTGTCGACAGCATCGCCCCCAGCGTACCGGTTATTACGCTTATCTACGATGACGTTGGCAGCATCACCGGCAACGTCGCGAACAACGGATTCACCAACGACAAAACGCCAACAATCTCAGGAACCGGTGAACCCGGTTCGCTGGTGACGCTGTATGATAATGGTCTGCAAATGGCAGTCTTTTTTATCGACAGAACAGGCACCTGGAGCCATAACGTTACAACCGATGAGGCCCTCGCCGAAGGCACTCACCGTTTTACGGTGACCGCAACGGATGCCGCCGGGAACGTCGTCACTTCCCCCAATCCTGTCATTGTGACCGTTGATACCCAGGCACCCGCTGCGCCCGTTATTGTGAGCGCCACGGACGACGTCGGGAATGCACCAACCGATCTGCCCACCGGTAGCCGTTCAAACGATACCCTGCCGCTGCTGAAGGGGACCGGGACCGTCGACTCCACCATCACTATCTATGATGGCGCCACACTTATTGGAACCGCAACGGTCGTGTCCGGGGGCACCTGGAGTTTCCAGGTCACTCAACCGCTGAGTGAAGGTCCACATGCGCTGTCGGCTATCGCAACAGATGCAGCGGGTAACGCCAGCAATGCCGGAAATTTCACTCTGACCATTGATACCACCCCACCAGCGGCTCCGGTGATTATCGCCGGTGAAGGACTCGTGGGCAGCGCCACCGTTGCTCTGGCGAACGGCGGTAGTACGAAAAGTACCGCCCCGGCCCTCTCCGGTACGGGCGAGCCGGGCGCAACCATTACTATTTTTGACAATAACGTCAGTATTGGCACCGCCACCGTTCAACCAAATGGAACCTGGACATTTACCCCAGATCCCGTGCTCATCGAGGGGCCACACAAATTCACCGCCACGGCGACTGACGCTGCAGGTAATACGGGGATCCCATCGGCTAGCTTCACTCTGACGGTAGACAATACGCCTCCCGCGCAGCCTGACGCCCCTATCATTACTGACGATGTGGCTCCGGTAACGGGCGTGGTCACGAATGGCAACACCAATGACACCACGCCAACCTTTAGCGGTACAGGGAACGTTGGGGATTTGATTACCGTTTATCTGAACGGCACTCCCCCTTTGCAGGGAACAGCAACAGTAGGTGCAGACGGAACCTGGAGCTTTACTCCATCAGCACCGGTTTCCCCTGGTACTTACCAGATAACCCTTACCGCAACCGATCCGGCTGGCAACGTTAGCCAGCCGTCGAATGCCATAACACTGAACATCGACACGACGCCGTCTGCACCTCCGGTGATTATCGCCGCCAATGATAACGTCGGTGGCTCGGTAGGCGATCTCTTGCCCAATGCCGTGACCGATGACGCCACGCCAACCATTCGCGGTACTGGCACTGACGGGGATATCATCACCCTGTATAACAGCGGTGTAGTGATCGGTACGGCAACGGTGGCTGGCGGCACCTGGAGTATTACGCCCGGGACTGCGCTGGCAAACGGCAACTACACGCTGACCGCTACCGCAACCGATGCGGCAGGTAACATCAGCGGCAGCTCAAACAGCATTTCGTTTACGGTGAACACCACCCCGCTCACAGCGCCACTCGTGACGAATATCGAAGATAACGTCGGCGTGATTACCGGCTCGCTCACCAGCGGTAGCGTCACGGACGATACCACCCCAACTATTAGCGGGACGGGTACGCCGGGCAGTACGGTGTTAATTTATGACGGTGGCATTCCCATCGCGATAACCACCGTGGGCGCGAATGGCTCCTGGAGCATAGATGTTCCCCTCACGCCCAACATGATTCATACGCTGGCTTTCGGCGCACAAGATGCTGCCGGTAATGTGCTGCCGGCAGGAAATCCTGTCACGTTGATTGTTGATACGCTACCTCCTGCAATGCCTATCGTTACCAGCGTTGATCCGAACGGTACGCTGGTTAGCGGTACAGCCGATGCTGGTAGTACCGTGATTATTCGCAGCGGTAGCACCATTCTCGGCCAGGGGGTGGCAGACGGTTCAGGTATCTTCTCTGTCACCATTTCACCAGCGCAGACGGCGGGTGAATGATTGAACGCGATCGCTCAGGATCCAGCGGGTAACCAAAGCGGAGAAACACCGTTTACCGCCTCAATATCCAGCGTTCCGCACCCGCCAACTCTTGAGATCGTGGATGACGTAGCCCCCGGCATGGGCGAAATCGGCAGCGGAAAAACCACCAACGACACTTTACCGCGGTTGCAAGGAACCGCCACGGCTGGGGCTACAGTGACTATCTATCAAAATGGCGCGTCTATCGCCACGGTCACCGCCGATGCGGTTTCCGGCGCCTGGAGTTATCAGTTGCTCACCCCGCTAACTAACGGCACAACCTATAACTTCGCAGTGTCACAAACCGTCAACTTAATACCCAGCGGGCAGTCACCCAATTATGCCATTACCATCGACACCACCGCGCCGCTGGCACCGCTCATCACCAGCATTATCGATGACGTTTCGCCCGGCAGTGGGCCGCTGGATAAAGGGCAAATGACCAATGACTCACGCCCGACCTTAAACGGAACCGGCGAAGCAGGAGCAACCATCACCCTCTACGATAACGGTATCGCTTATGCCACAACCACGGTAAACAGCAACGGATTCTGGAGCTTTACCCCGACAGACGCGCTGGGAGAAGGCAATCACCTCTTTACCGCTCGCGCAACCGATGCTGCTGGCAACCAAGGCGATGCCTCCGCTGATTTTCTGATCATTGTTGATACTTTAATTCCGAATGCCCCCTCCATTGTCACAGTCACAGACAACGTTGGCACCATTCAAAACCTGACGTCCGGACAGTCAACTAACGATAATACCCCAACGCTCACGGGCGTTACCGAGGCAGATTCAATTGTCACCATCCGTGATGGCAACACAGTGATTGGCACAACCACCAGCGACGCCAGCGGTAACTGGAGCTTTACGCCAGCCCCTGCGCTCAGTGAAGGCAGCCACTCGCTGACAGCCACCGTCACGGATGGTGCGGGCAACATCAGCCCGGCAGCGCCACCGTTCGTCGTAGTTGTCGATACGCTGGCGCCCGCCGCGCCAAGTATTACCTCGGTCATCGACGATCAGCCGGGAAGCACGCTGTTGACCAACGGCCAACTGACCAATGATGCCCAACCAACACTAAGTGGCACGACCGAAGCTAATGCTATTGTCACCATTCGTAGTAACGGAACGATCATTGGCACCGCAAATGCCGATGGCTCCGGTAGCTGGAGCTTCACCCCAACAAACGCGCTGGCGCAGGGGGAAAATATCTTTACGGTGACCGCAACGGATGCGGCGGGCAACACCAGCGGAGCTTCTGCCTCATTCACCGTTTTGGTCGATTCAGTTGCCCCGTCTGCACCAGTAATTCTGACCGTTCAGGACAATACCGCGCCGACAACCGGGCCAATCTCCAACGGGCAAATCAGTAACGAAAGTCGCCCGGCGCTCAGCGGTACGGGTGAAGTTGGCGCGACCATTACTGTCCTGAGCGATGGTCAGCCCATTGGCACCACCATTGTCGGCGCAGGCGGAACCTGGAATTTTACGCCCTCAACGGCATTGGGTAACGGCCTGCATACTCTGACCGTCACGGCGACAGATAGCGCAGGCAATACCAGTCTGCCTTCAGGCGGCTTTACCTACACCGTCGACACACAAGCACCGGCAGCACCAGTGATTACTCAGGTTGCAGATGATGTCGGCCCGCTGACCGGAAATCTGAACAACGGCCAGGCGACAAACGATGCACGCCCTACCCTCAGCGGTACGGCTGAAGCCAATTCCACGGTGAGAATTTACGATAACGGATCGTTTATCGGTTCAATCACAGCGGATAGTACAGGCGCCTGGATTTTCACGCCGGGAACAGCGCTGAGCAACGGCAACCACACGCTGACGGTGACAGCCACCGACGCAGCCGGAAACGTTAGCTCAACGTCCGCTGGATTTAACATCGTTGTTGATACTGTTGCCCCGCTTGCGCCAACGATTATCCAGGCTTTTGATGACGTGGTGCCGGGAACCGGAACGCTGTCGAACGGCGCTTACACCAATGATACTCGCCCCGTACTAAACGGCTCGGCGGAAGCCGGTGCCCGGGTAGCCATCTACGATAATGGCACGCTGCTGGCGACGGTGACAGCGGCAATAGATGGCACCTGGGAATATCTGCCTGCCACACTGGGCAACGGCCAGCATGTCTTTACCGCCATTGCCACGGATGCCGCCGGGAACGTCAGCCCCACCTCAAGCGAATTTATTATCAACGTTGACACAATCGCGCCGTCAGCGCCGCTCCTGACCTCGGTGGTGGATGACGTCGCAGGCGGTGTGTTCAACGCGGGGCTTAGCAACGGGCAACTGACTAACGATGCCCGACCAACGCTCAACGGTACCGCCGAAGCGGGCAGCACCGTCAGCATCTATGACGGCAGCACCCTGCTGGGCACGGCGCTGGTACAAAGTAATAACAGCTGGACGTTTACCCCAACCACGCCGCTGGCGAATGGATCGCACACCTTCACCGTCACCGCTACCGATGCGGCGGGCAACACCAGCGGCGCAACGGCAGGCTTTAGCGTAGTGGTCGACACCACGGCACCAACGCAGCCTTCAATCAGCAGCATTATTGACGATGTTGGGCCAAACACCGGGGTGATTGGCAATAATCAGCCAACCAACGACGCACGCCCAACGTTAAACGGCACCACGGAAGCCAACGCTCGGGTCGATATATATGATAACGGCACCTTTGTAACCAGCGTAACGGCGGACGGCAGCGGCAGCTGGAATTACACGCCACCTACGGCGTTGGGTCAGGGGACGCATTCCTTCACCATCACAGCAACAGACACCGCAGGTAATACCAGCGGGCTATCGTCTGCCTCCGCAATTGTGGTCGATACCGTCGCACCGGGTATTCCAACCGGTCTGGCGGTCAACGCCAACGGCACCACGCTGACCGGCGCTGCCGAAGCGAACAGTACGGTGATCATCACCTCCAGCAGCGGAACCGTACTTGGTACCGCAACAGCCAACACCTCCGGTAATTTCACCTTCACGCTGAGCCCACCGCAAATCAGTGGGCAAACGCTGCTGGTCAGCGCACAGGATGCCGCAGGCAACATCGGCACAGCGGGTAACGTGCTGGCACCGTTTACTGGCGTACCGCCTGCGCCGGTTATTGCCAGCGTATTTGACGACGTGGGCACAATTACAGGTCTGGTCGCGGCAGGTAAAACCACCAATGATACCCGTCCAGCCCTTAGCGGAACGGCGCAGGCTAACGCCATCATCAATCTGTACAACAACGGCGTACCCATGGGTAGTACGACCGCAGATAGTAACGGGCTCTGGAACTTTACCCCATCCGGCGCGCTCAGCGAAGGTAACCACGCGTTTACCGCCACGGCAACAAACGCCAACGGGGTAAGCGGGGTGTCCGGTTCGTTCAGCGTGATTGTGGATACCACGCCGCCGACCGCACCAACGATACTGATCAGCGCCGATGGCGGTACCATCAGCGGCGTCGCCGAAGCGGGAAGCACGGTTACCATCTCTCTGCCCGGCGGCACCAGCGTGACGGCAATCGCCAACAGCAGCGGTGTCTACAGCGTCAACCTGCCGGTTCGCCAGATTGAGGGGCAGTCGCTGTCCGCCACGGCGACCGATGCGGCGGGAAATACCTCATTGCCAACAAGCGCTATCGCGCCGGTATTGCCGCTGCTGGCTGAAGACAATGTCACCAGTCTGCCTCTACAAACCGATGTCACCGTCAGCACCGAGCATCAAAGCGATTATGGTTTCCTGTTGGTCAATGCGCTGGGAAATGTCGCCAACGTGCTGGGGAACGATACAGCAAGCGTCAATTTCAGCATCGCTTCTGGCGGCAGCGGATCCATTACAATCAATGCCGCAGCGACCGGCGTGGTGCTGTCGCTGTTAAACACGCTTGAAGTCGTCATCCAGCGCTTTGACACCGGGCTGAATGCCTGGGTAACGGTGGTGGATACCGGGAAACCAGACTTTGCCAGCCTGCTCACCCTGGGCGCCTCGGGCGTAACGCTCAATTACAGCGGACTGACTGGCGGGGATTACCGCGTGGTCAGCTACAACACCAACCTACTGGCGACAGGGGCATACACCAGCCTGGATGTCTCGGTGGTAAAAGCCAGCGCAGGGACCATCACCGGTGGTACTACCGAGTCTGGCAATATCATCACCGATACCGATCCCGCCAACGGGCAGGATAACGCCCCTTCCGGCACGCTGGTCACCACCATCACTGACGGTAACGGCAACGTGGTGAACATCCCGGTGAGCGGCATTGATGTGCAGGGAAAATACGGCACCCTGCATATCAATCAGAATGGTAGCTACACCTATACTCTGACCAATACGTCAATCTCAGTGTATGGACGTTCCGAAAGCTTTACCTACACGCTAACGCATGGCAGCGATCACTCCTCGGCAAAACTGGTGGTCACGCTGGGTCAGGCCCCAACCACCAGCACGGTAACGGCAGCAGACGATGTGGCTGCGCTGACTTACGGGACGCAGGTCATCGCAGTCGACAACCATCCATCACAACAAACCGGCTTCACGCTCGCCAGCGTTGGTTTGGGACAATTGTTGGATGTTAGCCTGGTCAACGGTTTGACCAACCCGATTAAATTCAACGTTGATGACGGCGCGACGCGAACGATCACGGTTCAGGCCAACGTACTTGGCGTAACGCTGGGCGGCTTTGATCTCTATGTCTACCGCTTCAACGAGTCTATTCAGCAGTATGAGCAGTACCGGGTACAGCCGAACTGGGTCACCGCCCTGCTGGGCGGCAGCTCACCGGCGTATACCATTACACTGCCGGGCGGTGACTATCTGTTCCTGCTTAACGCTTCCGGCGGCCTGACGCTGTTAACCAGCTATACCCTGAATATTCAGGCCGATCACACCTACGCCGTCGACAGCCTGAGTGCAGCAACCAATGGAAATCTGCTGGCCAACGACTCGGCTCCGGCTAATACCGTTATCACCGAAGTTAACGGTGTCACCGTTAACACAACAGGCACTACCACCATTAACGGACAGTACGGCACACTGACTATTGATGCGAAAGGGAACTATACCTACACGCTGAGAAGCGGACTGGGCGCAGACGGTATCAATACGCCGGATAGCTTCGTGTATAAGGTCAAAGCACCAAACGGCGATACCGGTAGCGCGTCGCTGAACATTACGGCAACCCCACAGGCGCTGGATGCCGTAAACGACATCAGCAGCCAGATGGCGGTCACCACCCAGGCCGATACATCCAGGTCGTTTACCGACAACAGCGTTGGGAACGCCAGCTGGAGCGCCCAACTCCTTTCCCCCACCTCACAAAATGGTACTGGCGTCATTGAAGTCGCGACGGGAACGGCGGTGCAAAACGCCATACTGCATTTTAACGTCGCTTCAGGTCTGACGCTGGGCGGACTGACCGTCACCTGGGCGCTGTATGACAGCAACAACGTCAAGATTGCCGGTAACTCATTCAATGGCGGATTGCTGATTGGCGGCAATATTGATATTGCCCTCAGCGGGGTAGTACTGCACCCCGGCAACTATCGCCTCGACTATACCGGCAGCGTCGGGGCTCTGGGGCTGGGGAATATCACCATCACCCCCAGCGTGAAAGGCACGATAATCGACCTGCAAAACTTCGAGACTTCCACAGCGAATAGCGTCACCGGCAATATTTATGACGGAGACCATATTGCCAGCGTGCATACCTTGCTAACGGTGAATGGCACGGGCGGCAGCGCCGCCACGCTGGATCCGCTGAGCAGCACGACCAGCGCCATCATTAACGGGTTGTACGGCAAACTGACCATTGGCATTGATGGTCATTACACCTATGCCCTCAACAGCGATGTCTCGCTCTCCACCATCGTCACCAAAGAGACATTTACCTACACCCTTAACGACCTGAATGGCCATACCGATACCGCTACGCTGACCATCAATATGAATCCGCAAGTGGTGAGTACCGTCGATGCCGATCGCCTGACTGGCAGCGCCTACGGCGATACGCTGATTTATCACCTGCTCAATGCCAACGACGCTACCGGCGGTAACGGAACAGCGGACACCTGGACCAACTTCTCGCTGGCCCAGGGTGACAAAATCGATATCGGTGACCTGCTGGTGGGCTGGAACGGGCAGAACGCGACGCTCGGTAACTACCTCACCGTTACCACCAGCGGTAACAACACGGTTATTGCCATCGACCGTGACGGTACGGGCAACACTTATCACTCAACCAATCTCATCACGCTGGAGAACGTACACACCACGCTCGACGAGCTGGTGCAACAAAATCACATTGTGCCCTGAAGTGAACATATAGCGTTAAAGCGCCATAACTACAGCCCCGGATGCGATGACATCCGGGGCAATAACAGTCGTCGCTGCCGTATTTTGTAAGGGATAATCTATGAGAAATGTCGCGCCTGTTGCCTTACTGCTGGCATTAACGCTCTGTACCCTGCGGGTGAATGCCGAAGATGAACCGCAAATTATTACGCCGGAAGGACTGGCCACTAGCCAGATGCTTCCCTCGCTGGACGGCGCGGTTGCCGATCTGCCGCTAAGTGCCGCCGCTCCCGGTAGCCTGACGCTCAACGACGCGGTGAGTCGTGCCGTGAGCTGGCATCCTTCTATTCGTGAATCCATCGGCAAACTGCTCTCGCAAAACGAGCAAATCGACGTGGCGAAGTCAAAATATTACCCGCAGGTTTCTGCCGGAATGAACAACGGTTACAGCAATACCTACACCGACCACGGTTTTAGCCCGGCGCTGGTGATTTCGGTATCGCAAATGCTGTACGACTTCGGCAAAGTGGCAAGCCAGGTCCGCGCCGAGACCGCCGGAGCCGCGCAACAGCAGGCGAATGTGTTACTCAGTATTGATACCATCGCCCACGCCACCGCCAACGCGATAGTCCAGGTGCAGACGTGGCAGCAAATGGTGGACGCCGCCGAAGAGCAGCTCACCGCCTTAAACGGCATTGGTCGACTGACCCGTCAACGCAATGATGAAGGGGCAACCTCGCTGTCAGACGTGGTGCAAACCGATGCGCGTATTGAGTCTGCTCGTTCTCAGTTGGCGCAATATCAGGCCAATCTCGACAGCAGCAAGGCCACATTGATGAGCTTCCTCGGCTGGAACTCGCTTAACGGCATCAGCAATGAATTCCCGGTCAAACTGGACAGCAGCTGTGATGTAGTCAAACCGGACGATAAACTGGTTCCCGCGGTCCTGGCGGCCTGGGCACAAGCGAATGTAGCGCAGGCAAACCTCGACTACGCTAACGCGCAGATGACGCCCACCATCTCTCTGGAGCCGTCGGTTCAGCACTATCTCAACGACAAATACCCCAGCCATGAGGTACTCGACAAAACCCAGTATTCTGCATGGGTAAAAGTTGAAATGCCGCTGTATCAGGGCGGCGGACTCACCGCCAGACGCAACGCCGCCAGCCATGCGGTAGAATCTGCACAATACTCCATCCAGCGCACCCGACTCGAAGTACGGCAGAAATTACTGGAGTCCCGCAGCCAGGCGATGAGCCTCGCCACCGCCCTGCAGATTCTACGTCGCCAACAGCGGCTGAGCGAACAAACGCGCGAGCTTTATCAACAGCAATATCTGGACCTTGGCTCGCGCCCGCTGCTCGACGTGCTTAACGCCGAGCAAGAGGTGTATCAGGCCCGTTTTGCTGAACTCCAGACTCAAAACCAGCTGCGCCAGCTCCAGTTGAACTGTCTCTATAACACCGGCTCGCTTCGTCAGGCGTTCGCCTTAAATAATCGCAGCATTCAATCGGTGGAGATCAAGCTATGAGCGACCTCGATTCACATGCGGATGATGTAATTGGCGAACACGCCCTGAGCCAGTGGGCGCAGGCGATGACGCATATTGCCAATCACTATCGCGTGGCCTGTTCTCCTGGCGCAATCCAGGCCAACGCCCCATGGTTTGCGGGAAAAAGCCGGGCCACGGCCCTGTCGCAACTGGCGCGTCAGGCGGGACTGTCATTTCATGCGCTGAATACTGCCGCGCAGGCGTTCGGTCAATGGCGCCTGCCGGTGGTGGCGGAACTGCGCGACGGCCAACTGATGGTAATAGAACATTTCAACGGCGAAGATACGTTAGATGTTTTCATCATCGCCGAAGAGGGCCAGCGTAACAGATTAACGATTGCAGAACTTCTGCCGGAGATCGTGAGCATTACCGCGCTGCGCCCGCTGTCGGCGCTGAAGGACAGTCGGGTAGACCGCTATATTTCGCGCTTCAAGCCCGACTGGATGCGCGAACTGGTGTTAAAGGACATCCGCCCTTACCTGCCGGTCATGATTGCCGCCTTTCTGATTAACGTCCTGTCGCTCGCCGGGATTATCTTTTCCATGCAGGTCTATGACCGGGTGATCCCCGCCCAGTCTTATCCAACGCTGTATGTTCTCTCTACCGGTGTTCTGGTGGCGGTGCTGTTTGGCTTTTTGCTGCGCGAAGCGCGTACCCACATAATGGACCTGCTCGGCAAACGCGCCGATATGCGCATTTCCGATCGCGTGTTTAGCCACGCATTGCGGCTGCGCAACAGCGCCGTCCCCCGCTCGACGGGGAGCTTTATTTCTCAACTGCGCGAGCTGGAACAAGTTCGCGAGATGATCACCTCTTCGACCATGTCGACCATTGTCGATCTGCCGTTTTTCTTTCTGTTTATCGTGGTGCTGGCATTTATCGCCCCGCCGCTGGCGTGGATTGCACCCGTCGCGGCCCTGCTGATGATCCTGCCGGGCTTGCTGTTACAGAAGAAGCTGGCGGTGCTCGCCAACCAGGCTGCCCATGAATCCACCCTGCGTAACGCGGTGCTGGTCGAAAGCGTCCAGGGGCTGGAAGACATCAAGCTGATGCAGGCGGAAAACCGCTTTTTACAGCAGTGGAACAGCTATATCCGTATTACCGGAGAGTCAGGGCTACGCACGCGTAAGCTGACTCAAGGGCTGATTGGCTGGGGCATGTCGGTACAAAGCCTGGTCTACGCCGCCATCATTATGTTCGGCGCGCCAATGGTCATTGAAGGCACGATGACCACCGGCGCCGTGGTGGCGGCTTCAATGCTCGGTTCCAGAATGATTGCCCCGATGGCTAATCTGTGCGGCGTGCTGGCCCGCTGGCAACAGGTCAAGGCGGCGAAGATGGGATTAGACAGCATCATGCAGCTTCCCACCGAAACGCAGTACGACGAAGACAGGGTGCATCAGGAGATTTTTCACGGCCATTATCTGTTTGAGAACGCACACTTTCGCTACCACAGTGATGATCAGCGCGTTCCACTACGGATCTCGCGCCTGGAGGTCATGCCCGGCGAACGGGTGGCGATCCTCGGGCGTAACGGCGCCGGGAAATCAACGCTGCTGCAGGCCATGGCGGGTGGTGTGGAGATTATCCAGGGCGATGTCCGGCTCGATAACCTGAGTCTGGTGCAAATTGATATGGCCGATTTACGCCGCAACATCGGTTTTCTCAGCCAGAATGCGCGACTGTTTTTCGGCACCCTACGCGAGAACCTGACCCTCGGCGCACCGCACGCCAGCGACGCGCAGATCTTCGAAGCGCTGGAGGTCAGCGGCGCGGCTGCTTTCGTTAAACAGCTCGCCAAAGGGCTGGCGCATCCCATTATGGAAGGCGGCAACGGTTTGTCCGGTGGACAACGGCAGTCGATCCTGCTGGCTAGAATGCTGCTGCGATCGCCCAATATCGTGCTGCTCGATGAACCCAGCGCCTCGCTGGATGAACATACCGAGCGGGAATTTATTCAGCGCCTCAACCAGTGGTTGGGTAACCGCACATTGATTGTCGCCACCCATCGCGTACCGGTTCTGGAACTGGTCGAGCGCGTGGTGGTGTTGAAAGAAGGTCAACTGGTCATGGATGCCCCGAAAGCGCAGGCGTTGAATGCGAGCCGGGCACCTGCCCCAACTCACGGTCGGGAGTGGAAAAATGAAAACCAATCCGCATGATACCGCCATGGACGACCTCGATATCCGCCGCGAGCACCGTTTTTCCGGGGCCAGCCGCATTATTCTGCTCAGCACGCTGCTGTTTGCCGTCCTGGGTATCTGGGCATATTTCGGCAAGCTGGATGAAGTCTCAACCGGCAGCGGGAAAGTGATCCCCAGCTCGCGTGAACAAGTCTTGCAATCACTGGATGGTGGTATTCTCGCCGAACTGACGGTCCGCGAGGGAGATAAAGTGCAGGCCAATCAAATTGTTGCTCGCCTCGACCCCACCCGTTCAGAGTCCAACGTTGGGGAGAGCGCCGCCCGTTATCGCGCCTCACTGGCCTCCAGCGCAAGGCTCAATGCCGAAGTTAACGATCTACCGCTGGTCTTTCCCGATTCGCTGCGCGCCTGGCCGGATCTCATCGCCTCCGAAACTCGCCTGTATAAAAGCCGCCGCGCGCAGCTTGCGGATTCAATGGCGGAACTGCAGGATGCGCTGGTCTCGGTAAATAAAGAATTGGCCATTACTCAGCGACTGGAGAAAAGCGGTGCCGCCAGCCACGTAGAAGTGCTGCGCCTGCAACGCCAAAAAAGCGATCTGGGATTAAAAATCACCGACCTGCGCTCGCAATATTTCGTGCAGGCGCGGGAAGCGCTGTCAAAAGCCAACGCCGAAGTGGATATGCTGGCGGCTATTTTAAAAGGACGCGAGGATTCCGTCACCCGCCTGACCGTACGCGCGCCGATGCGTGGTATTGTGAAAAATATCCAGGTCACCACCATTGGCGGCGTTATTCCGCCCAACGGCGAGATGATGGAGATTGTGCCGCTGGACGATCATCTGCTGATCGAAACCCGCCTGTCGCCGCGTGATATCGCGTTCATCCATCCCGGCCAGCGGGCGCTGGTGAAGATAACCGCCTATGACTACGCCATTTACGGCGGCCTGGAAGGAGTAGTCGAAACCATCTCACCGGACACCATTCAGGATAAAGTGAAACCGGAAATCTTCTATTACCGCGTGTTTATCCGCACCCATCAGGACTTCTTACAGAACAAACTGGGACGCCATTTCTCCATCGTACCGGGCATGATTGCCACAGTGGATATAAAAACAGGTGAAAAAACCATCGTCGACTATTTAATCAAACCGTTTAATCGTGCAAAAGAAGCGCTGCGTGAGCGCTAAATCCTTGAGGATTAGGGGTTGCGGGGGCTGGTCACGCGTGTCACAAGTCTGTTATACTTGTCCTAACACATTGGGGCTGATTCTGGATTCGACGGGATTCGCGAAACCCAAGGTGCATGCCGAGGGGCGGTTGGCCTCGTAAAAAGCCGCAAAAAAATAGTCGCAAACGACGAAAACTACGCTTTAGCAGCTTAATAACCTGCTCTGAGCCCTCTCTCCCTAGCTTCCGCTCTTAAGACGGGGATCAAAGAGAGGTCAAACCCAAAAGAGATCGCGTGGAGGCCCTGCCTGGGGTTGAAGCGTTAAATCTAATCAGGCTAGTCTGGTAGTGGCGTGTCTGTCCGCAGGTGCCAGGCGAATGTAAAGACTGACTAAGCATGTAGTACCGAGGATGTAGGAATTTCGGACGCGGGTTCAACTCCCGCCAGCTCCACCAAATAATTATCCGGATACGTCCGGTGAAGTACAGAAAGCCCGCATGGCACAAGCCCTGCGGGCTTTTTTGTGTCTGCCGTTGTCCGAGAGCATCCGGCTAAATCCAGAGAAAATTGGTACACGTTTAGGTACACGCTATACTGTGAGCCATTAAACGTGTACCAATTATGGAAGGGATCCAGACATGGCGCGCATCACACGCCCCCTAACTAACAACGAAATCCTCAAAGCTAAACCCCGCGAAAAAGACTTCACTTTGCATGATGGTAACGGCCTGTTCTTACTCATCAAAACATCTGGTAAAAAGCTCTGGCGCTTCCGATACCAGCGTCCGGTTAGTAATAGCCGAACTAATCTGAGTCTCGGCTCATACCCTTCGCTTACGCTCGCAGCAGCTCGCCAGATACGCGACCAACATTTAGCTACGCTCGCGCAAGGGATGGATCCTCAACAGCAACAAGAGCAAGCGTCAGAGCAACGTCAGATTGAGCTGGATAGTATTTTCTCAACAGTGGCCGCCAACTGGTTCAAAATGAAAAGCAAAAGCGTCACAGAGGACTACGCGAAAGATATTTGGCGCTCTTTAGATAAGGACGTTTTCCCTGCTATAGGCGTTATACCCGTTCAGGAGATAAAGGCCAGAACGATTATTGAAGCATTAGAGCCAATCAAAGCGCGTGGTGCGCTGGAGACTGTTCGCCGTTTAGTGCAACGTATAAACGAGATAATGATTTATGCAGTTAATACCGGTCTCATTGACGCCAATCCTGCGTCAGGCGTAGGTATGGCTTTTGAGAAACCCAAAAAGCAAAACATGCCAACACTGCGGCCTGAAGAATTGCCGAAGCTAATGCGTTCTTTGGTCATGTCAAACTTATCTGTTCCGACTCGCTGTCTAATTGAATGGCAACTCCTGACTCTCGTGCGTCCATCTGAAGCATCTGGTACTCGTTGGGAAGAGATCGACCTTGAGACCAGACTCTGGACGATTCCAGCCGAAAGGATGAAAGCAAAGCGTGAACACATCGTACCGCTTTCTCCTCAGGCATTAGAGATTCTGGAAGTGATGAAGCCTATAAGTAAGAATCGTGAATACGTTTTTCCAAGTCGTAACGATCCAAATCAACCAATGAATAGCCAGACTGCTAACGCTGCCTTAAAGCGGATTGGCTATGGTGGTAGGTTAGTTGCGCATGGTCTTCGCTCGATAGCAAGCACTGCATTAAATGAATCAGGCTTTAATTCTGACGTTATTGAATCTGCTCTGGCACATTGTGATAAAAACGAAGTTAGGCGCGCATACAACCGCTCCATTTATCTGCCGCAACGCACAAATCTTATGGATTGGTGGGGGAATTTTGTACGTTCTGTTTAAACTAACTTGCTTACTTTTTAACGCTGATCTAAGCTAACTCCATCTTTACGCGAAGGTTTATGTTACTTAAACCTAGTCGGGCGATTAGCCAGACATACAGTATTGAGGACACTTAGGGTTGCGCAAAAGCACTTCTCTAACGATCCTTGATCAGGAGCGTCAGAGAAGTCTTTTGCGCATCCTCTAGGTAAAGATTTAAACAAAGCGGATTTCCGCTTTGTTTTTTTATGGAGAGATTGAATTGAGTATGGCAAAGGGTAATGAAAGCTACGAAGATACACTCATTGATGAGTTCAGTTCTCTCTCGTACTCCAATTTTTCCCTTTACTTAACACCTCATAAAATTTTTATCTGTGGTGGAGATACAAACACTGGAAAGCTGATTCCGCAAAGTTTACGCGACAGGATAATTGCATTCTTTGAGGTTAATGAAGAACATGGTCTCTCAAAATCCTTCATAATGGCCGAAACATTCAAGGATTATTTCCGAGAAAACACATATTCAGATTTGTTTTCATTTGAGGATGATATTGCCAAACTATCCACACTTATAATCATTTGCTTAGAAAGTCCCGGTTCTCTTGTCGAATTAGGCATGTTTGCAAACATTAGCGACCCTAAAAAAATACTTATTTTCGCTCCAGATGAACATGTACAGGCTGAAGACTCATTTATTTACCTGGGTCCTTTATCATATTTAAAACGAAAAGATAAAGAGTCAGTGCATATCTTCCCATGGCCCAGCAACACAGAGATAAATTACCCAGACTTACCATTGGTAATAGAGTGCATAAAAAATAGACTTAAAACCGCAAGTAAAACAACCGCTTTTAATATATCTAACCCTGCACATATAGCATTATTAGTCTACGATATCATCCATACATTCTATCCAATAAAAGACTATGAAATTGAATTAGCATTAATAGCACTCAATATCGAAATAGATGAAAACGTTATAAAGAGACTGCTTTATTTATTACAATCAATGTCTATGATTGGCAAAAAGAAATATAGCAATATAACTTTTTACTACCCTCTGGAAAGTAAAAAAAGAGTTATACTTGGAAAAGATAAACTTGGACGAATAAAAGAATATAAGGCCATGAGAATAAGAGCCGTCACATCATTTGTTCTATCTGATGACGAGGCATCCAGAAAAAGAAAGCTTGCATTATCTGCAATTACAAAAATGCTTGAGGATGACGCCAAATGAGTATACTTAACCAGTTATCCGCCACATTGTTCATGGATAAAGACTCGTTGAAAAGCTTTATCTCGACAGCCCCACGCCGCTATAAGAAATATACCATACCAAAGAGAAGCGGTGATGGAGTTCGTATTATCGCTCAGCCATCTAAGCAAATTAAGTCTTTACAACGATTTACTGCCAACCTGCTTTCTGAACATTTGAAAGTACATTATGCGGCTCATGCCTATGTTCCTGGTAAGGGTATAAAAACTAATGCCGCCGCACACAAAAACAGTCAATTCATATTAAAAATAGACTTTAAGGATTTCTTCCATTCTATTACACCTGATCTTTTCATTAAGACCCTCGAAGCCAATGGGGCTAATATATCAGAAGAAGATAGATTTATCATCGCCCATCTTTTATTCTGGAAACTAAGAGGCAATAGCCCTCTTAGATTGAGTATTGGAGCCCCAACATCCCCGTTAATATCTAACGCAATCATGTATTGTTTTGATGAGGAATTAACAAATTACTGCACTGACTTAAATGTAACTTACACCCGTTACGCCGATGATTTGACCTTTTCATCATTTCATAGTTTAAGCTTAGCGACAATACAGCGCACAGTACAAGCCTTATTAATAAAACATTACAACAGAAAAATCAGAATAAATAGAGATAAAACAATTTTTTGCAACAAAGCTATGAATAGAACCATTACTGGTGTAGTACTAAATAATAGCAATGAATTATCCTTAGGAAGAAAAAAGAAAAGGATGATTAGTTCTTTAGTACATAAATTTTCGTATAGTTTATTAAACCAAAAAGAGATTAATTATCTTAACGGCATATTGGGACATGCTTTTCATATAGAACCTCAATTCATTGAGCGTCTTCAAGTTAAATATGGGCATGACGTTATTGATAAGATTAAGCAGTCAATAACCTATGACGACATCACTTAACCCCCCAAAAGGGTATCATTAGCTTTTCGATACATATCATAATTTCTTTATCGCATCAGCTATTTGATGCGATAACTGCATTAAATATACCCATCTCTTTAACATCCTGATATTCAAAAATATTTAAATGTAATTATCAGCGCGCAATGCTCTCCCCGCCACGCCTGCCCGCTTAAGGGGCCGCTTTTAATGCAGGTGCAAAGGTAGATTCAGGCCGCGCCGCGACTGGCGCTGGCAGGGAGTTCAGGGGTGGGAAAACGCATGCAAAACCATGCACCTTATGGATGCATGGCTTAATTCGGGAAAAATGACGGGATTTACAGGGATTTTTTGACAGGCTACTGCGCGGCCAGTCCGGCGCGTCGACGAGCGTAAATCATGTTCTGTGCAGGGGTGAATTTTTCACGATTATCATCCCGCGAAGGCGCATCAGGCCTGTATCCGATGGCCGTTAAAATATCTTTATCCTGTGCAGAATAATTAATTTCATTTCCTACGGTCAGCCAGACGGAAAGGGCTTCACGGAGATATGCCATCGAACGGTCAAGCGCGCGGTTTTTTATCATCGCGGGCTGGTTTTTAATCTCCATCAGCTCCGGTGCCAGAGCGGCGGCCAGCTCTGCGCCGTTCTGCTGCATAAAATCATGCAGCCGGTTACGGATGCTGATGCGCTGCACCTCCTCATGCGAGAAGATGTAGCGACCGGCGGCCTGATTAACTTCCCATTTTTTTACGTCAATCAGGTCACGCAGCATCGGTAATCTGCGGGAGCCTGATACATTGTCATCCAGCAATAATTCCTGATATTCCTGCATTGCGGCGGCCAGTTCGGTTTTACGGTTCAGCCACGCGGTTTTGTTCGTCTGACAGGCGTCATAGGCCTGCTGTAAGGTCAGAGTGGTCACGGGTTGTCTCTCCTGATTAATGGCGGAACGGCGAGCTGTAGCAGCCTTTTACCCGACGGGGTGCCACGGGGGCTGTCGGCACCGGCGCGGGTTTCTCATCGACGACCGGCGAACGTATCACTTCAAAGATGGACTCATGCGTTTTGAATGTCGCCGAGCAGTGTACATTCTGGCACTGCAGGTAACTCTCTTTGACGCTGTCAGACATATAGCGGCTGGTGCGAACGTGTGCCGCCGTGCGGCAGAAAGGGCAGCGCATCATGACAATAACCCCCGTGCTTTCAGGTCAGCTTCACGTTCCCGCATTTTTTCCTGCCAGACTTTTCGCTGACCGGGCGTGGTCGCAACGTCATGTTCCATATGCGGCAGTGTGGAAGCCGACAGCCCTGTTTTAAACAGCACCGGTTCATCGGTCAGACGGATATTGCAGCCCTTTACGGCCTGTTCAAGCCACGCTTTCACCTGCTGCATTACAACTTTTTCCGGTTCGATATATCCCTGATGCCCGGTCGTATTAGCAAGCGGATTATTCAGAACCAGTATGTTGAGTTTCATTGCTCTGATGAGGGCACTGCAGCTTTCACGCAGGGCAGCATCAAGTTCATGCTCTGCATACTGGCTGAGGACGCTGTGATGTGCCTGACGGTACGCTCTGGCCGTCCGGTCACAGGCTCCCTTAAGGCTGTCCAGCTCAAAAGACAGAACCTCAGCCATATTGTCACATTCCTGCGCCAGTTCCCGCCGTGCCACGCGCGCCAGATGGCGTTGTTTCAGCTCGTCGGTAACGACAGCACCACCGGCACGAAAGGCGGCGCGCCATGCGCCGGAATCATTGCCGTTTTCCTGCTCCAGTTCATTTTTTTGCGTTTGCACCTGGCTGATGGCCGTCGTGGTTTCATCCATACGGCTGGCATTGGCGAGATGCGCCGAGCGGGCAGTCTCAAGGCGTTCCATTGCAGGTTTAAGGTAGTCGGGAATAACAGCGGTCTGAGTCATGTCGGGTCTCCTCTTCGTTTCAATCTGAGGAGATTCTGCCGCGCCAGACACAACAACACGATTCATTGGCGTTGTGGCAAAAATGACACAAACAGACCTTAAAACCCGGCTGGCCAGAGAAAGGTCTCAGGAAAACCTTACTCACTGTTTGTTTTTTTACTAATAACTATTCACTACTGTTCACCTTAAGAAAAAAGATAAGTAATACAGTTAATTAAAGGGTGAACAGTTGAAGGTCTGACTGTTCACCGTCTGTTCACCACTGTTCACCCTTCTGTTTTTCTCTGCCGATACCTTTAGACTTTATTTCGATTAAAGATCGAAAATATATAACTAAAAGAAATAGAAATTGCTGCATTGTAATGCAGTGATTTGCATCTGTTTGCCAGCGTTTGCCTTTGTTTGCCATAGCGAAAAGTCAATGTTTGTTTCCACGAAAATCTCACATGACCTGAGGAAAAATATAGACATAATAAGGAGCTACCCGAAGCCGGACGGACACGACCGGCACCGTATGGACTTTATGAGGTAGCCCGATGCACACCGCTTTTTCTTCCCCGTCTTCTGCCCCTGCCGCGCCGCTGATGCCGGTCTCTGACGCCGTTCATGAGCGTTTTATTCGTCTGCCTGAAGTGATGCATTTATGCGGCCTGTCTCGTTCGACCATTTATGACCTCATCAGCCGGGAAGCTTTCCCGAAACAAATCTCCCTCGGCGGAAAAAATGTGGCGTGGGCGCAGTCTGAAATCACTGCATGGATGGCGGATCGCATTGCCGAACGCAACCGGGGCTATGACGCATGATGACAACTACTCAGCAAACAGCCCCTTTTTCTGGCTTGCTTCTTTTCACCGTTTCCAGGTATAGTTTTCCCGCTGTCGCAAAATCGGCAGCCGGGCGTGAGAACCCGAGTTACTCAGTGGCGACACCGGACGCGCCATGCGTCTTTTTTTGTGTCTATGCCTATGTGCACCTGTTGTTTACGCATCGGTTCTTAAGCCGTTGCTGTATCTGCGTAATGGTGGCTCAGGCGGGGCAGCCTTCGGGCTGGCCGGTACCCATTGAGGCCGGTTTCTCACCCCCGTCTGGGCTACCACCCGAGCGTGAGAACTCCGGTGGTAGCGTTAACCGCTACTCAATGGAGGTTGCCCTTATGGCTACGACCCTCACCCCGTCACATCCGCAGTTTGTCTTTGTATTTGCTGCTGTTCGTCGCGCAGACCTTACCCCCCGTATTTGTATGCTTCGCACCGTTGCCGGTGATGAGCACGCCGCACGCCTTTCTCTCGTTCGCGATTACGTCCTCTCGTTTGCTGGTCGTCTGCCGGTTGCGGAGGTGTGCGCATGAGACACTCCACCATTACCGCCCGTGACCTCGAATGTCTGGAGCATATGCGCAATGTCGGCCAGCTCGTCGGCGACCTGATGCAGGTGCAGGACTGCGCCACTGTTCGTCGTGACCCGGCGCAGCACTTACAGCTCACCTCCGTGATTTACCTCATGACCGCCCAGCTCGACGGTGTGGTCGAACGCTGCAATCAGCAGTGGCTGACCGGGGAGGGTAACGTATGAAAAAGCCATTACCACCCGTATTACGCGCCGCGCTGTATCGTCGTGCCGTGGCCTGTGCATGGCTGACCCTGTGCGAACGCCAGCACCGCTACCCACACCTCACCCTCGACGCGCTGGAAAGCGCCATTGCCGCCGAGCTGGAGGGCTTCTACCTGCGCCAGCATGGCGAGGAAAAAGGCCGCCAGATTGCCTGTGCGTTACTGGAAGATTTAATGGAAGCCGGACCACTCAAAGCCACGCCGTCGCTGTCCTTTCTCGGGCTGGCCGTGATGGATGAGCTTTGCGCCCGTCATATCACCGCACCGGTACTGCACTGAGGGAGAAAACAACGATGAAAATGAACGTAACAGAAACGGTAAAACAGGCGTGCGGCCACTGGCCGCGCATTCTCCCTGCGCTGGGTGTGAAGGTGATTAAAAACCGCCATCAGTCCTGCCCGGTGTGCGGTGGCTCTGACCGCTTCCGCTTTGACGATAAAGAAGGGCGCGGGACGTGGTTCTGCAATCAGTGTGGCGCGGGTGACGGGCTTAAGCTGGTAGAAAAAGTGTTTGGCGTGACTCCCTCAGAGGCCGCCGGGAAGGTGAACGCCGTGACCGGCAACCTGCCGCCGGTTGCCCCGGAAGTGATTGCGACCGCAGAGGCCGAAACTGTGGCCGACCGCAAAGCGGCGGCCGCGCTGGCCGTCAGGCTCATGGAGAAAACCCGACCAGCCACAGGCAATGCCTACCTCACCCGCAAGGGTTTCCCCGTTCTGGGATGTCTGACGCTCACCGTCATGCATAAAACCGGCGGCGTGACGTTCCGCGCCGGGGATGTGGTTGTCCCGCTGTATGACGATACCGGCGCACTGGTTAACCTTCAGCTTATCAATGCTGACGGTCTCAAACGCACCCTGAAAGGCGGTCAGGTCAAAGGGGCATGTCATGTCATCGAAGGGAAAAAACAGGCCGGAAAACGCCTGTGGATTGCAGAGGGTTATGCGACCGCGCTCACCGTGCATCACCTGACCGGCGAAACCGTTATGGTGGCGCTGTCGTCCGTGAACCTCCTTTCTCTGGCGAGCCTTGCCCGTCAGAAACACCCGGCCTGTCAGATTGTGCTCGCCGCCGACCGTGACCTTAACGGTGACGGCCAGAACAAAGCCGCGGCGGCCGCAGAAGCCTGTGAAGGCATTGTCGCCCTGCCGCCGGTGTTCGGTGACTGGAATGATGCGTTTATAGAGAAAGGAGAGGAGGCCACGCGGAAAGCCATTTATGACGCCATCCGGCCACCGGCGCAAAGTCCATTTGATACCATGAGCGAGGCGGAATTTACCGCCATGAGCGCCAGCGACAAGGCTTTGCGGGTGCATGAGCACTACGGCGAAGCGCTGGCTGTGGATGCGAACGGCCAGCTCCTGTCCCGCTATGAAAACGGCATCTGGAAAAATATCCCTGCCGCCACTTTTTCACGGAATGTGGCTGATTTATTCCAGCGCTTACGTGCCCCGTTCTCATCGGGGAAAATTGCCTCGGTGGTGGAGACCCTGAAACTGATTATTCCGCAGCAGGATACACCGGCGCGCCGTCTGATTGGCTTTCGCAACGGGGTACTCGATACTCAAAGCGGCGTATTCAGCCCGCACCACAAATCGCACTGGCTGCGCACGTTGTGCGATGTGGATTTCACCCCGCCGGTGGAGGGGGAAACGCTGGAGACGCACGCGCCGAACTTCTGGCGCTGGCTCGACCGTGCGGCCGGTAAAAACCCACAAAAACGCGACGTGATTCTGGCCGCGCTGTTTATGGTGCTGGCGAACCGTTACGACTGGCAGCTCTTTCTCGAAGTCACCGGTCCGGGTGGGAGTGGCAAAAGTATTCTGGCTGAAATCGCGACCCTGCTCGCCGGAGAGGATAACGCCACGTCAGCCGATATCGACACACTGGAAGACCCGCGCAAGCGTGCCTCCCTGATTGGCTTCTCGCTAATCCGTCTGCCAGACCAGGAAAAATGGAGCGGCGACGGCGCAGGGCTTAAGGCCATCACCGGCGGCGATGCGGTCTCGGTTGACCCGAAATACCAGAACCCGTACTCAACACATATTCCGGCAGTGATTCTGGCCGTGAACAACAACCCGATGCGCTTCACCGACCGCAGCGGCGGGGTGTCACGTCGCCGGGTGATTATTCACTTCCCGGAGCAGATTGCCCCGGAAGAGCGCGACCCGCAGCTCAGGGATAAAATTGCGCGCGAGCTGGCCGTTATCGTGCGCCAGCTTATGCAGAAATTCAGCGACCCGATGGCAGCGCGCACTCTGCTCCAGTCGCAGCAGAACTCCGATGAAGCGCTCAGCATCAAGCGTGATGCTGACCCGACGTTTGATTTTTGTGGCTATCTGGAAATGCTGCCGCAGACCAACGGGATGTTTATAGGTAATGCCAGCATCGTCCCGCGTAATTACCGCAAATATCTCTATCACGCGTATCTGGCCTATATGGAAGCTAACGGATACAGGAACGTGCTCAGCCTGAAAATGTTCGGGCTGGGGCTGCCCATGATGCTGAAAGAGTACGGCCTGAATTATGAGAAGCGGCACACCAAGCAGGGGATACAAACCAACCTGTCGCTGAAAGAGGAAAGCTACGGCGACTGGCTGCCGAAGTGCGACGAACCTGCAACAACATAACCAACCTCAGACCGGCAACAGCCGGTCTTTTCCTTTCCGACCATTGCCACAGGGTGAACAATCCACTGTTCACCCTTCACCGTATATTCACCCTGTATCACTATGAAATTATTGATAAAAAACAAGAGGTGAACAGAGTGAACAGTAAAACCTAAAAAAACTTTTTATCCCCCGCGTATCGCCTGGCCGGGCGTATCCAGAACGAACAAAAATCACAAAGGTGAAGAGTCGACTGTTCACTCTTCACCAACTCATCACCACCTAACCACATGATATAAAATGAGAAACAACCGAGGTGAACAGTGTGAACAGTTAAATGCAAAAAAACTTTTTTTCTGTGCTTATTGTTTAAAAAAAAGACCACATGAAAAAGGTGACACATTTCTAAAGAGGGATCGTATTACTATGACATTTCATAATTGGTACACGTTTAGGTACACAACTGAAAGTTGAATACGGAAAAATCCTTTATATTTAATACATTGAGAAATTTATTCAGACTCCGCCAGCCCACCAATCATGATTGGACAGTGATAGTACATCACTAGCAAAAACAGGAAGTTAGAAGTCTCAGCAGAACACCGACCAGACGGTGAGGGGACAAAAAAGGATACGCAAAGGAGCCGCAACTCCCGAGTGACATAAAAGCCCGCTTATGCGGGCTTTTTCGTTTTTGTTCACCAGCAAGCAAACCGCTGTATCATGGCAGTATGAAGATGAGCTAAGGATAAGCTTTTGTATCAGCTCAATGTTCATATAAAAACATTTCGAACTTTGGTGAACAAAACTACATAGGGATAACTTTATGTCTCTTCGTTTCAGACAAACCTTTACTCTGTTTCCCGGCGTTAGGCTCAACATTGGCAAGCGTGGAATAAGCGCAAGCATTGGCGTGCCTGGCGCAACTGTCAATGTTGGGAAAAAAGGAGTCAGAGCGACCGTCGGACTACCGGGCACAGGCTTATCTTATACTACACCTACTCTGCCCTATGATGATGGGCGCTCAGTTACCAATCCATTAAATCCGGCCTCTACAGAACCTCATTTGGGAATGCCCGAGGCATCTCCAAGTAACACACCATCGAACGCTAAAATATATATGCCAATGGCTGGCATGAATGAAATATCCAGCGCTTCGGTAGAAGTCCTGACAAGCACCTCCCTTTTACCTTTACGAGATTTGATTGCTAAAGCGCGAGAACAAAGAGCAGAGATAAAAGCAGATCTACAAGAGGCTCTTGCTGAAGAATCAAAACAAAAGAGCGAGCTGGTTCGACGCAAATCAAGTCTATTCCGTTGGTTTTACAAACGACGCATCGCAGAACTTGAGACAGTACTCCCCCTAACCCAAGCAGAGATATCTCGCCTAGTATCCTGGGAAGACAACACAAAAATAGCCATAACATTCGAGAGCAGTGATACATCACAGCGCGCATATGCAGCGATGGTCCGTGCATTTGATATGTTAAAATCGAGTGTCAAAAAATGGGATATTACTGCAGATAAAGCTACAGACCAGTTTGCCGAAAGAACATTAGCAACCCGTTCTGTTAATCGTCATCCAGTTACCTTTGATTTCAGTTCAACGGATCTCATTCAATTCACAGGGCGCGCGATGCGGTTTGAAAATGTGAATGGCGACGATATTTTGCTTTATCCTGGAGTTGCAGTCATACCACGAGCTGATGGGGCGTTCGCTCTGATTGATTTACGCGAATTACAAATCAGTTCAGAATATCGAAGATTCCATGAGGAAGAAGGTATTCCCAGTGACTCAAGCATAGATGGGTATACATGGGCGAAAACGAATAAGAATGGCTCACCAGACCGTCGATTTAAAGACAACTACCAAATCCCTATTTGCATTTATGGAAATATTACTTTCCATTCTCAAACGGGGGTAACTGAAGAATATATGGTATCAAATGCAGATGCCACGCAAGCCTTTGCTGAGGCAGTAAAACGCTATCAAACCTCACTCACAGAAACTGAAGCGTTGGTACAGGCCTAACTTATCGCAAATATAGGGTGTCGGGGCAGGAGGTTCAAACCCTCTCGTGCCGACCAAAAACCCTCGAAGAAACAGCCTGTTACGGCTGTTTTTTATGCCTGTTTTCTGAATGGGGAATAATCGGGGAAAAACCCCGACACAAAACATCGGCTTTACCGTAAAGTTTCAGCTATTCACATAACCGGGCACTCATCAAACTCCGCGTTCCTAGCATCATTAATGATGTACGTGATCACCCCGAATATAGAGGGTGCAGAACTGTAACCGCCATCATCTTCTGGCAGCACCTCCCTTCTCCCGTTTTCCAGATTTATCAGGTGGGGCTGAGGGTGAGTTCGGTATCGCTTGATCCTGAATTCCCCGTCAATTGCGCATATCAGCCGTGGAGCCAACTTATTCTGGTTAGCAACTCAAATGGGCCATAAAGGGCCAGAAATGCTGTTCAGGCATTATGGAAGGTACTTGAAGGAGTATGATAATAATACCTCTATGAATGCATTGAAAAAAATAATTTTATGACAAATAATCCCTGCTTCAAAACGAAGCAGGGATTCTTAGAATGGTGGAACCGAGTTGGGTTGGATTAGGTGGGTTAGCAGCCAGTATTTTATCGGCACTGGCTGCATATTTAGCCATAAGACAAACTATGCTTCAAAGAAAAGCGTCTTTAAAACCACAATTAATTATCAATAACTTAGAAATTAAAGACAATTTATTAAGCAAAAATAATTTTACAAGCAAGCCTTTTGAAAAGACTTCAATAGATGACTTACACCCAACGTTAGTAAATGCTGGTTCTGGGGCAGCATTGAACGTAACAACAGAATGGTCATACCCTCAGTCACAAAAATTAAGCTGGCTTATCAATAAATTACAGGTAATAAATCAGTCCAAATCCCTAGAATACAAAGTAATTGATTTTAGGAACATTACAGCATATAGAGTAGATGGTGGATTAGAAAACGTTATATATCCACAAAGAGGAAATGAGCAAATTAATTATATTTTGCCACTTAATGTAGAGAAGGGTCCTAAAAAAATAACGATACCACCTTTAATTTTATGCATTCTTCTTAATGAAACAAATTTCAGAATGTTAATTAATAGTAAATTAGATAAAAGAATTGAAGGACCTTCATTGAGAATTACTTACTATGATGTAGAAGGTAAAAGATTCGAAATAAACTATATTACCAATTACATTGTGAAAGAAGTTAGTTTCACAGCAACAACAAACACTTACAGTGGCACTTTATCATTTGAAGTTATAAAAAATAACAGGACCTCGCGTGTACTTAAAAGGATACGCAAAAGCTACGCAGATTATATGGAAGAACACGATTACAATAAAAACAAACAGTTATAACATTCCGGACGCTGGTTCAACTCCCGACAGCTTAGCAGTCTCAGCAGGACACCGACCAGACGGTGAGGGGACAAAAAAGGATACGCAAAGGAGCCGCGGCTCCCGAGTGATAAAAAAGCCCGCTTAAGCGGGCTTTTTTATGCTCTTTGACCCGTCCTGAATAGCGTTGGCACGTTCCAGACTTAAATCCGGAGAACGTGATGATAGATGAATACGAACAAGCAGATTAATTTCCTGATACCCCTTTTTATTTAACAGTGAACGACCAGGCTTAAAGAATATCCCTATAAGCTTAAAATCGTCACTATAAAAAGAAACGTATTTTTTAGAACATTCGCCATTTAAACGTTCGACATCGCTAGACAACCCCGACAGAGGATCGTGTAAAAAAATCCAGTTAACTTCTCCATGAATAACTCTTGAATTTTCCTACTAAATACATATATTACGCATCCCGTTCAGTACATAGAATAACCTTTGATTTTTTTAATTGATATTGGAGTTACGAATGTCAAATAAGAAAATTTCGCGGAGCAATGGGGCAACAGGCCCCGTTAATAAGGTTGTCGCATGGTCAACAATCGCTTTGCAGGCCCTGTATCCTGCCCTTCTTAGCTTCACGCCCACCATTAGCCATGCGTCAGCCGTTAAGGCATCGCAGACCGCCGCAGAACAGCAAGAACTGCGCGGCCTGTCTTCTCTCGCCGCGCAAGCTGGCAGAAGTATTGAAAACGGCCATGCGGGCAGTTTTGCTGCCAATACCGTCTCAGCACAGGCAACGAAGGAGGTGGTAGAGTGGCTACAGAAGTACGGTAATGCGCGTATTCAACTCAACGTCGATGACGCTTTCTCGTTGAAAGATTCGTCGTTCGATTTCCTTTATCCGTGGATTGATACAAAGCAGCATGTTTTATTTAGCCAGACATCGCTTCACCGTACCGATGACAGAACCCAAACTAATATCGGTATGGGTTATCGCTACTTCACGGCGGATAATTCAATGCTGGGCGCAAACTTATTTTATGACTACGATTTAAGTCGTCATCACGCACGTATGGGTGCAGGCGTTGAGTATTGGCGAGATTATTTACATGCAGGCGCAAATGCTTATTTAAGATTATCAAAATGGAAGGATTCCCACGATCTGGATGATTATCAGGAACGTCCGGCGGATGGATGGGATATCTATACCCAAGGTTGGTTGCCATCGTATCCGCAACTGGGCGCATCGCTTAAATATGAAAAGTATTACGGCAAGAATGTCGGCCTCTTTGGCAGCGATCATCTTCAGGAAAATCCGTACGCCTTTACAGGTGGGATCAGCTATACGCCGGTTCCGCTAGTTACGCTTTCCGCTGAACACAAGCAGGGGCAGAGCAATACTCATGATTCACGCTTCGGCGTAGAGATTAACTATCGCCCCGGCATCCCGCTGACGAAGCAGTTGGACAGCGACAATGTTGCGTTGATGCGCGAAGTTCAGCACGGACGCTACGATTTTGTCGAACGAAATAACAATATTGTTCTGGAATACCGCAAAAAATCGGTTCTGAAAATCCGCCTGCCTGAAAGCGTGCAGGGGGAAGGTGGCGCCGTTGTTCCGGTGACTATTTCACTGGATAAATCCCACTGGGGCATTCAGTCGGTAGAGTGGAGCGATAGAGCATTTTCCGCCGCTGGCGGGCGCATTTCCGGTAGCGGCACGTCATGGCAACTGACGTTACCCGCTTATACACCAGGCGGCACCAATCAGTGGCAGATCGGCGCAACGGCGCGAGATGTTAAAGGAAACGTCTCTAACTATGCAGTGATGAGCGTAACGGTGACGGGGAATTCAGCCTCTGTCGGCACAATGGATTTTACATTGAACGACGAGCAGCAACCGATCATCGCGGCTGATGGGAAGTCACAGCATCCGGTTAAGCTGGTGCTTAAAGATACCAATGGCAATCCGTTAACAGGGCTTGCACATGACATTGAATTGTCTTTGGCATTTACGCCTGACGCACAGAAAAATCGTGAGCGTTCGGCACAGGCTCCAAAGCTTGGTGAAGTGCAGGAAACCCGTTCCGGGGTGTATACCGCGATGCTGACGCCCGGTTTAACGGCGGGGACGGCACGCATAACCGCTAAAGTGCTGGGTAAAACAGAAACCCTGACAGTGACACTTAAAGCGGTTTCCGCCGAGTCGGCAAAATCGACATTCACAGTAATGCCCATGGAGCAGGTCGTTGGGCACCCGATTAACCTGGCGTTAGAAGCAAAAGATAAAGACGGGAATGCCATCACCGGCGACGACAGTTTACGTTTTTATGCTGTTTCAGCCAGCGGCGAGATCCGTTTTACTGCAGTAGAAGAGAAAGACGGCGTGTACAGCGCTAAGGCAACGTCTGAACTGGCTCAGGCGACACGCATTGGTGTGACGTCACAAAAACATGATTTCTCCGGGCTGGAAAAACAAGCCAACTGGATTGCAGACAAAACGCAGCCGGTGGTGCAGGCGTTTAACCTGACCAGAGACAATGCGCTGGCGGATGGCAAACAGAGTAATGTCGCGGTCGTTACCCTGACCGACCCTTATGGTAACGCGCTATCCGGATACACGGTCACCCTGGCGTTACCGTCACAGGTCAAGGTTGCGAATGGCGAGAACGTTGCCACCACCGATGCCAAAGGTGAAGCAAGATTCTCACTGACCAGTTCAACGCCGGGAACCTATGAGGTTACGCTGAACGCGGGGAACATCAGCTCATCCCTAAGCGTCACATTTGCCTCTGCAATGGAGGGGGCAACATTGTCTCTGACAGCTAAAGACAATGGCGCAATCACCGATATTGCAGCAAACGGTCGTGATGGTGCCACGCTTGAGATCATGCTCAACAATACCAACGCGTCGGTTGAAGGACAGAAAGTGGAGCTTATCGTAACCCCACAAGGTCTCGTGTATCCGGACAAAATCACCACCAATAAAGAGGGTTACGCGACGGTAACGTTAACAACGGTTAAGGCGGGTCATTACACCGTTAATGCCAGGGTTACAGATGGGCAGCACAGCGTTGAGTCCTCAAGCGTTGATCTGGAATTCGTACCTGATATTAACAGCGCAGTGCTGAATTTAGCGGCACCTGCTGAGAGCATCGTGGCAAACGCATCAGCTACGCATGAAATTCAGGTACAGGTTGTCGACGGTGAGAACAACCCATTTAGTGGCAACGTGCACCTGACCAGTACCCCTGCCAGTGGATTAAAACTGGGCCAGTCAGAACTGACATTGGATGAGAAAGGAATGGCATCAACAACCTTTGTTGCCACAGAAGCCGGGCACTATCAATTGCAGGCAACCTTCATCAAAGAGGGTAAACGCGTTACGGCTGGTAAGGCGATTGAGGTGGTATCAGATCTGCAAAATGCAGCGTTGACGATCGAACCGTCAACCACATCCGCCGTAGTGAGTGATGTGGATAACGTGGCGTTTACCCTGCATCTGAGCGATACATCGGGGAACAGCGTCAGCAACCGTAAGCTGAAGATTACGGCCACAGGCCCATCGCCACGCGATCCTCTGGTGATTGATAATACGCTTGTCACCACCAATGCTTCCGGTACTGCGACCGTAAATGTCCACGGTCAAAAGGCGGGTCGTTACACGCTGACCGCCACATTGGCTGAACACGGTAGCAACGTCTCGGCAAATGCTTCGCTGATGCTGAATGCTGATGCCCAGAATCCAGTACTCACTCTGGAGCAGGATTTTGGCTACGTCGTTGCCAACCTTGAGCCGATGGGCTTTATGGCCCGATTGCGGGATAAATTTGGCAATCCGTTAAACGGCAGTGTCGAATTTAGCGCAGGCAGCAGAGCCAAACCCGACAGCGGAACCTTTACGATGACACCGGATAAAACCAACTTTAAGTTAGGAAATGCCTACTCTGAACTGAGAACGGATACTGCTGGTGAAAGTTGGGTGAAAGTGAAGGCAACGACGGGAGATAAAACGTTGGAAAAAGAACTCACAGTCTGGGTAGTTGAGAATCATCAACCGAATTCCTGATCGGGATATAAACAGGAGATAGCCGCAGCATGGCGGCTATCTCCCTTTCTATATATTGTCCACACGTATTCTACCCACTAAGACTCAGAACTGTAATAGGTATAGCAAAGCTAAGTTCACTCTCGACGATTCCCCCTCCCCCGTTGATTTGAAAACAAGCAGCAATATAATAAAAGGGCTGGAAATATCGGCAAAGCCTCAGGTAAAATATTTTCAGACTGATGGCTACATTATCAAAATTAATTTATCACGTGACAAACTACGCAGGGAGACTTGAATCAAGTATCCAGTACTGATGTTTACATCACATTAATGACACATGACATATATCATCAATTCGGAGATCTGCATTTTCACTCTCAAAAATGTGGCCCGATAAATACCTTACCCCAAAAGTGTTAAATTTTTATTATGATTATTTTGCGGAGAGTTTATGAACAAAATATATCAAATAAAATGGAGTAAAGTCCGTAATTGCTGGTGTGTGTGCTCCGAACTGGGAAGGAAGAACACGAAAAAAAAGTCCAGGGCGTTATTAGCCGGTGCTGTAGCGCTATGTTCATCAATGGCCTTTGCTAATGATATTGATGTCAGCACAGATAACACCGTTGATTTTGGCGAAAAAAACCAGTCTATTAATTACCATATCAATGTAAAAGATAATGCTAACCTGGTAATCAATGCACCAGACTCTCGCCCCCGCCTGACCTTCACATCAGGTGGTGGGCTGGATATTACCCAAGGAACAGTGCGTATCAATGGTGAGCTAAACGTTCTGCTGAGAGGTACGGGTTACCTTAACGTGTCCAATGCAGGCAGCGAACTCTATGCTGACGACTTATATGACAGCGCATCAGACAACTGGCGAACTGGTGGTTATTTTAACGTTTCTGATGGCGGTAAGATTCATGTTAAAGGGACCAGTCGTCTTACCTATGAAAGGGGAAACATTAGCGGCGAAGGTAGCCAGGTAAATACACAAACATTCTTTATGGGTGTTTTCAAGAGCTACGGTGGCGATCAATTCCTGTCGGTTAATAACAAGGGTGAAATTAACGCCAGTGAGAAATTAAGTCTGGGGTATTATAATCAAGATTCAAATACTACGCTGGTGGTATCTGACATGGGGAAAATATCTGCCCCAGAAATTAGTTTGAGTACAAACTCAGAATTAGCATTAGGCGCTCAAGAAGGTGAGAAAGCTAAATCTGCAGGGGTTATTGACGCCAAGAAAATAGAGTTTGTCTGGGCTAGCACGGACAATAAAAAAATCACATTGAACCACACCAGTGATAACGCCAATATAACAGCTGATATATCAAGCGGCAGTGAGGGGCTGGGCAATATTAATGCGCTAAATGGCACAACGTTTTTATCTGGTGATAACTCAAAATTTAGCGGCAACGTAAAAATTGCCAGGAATGCCACCCTTGGGGTTACGCAGAACCTGGGAACCGCTGATATTAGCAATAGCGGCAAACTCTTACTGAACGCCCAGGACAACATGGAGTTTACCAATAAGGTTGCGGGGAACGGCATTATCTTCGTCGGCGCCGGAAATGTGGCGTTATTAGGTGATAACACCGCCTTTAAAGGAAAGATCAATGTTGAATCGGGTGCCGTTGCAACCGTGTCCGATCAGAAAAACCTGGGCTCTGCCGGGTTATCCGTTGACGGGAAACTGCAGCTCAATAGCACCAGCGACTGGTTGTTTAGCCACCAGATTTCTGGGTCTGGCATCCTGGGGATCGATACGGGAAATCACGCTTTCTCTTTTAAAAATAGTACAGCGACCTCTGGGTTCATTGGTGCTCTGGCATTACAAAATACGACATTCAACCTGCAGGGAACCAACACCGATGCTCTTGCAAAAGCAGGGCTGATTGCAGGAAAAGGGAGTGAAATTTCACTGGGCACAGGCACACAGTCCATCGGAAGTCTGGCCTTTTCTGGCGGTACCATTGAGTTTGGTAACATTACCCCCGGCATACACCAAACCGACAAAATGGTGAATGTTAAAGACCGGTTAGACCTGACAGGGTCTGGTGCTGTGCAGGTGAATCCTGTGGGCGTAGTGGACGCCATATCTCAAGGTATTGATACCGGTCTCTCCTTAATGGAGCAGGAAGACGCCAATGCGGAAATTAAACTGGTTTCCACCAATTCAGCAACCGTTGTAACAGGAGATGCCGGAAACCTGCAACTGCAGGATCTGAACGGTAACGCGATAACCGACGCTGTTCAGCATGACATCAGCCAGGACGGGCAGGTTGTAGCAAAGGGAACATACGACTATCGCCTGACCAGCGGGCAAAACCATGACGGTCTTTATGTGGGCTACGGTCTGACGCAGATTGAACTACAAGGACAGGGTCAGAATGCACTGATCCTGAACGCCAACGGAAAAATCGGGGCGGCTGCGGAATTGAGTTCCCGCCTGACCGGCTCCGGGGATCTGGCGTTCGACAGCCAGAAAGGCCACACAGTTTCACTATCTGGTTTGAATAATGATTACACCGGTCTGACCGATTTGCGCAGCGGTAATCTACTGATGCTCAATGATAATGTTCTGGGCCATACAGCAGGTCTGCAGATGGCAGAAGAGACCGTTTTGGATATGAATGGGCATAGCCAGACGATTGGGCAGCTAACCAGCGCAGCAGGATCAGTTCTGAATATTAATGGCGGTAGCCTGACGATTTCTAACGGCGGAACATCCGCGGGGGCATTGGTCGGCAGCGGTAATCTGAATATAGATAAGGGTGTCTTTAGCGTGAAGGGCTGTAATGCGTCCTTAAACGCAACAACGGCCATTGCCTCCGGCGCAGAGGTCACTCTGGATAATGCTCAGGGATTGGGAACCGGGAAGATTATTGCCGATGGTCATCTCAACCTCAATGCCGTTGAGGGACACTTGTCCAACAACCTTAGCGGTAAGGGTGAAGTTTCATTCAGCGAATCTAACGTCGCTCTTAAGGGGGATAACAGTGGATTTAGCGGCCAGTTAAACCTGGATAAAAACACACAATTAGTGGCGTCAGCCGCCGAACATCTGGGGGAGGCGACGATTCACAATCAGGGTGACATGATCCTTAACAGCATGGATGACTGGACCATGCAAAACCTGGTCGATGGCAGCGGTAATATCATCAAGCAAGGCCAGGGCACTGTCACTCTGACTGCGAATTCCACCTATACCGGCACCACGGATATTCAACAAGGGGGGCTGATGCTGGGTCAGGAGGATGCGCCTGTTACTTTAGCGAGCCAGCAGGTCAATATATCTTCGGCCGGTATGCTTTCAGGCGCGGGAACGGTACTAGGTAGTATCCATAATGCCGGATTGCTTGTTGCCGGAAATGGAGCATCAGGCCACTTTACTGTTGGCGGAGATCTCACCAATCAGGGTGCGATATCTTTGGGGAATATTGGACAGTCCGCCGGCAACCAGCTGATTGTTGAAGGAAATTACCACGGCAACAATGGTCATATTAATTTTGATACGGTTCTGGGGGACGATCGTTCGGCCACCGATAAGCTTATTGTAAAAGGTGATACTACTGGCAATACTCAAGTAAGTGTCACCAATGCAGGAGGCCAGGGCTCACAAACTCTGGAGGGGATTGAGCTTATTCATGTTGATGGCCGTTCTGATGGTGATTTTGCTCAGAGCGGGCGTATCACTGCGGGTGCGTATGATTATTCATTGGTTCGAGGTCAGGGGGCTAACAATAATCACTGGTATCTGACCAGTCAGTTGATTAAGCCTGAAAATCCCGAAAAACCGGTTTCGCCCACAGAGCATATGCTTCGCCCGGAAGGAGGAACCTATACCGCGAACCATGCTGCAGTAAACACCATGTTCAACATGCAGCTACACGATCGCTCGGGCAAAGCTCAGTACACAGATGTGTCAACCGGAGAGATGAAAACCACCGGTATGTGGATGCGTCAGGCAGGTAGCCACCAAAGTTGGTATGACGGTAGCAGCCAGTTGCGTACTCAAAGTAATCGCTATGTGATGCAGCTCGGCAGCGATATCGCGCAGGGCTCAACCAACGGGCATGATAGCTGGCGTCTCGGGATCATGGCCGGATATGGCCATGACAATAATCAGACCCGCTCATCAGCAACGGGTTACACCTCGCGAGGTAGCGTCAATGGCTATAGCACTGGCCTTTATGCCACGTGGTTTGCCGATAACACTGATCATAAAGGCCTGTACTTCGACGGTTGGGCACAATATGGATGGTTTGATAACCATGTCAAAGGTGAAGGACTGGCTTCTGAGTCCTATAAATCCAAAGGTCTGACGGCATCTGTTGAAACAGGGTATACCTTTAAAGTTGGCGAATTCTCTGGCAGCAAAGGAACCGTTAATGAGTGGTATGTTCAACCGCAGGCGCAGGTTACCTGGATGGGGGTCAAATCTGATGACCATCGGGAAGCTAACGGAACGCGTATCGAGATGAATGGTAACGGTAATATTCAAACCCGTCTTGGAGCCAGAGCCTATCTGAAAAGCTTTAATAAAATGGATGAGGGCAAAGGCCGCGAATTCCAACCATTTATTGAAGCTAACTGGCTCCATAATACACGCAGTTTTAGCACAAAAATGGACGACGTTAGCGTCAGCCAGGAAGGTGCACGCAATCTGGGAGAGATTAAACTGGGTGTCGAAGGCCAGATTACGCCAGATTTAAATCTGTGGGGTAATGTGGGCGTCCAGATGGGAGACAACGGTTACAACAACAGCGCGGCAACGTTAGGACTGAAATATCATTTCTAATCAGCCCGCAACAAAAGATAGCCGGGGTGTTTTCGACAGCACCCTGGCTACTGCCATAACCCCAAATATATCGACGCTTGCATTATTCTCATAGCCAGGCGAGCTATGAGAATAATGAGCACTTAAATAGTACCAACCGTCATCCCATCCCTCCCATTTTACTGATCAAGAAGAGGAAAAAACGACTCGCTTTTAACAAAGCCATTCAAAACCTTACTTATCAACTGGATACTCGCGATTAATCCACGCATGTTCATCTTCCCAGGTGAACATCCATTTGCGTACCGGGCCCGCCATCACGTTGAGGTAGTAGCTGTCATATCCTGCCAGGGTTGCCACCGGGTGATACCCTTTTGGCACCATCACGACATCACGGTTATAGACAGCCATACACTCGTCAAGCGACCGGTCGTCGGTGTATACCCGCTGCAGACAGAATCCCTGCGGCGGGTTGAGGCGATGGTAGTAAGTCTCTTCCAGATAGGTCTCCTGCGGCGGATTATCGGTATCATGCTTGTGACTTGGCCAGGAACTGGTACAGCCTTCGTTGGTCCACACTTCCACCACCAGCAGGCTATCAGCAGGTTTATCTTCCGGTAAAATGTTATGCACGTAACGCTGGTTGTGACCTTTGCCGCGCGCTTCCCCGTCGATATCCTTAGGTGCAATCAGCCGTGTTGGGTGTGTGCCTTTCCCCGGCGCAGCGCAGACCGCCAGCTCCAGTCTGGTCACCGCCTGAACCTGTATGGTTTCACCAGTGGTGACATAGACCGCCCACGGTTTGATCCGTTCGAACGGGCTCATCCGCTCGCCGATATCCGTAAAGGTTGCACCCGGCGTGGTGACGGTCGCGCGTCCGGCGACCAATACCAGACAACGTTCTTCGCTGACGGCGGGCAGCGTAAGCTGCTGCCCCTCTTCCAGTTCGTACGCTTTAAAGCCAACATATTCCCAGCTGGCGCTTTCCGGCGTCACTGACTGCGTACGCCCCTGCGCGTCCGGCTGCTGCCAACGTGATAATAAACGTGACATATCACCTCCTCAGATAAGACCCGCGTCACGCGCCAGACGGCTAAGGTTGTTATAGCCCAGACGCGCATACGTCAGCGGATGCGCGATGGCCGGATCTTGCTCCGCCTCCACGACTAACCACCCCTGATACTGGTTCGCCTTCAGCAAGGCCATGATCGGCGGATAGTCAACGCAGCCATCGCCCGGCACTGTAAAGACCCCACTCAGTACCGCATCGAGAAAGCTGGTTTTGCGATTTTTGACATCCGCCAGCACGTCGGCACGCACGTCTTTACAGTGAACATGGTTGATACGCGATGCCCAGCGCTGCGCCACCGCCAGCGGATCGGCCCCGGCGAAGGTCAAGTGTCCCGTGTCGAGCAACAATCCAACTTCATCACCGGTATTCGTCATCAGATTACCCACATCTTCAGCAGATTCAATCACCGTTCCCATGTGGTGGTGATAGGCAATCTGTACCCCCTGCTGCTGGGTGTAGCGCGCAAACTCGGTGAGCTTTTCACCGTATTCTTGCCAGCGCTCTTGAGGGAAGCGCGGACGCAGATGTACCGGCGTCTGCTGCTCGCCGTGAATGCAGCCACTGACTTCGGCAAAGACCAGCACCTTGGCCCCCAGCTCGCGCAGTAACGTCAGATGTGACTGCACGGCGGCAATCTCCTCCTCCACGCTGCGTTCCAGCAGACGTCCGGAATACCAGCCGGAAACCAGTTGCAGGTCGTGACGCTGCAAAATGGGGCCGAGCAGTCGCGCCTCGCGCGGGAATTTATTACCCAGTTCGAAACCAGCAAATCCGGCCTCTTTACCCTCGCTCAGACAAGTATCAAGCGACGTCTCAGCGCCCAGTGAAGGAAGATCATCATTCGTCCATGTCAGTGGATTAATACCTAATTGTACCGTCATTATCTTCTCCTGAATTATGCTTGTCCGCGCTCGCGCCACCAGGCGATAAGCTGCAGGTAGTTATCTTTAATGCGCGCCACCAGTTGCGCATCGTCAATATCGTGTTTTAACCACGCGCGGGAAGCGTCGCCAAACAGCGTGCGTCCCACGGCAAATCCTTTCACCACCGCATGACCCGCAGCCGCTTTGAAATCAGCGCGCAGTTGCTCTGCCGGTGCGTCCAGACCAAGGATCACCACGCCACGGCAGTGCGGATCGCGCCGTTCGATAATGTCACTCAACGCCGTCCAGCCAGCAGAAGTCAGCGGTGGGAGTTTCCACCAGTCGGGGTAGATCCCTAAGTTGTAGAAGCGGGAAATGGCGCGCAAATACAGTTCATCACTGCGCGGCATACTGGCCGGCAAAATCACCTCCAGCAGCAGCTCATGACCAGACTGACAACAGGCGCGGTACACCTCGGCGATTTTCTGTTCTTGCTCCAGACGCAACGCGTGGGCATCTTCTGGATGGAAAAAAACCAGACACTTCACCACATGTTCCTGCGGCCAACTGATGAGCTGCGAACCAATATTGCCGTGTTCCATCTCCAGCGGGCGAGATCCCGGCAGTTCGATAGGGCGACCTATCCACCAGCCCTCTCCGGTTATCGAATTCAGCGCATCCTGACCAAACGTACCGTCGCAAAGCAGCCCGGCCTTGCCCTCCAGCCCGGCGCTGTTGGCCGCTTCACGGCTGGCCTGCAAAATAAGCTGTTTCAATGCCGGAATACGCTTCAAAGACGCGCCGCACTGTAGCGCCATCTCTTCAAGCTGACTGCGGTGATCGAAAGCCATCACGCACAGTTCCGGCCATTCGCGGCGACGGGTGGTGACGCGGTGCAGATGGTTTAGACGCGGGTCAAGATCCGGACGCGGAACGAGTGCTGCGCGGGAGAGATAATCATCAAGCTCAACTTTGCTCGGCATCGCCGGCGCACAGCCGTGACGCGATACCACAAGCGCACCACAGGCATTAGCATAGCGGCACGCCTGCTCCCATCCCTCATCGTTGAGGTAGCCGCGCAGCAGGCCGGACATAAACGCATCCCCCGCCCCCAACACGTTCAGCACCTCCACGCGTACGCCGGTCACCGTCAGGCCATCGTCCAGCCGGGCCGGGATCGCGTCGGTATACACCGAGCTACCGAGCGCACCGCGCTTGCAGACCAGCGTCGCGTTACTCACGCCGCGAACCTGCGACAGCGCCTGCAGCGTATCGGTACTGCCGCCCGCGATATGAAACTCTTCCTCGGTGCCGACAATCACATCAAAAAGATGCAACACCTCCTGCAACTGACGGGTGACCTGATCGGCGGCGATAAAACGTGTTTCGCCGTCGCCTAAGGATGTAAGCCCCCACAGCACCGGGCGATAGTCGATATCCAGCGCCGTGCGCACGCCGTGACGCCGGGCGTAGGCGAGCGCCGTCAACACCGCCTCGCGGGTTTGCGGATGAGAAAGATGCGTCCCGGTGATGGCAAGACAACGAGCAGAAGCGATGTACTGTTCATCAACATCGCTGGCGGTAATCGCCATATCCGCGCAGTTATCACGGTAAAAAATCAGTGGGAAGGTGTCCCGGTCTTTAATGCCGAGTAGCACCAGCGCTGTCAGGCGGTCTTTATCGGTAATCAGATGGCTGGTATCGCAGCCTACCTGATTTAATTCTTCACGCAGGAAACGCCCCATATGTTCGTCGCCAACCCGCGCCAGCATTGATGAACGCAGTCCCTGCCGCGCCGTTCCGTAGGCCACGTTGCCGGACGATCCGCCAAGATATTTGGCAAAGCTCGACACATCTTCCAGGCGTGCGCCAATCTGCTGACTGTAGAGGTCAACCGCCACGCGGCCCATGCATATCACATCAAACTGCTTTTCCACGTTGATACCTCTTCAGACAATATCGTTCACATTCAGCCAGCGGCCTTCCAGGTGCGAGAGTGCGATAGCGTCAAGCACACGCGACACCTTCCAGCCCTCTTCGAAGTCCGGCCACATCGGCGCATCGGCGGCAATGCCGTCCACCAGGTCGCGCACTTCCACCGTTTTCTGGTCGTTAAAGCCGATACCATGCCCGGCTCCCATACAAAACGCGCCGTAGTCCGGATGCGCCGGACCAACCAGTAAAGTGCGAAACCCCTGGCGGTTGACCGGATCGTCATGCAAATAGAGCTTCAGCTCAGCCATGCGCTCTTGGGTAAAACTGATGGTTCCTTTGGTCCCGGTAATCACATACGACAACCCCATCTTGCGGCCACAGGCGACGCGGGAGGTTTCAATCACCCCTTGCGCACCGCCTGCAAAGCGCACCATCGCGTGGGCCTGATCTTCGTTCTCTACCGTCACCATTTGCGAGGAACCGACTTGCGCCGGACGCTGTGGCACCACGATCTTCAGGTCGCCGCAGACCTGATGAATATCGCCAACCAGGTACTGCGCCATATTGACGATATGCGCCGCCAGATCGCCAAGTGCCCCCAGACCCGCCGTTTCTTTAAAACAGTGCCAGTGGATCGGCGCAAGCGGATCGGCCATGTAGTCTTCGTTGTGGGTGCCGTAGAAATGGATCACCTCGCCAATTTCTCCGCGCTCAATGATCTCTTTCGCCAGCTGCGCCGTTGGGTTCTTCATATAGTTGAACCCCACCAGGGTTTTCACTCCTGCCCGCTGTGCGGCCTCAACCATTTCACGCGCGTCGTGGGCGTTCAGCGCCAACGGTTTTTCCGAGTACACATGCTTGCCGTGGCGAATCGCTTCCAGCGCCATCTCTTTGTGCAGATGGTTGGGAGAGCAGATATCCACCACATCAATGGCCGGGTCGGCCACCAGCGCACGCCAGTCTCCGGTTGAGCGATTGAAGCCAAACGCCTGCGCCCGCTCTGCCGCCAGTTCCGGCGTGACTTCCGCCACCATCTCGCGCACCAGTTTGCCGCGCAGGTTAAACACCGTCGGGGCCTGGGCATAGGCGATAGCATGCGCCTTGCCGATATACCCGGTGCCAATCAATCCAATACGAACTTCTTTCATCATGATCCTCACAGTGCGCCGCGACGGCTCTTGGCGTAGGTATCGAACGCCACCGCCAGAACGATAATTAAGCCGGTAATAATTTGTTGGTAGTAAGCCGAGACGTTCATCAGCACCAGACCGTTAATCAGGATGCCCATGATGATCGAGCCGATAATGGTGCCGCCGATGCGTCCGTAGCCCCCCATCAGCGACGTGCCGCCAATGACCACCGAAGCGATGACGCGCAGCTCAAAGGAGATCCCGGCGACCGCTTCCGCACTGCCTAAACGCGCACTGAGGATGAAGCCCGCCAGCCCAGCCAGACAGCCAATCAATACGTAGACGCTCACCAGCACGCGCTTCACATTGACCCCTGCCAGACGCGCCGCCTCCGGGTTGCCGCCGATGGCGTACACGAAGCGCCCCCAGCGGGTTTTATGCAGTGCCAGGTAACCGCCAATAGCGACCAGAGCAAAGATCCAGATTGGAATCGAAATGCCGAGCAGCTCGCCGCGTCCCCACCAGCGGTATCCCGCGTCGAAACCGGCAATCGGCGCGCCATCGTTGATCACCAGCGTCAGGCCGCGCCAGATGGTCATCCCGCCGAGGGTGACGATAAACGGCGGCAGACGCAGGCGGGTCACGCCGAGGCCATGCAGAAAACCAATCGCGGTGCCCATCGCCATACAGATACCAAGACCAATCAGCCAGCTCATGCCGCCCCAGGCGTTCGGATCGACGGTGGTGAAGTTGTCGCCCTTGATCACATACGCGGCGGTCATAGCGCAGACCGCCAGGATAGAGCCCACCGACAGATCGATGCCGGCAGTCAGAATGACAAACGTCATACCCACCGCCATGATCCCGTAGATGGAGACTTCGGTCAGAATGTTGAAAATGTTGCGTTCAGAAAGAAAATTGCTGTTCTGCAACTGAAAGAAAATCAGCAGCAGGATCATAAAAATCAGCACCCCAAAGCGCTCAAAAAAGGCAATGGGATCAAGACGTCCACCGCGTTTGGCTGGAACCTGGGTTTTAGAAATAATCTGCGTCATGAGTCACTCCGTTATGCCGCATTCAGGGCGTTGTGGTTGATGGCCATCATCGTCATTAGCCGCTCTTCGTTGGCGTCATCGCCGTGGATCTCGCCAGTCACCCGGCCTTCACTCAACGTGATGATCCGATCGGAAACCGCCATGACTTCCGGCAGATCGGAGGAGATCACAATCACCGCCACGCCCTTTTTCGCCATATCAAACAGCACCTGATGGACTTCTGATTTGGTGCCAACATCGATGCCGCGCGTCGGTTCATCCACAATCAACACCCGAGGGTTAAGCGCCATGCAGCGCGCGAGGATCACTTTTTGCTGGTTTCCGCCGGAGAGCTTGCGCACCTCCTGCGCACTGTTGACCATTTTGATCTGCAGCGCCTGGCGGTAAGACTCAATCAGGGCATCTTCTTTGCGAGTATTCACAAACCAGCGCCAGTGCAGCAGTGACGACAGGCTGGAGAGCGACAGGTTGTCGCGGATCGACAGTCCCAACACTGCGCCCTCTTTTTTACGATCTTCCGGTACCAGCGCCAGCCCCTGATCCAGCGCAAACAGCGGATCGCGCGGCTGATACGGCACGCCATCAAGTTCAAAGCTGCCGGAGGTAAAACCGTCGGCGCCAAACAGGCAGCGGGCCACTTCGGTGCGCCCGGCACCCACCAGTCCGGCAATACCTAATACTTCGCCAGCATGTACGTGGAAGCTAATGTCGTGCAGCGCGATGCCATGCGGATCCAGCGGCGGTTTTTCGCGGCTAAGCCCCTTCACCGCCAGACGCACAGGTTTATCTTCATGGTGAGTTTCGCTGGCCGGGCGGCGATTAAAGGCCACATCGCGCCCCACCATCAGGCGGATCAGCTGTTCTACGGTGGTCTGTGCAACCGCGCCATTCCCGGTGAATCGTCCATCCTGAAAAACGGTGAACTGGTCGCAGAGTTGAAAAACTTCATGCAGGCGATGGGTGACGTAGATAATGCTCACGCCACGCCCTTTAAGTTCCCGCACCACCCGGTGGAGACTTTCCACTTCGCTGTCGCTCAGCGCGGCGGAAGGTTCATCCATGATGATCAGCTTTGCGTTCAGCGTCAGCGCCCGCGCAATTTCCACCATTTGCTGCTGCGCCACGCTCAGTCGGGCCACGGCCGTGGTTGGCGCAACGTTCAGTTGCAGGTAATCCAGAATCACCTGCGCCTCCTGATTTACCGCCTTTTCGTCCACAATCAGATTGCGTTTACGCGGTTCGCGTCCGAGGAACATATTCTCGGCGACGGTCATATTGGGCAGCAGATTAAATTCCTGATAAATCGTGATAATGCCCTTGTTCTGCCGCTCAACCGGAGAGTCTTCTACCGGCAATGTTTCGCCGTTGAACCAAATATCCCCGCGTGTTTGCGGCTGTGCGCCCGCCAGCGCTTTCAGCAGGGTCGATTTTCCGGCACCGTTCTCACCTAACAGCGCATGAATTTCGCCTGCTCCGACAGTCAGTTGTGCGCTGCTCAGCGCCCAAACGCCGGAAAAGCTTTTCGCCAGGTCGGTCACTTTCAGTAAGGGTTGCGACATCGGTCTGCTCCTCCTTTAGAGTGAGCCACCGTAACGGCGGCTCCGGACATATCAGTTACCGGCCTCACCGATACGCTCAGCCTGCTGCAAATTTTCTTTAGTGATAAGCGTTGGCGGGTAGTCAGCCCCGGTGATCGCAGTCTTCTCACGGACGTTATTCACCAACTGGCTCATGGCCGTTTTCACCGCAAAGCCAGGACGTTGATCCGCCGTCACTGCCAGCCAACCGTCGCGCACACGCGCCAGTGCTTCCGGCACGGCATCGAATCCCGTGACCAGAACTTCACCCGGCTTCAGTCCTTGCCCCTGTAACGCTTCAATCGCGCCCAGCGCCATATCGTCGTTAGCGGAGAGGATCACCTGCGGACGCTTCGGCAGCGAAGGCAGCACGCTTTCAACAATGCGCATCCCTTCAGAACGCATCCAGTTACCGGTCTGATCGGCAACGATCTTGTACTTTTCACCACCCGCCTTCAGGCTGTCGCGAATACCTTTAGTACGTTCAATGTTGGAGGAGGAGCCTGGCTGGCCGGTCAGCAGAATAATGTCTGCCCCGTCTGGGAATTTGGTTTTGACAAAGTCGCCAATCGCCTGGCCGCCTTTGTAGTTGTTCGCGCCGAAGTGTGGCACTTTTTTCTGGCTGTCAACGGAGCGGTCGAGCGTGACCACGGGCAGTTTCGCATCCTGAATTTCATCTACCGCGCTGGATACCGCGTTGACATCGTTCGGCGAAACAATAAAGCCCTGTGCGCCACGAGTTATGGCGTTTTCCAGGTCAGCGACCTGTTTTGGCGAGCTACCCTGCCCGTCCAGGACCTGTAAATTCACGCCCATCTCTTTTGCGGCTTTCACCGCCGTGCGCTGCATGTGAACTTCAAATGGCATCGCCAGGTTTGGCGTACTGAAAACAATTTGCTCATTTTCAGCAATGGCTGCCCCGGATGTCATGGCGATGAGGACAGCTAAGATCAATTTTTTCATTATTATGTCTCTCTGTGTAGGGTAGGTTGTGGTGACAATCAGAGGAGAACTTCACGCTGGCTATGCAGTGACTCCAGCGCTTTATCCGCCAGATACAGCGCACGCTCGCCATCGTCCCCGCTGCAATCAGGGACCGTTTCGCCGCGCAGTACCGCAACAAAGTGTTCCCATTCCGCGGCATAGGCCGATTTATAACGCTGCAGGAAGAAGTGTTCAGGTAACGCGCTGGTGCAGCCCTGTTTGCCGTAATGCTGCACCTGGTTTTCGAGAATATTGCCCGCGCACAGCAGCCCTTCAGAGCCGTGCAGCTCAAGGCGCTGATCGTATCCGTAAGAAGAACGGCGGCTGTTGACGATGGTCGCCATCGCGCCGGAGGCATATTTCAGTACGATGAACGCGGTGTCGGTAATGACTCCAACTTATTGATAGTGTTTTATGTTCAGATAATGCCCGATGACTTTGTCATGCAGCTCCACCGATTTTGAGAACGACAGCGACTTCCGTCCCAGCCGTGCCAGGTGCTGCCTCAGATTCAGGTTATGCCGCTCAATTCGCTGCGTATATCGCTTGCTGATTACGTGCAGCTTTCCCTTCAGGCGGGATTCATACAGCGGCCAGCCATCCGTCATCCATATCACCACGTCAAAGGGTGACAGCAGGCTCATAAGACGCCCCAGCGTCGCCATAGTGCGTTCACCGAATACGTGCGCAACAACCGTCTTCCGGAGCCTGTCATACGCGTAAAACAGCCAGCGCTGGCGCGATTTAGCCCCGACGTATCCCCACTGTTCGTCCATTTCCGCGCAGACGATGACGTCACTGCCCGGCTGTATGCGCGAGGTTACCGACTGCGGCCTGAGTTTTTTAAATGGCGGAAAATCGTGTTGAGGCCAACGCCCATAATGCGGGCGGTTGCCCGGCATCCAACGCCATTCATGGCCATATCAATGATTTTCTGGTGCGTACCGGGTTGAGAAGCGGTGTAAGTGAACTGCAGTTGCCATGTTTTACGGCAGTGAGAGCAGAGATAGCGCTGATGTCCGGCGGTGCTTTTGCCGTTACGCACCACCCCGTCAGTAGCTGAACAGGAGGGACAGCTGATAGAAACAGAAGCCACTGGAGCACCTCAAAAACACCATCATACACTAAATCAGTAAGTTGGCAGCATCACCTTTAATTTCAATAAATTAAATGAAATTTGAAATTGACAACCAAAAATATCAATGCATCAGTTTATCGCCTCGTTTTGATAAATTCTCATCATTGATAAATAGTGTGATCGCGGAAGATAAAATAAGAAAAACATTCAAAAACAGCGTGGTAGATTGATTTTTCGCAAATCATTTTTGCATTGTTTCGCCTATTTATCATTTTCCTTGAGAAATGTGACACACCGCCGGAGAAGTACCATGATTTCAGTACTCAGCAATATTCAGGATGATATATGCAATTACGCCGACGCTATTTCTGGCATAACGGGCACGGACGTTGAAATCATTGATGAATCTTTAATGCGCATCGCGGGTACCGGGAAATACCGGCATATGCTCAATGAGAACGTGGCCAAAAATGGCTACATTTATCATCACGTATTGCAGGTGCGAGAAACGGTACTGATCAAAAACCCCGGCGAGCATCCGCTGTGTCAGTTATGTGAAAAACACCACTACTGTTCTGAAATGCTGGATTTGAACGCACCTATTTTTCTCAATAATCGCGTGATTGGCGTGATCGGGATTATTTGCTCAACCCAGGCACAGCGTGACACGTTACTGAGCCAGATTGATAAATTTGTCACCTTTATTGAGCAAATCGCCGTAATGATCTCCAGTAAGGTCTTTGAATGCCTGGAACGCTTACGCGCACAGGAAACGCTTGGCGCATTTCGGCGTCTGATCGATGCCATGGACCGCGGCGTGGTAGCGATTGATGGCAAGGGTCTTATCTGGCATGCCAATCATTCAGCCGATCGCATCCTCAACCGTGAGGTTCAGGGATTACCTCTGACCATTGAAACAACCGGGGACAGCCTGTATGGCGATGAAGAAGCGTGGCTGACGCTTGAAGGTCAGAAACATCATGTACTGTGCAAACAAATTTCGCTCTCCTCACAGGATAACGATCGCTTAACCATGGTTATCTTTCGTGATGCACACGACTACCTGAGTAACCTTACTCCATCCCCTTATGAGTCCGACATACAGGTACGACTAATTGGTCACTCTCCCTCAATGGAACAGCTCAGAAGTACCATAGGTAAAATCGCCAACAGTTACGCCAGCGTGCTCATCACCGGGGAAAGTGGCTCGGGGAAAGAGGTCGTGGCATTTGCCATTCACCAGAGCAGTCCCCGTAAAGCCGCGCCTTTCGTAACAATCAACTGCGCGGCTATCCCAGAACAACTGCTGGAAAGCGAACTGTTTGGTTATGTTCGCGGCGCATTCAGCGGGGCTGATCCTAAAGGGCGAATGGGGAAATTTGAACTGGCCAACGGCGGCAGCCTGTTTCTGGATGAGATTGGCGATATGCCACTACACCTGCAGGCCAAGCTGCTCAGGGTATTGCAGGAAAAGGCGATCACCCGCGTTGGCTCTAATAACACCATCAATATTGATGTGCGCATTATTGCCGCAACTAACAAAAACATTAACGCGATGGTGGAAAATAATCAGTTTCGTGAAGATCTTTTCTATCGCCTGAACGTGGTCCCTCTGGTACTTCCTTCCCTGCGTGAACGCCGGGCTGATATTGCGGTCCTCGCACAGTATTTTGCCGATGAGTTTTCGGTCAGTTACCAGCGACCACCGCAAAAACTGCCTGATGACGTTATTAATCGCCTTTATGCCTGGCACTGGCCGGGCAACATTCGTGAATTACGCAACGTGATCGAATACATTTTTGTGATGCGCGGAGAAGCCGCTGGGATCAACGCCAGCCATCTTCCCCCTTACCTGCTTACCGCCGCTGACGGTAGAAAAACGACGATGACCACGCAACCCCGACAGCTTGCCAGCAAAGGAAAACAGGCGGAAAGGGAGGCTATCGAAAACGTCATCCAGCGATTCGGCTCAAGCGTTGAGGGAAAAAAGCAAGCCGCGACAGAACTGGGGATCAGCATTGCCACGCTCTATAGAAAAATAAAACTGTACGGACTGTAAGCTTTCCTTATTAACTGAGAAGCCCGCACAACGCGGGCTTCTCATCGGTAGAACAGAGCACATTAAGCCCGAAAATACTTAATCAAACACACCATTAATTACCGCGGTGACAATCGCCGTACTCAGTGCAATCAACACCAGATTGTCGCCCACAACCTGCCATTCATAACCTGGATAATACGGCAATTGGTTCAGCATAGAGGATGGAACACTTTTCTTAGCGATCCCCGGAGGAAGCGGCTTTCCTCGCGCCAGATTTTTGGCGATACCCGGAGGCAGTGACTTATAGCCCGTCAAACCATATCTGACGGCATACTGTCTGGCCACGTTATAGCTGATGTCACTATCAACATGGTCCGGCTTACCATAATTTTTACGTTGTTCTGCCTGCGAATTGCCTTTCTGGCTATTGCCCTTATTCCCGCTATTACCATGATTGCTACTATTTCCATGGTTGCCACTATTACCATGGTTGCCACTATTACCATTGCCGTTGCCATTACCGGGGTTGGCCAATACTGGGGTGGCGCACATCGTCATCGCGGCAACGGCGACTAAAGCTGTTGCTAAAGCACGAAGTCTGGACATGATGATTCCTTAAAATGTGGATACATATAAAAATGTACGGTATCGCGTGAATACTGGCTATCGCTACAACTCCGATTTATTGGCAAAAAAGGGAAAGCACATAGCACACATCACGCTATTCGCCTCGCCGCGGTGGAGAAAAGTTAGCCAAAGATGTTGCAGAACTGCTATAAAGTCTTTCTCTTCTGTCGGCTGGTGTTAAACTGGAAAGTGTGATCTTCATCATAACCTGCTTAAACAGAGAAAAGAGACACTGCTATGCAACATATCATTGAGGGCTTCCTCAACTTCCAAAAAGAGATTTTCCCTCAACGCAAGGAACTCTTTCGCAGCCTGGCATCCAGCCAAAATCCTAAAGCGCTTTTCATCTCCTGTTCCGATAGCCGCCTGGTGCCAGAACTCGTTACTCAGCAAGATCCCGGACAGCTTTTCGTTATCCGCAACGCCGGTAATATCGTCCCCTCTTTCGGCCCGGAACCGGGTGGCGTATCCGCAACCATCGAATACGCGGTTGTGGCACTTGGAGTGACGGATATCGTCATCTGCGGACACTCCAACTGCGGCGCGATGAAAGCCATCGCCGATAGCCAGCCTCTGGATCCGATGCCTGCTGTGGCTCACTGGCTGCACTATGCCGATGCCGCGAAAGCCGTGGTCGAGAAAAAAACCTGGGCTAACCCAATCGATAAAGTTAACGCCATGGTGGAAGAGAACGTTATCGCGCAGCTCAACAACATTAAAACGCATCCTTGTGTCGCGGTTGGACTGAGAAATAATGCTCTTCGTCTGCACGGCTGGGTATATGACATCGAAAGCGGTGAAATCCGTACCCTGGATAAAAACAGCAAAACCTACGTTTCCCTTGCTGAAAACCCGCAGGTGCATTTCGAGTAATTCTTCCACTGGAGCAAGGATGCTCTGGATAATTTTTACCTACTTTGGTGCTATGGACAAAAAACATCCTTGTCACTAACATTAAAATAACCGCAGGTGTTACCACGCGGTTTTCGCACATTCATACAACATTGCTACATTGCGACAAGTCTCATGAGCTGCCCCGCAAGTAGCTGTTCATACATGGTGCAAGCGATAAAAAGGAGCAGGTACGAATGCAAGCGAAAATAAAAAGAATAATAAACATGTTATTCTATCATGAGTCGTGGGATATCATGATTATTAAGGATCATGGTACACACTTATTTCCTGATAACACGCTGGAAATATTGAATAAATCTGCTGCGCAGCAGTTAAAAAAGAAATATACGTTTCAGGCCGATCCTTTTCTTATTGAAAAAGACGACAAACTGTATGTTTTTTATGAAGCTTTTAGCTTCCGCAACTCGAAAGGCACGCTCCGCTGCCGCATTCTTGATCGTGAACTAACTGAAATTGATGATGTGAAACTTGAAGGATTTGACGACCTGAGGTGTCATTTGTCATTTCCTTTTCTGATTAATATCAACAATCAACTCTTCATGATCCCGGAATCATCAGAAAGGAAAGAAGTGCTCCTGTTCCAGTCGGTAGAGTTTCCTGCGCGCTGGAAGAAAATTAAAGTTCTACTCTCTGACACCGAAGTCACAGATAACATTTTTCTTTCAATAAATGAGACTTGCTATCTTTTGTCGACCACCATGGATAATAAAATAATTATTCATTCCGCAGAGCATCTTCACGGTCAGTGGCAGCGGATCACCCCTACATTAAAGGTGAGTAATCATCATCATCGAGGAGCTGGTACCCCTTATCTTGTCGATAATAAAATGTACTTCCTCACCCAGGAATGCACGCCCGAAACTTATGGAAAATCTATCTATATCAAAGAATTAGTGACACTGAACGACGCTAATTTTGATGAGAATCTGATCGAACAAATCAATTCATCGATCAACCACAGTGACGGTGTTCATACGCTGAATTTCTCAAATAATTACATTGCTTATGATACAAAAATCAATAAGTTCAGTCTGTTGGCTATCTTAAAAAAACTATCATATAAATTTATGGTAAAATACAGAAACATCTACCTTTCCCGGCAACACAACTGATTCACTGGATTCTCAGGTGACATTGGTAGAAAATTGGTCGGGTTTCTAGCATTTTTCTGGAGTCTGTATGGCAATTCTTGTCACAGGTGGTGCAGGTTATATTGGTTCACATACTGTTTTATCACTACTGGAAAGAGGCGATGATGTCGTTGTCATCGATAATCTGGCAAATGCGAGTCGGATATCGCTGGACAGGGTCGCGGAACTTACCGGAAAGGAACCCATTGTCTATATCGCCGATGTTCTCGACAGACAGGCCTTAAAAAACATTTTTACCAACCATCACATCACCGATGTCATTCATTTTGCAGGGCTCAAATCGGTTTCCGAGTCGATAAAAGAACCTCTTGCCTACTATGAAAACAACGTCACAGGAACGCTGGTTTTACTGGATGAGATGCTGGCCGCAGGCGTTAACCGATTCATTTTTAGCTCATCAGCTACGGTATACGGTAATCCGGAAAGCGTGCCGTTGAGCGAGCAATCACGCACGGGCGGTACCACCAATCCCTACGGCACCTCTAAATTAATGGTCGAACAGATTCTGGCCGATTTCTCACGTGCGCAACCTGATTTCCGCATTACCTGCCTGCGCTATTTCAACCCGGTCGGCGCTCATCCATCGGGTCGCATTGGTGAAGATCCTAACGGTATCCCAAACAACCTGGTGCCATACATCTCCCAGGTCGCAATTGGTAAGCTTAAAACCGTATCGGTGTATGGTAATGACTATCCAACCCCTGACGGAACCGGCGTGCGTGATTATATCCACGTCATGGATCTGGCGACTGGTCATTTAGCCGCGCTTGATTGCCAGAACAAAGGCGCTGCCTACAAGGTGATTAATCTCGGTACCGGGGTCGGTTATTCCGTGATTGATCTGATTAAGGCGTTTGAGAAAGCGGCGCAGACCAAAATTCATTATCAGTTTGTCGCCAGAAGACCCGGAGACATTGCCGAATGTTGGTCTGACCCGTCACTGGCATACAAAGAGCTCGGTTGGAAGGCCATCTACAGCCTTGATGAAATGATGCGTGACACCTGGAACTGGCAAAAAAACAACCCGAATGGTTATAACATCTGATATGCCCTGTAACGAGCCTGACGGTCAGGCTCGTTGCCGTAAGGGGCTAGCGTGCAGTAATCGTTGATACGCGATACCAGCCACTGCTCTGCTTCCCTTCGTTGGCAAAGTTAATTCTCGCCGCACCCGACTTATCCAACATCGCAACCTCAATCGCGTACTGCCCTTTTGCCAGTCGACCTGGCATAGATAACGCATAACTGACCTGATACTTACCGGGGAGCCAGCGGCGAATATCCTCCGCGGAATTCCCCTGTGCCACCACCTTATTAGCATTATCCACAACACGGAATGCCAGCATATAAGGCAGATAAATCGGAGCGACACCCTCATTGTACCAGGTACTGTTCAATGTCAGCGTTTGTCCGCTGTCCCACACGGACTCATGGCTCAGGGATGCCAGGCGAAATCGATAGCCCAATTTGGTCAGCGCATCGTCGACAATCGGTCGATAGTCGCTGGGTATCGCTCTCGATTTCAGGTTAATGGTACTGGCGTGCTGTTTGACCGCCCAGTCAAAAATCCCCTGCACTTCAGCACGTGTATAGTGAAAGGTATTCTTCCAGTCCTGCATATACGAGCAAATCTCCAGGCTCACCGGCGCACGTTTCCAGGCGTCGTTGAACCCTGAATAACTCTGCTGCGCAGCCAGCAATCGCTGCGGGTAATCATCAGTCATATGGTTCCAGGAGTCTGAAAATACGCGCAGGTCCCCCCAACAGTCCGCACGCCATCCTGCCCCACGCTCCATCGCATTCGCCAGACTTTGTCCGCCGCTTATCAGCATGGTTTTTGGCGTCACCGGAAAAGCAGAAAAGTGCATCGCGACGTAGCGATCCAGTTGCGCCGTGGTGTATCGCTCCAGTAATGGCTTCAGGTTCGGGAAGTTGCTGTTATGCCATTCTCCCCATGATCCCACCATGCCAATATCAACAAACGCGAGATTCTCATTACCATCGTAGCGCTTACCAAATGCGTTCAACAGACGCTGGCTGTATTGAATGAACAGAGGATCGTCTAAATCCGGGGCAAATGTCTTTTTATCCGGCGTCCAGGTACCTTTCACGCCTTTTTTAATCAGCCAGTCAGGAATTTGCGAGCCGCTTTCCGGCTCTGCCAGTACCATAAATCGTAGCCCGACATTCATCGCTGGACGATGTGCCGCCGCGTATTTGAAGGCATCATCCACCAACGCAAAATTGTACTGGCCTTCGACTGGCTCCAGGTCCCGCCAGTAAAAACGGTCGTATTCAAATCCGGTATTGGGATAGTCCGCCAGCCCCAGCGTTTCACCGTATCCCTGATGAAAACTTGCCACGCCAATCCCCGGATTGGTCAGCGGGCCAGTTAATGCTTTGGGGGTTACGGTCGTTAATGCGGAGATGACCGTTAACGGAAAGGACATTAACAACAGCGCAAAAAACCATTTACACTTCATCGCAGTAATGCCTCCACAGGTTTGTTAACGCTAGTGGTTTTTCAGACTTAACCACCAATCCCAGATACCTACGTGAAAATTTTGGAACACATCAATACCTAACGCGGATTTGATCATATACAGCGTCAACAATACGCAGCAGGTGACGAACAGCACGGCAATCAGCAGCAAAAAAGTGAGCAACATTCTCGACAGGGTCGATTCCTGGCGGTGCTGGCGGCGTAAATCTCTGCCAAACAAAAAAACCAGATAATAACGCTTACTGAAAAAGGGAAAGCTTCTGCGAATATCGATCTGATGCCGCGAAGCCAGCGTCGAGGCCAGGATCGCATTTTCCACCCCTTCTTTTTGTTCAGGGGTCAACCCCTGCGCAATCGTCTCATCAAGATGAGTATAAAATCGTTCGATGACGGGGGGACGATTTTGAGGACTGGTCAAAATTAACCTATATCTTTATCAATTGAGTGATAGACGTTAACCGTCTTTTTGGCGATTTCATGCCAATTGTAGTTTTGCAAATATACACGATAGTCCACGCTATTTGCTGTTACCCCTTGGCCTAATTTTTCGGCCAGACCGGTTACATCTCCCACCTTAAAATAGGTCTCGGCAGGCAGTTGAACTTCAAGGTTAGCAGGAATATCACTGACGACGGCCGGAAGAGAAAATGACATTGCCTCCAGCAGCGCAATGGGCAATCCTTCATGGTATGAAGGCATCACAAATAGCCTGGCCTGCGAAAACACCGCCTGCAGCTCATCACCACGTAAGAAACCGGTCATCACGACACCAGGCGTGTCGGCGGCAAGCTTTTTGAGGCGAATGCTGTATTCGGTTGGATGATCCGCATCACCAATTAACACTAACGGCATGGTCAAACCACTGTGTTGATAGGCGGCAATGGCATCATGCATCCCTTTTTCTTCCACAAACCGCCCAACCACAACGAGATAATTTTTCGGCTGCAGCCCAAAGCGGGAGAGTGTATTGTCGATGGTGAGCTCTGATAACAACCGCGGCTCATTTACGCCATTGTGAATTAAATGCGCATCATAGCGACCATGTTTTTTCTGGATCAGTTGATTAATAACTTCAGAAATCACAATCACCTCGTTGGCATATCTCACCGCCCAACGTTCGCCCAGCAGCAATATTTTTTTTGCAACGAAACCCCATTTCTGACGATCGTAATCAGGTCCGTGGTGGGTGAAAACCACCTTCTTACCCATCACGCGTAAGAGTGGGATCACAAGGCCAGGGCCGATAGCATGGACATGCACAATATCCGAATGGTCGATACGTGTCCTAAACGCCGCTAAAACGGAATGGACAATAGCTTCCAGCGAGCGCTTTTTGGGTGCCCACAGCGCGTAGGTTTCGACTTTTTTATAGACCGATCGTTTGTAATTTACATATGGCGAGCGAGCAATCACGCAAATATCCGCGTCGAACTGCTGCTTAATGGCAGGATAAAGATTCTGACAGTGTGTCTCCACACCGCCCAATACATCGGGAATACCACGCGTTCCAAAAACCGTTATTTTTTTACTCATTCTATGGCCTGCTCAGCAGTTCTTTATACAACGCCTGTAAGGTATCCATATGTTTACTGAGCGCATATTTTTCACTCAACCGCGCACGGCCATGTAAGCCCATATTCCGCGCCTTCTCTTGCGAGTCAGCCAGGGCGTCCATCGCATTTGCCAACTCCTGCGCATTGCCTGGTTCGAATAAAATCCCTTCGATACCGTCACGAATTTGTTCCGGGATGCCGCCAATGCGCGATCCAATAACCGGCTTGCCTAAAGACATCGCTTCCAATATCGCCATAGAACAGTTTTCATAGCATTCAGAAGGAAGGATCACCGCTCGCGCATGCTTAATAAGCTTGTCGAGGGCTTCTCCTTGTTGCACATAACCTAAAAATTCAACATCAGGGTATTTGGCGGCTAATTCATCATGCAACGGACCGTGCCCCACAACTTTCAGCGGCGCGCTGTTCTGCATTTTTTTATGCGCTTCCAACAACGTTGCCACGCCCTTTTCACGGCTCAGACGGCCAAAGTACAGCATATAGCCCTCATCGCTTACTTCGGCCAGGGGACGACTGTCATCAACGCCATTGACGATGACATCAATGCGCGAATTTGGCAGCGTACGCAGCAGGATACCTCGTAAAAAAACACTCGGTGAAATAATCACATCCAGTGCCTGATAGTTTTGTGCAATGTACTGCCAGGTTGCCTCCAGGGAGAGCAGTAAGCTTTTTGAGGCTGAACCTTCCTGGCAACGATACCTGAAGGCATTGAAAACCGTCCCGGTAATACAGGAATCGCACACTTTGCCGTCGCGCAGCATGGAATACGAGGGGCACACAATCTTATAGTCATGCGCAGTCAGCACCGTTTTGCTGCCAAAATTACGCGCAACTTTAATCAACGCCGGTGTTAACTGATGGTAGATGTTGTGAAAGTGGACAATATCCGGGCGCTCTTTTTCTAATAGCGCCAGCATTTTTTTGCAGGCCTGCGAATTATGAATAAAGTTAACCGCCGTTTTGATACCGCCCAGCAGATTGCTCTCTTTGTGGTAGTCCACATTGCTGACGAAATAATCCGCATAGTCCGAGGGGAGATTATTATCATGATGCATAGAGAAATCAATAACCTGCACTCCGGCCTGTTTCAGCATATCGCGCTCTTGAAAATAAACCGTTTCCGCGCCGCCTTTAATGAAAAAAAACTTGTTAACTAATAATACTTTCATGGTGCCTGCCCCGGTTATTCATGAATGATTTTACTGTTGGGTGGAGTCAACGGATCGCGTACTGGTTTAGTCAACCCTTTAACCAGCCCGGCAGAAAGCACGGCCAGGTTCATTACGCTTTGCAGGCCGTTTAATAACGATCGATTCTGTACGGTTTTCAGGACAATAAATGCAAGTAAGGGCAGAAATGCAATGTCGAAAAGTTCAAGATTGAAGGTCACCGCCGCAATGAACAAGCCAATCAAGTAAACAGAAAAAATCGCCTCGTTCCTGACCATTTTTAACGCTTTGCCGAAATAAGGTTTTCCCCAGGCACAACGTAAAAGCTCGCCAGGGGCCTGATAGTATCCGCTTTTCCAACGGTGCTTGAGCATCTGAAAGGTCGGCATGGTATGCGAAGTATGAATAAAATAAGGAATATCCAGACGCCGCAGTTTATAGCCCGCTTCGATTAAACGCAGACCCAGCTCAGCCTCTTCATACGCGTGCAAATTACGATTAGTCAGATAACCAACTTTCTCAATCGCAGAGCGACGATATAATCCACCACCGCCTAAATGGTCGCTATCCCCGAGCGGATAGATTTTATTAATGCGTTGCTTACGAGACTTAAATTCATAGTTAACGGCATCATCCATTTCAACGGTTCCCGCAACGCCTGCATATTCTGGATCAGCCTGCAAAAAGGCGACTGCCTGATCCACAAATCCTTCTTCCAGCTCCATGTCGCCGTCCATCAACAACAGATATTCCCCTTCACTATACAGATAACCTAACTGGTGCCCGACGCCACAGCAGCGATCGCCAGGGTCAGTTAAGGACACTACGGTCACCCCTTTATCGATCGCAAGCTGTTGGGTGTTATCCGTTGAGAGACTATCTGCCACAATAATTTTATGTGGATAGTCAATAAGCTGCTTACGGATGCTGTCAATCGTCTTCTCAATACATTCAGATTCATTGAGTGTTTTAATACTCACTGAAATAAACGGTTTATTGTCCATACAATTACCCTACGCAGCGAAGGACGGTTCGACGAATCACTAAACTTGCACCTAGTGATAAATAGAACAGGAATTGTAACATCGGTGTAATCATCAGTATCTGGCTGTAAGGTAAGCTAATTAAGCAACTGATAGCAAAAGCGTTAAACGCCGGTGCAAAACTCAGCAACTGGAGATCCTGCTGGTCCAGTTGTTCAAGTCTGAGTAATGGCTTTGGCTGACAAACTTTCAGGATATAAATGAATAAGCTAACAAAGAGTAATGTACCAATCGCCCCCACTTCCCACAGCAGCATACTCAGGGAAGTCGAGTCGAGAATTAAGTTGTAGATAATATTCAAAAATCCCGGCGACACCGTACTACCACTGTTAGTGGCGTTGAGTCCGTAGCCAAATAACGTTCCTGAAAGCCCCCACAGATCGTTATTTTTCAACCAGAACAGGAACGTCGTAAAGCGCCCTAATTCACCGGTAGACATAATGTAGTTTGGATCAAAGATATAGCTTAAGGAGTCGATAAAAATACTTAACGAGCTTTTCGATGGATCGCCACCGAACGCCGTAGAATAATAGTACGCGAGGATCACAATCGACAGGCTAATGAGCAACAGCATTCCCGCCACAATAACCAATAACGTCTTCAGATTAACCTTACTAACGTCTTTGACGTAGCTCGGTGAGAGCCACACCCACGCCAGGAATATTGGCGATAGCAGGATGACAAACTTCACTTCACCAATTATGCATAACCCGATACCGAGAACAATATGCAGCGCCATGGATTTGAACGTGGTGAGCCCATGCTTATATTCGGAGACTTTTAACAACATAATTAACAGGCAAAACAGCCCCATTGCGGCAGTATTCCCGCCCCCCATGGGGTCACCGCCAAACGTGCCAACCACGGAGTCCCATTTCTCATCTTCGCCGCGCACCGCGACGCGCTGGGGAACGACCAGTAAAACCTGATAAATCATTACCGGGATCTGCGCATAAAAAACCCAGTACAGATAGCGTGTTACACGATAAATCTGCGACTCCCGGCAAAACCCTAGCAGCAAACAGATCATCACCAGCGACAATGCAATTTCGTTTTTAAATGCCACAATCGCGACGGTGATCCCGCCCTGAATCAACGTCGATGTCCCAGCCAGTACCAGGAACGAGAAATACAACGCCAGAACAATCGTCTCCTGCGCATCCAGTTGCAGCGAGCCATCACGCGTCTGCATCACCAATAATCCCACCATCAATAAGGTGAGGAAAAAAGGTATCCACAGCACTGACTGCATACCGGTAAAATATTGCACCAAGCCACACAGGATCAGCGTGACAAAAGTATAAACCTGTAAATAGTATCCGGTATTCAGTGTCATATTATCACCGGCTTGTCTTTCAGGAGATTGGCTCGCTTATTCATTTTCAGATAAATGAAGGCGTAGCGAATAAATGTCAGTGAAGAAAACAAGATGACCGACGTTGCATAATCTTTATAAAAATAGGGCGTCACGACAAAAGCGAATAGTACAATCGCCAGCTGTTCCAGTTGGATACGCAGAAAATAGCGATGGGAACCAAAAATAAGTTCTATCACCGTCAGAGGGCTTATCGCCAGCGCAGGGAATAAATAGGGCAACATGTAGCGCGACGTCTCAATGGAGTTAATCCAGTCTTCGCTAAAACCGAGGCGCATCACAATCGGATAGAAAATAAAAACCCCAAGGGTACAGATAACCCCTAGTACCAGCAATAGCATACGTACCTTGGTATATTCCTGATAGTTAAAGGTATTATTTCTGAAGTCGATAGACCACTTGGAAAAAATAGTATTGCGTACCGCGTTGCCGATGATCACCACCGGTGCCAGGCAAAAGCGGCTAACCACGGAAAAATAACCCGCCGTCAGCGCCGAGAACCAAAAGTTAATCAGCATAATCGGCAAATTGCTGCTGGCCATCGCCAGCACTTCCGCACTGCCCACTTTGGTAATGTGATGAATATTCTGTTTGAAAAAATGCCAATTACTGGCGGGTCGCAGATGTCTGGCTGCCACCGAACGAATATCAAACGAATGCAAAATACAGCTTATGGTCAGCGCCATCGTCGCGCAGGCCCACGACCAATAAAACAGCTGTACATAATGCGTAACCAGAACCGAAAGTAATACCACCACTGAAACAGAAATACGCTGGAAAATCAGAAAACGAAAGTTGGCCGTGCGTAGCGACAGGTTTTCCGAGATCAAAACCCACGCCGTTGCCAGCGTCAGCAAATAGAGAAACAGGATGTTCTGGTGAAACAGCCACGCGGTGAGCACGGCGTAAGGTAAGGCAATGATCGTGCTTTGGATCAGGCAAAACACAACATTCTGTACCAGTTCGTCATCCTGCTGTTTAGGAATTAACAGCTGTGATGCAAAGGTACATACCTGAGCGCCCACCACGGCGATACTGTAGTTGAGCGCATAAAGCCCCACCTCAGCCATATCGTACTTGTGTGAAATCAACCAAATAGACAGTGCACCAATCAGCTGCGAGATGACTGATGAACCGGCTATCGTGGAAGCGCTCTTCAGTAGACTCATACGCGGCCTGGCGTGGTCATCAGTTGATCGGTACTGAAGTTCAGTGAACGCAGACCTTCTTGCGTCTCAAGATCTTTTTCTTCAACCGCATTAAGTACCGCGCCAATTACCACGCCGTTATTTTCTTCCAGCTTATCCAGCGCGTTGGCGATTTGCCCGGCGGACCCCGTCCCGGCTTTCACAATGAAAATCACCCCATCAACGGCGCGTTTAATCAGTTGAACATCCTGACTCTGATTCACAGCAGCGACATCAATAATAATGCGCTGATAGTGCGATTTCAGTTCACGCATTAAGGGCTCAACGTGCCCCGACGACAGCATCAGTAAAGAAGAGATGGTTGTCTTGCCGTGCGGAATAAAATCGAGATGATCACTGAGCGTAACCCGCGCCTTTTCAAGCTGAACCTCCCCGCGCAACAGTTCCGCCAAACCTGCGGATGTTACCGACGCCAGTTCAGAAGAGAGCCCGTCAGTGTTAAAGAAATCCGCATCAATAAGCAGTGTTTTCTGGTCGAAACTAAAAGAGTTAGCTAACAGATTCGCCAACAAAGAACGCCCATCGCCGTGCTCCGTCGACGCCACGGCAAGCGTCTGTAAAGGTCGATTATCCAGCATAATCCGGGTACGGATACCGTGCACAATATCGGCATTCAGCGGGTTCTTCATAATCATGTCCCGCACCTGCGCGCGCCCTAAGGTTCCGCTAAAACGACGGATTTCACCCAGCGGAGCAACATTGAGCCGTTTTTTCATGCGACTGAGGGTACCGATTGAGTTATCCATTGCCGCTTTAACAATGAAATACATGATGCTGAACACCACCACCAGCATGACCACCATCAGCAACAGCAAAGATTTATTCGGTTTCGCCGGTTTTAAGGCGGGTACCGCAGGGTCGTATAACACCGCATCAGCATTCACACCGGACAGCGACAGCTCTTGAGTACGTTGATAAAGCGATTTATACAGGTCTTCCATTTTATCTAACGACAGCTTTTGACTGTTCCAGGCATCCCGTTTTGACGCCATTTTCTGGAAGATCTCTTTCTGCTCAGTCACCTGCTGTTGATAGTTTTTTTCGTCCGCCAGCGCCGCCAGATATTGCTGGCGTAAACCGACTTTCAGCTCACCCAATACTCGTCCAGTCTGGTTTTGGATCGACTGAACATCGGCCTCTGCTTTTAAAATGGCGGGATTTTTTGGCCCGTAGACTTTACGCTGTTCGGACAACGTTCGTTGCGCCTGAATCAACGCAATGCGCAAATCCTGGATCTGAGCATGATTAGAGACCGAAGGCAGCGAGATAACGCTCTCAATGGACTTACCTCCCCCGTTCACCTCGTTATAGACGGATTCAGCGGCAACCCGACGCTGAGTTGCATCGGCCAGGCGATTGGTTACGATACTTAGCTGCTCGGTTTCAAAACCATCGATTCCACGGAAGGTCAGCAGCCCGGCATTTTTCAGATAGTTGTCCATCTCGTCTTTTTGCTTAGCTATCGATTTCTGAATCTCTTCCATTTTTTCAAAATTCAGTTCGCGAGCTTTCTCCACCTTCAGACGCTTCTGCTCCACCGTGTAGTTGATGAAAGCCTGCGCGACGCCATTCGCAATGTCAGCCGCAACCTGTGGGGACGTTGATTCATAGGTAATAGACGCCAGGTTCGTCGTACGAATACCAATGACATTCAGATTTTTCGCCAGCGTTTTCAGCGCTTGTTCCATTCTCAGTTGCCGACTTTCATTGCTATCAGCCCCCCGAGCACCGGCTTTTTCCCCGGTAAACTCCGGGTTTTCATCCAGCTTCATATCACGTATGGCTTTCTCCAGCACAATACGTGAATGCATCAACGCATATTGTGTTTCGTAGTAACCACTACGCGTTGAATCGAAACCATCAACCTGTGGAAACGGAGAAACGTTATCAGCTTGCGCCTTAATCAGCACCGTCGCCGTTGAAACATACTTTGAGGACACCATGCTGATTAATGGATACGCGACGACCCCGGCAACGATACCGGCCAGTGCGATTTTCCAGGCGTTCTTTTTCAACTCTTTGGCAAAGCGGGAGAATTCGACACTGCTTTCTCGTTTTTTGCCGTTTTCCACTATAGATAGTTTCATCGTTAGAAGAACCCCATGCCAACAATCACGACATCCCCTGGATGAACAGAGTGCGTTAAATCGACATTCTCAAGCAGCTGATTGCTACCCGACAGACGAATGTTGATATCTTGACGGTCCGCACGGTCTGTAAACCCACCCGCCTGCGCAATAGATTTCTCGACGGTAAGCCCTGGCTCATAGGCGAAGCCATTTGGACTTTTCACCTCGCCTGAAACATAGTATTTGCGGAACTCGGCAATGCTCACCGTCACCATCGGAGTGGTAAAATAATCTCCGGTCAGGCGTTGAGTTAATTCTTTTGTCACTTGATCAACGGTTTTATCTTGTAATTTAAGAGCACCAACAAACGGGAAATTAATTTCCCCACTCTTATCCAAAATAAACCGCATCGTCATATCGGGTTGACCATGAACAGCGATATTGACCGTATCCCCCGCCCCAAGTCGGTAATCCTGCTGAACAGTAGCAGGATCGTCCATTAATCGCGGGCTGGACGTTGTGCATCCGACCAACAGGATACTGAAAAGCAAAACCGCGCACAGTTCTATTATTTTCATTTTAGATCTGAACCTTAGCTTTAAGCATAATCATAGAATTATCATAACCCAACGTTCTAATAACTTCCTGATTGTCGTTGGGACCGATATAAAACGAGTCAGTATCCCTATTCGAATTTAATGTATCTATCTGATATTTAATCTCAAAATTAACCGACGGCGTATAGTCATAGCTCATGGTTACGCTAAACACACCATCTTTATCATGTCGATCCTTGTTCTGTTTTTTATAGTCTTCCGAAGTGAATGAGTAGTCCAATAAAGTAGAAAAACGAGTGCCTAACCAGAAATGCTGGTAAGAAAGGCCATACTGGGTCACTAAAATATATCCCCCAACTTCCGATGGGTCTTTAATGCTTTGCGCAGAGTGGGCCGTGAAAACTGATTGTTGTAATGGCTTCCACTCCGCTTTTATGTCCCAGTTTAGACCATTAAAATCATGCGAGTTTGCGTTGTTTTCAAATGTTTTATACAGCCATGAAATATTCATGTCGACATTGGTTTTCCCCGTCAACTGCGACTTCAGGCCATACAGCAAATAGTACTCATTAGTGTCTTTTTCTGAGTTGTTATCATAGCGACGCTGGTTAGTAATAAAACTATAGCGAAAGCGCGTTCTGGATGTGTACTGGTCAAAAATTTCTGCCACCAAGCTATTTTCGTGCCATTCCTGTTCCTGAATATAATTGTAGAAGTCTTCACTGCTGTCCCGTACATCAGACGTGTTGCCGAAAGTGAGTTTTTTATACAACAACGCCAGTTCCGCTTTCCCACGCCCATCAGGTGCGCCGTAACTGTAACGCAATTCACTGTTGATAAAATTCGTCGTCAGTGGAGATGTAATCCCATACTGCTCGAATTGGCCCGGGAGAAAACCCTCAGTAATACCGCGACCACGGGATTCATGCCCAAGCGTATCCTCCAGATTGAGGGTTAGACCATGCTTGAGCCCGTACCGCCAGGCACCGTTAAAACGGAAAAAATGATCGTTATAGTTATCAGCGGAATCACTGGAGTAATTACGATAATCTCCGGAATACATCAGTAAATACTTATCCTGACCGCGCTCTCCGATCATACTCAGTACAGGCGCTGCGCTCTGAAACGAGGAACCAATAGCATCGCTGCTATGTGGCTGATAAGAAACGTTATCATTATAACCATAATCCACAGCGACCTTGCCCTGGAAGTCGATTCCCGCAAAGCCAATGTGTGATTTCGGGGTTAAATCAGCCCATGCGGGCTGCGATATCACGATTCCGGTAATCACTATCAATTTAGTATGCATTCTTACCGACAAATCCTTTGAAAATAGTTTTAATGATGATTTTTATATCCAGCCATAACGACCAGTTTTGAATGTACTCAATATCGTACTGAACCCGTTTTTCCATCTTATAAAGCGCATCGATTTCCCCGCGGAAACCGTTGATCTGTGCAAGCCCAGTGATCCCAGGCTTCACTTTATGGCGGATCATGTAATTTTCGACCTGTTTGCGGTACTGCTCATTATGCGTTACCGCATGAGGTCTGGGACCGACAATCGACATACTTCCCTGCAAAACGTTAATAAATTGCGGAAGTTCATCCAGCGAAGTGCGGCGTAAAAAGCTCCCGAATTTGGTTACCCGCGGATCGTTTTTCGTGGCCTGAATAACCGTATCGGAATTCTCCATGACGCGCATAGAACGAAACTTCCAGACCTTAATTTTTTGCCCGCTAAGACCATAGCGGTCCTGTTTGAAAAACACCGGCCCGCGGGACGTGAGTTTAATACCAATGGCAATAGCCAGCATCAGCGAGGAAATCATCACCATAATGATGCTGCCAAGAACCAGATCTTCCGCCCGCTTAATAAACGACCCCGCCCCTTCAAACGGTGAACTGAAGATACCGATAGTTTGCAGGTTGTGGATGGAGCGTAACTTGGACATGTTGTTACTATAGGTATAAAAGTCAGGGACAATATAGGTATCTACGGTGGTGTCAGACATCATCGCTAAAAAATGACGAATTCGGTGTAAAGCAACCATCGGTAAAGCGATGTAGATTTCGTCTATATTTCCCTGCCTGGCTTCCTCAACTAAATTGCTCACCGAGCCGCGAAAGGGACTTTTTATTTTCTCCACCACATCGCCGCAACGGGATGGACTGCGCTCATCATAAAATGCCAGGTCTAATTTGATATTGGCATATTCAGCGGTCAATGCGTTTTCCGCCGCCAGACCGTTCTCAGTAAGCCCAATCACAGCAACGCGAATATTTTTTCTGGCGGTGTATTTGAAAAGAAAAAAGCGGATATAGTATAGAAAAGGTAATGGAATGAAGTACCAGTAAATAATGGCTGAATAAAACGGTGAAGGCAGTCTGTCTAAGTAGCCGAGTGATTCAGGCTCAGCCACCGTCATACTGACCAGTTCGTTAAAAAAAATCGCCAGCAGCGTACAAAAAACCAAGCGTTTTTGATTACGCAAACCGATCGTCTTAATCTTTTGCTGGTACATTTTAATGTATTCAGCAAACAGTAAGAAAAAGATCGAGAAGAGAAGACTCAAAATCGCAATGGTGTTAAAGGGCACCAAACCCAGCAGATGGGCGCTAAAAATTAACACCACATTGATAACAATGAAATCGACCAGTTTTAAAAAGACCGGATATCCTTGACTGCTAATCTTTAGCGAATTTTTAAGCATATCTCAACCTATTATCGATTGATCTTTAATTGTTTTTTTCTTATTTCATGAAGTTAATTATATCACAAGCTTAAAAAACACAAGGGTAGATTGTCAGCAAATGTAAAAAGAAAGATGATAAGTTGTGACAAGCACCTCACAAGATATTAGCATCAATATGATTTTATTGACTATTAAAATCAAGCTCGATTTATTTTCCACATTAGAAAATATAATTACCTGCAACAAAAATCGCATTGACAGATAACAGTTCATGAACTAATAGCAAGTGCAATTGTATGATGAATACCCGGGTCACTTACTGGGGTAGGCTCATCGGGAGCCTCTCACTTGCCGCCATCCCACAACGAGAAATCCGTAGCATATATAAGCGTATATAATATCCTTTAGAAAAATAACACGGGAATATATTAACAAGAAAATGATTAGCAAGCTTATTGTGAGCGTAATGCTTACTGATTGGACCTTAGAATTATCGTCATTCTGATGTACAAAAATGAAGAACAATCAAATTCAGCACAAAAATTTAGTTTAAATAATTGTAGCAACTCCGATGACTGGAGATGACCAACATGACTTTACAGGTATAAAAAACACACTGTAACTGATCAACCCAAAAATGAATATCACATCTCGCTAATATCAACATTCTGCGAATTTATACATCTAACAACAGCAATTTCAACACAGATCAACCCGTTCATTCAAAACACCCAAAAAGAATAAATGACAACATTGATATTTTGTTAAATGTACCACAACGATAATCCCATACGTTATTTATAATCATGTATACACCGTGTTAAAAAACCTGAAAAGATTACTGAAACACCCTTTCATCACACATAAAAAATTATGTTTACTTATTTTTCGCAAATAAATAATATCCGCAGTGGATTACTTGTTGAGCAATTTACAAACGTTAATCGTTTCTTTCAAATGAAGTCCTGCATCATTTTTTGACATTGATGTACTCCGGCTGAATCTGCGCCTCTGACAAGTACTCTTCTGGGTAAATAATAAATTTAACGGAGTTATGATGAAGAAAATTACACTCACCTGCACCGCGCTGGTTGCTTTGTTTGCGGCTAATGTTGGCGCGGCAGGAAGTACTAATTACGCCACCACAGCGGGAGCAGGTTCTAAAGCCACCGCGACGGTCCATTTTACCGGTGAAATTGTTGCCAGCACCTGCGTGGTGAACACCGCCAATCCAACAAATACAAACGTCGTATTACCGCAAGTCACCAACCAGTTATTTGGCGGCGCAGGCTCTACCACCGGCGATACTCAGTTTACGTTGCAATTTACCGGCTGTAGTGGCGCAACGGGAGCACACAGCTATGTGGTGGTCTTTACCGGTAAAAATCCTGGCAGTAATACCACATTGTTGGAAGCAACTCGTACAACAGGAGCAGCCACCGATGTCGGCATTGAAGTGGACAATAAAGGTAACTCAGGTAAAGCCCTCGATTTCTCCGCTAGTCAGAATGAAGTGTCATTGACACCGAACCAAAACGGCGATGCACATATTGATTTGGTCGCCAAATATCAGCAAATAGGCGCAACGCTGCCTGCGGCAGGCACAATTACTGCGGATATGAATTACACCGTCATTTATAAATAACGGACGTTGATTGCTATGGATGGCACTGTTCCCTGAATCTGGAAAGTGCACCTGATGAATAAAGTCTTCTTTTATCTGTTGCTGTGCGTGGTTAGCACCGCACACAGCGCGATTAATTTGGGTCAAACACGCGTTATTTATAATGAGAACGATAAAGCAGCGATGTTTGACGTCAACAATAATACAGACAAGCCATATATGGTACAGACATGGCTGGATAAGGGTAATCCAGATGAGACGCCGGCCAATCTACCAATGATAATTACCCCGCCGATCCTGAAACTCGACGGCCATAAATCCGCCGGGCTACGGGCTATTTACCAGGGCAACGGGTTTCCCCAGGATGTTGAATCAGTATTGTGGATTAACGTGCAGGAAATCCCCACCATTGAAAACGAGGAAAATACCTTACAACTGGCGCAACGAATTCGCATCAAACTCTTTTATCGCCCTGCGGGGTTGAATATGACGCTACCTGAAGCGGTCGAGAAATTACAGTGGCAATGTCACGGAAATACTCTGCGTGCCGTTAATCCGACACCGTTACATATTTCTCTGACGCAATTGCATATTAACGGCCAAAACGTTGATGCCGATATGGTGAATCCTCATGGCGAACGCACGTTTACGCTGTCGCAGCAAAAAGTTAGCCACATCGATTTTAACTGGGTAGATGATTACGGCGGCACTAACGCGGTCAATAACGTCCCGATATCGTGTTATTAAGTCAGGGGTTGCAATGATGATAAAAAATAAGCAACCGCAACGGTTTAAGGAAAAGGTCTTTACGCTGTCAACGTTGGTCCTGTGTATGCCTGCTTACGCCAACAGTGCGCCACAATTTAATACCCGTTTTGTGCACGGTGCGCAAAATATTACCTCCGTGGTGCAAATCGCCCGTAATGATGGGCTTAGCGAAGGGACGTTTGAATACGATATTTATATTGATCATAGCTTCGTTGAGACGCGCAATGTTGCCTTCAAAAGACGTCAGCCAGAAGGCAAGCCACAACCCTGCCTAAGCGCTGACGATCTGCGCAGATACGGGATTAAAATCCCGGATGACCGCAGCGATACCTGCGTTGAGCTCACAGCGCTGATAGCAAACAGCCGCCTGACGGCAGATGCAAACTACCAGCGTATTGATATTTCAGTGCCGGAAGCTTTTCTGCTCTCGACCGCACACGATGCAGTCCCGGAGTCTGCCTATGACGATGGGGTTAATGCCGCTTTTGTCGGCTACAACGTCAATACTACCCGCCTGGCCGAACAGGGTCAGGATCATGACTCCGTTTTTGCCAGTTTTGCCAACGGCATCAACCTGGCGGGATGGCATTTCCGTAACCAGTCCACGTTCAGCTACGCCAGCGGTTCAGGCCGCCAGGGGCAGGCGGTTTCTACGTGGGTGGAGCGCAATATTGTTGCGCTACGTAGCCGCTTGCGCATCGGGAAAACCTACACGGATGACAATGTGTTCGACAGCATCCAGTTTACCGGGGCGCAGCTCACCAGCGATGAAAATATGTTGCCTGATAGCCAACGCGATTTTGCCCCGGTCGTTCGCGGCGTCGCCAACAGCAATGCCACAATCGAAATCCGGCAAAGTGGCTACCTGATCTACAGTAAAAACGTCGCGCCGGGCGCGTTTGACATCGACGATATTAACCCCAGCAACCAGAGTGGCGATCTGGATGTTAGCGTTATTGAAGCCGATGGCAGCCGTCGCAATTTCAGCGTGCCTTATTCGGCGGTACCGAACATGCTGCGCGCAGATAACAGCCGTTTTCAGTTTACGGCCGGGGAATACCGTGACGGTTACAGTGGCGGCTGGCGGCCCCGTTTTGTCCAGGGAACGTTGAGCTATGGCCTCAGCTCTGGAACCACGCTGTACGGCGGTTTACTGGCGGCGGAAAGTTACAACGCGATTGCCACCGGGGTCGCTCAGGATCTGCATCAGTTTGGCGCGATCTCCTTTGATATCACCACCGCCCGAGCACAGCTTGCCAGCGGAGAAGCGTCCACGGGGCAAAGTTACCGTTTCCTGTATTCTAAATCGCTGAACCAGTACGGCACGGATTTTCGTCTGGTTGGCTACCGCTACAATACATCCGGCTATTACAGCTTTAGCGACACCATTAACGAGCATAACAGCTGGTCCTCGGGTTATTACGACATCGCCTATGACGACCCCAATCAGCAGTTGCGTTACCCTGGCGAGCAGCACAACAAAAAGCATTACTACACCAGTAACTACAATAATCGCCGCCAACGTTTTGAGGTTTCTGTTAATCAGCGTTTGTGGGATAACGCCTCGCTTTACGTCAGCGCCAGCCAGCAAAACTACTGGCACAACGGGAGTCACGACCGCACGATACAGCTGGGTTACAACGATACGCTGGGGAAAATCAACTGGAGCGTATACGTGCAGGACACCCGCAACCAGTACGACTACCAGGACCGCAGTATCAACCTGACGTTATCCATCCCATTTGATTTCATGGACAGCCACGGCTTTGTCTCTGCCAACGTGATGCATAGCCAGCAGAATGGCGACAGCTACTCCACCAGCTACAGCAACACCGCATTTGACGATCGTCTGAGCTGGGGCGTTCAAGGCAGTACCACCGATCGACAGGATTCCGCTGCCGGCGTTAACGCCGCCTGGCAAGGCGACAAGATGAACGTTCAGGGAGGCTATAGCGCCGGGCGCAACTACCAGAATATGAATATGGGCATCAGCGGCGGGGCGATGCTGCACGCAGGCGGCGTTACGCTTATGCACGCTCCGGGTGACACCATGGTGTTGGTCGAGGCTCAAAATGCCGACGGCGTCCATATCCAGCAACAAAACGGCGTGGCGATAGACGGTAACGGCTATGCGGTCCTGACTACGGCAGATGCCTGGCATTACAACGTGGTGAGTCTGAATACCGCCGATATTGGCGCCGGTCTGGATATTCCCCAGGCACAGAAAAAAATTGTCCCGACAGAGAAAGCCATCGGCAAAGTCGTGTTTGAAACCTTCAGCGGGCGCAACTATCTGGTGAATGCAGTCATACCCGGCAACATAGCCCCGCCGGTTGGTGCGATCGTTCGGGATGCCAAAGGCCGCAATCACGGCCTGGTCGGTTTGCATGGCGCTCTGTATGCCAGCGGCGTGGAAGATAATTCGCGCCTGGAAGTGCGCTGGGGCTCACATACCAATGAACACTGCTTTATTCAAATGCCGGATAACCATCACCAGCCGGTGAAGAAAATCGGATATACACAAATTACTGCCCAGTGCGTCGGTTCGTAAGGTGCAATCAATGAATCCGTTAAAAATAGTTAAACTCGTGGTGCTGTTTTGTTTGCCGATCTTCAGTAGTACAAGCTATGCGATTACCTGTACAGCAAACAGCGTCTCTGTACACGTTAATCCGATTAAAATTAGCCGCAGCACCGCCGCCGGAGACACCGTCTGGGTGTCCAATTCACAAACCGTTAGCGTCACCTGCAGCGACACGGACCATATGCCCCAGGGCGAAGCGGCCAGAATCTACATCGATCCCGACCATGAGTTTTCGCATTTTTTGCAGGGAACCAATATGAAACTGGTGGTGAGCATCGATGGTCGTTCTTACGATCAGAGCGCGCAGGCCGTCACCACGCAATATCAGGCAACGCTGCCCCGAACAGGTTCAAACGGCTACTGCAATAGTAACAGCCACAGAAATACCAGTGCCTGCCTGGCACTTCCGCAAACTTTCTCTTTCACCTTTAACCTCAGTCTGGTCGCCACCGGAAAGCTCCCGGATCCTTTGCCCGCACTGGCGGGTCGCACCATCAACAAAGTTTTCGTCGTCGACGGTATTGGCAGCATTAACTCTTGCAGTACGCATTGTTCCGCCAGCAATCCGGCAAAAAACTTTGGCCCCGCGCTGACCGGCCTGAATAACATCAGTTATATCAACTGCGAACCGATCGTCTTGATCGCCTCTGATAAGGGAACGGATACCGTCGAGTTTGGCAGGATCAGCATTACCGAAGCCAAAGCGGGCAAGGATAACAGCCACAGCAAACAGTTTGCCGTTATCGCTGCAGAAGCTGCCGGGAAGCATGAATGTCGCGGCATCAATTACGCGATAACCTTTACCGGCACCACGCACAACAGCGGCACGGTTTTTACCGGTCAGGGTACGCCGGATATCGGCGTTACGCTTCAGGATGCTGCACGGCCCGGCTCCGGGGATATTATCAGCGGCAACCGCATCGATTTTACCAGCGGCGCGTTTAACAACCAGAGCGACAGTCGGCGCAAAGAGTTCATGGCGACCCTGTTCTGGCTGAAGAACCCTCCTCAACCAGGCGCATTTAGTATCCCGGTCAATGCGACAGTGACCTTTAAATAACGGGCGCAGGACGACACCGATCGTCCTGCCTTTCTCGCTCCAGACATAAAAACCGCATCCGTACGCTTAACCCGCCTAATGCTTCACTCCGGGATAGCTGTGGGTGCGTACGATGCAGGCGAGCAATGTCGTTGACCAGCGCCAGACCGATTCCTGCCCCAGGAATATTGCCGACGTTATCCAGACGATGAAACGGGAGCAGCGCCTGATGCACCATTTGTTCATCAATGCCTGGCCCGCTATCTTCAACCACCAGCACCACAGCCTCTCCTTCTCGCCGCAGTCGGGCAGTCACCACGCCATACGGCGGCGTGTATTTCAGTGCGTTATCCAGCAGATTCCCGCACAGTTCCCCGAGCAAGACTTCGTCGCCCTCGACCCACACCGCGTCCTGATCCCCTTCATAGCCCAGATCGATCCCTTTACTACGCGCTTGCGCCAGTCGGGTAAAACAGCTGGTTTGCACCACCTCATACAGATTAACCGGCGAGAAATGCCTTTCCCCTTGCTCTTTGCGCTTCACCGCAGACAACTGCAACAGCCTTTCAGTCAGTTGAATGATGTTATCCAGCGTGGTACTCATGGCTTGCAGACTCTCGTACCACTGCTGCGGCTGCTGACTGGCGAGAGCCACCGCCGCCTGAGTTTTCAGCACTGCCAACGGCGTTTTAAGCTGATGGGAAGCATCCGCGCTGAAGCGCTCCTGGCGAGAAATCAAGCCGCGAAGTCGGTCCAGATAGCGGTTAAACGCCACAATCAGTAGACGGGTTTCCGACCACGGCAGCAGCTCCGGCAGCGGCGTCAGTAGCCCCGGCTCACGACGCACCATCAGCGATGACAGCTGGCGCATCGGGCGTAGCACCCGGCGCAGCAGCCAGCCAACCAGCACCAGAGTCAGTAGTACCAGCAGCCCTTGCGAGACCCACGAGGAAAACAACAGCTGTCGCGCCAGATAACGCCGCGATTGCAGCGTTTCGGCAACATAAATCTCCGCCATGCCAACAATGCCACCTTCGTTGACAGGCTGCAGCAGACGCGCCACACGGATTGCCTCACCGCGATATTCAGTGTGATAAAACCATGCCAGCGCCGGATAAAGCCGCGTGCGCGAGGTAGCAGGCGGCATCGCCGGTAAATCGTCATAACCAGAGATAACCTTCCCCGCCGGATCAACCACTTTGTAATACAGTCGGTCGTTCATATTCAATTCAAAGCTGTCCAGCACCACCCATGGCACATTCACTTCTAACTGTTTATTGCGCACCACCAGCCGCTCGGAGACGGTCCTGGCGGATGAAAGCAGCGTGCGGTCATACGCCTGGGTCGCCGCCTGTAGCGCACTGACATAGCTGTTAAATGCTGACAGGCCCCACAGCAACATTAGCGGCAGGCCCAAAAACATCAGCAGTTGCAGGTATAACGATTGGGGTTTAACCCACTTCATCGCTACGCTCCAGCACATAGCCCAGACCACGCAACGTGGCGATGCGCACATCACTTCCCTGTAGCTTTTTGCGCAAACGATGGATATACAGCTCAATGCTTTCAGGACTGACCTCATCACTCAGGCTGAAGACCTGCTCAAACAACTGCTGGCGTGAAACCGGTCGCAACCGACGGTACATCAGCACCGTCAACAGCGCCTGTTCTCGCGGCGTGAGCGCCAACGACTGCCCCTGCAACAGAAAATAGCCTTCATCGTGAAACGCCAGCTCCCCCAGTTGCTGGATGCCTTGCACCTGTCCCGCACTGCGACGCAGCAAGGCTCGCAACCGAGCATCCAACTCCTCTATTTCAAACGGTTTTGCCAGATAGTCATCGGCTCCGACGTTCAACCCTTTCACCCGATCGGCCACCGCGCTACGCGCCGTCAGCAGCAGGACAGGAAGCGTCTGCCCGCGTTTGCGCAGCCGCTTAACGACTTCCAGACCATCCAGCCCCGGCATATTGATATCCAGCACCGCCAACGCGTATGTTTCGCCATGTAAAAGATGGTCGGCCGCCAGGCCATCAAAAACGCAGTCAACGGCAAAACCGTTTTGCACCAGCGCTTTCTCCAGCCAGTGAGCTAACTCACGGTTATCTTCCGCTAATAAGAGACGCATATCACATCCTGTAAAGTTTCTGCCGCATTGAAAGGGAATTGAAAGGTTAATGTTTTAACAATCACGCAACCGAACCGCTACACATCGGCTCACATAATCACAAAAATCTTCTTCCGTACCCGAAAATCCGGTTTTCCGGCGTGAGGATAAACAATGAAAAAACAGTTACTTCGTACCCTTACTGCAAGCATTTTACTGATGAGCACCTCTGTACTGGCCGAACAAGCGCCATCGCGCACTGAATGTATCGCCCCTGCTAAACCCGGCGGTGGTTTCGATCTCACCTGTAAGTTGATTCAGGTGAGCATGATGGAAACCGGTGCTATCGAAAAACCGATGCGCGTGACCTATATGCCTGGCGGCGTTGGTGCCGTGGCATATAACGCGATCGTCGCTCAACGCCCGGCTGAAGCGGGAACCGTGGTGGCCTTCTCCGGCGGCTCCCTGCTGAACCTGTCACAGGGCAAGTTTGGTCGCTACGGTGTGGATGATGTCCGCTGGCTGGCAAGTGTCGGCACCGACTACGGCATGATTGCCGTACGTCAGGATGCGCCATGGAAGACGCTGAAAGATCTGCTTACGGCAATGGAGAAAGACCCTAACAGCGTGGTCATTGGCGCAGGTGCTTCTATCGGTAGCCAGGACTGGATGAAGTCGGCGCTGCTGGCGCAAAAAGCCAATGTCGATCCGCACAAGATGCGCTATGTGGCTTTTGAAGGCGGTGGCGAACCGGTTACCGCATTGATGGGAAATCACGTACAAGTGGTTTCCGGCGATCTCAGTGAGATGGTGCCCTACCTCAGCGGCGACAAAATCCGCGTGCTCGCGGTGTTCTCCGATCAACGCCTACCGGGCCAGTTAGCCAACGTGCCAACCGCCAAAGAGCAGGGTTATGACCTCGTGTGGCCTATCATTCGTGGCTTCTACGTTGGGCCAAAAGTCAGCGACGCCGAGTATCAGTGGTGGGTTGATGCCTTTAACAAACTCCAGCAGACCGATGAGTTTAAAAAACAACGCGATCTGCGCGGTCTGTTTGAGTTCAACATGAGCGGCAAACAGCTCGACGACTACGTGAAAAAACAGGTTACGGATTATCGTGAGCAGGCGAAAGCCTTCGGTCTGGCGAAGTAAACGCAGAGGCAAAGATGATGAGCGATCGTATTTTTGCAGGTATCTGGCTGTTGCTCTGCATAGCCGGGCTGTTCGTGGCCTGGCAAATCAGCAGCGAATACAGCTATGAACCCGTAGGGCCGCGTCCCTTCCCGCTGGGCATTATCAGTCTGATGTTGGTATGCGCCGTGGCGCTGCTGTTGCGCCATCCGGATACCATCAGTTGGCCCCGTCGCCACGTGCTGCAAAAGCTGCTGACGATGGTAATTGTTCTGTTGATGTACGCCTGGGGTTTTGAGTGGCTCGGTTTTCCCATCGCTACCGCCATTCTCACCGTGGTGATTGGCATGCTGTTCGGCGCAACCATCCCGGCTGCGGGTATTTCCGGCGCGGTGCTCGGCATTCTGCTGTGGTATGCCTTTGACCGACTGCTTGACGTCACCTTACCACTCGGCGCCTGGCTGGGTTAACGGAGAAACGATGGATACCTGGATTTATCTTTCTCAGGGTTTCGCGGTGGCAATGACGCCGGAAAACCTGGTCATCGCCTTGATAGGCTGTTTTGTAGGCACCATTGTGGGTTTGCTGCCTGGCCTTGGGCCGATCAACGGCGTGGCGATCTTGCTGCCGCTGGCCTTTGCTTTGCATCTGCCCGCAGAATCCGCGCTGATCCTGCTGGCTACGGTCTACATTGGCTGTGAATATGGCGGGCGCATCTCCTCCATCCTGCTGAATGTTCCCGGCGATGCGGCGGCGATTATGACCGCGCTGGATGGTTATCCGATGGCGCAGCAAGGACGCGGCGGCGTGGCGCTCTCTATCTCGGCGGTCAGCTCTTTCTTTGGTTCACTTATCGCCATCGGCGGCATCATTCTGTTTGCCCCGGCGTTAGCCCAATGGTCGCTGGCCTTCGGTCCGGCAGAATACTTTGCCTTAATGGTTTTCGCCATTGCCTGTCTCGGCAGCATGATGGCGCAAAATCCGCTGAAATCATTTCTGGCAGCGCTTATCGGTCTCGGACTTGCGACCGTCGGCGTAGACGCCAACACCGGGGTTTATCGCTTTACTTTTGACAGTGTCCATCTCTCCGACGGTGTGCAGTTTATCGTAGTGGTGATTGGGCTGTTCTCTGTCTCTGAAATACTGTTAATGCTGGAACATACCAGCAGTGGCCAGACGCTGGTGCGTAAAACGGGCCGCATGTTGTTCAACGCCAAAGAAGGCGCACAGTGCGTAGGAGCCACCCTGCGTTCATCAGTGATTGGCTTTTTCGTCGGCGTTCTGCCTGGCGCTGGCGCCACCATTGCCAGTGCCATCACCTACATGACCGAGAAAAAGCTCAGCGGCAACAGCGACAGCTTTGGCAAGGGGGATATTCGTGGCGTAGCGGCACCAGAAGCCGCCAACAACGCCTCGGCCTGCGGCTCTTTCATCCCAATGCTGACGCTCGGCGTGCCGGGCTCCGGTACCACGGCGGTGATGATGGGTGCGCTGACGCTGTACAACATCACCCCGGGGCCGGCGATGTTCACTGAACAGCCGGATATCGTCTGGGGGCTGATTGCGGCGCTGCTGATCGCTAACGTAATGCTGCTGGTGATGAACATTCCACTGATCGGTCTGTTTACCCGCATGCTGACCATTCCGCTGTGGTTTTTGGTACCCGCTATTGCGGCAGTCTCCGCGGTAGGTGTGTACGCTGTCCACAGCACTACCTTCGATTTGGTGTTGATGGTCGCCCTCGGCGTGCTGGGCTACATTTTGCGTAAAATGCACTTCCCAATGTCGCCATTGATTCTGGGCTTCGTTCTCGGGGAAATGTTGGAGCAGAACCTGCGCCGGGCGTTGTCTATCAGTAACGGGAGTATGGATATTCTGTGGGCCAGCGGCGTGGCGAAAGTGCTGCTGGTGATGGCGGTACTGGTTATCGTGGTCCCGCCGGTGCTGCGCATGATCCGTAAACGCAACAGCAAACCGCAGGTGGATATCGGTTAGTAACGCGCCTTGTCCGGCCTACGATTAATCGCCACTGTAGGCCGGATAAGCGCAGCGCCATCCGGCATTTTCATATTAATTCCTGAACTGCACTAAGAACGTGCTCAACAAACCGTGTCAGCTTGGGCAACGGACGCAAATCCTGTCGCCACAGCAAATGAATCGGCCGCGGCTGTGGCGTAAATACTTCCAGAATACGAACCAACTTGCCAGTAGCCAGCTCTTCTGCCAACAGCACCTCCGGTTGCAATAATAGCCCAGCCCCCGCTACCGCCGCCATACGCAGTCCATGACCATCGTTACAGCGCAGGATCGCATCGCGTTTCCATCTGACTTCCCCCGTCACGCCAGGCAGTATCCACTCGTTGCGGGCCGTCCACACGGTATGGGACAGACACAGATGATCCACCAGATCCGCGGGCGTCCGGGGGGTGCCATGGCGGGCAAGATATTCTGGCGAAGCACAAATTGCCATACGGTAGGGACACAGGTATTTCGCCACCACGTCAGTCTGATGGATATCGCCAATGCGGATCGCCAGATCGACACCTTCATTAACCAGATCAACCATCCGGTTGGTTAGATCCAGTTCAATGCGCACCTCTGGCCAGGTCTGTAAAAACGCAGCGGCCAGTGGCGAGATCACGCAAGCGCCAAAAGACGTGGGCGCGCTTATGCGCAGCGTCCCTGCTGGTGCCAGCCGCAGACGCTCTACCGAACGTTCAGCTATCGATACCTGCTCCAGCACGCGACGGGCTTCTTCAAAATAGACGCGTCCGGCATCGGTCAGACTCTGGCGACGCGTATTGCGCTCCAGCAAACGCGTGCCGAGCTGCGCTTCCAGTTGGGCGATATATTTTCCCACCATCACCGCAGACATCTCGAGCCTCGTCGCCGCAGAAGTAAAGCTCCCGCTCTCCACCACGGCGACAAACGTTTCCATGCCGCGTAACTTATCCATATTGCAAACCCCTGGTTAGTAATCATCTAACTTTTAGCCAGTTTATCCGATTTCATTTTCATTAAAGAATAGCGGCTCACACTATTGCGGAGGTGGTTATGAAAATCGTCATTATTGGTGCCAGTGGTACAGTGGGTCGCGCAGTCACAGAAACGTTAAGCCGTAAACATGAGGTGATCCGCGTAGGTCGCACGCAGGGGGATTACCAGGTCGATATCACCTCGCAGGAGAGTGTCGAGGCATTGTTCGAAAAAGTCGGTCGGGTAGATGCGATCGTTTCCGCCACCGGCAATCTGTTCTTTGGACCGCTGTCGACAATGACCGACCAGGACTTTAATCAGGGGCTTCAGGATAAACTGTTAGGCCAGATACGGCTGGCCTTAACCGGACAGCATTACCTCAATGATGGTGGCTCGATAACGTTAATTAGCGGCATTATCGCCCACGAGCCCATCGCACAAGGCGCAAATGCGGCAACGATCAATGCCGGTTTGGAAGGATTTGTGCGCGCCGCTGCCTGTGAGCTAGAGCGTGGTCAGCGTATTAACTTGATAAGTCCGACCGTGCTGAGTGAATCCGCCGAAGCCTTTGACGGTTTCTTCCCCGGCTTTGAAAGCGTCCCCGCCGTCACGGTCGCCAACGCCTATCGCCGCAGCGTCGAAGGCATCCAGACCGGGCGCATTTATAAAGTGGGTTACTGTTAACCGTTTTTTCTCGCCTCTTACGTCATCAGTAAGAGGCGAGGAGTCGCATATTTCAGGCACCCGTTTCGTTTCTGATCCGCGCATTGATGTATTCCACGGCCTGCGTGACGTCCATAATGCCGTTAATCGCATTCGTCACGCCTTGCCCGATAATAATCTCTGCCTGTCGCAGGTTAAAAGGCTCACCTTTACTTCCCTGAGACTCCCGTATTCCCGTCATGCCTTTTTCATTCAGTAAATTAAACCACGGGTAGAGATTGAGAACATTTTGATCGTGGCATATTCCAGACCAGGCGCTGTTGCCCCCCAATAGAACCAGATGGCGCGAAATTTCATCGGAATAAAGCCAATGAAAAAACTGCTCAACCTGTTTTTTCTTCTTACTGTAGCGAGACATTCCAATAGAGCCACCGCCCAATTGTGGAAGGTGCCCCGGAACGGGAGCATAGCCAATCGTGGGGGCGATAGTCGTATGCGCAACATCGTTAAACAAATTGAGATACATAATCAGCATGGCGAGATTTCCACGCTCAAACTGTTTAACCGCATCACTCCACCACTCACCAGGGAGATTCACGGCGATAGAAAGCTGGTGCAGATATTCTTCGAGTGCAGCGGCAGCAAGCGAAGCATCAAGTTGTACCGGCTCGCCCTCACGCACCAATCGTCCCCCTAACGCGTAGTAACGCAACAAGTACTCAGTGGCGATAAGTCCTGAGCTGCCCAACGTCACCGCCGTTCCCATCGGACGCTGTCTGTTTTCTGGCTGATGCAATTGACTAAAGAAAGCGGCAATCTCATCAAATTGTGCGAAATTCTCTGGTAGCGTTAACTCTTTGCCTGTTGATTCATAAAACATCCGTTTAATCGTCGCATCTTCAAACAGATCTCGTCGATAAAACAGAAGCTGCATACTGGCATCAAAGGGAATTGCCCATGCAGTCCCATTCACCTGGCTGAAGTGCTGCTGAATTTGCTCAGAGAAGTTATCCAGCAATAACGGGAGTTCGGGGGAGACCGACTCCAGCGGCAATAATGCTTTTTCTGCAAACCAGGGAAAACATGCCATATCGATTCGCAGTAAATCGTAATAAGGGTGCAGGTGAAGATGAGAGAGAATTTCAAAAACCTCATCATACGGATAAACCGCAAGATTAACCTTAATACCGGTCTGGCGATAAAAGTGAGGTAACAGTTTCTTCAGCGCATCGGTCGAAGGGCTGGGCAAAATTAACATATTCAGCGTCGCCTCCGTCTCATGAGGCGGAGCGTATTGCCCATTCCAGGAAAAACCGCAATTCGTCAGAATACGGTGCTTCTCTTTACTTTTGGGTTGGCGAATACATGAAGCAATAGTTGTCCCCAGGCGGGCATAATCCATCTGATAGCTGGTGATTCCATCAAAAGATGCAGGAAGATTATCACTCAGTTGTACTATCGGCGGGCAGGACTGAGAACTCCCAAACCAGGACGCTTGCGTCAACGCACGCGTCTTCTCACTGTCCTGAACAATAAACAGATCGGGTATCGCCCCCCGGAAAAAGTCAAACGCGACGGTGTTAACTTCACTGGCATGCGCAGGTATAACCGTAAGCTTTGTGTGCGGACTTAACTCCCGGCATACCTTCTGTATCGCTTGAGTAAAGCGTGCGCTGTGGGCAAATTCCAGCGGCTCGCAGAAAACACCAATATGACCCGGCAGCTGCGCCAGTGCCCTTCTTGCGGTTTCTTCCCCTGCGGTCACATAGTCAAGGCTAAAATAACAAACTGCACCGGCTGGCTGGCGATACGCAAAAAGCACATTCTCCGGGGAGAGCCTGAGCATATCGTAATAGGGCTGGCTGTTGTCCAGGCAACTCACGGTGACAACAGCCTGGTAAGACTTTGCCGCCAGTGTTTGCAAAATATCCAGTTCCAGATTGGGCAAATCATTAGTCAGGTAAAGATCAACCGGTTCGCTGAGTGAAGGTTGCCAGGCCTGGTGTAATCCCCGATAAAGTTGATAGTAACGTTCCGCATTGATGTCCGGCAGAATCAAGGCCACTCCCTGACTTTTGCTGGCTCTCAATGATTGCGCCTGCGCATTCAACTGATAGCCAACTTCTCGGGCCGCACGTTGAACCGCTTCAATCTTCTCAACGCTTACATTTCCTCTGCCATTGAGCACATTCGAGACAGTCCCATGCGATACACCGGCAATTCTTGCTATGTCTTTGATAGTTGGCATTTTTACACCCTTCCCCTGATGTTTTGATGCTAGCACGGCGCTCATCAGGAAACTATCTCCAGCAAGATAATTTGAACGTTACAATATTAAAAAGTGCATTTTATCAACACATTCTTATAACCACCTCTCAACCCCACATAGCACGAAGAAATGAACTAAAAATTTCAATGCTATGAAATATAAAAATAAATTATTAAATTCTTGAAGAGGATCACTTATGCAACAAAAGATCGTTGTTGCCTTGAAGCTGCAGGATAATAATTGACACGTTCCAATTACGTTTCATTACATTTTCGTTCAAAAAACAACACTCTGTTTTGATCAAGAGGGAAACATGAATATTCATTTTCTGGGAACCGCAGCATCCGAAGGGATACCCAATCCTTTTTGCCGTTGTGAGCACTGTCAGCAAGCCCGTATTCGTAAAGGCAAAGACATACGCACGCACTCTTCAGCGATCATCGACGATGAACTGTTGATCGATGTCGCGCCTGAATTCAGCCAGCAACTGCTGCGAGATGGCCTGGACGCAACAGAGATCAAATCGCTGCTGTTCACGCATACACATCCCGATCATTTCAACGTCGGCGATCTTTTTAGCCGAATGGAAGGGTACGGATTTGAGATTACTCATCCGTTGCACATTTTTGGTAATGACCGTGCGATTAACGGCGCGGCACAAGTGTTACCAGGCTACAGCGCAGAAAGATTTGCTTTTCATTGCCTGGTTCCCTTCGTAACCGTTGAAACCCGCGGATACCGAATCACTCCACTGCTGGCGAACCATGCCAAATGGGAGCTTTGTTATACCTGGTTTATCGAAAAAGATGGTCAGTCAATTTTCTATGGACATGATTCGGGCTGGTTCCCTGAACTCACCTGGCAATGGTTAAAAGGGAAAAAGATCGATTTAACGGTGCTGGAATGTACCTACGGTTTTAATGGTGATAACCGTACAAATAACCACATGAGTCTGGAAACCGTCTTCGCTGCCAGAGACAGGCTTGCAGAACTGGGCTGCCTTGAGAAAAATAGCCAACTCATCGTCTCGCATGTCTCACACAGCGGCGGTCTACTGCACGACGATCTCGTGGCGGCGTGCGACAAAGAGAACATTCTTGTCGCCTGGGATGGGCTTAACCTGAGCATCAACCAATAAGGATATGCAATATGGACCTTAATAAAACACCACGCCTGCTGGTTATGATGTTCATACAATATTTCATGCAGGGCGCCTGGAATATGACCATGGGACTGGTATTAAGTACCTATGGTATGGCGACCATTATTGGCTCATCTTATGCTTTGCTTGGTCTGGCGACCATCCTTTCGCCACTCTTTATTGGCATGGTAGCCGACCGTTTCTTTTCGTCACAAAAAGTCATGGCGATCCTGCATTTAATTAATGCTGGCGTACTGTTGTTTGTTCCACAATTTATTGAGGCACAAAACACGGGCATGACGTTGACCATGATCTTCCTGGTCGGTCTGCTGTTTTATCCAACAACTGCGCTGGCTAACAGCATCAGTTTCAGCCACATTAACGGGGTGAAATACTTCCCCTTTATTCGTGTATTCGGCACATTTGGCTTTATGGTCATCGGTTTTATTATTGGTGAAATGGGCTATTCTGGAAATACCATCACCTGGTATATTGCGTCAGCCTCCGGTGTCGTGCTCGGCCTTTACTGCTTTACGTTGCCAAACACCCCACCGAAAGCAAAAGGAAGCGTATTTACACTCCGCGATCTGTTATGTCTGGACGCTCTGGCACTCTTCAAGGACCGCAGTTTCTCGGTTTTGATGCTCAGTATTTTTGTCCTGATGATCCCCAAAACAGCTTATTCCGCCTATATCCCGGTCTTTTTAAAAGCGCTTGGATTCGATAACGCCGCGTCAATGATGCAGGTCGGCATCGCCTGTGAAGTCATTTTTATGTTCCTGCTCTCGTTTTTCTTACTGAAAGCCGGCTTCAAAATTACTCTCATGTTGGGCGCCGTTTGCTGGATCATCCGCACACTGTTGTTTGCTCATGCATCACTGGATGCCAACATGATGTTTGTGCTGATCGGTCTGATGTTGCAGGGATTCTGCTGGGACTTTTTCTTTACCGTGGGCGACATTTATGTTGACCGTAAAGCCGCGCCAGAGATTAAAGCACAAGCCCAAAGCTTGCGATTTATCGTCTCCAACGGCGTCGGTTTGCTGTTTGCCTCTACCGTATGCGGTCAAATCTTCAACAGCACCGTGACGGAACAAGGCCCACAGGCGTTACCGCAATGGGAAACATTCTGGCTAGTTTCAGCAGGTGTTGCCGCAGTGGTCAGCGTATTCTTCCTGATATTCTTCCGGGACGATATTTCAAAACGCAAAGCAGACCTCCCATTGAAAAAAGCAAACTCCTGATCGTTAAAGACTCTTTCATTAAGGTAATTGCATGAATAATCTGGCCGCCATCATCAATGAGCAAGGATTGTTGCCTTTAACTACGATCATCAAAATCAGCATTGCATTTATTCTGGGTGGCATTATAGGCCTGGAAAGAGAATCGAAAGGGAAACCGGTTGGCTTCAAAACTTGCGTTATTTTATCCGTAGCCAGCTGTGTGTTAACTGTCGTATCAATACAATCTGCAGAATACTATGCTGAAATTTCGATGAACATCCGTAGCGATCCTATGCGTCTGGCGGCTCAGATTATTAGTGGCGTTGGTTTTCTCGGTGCGGGAGTCATTCTGCACCGACACGACGATGCTATTTCTGGTCTCACTACTGCGGCAATTGTCTGGGCATCTGCTGGAGTGGGAATCACCTGTGGGGCCGGTTTTTATTTTCATGCTTTTTTTGCCACGGCTTTATTTTTATTGGCAATTAAATTAAGCCCGTTCATTATTTTCTTACAGACTAAAAACCAGTTCCCCGGAAAAGTAAAAGTCAGGGTTATTCTTGATGAACGCGATGCGCTCGAAAATCTGATAACCCGCATCCATCAACAGAAAAACATTATTGAAAACATAACGATCAGGGATATTAAGAAGGGTAAAATCGAGGTTAATCTCAAAATCGTAATTCGTAAGAAGATGACCTTGCCCGACTTGTACCACGATCTCACTCATGTTGAACACGTCTGCGCTATTGCTCTTGAACATTAAGATTTTTTATTTACCTCTTTAAAATCAGGTGGTTACCACCTGATATAACCGCTCTATCCCCGTCTTCGCTTTAAATCCCTACTGTTTGAAATGTTAAATATTTGTTGCTTTTGATCACAAATAACAAACAAACAAACTCATTATGTGCGCGTTTTTCAAAAATGTAGATATTTTTAATTTATGGCTACGAAACGAGCTGCGCCATATCTCCCTGACAATCTACTGAGAGGAACGATTTGATGAACGCACTGACTGCCGTAAAACCAAACGCTGAAGATCCAGCCCAGCACTACAGCGGTTTCACGCTGAAACCGTCAGCCCAATCCCCACGCCTGCTGGAGCTGACTTTTTCCGCTGAAACCACTGAGCAATTTCTGCAGGCCGTCGCGCAGTGGCCGGTGCAGGCGCTGGAATACAAATCCTTCTTGCGCTTCAAAGTGGGCAAGATCCTCGACGACCTGTGCGGCAATCAGTTGCAGCCTCTGCTGCTGAAAACGTTGCTCGATCGTGCCGAAGGCGCACTGCTGATCAATGCCGTTGGCGTGGATGATGTGGCGCAGGCAGAAGAGATGGTCAAGCTGGCGACGGCGGTAGCGCATCTAATCGGACGCTCGAATTTTGATGCGATGAGCGGTCAATATTACGCACGTTTTGTGGTGAAAAACGTCGATAACTCAGACAGCTATCTGCGCCAGCCTCACCGAGTGATGGAATTGCACAACGACGGAACCTATCTCGAAGAAATCACCGATTACGTGCTGATGATGAAGATTGACGAGCAGAACATGACCGGCGGTAACTCGCTGCTGCTGCACCTCGACGACTGGGAACATCTGGATCAGTACTTTACCCATCCGCTGGCGCGTCGCCCTATGCGCTTTGCCGCGCCGCCAAGCAAAAACGTGAGCCAGGAAGTGTTCCATCCGGTATTTGACGTTGACCAGCAGGGTCGTCCGGTGATGCGCTACATCGACCAGTTCGTCCAGCCAAAAGACTATGAAGAAGGCGTCTGGCTGAGTGACCTGTCCGACGCGCTGGAAACCAGCAAAAGTATTATTTCCGTACCGGTTTCAGTGGGTAAATTCCTGCTGATCAACAACCTGTTCTGGCTGCACGGTCGCGATCGTTTCACCTCGCATCCTGACCTGCGCCGCGAACTGATGCGCCAACGTGGTTATTTCGCTTACGCGACAAACCACTACCAGACTCATCAGTAAGCGCGAAGGAAAAAAGCGGATGTATGATTTTGTGATTATTGGCGGCGGCATTATCGGCATGTCGACCGCCATGCAGCTGATTGATGTCTATCCGGACGCCAGAATCGCGCTGTTGGAAAAAGAGTCCGGCCCGGCCTGTCACCAGACGGGCCATAACAGCGGCGTCATTCATGCCGGGGTCTATTACACTCCCGGCAGCCTGAAGGCGCAGTTTTGCCTGGCCGGAAATCGCGCCACAAAAGCCTTTTGCGACCAAAACGGCATCCGCTACGACGTCTGCGGAAAAATGCTGGTTGCCACCTCCCCTCTGGAAATGGAGCGCATGCGCGCGCTATGGGATCGCACCGCCGCTAACGGTTTGGAGCGCGAATGGCTGAATGCGCAGGAGCTTCGCGAGCGTGAACCGAATATCACCGGTCTGGGCGGCATTTTTGTTCCGTCGAGCGGGATCGTCAGCTACCGTGAAGTCACCGCCGCGATGGCGAATATTTTCCAGACCAAAGGCGGTGAGATTATTTACAACGCCGAGGTCAGCGCGCTGAAAGAGCACGCTACGGGCGTGATTGTCCATACCCGTCAGGGTCAGGAATATGAAGGCGCGACGCTGATTAGTTGTTCTGGCCTGATGGCGGACCGACTGGTGAAAATGCTCGGCGTTGAACCTGGCTTTATCATCTGTCCGTTCCGTGGCGAATATTTCCGCCTGGCGCCAGAACATAATCAGATAGTTAACCATCTGATCTACCCCATCCCCGACCCGGCAATGCCGTTTCTCGGTGTTCATCTGACCCGGATGATTGACGGCAGCGTCACGGTCGGCCCAAACGCGGTGCTGGCATTTAAACGTGAAGGCTACCGTAAGCGTGACTTCTCGCTCAGCGATACGCTGGAGATCCTCGGCTCTTCTGGTATTCGCCGCGTGCTGCAAAACAACCTGCGCTCAGGGCTTGGCGAAATGAAGAATTCGCTGTGCAAAAGCGGTTATCTGCGGCTGGTACAAAAGTACTGTCCGAGCCTGACGCTTAAGGATCTGCAACCGTGGCCTGCGGGCGTGCGGGCACAGGCGGTATCACCTGATGGCAAGCTTATCGACGATTTTCTGTTTGTCACCACGCCACGCTCAATTCACACCTGTAACGCACCTTCTCCGGCGGCAACATCGGCAATCCCTATCGGTGCACATATTGTCAGCAAAGTTCATGCGCTGCTGGAGAACCAGAGTAATCCCGGACGCACGCTGCGTGCGGCACGTAGCGTGGAGACATTACACGCCGCATTTACCCGTTAAACCGATTAAGACAGGAAGCAATCATGCAACTTAACGATCCAACCTTATTTCGCCAGCAGGCACTGATCGACGGCAACTGGCGTGACGCTAACAGCGGCGAGACCATCGCGGTGACCAATCCCGCCAACGGTCAGCAATTGGGTAGCGTACCTAAAATGGGGGCAGATGAAACCCGCGAAGCGATTAACGCCGCAAACCGCGCTCTGCCGGCCTGGCGTGCGCTGACTGCCAAAGAGCGGGCCAACATTCTGCGCCGCTGGTTCAACCTGATGATTGAGCATCAAGACGATCTCGCCCGTCTGATGACCCTGGAACAGGGAAAACCACTGGCGGAAGCCAAAGGCGAAATTACCTACGCCGCCTCCTTTATTGAGTGGTTTGCCGAAGAGGGCAAACGCATTTATGGCGATACGATCCCTGGCCATCAGGCTGACAAACGCCTGATCGTCATCAAGCAGCCGATCGGCGTTACCGCCGCGATTACGCCGTGGAACTTTCCCTCAGCGATGATCACCCGTAAAGCCGGTCCGGCGCTGGCAGCAGGCTGTACGATGGTGCTTAAACCCGCCAGCCAGACCCCCTACTCCGCTCTGGCGCTGGCAGAACTGGCTAATCGCGCCGGGATCCCGGCTGGCGTTTTCAGCGTGGTGACCGGTTCTGCGAGCGCGGTCGGTAACGAGCTGACCGGCAACCCGCTGGTGCGCAAACTGTCATTTACCGGCTCAACCGAAATTGGCCGTCAGTTAATGCAGCAGTGCGCCAAAGACATCAAAAAGGTATCGCTGGAACTGGGCGGCAATGCGCCGTTTATCGTCTTTGACGATGCCGATCTTGATAAAGCCGTGGAAGGTGCGCTGGCCTCGAAGTTCCGTAACGCCGGGCAAACCTGCGTCTGCGCCAACCGCCTGTACGTGCAGGACGGTGTGTATGAGCGTTTTGCCGAAAAACTCCAGCAGGCGGTGAGCAAACTGCATCTCGGCGATGGTCTGCAACCAGAGGTCACCACCGGACCGCTGATCGACGATAAAGCGGTTGCCAAAGTGCAGGAACACATCGCCGATGCTCTGGATAAAGGCGCGCGCATTATCGCGGGCGGTAAACCTCATGCGCTCGGCGGTAACTTCTTCCAGCCCACCATTCTGGTAGATGTGCCTGACAACGCGAAGGTCGCCAAAGAAGAGACGTTCGGACCGCTGGCTCCGCTGTTTCGTTTTAAAGACGAAGCCGACGTCATCGCTCAGGCCAACGACACCGAGTTTGGTCTGGCCGCCTATTTCTACGCCCGTGATTTAAGTCGTGTCTTCCGCGTTGGCGAAGCGCTGGAGTACGGCATCGTCGGGATTAACACCGGCATTATCTCCAACGAAGTCGCCCCGTTTGGGGGAATCAAAGCCTCCGGTCTTGGCCGTGAAGGATCAAAATACGGCATCGAAGACTACTTAGAAATCAAATATATGTGCATCGGCCTTTAATAAAATAAATACTGGAGAACACCTGATGAGCACCAACAAAGAACTTATGCAACGTCGCAGCAACGCCGTTCCCCGTGGCGTAGGCCAGATCCACCCTATTTTTGCCGAGCGTGCAGAAAACTGTCGGGTCTGGGACGTTGAAGGCCGTGAATTCCTTGACTTTGCTGGCGGTATTGCAGTGTTGAACACCGGTCACCTGCACCCGCAGATCGTCTCTGCGGTAGAAGCGCAGTTGAAAAAGCTGTCCCATACCTGTTTCCAGGTACTGGCCTATGAGCCATACCTGGAGCTGTGCGAAATCATGAATAAGAAAGTGCCGGGTGATTTCGCCAAGAAAACCCTGCTGGTGACCACCGGTTCTGAAGCGGTAGAAAATGCGGTGAAAATCGCCCGCGCCGCCACCAAACGCACCGGCACAATCGCCTTCAGCGGTGCTTACCACGGCCGTACCCACTACACCTTGTCACTGACCGGGAAAGTGAACCCATACTCTGCCGGAATGGGGCTGATGCCGGGCCACGTGTATCGCGCGCTTTATCCTTGCCCACTGCACGGCATCAGTGACGACGATGCTATCGCCAGTATTCACCGCATTTTCAAAAACGATGCCGCGCCAGAAGACGTCGCCGCCATCGTAATTGAACCCGTCCAGGGCGAAGGTGGTTTTTACGCCGCTTCCCCTGCTTTTATGCAACGTCTGCGCGCTATTTGTGACGAACACGGGATCATGCTGATTGCTGATGAAGTACAGAGCGGTGCGGGCCGCACCGGTACGCTGTTTGCCATGGAGCAGATGGGCGTTGCGCCCGATCTCACCACCTTCGCTAAATCCATCGCCGGAGGCTTCCCGCTGGCAGGCGTGACCGGACGCGCCGATGTCATGGACGCTATTCCACCGGGCGGTCTGGGCGGTACCTATGCAGGTAACCCAATTGCCTGTGCCGCTGCGCTGGCGGTACTAAACATTTTCGAGCAGGAAGATCTGCTGCAAAAAGCCAACGAGCTGGGGCAAACCCTGCGTGAAGGCCTGTTGGCTATCGCGGAAACCCACCGCGAGATTGGCGACGTACGCGGGCTGGGCGCGATGATTGCTATCGAACTGTTCGAAGACGGCGATCGCACGAAGCCCGATGCCAAACTGACAGCTGAAATCGTCGCTCGTGCCCGCGATAAAGGGCTAATCCTGCTCTCCTGCGGACCTTACTACAACGTGCTGCGCATTCTTGTCCCACTCACCATTGAAGACGCGCAGATCAGTCAAGGGCTGAACATTATCGCTCAATGCTTTGATGAAGCTAAGCAAGGTTAAGACGCAGGCACCCGTGCCGGATGGCGACGCAAAAGCGTCTTATCCGGCCTACAAAAAGTACCACCTGTTTGCCGGATAAGCGAAGCGCCATCCGGCAAACAGGCCAAAAACAATAACGGGGTAAGAAGATGGGGCAACTGTCACAATCACATGATTTAGGGGGCGGGCTGAAATCACGCCACGTCACCATGCTGTCTATTGCCGGGGTAATCGGCGCAAGTCTGTTTGTCGGTTCAAGCGTGGCGATTGCAGAAGCCGGTCCCGCAGTATTATTAGCCTATCTGTTCGCCGGATTGCTGGTGGTGATGATTATGCGCATGTTGGCCGAAATGGCCGTCGCCACACCGGATACCGGTTCTTTTTCCACATACGCCGATAAGGCCATCGGCCCTTGGGCGGGTTACACCATCGGCTGGTTGTACTGGTGGTTCTGGGTGTTGGTTATCCCGCTGGAGGCGAATATCGCCGCCATCATTCTTCACTCCTGGGTGCCTGGCATTCCTATCTGGCTGTTTTCTCTGGTTATCACGCTGGCATTAACCGGCAGTAATTTACTGAGCGTCAAAAATTACGGTGAGTTCGAGTTCTGGCTGGCGCTGTGCAAAGTGATTGCCATTCTGGCGTTTATAACCCTCGGCGCAGCGGCGATTAGCGGTTTCTACCCTTATGCCGATGTCAGCGGGGTTTCGCGCCTGTGGGATCAGGGCGGCTTTATGCCCAACGGTTTTGGCGCCGTGATCAGCGCAATGTTAATCACTATGTTCTCCTTTATGGGCGCAGAGATAGTTACCATCGCCGCCGCCGAATCCGATACCCCGGATAAACATATCGTTCGCGCCACCAACTCGGTTATCTGGCGTATCTCCATCTTCTATCTGTGCTCTATTTTTGTGGTGGTGGCGCTGATCCCGTGGAACATGCCGGGACTGAAAGAAGTCGGTTCTTACCGCTCGGTACTGGAGCTACTGCATATCCCGCACGCGAAACTGATCATGGATTGCGTCATTTTGCTGTCGGTGACTAGCTGTCTCAACTCCGCGCTGTATACGTCCTCGCGTATGCTCTACTCCCTGAGCCGCCGTGGCGATGCCCCCGCCTTTATGGGTAAAACGAACCGCAGTAAAACGCCTTATGTGGCGGTGTTGCTGTCTACCGGTGCCGCATTCCTCACCGTCATCGTCAACTATTACGCCCCGGCCAAGGTGTTTAAATTCCTGATCGACAGTTCCGGTGCCATCGCACTGCTGGTCTATCTGGTCATTGCCGTTTCTCAACTGCGGATGCGCAAAATCCTGCTGGCGCGAGGCGGTGAAATTAAACTGAAAATGTGGCTCTATCCGTGGCTTACCTGGCTGGTCATCGCGTTTATTATCTTTGTGCTGGTGGTCATGCTGTTTCGCCCGGCACAACAGCTGGAAGTTATCTCTACCGGGTTGTTAGCCATAGGAATTATTTGCACCGTGCCCATTATGTCACGCTGGAAAAAACTGCTATCTTGGCAAAAAGCACCATTGCAAAATACGCATTAAACCTGTTCCCGGCGCAGGCCGGGAAATCCTTTCAGGAGTATGACCATGACCGCCATTCCCCAACCGACGGCCATTGATGGATACCGCTGGCTGAAGAACGACATCATCCGCGGTGTGTATCAGCCTGATGAAAAACTGCGTATGAGCCTGCTGACCTCACGCTATGAGCTTGGCGTGGGACCGCTACGCGAAGCGCTTTCGCAGTTAGTTGCCGAGCGGCTGGTGACGGTGGTAAATCAGAAAGGGTATCGGGTTGCCCCGATGTCAGAGCAAGAGTTGCTCGATATTTTTGATGCCCGCGCCAATATGGAAGCCATGCTGGTCGCGCTGGCCATTGAACGCGGCGACGACGCCTGGGAAGCTGAAATTCTGGCGCGCGCGCATATGCTTAGTAAGCTTGAAGCCATTGATGCCAGCGAACAGATGCTCGACGAGTGGGATCAGCGCCATCAGGCGTTTCACTCGGCGATTGTCGCTGGCTGTGGTTCACAATATCTGCTGCAAATGCGCGAACGACTGTTCGATTTGGCGGCGCGCTACCGGTTTATCTGGCTGCGAAAAACGGTGCTGTCGGTGGAGATGCTGGAAGACAAACACGATCAGCACCAAACGTTGACCGAAGCAATTCTGGCACGCGACGCCGCGCGCGCCAGCGAATTAATGCGCCAGCACCTACTGACGCCGATTCCGATTATTCAACAGGCGATGTCCGGTAAATTGCTGACGGAATAAGCCTGAATAATATTACTGCTCCGGAATACGTAAAACCTGCCCAGGATAGATTTTATCCGGACTTTTCAGCATTGGTTTATTCGCTTCAAATATCTGGTTATACAGGTTGGCATTACCGTAAACCTGTTTAGCAATAGCGCTCAGGGTATCTCCTGATTTCACGGTATAAAACTGGCTTTCGCTCGCGGGCGCAGAGGTTTTAACCTGATCATCTACGCTGGCAATACCGGAGATATTACCAATCGCGATCAGAATTTTTTCTTTCGCCTCCTGACTTAATCCATCACCAGAAACAGTGGCTTTGCCTTCGTTAATTTGCACGTCCACTTTATCCGCATCAGGGATGCCAGTTTTGTTCAGGTGTTCCTGCACTTTTTTTGCCAGATCGGCTGTGTCATGGTTTCCAGTGACCGCATCCCACAGTTTTTCACCCGCATCTTTTACAAAATTGAAGAGTCCCATATCCACCTCGGTAATTAACAATTAACACCCAAAAGTGTAGCAGAGGAGAAAGGGGGCCAAAGAAAACGGCGCCAAAGCGCCGTAGTTGAAAGGAATTAATTACGCGTCTGTATCCAGAAGGCATGGATCAAACCAGGGATGTAGCCCAGCAGCGTCAGAACGATATTGAGGATAAATGCCCAGCCGAACCCCTTCCCCAGCAGCACGCCAAGCGGGGGCAGAATAATAGTAAAAACGATTCTCCAGAAACCCATACACACTCCCTACAAGCAAAAAATTAATCATTGTTTAAAAAGAGATTTTATCTCTAAGAGTAGCCATTCTACCCAACTCCGCCAGCATTCCGCGGCTGTTTTACCCTCCTTTACGCTCTTTACGCTGGCGTACGTTGGTTGTTTATTTTAGAATGTGCTTAATTTAGATTGTTCTTAAATACATATGACTGAACTTGAACAACTCCAGGCCAGCGCAGAACAAGCTGCCGCCCTGCTAAAAGCGATGAGTAACCCGAAACGGTTGCTGATTTTGTGCATGCTCTGCGGTTCACCCGGTACCAGCGCAGGCGAGTTAGCCCGTGTTACCGGCCTTAGCCCTTCCGCCACTTCCCAGCATCTGGCGCGTATGCGTGAAGAAGGTCTGATAGAAAGCCAGCGCGATGCCCAGCGCATCCTCTACTCCATTAAAAATGCGGCCGTGAATTCGCTGATCGCCACATTAAAAACACTGTATTGCCCATAAGGAGCCATCATGACTATTGGGACGATTTCCCCGCGCGAGGCGCAGACACTGGTCGCGCAAGGTGCAAAACTGATTGATATCCGCGACGCTGACGAGTATCTGCACGAGCATATTCCTGAGGCTCATCTGGCGCCGTTGCCCGCGCTTGAACAGGGATCGCTGCCTGCGAATTTACGCGCCGAGCAGGTGATTTTTCACTGCCAGTCAGGCAAACGTACACAAAATGCGGCAACAAAACTGGGCGCCATTGCTGCGCCCGCGCAGGTCTGGCTGCTGGAAGGTGGAATTGACGGCTGGAAAGCCGCAGGGTTGCCGGTGACGAAAGACAGTTCACAACCGTTACCGCTGATGCGTCAAGTGCAGATAGCCGCGGGTAGCCTTGCCTTACTCGGTGTTATTCTGGGTTACACCGTCAGCAGTATTTTCTTCCTGCTGAGCGGTTTTGTCGGGGCCGGGCTGATTCTCGCTGGCGTGACCGGCTTTTGCGGCATGGCGCGTCTGCTGGACAAAATGCCCTGGAACCGACGTACTCATTAAGCGGTAATCATTAAAACAGCACTGTACCCGCCGGTTGACGTGATCTATGGTGAGTTCTGCGATAAATGATAAATAAAGGAGCGCAACAATATGTTTAAACCTGGCGATCTGGTTCAACCGCGTATGGGCGGTCCAAAACTGAAAGTTGTTGAAGTCAATGACGATCAAATTGTGGCGGTACAAGCCAGTAATGAAAACGGTGATAAATTCACGCTGAAAGCAGCTGATGTCACGCGATATACCGAAGAGGGTGATTTCGGCGTTTGCTGAAAATAAGCGGTGAGGATCTCCTCACCGCCTTCGTAATTAGATCAAAAAGTCATCAAGAGATTTACCGGCAGCCAGCGCCTGGGCAATTGGCTTCGGTGTGCGACCTTGCCCGGTCCATGTTTTCGTTTCACCATTGAGATCGATAAAACGATATTTCGCCGGGCGCGGTTGGCGTTTTTTAACTGAACGTGTCGTAGCCGGTGTTATGCTCAGCAGCTCCTCCGGGCTAATCCCGTCTGCCTGCATCTGCGCCAGCAAGGCATTAATTTTTGCCTGCTGTTCTGCGCGTTGGCGCTGTAGCTGTTCTTCTTCATCGCGCCGTTCTTTGGTCACTACCCTGAATTTTTCAAGCATATCTTCCAGTACATCAACAGAAAATTCACGAGCCATTGCACGCAGCGAGCGGATATTATTTAAGTTTTTTAACATTGAACTCATATTAACAAAACCTCTTTAACGTAAAACATAAAAATGGTATTACGCTAAATATTGTATGCAACTGATTATTATATTTCCAGTCTAATTTATTCGCAGATCATTAAACAAATAGCCAACTCTGATATTTATAGCATCCATTCTGCTATCGCTCAGACAATATATTCTATTACCCTGATTGCAGCTTTGAATATACCTGCAAGGTATCTCAGTGCGTCACTTAAGAAACAGGCCACGGCATCGCGTGGAACCAACGAGTATACATATTGCACATCAGTCAACATTCAGAAAAGGAGCGCAAAAAATCCAGAAAAACAAGCAAAAATAACTCTTTGATCTAAAAGAATTTTAATTAACACAGCAACGAAAACACCAAAACGAACAAAAAACAAACCATTACAGAGCATTTTATCGACAAAAAGACAATAAATAAAAATTTTAAGCTAGTTGCTAGTTATTATCCAGGCAGATATCCTATTAAAACGCGAAAGCAGCAAGACAAATCACTAGTAGTTAAGGTATTCAAAACCTTTTTCCCCCTTTTTACAAGGAGCATTAACATGTTCTCTCCGCAGTCACGCTTGCGTCATGCAGTAGCAGACACGTTCGCGATGGTTGTTTATTGTTCTGTCGTGAACATGTTGATCGAAATATTCCTTTCTGGAATGAGCTTCGAACAGTCGCTGTATTCCAGATTAGTCGCTATCCCTGTCAACATACTGATTGCGTGGCCATACGGCATGTACCGTGATTTGTTCATGCGCGCGGCGCGTAAAGCCACGCAGGCAGGATGGGCAAAAAATCTGGCGGATGTGCTGGCTTATGTCACCTTCCAGTCGCCGGTGTATGTGATTATTCTGCTGACGGTTGGCGCGGACTGGCACCAGATTACGGCTGCAGTAAGTTCGAACATCGTGGTATCAATGCTGATGGGCGCTGTCTATGGCTACTTTCTTGATTATTGCCGCCGCTTGTTTAAGGTCAGCAGCTATCATCAGGCTAAAGCCTGACACGCTTCTTTGCGACTGGCACTGCCAGTCGCGTTATTAGTTAGAATTAACGTCGCCAAACAACCCGCTCAGATAACGCTCAAGCGCAATACGCGAGCTAAAGCCATGCGGAATACCATAATGCTCATGAGTATCTCCGGCTAAATACAGCGGGAATTGCTGATAATGATCGCAGGTTTTAATATCCGTCGCCGGTTCTGCCAGCGAAGAGCTGCGCTCTTTTAGCGTGGGATGGATAATTAATGCGGTACGTCCCATGCGTGCTTCACGGTTAACGTACACATAATTTTCGCCACGACGATAGCCGTACGTTTTCTGCGTCACTACATCAACGGTAAAGCCCACTTTTTCAAGTACGCGCGCCACCTCATCAGGTCGTAAATACATATTATTTTCCTCGTTATCTTTTACTGCGGGCTTACCTTACCTGATTCAGCATTAGCAACGCTTTCAGAAAAGTCCATAAACGGGTGGCGATGGTGGGACGCATATCGTAAGAACCTTATATACCCTAAATAATTCGAGTTGCAGGAAGGCGGCAAGGGAGCGAATCCCCAGGAGCTTACTAAAGTAAGTGACTGGGGTGAACGAACGCAGCCAACGCACATGCTACTTGAAGTATGACGGGTATAGATTTATGTCAGCGCCATCCGCAGTTGGTTGCGCCATTTCCGCCGAGCTGATATTGGTAAATGACAGCAATATTCCCCCCTTTCCTTCTGACGTTATTCGCCAGCGGCTTAACGCCTGAACAGCTAACCCGGCCTGATTCGCTTTACGCACCAGCGCAACATCATCTCCGTCCACACTCATCACCAGTTGAATCCCACCTTCCTGAGGAATGACGCTAAATCCTTGTTCGGTCAGGGCGTTTTCCATCCATTGTCGTCGTTCGGCATAATGTTGTCGCATACGTTTTAAGTGTCGCCAGAAGTGGCCGTCTCGCATAAAATCCGCCAGCGTTTGCTGCCATAGAACCGGGACGCTACAGGCCGTTAGCGCCGCTTGTTGGCGAAAGTGTTCAACCTGGGTCAGGGGCACCACCAGCCATGCCGTACGCAAAGCCGGAAACATCGATTTGCTGAACGTTCCGGCATAAATCACCCGCTGGGGCGCATCCAGACTTTTTAGCGGCGGCAACGGCTTACCGTGGTAACGAAATTCACTGTCATAGTCATCTTCGATTACCCACGCCTGCGCACGAGTCGCCCACTCCAGCAACTGGTGGCGACGGTCTAAAGACAGTGCTACTCCCAGTGGGCTTTGATGTGCGGGAGTGAGCAGTACAAAACGCGCCTGCGGGTAGTCGCGAATCCCGGCGCTGACATCCAGACCATCGGCATCCACCGCTACCGGCTTCAACTCAATGCGTTCTTGAGCCACCACGGGCCGAATCAGCGGAAAGCCGGGATCTTCGACCCACATTCCCTCTCCGGGATGCGCCAGAGCGCGCAGGATTAACGTCATTGATGCCGCATAACCTGAAGTGATAAAAATCTGCTCTGGCTGGCATTCAATGCTGCGTGAGACCCGCAGGTAATCCACAATCGCCTGACGTAACGCCCGCTCGCCACACACATCGCCCACCGCCAGATCAAAACGCGTTTGGGTGCGCAAACGCCGTCCCATCACCCGCGCCCAGACTTCGCGCGGAAAAAGATCGAGTGCGGGTAATCCCATCTGAAAAGTTTGCGGTCTGGGATTTTCTCCGGCAAAGATGGCAGGAGATGCAGACGCCCTTTCTGGTTGCAGTTGCTCACTGACAAACGTTCCTGCCTGTCCACGCCGCGCGAGCCAGCCCTGCGCCACCAGCTCTGCATAGGCATTTTCCACCGTCGAGCGTGATACTCCCAGCTCCTGGGCCCAGGTCCGACTGGAGGGCAATCTGGTACCGGGCTTGAGTTCACCTTTCTCAATTGCGTTTTTTAACTGACGGGCGATTTGCTGATAGCGCGGCATTTATGGTCTGCTTTTTTGGTAACAATATGGCTCTCTGTAGCAGTCCATTATAGTGCTACATTGCGGCTCATCCAAACGAGGAGAAATACCATGACCATGTTACGCCAGCCCTATTATGAACTCAGCCCCGAAATCTATAACGCTCTGGTTCAGGCAAGCAAAGCGCTGGAGAACTGCGCGCTGGAACCTACGCTGACGGAACTGATTTACCTGCGGGTCTCGCAAATCAACGGCTGCGCCTTTTGTCTGGAAATGCACAGTAAAGCACTGCGCAAATCCGGAGTTGCGCAGGCCAAACTGGATGCGCTGGCAGGCTGGCGGGTGAGTCACCACTTCAGCGAGCAGGAACGTGCGGCGCTGGCGTGGGCCGAATCGGTCACTCAAATTGCCACTAGTCACGCCGAAGATGACGTTTATCTGCCGCTGCTCGACCATTTCAGCGCGAAAGAGATTAGCGACCTGACATTCGCCATTAGCCTGATGAACTGCTTTAACCGCCTGGCGGTGGGGATGCGCATGTGATTCTGCGCTTCCGGATGGCGGCATAAACGCCTTATCCGGCCTGGGAAGTGCTTTCCTGTAGGCCGGATTAGACGCGACGCGCGCCATCCGGCAACCTGCGATGGAACATATCACTTCCCCTGCCACGCCCATCACCCAGCCCATCATCAATCTAAAATTCCCATATCTTGTATGGTTGAATATTTTTAAAACTACATCTAGTATCTTTCCTATCAGGACACACACAACCCGACGCCCTCTATCGCGCCGATCTTTTATTTTTAAATGGAAATACGAATCATGCGTATTATTATTTACACTCGCAATAACTGTGTTCAGTGCCATGCCACCAAACGGGCAATGGAAAGTCGTGGTTTTGACTTTGAGATGGTAAACGTCGATTTACAGCCCGATTTGGCTGATAACCTGCGCGATCAAGGGTTTCGCCAGTTACCGGTCGTAGTCGCGGGTGAAACCAGTTGGTCAGGGTTTCGCCCGGACATGATCAACCGTCTGCATCCGGAACACCGTGTGGCCAGCGCATGAGTCAGCTCGTCTACTTCTCCAGCAGCTCCGAAAATACGCACCGCTTTATGCAGCGTCTGGGGCTGCCTGCCATCCGCATTCCGCTTAACGAACGCGAGCCGATCCGGGTAGACGAACCTTACATATTAATCGTGCCGTCCTACGGCGGCGGCGGCACTGCTGGCGCGGTCCCAAGACAGGTGATCCGCTTTTTAAACGATACGCACAACCGGGCGTTAATCCGTGGAGTGATCGCCTCAGGCAATCGTAATTTCGGTGACGCCTACGGTCGCGCGGGTGATGTCATCTCACAAAAATGCGGCGTGCCGTGGCTCTATCGCTTTGAGCTGATGGGCACCCAAAGCGATATCGACAACGTTCGAAAAGGAGTGAGCGAATTTTGGCAACGACAACCGCAGAACGTGTAATGCAGCCAACGCTGGATTATCACGCCCTGAACGCCATGCTGAATCTGTATGATAAAGCCGGGCGCATTCAGTTCGACAAAGACCATCAGGCGGTGGAGGCTTTCTTTGCCGCACACGTCCGCCCCAACTCGGTGGCGTTTGCCAGCCAGCAGGAGCACCTGGAAACGTTGGTGGATGAAGGCTATTACGATGCCAGCGTGTTAGCCCGCTACGATCGCGCGTTCGTGCTGAAGCTATTCGCCCACGCCCACGCCAGCGGATTCCGTTTCCAGACGTTCCTCGGCGCATGGAAGTTCTACACCAGCTATACGTTGAAAACGTTCGACGGTAAGCGCTATCTCGAAGACTTTGAGGATCGGGTAACGATGGTGGCGCTCACGCTGGCGCAGGGCGATGAAGCACTCGCGATGCAACTGACCGATGAAATGCTCTCCGGGCGCTTTCAGCCCGCCACACCAACCTTTTTAAACTGCGGTAAACAGCAACGCGGTGAGCTGGTCTCCTGCTTCCTGTTGCGTATTGAAGACAACATGGAGTCTATTGGTCGGGCGGTCAACTCCGCACTTCAGCTCTCCAAACGCGGCGGCGGCGTGGCATTTTTGCTCTCCAACCTGCGCGAGGCAGGTGCGCCCATTAAACGCATTGAGAACCAGTCCTCTGGGGTGATCCCGGTAATGAAAATGCTGGAAGATGCGTTTTCTTATGCGAATCAACTCGGGGCACGTCAGGGCGCAGGCGCGGTGTATTTGCACGCACACCATCCGGATATTTTACGTTTTCTCGATACTAAACGTGAAAACGCCGACGAAAAAATCCGTATCAAAACGCTCTCGCTTGGCGTGGTGATCCCCGACGTCACCTTCCGGCTAGCGAAAGAAAATGCCCGGATGGCGCTGTTCTCACCGTATGACGTGGAACGGATTTTCGGCAAACCGTTCGGTGATATCGCCGTGAGTGAGCGGTATGACGAACTGGTGGCCGACGAACGCGTGCGCAAAAAATACATTAACGCCCGCGAATTCTTCCAGCGGCTGGCCGAGATCCAGTTTGAGTCTGGTTATCCTTACATCATGTTTGAAGATACGGTGAATCGCGCCAATCCGATTGCCGGTCGGATCAATATGAGCAACCTGTGCTCGGAGATTTTGCAGGTTAACAGTGCCTCCACCTACGATGAAAATCTCAATTACGCGCAGATCGGGCACGATATCTCCTGCAATCTCGGCTCCTTGAACATTGCCCATACCATGGATTCACCCGATTTTGGTCGCACCGTGGAAACGGCGGTTCGCGGCTTAACCGCCGTTTCGGACATGAGCCATATCCGCAGCGTGCCTTCGATCGACGCCGGGAACAGCGCGTCGCACGCGATTGGTCTTGGGCAGATGAATCTGCACGGGTATCTGGCGCGGGAAGGGATCGCCTACGGCTCGCCGGAAGGGCTGGATTTCACCAATCTCTATTTCTACACCATCACATGGCATGCGCTGAATACGTCAATGAAGATCGCTCGCGAGCGGGGTCAAACCTTTGCCGGATTCAAACAGTCACGCTACGCCAGCGGCGAGTATTTTAACCAGTATCTGCAGGGCGACTGGCAGCCAAAAACCGACAAGGTCCGCACATTGTTTGCCGTCAGCGGCATTACGCTGCCGACGCGCGAGATGTGGGAGCAACTGCGTGAAGATGTGATGCGCTACGGTATTTACAACCAGAATTTACAGGCGGTTCCGCCCACCGGTTCTATCTCCTACATCAACCATGCCACGTCAAGCATTCACCCGATCGTGTCGAAAGTGGAGATTCGCAAAGAGGGCAAAACCGGGCGCGTTTACTACCCTGCCCCGTTTATGACCAATGAGAATCTGGCCTTGTATCAGGATGCCTACGAGATCGGTCCACAAAAAATCATTGATACTTACGCTGAAGCAACGCGGCATGTCGACCAAGGGCTTTCACTGACGCTCTTTTTCCCCGATACCGCCACCACGCGCGATATCAACAAAGCGCAGATTTACGCCTGGCGTAAGGGCATCAAATCCCTGTACTACATCCGACTACGCCAGCTGGCGCTGGAAGGCACCGAAATCGAAGGCTGCGTGTCATGCGCGCTGTAAGGAGGAGAAAATGACATTATCCCGCGTGAGCGCCATCAACTGGAACAAGATTGAGGATGATAAAGATCTTGAGGTATGGAACCGTCTGACCAGTAACTTCTGGCTCCCGGAAAAGGTCCCGCTCTCCAATGACATTCCGGCCTGGCAAACGTTGAACGCAGCCGAACAGCAGCTAACAATCCGCGTTTTTACCGGGCTGACGCTGCTCGACACCATTCAGAATGTTGCCGGAGCACCAGCGTTAATGACTGATTCGTTAACGCCGCATGAAGAGGCGGTGCTGTCGAATATCAGCTTTATGGAGGCGGTGCACGCCCGTTCCTATAGCTCTATTTTCTCCACCCTTTGCCAGACCAAAGATGTGGATGCAGCTTACGCCTGGAGTGAAGAAAATACCCCACTCCAGCGCAAGGCGCAGATCGTTTTGGCACATTACGCCAGCGACGAACCGTTGAAGAAAAAAATAGCCAGCGTGTTTCTGGAATCCTTCCTGTTCTATTCTGGCTTCTGGTTACCGATGTATTTCTCCAGTCGCGGTAAACTGACCAATACCGCCGATCTCATTCGTCTGATCATTCGTGATGAAGCGGTTCATGGGTATTACATTGGTTATAAATATCAAAAAGGTCTGGAGCATATTTCCGAATCAGCACGCGAAGAGTTAAAGCATTTTGCCTTTGACCTGTTGATGGAATTGTATGATAACGAAGCGCGTTATACGGAAGAATTGTATGCAGAGACCGGCTGGGTGGATGACGTCAAAGCCTTCCTTTGTTACAACGCCAATAAGGCATTAATGAATTTGGGATACGAGGCGCTATTTCCGCCTGAAATGGCGGAGGTTAACCCGGCAATCCTTGCCGCGCTGTCGCCCAACGCTGACGAAAACCACGATTTCTTCTCGGGTTCCGGTTCATCCTATGTGATGGGAAAAGCGGTCGAAACCGAAGATGACGACTGGAATTTCTAGCACTCATTTTCACGGGAAATACCGTACATTTTTCGCGGAAATATTTTAACAGGATCACACTTTTGTCGTGCAAATATAATTGTGTGATCTACACTCAATATCAGACGCATTATTCGCCTGCATTCCAGCAATTCAGGCGACTTTTCATTGCCATTTACAAAAAATATTAAGCCGCTCACATTCGCGCTCAGCCCTTATATCACGGGAAGTCCCGCCACCTGACCTTTGGCAATATTCATGCCACAACCAAATTCAGGGTTGTCTCAGATTCTCAGTATGTTAGGGTAGAAAAAGGTCACTATTTCCATCAGGTAATATATCGATATAAACAAATAACAGGAATCATTCTATTGCATGGCAATTAAATTAGAAGTTAAAAATCTCTATAAGATATTTGGAGAGCATCCGCAGAGAGCCTTCAAATATATTGAAAAAGGACTTTCAAAAGAGCAGATTCTGGATAAAACGGGGCTATCGCTTGGCGTTAAGAACGCCAGTCTGGCCATTGAAGAAGGCGAGATATTTGTCATCATGGGATTATCCGGTTCGGGTAAATCCACAATGGTACGCCTTCTCAATCGCCTGATTGAACCCACCCGCGGGCAGGTATTGATTGACGGCGTAGACATCGCCCGGATATCCGATGCTGAGCTTCGCGAGGTGCGCAGAAAAAAGATTGCGATGGTGTTCCAGTCCTTTGCCCTGATGCCGCACATGACGGTGCTGGACAATACGGCATTCGGCATGGAATTAGCCGGTGTTGGTGCGGATGAACGTCGTGAAAAAGCATTAGATGCGCTACGTCAGGTTGGTCTGGAGAATTATGCTCACGGATACCCGGATGAACTTTCCGGGGGTATGCGCCAGCGTGTAGGCCTCGCCCGCGCATTAGCCATTAACCCTGATATCTTATTAATGGATGAGGCCTTCTCAGCCCTCGATCCATTAATTCGTACTGAGATGCAGGATGAACTGGTAAAACTACAGGCGAAGCATCAGCGCACCGTGGTCTTTATATCGCATGATCTCGACGAAGCTATGCGTATTGGCGACAGAATTGCCATTATGCAAAACGGTGAAGTGGTCCAGGTCGGCACGCCGGATGAAATCCTGAATAATCCAGCCAATGATTATGTACGCACCTTCTTCCGTGGCGTTGATATTAGCCAGGTCTTCAGTGCGAAAGATATTTCACGCCGTAGCCCCGAAGGTTTAATTCGTAAAACGCCCGGGGTGGGTCCACGTTCGGCGCTGCAATTATTGCAGGACAAAGATCGCGAATATGGTTACGTGATCGAACGCGGCAATAAATTCGTTGGCGTTGTTTCAATCGACTCCTTAAAAACAGCGTTAAGTCAGGCGCAAGGTATTGAAGCAGCATTGATCGATGAGCCGTTAGCCGTAGATGCACAAACTCCTCTCAGCGAGTTGCTTTCTCATGTCGGCCAGGCCCCGTGCGCGGTGCCGGTTGTTGATGAGGAACAGCAGTATGTGGGCGTCATTTCAAAACGCATGCTGTTACAGGCTTTAGATCGTGAGGGGGTAAACAATGGCTGATCAAACTAATCCGTGGGATACCACACCAGCGGCCGACAGCGCCGCACAAACTGCCGATGCCTGGAGCACGCCATCCGGTGCGCCCACTGACGGCGGTGGCGCGGACTGGCTGACCAGCGCCCCCGCGCCGGCACCAGAGCATTTCAATATTATGGATCCGTTCCATAAAACGCTGATCCCACTGGACAGCTGGGTCACAGAGGGGATCGACTGGGTCGTTACCCATTTCCGTCCGGTCTTCCAGGGCATTCGTGTCCCGGTGGATTACATTCTCAACGGTTTTCAGCAGCTGCTGTTAGGTATGCCAGCCCCGGTGGCTATTATCCTGTTCGCGCTGATTGCCTGGCAGATTTCCGGCGTTGGGATGGGCGTTGCTACGCTGATTTCCTTGATTGCCATCGGTGCCATCGGCGCGTGGTCGCAGGCCATGATAACCTTGGCGCTGGTGTTGACCGCGTTGCTGTTCTGCGTGGTGATCGGTCTGCCGATGGGGATCTGGTTGGCGCGCAGTCCACGGGCAGCAAAAATTGTTCGCCCGCTGCTGGACGCCATGCAAACCACACCCGCGTTTGTCTATCTGGTGCCGATTGTCATGTTGTTCGGTATTGGTAATGTCCCGGGCGTAGTGGTGACGATTATCTTCGCCCTGCCGCCAATCGTACGTCTGACTATTCTGGGGATTAACCAGGTGCCAGCCGATCTGATTGAAGCCTCGCGTTCGTTTGGTGCCAGCCCGCGTCAGATGCTGTTTAAAGTGCAGCTCCCGCTGGCAATGCCCACCATTATGGCTGGGGTTAACCAGACGCTGATGCTGGCGCTCTCAATGGTCGTCATCGCGTCGATGATTGCCGTGGGCGGGCTGGGTCAGATGGTTCTGCGCGGAATTGGTCGTCTGGATATGGGGCTTGCCACCGTCGGCGGAGTTGGGATTGTGATTCTCGCCATCATTCTGGATCGCCTGACACAGGCCGTTGGTCGCGATTCGCGTAGCCGTGGCAACCGTCGCTGGTACACCACTGGTCCCGTTGGGCTTATCACTCGCCCTTTCACGAAGTAATTCACCCGTTGCCCGGTGGCGCATTGCTTACCGGGCCTACACGTCCCTCCAATAATTAAGGAACAACGATGCGACAGAAAATTATTATTGCCACAGCGTTTGCCACCCTTGTCTCCACCAGCACTTTCGCTGCCGACCTGCCGGGCAAAGGCATCACCGTACAGCCAATCCAGAGCACTATCTCTGAAGAATCCTTCCAGACGCAGTTAGTCGCTCGTGCGCTGGAGAAACTGGGTTACACCGTTAACAAAACCAGCGAAGTTGACTACAACGTCGGCTATACCTCCATTGCCTCTGGCGATGCAACTTTTACCGCCGTGAACTGGCAGCCGCTGCATGATGATATGTACGCCGCGGCGGGCGGAGACAAAAAGTTTTATCGCGAGGGGGTATTCGTTACGGGTGCCGCACAGGGTTATCTGATCGACAAAAAAACCGCTGAGCAGTACAAAATCACCAATATCGCCCAGTTAAAAGATCCGAAGATCGCCAAAATCTTTGACACCAACGGTGACGGAAAAGCCGATATGATGGGCTGTTCACCAGGCTGGGGTTGTGAAGCAGTAATCAACCACCAGAACAAAGCTTTCGATTTGGAAAAAACCGTCGAAGTCAGCCACGGTAACTATGCAGCAATGATGGCTGACACCATTACCCGCTTCAAAGAAGGTAAACCCATTCTTTACTACACCTGGACACCGTACTGGGTCAGCGACGTAATGAAGCCGGGTAAAGATGTGGTCTGGCTGCAGGTGCCGTTCTCTTCCCTGCCAGGCGAGCAGAAAGATATTGATACCAAGCTGCCAAACGGCGCCAACTACGGCTTCCCGGTGAACACGATGCATATTGTCGCCAATAAAGCCTGGGCAGAGAAAAACCCGGCTGCGGCGAAACTGTTTGCCATCATGAAGCTGCCGCTGGCGGATATCAACGCGCAGAACGCAATGATGCACGACGGGAAAGCGTCTGAAGCCGACGTGCAGGGTCACGTTGACGGCTGGATCAAAGCCCACCAGCAGCAGTTTGACGGCTGGGTGAACGAAGCGCTGGCCGCGCAGAAATAACCCACTCACAGGCCTGATGAGCGTATTGCCATCAGGCCTGTAACCGCATAAATGCCGGATGGTGGCGCGATGCGCCTTATCCGGCCTATCCACCCTCCTCCAATCGCACAATCCATCACTCAACAAATCAGCAACATTTAATCACTTCCGTTATGATTGTTTTCTGCAATCCATTATTCAGTTGAAAACCATGACGAAAACAACTCAGGGACTTAGCCCTTCGCTAATCCTGTTAATGTCTATCGCCACCGGCCTCGCCGTCGCCAGTAACTATTATGCGCAGCCGCTGCTCGACACCATCGCACGCAACTTTTCGCTCTCTGCCAGTACCGCAGGGTTTATCGTCACCGCGGCCCAGCTCGGCTATGCCGCTGGCCTGCTGTTCTTAGTGCCGCTCGGCGATATGTTTGAACGCCGGATGCTGATTGTCACCATGACGCTGTTAGCGGCTGGTGGCATGCTGATCACCGCCAGCAGCCAGTCGCTGGGTATGCTGATCCTCGGTACTGCCCTGACCGGGCTGTTCTCGGTAGTGGCACAGATTTTGGTTCCGCTGGCGGCAACGCTTGCCACACCGGACAAGCGCGGTAAGGTCGTCGGCACGATTATGAGCGGCCTGTTGCTAGGTATTCTACTGGCGCGAACCGTGGCGGGATTACTGGCGAATCTTGGCGGCTGGCGCACTGTATTTTGGGTCGCATCAGTATTAATGGCGCTGATGGCGGTTGCACTGTGGCGCGGCCTGCCGAAGATGAAATCCGATACCCATCTCAACTATCCGCAGCTGTTAGGCTCCGTATTCAGCCTGTTTATTAACGATAAATTGCTGCGTACCCGCGCGATGCTGGGCTGCCTGACTTTTGCCAATTTCAGTATTCTGTGGACCTCGATGGCATTTTTGCTCGCCGCGCCGCCGTTTAACTATTCGGAAGGAATGATTGGTCTGTTCGGTCTGGCGGGTGCCGCAGGGGCGTTAGGCGCACGTCCGGCGGGCGGTTTTGCCGATAAAGGTAAATCCCACCTGACCACAACTATGGGGCTGCTATTACTACTGCTCTCCTGGCTTGCTATTTGGTTTGGGCATGCTTCAGTCCCCATGCTGATTATCGGTATTCTGGTGTTGGACCTCACCGTTCAGGGAGTGCACATCACCAACCAGACGGTTATCTATCGCATTCATCCTGACGCGCGTAATCGCCTGACCGCCGGATACATGACCAGCTATTTTATTGGCGGAGCGGCAGGTTCGCTGATTTCAGCCTCTGCCTGGCAGCATGCCGGGTGGGCTGGCGTTTGTCTGGCAGGTACGACCGTTGCCATACTCAACCTGTTGGTCTGGTGGCGAGGTTTTCACCGTCAGGAAGCCGTAAATTAAGCGTATAACGCATGTTTACCGCTGATTGGGCTCCACAGGGTGTTAAGGAGCCCATCAGTCTGCTAAGGTTATAACTCATTGAACCAAGTTATATTAATTTCGGTAATGAAACCTATAACCCTATGGAAAGCCCTGTACCCCAGTCTGAATCCAGTTCGGCAACGTTAACGGAAGGATTCAAAGACAGCCTGCCAATAGTTATCAGCTATATTCCGGTCGCTTTTGCATTTGGTCTCAATGCCACTCGCCTTGGCTTTACGCCGGTTGAAAGCATCTTTTTCTCCTGCATTATCTATGCGGGAGCCAGCCAGTTTGTCATTACCACCATGCTCGCCGCAGGCAGTTCGCTGTGGGTCGCCGCGCTGACCGTCATGGCCATGGATGTCCGTCATGTTTTGTACGGCCCTTCCCTGCGTAGTCGGATCGCCCAGCGACTGAGTAAACCCAAAAGCGCGCTGTGGGCTTTTGGCCTTACCGATGAAGTCTTTGCCGCTGCAACGGCGAAACTGGTACGGGATAACCGGCGCTGGAGTGAAAATTGGATGATCGGCATTGCGCTATGCTCCTGGGCCTCCTGGGTGTTTGGTACGGTGCTCGGCGCGTTTTCCGGCAGTGGTTTACTCAAAGATTACCCGGCGGTTGAAGCGGCACTGGGCTTCATGCTCCCGGCGCTGTTTATGAGCTTCCTGCTCGCGTCATTCCAACGAAAACAGGCGCTTTGCGTGACTGCGGCCCTGGCCGGGGCGCTGGCTGGCGTCATGCTGTTTTCCATCCCTGCCGCTATCCTTGCAGGTATTGTCTGTGGATGCCTGACGGCGCTCATCCAGTCATTTTGGCAAGGAGGTCCTGATGAGCTATGAAGTTCTGCTACTTGGCCTGTTGGTCGGCTGCGTAAATTACTGTTTTCGCTATTTGCCGCTCCGTCTTGGGGTCGGCAATGTTCGCCCGACGAAGCGCGGCGCGACGGGCATATTACTCGACACTATTGGCATTACATCAATTTGCGCCCTGCTGGTGGTGTCTACCGCGCCAGAAGTGATGCACGACGCTCGTCGGTTCGTGCCTACTCTGGTGGGGTTTGTCATACTGGGTGCAAGCTTCTATAAGACCCGCAGCATCATCATTCCAACGTTACTGAGTGCTCTGGGCTATGGATTAGCCTGGAAAATGCTGGTTGTCTTATAGATAAAAACAATCATTTTAAATTAATAATACATTTACTTTATTTGTCACTGTCGTTACTATATCGGCTGAAATTAATGAGGTTATACCCAAATGGATAGTTCGTTTACGCCCATTGAACAAATGCTAAAATTTCGCGCCAGCCGCTACGAAGAGTTCCCTTATCAGGAAGTGCTTCTGACTCGTCTATGCATGCACATGCAGGGCAAGCTGCTGGAAAATCGCAATAAGATGCTGAAAGCTCAAGGGATTAACGAGACGTTGTTTATGGCGTTGATTACGCTGGAGTCTCAGGAAAACCACAGTATTCAGCCTTCTGAACTGAGTTGTGCGCTTGGCTCGTCACGTACTAACGCTACCCGCATCGCGGATGAGTTAGAAAAACGTGGCTGGATCGAACGTCGCGAAAGCGATAACGATCGCCGCTGTCTGCATCTGCAATTGACCGAGAAAGGCCATGCATTTTTGCAAGAGGTGTTACCGCCTCAGCATAATTGCCTGCACCAGCTCTGGTCGTCTCTTAGCACCACCGAAAAAGATCAGCTTGAGCAAATTACCCGTAAACTTCTGACCCGTCTTGATCAGATGGAGCAGGATGGCGCGGTGTTAGAAGCGCTGCGCTAAGGCGTCGACTCGCTCAGAAATCCAGATTTATAAATGAAAAAACCGACAGGCCAGCACGCATACTGCTGGCCTGTCTGATAAACAGGTCGGCTCAGCCGATGTGAATAAAAAGAAGATCGTGGAGAACAACATGAGCGCAAATGCGGAGACTCAAACCCCGCAGCAACCGGTCAAGAAGAATGGCAAACGTAAAAGTCTGCTTCTCCTTCTGACCTTGCTCTTTATTATCATTGCCGTGGCATATGGGATTTATTGGTTTTTAGTACTGCGTCATTACGAAGATACAGACGATGCGTACGTGGCAGGGAACCAGGTTCAAATCATGGCGCAGGTATCAGGCAGCGTGACGAAAGTCTGGGCTGATAACACTGACTTTGTAAAACAAGGCGATGTGCTGGTCACCCTCGACCAGACAGATGCCAAACAGGCATTTGAAAAAGCCAAAACTGCGCTGGCCTCCAGCGTGCGTCAGACGCACCAGTTGATGATCAACAGCAAGCAGTTACAGGCCAACATTGAAGTGCAGAAAACAGCTCTGGCGCAGGCACAAAGCGATTTTAATCGCCGAGTCCCGCTGGGCAACGCCAACCTGATTGGCCGCGAAGAGCTGCAACATGCGCGTGATGCCGTCGCCAGCGCTCAGGCTCAGCTTGATGTCGCAATCCAACAATATAATGCTAACCAGGCAATGATTCTCGGCAGCAAGCTGGAAGATCAACCCGCCGTACAACAGGCCGCCACCGAAGTGCGCGATGCCTGGCTGGCGCTGGAACGTACCAGAATTGTCAGCCCAATGACCGGTTATGTATCCCGTCGCGCCGTACAGCCTGGTGCGCAAATTAGCCCAACCACGCCGTTAATGGCGGTTGTTCCGGCCACCAACCTGTGGGTGGATGCCAACTTCAAAGAAACACAGCTCGCCCACATTCGTATTGGTCAACCCGCGACGGTTGTCAGCGATATTTATGGCGATGACGTGAAATATACCGGTAAAGTTGTCGGCCTCGATATGGGAACGGGCAGCGCCTTCTCCTTGCTGCCAGCACAAAACGCGACCGGTAACTGGATCAAAGTCGTCCAGCGTCTGCCGGTGCGTATCGAACTGGATGCGCAGCAACTGGCACAGCATCCTTTGCGGATCGGTTTGTCTACGCTGGTTACAGTCGATACCTCCAATCGTGACGGACAAATTCTGGCAAGCCAGGTCCGCACCACGCCGGTATCAGAAAGTAATGCACGTGAAATCGACCTTGCTCCGGTCAATAAGATGATCGAAGAGATCGTGCGGGCCAACGCGGGCTAATTCAAAGGTGCGTGTGATGCAACAGCAAAAACCGCTGGAAGGCGCGCAACTCGTCATAATGACGATCGCGCTGTCCCTGGCGACATTCATGCAGGTGCTGGACTCCACCATTGCTAACGTGGCGATCCCCACTATCGCCGGGAACCTCGGCTCTTCATTGAGCCAGGGAACCTGGGTGATCACCTCATTCGGGGTAGCGAACGCTATCTCTATTCCGATCACCGGCTGGCTGGCAAAACGCTTTGGCGAAGTAAGACTCTTTATGTGGTCAACTATCGCCTTCGTCATTGCGTCATGGGCATGCGGGATGTCCACCAGCCTGAACATGCTGATTTTCTTCCGCGTAATCCAGGGTATTGTCGCCGGTCCATTAATTCCGCTGTCACAGAGCCTGTTGCTGAATAACTATCCACCCGCCAAGCGTTCCATCGCCCTCGCGCTATGGTCGATGACGGTGATTGTTGCCCCGATATGTGGCCCAATTCTTGGGGGCTATATCAGCGACAACTATCACTGGGGCTGGATATTTTTTATCAACGTGCCAATCGGGGCTGCGGTGGTATTGATGACCCTGCAAACCCTGCGCGGTCGGGAAACCAAAACCGAGCAGCGGCGCATTGACGCCATTGGTCTGGCACTGCTGGTCATCGGTATCGGCAGTTTGCAGATTATGCTCGACCGCGGCAAAGAGCTGGACTGGTTCGCCTCGCAGGAGATTATCATCCTGACGGTGGTCGCCGTGGTTGCTATCAGCTTCCTGATCGTCTGGGAACTTACCGACGAGCACCCTATTGTCGATCTCTCGCTGTTTAAGTCGCGCAACTTTACCATCGGCTGCCTGTGTATTAGCCTGGCCTATATGCTCTACTTCGGCGCCATCGTCCTGCTGCCGCAGCTATTGCAGGAGGTTTACGGCTATACGGCAACCTGGGCCGGTCTGGCGTCCGCACCGGTTGGGATTATTCCGGTGATCCTGTCGCCAATAATCGGCCGCTTTGCGCACAAGCTGGATATGCGTCGGCTGGTGACGTTCAGTTTTATTATGTACGCCGTCTGTTTCTACTGGCGCGCGTGGACGTTCGAGCCGGGTATGGACTTTGGCGCATCGGCCTGGCCGCAGTTTATTCAGGGGTTCGCAGTAGCCTGCTTCTTTATGCCGCTGACGACCATTACGCTGTCCGGTTTACCGCCTGAGCGTCTGGCGGCTGCATCGAGCTTGTCTAACTTTACGCGAACGCTGGCTGGCTCTATTGGAACATCGATTACAACAACGATGTGGACTAACCGTGAGTCGCTACACCATGCGCAATTGACGGAATCCGTTAACCCCTACAACCCAAATGCTCAGGCAATGTACGACAAGCTGCAGGATTTAGGGATGACGCACCAGCAGGCGTCAGGGTGGATAGCCCAGCAGATCACTAATCAGGGGCTGATTATTTCCGCCAACGAAATCTTCTGGATGTCGGCGGGGATCTTCCTGGTTTTGCTTGGTCTGGTATGGTTCGCTAAACCGCCCTTCGGCGCGGGCGGCGGCGGCGGCGGAGCGCACTAACTATCTGATAAAAGGGATCTGCGGATCCCTTTTTTATTGTGGCCAGCATCAGAAATAATATTTGAATCTCAGGCGTCCGCCGTAACGTGCATCTTCGCTGTTGTCGCCATTGTTCGGATCGGCCTCAACCCATGAGGCATAAGCACCGAGATAGATATTAAAGTTTTTCATATCCATCACATTGGGGAATAAATATGAGGCATGAATAGTGTGAATATCATAGCTGCCCGGATCGGTGATCCAGCAGTCTTCCTCGCAAACGGCCTCCAGGTTAGTGGCATTGAAAGCGTCAATGTTGTTATGCGCATAGATATAGCCCAGTTCGAATCGATGCCACAACGCGTTTACCCCAGCGGTAAAATCGGTCTCATCGGTCGCGTCCATATAAGCAGTATTCAGGTTAATCACCGCGCCGTCTTCCGCATCGGTTTTTTGTCCGTCCCAGGTCATGGTAAAACCATACCCCGTACGATCGGACTGATCGATCCACTTCCCGTTCTCATAATAGCCGTAGGCGTTGTTAACGACGTTACTTTCCATCGCCACTGCCGTCGAGAAACGCCCGTTTTGCCAGGCGATCACCGGGCGCACGTAAGCCACGTTTTTATCATTGGTTAAGTCCATCCCGTGGTACTGCTTCTCGGTATAGAGCGTACTGCCATTTTCCATCAATGTATTCACTTCAAAATACCAGTTATCGATGGTTTTACTTATCAGGAAATTACCGCCGCTGTCGCTACGTCCACGCCCCTCTTTCATCATATAAATATAGCCATAGCCATCACTGTAAAGATCATTCGCCGTATTACCTGAATATTCAATAAACGTATCCTGATTCAGCGGGAACATATCGTACGCTTCAAAACGTCCGACCTTAATTTGCCAGTCTTTTTCCTGGCCAAAAAAGAACACTGCATCATCGAGATTCATTTTTCCGGTCAGGTCTGCCAGCGGCTGAACTGAGAATCCGGCGAAATTACCGTTGTTCAGTCGTTGGTAGCCATCAAACCCTAATAGCAGACGCCCGTTGATATCCCAACGTTCATTCGTTCCCGGCGCCCAATCTTTATTTGCTGAAGTTCTGGTTGATGTCAGGCTACCAGAGCGGCTTGCCGCATCCATATTAAACTCAACGTCGCCATAGAACTTGATATCGCTAAAACCGGATAGCGTTAACTTGGGTGGATTTTCCGTAGAGGCGGAGGGTTCAGCAGATTGTACTTGCACCGTCGGCGCTGCGGCTACCTGCTGCTGCCTCAGCGAGCGAATTTGCGATTCAGCATCTGCGGCTCGCTGTTCGGCATTAATCACGCGCTGCTCCAGTTCAGCAAGACGCTGTTCAATAGCGGTATTTGCTGCCCAAAGGTTATGCGAAAAGCAAGCGCCGACCACAAGCGCTAAATATTTCACCTTCATTTTTTATCCCTAAAGTTTAATGTATACCAGATAAGATTTGATAAAAACCCCATCCACCAGCGATGAAAAGAGTCTTTTTATTACCTGGATATCTGGCGTATTCCATTATGTTTTTCTATTAATTATTTATGTTTTTTGATTTATGTGATCGGTGTGAGCTGGCATCGTTAATTATCCATTATTTTCTGTTTACCAGATCACGTTTTGTTATTTAACAGGTCACCAATTAATTAGCTTAAATTATATTCCTGTCGTAAATATAATAGATATAGATTATATGAAGAAATAAAAAACCCCGGACATAAACCGGGGTTAATTTAAATACTGGAACAGCTAATCAATAAGACTAAATATGCAGTTCCTGCAATTTCTCTTTCGGCAGCGCCAGCTCTTCATTGCTGTTCACGCGTACATCACGCTCCAGAATATGACGCGCGATATCCTGTGCTTCGCTAAGAGAGTGCATCTGATACGTACCGCACTGGTAAACGTTCAGCTCCGGGATCTGGTTCTGATCCTGTACTTTCAGCACGTCCGCCATTGCCGCTTTCCACGCATCGGCAACACGCTGCTCGTCCGGCGTACCAATCAGGCTCATGTAGAAGCCGGTACGGCATCCCATCGGAGAGATATCAATAATCTCAACGCCATTACCGTTCAGATGGTTACGCATAAAACCTGCAAACAGGTGCTCCAGCGTATGGATACCTTTCTCAGGCATGACTTCTTTGTTCGGAATGCAGAAACGCAGATCAAACACGGTGATTGCGTCGCCATGCGGGGTGTTCATCGTTTTTGCAACCCGGACCGCGGGAGCTTCCATCCGGGTGTGATCGACAGTAAAACTATCTAACAACGGCATTTAGCCACCTCCGATAAATTTTTTAAAAATAATCTGAACTCTTTGTTCCGGGGCGAGTCTGAGTATATGAAAGACGCGCATTTGTTATCATCATCCCTGTTTTCAGAGATGAAATTTTGGCCACTCCCGAGTGGCCTTTTTCTTTTGTATCAAGCGTGCTTTTCCAGCCACACGCTAAACGGCTCAGTATCAGCCGCTTCGATCTCCTGCTGACGACGCTTCGAAGCCTCGGTTTCAGCAATAAATTCAGCTTCCTGCAATATTTCTAATGGCTCTTCACGCAGCAGATTTCGGTAAGCCTCACCCAGCGCTTTGCCCGTACCGCCAATGCCTTCATCAATCATAGACCGTAGGATCCGGGCAGAGAAAGTCAGTTCAGGATTGTCAAAACAGACAACCAGTTCATCACAGACCTTCTGATACTCCTCTCCCCCATCGATGCTGTCCAGCGTTTGTGCCACGCGTTTCAGATCGCGGAACAAATCTTTCCCAACCTTAGGCAGCGGGAACTGGGCCGTTTCACAGCCAATACCTAACGTCAGTCCTGGCTTGCGACCTTCGAGAATCACGCGATTCCAGTTTTTACGCGTACACAGCAATTCATCGCTGCTCATTTCCGGGGCATCGGCCAGCGCACACCAGACCATAAACAGATCGAGGAAGCGTACCTGCTGCTCGTCCACGCCGATCGGTGAGAACGGGTTGATATCCAGCGAGCGTACTTCGATGTACTCGATACCGCCACGCAGAAGCGCATCAGACGGCGTTTCACCACGACGAGTGACGCGTTTCGGACGAATAGGCGCATACAGCTCATTTTCAATCTGCAGAACGTTGCTGTTGATTTGCAGACGCTTACCGTCTTTCTCCAGACCGATCGCTGCGTACTCCTCGGAGGGCGTTTTAATCGCGCGCTTTAATCCTGCCACATACTCATGCAAATCGTTAAACGTAATTCCAAGATTGCTTTGCGACTTATTGGTATAGCCCAAATCACTCAGACGCAGCGAGGTCGCGTACGGCAGGTAGTACATCCCGCAGTCGGTTTTTTCAAACGGCAGAGTTGTTGGTTTTCCTTGCAGGAATGAGGAACAAATGGCCGGAGAGGCGCCAAACAGATACGGGATCACCCAACCAAAACGGTAGTAGTTGCGGATCAGACGGAAGTAGCCCGCGGAGATCTTCTCTTTAGCATCTTCGCCTTCGGTTACGCCGCACTTCGCCTGCCAGAAAGCCATTGGCAGCGAGAAGTTGTAGTGTACGCCTGAGATTGTCTGCATCAACGCACCGTAACGGTTTTTAAGGCCTTCACGGTACAGCGTCTTCAGGCGACCGGTGTTCGACGTGCCGTACTGCGCCAGTTCGATATCCTGGCCTTCGGCAATATAGCAAGGCATGCTCAACGGCCACATACGCTCGTCGCCCAGGTTTCTGGCGGTATAACGATGCAGGTCGCGCATGAATGTGAGCATTTTCTCAATGTCATCGCCTGGCGGAGTGATAAATTCCAGCAGCGCTTCGGCAAAGTCAGTAGTTATCCATTTATGCGTTAGCGCTGAGCCTAACACCTCAGGATGGCCTGTCGTTGCTAATGACCCATCTGCATTAACACGCAGCGTTTCGCGCTCCAGACCACGTTGAATCCCCTTTAACGCCTGAGGATGGTTTTCCAGCCAGGCCAGCGCCTGTGATACGTCCGGGATCAAATTGACCTCCCGCCTGTCAAAATCGTTTTAATTAGCATAATGGTATTGGTTACCCTGAAGGCTATCTCACAACACAATTAGTGCCACCACATAATGCCTTGCGTCGTAACCGCTGCGACAACAACATAGCGCAGCGCCTTGCCAAGGCATAAGAAAAAGAGAACTGGACCCCACGAGATGCGCATCCACCCGGCTAACAGGCACAATAAATCACCTACAACCGGCATCCAGCTTAATAATAGTGTGACAGCGCCATAGCGCCGCAGCCAGCCAGTGGCTTTTTCTTGCCAGCGCGATGTTTTACGCAAAGGAAAGAAACGCCCAAGGATAACGTTAGTTAACCCTCCAAGGCTATTACCCATTGTTGCTGTTAAGACTAAGACCCAGGGATGACTTATCCCGGAGACCAGCAAAGCAACTAAAACAACTTCAGAATTGCCGGGTAATAGCGTGGCGCTGAGAAAACTACTGGCAAACAGTGACAGGAGCGACAGTCCATCACTCACAATAACCGGACATCCACGGCGTCCATTCCCGCAGCGTGCGCCGCCTGTATTCCAAAATCGGCATCTTCAAACACGACGCAACGCGCCGGAATAACCCCCATACGTTCGGCACAAAGCAAAAACGTATCAGGAGCAGGTTTGTGGCGTTGTACGTGATCGGCTGCGACGACAGCATCAAAATAGCGACGCAGTCCAAGGTGAGCGAGCAGCGCTTCTGCAATTGCGCTTTCACTCCCCGTTCCTACTGCCATAGGCCGACGCCCATGCCAGGCTTTCACGACGTCAACCAACGGCAGAGGCTGGACGCTATCCAGCAACATGCTTTTCACCTTGTCAGTTTTCTCGCGCGCTAAGGCATGGGGGTCAAGATCGGCATGATTCAATTCAATTACCGACTGGGCAATACGCCACGTTGGGGAGCCGTTGAGGGCGACCATGGCTTGTTCATCAAACCGCAGCCCATAATGCCCCAATACCTCATGCCACGCCTTACGGTGCGTTGGCTCAGTATCCAGGATGGTGCCATCCATATCAAAAATCAAACCCGCATAACGTTCGTACATCGTCTTCTCACAAGCCGAATGACCAGACGTTATTTTATCGTAATTGATTGATTTTGTCGCTGACAGCGAATTGAGGGGTGTTCAGAGAGTATGTGGAAATAATTTAAAGGGGGAGATGGTGCATCCGGGAGGATGACTCACTAGCGTTCGCCCTGCGGGCCGTTGCTGGAGCAACGTTATCCTTCCTGGTGCTCGCGATTATCTCGCAGACCATGAAACAACAGTTTTGCTGCTATCTCGGAGAAGATGGTGCATCCGGGAGGATTCGAACCTCCGACCGCTCGGTTCGTAGCCGAGTACTCTATCCAGCTGAGCTACGGATGCATCGGGAATTGCTGATTACTACTGATACTGCGAAGAAGATGGTGCATCCGGGAGGATTACTCGGCTGCGCCTCGCCCTGCGGGCCGTTGCTGAAGCAACGTTATTCTCCCTGGTACTGGCGATTATCTCGCAGACCATGAAACAACAGTTTTGCTGCTATCTCGGAGAAGATGGTGCATCCGGGAGGATTCGAACCTCCGACCGCTCGGTTCGTAGCCGAGTACTCTATCCAGCTGAGCTACGGATGCATCGGGAATTGCTGTTTACTACTGATACTGCGAAGAAGATGGTGCATCCGGGAGGATTCGAACCTCCGACCGCTCGGTTCGTAGCCGAGTACTCTATCCAGCTGAGCTACGGATGCATCAGGAAAACTTACTTACTGCAGATTTGATATCGCTGCTAAAGTGATATCGATTTCCGTAACAACGCTAATGCGTCATTGCAGAGAAGATGGTGCATCCGGGAGGATTCGAACCTCCGACCGCTCGGTTCGTAGCCGAGTACTCTATCCAGCTGAGCTACGGATGCAAATGGCGGTGAGGCGGGGATTCGAACCCCGGATGCAGCTTTTGACCGCATACTCCCTTAGCAGGGGAGCGCCTTCAGCCTCTCGGCCACCTCACCAACACGCCTCTTGCGAGTGCTTCGAAGAACTTGTTTCTGCTCATCGTCGCTGCGTGGCGCACATATTACTTTCTGGGACTTATAAGTCAAACAATTTTTCCAGAGCTTTTATCGTTTGCACATTTCACGCGCAATTAGTCTGCAAAAACGGCAAAAAGAGTGTTTTATCAACAGATAAATTGGCAATTTCCTGAAGCAGTGAACAAACGGAAACTTCGTCGGGAAAGGCATTACGCCCAGTAGAATCGAAAAAATGGGGAGGACGAAGAAGAAAAGAGAAGAGAAGAAAAAGGGTGACTCAATCAGGTTGCGCCTCACCAGAAAGGTGAGACGCGAAAACCTTAGTAACTGGACTGCTGGGATTTTTCAGCCTGGATACGCTGGTAGATCTCTTCACGATGGACAGAAACTTCTTTCGGGGCGTTTACGCCAATGCGCACCTGGTTGCCCTTCACCCCTAAAACTGTCACGGTGACCTCATCGCCTATCATGAGGGTCTCACCAACTCGACGAGTCAGAATCAGCATTCTTTGCTCCTTGAAAGATTAAAAGAGTCGGGTCTCTCTGTATCCCGGCATTATCCATCATATAACGCCAAAAAGTAAGCGATGACAAACACCTAAGTGTAAGCAGTCACGGCATCACATTCTGTTAAACCTAAGTTTAGCCGATATACACAACTTCAACCTGACTTTATCATTGTCGATAGCGTTGATTCGCATGCCGTAACTTAGGGTTTCGGCATGCGCTGACGCTTATAGTTATTACAGTTTTGCGCTGACCCAGCCTTTCACACTGGCTAACGCTGCAGGCAGAGCCGCTGCATCCGTACCACCGGCTTGCGCCATGTCCGGACGACCGCCACCCTTACCGCCGACCTGCTGAGCGACCATTCCAACCAGTTCCCCTGCTTTCACGCGATCTGTCACGTCCTTAGACACACCCGCAATCAGAGAAACCTTACCTTCCACTACCGTTGCCAGAACGATAACGGTAGACCCCAGTTGATTTTTCAGATCATCAACCATGGTACGCAACATTTTCGGCTCAACGTCCGCGAGTTCACTGACCAGCAGCTTCACACCGTTGATATCAACCGCTTTGCTGGAAAGATTTGCACTCTCCTGCGCCGCAGCCTGTTCCTTCAATTGCTGCAATTCTTTTTCCAGTTGACGTGTACGCTCCAGCACGGAACGAACTTTGTCAGCGATATTCTGGCTATCGCCTTTCAGCAGCTGCGCAACATCGCTTAAGCGATCGCTCTCAGCATGCACGGTTTGGATAGCGCCTTCACCGGTTACCGCTTCGATACGACGAACGCCTGCCGCAGTACCTGACTCGGACACTATGCGGAACAGACCGATATCACCCGTACGGCTGGCGTGAGTACCGCCACACAGTTCGGTAGAGAAATCACCCATGCTCAGAACGCGCACATGGTCGTCATATTTCTCGCCAAACAGCGCCATTGCGCCTTTGGCTTTTGCCGCTTCGAGATCCATGATGTTCGTTTCAATCGGCAAGTTGCGACGAATTTGCGCATTCACCAGATCTTCAACAGCACGGATTTCAGCAGGCTTCATCGCTTCGGTATGAGAGAAGTCGAAGCGCAGCAGTTTATCGTTAACCAGCGAGCCTTTCTGTGCCACATGTGTGCCCAGAACCTGGCGCAGCGCCGCGTGCATCAGATGCGTTGCGGAGTGGTTCAGGCGAATACGCGCACGACGCGCTTCATCCACATCAGCCTGTACTGCATCACCAATTTTCAGAGAACCCGCAGACAGCTTGCCAATGTGACCAATGGCCTGGCCATATTTCTGTGTGTCGCTAACGGCAAACGCAAAACCTGCGCCTTTCAGTTCACCCTTATCGCCAACCTGACCACCAGACTCCGCATAGAACGGCGTCTGATCCAGTACGACAACAGCGTCCTGACCTGCGTTAATTGCGTCTACCGCTTTACCATCAACAAACAGCGCGGTGACTTTGCCGTTCAGTTCCAGGTGCTCGTAGCCTTTAAATTCAGAGGCGCCATCAACACGAATCATTGCATTGTAGTCTGCGCCAAAACCGCTGGCTTCACGTGCGCGACGGCGCTGTTCTTCCATTGCAGCTTCAAAGCCAGCTTCATCAACCTTGATGTTACGCTCGCGGCAAACGTCTGCCGTCAGGTCAACCGGGAAACCGTAAGTGTCATACAGACGGAATGCGGTTTCGCCGTCCAGCGTATCGCCAGACAGTTTTGCCAGTTCTTCATCCAGCAGCGCCAGACCACGCTCCAGAGTACGTGCAAACTGCTCTTCTTCGGTTTTCAGAACCTGCTCAACCATAGCCTGCTGACGCTTCAGTTCTTCACCTGCAGAGCCCATGACGTCCACCAACGGACCAACCAGCTTGTAGAAGAAGGTATCCTTCGCGCCCAGCATGTTGCCATGACGTACCGCGCGACGAATGATACGGCGCAACACATAGCCACGGTTTTCATTCGACGGCACAACGCCATCGGCAATCAGGAACGCACAGGAACGGATATGGTCGGCGATAACGCGCAGCGACTTGTTGCTCAGATCGGTCGCGCCGGTGACTTTCGCCACGGACTCAATCAGTGAACGGAACAGGTCGATTTCATAGTTGGAGTTAACGTGTTGCAGCACAGCCGCAATACGCTCCAGACCCATACCGGTATCCACGGACGGTTTCGGCAGCGGTTCCATGGTGCCGTCAGCCTGACGGTTGAACTGCATGAAGACGATGTTCCAAATCTCAATGTAGCGATCGCCATCTTCTTCTGCACTTCCCGGAGGCCCACCCCAGATATGGTCGCCGTGGTCGTAGAAAATTTCGGTGCATGGACCGCAAGGACCGGTATCACCCATCTGCCAGAAGTTGTCGGAAGCATAAGCCGCACCTTTGTTATCACCGATGCGGATGATACGTTCGCGCGGAATACCGACTTCTTTTTCCCAGATTTCATAGGCTTCATCGTCAGTTTCATAGACGGTGACCCACAGACGCTCTTTTGGCAGGGCAAACCAGTTTTCACCGGTCAGTAGTTCCCATGCATATTGAATAGCATCGTGTTTGAAGTAATCGCCGAAGCTGAAGTTGCCCAGCATTTCGAAGAAAGTGTGGTGACGTGCAGTGTAACCGACGTTTTCCAGGTCATTGTGCTTACCACCCGCACGTACACAACGCTGCGAGGTGGTTGCGCGGGAATAATTACGCTTGTCGAGGCCAAGGAAAACATCCTTGAACTGGTTCATCCCGGCGTTGGTAAACAACAAAGTAGGGTCATTGTTCGGTACCAGGGAGCTGCTGGCAACTACCTGGTGTCCTTTACTATGGAAAAAATCGAGAAACGCCTGACGGATCTCAGCGGTGCTCTTGCTCATAATTATCCTGAAGAAATCAAGCTAACGAAATGTCATTACCAGCATCGGCAAGCAAACTGCGCCTCTGGCAATCGAAAAGTGGGAATAAGATAAGTTTTCTTTACTGGGAAGTAAAATCCCGTATGCGGTCAATCGTCAAAATTTCGCCATATTGCCTGAATATCTTCCATCAGATAGCCGCGATAGAGCAAAAAACGCTGGACCTTTACCTTATCTGAAAAATCGACAGGTAAAGGTTCACCGTACTTCCGAATGGCCTGCTCACGCGCAAGCACTGCCCAGTCAATTTCGCACTCACGCATGGCCCGCTCGATAGCTTCACGCGTGATCCCTTTTTGGTTTAATTCCTGGCGCACCCGGGCAGGTCCATAACCTTTGCGGCTACGGCTGGCGATAAACTGTTGCACGAAGCGATCATCATCCAGATAACGACTTTCAATACACCAGGCGATGACCTTGTCGTAATCCTCCGGCGTGGCATCAATTTCTTCTGGTCCATTTTTCCCCATCACCGGAGCGGCCAGCTTGCGCCGCAGTTCCTGCTCGCTGTGATCGCGCATCGCCAGAATACGTACGGCGCGGTCAAGCAGTCGGGAATAAGCGGAACGGCGGGAAGTTGCTTCTGTCATAGTAAGCCTTCAGAAATGAAAAAGGGCTGCATGATATGCAGCCCTTTACTATATGCGATTCAAAACATGCGATTCAAAACAGATTATCAGAAATCTTCGTTTGTTTCTTTTACGTCTTCGCCGCTGTCATCAACGGAGAAATCAGGCGTTGAATCCTGGTTATTGAGCAGTAGCTCACGTAATTTCTTCTCAATTTCTTTCGCAGTTGCCGGGTTTTCTTTCAGCCAGTTGGTCGCATTCGCTTTACCCTGACCGATTTTCTCACCGTTGTAGCTGTACCATGCACCAGCTTTTTCAATCAGCTTCTCTTTCACGCCCAGGTCAACCAGTTCGCCGTAGAAGTTGATGCCTTCACCGTAAAGGATCTGGAATTCAGCCTGTTTGAACGGCGCTGCAATTTTATTTTTCACAACCTTAACGCGGGTTTCGCTGCCAACCACGTTGTCACCTTCTTTCACCGCACCAATACGACGGATATCCAGACGAACAGACGCATAGAATTTCAGGGCGTTACCACCGGTGGTGGTTTCCGGGTTACCGAACATAACGCCAATCTTCATACGGATCTGGTTGATGAAAATCAGCAGCGTGTTGGACTGCTTCAGATTACCGGCCAGCTTACGCATCGCCTGGCTCATCATACGCGCCGCAAGGCCCATGTGAGAGTCGCCAATCTCGCCTTCGATTTCTGCCTTCGGCGTCAATGCGGCAACGGAGTCGACAACGATAACGTCAACCGCACCGGAGCGCGCCAGCGCATCACAGATTTCCAGCGCTTGCTCACCGGTATCCGGCTGAGAACACAGCAGGTTATCAATATCAACGCCAAGCTTACGGGCATAGACCGGGTCCAGTGCGTGTTCTGCATCGATAAATGCACAGGTTTTACCTTCACGCTGCGCAGCGGCAATAACCTGCAGGGTCAGCGTTGTTTTACCGGAGGATTCAGGCCCGTAGATTTCGACGATACGGCCCATTGGCAAACCGCCCGCGCCCAATGCGATATCCAGAGAAAGCGAACCGGTGGAGATAGTTTCCACATCCATGGAACGGTCTTCACCCAGGCGCATGATGGAGCCTTTACCGAATTGCTTTTCGATCTGACCCAGCGCTGCCGCCAACGCTTTCTGTTTGTTTTCGTCGATAGCCATTAATTACTCCTGTCATGCCGCTTTCGGGTTAAACCGCGAAACGTGATAGATAATGTTCTGTTGAGGCAATTATACTGTATGCTCATACAGTATCAAGTATTTTGTAGAAATTGTTGCCACAGGGTTTGTAACGCGTAGGCGGTTGCCTGCCGACGGACCGCATCGCGATCGCCGCTAAAGCATTCCCGGCGGGTAATCCCCTCGCCGCTCGCGCTGGCAAAGGCAAACCATACCGTTCCCACAGGTTTTTCTTCGCTACCGCCATCCGGCCCCGCAATACCGCTTATCGAAACAGCGAAATGCGCGCGGGCGGCTTTTAACGCGCCTATCGCCATCTCCACCACCACAGGCTCACTCACCGCGCCATGCTGGGCCAGCGTCTCTTCGCGCACGCCAATCATCTGCGCTTTGGCTTCATTGCTGTAGGTCACAAACCCGCGTTCAAACCAGGCGGAGCTTCCGGCAATATCCGTAATCGCTTTGGCTACCCAGCCGCCGGTGCAGGATTCCGCCGTCGTCACGGTTGCCCCGCGCGCTTTCAGCGCCAGGCCAACCTGCTCGCTTAACTGCATCAGTTCACTGTCGGTCATTTCAGCCTCTGTCAGTTAAAAAAATATGCCGGACAAGATAGCACTTTCATGACCAATGTGGGGATGGGGAGAACGTTTTACGAGGGGGATTCCAAAAATTGCTCCGTTGCACAAATAAGACCTGCCGGATGACGATGCCAGGACATCTTATCCGGCCTACCAGAGATATCTTCCGGTAGGCCGGTGGAGCGATTACTGTACGCGCGCCAGCGCCACCGCCTGACCTAACTGCCAGACTGCCATCGCGTAATGCGTGCTGTGGTTATAGCGGGTAATCGTGTAGAAGTTCGGCAACCCATACCAGTACTGATAACCCGTGCCAATATCCAGGCGCAGCAGGCTGGCCTGCTGATGATTCCCCAACGACTGCTGCGGCGTCAGACCCGCGGCAGCAAGCTGAGAAATGCTGTACTGGGTTTTAAAACCGTTCGCAAGCCCAGGTGCCTGACCATTTGCCGGAACCGCGACCGTATCGCCTTTCACCCAGCCGTGGCCCTTGAAGTAGTTCGCCACACTACCGATGGCATCAACCGGATCCCACAGGTTAATGTGTCCATCGCCATTGAAATCAACGGCATATTGTTTATAGGAAGACGGCATAAACTGGCCGTATCCCATTGCCCCCGCGAAAGAACCTTTCAAATCAAGCGGATCGTCGCTTTCATCTCGCGCCATCAGCAGGAAGGTTTCCAGTTCACCAGAGAAGTATTCCGCACGACGAGGATAGTTAAACGACAGCGTCGCCAACGCATCCAGAATCCGCGTTTTACCCATCACGCGGCCCCAGCGAGTCTCTACGCCAATAATACCGACAATAATTTCCGGCGGAACTCCGTAGACCTGCCACGCACGGTTCAGCGCATCTTCATATTGATTCCAGAAAGCCACGCCGTTTTGCACGTTGTCAGGTGTGATGAACTGTTTGCGATAGCGCAGCCATGCGCCGTTAGGTCCGGCTGGCGGTTGAGTCGTCGGTGCCTGGCGGTCCATCAAACGCAATACCGAGTCCAGACGCTTGGCCTGCGACAGGATCTCCTGCAGCTGCTGGCGGTCGAAGCCGTGCTTGTTCACCATTTTCTCGATGAACTGCTGCGCGTTCGGATTATTGGCAAAATCGCCGCCCGTTTGCATGACGTTGTGCTGTGGCTCAAGCAGGAAGCCGCCGGATGGCGCACCCGTAGTCGTTTGAGTCTCTGAAGGTTTAGGTTTGCTGCTACAGGCAGCGAGCAGTACGAAAAGGGGGAGTAACGCTACATAACGACGCTTGAACATGAGACATCCATTAAACAAATTCAGCCTGGGAGAAGTATGGTAAAGCATCCTCCGCCATACAAGGAAGCGGTAGTCGCTCTCCTTCACAGAATTTACATCCCCTTTCATCTCTGACCATCACATTTGCGAGCTTTCACGCAAAAACTTTCAAATTAAAATATTTATCTTTTATTTTGAGATCAAAATAACACTTTTATATCTTTCAATCTGATTAAAATCAGCCACCGTTTGGCAAGATAACTAAAAATCCCTACAGGAGAGAATAATGATCGACACCATCACACTCGGTGCTGAGTGGTTTATCGGGCTGTTCCAGAAAGGCGGAGAAGTGTTTACCGGCATGGTGACCGGTATTCTGCCACTGCTGATCAGTCTGCTGGTCATCATGAATGCGCTGATTAACTTTATCGGTCAGCAGCGTATTGAACGTTTTGCCCAGCGTTGCGCCGGAAACCCGCTATCCCGCTATTTGCTACTGCCGTGCATCGGCACATTTGTATTTTGTAACCCAATGACGCTGAGTCTGGGTCGCTTTATGCCAGAAAAATACAAGCCCAGTTACTACGCCGCCGCGTCTTACAGTTGCCATTCCATGAACGGCTTATTCCCGCACATCAACCCCGGCGAACTGTTTGTCTATCTGGGGATCGCCAGCGGACTGACCACGCTGGGGCTTCCGCTTGGCCCACTGGCGGTGAGCTATTTGCTGGTCGGTCTGGTGACCAACTTCTTCCGTGGCTGGGTGACCGATTTCACCACCACTATCTTCGAGAAAAAAATGGGCATTCAACTTGAGCAAAAGGTACATCTGGCGGGAGCAACATCATGACACGTATTCGTATTGAAAAAGGCACCGGCGGCTGGGGTGGCCCGCTTGAACTGGATGCCGTTCCGGGCAAGAAAATTGTCTATATCACCGCAGGAACTCGCCCCGCGATCGTCGACAGGATAGCAAGCCTGACCGGCTGGCAGGCCGTTGATGGCTTCAAAGAGGGCGAGCCGCCGGAGAGCGAAATTGGTGTGGCGATCATCGACTGCGGCGGCACGCTGCGCTGTGGGATCTACCCTAAACGCCGTATACCGACGGTGAATATTCACGCTACGGGTAAATCCGGCCCACTGGCTCAGTACATTGTCGAAGATATCTATGTCTCTGGCGTAAAAGAAGAAAACATTACCGTTGTCGGCGAAGCGTCCGCCACGCCAACGCCCGCAAGCAGCAGCATGGGACGCGATTACGACACCAGCAAGAAAATTACCGAGCAAAGCGATGGTCTGTTGGCAAAAGTCGGAATGGGCATGGGTTCAGCCGTTGCGGTTCTGTTCCAGGCCGGGCGCGACACTATTGATACCGTCCTGAAAACCATTCTGCCGTTTATGGCATTCGTCTCAGCACTGATCGGCATCATTATGGCTTCGGGTCTGGGAGACTGGATCGCCCATGGACTCGCACCACTGGCCAGCCATCCGCTGGGACTGGTCACGCTGGCACTGATCTGCTCTTTCCCACTGCTTTCGCCTTTCCTCGGCCCCGGTGCGGTCATCGCCCAGGTTATCGGAGTGCTGATCGGTGTACAGATTGGTTTGGGGAATATTCCCCCACATCTGGCGCTACCTGCCCTGTTCGCCATTAACGCCCAGGCCGCATGTGACTTTATTCCTGTCGGGTTGTCGCTGGCCGAAGCGCGTCAGGACACGGTCCGCGTCGGCGTGCCATCCGTTCTGGTGAGCCGCTTTCTGACCGGCGCGCCAACCGTTCTCATCGCCTGGTTTGTTTCCGGCTTTATTTACCAATAAGAGGCACTCAAAAATGACCGTGATTTATCAAACCACCATCACCCGTATCGGCCAGAGCGCCCCGGATGCATTGTGCGACCAGATGCTGATTACCTTTCGTGAAGGCGCGCCCGCGGATATCGAGGAGTTTTGCTTCATCCATTGCCACGGCGAGCTGAACGGTTCGTTGCAAGCTGGGATCCAGTTTGAACTAGGCCAGCATCACTACCCGGTCACCGCCGTTGGCAGCGTGGCGGAACAAAACTTACGTGAACTCGGGCATATCACTCTGCGCTTTGACGGACTGAGTGAAGCGGAATTCCCCGGTACCGTACACGTTGCAGGTCCCGTACCGGACGGTATTACGCCGGGCTGTATTTTGAAGTTTGTTGCTTAAGATTGAAGGAGATAAAGATGAATCAGGTTGCCGTTGTCATTGGTGGAGGCCAGACCCTTGGGGCATTCCTTTGCCGTGGGCTTGCGACAGAAGGATACCGCGTCGCGGTGGTGGATATTCAAAGCGATAAAGCCGCCAACGTGGCGCAAGAAATTAACGCCGAGTTTGGCGAAGGCACCGCCTACGGTTTTGGCGCAGATGCCACCAGCGAACAGAGCGTGCTGGCACTGTCGCGCGGAGTGGATGAAATATTCGGTCGTGTTGATCTGCTGGTTTACAGCGCGGGTATCGCTAAAGCCGCGTTTATCAGCGACTTTCAGCTTGGGGATTTCGACCGCTCGCTGCAGGTCAATCTGGTTGGCTACTTCCTCTGTGCACGTGAATTCTCACGCCTGATGATCCGCGATGGCGTGCAGGGACGCATTATCCAGATCAACTCCAAATCAGGGAAAGTGGGCAGCAAACACAATTCAGGCTATAGCGCGGCAAAATTTGGCGGCGTGGGCTTAACCCAGTCACTGGCGCTGGATCTGGCGGAATACGGCATTACCGTGCATTCACTGATGCTCGGCAATCTGTTGAAATCACCGATGTTCCAGTCGTTATTACCGCAATATGCAACCAAACTTGGCCTTAAGCCAGATGAAGTTGAGCAGTACTACATTGATAAGGTTCCGCTTAAGCGCGGCTGCGATTATCAGGACGTGCTAAACATGCTGCTGTTTTACGCCAGTCCGAAAGCCTCTTACTGTACCGGGCAGTCCATCAACGTCACCGGCGGTCAGGTGATGTTTTAATGTTGAATTGCCGGATGGCGTCTGCGCTTATCCGGCAAAATCAAAGGAGTACAAAATGGTTTCCGCACTGATTACCGTCGCCGCTATCGCCTGGTGTCTACAACTGGCGCTTGGTGGCTGGCAAATATCCCGCTTTAACCGGGCGTTTGATAGGCTTTGCCAACAGGGTCGGGTTGGTGTTGGTCGCTCCGGTGGGCGTTTTAAACCGCGCGTGGTAGTCGCCATCGCGCTAAATGAGCAGCAGCGGGTGACCGACACGTTATTTATGAAAGGTCTTACGGTATTCGCCAGACCCGGCAAAATTGCCACGATAACCGGCAAACATCTTGATGATTTACAGCCTGATGTGATCTTTCCCCATGATCCGTTAGCACAGAATGCACTATCATTGGCGCTTAAACTGAAACATGGGTAATTTCGTTGTGAATGCTAATAGCTTGCGAAATTATCATTTTGCAACCTATACCCCAAATAATTCGAGTTGCAGGAAGACCAACGCACATGCAGCTTGAAGTATGACGGGTAAATACATAAGTCAGGGTAATCACGCCTATGAAACCTCGTCAGCGTCAGGCTGCCATATTGGAGCACCTGCAAAAGCAGGGAAAATGCTCGGTTGAAGAACTGGCCCACTACTTTGACACGACTGGCACGACCATTCGCAAAGACCTGGTCATTCTGGAGAACGCCGGAACCGTCATTCGTACCTATGGCGGCGTGGTATTAAATAAAGACGAATCCGATCCGCCAATCGATCACAAAACGCTAATTAATACGCATAAAAAAGAGCAGATTGCCGAAGCTGCCGTCCGTTTTATACACGATGGCGACTCTATTATTCTGGATGCGGGCAGCACCGTACTGCAGATGGTGCCGATGCTCACACGCTTTAGCAACATCACCGTCATGACCAACAGTCTGCACATTGTTAACGCCCTTTCGGAGCTGGACAACGAGCAAACCATCCTGATGCCGGGCGGGACCTTTCGCAAAAAATCTGCGTCATTTCACGGTCAGCTGGCAGAAAACGCCTTTGAGCAGTTCAGCTTTGATAAACTCTTCATGGGTACCGACGGCATTGACCTCAATGCCGGCGTGACCACTTTTAATGAGGTGTTTAGCGTCAGTAAAGCGATGTGTAATGCCGCTCGCGAAGTGATTCTGATGGCTGACTCGTCAAAATTTGGGCGCAAAAGCCCTAATGTTGTATGCAGTCTGGAAAGCGTCGACAAGCTGATTACCGATGCAGGTATCGACCCTGCATTTCGTCAGGCGCTGGAAGCAAAAGGGATTGAAGTGATCATAACCGGAGAAACCAATGAGTGATGCACTACTGAACGCGGGCCGTCAGACGTTAATGCTGGAACTACAGGAAGCCAGCCGTTTGCCTGAGCGACTGGGCGATGATTTTGTCCGCGCCGCCAATACTATCATCCACTGTGAAGGCAAAGTCATTGTCTCCGGTATTGGTAAATCAGGTCATATTGGCAAAAAAATTGCGGCGACCCTCGCCAGTACCGGCACGCCTGCCTTTTTTGTGCATCCGGCGGAAGCGCTGCACGGTGACTTAGGGATGATCGAAAGCCGTGATGTCATGCTGTTTATCTCCTACTCCGGCGGTGCGAAAGAGCTGGATCTCATCATTCCGCGCCTGGAAGACAAATCCGTCGCCCTGCTGGCAATGACCGGAAAACCGACCTCACCGTTGGGCCTGGCCGCCAAAGCCGTGCTGGATATTTCCGTTGAACGCGAAGCCTGTCCGATGCGCCTGGCACCGACGTCCAGTACCGTAAATACGTTGATGATGGGCGATGCGCTGGCAATCGCCGTAATGCAGGCGCGCGGCTTTAACGAGGAAGATTTTGCCCGCTCGCATCCGGCAGGTGCGCTGGGCGCTCGTCTGTTAAATAAAGTGCATCATCTGATGCGCCGTGACGATGCCATCCCGCAGGTGACGCTTACCACCAGCGTCATGGACGCGATGCTGGAGCTCAGCCGCACGGGTCTTGGCCTGGTCGCGGTCTGCGACGACCAGTCACTGGTGAAAGGGGTCTTTACCGACGGCGACCTGCGCCGCTGGCTGGTTGGCGGCGGAGCGCTCACCACTCAGGTTAGCGAAGCAATGACCCAGAATGGCATTACACTGCAGGCGCAGAGCCGCGCGATTGACGCCAAAGAGATCCTGATGAAGCGCAAAATCACTGCCGCCCCGGTGGTCGATGAAAACGGTAAACTCACCGGTGCTATCAACCTGCAGGATTTCTATCAGGCCGGTATTATCTAATCCTTCAACCCCAGACGCTTCGCCAGCCGGTGCAGGTTGGCGACGTCTGTTTCCAGCGCCCGCGCACTTGCCGCCCAACTATGGTTATTTTGTGCCAGCGCCCGGCGGATCATCTCCCGCTGGAACGACTCTGTTGCTTCACGCAGGTTGTGATGCTGTGGGATCTCCGCAACAACTTCCGCCGTCGGTGTTACTGGCGCTTCATCCTGCAGGGCAAAATGCTGCGCCTCCAGCACCACTTCATCCCCTGCCCTGGTCGCCCTTGCCAGAACCACCGCGCGGTGAATGGCATGTTCCAGCTCGCGCACATTCCCGGGCCAGGCGTAGCTCAACAGATGACTACGCGCACCGGGGCTTAACACCACGCGGGACAGTCCCAGCCGCAGCCGACATTGCTCGCAAAAATAGCCTGCCAGCAGCACCACGTCTTCACCGCGTTCACGAAGAGGCGGTACCGAAAGGGGAAAGACGCTCAGCCGGTGGAACAAATCCGCACGGAAATTCCCGGCCAACACCTCTTCGCGTAAATCACGGTTCGTCGCCGCCAGCACTCGCACATCCACGCGCAAGCTGCGATCGTCACCCACGCGCTGAATATCACCGTACTGCAATACGCGCAGCAGCTTAGCCTGTAGCGCCAGCGAGAGTTCGCCTATCTCGTCGAGAAATAGCGTTCCATTGTCGGCCATTTCAAACTTACCGCTACGATTGCTGATAGCCCCGGTAAACGCGCCTTTTACGTGACCAAACAGTTCGCTTTCGGCAACGCTTTCCGGCAACGCCGCGCAGTTCAGATACACCAGTGGATTCACCGCGCGCGGTGAACCTTCATGGATAGCTTTAGCCACCAGCTCCTTCCCGGTCCCTGTTTCGCCGCTAATCAGCACGTTGAGATCGGACCCCGCCACAATCTCTATCTCTTTTTTCAACTGCATCATATTGGGCGACAGGCCAATCATCTGGGTTTCCGTCACCTGCTCGAAAGCCGTCGACGAACCTGGCAGCATATTCTGGCTTTCCAGCTGTTCAATCAGCAACGCATTGCTCAATGCGCCAGCCGCCAGCGCGGCAATCAGCCTAAGCTCCTCATCGCTGAAAACATCGAACTGATCGGGCTCCATGCCATCCAGGGTTAACGCACCAATCAAATTTTGACCGGCGAACAACGGCAGTCCAATACAGGCATGCACCTTCAGACTCTCCTGCCCCGGAATCAGACCATCATACGGGTCTGGCAAATCGCTGTCGGCAGGGAAACGAACCACGTCCCCGGCGCGGGCAATCGCCTCCAGACGCGGATGCCCTTCCAGAGTAAAGCGTCTGCCGAGAACATCCTGCGCCAGCCCATCGATCGCCAGCGGAATAAACTGTCGCGACTCGTAGCGCAGCAGTGCCGACGCGTCGCACTCCAGCACCTGACGCAAGGTGGTTATCAGTCGTTGAAAACGGTCCTGATGCCCAATACCGCTTTGTAATTCAATGGCGATGCCCGCCAGCACGTCTACGGAAAAGCTCATGTCTACCTCATTGTCATTTTGACAATTAATATTGTCATATTGACAATAAAACATATAGTCATTTTGACTACCACCTTATAGGTGGTAAAACAACTAATCCTTTAAAATCAAACAAATAAAAAGTTGGCACGCAACCTGCAATTAGCAAAACATCTTTTTTGAAAAACGCTGAATTAATTGAGGTTGTTATGTCTATTCTGGTTAAAAATAACATTCATTGGGTTGGCCAACGTGACTGGGAAGTGCGTGATTTCCACGGAACTGAATACAAAACGCTGCGCGGCAGCAGCTACAACAGCTATCTCATCCGTGAAGAAAAAAATGTCCTGATCGATACAGTAGACCACAAGTTTAGTCGTGAATTCGTGCAGAACCTGCGCAGTGAAATTGACCTCGCGGATATCGACTACATCATCATTAACCACGCTGAAGAAGACCATGCCGGGGCGCTGACCGAGCTGATGTCCTGCATCCCGGACACGCCGATTTACTGCACCGCCAACGCCATTGACTCTATCAACGGGCACCACCATCACCCGGAATGGAACTTTAACGTAGTGAAAACCGGTGATTCGCTGGACATTGGTAACGGCAAGCAGCTGATCTTCGTTGAAACGCCGATGCTGCACTGGCCGGACAGTATGATGACCTACATGACCGGCGATGCGGTGCTGTTCAGTAACGACGCCTTCGGTCAGCACTACTGCGACGAACGTCTGTTTAACGACGAAGTTGACCAGACTGAACTGTTCGAACAGTGCCAGCGTTACTACGCCAACATCCTGACGCCATTCAGCCGTCTGGTTACACCGAAAATTACTGAGATCCTCGGCTTCAACCTGCCGGTCGATATGATTGCCACTTCCCATGGCGTGGTATGGCGCGACAACCCGACACAAATCGTTGAGCTGTACCTGAAATGGGCGGCGGATTATCAGGAAGACCGCATCACCATTTTCTACGACACCATGTCCAACAACACCCGCATGATGGCGGACGCGATTGCCCAGGGCATCAACGAAGTCGACCCGAACGTGGCGGTAAAAATCTTTAACGTCGCCCGCAGCGACAAAAACGAAGTTTTGACCAACGTCTTCCGCTCTAAAGGCGTGCTGGTCGGGACTTCCACAATGAACAACGTGATGATGCCGAAAATCGCCGGTCTGGTGGAAGAGATGACCGGCCTGCGTTTTCGTAACAAGCGTGCCAGCGCCTTTGGCTCGCACGGCTGGAGCGGCGGTGCAGTAGACCGTTTGTCCACGCGTTTGCAGGATGCAGGTTTCGAGATGTCACTGAGCCTGAAAGCGAAATGGCGTCCGGACCTGGATGCACTGGAACTGTGCCGCCAGCACGGCCGTGAAATCGCGCGTCAGTGGGCGCTGGCTCCATTGCCGGAAACAACCGTGAAAGCCGTCGCCCAGGAAGAAGCCTGTGCATGTGCCGCTGCGGCTGCCGCCGATCTTGGTCCAAGCATGCAGTGCAGCGTGTGCCAGTGGATTTACGATCCGGCGAAAGGCGAACCGTTGCAGGACGTTGCTCCGGGTACGCCATGGAGCGAAGTTCCGGACAACTTCCTGTGCCCGGAATGCTCACTAGGTAAAGACGTCTTCGACGTACTGGCAACGGAGGCAAAATGAGTCACGGCATTGTCATCATTGGTTCGGGCTTCGCCGCCCGCCAGTTAGTCAAAAATATCCGTAAGCAGGATGCGAATGTTCCGCTGACCTTGATTGCCGCGGACAGCATGGATGAGTACAACAAGCCCGATCTCAGCCATGTTATCAGTCAGTCGCAGCGTGCAGACGACCTCACCCGCCAGTCGGCGGGGGAGTTTGCCGAACAGTTTAATTTGCGCCTGTTCCCACATACCTGGGTAACCGACATCAACGCCGATGCCCACGTAGTGAAAAGTCAGGACAAGCAGTGGCAGTACGACAAGCTGGTGCTGGCGACGGGCGCTTCAGCCTTTGTACCACCGGTTACCGGACGTGAGTTAATGCTCACGTTGAACAGCCAACAAGAGTATCGCGCTTGTGAAACGCAGCTGCGTGACGCCCAGCGGGTGCTGATTGTCGGCGGCGGCTTGATTGGTAGTGAACTGGCGATGGATTTTTGTCGTGCCGGTAAAGCGGTAACGCTTATCGACAACGCTGCCAGCATTCTGGCTTCGCTGATGCCGCCAGAAGTCAGCAGTCGCTTACAGCATCGTCTGACCGATATGGGCGTACACCTGCTGCTGAAATCACAGCTCCAGAGTCTGGAGAAAACCAGCACCGGTATTCGCGCTACGCTCGATCGTAGCCGCAACGTAGAAGTCGATGCGGTGATTGCCGCCACCGGTCTGCGCCCGGAAACCGCACTGGCGCGTCGCGCCGGATTGAACATCAATCGTGGCGTCTGCGTCGACAGCTACCTGCAAACCAGCCACCCGGACATTTATGCTCTCGGCGACTGTGCGGAGATTAACGGTCAGGTGCTCCCGTTCCTGCAGCCGATTCAGCTGAGCGCCATGTATCTGGCGAAAAACCTGCTCGGCGGCAATGCGCCATTGAAACTGCCAGCCATGCTGGTAAAAGTCAAAACGCCAGAACTGCCTTTACATTTGGCCGGGGAAACCCAGCGCCGCGATCTGAACTGGCACATCGCCGCCGAAGCACAGGGGATGGTCGCAAGAGGGATGAACGACGAAGGCCAGCTGTGTGCGTTTGTCGTCAGTGAAGACCGCATGAAAGAGGCCTTTGCGCTGCTGAAAACGTTGCCCGTGTAAGTCTGTGATGCCGGATGGCGCCACTTCGCGGCTTATCCGGCCTACGACTTTGCCCGGCAACGCTGCTACTGATTTATTAACCTCACGCACATGGATGTGCGTTGCCACTTGTCGGTATGCCCCGACATGTTTTTCTTGCCCCGCCAGTCCCGGGGCTTTTTTTATTTTTGCGTCAACACCCGCGCCGCGGCAATCACGCCCTGTCCCAATGACAACCCGCCGTCGCCCGCCGGTAAACGCTGCGGGAACAGTAAGGTAAAATCACGCAGATAAAACGCCAGACGGGCCGACAATAAGCGGTTATGCATCACGCCACCGCTGAATACTAACGTTTTAATTCCGCGCGCTTCGGCCTGCTCACGCATCAGCGTGGCAAAACCACACGCCAGCGCGTCGTGAAACGCCCACGCTCTTTCTGCAGGGTCGGTCTGCCAGATCAGCCATTGCTGCCAAAAAATCGCTAAGTCCAGTTGATTGCCATTAAGCGGCACCGTAACAGGGTGATCAACGCCTGCACACTGCGATGCCAGCGCCTCCAGCGCACAGGCCGCCTCACCTTCATAACTCAACGATTCCGGCGCACAATGCAACGCGGCGGCAACCGCATCAAACAAGCGCCCACACGACGATGCCAGCGGGGCATTGATTCCCCGCTCGATGGCGCGCGCCAGTACGTTCCAGTTTTGATGCTGTAGCCCCGATGTTTCCGGGTAACGCTGCCAGTCAGGAACAAAACGCAGGCACTGCGCGAGCAGATTGCGCCATGGCTGTTTTGCCGCTAAATCGCCACCCGCCAGCGCTACCGCCGGTAAGCCGCCAAGGTGTTCGCATTCACGATAGTTGACCCGCAGACATTCGCCGCCCCACAGCTCGCCATTTTCCCCCATACCAATGCCGTCCAGCGTCAGAGCAATCACATCGCCGCCATCGAGCGGCCAGCCGTGCTCGGCAAGACATGCAGCGGCATGAGCATGGTGATGCAATACCGTTTCGGTTGGCAGATTCATTTCGCTGGCCCACTGGCTGGAAACATAGCCAGGGTGGGCATCATGCACGATACGCTGTGGCGTAAAATCATAAATATTCTGGATCAGGCGTAGCGCATCACGCCACTGCTGCTGAATGCCGTCATCGCTGAGATCGCCTAAATGCTGGCTGATAACCGCCTGTTCGCCACGCACCAGGCAGAAGGTATTTTTCAGATCCGCGCCTAAGCACAGCATCGGCGGCACGTCGCGAAATCCTGGCGGCAGCGCGACCGCATCCGGCACGTACCCCCGGGAACGACGCAGCATTTCCCCGCTATCACGCACCACGGAGTCATCCATCCGCTGCACAATTTCGCGGTTATGCAGCAGGAAACCATCAGCAATCGCACTTAAATCTTCCAGCGCCTGGGCGTTGGTAATGGCCGGAGGCCTGCCGCTGAGGTTGCCGGAGGTCATCACCAGTGGACAATTCATCTCTTGTAAGAGCAAATGCTGCAACGGATTCGCGGGCAGCATGACGCCCACTTCCGTTAACCCTGGCGCAATGCCCTCGCTCAATGCAGCGACATAGCGTTTCTGCACCAGCACGATCGGCGCAGCAGGTGTAGTCAGCAAACGACGAGCAGGTTCGGGCAGTCCGTCATCACCTGGCAGCATTACCGCCAGCGGTTTCGCCGGACGGTGTTTACGCAGCCTGAGCAGCGCGACAGCGTCATCATTGCGCGCATCGCACACCAGATGAAACCCACCAATGCCTTTAACCGCCACAATACCGCCTGCTTTCAGTCGCGATACCGCCGCCTGCAGCGCCTCTTCTTTCACTGCCCGCTCATCCGTGCTGAGCCACTCAAGATGAGGGCCGCACGCCGGACAGGCAACGGGCTGGGCATGGAAGCGACGATCATACGGGTCACGATACTCTTTGTCGCATTGCGCACAGAGTGGGAACGACGCCATCACGGTGAACGGGCGGTCATAGGGCATGGCGCGGATAATCGTAAAGCGTGGACCACAGTGGGTGCAGTTGATAAAGGGGTATCGGTAGCGACGTTCGCCGGGGGTGTTCATTTCAACAAGGCATTCGGGACAGGTCGCGGCATCCGGAACGATTTGCGTATTCATCGTACCGCCAGCACTTTGACGAATCGAGAAATCGGCAGGTTGCTGCATCCAGGCGAATGCTTCGCTCTCAACGCTGTCAATGCGCGCCAGCGGTGGGCAGTGTTGATGTAACTGCGCAATAAATACCGCCGGATCTTCCTGTAAGCGCACAACCACACCGTCACCGTCGTTACACACATCGCCATGCAGTTGTAACCGCTGCGCCAGTTGCCAGACGTAGGGGCGAAATCCGACGCCCTGTACTTTGCCGCGAATACGCAACTGTACGCCGGAGTGGTTGTTTATTGTCATTAGATTATTCCCGCAGTCATCAATCCCGGTTAGCCTGATGGCGCGATGCTTATCAGGCCTACGGGGATGCGAACAGTAGGCCGGATAAGGCGAAGCCGCCATCCGGCATAAGTACTACCGTATTTTACGCGGATTTTCAGATATCAGAACAGCAAAGATGCGGTGGAATCCAGCGCCGCGCGACGGCGTTTTTCCGCGCTAAGTTGCTCAAGCTTATTGCGATCTACATAAATCAGCGCGTGAGTCGGGCACACTTCCATACAGGCAGGACCGGCCTCGCGATGGTGGCACAGGTCGCACTTATTGGCTTCAGCTTTTTCTGCACGGACGTTCAGACCCGCGCCGCTGTTACGCACAACCGGACGCACGACCACTTCCATTGCGCCGTAAGGACAAGCCACAACGCAAGTTTTACAGCCAATGCAGCGTTCCTGCATTACGTGAACAAAACCTTTATCGCGGCTGATCGCACCGTTCGGGCAGACGTTAGCGCACGGCGCGTCTTCACACTGGCGGCACAGCGTCGCCGTAGAGACATTAACGCCTTTGATGACGTGAATGCGGGGTAAAAAAGTTTCAGGGGTCAGCGATGCGCAGTCCTGGTTATCCTGATGGGATACCACGCAGGCCACTTCACAGGTACGGCAACCAATGCATTTATTGGCGTCTGCAATGATGAAACGGTTCATCAATTTCTCCAGCAATGACAGAATATCTGCCGAAGCATTCACAAATCGTGCCAGAATTTAATTCACTGTTATTAAAGGAATTTTATTTTGATGGACGCAAGAAGGGCGTGTCATCGTCACTAGTGACGATGACAAATGACAGCCGTCAGCGCGAAGCGGGCGGCGCAACTGAGTCGCGCTGGATGAGTTCACCGGTGAAAGTCTTTGGCGGCGTAAACGCCCCGTCACCCAACATAAAGATCAGGCGCCCAATCGTTTCCTGAATCATTTCTGTTACCGGAATTTTAACGCTGGAAAGCGCCGGAATAGTGTATGCCGCGAGGGCGATATCATCAAAGCCAATCACCGACACCTGTGCAGGAACGCTCACGCCATGCTCGTGCAACTGCTTCATCGCGCCGATCGCCATATCGTCATTACTGGCCACCAGCGCGGTAAAATTGACCTTGCGCGAAAGCAAAGTATCCACACCCGCTGCGCCGCAGGCTGGCGTCCATTTCCCTTTAACAATCAGATCATTATTTAGCGCGATACCATGATGTGCCAGCGCGTCTTTATAGCCTGAAAGTCGCTCCAAGCCTGTTGGAGAATCCATCGAGCCGGTAATAAAACCAATCTCTTTATGCCCAGCGGCAATGAGCTGAGTAACGGCGTTAAAGCTGGTCTGCTTTTGATCACACCATACGCTGTGGCTACTGTTTTTCCGCAGGCGTCGATTAAGCACCATAATCGGCTGGCTGTGGGTATCGATGATATCGTCTATCTCATCCACGCTGAGAAAACGCGGATAAATCATAATCGCGTCACAGCGCAGGTCGAGCAGGTACTGGATCGCCTGGCGCTCTTCCTCAGCGCTATGCTTACCGTCAGCCAGCAACAACTGGCGTCCTTTATCTTCCGCCATCCGCGCGGTATGAAACAGCAGCTCGCTGAAATAGACGCCGTGATAAAGGGTATTTGTTACCACCAGGCCCAGCGTCTGCGTGGTTTTCGCCGCCAGACTGCGCGCCAGCAAGTTTGGGCGGTAACCACTCTCTTCAATGGCCTGAAACACGCGGTCTTTGGTCTCCTGGCTGACGTAGCCGTTCCCGGAAAGCACCCGGGAAACTGTCGCTTTCGACACCCCGGCACGCTTCGCCACCTCCAGCATCGTGGTCATATTACTCATCCCTATTCTCTCAATGTGACGCAGTGTACTGCACCATTTCGCCGCTGTCCTTGCTGCTAAATCGCAGACGCTGACATCTGGTGATCGGAGTCACAATTACAAAAAATGATCAAAATTAAATCTTGCTCATTACTCATATTTTAAACATGATTTTGTGGAACCGGTTTCCTATCTGCGTTTCATAACCCAGAAAAGCGACCCAACGTAAACGGATAAAACATAACGTACCCTACTGATAAAACAGGATTAAATCCGATGTCCAAGAATTATGCAGCGCTGGCGCGCTCCGTTGTGACGGCTCTGGGAGGCGTCGACAACATCACAGCAGTGACCCACTGTATGACCCGTTTGCGTTTCGTTATCAAAGATGACTCGCAGGTCGACAGCGCGACGCTGAAGACGCTTTCTGGCGTACTTGGCGTGGTGCGTAGCGATAACCAGTGCCAGGTGATCATCGGCAACACCGTTTCGCAGGCGTATCGCGAAGTGGTCAGCCTGTTGCCTGCCAATATGCAGCCTGCTGAGCCGCAAACCAAACCCCGACTGACGCTGAAGCGGATTGGCGCGGGGATCCTCGACGCGCTGATCGGCACCATGTCGCCGTTGATCCCGGCAATTATCGGCGGATCAATGCTCAAACTGCTGGCAATGATCCTCGAAATGACCGGCGTGCTGGAGAAAGGATCGTCCACGCTCACCATTCTGACCGTTATCGGTGACGGCGCATTTTTCTTCCTGCCGCTGATGGTCGCCGCGTCGGCCGCTATCAAATTCAAAACCAACATGTCGCTGGCAATCGCCATCGCGGGCGTACTGGTGCATCCCAGCTTCATCGATCTGATGGCGAAGGCTGCGCAGGGTGAGCACGTTGAGTTTGCCCTAATCCCGGTGACGGCAGTGAAATACACCTACACGGTGATCCCGGCGCTGGTGATGACCTGGTGCCTGTCATACATCGAACGTTGGGTCGATCGCATCACTCCGGCGGTAACCAAAAACTTCCTTAAACCAATGCTAATCGTGCTGATCGCCGCGCCGCTCGCCATCGTCATCATTGGCCCGATCGGTATCTGGATCGGTAGCGCAATTTCAGCGCTGGTCTATACCATTCACGGCTATCTCGGCTGGCTGTCGGTGGCCATTATGGGCGCACTGTGGCCGCTGCTGGTAATGACCGGTATGCACCGTGTCTTTACGCCAACCATTATTCAGACCATTGCCGAAACCGGAAAAGAAGGCATGGTGATGCCGTCAGAAATCGGCGCCAACTTGTCGTTAGGTGGTTCATCGCTGGCAGTAGCATGGAAAACCAAAAACCCGGAACTGCGTCAGACGGCGTTAGCGGCAGCCGCCTCCGCCATCATGGCGGGGATTTCCGAACCTGCGCTGTATGGCGTAGCGATCCGCCTGAAACGACCACTGATTGCGAGTCTTATCAGCGGTTTTATCTGCGGTGCCGTTGCCGGAATGGCCGGACTTGCAAGCCACTCCATGGCAGCTCCTGGCCTGTTCACCAGCGTCCAGTTTTTCGATCCGGCCAATCCGATGACTATCGTTTGGGTATTTGGCGTGATGGCGCTGGCGGTAGTGCTTTCCTTTGTATTAACGCTGATTCTCGGCTTTGAAGATATCCCTGTCGAAGATGCAGCCGCGCAGGCCAGAAAAAACCAGGCCGCACAACCGGGCAATATCAATGGAGCCAGCATTTGACTGGTATGAACTGAGGTTAATTATGTCTGTTTTTCCACAAGGATTTTTATGGGGCGGCGCACTGGCCGCCAACCAGTCTGAAGGGGCATACCGGGAAGGCGGCAAAGGACTGACTACCGTCGATATGATCCCCCACGGCACACATCGGATGCCCGTCAAGCTGGGTCAGGAAAAGCGCTTTGCGCTGCGGGATAACGAATTTTATCCTAGCCATCAGGCGATCGACTTTTATCATCGCTATAAAGAAGATATCGCGCTGATGGCGGAAATGGGTTTTACGGTATTTCGTACTTCCATTGCCTGGAGCCGTCTCTACCCTAACGGCGATGAGCTGATGCCGAATGAAGAGGGCATAGCGTTTTACCAGAGCGTGTTTGCCGAGTGTAAAAAATACGGTATTGAGCCATTAGTCACGCTGTGTCACTTCGATGTGCCAATGCATCTGGTCACCGAGTACGGCTCCTGGCGTAACCGCAAAATGGTTGAGTTCTTTACCCGCTACGCCCGTACCTGCTTCGAGGCCTTTGACGGTCTGGTGAAGTACTGGCTGACGTTCAACGAAATCAACATTATGCTGCACAGCCCCTTTTCAGGCGCCGGGCTGGTATTTGAAGAAGGTGAAAATCAGGATCAGGTGAAATATCAGTCCGCTCACCACGAACTGATAGCCAGCGCCCTGGCGACTAAAATAGCCCATGAAATTAATCCGCAAAACCAGGTCGGTTGTATGCTGGCTGGCGGTAATTTTTATCCTTATTCGTGTAAGCCGGAAGATGTGTGGACCGCGCTGGAAAAAGACCGCGAAAACCTGTTCTTTATTGATGTGCAGGCGCGCGGGGCCTACCCGGCTTATTCTGCCCGCGTGTTTCGCGACAAAGGCGTGGTCATAGAAAAAGCCCCAGAAGATGACGACATCCTGAAAAACACCGTCGATTTCGTCTCGTTCAGCTATTACGCATCGCGCTGCGCCTCGGCGGAAATGAACACCGGCAATACCAGCGCCGCCAACGTGGTGAAGTCGCTGCGTAATCCGTATATTGCGGCCAGCGAATGGGGCTGGGGCATCGATCCGCTTGGTCTGCGCATCACCATGAATATGATGTATGACCGCTACCAGAAACCGCTATTTCTGGTGGAGAACGGGCTGGGAGCGAAGGATGAAATCGATGCCAATGGTGAGATCAATGACGACTATCGCATTAGCTATTTACGCGAACATATTCGCGCCATGGCAGACGCGATTGAAGATGGCGTGCCCCTGATGGGTTACACCACCTGGGGCTGTATCGATCTGGTTTCTGCCTCAACCGGTGAGATGAGCAAACGCTACGGTTTTGTGTATGTGGACCGCGATGACGCGGGCAACGGCACGCTGGCGCGCACCCGTAAGAAATCATTCTGGTGGTACAAAAAAGTGATCGCCAGCAACGGCGCCGATCTGGCATAACAGATCTGCCGGAGGGGATTACAGTCTTCCGGCAGAATTACATATTTCCATTTATTACATTCCAGATGTGGAATCGTCCTTCCAGTTTCAGGTTTGCCCTCATCCTTTTTTACTGGCATTTTATTCAGTAGTTTTTAATCCTGGCCGTTCACCACAAGGAAGCGTGCATGTTTGATAAAAAGGGTAAATCAGCAGAGGTAATCACCAAACCGGTACGTCGCTTGAAAGTCAGCTATGTCAGAAAACGCCATGAAGATCCAAAAACGGGTTACACGCGACGAATCAGTCGGCACGCCTCGCTCACGCTGAACGGCGACTGGCTGGAACAAGCTGGATTTCCGACCGGTACAGCAGTGAATGTATCAGTGATGCAGGGGAAATTAATTATTGAGCAGGCAATTAAATGACGAGGATACACTGGGAAAACAGGCCGGATGTCGTTCACATCCGGCACTGATACGGTTTACTCTTCTGGCGCTTCCAGCTCGGAGAATCCACCGTGTCCTTCCCAACCGGCTAATCGCTGATAGACGGTATCAACAGCATCTTTGATCGGCTGTGTCATCGGGTAGTAAAAACCGACGATGTCCGGTTGAATGCCGAGGAAAATCACCTCACCAACGTCGTCTTTCAGTTGATCGACCAGGTAATTCAGCGGCATGTTATGAGTAGTCATCATGAACATCTCGGCAATGTCATCGGGATCGATAATGCGGATTTCACCAGGGTTCAGCCCCATATCGGTAGCATCAACAATCAACAAACGTTGCGGACGCAGTTCACGGATGGCGACAATATCGTTTTCTGGCGCACTACCGCCGTCGATGACAACCCAGTTGCCTTGAGGATTTGCAGCACACATTTCAGCCAGCAGCGGGCCCGCGCCGTCATCGCCCATCATGCTGTTACCCACACATAATAAAACGTCAGTCACGGTGTCTCCTCACCATCAGATAGATGGCGCTTTCCTGGTGTATGTCGTGCAGCATGCTAAGCATCAGCTTGCTCCACTCCTGCTGCTGCGGGGTCTGTACGGCACGCGCATCATCGAACGCGCGTGCCAGCATTTGCACATGGTTGAAATCGATAACGATCTCGCCGTATTTCGGCACACCTTCCATTTTCCGGCGGGCTTCGCTTCCCTCAGCAAGGGTAGCAATCCATGCCAGATATTCGTCCCATGGACAAGTTAACGCCGCTTCCAGGCAATCGATGATCCCAAGGTGGTGACCAATCGCCAGGCTGTAATAGACAACCTGCTGCGCCTCAGCGGGCGTCGCATCGTTCTCATCAATAAACTTACGGCTCAGTTGACTGAACACCACCGTTTCACTCATCGGATACGCGCCTCTTCGACAACATGGTTAAGATGCGTGACGATCTCGGTCAGACGCGGATCGTTTTCCGCCTCCAGCCAGCGCGCCACCTGATGCTCGCCCTGCCCTAACTGCGTCATATAGTCATCAGCAATCTGGCGACCGTAGCGGTATCCCGCCAGACGGCGAGCCTCGCGATCCACCTTCACTCGCAGCGGCTGAACCATATCCGGATGCAGAATTTCGGCGGGCTGTTCGTCCAGTTCACCCGGCGCACGCGCGTGAATTTTTTGTTCCAGCAGACCCAGCGCCATGGCGAAACCATACAGCGTGGCTGCAGGCGTTGGCGGGCAGCCAGGGATATAGACATCCACCGGTACGATTTTGTCCGTGCCGCCCCATACGCAGTATAAGTCGTGGAAAATACCGCCGCTGTTACCGCAAGCACCGTAAGAGATACAAATTTTCGGGTCTGGCGCAGACTGCCAGGCGCGTAGCGCCGGAGAGCGCATGGCACGGGTTACAGCGCCGGTAAACAGCAGGATATCCGCATGGCGCGGGGACGGTACCACTTTGATGCCAAAACGTTCGGCGTCAAACAGCGGAGAAAGCGTGGCGAAGATTTCGATTTCGCAACCGTTGCAGCCGCCGCAGTCCACACGGTAAACGTACGCTGAACGCTTGATGCTTTTTAGCAGCGACGCTTTCATGCTGGCAATGGATTCATCCACCGTCATCGGTACCGGAATACCATTGGCGTCACGTGGGCCTAATAAATTGCTCATCAGCTGGCCTCTTTCATATGGCGAGTCAGTTCAATACGATCAGACGGCACCAGACATTTCTGGCGCTTACAGTCCGGGCAGGTCTCAAAGCTTTCACGGTGGTTTTCCGCGCGGCTATCACCGTTGTGCTTAAGCAGCGCAATGGCGTAATCAATCTCTTTTTGTACCGCAAACGGACGGTTACATACGCGGCAATTACACAGCGCAAAGCGGGACTGCTGCAGGAAATCCTCTTTCTTCCACACCGCTAGCTCATACTCCTGCGACAGCTTGATCGCCGCCGTCGGGCAAACTTCTTCGCAACGGGCGCAGAAGATGCAGCGACCGAGGTTGAACTGCCACGCCAGCTCATTGGTGGCCAGATCGGTTTCGACCGTCAGCGCGTTCGACGGGCACGCATTCACACAGGCCGCACAGCCGATGCACTGTTGCGGATTATGTTCCGGTTTGCCACGGAAGTTTTTATCGACCGCGATCGGCTCCAGCGGATACGACGACGTCGGTGCCCCGGTTTTGATGACTTTTTTGATAAAGGTAAACATGGCGATTCCTTATTTCAGCGGCGAGTTTTTACGCTCGATGCTGTAGCGCTCAAGTTCTTTGTACGGCACGACTTTGCTCTTCTTCTTACGTACATCGACCACGGTCATACGGTCAGTACAGGAGTAGCAAGGATCGAGGCTACCGATAATCAGCGGCGCATCGGAAACGGTATTACCACGCAGCATGTAGCGCAGCGTCGGCCAGTTGGCGTAGGTCGCCGCACGGCAGCGCCAGCGATACAGTTTCTGGTTGTCGCCGGTCATGCTCCAGTGAATGTCATCTCCGCGCGGCGCTTCAGCAAAGCCCAGTGCGAAACGGTGAGGAATGTAGGTAAAGCCTTCCACCATCAGCGGGCCGCCCGGCAGGTTATCCAGACCAAAGTCGATCATATTCAGTGCGGTGTAGACTTCATTAATACGAACTTTCAGACGAGAAATAACATCGCAGCCTTGCTCGCTATGAACTTCCATCGGCAGCAGACCATAGCCGACAAACGGGTGATCGGCGCGGGTGTCACGCGCGTGGCCGCTGGCGCGAACCATCGGGCCGACGTTACTGAAGTCACGGGCAATTTCCGGATCCAGACGACCAATACCAACGGTACGCTGTTCCATATTCGGCGTACTGAGCAGCATATCGACCAGTTCCTGCACGTCACGACGCATCTGCTGCGCCAGTTGACGGGTCTGGATCATATCTTCTTTCAGCAGATCACGACGGATACCGCCGATCAGGTTCAGACCGTAAGTTTTACGTGCCCCGGTGAGGATCTCCGCCATCTTCATCGACGTTTCACGCACGCGGAAGAACTGCATAAAGCCGGAGTCAAAACCGGTGAAGTGACAGGCCAGGCCGAGGTTCAGCAGGTGCGAGTGCAGACGCTCAACTTCCAGTAGAATGGCACGGATCATCTGCGCACGTTCCGGCACCACGATACCCATCGCATTCTCAACGGAGGTGGTATAGGCGGTGCTATGCGCAAAGCCGCAGATGCCACACACGCGATCTGACAGGAACGTCACTTCGTTGTAACCCATACGGGTTTCCGCCAGTTTCTCCATGCCGCGGTGGACATAGAACAGACGGTAGTCGGCATCGATAATGTTCTCGCCATCCACGAACAGGCGGAAGTGACCGGGTTCATCGGAGGTGACGTGCAACGGGCCAATCGGCACCACGTTATTTTTCTTGTCGCCCAGTTCGTTGATGAACTCGTAGGTTTCAGCATCGGTAGTCGGCGCCGGGCGCTGACGATAATCCATGCTGTCTTTACGCAGCGGATAGAGTTCGTCCGGCCAGTCATCGGGCAGTACCAGACGACGCTCATCCGGCAAGCCAACCGGGATCAAACCGTACATATCGCGCACTTCGCGCTCGCCCCAGACCGCAGCCGGAACGCGCGGCGTGACGGACGGGAACTCCAGCTTATTGGCATCGACTTCAACGCGGACGGTTATCCAGCATTTGGTGCCCTGCTCCATCGACATCACATAATAAACAGCGTAATGGCCGCACAGCTGGCGTTCGTCGTTACCAAACAACACGGACAACCAGCCGCCCTGTTTGTAGTACAGGAACTCCACCACTTCCGGCAGGTAGTTCACCTTGACGGTGATCGTCAGCTGATCTTTGGTCTGCCAGGCTTCATCCAGTACCACGCCCGGAAAGGCCTGATGCAGCGCAGCGAGATATTGTTGACCTAATTTTTCTTCAGACATGCTCAAACTCTCTTAAATCACGCCACCAGCAAGGAGACGAACGCTAAAAACGCAAACCCAAAACCGGCCCAGGTCACGCGTGAAGTGGCGCAAAAACGCAAACGCGCCATGCTGTTTTCGAACAGGGCGATGGCCAGCACGCCGAGGACCAGCTTGACGACGGCAATCACCAGCGCCAGCAGCAGCCCACCCGCGGTGAAGGTTTCCATCTGTCCCCACGGCAGGAACACACCAACGAACATTTGCAGAACGACCAGTTGCTTGAGGCTAATGCCCCATTTCAGCACGGCAAAACCGCTGCCGCTGTATTCAGTCAATGGACCTTCCTGCAGCTCTTGCTCTGCTTCTGCCAGATCGAATGGCAGTTTGCCCATTTCGATAAAGGTGGCGAAAGCACAGGCACACAGTGCCAGAATCAGCGGGATGCTGCGCGCAGCAGGCCAGTGGTAAATGGTATCGGCGATATTGCTGATATGGGTTGAACCCGCAACCTGTGCCGCTACCCACAGCCCCAGCAACAGGATAGGTTCAACCAGCACGCCGAGCATCGCTTCACGGCTGGCACCAATGGCGGTAAACGGGCTACCGGTATCCAGTCCCGCGATAGAGAAGAAAAAACGGGCAATGGCGAACAGGTAAATTAAGGTGATCAGATCGCCCAGTTGCGGCAGCGGTGAGCCAACGGTCACTACCGGTAGCGCAGTGGCGATAGTCAGCATCACGCCCACCATCACAAACGGCGTCAAGCGGAAGACCCAACTGGAATCCGCAGGCGCAATGCTCTGACGGCCCAGCAGTTTGATAATGTCGCGGTATTCCTGCAAAACGCCCGGACCGCGGCGATTGTGCAAACGCGCGCGCGCCACGCGGGTAACGCCGGACAGCAGCGGCGCAACGGCAAACAGCACCAGCGCCTGAATTAACGGATATAAAACACTCATTTTCAGGCTCCTCGTGAAACCACAATCACCACCAGCACCGCCAGCTCAATCAGCGCCAGGCGACGGAACAGCACCGGCGCAGCCGCATTCTGCCAGCCCGGAACCAGTGATACCGGATTCAACCACTTACGCAGTTTGAGTACCGGGGCAAAGGCTTCTTTCACCGGCATGGCAAAACCGTGCGCGGTAATGACCATTGACTGCTCGTGATCGTAACCACACACCCATGCCGCACCGCGTGAACGCGACGGCAGACGGTTGCCTTTGAAAATTGCCATGATGATGAACGGCAGCAGCGGACATGCGATCAGCAGCAGCGTGATCATTGGCTGAGAAACGGTGGTGTTCGCAGTTTCCAGCGGCAGCGGAACGGCAGAGGAGATCATCGGCAGCAGCCACGGCGCAGCCACGCCGCCAATCACACAGCAGATAGCCAGCGCAACGACGCTCACGCCCATCAGGATTGGTGCGCAGCAGGCGTTTTCAGCTTCCTTCGTGCGCGGTGCACCAAGGAACGTTACGCCATAGACTTTCGCCATACACATCACCGCCAGCGCGCCGGTAATTGCCAGCCCAACCGCCAGCAACGGCCCTAACAGACGACCGACAAACGCCCCGCTGTTACCCAGCTTGAAGAAGGATTGATAGATAACCCACTCACCGGCAAAACCGTTCAGCGGCGGCAGCGCGGCCATCGCCATCAGGCCAACCAGCATCGCCAGAGAGATAACCGGCATGCGTTTGCCGATACCGCCCAGTTTTTCGATATCACGATGACCGGTACGGAACCAGATGCTGCCTGCGCCCAGGAACAGAACGCTTTTGAACAGGCTGTGGTTTACCAGGTGGTACAGACCGCCGGTCAAACCCAGCGCAATCAGCGCCGGTTGATTCAGGGAAATCCCGGTCACGCCAGCGCCCAGCCCCAACAGAATAATGCCGATGTTTTCCAGCGTGTGGTACGCCAGCAGGCGCTGGATATTGTGTTCCATCAGCGCATACAGACCGCCAACAAATGCGGTGATCATGCCCAACACCAGCAGCGTAACCCCCCACCACAGCGGTGCATTACCGCCCAGCAGCGACAGGGAGAGAATACCCAGTAGACCGACCTTCATGACGACGGTAGAGAACAGTGCCGCAGCCGGTGCGCTGGCATTGGCGTGTGCCTGTGGCACCCAACCATGCAGAGGAATAATCCCGGCCAGCAGGCCAAAACCTGCCACGCCCAGCAGCCAGATGTCAGACCCGAGCGGCAGCTCCTGGGTGCGCAGGTCTAGCAGACGCAGCTCCAGAGTGCCGTAACGTTGCCACACAAGGTAGCAGGCAACCGCCAGCAGCAGCGTACCAATACGCCCCAGCGCAAACCACAGTTTGCCTTCTTTACTGCATCCGGTGAGGAACACGGCACACAGCGCCATGATTTCCGCCATCACCACCAGCGTACCGAGGTTGCTGGCAACCACCGCACATACCGCCGCGGCCATCAGCAGATTCACCAGCAGGCCGTTAGCTTTCACCTGCGGATGACGATGCCAGTCAATGTTGTACAGGCTGACAAACAGGCCGCACAGTCCCAGCGTAATCAGCCAGATAGCATTCAGTGGAGTAATTTGCAGACTGTGCCCAATAAACGGCATCACGCCGCTCACCGCCAGCGCATTAGTCAGAACGGTAAAACCAGCGGCCGCCGTACACAAGCTGCCGACCGCACCGCCAACTCCAGCAATCCAGCCGCTCAGCGATTTATGAAATGAAAACAGAAATGCCAGAACCGCAGCCGCTGTAAACCAGGCCACGCCGCTGTTAATCAGTGAAATTGCGCTCATTTTGCATCCCCACTCTGAGCCTGCTGAAACAAGGTGAGATCGCCGAAATCGGTATTGAAAGTCAGCTCACGCTTACGTTTGCTGGCGCGGGCGATATCCATGTTGCTCACCAGGTGCAGGGCTTTGGTCGGACACATGCGCACGCAGGCCGGACCTTGCTCATCAAAACTGCACAGATCGCATTTCACCGCGATGGCACGAACGCCTGGAACCCAGTCCAGCAGCGAACTCACGCGAGCAGGCGCTGGCGGAGCCGGAGGCGCTTTTGGCGTATTGGCGTTTGCCGGGATATGCAGCGGACGGCTACCAGAAAACTCTATCGCGCCAAACGGACAAGCGATCCCGCACAGTTTGCAGCTTACGCACAGGCTTTCATTCAGCTGTACGGCGCCATCAACGCGGTTAATGGCATTAACCGGACACACGGTGGCGCAAGGCGCATCTTCACACTGGTGGCAAAGCTGCGGCGCGGATTCTTTTTCATTTAACATCACTTTCAGGCGCGGCATTGACTGCAGGCCATGCTGGCGATGAGTCTCTGAGCAGGCGGCTTCACAGGTGTGGCAGCCAATACAAAGAGTGGAGTCAGCAATTACAAAACGATTCACCAGGCATTCCTCAGGTGATAGTCATTTTTGACGAAAACATGTCTGCAAAATGTCATTTCGACATTTTTCGACATGCCCATTCCCTAAAACATCGTGACGCAGTATGTAAACCGCATCATGACAAAGTGGACAGCACCTGAGGCTTAAGCCGGGCTATGTCCCTCAACCAGTTGGCTTAAATTCACCGGCATATTGTTCTCAACCGCGGTGTACAGGCTGTCGTAGACGGTGGCGATTTTCTCGAGATAGTGCTCCAGCACCTGTTCGCGATCGCGGTTACTGAAACGCTCATCGACTTGACCGTCGATGGTCAACTGTGCCTGTGCAATCAGTTGCTTATCATCACCATCTTTTGTTTCGACGTAGTACTCGATGGTGTGGCTATTGAAGCCATCCGCCAGCGTGACGTAGATAGTGAAGTGTTCAAAAAGGACGAAGCAGAGATCTTTGTCCGGCGCACAGCTCATTGCATGATGCAAACGCGCTTTCGAGAGGGTGATCCCCTGAACCAGCGAGTTGCAGTAAATACGCCACTGGTCCTGTAGGCGACGATGCCGTTCAGCGATGTAATCGGCTTTTTCGCTTATTTCCCAAATAGTCATGTCAGGTTACCCGTTTAGCAGAGATGAACAGCCTTAAGCACATTTCATGCCAAAATTAAATTTCTTAATTTTCATATAGATAAAAAATTAAAGGCGGGTGACGACATGTCATTTCGTCATTGTCGTCATTGTCACGAATGAAAAAAATCAACCTGGCATGCTTATTGCTTTTGATACGGCAACTTCACAGGAGGCGGTATGCACGAAATAACCCTCTGCCAACGGGCACTGGAATTGATTGAACAACAGGCCACGCAACACGGTGCTCAGCGAGTAACTGGGGTCTGGCTCAAAATTGGCGCATTTTCTTGCGTAGAAACCAGCGCTCTCTCCTTTTGTTTTGATCTGGTATGCCGCGGGACCCTTGCAGAAGGTTGTAAACTCCACCTCGAAGAACAAGAAGCCGAATGTTGGTGCGAATCTTGTCAGCAATACGTCACGTTACTGACGCAACGCGTGCGCCGATGTCCGCAATGCAACAGCGATATGCTGAGAATTGTGGCCGATGACGGCTTACAGATTCGACGTATTGAAATAGATCAGACTCCAGCGCCGGATGGCGACGCTTAAGCGTCTTATCCAGCCTACAGAAAGAGCTCGTTTGTAGGCCGGATAAGGCAACGCAGTCATCCGGCAACAGATGTATCGCAAGTAAAAAGATCAGGAGTGAGCGATGTGTACGACATGTGGTTGCGCTGAAGGCAACCTATATATAGAGGGTGATGAGCATAATCCCCACTCGGCGTTTCGCAGCGCGCCATTTGCCCCAGCGGCTCGTCCAGCGCTGAATATTACCGGTGTGAAGACCTCAAATTTCACACCGAGCCAGACCGAAGAAGGCGATTTGCACTACGGTCACGGTGAGGCAGGAACCCACGCACCAGGTATGAGCCAACGCCGTATGCTGGAAGTGGAAATTGACGTACTGGACAAAAACAACCGCCTGGCCGAGCGCAACCGTGCCCGCTTTGCGGCCCGTCAGCATCTGGTGCTGAACCTTGTTTCAAGCCCGGGCTCCGGTAAAACCACGCTGCTGACCGAAACGCTGATGAAGCTGAAAGATAGCGTGCCGTGCGCCGTTATTGAAGGTGACCAGCAGACGGTGAACGATGCTGCCCGTATTCGCGCCACAGGCACGCCCGCCATTCAGGTCAACACCGGTAAAGGTTGCCACCTTGACGCACAAATGATCGCTGACGCCGCGCCGCGTTTGCCGCTTGACGATAACGGCATTCTGTTCATTGAGAACGTCGGTAACCTGGTCTGCCCGGCCAGCTTCGACCTCGGCGAGCGCCATAAAGTGGCCGTGCTTTCCGTCACCGAAGGTGAAGACAAACCGCTGAAATATCCACATATGTTTGCCGCCGCATCACTGATGCTGCTCAACAAAGTGGATCTGCTACCGTACCTCAATTTTGACGTTGAAAAATGCATCGCCAGCGCCCGGGAAGTGAACCCGGGAATTGAGATTATCCTGATTTCCGCCACCAGTGGTGAAGGGATGGATCAATGGCTCTCCTGGCTGGAGACGCAGCGATGTGCATAGGTGTTCCGGGTCAAATCCGCACCATTGATGGCAACCAGGCCAAAGTCGACGTTTGCGGTATTCAGCGCGACGTCGACCTGACGCTGGTCGGTAGCTGTGATGAGCATGGCCAACCGCGCCTCGGCCAGTGGGTACTGGTCCACGTCGGTTTTGCCATGAGCATCATTAATGAAGCTGAAGCGCGCGATACGCTCGACGCGCTGCAAAACATGTTTGACGTTGAGCCGGATGTCGGCGCGTTGCTGTACGGCGAGGAAAAATAAATGCGTTTTGTTGACGAATACCGCGCACCAGAGCAGGTGATGCAACTGATAGAGCACCTGTCTGAACGTGCCGCCCACCTCCCCTACACGGCTGAACGCCCACTGCGCATCATGGAAGTTTGTGGTGGTCATACCCACGCTATCTTCAAATTCGGCCTCGACCAGTTGCTACCGGAAAACGTGGAGTTTATTCATGGTCCGGGTTGCCCGGTTTGCGTTCTGCCGATGGGTAGAATCGACAGCTGTGTAGAAATCGCCAGCCATCCAGAAGTGATTTTCTGCACCTTTGGCGATGCGATGCGCGTCCCGGGTAAGCAAGGCTCCCTGCTGCAAGCCAAGGCGCGCGGTGCAGATATCCGTATCGTCTATTCACCGATGGATGCGCTGAAGCTGGCACAGGAAAACCCAACGCGTAAGGTGGTGTTCTTTGGTCTGGGTTTTGAAACCACAATGCCAACGACCGCTATCACTCTGCAACAGGCAAAGCAGCGTGACGTGCAGAACTTTTACTTTTTCTGCCAGCACATCACGCTTATCCCTACGCTGCGCAGCCTGCTGGAACAGCCGGACAACGGTATTGACGCCTTTTTAGCACCAGGCCACGTCAGCATGGTGATTGGCACAGATGCCTATAATTTCATTGCTTCAGACTTCCATCGTCCGTTAGTGGTCGCCGGTTTTGAACCGCTCGATCTCCTGCAAGGCGTGGTGATGTTAATTGAGCAGAAAATTGCCGCGCACAGCCAGGTAGAAAACCAGTACCGCCGCGTGGTACCGGATGCCGGTAACGCGTTAGCGCAACAGGCCATCGCCGAGGTGTTCTGCGTCAATGGCGACAGCGAATGGCGCGGTCTGGGCGTTATCGAATCCTCTGGCGTTCACCTGACGCCTGACTATCAGCGCTTTGATGCCGAAGCCCATTTCCAGCCAGCGCCGCAACAGGTGTATGACGATCCGCGCGCGCGTTGTGGGGAAGTGCTGACGGGCAGATGTAAACCACATCAGTGCCCATTATTTGGCAAAACGTGTAACCCGGAGAGCGCGTTTGGCGCCCTGATGGTCTCCTCAGAAGGCGCATGTGCCGCCTGGTATCAGTATCGTCAGCAGGAGTGTGAAGCATGAGCAGCGTACAACTCGCCCACGGTAGCGGCGGTCAGGCTATGCAGCAGTTGATCAACAGTCTGTTTATGGAGGCATTCGCGAATCCGTGGCTGGCGGAACAAGAAGATCAGGCACGTCTGGAACTGGCGCAACTGGTCGCTGAAGGCGATCGTCTGGCGTTTTCAACCGACAGCTATGTTATCGATCCGTTGTTCTTCCCGGGCGGTAATATCGGCAAGCTGGCTATCTGTGGTACGGCTAACGACGTGGCGGTCAGCGGCGCGATCCCGCGCTATCTCTCCTGCGGTTTTATCCTCGAAGAAGGTTTACCAATGGAGACGCTGAAAACCGTCGTTAACAGCATGGCGGCAACCGCGCGCGAAGCGGGTATCGCCATCGTCACCGGCGACACCAAGGTTGTACAGCGCGGCGCGGCGGACAAACTTTTTATCAACACCGCCGGAATGGGCGCGATCCCCGCCAACATTCACTGGGGCGCACAGACCCTGAGCGTGGGCGATGTGCTGCTGGTCAGCGGCACGCTGGGTGATCATGGTGCAACGATCCTTAACCTGCGCGAACAACTGGGTCTTGATGGCGAACTGGTCAGCGACTGCGCGGTATTGACGCCGCTTATCCAGACGCTACGTGATATTCCCGGCGTGAAGGCGCTGCGTGATGCAACCCGTGGCGGCGTGAATGCAGTAACGCACGAATTTGCCGCATCATGTGGGTTTGGCATTGAGCTGTCTGAAGCGGCCCTGCCCGTGAAGCCCGCGGTGCGTGGCGTTTGCGAACTGCTGGGTCTGGATGCGCTCAATTTTGCTAACGAAGGTAAGCTGGTGATTGCCGTTGAGCGTCAGGCTGCTGAAACGGCGCTTGCCGCACTGCGCGCGCATCCTTTAGGACGCGACGCCGCAATGATTGGCGAAGTGGTAGAACGCAAAGGTGTGCGTCTGGCCGGACTTTACGGCGTGAAACGAACCCTTGATTTACCACACGCCGAACCTTTACCTCGTATATGCTAGCAGCCAGTTGGCAGCATACTGTAGGCCGGATAAGACGCATTTGCGTCGACATCCGGCATTAACGCTGCATTATCGCCTGATGGCGCTTTGCTTATCAGGCCTACGGATTGCGTGACCAGCGAGTTCGCGGTCAGCTATCCGGCAATAATTTACGACTTATACCTATAATTCATTTACCGTTTTCGCACCGTTCTGCGGTGCTTTTCCTGGAAAAGCAATATGTCGTATACACCGATGAGTGACCTCGGACAGCAAGGCCTGTTCGATATTACTCGTACATTATTACAGCAGCCCGATCTCCCGTCTCTCAGCGAGGCGCTTTCGCAGCTGGTCAAGCGTTCAGCGCTGGCCGACTGTGCGGCTATTGTCTTATGGCAGGCACAAACGCAGCGTGCGCGTTATTTTGCGACGCGTGAAAATGGTAAACCCATCGATTATGAAGACGAAACGGTACTGGCCCATGGTCCAGTACGCCGTATTTTGTCTCGCCCCGATGCGCTGCACTGCAACTATCACGAGTTTACGGAAACCTGGCCACAGTTGGCTTCAGGTGGACTGTATTCTGAATTTGGCCACTACTGCCTGCTGCCGCTGGCGGCGGATGGGCGTATCTTTGGCGGTTGCGAGTTCATCCGTAATGAAGATCGTCCATGGAGTGAAAAAGAATATAACCGTCTACAGACCTTCACCCAAATAGTCGGCGTCGTTGCTGAACAAATTCAAAGCAGGGTCAGCAACAACGTCGATTACGATCTGTTGTGCCGCGAGCGTGATAACTTTCGCATCCTGGTCGCCATCACCAATGCGGTACTCTCCCGCCTGGACATTGACGAACTGGTCAGCGAAGTCGCCAAAGAGATCCATCACTACTTCGACATTGATGCCATCAGCATCGTGTTACGCAGCGATCGTAAAAACAAGCTCAGCATTTATTCCACCCACTATCTGGATGAACATCATCCAGCGCACGAACAAAGTGAAGTGGATGAAGCAGGTACGCTTTCCGAACGCGTGTTCAAAAGCAAAGAGATGCTGCTGATTAATCTGAGCGAACGCGATACGCTCGCTCCTTACGAACGGATGCTGTTCGAAACCTGGGGCAACCAGCTACAAACCCTGTGTCTGTTACCGCTGATGTCCGGCAATACTATGCTCGGCGTACTCAAGCTGGCACAGTGCGAAGAGAAAGTTTTCACTACCGCTAACCTCAAGCTATTGCGCCAAATTGCCGAGCGTGTGGCAATTGCCGTGGATAACGCGCTTGCGTATCAGGAGATTCACCGCCTGAAAGAACGTCTGGTAGATGAAAACCTGGCGCTGACTGAACAACTCAACAATGTAGAGAGTGAGTTCGGCGAAATCATTGGCCGCAGCGAAGCGATGTACAGCGTACTCAAGCAGGTCGAAATGGTGGCGCAAAGCGACAGCACCGTCCTGATTCTGGGTGAGACCGGAACGGGTAAAGAGCTGATCGCACGGGCCATTCACAACCTGAGCGGACGTAACGCCCGTCGGATGGTGAAGATGAACTGCGCGGCAATGCCTGCCGGATTACTGGAAAGCGATCTGTTTGGTCATGAGCGTGGCGCGTTTACCGGTGCCAGCACGCAGCGGATTGGTCGTTTCGAACTGGCCGATAAAAGCTCGCTGTTCCTCGACGAAGTGGGCGACATGCCACTGGAGCTACAGCCTAAGCTGCTGCGCGTTTTGCAGGAGCAGGAGTTTGAACGTCTGGGCAGCAATAAACTGATCCAGACCGACGTGCGCTTGATCGCCGCCACTAACCGCGATCTGAAAAAGATGGTAGCCGATCGCGAGTTTCGTAACGATCTCTACTATCGACTGAACGTCTTTCCGATCCATCTGCCGCCGCTGCGTGAGCGCCCGGAAGATATCCCGCTGCTGGTGAAAGCTTTCACCTTTAAAATTGCTCGCCGGATGGGGCGCAATATCGACAGCATTCCCGCCGAGGCGCTGCGTACGCTGAGCAGCATGGAGTGGCCGGGCAACGTGCGCGAACTGGAAAATGTGGTGGAGCGCGCGGTTCTACTAACCCGAGGCAACGTGCTGCAGCTGTCCCTTCCGGATATTGCCCCTTTGATGCCGTCTACGCCTCCGGTGGCAACCGAAGTCGCACAGGACGGCGAAGATGAATACCAGTTGATCATGCGCGTTCTGAAAGAGACCAACGGCGTGGTTGCCGGACCTAAAGGCGCGGCACAACGGCTGGGGCTGAAACGCACCACGTTACTCTCGCGTATGAAACGCCTGGGCATTGATAAGGATGCGCTGGTTTAACGGTTCGCCCGATGGCGCTTTGCATATCGGGTCTATCCACTGGTGCGTTTGTATTTGTAGGCCGGATAAGGCGCAGCCGCCATCCGGCATAGAATTGTTACATTACTTCTTGCGCTGATATTTCTCTGGCAATTCCGGGACAGGGCGTTTGTCATCAATCAGATGACGCACGGTCAGAATCGGATGACGCCAGAGCATTCTTGGCCCAGCCCAACGCATAATTTGCTTCATCTCTTCGCGTTTGGCAGGTTGATAGCAGTGCACCGGACACTGCTTACAGGCCGGTTTTTCCTCACCAAAGACGCACTTATCGAGGCGCTTTTGCGCATAGGCAAACAACGCATCGTAATGCCCCGGCTCGTCTGAAGCCTGCGGACACTGGCGCTCGTAGAGTGAGATCATTCTCTGGATCGTCATTTTTTCACGTGCAATACGTTTGCCGGACATGATGCCTCCATAATTAAGTTGCATAAATAATACACCTTAAATAAGCACAGGACTATTGCTGGAGGTCATCCATTCCTTAGCACCCTACGCAAATAAGAATTATTTTCATTTATTTATGCCATGTGCTATATAACATAGCAAAGGCTATATTCGATGATAAATTAACCATTTTGTTGTGAGGGATACTATGCCGCATCTGCCCCATCTCAAGTCATTTCTCCTTGCCAGCGCGTTAACGGCGCTGACGCTGTCACCCGCCTGGGCGAAAGAAAAATTTAAGGTAGTAACCACCTTTACGGTGATTGCCGATATGGCGAGCAATGTGGCGGGAGATGCAGCAGAGGTCAGTTCCATCACCAAACCTGGCGCAGAAATTCACGAATATCAACCAACCCCAGGTGATATTAAACGAGCGCAAGGCGCACAGCTTATTCTCTCCAACGGTCTTAACCTCGAACTATGGTTTGCCCGCTTCTACCAAAATTTGTCCGGCGTACCAGAAGTGATGGTCTCAAACGGCGTCCAGCCAATGGGCATCAGCGAAGGACCGTACAACGGTAAACCAAACCCGCATGCCTGGATGTCAGCGGAGAACGCACTTATCTACGTGGATAACATTCGCGATGCACTGATGAAATACGATCCGGACAATGCCGCGACCTACCAGAAAAACGCACAGAATTATAAAGCGAAAATCCAGCAGACCCTGGCGCCACTGCATACAGAACTGGTAAAGCTCCCTGCTGATAAACGCTGGCTGGTCACCAGTGAAGGCGCATTCTCCTACCTGGCACGTGATAACGGCCTGAAAGAGCTGTATCTGTGGCCGATCAATGCCGATCAGCAAGGTACGCCGAAGCAGGTACGCAAGGTAATCGATGCGATCAGAGAGCATCATATCCCAACGGTATTTAGCGAAAGCACCGTGTCCGACAAACCAGCGCGTCAGGTTGCCCGTGAGTCTGGCGCGTATTACGGCGGCGTGCTGTATGTCGATTCGCTCAGCGCTGCCGATGGTCCGGTACCGACCTATCTGGATTTACTGCGCGTCACCACGCAAACCATTGTTAATGGCATCAACAAAGGTCTGGAGAGCCAACCATGAGTCACTCTGCGATTACCGTAAATCAGGTTACGGTGACGTATCGCAACGGTCATACCGCATTGCGGGACGCCACTTTTCAGGTTCCGGGCGGCTCAATTGCCGCTCTGGTCGGCGTAAACGGGTCGGGAAAATCAACGCTTTTTAAAGCGCTGATGGGTTTTGTCCGCCTGGCGCAAGGGGAAATCTCAATTCTGCAACAGCCGGTAAATAAGGCGCTCAAACAGAATCTTATCGCCTATGTCCCTCAGTCAGAAGAGGTGGACTGGTCGTTTCCAGTACTGGTGGAAGATGTGGTGATGATGGGACGCTTTGGCCATATGGGCTGGCTGCGTCGGCCAAAACAGATCGACCACGCCTGCGTGGATGCGGCACTGGCGCGGGTTGATATGCTGGACTATCGCCATCGTCAGATAGGTGAACTTTCTGGCGGGCAGAAAAAACGCGTCTTTCTGGCACGCGCCATTGCACAGGACGGACAGGTTATTTTACTGGATGAACCCTTCACCGGCGTGGATGTAAAAACCGAGGCCCGGATCATCGACCTGCTGCGTGAACTGCGTGATGAGGGTCGAACCATGCTGGTCTCTACCCATAATCTGGGATCCGTCACCGAGTTTTGTGATTACACGGTGATGATTAAGGGCACGGTGCTGGCAAGTGGACCAACCGATACCACCTTTACCCCCGAGAATCTCGAGCTGGCATTCAGCGGCGTACTGCGTCACGTTGCGCTGAGCGGCGGCGAACAACACGTGATTACCGACGATGAACGCCCGTTTATTTCGCGACGTGCGGCAAGCGAGGGGGAATAATCATGAACTGGCTGACAGAGCCGTTTGGTTACCAATATATGCTCAACGCCATGTGGGTCTCGGCGATGGTCGGCGGCCTGTGCGCGTTTCTCTCCTGCTATTTGATGCTCAAAGGCTGGTCGCTGATTGGCGATGCACTATCGCACTCTATTGTTCCGGGCGTGGCAGGCGCTTATATGTTAGGGCTTCCCTTCGCGCTTGGCGCATTCCTTTCCGGTGGGCTGGCAGCGGGCAGTATGCTGTTTCTTAATCAGCGTTCGCGCCTGAAGGAAGATGCGATTATCGGGCTGATTTTTTCGTCTTTCTTCGGTATCGGGCTGTTTATGGTGTCGCTCAATCCGATGTCGGTGAACATCCAGACCATTATTCTCGGTAATATCCTGGCAATTGCGCCGGAAGATATTCTGCACCTGGCCATCATCGGGGTTATCTCGCTGACTATCCTGTTTTTGAAGTGGAAAGATCTGATGGTGGTCTTTTTTGATGAAAACCACGCGCGCTCTATCGGTTTGAATCCGGGGCGTTTAAAACTGCTGTTTTTTACGCTGCTCTCCGTTTCCACAGTCGCCGCACTGCAAACCGTCGGTGCATTTCTGGTGATTTGCCTGGTGGTTACGCCCGGAGCGACGGCCTGGCTGCTGACCGATCGTTTTCCACGCCTGCTCACCATCGCCGTAGCTATCGGCAGCCTGACCAGCTTTTTCGGCGCCTGGCTGAGCTACTGGCTGGACGGCGCAACCGGCGGAATTATCGTCGTTCTGCAAACATTGCTGTTCCTGCTGGCATTTGTCTTCGCACCAAAACATGGTCTGCTGGCGAATCGCCGACGCGCCCGACTGGTGAACAAGGAGTCAGTATGATCTTAACAACGCTATTAGAACCCTTTCAGTTTAGCTTTATGGTCAATGCGCTGGTTATCTCCACCATTGTCGCCGTGCCCTGCGCGCTGCTGTCGGTATTTTTAGTTCTCAAAGGCTGGGCGCTGATGGGCGATGCCATGAGCCATGCGGTTTTTCCAGGGATCGTTCTGGCTTATATCGCAGGCATCCCGCTGGCAATTGGCGCATTTGTCGCTGGATTGTTCTGCGCGATAGCAACCGGATACCTCGACGATAACAGCCGCATTAAGCGCGACACCATCATGGGCATTGTTTTCTCCGGGATGTTCGGTGCGGGACTGGTGCTGTATGTTTCCATTCAGTCGGAAGTGCATCTCGATCATATTCTGTTCGGCGATATGCTCGGTATATCACTGACCGATATCATGCAAACAATGGCGATCGCTTTGGGGATCGCGCTTATTATTGGGCTTAAGTGGAAAGATCTGCTACTGCATGCGTTCGATCCGCATCAGGCAAAGGCCAGTGGGCTTAACACCCCCTTACTGCACTACGGCCTGTTGTGCATGATCGCCCTGACGATTGTCGCCACGCTAAAATCTGTCGGGATTATTTTGTCGATTTCTTTACTGATTGCTCCCGGCGCCATCGCGATCTTAATGACGCGGAAATTTTCTCACGCCTTGTGGCTGGCGGTGGTGATGTCGGTCATTACCTCATTTATGGGGGTGTATCTGTCATTTTTCATCGACAGCGCACCGGCTCCCACCATCGTCGTATTATTTTCCCTGCTATTTGTGATTACTTTTATTTATGCAACCCTGCGCGATCGGCGTTTAGAGAATCAACTTCAGGTGCATGATGTATAAATAATGCTTCATAATATGTCAGCTAATGATGTTTATGCCTCTAGAGCCTCGTTTCCACATCCTGACGGGTATTATCGTTATTCCATAAGATAAAAAAGAGCAACCACGAAATGAAAGAGTAATTTGATACAAACTTCACCGGCCACACCACAATGGTAAATTAGGGTGTGGCATTGATACTTGAAGTTCATCTGTTAAAGATAAAGAAATCGACTCATTAACCAGTTTTTAATTAACTATCTAATTTTATGATCATTATTTCTCCACTCACTGAAGAAATATAATCCGCAGGTTTATAGATAAATCCATACAACATCGGCAAAGCTCATATCACACCCCAGAAAATAATTAATAATTTTTTATTAAGCCATACTAGTGCGGGTTATGGCTCCAAAATCCTTCGCCGCACCAAACACCCCATAACTGAACCGTATATACACTCTAAGCATTCACGTACGCTCTTTGAGCTGCCTGGGCAGACATTAATCTCAAAGGTTAAATTACATCAACATCATTATTTAGCCTGCACTTCGGGAAATGATATCAGGCATAAAAGCAATACTGAGAGGTACTCGTCCCATATCATTAAAAGATGAAATTTAACGCTTCACAAGCAAACAAACAAAGAATAAAAAACTATAATCGCCAATTTTTTCGAATTATATAGCTAGAAAAATAAAAATACTGTTTCATGTCCGTCATCCAATCCGACCTGTAACCAGGCTCATTAATCAGGAAAGTTAATATGACGTTAAGAAAGACATACATGAAACTTGCTCTGGCTATTTTGTTCGAAATATTTGCAACAACTATGCTGGTCCTTTCTGAAGGATTTACTCGCATCATTCCTTCTATTTTATCCATAATAGGGTATGGGCTTTGCTATTATATCCTAACTTATGTATTTCGCAGAATGCACCTTGGCGTTGCTTATGCGATCTGGTCTGGTGTGGGTATCGTCGCAGTAAATATAATTGGCGTGTTAAATTTCGGCTATTCAATAAGTGGCGGCCACTTACTGGGCATGTGGTTAATCGTCGCCGGAGTTATTGTTATTAATTTTTCCGCAAAATATAAAACGATGGAAAACACATGATTCAAATAATACTCATGAGTACAACATGGTTATTTATTGCCATTCTTACTGAAGTTTTTGGTACTGCCATGCTACCCAAAACCCGACATTTTCGGAGACTCGCCCCAACCATATTTTGTGCGTTAAGTTACGTAGTTTGTTTTTATGCCCTGGGGCAAGCAATGAAATTAATGACACCAGGTATCGCTTACGCAATCTGGTGTGGTATGGGCACAGTATTAATTACTGTGATAAGTAGTATTTATTACGACATGCATACCAGCATATTTGAAAAAGCAGGTATTGCACTGATCCTGAGTGGCACGCTGCTGATGGGATTTGCATAAGAGGAGTTATTAAATGGAAAAGCAACTTACCGATCGTATTGACGCCCTGAAAGCCCAATATTTCAGCGCAAAGCCGTTTATCTCTGTTTCAAGGGCACAGGCGGTTACAGAGGTCTATAAAAACAACCCCGGGCTGGATCTGATTATGTTACGGGCACTTGCCTTTCGGCGCGCCTGCGAACGGGCACCTTTATGGATTGCCGAGAATGAGCTTATTATCAGCCACCCGGCAGGCGGTCCGCGCGGTGGAGAAGTATCACCTGAGCTCAGCTGGCGCTGGGTAGCTGAAGAACTGGATACCGTAAAAGAGCGTAAACAGGATCCCTATCAGATAAGTGACAGCGCAAAGCGTATTCTCAGAGAAGAAATCTTCCCTTTTTGGCGCGGTCGCTCGCTGGATGAAATCGCGGAAACTCAACTCCGTCATGCAGGCCTCTGGGAATGGTGCAATGAATACGGCGTCTGCGACGTAACCATTAAAACCCAGAATGGCGGAGGTGATACCTGTCCGGGTTACGACACGTTATTACTGACAGAAGGTATGGGCGGTTTGCGTGACAGGGCTATTCACGCAATTGAACAGCTAAGTTTAACCTGCGCAGAAGATATGGAACGCCACCAATTTTATCTGGCAACGAAAGAGACCTGCGATGCGGTGATCCATTACGCCCATCGTTACAGCGACTACGCCGCACAACTGGCTGATGAACAAACCGATCCTCAACGCAGAGTAGAATTGAACCGTCTCGCTGACATTTGTCGCCGTGTACCTGAACACGCGCCGCGTAATTTTTATGAGGCGCTTCAGTCCCTGTGGATTGTACAGTCTCTGTTTTGTCTTGAAGAAAACCAGACCGGTATTTCACTGGGACGCGTCGATCAGTATCTCTGGCCATTACTGGAGCGTGACCTGGCAGAAGGGACATTGACTCATGCCCACGCAGAAGAATTACTGTGTTGCTGGATGATTAAAATGGCAGAGAGTTTGTGGATCTGTAGTGAGTCTACAGCAAAATATTTCGCTGGATATCAACCATTTATCAATATGGTTGTTGGCGGGCAAAAACGTGAGGGCGGCGATGCCACTAATCAGCTGACAATGATGATTATGGCCTGCTCACGGAAATTGAAAATTTATCAACCCAGCCTGGCTGTAAGGATACATAACCAGTCGCCGTGGCACTATCTGCGGGAAATTGTGGAAGTTATCCGCGGGGGAACGGGTTTTCCGGCCTGCCATTTCGATGACGCGCATATCAAAATGATGCTGCGCAAGGGATTTGATTATGAAGATGCACGTGATTATTGCCTGATGGGCTGTGTTGAGCCTCAAAAGTCCGGAAAAATGTATCAATGGACATCTGTAGGCTATACCACGTTTACTCGGCCACTGGAACTGGCGTTTAGTAATGGTTATGGGCCACAGGGTGAGCGTATCGGTCCTCAGACCGGCGAACTGACAGAGATGAACAGTTACAACGATTTTGAAGCGGCAGTAAAACAGCAACTGGCGGCTATTACGGCTAAAGCGGCCCAAGCCACACTCATCATTCAGAAGTTGCACAGACAGTATGCCCCAAAACCGCTTATTTCCTGCCTGATTGAGGGATGCCTGGAAAAAGGTCGCGATGTTACCGCGGGCGGAGCGTGGTTAAACAACGGCCCCGGGCTTATCTGGACAGGTCTGGCTGATTTAGCGAACGGGTTGATGGCCATTAAAAAAGTGGTGTATGAGCAAGAGCAGGTCACTTTGTCTGAGCTGGATGAAGTGTTGAAAGCCAATTTTGTTGGGCATGAAGCGCTTCGCCAGCGCTGCCTGCGAGCACCGAAATACGGCAATGATATTGCAGAAGTTGACGAACTGGCGCGTTCCCTTATTCATTACACTGAGCAAGAGCATCGCCGCTATCACATGCTTTATGGCCGCTTCACGCATGGCACGCTATCTATTTCAAATAATACGCCGTTCGGACTGGCAACCGGTGCGTTACCTGGCGGCAGACTGGCTCATAAACCTCTGGCCGACGGAATAAGCCCATCGCAGCAAACCGATATCAATGGCCCGACGGCAGTGATTAACTCGGTGAGCAGGATAAACGTTGAAGAGATGGAAATCGGCATGGTGCATAACCTCAAACTAATGCACGGTATGTTGGAAAGCGATGAAGGCATTAATCAACTGATTAACCTGCTTCGCACCGCCAGTATGCTTGGTAATGGGCAAATGCAGTTTAGCTACGTCGATAATGAAGAGCTGAAGCGCGCGCAGGCACGTCCGGAGGAGTATCCGAATTTGATGATTCGTGTGGCCGGATATAGCGCATTTTTTGTTGAACTCAGCCGTGAGGTGCAGGATGAAATCATTAGCCGTACCGTTCAACATGAATGCTGAGCCGCTAACAGGCCGCGTCTTTAATATTCAGCGCTTCTCGTTACATGATGGCCCGGGTATTCGCAGCGTCGTATTCCTTAAAGGATGTCAGATGAGCTGTATTTGGTGCGCGAATCCCGAAGGATTGCGTCAGGATAATGACGTGCTGTGGCGTGCCAGTAGTTGCCAGCACTGCGGGGCCTGCGTTGATGCCTGCCAGAAAGGTATTCATCAGTGGAGTAATAAGAATCACGTTATTGATCCCAGTATGTCGTGTGATGGCTGCCGTCTTTGTGAAGAAGCTTGCCCGTCCCAGGCGCTTAAGATTGTCGGACGTCAGATGTCAGTTGATGAGGTACATCAAGAGGTCGTAAAAGATGTAGCTTATTATCAGTTATCAGGAGGAGGCGTTACGCTCAGCGGCGGTGAAGTGATGCTTCAACCGGATTTTGCAGTCCAGGTACTACAAAACTTACGCCGGGAGGGTATCCATACCGCGGTGGAAACGGCAGGGTTCGCCCCCTGGTCAGCGGTTGAGAAAGTCAGCACTGTGGCTGATCTGGTGCTCTATGATCTCAAGCTGGCGGATGACACACTTCATCAACGATTTACCGGGGTCAGTAATATCCGTATTTTACGCAATCTTGAAAAATTACTGACGTTGAATACTCCAGTACGCCTGAGGATCCCAGTAATTCCCGGCGTTAACGATTCATCACATGAAATAAATAATATGCTCCTGCTTATCAGCAATCTTACTGCCGGAAAGACATCTTTTCAGGGTATTGATTTATTGCCTTACCATGCTTACGGCGTACAAAAATACTCACTGCTGGGACGCGATTACCCGGCCAGTACTATTATCAGGAAGGGTACAGAAAGTAATGGCGCAACATTCCTTCAGATTGCAAAAGACAGAGGAATCTCCGCTACGCTTTCAACCAGCCTGGTGGGTTAAAAGAACTGTGCCGCAATTGCACAACTTTGGCTTAACAACATTACTCATTTTTTCAGCAAACTGTCTGTTATCTGTAGTGATTTTGCTTATAAGCTAATAACTGAGAATATTACTACTTCGGGCTAAATTCATTAGCAACTGTTAAATTCGTTAATAATTACCAGTTATATTGATGAGAATTTTCATAAATGTAACCAATATACGGGAGGCAATTTAGCGCATAATCACCCGGATATCTGTGTTATAATTTTCTGTAATAACGCAGGTATCTGGTAATTGCCAATATGATTTTTTTAATTGCGGAGAAAATAAAGTTTAATCCAGAGGATGGATCGCTAACCCATTGCGCCACAAAGGAAACGGTAAAACTCACCCTAACGGCCAGCCGCTTGCTGGAAACCCTATTAAGGGCGTCAGAAGGGATACTATCACGTGAGAAATTATTAACTATGGTCTGGGACGATTATGGTTTACAGGCGTCCAATAGCAGCCTTAATCAGTATATCAGTATCTTACGTCGCGCATTATCTGCATTCGGCTGTGAAGAACTGATAATTACTGTACCGAAGATGGGGTTCAGGCTAAATCCTGACATCACACTTCAGTTAACCCAGACAGTGCCGCTCAGTATACCTGAACAGGTCACTTCTCAACGTACCGGGAAACTGTTTTCTTTAAAAAATGCGTACCTCACGATGATTATCGTTCTGACATTATTCATTTGCGGTGCGATCGTTTTTTTTAATACCGTCTCATCGGTCAGTACCAGTCACTACCCGTTGTATAAAGACAGTCTGGCGACCGGGTGCGAGGTGGTGTATATGAAAAATCTGAGTGAGCGAGATCGGGAGAAAGCCAGGAAGAATATTGCTGCCATTCTTAAGGACAATGCCGCCACCTGCGGCCCTGAACAAAAGGTGATATTTGACAGCAATGACTCCTTTACCGCGCAAAGCGCCGGGCGCACCCTTTTTTCGCTTTGCACAGCAGGAAAAAATAATCAAATTATCGCGTGTGACAACGTCTACTACCACAACTGGAAGCAATCATGAAAATTAAATGGATAGTGTGCATGGGTCTTGTCCTGATTGCTGTCTGCCTGGGTGTTTCATTTAACTATGCCCATGGAATCAGTAACTTCAAATGTACGAATCAGTCACGCTATCGTATAACAAGAAATTCAGTGGTATATGATTTCTATGTTAAGCAAACCATTCAATTATATGAAGATAATACGGGTTTTATTTCATTTAATGGTAAGGTTGTGGGAGGCGATGTAACACAAAGCGTGAGCCGTAAAATTCTTCTGCGGGATGGTCATCAGATAGATAACCATACTCTCCAGTACCAGAATGACGGCGTTCGCAGATTACCGGCAGATCATGTTGAGGATGATATTTTTCAAATCTTACTGGCAGAAGTCAGCGGTGATGACGCAACCCTGATTTTTGAGCGAGAAAGAATTGATAACCACGCCTGGCTTATCGGTAATCCGGATGCCTGGGTTCTCACTTGTGTTGAATATTAAAACAATAAAAGCGTGACTGCAGAGTTAAATAATTAAACCTGTAATGACATTAAATCACGTCCTTTGTTTTAATATTAAATCACAGCAGTATTAAACAACATCCTGAATTTACCATACCATGTACCAGTGGCTACCCCTCATTACGGTTGCGGATACGGTATTAATTAAAAATCACATATTAAAGAATCTGTTAAGTATTAGTGAGATTGGAATTCACAATTTATCAGAGATCCGGTTTCATCTAAATATAACATTGTTATATACACAGTGATATTGAAGGCGGCGAATGAAATTTTACCAATAAGAATTTGAATTAACTTGTCCATTCCTCCGGAGTAAGGACCGTGTTGTATCTGTTTCTTCTTGTACGACAAGAATGCATGTAACTAGCGGAAAAACTAAAGGAAGTTATATACCAACCAAACTGAGTCTGCATTGTGTCAGCCTCTGGCTGGCATTCTGCTTTCATTCGCTCACATATATAACCCTACAAAATTAATTACATCATTATCGCTGAGGATATAAAATTGGCTCGTTATTTACCCCTGATTATCTTTGCCGTTTTTTTAATTACAGCGTGCGAGCAGAAAGAAATAGATTTACCCATTCAGCCTCGCACAATTAAAGTTGTGGAGGTGGGAAAGTCTGAAAAGGCCCGTCAACGTATTCTCCCCGCAAGAATTGAGTACAGTGATTCCACCGCACTATCTTTTGAACGCTCGGGCCGTATTGAATGGCTTGATATCCGCCAGGGAACTCCAGTGGCGAAAGGACAAGTGATCGCCCGGCTCTCTAGCGATGAAGCCCGGCAACGGGTAAAAGAACGGCAGACCACCGCCGACCTCGCACAGCGACAGTTTGAACGCTTCCAGGCATTGTCTGCGCGCCATGCCGTCTCACGTGATGAGATGGATGTACAACGTGCCAAAAGAGATGCTGCAAACGCGGCGCTACAGATCGCTCGTGAAGAACTGAACCAAATGATACTCACCGCCCCGTTCTCCGGTATCGCTGTCAGTGTAAATGCTCGAAGCCATCAGGTTGCGACAGCCGGACAAACTATCGCCACTCTGGCTCGCACCGACATGCTCGATGTGGCATTCAGCGTACCGGAAAACCTGTTTACCGCAATGGACATTCGCAATGAGACCTATCGACCACTGGTGCAAATCACTGCACTGCCTGGCCGCCAGTTTCAGGCTGATTACAAAGAGCACTCGGCTAGCAGCAACAATAACACGCTCACCTGGAAGATGATTTTAACCATGCCACGACCGTCTGACTTCCCTGCTGTTGCTGGGGTCAGTGGTACGGTCACCATCGATCTGTCAAAACTGCCAGTCAGTACCTTGCGTGAAAAGCTGGTCGTGCCAGTTGAAGCTGTGTTTAACCCGGACAACAGCCCACTCAATCACCCCCACGTCTGGGTGGTAAAGGGCAGCGGCGAGCAGCTTACGCTGGAAGAACGCAGTGTAACCACTGGTGAACTCACCGAGGGCGGTATCGTAATAACCCACGGTCTAACAAACGGTGAACGGGTGGTCGCTGCCGGGGTGAATGAAATACATGCTCAGCAGCAGGTCCGTATCTGGACACGTGAAGGGGGACTGTAATGGATATCTCCCGACAGTTTATTAATAATCCCGTCCGTGTCTGGCTGCTCATTCTGTTACTAGGTATCGGCGGTATTTTTGCACTACTTAACATCGGTCGTCTTGAAGATCCAGAGTTTGCTATTAAAAGCGCCGTGGTTGTTACCCTCTATCCAGGGGCATCCGCCGAGCAAGTAGAAGAAGAAGTAACACTGCCACTGGAAAAAGCCCTGCAGCAACTGCCCTATCTGGATAACATCAGTTCGATTTCATCCAACGGGATGTCGCAAATCACAGTGAACATCGCTTCGCACTACCACTCGGATAAATTACCCCAAATCTGGGACGAATTACGTCGTCGGGTAGGTGATGCAGGACGCGTATTTCCGCCTGGTGTCATGCAGCCTTTCGTAAACGATGATTTTGGCGATGTTTTTGGATTTTTCTTCTCAATTTCCGGTGACAATTTCAGCAATAAAGAGCTTGCACAATATGCCGAACAGCTGCGACGTGAGCTGGTACTGGTGCCTGGCGTAGGCAAGGTCATGACCGGAGGAATCATAACGTCACAGATCAATGTAGAGGTGTCACTGATAAAAATGGCTGCGCGCGGCATCACGCCGGCTCAGCTATCCGCTGCGCTGAGTCGACTGAATGTTGTGTCAAACGCTGGGGTGATAAAATCTGGTACAGAATCAATCCGTATACATTCCACTGGCGAATTCGAAAATCTTGATGAACTGGGCCATCTACTTGTTAGCCCAGCGGGTGACAGCGCCAGCACACGCCTGAAAGATATAGCCACACTCACGCGCGGTCTCGCTGATTCGCCCTCCAGCATTTATCACGCCAACGGTCAACCCGCCGTGATGATGGGGGTATCATTTATACCCGGCGTGAATGTGATTGACGTGGGACAAGCGCTGAAATCTAAGTTACTACAGATGTCTGAGGAAAAACCCGCCGGTATACAGATCGGTGTATTTTACGACCAGTCTGCTGAAGTGGCATCTTCAGTAAATGGCTTTCTTACTAATTTTCTAATGGCGCTAACGATAGTCATCGGAATATTGGTGATATTCATGGGGCTGAGCAGCGGCATTATTATAGCCCTGTCATTAGCGCTCAATGTGCTGGGCACGTTGTTTATTATGTATCTGTGGGGACTTGAGCTTCAGCGCATCTCCCTGGGGGCGCTGATAATCGCGCTGAGTATGCTGGTAGATAATGCGATAGTGGTTGTGGAGGGATTACTCATTTCGCGTCAGCAGGGCGTGTCAGGGGTAAAAGCGCTAAACTTAATTGTTCGGCGATCCGCACTTCCGCTGTTGGGAGCCACAATTATTGCTATCCTGGCATTTGCTCCTATTGGCCTGTCACAGGACTCAACGGGCGAATACTGTAAATCGCTGTTTCAGGTATTGTTAATTTCACTGATGCTGAGCTGGTTCACGGCCCTAACCATTACGCCAGCACTGGTTAAATGGTGGCTATTTAAAACCGAATCCCCTCTTAAGCAGCCATCAGAATTCGCTCCCTATAGTGGCAGTTTTTACCGACTCTATCAGCGTATCCTGAATACACTGTTGGCACACAAAACAGCCACACTTTCAGTCATGGCAGTACTGCTGGCGTTGGCAATCTGGGGCTTTGGCTCGGTACGACAAAATTTCTTTCCTTCAGCCAGTACACCGATTTTTTTTGTGGATCTGTGGCTACCTTATGGTTCGGACATCACCTCCACGGAAAAGATGGCTAGTGATATTGAAAAAATAATTGACGGTCGCCCGGGCGTGGTTTCCACGGTGTCAACGATAGGTCATGGCAGCATGCGGTTTATCCTGACTTACAACGGTCAGCGCCAGTACAGCAATTACGCACAAATCATGGTAAGAATGGACAATGAGCGCAATATTGGGGTACTGACGAGCCAGTTGGATACCGTTATCGCGCAGGATTACCCGCAGGTCAATGCCAGTACCAATCGCGTGATGTTTGGCCCTGCGGGCAGTAGCAGTATTGAGGTACGCATCAGAGGGACAGCGCCCGATATCATGCGCCAGATTGCCAGCAAAGTAAGTACTATTCTGGCCGACAATCGCGATACCAGTAGTGTAAGTAACGACTGGCAAAACCGCAGTAAAGTCATTCGCCCACAATATAATCCAGTGCTCGGTCAAGAGTTAGGTGTGGATAAAAAAGAAGTAGATGACGCGTTGGAAATGAATTTTTCCGGCAGTCGCATCGGGCTATATCGCGAAGGCACGGATATGATGCCGATAGTGGTGCGTCCGCCCGAAAACGAGCGGCATGACATTAATCATCTTAATAATGTCCAGGTCTGGAGCCAAAATCAGCAACGCTACATTCCGCTCAGTAACGTGGTCGATGGGTTCATATTACAGTGGGAAAATCCACTGATTCTGCGTCGCGATCGCAGCAGGGTTATGACCATCATGACCAACCCTGACCCACTGAGCAATGCCACTTCCGCCGATATTCTGGCACGCGTTCGCCCACAGATTGAACAGATTCCGTTGCCGCACGGTTACAACATTACGTGGGGAGGAGATGCGGAAAGTTCAAGCGAGGCACAGCAAGGCCTGTTCTCTACCCTGCCGTTAGGTTATCTGGTGATGTTCACCATTACCGTGTTGATGTTTAGTTCGCTGAAAAATGCTTTCGCCATCTGGCTTACCGTGCCGCTGGCATTAATTGGCGTCACAACAGGGTTTTTACTTATCGACATTCCGTTTGGCTTTATGGCCCTGATAGGTTTGCTGAGTCTGAGTGGAATGTTGATCCGTAACGGGATTGTCCTGGTTGAGGAGATTGAGCATCAGAAACAGGTGAAGCCGCAACATGAAGCGCTTATATCCGCCGCCACTTCACGTTTACGTCCTGTTCTGCTCACAACCTTCACCACTGTACTGGGTTTCGCGCCGCTGCTGAGGGATGTCTTTTTTCAGGGCATGGCCGTGGTTGTTATGTTTGGTCTGGGTTTTGCGACAATCCTTACCTTAATGGTTCTGCCGGTCCTCTATGACTGCCTGCACCGTCCGGAGACACCATGAAACATCACGGGGTAAATGTTAAAAATCGACAGGCTGCTTGTCGTTTACAGGAGAACAGACGTCAATGCATCAGAGCGGGTTAAAATCATTAACGCCCCTTATTCAGGGGCTGCTTTTGCTGACATGTTTGACCATACTATTGGCTGGATTGCGCATGGCAGCACCACTGGTTAATCAGGTCCTCCTGGCGCTGTTTCTCGCCGTGATGCTTGATCCACTGATCGAACGCCTGGAGAAACACGGACTCCCTCGACTCCTTACTTCGCTATCAGTGATTGTGGCTCTGCTGTTACTGATCGTTATTATCATCAGCTCGCTCAGCGCCTCAGCACCGGGGTTAATTCAGCTCAGTCGCCTGGCATCGGTTCAGATCGCCACCCAGCTTCATGCTCTGACATTTTTTCTGAGCGAGGCGGGTATTTTCCTTTCCACCAATCTGGTGCTTAGTTTCATCGATACCAGTGCCATACTTCGTCTGATAACCAGCCAGCTGTCGCTGATTCCGGGCATGTTGTCCTGGTGGCTGATGGTATTTCTTATGCTGCTATTTATGTTGTACGAACTGCCAGTGTTAAAAACCACTCTGCGCACCACTCAACATCGTTCGGGTGTGATCCGTGCGCTGCTGGAAGGCATACAAAGCGTGATCGTTTATGCACGCGTAAAAACGCTGACGGGACTGCTCGGTGGCCTGGTTGTCTGGGCCGCCGCCTGGCTACTGGGTTTAAAGTTTGCTTTTCTCTGGGGCATGCTGATGTTTATTTTCAATTATGTCCCGGTGCTCGGCTCCTTACTTGCCGCGATTCCGCCGGTCCTTCAGACGATGATCTTTTTCGATATACAGGCCGGCCTGTTGGTCGCTGGATTTTTCGTGGTGCTAAACCTTTCCCTGAGTTCAGTGATGGAACCACTTATGCTCGGCAAACGGTTGAATTTACCACTGACGGTTCAACTACTGGCATTCCTGATCTGGCAGGCACTACTTGGCATAACTGGAGCTATACTGGCCATTCCACTCACCTTTTTACTGAAAAAAGTGTGGCAAGCATTACGTGAACTGGAATGACGTATATATGCAGACGAGAGAAGTTGTGGAAAGTTACCAATTTTAAACTGAATAAGTTTACCAGTCGGGGACTCGCGTAACGTTAGAAAAAAGACTTCATCCTGGTGGCACCAGATGAGAGACGTAAACCACGATTTTCGCCTACGTCAGCTTCATCTTTGCCACCAGGCTTCATCATTTTTACCGCTTTAAACGAAAGTGGCTTTCCCTCTTGTTTTCCTGCCATAAAGACTCCGTTATCATGCACCTCATACCGTCATGAAATCCTACTGTTAACTGTAGGATTTCATGATATTCGATGAGACAACGTGAAACCTAATGATAACCATAAAACCCACTAACTCATTAAAAATTAAGAAATATGGACATCACACTCCAATGAGTACAATAGAAAACCTAGACTCTCACACGCCGATGATGCAGCAGTATCTCAAGCTGAAGGCTCAGCATCCGGAAATACTGCTTTTTTACCGCATGGGCGACTTTTACGAACTGTTTTATGACGATGCGAAACGCGCGTCTCAGCTGCTTGATATCTCCCTGACCAAACGCGGCGCATCAGCAGGCGAGCCTATCCCGATGGCGGGTATTCCTCACCATGCGGTAGAAAACTACCTCGCCAAGCTGGTTAATCAGGGTGAATCTGTCGCTATTTGTGAGCAGATTGGCGATCCGGCAACCAGCAAAGGCCCGGTTGAGCGCAAAGTGGTACGCATTGTCACGCCTGGCACCATCAGTGATGAAGCGCTGTTGCAAGAACGCCAGGACAACCTGCTGGCCGCTATCTGGCAAGACAGTAAAGGTTACGGCTACGCCACGCTGGATATCAGCTCCGGGCGTTTTCGCGTCAGCGAACCGGCCGACCGCGAGACCATGGCCGCAGAATTGCAGCGCACCAATCCCGCTGAACTGCTGTATGCCGAAGATTTCGCTGAAACCTCACTGATTGAGGGGCGTCGCGGATTACGTCGTCGTCCACTATGGGAATTTGAAATCGATACTGCTCGCCAGCAGCTAAACTTGCAGTTTGGCACGCGGGATCTGATTGGTTTTGGCGTGGAAAACGCCCCGCGCGGATTATGTGCTGCTGGCTGTCTGCTGCAATACGTAAAAGATACCCAGCGCACCTCACTGCCGCATATTCGTTCCATCACCATGGAACGTCAACAGGACAGCATCATTATGGATGCCGCCACGCGCCGCAATCTGGAAATTACCCAGAACCTGGCGGGTGGCGTTGAAAACACGCTGGCTTCAGTACTCGACTGCACCGTGACGCCGATGGGCAGCCGTATGCTCAAGCGCTGGCTGCATATGCCGGTCCGTGACACCAAAGTCCTTACCGAGCGTCAACAGACTATCGGTGCGCTACAGGATTCCACCAGTGAATTGCAACCCGTGCTGCGTCAGGTAGGCGATCTGGAACGTATCCTGGCGCGTTTGGCCCTGCGTACTGCGCGTCCGCGCGATCTGGCCCGTATGCGTCATGCCTTCCAGCAATTACCGGAACTGCGCGCGCAACTGGAAAGTGTAGACAGTACCCCCGTGCAGATGCTGCGCGAGAAAATGGGTGAGTTTGCCGAGCTGCGTGAACTGCTGGAACGCGCCGTTGTGGAAGCTCCGCCAGTGCTGGTTCGCGACGGTGGCGTCATCGCCCCGGGCTATAACGAAGAACTGGACGAGTGGCGAGCGCTGGCTGATGGCGCAACTGACTATCTGGACAGACTGGAAATCCGTGAGCGCGAGCGCACCGGTCTGGATACGCTGAAGGTTGGGTTTAACGCCGTTCATGGCTACTACATTCAGATCAGTCGCGGGCAGAGCCATCTGGCGCCGATTAACTATGTGCGTCGCCAGACGCTGAAAAATGCCGAACGCTACATTATTCCGGAACTGAAAGAGTACGAAGACAAAGTTCTGACGTCAAAAGGCAAAGCACTGGCGCTGGAAAAACAGCTGTACGATGAGCTGTTCGACATGCTGTTGCCGCATCTGGCTGATTTGCAACAGAGCGCCAGCGCGCTGGCGGAGCTGGACGTACTGGTCAACCTTGCAGAACGCGCTTATACCCTGAATTACACCTGCCCGACCTTCACCGATAAACCCGGCATTCGTATTACTGAGGGACGTCATCCGGTGGTTGAACAGGTGCTAACCGAGCCGTTTATCGCCAACCCGCTTAACCTCTCGCCTCAGCGACGGATGCTGATCATCACCGGTCCGAATATGGGGGGTAAAAGTACCTATATGCGCCAGACCGCGTTGATTGCGCTGTTGGCGTACATCGGCAGCTACGTTCCGGCGCAGAAAGTGGAAATAGGCCCGATCGATCGGATCTTTACCCGCGTGGGCGCGGCGGATGATCTGGCATCCGGTCGTTCTACCTTTATGGTAGAAATGACCGAAACCGCCAACATTCTGCATAACGCCACCGAGAACAGCCTGGTACTTATGGATGAGATTGGACGTGGCACCTCCACCTACGACGGCCTGTCGCTGGCATGGGCGTGCGCGGAAAACCTGGCCAATAAAATCAAAGCATTAACGTTGTTTGCCACCCACTACTTCGAACTGACTCAGTTACCGGAAAAAATGGAGGGCGTCGCGAATGTGCATCTGGATGCGTTAGAGCACGGCGATACCATCGCCTTCATGCACAGCGTACAGGATGGTGCGGCGAGCAAGAGCTATGGTCTGGCAGTAGCAGCCCTCGCTGGCGTGCCGAAAGAGGTTATTAAACGCGCGCGGCAAAAACTGCGCGAACTGGAAAGCATTGCGCCAAACGTTGCTGCGACCCAGGTCGATGGAACACAGATGTCGCTGCTTTCAGTGCCTGAAGAAACCTCGCCCGCCGTTGAAGCGCTGGAAAACCTCGACCCGGATTCACTAACGCCTCGCCAGGCGCTGGAGTGGATCTACCGGTTGAAAAGTCTGGTGTAACGTTGTAATGCCCGATGGCGCTTTGCTTATCGGGCCTACGGCAACGCGAGAATGGGTGCAAGAGGACGAAACCAGACCATCAAGACGCGGGGTTTCCCCTGCGTTGTTGCTACTTCTTCGGTTCGTAAGCGAGAACAGCTTTAAACTCCATACCACGTTCTTTAATACTTAACTCGCACAACGAATCTCGTACCATTAACGTGAATCCCAGCGCCGTGAAACACAGCACTACAATTGCCACAAGGGCATATTTTGTCAGCATGTCTTGCCTCCCTGCAAAGAAGAGACTAACATCCAAATGGTCTAGGTTTGTACGTTAGCCTCAGGTTGATAGAACTATCTCCTGGGGCTTTTGTCTTTCCGGGACCTTGCCAATGCTCAAAGCCCAAAAAGCCTCAAGCACCCGCCGCTATTCTATTCCCGATGCCGCTGTAACAAATCAATTTATCAATACGTTACGAGTCTGCTCGCAAAAAAGACCCGGAATCCTGGGCCTTCAGTATTAGCGCTTACCTTCCGCCAGCAGCGGTGGAATACTCGGCACCATTGGCGCATCGTCGATATCTTTCTGCGTCATACGAAACGCCTCCGGGTAGTGCTCGCGACTGGTACGACGTAGCGGTTCGGTATTACGCCAGGTGTACAGACAATGCTGGCACTGATATACCGTCCAGACACCTTTTACCGGCGAGTTTGCCATCACTTCAATATGTTCATCGGCACAACGTGGACAAATCATCTGCTACTCCTTATTTACGGTTGGCCAGCATGGCGGTCAGTTTTTCTGCCCAGGCTTTCGTTTCCGGTAAATCACATACCGGCTGGCTGTAGTGCCCACGGTTATCCGGCGCAACCGGCGTGGTAGCATCAATAATTAACTTGTCGGTAATCCCCGCCGGACTGGAACCCGGATCAAGCTCCAGCACCGACATATTCGGCAGTTGCACCAGATCGCCCGCCGGATTGACCTTCGAAGACAGCGCCCACATCACCTGCGGCAGGTTGAACGGGTCAACATCCTCATCAACCATAATCACCATTTTCACGTACCCCAGGCCATGCGGCGTCGTCATTGCGCGCAGCCCCACCGCGCGGGCAAAGCCGCCGTAGCGTTTTTTGGTGGAGATAATCGCCAGCAAACCGTGGGTGTACATGGCATTCACCGCCTGCACTTCCGGGAACTCGGCTTTCAGCTGTTGATACAGCGGTACGCAGGTTGCCGGCCCCATCAGGTAGTCAATCTCCGTCCACGGCATCCCCAGATATAGCGATTCAAAAATCGGTTTGGTGCGATAAGAGACTTTATCGATACGTACGACCGTCATATTACGTCCACCGGAATAGTGCCCAGTAAACTCGCCAAACGGCCCTTCGATTTCACGCTTACGGCTTTCAATGACCCCTTCGAGGATCACTTCCGAACCCCAAGGCACGTCAAAACCGGTGAGCGGTGCGGGAGCGATCGGGTACGGGCTTTCACGCAGCGCTCCCGCCATTTCGTATTCCGACTGATCGTACTTCAGCGGCGTGGCCCCCATCAGGGTGATGATAGGATCGTTACCCAGCGTGATGGCAATCGGCAGATCTTCACCGCGCTCTTCAGCTTTATGCAGATGCAGCGCGATATCATGCATCGGCACCGGCTGCAGGCCAAGCTTGCGTTTGCCCTTCACTTCCATACGATAAATGCCGACGTTCTGTTTGCCGAAGTTGTCCGGATCCAGCGGATCGCGCGACACCACGCAGGCTTTATCAAGATAGAAACCGCCGTCACCATCGTTCAGACGAAACAGCGGCAGAATATCAAACAGGTTGATCTCCTCACCATCAATACAGTTTTCAGCCCACGCCGGGTTGGCACGACGCTCCGGTGTAACCGGAAATTTATCCCAACGGCGAATAAACTCATCAATTTGTTTTTTCACCGGCGTATTGGGCGGCAGGCCTAATGAAATGGCATGATTCTGCCATGAGCCGATGGTATTCATCACCACGCGGGCGTCGGTAAAACCACGAATATTGTCAAACCACAGCGCTGGCGCACCATCACCAATACGTCCGGTCGCGTTAGCCGCCGCAGCCAGATCCGGCTCAGCGTTGACTTCTTCACTGATTTTCAGCAATTGTCCCTGGTCGTCCAGCGCTTGTAAAAAGCTGCGCAAATCATCAAATGCCATTATTCATTCTCCTGTGAAAAATTTTGCGCCTGCCGTAAACCCTGCCAGCGACGGGCGTTTGGATGCTCCAGACCAAACTGATCGAGCACACGCGCAACGATATGCTGAGTGATGTCATCGACCGTTTGCGGGTGGTTGTAAAACGCGGGCATCGGCGGGACCATCGCCACGCCCATGCGGGAAAGTGCGAGCATGTTTTCCAGATGAATAGTGCTGAGCGGCATTTCACGCGGAACCAGAACCAGCTTGCGCCCTTCTTTCAGCACCACATCAGCAGCGCGCCCCACCAGTCCTTCCGCGTAGCCTGCTCGAATACCGGCCAGCGTTTTCATACTGCAGGGGATAATGATCATGCCGTCAGTACGAAACGATCCTGAGGATATGGTCGCCGACTGGTCCGCCGGGTTGTGGCAATAATCGGCCAACGCCGACACATCACGGACGCTGTACGGCGTCTCCAGTTCAATGGTGGTTTTGGCCCACTTTGACAGCACCAGATGGGTTTCTACCCCCGGCATTTCCCGCAGCGCCAGCAATAGCGACACACCAAGCGGTGCGCCGGTCGCCCCGGTCATTCCTACAATCAGTCTCATTTAGCCCTCAACTTTGTTCGTGTACGAACATTTTATTAAAATACTCCCTCGATGCATTCCGGACAAGAGCACCTCGCACAGATTGCTAAAGCAGCAATGGTTAAACTATGACGCGTTACCCGTTAAGATAGAGACTGACAGATATTCCGGAGCTCTCATGCCGTTAAGAAACACAGCCTTTCACCTTTTACGTCAGCTTTTTCAGCAACATACGGCTCGCTGGCAACATGAATTACCGGATCTGACCAAACCGCAGTATGCGGTGATGCGCGCCATTGCCGAGCATCCCGGCATTGAGCAGGTCGCCCTGACCGAAGCCGCAGTCTGTACCAAGGCAACGCTTGCGGAAATGCTGAGCCGGATGGAAAAACGGGAGTTGGTCAGACGTGAACACGACCCGGCGGATAAGCGTCGGCGGTTTGTTTATTTGACCGCGCAAGGAGAAGCATTACTGACCAGCGCAACCCCGTTAGGCGATAGCGTGGATGATGAGTTTCTGGGGCGATTATCTGATGAAGAACGTGAGCAGTTCATACGTCTGGTGCGTAAGATGATGAACTAATCTGCCGGATGGTGACATAAATGTCTTATCCGGCCTACAAAGTCCTGCTCCCCGTAGGCCTGATAAACGCAGTGCCATCAGGCAACAAACATAGAAAAAGGCCAGTCTCAATGAGACTGGCCTTTCTTGATAGAACTTGTGCTTACTCGCGGAACAGCGCTTCGATATTCAGTCCCTGAGTCTGCAGGATTTCACGCAGACGACGCAGACCTTCAACCTGAATCTGGCGAACACGTTCACGGGTGAGGCCAATTTCGCGGCCCACATCTTCCAGTGTCGCAGCTTCATACCCCAGCAGACCAAAGCGACGTGCCAGTACCTCACGCTGTTTGGCGTTCAGTTCGAACAGCCATTTGACGATGCTCTGTTTCATATCATCGTCTTGCGTGGTGTCTTCCGGGCCGTTTTCCTTTTCATCGGCCAGAATATCCAGCAACGCTTTTTCGGAATCGCCACCCAGCGGGGTGTCTACCGAGGTAATACGCTCGTTGAGTCGGAGCATACGGCTGACGTCATCAACCGGTTTGTCCAGTTGTTCAGCAATCTCTTCTGCGCTCGGTTCGTGGTCCAGTTTATGCGACAACTCACGCGCGGTACGCAGATAGACGTTCAGCTCTTTTACAATGTGAATTGGCAGTCGGATCGTACGGGTTTGGTTCATAATCGCCCGTTCGATCGTCTGGCGGATCCACCAGGTTGCGTATGTTGAGAAGCGGAACCCGCGTTCCGGGTCAAACTTCTCGACTGCACGGATCAGTCCCAGATTGCCCTCTTCAATCAGGTCCAGCAATGCCAGACCACGATTGCCATAACGACGAGCAATTTTCACCACCAGACGCAGGTTACTTTCAATCATGCGACGGCGGGATGCGACATCCCCACGCAGTGCGCGACGCGCAAAATAAACTTCTTCTTCGGCTGTTAACAGTGGTGAATAACCAATCTCACCAAGGTAAAGCTGAGTCGCGTCCAACACACGCTGTGTGGCCCCCTGCGATAACAGCTCTTCTTCAGCCAGGTCGTTATCACTGGGTTCCTCTTCACTCAAGGCTTTTTCATCAAAAGCCTCTACTCCGTTCTCATCAAATTCCGCATCTTCATTTAAATCATGAACTTTCAGCGTATTCTGACTCATAAAGGTGGCTCCTACCCGTGATCCCTAACGGAACTAGCACGTGAAAGCCTGGTTCCGCCGAATTATCGCTGCGGTAAATAACGCAGCGGGTTTACGGATTTCCCCTTGTAACGAATTTCAAAATGCAAGCGTGTTGAACTGGTTCCGGTACTACCCATGGTAGCTATTTTCTGCCCCGCCTTGATTTCTTGTTGTTCCCGGACCAGCATTGTATCGTTATGGGCGTAGGCACTCAGGTAATCATCGTTATGTTTGATGATAATAAGATTACCGTAACCACGCAGCGCGTTACCGGCATAGACGACGCGTCCATCTGCGGTCGCGACAATAGCCTGTCCCTTGCTGCCTGCAATGTCGATCCCTTTATTGCCACCTTCGGTAGCCGCAAAGTTTTCGATCACTTTGCCGTCGGTCGGCCAGCGCCAGGTAGAGATTGGCGAGCTGGTTGACGTTGAGCTTGCAGTTGATTCGGTTGCGCTAACTGCCGGAGCCGTTACAGGCGCTGTGACCACAGTCCCAGCAGGCTTGTTGTTCGGCAACATTTTATTAGCACTTTGTTCACCTGAATCCTCAGAATACGTAATTGTTGGTTTCGAAGCAACAGCAACGGTGGAATTTTGTGCAGGGTTGGTCACAACTCCTTGCTGTGCTGCATCCGCCTGGGTGATGGCATTTCCACCGGTAATCGGTGCGCCAGACGCATTGCCCACTTGCAGAGTTTGACCGACATTCAGGCCATACGGGGCCGGAACGTTATTGCGTTGTGCGAGATCACGGAAATCGTTCCCAGTAATCCAGGCAATATAGAAAAGGGTATCGCCTTTCTTAACAGTATAGGTACTGCCGCCCGTATAGCTACCTTTCGGAATGTTCCCATACTTACGGTTGTACACAATACGACCGTTTTCCATTTGCACAGGTTGTTCCGCAACAGGCTGGATCTGTGTTGACTGTGTGGTCGGACGCTGCACCGGCTGGATCTGCGGCGTTTGCTGTACTGTCGACGTCGAGCCCATTTTTGGTGGAGGCGTAATCAGCATACCGGAATTGGTGTTCGTTGATGCACCGCCATCAACGGAACTGACCGGTGCAGGTGGATTCGAGGTATTTGAACAACCTGCCAGCCATAATGAAACCAGTGACAATGCCGCAATACGGCGAACGGTAAATTTGTGGCTTCCCGCGCTCATTTATCCCCCAGGAAAATTTGGTTAAAACCAGTGACGTAATCACCGTGCAAGGCATCGGACTGGGCACTGGAAACGTGACCACGATACGCTTACTAATTCCAGAATATCCAGGAAAACTCCAGGTATTCTGAGCCTGTATCTACGCAAGCTCCCCTTTTACTAAGGGAACGAAGCGTACGGCCTCCACGGTATCGATAATAAATTCGCCTCCCCGACGACGCACCCGTTTCAGAAACTGGTGCTCGTCACCCACGGGTAAGACGAGAATGCCGCCTTCATCCAACTGCATCATCAATGCGGTTGGGATCTCAGGCGGCGCTGCCGTAACAATGATAGCGTCAAACGGGGCTCGCGCTTGCCAGCCTTGCCATCCATCACCATGACGGGTAGAAACATTATGTAAATCAAGCTGTTTAAGTCGACGACGCGCCTGCCACTGCAAACCTTTAATGCGCTCAACAGAGCACACATGGTGCACCAGGTGCGCCAGAATCGCCGTTTGGTAGCCAGAGCCGGTACCAATTTCCAGCACCCGGGACTGTGGCGTTAACTCCAGCAGCTCGGTCATCCGTGCAACCATATAGGGCTGCGAAATCGTCTGCCCCTGACCAATCGGCAGGGCAATATTGTCCCAGGCCTTATGTTCAAACGCCTCATCAATGAATTTTTCACGCGGCACGGCGGCAAGTGCATCGAGAACAAGCTCATCTCTGATGCCCTGCGCACGTAATTGTTCAAGAAGAGTGTGTACGCGTCTGCTTACCATTGCGTGTCGGCTCCCACGCTGTCTAACCAGTCAGAAACAACTTCATGCGCGCCGTATGCGGTTAAATCGACATGCAGCGGCGTGATGGAAACATAGCCTTCATCGACGGCGGCAAAATCAGTATCCGGTCCGGCGTCGCACTTTTCGCCCGGTGGCCCGATCCAGTACAGCGTATTACCGCGCGGGTCCTGCTGTGGTATCACCTGATCTGCAGGATGGCGACTACCGCAGCGGGTGACGCGGATACCTTTAATCTGATCCAGCGGTAAATCCGGCACGTTGATATTCAAAATGCGCCCGGTGCGCAGCGGTTCACGACTCAGCGCCCGTAAGATACGGCAGGTTACTGCGGCAGCAGTATCGTAGTGTTTATGCCCATCAAGTGAGACAGCCAGCGCAGGGAAGCCCAGATGACGACCTTCCATCGCTGCCGCAACGGTACCGGAATAGATAACATCATCGCCGAGATTAGGACCTGCGTTAATACCAGACACGACAATGTCCGGACGCGGACGCATTAATGCGTTAACGCCCAGATAGACGCAATCGGTAGGTGTACCCATTTGTACGGCGATATCACCGTTATCATAGGTGAACGTGCGAAGTGAGGATTCCAGCGTCAGCGAGTTGGACGCGCCACTGCGGTTACGATCCGGGGCAACCACCTGTACGTCAGCAAACTCACGCAGCGCATTCGCCAGCGTTTGTATACCGGGTGCGTGAACCCCATCATCGTTACTCAGCAATATACGCATAATCACCCATTGTGTTAATAAGTTCCCTTACAACACTGGTGGCGAAGCTACCTGCCGGTAGCCAGAAACGTAACTCAACGGTTACGTCATCCCACCAGTTCCAGCTTAATTGTTGTGGATACAGCAACATAGCGCGACGCGACGCGTCGACTTTCTCGCGCAATAACAGAGACTGCAGCGCGGTTTCATCAGCAACAGCGGCTTCTTCAAACGCCAGCGCGTCGCGTTGAGTTCCCCACTCACCGCTGCCCGGCAATGCCGCTGTAATCATCAACTCTTTCTCATCGACGCGACGCTGTAATTCAGTTTGTTCTTCCTGTGTGGCGACAAACCAGCTTCCGCGCCCCGATAATTGTAACGCATCGCCGTCAACAACTTGATTAAAGTCTGTTTTTTTCAGGCGTTCACTGACTATCTGATTAAACAACGCGCTACGGGCCGCCGACAACCAAAAACTGCGTTTATTGCGATCGCGCACCGGCGCATCGCTTTGCGCCCAGCGCAGCGCCCCTTGCAGGTTGCTGCCGCCGATACCAAAACGCTGAGCGCCAAAATAGTTCGGTACGCCGCGCTCGTTAATTGCCTGCAAACGCGCTTCAACATCATTTCGCTCGCTCACTTCACGCAACACCAGCGTAAATTCGTTGCCTTTCAGCGCCCCTAAACGCAGCTTACGCTTGTGGCGCGCGTACTCCAGCACTTTACAGCCTTCAAGCTCAAATTTGCTTAAATCAGGCATCGCATTGCCCGGCACACGCGCACACAGCCACTGTTCCGTGACCGCATGCTTGTCTTTCTGGCCAGCAAAGCTCACTTCGCGGGCATGAATTTTCAGGAATTTCGCCAGCGCGTCAGCCACAAAACGGGTGTTACAACCGTTTTTCAGGATACGCACCAAAATGTGCTCGCCTTCGCCATCGGGTTCGAAGCCTAAATCTTCGACGACGACAAAGTCTTCCGGATTCGCTTTCAGAACGCCATGGCCTTGTGGTTTGCCATGGAGATACGTCAGATCTTCAAACGCAGTCATTTCGTTGCCTTAATGAGTAACGCCACCGCTTCACAGGCAATCCCTTCCCCACGCCCGGTAAAACCGAGTTTTTCCGTGGTGGTCGCTTTCACGTTAACATCATCCATATGGCAGCCGAGGTCTTCGGCAATAAACACACGCATTTGTGGAATGTGCGGCAGCATCTTCGGCGCCTGAGCAATAATTGTCACATCCACATTACCAAGCGTATAGCCTTTGGCTTGAATACGCCGCCAGGCTTCACGCAATAATTCACGACTATCTGCACCTTTAAAGGCCGGGTCGGTGTCCGGGAATAGCTTACCGATATCCCCCAGCGCAGCCGCGCCCAGCAGAGCATCGGTTAACGCGTGCAACGCCACGTCACCATCAGAATGCGCCAGCAATCCTTTTTCATACGGGATGCGCACACCACCAATGATAATTGGGCCAACTCCTCCAAAAGCGTGTACGTCGAAACCGTGTCCAATTCGCATTATGCCTTCTCCTGATATACACAGCGTCCTCCAGGCAGCCTGAAGTATGATGTATCTAGATAGTTCGGGTCAGATAAAATTCCGCCAGCGCCAGATCTTCCGGGCGGGTGACTTTGATGTTGTCAGCACGTCCTTCGACCAGCTGCGGATGAAAGCCGCAATATTCCAGCGCCGAAGCTTCGTCTGTAATAGTTGCACCTTCGTTGAGTGCACGTGTCAGGCAATCGTGCAATAACTCGCGCGGGAAAAACTGCGGCGTCAACGCATGCCATAAATCGGTGCGATCGACCGTATGGGCGATGTCTGTTCGCCCCGGCTCCGCGCGTTTCATTGTGTCGCGTACCGGTGCGGCAAGGATCCCGCCGGTACGGCTGGACTCGCTGATTGCCAGCAAACGGGCCAAATCATCCTGGTGCAGGCACGGACGCGCGGCGTCATGCACCAGCACCCAACGGGCCTCCCCTGCGGCTTGCAAACCGGCAAGGACAGAATCGGCACGCTCGTTGCCGCCATCCACCACCGTAATTTGCGGGTGCGCAGCAAGTGGAAGTTGGGCAAAGCGACTGTCGCCTGGGCTGATAGCGATGACGACTCGCGTCACCCGGGGATGAGCCAGCAGCGCATCAACCGAGTGTTCAAGAATGGTTTTATTGCCAATAGAGAGGTACTGCTTAGGACACTCTGTTTGCATTCGGCGGCCAAACCCGGCAGCCGGCACCACGGCGCAAACGTCCAATAAAGTGGCTGCCATGTTAAATCCCTGGACGGTTTATCGATTGTTTTGCCCTGCAGTCTGAGCGCGTTTAGACGCGTCAGGCACCAGACGATAAAAGGTTTCGCCCGGCTTAGTCATACTGAGTTCGTTGCGCGCACGCTCCTCAATAGCCTCTTGTCCGCCATTGAGATCGTCAATTTCGGCAAAGAGCTGATCGTTACGCGCTTTAAGTTTCGCGTTTGTAGCTTGCTGCGCAGCAACATCATCGTTGACGCGACTATAGTCATGTATGCCGTTCTTACCGAACCACAGCGAATACTGCAGCCAGACTAATAAAGCCAGCAACAGCAGCGTTAGTTTACCCATCCTGCCCCCTGAAAAACGGCATTAATATCCCATAACTTCCGCAGACAACTTTACATCAACGGTCGGGAATGCCGCGACAACGCGGGCAAATGTACCACATTTGCCCGTTGTTACGTATACCCCGTGTAAGGAGAACATAATCTCATTGTTGGTTACGGTTTGAATTATGACCAGAGAGTGAACAACGTCGGCGATTGTTAAAAAAAGGCGTTTGCCTAACCCAATAACCATAAAAATAGTGCGCCAAACATCGCCCCAACCACCAGCAGGGTACAGGTAATGCTCAGCAGCAACCTCCCCTTCAATAGCGAGTGCAAGGCAATACCCGCGACAATCGCCACGGGCAGCAATGCGAGGAAAAAGGGCCAGGTATAAATGAAGAAAAACAGTGTATTAGGGCCATACATCAGACACGGGAATCCCAGCGCCAACAACCACGCGATAAAACCGACCACGGCCCCCGGTAGTGACCAGGTGGTTTCGTCGTCGGCGGCGAAGGTATCTGACTCTGTAATAGTAATGTTATGGCTGTTACGCATATCTAATCCTGTGACCGTGACTGACCGGGCATGTGAGCTCGGGTGTCTCAGGATCTGATAATATCTTCCTGCCTCAGCAGGTCTAATAATTGGGGTACCAAATTTGTTACCAATTGTTCACCATCAAGATGAATCTCTGGCGATTCAGGCGCTTCGTATACCGAATCAATTCCGGTGAAATTGCGTAACTCACCCGCCCGCGCTTTTTTATACAGCCCTTTTGGATCGCGTGCTTCACACGTTGCTAATGGCGTATCGACAAAAACTTCAATAAAACGCCCTTCGCCAACTCGCTCACGAACCATTTTGCGCTCAGCGCGATGCGGTGAGATAAAGGCGGTCAACACCACAAGCCCCGCATCCACCATCAGGTTAGCCACTTCACCAACCCGGCGAATATTCTCCTTACGATCGGCATCACTAAATCCAAGATCGCTGCACAAGCCGTGACGCACGTTATCGCCATCCAAGAGATAAGTACTCACCCCCAGCTTATGCAACGCTTCTTCAAGCGCCCCTGCTACCGTGGATTTACCGGAACCAGACAACCCGGTAAACCACAGTACAACACCACGATGACCGTGGCGTTGTTCCCGCTGTTGCGGTGTAACAGGATGGGCATGCCAGACGACGTTTTCGTCATGCAGCGCCATTATTTTCCTCCCAGCAGATCGCGCGCACCCCAGTGTGGGAAGTGGCGACGCACCAGTGCATTAAGCTCCAGCTCAAACGCGCTGAACTGAGAAGCCGCGGCGTGCTCCTGAACAAGTGGCTCACGCACCAGTCCCGCGCCAACGGTAACGTTGGTCAGGCGGTCAATAATTATCAGCCCGCCCGTCACCGGGTTCTGCTGATAGGTATCCAGCACCAGCGGCTCATCAAAGGTCAGATTAACCAGACCGATGCCGTTCAGCGGTAGCGCTTCAACGTCACGTTGGGTCAGGTTGTTTATATCGACCTGATATTGCACGCTATCAACGCGTGCGCGGGTCTTCTTGCCTGCGACTTTGATGTCGTAGCTTTGTCCAGGCGACAGCGGTTGTTCCGCCATCCAAACCACATCAATGGCAGCGCTTTGAACCGCCGGCAACGCCTCACCGGCATCAAGTAACAGGTCGCCCCGGCTGATATCGATCTCATCTTTCAGCACCAGGGTGATCGCTTCACCTGCATGCGCTTCCTGTAAATCGCCATCAAAGGTCACGATCCGCGCTACGCTGGACTCAACGCCGGACGGCAGCACTTTGACGCGCTGCCCGACCTTCACGCTACCGGAGGCCAGCGTTCCGGCATAACCACGAAAATCCAGATTCGGTCGGTTCACATACTGCACCGGGAAGCGCATCGGCTGAGTATCAATACTGCGCTGGATCTCAACGGTTTCCAGCACTTCCAGCAGCGTCGGACCGCTGTACCACGGCATACTGGCGCTTTGCGAAGCCACGTTATCGCCTTCCAGCGCAGAGAGCGGCACAAACCGGATATCCAGGTTGCCCGGAAGTTGTTCAGCAAAAGTAAGATAGTCTTCGCGAATGCGATTAAATGTCTCTTCGCTAAAGTCCACCAGATCCATTTTGTTGATCGCCACCACCAGGTGTTTGATCCCAAGCAGCGTGGAGATAAAGCTGTGACGACGAGTCTGATCCAGCACACCTTTACGCGCATCGATCAATAGGATCGCCAGGTCGCAGGTCGACGCACCGGTCGCCATGTTACGGGTGTACTGTTCATGCCCGGGAGTGTCCGCAATAATAAATTTGCGCTTCTCGGTAGAGAAATAACGGTAAGCCACGTCGATGGTGATGCCCTGCTCGCGCTCGGCCTGCAAGCCGTCAACCAATAACGCCAGATCAAGCTTTTCGCCCTGAGTGCCGTGACGTTTACTGTCATTGTGCAGCGATGAAAGCTGGTCTTCATAAATCTGACGCGTGTCATGCAGCAAGCGACCAATCAGGGTGCTTTTCCCGTCATCCACGCTACCGCAGGTTAAAAAGCGCAGCAGACTTTTGTGTTGCTGGGCAACCATCCAGGCTTCAACGCCGCCTTCATTAGCAATTTGTTGTGCAAGTGTCGTATTCATGGCGGCTCCTTAGAAATACCCCTGACGTTTCTTCAGCTCCATGGAGCCCGCCTGGTCGCGGTCAATCACGCGGCCCTGACGTTCACTGGTGGTTGAGACCAGCATTTCTTCGATAATTTCCGGCAGCGTCTGCGCATTCGACTCCACCGCGCCTGTCAGTGGCCAGCAACCGAGCGTACGGAAACGTACCATGCGTTTTTTAATCACTTCCCCGGGTTGCAGATCGATTCTGTCGTCATCAATCATCATCAACATGCCATCGCGTTCAAGCACCGGACGCTCCGCCGCCAGGTACAGTGGCACGATGTCGATATTTTCCAGCCAGATGTACTGCCAGATATCCTGTTCGGTCCAGTTGGAGAGCGGGAAGACGCGAATACTTTCGCCTTTGTTAATTTGTCCGTTGTAGTTGTGCCACAGCTCCGGGCGCTGATTTTTAGGATCCCAGCGATGAAAACGATCGCGGAAAGAGTAAATACGCTCTTTGGCACGTGATTTCTCTTCGTCACGACGAGCACCGCCAAACGCGGCATCAAAACCGTATTTATTGAGCGCCTGCTTCAGCCCTTCGGTTTTCATAATGTCGGTATGCTTGGCGCTGCCGTGGACGAACGGGTTGATGCCCATCGCCACCCCTTCCGGGTTTTTATGCACCAGCAGTTCGCAGCCGTAGGCTTTCGCCGTACGGTCACGAAACTCGTACATTTCGCTGAATTTCCAGCCGGTATCAACGTGCAGTAATGGGAACGGCAGCGTGCCTGGATAAAACGCTTTACGCGCCAGATGCAGCATTACGCTGGAATCTTTGCCGATGGAATACATCATCACCGGATTAGAAAACTCGGCGGCCACCTCACGAATGATATGGATGCTTTCCGCTTCCAGTTGCCGCAGGTGGGTAAGTCGTTTTTGATCCATAACCGTTCCTATGTAATGCCGTTATTTTGCTAACGATGCTCAGATAACCTGACTATAGGGAGGGCAAGAGGGCGAATGAAATTACGAATTGGAATGAGTAGTTCCTCAAAGGAATAACGATCCGGAAAAGCAAATATCAAAAAGTGCTTAAGCTACCGGATTTCGGGCATTTAGGAGCAAATGAAATTGTTTTACCTCGATCACAGTTTCATACTAGCGGCTGAAAATTTCTGCTTGGTATTTAAGGACTCATTATGTTTTCCGCAACGCGCCACCTTATTGCTGCCATGGCGCTCGGCGCGTGTTTTATCCTTCCTGCACAGGCAACATCCTCCAAACCTGGCGATATCGCAAATACCCAGGCTCGATATATCGCAACGTTTTTCCCGGGCCGCGTGACGGGATCTCCGGCTGAAATGTTATCTGCTGATTATATACGTCAGCAATTTCAGCAGATGGGCTACAGCAGTGATATTCGGACGTTTAATAGCCGTTATGTTTATACCGCCAAAGATAACCGTAAAAACTGGCATAACGTAACGGGAAGCACCGTTATTGCAGCACATGAAGGCAAAGCGCCGCAGCAGATTATTATTATGGCGCACCTCGACACCTACGCCGCACAAAGCGATGCCGATTCAGATGCCAATCTGGGTGGATTAACCCTGCAAGGGATCGACGACAACGCTGCAGGTGTTGGCGTGATGCTGGAACTGGCGGAAAAACTCAAAGACGTGCCGACGCAGTACGGCATCCGATTTATCGCCACCAGCGGCGAGGAAGAAGGCAAACTGGGCGCGGAGAACATCCTGAAGCGAATGAGCGCCGCCGAGAAGAAAAACACGCTGCTGGTTATCAACCTCGATAACCTGATTGTCGGTGATAAGCTCTATTTCAACAGCGGTAAGAAAACCCCGGAAGCGGTGCGAAAACTGACGCGCGACCGGGCACTGGCTATCGCGCATAGTCGCGGCATTGTAGCCAGCACCAATCCAGGCCTGAACAAAGACTATCCGAAGGGAACAGGATGTTGTAACGATGCGGAGGTCTTCGACGACGCGGGTATTGCTGTGCTCTCCGTTGAAGCGACCAACTGGAACCTGGGCAAGAAAGATGGCTACCAACAGCGCGCCAAAAGCGCCTCGTTCCCGTCTGGCAACAGCTGGCATGATGTGCGACTGGATAACCAGCAGCATATCGATAAAGCCTTACCGGGCCGGATAGAGCGCCGTAGCCGCGACGTAGTACGCATTATGCTGCCGCTGGTAAAAGAACTGGCGAAAGCAGGTAAATCCTGAAGAAGAAGCCCGGTAATAAGTAAACGTTACCGGGCTTTTAACAGTTAGCCTTCGTGCAGCCCGCACTCTCTTTTCAGCCCAAAAAACCGCGTCTCTTCTTCCGCCATTCCCGGCTCCCATTTGCGGGTGGTATGGGTATCGCCGACTGACAGATAGCCCTGATCCCACAGTGGATGGTACTTCAGACCATGCTTTTGCAGATACTGGTAAACCGTACGGTTGTCCCAGTCGATGATCGGCAGAACTTTAAACACACCACGCTGAATAGCCAGCACCGGTAAATGCGCACGACTGCCCGATTGCTCACGGCGCAGACCGGCAAACCAGGTCTGCGCGTTCAGCTCCAGCAATGCCCGGTTCATCGGTTCGACTTTGTTGATGTCATTGTATTTTTCAATGCCCTCAACGCCCTGCTCCCACAGTTTGCCATAGCGCGCTTCCTGCCAGGCCGCACTTTCCTTCGCCCGGTAGACTTGCAGATTAAGCTTGAGCTTGTCCGTTAACTCGTCAATAAACTGGTAGGTTTCCGGGAACAGATAACCGGTATCGGTGAGGATCACTGGGATATCCGGGCGAACCTGATTTACCAGGTGCAGGCTCACTGCCGCCTGAATACCAAAACTTGATGACAGTACATATTCGCCAGGCAGGTTTTCCAGCGCCCACGCCACGCGATCCTCGGCGCTCAATTTTTCCAATTGGTCGTTGGTTTGCGCCAACGCCATAACGCGTTCAACTTTCGGCAGTTCGTTCAACGCGTTGAGATCGAGTTTGGACATAAGTTCCTCACTGTTTGCCTTGCCTGATGGCGCTGCGCTTATCAGGTCTGCCGATTCAGCAGACCCGATAAGTCAATTTCACATTATTCCCAGAAATCCCGGGCAGGATCGAGCACCGGGCGAATAATGCCCGCACGCACCGTAAAGTCACCGAAGCCTTCACCCGCTTCGCGCTCTTTCGCCCAGCGCCCAATCAGTTCATCCAGCGATGCCAGAATTTCCGGCTCGGTGATGTTCTCTTTAAACATCCGGGGAATGCGAGTTCCAATACGGTTGCCCCCTAAATGGAGGTTGTAACGTCCGGGCGCTTTCCCCACCAGACCAACTTCCGCCAGCATCGCGCGGCCGCAACCGTTCGGGCAGCCAGTCACACGCATGACAATATTTTCATCACTCAGGCTGTGCTTCGCCATCAGCGTGTCGATGTTGTCGATAAACGTTGGCAGGAAGCGCTCGGCCTCAGCCATCGCCAGCGGGCAGGTTGGGAACGACACGCAGGCCATCGAGTTTTCACGCTGCGGAGTGACCGCATTCATTAAGCCACTCTTCTGCGCAATCTTCTCGATCTTCGCCTTTTCACTCTCAGGAACACCTGCAATGATCAGGTTCTGGTTCGCGGTAATACGGAACTCACCTTTGTGGATCTTCGCGATCTCAAGCAGACCGGTTTTCAACGGACGGCCCGGATAATCCAGGATACGGCCGTTTTCAATAAACAGCGTCAGATGCCATTTATTGTCGATCCCTTTCACCCAGCCGATACGATCGCCGCGACCGGTGAACTCGTACGGGCGGATGGGCTCAAACTTGATCCCCGCGCGGCGCTCAACTTCAGCTTTAAAGGTCTCAACGCCTACGCGTTCCAGCGTGTATTTGGTTTTGGCGTTTTTACGATCGGTACGGTTACCCCAGTCACGCTGAGTCGTCACCACCGCTTCCGCCACGGCCAGTGTATGCTCAAGCGGCAGATAACCAAATTCGCTTGCCGTCCGGGCGTAAGTTTTCTTATTGCCATGCTCAATGGACAAACCGCCGCCCACCAGCAGGTTAAAGCCCACCAGCTTGCCGTTTTCCGCAATCGCCACGAAGTTCATGTCGTTGGCATGCAGATCGATGTCGTTCTGCGGTGGGATCACCACCGTGGTTTTAAACTTACGCGGCAGATAGGTTTGACCGAGGATCGGCTCCTCGTCGGTGGTCGCAACTTTTTCCTGATCAAGCCAGATCTCTGCATAGGCGCGGGTGCGCGGCAGCAGATGTTCGGAGATCTTTTTCGCCCACTCGTAGGCTTCGGCGTGCAGCTCAGATTCATACGGGTTGGAGGTGCACAGCACGTTACGGTTCATATCGTTGGCGGTCGCCAGTGCGTCCAGGCCGACGGAGTGCAGCATCTGATGTACCGGTTTAACGTTCTTCTTCAGAATACCGTGAAACTGGAAGGTCTGACGGTTGGTCAGACGAATGCTGCCGTAAATAGTGTTGTCATGGGCGAACTTGTCGATCGCCTGCCACTGTTTGGTGGTGATCACTCCACCCGGCAGACGACAGCGCAGCAGCATCGCGTGACGCGGCTCCAGCTTTTGCTCGGCACGTTCGGCGCGAATATCGCGGTCGTCCTGCTGGTACATACCGTGAAAACGGATCAGCAGGAAGTTGTCGCCTTTAAACCCGCCGGTCAGGCCGTCGTTTAAATCTTCGGCAATGGTACCGCGCAGATAGTTGCTTTCCAGCTTCATACGCTCAGCGTCGGACAGTTTGCCTTCGACCACCAATGGTCCTGGATGTTTTTCGCTCATTAGTAGACATCTCGCTGATAACGGCGCTCAATGCGCAGCTCACTTAAAAATTCATCCGCCGCTTCGATATCCATACCACCGAATTCGGCAATCACTTCCAACAACGCCTGCTCAACGTCTTTCGCCATACGATTGGCATCGCCGCAGACATAAATGTGGGCACCGTCGTTAATCCAGCGCCACAGTTCCGCGCCCTGTTGGCGCAGTTTATCTTGTACGTAGACTTTTTCTTTTTGATCGCGGGACCAGGCGAGATCGATACGGCTCAGTACGCCCTCTTTGACGTAACGCTGCCATTCCACCTGATACAGGAAATCTTCGGTAAAGTGCGGGTTACCGAAAAACAGCCAGTTTTTGCCTTCGGCTCCATCAGCCGCACGCTGCTGCATGAAGGCACGGAACGGTGCAATTCCCGTACCCGGGCCAATCATAATTACCGGCGTCTGCGGGTTTGACGGCAGGCGGAAATTGTCGTTGTGTTCAATGAACACGCGAACTTCACCTTCTTCTTCCACGCGGTCGGCGAGGAAACTGGAAGCACCACCAGCACGGGCGCGACCTTCTATCTCATAACGCACCACGCCCACGGTGACGTGCACTTCGCTTTCCACTTCCGCCTGAGAAGAGGCAATGGAGTACAAACGCGGCGTCAACGGACGCAGAAGATCAACTAACGCCTGAGCATCCAATTGCGCCGGGGAAAAGCGCACCATATCGACGATGGGCGTGGTGGCGGCATAATGCTGCAACTGTGCTTTGTCACCCACTAACGGCAGCAATGTTTCGCTGCGGGTTAAGGTGGCATAGTTCTCCACGATATTGCCGGTATTCACCGTCAGCTCGAAATGCCACTGCAACGCTTCAGCGAGCGACAATGTTTTGCCTTCAACCGTCACCGGTTCATCACCTTTCAGCCACAGCAGTTCAACCAGCTCTTTGACCAGCGCCGGGTCGTTCTGATACCACACGCCCAGCGCGTCGCCCGGCTGATAGCGCAGACCGGAATCGCCAAGGTCGATTTCGATATGGCGGACATCTTTTTCCGAATTACGGCCGGTAATTTTCTGGTTTACCGACAAGGATGCTGTCAGCGGCGCTTCTTTGGTATAGGGGCTGGAGTGAATCTCGTTCACCGCGCCGCCCGCCACGGCCTGCACCGATGGCGCCGCCGGCGCGCGGGCTTTCAGTACCTCGACCAGACGCGCGCGCCACTGCGCGGCGGCGGCCTGGTATTCCACGTCGGCATCGACGCGGTCGAGCAGACGTTCACCGCCCAGCTCGGCCAGTTTCGCATCGAAGTCTTTTCCTGACTGACAGAAAAACTCATAGGAGGTGTCGCCAAGGCCAAACACGGCAAAAGCGGTGTTATCGAGCTTTGGCGCTTTTTTCGAGAACAGGAATTTATGCAACGCCACGGCTTCTTCCGCCGGTTCACCTTCCCCTTGCGTCGACGCCACCACGATCAGCAGTTTTTCATTGGCGATTTGTTTGAATTTATAGTCGCCAGCGTTGATCAGAGTGACGTTGAGCTTCGCGGCGATCAGATCATCGCGCAGGGCTTCCGCCACACGACGCGCATTACCGGTTTGCGAGGCGGAGATAAGCGTAATGCCTGGCATTTCAGCGACAGGCGCAAGCGCCGCTGCATTGCTACCAGGCTGCTGATTCAGCGCGCCCCAAAAATAGCCAGAAACCCACGCAAGCTGTGCGGGAGTGAAATCGGTCGTGGCTGCCTGAAGGCGTGCCAGTTGCTCCGGGTTTAGCGGTAGCAGAGCGGAAGGTGGGGCCTGTGTCGTCATGCGTTGTCATGTTCCAGTAAGCAAAGCGGATTTCAGCAATAAAACCCAAACTGAAGATAAGGTTAACGGCGGGGATAGTAACAATTAAAGAAGGGATAGAAATAACAAATAACCAAATGGACTAACCTGTTTTAGTTATAGTCATTAACGACAAAAACGATTTAATAACCATATGATATATAAATAGTTATCAAACATTAACAGCGTAAATATGACGTTCTGATGCTTAGCGCCCTTTTAACTAATGATAAAAATTGTGCTTTACGGTACCCTACGGCGGTTTTTCGCATTCTTGAGAGTAAATAATGTCCACCACCTTGTTTAAAGATTTCACCTTCGAAGCCGCTCACCGCCTGCCGCACGTACCGGAAGGGCATAAGTGTGGCCGCCTGCATGGTCACTCATTTATGGTGCGTCTTGAAATTACCGGTGAAGTCGATCCGCATACCGGTTGGATCATGGATTTTGCTGAGTTAAAAGCCGCGTTTAAGCCGACTTACGACAGACTCGATCACTACTATTTGAACGATATTCCTGGCTTAGAAAATCCAACCAGTGAAGTGCTGGCCAAATGGATTTGGGATCAGATTAAACCTGTGGTCCCTCTGCTAAGTGCTGTAATGGTGAAAGAAACCTGCACAGCAGGCTGCGTGTACCGCGGCGAGTGATTGTAGGCTTGCCGGATGGCAATGCGTCTTATCCGGCCTGCAACAAGCAACAAACTCTGGCCGGGTAAGCGAAACGCTCCCGGCACAGTTATCAGGCAATATTCAGATATTTATGGGTTTGCATCGACAGACGCCAGTTTCGCGCAATACAGGTATCAATACACAAACGCGTCGCATCTTCTTTCTGGCTGATTGGCTGTAAGGCGATGATTCGTGGTTTGTCGTCGCTCAACGTCGCCAGCAGTTCATCCAGCGCTTCAATATCGCGAACGCGACCAACCGGATGTTTGATTTCATTCGCGCGCTCCAGCGCCTGCGACAGCACATCATAACCGCCACGCATATTTACCTTCGGCGATACGGTCACCCAGGTATTCGGCGTACAGCGTACTTCGTGGGTACCACTGGTTTCAATCTGGCAGCTAAAGCCGTTCTTTTCCAGCAGGTCAGTCAGCGGCATCAGGTCATGAATGCAGGGCTCGCCGCCGGTGATCACCACGTGACGGGCGGTATACCCCTGACGCGAAATGACTGCCAGCAGATCCTCACTGCTCGCCGCCCCCCATTTGTCGCTTTCTTTGGTCTTGGCCAGGATGCTGTACAGGGAGACTTCCCGATCCTCAAGCTTATCCCAGGTGTGTTTGGTATCGCACCAGGCACAGCCAACCGGGCATCCCTGTAAACGAATAAAAATGGCGGGGACGCCGGTAAAGTAACCCTCACCTTGCAGGGTCTGGAACATCTCGTTAATCGGGTACTGCATAGCGCTCTCAATATGGGGATAAACGATAATTATCGCAGATCCCCGCCAAAGTATCATGCCCCATCGATGCTTTACGAGGCGATCGCCGCGACAAAGCGTGCCGTTATCTGCTGCGGACGCGTGATTGCGCCACCAACCACCACGGTATGGGCACCTAATTCCAGGCATCGTGCGGCACGTTCCGGAGTATCGACGTTTCCTTCTGCCACGACAGGTACGCTGACCGCCGCCAATACCTCACGTAAAAAACCGCAGTCGTTTTCCGCCAGCACATGCCCGGCAGTGTCAGCGGTATAGCCGTAGAGCGTGGTGCCCACGCAGTCAAAACCCAGACGCTCAGCTGTCACCGCCTCGTCTATGGTGGCGATATCCGCCATCAGCAGCACAGACGGGTAGCGAGCGCGGATTTGCATAACTAATTCTTCCAGCGTTTGTCCACCTGGGCGCGGGCGCGCTGTCGCATCCAGAGCAATAATCTCCGGCTCAACGGTCATTAGCTCATCCACTTCCTGGAGCGTGGCCGTGATAAACACATCGCTACCCGGATAATCACGCTTGATAATCCCAATCACCGGCAGGGAGACGCTCTCTTTGATCGCGCGAATATCCACCACGCTGTTCGCACGAATACCTACCGCACCACCCTGCGCTGCCGCCAGTGCCATACGCGACATAATAAACGGACTGTGCAGGGGCTCATTTTCCAGCGCCTGGCAGGAGACGATTAATTTACCTTTCAGGGAATCCAGTACAGTTTTCATTACGATAAGATCTCTTCGACTTCGTTTTTGATGATGGTGACATGCGGGCCATAAATCACCTGAACCCCGTTGCCGCGAATAATTACGCCACGCGCTCCGGTCGCTTTCAGCGCCACTTCATCGACCTTGCTACTCTCTTTTACCGTCACGCGCAGACGTGTGGCGCAACAGTCCACCTCTTCCAGATTCTCTTTACCTCCCAGTCCGGCAATCACGGCCGCAGCACGCTCACTTTGCGGCAGGCCGGATTCAGTCGGTGCTGCGTTTTCACGACCAGGCGTCAACCAGTTAAAGCGGTTAATCAAATAGCGGAAGGTGAAGTAGTAAATGAAGAACCACGGGATCCCCACCATAGGGACGTACATCCAGTTGGTTTTAGCTTCCCCCTGTAGCACACCGAAGAGGAGGAAATCGATAAGCCCACCCGAAAAGGTTTGCCCGATGGTGATATGTAAAATATGCGCCATCATAAACGCCAGACCATCGAAGAAGGCGTGAATGACGTATAACACAGGTGCGACAAACAGGAAGGAGAACTCGATAGGCTCAGTGATCCCCGTCAGGAAAGAGGTCAGGGCCGCAGACAACAGCAGTCCGGCGACAAGCTTTCTGTTCTCTGGTTTGGCAGTATGGTACATCGCAAGACATGCGCCAAGCAGGCCAAACATCATGGTGATAAAGCGCCCGGACATAAAGCGCGAGGTGCCCGCATAGAACTGCTGCGTATTCGGATCGGCAAGTTGCGCGAAGAAAATACGCTGCGTGCCTTCAACCAACTGGCCGTTGACGATTTCACTCCCGCCAAGCGCTGTGGTCCAGAACGGTAAATAAAAGATATGGTGTAACCCCAGTGGGCCAAGCATACGCAGGATGAAGCCGTACAACAGCGTACCCAGATAACCGGTCGCATCCACCAGACCACCCAGTCCAAAAATGAGTTTCTGGAAATGCGGCCAAACCACCGTCATGACCGCACCCACTACAATCGCGGCAAGGGAGCTAATAATCGGCACAAAGCGCGAACCGCTGAAGAAACCAAGGAACTGAGGCAGCGAGACTTTATTGAAACGGCTATGCAGCGCGCAGGTGACAAGTCCAATCACCACCCCACCAAATACGCCTGTTTCCAGCGTCTGAATACCCAGCGTCATCCCCTGGCCTACGGCACCGGGATTCTCGTGCGCCAGCGTTCCGTTGAGTGTCAATAAAGCGTTGATGGTGGCGTTCATCACCAGAAATGCCAGCAATGCAGCAAGCCCGGCGGTGCCTTTGTCCGTTTTCGCCAATCCTACTGCCACACCCACCGCAAAAAGCACCGACAGGTTGGCAAACACAATAGAACCTGCGCTGGTCATGATCGTGAAGATTGCCTGTAACCAGTCAACGTCCAAAAACGGATACGCCGTCAATGTGTTTGGATTCGACAGCGCACCGCCAATCCCTAGCAACAGCCCCGCAGCGGGCAGTACCGCAATCGGCAGCATGAACGATTTGCCGAACCGCTGTGCCTTTTCAAACCAAGCGCCCGATGAGGCGCCGCTAAACATTTGCATCATTTTTTCATCTCCCCGATTAATGATGAAAATTTTTACCATATTTACTTTTATAAATGAAAATTATCATCAAAAACCAGGAAGCCGATCATACTTTTTTAAAATGACTGGCATCTCTCCCCTGCTTTCCGCCACACTATCAGCAGAGAAACGCATTAAGGATTTTGCATGTCAGAAAATGAAAACCTGCTGCTGAGATTGCGCCAGGGCGTTGACGGATATAGCCGAACACAGCAGAAGCTGGGAGAGTTTGTGCTTAGTGATCCGGCAAAAGTTGTCTACCTGACGATTACCGAACTGGCGCGTGAAAGCGACACCAGCGAGGCGAGCGTCACACGTCTGTGCCGCACGCTTGGGTGTAAGGGTTATAACGAATTCAAAATGGCGCTGGCACTCGATCTCCAGCAAGGGCTGCCGGTAGAGCACAGCGGGGATGAAATTGACAATGTGGTCAATGAATCCGTGCAAGCGCTGCAGGACACAGCAAAGTTACTCGACAGGACATTACTGGAATCCGCCGCTCTGGCGCTACATCAGGCTCAGTCGGTACAGATTTATGGCGTAGCGGCCAGCGCTATTCTGGGGGAGTATTTACATTACAAACTCCTGCGCCTCGGCAAACCCGCGCAACTGTTCAGCGACATGCACCGCGCAGCCATGAATGCCACTACGCTTAGCAAAAATACGCTCGTGGTAGCGATCTCCAGTTCAGGCTCCACGCGCGATCTGCTGCATGTCGTGAAACTGGCGCGTAAGCAAGGCGTGCGCGTACTGGCGCTGAGTAATACGCCGCGCAGTCCGCTGGCTTCGCTGAGCGATATTCAACTGGTCGCAGCCAAACCAGAAGGTCCGTTGAGTGCTGGTGCGCTAAACGCCAAGGTGGGTGTGATGCTGTTGGTAGAACTTCTCACCACGTCGCTGATTGCGCTGGATGAAAAGTATAGTGATGTGAGCCAGCAAACCGCCAGCGCAACACTTCCTCTACTGCTTTAAAAGCATAAAAAAACCCGCCGCAGCGGGTTTTTACGTTAAGAGTTAAAGAACAGGATTACGCCTGACCTTTGATCTCTTTACGACCGTTGTACGGTGCTTGTTCACCCAGAGCTTCTTCGATACGAATCAGCTGGTTGTACTTAGCAACGCGGTCAGAACGGCTCATAGAACCAGTTTTGATCTGGCCTGCAGCGGTACCAACAGCCAGGTCAGCGATGGTAGCATCTTCAGTTTCGCCAGAACGGTGAGAGATGACAGCGGTGTAGCCAGCATCTTTCGCCATTTTGATCGCAGCCAGAGTTTCGGTCAGAGAACCGATCTGGTTGAATTTGATCAGGATGGAGTTAACGATGCCTTTTTCGATGCCTTCTTTCAGGATCTTGGTGTTGGTTACGAACAGATCGTCACCAACCAGCTGGATTTTGTCGCCCAGTACTTTAGTCTGGTATGCGAAACCGTCCCAGTCAGACTCGTCCAGACCATCTTCGATGGACACGATCGGGTACTGTTTGGTCAGTTCTTCCAGGAAGTGAGTGAATTCTTCGGAGGTGAATGCTTTGTTGCCTTCGCCAGCCAGGACGTATTTACCGTCTTTGTAGAATTCAGAAGCTGCACAGTCCATCGCCAGAGTGATGTCTTTGCCCAGCTCGTAGCCAGCTGCTTTAACCGCTTCAGCGATTACAGCCAGAGCTTCAGCGTTGGAACCCAGGTTCGGCGCGTAGCCGCCTTCGTCACCAACTGCAGTGTTCATACCTTTAGCTTTCAGAACTTTAGCCAGGTTGTGGAACACTTCAGAACCCATACGAACGGCTTCTTTCAGAGTCTTAGCGCCAACCGGCTGAATCATGAATTCCTGGATGTCGACGTTGTTGTCAGCGTGCTCACCACCGTTGATGATGTTCATCATCGGAACCGGCATGGAGTATTTACCCGGAGTACCGTTCAGTTCAGCGATGTGTGCATACAGCGGCAGGCCTTTAGCAGCAGCTGCTGCTTTGGCGTTCGCCAGGGACACAGCCAGGATGGCGTTTGCACCGAAGTTGGATTTGTTTTCAGTACCGTCCAGATCGATCATGATCTTGTCGATGCCAGCCTGATCTTTAGCATCTTTACCCAGCAGAGCCTGAGCAATTGGGCCGTTAACAGCTGCAACAGCTTTCAGTACGCCTTTACCCATGAAACGGGATTTGTCGCCATCGCGCAGTTCCAGTGCTTCGCGGGAACCAGTAGAAGCACCTGACGGAGCTGCTGCCATACCAACGAAACCACCTTCCAGGTGTACTTCGGCTTCAACAGTCGGGTTACCACGGGAGTCGATGATTTCACGACCGATGATTTTAACGATTTTGGACATTAGATTTTCCTCAGTACAAGTTAAACTAAAACTCCAGACAAACAATGCACCCTGATGGGTGCATTGCCGTTCTAACTTATTTACTTCTTACTTCGCCTGACGCTTCTGATGTTCACTGGCGGCTTTCACAAAGCCGGCAAACAGCGGGTGCCCATCACGTGGCGTGGAAGTAAATTCCGGGTGGAACTGACAGGCCACGAACCACGGATGATTCGGTACCTCAATGATCTCGACCAACTGATCATCACCGGAACGGCCTGCAATACGCAGACCCGCAGCTTCAATCTGTTTCAACAGCATATTGTTGACTTCGTAACGGTGGCGGTGGCGTTCAACAATTGTCGGCGCGCCGTACAGTTGACGAACCAGGCTATCGTCGCTCAACTGACACTGCTGCGCACCAAGACGCATAGTGCCGCCCAGATCGCTCTTCTCGGTACGGACTTCGACGTTGCCGTCTTCATCGCGCCATTCGGTAATCAGGGCCACCACCGGGTACTTACAGTCTGGCACAAATTCCGTGGAGTTGGCGTTGTCCATACCCACTACGTTACGTGCAAACTCAATCAACGCAACCTGCATACCCAGGCAAATGCCCAGATAAGGAATATTGTTCTCACGCGCAAAGCGCGCCGTCGCGATTTTACCTTCAACACCACGGTAGCCGAAGCCGCCAGGGATCAGGATTGCATCAAGACCTTTCAGGATCTCAACGCCACGCGTTTCGACATCTTGTGAATCGATCAGCTTGATATTGACGGTGACACGATTCTTCAGACCGCCATGCTTCAGCGCTTCGATAACTGATTTATAGGCATCCGGCAGTTCAATGTACTTGCCGACCATACCGATAGTCACTTCGCCTGCCGGATTCGCTTCTTCGTAGATAACCTGTTCCCATTCTGACAGATTAGCTTCCGGACAGTTCAAGCTGAATCGTTTACAAATATAATCGTCAAGGCCCTGAGATTTCAACAGGCCCGGGATTTTATAGATGGAATCGACATCTTTCAGAGAAATCACCGCTTTTTCCGGAACGTTACAGAACAATGCAATTTTTGCACGTTCATTAGCCGGAACTGCGCGATCGGAGCGGCAAATCAGGATATCTGGCTGAATACCGATAGAAAGCAGCTCTTTTACAGAGTGCTGAGTCGGTTTAGTTTTGACTTCACCTGCCGCTGCCATGTACGGAACCAGCGTCAGATGCATAAACAGCGTGTGCTCGCGACCAATTTCTACGGCCATCTGGCGAATCGCTTCAAGGAACGGCAGAGATTCGATATCCCCAACGGTTCCGCCGATTTCAACCAGAACAACATCATGACCTTCACCGCCTTCCAGAACACGCTCTTTAATGGCATTCGTGATGTGCGGGATAACCTGAACGGTCGCGCCCAGGTAGTCGCCACGGCGTTCTTTACGCAGAACGTCGGAGTAGATACGACCCGTAGTGAAGTTGTTGCGGCGGCTCATTTTGGTACGAATGAAGCGCTCATAGTGACCCAGGTCCAGGTCGGTTTCAGCGCCGTCTTCGGTAACGAACACTTCCCCGTGTTGGATTGGGCTCATAGTACCTGGATCGACGTTGATGTACGGATCCAGTTTCATCATGGTTACATTGAGGCCACGGGCTTCAAGAATGGCTGCCAGGGAGGCTGCGGCAATGCCTTTTCCCAGAGAGGATACGACCCCGCCGGTCACAAAAATATAGTTCGTTGTCATGCTGGACCTGAGAAGTTAGGGTGAAACGATGGAATTATCAAGACGGGAAAGTAGTATACCCGAACATGACGAGCGCCACAAACTTTCATTATTCCTCCTCTTCACCAGGCTCACATTAACATCGGGAGTGAGAAAATAGCCCCTTTGGGGTAAATGTTTTTGACGTAAATCAAGCGCTTGTTATTTAAAAAATCACACAAATCGCTCTTGACCGACGAAATCCCTTAGAGATCAATTTCCTGCCGTTTTACCTGTTGCCAGACTTCTTCCATAGTTTCCAGATCAACACCAGTCATTTCCAGACCGCGAGCAGCCACAATTCGCTCAACCTCACGAAAACGTCGCTCAAATTTCTCGTTCGCTTTTTGCAATGCGGTCTCTGCTTTAGTGCCTAAATGCCGGGCCATATTGACCGTGGCAAACAGCAGATCGCCCATTTCCTCCTCCAGTTTAGCCTGGTCGACAACAGCCTGCTTCGCCTCAAACATGACTTCGTCGATCTCTTCGTAAACCTTGTCGACAACCGGTCCTAATGTTTTCCAGTCGAAGCCAACATTTGAGCAGCGTTTCTGGATTTTTTGGGCGCGCATTAATGCCGGTAAACTACGGGGAATATCGTCGAGCGCGGAATGCTGTGCCTTCTCAGCACGTTCTTCGGTTTTGATTTGCTCCCAACGGGTAAGCACCTCGGTGCTGTTACTGGCAGAAACATCAGCAAAAACATGCGGGTGGCGGCGTTCAAGCTTATCGCTTATCGCAGCGCAAATATCATCAAAGTTGAAGCGTCCTTCTTCCTGAGCCATCTGGGCGTAAAACACCACCTGGAACAGCAGATCCCCCAACTCTCCACGCAGGTCGTCGAAGTCTTCTCGCGCAATCGCGTCTAGCACTTCATAAGTTTCTTCGAGGGTATAAGGAGCAATAGTGGCGAATGTCTGCTCTTTGTCCCACGGACAGCCGTTCTCCGGGTCGCGCAGGCGCTGCATAATACCGAGCAGTCGGTCGATTTGATTCATTGGAATATCCTGAAATTTCAATACGGTAGGCCGGATAAGGCGACATCAGGCAACATAGCAATGCCTGATGGCAACGCTAACGCGTCTTATCAGGCCTACAAGGTTATCCGGCCTACATAATGATTAATTACCGTGCAGACGACGTGCGTCGATCACATCCGGTACCTGGTTCAGCTTGCCGAGCACGCGCCCGAGCACCTGCAGGTTGTAGATTTCGATGGTCATATCAATGGTGGCAAGCTGTTGTTTGGTATCACTCCGGCTGGCAACTCCCAGCACGTTCACCTTCTCGTTGGCGAGAATCGTGGTGATATCACGTAACAAGCCACTGCGATCGTTGGCCTGGACGCGAACCACCAGCGAATACCCTGCAGAGTAACTTTCGCCCCAGACCGCATCGACAATACGTTCCGGCGCATGGGAACGCAGCTCAGTCAGCTGTTCACAATCCGCCCGGTGCACGGAAATACCGCGTCCCTGGGTAATAAACCCGACAATCTCATCGCCTGGAATCGGCTGGCAGCAGCGAGCGATGTGGTGCATCAGGTTACCTACCCCTTCCACCACGACACGACCGTCGTCTTTACGGCGACTTTGCGGTGCGTGCGTTTTCTGCTGAAGCTGTTTCAGCGCGGCGGCATCCTGTTCGGCAGCGCTTGGCTTATTAAACTGCGCCTGCAGGAAATTCACCATCTGGTTGAGGCGGATGTCTCCTCCGCCAATCGCCGCCAACAGTTCATCCAGCTCATTGAAACTGTAGCGCGGCAGCAGATGTTTTTCCGCTTCTTTCAGGCTGATGCCTAAATGCGCCAGTTCATCGTCGAGGATCTGGCGACCTGCAAGAATGTTCTTATCACGGTCCTGTTTACGGAACCAGGCGTGGATCTTCGAACGCCCACGACTGGTGGTTACGTAGCCAAGGTTAGGGTTCAACCAGTCGCGGCTTGGGTTTGGCTGTTTCTGGGTGATAATTTCAATTTGATCGCCCATCTGCAGTTGGTAGGTAAACGGTACGATGCGTCCACCAATTTTCGCGCCAATGCAACGATGCCCCACATCACTATGAATGTGGTAAGCAAAATCGAGCGGCGTGGAGCCTGCAGGCAGATCCACAACGTCGCCTTTCGGCGTAAAGACATACACGCGGTCATCAAAGACCTGGCTACGAACTTCATCCAGCATTTCACCGGAATCTGCCATCTCTTCCTGCCAGGCGATCAGCTTACGCAGCCATGCAATGCGATCTTCATGACCAGAGCGCGCCGCGCCTGAAGCGGTGCCCTCTTTGTACTTCCAGTGCGCCGCGACGCCCAGTTCGGCATCTTCGTGCATCTGTTTGGTACGGATCTGAATTTCAATGGTTTTCCCGCCCGGCCCCAGCACAACCGTATGGATTGACTGGTAGCCGTTGGGTTTCGGGTTCGCGACGTAGTCATCAAACTCATCCGGCAGATGGCGATAGTGAGTATGTACTATCCCGAGCGCGGCATAGCAGTCCTGTAAACGCTCTGCCACGATACGCACTGCGCGCACATCGAACAGTTCATCGAAGGCCAACTGCTTTTTCTGCATTTTGCGCCAGATGCTGTAGATATGCTTCGGACGCCCGTACACTTCAGCTTTGACGCCTTCCGTTTTCATCTCTGAGCGCAAATGACCAACGAACTCATCAATGTAATGCTCCCTGTCGATACGACGTTCATGCAGCAGCTTGGCAATGCGTTTGTATTCAGCCGGGTGCAGATAACGGAAGCAATAATCTTCCAGCTCCCATTTTAATTGCCCGATTCCCAAACGGTTGGCCAGCGGTGCATAGATATTGGTGCACTCTTTTGCCGCCAGAACGCGTTCATCTTCCGGCGCGTCTTTCACTTCACGCAGATGGGCAATCCGCTCTGCCAGCTTGATGACCACACAGCGGAAGTCATCTACCATTGCCAGCAGCATGCGGCGGACGTTATCGACCTGCTCGGAAGAAACTGAATCGGTATGCGTGGCTTTAAGCTGGCGTATCGCCGCCATATCACGCACGCCGTGGATAAGATGAACAATGGATTTGCCCACGCTCTCGCGCAGGATGTCTTCACTTACCACGTTGGCATCAGCCAGAGGGAACAGCATTGCTGCACGCAGCGTGTCGATATCCATGCTCAACATGGAGAGAATTTCTACCATCTCCACGCCACGCCACAGCAGCAGATCCGCATCCGGATGCCCCTGTGTCTGCTGGAGGCAGTACGCCCAGGTTTCGGCTAAGCGTTCACACGACTGCTGGCTGGAGATCCCCAGACTCGCGATCCATTTCTTGGGATCAAACTCACCAGCTTTATTTAAATGTGCACTTCTTACCGCAACCATCGTCCTCTCCTTAAGGGGCATGGCCTGTCGAAGTCGACAAGCCGAACCCATTGTCTTTCACACAGCATTACAAGGCGAAATCCAATGGGTATTAAGTTCATTACAAACGCTCAAACAGGACCATTGATTCCAGGTGTCCAGTGTGCGGGAACATATCGAGCATCGCCAGCCGCCGGATGGCATATCCCGCATTGAGCAAAGCATCGCTGTCACGAGCCAGCGTTGCCGGGTTACAGGATACATAAACAACGCGTATAGGTTCTAATTTTATAATATGTTGCATCACACCAGCAGCCCCCGCACGCGCAGGATCGAGCAAAACTTTGTCGAATCCGTTTTTCGCCCACGGCTGCCGGGTAACATCTTCCTCAAGGTTCTCATGAAAGAATGTCACATTGTGTAATCCGTTATTCAGTGCATTTTCCCGACCTTTTTCAACCAGCGCCGGAACACCTTCCACGCCAACCACGCTTGCTGCTCGAGTTGCCAGCGGCAGGGTAAAATTACCCATTCCACAGAACAGATCGAGTACGCGATCTTCAGGTTGCACATCGAGCCATTCCAGCGCACGGGCCACCATTTGTTGGTTTACCCCTTCGTTAACCTGAATAAAATCGCGCGGGCTGAAGGTTAACCGTAGTCCATTTGAGTCATACCAGGGCGATTCTTCTGATATTGATTCCAGTATCTCGCTTTGCGGGGCCAGAAACAAAGACAGCCCCTGAGAATGCGAAAAGCATTCCAGTTTTTCTTTATCCGCTGCACTTAATGGCGCCGTGTGGCGCAAAATCATCAGGGTTCCGCTCCCTGCCTGCACCAGTTCAACATGTCCAAGGTGGCGTAACCCTTGAAGACTTTCCAGACACGCCCTGAGATGGGGCAATAACGCTTCAAGCTGGGGCACCAAAACAGGGCATTGTTTGACATCGATAATGTCGCTGGAGCCTGATTTGCGAAACCCCATCTGCAATTTGTGTTCTTTTGGCCGATAGTTCAGGCTCAATCGGGCACGACGACGATAGCCCCACGGCGTATCAGCTATAACATCCGACACGTCACATTTCATTAAACGCGACAACGCCGCGCTTTTACTACGCTGCTGTAACGAGATGCTGGCATGCTGCTGCTGGCAACCGCCGCATACGCCAAAATGCGGGCAACGTGGCACTTCACGCTCAGGGCTGTTGTTCAAACGTCGTTTTACTTGCGCGCGGGCGAACTGTTTTTTATCTTCGGTAATCACCACCTCGGCGCTTTCCTGGGGTAGCAATTCCGGTATAAACAACGCTTTTCCGTTATGGCGAGCGACGCCCTGACCAAAAGGATCGAGGTCATTGACGGTAACGGTTATGATCTGACGCGTCGTCACGCGTCGTTTTGCAGAGTAGAATTGCGCCATCGACGAGATATTTCTCTATTTAACAGTGTGACCCTAATTGTCCCATAACGGAACTCCATGACCAACTACAGCCTGCGCGCACGCATGATGATTCTGATCCTGGCCCCGACCGTCCTGATAGGTTTGTTGCTCAGTATCTTTTTTGTTGTGCATCGCTATAACGACTTGCAGCGTCAACTGGAAGATGCTGGTGCCAGCATCATAGAACCACTCGCGGTCTCCAGCGAATATGGCATGAACCTGCAAAACAGGGAATCCATCGGCCAGCTTATCAGCGTGCTGCATCGTCGCCATTCCGATATCGTGCGGGCAATTTCTGTTTATGACGAAAATAACCGACTGTTCGTAACCTCTAATTTTCATCTCGATCCGTCTGAAATGCAGTTGGCGACAGGTTCACCGTTTCCCCGTAAGCTAAGCGTCACCCGGCACGGGGATATCATGATCCTGCGTACCCCGATTATATCGGAAAGCTATTCACCAGATGAATCCGCCGTAAGCGATGCGAAAAACACCAAAAATATGCTGGGGTATGTGGCGCTTGAGCTGGATCTTAAGTCCGTGCGATTGCAGCAGTACAAAGAGATCTTTATCTCCAGTGTAATGATGCTGTTTTGTATTGGTATTGCGTTAATTTTTGGCTGGCGTCTGATGCGAGACGTAACCGGCCCGATTCGCAATATGGTGAATACCGTTGACCGAATTCGTAGAGGACAGCTCGACAGCCGCGTGGAAGGTTTCATGCTGGGCGAGCTGGATATGCTCAAAAATGGTATCAACTCGATGGCGATGTCACTTGCGGCTTACCATGAAGAGATGCAGCACAACATCGATCAGGCCACCTCTGACCTGCGTGAAACGCTGGAGCAGATGGAAATCCAGAACGTCGAACTGGATCTGGCGAAGAAACGCGCCCAGGAAGCGGCGCGTATTAAGTCTGAGTTTCTGGCTAACATGTCGCACGAACTGCGAACACCGCTGAATGGCGTGATTGGCTTCACCCGTCTTACGCTAAAAACCGAGCTCAACACCACGCAGCGCGATCACCTGAATACCATTGAACGCTCGGCTAACAATCTGCTGGCTATCATCAATGATGTACTCGACTTCTCCAAACTTGAGGCGGGCAAGCTGATTCTGGAAAGCATTCCCTTCCCGCTGCGCAGCACGCTGGATGACGTCGTTACGCTGTTAGCGCATTCATCCCATGATAAAGGGCTTGAGCTGACGCTGAATATTAAGAATGACGTGCCGGACAACGTCATCGGCGATCCGCTGCGCTTACAGCAGGTAATCACTAATCTGGTTGGCAATGCCATCAAATTTACCGAAGGCGGCAATATCGACATTCTGGTCGAGAAGCGCGCCCTTAGTAACACGAAAGTGCAGATTGAAGTACAAATCCGCGATACCGGAATTGGTATTCCTGAGCGCGATCAGTCACGCTTGTTCCAGGCCTTCCGCCAGGCGGATGCCAGTATTTCCCGCCGCCACGGCGGTACCGGGCTGGGCCTGGTAATTACGCAAAAACTGGTCAACGAAATGGGCGGGGACATCTCCTTCCATAGTCAACCGAACCGGGGTTCCACGTTCTGGTTCCATATCAGCCTCGATCTTAACCCTAACGTTCTCGTTGACCGCTCAACCACGCTCTGCCTGGCCGGTAAACGGCTGGCCTACGTCGAACCGAACGCCACTGCCGCACAGTGCACATTAGATATCTTGAGCGAAACGCCGTTGGAGGTGATTTACAGCCCTTCATTCTCCGGGCTGCCGAAGGATCACTACGATATTCTGCTGCTCGGCATTCCGGTCACTTTACGCGAACCGCTCACCATGCAGCATGAGCGGCTGGCAAACGCTGCGGCGATGACCGACTTTTTGTTACTGGCCCTGCCTTGCCATGCGCAGATTAACGCCGAGAAGTTAAAACAGGGCGGCGCGGCGGCATGTCTGTTGAAACCTCTCACCTCAACTCGCTTACTGCCTGCGCTGACAGAGTATTGTCAGGTGAATCACAGCGCGGATCCGCTGCTGTTAGACGATAGCAAAATCGCGATGACCGTTATGGCGGTAGACGACAACCCGGCGAACCTCAAGCTGATTGGCGCACTGTTGGAAGATAAGGTGCAGCACGTCGTGCTCTGCGACAGTGGGCATCAAGCGGTGGATCGCGCCAGACAAATGCAATTTGATCTGATCCTGATGGATATTCAGATGCCAGACATGGACGGCATTCGCGCTTGTGAACTAATCCACCAGCTTCCTCATCAACAGCAGACACCGGTCATTGCGGTCACCGCACACGCCATGGCCGGGCAGAAAGAAAAGCTGCTCAGCGCCGGGATGAACGATTACCTGGCGAAGCCTATCGAGGAAGATAAGCTGCATAATCTGCTGTTACGTTACAAACCTGGCGCAAGCACAGCCCTTAGGGCGATCGCCGTTGAACCCGTTGAGCCGGTAGTCAATCCGAATACCACACTCGACTGGCAGTTAGCATTAAGACAAGCCGCAGGTAAAAACGATCTGGCGCGGGAAATGCTGCAAATGCTGCTCGATTTTCTGCCCGAAGTACGTAACAAAATTGAAGAACAGCTGGTCGGTGAAAACCCTGAAGGTCTGGTGGATATGATCCACAAGCTGCACGGCAGCTGCGGTTATAGCGGCGTTCCCCGCATGAAAAACCTGTGTCAGCTTATTGAGCAGCAATTACGTAGCGGGACCAAGGAAGAAGAGCTGGAGCCTGAGTTTTTAGAGCTTCTGGATGAAATGGACAACGTTGCGCGCGAAGCGAAGAAGTTGTTGGGGTAATATTCGCAGGAAGGCGGCGTGACCGCCTTATCCAACCTACAACTCAGCGTAATTGCTGCCCGGCTTTAAGCGTTGCGGCCACGTTTCGCGCCGTCATTCGTACGTTGTCGCTCGCGTTCTTTAGCGCCTCATCCAGGGTACAGATGGTATAGATGACGCTGAAAACCGCATCCAGCCCATGCTCGTGGACCACACCGACATCCGCCGTCAGGCTACCGGCAATGCCGATAACCGGTTTGTTGTAACGCTTTGCGACCTTCGCCACGCCAACCGGAACCTTACCGTGAATGGTCTGACTATCAATGCGCCCTTCACCCGTGACCACTAAATCCGCATCCGCAACGCAGGCGTCAAGGTGCAACGCATCCGTTACTATCTCAATACCGCAGCGCAACAGTGCGCCGCAAAACGCATATAGCGCCGCCCCCATACCACCAGCGGCTCCACCGCCGGCCAGATCCAGCACGTTGACGTCCAGATCGCGGGCAATGAGTTGCGCATAGTGCGTGAGTGCCCGATCCAGGCGGGTAATCATCTCCGGCGTCGCCCCTTTTTGCGGGCCAAAAACCGCAGAAGCGCCCTCTTCACCGGTCAACGGATTAGTCACGTCGCAAGCCACTTCAATACGACACGCAGCAAGTCGCTGGTCTAACTGAGAAATATCAATCCGAGCGAGCGATTCGAGGCCAGCCCCGCCATGGGCAATATCGTTATTTTGCGCATCCAGCAATTTTGCTCCCAGCGCTTGCACCATCCCGGCACCGCCATCATTGGTGGCGCTTCCGCCAATTCCAATGATGATATGCTCAACGCCAGCGTCCAACGCATGACGGATTAACTCCCCGGTTCCCCAGGATGTCGTTTTCAGCGGATCGCGTAACCCCGCAGGAACCTGTTCCAGTCCGCTGGCGGCCGCCATTTCGATAAACGCCGAGCGCTCATCACCGGATAAACCATAAAATGCCTGAATTGTGTTGCCCAAAGGGCCGGTAACATCAACATGCACAAGGTGACCTTGCGTTGCGGCAACCATCGCTTCGACCGTTCCTTCACCGCCATCTGCAACCGGAATCTTCACGTAATCCGCATCGGGCCAGATCTCACGAAACCCCTGCTCAATAGCCGTTGCCACTTCAAGCGCACTCAAACTTTCCTTATAGGAATCCGGTGCGATTACTATTTTCATAAAGCATCCTTACGCATGTTGACTGTGTTAAGCATATACCAGGATAAAAACCGCTCCTTAATGGGAGCGGTCCCAGTTCACTTAGCGTACCATGCACGGACGCTTATTATCAAACGTCCAGTTCGGGATCAGATACTGCATTCCCATCGCATCATCACGCGCCCCTAATCCATGTTGCTGGTACAGCTCATGCGCTTTCATGACCTGATCCATATCCAGCTCCACGCCCAGACCCGGTTTTGCCGGAACCTGCACCATGCCGCCTTTGATTTCAAATGGCTCTTTGGTCAGGCGTTGATTGCCTTCCTGCCAGATCCAGTGGGTATCAATCGCGGTAATTTTGCCCGGAGCCGCTGCCGCGACATGCGTAAACATCGCCAGCGAAATATCAAAGTGGTTGTTAGAGTGCGATCCCCAGGTCAACCCAAACTCATGGCACATTTGCGCCACGCGGACAGAACCCTGCATGGTCCAGAAGTGCGGGTCCGCCAGTGGGATATCCACGGACTGCAACGACAGCGTATGCCCCATCTGACGCCAGTCGGTGGCGATCATGTTGGTGGCGGTCGGCAGACCGGTAGCGCGGCGGAATTCCGCCATCACTTCACGACCAGAGAAGCCCTGCTCGGCGCCACACGGATCTTCCGCATAGGCCAGAGAACCCTTCAGATATTTGCCGATCTTAATCGCTTCATTTAGCGACCACGCGCCGTTCGGATCCAGCGTGACGCGGGCCTGCGGGAAACGCTTCGCCAGCGCAACGATAGATTCCGCTTCCTCTTCCCCGGCCAGTACGCCGCCTTTCAGTTTAAAGTCGTTGAAGCCATACTTCTCATACGCAGCTTCCGCCAGGCGCACTACCGCATCCGGGGTCATCGCCTCTTCATGACGCAGACGATACCAGTCGCACTTCTCATCCGGCTGACTCTGGTACGGCAGCGGCGTTGCCTTACGGTTACCGACAAAGAACAGGTAACCCAACATTTCAACTTCGCTACGCTGCTGTCCATCACCCAGCAGAGAGGCGACGTTTACGCCCAGATGCTGACCTAACAGATCCAACATGGCCGCTTCGATCCCAGTAACCACATGAATAGTGGTACGTAAATCAAAGGTCTGCAAACCGCGACCGCCCGCATCACGATCGGCAAAAGTATTGCGTACCGCATTCAGCACGTTTTTGTATTCACCTAACGTTTTGCCTACCACCAGCGGGATCGCATCTTCCAGCGTTTTGCGGATTTTTTCTCCGCCGGGAATTTCACCCACGCCGGTATGACCGGAGTTATCTTTAATAATCACAATATTGCGCGTGAAGAATGGAGCATGTGCGCCGCTCAGGTTCATCAGCATACTGTCATGACCCGCAACCGGAATAACCTGCATAGAGGTAACCAATGGGGTAGAAAATTGTGCGCTCATAATTAAGTCCTTATTCAAAATTAGTGGCGGCCGAAAACGGGACGTTTACGGTCAAAAGTCCATCCGGGGATCAGATACTGCATTGGGCCTGCGTCATTACGCGCGCCGCCGGGCAGTCTCTTGTAGGCTTCATGAGCCTTGTTAACCTGATCCCAGTCCAGCTCTACGCCCAGTCCAGGCGCGTCAGGAACAGCAATTTTCCCGTTCTTAATCTCCAGCGGATTTTTGGTCAGACGGCAATCGCCCTCCTGCCAGATCCAGTGGGTGTCGATAGCCGTCGGGTTGCCCGGCGCAGCGGCGCCAACGTGGGTGAACATCGCCAGCGAAATATCAAAATGATTGTTAGAGTGGCAGCCCCAGGTCAGTCCCCAGTCATCGCATAACTGTGCCACGCGTACCGCGCCGGAAAGGGTCCAGAAGTGCGGATCGGCCAGCGGAATATCTACTGAGTTCAGCATCACCGCATGGCCCATTTCACGCCAGTTGGTGGCTATCATGTTGGTTGCTACCGGTAGACCGGTTGCACGGCGGAACTCGGCCATCACTTCGCGGCCAGAAAAACCCTGTTCAGCGCCGCATGGATCTTCGGCGTAGGTCAGAACATCGTTCAGCCCTTTACACAGGGAGATGGCTTCATCCAGCAACCAGGCACCGTTGGGATCAACCGTAATACGCGCATCCGGGAAGCATTTTTTCAGCGCACGAACGGTGTCGATTTCCTGCTCGCCAGGCAGTACACCACCTTTGAGTTTGAAATCTTTAAAGCCGTAGCGATCCTGCGAAGCCTGAGCCAGACGTACCACCGCCTCACTGTTCATCGCTTGCTGGTGACGCAGGTGATACCACTCATGGTTTCCCGGCGTGCTTTCCAGATACGGTAAATCGGTCTTTGTGCGATCGCCCACGTAGAACAGATAGCCGAGTACGGTGACCGCATCGCGCTGCTTGCCCGGCCCTAACAGTTCACAAACCGGCACGTTCAGCGCCTTACCCAGCAGGTCGAGCAGCGCCGCTTCCAGCGCCGCTACCGCATTGACCCGCAGTTCAAAGGTCCAGGCGCCTTTGCCGAAGGTGTCAAAATCAGCGGCCTGGTTGCCTTTATGCACCTGCTGTACCACCTTATTCAGGCGCGCGACCTCCTGACCCAATACCATCGGGATAGCGTCAACCAGCGTCTGATAAATCACTTCGCCGCCCGGCGCTTCACCGACGCCGGTATTGCCGGCGTTATCGGTAAGAACCACAATATTGCGGGTGAAATATGCATTGTGCGCACCGCCAATATTGAGCAGCATGCTGTCATGACCGGCCACCGGGATGACCTTCATATCGGTAATAACGGGACTCGATTGTGTTGTCATCATCATTGTCCTGCGACAGGTTTCAGTTCGATACGTTTAATATCACCCACCAGTACCAGATAGCTCACCACCGCAATCAACGCATGCACCCCGACGTAAATCAACGCGCCGTTAAACGAGCCGGTGGTCCCTACGATGTAGCCGATAGCAATTGGCGTGACGATGCCGGAGATGTTGCCAAACATGTTGAACAAACCGCCGCTCAGACCGCTGATCTCTTTAGGTGCAGTATCAGCCATCACCGCCCATCCCAACGCACCGATACCTTTGCCGAAGAAGGCCAGCGCCATAAAGCCGATGATCATCCACTCCACGTTGACGTAGTTACAGAACACCATCACCATCGACAGCAGCATGCCGAGTACGATTGGCGTTTTACGGGCGATATTTAGCGAACCGGTACGGCGCATCAGCCAGTCGGAAATAATGCCGCCGAGCACGCCGCCGGCGAATCCGCAAATGGCCGGGACCGAAGCGACAAAACCGGCTTTCAAAATCGACATACCGCGAGCCTGCACCAGATAAACCGGGAACCAGGTGATAAAGAAGTAGGTCAGCGCGTTAATGCAGTATTGCCCGATGTAAATACCGATCATCATCCGTGAGCCCAGCAGCTGTTTGATTTGCCCCCACTTCACGCTGAACGGCACTTTAGCTTTGGCGGCCGCCTGATCCATATTGATCAGCGCCCCGCCTTCAGCAATGTACTCCAGCTCTTTTTGGTTTACGCCCGGGTGCTGGTTTGGTTCATGAATCACCTTCAGCCAGATAAAGCTGATAACAATCCCGAGGCCGCCCATAAAGAAGAACACATGCGACCAGCCCACTTCGTGGGTCAGCCACCCCATGATTGGCGCAAAAATAACGGTGGCAAAGTACTGCGCAGAGTTAAAGATTGCGACCGCTGTGCCCCTCTCCTGTGCCGGGAACCATGCCGCAACTATACGACTATTGCCGGGGAAGGAAGGTGCTTCAGCTAAACCGACAAGGAATCGCAACGTAAACAGCGCAACGATAATGCCGAAGCCGCTAAAGATATCGACGAAGCCCTGCAGCAGGGTAAACATGGACCAGATAAAGATGGACCAGAAATAAACACGTTTTGAACCGAAGCGGTCAAGCAACCAGCCGCCAGGGATCTGGCCGATAACATAGGCCCATGAGAAAGCGGAGAATACATAACCCATCCCTACCGCATCCAGACCAATGTCTTTGGCCATCTCCGAACCAGCAATGGATAAGGTGGCGCGATCGCCGTAGTTGAAGGATGTGACGATAAACAACATCACCACTATCCAGTAGCGAGCGTTAGTGCGTTTTTCAGCGCTGCTCGCCGCCTGACTTAATGAACTCATTGTTGCACTCCTGAATCTTGGCTTTCGCCAGTTCATTCTGTACAGCACCTGTAGGGTGATCAGAATGAGAGGTTAGTGTGTGGCAGTTTTGGTACAGCTCAGGGCCGTTTTATTCTGACTCGCTGCCTTTTCGGGAACTGACGGGAAAAGTATATGAAGGAGTGGCTCTTACCCTCACCGTGCATGAACACAACATTCGGGAGGCAGTAAGAAGTTGTTTGGGGCATAAGCCCAAAGCAGTGGAAGTTAGTTCACGTAATTGGGGTTTTATTGCCGGGTGGCGGCTTCGCCTGACCCGGCCTACGGTTCAAATGGGGGTTGTATGCCCGTACGGGCGAGAGATTATTTGAGCAAGGTTCCCCAGTTTTCTACCCAAGGGTTGGATTCGCTTTCCGGTTCAGGATGTTCGCTGGCGTCAATCAGCAACATTTCACCCACGCGCTGTGCGCTTTGCTCCTGTAACAGCGCATCAAACTGTTTGCCACCATTGCAGAAATTAACGTAGCTGCTGTCGCCCAGCGCAATGACTCCGTAATGCAGATTTGGCTGGAAACCGAGATTATCTTTGATCCCCTGAAACAGCGGCACAATGCTATCGGGCAGATCGCCCTGCCCGGTCGTTGAGGTCACCACCAGCACATATTTATCCTGATATACCTGCCAGTCGCTAAGCTCCGGATCTTCAAACACCGTGGCTTTATGACCCTGTGCCGTCAAAATGGCCTCGGCCTCTTCGGCAACCAGCAGCGCGTTTCCGTACATTGTGCCGACAAAAATTCCAATTTCCGCCATAACCGTAATCTCCTGGGACTTAAGAATCTATCTGCTCATCCTGACCTGACATCCCGCTGAACTCAACCCTTTCATTCTCAGGGAGAAGTCCGCGCCAGCCAAACTGTGATAGCGCCTGCATCCAGACGTCATCCAGCCCGGCGCGAATAACCAGCGGTTCGCCGGTGAAAGGATGGGTCAGCGCAAGCTGGCTGGCATGTAGCATCAATCGCTGACAACCGAAATGCTCTGCGGCGCTGCGGTTTTGCCGTAAATCACCATGCTTACTGTCGCCGATAATCGGATGGCGCAAGTGCGCCAGATGGCGTCTGAGCTGGTGCTTGCGACCGGTTTTAGGGTCCAGCTCCACCAGCCCGTAACGGGTAGTTGGATAACGCCCGGTCGCTACCGGCATTTCTACCGTTGCCAGGCCACGATAATGGGTGACAGCAGGCTGCGGGCCTTTATCATCGCGGGCAAACTTATCGGCAATCTTATCCAGCTCTTCGACCAGCGGGTAATCCAGCACGGCATCATCCATCAGCCAGCCACGCACAATCGCATGATAGCGTTTCTGAATTTGATGATGTTCAAACTGCTGGGACAGCAAACGTCCGGCTTCGCTGGACAGTCCCATCAACAGCACGCCGGAGGTTGGCCTGTCGAGTCGATGGGCGGTAAATACGTGCTGACCAATTTGGTCGCGCACCGTTTGCATCACCACCACTTTCTCATCCCGGTCGAGCCAACTGCGGTGAACCAACCAGCCCGAAGGTTTATTGACTGCAACCAGCCATTCGTCCTGATAAAGAATTTCCAGCATCAGGCGTTATCACTGGTAAACAGCGCATCCAGCTCCTGCAATGCCGCCAGGAGAATGTCGCGTTGCGGATGATCGGCTGCTAGCGCCATTTCGTAATACGGTGCAACGGCAAAAGCCTGCGGAAGCGGCTGCGCGTTATCGAGTAGCGTATGCATGCGGGGAATCAACACCCACTGCAGCCACTCGACCGGCTCCATGGTATCCATACAAAAAGGCTGCGTACTGGTAAACAGATGCTCTGCTGGCTCATCCATCCGCCAGTGATTATGTTCACGCAGTAGCGCTTCAAGTGCGTGTAACTGCTGGCGCACACGGTCATGAGTCGTCATGAAATAAACCTCAATGATGAAAAATCTGGCGCGAAGAATAGCACTAGTGGAGGGAAATAAAAAAAGGGAGCACTGTAAAAAAACAGTGCTCCCGGTTCGTTTCGCAGCATTCCAGCTACTTTTAGTGCTCCCTGCTCATCCGTGACAACTTTTCCTGTGGTCTTGCGACCTTGTTCATCCTGAACTTTTGCATCCTGCTCACATCACCCCGATGTGAAAACTTCATCCTGAAGTATCCTGGCCATCCTGACCCGCCGAACATCCTGACCGGCTCTCATTCTCCGTCCTGGAGGTGTCCTTTAACGCATCCAGCGTCTTCCTCTTTGCTTCGTCCTGAAGCCTGTCCTTGCAACACCGTCCTGGTGTATCCAGGTGAAGAGCCATCATCCTGATGTTCTCTTCGTTGTGCGACTCCTTGTCGACAGATATAGAATCGCCTGTTTCGCTTTGTCTTACAAGATGCTTACAGGCTTACCCTTACGATTATTTTCGTATGAAAGTTGACAATAAAAGACTAACCAATTGAATAATAATAAATTATTATTTTATTAATTCATTAAGTCTTTACTTATCACCTGGCAATGTCCTACAGGGTTTGTAAGAGATCTCTCACAAGATTCAGGGCAAACAGGATTACAGAACTGGCTTAAGTTGAGTGAGGAATTCCGCAAGTGAGGCCGCCAGCACCGTTCGTTTACGGGTTCCCAGCGTTTCTTTGCACACTTCACCGGACAGATTGCACACCGAAATGACGTCAAGCTCATTATCTTGTGTGGCAATAAAAAGCGTAGGCGAAAGCTTAAGTCGCTTTTGCGTAACCAAGTGACCAATCAGGTTTTCCTGAACGCGCCTGAAGTCATCTTCACTCCAGGTCTGCAGCAGCGTCAGCTTTTCATCCGCAAACTGCGCGTGCATATCCCCGGCAAACTGGGTGGTGTAAAAAGCGTGAGCGGCAGGTTGTACCACAATATCAAAGGCCCGTTCAACCGCATTGAGGTTTTTTTCGCCGACAAAAGGTTGAGGCTGCCAAAATACCGCATCGTCTGTGGAAGAAATGATGCACGGAGAAGGTACGCCATACAGCTCTTCACTTAGTGGCCAACTGTTGTTTTTTTCATGCCATGCGTCGCAATAACGCGTCGTAAAGGCTACCAACGCCTGCGCTGTCAATTCGTCCACTGATTTCTCTCTTCACAAAAGCCAGGATACACTTGTCGCATAGTGTATCTGGTTTATGACGGTGAAACATGTCCTCTTATGAAAATCATCAGGCGCTTGACGGCCTGACTCTAGGTAAATCAACGGATTACCGAGACAATTACGATGCAAGTCTGTTGCAGGGCGTTCCGCGCAGCCTAAACCGCGATCCGCTGGATTTAAAGGCCGATACCCTGCCTTTTCACGGTGCAGATATCTGGACGCTGTATGAACTGTCGTGGCTGAATACCAACGGCTTACCCCAGGTCGCAGTCGGTCACGTGGAACTGGATTACACCAGCGTAAATCTGATTGAATCGAAAAGCTTTAAGCTTTACCTGAACAGTTTTAATCAGACGCGTTTTGATTCCTGGGATGCGGTACGTCAGACACTGGAAAACGATCTTCGCGCCTGCGCTCAGGGCGATGTCAGCGTGGCGCTGTACCGCCTTGACGAACTGGAAGGGCAGCCGATAGCCCACTTTAACGGCACCTGTATCGACAATCAGGATATCGTCATCGATAACTACCAGTTCAGCACTGCGTATCTGGAAAATGCCGTGAGCGGTGAAAAGGCAGTGGAAGAGACACTGGTCAGCCATCTACTGAAATCCAACTGTCTGATTACCCATCAGCCCGACTGGGGCTCCATACAAATTCAGTATCGCGGACGGAAAATCGACAGGGAGAAGCTGCTGCGTTATCTGGTCTCCTTCCGCCACCATAATGAGTTTCACGAGCAGTGTGTGGAACGCATTTTCAATGACATTCTGCGCTTCTGCCAGCCGGAGAAACTGAGCGTTTACGCACGCTACACGCGACGTGGTGGCCTGGACATTAACCCATGGCGCACCAACACCGATTTCACTCCGGCAACCGGTCGTCTGGTGCGTCAGTAATCTTTTTTCTCAATTTTGCGTGTCGGATTCCGCGCACAAGGTTGTGAAAGGTCATAAGCCAGGGCTATTGTAATCACAGGGAATGACGTGTTGCGTCCCATAAGGAGTTTACTTGATTACACATATTAGCCCGCTTGGCTCAATGGACATGTTGTCGCAGCTGGAAGTCGATATGCTTAAACGCACGGCCAGCAGCGACCTGTATCAACTGTTTCGTAACTGTTCGCTTGCCGTTCTGAACTCCGGCAGTTTGACCGACAACAGTAAAGAACTGCTGTCACGCTTTGAAAGTTTCGATATTAACGTACTGCGCCGCGAACGGGGCGTGAAGCTGGAACTGATCAACCCACCTGAAGATGCGTTTGTTGATGGACGCATTATTCGTGCGCTACAGGCTAACCTGTTTGCCGTGCTGCGCGACATTCTGTTCGTCAATGGCCAGATCCATAACGCCGGTCGTTTTCAGCATCTGGATCTCGAAAGCTCGGTCCATATCACCAACCTGGTATTCTCGATCCTGCGTAATGCCCGGGCGCTGCACGTCGGTGAAGCGCCGAACATGGTCGTCTGCTGGGGCGGTCACTCAATCAACGAAAATGAGTACCTGTACGCCCGTCGCGTCGGCACCCAGTTGGGCCTGCGCGAACTGAACATCTGTACCGGCTGCGGTCCAGGGGCGATGGAAGCGCCAATGAAAGGCGCTGCGGTAGGCCACGCCCAGCAGCGATACAAAGACAGCCGCTTTATTGGCATGACCGAACCGTCAATCATCGCCGCTGAACCGCCTAACCCGCTGGTAAACGAACTGATCATCATGCCGGACATTGAAAAACGTCTGGAAGCGTTCGTGCGTATCGCCCACGGTATTATCATCTTCCCGGGTGGCGTAGGGACAGCAGAAGAGCTGCTGTATCTGCTGGGGATCCTGATGAATCCGGCCAACAAAGATCAGGTACTACCACTGATCCTGACCGGACCAAAAGAGAGTGCGGATTACTTCCGCGTGCTGGACGAATTTATCGTGCACACGCTGGGGGAAGATGCGCGTCGCCACTATCGCATTATCATTGACGATGCAGCGGAAGTGGCGCGTCTGATGAAAAAAGCGATGCCGCTGGTGAAAGAAAACCGTCGCGACACAGGTGATGCTTACAGCTTTAACTGGTCGATTCGTATCGCGCCCGATCTGCAGATGCCGTTCGAACCGTCCCATGAAAACATGGCCAACCTGAAGCTGTACCCGGATCAACCCGTTGAAGTACTGGCGGCCGATCTACGTCGCGCATTCTCCGGTATTGTGGCTGGTAACGTGAAGGAAGTCGGCATCCGCGCTATTGAAGAGTTTGGCCCGTACAAAATCCACGGTGACCGCGAAATGATGCGCCGTATGGACGATCTCCTGCAGGGCTTTGTTGCACAACATCGTATGAAGTTACCGGGCACTGCGTATATCCCTTGTTACGAGATCTGCGCCTAACCTTCTAGACCCGCTAGCAGCACTATAGCGGTGACAGTTTTGTCCATACCAAAGCCGGGTTTGGCGCATGCGCCTCCCGGCTTTTTTTAGTGATACCAGTCACATAGCCCTGACAATCACATAAATACCAGTGATGATTCATTAAAAACAGCGTGCCACGCAAACGATTACCTTGAAAAACCAACCGTGATTTATCTTAGTAAATTATTATTAGTCGCCGAAATCATCTAAAAACAACAGTTTTTACAGCTGAACACGCCTATCTTCGCGCCTTCGCTTTCATGAGATATGTCGTTAATGTTAGCCTTCGCGCCCGTAAATTCGCTTTGACTATTTTTTAACAGATTAATGGCCCAAATTTATCCACATAAAAGGTGGATTATTGCATTTGGGATCCCGATCACTGATACATTCATTACTAAAATGTATCTTTCCGCCCGAAAATTATTACGGCGAAAAATTATATAAAAATCGCTCAACGAATTTCGATTTACAGCCGGGTACTTTCTCATTGGATTGACCTCAAACCCGGCTTTTTAAGCTTCCTCCAGGAGAAATAGATGGAAAACACTCAAACCAGCACTATCGTTACGGGCCAGACCCGCAGCGCATGGCGCAAGACAGACACCATGTGGATGCTGGGCCTTTACGGCACGGCGATTGGCGCGGGTGTATTGTTCCTGCCGATCAACGCAGGCGTAGGCGGTATGATCCCGCTGATCATCATGGCGATCCTTGCCTTCCCAATGACCTTCTTTGCACACCGCGGTCTGACTCGCTTTGTGCTGTCCGGTAAAAATCCGGGTGAAGACATCACCGAAGTTGTAGAAGAACACTTCGGCGTTGGCGCAGGTAAACTGATTACCCTGCTCTACTTCTTCGCTATCTACCCGATTCTGTTGGTTTACAGCGTAGCAATCACCAATACCGTTGAAAGCTTCCTGACCCATCAGCTGGCGATTACTCCTCCGCCGCGTGCAATCCTGTCTCTGATCCTGATTGTCGGCATGATGACCATCGTGCGCTTCGGTGAGCAGATGATCGTTAAGGCGATGAGCATCCTGGTATTCCCGTTCGTTGCGGCTCTGATGCTGCTGGCGCTGTATCTGATCCCTCAGTGGAGCGGTGCGATTCTGGAAACCATGTCTTTTGACTCTGCGGCAACCACCGGGAACGGCCTGCTGTTGACCCTGTGGCTGGCGATTCCGGTAATGGTGTTCTCCTTCAACCACTCCCCGATCATCTCCTCCTTCGCCGTGGCGAAGCGTGAAGAGTACGGTGATGAAGCTGAGAAGAAATGCTCCAAGATTCTGGCATTCGCTCACATCATGATGGTACTGACCGTTATGTTCTTCGTCTTCAGCTGCGTATTCAGCCTGACCCCGGCGGACCTGGCAGCAGCAAAAGAGCAGAACATCTCGATTCTGTCTTACCTGGCGAACCACTTTAACGCGCCGATTATTGCCTGGATGGCACCGATCATCGCGATTATCGCTATCACCAAATCCTTCCTCGGCCACTACCTGGGCGCACGTGAAGGCTTCAACGGGATGGTGATTAAGTCTCTGCGCGGCAAAGGCAAATCCATCGAAATCAACAAACTGAACAAAATCACTGCACTGTTCATGCTGGTAACCACCTGGATTGTGGCGACACTGAACCCGAGCATCCTCGGTATGATTGAGACCCTGGGTGGCCCAATCATCGCGATGATTCTGTTCCTGATGCCGATGTATGCCATCCAGAAAGTACCGGCAATGCGTAAGTACAGCGGCCATATCAGCAACGTCTTCGTTGTGATTATGGGCCTGATCGCTATCTCCGCTATTTTCTACTCTCTGTTCAGTTAATTCCCCTGCGCCGCTCTTCGGGGCGGCGCATCTCGATACACAATGGACGCCTCATGATTAGCGTATTCGATATTTTCAAAATCGGCATTGGCCCTTCCAGCTCCCACACTGTTGGCCCGATGAAAGCAGGCAAACAATTCACGGATGACCTGATTGCACGCGGAATTCTCACTGACGTAACCCGCGTAGTGGTTGATGTCTATGGCTCCTTGTCTCTGACGGGGAAAGGTCACCATACCGACATCGCGATTATTATGGGCCTGGCGGGTAATCTGCCGGATACCGTAGACATTGATGCCATCCCTTCCTTTATCCAGGATGTGAATACTCATGGGCGTTTGCTGCTGGCAGACGGTCAACATGAGGTCGAGTTCCCGGTCGACAAGTGCATGAATTTCCATGCGGACAATCTGTCCCTGCACGAAAACGGGATGCGTATTACCGCACTGGCGGGCGAAAAAGCCATTTACAGCCAGACTTACTATTCCATTGGCGGTGGGTTCATCGTTGATGAAGAACATTTTGGTTTACCGAACAACTCTCCGGTAAACGTGCCGTATCCGTATAAATCCGCAGCTGATTTGCAACGTCATTGCCAGGAAACCGGCCTGTCACTTTCCGGTCTGATGATGCAAAACGAACTGGCCCTGCACAGCAAAGAAGAGCTGGAACAGCACTTTGCTAACGTCTGGGAAGTGATGCGTAGCGGGATTGAGCGCGGCATCACCACCGAAGGTGTATTGCCGGGCAAACTACGCGTTCCGCGTCGTGCTGCTGCGCTGCGTCGTATGTTGGTCAGCAGCGACAAAACCACCACTGACCCGATGGCGGTTGTTGACTGGATCAACATGTTCGCGCTGGCCGTGAACGAAGAAAACGCAGCAGGTGGACGTGTAGTTACCGCGCCAACCAACGGTGCATGCGGGATTGTTCCTGCCGTACTGGCGTATTACGACAAGTTTATCCGTGAAGTGAACGCTAACTCTCTGGCACGCTATATGTTGGTCGCGAGCGCCATTGGTTCACTGTATAAGATGAACGCCTCTATCTCTGGTGCCGAAGTCGGCTGTCAGGGTGAAGTTGGCGTGGCCTGCTCCATGGCAGCGGCTGGTCTGGCTGAACTGCTGGGTGGTAGTCCAATGCAGGTGTGCATCGCAGCAGAAATCGGTATGGAACATAACCTGGGTCTGACCTGCGATCCGGTTGCCGGCCAGGTACAAGTACCGTGCATTGAGCGTAACGCGATCGCGTCCGTGAAAGCGGTGAACGCCGCACGTATGGCGCTGCGCCGTACCAGTGAGCCACGCGTGTGCCTCGATAAAGTTATCGAGACCATGTACGAAACCGGTAAAGACATGAATGCCAAATACCGCGAAACATCTCGCGGCGGTTTGGCAATGAAAATTGTCACCTGCGATTAAGTCCCCCCCCCATTGCCGGATGGCGCAAGCTTATCCGGCCTACAGTGCCGTATTCATTTGTAGGCCGGATAAGGCTTCAGCCGCCATCCAGCAAAATGTTGTATCAGATCTTCGCCTCCACTCGCCGTGAATGTTACCCTACAGACTGATTTGTTAGGGAGAACACCGTGGCCGTCCATCTGCTCATTGTCGATGCACTGAATCTTATCCGCCGAATTCACGCCGTACAGGGCTCACCCTGCGTGGAGACGTGCCAGCACGCGCTCGATCAGTTGATTGTGCACAGTCAGCCCACACACGCCGTGGCGGTATTTGATGACGAAGCGCGCAACAGCGGCTGGCGTCACCAACGCTTACCTGACTACAAAGCCGGTCGCCCGCCAATGCCTGACGATTTACACAAGGAAATGCCCGCCTTACGCGCCGCTTTTGAACAGCGCGGTGTCTGCTGCTGGGAATCCAGCGGGAATGAAGCCGATGATTTAGCCGCAACTCTGGCGGTGAAAGTTAGCCAGGCCGGACATCAGGCAACCATCGTCTCAACCGATAAAGGCTATTGTCAGCTACTCTCCCCAACGCTGCGTATTCGCGATTATTTCCAGAAACGCTGGCTGGATGCGCCGTTTATCGAGAAAGAGTTCGGCGTACTGCCGCAACAGTTGCCTGATTACTGGGGACTGGCAGGGATCAGCAGTTCTAAGATACCTGGGGTTGCCGGTATTGGTCCTAAAAGCGCCACACAATTGTTGACGCAGTTTCCAACGCTGGAAGCACTGTATGAACATCTGGATGACGTACCGGAGAAATGGCGCAAGAAACTCGAAGAACATCGTGAGATGGCGTTTTTGTGCCGCGATATCGCGCGGCTGCAAACGGACTTACATATCGACGGAAACCTACAGCAGCTACGGCTGGCACGGTAGTCTTTTTTTCGGATGGCGCTGCGCTTATCCGGCCTACTTAACGCATAACCCTGTAGGCCAGATAAACGCCAGGTGATTACCAGGCAGTATGGTACAGCTCGACGATATCCCCAAGGCTCGCTTCACGCGGATTTCCCCCGGTACAAACATCGTCAAATGCGGCTTGCGCCAATGCAGGAATATCCTCTTTACGGACGCCAACATCGCGTAAATGCAGGGGGATCCCTACATCGCGGTTAAGGGCGAAGACGGCATCCACTGCTGCTTTACGTGCTTGCGCCAACGTGAGTCCTTCAACCTTAACCCCCATTACCCGAGCGATATCGCGGAATTTTTCCCCAGTGAATTCGGCGTTATAGTGCATCACGTGCGGCAGCAAAATGGCATTCGCGATGCCGTGCGGCGTGTTGTAGAACGCGCCTAACGGGTGTGCCATGCCATGCACTAATCCCAGACCAACGTTGGAAAAGCCCATCCCGGCTACGTATTGGCCCAGCGCCATCGCTTCACCCGCCTGGCTTTCGCCCGCAACCGAACCGCGTAATGCCCCGGCAATAATTTCAATGGCTTTGATGTGCAGCGCATCGGTCAATGCCCACGCCGCCCGCGTGATGTACCCTTCAATGGCATGCGTCAGTGCATCCACGCCGGTAGCGGCTTTTAACGCAGCAGGCATGCCGTCCATCATGTCAGCATCGATGAACGCCACCTGCGGGATATCATGTGGATCAACACAAACAAACTTGCGCCGATTTTCTTCGTCGGTGATCACGTAGTTAATGGTCACTTCCGCCGCCGTTCCCGCGGTGGTTGGGATAGCCATAACCGGCACACTTGGGTTGCGTGTCGGCGATAACCCTTCAAGGCTGCGTACATCAGCAAACTCAGGATTATTATTGATAATGCCAATCGCCTTACAGGTATCCTGCGGGGAGCCTCCGCCGATTGCTATCAGATAGTCTGCGCCACTTTGCTGAAAGACACTCAATCCTTCCTGCACTACCGCAATGGTTGGATTAGGAATAACGCCTGAATAGATTTCCCATGCCAGACCTGCAGCATCCATTCGGGAAGTCACTTTCTCAACAACGCCGCACTGCACCAGATTTTTATCAGTCACAATCAACGCTTTGCGATAACCGCGACGAATAACTTCATCGGTTAATGCGCCAACAGCCCCCCGGCCAAACCATGCCGTTTCATTCAGAATCATTCTGTTCGCCATTGTATTTCTCCTTTTCGCTATGCGAAATTACTCTTCAATGCGTAATCCGTAAGATTTGAATTTCTCCAGCACAATAGCGATCTCCTCGTCATCCAGCACCGGCACCGGGTCAACAATCGCCAGCGTGCTCAGGTACAGACGGGCCAGAACTTCCACTTCATGCGCCAACCACAGTGCTTTTTCCAAATTCGCTTCGCAAGCAATCAACCCATGGTGCTGTAAAAGCGTTGCCTTACGGTTTTTCAGGGCGACGCTCACATGCTCTGACAGCTCTCGTGTACCAAACGTCGCATAAGGCGCACACGGAATAGAGTTCCCCCCCGCCGCTGCAATCATGTAGTGAATTGCCGGGATAGGGCGATTAAGAATTGAAACGGCCGTGCAGTGTACGGCATGGTTATGGACAACCGCATTGGCATCCGGACGCGTCTGGTATGCCGCCAGGTGAAAACGCCATTCACTGGAGGGTAATTGTCCTTTATCATATTTCCCGTCGTTATCTACATACACGATCATGTTTTCAGTAAGTCTTTCGTAAGGAATACCGCTGGGCGTGATCAGCATCCCGTTTTCATAACGCGCACTCACATTTCCCGCCGTCCCCTGATTCAATCCAAGGCTGGTCATTTCCAGACAGGTTTCAATGATTTCTCGCGACAAACGCATTCTTTCCATAATGATTCTCCGGGTACAGTTTCCCCTCGTCTTTATTGCGAAAAATGCAGCCGCAGAATAAGACGGGTCAGGTTTTAGGTACAGGCAGCCACTGAACGTATTTATTCAGATTCAGTTGGCCGATTTATTTATAGCGACATATTAAGGTTGTCTTACGCGCTTAATAAGTTTCATCTCAACTTTTACAGTTTCTTTAATTGGGTGATCATCAATAGCACTCATCATCATATCGAATGCTTTTTCCGCCCAGACATTTTCATCCTGTTGCATTGACCAGACATTATTGGCGAGGAATCCCAGCATTGGGTGTTCATCGAATGTCCCAATATTAATTTCCGGTGGAATTGTGCCCAAACGATTACGAATAGCGTTAATGGCCCCCTCCAGTACCGGTAATGATGAGGCGATAAACGCCTGCGGACAGCCCTGTTCGCCGATCAACTCATCCATCAGTCGATAACCACCTTCAGGTGTGTTGTCCGGACCTTCGCGCACCCAATCTCTATGTGAAATGCCATTATTGTTCAATGCATTAAGATAACCTTGCAAACGATCACCAATGCTGGGTAATCCAGTATCCCCCACTAAAAACCAGATTGGCGACTTTCCAGCGTCAAACAGACTCTGCGTCAATTTCTCGCCGCCCAAGATGTTATGACTTTCTACCAGTGCGTTATCGGTATACTTAAAATCACGGTCAAGTAACACCATCGGTTTTCTGACCTGACGTAAATGGTGTTGCTGATTCTCTAACGTTGAGGGAACAATAAAAAGGCCATCGACATTACGGGCGATTAACGCTTTGGTCAGTTTATTTTCGTAATCAACATCGTCATAGGTACAGCTAATCGTTAACTGATAACCTGAACGACGACAGCGTTGCTCAAGTTTTTCTGCGAGTGTGGCAAAAAAGACGTTGGAAATATTGGGTACAATCAATCCCAAAGTATCCGTTTTATTTAATTTCAGGCTACGTGCTGAATGGTTAATGACGTAACCATAGCGCTCGACATATTCATTAATACGCGTTTGGGTTTTGACACTGATTCGATATTGCTCTGCTTTCCCGTTCAGCACCAGTCGTACGGTCGTAACCGATAAATTCAGATCGCTGGCTATCTGTTCTACTGTTTTAGCCATCTATATGCCCCAGTCCACATCCAAAAACGTCAATCTACAATCATAAAAGTATTTTAAACTTTTGTCTTACTGCATAAGTTGGTTAATCGCCTGCTGCTGCTCCCACAACATCAGATAAGCCTGGTATTTGCGATCATAGAAGTTCCGCCGCGCCGGGTTCGCCTTAATCACCTCGCCCGAACGAACCATCGCCCGGCATGCGGACGGTATAGTTGCCCACGCGCCGCATGCTACCGCGCCAGTGATAGCCGCACCTAACGTCACCGCATCCTCTTCCTGCATAAGATGAATATCGCATCCGGTAGCATCGGCATATTCCCTCATCCACAGTGGGTTATGCGTTGCGCCGCCGCACAGCGTCAGTCGGGAAATGGTGTGACCGTTTTCACGCATCACTTCCATAATATGCCGCGTACCGCAGGCGATCGCCTGTAATGTCGCCAGGTACAGACGAGCTACCTGCATCTCACCTCGTTCCAGCGTCAAACCACAGATGCTGCCTCGAGCATCGGGCCGTGCGCGCGGCGAACGATTACCGTGGTGATCGGCAAGCACATGCAGATAACGACCAGGCTCAGACTCCTGCTCCTCAAGTGCGGCAACCCATTCATTAACTAAAACAATGGGATGGCAGCCCCGGGCCTCAGCTTTGTGAAACAGCTCAGCACTGGCTCCTGATTCCTGAAGCGTCCAGTCGACTAACGCCCCAGCAGCACTCTGCCCTCCTTCCGTCAGCCAGTAGCCTGGCAGCATGGCTGACCAATAAGGCCCCCAAACACCTGGCGTATGAATTTCCTGCTCGCTGCACAGCATATGGCAATTTGACGTTCCGCTAATCAGCGCCAACGTCCCCTCAGGCTCAACCCCGGCAAGCGCAACTCCGCCGGCATGGGCATCAATCATACCGCTGGCGACGACCACTGCAGTCGTCAGCCCCAGCGCCTGGGCCGAATCGCTGCTAAGCGTTCCAACGCCAGCGCCTGGCGGAAGAATACGCGACGGGATTTTGCCCAACAAATCCGTTAATTCAACGGCGTCGAGCAGGGAGTGGCTAAAGCGTTGTTCATGTGCCAGATAGTTCCATTTACAGGTCAACGTGCACAAACCGGCAACATCAGTGGCGGTAGCTTTAGAGACCAGAAAGTCCGCAAGATCATAGAAACGATGTGCACTCTGCCACGTTGCGGGAAAATGATTTTTCAGCCACAGCACCTTGGGAAGTTCCATCTCTACGCTGACTTCGCCGCCGACATAGCGCAGAGCCGGATCTTGCGTGGCATTAATGCGTTTGGCCTCATCTACCGCGCGATGATCCATCCACATGATGATGTTATGGTCTGGCGATTCACCAGGTGAAACCGCCAGTCCCTGCCCGTGTTCATCGAGGGCAACTAAGGAGCAGGTGGCATCAAATCCCAGTGAACGAATCTTCTCGACGGGAACCCCCGCTGACGACACCGCTCCTCTCACCGCATGGCAAACCTGCTGCCAGATTTCTGCAGATGACTGCTCAACCCGCTCAGGACCGGGTCGAAACTGCGAGATGGGGCGTGTCGCAAAAGCCAGCCGTGTGCCACTGGCATCAAAGACACCAGCCCTGACGCTGGCGGAACCGACATCCACACCGAGGAAATATCCACTGCCCATAGTAACTCCCTGACGCTGGCTAATGATGGGGCGAGCACCTCGCCCCAACGGTCTTATTTTTTACCGAATGGGTGTAACAATTTGTCAATTTCTGGGGTATCAATGTTCTTCGCACTGACAAATTTCACCGGAATATCAATCTCTTTCGGTACAGACTGACCCGATACCGCTGCATTCAGCGTCTTGATACCCTGGTAGCCAATCTGATAAGCGTCCTGCACCACAAATCCCTGAATCACTCCGGACTTCAGGAAGGCAATGATTGCCTCTGTGCTATCAAAACCAATCACCTTCACTTTGCCTTTCAGATTTTGGCTATCAATAGCGTTTGCTACGCCAAGCGTTGAGCCTTCATTTGTGCCATAAATTCCTGCAATATCCGGGTTGGCCTGGATCATATCGATGGTTTTATCCATCGCTTTTTGCGGATCGCCATCGCTGTACTGGACCGGTAGCACCTGAATATCCGGATATTTCTCCTTCATACGGGCAATAAACCCTTCCGAACGTTCAATCGCAGAAGAGGTCCCTGCTACGTGCGCAATAATGCCCACTTTCCCTTTACTGCCCACTTCCGCTGCCAGCGCGTCTGCGGCTTCTGCACCGGCTTTACGGTTATTCGTGGCGACAAAGCTCACCGGAATATCGGAATTCACGCCGGAGTCAAACGTCACAACTTTAATACCGCGTGAATTTGCGGTCTCAACTAATGGCGCAAGCGCATTGGCATCTAACGCGGCCAGTAATAGCCCATTAGGTTTTTGCGCCATCGCGTTTTCAACCAACTGAATCTGCTCAGCAATTTGAGTTTCATCCGCCGGGCCAACATAGCTGGTTTTATCGCCCAACTCTTTTGCTGCCGCTTCCGTCCCCATTTTCACGGTTTGCCAGAATTCATGCTGGAAACCTTTACTGACCACCGGAAGGTTCATATCTTTAGCCAATACGCTGGATGTCATACAGGCCAGCAGGGATAACGCATAGACAAAATTCCTGGTTCTCATTGTTTTACTCCGTTCTGAGTGAGTCACCCTAAACGTCAGGGTTATGATGCCCCGTGACTTCCGGGAGCGTAAATCAACGAATTTTTTTGCGTAATGTATCGAGATAAACCGCGGCAATGACCACCACGCCCATGGCAACCATTTGCCAGAACTGGGAAACGCCCATCAGGTTCAGACCATTCTTCAGCACGCTCATAATGAATGCGCCGATGATCGTGCCGCCGATGGTGCCAATTCCGCCCATCAGGCTCGTACCGCCAATAACAACCGCCGCGATAGCTTCCAGCTCATACCCCACGCCGACCGTTGGTTGTCCTGAGTTCAAACGAGAAGCCAGAATCACCCCGGCAATCCCAGTCAGCAGACCACAAAAGGCGTAGACGAAAATTTTGACGCGCTGAACTTTAATACCGGAAAGATGTGCGGCTACCTCATTGCTACCCACGGCGTAAACATAGCGACCAATCACCGTTTTCTTCAGGATGTAGGCGGCGATTAGCGCCACCACCACCAGATAAAAAACGGGATAAGGCAGCACATCGAACAAACGTCCCTGGGCCAGCATTTTGAAGGTGGGGTAATCAGCGAAATAAATCGCACGACCATCGGTCATCACCATATTGATGCCTCTGACTGACATCATCAGGCCCAGCGTGGCGATAAAAGGCGGGATAGTCATTTTGGTGACCAGAAGGCCGTTGATATAGCCGCATAATCCCCCGGCCAGCACCCCCGCCAGAATACATACGGGCAGAGGCAATCCCAGCGTGGCGCTGATGCCTACCGCAACACCAGAAAAGGCCACTACCGAGCCAAGAGAAAGATCGATTCCTGAAGTGATAATGACAAAGGTAACGCCAATTGCCATGATGCCAATCACTGACGTTTGCAAGGCAATTGTCATGATGTTTTCAGTGTTAAAGAAAAATGGCGAACCAAAACTAAAAAATATTACTAAAATAATCAGACTCAGAAGCGGTGCCAGGCGCATTAAAAGTTCTTTGTTAATTTTTATTTTCTTATTATTGCTGTCTGAAGAGGTTACAGAGATAGTCATAAATTAGTCCTCTAACGTCGCGTATTGCATGATTTTTTCTTGTGTGGCGTCATCAGAAGCTAACTCCCCGGTAATACGTCCATTACGCATAACCAAAATGCGATCGCACATACCCAGCACTTCCGGTAATTCAGAGGAAATCATGATAATTGACTTCCCTTTTGCCACCAGTCGATTCATTAATTCATAAATTTCAAGTTTGGCCCCCACATCAATACCGCGAGTGGGTTCGTCAAAGATGAGAATATCGGTATCTTTACATACCCATCTGGCAATAATAATTTTCTGCTGATTACCGCCACTTAAATTCAGTGCAGCCTGCTCTAAATGTGGTGTTTTAATCCGTAGGGCTTTAACCTGTTCCTCGCTGGTTTTCTGACAACGTTTGCTGTCCACATTGCCATAGCGGTCGGAATATTCAGGATAATTGCCCAACATAATATTACGCTCAACGGACAGTCCTAATGCCAGCCCCTCTTTTTTTCTGTCCTCGGTTAAATAGCTGATACCCTGTTGGATAGCATCAGGAATATCTTTAATTACCGTCACTTTTCCGTTTAGCTTGAGGGTACCGCCATCAATGGGATCCGCGCCAAAAATCGCCCGCGCCAGCTCGGTACGCCCTGCGCCCATCAGACCGGCAAAGCCCAATATTTCGCCCTGATACAGGGTGAAATCAATGTTGTTCAGTACACCATTGCGAGTCAGACCGCTGACTTCCAACACCGGCTTACGTTGAGCCAAAGGTCCACGGCGAGGATAGATATTGCCGAGGTCCCGCCCAACCATCATGGCAATCAGGTCGCTAATTTTAACCGCATCATAATCTACAGTGGCAATAAACTGACCATCCCGCATCACCGTAGCGCGATCGGCTATCAGCGCCAGTTCTTCCAGTCTGTGCGAGATATAAACAATGCCCGTTCCCTGTTCTTTCAGCAAACGGGTCACCTGAAATAAGCTGTCGATTTCCGTTTCCGTCAGTGCCGCCGTCGGTTCATCCATAATAAGGATCTTAGCATTCACCGATATCGCTTTAGCAATCTCAACCATTTGTTGTTGCGCGACGGTCAGATCGGCCACCAGCGTTTCTGGGGAGATATTCAGGTTTAATTTTTGCAAAATATCGATAGCAGCCTGTCGCTGTTGTTTTTCATCCAGACGCCAGCGGTTATTTTTGCAAAACTCCCTGCCAATAAAAATATTTTCTTCTACCGTGAGTTCAGGGAAAAGATTAAATTCCTGGTGAATAATCGTGATACCTGCGCTTTGTGCGCTCAACGGGTTCGCAAAAGAAACAGATTGCCCTTCAAAAATAATATCTCCTTCATCAGGCTGATAAACACCGGATAAAATCTTCATCAACGTAGACTTTCCTGCGCCATTCTCACCCAGCAGCGCATGAACCTCGCCTTTGCGTAAAGCAAAATCCACATTACTCAACGCTAATACGCCGGGAAAACGTTTCGTAATATGACTCATCTGTAAAAATGTTTCAGACATTGCTGCTTTCCTCAATATACAGAAACTGCAATCAGTGAATCAGGCGAAAAAACGTTGCCAGGAAGCCATCGTCACCGTTAATGCGAATACTACCTATACGTTCATATGCGTTTTATCAATTATGCTAACTCGAGTTAGCGAAGTGCCTTTTAAAGCTATTTTAGCTACTCAAATTAGCCAAATCATTTGGTTTAAATCTGTGACGCTGAACAAACAATTTATTGCAACTACTTAATTTAAAAGAATTTATACAAAAATATGCGTTCTGGTTTATTTGACGCAGATCGAATTTTAACCACTTCTCGTGAAGCCTCTCACAGTTCCACAACAAAAAAGTTGTGCAAAAAACTCTCTAATACCTAAGCTAACTCGAGTTAGCAAAAATGAGTTATTCAGCCAACTGCGACGGTGGTGTTCAACATCCGCTTTTGCAGCACGGCATAAAGTGAGATGAGGAACCTCGAATGAAAAAAAATAGCTTACCGAAGATTGGCATTCGTCCGGTGATTGATGGGCGCCGTATGGGTGTTCGTGAATCGCTCGAAGAGCAAACCATGAATATGGCTAAAGCCACCGCTGCGCTGATCGCTGAGAAACTTCGTCACGCCTGCGGCGCGCAAATTGAATGTGTCATTGCCGATACCTGTATCGCCGGGATGGCGGAATCTGCCGCCTGCGAAGAAAAATTCAGCAGCCTGAATGTGGGCGTGACCATCACTGTGACCCCATGCTGGTGCTACGGTAGCGAAACCATCGACATGGATCCAATGCGGCCGAAAGCTATCTGGGGTTTCAACGGTACAGAACGTCCGGGGGCCGTTTATCTGGCCGCCGCGCTGGCTGCGCATAATCAAAAAGGACTTCCTGCCTTCTCTATTTACGGCCATGACGTACAGGACGCCGGCGACACCACGATCCCTGCCGATGTGGAAGAAAAATTGCTGCGCTTTGCCCGCGCGGGCTTAGCCGTCGCCGGTATGAAAGGCAAAACCTACCTGTCCGTAGGCGGCGTTTCAATGGGTATTGCCGGCTCTATTGTCGATCATAACTTCTTTGAATCCTGGCTGGGAATGAAAGTTCAACCCGTTGATATGACCGAACTGCGTCGTCGCATCGACCAAAAAATCTATGACGAAGCTGAGCTGGAAATGGCGCTGGCGTGGGCGGACAAAAACTTCCGCTACGGTGAGGATCAGAACGCGCAGCAATATAAGCGCAATGCAGAACAGAGCCGTGCGGTGCTGAAAGAGAGTCTGCTAATGGCCATGTGCATTCGCGACATGATGCAGGGTAACCAGAAGCTGGCCGACAAAGGTCGGGTAGAAGAGTCGCTGGGATACAACGCGATTGCCGCAGGCTTCCAGGGCCAGCGTCACTGGACCGATCAATATCCGAATGGTGATACCGCCGAAGCGCTGCTCAACAGCTCCTTTGACTGGAATGGCATACGCGAACCGTTCGTTGTCGCCACCGAAAACGACAGCCTGAACGGCGTGGCGATGCTGTTCGGCCATCAACTCACCGGCACGGCGCAGGTCTTTGCCGATGTGCGCACCTACTGGTCGCCAGAAGCGGTAGAGCGCGTCACGGGTAAACCGCTGACCGGCCTTGCTGAGCACGGCATTATTCACCTGATTAACTCCGGCTCGGCAGCACTGGACGGCTCCTGCAAACAGCGCGACGACGCAGGGAAACCGACCATGAAACCGCACTGGGAAATCTCGCAAAAAGAGGTCGATGATTGCCTGGCGGCAACCGAATGGTGTCCGGCTATTCACGAATACTTCCGCGGCGGCGGCTACTCCTCTCGCTTCCTGACCGAGGGCGGCGTGCCGTTCACCATGACTCGCATCAACATCATCAAGGGCCTGGGGCCGGTACTGCAAATCGCCGAAGGCTGGAGCGTGGAATTACCGGAAGATATGCATGACCAGCTCGATGCGCGCACTAACTCTACCTGGCCGACCACCTGGTTTGCCCCGCGCTTAACCGGTAAAGGCCCGTTCAGCGATGTCTATTCGGTTATGGCTAACTGGGGTGCAAACCACGGAGTGCTGACGATTGGTCACGTGGGCGCAGACTTTATCACTCTGGCCGCCATGCTGCGTATCCCGGTTTGCATGCACAACGTGGAAGACGAGAAAATTTACCGTCCTTCAGCCTGGGCAGCCCACGGAATGGATACGGAAGGCCAGGATTATCGCGCCTGCCAGAACTACGGTCCGCTGTATAAGCGTTAAACATCGAGCAATTGCCTGATGGTGGCGCTTACGCGTCTTATCAGGCCTACGAAGCGCACGGTTTTGTAGGCTGGATAAGGCGAAGCCGCCATCCGGCAATAGGTAATCTCCCAGGAGCAATTATGAAACAAGAGGTTATCCTGGTCCTCGACTGTGGCGCGACCAACGTGCGGGCCATAGCCGTTGACCGTCAGGGAAAAATTATCGCCCGCGCCTCTACACCCAACGCCAGTGATATTGCCGCGGAGAACGGTACCTGGCATCAGTGGTCGCTGGAAGCCATTTTGCAACGCTTCGCCGACTGCTGTCAGCGGCTCTCCACGCAACTGGCCAATTGCCGTATCTGCGGGATCGCCGTCACCACCTTCGGCGTAGACGGTGCGCTGGTCGATCAACACGGCAGGCAGTTATATCCGGTAATCAGTTGGAAGTGCCCGCGAACCGCAGCAGTAATGGAAAATATCCATCGCTACATGTCACCGCAGCAGTTGCAGGAAATCTCCGGCGTCGGCGCGTTTAGCTTTAACACGCTGTATAAACTGGTGTGGCTGAAAGAAAACCATCCACAATTACTGGAACAGGCGCACGCCTGGCTGTTTATCTCATCGCTTATCAACCACCGTTTAACCGGCGAGTTCACCACAGATATCACCATGGCGGGCACCAGCCAGATGCTGAACATCCAGCAGCGCGATTTCAGTGATGACATTTTGCAGGCGACCGGCATACCGCGCCGACTGTTTCCACGTCTGGTGGAAGCGGGCGAACAGATTGGGGTACTGCAACACGAGGCCGCCAGCCTGCTCGGGCTACCAGTGGGTATTCCTGTGATATCTGCCGGGCACGACACGCAGTTTGCGCTCTTTGGCGCGGGAGCTCAGCCAGACGAACCGGTGCTCTCTTCCGGTACATGGGAAATTCTGATGGTACGCAGCGCACAGGTGGACACCTCTCTGCTCAGCCATTATGCGGGTTCCACTTGTGAATTAGACAGTCATGCCGGGCTGTATAATCCCGGCATGCAGTGGCTGGCTTCCGGCGTGCTTGAATGGGTGCGTAAGCTGTTTTGGACTGCCGAATCGCCCTGGCAGACGCTGATTGACGAAGCCCGGTCCATTCCTGCCGGCGCAGAAGGCGTCAAGATGCACTGCGACCTGCTGACCTCTCAGAATGCGGGCTGGCAAGGGGTTACACTCAATACCACCCGCGGGCATTTTTATCGCGCCGCACTGGAAGGACTGACAGAACAGTTGCAGCGGAATTTACACACGCTGGAAAAAATCGGTCATTTCCAGGCCACTGAATTGTTATTGGTTGGCGGGGGAAGCCGTAACGCATTGTGGAACCAGATTAAAGCTAATGTTCTCGGGATCCCTGTCAAAGTGCTGGATGACGCCGAAACCACCGTCGCAGGCGCCGCGATGTTTGCCTGGTCAGGCATTAGGGAATTTCCCTCACCGGAACAGGCCCGTGCACAGGTGCGCTACCAGTACCGTTACTTCTATCCGCAAACCGAATCCGAACTGACAGGAGTCGAGTAACATGCTCAAAACAATATCCCCCTTAATTTCCCCCGACCTGCTGAAGGTGCTGGCTGAAATGGGTCACGGCGATGAGATTATCTTTTCCGATGCTCATTTTCCGGCTCATAGCATGGGACCGCAGGTGATTCGCGCCGACGGTCTGCTGGTTAGCGACCTGCTGCAGGCGATTATTCCGCTTTTTGAACTGGACAGCTACGCCCCACCGCTGGTGATGATGGCCGCAGTAGAAGGCGACGCTCTCGATCCTGACGTCGAGGCTCGCTATCGACAGGCGCTTTCATTGCAGGCCCCCTGTCCAGACATCACGCGTATTGACCGTTATGCCTTTTACGAACGAGCGCAAAAGGCGTTTGCGATCGTTATCACAGGAGAGCGGGCAAAGTACGGGAATATTCTTTTAAAAAAAGGGGTAACGCCGTAATCTCTGGTCAGAATGCCCGTCTGGTACGGGCATTTATCATCAGATGAGGATCTGAACATGAAAGCGGCTCGCCAGCAGGCAATCGTAGATCTGCTTACCCACCACAAAAGCCTGACAACTGAAGCCCTGTCTTTGCAGCTAAACGTTAGCAAAGAGACCATCCGCCGTGATCTCAGTGAATTACAAACCCAGGGCAAGGTGCTACGCAATCACGGGCGGGCCAAGGCTATTCATCGGGAAAATCAGGACAGTGGCGACCCGTTCCATATACGACTAAAAAGCCACTATGCCCATAAAGCAAATATTGCCCGCGAAGCGCTGGCATGGATCGAAGAAGGTATGGTGATAGCTTTAGACGCCAGCTCAACATGCTGGTACCTGGCGCGACAGCTACCGGACATCAACATTCACGTTTTTACCAACAGCCAGCCCATCTGCCAGGAATTGACTAAACGTGAACACATTCAGCTTATTAGCTCCGGCGGTCGCCTTGAGCGCAAATACGGTTGCTACGTTAATCCCTCGCTTATCTCGCAGCTAAAATCCCTCGATATCGACCTGTTTATTTTTTCCTGCGAAGGGATCGACAGCGACGGCGCGCTCTGGGACTCAAATGCAACCAACGCAGACTTCAAATCCATTCTGCTTAAGCGCGCATCGCAATCTTTATTGTTGATCGATAAAAGTAAATTTAATCGTTCGGGAGAGGCCAGAATTGGGCATCTGGATGATGTGACGCATATTGTTTCAGATACACAGCTGATTGAATCAATCCAGGCCGAATAGGGCGATTTCGCCGCCATCCGACCTGGATTGTAGCCTTATCGCTCGTCGCGACGACCGCCGACGGCCGCCCACAGACGACGTACGTGGACGGTTACTTCTTCACGGTCATGATACAGCTGACGCGCCTGAATTTGGGCATTTACGCCATGTTCATCAAGCTGGGCCTGAATGTAAGCCAGGTTCTGTGATACCTCTTCGTAGCGTTTTTTCATCGGCAGCTTGAGGTTGAATATTGTCTCACGACACCAGCCGTTGACCAGCCATTGTGCCATCAGCGCGGCAACCTTCGCCGGCTTCTCCACCATATCGCAGACCATCCACGAAATATTGTTGCGATTCGGACGGTATTTAAATCCGTCTTCACGCAGCCAGGTGACCTGTCCGGTATCCATCAGGCTTTGTGCCATTGGACCGTTATCCACCGAGTAAACCCACATGTTGCGTTTAACCAACTGATAGGTCCATCCGCCCGGGCAGGCCCCTAAATCCACCGCATACATTCCGTTCGCCAGACGCTCATCCCATTCATCGGCAGGGATAAACACGTGCAGCGCTTCTTCCAGCTTCAGCGTTGAGCGGCTCGGCGCATCGGCCGGGAATTTCAGTCGCGGAATACCCATGTAGAACGGTGAGTTATTGTCAGGCCAGGAATAACCGGTATAACAACAGCCAGGGGCGATAAAGAAAACATGAACCACCGGACGTTTCGGCGTTTCATATTTTGCCAGTACGCCCGCTTCACGCAGCGCCGCGCGCAGCGGTACGGTAAATTTACGGCAGAACTTAACCAGCTCTTTGCTTTCATTGGTGTCGGCGACTTCGACACGCAGATCGCCACCCTTTTCCACCACGCCCTGCAGCATGCCAACGATCGGCGTAATGCGGTCTTCCGGCGGTAAATATTGCAGCAGTTCGCCCACCACAAACATTTGACGGGCAAAAATCAGTGAGCTAAACGGCAGCTCTTTCACTAGCTTTTCGGCATCATCCTGCTGATAGCATTCGAAGATGACGTAACCCGCATTGTCTTTCACGCGGGCAAAACCGAAGATTTCCCGGCGCCCTGCTTTATCCGTAATTTCTGCGGCGCACTCTTTTTCAAAACCCGGGCGACACAACAACACAACCTTATTCATGGCTAACGCCCTTACGTTTCAATCTAATAGCACCCACTAACATCAGCGCCCAGCCCACAAGGAAGCTGAAACCGCCGACGGGGGTAACAAACGCCCACAGGCGTAAATGAGAGAGCGCAAGGCAATACAAGCTGCCGCTAAACAGCACCGTTCCTAATGCCAGAAACACGCTACTCCAGTAAAACCAAATGCTAATGCGTCGCTGCATGGCGACGGCCAGGCCAAAGATAGCCAACGTATGGAACGCTTGATACTCAAGGCCAGTCTGGATCCACCCCATCTCAACGACACCGAGGGTTTTACTCAGAACATGTGCCCCAAAGGCACCCAACGCCACAAAGATAAAGCCACTTACGGCGGCAAAAATCAGCATAAAACGGCTGGTCATGTGAATACCCTACGTAAATTATTGTTCATAACGAAAGCGGAATTTTTCTTGTTCCGTGGCCGCTTTAGCCAAAATCCACTGACGGAAGGCGGCTATTTTACCCAGTTCTGCCTGACTGTCATGACAAACCAGATAAAATGCGTTTTTGCTGACCAGAACATCGTTAAACGGACAGACCAGACGTCCGGCTTCTATTTCGGACTGCGCCATGACGTTATTAGCCAGCGCAATCCCCTGTCCATGGATAGCAGCCTGTAGCACCATGGCGCTATGGCTGAAGATAGGTCCCTGCTGTACGTTGATATGATTCAGGCCAAGCTGGCGCGTATAGGCTTGCCAGTCACGGCGCGACGCATCGTGCAATAATGTGTGTTTAGCCAGATCGTCGGGCGTCTTCAACGGTTTATCACCGGTGAGTAATAGCGGCGAGCAGACCGGCAATAAATATTCTGCGTACAATTTTTCAACGCGCAGACCCGGCCAGTTACCGCGTCCGTAGAAAATCGCCACATCTACATCGTCCGCCAGTTTGTCTTCCTGACGGTCCACCGCCTGGATCCTGACATCGATTCCCGGATAAGCTGAGTTAAAGCTAGAGAGTCTGGGCACCAGCCATTGGATCGCAAAACTGGGCAATAAACTGACGGTAAGTGCACCTTTTGCACTACGTGCCTGAAGTTTACGCGTCGCGTCGGTTAATTGCGAAAAAATCTCTTTGATGTCGAGGAAGTAGCTTTGGCCTTCTTCCGTTAACAGCAAAGATCGATTGCGTCGACGAAACAGCTTCAGCCCCAGGAAATCCTCAAGAGACTTGATTTGATGACTTACTGCGGCCTGCGTCACAAAAAGCTCTTCTGCTGCGCGAGTAAAGCTCAAATGACGCGCTGCAGCATCAAAAACACGCAACGCATTTAAGGGTGGTAATCGTTTTGACATGACTTTTAGGCTTTGATGTTAAATGAATTTAACAATTAGCTAACAGGCTGTAACCTATTAGTTTTTTTTATCTGAGCCATTATAAATTGTCCGTTGAGGTTCTACCAGCAAATACCTATAGTGGCGGCACTTCCTGAAGCCGGAACGAAAAGTTTTATCGGAATGCGTGTTCTGGTGGGCTTTTGGCTTACGGTTGTGATGTTGTGTTGTTGTGTTTGCAATTGGTCTGCGATTCAGACCATGGTAGCAAAGCTACCCTTTTTCACTTCCTGTACATTTACCCTGTCTGTCCATAGTGATTAATGTAGCACCGCCAAATTGCGGTGCTTTTTTTTGTCCGACTCTTTGTCGATGGATGACCGGTTAGTTATCCAGTTCTACCATCTCTTTCACGTCAGTGCGGTTAATCTGCTGTTTGTTGCCGTTAGCGTCTTTATACGAAATCATCCCCGTTTCATTATCGGTCTGTGGCTTACCGTCAGCTACGATTGATCGACCATCGTTGGTATGCATCACGTAATTCGAACCGGAACAGGCGCTCAGGGCAAAAGTCAGCATACAGGCAGAGATAATTGCGGCAGTCTTTTTCATCTTCTTCTCCTTAAAGCGATTTATGCTATTAAAAACACACTCCGTAACAGGCAAAATTGCTCGCCTAACGCTATTTAGCATAAGACACTGAGCGGGCTTTGCCAGGATATCCAGAGTATTCCGATGGTTAGCGCAACCCTTGTATCAATGCCCTTTTTGCGCCACGATCTGTTTACTGAACTGAGGAATACCATGAACGCTTTTAACCCCGCGCAGTTTCGCGCACAATTTCCCGCACTCAACGATGCTGGCGTCTATCTCGACAGCGCTGCTACGGCGCTGAAGCCACAGGCGGTGATTGAGGCTACCCACCAGTTTTATAGCCTGAGCGCCGGAAACGTCCATCGCAGCCAGTTTGCTGAAGCCCAGCGCCTGACCGCACGCTATGAAGCCGCGCGGGAAAAAGTCGCAAGCCTGATTAATGCGCCGGATGACAAAACCATCGTCTGGACCCGCGGCACAACGGAAGCGATCAACATGGTTGCTCAAAGCTATGCGCGTCCACGCCTTCAGCCGGGTGATGAGATTATCGTTAGCGCAGCGGAACATCACGCCAACCTCGTGCCCTGGCTGATGGTCGCGGAGCAAACGGGGGCTAAGGTCGTCAAACTCCCACTCACCCCCGATTTATTGCCAGACGTTGAGCGCCTCACGCAACTCATTACCCCGCGCAGCCGCATTCTGGCACTCGGGCAAATGTCGAACGTCACCGGTGGCTGCCCGGATCTGGCCCGCGCCATCACGCTCGCCCATGCGGCTGGCATGGTGGTGATGGTTGATGGTGCCCAGGGGATTGTCCATTTTCCTGCCGACGTACAACAGTTAGATATTGATTTCTATGCGTTCTCGGGCCACAAGCTGTATGGTCCAACCGGCATTGGCGTGCTGTACGGTAAGCCTGGATTACTGGAAGCTATGTCACCGTGGCTCGGCGGCGGAAAGATGATTAGCGAAGTCAGCTTCGACGGTTTCACCACCCAGGCAGCCCCATGGAAGCTGGAGGCCGGTACGCCTAACGTTGCTGGCGTTATCGGGCTAAGCGCAGCGCTCGAATGGCTGGCGGACGTCGACGTTGCACAGGCCGAAAACTGGAGCCGGGGTCTGGCGACGCTGGCAGAAGAAGCGCTGGCGAAACGCCCCGGCTTTCGGTCCTTCCGCTGCCAGGATTCCAGTCTGTTAGCCTTTGATTTCTCGGGTGTTCATCACAGCGATATGGTTACGCTATTGGCCGAATATGGCATTGCGCTGCGCGCGGGGCAACACTGCGCGCAACCGCTACTGGCAGAACTGGGCGTATCCGGGACACTACGCGCCTCATTTGCCCCTTATAATACACAAAGCGATGTGGATGCGTTGGTCGCAGCCGTCGACCGCGCGCTGGAAATATTGGTGGATTAATGACAAGCCCTCTGTTCGCCGGACACCCGTTTGGCACAACCGTAACCGAAGAGACGTTACGCAATACCTTTATCCCGCTCACTCAGTGGGAAGATAAATATCGTCAGCTGATACTGCTGGGTAAGCAGTTGCCGGCACTTCCGGATGCGCTAAAAGCACAGGCCAAAGAAATCGCGGGCTGTGAAAACCGCGTCTGGCTGGGGCATACTCTTCATGAGAATGGCACTCTGCATTTCTTTGGTGACAGCGAAGGTCGAATAGTACGCGGGCTGTTGGCGGTATTACTCACCGCGGTCGAAGGTAAAACGGCCGCCGAGTTACTGGCGCATTCACCAATGGAATTATTTGACGAGCTGGGTTTACGCGCGCAGCTCAGCGCCTCGCGTAGCCAGGGGCTACATGCTCTGAACGAGGCAATTATCGAGGCTGCCCAGAAAGCCGGATGACGGCGCTGATGTATCTTATCCGGCCTACAACACCGCACAAACCGTAGGTCGGATAAGCATAGCGCCATCCGACACAATCAGGGCTGGCGCGCCGCTTTGGCCATCATCTTCTTCAGCGCATGGGAGACGGCAACAAAACCAAAGGTGGCGGTCACCATCGTGGCCGCGCCAAACCCGGATGCGCAATCCATACGTTTCGGCCCTTCCGCCGTCGCTTTCATCGCACATACCGAGCCATCTGCCTGCGGGTACACCAGCGCTTCGGTCGAGAACACACAGTCCACGCCCAGCTTGCCTTTGCTGTTTTTCACCACGCCAAAATCGCTTTTCAGCCGCTCACGTAGCTTGGCCGCCAACGGATCCTGGATGGTTTTTGCCAAATCAACGACCTGAATCTGCGTAGGATCGATCTGTCCGCCCGCACCACCGGTGGTCACCAGCGGAATTTTGTTACGCCGACAGTACGCGATCAGCGCCGCTTTTGGGCGCACGCTATCAATCGCATCAATGACATACGAAAATCCTGCACTCATATATTCAGCAACGTTATCCGGCGTGACAAAATCATCGACCACGTTCACCCGGCACTCCGGGTTAATCTGGCGGATACGTTCAGCCATCACTTCAGCTTTTGCCAGGCCGACGTTATCGCGTAAAGCATGGATCTGGCGGTTAGTATTGGTGACACACACATCATCCATATCGATGAGCGTGATGGCGCCAATGCCGGTTCGTGCCAGCGCTTCCGCCGCCCATGACCCCACTCCGCCAATCCCAACCACGCAAACGTGCGATTGGGCAAACAGTTGCAGCGCATTTTCGCCATACAGACGCGCCGTACCGCCAAAACGCTGACGCCAGGCATCACTTATAACCACAGACATAACACCTCAAATTCATTAATAGTACGCAGTATGGCTGCCGGATGGCGCTTCGCTTATCCGGCCTACGCGCTAATTTGTAGGCCTGATAAGGCTAGCCGCCATCAGGCAACTAGCCGCTAAATACGTTACCCGCACCCGGCGCGGTTTTCAGCACCCACACGCGTCCGTAGTGATTATACCACCCGGCACGGTGTCCGGCGTCTGCGCCAATACCCTGATAGATGTCGAAGTGCTGTCCTTTTATCGCCCCGCCCACATCCAACGCCACCATCAGACGCAGTTCGTACTGGCCGGTAAACTTGCCGTTATTGTCCAGTAACGGGACTTCCGCCAGTAACGTTGTGCCCGCAGGAATGATACTGCGGTCAGAAGCCACGGATGCGCGGCCAATCAACGGTACCGCGCTGGCCCCTTTCACCGGAGCAAAAGATTGTGGTTTAAAGAAGACAAACGATGGGTTCTGCTCCAGCAGCTCACGCACTTCGGCTTCGCTGTGCGTTTCACCCCAATGACGAATAGCCTGCATCGACATATCTTCTTTTTTCACTTCGCCACGGTCGATAAGCACTTTACCGATACTGCGATAGGCGTGGCCGTTTTTCCCGGCATAGCTAAAGAAGTTAAGCGGGCTGCCATCGCCAAAATCGATGTAACCACTGCCCTGAACATCCATAATGAAGTTATCCATCAGGGAGTTGCTGTACGCCAGAATATAATTGTCGCTCAGGGCGCCCGCATAAATCTCGGCACGGCTTGGTAAGCGCCCACGTTTTGGCGGCATGCGATAGATAGGGTACTGAAATTCGCCCTGACGCGTATGGCGCGCCTGGATAACCGGCGTGTAGTAACCCGTAAACTGGACGTTACCGTAGTTGTCCGCCCCTTCCATTTGCCATGCATCAATACCAAACTGGCGCATACTGCGCGTATCGCCACCCGCACGTAACCACTCCTGGATAGCGTTGTAAACGTTGCTCTGGTTACCGTACAAACGTGGCGATGCACTGCGAATTTGATTAACCTGCTCGGCGAAATCACCGGCATTGATTGGCGCGCCAACCGCATCAGGCTGGTTCACCAGTGAGAAAGGCTGGGTAAATTTCCCGTCTTTATACTGCTGCCCACGATCGGTGGGTTTTGAGGAACACGCGGCGAGCATCGCGACTACAGCTCCCGCCAGAAGATATTTTGCCCAACGTCCTTTCATTGTTCTCGTCTTATGTTGCCTGAATGCGAGACGAAGATAACAAACCCCCGAACCTAATGAAATGCGTATACCTACCCGAACGCAAATTTTGCGCAAAAAACAGTCCAGAATGCGTTGTTTTTGTTCGTTTTCACCCTAAAAACGTGATCAAGGTGAAAAAAGGGTTGCATGAAATCATTAGCAGAGTATAGTGCGCATCCACGGACGCGGGGTGGAGCAGCCTGGTAGCTCGTCGGGCTCATAACCCGAAGGTCGTCAGTTCAAATCTGGCCCCCGCAACCAATTAAAATCAGAAGCAGTAACGTTACTCGATGGAAGAGTAATGACGGACGCGGGGTGGAGCAGCCTGGTAGCTCGTCGGGCTCATAACCCGAAGGTCGTCGGTTCAAATCCGGCCCCCGCAACCAATTAAAATCTGATGTAATATTTTTGCAAAGTAGTTCAAATCACAGCAAGGTGGCGACGCAGTGAATCCTTAGGAGCTTACTCCAGTAAGTGACTGAGGTGAAAGAGGAAAGCCAACGCAGATGTGGTTTGAAATACGAAGCGAAAAGACGGACGCGGGGTGGAGCAGCCTGGTAGCTCGTCGGGCTCATAACCCGAAGGTCGTCGGTTCAAATCCGGCCCCCGCAACCAACATAGTTTGTTAAGGCTATTAAATAAGACCTTAAAAAATAAAACCGCAAAAGCGTTTCGCTTTATGCGGTTTTTTTGTGTCTGCCGTTCTGTCATCCGCCCGTATCGATCAAAGGCACAGGCAGTGGTCGTTCATTGGGGTTAATAGTAGCTGACGTTAATAGTAGCGGTAGCCTCGAATTTCCCATTCCTTAGCGGCGTACCGTCGGGCTCAAGATATAAGTAAATACGATCAGAGGCATCAAACTCTTTCGGCGCGGAAGTGTACGGGCCACTAATGTCTCCGTTCCCCGAAAGAGCATCAATGATAAGGGGATTGTCAAAAGTATAAAGCGCCACACCAAAACCGCTGGCGGCATCATCACCAGCCAGTTTGTTTAGCAACAAATGCTGGTCAGAACTCACCGGATTCCCATTACTCAGTATACGAGTCTCAATTTTAGTCGTCATCTTGCAGTTATTGTTACTAACACGTATCTCTTGATACGGCCCATTTTTAACTCCCCCCGTTCCGCCATAGAGCAAAAAGTTAAACGAACCAAAATCGACTTTTGACCTGTCAATAGACAAGTTACAAGTGGTTGGCGTAATCGGAATGGCAGGGGAATTAAAACGAAACCCTTTCATAACATTACTAAAGCCCACTTTAAAATACGTAGTGTTCACTGCCACGATCTGGCTCTTTTTTACCTTATCACCATAGCTTCCCCCCGCATACCATAATTCGGCCTGAAACTCCCACCTTGCGCCATTAAGCTGGGCAGGCGTCGCGGTGAACATCCCCCCTTTTTTAAGATGCCCCGAAACGCTTCCACTGCCATCACCATAGGTCACGGTGTACCAGAATCCATAACCAAATCCATCGGCGATGCCGCCTATCAGCAAACCACCATCAGGCATCGTTTCAGGCAGTGAACCCGAAGAAAAACCATCCCCCGATACGGTGATGGCGGTTCCCGTGGACGGATTACAGGTGGAAATGACCGGTCCGCCAACCAGCACCGAACTTTGGAATAACTGCTGCAAATTTGTGCTTGTCAGCGTGACCGCCGTTACGGGCGACGATGCCATAGTTTGATCAATATATGTTCCCGTTGGCGTGGTAAATGCACAACTCGCCAATGCGCTGCGAACGCCACATAAGCCCAGCAATAACAGCATGATAAATCCATATTTTTTCAGCATGACATATCCTTTTTATTCATACGCTGCGGTCACGGAAACTTTCGCTGCATACAATCCGCTTGCGACGCCACTTTCACCGTTGCCCACTTTCTGAAAACGCGCCGCGAAATGGAAGACTTGTTCACTATTCGTAGCAATTTGATTAGTGAATATAATTTCATCCAGCAGGACATTTCTTGCGCTGGCGCCATCCGTATTAAAAATAACAATGCCAACGTTGGTACTGTTTTGTAAATAATCGCTGAATACGCCATCGATAATAGGTCCGGCACCTATATTACGAAGCGTTAAACGCATTGTTCTGGATATTGACGCCGTTTCGCTGCCACAGTTGGTGAGCGTAATATTAAACGGCGTATAGATATCTCCTCCACTGTAATCAGTAGGGGTTAAAGCGTTCAATACACCGCCGGCAGCAAACTGGCTTATATGTGTATCAGGAAGGGTTATCTCCTGTGCAACACTAACATTACATACGGGTAATACGGTTGTTGCCGTTACAGTAACATCCATCGTGGGTGCAGCAATAAACGTTTCTGCCGCCAGCGCTGGAGAAGACAGGATTAACGTGAACAGGTAAGGAAGATAATAGCGCATGATAACCCCAGGTATTTAGTTATAACGGACAATGATTTGAAACGATTCCTCGAAATAACCAGAGCTCATTGTAGCCCCCCCAAAGGCTGCCATAATATATATATCGTAAATCGTGAAATACCCCTCACCATTACTATTCAACGTCATATCCCTCTCGCTGTTGAATGTAATAAAATCTCCCTTGACTCGATCCTTAATTTTTAATCCCAACATTGTCCCCATCCCGAGGCATGTTTTATGGGGATCTGAACAGAGATCAGCACTATTTATGGAAAAAGTCACCTTTGCTTTATTAAGCATATTGTCACAACCAGTTAAAAATATACCTAAAGGACGGTTATAACGTTCATCATTCAAATCCAGATCACGCGCTATAATCTGACCAAAATCAATAACGAGAGACTTTCCTCCCAGATTACTCTCTCCCCCTAAAGAAACATTGCACGAAGGAGTTTGAAGAGTTGCGGTAAAGGTTACATCAACCGTCTTGGTACTCCCCATACATTTCAACGGATCACTTTTTGCCAGGCAATCAGCAAAAGCAGCAGCGCTAAAGCAAAATGAACACAGGCCTAATACTACATGGCGAAAAATTCGATGATGGATCATGGCGTCACCTTCACGCTGGTTGAGGACATCCGGCAGCGCAGACCGGAGATAAGCGGCGTTTTACCGATCATGCTGGCATTGCCATCTAACTGATAGCTCACCTGACAGCGGCTTTCTGCGCCGCTGCCCCAAATGACGGAGAGCGTACCGCTGTCATCCATGCCGCGCACAAAGGCAATCCCCGCCTGGCCTACGGTGCCGACCGAGCTGCCAGCACTATCCTGCACATCTGCCGCCAGCGGAATAAACCCGCCATCGTCGCGCATCAGTTCCAGCATAAACGCTTTACGAGCGTCGGTTTCGATATCCACACGCACCAGCGCCCCGCTGGTCGGCACCACGACACCGGTGGTATTACTAATCGCCACATCGTTTTCCATCGTGTCAATATTCAGACCGACGGTGTTTTCCCGGTAGGGACTCAGGCTGGTGACGACCATATTGCCAAAACCGTCTATCTGCCCATTGCCCATTGAGGCGGACGCGCCTTTCGCCCCGCTGGCGTGCACCAGCGCCATCGTCGAGTCTGGCGTTAAATAGCCGGAGGCCAGCGTCAGCCCGCCGCTGTGCAGCACCACGCCACCGGTTGTACTTAGCGAGTACTGTTGATCGCCGTTAAGCCCCTGCGTCGCCGATAATGAGGTGGTGCTGTACGCGCCGTTGCGCGTCACCCAACTGCCTATCGTGGTGAGGTCTTCGCTGTCTTTGTTGCGGCTGCTCATGGTGTTCAGAGAGTAGTTATACATATTGTCCCGAGAACTCCCTGTCGCCATCGCGCTGACGCTGTCATTACCTTTAAAGTCGCTACTGCTGTTGACGCTCATACTGGAGAACGGACGATAGTCCACGCTGGAGCCTGACCCCAACGGAATAGAGAAACCCAGGTTGATGCTATCGTCTTCTTCGCCAAATTCGTCATAGCTGCGCTGGGCGGAAATGCTGTAACTCACGCTCCCCACAGAGTTGCTATAACCTACGGAATACTGCGAGGTATTGCCATCATCGCCCCAATAGCTACGCCAGGTCCCGTTCAGATAAAACGAGCCATAACTTTCACCATTGATAGTCACATCCTGATAGACGTTGGCCTGTATCTCATTGCGCGTGCGTGTATAGGCATGATATGCCTCCTGCGTCGTGGTGTTTTTATCGGAAGCATAATTATTCAGCGTATTTTTGAGCGATAGCGCATCGTTCATCGACATGTAGTTTTCAGAGGAAAAACGATAGCCGACCACGCTGAAGGTGGTCCCCGTCGCCGTGAAATTTTTACTGTAGTTAAGGCTGTAGCTCTGCCCTTTTAAAGTGCCAACGTCATCTGCGGTAGTTTGTGAGTGCGTCACGTCGAATGAAAACGCCCCAATGCTGGTGTTCATTGCTACGCCGAGCATTCCAGCGGTGTATAAGTTGTCTGCCATTTGCACACCGCCGTAGGCGGTAAACATATTGCTCAGACCGTAAGAGGCGGTGGCGACTCCCGCCCACAGCGTTTCATCAACCGTGTCTTTATCCACCGTGCCGATACCGATATCCCAGTCCACTTCACCAGGACGCAGTAAATGGGCAATAGAGGCATAGGGCATAGAAAATACGCGCGTACTGCCATCAGACTCCTCAACGGTAACATCCAGATCGCTGCCGTTTTGTGCGGCATAGTAGTCGCTGATGGCGAACGGCCCCGGAGGGACGGTGATCTGCGTAACAATACGACCTTCCTGGCGTACCGTCACTTTGGCATTGCTGTTCGCGACGCCGCGAATCACCGGCACATAGCTGTTAGCCGACGGATCCATCTGTGCATCGTTGTAAAGGTGCACACCGTCCAGCGAAACGGAATCCATCATGTTGGCGTTGGTGCGTACGTCCCCCGCTTCCAGTTTTGCGCGCAGCGGCACAATGTCGCGTGCAATAAAAAGATCGTAGCTGCTGTACTCTCCGCCGTTATCGTTATCCCAGTTGTATGCGCCATTTGAGCGTAAACGCCATGCGCCAAGGTTCAAACCCAACATCAACCCGGAGTAAAAGGTGTCCTGCGTGGTATTGTCGCTTTTGGAATGCCAGGCGTTGGCGTTATAGGAGAGCAACGCCATCGGGATCCCGGAATCCCAACGCGAAGGAGGAATATAGCCGGCAGGATGACTGACCAGATAGACCTGCGGGATGGTTACATTCAGCTCCTGCGTCAATGGGTCGTAGCGGCTGGATGACTTCGGCAGGGTGGCAGCCAGATCATAACAGCCATCCTCATCCTCCTGATTTAGCGGCTCGGGATCCACACTGAGCTGTTCCAGCAGCGCATGGGTAAAACACGCCGACGCATAATCCGTATTGTTTTCGTGAAAAGTCAGCGGAGTTTTGAACATTTCCTTGCCATTAAGGAAAACTTTAACGTTGTATGTTCCGGCAAGAACAGGATTACCACGTGAAAAACGCTTCAGGTCAAGTTGGCTGCCCGCATCACCCATTAAAAAGGCGTCACTAAACTCCACCATTTCGGTGCTGGCGCTTTCATCGGGCGTACCTTCATCTGCCTGTGCGGATGTCAGCGAAAAAAAGCCAGTCAGAAACGTCGATAAATAAATAGATCGTGATAATCGGCGCACCATCATTCCCTTTTAATTAATAATCCTGTTACTCTGCGGGTACTTTTTTATTTAACCGTTTTGACGACTTCCGCATCCGCACCGTAATCATTCAACGCAACCCATGACACTTTATTAACGGAAGTCGTGGTTAATTGCGGTACGACAAAGCGTTCCTCACTAAAAGGACTCAGCATTTTCGGTTTGTAGTCATATTTTTTCGCCCCTGCCCACACCGCGCCGCCAATCAGTGAGAGATAATAAGGCGAGTCGTTTTTCAGGACGATCGCCACGTTACCCGCGTCATTGACCAGCGACCACTTAACATTATTTAAACCATCAATAAAGCTGCCCTTCAATGAGGCCGGACGATAAAAGAATTTAATCCGCGAACGTAAAGCCAGATTAAGTTTGCTTTTCCCTTCCGCATTCTTATCTTTAGGTGGAATTTCCAGCACGTTAAACCAAAAAATACTCTCTTTATCCTGCGCTAACGCCTTACCGGTCCAGGTAATACGCACGCTCTGGCCTTTTTGTGGATCAAGACGCGAGACGGGGGGAGTGACAATAAACGGTAGCTTCATTTTAGCCGGATCGCCGTTTTCATTACCGTCATCCAGCCAGGATTGGACCAATAAAGGCGACCTGCCCTCATTTACCATTTTTACCGTTACTTCTTTCGCCGATTCAGGGTAAATGACCCGCGTTCCCTGAATCACCACGCTGGCCAGTGATGAAGTTGTAGTGAGCGTCATCAAACACGCAATAAATAGCGAACATGAATACCTTTTCATATAAATCCCTTTGACAGAAACAATATTTTTACACTATGCAAATCTGATATATAAACCAACCAAATATATTTTAGCTATTTTATTCAACATTAATAATTACGGTAGCATCGGCAGTAACAATGCCCGCGCCGGGCGTACCGTAGGCGATATAACCGACTGAATAGGTTGACGCCCAGTTAAAGCAGACTCGTTCACCTTCCTCTAATTTATAACAACGGCCGCGATCTACATATTCATAATCTTTTCGGCTACCCGTCTGGAAATTCACGACTGAGCCCGGTGGTGTTGATTGATCCTGTACCAGGAAACCAACGTTTACCGCGCCTGATAAGGCGGTATTTTTTAACGCATAGGTTGCAGGGTCGGTCTCTCCGCTCGTCACCCAACGAATATTCGGATAATATTGTTCGGCCTGAGTGCACTCAGAACGTATAGCGAAACTCTTTTGATGCAGCGCGCCTGAAGTCGCCCCCTGAAGTTCCTTCAGGGAAGCCGTCTCTAACGCAATAGTGGTGCTGCTCACGCCATCCACCTCGACCCATACTTTACATTGTGTGGGTATAGGCTCGACGAAAGCCGAAACAACAATTTCAGGCGTCTGTACCGTGTCGTAAACCGGCGCTGCACCATAAACACAGAAAGCCATCAGAGACAAAAGGAATGGTAAATATTTCATTTTCTTCCCCTGTTACTCAAATGTGGCAGTAAACATAATAGAAGCTTGCAGGAAACCGTAGTTCACGTTCACACCGTAAGGCACGACACCCACTATAAAATTAAAATCAGCCCTTTTTACATCGCCATCCTGGACAAGGGTCTGCGTATTTTCCGCCGTGCTAAAATCAATCATCATATTCTGATCGGTATCTTTAAAAACGAAGCCAAACTGATTATTTCTATCTTCAGATTTTATTGCGAGGGTGGCGGCATCAACCTCCTGCGATGTACTTATTTTTCCTGTCACTGTTGACGCCTTATATCCGGACGGGCAGGAAACGCGGAAATAATAATCTCCCGCATTCGATACCCAAGTAATATCACCTATGGCTGGCAGAGTATCGATCACGAGCCCGCCGACATAAAGAGCACTTAATGGTGTTCCCGTGTAGGAATAAAGTTCCACCTTACAAGTTAACTCCGTCACCCGACCGGTAAATTCATATTCCACCGTATCGGCAGCACGCGCTGAATTAACCCACGCCAGCCCAGACAGCAGCAGAACAATTAATTTATTCACAGACGCTCCGTCAGGCATAGGTCAGGGTAAAGGTCGCCGCCGCATGTACGTCGCCCTTTTCCGGCACACCATAAGGCATATAACCCACTTCAAACTTAAATGAGGCGCTGTCCTCATTGCTAAAAGCTAACGTGAACTGCTGCGTTGCACTGAAATCAACAACAGTATCGGTAATTTTATCTTTAATTTGTAGGCCGACATATTTTGCGCCAGTCGTATCGGTAATCGTATTTTTTAAATGAACAGAAAAATTGGAACCTTCGATCTCCCCGTCAGTGGTAAATTTTCCCGTCACTTCATGCCAGTTTGAAGGTGAAGAACAACTGACATTAATCGTAAATTCCTTCGGCGAAACAGGAAAGCTTCGTGCATCATGTAATGCCTGTGTGGTCACCTCCTCCAACGCTATCGAAGTACCGTCTCCCGGCGTTTGTACGGTACAGGTTGTGCTATAAATACGCCCCTGCACAATAAGTTCCGCATCAGGGGCAACCGCAGCCAGCGCCCCTTGCCCGTTTAACAGACCGAATATCATCAGGAGCAACAATAACGGTTTTCCTTTACGCATACGCCCTCCCTCCTGGATGAAAAAGCAGGGCTCAACGGCCCTGCCTGACATTATTTTGATATTACTGATACGTTGCGATAAACATGGCGTCAGCTGCAACCAGACCGCCGCTGACGGTACCGGTTTTCAGGTAGCCAACGTTGTAGTTAAACAGCATTGGCGCCGCAGTATCGATCACTTTCGCCTGGCGATCCGCGGTGGTAAACGTCTGGACTGCATTGCTGCTGTCTTTGTTTTGCACCTGGAAACCAACCCCTTGCGCACCCGCAGCAGAAACGTCGGTGTTATCCAGCGCAGAAGTGCTGGCATTAACCGCTGTTCCTTTTGCAGCCGCCAGATAGCCTGTTACAGTGGCATAGCTCGCACCGGTAATTTTGTCTTTGGAACCCTGGGCCGTACAGTCCAGAGAGACTGTGAAGTCTTTTTTCATTACCGAGTCAGTGGTGGCTGCCGAGACGGTCTTAACGTCAGTCGGATCCAGTTGCACTGAAGTTCCTCCCCCTAAAAGCGCTGCCGTACAGATGTTAGTCTGTACTTCACCGGCAAAGTGAATATCCGCAGAGTCCTGATCGCCCGCAAAAGCGCTTCCTGCAAATGCCATAGCAATGGCTGCAATAGTAAATTTTTTCATTTTTTTCCCTTGGTGATAAATATCCAATACCATAATTTATGGTGTCTGCATTCCTACCAGAGGTGATGCGATAAAATTATATCCCAAGTGAAGAGACACTATGTGCCAGAAAACATCATTAGATTTATTTTTAGGAAAACATCAATATGAAATAATTATCAGTTAATAAATAAAATAACACCACCAAATAATTAAAAATAAACTTCAAACAGATGTATTAATTTTAAAATTATATAATCAACAAGATACTTTATGAATATATGTTATCTGTAATTTATCCGATAATAATAAATGAACCTGTAAATAGTCCTACTATAATATTTCGTCCTGGACAATCATTCGTTATATCGCATCAGAATGCCAGGACGTGTATTTATCCCCTTCTCGCCAGCGTCGCCCCATCGGCAAAATAGGCTTTAATCCCTGCCAGAATCGACTCTGCAACTTCCTGCTGGAAGGTCGCCGTTTTGAGTTTGCGCTCTTCCTCAACGTTACTGATAAATGCCGTTTCGACCAGAATGGACGGGATATCCGGCGCTTTCAGTACCGCAAACCCGGCCTGTTCAACTTGGTTCTTATGCAGGTTGTTGATTTTACCAAGCTTATTCAATACCGCTTTACCAAACTTCAGGCTGTCGGCGATGGTCAGCGACTGCACCATGTCAAACATGGTGTGGTCGACGTAACGGTCACCGCTCTTACTGACGCCACCAATGAGATCCGAGGCGTTCTGGGTCTGCGCCAGATATTTCGCTGCGGTACTGGTCGCGCCTTTGGTCGAGAGCGCAAACACCGAAGAACCGCTGGGTTGTCGACTGGTAAAGGCATCGGCGTGAATAGAGACAAACAGGTCTGCGCGCTGCTTCTGCGCTTTTGCCACACGGACTTTAAGCGGAATGAAAATATCTTCATTTCGCGTCATAAAGACCTTCATGTTGCCCTCTTTCTCTATGAGAGCTCGCAGACGGCGGGCAATCTGCAGTACCACATCTTTTTCACGCGTCTTGTATTTCCCCACCGCACCGGAGTCTTCCCCGCCGTGGCCCGGATCCAACATAATGACAATGGGGCGATCGCGTCCCGCTTTACCCGGCTGCGGGCCACTCTGCGCAGGCGGTACCTGTTTATCCAGATCGCCCTTGTTGTAATCTTCCAGCAATGCCAGCAGCGGATCCTGAACATCCTGGGCATTTGCGGGATAGAGATCCATCACCAGACGTTCTTTAAAGCCTGCCACCGGAGCCAGCGCAAAAAGTTGCGGCTTCACATTCTGTTTCAGCTCGAACACCATCCGCACGGTCTTTGGATCAAACTGGCCAACGCGCGCCGACTTAATATACGGATCGTCAGGACGAATCTGCGCTCCCATGCCCTTGAGCACCGAATTCAGATTAACGTCTTCAATATCCACAACCACACGCTCAGGATTACTCAGGGCAAACTGTTTGTATTTCAGCAGACGGTTAGATTCTACCGTGACGCGGGTATAGCTGGACGCAGGCCAGATACGTACGGCAACGACCTGACTCGCGGCAGCCAGACCCACCTGGCTGACGCTTAAAAGCCACATAGCACCCGCACCTTTCAGTAAACGGCGGCGACTGATTGCTGAGTTGGATCCCGACATGCTTCTCCCGAGCAAAAGAAATCTGTAATGAGTAATACGTAAAACGTCCGAATTGACCGGAAACTTTAGCGAATGACGCATAATCTGTCATCTATAAAAGGGTAAACATTCTTTTTATATTCACGGCATTACTGACAAAAATCTTCGGCATGGGTAAAAATTACGCTTGCGCACAGCGCAAAAACAGAATAAAAATACACAAATTACGAATATTCATGCAATGAGGGTGTGCCGTGGTGAAGGAGCGTAGAACCGAACTGGTACAGGGATTCCGCCATTCTGTTCCCTATATCAATACCCATCGGGGAAAAACGTTTGTCATTATGCTGGGCGGCGAAGCCATAGAGCATGAAAACTTTTCCAGTATCGTCAATGACATTGGTCTTCTTCATAGCCTCGGCATCCGCCTGGTCGTGGTCTATGGCGCACGACCGCAGATTGATGCCAATCTTGCGGCGCATCATCATGAGCCGGTGTACCACAAAAACACGCGCGTCACCGATGCGAAAACGCTGGAGCTGGTCAAACAGGCTGCGGGGCTACTTCAGCTTGATATTACCGCCCGCCTGTCGATGAGCCTGAATAATACGCCATTGCAGGGTGCACACATCAATGTGGTCAGCGGTAATTTTATTATCTCCCAGCCGCTGGGCGTTGATGACGGCGTAGATTACTGCCATAGCGGGCGTATTCGTCGCATCGATGAAGATGCCATTCACCGCCAGTTAGATAGCGGCGCGATTGTGCTGATGGGCCCGGTCGCCGTTTCCGTCACTGGTGAGAGCTTTAATCTGACGTCAGAAGAGGTCGCCACGCAGCTGGCTATCAAACTGAAGGCAGAGAAAATGATCGGTTTTTGCTCGTCTCAGGGTGTCACCAACGATGATGGCGATATTATTTCCGAGTTGTTTCCTAACGAAGCTCAGGCTCGCGTTGAGTTGCAGGAAGAGAAAGGCGATTACAGCTCCGGTACGGTGCGTTTCCTGCGCGGAGCAGTGAAAGCCTGTCGCAGTGGCGTACGCCGCTGCCATCTGATCAGCTATCAGGAAGATGGCGCCTTGTTGCAAGAACTGTTCTCCCGTGACGGCATCGGTACGCAGATCGTGATGGAAAGCGCCGAGCAGATCCGTCGCGCTACCATCAACGATATCGGCGGGATTCTGGAGCTTATCCGCCCGCTGGAACAGCAAGGTATTCTGGTCCGCCGCTCGCGCGAGCAGTTGGAAATGGAGATCGACAAATTCACGATTATTCAGCGTGATAACCTGACTATCGCCTGTGCCGCTCTTTACCCTTTCCCGGAAGAGAGAATTGGCGAAATGGCGTGCGTAGCGGTGCATCCGGACTACCGTAGCTCGTCGCGCGGGGAAGTGTTGCTGGAACGGATCGCCGCGCAGGCCCGGCAGATGGGGCTGAGCAAGCTGTTCGTGCTGACCACGCGCAGCATCCACTGGTTTCAGGAGCGAGGCTTCACGCCGGTAGATATCGACCTGCTGCCGGAAAGCAAAAAAGAGATGTACAACTATCAGCGGCGGTCAAAAGTGCTGATGGCGGATTTGGCATAGGAGTGGTTGCCGGATGCGGCATATAGTTCGCTGGCACATCTTTGGTATGCAGATCGTAGGCCTGATCAGACGCGATAGCGTCGCCATCAGGCACACAGCCGGATGGCGACGCTATCGCTTGTCCGGCCTACATCATGCCATCATTAAACAACGCCGACAATCCGCTGCGGCGTTCGGTTCGGGTGGCAATGGCGCCACTCAATATCCGCTCATCGGCATACAGCGACAAACGACGGCGCGCGCGGGTAACGGCGGTATAGACCAGTTCGCGAGTCACCACAGGTGAATGCTGGTTGGGTAAAATCAACGCCGCGTGGTCAAACTCAGATCCCTGCGATTTATGCACCGTCATTGCCCAGGTGGTTTCATGTTCAGGCAAGCGGCTGGGCTGAACCGATTTGATAGAACCGTCCGGCAGCGCAAACCACACCCTCAGACCCTGCCCACGATCCAGGGCAATGCCAATATCACCGTTAAATAATCCCAGCGAACTGTCATTGCGCGCGATCATCACTGGCCTTCCCTCATACCAGCGGCTATGCGTCGAACGGTGAATTTTGCGTTTTTGCACCATCACCTGCTCAATGCGTTCATTCAAACCACCCACGCCAAACGGACCTTCCCGCAGGGCACACAATAGCTGATACTCATTGAAGGCCTGAATGACAGCATCCGGCTCGGCGCGCTCGCGCAGTAAATCCAGATAGTGACCATAACCCGCCAGCGCTTCCTCCAGCATCGCAGCGTAATCTTCGCTGCTGTGCAGAGCGCGTTTTTCGATGTCGCTAAATCCCTGCTGGAAGACCGTTTTTATCGCGGCTTTGTCACCACGATTAATCGCCGCAGCCAACTGACCGATTCCGGAATCGCTACCGAAACGGTAGCTCTTTTGCAGCAGGCACAAACTGTCGCGCAGAGCAGCCGCCTGAGTTCCCGAACCAGCCGGAATAGTGGTTTCAGTCAGGCGACTAAGCTGGCGGGCACGCTCCGGGGTAAAACCATCACCGACGAAAGCACAGATATCCCCCAGCACCGCCCCCGCTTCAACAGAAGCAAGCTGGTCGCGATCGCCCAGAAAAATCACCCGCCCGTGTGGCGGTAGCGCATCGATAAGGCGCGACATCATCGGCAAATCGATCATCGAGGCTTCATCCACTACCAGCACGTCAAGATGCAGCGGGTTTCCTGCATGATGCCGCAAGCGTTGGCTACCAGGCTGAGCGCCCAATAAGCGGTGCAACGTACTGGCATCATCGGGAATGCGTTTCTTTTGCTCATCAGTCAGCGGCAGTTCTCGCAGCGCCGCGCCCAGCGAGGCGGTCAGACGTGCTGCTGCTTTTCCCGTGGGCGCCGCCAGACGAATACGACAGCGTTCACCGTCCGCCATCTGAATCAACGCCGCCAGAAGCCTCGCCACCGTTGTTGTTTTTCCGGTCCCCGGCCCGCCGGAGATCACCGATATACGCCGGGTGAGCGCGACAGCAGCGGCCACTTTTTGCCAGTTAACGCCTTCAACGGGCGGAAACAGCGCTGCCAGCGTGTGGGTCAGCCGTTGTTCATCCACCTCAATGGCGTAGTTAACTTCACCGAAAAAGCGCGCCACCGCGCGTTCGTTATGCCACATCCGGTTCAGATACAAACGATCGCCGTACAGCACCAGCGGTGTGGGCTGCTCGCCACGGCTTACCGCCCCGGAGGCCAGCAGGCATTCCGCCCAGTCTTCGGGCTCTCCCGCTTCAGCGAGCCAGGCGCTTAACAGAGGATGGGCGTCCTCACTTCGGGATAGACGCGAAAGCGGTAAGCAGACGTGCCCTTCTCCTGCTTCACGGCTGAGCAACGCCGCTGCCAGCGCAACGGCAGGGTTATCATTTCCGGCAACCGCCAGCGCGAACTGGGCATCCAGAGGGCGGAGTTGCTTTTGCTCAACGGCTTCCAGTAATCGTTTCTGGATTGTCATGACATCTCCTCCAGCGGCACACCGGCAAACAACTCGTCCATCAAAGCGATCAACTCTCCGTCAGGTCGGGTCGCATAAATTCCCTGCTGCGGATTTTCACGGTCAACGCCACGCAGGAAGAGATAGATAACTCCGCCAAAATGGCGTTCATAATCGTAATCAGCAATGCGATGGCGCAAGTAGCGATGCAGCGCCAGGGTATAAAGTTGATACTGCAGGTCGTAGCGATGCGCCTGCATGGCAGAGGCCATCGCCTGCTGCGTATAGGCGGAGCTGTCTTCACCCAGCCAGTTCGATTTGTAATCGAGCAGGTAATAGCGCCCCTGATGGCGGAATACCAGGTCAATAAAGCCTTTTAGCATGCCGCGCACCTGCATAAAGTCCAACGCAGGGCACCCCGCCGAGAGCGGATCGTACTGACGAATCAACGCATCAAGTTGGCTGGCCATCAGCGGCTGCGAAATCGGCAGATAAAACTCCATCTCCACCTGTTTTTCTCGCGCGGAAAGCTGGCTCAAACTCACGCCCGTCTCGTTGAGAGGCGCCTGCAAAATGGCGTCCAGCCATTGGGCCAAAACCGGCGTCCAGTGCGCGTCATAACCGCCCAACGCCAGTTTCTCCTCGACCCAATGCGGATCCACCGGTTGCGTAAAATCGAGATTTTCAAACAGGCTATGCAAGAACGTACCCGGCGAAGCGCCGCGCGGGAACTGATGCGGTGTGAGTCCTGATTCTTCAATAACCTCACCGACGCCTGCGGCATCGATATCCAGTCGTGGGATCAGATCCTGCGCGATACCATGTCCACGCTGTTGCAGACCGGAATAACTGGTCACGCGCCAGCTATCGCCGGGCGTACGCCGCAGTATTTTTGCACTCAGTTCACTGCTAACAGACTGCGCAACCTGCCAGGGTTCGCCGTCAGGCTGCCCGGGAGTCTGGCAGGCAATATCGTTGCTGCAAAGCGCTTCAATCGCGCCACGCAGACCCGCGGCATCCATCGGCTCACCTTTTTGTAACAGGCGACCAAGGGCGCTCTGATGCACATCGGTATCCCCTTTTTTATCGCCCCGACGTCGTACCAACGGCGCAACGCCAAGGCTGCAGTGCCATACCGAACGGGTTAGCGCGACATACAGCAAACGCAGGTCTTCCGCCAGACGTTCCGCTTCTGCCAGCTCAACGCTCTCCTCGGCATCGCTGAGATCCAGCACCGCTTCAAAGGAGCTGCGATCGTGGTAGAAAGCCTGATCCTGGACGCGGAAATTGGTGATAAATGGCAGCCAGACCAGCGGATATTCCAGCCCTTTCGATTTATGGATGGTGACGATTTTAACCAAATGCTTGTCGCTTTCGAGCCTGAGCTGCTGACTGGACGCATTGCTGTCGGGTTCAAGAATATGCTGGGACAACCAGCGCACCAGCGCATGCTCGCTTTCCAGCTGCGAGCCCGCTTCCTGCAACAGTTCGCTGATATGTAAAATGTCAGTCAGTCGACGTTCGCCCCCCGCCGTCGCCAGCAGGTTCTCCGCAATCTGGCGGGCAGCCATCAGCGCGCGCAGCATCGGCATCACGCCGCGTTTATGCCAGATCTGACGATAACCATCGAACTCTTCGACTACCGCATCCCAGGCATTTTCGTCGTTATTTAACGCATCAAGATCCTGCGCATTCATCCCCATCATCGAGGTCGCCAGCGCGCTACGCAACGTGTTCTCACGTTCCGGTGTCATCACCGCCTGCAGCACCCACAGCAACTCCTGCGCTTCCAGCGTTTCAAATACGCTGTCACGGTTAGAGAGGTAGACGGAGGGAATTGCCAGTTGGGTCAGCGCATCACGGACCAGCGCCGCTTCCTGGCGGCTACGAACCAGTACGCTGATGTCCGACGCGCGTACCGGGCTGGATGCTTTGCCACTGACCAGTTGCGCAGCGCCAGAATGCCCTGCCTTAAGCCAGTCGCGAATTTGCGTGGCGCACACCTGCGCCATGTAGTTCTGATAGTCGCCGACGCCACAGCTTTCCCCTTCCATCAGCCACATACTCATGGCTGGCTGCGTTTCACCGTGTAAAACAAACTGAAGCGACTGGTTTTTTTCTGCGAATTTTACCGGGCTGAAGGGGATTTCGCGGAACATAAAGGCGTCGTCCATCTGGCTGAAAAGCGTATTCACACTATTGACCATGCCGGGGGCCGAACGCCAGTTGGTATCAAGCGTATAGTGTGCGCTGACTTCGCTGCGCGCCTTAATATAGGTGAAGATATCCGCGCCGCGAAACGCGTAAATCGCCTGTTTTGGATCGCCAATCAGCAGAAGTGCGGTATCCGGCTGATGCTGCCAGATCCGGCGAAAAATACGGTACTGCTGCGGATCGGTATCCTGAAATTCATCGATCATGGCAACCGGAAAACGGGTACGAATAGCCGTCGCCAGCGCATCGCCGCTTTCACTGCGCAACGCCGCATCAAGACGGCTGAGCATATCGTCAAAACCCAGCTCGCCGCGGCGGCGTTTCTCCTCGGCAACCGCCGCGCGGATCTCCGCCAGCGCCCGGGTGATCACCAGATCGCGCAGGGTTAACGGTTCACTAAGCAGTCCATCAATAGCGACGAAAAGCGGGTGCTGAGGCGTTACGCCGCCCGCTTTGGTTCGCTCTTCTAAAAAGCGCTGGGAGAATTTCTCCAGCGCATCAGGCAGCTGATAGCTTTGGGTTTCTTCCTGCGCCCATGCGCTGATCTTTTCGATCCACTTACCCTGGTTAGCGCGATTAAATTTACGCCGATCGATCCCGGAAGCTTCCAGCAGACCATCCAGCTCATCAACAGAATCACGCCATTGCTGCTTGATCTGGTTAATGCGTGCAAGAATTTGTTCATGCCGGGAGGCCAGCGTTTCGTCATCGGGCGGAGGAGCCTTGATAACCGGTGCTTCCCCTTGCAGATAGCGATCGATATCTCTCAGCAGCGCCTGCGGTCCTTTCCACGTTTCAAAAACCACCTGCGCAATGTCGCGGGGCAACGGGTAGCAGTGCCGACGCCAGAAGTCCGCGCAGGCCTGATAGCGCAGCAGCGATTCATCCTCTATCAGCTGCTGTTCGAACAGCATGCCAGACTCAAAGGCGTTAAGGCTGAGCATACGCTGACAAAAACCGTGGATGGTAAACACCGCCGCTTCATCCATCTGTCTTTCAGCCAATAACAGCCACTGAGCAGCCTGTTTTTTATCGGCAATTTCATCTAACAAACGGGCATATAGCGGGTTGTCGGTGGTTTCACGCAGGCAGGCAATTCGCAGTTCATGAATGTTGCTACGAATTCGACCGCGCAACTCTTCGGTAGCCGCCTCAGTGAAGGTGACTACCAGCAGTTCTTCGACGGTCAGAGGACGAGGAAAGGCGGCAGAGCCGCCCAGTCCAAGCAGTAAACGTAAATACAGGGCGGCGATGGTAAAGGTTTTACCGGTGCCCGCAGAGGCTTCAATCAGACGCTCGCCCGTCAGGGGCAAACGCAGTGGATCAAGGGACTCAGCGGCATCATTCATTCTTATCACTCATCAGGGGTAAGGTTTGCTGCAACGCGCTGACGGTCTGCCACACTTTCCAGCCTTCCGGGTGCACATATTCTGCTTGCCCGTTCTGACTGCCGGAAACCTGTGACAATATCGCCATGCCTTGCGGCTCAACCACCGCCTGATGGAAGAAGTCGGCAAGTTTTTGCGGCGTCAGCAGTTTAATCTGAGCCACTATTTTATCACGTGAATCGAAGCGCATATTGCCGCGATCAAAATCTTTGCTTAACTGTGAGGCTTCTGCCCCCAGCGTTTGCGGCGCCTGCAGCATTTGCGCAATAATCGCCTGCTGAATTTGCGCGAACTCTTCAGGTTTCATCGCCCGCAGCTTCGCTTCCGCCGTCGGGAAGAACGCTTTATAACGCCCCCAGAGGTAAGACGGCTGCTTATCACTGCTTTGCAGCAGGAACCCCATTCCCCACTGACGGCCAACGCTCATCGGGAAAGCAAATACGGCGTAACCTAACTGTTCTTCAGTACGCAGTTGATTGTAGAACCACGGCTGAACAATCTGCCCCAACATGGCGCTGTAGGCTGAACTGGCGTATTCATCGTATCCGGTTGGCACAAATACCGCCGCCAGTGCTGAATCCGTGCTGCTGCCTGCTTTTTCAAAGATGACGGACTGCTTCTTGTCCACAACCACATCTTTGTTGCGACACCACTGTGACCCGTTCGCACCAAGCTGTTTTTGGATATCCCGCGCCATGCTCGTTGTCTGAGCTTCGCTCATATTACCAATGACCAGGAATTCAGGTCGCGCACCGGTTTTTAAGGCGTCGCGGTAGGTCATCACCTCTTTCAGGGTGATGGAAGGCAGCAACTGACGGCGCTCATCACGTGAAAAATAAGGCACCTGAGAAAGCATCTGCACCGGCATAATAGCCTGATCGTAGGCTTTACCCTTTTCTGCGGAATCCATCATCTGGGCATACCAGGATTTCGCCTGTTCCAGTTGTTCATCCGTTGAGGTATAGCTGAAATAGCCGCTCAGCAGCGCCTGAAAAAGCTGCGGCAAACGTTGGGTGTAGCCGTTGGCGTTAAGCATCAACCCATTGTTAGCGTTGGTAGAGAAACCAATTCCACCTACCGATGCCTGGTTACTTAACTGATCGAGCGCAATCCCCGCCAGGTAATCGTTAAGTGCGAATAAGACCTGGTTGCGGGCGCTGTCCATGGCTTTCGGGTTACGCAGGATCACGCTGACGTCAGCCTTCGGCTCGCTGGCAAAATACCGGCTCGGGGCATACACCACGCGTAAATCCGGCTCATCAACAATCAGCTCCGGATGAGCGTATTTTTTATCCGTCTTAATCAGCGTGAAATCATCCGGAATGTAGGGGTTCACCTCCGGTAACGACAGCGCAATGCCCTGTGCTTTTTGCTGCCAGTCGGCAAAGGTTTTGTCGCTGATTTTATCCACCTGGTAAGGCGCATCGACAAAATAAGCGGTTTTATTATGCGGCTCTTTCGCGCTGATATACCAGATACGTGCATTCTGCGGCGTCATCATTGCCAGACGTTGCTCAACAGCTTTCGCATCGTACTGGTCAGCAATATTCACCGCATCCAGCGTATGCTCGACGGGAACGCGGATCATGGTATCAGCCAGCCATTCCACGTAGTCCATATCACGGGTGATGGAGGGATAACGGAAATCGAGATCCAGCACATGCGCCAGCTCGTCAAAATAGCGTTTATCGACGCCTTTCTCGCGTAACAAATTGAGGTAGCTAAAGATTGCCGCGACAACTTCATCGCGATTTGCCAGCCCCTTGTCGGTTAACGTCGCGGAAATGGCTAACACGCCGCTGTTCCCGTTGACCACCGGATCGGAGTCTGCGCGAATACCTTCAACCAAGCCCTGCTTTTGCAGCCAGTCAGACAATGTGCCCGGACTACGATTGCCAATCAGGTAGGTCACCAGCTCATCGGTTTTACTGCGGAACTGCGCGCTGTTGTTATCGATACGAAACTCGACGCGCAATACTTTACGCGGCATTGCCGGAACATAGTGGATGATGATGCCCTTTTGCGCATCAGTGACGACCGGTACGGTAATTTCAGGCTTTTCGATATTTCTGTTCGGCACGCGCCCAAAGGTGTCAGCCGCTATCCGCGCCAGCTCTGGCAGCGGTTTATTGCTATAAATCACCGCCTTCATCAGGTTCGCGGAGTAGTACTTTTCATGAAATTTTTGTAACGCCTGTACCACCGGGTTGCCCGGTTTGTCGCTTAATGTCTCTAGATTCCCGCCAGAGAAACGCGAGCCAGGGTGCGCCGGGTTGATAGTCTCAGCGCTCACCTGCGCCATACGCATCCCGTCTCGGGTACGCGCCAGCGTCAGCTCGGAGTTAACCGCGTTACGCTCACGGTCGGCATATTTTTTATCCAACAATGGATCGGCAATAGCATCCGCCAGGCGATCCACCGCCCCCACCAACGCGTCGTTTTCGACTTCAAGATAGAAGGCCGTACGATAAGGCGCAGTGCTGGCATTGTGGCTACCGCCGTGCATTTTCAGAAATTCAGCCAGGCTGTCCGGCTGCGGGTATTTTTTCGAGCCCATCAGGCACATGTGTTCGAGATAGTGTGCCAGCCCCTGATGATCGTCCGGATCTTCCAGCGAGCCCACGGGGACTACCAGTGCAGAAAGGGATTTCACGGCCTGAGGATCGGATACCAGCAGCACAACCATGCCGTTATCAAGGCGCACGGCCTGATACTGACGGGTATCTTTATCGCTTTTACGGATGGTTTCAGCTAAAGGCTGCCAACCGGTATCTGCCTGACTTACGGGAACCCAAAGGGCGACGAACAACAGTAATGCGCTGAACCAGGTGCTGCGGGGCATTCACAAACCTCATCATTAACGTATTCACCTGTTCACTACAAACCACGCATAAATACATGGTCTGAACAGGGCAAGACTATGTGCTGAACGAGCCAGCATCTTCTCTTTGTAAGAATCAGTCCGTGACAGAATGCGCATCATAGTGGAAGCTATCGAATTGCGCAATTTTTATACAGCCATCATGACTGATTGAAGCGAAAAATCGGTAACAGGTAGCGTTGAGACTGTAAAACAATAGTCTCCAGCGTATCAGCATCCAGTTGACGCCAAAGACGCTGATACCAGATATCATCACCTTCGCCACGTACTATCATGTTTCCTTCATAGGCTTGCAGAAACTTACTGCGCGCTTTTTGCAACGTTGCATCGTCATCTAACATGGCATCATTTGCGGCGTCATAACAGGTTTTTATCCATGCACCGCCGCTTTCGGGCAATACCAGCAATGGTGACGACATGCCTTTCCGATACCCCTCAATGAGTTGCGACAGATACAGCAACGCCTGTTCTGCATCCAGCGGCGGAAAACGCCATTCCCCGTCTTTACGCAGGAATAATCGGCTCTCTCCCGTACCGCCACTCGCACAATAGACAAGATGTTCCAGCCAAAGTTGCACACCCTGCGCAATGCTGATCAAAGATGGGCGCCAGCGCAACAAACTGTCCTCTTGTACCTGCGGCAACCAACCGGTGATTTGTACGCCGTTACAGTTAAGATCGATTTCCATGCTCTGACAGGGCTGACGACAGGCGATAATACGCTCAGCCAGCGACTGCATCTCCTGACGCTGCGTATCCCACAGAATTTCGCCAAACGGCCCATAGGGTAGCGTGCCCGCCGCACGAAAACGACGAAACAGTCGTTCAGCGTCGTTCTCTTCAACCAGTGTATTAAGCAATTGCTGATTAAGCTGATAGCGGGTTAATCCTTCAAGGGTGAAAGGCTCCGTGTCCGGGATCTCACTCTCTTCAGAGCGGAAGTTGACCCTCAGACGCATCTGGAAAAAGGCGCGTACCGGATGTGCCCAAAATCGCCGCAGTGTTTCCAGCGTTAGCGTTTCTGGCATTTCAAAAGGAAGAGGCTGCACAAAATCCGTGTGCGCTTTTCCTGACAGGCTCGCCGCAGGTAGCCATTCCCGGGCATAGCTTTGCTGTTCGCCTGGTAGATAGTTTTGCGCATCAAAGGGCATCCGGGTATGCAAACGGGTAATGTGCGCTTTTACCCTTGTCTCGCTTTGATCGCAGGTCAACAATTCGTCACCCGGCAGATAATGGCTTTGCCCAATGTAGTCCATCAGTTCTTGCACCAGCACCGACGGAAAGCGCTCGCTGTTATCCTGGATCGAGCGGCCAATGTAGCTGATGTAGAGCGTCTGCTGTGCTGAAATCAATGCTTCGAGGAACAGATAGCGGTCATCATCACGACGGCTGCGATCGCCCCGCATCGGTTTTTGACTCATTAAATCAAAGCCCAGCGGCGCAAGCTGGCGTGGATAAACGCCATCGTTCATACCCAGCAGGCACACCACTTTGAACGGAATGGAGCGCATCGGCATCAGCGTACAAATGTTAACGGGACCCGCCAGGAAGCGCTGGCTGATGCGTTCCTGATCAAGACGCTGGGCCAGCTCATCACGTAACAGAGAGAGCGGTATAGCATCGCCGTACTCGGCCCCTAAACCTTCAGTGATAATAGCCTGCCACTGCTGTTCAATCAGCGTCATCGCCGCTTCGGTATCCGCGTCCGGCAGGAAGAAATCATTAAGCATTTCCCGACAAACAGGTAGCCACTCTTCCAGCGGTCGTTCCTGCGCTAACCCTCTACGCCAGAGATTAAGCTGCATCAGCAACGAGGCCAGATGTCCTACCAGCTCGGCAATCAAACCGCTGGACTCATCGTAAGGCAATACCGATTGCCACTCGCCCTGCGCGCTTTCCATCGCGTAACCGAGCAGCATACGCGTTAAACCAAATTGCCAGGTATGCTGACCTGTAGGCGGAAGTTCCAGTTCACGCACGTTATCGTCGTCAATTCCCCAACGAATCCCGGATTCATTGACCCATAAGCGAAGATAGCGCAACCCTTCTTCATCAATGTTGAAACGCGCCGCCAGCACGGGGACATCCAGTAACGCCAGGACATCCTCTGAGACAAAACGGCTATCCGGTAGAGACAGCAGACTAATAAAAGCCTGTAAGACGGGATGAGACTGGCGTGCCCGACGGTCGGAAATCGCATAAGGTAAGTAACGCTCGGCTGGTGCACTGCCAAAGACCGACTGAATGAATGGGCTGTAGCTATCGATGTCCGCCACCATCACGATAATATCGCGCGGCGTCAGCGTTGGGTCCGCTTCCAGCATGGCCAACAGCCGATCATGCAGAATTTCCACCTCGCGCTGTGGGCTATGGCAGACATGGAAAGTCACGCTGGTATCGTTCAGATCAAGCCGGCGTTTATTGTCACTACGGGAATATTCTTCCAGCGTGACGCCCGCCACGGCATGACTTTCGAGTTCCAGAATATCCGATTGAATATTATGCAAAAGATTGTCAGGCGTAATGTCGACAAACGCATCCAATTCCTGACTATTTTCCAGCTCCGAAAGCAAATAAATGTAATCACGCCCCAGCTTGCCCCACGAGGCCAGCATCGGGTTGCCCACATCCTGTTCGCCATCGCTGTTAAATAATCCTTCGGCTTTCTGGTTATCACGAAACAGCGGCAGGTGCCGTTCTTCAAAGCTGTGCCGACGCTGACGCGCCATCAGCTTCGCCAGCCAGGCAGGATCTTTAATATCTCCCCAGTAGTAGCGACAAGGGTTGGTAAACAGCAGATGAATATCGATGTGCTTACCCAGCGCTTGCAATGCCTGCAAATAAACCGGCGGCAGCGCCGAAATGCCGCAAATAAAGACGCGAGAAGGCAGTCCCTGCGGGCACTCGGACGCGTTTTCCAACGTCTGAATAAATCGTTGGTATAAATTGGCACGATGCCAACGCGGCTGGCCCAACTCCGCGGTGTATTCCACCAGCGCTTTCCACAACGGTGCCTGCCAGGCCTGAGACTCGCCGAGTCCCTCAACCAGTCGCCCCGCTTCCCACTGGGTCAACCAGTCAGGGCGGTAGACTAAATACTGGTCGAAAAGGTCAGCCGCGCGCGAGGAAAGCTGAAAAAGCTTACGTTTATCGGTGTCGTCCGTCAGATAGTGGCGCAGCAATGCAAAGTCATCGCCATCCAGTAATTGCGGCAACAGCGTCATCAACTTCCAGCTCATGCTCTGTTTGCTGAACGCGCTCTCTTTCGGGATATCCGGCAGCACGCGCACAAACATATCCCAGATAAAACTCGCGGGCAGCGGAAAATCGATATTGGCGGCAATACTAAACTTCTGTGCAAGAGTCATTTGTAACCACTGCGCCATACCGGTACTTTGAACCAGGATCATCTCAGGTTCAAAGGGGTCGTCCAGCCGCTCGCGCTCAACGATAAACTCTATTAACGCTTCCAGCACATCCAGACGGTTGGAGTGGTAGACCCTTAACATAGCGACTCCTGACTACTGACGATTCGGGCAATGCAGACGCGTCATCTGACCCTGCCTGCCGAGGGGTGAAGAAATTATGACGTTGATGCTGACACATCCCGCTCTCGTTGTCTGCATTCGGTTAACCTGCCAGTTCACAGGCGATGAAAACTGGTACAGCTGGCTTTGCTGCCAGGCGTGACGCCAGAGTTGTTGATACTGGTTTCTGATAATAAAGCTGTTCATTAGCACCCGCTGGTATCCTGACAACGCGGTCACAATCATGATCATCAGTACCATTGCCAGCATAACTTCCGGCAGACTAAAGCCACGCTGACTGTTCAGGGGATCTGGCATAACGTCTGCTCCTTAAGCGGACAAAAATCGCTCCAGCCATGCGCCGAGAATTCTATGTTGCCATCAATAACCGCCCCCTGACGCCATAAAAATACTCCTTCATAGTGGGCGATTAGCAGCACGAAATTATTGGTAAGCAGGCGCAGGCAAACCGCGGCATTCTGCGTGGGATCGCGCCGACACTGTACGACGGGTTGTAAGCGCCAGGGTTGTATACGCCCCCATTCCATCGCGGATTGCACTACCGCCTGACGCTGCAGCGCCTGACTTTGTGTGGCCACACGCGCAGCAAAACTAGCCTCCTGTCTGCTAACGCCTTGCAGCAGCAGACTACCGAGCACCAGCAGCAACAGGACCATTGCCAGAGAGGATACGCCTCGCTCACGGTTCACAGGTTGAATCCCGTAACGCTGTAGACCGCTTCAACAACTTTTTGTGGTTCGTCATTGCTCACTCCACGCAAACGCAGCGTAAGAAGCGGGGAATATCCGCTAAAATTCAGCCGTTCAACCTGGAATGCCTGAATCTGGATGGTAGTCTGATCGGTCATTTTCTCCCATCCTTTTCCAGTGCAGCCGGTGGCTCCACGCAGGTTTTCCAATACCTTATCCTGTAAACGAAACCCGATAGCATCAGCCTCTTTCGCGGAACTGCTCTCCCAAACGCCGTTGCCGTTGGCATCCCAGCGTGCAATGACACAATCCCCCTTAGCCGATATCACCAGTCCCTCTCCGACACAGTTTCCCCGGCAATATCCCGCCCGTTGAAGATGCTTCGCCACGGTGTAGGCCCGCTGCCATATTTCATCTTCCAGCGCTAACTGGCGCGTGTTACGCAGAATCTCTCGCTGTAGCACCGGTAAAAATCGTGCTGAACTAAGTAATAAAATACTGCTAATCGCCATGGCAATGAGCACCTCCAGCAGTGAAAATCCCCGTTCGTTTACTGACATAATCTGGCCTCATCGCGCTCACAAAGCCTGATTCGCCCCCAGCCAGACACCACCACGCGCCATTCCCCTGCCGCATTTTTCAGGCGTATATGTCCGGCCCATGCCGTATTGCGCAGTCCAAAAAAAGCCAGTGAAGGCGTGATATCTGCCATTTCGACATCAGCCCAGAGTGGCGCAAATATCAACGGTGAAACAGGCTGACACGAAGCTTGTGATGTCGCTGAGCTTGCCAGACACCATGTCCCCCCTTCGCGGAGCACGTTGATGACGTGATCACGATTGCGCCAGTTAGCATCTTCACGCAGTTGCAGCAGGTAGTCCCGCACCTGGCAGGCGGTCTGCCACAGCTGCTGTTGCTGCTGCCAGCGCTGCCAACTATACAGCCCAGATGCACCAAGCGCCGCGACGATCAGCATCGCAATCAGGGTTTCGAGAAGCGTGTAACCTTGTTGTTTTTTCATGTCGCCAGTATGGCGTGAGGAAAATGAATAACGAGCGGGAAATTCGGTTTCTACGGCGAGCTACGGGAAATATTTGTCGCGTTGCAGACCGTTGCACTATTTCAGGAATGTTCGCCGAAGAACGTGATTTTAGACAAAAAAAACCGACGCTCACGGGCGTCGGTTGTGTCAGCATGAAGCTGGTTAGATAGCCACCGGCGCTTTAATACCCGGGTGCGGATCGTAGCCTTCAATTTCAAAGTCTTCGAAGCGATAGTCAAAGATAGATTCAGGCTTACGTTTAATAACCAGTTTCGGCAACGCGCGAGGTTCACGGCTAAGCTGCAGATGCGTTTGATCCATATGATTGCTGTACAGGTGCGTGTCGCCACCGGTCCAGACAAAATCACCCACTTCCAGATCACACTGCTGCGCCATCATGTGTACCAGCAAAGCGTAGCTGGCAATGTTAAACGGCAGGCCGAGGAACACATCGCACGAACGCTGATACAGCTGACAGGAGAGCTTGCCATCCGCGACGTAAAACTGGAAGAACGCATGGCACGGTGCCAGCGCCATTTTCTCCAGCTCACCGACGTTCCATGCAGAAACGATAATGCGGCGAGAGTCCGGGTCATTTTTAAGCTGGTTTAACACGGTGGTGATCTGGTCAATATGGCGACCATCTGGCGTAGGCCACGCGCGCCACTGTTTACCATAAACCGGGCCTAAATTACCGTTTTCATCCGCCCATTCGTCCCAGATTGAGACGTTGTTTTCATGCAGGTAGGCAACGTTAGTGTCGCCCTGCAAAAACCACAGCAGCTCATGAATGATCGAGCGTAAATGGCAGCGTTTCGTCGTAACCAGCGGGAACCCTTCCTGCAGATTAAAACGCATCTGATGACCAAAAATGGAAAGCGTTCCGGTTCCGGTACGGTCGTTTTTCTGTGTGCCTTCATCCAGCACTTTTTGCATCAGTTCTAAATACTGTTTCATGGTTCCTCAGGAAACGTGTTGCTGTGGGCTGCGGCGGTACGCCCAAACCATCATAATAATGCCTGCGACAATCATCGGGATAGAGAGGATCTGCCCCATGCTGATGTACTGTACCCAGGTGCCAGTAAACTGCGCATCCGGCTGGCGGAAGAATTCAACGATAATACGAAACGCGCCATAACCAATCAGGAACAGACCGGATACCGAGCCCATTGGACGCGGCTTACGAATGTACAGGTTGAGAATGATAAACAGCACAACACCCTCGAGCGCCATCTCATAAAGCTGTGAGGCGTGGCGCGGCAGCGAGCCGTAGGTATCAAAAATAGACTGCCATTGCGGGTTAGTTTGCAGTAGTAAAATATCTTCGGTACGGGAGCCCGGGAACAGCATGGCGTACTTGAAGTTCGGGTCAACGCGTCCCCACAGCTCACCATTGATAAAGTTACCCAGACGCCCAGCACCCAGACCAAACGGAATCAGCGGGGCAATGAAATCAGAAACCTGGAAGAACGAACGTTTGGTGCGTTTGGCGAAGATAATCATCACCAGGATCACACCGATAAGTCCACCGTGGAAGGACATACCGCCGTCCCAGACGCGGAACAGATACAGGGGATTATCGAGGAATAACTCGAAGTTATAGAACAGTACGTAACCAATACGCCCACCGAGGAAAACCCCGAGGAAGCCCGCATACAGTAAGTTTTCTACTTCATTTTTGGTCCAGCCACTGCCCGGGCGATTCGCGCGGCGCGTCGCCAGCCACATCGCAAAAATAAACCCCACCAAATACATTAAGCCGTACCAGTGAAGCGCGACGGGTCCGATTGAGAAAATGACCGGATCGAAATCCGGAAAATGCAGATAGCTACTGGTCATCTGTCACCACAAGTTCTTGTTATTTCGCTGAAGTCAGACAGCAATTGATAAGCGCGCCTGCATAATGCAGGCGCTCCAAAGGTGCGAATGATAGCACAAGGGGTTAGAAGCGGATGCCGGGAAGATGTAAAAGATCTGTATAAGTAATCTTTACCCCGTAATGCCTGATGACGCTACGCTTATCAGGCCTACAATCCCCCGCGAATCAATCCCCCCATGCCGCGGCGCTCCATAAAGGCCGCTACCTGATGGCGTACCTCAGCCGCCATCTGCGCTTCCAGGCTGCGCTGCGCCAGCGTTTGCGCCTCATCAAAATCGATATGACGCAGCAGATATTTAACGCGAGCGACAGAACGACCGTTCATCGACAAATGACGGAAACCCAGGCCGATCAGAATAGCCACGCACATCGGGTCGCCCGCCATTTCACCGCACAGGCGTAAATCGATACCGCTTCTTTCGGCTTCCTGCGCAATCATCGCCAGCGCACGTAACATCCCCGGATGCAGACTGTCATAAATGCTGGCTACCCGTGTGTTGTTACGATCGACGGCCAGTATGTACTGGGTAAGATCGTTGGTTCCGACCGAGATAAAGTCAATACGGTTTGTCAGATGCGGCAGCATGAACACCATCGACGGAACTTCCAGCATGATGCCAATGCGCGGTTTCGGGATCTCGTAACCGATCATCTCCTCCACTTCGCGTCCGGCGCGTTCAATCAAACGTCGCGCTTCGTCCACTTCATCAATGCTGGTTACCATCGGCAGCAAAATGCTGAGGTTACCGGTTGCCGCGTTGGCACGCAGCATGGCGCGAACCTGGATCAAAAAGATCTCTGGCTGATCGAGCGTTATGCGGATCCCTCGCCAGCCAAGGCACGGGTTCTCTTCACTGATCGGCATGTAGGGCAGCTGTTTATCGGCACCGACATCCAGCGTACGTAGGGTCACCGGCTTGTCGTTAAACATTTGCAGCATGCCCTGATACTGCGCAACCTGTTCTTCTTCCGAAGGAAAACCGCTTTGCAGCATGAACGGGATTTCGGTGCGATACAGGCCAATACCGTCGATCCTGCTACCCAGCTTTTCTTCATGTTCCGGGCTGAGACCCGCATTGAGCATCACCTTCACGCGCTCGCCGCTTTTCAACTGTGCTGGCTGGTTGACGTCGTCTTCCGCCAGGCGACTCAGCTCAATTTCTTCACTGATAAGACGCTGGTATTCCTGAATCAATACCGGTTCCGGATCGACCAGCAGTTCACCGCGATAACCGTCCACCACCAGCGTGCGGCGATGCAGCACCGACGGCTGGATATCGGCCCCCATAACGGTAGGGATACCCAGCGCACGAACCATAATTGCCGCATGAGAGTTGGCTGCGCCGTCCCGGACAACCACGCCGACTAACCGGTCCTGAGGAAGCTCCGCCAGCGTGGTCGCCGAAAGTTCATCCGCCACCAGCACGAAGCGTTCCGGCCAGGCATTCGGCCCCTGGATAGAGTCGTCAAGGTGGAACAGCAGACGCTGGCCGAGCGCGCGTAAATCTCCGGCCCGCTCTTTGAGGTAGTTATCGCTAAGCGCGGCAAATTGTTCGGCAAACTTTTCGATGATCGTTTTAACCGCCCACTCGGCCACCGAACCGTTATCCACTTCCGCAAACAGCTCGCGGCGCAGACGGGTATCGGAAAGCAAGTGCGAGTAAAGATCAAAGATCGCCGCCGTTTCTTTCTGCGCCCCAGCGGTAAAACGCTTGCTATAGCGGCGGAATTCGTTCGCCGCCTCTTCCAACGCACCGGTCAGTCGCTCGCGCTCAAGCACCGGATCCAGCGTTGAAGCCTGATAGACCTGCTCCATCAGCGGTAGCGTCGCATCCTGCCAGCCTTCAGCTATTGCCACGCCGGGGGCGGCAGGCAATGCACGGATGCGCGTTTGCCGGTATTGACCGAACAGCGCGTTTAGCTGCGACTGCGAAAGTATGGCCGCCATTTGCGTGGCGAGCGTGACGAGGAAAGACTCTTCACTTTCATCGTACTGACGCAGTTCACGCTGCTGCACCACCAGTACACCTAAAAGCTGGCGACGCTGAATGATCGGTACGCCTAAGAATGCACGAAAACGCTCTTCTTTTACCGAAGGAATGTATTTAAAGCTGGGATGTTTTTGCGCATCGGCGAGGTTGATAGGTTCCGCCAGCCTGCCAACCAGGCCAACGATACCTTCATCAAACGCGAGTGCGACAGTGCGACCACGTGGTTTTTTCAGTCCCCGGGTCGCCATGAGGTAATAACAACGTCGATCGTGATCGGCCAGATAAACCGAACAGACCTCTGTATCCATCGCAAGACAGATGTCGGTAACCAGTATATTCAGCGCTTCATTCAGACGCGGAGCACTGGCCACCTTTTCGACTATTTCGCGCAGGCGGGTGAGCATAATTTGCGTAGCTTAACCTCTTTTACGTCTGTACGCAGGTGTGCTTTGCGGCTTAGGAGTGCTCTCCTGAAGCGCCATGACAACACTTGCGAATTCTTTCATCACCCTGCGATAGACATCGCGTTTAAATGACACCACCTGTCGAACCGGATACCAGTAACTCACCCAGCGCCAGCCGTCGAACTCAGGTGTACTGCTGGTTTGCATATTGATTTCAGCATCGCTGCTGACCAATTGCAGAAGAAACCATTTTTGTTTCTGGCCGATACAAACCGGCTTCGTGTCCCAACGCACCAAACGTTTCGGTAACTTGTAACGCAACCAGTTACGAGTAGAAGCAAGGATCCGTACATCTTTACGACTGAGACCCACTTCTTCAAAGAGTTCCCGGTACATCGCCTGCTCTGCTGTCTCTCCTGCGTTGATCCCACCTTGTGGAAATTGCCAGGAGTGCTGACCAAATCGCCGGGCCCACATGACCTGCCCCTGGCGGTTACAAATTACTATCCCTACATTCGGGCGGTAGCCATCGTCATCAATCACCGGACTACCTCAACATAAACCTTATATACAAACGATTGTTTCACACTCCTGAGGGGCGGTAAACCACTCTGTTAAGGGTGCGATATTCTAATAACAATTGAATAACTCACAGTTAAAGGCCGAGTTATAAACAGAAGAAGGGCAAGCAAGGCGATTTTATTCACCTTTTCTGTGGATATAGTTGTGAAGAAGTACGGAATTACTATGGGAAAACCCAGAACAGTCCGAATAAGACATTCGTCACAGAGTAAAAATAGTCTTATACATTCATAAAGTTAAAACTGATCCACGCAGATAAACACACAGAAATGTGATGTTCATCACGCATACGATCTTCACGCTGATGAAAGATCGACCAGCGTCGGTTTTATCCACAGATTATGCCAATAAGTTAGGCACAATTTGTGTGAAAATTCGATTTTCGTCGCACGTCAAGGCTGTAAATTGAAACAGTAGTGGGGGTTTTTCACAGTTATCCCATCTTTCTGTGGATAACATGGTGTAAGATCCTGTTCATTGTCAGTGACCAGAATTGGAAAACCCGCTTCGCTGTTGCGCAACTCTGCAAACGTGAATCTAAAAACCAATATAAATCATATAATTGAATAAAGCATGTGGAAAAAGATAAACTCTGTCCACACGGTATAAAATCATTGCTTATTTTTTCACCTAAGGGTTAACCCGATGCCAGAACTCCGTCCGTTGCTTTCTCCCCCTGAATCTGAAGCCCAGTTGCTGAGCCAGGCACGACAGCTTTCGGGCTACGCGTTAGGAGAATTAGCGGCAATGGCGGGAATCGTTACGCCGAAGGATCTTAAGCGCGATAAAGGCTGGATTGGCGTGCTACTGGAAATCTGGCTCGGTGCCAGCGCGGGCAGTAAACCAGAGCAGGATTTTGCGGCGCTGGGCGTGGAGCTGAAAACGATCCCTGTGGACAGTCTTGGCAGACCGCTGGAAACCACCTTTGTGTGCGTGGCACCGTTAACCGGCAATACCGGCGTCACCTGGGAAACCAGCCATGTACGGCACAAACTCAAACGCGTTCTGTGGATCCCGGTAGAAGGCGAACGCAGCATCCCGCTGGCTGAGCGCCGCGTCGGCTCTCCCCTGCTGTGGAGCCCGAATGAAGAAGAGGACCAGCAATTGCGTCTGGACTGGGAAGAATTAATGGACATGATTGTGTTAGGTCATGTCGAACGCATCACCGCTCGCCATGGGGAAGTACTGCAACTGCGTCCTAAAGCCGCCAACGCCCGCGCGCTTACCGAGGCCATTGGCGCCAACGGCGAGCCCATCCTGACCCTGCCACGCGGCTTTTACCTGAAAAAGAACTTCACCCGCGCATTGCTTGAGCGACATTTCTTGTTCCAGGCGCAATAGGCACCGCCCGGCCTTTCACCCGCCGCGTTACGGGCCTATAATTACCGCTTCTTTTTTTGGCAGGACTTTGTTCGATGTTATTTGCATGGATAACCGATCCTAACGCCTGGCTTGCGCTCGGTACGCTGACGCTGCTGGAGATCGTTCTTGGGATCGACAATATTATTTTCCTTTCTCTGGTTGTAGCCAAACTCCCGACAGCGCAACGCAATCATGCCCGACGTATTGGGCTGGCGGCGGCGATGATCATGCGTCTGGCACTGCTGGCTTCTATCGCCTGGGTAACGCGCCTGACAAACCCGCTATTCGAGTTGTTTGGCGAGGCGATATCAGCACGCGACCTGATCCTTCTGCTGGGGGGATTGTTCCTGATCTGGAAAGCCAGCAAGGAGATCCACGAATCCATTGAAGGTGAGGAAGAGGGGTTAAAAACCCGCGTATCTTCTTTCCTGGGTGCAATTGTGCAGATCATGTTGTTAGACATTATCTTCAGCCTGGATTCCGTGATTACTGCGGTTGGTTTGTCCGATCATCTGTTTATCATGATGGCGGCAGTAGTGATTGCCGTAGGTGTGATGATGTTTGCTGCTCGCCCAATTGGTGAGTTTGTCGATCGCCACCCTTCAGTAAAAATGCTGGCGCTCTCGTTTCTGATTCTGGTCGGTTTTACGCTGATTCTGGAAAGTTTCGACGTCCACGTTCCGAAAGGATATATCTATTTCGCCATGTTCTTCTCTATCGCGGTAGAGACCCTGAACCTGTGGCGTAATAAAAAAAATCCGCTCTGATGAAATCCATCGCTCCCTGCAAGGGGAGCGAATGCCCACCACACCTACCCCTTCTCACAGTTTAAGATTTTACTGCTTTCACCCTGCACAACTTCGCGTTATTACTAAACTATTGTCAGACGCAGGCCATGTGAGGATAAGCAGATGAAAAAATGGGCAGTTTTGATTTCCGCCGTAGGACTGGCTTTTGCCGTTTCCGGATGCAGCAGCGATTATGTAATGGCGACAAAAGATGGTCGAATGATCCTGACCGATGGAAAACCAGAAATTGACGATGATACCGGTCTGGTGAGCTATCACGACCAGCAGGGCAATGCGATGCAGATTAACCGCGATGATGTGTCCCAAATCATTGAACGCTGATGGTTGAGGTCAGCAGCGCGCTGGCCTTAACAATTTTACTTCCCTTTTTCGCTTCCCTCAGCCATTTTTATAATCCTTATGTCGTGATTATAAAAAGGAAACGGCTATGCAATATCACCGTATACCCCACAGCTCACTGGAAGTCAGTACACTGGGGCTGGGCACAATGACGTTTGGTGAACAAAACAGCGAAGCCGACGCACATGCACAGCTCGATTATGCCGTAGCACAGGGCATTAATTTGATCGACGTTGCCGAGATGTATCCGGTACCGCCGCGTCCTGAAACCCAGGGTCTCACCGAAACCTACGTAGGTAACTGGCTCGCCAAACACGGCAGCCGTGAAAAGCTGATCGTCGCTTCTAAGGTCAGTGGACCATCACGCAACAACGACAGCGGCATCCGCCCGAATCAGGCGCTGGATCGTAAAAATATCCGTGAAGCGCTGCACGACAGCCTGAAAAGACTGCAAACCGATTACCTGGATCTGTATCAGGTTCACTGGCCGCAGCGCCCGACCAACTGCTTTGGTAAGTTAGGCTACAGCTGGACAGACTCCGCGCCGGTCGTTTCCCTGCTGGATACGCTGGACGCGCTGGCCGAGTTTCAGCGCGCCGGGAAAATTCGCTACATCGGCGTTTCTAATGAAACCGCCTTTGGCGTGATGCGCTATCTGCACCTGGCGGACAAACACGATCTGCCACGCATCGCCACCATCCAGAACCCCTACAGCCTGCTGAACCGCAGCTTTGAGGTTGGACTGGCAGAAGTGAGCCAGTATGAAGGCGTTGAGCTGCTGGCATACTCTTGCCTGGGCTTCGGTACATTAACCGGGAAATACCTGAACGGCGCGAAACCTGCCGGTGCACGCAATACGCTGTTTAGCCGTTTCACGCGCTACAGCGGCGAGCAGACGCAGAAAGCCGTTGCGGCCTATGTGGATATCGCGAAACGCCATAATCTGGATCCTGCGCAAATGGCGCTGGCATTCGTGCGTCGTCAGCCGTTTGTCGCCAGCACTTTGCTGGGCGCCACGACCATGGAGCAGCTAAAAACCAACGTTGAAAGTCTGCATCTGGAGTTGAGCGAGGAAGTGCTGGCAGAGATTGAAGCGGTGCATCAGGTGTATACCTATCCTGCACCTTAACAGTTAGCGCCTGATGGCGCTGCGCTTATCAGGCCTACAGACAGCGTTCCCTGTAGGCCTGGTTGCAACAGCATATAACAGACTAATGGCGGCGCTGCCAAATCCACAGCGCCGCAATCGCCAGCGCAAACAGCGCACCGAACCCAATACCAATCGCTACCGCCGGGATCCCCACCAGCACCGCCAGTGAGTAAATACCCAGCATCAACAGCATCGCGCTGTTTTCGCCCAGGTTTTGCACCGCAATCGCATTACCTGCGCCGACGCTTTTCTTACCCCGCTCCTGCAGCAACGCATTCAGCGGCACCACAAAGAACCCACCACACACGCCGATAAGCATCAGCAATGCGTAGGCCGGAAGCAGCGAATGTTGAAGAGAGAAAATCAGCACCACGACGCCAATCAGGATCCCCGCAGGCATACAGCGCGACACGGTTTCCAGCGTCACCAGCTTCGCAGCCGCCCCCGCGCCGACGACAATCCCGATCGCTACCATGGCATTGAGATAGGTCGGCGTGGCGTTATCGGTGATGCCGAGCGCCACCGGAACCCACAGTACCAGCAGAAAACGCAGCGTAACGCCCGCCCCCCAAAAAAGGCTGGTTCCCACCAACGAGAAGCGTGTTTCACCGTTGCGCCACAGCGAGGAGGCGGCACAGAAGAAACTGCGCGTCATTTTCCCCAGATGCCAGGACTGGCCAGGGCGAGCCGCGGCCAGTTTCGGGATATACAGGTTAGCGACCACTGCGCCAGCATAGGCCAGCGCACAGGCAGAAAGCGCGGCAATCACGTGCCAGTCGGCCAGAACGCCGCCGGCGACAGAACCGAGCAAAATCGCGGCAATGGTGGAAGCTTCCATCAGGCCGTTGGCCTTCACCAGTTTGTCGCCGGTAGTCAGTTCACCAAGAATGCCATACTTGGCCGGTGAATACGCCGCCGCGCCAATCCCCACTAACGTATACCCGAGGAACGGATTAATGCCGAAGCAAATACTTGCCGCACCCAGCAGTTTCAGGGTGTTCGCGAACATCATCACTCTGCCTTTGGCAAAGCTATCTGCCACCTGTCCAACAAACGGCGCAAACAGAATGTAAGCACCCACAAACACCATTTGCAGGATAGGCTGGCTCCAGTCCGGATAAAATTGCTCCTTCAGCAACGCCAGCGTAGCAAACAGCAACGCGTTATCGCCAAACGCTGACAGAAACTGCGCGGCGATAACGGACATCATCCCTTTGGACCAGATTGACGTGTTAGTGTGCACTGACTCACTCATGTTGTTTTTCCGGCTCATCGACCCAGCTTTTCAGCGTAACAAAATCCGGCTTACCGCTGCCGAGTAATGGGAGTTGCTTCAGGTGGCGTATATCACGCGGTACGGCGAGTTCAGGTACGCCGTGCGCCCGCGCATACTGCTGTAGTTTTTCACGCGTGAGTTCGCTATCGGTGGTAAACAGCACCAGCGCCTCACCTTTGCTGGCATCGCTCTTGATCGCCGTGGCATGCATTTTGTCTGCTGATACCGCCAACGCCAGTTGCTCAACCATTTCCAGCGACACCATCTCTCCGGCAATTTTAGCAAAACGCTTAGCGCGCCCCTGAATCTGTACAAAGCCGTTTTCATCAAAGCGCACGATGTCACCGGTGTCATACCAGCCGCGCTCAATCTCACCTTGCGCATTCTCTGCCGTCGGCACTTCCAGCACCCCAGGTTTTTCGACGCGCAAATAGCCGCTCATAATATTAGGGCCTTTCAGCTGTAAACGCCCACCATCCTCAATTCCCGGAACGGCCAACAGTCGAGCATCCATACCAGGCAAGATGCGCCCTACCGTTCCCGATTTTGCCGCCATCGGTACGTTAATCGACACCACCGGCGCACATTCCGTCACCCCATAGCCCTCAAGGACACGCAGGCCAAATTTCTCCTGCCACAGTTGCTTTGTGCTGTCCTGCAGTTTTTCCGCTCCCGCAACCACATAGCGCAGGCGATGGAAATCGTATGGATGCGCGAAACGCGCGTAGTTGCCGAGGAACGTTGACGTACCAAACAACACGGTGCAGTTCCGGTCGTATACCAGCTCTGGCACAATGCGGTAATGCAACGGGCTGGGATATAGAAACACTTCTGCGCCAGTTAGTAGCGGCGTGAATAATCCCACCGTTAGCCCAAAGGAGTGGAACAGCGGCAGCGCCGACATAAAGCGGTCATCGGCGGTGAAATCGGCAATCGTTTTAATCTGCTCAACGTTCGCCAGAATGCTTTTATGACTGTGAACCACGCCTTTCGGATGGCCTTCTGAACCGGAGGTAAAGAGGATCACCGCAGCGTCTTCCGGCTGCTGCTTCACCTGCGCCAGATGCGGTGCCAGCAGATGTGAGAAAATCCACAGCTTATCGCCAAAGGTCACATCAGCTTTCAAGTCTTCCAGATACACCCAACGCACCTGGGTGAGCTGTTCCGGTAAATGCCAGAGTTTGCCTTTATCAAGAAACTGTCGGGATGTGAAGATCGTTTTTATTTCAGACGCAGTAATGGCGCTGGTTAATCCTTTCACACCCGCGGTGTAGTTCATCATGGCTGGAATGCGTCGACGCGCAATGGCGCCAAAAATGACCGCCGCGCTGATTCCCGCATTTGGCAGCATCAGGCCGATTCTTTCACCCTCGGTGCTGTATTTTTCCAGAATACGCGCGACAAACAGCGTTTTCGTCAGCAGTTTGCGGTAGCTGTCCGGAGTGAAATTAATATCTTCAATGCAGTTTTTACCTGCGCCAAAACGGTATTTCGCCGCCAGCAGCGACTCATAGAGCGTCTCACGCGGACGAACCGCCATGCGTGCTTCCATCATAATTTGATGCAGCATCTCTCCGGCGATTTTACGGCGATCGCGAGCTCGCGGTGCTTCCGGCATCGGCAGTTGTGTCGGCGGTAGGATGTGTAAGCGGATGCGCGGGAAGAATCGCTGTTTAACCAAACCTTTCAGGCGACTAAAGCGGGAAAGCTCCGCGCCTTCGATGCGCACAGGAACCACCGTGGCCCCTGACTTTGCCGCGACAAACCCGGCGCCGTCATAGATTTTCATCAATGAACCGGTGGTCGAAATACGTCCTTCCGGGAAGATAACCACCGGGCGGCCCTGTTCGACCAGACGAACCAGATGTTTAATCGACATCGGTTTGGTTGGATCTAACGGTACGAAATCAATCAGCGGGGTTAGCCAGCGCATATACCATTGCTGGCTGATCGAGGTGTAAACAGCGAAGACGGGACGAATCGGTAAAAAGAGCGCCAACAGGATGCCGTCTATAAATGAAACATGGTTGGGAGTGATTAGAACGCGTTCTCCCTGTAGCGCGCTGACATCGCCCGTGACGCGAACGCGGAAAAGCACGCGAAACAGATTACGAAAAAAGCCAAATAGCATCTCAACTCCCTGTGCCATTAATTATATAAACATCAATGGTGGGAGAGTATACGAGTTGGGGAATAGGCGCGACAGGTAACTGTTAAATACAATTCGAAAAAAAACCTGCGCATCCGCGCAGGTTGGTGCAAGAGACAGGTACGAAGTGCGTACCGAATAATCTCACCAATCAATACCTCTGGGATCTTGATTGTGGTCGTCAGCAGCCAGATACGCCAGTGCGAAAACGCAAAGGAATGAACCCAAATGCAACGAGTTGTGTAAATTATCGGTTACTGTTACAGATAGGCTGAAGGTAAAAAAAACCTGCGCATCTGCGCAGGCTGGTGTAATTCTAGTGATCAACCCGAAAGTTGATTTCACCTATCAATACCTCTGGGATCTCAACTCTAGCAATCTGCTCAGTTCCCTCACCAGCGAACAATCGCAACAGCACATCGCAAAGTGTAAGCAAAAATTAGCATTTTCTATTTTCTGTCTTACTTCGCTCGTGTGCGCTCACATTTGCGACGTTCTGACGGGCAATCTGCTTGAACAGCCAGCCATTTTCCGTAACACTGACGGAATGTAAGCGTTTACCCACAACAGGTACTATCATGGCGACCATAAAGGATGTAGCCCGACTAGCAGGTGTATCAGTCGCCACCGTTTCTCGAGTGATTAATGATTCCCCTAAAGCCAGCGAAGCATCGCGCCTGGCTGTAACGAGTGCAATGGAATCACTCAGCTACCACCCCAACGCCAACGCGCGTGCGCTGGCACAACAATCCACAGAGACCATCGGTCTGGTAGTTGGTGATGTGTCCGATCCATTCTTTGGGGCAATGGTTAAAGCTGTCGAGCAGGTGGCCTATAACACCGGTAATTTTTTGCTGATTGGCAACGGCTACCATAACGAAGAGAAGGAACGACAGGCGATTGAACAGCTCATTCGCCACCGCTGCGCAGCCCTTGTTGTCCACGCAAAAATCATCCCGGATGCTGAGCTGGCATCACTAATGGAGCAAATCCCCGGCATGGTATTAATTAACCGAATTCTGCCAGGATTCGAACAACGCTGCGTTGCCCTTGATGACCGTTTCGGCGCATGGCTCGCGACCCGGCACCTCATTCAACAGGGCCATACACGCATTGGCTATCTGTGCTCCAATCACACAATTTCAGATGCGGAAGATCGTCTGCAAGGCTATTACGACGCGCTGGCAGAGAGCAATATACCGGTCAGCGATCGCCTGATAACGTTTGGTGAACCGGATGAAAGCGGCGGTGAACAGGCGATGACCGAGTTACTTGGTCGTGGCAAAAACTTCACAGCGGTAGCCTGCTACAACGACTCAATGGCGGCTGGTGCCATGGGCGTATTAAATGATAACGGCATTGATGTACCGGGAGAAATCTCGCTGATTGGTTTTGATGATGTGCTGGTTTCCCGCTACGTGCGCCCGCGTCTGACCACGGTGCGCTATCCGATCGTGACGATGGCAACCCAGGCTGCCGAACTGGCGCTCGCGCTGGCGGAGAAGCGCCCCGTACCTGAAATTACCCACGTTTTTAACCCAACTCTGGTACGTCGCCATTCCGTTTCGACGCTGACAGAGCCGGGGAATTCATCGTCAAACGATTAACCAGGATAGCGTTATGACTACGATGTTGGACGTTTCACGACACGCAGGCGTCTCAAAAGCGACCGTTTCGCGCGTACTGAATGGCACGGGTCAGGTAAAAGAGAGCACGCGCCAGAAAGTGTTTAAGGCCATGCAGGCACTTGATTATCGGCCTAATTTTTTAGCGCGATCTTTGGCAAACCGCACCAGCAACAGCATTGGTCTGGTGGTTTCTACATTTGATGGATTCTACTTTGGCCGGCTGCTGCAACAGGCTTCACGCCAGACGGAATCTCACGGCAAGCAGTTGATCGTCACCGACGGACACGACACACCAGAGCGTGAGCAGGAAGCCGTGCAAATGCTGGCGGACAGACAGTGCGACGCCATTATTCTCTATACCCGCTATATGAGTGAAAAAGAGATAATGTCGCTGATGAACAGCATCGCTATGCCCTTGCTGGTCATCAACCGTGATGTCAGCCAGGCCCGCGATCGCGCGATTTTCTTTGAACAGGAAGACGCGGCCTATCAGGCGGTCAATTATCTTATCTCCCAGGGCCATAGCGATATTGCTTGTATCACTGTGCCAGGCCATACCCCGACCGGTAAATCCCGCCTGATGGGGTATCGTAAAGCGCTGGAAAAAAACGGTATTCCCTGGAATCCCGACAAGGTCAAATACGGCGATTCCACGATGACACGAGGCTATGAAGCCTGTCGTGAACTGCTGGAGGAAGGGGTGAAATTCAGCGCACTGTTCGCCTGTAACGATGACATGGCATTGGGCGCATCAAAAGCGTTACATCAGGCCGGGCTGAGGATCCCAACGGACGTCTCACTGTTTGGTTTTGATGATGCACCCAGCGCCAAATGGCTGGAGCCGGGGCTGTCTACCGTTTATCTGCCGATTGATACCATGATAACCACGGCAATCGACCAGGCTATCCGGCTGGCCAACGGCGAGAGCGTCGAGCCAATCCCACCGTTTACCGGCAAACTGGTACTACGTGACTCAGTAACGCTCGGGCCGTATTTTAAGTAATTAAATGCCGGATGGCGGCACAAGTGCCTTATCCGGCCAACAGCGCCCACAGTTAATTTCGTAGGCCGGATAAACGTAGCGCCATCCGGCATTTCACCACGCTGTAATCAGATTAATTCCAGCGCTAACAGCTCATCAATGGTCTGGCGACGGCGAATCAGCCGCGCCACGCCGTTATCGAACAAAACCTCCGGCAGCAGAGGACGGCTATTGTAGTTTGACGACATAGACGCGCCGTACGCCCCGGTATCATGCAAGACCAGATAATCACCCGGCACCACCGCAGGCAACAGACGGGTTTCCACATTTCCGCCCTCCTGCTGGGTAAACACGTCGCCAGATTCGCACAGCGGCCCGGCCACCACGGTTTCCCGTTGCGGGGCGTGTTCCAGAGACCGACCATCCCCAGCCAGCGCGGAGATATGGTGATAGCTGCCGTACATCGCCGGGCGCATCAGATCGTTGAAGCCCGCATCGATCAGCACAAAGTGACGGCTACCCATCTCTTTTACGCTGCGTACCTGTGCTACCAGCACGCCGGCTTCCGCGACCAGAAAACGACCCGGCTCTATCTCAAGCGCGACCGGGTGCCCCAGGTATTTAGCAATCTGCTCACGCGCAGCGTTCCACAATCCAAAGTAGTGATCGGTATCGATCGCCTCTTCACCTTCGCGATACGGGATTGATAAACCGCCGCCCGCAGAGATCGCCTCCAGATCCTGATCAAATTCAATCACCTGACGCACCATCGCACCGCACACCTGCTCCAGATGCGCGTAGTCCACACCGGAGCCAATATGCATATGAATCCCCACCAGCTTCAGCTTGTAGCGCTGAATCACCTCCAGCGCCGCGGGAAGATCGCTATACCAGATCCCGTGCTTGCTGTTTTCGCCGCCGGTATTGGTTTTCTGACTGTGCCCATGCCCAAAGCCAGGGTTTACGCGTAGCCACACGCGATGGCCCGGCGAGACCTGACCCAGTTGTTCCAGCATATCCACTGAACCGGCATTTACCGGAATGCTCAATTCATGCACCCGGGCGAGCGTCGCGTCATCGATCATATCGGCGGTAAAGACGATTTCATCTTTCCCCGGTACAAAACCTGCCGCTAGTGCACGTTCAATTTCGCCCAGCGAGACGGAATCCACCTTCACGCCCTGCTCGCGCATCAGGCGCAGAATATGAATATTCGAGCATGCCTTCTGGGCAAAACGCACCACGTCAAACTGGCTCAGTTTGGCAATCTGCGCGCGGATAATCTGCGCATCATAGACCCACACCGGGCAGCCGAATTCGGCAGGCAGGCGCAGCAGGTTGTCGGCGGTCAGGTCAGTGTCTGTGTTGTTGAGTGGGCGTGGCATGGTGTGCTCCGGTATTGGCTTTTTTATGATTACGCCACAGCCCGAAAAGAATAAAAAATATCGTTTTATCGTGAGTCTATGCAAAAATGATATGGATTGGTTCATTCGAGGATTGCCCATGCCCGCCGTTAACCTGCGACACATCGAAATTTTTCACGCCATCATGACGGCAGGCAATCTGACGGAAGCCGCGCGCATGCTACATACCTCGCAGCCCACCGTCAGTCGGGAACTGGCCCGATTCGAGAAAGTACTGGGATTAACGCTGTTTGAACGCACGCGTGGCCGGCTGCACCCAACCGTGCAAGGGTTACGTCTGTTTGAAGAGGTGCAACGTTCGTGGTATGGCCTGGACAGAATTGTGAGCGCCGCCGAAAGCCTGCGCGAGTTTCGCCAGGGCGAATTGTCGATTGTTTGCCTGCCGGTATTCTCACAGTCCTTTTTACCACCACTGCTGCAGCCATTCCTCGCACGCTATCCGCAGGTCAATATTCAGATAGTGCCGCAGGAGTCACCGCTGCTGGAAGAGTGGCTGTCGGCGCAGCGCCACGATCTGGGGTTAACGGAAACGCTGCATACGCCTGCCGGAACAAAACGCACCGAATTGCTGGCGCTGGATGAAGTGTGTGTGCTGCCCCAGGGGCATCCGCTGACTAAGAAAGCGGTGTTAACGCCGCAGGATTTTCAGGGGGAAAACTACATCAGCCTGTCACGGACCGACAGTTACCGTCAGCTACTGGATAGCCTGTTTAATGAGCACCAGGTGAAGCGCCGTATGGTGATTGAAACCCATAGCGCCGCTTCAATTTGTGCAATGGTGCGGGCAGGCGTGGGGATCTCGGTGGTAAACCCACTGACCGCGCTGGATTACGCCAGTAGCGGGGTCGTCATCCGCCGCTTCAGTATTTCGGTACCCTTTACGGTCAGCCTGATTCACCCACTTCATCGCCCCGCCTCGGCGCTGGTTGATGCTTTTACGGCGCATCTGCAGGACCATCTACCAAGTCTTATTGACCCGCTGGAGGCTATTTTGCATCCACAACCGAAAGCATAAATGCCACCGCATCTTGCGCATGGATTGCCGCGGTGTCGAAAACCGGTAGTGGGCTTCGCTCGGTGGGAACCAGCAGACCAATCTCGGTACAGCCAAATATCACCCCTTGCGCCCCCTGTTTCGCTAACTGGTTAATGACGCTCAGGTAATAGTCGCGGGAGGACTCGCTGAATTCACCGAGACACAGCTCATCGAAAATAATCTGGTTTATTTTCTGACGGTCATCAGCTTCAGGAATCAGCGTGCTAATGCCAAATTCAGTCTGTAAACGACCGCGGTAAAAATCCTGTTCCATGGTGTAGCGCGTACCCAGTAGCGCCACGTTGCTCATCTGCTGCTTTTGTATCGCCCGCCCCGTCGCGTCGGCAATATGCAGGAACGGCACATCACAGGCGCTTTCAATCGCCTCAGCAACCTTGTGCATGGTGTTGGTACACAGCACAATCCCTTCCGCACCCGCCTGCTGTAACCCCAGCGCCGCCTGCGCCAGAATATCGCCTGCTTTATCCCACTCACCGCGACTCTGGCACAACTCAATCTCATGAAAATCCACGCTGTGAAGCAGGATCTGCGCTGAATGCAGGCCGCCCAGGCGCTGTTTTACCCCTTCATTAATGAGTCGATAATAAGGAATGGTAGATTCCCAGCTCATACCGCCTAACAGACCGATCGTTTTCATCATTTCCCCTGACTCGTTGTTGTCTCTCCAGTGAACCAAAGATGTGATCAACTTTCCACATATGTTGGCGTGCATTTCTTTTTTTAATTTTCTGATATAGGTTCAATGAAACATTGTTTTAATTAATTACAGGAAGGCCGGATGTTTATTTTTCATAAAGAGACCACGCTTGACGATCTGGGCAATGGCGTTACCCGGCGCATTCTTGCTCACGACGGTAACATGATGGCGGTTGAGGTGAACTTCGAGCAAGGCGCGATAGGCCCGATGCACAATCATCCGCACGAGCAGCTGACTTACGTGTTGTCCGGTGAGTTTGAATTTACCATCGGCGAAGAAAAGCATGTCGTTAGGGCGGGCGATACCCTGTATAAACAACCCAACATTATGCATGGCTGCGTCTGTTTAAAACCGGGAACGCTGCTGGATACCTTTACGCCCATACGCGAAGATTTTCTACACGGGTAATTTCGTTGTTCTCAAGCCGTGCTACTGACCGGTTTGAGAACACGCTAAAATGCGTACTCAGTTCCCTAAAAATGAATACGTTACAATGTGGGGCATTTTCCTTCGATACCAACTCGCATAAGCATTAATCACCCGATGCGTCTCGCCATGTGGGCGATTACAGTCACGTTATCTTAATTAACGGTGACGGATCGCCATGACAAAAATGACAACATCCACTCCACATGACGCAGTCTTCAAACAGTTCTTGTACCATCCTGATACCGCAAGAGATTTTCTGGATATCTATCTTCCATCAACCTTGCGGGAGCTATGTGATCTGCAAACACTAAAACTGGAATCAGGCAGTTTTATTGAGGATAGCCTGCGAGCCAGCTACTCCGACGTACTGTGGTCATTAAAAACAAATGAAGGCGATGGGTATATCTATGTTGTTATCGAGCATCAGAGTTCGCCAGACGCTCACATGGCATTTCGGCTAATGCGCTATGCAATGGCCGCAATGCAACGCCATCTGGATGATGGCCATAAAACATTACCTTTGGTGATACCGATGCTGTTTTATCATGGTGCACTCAGCCCCTACCCCTTTTCACTCTGCTGGCTGGATGAGTTTGACGACCCCATAGTGGCACGACAGCTATACTCAGCAACATTTCCGCTGGTAGATATCACCGTAATACCCGATGACGAAATTATGCAACATCGACGTATAGCACTGCTGGAATTGATGCAAAAACATATCCGCAAGCGTGATTTAATGGGATTAGTGGAACAACTGGTCTCGTTGCTGGCTACGGGATACGCTAATGACAGCCAGCTCAAAACGCTATTTAATTACATGATGCAGTTTGGAAATACGCCTCACGTAGATAAATTTATCCGTGAAGTCGCTCAGCGGGTACCACAGCAAAAGGAAAGTCTGATGACTATTGCGGAAGTGTTGCAACAAGAAGCCAAACAACAAGAAGCGTTACGCATTGCCCAGATGATGTTAGCGAATGGTATTAGCCATGAAATTATACTAAAGATAACCGGGCTGTCTGCTAAGGATCTCCTCGCAAGGCAGGCGGCTCCACACTGAAATAAGTAGTAATGAGAGCCCGATAATCAGTTGTTCTATCGGGCTCCCTGCTCACTTACACCCCAATATCTCTTAACTTCTCACCTGCCATCAGCTTACGTTCGATATGCTCAAGCGTGACGTTTTTGGTTTCTGGAATCAGCCAGAACGTAATACCGATAAACACGACGTTCAGCGCAGTATATAGCCAGAACGTACCGGCGGCGCCAATGCTATCGAGCAGCGTCAGGAACGTTGCACCAATGATCATGTTCGACACCCAGTTGGTGGTGGTGGAGCAGGTAATACCAAAATCACGGCATTTCAGCGGCTGAATTTCCGAACACAGGATCCACACCACCGGCGCGGCGCTCATCGCATAGCCTGCAATACACATCATCGTCATGCCAACTGACAGCCAGGATAGTCCACTGGAAGCCGTGCCGTTATCAAACTGCATCAGGCAATATCCGAGCACCAGCGTCCCGATGGCCATTACGCTGAAACCAATTTTCAGCGCCGGTTTACGTCCTGCTTTGTCGACCGTGAAGACGGCAATAAAGGTAGCGAACATAAACGTTAAGCCAACCACCAGCGTGGCAATCATCTGCTGCTCTGTGGTGGTAAAACCCGCCATTTTGAAAATGCGCGGCGCGTAATACATGATGATGTTCATCCCGGTGAACTGCTGCATCGCCTGCAGTAACATCCCAAGAAAAACTGCGCGGCGCACGTTACGGTTAATTTTAAACAGCGCCCAACCACCCTGCTTCAGCTTCAAGCTTTCACGGATTTCGTTCAGCTCATCGCGGGCCTTTTCTGACGTATCGCGCAGCATGCGCAATACTTCTTCTGCTTCAATGTGGCGACCTTTTTCCGCCAGCCAGCGCGGGCTGTTGGGCAGGAACACAACCAGAATAATCAGCAATACAGCCGGAAGAGCCAGCACGCCCAGCATAGCGCGCCAGTTACCGCTGTAGCTGAACGCGGTATCGGACAAAAAGGCCAGAACGATGCCCAACGTCACCATCAGCTGATACATACTGATCATCTTGCCACGCACGTTTTCGCTGGCCATTTCAGAGAGATACAGCGGTGCGGTGTAAGAGGCGATCCCCACCGCAACGCCCAGTACCACGCGGGCAAAAATGAGCATTTCTACGCTGGAGGCAAACGCCGAGCCCAGAGATCCGACGACGAAAAGGATCGCCCCCGCCATCAGACTGTATTTACGTCCCAGGCGGAATGACAGCCAACCGTTAAACAGCGCACCAATTGCCGCGCCCAGCATCATGCTGCTGACCACCCACTCCTGCAGGCGGCTGGTCAACACAAAGTGATCGGTGATGAAAGGCAACGCCCCGGCAATCACGCCAATATCCAGGCCGAATAACAACCCTGCGACAGCCGCAGAGATAGAAACAAACATATTCATACGTCGCGTATCGCGCACTGGGCGCGGCGCTAAAGCAGCATCATTATTTATTGAGACCATTTTTTCCTGCCAGATACAGAGTAACCATGCCATTGAAAGTAAGGGATCCCTTGCAGGAAGCGTCAGGCGGGAAACGGCAAAAACATGGATTAAATAGCTACACCACATCGTTATGTGATGGATATTCCAATTTTAAAATTTACCGACAATCACTCAATTAAATTTAATTTATTGATATTAAAGAATATTAAAAATAAAAAATTGATACGCATGAAATTTAATATGGAATAATTTATAACCACAATATGGATTTTAATGATTCAAAAGTAAAAAAACCCTGCCATTTAGCAGGGTTTGTTGGCTCTGGAAAGCAATTAACGCGCCAGCCAGCCGCCGTCTACCGCAACGGTATAGCCGTTGATATAGTCAGATGCGCTGGACGCCAGGAACACGACAGGCCCCATCAGGTCGCTCGGCAGACCCCAACGCCCCGCCGGAATACGATCGAGGATTTCTGCGCTACGCTGCTCATCAGCACGCAGCTGTTGAGTGTTATTCGTCGCCATGTAACCCGGTGCAATCGCGTTGACGTTGATGTTATGTTTTGCCCACTCGTTCGCCATCAGACGGGTAACACCCATTACGCCGCTTTTAGACGCGGTGTAAGACGGCACGCGGATCCCGCCCTGGAAGGAAAGCATAGAGGCGATGTTGATAATTTTACCACCGTTACCCTGGGCGATAAAGTGCTTCGCCGCGGCCTGAGACATAAAGAACACGCTCTTAATGTTCAGGTTCATCACGTCATCCCAGTCTTTTTCGCTGAAATCGATCGCATCGTCACGACGGATAAGACCCGCGTTGTTGACCAGAATATCGATATGGCCGAATTCTGCCACTGCGCGCTCCAGCAGCGCCGGAATACCGTCGATTTGACGCAGATCGGCGGTCAGGCTTAAAAAACGGCGGCCCAGTGCGGTCACACGTTCGATGGTTTCTGTCGGTTCAACAATGTTGATACCGACGATATCGCAGCCCGCTTCAGCCAGGCCCAGCGCCATACCCTGACCCAAACCGGTATCACAACCGGTCACAACGGCGACTTTACCTTCAAGAGAGAATGCATTCAAAATCATTGTAAATCCTTAATTTTTTATAATGCCCGCCGCAGCAGGCACGGCTGTCGCCCGCAACTAGCGCAGATCTTTTACTGCAACGTGGTCCATATCATCAAAGACCTGGTTTTCGCCGACCATGCCCCAAATGAACGTATACGCTTTTGTGCCGACACCGGAGTGAATAGACCAGCTTGGAGAAATCACCGCCTGCTCGTTGTGCATCACAATATGACGCGTTTCCTGAGGCTGCCCCATCATGTGGAAGACGCAGGTATCTTCTTCCATATTGAAGTAGAAATAGACTTCCATACGACGTTCATGGGTATGACACGGCATGGTGTTCCACAGGTTACCCGGTGCCAGTTCAGTCAGACCCATGCTCAACTGGCAGGTTTCCAGAACATCCGGCACAAAGTATTTGTTGATGGTACGACGGTTACTGGTGAGGTTATCGCCCAGCGTCACTGGCGCAACGTCTGCAGGCGTGACTTTCTTAGTTGGGTAAGTCGTGTGGGCCGGCGCGCAGTTGTAGTAAAACTTCGCCGGTTTTGTCGTATCAATACTGGCGAATACCACCTCTTTTGCCCCTTTCCCGACGTACAGCGCGTCGCGATGGCCAATTTCATAGCACTGGCCGTCAACGGTAATCGTGCCCGGGCCGCCGATATTGATCACACCCAGCTCACGACGTTCGAGGAAATAGGTTACGCCCAGCTGTTTGCCGACTTCGCCACCCACAGAGACGGTTTTGGCCACTGGCATAATGCCGCCAACAATGATGCGGTCGATGTGGCTGTAGACCATGGTGTATTCATCTGCGACAAACACTTCTTCGACCAAAAACTCATTACGCAGCCCCTGAGTGTCCAGGGTTTTCGCATGCGCACTATGGATGCTTTGTCTTACGTCCACATTTACCTCCAGTGATAAATTGACCGTGAATGCTTAAACGAATAGCAAAACGCTGTTCCGTTTTATCTTATGCACTCATGATATTCCTCCCTGAATGTGTTTTCAATTATAAATAAAACGATGTTTCACTTTTTTCGCATCTTATTATCAAAAGTGTAAGTGCGATCACGCTAGCGCGTATGAATAGCGAAATGGACCTTAATAAAATGATTGAATAACAATACGATAAATTTATTTATTCATTAGTGGCGGGGATAAAAAATGGAAAATTCAGCCGAGATGATCAGTCGAAAAGACACCTTTTCTAACAAAGTGCGCAGTTAATCACATGAAATGAAACAATGTTTTGATAAGTTAACTTTGTTTAGAGTGTATGTTTCTGTAACTGGCCTTGCCCTCCTGCTGGAGGGCTTTTTTACAGGTGCAGGGAAAACACGTAGAAAGGCGTTTAAGACGGTAAATGTAAGATCGTTAATCTCGTTCGATAGCGAGCGCCACCCCCTGACCACCACCGATACACAGCGTTGCCAGGCCCTTATGCGCCCGACGCTTCACCATTTCATGCACCAGCGAAACCAGAATTCGGCAGCCAGATGCGCCAATCGGGTGACCGAGCGCAATGGCTCCACCGTTAACATTCACCCGCCGTTCATCCCACTCCAGCATTTTCCCAACGGATAATGCCTGCGCGGCGAAGGCCTCATTAGCTTCGATAAGATCAACATCTGCCAGTTGCCAGCCCACACGCTCAAGGCAGCGGCGCGTCGCATACACTGGCGCAATCCCCATGAGCGCAGGGTCGACCCCGACGCTGGCAAAGGCGCGAATACGGGCCAGTACAGGTAAGTTCAACTCTTGCGCCTTGGCCTCGCTCATCATCATCACCGCAGCGGCGCCGTCATTGATGGATGACGCGTTACCTGCCGTTACCGAACCGAGCCTGTCAAAAGTAGGATCCAGACGCGCCAGCCCTTCGGCGCTGGCATCGGTACGGGGCTGCTCGTCGGTATCCACCACCAATGATTGCCCATTACGCTGTGTTACCACCGGCACGATTTCATCTTTAAAGCGTCCAGCATCAATTGCCATCCGCGCTTTGTGCTGCGAGTGCAGCGCGTAGGCATCCTGCAATTCGCGGCTAATGCCGTATTCTCGCGCCAGGTTTTCCGCGGTAACGCCCATGTGATAATCGTTGAAGGCATCCCACAGACCGTCATGTACCAGGCTGTCGACCAGTTGGCTGTTCCCCAGCTGTGCGCCGGTGCGGCTATCGGTAAGGACATGCGGGGCACGGCTCATATTCTCTTGCCCGCCCGCAATCACAATGTCGGCTTCGCCGCACTGGATAGCCTGGGTCGCCAGATGCAGCGCTTTCAGGCCCGAACCGCAGACATCGTTAATGGTGATGGCGGAAACGGTATTGGGTAGCCCACCATTGATGGCAGACTGACGCGCCGGATTCTGCCCGGCACCTGCGGTAAGCACCTGACCGAGGATCACTTCATCCACAGCATGAACGTCCACGCCTGTGCGTTCCAGTAAAGCCCTGACCACCATGCTGCCTAATTCAACGGCAGAATGGCGCGCCAGCGTCCCCTGGAAGCAACCAATCGGTGTCCTTAACGCCCCGACTATCACAACCTCTTTCATCACCACCTCAGCGCAAAATAACACCGCAATAGTAGATGATTGTTAAAAAGAGTTATCAAGGTTGTTTAAAAACGGTGATTTTTATCACAAAGGAAATTCGTATCATTTATTGGTCATCTGAACGCCACTCTGCTGTAAATGGTCGCGCAGCCAACTTCCCGCCACGCCAGGCGGTGATTTCTTATTCCACAACAGATCGATAGAGATAGCCTTTGGCCAGCCGGGCAGCTTTAATTGAACCAATGGTTTTTCTGCCGCAAACTCCTCCACCAGCGCACACGGGAGCGCGCACCAGCCGAATCCCTGAACAGCCATACTTAGCAATAACAGGTAGTTAGGAGCCGACCAGACGGGACCGCGCGCCACGTTAGTCCCGCTTTCCAGATAGGTATTCAGACGCAGCTCGCGCCAGGTATGCAGCTGTTCCCACTGCAGTTTTTCTTGAGCCGCCAAAGGATGCGATACCGCCACGTATAATCCCATCCAGGTTTGCATCGGCAGACGCGTAACGCCCATGTCTGTCGGATAATCCTCCCGCGCTTCGATCAACCCCACCTGAGCACGTCCTTTTTGCAGCAGATCGATCACGTCCTCGTCTTCGCCAATCAGACATTCAAACTCGGTATGGGGAAACTTGCGGTCAAACTGCACCATCAACTCTTCCAGCACATCCGGATGCAGCGTGTCTGACAACACGAAGGTCAGACGCGCTTCCGTTTCACCCGACAGCGAAATCGCCGCCTCGTCCAGACGATCGCTCGCTGACAGAATGGCCTGCACATAACCCAGCACCCGCTTACCTTCTTCGGTCAGCGTTGGCTGGCGCGATGAACGGTCAAACAGCGCAAAACCAAGGTCGGCTTCCAGATGCGCAATGGCTGTACTGATGGTGGACTGGCTTTTGCGCAGCCGCCGGGCTGCCGCAGAAAATGAACCGCAGGAAACGGTCTCCACAAATGCCGTTAATGCTTCAGGAGAGTAACGCATGAACTATCTACTTTATCGATGGATACTATCTTTTAGATATCACATAAAACGATAAAATTGCCACCATTCCGTTATCCGGGCATCAAAGAAGGTTTTAGGTTATGCAACACGATACTGTCCAACGCCGCTCGTTAGTAGAGCGTATTTTTCATGCCGTCTGCTTTGAAGGCATTGCCACCGCTGTTCTCGCACCAACCACCGCATGGTTGATGCAGCGCTCGGTGCTGGAAATGGGCGGACTGACCATTCTTCTCGCCACTACAGCGATGATCTGGAATATCATTTATAACGCCCTGTTTGACCGTCTGTGGCCGTCACACCTGGTAAAACGTACGGCGAAAGTGCGAGCATTTCACGCCTTAGGTTTTGAGAGTGGTTTTATTGTGATTGGGGTGAGCATCGTGGCGTATGTGCTGAACGTCAGCCTGCTTCAGGCATTCACGCTGGAAATAGGTTTCTTCCTGTTCTTCCTGCCGTATACCATGTTCTATAACTGGGCTTATGACACGTTACGCGAGCGTGTTATGAAGCGTCGCCAGCAGCGCGTTACTGCCTGATAATTAAAATAATAGTCGGAATTTTCTCGGTTCCGGCTATTCATCCATTCACCTGCCCGCTTGTTCACACCTCCCCCAGCCCCTGCCATTTGTGGTAAATTGCGCTTCTTTTTGTTTATTTTATAGTTGATACGTTCAAATAATGTCGAAATTTTGGTCAAAAGAAGAGACTCTCTGGAGCTTCGCACTATATGGGACTGCCGTCGGCGCAGGAACCCTCTTCCTCCCCATACAGCTGGGTTCTGCAGGTGCGGTGGTACTGTTTATCACCGCTCTCGTCGCCTGGCCTTTAACCTACTGGCCGCACAAGGCACTGTGCCAGTTTATCCTGTCTTCAAAAACGTCAGCTGGTGAGGGGATCACTGGCGCGGTTACACACTACTACGGCAAGAAGATTGGCAGCCTGATCACCACCCTCTATTTTATTGCCTTCTTTGTGGTGGTGCTGATCTACGCCGTGGCGATAACCAACTCACTCACTGAACAGCTGGCAAAACATATCACTATCGACCTGCGGATCCGCATGCTGGTCAGTCTGGGCGTGGTACTGGTGCTGAATTTAATTTTTCTGATGGGTCGACAAGCCACTATCCGGGTGATGGGCTTTCTGGTGTTCCCGCTCATCGCGTACTTTTTGTTCCTTTCGCTCTACCTGACCGGAAGCTGGCAGCCAACGTTACTAACCGGCCAGATGTCTGTCGATCAGCACACGCTTCATCAGGTTTGGATATCTATTCCCGTGATGGTTTTCGCTTTTAGCCATACGCCAATTATCTCCACGTTCGCCATTGATCGACGTGAGAAATATGGCGAGCAGGCCATGGGTAAATGCAAAAAAATCATGAAGGTAGCCTACGTCATCATCTGCCTGAGCGTGCTGTTTTTCGTTTTCAGCTGTTTGCTTTCGATTCCGACAAACTATATCGAGGATGCAAAAAATGAAGGCGTGACCATTCTGTCAGCACTATCGATGATGCCTAACGCACCGGCATGGCTGTCGATTTCCGGGATCATCGTTGCCGTCGTAGCGATGTCAAAATCGTTCCTTGGCACCTACTTTGGCGTGATTGAAGGGGCAACGGAGGTAGTAAAAACATCGTTGCATCAGGTGGGTGTGAAGAAAAGCCGGGCCTTTAACCGCGCTCTGTCCATTATGTTGGTCTCAAGCATCACGTTTATCATCTGCTGCATCAATCCTAATGCTATTTCAATGATTTACGCGATTAGTGGGCCGCTGATTGCCATGATTCTGTTTATCATGCCGACATTGTCTACCTATCTGATCCCGGCGCTGAAGCCATACCGTTCAGTGGGTAACCTGATCACCCTGATTGTCGGTCTGCTGTGCGTATCTGTGATGTTTTTTGGCTAGAACGTGTTGCTTAACGGCTCATTTTCAGAAAGCATCAACCAGTGTTGGCGGAGGTAATAAACATGTTATCTCAAGGAAAGGATTCCGTTCACCTCATATTAATCGTTTCTCTGAAGCACAGATTCCTGTGAACGTGCAAGGGAGGCTCACCGCCGCCTCCCTTGCAACCCAGGCTCCCGGCGGGAAAATCGTCGCTGCGCGATTCATTCGTCTTATTCCGTCTGCCTGTCGGGTCGGGGTGTCGCTTCAACGCTCTGATTTCCAGTTAAATCTGTTTTGCTGTTCAGACCAAAAACGCAGATGGTGAGGTGTGAGCTGGTCCGGCTGAAAATTGCCGACGTGTTTCCGTAAGCCCGGGAGAGCCAGCATGGATGCTGGCTCAGGGCGCGCTTTGCAGGGACGCTACCTCGCGCCCGACCCGGTAGCCTGGAGGAATAAGCGGAGGGGACCGCGGAGCGGCAATTTTCCCGCCGGGAGCCGGGATTGTAAAGGGCGTGGCGAAGAACGCCCTTTACACGTTCACGGGTATCGATGCTTCAGAAAAATAACACTGCTGAGGTGAACGGAACCCTGAGAAAGAATCACATGCTACATGCTTAACTGGACGGTATTGAACGTGGATGAGCCGTTAAACTGGCTTATTTGATGTACGAATCCAGTACTTTCAGAATCACATCCAAATCTTCTTCGCGCTTAATTTCATCGCCCTGATGCACAATGTGCTCGGTCAGATGACCTTTAATCACTTCGCGCATTAATCCATTTACCGCCCCGCGGATCGCCGCTATTTGCTGCAATACCGCCGCGCATTCATGCGGTTCATCCAGCATGGTTTTCAACGCCGCTACCTGCCCCTGAATCTTGCTGGTTCGGGCTTTCAGCTTTTGTTTGTCGCGGATCGTATGTGACATAACTTTACCTTTTTAACATCTGGCTGTAAGGACAATACCATCGACATTCTACTGGGGGGTAGTATTTGATACTGGGGGGGAGTAGAATCAGGCGAAATTAAACAACTAAGAATCATTCTCATGGGTGAGTTTTCTACGCTTCTTCAGCAAGGCAACGCCTGGTTTTTCATTCCCAGCGCGATTCTATTAGGTGTGTTGCACGGTCTGGAACCAGGGCATTCCAAGACGATGATGGCGGCCTTTATTATTGCTATTAAGGGGACCATCAAACAGGCGGTGATGCTGGGGCTGGCAGCAACGCTGTCGCATACCGCCGTAGTATGGCTGATTGCGCTCGGTGGGATGTATATCAGCAAAGCGTTTACCGCCCAGGCCGTTGAGCCCTGGCTGCAATTTGTCTCGGCGATAATTATTCTCGGGACCGCATTCTGGATGTTCTGGCGAACCTGGCAGGGAGAGCAGAACTGGCTGGCCCAGACGCATCACGACCACGATCACGGGCATCACCACCACCATGATCATGACGACCATCACCACCATCATCATGACCACGACCACGATCATAACCATGCCGCGTTAGCAGGGCTGAACGAGGGTTCGAAAGAGTATCAGGATGCCCACGAACGGGCGCATGCCACCGATATTCAGCGCCGCTTTGCGGGCAAAGAGGTCACCAACGGCCAAATATTACTGTTCGGTCTGACCGGTGGGCTGATCCCGTGCCCAGCTGCCATTACGGTGCTGCTGATATGCATCCAGCTCAAAGCCTTCACGCTGGGCGCCACCATGGTGCTGTGCTTCAGCCTCGGGCTGGCGCTGACACTGGTAACGGTGGGCGTGGGTGCGGCAATCAGCGTGCAGCAGGCGGCCAAGCGTTGGAGCGGATTTAACACACTGGCACGCAAAGCGCCCTATTTTTCCAGCGTGCTCATTGCAATGGTCGGCTTATATATGGGGATTCACGGCTATATGGGGATCGTCGGTTAATATATGAGAGCGCAGCAGCGATAGCCGCTGCGCGGAAAACCAAACTAGCTTGCGACATTCCCCCACACCAGTTGCCCTTTATGGAAGGTCGCAGTGCGTGGGGAGATTCGCGCGACCGCTTCCGCTGAGCATGAAGCATCTACCAGCACAAAGCTGGCTTCAGCCTGCGCTTTCGGCCAGACGCGCTCACCTTTATCGTTAAGCGGCAGCACATCACCGGTAGCGAGGAACAGCGCCCGCGACAGATTAAGTTCATTCGGGCGAATATAGAGCTGCGCGTACAGATTCGCCTTCTCCAGCATGTCTCCCAGGCCGTACGGTGACCAGTGGTCAATCACGCTGTCGGTCCCGGTAATCACTTCCACGCCTTTGTCGCGCAGCTGCTTGAGCGGCATGTGCATCGTGCCAATCGGCACCGTCGAGGCAATAGTAATCTGCTGCGCCGCCATGCGGGTTGCGAGTTCATCCACCTGCTGTTCGTTCAGCGTAGACAGCGCAAACGCGTGGCTGATGGTCAGTTTGCCCTTTAACTGCGGCGTTTTCTCCACCGTTTCTACCATGTAATTCACCGCCGCCACGCCCGCCGGACTGGTTTCATGCAGATGGATATCCACGCCTTTGTTGTAATCGAGCGCAATCTGGAACATGGTATCGAGTGATTTTTCCATCGCCCCATCCACGCTGGTTGGGTCCAGACCGCCGACATAATGCGCTCCCGCCTGCATCGCTTCACGCATTAGCGGTTCAGATTTTGATAACAGCAGGCCATGCTGTGGAAATGCCACAATTTCACAGGCAAAACCCGGCTGGCGACGCGCCAGCACCGCCTGCAGGTTCTCCAGGTTTTTCAGTCCGGAAACCGGTTCTATGTTGCAGTGGCTGCGGGCAATCGAGGTGCCTTTTGATTGCAGCAAATCGATCAGCTTTTCCGCCCGCTCCTGGGTGTAAGGCTGGAGTTCAGGCAGCAGCTTTTGTTCCAGGCGGATCATATCCTGAATGGTGGTACCCGCCGGACGGTTCAGCGAACGCCAGGGACCGCCGTAAAAGGTTTTATCCAGATGGATATGCATGTCGCGCATGGCGGGCAGCATCAGCTTTCCACCCGCATCGTAGTGCGGCAGCGTCGCATCCGGATGCTGCTTATTCTCGCGCAGCGCAACTATTTTCCCGTCCTGGATTTCAACGGTTTGCAGCGCGGTACGGGTGTGCACCACCACTGAGCTTTCGTAATCAAACCCCGCTTCCAGCAGGACGTTATCCAGGTAATAGTGCTTATCGTTAATCGTCATTGTGCTCTTCGACCCGCAGGTGTTCCCGACAGGATTAGCAGCATACGCGACCGGGGCGACTGCGCCAAACAGCGCGGCAGCAGTGACCATTTTTCCGCTCTGGCTTAAAAATTCACGGCGGCTGTTACTTTCCTTCATTCGCATCTCCTCTCAGGAATGGACAATATGGGTGCCCGTTTCGCCGCGCAGTGCGGCGGGCAGGCATTCCGGCGTGGTGATGATCACTCGTTTACCGCCACGCTCCAGAAACGCCAGGCTGGCAACAATCTTGGGTAACATGCTGCCCGGCGGGAAATGTCCCTCCTGCATGTAACGGGTCATCGTGGCGACATCCACCGTATCCAGCGCCTGCTGGTTAGGTTTGCCAAAATGAATACAGACCTGCTCGACGCCGGTGGTGATCACCAGAATGTCGGCACGGATCTCCTGTGCCAGCAACGCCGTGGAGAGATCTTTATCAATCACCGCATCCACGCTTTGGTAATCCCCCTGATCGCTACGCACCACCGGGATGCCACCACCACCCGCACCAATCACCACAAACCCCTGCTGAGTCAGCGTTTTGATCGCCTCTGCTTCAACAATACGTTTTGGTTCAGGGGAAGCCACAACCCGGCGGTAGCCACGCCCCGAATCCTCAACAAAGCGCCAGCCTGGATTGACCCGCAGCAACTCATCGCGCTGCACTGCGCTAAAGAACGCCCCGATAGGCTTGGTCGGATTAGCAAAGCCCGGATCGTTTTTGTCGACCTCCACCTGCGTGACCACCGTGACTGCCTTCTGCTCGCCGCGCCGCGCCAGACGGTTGTTCAGCGCCTGTTGGATCAAATAGCCGATGCCCCCCTGCGTATCGGCGACGCAGTTTGCCAGCGGGGTAAGCGGTAACCCTTCACGCTCGTGCGCGATTTCCGCACGTCGGAGATCCAGCCCCACCTGCGGCCCGTTACCGTGCGTAAGCACAATGTTGTAGTCCGATGCCAACATCTCCAGCACCGTATCCGCCACCGCCTTCACCGCTTCAGCCTGGTGCTCAATCGACTGGCTGGCGTTATCTTTGATAATGCTGTTGCCGCCAATGGCAACGACCACAAGTTCTTTCATAGTGTTATCTTCCGCTTACAGGCGATTCAGGTCGTTTTCGTCGGTTCCTGCTCAGGCGCAGTCACCGCTTCACGGCTATCAAGAACATGCTTGAGGACAAACATGCCGCTCATCATCAGGTAGGCCACAACAAACATCATCGAGCTGCCCTCAGCAAAGCCAACTGCCGGGGAGTGGATCACGCCAAACAGCGATAACAGTGCCCCAAAGGCTGCGGCAATCGCCCCGCGCAGCGGCTTATTCATAATGGCGAAGATAGCGACGCAGCCCCACAGCATGCTGGCCAGCGGCGCGCCGCTTCCCAGATGCACCAGTCCGTCGTAATAGACACCTTTGCTGTGCAGTAAGTCGCTACCCAGTTTCCCCGCGGATGTTCCGGCGGCGCCCATCACGCTGTTAACGATGGTCAATGCCCAGTTAGCGATCCACGGGAACAGGCAGATGAAGATAACGGGAACCTCGACTTTGGGCGTTTCTCGCACCACCTGGTTGGCGGTCACCACGCCGATAAACACCAGAATCGGCACTATCGCAGTCATCGGAATAATGGCGAGCATAAACGCGCCCAGGCCAAACAGCGGTACCAGGAACATGGTGATGCCTGAAGCGAGGGTATAGCCGATACTGGCGCCCATCGCTTTCCAGCCCGCATGCCCAACATACACGGTCACCGGGAACGGGTTGCCCAGCATGCAGCCGAGCATGGAGGCAAAGCCGTTCGCCATCATCACCTTACGGGTGTTGTACTCATCCCCCGCCGCGTGCGCACTTTCAATGTTCTCAAGGTCGAAAATGTAGTTCGCCAGACCCAGAGGAACCGCAGAAGCCAGATACGGCAGTGCATGCGGCAAACCTTGCAAGAAGCTGTCGACATGAATTTCCGGCGGGTTGAAGCCAAAGGAAGACATCGACGCTTTAATGGCCTCCGGGCTTTGTAAACCGGAGATCCACGCCAGGGCCGTACCGGCAATCAGCAGCAGCAAGCCGGTAGGAATGCGGGCAAAAATCGGCTTCTTACCGAACCAGTTAATGAAGATCAGCAACAGGACGATGAAAGAGACGGTCGGCGCTTCGAATGCCTGCAGCATCGGGTTCATCGCCAGCAGCAACAGTCCCAGGCCGGACAGACAAGAAAGCAGTACCGTACGTGGAATCATCTTGCGGATGGTCTCGCCCAGGAAGGAGCCGCCGACCAGGATCAACGCTTCGACAAAGCACCACACCAGGGCTATCTGGATAGCAAAGTTGGCATCTTTGGTTTGCTGATAAACCGGCATCAGTACCAGGAAGGTTACGGTAAAGATTGACGGTGCGCTCGGTCCGGACGGCAGCGCCGTCACGTCTTTACGCCCGGTGTGTTTTGCCATCTGCAGGCCAAACCAGGCGTAGCAGACGCTGGCCACCAGCACCGCCAGACCAAAGGCAGGCGCAATGCGACCATAGACAATTTCAGTAGGGATCCCGACGACAAAAATGAGCAGCCCCATCATTGTCAGCAGGTTAGTCAGGTTGTTGGTCATCAGCCCAAAGTAAGCTGCCCAGTCACCACGTTTCCATTCTAGTTTTATGCTGTTCATGGAATATCCTTAACAGGTTAAGCATCGTTTGCGATCGCGGAGATCGCCCAGCCCTGCAGGTAAGCAACGTTTTTCGCTTCGCTACTGTGGGGCTAACCGCGTTAGCCCCGATTGTTGTTATTGGCAGTAGCGGTCGCGCCAGTTGAGGATCGCCTTTTCAAAACAGGCGAACGGCGGGTGGACTATTCCGGCGCCGATCATGCCGATCCCCGCATCTTTGTGCGCAATTGCGGTGTTAATCACCGGCAGAATGCCGGTGCTGCCCACGCGCGTAATATCGATAGCGGTCGGTACGCCCATAAAACCCAGCAGTGGAATGGTGACGTTGGGGTTTTCGCCGAGAGTGATTTCACGCATCTGGCGAGAGAAATCAACGGCCTCTTCGACCGTACCCCCCACCAGTGCCACGATGGCCGGCGCCGTCGCCATAGCGAAACCGCCAATGCCGTAGGTTTCGGTGATCGCGCTATCGCCAATATCACGTCCGGAATCTTCCGGCTTGTAGCCCGCAAACATCGGGCCAATCACCTGCTGCGCCGGACCGGTAAACCACTGACCCGGTAAGCCGCTGATGCGCAGACCGAACTCAACACCGTTTCGCGCCATCGTCGTCACCACAGTGCTGTATTCAATGCCGTGGGCGGCGTCCATTGCGGCTTTACACATCGCCATCCAGGTCGGCCCGGAGAAGTAATCGCTGCTGAGGACGAACTCGAACACCTCACGCTGCTGCTCAACCGGATAACCGGTCTGAATAATCCATGGCGTCAGCGCCTGAATCAGCAGCGCCGTCCCGGCGTTGTTACGGTTATGGCACTCATCGCCCATGTGTAGCGCCTGCGCCAACATCAGGCGCAGATCGATTTCGCCCGCCAGCTTCATGGCATCGCGCAGCATCGGTCCCAGCACATCACGCATCCAGTTCAGACGATCAATAACGCTCTGATCGTTCGCGCCCATACGCAGGATCTTCGCCATCTGCTCGCTCATATTGGTATATGCGCGGTTGCCGTAGGTTTTGTTCTCAACGATGTGCATAAACATCGACGCAGAGGTCACACCCGCCATCGAGCCAACGCAGTCATGCTCGTGACATGGTGAGAAGATAATTTCACCCGAGGCGGCCAGTTCGGCAGCTTCATCCAGATCTTTCGCCAGTCCTTCAAACACCAGCGCCCCGGTTACCGCGCCCTTCATTGCACCGCACATTTTTTCCCAGCGGATCGGCGGCCCGGCATGCAGGATGGTGTTGCGGGTCATCCCCGGCACGACATTGATTGCCTGGTCATAGCCAATCAGCACCGGATGCGACTGGATAATACGTTCCAGCGCCTGCTGGTTAGCGGCAGCGATTTTGTCTGCCAGCGGCGAATCGGCAATCTCGTCCAGTGCAGCAACCACCTGCATGTTGCCCTGGCCCGGCGGCGTCCAGTCTAGCTGGGTCACGGGAACGTTCTGCTTTTTCAGGTCATCGCTGAACATCGCGATACCGACATTAATCACATTCAGCGGCTGGTTAAACAGTGTCTGGCTCATCAGGCTTCCTCCCCTTTACAGATAAATTCACGAGCCAGCAATCCGGTGTTGGTGCTACTGCTCGCCCAGATAACGCCCGCATCAGTCAGCATCTGACATTGTTTTTCCAGCGACGGCGTATCAAGATCGGTTCCCAGCACATAGCCGAGAATCTCAAGCGGACGACCGTCTGCGGCGGCGATCGCTTTGGCTTCAACGATCGCGTCGAGCATCACGCCAACCGGATCTTCATGCGATCCAAAACCAAGGACGAAGTCCATCACGATCACGCCGACTTCAGGATCGCGCGCTTCCTGCAACAGACGACTAATGCGGTTGGTGGGATCGATCATCGGGTGCGGTTTACCGTTGGTAAAATCGTCATCACCGAAATCGAGGAAGGTATGCGCCACGCTGCGGTTGAGATCTTGCAGGCGGAACGCCGGGTCCGGATGAATGTTGCTGTAAACTTCGGCATGTTTTTCCATGGCAGCAAACATCACCTCATCGCACAACGTGCCACCGCAGAACAAGCCACGGATGTACTTTTGTTGCGGGGTCAGACGGGCGCGAACCTCTTCAATCAGCGGCCAGTTGAGCGGATGCAGATCCAGGCTCTCTTTTTTCACACCGGTAAGTAGTACCGCTTTCAACGCCGCCTCTTTAGTACCGCGGGCAAACTGCAGGCCTTTTTCATCCGCAGGCGCGGCTTCACGTCCGAGGAAACACACCACCACGGGCTTATGACAGGCGCGCGCACGTTCCAGCACCTTGCGCGCCACCGCTGGCGCAGGAGGTTTGGAGATAAGCGCGATGATCTCAGTTTGCGGATCGGCCTCCAGCATGCCAATCGCGTCAAGCATCATCAGGCCGCCAATCTTCTCACTCAGATCGCGTCCACCGGTGCCAATCAGTTGAGAAATTCCGCCGCCAAACTCGTGAATGCGTACGCTCAGCTCCTGGCTACCGGTACCGGACGCACCAATAATTCCGATGTTGCCGCGACGCACTGCGTTGCCAAAACACAGCGCCGCGCCGTTAATGATGGCGGTTCCGCAGTCTGGCCCCATCATCAACAGTCCTTTTTCGTGCGCCAGTTGCTTAAGCGTCAGCTCGTCTTCAAGAGAGACGTTGTCAGAGAACAACATCACGTTGAGGTTATTTTGCAGCGCCTGACGCGCTTCACGCGCGGCAAACAGGCCATTGACCGAGATCACCGCCAGGTTGCTGTCGGGAACGTGCTTCTTCGCGCTGGCGAGCGTGGCATAGCGCGCTTCGTGCTGGCCACCCTGCTCTTTATGCGTAAACAGATCGTCAATCGCCACCAGCGTTTGCGCGTTTGCTTCGTCGCTCGCGCCTTTAATGACAATCATCAGATCGCCACTCTTCGCCTCTTCCAGCTCAGGCGTGAGCAGGCCGAGATTCTTCAGTACGCCCTTATTCATTTCTGTCGCCATAGCTACGAACGCCTGCTCAACACCATCGAGCTTATTTGCGCGCGTGGAGATAGACATCAGTGAGACAGAATCAAAATACGTGTTCTTTTTAACAACTATCCTGATCGACATAATTCCCTCCGGACCTGTGGCTCAGGGCGCAGGCATCCGCCATGCCATACAGCATGTCGCAGCCAGAACTTGAGCCAATATTTTTAATGTCAGTAATATATTGCGTAGAAACGGGTTGTTGCTCAGTAATAAATTGGTTCAGCAGCCGTCCGACGCTTTCCCGATAACGCTGATGAAAAGCTTCCTCTAACGTTATTTTGCTGAGTAGCGTCGTATTATTTCCGGCATATTGTAAAGCTGCTAAAAAATCTTCACGATATTTCCTCAGCGGATGTCCGGGAATAAATAGAATAGTGCTTAGGCCCACTAAATAATCATCCGATGAGGGCGTCAGACCAATCCCCAGACCAATTAAATGGCTGACCGCTGTAGAGATATTTTCTCCTGTACGCAACGCCGTCAGTAATGTTTGTCGGCGGTTGTGTAATTGACGGGTGATTTCCTGAAAAAACGGATTGTCACCCTGATACAGAAATAATGTGTCGTCGCTTCTTAGCTGTTGGCGGATAACCTCTTCCCAATGCTGCCAGCCGACTGCGGCAAGACTTGCTGCATCAGATGTCCACCGTGGTATTCGCCACAGCAGGCAACCGGCGGTTTCTATCCATTTATCATTGCCAACAACTATTCCCGACCCGCTAAAATTGACCAGCTCACCGGGATGAAACAGGTCTTCACAATGCGTCAGCGCCAGCCGACAGCTGTTAGGTGCGTTATCACAATCTTCACTCAGTAACGTCAGCAACCGCTGCTGTTCAGGTATCAACAGGTTTACCGCGTGGGAAAAAACCTGTTCAACCCGCCCCGTTCCCCGGAAAGTGAGAAACGCGCTGTCTGCGGTTAGCGCCCGTACGCATCGCCGTGATGGCGTAGCGATAATGGCGCTCCTGTGTCAGGCTCCGGCCGCAATCAGCAGCTCGGCAATTTCGTGGTACCCTTTCTCTCGCGCCAGTTCCAGCGGGGTTTTACCGTATTTATCCGTCATGTGCGGATTTGCGCCATGGTCGAGCAGCAGCTTAACGATCTCCTGCTGCTTCGCGCCACCGTCATTAAGTACGATGGCTTCCAGGAGCGGCGTCCAGCCAACAAAATTAGTATGGTTGACATTGATATCGGTACGCAGCAGCAGCTCACGCACGATCTCAACATGGCCTTTTTCGCTGGCTGGCGTAATACCGACACCGCCAAAACGGCTCAGACAATTAAGGTCAGGGTTAGCCGGTAATACCGTACGCAACAGCGTTAAATCATTCGTCAAGCAGCTAATCAGGAAGGGGTTAAAACAAGTTTGATCTTGTTTATTAATATCGGCACCCTCAGCAATCAATAAAGAAACACAGTCATAATGTTTATTCAGGCTGGCAATAATAATGGCAGTACGCCCCTGGCGGTTAGTGGCATTAATATCCACATTTTTTGCCAGACAGGATTTTAATCCATCGGCATTGCCCTGTTCTGCCGCCAGCAGAAATTCAGTAATGAGTTCTTTCTCTGACATAATCGCTCTCCTGCAGTTTTTTAGACTTTTTAAATATCCGATAACCTGAGAATAGCAACAGAGTGCAGAGAATAACATCCGCTTAAATTTCATTCATCGTAAGCGCATCGATTATTGAATCAATTTTAACAATGAGAACAAAACGTGCTGTAGTGCAATCTTTCCCTTATGGCTGGGGCCCTTTTAGCCACTAATCAGTAGTCCGGTGAATCAGGCGGTATGCTGCACGGATAGCGGCCTGCAATTAAAATACAGAAGTGTGATTGCCTTCAAATCAAATGTAAAACTAGTGTTAAATTTTGTTCAAAACTGATTGCTCTGTATAAGGATTACAAATACATTCAACAATCATCGTGTTGCGGATGCGCATTGTCGCCGGAGGGGAGAAAGATGAATTCAATATTTACCGAGGAAAACCTACTGGCGTTTACGATGGCTGCCCGCTACAGCAGCTTTAGCAAGGCGGCTGAAGAGCTAGGCTTAACCACATCGGCAATTAGTTACACCATTAAGCGCATGGAAATGGGTCTCGACGTGGTGCTGTTTACCCGCAGTACTCGCAGCATTGAACTGACCGAGTCCGGGCGCTACCTGTTTCGCAAGGCGACCGACCTGCTCAACGATTTCCACGCCATCAAGCGCAGCATTGATACCATCGCTCAGGGCATTGAAGCCCGGGTACGCATCTGTATTAACCAGCTGTTGTATACCCCTCAACATACAGCGCGGCTGCTGCAGGTACTCAAGAAACAGTTTCCAACCTGCCAGATAACCGTCACCACCGAGGTGTATAACGGCGTCTGGGATTCGATCATCAACAACCTGGCTAATATCGCCATTGGCGCGCCTGATACGTTACTGGATGGCGGCGGAATTGATTACACCGAGATCGGCGCGATCCGTTGGTCGTTTGCGATTGCCCCGGATCATCCCCTCGCCTTTATGCCGGAACCCATTTCTGAGAGCCAGTTACGCCTTTACCCAAACATCATGGTGGAAGACACCGCACACACCATCAACAAGAAGGTCGGCTGGCTGTTACACGGACAGGAGTCGATTCTGGTTCCCGATTTTAATACCAAGTGCCAGTGCCAGATCCTGGGTGAAGGCATTGGTTTTCTGCCGGACTATATGGTGCGCGAGGCGATGGAAAAGTCGTTGCTGGTGACGCGGCAGATCCACAACCCGCGTCAGGATTCACGAATGCTGTTGGCAACCCAGCATTCGGCAACCGGTCGTGTAACTCAGTGGATTAAAAAAGAGTTTGGGCCACAAGGGATACTGACGGGGATTTATCAGGATCTGCTGCATCGGGAGTGATGAACCGGATGGCTGTTATGCCTTCCGGTACACATAAGAGGATCAGGCACGGATATCGTCGTACTCGCGGGTTTTATCAAATTCATGTTTGGCAAACGGGCACAACGGAATAACTTTGCGGTTTTCAGCGCGCATCTTCTCTACCACTTTCGCCACCAGCTGTTTGCCGACGCCCTGACCTTTCAGGCTGGGGTCGACATCGGTATGTTCAATGATGCTCAGATGCTCGCCCGTCGGCACAAATACTATCTCGGCAACCTGGTTGCCCTCAGCATCATTGACATAAAACTTGTTGTGGCCTGCAAGAATTTCCATGGTCCCCTCACTCATTTCTGGCGATATTTCAGCGCACCGCTCGGACAGGTATCGATGACCTTGATGACCGTCTCGACATCCACTTCATCCGGAATGATCCACGGTTTACGTTTCAGGTTAAACAGTTTCGCGCTTCCCCGCACGCAATTGCCCGAATGCTGACATATCGCCGTGTTGAAATAGACGTCAATCTTCTCGCCGGTATAGGCCCGGTAACCTGCATCCAGTAGTTCCTTATCCACGACATTGCCTCACATTTTTTTATGTGTCTGGGTCTAATCATAGACCTATGCGAGGCTGAAGGAAGCTGCTGAAAGCAGAAATATCACTCGGGCCTTTTCTGCAACAACGGCTGCTGCTCTGGTGGCAAATACTCCAGCATCGCAGGCGTTGGCGGCGGGAGGCGGTTATCGGCAATATCCCTATCCACATCGATATGACTGATTTCGCCATTCTCATGATGGTGGACCGTCAGCACCCTCGCCTTGTTCAGTTCCGTAACCAGCTCCCGGGTAATACGCAAACTTTCTGCCAGCTCATGGTCTTCCAGCCCGGGTCTGCGACTGCGGCGTTCCACCCGAAAACGAAACTGGTTGTACTTAGCCCAGCCAATCAGCACCAGGCCGTTGACCAGGGCGACAAGGATATAAAACGTGACCGTATCCAGCGTGGTGAAAAAGGGTCGCACCCCCATATACGGTGAATGCGCCAGGGCCGTGATCAATCCTTTATAGATCAGGTATAAGAAACCAACCCAGGCGATGAGCGTCAACAACACATCGATAATGCGAGGCAGCAGACGCCGCTCCGTAAAGATCAGTGGCTGATTCACGATTCGATCCTCCCAATTCCACGGTCAGGACTCACCCAACGCGCTCTGCCGCGTTTGCGTTTGAGCATCACTTTCGGGAACGCGACCAGCGTGGTGAACAGGCTTAGCATCCAGTACACCACCGGGAACCAGATAATCCAGAACAACGAGGCGCCAATGCCTTTTTCATAACGTCGTTCAATCATCAGGCTCACCGCAAACTGCAGCAAGCACACCACGCCGAGGATAAGTCCGGTGAAGGCTGGCGGGAACAGATGCTGCACATACAGCGAGTCCGGCATCGGGATCATCAGCCCTAACAGGAACAGCACGATACTGATCGCATAGGCAAACGACCAGGCGGTAGAAAAACAAAACTCAAGAAACAGCGGCCACATGCGACGGAACTCCCACGACCACAGACGACGCATGTTAACGATAAACACCTCTGCACCACCCTGCGCCCAGCGCAAACGCTGCTTCCACAGCCCTTTTAACGTTTCTGGCATCAGGATCCAACACAGTGCGCGCGGCTCAAAGAATACCGACCAGTGGCGCAATTGCAGCTTCCAACTGATATCGATATCTTCAGTGATCATGTCCGGGCTCCAGTAACCGACCTCGGCCAGCGCGCGACGACGAAACGCCGCAACTACGCCTGAAACGGTAAAGATCTGCCCATAGACTCGCTGAGTACGCTTAATTAAACCGATAATGGAAGAGAACTCACCGACCTGCACACGGCCGATTAACGTAGAGCGGGTTCGAATACGCGGATTCCCCGTCACCGCACCAACGCGCGGGAACTGGATCAGCGGAGCCACAATATAGGCAACGGCATCACGATCCAGTAACGCATCGCCATCAATGCACACCAGGTAATCGCTGCGCGCCGCGGCCGCACCGGTCTTGAGCGCCAGCGCTTTGCCCTGGTTTTCAGCCAGATGAATCACCCGCAGGCTGGGGTATTCCACTGCCAGTTGTTCCAGCACGTCGTGAGTGTCATCCGTTGAACCATCGTTGATGGCAATCACTTCGATATTCTTATATCGCTGTGCCAGTGCGGCCTCAATGGTTTCACGCGCGTTGATCCCTTCGTTAAAACAGGGGATCAGAATGGAAACCAGTGGATTCCCCGGCAGGGTCGGTGGTGGCGTGTCATCTCCCCATTTCCAGTGACGTTCACGGTAAAACCAGAAATAGACTCCGCCGCTTATCCACAAAGCAGACATGAACAAAGGCCAGAAGAAGACGAAGTTCAACATCACTTCACCTGTAAAGATGACAGCCACGCCAAACGGCAGGCTGAACATCAGGCAAAGTATCAGGAAAGCAATAATGCGATCGGTCATTTTTGCGGATACCAGTATGAGGAGAACGTCGAGCGAATCTCTGACATCTCAGGTTTGTCGCTGATGAAATCATCCGGGTAATAGCCGTAGTTACCTGCACCGCTTAATTTCAGCTGGCGCATCCATTCGGCTATTTGTTTTCCGCTGATTTCAGCCTGATCCCCGGATTTACGCCAGTCTCGTGCCTGCAGTTCAAACACGGTTTTATCCAGCGCCCCAGGGTTTTGTGCAACGGCATTCACCAGTCGGTCAAGCCATGCGTTGGCATCATTGGCCGGGATCTGTTCCATGAATGGCATCGCCATCGGCGCCGTCCAGTCATAGGTATTGAGGAAATCATTCAGGTTTTGTGCAAACCAGGCTTCACTTTCAGGCTCCAGTACCGGCATGGCGTAAATATTGCGCGCAGTTTGCACCTGTGGACCGCGAATATTACGCACAGACTGGGTCAGCTGTTTGGTGAAGTCGATCAGCATCTTACTTTTCAGGCGCGTCCAGCGCTCGAACGCCTGAGGATTATTACGTATTTGCTCGATACTGCCCGGAAGCCCTGCGGCACGGTAGGCGGCTAACGCCTCCGGTGACGCATCTTCAAAGTCCGTCAGGAAAGCATCGTCATGAAACAAAATACCTTTGAAGCTGGCGTGCTTCGCCAGGTCTTCGTAGATTTCAGTGATGCGCTGACGCGCTTCGCTGCTCCAGGGTGAAAGGCGGACATAGTTCTCGTGATTGATAGCAGTACGTCCCGTTTTCGGATCCCATGCGGTTACGCGTGGAATAGACGCGTCGAGATCGAAAGCCAGAACCGGCATCCAGGCATATACCGTCACCCCTGCCCGCGTTTGTAATTGCCAGGAGATATAGTTAAAGAGATCGGCACGCATCGGCAGCCAGCGGTTGGGGAAATAGACCTCACGAATATTCCCGTCACCTTTAGGGTCGGCATACGCCTGCAGGAAGACATGAGAAATACGCATGTCATAAACGCGCTGGATCAGCTTATCGATATTTCGCTTCTGCTGAGCAGGGTCCTTGTCATACACGTAATCCAGATCGACATGCATCACGCGCATCGTCTGTGGCTCACGGACCTGAGCGACCTGACTGGCAAAGCGCTTAAGGGATGGGTTATCAGAGATCAGCACGCGCGGAATATCATCGAGAAACGCGGCATTCGCCAACCCTTCATTAAGCGTAAAGGCCATCTTATAGCCATGCTCTTTGGCCAGGTTTAACGTCGTGCCGTTGGCTGCGCCGTACGGCCATACCCACGCGCGCGGCGATTTCCCGGTCACCGATTTTATCTTGTTAGTGATCAGAGAAATATCCGTGTTTATACGTCGCGTGTACTGTTCGTCCGTTTCGTAAGTGCCGGTTTTCTTATCATACAGGCGGTTCGCTACCGCTGGCTCTTTACTCCCCTGTGGATTGGCCTCAGCGCCAAAGTGCGAGTTCCAGGTGTGCGCACCGACTTCCACCAACGGCGATTTCCCCATTTCTTCGACCATTTTCCAGGTCGCGAATTTATCTCGCGCTGTCATTAAGCCGCCAAAATCGACTTTTTTGTTGGCTGGCGCATCAACCCAACTGCCTACTGGCGCCCAGAGAGCAGGCCAGTTGTAGGCTTTCAGCAATGGCCAGACGCGGGTATAAAAACTGCTATACCCGTCATCAAAGGTGAGTAATACCGCTTTTTCCGGCAGTACAATTTTACCGTCATGGGCATCCAGAATTTGCTGCACGCTGATCGGCTGATAGCCATTATCACGCAGCCAGGCCATTTGGTCGCTCAACGCGCTGGTACGCACAGAGAGGTAACGCTGGTCGGCAGCACCATCTTCAACATCGTGATAACCCAGTACCAGGAAACTATTTTTCGGCCACTGATGATCCGCCGTCAGCGGTGTTCTCTCCCCAGGAGGAACATAGCGAGGCGTTGTATTGTGCGCGCTGCTGCACGCGGTAATCATCAACCAGCCAGCGATTAATGCGCTAAGCCACAGGCATCTTTTCAGCATGAACAATCCTTAAAACCTGACATTTAAATCGAAAGCGAGGGAGATATTCCGCTCACGTTTACCGTCATAGGGGCGTTTATCCCAAATCAGCATCACCCCGCCATCTACGACGTTGTTCCATTTAAGCCGTTGTCCGTATCCTACCTGGACGATAGCGCCTGCATCTTCACCTTGCTGCCAGTAGCCACCTACGCCTGCCAGACCTTGCTGCGTCCAGACGGTATCATAGTGGCGGTAAAGAACCTGCTCTGCGCTCAGGCCAGGGACAACCGAAAAATCACTCTTCGGGTTGTAATACGGCACATTCTCTTTGGTGTTGGTGCTCCCGCCAATGCCCGGCGTAAAGTCCAGCGTGAAGCGAGGCGTGGTCCAGATGCGCTCTTTTCCGCTGAGTCCGTATTCGATGCGATCGTTACCGTCTGAGAAATGTGATGCAGCAAACGACAGTTGATATTCACGTCGTTCGTTTTGATACCAGCGAACGAACATATCGCCGCCGTTGGCATACACACCGCTACGCAGCGCGCGCAATGGCGTATTACGCGACAAGCGCTCGGCCGAACCGCCTACGCGCCAGTTGTCATTAAAGTCATGCCAGCCGGATAGACGCCCACCAATCTTCTGACCATCGCCATAATTTCGGCCAGACACTTCCATTTCCGCCCAGTAATCACGGGAAGTCCATTCTGCACCCGCCGCCAGATCGCGGCTGATGCCCTTCCCTTCCTCAAATTCACCGGTAGCGAAGTTGAATCCAGTAAACAGTCGCCAGTTGTCATTAATCGGCGGACTGTAAATAGCCGTGTTGATGTTGAAGTCATTCTTACCGCTGACCGGGCTATCGGACGAGATCCCCTGCGTGCCGCTAATGCGCACTTCCGACATTTTGTGGACATCACGAATACGCGCGAGGCGCAGCGTCGCTTCATCATCCGGGCTACGGGCAATAACGTCATCCGTCAGTTCATCGGCCTGCTTCCATTCCTGGAGATCCAGCGCAACGTAAGCCTGCTGACGCTCCAGCTCCAGATTGCTTGGCTCAATTACTTCCGCCAGCTTAAGCTCTTTCTCCGCCGCATGCGGCAATCCACGCGCTTCAAGCACAGAGGCATAGGAAATGCGCAGTCCCTGGTTACCGGAGCCTGTTCGTGCCAGATGCTCTGCGAGCTTTTCTGCCTCTGGCAGTTCATTGGCAGCGATATGATATTGCGTCAGCAGCGACTGTCCGAGCAGCCAGTTATCGTTAGGCTGCGGCGTTGGCGAGCCATAGATACGCCGCAGATACGGACTCTCTTTGATCAAATCATCGACTTGTTTTTTGGCAGCATCGAAGTTTTCATTATCAATGTGTGCATAGAACAGATCTTGTTGATCCTCTGGACTGAGCGGCGTCACCGGGATAGGCCCATTTGGGTAGTAGATGCTCGCCAACATCGCTTCGGTTTTTTCCGGCTGACGCTCGCTTAACCATGCTGATGCCACCCAACGTTTTGCGTAGTTTGGTACTTCGCCGCTTGCGGAAAGGGACTCATATTCCTCGATCACTTCGGCAGTACGTTTACGCACCAACAGGGCACCCATACGGTCTATTCTCGCCCGGCGGACATCATTCTGCGCAGACGGCTCATCTTTCCAGGCCGCCAACAACTGGTCATAACGGGCCAGCGCTTTATCTGCTACGATAAAACGTTCTTCTTCATTACGTGCGGACGTATAAGAGGATCGGACCATTTCAGCCGCCGCATCAAGCTCAAGGCGACGCTTCACAGGATCTGCCGTGGGTACGACTTCCGCCATATTTAAGGCTGGTCCGGAAACACGGTTCGCTGACAGCGCAGACAACAGCGTGGATTTTGCATTTTTGTTGCCAGGATCGACGTCATCCGCCTGGCTGGCAACCAACAGTGCATCCCAATTTTTCCCCTGAGAATGATATACATAGGCAAGCAATGCGTCGGAATCTGCACCCGGATGCGCCTGAGCCCATTTATTCGCTTCGGTAAGGGCTTGCTGATTGTAGCGCGCATCTGCCAGCGTCATTATCCAGCCGGTGCGTACATCAACGTTATCAGGTTCTTGCTGTAAAACACTTTCCCACACCGCCAATGAATCATTCCAGTTTTTCTGGTTACGATACGCACGCGCTGCGGCGACTTTTCCCCGTGCAGGTACATCCATCTGCCCACGATATCGCTGCCAGATTTCAATTGTTGTTTTATCGTTGTTCTCAACCCAACTGGAAACTTGCAGCCAGTCGGCAACCTGATTTGGCGTTAGCGCACTTTTCTTTCCCTGATCCTCAAGGTAGCGCAATAGCGGCGCACTATTCCCCCCCCGCGCTTCAATAACCAAAGCATCATAATCAGATACCGCAGCAGAGATTTGCATAGGGAAAAGAATGCTGGCCGTAAATAAACAGCTTACAGACTTAAAACGTTTAATGAAGTTGGCATGTCGACGCATACTGAACATATCTGCCCTTATATCTTACATCAGAGTAAAAATAAGCGTTTTCAATAAGTTAAGGTCAATCCCTGACGATTGCCGACCATGTAAGATGCACTGCCGCTTATTTCGTAATAGGGTTATAAAGCAATTAATTCTTTCGTCTTATTGACTACCCGCACCGCGTCCTCTAATCGTTGAGCAGGAGGCATAAACTCGGGAATTTTATCACTCCATGTAGTTCATGGCTACGTAATAAGAAAAGTCTTAGTCAAAAAAGTATTTTAGACTAAATAATCCTAATACTCTTGGGATTGAATTCTGGATTTAAACAAAGTTTGCCCGGTGACATAATGTGACGATGCTTACTATTGCTGGTTAGCATAGCTACACCGCGCAACTGTTTGCATGGTAACTATTTTGAGAGATGAATAGAGAAAAATCTGATAATAGGCTCTCTGCTAACAACAAAATATAACTTAATTTTTAGGGCTCAAACAGGGCCAATGAAATGAAAATAAGGGTACAGGCGCAAGAAGAATTAGATACAGAAACAACACATTGAAATCAAATAACTTTCTTCATCATTTTTCGAAATCTACCATAATTGGCATTTGGATACACGCTCGAAAACATGCACGAATAATTGTGTATTACTCTACACGTTAATGTATTTACCAACCTTGCGTATTATTGACAACATCAACCACAATCAATTATTTCCCCTTACAATATGAAAGCCTATTAGCATTGCAAGCAACTGTTCGAAGCATAATTTTTTGCACTTACCTTCCCCTCAGTCTTTCAGGTAATCTGGGCAAAGACGCCAATGGGAGCCGGTCAATGAAAATCGTTAACGCAGAAGAAAAGCACATCCCCGCCATACGCGATATTTATGCACATCATGTTCTTCACGGTACCGGCAGCTTTGAAACCGACCCTCCGGATGCTCACCAGATGTTTGCTCGTCTGGAAAAAATCCGCAGCCTCGGGCTGCCGTGGGTCGTCGCGCTACAGGAAGATAAGGTCATCGGGTATTGCTACCTCACCCGCTATCGCGAGCGTTATGCCTACCGCTATACCCTTGAGGATTCGATTTATATTGCTCCAACGGCTCAGCGTCAGGGTGTAGGAAAAGCTTTACTGTGTCATGTGATCGGCTGGGCTGAAGCACAGGGCTATCGGCAACTGATTGCCATCGTCGGCGACAGCAATAATCAGGGATCGTTAAAAGTCCATCAGCAGGCCGGATTTACGGAAATCGGCACACTGAAAAACATTGGCTTCAAACATGGACTATGGCTCGACACGGTATTGCTACAACGTAATCTGGGTGAAGGTAACAGCACACTGCCACCGGATTTCGGTGTCGCTATTTAACATTTATAAAGAATAACTACAGGAGAGAGTTTTGGAGCGGGCGAAGGGAATCGAAACTCTGTTTCATTTTTCCATAACGCGACGGTCATAGAATCAACATAGTAACTATTATTGATACTTGATTGCGAGATTTTAGAGGATCAATCTCATGACAATCAAGGGCCAGGAGTATCTTTATCTTTCACCGGACGGCGTTTGGCAGTTTCAAATCTACGTTCCTGCTTACATGCGCCACATGTTCGGCGGGAAGCGCCTCTACCGGAAAAGCACTGGTACAAGAGACATTTACAAGGCTCGACACTTCCGCAATCACATGCTGGTAGAGTGGAACAACCTGAAAGAACAATTCAAGCCAGATACAGAGGACAGGCGCATCCAGCTTGCGATCACTTCCCTGCACTCACAGATCCGCAAGAATAAAAACAAACCCCTGATTGAGGAGCGAGCCAGTTCTATTCCTCACCTGTGCCTATTACGTGACGAATACGCCACTGCTTACCGGGATCGGCGTTCACTGTCCACACTGAGCAAATCGGCGCGAGCCGTGGAGGTTTTTCTCCAGAGTATCGGGAAAGTTGATATCAGTTTGGATCAGATAGGACGGCGGCTGGTTACGGATTTCATCGAAGAACAGCAGAAACGCGACGTAGCAGGGCAGACGCTGCAAAACTGGTTAACGTCACTGGGAAGCCTCTATGAGTTTGCCAAACGTCGCTACGACGCTATAGCGCCGCTTAATCCGTTTCACGGCATGAACCTCGAAGCACGGCGCACTATTGAGAGCTACCAGCCGTTTGAATGGCATCAACTATCTACCCTGCTCAACGAAGCAGACGAAGAACTACGAGCCGTCATTCTGATCGGTTTGTTCTCTGGTGCAAGGCTGGACGAAATCGCCAGCTTGAAAAAATCAGATGTTGTTATAGTGGAAGGGATACAGACTTTCTTCATTAGCAAATCGAAAACGAAAGCAGGGGTTAGGCACATACCGATCCACGCTTTTCTGATCGGTATGGTGGATTATTATCTGAGTTTGAACACTGGAGATTACCTGTTACCACAGGCTAACAAGATTGAACGCAAAGACGGGAAAAAGGGGCCGTTCTATTCCCAGGCATTCACCCGCTTACGGCGTCGCGTAGTGCCTATGGCTACAGATCGCCAATGCTTTCACAGTTTGAGGGGGCATTTTATCACGTGTCTTGACCGTGCCGGAGTACCCGAACAGCGTATAGGCTACATCACGGGGCACTCTTCCCAAGCCGCAGCCACAGAAGCATTCAAGACATACAGCGCGGGGTGTTCCATGAAAGAATTGTCCGACTATGTGGAAATGGTGGATTATCCAGAGATCATCTTCCCTGAAACGGAAAAAGGGGCGTAAGCCCCTTATTTATAAACAAATTGATTAGATTAATAAGCTATTGTTTATGAATAATACACGCTAATTCTTGCTTTACGAACAAAGCAAGATTAAATAGTAACCAAAAAGCATCAAAGCCACAACACTAAAACCCAAAAAAACCCACCCAATTCAGTAGGTTACACACTTAAATAACAGAAACCATTATTGATTTTTTGTTACAAAGACCACATTATGAATGAACCTATGTAGAAATTTAAGGTGTTTGTTATGGATACTACATTCATTGCTGAACCTATAGTAAGCATTGACGAAAAGTTGTTGGGCGTTGAGCTTCTCACTCGCTTCATTTCCCCAGATGGACGCCCCCTTCATCCTGAGTTCGTAATTTCATCTTGGGATTTAGATAGGAAACGGCTTTTCCTATACGAACAATGCGGAAACATTGCCAGTATGCAAAAGTGGTTCGAACGAAAGAATCTATTTTGTACACTGAACATTGATCAGCAAATGGCTTTTCTGATACGTCATGACTACATACTTAGACAAACTTTCGAATCGATGCCATTCATCAAACTTGAGCTTTCTGAGAATTTCCTAGGTTTAGATAAAGGATTAAAAAACCCCTTGTTAAAGGCACTGAGCCAGGGTGTAAATGGGCTATGGCTCGATGACCTTGGCGCAGGAAACGCGAATGTAGTTAGTTTGATGGAAGGATACTTTGAGGTTGTAAAAGTAGATCGCTGCTTCTTTAATCAGCAGGTGCAGAAACCAACCTTCTACCCGCTGATTGCTTCCATTCAAAAACACTGCGGCAAAGTTATTATCGAAGGGATTGAGAATCGAGAACATTTGGGAATACTGCGTGAGGTGGGGATTTGGGGATTACAGGGGTATCTTATTAAATCTGTCCCTTTTAAAAATGTGGATTCATTGCTGTAGTGTTGAAACCATCACCCCTTTGATGTATCACCCACCTGTAGACGATTGACCGGACGACATTTGCAGCGTTAGCGACTGAGCAAAGCTGGCTTGAGAAGCTCTCGCCTGGAAATCAATGTAATCGCTTAATCTTGAGCTATCGCTGGCGATAGTGAGCGGTACGGATGCCTCAAGATTTAGATTGAATGTAGGATTCACCGTGTACACTGGCGCATTGCCGCTGCTGAGTGACATTGCGGAACCACGAAGAGAATCAACATTTAGGCTGTATTGATTTGCCGCTGTTCCAGCATTACCGCCACCAACGCCCAACCAATCCATGATAGCTGGCCCCACTGAACGAGTATTGAAGCCCGTCTTATCCTGAATCCAATCCGCTGTAGCATTCGCAGAACCACCCACAGCATTGTAGTGGTTTACTGAATTTGGCCACCTGAACAGAGGTGATATGCTCACCTCAGAACATTACAGGTGCCTCAATGAAAAAAAGAAATTTCAGCGCAGAGTTTAAACGTGAATCCGCTCAACTGGTCCTTGATCAGAACTACACCGTTGCAGCTGCGGCCAGTGCTATGGATGTGGGTCTTTCTACCATGACGCGATGGGTAAAGCAGTTGCGGGATGAACGACAGGGCAAAATACCTAAAGCCTCCCCTATAACCCCGGAACAGATTGAAATACGTGAGCTGAAGAAAAAGCTACAACGCATTGAAATGGAAAACGACATATTAAAAAAGGCTACCGCGCTCTTGATGTCAGACTCCCTGAACAATTCTCGTTAATCGGGAAACTCAGAGCGCAGTATCCTGTGGTCACACTCTGCCACGTGTTCGGGGTTCATCGCAGTAGCTACAAATACTGGGAGAAAAGCGCCGAAAAGCCAGACGGCTGGCGAGCTGTGTTACGCAGCCAGGTTCGGGAGCTGCATAACATCAGCCATGGCTCTGCTGGCGCAAGAAGTATCGCCATTATGGCAACCCTGAGAGGCTTCAGAATGGGACGCTGGCTTGCTGGCAGGCTCATGAAAGAACTGGGGCTGGTGAGTTGTCAGCAGCCTACCCACCGGTATAAACGTGTTGGTCATGAACACATCGCTATCCCGAATCGCCTTGAGCGACAGTTCGCAGTGACAGAACCTAACCAGGTGTGGTGCGGCGATGTGACGTACATCTGGACAGGCAAGCGTTGGGCTTACCTTGCAGTTGTTCTCGATCTGTTCGCAAGGAAACCAGTGGGCTGGGCAATGTCATTCTCGCCGGATAGCAAGCTGACCATCAGAGCGCTGGAAATGGCGTGGGAAGCTCGCGGTAAACCAGCCGGAGTGATGTTCCACAGTGACCAGGGTAGCCACTATACAAGCAGGCAGTTCCGGCAGTTACTGTGGCGTTGCCAGATCAGGCAGAGTATGAGCCGACGTGGAAACTGTTGGGACAACAGCCCGATGGAACGCTTCTTCCGTAGTCTGAAAAACGAGTGGGTGCCAGTGACAGGTTATATAAACTTTAGCGATGCTGCTCATGCGATCACAGACTATATCGTCGGGTATTACAGCTCGCTAAGGCCGCATGACTATAACGGTGGGTTGCCCCCAAACGAATCGGAAAACCGATACTGGAAAAACTCTAAAGCCGTGGCCAGTTTTAGTTGACCACTACACAGTTGAATAGCTAACCAGATCCGTTAGTGACAGGCGCTGTGGGAACAGCGTATCAAGATCAATAATCATTTGGTTGAGTCCTTTACTTTGCGTGCGATCAAATCGTCAATGGTTGGCTTTTGTTCTGGTGATTCGTCAGGGAAATACGTTTCCATTGCTTTGATCACGTCGGACACTTCACAACCAGCATACTGCGCCACCATCTCAATCATCTGAGGATTGACGGTAAGCACATCATTTTTATACTTGAGTACACGCGATTTGTTATTAAGTAGAAACATTGTCGTTTCCTTCGCGTTATGTCTGCATGTTTATAACGAAAGCGTTACATGCAGGGTAAAGAGAGGGGCTACCGAAGTAGCCCCAGGAGGAATGCCCTTGTTAGAAAGCATTGGTTAAGGTCATTTTTGATAATTATGATGTTAAACAATGACTTCTAAAAAATGAAGGGCGCAACTGTTACGAATAACAGAGGCAGATCGCCCTTTCATTGCTCCCACTTCAAAACAGAAGCCCTTCTGTCATGGCAAGAAGTGGGAAAGTGGAATCTCGTTATCATCGCTGGAAACAATAATAAGAGAATGCCAGACGTAACAAAGAAACAACTTTGACATTTGTCTGACTGCTTATAATCCCTAAAGGAGGTTATAAGGCGTAAAAAGCAACAATGCTTTCCCGTAAAGAGAGGAGAGCGCGGGGAATTGGTCGCCACTGCCCGACAAAAAGCAGAAACGCCCGCGCATCCTTCGGAACGACAAAGAAGAAAACAACCGTCAAAAGAACATCAACCATTCTTTACGGGAAGACATTGAGGGGAGAGCGCCGCCTATGGGAAACGGCATTCTCGGGAGTGCTCACACTATGGGATAGTGTTTGCAAGTCGTATTGACATACGAGGGAGAGAAACGTGATTCGATACGTTTATAGATACCCTATAAGTCCTATTCTACAACATTTCCGTTACAAAGTCAAGCGATTTATTCATTATAAGTGAATAATTATGCGGATTGGTTTTGTAACAGATCGCTCAGTTCATCCTTACACGCTGCCAGGGACAGCGCCAATTGTGTAACATCCTCTACCAGTGTCTGATCCTCGTGTAGGCTGTCTGTACGCTCCACAGAGAGGATGATCCCTTCCAGTGCTGCCGCTGCAAGGGTGAGCATTTTACCAGCGTCAGAAAGGCTTTCAGACACGTTCTCAGGGCATGCTTTGTATACGGCGTTCACTGCGTCAAGAAGTGGCATGTGTAGCTGTTCGTGGAATTCGTCCAGGGCATCATCAATTTCATACTTAGTCATTTGTTAGCCGTCCCTTTGTTGCTTTGACGATGTTCAGCGCCACTTGAAACGGCGCTATTTCCGTTGCCAGCACATCGAGGAGGTATTCCACCTTATTAACATCTTGTGCCTGTTCAGCCCATTCAGCTTGCTTAACTAAATCCTGCATGTACTGCATTCGCTCTTGAAAGTATTCTTGTTCTGTTATTTCTGTGATCATTCTGTATAGCTGTCTCCAATGTTAAATAGTTCATCAAAGCCCCTAACTCCCGCCACGGTGTTGTTCATTGCGTTGTATGTTAGGTAGTGGCGTAGTGATGTGAATCCGAGGCATTGCCAGCGGCGAAGTTGGCTATCATCGTAGGTGTAAACTTTGCGCTTGCGAGGGCGGTAAAAAACGCCGCTTGAACATTCGAGGAGATCATTTAACGCGGCCCACTCTTCCACAGAGGGCGGTGTTGAATGAACTTCTGTCACTGTTTCGATAAGCTCCCCAGGGATTTCCTCAAGGGATTTGACGTAAAGGCGTTTTGTTCGTATTTGCGAGGCTTTGCCGATCCGGTTGACATTTTCCCGTTCTATACGGGTGAGGGTGTTCCGTTCCTTTTTACTCATTGCACCTCGTCTTAGTGGTTCGAGGTGATGAAAGCAACGTTGTGATTCACGTCAAAATCATAGTGATTGCTGCGCCTGGTTAGCGTGATCACTTTGGCATCTCGCATCAGGAACAGCCAGTAACGGATTCCGCTTTCCGAGTAGCCCAGGGCGGAAGCCAGGGTTTTGACGCTGGAACGGAATGTTCCATTCTCACGGTGTAGGCTGGAAAGGTGATTGTAAATACGTCTGCAAACGTCATTGCAGCCAAATTGAAAGTTTGTATCTTCGTTCAGTAGATAAAGATTGGTCATAATCCTCCTGGTTAAAATGGTATTGGGTCGCAATCGTCGTAGATTGCCGTTGTTCGCGGTGTAAATACTTCTGTCCTTCCGGTGTATTCAGATACCACTCTGGAAAGAAGTTGGTAGGCTGCTTCCTCATCGCCCATTGTCTCTTTTAGCCCCCATGCCACAGCGGCATCAGTGGGATCGCCATTCGTTTTGTAAATAGCTACACCGCCCCAGGGAAGCTCTGGCTTGTCCTGCTGAATGAGGATCGTTGGTGTTGATTGATAATCAGGGTCATCCCAGACACATGGAATGTCATCCCGATCAGGAACTAAATGTTCCTCTGCGGCCTTAACTGGTTCAGGGGCTGGCACTTCGTCAGACACTACTACAGGCTGCGCTGTTAGCGCTTCTGGTGGGGTAATGTGAGCATCAATTAGCGGGAGTGCTCGTAATTCCTTATTTCTCCGTCCTTCGATTTTGGTTCTGGTAATGAGTCCAATTAATTCCATCTGTTCGATCAGGTCGTTTGTCTTTGGTCGAGATAACCTGCAAACTTTTGCAAGATCGCTTTGTTCCTCGTAACAAACACCGCCGGATTTCTCCCAGTCTGCTACGTAACAATACAATTTTTGCATGCTGGCGCTGAACTTCACTCTTCCTTTTTCAAGAAGAGGGGAATAGATAAATGGGATTTCTTTGAAGTAATGCGGAATGTTGAGTGTGCGATCTCTCGTTACGCCGTCTTTGCCTGTGTACTGGTAATCTGCCTTAATCTGGGCGAGGGTTTTTGCCATTGTTGTTTGCTCCTATGTATGCTCAGTAAATTACGAATACTCTTCATTTGGTTTTCTCCGCTTCTCATTCGTGGGGGGTGGGTTAACGCTGGAACGTAGTTATTACGCGCCAGCCTTCGAGTATTTGACCGCCAGACTTTGGCATTCCTCAAGAAGAAGTGCGCTTACGCTCATTTTTCGGCGCTTTGCTTCTTTGAACAGAATCTGGAATGTGTCATCCGGGATCATTAACGATGTGGACGGCGGTAATTTGGTTTTCTTCTCGATCATACTGGTTTCTCCTTCTGGGTTATTCGTTGGTTGTCGTATCAGCCTGTTCAGCTTTCCACTGATCGTAAAGTTCGATCCCCTTACGTAATCGTTCAGCATGTTCTAAGTAACCTTGACGCTGTGCTGCTGCTCTCTGGCTGTTCATTGCCTTGCGGGTCTTATCACCTGCTTTCAGAGCATCGAAGACAAGCTCTGGATTGAAATACTTAATGTTGGTTCTCCTTGCGTTAGATACACGGAAACACCATCCAGGAAGAACGTTATTAACGTTGCCTGATAGTGCAGTGTGATCTGGATTGTTTGGGTCAGGCTGGATGCCTAAGAAGAGGACGGATGAATGCTTTCATCACCCGACAGAACTTACTATAACATGAAATGATTTCAATGTCAACAGGTAGGTGTTAATTTTTCCCATTACAGATAATAACACACCTTCCCTGTTGCGATCAACCTCTGTCTTCCATCATAAAACGCGCTGTATCGCGCTATAAGAGGTTTGCATACACATGCACTACATCGGTACTCCCTGCGCCGTTTAAATCGCCCTACGGGCTTCCTGTGCGTTCCGGTGTGTCATGGGCCACCCTCTGGCATTTATTCCCGAAACCAATAGCACAACTACAGACGGATAACGGTAGTTATCAGGATGGTAGGTGTTGGTATTGGATTGAGGCTTAGTGAACCGTAGCACGGTGAGCTTTAGCCCTGCTGCTCTACCTTCGAGAATGAGCACGACTACGGACAACAGGACGTAGGAGGGGTTAATTGTCGTTAGGTAGAGTTGGCATGTGGACGATTACACGTAGTGTAGTTGGGTACATGGTTACATACCGCGCACAGCGCAATGGTATTCGTCAACGGCGAAAGCGATCTCTTGCCGATGGCAAATAATCATTCGTGCCTGACGTTCGTCAGAAACGAAGTTTGCACGAGTCCAGAAGGTACAGAGAATGCTGTCGCTTGTTCCATGAGCGGTACGGGGCTGACCGAGGAGCCAACCAAAGGCGAAACAGGTCACTTGCCCGGAGAGTACCGAGCAGGGACAACGACAAAAGAATTAAAAGATAGTCTTATTAATTAGTAGTCTTGTTTAATCTTATAGTGTGCCGTTTCGTTACTTTAAAAGTACCAAAACGTTACTTTCGTTATGATCTCGAGTACCAAAACGTTACTTTCAGTTACCCATTGGTGCAGATGCCCATCATTTTGATGTATGCCGAAAGTAACAAAATGGTACTTTCAGCCCTTCACCCAACGGTAAATCGTCGCCCTGCTCACTGCGTACCGTCCACGCAACAACACCTAAGATTAATCCGACTAAAGCAGCGGTTAATAACGGTAAACCCGGCGGTAATAGGCAGGTAATGATCAAGGGTAAATGTAGCCTAAGTTAAACTTTCAACTTATAATTCATAATCACTTAACTTTGTTGAAGTCTTACGCTGTGCGACTTACAGCGATCATTGTGGACAATGTACACTTTCACCTGTGCAACATTTGTTGAACGAGTTTTCTCGTTTAATCGTTATAATGTAACAACTCGATTTTCCATGCCAAAACAGCCATTATTGAGAATAATTCTCACTTACTCAGATCTCATCGCTACAAATGTGAGTAGTTATCATTTGTCATGCTAATTCCTCCCGATTCGATACACTTTCGCAAAGTGTATTATGTAACCTGTTGATTTAACTAACTCAGTACACTTTTCAATCACTTCACCGTGTAAACAGGGGTAACACCCCACCATCGAAAATAAATCTCTTGACACAACCACCGTTTCATGAATCATGAGGTGAAATGTATTTCCACTTATTTTTCAATGGCTTACTGATATTTGCCATTTTCTACCAGTTCAGATCGGGGCCTGGCTTTTTGCCGTTAAGCGACTCAAACAACCGCGCACACATTTTGATCATTTTGTGCTCTTCTAAATAAACGCATCGTGCAACCTATTGAAAATGATCAATTTCTGATCAATGATGATTTCAACGAAACGAACAAGAGGAGAAATCACGATGAAAGGAATTAGCCAGGCGCTAAAGAGTGCAGACGAAGTAAAGGCAGTGGCAGCAGAGCTACGACGCAATACCAGAACAAACCTGTTCTATTGCTTGTGGGTGTTTATGTATGAATCGGGCTTGCGTATCTCTGACGTGCTCAAGCTCAAGTATGAAGACGTAGAGGGGCAATCTCACCTCAAAGTGAAGCAGGAGAAAACAGGGAACGTGGTAAGGCCAAAAGTTACAGCGTCCATGTTGTCAGTAGTGGCACAACGCAAGGCAGAACAAGCTAAGATGCCTGTAGCTACAGATTACATTTTCAGTGCTGCCACATTACGCAGCAAAGGCCACGCCGTCACACGTAACACCGTGTTTGCGGAGTTTGGGAAGATGGGACGTAGAGCAGGATTCTCAAACGTGGGATGCCATACGCCACGTAAAAGCCGTGGGCGCGTGATGTTCGATGCAGGGGTGGCTATTGAAACTACCGCCCATTTCCTGGGACAGACAGATCCGCGCTCAACTATGTATTACATCGGGTATGGTCAGGACGTGCAAGACGATTTAACAGAGGAGTTTTCTTTAGAATGGTGATCAACATGAAAGGCTTAATTGTGCTCACGCTAGCGCTATTGCCTGCCCTCGCACATGCCGCTACACAATGACCTTTGAAGAGGAGTAATGAGTATGGAGATTATAGAGATGAACGAACACACAACCGCTTTCAGCCCTATTGAGAGCGAAGAAGAATTGAAATTCGCCGTAGCATTTTTGGACATCTGGCAGAGAAGCCAGGAGCACGGCGTGAACTTTGAACAGGTGTTGAAAGATGCAATTCAACAAGCAACACCGAACGAGGATCGTAAATGGGTGAGTATCAAATGACTAACAGTTACGGATTGAAAACGCCTGAACAATGGCAACAAGAAAGTATTCTTACCCTGCTGTTTCATTACGATCACGTTGAAGCCTGTTTCATGGCTGATTCAAGCAAGGAGCTACCAGAGGATCACGACTGGAACAGAGCGGAGGAGTATTTAGAAAGCCTGATAGAATGGCTGGCTGGTTATACGGACGAAAGCGAGGTGAGAAAGGCTATCGAGTGTTACAGCATCAAAGGCAGTGAAGAGCAAACAGAATTTTTCTTAGGTGCAATTCTCGGAGATGAGTATTGAAAAAGGAAGAAGAGCTAATCACCAGCTTTATCTGGTGTGGTGCTACGGTGTGCGTTTATACGCAGGTAGTGAAGTTTGCAGGGACGACGATACAGCGTCACCTGTTACCAACAAACCTTAGAAGAGCAGTTGATCAGCAAGTGGCAGGGGCCGCCAACCACCAAGAAGCCAGCCCCCGCCGTATTCAACATTCCCAACGGAGAGAAGGAAATGCAGAACAGCAGCATTATGGCGTTAGCGCTCGCGCTGTGCAACGCAGAACGAGGTCAAGCGGTTAAAGTACCAGCAATGACTGGAAGCCAGCTTCATTTGCTTATGATGTGGCTACGGGCTTTACAGGAATGATACGAGGGGGCGTGATGCCCCCTTTGTATTTATGGTGTTAGGTGCGTTCGTTGCGTAAGGGCTTAAAGATTAGAAGTATCGCTTGCCACCCTACTGTTTGGAATGTAACGAACAACTGTTTGGGCCATGATCCCAGAAATGACCATCTTACTTAACTCAACCGTAGTTTCAGGAAGTTTCCAGGTTGCTTTATCTGAATCTGAAAACTCAGGTTTCCCATACTTCTGAGTTAACAATTGACTCAATGTGCCAAATTGACTCGCAGCGATACCTTCATTTTTTTTCTCATTACTGGCTACATTCGTTTGTACAAGACGATCTGCGCTATTAAAAAGGAATGTGACAGTATAAAGACCGCTACCGATCGATACATTATCAATCCGCACTTTCCCAAAATTATCTTTATACTTCTCTGGTGAGATCAAATGTGCGCCATTGCCCTGAGCCGCAACAACTTCTGACGGATTCATGTCCCATTTAGTATTTCCATAACCAATACCCTTAGCGAATGAGAGCAGAGGTAAAGTTAGAATCACGAAAGCCATTAGTAATTTTTTCATTCCATCCCCACGAATTGAGTTTATTAATTGTGAACCAGTTTACAATTATCCCATTGCTCAGTGCTTCTTGCGATGCGGTCACTAATTGCAAAGTTCATCAGCGACGAATCATAGGCATACACTTTGCTTTTATCATCTGCCATCATCAACTTACCGTTAGTTTTCAGCTTTGGTGAGAGCAGGTATGTACCGTTTAAACGGTTAGCTTTGAAGCTATCGACATACAACGTTACCTCTGCACTACCCAGCACACGTAAAGCACCTATTCTACCATTCTGTACTGCTGCAATAGCGTACTGACAGAGATAGGTTTTCGCAGTTGAAGCTGTGTTTTTTCCCTCAACCTTCGCTGAAGGGGAATGTGAAGAGGAGTTAGGGATTGAACTATGAAGAGAAGATGATGGGTAAGAGTAAGAATAATTTTTATACGCAGAAGAGGTACTTGATCCAATCCTGCACGTTTTTCCAACCGCAATGCACGAATTACCGCATGGTATACCTTTCTTGCAGTTCTTCGCGTATGTAGAGAACGACAACCCAGCTAATAGAAATGTACCAATGGTTATCCTAACCAACGAAGACCAGCTCATAAACCACCCTTCTTTTAAGATTTTCCCTACATAGTACCATACTTAAATTAAGGGAATAGCAGCCAATAAGCCCGTTGGTGGTAAGACAACGCGCGGAGCCGTTAGGCGACAACATCAGGGTATGTCAGACAGTGAAGTTTATCAGGATGACCATGTACCCGAAGGAGCGAGGCCGAACCGCTGGCAGAGCCGGATCTGTAGCTACCGGAGCATCACCACCATAAAACCTGTTTATTCCCTGCAACGTCATCTCGACGTGTGGCATGTGGGAGCATCGGCAAAAAATGCGCTTCACTGTAAGGTTATGAGAAGTGCGATCCGTCGCTGCCTGGTGTAGGCTTTGCGTTCATTGTTGGACTATCGCGGTAAGAACTTGAAACCACCGCCGACGATTGGCTAAACTCTCATTTCACCGAGTAACCATTCGTGACAAGTGTCAAAGTAGTGAACTATGGTAGAACGCCTCAGCATGTTAGTAAGCACTACTGCGTAACATGCTGGCAGAGCAGCATTTTAGAATGCTTGCTCCACAAGGGGAGATTCTGGAGCGGGCGAAGGGAATCGAACCCTCGTATAGAGCTTGGGAAGCTCTCGTTCTACCATTGAACTACGCCCGCATTGAAGTGCGTAAGGGATTATAAACCTTACGCTCTTCTTGGCAAGGGACTAACCGACTGACTGGCGATTAATTCACCGTCAGCATTTTGGCTTACTCCCCTGCGGCGGTAAATAACGCAGCGGATCGATAGCCGTTGCCCGGTAGCGGATTTGGAAATGCAGGCGCACCGTCGTCGCATCCGAGCTGCCCATCGTCGCTATCTTCTGCCCGGCCTTCACGTTTTGACCGTTGTTCACCAGCATGGTGTCATTATGCGCATACGCAGTGATGTAGTCCTCACTGTGCTTAATCATGATGAGATTACCGTAGCCCCGCAGCTGATTACCGACATAAACCACCTTCCCTGCTCCGGCCGCATAAATCGGCGTACCGCGCGCAGCTGAGATATCAATGCCCTTATTGCCGCCGTCCGCCGTAGAATAAGGTAGGATCACCTTACCGCTGGCAGGCCACTGCCAGCAACGTTGCCCTACTGGTGGCCAGGACGACTGCGGCACAGAAGAAGATGGTCTGACCGCCGCCGTTTTGGTTGAGGATTTCTTGGTTGTTTTGCCAGCTCCAGAACTGGTTTTCGCGCCGCCGCTGACCTTCAGCTTTTGCCCCACTTCAATGGTATAGGGCGGTGAAATATTATTCAGGCGAGCGATCTCTTTCACGCTGGTACCGGTGGCGCGCGAAATACGGTATAGCGTATCTCCCCGCTTCACGGTATACACGGAGCCGGAATAACTTCCTGTATCAGACGACTTGCTCCCGGAACAGCCCGCTAACAGCAGACCGACACACAGCAGCATCACGATACCCAGGCCATTTTTCTTCAGGCGTCCTGCACTCAAAACAATACCTCGCAACATTTTCAGACGCTTTATCATAGCAGCCAGAAACCGGATGCCAAATCATATCGCGCAACGAACCGGCGGCTCTGGCATTTCACACCCTCTGTTAATCACTCTGACTTAATTAAGCATATAATGTGAGTGCTTAAGATTGATGGTGGACGCTATGCGACAGGAACATGTCATTTTATTGAATGAGCAGGACCAACCCTGCGGAACGCTGGAAAAGTATGCGGCGCATACCGCCACAACCCCCCTGCACTCCGCTTTCTCGTGCTGGATATTTAACGAGCAGGGCCAACTGCTGGTCACCCGCCGCTCGCTGCACAAAAAAGCCTGGCCAGGTGTCTGGACCAACTCTGTCTGCGGTCACCCGCAGTTAGGTGAAACCAACGAAGCCGCTATTGTCCGCCGGGCTCGCTTCGAACTGGGTGCAGATATCAACTTGCTCACCCCCGTATACGCTGATTTTCGTTATCGCGCCACAGACCCGAGTGGGATAGTTGAAAACGAAGTATGTCCGGTTTATGCCGCACATATCGTCAGTGAGCTACAGCTAAACCCAGATGAAGTGATGGATTGCCAGTGGAGCAATCTTGAGGATGTCTTAAGCGGGATTGACGCGACGCCGTGGGCTTTCAGTCCGTGGATGGTAATGCAGGTTGCAAACAAAGAAGCGCGTGCGCTGTTGCAGAATTACTGCCAACAAATTATTGCCTGATGGCGCTACGTTTATCTGGCCTACATAACGAATCGTAGGCCGGATAAGGCGTCAGCCGCCATCCGGCATTTCACATCTTACTTAACCGGGCGCATCGCCGGGAACAGGATCACGTCACGGATGGTGTGGCTGTTGGTGAACAGCATAACCATACGGTCGATACCAATGCCCAGACCCGCAGTCGGCGGCAGACCGTGTTCCAGAGCGGTAACGTAGTCTTCGTCGTAGAACATCGCTTCGTCATCACCCGCATCTTTGGCGTTAACCTGATCCTGGAAACGCTGCGCCTGATCCTCGGCATCGTTCAGCTCGCTGAAGCCGTTACCGATCTCACGTCCGCCGATGAAGAATTCGAAGCGATCGGTGATTTCCGGGTTTTCGTCATTACGACGCGCCAGCGGAGAAACTTCTGCCGGGTACTCGGTAATGAAGGTTGGTTGAATCAGGTGCGCTTCTGCAACTTCTTCAAAGATCTCGGTCACGATACGACCCAGACCCCAGCTCTTCTCAACTTTGATGCCGATAGATTCAGCAATCGCTTTTGCAGAGTCGAAGTTATCCAGATCGGCCATGTTGGTTTCCGGACGGTATTTCTGAATCGCTTCGCGCATGGTCAGTTTTTCAAACGGCTTACCGAAGTCGAAGACTTCTTCACCGTAAGGCACTTCAGTCGTTCCCAGAACGTTCTGCGCCAACGTACGGAACAGAGATTCAGTCAGTTCGATGAGATCTTTGTAGTCCGCATAAGCCATGTAGAGTTCCATCATGGTGAACTCTGGGTTATGGCGAACAGAGATGCCTTCGTTACGGAAGTTACGGTTAATTTCGAATACGCGTTCGAAGCCGCCAACCACCAGACGCTTGAGGTAAAGTTCCGGCGCGATACGCAGGTACATGTCCAGATCCAGCGCGTTATGATGAGTGATAAACGGACGCGCTGCCGCACCGCCTGGGATCACCTGCATCATCGGGGTTTCTACTTCCATAAAGCCGCGAGCAACCATGAACTGACGAATGCCAGCCATAATCTGTGAACGCACTTTAAAGGTATTGCGGGATTCATCGTTAGAGATGAGATCCAGGTAACGTTGACGATAGCGCGCTTCCTGATCCTGCAGACCGTGGAATTTGTCCGGCAGCGGGCGCAGCGCTTTGGTCAGCAGACGCAGTTCGGTGCAGTGGATAGACAGCTCACCGGTCTTGGTCTTGAACAACTTACCTTTCGCGCCGAGGATATCGCCCAGATCCCATTTTTTGAACTGCTCGTTGTAGACGCCTTCCGGCAGGTCATCGCGAGCAACGTACAGCTGAATACGGCCGCCAACGTCCTGCAGCGTAACGAATGATGCTTTACCCATAATACGACGGGTCATCATACGGCCAGCAACGGATACCTCAATGTTCAGCGCTTCCAGCTCTTCGTTTTCTTTCGCGTCGAAGTCAGCATGCAGTTGGTCTGAGGTATGATCGCGACGGAAATCGTTCGGGAACGGGATCCCCTGCTCACGCAGGCTCGCCAGCTTCTCACGGCGCGTTTTCAGTTCATTGTTAAGGTCGGCTACCGCGTCAGCGCCCTGTACGTGTTGTTCAGACATGTTGGTTCCTCATAACCCTGCTTTCAAACTTGCTTCGATAAATTGATCCAGGCTGCCATCCAGCACCGCCTGCGTGTTACGGGTTTCAACCCCGGTACGCAGATCTTTGATGCGGGAGTCATCAAGGACATAAGAACGAATCTGGCTACCCCAGCCGATATCTGACTTGGTGTCTTCCATCGCCTGTTTCTCGGCATTCTTCTTCTGCATTTCCAGTTCATAAAGCTTCGCTTTCATCTGCTTCATGGCCTGGTCTTTGTTCTTGTGCTGGGAACGGTCGTTCTGACACTGCGTCACAATCCCGGTCGGGATGTGGGTAATACGCACCGCAGATTCCGTACGGTTAACGTGCTGACCGCCTGCACCGGAGGCACGGTAAACGTCGATACGCAGGTCCGCCGGGTTGATATCGATATCAATATCATCGTCAACTTCCGGATAAACAAACGCCGAACTGAACGACGTATGGCGACGTCCGCCGGAGTCGAACGGACTCTTACGTACCAGGCGGTGTACGCCGGTTTCAGTACGCAGCCAACCGTAAGCATATTCACCAGCAATTCTGATGGTCACGGATTTAATACCCGCGACTTCACCTTCAGACTCTTCAATGATTTCAGTCTTAAAGCCGCGCGCTTCAGCCCAACGCAGATACATGCGCATCAGCATGCTTGCCCAGTCCTGCGCTTCCGTACCGCCAGAACCTGCCTGAATATCGAGATAGCAATCCGCGCTGTCATATTCACCGGAGAACATACGACGGAATTCCAGCTGGGCCAGCTTATCTTCCAGCGTATCGAGTTCTGCTACGGCTTCGTTAAAGGTTTCTTCGTCGTCGGCTTCTACAGCCAGTTCCAGCAGGCCGGAGACATCTTCCAGGCCCTGGCTCATCTGATCGAGCGTATCAACGATGGCCTCAAGGGAGGAACGCTCTTTGCCCAGCGCCTGAGCGCGTTCGGGTTCGTTCCACACGTCCGGCTGTTCCAGCTCGGCGTTTACTTCTTCCAGACGCTCTTTCTTGGCATCATAGTCAAAGATACCCCCTAAGAACGTCAGAGCGCTCCGTGAGGTCCTGAATGCGGTTATTTACCGGATTAATTTCAAACATTGTCTGATTTCTTTTATTGGACTAGTCAAAATGCGGTGATAAGAGCGGGATTGTAACTAATCCACGCCCTTTTTTATAGCGATTAGTGACGCTAAAGTGGCCAGATATTGTCGATTATAATCTGCAAGCTGCGGTTGCCGCGAAACTCGTTAATATCCAGTTTGTAGGCAAGCTGAACTTCGCGCACGCCGTTGTCCGGCCAGCAGGTGGTATCGACATTAAACGCAATACCGTCCAGCAGCGGACCACCGCCCACGGGCTCGACCATCACCTTCAGATGACGCTCACCGACCAGACGCTGCTGGAGCAAACGGAAATGCCCGTCAAACAGCGGTTCCGGGAACATTTGCCCCCACGGTCCGGCATCGCGCAGCATTTGTGCGATCTCCATGGTCATCTCCGCCGCGCTCAGTGGGCCATCCGACACCACTTCACCTTGCAGTAAGGCAGGATCCAGCCACTCGGTTACCAGTTCGCCAAAACGCTGCTGGAAACGCTCAAACTGCGCCTCTTCAAGCGATAAACCCGCCGCCATGGCGTGACCGCCAAACTTGAGGATCATGCCCGGATAAAGGGTGTCCAGGCGCTCCAGCGCATCGCGCATGTGTAGCCCCTGAATCGAACGCCCGGACCCTTTGAGAGTACCGTCACCTGCCGGGGCAAACGCTATCACTGGACGATGGAATCGCTCTTTAATACGCGATGCCAGAATCCCCACAACGCCCTGATGCCACTCGGGATGATACATTGCCAGGCCGCCCGGTAGTGTATCGCTACTGCGTTCCAGCTTTTCACACAAGGTCAGTGCTTCGGCCTGCATACCCTGCTCGATCTCTTTGCGCGTCTGGTTGAGCGCATCCAGCTCATTGGCCAGCACACGCGCTTCGCCAATGTTGTCGCACAGCAACAGCGCCACACCAACGGACATATCGTCCAGACGGCCCGCCGCATTCAGCCGTGGCCCCAGGGCAAAACCTAAATCACTGGCTGCCAGCTTTAGGGGGTCGCGATTGGAAATCTCCAGCAGCGCTTTAATACCAGGGCGGCACTTTCCGGCACGAATGCGGCTTAAGCCTTGCCACGTCAGAATACGGTTATTGGCATCCAGCGGGACCACGTCCGCCACCGTGCCAAGTGCAACCAGATCGAGCAAATCCGCCAGGTTCGACGGTGCAATGCCGCGTTCATCAAACCAGCCTTTGTCACGCAGGAAAGTACGCAGCGCCAGCATCAGATAGAAGGCTACACCAACGCCTGCCAGCGATTTCGACGGGAACTCACAGTCGGGCAGGTTAGGATTAATGATTGCCTCTGCGCCCGGCAGCGTATCCCCTGGCAGGTGGTGATCGGTCACAACGACCGGGATCCCCAACGTTCTGGCATGTTCGACACCTGCGTGAGACGAGATGCCGTTGTCTACGGTGACAATCAGCTGAGCGCCCCGGGCATGGGCCTGATCAACGACTTCCGGGCTTAAACCATAACCGTCTTCAAAACGATTTGGCACCAGGTAGTCAACGTTACTGCAGCCCAACGCACGCATCGCCAGGATGCTTAGCGCCGTGCTGGTCGCACCATCAGCGTCAAAATCGCCGACAACGATGATTCGGGTTCCTTCGCGAAAGGCGTTGTAGAGGATCTCAACCGCTTTTTCGACGCCGTTCAAATGTTGCCACGGCAGCATGCCTTTCACGCTACGCTCAAGCTCCTGCGCGCTACGTACACCACGGCTGGCGTATAAACGGCGCAGCAGTGGCGGCAAGTCGGCAGGTAGCTCGGCGGTCTCGTCGGCCTCACGCCGACGAAGTTGTATCTGTTGTTTCACGCGAATTATTTACCGCTGGTTTGTTTTGCATGTGCGTCGAGGAATTCTTTCATCTCTTTCGGGCCCTGATAACCAGGTACGACATAGCCATTGCTCAGCACAATCGCCGGTGTACCGCTGACGCCAAACTGTACGCCCAGCGCATAGTGGTTAGCGATATCCACATCACAGGTCGCCGCTTTTACACCCTTGCCAGTCATCGCGTCATCAAAGGCTTTGTTTTTGTCCTTAGCACACCAGATAGACTTCATGTCCTGCTCAGCCTGGCTGTCCAGCCCCTGACGTGGGAAGGCCAGATAACGTACGGTGATCCCCAACGCATTGTAATCTTTCATCTCTTCATGCAGCTTGTGGCAGTAACCACAAGTGATGTCGGTGAAAACAGTAATGACGTGTTTTTCCTGCGGCGCTTTGTAGATGATCATCTCTTTTTCCAGCGCGTTCAGATGCTTCATCAGCAGTTGGTTGGTGACGTTCACCGGACTTGCGCCGCTCACGTCATACATCGGTCCCTGAATAATATGTTTACCGTCTTCAGTTACGTACAGCACGCCGCTATTGGTCAGTACGGTTTTCATGCCCACAACCGGAGCAGGTTGAATCTCGGTGCTCTGCACACCCAGCTTTGCTAATGACTGGCGAATTGCCGCGTCGTCTGCATGTACCATGCCGGAAAACGCCGTCGCCAGCAGGGTGAACATCATAAAACGTTTTTTCATAGCCTATCCTATCCTGTCAGCACTCACGCTCGCGGGTGATGCTGTTGATGTAGTTGCCGCAAGCGCTCCGTTGCGACATGAGTATAAATTTGCGTTGTCGAGAGATCGCTATGCCCCAGTAGCATCTGCACCACGCGCAGATCTGCGCCATGGTTGAGCAGATGCGTGGCAAATGCGTGCCGCAGGACGTGCGGTGACAGCTTTTCGCTGTCGATTCCCGCCAACACAGCATAGTGTTTGATACGATGCCAGAAGGTCTGACGGGTCATCTGTTGCGCCCGCTGACTAGGAAACAGCACATCAATCGATACGCCGTTGAGCAACCATGGACGCCCATGCTCCAGGTATGTTTCCAGCCAGTACACTGCCTCCTCTCCCAACGGGACAAGGCGCTCTTTGTTACCTTTACCGATCACCCGTACCACGCCCTGACGCAGGCTGACGTCACTCATCGTCAGTCCTACCAGTTCAGACACGCGCAGACCCGTTGCATACAACACTTCCAACATGGCTTTGTCGCGTAGCTCCAGCGGTTGATCGATAAGCGGCGCCTGCAGCAGTCGTTCTACCTGCGCTTCGCTGAGATCTTTGGGCAGACGCTGCGGAAGTTTAGGTGATGCAAGCGAGGCGCTGGGGTCATCTTCGCGATATTTTTCGCGGTACAGATGCTGAAAAAAACGTCGCGTCGCACTGAGCAAACGTGCAGAACTGGTGGCTTTATACCCTCCATCCATCCGCTCAGCCAGCAAGGCTTGCAGATCATCACTTTGCGCGGTCGCAAGCGAAGCGCCGCGGTGATGTAACCATTCCACAAGCATGGTCAGATCGCGACGATACGCACTTAATGTGTTTTCCGCCAGATTTCGTTCCAGCCACAGGGCATCAAGAAACTGCTCGATGCGCGCCAGATCCTGTTCCACTCGCGCCCCTTATTCCACTCTCATTTTTGATGCATTATGCCTCATTGTGCCGGGATTGCGGCGATTCTGTTACACTACCCGCAACGCTACAGCAGAATTGAGATGTTTACGTCATGAACATGGGTCTTTTTTACGGTTCCAGCACCTGCTACACCGAAATGGCAGCAGAAAAAATCCGCGATATCCTGGGTCCCGAACTGGTGACACTGCACAACCTCAAAGACGATTCCCCGACCCTAATGGAGCAGTATGACGTGCTCATTTTGGGCATCCCAACCTGGGATTTCGGTGAAATTCAGGAGGACTGGGAAGCGGTCTGGGAGCAACTGGACGACCTCAACCTGGAAGGAAAGATTGTCGCGCTTTACGGTATGGGCGATCAGTTGGGATACGGTGAATGGTTCCTGGATGCGCTGGGTATGTTGCACGATAAACTGATCACCAAAGGTGTAAAGTTTGTCGGCTACTGGCCCACCGAAGGCTACGAATTCACCAGCGATAAACCCGTCATTGCCGATGGGCAGCTGTTTGTTGGTTTGGCGCTGGATGAAACGAACCAGTACGATCTCAGCGATGAACGCATTCAGGCCTGGTGCGAGCAAATTCTTGGCGAAATGGCCGAGCACTGGTCCTGAATTTCTGCCGACTGACGGCTAAGGTCGCAACCTTACCGTCAGTACTACTTCTGCTTCGCCTTTTGCAGCATCAACCGCCGTAAATCCCGCCACTCAGCATCATCCATACTGTCTGCCGCCAGCCACAAATGTTGACGTTTTCCGGCATCAGAGCGCAAACGCAGCATCATGCCTGTTTTAACCATCCAGGGGGCGCTAACGATAGACCACTCTTGCCCTTGCCAGCGCAGACGACCATCCATCAACAGCCGAATCTCACCCTGACAGGCGTTGATTCGACGCTGACTGCGAACGCTATCGAATACCACCAGAGAGAGCAAAACCAGCCATAATGGGGTGTAGCTCAATGGCCAGGGCATCAATAAAATAAACACCGCGACCAGCCCATGAATTAGCAGTGAAAGCCACTGCGCGCGCCATGATACGCGTAAATCAGATTGCCACTGGACCACGTTCCCGATTCCGTGTCTGGATAAGTCGCACCATCTGCTCCAGCTCAGCATCAGCTGGTTTCCCATGATTCATCAACCAGTTAAATAAATCTGGATCATCACATTCTAGCAGACGGATAAAGATACGTTTTTCTTCGTCACTTAAGCTGTCATATTCATGTTCGAAAAACGGCATGATCGAGATGTCCAGCTCGCGCATACCGCGGCGGCATGCCCAATGAATACGTGCTTTGTTGTTAATATCCATGTTCTTCTCCCTGTCTCGCGAAAACGAAGTATCCCGCTATTGTAACGTGTTTTTCCCGCTCTTTTACGGGAATATCAGTAAACTGAAGCTCGCTCGCTAAATAAAACCTTATTAAGCCAAAGGATTCACCATTTTTTGATGTTTCCTCGCAAAGCGCAATATATGGCACAAATAGCCTGTTTAAACCGCTTGCAATGGGCCATAGCTCTTTTACCATTAGTCATTATCACTGCGTTAAGCAAATCAGGACATTATTATGGCTTTTACATCTTTTCCTCCTCGCCAGCCTTTCGCGTCAACGCGTTTGCCTCTGACGCTAATGACGCTCGATGACTGGGCGCTCGCCACCATCACCGGTGTCGACAGTGAGAAGTATATTCAGGGTCAGGTCACGGCGGATGTCAGCCAGATGACCGAGCATCAGCACCTGTTAGCTGCACATTGTGACGCCAAAGGTAAAATGTGGAGCAACCTGCGTCTGTTCCGACAGGGTGACGGTTTTGCATGGCTTGAGCGCCGTAGCCTGCGTGATGCGCAGCTCACCGAGCTGAAAAAATACGCGGTCTTCTCGAAGGTGGCGATTGCCCCGGATGACGAGCGTGTCCTGCTGGGCGTAGCGGGATTCCAGGCACGTGCAGCGCTGGCCAATCTCTTTAGCGAATTACCGAACAGTGATAAGCAGGTCATTACCGAAGGTGCCTCCACGGTATTGTGGTTCGAACACCCTGCTGAACGTTTTCTGCTGATCGTTGATGCCACCACAGCAGAAACCTTGGTTGAAAAGCTGCGTGGCGAAGCAGAGTTAAATAACAGCCAGCAGTGGCTGGCGCTGGATATCGAAGCGGGTATCCCCGTTATTGATACAGCCAACAGTGCACAGTTTATTCCACAGGCTACCAATCTGCAGGCTCTGGGCGGGATCAGCTTTAAAAAAGGCTGCTACACCGGTCAGGAAATGGTTGCTCGTGCAAAATTCCGCGGAGCCAATAAACGCGCCATGTGGACTTTGGCGGGTGCCGCCGGTCGAGTACCGGAAGCTGGCGAAGACCTTGAATTAAAAATGGGCGAGAACTGGCGTCGTACCGGTACCGTACTTGCCGCAGTAAAACTGGCCGATGGTCAGGTACTGGTGCAGGTTGTGATGAATAACGACATGGAGGCCGACAGCGTGTTCCGCGTTCGTGACGACGCAAAAACGCTGCAAATCGTACCGCTGCCGTATTCGCTGGAAGAGTAAATGAATAATGCCTGATTGCGATGCGTCTATCAGGCATGCTGGCTTTTGTTTTGTAGGCCGGATAAGGCACTAGCCTCCATCCGGCGTCAATGATTACGCCTGACCAACGTAGAGATAGATCGCCAGGAAGTGGCAAACGCTGCCGCCCAGCACAAAGCCGTGCCAGATCGCATGGTTGTAAGGAATGCGCTTACAGACGTAGAAAATAACGCCCAGGGAATACACCACACCGCCAACAGCCAGCAACGTCACGCCTCCCGCTGCCAACTTAACCGCCAGTTGATACACCACAATCAGCGATAGCCAGCCCATTGTCAGGTAGGTTACCAGCGACAGAACCTTAAATCGGTGCGCAATGGTCAGTTTGAATAAAATACCGATCAGCGCCAGGCTCCAGATAACAATCATCAGTCCACGTGCCAGCGGCGAATCAAGCCCCACCAGCAGGAATGGCGTGTAGGTCCCGGCAATCAGCAGATAAATCGCACAGTGGTCAAATTTTTTCAGCCAGATTTTCGCTCTCTGATGGGGGATCGCGTGATACAAAGTTGAGGCGAGGAACAGCAGGATCATGCTGCCGCCGTACAGGCTATAGCTGGTAATGGCCATAGCGCTGGCGTTGGTATCTACTGCCTGGACCAGTAATAACACCAGTCCGACAATCCCAAACACCAGCCCGATACCGTGACTGATGCTATTGGCTATTTCCTCTGCCAACGAATATCCCTGCGCGATTAATGGCTTCTGAACCATAAGTTACTCCCCAGAAACGAACACTTTCGTTATTGCGCCTCTAGCGTAACTGAGAATGGTTCCAGTGAACACCTGTTAGCTAAAATAAATATCACATTAATATTAATCCTTTAAAATCATTGTATTGTAAGTAGTTTTTCAACTAACAGATGTTTCTTTAAATCAAAGGCATTTAAAATCAATCACATAAAATTGCGTCTGATTCGGGTAAATCTCGGCAATCACATGTTTAAGTTCTTCAAGCGTCATGTTTTCCTGCTGGGCATGTTTATCCGTTAGCGTAGCCAGCGTGACGGTTGAGGTGCCAACAACCTCAATCGTGCAGAAGTAACCGTCATCTTCGAAGCGCCCAACCCGTAAAATGTCCCCGGCTTTGAAGTGTGATTCGGACTCGTCACGAATGGTGATGGTCTTGCGTCCGGCCAGAATGTCATCCTGGAAACGCTGAAAAAAAGTGATGTCATTTGGCTGCATGTTATTATTCCCTGTAGATGAAGTCTGATGAGTGAGTTTTGCCATTGTGAGTATGTTCTCCCACGCTGCCATCGCCAGTCTCAACAATCTTGAGATGTTGGTCTACAACTATGTCATCAAAAACCGTGACAAAGTCATGTACATGACCATTCGCGAACTGGCCGATGCCGTGGGTGTTTCCACTACCACCGTACTGCGCTTTTGCCGCAAGCTTAAATGTGAGGGTTACTCAGAATTTCGCGTGCGCTTCAAATTATATTTAGAGCAGAATGAACCGCAACAGGCTAATTTCGGTGCCAGCGAAATTATCAGTTTCTTTAAAGGCGTCAATAACGACGAATTCGATAAACTGCTCGATCAGGCTGTTGATATTATATTATCGTCCGAACGTATTATATTCGTCGGAGCAGGAACGTCTGGAGCGCTGGCAAAATATGGCGCACGTTTTTTCTCAAACGTCGGTAAATTCAGTAATCACATTGACGATCCTTATTTCCCGGTCACTAACGACATGGCCAGAAACGCGCTGGCGATCGTGCTTTCCGTATCTGGTGAAACAGAAGAGATCCTGCGCTTTGCCAGCCAGTTCAGTCTGCACAACTGTAAGGTTCTGTCGGTCACCAGCCATGAACACTCTCGCCTGGCGAAACTCGCCGACTTTAACCTCTCCTGGCATGTTCCACAAACACGTATTGCCGGGGTATACGATATAACCACGCAGATCCCCGTTATTTATATTCTGGAATCACTCGGTCGCAAGCTGGCGAAAAGAATAGCGTAAAAAAACAATCTGTTTTTTTGATGTAACAAATCACATTTACGCTATTTTGTTATATCGTGACATTTATCTTTCCTTTGTTAGACTCAAAATCAGATTGTATTAATTTGAGACTGAGCGCAGATGAAAAAACTTACCTTACCAAAAGATTTTTTATGGGGCGGCGCGGTTGCGGCGCACCAGGTTGAAGGCGGCTGGAACAAAGGTGGCAAAGGCCCCAGCATTTGCGACGTACTGACCGGAGGGGCACACGGCGTTCCGCGAGAAATCACTCAGGAAGTTGAGTCCGGTAAGTACTACCCCAACCACGAAGCTGTCGATTTTTACAGTCATTACAAAGAAGACATCAAGCTGTTTGCCGAGATGGGATTCAAATGCTTCCGTACCTCAATCGCCTGGACCCGTATCTTCCCCAAAGGGGACGAAACCCAACCGAATGAAGAAGGGCTAAAGTTCTACGACGACATGTTCGATGAACTGCTGAAGTACAACATTGAACCAGTCATCACCCTTTCCCACTTTGAAATGCCGCTGCACTTGGTTCAACAGTACGGTAGCTGGACCAATCGTAAAGTCGTCGATTTCTTTGTCCGTTTTGCTGAAGTCGTTTTTGAGCGCTATAAGCACAAGGTCAAATACTGGATGACCTTCAATGAGATCAACAACCAGCGTAACTGGCGCGCGCCGCTGTTTGGCTATTGCTGCTCCGGCGTGGTGTATACCGAGCATGAAAACCCTGAAGAGACTATGTACCAGGTGCTGCATCACCAGTTCGTGGCCAGCGCGCTGGCGGTAAAGGCGGCACGTCGCATCAACCCGGAAATGAAAGTCGGCTGCATGCTGGCGATGGTGCCACTGTATCCGTTCTCCTGTAAGCCTGAGGATGTAATGTTCGCGCAGGAATCGATGCGTGAGCGCTACGTTTTCACTGACGTTCAGCTGCGCGGCTACTATCCATCATATGTACTGAACGAGTGGGAACGCCGCGAATTCAACATCCAAATAGAAGCCGGCGATGAGCAAATCCTGCGTGAAGGCACCTGTGACTATCTCGGATTCAGTTACTACATGACCAACGCGGTAAAAGCGGAAGGCGGCAGCGGCGATGCCATTTCTGGTTTTGAGGGCAGCGTACCGAACCCGCACGTAAAAGCCTCCGACTGGGGCTGGCAGATTGACCCCGTCGGTCTACGCTATGCCTTATGTGAGCTGTATGAACGCTACCAGAAGCCGCTGTTTATCGTTGAAAACGGGTTTGGCGCTTATGACAAAGTAGAAGAAGACGGCAGCATCAACGACGACTATCGCATCGACTATCTGCGCGCCCACATCGAAGAAATGATGAAAGCGGTGACCTATGATGGCGTAGACCTGATGGGCTACACGCCATGGGGTTGCATCGACTGCGTGTCGTTTACCACCGGTCAGTACAGCAAACGTTACGGCTTTATCTACGTGAACAAACATGACGACGGCACCGGCGATATGTCGCGTTCACGAAAGAAGAGTTTTGAGTGGTATAAAGCGGTGATTGCCAGCAACGGCGAGAATCTGTAATTTTTTGCCGGATGGCGGCGTAAACGCCTTATCCAGCCTACAGGTTATACTCCCGTAGGCTGGATAAACGCAGCGCTATCCGGCAATTAAATCCCTACTTCCCGCCTGCCAGTTCCAGAAAACTGCCCGTTACGTAAGATGCCTTCTCGCTCAACAGCCAGGTAATTGCCTGCGCGACTTCTTCCGGCTGCCCGCCACGCTGCATAGGCAACAGTGATTTCACGCGATCGACTCTTCCCGGCTCGCCGCCTGATGCGTGCATTTCAGTGTAGATAAGACCTGGTCGCACGCAGTTTACGCGGATCCCTTGCGCCGCAACCTCCAGCGCCAGGCCGGTGGTGAGCGTGTCCACAGCGCCTTTCGAGGCCGCGTAATCAACATATTCGAATGGCGCACCAAGCCGCGATGCCGCCGAAGAGACATTTACAATCGATCCACCCTGACCGCCGTGCTTGAACGACATGCGCTTTACCGCTTCCCGACAGCACAGAAAATAGCCGGTAACGTTGGTTGCCAGTACGCGATTAATTCGTTCGGCGGTTAAGTTTTCGACCGTGCTTTGCTCAAACAAGATCCCGGCATTATTCACCAGGGCAGTCAGTTGCTCGCCTTCACGGTCAATAGACTCAAACATTGCCACCACCTGGCTTTCATCACTGATATCCGCACGCAAAGCAAATGCTTTACCGCCTGCAGCGACGATGTTGTTCACCACCTCGGTTGCCGCACGAATATTGTGATGAAAATTCACGGCGACCGTGTAACCCTCTTGCGCCAGTTGCAGCGCGGTTGCTCGACCAATGCCACGACTGCCGCCCGTCACCAATGCTATAGCCATAACGTTTCTCCCAAAAAATAAAGGCGCCGAAGCGCCTTTAAAAGATAGTTGAATCAGCAGATTACTGATATTCGCTCATCGGTACGCAGGAGCAGAACAGGTTACGGTCACCGTAAACGTCATCAAGGCGTTTCACGGTTGGCCAGTATTTGTTCGCCACACCCGCCGGGAAGACGGCGATTTCGCGGCTGTAACCGTGATTCCACTCCGCGACCAGCTCGTTTTGCGTGTGCGGTGAGTTAACCAGCGGGTTATCTTCCAGTGACCATTCACCGGCTTTCACGCGATCGATCTCAGCGCGGATTGCCAGCATCGCATTGATAAAGCGATCCAGTTCCACTTTGCTTTCAGATTCAGTCGGTTCAACCATCAGGGTACCCGCGACCGGGAATGACATAGTCGGCGCATGGAAACCGTAATCGATTAGGCGCTTGGCAATATCCAGTTCGCTGATGCCGGTCTCTTCTTTCAGTGGGCGAATGTCGAGAATACATTCATGCGCCACGCGACCATCGCGACCGGTATACAATACCGGATAAGCATCTTTCAGACGGCTGGCAATGTAGTTAGCGTTAAGAATCGCCACCTGGCTTGCCTGCTTCAGACCTTCTGCGCCCATCATACGGATGTACATCCAGCTGATTGGCAGAATGGATGCGCTACCGAACGGCGCCGCAGAAACTGCGCCCTGACGGGTCAGCATCCCTTCAATCTGCACTACGCTGTGGCCCGGTACAAACGGCGCCAGATGTGATTTCACGCCGATCGGTCCCATACCTGGGCCGCCGCCGCCGTGCGGAATGCAGAATGTTTTATGCAGGTTGAGGTGCGAGACATCTGCGCCAATAAAGCCCGGCGTGGTGATCCCAACCTGAGCGTTCATGTTCGCGCCATCAAGGTAAACCTGGCCGCCGAACTGGTGCACAACGTCGCACACTTCACGGATCGTTTCTTCATAAACGCCGTGGGTGGATGGATAAGTCACCATGATGCAAGAAAGGTTGTCGGCATGTTGTTCTGCTTTTGCTCGCAGATCGTCCAGGTCGATGTTGCCGTTCTTATCACAGGCGACAACCACTACCTGCATACCCGCCATCTGTGCAGACGCCGGGTTGGTACCGTGGGCAGAAGCCGGGATCAAGCAGATATCGCGATGACCTTCGTTACGGCTTTCGTGATAATGACGAATCGCCAGCAGACCCGCATACTCGCCCTGCGCGCCGGAGTTCGGCTGCATGCAGACGGCATCATAACCGGTCAGTTTTACCAGCCACTCGGAAAGCTGGCCGATCATCTGGTGATAACCTTCAGCCTGCTCTGGCGGGCAGAACGGATGCAGCTCAGCGAATTCAGGCCAGGTGATAGGGATCATCTCGGCAGCGGCGTTGAGCTTCATAGTGCAGGAACCCAGCGGGATCATTGCCTGATTCAGCGCCAGATCTTTACGCTCCAGTGAGTGCATGTAGCGCATCATCTCGGTTTCGCTGTGATAGCGGTTGAACACCGGATGGCTGAGGATCACATCGTCACGCAGCATGCTTTCCTGAATAGAACGGCTGTCGAGCGCCACGTCTTTATCCAGCGTATCGATGTTCAGAGCGTGACTGTCGTCCAGCAGTACATTGAACAACTGCACCACGTTTTCACGGGTGGTGGTTTCATCGAGCGTAATACCTACCGCGTTATGGATATCGCTACGCAGGTTGATTTCTGCCGCTTCGGCACGCGCCAGCACTGCGGCCTTATCGGCTACTTCAACGCACAGAGTGTCGAAGTAATGCGCATGACGCAGCTTCAATCCTTTCTGTTGCAGACCGGCTGCCAGGATATCAGTCAGGCGGTGGATGCGATTAGCAATGCGTTTCAGGCCAACCGGACCATGATAAACGGCATACAGGCTGGCGATGTTGGCCAGCAGGACCTGCGAGGTACAAATGTTGGAGTTCGCTTTCTCGCGGCGGATATGCTGCTCACGAGTCTGCATCGCCATGCGCAGTGCGGTATTGCCCACCGCATCTTTGGAGACGCCGATAATACGGCCTGGCATGGAGCGTTTGAATTCGTCTTTCGCGGCGAAGAATGCCGCGTGTGGGCCACCGTAACCCATCGGTACGCCGAAGCGTTGTGCAGAACCGAAAACGATATCCGCACCCTGTTTGCCCGGAGCAGTCAGCAGTACCAGCGCCATAAAGTCGGCAGCGACACTGACCACAACTTTACGGGATTTCAGCTCGGTAATCAGTTTGCTGTAGTCATGCACTTCACCGGTGGTGCCAACCTGCTGCAACAGCACGCCAAACACATCCTGGTGATCCAGTGCTTTCGCCGCGTCATCAACAATGACGTCAAAACCAAAGGTTTGTGCACGAGTACGCACAACATCCAGCGTTTGCGGATGAACATCAGCGGCCACAAAGAAGCGGTTGGCGTTTTTCAGTTTGCTGACGCGTTTTGCCATCGCCATCGCTTCAGCCGCCGCGGTGGCTTCATCCAGCAGAGAGGCGGAGGCCATGTCCAGACCGGTCAGATCCAGCGTCACCTGCTGGAAGTTGAGCAGCGCTTCCAGGCGCCCCTGAGAAACTTCTGGCTGATACGGCGTATACGCAGTGTACCAGCCCGGGTTTTCCAGCATGTTGCGCAGGATAACCGGTGGCAACTGCACGGCGGTGTAGCCCATGCCAATGTAGGACGTGAAGCGCTTGTTACGCCCAGCGATGGCTTTTAATTCAGCCAGCGCAGCGTATTCGGTCGCCGCCTCGCCGACCTGCGGCGGGGTTGCGAGCTGAATGTCTTTCGGCACAATCTGGCCGATCAGCGCGTTTAACGACTCGGCGCCAACCGCATTCAGCATCTCTTGCTGCTGCGCGGCGTCCGGTCCGATGTGGCGTTCAATGAAAGCGCCGCTGTTTTCAAGCTGGCTTAACGTCTGTGTCATGGGCGATGGTTCCTGAAACGTGCAGTGAATCGTGATTGTCTCTGTCTACGAGCCCGGCAGCGCTAGCGCTTACCGGGTCTACGCATGCTTTGTAGGCCGGATAAGCGCAGCGCCATCCGGCAAAAGCGTATTTACTCGTCTTCTAACAATGCTTCATATGCGGCCGCATCCAGCAGCGATTCAATTTCGCTTTCATCGCTGGCTTTGATTTTGAAAATCCAGCCGCCCGCATACGGCTCGCTGTTGACCAGTTCCGGGGAGTCGCTAAGCGCGTCGTTAACCGCCACAATCTCACCACCTACTGGCGCATAGATATCGGATGCCGCTTTTACGGACTCCGCAACGGCACAATCATCGCCCGCGCTGACGGTTGCGCCAACTTCTGGCAGGTCAACGAAAACCATGTCACCTAACAGCTCCTGAGCGTGTTCGGTGATACCAACGGTGTAAGAGCCGTCAGCTTCTTTGCGCAGCCATTCGTGTTCTTTGCTGTATTTCAGTTCTGCAGGTACGTTGCTCATCAATCAATCTCCAAAAAAGGATGAATTACGCGACGGCTTTGCCGTTACGCACAAAAACAGGTTTAGTCACTTTTACCGGCATTTCACGGTTACGGATCTGCACGATCGCAGTTTCGCCGATACCCGCAGGGACACGCGCCAACGCGATGCTGTAACCAAGAGTTGGGGAGAATGTCCCGCTGGTGATAATGCCTTCCTGCTGGTTGCCGGAAGCATCGGTGAAGCGCACCGGCAGTTCATTACGCAGCACGCCTTTCTCGGTCATCACAAGCCCGACCAGCTGTTCGTGGCCTTTTTCACGCTGCATTTCCAACGCTTCACGACCGATAAAGTCGCGGTCAGCCGGTTCCCATGCGATGGTCCAGCCCATGTTGGCCGCCAGCGGAGAAATGCCTTCGTCCATCTCCTGACCGTACAGGTTCATGCCCGCTTCCAGACGCAGCGTGTCACGTGCGCCGAGACCGCAGGGTTTGACACCAGCCTGTACCAGCGCACGCCAGAAATCTGCCGCTTTTTCATTCGGCATGGCAATTTCATAGCCTGCTTCGCCGGTATAACCGGTGGTTGCGATAAACAAGTCGCCCGCCTGAACGCCGAAGAACGGCTTCATGCCTGCTACCGCCTGACGCTGCTCGTCAGTAAACAACGTAGCTGCTTTTTCCTGTGCGTTTGGACCCTGTACCGCAATCAGCGACAGGTCGTCACGAACGGTGATGTCGATAGCGTATGGTTCAGCGTGTTGGGTAATCCAGGAGAGGTCTTTTTCGCGGGTGGCGGAGTTTACAACGAGGCGGAAGAAATCTTCAGTGAAGTAGTAGACAATCAGGTCATCTATCACGCCGCCCGAAGCGTTAAGCATACCGGAGTAGAGGGCTTTACCCGTCTTCGTTAGCTTTGCGACGTCGTTTGCCAGCAGATAACGCAAGAACTCCCGGGTGCGGCTACCGCGCAGGTCGACGATGGTCATATGCGACACATCAAACATTCCGGCATCGGTGCGAACAGCATGGTGTTCATCGAGCTGAGAACCGTAATGCAGTGGCATCATCCAGCCATGGAAATCGACCATGCGCGCGCCACATAGCGTGTGTTGTTCGTACAAAGGAGTCTGTTGAGCCATCTTTTCCTCGTTGAATAAGCGGGGCTATCAACTCTTTCGCGGTGAAATTATCGCCACGAAACCCAGCACCGCAGCCGCTCCAGGGGCTACGACGCAAACGTTCTCTTTGTCCTGAACTTACCACCGAAACAGACGCTAAACCATAAGTCAAAATTAACCATCACATTAGCTTATGGCGAAAAACAGCCAGATCGCCAACAGAATAAAACTCCATGTATGTAGTAAAAAATCAGAATAACAAACAAATATAAGCGCAAACTTACAGCACCAACCCACATTAAATGTGGAAAAAATGTCAAAAATGGCGTTATGAAAAAAACGTGATATTAAAAAAACTAATGCGAAAAAAGACGTGGAATTAGATTATTTCAAATGAGAGAAGCACCCCGGCGCGCAGGCCGGGAGAGGAAAGTGTGACGGGTCTCAAACTCTTAAGATTGTCCTTACGGACACTAACGTAACCACTCGGGAAGATCGTTCAGTCCCATCGCCTGACGGATGAGTTGTGGTTTTACGCCCGGGAGGGTATCGGCCAGTTTCAGCCCAATATCGCGTAGCAGTTTTTTCGCCGGATTCTCGCCTGCAAACAGTTCACGGAATCCCTGCATCCCTGCCAGCATCAGCGCTGCGCTGTGCTTACGGCTGCGCTCGTAGCGGCGTAAATAGAGATACTGCCCAATATCTTTACCCTGACGTTGTAGCCGCTTAAGTTCATCGATCAGCTCCGCCGCATCCATAAAGCCAAGGTTAACCCCCTGCCCCGCCAGCGGGTGGATGGTATGCGCCGCATCCCCCACCAGCGCCAGACGATGGGCGGCGAACTGACGGGCATAACGTCCCGTCAGCGGAAACGCCTGACGTTCGCTTTCAAGGCTGCACAGCCCCAGACGATTATCAAAAGCGATATTCAGCGCCTGATTAAACTCGTCAACGCTTGCCTGCTGCATACGTTCTGCTTCCTGCGGCGAGAGCGACCAGACGATAGAACACAGGTGTGGATCGCTGAGCGGCAGGAATGCCAGGATCCCCTCGCCGTGAAACGCCTGACGCGCAACCGCACCGTGCGCTTCCTGCGTACGGATAGTCGCCACCAGCGCATGATGACGATAATCCCAGAAGGTGAGCGGAATATCCGCTTTGTTGCGCAGCCAGGAGTTAGCACCATCAGCACCGACGACCAGGCGGGCCGTCAGCATTGCGCCATCTTTCAGGGTCAGAAATGCTTCGTTCTCACCCCAGGCCACCTGCTGTAATTCAGCAGGTGCCATCAGCGTAATATCCGCTGAACGCTGCGCCTTTTGCCACAGCGCATAATGAATCTCTGAGTTTTCGACAATGTGCCCCAAATGGCTGTAGCCCATGCTCTGGTCATCAAACGCAATACGTCCAAAGCTGTCTTTGTCCCAGACTTCCATGCCGTGGTAGCAGCAAGCGCGACGGGCAACAATGTCGGACCAGACGCCAAGACGGGTAAGCAGTTTTTCGCTGGCGGCATTAATGGCCGAAACACGAAGCTGAGGAGGTGCATCCGCCGCCAACGGCTGCGGAACATGTTGTTCTAATACAGCAACGCGCAACCCGCTGCCCTGTAAGCCGCAGGCAACCGCCAGTCCTACCATGCCGCCACCAACAATTGCTACATCAACACTTTGCACTGTTTGCTCCTGAAAATAGGACAATCAAAAACCGTAGGCCGGATAAGGCAAAGCCGCCATCCGGCATCAATTCCGCGACATTGCCTGATGGCGCTGCGCTTATCAGGCCTACTTCTTTAATTCGGCCTACAGATTATATTTAGCGCGCAACCCAGCCCAGGGTCCGCTCCGCCAGCGCATCGCGCGCAGGGGGGAATAATTCCATCGCCATCAGCCCGGCATTACGCCCAACAACCAGCGGGGCCCAGTGATTGGCAAACAAATACACTAAATTATTGGTCACACCAATCGTCGTATCACGATCGCTTTCGCGGCGCTGCTGATAGCGTGCCAGCACCGCATAATCACCCACATCTTCCGCGCCGTTTTCCGCCTGCGTCAACGTCTCAGCCAGGCTCATTACGTCACGCAGGCCCAGGTTGAAACCTTGCCCGGCAATGGGATGCAGCGTCTGGGCGGCGTTCCCTACCAGCACGGTACGATGGGTAATCGCCTTCAGCGCTGTAGTTAACGAAAGCGGATAGGCGTTGCGTTTACCGGCCTGGGTAATACGTCCCAGTCGCCAGCCAAAAGCGGTTTGTAGTTCACGGCAAAACTGTTCGTCAGACCAGGCCATAATCTCATCACGCTGCTCCAGCGGATGGCACCACACCAACGAGCAGCGACCGTCAGACATCGGAAGCATTGCCAGCGGACCATATTGCGTGAAGCGTTCAAACGCTCGCCCGTCGTGCGGTACAGAGGTCGTAACGTTGGCAATTACCGCCAGTTGCTCATAAGGCTGTTGCAGCCAGTCAACACCGCAGGCGGTAGCCAGTGCGGAGCGCGTACCGTCGGCGGCCACCAGCAGGCGACCATCAATCATTTCGCCATTTTCCAGCGTAACTTCTACGCGCTCCTGCGTGCGCGACACGCTGGCTACGCGATCGGGGCAATGCAATGTGACGCCCGGTGCTTTGCGCAGCAGCGCAAACAGACGCAGCCCGACGTCGTGCAGTTCTACCACCTGGCCCAGAGCCGGAATACGGTATTCCTGCGCATCCAGCGTCACAAATCCGGCATGACCGCGATCGCTGACGTGAACCGTTTTAATGGCCGTTGCGCAATCGGCAATCGCCTGCCATACGCCAATTCGCGCCAGTTGTTGGCAGGTTCCTGCCGCCAGAGCGATCGCCCTGGCATCAAACCCGGGATGGCGGTCAGTTTCAGGTTCGCTCGCTTCTATCAGATGAACCGGCAGAGTCCCATGGCTGAGCTGAGAAATGGCCAACGCCAGCGTCGCGCCAACCATACCACCACCAACGATAATCACGCTCATTGCAGTCGCGCCGCAGCCATTAATGCTTCAATGTCATCCGCTTTCTTCACTACGCTGGCGGTCAGGTTTTCATTGCCGTCCTCGGTGATGAGGATGTCATCCTCAATACGAATGCCGATACCACGATAAGCCGGCGGTACATCGGCGTCCGGCGCGATATACAGTCCCGGCTCGACGGTGAGCACCATTCCCGGCTCAAGAATACGTGAGCGGTCCTGACCATAAACGCCGACGTCGTGCACATCCAGCCCAAGCCAGTGGCTTAGACCATGCATAAAGAATGGGCGATGTGCATTTTCGGTAATCAACTGATCGACATCACCGTGCAAAATACCGAGTTTCACCAGACCCGTAATCATGATGCGCACCACTTCGCCAGTGACTTCCTGAATGGACGTTCCGGGACGATACAGACGCAGGCTGGTCTCTAAGGATTCCAGCACGATATCGTAGATTTCACGCTGTGCTGGGGTAAATTTACCATTTACCGGAAAGGTACGCGTAATGTCGCCCGCATAGCCTTTGTATTCACAGCCAGCGTCGATCAGCACCAAATCGCCATCGCGCATTTCACTTTCATTTTCGGTGTAATGCAGGATACAGCCGTTTTCACCGCTGCCGACAATCGTGTTATAGGACGGATAACGCGCACCATGGCGGGTAAATTCGTGGTGAATCTCCCCTTCTAACTGGTATTCAAACATTCCCGGACGGCATTTTTCCATCGCACGGGTATGCGCCAGCGCGGTGATTTCTCCGGCACGACGCATGACCGCAATCTCTTCCGGTGATTTGAACAGGCGCATCTCATGCACCATTGGACGCCAGTCGATAATCGCGGCAGGTGCGTGCAGATTTTGTCTGGAGCCTTTACGCAGTTTATCCAGCGCCGTGTGCACAATCTCGTCGGCCCAGGCATATTCGCCCTGCGCGTGGTACACCGCGTCCAGGCCATTGAGCAACAGGTGCAGCTGTTGGTTGATTTCACTGAAGGCCAGCGCCCTGTCAACGCCAAGTTTTGCCGGGGCAGCATCCTGGCCCAGACGGCGACCAAACCAGATCTCCGCCGTCAGATCGCGAACCCGATTGAACAAAACGCTATGGTTATGAGTGTCATCGCTTTTAATCAACACCAGCACGGCTTCAGGTTCGTTAAAACCGGTGAAGTACCAGAAATCACTGCTTTGGCGGTACGGATATTCACTGTCCGCGCTGCGCGTCGCTTCAGGCGCGGCAAAAATCAGCGCGGCGCTGCCGGGCTGCATTTGTGCCAGTAAAGCCTGGCGACGACGCTGGAATTCTTGCTGAGATATCTCGCTCATCACACTCTCCTTTGCGTTTCGTTCTTAGTGCAGAGTCGGTTTACGGACTTCCGGCGCAGTCGGCTGCTGACGCGTAAACGTGTCATGACACAGCAAAGCGGCTACGCGCACGTATTCGATGATCTCTTCGAGCGACATTTCCAGCTCTTCCTGATCTTCGTCTTCGTCATACCCTAACTGCGCGATATTGCGCAGGTCGTCAATCGCTTCCCCGGTTTCGCCGGTTACTTTGTCGAGCTTCGGCTGCGTGACGCCAAGACCCAGCAAAAAGTGGTTTACCCATCCCGCCAGCGCATCGGCGCGATCGAACACGCTGACGTCATCCCCTTCAGGCAGATAAAGCTGAAAAAGGAAGCCGTCGTCTTCGAGGGCATCGCTGGTGGCAGAGTGCATTTTCAGCAGCGCCTGAGCCAGCTCGTGACCAAAGGCCAGGCCTTCGTTCGTCAGGTCGTGCAACAGCGGCTGCCATGAGCTGTCGTTGTTTCCACCACAAATCATTCCGCTTATCAAGCCGTGCATTTCGGCCGGGGTTAATCCAGCCCCTTGTTGGTTCAAAAACTGGCTAACTTCGTTGTAACCAGGCATTTCGTTCTGTATAGACATAAGCATTCGTCATCAAAGGGAGGAATATTCATGGTATGCTACCACTTTGGACCCTGGTGGACCAGAAAAGGGCTTGTATCTTGATACCAGGGTAGCTATAGTGTCGCCCCTTCGCGGACCCACGGTCTGGAGACGAAGGCAGCGCAGTCAATCAGCAGGAAGGTGGCATGTCTGCACAACCCGTCGATATCCAAATATTTGGCCGTTCACTGCGAGTGAATTGCCCGCCTGAACAAAGGGATGCGTTGAATCAGGCTGCGGACGATCTCAATCAGCGATTGCAAGATCTGAAAGTTCGCACTAGAGTCACAAATACTGAGCAGTTGGTTTTCATCGCCGCGTTGAACATCAGCTATGAATTAACTCAGGAAAAAGCGAAGACGCGTGAGTACGCGGCGAGCATGGAACAACGTATTCGGATGCTACAACAGACCATCGAACAGGCGTTGCTTGATCAGGGTCGCATAACCGAAAAAACGGGCCAAAACTTTGAATAACACTTTTCGGTTTACTGTGGTAGAGTGACCGTGAAGACAAAATTTCTCTGAGATGTTTGCAAGCGGGCCAGTCCCCTGAGCCGATATTTCATACCACAAGAATGTGGCGCTCCACGGTTGGTGAGCATGCTCGGCCCGTCCGAGAAGCCTTAAAACTGTGACGACACATTCACCTTGAACCAAGGGTTCAAGGGTTACAGCCTGCGGCGGCATCTCGGAGATTCCCTTCTACCTGGCAACAGCCATGACATTACTTTCTGAACTCCCTTTATCCCGGCAAGAAATTCGTCAACTGATTCGGCAGCGTCGTCGTGCGCTTACCTCCGAACAGCAACGACAATACGGTCAGCAAGCCGCGACCCGAATGCTCAGCTTTCCCCCTGTTGTACTCGCTCATACGGTGGCAGTATTCCTCTCGTTCGATGGCGAACTCGATACCCAGCCGCTAATAGATCAGCTGTGGCGAGCGGGCAAGCGCGTTTATCTTCCGGTTCTTCATCCCTTCAGCACCGGTAATTTGCTGTTCCTGCACTATCATCCGCATAGCGACCTGGTAACCAATCGCTTAAAGATCCAGGAACCACGACTTGATGTACGTGACGTATTACCGCTGTCACAGCTGGATGTACTGATTACGCCGTTAGTGGCGTTTGATGAATATGGACAACGCCTGGGCATGGGCGGCGGATTTTATGACCGCACGCTACAAAACTGGCAGCAGCATAAGATCCAGCCCGTAGGCTACGCGCACGATTGTCAGCGAGTAGAAAAGCTGCCTGTTGAAGAATGGGATATCCCGCTGCCTGCGGTGGTGACGCCATCAAAAGTATGGGAATGGTAGCTTTTTTGTCGATTGACAGCGCCGTTTTTTTAAACTAACTTTCTCGGTGAAGGGTGAGGGAGGCGAACCTCCCTCCTGCGTACTCTCTGTTAATATGCTGGCGAAGCGATGATTAACAGGATCAGCAGCATGATGACGTATCTCATCATCGTCCCTTTCCTTTTTAAAGCCCCTGCTTCGGTTGGGGCTTTCCCGTTTCAGCACGATGCTGAGCCCCTATCGTAAATTCCTTTTATTGATGTACAACGCAGAGCGCAGCCTTTAATTACCAATTGCGGCAAGGGTCGAAAACGGAATGCATGCGTTACACAAAGAGATAGTAAGGCAGGAAAATCAGAGGAAAGATGGGCAGGTCAACCGCCTGCCCATGTAGAGGAAATCAGTACAGCAGACGAGCACGAATAGTACCCGGGAGGGCTTTCATCGCCAGCAACGCTTTCTCCGCCACATCTTCATCCGCTTCAATATCAATAACCACGTAACCTACCTGTGCGGAAGTCTGCAGATACTGTGCGGCAATGTTGACGCCCTGCTCGGCAAAAATCTGGTTCAGCGCGGTCAGTACGCCCGGACGGTTTTCGTGAATGTGCATCAGACGACGACCGCCGTGTAGCGGCAGCGAAACTTCCGGGAAGTTAACTGCAGACAGCGTAGAGCCGTTATCGGAATACTTGGTCAGTTTCCCAGCCACTTCCAGACCGATGTTTTCCTGCGCTTCCAGCGTTGAACCACCAATGTGCGGCGTCAGGATCACGTTGTCGAAATCACACAGCGGCGAAGTGAAAGGATCGCTGTTGGTTGCCGGCTCGGTTGGGAATACGTCGATTGCCGCCCCTGCCAGGTGCTTGGTCGCTAACGCGTCGCACAGCGCAGGAATATCAACAACCGTACCACGTGCGGCGTTAATCAGCAGCGCGCCTGGTTTCATCAACGCAATCTCACGCGCGCCCATCAGATTTTTGGTGGAGGCATTTTCCGGTACGTGCAAACTGACCACGTCGCTCATATTGAGCAGGTCGGAAAGATGCTGCACCTGCGTGGCGTTGCCGAGTGGGAGTTTATTTTCAATATCATAGAAATAGACATGCATCCCCAGCGATTCCGCCAGAATGCCTAACTGAGTACCAATGTGGCCGTAGCCGATGATCCCCAGTTTTTTGCCACGCGCTTCAAAGGAGCCGGTAGCCAGTTTGTTCCACACGCCGCGGTGTGCTTTGGCGTTCGCTTCAGGTACACCGCGTAGCAGGAGAAGCAGTTCGCCAATCACCAGTTCCGCAACGGAACGCGTGTTAGAGAATGGTGCGTTAAACACGGGGATCCCGCGCTTTGCCGCAGCGGTCAGATCAACCTGGTTGGTGCCGATACAGAAGCAGCCAATCGCGACCAGTTTCTCTGCGGCGTCAATCACATCTTCAGTCAGATGGGTACGGGATCGCAGGCCAATGAAGTGGGCATCACGGATGGACTCTTTCAGTTGTTCAGTGTCCAGAGCGCCTTTGTGAAACTCGATGTTGGTATAACCTGCCGCACGAAGGCTTTCGAGTGCTTTTTGATGCACGCCTTCTACCAGCAGAAATTTAATCTTATCTTTCTCCAGTGATACCTTTGCCATTTCCCCGACCCTGTCTTTTTTTGTTCAAACTGATGTGTTGTGTGTGGGATTTTCATCCGCCTCTTCAACATATCAAAAAATAATATTGCGGCAATATGAACGTTTGCGTCGCCGTGCTGAAGAAATGTCATTCAGAGAGAAATGTCAGAGGAAAATACTGGCGATAACTTTTTCTTTGGAGAGATCGGCAGGACAATATTATAAACGTGACACAAGTCACCAAATTTGCCCTGCCAAAATTTTTTTAACGGGAGAAGACACTCCCATCAGATCATTTTACGATAGTTTTCACGCCGTCTGGGGTACCGATCAGCGCGACATCCGCACCACGGTTGGCAAACAGACCGACGGTTACCACGCCCGGAATCGCATTGATGGCGTTTTCCATGGCCACGGCATCAAGGATCTCCAGACCATGTACATCAAGGATCACGTTGCCGTTGTCCGTCACTACGCCCTGACGATATTCAGGACGACCGCCCAGCTTCACCAATTGGCGAGCCACAGCGCTGCGCGCCATTGGGATCACTTCAACCGGCAGCGGGAAGTTGCCGAGAATGTCGACTTCTTTGGACGCATCCGCGATGCAGATAAATTTCTTCGCCACGGAAGCAATGATTTTTTCACGGGTCAACGCTGCACCGCCGCCCTTGATCATCTGCATGTGGCCGTTGATTTCATCCGCGCCGTCCACGTATACGCCGAGACTATCAACTTCGTTAAGATCGAACACGTGGATGCCAAGGCTTTTGAGTTTTTCGGTTGAAGCGTCCGAACTGGATACCGCACCTTCAATCTGACCTTTCATTGTGCCCAGCGCATCAATAAAGTGTGCGGCTGTTGAACCTGTACCTACGCCCACAATGGTACCGGGCTGTACATACTGAAGTGCCGCCCATCCTACTGCTTTTTTCAGTTCATCCTGCGTCATGATCGTTTCGCCTGTGGTGTGAATATGGTGGGAAAATTCACGCGCATTATAGAACATTGTGCAGAAAAATGTCCCCACACCCGCTCGCAAGCGGCGGATTTCGTCTTTACCCAACCTAAATTTGTGTCATAGTGCAGAACAAGCAAAATTTTCAGGAGTGCGTCAAAGCAATGAAACGTCCGGACTACAGAACACTACAAGCACTGGATGCGGTTATTCGTGAACGAGGATTTGAGCGCGCGGCGCAAAAGCTGTGCATCACGCAATCCGCGGTTTCACAGCGCATAAAACAGCTTGAGAATATGTTCGGACAACCGCTGCTGGTGCGTACCGTACCACCACGCCCAACCGAACAGGGGCAGAAACTACTGGCGCTTTTGCGTCAGGTTGAACTGCTGGAAGACGAGTGGCTGGGTGATGAACAAACCGGATCGACGCCGCTGCTGCTCTCACTGGCAGTGAACGCCGACAGTCTGGCGACCTGGTTGCTTCCGGCGTTAGCCCCGGTACTGGCCAATTCACCGATTCGGCTGAACCTGCAGGTTGAGGATGAAACGCGCACCCAGGAACGTCTGCGTCGTGGTGAAGTAGTCGGTGCGGTGAGTATCCAACATCAGGCGCTGCCAAGCTGTCTGGTGGATAAACTTGGCGCGCTGGACTACCTGTTTGTTGGCTCCAAACCTTTCGCCGAGCGTTATTTCCCTAACGGCGTCACCCGCTCCGCCCTGCTGAAAGCCCCGGCGGTAGCGTTTGACCATCTTGATGATATGCATCAGGCGTTCCTGCAACAAAACTTCGACCTGCCGCCGGGCAGCGTGCCGTGCCACATCGTTAACTCGTCTGAAGCCTTCGTCCAGTTGGCGCGTCAGGGCACCACCTGCTGCATGATCCCGCACTTACAGATTGAGAAAGAGCTGGAAAGCGGCGAGCTGATCGACTTAACGCCAGGTCTGTTCCAGCGTCGAATGCTGTACTGGCACCGTTTTGCACCGGAAAGCCGCATGATGCGCAACGTTACCGATGCGCTGCTGGAATACGGGCACAAGGTGTTGCGCCAGGATTAAACCGTTTATTGCTCCAGAGTGCCGGATGGCGGCGTAACGCCTTATCCGGCCGACAAGCCTTTACCCTCTATTCATGCTATTCCCGCCACGTCTTTGAAATAAATCACAAAATCAAACACGCCATGCGGCAAAAAACGACGCCCTGTTGGCTATTTTTTGCTGGCGACAAGCCAAATGAAAAAGCTCACCGTATCCGCAAAGATTCAACTTATTGCGTAATACGGAGCAAAAAATGGCAAATGTGCAGGAGTGGCAAACACTCGCTAATAAAGAACTCAGTCGACGGGAAAAAACCGTCGAATCGCTGGAAAGACAGACGGCGGAAGGAATTGCCATCAAGCCGCTATACACTGAAGCGGACCTCGATAATCTGGAAGTCACAGGCACTCTTCCCGGCCTACCGCCTTACGTGCGTGGCCCGCGCGCCACCATGTATACCGCGCAGCCGTGGACCATTCGCCAGTACGCTGGTTTCTCTACCGCCAAAGAGTCCAACGCCTTTTACCGCCGCAACCTCGCCGCCGGGCAAAAAGGACTTTCCGTCGCCTTTGACCTTGCCACCCATCGCGGCTATGACTCTGACAACCCGCGCGTGGCAGGTGACGTCGGCAAAGCGGGCGTGGCGATCGATACTGTCGAAGATATGAAGGTGCTGTTCGACCAGATTCCGCTGGATAAGATGTCGGTATCAATGACCATGAACGGCGCGGTGCTGCCGGTACTGGCGTTTTATATCGTGGCTGCAGAAGAACAAGGCGTAACGCCGGAGCAACTCACCGGGACCATTCAGAACGATATTCTGAAAGAGTACCTGTGCCGCAACACCTACATTTACCCGCCAAAACCTTCAATGCGCATCATCGCCGACATCATCGCCTGGTGTTCCGCCAATATGCTGCGCTATAACACCATCAGTATCAGCGGTTATCACATGGGGGAAGCCGGGGCGAACTGCGTCCAGCAGGTGGCGTTTACGCTGGCTGACGGCATTGAGTACATCAAAGCCGCGCTGTCTGCCGGGCTGAAAATTGATGACTTCGCGCCGCGCCTGTCATTCTTCTTCGGCATCGGCATGGATCTGTTTATGAACGTCGCCATGCTGCGCGCGGCTCGCTATTTGTGGAGTGAAGCAGTCAGCGGTTTTGGCGCAAACAACCCGAAATCTCTCGCTCTGCGTACCCACTGCCAGACCTCCGGCTGGAGTCTGACCGAGCAGGATCCTTACAACAACGTGATCCGCACGACCATTGAAGCGCTCGGCGCTACGCTTGGCGGCACCCAGTCTCTGCATACCAACGCCTTTGATGAGGCGCTCGGGCTACCCACCGATTTCTCCGCCCGCATCGCGCGTAATACACAGATCATCATTCAGGAAGAGTCAGAGATCTGCCGCACCGTCGATCCGCTGGCCGGATCGTATTACGTCGAGTCGCTCACCGATCAAATCGTGAAGCAAGCGCGCACGATCATCAAACAAATTGATGAGGCAGGCGGCATGGCGAAAGCGATCGAAGCCGGGCTCCCTAAACGGATGATCGAAGAAGCTTCCGCGCGCGAGCAGTCGCTGATCGACCAGGGTAAACGCGTTATCGTCGGCGTGAATAAGTACAAGCTGGATAAAGAAGACGAAACGTCGGTACTGGAAATCGACAACGTGAAGGTACGCAACGAGCAAATTGCCTCGTTGCAGCATATCCGCGCAACTCGCGATACAGATGCCGTCAATGCCGCGCTCGCGGCGCTGACCCACGCCGCGCAGCATAATGAAAATCTACTGGCCGCCGCCGTTAACGCCGCCCGCGTTCGCGCCACGCTTGGTGAGATCTCCGACGCGCTGGAAACCGCTTTTGACCGCTATCTGGTTCCCAGCCAGTGCGTCACCGGCGTGATTGCGCAAAGCTATCACCAGTCCGACAAATCCGCCGATGAGTTCGACGCCATCGTTGCGCAAACCGAACAGTTCCTCGCGGAAAATGGTCGCCGACCGAGGATCCTGATCGCCAAGATGGGCCAGGATGGTCACGATCGCGGCGCGAAAGTGATCGCCAGCGCCTACTCCGATCTCGGCTTCGATGTCGATCTCAGTCCGATGTTCTCCACACCAGAAGAGATCGCCCGTCTGGCAGTAGAAAACGATGTGCATGTAATAGGCGCATCGTCACTGGCGGCAGGTCATAAAACGCTGATCCCGGAACTGGTTACCGCGCTCAAAAAATGGGGGCGTGAAGATATCTGCGTGGTAGCAGGAGGCGTTATTCCGCCACAGGATTACGCCTTCCTGCACGAGCATGGTGTGGCTGCCATTTATGGCCCCGGCACGCCAATGCTCGACAGCGTCCGCGATGTGTTAACCCGTATCAGTCAGCATCATGATTAACGCCGCCACGCTTGAGGATACCGTCCGCCGCTTGCGACTTGGCGAACGGGCTACGCTCGCCCAGGCGATGACGCTGGTCGAAAGCAGCCACCCGCGCCACCAGCCGCTGATTACGCAGTTGCTGGACGCAATTATGCCGTTCACCGGTAACGCCCTGCGTTTGGGGATAACCGGTACGCCGGGCGCGGGCAAAAGCACCTTTCTGGAAGCCTTCGGCATGCTGTTAATCCGTCACGGATTACGGGTGGCGGTGATCGCCGTCGATCCCAGCAGCCCGGTCAGCGGCGGCAGCATTCTTGGCGATAAAACCCGCATGACGGAGCTGTCTCGCGCCGAATCTGCGTTTATTCGCCCGGTCCCTTCCAGCGGTCATTTAGGCGGAGCCAGCCAGCGCGCCCGCGAATTAATGCTGTTGTGCGAGGCGGCTGGCTTTGACGTGGTGATTGTAGAAACCGTCGGGGTTGGGCAGTCAGAAACCGAAGTCGCAGACATGGTGGATTGCTTTATCTCCCTGCAAATCGCTGGCGGTGGCGACGATTTGCAAGGCATCAAGAAAGGTCTGATGGAAATGGCGGATCTGGTCGTCATCAACAAGGACGACGGTGAGAACCATGCCAGCGTGGCCATCGCCCGTCATATGTACGAATCCGCCCTGCATATTCTGCGCCGTAAATATGACGAGTGGCAGCCGCTGGTTCTGACCTGTAGCGCCCTGGAAAAACGCGGTATTGAGGAGGTCTGGCAGGCGATAACCGACTTTAAAACGTGCCTTACTGCCAGCGGTCGACTGGAAAAAGTCCGCCAGCAGCAGGCGGTGGACTGGTTACACCAGCAGGCTGAAGAAGAAGCCCTACATCTGCTGTTTGCGCGGACTGATTTCGACCGCTATTTCCAGCAGACGCTACAGGCCGTCAAAAATAACGATCTGTCGCCGCGCACCGGTCTGCGGCACATCAGCGAATTTATCCAGCATCATTACTTTCAATAAAGAGAACATTATGTCTTATCAATACGTCAACGTGGTCATCATCCAGAAAGTCGCGGTTATTGAGTTCAATTACGCCCGCAAGCTCAATGCCCTGAGTAAAGTGTTTATTGACGATCTGATGCAGGCGCTGAGCGATCTCAATCGTGCGGACATTCGCTGCATCATTCTGCGCGCTCCGAGTGGAGCCAAAGTTTTCTCCGCCGGGCATGATATTCATGAACTCCCGACCGGACGTCGAGATCCGCTCTCCTATGACGATCCGCTGCGTCAGATAACCCGCATGATCCAAAAATATCCAAAACCGGTGATCTCTATGGTTGAAGGCAGCGTCTGGGGCGGCGCATTTGAGATGATCATGAGTTCCGATCTGATCATCGCCGCTGAAACATCCACCTTCTCGATGACCCCGGTCAACCTCGGCGTGCCGTATAACCTAGTCGGCATCCACAACCTGACTCGCGACGCCGGTTTTCACATCGTGAAAGAGCTGATCTTTACCGCCTCACCGATTACCGCTCAGCGTGCGATGGCCGTCGGGATCCTCAACCATGTGGTTCCTGTAGACGAACTGGAGGATTTCACTCTGCAAATGGCGCACCACATCTCGGAGAAAGCGCCGCTGGCGATCGCCGTCATTAAAGAAGAGCTGCGAGTGCTGGGTGAAGCGCACACCATGAATTCCGATGAGTTCGAGCGCATTCAGGGCATGCGCCGCGCGGTGTACGACAGCGAGGATTATCAGGAAGGGATGAACGCGTTTATGGAAAAACGTAAACCAAATTTTGTCGGCCATTAATCACGTCTGAGGAAGGAGACGGCCATGAAACGGATGAGCGCCGAACAGGCGGCAGAAATTATCCAGCACGATGATATGGTGGCGTTTAGCGGCTTTACCCCCGCGGGTTCGCCAAAAGCGTTACCCACCGCAATTGCCCAACGTGCCTGCGAACAGCATCAGAACGGACAGCCTTTTCAGATCCGCCTGCTGACCGGAGCATCAATTGGCGCCGCCGCTGATGATGTACTATCCGCGGCGGATGCCGTTTCCTGGCGTGCGCCTTATCAAACGTCATCGGGCCTGCGCGAGAAAATTAATCAGGGCCAGGTGAGGTTTGTCGATCTCCATTTGAGCGAAGTGGCGCAAATGGTTAATTACGGCTTTTTTGGCGAGATCGATGTTGCCGTCATTGAAGCCTCAGCCATCGCGCCGGATGGCCGGATTTGGCTGTCCAGCGGTATCGGTAATGCCCCCACCTGGCTGCTGCGGGCGAAAAAAGTGATCATTGAATTGAATCATTACCATAATCCGCGTGTGGCGGAGTTTGCCGACATCGTGATACCCGGTGCGCCGCCGCGGCGTAACAGCGTACCCATTTTTCATACCATGGATCGCGTAGGCAGTCAGTGCGTACAGATAGACCCCAAAAAGGTGGTTGCGGTGGTGGATACCGAACTGCCCGATGCAGGAAATGCATCGGATAAAACCAATCCGGTCAGCCAACAAATTGCCGATAACGTAGTCTCTTTTCTGCTGGCAGAAATGGCGCACAAACGCATTCCAGCTGAGTTTCTGCCCTTACAAAGCGGGGTGGGCAATATCAACAACGCGGTAATGGCTCGACTGGGCGAGAACCCAGATATCCCGCCCTTTATGATGTATTCGGAGGTGTTGCAGGAGTCGGTGGTGCATCTGCTGGAAACGGGCAAGATAACCGGTGCCAGCGCCTCCAGCCTGACCATTTCAGCCCCGTCGCTACAGAAGATTTACGACAACATGGACTTCTTCGCCAGCCGGATTGTTTTGCGCCCGCAGGAGATCTCCAATAACCCGGAAATCATTCGTCGGCTGGGGGTTATTGCGCTCAACGTCGGTCTGGAGTTTGATATCTACGGTCATGCCAATTCCACGCACGTTGCGGGGGTGAACCTGATGAATGGCATCGGCGGCAGCGGGGACTTCGAGCGCAACGCCTACCTGTCTATCTTTATGGCGCCGTCGATTGCCAAAGGCGGGAAAATCTCAACCATCGTACCGATGTGCAGCCATGTCGACCACAGCGAACATAGCGTTAAAGTGATCGTGACCGAACAAGGGATTGCCGATCTGCGAGGGTTATCTCCGATGCAGCGGGCGCACACGATTATCAATAACTGTGCGCATCCGCTTTACAGAGATTACTTGCACCGCTATCTGGAAAAAGCGCCCGGCGGGCATATCCATCACGATCTCAGCCATGCGTTCGATCTGCATCGCAACCTTCTCGAAACAGGCTCGATGCTAGGTTAACTTGCACTACCGTCACGATCTTCAGCAATATGCTGGAGCATGGTGGCGGTATAGCGATGATTTTTCAGCGAATAGAGAAACTCCTGCATATACATGGGGCTGCCGGGCGCGTCGAAATATTTCAGTGTCGACGGGTTCACCAGCCGCCAGGCGAAGTGAGGGATCACCGTCAAAAACTGCCCGCGCTCCACCGCGCTAATCTTCGCCATAAAGCTGTACGGACGATAGATAATCGTCGGGTTGATCCCGCAGGGTCGCATGTATGCATCCAGCATCGCCTCAAAGTTGGCGCGATTCTGGAAGCGCATTTGCAGCCAGGGCAGCTCGCGCAGCAGATCCTGCGGCTGTTTTTCTTCATAGCGTCGGGAAACGAGAAACCCCAGACGCAGCGGAGGCAGTTCGCTGATCGCCAGATTTTCCAGCTCCTGCACGCGGGGGGAAACGTGCTGCGGCGAGATAATAAAATCCAGTTTGCGATCGAACAGGTTATCAATCACCCCATTCTCGCTGAATTCAACGGCCTGAGCCGTCACACCGTCATACTTGTCACCAAGGCTAATCAACTGGTCAAAAATAATCGTTGGGTAGGTATTGTCGATGCCGATAACAATTTCCCGCGAGCGGCGAGAGGCGTTATGGATTTCGTTATCAATGGCAGAGAGGCGCTGATAAACGGGAAACAGCTTCTGATACAGCTCTTGTCCTGCTTTATTCAGGCTGATGTTGTTATCTTTGCGGGTAAACAGCGTATAGCCGATTTGATCTTCCAGTGCAGCAATGCTTTTACCGAAGGGCGATGCGGTCATATGTATTTTTTCTGCCGCTCTGGCGATGTTATTGGTTTGCGCCAGCAGAATGAAATTACGCATCTTTTTCGAGATAAAAATATCCATAGCGTCCCCTTAAAAATCGCTATGGCCTATCCTCATTACGGCGAAAAAAAAGACCGGATGTGAAGTCTCATTTTTACAGTTGCTCACAGAAAAAACCCAGCTGGAAAGCCGGGTCTGCAACAATTACTGAGTTTTGGCTGGCGTTGCGGCTGGTTGCCCCGCCGTCGGCTCAATCTGGAAGACGACATCAACCTGATCGTCAAACTGAATAACCGGCTGTTCGTAGGTTTCCTGAGCAGAAGCAGCAGGTGCGGCATCTGCTTTCATCATCCGTACCATCGGGCTCGGCTGATAATTGGAAACGTGGTAGCGCACGCTGTACACCGGGCCAAGTTTGCTATTGAAGCCCGCAGCCAGTTGTTCTGCCTGATGAATAGCATCATCAATTGCCGCTTTACGCGCTTTATCTTTGTAAGCATCCGGTTGGGCAACACCAAGCGATACCGAACGGATCTCATTCAGACCAGCCTTCAGCGCGCCATCGAGCAGAGCGTTAAGTTTGTCCAGCTGACGCAGCGTGACTTCAACGGTGCGCACCGCACGATACCCTTTGAGGATACTTTTACCGTTCTGGTAGTCGTAATCCGGCTGGGTACGCAGGTTGGCCGCGCTAATGTCTTTCTTCGCTATCTGGTTCTGTTCAAGGAAGGACAGATATTGCGCCACGCGCTCATCGGCCTGCTTCTTCGCTGAAGCCGCATCCTTGGCAGCAACGTTCACTTCAATTGCCAGCGTAGCTATGTCTGGTGTCGCATCCACGCTTGCTGTTCCGGAAGTCACGATGTGCGGTCCATTTGGCAGCTCATTTGCCTGTACCGATAGTGCGCTGAATCCGACTAATGCCGCCAGGGCCATTATTTTGAACTTCACGGTCGTTCCTCCATGTTTCAACAATTACCCCGAAACTCAGGGCACATGCAGGCAAGCTTAGACGATCTCGCTGCGTTGTCCATCAGACAACACTTAGTTGAACAACGCATGAACGTGCGCAACACCTTCTTTTGCCAGTTGAAAAGCAATAAACCACATCACTAATCCTACCAGCGTATTGATGATGCGCTGCGCTTTAGCAGTGCGCAGACGCGGAGCCAGCCAGGCCGCCAGCAATGCCAGACCGAAAAACCACAGGAACGAAGCGCTGACGGTTCCCAGCGCAAACCAGCGCTTCGGCTCAACGTCCAGTTGCCCCCCCAGACTCCCCAGCACCACAAAGGTATCCAGGTAAACATGGGGATTGAGCCATGTCACCGCCAGCATGGTGGCGATGATTTTCCAGCGCCCCTGCTTCATCACCTCGGCACTGGCCAGTTCCAGATTACTGCTCATCGCCGTTTTTAACGCCCCGAAACCGTACCAGAGTAAAAAAGCCACCCCACCCCAGGTGACCAGCGCCATCAGCCATGGTGACTGCATCAGCAAGGCGCTACCGCCAAAGATCCCCGCACAAATCAGCACTAAATCGCTGATAGCACAGAGTAAAGCAATCATGATGTGATACTGGCGGCGAATGCCCTGGTTCATCACGAAGGCGTTTTGCGGACCAAGCGGAAGAATCATGGCCGCACCAAGTGCAAGCCCTTGAAAGTAATACGATAACACGTTAATCATCCCGAACTGTTTCTCTTAGGAGCAGACTATAGCGCGGGGAAAACATTAGCGGAAATGGATAATTTTAATCGCAGATTAGGGAAATTAATGGAAAGAAAGTTTTTATCGGCCCGGAAAGCAAAAGTGCCTCCGGGCGCGTAATTACTCTGCCGCGCGCTCTTTCACACGCTTGAAGTTCACATCCATCTGCGGATATGGGAAGCTGATGCCGTTGGCATCGAACTCGCGCTTAATACGTTCCAGTACGTCCCAGTAGACGCTTTGCAGGTCGCTGCTGTTGCTCCAGACGCGTACCACAAAATTAATTGAGGAAGCCCCCAGCTCATTCAGGCGCACCGTCATTTCACGGTCTTTAAGAATGCGATCTTCCGACTGAATGATATCGGTGAGGATTTTTTTCACCAGATCGATATCGGAGTCGTAAGCCACACCGATAATAAATTCGTTACGTCGAACCGGCTCACGAGAGAAGTTAATGATGTTCCCGGCAATAATTTTACCGTTCGGGATCACTACAATCTTACCGTCAACGGTACGCATGGTGGTGGAGAAAATCTGCACGTTGAGCACGGTTCCCGCTACGCCGCCGAGATCGACATACTCACCCGCACGGAACGGACGGAACATTACCAGCAGGACACCTGCTGCGAGGTTGGACAGCGAACCTTGCAGCGCCAGACCGACGGCTAAACCTGCGGCACCGAGAACGGCGATCACGGAGGCTGTTTGCACCCCAACGCGACCCAGAGCGGCAATCAGCGTGAAAGCGATAATACCGTAACGCACCAGTGCAGAGAGGAAGTCGGCAACAGTGGCATCAATTTTACGCGCCAGCATCAGGCGGTTAACGGTATTTGATACAATGCGCGCCACGATCATACCGATAATGACAATCGCGATGGCCGCAACGATGTTGACGGCATAGCTCAACAGCAGTTCCTGGTTGCGCACCAGCCAGGTGCCCGCACCGTTTATGCTGTCGACAACATTCAAATCTTCCATTCAATATTCCTTTTTTGCTTACCCAAACGGGAGAAATAAAGCCGCCCTGACGGGACTGGCAACCTGACAAGGGTAAACAATAAACCTGGATTTTGCCAAACAGATCACAGAATTCTCTGCCAGCAGAGCGTTGACATAGCAATAAAAAAGGCCCGCATTTGCGGGCCTCATGTCACGTGGAACGGCGTAAATTACAGAACGTCAACCGCGTTCAGTTCTTTGAAAGCCTGTTCCAGACGGGTGATCATGGTTGCCTGACCAGCACGCAGCCATACGCGCGGATCGTAGTATTTCTTGTTCGGCTGATCTTCGCCTTTCGGGTTACCCAACTGGCCCTGCAGGTAAGCTTCGTTTGCTTTGTAGTAGTTCAGAACGCCTTCCCAGGTAGCCCATTGGGTATCGGTATCGATGTTCATTTTCACTACGCCGTAGCTTACGGAGTCTTTGATTTCCTGAGCAGTAGAACCGGAGCCGCCGTGGAAGACGAAGTTCAGGCTGTTGTGCGGCAGGTTATGTTTCTTAGAAACATAGTCCTGAGAGTCGCGCAGGATGGTCGGGGTCAGAACGACGTTACCCGGCTTGTAAACGCCGTGTACGTTACCGAAGGAAGCTGCGATGGTGAAACGCGGGCTGATCTTGCTCAGCTCGGTGTATGCGTAATCAACGTCTTCCGGCTGGGTGTACAGTGCAGAAGCGTCCATGTGGCTGTTGTCCACGCCATCTTCTTCGCCACCGGTGCAACCCAGTTCGATTTCCAGAGTCATGCCCATTTTGGACATGCGCGCCAGGTATTTGGAGCAGATTTCGATGTTCTCTTCCAGAGACTCTTCAGACAGGTCGATCATGTGAGAAGAGAACAGCGGTTTGCCGGTTGCTGCGAAGTGTTTTTCGCCCGCGTCCAGCAGACCGTCGATCCACGGCAGCAATTTCTTCGCGCAGTGGTCAGTGTGCAGGATAACCGGAACACCGTAGTGTTCAGCCATCTGGTGAACGTGATGCGCGCCAGAGATAGCACCCAGGATTGCAGCGCCCTGAGGAACGTCGGACTTCACGCCTTTACCCGCGATGAAAGAAGCACCACCGTTGGAGAATTGTACGATTACCGGCGCTTTAACTTTTGCAGCAGTTTCCAAAACGGCGTTGATGGAGTCGGTACCCACGCAGTTAACAGCTGGCAGAGCAAAGTTGTTTTCTTTAGCTACCTGGAAAACTTTCTGTACGTCATCACCAGTGATTACGCCTGGTTTTACGAAATCAAAAATTTTAGACATTTTACGAGTCCTGTATCTTCGGCCTTGGAAAGGGCGCGCGCCCTAAAGCGCGCTAAAATAAGGGCAGGTTTCCCTGCCCATTAAATTCTTACTTTTTAGCACGCTCTTCGAGCATGGCTACTGCTGGCAGTACTTTGCCTTCCACGAATTCGAGGAACGCGCCGCCGCCAGTAGAGATGTAGGAGATTTTGTCAGCAATGCCGAACAGGTCGATTGCTGCCAGGGTGTCACCGCCGCCTGCGATAGAGAATGCTTCGCTGTCTGCGATGGCATTAGCAACGATTTCAGTACCTTTGCGGAAGTTCGGGAATTCGAACACGCCAACTGGGCCGTTCCACAGAATGGTTTTCGCATTCTTCAGAATGTCAGCCAGCTGCTGTGCAGAAGCGTCGCCGATATCCAGGATCTGCTCGTCTTCTTTTACATCGCTAACGGATTTCAGGGTAGCCGGTGCGGTTTCAGAGAATTCAGTCGCAACGCGAACGTCGGTTGGGACCGGGATGTCGCAAGTGGTCAGCAGACGCTTAGCTTCGTCAACCAGGTCAGCTTCGTACAGGGATTTACCCACGTTGTGACCTTGAGCAGCAACGAAGGTGTTCGCGATACCACCGCCAACAATCAGCTGGTCAGCGATTTTTGACAGAGAATCAAGAACGGTCAGTTTGGTAGAAACTTTAGAACCACCAACGATAGCAACCATCGGACGAGCAGGTTCTTTCAGTGCTTTACCCAGTGCATCCAACTCGGCAGCGAGCAGCGGACCTGCACAAGCGACATCGGCGAATTTACCGATACCGTGGGTGGACGCCTGCGCACGGTGAGCAGTACCGAAAGCGTCCATAACGAATACGTCGCACAGAGCAGCATATTTTTTGGACAGCGCTTCGTCGTCTTTCTTCTCGCCTTTGTTGAAGCGAACGTTTTCCAGAACAACCAGTTCACCGGCAGCGATTTCAACGCCGTCTAGGTAATCTTTTACCAGGCGAACCGGAGCAGACAGTTTGTCTTTCAGGTAGTTAACAACCGGCAGCAGAGAGAATTCTTCGTTGTACTCGCCTTCGGTAGGACGACCCAGGTGGGAAGTTACCATCACTTTAGCACCCTGTTTCAGGGCCAGTTCGATGGTTGGCAGGGAAGCACGGATACGCGCATCGCTGGTTACTTTCCCTTCTTTAACTGGTACGTTCAGGTCCGCACGGATAAAAACGCGTTTACCAGCCAGATCCAGATCGGTCATCTTAATTACAGACATGGTGAATCCTCTCGTTGATTCATAAAGTTTTGTCGACGCTCAAGCGTCGAGCCTGAAACCAATAGCAGCCATCGCTAACGTCGTATCGAGCATACGGTTAGCAAAGCCCCATTCATTATCACACCAGACCAGCGTTTTGATCAGGTGAGCGCCACTCACGCGCGTTTGTGTACCATCAACGATGGCGCTGTGCGGGTCGTGGTTAAAATCTACTGAGACCAACGGTAATTCCGTATAGTCAACTATACCATGAAATGCACCTTGTGCTGCTTTTTGCAGCAACTGGTTGACTTCACTAGCTTTTACTGGTTTTTTCACCGTCACGCTTAAGTCGATCGCCGTCACATTTATGGTCGGTACACGCACCGCTATCGCTTCAAAACGATCGTTAAACTGCGGGAAAATTCGCGTGATGCCCGCCGCCAGTTTGGTATCAACCGGAATGATCGACTGGCTGGCCGCTCGCGTGCGACGCAGGTCAGGATGATAAGCATCAATAACCTGCTGATCGTGCATCGCGGAGTGGATCGTGGTGACGGTACCAGACTCAATGCCGTAAGCATCATCCAGCAATTTAATGACGGGTATTATGCAATTCGTGGTGCAGGAGGCATTGGAAACGATCCGGTGCTCAGCGCGCAACTGATCCTGATTAACGCCAAACACAACGGTTGCGTCGATGTCGTGACTACCAGGATGTGAAAAGAGCACTTTCTTTGCGCCGGCGGCAATATGCGCCTCGCCGTGTTCGCGACTGCCGAAGACCCCCGTACAATCCAGCACAACGTCGACACCCAGCTCGCGCCATGGAAGCGCATCGAGCGTTCGCTCATGCAGAATGCGGATCGCGTCATCGCCAACGATGAGCTGGTCTCGTTCCTGACGAACATCCCAGGCAAAACGCCCATGGCTGGTGTCATATTTCAACAAATGCGCCATGCCTGCAGCATCCGCCAGTTCGTTGATTGCCACCACGGTGATTTCCGCCCGACGCCCGGATTCATACAAAGCACGAACCACGTTGCGTCCGATGCGACCGAAACCATTAATCGCTACGCGTACGGTCATAGGTCTCCTGCAAGGATTTCTCAGAAACGATGTGGCAGACAGAGTAATGCAGCAAATCGCTCAGGGAAACCTTACCTGTCGCAAACTGCGACTAATTGGTTAATTGTCGAACATTTAATCGACTGAAACGCTTCAGCTAGAATAAGCGAAACGCGGAATAAAAGGAATGATTGTCCAGCAACAGAACACAGTTATCTGACTTACGTCACATTTTAACGTCCTTCAACGCAACTTTTATTCCATATTCCAGAATTACGAATAACCGTAGCAAGATTATTTCGTTGCCATGTCACAAATCCTGATTTATATCAGAAAGCTCCCTAACCCGTGTCTATATTATCAGCGCAACGTCCGAGTCTCGGAGTCCCTCAACTATGGCAACATTCTATCCCCAACCATCTGAAGCTCGCTTTCATGCGCTGCGTTTATTACCGGGCCAGGAAGTCTTTTCAGCGCTACACGCTTTTATCCAGCAGCATCAACTACAGGCAGCCTGGATAGCGGGTTGCACCGGCAGTTTGACCAACATTGCTCTGCGCTTCGCCGGACGTGAAGAAACCACATTACTTACGGGTACGTGGGAAATTATCTCTCTGAACGGCACGCTGGAACTTACCGGCGAGCATCTTCATCTGGCGGTTGCTGACCCACACGGCGCGATGCTGGGCGGGCACATGATGCCGGGCTGTACCGTGCGAACCACGCTGGAACTGGTGATTGGCGAGTTGACGTCTCTGGCATTCAGCCGTCAGCCCTGCGCCGTTTCCGGTTATGACGAACTGGTTATTTCATCCCGCTAATGCTTCACTTATACGAGGTCTTTTATGGCGCGTCGCCAATTTTCCAGCCAGTCTCTGGTTCTTATTGTCATTGCTATCGCCATCAACATGGTCGGTGGGCAGCTTATCAGCATGTTGAAATTACCTATTTTTCTCGACTCGATTGGCACGTTGATCAGCGCGGTGCTGTTAGGTCCGGTTGTGGGGATGCTAACCGGATTACTCACTAACCTATTGTGGGGGTTGCTGACCGATCCGATCGCCGCCGCCTTTGCGCCCGTTGCCATGGTTATTGGACTGGTCGCCGGTTGGCTGGCACGGGCGGGATGGTTTCGCACCTTACCTAAAGTCGTGCTCAGCGGCGTAATTATCACACTTGCCGTGACCCTCGTTGCCGTGCCGATTCGCACGACTCTGTTCGGCGGTGTCACTGGCAGCGGCGCGGATCTTTTTGTCGCCTGGATGCACTCGGTCGGTCAGAACCTGGTGGAGTCCGTCGCCATCACCGTCATCGGTGCGAATCTGGTCGATAAAATCCTCACGGCAATCATCGTCTGGGTGCTGCTGCGACAACTTCCGCTGCGCACCACGCGCCATTTCCCTACGATGTCTGCCGTGCGCTAAATGCATCCGTTTACGTCGTTAACTCTGTGGGCGCTTGCCGCCTGCTCCACGCTCCTGCTGCCAGCCGGAGTGCCGCTCAGCTTGTATAGCGCCGCGACGTTTGTCGGTTTGCTATGTATGAAGGCTACGCGGTCGCGGGCGAAATACGTACTCTGGCTGATGATCCCCTTAGGACTGGGGCTATGGCTGGTACACGGCGGATGGCTTACCGAGTGGATTAGCGGGCAGCCGCGCGCACCAGAACGCTGGGCCGATGCCGTTACGCTCTGGCTACGGATCCTGGCCATTGTGTCGACATCGCAGATGTGGATGCAGTACGTGCCGGTTGCGCGCTTTATGCGCGCCCTGTTTGCTTCACGCCTGCCGCCAGGCGTTGCCTATCTGTTCGCAGGCCCGCTGCTGGTGGTTGAACAGCTCAAACACCAATTGGCGATTATTCACGAGGCACAGCGCGCACGCGGCGTACCGCTGGATGAGTCCTGGTACCAACGTTTACGCGCTATGCCGGCATTAATTGTGCCGCTCACCCATAACGCGCTCAATGACTTGGCCGTTCGCGGTGCAGCGCTCGATATGCGGGGATTTCGCCTGCATCGCACTCGCACCACGCTATGGGCGCCGCCAGACAGCACCTTACAACGTCTGGCCCGCTACGGTATGGTGGTTCTGATGGCAGTTGAGACAGGAATCTGGATATGGTTACGTTAGAGCAGTTTCGCTATATTCCGACGCACGCTATGCGGCCATCCGCCTGTTACGATTTCCATTACGCCAGGCCTGGTATGGTGGCTATTTTTGGTGAGAACGGCAGCGGGAAAAGTACGCTGGCACAGCTGATGGCTGGCTGGTACCCCGACTTCCTTCCGGGAGAAATTGAGGGCACAGGCACGCTACTGGGTAATCCCATCGGGCAACTATCGCTGGTCGAGCAGTCGAGTACCATCCAGCTTGTGCAGCAGTCACCTTACCTGCAGCTTTCAGGTTGTACTTTCAGCGTGGAGGAAGAAGTGGCGTTTGGCCCGGAAAATCTCTGCCTTACCGAGACTGAAATTATGCAGCGCATAGATGCCGCCCTTACGCTGACGGAATGTCAGCCTCTGCGCCATCGTCATCCCGGCACCCTTTCCGGCGGGGAAACCCAGCGGGTAGTCATTGCCAGCGCACTCGCCATGCAGCCGAAAATATTGATTCTGGATGAAGCGTTCAGTCGCCTGACGGCGCAAGCCACGGCAATGCTGCTGGCGCGACTGCAACAGTGGGCACAGGAACAGCATGCTTTGGTGATACTTTTCGAACGCAACCCTTCACCTTTTCTCAGCTACTGCCAGCAGGCATGGCAGCTGCGCGACGGAGCATTGTCATCACTATGCTGACGCTAAACCAGATCAGCTATCGCTGGCCGAACGCCGCCGATGACTGTTTACGCAATATTTCGCTGGAACTCCAGGAGGGGGAATGGCTGGCGCTAACGGGCGATAATGGCGCAGGAAAATCCACGCTGTTGCGCATCATGGCCGGGCTACTGACGCCCTCATCCGGCACAATAACCGTTCAAAATCGTGCGATTGCGCAACTGAAAAACCGGGAGCGCGCCAGGGTGCTCGGCGTACTGTTTCAGGAGGCGGAGAATCAAATCTTTCACAGCAAGGTTGCAGAGGAAGTGGCCTTCGGATTACGGCTACAGAAGCTTCCGGCGACTGAAATTGCGCAACGCACGATGGCGGCGCTGCGATTATGTCAGTTAGAGGATGTCGCCGACGCGCACCCGCTCGATCTGCATACGGCACAACGACGTATGGTTGCCGTCGCCAGTCTGGAAGCCCTCAAACCCGCTATTCTACTGCTGGATGAGCCCAGTCGGGACTTTGATGCGCACTGGCTTGGCGTCTTCGAAAACTGGCTGGCAGTGTGTAGTACGCGTGGCGCCAGCATTGTAGCGATCAGTCATGACGTTGCATTTACGCAGCGCCATTTTTCGCGCATAGTACGTCTTGAAGCAGGTCAGCTACGCACGTAACTACCCTGAGAAGCAAAAAACGGGCCGCCTAAGCGACCCGTTTTCACCTGTAATCGAAATTACAGCAGTTCTTTTGCTTTCGCGACCACGTTGTCTACGGTGAAGCCGAATTCTTCAAACAGCAGTTCCGCCGGTGCAGACTCACCAAAGGTAGTCATACCGACAATAGCGCCGTTCAGGCCCACGTATTTGAACCAGTAGTCAGCAATGCCAGCTTCGATAGCGACGCGAGCAGAGACGGCTTTCGGCAGTACGGATTCACGGTAAGCCGCATCCTGCTTGTCGAATGCATCGGTAGACGGCATGGAAACCACGCGCGCTTTCACGCCTTCAGCGGTCAGTTTGTCCCAGGCAGCCACGGCAAGTTCAACTTCAGAACCGGTGGCGATGAAGATCAACTCCGGCTGACCCGCGCAATCTTTCAGCACGTAGCCACCGCGAGCGATGTTCGCCAGTTGCTCTGCGGTACGTTCCTGCTGTGCCAGGTTCTGACGGGAGAGGATCAGCGCGGTCGGGCCGTCCTGACGCTCAACACCGTATTTCCATGCTACTGCGGATTCAACCTGGTCACACGGACGCCATGTGCTCATGTTCGGAGTCACACGCAGAGAAGCAACCTGCTCTACCGGCTGGTGAGTCGGACCATCTTCACCCAGACCGATGGAGTCGTGAGTATAGACCATCACCTGACGCTGTTTCATCAGCGCAGCCATACGCACCGCGTTACGGGCATATTCCACGAACATCAGGAAGGTGGAGGTGTACGGCAGGAAACCACCATGCAGGGAAATACCGTTGGCAATCGCGGTCATACCGAATTCACGTACACCGTAATGGATGTAGTTACCGGCAGTATCTTCGTTGATGGCCTTAGAACCAGACCACAGAGTCAGGTTAGACGGTGCCAGGTCAGCAGAGCCGCCGAGGAATTCAGGCAGCAGAGGACCGAAGGCTTCAATCGCGTTCTGAGACGCTTTACGGCTGGCGATTTTCGCCGGATTAGCCTGCAGCTTAGCAATGAACTCGTTGGCTTTCGCGTCGAAGTCAGACGGCATTTCACCTTTCATACGACGGGTGAATTCAGCAGCTTCCTGCGGGAAAGCTTTGGCATAAGCAGCGAACTTCTCGTTCCATGCGGCTTCTTTTGCCTGGCCGGCTTCTTTCGCATCCCACTGCGCGTAGATTTCAGACGGGATTTCGAACGGCGCGTATTTCCAGCCCAGCTGTTCGCGGGTCAGTGCGATTTCTGCATCGCCCAGCGGTGCACCGTGAGAGTCGTGGGTACCGGCTTTGTTCGGAGAACCGAAACCGATGATGGTTTTGCACATCAGCAGGGACGGTTTGTCGGTCACTGCGCGTGCTTCTTCAACAGCGCGTTTAATCGCGTCAGCATCGTGACCATCTACACCACGAATCACGTGCCAGCCGTAAGCTTCGAAACGCTTCGCGGTGTCATCGGTGAACCAGCCTTCAACGTGGCCATCGATAGAGATGCCGTTGTCATCGTAGAACGCAACCAGTTTACCCAGTTTCAGCGTACCGGCCAGGGAACATACCTCGTGAGAGATACCTTCCATCATGCAGCCGTCGCCCATGAAAGCATAGGTGAAGTGGTCAACGATGTCGTGACCAGGACGGTTAAACTGCGCCGCCAGCGTTTTTTCAGCGATAGCCATACCCACTGCATTCGCAATGCCCTGACCCAAAGGACCGGTCGTGGTTTCAACACCCGCGGTGTAACCCACTTCCGGGTGACCCGGCGTTTTGGAGTGCAGCTGACGGAAGTTCTGCAGCTCGGACATCGGCAGATCATAGCCGGTGAGGTGCAGCAGGCTGTAAATCAGCATTGAACCGTGGCCGTTAGACAGCACGAAACGGTCACGGTCAGCCCAGGACGGGTTAGTCGGGTTGTGGTTCAGGAAATCACGCCACAGGACTTCGGCAATGTCAGCCATACCCATCGGGGCACCCGGGTGACCGGATTTGGCTTTCTGTACTGCGTCCATGCTCAGCGCACGAATAGCATTGGCAAGCTCTTTACGTGAGGACATTTTGACTCCAGATCGGATAATGAAGGCCACGCCCTAAACGACTTGACGACAGCGCGTTTTGGGCTACGCCGGAAAAAAGTGCCAACAATGTAACCCAAGCCGCGTGTCATGTACATGGAGCATCCTTTTACCGCTTCAGAAATCTCTGGATCATGGGCGCAAGTTGCGCAATCTTCTCGCCCGCTTATTGTTCTTTTCTTTATACTTATGCCGAGCGTCGGTTCACCTGCAAACGACGCATTTTTTAGAATAATCCTGACTTTGTGCGGAAGAGAAAAAATGAAAATTCGCGCTTTACTGCTTGCTACGAGCATGGCGGCGGCATTGACCGGCTGCCAGAACATGGACTCAAACGGACTGCTTTCCTCAGGCGCAGAGGCTTTTCAGGCCTACAGTCTGAGCGATGCGCAGGTAAAAGCGCTGAGCGATCAGGCCTGTAAGGATATGGACAGCAAAGCTACCATCGCCCCGGCTGGCAGCGAGTATGCAACGCGTCTTGGCAAAATCGCCGCCGCGCTTGGCGATAACATTAACGGCCAGCCGGTGAACTACAAAGTCTATATGGCGAAAGATGTAAATGCCTTTGCCATGGCGAACGGCTGTATCCGCGTATACAGCGGACTGATGGATATGATGACCGACAACGAAGTCGAAGCGGTGATCGGCCACGAAATGGGTCACGTTGCGCTGGGTCACGTGAAAAAAGGGATGCAGGTTGCGCTGGGTACGAACGCCGTGCGGGCAGCTGCGGCTTCCGCTGGCGGGATTGTCGGCAGCCTGTCGCAATCGCAATTGGGCGATCTTGGCGAGAAACTGGTGAACTCACAGTTCTCCCAGCGTCAGGAATCCGAGGCGGATGATTACTCGTATGATCTGTTGCGCAAACGTGGGATCAATCCGGCTGGCTTAGCCACCAGTTTTGAGAAACTGGCAAAACTGGAAGCAGGACGTCAAAGCTCAATGTTTGACGATCATCCGGCATCCGCAGAACGTGCGCAACATATTCGCGATCGCATGAACGCAGACGGGATCAAATAATCTTCGAACAGTGCCGGATGGCGGCGTGAACGCCTTATCCGGCCTACAAATTCAGCAACAATGTAGGCCGGATAAGCGCAGCGCCATCCGGCAAAAAACAGCTTACTCGCCTTTTTTCGCCGCCTGGATATAGAGCATTTCTAATGCTAACGTTGCCGCCGCCAGTGCGGTGATCTCTGACTGATCGTAGGCCGGAGCCACTTCAACAACATCCATCCCGACGATGTTCAGATCTTTCAGACCACGTACCAGTTTAATAGCACGATCGGAAGTCAGACCGCCGATCACTGGCGTACCGGTTCCTGGTGCAAACGCCGGGTCCAGACAGTCGATATCAAAAGTCAGGTATACCGGCATATCACCGACAATCTGCTTAACCTGAGCGATAATGTCATCAACGCTGCGGTCGTTAACCTGGCACGCATCCAGCACGGTAAAGCCGTTGTCTTTGTCGAACTCGGTACGAATACCGATCTGCACAGAGTGATTCGGATCGATCAGACCTTCGTTCGGCGCAGTGTAGAACATGGTGCCGTGGTCGAATTCGCAGCCGTTCGCATAGGTGTCGGTGTGGGCATCAAAGTGCACCAGCGCCATTTTACCAAAGTGCTTGGCGTGCGCGCGCAGCAATGGCAGCGTGACAAAGTGGTCGCCGCCAAAGGAGAGCATACGCTTACCGGCAGACAGCAGCTTCTCAGCATGCGCCTGCAGTTTTTCACTCATTTCACGCGCATCCCCGAACGCATAAACCAGATCGCCGCAGTCCACCACGTTCAGGCGCTCGCGCATATCGAAGTTCCACGGGAAGCGGTTGTGCTCCCAGGCCAGGTTGGTGGACACCTGACGGATTGCCGCCGGACCATGACGCCCGCCCGCACGACCAGACGTTGCCATATCAAACGGTACACCGGTGATCACCCAGTCGGCGTCGCTGTCGTACGGCATGAAGTTCATCGGCAGACGTAAAAAACCAAAGGCGTTAGAAACCAGGGAGTTGTCGTATTGATGACCTAAGGTGCTCATGTACTGACCTCTTTAAAAATCGATGAAAAAAAATCCCCTCCGCGTCGTTAAGCCCGACGAGGAAGGGATTGATTTGGTAACTGCATATTTACGGCAAATTATCGCCGTTATTTTGTACGGATTCAAGTGAGTGCCACAAATGCTGCCCCCGCGGATTCCGACTGCCGGATGGCGGCTTTGCCTTATCCGGCCTACTTTCGTAGGAACGGTAAGCGCAGCGCCACCTGACATTTATCGTTACTCATCTTCCAGATAAGTATAACCGTACAGACCGGCTTCAAACTCTTCGAGGAACTGCTGTTGCAGCTCAGCGTCCAGATCGGTGTTTTTCACCTGGTCACGGAACTGCGTCAGCAGGGTGTTCGGATCCAGCTGCACGTATTGCAGCATATCCGCCACGGTATCCCCTTCGTCGGACAGCTCAACTTCTACGCTGCCGTCAGGGAAGACGAACACGTCAACCGCTTCGGTATCACCAAACAAGTTGTGCATGTTGCCGAGGATCTCCTGGTAGGCACCCACCATAAAGAAGCCCAGCATCGGCGGGTTCTCAGGGTCGTATTCCGGCATCGGCATGGTGGTCGCAATGCCATCACCGTCAACGTAGTGGTCGATAGCGCCATCAGAGTCACAGGTGATATCCAACAGCACCGCGCGGCGTTCAGGCACCTGATTCAACCCTTCCAGCGGCATTACCGGGAACAGCTGATCGATCCCCCACGCATCCGGCATCGACTGGAACAGCGAGAAGTTGACGTAAATCTTATCCGCCATACGCTCCTGCAGCTCGTCGATAATCGGACGGTGCGCACGGTTGCTCGGGTCGAGTTGTTTCTGCACTTCATGGCACATGTTCAGATACAGCTGCTCTGCCCACGCACGCTCCTGCAGGCTAAAGGTGCCTGAAGAGTACCCAACGTGAATATCGTGCAGATCCATCTGGCTGTCGTGCAGCCATTCACGCAGCGAACGACGGGTTCCCGGTTCATGCATCTCTTGCCAGGTTTCCCACATGCTTTGCAGGGCACGTGGCGCATCGTCAGCCGGAGGTGTAGCTTCGGTGTGTTCACTACGCTCAACGCCGATAATGTTAGATACCAGCACGGTATGGTGCGCGGTTACCGCGCGGCCAGACTCGGTGATTACCGTCGGATGCGGCAGACCGTGTTCTTCACAGGCGTCGCCAATAGCCCAGATGATGTTGTTGGCGTATTCGTTCAAACCGTAGTTTACGGAACAGTCAGACTGCGAACGGGTACCTTCGTAATCTACGCCCAGACCACCGCCCACGTCGAAGCACTGGATATTAACGCCAAGCTTGTGCAGCTCAACGTAGAAACGCGCCGACTCACGTACGCCGGTGGCGATATCACGAATGTTCGCCATTTGGGAGCCGAGATGGAAGTGCAGCAACTGGATGCTGTCCAGACGACCACGCTCGCGCAGAATTTCTACCAGTTGCAGCACCTGGTTTGCCGCCAGGCCGAATTTTGATTTCTCACCGCCGGAGGACTGCCACTTGCCAGAGCCCTGCGACGCCAGACGCGCACGCACGCCCAGACGCGGAACGACATTCAGCCGTTCAGCTTCATCCAGCACGATAGCGATTTCAGACATCTTCTCGATGACCAGATAGACCTTATGGCCCATCTTCTCGCCAATCAGCGCCAGACGGATATATTCGCGGTCTTTATAACCGTTACACACGATCACGCTACGGGTCATTCCGGCATGGGCCAGAACGGCCATCAATTCAGCTTTGGAACCAGCTTCCAGCCCCAGCGGTTCGCCGGAGTGGATCAGCGATTCAATCACGCGACGATGCTGGTTGACCTTGATCGGGTAAACGAGGAAATAGTCACCGTTGTAACCGTAAGATTCACGGGCTCGTTTAAACGCGGCGTTAATCGAACGCAAACGATGTTGCAGGATCTGCGGGAAGCAGAACAATGCAGGCAGACGCTGGCCCTGCGCTTCACGGGCTTTCACCAACTCAGCAAGGTCAACGCGCGCTTCGGGTACGTCCGGATCCGGGCACACGCTGATGTGGCCCAGTTCATTGACGTCGTAGTAGTTATTACCCCACCAGGCAATATTGTAAGTACGCAGCATCTTGCTGGCTTCCTGGGAACTCATTGCAACCTCCTGCATGGAGCGTAGTACACCGTGTTCGCCTGCTGACGAAGGCGAACCCAAAGAAATGTCGTCAGACATAGCGAACCTCAAATTTTATTAACAAGTGTAAAACAGTTGACTACTATCGCAATCCGAAGACGCGATAACAACCCAAATACAGGCAGAATTTGCAGCAGATAGTGCTGACGCTCCGACTGTGCGACCGGTTTCTTTTTCATATCAATGTAAACACGTAACCGAACTTAATGCTGACGGTTCGGCGAAACCACGAGAAAACTCTTGTTTACCAAGAGCGCCCTTGTTCAGTTCTTAGTGACCGTTACCGGCCCTGGAGTCCTGAGAAGCGCCGAGATGGGTATAACATCGGCAGGTATGCAAGATGCAGATTGCGGGGAACATATGTACACCAGAACGGTGCGACAGATTCAGCAGAATACAACGGTTCATTATCTCGTATCACCTCCACGGTTGCTCCTTACGGAACGAACCCACAAGCCAAAGCTAAAGTCTTAACCCGGCTGGAAGTGGCAACACGATGAAAACGTCGTGTGCTTTTGTATGAGCCGCGCGCCGCGTTTTATACCCATAAGGAAGTCAAAAAGCAAAAGATAAATGCGCGCATTGCCAGCACCGTCAGGAAAAATTTCCAGTTACATTTTCAGTACAATGCGACCTCAATCAAAAAAAGCTGGAAATCAGGCGAAGAACTGTCCTAAAATAGCCGTCCAGATGTTAATCCATCTATACCGATTAACACTCAGACTGCCAGTGTCCGTCATCTGCAGACTCATGGTAGAATCTTCTACACATGGCTATTCCACTCGACAGTTTGAGCTAACCAAATTCTCCTTAGGTGAAATTAAATATGGCAAAACACCTTTTTACGTCCGAGTCCGTATCAGAAGGGCATCCTGACAAAATCGCTGACCAAATCTCTGACGCCGTACTGGACGCAATCCTCGAGCAGGATCCGAAAGCACGCGTTGCCTGCGAAACCTACGTCAAAACCGGTATGGTTTTAGTTGGCGGTGAGATCACCACCAGCGCATGGGTCGACATCGAAGAGATCACCCGCAACACGGTGCGCGAAATTGGCTATGTGCATTCCGACATGGGTTTTGACGCCAACTCTTGTGCGGTACTGAGCGCAATTGGTAAACAGTCTCCGGACATCAACCAGGGTGTTGACCGCGCCGATCCGCTGGAACAGGGTGCAGGCGACCAGGGTCTGATGTTTGGTTATGCAACCAACGAAACCGACGTACTGATGCCAGCCCCGATCACCTATGCTCACCGTCTGGTGCAGCGTCAGGCTGAAGTGCGTAAAAACGGCACCTTATCCTGGCTGCGTCCGGATGCAAAAAGCCAGGTTACCTTCCAGTATGACGACGGCAAAATCGTCGGTATTGATGCGGTTGTTCTGTCGACTCAGCACTCTGAAGACATCGATCAGAAATCGCTGCAAGAAGCCGTTATGGAAGAGATCATCAAGCCGGTACTGCCTACTGAATGGCTGACTGCTTCGACCAAGTTCTTCATCAACCCAACCGGTCGTTTCGTAATCGGCGGTCCAATGGGCGACTGTGGACTGACAGGTCGTAAAATCATCGTTGATACCTACGGCGGCATGGCGCGTCACGGCGGCGGTGCATTCTCTGGTAAGGATCCGTCTAAAGTTGACCGTTCCGCAGCCTATGCAGCCCGTTACGTCGCGAAAAACATTGTTGCCGCTGGTCTGGCTGATCGCTGTGAGATTCAGGTTTCCTACGCAATCGGCGTGGCTGAACCGACCTCTATCATGGTGGAAACGTTCGGTACTGAAAAAGTGCCTTCTGAGCAACTGACCCTGCTGGTGCGCGAGTTCTTCGACCTGCGCCCGTATGGCCTGATTCAGATGCTGGATCTGCTGCACCCGATTTACAAAGAAACCGCTGCTTACGGTCACTTTGGTCGCGAACATTTCCCATGGGAAAAAACCGACAAAGCCGCTCTGCTGCGTGAAGCTGCCGGTCTGAAGTAATTCCCTCACGGTTCAACGCTTATGAAGACCAGCCTCGCGCTGGTCTTTTTTATGTCCTTTTCTCTTCCATACCCCATAGCCAAAGCTACGCTAACCTCCCTTGTTGTAAACAACAAATGAAAGCGATTACATACCACAGCACCTCAACCCAAACTGAATTAACTTCTCTTCGCCCCTATGATTGCATCAGTGTTACATTATATTTCAGCATTATCTTAAATTCAGACAATTAACTTTATTCACGCTAAATGAATAGCGTTATTTTTCAATGAAGTAACTGATAATCCATGTGAATGCCAGTGTAACCGATTACACTAATGTGATGTGATTCTCATTTTTTTACCCCGTACTCACCTACCCTTAACATCAACAAAACTAGCTACCCAACCGGAGGGCATCATGCCTGACAATAAAAAAACGGGGCGTTCCAACAAAGCCATGACATTTTTTGTCTGCTTTCTTGCAGCCCTGGCTGGATTACTTTTTGGCCTGGATATCGGTGTTATTGCCGGTGCTTTACCCTTCATCACCGATGAGTTCCAAATTACCCCCCACACTCAGGAATGGGTGGTGAGTTCGATGATGTTTGGTGCTGCCGTGGGTGCCGTCGGCAGCGGTTGGCTCTCCTTCAAACTGGGGCGTAAAAAGAGTTTGATGATCGGCGCAATCCTGTTTGTTGCCGGTTCACTGTTCTCCGCCGCGGCACCAAACGTTGAAGTGCTGTTGGTTTCCCGCGTGCTGCTCGGCCTTGCGGTAGGCGTTGCGTCTTATACCGCGCCGCTTTACCTGTCTGAAATTGCCCCGGAAAAAATTCGTGGCAGCATGATCTCTATGTATCAGTTGATGATCACCATCGGTATTTTGGGTGCGTATCTTTCCGATACGGCGTTTAGCTACAGCGGCGCATGGCGCTGGATGCTGGGCGTGATCATCATCCCTGCCCTGCTGCTGCTGGTTGGCGTTATCTTCCTGCCGGACAGCCCACGCTGGTTTGCTGCTAAACGTCGTTTTGTCGATGCTGAACGTGTTCTGTTGCGTTTGCGTGATACCAGCGCAGAAGCCAAACGCGAGCTGGATGAAATTCGTGAAAGTCTGCAGGTGAAGCAGAGCGGCTGGGCGCTGTTTAAAGAAAACAGCAACTTCCGCCGCGCGGTATTCCTTGGCGTCCTGTTACAGGTGATGCAGCAGTTCACCGGGATGAACGTCATTATGTATTACGCACCGAAAATCTTTGAGCTGGCGGGCTACACCAACACCACTGAGCAGATGTGGGGGACTGTTATCGTCGGTCTGACCAACGTGCTGGCAACCTTTATCGCCATTGGCCTGGTTGACCGTTGGGGCCGCAAGCCTACGCTGATCCTCGGCTTTATCGTCATGGCCGTCGGTATGGGCGTGCTGGGTACGATGATGCACGTGGGTATTCACTCGGCGGCCGCGCAATACTTCGCTGTACTGATGCTGCTGATGTTTATCGTTGGCTTTGCCATGAGCGCCGGTCCGCTGATTTGGGTTCTGTGCTCTGAAATCCAACCGCTGAAAGGCCGCGATTTCGGTATCACCTGCTCTACCGCAACCAACTGGATTGCCAATATGATCGTCGGTGCAACCTTCCTGACGATGCTGAACTCGCTGGGCAGCGCCAATACTTTCTGGGTCTACGGTGGTCTGAACGTCCTGTTCATCTTCCTGACCCTGTGGCTGATACCTGAAACTAAAAATGTCTCTCTGGAACACATTGAACGTAACCTGATGAAAGGTCGTAAACTGCGCGAAATTGGCGCACACGACTAATCACGAAAAGCTTCCTCCCCCGCGGGAGGAAGCCTTCCTCTTGCAGTCCCTTCCCTGTCGCACTATCCTCTGGCGCTATGAAAACCTCCCGTCTCCCTATCGCCATCCAGCAAGCCGTTATGCGCAGCCTGCGGGAAAAGCTCGCTCAGGCCAACCTCAAGCTCGAACGCAATTACCCGGAGCCAAAGCTGGTTTACCAACAGCGCGGAACCGCCGCGGGTACCGCGTGGCTACAAACCTACGAAATTCGTCTGAATCCCGTCCTGCTGATGGAGAACGTTGACGCGTTCGTTAACGAAGTGGTGCCCCATGAACTGGCGCATTTACTGGTGTGGAAATACTTTGGCCGCGTGCCGCCGCACGGCAAAGAGTGGAAATGGATGATGGAAAGCGTGCTGGGCGTGCCAGCCCGACGTACGCATCAGTTCGAACTGCAATCCGTGCAGCGTAAGACCTTTACTTACCGCTGCAAGTGTCAGGAACACCAACTGACCGTACGCCGCCATAACCGCGTGATACGCGGCGAAGCCACCTACCGCTGCGTTCACTGCGGCGAACCACTGATTGCAGAATAATCTTCAGAATTATCAGGAACTTTTCTGATCTAACTGATTGCATACAGGAATGACTTTCGCTACGTTGCGGGCTCGTTTTGACACGGAGTTCGTGATGTACCGTAATTTTTCTTTTGCTGCGGCCTTGTTAGCCGCAGCATTTTCAGGCCCGGCTTTAGCCGAAGGCATCAACAGTTTTTCTCAGGCAAAAGCGGCGGGCGTCAAAGTTAACGCCGATGCACCAGGCGATTTCTACTGCGGTTGTAAAATTAACTGGCAAGGCAAAAAAGGGGTCGTGGACCTCGAATCCTGCGGCTATAAAGTGCGAAAAAACGAAAACCGCGCCAGTCGAATTGAATGGGAGCACGTTGTCCCCGCCTGGCAGTTTGGTCATCAGCGTCAGTGCTGGCAGGACGGAGGGCGTAAAAACTGCGCTAAAGATCCGGTCTATCGCAAAATGGAAAGCGATATGCATAACCTGCAGCCTGCGGTAGGTGAAGTGAATGGCGATCGCGCTAACTTCATGTACAGCCAGTGGAACGGTGGCGAAGGCCAGTATGGACAGTGCGCGATGAAGGTTGATTTCAAAGAGAAAGTTGCCGAGCCGCCTGCCCGCGCCCGTGGCGCCATCGCGCGTACCTATTTTTATATGCGCGACCAATACAACCTGACGCTCTCTCGCCAGCAAACCCAGCTTTTTAATGCCTGGAATAAGCAGTATCCGGTCACCGACTGGGAGTGTGAGCGCGACGAACGCATCGCGAAGGTACAGGGGAATCATAACCCCTATGTGCAACGCGCTTGCCAGGCGCAAAAGAGCTAACCTACACTAGCGGCAATATTTTTAACCATGCCCTGCCTGTTGCAGCCCAGGGCCATGACGCGGATGTTTAACTATGCGCATTCCTCGCATTTATCACCCAGAGCCACTCGCTTCCGGTAGCCAAATTTCACTGTGTGAAGATGCTGCCAACCATATCGGCCGCGTACTACGTATGGGGCCAGGCCAGCCGCTACAGCTGTTTGATGGCAGCAATCAGGTATTCGACGCCGAAATTACCCATGCCAGTAAGAAAAGCGTGGAAGTGAAGGTGCTTAACGCTGAACTCGACGATCGGGAATCACCGTTGCATATCCACCTGGGCCAGGTAATGTCGCGCGGTGAAAAAATGGAATTTACTATCCAGAAATCGATTGAACTGGGTGTAAGCCTCATTACGCCACTTTTTTCTGAGCGTTGCGGCGTTAAACTGGACAATGAACGCCTGAACAAGAAGCTCCAGCAGTGGCAGAAAATCGCTATTGCCGCCTGCGAACAGTGCGGTCGTAATCGGGTGCCTGAAATTCGCCCGGCAATGGATCTGGAAGCATGGTGCGCAGAACAGGACGAAGGACTGAAGCTCAATCTGCATCCTCGCGCCAGCGCCAGCATTAACACGCTGCCGCTCCCGGTGGAGCGCATCCGCTTGCTGATTGGCCCGGAAGGTGGGTTGTCGGCAGATGAAATTGCCATGACCGCACGGTATCAGTTTACTGATATTCTGTTAGGACCTCGCGTTCTGCGTACTGAGACAACTGCGCTCACCGCCATTACCGCGCTTCAGGTGCGTTTTGGCGATCTGGGCTAAGGCATAAACGGAGAAGAACATGATCAAGCTCGGCATCGTGATGGATCCCATCGCAAGCATCAACATCAAGAAAGATTCCAGTTTCGCTATGCTGCTGGAAGCGCAACGCCGCGGTTACGAAATTCATTATATGGAGATGGCCGATCTTTATCTGATCAACGGTGAAGCCCGCGCCCATACGCGTACCCTGAGCGTAGAGCAGAACTACGACAAATGGTATGAGTTCAAGAGCGAACAGGATCTCCCGCTGGCAGACCTGGACGTTATTCTGATGCGTAAGGATCCGCCGTTTGATACCGAGTTCATCTACGCGACCTATATTCTGGAACGTGCAGAAGAGAAAGGAACGCTGATCGTCAACAAACCGCAGAGCCTGCGCGACTGCAACGAAAAGTTGTTCACCGCATGGTTTGCCGATCTGACGCCGGAAACTCTGGTCACGCGTAATAAAGCGCAGCTGAAAGCCTTCTGGCAAAAACACAGCGACATCATTCTCAAACCGCTGGACGGCATGGGCGGGGCCTCTATTTTCCGCGTGAAGGAAGGCGATCCGAACCTTGGCGTTATTGCGGAAACGCTGACCGAGCACGGTACCCGCTACTGCATGGCGCAGAACTATCTGCCAGCCATTAAAGACGGCGATAAACGCGTGCTGGTGGTCGATGGCGAACCCGTTCCTTACTGCCTGGCGCGTATTCCGCAGGGCGGCGAAACCCGTGGCAACCTGGCCGCAGGTGGTCGTGGCGAGCCGCGTCCATTAACCGACAGTGACTGGGAAATTGCCCGTCGCATTGGGCCAACGCTGAAAGCGAAAGGTTTGATTTTTGTCGGTCTGGATATCATTGGCGATCGTCTGACGGAAATTAACGTCACCAGCCCAACCTGTATTCGTGAAATTGAAGCGGAGTTCCCGGTTTCGATTACCGGTATGCTGATGGATGCCATTGAGGCCCGTCTGCAGAAGTAAATACGTTGCCGGATGGCGACGATTTCGCGTCTAATCCGGCCTACAATTGCACCCCGTAGGCCGGATTAGGCAAAGCCGACATCCGGCAAGCTATTTTCAGAGGGTGACATCTTCGCACTTTGCCCACATACTGGGCGCTGTTGCTTTTTTGAACCAGGAAACAGAACCTCTGACAATGAATTTACAGCATCACTTTCTAATTGCCATGCCTGCTCTCCAGGATCCAATTTTCCGCCGTTCCGTGGTGTATATCTGCGAACATAATGAGAACGGAGCAATGGGGATTATCGTCAATAAGCCTCTGGAAAACTTACAAATTGAAGGGATTCTGGAAAAGCTGAAGATTACTCCAGAAGAACGCGATCCGGCCATTCGTCTGGATAAGCCCGTGATGCTCGGCGGCCCGCTGGCAGAAGACCGTGGATTTATACTTCATACCCCACCGTCGCGCTTTGCGTCCAGTATTCGCATTTCTGATAACACCATCATCACAACCTCCCGCGATGTATTAGAAACCCTGGGTACGCAGGAACAACCGTCCGAAGTGCTGGTTGCGCTGGGTTATTCATCATGGGAAAAGGGCCAACTGGAACAAGAGTTACTGGATAACGCCTGGCTTACGGCCCCTGCCGATCTCAACATCTTATTCAAAACACCGATTGCCGACCGCTGGCGCGATGCGGCGAAGCTTATCGGGATAGATATTCAGACCATGCCCGGCGTGGCGGGACACGCATGATGAGCGGAACATTACTCTCTTTTGATTTTGGTACGAAAAGTATCGGCGTCGCCGTGGGTCAGCGCATTACCGGTACGGCCAGGCCATTGCCCGCCATCAAAGCACAGGACGGTACGCCAGACTGGAATTTGATTGAACGCCTGCTGAAAGAGTGGCAACCGGATGAAATCATTGTCGGCCTGCCACTCAACATGGATGGCACCGAACAGCCCCTTACCGCGCGCGCACGTAAATTCGCTAACCGCATTCATGGTCGCTTTGGCGTAACCGTAACGCTGCACGATGAACGTTTGAGCACCGTCGAAGCCCGTTCAGGCCTGTTTGAGCAAGGCGGTTACCGGGCGTTGAATAAAGGCAAAGTGGACTCCGCTTCTGCCGTTATTATCCTGGAAAGCTATTTCGAGCAGGGATATTAAAGCCGCCCCTGCGCCTGTCGCTGCTGCAAACTTTGTGCAAACGTCTGCATACCTGTCTGCTGCCCGGTTTGAATCACGCCGGGTAGCTGATGCGTTTTCCCTTCGCGGATCAAATTGCCCACGGCGGGCGTGTTGACGAGTAGTTCGAATAGCGCCACGCGTCCCCCCTGCTTATCCTCCTCAAGTTTTTGCGAAAGAACCGCCCGCAGGCTGTCTGCCAGTTGGTTACGCACAGGATCTTTCTCTGTTGCTGCAAAGGAATCCACCAGCCGCGCGATGGCCTGCGCCGCACCTCGCGTATGTAACGTTGCCAGCACCAGATGTCCGGTCTCCGCCGCCGTTAATGCCAGCCGAATGGTTTCCACGTCGCGCAGCTCGCCCAGCAAAATAACGTCGGGATCTTCGCGTAGCGCACCGCGCAAACCGGCGGAGAAAGAGGCGCAATGTGCGCCCACCTCCCGCTGTTGAATCAGACAACGTCGGCTGGTGTAGCGATATTCAATAGGATCTTCCAACGTCAGAATGTGCCCCTCAATATGCTGATTAAGATACTCCACCATCGCCGCCAGGGTCGTAGATTTACCGCTGCCGGTAGCGCCTGTCACCAGAATCAACCCATTTTCACTGTGAAGCAGTTCAGGTATGACCGCGGGAGGCTGAAGATCGTCTAAATGAGGACAATCCAGCGGTAGCAGTCTTAGCGCCAGCGAGGTTCCCTGCTGATGGACAAATGCGCTGGCGCGCAGCCGCCGGGAGTCCGTCAGGGTAACGGCAAAATCAATCTGCCCTTGCTCCTGCAACTGTACCTGTTGTTGCTCACTGAGCCAGCACATCAGCAGATTCTCTACGTCAGGCGTGGTAAACGGTGCGCTTTCGACTTTTCCACGCCTGCGCCAACGCGCGGGCCATGCATTGCACAGGTGTAGATCCGACACGTTATGCTTTACACTAAGGGCCACTATTTCTTCCATATTCATATGAACATCCTCGGAAAATGAACGATATCGCGCATAACCTGGCACATGTCCGGGACAAAATCTCAGCCGCCGCGACGCGTTGCGGGCGGTCTTCAGAAGAAGTTATGTTGCTTGCAGTCAGCAAAACCAAACCTGCGAGCGCCATCGAAGAAGCCATTACCGCAGGGCAGCGTGCCTTCGGTGAAAACTATGTCCAGGAAGGGGTGGATAAAATCCGCTACTTTCAGGAAAAAGGCGTCAACGATCTGCAGTGGCACTTTATCGGCCCGCTGCAGTCCAACAAAAGTCGTCTGGTCGCCGAGCACTTTGACTGGTGCCATACGATCGACCGTCTACGTATCGCTGCCCGTCTGAGCGAACAGCGCCCGGCAGACTTGCCGCCGCTGAATGTGCTGATCCAGATTAATATCAGCGATGAGAACAGTAAGTCAGGGATTCCGCTGGCAGAGCTTGATGCCCTGGCCGCTGAAGTCGCTGCGCTGCCGCGCATTACCCTGCGTGGTTTGATGGCTATTCCCGCTCCTGAGTCAGATTATGTAAGGCAGTTTGAAGTTGCACAGCAAATGGCTGTAGCATTTGCCGGGTTGAAAACACGCTATCCAAATATCGATACGCTCTCGCTGGGGATGTCTGATGATATGGATGCCGCTATCGCGGCGGGTAGCACGATGGTGCGCATCGGCACTGCCATTTTTGGTGCTCGTGATTACACTAAAAAATAAGGAAAATTAAGGAACACCATGAATACGTTGACCTTCCTGCTCTCAACGGTAATTGAGCTGTATACCATGGCGCTGCTGCTGCGCGTGTGGATGCAATGGTCTCGCTGCGATTTCTACAACCCGTTCTCGCAGTTTATTGTGAAAATCACTCAGCCCATTATTGGGCCGTTACGCCGTATTATTCCTCCGATGGGGCCCATTGACAGCGCATCAGCATTAGTCGCGCTCGTTCTCAGCTTTATCAAAGCCATCGTGCTGTTTAAGGTGGTAACGTTCCAGCCGATCATCTGGATCGCCGCCGTGCTGATTGTCCTGAAGACCATTGGGCTGCTGATTTTCTGGGTGCTGCTGGTAATGGCGATTATGAGCTGGGTCAGCCAGGGTCGCAGCCCGGTGGAGTACGTGCTGATTCAACTGGCGGATCCGCTGTTGCGTCCTATCCGTCGCATACTTCCAGGCATGGGCGGGATCGATTTCTCCCCAATGATTCTGGTTATGCTGCTCTATGTCATTAACATGGGTATCGCAGAAGTGTTACAGGCGACAGGCAACATACTGCTGCCGGGGCTGTGGATGGCGCTATGAGTGCCGTTACACCCTGCGACGACGGTCTGGTTTTACGGCTCTATATTCAGCCGAAAGCCAGCCGTGACAGTATTGTGGGTTTACATGGCGACGAAGTTAAAGTCGCCATTACCGCCCCGCCGGTCGATGGACAAGCCAACAGCCATCTGGTGAAGTTTCTCGGCAAACAGTTCCGCGTAGCGAAAAGCCAGGTCGTTATTGAGAAGGGCGAGCTTGGTCGGCACAAACAGGTTAAAATTATTCATCCGCAACAGATCCCGCCCGAAATTGCGGCGCTAACTGATTAGGTATCCCATGCAAAAAGTTGTCCTCGCGACCGGCAATGCCGGTAAAGTGCGTGAACTCGCCTCTCTTCTGAGTGATTTCGGTCTTGATGTTGTTGCCCAAACGGATCTAGGTGTTGATTCTGCAGAAGAGACCGGGCTGACGTTTATTGAGAACGCCATTCTGAAGGCGCGTCATGCCGCGCAAATTACGGGTTTGCCAGCCATTGCTGATGACTCCGGCCTGGCAGTAAATGCCCTTGGCGGCGCGCCGGGTATCTATTCAGCCCGCTATTCCGGCGAAGATGCGACCGATCAGCAGAACCTGGAAAAATTGCTGCACACCCTGCGGGATGTCCCGGATGACCAGCGTCAGGCGCAATTCCACTGCGTGCTGGTGTATATGCGCCATGCGGACGATCCCACGCCTTTAGTGTGCCACGGAAGCTGGCCGGGCGTGATTACCCGTGAACCGGCCGGAAACGGTGGTTTTGGTTACGACCCAATCTTTTTTGTGCCGTCCGAAGGAAAAACAGCTGCTGAGCTGACCCGCGAAGAAAAAAGTGCGATTTCTCACCGCGGACAGGCACTGAAGCTGCTGCTGGATGCCCTGCGCAATGGTTAACCTTCCGCCGCTAAGTCTTTATATTCACATCCCCTGGTGCGTGCAGAAATGCCCGTACTGCGACTTTAACTCGCATGCGCTTAAGGGCGAGGTTCCTCATGACGACTATGTTCAGCACCTGCTGAGCGATCTGGATACTGAGGTGGCCCACGCCCAGGGGCGGGAAGTAAAGACAATTTTTATCGGTGGTGGTACGCCGAGCCTGCTTTCTGGCCCGGCAATGCAAACGCTGCTCGACGGCGTGCGTGCACGGCTGAATCTGGCCGCAGATGCAGAAATCACAATGGAGGCGAATCCCGGGACGGTGGAAGCCGATCGCTTTGTTGATTATCAACGCGCTGGCGTAAACCGTATCTCGATTGGCGTACAGAGCTTTAGCTCCGCCAAACTCGAGCGTCTGGGACGTATTCACGGGCCGGAAGAAGCCAAACGAGCAGCACACCTGGCGAGCGGTCTGGGGCTACGCAGCTTTAACCTCGACCTGATGCATGGTTTGCCAGATCAGACGCTGGAAGAGGCGCTGGGCGATTTACAGCAGGCCATCGCGCTCAACCCACCGCATCTTTCCTGGTATCAGTTGACCATCGAACCCAACACGCTGTTCGGTTCCCGACCGCCTGTTTTACCAGACGATGATGCGCTGTGGGATATTTTTGAGCAAGGCCACCAGTTGCTGACCGCCGCCGGGTATCAACAGTACGAAACCTCAGCCTATGCAAAGCCGGGCTATCAGTGTCAGCACAACCTTAATTACTGGCGTTTTGGCGACTATCTCGGTATTGGCTGCGGCGCGCATGGCAAAATTACGTTCCCGGACGGGCACATTCTGCGTACCACCAAAACGCGGCATCCGCGTGGCTACATGCAAGGGCGTTATCTCGAAAGCCAGCGTGATGTCGCCGAAGCCGATAAGCCGTTCGAGTTCTTTATGAACCGTTTCCGGTTGCTTGAGGCCGCGCCTCGCGCGGAGTTCAGACAATATACCGGACTTACCGAGGACGTTATTCGTCGACAAATCGATGAGGCTATTTCCCAGGGCTACCTGAGCGAATGCGATGAATACTGGCAGATTACTCAACACGGTAAGCTGTTTTTGAACTCTCTGTTGGAGCTGTTTCTGGCGGAGTAATACGGTAACGATGTAGGCCGGATAAGGCCTTGAGCCGCATCCGGCAAATTGCCTGATGGCGCTGCGCTTATCAGGCCTACAGGGTTAGGTCGATGAGCGCAGCCACCTTCAGTCATTAATACTGATTAAACATTTCCTGGATCTGTTTAGGATCCTTGGTTTGAGTCAGCGCAAGCTGCAGCAGAACACGTGCTTTTTGCGGGTTCAGGGAACCTGAAGCCACAAATCCGTATTTTGCATCATCAACTTCTGCATCCTGCGTGGTGGCACCCGTTGGTACACGAGATGAACGCACCACAACGGTACCTTTATGCGCGGCGGTTGCCAGCGTATCGAAAATGGTTTTATACAAGTTACCGTTACCTACACCTGCACTAACGATCCCTGCGTAACCCGCATCTACCAGTGCTTTTGCCGGCAGATCGGAGGCGTTAGCATAGTTGAAAACAATCCCAACTTTCGGCAGCTCGGTCAGCTTAGAAACATCGAACGGAGTAGACGTGGTGTGCTTACGCGCAGGCGTACGCTGGTAGTCGATTTTACCGTTATGAATGTAACCCAACGGGCCGTAGTTAACGGATTTGAAGGTAGCAACGTCGGTAGTGTTAGTTTTAGTCACGTCGCGACCATCCATAACGGTGTCGTTCATCACCACCAGCACTCCGCGGTTGGCAGAGGCTTTGTCTGCGGCAGTTACCACTGCGTTATACAGGTTGAACGGGCCATCAGCGCTCATACCCGTAGATGGACGCATGGCGCCGACCAGCACGACCGGCTTGTTGCACTTGACGGTCAGGTCGAGGAAATAGGCGGTTTCTTCCATGGTATCCGTACCATGTGTCACCACGAAGCCGTCGGTTTTATCACACTCGGTATTAATCTTTTTGGCCAGCGTTAACCAGACTTCGTCATTCATATCCTGGGAGCCGATATTCACCACCTGCTCGCCTTTAACGACAGCGATATCTTTCAACTGAGGTACGGCCTCAACCAGATTTTCTACGCCAACCTTGCCTGCCGTGTAGTTAGATTTTGTCGCGGAATCACCACCGCCGGCAATCGTCCCACCGGTCGCTAAAATGGTGATGTTTGGCAGTGCAAGCGCCGCGCCGCTGAAACCCATAACCAGTGCGGCAAGTGCCGTTCTCTTGAAAAACTCCATGTTATTTCTCCAGTTACTTGAATTTGCAGCATTATGTCTATCCTACAGATGAATAATGTGACGAGTTCCAATTAACCAGATTTATATCTCCATCAAATTGTCATTCTTAGAGATGGATATCAAAAAAACAGAAATATACAAAATAAAACGGCACAGAATGTTTCTGCGCCGTTAAAAAGAGGTGAAGATTATTTCAGAGTGCTAACCAGCGTTTTACGATCGTTTTCCAGCGTCACGACGCGGGCACAAACATCTTTGCCAAACTGTTGGAAGTCTTGTTCCTGATTCTTCCATTCGTTTTGAATTGAGGTTTGCAAGCCACCAAGGCTACCAAGCACGCCCTGCAACGGATTACCACCGCCTTTGAGTACAGCTTTGGCCCCCATTTCGTTGATGCTGTCCTGCAAAATACCGCCCATCGCCTGATTAACCAGCTGTTGTCCGTCCGCGCGGACTTGATCAATCGCCTTATAATGGAAGGTCAGGCCATCAGTTCGATGCTCGATGATACGGTTCATCTGCTCTTTCAATTGCGCATCCAGCTTGGTTAAGCGGCCACGCATGTTGCTGCTTTCACCGACCTCTTTGGCGATGATTTTATCCAGCGCCACGCGACCTTTCTCTACGCGCGCTCTGGCACCTTCGTCAATCCACGGCAGGCTGCTACGCAACGCCGCCTGATAATCTTTGGCCTGCTCACGCTGTGCGGCGTTCAGGCTGTACTGTTTACCGTTGAAGGTGACATCGCCGGTCTGGGTAATAATCAGGTCGCCGTTCTCGCCCTTCACCTGCACCGTTTGTGGGCTCAAAATCACATCGTCACGCGGGGTGACGCTGCACTGGTAATCTGCATGTGCGGCCATCGCCGTGAACGTTAGGACTGCCGCCAGCAGCGTTTTGCGCATCATATCTTTCCCTCAAGACAAATCGGGCCGGCATTTGCCGACCCTGTGCTACTTAGTCCCACCAAATATCGAAAAGTTCGCTGGTACGCACTTCTTCGAGTTTGTGCTCTTCCAGCCATTTACGCACGATTGCCTGGTGTTCTTCGGTGCATTTGCCGATTTCCTGCAGACAGATCAGACCTTCCCAGGCCAGATAGCCGCTGCCGTCAAAAGCCAGCTTGTTCGGTTCGATAACTTCATTGATAAAGTCATCAACGATTTGATCGACCTGCTCTCCAGATGTACCTTCCGGGAAACGCCATGCAACCGAAAACCCTACTTCCTGGAATTCTTCGATGTGCATCTTTTTACGCAGACGACGGCTACGGTTCTTTGCCATTATTTCACCCTCTCGAACATTAAGTCCCATACGCCGTGGCCAAGACGATGACCACGTTGTTCAAATTTGGTTACCGGGCGCGATTGTGGGCGCGGTACATAATCGTTACTCTCGGACTGGTTTTTATACCCGTCAATGGAGGACATCACTTCCAGCATATGTTCCGCATAAGCTTCCCAGTCGGTTGCCATGTGGAATACGCCGCCCAGCTTCAGCTTACATAAGATATGCTCAGCAAACGGTACCTGAACGATACGGCGTTTATTATGACGTGCTTTATGCCACGGGTCAGGGAAAAACAACTGAACCATAGATAAAGAATTGTCAGGAATCATTTTATGCAGGACTTCAACGGCATCATGGCACATGACGCGCAGGTTCTCGACACCCTCTTCATGGGCTGAAGCCAGACACGCACCAACGCCCGGCGAGTGAACCTCAATGCCAAGGAAATTCTGTTCCGGACGCGCTTTCGCCATTGCGACCAGCGACGCTCCCATACCAAAACCGATTTCCAGCGTGACTGGCGCATCACGGCCAAACAGTTCTGCGAAATTTACAGGCTCTTCGCTGAACTCAACGCCCATCACCGGCCAGTAGTTTTCCAGCGCGTGCTCCTGCCCTTTCGTCAGTCGCCCCTGGCGACGAACAAAACTACGAATCCGGCGCAGAGGGCGGCCGTTTTCATCAAATTCCGGTGAAATGACGTCGTTCTTCATAAAAGTTTAGTCTGCTGTGTTTGAGTTCTGAAAACGGGCATTATCCAAAGTTAGTTGCCGGATGCAAGTAAAGGAAGAAAGTGAGCAGCGGAAAGTTCCGGTTTACACCCCGTTGCCGCTGTGCTGCAATCTTGCCCCCGGCAATAATGAAACGGTAATCATGCAAGCGTCTCAATTCTCGGCTCAGGTTTTGAGCTGGTACGACAAATACGGGCGGAAAACGCTGCCCTGGCAAATTGATAAGACGCCTTACAAAGTATGGCTCTCTGAGGTAATGCTGCAACAAACTCAGGTTGCGACCGTTATCCCTTATTTTGAACGCTTTATGGCGCGCTTCCCAACGGTAACGGATTTAGCCCATGCGCCGATGGATGAGGTTCTGCATTTGTGGACCGGGCTGGGTTATTACGCCCGAGCGCGTAATCTGCATAAAGCCGCGCAGCAGGTTGTCACGCTGCATAGCGGTATATTTCCGCAAACTTTTGATGAGGTGGCCGCCCTACCTGGCGTCGGTCGCTCAACCGCAGGCGCGATCCTTTCCCTCTCTCTGGGTCAGCATTTTCCGATTCTCGACGGTAACGTCAAACGCGTGCTGGCTCGCTGTTATGCTGTAAGCGGCTGGCCGGGTAAAAAAGAGGTCGAAAAGAAGCTGTGGGAGTTGAGCGAGCAGGTGACGCCCGCCCATGGCGTTGAGCGTTTTAATCAGGCGATGATGGATTTAGGCGCCATGGTCTGTACGCGCTCAAAACCTAAATGTTCGCTGTGTCCGTTGGAAAATGGCTGTGTGGCCAGCGCCAATGCAAGCTGGGCGTTGTACCCGGGTAAAAAACCCAAGCAAACGCTGCCGGAACGAACGGGCTATTTTTTACTGATGCAGCATAATGACGAAGTGCTGCTCGCACAGCGACCGCCCAGCGGCTTATGGGGTGGTTTATACTGTTTTCCACAGTTTGACGGCGAAGATGGACTGCGCAACTGGCTGGCGCAACGGCAAATTAACGCAGATAATCTGACCCAACTTAATGCGTTTCGCCATACCTTTAGCCATTTCCACTTAGACATTGTGCCTATGTGGCTTCCTGTGTCTTCATTCGGCTCATGCATGGATGAAGGCAACGCGCTCTGGTATAACTTAGCGCAACCGCCGTCGGTCGGACTGGCGGCTCCCGTGGAGCGTTTGTTACAGCAATTACGTGCCGGTACACACGTTTAACGTACCGGTCGATAGAGAGGATTTTTTATGAGCAGAACGATTTTTTGCACTTTCCTGCAACGCGAAGCAGAAGGCCAGGATTTTCAGCTGTACCCGGGCGATCTGGGGAAACGCATCTACAACGAGATTTCTAAAGAAGCATGGGCGCAATGGCAGCATAAGCAAACCATGCTGATTAACGAGAAGAAGCTCAATATGATGAACGTTGAGCATCGTAAACTGCTTGAGCAGGAGATGATCAACTTCCTGTTTGAAGGCAAAGACGTGCATATTGAAGGCTATACACCAGAGTCTTAAGAACCGTTGCCGGATGGCGCTGCGCTTATCCGGCCTACGATTTACTCTGGTCCTTGCAAATAACAAACACAACACGCACTCCCGGAATGATGAAAAAATTTCTCGCGCTTGCCGTTATTGCGCCGTTGCTCATCTCCTGTTCCAGTTCGACCAAAAAAGGCGATTCCTATAACGAAGCCTGGGTCAAGGATACCAACGGTTTTGATATTCTGATGGGGCAATTTGCCCATAACATTGAGAATTTGTGGGGATTTAAGGAAGTGCTGATTGCGGGTCCAAAGGACTACGTAAAGTATACCGATCAGTATCAAACCCGCAGCCATATCAACTTTGATGACGGTACGATAACCGTCGAGACCATTGCCGGGACAGATCCCGCCGGACACCTGCGTCGGGCGATTATCAAGACATTGCTGATGGGGGATGATCCGGGTTCTATCGATCTCTATTCCGATGTCGACGACATTAAGATTTCCAAAGAGCCATTCCTGTACGGGCAGGTGGTCGATAATACCGGCCAGCCCATTCGTTGGGAGGGGCGTGCCACCAATTTCGCTGACTATCTGCTGAAAACACGCCTGAAAAGCCGCAGCAATGGTATTCGCATCATCTATAGCGTGACGATCAACCTGGTACCGAACCACCTTGATAAGCGCGCGCATAAATACGTCGGCATGGTGCGTCAGGCTTCGCGTAAGTATGGCGTCGATGAGTCACTGATTCTGGCCATCATGCAAACCGAATCCTCATTTAACCCATATGCGGTCAGCCATGCCGATGCGCTGGGACTGATGCAGGTGGTACAGCACAGCGCCGGGAAAGATGTGTTTCGCTCGCAAGGGCGCTCCGGCACACCGAGCCGTAGCTTCCTGTTTGACCCGGCCAGCAACATTGATACCGGTACCGCCTATCTGGCTATGCTCAACAATGTCTATTTAGGCGGCATTGATAATCCAACGTCCCGTCGCTACGCGGTGATCACGGCATATAACGGCGGTGCGGGCAGCGTACTGCGCGTTTTCTCGAACGATAAAATCCAGGCCGCGAATATTATCAACAGCATGACCCCGGGGGACGTTTATCAAACGCTGACTACCCGACATCCGTCGGCTGAATCACGCCGATACCTTTACAAGGTCAATTCCGCACAAAAATCATATCGACGCCGCTAATATATCCCCTCTTCTGCCCCGGTAAACGGGGCCCGGAAGAGGGCAAAGTGTTAACTCCATCACTCTTTTGCTTTGCAATCAGAAATTGTTTGCAAATATTTGTCACAGGTAACAAAAAAAGAGTGTCCCTCGTTGATAGAATCACATCATCAAGCCCCGGCAAATGTGCCTTTTAAAACATTCATCCGCATTACGGTGTGAGGAAATTAACATGAATCTTAAGCTGCAGCTGAAAGTGCTCTCGTTTCTGCAGTTCTGCTTATGGGGTAGTTGGCTCACTACCCTCGGCTCCTATATGTTTGTCACCCTAAAATTCGATGGTGCATCCATTGGCGCAGTGTATAGCTCGCTGGGGATCGCCGCCGTGTTTATGCCTACGCTGTTAGGGATCGTGGCCGACAAATGGATCAGTGCGAAATGGGTGTACGCCATTTGTCACCTGGTCGGTGCAGCAACGCTGTTCGCCGCAGCCGAAGTCACCACCCCAGGCGCGATGTTCTTTGTGATCTTGCTTAACTCTTTGGCCTATATGCCAACGCTGGGGTTAATCAACACCATTTCTTACTATCGCCTGCAGTCAGCCGGGATGGATATCGTAACGGACTTTCCGCCAATCCGTATCTGGGGCACTATCGGCTTTATCATGGCGATGTGGGGCGTGAGCTTCTCCGGCTTCGAGCTGAGTCATATGCAGCTGTATATCGGTGCAACGCTGTCCGTTGTTTTGGCGCTGTTCACGCTGACGCTGCCGCATATTCCGGTGGCTAACCAGCAGAAAAACCAGAGCTGGTCGTCCATGCTGGGCCTGGATGCTTTCGCGCTGTTTAAAAACAAGCGCATGGCGATTTTCTTCATCTTCTCAATGATGCTGGGCGCGGAGCTGCAGATTACCAATATGTTCGGTAATACCTTCCTGCACAGCTTCGATAACAACCCGCTGTTCTCCGGCAGCTTCATCGTTGAACACGCCTCGGTGATGATGTCGATCTCGCAGATTTCCGAGACACTGTTTATCCTGACCATCCCGTTCTTCTTGAGCCGTTACGGTATTAAGAATGTAATGCTTATCAGTATTGTGGCGTGGATGCTGCGTTTCGGCCTGTTTGCCTACGGCGATCCGACACCGTTCGGTACCGTGCTGCTGGTTCTGTCGATGATTGTTTACGGCTGCGCCTTCGACTTCTTCAACATCTCTGGCTCGGTATTCGTGGAGAAAGAAGTTCGCCCTGAAATCCGCGCTAGCGCACAGGGTATGTTCCTGATGATGACCAACGGCTTCGGTTGTATTCTGGGCGGACTGGTGAGCGGTAAAGTAGTTGAACACTATACGCTGAACGGTATTACCGACTGGCAGACCGTGTGGCTGATCTTCGCAGGTTACTCGCTGGTTCTGGCTTTTGCCTTCGTGGCGCTGTTTAAATATAAACACGTACGCGTTCCGGCAGGCACCCAAACTATCGCGCACTAACGTTTACGCAGAGAAAAACGGGTTGCCAAAAGGTAACCCGTTTTTTTGCGCTTACTTCACAACATATCCATACAGACGCTTAATACCGTCTGCATCCGTTTCACTGTAAACACCTTGCAGCTCCGGCGAGAAGCCCGGCAGCAGGTTAACACCCTCTTCCAGCGCCAGGAAATAACGTTGCACCGCCCCACCCCAGATTTCGCCCGGTACCATGCACAGAACGCCTGGAGGATATGGCAGCGCACCTTCTGCCGCAACGCGACCTGCGGCATCACAAATACGCACCAGTTCGACATCACCACGGATAAAGGCGCTGTTGGCATCCTGCGGGTTCATCGCCACGGCAGGCAAACTCTCCTGTCGGAACATCGCTTTTTGCAGATCCTTCACATCAAAGCTGACGTATAAATCGTGCATCTCCTGACACAGTTCACGCAGCGTGTAATCCCGATAGCGTACCGGATACTTGTTGAAGATGGTGGGCAGCACATCTGCCAGCGGCGTATCGTCCTCAATATGCTGCTCAAACTGCGCCAGCATCGCCACTAGTTGCGCCAGTTTCTCGGTGCTTTCTGCCGGGGTCAGCAGGAACAGAATCGAGTTAAGGTCGCATTTCTCCGGAACAATGCCGTTTTCACGCAGGTAATGCGCCAGAATCGTCGCCGGAATACCAAACTCAGTATATTGCCCGGTTTGCGCATCAATGCCCGGAGTAGTTAACAACAGCTTGCAGGGATCAACGAAGTACTGGTCGCGCGCGTAGCCGGAAAAACCATGCCATTTAGCACCCGGTTCAAAGCTAAAGAAGCGGCGCTCACTGGCAATCACCTGCGTCGGATAGCTTTCCCACGGCTTACCATCAACTACCGGAGGAATAAACGGCTGAATCATCTTACAGCGGGCAATAATCGCTTTACGAGCCTCGATCCCCAGCGCCACACACTCCGCCCATAGCCGACGACCGCTCTCGCCTTCATGTATTTTGGCGTTCACGTCCAGCGCCGCAAACAGCGGGTAAAACGGGCTGGTGGAAGCATGCAGCATAAACGCATTGTTCAGACGCTTATGCGGGCAGAATCGCGCCTGACCACGAATATGGTTATCCTTTTTGTGGATCTGCGAGGTTTGCGAGAATCCGGCCTGCTGTTTGTGTACCGACTGGGTGACAAAGATCCCCGGATCGTCAGCATTGAGCTCCAGTAGCAGCGGTGACCCATCGGCCATCATCGGAATAAATTGCTCGTAGCCAACCCAGGCAGAATCAAACAGGATGTAATCGCACAGGCTACCGATCTTGTCGATCACCTGCCGGGCGTTGTAGATCGTACCGTCATAGGTACCAAGCTGAATGATTGCCAGACGGAACGGGCGCGGCTGGTCAGCCTTGTGCGGCGCAACGTCACGCAGTTGCTGGCGCAGATACGCCTCATCAAAGCAGTGCTCGTCAATACCGCCAATAAAGCCAAACGGATTACGCGCCGCTTCCAGATAAACCGGCGTCGCGCCTGCCTGGATCAGCGCACCGTGGTGGTTGGACTTATGGTTGTTGCGGTCAAACAGCACCAGATCGCCGCGCGTCAGCAGCGCGTTGGTGACCACTTTATTCGCCGCAGAGGTTCCGTTCAGCACAAAGTAGGTTTTATCCGCGTGAAAAACTTTCGCGGCAAATTTCTGCGCATGTTTCGCTGATCCCTCATGAATCAGCAGATCGCCCAGCTTAACGTCAGCGTTGCACATATCCGCGCGGAACAGGTTCTCGCCAAAGAACTCATAGAAATGTCGGCCCGCCGGATGCTTCTTAAAAAACTCACCGTGCTGGTGCCCCGGGCAGGCAAACGTGCTGTTCCCCATTTCGACATACTGGGTAAGCGTGTCATAGAACGGCGGCAGCAATTCTTCCTCATACTGACAGGCAGCAGACTCCAGCTCCAGCCAGTCCTGAGCCTGACCGCGAATCACCGCGTTAACGCCCGCAGGTACATCGACATCAGACTCTGCGAACAAAAACACCGGTATATGAAAACCAGTGCGTTTCAGCAAAGCCAGGATCCCACTGCGGCTGTCCGCAACGGTAATGACGACTGCCGCGACGTCAGTAAAATCGGTGCTGTCCAGCGCAACCACCTGGCGATGGCTGGAAAGACGAGAAGCCAGTTCACCACTGGCGGCAATTTTCATTGATTTCATAAGCGCAATAACCCGTTTCGGGAAAATCAAAAGTCCCGGGCAAAGCCGCATTGCTTTGCCCACGAAATGACGGGTCAAACTGGTTACCAGCCCCGACCGCCAGACATCAGTAAAAGCAGATAGTCTCTGATCTTACTGTTATCCTGCAGTGAGCGTACGCTGCCCTCACCGCATGGTGGGAGCGTGAAGATAAGTCGCAGGAAGGGGCGAACGTCGCGCAAAAAAGCGATGATGAAGGCGATGTAGAGGGAGTAATGTCATCCCAGGCAGCCCCATTCAGACAGGAGAAAATTCGCGCAATCATGGCATCTTTCACCTACAGGCGCAAGATAAAATCCTGTGCTTAAACCTCACAGATAAACAAGCATTTCGTCTGAAAATAGCGGCATAATAATGCAATCTGAAACATAATTTCACCCAAACAGTTGCCTTTAGCATCAAGACGATAATGGGTATGCAGGAGCAAACGTGGTAATCGGACCCTTTATTAATGCCAGCGCCATTTTATTAGGCGGTGTTCTCGGCGCGCTGCTCAGTCAGCACTTACCCGAACGTATTCGGATCTCAATGACCTCAATATTCGGGTTGTGCTCGTTGGGAATTGGTATCTTGTTGGTTATCAAATGCGTTAACTTGCCGGTGATGGTTCTGGCGACACTGATCGGTGCATTAATTGGCGAATTCTGCCATCTGGAAAAAGGAATCAATGCCGCGGTTGCCAAAGCGCAACAGCTTTTCACCAAATCGGATGCCAATGCAACACACGAATCCTTTATCCAAAGCTATGTGGCGATCATCGTGTTGTTTTGCGCCAGCGGGACCGGGATATTCGGGGCGATCCATGAAGGGATGACCGGCGATCCTAATATTTTAATCGCCAAGTCATTTCTCGATTTCTTCACCGCTATTATCTTCGCCTGCTCGCTAGGGATCGCCGTATCTGCCATTTTCATACCGATGCTGGCAATTCAGTTGACGCTTGCCACCTGTGCGGCTCTGATTTTACCGCTGACAACCCCAGCCATGATGGCCGATTTCAGCGCTGTAGGCGGACTGTTGCTACTTGCAACCGGTTTGCGGATTTGTGGCATCAAAATGTTTGCGGTGGTGAATATGCTTCCTGCCCTTCTACTGGCAATGCCGCTTTCCGCAGCGTGGACGGCTTTTTTTGCCTGAGAATGCGTGCAATAGCAACAATGTGGTGATAGATTGTGCAGTCTGCATTGATTTGAAGAAATTTCGTTGACGAAACGAAGTGAATCGGGTTTAATGCGCCTCGTTGCCCGGATAGCTCAGTCGGTAGAGCAGGGGATTGAAAATCCCCGTGTCCTTGGTTCGATTCCGAGTCCGGGCACCACTATTCAAAGAACCCGCCCAAAAGGCGGGTTTTTGCTTTGGAGTATTTCTAAAATTATTCCCATCAAATAACCCCGTGGTAGTAACATCACCACCACAGGGGGTTGCGATTATTCCTTCACCACAATCAGCGGTTCGATATCGCTCTCTTTTTTAATCACCAGTGATTCGTCGCCGCGCAGGCAGGTACCGCCGTAGTTACCGCCTACGGTGAAGGTACAAACCTGAATATATTTACCGGCAATGTTTGGCAAACACCAAAGCTGCTGATAAATGTTCTTCTGCTCGGCAAACTTACCGCTGGTTTTATCCAGTAGCTCTTCCTGATGGCTCACCAGATCGATGTTGCTGCCACAACGTCCTGCAATGGGTTTCACCGCATAACCGGTTTGTGCCAGCTCTTCATTAACAGTGAAATCGGTATCAAGCAGATAGCGGTGGTGCGGGAAAAGCTGCCAGAGGATTGGCAATATCGCTTTGTTGCCTGGGATCACCGTCCACAGAGGTTCGAAGACCAGCACTTCCGGGCGCAGCAACACGTCGATTAAACGCACTTCCTGATTCGTATGCCCGGTACGAATTGGTACCGCGGCGTACTCCGTTTCGCTGACCTCTCGCACCTGCTCAATCGCGGTTTCCCACGCCCAGGTTTTCCAGACACAGTTCACCAGGCGGCCGTCACCGTCAATCAGTTGACCGGCATCATCCCAACGTAGCTCATCGAGGCCACGCAGAATTTTGCTGTCAAACCCGGCCTGACGCAGCGCCTGCTGCATAAACTGCGCGTGATAGTTTTCTTCGATATCCTTATCCTGCATGATGTGGACAAACGGACGTGCGCGGCTGTGCTTCCAGGCACCCGCCAGTTCGTTGATCAACCCTTCAGCCGGGTTGTGTCCCTGCCCTGTGTAGCCACGCTCGGCCCATCTTTCGAGAATCAAGCCAGCTTCGGTATGGCACGAGGCGGAATCGGCGTTGTACTCATACACCTTCAGTCCACGTTCATCCATACAGAAATCCATACGACCCGTAATCATATGATGCCGACGACGCTGCCAGGAAAGGCGCAAGCGCGGCCAGAGGATTTTCGGAATATCGAACAGTGCCAGCAAGTTATCGTCTTTCAGCACCTTGTCGGTCGCGTGCAAGTACATCAGGTGCAGCTCGTTAGTGGCTTTGATCAGCTCCTGCTCGGCACTTTCGGTAATGGTGAAGTACTGATGCGGATCCTGATTAATCACATGCCCATTCGCCAGCACGTAGGCTTTTTGCAGCGGATCCTGTTCATCCAGCCATTTACCGTCAAACTGCCCGTTATCTTCCAGTCGTGCGCCGCCAATTTTCAGTGAGTCACTGGCGATCTCCGGCTGCGGCAGGCTGTAACGAGTATCCTCGGTCTGGATCATCCAGCCAAGGATGGTGGTGTCGTCAAAGGTATCCCGCAGAGTGTAGCAACCGTTTTCAACCACCATCTCCAGCTCGCGGGTCCACTGCTGTCCGGGAGGCAGCGGCGTATGGAGCACGTTCTGTTCGGCAATACGGATTTTGTTTTCCAGCAACTGGGTAACGACCGCCACATGCCCGGTATCTTTAAATTCGCCGCCTTTTTGCCAGATAAGCAACGCGCCTGCTACCGGTGCGCGGGGTGAACCATTGGGAAATGCCTGTAACGGCAGGATATTGTCGTTCACCACTTCGCGCAGGAAGCGTAAGGAGAAGATCTCCCAGGCCATGCCTACATCGGTGAAGACCACACCATAGTTAAGGAAGAGAAAGCGGCGTGCGAACTCTACGCACTGCCATTTGTGGCCCATGTATTCGTCGTCGATATAGCTGCGAAATGCCGCATCATCGTCGTAGTCCCGCGGGTCGAGGGAGCTGTAATCTGAAGAGTAGATTGCTACGCCACCTGGGGCGTAGCCCAATAATGTCCCGAATGGGGCATCCTGACTGGTCGTTCCTTTGCTCATGCACCTTACCTCAAAACAATACAGCCTGAGCAGGTTGGCGTGAATTTTTCGCTCTGATTACCTGCTCTGCGACACTAACCGGACAGAGGTCGACATCATCATACACCTCAACGCAGCGGCTGGCGCTCAGAGGCGAAAAATTCACAACAGGAACTACACCTGAGTAAGGATTACCGGTACGCTTTTATAGGCCGGAGTCAAACTTTGTGTATCCACCGCGTCCAACGAGAGCAGGACATTCGCTTCAGGTAGATACGCGCCAATTGAGCCCGCCGCCATGTTGTAAATCACCACCGTTAAACCGTACATGATGCGATCCGCGCAGGGCTGACCGTTGTCGTCCAGCGCCTGAACGTTGACCACATCACCCTGGCTCAGACCGCGGCTCATCGCTTCTTCAGCGCTTAAAAACACCACATCCCGACGGCCGGTAATGCCACGATAGCGATCGTTCATACCATAAATCGTGGTGTTGTACTGATCGTGGCTGCGTAGCGTCGCCAGCACAAGCGCAGCAGCAGGCTGGTTCTCCCGCTCTACCGCCCGCTGATGGCTGACGATAAAGTTGGCTTTGCCATTCTCCGTTCGCCATTCACGGCGCGAAGCAGGCGTATCCATACGAAACCCGCCCGGTTCAGCAATACGGGCGTTGTAGTCGTGGAACGCCGGGATCACGGCTTCAATGGCATTACGGATCAGCGCGTAGTCCCCGGTCAACGCTTCCCAGTTTACCGGCGAAAGCGGCAGCGTTGCGCGCGCCATGCCCGCCACAATCGCAGGCTCGGATTTTAGCCAGCGGGAAGCCGGCTTCAGCGCGCCACAGGACGCGTGGACCATCGACATCGAGTCTTCGACGGTCACAGACTGAATGCCCGTAGCTTGCAGATCGCGCTCGGTTCTACCCAACGCGGGGAGCAAATAGTTGTGTTTTGCCAGCAGCAGGTGCGATCTGTTCAGTTTGGTCGCCACATGGACCTGCAGATCCAGATTTTTCATCGCCGCAAAGGTACGCTGCGGCTGGGGCATCGCCACCGCCAGATTGCCACCCATGCAGATGAGTGCTTTTGCATCGCCCCGCTCGATGGCCCGAATACTCTCCACGCTGGAACGACCATGTTTGCGCGGAACACGGATAGAAAAATACGTCTCAAGGCGTTGCAGGAAATCTTCGGACGCCGCTTCGTTGAACCCCACAGAACGATCGCCCTGCACATTAGAATGACCGCGCAACGGGCAGATCCCCGCCCCAGGCTTACCTATATTGCCTTTCAGCAGCAGCAGGTTTACCAGTTGCTGGACGTTCTCAGTGCCGTTTTTATGCTGGGTGATGCCCAGGCCGTAACAAACAATCGTGGCGCGGGATTTACTGTAACTGTGCGCCAGATCTTCCATCTGACTGCGCGTCAGACCCGAGTCCTGTTCCAGCTCCGCCCAGCTACGCTGGCGTAAGTCATCATACAACGCGGCATATCCAGCGGTATGCTCTTCGATAAACGCATGATCGAGCGTCGGCTGCTGATCCAATAAGATCCGCGCTTCGTCCATTTCGATTAGCGCTTTCATGATGCCTTTGAGCAGCGAAGCGTCACCGCCAATTTTTACCTGGTAGTAGTCGTTGCTCAGCGCCGTCGCCTGACCAGTGAACATCTCTTTCGCGCTTTGCGGGAAGCTAAAGCGCTCAAGCCCCCTTTCGTTCAGCGGATTAATGGAGATAATTTTAGCCCCGCGTTTGGCAACGTCGCGTAAGGTGGTCAGCATGCGCGGATGGTTAGTGCCAGGGTTATGCCCGATACAAATCACCAGATCGCAGTGGTCAAAGTCCTCAAGTTCAACGGTTCCTTTTCCAAGGCCAATGGCCGGCGTTAGCCCTGCGCTGGTCGATCCGTGACACATGTTTGAGCAATCAGGGAAGTTGCTGCTGCCATATTCGCGGGCAAACAGCTGATACAAGAACGCTGCCTCATTTGACGTTCTGCCGGAGGTGTAAAACTCAACCTGTTGTGCTGAATCATAGCTGCGCAGACGCTCGCCGATCTCCTGGAAGGCGATATCCCAATCCACCGCCTGCCAGGTATCTGATGCGGCATCGTATTTCATTGGATGCGTCAAACGACCAATGTTTTCCAGCTCATAATCGCTGTAATGCCAGAGTGTAGAAACCGGATGACGGCTGAAAAATTCCGGTGACGCTTTCTTGTTGGTTGTCTCCCAGGAGACCGCCTTAACGCCATTTTCGCACAGCTCCATCGGTGCCCGATGGCCAGGGTCCGGCCATGCACAGCCCGGACAGTCGAATCCTTTCACCTGGTTCATTTTAAACATCGCGATAATGTCGCGGGCGACAGCCTTTTGCGAAAACAGCGAAGCAGTGACGGCTTTTACCGCGCCCCACCCACCCGCCGGGCCCTGATAACCGCTTACTCCTGGAACACCCTTTTTCATTATTACTGCTTATTCACCGCCAATTTTTGATGGCGAATACGGTAGCAATTTCCGTGCAACAATGATTTCCTCTTCATGGAGTACGGGCCAGGTACAATGAACGGGTTAGATTTATCTTCCCCTTTCAGCACAAAACGGCATAAAGTCCCAATCTGTTAAATTCAGTTCTACCTGGCTGCTACACTGCATCAAACAACCACTCAGAAGGCAGGTCACTATGTCAGACAATACCTATCAGCCCGCGAAAGTCTGGACGTGGGAAAAATCGAACGGCGGCGCATTCGCCAATATCAACCGCCCTGTTTCCGGCGCTACACACGAGAAAACGCTGCCGGTTGGCAAGCATCCGCTGCAGCTCTATTCGCTGGGTACGCCAAACGGGCAGAAAGTGACGATTATGCTGGAGGAGTTGCTGGCGCAGGGCGTGAAGGGCGCGGAATACGATGCCTGGATTATCCGCATCGGCGATGGAGATCAGTTTTCCAGCGGCTTTGTTGAGGTGAATCCGAACTCGAAGATCCCGGCACTGCGTGACCACTCGCAAAACCCACCGGTTCGCGTATTTGAATCTGGCGCAATCCTACTCTATCTGGCGGAAAAATATGGTTATTTCTTGCCGCAGGATTTGGCAAAACGTACTGAAACGCTAAACTGGTTGTTCTGGTTACAGGGTGCTGCCCCGTTCCTTGGCGGTGGCTTTGGTCACTTCTATAATTATGCGCCGGTTAAAATTGAATACGCGATTAATCGCTTCACCATGGAAGCCAAGCGCTTACTTGACGTGTTGGATAAACAGTTAGCGCAGCATCAGTTTGTCGCCGGAGATGAATACACCATTGCCGATATGGCAGTCTGGCCGTGGTTTGGCAATGTGGTTCTGGGTAACGTGTACGACGCGGCAGAGTTCCTTGATGCAGGAAGCTACAAGCACGTGCAGCGCTGGGCAAAAGAGATTGCGGCACGTCCGGCGGTTAAGCGTGGTCGTATTGTGAACCGCACCAACGGACCTCTGAACGAGCAGCTTCATGAACGCCATGAAGCCAGCGACTTCGATACCAATACCGAAGATAAGCGCCAGGCTTAAAATGCCTGATGGCGACGCCGGGGCGTCTTATCAGGCCTACAAAGATGTCATGCCGTAGGTCGGATAAGGCGTTTGCGCCGCCATCCGGCATAAAATCACGCGCTGGTGACGTCGTACTCCATACGGCGAAGTGCGTCTAACGTGGCTTTAGCTTCATCTTCATCAATGATGCTCATGGCGAACCCTACGTGCACCAGCACCCATTGCCCGACCAGCTCAGCCGTATCACCTTCACAAATCAGGGCAATATTGACATCACGTTTGATGCCGCACACTTCAACCTGCGCAAGCTGGTGAATATCTTCACCAACGGCCAGAACCTGACCAGGGACTCCAATACACATATCTGACTCCGCCCCATAGCAACCTATGGGTTATTCGACTTCAATACTTTTCACTTTCAGTGAATCGCCCGCATCAACTCGCAGACGATCCCCCTGACAATGTGGACACTGCGCATCATGCTGGGTGATTTCCACAACCTGACTGCAATCCCAGCACCATGCCTGGGCTGGCTTGTAATCAATATGCAGCTCACACCCTTGCGCCAGCGTCCCCTGACAGACGATGTCGAAACTGAAACGCACGGCGCTCTCTTCAACGCAGGAGAGCGCCCCGATTTCCAGCCAAACGCCGGTTACACGTTTGACACCGTGCTGCTCTGCCTGCTGTTGAACAATCTCAACCGCGCTCTGACAAAGGGACAGCTCATGCATTTTCGCAGTTCCGACGACCCAGCAGCAGCGCGCGGCGATTGAGCTGCGGCGCATTTGGATCGCTCACCGGCAGCGATAACAGCATTCGCGCACAATCGTCAGTCAGGCGCACACCTTCTTGCGCAGACATGCTGTGCGAAAGCGGCGACATCAGTGAACAGGAAAGGTATTGTGATACGCCCTCCAGTTCACCAACGGTAAAGGTCATCTCGCCATACGGCAGACGCAGCCCGATTTTTTCGCTGACTTTACGTACCGGCCAGACCTGGTCTGGTCCAGGGAAAATCAGTGCGCTGAGCATCCAGGGTGTGATAACACACCCCGTCCACTGCCCTTCAAACAGCGTAAAATCAGAGACATATACCGGCATATTCGGATGCAAGAAAGAGAGATCGTGCATCGAACGCCGGGCAACCTCTTCAAACGCTGCCTGAATCTGCATCTTCGGGGCCGTCTGAAAACCGACAAACTCCTCAGACATGAGCCGCCTCCCGAGGGATCGCTTCAACACCTGATTCGCGAAGCGCAGCAAGAACCTGCTCAAGCGCAGGTTCAATCATCGCTTCGACCGTTGGCGTTAGCCCGATATGCGGCTCCAGTGATTCCGGAATAATGCCGACTAACGTCAGCTTTTTCGGAAACTCGCCGGTGAAACGCAGGGCCGACAAAACGTCGGCCAGGCCAAGCTGGTGCGGTGAGATTTTGTTGGTAAACAGCGCCGGGATCTCTTCATCCCGCAGGACCATCATCGTTCCTGGCGTGTTTTTCTTCGACACAATGGCGTCAGCAATGATCAGATGATCTCTGTTCGCCATATCGCCGAGAAGCTCCATCCCAGCCGTACCACCGTCCAGAACATCAACAAAGTCTGGCAGGATGTACCGTTGCTCTAATGCCTCAACGATACGTACTCCGATGGCTTCGTCGGTCAGCAAAATATTGCCGACCCCTAAGACTAATATCCGCATTACAGAACCTTAACTGAGACCACTTCGTTCCCGTCAACGTCCACCACATGCACCGCACATGACATACAAGGATCGAAGGAGTGAATGGTACGAACCACTTCCAGCGGTTTGTTTGGATCGGCAATCGGCGTACCTACCAGCGAGCGCTCATACGGTCCCACTTCATCATTAAAGTTACGTGGGCCAGAGTTCCAGGTTGACGGTACAACCGCCTGGTAGTTGCTGATAATGCCATCTTTAATCACCATCCAGTGAGACAGCATACCGCGTGGCGCTTCGAGGAAACCAACACCTTTGAATTCGCCCGTTGCCGGAATATCCGGTTTCACGAAGGTGGTGTGGTCGCCTTTACCGATGTTCACGATCAGCGCGTTGTACTGATCCTGCAGAACGTTCTGCAGTTCACAGCAGTGAACGGTACGGCCAATAATACGACCCAGCGTAGAGTGCAGCTGAGACACTTCGATAGTTTTACCGGTCAGCTTGGTGTAAATCGCGATGATTTCATTCAGCTTGGCATGAGTAGACTCGCGTTTGGCCGCCAGTTTACACAGCATGTTGGCCAGCGGACCCACTTCAACCGTTTTACCATAGAAGGTCGGTGCTTTAACCCAGGAGTACTTGCCGTCATCTGACCAACCGGTGTAATCAGGAACCGTTGTGCCTTCCCACGGAGCCTGCGGCGCTTCGTCTTTGTACCACGCGTGTTTCGCACTCTCCTGAATCCCTTTGATCAGGTACTCATCGGAGTGAGAGGTGATCGGACGATAGGTCGACAGATCTTCATTAGTAATGTAACCACCCGGGAACAGGAAGCTGCCGTTTTTACCATCAGTCGGGAATTCCGGCGCACTCAGGTAGTTAACCGCGCCCTGACCACGTTCCAGCCATTCAGGGTAGAACGCAGCAATGACTGCGGTATCAACCTTGTAAACCTGCTCAACGAAGTCGCTCAGCTTATCAATGAATGACTTGATGTACATCAGGCGTTCAAGGTTCAGCACGCCAAGACCGTCGAGGTTAATCGGGTTAGCAACCCCACCTACCGCCAGGTTCTGGATGTGCGGCGTTTTACCGCCCAACAGCGCCACAACGCGGTTGGCATCACGCTGGCATTCCAGCGCCTGGAGATAGTGAGCGACCGCAATCAGGTTCACTTCCGGCGGCAGTTGCATTGCCGGGTGACCCCAGCAACCGTTAGCAAAAATGCCTAACTGACCGCTGGCAACAAGATCTTTGATCTTGTTCTGAACCTTGGTGAACTCTTCTGCGCTGTTCAGGTGCCAGGAGGACACGCCGTTCAGCATGGCAGATGCTTTCGCTGGGTCAGCTTTCAGGGCAGAGGTGATATCCACCCAGTCCAGCGCAGACAGCTGATAGAAGTGAACAATGTGGTCATGCGTGGTGTGCGCGGCCAGAATGATGTTACGGATATACTGTGCGTTCACCGGAACATCAATATTCAGCGCACTTTCTGCTGCACGAACGGAAGAGATAGCGTGAGTGGTCGTACAAACGCCACAGATACGCTGCACAATCATCCAGGCATCGCGCGGATCGCGGTTTTTCACGATCTCTTCCATGCCGCGCCACATGGTGCCGGAAGCCCATGCTTTAGATACCACGCCATTTTCGATTTCGCAGTCGATGCGTAAATGACCCTCAATACGGGTTACCGGATCAATAGTAATTCTCTGGCTCATGCTTTGCTCGCCTCATGACGATTTTGATCGTTTTGTTTTAAAGGAGGAAGTATCGGCAGTAGACGAATGAGTACGATGTATGCACAAATCTCAATAGCCACAAAACCAATAGAAATCAACAGTTCTTCCCAGGTCGGGAAGTAGTGGTAGCCACCACCAGGATTGAACGCCACCAGCGAATAGGACAGACGCCATGTTGCACAACCCAGCAATGCGCTCAGCGCAGACAGATACAGCATGCGCGAATCATTACGCAGCTTAGTGACGCGCAGCACCACCAGCGGGAAGACCATCAGCACGACCTCAAGCCAGAACATGGCTGAGTAGAAATCGCCTGCAAACGCATACGACAGCTTGTCGCGATAGATCAGTTCGCCAAAGCGCAGAACCACGAAAATCGCCAGCAGCACGCTGATGGTGTTCGTCAGCTTGATGAACAAACTTTTCTCGTCCGGACCGTTACCTTTCAGACCCGCTTGTACCAGTGAGCCTTCAAAGATGACGATCGAGAAGCCCATAATAAAGGCGGTTAATACCGAGAAAAGCGGCAACATTTCATAAGCTTGCCAAAGCGGATGCACCTTATAACCCGCAGAAATCATCAATGAACCCATTGAAGACTGGTGCATGGTTGGCAGCAGCGCGCCGAGAGCAATAACAAAGAACATCACTTTATTCAAACGCTTGAGAGAAACTTTCCACCCCAGACGTTCAAACAGAGCCGGAGCAAATTCCAGCGCCATGATGCCGATATAGATGGTCATACAGACCGCCGTTTCGAACAGTACCGAATTCACGTTGAAGTGGCCCGGAATGTAGAAATACGGCAGGTTCCAGTAACGACCGACGTCGATGGTGATTGACAGACCACCCAGCGAGTAGCCAAACAGGCTCGCCAACAGCGCCGGACGTACCAGCGGATGGTATTGTCCTCTGTTGAAAACATACACCGCCCACGCCAGCGCCCAACCACCGCACGCAAAGCCAGTACCAATCAACAGGTCAAACGCGATCCATACACCCCATGGGAAACCGCCGTTCAGATCGGAGACTGAGCTCAGTCCGAAGACCAGACGTTTCACGATCAGGAGCATACACAGGACGATAAGCGGCCCAAAAATAATGACCGGTTTGCTGATTATTTTTCCGCCCAACGGTTTAGGATCATGACTCATGATCGTCTCCTCCATCGTGATGGTCGTTTTTCGTGTTACGACGAACCAGCACGGTTAAGCCCGCCAGCGCAGCCAGGGGTAATATCATGCCCTTGTACAGGGAATGTTGAACATGTTCGGAACGCGCACCAGTTGAAAGATCATCCAGCTTCGGCAGATCCAAATCCTCGTAAGGAACACCCGTCAGCACCATAACCTGTGTACCACCACCTTCTTTCTCACCGTACAGGTGTGGGTAGTACTTCGGTACCGTATGCAGATAGGTATCGCCTGCTTTCACCGTTTGACGCGGATAGTGGTATTCGCTGCCAGGCTTCAGCGCGAGACGTTTTTTCGCCTCAGCCATCAACTCTTCACGGGTACCAAAAATCACCGCACCGGCTGGGCACACTTCAACACAACCCGGCAAACCGCCTTTGTCCAGACGCTCAACGCCTTTCTGGTTACACAGTTCACATTTGTGAAGCGCACCAAACGGGTTGTTGTAGTCGTACTTAGGCACGTTGTACGGGCAGGCGACCATGCAGTAACGACAGCCCGTGCAGACGTCTTTGTCATAATGGACGATGCCGGTTTTCGGATCTTTCTTCAGCGCGGAGACCGGGCAAACGGAAACGCAGTTCGGATCAACACAGTGCATGCACTGTTTCTTGATGTATGCGTAGCCATTTTCTTCCTGGTCTTTGTTCACGCCTGTTCCGCTACGCCACACCTGGATGATGTTATTGGTATACGGAGACAGTTTGTCGTTGTTCGACCAGGTTTGCTCGCCTTCCGGGTTACGGGCCGGGAAGTTGATATCCTGACACTTGGTGACACAGGCCTGGCAGCCTACGCACAGCGTCGAGTCATAGAGCATCCCAAGAGAACCCGGGATCGGCGGACGGTTTTCTGCAGCCGCATGACTGATGGACGGCGCTGCGCCCAACAGCAATGCCCCGCTGGAGGCTGCTTTAATAAAGTTACGTCTGTTCACGGTTATTCTCCCCGTGAGTCAGCGTTATCTTTCTTTTGCTGACGCCCCAGTTCACGTACCGCCATCACGCTGACGCCGGCAACCAGTCCTACTACGCCACCCAGCAGTCCAATCGCTCCGGCAGATACATTACCGCCTTCTTTCATATTGACGTCAGGCTTCTCGGAACGCGGCGTTTGGTTTTCCACATGAGCAAGCTGGTGAATACCTTTATGGAAACCGACGCCTTCTTCGTTACAGCCGTAGCAAGGGTGACCAATAGCCACCGGCCACACGCCGCCAACGTCGCAGAATTGCAGCGTTGAACAGTTGCCGTAGGTTTCTGGCCCTTTACAGCCCAGATGGTAGAGGCACCAACCTTCACGGTGGCCTTCATCGCCAAACTCTTTCGCAAAACGACCAGCATCGAAGTGCGGGCGACGTTCGCAGTGCTCGTGAATCAAACGGCCATAGGCGAATGTCGGACGGTTTTTGGTATCCAGCTTCGGCGGCTTACCGTAAGTGATGATATGCGCGACCGTTGCGAGGAAGTTATGCGGGTTCGGCGGACAGCCGGGGATGTTGATGATGGTTTTGCCTGGCAGAACTTCTTGCAGGCCGACGGCACCCGTTGGGTTAACGCCAGCGGCAGCAACACCACCCCACGCGGCGCAAGAGCCGATGGCAATGATAGCGGCTGCGCCCTCTGCGGCCCGGCGGATGTGATCCACGATCGGCTCACCGGCAACCATGCAGTAAATACCATTATCTTTCAGTGGGATAGATCCATCTACTACCAGAACATATTGCCCTTTGTACTTCTCCAGAGCGTTATGTTTGTTCTCTTCAACCTGATGGCCGAAGGCGGCAGAGAGCACCTCATGGTATTCCAGAGAGATTGTCTCCAGAACGAGGTTTTCCACTGTAGGGTGTGTCGCGCGAAGCAGCGATTCAGTACAACCCGTACACTCCTGGGCACCAATCCAGATAACCGGTGGGCGCTGAGGACGAGAAACTGATTCGGCCATTTCTGCGGCGGCTTTGCTACTGAGCCCCATGGTAGCGGCCAGTGCTGCACAAAGCTTCATGAAATCACGGCGATTAATGCCGCTCGAATTGATGAGAGAGTTATCTCCAGTCATTTTATAGTTATTCCGTTGCGAAGACCTGGCTTTTATTTTGCACCATTCGCATGTTGCATATTGCGATCGGCGCGCCATTACCACACTTTTTATATGGTTATGTGCATTATAATACTTCGACGGAGCAACAAAACGAAGGCGTAGGTCAATAGTGTAATTAATTAAAGCAAGATAATACCCCTTTCGGATCAAGCTTCGAGTCGATAGCCAGCCATGAAAAAACGAATTGTTGTACTGGATTGATTCTCTCTAAAGAAATCCATAACCATCTCTTTATCCAGTCCATAGCGACGCGTGAGGATGCCCGCTTCCCACGCGCTAAGCTGTCGATCGCCCGTTTTTTCAAACATGCGATGTGAAAATCCCAACACAAAACCACGCTTATAATCCGCACAAAAATTCGCCACTGAGCGTGCGCTGTCCGCACTTGAGGCGTTTAATCCGGCCATCAGGCCTTTTCCAAAATGGTTGTCCATGCATAACCTCCAATCGCTATATAATAAATTATATAGCGATTTTTTGAGCAAAAACCAGAGGTATCACGAACTTTTTATGCCAGCTTAAAAGGACACCCATTCATCCGTTTTAGCTGCCGCAGACGTTTTGTTGTCTGCTGAAGGGGAAGCAGTATTAGCAGCGGCGTATTGCACATCATTCGCTGAGAGGCGGAACTGTTGCACCGAGCGTTGCAGTTCCTCTGTTTGGCGTTCCAACGCCACGGCAGCGGCGGAGACTTGCTCTACCAATGCAGCGTTCTGTTGCGTTACGCTGTCCATCTGCGTGATCGCCACGCTCACCTGCGAGATGCCCTTATTCTGTTCTTCCGAGGCTGAGGCAATTTGCTTCATGATGACCGTCACTTCGGTGGCACCGCGCAGAATTGCCTCCATGGTTAATCCCGTTTCTTTAACCAGACGAGCCCCCTGGTCGACACGACGCGATGACTCGCCAATTAGCGTCTCAATCTCTTTCGCCGCTCCGGCGCTGCGACTGGCAAGGTTGCGTACTTCACCGGCAACGACGGCAAAACCGCGCCCCTGCTCGCCTGCCCTGGCAGCTTCAACTGCGGCGTTCAGCGCCAGAATATTGGTCTGGAAAGCAATACTATTAATAACTGACGTGATTTCCGCGATCTGTTTAGAGCTGGCGGCAATACCATCCATCGTCTCAACCACTTCTGAAACCAGCGTGCTCCCTTTACCTGCCGTTTCTGTGGCCGTATCGGCAAGCTGGCTGGCTTCACGCGCATTTTCAGCGTTCAGTTTTACCGTTGCGGTCAGTTGCTCCATGCTGGCAGCGGTCTCTTCCAGCGCCGCGGCCTGCTCTTCAGTACGTGAGGAGAGATCGTTATTACCGGTGGAAATTTCCGTCGCCCCTCGCCAGATGTTGTCACTACCTGAACGGATGGTACTGACGGCTTCGCGCAGGCTGTCCTGCATCGCGCACAGTAACGGCACCAGTTGGCCCACACAGTTACGACCAAAATCTTCAATGGGATGGCTGAGATCGCCCTGCGCAATCTGCTGGAACTGCTGGCGAATACGTCCCAGCGGTTTCACCATCATGGCGACGAGGTAACGGTCGGTAAAGAACAGTAGGGCAATACCGAGGATAACGGCAGTAATAATTAACGTCCGGATGATAGACGTTTTGCCATCGACCATCACGCGGGTGGTATCGAGCCGCTCTCCTGCCGTGGCGTTAAAACGTTCGGCACTGGCGCCAAATTCACGGCTCAGCGCTGGCGTTATGGTACTGGCATGTTCCGCAAAGGCCGTGAGCGTGCCCTGCTTTGCCAACTGCATTTGCGGGATCACGCCATTGTCCAGCAGCGCCTGCCACTTCGTCAGTACCGCCGCGGCAACTTCCGGATCCATGGGGCCTGGAGACAATGTTTTCATCTCCTGGAGTTTTTTACTCATATTCTCCAGGGACTGCTGCGCCGGCGCAAAATCAGGCGTTCCGCCGCTCATTTTGACATCCATGGCGCGACTTAAGCGCGTTACGAAGCGAAAGTACTGATCGTTACCCTGACTGAGAACCGTCATCTGATGGACAAGATGGCGGTCAATATCATTGCCTTCAGATATTTTTGATAACGAATGAAGACTGAATAAACCCACGCCCGACCAGAGCAGGCAGAAAAGTCCCAGTATTGCCAACATGACAATACGAATAGTGAAGTTTTTCAGCAGACGCATAATAATTTCCTTGCCGTTGATGAGGAATTCGCCATCAGGCGATACTTATCCTTGTTATCGGCAGGCAGTAGAGAAGATATAATGCGTTCTTTATTTTTTTACTTTCTTAAGTACATCCACTATCTCTCCACCCTATATCACTATGAATGCTAATGAAATTAGGTAGCATTATTATTCAGGTAATTAATTAAAAGCATTAAATAATCTATTGTTTTCTATCGCAAATATTTATCAAACCACGCAAGGGTACGTTCCCAGGCTAATTCAGCGGTAGCTTTATCATAACGAGGGGTAGAATCATTGTGAAAGCCATGATTAACACCGGGGTAGATATATGCTTCATAGACTTTCTTATTCGCCTTTAGCGCCGCTTCATATGCAGGCCATCCCTCATTAATTCGGGTATCTAATTGCGCATAGTGCAGTAATAAAGGCGCGCTTATTTTAGGGACATCTGATGCAGGAACCTGACGCCCATAAAAAGGCACCGCGCAGGCCAGTTCAGGGAAAGCCACAGCTGCGGCATTCGACACACCACCACCATAGCAAAATCCGGTGATACCTACCTTTCCCGTCGTCCCTGAATAATGCTGCATAAATTCAATGGCGGCAAAAAAGTCGTTCATTAACTTTACGGGGTCAACCTGCTGCTGCAATTCCCGACCTTTATCATCATTGCCTGGGTATCCCCCTACCGAACTTAACCCATCAGGCGCGAGTGCCATAAAGCCCGCCTTCGCCACCCGTCGCGCCACATCTTCAATATACGGATTCAGCCCACGATTCTCATGCACTACCACCACCGCCGGAACTTTCCGCGTCACCTTCGTTGGTTTAACCAAATACCCCCGCACATCACCATGACCTTCAGGCGAGGGATAGGTAATATATTCCGCCAGAATATCGGGATCGGTAAATTCTACCTGCATTGCGAGAGCGTAGTTGGGTTTCAATAAATTGAATAAGGCCAATGCCGTCATGCCACCCACTGCATATTTCGCTGCCATATTGAGAAACTCGCGTTTCGTTATTTTGCCATGAGCGTAATAGTCATAGTAGTCGAGCAGTTCTTGCGGAAAATCTTTGGCAGTCAAACGCGGCATCGTCGCACTCCTGATTGATGTTTTTTTAAGCAAAGCACAGTGACCTGTTTTTGCCCAGTTTTTCATCTCAGTGTGACCTGGTGAACGGGATATTCACCGTGAACCCGCTAGAATAGAAACGTTGTTTCGAAATTCACCTGCACTAAGGAGATCTCATGGCCTGGTTTGCCAATCCTGAACGTTACGAACAGATGCTCTATCGCTACTGTGGGCGCAGCGGTTTGCGCTTACCCGCGCTATCGCTGGGTTTATGGCACAGTTTTGGGCACGTTCAGGCGCTGGATTCACAGCGAGCCCTGTTGCGTAAAGCATTTGATTTAGGCATCACGCATTTTGATTTAGCCAATAACTATGGGCCGCCACCAGGCAGCGCAGAAGAGAATTTTGGCCGATTACTGCGCGAGGATTTTGCACACTATCGCGATGAACTGATTATCTCCACCAAGGCAGGCTATGACATGTGGCCAGGGCCATACGGTTCTGGCGGTTCGCGCAAATACCTGCTCGCCAGCCTCGATCAGAGCCTGAAACGCATGGGCCTCGACTATGTCGATATCTTCTACTCACACCGCGTCGACGAAAATACGCCAATGGAAGAGACCGCCTCAGCCCTGACCCACGCCGTACAGAGCGGCAAAGCGCTGTATGTCGGCATCTCATCCTATTCGCCAGAGCGTACGCAGAAAATGGCCGAGCTGATGCGGGAATGGAAAATTCCCCTGCTGATCCACCAACCTTCTTACAACCTGCTTAACCGCTGGGTAGACAGCAGCGGCCTGCTGGATACGCTGGAATCCAATGGCATGGGCTGCATCGCCTTTACGCCACTGGCTCAGGGACTGCTGACGGGGAAATACCTCAACGGCATTCCGGAAGGTTCACGCATGCAGCGTGAAGGGAAAAAAGTTCGTGGGCTGACGGAAAATATGCTGACGGAAGAGAATCTTAACAGCCTGCGGTTGCTCAATGAGATGGCGCAACAGCGTGGACAGTCGATGGCACAAATGGCCTTAAGCTGGCTGCTAAAAGACAACCGGGTGACTTCGGTATTAATTGGCGCCAGTCGACCGGAGCAACTGGAGGAAAACGTTCAGGCGTTGGCGAACCTGACGTTCAGCACCGAAGAACTGGCGCAGATCGATAAGCACGTCGCGGACGGTAAGCTGAACCTGTGGCAGGCCTCATCTGACAAATAGCCGTATGTAACATCGTGCCGGGTGACAGCGTTAGCCTCCCCGGCACGTAATACGGGCCAAACAGTCCCCTTCACACCTCTTCCGCTTTGATCTCCGGGCGTTGATACTCCGGCCACACCAGCGCGACAAGCGCGGGATAAGCCTCCAGGCTGAACTCCCTGAAACACTGACGCAGGTTGAGCACGTCCAGGTCGGCATGCGGGACCTTCTCACCGCTCAAACAGCGCTTTTTAATATTGTCGTAATATTTATACACCGCAGAGTTGAGATCGCTACAACGCCGCTGCGCATCAAATAATCCAGGTGTCTCATTCAACTCCACCATTGTCATCCGCTTGATCGTGGAGTGGATAAAATCGATATATTCGTGATTAACGCGCCAATACCAGACCGGCGTAATCGAATTCATCAATACCGAGAAATGGTCCTCGCCTTCTTCTTTACTCAGCATTTCCGGCTGGTTTTCAGAGTGCCCATTTTCGGCATGTCGGTTTTTATTTGCACTGCGCATTAACAAAAGTACCCCGCAGGTCAGCAATAGCAGGGTAATAACAGAATAAAATATACTGTTCATATACTGGCTCCATTTTTTTTGATTTTAAAATTACGCCATGCTATTGTCAACGCGGCCTGGTTTATTTAAAACAACATATCATTGGCATCAAAGGATATTTCAACATGCTTCCCGAGCATCTTGTTCCCTCGCACTTTCACTTATCCAGCCCCGCTACCAATACCAATCCCGTAGATAATAATGAAAATTTGACTCAGGGAAAGAGAACATTAAGCGATTACGAATCCGATATTTTGATTAGCTCAACGGCTACCGGTCAGTCACGAAATATGCTATTTGAAGAGTGCGACCGTCATTTAAAAGAGCGTCTGTTTCGTGCAGCAAAAATTGAGTCATTCTCTCGCCTTCTCAATTCACTACAAGCAGAAGGCGATATTAACGCACAAGAATTAAGTAAAATTTTGACTCAAAAAACAGCCATCATAAATGAACAGGGCAACAAAATTTGGCTTAATTTAATTACGCGTGAAACCAGCGACCCTATTTTTTATTCTTTGGAAGAGAAATAGAATGAAAGATGTTGAGGATAACAATGTTTATTTGGCTTTAGATAACCATAAAAGCGATGAGTTTGTCTTAAAGCAAAATTTAGCCGTGTTGATTGCCAATAAAAACGCGACGCTGGAAAGCGTTGCTCAGGAGATAGTCTCTATTCCCGCTGCACTGGTACGGATGAAATGGCAAAATCGGCGTGAAATTTACACGCTACAGGCTAAAGAAGAGATCTACGGTGCCGCGATCGAAGCCATTATGGAGCAGCAACCAGAACTGCGGGACAAAATCATGGCCCGACTGGAAAGCACCTACCAGCATATACTCGCGCGGGAAACAGCCACCTTACGCCTGACACGAAAGCTGTCTGAAGGGAACTACGAACCCACCAGGATAACCACGGTCGCGTTAGACGAGAACAGATAAGAACAGGTATGCGAGAGAGTTGAATCAGGAGATGCACGCCGGGTAAGGCGGCAACCATTACCCGGCAATGAGGAGGATTACTTCGCTTTCACAGTCTCTTCGCCAACCAGACCAATCTTCAGGAAGCCCGCCTGATGCAGCGTATCCATAACCTTCATCATGGTCTCATAATCAACGGTTTTATCTGCCCGGAAGAAAATGGTGGTGTCTTTCTTCCCATCTGTCAGTGCATTTAACTCGCTAATCATGGTGTCATCCGTCACCTGATTGTTGCCAATAAACATACTTTTATCGGCTTTAACAGACAGGTAAACCGGTTTTTCCGGACGCGGCTGCGGCGTGCTGGTGGAGGCAGGAAGATTCACTTTCACATCCACCGTTGCTAACGGTGCGGCCACCATAAAAATGATCAATAAAACCAACATAACGTCGATAAACGGCGTCACGTTGATTTCATGCATTTCACCGTTATCGTCCAGGTTTTCATTAAAGCTCATTGCCATGGAACATTATCCTACACGTAATTTCTGCGCTGCACGTACCGGATGCGCGGATGCGCTTGCGTTCAGGTCCAGATCGCGACTTTGCAGTAACAGCACCTGTGCCGCGACGTCACCCAGCATCGCTTTATAGCTGCCAATCTGACGTGCGAAAATGTTGTAGATAACAACCGCTGGAATTGCTGCGACCAGACCAATTGCGGTCGCTAACAGCGCTTCTGCGATACCCGGCGCAACAACGGCCAGGTTGGTCGTTTGAGTTTGTGCAATCCCGATGAAGCTATTCATGATGCCCCATACGGTACCGAACAGACCGACGAATGGAGAGATAGCCCCGATGGTGGCCAGGTATCCGTTACCACGTCCCATATGACGACCTACCGCCGCCACACGACGCTCCAGACGGAAGCCGGTACGCTCTTTAATGCCTTCGTTATCGTCACTGCCTTCTGACAGTTCCAGCTCGTTTTGCGCTTCGTTAATCAACTGTGCGCCCAGGCTTTTGCCATCGAATCCTGCGGCAATCTCACTTGCCTGATCTAAAGAGCGGGCTTCCGCCAGCAGTTGCTGTTCACGCTTAAGGCGGCGTTTCTGAGTAAAGAACTCAAGGCTCTTACTAAAGAAGATAGCCCAGGTGACCACTGACGCCAAAATCAGCCCAATCATCACGCACTTAACCACGATATCGGCGTGCTGATACATACCCCAGACGGAAAGATCCGTCTGCATCAAATTATTACCCACTCTGTATCTCCAGGACGCAAATCACAAAATCTGAGCGTAATGATATCAAAAAGACGTCGAATTGATAGTCGTTCTCATTACTATTTACATATTGCCGCACCTTTGGTTTCTTTTCCTTGCGCTTACGCAGTAAAAAAGTCACCAGAAGCATTTTGAGATTATTTTCTACTGTATGACCGTTCTGCAGGATGCGTCATCTTTGATTCATGGTAGTTTAGACATCCAGACGTATAAAAACAGGTAAGACAACATGGCAGATAAGCAACTTGAAACCAAGCTCGTTCACGCAGGACGCAGTAAAAAATACACGCTGGGCTCGGTAAATAGCGTGATCCAGCGCGCTTCTTCGCTGGTGTTTGACACCGTGGAGGCCAAAAAGCAGGCCACACACAACCGTGCCAACGGTGCGCTTTTCTATGGACGTCGCGGAACCCTGACGCATTTCTCTCTGCAGGAAGCGATGTGCGAACTGGAAGGCGGCGCGGGTTGCGCCTTGTTCCCTTGTGGTGCGGCTGCCGTTGCCAACACCATCCTCGCTTTTGTGGAGCAAGGCGATCATGTGCTGATGACCAATACCGCCTATGAACCCAGTCAGGATTTCTGCACCAAAATTCTCGGCAAGCTCGGCGTGTCCACCGGCTGGTTCGATCCGCTGATTGGCGCCGATATTGTGAAGCACATGCAGCCGAACACCAAAGTCGTATTTCTGGAGTCGCCCGGCTCTGTCACCATGGAAGTGCATGATGTTCCGGCAATTGTTGCCGCCGTCAGAAGCGTAGCACCTGACGCAATCATCATGATTGATAACACCTGGGCTGCCGGAGTGCTGTTCAAAGCGCTGGATTTTGGCATCGATATTTCTATTCAGGCAGGCACCAAATATCTGATTGGCCATTCCGACGGCATGGTCGGAACGGCGGTATCTAATGCCCGCTGCTGGGATCAACTTCGCGAAAATGCGTATCTGATGGGGCAAATGCTGGACGCCGATACCGCCTATATGACCAGTCGTGGGCTGCGTACGCTGAGTGTGCGCCTGCGTCAGCACCATGAAAGCAGCTTAAAGGTCGCCGAGTGGCTGGCCAGCCATCCGCAGGTCGCCCGTGTGAACCACCCGGCACTGCCCGGCAGTAAAGGGCATGAATTCTGGAAACGTGATTTCACCGGCAGCAGCGGCCTGTTCTCCTTTGTATTGAATAAGAAACTCAATAATGAGGAGCTGGCCGCGTATCTGGATCACTTCAGCCTGTTCAGCATGGCCTACTCTTGGGGCGGTTTTGAGTCGTTGATTCTCGCCAACCAGCCGGAACACATTGCGGCAATCCGTCCGCAAGGCGAGGTGGACTTCAGCGGAACGCTCATCCGTTTGCATATTGGTTTAGAGAATGTTGACGATCTGATTGCCGATTTGGCCGCAGGATTTGCCCGAATCGAGTAAAATTGCCACAGATGGACATATATGCAGACACTTCTGGTGGAAAAGTCTGCAATTGTTGCGTCCGGGATCAAGGCATCCCGGGCAATTCAGGAGTACAATCCACATATAAACGCTGTTCCACAGGAAAGTCCATGGTAGTCATTCAAGATATTGTCTCCGCGCTCTGGCAACACGATTTTGCCGCACTGGCGGATCCACACGTTGTGAGCGTGGTGTACTTCGTCATGTTCGCCACACTGTTTTTAGAAAATGGCCTGCTGCCCGCCTCCTTTTTACCCGGAGACAGCCTGTTATTACTGGCAGGAGCGCTGATCGCTCAGGACGTGATGAGTTTTTTACCTACCATAGCTATTCTGACTGCCGCAGCCAGTCTGGGCTGCTGGCTGAGCTACATTCAGGGACGCTGGCTGGGCAACACGCGCACGGTGAAAGGCTGGCTGGCGCAATTACCTGAAAAATACCATCAACGCGCTACCTGCATGTTTGACCAACACGGGTTGATGGCGCTGCTTGCCGGGCGTTTCCTGGCGTTCGTCCGTACCTTGCTGCCAACGATGGCGGGCATTTCAGGGCTTCCTAACCGTCGGTTCCAGTTTTTTAACTGGCTGAGCGGACTGCTGTGGGTCACCGTCGTTACCAGTTTCGGCTATGCGCTGAGTATGATCCCGTTCGTCAAACGTCATGAAGATCAGGTGATGACCTTTTTAATGATCCTGCCGATTGCTCTGTTAACCGCAGGTCTGTTGGGAACGCTGTTCGTGGTGATTAAAAAAAAATACTGTAGCGCCTGAGTATTAGCCGTATGCCGGAGTCACTCCGGCATTTCATTGATGGCGCACAGCTAGCTTTAAAGCCGACAAGAAATCAACTCCCCTGCATCATACGAATTCTTGCCGCATCTTCCCCCGGCGTTACGCCAAAGAAACGTTTGAACTCCCGACTGAATTGCGATGCGCTCTCATAGCCGACGCGCATTGCAGCCGCACTGGCCTTCATTCCATCGTGGATCATCATCATCCGTGCTTTATGCAGGCGATAGCTCTTCAGATATTGCAGCGGCGAGGTACTGGTCACCGCTTTAAAATTATGATGAAACGCCGATACGCTCATGTTCGCCTCTGCCGCCAGCTGTTCTACATTGAGGTTTTCGGTGTATTTGGTTTCAATCCGCTTGAGTACCCGGCTTATCAAACTGAAATGCGTCTGGCGACTTACCAGCGCAAGTAACGCGCCACCACGCGGCCCTGTCAGCACATGGTAGAGGATTTCGCGAATGATCTGTTTCCCCAGAATACGCGCATCCAGCGGTCGCTCCATCACATCCAGCAGGCGCTCAGCAGCACAGAGAATTTCGTCTGAGAGCGTCGCAGAGTTAATCCCACTGGCAGCCATAGCGGGCTGGAACAGCTCGTCTTCCCCAATGTCCATCAACAGCTCCTGCAATTGCAGGATATCGACATTCAGGTAAATACCGGCCAGAGGAACCTCCGTCGTCGCATACGTTTCACATTCGAAGGGTAAAGGTACGGTTAGCAGCAGGTATTCGTTGGCGTCATAGCGAAATACGCGCTCATTAATGTAACCAATTTTATGTCCCGAAAAGAGAAATATGATGCCTGGCTGATACATGACTGGTGTACGCGCCGCCGGCTCCGTACCGTGTAGCAGGCGGACATCTGGCAGCAGTTCGCTAAGTTTATTTTCATTGTTTTTCAGATGCTTAATTTTATCTGTCAGCAGAAGGCAGATCTCATCACGGTTCATGGGGCACCATTTCATTATCGTTTTTCGACCCTGACATAATGCGCAGATTTATCCGTTTTCTCCAGCAGTCTGTAGAAATGGGCAAGACATCGGCAGAAATGAGCATTGAGAGCAGCGCGGCGGGCGACCACAATGTTCATCATCCGGCAGACACTCTCCTGCCCTCTTTTATTACCCACCAAAGGGAACGAGCAATGAACAACTTTAATCTCCATACCCCAACACGTATTTTGTTTGGTAAAGGCGCGATTGCTGAGCTGCGCGATCAAATTCCTCAGGACGCTCGCGTACTGGTTACTTACGGCGGCGGCAGCGTGAAAAAAACAGGTGTCCTGGCACAAGTTCAGGACGCGCTGAAAGGTCTGGACGTGCTGGAGTTTGGCGGTATCGAGCCAAACCCATCTTATGAAACGCTGATGAACGCGGTAAAAATCGTGCGTGATGAGAAAGTGACGTTTCTGCTGGCAGTAGGCGGCGGTTCCGTGCTGGACGGCACCAAATTCATCGCGGCTGCTGCACAGTACGCTGACGGCATCGATCCATGGCGCATTCTGGAAACCCACGGCAACGACGTAACAAGTGCCATCCCGATGGGCTCCGTATTAACCCTGCCTGCAACCGGCTCTGAATCTAACTCCGGCGCGGTAATTTCGCGTAAAACCACCGGCGATAAACTGGCCTTTATGACCCCATTTGTGCAGCCAGTATTTGCCGTACTGGATCCGGTTTACACCTACACCCTGCCGCCACGTCAGGTTGCAAACGGCGTCGTGGATGCGTTCGTTCATACCGTTGAGCAGTATGTGACTTATCCGGTCGACGGGAAAATTCAGGATCGCTTTGCCGAAGGCATTCTGCTCACACTGGTAGAAGAAGGTCCGAAAGCCTTGCAGGAACCGGAAAATTACAACGTGCGTGCGAACGTCATGTGGGCGGCAACCCAGGCGCTGAACGGTCTGATTGGCGCAGGGGTACCGCAGGACTGGGCAACGCATATGCTGGGCCATGAACTGACTGCAATGCACGGTCTGGATCATGCTCAAACACTGGCCATCGTTCTGCCAGCGCTGTGGAATGAAAAACGTGATACCAAGCGTGCCAAACTGCTGCAATACGCAGAGCGTATCTGGAATATCACCGAAGGAAGCGATGACCAGCGCATCGACGCCGCCATTGCCGCAACCCGCGCTTTCTTCGAACAAATGGGCGTACCGACTCGCCTGTCTGACTACGGTCTGGACGGTAGCTCCATCCCGGCGCTGCTGGAAAAACTGCAAGCGCATGGCGGTACGAAACTGGGCGAACATCAGGACATTACGCTTGAGGTCAGCCGTCGGATTTACGAAGCTGCCCGCTAAGGTTTTTTAACCTCCGCCTTTCGTTTTTGGGTATTTATACCAGACTTAAGTCACACCTATGTCACCGGAGTATGTTCCGGTGACAGTCATTAAGGGGAGGAATTATGACCACTCCAACCATTATCAAACTACAGGATGGTAATGTCATGCCGCAACTGGGCCTGGGGGTCTGGAAGGCAAGCAACGAAGAAGTCATCACTGCCATTCATAAAGCGCTGGAAGTGGGGTATCGCTCAATTGATACCGCGGCAGCGTACAAAAACGAAGAAGGTGTCGGCAAAGCAATACGTGACGCAGGCGTGCCACGGGAAGAGTTATTCATTACCACCAAGCTGTGGAATGATGACCAGAAACGCCCCCGGGAAGCCTTGCTCGAAAGCATGGAGAAACTCCAGCTTGATTACCTCGATCTGTACCTGATGCACTGGCCAGTTCCGGCGATCGACCACTACGTTGAAGCGTGGGAAAACATGATCGACCTGCAAAAAGAAGGGCTGATTAAGAGCATCGGCGTGTGCAACTTTCAGATCAACCATCTCCAGCGGCTGATGGATGAAACCGGCGTACCTCCGGTGATTAATCAGATAGAACTTCACCCGCTCATGCAGCAGCGCCAGCTGCACGCCTGGAACGCCACACATAAAATCCAGACCGAATCCTGGAGCCCGCTGGCGCAGGGCGGCAAAGACGTCTTCGATCAAAAGATAATCCGTGACCTCGCAGAGAAATATGGCAAATCACCGGCGCAGATTGTCATCCGCTGGCATCTGGATAGCGGCCTGGTGGTGATTCCGAAATCGGTCACCCCTGCGCGTATCGCAGAAAACTTTAACGTCTGGGACTTCCGCCTGGATAAAGATGAATTAGGCGAAATCGCGAAACTCGATCAGGGCAAGCGTCTGGGGCCAGACCCGGACCAGTTCGGCGGTTAACCCCTTCCCTCCAGCCCGACACTCTCGTCGGGCCTTTACTGATTTGAAATATCAGGAAACAATTCACGCACATATATTGTTGTATTTCTTGCAGTCACTGGAGCAGCATTGCGCAACATAACCTGTTAATTATCAAATAAATATATTTATTTGATGAATGTATTCACCATATCCATAGGTGCGTAACCGTGACTGAGAAAAAAGGTAGCGGAGTCAAATGGCTCCCATTAATTCTTATAACATTCATTTCTGCCGGGCTGTGGCAACTTACCCCTCCATCCGGGTTAAGTGCGCCAGCCTGGCATTCGGCAATTATCTTCGTTGCGACGATTGCTTCTATCGTGGCAAAAGTTTTACCCATCGGCGCGGTTGGCATTATTGGGATTACGGTTTTTGCACTCGCCTATGCGGCCGGGGATAAAACCGCCAGCGGCGCTATCACCACAGCGCTAAGCGAACTGAACAGTTCACTTATCTGGCTTATCGTCGTGGCTTTTATGATTGCCCGCGGTTTTATCAAAACTGGCCTCGGACGACGCATTGCGCTGCAGATGATCCGTCTGCTCGGCAAGCGCACGCTGGGACTCGCCTATGGTCTGGCTTTTGCCGATCTGATCCTCTCCCCGGCAATGCCGAGTAATACAGCACGCTGCGGCGGCGTCATCTATCCGATTGCCGACTCTCTGGCACGCAGTTTCCATTCGAACCCGGAAGATGAGTCCCGCAGTAAAATCGGTACCTTTCTTATCACCTGCATTGGCAACGTCAACGACGTCACCGCCGCGCTCTTTATGACCGGTTATACCGGCAACCTGTTGGCGGTGAAGTTGGCGGCCAATGCGGGCGTCACGCTGACCTGGGGCAGCTGGTTTATGGCGGCGCTGCTGCCATGCCTTGTATCCTTACTGCTGGTTCCACTGCTGGTCTACTGGATCGTGCGCCCGGAAATAAAGCACACGCCGGATGCCCCGAACCTGGCGCGCAAAGAGCTGGCGGAAATGGGCAGTATGTCTCGCGGCGAATGGCTAATGCTGGTTACCGTCGGCGTACTGCTGGTGCTGTGGATTTTTGGCGATACGTTAGGCGTCGACGCCACTACAGCCTCGTTCGTGGGACTGTCCATTTTATTGCTAAGCGGCGTTCTGAGCTGGGAAGATGTGAAAAGCGAGAAAGGCGCATGGGACACGCTGATTTGGTTTGCCGCGCTGCTGATGATGGCGAACCAGCTGAAAAAACTAGGTTTCACTACCTGGTTTGGCAATCTGATCGGCGATAGCCTGAGCAGTACTATGCACGGTACCAGTTGGGTGATCGTCCTGTTGCTGCTGAATGCCGCCTACTTCTATACCCACTACTTTTTTGCCAGCGGTAATGCACAGATTGCCGCGCTGTACGCCGTTTTCCTCGGCGTCGGACTGCATCTGAATATCCCCGCAGCCCCCACGGCGTTAATGCTGGCCTTCACCAGCAGTTTGTACTGCTCGCTCACCCAGTACACCCACGCTCGCGGTCCAATCCTGTTTGGCGCCGGGTACGTTCCAACGGGCGTCTGGTGGCGCACAGGATTTATCATTAGCTTGTTTAACCAGGCGGTGTTTATCACCGTAGGTCTGATGTGGTGGAAGGTGTTGGGTCTGTACTAAACTAACTGCGCCCTGACGAATCACCTTACCTGCGGAGAAAAGGAATGACCTGTATTTTCTGTCAAATTGTTGAAGGTAAAGCCCCCTGCCATAAGGTCTGGGAAGACGAGCACCATCTGGCTTTTCTGTCGATTTTCCCGAACACCGACGGTTTTACCGTGGTGATCCCGAAAAAGCATTACCCCAGCTATGCCTTCGATATGCCGCCGCAGGCATTGGCTGACCTGATGATGGCAACCCAAAAAGTGGCTAAGAAACTGGATAAGGCTTTCCCGGATGTCAGTCGTACGGGGATGTTCTTCGAAGGTTTCGGCGTAGACCATGTGCACAGCAAATTAAGCCCCATGCACGGCACTGGCGATCTAACTCACTGGAAACCGATTGAGTCGCGGCAGACCAAATTTTTCGAGCAATATGAAGGGTATCTGTCATCACACGATCATGAACGGGCGGATGATGCAAAACTGGCCGCATTAGCGGCCAGAATTCGTGAGGCATAAATACTGAGCACTTCTGCCGGATGGCGGTGCAAGCACCTTATCCGGCCTACAAAACTGTGCTGCTCGTAGGCCTGATAAGCATTTCACCACCGGGCAAAGCAAATTAACGTCCCGCTACTTTCCCGCGTTTTTTGTTTGCGGCAGGGGTCTGGCGCTGGTGCGCCACCGGGGTGTGCTTGGTCAACGCCGGACGGGTATGACGATTCTGGCGACGTGCTTCGCGCATCTCTTCCAGCGTAGGCGCCGGAACCAGACATTCACGACGACCGCCGATCAGATGCTTTTTACCCATGTCTTCCAGCGCCTGGCGGATTAACGGCCAGTTAGCTGGATCGTGGTAACGCAGCAGGGCTTTATGCAAACGGCGCTGCTTATCACCTTTCGGCACCACCACGTCTTCACTCTTATAACCAATTTTACCCAGCGGGTTTTTCCCGGTGTAATACATGGTTGTGGAGTTCGCCAGCGGCGATGGATAAAAGTTCTGTACCTGATCCAGACGGAAACGACGTTGTTTCAGCCACAGCGCCAGATTCACCATATCCTCGTCACGCGTACCCGGGTGCGCGGAGATGAAGTACGGGATCAGGTACTGTTCTTTACCCGCCTGTTTAGAGTAGGTATCGAACAACTCCTTAAAGCGATCGTAGCTGCCCATCCCCGGCTTCATCATCTTCGACAGCGGGCCTTCTTCAGTATGCTCTGGCGCAATCTTCAGATAGCCGCCAACGTGGTGGGTCGCCAGCTCTTTGATATAGCGCGGATCTTCAACCGCGATGTCATAGCGCACACCGGAAGCAATGAGGATCTTTTTAATGCCTTTCAAATCACGCGCCCGGCGATAAAGGTTAATCGTCGGTTCGTGGTTGGTGTCCATATGCGGACAGATATCCGGGTAGACGCATGACAGACGACGGCAGGTCTGCTCCGCACGCGGTGACTTACAGCGCAGCATATACATGTTCGCCGTTGGCCCGCCGAGGTCGGAAATCACGCCGGTAAAGCCCGGAACGGTGTCGCGAATGGCTTCGATTTCATTGATGATCGAGTCTTCAGAGCGGCTCTGGATAATGCGGCCTTCGTGCTCGGTGATCGAACAGAACGAACAGCCGCCAAAGCAGCCACGCATAATGTTGATCGAGAAACGGATCATCTCATAGGCAGGAATGCGGCTGTCGCCATACGCCGGATGCGGCACGCGCTTGTACGGCAGCGCAAAGACGCTATCCATCTCTTCGGTAGACAGCGGAATGGCTGGCGGGTTGATCCAGATGTAGCGATCGCCGTGCTTTTGCATCAGCGCACGCGCGCAGCCAGGGTTGGTTTCGTGGTGCAGGATACGCGACGCATGCGCATACAGCACTTTATCGCCCTTCACTTTTTCAAAGGACGGCAGCAGCACGTAGGTTTTTTCCCACGGTTTCGGACGCGGCGGCTGTACGGTTACCGCTTTCGCTTCCTGCTTTTTCGGTGCGACCGGTTTGTTGTCAGCACACGGCAGATCTTCGCCGTACGGATGGGGGATCGGATCAATCTTGCCCGGCGTGTCGAGACGCGTGGAATCCACCCCACTCCAACCCGGCAGCGCTTCTTTAACCATAATCGCGGTGTTACGCACGTCGCGGATCTGATCGATGGTTTCGCCCATCGCCAGACGATGCGCCACTTCTACCAGCGGACGTTCGCCGTTGCCGAACATCAGCATGTCGGCTTTGGAATCCACCAGAACAGAGCGACGAACGGTATCAGACCAGTAGTCATAGTGCGCGGTACGGCGCAGGCTGGCCTCAATGCCGCCGAGAATAACCGGCACATCTTTCCATGCTTCTTTACAACGCTGGGTATAGACCAGCGTGGCGCGGTCCGGGCGTTTACCTGCTACGTTGTCTGGTGTGTAGGCATCGTCATGGCGCAGTCGGCGATCGGCGGTATAACGGTTGATCATCGAGTCCATGTTGCCTGCGGTCACACCAAAGAACAGGTTCGGTTTACCCAAACGCATAAAATCGTCTTTGTTGTTCCACTCCGGCTGGGCGATAATCCCTACACGAAAGCCCTGCGCTTCCAGCATACGGCCGCATATTGCCATGCCAAAGCTGGGATGATCGACGTATGCATCGCCGGTAACCAGAATGATGTCGCAGCTATCCCAGCCAAGTTGGTCCATTTCGTCGCGTGACATCGGCAAAAACGGTGCCGGGCCAAAACAGGCAGCCCAGTACTGCGGCCAGGAGAAAAGGTCTCTGTCCGGCTGGATCAGGGATATTGCGCTCATAATGCTTCCAAAAATGGTAAAAAAATAATCAAAGGCCGGGGATTATACGCTGTATGTCGACAAGAAATGAAGTGGAGTCTGAACCAGGGCAGTAGAAAGTTATATAAATTGTTAAATTTTACGACGCTCATTTTTATCAATCATAATTAACACCATGCCGGCCAGCTGAGATAACTCTTTTTCGGCGGGGGATTTTTCATTGCGACTCAACGATTCACTGCATATTTCCCAGCTACGGGTTGTTGTTCACCTGTGTGGGTTTCTGGTTCTTCTCTACAGCTTTTCTATGCTGCCACCGATGACCATCGCTTTGTTAAACAAAGAGCGGAGCTTGTTCGCTTTTTTCAGCACATTTATGACTTTCTTCACCCTCGGCGGCGGGGCGTGGCTGGCAACCAAACATGCGGGTATTCAACTGCGAACACGAGATGGTTTCGTTATTATCGTCCTGTTCTGGCTGTTGTTTTCGTTTATCAGCGCGATGCCGATGTGGATGGACGATGGCTTAAACCTCTCCTTTGCGGATGCCCTGTTTGAAGGGGTTTCCGGGATTACCACCACGGGCGCAACGGTAATTGGCGACGTCAGCGCCATGCCGAAGTCGTATCTCTACTATCGGGCCCAGCTTAATTTTATTGGTGGCCTGGGTGTTATTGTCCTCGCCGTGGCGGTATTACCGCTTTTGGGTATCGGCGGCATGAAGCTGTATCAGTCTGAAATGCCGGGTCCCTTCAAAGAAGAACGGCTCACTCCAAGGCTTGCCGATACTGCACGTACGCTGTGGCTGACCTATGTCATTCTGGGTCTAATCTGTACTCTGGCCTACTGGGCTACCGGGATGTCGTTCTTCGATGCCTTATGCCACGGGCTGTCGACGGTTTCTCTCGGCGGATTTTCCACTCGCAGTGAAAGCATCGGCTTCTATAACAGCCATGCGATCGAGCTGGTCGCTGGGGTATTTTCCCTGCTGTCCGCGTTTAACTTCACCCTCTGGTACGTGGCTATCGTGAAACGTACCTTCAAACCCTTTCGTCGTAATGCCGAACTGCGTTTCTTTTTGCTTATTGCGTTGGTTGTCACTCTGATCGCCACCTGGCAAGTTTGGCGGGCAGGCATGTACGGATTAACGGACAGCCTGGTGCATGCTTTTTTTCTGGCAAGTTCGATGCTGACAGATAATGGCCTGTCGACGGCGGATTATGCGCAGTGGCCTTCGCACACGATCTTCATGCTGCTCAGCGCCAGTTTCTTCGGCGGTTGTGTGGGATCGACCTGCGGGGGGATTAAGGTGCTACGTTTTTTGATTATGTTCAAGCAGTGCCGTCAGGAGTTACACCAGCTCGCGCATCCCCGTGCCCTGCTGAACATTAAAGTGGGCAATAGCGTGGTAAGCGACCGGGTGGTGCGTTCGGTATGGAGCTTTTTCTTTCTCTACGTTTTGTTCACCAGCTTTTTTATCTGGGCGCTCAATCTGATGGGCTACGATCTCTTCTCCTCTTTTGCCACCGTCGCCGCCTGCATCAACAATATGGGGCTAGGATTTGGCGTCACCGCCACAACATTTGGCACCTTAAATGAGGAAGCAAAGCTACTGATGTGCGCGGCCATGATCATGGGGCGTCTGGAGATTTACCCCATTCTGATCCTGTTCTCGCGCATGTTCTGGCGGGCATAACGGAAATCCCGGCGCATTACGGCGCCGGGTTCACCAACATCTGTCCGATTGAGCCACGATCTGCCATTTCCAGCGTCTGGCTATTAAAGTAGAACGGGAAATGGGCCCAGGAAGGCTGTCCGTAATAAACCAGTAATTCAACCTGGCCGTCAACCCAGACGGTATCTTTCCAGCCTCTGTCTTCCGGGAACGGCATCGCGCCATTCACATTACGGATCAGGAACGAGACGCCTTCAATATGGAAGGACTGGGGCATATCCGCCCGCACCGTCCAGCGCTCCCAGGAGCCCTGCTGAGCGGTAATATCCATACGATTGACGTCCCACAGCTGACCGTTGATGCCAGGGTCATCGTCCAGGCTGATATCACGGCTGCGAATCGGCGAACCGCTGAGGATTTCCGTTGGCAGCAGGCGCATTGGCAGGCTGTCAGTCACCAGCGGCAGAAGCCCCGTTGGACGCAGAGTCAGCACCAGCGTGGAGATGAGAATACTGGAAGGCTCAAAGAACCCGCGGATCCTGTCGACAATACTGGCTGCCTCGCCACAGGTGATAGAGACCTCATTACCGTTCGTCATATCCACCAGGATCTCACGACGCTCGCCAGGCGCAAGCGAAAGCTGCTTCACCGAAACGGGCGCAGGTAAAAAGCCCTGATCGCTGGAAATCACATGCAGCGCACGGCCATCGCTCATTTGCAGCTGGTAACGACGCGAGTTTGAAGCGTTCAGTAAACGCAAGCGCACCCAGCCGCGGGAGACTTCGACATACGGGCTTTGCGCCCCATTGACCAGCAGCGTATCACCGACAAAGCCACCGCTGCCGGGCTCGCTGTATTCCGGCATGCCAAAGTTGTCCAACCGCTTGTCCTGGATAATGACCGGAAAATCATCCACGCCATAGTGGTTGGGAATAGACAGTGATTTACTCACTTCATCTTCAACCAGCCACATCCCGGCAAGGCCGTTATAGACCTGCTGAGCAGTACGATTTGGCGTATTGGCGTGATACCACAACGTGGCGGCATTCTGGCGAATCGGTAGCACCGGCGCCCAGTCAGCATTCGGGGACATCATGCGCGCCGGGCCGCCCATCAGCGGGCCTGGTACCTGTAACCCGGCGACGGTCATCGAGACATTCTCAGTCAGACGGTTGCTGTAGATAAGCTTGACGTCATCCCCTTTCCAGACGCGAATTGTCGGTCCCAGGTAGCGGCCGTTAATTCCCCAGACAGGTGCGCGCGTGCCTTGTGTAAAGGACCAGTGCGCACGTTGCAGCGTCATAAATAGCGGCTGCCCCCGGCGGGATTCCAGCAGCGGAGGCACAGGTAACGGTTGTTGCTGACCGGCAGCATTAGCCTTCAGCGGAACAGCACCTGCACACAGTGCGATCCCCGATGCCTGAATGAACTGACGCCGACTGAATGACATATAAACTCCATAAAAAACTGGCTATTAACACGCAGGAAGTCATTTCCTGTAAAAAACCCGAATTGCGCGGATTAAACCTTACCGGCGGCTTCCCGCTCAGCAACTTCTTTATCGAGCTCTGCGATTTTTTGTTCCATCAACGTGCGGCAATGTGCTGCCAGTTCACGAACCTGATCTTTGCCAAAGTGGCTAATATCCACCGGCGGCAACATCTCGACAATCGCCAGACCATTATTGAGTCTGTTTAATTTTATCTTGTTCGAGGTTGTGGAAACGCACACCGGAATGACCGGGACACCAGCAGCAATCGCTGCATGGAACGCGCCGGTTTTAAACGGAAGCAGACCGCGACCGCGGCTACGCGTTCCTTCCGGGAACATCCAGATAGAAATGCGGCGTTTTTTGAAATGATTAACCACGGCAGCAATGGTGCTGTGTGCTTTTGCGCGGTTATTTCTGTCAATCAGCAGGTTACCGGTTAACCAGTACAGCTGCCCGAAGAAAGGGATCCACAGCAGGCTTTTTTTACCTACCGTCACCGTCGGCGGTTGAACGATATTCGCAGCAGTAACCATGTCATAGTTGTTCTGATGGTTACAAATATAGATAGCATTACCATAGTTCTGCGCGTCTGCCGGCATGCGGCACTCGACCTTCAGACCATAAAGGGGAGCCAGGCGGCCAAACATATGACCGAACGTTGCAACGTGTTTTGGATTTCGCGGGCTGAACAGACAGTATATGCAACCGAAAATACAGACCAGAACGCAGTAAATAACAGTAATAATTAAACGAAAAATATATAGCATAACAACCTCTAAGGCCTAAGAGCCTGGCATTTTACGTCACCTGATTCATCACGCGGTATCAGGTTAGGGCTTTGTTAAGGGCGGCTCTCTGGAAAAGCGTATTGTTAATCGCAACGCACGAATAAACAACGGTTTCACGGGAATTTTTAACGTTGGCTCTCCCTGGGCTTTAACAGGGAGAGCCGGACGGTAGCGTTATTCTTCGCTGTCGCCGTGACTGGCGCGTCGAGGCGAGTCAATCTCAATGCTGTCGATACGCTGCAGACCACGCATTAGCGTGCCGCGACGGCCACGCTCGCCGGTCACTTTCTGCAACTCTTCGGGACGCAGTTTGATTTTGCGCTTACCGACGTGGATAGTCAGCGTGCTCTGCGGCGGCAGCACGTAAAGTTGCGCCAGACCATCCTCGCCTTTCGCCGCTTCCGCTGAAGGGATATTAATGATCTTGTTCCCTTTGCCTTTCGACAACTGCGGTAAATCGCTCACCGGGAACATCAACATGCGACCAGCCTGAGTAATCGCCAGCAGCATATCGGTTTCATCTTCAATCACCACCGGCTGCATGACGCGCGCATTCTCTGGCAGCGTAATCAATGCCTTACCTGCACGGTTACGTGCTACCAGGTCATTGAAGGTGCAGACAAAACCATAGCCCGCATCCGATGCCATCAGCAGTTTCTGATCATCGCCTTCCATCAGCATGTGCTCAACCGTCGCGCCCGGCGGCAGAGTGAGCTTCCCGGTCAGCGGTTCACCCTGACCGCGCGCCGACGGCAGCGTAATCGGATCGATGGCATAGCTGCGGCCGGTCGAGTCCACGAACACCACCGGCTGATTGCTCTTACCCTTCACTGCCGACTTAAAGCTGTCGCCCGCTTTATAGCTTAATCCCGGCGCATCGATGTCGTGGCCTTTCGCGCTACGCACCCAGCCACTCTGGGACAGCACAATGGTCACCGGCTCAGACGGCAGCATGTCGTGCTCGCTCATCGCCTTCGCTTCTTCGCGCTCCTGCAGCGGAGAACGACGATCGTCGCCATAGGCCTCAGCGTCAGCCTGCAACTCTTTCTTCAGCAGGTTATTCATTTTACGTTCAGAAGCCAGAATGGCCTGCAACTGATCGCGCTCTTTCGCCAGTTCATCCTGCTCGCCGCGGATTTTCATCTCTTCGAGTTTGGCAAGATGGCGCAATTTCAGCTCAAGGATGGCTTCAGCCTGGGTTTCAGAAATACCAAACCGCGACATCAGCTCTGGCTTAGGTTCATCTTCATGACGAATAATTTCGATTACTTCGTCAATATTGAGAAACGCCACCAGCAAGCCTTCAAGGATGTGTAGGCGCTTGAGCACTTTTTCCAGACGATAATTCAGGCGGCGGCGCACGGTATCGCGGCGGAACGCCAGCCATTCGGTGAGGATCTCCAGCAGGTTTTTCACCGCCGGACGCCCATCAAGACCGATCATGTTCAGGTTGATGCGGTAACTTTTTTCCAGATCGGTGGTGGCAAACAGGTGGTTCATCACCTGCTCCATATCCACGCGATTGGAGCGCGGGACAATCACCAGACGAGTCGGGTTTTCGTGATCCGATTCGTCGCGCAGGTCGTCTACCATCGGCAGCTTTTTATTGCGCATTTGAGCAGCGATCTGCTCCAGCACTTTTGCCCCGGAAACCTGATGTGGCAGCGCGGAAATCACCACCGCGCCGTCTTCTTTCGTCCATACCGCACGCATACGTACGGAGCCGCGTCCGTTTTCGTAAATCTTACGAATCTCCGCGCGCGAGGTAATGATCTCCGCTTCGGTCGGGTAATCCGGCCCCTGCACGATATCCAGCAACTGATCCAGCGTCGTTTTCGGCTGCTCAATCAGAGTAATCGCTGCTTTTGCCACTTCACGCAGGTTGTGCGGCGGAATGTCCGTTGCCATACCAACGGCAATACCGGTCGTACCGTTGAGCAGAATATTTGGCAGACGCGCAGGCAGCATCTTCGGCTCCTGCATGGTGCCGTCAAAGTTCGGCACCCAGTCCGACGTGCCCTGACCGAGTTCACCCAGCAGGACTTCCGCATATTTAGACAGGCGGGATTCGGTATAACGCATCGCCGCGAAGGATTTCGGATCGTCCGGCGCCCCCCAGTTCCCCTGCCCGTCAACCAACGGATAACGGTAAGAGAACGGCTGCGCCATCAGCACCATCGCTTCATAGCAGGCGCTGTCGCCGTGCGGATGGTATTTACCCAGCACGTCACCGACGGTACGGGCGGATTTTTTAAATTTGGCGCTGGCATTCAGCCCCAGTTCGGACATCGCGTACACGATGCGACGCTGAACGGGTTTCAAACCATCGCCAATAAACGGCAACGCCCTATCCATGATGACGTACATGGAATAGTTCAGATAGGCGTTTTCCGTGAATTCATGCAGCGCCAGGCGCTCTGCCATATCGCTCATTAATCGTGGTTCCTCAACTTTGTACCCCTCTATTGAAGGGCAATATTGCCGCAGATACTACCCTATCTGGCGTGTTGAGTCACAAAGAAAAGGGCCGCGGACGCGGCCCTGATGGGGATTACTTAGCAACTTTGGTAATCTGTTTCACGTCGATTTCAACGGAGTTCCAGTCTTTATCCACTTCACCCTGGATTTCAACCACATCCTGCGGTGTGACGGTTACGCCGTTCCAGCGCTTGTGGTCGATATCCACATTCACCGTGCCGGTCGCATCTTTAAACACATACAGGTCGTCGGAAATACGCTCAACGATGTTCCCGCGCAGGGTAACCCAGGTGTCATCACGCAGTGATTTGGCGCTTTCTACTGTCGTGCTGCTACCGTTCGGGCCGACAAATCCGCCGTTTTGGCTCTGCGTAGTGGTTGTCGTTGGCCCAGAGAAGCCGCCCTGCTGAGCTGCCAGAACAGGTGCGGAACACAGTGCCATTACGGCAACCATTGCAGCTAATTTTTTCATCGTCATGTCTCCCTTTCATGTTGGTTTACGACTATTAAATAAGTTAATCCTTAACAAGTTCTTAAGGCAAAAAAAGATACTTTTTTTACTGTACAGAGACTGTAGCCACAGGTTTACTGACTGCAAATGAGGTATCGCAGGGAAGAACATATGCGTATTTTACTGATCGAAGATGACACGTTGATTGGCGATGGCCTGAAAACAGGTCTGAGTAAAATGGGTTTCAGCATTGACTGGTTTACCGAAGGTCGCCAGGGGAAAGAAGCACTCTACAGCGCACCTTATGATGCGGTAATCCTCGACCTGACACTGCCAGGCATAGACGGACGGGACATTTTGCGCGAATGGCGAGCTAACGGGAAGCAGGAGCCGGTACTGATTCTGACCGCTCGCGACGCGCTGGCGGAACGCGTTGAAGGCCTGCGCCTGGGCGCAGATGACTATCTGTGTAAACCCTTTGCGCTGATCGAAGTTGCTGCCAGACTGGAGGCGCTGGTGCGTCGTGCCAGCGGCCAGGCCAGCAACACATTGCGCCATGGCCAGGTAACGCTCGATCCCGGCGCGTTGGTCGCCACGGCGGCGGGTGAACCTTTGTCACTCAAACCTAAAGAGTTCGCACTGCTGGAACTGTTGATGCGCAACAAAGGTCGCGTCCTGCCCCGCAAACTGATTGAAGAAAAACTGTATACCTGGGACGAAAATGTCTCCAGCAATGCGGTTGAGGTCCACGTTCATCACTTACGCCGTAAGCTCGGCAGCGACTTTATCCGTACCGTGCATGGCATTGGCTACACCCTGGGTGACGCATGAAACTCACACAACGCCTCAGCCTGCGCGTCAGGCTAACGCTTATTTTTCTGATTCTGGCATCAGCCACCTGGGCCGTATCCAGTTTTGTGGCCTGGAGGCAGACTACCGATAATGTCGATGAGCTGTTTGATACCCAGCTGATGCTGTTCGCCAAGCGGCTTAGCACGCTGGATATCAGCGATGTCACCACCTCAAGCAATATGGCCCGCACGCCAAAGAAACTGAAGCATGGCCATATTGATGACGACGCACTGGCGTTTGCCATCTACTCCACCGACGGCAAAATGGTGCTACACGATGGCGATAATGGCCAGGATATTCCCTACAGCTACAGCCGGGAAGGGTTTAGCGACGGCCAACTCAGGGGCGACAGCGATTCCTGGCGCTTCCTGTGGCTGAATTCCGCTGATGGGAAATATCGCATTGTGGTGGGCCAGGAGTGGGAATATCGGGAGGATATGGCGCTGTCGATCCTTACTGCACAATTAACCCCATGGCTGGTTGCGCTGCCGCTGATGTTGCTGATCCTGGTGGTCATGCTGAGTCGCGAACTCAGGCCGCTAAAAAAACTGGCGCAAGCTCTGCGCTGGCGCGCCCCGGAATCAGAAGAGCCGCTCGACTCGAAAGGTGTGCCAAGCGAAGTGCGCCCGCTGGTTGAATCGCTAAATCAGCTGTTTACCCGCATCCACTCAATGATGGTGCGTGAACGCCGCTTCACTTCTGATGCCGCCCATGAGCTGCGCAGTCCGTTGACCGCGCTGAAGGTGCAAACCGAAGTGGTGCAACTGTCAGACGACGACCCGCAAACGCGGGAAAAAGCGCTGGCGCAGCTACATGCGGGAATTGAACGCGCCACCCGACTGGTCGATCAGCTCCTGACGCTTTCGCGCCTCGACTCCCTCGATAATCTTCAGGATGTGGCGGAAATTTCATTGGAGGAGCTACTGCAATCCGCGGTGATGGATATCTACCACCCGGCCCAGCAGGCGCACATTGACGTACGTTTGCAGATTAACGCACACAATATTATGCGCACAGGACAGCCGCTGTTGCTGAGCCTGATGGTACGAAATCTGCTGGATAATGCCATTCGCTACAGTCCGCAGGGGAGCATTGTGGAAGTGACGCTCAACGCCCGCAATTTCAGCGTCAAAGATAATGGTCCTGGCGTTGCGCCGGAGGTACTTACACACATCGGTGAACGTTTTTATCGTCCACCAGGACAAAGCGTGACCGGCAGCGGTCTCGGCCTGTCAATTGTCCGCCGTATCGCAACATTGCATGGAATGTCAGCCTCGTTTGGCAACGCTTCGGAAGGTGGCTTTGAAGCTAAGGTCAGTTGGTAACTGCATTATTATTGCTCAAATAGCAAAAGACTTTGCACATTTTGCTAATTTCACCGCACCGCTGGTGGGGGTAAAATCGTCCTCAAACGTATTTCCTTGAGGACACAAAATGAGCAACATTCTGATTATCAACGGGGCGAAAAAATTCGGCCATTCTAATGGCCAACTGAATGACACCCTGACCGAGGTCGCGGACGGTATCCTGCGCGACCTCGGGCATGATGTTAAAGTCGTACGCGCGGACAGCGATTATGACGTAAAAACAGAAGTGCAGAATTTCGTCTGGGCCGATGCGGTTATCTGGCAGATGCCAGGCTGGTGGATGGGCGCACCGTGGACCGTGAAAAAATACATCGATGACGTGTTTACCGAAGGTCACGGCACGCTGTACGCCAGCGATGGCCGCACACGTTCAGATGCCTCTAAAAAATATGGCTCCGGCGGGCTGATTCAGGGCAAAAAATACATGCTGTCCCTGACCTGGAACGCACCGATGGAAGCCTTCACTGAAAAAGACCAGTTCTTCCATGGCGTTGGTGTTGATGGCGTCTATCTCCCGTTCCATAAAGCAAACCAGTTCCTGGGAATGGAAGCGCTGCCGACCTTTATCACCAATGATGTGATTAAAATGCCGGACGTCCCGCGCTATATCGCAGAATATCGCAAGCATCTGACCGAAATTTTTGGTTAACTGGTAACCTGGAATTAGAAGGAGTTAACCATGCTTACCGTTATTGCAGAAATCCGTACACGTCCAGGTCAACATCACCGCCAGGCGGTACTGGATCAGTTTGCTAAAATCGTTCCGACCGTACTGAAAGAAGAAGGCTGCCACGGCTATGCGCCGATGGTGGATCATGCCGCAGGTGTGAGTTTTCAGACCACAGCGCCAGATTCAATCGTGATGGTTGAGCAGTGGGAAAGCATCGCGCATCTTGAAGCGCATTTGCAGACCCCGCATATGAAAGCCTACAGCGAAGCCGTGAAAGGTGACGTGCTGGACATGAATATTCGAATTCTGGAGTCGGGTATTTAAGGTTGTCGATTTGCCGGATGAGGCGTTTTAGGCCACCATCCGGCATTCAACCGCAGCGCCACCGGGCACTCCTTACCAGTAGAGCTTCCAGCTCTGAGTGAAGCGCATTAACGCTTCAACGTAGAAATAATCCCCCCAACTTGCACACTCATCGACCCCTTTGTTGCTCGACAGGTGATACACCGAGTGTTTCAGTAGCCCGTTCCCCTGTTCATCTTTACCCATCAGATAATGCCTGGTCAGCGAAGACATGATCCCCATCGCCCACTGCTGGTAGCACTCGCGATCCGGATCGGTCACCGGCAGATGTTTAATCAGCTCCAGCAGACCACAGACGGCAATCGCCGCCGAAGATGAATCGCGCAGCGCATCGGTTCCGACTAATGCCAGATCCCAGTGGCAAACGGCATCTTCCGGCAGGCGATTAAGAAAGTAGTTGGCCAGCTTTTTCGACAGCTGCACCATTTGTGTATCGCCAGTGTAAATATAGCTCAGCAGAAAACCATAAATCCCCCATGCCTGCCCACGCGACCAGCAAGAATCATCAGCATAGCCCTGCTGCGTATTACCGTAACGCGGTGCGCCGGTTTGCACGTCCATATAGTAGGTGTGGAAGGTCGACGCATCCTGGCGGATCAGATATTTGGCTGCCTGCGCAACGTGGGCCTTCGCCGCATTCGCAAAACGCGGATCGCCCGTTTGCTCGCTAGCCCAGTACAGCAGCGGCAGATTCATATTGCAATCAATGATCATCCGTCCGGCCTGATCGGGATCGCGAAGATCGCCCCACGCCTGGATGATCTGCGCCTTTTCATGAAAACGCTCCAACAGCGCTTCTGCCGCCATCAGGGAAAAACCTCGAGCATCGCGATTGCCGGTCAATCGCCAGGCCGCCACACAGGAAAGCGTGTAGAGGAATCCCAGGTCGTGGGTGTTGGTATCGTGGCGTCCGGCAATACGCATGCCAAACGAACGCACATGCTTCTCCGCCATCTCACGAAATTTGCTCTCACCACTCATTTCCCACGCCAGCCATAATTGCCCGGTCCAGAAGCTGGTCGTCCATTCCACATTCTCTGTCAGTGGGTAATAACCTTGCACACAGGTTTCGGCAGGAAATTGTTCACCGAATTCCGTTAAATGACGGCTAATCAATTCGAGGACATCTTCTCTGGCGCAACTTATTTGATCCTGAAAACTGCCGGGATTAACCGGACTGCCAGGAAATACGCGCAACGATTCCTCAACGATATGATTTAACATATTTCGGTTCCTTATGACGTAAATTATTTTGCAGGGGTATTTTCAGCAATATCGAGAGCGATATTTTTGCCACGTTTGCTCTGACAGGCAGATAAAGTAAATGCCGATATCAATGTAAAGGTCAGCGCCACAATGCCCATAATGATATATGTCTTCTCAAAGCCTATCCGGTCGTACATTAATCCGGCAGGAGAGGAAACCACCACGTTACCGACATACAGCATCGCCTGATAACCCAGTAAATACATGGTCGCATTGACACGTTTATCAAAATGCTCGGCAATATATTTGAAGACGGAAACCAGTAATAAACAGATCTCCAGGCCGTATAGCGGCTTCAGCACAGAAATTAATAAATGAGAGTCACATAGCCCAGATATCACCAATCGCGCGCCCACCAGCGTCCCAACAATCAGCAGACCACGCTTCGCGCCAATATAATTGACGAATAGCGGAATGACCATGTACATGACAAATTCCATTCCCGACTGCACTGTGCCCAGATAACCAAAGACGGCGTTCCCTTCATGTACATCGGCAAAGAAAGTGACGAAGTAGCGGGAGAACTGCTGCTCCGCGATAAACATCATCCACGCCACGCCCGCAACGTACAGGCAGAATGCCCAAAATTTGCGATTACGCAGCAGGGCGTAAACATCCGTCGGGGAGATTTTCTCTTTAGTTATCACCTCCGAGGCGTTGGCCGCATTGACATTGACTTTCAGACTCACCAGAACAACCAGCATCACCACTGACGTCAGGCTGCCGAGCATAAAGTTATAGGCCGGTGAGAGGTTAAACAGCAGGCCAGAGAACGATGACGCCACCGCCCAGCCAAGCGACCCCCACATACGGATCTGCCCAAACTCCATGCCGTTCAGACGGCTGTAGCGGTCAGAATAAGATTCACAGGCCGCCACCCCGGCATACCACGCAAAGCTCAAGTAAATCGCGCCAACTATAATACCCAGCATGGTATTGGAGAGTAATAATGGCTGATAGATATAAATAAAAAACGGTGCCATTAACGCTGACATCACTACGACGAAATAGAGCAGATATTTGCTCATACCTATTTTATCGAGGATATAGCCATAAATAGGCTTCAGAATAACCGAGAAAATACCGTTCACAGCAAATACGGTGCCGATCGCCGTACCGCTCAACTGCGCTTTTTGCCCCAACCAGATAGCCAACAAACCAATACTTGCGGACCAGGTAAAGAAATAAAGGAATATAAAACTGCTTATTTTATAATATTCAGTCCGATTTCCCGTTGAATTATTTTTCATACCACCCTCGCTATAAAAAGAACGACAACTGGCGCGCACTTTCAGGTTGCTGAATAACAACCTGGTTATTGTTGATGGATAGCTGCGGAACGGCTGAGTACTGTCTTTGCTGCCCGCTGGCACTCACGGCGCAGCAAAGCCAGCTTTCGCCCTGCGGGATTTCGCTGGTCAACACAGGAATCGACGCACATTCAGGGAACATGATGCTACTGTTCGGCGGCGTGACCACGCTGTCTGGCTGGCGAACTATGGACGGCGACAGATCAACGATAACGCTGGTTCCGTTGCATGCCGCAAGGAGGCATCCACGCTCACATAACCGAGGCTCGGCTTTCATCACCGCAAATCCCCCTTCCACCGTTTGCAGCGTGTGCGCACTGTTAATACGGTGCAGGCGAAGATGCCATTCGCCAAACGGGACAAGCCAGGTCTCAATCATTACGTCATGCCAGGGAGACCAGCGGGACCAGATAAAATTCTCATCGACCCGAACCTCGTCGCACTGACGACGGCCACGATAGTAGCCATCGCCGTCCGCCAACAGCAGCATAGAGTCACAGGCTGCATGTTTGATGCCGTAACGGCCGCGCTCAATGGTGAAACCAAAGCGGCTGGAGTAGGCAAATTTGGTGTATTTGGCTTCGGTATTAACGTAGTTGTTCAGTTCAAGCTGGCCTGAGGTCAACATCATGACATGCTCAGAATGCTCACTATGCTGCAGGATCTGCGCAGCATGGGGGATAACGCGTTTTTCAACGAGTTGCGGTAGCGCCAGCTCTTCAGCCTGCCAGAATGGATGATCCTCCGGCAGTGCAAGAATCAAAAAAACCTTCAATGCCCAATAAGGCGATCCCGGCGAGTTGTAGTCTTCACACATCGCCAGATTCGGGTAGGCAAACCCCAGCGTCAGAATGCCATCACGATCGAAAATCGGCTGCTTCTGCCACCAGCGCAAATGACGCAGGATCACCCCTTTGATTATGCCTGGCGAAAGAACATCCAGTTCGGCAAACGCCACCGCGCTCCAGAAAGCAACCATGGCAAAGCGGTAGGTCAGGCTGCGGCCAAACGGCACCGATGCGCCGTCAGCGGCGGACAGGTAAATAAAATCTTCGGCAAACAAGCGCGAACGTTCACGCAGAACGACAGCGCGTTCGGTGTCATCCGGGCTGAGGGTGGCATACAACAGACCGTAGAAGTGAAAAGCCATTGAGATGTAGTAATCTTTCGGTCGACCGGGACCATCGGAATACCAACCGTCACCAAGATAGTAGGCTTCCATCAGCTCAAAGCGGCGATCGATAGCTGCCTGATCGTAAGGCAGACCTGCACGCTTGAAACCAAGCTGAACGATAATCGCAAAGTAGTTCCAGTTGCTGTCCGGCATTTGCGAGTCGGTTATCTGATTCAGCCAGCGGTGCAGATTCTCGCGTTCGCTCAGGGAGAAATGCTGCGTTAATTGCGTCTGTAACAATGCCAGACCCAGGCCATAAGCAGCCATCTCAACCAGACGCTGATCATAAGGACCGGTGTCTCCCCAGTAATGTGGGCTTTGTGGGTCAGTACCGAGTTTTATCGCCTGAATGTACTTTTCGGCAAACGGCACTTTAGCCCCGCCTGCCATCAGAGGAAATAGCCCCCACAACGCCCGGGAAAGCCCTTCCATACAGGCAATATCCGCGCTGTAGTGAGAACAGGTATTGCCAAGAGAAAACTGAGCCTGTCCCGCCGGAAACTGCCGATCCAGCGCACGTAAAATGGCGTTAACCGCACACGTTACGTCTTCGCGTGATGACAATGGATTTGATTTTTCTTCAGTTGCTGACCACATAATCTGCCCCTCTGAATTAAGTGGCTAAAGAATAGTGAATCGCTGAGCAGCAGAAATGTTACGTCAATCACAGCACCAGAATTAAAGTAAAACAGTGATTGAGAAAATTTAAAAATAGGGTTTATAAATTACCATTCGGCGGCAAAAATTTAAATTTATTGCACTATGACTTTATCCTCACCGCAAGAACGTCTGGAGCTGATCGCCCTTAATGATGCGGTTGCGTCGTTCAGCCGTTTATTCGCCAATACGGTGCGTTATCACCACTGGCATCAGTGTCTGGAAGTGCTGTATGTGGAAGAAGGCTTTGGCGTGGTTACGGTTGACCATAAGCAATACACCATGCGACCGGGACGAATGTTCTTTTTCCCGCCGTTTACCCTACACAAGATCTGGGTCGATGAGCAGGCGCGGGATGGTTATCGACGTACCATTATTCATCTCGATCAACATGCGGTACTGAAGGTGCTACGCGACTTGCCGCATACTCAACAGCATCTGCAAAATCTGAGCATTCGCGGCAGTGAAGCATGGGTCGTCGACGCGGCGGATGTTCATCCACATGTTGATTTTCTCTTCAGCCGTTATGAAAAAATGGCCGCTCAGAAACCGCTGAGCACTGAGCAGGTTGCCTGTCTGTTAGTCAATTTATTCAGCCTGTTACCTGACGATAATGGCAATATGCCGGAAATTAGCAGCGGAATTGCCAGTCAGGTGATGTTCTGGCTGGATGAGCATTACACCCACAAATTTAGTCTGGCGGCGCTGGCGCAGGAACTGGATAAATCCAAAAGCTATGTATCCCGCCGCTTCCAGATGGAAACGGGCGAGAGCATTCTCGACTATCTCAATACGCTGCGGTTACGCAAAGCCTGTGAAGCGCTGTTACACAGTGAAATCAGCGTGCGGGAGATTGCTCAAAAGGTGGGATTTTCAGAGGTAACATACTTCATCAGCGCCTTCGGTAAAGGCATTGGCGAGACGCCGTTGCAGTATCGCAAGCGGCATAAACAATAACGCCGGAAAGCACGTTGCTTTTCCGGCATTCAACGGTCAATTAGCCTTCGAGATCCGCCAGGTCGCCTTTCTCTTGCAACCAGTTACGACGGTCTTCAGAACGCTTCTTGGCCAGCAGCATATCCATCATTGCGTTGGTGCGCTGATCGTCTTCATCATCGATAATGAGCTGCACCAGGCGACGGGTGTTCGGATCCAGCGTGGTTTCACGAAGCTGCATCGGGTTCATTTCACCCAGTCCTTTAAAGCGCTGCACGTTCGGCTTACCTTTCTTGCGCTTTAACTGCTCCAGTACGCCCGCTTTCTCTTCTTCCGTCAGCGCGTAATACACCTCTTTACCGAGGTCGATACGGTATAACGGCGGCAGCGCCACGTACACGTGACCGTGTTTCACCAACGTGCGGAAGTGCTTCACAAACAGTGCGCACAGCAGCGTGGCGATGTGCAGACCATCGGAGTCCGCATCCGCCAGGATACAGATCTTACCGTAACGCAACTGGCTCAGATCGTCGCTGTCCGGATCGATACCGATCGCCACCGAAATATCGTGCACTTCCTGAGACGCCAGAACTTCATCAGAAGATACTTCCCAGGTATTGAGGATCTTACCTTTGAGCGGCATGATCGCCTGATATTCACGATCGCGCGCCTGTTTGGCGGAACCACCTGCGGAGTCACCTTCGACGAGAAACAGTTCGGTGCGGTTAAGATCCTGTGCAGTACAGTCCGCCAGTTTACCCGGCAGCGCCGGACCGCTGGTCAGCTTTTTACGCACCACTTTTTTCGCCGCACGCAGACGACGCTGGGCGCTGGAAATCGCCATCTCAGCCAGCAGTTCGGCTGACTGTACGTTCTGGTTCAGCCACAGGCTGAAGGCATCTTTCACCACGCCAGAAACAAACGCCGCACACTGACGCGAAGAGAGGCGTTCTTTGGTTTGTCCGGCAAACTGCGGATCCTGCATTTTTACCGACAGCACGTAAGCACAGCGATCCCAGATATCTTCCGCCGACAGCTTCACGCCGCGCGGCAAAATATTGCGGTATTCGCAGAACTCGCGCATCGCATCCAGCAGACCCTGACGCAGACCGTTGACGTGCGTCCCGCCCTGCATAGTTGGGATCAGGTTCACATAACTTTCGGTCAGCAGCTCACCGCCTTCCGGCAGCCAGAGCAGCGCCCAGTCCACCGTCTCCGTCTCACCGCTGAAATTACCGATAAACGGTTTTTCCGGCAGCGTCGGTAGGCCATTCACCGCTTCGCTCAGATAGTCATTCAGACCATCCTGGTAGCACCAGCGCTGTTCGCTGTTGTTGACCTCATCCTTGAAGGTGATTTCAACGCCCGGGCACAGTACCGCTTTGGCTTTCAGTACGTGCGTTAAGCGCGAAACAGAAAAACGCGGGCTGTCAAAGAAGCTTTCATCCGGCCAGAAGTGCACGCTGGTCCCGGTATTGCGTTTGCCGCAGGTACCGACAACCTGTAAATCCTGCACTTTATCGCCATTCTCAAACGCGATGTTGTATACCTGCCCATCGCGGCGTACGTTCACTTCCACACGTTTGGACAGGGCGTTAACAACGGAGATCCCCACACCGTGCAGACCACCGGAGAACTGGTAGTTCTTGTTGGAGAACTTGCCGCCCGCGTGCAGACGACAGAGGATCAGCTCAACCGCCGGAACGCCCTCTTCAGGGTGAATGTCTACTGGCATGCCGCGTCCGTCATCAATGACTTCCAGAGACTGGTCGGCATGTAAGATCACGTCCACGCGTTTCGCGTGGCCCGCCAGTGCTTCATCCACACTGTTATCAATCACTTCCTGTCCAAGATGGTTCGGACGGGTCGTATCGGTGTACATCCCAGGGCGACGGCGTACCGGCTCAAGCCCAGTGAGTACCTCAATGGCATCAGCGTTATAAGTTTGCGTCATGGTTTAAATAAGCAATTCGAATTGATCGTCAGAAACTGTGCAGTCCAAGGAAATCGACAATCGGGTTGAAATAATCTTCGAAGCCCGTGAATGCGTGGTTTCCGCCCTCAATAACTGTCTGACGGCAGGAGGCGTAATACGCCACCGCCTGGCGGTAGTCCAACACTTCATCGCCCGTTTGTTGGAGCAGCCAGATCAAATCCGGCGCTTCCAGCGGGTCAATCTGCATGACTTTAAGATCGTAAATATGGCGTGACTCTAGCACATATTGCTGCCCCGTGTAGGGGTTCTCGTTTTGACCGAGATAGTCGACCAGCAGTTCATAAGGCCGTACAGCAGGGTTCACCACCACTGCCGGCAGCATAAAACATTGCGACAGCCAGGTGGCGTAATAACCACCTAATGAGGAGCCGACAATCCCCAACGACTCTCCGCCATGTTCAAGAATGATCGATTCCAGCATCTCTGCGGCCTGGGCCGGATACGGCGGCAGCTGCGGTACGATCATCTCAACGTGCGGATGGTGCTCCGCCAGCCAGCTTTTCAGCAAACACGCCTTCGCCGAACGAGGAGAGCTATTAAATCCGTGAAGATAGAGAAGCGTAGACATCAGTAGCCTTCTGAAGCGGTATCAGGGTGGAACCGATTACCCTGCAGACGACGTACCTGAGTCTGCAACGTCCCGTCAGCAAAAAGCTCCAGCGTCCGCCAGCCGGGGCTGATGGTATCCAATGTGAAGTTGGAACAGTGCGGCTTAAACTGCACGCAGGTCGACGGCGTCGCCAGCAGGCGGCGTCCGTTCCAGTCCAGATCCAGTTCCTGATGAATATGCCCGCACAGCAGATACTTCACGCGCGGGTAGTTCACCAGCACGTTATCCAGCTCAGCGGCATTGCGCAGGCTATGCTGATCGAGCCAGCTACAGCCCGCAGGCAGAGGATGATGATGCAGAAGCAGCAAGGTATTACGCTCTGGTGCATCAGCAAGTTTACGCTCCAGCCATTCGAGCTGGAATTCACTTAATTCACCGTGGGGAACGCCGAACACCTGGCTGTCGAGCAACAATATTTGCCACTGTTCACCGATGAAAACACGCTTGGCAGGGGAAATTCCCGCGTCCTGCAGCGCGCTGTACATTGCCGGCTGAAAATCGTGATTGCCCGGTAGCCAAACGCAGGGCGCACGAAAGCTTGCGATGCCCTCAGCAAAATGCTGATAGGCCGCAGCGGATTGATCCTGCGCCAAATCACCCGTCGCGACGATCAGATCGTACTCAGGCGACTCTGCATGTATGGCATCCAGTACGGATTGATAACTGTCCCAGGTATTCACACCCAGCAGCGTTTCATGCTTTTCGGCAAACAGGTGAGTGTCTGTAATTTGTAAGATCCTGACTCTGGCCTCACCAGCCAAAGGAAGGGTTAACAGGCTTTCCAAATGGTGTCCTTAGGTTTCACGACGCTAATAAACCGGAATCGCCATCGCTCCATGTGCTAAACAGTACCGTAGCCAGTCGGCCAGAAACTGATTAATTTGATGCTTTTCGTCGCGTTGATGCAACTTTTTATTTGGATAATCATACCGCGCTTTGAAGCGAAAGATCTGCTGACTTGAACACACTTCAGCCACCCTCGCGTCATGATACAGGCGCACGGTCAATGACGGCAGGCTCCAGTATGTGACAGCCGGCGCCGTTTGTTCGATCGCGACAAGCGTAGTGTATCGGGTCGATTCAACGATCGTTAACCGATATTGTGCGTTTGCTACCTGATAGCTCACTGTTTCACCGGCTGCATCATTACGTGGCAGCAGGCGGCGCAATTGCGAATAGTTGGTTTCGCACAGGCGCATCATTTCAGGGAAGTCAGGTGTGTAACGCTTCATTTTTTCCACTCAGTTTTTAACTCTTGATAGTGCAGCTGTAACCATTGCAAGGCGATGACAGAAGCCGCGTTGTCGATTTTCCCCTCTTCTACCCATTGATAAGCCTGCTCCCGGCTCACCACATGAACACGAATATCTTCGTTTTCATCAGCCAGACCATGAATTCCGCTCGCGGTCGTAGCGTCCACTTCGCCAACTAAAATAGACAGGCGCTCACTGGTGCCGCCAGGGCTTGCCAGATAGCTCAGAACGGGTTTCGTACGTTTAACGTCCAGTCCGGCTTCTTCCATCGCTTCACGACGTGCCACATCTTCAACGGTTTCGCCCTCTTCGATCATTCCGGCTACCATTTCCAGTAGCCACGGGCTTTCGCTGGTATCAAACGCCGCGATACGGATCTGCTCGACCAGTACAACTTCGTCCCGCTCAGGGTCAAAGGGTAGCAAGACTGCCGCGTGTCCGCGCTCAAAAATTTCGCGCTTTACCTCACCGCTCATACCACCGTTAAACAAGCGATGGCGGAACCGATAAAGATCCAGTGAAAAAAAACCGCGGTATAGCGTTTCTCGTGCAATAATTTCTACATCATTTTTAGTGAAAGTCATTGGCAAGTTGTCTGGTTTACGCATTGTGCTGTCCTGAAACCAATAGTGATTAAAATGTGAATTTCAAGGTCGTTTGACTGATGTTTGAACGCCCTTGTGTTAAATTGATGCAAATTAACGCCGTATGGCACGTAACGCCAACTTTTTGCAGTGGCGGATTCTGCTAGAATCAGCAAATATTTTTACAATTTGATCAGCGCTAAATACTGCTTCACAACAAGGAATGCAAATGAAGAAATTGCTCCCCATCCTTATCGGCCTGAGCCTGTCGGGGTTCAGTACTTTGAGCCAGGCAGAAAACCTGATGCAGGTTTATCAGCAAGCACGCCTGAGCAACCCGGAATTGCGTAAATCCGCCGCCGATCGCGATGCTGCATTCGAAAAAATTAACGAAGCGCGTAGTCCATTACTGCCGCAACTGGGTTTAGGTGCCGATTACACCTACAGCAATGGCTACCGTGATGCAAACGGCGTCAACTCCAACGCCACCAGCGCGTCATTACAATTGACTCAGACGCTGTTCGACATGTCTAAATGGCGTGCCCTGACGCTGCAAGAAAAATCAGCGGGCATCCAGGACGTAACGTATCAGACCGATCAGCAAACGCTGATCCTGAATACCGCTACGGCCTATTTTAACGTACTGAACGCGATTGATGTGCTGTCTTACACCCAGGCACAGAAAGATGCGGTTTATCGTCAGTTAGATCAGACCACTCAGCGTTTTAACGTTGGTCTGGTCGCCATCACTGACGTGCAGAACGCCCGTTCACAATACGACACCGTGCTGGCGAACGAAGTGACCGCGCGTAACAATCTGGATAACGCGGTAGAACAGCTGCGTCAGGTGACCGGTAACTATTACCCGGAACTGGCTTCGCTGAACGTTGATGGTTTCAAAACCAACAAACCGCAGGCGGTGAATGCGCTACTGAAAGAAGCGGAAAACCGCAACCTGACTTTGTTGCAGGCGCGTTTAAGCCAGGATCTGGCGCGTGAGCAGATTCGTCAGGCACAGGATGGTCACTTACCAACGCTGGATTTAACCGCCTCTACCGGGGTATCTGACACCTCGTACAGCGGATCTAAAACCAACAGCTCCCAGTATGACGACAGCAACATGGGCCAGAACAAAATCGGTCTGAGCTTCTCGCTGCCGCTGTACCAGGGCGGGATGGTTAACTCGCAGGTGAAACAAGCGCAGTACAACTTTGTTGGCGCGAGTGAACAACTGGAAAGCGCACACCGTAGCGTGGTGCAGACCGTTCGTTCTTCATTCAACAACATTAATGCTTCTATTAGTAGCATTAACGCGTACAAACAAGCGGTTGTCTCTGCTCAAAGCTCATTGGATGCGATGGAAGCCGGTTATTCCGTAGGTACACGTACCATTGTGGATGTGTTGGATGCCACCACCACGCTGTACAACGCCAAGCAACAACTGGCAAATGCGCGTTATACCTATCTTATCAATCAGTTAAACGTCAAATCTGCGCTCGGTACGCTGAACGAGCAGGATTTGGTGGCACTGAACAATACGCTGGGTAAACCGGTATCCACAACGCCGGATACCGTGGCACCGCAAAATCCACAACAAGATGCCGCCGTGAATGACTTTAACGGCACTGGCAATTTGCCTGCGGCTCAGCCGACAGCAGCACGTTCAACCAGCAGCAACGGCAACAACCCGTTCCGTAACTGATGCTGATGACGGGGCTTCGGCCCCGTCTGAACGTAAGACAACGTAAAGATCCGCCCCTTCCTGCGCATTCTCGCCTCTTCCCGCTTCAATTTCGACCAGTCATCCTCTATCCTGAGCATTATTTACTGTGTTTACCACTGGGTCCTGGAAGACAAAAATGAAACGGACAAAATCTATACATCACGCCTCGTTCCGCAAAAGTTGGAGCGCGCGCCATCTGACTCCTGTCGCCCTGGCAGTTACCGCAGTGTTTATGCTCGCGGGCTGTGAAAAGAGTGACGAAACGGTTTCGCTTTATCAGAACGCTGACGACTGCTCTGCAGCGAATCCAGGTAAAAGCGCCGAATGTACTACCGCGTTTAACAATGCGCTGAAAGAAGCTGAACGTACCGCACCAAAATACGCCACTCGTGAAGACTGTATCGCTGAATTCGGCGAAGGCCAGTGCCAGCAGGCTCCTGCGCAAGCAGGTATGGCGCCGACCGGTGAAGGTCAGGCTCAGGCGCAGAATCAAAGCAGCGGCAGCTTCTGGATGCCACTGATGGCAGGCTACATGATGGGCCGACTGATGGGTGGCGGAATGGGCGCTCAGCAACCGCTGTTTAGCTCGAAAAACCCGGCCAGCCCGGCTTACGGCAAATACACAGATGCCAGCGGTAAAAACTACGGCGCAGCAACGCCGGGTCGCACCATGACCGTACCGAAAACCGCTATGGCACCGAAACCAGCCACCACCTCTACCGTAACCCGCGGCGGATTTGGTGAGTCTGTGGCCAAACAGAGCACCATGCAGCGTAGCGCAAGCGGCACCACCACACGTTCAATGGGTGGCTGATCGTCATGGAAAGAGTCAGTATTGTTGAGCGCCCGGACTGGCGCGATAAAGCCACCGAATACGGTTTTAATTTTCACACTATGTACGGCGAGCCGTACTGGTGTGAAGACGCGTACTACAAACTCACCCTTGCTCAGGTTGAAAAGCTGGAAGAGGTCACCGCAGAGCTGCATCAAATGTGCCTCAAAGTGGTGGAAAAGGTCATTGCCAGCGATGAGCTGATGACCAAGTTTCGCATTCCGAAGCATACCTGGGGTTTTGTCCGCCAGTCCTGGCTGACACAGCAACCGTCGCTCTATTCACGTCTCGATCTGGCGTGGGATGGAACCGGTGAACCCAAACTGCTGGAAAACAACGCTGATACGCCAACCTCGCTGTACGAAGCCGCGTTTTTCCAGTGGATCTGGCTGGAAGATCAGCTCAATGCGGGCAACCTGCCGGAAGGCAGCGATCAGTTCAACAGTCTGCAGGAAAAGCTTATCGAGCGTTTCACCGAGCTGCGTGAACAGTATGGTTTTCAACTGCTACATCTGACCTGCTGTCGTGATACGGTGGAAGATCGCGGCACGATCCAGTATCTGCAGGATTGCGCGGCCGAAGCTGAGATCGCTACAGAATTCCTCTATGTAGAAGATATTGGTCTTGGTGAAAAAGGCCAATTCACCGATATGCAGGATCAGGTGATCGCTAACCTGTTCAAGCTCTATCCGTGGGAATTCATGCTGCGTGAAATGTTCTCCACCAAGCTGGAAGACGCTGGCGTTCGCTGGCTGGAACCCGCCTGGAAGAGCATTATTTCCAACAAAGCACTGTTACCGCTGTTATGGGAAATGTTCCCGAATCATCCGAACCTGCTGCCAGCGTATTTCGCCGAAGACGACTACCCACAGATGGATAAATTCGTTGTCAAACCGATCTTCTCGCGCGAGGGAGCTAACGTCTCCATCATTGAGAACGGTAAAACGATCGAATCTGTGGAAGGACCGTACGGTGAAGAAGGCATGATCGTGCAGCAGTTCCATCAGCTACCGAAGTTTGGCGACAGCTATATGCTGATTGGCAGTTGGCTGATCAACGATCAACCCGCAGGGATCGGCATTCGTGAAGACCGTGCGTTGATCACGCAGGATCTTTCACGTTTCTATCCGCATATTTTTGTCGAATGATTGAGAGTGCCGGGTGGCGGCTCCGCCTTACCCGGCCTACGGCACGAACTTAATGCCCGATAAGCGTAGCGCCATCGGGCGTTCATCACCCAACCTGCACCGACAACATACTTAAACTTCCCATCTCGATACCATCTACAGGGATCGTAACAGACTCTTTACCATCCCATGCCCCGAGAACATACAGCAGCGGCAGATAGTGATCTGGCGTCGGGTTCGACAACGATCCACCTTCATGATCGAGATAGTTCACCAGCGGGTGCTGCTCAACCGGTCCCTGCCAGGTCAGGTTAGCCTTAACATAATCATTGAATGAGGTTGCCCACGGATATGGCGTGTTCTCACCGTGCCAACGCGCAGTACGCAGGTTATGCACCACGTTACCACTGGCCACCAGCATAATACCCTCATCACGCAGTGCCGCCAGTTTGCGGCCCATCTCAAAATGCCAGGCCGCCGGTTTTGTACTATCGATGCTTAACTGCACCATCGGGATGTCGGCATTCGGATACATCTTGATCAGTACGCCCCAGGAACCGTGGTCAAAACCCCACGCCTCTTTGTCTAACGCGACGGATACAGGAGCAAGTAAATCAACCAGGTGCTGCGCCAGTTCTGGCGAGCCCGGAGCCGGGTAATGGGTGTCATACAGCGCTTGCGGAAAACCGCCGAAATCGTGGATCGTTTTAGGCGCTTCCATCGCTGTCACACCCGTTCCACGGGTGAACCAGTGCGCCGAGACCACCACAATGGCTTTCGGACGCGGCAACGTTTCCCCCAGTTGCTGCCAGGCACGGGTATAAACGTTATCTTCCAGAACATTCATCGGGCTACCGTGGCCCAAAAACAATGCTGGCATACGAGTTGAAGACATGATGATATCCTTACTGAGGGAGTCATTTTGATACCATTACAATACGCTTATTCGGTTGATGAAGAACTCAGATAACCATGATGAAGATCATCAGTTATTTTGACGATCCAGTCCGGAAAGCAGATTGATAAGGAGTTTTATTTGTCGATGTCAGTACCTTTACTTCTGACTTTACTGGCAGGTGCCGCCACGTTTATCGGCGCATTTCTCGGCGTGTTAGGGCAAAAGCCTTCCAACCGCGTTCTCGCCTTTTCTTTAGGCTTCGCTGCCGGGATTATGCTACTGATCTCTCTAATGGAAATGCTACCTGCTGCGCTGGCCGCTGAAGGCATGTCGCCAGTTCTGGGCTACGGAATGTTTATCGTCGGCTTGCTGGGCTACTTTGGCCTGGACCGTCTATTGCCGCACGCGCACCCTCAGGATCTGGTACAAAAAACAACGCAGCCTCTACCCGGATCCATTAAACGCACCGCGATTTTATTAACGCTCGGCATCAGCCTGCACAATTTTCCGGAAGGGATTGCGACGTTTGTTACCGCCAGCAGCAACCTCGAGCTGGGCTTTGGTATTGCGCTTGCCGTCGCATTACACAATATTCCAGAAGGATTAGCCGTTGCAGGTCCGGTCTATGCAGCAACGGGCTCCAAACGTACGGCGATATTCTGGGCCGGGATCTCGGGCATGGCAGAAATACTGGGCGGCGTACTGGCGTGGTTAATTCTGGGGAGTCTCATCTCGCCTGTGGTGATGGCGGCAATAATGGCGGCAGTCGCGGGTATTATGGTGGCGCTGTCAGTCGATGAATTGATGCCACTGGCAAAAGAGATCGACCCAAATAATAATCCCAGCTATGGGGTCCTGTGCGGAATGTCGGTGATGGGGTTAAGTCTCGTCATCCTCCAGTCCATGGGAATCGGATAATCCAGAGGGCGGATGCCACCCTGCTATTTTACAGCATCCGCTCATCCATAGCAGAACGTGAAGGACTATTCCTGTTCCTTAATCACGCTGTTATCTTCACCAGAACGTCGGAAGAGTTTGTTTCGCGCCTCAAGCAATGCGTCTCTGTCTTGTCGGAATGCCCGACAATAACGCTTCATATGGCAATAATAACCCAATGCAACGAGTGCAATTAATACGATCCAATACCAGGCAATAAACATTCTTTTACCCTTAACATTTAACATCATTAAACATTTAACGTTAAAATTTTACATAAACTTATTCTGACATACCCCTATAGTGGCATATTTCAGAAACAAATATATGATTTCGATCATATAAACCAGCAGCTATGCCAATAGCTAAAACAGTTATAAAAAATAAAACTCTGTCGACGAGATCACACTAAGCAATAATAAACATTGTCCTTAAAATACCTCACTCATACTATCCAGAAAACAATAAAAATTAGATTTTGTAGAATAATACACTTCATCAATATTTATATACCCACAATAAAAGTGACATCAGTAGTACCATTTTCATTTTTAGCCATATCGTAAAAACATAATATATTCATTGAGATTATATTTATAGGCAATATAAGGAGATATATCCATGTTTAGACAATATCGAAAAACACTTCTCGCAGGAACTCTGGCACTGACGTTTGGATTAACGGTTGGAAATTCCTTTGCCGCGGGTTTTCAACCCGCCCAACCCGCAGGGAAACTGGGCGCTATAGTCGTTGATCCTTATGGAAACGCCCCGCTTACCGCACTGGTTGAATTAGATAGTCACGTTATTTCAGATGTCAAAGTCACCGTTCATGGTAAAGGTGAAAAAGGGATTCCTGTGACATATGCCGTGGGCAAAGAGTCACTCGCTACCTACGATGGCATACCTATTTTTGGCCTTTATCAAAAGTTTGCCAATAAGGTCACCGTTGAATATAAAGAAAATGGCAAAGCCATGAAGGATGATTATGTGGTGCAAACATCCGCCATCGTTAATCACTACATGGATAACCGTTCTATTTCCGATTTACAGCAAACGAAAGTTATTAAGGTAGCGCCTGGCTTTGAAGACCGTCTCTATCTGGTGAATACCCATACTTTCACCGCTCAGGGGGCAGAATTCCACTGGCATGGTGAAAAAGACAAAAATGCCGGTATCCTGGATGCGGGTCCTGCGGGCGGGGCATTACCCTTTGACATTGCCCCCTTCACCTTTATCGTCGATACGGAAGGTGAATACCGCTGGTGGCTGGATCAAGATACCTTTTACGATGGCCATGACATGGATATCAATAAGCGCGGTTACTTGATGGGTATCCGGGAAACGCCGCGCGGCACCTTCACAGCCGTTCAGGGTCAGCATTGGTACGAATTCGATATGATGGGGCAGATTCTGGCCGATCATAAGCTACCGCGCGGCTTCCTCGACGCGTCGCATGAATCGATCGAAACAATCAACGACACCGTGTTGCTTCGCGTGGGCAAACGCGATTATCGCAAAGAAGATGGCATCCATGTGCAAACCATCCGCGATCAGATAATTGAAGTAGACAAGTCCGGTCGTGTGGTTGATGTGTGGGATCTGACAAAGATACTCGATCCGATGCGTGATGCGCTTTTGGGTGCACTGGACGCAGGCGCGGTATGCGTCAACGTTGACCTCGCTCATGCCGGTCAACAGGCGAAACTGGAGCCAGATACTCCTTACGGTGACGCCCTCGGAGTGGGTGCTGGTCGTAACTGGGCGCACGTTAACTCCATTGCCTATGATGCCAAAGATGACTCCATTATTATCTCTTCCCGCCATCAGGGTGTTGTCAAAATCGGTCGCGATAAACAGGTGAAGTGGATTCTGGCACCGTCGAAAGGCTGGAATAAGGCGCTGGCAAGCAAGCTGTTAAAACCGGTTGATGATAAGGGCAACGCGCTAAAATGTGACGAAAACGGTAAGTGCGAGAATACTGATTTCGATTTTACCTACACCCAACACACCGCATGGCTCTCGAGCAAAGGGACATTAACCATCTTTGACAACGGCGATGGTCGTGGGCTCGAACAACCGGCATTGCCGACGATGAAATATTCCCGTTTCGTCGAATATAAAGTTGACGAGAAAAAAGGAACCGTTCAGCAAATTTGGGAATACGGAAAAGAACGCGGCTACGATTTCTATAGTCCCATCACCTCGGTTATCGAATATCAGAAAGACCGTGACACCATGTTTGGCTTTGGTGGCTCAATTAATTTATTTGACGTTGGACAACCAACCATCGGCAAGATCAACGAAATTGATTATAAGACCAAAGAAGTCAAAGTTGAGATTGATGTTCTTTCAGATAAGCCGAACCAAACTCACTACCGTGCATTACTGGTCCGCCCACAACACATGTTTAAATAATCGCGTTAGATTAAGGATTAATTATGTCATCTAAATGGATTACTTCATTATTTAAAAGCGTGATATTAACCGCCGCACTTGCCTCGTCGTTTGCCGCCTCCGCTTTTACAGAAGGCACTGATTATATGCTTTTAGAGAAACCGATTCCTAATGCTGATAAGACGTTAATAAAAGTATTCAGCTACGCCTGTCCGTTCTGTTACAAATATGATAAAGCCGTGACTGGCCCGGTTTCTGAAAAAGTTGCCGATCTCGTCACCTTCACACCATTTCATCTGGAAACCAAAGGGGAATATGGTAAACAGGCCAGTGAAGTTTTTGCAGTAATGATTGCTAAAGATCAGGCAGCAGGGATTTCATTATTTGATGCCAAATCACAGTTCAAAAAAGCGAAATTCGCTTATTACGCTGCTTACCACGACAAGAAAGAGCGCTGGTCAGATGGTAAAGATCCGGCCGCATTCATTAAAACAGGCCTGGATGCTGCAGGCATGAGCCAGGCAGATTTTGACGCCGCGCTGCAAGATCCCACCGTTCAGCAAACGCTGGAGAAATGGAAAGCGGCATACGACGTCGCCAAAATTCAGGGGGTTCCGGCTTACGTCGTTAACGGTAAATACCTGATCTACACCAAGAGTATCAAATCCATTGACTCCATGGCTGAGCTTGTCAGAGAGCTGGCAACAAAATAAACAGGGACGAGGCTATGGTTTTCATAAAAGGATTGTGGCGGGACTTACGTACCACGCCGGTTGATACGCTGGTGAGATGGCAGGAACGGCGCTTTCTGTGGCTACTGATGGCCTGCGCGATGGGCGGGTTAATAATATTGGCCCACTCGTTTTTCCAAATCTATCTCTATATGGCCCCCTGCGAGCAGTGTGTCTACATTCGCTTTGCCATGTTTGTGATGGTTTTCGGTGGATTGATCGCGGCAATAAACCCTAAAAATGTTGTTCTGAAGCTTATTGGCTGCATTGCGGCATTTTACGGCAGCATCATGGGCATTAAGTTCTCGCTCAAACTCAATGATATTCATCATGCGGTACATAGCCCGGATTCGCTGTTTGGCGTCCAGGGGTGTTCCACCGATCCGACATTCCCTTTCAATTTGCCGCTGGCAAACTGGGCTCCGGAGTGGTTTAAACCCACTGGAGATTGCGGCTATGATGCCCCCATAGTGCCTGATGGCGTGGCACTCAGCAGTACGCAAAAGTGGTTTATCGATCTATACCAACAGTCTGAAGGCTGGTATCTGCTTCCACCGTGGCAATTTATGAACATGGCGCAGGCATGCCTGCTAGCCTTTGGCTTATGTTTATTGCTGTTGGTGATAATGAGCGGCGCATGGGCATTGAAACTGGCCAGGGCCAAATAATTTGAGCAAAAATAAAAAAACCGAAGCCTGGAAGATGGCTTCGGTTTTTTATGCTTACCACAACTAACGTGGTAATAGTCTATTAGCTGGCTTTGCGCTCGTGCGCCTGACGGTAAGCCACCAGGTCTTCGATAGTCACCACCGCCATATTATGCTTGCCGGCAAATTCGATGCACTCTGGCGCACGCGCCATGGTGCCATCGTCGTTGGTCAGTTCGCACAGCACGCCTGCCGGTTTAAACCCTGCCAGCGTCATCAGGTCGATGGTCGCTTCAGTATGACCACCGCGGGTCAACACGCCGCCAGCCTGAGCACGCAGCGGGAAAACGTGCCCCGGACGGTTAAGATCGGAAGGTTTGGCGCCATCCTTAATTGCCGCACGCACCGTAGTCACACGGTCCGCAGCGGAAACACCGGTGGTCACGCCCTCTGCTGCTTCAATGGTCACGGTAAAACCGGTGCCGTAAGCGCTGGTATTATTTTCCACCATCATTGGCAGATCGAGCTGTTTGCGTCGGTCTTCAGTGATGCACAGGCATACAATACCGCTACCGTGACGGATGGTCAGCGCCATCTGTTCTACGGTCATGGTCTCTGCCGGGAAAATCATATCGCCTTCGTTTTCGCGATCTTCATCGTCAAGCACCATCACACCGCGTCCTTCACGCAGCGCAGACAGCGCATGTTCAACACGTTCGAAAGCCGTACCAAAAGAGGAAAGTAGCGTCTGATTCATGGTAAAAAAACCTCACTAAAATTATGGTTACCAGAATCAGGGCAGTCTTAGGAGTACCGTCTAAGCGGCAAAAAAATAACGTGAGCGGGTCCATGCCCGACTGGATCGTTACTCTCTCCCATCCGGACTCTAACCGTCGGCCCCGGAATTACACCGGATCTGCTGACCTTTTTGCCGTAACAAAAAGCGCTCGCGGGCTTTCAACATCAGTTGATTTACCGCCGGTGGGGAATTTCGCCCCGCCCTGAGAATAAGCGGGTTAACTATAACGCTATTGATTACCTTCATCAACGCCTTTACTCGTCTTAGCTTCACACAATTCTGGTTTATGCCTGTGCCAGTTCGCACTACAATAGGCAGCAACACGTACCAGTTCAGGGAAACCACAATGATTGACCCGAAAAAAATTGAGCAGATTGCTCGTCAGGTTCACGAGTCGATGCCGAAAGGGATCCGCGAGTTTGGCGAAGACGTCGAGAAGAAAATTCGTCAAACGCTGCAGTCACAGCTGACCCGTCTGGATCTGGTAAGCCGTGAAGAATTCGATGTACAGACTCAGGTTTTATTGCGCACACGTGAAAAGCTGGCGCTGCTTGAGCAACGTCTGACTGAGCTGGAATCGCGTGAAAAAACGGCAGAAGTTAAACCTGCCCCCGCGATCCCGTCAGTCGATCCGCAAGAGTAAAACGACAACGGGCCGCAAGGCCCGTTTTTCTGTTAGTGTTCCAGTTCTAGCTTCCTGGCTTCCGTCGCCTGCTGGCAGTACAGCGCATAGCGTTTGCAAAACCAGCTTCGATGTTCTTCATCCATGTTCCCGGTTATCGCCTGGATATCAACGGGATGGCCCTCAGCCTGCATTCTGGCAAAACTACGGGCCAGGAAATCGAAATTGTTCATTGAATACATATTGCTGTTCATGAGCATACCCTCCAGTTATTGAATATCTGCTAAGGCCATATGCTTTTTCTAATTTCAGTATTTCCCTGGATACGAAGTTATTCTGTACATATTGTGCGCAAAAAAACCGCCTGCTTCACAGTTTCCTACGAAATCTAAGAGGGGGATGAGCCCCTTTTCGGATTAAAGACCAGGGTAACGCATGTTATTGTAACGTCATGTAAAAGTAAGAGGTAAAACCATTACTTTTGACACGGACAGGGAACGCAGTAACAGGAGGAAACAACTTGGCATTATTCACGGATTACAACAGCCTCTACCTGTTTGCTATTTCATTTGTACTGTTGATTGGCCTACTGGAAATCATCTCTCTTATTTTTGGCCATTTTCTTTCAGGTGCGCTTGATGCTCACCTCGAACATTACGATGCCCTGACTTCCGGCAATATCGGCCAGGCGCTTCACTATCTCAATATCGGGCGGATCCCGGCACTGATCGTGCTGTGTTTACTCGCTGGCTTCTTTGGACTCTTCGGCATCCTCCTTCAGCATGGCTGGGTCACGCTGTGGCAAGCACCGCTCAGCAACCTGCTGCTTGCTCCGGTGAGTTTTATTCTTGCCGTCTTCGCCGTGCATTACAGCGGAAAAATCATTGCTCCCTGGCTGCCGCGGGATGAAACCACCGCCCTCGCTGAAGATGAATTTATCGGCAGCATGGCGATTATTACCGGACATTCCGCAAGTGCCGGAACTCCCTGCGAAGGCAAATTTACCGACAAGTTCGGGCAGACTCACTATGTGCTGCTGGAGCCTGAAGTTGGCAAAGAATTCAAAAAAGGAGACAAGGTGCTGATTATCTGCCGACTCTCCGCTACGCGTTACCTGGCCGAGCTAAACCCCTGGCCGACTGTTTTATAATTTTATACAGAGGGATCTTATAGATGGATGATGTTTTTGGCATGTTACCTTCATGGATGTTTACCGCCATTGTGGCGGTGGTCGTCTTAGTAATTATCGGGATTATTTTTGCCCGCCTGTATCGCCGCGCATCTGCTGAACAGGCGTTTGTGCGTACCGGCCTTGGTGGACAAAAAGTGGTGATGAGCGGCGGCGCAATTGTCATGCCTATCTTCCACGAAATTATTCCTATCAACATGAACACCCTCAAACTTGAGGTGAGCCGTTCAACTGTCGACAGTCTCATCACCAAAGACCGTATGCGCGTGGATGTCGTCGTCGCCTTTTTCGTGCGTGTAAAACCGTCTGTTGAAGGGATTGCTACCGCCGCACAGACGCTGGGACAGCGGACGCTGTCACCAGAGGATTTACGTGTGCTAATAGAAGATAAGTTTGTTGATGCCCTACGTGCCACCGCGTCGCAGATGACCATGCATGAACTGCAGGATACGCGTGAAAACTTCGTTCAGGGCGTACAAAATACCGTCGCGGAAGACCTGTCCAAAAACGGCCTGGAACTGGAGAGCGTTTCACTCACCAACTTTAACCAGACCGAAAAAGTCCATTTCAACCCGAATAACGCCTTTGATGCCGAGGGTCTGACCAAGCTGACCCAGGAAACAGAACGCCGTCGTCGCGAACGTAACGAAGTCGAGCAGGACGTAGAAGTTGCCGTTCGTGAGAAAAACCGTGATGCGCTGGCACGCAAGCTGGAAATCGAACAGCAGGAAGCCTTCATGACGCTCGAGCAGGAGCAGCAGGTGAAGACCCGCACGGCCGAGCAAAACGCCAAAATTGCCGCCTTCGAAGCCGAACGTCATCGTGAAGCTGAGCAGACGCGCATTCTTGCCGAACGGCAGATTCAGGAAACAGAAATCGAGCGCGAACAGGCGGTGCGATCCAGAAAAGTCGAGGCCGAGCGTGAAGTTCGCATCAAAGAGATCGAACAGCAACAGGCAACGGAGATCGCCAACCAGACCAAGTCCATCGCCATTGCCGCCAAGTCTGAACAGCAGTCTCAGGCTGAAGCACGCGCTAACGATGCGCTAGCCGAAGCGGTTCGCGCCCAGCAGAACGTAGAAACCACCCGCCAGACCGCAGAAGCGGATCGTGCCAAACAGGTGGCGTTGATTGCCGCAGCGCAGGATGCAGAAACCCAGGCGGTTGAACTGACCGTCCGGGCAAAAGCGGAAAAAGAAGCCGCAGAATTGCAGGCGGCGGCAATTGTGGAACTGGCCGAAGCCACGCGAAAAAAAGGTCTGGCGGAAGCCGAAGCCCAGCGTGCGCTGAACGATGCCATCAACGTGCTTTCCGACGAACAGACCAGTCTGAAATTTAAGCTGGCCCTGCTGCAGTCCCTGCCAGCAGTCATTGAGAAATCCGTTGAGCCAATGAAATCTATCGATGGGATCAAGATTATCCAGGTTGATGGTCTGAATCGTGGCGGCGCCGTCGGTGAAGTGACCGCAGGTAACGTAACCGGAGGGAATCTGGCTGAGCAGGCATTATCCGCCGCCCTTGCCTATCGTACACAAGCGCCGCTGATTGACTCGCTGTTAAATGAAATTGGTTTGTCCGGTGGTTCGCTGTCGGCACTGGCCGATCCGCTGAAAAACAGTCCACAGCCTGTTGAGAAAACGACTGAAGAATAAGAAACAGAAATACCGGATGGCAACGCTTACGCGTTTTATCCGGCCTACAACCTCGTAGGCCGGACACCGCCATCCGACAAACATTCCAATTGCTATTTATCGCTGTCTTTCTGGATCTTCTTGATGATATTGGTCGTTGAGCAGCCATCTTCGAAGTTCAGCACCAGCACTTCACCGCCGTTCGCCCATACCTCTTTGCTGCCCGCAATATCTTCTGGCTTATAGTCACCGCCTTTGACCAGCAGATCCGGCAGGATGCCGGCGATCAGACGCTGCGGTGTATCTTCTTCAAAAGAGACCACCCAGTCGACGGATTCCAGCGCGCCCAGCACGATCATGCGCTGTTCCAGCGGATTGACCGGACGCGTTTCGCCTTTCAGACGTTTGGTCGACGCATCACTGTTTACCGCCACGATCAGGCGATCGCCCAGCTTGCGCGCATTTGCCAGATAGGAAACGTGGCCCGCATGCAGGATGTCGAACACGCCGTTAGTCATCACCACTTTCTCACCGCGCTTGCGGGCGCTGGCAACGGCCTGTTTCAGCTCAGATTCGCTCATCACGCCAAAACCAGTATCAGCCCGACCACGCACCGCGTTTTCCAGTTCAATCGGGGAAACGGTGGAGGTTCCCAGTTTACCGACCACAACACCGGCTGCAGCGTTGGCAAAATAGCACGCCTCTTCCAGTGTGTTACCCGCCGCCAGCGTCGCCGCCAGCACGCCAATTACCGTATCGCCCGCACCGGTCACGTCATACACTTCCTGCGCCTGCGTCGGCATATGCAGTGGCGATTTGCCCGGTTGCAGCAACGTCATCCCCTGTTCTGAACGGGTAATCAGCAGTGCGGAAAGGTCGAAATCAGCAATCAATTTCATGCCGCGCTCAACCAGTTCATCTTCGCTTTTGCATTTACCGGCTACCGCTTCAAACTCAGACAGGTTCGGCGTTAGCAGCGTTGCGCCGCGGTAACGTTCAAAATCGGTCCCTTTCGGATCGATAAGCACCGGAACTCCAGCCTTACGCGCCAAAGCAATCATCTGCTGCACGCTTGCCAACGCGCCTTTGGCATAGTCAGAGAGCACCAGAGCGCCGATAGAACCCAGCGCCTGGTTAATACGCTCGTGCAGCGGTTGCGGATCTACGCCTTCAAAACCTTCTTCAAAATCCAGACGAATCAACTGCTGGTTGCGGGAAAGCACGCGCAGTTTGGTGATTGTCGGATGCGTCGGCACGGACACGAAGTCGCATTTTACGTTCACATCCGCCAGCGTTTTGCTCAGCGCACGCGCCGCGTCGTCGATACCGGTCAAACCCACCAGACGGGAATTTGCGCCCAGAGAGGCAATGTTCATCGCCACGTTTGCTGCGCCACCGGGACGTTCTTCGATGGTATCGACCTTCACCACCGGAACCGGCGCTTCAGGTGAAATACGGCTGGTAGGGCCGTACCAGTAGCGATCCAGCATCACATCACCGACAACCATGACTCCTGCACGTTCAAACTCTGGCAGCGTTACTTTCATTTCTGTCTCCTGAGAGATTCTCTGAGGGTCTTAAAATTTGCGCGCGATAATAGCACACTTCACTCGGCAACCAGCCACTTCTGCCAGCTGTCACGCACCAGCGTACGTTCAGCGTCAAAGTGCTCCAGCGCCACATGGCCCGGAAGTTCCTGCAACGCAAGATGGTGAAGTTCATCACGCAACGTCGTATAAGCACGGGTAAGCGCCAGCGCTTCCTGCTCGTCCATAATGTCGTTTTGCGCCAGTAATTCCAGAATGCGCACATTATCCGACCAGCGCGTCAGCTTCGGTTTTTCATGCGCATAGCGCAACACCAGATACTGCGTAATAAACTCAATGTCTGTGATGCCACCCTCATCCGCTTTAATATCAAAACGATCCCGATGCTTATTGCCCAAATGGGCGCGCATTTTCTCACGCATTTCACGCACGTCGGTCTGCAAGGTTTTCCCATCACGGACGAGGGTCATGATATCGCGACGAATCGCATCAAACTGAGAGGTCAACTGCGGGTCGCCATATACCACACGAGCACGCACCAGCGCCTGATGCTCCCATGTCCAGGCTTCGTTGCGCTGGTAATCGTCGAAAGCGTCGGTTGATGTCACCAGCATTCCCGCCGCGCCGGATGGACGCAGCCGCGCATCCACTTCGTACAAAATACCGGACGAGGTGCGGGTGCTGAAAAGGTGCATAATGCGCTGCGACAGACGCAGATAGAACTGTCGCCCGTCAATCTCACGCTCACCGTCCGTCATCACGTCCATCGGACAATCATGCAGGAAGATCAAATCAAGATCCGAACTGTAACCCAGTTCCCAGCCGCCCAGTTTGCCATAGCCGACGACGGCAAAACCGCGCCCCTCACGTTCGCCAAGATGGGTAGGTTGGCCGTAGCGAGCAACCATCTGCGTCCACGCCTGCTGGACTACCGCATCAATAATCGCTTCCGCCAGCCAGGTTAAATGGTCGCTCACCTTCATCACCGGCAGCGTGCCGGCGATATCAGCCGCGGCAATACGCAGTAGCTGCGTTTGCTTAAACTGGCGCAGTGCCTCCAGTTGCTGCTCTTCGTCATCTTCCGGCACGCGCAGCAAATACTGGCGCAGCTCATCACGGTAGGCGTCCGTCGCGGTAGGTTGATACAGGGTATTCGGATCCAACAGTTCATCGAGCAACAACGGATACCGCGCCAGCTGGCTGGCGACCATCGGCGAAGCCGCACAGAGCGAAATCAAATGCTTCAGCGCCCCGGGGAATTCGCTCAGCAGTTCCAGATAGGTCGTGCGAGTCACAATACCCACCAGCAGCGGTGTAATGCGTGACAGCGGGACTGAGGCGTCGTCACGCGTACAGACATCGCTCAGCAGATGCGGCATTAAATGATCCAGCACCTGTCGTCCGCGTGGGCCAATAGTGCGTTTATCCAGCTCTTTGCGGAAATCAGCAATCAGAGACAGCACGCGCCGCCGATCGTCATCCGCCAGATGCGTCAGCACTGGCGTGGTGTCATCTTCCTGTAAGGCATCCTGCCACAATTCGCGCCACTGTTCTGAGAGCGGCTCTTCCTGGGTTTCGGCCTCGTCATCGCCAATCAGCTCGTTAAATACCCGGCGTACGTTGTCCATATGATTGGTCAGCACATCGGTTAACTGCTGCCAGTCATCAACGTTCATCCCCCACGCTAGCCGCGCGCGATTCAGTTCATCACCCGGCAGCGTCTGGGTCTGCTCATCATTGATACTTTGCAGCAGGTTTTCCAGGCGGCGTAAATAGAGATAGGCTGCGCGCAGTTGTTCCGCGTCGGTATCAGAAAGCAAGTGCAGCGCATTGATGGCGCTAAGCGTCGGTAACAGCGAGCGGGATTGCAGCGATGGCTCGCGCCCACCGCGAATCAGCTGGAATACCTGCACGATAAATTCGATTTCACGAATGCCGCCCGCCCCCAGCTTGATGTTGTCTTTCAGGCCACGACGGCGTACTTCACGCGCAATCATCCCTTTCATGTTACGCAGCGACTGGATCACGCTGAAATCAATATAGCGACGGAAGACAAAAGGCCTCAGCATGGCACGAAGCTCGCTGACGTATGTACCGTCGGCATCGCCCATAATGCGGGCTTTAACCATCGCATAGCGTTCCCAGTCGCGCCCTTGTTCCTGGTAATAATCCTCCAGCGCGGAGAAGCTCAGCACCAGCGGGCCGCTGTCGCCAAACGGGCGTAAACGCATATCCACCCGATAGACAAACCCATCCATTGTGGGCTGATCCAGCACTTTGATAAGCCGCTGGCCCATACGGGTAAAGAACTGCGCGTTATCCAGCTCGCGACGCCCACCCTGTGTGCTGCCGTGTTCCGGCCAGGCAAAAATCAGGTCGATATCGGAGGAAAAATTCAGCTCGCCGCCGCCCAGTTTCCCCATGCCTAAAATCAGCAGCGGCTGCGCCACACCTTTAGGATTACACGGCGTTCCCCATTCGCGACAGCAGGCTGCGTACAACCAGTCGCGCGCGGCAACGATCAACGTTTCAGCCAGATGACTTAGCTGCTGCAAAATACTCTCTTCGGTCACCAGCGACAGCGTCTGTGCCCAGGCGATACGCACCATAATGCGACGACGAAACAGGCGTAACTCACGCATCAGTGTGTTTTCGTCACTAACGTCAGCCAATGCTTGCTGTAACCAGTTGGCATAGTGTTGCCATTCATCCGCCAGGGGTGGAGTGCTTTCCAGCTCAGCCAGCCATTCGGGATGGGCAATAATGCTGTCACGGACAAAATCACTGAATGTAAGTACTGACTTCGCCTGAACGCTAAGCGAGGACTCAGATATTGCTGCTGGCAGCCGCTCAACAACGGTCGGCCAGTACTGCTGTAACGGTGAAGAGAGCTGCTTCATTTACGGGTTATCCTTTGAATGGTGCCGGATGCGTCTTTTCGCCTTATCCGACCTACATGACAGTTACACACATCGCGTAGGCCTGATAAGCGCAGCGCCATCAGGCATCCCGGCCTCGGCCCTGATTATCGTTTTCCGCTGTGCAGCCAGAACGGTTCCAGCGCGATCGCCTCGTTGCGGAAGTGTTCAATTTCAATATATTGGTTGGCCGCAATGGCGCGACGTAAGCCCTGCCAAGTAGCGATCCATTCTGATGCGACATTTTCGTCGTAGTATCCCGCCAGCATCAGCATGCTATCAATGTTGCGCGTCAAACGTGGAAGCTGATCGGCGTACTGATCGCCCAACGGCTGCGCAAAAGCGGTTTTCAGCTCAGCGGCATGGCGTGAAAGATGGGTATCAGAGAAGCGCTTAAAGGAGTCGGCAATTTTGCCCTGCGCCTTCGCATCCAGGAACGGCTGCCATCCTTTGGTCACCAGCCATTCGGTCAGCGCCAGCTTGGCCATTGCCGTTTGCGTACTGTAAACCGCCGAAATAGCAGAAACGTCCGACGCAATGATCGCTTCCGATTGGGTCAGCAAATCACGTAAGTGAGCGCTCGCTTTTCGTGGCACATTACCGCCAAACAACATCAGAATGTGACGCACCAGCCCCATTGCCGCCAGCACCTCGGCTTTCGCCCCTTTAACGCCGCGTACCCACAGCTCTTCGTGGTACTGCCACTGTGATAATGCCAGCTCCAGCGCCGCTTCCAACCCCTGCTCAATGCTCGCCTTCGCCGGAACCTTCAAAATCCGCGTCGGTTTGAGTTCGCGCGGCGCATTCCCCAGGGCCAAATGATAACCGCGCGCGGCTTTGCTCAAACTGCCCTGGCGTAAACCGGTTTGCGAAACCAGCTGGTTTGCCAGCTTCAGTACCGCACGGGTATCGCCGCTTAGCAGTTCAAGTTCAAGCTCACAGATAGGTTCTGCAAACTCGCCCGCTTTCACTTCCCCCACATCGAGGGCCATTTCAATCCGGCTGCCATCAACATCAACCAACCATTTCTCACGGAAAAAATCGGTGCTGAACAACGGCTGCACTTGAGAAGCAAGTTCAGCGGGCAGTTTGCCATCAGGCCAGACTTCCGTTGGGAACAAGGCGAGATCCAGCTCAGGCGCGTCCAGCGCAACGTTAAATTCCGGTCGCTGATGCAGGCCGCCCGTCACGCGTCCGGCAATTTTCATGGTCATTTCGTAATGACCGTTTTCACCGCGAATACGCAGCCCCATATCATGACCACGCAACCACGCATCCGGCGTTTCGTAGTAAATATTCAGCAACTGGCTGGGTGCATGATGCTCTCCCCCCAGCGTATTCAGACGTTCACGTAGCGCATCGACAGCGTCACTATTAACGATAAATTTTAATTCGATTTCCTGGGCCATGGTCTTGTACTTATGGGTTATGTCACAGTTGAGAAAACTGACTGCGAACTAAGTTCGTTCTTTATGGTCAGTAGATAGTATTTTGCGCCAAATTGCCATGCAACGAGCAATTTGACGGGCGTAAAAGTTTCGAGTGGTGGCAAAAAGGACACAGATGATTCCGATTGATGTCGAATGCTTTGCGTAGAGACACTGATGCCACTACTATCGTTCCACTTTCTATGACAATAACGACAGCCTGATGCCAAAATTACGCCTGATTGGATTAACTTTACTCGCACTTAGCGCCACTGCAGTCTCTCATGCCGAAGAAAAGCGCTATGTCTCTGACGAACTGAACACCTGGGTCCGCAGCGGTCCGGGAGATAATTATCGCCTCGTGGGTACGGTTAACGCCGGCGAGGAAGTCACGCTATTACAGACTGATGCCAACACCAACTACGCCCAGGTGAAAGACAGCACCGGACGTACCGCCTGGATCCCACTGAAAGAGCTGAACAGTACGCCGAGCCTGCGTACCCGCGTTCCCGACCTGGAAAACCAGGTTAAGATCTTGACCGATAAGCTCAATAATATCGATACCACATGGAATCAGCGTACCGCCGACATGCAGCAAAAGGTAGCGCAGAGCGACAGCGTGATTGACGGGCTGAAACAAGAAAACCAGAAGCTGAAGAACGAACTTATCGTGGCGCAAAAGAAGGTGAGCGCAGCCAACCTTCAGCTTGATGACAAGCAGCGTACTATCATCATGCAATGGTTTATGTATGGCGGCGGCGTGCTGGGTCTTGGTCTGCTGCTCGGTCTGGTTCTGCCACACATGATCCCAAGCCGTAAACGCAAAGATCGCTGGATGAACTGAATCGCCTTCTCCGCCACACTGACATATGATTAAGGGATGTTTTTTTCAAAAGGAAAGTGGCGTGAAGATTTATCTGGTCGGTGGTGCTGTTCGGGATGCGTTATTAGGGCTACCGATTAAAGATAAAGATTGGGTCGTTGTCGGCGCCACGCCGCAAGGAATGCTCGACGCGGGTTACCAACAGGTAGGCCGCGATTTTCCCGTGTTTCTGCATCCGCAAACCCGGGAAGAGTATGCGTTGGCGCGTACTGAACGCAAATCAGGTTCGGGATATACCGGATTCACCTGCTACGCCGCGCCAGATGTGACGCTGGAGGCCGATCTTCAGCGGCGCGACCTGACCATCAACGCAATGGCCCGCGATGACAACGGGGAGATTATCGACCCGTATAACGGACGCGATGATCTGGAAAACCGCCTGCTGCGTCATGTTTCCCCGGCTTTTAGCGAAGATCCACTGCGCGTGCTGCGCGTAGCGCGCTTTGCTGCCCGCTATGCGCACCTTGGCTTTCGTATTGCCGACGAAACCATGACGCTGATGCGCGATATGAACGCCGCTGGCGAGCTGGAACACTTGACGCCAGAGCGCGTGTGGAAAGAAACGGAAAGCGCCTTAACCACCCGCAACCCACAGGTATTTTTTCAGGTCCTGCGCGACTGCGGCGCACTGCACGTTCTGTTTCCTGAAGTGGATGCTCTGTTCGGCGTTCCCGCGCCCGCGCAGTGGCACCCGGAAATTGATACCGGTATTCACACGCTGATGACGCTGTCGATGGCAGCCATGTTAAGCCCGGAGGTCGACGTGCGTTTTGCCACGCTGTGCCACGATCTTGGCAAAGCATTAACGCCTAAAGCGCTATGGCCGCGCCATCATGGCCACGGTCCGGCGGGCGTTAAGCTGGTCGAGCAACTGTGTCAGCGCCTGCGCGTGCCGAATGACATCCGTGATTTAGCCAAACTGGTGGCCGAGTTCCACGACCTGATTCATACCTTCCCGATCCTGCAACCGAAAACCATCGTTAAGCTGTTTGATTCCATCGATGCATGGCGCAAACCGCAGCGCGTGGAGCAAATCGCCCTCACCAGCGAGGCCGACGTGCGTGGGCGAACCGGTTTTGAAGCGGCGGATTACCCGCAAGGCAGGCTGTTGCGTGAAGCCTGGCTGGTTGCACAGGCGGTTCCCACGAAAGATGTCGTGGAAGCGGGATTCAAAGGTCAGGCAATTCGTGAAGAACTGACCCGGCGTCGCATTGCGGCGGTGGCCAACTGGAAGGAGAAGCGGTGTCCTAAACCTGCCCATTAAACTGACGTTGCCGGATGGCGGCATAAATGCCTTATCCGGCCTACATATTACGCCCGTAGGCCGGATAAGCGCAGCGCCATCCGGCATTTAGTGGCGATCAGAAAAAAACCACATAGACGGCAGCCGCCACAACAAAGCGGTAAATCGCAAACGGAATGAACGAGATACGCTTAATCAACTGCAAGAAGGTTTTGATCGCGACCAGCGCCACGATAAACGCCGTCACAAAACCGACTGCAAACATCGGTAAATCTGATGCGCTAAGGAACGACCAGCTCTTGTAGAGATCCAGCGCCGTCGCTCCCATCATCATCGGCACCGCCAGCAGGAATGAAAACTCAGAGGCCGCGTAACGGCTCACTCCCATCAGCATGCCGCCAGAAATCGTCGCCCCTGAGCGAGAAAAACCCGGCCACAGCGCCAGACACTGAAAACAGCCAATCATAAACGCCTGGCGATAGGTCATATCATCCAGACCCGGCGCGCGCGGCTCTTTCGGCTTCAGGCATTCTGCAGCAATCAGCAGTACACCACCCACCACCAGCGCATACATCACGTTGATCGGGTTAAACAGCGACTTGATAGTGTCGTGGAACACCAGTCCCAGTACAACCGCCGGAATCATCCCCAACAGGATATGCCCCAGCGTCAGCCGACCTTTGCCAGTACCTTCATGCGGGGCCTTGCCGAAGTGAATGCCGATCAGGCCAAACAAACGTCGCCAGAACATCACCACCACTGCCAGAATAGATCCCAACTGGATCACCACCTCGAATGTTTTTGCGGTATCACCCTCAAAACCCAACAGGTGGCCAACAATAATCATATGGCCGGTACTGGAAACGGGTAAAAATTCCGTCAATCCTTCGACCACACCCAAAATTGCCGCCACCAGCAGCGAGTGCATATCACTCATTAATAAACCCCTAGATAGAGAAAACACGGCAAAAAAGAGCCGACGAAAGGACTCTTTTATACCCGTTTGATTTAGAAATTATTAAATTAATTATTTTCTTTCAGATTATTGCCACGCTCAATGACGACCCCGACGTTTGCCGCACGGGCTACCGCGCCAGGTTTGCTGAGTTTGATCCGCACCCACGGTGAATTAAAGCGGTTAAGTAGCAAATCCGCCACCTCTTCCGCCACACGTTCTACCAGCGCAAAACGCCCACCTTCCACATGATTAACAACCGTTTGAGCAATATCAGCATAGCTCAGGCAATCAGCCACATCATCGCTTTTAGCTGATTTGCGGTTATCCCATGCCATTTCGATATCGAACACCAACCGTTGCTCGATCGTTTGTTCCCAGTCGTAAACACCAATAGTGGTGATTACAGAAAGTTGCTCTATAAATACAATATCCATCACGACCTGCCTGCTTTTTGGCTAACCCGGATACCACTTCCGGCGAAATATGCGTATTATCCACAGAAGTAGCGTTTTACACGACATTTTCAAAACGGAACAGCTTATGAGTGCAATCGCGCCTGGAATGATTATCTTCGCGTACCTCTGTGGCTCAATTTCCAGTGCTATTCTGGTATGCCGCCTTGCTGGATTGCCGGACCCGCGCGACAGCGGCTCTGGGAATCCGGGCGCGACAAACGTGCTGCGCATCGGTGGCAAGGGAGCCGCCGTCGCGGTACTGATTTTCGACGTCCTGAAAGGTATGTTACCCGTCTGGGGTGCCTATGCGCTAGGCGTCAGCCCCTTCTGGCTGGGATTGATCGCAATCGCCGCCTGTCTGGGACACATTTGGCCGGTATTTTTCGGCTTTAAAGGTGGAAAAGGCGTTGCCACCGCCTTTGGCGCAATTGCGCCGATTGGCTGGGACTTAACTGGTGTGATGGCCGGAACCTGGCTACTAACCGTCCTGTTAAGCGGCTATTCGTCGTTAGGCGCTATCGTCAGTGCGCTGATCGCCCCTTTTTACGTCTGGTGGTTCAATCCCCAGTTCACTTTTCCGGTGTCCATGTTGTCGTGCTTAATTCTGCTTCGTCACCATGACAACATTCAGCGTCTGTGGCGTCGTCAGGAGCCGAAGATCTGGACCAAGCTAAAGAAAAAACGCGAAAAAGACTCCGAGTGATTTTATTGTCGGATAGCGACGCGTCGGCGTCTTATCCGGCCTCGGGGATGTGATACCCCTCCACCGGTTTGCCTAATCGGTTCTGACACCACGTCGCCAGAAACTCCACGCACACGCGAAGCTTCACGCTGCGATACAGCGGCTCCTGATAAACCGCCCAGATATTAGCGCTCTGCGCATAGTCCGGCAGCACCCGCTCCAGTTCACCGCTGGCCAGAAACGGTTGTACGTCCCATTCAGAACGCAGCATGATCCCTTTTCCCTGTAGCGCCCACTGCAGCACAATCTCACCGCTGTTAGAAGAAAGATGTCCCGCCACCTTAACCGACTTTTTCTCCTGACCGTTATCCAGTTCCCACACCCCGTGAGTCATATCCCGTTCTTTGGTGACCAGACAATCATGCCGAATTAATTCCTGTAACGTCGTCGGCTCACCGTATTTTTGTAAATACGTCGGTGCTGCGCATAATATCCTTTTATTTTTCGTTAACAAATGAGCAATATAATAATCAGGAATTTCATCATTAATACGAATATCCAAATCGATATTATCCTGCGCCAAATCAATTTGCCGATCGTAAAGTTCAAAATGTACCTGTAATTCAGGATAGCTGTGCATCAATTCTGTAATTGCCGGTGCAATATAACTGCGCCCAAAACCAAAGCTACAGCCGATACGAATCATCCCTGCCGGACGCGTTTTGAGTTGCGTAACGTCATCGACCAGATGTTGATAACCTGCGAGGATCGCCTGCGCGTGTTCATAGCAACGTTGACCACTCTCCGTTAGCGCCACGCCGCGCGCCGAGCGGCTTAGCAACGTAGCCCCTAGCGTGGACTCGAGGATCTGAATGCGCTTCGTCACAAACGCTGGCGTCTGGCCCAGCGTCGCAGCGGCGGCGCTAAAGCTGCCGCTATGAACAATTTCAACCAGCACCTGTAGGTCTTTCGCCAGGGGATACGTATTCAGCATGATCGGTAATCCGTAATGTGATTAACCGCAGTGTAATTCTCCCATACGTATTAAACCCTGCCCTGGCGCAATTTTTATTGCCTTATCTGGACATCATTCACGAACTGTTAATTAGATATTCACAGTGCCAAATAATATAAAACCACATTTTTAGTGGTAGTTTGTGGCGGAGAATTTATTTCCAGACAAATAAAAGAACTGGAGTTAATAAGATGAGCAATCAAAATAACCAACATGCGATAACTACGCTGACGAACATTGTCGCCGACTTTACCGCCATGATTTCTACCCGCATGCCTGACGATGTTGTGGATAAATTAAAACAGCTGCGTGAAGGCGAAACCTCGCCGATGGGTAAAATCATCTACCACACCATGTTTGACAACATGCAGAAAGCTATCGACCTGAACCGCCCAGCCTGTCAGGACACCGGGGAGATTATGTTCTTCGTGAAGGTCGGTTCCCGTTTTCCGCTACTTGGCGAACTGCAAAGCATTCTGAAACAGGCTGTTGAAGATGCCACGGTAAAAGCGCCGCTGCGCCATAACGCGGTTGAGATTTTTGACGAAGTGAATACCGGAAAAAATACCGGTACCGGTGTGCCGTGGGTCACATGGGACATCATCCCTGATAACGATGACGCGGAAATCGAAGTCTACATGGCAGGCGGCGGCTGTACGCTGCCGGGGCGCTCGAAAGTGTTAATGCCTTCTGAAGGCTACGAAGGCGTGGTGAAATTTGTCTTCGAAAATATCTCCACGCTGGCAGTCAACGCTTGTCCGCCAGTGCTGGTGGGCGTAGGTATTGCCACCTCTGTAGAAACCGCTGCCGTGCTTTCTCGTAAAGCGGTGCTGCGCCCAATCGGATCACGCCATCCAAACCCAAAAGCGGCAGAACTGGAACTGCGCCTGGAAGAAGGACTTAACCGTCTGGGCATTGGGCCGCAAGGGTTGACCGGGAATAGCTCAGTGATGGGCGTGCATATCGAATCCGCCGCGCGCCACCCGTCGACTATCGGCGTTGCCGTCTCTACCGGCTGCTGGGCGCACCGTCGCGGCACGCTGTTGGTTCATGCCGACCTCTCCTTCGAAAACCTGTCTCACACCCGGAGCGCGTTATGAAAAAGATCCTCACAACCCCGATCAAAGCCGAAGATCTGGCAGACATTCGCGTTGGCGATGTCATTTACCTGACCGGCACGCTGGTGACCTGCCGTGACGTTTGCCACCGCCGCCTGATCGAACTGAAGCGCCCGATTCCTTATGACCTGAACGGCAAAGCCATTTTCCATGCGGGCCCGATCGTCCGTAAAAACGGTGAAAAATGGGAGATGGTCTCCGTCGGTCCAACCACGAGTATGCGTATGGAAGCCTTCGAGAAAGAGTTCATCGAGCAGACCGGCGTCAAACTGGTGGTCGGTAAAGGCGGTATGGGACCGTTGACAGAAGAAGGCTGCAAGCAGTTTAAAGCACTGCATGTGATCTTCCCGGCAGGTTGCGCCGTACTGGCGGCTACTCAGGTTGAAGAGATTGAAGAAGTGCACTGGACGGAGCTGGGCATGCCGGAATCCCTGTGGGTGTGTCGGGTCAAAGAGTTCGGCCCGCTGATTGTGTCCATCGACACCCACGGCAACAACCTGATCGCCGAAAACAAAAAGCTGTTCGCTGAACGTCGCGATCCTATCGTCGAAGAAATCTGCGAGCACGTGCACTACATCAAATAACCCTCCCGGAGGGGCGTAACGCCTCTCCCTCTTTGCAGGGATACAACAATGGCACCTTTAGCTGGTTGGTGGCGATACCTGGCTCCGCTGGTGGTCATCGCCATTATTGCTGTTCTGCCCGTCCCCACCGGTCTTGAGAGTCACACCTGGCTCTATTTTGCCGTCTTTACCGGTGTGATTGTCGGGCTTATTCTGGAACCTGTACCGGGCGCGGTGGTGGCGATGATTGGCATTTCGATCATCGCCGTCCTTTCACCGTGGCTGCTGTTCAGTCCGGAGCAACTCGCGCAGGACGGTTTTAAATTTACTGCCAAATCGCTGTCGTGGGCGGTATCTGGATTCTCAAACTCGGTCATCTGGCTGATCTTCGCGGCCTTTATGTTTGGTACTGGCTATGAGAAAACCGGCCTTGGTCGGCGAATCGCGCTGATGCTGGTGAAAAAGATGGGGCACCGGACGTTATTTCTCGGCTATGCGGTGATGTTCTCCGAACTTATCCTCGCTCCCGTCACGCCTTCCAACTCCGCGCGCGGAGCCGGAATAATCTACCCGATTATCCGCAACCTGCCGCCGCTGTATAACTCGCAGCCCAATAGCGCCAGTTCACGCTCCATTGGCTCGTACATCATGTGGATGGGCATTGTCGCTGACTGCGTTACCAGCGCTATTTTCTTAACGGCGATGGCACCGAATCTGCTGTTGATCGGCCTGATGAAAGGCGCGTCCCACACGGCGCTGAGCTGGGGCGACTGGTTCTTAGGCATGCTGCCGCTGAGCATTTTACTGGTGCTGATCGTGCCGTGGCTGGCGTACCTGCTGTATCCACCGGTACTGAAATCCGGCGATCAGGTTCCACGTTGGGCGGATACAGAGCTAAAAGCGATGGGACCGCTCTGCGCTCGCGAGAAAAAGATGCTGGTACTGATGGTCGGCGCGTTAGTGCTGTGGATCTTCGGCGGCGACTACATTGACGCCGCAATGGTCGGATACAGCGTGGTGGCGTTGATGCTGGTACTACGCATCATTAGCTGGGATGACATCGTCAGCAATAAAGCCGCATGGAACGTCTTTTTCTGGCTGGCCTCGCTGATAACGCTCGCCACCGGGCTCAATAACACCGGTTTTATTACCTGGTTCGGCAAGCTGCTGGCGGGAGGACTGAGCGGCTATTCGCCGATGATGGTGATGGTGGCGCTGATCGTGGTGTTCTATCTGCTGCGCTACTTCTTTGCCAGCGCCACGGCGTATACCTCTGCCCTCGCGCCGATGATGATTGCCGCCGCGCTGGCAATGCCGGAAATCCCGCTACCGGTCTTCTGCCTGATAGTCGGCGCCGCCATTGGCCTGGGCAGCATTCTGACCCCGTACGCCACCGGTCCTAGCCCTATCTACTACGGCAGCGGTTATTTGCCAACGGTGGATTACTGGCGACTCGGCGCTATTTTTGGCCTGATTTTCCTCGTGCTGCTGGTGATCACCGGTCTGATCTGGATGCCCCTCGTTTTACTGTAATCTCCCTTGGGCGGCATATTGTCGCCCCTTAATCCATAAGCTTCTCATATGATCGATTTCCCGATGCGCTGAGGCATACTTTTTTGTATGCAAACACCCTCATGCTGATAGGGGAAACGCTCTGGACACGGTTGCGCACGAGACACTCACACGAGGCTGGCAGGCCGAACTGGAACTGCATTTTTCCTGCACCGGGCACAAAACGGTGCTCGCCTCGGCGCGTCATCATGGTCCATTGACAGTTCAGCGCCCGTTTTACCCGGAAGAGGACGTCTGCCACCTCTATTTGCTGCATCCACCTGCGGGGATCGTTGGCGGGGATGAGCTTCATATTGCCGTCACGCTCGACGAAAACAGCCATACATTAATCACCCAGCCCGGCGCGGGCAAGTTTTATCGCAGCCGAGGGCCACAAGCGTTGCTGCGCCAGCATTTTACCCTCGCCTCGCACGCCACGCTGGAGTGGCTGCCGCAGGATACGATCCTCTTTCCCGGCGCCAACGCCGCTATTCAGACCGTCTTTAATCTGACATCCGCAAGCCGCCTGCTGGCCTGGGATCTGCTGTGTCTTGGCCGACCGGTTATGCAGGAAACTTTCAGCCACGGCATGCTGCAAAATCGCCTGGAAGTGTGGCGAGATGGGCTGCCGCTGCTGATAGAACGCTTGATATTGCAGGAGGGGAATCTGAGCGGTGTCGCGCATCATCCCTGGGTCGGCACGTTGCTGTGTTATCCGGCCAACGAACACATGCTGGAGGGCACGCGGGAGCGGCTTATGGCGCTTGGCGATTACGCCGGGGCAACGCTTAACGACTCGCTGCTGACAATCCGTTTTCTTGCTAACGACAACCTGGTTGTTCAGCGCGTTATGCGTGACATCTGGCAATTTTTGCGCCCGCTGCTGACACATAAAACGCCTGTACTACCGAGAATCTGGCAAACCTAAGAGAACCCTTATGGAACTGACCCCCAGAGAAAAAGATAAGTTGTTGCTGTTTACCGCCGCGCTGGTGGCGGAACGTCGCCTGGCCCGCGGGCAGAAGCTGAACTACCCGGAATCGGTGGCGCTGATTAGCGCTTTCATCATGGAAGGGGCGCGCGACGGGCAAACTGTAGCCGCGCTGATGGAGGACGGGCGTCACGTCCTGCGCCGCGATCAGGTGATGGAAGGCGTACCGGAAATGATCCCGGATATTCAGGTTGAAGCCACGTTTCCGGACGGATCGAAGCTGGTCACTGTCCACAACCCGATCGTCTAAGGAGCGACAATGATCCCAGGTGAATATCAGATCGTAAAAGGCAGTATCGCACTTAATCAGGGGCGAGAGATCTGCACGATCGTGGTGGAAAATCATGGCGACAGGCCCATCCAGGTGGGATCGCACTATCACTTTTTCGAAGTGAACCCGGCGCTGCGCTTTGACAGGCTGGCCGCACGCGGCTTTCGTCTGAACATTGCTGCGGGCACAGCGGTGCGTTTTGAGCCAGGACAAAAACGCGAAGTCGAACTGGTGCGCGTTGCTGGCGCACAAAGGATCGTGGGTTTTCGCAGCGAAGTGATGGGCGCGCTGGAGGCAGATAATGAGTGACATTTCCCGGCAGGCGTACGCCGACATGTTTGGCCCAACCACTGGCGATAAAGTGCGCCTGGCGGATACCGACCTGTGGATCGAAGTGGAAAAAGACTTCACCACCTACGGTGAAGAGGTCAAATTCGGCGGCGGAAAAGTGATCCGCGACGGCATGGGCCAGGGGCAAATGCGCGCCGATGCATGTGTGGATCTGGTGATAACCAACGCGCTGATCGTCGATCACTGGGGGATCGTGAAAGCGGATATTGGTATCAAAGCCGGCAGGATCTTCGCCATCGGAAAGGCAGGTAATCCCGATATTCAGCCCAACGTTACGATCCCGATAGGCGTGGGAACTGAAGTCATCGCCGGGGAAGGCAAGATCGTCACCGCAGGCGGCGTGGATACGCATATTCACTGGATCTGCCCACAGCAGGCGCAAGAGGCGCTGGTTTCCGGCGTGACGACGATGATCGGCGGCGGCACCGGTCCGGCCGCGGGCACTCACGCCACCACCTGTACGCCGGGTCCGTGGTACATCGCACGCATGCTGCAGGCGGCGGACGCGTTGCCGGTTAACATCGGTTTACTGGGCAAAGGTAACGGCTCAAATCCTGACGCCTTGCGCGAGCAAATCACTGCAGGCGCAATTGGCCTGAAAATCCATGAAGACTGGGGCGCCACACCCGCCGCTATCGACTGCGCGCTGACCGTGGCCGACGAAATGGACATCCAGGTAGCGCTGCACAGCGACACGCTCAATGAGTCCGGTTTCGTGGAAGATACGCTGGCGGCGATTGGCGATCGCACCATTCATACTTTTCACACCGAAGGCGCGGGCGGCGGTCATGCGCCGGATATCATCACCGCCTGCGCGCATCCGAATATCCTGCCCTCCTCTACGAACCCGACGCTGCCCTATACCATCAACACCATCGACGAGCATCTCGACATGCTGATGGTTTGCCACCATCTCGATCCGGATATCGCCGAAGACGTGGCCTTTGCCGAATCACGCATTCGCCGGGAAACGATCGCTGCCGAAGATGTGCTGCATGACATTGGCGCCTTTTCCCTGACCTCGTCCGATTCGCAGGCAATGGGGCGCGTGGGCGAAGTGATCCTGCGTACCTGGCAGGTGGCGCACCGCATGAAGGTTCAGCGTGGCCCGTTGGCAGAAGAAACCGGTGACAACGACAACCTGCGCGTTAAACGTTACGTCGCCAAATACACCATCAATCCGGCGCTAACCCACGGTATCGCCCATGAAGTCGGCTCCGTTGAACCTGGCAAACTGGCCGATCTGGTGCTGTGGTCACCGGCCTTCTTTGGCGTAAAACCGGCGACGATCGTTAAAGGCGGGATGATCGCCTGTGCGCCGATGGGCGACATCAATGCCTCGATTCCCACCCCGCAGCCGGTGCATTACCGCATGATGTTCGGCGCACTTGGCGCAGCGCGGCATCACACCCGGCTGACCTTTATTTCGCAGGCCGCTGATGCGCAAAACATCGCGCAGCAGCTCAACCTGCAAAGCGCCATCGCCGTCGTTAAAGGCTGCAGAACAGTGAAAAAGGCCAACATGATCCACAACGACCTGCAACCCAATATCACCGTCGATGCTCAGACCTACGAGGTGCGTATTGATGGCGAACTGATTACCAGCGAACCGGCAAACGTTTTGCCGATGGCACAACGCTATTTTCTGTTTTGAGGAGTGACGATGATCTACCTGACCCAACGCCTTGACCACGCTCACCGCGTCACCGCAAGCGTCACGCTACCCATTGATATGCGGGTAAAAAGTCGTGCCAGAGTGGCGCTGAACGACGGTCGCGAAGCCGGGCTGATGCTACCGCGCGGTTTGCTGTTACGCGGTGGCGACCTGCTGTCCACCGACGATGGCAGCGAGGTGATCGAAGTGATCGCCGCGCCGGAGTCGGTTTCCGTGGTGCGCTGCGCCGATCCTTTCCTACTCGCCAAAGCCTGTTATCACCTCGGCAATCGCCACGTTCCGCTGCAAATCCTGCCGGATGAACTGCGCTACCACCACGATCATGTGCTGGACGCCATGCTGCGCCAGTTCAACCTCGAGGTGACGTTCGCTCAACTACCGTTTGAACCGGAAGCAGGCGCTTATGCCAGTGAATCACACGGGCATCATCACGGCCATGCGCACTGATGCATAACACCCAACAGTTGCGTCTGATGCAGCTCGCCAGCAGCGCACTCCCGGTGGGGTCGTTTACCTGGTCCCAGGGTCTGGAATGGGCGGTGGAGATTGGCTGGGTGAAAAGCGTCGATGACTTCTCTGCCTGGCAAATTCAGCAGATGGAGCAGAACTTTTTTACCGTCGACCTACCGCTGCTGGCGAGACTGTATCGCGCCTGCGAGCAGGACGATCTCGATGCCGCGCGCCGCTGGAGCGCTTACCTGTTGGCCTGCCGGGAAACTCGCGAACTGCGGGATGAAGAACGCAGTCGGGGCGCGGCGTTTACGCGGCTGGTCACCGACTGGGAGGCGGATTGCTCGCGAGAGTGGCGCACTCTCTTCACCGACAGCCAACTCTGCGGCATGGCCTGGCTGGCCGTGCGCTGGAGAATTCCCCTGACCAAACTGGCGTTAAGTCTCGGCTACAGCTGGATTGAGAGCGCTGTGATGGCTGGCGTCAAGCTGGTTCCTTTTGGACAACAGGCGGCCCAGCGTTTGATTATTGCGCTCTGCGATCGCTATGCGCAGGGTCTGGCACAGGCGCTGGCGACGCCTGACGCCAGTCTCGGCTCCGCAACGCCGTTGGCCGCTATCGCGTCTGCCCGGCATGAAACCCAATATTCCCGATTATTCCGCTCCTGAGGAAAAAAAATGAGTAACTACAAGCATCCCCTGCGTGTGGGCGTTGGCGGCCCGGTCGGCTCCGGCAAAACGGCGCTGCTGGAAGCGTTATGCAAAGCCATGCGCAGTAGCTATCAACTGGCGGTAGTCACCAACGATATCTACACCAAAGAAGATCAGCGCATTCTCACCGAGGCGGGCGCACTGGAGCCAGACAGGATCGTCGGTGTGGAAACCGGCGGCTGCCCGCATACCGCCATCCGCGAAGATGCGTCGATGAATCTGGCTGCCGTAGAGGCGCTGAGCGAGAAATTCGGCAATCTGGATCTGATTTTTGTGGAAAGCGGTGGCGATAACCTGAGCGCCACCTTCAGTCCGGAATTAGCGGATCTGACGATCTATGTGATCGACGTTGCCGAAGGCGAGAAGATCCCGCGTAAAGGCGGTCCGGGGATCACTAAATCCGATTTTCTGGTTATCAATAAAACCGATCTGGCCCCTTACGTCGGCGCCTCGCTGGAGGTGATGGAACGCGATACCCTGCGTATGCGCGGCGAGCGTCCGTGGACGTTCAGTAATTTAAAATCCGGAGAGGGTCTGGAAAAAATTATCGCGTTTCTGGAAGAGAAAGGAATGCTGCGGATGTAGCGTCTTGCCCGGTAACATTGCGCTACCGGGCAAAAAATCACGCCGCCGGTAATTCCGCCAATGGCCAGCGTGGGCGCACGGTTACGCCAAGATCCGCCGTTGCGCCTGCTTTAAAACGCACCATGCCCGCGTAGGCGATCATCGCCCCGTTGTCGGTACAAAATTCCGGACGCGCGTAAAATACTTCGCCACGACGTTTTTGCATCATCTCGGCCAGTTTTGCGCGCAGCGTACGGTTCGCGCTCACCCCCCCCGCCATCACCAGACGTTTAAAACCGGTTTGATCCAACGCGCGTTTGCACTTGATCATCAGCGTATCAACTACCGCATCTTCAAAGGCACGGGCGATATCTGCGCGCGTCTGATCGTCATTTTCGTTATTACGAATGGTATTCGCGGCAAAGGTTTTAAGCCCGGAGAAGCTGAAATCCAGCCCCGGACGATCGGTCATCGGGCGCGGGAAGACAAAACGTTTTTCAACGCCTTGCGAGGCCAGCTTTGACAACATTGGACCGCCAGGATAATCCAGCCCCAGCAGCTTGGCGGTTTTGTCGAACGCTTCGCCAGCAGCATCATCAATCGATTCGCCCAGCAGTTCATACTGACCGATACCGGTGACGCTGATCAGCTGCGTGTGACCGCCAGAAACCAGCAGCGCGACGAACGGGAACGCAGGGGGATTATCTTCCAGCATTGGCGCCAGCAGATGCCCTTCCATGTGGTGCACAGGAATTGCCGGTACGCCCCAGGCGAACGCCAGCGAACGTCCTACGGTTGCGCCAACCAGCAGCGCGCCAACCAGACCAGGACCTGCGGTATACGCCACCGCATCGATCTCTTTTGCCGTCAGTCCCGCCTCTTTCAGCGCGGCCTGGATCAGCGGTACGGTTTTACGTACGTGATCGCGCGAGGCCAGTTCTGGCACTACGCCGCCGTAGTCAGCGTGTAATTTCACCTGACTATACAATTGGTTGGCTAAAAGACCTTTTTCATCGTCGTAAATGGCGATGCCGGTTTCATCGCAGGATGTTTCAATACCCAGTACACGCATGACTTGTTTTACCTCGCTCTATTACCGCGCAGTGTAGGACCAATGCGGGTTGATGTAAAACTTTGTTCGCCCCAGGAGTTCCGCTCGTGTATACTCCTTGTCCTTATAAAAGTCCCTTTCAAAATCGCGTCGGTGCTTTACAAAGCAGCAGCAATTGCAGTAAAATTCCGCACCATTTTGAAATAAGCTGGCGTTGATGCCAGCGGCAAACCGAATTTATTAAAGGTGAGAGTTACATGCCGGTAATTAAAGTACGTGAAAACGAGCCGTTCGACGTAGCACTGCGTCGCTTCAAGCGTTCATGCGAAAAAGCAGGTGTTCTGGCGGAAGTTCGTCGTCGTGAGTTCTATGAAAAACCGACTACCGAACGTAAGCGCGCTAAAGCTTCTGCTGTGAAACGTCACGCGAAGAAACTGGCTCGCGAAAACGCACGCCGTACTCGTCTGTACTAATCCATTGAGAGCCAAAGCTCTCAATTCAGACTGAGTTGTAGTTGTAAGGCCGTGCTTCCGGAAGGAATGCGCGGCTTATTTTCGTTTATACATCAGCAATTACACAAAATCATTCACACTGTATCAAGGCGGCAAGTGAGTGAATCCCCGGAGCTTACTTAAGTAAGTGACAGGGGTGAGCGAGTGCAGCCAACGCAGAGACAGTTTGAAGGATGAAGTGTAATAACGGGGCATATGGCTGGACGAATCCCACGTGTATTTATCAATGACCTGCTGGCAAGAACCGACATCGTCGATCTCATCGACGCGCGGGTAAAGCTGAAAAAGCAGGGCAAAAATTATCACGCGTGCTGTCCGTTTCATAACGAAAAAACCCCCTCTTTCACCGTAAACGGTGAAAAACAGTTTTATCACTGCTTTGGGTGTGGCGCGCATGGCAACGCCGTCGACTTTCTCATGAACTACGACAAGCTCGAGTTTGTGGAAACCGTCGAAGAACTGGCCGCAATGCACAACCTTGAAGTGCCCTATGAAGCAGGCAGTGGCCCCAGTCAGATAGAGCGCCATCAACGGCAAAGCCTTTATCAATTGATGGATGGCCTGAACACTTTTTATCAACAGTCTTTGATGCAACCCGCCGCTACCCCTGCGCGCCAGTACCTGGAAAAGCGAGGATTAAGTAGCGACGTTATCACCCGTTTTGCTATTGGTTTTGCGCCCCCCGGCTGGGACAACGTCCTGAAACGGTTTGGCGGCAATGCTGAAAATCGCAAATCGCTGGTTGATGCGGGGATGTTGGTCACCAACGATCAGGGACGCAGTTACGATCGCTTCCGCGAACGGGTGATGTTCCCCATCCGCGACAAACGTGGTCGGGTCATTGGTTTTGGTGGACGCGTGCTGGGCGATGCCCTGCCGAAGTATCTGAACTCCCCGGAAACCGATATTTTCCATAAAGGTCGCCAGCTGTATGGTCTTTATGAAGCCCAGCAGGATAACGCCGATCCACAGCGCCTGTTAGTGGTAGAAGGCTATATGGATGTGGTGGCGCTGGCACAATACGGCATTAACTACGCCGTGGCATCCCTTGGGACGTCGACCACCGCCGATCACATCCAACTGTTGTTCCGCGCGACGAACAACGTAATTTGCTGTTACGACGGCGACCGTGCCGGACGCGACGCAGCATGGCGCGCGCTGGAAACCGCACTGCCCTATATGACAGACGGACGCCAGCTACGCTTTATGTTTTTACCTGACGGCGAAGATCCCGATACGCTGGTGCGCAAAGAAGGGAAAGAGGCCTTTGAAGCGCGGATGGAGCAGGCGTTGCCGCTCTCTGCGTTTTTATTTAACAGCCTGTTGCCGCAGGTGGATTTGAGTACCCCAGACGGACGCGCACAGCTCAGCACGCTGGCATTACCGCTGATTACTCAGGTACCAGGCGAAACGTTGCGCATTTACCTGCGACAGGAGTTGGGAAACAAGCTCGGCATTCTGGATGACAGCCAGCTTGAACGTTTAATGCCAAAACTGGCAGAAAATGGGGCTTCCCGCCCTGTTCCACAGCTAAAACGTACGACCATGCGTATACTTATAGGGTTGCTGGTGCAGAACCCGGAGCTCGCCCCGCTGGTTCCACCGTTAGGCGCACTGGATAGCAATAAGCTGCCTGGACTTGGCTTATTCAGAGAACTGGTCAACACTTGTCTGGCTCAGCCAGGTCTGACCACCGGGCAACTTTTAGAACACTACCGTGGCACAAATGATGCTGCGACCCTTGAAAAACTGTCGATGTGGGACGATATAGCAGATAAAGATATCGCAGAAAAAACCTTCACCGACTCACTCAACCATATGTTTGATTCGATGCTTGAACTGCGCCAGGAAGAGTTGATAGCTCGTGAGCGCACACACGGTTTAAGCAGCGAAGAACGCCGGGAACTCTGGACGCTGAACCAGGAACTGGCCAAGAAATAAGAGAAAGACAAAACAAAGACAAAATCATTCGCGTTGTATCAAGGCAGCAAGTGAACGAACGCCTGGGAGTGTACATAAGTACATGACCAGGATGACAAATCCGCCGGAAGCGGATTTGAACGCTGCTTGCGGCGGCCCCGTAAGGGGCGAGGCTCAGGATGAGCCGAGTAACGAACGCAGCTAACGCAGAGACAACGTGAAAGATGAAGTATTTAACGGCTTAACTGCCGAATATCGATCGGGAAGCCCCCGACAGCCGCACGGAGAGGCAGCGGCAAAATATAAGTATGCCCTCGTTTTGCCGTTGGCGGTTTTACCGCCCAACACCAATCAAACGAATTAAGTGTGGATACCGTCTTATGGAGCAAAACCCGCAGTCACAGCTGAAGCTTCTTGTCCAACGTGGTAAGGAGCAAGGCTATCTGACCTATGCCGAGGTCAATGACCATCTGCCGGAAGATATCGTCGATTCAGATCAAATCGAAGACATCATCCAAATGATCAATGACATGGGTATTCAGGTGATGGAAGAAGCACCTGATGCCGATGATCTGCTGCTTGCTGAAACCTCCAACAGCACCGATGAAGACGCGGAAGAAGCGGCTGCCCAGGTTCTGTCCAGCGTTGAGTCCGAAATCGGTCGTACAACTGACCCGGTCCGCATGTACATGCGTGAAATGGGTACCGTTGAACTGTTAACCCGCGAAGGCGAAATCGACATCGCTAAACGCATCGAAGACGGGATTAACCAGGTTCAATGCTCTGTTGCCGAATACCCGGAAGCTATCACCTACCTGCTTGAGCAGTACGATCGCGTAGAAGCTGAAGAAGCACGTCTTTCCGATCTGATCACTGGCTTTGTCGATCCAAACGCGGAAGAAGACATGGCGCCCACGGCGACCCACGTCGGTTCTGAACTCTCTCAGGAAGAGATGGATGACGATGAAGACGAAGATGAAGAAGATGGCGACGACGACAGCAGCGATGACGACAACAGCATCGACCCTGAGTTAGCGCGTGAAAAATTCGGTGAACTGCGTACTCAGTACGAAATCACTCGCGACACCATCAAAGCGAAAGGCCGCAGCCATGCTGCCGCGCAGGAAGAAATTCAGAAGCTGTCCGAAGTGTTCAAACAGTTCCGCCTGGTGCCGAAGCAGTTCGACTACCTGGTAAACAGCATGCGCGTCATGATGGACCGCGTGCGTACTCAGGAACGTCTGATCATGAAGCTCTGCGTTGAGCAGTGCAAAATGCCGAAGAAAAACTTCATCACCCTGTTCACTGGCAACGAAACCAGCGAAACCTGGTTCAACGCGGCAATCGCGATGAACAAACCGTGGTCTGAAAAACTGCACGATGTGGCAGATGACGTTCACCGCGGCCTGCAGAAACTGCAGCAGATTGAAGAAGAAACCGGCCTGACCATCGAGCAGGTTAAAGATATCAACCGTCGCATGTCCATCGGTGAAGCGAAAGCCCGCCGTGCGAAAAAAGAGATGGTTGAAGCGAACTTACGTCTGGTTATCTCTATCGCTAAAAAATACACCAACCGTGGCCTGCAGTTCCTGGATCTGATTCAGGAAGGTAACATCGGTCTGATGAAAGCGGTTGATAAGTTTGAATACCGTCGTGGTTACAAGTTCTCCACCTATGCAACCTGGTGGATCCGTCAGGCGATCACCCGTTCGATCGCGGATCAGGCGCGTACCATCCGTATCCCGGTACATATGATTGAGACTATCAACAAGCTCAACCGTATCTCCCGTCAGATGCTGCAAGAGATGGGCCGCGAGCCTACGCCGGAAGAACTGGCTGAACGCATGCTGATGCCGGAAGACAAGATCCGTAAAGTGCTGAAGATCGCTAAAGAGCCTATCTCCATGGAAACGCCGATCGGCGACGATGAAGATTCGCATCTGGGTGATTTCATCGAGGATACCACCCTCGAGCTGCCGCTGGACTCTGCGACTACCGAGAGCCTGCGTGCCGCAACGCACGACGTTCTGGCTGGCCTGACCGCCCGTGAAGCGAAAGTTCTGCGTATGCGTTTCGGTATCGATATGAACACCGACCACACGCTGGAAGAAGTCGGTAAACAGTTCGACGTTACCCGTGAACGTATCCGTCAGATCGAAGCGAAAGCGCTGCGTAAACTGCGCCACCCGAGCCGCTCTGAAGTACTGCGTAGCTTCCTCGACGATTAATCGTTTCTGTTATTAAGAAGCTCCCTCCGGGGAGCTTTTTTTTTGGGATTTTCCGCAGTGTACAAAAATTGGTAGGGGGCATTGCCTATACATGCAATTGTAAATGATATTTATTTTCATTATCATTTTCTTTTCGTAAACAACTGTAAAGAAAAATGACATGAATTTAAAAACATTAAAAAATCAGTCCCTCTGCGCGCTTGCGATTTCACTGGCACTTTATACCGGTTCAGCCCTGGCAAAAGACTTTACTGAGGATCAGTTCGCCTCTCAGACGCTTGGTCATGGCGTTTACGAACTGGCTTATGACGCCGGACAACAGGCTATCTATGCAGCCTCTGCCCCCTCTTTCGACAAAGATAAAACCGCCGGTGAAGTGTTCCTGTTTTCAACTGAATCATTAAAAGTCGATGAGCGGATCGCCACCGAACGCCGTCCTTTTGCGGTCTCACTGGATGAACCTAACCACATTCTCTGGCTAGGTAATGCGCTGGATGGCTCACTGACCCTGCTGGATACCCGCACCCATAAAGAAGTGAAAATGCTTCAGCTTGCAGACGAAGAAAATAAAGCCCACGTTCGTGAAGTGGTGCTCGACAAGAAGCACCACCGTCTGTATGTCTCCGGTATTGGCAGTGAAAATAAAGGTGTGCTGTGGGTTGTCGACACGCATAACCAGAAACTATTACACGCCCTCAAAGGGATGGATCCGGTCGGTTTCGCCGTTGATGAAGCTGGCGATAAAGTTTACGCCGTCACTGGCAAAGGCGAACTTGTTACCCTGGATGGCAAAACGTCGCAGGTTCTGTCGCGTGTGAAGGTTGACCCCTCCGAGCCGAAGCATTACTTCCTGAACATCGCGTTGAACACGGCCAAAGGCATCGGATTTATCGCCGATACCAACACCGCCGACGTGCTGGTAGTCCAACTGGACAGCGGTAAAATTGTTCACCGCGTTCCCACGCCAAACTCTATCGCTGCGGTCTATAACCCTGCCCGCAACGAAGTGTATGTTACCCATCGCAATGCCCGTCAGATTAGCGTTATCGATGCCAACACTTACAGCCTGAAGCACACCATCAAAACGACAGCAATGCCAAACAGCATGGTGCTTTCTCCTGACAGCAAAACGCTCTTCGTTAGCGTGAAGCAGGATGAAAAAGCCAACAAGGCTGACTATGTACTCAAGCTCGATTTAACCCAGTTCTGAGGAATGCGTTGTGATTAACCAGACTCGTACCGCGCTGGCGATTTCGCTCGCCCTTGCCAGCTTCCCGGCGACCGTTTTCGCCGAAGAAACCACACCAGATAATGAAGATCAACTGGTGGTCACCGCCACCGGTTTCGCACAGGAACGCCGTGAGGCACCGGCGACCATCTCCGTCGTCGGCGAGAAAGAACTGAACACCCGCTCTAACCAGAACGTCACCGAAGCCCTTCGCGAGATGCCCGGCGTATTGGTGGGTAATGGCAACGGTAGCCTTGCCACAGGCGATGTGCAGATGCGCGGAATGGACTCGACCTATACCTCCTACATGGTCAACGGCATCAAACAAGGCACCCGCGAATCGCGTCCTTACGGACACCATATCGGGACAGAGGCTGCCTTTTTACCGCCACTTGCTGCTATCGAGCGAATAGAGGTGATTCGCGGACCGATGTCCTCACTGTATGGCTCTGACTCCATCGGCGGCGTGGTCAACGTCATCACCAAAAAAGGCTACAACCTCGATAAATGGACGGGTGTGCTGGAAGATAACTACTTCCTGCAAGAGAAGAGCGAGTACGGTAACACCAACCAGACTAATGTCTTCCTGATGGGGCCAATTATCCCCAGCAAGCTCGGGGTGAGCGTAGCGGCGGATTATCTTGATCGCCGTGATGACGACAGCATCTCCGATGAGCGCTTTGTGAAGCACCAGGCTGGCAATCTGGATGCCACCATCAACATGTCGCCGACCGACACCCAACTGTGGGATTTGAACGTCGTCAAAGGGCATCAGGTAAAATCACACAATGATAAAGCCTGGCAATGGGACTTTGACCGCGATGCCGCTTCACTTGCGCAGCATGCCTGGTACGGCGACGATCTGCTGGAAGTGAAGAACTTCATCAGCTACGAAAACGCTAAAACCGAGTATCGTGTGCCGGGCATGAGTTCGCAGTTCATTAAGCAGAAAAACTATGAAGCCAACAGCGCGAACACCTTTACGCTGGGCGACCATAAGCTGACGCTGGGGATCAACTTCACCCGTAATGAACTGGACGACACTTTCGGCATCGAAAACAAAGAAGTGCCGGGCATAACGCCAGTCAGCAAGATCACCCGTGACGGCTGGGCCATCTTCGCGGAAGATGCCTGGATGATGGTTCCGGACTTCACCCTCACCACCTCGGCGCGTCTCGATCACGACAGCTACTTTGGCTACCACGTCACGCCAAAACTCTACGGTAACTGGACGATTGACGAAAGCTGGGCGCTGAAGGGCGGCGTATCGGCGGGCTATAAAAAACCGGACCTGCGTGAGAACAATGAAGGTTTCACCAGCGTCTACGGTTCGTATCCGTATTCCTTCATTGGGATCGGTAACGATGACCTGAAACCTGAGCAGAGCGTCAACACCGAGCTGGGCGTCTACTGGCAACAGGACACACTGGCACTGGATGCAACCGTGTTCTTCACCAAATTCAAGGACAAGATCAGCGACTACACCATCTGTACCGCAACGGCCACGCAGAAGTGTATTTACAACGGGTATGAAGCGGAAGAAGTCTCGCAGTATTTCAACGTCAGCGACGCGGAAATCTATGGCCTGGAGCTGAACGGCGACTGGCAGGTCACTACCGCGCTGAAAGCGAACGCGAACTACACCTATACCCACAGCGAGCAAAAGAGTGGTCAGTACAAGGGAGAGGCACTGAACGAGTTCCCGACGAGCATGGCCAACCTGTCTCTGACATGGAATGCACTTAACGATCTTGAACTGTGGAGCAAAGCCAGCTGGCGCAGCAATACGCCTGACATCGGCAAATCAACGTCAACCGACGCCTATGCGCTGGTCGATTTAGGGGCACGCTACCATCTCAACAAGAGCATCACATTGATGGCGGGGGTTTATAACCTGTTCGACGTGAACCCAATCTACAAAACGTCCTATAACCAGTCTTCCATCCTGGAAGGACGCCGCTACAACATGGGCGCACGCTTCGAGTTCTGACAGTGACGCCGGAGCCTAAGGCTCCGGCAGTTACAGGCCGCGCGCCTTCAACGCCACATTCACTTCCCGATACGCCTCTACCAGTTTATCCAGCGTGATCCGGCTTAACCCGCTGGGATTCGGCAATACCCATATTTGCGTCGCGCCAATGGTCAGCGTCTGTTTTCCCCACTGCGCCCCACGCTGGCTAAGCCCCTGCTCAAATGCCTGCTTCCCGAGGATAGCGAGCGCGGCTGGCTGATACTCTTCTATTTTCTCAATAAGCAGACGACCTCCGCTACGCATCTCTTGTAGCTTCACTTCATTGGCTTGTACCGTTGGTCTGTCGACAAACTTAGTCACGCCGCAGCGGAAATCCAGCAGATGCTGTGCCTCTTCAGGTTTAAGCTGGCGATCGGTGAACCCCGCCTGATAGATAACCTTCCAGAAGCGATTAGCGGGGTGTGCAAAGGGAAATCCTGTACCTGCAGAAGATAACCCCGGATTGATGCCGCAAAATACCACCCGCAGCCCCGGTGCCAGTATGTCCTTAACCATAATTACTCCGAACAATACATCAGAGGAACAAGTATAACGGACTGAAAATACATTGTTTATAAAAACAGCATCCGTACGCTTATGTCTGGATTGCAACGCGGAGTTACTTTATAATCCACCGCCACGGCCCCTTAGCTCAGTGGTTAGAGCAGGCGACTCATAATCGCTTGGTCGCTGGTTCAAGTCCAGCAGGGGCCACCAAATTTCAAGGACTTGCGAGAAATCGCAGGTCCTTTTTGTTATTGGAAATATATGCAATTGTTGGCAAAGCCAATAATTGGATGGCTCTGGATGCGTAGCGGGGGATGGCGTGGGAATAAGGATATATCACGCGATACGCCAGCCCATATCGCTGGCATTCCATTTGGACGCCGCCATCCCGAGATGGAAACGTCCGTTAGAGTTTGATTCGATAGTCAGCTCACACTAGCTCTTTGAGCTGCTCCTGCATATAGGTTGAAAAATACTCTGGGTTCTTGATAAGGATGCGGTTACCGGAGGCAACTTTTTCTGCCCATCCGGCCACTTTTTTCGTGAACTCGGGATTCCATCCCTCCTGCTCACCCCGTGCCATCACAACTTCCGGACTCGCTGGCACACCTAAGTCATGCAAATACTTTAAGATTCCCTTAGCGGTGCTTTCATCCATTGAATGGGGTACTGACGCCGAAGTGTTCATACCACCAATAAAATCCAATGCTTTCTCAATTGCTGTTGGCATGCTCTTATCCTTAAAATTAACCACGTGAGAGACACATTTATACTATGTACCCAACTCCGCCGGGATATCAAAGAGAACATCGCCTTTATTTGACTTACCCCGCAGCTAAACGCTTGCGCGACTGTTTTCTGCGCTATTTTTTTGCATCTCCGGCTAAAACCAGTCCGGTTGCCACCGCATTACGCGGCCCTTCGGTACCTCGAATATTGCCCTGCCCGGCGACAACGCCGTAATGCGCCAGCGCATCGGTGATCATCTGTGGGATTTCG